>NZ_CP150845.1:0-5360377 GCF_045348165.1 Flavobacterium soyae | reverse complement strand
GATTCAAATAAATTTTTATATTATTAATAAAGATTCTCCTGTAAAAATGGAGCAATTTTATTCCGTATTTCGGGATAACAAATATGTGAACAAATTTCTGTAAAAAAAAATATTTTGGTATCTAATTTTATAAAAAAAAGTTGTAAGAGAACTTCTGTAATTTAAATTTTTTTAACGTATAAATAATGAAAAATCATCAAACGCAAGTGCGTGTTCGTTACTCCGAAACTGACCAGATGGGGGTCGTTTATCATGGAAATTATGTGCCTTATTTTGAAATTGGCCGCGTGGAATGGCTTAGAAATAAAGGGATTTCGTACGCAAGTATGGAAGAAAGCGGAATTGGTCTCCCGATTGTTTCGATGCAGATCAATTATAAAAAATCAGCGCGTTATGATGAGCTTTTAACAATTCATACGACATTCAAAAGTCAGTCATCTGTCAAGATTGAATTTGACTGCGAAATCTATAATGAAGCAAATGAGTTATTAACAACCGCCGTATTTATTTTAGTATTTATTTCGTTAAAATCAGGTCGCCCGACTGCACCTCCGGATTATATTTTAGAATTGTTTAAAACCTTAACATAATTATTAAAGCGAAGGGTGTTTTTATAACAAATTACACAATTTTAATATCGATTTCAAACATTAAATCAAAAATGTCGAATATAGATTCGGCATTTTTTTTACGTGCTTTGGTCATTATTTTACCAATTGGAAGCCCGGAGCCTTCATCAATTTCCATTTCCTGAGATATAATTTCCAGTTTTTTCTCCTTTATAACACGCATTACCTTGTTCATGTTTTTATAATCGAAGGAAATTAAAAATTGAACATCAATTGTTTTTTCGACAATTTCACAAACCTCTAATGTCATTTGCGCTGTTGTCCGATAAGCAGCAATTAAACCGCCAACACCCAGTTTTGTGCCTCCAAAAATACGAACCACAACTATAAGAACGTTAGTCACGCCAAAAGATTGTATTTGTCCATAAATGGGAGCGCCTGCTGTATTGCTTGGCTCTCCATCATCGTTTGCACGATAAGAAATTTTTGGAGCCGTACCCAATTGATAAGCGTAACAATAATGTACAGCATGCGGATGAAGTTTTCTTAAATCTTCGATAATTGGTTTTACTTCATCCTCACTTTCTATAGGAAATGCATAGCCAAAGAATTTGCTTCCCTTTTCCTTAAAAAGAACTTCTTCAGATTCTGTGGCAATGGTTTGATACGTATCGTTATATTCCAAACTTAAAATTCTAAATTGTTTTTTGCCACAGATTAAAAGGATTAAAAGGATTTTTTTTAATTGATGTAAAAAATCTGTGTTAATCTTTTTTAATCTGTGGCTAAATATTTTTACAATAATTCTTTGCTAAATAAATCTACAACGTCTTCCTTGCCAACTTGTAAATTCCAAACACGCAAACCTAATGCAGCAGCGGCATCCGTATTTTCTTTTTTGTCATCAACAAATAACGTTTGCTCAGGAATTAAATTATGTTCGTCAATTAAATGTTGAAACGACTCAGCATTTGGTTTTCGTTTTTTAATTTCAAATGAAAAATGAACTTTTTCAAAACAATTATAAAAATCAGTATAAAAAGGAATCCCAACCGTTTTTTCAAAAGCAGCAATATGAATAGCATCTGTATTACTCAACAAAAACAAACGGTATTTTTTTGAAAGCTCTTTTAAGAAATCCAATCGATAAGAAGGGAAATCAGCCAAAATTGCATTCCAGGCGTTTAGGATTTCTTCTGTCGAAGAATTTGGAAGCTGTTTTTGAAACCCAGCCAGAAAATCATCGTATGAAATATCTCCGGTTTCAAATAATAAGTTCAAACGATCAAGATCAGCATTCCATTCCGTTAAACCCAAATTTTGCAAACCTGAAATTGTTCCTTGTTTGTCTAAATTGATAAAAATATCCCCAAAGTCAAAAATTATCGTATCAATCATGATTTCTTACGTATATTAATTCGTCGTTTTGAATATAAGTTTTAATAGCATTTTTCTTTTGAAGCTCTGGTGCTTTAATTCCTTTTTCAAAAGTATTTTTTCCAACAAAAATTCTGGCTTCGTCCCAAATATTTTGATTAATAAAAGACTGCAGGGTCTGTCTCCCGCCTTCAATAATTATAGACTGAATTTGATGTTTGTATAAAACGGTTAAAATCTGTCCGATCACATTTTCATTAAAATCAATTTTTTTAAAAATCGTATTTTTTGTAGAAACATTGTTTTCAGATTTCGAAAATACAATAGTTTTTACACTGTCATCAAAAACAAAACTATTTTTTGAGATTCGGTTATTTTGATCTAAAATCACCCGAACAGGATTATTTCCTGACCAATCCCGAACGTTTAATTTCGGATTATCATCAATAATGGTCTGCGTGCCGGCTAAAATCGCCTGTTCTTCGCTTCGCCATTTATGAACCAATTGTCTGGAATATTCGTTGCTTATCCAAACTGGTTTGCGTTCCTGGCCTTCTTCTTTTTCGGGAGCCAAAAATCCGTCCTGGCTTTCGGCCCACTTTAATGTAATATAAGGTCTCTTTTTTTGATGAAAAGTAAAAAAGCGTTTGTTGAGTTCACTGCATTCTTTTTCTAAAACGCCTACAACTACATTTGCTCCGGCCTCAATAAGTTTTTTAATTCCGTTTCCGGCTACTTTTTCATTTGGATCAACTGTTCCAATCACAACATTCGGAATTTCATTTGAAATAATTAAATCGCAGCAAGGCGGAGTTTTTCCAAAATGAGAACAAGGTTCTAAACTAACATAAATTGTTGCTTTTTTTAACAGCGATTTATCCCTTACAGATCGAACTGCATTGACCTCGGCGTGTGGTTCGCCGGTTTTTTTGTGCCAGCCTTCGCCAATAATCTTATCTTCATAAACAATTACACTTCCTACCATAGGGTTTGGATAAGTTGTTCCAAAACCATTTTTAGCAAGTTCAATGCATCGTTTAATATATTTCTCATGTATATTCACCCTGCAAAAGTAACTATTTTTGAGTTTTGAGTCTAATGTTGCAATGATTGTTGTGAAACAATCCAAATTGTTATGAAACTATCGGAAAAGTATTTTTATTTTTGTAGATATAAGCAAATATATAAAATGAAAAATTGGATTATCAGAAAAATTAAAAAAGAAGACAATCAAGAAGTTGCGAAGCTAATACGATCAGTTTTTGATGAAATGGAAATTCCCAAAGCAGGTACCGCTTATGAAGATCCATATTTAGATTTAATGTTTGAAGAGTATAATAAACCACAATCAGTCTATTTTGTAGTTGAAAGTGAAGGGAAAATTTTAGGATGTGCAGGAATTGCACCGCTAGAGAATGGAGACCCTAAAATTTGTGAATTGCAAAAAATGTATTTTTTGCCAGAAGTCCGCGGATTAGGAATTGGAAGCAAAATGATGGAAGAATGTTTAACGGAAGCCGGAAAATTTGGTTTTGAAAAATGTTATATCGAAACTATGCCGTTTATGCATGCAGCACAAAAATTATATAGAAAATCAGGTTTTGAATATTTAGATACGCCAATGGGTTGTACCGGACATAATTCTTGCCCTGTCTGGATGTTGAAAAAATTATAAGTCCATGAGAAAAATTATTTTCAGCCTTTTTTTACTTTCATTTTTGTTTTCTTGTAAAGACACTGCAAAAGTAAAAGCAATAAAAAATACCAAAATTGCAAAAGATACAGTTGTTAAAGCCCTAGAAAATAAAGCTGACATTGCTGCAGAAGAATTTAAAAATGAATTCAATATCCTGATACCGCAAAATTACCGAACTTTTAATAACGAAAATCCTGTAACTGCTTTAAATGAGAAATGGATTGAATTGTATCAGGAAAGTGGAGAGTATTTTTTAGGAAAAGCTAATTTTAAAATTGAAAAAGGATATAGCGAATGCTCCGGCGATTCTGTCCTTTCAATTCTGTCTGAAAAAAAAGTTTTATTATTAATGGACCTTCCAAAATTGAAAACAGGAAAAATAAAATCCTTAAAAATTGATAGAGACAAAATCTGGCCGAAAGAAAAACTAAGTTTTACTTTTAATAATCTCAATTATACTTTACGTGGAGATGGAAAAATACTTTCTGAAGAAAAAGTTAGTACTGATGATGATAAAATAGAGATTTTTAAGAAAGTAGAAGATTATAAGCTGTATTTAAGCGTGGGGAATAATCCTGAAAAACTGCTTCTGGCTGAAACGTCTTTTAATGACACTTTTGTAGAATTGCTTTTTGCAGGAGATATTGACGGTGATGGAAAACTAGACTTTATTTTTGGGGCAAATAGAAATTATGAAGAAGATCGGGTGATTTTGTTTCTTTCATCAGAAGCTGAGAACGGGGAGGCGGTGAAGAAAGTTTCGGAAATAGCAGTACAATTTGACTGTTAAATAAAATTACTATCTAATAACAGATATAAAAAATGAAAATTAAACAATATCGTACTCAGTTTATTAAAGAGTTATCTACTTTGTATGATGCGTACGAAGCAGAAAGTTTTTTCTATTTAATTTTAGAAGATAAACACAGGCTGCGTCAAATAGATTTGGCTCTAAATCACGAATTATTTTTTTCTGAATCTGATTTTGCTGTTTGGGATTTATTACTTGCGCAGCTAAAAAAAGAAGTTCCAATTCAATATTTATTAGGTAAAACCAGTTTTTACGGTTTAGAATTTGAAGTAAACGAAAATGTCCTGATTCCAAGACCCGAAACAGAAGAGTTAGTAGAATGGATCATTAACGAAAACAAAACATTTGATAAAATCAAAAAACTAAAAATTCTTGATATCGGTACCGGAAGCGGGTGTATTGCTATTTCGCTGGCTAAAAATCTTCCAAATGCAGACGTATATGCTATGGATGTTTCAAAAAAAGCAATAGAAACGGCAAAACGAAATGCCAGCAGAAATAAAGTAGATGTTACTTTTATATTTCAGGATATTTTAAAAACCGAAGAATTGAAAAGTCAATTTGATATAATTGTTTCAAATCCGCCTTATGTGAGAAATCTTGAAAAAGAAGAAATAAAAAAAAATGTTCTCGATTACGAACCGCATTTAGCACTTTTTGTAGACGACAATGATGCATTGGTTTTTTACAGAAAAATAGCATCTTTGGCACAAAATAATCTCTTAGAAAACGGACGGTTGTATTTTGAAATCAATCAGTATTTAGGAAAAGAAATGATCGATTTATTAGGCAAAATGGATTTTATAAACATTGATCTTCGAAAAGATATTTATTATAACGATCGTATGATTTCCTGCAAGGTTTCCAAAACCTTGTAGGTTTAATTTATTAACGATGAAAATACAATGTCTACAAGGTTTTGGAAACCTTGCAGGAAATGTGAAAATTACTCATATCGTAACGCCTCAATAGGATCTAATTGCGAAGCTTTAATTGCCGGATATAAACCGGAGACAATTGCAACCATAAAACTGGTTCCGAAAGCAGCAAAAATCGCCATCCACGGAATCACGAAAGCAAAACTCATTGCGGCAGCAAAAGCGAAACCTATTAGAATTCCTAACACAATTCCGACCAAACCGCCAATTTGTCCAATTAATAAAGTTTCGATAAAAAACTGAACAGAGATTGTGGCTTTTGTTGCGCCCAAAGCTTTTCTAACGCCAATTTCTCGGGTTCGTTCTGTAACCGAAACAATCATAATATTCATTAAGGCAATAGATGAACCTAAAATTGTGATAATAGAAATAATCCAGGATGCCCAGCCTAAATATTTTGTAATTCCTAAAATTCTGTTGATTAAATCGTCGCTTCGGCCAATTCCAAAATTATTATCGCGAACCGGACTTAGTTTTCGAACTCTTCGCATGGTACTTGTTGCATTATCCACGGCTTCGTCTAAAAGTTCTTTTTTAGAAACCATAACACTGATCGTATAATTGATATTTGGAGCCGTAAATAAAGACCGCGCCACCTGAATAGGAATTAAAACACGCAAATCCTGACTGTTTCCAAATGTTGAACCTTTTTCTTTTAAAACGCCAATAACTTTAAAACGTGCGCCGCGAATCGAAATTACTTTATCAATTGGGTTTACGTCTTTTAATAAACCTTTTTCAAAATCAGAACCTACAACGCAGGAATAAGTATTGTTATCAATATCAAACTGATTAAAAGAGCGTCCTAAAGTAGTTTCTAAACCTGAGTTTGAAATAAAATGTTCATCAACACCCACAACCGTAATTTCAGGATCTGTTTTGGTATCTAAAAATTTTACTTCCGCTTTTGAAGTTGCCGTAAACGAAAGAGAAGTTTCAGTAAAAGGATATTTGTATTTGTTTTTAAAAGCAACCGCTTCTGGATAAGAAATAATTGGGTTTATGATTTCCCGTTCGTTTCCACCGCGGTTACGAACCGTATTTTCATATTGATTGATGTTAAAAGTATTTGCTCCCATCGAAGCAAAATTGGTCGAAACCGTATTTTCAAGTGCCGTTACAACAGTTAAAATTCCAACCAAAGCGGTAATTCCGATAGCAATAATTAAAACAGTAAGAATGGTTCGCAGTAATTGAGTTTTGATAGAACCAAAAGCAATTCGGATATTTTCTTTAAATAATTTTAGCATCATGACCAATTTGTCACGAAAATACGGTTTTTGTTACAAGTTTGTTTTCGAACCGCTATTATTTATTTTAAAAAGTAAGATATTTGCAGTCGATTTTAAATTAAGTCGAAAGTTGGAAAGGCATAAAGTCGAAAGTGTAAAACCAACAATCAAAAAAAACTAAAAATAAAATAATTTTAAAGGTTTTAGATTTTAGATCTCAAAGAAATCTAAAATCTAAAATCAACAATCTAAAATAAAAAAGATGGCTTCAAAACCAAGCATTCCACAAGGGACAAGAGATTTTTCGCCTGCCGAGGTGTCAAAACGTCAATATATAATTCAGACGATAAAAACTAATTTTGAGAAATTTGGTTTTCAGCCGATAGAAACTCCTTCGTTTGAAAACTCAGATACTTTGATGGGAAAATATGGGGAAGAAGGAGATCGTTTGATTTTTAAAATCCTGAATTCAGGAAACTTTTTCTTTAATAAAAACAAAATTGAATTACCGGAATCTATAGAATCGCTGCAGGTTAATTCTGCAGAAACAATAGATTTAAGCCAAAGAATTGAGCTGAATAAATTTACAGGAAGAATTTCAGAAAAAGCATTGCGTTACGACTTAACAGTTCCGTTTGCTAGATATGTTGTACAACATCAAAACGAAATTGAATTTCCTTTTAAAAGATACCAGATTCAACCAGTTTGGAGAGCTGACAGACCACAAAGAGGACGCTACAGAGAATTTTATCAATGTGATGCCGATGTAGTAGGCTCAAAATCGCTTTGGCAGGAAGTAGAATTGGTTCAGTTATACGATACCGTTTTTACCTCTTTAGGTTTAGAAGGTGTTACAATCAAAATCAATAACCGAAAAATATTATCTGGAATTGCCGAAGTTATTGGCGCTTCAGATAAATTAATTGATTTTACAGTTGCTCTTGATAAATTAGATAAAATTGGAGAAGACGGTGTAAAGAAAGAAATGATTGAAAAAGGTATATCTGAAACGGCGTTGGTAAAAGTACAGCCGCTTTTTAGCTTTAGCGGAACTTTCGCAGATAAAATCAATCAGCTTTCAGAATTATTAGCTTCATCAGAAGAAGGAATGAAGGGAGTAGAAGAATTGAAATTTATTTGTGACAATGTTGCAGTTTTAGGACTATCAACCGCAATTTTAGATCTTGATGTGACTTTGGCACGCGGATTAAATTATTATACAGGAGCTATTTTTGAAGTTGGAGCTCCAAAAACAGTTTCAATGGGTTCTATTGGCGGCGGCGGGAGATACGACGATTTGACGGGTATTTTTGGTTTGAAAAATATGAGCGGTGTAGGAATCTCTTTTGGATTAGATAGAATTTATTTGGTTTTGGAAGAATTACAATTATTCCCGGAAACTGTTGCAGCGACTTCAAAAGCAATATTTATCAATTATGGAGATAAAGAAGCTTTGTATGCTTCAAAAGCCATTCAGAAATTAAGACAGGAAAATATAAAAGTAGAATTGTATCCGGATAATGTAAAAGTTGGAAAACAGTTTCAATATGCAGATAAACGCTTGATTCCGTTTGCAGTAATTGCCGGCGATCAGGAAATTGCTTCAAACTCTTATGCCTTAAAGAATTTAGTGACAGGCGAGCAGGTTTCGGTTGATTTCGAAGGATTGAAAAAAGCTTTGTTAGGATAACTATTTGAAGCGAAGGTTTTTTGCCACAGATTGAACAGATTTAAAGGATTTTTGTTTCACGCAGATTGGACAGATTTTAGCAGATTTAATTTGATTTTTATATTAAATAATCTGCTTTAATCTGCCTATATCTTTTTAAAATCTGCGTGAAATAATTTTTTTTAGTGACAAGCGAATAGATTTCGACTAATTGAAAAAAAACTTTGTTAGAATAACTATTTGAAGCGAAGGTTTTTTGCCACAGATTGAACAGATTTAAAGGATTTTTTTTTCACGCAGATTGGGCAGATTAAAGCAGATTTAATTTGATTTTATATAAAATAATCTGCTTTAATCTGCCTAAATCTCTTTAAAATCTGCGTGAAATAATTTTTTTTAGTGACAAGCGAATAGATTTCGACTAATTGAAAAAAAACTTTGTTAGCTTAACTATTTGGAACGAAGGTTTTTGTCGCAGATAACCCAGATTAAAAGGATTTTCTTTTTAAATCTGGGTGAAATAATATTGCAGGTGAAGAAAAAAAACTTTTAATTTGCCCACCTTAAGTTACGGGCGTAGTTCAAGGGTAGAATAGCGGTCTCCAAAACCGTTGATGGGGGTTCGAATCCCTCCGCCCGTGCAATATTTTTTACTGCAAAGTACGCAAGGATTTTATCTAAGATACTTTCAAAAAAAGTTCACAAAGCTAAATCAACACAAAGCTTTGCGAACTTTTTCTTTTTATAAAGCTTAAGAGTAAAAAAACTTAGCGTTCTTTGCGGTAATTTTTTTTCAAAAAGCAAAAAAAAGCTTCGTCTCTATAAAGGCGAAGCTTTTTTTAATATAAGGTAAACTTGAATTAATAATTATTTAGAGGCCTAAGCCAACCCTTAAATTCAATTTTGATAGGTAATAATTTATGTTCCCAATTTGGATACCAAATATACGATAAACTAAATCGTAATAGTCTTAAAATTATAATAAATTTTTATTGTCTATTTTCGCTTTTTAAAACACTCATATTTAATAAAGTGACAATTTGACATTTTATAAGATTTGGCAGTACTTTTGCAATCTAAAAGAAAGAAATAAAAAATGAAGTTTAAGAATATTTTTAAAAATAAAAGTAATATGACTACGGAAAATACAGAATTCGATCAGGAATTAGACGATGTAACGTTAGAGAACAATGCCAACGGTGAGCAGTTAATTGTTGAAGAATTAAGTGTTGAAGAGCAATTAGCTCAAGACTTGGCAAAAGAAAAAGATAAGTTTTTGAGATTATTTGCCGAATTTGAAAATTACAAAAAAAGAACTTCAAAAGAGCGTATCGACCTGTTTAAAACTGCAAACCAAGAAGTTTTGTTAGCAATGCTTCCTGTTTTGGATGATTTTGACAGAGCGATTGTAGAAATCAACAAATCTGAAGATGAAAATTTAACTAAAGGTGTTGAATTGATTCACGAAAAACTAAAAAGCACTTTGGTAACTAAAGGTTTAGAGCAGGTTGATGTAAAAGCAGGAGATGCTTTTGATGCTGATTTTGCTGAGGCAATTACCCAGATTCCGGCTCCGTCTGAAAAATTAAAAGGGAAAATTGTTGATGTTATTGAAAAAGGATACAAATTAGGAGACAAAATTATTCGTTTCCCTAAAGTAGTAATCGGAAACTAAAAAATGCAAACAGAAGTTTCAAATACCAGCTTGAAAATTGGATTTTGGAATTTTTAGATTTGGAATTTAAACCTAATTATGAAAAAAGATTTTTACGAAATACTAGGCATTTCAAAAAATGCTGACGCTGCCGAAATAAAAAAAGCATATAGAAAAAGTGCGCTTAAATACCACCCTGATAAAAATCCAGGCGACAAAGAGGCAGAAGAAAACTTCAAATTAGCTGCTGAAGCTTATGAAGTTTTAAGCGATCCACAGAAAAAAGCAAAATATGACCAGTACGGACATCAGGCATTTGACGGTTCTGGCGGATTTGGCGGTGGTCACGGCGGTATGAATATGGATGACATTTTCAGCCAGTTTGGTGATATTTTTGGAGGCGGATTTGGCGGTTTCGGAGGCGGAGGCGGTGGACCTCGCCGTGCTAAAGGAAGCAATCTTCGAATTAAAGTAAAACTTACTTTAGAAGAAATTGCAAATGGTGTTGAGAAAAAAGTAAAAGTAAAACGTAAAGTTCAGGCAAAAGGTGTAACGTATAAAACCTGTACAACTTGTAACGGCCAAGGTCAGGTAATGCGTGTAACCAATACCATTTTAGGAAGAATGCAGTCAGCATCAACATGTCCTACTTGTGGTGGTTCTGGTCAAATTTTAGATAAAAAACCTTCTGAAGCAGACTCACAAGGAATGGTTCAGGAAGATGAAACAGTATCAATCAAAATTCCGGCTGGTGTTACTGACGGAATGCAGTTGAAAGTTTCAAACAAAGGAAACGATGCTCCGGGAAATAGTATTCCGGGAGATTTAATCGTTGCCATTGAAGAAGTAGAACACGAGTTCTTAAAACGTGAAGGTGAAAATATTCATTTTGATTTATACATCAGTTTCCCGGAAGCAGTTTTAGGAGTTTCAAAAGATATTGAAGCAATCAACGGAAAAGTTCGTATTAAACTGGAAGAAGGAATTCAATCTGGAAAAATCTTAAGATTAAAAGGAAAAGGAATTCCAAGTTTAAACGGTTACGGAAGCGGAGATTTATTGGTTCACGTAAATGTCTGGACACCAAAAACGTTGAATAAAGAGCAAAAACAATTCTTTGAAAATGCTTTAAACGACGAACATTTTATACCAAGCCCTGAAAAATCAGAGAAATCATTTTTTGAAAAAGTAAAAGATATGTTCTCATAATCTAAACTTTTTCTAAATGTTTAAATAAATTCAAAACCCATTCTAAACATAAATAGAATGGGTTTTTTGCGTATTATTATGCAGATTCGCTAGTAATTATTTACTTTTACAGACTGTTGGCAAAAATGTCAAAAGCCAGCACAAGAAAATCCAAAAAAACAAAATGAGCAACTTACTCGAAGTACATAAAGTCGTAAAACAATATGGCGATTATGTAGCGCTTAACGAAGTTTCATTAAATGTGCCAAAAGGCAGTATATATGGACTTTTAGGTCCAAATGGAGCTGGAAAAACTTCCCTAATCAGAATCATCAATCAAATTACAATGCCGGACAGCGGCGAAGTAATTTTAGATGGAGAAAAACTGCAGCCAAAACACGTGCAGACAATTGGTTATCTTCCGGAAGAACGAGGGTTATACAGCTCGATGAAAGTAGGGGAACAATGCTTATATCTCGCGCAAATGAAAGGACTTTCTAAAACCGAAGCCAAAAAACAATTGGATTATTGGTTTGATCGTTTAGGAATTCAAGGCTGGTGGAATAAAAAAATTCAGGAACTTTCTAAAGGAATGGCGCAGAAAATCCAGTTTGTAGTTTGTGTACTGCACAAACCAAAATTGTTAATTTTTGATGAGCCTTTCTCGGGTTTTGATCCAGTAAATGCCAATGTTATAAAAGATGAAATTCTGGCATTAAAAGAGCAGGGTTCAACCATTATTTTTTCGACACACAGAATGGAAAGTGTAGAAGAACTTTGTGATCATATTGCCTTAATCCACAAATCAAATAAACTGATTGAAGGAAAAGTAGGCGATGTAAAACGCCAGTTTAAAACCAACAGTTTTGAAGTGGGAATCCTGACCAATAATGTTGAAGGTTTGATGTACGATATTACACAAAAGTTTACTGTTTCGCCTGCTAATTTTAAATCCTTAAACGACGATTTAAAATTAAATATTCAAATAGGAAATGCAGCACCAAATGAATTATTAAATGTCCTGACACAACGCGGGCAAGTAACGCATTTCGTAGAAAAAATTCCAAGTGTAAACGATATTTTTATTCAAACGGTTACAGAGAATAAAGTTTAGATTTTAGAGTGAAAAACTAAAATCTAAATCGGTAATCTAAAATCAACAATCTAAAATCTAAAATTATAAATGAGCATCATTTCGTTGATTATAAAAAGAGAATTTATTGCCAAAGTCCGCAATAAATCTTTTGTTGTCATGACTTTTTTGAGTCCGCTTTTGTTTGTTGCGATAGCCGTTTTTATAGGCTATCTGAGCACGATGAAAGCCGAAACAAAACGTATTGCAATTCATGACGAAACCGGACTTTTTACTGCCGATTTTTTAAAAGAAAATAAAAAAGGTGCCGAATTCAAATATCTGAATTTATCTGAAATTGATGTAAAAGCTTTAAAAGACAGCATTACAAAAGAAAATTTCAGCGGATTAATTGTTATTCCAAAAACAAATAAAACAAAAGATTTAGAAAGTAAAATTGAATTTATTTCGAATAACAGCCCGAGCATTTCTTTTATTGAAGGCACGCAGAAAATCATCGGAACAAAAATTACCAAACTAAATCTGGAAGAAGCAAAACTAGATACTCTGAAAATTCAAAAAGCACAGTCAGAGGTCAATATTCATTTGGTTAAAGCTTCGGGAGAAGAAAGTTTAAAAGGGTTAAATGAAATAAAAATCGCAATAGGCGGGGCATTCGGATATTTGATTATGATGTTTATAATCATTTACGGAAATATGGTAATGCGAAGCGTAATTGAAGAAAAAACAAACCGTATTGTCGAAATCATTATTTCATCTGTAAAACCCTTTCAGTTAATGATTGGTAAAATTGTTGGAACATCATTGGCCGGAATTTTACAATTTATAATTTGGGCGATTATTGGTTTAGGGTTAATGTTTGCGGCATCAACATTTTTTGGAGTAAACGTTGGGCCAACAGCCAGAATTTCGCCAGAATTAATGCAATCTGCCCAGCATGAATTTTCTGGAACAGCGCAAATGTATATTACCGAATTATGGAACCTGCCAATCGCAAGCATTATAATTGGTTTTGTAATTTATTTCATCGGAGGCTATTTTCTATACAGTTCGTTTTATGCAGCAATTGGAGCCGCTGTTGATAATCAAACCGATTCGCAGCAATTTTTACTGCCAATATTAATGCCGTTAATTCTAAGTGTCTACATCGGATTCTTTACAGTTGTAAACGATCCACACGGAACAGTTGCCGTTGTATTTTCGATGATTCCGCTTACATCGCCAATAGTTATGCTAATGCGTATTCCGTTTGGCGTGCCGTGGTGGCAAATAGCAATTTCGGTATCATTATTGTTTGCTGCCTTTTTCCTTGTCGTTTGGTTCGCCGCAAAAATTTACCGAGTAGGTATTTTAATGTACGGCAAAAAACCAACGTGGAAGGAATTGTATAAATGGCTGAAGTACTAGCTTTTTAAAGTTGCAAAGGTTCAGAGGGACAAAGGTTCAAAGGTTTTGAGATTTGATTTTTTGTAACTTAGAATAAACAACTTAAAGATTATACTAGAGCTTAAAAAAAGATATTACTAATACTAGGTTGAAAGGAATTAATAGTGACAAAGATTTAAAACTTTGTACCTCTGAACCTTTGCAACTTTGAACCTTAGAAAAAAATGAGTAAAATACTAATTATCGAAGACGAAGCAGCGATTAGAAGAGTTTTGGTAAAAATATTATCAGAAGAAAATGATTCCTATCTGGTAGATGAAGCCGAAGATGGCGCAGCAGGTCTTGAAAAAATAAAAAACAACGATTACGATTTGGTTTTGTGTGATATCAAAATGCCAAAACTGGATGGTGTTGAGGTTTTAGAAGAAGTAAAAAAGATAAAACCGGAGATTCCGATGGTTATGATTTCAGGTCATGGCGATATGGAAACCGCAATTCATACCATGCGTCTGGGCGCTTTTGATTATATCTCAAAACCGCCAGATTTAAACCGTTTATTGAATACGGTTCGTAATGCTTTAGATAAAAAACAATTAGTTGTTGAGAATAAAATCTTAAAGAAAAAAGTCAGCAAAAATTACGAAATGATTGGCGACAGCGAATCAATTAATCATATTAAAGTGATGATTGATAAAGTTGCTCAAACCGAAGCAAGAGTTTTAATTACGGGGCCAAACGGAACCGGAAAAGAATTAGTAGCGCATCAATTACACGAAAAAAGCGAACGTGCTAATTTCCCTTTAATTGAGGTAAACTGTGCAGCGATTCCGAGTGAATTGATCGAAAGCGAATTATTCGGACACGTAAAAGGTGCTTTTACATCGGCAGTTAAAGATCGTGCCGGAAAGTTTGAAGCGGCAGATAAAGGAACTATTTTCTTAGATGAAATTGGAGACATGAGTCTTTCGGCGCAAGCCAAAGTTTTACGCGCGCTTCAGGAAAGTATGATTACAAGAGTGGGTGCCGATAAAGATATAAAAGTTGATGTTCGTGTCGTAGCCGCAACAAATAAAGATTTAAAAACAGAAATTGCCGAAGGCCGTTTCCGTGAAGATTTATACCATCGTTTGGCTGTAATTTTAATAAAAGTTCCGCCATTAAATGAAAGACGTGACGATATTCCGGCTTTGATCAAACATTTTGCAGAAAAAATTGCATCAGAACAAGGAAATGCGGTTAAAGTGTTTTCGGCGCAAGCCATACAATTATTACAGGAATACGATTGGACAGGAAATATTCGTGAACTTCGAAATGTTGTCGAAAGATTAATCATTTTAGGAGGAAACGAAATCTCTGAAAGCGACGTGAAAATGTTCGCAAGCAAATAAAATTTTGCTGTAGGCTTTAGGCAATAAGCTTTAAGCTATTAACGATTTAGATTTTTTGCCTATAGCTTATTGCCTAAAGCTTAAAGCATTAAAAAAGCATAAAAAAAATGAAACTAAAAAAAATAAACGAGAAATTACAAGACGGATTAATTGAAAATGGATTAACAGAAGCAAATGTTTTGCAGCTGGAAACTTTTTCGACCATTAAAAGCGGTGCAGATTGTATTATTATTTCTCCGGAGAAAAGCGGAAAAACAACTACAATTGTTTTAAATGTGATTCAGCAATTGGCTGGAAAAACAGAAGAATCGCCTCGTGCTTTGATTATTGTAGAAGACAAAGCAAAAGTGCTTGAAATGGAAGAGCTTTTTGAGAAATACGGGAAATATACCAATCTCGAAGTATACGGTGTTCATGACAAAGGCGATATGGATTATGACAAAAATTACGTTTCTACGGGAATTGATGTTTTAATAGGAACGCCAAACAAATTGAGCGATATGTTTTCGACAGCGGGTTATAATGTAAACCGTTTGAAAATGTTTATTTTGGATGATGCAGATCCTATTTTGAAATTGCGACATGAAACTAAAATTATGCGTATTTCTAACAGTATTGCCAAAACACAGCGTTTAATTTTTGCTGAAACTTTGACAGAACGCATCGAAATTTTGGCTGACAAAATGCTGATCGAACCTTATTTGTTTGATATGGATGAAGAAGGCGAGGAGGAACTTGACGAAGAAGAAGACGATATTGAAGAAGAGTAAAAAGTTGCGGTTTTCAGTTTTCAGTCGCAGTTTTTTTTACTGTAAACTGTGACTGAGACTGAGACTGAAAACTAAATAAATATATGGAAATATTCAAAACGCTCAAATTCTTATCAATCGTACTTTTGTGCTTTTTTCTGATTATTTATGTTTTGATAATTTCTTATGTTTATTTTAATCAGGTTGAATTAGTTTTTCATAGTTCAAGACTACCAAAAGATTATAAGTTTGATTATCAGCAAAAATTTGAAGAAATTAACATCAAATCATTTGACGGAACTATTCTTGACGGATTATTATTTAAGACTGAAAACTCTAAAGGATTGGTTTTTTATCTTCATGGAAACGCAGGAACACTTGAAACCTGGGGTAAAATCGCAAAAGTATATACTTCATTAGGATACGATATCTTTATTTTAGATTATAGAAGTTTCGGGAAAAGCGAAGGCGAAATCGAAAATGAAGAACAATTGTCAAAAGACATTTCAATTGTATATCAGTCAATGACTAAAAGATATCCAGAAGATAAAATTATAATTGCCGGATATTCTATAGGTTCTGGATTTGCGGCTAAACTAGCTTTAGAAAATAAACCAAAAGCTTTACTGCTGCAGGCGCCGTATTATAATTTTTTAGAATTGTCAAGTAAACGAGTGCCAATGTTTCCGGACTTTATGAAAAAGTTTAGTTTAGAAACCAATGTATATCTTTCGCAGGTAAAAGCTCCGATTTATATTTTTCATGGAACGGCAGACCAATTAATTCCTTTTGAGAATTCGGTTCGGTTGAAAAAGCTTTTGAAATCAAATGCTGTTTTTTATCCATTAAAAAATCAGGAACATATTGGAGTAAATGAAAATGAAGATTTTCAAAATCAATTAAAAACAATACTAGAATAGATTAATAATTAATAAAATAAAATGTCATGGGATTAATGAAGGTGTTTTCAGGAAGTGAAGTATTAGCGATTGCTTTGCAGGAAAGATTAGAAGAAGCCGGTGTAGAAACTTTAAAAAAAGACAATATTCAATCAGCTCGTTTAGGAGGTTTTGGCGGTACAGATTTAGCCGTTGAGGTTTTCATTCAGGAAACAGATTTTGCAAAAGCAAATCCGGTTATTGAAGAATTTAGAATGAGTATTTAGGAAGTTTTTTTTCAGTGTTCAGTATTTAGTGTTCAGTTTGCAGCATCAAAATTATGACTGAACGCTAAATACTGAACACTGCAAACTGAATATTACTCAAAACAGAAAACTAAAAAAATGCAATACAAAATGTTAGTTCTCGACATGGATGATACCTTGTTGACAGACGACCACAAAATTTCTGATTTAAATAAAAAAGTTTTATTAGAAGCACAGGCAAAAGGTGTTTATGTTGTTTTGGCTTCGGGAAGACCAACAACGGCAATGATTGCTTATGCAAAAGAGCTGGAGCTGGATTTGAATGATTCTTATATGATTTCTTTTAACGGTGCAATTATCAGCCAGGTAAAAGATGATCTTGTTTTATTTGAACAGAAACTTACTGTAGAACAAATTCATGCTTTATACGATTATAGTATAAAGATGAAAACGCACATTATAACGTATTTAGATGACGAAATTATAAGTGAAACCGATTCTGAATATATCGAGATTGAAAAAGATATTACCGGAATGGCACACCGTAAAGTTTCGAGTTTTAAAGATTATGTTGACAGACCTGCTGTAAAATGTATTTTACTTGAAAATCCTGCTTATTTAAAAGAAGTCGAAAAAGATTTATTAGCTGCAATGCCTCATTTAAGTGTTTCTATGTCTAAACCTTTTTTCCTTGAAGCAGCGCAAAACGGGATAGATAAAGCAGCAAGTTTAAAACAATTAGCAGACAGACTCGGAATTCATCAAAGTGAAATTATCGCCGTTGGAAACGCAGGAAATGATTTAACTATGATCGAATATGCCGGTTTAGGTGTTTGGGTTGATAATGTAGCGCCTGAATTGCGCGATAAAGCCAATTTAATTGTATCTTCAAATAACAACGACGGAGTTGCCGAAGTAGTACAGAAATATATTTTAAATTAAATTTTGAGATGAAAAATCCAATCGAAACAGAACGTTTGATATTACGGAAGCTGGAACTTTCTGATGCAGAAGGAATGTTCGAATTGGATTCGAATCCGAATGTACATTTGTTTTTAGGAAATAACCCCATAAAACATATTGAGGAAAGTATTGATTATATCAAATTTGTTCAAAAGCAATACAAAGATTTTGGAACAGGCCGCCGGGCTGTCGTTTTAAAAGAAACCAATGAATTTATTGGCTGGTCAGGAATAAAGTATATTACAGACGAAATCAATAATCATAAAAACTTTTACGAGTTAGGATATCGTTTTATCGAAAAGCATTGGAGAAAAGGATATGCATCTGAAGCTGGAAAAGCTTTTATTGATGATGCTTTTAACGAAATGAAAGTAGAAAAACTTTACGCTTACGCAGATGCGGGAAATGAAAATTCAAGAAAGATTTTAGAAAAACTAGGTTTCCATTTTGTAAATTCTTTCGAATATGAAGGAGAAATAGAAGTTTGGTACGAACTTAAAAATCCAAACTTATAGGAATTGTATTTTAAGAAATGCGTTCCTCCAAATCTTTGAAAACTAAAGTCTGCAAAGATTTGGAAAACGTAGTTTCTTTGAATTATTTTTTAGCTACAGAAACAAAATATTTATTTCCGTCACCCATTGTAAGTTTTACACGTTCATCGCAAAGATCGATTGCATAAGCGGCACTTTCGTAACAGCTGCAAGTTGTGTTTTTATCTTTAGACATTTCAGTTTTACAATTGTTGTTTTTAAAAGTTGCCAACTGAGGAGTGTATAAGCTAACTAAATCTGTAGATGCAGTTACTAATGAAATAATACTTGCTGAATTATTGTTCATAATTCTGTAAACAATTCTATCAGTATAATTTACTTCATTTACAGTTACTTTACGAATGTAGGTATAAGACGTAGATTCTGCACCTGGCTCCTTTACTTCAAATTTAAATCCAACCGCACGAATGGCAATATCAAATTGTGACTGCGAATTTAAACTCGCCCAATTTGTTAAAGTACTAATAGATGGAAATGGGTTAGCAGCCGCAGCTGGGGCATTAGTTTGCGCTTGCGAACTAAAAATGGTTAAGAACATCAAGCAGATTGTGGGTAAAAATGCTTTCATAATGGAGTTTTTAATTTTTAATTTTTGCCTACTCTTTCTGGTTTTCGGCGTTCCCATTCGTTTTTAATAACAAAACAACAACATAACGATTGAAAATCAAAATTGTTTTATATGAATTGTTATTATATTAATATTAAAGTTTAAAATCTATAAAAACTCAATACAAGGCTGAAATTTTCTAAGCAAAGTTAAATGTAAGAAAATTTTAATCTAAAAAACAAAAAAATGTATTTAATCGATAAAATTTGCACTTAATCGATAATTTTGTCATTTTATTCCTATCGAATTATTTTTTTTCATCTTCTAAAATACAAAAATTAAGAAATAATTGATTTATTATTTGATTTTTTAATGCATTTTAAAATTCATGTTTTGTGCAAAATATTGATATATAGTGTATTATTGATTTTATTTTCAAGAATATTGTATGTAAATTTGCAAACTCTTTAATAGAGATGTAAATATAATATCTTGCTACTATAAATGTAGTGCATTCCTATGGAAAATAGAAAAAAAGTTGCTTTTTATACGCTTGGCTGCAAATTGAATTTCTCAGAAACCTCTACGATTGCCAGAAACTTTAATGATGAAGGTTTTGATCGTGTTGATTTTGAAGAAATTGCAGATATATATGTTATCAATACCTGTTCTGTAACAGAAAATGCTGATAAGCAGTTTAAGCAGGTTGTAAAAAAAGCAATGAAACTTAATGATAAAGCTTTTGTTGCAGCAGTTGGATGTTATGCACAATTAAAACCAGAAGAATTAGCAGCCGTTGATGGTGTTGATTTAGTTTTGGGTGCTACAGAAAAATTTAAAATCACAGACTATATTCACGATTTGAGCAAAAATGATATGGGTGAAGTTCATTCATGCGAAATTGCCGAAGCTGATTTTTATGTGGGAAGTTACTCCATTGGCGATCGTACACGTGCTTTTTTGAAAGTTCAGGACGGCTGCGATTATAAATGTACCTATTGTACAATCCCTTTAGCGCGTGGAATTTCGAGAAGTGATGCTTTGGAAAATGTTTTAAAAAATGCCAAAGAAATTTCGGCTCAAAATATTAGGGAAATTGTTTTAACCGGAGTTAATATTGGAGATTACGGAAAAGGTGAATTCGGAAATAAAAAACACGAACATACTTTTCTTGATTTAGTTAAGGCTTTAGATGAAGTTGACGGAATCGAGCGTCTTCGTATTTCATCCATTGAACCGAATTTACTGAAAAATGAAACGATAGATTTTGTTTCAAAAAGCCGAACTTTTGTACCGCATTTCCATATTCCGCTGCAGTCAGGAAGCAACGATATTTTAAAATTAATGAAACGCCGTTATTTGCGTGAAGTTTATACAGACCGTGTAAATAAAATTCGTGAAGTTATGCCGCACGCCTGTATTGGTGTCGATGTAATTGTTGGTTTTCCTGGAGAAACAGACGAACATTTCTTAGAAACATATCATTTCTTAAACGAAATGGATATTTCTTATCTGCACGTTTTCACATATTCTGAAAGAGACAATACAGAAGCTGCAGATATGCCTGGGATTGTTCCTGCGAATGTAAGAGCAAAACGCAGTAAAATGTTACGCGGATTATCGGTTAAAAAACGTCGTGCTTTCTACGAAAGTCAAATCGGAACCAACAGAACTGTTTTATTTGAAAGTGAAAATAAAGAAGGCTATATTCACGGTTTTACCGAAAACTACGTAAAAGTAAAAACGCCATGGAACCCTGAATTGATTAATACTTTACATGAAATCAATTTAACTAAAATTGATGAAGATGGAAGTGTTCGTTTAGAGTTTGTAAATAAATTGGCGGAAGCTTAAAAAAAATATATAGACAAAGTATTGTCATTTCTGTAAAGGTTAGATATTTCGGTAACAAAATTTAACTTTAATAAATTTTGTTGCGATGAGAAATAATAGTCAAGATTGCACATTAGAGAGAAACTATTTAGAGAAATATCGTTTCTTAATAAAAGAATATGAGCAGGTAAAAAATAAAACTCACCCGCTTTATAAAAAAGCGATGGATTTTTACACAGCAAATGACACTTGCAGAAAAAGTTTCTTAAAGTATTATAATCGTTATAAACAGAGCGGGAAATCTCGGGATCTATTACCCCAAAAGCGGGGTCCAAAATATAAAACCAGACGTCCTTTGCCCTTTATAGAACAGAAAGTAATAGAATTACGAGAAAAAGGAAACAACAGATATGAAATTGTTAGTATATTGAATCCCAAATTAGGAAAACATACACCATCATATTCTGGAGTTTATAATATTTTAAAACGGCATAAAATAAATAGATTAACTCCGAAGATTAAAAGGAATCATCAAAAAATAATCAAGGAAAGAATGGGACAGCTGGGTCATATTGATTGTCATTATTTAAGTAAAAGTATTGTTCGAGGAGAAAACAAAAAGCTCTATTTAGTCTGTGTAATTGATGACTACAGCCGGGTTGCCTGGGCAGAATTGGTTCCCGACATCACAAGTTTGACAGTTATGTTTGCCGCATTAAAATGCTTAAACATCTTAAGCAGTCATTATGAAATAAAATTTGAAGAGATATTATCTGACAATGGAGCTGAGTTTGGACCTAAAACAAGCAAGGTAAAAAATAATCATCCTTTTGAAAGAATGTTAATGGAATTAGGCATAGTGCACAGATACACAAAACCATATCGACCACAAACAAACGGCAAAGTAGAACGCTTTTGGAGAACTCTGGAAGATGATTTATTAAGAGATACTGATTTTGATTCTCAAGAAGAACTAAAGGAAGAATTATTACAATATTTATATTATTACAATCATGAAAGGCCACATCAGGGAATTGATGGAAAAAAGCCAATTGAAATGATAAATCCGTTACCGAAATAAGTGACTTTTACAATTTCGACCGAAGGGAGAAATCGCACTAGTAATTCCGCATAGAAAATCTCCAATCTTTGTCAACAAACTAGTGCGATTTCTCCCTTCGGTCGAAATGACAAATAAAAAAGCTTCTTAAAAGAGGCTTTTTTATTTTATAACTATTTCTGATTCTCGGGAATCACCAATTTCAAAGAATTAATATAATCTGTATCAAATTCAATAACTCTGATTTTTTCTGGATTAAAACCTAATTCGCCGCCAAACTGACCTCTGGTGTCCAAAAAATCAATTGTAAGTTCCTCATCAGTCAAAGAAATTAATTTACCTAAATAAGCTGATTTTGCAGACTTTTTAGAAATCTGAAAAATACCGTGCTGATTATTGATGAAATTTAAAATCGAGTTCAAATCCCGAATCGGAATAATATCTTCAGCATTTGTTTTTAAGCCTTTCAATCGGATTACTTTTTCTGTAAAAGCCAAATCCTGATCTCTGTGTATTGCTTCGATATTTTTATTCTTCAAAATCACATAACCGTCTAAAATATAATCAACCGGATTGTTTCGAAGTAAAATCCAGTCATCAGAATAATCAATAAGAAACCCGGTAAAAATTTCTTTTTTATCCTGAAATTCTATCGCAATTAATTGTCTTAAATATTGTTCCATCATTTTAGTTTTGAAAAATTCCAATATTTTTAAATTCCAAAATTCCAATTGTTTAAGAGTTGGAATTTGGAATTTATTTTTTGGAATTTTAAATTTAAGGATTAGTCGACCAAATACTGCTGTTTTTAATAAAAACCCTGCGGTTTAATTTAAGCTGTGCAATAATCAATTCAGCAACATCTTCAGACTGCATTACTTTTTCTGGGTTTCCATCTGTTAATTTTAAGTCGATTGCCAAATCTGTTGCTACGGTACTCGGTGTTAAAGCAGTAACACGAATATTGTGTTTTCTCATTTCCTGCATTAAAGAATCAGTTAAACCCATAACAGCAAATTTTGATGCACTGTAAGCACTTGTTACGGCATTTCCGTTTAATCCCGCTGTAGAAGAAATATTGATAATATCGCCCGTTTGTCTTTCGATCATTTGAGGGATAACAGCGCGGGTTGTATAATACGTTCCCATTAAATTTACCTTAATGATCCTTTCCCAGTCAGAAGGTTCTAACTCCAGAAATTTTCCAAAAGCACCAATTCCGGCATTATTAATCAGGATATCAATAGTTTTAAATTCGGCTAAAGCTTTTTCAACAGCAGTATTTATAGAATTGATGTCCGAAACATCTGCAGATAAAGCTAAAGATTTTACACCAAATTTATTTACTTCAACGGCTAATTGATCAACATCGGTCTGAGTTCTTGCTACAAGAATCACATTTACACCTTCTTTTGCCAAAGCAATAGCAATTGCTTTCCCAATTCCTTTACCTGCACCCGTAATAAGCGCATTTTTATTTTTTAAGTCTGTCATGATTTATGTTTAGAAATGCAAAAAGCATCATTTTAAGTCTAACAAAAATAAAGCTTTTGCAGACTAAAATGATGCTTTTAGGTGTTTTCTTAATCTAAGTTTAACAACTTTTTATTCTTTCAAAACCATGTCGATGCACATTACGGCAGCAAGAATTAATTGTCTAAGCGGACTATCTGATGGTACGGTTTCTTCAATTTGAAGTACATAATTATCTGCACTTGTAAAAAACTCTTTTCCTAATCCGGCCCATTTTTTACTTACCTGTGCAAGCTGTTTGTTTTCGTGAGAAAATTTAAAATCCCAGCCTGTCCATTTTCCTTGCAGCGTTGCTGCAGGTTTGTCATTTTTATCTAAGATTTCAAATCTTCCTCCAAATGAGAAAAATTTCTGTTTGAAGGTTCCAATTAATCTGTCTTTTTCGTCAAAAACTTCAACTGTTGAACGGAAAATGGCAATTCCTCTTTTTACCGAAATTAATTTTTCGCCCGAAGCAGTTGTGATTTCAACATTAAAAGGTGTTGCTCTTTTATAATCTGTAAAACGAAATACTTTAGTAAAGAAACCAAGATTATTTTCTCGGCAGTTCATGATTATTTGATTCGTTTGAGGGTCATAAATGTCATAATTGTTAGCAGCTTTAAACATTCCGATATGTTCTTTAACTAAAAATAGATTTTGGCTTAAAATTGGATTCATACGTTTTTAGGATTAATGATTCGATTAAAAACCAAATGTAAAGAAATATTTATTAATTGTACTGCTTAGCACCTTCAACAAGACGAATAAATTCGGCTTTATAACCTTCACTGTCATTTGAATTTCCCTGTTTTGCCAATTTTACAATTTCTTCAGAAGATTTATCGGCAATTAATTTTGAATCTCTTAGTTTTAATCCAAACCAAGCCACAGCCGAACTAAATTTCATATCATCGCTAGATTTCTCCAAAGAGACAGATTTATTATCAATAACCTGAACCATTTCGATGCTTTTATCACCGTCAGGTTTTTTGTAACGAAATTTTATTGTTGCCAGTTCACTGCTGTAATTATTAGGATTTGTTTCGGTTTTAGTGTATTTTAAATCATCCGGCTGAACGTTTAAATAATCACTTTTTACACCGGCAGGAATAATTTCATATAAAGCCGTAACCGTATGATTACTTCCCAATTCTCCGGCATCGATTGCATCATTTTTAAAATCTTCCGGGCGAAGTTTTCTGTTTTCATAACCTATCAGTCGATATGCCTGAATTTGTTTTGGGTTAAACTCAATTTGGATTTTTACATCTTTTGCAATCGCAAACATCGAACCTTTAAATTCTTTTCCTAAAAAACGATTCGCTTCCTGAATATTGTCAATATAGGCATAATTTCCGTTTCCTTTATCAGCAAGGATTTCCATTTTACTGTCTTTGTAATTTCCCATTCCGTAACCCAGACAAGTTAAGAAAACACCGGTTTTTCTTTTCTCTTCAATTAATTTTTCCATATCAGAGTTTGAAGCACTTCCCACATTAAAATCGCCATCGGTTGCCAGAATTACACGGTTGTTGCCGCTTTTGATGAAGTTTTCTGCAGCAATTTTATACGCCAGTTCAATTCCTGCGCCGCCGGCTGTACTTCCTCCGGCTTCTAATTTATCCAGCGCCTCAATTATTGTTTTTTTCTCATCTCCAGAAGTTGGTGCTAAAACTAATCCTGCTGCTCCTGCATAAACCACAATTGCCACTTTATCTTTTGAACGTAATTCATTTACCAATATTTTCATGGATTGTTTTAATAAAGGCAGTTTATTCATGTCGCTCATTGAACCCGAAACATCAATTAAAAAAACAAGATTGGAGGCTGGTAAATCATCTGTCGGGATATTTTTTCCCTGTAAACCAATTTTCAGAATTTTATTTTTTGAGTTCCAGGGTGAATCGCTTACTTCAGTATTAATAGAAAACGGATGTTCATTTTTTGGCTGCGGATAATTGTATTTAAAAAAGTTCACCATTTCTTCTACACGTACCGCATCTTTTGGAACTTCTTGCCCGTTATTTAAAAAACGTCTGATATTGGTGTAAGAAGCATTATCAACATCTATAGAGAAAGTGGAAAGCGGAGCTGTTTTTGGACTCTCAAAAGCATTCTCTACAAAAGTATCATAATCTTCCTGCGTTGGTTCAACAGGACGAATAGGAGTGATCTGATTTAGTTTTTTGTCTAATTCTTTTTCTGAAAGGTTTTTATAAAGTTCGTTTTTGGTTGAAATAACTACAACACCATTTGCAGCTTTACTGCCATAAACTGAAGTTGCAGCCGTATCTTTTAAAACAGATACATTGTCAATATCATTCGGATTAATTTTCGCCATTTGATCGGCTTTTATTGCTGTTCCGTCAACAATATACATTGGTTCATTTTTAGGAGAAACAGAGGCAGTTCCGCGTATTGCAACACTTGGAGCCGGAGTATAATATTGATTATTTGATGAAATTTGAAGCCCTGCAGCTCTGCCTTGTAGTGATTGAGCAACAGATTTGTTTGCTTTTCTTTTTTCCGTATAATCAGAACTAACACTTTCATATTCCGCAGTACTTGTTCCGTAACCTACAACCACAACTTCTTGTAAAGTTTGAGTCGCTGCAATTAGTTTTATATTGATTGTATTTGAATTTTGTACTTTTTGCCTTTGAGTTTTGTAACCAATATATTCAAAAATCAAAAGGTCTCCTTTTTGAGCCTGAATTGAGTATTTACCATTCCAGTCGGTTTGAGCTGTTTTTTTTGAATTTTGATTGGTAATGTTAGCGCCCGGAATTGGCTGAGAAGTTTCATCTGAAACAATTCCTGTAATCGTTCTTTCCTGCGCCATTGACACGAAACAAATAAGCATAGCAATGGCTGATGAAATAAGTTTTAGACTTTTCATGATAGTAAGTTTTAAATTAATGTTCGGATTTTTTTCTTAGTCAAAGTTTTAAACTTTGACTAAGATTTTTTAAGTTTTGGCTATTTCTTTAAAGCCGGTTTTCCAGTTTTTGTAGTTATTATAACAACTCCTTTTTTTCCTCTTTCGCCATATTTTGATGTGGCTTCAAGATCCTGAAGAATTGTTATGGTTTTTATTTCCTGCTCGTTTAATGGAGCGTATGGACTTGTTGGGTTTGTACCGAATAAATCATTTTCTGAATAATAAATTCCGTCAATAATATAAAGCGGTTCATCTAAAATGACCAGAGAATCTACATTTTCAGGACTTAGGTTTGGAAGTTCTTTCTGCATCATTTGGTCTCTTTTTGCATCGTCGCTGTGTGCCATTGCGTTTCCGTTAAGTATAACCAATGGTGTACTTTTTTTGGCTCTTTGAGACTGCATCTCTGCAGAAGCAGCTTTAAAAGTTTCTTTTTCCATTTTTCTCGCATACCCAAAATTTGCCTCTGATTTCTCTTTTGCTTTTGAGGATGCCGCTTCTTCTTCAGCGTATTCGGCTTGTGCTATAGGAGCTGGCATCGCAGCCTCATCAAGCATTGGGACCATACTTGCTGCGGGCGTTGCAGTTTGATTAGGAGCACTTTGTGTTTCCTGAATCGCAACTCTTTCCTGTTGTTTAATTTGTTTTTCCAGAATTTGGGCCGCTTCTTCTTTTGGAACTAATTGTGAATCTGCGGCGACTACAGCTTTGTTTTTCTCTAAAGCTGAATTATCTATTGTTTCTTTTTCGGTTTCATTAACCACGACTTTATTAGGTGTTTGAATAATGGTCGTTTTGTCTGTTTTTAAAAACTGATATCCTAAAGAGATTACTAATAGGAGAGAAGCAGCAACAGCGATTTTTTTCCAAAGTGCAATGCTTTTTTTATCTTCTTTTCTGTCGAGTTTGTCTTCAAGGCGCGACCAGACTTTTTCCATTCCCGGAAAATCTTTGGTTTCTGCATTATCTGCAGCTTGCTTAAATCTGTTGAATATTTTATCTTGATTGTCCATGACTATTTTGCTTTTTGATAATACAATTTATTTACTAATTCCTTCAGCTTAGTCTTCGCGGCATTCAATTGTGATTTTGAAGTGCCTTCTGAGATATTAAGCATTGCTGCAATTTCTTTATGCCCGTAACCTTCAATAACAAAAAGGTTAAAAACGGTTTTACAGCCATCCGGAATATGGTTTAATAAATTGAGTAAATCTTCTTCTTCTAACGAGTTCATTTCTTCTGTAAAAGGCTGTAAAAGCACTTTTGCATCATCAAGATACATATTGAAATTGGTGTTTTTCTTGATGGCCGCCAAACAGTAATTAACGGTAATTTTTCTGGCCCAGGCTTCAAAAGCTTTTTCTTCCTTAAGCTGATCTAATTTTGTAAATATGGTATAGAAAGCGTCGGCCAGAGCTTCTTCGATTTCTTCTTCCTTCTTGAGGTATCGTTTGCAAACGCGATACAATTTTGGAGCCATATGCTCATAAACCTGACGCTGGGCATCACGGTTCATTTTTTTGCAGTTAGAAATTTGAGTTTCGTTTATCACAATTTTGGTCTTTAATTATAAAGAGAGCGAAAAAGATAAAAAGGTTGGGATGGAGATGAAAAAAAGTTTTTTTTCAGGTTCAAAGGCTCATAGTTTCAAAGTTACAAAGGTTTTATGGCAGAGACGTACAGCAGTGCGTCTAACGTCTCGTAAATCCACAATTTTGGCATTAATAATTTTTTACATTCTTTGTGGAGACGCACTGCAGTGCGCCTCTACGTTACTATTGTAATCAAAATACTTTGTGCAGCTTTGTGTGTATAATTTTGTTTTAAAAGGCATTTAATGGTATTTGTAGAGACGCACAGCAGTGCGTCTAACGTCTCGTAAATCCACAATTTTGTCATTAATAATTTTTTACATTCTTTGTGGAGACGCACTGCAGTGCGCCTCTGCGTTATTATTGCAATCGAAATACTTTGCGAATCTTTGTTTAAAAAGGCATATATTTTTTACGATGATTTTATGTAGAGACGCACAGCAGTGCGTCTAACGTCTCGTAAATCCACAATTTTGTCAATATTATTTTTTACATTCTTTGCGGAGACGCACTGCTGTGCGCCTCTACTTTACTATTGGAATCGAAATACTTTGTGAATCTTTGTGAAAACCTTTGCGAATCTCTGTGTTATAATTTTGCCGCAAAGATTCACAAAGAATTACGCAAAGTTGCACAAAGCGAATTTCTTTAATTTATTTTATCGGCAAAGTCAATTTAAAAATCTTAGTTTCTAAAAGCTCCGTATCATTATCTTCGCAAAGTAAAAACTCAATTTTATTATTTTCTTTTTTATAGAAAGTCAAACCTTCAAATTTATTGGTTGAAGTTATTTTTTGAGTAAAATCGATTTTCATGGTTTTAAGGTCAATTCTGCCAATGAAACTTCCAAGGATTTCCCCGTCGTCGTAAGTCGATTTTGTGTCTTCTGCAGTAGAAAGGAAATAGATTTTGTCTTCCACTAAAATTGCATCGGTAAAGCTTGAACGAACACCTTTTATTTTTGGAAGTTTATAATTGGTGGCAACCAAAGCAAATTCATCTCCCAGACTTTTTGCATGAATCGTAAAAATGGTGTTTTTGTTTGATATTCCATTTCCGCGATTGAATAAATACCAGTTTTCACCATCAAATACGGCACCTTCCAAATTAAAATCTTCTGGTTTTATAGAACCGAAATTCTGCATAACGGCATATAAATCGACAAGATTATTTTTTTGTAAAATAGTTTTCGATTTTATATCAAATACGACCATTTTGTTTCGGTTTTCGGTAGAGGCGGAGCCAAAAACATACAGTGTATCGTTATGATGGGTTAAAGATTCAAAATCCGGTTTTAGGTTTTTAGGAATATTTTGCGTCGGATTATCAATTAAAGGATGCTGGTTTAACTGCTGATTCTGCATATTGTATTCATATAAAAATCCGCTGTTGTCGCCAATGATATAAAGAGAATCGTTGTTAAAAAATAATCCTGATGCCGAACCGATTCCGATGATTTGAAATAATATTTCTAATGTGAATTTTTCCATGAATGTTGTTTTGAAAAAGCAATTAACAGCACTTTCGATAGCTGTCTTAAATCGTAAAATTACTATATTTATACTACAAAATTTAAAAATATGAAATCGCTGGTTCAAAAAAGCCATTAAAAAGAATAAATGGAAAGCGATAACATATTTTACCGCTTAAAAATAAAAATCAAAAAATATGAAATCAATAGACCCGAAGGATTTTAAAGTTACTGATAAAATTAAATTAAACAAGCTTCCAACTTTGTTAAATGTTAACGCCGATGAGGATGAAAAAGAAGAAAAACTCGATAAGGTCCAGGCAAAATTAAGCGATTTTCAGGATGTAATGTATGCGCACAATAAATATGCAGTTTTGATCTGTCTTCAGGGAATGGACACGTCTGGAAAAGACAGTTTGATTCGGGAAGTTTTTAAAGAATTTAATCCGCGCGGGGTTGTGGTTCATAGTTTTAAAACACCAAATTCTACAGAACTGGAACACGATTATTTATGGCGTCATTATATCGCTTTGCCGGAAAAAGGAAAGTTTGCGATTTTTAACAGAACACATTATGAGAATGTTTTGGTTACGAGAGTACATCCTGAATTTATTCTGGCAGAGAATTTACCTGATATAAAATCTGTTGATGACATTACACCTAAATTTTGGGAAAACAGAATCAAACAAATCAATAATTTCGAAAAACACATTGCTCAAAACGGAACTATTGTCATGAAATTTTTTCTACATTTAAGTAAAGATGAGCAAAGAGATCGTTTACTGCGTCGTTTAGAGGAAGGAAAACACAATTGGAAATTTTCTCCCGGAGATTTAAAAGAGCGCGAACATTGGGAGGAATACCAGCAGTATTATGAAGAAGCTATAAACCAAACTTCGACAGAACATGCACCTTGGTATGTAATTCCTGCAGATGATAAAGAAATGGCGCGTTATATTGTCGCAAAAATTATTTGGGAAGAAATGCAAAAGCATACGGATATTAAAAACCCCGAACTTGATGAAAAAATAAAAGCTAATTTTGAAACGTATAAGAAGACTTTGGAGAATAGTTAGAAATTAGGTAATGTGTCAATTTGATAATTAGATAATTTTTTTAAACGTAAACCCGACAGGTTTTAAAGCCTGTCGGGTTTGTTTTAGAGAGTCATAAAGTAAGACTCTTTTTTTGTTTTTATGTTACTGCAAGTTTAAGTGTATTCGGTATTACTAAATTAATGTTAATTTTTTTTAAGCTGTAAGGTGTTTTTGCTAAAAGGCTTGTTTTTTTGGTAATATCAGCATCATTTTAAGTTAAAGAGTAGGGATTTACTTTGTAAAAAAATAAAAACCAATATTTAGCTAAATGAAACGAATTATTTTACCTCTACTTATTTTAGGTTCGGTGATTACATCTTGTAATAACAACGATTCTAAAGACGAAACAGAAACAACAAGTGTTGTGTTAAAAGACCAATCTGTAACGCCAAGTTTAATAAAAGCGCAGGCAGGTTTTGAAAATCTGAAGATTTATTCTCTTTTTAGTTCAGATGATGTTTTTGCAGATAGTCCTAACTTTGTTTTTGGAGGTTCTGCAGATGGTTCTGGCTTATTGAAAAATACCGATGGAACTTTTACTTTTTTAGTAAACAACGAAGACAATTTTGCTGTTTCGAGAATTACACTTGACAAAACATTTAAACCTACTAAAGGAGAATATTTGTTAAACTCTAATGGAGGAACCTGGAGATTATGCGGCGCTACAATGGCAACACAGGCTGAACATGGTTTTGGACCTGTTTATTTAACTTGTGGAGAATCTGGTGAAGAATCCCGTACACATGCGTTAGATCCTTACGGAAGCGCAGGTTCTGCATCTGTGTCTAAAGAATTAGCCGGTTTCGGGCGCTTAAGTGCTGAGAATGCTTTGCCTTTGCGTACTTCTGCTTACAAAGGTAAAACGGTTGTTGTAATTGGTGACGACGATTCTGGAACTTACGGAGGCCAGGTTTTTATGTATGTATCAAATACTGTGGGTGATTTAACCAATGGTTCTTTGTATATGTTAAAAAGAAACGACGATAACCAAAGAGAAAAAGATATGGAGACTGGTAAGACTTACCCGGTTTCTTTTGTAAAAATTGACGATCATAAAACGCTTACAGGTGCGCAGATTAATGCGGCTGTAAATACTTTAAAAGCAATTAAATTTGGCCGTGTAGAAGATTTAGATTACCGTAAAGGCGGAGATAATGCAGATCGTGAATTGTATTTTAACGTAACTGGGCAAGATATTGTAAAAACTAACGCCGATGGTTCAAGAACTAAATATGGCAGGGTTTACAGATTAAATCTTGATGCTGTCGATCCTTTAAAAGGAAATCTTGAAGTAATTCTTGACGGAGATAACCGTTCTGGAATTGCTGGTAAATTCCAGAATCCGGATAATATTTGTGTGACTAAAAACTACGTTTACGTTGAAGAAGATGCAAACGGATACGGAGATGAAACACACGATGCTTATATTTATCAATATAATATTGCTACAAAAGATTTGAAAGTTGTGCTAGAATTAGATCACCGTCGTACGGCAGCCGATGCAGCGAAATATAATGTAGTTTCATCACTTACACCAGATCCAAGTAAAAAAGGAATTTGGGAATATGGAGCTTTAATTGATGTTTCGGAACAATTAGGTATTCCTGATACTTTTATGTTAAGTATACAGCCACATTCTTGGTCAGGTGCAAAATATAAAAATCCTGATGGCGGAACAAATCGTCCTGATGAAAACCAGGCAAGTCAAATTGTAGTTATTAAAGGTTTACCGAGATAAATTTTAAAATCATTACAAAACAGTCATCCACTATTTCTTTTGAGGTAGTGGTTTCTGTTTTTCTAAATATCCCTCTTTTAATTGTCATTACATCATGAAAAAAATATATTGTTTGTTATTCCTGCTTGTATTTGCTGCTTGTCAGAAAAAAAACAAACATCAGGAAATAAATACATTGTTTCAAAAAGACATTACTTTATTAATCGAAAAAGTTGCTAAACTAGAACATTTTGTAAAGTCAGATTCTGCGGAAGCTCAAATTCAGGGACAATTTCTGGAAGCACATCAAAGTTATAAAAAAGTAGAATTGCTGAGTGAGTATTATTCGCCGGCAGTTTCTAAATCGATCAATGGGCCGGCAATACCTGAGTTTGAGGAAAATGATAATAAAACTGTTCAGCCAGAAGGATTTCAGGTTATTGAAGAACTAGTTTTTCCTAAATATGATAAAAACAATAAAAAAGAACTGCTTCAGGAATTAGGGGTTTTATCAGCAAATTTAATTCGGTTGGAAAAAGTTTCAAATTCAAATGAATTGACCGATGCCCATGTTTTTGATGCGATGCGATTAGAAGTTTATAGAATTATTACTTTAGGGATTACAGGATTTGATTCGCCGGTTGTGCTAAACTCACTCCCGGAAGCTTTGGTGTCTTTGGAAACAATCGAAAAATATTATCGGGTTTATATTGAGAATAAAGAGGTTTCAAATTCCGGGCAGGTTCTTGAAATTTTAGAAAAAGGAAAAAAGTACCTGCAGGCCAATAACAATTTTAATGCATTTGACCGTGCTTATTTTATCAAAGAAATTTTAAATCCGTTAAGCAAAGGACTTTTTAAAACACAAGCTGAATTAGGAATTCCGTTAATGAAAGAACAAAGAGGATTAAAAGCAGCAGCAGAAACCTTGTTTGATAAAGATGCCTTTGATCCCGAAGCATTCTCAGGTTTCCCTGATTATAAAACGACGCCGGAAAAAATTGTCCTTGGTAAAAAGTTATTTAATGACCCAATTTTGTCCGGAAACAATACACGTTCCTGCGCTTCGTGCCATCATGCTGATAAAGCTTTTACTGATGGATTGGAAAGAGCCGTTGCATTAGACGGAAAATCAATGATTCAGCGTAATACGCCAACGTTGACAAATATTGCTTTTCAGCGTGTATTTTTTGCAGATTCGCGGGTTAGTTATCTCGAAGATCAGGCAGTTGCAGTAATTAAAAATGAGAACGAAATGCATGGATCTTTAGAGAAATCAGCTTTGGCCATTCAAAAAAATGCTGATTATGTAAAAGATTTCAAAAAAGCTTTTCCAAAAGGCGAAATAAACGAATTTGCAATCAAAAATGCTTTAGCTTCCTATATTCGTTCGCTGAGTCAATACGATTCGAAATTTGACAATTATATGCAAAATAAAACGGCATTTACAGCAGATGAAAAAGCGGGTTTTAATTTGTTTGCCGGCAAGGCCAAATGTGCAACCTGTCATTTTATTCCATTAACAAACGGAACTGTCCCTCCAAATTTTGACAGATCTGAAAGTGAAATTCTGGGAGTTCCTGATAAAAGCAAAAAACTTGATGGTGATCTGGGAAAGTTTGTAATCACGCAGGCCGCCATTCATAAAAATTCATTTAAGACACCAACAATAAGAAATATTGAGCTTACAGCTCCATATATGCATAATGGTGTTTATAAAACCATGGAAGAGGTTATAGATTTTTATGATCAGGGCGGAGGATTAGGTTTAGGGTTCAATCTCCCAAACCAAACGCTGCCCGAAGACAAATTGAATTTATCTGATAAAGAAAAAAAGCAGCTGATAGCCTTTATGAAAACTTTGACGGATAAAAAGTTCTTAAATAAGAATTAGATAATGTGTCAATTTGAGAATTCGATAATTTCTCAACGTTAAAATTTATACGTACCTATCTTTGTCAAAGTTTTAAACCAAGACAAAGATTTCTCAATCAAAATCTTACCACGAACAAACCCGACAGGTTTTTAAAACCTGTCGGGTTTATTTTTTAAATGTAGTTATTCATTCCATAGGAATGTCTGTTTGGTAGAATTTAATTTAGGTTCGGCAGGTTTAACGTTCCATAGGAACGTTTGGTAAATAGAGTGGTTATAATTCTATAAAATCAGATGTCCTTACAGGACATAATGAAAAAACGTTACTACCAATCAAATATTCCTCCGGAATATCAAATATAGTAAACCTGAAACCTGCATTATATTTATTTCTGCCACAGATTAAAGGATTTTCACTGATTATTTTTTTTAAGAATAACTTTCAAAAAAAATCATTTTAATCTTTTTAATCTGCGGCAGAAAAATAAACGGAACAGTTTTAAAAACCTCTCTGGTCTATGATAATTAAATGGAATTTTTTGTAAAACTATTTTGTTTTACCGGAACTTCTATAAAATACAAAACCCGGAAGACTATGAAAACTTCCGGGATCTGTTACCAAAAACAAAAAAATAAAATAAACCTTTTCTTTTTTATAAATCAAAACCATACGCTAAACGAAGCGCGACTTGATTAGTATTGAACTTGTCGTAATCCTCATAACGCACACTAATGTCAATATATTTGTTGGCATACCCAATTCCCGGAGCCCATAAAAGTGTAGTGTCGTTATAACCGTTTGTTACGGCAAAACCTGCACCAACTTCACCTAAAACATAAAATTGGTCTTCCCAGATAAACGCTTTAAAACCAGCTTTTGCAGGAATAAAGCCTAAATCTTTTACATCATCTTTCATAAACAAATTTGTAAAACCTGTTGTTAAGGTAACTGATGTTCTTTTAGATAAATCGTATTGTAAACGAACGTCTCCGCCAAGTGACCAGTCATAATCTTTGTCTGTTGGAATACCTCCATTTATACCAAAACCTAATCTAAATCCCTGATCGTAATTTGCTGCTTCACTCTCCTGAGCTGCTGCTGCATTCTCCTGAGAAAAAGTTGTATTAGAGTATAAAAATGCGAAAGCAGCTAGGCATATAAATCGTAATTTTTTCATGGCGTATATATTTGAATTATTAATATTGTAAAAGTAGAATAGAGGTCTTTTGGACTTGTTATATAATTTTTAAAAATCTTTATATAATATTATGGTGTGCTAATTTTAGCCTTAAAATTGGCTTATATTTTTATTAATAGGATAGAATTCGAAGCTTCTGATTATCTTTGCCCACTAAAAAAGAGTCAAAGTGAATTTAAAGCAGTACACCAAAGAGTTTTCGTATAATTTCAGGCTGGCATACCCTATTATATTAGGAATGGTTGGTCATACCCTGATTGGTATTGTCGACAATATAATGGTAGGGAAATTAGGAAGTACAGAATTGGCAGCAGTTTCACTAGGAAACAGTATGATTTTTATTGCCATGTCATTAGGAATTGGTTTTTCGACAGCCATTACACCAATTGTGGCCGAAGGCGATGCCGAAAAAAATGATGGCAAAATTCGTTCTGCGTTTCATCATGGTTTATTTTTATGCGCCATTATTGGATTATTGCTTTTTGGTTTAATTGTTTTGGCAAAACCATTAATGGAATTATTAGAACAGCCTAAAGAAGTAATTGTACTGGCAAAACCGTACTTAGACTGGGTTGCTTTCTCGCTGATTCCATTAGTAATGTATCAGGGTTATAAGCAATTTGCCGACGGAAAATCGATGACAAAATATTCGATGTACGCCATGATTATGGCAAATGTACTTCACGTAGGAATAAATTATGTGTTGATTTACGGTATTTGGATTTTTCCTAAAATGGGAATTATCGGCGCGGCACTTGGTACCGTGATTTCGAGAATATTTCTGGTTATGTTCATGCACATTATGCTGTCAAGAAGAAATGATTTAAAACACTTTTTCAAAAATTTCAGCTTCAGCGAAATTAAAAGCGCGACGCTTAAAAAAATAATAAACTTAGGATTGCCATCAGCGATGCAGATGCTTTTTGAAGTCGTTTTGTTTACAGCTTCGATCTGGCTTTGCGGTAATATTGGTAAAACCAGTCAGGCGGCCAATCAAATTGCGTTGAGTTTGTCGTCGCTTACTTTTATGTTTGCGATGGGATTAAGCGTAACATCGATGATTAGAGTAAGCAATCAAAGAGGACTGCAGGATTATAAAAACCTCGTTGTTGTAGCCCGTTCTATATTTTTGCTTGCCATTATTATCGAAACATTTTTTGCTTTTCTGTTTGTCGTTTTCCATGATTTTTTCCCGCATATCTTTTTAAATATGGAAAACAGCGGACAAATTTTAGATAATACCGAAGTAATCGAAATTGCTTCAAAATTATTATTGATTGCTGCTATTTTCCAGATTTCTGATGGAGTTCAGGTTGTGGTTCTGGGAGCTTTACGTGGTTTGCAGGATGTTAAAATTCCAATGTACATTACTTTTGCAGCCTATTGGATTATTGGTTTCCCTATTTCTTATTATTTGGGAGAATATACAGAATGGAAGGCGCAGGGAGTTTGGATAGGGCTTTTGGCAGGATTAACCACAGCAGCAATTTTCCTGTACATGCGCTTTCATTACCTTACAAAGAAATTAATCTCAAATTCATTTGCAAATAACTAAATTTGAAACTTAAAGTATAGGCCACAGATGTCACGGATTGATACAGATGAACGCTGTGTTTTTTAATAAAATCTGTTTAATCTGTATTAATCTGTGACATCTGTGACATCTGTGGGCCAAAAACAAACATTATAAATTAAAAAAATAAACATAAATAAAATGGATTTACCTAAATTTTTACTTGGCGATAATACTGATTTTCCAGATGATATTTTCATCATTCACCTTGATTATCCAAGATTTATAATCAACTTAAAAGATGATGAGGTTGAGTTTATGGAAGAAGCCGAAGATCTTGATGAAGCAGAATTAAATGCCGAAATGGAAGGCCTTATCGTTAAAGCCAATGAATTTTACGACAGAGAAATAAACCGTTACGAAGAGTAGAGACGCACATGTAGAGACGCACAGCAGTGCGTCTTCAATGTTTCCGGGATTTTCTCACGCAGATTTTGCAGATTTAAGCAGATTTAATTTTAAAAATTACTATAAAAATTTCTGCGTATATCTGCTTAAATCTTTTAAAATCTGCGTGAAACAAAAACTTTGCAACTTCATAATCTCAAATTAAAAATTAATGTAAAGCACCTAATGAAAAAATTAAGTTATTTAAAACCTATTTTCAATTTTATAGTAACCGGATTACTGATTACAACTTTAAGCCGAATATTTTTATTTTTCCTTTTTAAAGAAAGGGTAGAGCAGACACCTGATTTTTGGTATATTTTTCCAATTGGTCTGCGAATGGACTTGATTTTACTTTGTTATTTATCATTTCTTCCGGCCGTTTTAATTACTTTTCTGCCAAATAACTGGCTTAAATTCACCAATAGGTTTTTGGTAATTTACAGTTTCTTATTCCTGTTTCTGATTCTCTTTGTAGAATTGGCTTCGCCTGATTTTGTAAAACAATACGACACACGTCCGAATAAGATTTTCTTAGATTATCTGATTTATCCTAAAGAAGTAATTCCAATGCTTTTAAAAAGTTATCTGACTTCGATCATTGTGACTTTTCTAATTTTAGGGCTAGTGATTTATTTTGCCTTCAAAAAAGGGAAAAAATATTTTCATACCACTAGTACCGAATATAAATTCAAATTAATTGTTTTTCCATTATTGGCTTTTTTATTGTTTTTTGGGGCGCGTTCAAGCCTTACTTCAAAACGTCCTATCAATGCCAGTAATGCTGTTTTCTCTACAGATCAATTGACAAATACTTTAGGATTAAATTCATTTTATACTGTTGCATTTGCCGCTTATTCGATTAAGAATGAAGGAAACACAAAAATGTATGGTAAAATGGATGAAGCCGAAGCCATTGCCCGTGTAAAAAAATACATGATTGCCGGCCCGACAGATTTTACAGATGCCGAAATTCCGTTTCTGCATGTACAGCAGCCAGATTCTGTTAAGAAAAAACCATACAATTTGGTCATTTTTCTGCAGGAAAGCTTAGGCGCAGAATATGTTGGAATTTTAGGCGGAAAACCATTAACACCGGAATTTGATAAATTATCAAAAGAAGGTTTATTGTTTACCAATTTATACTGTACAGGAACCAGAAGTGTTCGCGGAATTGAAGCTGTTGTAACCGGATTTTTACCGTCACCGTCAGAAAGTGTGGTAAAACTTGGAAACTCACAGCAAGGTTTTTTTACTTTGGCAGAAGCTTTAAAACAAAAAGGCTACGACACTAGTTTTATTTATGGCGGAATGGCGAATTTTGATAATATGGCTTCATTTTTCAACGGAAATGGTTTCAGCGATATTGTAGATCAGGAAGATTTTGAATCAGATGGAAATAAATACGCTTTCAAGGGAACCTGGGGTTATTCTGATGAAGATTTGGTAACGAAAGCCAATAATTATTTTAAAGCAAGAGGCGATAAACCATTTTTCTCTTTAATGTTTTCGACTTCAAATCATGAACCGTTTGAATATCCTGCGGGAAGAATAAAACAATACGATAAAAAAGCAGCAACAGTAAACAACGCCATGAAATATGCCGATTTCTCGATTGGTAAATTCTTCGAAATGGCTAAAAAAGAACCGTATTTTAAAAACACGATTTTTATTGTAATTGCAGATCATAACACGAGAACTTACGGAAAAAATTTAGTGCCAATAAACAAATTCCATATTCCGGCCTTTATTATGGGGCCAGGAGTTCCAAAAGGTGCAGTTTATGACAGACTGGCAAGTCAAATTGATATTCCGCCAACATTATTAAGCTATTTAGGGCTTTCGTTTGAAACACCAATGGTGGGCAGAAACCTGAGTAAACTAGATCCAAAAGTTCAGGGAAGATCAATTATGCAGTTTAATGATATCAACGCATTTAGGGTCGAAAATCAGGTTGTAATAATGCAGCCAAATTTAAAACCGCTTCAATTCGAAATTAAAAACGATACGACTTTAATTCCCGTAAAATTAAACGAGGAATTAGCAAAAGATGCCTTAGCACATGTTATAACTGCAGGGAATTTATACAAAGAAAACAAATATAAGCTTAGAACGAAGTAAGGTTCAAAGGCGCAGAGTAACAAAGGGACAAAGGTTCAAAGAAGCAGAGAAAAAACTTTGCTGCTTTGAACCTTTGTCACATTGAGCGAAGTCGAAATGCTTTGCGGGTTCTCTACTTCGCCCGAACTGACAAAAAAAATATAACCTGAGTTTTGTTTTTCCGAGGAACGAGGAATCTCACAAGAAATTCCGCAAAGAAAATCGCCAGTCTTTGTAGAGTTACTTGTGAGATTCCTCGGAATGACAAGATTGAGAAAAAAATCTTAGTCCCGAAGCCCAATGCCATTAAGTTAAGCTTTTAGAGAATAAAATTATTGCAAATCAAATCCGTGTTTATCCGCGTTTTTACGAAGTAAATCTGTTTTATCCGCGTCACAATTAGACGCTGATTTTACTGATTCGCTAAAGCGAAAACGCTGATAAACACAGATTTTTCTAATTACTTTCTTAATTAAACTGTTAAGTAATTTTATAGATTTTCTCTTAACTTAATGACATTGCCCGAAGCCTCGGGATAGTATCTTAGAACCTTAGCGGCTTTTATTAAAATACAATTTTAATAACTCCTGAGCAGCGGCAAAAGGTGAAATTTCATGATTTTGCACTGCTTTTTTGCTTTGTTCCAGAAGCGTAATGATTTCGGGCTGGTTAAAGAAATTTGATTTTAATTGTTCGTTGATGGTTTCCATCATCCAGAACTGGTTTTGTTCGTTTCTTTTTTCCTGAAAGAAACCCGTTTCTTTAGTCATTTCGAAATAATCAGAAATAGTGTCCCATATCTCCGAAATGCCTTCTTTTGTAATCGCACTGCAAGTCGTGACTTTGGGCTGCCAGTTTGATTTTTTTGGAGGAAATAAATGCAGAGCGCGGTTAAATTCAAGTTTTGCCTGATTGGCTTTTTTGATATTATCACCGTCTGCTTTATTGATGACAATGGCGTCTGCCATTTCCATAATACCGCGTTTAATGCCTTGAAGTTCATCGCCCGCACCGGAAATTTTCAATAAAAGAAAAAAGTCAACCATACTGTGAACGGCGGTTTCACTTTGTCCCACGCCAACAGTTTCTATAATTATTGTATCAAAACCCGCGGCTTCACATAAAATAATCGTTTCACGGGTTTTACGGGCAACACCGCCCAGGTTCTCTCCAGAAGCACTCGGACGAATAAAAGCATTTTCATCTTTTACCAGTTCTTCCATTCTGGTTTTATCGCCCAGAATACTTCCGTGCGAAATCGAACTGCTGGGATCAACTGCCAGAACGGCCGCTTTTTTTCCTGCCTGGGTCAAATAAGTTCCAAAAGCCTCAATAAAAGTACTTTTTCCAACTCCGGGAACACCGGTGATACCTATGCGGATTGATTTATTGGCATACGGAAGACAGCCTTTTATAATCTCGTCTGCTTTTGCTGCATGTTCGGGATTTGTGCTTTCGATAAGTGTAATCGCACGGCTTAATGCGGTTATGTTTCCCGAAAGAATCCCAGAGATTAATTCGGATGCAGAAGGCTGCTGTCGGCGTTTGTTTTTAATTTGATTGATAGCCGAAGCATTGGTAATTTCAGGAGATGAAATTCCAGCTTTTTCATTTAAACTGCCCGACTGTTTCTTTAAACTTGACAAAATACTTTTTTAATATTGTAAAAGTACTGAAAACAAAAACAGTTTCAAAAAAAGGATTTCTTTGAAATTGTGGGTTGTTAGGTTTGCCACAAATTGCACGAATTTGCATGAAATTTTATGTCATCCTGAGGAACGAAGGATCACACTAGAAACTCCGCAAACAAAGTCGTCAATCTTTGTCGAGTTCCGAGTGCGATCCTTCGTTCCTCAGGATGACAAATTGTACTTTTATAATATTTAACTTGTTAAATTATTTAATAACGGTTATATTCGTTTTAAAAAAAATGCTAAATCCTCAAATCGGTTTTCATAGTTATTATGTTTACATTATCACGAATCAATATCGGTCAACTTTTTATATTGGTGTTACAAATAACCTAAAAGTCAGACTTAATCAACATGCTCAAAATATTGAAACCAATAGAAAGACCTTTGCGTCCAGGTATAATGTTCAATTCTTAGTGTATTATGAAAAATTTAATTGGATTCAAGAAGCAATTTCTAGGGAAAAAGAATTAAAGGGTTGGAAAAGAGATAAAAAAATCGAATTAATAAAAGATTTTAATCCAAATTTCGATTTTCTAAATTGTTATTTTGAATGATTAGATAGTGTTTTTTATGTCATCCTGACGGAGGAAGGATCACACTCGCTGATCGGCAAAGATTGGTGATTTGCTTTGTGGGGTTTCTTTGTGGAGTTTCTTTGTGTAGTTTCTTTGTGTAGTTTCTTTTTGGATTTATTTTGTAGAGTTTCTGGTGTGATCCTTCGTTCCTCAGGATGACAAGGTTGATGAGCGTTTTTTTGTCATCCTGACGGAGGAAGGATCACACTCGCTGATCGGCAAAGATTGGCGGTTTGCTTTGTGGAATTTCTTTGTGGAGCTTCTGGTGTGATCCTTCGTTCCTCAGGATGACAAGGTTGATGAGCGTTTTTTTCTGTCATCCTGACGGAGGAAGGATCACACTAGCTGATCGACAAAGATTGGCGATTTACTTTGTGTAGTTTCTGGTGTGATCCTTCGTTTCTCAGGATGACAAGGTTGATGAGCATTTTTTTGTCATCCTGACGGAGGAAGGATCACACTCGCTGATCGGCAAAGATTGGCGATTTGCTTTGTGTAGTTTCTTTGTGGAGTTTCTTTGTGGAGTTTCTGGTGTGATCCTTCGTTCCTCAGGATGACAAGGTTGATGAGCATTTTTTTTTGTCATCCTGACGGAGGAAGGATCACACTCGCTGATCGACAAAGATTGGCGGTTTGCTTTGTGTAGTTTCTTTGTAGAGTTTCTGGTGTGTTCCTTCGTTCCTCAGGATGACAAGGTTGGTGAGCGTTTTTTTTGTCATCTTGGCGGAGGAAGGATCGCATTTGCTGATCGACAAAGATTGGCGGTTTGCTTTGTGGGGTTTCTTTTTGGAATTTCTTTTTGGAATTTCTTTGTGGAGTTTCTTTGTGGATTTACTTTGTGGAGCTTCTGGTGTGATCCTTCGTTCCTCAGGATGACAAGGTTGATGAGCGTTTTTTTTTTTTTTTGTCATCCTGACGGAGGAAGGATCGCATTTGCTGATCGGCAAAGATTGGCGGTTTGCTTTGTGGATTTTCTTTGTGGAGTTTCTGGTGTGATCCTTCGTTCCTCAGGATGACAAGGTTGATGAGCGTTTTTTTTTGTCATCCTGACGGAGGAAGGATCACACTCGCTGATCGGCAAAGATTGGCGGTTTGCTTTTTGGAGTTTCTTTGTGGATTTTCTTTGTGGAGTTTCTGGTGTGATCCTTCGTTCCTCAGGATGACAAGGTTGATGAGCGTTTTTTTTTTTTGTCATCCTGACGGAGGAAGGATCGCATTTGCTGATTGACAAAGATTGGCGGTTTACTTTGTGGATTTACTTTGTGGATTTTCTTTGTGGATTTTCTTTGTAGAGCTTCTGGTGTGATCCTTCGTTCCTTAGGATGACAAAAAAAAGCTGTCCTTTTGAGACAGCCTCTTTTTTTATTCCTGCTTTGCTGCGGAATACGGATTATTTAAGAATTTCTGTGTCAACAAGTCTCGCATATTTCCCTGTGATTTTGCCTTTTTCGTCTATGGTGAAAAAAGTCGGGGTTCCTATTATGGCGTAGGTTTGGAAGTTTGGGCCTGCAAAACCTTTAAAATCGCATAGCTGTTCTTTCCACGGGAAAGTGTGATCATGGCCGTCTGTGGCATCTTTGGTCATGTCTGCAGCTACGCTTATAATTTCGTAACCTTTACTTTTTACAATTTCGTAATTGCCTAATAACTGGTGAATCTCGTTCTCGCAGTTGTTACAGCCCGATTCGTAAAAGAATAACAACGTTTTTTTATTGATTACTTTCTTGCCTGCAGCCGTTTGCAAAGCGGGAGCCGAACCGCCAATTACCGGGGCATTAATTGCATTTGTTAATTGTTTGGCCGGTTTTTCGAGCCTTCCGGATTTTGCGGCATACTGGCTTATGGCTGCTGCTAAATCATCTTTTCCGGCTTTGGTAAACACAGCCACGACTTTTTCTGTAAAGGCGGTGTAGATTTCATTGCTTTTTATGCGTGATAATATTTGTTTGGTATCTGCCAGTAAAACAGCATCGTCTTTAATTACCCTTTGCTGTAAATCTGTCCAGCCTTCTATGGTCTGGTTCCAGAAACCACTGTTGTAAAGCGCCTGCATATCGAGTTTTCCTTTTACAAAAAGGTTTAATTCTTTTGCTTTTTCCTCTTCGGGCTGGTTCAAGCTGCTGCCTATACCCATTAAAAAATTATAGATTTCTATAAAGCGCGCTGCATAAAGCGGACTTTTTGCTGTTTCGTCTGCTAGTGCCGTAAACTGTTGCTGCAGGTTTTGGTTTTCTTTTTGAAAAGCGGCATGCAAAGGTTCTTCTTTGGTATACAAATTAAGACCGTACTGCACAAAACCGACTTTGTCCAGAACTGCTTTTTGCTGTTTTATTTTTTGATTTAAAAAATCATTTTCAGCAGAACCGGTGTATTTTGTGTTTTCAAAATTGGGCTGTTCTTCCAGAGAGGAAACAGAGAAATTTTCTTTGTTTACAATAAAATCCATACCTCCGCCGTCTGTAAGGGCAAAATGCGAAATACCCGCATAGCTTTTTTTTGCTGCCGGGATAACCAGTGCCGCCTTACCGGCTGTATCGAGCTTGCCTGTGGCAATGGTGTCTTTTTTATTGCCGCGTTCTAATACATACACATATTGTTTTCCTGCATAATGCGAAAAAGCAACATTTATGGTTTGTGCCTGTACAGTAGTTATCACACCAAAAACGGCAAGGCTTTTTAAAAGTATATTTTTCATGTTTTTATTTATCTGTTTTAATAAATTAATTTAAATATCTCAAAAACACCGAAACGCCCTTCATTCCTGATTTGTAAACAGGAAATGAAAAGCGTCGCGGGTTTTTAAATAATTTTATGATTTGAGTATTTTATTTAACACTGAAAACATTCGTTATTTTCTAAAATTTAAAACTTTTTTAAATTATGGTTTTTCAGCGATACAACGTATAGGTAATGCTGATCTTTGAGGGGTGTTATACCCCGTTAATTGGTTAACGCCATTAGCACCCATACCAAGATTATTAGTTGCAGGATTATTCGTTAATGTAGCACTTTGATAGAAAAGGAGTGTATTAGTATCCATTCTGCTAGGACTTGCCGACGAAACATAGGAGGCATAAGGCAGCATTAATGAAGTACCAATCAATAAACCTCCTGTTCCACTACCATAAGCTGCATAACTGCCTATCGTTTTATAAGTATTATTAGCTGCTACTCCTGTCCACTCACTAAAAGTAGGCACACGATAACCCGCAGGACACGGATCTGTTGCTGTGTTTTTAACATCTTTTACATTACTCCAGCCGTTAGCTTGTGTTTTGGCTGCAATAGCTGGTACTGTAAATGACTGGCCAGTATAAGAAGTAATAGCAGGGGTGTTTGTTCCCCATTGATAATAGCTTCCATATAAACGCTGATCTGGAGTAAAAGGATCTATAGAGGTGTCAGCGCCTAAGTTATAACACATAAACCCTCTCCACTCTGTAGCACTAATCATGGCGCCGCAGCACATACAGTCTTTTATTTGTGCAGTAAGCTGTACTGTTGCATCTGTACCGGTTCCGTCTGCTTTTGTATTGTAAACAGCATATATGGTTACCTTAAGCGCATCAGCAGTTGCTTTTCCGTAAGCCATACCATTTGCAGCACCGGCGCTGCTGCTGCTTAAATTACTATTGTATACCATTTTAGCCGTAAGGGCCCCAGATACATTAAGGGCCTGTGATTTATCTACATCAGCAGTAAACGATTTAACGATACCGGTAAGAGATTCTACATATACAAAACGCACTTTACTTACTGTACCGGTTGGGGTAAAAGTATACGTTTGTGTATTTACAGAAGCCAGGTTAAAATCTGTCTTCATAGATATACGAGAGGCAAGTGTACCACAAGAAGTATTATCATTACTTTCTGCAATATCAAAACAAGTTTTACCGCTCAAAGTACCTGTGCCAGATGGTATATTAGCCGGGTTAACCGCTGCTGTAACCGTAAATACCGGTGAAGTTCCTGTTGGGTTACCAGTACAGCCATTTTTTACGATACAGTAAAAATAATAGCTGCCTGCAGCCGATGGGGTATAAGAATAAGAAGCTGCTGCAGCCCCGCTTACAGCTGTACCGCCTGTATTGCTCGCAGATGTATTGCTGTACCATTGATAAGTCGCCTGCACAGCATTTGCTGCAGATACAGACAATGTTACGGCAGAACCTGCTGTTGTATTTTGAGCTGTACTGGATTGTGCCGTAAGTATAGGTGTAGGACACGCATTGTTTATTGTGATTTCATGCACCAGCGGTACAGAGTCACCACAGTCGTTTTTAGCCGTTACGGTAATTTTAACTTTTAATCCATCAGCTCCGCTTGCCGGAAGCTGTACAGATACACTTGCTCCTGTGCCGGTTACCACCGCACCATTATCTGCTGTCCAGGTGTAAGCTGTTGGGTTGAATGTAGCAGATGCCTGCAGGGTAACTTTTGCCCCAAATACAGCCGTCGCAGGGTTAGACACCCATGAAACCACCGGTAAGCTTGAAACGGTCGATGATACATTTTTTACTGCCAGTGTACTGGTACAGCCTGTTGCATTAGTAACAGTGGCGTTGTAAACCCCGCCTTCAGATACTGTAATAGTTTGAGCAGTCTGGCTCATTTTTACATTGTCTTTATACCACACATAAGTATAAGTACCTGCCACTGCCGGTACCACTGTTAAATCTGTGCTTCCGTCGCAAAGTACAGTTTTACCTGTAATATTTGGCTGTGCAGGGGTATTTCCTGTTGTAATATTTTTTTCTAATACATGCGCTTCTGCAGGACATTTAGCCCCGCTGTTGTCTGTCGCAATCATTCTCAGCGACATGGTAGTCTGTGAACCTGGCACCACAAATGGGTTCGCTGTTATAAGGTCATTACCATTGTACCAGGTATAGGTAATTCCGTTTTGTTTGTTGGCAATACTTAAATCCAGAGTTCCGCCAGAACAGAATGAAGTAAACGTATTTAAAGCTTTTCCGTTTACCAGTACATCTGCATCGGGCACCGTTATTGATCCTGATGCTTCACTTTTAGTCACATTAATAGTGTTGGATTGTTTAGAATAACAGCTTCCATCTTTTACCGCTGCAAACCAATCGCCAACACTGCTATCTCCGCTTATATCTATAGATTTACCTGTTTTTGATTTGTCTTCAACCCCATTGTGAAACCAGGCTATAGTGCCGGTTCCGGATGCAGAAAGTGTAACAGAATTTGTTCCGCACAGTACACCATTATTAGAAGCCAATATCGAAATAGCAGTTGGTGCCGCAGTACCGGATGCAGTAATGATTTTTTCGCCTGCCGCATTTGTATTACACCCTACAGCCCCCATAGAAACATTGTATTTTCCTGTCAGGGTTGCAATATAATAATTAACCCCGCGGGCTACTTCGATACCGTTACGGGTCCAGATTAATTTATCAAGGTTAGCGGTATTGGCAGGAACTGATAAATATACAGAACCTCCTGCACATAAAGAAGTCCCGGATGCTGTTACCGATGGCGCAGTATAGGCCATAGAACTGCAGTCTACCCCGTTTTGAGAGAATAAAAACTCTTTATATAAACTGGTACAGGTACTGGTAACACGTACCAGTACTGTATGTACGTTTACTGTTTCATTTGGAAGAAAGTTTATTTTAAAACTTCCGTCAGCATTATCAACCTCACTTAATGAAGCATATTCTGAACCGGCCACAATAGTAATATTGAATGGACCGTTAGGACAGTCCGGGTCTGAAACATCAAATGTCTGGTTACAGCCGGTACCGTCTGCAGCAATATTTACACATGGCTGCGGGCTTATGGTTGTCTGCGATGTTCCTTCGCATAAACTTACCCAGCGCACAGCGTTCCAATACTCCACACAATTGGTGGTTTTATTGTAAATAGTAAGTCCGTTTCCTTTATCATTGTTTTTTACAGCAAAAGCGTTACGCTCTGCAGTTGTCATTTGCGGCAGTCTAAGTCCGCCTTTGTTAAGCAGTTCCAGAACTGAGAAAGCCTCGGGCTCCTTTTTGCCCCCAACAGTCATCTGAGCCTGCGTGTTTACCGAAAATAATATGGACAGAAGGAGAAGCCACATACAAAATAGATTTTTCTTCATTTTTAATTTTTTTAATTTTTTAAAATAACATACCCATTGCCATTACTCAAAAAAGCAATAGATTAAAGCATATATATGTTAGGAGCAGCTGTGTTGATGCTCGTTTTATTTGTGGTATTTTATGGTATTTTTTGTAAAAAAATAGGCGCTATTGAGGTATTCAATATGGCTTATAATGATGAAAGGTTTTGTATTTCGCCATAAGCGAATTTTTGTTAGGACTGGCTTATAAAAACTTGGTTTTTTTGGGGCAGGCAGAAAGGAGGGCAGGGATAATTACAATAGTTATATATTGTTTTTTAATAATTTTACTTGCCCATCGTTTTCTGAATAAGAAGCATAAGGACTTCTTTGCTTGCTTTTTCCATAGTAGCATAATCTTTTTTTATGCTGTCTGGTGTAATCCCCTGAACAGATCCGCTTATACTTTGACGTATGTAATATTTTGATACACCATATTTTAAAAACAGCGCCTCCAAAATATTCGAATCATAGGATTTGTAAATTTTTGTCTTACTTTTATCCATTGTCAAATTTCTTTTAAAAATTGAGGCAAAGATATAAACAAGTTTATAATTAAACAATAAAAATATAAAATTTCCTACAACAAGAATGCAAATTACTGAATTACAAAGGGTTAAAATTGCGTTAAAGGCGTTGATAAGTTTAGGTGCCGCAAGAAATCAAGAGGAGGCTGGAAAGTTATTAGGATATTCAAATAAATCATCATTTTCGCAGGTATTGAATGGAAAAGTGAACCTCCCGGCTGATTTTGTAGACAGATTATGCGCTTTAAATACTGCAATAAATAAACACTGGATTAAAACAGGAATTGGCAATGTTTTAGAAAACAGCGACAATACTAACAAAGGTTATAATGACGAAAATAATACTAAACCTGTAAGCGAATCTTTTACCGGTACTTTTATAAATAATCAGGTGCTGCCCCTTATCTCTGCAGAAAATATGATTGAATACAATGCCGGCAATAAGGTGGCTGCAGAGATAAATGCCGCAAAATTTTTAATCCCGACATTTAAAGGCTCTGATTATTTAATTACAGTAATAGGGAGTTCTATGTATCCTAAATACAATAGCGGTGATATTGTGGCCTGCAAGCATCTGCCGCTCGACACCTTTTTTCAATGGAACAAAGTCTATGTTATAAATACTGAACAAGGGATTCTTGTAAAACGTATTTGTAAATCAGATAATGACGATTTTGTTACCATTGTTAGTGATAATAAAGATTATGATTCGTTTGAACTGCCTAAGTCAAAACTGCTTTCTATAGCCATTGTAACCGGGGTAATAAGATTAGAATAAAATCTTTGTTTTTTTGAGATGATTTATAAACTTATTTATAATTTATTTTTTAGCTTTTTTCTTATATATTAAATAAAACTTGAAATTGTTGAAAAAAAAATGTTTTTTTGAGTGTTAAATATTGTAGGTTTTTTATGCTGATTTTTAACAATTGCGATTTTTTTTTTGAAATTTTTTTACATTTATTTTTTTTCCAATCTTGTTAACTATAGAGATTGGCGGTACGGTTTGCATCCCAAGGCTTCGGGTAATGTCATTAAGTTAAGAGGAAATCTATAAAATTACTTAACAGTTTAATTAAGAAAGTCATTAGAAAAATCAGTTTTTATCAGCGTTTTCGCTTTAGCGAATCAGTAAAATCAGTGTCTAATTGTGACGCGGATAAAACAGATTTACTTCGTAAAAACGCTGATAAACACGGATTTGATTTGCAATAATTTTATTTTCTAAAAGCTTAACTTAATGATATTGGGCTTCGGGATTGTGCAATTTGCTTAGTCTGTCACTATCATTCAAATCTCCCTTTGGCCGAAATGATAAAAAACCAGCACAGTCATTGCGAGGAAAGAAGCAATCTCATTTGCTAAATTAAGTTTGTGCCTTATTGTTAGTGCGGCTGCTTCGTTCAGCGCAATGACTGTTGTTAAAGTCTATATATTAATATGCTGCCGTAAATCGAACCTGATGGTGTTTTGGGGTTTCGGTTTCATCAGCAATTACAACTGCTAAATCTTCTACAGACAAGATGCTTCTTTGTTCGTCGTTAAAAACAGGATTTTCTAAACCTAAACGATATTTTCCTGTTCTTCCGGTTGTAATGCCTTGGTGCATTTCAAAAGCAGGGCTGAAAAATGCCCAGTCTAGTTCTTTTTCTTCTTTTAAAATATTTAAATAATCTCTTGCTGCTGCTGCGCCGGCATGATATTCTTTTGGAAAATCCGGTGTATCTACGGCTTGTAAACCCGGAGCTACAAACAAACTTCCTGCTCCGCCAATTGTAATATAACGTTTTACACCCGATTTTTTTACCGCTTCCTGAATGGCTTTTGATCCTGCAATAAAATCATCGTAAATATTTGGGTTTGTCCATCCTGAATTATAGGCGTTGATAACAGCGTCGTTTCCTTTTAAAATTTCTGCCAATTCGTTTACATTAAAAATATCAGCACTTTTCCAGTTAATACCGGCTGTATCTTTTGGGGTTCTGGCGATAGCAGTAATATCGTGGTTTCTGCCTGCTAATTCATTTAAGATTGCTGAGCCTACAAATCCTGTTGCTCCAATAATTGCGATTTTCATAATATATAAATTTATTTAGTAATAAAAAATGTTACAGTTTTGAGTAAAAAAATTGTTTTAAAATTGATTCGAAAAATCTTCTAAAGAGATTCCCTGCAGTTGTGTACTCACTTTTTGATTCATGTCGGCATATAAAGCATCCAGGTTCTCATTGATTTTTTTCCCCACAGGACAATCGGGATTGGGCTGGTTTTTAGCATAACCCAGATTAATGGTTTCAAAAGTCATTTCAAAAATTTCTTTCAAAGTCAGCTTCGATGAATCTACAGCCAGTTTTGTACCGCCGTTTTTTCCTTCTTTACTTTCTACAATATGATGCGCTTTTAGGTTTGCAATTTCTTTTCGAACCAAAACCGGATTCAAATTAATGCTTCCTGCAATATATTCTGATGATAAATAATCATTTGGGAATTTATTGAGGAGTGTAAGAATGTGAATCGTTATGGCAAATTTACCTGAAAGCATACTGTAATAAAATATGTTACAAATTTAAAACATTTTATCATACAAAAACTAATTTTAACTAAAAATTAATTCCGTTTGTTTCTCTTGGGCATAAAAATTTTGTTCAACACATAGTCCCGAAGCTCAATGTCATTAAGTTAAGGGGAAAATCTATGATGCAATGGTGAATAAATCTCTCACAAAGATGCAATCCCGAAGCTTCGGGAGCAAAGGTTTTGTCATTTCGACCGAAGGGAGAAATCACACAAGAAACTCCGCATGCATAATCGCCAATCTTTGTCGAGTCTCGAGTGTGATTTCTCCCTTCGGTCGAAATTGTAAAAGTCACTTATTTCGGTAACGGATTTATCATTTCAATTGGCTTTTTTCCATCAATTCCCTGATGTGGCCTTTCATGATTGTAATAATATAAATATTGTAATAATTCTTCCTTTAGTTCTTCTTGAGAATCAAAATCAGTATCTCTTAATAAATCATCTTCCAGAGTTCTCCAAAAGCGTTCTACTTTGCCGTTTGTTTGTGGTCGATATGGTTTTGTGTATCTGTGCACTATGCCTAATTCCATTAACATTCTTTCAAAAGGATGATTATTTTTTACCTTGCTTGTTTTAGGTCCAAACTCAGCTCCATTGTCAGATAATATCTCTTCAAATTTTATTTCATAATGACTGCTTAAGATGTTTAAGCATTTTAATGCGGCAAACATAACTGTCAAACTTGTGATGTCGGGAACCAATTCTGCCCAGGCAACCCGGCTGTAGTCATCAATTACACAGACTAAATAGAGCTTTTTGTTTTCTCCTCGAACAATACTTTTACTTAAATAATGACAATCAATATGACCCAGCTGTCCCATTCTTTCCTTGATTATTTTTTGATGATTCCTTTTAATCTTCGGAGTTAATCTATTTATTTTATGCCGTTTTAAAATATTATAAACTCCAGAATATGATGGTGTATGTTTTCCTAATTTGGGATTCAATATACTAACAATTTCATATCTGTTGTTTCCTTTTTCTCGTAATTCTATTACTTTCTGTTCTATAAAGGGCAAAGGACGTCTGGTTTTATATTTTGGACCCCGCTTTTGGGGTAATAGATCCCGAGATTTCCCGCTCTGTTTATAACGATTATAATACTTTAAGAAACTTTTTCTGCAAGTGTCATTTGCTGTGTAAAAATCCATCGCTTTTTTATAAAGCGGGTGAGTTTTATTTTTTACCTGCTCATATTCTTTTATTAAGAAACGATATTTCTCTAAATAGTTTCTCTCTAATGTGCAATCTTGACTATTATTTCTCATCGCAACAAAATTTATTAAAGTTAAATTTTGTTACCGAAATATCTAACCTTTACAGAAATGACAATATTGTGTTTAGGTTTTGCGAGATTAATTTTATTTTAAAAGATGATCAAAAGAAACTCGTTTCTTCCACATTGCTATGTTTGTTAATGCAAGTGAAATGCCTTTTAACAGTAGCAGAATTTATGTTTCTATATGTTGGAATTAATTACGCCCAGCAAGGTTAAACTATATTAAAAACAAAGCGGAAGATTATGCATATCATCTGTTTAAGTGATGTGTATTCTCCTGATTAACTATACCGTTTTTGATTGATTTTTGATTGAAAAAAAATATACCCAGACTATAAAAAGCAGCTGTAATGGTATTCTAAACCATAGATAAGACATTCCTTCGCCGCTGTAGTCAGCACTTTTTAAATTTATATTGTGGTATGCCGCATAAATATTTGCGGGAAGCAGTACTATAAAAAATAGTATAAGAAGCCTGCCTGTGAGCAGTCTCGTTTTTGAAATCAATAGTCCGGCTGCTGCTATGAGCTCTATTATTCCTGTAACATACACAATTGCAATTGACCAAGGTAAAAAAGATACCATCATGGCCATGCCTTTGGTAAATAAAAAATGACCTGTGGCAGTTAATATAAGCATGGCCGCCATGGCAATTCTGCCTGCTTGTGAAATTTCGGTTCTTTTAGTTATAAGTCTTATAACAAGTAGAGCAATTATAAAAGTTCCAAATAATACAATTAAGGTTTCCATGTCTTTTTTTATGCAAAGCTGCGCAATAAAGAAACCCGAAACAATGAACCTGGGTTAACAAATTCGTTTTCTTATCCTGCTCAATGCCTGCGGTGTAATACCAATATAGGATGCCAGATATTTTTGAGGAATTTTTTGAATTAGCTGCGGCTGTTCTGTAAACAGGTTACGATACCGCTGTTCTGCAGAATCGTTAAGGAGTGAAAGTTCTCTCTTTGATTTTTGAAGAAATAATCCTTCGCTTGCAAGACGCCCAATGGTATTGCCAATTTTTGTTTCGGCATAAATATCCTGCAGGTCATTATAAGATATACACCAAAGCACAGTGTCGGCAAGGGCTTCGATGGTGTAGTTTGCGGGCTGTCTTGTAATAAATGAATCATAACCGCTTGTAAATTCGCCATCAAATACAAAAGCAAAAGTGAGATCATTATCTTCACGGGGAATATAATATCTTACAAACCCTTTTTCTATAAAGGAGAGGTAATTTTCGACATGGCCTGTTTCGAGTATAGGTTTTTTCTTTGAAAATTCCCGACGTATGAGCTTTGACGAAAAAATATTCCAATCATCATCTGAAAGTTTTGCCATTCGCTCGAAATTGTCTCTTATTTGCTGCATTGATTTTTTAAATTTCAGATTAAAAATAAACCCGTTGGGCAATGTGATTAAATTAAGCTTTTAGAGAATAAAATTAATTTCTCAAAGCCTTAACGCAATATTGTCATTTCGACCGAAGGGAGAAATCTTCGCAAGTAACTCCGCATGCATAATCGCCAATCTTTGTCGAGTCTCGAGTGTGATTTACTTCGTCTGTTCGCTATCGCTCGGGTCTCCCTTCGGTCGAAATGACAAAACCTTTGCTCCCGAAGCTTCGGGACTATGTGTTAATATTAATTACACTCAATGAGTTAAAAATAACAAAAATCTTAGAGAAGGTGTGTAATTTGTTTTATACATCAATTTATAAATACCTATTTTTGTGTTTAAGCCTTGATATGAACAATTTTATTATAATATTCTTCTTTTTGTTTTTAGGATTGCTTTTGCAAAATGTAAAGCGGTTTCCAGTTCATATCTATAAAACAATCAATAAAATTGTCATTTATGTCTGTCTTCCGGCCATCACCTTATATCATATTCCGAAAATAAAATGGAGCAGCGAATTGTTGTTTCCAATAGGGGCGGGCTGGATTAGTTTTTTCCTGGCTTTTGTGTTTTTTCATTTTTTAGGGCGGCGATTGGGCTGGTCTAATAAACTGATTGGCTGTTTGGTTTTAACAGCAGGATTAAGTAATTCGTCGTTTCTTGGTTATCCAATTGTTGAGGCTTTATTTGGAAAGAAAGGTTTAGAAACAGCTGTACTGGTAGATCAGCCGGGAACTTTTGTTGTGGTTTCGACCCTGGGTGTTTTTGTGGCGGCTTTTTACTCAAAAGGGAGCCCGGATTTTAAAAGTATTTCGAAAAAGATAATTCTCTTTCCGCCATTTATTACATTTATTGTCTCCTGCCTGCTAAATGTTTTTGAGTACGATTTAGATTCGGATATTCAGTCACTTTTATTAAAACTGGGAAGTCTGGTTACACCTTTGGCTTTATTTTCGGTTGGATTACAGCTGACTTTTAATAGAAAAAGCAAGCATTGGAAATTTTTGCAGCTCGGACTTTTATTCCGTCTTATTGTAACGCCGCTTATCATTTTTATTCTCTATGTTTTTGTTTTTAACCAGCGGTCTGAGGCTATAAAAATTACGATTATAGAAATTGCAATGGCTCCAATGATTACAGGTGCAATTTTGGCTTCGACTTATGGTTTAAAGCCAAAATTAAGCAGTATGATGATTGGTTTTGGAATTCCCATTTCGTTTGTAACCCTTGCTATTTGGTACTTTGTTGTGAGTTTTATTTAATTTATTATAAACCCGTTGGACAATGTCATTAAGTTAAGAGAAGTACTTTTTAATACTATATCGCATAAATCTTTCGCAGAATCATAATCCTGAGGCTTCGGGAACGAAGTTTTTTTGAATTGGCTGCAGCTTTAGCTGGAGTTTATATAAAATCAATCTGATGGCTTTAGCCAAAAATGACAGATTTGGCTAAAGCCTTATTGTTGTTCATATTAAACACCTCCAGCTGAAGCAGGAGGCTATTCAATAAATTTAATACTCAAAAAAGTGATGTTTTTACACAATTTTTTTGAGCCATAATTATCTTAAAAATGCTTAATTTAATGACATTTCTCGTTGGATGTAATTATTTTTTACACATAGAAACATAGTAATTTTATGCTTAAAAAGGGACTTAAAAAAGAAATGCATTTCTTTCACATAGCTTACTCTGTGTATTTTAAAATAAGTGAAAGGTCTTTTAAGATTACAAAACAACCATGTTTCTATGTGTTAAATAAAATCTTTATGAATTAATATCCAATGAGTTTAGAATACTAATTAGATAGAGAAGATAGAATTTTAACTTTTTTTTAATTTTTACGTGTTTTCTAAATGTATTTTTTAAGTAATTTTAGAGGAACTAAAAAAATTAAATTATGTCAACATTAAGATTAGGCGATACAGCTCCGGATTTTCATGCAGAAACTACACATGGACCAATCAATTTTCATGAATGGTTAGGAGATTCATGGGGCGTTTTATTTTCGCATCCGGCAGATTTTACCCCTGTTTGTACTACTGAACTGGGAACTGTGGCGAATTATATTCCGGAATTTGCCAAAAGAAATACGAAGGTGATTGCTTTGAGTGTAGACGGTTTACAGTCGCACCTGGAGTGGATTAAAGACATTAATGAAACTCAAAATACGACAGTTAATTTCCCAATAATTGCCGATGAGGATAAAAAAATAGCAACTTTATATGATATGCTTCATCCTAATGCAAGCGATAAATTTACCGTGCGTTCTGTTTTTGTAATTGGTGCCGATAAAAAAATCAAACTTACATTGACTTATCCGGCTTCTACAGGAAGGAATTTTGACGAATTGCTTCGTGTAATTGACAGTTTACAATTAACTGCAAATTACAGTGTTGCCACTCCGGCAAACTGGAAGGATGGAGAAGATGTAGTAATTGTGCCGGCGATCCCGGATAGTGATATTCCGGCAAAATTCCCAAAAGGATATACACCGATAAGACCTTATCTGCGTATTACACCGCAGCCGAATAAATAAGATGCTAAGATTTTTTTAAGATACTAAGGTGCTGAGTTTCTAAGTTTTTATTAAGAGGTTAAACTCTTAGCGGCTTAGAAACTCAGCACTTTTATTTTTTATGTTGAAAGTTTCTAAGATATACTCTCAAAGCTAAAAACCTCAGAATCTCAGCATCTCAGCAACTTAACCCCTTAGAAGTTCAGCCATCTTTTTCTTGTCTCCTACGACCCAGATAATATCATTTGGCTGTAAAATTAAGCTGGATTCCGGGTTTAGGATCCGATTTCCGTTTCTTTCAATCCCTACGATCAGTCCGCCGGTTTTTCCTCTGAACTGACTAATGCTTTTTTGTGTAAATTCTTCCTGTGAAACTTCAAGCTGACGCAGTACAATTTCTGATTCTTCTACTGTTTTGGCTTCAATTTCATTATGAGTCAGGTATTTAGTGAATTCGGTAATTTGAGCATCAGTACCAATCACAGAAATTTCGTCTCCTGGAAATAAACGCTCATTTTTTGACGGAATTGGTATTGTGACTTCACCACGCCTGATATAAGCAATATTGATTCCGAGGAGTTCCCGAATCTTCAATTCTTCCAGTGTTTTTCCGGCAAGGTTAGATTCTTTTCCAATATCAAAAATAGACATGTGACCATCCCACGGCATTAAATTGGCATATCGTCTGTCGATTTTTTTGTTTTCGCGATCGTTTAGGTTTTTTAAAAAGTGATTTTCGATTTTATGGTATTGCTCGTTCAGTTTTTTTGGGAAAAGCTGATATACTCCAATTGCAATAATCAAAGCTACAAAAGCCACTAAAGGAGAGAAGAAAATATTCAATAAAAAACCAACTAAAAATAATCCGAGGCTCATTCTGATTAAAATAAGCATTAAAAGTGCACCGCGGTATTTGCGTTCTTCCCATAGTGTTTCGACTTCGTCAACTTTTACCCGGCGCAGCGACAGCGCCCATAAAAGAGGAGCAATAATAACCATAGTAATAAGGGCTGCCAATGTGTTGCCAAATCTTGTGTCTTCGACCAAAGGGGCAACAAATTTAGCCGATAATAAAATAATGGCTGTAATAATAATAGTGTGTAATATGATTTGAATAAGATAGGCGTGCAGGACTTTTTGCCAAATACTGACAGATTTTATGGCTTGTGCATTTACACTATATCGGTTGATGTTTTTGACCCATTTTTTAGGAAGTTTTTGTTCCAGGAAATGAGAAAACGGCTCTGCATATTTCACCATAAACGGTGTCGTAAAAGTTGTTACAGCCGAGACTGCCACAACAACAGGATATAAAAAAGAACTGGTAACATTCAGGGTCATTCCGAGTGTTGCAATAATAAACGAAAACTCTCCAATTTGCGACAAACTCATTCCCGTCTGCACGGATTGTTTTAAAGGCTGCCCCGCTAATAGTGCACCAATAGTAGAACTTACAGATTGACCAATAATTGTTACGAAAGTTAAAACCGCTACCGGCAATGCATGTGTGTATAGCATTTTGGGATCAATAAGCATCCCGACTGATACGAAGAAAATTGCGCCAAATAAATCTTTTACAGGTTTTACTAAATGTTCAATATGTTCAGCCTGTGTAGTTTCGGCAATAATAGACCCCATGATAAAAGCTCCTAAAGCCGGAGAAAAACCAACATTTGAAGCAAAGCTTACCATTGTTAAACAAAGCGCAAGGGAAATAATAAGCAGCATTTCGTCAGTCAGTAAATGTTTGGCTTTTTTAAGAAGTGTTGGAATAAAAAAGATTCCGCCAATAAACCATGCTGTGAGGAAGAATATTAGTTTTAGGACCGACATCATCAATTCGCTTCCTGAAAACTGCTGACTTACCGCAATAGTCGAAAGTAAAACCATCATTAAAATAGCTACAAGGTCCTGAACGATTAATGACCCAATTACGATTCCGGCAAATTTTTGTGCTTTTACACCAAGCTCGTCAAAGGTTTTTAGAATGATTGTGGTAGAAGAAATCGATAAAATTACGCCCAGAAAGATACTGTCCATTTGTCCCCAATTCATCCATCGCCCTACCAGATAACCCAATACAACCATCGTGATGATCTGGGTAATTGCTGTTATAGAGGCAGTCCCGCCCACTTTCATCAGTTTCTTAAAACTAAATTCAAGGCCCAGACTGAACAATAAAATAATCACGCCAATTTCTGCCCAGACTTCAACACTTTTCATCTCGGTAATAGTTGGGAAAAAATCAAAATGATTTCCGGCCAAAAATCCCGCAATTAAATACCCTAAAACCAAAGGCTGTTTAATTAATTTAAATAATAAAACGGCAATTCCGGCAGTCATCAGGATTAATCCCAGATCGCTAATTAAAGGTTGTAAATGGTGCGTAGTTTCTACAGCGGCATTCAAGGCAATCATAAATTGGTATTTTAGGAGGTAATAATTCTATTTGTAATTTTGATTTTTATACTCTAAATTATTATTTGTTCAAGAATTTTTCTGATGGGTTCAAGCTGTTCTAATTTTGCAGCTTTAGATTCGGTAATACATATCCCGACTACATTTGATTTTTGTTTGATTTCTGTGATTAGATCATTAACTTCATTTATTTTAAATCCATTACTTGTTGGAAACATTGTATATTTAAACTCTGATTCGTCTAAAACATCTAAATCGAGGTGAATATATACGTTGTTAAAAGACTTGATTGTATTTTCTAAATCTGAATAATCACATCTTAAAACAGATTTGATATTATTTGAGGCTATATACTCTATTTCTGGATTGTCTAAATCTCTTAACCCGACAAAGCCTATTTGTTGTGGTTTAATGGTCGAGAAAAGAAGTTTTTTTATATTTTCATTTCCCTCACCAAGAAGTGTTCTCAAAGGCATTCCATGAAATGTTTTACTTGGGGAACTTTCCGGGGTATTCAAATCAGCATGTGCATCAATCCAAATTACACATAAATCATTGTTGTAAATTTTGTTTAAATAAGAAATAGGAATAATTTCAATTCCGCAATCTCCTCCAATAGTTGCAATTTTTTTTAATTTACGTTCTGCAATTTCATTTTTGAAGAATTCAGTTTGTTTTAAAATAGAATTATAAGCTATAATATTATGATGTGTTTCTAAATCTTTTTCATAAAGAGAAATTTCTTTGAATTTATAATCTTTAAAAAATAACTTTAAGGTTTCCGCTCCGGCTTTTAATTCATTCGTTATTCCGGAACCTTGCCATTGAGGGTTTATAAAGAGCATAATATTTAAAAATTTTGTAAATAAAAAAGCTATCCCGATAAAGATAGCTTTTTTTGACAAAATATTTTAGGTTTTCTTTAAATTCCTGTGTAATTGCTGGGAGTTATCTGCATTAATTCTGCCCGAACAGCATCAGAAACTTCTAAAGAAGCAATAAAATTATGAATCGCATTTTTATCAATAGCTTCATTAGTTCTTGTTAAACCTTTTAATGCTTCATACGGATTTGGATAGGCTTCGCGGCGTAAAATGGTTTGAATTGCCTCAGCCACAACTGCCCAGTTTTTCTCTAAATCTTCGGCAAATTTGCTTTCGTTCAACAATAATTTGTTCAAACCTTTAAGAGTAGCTTCAAAAGCAATAATTGTATGTCCAACAGGAACACCAATATTTCTTAAAACGGTACTGTCTGTTAAATCACGCTGTAATCTTGAGATTGGAAGTTTTGCCGCTAAATGCTCAAAAACAGCATTGGCGATTCCTAAGTTTCCTTCAGAATTTTCAAAATCAATTGGGTTTACTTTATGCGGCATTGCCGATGAACCAATTTCACCCGCTTTGATTTTTTGTTTAAAATAATCCATTGAAACATACGTCCAGATATCACGGTCTAAATCGATAATGATATTGTTGATTCTTTTTAAACCATCAAAAAATGCAGCAAAATGATCGTAATGCTCAATTTGGGTTGTAGGGAAAGAATGGTGTAAACCTAAACCTGTTTCAACAAATTTAGTTCCAAATTGTTTCCAGTCAATCTGCGGATACGCTGCATGGTGTGCATTGTAATTTCCTGTTGCCCCGCCAAATTTAGCCGCAAACGGAATATTGAACAATAAACGCATCTGCTCTTCAAGACGCTCTACAAAAACAAGGATTTCTTTTCCTAAACGAGTAGGAGAAGCCGGCTGTCCGTGCGTGCGAGCCAGCATTGGAATAGCGGCCCATTCAACACTTAATTCTTTTAATTTAGAAATTAAAGCAATTAAAGAGGGCATATATACCTGCTCAAAAGCTTCTTTTGTAGAAAGCGGAATCGCAGTATTGTTAATATCCTGAGATGTTAATCCGAAGTGAATGAACTCTTTGTATTGAGATAAACCTAATTTTTCAAAAGCATCTTTAATAAAATATTCAACGGCTTTTACGTCGTGGTTGGTTACTTTTTCTGTTTCTTTAATCCAAAGCGCATCTTCAGTAGAGAAATTTTTGTAGATATTTCTTAAGCTGTCAAATAAACCTGAATTTACGCCAGAAAGCTGAGGTAAAGGAATTTCGCATAAAGCGATGAAATATTCAATTTCAACCAGTACACGGTATTTTATTAAAGCTTCTTCAGAAAAGAAAGGTGCTAAATTTTGAGTTTTATTTCTATATCTTCCGTCAATTGGCGATATAGCATTCAATTCGTTTAGAGTAGTCATTGTTATGTTGTTTTTCGAAAGGTGCAAATATAAACAGAATTTGCGGATTTAAAGTAATCACAAAGTCAATTGAAGGTATTTTAAAAGGGCAAAACACGAATTTCACGAATTGTCACTAATTTTTTAATTTACGGATAGTAAATAAATTTAAAAAAATAATCTTCGTGCCAATTCGTGAAATTAGTGTTTTTAAATCGATTTTAATTTTTCTCTTAAATCTGCAACTCCTTCAGTTGCCGTTTTGGCAATCACTTCAACTTTGTTTCGAATATTGGGAATTGAAATGGGTTTTGGGTCAATATAAAAAACCGGTGTGGTACCCGGGGCATAAGAAATTAAACCTGCCGCAGGATACACCTGCAATGAAGTTCCTATTACTGCAAAATAATCTGCTGTTTCGGTTATATCAATTGCTTCTTCCAATGCAGGAACTTCTTCGCCAAACCACACAATATGCGGTCGCAGCTGGTGTCCGTTTTCATCTAAATCTCCGGTAAGTAAATCGTCTGACCAGTCTAGAATTAAGTCACGATTTCTGGTGCTTCTCACTTTTAATAATTCTCCATGTAAATGCAAAACTTTTGTGCTCCCGGCACGTTCGTGTAAATCGTCGACATTTTGAGTGATAATATAAACGTCGAAGTCTTTTTCTAATTCGGCTAAAATTTGATGTCCTAAATTTGGCTGTACTTCTTTTAACTGCTGACGTCTTTTGTTGTAAAAATCCAGAACTAAATTCTGGTTTTTATGCCAGCCTTCGGGAGTTGCAACTTCCATTACATTGTGACCTTCCCATAAACCATCGCTGTCACGAAATGTTTTAATACCACTTTCGGCACTAATTCCGGCGCCGGTTAAAACAACAAGTTTCTTTTTCATTTTAAATTTATTAAAAGATAAAAATAATGATTTATGCGAATTAAGAGTTGGGCTGTAGGTACTAAATATAGGTAGAAAACAAGAATTGTAATAAAATTTAGCGTGCCGCAGGTACGCAATAGCTGTCATTTTGTAGCGTACCTACGGCACGCCACCGAATACCAAACGTTATGGCTACCGATATTATGTGCCTATCGGCACGTTTGTTTTAATTGAAAATAGTGATTTTCAAGAATTAAGTTGAAATTTTACTTTGTGCCGTTAGGCACATAATATCGGTAGAAAAAAAAGTTTAAATTGATTTAGCGTGCCGCAGGTACACAATAGCTGTCATTTTGTAGCGTACCTACGGCACGCCACCGAATACCAAACGTTATGGCTACCGATATTATGTGCCTATCGGCACGTTTGTTTTAATTGAAAATAGTGATTTTCAAGAATTAAGTTGAAATTTTACTTTGTGCCGTTAGGCACATAATATCGGTAGAAAAAAAAGTTTAAATTGATTTAGCGTGCCGCAGGTACACAATAGCTGTCATTTTGTAGCGTACCTACGGCACGCCAATGGATACCAAACGTTATGGCTGCCGATATTATGTGCCTATCGGCACGTTTGTTTTAATTGAAAATAGTGATTTTCAAGAATTAAGTTGAAATTTTACTTTGTGCCGTTAGGCACATAATATCGGTAGAAAAAATAGTTTAAATTGATTTAGTGTGCCGTAGGTACGTAATAGATATTGTTCTGTTGCGTACCTACGGCACGCCAACGGATACCAAACGTTATGGCTGCCGATATTATGTGCCTATCGGCACGTTTGTTTTAATTGAAAATAGTGATTTTCAAGAATTAAGTTGAAATTTTACTTTGTGCCGTTAGGCACATAATATCGGTAGAAAAAATAGTTTAAATTGATTTATCGTGCCGTAGGTACGCAATAGATATCGTTATGTTGTGTACCTACGGCACGCCACCGAATACCGAATTCTAAATATCTACCGATATTATGTGCCTAATGGTGCATTTTAATTTTCTATTTTTAATATTTTTGAGAGACAATAAAACCGTAATTATACTTATTGTTTTGACTTTGCAGATTATTTAGTTTTAATACCTCATAAAAAACAAAGAAATTCTAAATGATTTTAATTCAGTTTACAGGATTATCAGGTTCGGGAAAAACGACATTGGCTCAAAATGTTCAGCATTTATTAATCGAAAACGGTTATAAGGCTGAAATTGTTGACGGCGATGTGTACCGAAAAACAATTTGTAAAGATCTAGGATTTTCTAAAGAAGACCGCTGCGAGAATGTGAGGCGTCTTTTTAATGTAGCACGAAATTTTGTTGCAGAAGATACGATTACTTTAATGTCTGTAATAAATCCGTATGAAAGCCTGCGAAATGAATTAAGAACACACGAATTTGTACGAACTGTTTTTTTAGACTGCTCGATAAATAATTTGATTAAAAGAGATCCGAAAGGTTTGTATAAAAAAGCATTACTGCCGGAAGATGACCTTAATAGAATTAAAAATTTTACGGGAATAAGTGATGTTTTTGAAACTCCCGCAAAGGCAGATTTAGTTTTAAAAACCGATTTAGAAACGGTTTCTTTTTCAACAAATAAGCTTTACGACTTTATTATTGATAATTTAAAGGAGGAAGTTTGATTAAAAAAACAAATTCCTGAATTTGTAAAATTTTGCTTATTTATTTGATGATTGGGTTTGTGTATTTTATATATTTACAAGACTAAAACAAATCTCAAATTTAATCTTTTAAGCTCATGAATCCTTCGTCAAGCAAACTCCCTATTACCTTTTCGATTGAAAAACTACAGCAAGAACTTACAATTTGCGAAAATGATTTATGGACACCGCATTTTAATACAAATCGGTATGAAGGTAACTGGACAAGTGTTTCTTTACGATCGCAATCGGGTTTGGTAAATGATATTACCTCTTTTTCAAATAAAGAATATAAAAATACACCGCTGCTGGACCGCTGTCATTATTTTAAAGAAATTATGGACTGGTTTCAATGCGAAAAAGAAGCCGTGCGATTACTTCGGTTAGGGCCTCAAAGCGAAATAAAAGAACATACAGATAATGATACTTCTTATGAAGACGGTTTTTTTAGGATTCATGTACCTATAATAACAAATCAGGAAGTCTTTTTTTATGTAGATAAAAAATTGGTACCTATGAAAATGGGAGAGTGCTGGTATGCTAATTTTCAGCTTCCGCATAGTGTTGAAAATAAAAGCGCCGAACCGCGAATTCATCTCACCCTTGACTGTATACGGAATGACTGGTCTGATAAATTATTTGCAGAAATGGGTTTTGATATTCATGCTTCTTCAAATAAAAATGGATATTCTGATGAGATAAAACAGCAGATTATTGCCGAGCTTTTGCGGAACCCATCAGAAATGACAGCGAAAATTATAGCAGACCTTCAATCAAAATAAAATCAGCAATGGAAAATATACATCACCCTCTTTCTAATTGGATTCCTTATAAGTTAATTGAGAAAAATAATGAAATTTATTTTGAATGGATTTATCTGGGGGACTTAAAATATAGTGATCCTTTTTTTGATGAAACAATTTCAAAATGCAGAAGCCACGCTCATAATTCACATTTATTTAAAGTAGTCAGCACTGTAGAAAATCTTGTAGAATGGTCTGAAGAATTAGCCTCGGTCGATTTAAAATCTTTAGTATTTCATGTATCCAGATGCGGTTCTACAATGCTGAGTCAGTCTTTGGCCGCATCAACTGAAAATATTATGGTTTCTGAAGCGCCAATTGTTGATGAAATTTTACGAAGTAATTTGTTTGGTTTAGATAAAAAGACAGCACTTTTAAAAGCTGTGATTAAATTATTAGGGCAGAAAAGATTTCCGGAACAAAAGAATTTAATTTTAAAACTTGATGCCTGGCATATTTTTGATGCGGGTTATTTAAGATCTGTTTTTCCTGAAATACCTTTTGCACTGCTTTACAGAAACCCAACAGAAGTTTTAAAATCACATCAAAAAAAGATGGGAATGCATATGGTCCCAAATCTGCTGCCTCCGAGTGTTTTTGGAATTACGGCTCAGGAAATTAATCAAATAAGTTTTCAGCAATATGGGGCTTTGGTTTTAGAGAAATATTTTGAAGGTTTTCTGAGTTTTTATGAAACAGATCAGAATGTTACGGCTCTTTATTATAACGACGGAATGAAACAGGTTGTAGAAAAATTTATTTCGTTTATTAATGTGAGTTATGCTTATGCCGAACTTGATAAAATGTTTGAGCGTCTAAATGCCCATTCTAAAAACGAAAATGAAGTTTTTAATGGCGATTTTTTTAAAGAAGAACCATTAGAAATAAATTTTACAACGCTTAATATACTGCACGAAAAATTAAACAACACGTTTCTCGAACATCAGGAACACTGAAAATAGAGTTGAATTTTCTTTCTGTCTATTTATATGTATTTTTGTGCCAAATACAAACAAAATGATTGATTTAGATTACCTGGCATTTCTCGAAAATATATTGACAGACAACCGAAAAGAGAAATTTTTAAAAGTATTAGAAAACCGAACTAAACATTTTACTATTGCAGTCGAAGATGTTTTTCAAATGCATAACACGAGTGCCGTAATGCGCAGCTGTGAAGTTTTTGGAATTCAGGAACTTAATATTATCGAACAGCGTTTTGGTAAAAGAATAGATAAAGAAATTGCTTTGGGTGCACAAAAATGGGTAGATATTAACCGTTTTGATACTGTCGAGGGCTGCGTTTCATCTTTAAGAAATAAAGGATACCAAATCATTGCGACAACACCGCATGAAAATGACTGTATGATTCAGGATTTTGATATTTCTAAACCAAGTGCTTTATTCTTTGGAACTGAAAAAGATGGTCTTTCGCCGGAAATTTTAGAAAAAGCAGATGGGTTTTTAAAAATCCCAATGGTAGGTTTTACAGAAAGTTTAAATATTTCTGTTTCTGCAGCCATCATCATTCAAAATCTTACTAACAGACTACGAAATTCAGATATTGACTGGCATTTATCTGATGAAGAAATAATGGAAAAACGTTTGGTCTGGGCTAAAAATTCAATTAAAGATATTAAGAGAATTGAAGCACGTTATTATCAGGAAAATCCGAAATAGCGATTTCCTGCAAGGTTTCCAAAACCTTGTAGGTATTTAAGAAAAATTTTTCGCCGCGAATTCACGAATTTTTATACAAATACATTCGTAAATTCGCGGCGAAAAAAAACTTAGTATCTCAGCAGCTTAGAATCTCAGCACCTAAAAAAAATCACCTTCCAAAAGAATCATAATTATCTTCGGCGTATTTTTCAAAACGTTTTAGTAATGCAATATTCTCTTTTTCTACAGAAGTTAATTGATCGTCAACATTAGTCGAAATCGGAATATACCATTCAACATCATCAAAAAACTGACGTACTGTTTTCGTTTTAAAAGAAAATCCGTGTCGGGCAAAAATGGTATTTCTAAGAATTTCTAAATCTATCTTTTTTAAGTTTTTAATATCAGATTCTTTTAATTTCTGTGTAGAAGAATTGATTTTTAAAATGCTTTCAGAAGCCATTCTGTATACATTTTCAAAATAGGTTTCGGTTTTTGTTGTGTCTTTTGTTTCTTCACCTTCATTCTCTTCTTCATAAGTTACTTCCTCTTCTTTTGGATTTTCATAATCAACATACATATTGTTATCCGGCAGCATTACTGTAGGATTGTATTTGAACTGTTTTTTAGTTAGTTCAAATTTTCTTTTGCGGACTTCTTTTTTAGGGTTATTTGCTGTCCATGTTCCTTTTAAAAGGGTATCATTTTGTATTTCGAAAGTAAAAACACCATCGTTTTTATCATCACCCGGTTCTTTCAGCGTAAAAGAAATAGTATTTCCTGTTCTTTTCATTGTACCTGAAAGTGGTCTGTTATTACCAGCAACAATACTTTGTCCCGTAACTTCTGTTTCGGTAATTTTTTTGATAACAATATTGATCCTATTGCTATATCTTTCTTTTTCCGGCTGGGTTGTGTCACGTTCTGCAACAACAAAATCGCCAACCCATGAACCGTATAAATCAGTTCGGATTTCTTCGGGCATTTTGTTATTACTGATTTGTGGTTGTTTTTCTTTAGAATTACACGAAAAAAACAAGGCAGCTAAAAATAAATAAAGGATGTTTTTCATTTTTTTGATTGATGATAAAGATAATATTCGATGATTAATAAATTCGGAATCCAGCCTAACCAGGCTATAATTTGGTATAAATCCATTGGTGCAGGGTGAAACAAATATACAAGAATCACCTTCCAGAAACGTAAGGTAACGGCAGAAAATGTTAAAGCAAAACTTCGAAGCATAAATGCCTTGTGCTGTGCAATCTTTTTGTTTTTAATGAACAGAAAACCTTTTAAAGTAAAGTAAAACCATAAAACGGATAAAGTGATAAAAGATATTTTAGAATAAAATCCGCCATTAGCAAAAAAGCCAATAAATAACCCCGAAGGCGCGCTTAAAAACAGAATTACTAAAACATATAGTTTTCCGAGATTTCGATGCAGAACAGGATATTTCTTTAAAAGCGTATTGTTAAACTGAAAAAATCCCGAAAATAAAACAAAAATTGCCGAATAGACATGAATATAAAAAAAGGTAACGTAATAGGGAATTTCAGAAACTTCCGTTTGTTTGATCTGGAGAAAAGCAGCGTCGTTTTTTAACGGAATGTACTGCAAAGTAAGCTTCAGCATTAAAATAAAGAAATAACTAAAACAGATTGCCCAAATTAGTAATAACGAAAACTGAATCTTTTTTCTCAATTCTTTATTGTAAAAGGTTTATTAGTTACCAAATATAAAAAATCCCCAGCCACTTTTGGTAGTTGGGGAGAGTTTTCGCGGCAAAAAAAAAACTTAGTATCTCAGCAACTTAGAATCTTTTTTTACTTTTTCAAGAATAAGATAAAACCTAAAATGCTGACAATTAAAATACTCAATGCAGCTAAAACTGTGGCCAGATCGCGAATGTTTTTTCCTGCCCAATCCATGAATAAAAATTTATGGAATATGGCAAATGAATAGCCTTCAACCTTATCAGCATTTTTAACTACAGCAGCTAATCTCGAAGTTGAAGTTTCGATAAAATACGTTGTTTTTTCAGGAGTGTCGTATGCTAATTTTACAACAGGCAGACGTTTGTTTACAAAACCATATTCTCTGTTTTCAAAATCAGTTAAAACTTTTGACTCTAATAATTTTACGTTTTCTATTGATTCTTCCGGTTCATCAGAAGTTTCGATCATTTCACAGCAAGCCGCTTGTGGAGCCCCGCCCGTAAAATAGTAAGCCAGATATTCGGCATAATGAAGATCAACATTTGGTACAACTTTGTTGGTCGCAGCATTAATGTATATCACTTCCGATTTTTGATCTTTCTTTTTATTCCATTTTGAATTAGAATCTACTTTTGAAGTTTTGAATTTACTTTTTTCAAGCAATTGACAACGGAAATAAGTCGTATCGTTTAAAGTAATAATACTTGTATTTTGAAAACGGGCCCAGTCTAAATCTAATGTATTACTGGCCAGCGGAATTTCTTTAGTTACAAATGTTGGTTCATAAACCATTTGAGATAAAGTATAGGGTGCCCATTTAGTTATGGCATGATATGCACCGCTAAAAGCAAAAGTCAAAGTGAAAAGCGAAACCCAAACCCCAATTTGGCGATGGTATTTTCTAAGCCCTTTTTTAGGAGCCGAATTATCTGTTTTTTTGAATTGTTTCCACAATAAACCGTAAATCAAGATGCCGCTTAAAGCAGAAAGTCCAATAATTGATAATAAGAAAATCATGGTAATGATTCGGATACTATTGTTAGATATCGCATCTATAAACGACCAGTTATGAAAAGTATCAAAAAACCAGATAAAAGCCTGTCTTGAAGTTGGATTGTAAGTAGCCAGTTTGCTGGAAGAGGTTTCAACATAAACTTCCATAGCGTCAGGACGGTCAAAAGTCAGTTTGTAAACCGGTAAATAACGATTTACATATTTGTATTGCGACGTAAATTCGGTTACCACTTCGCTCTTTTTTACGACATTTTTTTGATCATCGAGAAAATAGCGAGAAAGCCATTCGGCATATTTTTGATCTCCGTCTTCCAGTTTTTTTCCGTTTGAAGCATCATAATACCACAATTCACCAAAAATGGTTTTTACCTGATAATAAGTAGTATTATTGAAAGTGACAATTCGGAAATTCTTGAATTGAGTGATTTCGTTTTTTTGAAGAACTTCCTGAATAGACAATTTCAGCTGGCTTTTGTCGATTATTTGCTGTTCCAGTTTTTCGTGTGCAATTTCAGGTTTGAAAAAATGCGCCATAAAAGGGTGCATCAAACCAGACAGTGTCCAGAAAATAACAGGAACAATGGTAATTAAGCCAATAACACGATGCCATTTGTACATGTGCTGCTTGATTTTTTTTACGATTTTAGAATCTTTCTTTTTAGAAGATTTTTTCTTGATTTCTTTACTCATAATTGAGTTGTTTTTGTTTTTATTTTTTTTGCCACAGATTACACAGATTAAAATGTTTTTTTTTATTAAATGATTTATGAATTTTGATTTCTTAGGGAAAATTTAAAACTCTTTTTTAATCCCTTTAATCCCTTTAATCCTTTTAATCTGTGGCAAAAACTTATTTTTTTAATGAAAAATTGTACTGAATTCCAAATACAAATGTTCTTGGAGCTGCCGCCGTATATGTTGGCTGTGCGTTTGTGGTATTGGCTCTTGAAACATTGTAAGCGTATAATTTATCAGTCAGGTTCATTACGTTTCCATATACTTCAATGCCTTTCCATTGATAACCAACTCTTGTATTAAAAATATTGTAACCGTCGTATTTTACCGTATTGATCTGATCTTGGTAATAACTTCCCACAAGCTGCCATTCGATAGAAGTTCTTAAATTAGGAAGCCAGTCTGGATAATAACTTACCTCTGAATTTCCAGACCATTTTGGGGCAGCCGGCATTTCTTTTCCATTTAAATCCTGAACAGGATCACTTGGTTTGTCCGAAAGTTTAAAATCGATATACGTATGCTGTGCGTAAGTTCCACCCAAGCGAATATTAAATTGCTGTGAAGGACGATATGAAGCTCCAAATTCAATTCCTTTATGACGCGTTTCTCCTGCCGAACGATAATCTGTTGAGTTATCAGGAAGTTTAATGCTTAACAGCTCGTTTTTACCTTCCATATAATAAAAGGCGTAATCAAAATTTAATTTATTTTGAAAGAAAGAAAACCATCCGCCAACTTCATAATTATCAAAAGTTGCAGGTTCTAAGTTGTAATAAAAAGCAGCCGGAACACCTGTTGTTCCTCCGGTTCCCGGTTTAGTTCTAAAAATTGATGTAATTCCCGGAGGCGCAAAACCTTGAGAATAATTACCATAAAAACCTGCAAACTCAACCGGATTAAAATTTGCACCTACTTTAAAAGTGAATTTATCGTAGACTTTACTTCCTGTAGATTTGTCTAAAGCATTATCATAGTCTACTTTCATGTTGTCGTATCGACCGCCAACGGTAAATATTAATTGTTCAAGTGGATTAATGCTCAATTGCGCATATCCTGCAGAGTTGAAAATATCTGCCGTATAATCTGCTAATTTTGAATCTGGATGTTCAGCAATTATTTCATAAGAATCAACGGTTTGTTTACCAGCTTCTCCCGGATTTAAGTTGGCTTTTAAATCAATTATATAAGACCAATACGTAACTGGAGAATAGTCGTATAAAGCACCAGCCACAAGTTTTGTATTTAGAAAATCAAATTTTTGAGTATGCTGGGCAATTGCTCCGTAACTTTTAAAATTATTTGAGTTTACTTCCCCTTTAGCAGTTGTAGGATTTACAGTCGGGCTCCATTTAATTCCGTAAGAAGGATTCTGGCCTAACTTATTGTCACGTAAATAAGCTGTAATATAACTGCTTGAATTGCTGTTCCAATCGTGTTCTAGTGTTAAGCGGGTTCTTAAAGCATCCGATTTTCTATAGGTGAAATTAGAAGTGCTTTTGTATGTTCTGTTATTGAAAGCATCTTCGTTAACCGTTCCGCTCATATCCGAATAATATTTTCCATACATCGTATTACTTATTAATCGGGTAGAAGGAGAGATGTTATAATCGATTCTCGCATTCAGATTATCTTTGTTATAATCAGAATAAGTCATCCATCCGTTTTCCTGCAAACTTGAAATTCCGGCAATATGAAAACCAACTTTTCCTACGGGTGCACCTCCGGCAGCCTGAAATCTTCTGTATCCATAATTATCTGCCTGAACTCCAAATTTAAACACTGGATCAACAGGTGGTTTTATCGAAATTAAATTGATTGTTCCACCCACAGCCTCAGGGCCGTATAAAGAAGAAACCGGACCTTTTACAACTTCAATACTCTGCAGGTTATATTGATTAATTTCTAATAAAGCATTGTGGTTAAAAATTCCCATTGGACGAATTGGCAAGCCGTCTTCTAAATATAAATAATAAGCATTAGTTGTCATTGGCTGACGAATAGACATCATGTGCTGTTCGTTTCCTAAGTTAACCATTAAAACTCCCGGCGTTTTGTTTATTATTTCATAAACAGCAGCTGCCTTGGTTTCGTTAATAGTTTTAGCTGTTAATTTGCTAATGGCAACAGGAGTTTCCTTGCGTTTAGCAGCAGTTCTGTTGGCAGTTATAAAAACATTTTCAAGCTCTTGAGATTTTGTTGTGTCTTTTTCTACCTTGTTCTGCGCAAAGACAAATTGTCCTATAAAGAATAGGATAATGTATATTTTTTTCATTTTAAATTTATATAAATTTTAAAGTAACGTGTGCTTTTCCTGACTTTACGACAAGAAAAAATCTTTTCAAAAACTATTGAAAAGCGGTTATCAGAAATTTATATAAAATAGGATGGAGGTCGAAACGTAGTGTTTGAAACCGAGATTGGTTTTGTATCAAAAGAAGCAAAAATTTTTGCTCTTGATTCAATTGGAGTTACTAATTTAAAATTAGTCGTAGTAGTATTTTGAATGTAAACAACTTCTGCTTTTTCTTTCAGGTTGTTTTGCATTCTTTTTTCGTTATCAGCGTATTTTTTTAAACTCTTTTGAAGCTCGCATCGACCGTTACAGGAATTAAAAACCATTTTTCGCTGTACGCAAATCGTTTTTGAAATTTCTTCCTGATTAAGTTTGAAAGAAGTATAAACAAAGAAACTGCCAAAAGAAGGCAGTAAAAGTGTGCATGAAAGCAATATGATCAAAAATCGTTTCAAAAACGCTGTTTCTATGTTTCGAATGCAAAAATACATTTAATTCGCATTTATTACCAAGAGTTTCGGGAAAAAGTTTTTTTTAGTATTCAGTGTTCAGATTTTTAGTGTTCAGTCTGGTTTGTAACCAAAAACTAAAAACCCGACAGGTTTTTAAAATCTGTCGGGTTTGATATGTAATTTGAATATCAGTCTAAAAACTGTGACTGAATACTAAAAATCTGAACACTGAATACTAAAAAATTATTCTTTAACAATAACCCAAGCTCCTGAAGCTAAAAGGTTTTCTGCTTTTTTGAATTTCATTGTTTCTGTTTTACCAGTTGCAACTTCTTGGATAGTTACAGTATCATTACGATTGATTTTTGGCATATCTCTTACAATCGTTTCTGTAACCTGACGCTGTTGTGTTTCTCCAGCTTCGCGATTAATGTCTTCGCTGTTTGGAATTTCGTCTTTGCTTAATTTAAAGTTTTCTTTTTGACGAACTTCTCTTGCTTCGTGAATTTCAGAAGTAACGTTTTGAGCTGGTAAATCACCTTTGAACAAGAATGAAATAACTTCTTTATTAACGTTGTCTAACATTCCTCTAAACAAATTAAAAGCTTCTAATTTGTAAATAAGCAATGGATCTTTCTGTTCGTGAACGGCCAATTGAACAGATTGTTTCAATTCGTCCATTTTACGTAAGTGTTTTTTCCAGGCCTCATCAACAATCGAAAGTGTGATGTTTTTCTCGAAATCAGCAATTAATTGCGCTCCTTCGCTTTCATAAGCTTTTTTCAGGTCTGTAACCACATTCAAAGTTTTGATTCCGTCTGTAAAAGGAACTACAATTCTTTCGAAATGATTGTTTGGCTCTTCGTAAACTCCTCTAATAATTGGGAAAGCTTCTCTTGCGCTTCTTTCTGTTTTTTCAGTGTAAAAAGCCAAAGCTTCTTTGTATACTTTTCCGGTAACTTCAATGTCTGATAATTTTTGAAAATCAGCATCTGAAACTGGTGAAGTAATTCCGAAATAACGAATTAAGTCAAAATCAAAACCTTTAAAATCATTTGCAATTTTATTGTTGCTTACGATTAACTCACAAGTATCATAAAGCATATTCGCGATATCCAGTTTTAAACGCTCGCCAAACAATGCATGACGACGACGTTTGTAAACTACTTCACGCTGAGAATTCATTACGTCATCATATTCTAATAAACGTTTACGAACACCAAAGTTGTTTTCTTCTACTTTTTTCTGAGCACGTTCGATAGATTTAGTCATCATAGAATGCTGAATAACTTCACCTTCTTTCAATCCCATTCTGTCCATAACTTTAGCCACTCTTTCAGAACCAAATAAACGCATTAAGTTATCTTCAAGAGAAACATAAAATTGAGAACTTCCCGGATCTCCCTGACGACCAGAACGACCACGTAACTGTCTGTCTACACGACGTGAATCATGACGCTCTGTACCTACGATTGCTAAACCTCCGGCTGCTTTTACTTCTGGAGATAATTTAATATCGGTACCACGACCAGCCATGTTTGTTGCAATAGTTACAACTCCGGCTTTACCAGCTTCTTCAACGATTTGTGCCTCTTGTTTGTGCATTTTAGCGTTCAATACGTTGTGTGCGATTCCTCTCATTTTAAGCATACGGCTTAATAATTCTGAAATCTCTACAGAAGTTGTTCCAATTAATACTGGTCTTCCGGCATTTGATAATTCGGTAACGTCTTCAATAACAGCGTTGAATTTCTCACGTGTTGTTTTATAGATATAATCTTCTTTATCGTGTCTTGCAATTGGACGGTTGGTTGGAATTTCAACAACATCCAGTTTGTAAATCTGCCATAACTCTCCAGCTTCTGTAACCGCTGTACCTGTCATACCCCCTAATTTGCTGTACATTCTGAAATAATTCTGTAATGTAACTGTAGCAAAAGTCTGTGTTGCAGCTTCGATTTTTACGTTTTCTTTTGCTTCGATAGCCTGGTGTAAACCGTCAGAATAACGGCGGCCATCCATGATACGACCTGTTTGCTCATCGACAATCATAATTTTGTTGTCCATGATAACGTATTCTACATCTTTTTCAAAAAGAGCATACGCTTTTAAAAGTTGTGTAAGAGTGTGAATACGTTCGCTTTTTACTCCAAAATCCTGAAATAATCTTTCTTTAGCTTCCGCTTCAGCGTCTTTATCTAATTTTTGTTTTTCGATAGCGGCGATTTCTGTTCCAATGTCTGGTAAAACGAAGAAATCAGAATCTGTATCTCCAGATAAATATTGGATACCGTTATCTGTCAATTCTACCTGATTGTTTTTTTCTTCAATCACAAAATATAAAGCTTCATCTACTTTATGCATTTCGCGATTGTTATCCTGCATGTATTGATTTTCAGTTTTTTGAAGCAATTGTTTAATTCCTTCTTCACTCAAAAATTTAATTAATGCTTTATTTTTAGGTAAACTTCTGTAGGCTCTTAACAACAAGAATCCGCCTTCTTTAGTATTTCCTTCTTTGATTAATTTTTTGGCTTCTGCCAAGAAACCATTCGCTAACTGACGCTGCTGTGCAACTAAGTTCTCGATTTTTGGTTTCAACTCGTTAAATTCATGACGATCTCCCTGCGGAACTGGTCCTGAAATAATAAGCGGTGTTCTTGCATCATCAATTAATACAGAATCGACCTCGTCGACAATCGCAAAATTGTGTTTTCTCTGCACTAAATCGCTAGGCGAGTGTGCCATATTATCTCTTAAGTAGTCAAAACCAAATTCGTTGTTGGTTCCGTAAGTGATATCAGCATCATAAGCTTTTTTTCTGGCTTCAGTACTTGGCTGGTGATTATCGATACAGTCAACAGATAAACCGTGGAATTCGAATAATGGTGCTTTCCACGTGCTGTCACGTTTTGCCAGGTAGTCATTCACAGTTACTAAGTGAACTCCGTTTCCTGTCAAAGCGTTTAAATAAAGCGGTAAAGTAGCTACTAAAGTTTTACCTTCACCCGTTTGCATTTCGGCAACTTTACCTTCGTGCAGAACCATTCCTCCAATCAACTGAACATCATAGTGAATCATGTCCCAAGTAATATCTTTTCCGGCAGCATTCCATTTGTTTGCCCAAACAGATTTTTCGCCGTCAATCGTAATATATGGTTTTGTTGCAGAAAATTCGCGGTCTTTTGCAGTTGCAGTAACCTCAATATGAGAGTTTTCTTTAAAACGACGAGCCGTTTCTTTTACTACAGAAAAAGCTTCAGGAAGAATTTCTAATAAAGTTTTTTCAGAGATTTCATAAGCTTCTTTTTCAAGAGCATCTATTGCATCATAGATATCTTCTCTTTTATCGATATCTTCAATATTTTCGACTTCCGTTTTAAGCGAAGCAATTTTTGCATCTTTTTCTGCTCTCGCTTCTTTAATTTTTTCTTTAAAATAAGCGGTTCTCGCTCTTAGTTCGTCGTGAGATAAACTCATTAAACTAGTTTCGAAAGTCTTAATTTTGTTTAAGTAAGGTTGTAAAGCTTTGACATCTTTTTGAGATTTATCACCTACAAAGACCTTAATGATGCTATTTATGAAACTCATAATTTATTTGTATTTCTTTATTATATAATATGTATTTGAACCAAAAAAAAAGCCTCTATGATGAGACTTTTTCCTTTGGTTTATTTTTTAATATTCATCCTCATTCCAAAGATAATCTTCGTCTGTTGGATAATCAGGCCAAATTTCTTCCATTGATTCATATATCTCGCCTTCGTCTTCTATTGACTGAAGGTTTTCTACTACTTCTAATGGAGCACCAGCTCTAATAGCGTAGTCAATAAGTTCGTCTTTGTTAGCAGGCCATGGCGCATCACTTAAATAAGATGCTAATTCTAATGTCCAATACATCTGTTATCTGTTTAGTTTGTGCAAAAATAAATTTTTTACTGAAAAAGACAAGTAAAATTTGATTTATTTTAATAAAATTTAAGAACGTCCTGTTAATTACGGATTTTAGATTGTTGATTTTAGATTTATAGAATCTTGAAAAATCTAAAATCTGTCCCGAAGCTTCGGGACTAAAATCTAAAATTTCACTTCCTCGGAATCCATTTCACTTCCTCCGCTTTTAAGTCTGACGACAACTTCCGTGCCAAGACAAAAAGGTAGTCAGAAAGTCGGTTTAAGTACATAATTGCGATTTCAGGAACGTGTTCATTATGACTTAAATGTACTGCCAAACGCTCTGCACGGCGGCAGATACAACGCGCTATATGACAATGTGACACGGTTGGGTGACCGCCCGGTAAAACAAAATGAGTCATTTGCGGAAGGCTTTCTTCCATTTTATCTATTTCGTTTTCGAGTAATTGGATATCCGAGTCAATTATTCCGAGATTTTTTAAGCGAAGTTCTCCATTTTTCAAGACTTCTTTTTCCTGCGGAGTTGCCAAAATGGCGCCAACAGTAAAAAGCCGATCCTGAATTTCTATTAAAATGGTTTTATAATGTGAATCGATTTCCTGATCGCGAATTAATCCGATATAGGAATTTAATTCATCAACAGTCCCGTAACTGTCAATTCTTATATGATCCTTAGGAACGCGTGTGCCTCCAAAAAGAGCCGTTGTTCCTTTATCGCCTGTTTTTGTATATACTTTCATGGTTATTTTAGATTGTAGATTTATGATTTTAGATTGAATGCCAGAGTCTTAAATTTTAGATTTAGAAAATAATCTAAAATCTAAAATCAGAAATCTAAAATTATTTAGTTGTGTCACTTTCAATTAATCCATCTCGTAGACGAATAACTCTGTGTGCGTAAGCTGCGATGTCTTCTTCGTGAGTTACTAGAATTACAGTGTTTCCTTGAGCGTGAATATCTCCAAAAAGCTTCATGATTTCTACAGAAGTTTTACTGTCTAAGTTTCCTGTAGGTTCATCGGCCAGAATAATCGAAGGTTTGTTGACCAAAGCGCGGGCAATGGCAACACGCTGGCGTTGTCCTCCAGATAACTGATTGGGCTGGTGATCCATTCGGTCTCCTAAATTTACTTGTTTTAAAACCTCAGTAGCTCTTGTATTTCTGTCAGATTTTGAATATCCGGCGTAAATCATTGGTAAAGCTACATTGTCTAAAGCCGTAGTTCTTGGTAAAAGATTAAAAGTTTGAAAAACAAATCCGATTTCTGTATTACGAATTCCGGCAAGTTCGTCATCACGCATTTGGCTGACATCTTTTCCGTTTAAAACATAACGTCCGGAAGTTGGGGTATCCAAACAACCTAATAAATTCATTAAAGTTGATTTTCCAGATCCCGAAGGCCCCATTAAAGCAACATATTCGCCTTTGTTGATTTCTAAATTAATTCCTTTTAAAACATAGACGATTTCATTACCAAGTACAAAATTACGTCTTATGTCGGTTATTTTAATTAATGGATTTGCCATTTCGTTTTACAATTTTGGATTTAAAAGTACAAAACACTTTTTAATTAACGATGAGTAGTTTGAAATTGATTTTTGTTACAATACGAACTGTCGAATAAGAATGTTTTTCTTTTAATGAAGCAGGGAAACAGGGAAAAAGAAGGTAAAAAAATGACAATCAGAAATGATAGTCATTTTATACTCTAATAACAAAATGTTCTTTTTCCTGTTCGTATCTAAAAAATACAAAACCCCATTGGAAAGTATCGATCGTAACTTTTACTTTTGGATGATTTTTTATAATCTCCCAGGCTTCTTCCATTTCCGGCGACCAATGTATATCGTCAAAAATCCAAACAGAATCATTATTTATTGTTTGCAGTAAAAGTTCAAAATAAGTTAAAGTTGCTTTTTTTGAATGATTACCGTCGAAATATATTAGATCATATATTTTAGAATTCAGGTTTTCTGAAATTAAAAAAGATTCAAATTCAGAGATTATGTTTTCGACATTTTTGCAGTCAAATTTATCTAATTGATTTTGGGCCGCATTTGCCGTATTTGGACAGCCTTCAATTGTAATAACTTTTGCATCAGTATTTCCAAGGGCAAGGGCAGCAGTTGCCAAACCTAATGAAGTCCCAATTTCAAGAATATTTTTTGGTTGAAAATAATGAGTAACCCTAAATAATAATTCAGCACGTTTTGTTGAAATCCCTGCTGTCGATGCGATTTTAGAAATCTGTCTTCTGTTTGATTTAAAAACTTTTGAACCAGCTCCAAAATCAGTTACTTCAATAAAATTTTTATTTTCAAGAAGCGATTTTCTATAGTTTTTTAAAATCTGATATTCTGGTTTTGGCTTTTTATCGTAAAAACATTTAGTCAATAAACTAAAAACAAAAGGCGAATGAACACCGTGTTCGTTTTTAGAATTCCAAAGAAATTTTAAATAAGATTTGATTTGAAACAGCATGCCTAAATTTTGAAAATACCTTAATTAATTGATTTTAAAGTAATATCAAATATCAAAACAGATCCACCCGGAATTCCGTTGTAATCTCTGCTTCCGTAACCTAAATGCGCGGGAACAAAAAGAACACCTTTTCCTCCCGGTTTAAAAAGTCTGATTCCTTCTTTCCAGCCTTGAATTACCTGATTTAAACCGAATGCAACTCCTTTTTTATCTTCTTCGGCTACATCTTTGTCACTTTCATCAAACACATTTCCGTCTGTAAAATAGCCTTTGTAAACAACCGTTACATTTGAATTGGGTTCAGGGAAATCTTCACCTTCACCCGGTTCCTCGATAATATAATATAAACCAGAATCTGTTCTTGTTGCAGTTAAGTTGTTTTTAGCCAAGTAATCTTTGATTTCCTGTTCATTTTGAGCCGTATAATCTTTAACTTCATCCTTATCCTTAGAGCAAGAAAGGAATAGTACTAATGCAAGTAACACTGTTAAAAGTTGTTTCATATTTTAGGTTTTTTAAATAATTAAAGATTTTGGTTTCACAGAGATTCACAAAGAAAACGCGAAGATTCACAAAAAATTTCGTGCACCTCTGTGCTTTCTTTGTGAACCTCTATAATTAACTTATCCTTCTATCTTTGCCGAAAGCTCAAACCAACGTTCTTCTTTTGCCTCGATTTTATTAATTATGCTTTGCAATTCATTTGCCTTTTTCTCAATATCAGCATCTGCGACTTTTCCGTCAGCAAATAATGTTTCGATTTTAGTTTTTTCGATTTCTAAATCTTTGATTTCTCTTTCTATTTTTTGATATTCTTTTTGCTCGTTAAAGCTTAAATTTCCGGTTGGATTATTTTGTTTCCAATCTTTCTTTTCCGCTTTGTTTTCTTCTTTTTGAGCAACGTCGGCACTGTCCTCATAGGCACGGAAATCAGAATAGTTTCCTGGGAAATTTTCGATTTCTCCCTGTCCTCTAAAAACAAATAAATGATCCACAATTTTATCCATAAAGTAACGGTCGTGTGAAACAACCAATAAACATCCCGGATAATCTAAAAGAAAACTTTCCAAAACGTTAAGCGTTACAATATCCAAATCGTTTGTTGGCTCATCAAGAATCAAAAAGTTAGGATTCTGAATTAAAACTGTACATAAATATAGACGTTTTAATTCTCCTCCGCTTAATTTTTCGACATAATCGTATTGTTTTTTCGCATCAAAAAGAAAACGCTCTAACAATTGCGAAGCCGAAATAATTTTTCCTTTTGCAAGCGGAATATATTCGCCGTATTCCTTAATAATATCGATAACACGCTGTCCTGGTTTAGGGTTAATTCCAGATTGTGTATAATAACCAATTTTAATGGTGTCTCCTTTTACAACGCGGCCGCTGTCTGGCGGAATTGTTCCCGTAAGCAGATTTAAAAAAGTAGATTTTCCGGTTCCGTTTTTACCAATAATCCCAATTCTTTCGCCACGCTGAAAATCAAAACTAAAATTATCCAGAATAACGCGGTCTTTGAATTTTTTAGAAAGTTTATGAAGCTCAATAATTTTGCTTCCCATTCTTTCCATATTAATTTCAAGCTCTACTTTATTTTCTTTTCGGCGGCTTTGCGCTTTTTCTTTAATAATGTAAAAATCATCCTGACGAGACTTAGATTTGGTTGTTCTCGCTTTTGGCTGGCGGCGCATCCATTCTAATTCTTTTACAAATAAGTTTTTAGCTTTGTCAATGCTTGAATTTTCAGAAGTAATTCTTTCTTCTTTTTTCTCTAAATAATAAGAATAATTTCCTTTGTATTGGTATAATTTTCCATTGTCTAATTCAATAATTTCATTGCAGACACGCTCTAAAAAGAAACGGTCGTGCGTTACCATAAACAACGTAATATTTTCTTTGGCAAAATAACTTTCAAGCCATTCGATCATTTCAAGATCTAAATGGTTGGTAGGCTCATCCAGAATCAATAAATCAGGACGATTGATTAATATGATTGCCAATGAAAGACGCTTTTTTTGCCCTCCCGAAAGATTTTTTACTTTAAGCTTAAAATCTTCCAGTTTTAATTTGAATAAAATCTGTTTGTACTGCGTTTCAAAATCCCACGCATTATGCTGATCCATTCCGTCAAAAGCCTTTTGATACGCTTCTTCGTCATTTGGGTTTTCAAGTGCTTTCTCGTAAGCCTCGATTATTTTAAGCGTTTCATTATCAGATGCGAAAATACTTTCTTCAATCGTAAGTTCATCCTGCAGATTATTGTCTTGCGAAAGAAACGCCATTCTAATTCCTTTTCTCAAAACAACTTGTCCCGTATCCGGTTCGTCTAAGCCATTAATAATGCTCATAATGGTAGTTTTACCAGAACCATTTTTGGCAATAAAAGCGATTTTTTGGTCTTTGTTGATTCCAAATGAAATGTTGTCAAAAAGGACTCTTTCGCCAAATGACTTCGATATATTTTCTACAGATAAGTAATTCACTTTGTAAATTGTAAGTTATAAATTATGAGTTATGAGTGTTTTGGAAAACATAACTTTTTGCAAAAGTAAACTTTTATCTTACGATTTGCGAATTGTTAATCTTATTTAAGTTTTAGAACATGAAAATTAGGAGAGGCTGTCTCAAAAGTAGAAACAGCCGCTTTGTTATTTTACCTATTTCTTTGTTCCGTAGGAACATTTCATTGCTGGAAAACATTTATTGGTAGAAAATTATATTGTTATAAAGGATTACGTTCCGTAGGAACGTTTGATTTTACACTGTTTTTAATAATCTGACCTATCAAACGTTCCTACGGAACGCAAATGTGGCTCATCTTTATTTTTTTTTACCTACGAAACATTCCTATGGAATGATAAATTGGATATCAAAAAGTGATCAATTAAGTCACTAAAAAACAAACCAAATAGTTATAGTATAAGACTGCCTCAACTTTTGAAACAGGCTCTTATCTTTTAGAATAAAAACAGATTGTAACATTTTAGAACTATCTCCGACATATTTAAAAATTTAATTCCTTAAATATGAGTGAGAAAGAAATAAACACCCGTGGTTTTGAAGATTTTAAAATAAACACAAAAATCAAGCTTGCTGCATTGTGGACTTCTGTAATGTTTTGTTATATCTATGGAGATTATTTTTCGCTCTATGTTCCAAAAAAAGTTGAAGATTTTATTAGCGGAGATACATTACTGGATTCTCCAATAAAATTATTTCTGGCAGCACTTTTAATGACAATTCCGGCCTTAATGATTTTTGCATCGGTAGTTTTAAAACCAAAAATAAACCGCTGGCTTAATCTCATTTTCGGAATTATTTATACTGCCATAATGCTGTTAATAGCTTTTACAACTACTGGAGCCTGGTGGAGTTTCTACGTTTTTCTCGCAATAATAGAAAGTATTTTGACTTCAATAATATTTTGGACTGCGCTTAAATGGCCAAAACAAGTTTAAATTTAAAGATAAAAGCATGAATCAAGAATCAAAACTATCGTTTAGAAATACAGGCAGAATCGCGGGTTTGCTATATTTAGTAGTTGTAATAACCGGAATTTTTAGTTTAGGATACGTTCCTTCAAAATTAATTGTCTGGAGTGATGCTGCTGTAACTTTTACTAATATTGCTAATTCAGAATTTCTTTTTAGACTTGGTATTGTAAGCGGATTAATCTGTTACACTTTCTTTTTGTTTCTGCCTTTGGTTTTGTACAAATTATTGAAACCCGTTCATAAAACGTATGCGATGTATATGGTCGTTTTGGCGATTGTAAGCGTGCCGATTTCTTTTATAAACATGCAGAATAAATTTGCAGTTCTTTCTATAATTAATTCAGGCGGAGAAGAAAAGGATTTGGTAATGTTTTATTTGAACCAATATGATTACGGAAATTTAATTGTTCAGGTTTTTTGGGGACTTTGGCTGTTTCCGTTAGGATATTTAATTTTTAAATCAGCAATAATTCCGAAGTTTTTAGGAATTTTATTGATGCTTGGCTGTGTGAGTTATTTAATAAATTTCTTCGGAAATGCATTGTTTTCGAATTATTCTGAACTCGGAATATCTTCTTTTGTAAGGCTTCCGGCAACTCTTGGTGAAATTGGAACGTGTTTGTGGTTTTTAATAATGGGAGCGAAAAATAACGTTATTTCTGCCGATTAACATATTGATTTAAAACCGAACTCAAATCTAAATAATGAATTTGCTGCGGATTATTTAAAATGGGTTTTCGAACCAAAGATTCATTGGTAATAAAATAATGAAGACCATCTTTTGTCGCAATTCCTTCTATTTGATTAAAAGGAAGTTTTAGATCAATTTTTCGTTTATTTCCCGATAAAAAGTCATTGTTTTTAAAATCGTATAAAAGATAAAGAAATGTTTTTCCCGTTTTAGAATAACCGCAAAGAGCCACAATTTTCTTTTCTTCAAAATACGTTGCGCCTGTAACTAAACCTTTTGTATCTAAAGTGTTTTTAAATTGTGCAATATGATTTCCGGGTTGATTGGGCAAAACATAAATACTGGTTTTAGACGATTTCCATTGCTTGGTAAACAAATAAATACTGTCTTTAGAAACTACAAAAGCTTCGCAGTCAAAATTGGTCGAATTTGGTTTTTGAGCCAAAAAATCAGTTTGGTCAGCATATTGAAATGAAATTTTTTCGATAATTGGTTTTCCTTCTAAAAATGATTTTTTTTCAATTTTCAGGATATTTAAATCCGTTCGATTTCCGCTATAATTATTTCCGAAATCTCCAATATATAAATACAAACTGTCTTGCGAAATCTCTTCCCAGTCATGATTTATTGCCTGATCCAGAATGATTTTCTTTTTGATTTTTCCTAGCGAATCTAATCCGTAAATGGTTTTATCGTAATCGTCATTATGAGTCCACAATAAATTCTCAAAAGCAATTAAACCCGAAGTTTCTTTAATCGAGTCGCTAAGTTTAATCGAATATTCAGGTTTTAGTTTTAAATTTTTATAAATGCAGCTTCCATCGTTTTGCACTGCATTTGGATTATAATTTTTTGAAAGCACATCTGTACAGCCAAAAGTTTGGGCTTTAACTGAAAAAACAGACAGAATAAAAAATAGTAGAATCCGCAGCATTTTTTATGCTTTAAAATTGAAAAAATTAGAATCTAAAAAACTGATTATTGGCAATAACCTCCTTTAAGTTTACAACTGAATCAATTTTTATTTTTTGATTTAAAGATTTTATATGATTGCTGTGATGCACATCGGTCCCCGAAAAATCATACATTCCTTTTTTTAATAAAAGTGCAGCAGTTTTGGTGATTTCGCTGCCATAATACCCCATAACAGCCAATAAATTCAACTGAAATAAACATCCTGCTTTTTTAAGTTTTTCATATTCTTCAAAGTTATTATGAAAATATAAATACCGTTCAGGATGAGCCAGAACCGGAATATATCCTGCAAGCTGTATCTCAAAAATAATCTTGTATAAGTTTAAAGGCGCACTTAAATACGATATTTCAACTAATACATAATTGTCTTTTAAGGTTAAAAGCTTTTCTGTTTTTACATGGTTTTCAAACCAGTCATCCATAAAATACTCAGATGCAGCCTTAAACGGAATATTGATATTTTCTTCTTTCAATAAAACTTCAGTTTCTTTTTGCTTGTTTAAAATATCCTGTTCAGCATTATCCCAGACAAAATGATTAATGTGCGGCGTAGTAACAAACTGAGAAATTCCCAATTCCTGAAATGCCTTTACAAGTTTTATTGTTTTTTTAATTGATGATGCACCATCATCAATTCCCGGAAGCAAATGAGAATGAATATCGATATAATCGCCTGCCAGAAGGTCTTTTAAAAAAGGTTTCGATTTAAAGAATGATAACATAAGTGCAAAAGTAAAGAATTGATATTGTTTTTATTTCTCTTTAAACAAATATTGCAAAAGAAAATTTATGTAACAATGTAACCGGCATTTTAGAATTATATTATATTTGATAGAAAAGTAATATTTTATGAAAATTAAAGAGAATTTGTATAATCAAAGGATTATTTCGATTGATGCTTTACGCGGAATTACCATTTTTGTAATGATATTTGTAAACGAACTCGCAAGTGTCAAAAATGTACCACAGTGGATGAAACACATGCCCGCCGATGCCGATGCAATGACCTTTGTCGATTTAGTTTTTCCTGCTTTTTTATTTATAGTTGGAATGTCAGTTCCATTTGCCTTTAATGCCAGATTAATAAAAGGCGACACTCCAAAAGTAATCTGGACACATACTTTTAAACGTGCTGTAGCTTTAATAATAATTGGTGTTTATATGGTAAATGCTGAATATGGCTACGACGCTTCAAAAATGATAATCACGCCTGCTTTTTGGGGACTTTTAGCTTATGCAATGCCCATTCCTATTTGGAATAAATACCCAAAAGATTTTTCAGTTTGGTTAAAATATATACTTCAATACGGCGGAATATTAGTTTTAATTGCACTTTACTTTCTATATGTTCAGGAAGAAACCGGAAAAATAGGAATCACGCCAAAATGGTGGGGAATTCTGGGTTTAATAGGCTGGGCTTATCTTATTTCTGTAATTTATTATTGGCTGGTTTCAGGCAGATTATGGGCAATGATTGCTTTTCTTGTAGTTTGTGTTGCGGCAAATTCGGCAAATTTGACAAAAGGTTTAGTTTTACCGGAATGGCTGCATTTTATTGCCGGACATTTAACGCATGTAACTTTAGTAACCGCCGGAATAATAATTTCACTGCTCTTTTTTGATAAGAAAATAGAAAATAAAATTAATTGGCCTGTAATAGGATTCATTGTTTTGTTTTTCGCTGTTGGCTTTTTCCTTCGGCCACATTACGGAATCTCAAAAATACAAGGAACACCATCTTGGACATTAATTTCGGCTGGAATTTGCACCGTTTTATTTTATTTTTTGTATTGGTTAATGGAGGTTAAAAAACAAACCAAATGGAGTGAGTTTTTTATGCCTGCAGCGGCAAATCCGTTATTGATTTATATTCTGCCGGGCGTTATTTATTATTTTAATTTAGCTTTTAAAATTTCCATTATTCCAGAATATTTTAAAGAAGGAGTTCCGGGAATTATCTGGTCATTGGTTTTCTCTACTATAATGTTATTTGTAATGAAAATCTTTAATAGGTTTAAGATTCAGCTTCACTTATAATATTTTTTACCGCAAAGTTCGCAAAGGTTTTACGCAAAGTGCACAAAGTTTAATCTATTAATTTGTGGCTAAAAAATTAGCCGAAGTTCGCAAAGCTTTATCAATACAAAGCTTTGCGAACTTTGCGGTAAAATATTCTCATTTTATAAAAACAGACTTTATCTCCAAAGTCGCACCAGAAACCGGATTATAATTCACAAAATTGAATTTACAGAGCTTATGAATGTTCAAAGTCTTTCCATTTAGATCGCCGTCTTGTTTAAAATCTGTCCACGGAATTTTTATTGTCGTGAACTTTTTAGCAGATACAGGTAAATCTACTCTTGGGTGCGAACCGCCATGTACACAACCGGTTCCCTCTGCGTTTCCTTCGCGTGCTTGCAGTTTTATAGGCTGCGATGATTTATAAGTTATGTTCACATATTTTGAATTTTCAGATAAATTTGTTGGTTTGCCATCGTTCGAATCAGCTTCTGTAATCATCAAATTCAGTTCGATTTCTCCAACTGGATTATCTTTTGCCGTAACTTTAATTATGCCTTTTTCTTTTCGGATTTTATTAATTGTTTCCTGATTTTCTTTGGCTGGACCGGCGATATACCAGGTTGAGGTTTTTACAAGATCTATATGCGAGTTTGAAATTTCTTCTGGAGAAGCGAAGCTTAATATTATAAACAATATAGGTATTAGAAGAAAGAAATTAGTTAAAATCAATTTTTTGACTCTCATAAAAAGTATTTTTTGTTTCTTTCAAAAATAAGATTTCTTTTTATTCTTTTTTAAAAGTGACTATTCTCAATAAAATTTTAAATTTGTAAGATATTATTTCTATAAAATTTATATTATGAGAAATCCAAAGCTTCTGTTAGGTTTCTTTTTCTTTTTTCAAATGCATTTCGGCTATTGCCAAAACGATACCATTTCATACGACAACAACAACAACAACAACAACAACAACAAAGATATTCTGGATGTTTTGTACAAGCTTTTTCATAAAAATGATTCTATTAGAAAAAACCAGGATAAAAAAATAGCATTTTCATTGCTTCCGGTTCCAATTGATGCTAACAAAAATGCCGGTTTGGTAGTTTCATTTTTAACCACTTTTTATCTCGGCGACAGTAAAACGACCAAAATGTCTCAGGTTTCGTTTTCACCTTATTTTAGTTTCACCAAACAATATGTTTTTCCTATTCAAACCTATATTTATACGAAGGATAATTACTGGAATTTCATTGGCGATTATCGATATATGATTTATCCGCAGGATACTTATGGTTTAGGCGGACATAATACCGATGAAAAAATGTCGACTTTAGATTATCAGCAATGGCGTTTTTATCAATTTGCAACCCGAAAAGTAATAGGGAATTTTCGATTAGGATTAGGTTTATTGTTCGACAATTATCAAAATATTTCTGAGGACTCCTATATTGAGGATGAAACCGATTATTCTAAATATATGGATGGGGATTTTTCTAATGAAAGTTCCTTCGGAATTGCGATTCAAGGGCTTTATGATTCCAGAGAAAACAATGTAAATCCCGAACAAGGCTTGTATGTAGAGGCAGATTACCGAATCAATACAAGCGGAGTTGAAGGCAAAAAATGGAATTCGATTTATTTTGATGCCCGCAAATACCATTCTTTCCATAAATATAAACATCGGGTTTTGGCTTACAGAGCTTTTTATTGGTCAACTTTTGGTGGAAAACCACATTATTTAGATCTGCCAAGCATAGGCTGGGATCGCGATGGAAGAACGGGACGTGGTTTTACCCGAAACAGATTTCGCAGCAATGCGCTGATTTATTTTGAAACCGAATACAGAACTGATATCTCAAAAAACGGTTTTTGGGGTGCTGTGTTTTTTACCAATGTTTCCTCTGTTTCGAAGTTAGATACGTATCAGTTTAAAAAATGGAATCCAGCCGTTGGAACCGGATTACGTATTAAATGGAACAAAAAAAACAACAGCAATTTAGTGCTTGATTACGGAATTAGTAAAAACGATTGGTCATTGCGATTAGGATTGGCTGAAAATTTCTAACTTTCCCCAAAATCAATTACAAAAAATTCAATGCAGTTATCGGTTATCATTCTTAATTATAATGTGCGTTACTTTCTGGAACAATGCGTTTTAAGTGTTCAGGAAGCAATTGCAGGTCTTGATGCCGAAATTATTGTTATAGATAATAATTCGTCTGATGACAGCTGTTTAATGATGAAAACCCAATTCCCGGAAGTGAAACTGATTCAAAACCAAGAAAATTTTGGTTTCCCAAAAGGAAATAATATTGGAGTTAAACAAGCCGGCGGAAAATACATCTGCATTTTAAATCCTGATACTGTTGTTGCCGAAGATACTTTTACTAAAATTTTGGCTTTCGCCGAAGGAAAACAAGATTTAGGAATTATAGGCTGTAAATTAATTGATGGAACAGGAGATTTTCTGCCCGAAAGTAAACGCGGAATTCCATCGCCCTGGGTAGCTTTCACGAAAATCTTTGGTTTGTATAAAGTGTTCCCAAAATGGAATCTTTTTAATCAATATTATGCACAGCATTTAAATGAAAACCAAACCGGAAAAGTCGAGATTCTGGTGGGTGCATTTATGTTTTTAGAAAAAGATTTGTATGAGAAATTAAATGGCTTTGATGAAAATTGCTTTATGTACGCAGATGATATTGATTTGTCGTATAGAGTACTTCGGCTAAAAAAGAACAATTATTACTTTCATGAAACGACAGTCTTACACTATAAAGGAGAAAGTACCGTTAAAGATGAATTGTATATGCAGCGTTTTCAGGATGCAATGAATTTTTTCTACCAAAAGCATTTTAAGAAATCATGGTTTTTTAGCTTTTTTATTCAAATTGGAACATGGTTTTTTTCATTTGTAAAAATGTTTCAGGGAAAATCAAAAACAAAACCTTTGCCGGAAAGATATATTTTATACTCCGAAAATGAGAATTTGTCTGAAAAGCTGGCTTCGATTTTAGAAAATAAAGTCAGTTTTTTAGATTTCAAAAAAGAAAAAATGGTAAATTCGTCGCTGATTTTAAAGGGAAAAAAGACAGAGATCATTTTGGATAATCAGTATGTTTCATTCAAAAAATGTATCAATATCATAGAAACTCTTAAAGATAAGGATATTACTTTTAAGATTTTCCCCAAAAACACCAGTTATATTATTGGAAGTAATTCAAGAAATGACAGAGGGCAAATCAGAAAAATTCAGTAAAAATTATATTAAGTTTAATTTATATTTAAATTTTTCAGTAATTTCGCAATCAGAAAATCAAAATCATCCTTTAGAATAATAATATGGCAAGATTTGAATTAAAGCTTCCCAAAATGGGAGAGAGTGTCGCTGAAGCAACCATTACCAACTGGTTGAAAGAAGTGGGAGACAAAATTGAAGCTGATGAAGCTGTACTTGAAATTGCAACTGATAAAGTTGACAGCGAAGTACCAAGTGAAGTATCGGGAATTTTAGTTGAACAATTATTTGGCAAAGATGATTTAGTTCAGGTAGGGCAGACTATTGCAATTATCGAAACTGAAGGTGGTGATGCGCCTGCTGCAACTCCAGATGCAGAAGCTGCTGCTCCTGCAGAAGCTGTAGAAATCGAAAAAACAATTGAAGCAGTAAAAGAAGAAGTTGCTGCTCCTCAGGATTTTTCTGGATCTGAAAAATTCCTTTCTCCTTTAGTAAAAAACATTGCAAAAGAAGAAGGTGTTTCTCTTGCTGAATTAGATAATATTCAAGGTTCGGGAAAAGACGCCCGTGTAACGAAAGATGATATCTTAAAATATATAGAAGACCGTAAAGCGGGAGTAGTTCAAGCTCCAAAAGTAGTTGAACAAGCACCAAAAGCAGCGGTTGAAACTCCAAAAGCGGCTGTTGAAACTGCGAAAGCATCAGAGCCAGTAGTTCAAAAAAGCCAGCAGACAGTTCCGGTTTCTGTAAATGGCGGTGACGAAATCATCGAAATGGACAGAATGCGTAAACTGATTTCTGGTTACATGGTGGCTTCTGTGCAAACTTCGGCTCACGTTCAGTCGTTTATTGAGGTTGACGTAACGAACATTGTAAAATGGAGGGATAAAGTTAAAACAGCTTTTGAAAAGAGAGAAGGCGAGAAGCTGACTTTTACACCAATTATGATGGAAGCAGTTGCAAAAGCTTTAAAAGATTTTCCTGGAATGAATATTTCTGTTGATGGCGAGTATATCATCAAAAAGAAAAATATTAACTTAGGAATGGCGGCTGCATTGCCAAACGGAAATTTAATTGTTCCTGTAATTAAAAATGCAGATCAGTTAAACCTTGTTGGGATGGCAAAAGCGGTTAACGATTTAGGAAACCGTGCAAAAGCAGGAAAACTAAAACCAGACGATACGCAAGGCGGAACTTATACCGTTACAAATGTTGGAACTTTTGGAAGTGTTTTTGGAACGCCAATTATCAATCAGCCGCAAGTGGGTATTTTAGCACTTGGAGCGATTCGTAAAGTTCCTGCGGTTATCGAAACTCCGGAAGGAGACTTTATCGGAATCCGTCAAAAAATGTTCTTGTCTCACTCTTACGATCATAGAGTTGTTGATGGTGCATTAGGTGGAAGTTTTGTAAAAAGAGTAGCAGAATATTTAGAAGCTTTTGATGTAGACAGAGATTTCTAATCGATTCATAAATAAATTTAAAACCCGAAAAAAAATTAAAAGTTTTTCGGGTTTTTTCGTTTGTAAGAAAACAGAAAATAAGCCGATTTAGATTTAATTTTAAAAGTTAAAATCGAAAAATAAAGCCTTTTTTGGTCAAAAAAAAATAGAAATTGGGGAGGAAAATTCGGCTTTAAAAATTACATTTGTAATCTTATAAAAATTAAAAATGGAATTAAAACTTAACAAACCAATCTGCTTTTTCGATCTTGAAACAACTGGAATTGATATCGGTAAAGATCGAATAGTAGAAATTTCGATATTTAAAGTTTTTCCAAACGGAAATAAAGATAGTAAAACATGGCTGGTTAATCCAACAATTCCAATTCCTCCACAAACTACCGCGGTTCATGGAATTACTGACGAAAAAGTAGCTAATGAGCCAACTTTTGCAGAACTGGCACCACTGGTTCATAATATGATAAAAGACAGCGACTTGGGAGGTTTCAATTCAGATCGTTTTGATATTCCGTTATTAGCAGAAGAATTGCTTCGCGCCGGGGTCGATTTTGATATGAAAAATAAGGTTTCGGTAGACGTTCAGACTATTTTTCATAAAATGGAAGAACGTACTTTGAGTGCAGCTTTGAAATTTTACTGCGGGAAAAGCCTTGAAAATGCCCACTCAGCAGAAGCAGATACAATGGCAACTTATGAGATTTTGAAAGCGCAGTTAGATCGTTATCCTGAATTAGAAAACGATATGAAATCATTATCTGAATTTACAACCCGTAAAAAAATCGCCGATTTTGCCGGAATGATTGCTTTTGATAAAGATGACGAAGAAATTTTTACTTTCGGAAAACACAAAGGAGCAAAAGTTGAAAAAGTACTGGAAACAGAACCGGGATATTTCAGCTGGATTCAAAACGCCGATTTTCCTTTGTATACCAAAAAAGTTTTAACAGGAATTAAATTGAGAAAATTAAATACGAAATAAAGTATTCAGTGTTCAGTTTTTAGTGTTTAGTAGAATTTAGCACTCAAAACACTGAACACTGAACACTAAAAACTGAAAACTGAACACTAAAAACTGAAAACTGAACACTTAAAGGAATGAAGATCATTTGCATCGGTAGAAATTATACCAATCATATTGAAGAATTAAAAAACGATCGTCCAGACGAACCTGTTGTTTTTATGAAACCGGATTCGGCGGTTTTATTGAAGCAGCATCCGTTTGTAATTCCAGAATTTTCTGAGGAAGTTCATCACGAATTAGAAATAATTGTGAAAATTAATAAGGTTGGAAAATATATTGAGCCTAAGTTTGCACACAAATATTATGACGACATTAGTGTAGGTATTGATTTTACTGCCAGAGACTTACAGGATAAATTAAAAGCAAAAGGACTGCCTTGGGAAAAGGCAAAAGCATTTGATGGTTCAGCAGTAATTGGAGATTTTTTGCCAAAAAGTGATTTTGTTTCGTTAGAAAATCTTACGTTTGAACTCAAAAATAATTCTGAAACAGTTCAAAAAGGAAATACAAGTTTTATGCTTTGGAAAATTGATGAATTGGTTTCTTATGTTTCTCAGTTTTTTACCTTAAAAATTGGGGATATTATTTTTACAGGGACACCCGCAGGTGTTGCGCCGGTTAAACCAAATGATGTTTTGGAAGGCTTTTTAGAAGATAAAAAATTATTCAGAATACAAATAAAATAATGGCTTTAAAGTATAATCTTTCGAAAGTGTATGCGCTTTCAGACAATGACCCCGAATTTGTAAACGAAATTCTAAAACTATTTGTTACAGAAGTTCCTGAGGATTTAAAACAAATCAAGGAAGGAATCAAGAAAAAGGATCATAAATACGCTTATTCGTATGCGCATAAAATTAAACCTACATTAGACTTGATGGGGTTGAATGTAGCATTTGAAGAAATTCTGCAAGTCGAGGCGTGGACAAAAGCAGAAGGAAAGAAAAAAGATATTATCGAGACTTTTAAAAGTATAAAAGTACAGGTAAAAGAGGCAATTAAAGAAATCAAAAAAGATTTTGACGTCTAAATTCAGATTATTCCGTTTTTTTAAAATTGAAAAAGCGGAATAAATTTTTATCTGCTTTAAGGTTTTTACTTCACTAAAAACAAAATAGAAATTTTGTTTTCTGCCGCAGATCATTTCCACAACCTACTTCATAATATGCTTATAGAATAATTTATAAGTAAAATATTTTACAAATATGAAAGCAACAATAGTTACCATTGGAGATGAGATTTTAATTGGTCAAATTGTAGATACAAATTCAAATTTTATAGCCAAAGAGCTGGATCGAATTGGTGTAGAAACTTATGAAATGATTTCAATAAGTGATAACAAACAGCATATTTTAAACACTTTTGCGCAGCTGCAGAATAAAGTTGATGTTGTAATTATAACCGGCGGTTTAGGACCGACAAAAGATGATATCACCAAAAAAACTTTCTGCGATTATTTTGACGATCAGCTGGTTGTAAATCCCGAAGTTCTCGCTCACGTAACAGAACTTATTGAAGGTTTTTATAAAAGACCCATTTCTCAGTTGAATAAAGATCAGGCACTTGTTCCTTCAAAGTGTACTGTTCTTCATAATAAAATGGGAACTGCGCCGGGAATGTGGATGAAAAAGGAAAATACCGTATTTGTTTCGCTTCCGGGTGTTCCGTACGAAATGAAATATCTGGTAGAAAATGAGATAATCCCAAAAATTGTAAAAGAGTATAAACGTCCTTATATTATTCATAAAACCATTTTAACGTACGGTCAAGGTGAAAGTTTAGTCGCAGAACGTATCGAAAACTGGGAAAATAATCTGCCTGAATTTATCAAATTGGCGTATCTGCCAAATCCCGGACGAGTTCGCTTACGCATGACTGCCCGCGGAACAGATAAAGGAGAATTAGAAAAAGCAATTGAAGAGAATGTTCAGTCATTAGATGCTATAATTCATGATATTATAGTAGGGTATGAAGAAAATGAAACGATTGAAACCGTAGTCGGCAAACTGCTTGCTAAAAATAATAAAACGATTTCGACAGCAGAAAGCTGCACCGGAGGAAAAATTGCGTCACTTTTGTCATCTGTGCAAGGAGCATCAAGATATTTTAAAGGAAGTGTGGTTTCATACGCAACAGAAGCCAAGGTCAATGTTTTGGGTATTTCGCAGGACTTGATAGATCAATTTTCAGTAGTAAGTGCTGAGGTTGCAGCAGCTATGGCTTTGAATGTGAAAGATATACTTAAAACCGACTATGCAATCGCAACAACCGGGAACGCTGGCCCGTTAAAAGGAGACTCGAATGCTGAAATTGGTGCTGTTTTTATCGCTTTGGCTACACCAGAGGGAGTAATCACAGAAGAATTTAACTTTGGTCAACCACGTGAAAAAGTGATAGATAGAGCAACTATTAAGAGTTTAGAAATATTACAAAAAGAAATTTTAAAAATTGTGCAATAAATTTTTGCTACAATGGTTTATTTTTCTTTTCTTTGCACCCTGATTTTGAATAACGATAAAAGATAAGTATAATGTCAAGAGTTTGTGACCTTACAGGTAAAAGAGCGATGGTAGGAAATAACGTTTCTCACGCTATGAACAAAACTAAGAGAAAGTTTTCTGTAAACTTAGTTAAAAAGCGTTTTTATCTTCCAGAAGAAGATAGATGGATTACTCTTAGAGTAGCAGCATCTACGATAAAAACAATTAATAAAAATGGAATCACTGCTGTTTTGAAAAAAGCACAGTCAGAAGGATTTATCAAATAATCTTTTCCTAAATAAATATATAGCAAGATGGCAAAGAAAGGTAATAGAATCCAGGTAATTTTAGAATGTACTGAGCACAAGACTTCTGGTGTTCCGGGAACTTCTAGATATATTACAACTAAGAACAAAAAAAATACTCCGGATAGATTAGAGATTAAAAAATTTAATCCAATCTTGAAACGTGTAACTGTTCACAAAGAAATTAAGTAATAATTAGAGATTTTTGTAAATCTCAAATGGTTTTGCCATTTAGAGTTTTATAAAAAACTTCAAATAACATTTGAATCATGGCAAAGAAAACCGTAGCATCGTTACAAACATCTTCTAAGAGATTATCAAAAGCCATCAAAATGGTAAAATCTCCTAAAACTGGTGCATATACATTCGTAGAATCTATTATGGCTCCTGAAGAGGTTGATGAATTCTTGAAAAAGAAATAATTACAATTACAATATATAGAAAAGCTACTTTCATTCGGAAGTAGCTTTTTTATTTTTTATATTTGTTTAAAATTTTGTAGAAACTAAGCAATTTGTATTTTTTTAAACATTAGTTCGCGTCATACTCTATATCTTTACTTGTTTAAAGAAGACAATAAAAAGATCGATGCAGTTGGGTTGGGGTTAAATTAAAAACAAAAGGCATTCTATAAACATTAAGATTGTTTCAAAACTCTTAGAAACAGTCTAAAACTAACAATAAATTAAAAATGAGTTTTTTTAAAAAATTATTCTCTACCGAAAAAAAAGAGACTTTAGATAAAGGTCTTGAAAAAACAAAAACTACTTTTTTCTCTAAGTTAAGCAAAGCAGTTGCAGGAAAATCTAAAGTCGATGATGATGTTTTAGATAATCTTGAAGAAGTTTTGGTAGGTTCTGATGTTGGGGTAAATACAACATTGAAAATTATCGAAAGAATCGAAAAACGCGTATCTGAAGATAAATATTTAGGAACTGACGAATTAAACCAAATTCTTCGTGATGAAATTGGCGGGTTATTGTCTGAAACCAATAGAGGTGAAGCAACCGAATTTGATATTCCAAAAGATAAAAAGCCTTATGTTTTAATGGTTGTTGGGGTAAATGGTGTTGGAAAAACTACAACAATTGGTAAACTGGCTTATCAGTTTAAAAAAGCCGGTTATAAAGTGGTTTTAGGCGCTGCCGATACTTTTCGTGCCGCTGCAATCGATCAGTTACAAGTTTGGGCTGATAGAGTAGATGTGCCAATCGTAAGACAAAATATGGGGAGTGATCCGGCTTCTGTAGCTTTTGATACTTTACAGTCTGCTGTGGCTCAAAATGCCGATGTTGTTATTATTGATACTGCCGGACGTTTACACAATAAAATCAATTTGATGAATGAGCTTTCTAAAGTAAAACGCGTAATGCAGAAAGTAGTTGCCGATGCGCCACACGATGTACTTCTGGTTTTAGACGGGTCAACAGGTCAAAATGCTTTTGAGCAGGCTAAACAATTTACTGCTGCGACTGAAGTAACTTCATTAGCAGTAACAAAATTAGATGGAACAGCAAAAGGCGGTGTTGTAATAGGTATTTCAGACCAGTTTCAAATTCCGGTAAAATATATTGGCGTTGGTGAAGGAATTGAAGATTTACAGGTCTTTAATAAATATGAATTCGTAGACAGTTTCTTTAAATAATTTATAATGAGTTTTTCTTCTTTTAAAAATATATCGGCTGTTGTTTTTTATTTTGCAAGCATTATATGTTTTGTTTTAGCAAATGTTTTGAGAGATAATAGTCTTTCTTTTTATTATGTTTTATTGGTTCTGGGCATAGGTTTCTTCTTTATGGGAGTTCTTAAAAGACTGCGAACTAAGCAGTAATTACATTACTTCGTAATAGTGTTCTGTCAATATGAATATCCCAAAGGGATTTTATATCGGTAGTAATTCAATTTTTTAAATATTTTATCCCGTTAGGGATTTAATCTATTTGTTAATATTTAGTCCCTAACGGGACAAAACTGTAAAATCATTCAATTACTACCGATATAAAATCTCTACGAGATAAATAAGGAAGTTTTTATTGATACAATGCGCTAATTTTTTCCCATAAAACTTTATCGAAATCAGATAAAGCCAGATTTACATTATCTGCGGCATCTCCCATTCTGATAACGACCATTTTTTTGCTCGGAATTACATAAATCTTTTGGTCATTTTTTCCTAAAGCCATAAACATATCATTTGGTCCCGTTGGGATTACACTTCCCTGAAAAGTAAGTTGTGATTGTGGTAAATGATAAGAGCTTTTACCATTTAACCACCATAAATAACCATATCCTAAATTGATGTTTTGTGAAGTTGTTGTTGCTTCATTGAAATAGGCTTCATTTAAAATGATATTGTTTTCCCATTTCCCTTTATTCAGCATTAATAACCCAAAGCGCGCCATGCTTCTTGAAGTACTTGTATAAACGTTGTTTACACCAAGCTGTACCCAAGAACCATTCATCCCGATTTTATCCCTTAATTTAGCATTGAAATAATTTTCCCAGGTTTGTCCGCTTGCACTTGCAATGACATCTTGCAATTTTACATAAACATTGTGATAAGCCCATCTTGTTCCGGCATCGGCTTTGTAGATTAAACTGGCAGGGTCTACATCATCAGTTGAGTCATCAAGTCCAGATGTCATTGTTAATAAATGTTTGCAGGTAATTTGATTTTCTTGTGCCAGAGTTTCGCTTGTCCAGCCGGTGCCAATATATTGAGAAACCTTATTGTCGATGTTTAGCAAATTTTCCTGTTGTGCAATTCCGGTAACAGTAGAAGTTAATGTTTTTCCGGCACTCGCCCAATACCAGTTTGTTGAAGCGGTATGTCCGTTGAAATAGTTTTCTAAAACAATACGGCCGTTGACTAAAATGATAAAAGATTTAGAATTTTTGAGTTCGAGGTAATCTAAAAGAGGCTGTACGGCACCTTGATTCCATTTTAAATCGGCTATGGATTTTGTTTCCCAGGCTGTTCCGGTTAGTGGAGGGAAATACATACTTTCTGATGGAGCTGGAACCGGATCTGGTTCTGCTGAATCTTTACTGCAGCCTATCAATAATAAGGTAGTCAGGATTGTAAAAATAGTTTTGGTCATGGTTTCTTGTTTTTTGGTTTGGGGTTTGACCAAAAATATGTAAAATAGTTTAATGAGTGGGAAAACTTATTTTACATATTTAACCACGAAGTTTTTATTTAAACTCCCATTTTGTTCCATCTGTAAAACTGCATAGTAAGCTCTTACTTTTATAATACCGTTTGCATCTGTCGAAAAATCTTCCCAAATTTTTGAGCCGATCATATCAGGCTTTAGTAAATTTGCTGCATCTTCCTTTTCCATAAAAATATCTGCCTTAATATGACATAAGATTGTTAAAATAGTTTTTTTTTATTGTCTGCAAATAGTTAGAACATAAACTCTTTAGAAAAATGAGATAATTATCGACTAAAGTATTTCTTTTGAAATTTATAAAGTTAACTTTGTAGATTACTAATTTTTTTATGAAAACAGGAGTCCTGGCCCTGATGGCAGCGGTATCCTTTTTCTGGCTTCTTTAGCCGGGAAAAGATATAGCGTACAGCAGGAACAGCTCCTTATTAATATTATACTATTATGAAAAACGCTTTTATGTTTTTGGTTTTATCGCTTTTGCTTGTAAGCTGTAAAGAAGAAATAAAACCGGCAGATATTGCAAAACTAAATGGTTATTGGGAAATTGAAAAAGTGGTTTTTGATAAAGGAGAGGAGAAGGTGTACGGAATGAATGAGAATTTTGATTTTTTTAAAATTAAAGGAACTAAAGGAACTCGGACAAAAGTAATGGCACAGCTTGACGGCACTTTTTTAACAACAGACACTTTTGAAAATGTTTCGGTTAGATTTACTGATAAAGGAACTTTTCTGGATTATAATACGGATTATGCTAAATGGACTGAGGAATTAATTTCGATTTCGGATGAAGAATTTGTGGTGAAAAATGATCAGAATAAGGAATATCATTATAAAAAAACGGGACCAATAAATATTTTAAATGATGGCAAAAAGACTAAATAACGAAAGTACAATTGGAGCTGTTTTACAACAAATTATTCAGGTTAATAAATTACAGCCCGGAATGGATCAGATTGATGTAAAAGAAGCCTGGACGCAATTAATGGGAAATGGTGTAAAAACGTATACTAAAAATGTCGTTTTAAAGGGCAGTACGTTGTATGTTGAACTTGGATCTGCTGTTTTAAGAGAGGAATTAAGTCACGGAAAATCTAAAATAGTTAAAATGATTAATGAGGAGCTTGGGCGTGAAGTGGTAAAAGATGTGGTTTTGCGCTGATTTTAGATTTTAGATTTTAGATTTTAGATTTTAGATTTTAGATTTTTCAGGATGTCTAGTCCTAAAATAACGATACAGGATTAATAACAGTAAAAATACATTTTTTTAGACAGAAGTAACTTCCGAGTTACTTCTGTTTTTTGTTTTATAAGTTTTCATTTTAATACTTCTCTGTAAGTGCATTTGATCAGGAGTCAGCATATAGTTTGAGCAATGTGGTCTAATCTGGTTATATTTATTAATAATCTCAGCTACCAGTTTCTTCATTAAATATAGTTCAAGATGATAGGCATCAATCCTAAACTCTTGTTTTAATATTCCGTTTATTCTTTCAGCCACTGCGTTTTCATAAGGGTCTGAGTTTTGTGTCATACTGCATTTTAGACTGCATTTCTTTAAAAAATACTGGTACTCATCCGAACAATATTGTATGCCTCTGTCTGAATGATGTATCAATGGTTCAGTTCTAAAGACCCTATTCTTATGAGCCATTTTTAAAGCATTAATACATCCTTGTGTACTAAGGGAATCAGACACCTCATAACCCATTATCTTTTTTGAATAAGCGTCGGTTATTAAACTTAAATAACAGGGTTTCTCACGTTTGCCGATATAAGTAATATCTGAGACCCATACCTGTTCAGGTCTTTTTATATTTAACTCTTTTATCAGGTTGGGATGTTTCCTAAAACGATGGTGCGACCATGTGGTAAGGTGATAACTTCTCTTAGGTTTGATCAGCAAATGATTTGCTTTTAAAATATTAAAAAATTTATCTCTTCCCACTTTTAAGGCTTTAAGATTTAGATTGAGGATATGATATAGTTTACGTGTGCCAAGCCGGGGCTGAGCTCTACGCTGTTCTTTTACAAGCTCTACAACCTGTTCTGCCAAGGTTCTCCTGAGTTTAATACGCTTAATGCTTCGATAATAAACCTGTCTGTCTATCCCGAACAAGCCACAGCTAAAGCTTATGCTTTCCTGCCTTTTTTTCCTAAAGGATTGGATTGTCCGGGTGGTAAGTTTTTTCGAATATCAATATTATATTCCTTTTCAGCCAGGTCTATCATCATATCAAAAATAATAGCTTTAGAATCAGAGATATGATTTTGTTTTTCAAGCAGGGCTTTTTGTTTTTCCAAAAGTTTTACCTTGGCTTCGAGCTCCATAATTCTTTGTTCAGGTGTCTTGGGCATATTTGATGGTGTTTGATTCTCCCAATCAAAGTTACCATATTTTCTGAGCCAATTTACAACGGTCGAGCGCCCCTGGATTCCATAATGTCTTTGTGCAGATGTTACTGAGAAAATCCCAGACTCAACTTCTTTAACAACTTCAAGTTTAAAACTAAGTGTGTAATCTTTCTGTGTGCGTTTTGAATAATTGTCCATGCGATACTTTTTTGTGTATCGCTATTTCAGGACGGGACAGGATATCAAAAAAAAGAGGCTGTCTCAAAAGTGAGGCAGCTTTTTTTGTGGCATAAAAAAAGGAAAGCTTTCGCTTTCCTAATTCTTGCAATTTGATTAAATTGCGGTGTGTGTATAGCTTCAAAAGTAGTCTTTAAAGATTACATTCCCAACCAAAATGTGCTTTTTCCTCCGAATTTATCGGAGCTGATTGATAGTAAGCACCCTGTAAGAGTAGTCTCTGGCATCGTTGATGGTTTAGATTTAACAAGTTTAATGCGCAATTACAAACCAGGAGGCACTTCAAGCTACCATCCTAAAATGCTTTTGAAAGTGTTGGTCTATGGTTATTTGTGCAATATTTATTCAAGCCGAAAACTTGAACAGGCCCTTAAAGAAAATATCCATTTTATGTGGCTCAGCGGTATGAGCCAGCCGGATCACAATACGATCAATCGTTTTAGAAGTCAACGTCTAAATGGGCAGATTAAAGAAATTTTTACCCAAATTGTTCTTTTGCTAGAAAGGGAGGGCATCGTAAGCCTTAAGACTGCCTTTGTTGACGGCACAAAGATTGAAGCCAATGCCAACCGCTACACTTTTGTATGGGGGAAGGCTATTAAAAAGAGTAAAGAACGTATTGAACAACAGCTGGAAGAACTTTGGAATTATGCACAGAGTGTAGCCAAAGAAGAACTCAAAAATACAGAATCTGTTGATTTTAGGGCTATTGATAAAGAAAAAGTAGAAGCTGCAATCAACACGATCAATGCAGTTTTGAAAGAGAAAAAAGTTCCTTCGAAAGTACGCCAGAAGCTCAATTATGCCAAAAAGAACTGGCCAAAGAACCTTGAAAAGTACAAACAGCAAGAAGAAATTCTTCAAAACAGAAACTCGTTCTCCAAGACCGATACCGATGCCACTTTTATGCGCATGAAAGAGGACCATATGCTAAACGGCCAGTTAAAACCGGCTTACAATCTGCAGATCAGTACCAATAAGCAGTTCATTCTGCACTACAGCCTGCATCCGAATCCTACTGACACAAAAACGCTTAGCCCGCATATTGATAGTTTTGAAAAATCATACAAAAAAGTTCCCAAAGAGTTAGTTGCCGATGCTGGCTATGGTTCGCAGGAAAACTACAACTTGTTAAAAGCCAGAAAAATAAAAGCCTTTGTTAAGTACAATTATTTTGACAGAGACTGCAAAACCAAACAGGTGACCGCCTCGCAAAACAATCCTGAATTGGCTCAAATAAGGCAAAAGGCATTTGATTTACTTAAAACAAAACGGGGAGAACAGCTCAGAAAGCAAAGGTGTCATGATGTAGAACCCGTATTTGCCCAGATCAAGCACAATAAAGGATTTAAACGATTTATGCTTCGAGGACAAAACAAGGCCGAGGTAGAAATCGGATTGCTTTCTATTGCCCATAATTTACAAAAGATGGCACTTGCAGGGTAAAGACAATCCGTTCTTGCCTAAAAATCGGTCAAAAAATCGGAAAATCATCTTTAAAGCCGAATTCCGAAAAACCGAATTAATTTTTTATAGCTATCTTAATTTTTTATAAACGAAAAGAAGCTGTCCTTTTGAGACAGCCTCTTTTTTTTGATTTATATGTGTAGTTCAGCAATCTAAAATCTGAACTCTACAATCTAAAATTATTAGAATTGCTCTCTTCCAGCAAAGTGGAATGAACTTTCGATTGCAGCATTTTCGTCGCTGTCAGATCCGTGAACTGCATTTTCTCCAATAGAAGCTGCGTATGCTTTACGAATAGTTCCTTCGGCAGCTTCAGCCGGATTTGTAGCTCCAATTAAAGTTCTGAAATCTTCTACTGCGTTATCTTTTTCTAAAATTGCAGCAACAATTGGTCCACGAGACATAAATTCAACTAATTCTCCGTAGAAAGGTCTTTCTGCGTGAACTGCATAAAATGCTTTTGCATCAGCTACAGTTAATTGAGTTAATTTTAATGAAACGATTTTGAAACCACCATTAGTGATCATTGCTAAGATATTCCCGATGTGTCCGTTTGCAACAGCATCTGGTTTAATCATTGTAAAAGTTCTATTTGTTGCCATTTTATATTTTATTAAATTTTGTGCAAAAGTAGACTTTTTTTGTGAATTGATTTTAATAAATTCACAATTAAAACATGGTAGAATGATGTTTTGAGTAAGAAAAGCTTTTTTAAATGATATAAGTAATAGTAGAGATGTACTGCAGTGCATCTAACACAAAGTAAATATTTAATAAAAAAAAGACGCACTGCGGTGCGTCTCTATGTATATGATGAAATGTTTTTTATACTTTGAATATTAATTTGTTTCTGTAGAATATCCACAAAATAAAAGTCCAGATACAAACGTAAACTAATGCGCCGGCTAATGAAGCGGTCATTGGGTTGCTAAAAAATGGCGCAATCCAAAAGCTATATAAATAATTTAATAAATTGATTTTTTCTTCTGTTTTATGTGGATTTTGAAATTCGATCATTACCAATGCCTGCGGAATTATCTGCGAAGTAAAGAAAACGATCATTGGGTTTACACCCCAGATCAAGAATGGTTTGAATCCTTTTTTATAATCGGCAATATCAATTATGTAGTATAAAATCGCTAAAAATGTTGTGGCTAATCCGGTGGTGTATAAAACATAACTGCTTGTCCAAAGGGATTTGTTTATTGGGAAAACAATATTCCAAATTAAGCCTCCAATAATTAATGCAGCTCCGGCAATTGTCATTTTTTGTGCTTTTTTAGTTTTAGGAAAATTTAACTGTAATAATTGACCAATTAATAAACCAATAATTCCGTTTACTATTGACGGAAATGTGCTTAAAATGCCTTCCGGGTCCCAGGTTACTGTTCCGCGGTACATATGTCCTTTTAATAAAACGCCATCCAGCCAAGAGGCTAAATTTGTTCCTTTGTCTAGATTTGCGTCGCCAATTCCGGGAACAGGAATTAAAGTCATGATTGCCCAATATCCTAATAACAAAACGATTCCGGTTATGATCTGCGTTTTTTGAGATGTTTTTAAATATAAAAGAGAAACTACAAAATAAACAATTGCAATTCGTTGTAAAACTCCCGGAAGCCTTACATCACTATAAGCTTCGATACCGCTGTAAGCGAGAAAGAGATAAATAAACAGAATTGAAAATGCTAAAATGTTTTTGATTTTTGAACTGAAACTTCCCATTAAGGCATAACCTGTAGCAATAGTAATGGCAAGCCGGCCAATTAAAAGCAGAATTCCTTCAAGTCCAAATAACTGGATTTTTCCAAAAAAGTTGAAGAAAATCCCCAAACAAAGCATTCGCAAAGAGCGAACTAAAATTTTGTTGAATGTTGTGCCGTCATAAAATTTGTCTGGCATTGCAAGCGGAACGGCAACTCCCATTATAAAAATAAAAAACGGAAATACTAAATCGGTTGGGGTGCAGCCGTGCCATTCGGCGTGTAATAATGGCGGATAAACATTGCCCCAGTCTCCGGGGTTGTTTACAATTGTCATCAATAAAATAGTTAGTCCACGAAAGACATCTAGCGAAATTAAGCGTTCTTTTACCATTGGTTTTGGGTAAATTGGTTAGTTAATAATTTTAAAAATCGCTATTTGGTTTGGAGAATAATAATCTTGAAAATAGATGGTTATTTGGTTTTCGAGAATTATTATTATATTTTTTTGCCACGAATTACGCGAATTTTCACTAATTTATATTCTTTGAATAAAAAAATAATTCGTGGTAATTCGTGTAATTTGTGGCAGACTATTTTTTATATTGTTATGATGTTAAAATTCATTTCTAAAGGCTTCAGTTTTTGCAGTAAAAGCGGTACTAATTGCTCACCTTTTTCCAGATAAAATTCAGAGAAATTGCTCTGGCGCTCTTGTAAACTATTATTTGGGAATAGTTCGCATTGCAAATCTGTTACACGCTGCAATTGATCGCTTAGTTTTCTTTTTTGAGCTTTTAATAAACGTTTTTCTAAATTTTCTAAACCTTTTGTCTGTTTCGTTTCCTGTGCTTTTACAGCCCCGGAAAAAGATTTATCAGTTTGATTGGCTAATTCATAAAGATATTGAAATTGGTTTTTCAATATTTCTTTTTGAGGTGTTAAATCAATTGGAAATGCAGAAATTTTGTGTGTAATAGTATTTATTAAATTTTCTTGTTTGGTAAAAAGATCCTTCCAGCTTAAGTTTAATTGATCTGCTTTTTTTTCTTGTTTTTCGGTTGCCAGAAGAACAGAGTTACGAACTAAAAGCATTGGAAAAGTAATTTTTACAATATCAAAAAAGGATTTTAATTCCAGCCAATAAGCAATTTCTCCGCCTCCGCCTATGTAGCATAGATTCGGGAGAATAATTTCCTGATAAAGCGGACGCATAATAACATTGGGACTGAATTTTTGAGGATGATTTTCTAATTCAGAAAGAATTTGTTCTTTAGAAAATGAGATTTTTGTGTTGTTTACGAAGTACTTGTTTTCCTCAAAAATGATTCTTTCGCGCAGATTATCTTCAATATAAAATAAATTAATCTCACGTGGATTTACCTGAACGGTATACTCTTTCAATTGTTCAATAGTTTCCTGAACTGCTTTGTATGAAGTTTGTTTTTCTAATTCTTCTTTTGCATACGGAATAAAAGCACGTTTTAAATCGGCATCATCAGCATCTATAATCACTAAACCATGATTAGCAAATAAGCTGTCGGCTAAAAAGCGTGTTGCATCGGCCAGATTATCATGTTTTAAATAAGCATTTTCAAAAAGCTTTTTTAAAGTATTGGCATTTGTGCTTGAGCCTAATTCTAATGAATAAATTTCAAAGAATTCATCTAAACCTTTAGTTGAAAGCCGTCCAACAGGACCGTTACTTTCTTTATTCCATCTGAATTTTTTTCCTTTAAAATTAAAATAGTTTATTTCTTCAAAATCATGATCTTCTGTCGCCATCCAATAAATTGGAACAAAATTGTACGATGGATATTTCGATTTTAATTCCTTAGTAAGATTTATGGTCGAAATGATTTTATATAAGAAATACAAGGGACCGCTAAATAAATTTAACTGATGCCCGGTTGTTATCGTAAAGGTGTTTTTGAGTGCTAAAAGCTCAATGTTTTGCTTGGTTGAATCAGAAATTTCAATATTTTGATATTGCTTTTTTAAAGCTGTAATCAAAGGAATTCGGTTATTGTTATCAAAGTTGTCTGCTTTTTCAGCAATTTGCTTTTCGAAGTTTTCTAATGTTGGGAAATTGTTGTACAGCGGTTTCAATTCTGATTTCTGATCTAAATAATCTTGTATCAATTTAGAAAAATATCCTGAAGTTTGATAGCTGATACAGTCGGTTGGCATAATTGTAAATTTATTTTTGACAGCTGTAAATTTAATGAAAATATGCAGTTAAATACGGTTTTAACTATTGCTTAAGATTGATTTTTATTTTTTGTTTTAAAGCTCCTATAATCAGCGTTTTAAATTTGATTAAAATGGAGGGTGTTAAAAATATAAAAAGCATCAAATTTGTTAAAAACAAAGAAGAGTTCTAAAACTAATTGTTTTAAATGTGTAATATTAATAACGAAACTATATTTTTGTAACCAAAAAAAGATATATCTATTTTACATGGAAACTAACCCGAAAAAAAAGAACTCATTAAAACATGTTCTTTTTGGAAGCCTTATTGGCACCACAATTGAATTTTTTGATTTTTATATTTATGCCAATGCTGCAGTATTGGTTTTTCCGCAATTATTTTTTCCGAGTTCAGATTCGACAATGGCTACTCTGGAATCTTTAGCAACTTTTTCAATCGCCTTTTTATCTCGCCCGTTAGGTTCTGCTTTTTTTGGACATTACGGGGATAAAATTGGGCGCAAATTTACTTTGGTTGCCGCTTTATTAACAATGGGTATTTCAACCGTTACAATAGGATTTTTGCCAAGTTATGCGAGTATTGGTGTTGCAGCTCCCTTATTATTGATGCTTTGCCGTTTTGGGCAGGGCGTAGGTTTAGGAGGAGAATGGGGAGGAGCGGTTTTATTGGCTATAGAAAATGCACCGCCGCATAAACGTGCCTGGTACGGGATGTTTCCGCAATTAGGAGCTCCAATAGGATTGCTGCTTTCTGGCGGAACTTTTCTATTGTTAACCGATTCTATGAGTAATGAAGATTTTATGGATTATGGCTGGAGAATTCCGTTTATTGCCAGTTCATTATTGGTTGTAGTTGGTTTTTATATTCGAACGAAAATTACTGAAACTCCATCTTTCGAAAATTCTAAAAAAGAACATGAAGAAGTTAAAGTTCCTTTTTTAACACTTGTGAAATCGTATAAAAATCAATTGATTTTTGGAACCTTTGCAGCTATTACAACATTTTTAGTTTTTTACTTAATGACTGTTTTTACATTAAGCTGGGCTACTTCAGATTTAGGAATTGTAAAAAGAGACGGATTATTAATACAGTTGTTTTCTGTATTGTTTTTTGCCATTTTTATTCCGGTTTCAGCAGTAGTTGCAGATAAAATAGGCCGTCGTAAAATGCTTATTATAGCTACTGCGGCTATTGCCGTTTTCGGGTTTTTCTTTTCTTATTTTTTAAGTTCTGGAAATATTGCTTTAGTTACCGCTTTTGCCTGCATTGGAATGGCTTTAATGGGATTTACTTATGGTCCTCTGGGAACTTTCTTGTCTGAGTTGTTTCCAACAAATGTTCGTTATTCGGGTGCATCACTAACGTTTAATCTAGCAGGAATTCTGGGTGCAGCTTTTGCGCCTATGATAGCTATTTGGTTAGCCAAAACTTATGATGTAAGTTATGTTGGTTTATACTTAACGATTGCAGCATTTATTTCTTTAGTTTCATTTTTGGTAATTAGCAAGGAGGAACATAAATTTTAAATAATAGAATTTCTAAATTTCTTGAAATAAAAAAAGGCGTAGGTTTTATATAACTTTCGCCTTTTTTATTTGAATTATCTTTTTAAACTAAAATGTCCCCTAAATTCTGTTCCGTTTAATCTTGTAACAGTAAACCAATAATCTGATGCGGGTTCTTGATTCCCTAAATACATTCCATCCCATGAAGCGCCTGAGGCTAATTCTTTTATTAATTTTCCGTAACGGTCAAATATTCTAATTCCTGTATTTGGAGCTAAATAAGCTGAATCAATTGTCCAGTGATCATTAAAGTTGTCATTATTTGGTGTAAAGAATTTTGGAAAAGGAAGCTCATCAACAAAATTGATACAATCGCCAATTGTTGCCTCAAGAATAGTTATGGAAACTGGAATTCTGTCACTTTCGCAATTATTTATGCTTTGCGAAGCGTAATAAATAACTCCATTTTCAAGAGGTGCAGATTCTGATAATGTCATGTTTGAAGAGCTGCTTTCGTACCATTTTATATTTTGTCCGGTGATTTCGATATCTCTAATAGAAGCATTTTTTTGAATACAAAATAACTGCGGTGAATCAGCAATTGGATTTTGAGTGTCCTGAATTCTTACACTAACAGCAAGTCTTTGACTTTCACAGTTATTTAAAGTCTGCGATGCGTAATAGGTGTTGCTTTGTAATAAATCTGTTCCATTTAAAATATTTCCACCCACAGCTGCATCGTACCATTTTATGTTTGTTCCAGTAATCACAAGATTTTCGATAGTTGCAATTTCATCAATACAAAATTGCTGGTTCCTGCTTCCTGTTGGTAAAGGAGTATCATAAATACGAACTAAAATCGGAATTCTGTCGCCTTCACATCCAATGGTTTGTGAAGCATAATATGTCCTGTTATCTTCCAATAAAGTTGTAATTGGTAAATTTGCAGCCGAGAAATTGGTGTCGTACCATTTTATATTCTGCCCAGAAATTTGAATATTACTTAAATTTGCATTTTCATTTTTACAGAAAGATTGATTTCCGTTTGCAGTTGGAATAGAAGGTGTATTGACAATCGAAACTGTTATTCCTAATCTTAGACCTTCACAATTATTTTCTGTTTGTGAAGCATAGTAAGTTTGACCATTTACAAGATTTGTGTTTTCTGCTAATAAAGTTCCGTTACTCACTGCATCATACCATTTTATTGATGTTCCTGTAATTTGAATATCAGCAATTGTTGCATTTTGTGCTGAACAAAAGGATTGATTTGTATTTCCTGCTGGAGGATAAGTAACCTGAATATTAATTGTAACCGGAACTCTTTCACTTTCACATCCGTTTATGGTTTGTGAAGCATAATATGTTGCTTTATCCTGAGCTACAGTTGTAGGTGATACAAGTGTTCCTGCTGTTAGGTTACTATACCATTTTATATTTTGTCCGGTAATTTGAATGTCATTTAAAGTTGCATTTACCTGAACACAGAAAGTTTGAGGGCTCGTTATAGTAGGCTTTTGGGTAAAATTTGTAAAAGGAGTTATGGTAACTGTGGAAGCATTTGAAACACAGCCTTTATTATTCTTTACCTTAATAAAATAAGTAGCAGGGTCAAGATTTGATTTCGTTGCAACTGTAGTCCAGCTAACACCATCATCGAAACTATATTCTGATGCAGCATTGGTAATTGTAATTGAGCCTTTAGGATTATTGCAATCGGGCTGTATAGTTGTAAATATAGGATTGCTCGGATAATCTGTTGGAGGATTAATGACTGCAGATATTGAAGCAGATTCGCAGCCACTGCTATTTTTAACGCGAACCATATAGGTTCCAGCTAGTAAATTTCCTGAATTTGGATTGGCTGAATAACTTTTGCCATTGTCAAAACTATATTGATCTGCTGTACTTGTAATTAAAATTGAACCAAAAGGATTACTGCAAGTAATAGGCTGCGTAACATTTAAAGTTGGAATTGAAGGAGCATTTGGTGCTGTTTTGATGATTGCTTTATATGCAGCAGATGCGCAGCCATTTGTGTATTTTATTCGGATAGAATAATTTCCAGGAGGTAAACTACTTGTATTATTGGTATTCCAGGTAATGCCATCATCAAAACTATATAGATTCGCAACTGTAGAAACCATAATGCTGCCTGTAGACGAATTACAACCAGTTGGGTCTGTGACTACAACTTGTGGCGCTTCAGGAATTATAGGTGCAGCTTGTATAGTGACAGGTACAGCAAGAGAAATACAACCCGAATTATATTTAATCATTAAATTATAGGTTCCTGCTGATAGATTAGATTTTGTATTAGATGTTCCAAACGTAATTCCGTTATCAAAACTATAAAAATCGGCAGCAGTATTAATTGAAATTGATCCTGTAAAATCGGTGCAAGTGGGTTGAGTTGCTGTAAAAGCAGGAGCTGAAAGCGGTGATAATGGCGATATCGTGACTGGAGCAGCATCTGAAACACAACCTGTTGGATTTTTAATTTTTATAAAATATGTACCTGGAGAAAGATCTGTTTTTGTATTAGAAAAAACGTAGGTTAATCCATTGTCATAGCTGTAAGTTGCTGCATTTGTTGTAATAGTAATAGAACCTTTTGATGAGCCGCAGCTTGGCTGAGTAGTAGTAAAATTTGGAGCCGCAATTGTAGTACCAGAGCTCAAATTGACAACAGTTGTTGATGATTCGCAGCTATAAGAATCTGTTTTGATTTTAATAATATAGGTACCGGCCCCAACATTTATTTTCGTTGGGCTTGTTGTCCAGCTGTTTCCATCATTGAAACTATAACTTATAGCTGATGTTGTTATGGTGATGCTGCCATCAGTGGCGCCACAGGAAGAAGGTTGAACTATCTTAACAGTAGGTGCAGCTGGAATTGCGGGAGGAGTATATATATAGGCATAACTACCAGAAGAAGTACAGCCTAAAGTGTTTTTTATTAATACATTGTATGAGCCGCTAGCTAAATTTTTCTTTACAGGATTTGTAGTCCAAGTTATTCCTCCATCAAAACTATATTGGTCTGCAGTAGAATTTACTATTATAGTTCCAGCTGGAGTACCACAAGTAGGTTGAATAACATTTACATTTGGCGAAGGTAGATAATAAGTGTTTATGTACACATATTGTGAATTTGACATACAACCCGCTGCATTTTTGATAAGAACGTTATAAGATGAACTTGCAGGATTTAATAAAATTGGATTTGCAGTCCAAGTGCTGCCGCCATCAAAACTATAACTGTCCGCAGGAGTTGTAACGGTAATGCTTCCTCCATTTCCACAGCTGGGCTGTACTACTTTTATGTTTGGATTAGGAAGATAGTAAGGAGTAATGAATATTGATAAACCATAAGATTTACAACCGGCAGCGTTTTTTATCATGATGCTGTAATAACCGGAAGTAAGCCCTGAAAGAACTGGGTTAGTTGTCCAAGTATTACCATTGTCAAAGCTGTAAGAACTTGCAACAGTTGCAATAGTAATGCTTCCATTGACACCACATGTTGGCTGGATTAATGTAAAATCGGGATTAGGTAAATAATATTCTTGCAGGTTAGTGTATGTACTGTAAAAGGAAGATGTGCACCCAGAAGCATTTTTTACTACTAAATAATAAGTGTTTGGGCTTAGATTAGTAAATACAGGATTGGTACTCCAGGTTCTGCCTCCATCGATACTGTATTGTGCTTCAGTTGAAGTAAAGGTTATACTTCCTCCAACCCCGCAAGTAGGTTGTGTTGCTTTAAAAGTAGGAGCTGGGAGATAAAAATCTTCCAGCCATACCGAGTTGTAGCTAGAGACACAACCTTGAGCATTCTTAATCATTGGATAATAATATCCTGAAGCGAGATTCGAAAAAACAGGATTTGTTACCCAATTATTTCCATCTATACTATAAGAACTTGCGGTAGTAGTAATGGTAATACTGCCTTTTGTTCCACATCCTGGCTGAACAATAGTTGCTTTGGGCGGTGCTAACTTAAAAGAATCCATATAAATGGAAATGTATTTGGATATACAATTACCTTTTTTTATCGTTAAATTGTAATATCCTTCTCCTAAATTATTAAAAACATTACTTTTATTCCAAGTTGTACCATAATCAATACTGTAATAATCTGCAGTAGTGTTGAATGTTATATTTCCAATATTTCCGCAACTTGGATAGGTAACTGTATAGTCCGGATCAGGAAGATTTGCGCTATTAATTAAAACATTTACAGAGTTAGAAACACATCCTAAATTGTTTTTTACAGCAATGCTGTAATATACGTAAGAAGTAAGATTTGATAAAGTAGGAGAAGTCCCCCAAGTATAGCCTCCATCAAAACTATAGAAACTAGCAGTTGTATTTATTGTAATACTGCCAGAGGATGTACAAGTTGGTTGAACTACAGTATAATCAGGTATGTCTATATATGGATTACTTAAATAAATAGAGTTTGGATAAGAGGTACAGCCAAGCTTATTTTTTGTAAGTATGGTATAAATACCAGGAGGTAATGACTTAGAATTTAGAGTTGTCCAAGTTACACCATTGTCAAAACTATAAAAATCAGATAGTGAGTTGACAGTGATTTTTCCATTTGTACCGCAAGTTGGCTGTTCCGTGCTAATAACTGGCTGACTCAAGTAAGGTTGATTTAAAGAAACATAACTTGTACCACTTATACATCCAGCACTGTTTTTAATTTTTATTTGATAATTTCCAAAAGGAAGGGTTTTAACATTATTAGTAGTCCAAGTTGCGCCATTATCAAAACTATAAGAATCTGCAACTGTAGTTATAGTAATGCTGCCATCTGTGCCACACACAGGCTGTTCAGTTGTATATTCAGGATATGAATTTGTAAAATCAGTTAAATAAGCGTAAGTATAGTAGGAAGTACAGCCTAAAGCATTTTTGATTCCTAAAGAATAGCTTCCTGCATCTAAATTACTCATTTTGTTATTTGTAACCCATGTAGTTCCTCCATCAAAAGTGTAAAAATCTGAAAGAGTATGGATCGTAATACTTCCTTTTACAGTACAAGCGGGTAATTCGATTGTATAAGTTGGAGTTTCCAGCGTATTACTACTAATAAGTACATTGTTTGCCGACGAAATACAACCTTGTAAATCTTTGGTACGAATTTTATAATTTGCCGGTAAAAGATTATTAGCAGTAGGGTTAGTTACCCAGGTTACACCATCATCAAAGCTATAATATGCAGCTGGAGTTATAATGGTAATACTGCCGGTATCTCCGCAAAATAAAGGATTAGTATAATTGTAATTTGGATACAAAGTAGAAGCAGCTGTAATAGTTACACTTTGAGAATAGGAAGTACATCCATTTACGGTTTTTATTTTTACTAAATAGGTTCCAGGATATAAATTGTTCTTTATGCTGCTTGTCTGCCAAGTAGCGCCATCATCAAAACTATATTGAGATGCTGGCGAAGTTACTTTTATTGTTCCTGTGGTAGAAAAACAAGAAGGCTGCGTAATCTGCAAAATAGGAGAGACAGCAGTCTGGCTTGGTTCGATAGTGACACTTGCAGTGCTGGCGCATCCGAAAGAATCTGTGACAGTAACAGAATAATTTCCTAAGGAAGTTACCGTAATACTTTGTGTGGTTCCTCCTGTACTCCATAAATACGAAGATCCTGGAGAAGAAGTTAATACTGTGCTTCCAGAACACACATTTAGGATACCTGTAATATTTGCTGTGGGGTTTCTCACCTCTAAATCGGCAGAAATTATTTTGTAGCAAGCTGCATCTCTGTTTACTCTAACAAAAATAGAAGCACTTGAACTTGGATAACTTGTAAAATTGGCGATAGCATTCAAGTTGGACTCTGCTTCTTTGTAATTTTTGAAATAGCTAAAATTTAAACCCGTCGTAGAAGGAACAATTAAAGAGTTTAATGTAGATAAATTAAAATTTTCAGTTCCGTCACGGTTAGCATCACATTGGGATATTTTGGCAGTTGTTACATTAATAGTACAACTTGAAGAGCAATTCAAAAAAGAAATATCCCAGCCAGGATTTGCGTCAGGATCTGCAGCAGAATCAAATGTGGTTCCTGAGCATGAAGTTCCAGAAATGTTATAATCAATTTGTACGCCTACATTATAATTAGCATTTGTAATATTTGGAAAATCACTGTTTTTTAATGTAAAACAGAATTTTTTATTTGTTGTATCTAAGCTTGAAGTAGTTGATGTACTATAAATAGACACATTGTTGCTATTGTAAACATTTAAAGTGATTTTTTTTACTGATGCAGAAATTCCTCCAGAATTAGGAATAGTATAATTACCACAAACTGAGATTGGTAAAGTAGGACAAACTTTATTTAAAGGATTAAGTTCTATAGAACCTTGCAAATTTTCTGCGGAATGTAAGATACAAACATCATCAACATACATATATCCAAAATGCCCGCCCAATCCACATCTTGAAGCCATAAATTCAACGGTAAATTCTTCATTATTTGGAATTGATGAAATATCCAATATTCCTGATTGCCAATTGGTAGTATATAAAGTAACGAAATCAGAATATTGACTTGGAACCTTGCTGAAAATGCAATTTTTTTCATCTCCTACCAAACAAAATTCACTGACAACTTTCTTATTTTTATCCAAAATCCGAGCTTTTACAAAAGCTTGATTATCCGTATGACTATTGTCGTATACACTTTGTATTACTGCTTTGTAGTTAAATTTTAGATAATTTTCATTATTTGTTTTAAACCTCTTGCCCTGAACAATAGAACCATAGGTAGAAGAGTTCTCATAATTAATTTTAAGAGCATATTGATCAAATGCTTTAATATCTCCCATATATGGATCAACCAAATTGGCAGAAACAGTAGTTGCCATAATATCCATATTATTAGGATTATATCGATTGATATAGGAATCGGCAGTATTGCTAATCGATTGGCATTGTGTTGGACCAGGAGGATCGCCTATTGTGCAAAGAAAATTTTTAAGATAACTGTTGCCATTTATAGTTTCATATTGTTCAAAACCTCCATTAGTACACATTTCTACTCCTTGAAGAGTAGCTGCCGTTTTTGAAGTCAAATTTCCATCTTTTGAATTCAAAATTACTTTTTTTAAATCCAGGACTTCTGCTTTCATCCTTTCCTCCCTAATTTTCAAAAATTGTTTTTGTTCTTCTAAATTTTGAATTAAATGACCATGTCTATCTTCTAATAAAAATTTATTAGACGAATTCGGATTAATTTCTTGCGCAAAGACACAAGAACATTTGATAAAAACAGTAAAAAAGAGTAAAATTCTAAGCTTCATTTAGTGAAATTTGGTGAGCAAATATAGCCAAAAAACTATGCCGTAAATATGAATAAAGAAATGTTTTATAAGTTTTATATCAATAATAAAAACTTAAAAGATTTGATGACGTTAGTAAAATAATTAGGATTAATTTCTTTTGTCAAATAATTCTAAATATCCCGTATTTTTGCATAAAAATAAATCCTTTTGAAAACGAAACTTTTTGTAATTACACCGCCATTTACCCAACTGAATACACCGTATCCGGCAACTGCGTATATAAAAGGTTTTCTGAACACAAAAAATATTGAATCGGTTCAGGCAGATTTGGGGATTGATGTGATTTTAGAATTGTTTTCAAAAAAAGGATTAATCAATTTATTCCAATCTATTAACCAACAACCAACAACCGACAACTGCAAAAGAATTTTTGCTTTACAGGATGAATATATCAAAACGATCGATCCCGTAATTCAGTTTTTGCAGGGAAAAAATCCAACATTGGCATTGCAGATTTGTCAGGAAGATTTTTTGCCGGAAGCTTCTCGTTTTGCGCAGTTAGAAGAACTCGATTGGGCCTTTGGAACAATGGGAATTCAGGACAAAGCAAAACATTTAGCAACTTTATATCTCGAAGATATTTCGGATTTTATTGTAGAATGTATCGATGAAAATTTTGGCTTTAGCCGATATGCCGAACGTTTGGGCCGAAGCGCCAATTCTTTTGATGAATTATATAATGCTTTGCAGCAAGAACCAACTTATATCGATTCGATTTTAATTTCGATTTTAAAAGAAAAAATTGAAGCTGTAAAACCAACATTATTTTTAATTTCTGTTCCCTTTCCGGGAAATTTATACAGCGCATTTCGATCTGCACAATGGGTGAAACAAAATCATCCCGAAATTAAAATTTCAATGGGAGGCGGTTTCCCAAATACTGAATTACGTTCACTTTCGGATAAACGAGTTTTTGAATTTTTTGATTTTATTACTTTGGATGATGGTGAAGTTCCGATTGAAGAACTTGTTGAAAATATGTCATCCCGAGCGGAGTCGAGGGATGAGAAGTATTATAAAAGAACTTTTTTATTAGAAAATGGAGAAGTTGTCTACAAAAATAATTCCCTAAAACACGACTATAAACAAGCTTATGTAGGAACACCGGATTATTCAGATCTTCCTTTGGATAAATACATTTCGGTAATCGAAATTGTAAATCCGATGCATAGAATGTGGAGCGATGGTCGCTGGAATAAACTCACAATGGCGCACGGCTGTTATTGGGGAAAATGCACTTTCTGCGATATTTCTCTTGATTATATTAAAGTTTACGAACCTGTTGCAGCAAGTTTACTTTGCGACCGAATGGAAGAATTGATTCTTCAAACAGGTCAAAACGGTTTTCATTTTGTAGATGAAGCTGCACCGCCTGCTTTAATGCGTGCTTTGGCACTCGAAATTTTAAAGCGAAAATTAGCTGTAACCTGGTGGACCAACATTCGATTTGAAAAGAGCTTTTCTAAAGATTTATGTTTATTGCTAAAAGCTTCCGGCTGTATTGCAGTTTCAGGAGGTTTAGAAGTTGCTTCGGATCGATTATTGAAATTAATTGACAAAGGTGTAACGGTAGAACAAGTTGCAAAAGTAACCCGCAATTTTACCGAGGCAGGAATAATGGTCCACGCGTATTTAATGTACGGATATCCTACGCAAACTATTCAGGAAACGATTGACAGTCTTGAAATGGTTCGTCAGTTGTTTGAAGCCGGAGTTTTGCAATCAGGATTTTGGCATCAGTTTGCATTGACGGCTCATAGTCCGGTTGGATTATATCCAGAGCAATTTGGCGTAACTAAAAAAACAGAATTAATTGGAACTTTTGCCAATAACGATATTGAATATACAGATTCAACAGGAATCAATCACGATAAATTCAGCTTCGGATTAAAAAAATCACTTTTCAATTTCATGCATGGAATTTGTTTTGATTACGAACTGCAAGATTGGTTTGATTTCAAGATTCCGAAAACAAAAATTCATCCTGATTTTATTTTTAATGCACTCGAAGAACAAAACGATTTCAATACAAAACCAAATGCAAAAGTAGTCTGGCTTGGTGGAAAACCTTCGGCAGAAATCTTCACAAAATCAAAAAAAGGCAGAAGCTGGGAAATGATGTCTCTGACTTTTCATGATAAAAAAGAAAGTTTTACTATTCAAACTAGTAAAGAAGAAGGTGAGTGGTTGATTGAGATTCTGGGCAAAATATCAATTTTGAATACTAAAAATTATACATTTCAGGAAGTTAAAAATGATTTCGAAACTTCATTAGAAGATTTTGAATTATTTTGGTATTCAAAACCAATTAATACTTTACGCGAATTCGGATTATTAGTTTTGTAACTTAATAATCTACACTAGTTCCGTCACTTGGGATAGCAACTTTAGACAAAAGATTATTTTCAGTCAGTGCTTTTCTTAATTCTTCGCGAGTTGTTGGGCAGTGATTTAAAGCTTCAAGATGATTGGCAAAAACTTTTCCGGGTGCAAGAGTGGTAAACTTCAAAATATCATTGATTCGCATTAACAAAGGCTGTCCAATATCTAATCTGGCAGTTCCGCAGGCAACTGTTGCAATATCTGGTTTAAGTTCAATTAATGCTTTTTGAACATCATCTGTAAAAATAGTATCAGAACTTATATAAATTGATTTTTCGTTTGGAAGTTCGATGTAAAAACCCATTACATTTCCCATTAATCTGGCAATAAATCCGTAACCATGAAGAGCGGGAATTCCAATGATTTTTCCACCTAAAAAAGGCTGAGGTTCCCAATAATTTAAAGTCTGTACAATATTAAGTCCTCTTTGCTGCAAAACTTTTTCATCTTTTGCGCTGCAAATTACAGGAAGGCTTTTTCGTCTCAAAAATACTTCCCCGGCTTTATCTATATGATCCGGGTGTAAATGCGTAATTAAACAATGCGTGACATTACTCAAAATTTCCCTGCTGTTTTTAGGCAGGGCCACAAGTGGGTTTCTTTTGGGTTTATAACGAAAAATGGTGAATGGTGCGATCGTTTTTCTTTTTCCTAACATCGGATCGACAAGAATAACATGCTCTTCTGTCTCAATTACCAATGTGGCATTTCGCAAATGATGTATTTTCATATCTGGGAAAATTAGAACTTAAAAATACAAAGATTTTTCAAAATCTATTTACAGATTTTTCTTTATTTTTAACAGAATTGTTATTATTTGCAAGAATACACGTTACAATTATGCTATAGAAAATCTAAAACCAATTCCGTGCAGGTTTTCAATGGAAATACCTTTTTCGTTTGATAAAATTTTACGCAGACGCGAAATAAAAACATCAAGACTTCTTCCCATAAAATAATCATCAGTTCCCCAGAGTGCAGTTAAAATCTGCTCTCTTTTTAAAACTAAATTCTTATTGTCAAGAAACAATTTTAGCAATTCGGCTTCACGCTGTGTAAGACCGACCTTTTCTTCATCGTTAAAAAGAATGAAATTTTTAGTGTCAAATTGATATTTTCCAATTTCGTAAACCGATTTTTCGACTTTATTGTTTTTCTGGGAGCGTTTCAGAAAAACTTCAATTTTTAATATTAATTCTTCAATGCTGAAAGGCTTTACCAAATAATCATCGGCACCAAGGCGAAGCCCTTTTATACGGTCTTCTTTTAAAGTTTTAGCCGAAAGAAAAATAATGGGAACATCAGTATCAATTTTTCTAACTTCTTCAGCCAATTCAAAACCATCCATTTTTGGCATCATAATATCAAAAATACAAATGTCAAAATCTTCATTTTTAAAAGTTTCCAAACCAGATTTTCCATTCGTACAATGAATCACTTCATAATTATTCTGCTCCAGATTATCTTTGGTCAAAAACGCCAGCGTTTCATCATCTTCGGTATAAAGTATCTTGAAATTTTTCATTTTTTATAAGGAATTGACAAAGTTATAGTAACCCCGTTTTCAGTATTATTTTCAGCTTTTATTTTCCAGTTCTGTAAATTACAAATTTCTTTTACATAATATAAACCAAGTCCAAAACCATTCACTTCATTACTCTTTTCGTTTTGTATGCGGTAAAATTTATCAAATATATAAGATAATTTTTTAGTAGAAATACCAATTCCGTTATCTATAAACTCTAATTTTAGAATTGAATTTTCTTCAATAATTCTAATCGTAATTTCTGGCTTTTTATTGCAGTATTTTACTGCATTATCTAAAAGATTATAAACTAGATTGGCAAAATGAAAAACATCTGTGTCTAATAGATATTCTTTTGAAGGACTTTCAATTTTAATAACCGTTTCGGGATATTTTAACTGAATATTTTCAATCGCTTCTTCAATAATCGGAACAATTAAAACCGGTTCTTTTTTTAATTCTAAAGGTGTATGATCTGATTTTGCAATATTTAAAATCTTCTCAACATGATGATTCAGTTTATTACTTTGATTGATAATAATCTCCGTATAAGTATGCAGTTTTTTATCGTCTTTAATCGGATTTTGTTCGCTTAAATATTTCGAAGCAATTAAAATGGATGACAAAGGCGTTTTAAATTCATGCGTCATATTATTGATAAAATCACGCTGTAATTCAGAATATTTTTTTTGCTGTAAAAGTGTAAAAATCGAATAAACATAAATCAACAAAATCAAAATCAACATAATCGAAAGCACAAACCAAAAGCGCATCGAACTAAATAAATAAGTCGTTTCGTTAGGAAAACGAACCGCAAAATAATAAACTAGATTTTTATGCTTGGGGAAATAAACGGTCTTTTTGCATTCAGATTTTTTTTTCGACAAAGAAATGTAATCGCCGTAAATCATCTCATCACTCTGACAATTGTACATCGCATATTCAAAATCCGTCGTAATATTCATTTTTTTGAATTCTGTTTTTAGATAAAATTCTAAAATATCAGGTTCAAACTCATTATCAACATTTACGATATAATAATCATTTGAAATTTTCTGCACAGGACTTTGTGCCGGCAGTTCGTGGCTCGTTCCTTCATACAATTTTTTGGCTACTTCAAGAAGAGCAATATGGGCTTTTTGACTCAGCTTTTTCTGCTCTATCGTAAAAGCTTCTTTTGTCCATAGCAATTGCGCCACCAAAATACTAATAATGGCGACCAAACCCAGGACTATAATACTATTGAGTTTATTAATTTTCAAGAAAACAGACTTTTGAGAGTGTAATATTAATCAAAAATATAGTTAAAAACAGCGATTAACAAGTCATTAACAAACATTTGAAACCGGTTAACAGCGATTCTTTTTTGTCTGAATTACCTTTGTAATATAAAATTTGAACTATAAACCATATAATATATTCAACTATGAAAATCATTAAAATTTCTATGCTGGTTTTGGCTTTAAGCCTAATGTCATTTTCGGCAATTGCTCCGGTAAAATCATTAGTTTCTGAAACAAAAGTTACTGCAGCTGAATCGACAATTGTTTGGAAAGCTGAAACAATCGATGTTGGACAAATTCCGCAGGGAACTCCAAAAGTCATTGTTTATGAATTTAAAAACACAGGAAAAACGGCCGTTGTAATTACACAAGTTCAGGGATCATGCGGCTGTACAGCTACAGACTATACAAAAGAACCAATTTTGCCTGGTAAGTCTGCAAAAGTTACAGCAACTTACAACGCAGCAAACAAAGGTGCTTTTACAAAAACGGTTACTGTAACGACAAGCGCTGAAACAGCTCCAAAAATACTTACGTTAAAAGGAACGGTTATTTAAAATAAAGGTTAGTTATAAAGTGGAAGCTCCAAATATGTAATGTATTTGGAGTTTTTTTATTTAGAAATTACATCGATACATTTATAAAAACGTTTCGTATAATGTTCTGTATTGAGTTCAGTAATAGTAACCTGCTGTGCTTTTCCAGATGATGCATGAATAAACTTAGACTGCATTCCATTGGCTTCGCAAATTATTCCGAGATGTCCAATAACCGTTTTGTCTTTATATCCGTAAAAGACCAAAACATCACCAACTTTAAAATCTTCAGGTTTTAGAGGTGTTCCCAGATTTTTATAACTGCTCGAACTTCTGGGCAGTGTCATACCGAAATTACTAAAAACATAACTTACAAAGCCAGAACAATCAAACCCTTTTTGCGGATCACTGCTTGCATATAAATAAGGAGTTCCTAAATATTTTTTTGCAAAAACGATTATAGAATCACGATCAATTGTTGATTGTTCTTTTTGAATTTGAATTTTGTCTTTCTTTTTTATAGTGAAAGATGAAACTAAAATCGAAATTAATAATATTGAAATGTAATTCTTCATTTTAAAATTAATATTTAGCTAAACTGTTTTAATAACCCATTTTATTCAAAGAAAAAAAACTTTGAACCTCTGTTTCTTTTGAGTTTCTAAACCTCAAAAAAATAATTGCTAAAGATACTTCGTAAGAATTTAATTTCAAATTACAAACGTTCTTTTGGTATTTTTATATTGCTTTTTGATATTTTAGTATCTTTCTGTGTAATGTATTTCAAATATATTTGTGAATCGTATTTATATTTTAACAAATAAATTATGTTTCTAAAAAAAAATGCACTTTTAATTCTGTTTTTGCTGATTTCAATTATTTCGACATCTCAAAATCAGAATACTTTTCTTTATGCAGGACGAGTTGACAAACTTCAGAACGGTCAGGTTATTTTAATCGGAACTGCTTCTTCGGTTTCATTTAACTTTACGGGAAAAGAATGTTCAATTTCACTTCAAAGTGTCGATTCGTATGAACCCCATAATTATGTTCAACTGGTTTTAGACGGAAAATATATTGGGAAAATTAAAATTGAAAAAGGAGAAATTCAGTCATTTCCAATAAAAGTGAGTTCAAACAAAAAACAGCATCATTTAGAAATTTATAAAAATACCGAAGCGCAAAGCGGTAATATTTTGTTTGCCGGAACAACAGCCAAACTGACTTCAATTTCCTCAAAAAAGAAAAAGAAAATTGAATTTATAGGCGATTCGATTACTTGTGGTGCGGCGAGTGATCCATCAGATATTCCGTGTGATAAAGGCGAATATATGGATCATCATAACGGTTATTATGCTTACGGCCCTAGACTTTCGAGAGCAATTGGTGTTGATTATTTAATGAGCTGTGTTTCAGGAATTGGAATTTACAGAAATTGGAACGACGAAAACAAAGACGAAGCCATAATGCCGGATATTTATCAAAATTTATATTTAACCAAAGATCAATCAAAACCAAAATATGATTTTGCTTTTCAGCCAGATATTATAAGTATTGCTTTAGGAACAAATGATTTTTCTGGCGGAGACGGAAAAAAAGAACGTCTGCCTTTTAATCCGGAAAAATATGTTTCGAATTATATCAGCTTTATAAAAATGCTTTATGAGCATAATCCGAAGGTACAGATTGTGATTACAAATAGTCCGATGGTAGGTGGAGAAAGAGCCATTGTTTTTGAAGATTGTCTGAATAAAGTAAAAAAAGCTTTTGCAGAAGATAAGCAGCACAAACCAATTCAGATTTTCAAATTTAAGCCAATGACACCTAAAGGATGTACAGGACATCCAGATGTTGCAGATCATAAAGTTTTGGCAGATGAATATGGACCATTTTTAAAAAAGCTGTTAAATGAGAAATAATATACTTAAGCTTGTCTTCTTTTTTATGATTTCTAATATCATAACAGCAAATGTTACGCTTCCGAATATTTTTGGAGATAATATGGTTTTACAGCGCAATTCTGAAGTGAAAATCTGGGGCTGGGCAAATCCGAAAGAAGAAATAAAATTAATTTCGAGCTGGAACAATCAGGAATATAAAGTTCTAACAAGTAATCAGGCAAAATGGGAACTTGTAATTAAAACTCCAGAAGCTGGCGGACCTTACACAATTTCTATAAAAGGGTATAATGAAGTTGTTTTAAAAAATATTTTAATTGGCGAAGTCTGGATTTGTTCCGGGCAATCCAACATGGAAATGTCGGCAAGCTGGGGAATTGATAATGGCGATGAGGAAGTAAAAAATGCCGCAAATCCTAATATTCGATTTTTTACAGTTTCTAAATCTACAGCAGCAAGTCTACAGAATAATGTATTGGGAAATTGGGTTGAATCGACTCCTGAAACCATGAAGTATTTCAGCGCCGTTGGTTACTTTTTTGCTAAACGCTTACGCGAAGATTTAAAAAATGTTCCTATTGGATTAATTTCATCTAACTGGGGCGGAACTCCGGCTGAAATCTGGATGCCGGAAGAAGCTGTTCAAAACGATCCGGTTTTACTGGAAAATGCTAAAAAACTAAATGAGCAGGAATATGGCCCGCACCAGCCCGGCCGTGCTTACAATGCTATGATTGCTCCAATTGTTGGATTTAAAATTGCAGGAGCAATTTGGTATCAGGGAGAATCAAATGTTGGTTCTCTGGTTTACGATAAAACGCTTTCAGCTTTAATTACTTCATGGAGAAAAAACTGGAATGACGAATTTCCTTTCTATTTCGTTCAGATTGCGCCTTATAAAACAGGAACAAATAATTTCTCAAATGTTACGGTTAGAAATTCTCAAAGAAAAATTCTGAAAGAAGTTCCAAAAACAGGAATGGTTTTAACTTCTGATATTTCAGATACGATTGATATTCATCCAAAAAATAAAAAATCAGTTGGAATTCGTTTGGCAAATTTGGCTTTGGCTGAAGTTTATAAAACCAATTCAAATTTGGTAAACGGTCCGTTTTTCAAAGAAATAAAAATCGATAAAAACAAAGTGACAGTTTCTTTTGATTATGCTGAAGGATTGTATTTTAAAGATAAAAAATCAAATCAGTTTGAAGTCGCCGGAGCCGACGGAGTTTTTGTTCCTGCCGAAGCTTCAATAAAAAATAATCAAGTGGTTTTGACAAGTAAAAAAGTACCAAACCCGGCCAAAGTGAGATTTGCCTGGGGAAATACAATGCAGTCAGATTTGTTTAATAAAGCCAATTTACCTGCTTCTTGTTTTACTACAGAGTGATTTGATTTTAGATTTTTTGCCCACAGATTTTACTGATTGAAGGGATTAACACTGATTTTTTGTTTGCTTTTGTCAGGCTGAGTGAAGTCGAAGCCTCGCAAAGATTAGAAAAAACTTAGAACCTTAGCATCTTAGCTCCTCAGAATCTTAAAAAACTAACTAAACCACATATGAAAAATAAAAGAATAATAATTATTGGGATTTTGTCCCTGTTTACTGTTGGAAATATGAATGCACAAAAAAAGCCGTATCTGGATAAAAATAAAACTATTGAGCAAAGAATTGATTTGCTTTTGCCTTTGATGACTTTGGAGGAGAAAGTGGGGCAGATGAACCAGTACAATGGTTTTTGGGATGTTACTGGACCGGCTCCAAAAGGCGGAACGGCTGAATTAAAATACGAACATTTAAGAAAAGGATTAGTTGGATCAATGCTTACGGTGCGCGGCGTAAAAGAAGTTCGTGCTGTACAGAAAATTGCGGTTGAAGAAACACGTTTGGGAATTCCGCTTATTATTGGTTTTGATGTAATTCATGGTTATAAAACGTTAAGTCCAATTCCGTTGGCAGAAGCAGCAAGCTGGGATTTAGAAGCGATTAAGAAATCGGCGGCCATTGCAGCAGATGAAGCTTCGGCATCTGGAATTAACTGGACATTTGGTCCAAATGTAGATGTTGCGAATGATGCACGCTGGGGACGTGTGATGGAAGGTGCGGGAGAAGACCCGTATTTGGGAAGTAAAATTGCAATTGCGAGAGTAAAAGGTTTTCAAGGTGAAACGATTGCTGATCTTCAAAAAGTAAATACAATTGCGGCTTGTGCAAAACACTTTGCGGCCTACGGTTATGTTGAAGCAGGTTTAGAATATAATATTGTGGATATCAGTAATTCTAAATTGTATAATTCAGTTTTACCTCCTTTTGAAGCTACTGTTCAAGCCGGAGTTCGTACGTTTATGAATTCGTTTAATACTTTAAACGGCGTTCCGGCAACCGGAAATGCGTTTTTGCAAAGAGATATTTTAAAAGGAAAATGGAAGTTTGACGGATTTGTAATTTCAGATTATGCTTCGATTCGTGAAATGATTGCACACGGTTACGCAAAAGATGAAGCCGATGCAACTGCTAAGGCCGTAATTGCGGGCTCTGATATGGATATGGAATCGTATTTGTATGTAGCGAAATTAGTTGATTTGATTAAACAGGGAAAAGTAAAAGAATCTTTGATTGATGATGCCGTTCGCAGAATTCTTCGTGTAAAATTTGAATTAGGTTTGTTTGATGATCCGTACAGATATTGTGATGAAAAACGTGAAAAAGAAGTTGTTGGAAGTAAAGCTAACAACGAAGGCGTTTTAGATATGGCTAAGAAATCTATTGTTTTATTGAAAAATGATAAAAATTTACTTCCGCTAAAAAAATCAGGACAAAAAATTGCTTTGATTGGTGCTTTGGCAAACGATAAAAACAGTCCGCTTGGCAGTTGGAGAATTGCTGCAGATGATAATACGGCTGTTTCGGTTTTAGAAGGAATGCAGCAATACAAAGACAATCAATTGGTTTTTGAAAAAGGAGCCGATTTATTGAAACAAAAAGCAACTTTCTTAACCGAAACGGTTTTCAATACCACTGACAAAAGCGGATTTGAAGCTGCAAAAACAGCCGCTAAAAATGCCGATGTTGTCGTAATGGTTTTAGGAGAATATGGTTTCCAGAGCGGTGAAGGAAGAAGTAGAACGGATCTTAATCTGCCAGGATTGCAGCAAGAATTATTAGAAGAAATTTACAAAGTGAATCCAAATGTGGTTTTGGTTTTAAATAATGGACGTCCGTTGAGTATTCCGTGGGCTGCAGAAAATGTTCCGGCAATTGTTGAGGCCTGGCATTTAGGAACTCAGACAGGAAATGCGGTTGCGCAGGTTTTATATGGAGATTATAATCCGAGTGGAAAACTGCCAATGTCCTTTCCAAGAAATGTGGGTCAGGTGCCAATTTATTACAACAAATACAGCACAGGAAGACCAACAGACAGTGATAAAAATGTTTTCTGGTCGCATTATATGGATGTAGAGAAAACACCTCAATTTCCGTTTGGTTTTGGATTAAGCTATACCAAATTTGATTATAAAAACCTGAAGTTAAATAAACCTTCTTTCGCAAAAGGAGAAAATGTGCAAGTAAGCGTCGAAGTAACAAACTCAGGAAATTATGACGGAAAAGAAGTAGTTCAGTTATATATTCATGATGAATTTGCAAGTATCATCCGTCCGATTAAGGAATTAAAAGGCTTTGAATTGGTAAATCTGAAAAAAGGAGAAACTAAAACCGTAACTTTTACTTTAACTAATAAGGAACTCGGTTTTTATGATAACGAAGGAAATTATTTAGTAGAACCTGGAACTTTTAAAATTATGGTTGGAGGAAGTTCTGATAAAGGTTTACAAGATGGTTTTGATATAAAGGAATAGACGTTTTTGCCGCAAAGACGCTAAGGCGCAAGTTTTTTTAATCTCGCGAGTCGCAGAGCCGCAAAGTTTTTTTTAAATTTAAGATTAATAGCGTCCAGCTTTAGCTGGATGAAAAATATTAACGCAATCAAAAGGGCTTTAGCCAAACCTACAAAGTTTGGCTAAAGCCCTTTGTAACTTCCAAACTTATTCCCCAGCTAAAGCTAGGGGCTATTCAAAAAAACTCTGCGGCTGTGCGACTTTGCGAGATTAAAAAAATACAACTTTTGAATTAATAGCTTTTGATATTTTTCTACCTTTAAATTCTATTTAAAACTTCAACCTTTAAACTAAAACAATGAAATATAACAGATGCGGAAAAAGCGGTTTATTACTGCCTGAGATTTCCTTAGGATTATGGCATAATTTCGGTTCAGTTGATAATTTTGAAAATGCTGAATGTATTGCCGTAGAAGCTTTTGATAAAGGCATTACTCATTTTGATTTAGCGAATAATTATGGACCGGTTCCGGGTTCTGCCGAGGAAAATTTTGGTAAAATATTATGGCATAATTTTCAGGGAAATCTGCGTGATGAAATTGTAATTTCTACAAAAGCCGGCTACACCATGTGGAATGGACCTTATGGAGACTGGGGTTCCAGAAAATATTTATTGTCAAGTTTAGATCAGAGTTTGAAAAGAATGAATGTTGATTATGTCGATATTTTTTATTCGCACCGCCCTGATCCGGAAACGCCGATTGAGGAAACCATGATGGCTTTAGATCACGCTGTTAGAAGCGGAAAAGCTTTGTATGTTGGAATCAGTAATTATTCGGCAGAGCAGACCCGCGTTGCGGTTGATGTTTTAAAACAATTGGGAACGCCGTGTTTAATTCATCAGGCAAAATATTCGATGTTAGAACGCTGGGTCGAAAATGGTTTGTTAGATGTTTTGGAGGAAAAAGGAGTGGGATGTATTGCGTTTTCGCCTTTGGCACAAGGACTTTTAACAGATAAATATTTAAACGGAATTCCGGAGAATTCAAGAGCGCATAATCCAAACGGGCATTTGAAAGAAAATGAAGTTACCGAAGAACGTATTCAGAAATTAATTCAGCTGAATGAAATTGCTCAGAATAGAAATCAGTCTTTGGCTCAAATGGCATTGGCCTGGCTGCAAAAAGACAAACGAATTACCTCCGTTTTAATTGGTGCAAGTTCTGTAAAACAATTGTGCAATAATATTGACTGTCTGCAAAATACAGCATTTGCAGCAGATGAATTGAATGTAATTGAGAAAATATTAGCGTAAAATTTTTTGTAATATGTGTGAGATGTGTTTTGTGAAATGTAAACACATTTATTCAACAAACGTATATCGTAGAGACGCACAGCAGTGCGTCTACGTTCAGTTTATGTTCTAGTATTAAACCCGACAGTTTTTTAAAACCTGTTGGGTTTAGAAACGTATAGAAAACGAATGTTTATTTTATAATCATCGCCAGCCCACCGCCGCTTGCTAATCGATAGGTTAATTTAGTTGATGAATCGATTGTAACGATTTCTTTTTTATAATCGGTAGCGGCTTTGTCAGCGTTTAAACCGTCTGAGAAAATTTCGGCCTGGAATTTTTTGCCTTTTTCAAGGAAAGAAAAATCAATTGTAATATCTCTGGAATCCCAATTTGTAATAGAACCTAAATACCAAGTGTCTGCTTTTTTTCTGGCAATCGTTACAAACTTTTCAACTTCGCCATTTAAAGAAACTGTTTCATCAAAAGTAGTTGGGATTTTAGCAATAAAATTGGTGCTTTCCTGTTCTTTCATATAAGCAGTCGGGCTGTCGGCCATCATTTGCAAAGGAGCCTCAAAAATGGTGTATAGTGCCAGTTGATGGCATCTGGTTCCCTGACTCATCGGATTAGAATGACTTGGCTTGAATTCGCTTTTTGCGGCGTTTCGCATGGCTCCGGGTGTATAATCCATTGGACCTGCCATCATTCTGATGAATGGGATTGTACAATCATACAAAGGAACATCATCATTTGGTGTCCATTTATTGTTCTCTAAACCTTTAACACCTTCAAAATTTAGAATATTCGGATAAGTTCTCTGAATTCCGGTTGGTTTATACATACCGTGAAAATCAATAATCAATTTATGATTTGCTGCTTTTTGCGCAATATCATAAACCGAATTGACCATTTTTGCATCGTCACGATCAATAAAATCTACTTTAAAACCTTTTACACCCAATTTTGCATAATTGTCAAAAACGCCATCAATATTTTCATGCAAAGCCATCCATGAAGCCCACAAAATAATTCCAACATTTCGTTCTTTTGCATAAGCTATTAAAGCTTCTAAATCAACATTCGGACTGTGTTTCATAATGTCGGTTTCTACACTCCAGCCTTCATCTAAAACTACATACTCAACTTTGTTTTTTGAAGCAAAATCAATGTAATACTTATAAGTCTGTGTATTGATTCCGGCTTTGAAATCGACATTGTAAATATTCCAGTCGTTCCACCAGTCCCAGGCAACTTTTCCGGGCTTTATCCACGAAATAGCCGCAATTTTTGAAGGCTCAGATAATTTTTGAACCATATCATTATTGGCTAAAGCCGAATCATTTTCAGAGATTACGATTGCTCTCCACGGAAAACTTCGTGTTCCTTTGGTTTTAACCAAATAATCAGCTCTTTCGGTAATTAATTTGTTGAGGTAATTAAATCCGCCGTTGGTTTCCTGAAGCGGATATTTAGAAAAACGAGATTCAAAACCTGTTTTATTTTTATTATTCGTTACAAATAATCCTGGATAATCTTCCAGACCGGCTTCCAGAAAAACGGCTTTTTTATGATTTTTATAATCAATTAAGAAAGGTAAAAAGGCAAGAGTATCTTTTGTAAATTCGCTTATTTTTTTGTTTTCATAATGCGATTCAAACGAAGAAATATATTGATCTTTTGGATTTCTTAAATCTCGAACGTAAGGTATTAAAGTATTGTAATCCTGATCAAAATTTAAAGAAACTTCCTCGGATTTTACTGTAATATCTTTTTTCTTTTTTGTGATGAAACGATATGCAGCGCCATCATCAAAAACCCGGAATTCAATACTAAAATCATTTCTGAAATTTATAGTCAGCTGATTGTATTTATTTTTGACTGTTTTCTTTTTATACAAAGGAGTTTCAAATGAAGAATCTGAACTTTCTTTTTTCGAATTTACAACAACTGAATTTTTTCCTAAAACTATATTTTCGTCTAAAGTCATTGACATATCAGAAGGTGCAAGGATCAAATCTTTTTCATGCGAAATTGTCCATGAAATTTTATCATTGACAGTAATTCTGATATCGATTTTCCCATTGGGAGAATTTAAAACGAAATCTTGTTTCTTTTGTGAGAAAGAAAGATTAAGTAACAAAAAACAAGAAAGAACTAATACATTTTTCATGCTGATATTTTTTAAACCATATAAGTATAATATAAGTTTTTTAAAAAAGGGGCGTACTAACTTTATAAACTTAAATCACTTATATGGTTGAGAAATTATTTTTTCAACTGTAAATTGTATTTTTTTACAATCTCTAAAGTCGATTTATCTGAAGAAAAAACAGAATTCAAACCCTGTGGTTCCTGCGGAGGATCTGTTGTTAAGGGATCACCCGGATTCCATTTTCCGTCTTTGTTAATTGCTTTTCCTTCACCGCCAAATCCCCAGAAATTGGCTGCTTGCAGCGTACCATTATTTTTAACGCTTTCGGCAACTCGGCCAAAAATATAATTATAGAAAACATCCCGGTTTGCAACAGAAGATCCGGCAGTTAAATTTTCGTTTTCTCTTGGCAGACCAAATTCTTCTATAATAATGGGGCGCTTTAAATTGTTTGCCACTTTTATGTGATCGTCAATATATTTTCCGGCATTTTCTAAGGTAGCAGGTAATGTTTTTTCGGCATTATCTGCTTTAAACCAATTCCAGTTTTTTGGCCAAATATGCATCGTCAAATAATCGATATTCGGATTCTGATGTGTGCGTTCAAAAATTTCCATGCTGTCATTTGAACTGTTTTTGCCTTCAGAACCGGTCGAAATTAAGTGGTTTTTGTCTAGGCTGTCAATTAAATTGACAATGTTATTTAGCCAAACTGTGAATTTTGCTTCGTTCTCTGGCGTAAAAGTTCGGGGTTCATTTCCAACCTGCCACGCCATAATGGTATTGTCTTCGGTATATTTCTTTTTTGAATAGGAATTTGTTCTCCCGATAATAAATTTTACATGATTTTCTAAACCGTTCATACAAGGCTCGCAGCTATGAAATTGTTCTGTATACGACATAAATTGAGGCCACGTATTGGGTGGAATTGCCGGAACAGGAATAGCACCTTTTCCATTCCATTCTAAATATTGTGACATTCCGCCAGACCATTCCCAGTTGTTTGTCAAATATAAAACGGCATACATTTTACGCTTGCTCATTTCGTTGATTAAAAAATCAAGTCCGTCAAGTAAATCTTCGTCATATTTTCCCTGCTCATATTGCAGTGCCGGACGAACAGTAAAATCGTATTTTCCACCGTCACCGCCAACTAAAATTCGCAGATTATCGATTCCGTTTTTTTTCAATAAATCAAGTTCTCTAATTAATCTTTTTCTGTCGCCTGCTTTTTTGGATGCCAATAAACTTCCGTACCAATAATTGGTTCCAATGTAAGCGTATGGTTTATTACCTTTATAAAATTGGTTTCCTCTTACAGTAATTCTTTCCTGTGCCTGACAAGCGATTACGGAGAAAATTAAAGCAAAGCTGAGGTGTTTTAGAAATCTGTTTTTCATATGATATTTTGTTAGAACTTAATGTAAAACTGGACTGAAGTCCAGCTCTGCAATATTTGGCCGAGCCTTTGGCTCTTTTTTCTGCGTCGCACAATCTGCTAAATCTGCGTGCCGTTAAAAATGCTATTTCGGCATTTCATACATTTTTGGCAGGGAATTCAATAACGCCGATTTTGTTTTGGTACTAAAAGTTTTAAAATCTGCGGCATTCGAAACAGAACCATTTGGAACATAATACCCGTCGCTGTTGTTGTTCCAAAACATTACATAACTTACCTGAATATCGTTTGCTGTTAAAGCATCATATAAATAAGTTGAAAACCAGTTTGTAACTGGCGGAATTGAACTTGTAACTCTGTAACCTGTTTCGGTTAAAGCGGCAATTTTTACTTTGGTTTTAGCAATGTCAGAGATCATTTTTAGTTTTGCATTGGCTTTGCCAGAACCTGTAGAACCTTGATTAGCAAAATCTCCGTAATTGTCCATTCCCAGAATATCGACATATTTATCACCCGGATATCGGCTTAAATAACTGCTTTCTGTTGCATATGAATTGTCTGGAGAAAAAGCGTATAAAATGTTGTGTACGCCTTTTGTGTTTTTTAAATAATCAACGGTAAATTGATATGCTTGTTTGTATTCGTCGGCAGTGCAGTAATTAGCGCCCCACCAAAACCAGCTTCCGTCGAATTCATGAAAAGGCCTGAAAATTATCGGGATTAATTCACCATTCGAGCCTTTGAAGTTTAAAACAACGCTGGCGACTTTGTCCAATTTTTTCTTGTACCATTCGTGATTGGTTCCGCCGGGTAAAATGCTTTTAAATGCTGCGGCTTTTTCCTGAGCAGACATATCAGCAGCATAAAAAGATTCGTCTTTAAAAGGTTCTCTTATATGCCAGCTGAAAGTATTGATTATACCTTTTGCGTAAGCGGCTTTGACATCGCTTGTAATTTTTATTTCTTGCTGATAAAACCAGTTATCTGCCTGGTTGTTATTGTTTTTATCGGTAATAAACATAAAATCTGAACCTAAAACGGCAGGATCGTAACCTGTATTTTTTTTAATATCAGAATCTCCTCCGGCATCTTGATAAAAGCTGTTAAAGGCATCCTGCTGACCAATTGCCACTTTTGTTTTTGCCAGCCTTTTTAAGTTATAAAATAAAGCCACGGTTTCTTTAGTAGCATTTGCATCAACCATATAAGTGGCAGCATTTTGCGTTGTTAACGGGTCGCTTTGTGTTGGCGGATCTACTATAACTATAGTTTCGTCCTCTGTTTCTTTATCTGAAGAACAGCTTGCAAATGCTAAAATTGATAAGCTGGCAAGTACTGTTTTTATAAAATATTTTTTCATTTAGATTTTTATTTAGAGACTTTAATCTCGATATTATCAGCTAATAATGTTCCTGTACAATTGCTTAGGGCAATCATAATTCTGTATTTAATTGCCCCTTGGGGAATTGTAAATGTTTTTTGAAATGATGTCCAGTCTGTATTGCCGGTTACAGTTGCAGCCACCATATCTTCCTGTGCTTTATGGTCTTTGTCATTTTTAAATTCGATAATAATCATACCATTATTCCAGCTGTCTTTTCCTTGTTTAATGTTTTTTGCTTTTAACCATCCTGAAATCTGTAAGCTTTTATCTCCGTCAGTGAGATCTGAAATTTGTTCAACAGCTTTCCACTCAGCAATATCCGAAGTTATTTCTAAAGCTGATTTTCCTTCTTTTTTATCTTCAGATGTAATTGAACCTGAACCATTCCATGGTGCTAAATTCTCTTCAAAATTGCCATTAAGAAATAGTTTTGGCGCTGAACTTAATTTTTCAGACTCACTTACTGCAGGCGTATTTTGTTTTATGTACTCTTCTTCTGAAAGAGTGGTAACTTTTACATCATCAAAATAAATTGTGCCATTGGTTTGTGCCAGAGCAAGCATAATGCGGACTTTTTTTGCTTCGTCTGGAACTTTTACAGTTTTTTTATAATTTGCCCATCCAGTCGTTCCTTTTACCTGAGCAAAAGTTTCGGATATAATTTCTTTATTTGCAGAATTTGTAAACGATGCAATTGCCGCACCGGCTTTATAAGCTTCTTTTTGCTCTTCGATACTTTCAGATTTAATCCAAATACTAAATTCTAAAGCATAAATGTTTTTTGGTATGTTTATAGTTTGATCAACAGCCTTCCATTCGGCACCAACAAATTGATTGATTGCAGCACAATTTTTTCCTGTTTTTTTATCATAAGGAGTAATATAGGCTGCGTCGCCGCCTTGCCAGTTTACAAACTCATATTCAAAACCGGGGTTTTTGACAAGATTACCTTGTGCATTTGTTATTGTAGTTAGAAATAATAAACTAAAAAGAATAAGTGTTTTCATAAGCAATATTTTTTAGTACAATAATTAATTTTGATTAGGAGAAGCTTTTAAGTTTTTATCCTCTTAATAAGTTCTAAACAAGCGCGGCCGTTATGATAAGGACATTTCCAGAATCCGGCTTTGTCTTTTTCGATTAAAGAATAATCGCTGTAAATTCCCCAAAACCATTCGCCATTTTTAAGATCGAGAATATGTTTTTTTATGAATTTCCAGTTTCTGAAAATAATATCTAAATAGTCTTCATTTTCGGTCAATTGATAAGCGTTGTAAAAACCAATTAAGGCTTCGGCCTGAACCCACCAATGTTTTTCGGCAATTAATTCCTTTTTTTCAGGATCAAATTCGTACCATAAACCTCCGTCAGAATCAAATCCTTCTTTGGTAACTTCGGCAATTTGAACGGCATGTTTTTTATAATTGGCAATTAAATTCTCCTCTTCTAAAATCTCGGCACATTGTAATAACAGCCAGGCTGCTTCAATATCGTGTCCGTATGAAATAACGTCCGGTTTTTCGATCCAGTTTTCATCAAAAAATAAACGAAGATGTCCGGTTTCGGTATTTATGAAATGTTTTTCTATCGTTTCTAGTAATTCAATACTGTCTTTTCGGAGCGTTTCATCTTTCCAGACTTTAAACAAATTTGCATAAGCTTCAATAATATGCAAATGGGTGTTCATTGTCTTTTTTTCGTTAGCATCTTTAGCGCTTAAACGCAAATCTTCAATGGGCTGCCAATCTCTTGTAAAGGCTTCCAGATAACCTTTGTTTATAGGATCGTAACTGTGTTCCTGAATTTTAAAATATAATTTTTTTGCTATTTCTAAAGCTTTTTCGTCTTTAGAAATAGCATAATATTCCGTTAAACCATAAATAGCAAAAGCTAAAGCATAGATTTGGTTTTTGGTATCTTTTGGGGTTTTATCAAAATTAATACTCCAAAAAAGCCCGCCAAATTCAGCATCATAAAAATATTTTGAAAGAAAATCAAAAGCCCTTTCAGCAATTTTTTTATGATTTTCTTTTTTGGTAACCTGGTAACTTGATGAAAAAGTCCAAAGAATTCTGGAATTTAATACAGAACCTTTTTCTGCATTAGTAATAAGATGATCGTTAAAATCAATCTGACCAATAAAACCTTCGTTTTGAGTATCAAGTGTATGTTTTGACCAATAATTTAAAATGGAATCCAGCTCTGTTGTTAATTCAGATTTAAGCTGTTTTAAGGTTGTACACACGATACTTAAATTGCGTTATTTTTTTCGATCTGATTAATGATCGTTTCCACAGATCCAGCAGAAATAAATGTATCTGCGGGAGTGTTGGTAACATAATCAACTAATTTATCTACAGAGGAAACAGCAACGTGCATTCTTGTATCTGATGATGCATAATATACATAAACAGTTCCGTCAGTATCTTCAATCCATCCGTTTGAAAACAATACGTTTGACACATCACCAACTCTTTCAATTCCTTCCGGTCCCATAAAATGTCCGGCAGGAATGTGGGTTACTTTCGAAATATCGTTTAAATCTGTCATAAACATATACAAAGTATAGCGTAGTCCTGCAGCGGTATTACGAACGCCGTGTGCTAAATGCAGCCATCCTTTTTCTGTTTTGATTGGAGCAGGGCCAAGACCGTTTTTTAATTCATAAATGGTATGATATTGTTTGCCGAAGATGATTTTCTCCTCTTTTACAAGTGGATTTGTCATATCGTCAATATACCCTAAACCAATTCCGCCTCCGCTTCCAACGTCAATAAATCCGTCTTGCGGACGCGTGTATAATGCATATTTTCCGTTTACGAATTCCGGATGCAAAACAACATTTCGCTGTTGTCCTGTATTCGAAATTAAGTCCGGTAACCTTTCCCAATTTACTAAATCTTTTGAACGTACTATTCCTGCATTGGCAATGGCTGAACTTGTATCACTTTTTGGTGCTTTTGGATCTTTTCTTTCAGTACAAAAAATGCCATAAACCCAGCCGTCTTCATGATTGACCAAACGCATGTCGTATACGTTTGTATCTGGCTCTGAAGTTTGCGGAATTACGCATGGTTTATCCCAAAACTTGAAATTATCTACGCCGTTTGGACTTTCGGCAATTGCAAAAAATGATTTTCTGTCGATTCCTTCTACACGAACTGCAAGAAGATATTTTCCGTTCCATTTCATTGCTCCGGCATTGAAAGCGGCATTTACCCCAATTCGTTCCTGTAAAAAAGGATTTGTTTTTTCGTTTAAATCAAAACGCCAGTTCAACGGAACGTGAGATGCCGTAACAACAGGATTTTTATAACGTTTATAAATCCCGTTTCCAGCCTTTTCTTCCGGTGCATTTTTTTGTTCGATTAGTGCTTTATGTTCTTTTTCTAATGCTGCTTTTCGATCCAGAAAAGTAGTCGAAGAGGTTATTGTTGTCATATTTTTGATTCGGTATCTGATTTGTTTTTATTTTGTTTGATGTCTTTTTTCGTTTAAATCTTGTTCTATTGTCTGTAGTTTTTCTTCGGATAAAGGATAGAATACTATAAAAGCGACTGATATTGCCGCTGCGATTGCAGGAAGTATACTTAGCATTAATTGAATTCCGTTTTGGGTTACGGCAGTTTGTTCAACATTTGCCTGAAAACCATAATAACCTAAAAGCCATCCGGTTCCGGCACCGCCAATAGTCCATCCAAATTTTTGTGACATTGATGAAGCTGAGAAAACCAATCCGGTTGCCCTGCGGCCTTGTTTCCATTCTGAATAATCGGCACTGTCTGCATACATTGACCAGATTAACGGGAAGATACAGCCTGCACAAATACTTATTAAAGCCTGAAAACTCATGATTAGGAAAACATCTTCTTTTCCGAAGAAATAGAAAACTAAACTTAAAATTGAGGCAATTGTCATTGCGCCAAAGAATGTTTTCTTTTTACCAATTTTATTAGCGATTGGAGTAGCGATAATTACACCAATAATATTAGCTGCCTGACCCAAAACCAAATAAATAGAAGTTGGTGTCATATGGAAATCTGTTCCAAAAAGTGAAAAATCAAAATTTACAGAACTGCTTACATAATATTTAAAATAGTAAACTGCGGCTCCGTCTCTGATAGAGTTGAAAACTAAAGTCCCGATTCCGGCACCTAATAAAATCCACCACGGTTTATTTTTTAATAAATCTTTTAAATCTTCTTTTAGATTAGATTGCTCATTTTCGATAGGTTTTACCCTTTCTTTTGTAAAGAAAAAACAAGCCCAGAAAAACGCTGTTGTAATTACTCCAAAAACGGTAATTGTTGTGATCCAGCCTGTTTTAGAATTTAAGCTGCCGCCAAAATAATTTACAAGAGGTTCAATTAACCAAAGTGCCAAAAGACTTCCGCCAAAGGCAAAAACCATTCTGTAAGATGATAATGTGTTTCTGTCTTTTCGGTCAGATGACATTACGCCCAAAAGTGATGCGTATGGAACGTTAATTAGTGAATAAATCATCATCATTAACGAATAGGTTACGTAGGCGTAAATTATTTTTCCTTTTTCGTCAAAATCCGGCGTGTAAAAAGTCAAAACTCCAATTACGGCAAAAGGAATCGCAACCCATAAAAGATAAGGTCTGAATTTTCCCCATTTAGTTTTTGTTCTGTCGGCAATGATTCCAACAATTGGATCAAAGCAGGAATCCCAGATTCTGGTAATCAAGAACATGGTTCCTACAACGGCAGGAGCTAATCCGAAAACATCGGTATAGAAAAACAAAAGATACATACTAAAGATTTTCCAGAACATTGAAGAAGCGGCATCTCCAAGCCCGTAACCGATTTTTTCTTTTAAACTAATTTTGTTGTGCATTGGTTGTTTTTTAAAGGTTGTAAAGTTTGTTTTTGGGGCAATTATTTTAGTGTTTTAAGCATGTTTCTATGTGCTGATTTTTTTGCACGCAGATGACTCAGATTTATTTGTTAATGTCTTTTTCGAACAGTGTTTTATCCATATTGTAATAATCAATGAAATCTTTTTCGCTTACCTGCCCTTTAAAAGGTGCATAATAATGCATTTTTTTCTCGTTTTCCTGCCAGCCGTGATTTCGCCATAAAAGGACATACGATATTTTATAATCGCCAATTGCTTTAGAGAAAGTTCCTGTCCACCATTTTGGATCTGGAACAGCTTCATAACCTGCTTCGGCAATGGCTATTAATTTATGTTTTTCAAGACCTATTTCATTTAAAATCTTAAGCTGGTTTTGAACTTCTTCAATAAACTTTATTCCTTCCTTATCATTATTATTTTGATAAGAATCGAAACTTAAAATATCGGCAAAATTATCTCCGGGATAATTCGCCAGAAAATCTTCTTTTGAGTTGAAACTGGAGGTATTGTAAACATAAATTAAATTATGTACACCTTTTTTCTGCAGGTATTCAAATGTAAATTTCCATACAGTTTTAAACTCATCAGATGTACATTTTCCTTTTCCCCACCAAAACCAGCCTCCTGAAAGTTCATGATAAGGTCTAAAAAGAATTGGAATATTTTTTCCTTTTTTATCTTTTAAGGATAGAAGGTAATTAGCCGCTTTATCTAACCATGAAACATATTTTTGATGATTTTCTCCGCCTGGTAAAATAGTTTTTAGAGAATTTGGTGTATTATCCCAGGCATTTTTTCCTGTTACAGGATTATCAAAATGCCAGCTTATTGTAGAAATCCCCCCTCTTTCATTGGCTTCAATAATATATTGTTTCATTTTTTCGAATGGAATTCCGTCTATATTATTTATATCATCTTTTTCCAGACCCGCAAGATCCCAGCCATAAACTGCAGGATAGTCTCCCACAACATCTTTTATGTCGCTTCGTTCGTTTTCATATTTCCAGTTTACTCCATACGCTAAATCGTCCTGATGACCAAAAAGATAACCCTTTTTAATGAGTTGATTCAGTTTTTTATACAGTAAAACTGTTTCAGGGGTTGCTTTTTTATCTGAAAGTGACAAATTTGTATTACTATTAGTATGCTGTGCAGAGCAAGAGGTTCCTATTAATGCGGAGGCTAAAAGCTTAAAAAAGTATTTTTTCATTTTTTGAAAATATTGTTTTTCAGCACATTTTCAGCTTTTGGTTAGAAATTGCTGTCTTATTGTTGAAGCTGAATTTATCTATTTATAATTCGGTATTGTTTTCCTGATAAAATTATTAAAACTATAAAAAGTTCAAGTATTAAAAATGATTAATGTTTATTATTAATACTGATTTTGTAAAGTTGATAATTCTATTTTTCAAAGATAAATGTATGTTTATAGCGTAATTAATATTATTTTATCAATTATATATCATATTATTGCAGAAAAAAATCAATTGATATTTAGATAAAATAGTTTTAAGAGATGAGTACTGCTAAAAATTTTTATAGAGAAATCGCCCCGCTTTCAGCCGGAGATAGTTTTTTGGTCTTTGACAGGGTTAAGGATAGTTTTGATTTTCCTGTTCATTACCATCCCGAATTTGAGATTAATTTTATTTTAAATGGAAAAGGAGTAAGGCGTGTAGTGGGAGATAATATTGAAGAAATTGATAATGTAGAATTGGTTTTGATTGGGCCAAATTTATATCACGGCTGGGAATTAAATAAATGTACTAACAAAAAAATACACGAAATTACGATTCAGTTTCATAATGATTTATTTCATGAATCACTGCTTGCACGACGAATCATGAATCCAATTCGTGATATGTTTAATAGGTCTATTCACGGAATTTTATTTTCTAAAAAAGCTGCCGAAGAATTAACTCCAAGATTGGTAAGTCTTTCTAAATTAGATGGTATGGATTATTTTCTGGAAATTACTTCCTTGTTATATGATCTTGCTAATTCTAGAAATCAGCGATTACTTTCTACTTATACTGTTGACTATGATAAGTTCGATGATTACGATAAAATGAAATTGGTTTATGAGTATGTGCAAAAACATTTTGCAAATAAAATTACTTTAGAGGATGTGGCAAATGTTGCTAGTATGTCTGTAATTTCGTTTAATCGTTTTATTAAAAAACGCACCGGAAAAACTTTTGTAAACTATATTAATGACATTCGTATTGGATATGCTGCACGCTGGCTTGTTGAGAAAGATTTGAGTGTTTCTGAAGTGGCTTTTAAATCTGGCTTTAATAATATTGCAAACTTTAATCGTAGTTTTAAAGCTATTAAAAATTGTACTCCTAGTCAATATCGTGAGGATTTTTCTGGATTAAAACGTATTTTGTAGTGATACTTTTTTTGCATAAGTAAATATTATTTTTAACGAAAACGTTTGATTTTTATGATTTCGTTAACTTTTCTGTATAATAGTGGTTGTTAAGGGTTGTTTCATTGTGAATAATTCATTTTTTACTTGATTTTATTTTATTATGTGTTTTTTTAAGAAGATATAGTGAAAATATTATCATTAATTGATGAAATACTATCGATTTGATAATTGGATCTGTTATAGATTTGTTAAATAATTTCGAAGTAAAAGTTGCCCTTACTGCTTAATTATGAATTAAACAAATTTAAACTAACCAATACTTATTATGAAAAAACTAATGACTAACTTTATTCATTGGAACGCGAACCACAGAGCGGTTCCATTGATTTTATTTCTGTTACTGACAAGTAATTATATTGCTGCTCAGGGTAAAATATCGGGAACAGTAACTGATGAAAAAGGTTTATCGATTCCTGGTGCAAATATCTCGATAGCAGGATCGAAGACAACTACTTCAACTGATTTTGACGGAAAATATTCTATTGATGCTCCTTCAAATGCAACTTTAGTATATTCATTTATTGGATTTAATACACAAAGAATCGCAGTTGATGGTAAAAGAACAATCAATGTAATCTTAAGATCAAGTGCTGAAGACTTAAAAGATGTAGTTGTAATTGGTTACGGTACACAAAAGAGAAAAGATGTAAACAGTGCTATTTCTAGTATTAATTCAAAAGATATTGAAAACTTAAAAGTTGCATCGTTTGATCAAATGATGCAGGGTAAAGCTGCCGGGGTGGTTGTAAATAGCAATTCTGGTGAACCTGGAAGTAACGTTTCGGTAAGAATTAGAGGGGTTTCGTCTTTAACAGGAACAAACGAACCTTTATATGTAATAGATGGAGTGCCAATTTCAGGAGATGCAAGAAATTCATCAACTTCGGGAAGAAATGCACAGGGAAATTCTAATTTCTCTAATAGCGGTAATATAACACAAAGCCCTTTAGCTCTTATTAATCCAAGTGATATTGAATCTATTGATATTTTAAAAGACGCTTCGGCAACCGCTATTTATGGTTCTCGTGGTGCTAATGGTGTTATTATTGTAACAACAAAGTCTGGTAAAAAAGGTACTGGTAAATTATCTTTTGAAAATTCTTACACAATAAGTAACCTGCCAAAGAAACTTCATTCTATGAATCTGCAGGAATATGCAAGACATCAAAATGCTTTGTCTGCTGTATATGATCCAACTTCTTTCAGACCTGAATTTGCTCATCCTGAACTTTTAGGAAAAGGTACTGACTGGCAGGATGCAATTTATGAAACAGGATTTATGACTTCTAATCAGCTTTCTTTTTCAGGTGGTAAAGAAGGGGTAAATTACTATATATCCGGAGGTGTTTTAAATCAGGAAGGTATTGTTATCGAATCTGGATTTAAAAGATATAATTTTAGAACAAATATTGATGCTAAAGTTAATTCGTTTATAAAAGTTGGAGTTAATGTAAGCGGTGCAATTACGGATGAAAAATTAACTCTTAACGGGCAGTTTAATGGTGTAGTTGCTACGTCATTATTGGCAACTCCAGATGTTGCAGTTAGAGAACTTTCGGGTGCATTTGCCGGCCCGCCTGCTGGAGGAGCGACATCTTTTGTTAACCCGGTTGCTACTTCTTTATTAGGATCAAATACATTGGTTAGAAAAAACTATTCAGGAAATTTCTATACTCAGATTGATATATTAAAAGGTTTAGAATATCGTTTTGAGGCTGGTGGTTATATATATGATAATTTAGGTCAAAGATTTGATCCAATGTATTCGTTGGGGAATGCGGTAAAAAGTTTTGCCAATTTATATTACAGCCCATCTTCTGGTAACTCATGGAATTTAAAAAACATGCTTACTTACAGAAAAACTATTGGCAGACATAATTTTACTGTTCTTGCGGTTCAGGAGTCAAACAGAGCTCACTGGGAAGGATATACAATAACAGGTTATGGATATAAAGATAACAATGACAAATCATTGGCTGCATCTGATTTATCAAAAGCGGTTACAAATGGTGTTTATTCAGGAACTCAGACCTTGGCTTCTTATTTAGGAAGGGTTGTTTATGATTTTGGTGATAAATACAGCGTTACAGGAGCAGTAAGAACAGATGGTTCTTCTAAGTTTTTCGTAGGAAACAAATGGGGGGTTTTTAGCTCTGCCAGCGGTTCCTGGAAACTTTCTCATGAGGATTTTATGGCAAATACGAGAAAGTATGTTGATAATATTAAACTTAGAGTGGGCTGGGGACAAACTGGTAATAACCAGATTGGTAATAACTTATATGATTCTAACCTGCATTTGATTAACAGTTCAATGGGAACTTCTTATCTGCCGTCAAATACAGCTAATAAAGATTTGAAATGGGAAACTCAGGAACAGACCAACTTAGGATTAGATTTTACAATGTTTGATTCAAAACTTTCTGCAACAATAGATGTGTATCAAAAAGTTTCTAAAGATTTCTTGTATCAGGTTCCTCTGCCAAACTTTCTTTCTGGAGGTGGTGATTATGAGGGTGGTGTAAATCCTCCTTCTTTTAATCTTGGAAGTATGAAAAACAAGGGTATTGAGATTACTCTTAATTATACACAGCAATTTACACCAAATTTTTCATGGAACGCAAGTGCAAACTTTACAAAATATGAAAATGAAGTTACCAATATGGCAGGCTTAAACATTGTTAAAACAATGGGTACACTGGCTTATAATACGGTAACGGTATCGAGAACTCAGGAAGGTCTGCCTATAGGTTCATTTTTAGGTTATGAAGCAACAGGTATTTACAGAACAGATGAAGATTTATTAACTTATGGCTACGAAAATGCTGCAGGCACAAGAGTACCTTTAAAAAACGGAACAAATTCATTACAGCCAAACTTTATAAAAGGAGATGTAATTTACAAGGATCAAAATAATGATGGTATTATTGATACAAAAGATTTAGTTACTATTGGAAATCCAAATCCAAAATTCACTTACGGTTTAACAAACAACTTTAAGTATAAAAATGTTGATTTATCTATTTTTCTTCAGGGAACTTCTGGAAACAAGCTGATGAACTTAACTCGTATGTCTGGTACATTAAACAGTAATTTAGGTACAAATTATTTAACAGATGCGGCTGATTTTTATTCTGCAGACAATTTAGATGCTTCACTGCCTAGACCTTCTGCTTACAATGATATCAATAATGCGGTTTCGTCACGAATTATAGAAGATGGATCATACTTAAGAATTCAGAATGTAACTTTAGGTTATTCTCTTCCTTCTGACGTAATCTCAAAAATAAAATTAACAAGATTGAGAATTTACGCTTCTGGACAAAACTTATACACTTTTACCAAATATAAAGGATATGATCCTGAAGTTGGTTCTTACAATCAAGATGCATTATTATCAGGTGTTGATAATGGTCGTTATCCTGTGCCTAGACAAATATCTTTTGGTTTTAATGTTGAATTTTAATACGAATTAATATGAAAAATATAATAAAAAGAAGTGGTGCAGCTGCTTTGACGCTGCTAATGTTAATATCTTCTTCTTGCTCTCAGGACTTTTTAGACGTGCCTGCAGAAGGAGTGCCTACAATAGGAAATTATTACGATTCTGATGTAAAATTGGACAATGCAAGTAACGGGCTTTATGGCATTGTTTGGTTTAATATGAATAAGGAAGGTTTTTATGGTATTACCGATGTTATATCTGGTAATATGTATGCGGGGCCTTATAACGAATTTGGTAAGTTTACAGATTTGAGTTTTACTAATTCACAGTCTTTTATTGGAGATTCATGGAGATCATGTTTTGGGGCTGTTGCAAATTGTAACACATATATAAGTTTACTTCCTCAAAGTGTTGGGCCGGATGTAAGCAGCGAAGCCTTAAACAATGCTTTAGGCGAAATGCATTTTATCAGAGCTTTTTCATACTTCTTTTTGGTAAGATTATGGGGTAACGTGCCAATTATTGAAAACAATGCTGATTATTCTAAGAATTTTGTTATTCCAAGTAATCCTGTAGCAGATGTTTATACGTTTATAGAGAACGATTTAAAATTTGCTATTGCCAATTTAAGATCTAAAAACAGAGGATCTGATTATGCTGCAAATGCACACGTTTCAAGCGGTTCTGCAAAAGCTCTTTTGGCAAAAGTATATCTGTATCAAAAGAAATATGATCTGGCAAGAGCTATGGCTCAGGAAGTAATTAACAGCGGCGAATTTAAATTATTGGGTGGTGATGAACTGCCAACAAAATCTTTTGCTGATTTATGGCTTCAAAAAAATAATAACAATGAAGAGTCTATCTTTTCATGGCAGTGGACTGGTGCAGGAACTTATTTTGAGGGGAACTTTTCAAACACATTGTTTGCTCCGGAGAACAGATTAGTAGAGACTTCATATTCAGGTCAGATTGCGCCGTCTCAGGATTTAATTCATAATGTTTATGAGCCGGGAGATAAAAGAAGAGCAGAAACATTTATGCTTCCTGGAGATTATTACCCAAACCTGACTTATGCACAAACACTTGCAGTAGATTCTCCAAAACTTTTAGGATATACTTTTGAAGAAGCAAATCAAGCTCAGAATTCAGGATCCGGTTTGAAAAAATATGTAATAGGGAAAGAGAATTTACCAATAACAGGACCATTCAATGCACCATTTAATGGAGAAAGCAGTATGAATAGTTATATGATGCGTTATGCTGAACTGCTTTTAATTCATGCCGAAGCAATTTTAGGGTCACAATCAGGAAGCACTTCTGATCCTGCAGCCTTAAAATCATTTAACGCAGTACGTAAAAGAGCTGGTCTGCCAATTAAAGCTTCTATTTCATTTGATGATATCTTTAAAGAAAGACGTGCAGAATTAGCTTGTGAAGGAGATTATTATTTTGATTTAGGTCGTTTGCCATTTGCTCAGGCAAAAGCAATTTTAGAGGCTCAAAACAGAGGAGATAAGCAAACACCGAAACATATTACAATTTCGGCATCAAATCTTTTACTGCCTTATCCGGCAGATGATTTAATTAAAAATCCAAAATTAACAGAAGTAGCACCGTATACTTTTAAATAATTTTTAAAAATAAAAATATGAAAAATATAAAAATTGTTTCGTTAGCAGCATGCATGGCATGGATGTTATCTTTAATGCTTTTTACTTCATGCTCAAGTGATGACAGCAGCGCTGAGGTTTATACTGGTGCTCCTGTAATAGAATCAGTTATGCCTTCTGGTTATAATGCAGATGGAAGTCTTAAACCATTGACTCCGGTAACATTAGTAGATCCAAAAAATTATTATGTAATTCACGGTAAAGGATTGCTTACCACGAAAAAAGTATACTTTAATGATTTTGATACCTATTTCAGACCAACATTTGTAACAGATACTGATATAATTATATTGGTTGATGAAGACACTCCTTATGCTAATGCTTCTAATCAGTTAAAAGTGGTTACAGAAAGAGGGACTGTTGTGTATAATTTGACAGTTGCCCCACCGGTACCTACATTTAGCGGTTTTAATTCTATCAATTGTGCAGAGGGAGATCAGGTAATAATTAAAGGTAAATATTTCCTAAACCCTGTAGTTACCCTGGCAGAAACACCAACACAGCCTGCAGTTCCTGTTACAGTTGTATCTTCAACTTTAGAGCAGATAGTGGTAAAAATCCCGGCAAATGCAAATCACAGATATCTTTCTGTAGCTAATATATCCGGAGCAGCCGTATCAAAAGAAGCTATAGGAACAGCATTATACGATGATATATTGTATGGTGTGCAATGGGGAGGTCCATGGGCTGGAAAAGGAGTTAATTTTGCTTTTGAAGGAGATTCTTATCAGGGCGAAAAATCATGGCAATGGGAATTTGGTCAATGGGATGGAGGAAACTGGGGTTTCAATGTTGATTTAACCCCATACAAAGCATTACGTATCGCCATTAAAGGTTCAAAAACCGGACGAGTTAATTTTAGTGTAAACGGCGGAGCAAACTATGTTTTACCTGTTACAACTTCATGGGTTTATCTGGAAATTCCTTTTAGCGATTTAGGAAATCCTACGAGTCTTTGGATGCTTACCTTCCAGGAATCAAATAATGATGGAGGTAATACTGTATTATTTGATGATATAGGATTTGTATTAAAATAAATAAAGTTGCTTTTTTGAGTTAGTTTAAGATATTCCCTAATTGAAAAGTTAGGGAATATCTTTTTATAAATGTGTTTTTAATTTTATAAAATGAAGAAAATTATTTTAGGATTAGCTTTATGTGTCTCCGTTTTTGGTTTCAGCCAGGGGAATACACATACGCTGACTGCAGGAAAATTTGAAGGTCTGGCCATGACGCCGCCAATGGGATGGAATTCATGGAATACTTTTGCAACAAATATTGATGAAAAATTGGTAAAAGAAACCGCTGATATAATGGTTTCATCAGGAATGGCTGCTGCCGGTTACAATTATATAGTATTAGATGATGGCTGGATGGCCAAAGAACGTGATGCAAACGGAGATTTAGTTCCGGACCCTGTTAAATTCCCTAACGGAATGAAATCTGTAATCGATTATGTGCACAGTAAAGGCTTAAAATTTGGCTTGTACAATTGTGCCGGAACGCAAACCTGCGCGGGATATCCGGGAACTCGTGGTTATGAATATCAGGATGCTCGTTTTTATGCTAAACTAGGAATCGATTTTTTAAAATACGATTGGTGTAACACAAAAGGAATTACTGCACCAGAAGCTTATACAACCATGAGCAACGCATTAAAAACTGCAGGACGGCCAATTGTTTTCAGCCTTTGCGAATGGGGCGATAATCAGCCATGGGAGTGGGGAAAACCTGTTGGAAATCTTTGGAGAATTTCCGGAGATATTTATCCTTGCTTTGACTGCGAATTCAAACATCCTGAAAACTGGTCTTCCTGGGGATTTATGAAAATTGCCGAAATGCGAAAAGACATCCGTAAATATTCCGGACCGGATCATTGGAATGATTTTGATATGATGGAAGTTGGAAACGAAATGAACGATACTGAAGATAAATCACATTTTGCAATGTGGTGTATGCTTTCGTCGCCGCTTATTGCAGGAAATGATTTCAGAAAAATGTCAAAAGAAACATTAGCGATTTTAACCAATAAAGAATTAATCGCTGTAAATCAGGATAAATTAGGAATTCAGGGTTTTAAGCATTCAGCAGAAGACGGTTTAGAAGTCTGGGTAAAACCTTTATCTGATGGAAATTGGGCGGTTACTTTTTTAAACAGAAGTGAAGTTTCTAAAAAAATTAATTTCGATTGGAAAAAGAATGCAATAAAAGATGTAGATTTCGGCTATGAAGCTGATTTTAATAAAACTACATTCAAATTAAAAAATCTTTGGACTAATAAAGATTCAGGAAATACAAAAAAGAATTTTGCAGCAGAATTAGCTTCGCATGATTGCATAACATTAAAATTGTCTCTTTAAAATTTAAATTTATGATGAGGTTTAAAAAATTAACTACAATTTTATTCTTATTAGTATGCTGTTTTGTACAAGCACAATTTGTAAAAAAGCATGGTCAATTGAGCCTTCAGGGAACTCAGTTAGTAGATAAAAACAATGAACCCGTTGTTTTGCGGGGCTTGAGTTTTGGATGGCATAGTATGTGGCCGAGATTTTACAACGAAAAAGCCGTAAGCTGGCTCAAAAAAGATTTCAATTGCAATGTCGTGCGTGCCGCAATGGGAATCGAACTTGGAGATTACTCCTATACTAATGACCCTCAGTTTTCAAAAGAAAAAATAGAAGCCGTAATAAATGGTGCTATAAAATCTGATATATATGTAATTATAGATTGGCACAGCCATAATGTTAATTTAAAAGAAGCAAAAGCATTTTTTGCAGAAATGTCTCAAAAGTACTCCAAGTACCCTAATATAATATATGAGGTATTTAATGAACCTGATTATGAAACCTGGTGGGAAGTTAAAACCTATGCCGAAGAAGTAATAAGGGTAATTAGAGAAAATGACCCCAACAATATTATATTGGTAGGATCACCGCATTGGGATCAGGATGTTGACCTTCCTGCAGAAGATCCAATTTTAGGATATAATAATATAATGTATACTTTACACTTTTACGCCGCAACACATGGTAAAGAATTAAGGGACAGAACAGATGAAGCACTGAAAAGAGGTCTGCCTATTTTTATTTCTGAATCTGCAGGAACGGAAGCTTCCGGCGACGGAACTTTAAATGTAAAAGCATGGCAGGAATATATTGACTGGATGGAATCTAAAAAATTAAGCTGGATAACATGGTCAGTTTCTGATAAAGATGAAACTTGCTCGATTTTAAAAAAGACCGCAAAATCAGATGGAAAGTGGAAAGATGAAGACTTAAAAGAATCCGGGATCAAGGTCCGTGAGTTTTTAAGAAAGTATAATAGTCAAGAGTAAAAAAACTCTTTCGTTAATAAGTAAGCCTGTTCAGATTTGAGCAGGCTTTTTTGTTTTACGGGTGAATTTTTGATTTTGTAATAACATATTTAACGGGTGTTTTAAGGAATTTATTTTTGTAAGAAATTTTGTCAAGCTTTAGCATTGGTGGATTTTTTGAATAATAAGGATCTGGTTTTGTTTTAAATATTTGTTTTTTAATACACCCCTAAAATTTTAAGGGGTAATGTTATTTTAAAGTGTTTTTAAGTTGGTTTTTTATCTGTTTTTTGATTGTAGTTTTTAAATAGCCCAATTTTTTTGAATAAAAACACCAAAAAAACGTTATTGAATTTTCAAAAACAAAACGCTATAAATGTCAAATAACGATTATTGGCAGTTTAATTTTTGTAATCCATAATTCTTCGCTATAAACCTCAAAAAAGTAGTTTCCAATTATTCTACTCATACAAAAGTTAATAAATTCGCTAATGAAAATGAAGAGGTTTTAGGCGGAGATTCAGGGTTTTAAAAAATGACTTATACTATTAATAGATATATAAACGATTAACTAACCAAAATCAAATTAATAACTAAAAACCAATTAACACATGAAAAAAGTATTTTACATTTTAGCTGCCACTTTAACCAGTTCTTTTGCTTTTGCACAAGAGGATGAAAAACAAACTTCGCCAGCAACTACATGGGGAGGGTCTGCGGACGCTTACTATAAATATGATTTTTCTAAACAAATGAACGGATTAACGAGCTTTACCAACTCTCAGGATTCGTTTGAATTAGGAATGGCTTCGATCGAAGCAAGTCATACATTTGGAAAAGCTTCTGTTTTTGTAGACTTAGGTTTCGGAAAAAGAGCAGGAGAGTTCTCATACAATGAAACAACAGATAAAGATATAAATGCTAAATTTTTAATTAAACAATTATTTTTTACTTACCAAATTACAGACGAATTTAAAGTTGTTGCCGGTAGCTTTGGTACACACGTAGGGTATGAATTAGTAGATGCGGTAGACAATAAAAACTACAGTATGTCTTATGCCTTCTCTTATGGACCATTCTTTAATACAGGGGTTAAAGCACAATATACTAAAGGTAAATTTACTGCTATGTTTGGTATAACTAACCCAACAGATTTTAAATCGGCAATGGATGCTGGTTCAACACAAAAAACGTATATAGGTCAAGTAGGTTTTGTTGGTGAAACAGGAAGCGCTTATTTAAACTTTACATCAGGAAGTACAAACCCAATTCCTGGAAGTACAATACCGGTGTCAAATGAGAATAAAACACAATTCGATTTGACAGCTTCTAAAACAATAAGTGACAGCTTCGGACTTGGGCTTAATGCAACTTATGCTAAAACGAAACATGATTTCGATAGTACTTTAGATGGTGAATGGTTTTCAGTAGTAGGATATGCAAATTATTCATTTAGCCCATCTTTGCTTCTAGCATACAGAGTTGAATATTTTGATGCAAAAGATGCTGCTCCAAGTTTAGGAACATTAACTGGTTCTAATGTATTTGCAAATACAGTTTCATTAAACTATAAAGTTGGAAAACTAACAATAATTCCCGAGCTAAGATACGATGCTGCTTCAGAAGATATCTTCTTAGACAGTGATGCTGCTCCAACAGGAGGATCATTCTTCGCCTTGCTTGCTACAACATACTCTTTCTAGAGATAAAGATTGATATTTTTTTTTTTTTTTTTGGAGCTGTCGAAATATACTTATGTTTTGGCAGCTTTTTTATTGGGATTATTTTTTTTGTTTGATTTTGCCACAGATTTAAAGGATTATAAAGGATTTTTTTTTTGCCACGAATTTCACGAATTTTCACGAATTAAATTTTGCTTAATTTTTTATATCGCTACACGAAGAATCGTTAATAAACTTTCTTAACATAAACCGTGAAATCCATTTTTTGTGCATACAGTTTTTACCAAAAATAATTAGTGAAAATTCGTGAAATTCGTGGCAAAAAAAACATCAACTCAAAGAGTGAAAAATCTTTTTAAGCCTTTAAATCTGTGGCAAAATCTTGTATGTATATTATTATCCTTGGGAAAAATGCAAGTATAAAAAAACGCATTTCTAGACCTTTAGAAATGCGTTTTATATTTTATTGGAGATGTGTTCTTACTGAACCTGTTTTTTATATATAGAATATATTGTGTCAATTGTTTTGCGGTCAAGCGTTGAAGTTGCATCAGTTTGAATATAATGCAATTTGAAAGCCTGAATAGCTGCAGAAAGATTCTTTGTGTTGTAGCCAATAATTCTTAGCGCAGGCTCAATTTTAAAGTCAAACGGAGCTTCTTCCAGAACTTCATCCGGCCAGATTCCAAACCCTTTTTCGGCTAATGTTTTCCACGGAAATAAGGCACTCGGATCTTGTTTTCTTCCCGGAGCAATATCGGCATGGCCTAAAACGTTTTGGGTCGGAATATTGTAATCCTTTTTAAGTTTTGTCAATAATGCTACTAAACTGTTGATTTGTGCCTCAGTAAAAGGTTTAAAACCATTATTGTCTAGTTCAATTCCTATAGAAGTTGAATTTAAATCAGTATTTTTTCCCCAGGTAGAATTTCCTGCATGCCAGGCTCTTAAATAGTCATTCAGCATCTGAACAACTTTTCCGTTCTCAGAAATTACATAATGGGCACTAACCTGAGTTTTGGTTTTAGTAAAAGTATTTATAGTCTGCTGAAGAGAATCCTGAGCAGTATGATGAATAATAATAAAACTAGGTTTTCTTAAATTGAAATTTACAGTTCCAATCCATTCCGTACTAATTCCGTTTACTAAAGCCGTTGAACCCGTTTTAGATAACGTGTCTTTTATAATACCCAGCTGCGAAGCATAAGTTGTATCAATAATTAACGGGCTTATCGGCGGGATTGTTTGTGCTTCTTTACTCGTAATTTGATTTTCTAAAGTTTTTAACTGCTGGTCATAAGCTTTTTCAGTATGCTTATACGGATTTGTTGAGCAAGAAGTAATAATAATTGCTAAAATCAAATAACAAAAATGTTTTTTTGCCATGGTTAATTACATTTTATAATAGAATTAGAACAATTATTCCTGAATTTTTTCTGCAGGTTTTTCTTCTTCATTATCTTTTGATTCTTTAGAATCTTTTTTCTTTTTTGATTTTGTTTTTTTAATTTCTTTGAAATCAGCCATGAAATTAGTGTATTTCTCTATTTGGTCAGGATTTAAAAAAGCAGTGATTTTTTTTGTCATGCTTTCCTTTAGGGCTTTTAACTGCTCCATTTTTTCATCCTGGCTGCTGCTTTCATTTTTTAAAAGAATTCCCTGTTCTCTCAAACCGTCGGCAAAAACATTTGTAATAGCAATTGCCTGAAGTTCGTCAAGATTTACTACCGGTTTCATTTGCTCTACAATTTTCGCTGCAGTTTCTTCAACAGGTATTTCTTTCGGTTTACTGGTATTGCCCTGCGGTCCTCCCATCATACTTCTGTCCATGCCCATACCGCCGCCTCTTCCGTAGCCGCCGCCATAGCCATTGCCATAACCATTATTATATCCGTTACCATATTGAGCCGAAGCAAAATTGAAACAGAATAATGTAAAAACTAATATAGTTAAGTTTTGAGAAGCTTTCATAAAATTGTTTTGTCTAAGTTAATACTAGAGTTTACGGTAAATTTAAGCAGGTTCTCCGTATAAATCAAATTCTGTTGCTTCAATTATCTTGATATTAACAAATTCGCCGGTTTTTACATAATGTTTAGAAGCATCTATTAAAACTTCATTATCAACATCCGGGCTGTCAAACTCAGTTCTGCCTACAAAATGAGTACCTTCTTTTCTATCAATAATACATCTAAAAACTTGTCCCACTTTCTCCTGATTTAAATCCCATGAAATCTGCGATTGCAATTCCATAATTTCATTAGCTCTGGCTTGTTTTACGTCATCCGGTACATCATCTTCTAATAAATATGCATGAGTATTTTCTTCATGAGAATAAGCAAAACAGCCCATTCTGTCAAACTTCATTTCCTGAACAAAATCTTTTAAGATTTCGAAATCTTCCTGCGTTTCACCAGGATATCCAACAATTAAAGTAGTTCTAATTGCCATTCCGGGAACAGCAGCGCGGAAATCTTTCAATAATTGTGTTGTTTTAGCCTGAGTTGTACCGCGGCGCATCGATTTCAAAATAGAATCTGAAATATGCTGCAGCGGAATATCAATATAATTACAAATCTTAGGTTCTCGCTTCATTAATTCCAAAACATCCATTGGAAAACCAGTAGGATAAGCATAATGCAGACGAATCCACTCGATTCCTTCAACAGCTGCTAATGCTTCTAACAATTCTGCCAGATTTCTCTTTTTATAAAGATCTAAACCGTAATACGTTAAATCCTGAGCAATCAGTATTAATTCTTTAACGCCGTTTTTAGCTAAACCTTGTGCTTCCTTAACTAATTTTTCAATTGGCTGCGAAACATGAGAACCACGCATTAATGGAATTGCACAAAAACTGCAAGGTCTGTCACAGCCTTCGGCGATTTTTAAGTAAGCATAATTTTTAGGAGTAGTCGTTAATCTTTCTCCTAATAATTCATGTTTATAATCAGCTCCTAAAGCTTTCAATAATTGAGGTAATTCAGTGGTACCAAAATATTGGTCAACATTTGGAATTTCTTTTTCTAAATCAGGTCTGTAACGCTCAGATAAACATCCGGTAACGAAGACTTTGTCAACTAAACCTTTATCTTTTTTATCAGCATATTCCAAAATCATGTTTACCGATTCTGCTTTCGCATTATCAATAAAACCACAAGTATTTATTACAATAATGTTTCCTTCATCCTTTGCAGCGGCTTCATGAGTTACTTCTTTTCCGTTTGCACGAAGCTGACCCATAAGCACTTCACTATCATATACATTTTTTGAACACCCAAGAGTGATTACGTTAATTTTGTTTTTTTTTAAAGACTTGGTTCTCATACTTTTATAAATTGGAGTGCAAAATTACACTTTTTTATTCAAACACAGCTTGTTTCGGTTTCTTTTAGGTGTTTTTTATGAAGAGCTTCTTGATATTTTAGGGCCAAAAAAATCCGCCAGGTATAAACCTGACGGAAATTTCCATTCATCTATTTATTCTTAATTACAATTCAAATAATAAAGTCAAAGAAACATTGTTTAGTTTCGATGTAATGTTTGCGCCATCAGTAAATCCTGTAGCAAAGAAACCTTGATTAGATTTTCTTTCTAAATACGAATAAGCTAAATCTAATTTAGTTGCTCCAAAACTATATCCCAAACCTCCAGAATAGCTGTTTAAATCTCCAATTGTAGTTCCGTTTTTATAAGGACTTCCTTCAAAACGATATCCTCCACGTAAACTCAGTCTGTTTATTTTATATTCAGCTCCAACTCTTAACTCTCCATTTGTAGTTAATTGATTGCTCATGATATTGTTTAAGTCTCTAAAACCTGAATCGTTTGTTGGTTTGTATTTTGTGTTACTATAATCTTTAATTGCATAATCAACACTTATTAAGCCTGATTTGCCAAATACATAAGCGGCACTAAAAGTGAACTTTCCCGGGGTTTGTAAAGTGTAAGAATCATAAACGTTAACAATATCGGGATTTACAGTTTTATAAAGTTCTTGCCCGTCGCTAGCTTGTCTTGTAGTATAAAGACTTTGAGAAACTTCATCGTAAAGCTCATACCATGTATTTGATTCGTAAGCTAAACCAAGTCTAAATGCTTCTGTAACTTTTGCAATTGCACCTAATTGAAAAGAGAATCCGTTGCCATAAGTATATAATTCATTATTGAATGTTGCTGCAGAAATAGTTGGCGTTGAAGTAAGAGGGGCGTTGTTGGACTCATAAAAACTACTTGATCTCCTATAATCTGTTACATGTACATTTAAGTTTGCTCCCAGATAAATACGATCATTGTATGATGTCGCAATGTTAAAACTTACTTTACTGTTATAGCCTCTTTCGTAAATATTGTTTTCCTGATAATAACTTTGCCCAGGTTGTAATGCTGGTACGTTACTTGTGTATTGTGTGTTGCCGTCAGTATCGGAAACAGGATTTATTACAAATCCGTAATAGCCAAAATAAGCTTGTTGCTCATCATAAAACTGATCTCTGTATGGAATATTTGTAATATTGCCTAGCTCGATTCCATTAGCGTAAGTTAAAAAATAATTAGCTATCGAATTGTTAGGATTTCTTCCAGCAGAAAAAGTGTTACTGTTAAAATTATTTGTGTTCTCATAACTTGCTCCAATTGCAATTTTATTCCATCCATTATTGTTGGGATTTCGGTCTTTAAATACAAAAATTCCACCTGCTTGATTTAAAATAAAAGAATTGTCTTTGTCTGATGTTTGAGTTCCAAAATAATTAGAATTGTTTTTAATATTTTGATTGCTCAGAGTTATTCCAACCTGATTATTGTTAAAGATTGCTGATCCGGCCGGATTGACAGAAATGGAGGATAGATCCCCGCCTACAGCTCCAAATGCACCGCTCATTGCTCTAAATCTTGCAGTTCCGGTCAAGTTGTCTTGTGAATAACGAACTGCATCAGAAACTTCCTGAGAATGTGAGACGCTGACAGTTAGTCCTGTAATTAAAAGGAAAAGTATTTTTTTCATTTGGATAAGTTTTTAATGTGTAATTAGATGTACAAAAGAAGGAAAATGTTACCTTCTTCCGCCTCCACCGCCTCCGTATGATCTTCCACCGCCTCCGCCGCCAGATGATCTCATACTTCCGCCTCCGCCGCTGTTCATTGAGCGTGAAGGGCTAGGAGAGTAAGTTCTTGATGAACTGCTGTTGTTATTGTTGTAGTTGTAACTTCTGTTAGTTGCTGCAGAGCTTGATCTTCTATTAGAATAATCGTAGCTGTTACTTTGGCCTTGAGAATAACTTCTTCTGTTGCTGAAAGTCGGGCTGGAATTATAAGTTCTTCCGTTTACAGAAGAGCTTCTTCTGTAATCAGAATAACCGTTTGATCTATTGGTATAACTTCTGTTTGTTGTGTAGCTTCCTCTGTTAGTGTAGTTTCTACTGTTTACAAAGTTTCTGTTTGAAGCATAGTTTCTGCCTCCATAGTAAGCGGCAGATCCTCTTCTTCCGTAGTTATAAGAGTAGTTTCTGTAGTAACTTCCACCCCAATATCCAGGATATCCGTATCCCCATCCAGGTCCCCAATATCCAGGGTATCCCCAAGCGTAACCAGGATAACCCCAGTATCCGCCCCAATAACCGCCATATCCCCATCCGTATCCGTAATAAGGGTAGCCCCATCCAAATCCGAATGACCATGCCGGGTTAGAGTAAACGTTTACAGAAACTTCTGAATTGCTGCTTCCCCAAGCCGGGTAAGATGCAGCTGCTGTTTGTGTACTGTCGCTTTCAGCATAATTACCATAATTGTCTACATCGGTAAAAATTTCAGTAGGCTGGTTATCATCTTGAAGGGACTTGAAGTAATCTTTATATTGATTATTTGTGTTCGTGGTATTTGTTTGCGCGTATCTGTTGGTAGAGTTACCATATACACCGTCATTATCTTGATAGGATGTGTTTTGGTAAGAACCACAAGATGCTAACAGAAAACTCAGTAATCCAATTAAGTAAAAATGACTTGAGTTTTGGCGGAGAGTAATATTAGTTTTCATATCTGTGGTGTTTTTTATTGTTGCACATTACAAAAATAGTTAGTTTTGTCAAACTATTTAGTTAAAATTATTAAAACAAAATTTGTGCCAAACTATATAATATGAGTAAGAACCTTACTACACGATCAGAAGATTATTCTAAATGGTATAATGAACTGGTTGTCAAAGCAGATTTAGCTGAAAATTCAGGAGTTAGAGGGTGTATGGTGATCAAACCATACGGATATGCAATTTGGGAAAAAATGCAGGCAGAGTTAGATAGAATGTTTAAAGAAACAGGACATCAAAATGCTTATTTTCCTTTATTTGTTCCTAAGAGTATGTTTGAAGCGGAGGAAAAGAATGCAGAGGGATTTGCAAAGGAGTGTGCTGTTGTAACACACTATAGATTAAAGAACGATGAGGACAGACCTGGAAAATTAATGGTTGATCCTAACGCTAAATTAGAAGAAGAGCTTATTGTTCGTCCAACGAGTGAAGCAATTATCTGGTCTACATATAAAGGATGGGTTCAATCCTATAGAGATTTGCCTTTGTTGATTAACCAATGGGCAAATGTCGTGCGTTGGGAAATGCGTACACGTTTGTTTTTAAGAACTGCAGAATTCTTGTGGCAGGAAGGACATACCGCTCATGCTACAAAGGCAGAAGCTTTGGAAGAATCTGAAAAAATGATGAATGTATATGCTGATTTTGCTGAGAATTTCATGGCAATCCCTGTTGTAAAAGGATTTAAAACAGAGAGTGAACGTTTTGCCGGTGCAGATGAAACATATTGTATTGAAGCATTGATGCAGGATGGAAAAGCATTACAGGCCGGAACTTCTCACTTTTTAGGTCAGAATTTTGCAAAAGCCTTTGATGTGAAATTTGCTAATGCAGAAGGAAAACAGGAACACGTTTGGGGAACTTCGTGGGGAGTTTCTACCCGATTGATGGGAGCGCTGATTATGACACATTCTGACGATCAGGGATTGGTACTGCCTCCAAATTTAGCACCAATACAAGTTGTAATTGTTCCGATTCATAAAACGGATGAACAACTGGCTGAAATTACAGCTGCGGTTAATGAATTGGCTGCTAAATTGAGAAAGCTTAAGATTTCGGTAAAATACGATGACAGAACAACGCAAAAACCGGGATTCAAATTTGCTGAATGGGAATTGAAAGGTGTGCCTGTTAGAATTGCTGTTGGCCCAAAAGATTTAGAAAACGGAACTTTTGAGGTTGCAAGACGTGATAATTTATCAAAAGAAGTTGTTGCTGCAGAAAAAATCGTGGAATATGTAAATGATTTATTAAGACAGATTCAAATCGATTTATTTGACAGAGCATTAAACTATCGTAATACTCATATTACGGAAGTAAATAATTTTGAGGAGTTTAAGCAAGTTTTAGAAGGAAAAGGCGGATTTATTTCAGCTCATTGGGATGGAACTGCAGCAACCGAAGAGAAGATAAAAGATTTGACAAAAGCAACAATTAGATGCATTCCTTTGGATGCTGTTGAAGAGGCGGGAGCCTGTGTATTTACTGGGAATCCTTCTTCAAAAAGAGTGCTTTTTGCTAAGGCATATTAAAAAAAAATAATTTTTTTTGCCTCAACTATTGTGCAACTAAAAAATAGATGTATCTTTGCATCCGCATTAGAGAAGCACGGTCCGTTCGTCTATCGGTTAGGACGCCAGGTTTTCATCCTGGTAAGGGGGGTTCGATTCCCCCACGGACTACAAGTTATATTATATATTGAAGAGTTTCCAAACTTAGGAGAATTAAGGTCCGTTCGTCTAGGGGTTAGGACGCCAGGTTTTCATCCTGGTAACAGGGGTTCGATTCCCCTACGGACTACAAAATTAGTTGTAAATAAGTTTTGTAAAATAAAAATTGGTGTCTCGGTTTTTGTTTTATTAGTTAAAACCAAAGTGATTGTTTTGCAATTGTGGGAGGTTTTTCTTTTTTAACTAGTATTTATAATAATTATTACATCTAAAATTAAAGAAAATGGCAAATCATAAGTCAGCATTAAAAAGAATCAGAAGTAACGAAAAAAGAAGAGTTCTTAACAGATATCAGCATAAGACTACTCGTAATGCTATTAAAGCGTTAAGAATAGCTACTGATAAAGCTGATGCTACTGCAAAATTATCAACTGTAATCTCTATGATTGATAAGTTAGCTAAAAAGAATATCATTCATGATAACAAAGCTTCTAACTTGAAGTCTAAATTAACAAAACACGTTGCTAAATTGTAATTAACTACAATGTTACTAAATATATAAAAGTCCTCTTCTAGAGGACTTTTTTTTTGTTTATACCTCATTGAAAAATATCAATAAAAATTCCAATATTCAAAATTCAAATTCCAAATCATTTGTAAATGTATTGGAATTTAAAGTGAAAATGGATCTGACTCAATAGTAAAAATAGGTTCCGATGCTGGTTTTTATTTTGAAAAGATAGAAATATCCTGTTTTATTGTATTAAGATATATTTATTCAATATATATTCTTTTCATTGAAGGTTAATCTGCTTTATATGTTTTTGTTAAAAAATAGAAATAAGAATAGTAGTTTTTATTTTAATTTTTCTCCCGCTAAATATATGTCAGTATCATTTCTGTTAAACAAAGTGATTCGGTAGATTCCTCCTCCAACAGTTACGATTCTGTAAACAAGTAACTCATTTAAATTTAAACCGCCTGCAAAAAAAAAGTAGTAAATGCTCCTAAATTATCATTGAGAACTGCACTTACAGCAGTGTAATTATTTGTACCCGAATTATATTCCTCATGGCCAAAAATTGCGACAGCAAGCGTGCTGGCAGAACTGGATCGAACCTGTATATTTCCAGTAACCCCAGGGCTTGTTTTATCGGTTAGAAACTGTATTTCTCCTAATGTTAATGTTGTATTTGCAGGAGTATTGGCGTCCAGAGTTGTATTTGTCGATACAACTTGCGGGTATAATGCGGTAAAAACAACATCTCCGGCAGTATTTAGCCCTAATACCTTTGCCGGCGTATTTGAAACAGTAGCCGAATTGGAATTTAATTGAGTAAACCGCAATCAGCTTTCTTCAGTTGTACTGCTGTTTATTTCTAAAGTGTTGCCTGGAGTTGTTGTACCTATACCTACTTGCGCATTCAGTAAATTACCAACAAATTAGGAATGTAATGATTATTAGGTTTTTCATATTCCTTAATTTTTAAAGGATGATAATATAAGTTGTACAAAATTTTGTACTAATATAATAACTTATTAGGTACAGTTAATAATCATGATTTTTTGTGTATTGCTGTTTTAGGACTAGACAGTATTTCAGAATTTTAACTTAACTGATTTTCTTTTTAAGATATTCAAGCATAGCCTGAGTAATAGGTTTAGAAAGAAAATCTATTATAATTGGGTATTTTTTTGCTTTAGCTAAATCGTCAGGATCAATTGTAGAAGATAATACGATGACTTTTGCTGTGTTGAATTCTGCATAATCATTAGAAGTGAAATGATCTAAAAATTCCCAGCCTCCCATTACTGGCATATTTAAATCTAAAAATATTAGTTCTGGTTTTTTGTTTACTTTATTCTTGTTGTTTGTGTATTTTAAAGTATTAAAATGATGTAAAGCTTCTTCGCCATTTTGAGCAGTAATAATTTCATGCGAAAATGAAGATTTTGAAATTACTTTTTTGCATAACATCAACGTAATTGGATCGTCGTCAATGCATAAAATTTGCTCCAGCATAGCGTTAATTTTTAAATGTTATAGTAAATGTGGTGCCTTTATTGACCTCACTATCAATACTAATTGTTCCTCCCATAGTTTCTACCTGAGATTTTACAAGATACAAACCTAATCCTTTACTGTCAGGATAATTATGAAATCTTTGGTAAAGTCCAAAAACTTTGTCACGGTTTCTTTCCAGATCAATTCCAATTCCGTTGTCTTTAAAGGTTAAAATGGCGTGATGATCTATTTGCTCTGCTGTAATTGATATTTTTAGTTTTCTGTTTTCAGATTTGTATTTTATTGAATTTGTCAGCAGATTTAATAAAATGCTTTCAATATAAGCCTTATTAGTGTTTAAAAGCGGAACCCTGTCAAACTTTAGTTTAATAATAGGTTTATGTAATTCTATTTGAAAAGAGAGCTGGCTAAAAACATTTTCGAAAACTTCTTTTAAAGATACCTCTTCTTTTTGCATCGAAGGATTGTCTTTAATGATAATTACTTTTACTAAATCATTTATGGTTTCGTTCAATAAATGTGTTGATTTTGTAAAACCGGCCAGAATTTCTTCCAGTTCTTCGTTCTCGATAGGAATATCTTCGATAAGATTTAAAAGTCCGATTAAATTTGACAATGGTGCGCGAAGGTTGTGCGATGTTATATAGGAGAACTGTTTTAGATCTTTATTGTTTTGCGTAAGTTCCCGAATAAGATGTTCTTTTTCTGTTTCCAGTTTCTTTTCATCAGTAATATCTCTTTGAATAGAAATCCAGTGTGTAATTACTCCCTCGTTATTGAAAATTGGAATCATTGCAAAACGAACCCAATATTCTTCTTGTGTTTTTGTATATGTTATGGTTTCAATTACACATTCTTCTTCATTTTTTATGGCCCGTAAAAGTTTTTTTAATTCCTCTGAATCAGATTTTGGGCCTTTAAATATATTGGTTGACTTTCCGATAATTTCATCTGACTGATAACCGGACATTTGCGAAAATGCTGGATTTACGTAAACAATTTTCGGTATTTTACGATCGTGTGAGTTGGCTTCGGTAATCAAAATAGAGTCTTTAGATTGTGTAATTACAGTTTCTAAAAGTTTTAATCGCTGTTCTTCTTCTTTTTGTTTGGTAATATCCTGAATAGCCCCAATCATTCTAATGGCTCTCCCGTTTTCATCTTTAAGTAAAAAACCTCGGTCCAAAACATATTTATAAGTTCCGTCGGCGCATCTAAATCGGTATTGATCCTGCCATTTTTCTGTTTTTTGCTCAATAAAAGAGTATAATTTGATAGACATTCGAATGCTGTCTTCGGGATGAATTTTGTCAAACCACCACTTTGAAGTCTTTCCAACTTCTTCCGGATTATAGCCAAAAACGCTTTCAATTCCTTTGTTCCAATTTATGGTGTCTTCCTGAATTTTCCAGTCCCAAATAGTGTCACTTGTTGCCTTTGCAACAATGTCGTATTTTTCGTTTGATTCCTTAATTTCTTCGTTTGTACTTTTTAATTTCTGAAAAATAGAAATATTTTTAGTTTCATTTACTGAAAGTATATATTTGAAGATGAATGCAGTAGCTATTATGAAAAAGACATCTTTTGCGAAAAACAAATAAGAATATTTTGCTTCAAAAAAGTGGTCTGTGAGTAAATTATGGCAGACTATTGCCATAATTAGCGATATGATAACGTAAACGAGAGTAATTTGGAGAGTTTTACTTTTCATTACTCAAATATAGTTAAATTAACTATAATTAAACAATAAGTAAAGTTCATTTTGAGGTTCAAATTAACAGTAGATTAATGAACTAATTACTTGTATATACGCAAACTATCGCAGAAACGTTTTTTTTATCAAAATAAAGTGTACTTTTGCACCCATTAAAAATAACAAATGGAATCTATTAGAAATATTGCAATTATTGCCCACGTCGATCACGGTAAAACCACTTTGGTTGATAAAATTATGTATCACTGTCAATTATTTCGTGAAAACGAAAATACAGGTGATTTAATTCTTGATAATAACGATTTAGAGCGTGAGAGAGGTATTACTATTACTTCTAAAAACGTTTCTGTTCAGTACAAAGGAACAAAAATCAATATTATTGATACTCCGGGTCACGCCGATTTTGGAGGTGAAGTAGAACGTGTATTGAACATGGCCGATGGTGTATGTTTGCTAGTGGATGCTTTTGAAGGACCAATGCCGCAAACGCGTTTTGTATTACAAAAAGCTATTGACTTAGGTTTAAAGCCATGTGTAGTTATTAATAAAGTTGACAAAGAAAACTGTACTCCTGAAGAAGTTCATGAAAAAGTTTTTGACTTAATGTTTGAATTAGGTGCAACTGAAGAGCAATTAGATTTCCCAACTGTTTACGGTTCTGCTAAAAACAACTGGATGTCTGATGACTGGAAAAACCAAACAGAAAACATTGAACCATTATTAGATATGGTTATTAAAAATGTTCCTGCTCCTAAAGTTTCTGAGGGTACTCCGCAAATGTTGATTACATCTTTAGATTTCTCTTCTTTTACAGGTCGTATCGCTATTGGGCGTCTTGAAAGAGGTGTTTTAAAAGAAGGAATGCCAATTTCTTTGGTAAAAAGAGATGGTAAAGTTATCAAATCAAGAATTAAAGAATTACATACTTTCGAAGGTTTAGGCCGTAGAAAAGTGGAAGAAGTTGTTGCCGGAGATATTTGTGCAATTGTTGGGGTTGAAGGTTTTGAAATTGGTGATACTATTGCTGATTTTGAAAATCCGGAAGCTTTACAAACTATTGCTATCGATGAGCCAACAATGAGTATGTTATTTACAATTAACGATTCACCTTTCTTTGGTAAAGAAGGTAAATTTGTTACTTCTAGACATATTAGAGACAGATTGACAAAAGAGCTTGAGAAAAACTTAGCAATGAAAGTTGGAGAAACTGATTCTGCTGATAAATTCATGGTTTTTGGTCGTGGTGTATTACACTTATCTGTACTTATCGAAACAATGAGAAGAGAAGGTTACGAGCTTCAAATTGGTCAGCCGCAAGTTATCATCAAAGAAATTGATGGTAAAAAATGTGAGCCAATTGAGGAATTAACTATCGACTTACCAGAAAACCTTTCAGGTAGAGCAGTTGAATTCGTAACAATTCGTAAAGGAGAAATGCTTTCTATGGAAGGTAAAGGAGAGCGTATGATTATTAAATTTAATATTCCATCTCGTGGAATCATTGGTTTAAGAAATCAATTGCTTACTGCTACTGCTGGTGAAGCTATTATGGCGCACCGTTTCATCGGGTACGAACCATACAAAGGAGAAATTCCTGGACGTAACAACGGTTCATTAATCTCTATGGAAAACGGAAAAGCAATTCCTTACTCTATTGATAAATTACAAGATCGTGGTAAATTCTTCGTTGATCCTAACGAGGATATTTATGAAGGTCAGGTTATTGGAGAGAATACTCGCAGCGACGATATGACTGTTAACGTTACTAAAACGAAAAAACTTTCAAACGTACGTTCTTCCGGAGCTGACGATAAAGCAAGAATTATTCCTGCTATCAAATTCTCTTTAGAAGAAGCTTTAGAGTACATTCAAAAAGATGAATATGTTGAAGTTACTCCAAAATCTCTTCGTTTAAGAAAAATTTACTTAAGTGAGACAGATAGAAAAAGATTTAAAATCTAATTAGATTTAAATTTCAATATAAAATCCCAAATTCCAATAGGAGTTTGGGATTTTTTTATGATTTAAACCCGAATTTTTATACAATTGGAATTTAGATTTTAAGTATTGGAATTTGGATTTTATACGAAGCCTCGGGATTGGAATTTCAAAAAAATTATCTTTTCAAACTAAAATGCCCTTTCACATTTCTGCCGTCTGCAAAAATTAAAGTAAACCAATAATCATCAGAAGGAAGCGGCTGTCCGTTAAGAATACCGTTCCATCCCGGGCTGTTTTGGTTCATTTGTTTTAAAAGTTTTCCGTAGCGGTCAAAAATATTTAAGGTATAATTGGGCAGTAAATTTGAGTCACCAATAAGCCATAAGTCGTTGTAAGTATCGCCGTTTGGAGTAAAAAATCTAGGATAATCTAAAACATATACAACAAATACATTAGACAATCCGCAGCCATTTTTATCTCTTGCAGCTGCATTATAAGTTCCGGCTGGTACACTTGTAAATAGCGGTTCGTTTTGAAAAGTTTCTCCGTCTAATGAAAATTCATAATTTCCAACTCCGGTATATTCAATTGAAACAGAATTATCATTTCCTGAAAAATCTTTTACAGCTGCATTCGTTATGATTGCAGGTTCAGATAAAATAACCTTAAAATCTTTTGTTTTTTCGCAGCCATTCGCATCAGTTACGGTTACTGAATAATCGCCGGGAACAGTTATGACAGTAGAATTTGAAGTTTCTCCGTTGCTCCATAAATAACTGCTAAAACCAGCCGCTACAGATAAAGTTGTATTTCCATTTTGGCATAAAAATACAGATTCATCCTGAAAATTTGGCGGATTAAAAGTATTCACAACAAGATCGACAGGTACAACATCATAACAATCCGGTCCGTTTACAACTCTGGCATATATCCTTTGATTATAAGCTGTTGTATTTTTAAAGATATTAGGTAATGCATTTATTTCAACCAAAGCATCATTTGTATTTAAATAATAAGCAGCAATTAATCCGTTTGGAAGACCTGAAGTTACTACTGGCGTAACTTCTGCATTCAAATCAAATTGATAAAGCCCATCCTGAATTTCGTCTCGGTCACAAGTACTTATTGGACTAGGGTCTGGAATTGATGTAGGAGCAATTTTTAACGTTACTTCGGCAATTTTAAAACAGCCAAATTCATTTTCTAATCTGGCATATACAATTTGATCTGCATATTTATTGATATACATTTCAGGTTTTACAATTTTATTTGTTTTAGTCTGCGCCTGCGCCAATGTTTCATAATACCCTTCATTAATAATATAAGCAGCATTATTTTTAACAATATTGTTCGCTTTATCTAAATTGAAAATTGAAATTCCATCTGTATTGTCATCACATTGAAATAAAGAAGTATTTGCGGAAAGAATTTCGGGAGCATAATCAATTTTTATTTCTCCGGATAATACACATGTTGTACCAATAACAGTAGCCTCAACTTTGTAATTTCCTGCACTTACAACCTTATAAGCTGCATTTGTGCCAAGGGTATTAGTAGGGTCATCTTTTCTAAACCATCTAAAAGTATAAGTTGCGGGATCAAGATTGCTGTCAAGATCAATTTCTTCTCCAAAACAAGCAGGATTGTTTGTGGCAGTAGTACGATCTTCACCAAGCAAAATTTTTGAAGCAAAACTTCCGGCTTCAAGGAAAATTGCAGATTCCAGATATCTATAAGTGTCATCGGCCACGACAAGTTTTACATGATATGTTTTTCCGGTAGTAACTGTAGTCTGCGCAGTCATAACAACAGTTTGTCCGGCATAATTTACTGGACTGGTATTGTTATTTAGGCCATGAAAATAATTTTCATTTGAAGCTGCACAGCCTTGATAATTAATTCCTCCAGGCCTTGTACCGGGTTCAATTTTCGGGCGGATATTTACAGAAGAAACAGGTGTAGTTGTATTAGGTAATACAGCTAAATTTTTATAAGGATCAGTAGTTCCTGCTTCTTTAATTAAAAAAGCAAATCCATCTGAAAACTGACACGGATAATCGTACTGATACTCATTTGACGCAAAAATATAATTAAAACTTAATGCACTTGTATAAGCAATAAAATCAAATTCTAATACCGTTGCGTTTATAGAATGAATACCTAATATCTGATCGAGATCACTGTCGCCAAGCCAGTTAGGGCTGTCGCTGCTTGTAAGGTCACTAACAAAAGGCCCAACGGCACTTTCGGCTGTAGATGTTGCCAGTACTATTCCTTCGGCAAAAGGGAAATTGCTTCCGTTACTATTAAAATAAGCAAAACTTTGTTTACCCGGCCTAAAATTATCACCTGTACCGGTTGAACCTGATGCAGCAGCGCACGAACTATTCACCAGAATATTTTCAATAAGTTGCTGCGGTGTTTTTTGATCATCAATAGTAATAAATTGCGCATTTACCTTTGTAGATAAACAGCATAAAAACAGAATAATTAAAAAACTTTTTGCCTGATTCATAGTATAGCAAATATACTACAAATCCCGATTTTTTAATAATTTGTAAGAAAAATATACAAATAAAAATGTCCAGATTAATACAATTAGAATTGCAAAGTAACTTACACTATAATCGATATCTGTATTAATTCCCATTTGTGAACCAATATTCTTGACTACAGATAATCTTGGGCCGGGATTAACAATTAAATTAGACATTGATTCTAAAGGAAGGAATTGTGTAATTTTTTCATCGGTGTTGCTGTCAGGAAAAATACTAAAGGCCAAGTAACCTCTAATTATGGCTTCGATTATATTCCAAACTAAAAGAAAACCTAATGCAAAAGCAGATCGTTTTACCAAAATTCCAAGAAATAAACAGAACGAAAAGAATCCGGTTAATTTTACGAAAAAGGCTAAAAGATAATCTAAGTCACTAAAAATAATATCAAGTTCAGTATAAGAAGAAAAAATTAACCCTAATATTAAACTCATAACAAAAATAAAAACAGTTGAAGCAGCTGAAAATAAAACTACAGTTAGGAATTTCGAGAGAATAAATTCTTTTTTACTCAAACCGTCAATTAAATTTTGTTTTAATGTTCCATAACTGTATTCGTTAGCCATCATGGAAACAATTACGATAGCAAGAAATAATTTCAGAATAGCGGCAACATAAGTATTAAAATGCCATATAAAAGGAAAATTGAAGATTCCCATCTCTGCCAAATGAAGTTTAATAGGGCCAATATTAAATTTAATAGAAGCGATTAAAGCTATAAATGAAAGTAAAATAAAATAGGTTAATGTTAAAATACGACTGGCTTTATTCATCCAGATTTTTTGTAATTCTATAGAGATAAGTCTTTTCATGGCTTAGTTAGATTTTTGGATTTGTATTTTTGGTTAATTCTAAAAATTGGGCTTCCAAACTATTTTTGCGTTTGACCAAATGACTTAAAATAATATTTTTTGAAAATAAAAACTGATTTAGTTCCTGAGCAGATAAATCGGCTTTTAAGTAAACCAAAACTTTTCCATCTTCATCTTTAACTTCTGCAACGGCTTGATGATTATATAAAGCAGATTTCAGTGCCAGATTATCCTCTGAAGAAACTTCAAAGAAACCTTCATTTGCAGACATGGCATCTACAGACCCTGAATACAAAACTTCGCCTTTTCGTAAAACAACAACGTGAGAGCAAACTTTTTCGACTTCGTCTAATAAATGCGAAGCCAGTAAAATTGTAGTTCCCTGTGATGCAATTTCTTTAATAATATCTCGAATTTGATGAATTCCCTGAGGATCTAATCCATTGGTTGGTTCATCCAGAATCAAAATTTCAGGATCATTTAAAAGTGCCGACGCAATTGCCAGACGCTGTTTCATTCCCAAAGAGAAAGTACTGAATTTGCTATTTTTTCTTTCAGATAAACCAACAAGATTTAGTTTTTCTTCAATTTTAGAATAATTGATGTTTTTAATTTTACAGACCAATTTTAAGTTTTCTTCGGCGGTCATGTACGGATAAAAGTTGGGACGTTCGATAATCGCTCCCACTTTTTTCAAAGCTTCATGCGTTTGTACATTTCCGTCAAACCATTTATAATCGCCTGATGTTTTGTTTACAACACTTAAAACAATTCCTAAAGTGGTAGATTTTCCACTTCCGTTAGGGCCCAGAATTCCGTAAACGTGGCCTTTTTGTATGCTAAAAGATACATTTTTAAGCGCCTGAATGCGCCCGTATCTTTTACTGAGATTCTGAATGGTAAGGATGGTTTCCAAATTTATTTCGGTTTTAGTTTTTAGTATGACGATTCAAGTTCTATATTGTTACGCCAAATTTATTTTTATCAGCTTATTGATGTAAATTTGTAATAAAGATATTCAAAATGAGCGAACCTTTGATGGTGTTAAAGAAGCCTTCTTTTCCTTTAACACAAGCACTTTTAAGTTATTTGGACAGATACGAGCGTATTTCGAAAGTATCTGTGTTTTATGATGACTTATTACGATTTTCAGGTTCGGTTAACGTTTACGATAAAAACGAAACCGATACTTTATGGATTCGGGTCTATTACAATGAATTTGAAAGAAATGAAATTGATCTCAATTTAAAGAAAATTTATTCGCTTCTGCATTCTGATGGAAACAGTGAGATTATTCAGTTCCTAAACATTGATGCAATCGACTATTGTACTTTCGGAAATTCAAAACCTTTTAGGATTAAAGTCCGAAATATTCTCAACGACAATTATGTTCATTTTTATATTAAAAAAGCCGATGCTTCAAGGATTTACGGATTAGAATTAGAAGATATCCTTTCGCCGGATAAAATCAACTTTTTGGTTTACAATGATACTTTAATCGAAGAACATATTATTGGGATTCCCGGCGATGTTTTTATGGATACGCTGCTCGATAAATGTACCGAAATGGAGAAAGCACAAATCGCCAAAGAGTTTGTAAAATTTAATGAACGCTGTATGATTAGGCTTTTGGGAGATATGAGAGCGTATAATTATGTAATTGTCCCGATTCATGATTTTGATCAGGTGGTCTATAAAATTCGGCCAATCGATTTTGATCAGCAGTGTTATGAAGGAAATTTCAAAGTTTATCGTCCGCAGTTTTTTAAAGAAAATTATCCGATGATGCAGCTCATTAAAGAGAAATTGGAAGAGCGTTCCATTATTCAGTATAAAGATGAAGAAAGAGCGATTCTGGCAAAACGAATCCATTCTGCCGAAAACAGAATCAAAAAATTATTGAACATTATGTGTCACGATACCATTTCGACTGAGGAACATCTAAACCAGTTAAAAATGGAATTGTACCGATACACAAACGATATGAAATTTAAAAACGCAAGATCAATGGGACACATCATGCAGGCCGCTTTTGAATTCATCATCCGTAATTTTAAAAACACAAACTTAGTTTAGAATTATTGTCATCCTGAGGAACGAAGGATCGCACAAGCAGCTCGATAAAGATTGGAGAATTACTGTGCGGAGTTTCTAGTGTGATCCTTCGTTTCTCAGGATAACAAAAAAAATCAATCTTATGAAAAAGACCTTTTTAGTAGCCGCTTCTATTGTTTTGTTAGCCTGTCAGCAGCAGTCAAATGATGATTTGAAAATGCTTTATTCGCTTCCGAAAAAATTAAAAGAAGTTTCGGGAATTACCTATTTTCCTGAAACCAATGTGATTTATACTCTCGAAGACAGCGGAAATAAGAATGCCATTTATGCCATTAATTCTAAAGGGAAATTAGAAAAGACAATTACAATTTCAAATGCCGAAAATGTCGATTGGGAAGATATTACCAAAGATAAAACGGGAAATATTTACATTGGTGATTTCGGAAACAACGATAACGAACGCAGAGATTTGTGCATTTATAAAGTAGCCAAAAATCAATTGAATAAAGATGAGGCTTCTGCCGAATATAAAATCTCATTCTCGTATCCGGAACAAACCGAATTTCCACCAAAGAAAAAAGAATTATTCTATGACGTTGAAGGTTTCTTTGAACACAACGGTTATTTTTATCTTTTCACCAAAAATCGAAGCAAAGGTTTTGACGGAACAGCTTTTATTTACAAAATTAAAAATGCAAAAGGAACTCAAAAAGCAGTTAAAATAGGAGAGTTTAAAACGTGCAGTAATTACAATCACTGCGTTTTAACAAGCGCAACGATAAGTCCAGACGGTAAAAAAGTGGTTTTATTAAGTCACGATAAAATAGTGTTGTTTAAAGGTTTCAAAAGAGATTTATTCCACAAAGGAACCCAAACCGAAATCAGTTTAAACCATTTCTCTCAAAAAGAAGCCATCGTTTTTAAAGACAACAATACTCTACTCGTAGCCGATGAAAAAACAAATAAAATAGGAGGAAACGTTTACGAATTTAAGTTAAAATAAAAAGTTTGCCATGAATTACACTAATTTCCACGAATTAATTTTAAATAAAAATTAGTGAAAATTAGTGTAATTCGCAGTAAAAAAACTTTGAACCTTTGTTACTTAGTCACTCTGAACCTAGAAACTGTAAGCTGCTCCAAAAATTACCCTCCCAACTTCATCAGGAGATTTGAAATAAGAAATTCTGGCGGTTAAAACATTGATAGCATTCAGCCAAAGTCCGCCGCCGTAATCTTGGTGCCATTTTCTGGAATCTTCGCCGTCAAGCCAAACTCTTCCGTAGTCAAAACCACCTAAAATTCCGTAAGTAAACGGAGCAAGTGTTTTACGGATTTTACCAAGACTCAAACGCAAATCAGAACTTTGAGAGAAATAAGAATTTCCTAAAAAACGCTCGTTTCTAAAACCGCGTAAATCAGTATCACCGCCCAAAGCAGCCCCTTGATAAAATTCGTAATTATTATTTAAAATTGCTTTTCCTTTTAGATAAGTAGCTAAAACCAGTTTTCCGTTATGATCAATTTTATGTGTGAAACCTAAAATGCTTTCCAGCGTTGGAAAGTTTTTCTTAGCATCATCTAAATTAGTTGTCCATGTTCCGGCAATCATAAAATACATTCCTAAAGTTGGCTTTGCAGCAAAATCAGAATTTTTAAAAAGATATTTGACTTTTAAACTTCCATAATTCTGGCTGTTAAATACATCAGGATTTACAATATTTGGAATATTGATAAACCTGTTTTCAGTTTCTTCAACAGTCATTCTTTGGAAAATTGGCTGAACACTAAATTCACTTCCATACCTTCCAACGTGGCGAATGGCTCCCGAAGCATTAAATTTACGGATACGAACACGGTTATAATCCATACCTAGGTTGTCATCATATTGAGATTCATTTCCGTAGCCAAAATAATTCATCGCAAAATTTGGTGTTGTATAAAGCGATTCAACATCAATAACCCATTTTCCTAATAAACCTGGGAAATGTGCAGCATAATTAAATTCTAAACCTCCGGTTGCGAAATAGTAAAAAGCATTTAAAACATGTTTTTGCGTGTACGGATTTTGTTTGAAGTTATTTACTGTATAATTAAGGTTAACTCCCAATTTTACACCATCATCCGGGTTATACCCAATATTTGGCAGTCCGGAAATCACATTGTATTTTGGTTTTTGAAAATTATACAAGTTAACATCATAATCGTCTGTTAACTGTGTTTGGGTTTTAGTCCCAAGGCCAGGAGATAAATTATAAGTGTTTTGTTTTGATTTGAAATCATAAACAATAACCTTTCTTCCGTTTTCTATATTGTATGTATCATTATTTTGACCTCCAATTAAACGAACTTTAATTCTCGATTTTTGATCGCCTTTTACTTCAAAAACATCATTATCGTCTAAACCATAAATCCATAAATTTTTGGTTTTAGTATCGGTCAGCGTTTTTGTATATTGTAATTCATCACCTTCTTTCTTCACTCTGAAAACCTGAATTTCAATGCTTTTTTTCTTGTTGTGGTTTAAAACAAATCGGTCTTTTTTATCTGTTCCGGCAATCATAACCGTTTTGCTTAAAACATCAGAATATTTTATCGCATATTTTTGAAGGTCTCTTTTTCTGGCTTTTAATTTTTGAATGATATCGTCAACTGTTTCATCCTGAACTTCTTTTGGCATAGCTTTAAAAGCATTTTCAATGTCGCTGTCAGATAAATTATCCTGAATAAACTTTGCCTGTTCAATCCAGTCTTTTTCTTCTGCTGTTCTTAAAAAAGCCAAATCCATTGGGTAAGGTTCTCTGTTCAGCCATTTTACATTGCTAATTTTATCTTTAAAAGTACGCATGTGGCGCAATGCCGGAATATTCATTAAAATAGAAAGCAGCGCACCATCATATTTTGCAAATGCCTGATCTCTGTCTCTTGGAATTGGTCTGTAAATAACTTTACCGTCTTTTTTAAACTCAGCCCAGCGCCATTGATCGCTGTGTCTGTCCCAGTCTCCAATCAACATATCAAACAAACGTGCTTTTATATATTCTTTTTCGTCAACCGAATATTTTTCGTCCTTATGAAGATTGAGCATCATATCATCTGTACCAATAATATCGCTTGGATTACCAAAGTTTTTACCGTCTAAATGATTATCAGCAGGTCTTTCTTCCACCATATACAATTGATCGCCATAACCCGCATTAAATTCACCTAAACCATTTTGCTTTGGGATATAATATAAAACCGGATTAGTATGCAAAATACCAATTTTGTCTGACATACTGCCAGTTACAAATGGAGCATAGGGATGCGAAGTCGTATAAAAATCAAACAAGAAACTTTCTGTATAAGTGTCTTCAAAATCATTCACAACATATTGATCTTTAAAAGCTACAGACTGTAAAAATACAGAGGCACTTTTTTTCATGCCGCGCATAACATATTCACGCTCTTTTGGATCAGACATTCTTAAAGAAACAGATTGATGCCCGCCGCCTTCTCGAATGGGTTTTAAACCGCCTTTTAAAGTGTCTAAAGTTACCACTGGAACATCAATAGGCATGCTGTAATATTTTCTGTAATGCTGTCCAAATAAAAATCTGTGAAACATACTTTTATCTGTCATTTTAGTAGAATAGATAGAAGTTGTAATTCTTGGAGGGAAATTATTCTTAATATCCGATGCCCAGTTAATTTCTTTGGCTTTTATAATTTCACGTTCAAAAAGCAGTTTTTCTTTATTGTTTTCATTTCCGTAAAAAGAAACTTTGGCGTCGCCGCTTTTATATAAAGTTAAAGCTGCATAACCGTTTCCGCCATACGAAAAATCAAATGGATTTATGGCTCTTGCGGCCTCCGATTTTGATCCGGCACCGCTGATAATCTGCTGAATATTTTCTTTGCTGATATATTGCAGATTATGATCGTGTCCTGAAACTACAATTACATTTCGCTGTTTTTGCAAAAGTGTTTTTATTCGTTTTGCATAAATTGTATATTGTTTATTTTGAAGGTCCTGCGGACTTACTCCAGATGTTTTTCTCAGTAAATTAATAAAAGACCCAATTACCGGAAGCGGAATTTTATTTTCTAACGGAAATAATTGTTTTTTCCATGAAAACTGACCGCCGTGACTTCCGCTGCTTAATAAAGGGTGATGAATCGCTAAAAGAACCGTTTTTTCCTGATTTTTGTTTAAGATGCTTTCGAGTTCCTTAAAAAAATCTTCTCTTGTTTTTATATCGCAGTTATCATTTATTGTTGGATGATTATCCCAATCTTCCAGAAACCATTCGCTGTCAATAGCTACTAACGTCGTGTTACTGTCAATTTTTGTATCTTCGATTGGGCAGGATTTTCGGGGAAGAAATGCTTTTTTATCATTTAAATTTTTCGTTATAAAATCAGCCTGCAGTTCTAAACCTTTTATTCCGCTGTACCAATCGTGGTTTCCGGGAATAAAAATTGTTTTTCCTTTAAATCCTTCAGCTAATTTTAGCTGGTTTGTTAATTTTGTTTCTGCCAAAGCTTTATCCTCAGTATTATTACTAGGAAAACCCTTAGGATAAATATTATCTCCTAAAAAAAGTAAAGTCGATTTTTTACTCGCTTTTTTAAGTTTTTGATGTAAAAGTTCAAGTGTTTGCTGCGCTTGTTCTTCATCAGCATTTCCGGCATCTCCAACAAGATAAAAAGTGTGGGCAATTTTTATGGTATCTTCTGCTGCGTTTTCTGTTTCGTTAGCACTAACGTTTTTTCCGTACTGCGCTTTATGTGTGGCACAGGAATAAATTAATGTTAAGGTGATAATTGCTAATAAAAAGTTTTTAATCTTAGCAATAAAATGATTATCCAAAAACAATTTCATAATTTAGTGGTGTAAAAATATTCTTTTATGAATCTAATAGAACAATCCGAAGATTTCGTCAGTAATTTACTCAAAGATAAACTTTCTAATTTATATTCTTACCATAATTTTAACCATACCTTCACAGTAGTTACAGCGGTAAAAGAGCTTTGCAAAAAAGAGGATGTGGATGCAGATGATAAAGAGGCGCTTTTAGTTGCAGCCTGGTTTCATGATACAGGTTATATTGAAGGTTATGAAAACCATGAAGCCAAAAGCGTAAAGATTGCAGTTGATTTTTTAAAGAAAAAAGAAAAATCAGAAAAGTTTATCGAGCTTGTTTCCGGTTTGATTTTGGCTACAGTCAAAGACTATCATCCAAAAACACATTTAGAGAAAATAATTAAAGATGCTGATTATGCCCATTTAATGGGAACTGAATATGTTACAACCTGTGAGTTATTGCGTTTAGAATTAAAAAATATAGGAATTGTAAATTTTTCGAATGCTGAATGGACAAAGGAAAACTTAAACTTTTTGCTAAATAAACATAGGTTTTACACGGATTATGCTTTAAGAAAATGGCAGCCTTTAAAAGAAAAAAACCTGCTTTTGATTCAAAAAAAAATAAATAAACAGGAATTGAAAGCGGCAGAAGAGATTGAAAAAGAAAACAAAAAAAGCGAAAAAGTCGAAAAACCAGATCGCGGCGTTGATACCTTGTTTCGCGTTACACTTGGAAACCATACCCGTTTAAGCGGAATTGCTGATAGTAAAGCCAATATTTTATTGTCTGTAAATGCCATTATTATTTCGATTGCACTTTCGTCTATTATTCCAAAATTAGACAGTCCGAAAAATGCACACTTAGTTATCCCCACATTTATTATGCTGATGTCGAGTGTAATTACCATTATTTTTGCAATTCTTTCTACACGTCCAAAAGTAACTTCGGGTGTTTTTACAAGAGAAGATATTGAGAATAAAAAGATTAATTTATTGTTTTTTGGAAACTTCTACAAAATGCCTTTAGAAGAATACGACTGGGCCATGAACGAAATGATGAAAGACCGCGATTATCTTTATTCGAACATGATTAAAGATTTGTATTACCTGGGATTGGTTTTACAGCGAAAATATAATTTACTTCGTATTGCGTACAACCTATTTATGTTTGGAATTATTGTTACTGTAATTGCGTTTGTAATTGCTTTTAAATCGATTTAAATTTTAGAATGCATAAAAAAATTAGATGCGGATGAAACGGATTCGCTTCGCAAAAACGCGGATAAAAACAGATTTTTTCTGTATTTATCCGCGTTAAATATTTATCCGTTTCATCTGCGTCTTCGCGAAGCGAATCCGTTTCATCCGCGTTCTATTTCTATAAAATTTGACTATAAGAAAAAGCCCAGCTTTTAGTTGAGTTCATCTAATAAATCCTGATAAGTAATTTTCTTTATTTTTGAATTATTTACGTTATTAATCACTTTTACACGAATCGCTTTTAAACCAGAAACTCCCTGAAGATCTTCTACTTCAAATTGTTCTATTGATGGTTCCAAAATTTTCTTGTGCTGCAAATATTTGATGTATTTTAAATATTCTGCCTCCTCACTGTTTTGAGAATATACAATTGTAATTTTCTCTTTTTCAGTAATTCTTTCGTCTGTTCCTTTAATGTTCGATTTGTCGATTCGTTTTTTAACGACTTCATATCTTGCATTATAAGTTCCGTCAACGTCAAAACGTTTTTCATCCATTCTAAAACGGATAGAAAGCGGCGAACTGAAAACCAAAATCAGTGAAGTAACATCTAATTCATACGGAAGCGATTCTTTTAGCTGATGATGCTCTAATTCCATTTCGCATAAAGTCTGCAGCTGCCACAAACGTAAATTGTGCAGATACATAATGTCAAACGGTTTTGTTGGCGAAATCGATGCCCCAATATATAAATTATGCTCAACACCATCCGTTTTAAAACGTTCGTAATAATGTGGATAAATTTGCTGTGCTTCAACCTGCTTTTTGTCTAATACAGAAGCAAGTCTTTTATTGATAATCGACATAGCGTTATCAAACTTTTTTCTTTCCTGATAGAACATTCCTGTTTTTTCATCCAGACTTTCAAAGTACAATTCTTCTAACTTTTTATTTTTAGCATTGTCTTTGGTATTTTTCAGTATCGGATGAATTTCATCTTCGATATAACGCTGGATATGCTGTTCCATATCTGCTTTTAGCGGAAAATCCAATTCGCTTCGAAGAGACTCCAATTCGAATTTTCTCTGCTCTAAAAGTACCAGATTTGAATTTGGTTTCTGGTTATCGAAAATTTCCAAAAGGGCCGTCAGCTGATTTTTCAAATCAATTTTAACCGTCTCATTTCGGTGTTCAGATGAACCTTTAATATCAATTTGTCCGTATAACGGGAATACATTTTTAAATACAATTTCCTTAAAAATATAATCTTTTGTATGATTTATGTTTTGGAAATAGTTTTGAGATTCTTTTCTAAATTTCCAATAAACGCTTGGGTGAATCGTAGTATACTCACGCTGAATAATAGCTTCAACCTGATGCTGCATATCCGTATTATAGCGGTCAATTGTATCTGTTAAATAAGGTAAAACCAATTCTAGTTTTGTTGCATTTATGCTGTTTAATTCACGTATATTATCAGAGACCAATTCGACAACGCCCAATAAATGGTCATCTTTTATAACGGGTGCAAAAACACAGCTTTGAATTCCCTGTTTTAATAAATGCTCGCCAAGTTTTGGGTTTGAAGATTCTTCGATAAACTTTTTCACATTTGAAATTACAAACGGCTCTTTTTTATCTAAAAGATTTTCAAACGAACATCCAAAAAATGCATTTTTACAATCTACTTCCTGAGTAGATGAAAGTAAAAAACTCTGCATTTGGTTGTCAAACTTTATTGGCCGTATAAATTTTTCTTCTTCAGGATTATAAATAATAAAACCAACTTTTAAGCTCGGAATTTTAAAAATAGACCTAAAGATATTTTCTACAATTTCTGTAGAGGCAACTCTTGAGGTTTCTGGTTTTAAAAGATTACTTTTTAAATTAGAAATAGCACTTTCTGTAGTCGCATCAAATAAAGAAACAATTCCGAAACCTTTTAAAATCCAGCTTCTAGGGGGAAATTTAGATTTCCATAAATCAATATCGTTATAATTATCAATCAAAACATCAATATCGTCCTGCGTAAGCTGCGGTGCATTCTCTGTAGGTGTGATTTCCATGAAATCGGCATTGTACAGAATACGATAATGTTTTTCTACACCTTCTTCATCTGGTATATCGTAGAAAAAGGGTTTATTAAAATCGATATTTTGATGATAATAAGCGCTTAAAATCAAACAGCAGTTATTGATATAGAATTGATGATCATCAAAATCACGAATTTCCATATAAAATTCATCACCTGCATTTCGTAAAATTTTCTTGAAACGCTCTGTATAATTAAAGGATATATTTTGAAAAGGTATTGTTATGGCTTTTATTTCATTGTTTGTTAAAGCCGTAGGGAATAAATCAGCAGCAATGTTTTTAATTAAGGCTTCATTATTTTTAATAGTGCTGTAATCGTGAATTCCTGTTCTGAATTCCGGATACGCCTCAATTTCTTTTAAAATCGCTTTGGCGTAGTTAGATCGGTAATCAACATTAGATAAAGCAATCTGCTCAAAAGACTCAATTAGTTTATGAAATGAGATTATCGTTTCGAAAGGACTTTCGGTTGGTAAAAGACGATCCATCTGTTTTTTTGTTTTTAGAATTACAAAATTAAGCATAAATTAAGAATTGGCGTCATTTTACGATTTGTTTCGTTTATAGTTTCATAGATATTAACCCTTATAAAATGGCGTTTTCGGAAGCGGGGAATTATTTTAACTAAAAATTAACATTACAAATAACGGAACGATCATTCCGTTATTATATCTTTGTACCATAATAATTGAATAATCAATAACTTAAATAATAAACAAAATGAAAAATTTAGAAAACAAAGCAGCTATTGTAACAGGTGGAAATAGCGGAATTGGATACGCAGCTGCTGCGGAATTAGCATCAAAAGGTGCAAAAGTAATTGTAACAGGTAGAAACAAAGAAGCTTTGGCAAAAGCAGAAGCAGAACTGAACGTTACGGGAATCGTTGCAGATCAATCAGATTTAAAATCTATTGACAGCTTAGTAGAACAAGTAAAAGCACAATTCGGAAAAGTAGATATCTTATTCTTAAATGCAGGAATTGCGGCTTTTGCTCCAGTAGATTCAGCTTCAGAAGATCATTATGACAGTATTATGAACGTGAATGTAAAAGGAGTTTATTTTACAGTTCAAAAAGTATTGCCAATTTTAAACGATGGCGGTTCTATTATTTTTAATACTTCTGTAAATGCTCAATTAGGAATGCCGGGTTCAAGTGTATATGGAGCAAGTAAAGCTGCGGTTTTATCATTAAACAGAATATTTGCTGCAGAGTTAGCGCCAAGAAAAATTAGAGTAAATGCAGTTTCTCCTGGTCCAATCGAAACACCTTTGTATGGTAAAGTTGGTTTAGAAAAAGAAGAAGTTGAAGGTTTAGGAGCAGCTTTAGGAGAAAAAATCTTATTGAAACGTTTTGGACAAGCTGCTGAAGTTGCAAAAACAATTAGTTTCCTTGCTTCTGATGATTCATCATTCATTACAGGAACTGAAATTGTGGTTGACGGCGGGCTTACTGTAAACACAGTATTATAATTTTTTTTGACTTATTCAGGAACGATTGTTCCGTTTAATCCTTATATTTGTAAAGAAATTTAATTTTGATATCATGGCTAGAACGAAGGAATTTAATGAAGATCAGGCTTTAGATAAAGCAATTGAAATTTTTTGGCACAAAGGTTACAACGGGACATCTGCTCAGGATTTGGTAACACATTTAGGTTTAAGCCGCTCTAGTTTGTATGATACTTTTGGCGACAAGCAAAAATTGTTTTCAAAGTCTTTGCAGCGCTATCAGCAACAGAATCAAGATGCTGTAAAAGAGCTTTTAGATAAATCTGAAAATGTTAAAGAGACTTTGCATGCAATTTTTAAACAAGCTGTTATAGAGAGTTTAGAAGATAGAATTACAAAAGGCTGTTTTATGGTAAATTCTTCTGTAGAATTGGCTATGCACGATGAAGAAATTGCTAAGATTGTAAAAAGCAACAGCCAGACAATGGAAGAAGTTTTTACAAATGCTGTGAAAAAAGGGCAGGAGGCAGGACATATTTCCAAACAGCAGGATGCAAGGGTTTTAGCCCGGTTCATTTTTAATAATTATTCCGGAATTCGGGTTTTGGCCCGCACGGGAGAAAGAGATAAACAAGTTTATGATGATATTGTAAAAGCAGTTTTTTCCCTTTTATAGCATCAAAAATAATCGAAATAAAAAAATGGCAATTACATTTTGTAACTGCCATTTTTTGTTTTAAGTAAGTAATAGAAAATGAAAACTTCTTAGCTTTTTTCTTCTTTATTGAAGTAAACTAAGTAGTAATACATTTGTTTTTCTTCATCCCAGCCTTTTTCAACAAATTTTTCTGCACTTTCAGGGTTGATAAAATCCATTTTAATCTGAATATGCGTATCCAGGTTAATCACGTTTTTAATCGATTTTCTGGCGTCAGAAACTGCTCCGTTTGCAATTGGGAATGAGGTTACATCTTCGATGCTGTATTTTTCTCCTTTATCAACTTTATAGTTTTTGAATTCAGGAATCAAGTCTGGATTGTCTAATACTTCATTTAGGAAATTCTGCTCTTCAAACTGATCGTTTTTAGCGAAATAATTCACAGATCGGTTCATAAACATTACTTCCTCTTTTTTGTCTTCTGCTGGTAAAACAACATCTTTTGCAAAGTTCTGGCAGAATTTTAAATATTTTTTAGTGATGAAGTTTTCGTCTTCAAAAGCATCTACAGATAAAAAGTGCTCTAACCAATAACGCGCGTCGTAACGGTTACTGTCTACAGTTAGGATTTTGTATCCTTCTTCTTTTTTATAATTGAAAATCAAACATCCTTTGTCTAATTTGCTCAGGTTGATTCCCTGCTGCAAAATCATTTCAAGATTGCTGTTTTTTTCTTCAAATTGTAAAAAGTCCGACTGCAATTCGCTTTTAAAAATTCCGATTGCATCAACTACATTATTATCAATACTTAAGTTTGTTAAGTAGGTTACATAAACCTCTCCGTTTTTAATATGCGGATGATTTGACTGCTCAAATAAATGCATCGTAATTTTTTTTGAAATCTCCTGCAGATTTGAAGGATTAGCAAAAATCTCCGTTGCATATTTAAACATGTCGTTGTAATCCAAGTCCACTTCGTGCGCAAACTGATAATAGTTTTCTTCTTTCTCTCTAAAAGGTTTAAAGAAGTACTCTTTTATCAAAGGCACAATTTCATCATTTAGATTAAATGGCTGCTCTGATAAAAAAATAGCTTCGTTACGGCTTTTGTTCCCTACGCGGTGTATCGCAAGCGTCTCGATGTGGGTGTTGAATAGGTTTATCATGTGTTATTTAGGTTCAGAGTTACAGAGGTTCAAAGGGACAAAGGTTATTTTCTGCCTTTTATTTTTCTGATAAAAGAGCTTAACATTCGTTCTATTTCTCTGCTTTCTCCATTTATTTTATTGAATTGATACTCGGTTATATATTTTAAATTGAATGAAATTTCAAGCTGAGTCTGCATTTCAAACAATGATGAAATTGAAATATTTAAGAATCTCAAATAATCATTATTTCCGTCTCTTCCATATCCCTCAGCAATATTACTCGGTATTGATATAGAACATCTCCTAATTTGTGAAGACAGTCCATAAATTTCTTCTTTCGGGAATGAATTTGTTAATTGGTAAATTTCGGTAACTAAGTTCATTGACTTCTGCCAAATCAAAAGGTCTCTAAAAGTATTCATATTTTGCATTTAAAAAATCAAACACAAAAATAAAAATATTCCTACAATAAGAAATCAAAGATTCTAAAGAAAACCTCTGAACCTTTGCAACTTTGAGCCTTTGGACCTCAAAAAAACTAATTCCAATTTTCCTCAAATCCATAATCTTCGAAGCTGTCGTCGCCTTCGAACATATCAAGATCATCTTCGTCTAAGTCATCTTCAAATTCTCCGTAGATATCATTGTGCATATCATCAGCTTCGAAGCTTTTTTCCATTGCTTCGTCTGGCATAACTCCGTGAGAGAATAAAGTTTCAGGATAAGTTGCGCCTACAGCTTCTTCTTCGATGGCGGCCAATTCAACTAAGAAAGTCCACATGCTGATGAAATCATAAACGTAGATAATCTTTGTGTTTTCTTTATCTAAAATACTAGATAACGGATAATCGTTCATGGTTCTTTGTTCTCCCGGAACATCGCCAGTATCAAAAAGAGGAATTTCATCTTCCTGATTCCAGGTTTCATCACAAGTATAAAATGAAGCAACTTCTGATCCGTCAAAACCAAAAGCGTTGAAGATAGCATTGTGTAAATCCTCAAGTGTATCGTCTTCAAGAATAGCAATGTCTCTAAAAATATCTTCTTCGGCGTCTAGAATTACTCTAAATTTATAAACCATAATCTTTGTTTTTATTGAGAGGTCAAAGGTAAAATATAAAAAACGAAATACGAATTGTGAATTACGATTTGTTGAAAAGATTTTTTCAGCTTTCTGATTAAGTGACGTCGATTGCCAGGCTGAGCGAAGTCGAAGCCCCGATTCCAATTGGAGCGCCCTTCGACTTCGCTCAGGATGACATTCATATATTTACATTCCTGCAAGGTTTTGAAAACCTTGCAGGAGCAGACCAGAGAATTATTTCCCAGTCAATCTCTTTCTAAGTTTATGATAATGTTTGTGGTAAGTACTATGACTAGGATAACTTCTGCTCGAAGTCATATTATTAAAAATTAAAGCCGTTAAAAGTAAAATAAGCACCCCGCTTAAAACAGGAGAAAGAACATACATATAACCTAAAGCTTTTACTTTTTCTGTTCCAATAACAGCAATTAAAGCCGTTGCACCCCCGGGAGGATGAAGCGTTTTGGTAATCTGCATTAAAATTATGGCAAGAGAAACTGCCAATGGAGCAGCTATATACATAACATCTGGAACCAGTTTATGAACGGTTACGCCTACAATAGCAGAGATTATATGACCTCCAACCAGATTTCGAGGCTGAGAAAACGGACTTTGAATGATTCCGTAAACCAATACACTCGAAGCTCCAAAAGAACCAATTAAATATACGGCATCACTTCCGGAAAAATGCAGGGACTGTACGTAAGCCAAAATCCCAATTCCGGCAAATGATCCTAAAAATGACCAAAAATGTTCCTTGTAGTCAATTAAAGTTTCTTTGTAAAGAATATAGCGTGTCTTGCGATAGCTTCTTTTAATTTTAGGAGTTGGCATAGTAATGTAATTTGTGGTACTTTTTGCCACGAATTCACAAATGTTTGCGTTTAATAAATTAGAAAAATTGGTGAATTCGTGGCAAAAAAATTATTTCGTCAAGCTTGGGGCGTAACTATATACAGTGTAAGGATAAATTGTTTTGGCAGTGTATTTTGAAATTAAACAAACTACAAGAATTGGTAAAAACAGAGTATAATCGTTTGTTAAGCCGCATACCAAAAAGATGGCAGTAAACGGAGCATGAATACTTGCGCTCAAAACAGCCGCCATCCCGATAATCATGAAATTAACCGGAATTACATTTACATGGAAAAAACTGTTTAAAATAGACGCCAGTAACAATCCTAAGAAAGCACCAATAAACAAACTCGGAGCAAAAACACCGCCGTCGCCCCCCGAAGCTAATGTTATAGAAGTTACAATAGGTTTTAGAATTAAAATTCCGATGAATGTTAAAGCTAATGTTATGGTTAAAGGTATTTGTGCAGTATTTCCGAAAATGTCTTTTATAGCATGATAACCTTCCCCATATAATTGAGGGAAAATAAATAACGAAATACTTAAAACAACAGAACCAATAATAATTTTATAATAATGAGTTCCGATTTTTCCAAACTGAGATTTAAAAAACAATACACATCTGGTTAAATAAACCGAATTCATTCCGGCTAAAATTCCTAAAAGAATGAAATACGGGATTGCTTTTAAATGCCAGGTTGTAATTGAAACCGAAAATAAAGGTTCTTCTTTTAAAATAGAAAGTAAGCCAAAAGCGATTGAAACAGCAATGATATTTGAAATGATAAAAACACGCGTTACTTTTCGTGATATAACTTCAAAAGCAAATAAAATACCCGCAATTGGACTGCTGAAGAGCGCTGTAACTCCGGCTGCAACCCCTGCACAGATTAATTCTGTTTTGTATTGACGGAAGATATTTTCTTTTTCGTGGGCAACTGAACCAATTGTTGCAGTAGCAACAACGGTAGAAACTTCTATTCCGGTAGAGCCGCCAAAAACTACGGTAAGTAATCCGTTGATAAAGTGTGATGGAATTTTATAAGATGGAAGATTTTTTGTTGTTTTTGTGCTTTCAAAAACTTCTTTAATTCCTTTGTTTTCTTTTTTCTTAAAAAGATATTGTCTCAAAAAATAAATTACAGATAACCCAAAAACCGGAAAAATGATGTAAAATATTGGGTTTACCGAAACTTCATGGAAGAAGATTTCTTCGTAATACTCCGTAATTTTTTTAAGTGAAATTCCGAGAAAGGCTGAAAGAAACCCAATTAAAATAGAAACAATAACTAATTTTCGGAATTTAATAAATTGATGATTTTTTTTGATTTGCGCCGTTTTGTTCATCAGAAGTGATTTTGTAGTCGCAGGATTTTATTTGCGATTTCACAAAATTAGGCAATCAAATCTGTTTTTTAATAATAATCGTTCCTTATTATATGTTAAAATTATTAAAATAAGAAAATTCTTTCAGTGTGTTTTTATGAGTATAGCGGTGTAATGGATGCTACGAAGGCACTAAGACGCGAAGTTTTTTTATTAAAATTATTAAAGAAATAAATTGCCTCCAGCTTTAGCTGGAGGAACGAAATATGATAGAAAAAAGGCTTTAGCCGAACTACCGTATGTTTGGCTAAAGCCTTTTCAGCTTGATTTTTAAATCATCCAGCTAAAGCTGGAGGCAATTGAAATATTCCTTTACATACGAAATGACATAAAACGAGAAAAAAAACTTCGCGTCTTAGCGCCTTCGCAGCAAAAACTTATCTCTCATAAAACTCTATCGGCAGTAAATCAGGATCTGTGATAAATGTAAAACGCTTTTCAGTCGTTTCATCAATTCGTATTGGCTCAGATTCTATATTTTTTGAAGTCAAAAAAGCAACAGTTTCATTTAGATTAATTACTTCAAACGCCAAATGACGTAATCCAACGGCTTCTGGTCTTGAAGGTCTTTTTGGCGGATCTGGAAATGAAAATAATTCAATTACATAAATTCCATTTAGAGCCAAATCTAATTTGTAAGACTGGCGTTCTTCTCTGTAAATTTCTCTTATAATCGTTAATCCTAAAATTTCGGTATAAAAGGTTTTAGATTTTTGATAATCAGAGCATAAAATGGCAATATGGTGAACTTTATTTAAGGTAAGCATTATGATTTTGATTCAGGTTCTTGATTTAATTTTCGGATTACCTTTGCAGGGTTTCCAACGGCCAGTGAATTATCAGGGATATCTTTTGTTACAACAGATCCGGCGCCAATAACACAGCCTTTTCCGATCGTAACTCCCGGGCAGATAACAGAATTTCCGCCAATCCAGCAATCGTCCCCAATTGTAACCGGATAAGCATTCTCAAGCGATTTTCTCAATTCAGCGTCAAGCGGATGCGAGGCTGTATAAATTTGAACATTTGGCGCAATAAATACATTCGAACCAATATTTACAGGAGCACAATCCAAAACAACGCAATTCACATTAAAATAAACGTTTTCTCCACAAAAAATATTATAACCATAATCACAATGAAAAGGTGGTTCGATGTAAAAACCAGCTCCAGTATTGGGAATTAATTCTTTTAAAATTTCTTTTGCTTTTTTGGTAACTCTGTATTCTTTTACATTTAAGCTGTGTAAAAGATTTTTTGCAGTTCGGCGGCCTTTTACTAATTCCGGGTCAAAAGCGTTGTAATATTCGCCCGAAATCATTTTTTCTTTTTCTGTTTTCATATAGAGTATTACATTTTCGTCTTGGCAATCTTTTCATGAATTTTTACAGTTTCCTGTAAAGCTGCGGTGCAGTACCAAGGCGTTAATTCGGCTTCGAGTAAATTGGCTTTTATAGCTGGATCTGTTGCTACAAGTGCTTTTGCTTCGTCAACAGTTTCTACGTTAAAAATATAAATACCTCTATAATTTCTATCGTTTTTCATAAAAGGGCCGGCAACAACCAGTTTTCCTTCTTTTGCCAGTTTATTGATGTTTGCCATATGTCCTTCAAACAACTTTTTGGTTTCTTCTTTTGAAGCCGTTGTATTGGTTCCTGATTTTAAAAGGCAGAAAACATATTTCTTCATTCCGTATTCATCGGCATTCAGGGATTTTGCAAGATTTTCGTCGAATTTAACTTCGGTTTCCTGAGAAAAACCGATTACATTCATCAATAAAAAAGCGATAATAAAAAGTGAGTTTTTCATAATTGTTTTATTTTTTAACACTTAGAAACATAGAATTGAAAACTTTAAAAAAGGCATTTCATTTGCATAAAGACATAGCTATGCGTAAAATCTGGATTTTAAAATAATCTCAAACACAATATTAAATCTATGTTTCTATGTGTTTAATAATTTTTTCAAAATAACAATCTGTCCCAAATGGTAAACATCATGCTGAATGATTCCGTGAATATCTTCATAAAAATTATGATTATTATTTTGATCTATTTTCTCGAAATCCGCATCATTAAAATTATTCAAACAAGCACTCCATAATTCCTGAGATTTTGCCAGACTTTGCAGTGATTGTTCCCAGGCTGGTTCAGATGAATCTAAAATTGGCACAAAATAATTATGATCGGGAGTGGTAATTATTTCTCCCTGAACACGTTTTAATATGTTTCTTCTCCATTGTATTAGGTGATTGACAATTTCCCAAATCGTGTTTAAATTAGGATTGATTTTTTTATAAGCCTGAGCTGCAGTTACATCTTTTAAAGTATCAGCTAAGGTAACTTCAAGCCACGGATTTCCATTATAAATGGATTGATACAAATTCGAAACTCTTTTACTTTCTGACATAGTTAATAGTTTTTAGAAACACTACAGCTAAGATACAAATTTGTAATTTACAACTCATCCTTAAAATTCTACAATTGGGTTATTATATATTTTTTAACAGGAAATGTTAAAATACATTTGCTCCATCAAAAACCAATATCATGAAATCGCCACTTAAAAAGTTTGCTTGCAAACACCATTAAATAAAAGGCGACAGCATACATGACCAATAACCAATAAAATCAACAGGTATGAAAACCAGAATTACTTTTATTTTATTATTACTAAGCACATTTACTTTTGCACAAAATGTTATCTCAGGAAAAGTTTTGGACCAAAAAGGAAAACCTGTTGCCGGCGCTAATATTTATATAGACGGAACTTACGATGGAGCAACAAGTTCTGAAACTGGAGATTTTTCTTTTGAAACTACTTCAACCGGAAATCAGTTTTTAGTAGTAAGCTTTTTACTTTTCGAAACTTTTAAAAATGAAATTGATGTTGCTAATTATAAAAATCAAACAATAAAACTAAGAGAAAATGTAAACACTCTGGATGCCGTTGTTATTACAGCCGGAACTTTAGAATCTGGAGACAAAGCAAGGGTTTCGGTTTTAAAGCCTTTAGATATTGTAACAACTGCAGGTTCTGCAGGAAATATTGTTGCCGCTTTGCAGACTTTGCCTGGAACGCAAAGTGTGGGCGAGGACGGACGTTTGTTTGTACGTGGAGGTGAAGCCAGCGAAACGCAGACTTTTGTTGACGGAATTCGCGTGGCACAGCCGTACGGAGCAACAACCAATAATTTACCAACAAGAAGCCGTTTTTCCCCTTTCTTATTCAGCGGAATTGCTTTTTCTACCGGAGGTTACTCGGCAGAATATGGTGAAGCTTTATCAAGTGTTTTGCTTTTAAATACACAGGATGAACCAGATCATAATAAAACCGATATTGGTTTAATGACCGTTGGTTTGAGTTTAGGAAATACTCAAAAATGGACAAAAAGTTCGTTAAGCGTAAATATGGCTTACATTAATTTAGCGCCTTATCAGGCAGTGATTCCACAAAATGTAGACTGGAATAATCCGTATCAATCGCTTGGAGGTGAAACAGTTTACAGATATAATTTTACAAACGGAATCTTTAAATTATACGCAGCTTTTGATTCTGAAAAATTCGATTTGAACCAGAAAAACATCAATTTCGAGAACCCAATAAGAACAGATTTAAACAACAATAACTTCTACCTAAACACTTCTTATAAAGGAACTTTTGGAACGGGATGGCAGTTAACTTCTGGAATTAGCTACGGTTACAGCAAAAACAAAACAAAATACGATATTAATGATATCAATACAGATGAAAATGCAGCGCAGTTGAAATTAAAACTTGGAAAGAAAGTATCAAACTATTTCAAATTGTCTTTTGGAGCTGATTATTTCATTACCAAATTCAATGAAAACTTTGATGACAATATTTCTATTGACGTGAAAAACGGATATGATTCTAATATTTTTGCAGCTTATACAGAAGCAGATATTTTATTCTCTAAAAAGCTGGCAATGAAAGTTGGTTTAAGATATTCTAACAACAGTTTATTAAATGAAAACAATATTGCACCAAGAGCTTCATTAGCATACAAAGTTTCAAAAAACAGCCAGTTTTCATTTGCTTACGGAGACTTTTCTCAAACACCTGTTGTAGATTATATTAAGTATTCAAAATACCACCAGTTTGAAAGTGAAAAAGCACAGCATTATATTTTAAATTATCAGTTTACACAGCCGGGACAAACTTTTAGAGCCGAAGCTTATTATAAAGATTACAGCAATTTAGTGCAATACGATACAAGAGATATTCAGTACAATTCGGTTTTCAATAATAATGGAAAAGGTTATGCAAAAGGATTGGATTTATTTTGGAGAGACAGCAATTTGTATAAAAATTTAGAATATTGGATTTCCTATTCTTATATTGATTCTGAAAGACAATATAAAAACTTTCCAAGAATGGCAACGCCAAGTTTTATTGCAAATCACACCTTATCTGTTGTAACGAAATATTTTATTACCGACTGGAAATCACAAATTGGATTCACAAACAGTTACAGTTCAGGACGTCCGTACAACGATCCAAACCAAATGCAATTTATGAACGGAAAAACAAAATCATATAATAGTTTGAGTTTTAACTGGGCGTATTTATTGACAACACAAAAAATCCTTTATTTCTCAGTTTCAAACATTTTAGGAACGCAGAATATCTTTGGATACGATTACGCAAAATTACCAGATCCAAACGGAGTGTATAACAGACAAGCGATTACACCAACCGCAGACCGATTTTTCTTCGTAGGTTTCTTCTGGACGATCAGCCAGAATAAGAGTGAGAATCAGTTGAAGAATTTGTAGGTGCTAAGTTGCTAAGGTTCTGAGTTGCTAAGATTTTAAAAACTAAAAAAAACTTAGAATCTTAGCAACTCAGAACCTTAGAACCTTCAAAAAAACAATTCAGCAGCAAAAATCGACAACTCAGTATCATTTAATTTTAAGACAGTAAAATCAGATATACTTTTGAAGTATAAATTAAAAGGTACAAAGAAACAAAGAGACAAAGGTTCAAAGTTCCATCAAAACTTAAAAAGGATAAAACCTTTGTCACTTTGTCCCTTTGCAACTTTGAACCTAGAAAAAAAGAGTTTTAATCATCAATAAAAAAACTTAGAATCTCAGAACCTTAGCAGCTTAGTAACTTAAAAAAAAGAAATCATGACCAAAATTATTACACTAATCACGTTATTTATCTGCAGCTTAATGTCTGCTCAAAATGTAAAATTGACTGTATCTGTTTCAGGCATTAAAAACAATACAGGAATTGTGAAAGTAGGTTTGTACAACTCAGACGGTACATTTCTTAAAACGACTTACAAAAGTCTTTCTTCTGAAATTAAAAACAATGAAGTTACCGTAACATTTGACAATCTTCCTTCGGGAGAATATGCAATTTCAACGTATCACGATGAAAACAATAACGGTAAGCTTGATAGAAACGCGATGGGAATACCTTCCGAAGATTATGCAGCTTCAAACAATGCAAAAGGGTTTATGGGACCGCCTGCCTATAAAGATGCTAAATTTATTGTTGAGAAAGATTCAAAAATTGAAATTGTATTATAAATTAGTAACTAACAAACAAATCAAAATAACCATTTAAATTACTTATAAAATGAAAAAAATCATCACTTTAATCGCATTATTTGTAGTAGTAATAAGTTCTGCTCAAACTCAATTTGAACAAGGAATGACTAAAGCTTTTGCACTTTGGAAAGAAGGAAAAAACACAGAAGCTTCGGCATTATTTGAAAGAATTGCCTCTGCTGATAAGAACAGTTATCTGCCAAATTATTATATCGCTTTAATGAATACAACAGCCGTTTTTACTGAAAAAGATAAAACAAAAATTGATCTTCTTTTAACAAAAGCTCAGGATGCATTAGACGTAGAATTTATTAAAGATCAAAACAATGCTGAACTTTATGCTTTGCAAGCTTTAATTTATACAGGATATGTTGTTGCTGACCCAATGACAAACGGAATGAAATATTCGGCTAAAGTAATGGAAGCTTACGCAAAAGGAAAAGCGATCGACCCAAACAACCCAAGAATTGTTTTTGGAGAAGCTGATTATCAAATAGGCGGTGCAAAATGGACAGGAGTTGATACAAAACCACTTTGTGCTCAAGTTGATAAAGCTATAGAACTTTTTGCTACTTTTAAACCAGAAACTCCTTTTTCTCCTAAATGGGGATTAGACAGAGCTTTGGAAATTCAAAAAACTTGTAAATAAAAAGTATCAATTTAAGCCAGTTTATAAATGAAAGATCATAGAAATATATATGCAGATTTAAAAAGCGGTACAATTGTTTCGTTTAAGATTTCTATGATTTTTACAGTGATATTCTCAGCTTGTTTAGGAGATGATTTAAGTGTAGAAAACGTTCTTATAACCTTTTTTATAAGCTGTCTTTATTCTTTTGGAGTAGGTTTTGGAAACGGATACATTAATGTGCTCTTAGACAAAAAATGGGATTGGCTGGAGCAGACAAATCTAAGGGTTTACTACGGAATTATAGTTACTGTTTTGTATACCGTTCCGGTAGTTTTAGGAATAAATTATTACATTTTTGTTTACCTGCAAAGCATGCCTTTAGAGAAGTTCTTTAGCGAAAGAATGATTTGGATACATCTGTTTTATATTATTTTGTCTTTAGCAGTGTCAACTTTCATGCAAGCGAGAAGTTTCATGGTAAAATGGAAACAGGCGTCAAAATTTGAAGTTACGCAGCAAAAGATTATTGCAGGAACGGCAAGTGCTAAATTCGAAAGTTTAAAAAATCAAATCGACCCGCATTTTCTTTTTAATAGTTTAAATGTATTAAGTTCTTTGATTGAAGAAAACCCGGATAACGCGCAGCGGTTCACGACTTCTTTATCTAAAATTTACAGGTATGTTTTAGAGCAAAAAGATAAAGAACTGGTTTCTGTTGAAGATGAATTGTCATTTGCAAAAACTTATATGAATTTATTGAAAATGCGTTTTGAGAATAGTTTGTTTTATGAATTGCCTACAACAAACATTAACCCAGACGCAAAAGTGGTTCCGTTATCGTTACAGCTTCTGCTCGAAAATACAGTAAAGCATAATGTAGTAAGTGAACAAAAACCACTGCACATCAGGATTTTTATTGATGGCGATTATTTAGCCATTCAAAATGATTTTCAAAAGAAAGAAGTGTTACAAGACAGACAAGGCGTTGGATTACAAAATATTGTAAACCGCTACGAAATTGTAACGAACAGGAAAGTTATAGTGGAACAAAACGAGAAAAATTTCACGGTTAAGATTCCAATTTTAACCAAACAAATTACAGTTATGGAAACAAGTGCAGATTATAGTGACGAAACTAAAGCTTATTTCAGAGCAAAAAAGAGAGTAGAGGAATTAAAAGGATTTTATGCAAACGTAATTTCTTATTGTTGTGTGATTCCGTGCTTAATTTTTGTAAATTTAACGTACTCTCCTGGATTTCAATGGTTTTGGTTTTCTGCTTTAGGTTGGGGATTTGGAGTTGTAATGCATGCTTTTAAAGTATTTGGATACAGTTCTGATTGGGAAGAACGAAAAATCAGGGAGATTTTAGAAAAAGAAAACCAACAGAGAAACTGGAAATAATCATGGAACCAAATTATAACAAAGGAGAGCGTTACTATGAAGCTCAGAAAAAAGTGATTGAAATTAAGAAGTTTTATCAGCATTTAACGGTTTATCTTCTTTGTAACCCAATTGTTATTGTAGTCAATCTTATGACTTCGCCAGGTTATTTGTGGTGTTTGTATTCTGTACTGGGATGGACAATTCCGATAATTTTACACGGAATGAAAGCTTTTAATTTCTCTCCAATTTTTAATAAAGACTGGGAAGAACGAAAAATCCAGTCAATTTTAGAAAAAGAAAATTCAAAACAAAAATGGGAGTAATCATGGAAAACAATTCTAGTAATAATATCGAAGAAAATGAATTACAACAATTAGCAAGTAAAAAAGTAGCTAAACTGAAATCATTTTATAAATACACATTTTTTTACATCATTGCTTTAATTGTTTATGTATTAAAACAATATACAGAATTGCCTTTGCATTCTTTCCCTTTTCAATTTATAAACGGAGTTGTAATGAGTATTTGGACGGCAGTTTACATTAGTTGTGTAATTGATATGGTGGTTTCTTTTAAATTTCTTGGTCGAGAATGGGAAGAACGAAAGTTAAGAAGCCTCTTAGAAAAGAAAAATAAAGTACAAAAATGGGAGTAATCATGGAAACGAATTGTAACAATGAAAGAGAAAAACTGGAGTTTGAGCAAATCTTTAGAAAAAAAGTGGTTAGACTAAGATCCTTTTATATGCATGCTTTAATATATGCAGCAGGATTAGCAGCTTTTGTGTTAAAGGAATATTATGGAGCTCCATTGAACTTTTTTCCATTAAATTTTTTAAACGATGTTGTAATGGTAATTTGGAGTTCGGTATTTGTATGTTCTGCAATAGACTTATTTGTTTCTTTTAAAATTTTAGGAAATGAATGGGAAGAACGTAAACTGAAAAGTATTTTAGAGAAAAGACAGAAAAAACAAAAATGGGTGTAATCATGGAAATAAAATATAATGAAGAAGACAGATACTATCTTGCAAAAAAGAAAGTAGAAAATATAAAGGGCTTTTATGCTAATCTTACCTCTTACATTGGTGTAAATATTATTTTGATTGTCATTAATTTATGGACATCACCAGAATATTTATGGTTTTTCTGGCCCTTATTGTGGTGGGGAGTTGGAGTTCTTTTTCACGGATTAAAAGTTTTTGAAATATTTCCGGTTTTAGGTAAAGATTGGGAAGAAAGAAAAATCAAAGAATTGATGGAAAAAGAAAAAGAGAATAAAAAAAAATGGCAATAATTTAATTCAATAAAAATGGGACGATTTAGAAGACACATGTACGAAGATTATGCACATGAATTTAGTACAGATGAAAGTTACAATATAGCATACAGAAAAGTTAAAAGAATAAAAGGCTTTTATTCGCATTTGAAAGTTTATCTTATCGTAAATGCGATTATCATTATTTCTAGTTTGAATAGCAGAGGTTTTATAGGTAATCATTTTGAAATTAGAAACTTTAGAGAATGGGAAGTCTATTCAACAGCATTTTATTGGGGTATTGCTTTAGCCATTCATGCATTTTCAGTTTTTGGACCTGATCTTTTTTTAAATAAAGAATGGGAGGACAAAAAAATTAAAAAATATATGGAGAAAGAAGCTCAGAATAAAAATAAATGGGAGTAATTTTAAATTATATTTTTTTTTAAAAATTTAGCACAGTACTAAATGACCACATTAATTATAGAAGACGAAAAACCAGCTGCGCGATTGTTGCAGCGAAAGCTTGAAAAGTTAGATATTGCCGTAAAAACAATGCTGCATTCTGTAGAAGAATCTCTTCATTGGTTTAGCAATAACGATCATCCGGATTTGATTTTTCTGGATATCCAATTGTCAGATGGTTTGTCGTTTGAAATTTTTGAAAAAATAGATATCAAAAGCGCTATTATTTTTACAACTGCTTATGATGAATATGCTTTAAAAGCATTTAAATTAAATAGTATCGATTATCTCCTCAAACCAATTGACGAAGATGATCTGGAAGTGGCGGTTACTAAATTTAAAACACGCTTGCCAAAACCAAGTTCAGAAACTCAAAATCTGCAGCTTGATTTTGAACAGATTCGTCAAATGCTGTCAAACCCTTTTGAGAAAGTATACAAAAAGAGATTTACGGTTAAAATTGGTCAGCATTTAAAAGTAATTACTACAGAGGAAATTGAATGTTTTTTTAGTGAAAATAAAGGAACTTACATTCATACTTACGACAATCGAAATTATTTAATTGATTCGACTTTAGAGATTCTGGAGCAGGAACTAGACAAAAAGGATTTCTTTCGCGTAAGCAGAAAATTTATTGTCCCGCTTCAGGCAATTAAAGAAATTCAGGTGTATACCAATTCTCGTTTAAAAGTAATTTTACCAACTTACAAAGAAGATGAGGTTATTGTAAGCCGTGAAAAAGTGCAGGATTTTAAAACCTGGCTGGGATAAAATAGATTTATTTTTAAATGAGACGTTCCTACGGAACGTTATATTGTGTGATTATCATTTCTGACGGATTTCAATCCGGTTAACGAGACGTAAATTTTCAAACGGAATTAACCAAATACATAAAATAAAAAAGAGCCGAAATTTTCGGCTCTTTTTTATATCGTTCAAAACATTATTTGCTCAATCGATGCAATGTATATGTCATGGCACTCAAAAGGAAAAACGCCATAATTTGGTGAATTAATCCTAAAGCCAAAGGCACGCTGTATAATAATGTAAAAACACCAAGAAGGAATTGTATAAAAACAAAAACTATTAAAGTATTGATTCCGTTTACCTGCGTATTAGTAAGCGTATATTTTTTACTTTTGAAGAAAAGGAAAAGAATAATTCCAACAACAACATAAGCAAAAGTTCTGTGTACAAACTGAACGCCGCTTTTCCCTTCAATTAAATTCCTAATCAAACTAGATTGTTCAATAAAAACCGATTCGTGAATAAATTCTCCATCGCTCATTAAAGGCCAGTGATTGTGAATTAATCCGGCATTTAGTCCAGCAACAAATCCACCATAAATAATTTGGATTAATAAAGCTGCTAAAGCATATCTGGCGATTTTACGAAGCGGTAATATTTTATTGATATTTCTTTCAGGATAAATCAAATCCAACGCAACCCAAAGTGTATAAGCAAAAGTGATAAAAGCAAAAGTTAAGTGTAATGAAAGTCTAAAATGACTTACATCCGGATTATCGATTAATCCGCTGCGAACCATAAACCAGCCCAAAAATCCTTGAAAACCGCCCATTGCCAAAAGAACAATACATTTTTTAATAGTTGGAGTATCTAATTTCTTTTTGATTAAGAAGTAAACAAACGGCACAAAGAAAACCAAACCAATTATACGACCGATGAAACGGTGAAACCATTCCCAGAAATAAATGAATTTATAATCTGCTAATTGAAAATCGTTGTGAATATTGATTTTTTGATACTCAGGAAACTTTTTATACTCATTAAAAGCGGCTTGCCATTTTGCGTCTGTTAAAGGAGGAAATGTGTCGGTAACCAAATGCCAGTCCGTCATTGATAAACCTGAATTAGTTAAACGTGTGATTCCGCCCACGACAACCATTAAAAATAATAAAACACAACCTGATAGTAACCAAATGATTACTGATTTATTCTCTCTTTTCATTCTTTTCCGATTAATTCGATTTCGTTTGTCTTTTTTGTTTTGGAAATTCTTTTTAAATAGAATTTCGAGAAATATATATTGATTAAAATACTTGGAGCAAATATTACGCTTCCGAAGATAATCCTGGAAATTTTATCATTCATCTCAGTTCTTAAACCCGACATTTCAATTAAAGCAGGACTAGTTAAAAGAGCAGCAACAATAAAAATTACAGAAGAAGGAATAATAACAGACATTAAAAAGTAAAATAATTTGTGTTTGATATGTTTTTCTCCAGTTTTCTTAAATCCCTTAAAAAAAATAAAATTTGAATAAATAATTATTAACAATAATATAGATATAAAAATTCCACCTAAAAGATCCATGCTATTTCTTAAGAGTTAAATTTAATTTCGCAGCTCTTTTAATCACAAAATCATACGCAGCCTGATATTCATTTGGAATATCTCCTTCTAAAATAGCTTCTTTTACAGCTTCTTTTAAAACTCCAATTTCACGAGAAGGCTTCAAATCGAACATTTCCATAATTTCTTCACCGGAAATCGGCGGCTGAAAATTACGAACGTGATCGCGTTCTTCAACTTCAACAATTTTCTTGCGAACAATTTCAAAGTTTTTATGATATTTCTTAAACTTTGCTGGGTTTTTGGTTGTAATATCAGCTTCACATAATGTCATTAAATCCTCAACATCTTCACCAGCATCAAAAACTAAACGACGAACTGCGCTGTCGGTTACAATATCCTGCGCCAAAACAATTGGGCGTGAACTCATAATGACCATTTTTTGTACAAACTTCATTTTGTGATTCAATGGCATATGTAAACGTTCGAATATTTTTTTTGCCATTTTTCCACCTAAAAATTCATGTCCGTGAAAAGTCCAGCCTTGTTTTTTATTGAAACGTTTTGTTGGTGCTTTTCCAATATCGTGAAGTAAAGCCGACCATCGCAGCCAAACATCATCTGTATTTGGGCAAATGTTATCAACTACTTCAAGTGTATGGTAAAAGTTGTTTTTATGCGTATGACCTTCGATTTCTTCTACCTGATTCAACGCTGTTAATTCAGGTAAGATTAAATCTAAAAGCCCGGTTTTATATAAAAGTAAAAATCCGGTTGACGGTTTTGGTGTAGAAAGAATTTTATTCAATTCGTCTACGATTCTTTCACCCGAAATAATTTTAATTCGATCTGCATTTTTGGTAATCGCATTCAATGAATTTTCTTCAATTTCAAAATTTAACTGTGTTGCAAAACGAATCGCACGCAGCATTCGCAGCGGATCATCAGAATAGGTAATATCCGGATCTAAAGGCGTTTTGATGGTTTTACTTTCTAAATGCGCCAATCCATTAAACGGATCTAAAAGATCTCCAAAGTTAGTTGCATTTAAAGATAAAGCCAAAGCGTTGATTGTAAAATCACGACGATTTTGGTCATCCTGAAGCGTTCCGTTTTCTACAATCGGATTTCGGCTGTCAAAATTATAAGATTCTTTTCGGGCACCAACAAATTCAATATCGGTATCTTCAAAACGAAGCATTGCTGTTCCGTAAGTTTTAAAAACCTGAACTTTTGGTTTATTCGGAAGTAAGTCAGAAACTTTAAGCGCTAATTCGATGCCGCTTCCAACCGCTACAACATCGATATCTTTTTTAGAACCTCGGTTTAAAAGCAAATCACGAACGAAACCTCCTATCACATAAGAGTCTACATTTAATTCCTGAGAAGCTTTCGAAATAATATCGAAGATTTTGTTTTGTAAAGCAGTTTTATAATTTGTTTGTATAGCCACGAATTCACTAATTTTTGAATAAAGATGATTTCAATTTTCGAAGAAATGAAATGCATGCAAATTTACAACATAGAAAATCCCTATTATAATCTATCGCTCACTTTTTTGAACAATTTCACATTTTGATGCGTTGATTTTTATAAATTGAGAAAGGGCTGCCACGAATTACACGAATTATTTTTTTTCTGCCACAGATTACAGGATTAAAAGGATTAAAAAAATCTGTGGAAATCTTTTTAATCTGTGGCAAAAAATCTTTGCAATCTGCGTGAAAGAATAATTCGTGGCAGAAAAATATAGCCACAGATTAAAGGATTAAAATGATTAAAAAATCTGTGGAAATCTTTTTAATCTGTGGCAAAAAATCTTTGCAATCTGCGTGAAAGAATAATTCGTGGCAGAAAAATATAGCCACAGATTAAAGGATTAAAATGATTAAAAAATCTGTGAAAATCTTTTTAATCTGTGGCAAAAAATCTTCGCAATCTGCGTGAAAGAATAATTCGTGAAAATTCGTGTAATTCGTGGCGAAAAAAACTATACAGTAATAAAACAAATCAATTACAATAACATATTTTTAAAAATGCAATTTGTATTTTTGAGTCATATAAAAATGCACAAATGAAAATTGTTATATCGCCGGCGAAATCACTGAATTTCGAAAAAGAATTACCTACTGCTCAACATACTGAACCTTCATTTTTAAAAGAAGCGCGTCAGGTTCATAAAATATTAAAAGGGAAAAAACCTGCTGAATTATCTCATTTAATGTCAATTTCCGATAAACTTGCTGACTTAAACTGGAAACGAAACCAAGACTGGAAAACACCATTTACGGTTGAAAATGCCCGCCCGGCAGTTTATACTTTTGATGGTGATGTTTATACAGGTTTAGATGCTTATTCAATTCCGTTAGAAAAATTAGATGTTCTTCAGGATAAACTTAGAATTTTATCAGGACTTTACGGAGTTTTAAAACCGCTTGATTTAATGCAGGCATACCGTTTAGAAATGGGAACAAAACTGCCTGTTGGAGATTATAAAAACCTGCATGAATTTTGGAAACCTGTTGTTACAAAAGCTTTAAACAAAGAATTGACAAAAGGGGAATTATTTGTGAATTTAGCCAGTAACGAATATTTCTCGGCAGTTGATGTAAAAGCTTTAAAAGTTCCTGTAATCACTCCGGATTTTAAAGATTACAAAGATGGAAAATTAAAAATGATCAGTTTCTTCGCAAAAAAGGCGAGAGGTATGATGGTGCGTTATATTATTGATACAAATGCAGAAACTATTGATGATTTAAAAGGTTTTAATTACGAAGGTTATCATTTTGATGCGAATCTTTCAAAAGGAAATCATTTGGTTTTTACAAGGTAAATTTTGAGGGACAAAGGTTCAAAGTTACAAAGGATCAGAGGTTTTTTTAAGGTTCTGAGTTACTAAGATGCTAAGGTTCTAAGATTTTTTACTAGAGAGCCGAAGGCTCGGAACATATTGTAGGCAGGGATTTCAATCCCTGTAAATTTCAACAATATTGATAAAGATTTCAATCCCTGAAGATTTAGTGGATGTCAACAAAAAAATAAACGCCGAATTCTAAATTGAATTCGGCGTTTCTGCGTATTATAAAATTATTATTATTAGTGCATTGCGTCGGCTGCGCTAATCTTGTTCTTCCCTTTTTTGATAAAGAGAATAATCGGTATACAACATAAAAACATAATTCCCAGGTACATAAAAATATCCATGTAAGCCAAAACGGTACTTTGTTTTAATACTGAATATTCTATTGCCTGGTAAGCTTTTTTAAGTGCAACATCAGCACTATATCCTTTTGACATAAAAACTCTTTGCATTCCTGCAATACGCTGCTGAACATCATATTTTGCAGGATCTAAATTGTTGATTAAATCAACTCTGTGTTCCTGACTAAAACGTGTGATAAAAGTGGTAATAATTGCAATACCAAATGAACCTCCTAATTGACGCATCATTCCGGTAAAAGCAGCTCCTTCACCAATTTGTTTTCCTTTTAAAGTTGAAAGTGAAAGTGTTGTAATTGGTACAAAAAGTAATCCAAGACCAATTCCTCTTAAAATTAATGGCCAGTACATATGTTCAACACCGGTATCAGGAGTCATACGACTGTACATCATAAAAGTAAAGAGGAAAAACACAAAAAATCCAACTCCAACCATATAACCTTGCGGAACACCTTTTTGAATCATGTTTCCAACAAATGGCATCATAATCGCCGTTGTTATAGATCCCGGAATCAATAATAATCCCGCATCAGTTGCTGTCCATCCTAAAATCGACTGTGTATAAATAGGGATAATTAACGTTGAACCATATAAACCGAAACCAAGAATGAAACACATTACAGTCCCAATTCTTAAATTTCCATCTTTTAAAACACTTAAATTAACTATTGGATGTTTGTAAGTCAGCTCTCTCCAAATAAAAAGAATCAATCCTAGAACAGTCACAACACTTAGAGTTACAATAAGTGAATCGTTAAACCAGTCATCTTGCTGTCCGTGTTCTAAAACAAATTGTAAAGAACCGATAAAAGCACTCAACAAGAAAATTCCCCACCAGTCAACCTGATTTGCTTTTAATTTTTCTCCATATTTAGGGCTTCTTACGAAAGTTAAAGCCAAAATAGTAGCGATAATTCCAAGTGGAATATTAATGTAAAATATATAAGGCCAGGAATAATTATCTACTAAATATCCCCCCAAAGGCGGACCTAAAGTTGGACCTACAATTACACCCATTCCGTAAATGGCCTGTGCCATACCGCGTTTTGCAGCCGGATAACTTTCTGTAATAATCGTTTGGGCTGTTACAAGTAACGCTCCGCCACCCATACCTTGTACGAATCGGAAGGCTACAAGTTCCCAAATATTAGTGGCATTTCCACATAAAAAGGAACAGACGGTAAATATAATGATAGAAGCCACAAAATAATTACGTCTTCCAAATTGCTGCGATAACCAGCTCGTCATTGGTATTACAATAACATTTGCAATTGCATATGCTGTAATAACCCACGCCACATCGGTCAGGGTAGCACCAAGACTTCCGCGCATGTCTGTCAGTGCTACGTTTACAATCGTTGTATCTACAATTTCCAGCAATGCACAAAGTACTGCCGTAATCGTAATGACAACACGTCTAAAACCGTATTCTACTAAATCGTCGTCTGCTTGTACTGCTGCTGCCATTTTTTATTTTAAATGTACGTCTACATCAACATTCATTCCTGGTCTTAAAAGTTTTACTTTTTCAGGATCGTTTGATTCATCTAAACTAATTTTTACTGGTAATCTCTGAATTGTTTTTACGAAGTTTCCTGTAGCATTATCAGGAGGTAACAATGAAAAACGTGATCCTGTTGCAGGAGAAAATGAAGTTACAGTACCTTTAAACTCATAGTTTGGATAAGCATCAACTTTTAAACTTACTTTTTGCCCCACAACCATTTTGTTTAATTGTGTTTCTTTAAAGTTAGCTACAACCCAAGCCTCATTATTGTTAATAATGTAGAATAAAGATTGCCCCGGCTGAACTAATTGTCCCGGCTGAATATCAACTTTAGAAACCTGACCATCAATAGCCGCTGTAACTACTGTGTAGCTTAAGTTTAAGTGAGCAACATCAAGCATTGTTTTTGCTTTTTTGATGTTTGCTGCAGCAACTTCTGTTTGTTTATCAGAAACTTTAGATTTTGACTGAATAACTGATTTTTGGTAAGAACTTGCTCTTTGCTGCTGTTCTAAAACACGTACTTGGTTTTCAGCTTCATCTTTTGCAGCCTGAGCCTGTTCAAATTGCTGTTTTGTAATGGTATGCGTTTTATACAAGTTATTATAACGGTTGAAATCGTTTGTAAGCTGTCTCAATCTGATTTTAGCACTTTCGATAGAACCGCTTGCAGATCTCATATTTGCATCAGAAACCGAGATGCTTGCATTTGCACTTCCAATATCAGCTTTTGCTGCTTCGTATTGACCTTCAGCTCCTAATAATGCAGCATTTGCTTCATCGATTTTTAACTGATAATCTCTTTTATCGATAGTAAATAAAGTATCTCCTTTTTTTACATAGTCATTATCTTTCACATATACTTTACTGATATATCCTGATACTCTCGGAATAATCGGATTCATTTTTTTCTCAATTTGAGCATCATCCGTTTCTTCGTGAGCCAATGAGTGTAAGTATTTTGATATTCCGTAAGTTCCTCCCACTAAAACCAAAACGGTTAGTATGATGATGAATTTTTTATTTGTCTTTTTCTTTTCCATGAGAGCTTCGATTATATTTTAGAAAGATTGAATGATTGTGATAATTGTCCTGATACTGAAAGTAATTCGTAATATTTTTGAATAATTGTTGCTTTTGCTACAGCGGTATTGATTTTAGCACTTAGCTGTTCAACATCAGCTTCAACAAGATCATTGGTATCTGCAAGACCATTGTCGAATTTATCTTTTACAAGTCTGTAATTTTCTGCAGCCTGCTGAAATGCTTCTTCATAAACCACACTTTGATTGATCGCTAAGTCATAATCTTCAATAGATTTTTGAACTTCAACTTTAATGCGGTCCGTCATAATAGCCTCCGTATTTTTTACTTCAAGCGCTTTGCTTTCTGCTTCTTTTACGTGTGCGCTGTTTTTAAGGATTCCAGATAAATCATACGATAAACCTAAACCAAAATTCATAGCATATTTTACAGTAATAATGTCTTTAAGATCTAAAGCAGTATAACCGCCAAGTAATGAAATTGTTGGATAATATCCGGCTTTTGCAATCTTAACATTAGCTTCTGAAGCTTTTTGCTGTAAACGAACAGCCTCTAAATCTTTTCTGCTTTCAAGTGCTAAAACATCTGATGTTGGAGCATTAGTTGTTTTTAAGTTAAAGAAATCATCTTCGTTAACCTGAATTTTTACTGTTGGCTCTAATTTAAGTAATGTCGTTAGATAAAAGTTGATGTTGCTAATGTTGTTATTAGCTTCATCAATAGATAATTGCGTTTTTGAAACCAGTAATTGTGCTTTCAATAAATCATTTCTTGGAATGATTCCGTTTTTCTCTAATTCAATAAAATCAGTAACACGCTGTTTAGCACTTTTTTGATTCTCTGTTAAAACATCTAAAGTTTTTTGTGCCTTGTATAAAGCCGTGTAATAAGTAATTACCCTTAAGGCAACATCTTCTTTTGTTTTAGCAGCAGTAACGCTTTCGGCTTCATATAAGCTTTCATAAGCGTCAATACTATTCTGAATTTTAAATCCTGCAAAAAGAGGTAAACTTAAATTTGCCATACCAAGCATTGCACGATCCGGAGAAGCTAAAGAAGCGCTTTCTCCCTGATTAGGCATATCGATCGAAGCTTTTGTTAATCGCTGATATTGTCCTGAAACTTTTAAATCTGGATATTGGTTATTCTTAACCGTTTGTAATTCATATTTTTTTGAGTTTACCTTAGTGTTGGCAAGCGTAACCTCGTTACTCTTTTCCCAAGCCATTTTTACGGCTTCATCTAAAGTTAAACTTGTTTTTTCTTGTGCTTCTATTGAAGATATCCCTATAAAGAAAACTCCAAAGAGCATTATTTGACTAATTTTCATAAACAAGTAGCGCTTTTATAGTTTGTTGAATGTGCTTTGTAAGACTGTTTTTAATGTAATCGTTGTATAACGTTTCTGTTTTTAGATTTAAGAGTTCCTCAAAGAATGATTTATTCATATGAAAATGAAAAAAAGTTCCCATAATCGTTGGTGTAATCAACGGGATAATGACATCTTTTCTAAAAATCCCTTTTGACTGGCCTTCTTTAATAATTGCTTCAAGAGATTTTAGGTTTCCCTTTTTCAGCTCTGTAAAAGCGGCAAGGCTTTCTTCTCTTTTTTTAGAATTAAGTTCGAAATGTAAAACTCTGAAAATCCCTCTGTTACAATTAATTCTATTGATATAAATTTCGACTAATTTATTGACTTTATCAAGAGGGTGAAGATCTTCATGCTGTAAACTTTCGATTTGTAACTTTAAATCAGCTGTTTTATGAATGATTAAAGATTCCAGTAATTTATCTTTTGAACCAAAATAATACGAAACCATGGCAATATTAATTTTTGCATGTTTCGAGATATCCCGTATTGATGTTCCCTCAAATCCTTTCTCAGAAAATAGCTTTTCAGCAACAGTAAGAATCTGAATTTTTTTATCGTTTAATTCGATCTGTGACATAGTATTGTTTATAATCGAATACAAAATTAAACACTCGTTTAATTTAAACACTTGTTTAGTTTTTGTTTAACACAATATTAACATAAAACGGTTTCGATAATTTTGGGCAAAAAAAAAACTGAAACACTTAGTATTTCAGCTTTGTTAGTTTGTTTTGTCATTCCGACGAAGGAGGAATCGCACTCGTAATTCGACAAAGATTGGAGAATTTGCTTGTGGAGTTTCTAGTGCGATTCCTCCTTCGTCGGAATGACAAGCTAGGCTTTTATTGTATACGTTTATCGAATCTCTCCAACAAATTCCTCAATTTTCCCACTTCCGTTTTCACTTAAATGTTTAATAAAAGCACTTCCAATAATAGCGCCTTTTGCATATTTAGTAGCTTGATTAAAAGTCTCTTTATTCGAAATTCCGAAACCTACAATTTGTGGATTTTTTAAATTTAGGTTTGCTATTCTCTCGAAATAGCTTTCCTGAACATTTCCAAAACCAGATTGAGATCCCGTAACGCTTGCAGAACTTACCATATAAATGAATCCGTTTGAAACGCTGTCGATAAAACGAATACGATCGTCAGAAGTTTGCGGCGTAATCAGGAAAACATTAATTAATCCGTATTTTTCGAAAATCGCTTTGTATTCTTCAGCGTAAACATCAACAGGTAAATCTGGAATAATTAAACCGTCGATACCAATTTCGCTGCATTTTTTGCAAAAAGCTTCAACGCCGTATTGTAACATCGGATTAAAATATCCCATAATAATCAAGGGAATTTTTACGCTTTCGCGGATGTTTTTCAGCTGATCGAAAAGAATTTGAGTTGTCATTCCGTTATGAAGCGCCTGTGTAGAACTCGCCTGAATTGTTGGCCCATCGGCCAAAGGATCACTAAACGGAAGTCCAATTTCGATTAAATCGACCCCATTTTTCTCTAAATCCTGAATAATCTGCACAGTATCATTTAAGTTAGGATATCCCGCAGAAAAATAGATCGAAAGTATCTTTTTATCTTCTTGTAATTTTTGAGTTATTCTGTTCATTTTAATATCTTTTTTATCCTGCAAGGTTTCCAAAACCTTGTAGGTATGTTAGTTTTTTGCCACAGATTAAAAGGATTTTCACGGATTATTATTCAAATTTTATTTCATGTAGATTTAAATTGATTTAAGCCAATTGATGCAGATTTTTTAAAAATATCTTTAATTAAATCTGTAATAATCTGTCAAATCTGCGTGAAAAAAATCTGTGCAAATCTGTGAAATCTGTGGCATTATTTTTAATTTTTTAAAACCCTACTTGTCCAATTATCCTTTTGTTTTTCTACCAATAATAATCCCGAATCTGAATCATTCATCTGCCCAATTAATTCTCCTTTATTATTCCAAAATGCACTTTGACCTGCCGAAGGAAATCCCCACGATTCGCCGCTGAAATTCGACATCAAAACATTCATTTGATGTTTCTCGGCATAATTTTGCAAATCTCTGTATGCGTTCGGAATCCCGTTTGGCGAAAAGAAAATACTGGCAGTATAAATATCAGTTTCTCTCTTTTTCGCATTTTCCGGATGCAGCGGATTATCAATATCGGCACAAATGGCAAATGAAATCTTTTGATTTTCAATTGAAATAATTGGATTATTATCAAATGAAAATTGAAAATATTCATCCTCGCCTTCGTGTAAAAACTGTTTCGTATAAATTGAAACTAACTTATCTGGAGAAATTACAAATTCGCCAATAAACAGATTTGAGCCAATTTCAATAGGTGCACCGGCAATAATTACAATATTATTTTCTACAGCTAATTTTTGCAAATGATCCAAGCGCGAATCGTTTTTCTGGAAAGCTAATCTCTGTGCATGTTCTCTTTCATAGCCTGTAATAGACATTTCAGGAAATGCAATTAATTGCGCTTTATTTTTTACAGCCAATTCTATAAGACGATAATGATCTGATAAATTTGCATCGATATCCCCTCGCGTTGGTTTTGTTTGTGCAGCAGCTAGAATCATTTTTTATTTTATAATTATTTAGTTTTCCATATAAATCCAGGCCGAAATTCCTGATTTTAAAGTAACCTTAACTCTTTTATAAGCATTAGATTCAAATAAATCTACTTTTGCTAAATCTGCGTTAGTAACATTGAAAACAACTCCATGAATAACTTCTGAAGGATTTTCGCTTGGTACAACGACAACATAATCAGCCATTCCAAATTCTTCTTCAATTTGAAGGCTTTTTAGTTTATAACCAAGAAGCTGGTCAGGAGTTCCAGTTAATACTTTATTGAAAACCTGCATTTGAATTTGTTTTGATCGTAATGTTCCGTAAGAGAATAACTTTTCCATATCTACTTTTTTCTCGTTATTTGTTTGCGTTAGCGAATGCCCAAATTACGATTATTATTACAATTTAAAATAATCAATATAATTGTCTAAATCTTTATCGCCACGTCCAGAAAGACTAATAACGACAACATCTGTAGGTTTAAATTTCTTTTGATCTAAAACTGCAAATGCATGGGCACTTTCAATCGCCGGAATAATTCCTTCTAGTTTTGTCAATTGCAAGCCTGCATTCATAGCATCATCATCGGTTACAGAGAAGAATTCACCGCGTCCGGTTTGTGCCAAATGTGCATGTAAAGGTCCAACTCCAGGATAATCTAACCCTGCTGAAATTGAATACGGCTCAGTAATTTGTCCATCTGGTGTTTGCATTAAAAGGGTTTTGCAGCCGTGAATAACCCCCACTTTTCCTAATTTACTTGTTGCAGCACTATGCCCGCTGTCAACACCTTTTCCTGCAGCTTCAACGGCAATAATTCCAACTTCAGGTTCGTGTAAAAAGTGGTAATATGTTCCTGCGGCGTTACTTCCGCCGCCAATACAAGCTACAACATAATCAGGATTTTCTCGTCCTTCTTTTTCTTTTAACTGCCATTTTATTTCTTCTGAAATAATACTTTGAAAACGTGTAACCATATCGGGATAAGGATGAGGTCCAATCGCCGATCCGATTATATAATGTGTATCAACAGGATTATTAATCCAATCGCGAATGGCTTCGTTTGTAGCGTCTTTTAAAGTACGTGAACCCGAAAGTGCCGGACGAACTTCTGCGCCTAACATTTTCATACGGGCCACATTCGGAGCCTGACGCGCAATGTCAATTTCGCCCATGTAAACGATACATTCAATTCCCATTAAAGCGCATACTGTTGCCGTTGCTACACCATGCTGACCTGCTCCGGTTTCGGCAATAATTCTTTTTTTACCTAAACGTTTTGCTAATAGAATCTGCCCGATTGTATTGTTAACTTTGTGCGCTCCGGTATGATTTAAATCTTCTCTTTTTAGATAGACTTTGGTATTGTATTTTTCAGATAATCGCTTTGCAAAATACAACGGACTTGGGCGTCCTACATAATCTTTCAGCAATTGGTTGAACTCAGCTTTAAAATCTGGTTCATCCATTATGCTTAGATATTTTTGGCGTAATTCTTCTACATTTGGATACAGCATTTCAGGAATGTAAGCTCCTCCAAATTCTCCGTAATATCCTTTTTCGTTGACGTTAAAACTCATTTTATTTAAAGTTTAAAAGTTGGCAACATCAAATTTTCGTTTGAAATTGCTAAATAGATTTCTGTTTTTAAGCCCTGGTTCGATTTCAAATTTACTATTTACATCGATAGCATAAATTGGTAAATTGCTTTTTGAAATTTCTTCAATGGCTTTTAATTCGTTAATTCCGATTCCGCCGCTCAAAAAGAATGGTTTGTCTGAATTGTATTTTTTTAATATCGTCCAGTCAAATGTTGTTCCGTTGCCGCCGGGTAATTTTCCTTTTGTATCAAACAGGAAATAATTACAGACAGGTTCGAAAGGTTTTATCACTTCAAAATCAAAGTTTTCATCTGCAGAAAATGCTTTTATGATTTCGATTTTTTTTGACAGTTTATTTTTTAGTTCCGATACAAATTCAATGGATTCATTTCCGTGTAACTGTACGGCTTGTAAGTTGTATTTTGCTGCTTTTTCCAGAATTTCTTCTTGCGTTTGATTTACAAAAACTCCCACTTTTTTGACTGTTTTTATAAGTTCAGGAATGGTTCCGTTAAAATATCGTGCGGATTTTTCCCAGAAAATAAATCCCATATAATCGGGTAGGAGTGCGCCTACTTCGAGAATGTTTTCGGGATATTTCATGCCGCATATTTTGAGTTTCATTTTTTTTGATGCTTTAAGCTTTAAGCTTTAGGCTTTAGGCTAAATTAGTAATGTTGAGAAAGGCTTATAGCATAAAGCCTATAGCTGACTAATAAAGTCAACAGCTGCTTGTCCGGCGTTATCAGTTTTCATGAAGTTTTCTCCAATTAAGAAACCTTTGTATCCGTAAGGCTTTAATTCCTGAATGGCTTCGATAGATGAAATACCGCTTTCGGAAACTTTTACAAAATCATCCGGAATTTGGGATGCCAATTGTTTGCTGAAATCTAAGCTTACTTCAAACGTTTTTAGATTTCTGTTGTTTACACCAATCATGTCTAGAGTTGGCATAATCGATTTTTCCAGTTCTTCCTGATTATGTACTTCCAGTAAAACCTCTAAACCTAATTTTTTGGCAAATTCAGATAATGATTTAATTTCATCACGAGTTAAAACAGCTGCTATAAGAAGAATCAAATCGGCTCCGTGGGCTTTGGCTTCCAGAATTTGGTATTCATCGACAATAAATTCTTTTCGCAAAAGCGGAATATTTACGCTTGCTCTTGCCAAAAGTAAATCGTCAAGAGAACCTCCAAAATATTTCCCGTCTGTTAAAACCGAAATTCCGCAAGCTCCGGCATTTTCATAACCTTTTACAACTTCTTCAACTGTAAAGTTGTGATTAATAACTGATTTTGAAGGAGAACGGCGTTTGTGTTCTGCAATAATTCCAGTCGAACTTGCTTTTAGTTTTTGGCTTAATGAAATCGTTTCTTTTCCAAAAAATACAGAAGCTTCCAACTGAGAAACTGGAATGATTGATTTTTTGAGAACGACTTCTCTTTGTTTATCAAATATTATTTTATCTAAAATGTTCATTGTTGTTGTTTTGCCACAAAGTCACAAAGACGCAAATTTATTAGTGCTAATTCGTGAAATTTGTGTTTGTTTTTTATTTACTTAATTCCTGTAATGCTTTTAATGCTTTTAATCCTTTTCCGGATAGTAAACTTTCTTTTGCCAGTTCAAATCCTTCAAGCGGAGAACATTTTGTAACGGTTGCAATTGCCATTGCTGCATTGGCACAAACTACATTATTTTGTGCTTCGTTTCCTTTTCCAGAAATGATATTAGTGAAAATTTCAGCCGATTCTTCGATGGTTTTTCCGCCTTCGATTTCTGTTTGAGATAAAAGTCTAACACCAAAATCTTCAGGTTTTAACATTCCTTCCATGTGTGATGTAATCGTTTTGGTTGGGCCTGTTAAAGAGATTTCGTCATATCCGTCAAGTGAATGTAAAATGGTGAAATTGATATCGGTATTTTGATATAAATAAGCATACATTCGGGCTAATTCAAGATTGAAAACTCCAACTAATTGATTTTGCGGGAATGATGGATTTACCATTGGTCCTAACATATTAAAGAAGGTTTTTACCGCTAATTCTTTTCTGATAGGTCCAACATTTTTCATTGCTGGGTGAAATAGAGGAGCGTGTAAAACACAGATTCCGGTTTTGTCGATACATTTTTCTAAAAACGAAGGATCATTGCTGAATTTAATTCCCATTTTTTCCATTACGTTACTCGATCCCGAAATTGATGAAACGCCGTAATTTCCATGTTTGGCAACTTTAATTCCAGCTCCAGCCGATACAAAAGAGGCTAAAGTTGAGATATTGAATGTGTCTTTTCCGTCACCGCCCGTTCCGCATAAATCGATGGTGTTGTAAGCTGATAAATCAACGCGAACACACAATTCTAATAGAGCTTCACGAAATCCCGAAAGTTCATCAATTGTAATGCTTCGCATCATAAATACGGTCAAAAATGCCGAAATCTGACTCGGATTGTATTGTCCGCTTGATATATTAATCAAAACGTCTTTTGCTTCTTCTTTAGAAAGTACTTCGTGATTGATTAATTTGTTTAATATAGTTTTCATTTTTTTTAAGTCTTAAAGTCTAAAGTCGAAGGTCTTAAAGTCCTGACTTTTGATATTTATTTTAGAATTGGATTTTTTAGTTTTAAAATAGGAAAGGATTAAGTTTCTAATATTTGACTTTATGACTTTCGACTTTAAAACTTTGGACTAATTTCTAACTCTTTATCCAATTCTCTAAAATCCTTTTTCCTTTCGGAGTAAGCACACTTTCAGGGTGAAACTGAACGCCTCTTACGTCGAATTTTTTATGTCTTAGTGACATTATCTGTCCATTTTCATCAATTGACGTTGCTTCAAGAGCTTCTGGTAAATTACTGTCAACGACCCATGAATGATATCTGCCCACTTCAAATTCGTTTCCTAAACCTTCAAATAAAATTTCGTCTGAAACTACTGTTTTTACATTTGTTGCAACGCCGTGGTATACTTTGTCTAGGTTCGAAAGCGTTCCTCCAAAAACTTCTCCAATAGCCTGCTGCCCTAAACAAACGCCAAGAATACTTTTTGTTGGTGCATATTTTTCAATTACGGCCTTTAATAAACCCGCTTCATCAGGGATTCCAGGACCCGGCGAAAGTAATATTTTATCGAAAGAAGCAATTTCGTCAATTTCGAATTCGTCGTTTCTATAAACCGTTACTTCGCAGTTTAAATCTTCCAGATAGTGCACTAAATTATAAGTGAAACTATCATAATTGTCTATAACTAATATTTTTTTCATTTTTTCTAAGGTTCTAAGTTGCTAAGACACTAAGTTTTCAAACTGTTACTGAAAACTGGGACTGAGACTGACAACTATTTTTTATTTATTTTTCTCGAACGTACTTTTCAGTAATAATTCTATCGATTCCTAATTTTTCTACTTTTTCTATTCCCTTTTGAGTTAAAGTGTCGTTTTTAATTTTTACTACAAACTCAAATTTTCCATTTTCCCATTGGCGGTTGTTGAAGTACTCTAAATTCTCGGTATAAACACTATCTTTTAAAGTATATTTTCCGCCTCCGCCAAAGAATACTGCATTTGTTGAATCTTTACCATTATTTAAATCATGATTTAAAAAAGCAAAATGTGTATCGTTAATAATTTTAATCATTTTTGTTTTTGGATTGAAAGTCGAAAAAGTTGAATCTTTTTCTGTCGTTTCTGCTGATATCAGACGCCAGGTTCCTTTAATTGGATTCTCTTTTTTTTCCGAATTACAAGAGGTTATTGTAATGATTAAAACTAGAATTGATAATACTTTTTTCATGGTTTATAGTTTTTTATAGTTTGTTTTTATTTTTTAAAGTTTCAGATTTCAAGTTTCACGTTCCAACAACTTGAAACCTGAAACAAAGAAAACTTGAAACTATATTTTTTCTGCCATTTCCAGCGCTGTATTCAATGCTCTTAATTTGTTATAAACTTCCTGCATTTCACTTTCTTCGTCAGAACTTGCTACGATTCCGGCGCCGGCCTGGTAATGTAATTGATGATTTTTACTAAGGAAAGTTCGAATCATAATGGCGTGATTAAAATTACCTTCAAAATCCATAAAACCAATTGCGCCTCCGTAGAAATTACGATTTGTTTTTTCGTAATCTTCAATCAATTGCATGGCTCTGTGTTTTGGTGCACCGCTTAAAGTTCCGGCAGGGAAAGTATCGGCGACAACCTGCATTGTCGTCGCTTTTTCGTGTAAATGACCTGTAACTTTAGAAACCAGGTGAATTACGTGCGAGAAAAACTGAACTTCTCTGTATTTCTCCACATTTACATCGTGACCGTTTCGGCTTAAATCGTTTCTTGCCAAGTCGACAAGCATTACGTGTTCACTGTTTTCTTTTTTATCTTCTGAAAGTTCTTTGGCTAGAAGTGCATCACGTTCGTCATTTCCGGTTCTTTTAAAAGTTCCGGCGATGGGGTGAATTTCGGCTTTTCTGTTTTTTACGATAATTTGCGCTTCGGGCGAAGACCCAAATATTTTGAAATCTCCATAATCAAAAAAGAATAGGTAAGGAGATGGGTTGATGCTTCTTAAGGCTCTGTAAACATTAAATTCGTCACCTTTAAAACCTTGTGTAAAACGACGAGATAAAACCAATTGAAAAACGTCTCCGCGAAAGCAATGTTTTTTTGCTAAAGCCACATTGTGTTTAAATTCTTCATCGGTTAAATTAGAGAAACCTTCGCCTTCTTTTGAAAATTTGTATGAAGCAATATTTCTGGATTGTAATAATTGTTCGATTTCAGAAATGTTATTTGTTCCATCAACGCTGTGGCAGAAAATATAGGCTTCGTTTTTAAAGTGATTGATGGCAATGATGTTTTGATAAACGGCATAAAAAACATCCGGAATTGAAGTTGCATTGTCTTTTTTAGCAATCGAAACTTTCTCGAAATAACGAACGGCATCGTAAGAAATGTATCCGAATAATCCATTATTAATGAATTTAAAGTCGTTTTTCTCCGATTGAAATTTGCTTGAAAACTCCTGAATTACTTCTGGAATATTTGTTGAAGCATCAATTTTAGTCTGCTCTGAAGTTCCGTCAGGGAAAGTTTTTGAAATCGTTTCGTTTTCGATTTTAATCGTAGCAATAGGGTTACAGCATACATAAGAGAAACTGTTGTCGTTTCCGTGATAATCACTGCTTTCCAGTAATAAACTATTTGGAAATTTATCTCTTATTTTAAAATATATACTAACCGGCGTAATGGTGTCTGCCAGGATTTGTTTGTAATGTGTGTTGAGTATAAAAGGTTTCAAAGTATGTGTTTTTTAGTTTTTAATATTTTTTTCTGCTAAAATTTCGACCAAAAAAAAAGGCCTGTCGTGATGACAAGCCTTTTATATTTATAGTTTTGAAAATACCATAGGAAGCTTAGTTCACGACGTTTGACGTAAATTGTTCCACCACCAAGTATTGTTCATTATTGTTCTCATATCTTATTTTGATGTGACAAAGATATAAATGTAATTTGAATTAGAATACATAAAATCTCAAAAAAAACTTTTCTAATTTTTGAAATTTGTTAAATTTTAAACTCTAAAGTTTGCTTAAGGCCTTAGTTTCCAATCGCAATCGTATTATTAACATTTGCTCTAAAATCTGGATTTCCTTTGATATTTGGCAGTGTAAACAACTCATTGTTCTTGTATTTTGAGTATTCTATCCCAGAATTTGGATTGTAATAATTTTGAATTGCAGCATCAGCACTAGATGATTCACTTGTAATTCCGCCGTTGCAATTGTTCACGATTATGTTTTTGAAACTCATTTTTGCCAAGCTTTCGTCTCCATTTCCAATATTGCTTTCTAATAAAACAAAAGGAGAAAAACCAGAAACAATACTATTGCTTAAATTAAAAAAAGTGTTTTCTCTAATATGAATAGATTCTCTAACCAGGCCTTGGTTGTTTTCTTCAAGATTTACTAAAGTGATATTGGTTGCATTGATTTTTGTCATTTTTTTAGTCATATCAGTATTTTGAATCTTATCATAAGAATCGACTTCAAAACATCTTGAACCCGAAATATCTGATGAAAAAGGATGACGAATAGCAATACTGTTGCTGATGCTAATTTGAGCTCCTTGTGTAAAATCGAAATCGTCGTCAGTAGTTCTGTATGAAATTAAATTATTCATATTTAAATCTCCGCCGTAACATTCAAAAGAATCGTCGTTTGAAAAACTGATCTGGATATTGCTTAAAATTGTTTTTCTCCCAACACCAGCCAGAGAAAGACCGTTAAGTTCTTTTTCTGAACTCAGTTTTCTACCGGCAAATTCTATCCTAACATATTTTAAAATGCCTGAATTGTCTTCGGCATCCTGACCTCCATAATGATTTAATATTGGATCTAAAGTAAAAGGAAGTGTGTGAAGTCCGCCAAGCGAATTAATTGGAGCTTTTCCTAAAATGATTATTCCGCCCCAGTCTCCCGGACGTCTGTCTGTGATTTCTTTGTTTGAAGTAAAAACGATTGGGTCAGTTTCTAAACCTTCGGCCACAATTTTTGCACCATTTGTAACAACAAGAGTTCCGCAGGTTTTATCATCGCCTCTTATTATAGTTCCGGGTTCGATGGTTAAAGTTGCATTGTTTGTCACATAAACAATACCTACCAGCTGGTAGGTATTTCGTTTTACTAATCTGGTATCTTTGTCAATCGTTCCGGCAATTATGTTGGTTGCTTCACTGTATTCTATTTTAGACGGATTAAAATTGGTCCAATTATTCATCCAGTTATTGGTGCCGGTTATTCCTTTTATCTGTTGTTGAGCTTGTAGAAAAAAAGTGCTTATAAGTGTAATTATTGCAACACATATTTTTGTTTTCATAGCTATAATTTTAATTTCTGTTTTTTGATTTTTATTTTCCTCAAAATTAGACCCCGAATGTTAATCAATACGGGGATAGTTATTATGAAAGCGTTATTTTATCATTAAGAATGTTATGATTTTGAAAAGAAATAAGATATTTAACCAGAGAAAACGCTGCTTCAAAATTGTTTGCAATTAAATTTTCATTTAAAGATAATTTGTAACTTTAATAAAAATAAAAGAAATGGAGTTAGATACTCGAAAAGTGATTTTTATTAGAGACTTTCTTAAGCTTGAAAGTGAGAAATGAAGTTAAAGACTTTTTGGACTGATTTTACTAAAAAAGTACTTAAGAATATTTTTTGATTATTATAAAAAGAAGCCAATTTAAGCGTTGCAAGAAAACTTGTTATAGGAATTACGAAAGAAACAACTAAGCAGCAAGGACAATCTGAAATTGGACAAAAGGAAGAACTTTTAGAAAGTTATTCAAAAGAAATCCGTTATTTGATATTTAAAAATTATAAGATTATTTATTGGATAAATTCTGAAAGAAATTCAATTGAAATTCTGGATGTATTTGATACCAGACAAAATCCAATAAATATTAAAAGACATAAATAAAAAAGAAAAACCCCAATAGAATCAACTATTGGGGTTTTTCTTATATATGAATTAGTAAGCCTGAAATTAGAATTTTAAAGCTACTGTTAATTCGAAATCATCGCTGATAGTTTTATCTCCTAAACCTTCGAAGAAACTTCCAGAACCGTATTTAATATCATATTTAGTTCTGTCAACTTTAAATGCAGTTGTAGCAGTGTTTCCACTTACAGTAATATCAAAAGTTACTGGTTTAGTGATCCCTTTAATAGTTAAATCAGCAGTTACTGTGTAAACGTCAGCAGATTTAGCACCAATAGTTTTGAAAACTAATTTTGAAGTTGGGAATTTATCAGTTCCAAAGAAATCGTCAGCTTTTAAGTGACCGTTTAATTTACCTTGGTATTCTCCACTTAAATCTGTAGAAGTTAATGAAGTCATATCAACTGTGAAGCTTCCTCCAACTAATTTTTTTCCTTTGAAAACTACAGCACCTTCTTTAAAGTTTACTGTTCCAGAGTGTTCTCCTGTTACTTTTTTACCTACCCATTTGATAGTAGACGCTTTTACGTCGATTTTTTTAGTTTGTGCGTTTACTGAGATACCAGCTGCTGCTACGAATAATGCAATTGCAATTGTTTTTAAATTTTTCATGTTGTTAAAATTGAATTTGATTAATAATAATTATATAGTGATAAATAATTCCTCGTGAGATTTTCTAACTTTTTTGAAATGCTGAGCATCGTCCTCATCATGTCTGTAACCTACAGCAGCAATAACTGTAGTACTTAGGCCTAGTTTATCAAAACCTAAGATTTTGTTGAATTCTGCTGCATTGAAACCTTCCATAGGTGTAGCATCGATTTTTAATTCAGAAGCAGCACTTAATAAAGTACCCAAAGCAATGTAAGTTTGTTTTGCTGTCCAGATGTTTTTAGCTTCATCAGATAAGTTTGCAACTGTACCTTTCATCATATCGCTAAATCCAGCCAAAGCATCAGCAGGAACACCTCTTGTTTTGCTTATATTGTTGATATAATTGTCTACAGAATGTACTCCAAGATTTACATCATTTGCAAATACAAATATTTGAGAAGCATCTGTAACCTGTGTTTGTCCGTAAGCTGCAGCTTTTAATTGTTCCCTGATTTCCGGATTTTCTACAATAACAACTTTGTATGGTTGTAATCCGTATGAAGAAGCACTTAATCTAACAGCTTCTTTTAAAGTATTTAAATCTGCTGAAGATACTTTTTTAGATGCATCATATTTTTTTGTTGCATATCTCCAGTTTAAATTATCTAATAATGTACTCATAATTTTAATTTTGTTGGGTTCGGTATTTTTCTAATAATGTGTTTAATAATTCTAATTCTTCCTGACTTATATTTTTGGCAAACGAACGCTCGTGCTCGTCTACCTTTGGGTCTAATTCTTTTAAAACATCAAGGCCTTTCTGTGTAATCAAGACTTCAATTTTTCGTCGATTGCCCGGACAGACATTTCTTGTTACAAAATCTTTCAGTAATAATTTATCAACTAATCGGGTTGTGTTACTCGTTTTAGCTAACATGCGTTCTTGTATCACACACATATTAGCAGGATTTCCTTTTTGTCCTCTTAATATACGCAGTACATTATATTGTTCTCCAGATAAATCATACGGTTTTATCAACTCGTTGAAATGATCCTGAATCACATTCTGTGTGTACATGATATTCAGAATAACTTTTTTCGCATTATCCATCTTAACTGTACTTTTAATAACCTCTTCAATTGTCATAGTCGTAAGTGTATAATTTGTATATACAAATGTATGGTTTTTAATATTTGTATATACAAGTGTTTCGTTAATTTTTTGTTAATTGAATTAGCGTGAAATTGAAAGTGTACAAAAAACAGAATAAAAATACTCTAATTTTAAATGTAAAATATTGATTAATAAATGTTTGATGATTACTTAAAATTGAATTTAACTTTGTCAAAGTTTTAGATTTTGACAAAAGGCCTATTGAAATTCAGACAAAAGAAAGCCTCTTGCTATTTTTTTGAAATTTAAGATTTCTTTATTTATCCACTCTTCATTATGTCCAAGTTCTTTAGCAATCAGTTTTGCTACTTTTTCTGAAGATTGAATTGCGGCTCTGGCATCTAAGAACAATAAACGAACGCGTCTTGCTAAAATATCATCAACAGTTCTTGCCATTTCATATCGTATAGCCCAAAGCACTTCTGCCATAGTGAATTCGTGATCGGGATGTACTTTTTCTTTTAATTCAGGATTGTTTTGTTGTAATTCGATTATTTTAGGAATGTCAGAACCATAGATATACAAATGATTTTCTCTGTCTAAAGCTGCAGTAGTTTTATTTCCATGAATCGCAAGATGTTCTGTAATACATCGTTTTTTAGGCAGTTTACCAATACTAATTGCTTTGTTTATAATATCTTCAGCTATTTTTCTGTATGTTGTCCATTTTCCTCCAGTTATAGTTATTAAGCCTGTTTCAGATACAATAATTTTATGGCTTCGGGAAACTTCTTTGGTTTTTTTGCCTTCTTCTTCGGGTGCTGCCAAAGGACGTAAGCCTGCAAAAACCGATAAAACATCTGCTCTGGTTGGTTTTTTCGCTAAAAAATGCTGTGCAGTTTCTAATACAAATTTGATTTCACTTTCTAAAGCAATAGGTTCTAAACTATGTTTTTTAATTAATGTATCTGTTGTGCCTACTACAATCCGGTTATGCCAGGGTACAGCAAACAAAACTCGTCCGTCACTTGTTTTTGGGATCATCAAAGCATGATCTCCGGGTAAAAAAGATTTATCAAAAACTAGATGAATGCCCTGGCTAGGAACGATATATTTTTTATAAACAGTATCGTTTAGTTTCATTATGGCATTTGTAAAAACACCCGTAGCGTTTATAATTGCGGCACCTTTTAAATTGTATTTATCTCCTGTTTCCTGATCTTCTGCTTCAACACCAATAACATGGTTTTTATTGTCTTTTATTAAATTTATAACTTTTACATAGTTTAAAATACAAGCTCCTTTTTCTACGGCAGTTTGAGCGATATTAATAGCTAAACGCGAATCATCAAACTGCCCGTCATGATAAATAACGCCATTTAGCAAACCAGCTTCTTCTACGTTAGGAAGCATTTCGATTGTTTTTTTCTTAGAAATATATTTTGAACGGCCTAAACTTAAACGTCCGGCCAATAAATCATAAACAGTTAATCCAATAGTATAAATGAAACTGCTCCACCAATTGTAATTTGGGATCACAAAAGATTGGTTTTTGACTAAGTGACCCGCATTTTTAACTATTAAGCCTCTTTCTTTCAGCGCTTCTATGACCAGGTGAATATTTCCTTGTTCCAGATAACGTACGCCGCCATGAATCAATTTAGTACTTCTGCTAGAAGTTCCTTTTGCAAAATCAACCGCTTCGACTAAAATTGTTTTGTATCCTCTGCTAGCAGCATCAAGAGCAGTTCCTAAACCGCTGGCACCGCCTCCAATAATAATTACATCCCATTTTTCAGTGTTTTTTAATGTCGATAGCTGTTCTGAACGGTTCATATATAATGCTCTTTTTTTTTGGATTTTTTGTTTAAAGCAAACTTAGCGAAACGAAATTAGATTTAGATGAAGAAATGTCTTGGTTGTTAAAGTTTGTTTTTATTTCAGGTTTCAGGTTGATTCATTAGGTTTTAAAAAACAAACCCTACAGATTTTTAAAATCTGTAGGGTTTGTTTTAGATTATATTTTCGTCTAAGTTAGTCTAAAGACAATTTTTAATATTCCGTTAGGAATATTTCGTCGATAGAAAAAAATAGAATTGTTTTGAATTGAATTGTGTCCTGTAGGGACACCGTTTTCAACAGAATATAAGACTAGGCTCGTTAATCAAACGTTCCTACGGAACGTATAACCGCAGCTCAAATTTAATTCTACCAACCAGACATTCCTTCGGAATGAAATTGGATTTTATTTTCTTTAAGTTTCGTAAAGCAACTTGAAACATGAAACCTGAAACAAAAAATATATCAATGAGGAAGTTTGTCTTTTATCCAGCCATAAAACCACGTTCCTGTAATAGCACTTAATAAAGTAACAATAATTACAGTAGCACCAGTTCCAATTTGTGCAAAAAGCGGTCCCGGACAAGCTCCGGTAATAGCCCATCCAAAACCGAATAACAATCCGCCATAGATTTGTCCTTTACTGAACGTTTTTGGCTGAATTTCGATTTTCTCGCCCTGAAGCGTTTTAATATTGAATTTTTTAATGATGAAAACCGAGATAACACCAACAGCAACTGCGCTTCCAATTACGCCATACATAAAGAATGACTGCAGGTGGAACATTTCCTGAATACGAAACCAGCTGATGATTTCTGCTTTTACAAATACAATCCCAAAAAATATTCCAACAATTAAATATTTAAGGTTTGCGAATCCTGTTTCTTTTTTATGACTTGCATTGATTCCTTCGCTGTCTGTATTTTTATTTTCTAAATTGTTCATTTTTGAAATTTTAAAGTGAAAGAATATAAGGTAAAATCAAAAGGGACATTACAAAACCGCCAATCATAAAACAGATTGTAGCGATTAATGAAGGCCATTGTAAATTTGATAATCCCATTATGGCGTGTCCGCTCGTGCATCCGCCGGCATAACGAGTTCCGAAACCAACTAAAAATCCGCCAACAACAATCATAATAAATCCGCGAAGGGTTAATAAACTTTCCCAGGAAAATAACTGCGCCGGAACTAAACCAGAATGATCCGTGATTCCGTAAGAAGCTAATTGTTCTGAAAGTTCTGGAGTAATTTGAACATTATTTGGGTTTGATAAAAAGTAGGCACCAATAACACCGCCAAGAAATATTCCGAAAACGAAGAATAAATTCCAGCTTTCTTTTTTCCAGTCGTATTTAAAAAACGAAATGTTAGAAGGAATACAAGCCGCACAAATGTGGCGAAGCGAAGAACTAATCCCAAAAGATTTATTTCCGATAATTAATAAAATAGGAACAGTCAATCCGATTAAAGGACCAGCAATGTACCAAGGCCAAGGTTCTTGAATAATTTCCAGTAGATTCATTTGTTAGTTTTTTTCCCACAGATTTCACAGATTCAAAAGGATATCTTTTTTATCTGTAAAGTCTGCCTGCTAATTTTATATTTAATTTTAATCTGTGTTAATCATTTTAATCTGTGGCAAAAATCTATTTTAGAACCTTGCTTTGGCAGATAAAATCTGATTTTGGGATTTCAGTTTTTGCGATGGCTCCAAAACCGCCGTCAATTTCGCTAAAGTTTCTAAAGCCTCGTGCCTGCAAAATCGAAGCCGCAATCATACTGCGGTAACCACCTGCGCAATGTAAATAAAAATGCTCGTTAGGGTTAATGTCTTTTACCCAGTCATTGATATAAGCAAGAGGTTTACTGTAAGCATCTTCGATATGTTCTGCTTCATATTCCGTTTCTTTACGAACATCAATAACTTTATCTTCTTTGATATTAAATTTACCGGCAAATTGTTCTGCAGAGATTCGGTTAACACTATCAATTTCAAAACCAGCTTTTTCCCAAGCTTCAAAACCGCCTTCTAAATGCCCGATTATAGAATCAAAACCAACACGGCTTAAACGCGTAACGGTTTCTTCTTCAAGACCGAGTTCGGTTACTAATATAATGGGCTGTCTTACATCGCCCACTAAAGTTCCAACCCACGGCGCAAAATCACCATTGATCCCTATATTAATAGACTGCGGAATAAATCCTTTAGCAAAATCACTGCTTTTTCGTGTATCTAAAACCAAAGCTCCAGTTTCTTCGGCAACTGCCTCAAAATCTTTTGCCTCAATAGCTTTCATTCCGTTATGTAAAACTGTTTCAAAACTTTCATAACCTTGTTTGTTCATGGCCACGTTCATGCTGAAATAAGCTGGAGGGGGCAATAATCCGTCGGTCACTTCTTTGATAAATTCAGCTTCCGTCATATTCGCACGCAAAGCATAATTCGTAACTTTTTGATTTCCAATTGTTGAAACTGTTTCTTTGCTCATGTTTTTTCCGCAGGCGCTTCCGGCACCGTGTGCAGGATAAACGATTACATCATCGGCAAGAGTCATAATTTTATCTCTAAGTGAATGAAATAAAATTCCGGCCAATTGATCCTGAGTCATTCCCGCAGCTTTTTGTGCCAAATCAGGACGGCCAACATCACCAATAAATAAAGTATCTCCAGAAAAAACAGCATGATCTTTTCCGTTTTCGTCAATCAATAAATAGGTTGTACTTTCCATAGTGTGACCTGGAGTATGCAGTACTTTTATCGTCACATTTCCAAGTTTGAACTCCTGTCCGTCTTTTGCAGAAATACAGTCAAACTCACAGGCTGCATTTGGCCCGTAAACAATTGGAGCTTCAGTTTCTTTACTTAAATCGATGTGTCCCGAAACAAAATCAGCGTGAAAATGTGTTTCAAAAATATATTTTAACTTTACCTGATTGCGTTTTAAACGATCTAAATAAGGCTGAATTTCTCTTAACGGATCAATAATCGCTGCTTCTCCGTTAGAAGTTATATAGTATGCACCTTGTGCGAGACATCCAGTGTAAATTTGTTCTATTTTCATAATACGTGTTGTAAAAATGATGGAATACAAAGGTAACTTTGTTTTTTATTAAAATAGGTGACTAATGTTACAGAAATTGGATTTTCGTGTAAAAAAAATATGGATTTTGTCATGTGCATTATATAATTTGGTTTAAACCCGAGCAATTAAGTTTTAACTTATAATTTTGTACATGACGAATATCATTTTAAAAGAAAAAAAACAATTATAAAGATGAATACAGCAGACTTATTAGATCAAATTACCTTTATAAAAGAAATTGATAAAGTAAAATATATTCAGCGTAAAACGAAGCTGTTTAATAGTGACCGAAATGAAAATGATGCAGAACACAGCTGGCATTTGGCTTTAATGGCAATTGTTTTGGCAGAACACTCTAATGAACCAATTGATGTTCTGAAAGTCGTAAAAATGGTTTTGATACATGACATTGTAGAAATTGATGCCGGAGATGTTTTTATTTATGATACTGTAAAAAGTCATGATAATACAGATGAAGAGCGATTGGCCGCGAATCGAATTTTTGGTTTACTTCCGAAAAAACAAGCTGAAGAATTGATTTCTATTTGGGAAGAGTTTGAAGCTGGTGAAACCAACGAAGCAAAATTCGCAAAATCTATGGACAGATTAGAGCCTTTACTGCAGAATATTTCTAACAACGGCGGGACCTGGAAAGAGTTTGGAGTGAATTATAATAAGGTTTACGAGAAAAAGAGCGTTATAAAAAATGGTTCAACATCGTTATGGAATTACGCCGAAGGTTTGATAAATGAAAGTGTAGAAAAAGGAATTTTAAAAAAATAATCAAATATAGCCTGCGGTTTCAACTGCGGGAAACGTATCAGGATTATACATTGTGTTCCCGTGGTTGAAACCACGGGTTATGTTTTATGCAAATCTATACGAAATCTTGTTATTGCGACGAAGGAGAAATCGTACGCGCTGATAGATAAAGATTGGCGATTTTCTTTGCGGAGTTTCTAGTGCGATTTCTCCTTCGTCGAAATGACATACTTTATCATAAAATATTAAATGTGATTTCTACTTTTAAATTGTTGAAAAGTTTAACAAATATTAGGTGATAAACTTCTTTTAAAAGGCATTAATTCGGGTTGTAATGGTTAAATTTGTTGAACTTCATAAATAAATACCACTTATGGAAGAAATGCTCTTTTATGACCGAATGCAATTTGCCTTCACCATTACTTTTCATTATCTTTTTCCACAGCTTACAATGGGTCTTTCGCTCATTATTGTTTATTTCAAATGGAAATACTTAAAAACTAAAGACGAACAATACAATCACGCCACCCATTTCTGGATGAAAATCTTCGCTCTGAATTTTGCGATGGGCGTTGTAACGGGAATTCCCATGGAATTTCAATTTGGGACGAACTGGGCAAAATTCTCTGAATTAACCGGAGGAATTATTGGCCAGACGCTCGCAATGGAAGGAATGTTTTCTTTCTTTCTCGAATCTTCTTTTTTAGGTTTATTTTTATTTGGAGAAAAACTCCTTGGTCATAAATGGCATTTTGTAACCGGATTATTAATTTGTATTGGTTCCTGGGCCAGCGGATTTTTAATTATTGCGACACATTCGTGGATGCAGAACCCGGTTGGTTATGAAATCCTTGAAAACGGAAAATTTGTATTGAATAATTTTCAGGCTTTATTCTTAAATCCGTGGCTATGGCCTTCTTATCTCCACAATCAGGCCGCTTCTTTGGTGACAAGTTCGTTTGTTGTTGCCGGAATTGGGGCTTTCTATATTTTAAGCGAGAAGAATGTTACTTTCGGGAAATTGTTCCTTAAAACAGGAGTTGTCTTCGGATTGATTTCTAGTGTTATAGTAGCTGTTCCAACGGGAGATTTACTGGCAAAAAATGTTGTGAAACATCAGCCGGTGACTTTTGCTGCAATGGAAGGAATTTTTCATACCGAGAAAAAGGGCTCCGAAATTGTATTAATTGGTCAGCCCGATGTTAAAGATAAAAAACTCGATAATAAAATTGCCGTTCCTAATATTTTAAGTTTCCTGACTTACGGAAACTGGGAACAGGAAATTAAAGGCTTAGATCAATTTGAAGAAGATCTTCACCCAACAAATATTTCAGGATTGTATTATGCATATCATATTATGGTAGGACTTGGAACTGTATTTATTGGGTTAATGGTTATTTCTCTCTTTCAATTAATCCGGGGAAAATTATTTCAAACTAAATGGATTTTATGGTCACTTATGTTTATGATGCCATTTCCGTACATTGCCAATACAACAGGCTGGTACACGGCTGAATTAGGAAGACAGCCCTGGCTGGTTTACAATTTAATGCGAACTGCTGCCGGTGCTTCGCCAACGGTTTCATCAGGAAATACACTGTTTACATTACTTGGCTTTATTGGTTTATACCTTTTACTGGGAATGTTGTTTTTACTTTTGATTGGAAAAATTATCAATAAAGGGCCTCATAATGTGGAACTTTCAACAGAAAAAATATAAGTATGGAATTTTTTTGGTACGTAGTTTTAATGGGAATCCTGGCTGTTTATCTGGTTTTAGACGGTTATGATTTTGGGGCAGGAATTATTCATTTATTTTTTGCCGATACAGAAAAAGATAAAAAAGCAATTACAAGTGCAATAGGTCCGTTTTGGGATGCCAATGAAGTCTGGCTTATTGCAGCCGGAGGGGTTTTATTTTTTGCTTTTCCTACTTTATATGCTTCTTCTTTCAGTGGCTTTTATCTGCCTTTGATTATGATTTTATGGCTTTTGATTTTCCGAGCTATCGGATTGGAAATGCGCGGACAGATTCATAACCCAATGTGGGAAACCATTTGGGATAAAGCTTTCGGAATTGCAAGTTTACTTTTGGCACTGTTCTTTGGGATTGCTTTGGGAAATATTGTTCGAGGCGTAAATCTCGGAATGGTGCAAAATGGTGTTTCAACACAAGAAGCACATTATTTCTTTCTGCCTTTGTGGAATCCAACTTTTAGTCCGCAGGCAAATGAATTGGGAATTATTGACTGGTTTACGCTTTTTCTTGGAATTGTAAGCACTGTCGCTTTAACGATTCATGGCGCCAACTGGATTATTTATAAAACAAATTCATCTTTAAACCCGAAGCTTAAAAAGGTTGTTTTTGCATTGAATATTGTTCTGTTGGTTTTAGTTTGTATTTCATTGCAGGTTTGGCATTTTATAGAGCCAAAACCGTTTCATAATTTTGTCGAAAATCCTATTCTTTGGTTTTTCCCGCTTTTGACTTTCGTTGGAATTCTGGGATTGTTTAAAGTCCGTTCGTTTCAAAAAGACGGTTACGGATTTATGTTTTCGACTTTCTTTTTAGTGGGGGGATTTGCTTCGACAGCCGTTTCTATTTTTCCGAATGTTCTGCCTTCGACTAATAAAGTAAATCCGTCGTTAACAATTTATAATACTGCCGCCGGAGAATATGGATTAAATGCCGGAATGAGCTGGTTTTTTGTGGCTTTATTTCTTGTGATAATTTATTTTATTATTCAGTATCGAGTTTTTAGCGGTAAAATGGATGATATTGGGTATGGAGAACATTGATGGTTTTTATTTTTTGTCACGACCCGAGCGATAACGGACGAAGCAATTCACGAATTTTTATTTTGATATAAAATCAATTGCCTCCAGTTTTAACTGAAGGTTTTTTTATTGGTATTCAAAAGGCTTTAGCCCAAATTGTAAAGTTTGGCTAAAGCCTTTTATTTATATAGATTTATTTACCTCCAGCTAAAGCTGGAGGCAATTTATAAAAGGCTTTTAGTTGTAGTTTTTGTTAATCGTGAATATAGCGGATAGCTTCCTGATGGCTATCGGGATAGGCAACACACAAAGACTTCACATTAAATTTCTTTAATATAATTTTTACAGATATTGTATTTGATCTGCTTTTTATTAGTTTTGTTAGAAGAGAAATAATTAAAATTTTAGAAAATGTATAATTGTTTTGATATAGCAAAGTATTTCATAGAATTAGGAAAAGAAGAAGGTCAGGGACTTGACCCGATGAAATTGCTAAAGCTGACTTATATTTCGGATGGATGGCATTTGGGAATTACTGGAAAACCGCTTTTTGAAAACGAAATTCAGGCCTGGAAATATGGTGCGGTTATTCCAGATTTGTATTATGCAATACGAATGTTTGGGAAAGATCCTGTTGATCCTTTTTTGTTGAATATATCTGCGAAAACGCCATTAAAAGAGGAAGATAAAGAGTTCCTGAAAAAAATCTGGGATAATTACAAAGGTTTATCCGGATTGCAGCTTTCTGCACTAACACATGAAGAGGGGAGTCCGTGGTCACAAACCTGGGATGGAACGCATGATGTTGTAATTGGAAATGATTTAATTAAAGAATATTATCAGGAAAAACTAAATAGTTAATGGAAAAAACTTTAGCAGAAAAATTACCGGAAAGTGCTTTAGGAAACGATATTATTAATGTTCCAAAAGATGTAACAAAAGAGGCAGAAAAAGAAGATCATTTAATGAGGCCTTATGATCCTAAAAGCCATTCGGAATATATAGAACTTAAAAGATTTGAAATCGAACAGGCAAATGAAAGTTTGGAACGAAAGTTAAGACAGGAAAATGCCAGAAAAGCTTTTGTTTTTTCGTCAAGATGGGCTATTTTTATTGCTCTTGTTATTTTACTGCACGGAGCAGGTGCATCATATAAATTCTTTATTTTATCGCAAACCGAATTTTTATTTGTTGTTGGAACTTTAACGACTTCTATTTTTACTTTTTATACTTTGGTTTTGAGGTATTTATTTTATCGAAAACCAATTGCTAAAATGGTCGAGAAGAAAATAGCTTAAATAGTTTCATCTTTGTCAAAGTTTCAAACCAAGACTGTAAGGAACTTTCTTTCATGTATTAAATGTTTGTAATTTATCAGGATCCCCTCCGCAATGTATTACTACTTGTTTTATAATTTCATTTTGCAATTCATTACAAAATGAAATTTTGGGAATCTTATATCCTTTTAATTTTTTTACATTCCAATCAACCATCGTTTCTTTAGCAAAAAAATCCAGCTGATCCTCTGAAATATAATCTAAGATTTCTTTGACTTCTGTTCTGTTCTGCATTTCTTAAATCGGTTAAAATATATCTGCAAAATAAAAAAATTATTGTTTTATCAGAGTTCCTTACAGTCTTGGTTTTAAACTTTGACAAAGATTATCTACAAGCAAAATTAAATTAAAAAATATCTGCCAAATCTGCGAGAGAAAATAATCTCTAAAACAAAACCTCTTTAGCAATTATATAAAATCCCATTACGAGAACAAACCACCCAAAAAGCGGTTTTAATCTAGTTCCGTCAATTTTTTTAGAAAGCTGGCTTCCAATTAACATTCCGAAAAGGGCCATTCCCGAAACACCTAATAAAAAAGAATAATTAATTGGAGTTCCAATGTATAAATCACCTCCAAAACCTATTGAAGAATTGATCGTAATGATTAATAACGAAGTTCCCACAGCTTGTTTCATTGGTAATTTTGCAAAAAATAAAAGTGCAGGAATTATTAAAAATCCACCGCCGGCGCCAAGAAACCCGGTTACAATCCCCACTAAAAAGCCAATGATACCTAATTGAACATAATTGGTTTCGGTGCTTTTTATTTCCGGAAGGTTTTTTCGAATCATAGAAATTGCCGCCGTTATCATCAAAACCGAAAAGACTATCATAATCAGAAAATCTTTTGAAACGGTATAAGATGCCACAGAAAAAAGTGTCGCAGCGATTTGAGGAAATATGACTTCACGAATTATTAAAATTGAAATCACAGAAGGAATCGCAAAATAAAGAGCTGATTTTATCTTAAGATTTCCCATTTTATAATGGCTGTAACTTCCAAATAAAGCGGTTAATCCAACAATAAATAAGGAATAAGAAGTGGCCTGGTCTGGATTTACTCTAAATAAATATACAAGAATAGGAATTGTCAGGATTGATCCGCCGCCGCCAATTAAGCCTAGTGAAATCCCAATAATGATTGAAGCAAAATATCCTAAATATTCCATTGCATTTATTTTTATGCAAAGTTGCTTCGTTAATTATGAATCTACAGTAACATTTATCACATATGGATATTTTTTGCCCACGGGTTTTACGGATGAAACGGGTTGACACAGATTATTTGTTGCATTGAGCAGATAAATTTTAACACATAGAGACATAGCTTTACTAACTCAAAAAAAGGCGTTTCACTTGCATCAACACACATAGCTATGTGTAAATAATGTATTATTTATTTCAACCTTTTACTAAGAAAAAAAAATCTATGTTTCTATGTGTTTAAAATTGAAGATAAAGTTTGTCAGTTCGAGCGAAGTCGAGAACCCGCAAAGCATTTCGACTTCGCTCAATGTGACAAAACATCAGTGAAAACCCGTTTCATCCGTAAAATCTGTGGGCAATATTACTTTAATAATTCAATCTGGTTTCGGTTTAGTTTGACCAAACCGCGCTGTTCCATTTTTTTTAATAATCTGGAAATCACTTCTCTTGAAGTATTTAATTCGGTGGCGATTTCCTGATGCGAAAGTTTGACTTCAGAACAGCCGCAGGCATCAGAATGTCTTTTTAAATAAAATTCTAAACGTTCGTCCATAGAACGAAAAGCAATATTATCGACAACTTCTAGAACTTCTTCAAAACGGCTTCGGTAAGTTTCAATTACAAATTCATACCACGATTTGTGTTCCATCATCCATTTATCCATCATTTGCAGCGGAATCATCATAACCGAAACATCTTCGACCACTTTTGCCATGATTTGGCTTTTTTCACTTTTTGCAGTACAGATCATAGAGATGGCGCAGGCTTGTCCGGGCTGCAGATAATACATTAAAAATTCGCCGCCGTCTTCGCCTTCCCGGTAAATTTTGATTTTACCTTTGGTTATTAAAACGGTGTTTTTGATGTATTGTCCGGTACGCATTAAAATAGTTCCGGCCTTAAAATCCTGAAGGCTTCCATTTTCTTCTATCGTAGCGATAAGTTCGCCGGAGAAATTAGGAAATATGGTTTTTAATGAATTTTGCATTTATTGTATTTTTAAACACATAGAGACATAGGATTTTGAAACTCAATAAAGGCGTTTCACTTTCATAAATGCACATAGCTATGTGTTGATAATATATTATCTATTTTGAACTTTACTTAAAAATTTAATCTATGTTTCTATGTGTTGAAATTTATTTTTTTGACACAGATTTTACAAATTTCCAAAAAATACTTCGCGAAAACTCGTGTAATTCGCGGCAAATATTTTTATCAAAAAGAGATTAAAAATTATAATTTTTTACAAAGATAATAGATTCAGCTGTCATAAATTATCAGAAAACCATATTTAAGGGTATTTTGTGCAAATGAAAAAATCCTATTTTCTATCGATTTTATAGAGTGTATTTTTAAAAATAGTAAGTAAATTTGTGTTTCACTGATTATAATACTTTCTCTAAAACGTTTTCTGAGAATAATAATCGAAATCGCATTTGGTACGTTTTTAATTAATAGAAACGTCGTAATTTTACAAAAACACATTTATTATGAATTTATCACAAGAAGATTGGGTTAATCAGCTTGCTGCTGACGAGAATGCAGTTATACTGGACGTAAGAACTGAAGACGAATTTAATGACGGCTATATTGAAAATGCTTTAAACATTGATATCAATAAAGGTCAGGGTTTTATTTATGAAATTGAAGAATTAGATAAAAATAAAAATTACTACGTGTATTGTCGTTCTGGAGCCAGAAGCGCTAAAGCATGTCAGATTATGAATGAGTTAGGTATTGAAAATGCCTACAATCTGCTAGGCGGAATCCTAGACTGGGAAGGCGAAACCGTACAACCATAAAATGAAAAAAGAGGCGAAAAAAAGCCTCTTTTTTCATTAAAATGCGATTAATAACCAAATAAAAATTACCAGATTATGAGTTTAATACCAGAAGAATTTGAGATTAAAAGCCTTATAAACCAAGATACTTACCTTGTAAATGGAGAATTAAAACAATGGACAGGACAAACCACACCTGTGTTTTCGACTATTTCTTCTACAGAAAAATATACGCCGACATTATTAGGATCTATTCCGTTTATGGCAGAAACAGAAGCTGCCGAAGTTGTTGAAGCTGCAAATGCTGCCTACAATAAGGGTAAGGGATTATGGCCGACTATGAAAGTAGCCGACCGTATTAAATGCATGGAGAATTTCGTTAAACAAATGAAAGAAACCCGCGAAGAAGTAGTGAAGTATTTAATGTGGGAAATTGGAAAATCATTAGGTGATTCTCAAAAAGAATTTGACAGAACGGTTGAATATATTTACGATACTATTGCCAGCTACAAAGAATTAAACGGACGCAGCGCACATTTTGAAAAAGTGCAGGGTGTAAATGCCATGATCCGCCGCGGACCTCTGGGAGTGGTTTTATGTCTTGGCCCTTATAATTATCCTTTAAACGAAACTTTTTCATTGTTGATTCCGGCTTTAATTATGGGAAATACAGTGATTTTTAAACCTGCTAAAAATGGTGTATTATGTATCTCGCCATTGTTAGAAGCTTTTAGAACCAGTTTCCCTAAAGGTGTTATCAATATCGTTTATGGCAGAGGACGCGAAGTCGCTTCTCCAATTATGAAATCTGGAAAAATTGATGTTTTGGCATTAATTGGAAACAGTAAATCAGCCATTGCTTTGCAGGATCAGCATCCAAATAAAAACAGACTTCGTTTAATTTTAGGTCTTGAAGCTAAAAACCCTGCTATTATTCTTCCAGATGCCGATTTAGATTTGGCAATTCAGGAATGTATTACAGGAACTTTGTCTTTCAACGGACAGCGTTGTACGGCTTTAAAAGTTTTATATGTTCATGAATCAATTGCAGAAGAATTCAATAAAAGATTTTCTGAAAAAGTAGATGCATTACAATTTGGAAATCCGTGGGAAAAAGGAGTTGCACTAACACCGCTTCCTGAAACAGATAAGCCGCATTATATTCAGGGATTAATTGACGATGCTGTTCATAAAGGTGCTAAAATCCTGAATGAAAAAGGAGGAAGACATACTGATAATTTTATTTTCCCGGCAGTTTTGTATCCTGTAAACAGCAAAATGCGTGTGTATCACGAAGAACAGTTTGGGCCGGTGGTTCCAATTATTTCTTTTAAAGATATTCAGCAGCCGTTAGAAGATATGGCCGAATCAAATTACGGGCAGCAGGTAAGTTTGTTCGGAAAAGATATTAAAACCCTTGCGCCGCTTATTGATGCTTTGGTAAACTTAGTGTGTCGTGTAAACTTAAACAGTTCTTGTCAAAGAGGCCCGGATGCTTTTCCATTTACAGGCCGTAAAGATTCTGCAGTTGGTACATTAAGTATTCCAGATGCTTTGCGCTCTTTCTCAATTCGTACGTTTGTCGCTTCAAAAGATATCGCTTATAACAATGAAATTTTGCAGGAACTGCTAAACAGCAAAGAATCAAACTTCATTAATACCGACTATATTTTGTAGTATCAAGGTTATATATTAATTGTAGACGCCGTCTTTTTCTTTTTGAATGAGACGGTTTTTCTTTTTTAAGATGCTGAGATTCTAAGATTCTGAGGTTCTAAGTTTTCTTTATTATGTTTTAAAAATATAATTTTATAAAGTTTTGTAACATTATTTCAAAAATTGGGTCTTATTAACATCATTAAATCATCAAACCAAAAAAAACTTATGAAAAAAAGACTATCTCAATTTGCATTTATTGCTTTTTTGTTTTTGGCACAAACCAGCTTTGCACAAGAGCTTTATATGCCCCGAAATATTAAAGAAGCTTACGCCAAAGGAACTCGTTCTAAAGATGGTAAACCCGGAAAAAACTATTGGCAGAACCACGGAAAATATACGATGGATATTACTGTTGATGCTAAAACAAAATTGGTCAGCGGAACAGAAACAATTATTTACGAAAACAACAGTAACGATAGTTTAAGAAATCTTGCAATTCGATTTGTAAATAATCTTCATAAACCTTCTTCGCCAAGAGGCGGGAGTGTAAGTGACGATTTTTTAAGTAACGGATTAACAATTACATCTCTAAAAGTTGCGGATGAAGTGTATAAAGAAGATGCCAGAAGCTGGGGAACTGTTGGAAATGTGAAATTGAAAAAAGCAATTGCGCCACATTCTAAAATTACCATTAATATCGACTGGAATTATCCATTATCAAAAGAAAGCGGAAGAGAAGGACAAATTGACGAAACTACATTTTTTGCGGCTTACAGTTATCCCCGCGTTTCTGTTTTTGATGATTATAATGGCTGGGACAGATTAGCACACACAGATCGTCAGGAATTTTACAATGATTTCAACGATTATGTTTATTCTGTAAAAGCACCAAAAAATTATGTGGTGTATGCAACCGGAGATTTTTTAAATCCAGATGAGGTTTTACAGCCTGAGTTTGCAGCACGTTTGAAAAAATCATACATAACAGATGAAATCATGCATATTGCAAACGAACAGGAAATGAAAAGCGGTATCGTGACTAAGCAAAACGAATGGAATGTATGGAAATTTGAAGTTAAAAATATCTCAGATGTGTGTTTTGGATTAAGCGATCATTATTTATGGGATGCGAGCAGCGTTGTGGTCGATAAAAAAACAAATCGCCGTGCCAGTGTTCAGGCTGCTTATGATGTGAAAGGAACTGATTTTGTAAATTCAATTAAAAACAATCAATTTGCCTTAGATTGGTTTTCAAATAACTGGCCGGGAGTTCCGTACCCATTTTCTAAAATGACAGCTTTTCAGGGCTTTGCAGATATGGAATACCCAATGATGTGTAACGATTCACAAATGAATGACCCAAAATTTGCTCAATTAGTTCAGGATCACGAAGTAGCACACACGTATTTCCCTTTTTATATGGGAATTAATGAAACACGTTACGCTTTTATGGACGAAGGATGGGCAACAACTTTTGAATATTTAATTGGAATTGCTGAACATGGAAAAGAAGCAGCAGATAAATTCTATAAAGAATTTAGGGTTGAAGATTATATCAATGATAAATCAACAGAAGAAGATCAGCCCATAATTTCAATGTCTACACAAGTTTCGGGTCCGGGTTATGGAAATAACTCTTACGGAAAAGCTTCTCTTTCTTATATAGCATTAAAAGATTTGCTTGGAGACGATTTATTCAAAAAATCACTGCATCATTATATGGATACCTGGAACGGGAAACACCCAATTCCTTGGGATTATTTTAATTCAATGAATACAGGTTCAGGAAAAAACCTGAATTGGTTTTTCAATAACTGGTTCTTCACTAATAATTATATTGATCTTTCAGTAAAAAGCGTAACAAAGAATACAGTCTCTGTAGAAAACGTTGGAGGTTTTGCAATTCCGTTTGATGTAAATGTGGTTTACACTGATGGTTTAAAAGAAAGCCTGCATCAAACTCCTGCAATTTGGGAATCAAATCAAAAACTGGCTGCAATTACTTTAAATGGTAAAAAACAAGTTAAACAGATAACTGTTGATGGTGGTATTTTTATGGATTTTACACCGGCAAACAATACCTGGATAGCAAAATAATAAGCAATTAGTTGTATAAAAAATCATCTTTCTCAATATTGAGAAAGATGATTTTTTGTTTAAAACATTAAGGAACTGACTATTGTGCTTTTTGTAGTTGTGAATTTCTCCTCTTTATAAATATATATATAAACTTTAAGAAATTATTTCATTAATCTAGCTTATGTTTGCAGTCAATTTAAAACCCCCATTTAAATGAAAAATTATCTTAACCTAATTATTTTATTGCTATCTATTCATTGTATAGCTCAAGATGATGCAAAAGCTAAATTTCAAAAAAATAAATATGAAATGGCTGTGTCCTGCTACAAAAAAGCAGATTTTAAAAATGCACTCGATTTATATTCTGTCGCGTCCAAAATTAGACCTGAAAATGATTTAGGGAAAGAATCTATTAAAAAAGTAGATACCTTAAAAAAAATTTTAAGAAAAGAAATCCTGGATGAAGCACTTGGAATATGGAAACTGATAGGTGATAAACCAGTTTGGTCTGTAAATACGGAAAGTGATTTAAAAAATGCATTAGTTGAAGAATCTATTGAAATAAATAATACTCAGATTTTATTTTATGAGCAGGATAAAAAGACTTTAGCTAAGAAGCTTTTAAAAACTGAAAATTTGGTTTTCTACAATAAAGACGAGTCAGATTCTTTATTTTCAGCCATTATTTTATCTGACGGAACTGTCTGGAATTGGACGATAGATGAAAATGGCCGTACCCTGCATGTAATTAATATTGCGAAAAAAACCGAAAAAGGTGTTGAAAAAATAGAGACTAATAATCTGGAGCGATTCTATAGTAAAGGATAAAGAATTATAATAAGACCCAATTTCGATTTACTTTTTGATTATATTTAATTGAAATTTAATCAGTTAGAAATATCATATATTATAACGTACAAACAATTTTCAGAAAGAGAATAGTCTTTTTTTGTTTTTAAGGTTATTGATAATTTAGGATTGCTCAAAAGAAAATCGAATTTTAGGTCTGAATTAAGATCAATTTGCGTTACCAATACCAATATAAAAGTGATAACTACGAGTCGGTTCCGTTGATTGCTGCTTATGATACATTCCGATTTATTTTTCGATTATTAAAATACTAAGAGGAAACTTTCAAAATAATAACGTACATGTCGGGAGAAAAAGATTTACAGACATTGCTTAAAAGCATGAAACCAGAACATAATTCAGGAGATTATGTTTTTTGTAAAATCGAAAAATTAGATCCAATAAATCTAGACGATATTGTGATGTTCTTTAAAGAAAATGAGGCAGTTACAATAATTCTTAAAAAAGAAACAGCAGACAGCCTAAAGTTGGATTATGCCATTGTAATGTCCTGGATAACACTTTCTGTACATTCTTCGCTGGAAGCTGTTGGATTAACAGCCGCATTTTCAAAGGCACTTTCAGACAGTAATATAAGTTGTAATGTTGTTGCGGCATTTTATCACGACCATATTTTTGTCAATAAAAAAGATGTTAAAAAAGCAATAGCGATTTTAAATTCATTCTCAAATTAAAATTATTATCAGATTAAACTTATTTTTATTTTATTTTGTAAGAAAAATATTCTAATATTGCAAAATAAAAATAAAGTTTAAATAGATGAAAAATTATCTGATCCTTATCATTTTGCTTTTTTCAGTTAAAAGTATAGCACAAAATGCCTCAAAGGAGACATTTCAGAAGAATAAATACGAATTGGCTCTTTCTTATTTAAAGAAATCAGAGTATGTAAAAGCTCTTGATTTGTTTTCGCTTGCGTCGAAAATTAAACCGGAAAACAAAATTGGACAGGAATCATTAAGAGAGATAGATACCTTAAAAGAAATTCTAAGAAAAGATGTTTTAGAAAAAATAAGCGGAACCTGGTTAGTTACGGGCGATAAACCAATTTGGACTGTTAAAACCAGCGAAAATTTTAATAACCAAAAAGTTGATAAATTAGTAGAAGTAGCACAGGATAAAATTTTGTTTTATGAGCAGGATCGTGCTTCAAAAGTAAAAAAACTAATCAAAACAGAAGATTTACTTTACTTTAATACAGACAGAGCTGATTCTTTATATTCTGCTTTTATTTTATCAGACGGCAGGGTTTGGGATTGTATTTTTGATGAAGATATAAGAATAATGCGTGCCATTAATATAGCAAAACATGGAAAAAAAGGTATTCAAAAAATAACCGAAAATAATCCAGAAGTTTATTTTGTAAGAATGAAGTAATGTTGCAAATAAATATAACAAAAAAGGGAATCTGTTTAAGATTCCCTTTTTTTATAAAAATTTAAAGCCAAGTGAAAGACTGGAAGTTCCTGTTTTTAAATCTTGATCAGAAGAAGGATCCAGATCTGTAATACCGGCAATATATCTATAATCTAAAGTCAGCCTCCATAAATCGATACCAACCCCACCTAGTAAACTATGGTTGTTTTTTGCAATTTCAACATAATTTAAAGTATTACTCGTCTTAGTATTTGAATAATTTTTCCAGTTATATCCTGCAAATACACGAATATTACCAAGTTTTCCTAAAGGAATTACTTTAAACCCCGCTATTAATGTTGCATCTGTTCCTGATAATTCATAATCAGTTTTTTCAGTTTCTGTTTGGGCAATACTAAATTCTGATTTTGTATATCCAAACTCACCTTGCGCATAAAACATTAATAGATTTACTCTTGCGAATCCAGCGAAGCCAACTCCGGTACCGCTGCTTTTTGAGCTGAAATCATTTGTGATAGGAGAGGTAAAGTTGTAAGAAACCTGCGGACCAATTTGTATTAATTGTGCAAAGCTGTTTGCACTAATAGATATTAATACTGCTAAGATTAATTTTTTCATATTTATTTTTTCTAATTTTAAATGTAAATATAATCTTATAATTTTAAAAAAGAAAGGTAAATCTTACTATTATTGAATTAAATCAATTAAGAAAATCTGTTGATTAACTTAGTCTGTTTTGCGTATAAATTGCCATTATTCTATTTTTGATTAAAAAAAGAAAATAAATATACATGAATATAAAAAGAATTGAAGCCTCAGAAACCTGGCAGATCAGACATGAAGTAATGTGGCCGGATCAGCCTTTTGAATTTGTACAATTAGAAACAGATAATTCAGGATTTCATTTTGGAGTTTTTGAAGATCATAAATTAGTTTCTACAATTTCCTGTTTTATTGAAGGCAGAGAAATGCAGTTTCGAAAACTAGCAACTTTAACAGAATATCAGGGAAAAGGAATCGCTTCTCATCTTTTAGAATATATTTTACAATTTGCAGAAGAAAGAGATTTGGAAAAAGTATGGTGTAATGCCAGAACGAATAAAAGGTCTTTTTATGAAAAATTTGGAATGAAAGATACTTATAAAACTTTTACCAAAGCCGGGCAGGAATTTACCGTTATGGAAATCAATTTCTCAAAATAGATCCCCATATTCTTCTAAATAATTTAACTTTAAGATGTTTATTGTCTTAAAATACTTTAAAAAATTTCGTTTTTGAATGTAATTTTAATGTAATAAAAAAATGAAAACGTTTTCGTTTTATATAACTGTTAAACCTTGTTAAAAATTCTTTTTTTGTTTTGATAGTTTTACTACTTTCGCACCCAAATGAGAAAGTTAATAGTATTTTTAGTATTCATGAATTTGCTTCTGCTGGGCGGAGGCCAATATCTTAATGCCAGTACTTTTTCTCACCATCATAATCTTTCGCAGAAACATAGAGTTAAATTTACGAGCCAGGATCGTGGAACTTCTATAATTGAAGATGCCGATGTTGATCTTGAAGAAGATCTTCCGGGAAATGATGATTTACTTACGAATAAGTTTTTTGCAGTTTCGTACAGTTTGGTAGACACTTTGTATCTGGCACTTTCAGATCAGTCTGCAGCGAATGATTCCAATCGTTTTAAAATTTCTACGCCTTTCTTAGGGCATTCAAATCCTATCTACATTACGCAGCGCGTATTAAGAATTTGATTTTACAATATACATCGGTTACCTAAGTCGTGATCTGCATATCTCGTTGATGTATATTTTTTTACTTCTGCTTATATGAAAATTAAGTTCTGACTCAGGCTGGCTGATGCATTTTATCATTTAAAGAAATCATTATTCCAAGCATTCAATCGCTTAATTTCCAAACTAAATCATGAAAAGAATTATCTTGTTCACAGGCTTTATGGCCTTAGTGTGCTTAACTAGCTGTACATCTAAAAAAGAAGAGAAAGAAGAAGCAGAAAAATTCACTGTTACAAACCCGGTTAGAATTGACACTTCATTTACTAAACAATATGTTTCGCAGATTAAATCTGTTCGAAATATTGAAATCCGCGCCCAGGAAAAAGGGTTTTTGCAAAATATTTATGTTGACGAAGGACAGTTTGTAAAAAAAGGACAGCTGTTGTTTAAAATTATGCCAAACATGTATCAGGCTGAATTGCTTAAAGCACAGTCTGAACAAAAATCAGTAGAAATTGAATTACAAAATTCAAAATTACTGGCAGATAAAAATATCGTTTCTAAAAACGAATTAAGCGTAGCTCAGGCAAAACTGCAATCTGCAAAAGCAGAAGTTGCACTGGCAAAACTTCATTTATCATTCACAGAAATCAGAGCTCCTTTTGACGGAACAATCGACAGGATTCCTCTAAAATTAGGAAGTCTTATCGATGAAGGCGAATTATTGACAAGTCTTTCAGACAACAGTCAGATGTTTGCTTATTTCAATGTTTCAGAGCCAGAATATTTACAATACCAAACAGATGTAAAAGATCGCGCAGACAATAAGGTAAGCTTAGTTCTAGCCAACGGAGATACTTTTAAAGAAAAAGGAAACGTAGAAGTTATCGAAAGTGAATTTGACAATGAAACAGGAAATATTGCTTTTAGAGCAAGATTCCCAAATTCGGCAAAACTGCTTAGAAATGGAGAAACAGGACAAGTTCAAATGTTGGTTCCTCTTAAAAATGCCATCGTAATTCCACAAAAAGCGACTTACGAAATTCAGGATAAAAAATATGTTTTTATAGTTGATAAAAATGATAAGGTAAGCTCAAAAGAAATCACTATTACAGGCGAAATTCCTGATTTGTATGTGATTAAAAGCGGACTTAATGAAAATGATAAAATCTTACTTGAAGGTGTTCAGAAAGTAAAAGAAAATGACAAAATCAAATACGAATTTGAATCTCCTAAAAAGATAATTAATAACCTGCGCTTAAAAGCAGAGTAAGTTTTTTGTTTTAATTGTTTCAGGTTTCAAGTTTTATGCTGAAACCTGAAACACTTTTTAAACTTCAAATAGGTTTAATCATTAAAAAAATATAAAAATGTTTAATAAATTTATTCAAAGACCCGTATTGTCGATAGTTATATCGTTGATTATTGTCTTTTTAGGGGTATTGTCGGTGTTGAATTTACCCATTACCCAATTCCCTACAATCTCACCGCCAATGGTGAATGTTACTGCCGATTATCCGGGATCTAACGGTGAGTTAATGATCAAGTCGGTAGTTATTCCTTTAGAAAGAGCCTTAAATGGAGTTCCGGGAATGAAATACATGACTTCTGATGCCGGAAATGATGGTGAAGCTAATATAAAAGTAGTGTTTAACTTAGGAACTGATCCTAATCAGGCTGCAATTAATGTTCAAAACCGTGTTGCTTCAGTTACGAACAAATTACCTCCATTAGTAATTAGAGAGGGTATTAAAATTACCCGAGAAGTGCCGAGTATGCTGATGTACGTGAACCTTTACAGTACAGATAAAAATACCGACATGAAGTTCTTGTACAACTATGCTGATATCAACGTGCTTTCAGAATTGAAAAGGGTAAATGGTATTGGATCCGGAGATATCTTGGGAACACGTGAATATGCAATGCGTATCTGGTTGAAACCAGATCGTATGCTGGCTTATAAAATTTCTGCAGATGAGGTAATGGAAGCATTATCCAGTCAGAGTTTGGAGGCTTCTCCGGGTAAAACAGGAGAAAGTTCTGGTAAACGTTCTCAGGCATTTGAATATGTATTGAAATATTCGGGCCGTTTTACAACAAAAGAACAATACGAGAACATTGTGGTAAAAGCAAATCCAAACGGGGAGCTTTTGAGATTGAAAGATGTTGCTAAAGTTGAATTTGGAAGCTCGATGTATGATATCTATTCTAATTTGAATGGAAGACCATCTGCCGCTATTGTATTGAAACAATCTTTTGGAAGTAACGCAAATCAGGTTATTGAAGAAGTAAAGGCTAAATTGGAAAAAATCAAACAGAGATTTCCTAAAGGAATGGATTATGAAATCTCGTATGACGTTTCTAAATTCCTTGATGCTTCTATCGAAAAAGTAATCCATACTCTTGTTGAAGCTTTTATTCTGGTAGGTCTGGTAGTTTTCCTTTTCTTAGGAGACTGGCGCTCTACGGTTATTCCCGCAATTGCCGTACCGGTATCATTGGTAGGAACTTTTGTGTTTATGACATTCTTTGATATATCATTGAACTTGATTACGTTATTTGCTTTGGTTTTGGCAATTGGGGTCGTCGTCGATGATGCAATTGTAGTAATTGAAGCCGTTCACGCCAAGATGGAAGAAGAACATCTCTCGCCATTTAAAGCGACTAAAAAAGCAATGCACGAGATTGCAGGAGCAATTGTTGCGATTACATTCTTAATGGCTGCGGTATTTATTCCTGTTGCATTTATGTCAGGTCCTGTTGGAGTATTTTACAGACAGTTCTCGGTTACTATGGCAACAGCTATTATCCTTTCGGGTATTGTGGCTTTGACTTTAACACCGGCGCTTTGTGCGATGATGTTAAAAAATAATCACGGTAAACCTAAAAAGAAAACACCTGTAAACATATTCATTGATGGTTTTAACAATAAGTTTAACCTCGCACAAGGTAAATACCAAAATGCATTAGGTAAAATAGTAAACAGAAGAGGAGTTACAATTGTTGCACTTCTGGGTTTCTGTGCCGGAACATGGTTAATAAGCAGTTCTGTTCCTTCAGGATTTATTCCTAATGAGGATCAGGGAATGTTTTATGCCGTAATTCAGACACCTCCGGGTTCATCTTTAGAAAGAACTAATAATATTGCAGAAAGAGTTCAAAAAATTGCTGAAGATATTGATGGAGTGAAATCAGTTTCTTCGTTAGCAGGTTATGAGATTCTGTCTGAAGGTACAGGAGCAAACTCAGGAACTTGTTTGGTTAACCTTAAAGACTGGAGTGACAGAAAAGAATCTGTTGTTGAGATTATGCATGAAATGGAGGAAAAATGTAAAGATATTACTGGAGCTAATATCGAGTTTTTCCAACCGCCTGCTGTACCGGGATATGGTGCTGCCGGAGGATTTGAACTTCGTTTGTTAGATAAAACCGGTTCTGTAGATTATAAGAGAATGGAACAGGTAAATAACGACTTTGTTGCTGAATTGAACAAACAGCCGGAATTATCAAACGTATTTAGTTTTTACAGTTCTAGTTTTCCTCAATACATGATGAAAGTCGACAATGATCTGGCACAGCAAAAAGGTGTTTCTATCGAAAATGCCATGAATACTTTGTCAACTCTTGTGGGAAGTAACTATGAAATCAGTTTCATTAAATTCGGAATCAATTATAAAGTAATTGTTCAGGCTTCACCAGAATATCGTGCTCTGCCTGAAGACATTTTAAAATTGTACGTAAAAAACAATCGTGATGAAATGGTACCTTTTTCTGCTTTTATGAAATTAGAAAAAGTGTATGGTCTTTCGGAAATTACACGTCATAATATGTATACTTCTACACAGATTAGTGGTTCTCCGGCTCAGGGTTATAGTTCTGGTACGGCGATTAAAGTAATTCAGAAAGTGGCTGCCGAAAAATTGCCGAGAGGATATGACATTGACTGGGCAGGTATCTCTGCCGATGAGGTTGCTCAGGGTAATCAGGCTATTTGGGTGTTCTTAATTTGTTTAGGATTCGTTTATTTAGTTTTAGCAGCCCAGTATGAAAGTTTTATTCTGCCATTATCCGTAATTCTTTCTTTACCAGCGGGTATTTTTGGAGCTTTCCTTTTATTGAAATTAACAGGATTAGAGAATAATATTTATGCTCAGGTTGCCATGGTAATGCTTATTGGTTTATTGGGTAAAAATGCTGTATTGATTGTTGAGTTTGCGATACAAAGACATGCGGCAGGATTATCAGTATTACAATCAGCAATGGAAGGTGCAAAAGCAAGATTCCGTCCTATTTTGATGACCTCATTTGCTTTTATTGCGGGACTATTACCGCTTGCATTTGCAACTGGCCCGGGTAAAATTGGTAACAGAACCATTGGAACTGCTGCTGCAGGAGGTATGCTTATAGGAACTATTTGCGGAGTATTTGTGATTCCGGGCTTGTATTACATATTTGCCAAAATTGCCGAGAAACACAAACTGGTAAAACATGAAGAAGAGAATCCATTAACAGAAGAAATTGATAACAATCATGTATAAAGTTAAATTATATCAATACAGTATTGCATTTTGCTTATGTCTTGCCGTGGCAGGATGTAAGGCCCCTGCAGCTGAAACAGCAAGCACAAGTGTTCCGGTTCCTGAAGCATTTGGAAACATAAAATCTCAGGACACAACTAATATCTCTTCTCTAAAATGGAAAGATTTCTTTAAAGATCAAAACCTTGTAGAGTTGATTGATATTGCTTTGAAGAACAATCAGGAACTAAATATGACTTTGCAGGAAATTGAAATTGCAAAGAACGATATCAGAGTTCGTAAAGGCGCCTTATTGCCAACAGTTGGAGTTCGTGCGGGCGCAGGAATCGAAAAAGTAGGCCGATATACAAGTCAGGGTGCCGGTGATGCAACAACAGAAATTAAACCGGGAATAGAAATGCCAGACCCGTTACCGGATTATACCATTGCAGCTTATGCAAACTGGGAAGTTGATATCTGGAAAAAACTGCGTAATTCTAAAAAAGCAGCCGTAAACCGCTATTTAGCAACTATTGAAGGTAAAAACTTTGTAATTACAAACCTTATTGGGGAGATTGCTGATAATTATTATGAACTATTAGCTTTAGACAGCCAGTTAGAGATTGTAAAACAAACTATTGCATTGCAAAGTAACGCTTTAGAAATTGTTAAGATTCAAAAACAAGCAGCAAGAGCGACTGAACTTGGAGTTCAGAAATTTCAGGCTGAGGTTTTAACTTCAAAAAGTCTGGAATTTGATATTCTGCAGAAAATTAAAGAATCTGAAAACAAAATCAACTTTTTGTTAGGACGTTATCCGCAGGATATTAAAAGAGATAAAACCAATTTTACAGATTTGCTTCCGGCAGCTGTAAACTCAGGAATTCCTTCTCAATTATTAACAAATCGTCCAGATGTTAAGCAGGCAGAATTAGAATTGGTTGCGGCAAAATTAGATGTAAAAGCTGCTCGTGCAGAATTTTATCCTTCATTGGATATTTCGGCAGCTTTTGGAGTTCAGGCTTTTAAACCATCTTATTTATTTACATTTCCTGAATCAATTTTATATTCATTAGCGGGAGATTTAGCAGCACCTTTGATTAACAGAAATGCCATTAAAGCAGAATTTTCCAGTGCCAATGCAAGACAGCTTCAGGCGTTGTACAATTACGATCGTACAATTTTAAATGCTTATTTAGAAGTTTCAACACAGCTTTCTAAAATCGAAAATCTTCAAAAAGGTTACGACTTAAAAGCACAGCAGGTTGATGCCTTAAATAAATCAATTGATGTTTCAAACGATTTGTTTAAATCTGCCAGAGTAGATTATTTTGAAGTTTTGATGACGCAGAGAGATGCATTAGAAGCGAAATTGGAATTAATAGATACTAAAAAAGAACAATTGAATGCTGCAGTTCATGTTTACAGAGACTTGGGCGGCGGATGGAAATAATATTGCCTGTTAATTTGTAATGAAAAAGCCTTTTTAAGAGTAATCTTAAAAGGCTTTTTTTATTTGTCCGATGAAAAGAGTAATCAAAAATTGGAAGATAAATTAAAACGAAATAAAATCATTACTCATTTTTTGCATCATTTATTAATTCTATAATCTTTAAAGCTACACCGCTTGACGATTGAAAATTTTGCCCAGTGACGATTCTTCCGTCAGTTTCTACATGTGAGACATTACGAGCAGAAAACTTAAAAATTCCTCCTCTTTCTTCGATTGTCTTTTGAATTAAGAATGGAAAGTACTTAAAATATTCCCCATCTTGTTTTTCGAATGAATCCGGGTAGCCGCTAATTTTTTTTCCTGCTACTAAATAATTACCATCATTAGTTTTTAAATTTACAATTCCTGCAGTTCCATGACAAACAGAGGAGATAATACCCTTATTTTCTTCATATACTTTTAAGGTAATGGTTTGAATTTCTTTATTTTCCGGCACATCATACATCGCAGATCCGCCGCCAATGTAATGAACAGCTTTGTAATTTTTTGAATCAATTTCGTTGGGCTTTTTAGTGTTTTTTAGGGCATACATAAAATCAGGGTCAAATAAATATTGCTTTTGTAAAGTGTCAGATGTATTGATATAAGCCAATGGAATACTTCCTCCTTCGGGACTTACAAAATCGACGGTGTATCCCTCTGTTTTAAAAGTATTGTAAGCGTTTACTATTTCAGAAAAACTATTGCCTGCGGCTATCGTTGATTTACCATAATGATCGGTATTAGAAACAATAAATAGAATATTCTGTCCTGATTTATTGGTACTTAAACTGCTTGCCGATTTACTGATTATTTTCCATTCGCCCTGAAGCTTTTTGAGTAAAAACAGATCAATAAATTCCATTTTTTTACCAGGTATTAGTATTTCTGCCTTGGCCGAAGCTATATTGTTGTACACATCAATCGAAATAACCCTGCCTATACGGCCATTAAACTGCCCCTGATTGTCTTTTTTAAACCATTTAGCATATTCGCTGGCAGGTACAATCCATAGTTCTTTGTCTTTATTACTTAAAAACAGACTGGCTTCGGGATAAAATGCCTTTTCGATGCTGTCAGGTTTGTTATAAGAAGTCCCCTCAATGTAACTTTCAATACATTTTTTAACTAATGCCTCTTCTGTTTGTGCCAATAAACAAGCCGGCGAAAATAATAGTGCGATAAAACAGATAACTTTTTTCATAAACTTTTTTTGAAAATTAATTTTTCACAAAGCTATGATTAGTAAAATGTTAACCTGTACAGATGTATGAATTCAGTACTCCTGATTTATAAATTAGGACTAAAAAATCAGGTTTTGCATAATTGCAGAAGCTTCTCATTTAGCTTTGCGATTACTGCTAAATGAATCCCTGAACATTTTCCAGCCTTTAGAAGTTTTTTTCCAAAGAACAAGAAATTTCCCGTCGTCCATAAGTTCTCCTTTTGAATTAAATGACTGCCATAAACCTTCTTCGGTAACATATTCTACACCATCACCATATATTGCTGTAGTAATAAATTTTCCGCCTCTTAAACCATACTCGTCATAGGCTTTTCTAAAAAATTTAGCTGCTCCTTCTTTGCCATAAATTTGCGGTGCATTTGGGAGTAATATAGAGGCATCTTCGGCATATCTGTCTATGAATATCGAAGCATCATTTTTTTTAAAAGAATCAAAATAAATGGCGTTACTTTCCTGAATTGCTTTTCTTGCTTCGTCTAAATTTGCTGTTTCTTTTTTTGATGTAGAATTACAGCTGCTTAATAATAAGGTGAATACAATTAGTTTTGAGATTGTAAAAAGAGCATAATTTTTCATAACAGTAGTTTTTAGTTTTAATTAAAAATATAGATTGATATTATTTTAATCAAAGGTAGTAAGGCTAAAAACTTTTAAATTGTACAAATCGGAACAGTTTCTTTTAAATCAATAAATGGTTTATAGTAAACTGATTTTCCAAATATGCTGTTGGTGTAGTTCCTGTAAAAGATTTAAAATCCCTTATAAAATGTGATTGATCAAAGTAACCACAATCGTAAGCAATAGACGTTAAGGGAGAATTATTGTCTGTAATAAGCTTTAAACTATGCTGAAAGCGTCTGATTTTGTTGAATGATTTTGGGGCAAGACCAGTATGCTGAAAAACTAATTTATGAAGATAGCGAGGTGTCATTCCATATTTAGCAGCAACAATATTTATATTATTTTCCGATGGATCTCTGATTAAGCTGGATAATATATGGGCAACTTTTTGAATTTTTTGCGACTTTTTATCGTTTGTTATTAATTTCTTTATTAAGAATGTTTCGATAAGTTCAATTCTTTTTTTAATGTCTGAAGTTTCTAAAAGCTGTAAATGCAGGGTTGTTATTGGTTTACCAATTACATCTTCTAAATTTAAAATCTGATCATTAAATACCCCGACTTCATCATTAAAAAAATAAGCTGCGGAATGTGTATAAAACCGAATGCCAAGCATTGTGTGTTTACCTTTTGATTTAATAGCAAGCGGTTTTGTTATTTGCCCCCACAATTCAATTTTAGGCGTTTTGTGAAATTTTTCATCTTTCAGGGATTCCCAAATACCATCGCCAAGATTAAAAATCATTTCCATTTCACCGCTCGGAAATACTGTATCCTGAAATTCTATATCTGAATCTGATTCAAAAATATAATAATGTTTTATATATGGTTTCAGAATTTCTGAAGGCAGAAAATATTGGAATTCCATTGTACTAGATTAATGTTAACTCATTGTCTAAAGTAAAGTTATAAAATTAAAGGATAGTTAAATTGGTATTTTTATAAATTTTTAGGATTTCAACTTTTGGCGAAATAATGATTTACTATTTATATTAATATTTTTTATTAGGCAGACAAAAATAAAATTCTGAAAGGTTTTTTAATGCAATACAAAATTTTAAATTATAGGAATATTTTTACTTTTTAATTCAAAAAACGTTGCATTTCTATTTTTTGTTTGTACTTTTGGAATAAATAATAAAGAAAATGGCAAAGCCAATTAAAAATACTCCTGTTTTGAAAGGTAAAGAGGCAGTTGACTTTTATAAAACTATTGATTTAAATAGAGATAAAAAAGTCAGTATAGATTCTTTAACGGCAATCCGTACTGATGCTAATAAATTAAAAGAACTTTTAAAGGTTAACTAATGCCTTTTACAGGATTTTCATTTTTCGAATTACATGCTGCTACAATTATTAAACCTTTTGAATGCGGCGATACAGATTTGAATGGTTTTCTAAATGACAAAGCAATTCCCTATAAAAAAGATTTATTAGCTACTACTTATATTCTTGAAAACGAAAGCAAAACTATCGCATATTTAAGTATATATAATGATGCTTTAGCAGTTCAGGAAAATCAGTTTGCATCTAAAACAGCGTTTAAAAGATGGATAAAAGAAATCCTTAGTCACCGTAAACGACATTTGAGACAATTTCCAGCTATAAAAATAGGCAGATTAGCAGTTTGCGAGACTACAAAAAAAGAGAGAAAGGGAATTGGCCAGGCCTTAGTGAATTTTGTTATTGACCTGGCATTAGAACAAAATAGTAAATGTGCATGCCAATTACTTACTGTAGATGCATATGACAAATCACTTGGTTTTTATGAAAAATTAGGATTTAAATTTCTTTCGGAAAATGATAATGGAGAAGATACAAGACAAATGTTTTATGATCTTAGGCCTTTAATGAATACATTAAATGAAATTTGAAGTTAATTTCTTCATTTAAAAACAGTTTAATAGAAAAGCCTTTGGAAAAATTCTGAAAGGCTTTTTATATTTAAACAGAGTAGTAGTTAGTGCCTAAGATAAAATAACAGCCAGATCAATAAAAATATTTATATTTATAAAATTATAAAGATTATTTCCATGAAAAAGTTTCTATTGTTATTAATCATTTTTTGCATTTTTGGGTGTAAAAAATTTGTTGTTTCATTTGAGCAGCCAACAAATATGAAGTTAGATAATTTAAAGCTGGAAGTACTTCTGGATAAAAAGAAAGTTCAGGAAATTAACTTAAAAGCAACAAATGCAATGCCGGCTTATGAAACGGTTGCCTTGTCAATATCTGACGAAGGAAAACACCAGCTTCAGGTAAAAGTAAGAGACACGATATTTAATTATGATATAAAATATCCGGAAGAAAAATATATTATGGTAACTGCCCATTTAAAAGAGAATGGGAAAATCCATATCGGAATCTTAAAACAAGCATATAAATATAGATTTCATTAATCGATTAGAATGATATTTAATTAAAAAAGCCTTTCGGGAGTGAAATTCTGAAAGGCTTTTAGTTTATATGATTTAACCGCAAAGTTCACAAAGCTAATAGTAACATAAAGCTTTGCGAACTTTGCGGTTTCTAAAAATATTTAAGAAGGTTTAAGATAAAAAATCTTTAAACCATAATCCTGAATTTTTGATCGTTCTTTTCTGAGTTTCGAAATCAACGTGGATTAATCCAAAACGGGCGTTGTAACCTTCAGCCCATTCGAAGTTATCAGTTAAACTCCACACAAAATAACCTTCAACATTTAAACCTTCTTCTTTTGCTTTTAAGATTTGTTCTAAATGATCCTGAATATAATGCGTTCGTTTTATATCGAATACTTTTCCGTTTGTAACAGTATCGGGAAAAGCGGCACCATTTTCAGTAATGATAATTTTTTTGATGCCTTTATATTCGTTGAATTTTTTTAGAACGTGATAAAGAGCAGGCGGATAAACTTCCCAGCCCATTTCGGTGGAAATTACATTACGTTTTTCAGCACTTACTAATTCGGCACCAATATACGGAATGAGCATTGCTGATTTTACAACTTCTCGTGTATAACACTGCAATCCGATAAAATCAAAATCGAAATCGAGATTGTTTAAATCATCTTCAAGAATATAATTATTAAGCTTTTTAAGCACCGGAAGATCTTTTTGCGGATATCCAAGTCCTAAAATTGGCTCGATAAAAGTTCGGTTTAGTAAAGTATCGACACGCTTTGCGGCTTCAACATCTTTTTGACTATCTGTTGCTGGTTCGATGTGGGTACACGAAAACGTAGTTCCGATATTAGCATTCGGAATTTTGTTTCGTAATATCCTGGCACCCGCAGCCGTTGCCAGCGTTACGTGATGCATAGCTTTTAGATAATTGGTAATTCCCTTTTTTCCCGGCGCATGGATTCCTAAAAAATATCCTGCTCCCGTAAATACAGAAGGTTCATTAATTACCATCCAGTTTTTTACACGATCGCCAAAATACTGCGCGCATACTTCAACATATTCTGAAAACCAGGAAACCGATTCGCGGTTTGTCCAGCCCCCTTTTACTTCGAGAGCGTGCGGTAAATCCCAGTGATAAATCGTAATCCAGGGTTCGATTCCAGAAGCAAGCAATGAATCGATAATTTTATTATAATAATCAATTCCGGCTTGATTTACAGGATGAGTTCCCGTTGGCATAATTCGCGGCCAGCTGATAGAAAATCTAAAATTCGGAATATTTAATTCCCGAATTAAGTCAATATCACCCTGATAAGAATTATAGAAATCGCAGGCGGTTAGAGCATGATGGCCATTTTTTATTTTCCCTTTTTGAGAAGTAAAAACATCCCAGATAGAAGAACCTTTTCCGTCAGAATCATGTGCTCCCTCAATTTGGAAAGCGGCGGTAGAAACACCCCACAAGAAATCTTCACCAAATTGGTTTTTGTTCAAAAATGAGTTTTCAACTTTATTCATTCAAATAGTACTTTCCTTTATTTTTAAATAGTTTATTAATGAAGGAAAGAAGATTGCATAGCTCTTAAAAAAAGCCATTCTTTGAATGATACCAGAAAATTTAGATTAAAGAATTTCATAACGATTAGTTTTATTCAAATTAATAAAACTAATATGAATTTATTGTAAAGTGATTATTATCAAATAATTAAATAAAAAATAAGAGATTGTTTAATCTTCCCACCCGCAAAGGGTCAAACCATAACGCTGTGCTTGTTTAAGCGATGTTTTTACCACTTCATGACTGCATGAACTTAAACCGCGGCAATTTTCATTATAATGATATTTTTTTGCACCCGTAGAACCACAAATATAAACGCTGGTTTCCGGCGGTCGAAACGAAATTAAAAAAACAAAAAATAAGGGTAAAGCATATTTCATCAGCCTGCATTATTTAACAATTAAATTGTATTCGTTTCCTTTTTTATCAACAGCTTTTAATTTTCCGTATGCAATCCATTCGGTATTAATTTCAATTTCGGCAACTGTATCGCTGGTTAAAATTCCGGCACCGTATTTTCCCTGTACGTTAATATTCCCGCAAACCGAATCGCCTTTGATATTTATCCCTTTTACATCATAATTGTATTCATAGTTTCCGGGATTTCCGGTTCGGTATTCGTATTGATACGTTTTATTGACATGAAATGTTTTTGCTTCTTCGGGCGTAATGGTTTTTCGGTCATCAGCAGTAATTACCGCTTTATAAAATGTATTTATTTGCGGCGGCGGGGGAGCAGATTCTTTTTTGCAGGAATAAAACGTAAATAATAAAAGTAAGATGAGGTAGTTTTTTAGCATAGGCTTTTGTGGTATTGGTTAGACTTAAAATTTTATTGTTAATTTAAGGTGCGATAAATCTAATTAGATTTAAGTTCTTTATAATGAGTACTTATACCTGATTTTATTCAATTTCATAAAGAGCAGCAGTTTCTAATAATTCTTTTTCATATTGGTAAATATCGTCAATAGATGAAATTGCAATTTTTGATTCAGTTTTATTATCATTAAATAAACTGATATATTTTTTACTGCCATTAAGATGTAGTCGGCATAAAGGTTTACGATTGTTATCGTCTAGTAAAATTCCAAAATAAGACTGTGTATCACGATGAACAATTCTATTTGTTGGTAATTTTCGACGTAAAATAGCAAGAACTATACGATAAGCATCAAGTTCTTCTTCGGTAGTATTAACTTTATTATCGTCTTCAATTGTTGTAATTTTTTCGTCTTGCTGTTTAATCGTTTCTTTGGTTAAAGCAGCATTTAATCGGTCATTAATTTTATCATTAATAAATTGACTAACTGATTTCTGAACCAAATCTTTAAATTCATCTACCACTTTTTCTGTTAATCTCCCTGTGTATATTTTACTGGCAAATACTTTTGTAAAATCGTTTGACGGGCTTTCTAATTCAGCATTTATCAGCTTTTTGATTTCTTTAATGTATTTTAATGAACTGGCATTGCTTACAATATTATCTACATCGAAATTAGCTTTATGAAATTTAGCTATTTCGTTTATCGTATTTTCCTTAAGATTGCTAATGTCAAATTCTAAAAAAGGTTTTTCATCCATTTTATTCTGATCATCTAAATCAGTAAAAAATTGATAATTTATACCATTCGTTAAAAGAGCAAATCGGGTTTTTGTAACATGGAAATAGCGAAACAATTGTGAATTATGAACCGTCAGGTTTTCTTTCCAGCTTTTGCATTCAACAATTATAATTGGTTCTCCATTTTGAAAAATGGCATAATCTACTTTTTCTCCTTTTTTTAACCCAAGATCGGCGGTAAATTCAGGAACAACTTCAAGCGGGTTAAAAGCATCGTAACCCAAAATATGTATAAAGGGCAGTACAAAAGCATGTTTTGTAGATTCTTCGGTTTCAATTTTGTTTTTCAGCTGATTTATTTTATCGGCTAATGATTTTAGTTGAATATTCATTTCCATAGGTTTGTAGTTTAAATTAATAATTCAAATGTAAAGCCAATAAAAATCAGTATTTTATGGAAATCCGTAATGCGGCAGATTTTTTAAAAGAAGTTTTTATGAAATGGATTTAAACAGAAAAAAGAGGACAATGAAGTTCCTCTTTAAAACAGACAGGCTTTGTTTTTATTCTTTTTCTAAAATGAAATCTTTGATAATTTTATCCATGTTTGAAGGCAGATCGGCATTTTTAATTTCGAAATGTTTTATTTTCATTTCAGAAAGCCATTTTCGCCAATATTCTTTAATGACTTTTTCTTCGTACGGATTATTTTTGCTTGGATTTATCCCTAAAACCAAAACTTCAAGATTAGATAAATCCTTATCAATTTTAATAAAGCCCAATTTTTTGTCCTCAAATTTTTTCTGCCAGTCGTTTGTATTTAAACCATTTTGTTTAATTAACTGCGGCGTTAAATAATTGGATAAATTTCCATCTTTGATTTGCGTTCCTTCATAAAACATATAACCATCAGTTAAAATAATCAGGATATTTCTATAACCTTTATCAATACATTGATCTTGTACTTTGCTGTCAAAAAAATTCCAAATATCAGAACCAATATACTTATCATCCTTAATTGCAGATTCGTATATTTTTGAGGTTTTTGCAGCATAAGTATCATTAATAGAATTCAGGAATTCTTTTGATGCATTGTCTTTGTTAACTGTAATTCTTAATTGTTTGGAAATAGAATTAATTTCAGGATTTTCGGGTTCCGGATTAAAGAATAATTGCATTTTGTCATCAATCTGCCTCATTCTTTTTGATTTTAAATGCTGTGTAAAAACCTCAGAAACCGTTTTGATATATCCTAAATCTCTCTGATAGATTTCCATCGTTGGATTTGGATTTTTTTTGAGGCTTATCCTGTCTGATAAATCCACAAGAATACTGATGTTATAATTTTCTGAAACAGAACTTTTAACAGCTGTTTCTTTTTCTTCATTTTTGGGTTCTTCTTTACATGAAAAAAATAAAATCAATAATAAGGACATCGCCATTTTGAGTAAAGTATTTTTCATTTTAATTAATTTTAGAATATATCAAATGTTGAAAATCGGGATCGACTAAATTTAATTTTCCAAGATGTTCTTCAGATAAATTTTCGCAGCCTTCCAGTAATTCTACTTTTTCTTTATGAGGTAAAGCAATTTCTGTATTAATGGCCTGAAACCAGCCTTCTTTATATTGATGATGGTAATGCAGATATTCTTTTACAGGAAAAACAAAGCCATCTATTTTAGACTGAAGCTCAGAGATTTTTCCATTTATAGTTACAATCTGCTGTTTAAAATCGTTGGTTTTATTGATGTATTCTGTTTTTAGTTTTTCCAGGTTTAGTAAGTTTTCTTTTTTACCTCTAATAAATGCCCTGATTTTATCAATGTTTTCAAACTCCTTCATCACAAAATCAAACACAAGTCCCCAGATAATATATACCACAAAACCGGCAAATATAATCATCCAGAATTCTGGTTCTCCAAGAGCGATGTTTAAATTGTAGGGCGAAGATTCGGTTGTTTTGTTAAATTCATATATTTTTTTCTCAATGATGTAAGCTAAAAGCGAATCGAATAAAAATGTAATAGCAAAAAGTGCAGCCAATCTAAGTATGTTTTTGAAGCCTTTTCCTTTTTGAACCATATGGATTACATAACCTAATCCCATAAAAACAAACGGAATAGTAACTACCAAAACTCCTTCGAGCCAGCTTGCTTTAAAGGCATTTGTAAAAGCATCGGCGTCAAAAATTGCAGCAGTTAAGCTGTCATTTGAAAATTCTTTAAAAAAAGCAGAATAAGATGCTGAAATATAAAACACCAAAACATAAAGTGTAATTGGCAGCAGCAAAATCAAACCAATATAAAATTGTGCTTTTAAGCCTTTTCCCTCTTCAATTCCGTATTTATCAGGATTACGTTTTACCTCGATAATCTCGTTTTTAATCTGATCGATATTTTCATTGATATCCTGTTCCTTTTTTTCATAGATACCAATTGCGGTTTCAGACTTTTTAAGTTCGGTTCTGTTTTTTTCCTGTTCTTCGCGGTAAGGCTGCTTTAATCTGTCTTGTTCCATTTTTTGTTTTCGGCACTGATCTTCAAAACTCATATATAAATTTTGAAGACAAGCTTTTAAAACAATAGGTTTTCCGGTTGCTTTTACAGATGCGGCAAATCCGCTTTGATAGTACGTTATTCTAATTTGTTCTCTGTCTTCTTCATTTTCTTCGAAAACTTTAAAAGAAGAATCTTCAGGTTTTTTTAAACTAAATAATTGGGCAAGTGGTTTCATAACTTAAGAGTTTAGTTGACTAATAATTTCTTCTTTTCCGATGTTTTTCTGGACGCAGTCAATAAGATAATCCGATAAATCATTAATGTTTTCTTCGATAAAATCAAATTTTCTGCAATACTTTCTAAGCATATTCAGCTCATCATCAGTAATTTTTTCATCAGCCCAAATAATTCTGGTTAGATCATACAGATATTCAATTTTGGTGGTTAAAGATTCAGGAACGATGAATTCTGTATTAACAGGGTTTAGAAAAAGTTTATCGAGTTCCTCTTTCGGAATTCCTCTTTCATCAGCAAAATGATACAGCATTTGAAGTTCTAATACATCAAATTGATCATCGGATAATGCCATTTGATATAATCTCAAAAAATGGCTTTTAAGTTCTAGTGTTATCATGGTTTTGGCTTAATTTTTAATTTAGGTTCATTTAATTAGTCTATCAGCAATTTCTTCCCTGTCAATTATTACATGAGAAGGAAGAATCATTTGAATTTTGTTGTCAATTGGATTCTGAAAAATTGAAAAATTTCCTCTGCAGTTTTTATATCGAAATTGTAATGCTTTTAATCCCTTTATTAATCCTTCTTTTTGAGTTGTTTCAAATACATAATGAGAACAGGATTTTTTAAAAATGCATTTTCTTCTTTTAGATTGAGGAATTAAAATCCAATACAATCGAATAATTAATAAGATGAAATATTTCATTTTTTCTGAAAAACAACCATTTGACTATTTGTTGTGTAACCTGGTTTGGCTCCAATTCCAAAACATCCACTATCTGGGTGAACAAATGTTGATACACTTTCTAAGCGGATATATTCCCAACCTTGATTTGTATAATTCTTTATTAAGCTTTCAAGTTGTTCAGCAACATGATTTGAAGTTCCTTTTTTTGGATCGATTGAAGCTACGAATGGTACTACTTTGTATTCCATAATTTTTTAGTTTTAATTAATATTTAATTGATTTAACAATTCAAACTTAATCCTATTTGAAACCATGATTTTACGGAAATCCATAATCTGTAAATTTTAAATTAAAGCAATAAAAAAAGCCCCCGAAGGAGCTTGAAAAAAGTATAATTGTAAGGAATTAAATAATTCCCATATCTTTTGTAATAGAAACCAAATGAACGGTGTTATTAGCTTTAAAAAAATCCTTTAACTTTGAAAGTCTTTTTTCTACAGCACTTTTACTGTTAGGTTTGATATCTGAGTTTTTAAAAATTTCTATTATTTCATCCTGCGAAGTACCGGCAGATAAATATTTCAGAATCTTAATATCTAAATCGTCTATTTCAAAGTTGCTTTTTTCCTGTAATGCAGAAGCAATTTCAAGCGAAATAAATTTTTGATCAGATGTAGAAATGGTATTAATTGCTTTTTTCAGATCTATGAGACTGTTTCGGCCTTTGAGTACAAAAGCATCAATTTCAGAATTTTCAAAAAGTGATTTAATACGAAGGTTTTTATCTTCGATAGAATAGGCAATGATTTTAATATTGGGCTGAAGCTCACGAACTTTTTGAATTAGTTCATCACCACTGGCGATTTTTACTTCACGATGATCTTTTTTAAACGAAAGATCACTAATTAATAAATCATAAGGCTCGTTATCCTGAATGGCTTTTCTTATTTTTAGAAAAGCATCGTCACAATATTTTGCATGTTGAAAATCGGCAATGTTAAAATCTTTTAAAGTTTGTTCGACTGCTAAATTAAATTCTTCAAAATCTTCGGCTATAATTACTTTTTTAAACATAAACTCTTATTTAGGCGTTGTTATTTTTGCTTTAAAACCTTTATCGGGTTCAGTGTCAAAAGTAATAGTTCCTTTTATGGCCAGAATACGGTTTTCCATATTTTGTAAACCATTTTTTATAATTTTTAATTTTTCAGCACCTTTTCCGTTATCTGTATAGTCAATAAATATCGTTTTTCCATTGCTGTCAAATTTTACAACAACTATTGATGCCTGACTATGCTTTTTCATATTCACCATTAATTCCTGCAAAACTCTGTAAATCGTAACTTTTTTAATCTCATCTACTAAGTCCCAATTCACTTTTTCAATACTGTTAATAATAACGTTCGTCTCATTAGTATTATAAGTAGAAAGCATTTCTTTTAAGTTAACAGCATAATTTGCTTTAGTATCAATATCATTATTCTCTCTCGAAATTCCGCGGACGCGAACATAAATATGATCTAGTTTTTGAATTAAAGTTTCTTTTGTATTCTGAATTTCTAAGGGCTGGGTCTGTGTAAAAGTAATGGTATTAAAAACATCATTTGCCAGTTCATCGTGAATGTCTTTTGCGATTCTGGTTTCGGTATCGTAGGCAGTTTTTATTTTTTCAATTCTGTTTCGGTTCTGATAAAACTTTCTTAAGTAAAGTAATAGAAAGAATAGCGATACAATTCCAATTATAAAAAACATTCTTTGATATTTAGCTTCCTGAAGTGATAATTGATTTTCGGCTTTTTCTAAACGAAGTTTTTGGTTTTCCTCTTTTTCTTTTTTAGAATCGTATTTGATTTTGGCGAATTTATTTTTAAAGTTATTATGGATTTTGATTATACTATCATTTATTGAAATATACTGTTGGGCATATTTTGTTCCCGAACCATTAGAAATTAAAAAAGATAATGCCTTCAGGCGTTCGTCGACACTATTAAATTTAGTAGCAATTTCGTAAGCATTTTTAGCATACTCATTTGATTTTTGAATATCGGTTTTCGAATAAAATTCTGCCAGATGGAAATAACTTTCTATACTTCCGTACGAATCGCCGATTTGTTTTCTCAATTCAAGACTTTCAGTCATTAATTGTAAACCTTTATCATTTAAGCCTTTTTTGAAATAAGCAAAACCTAAATTATCTATAAAACGAGCTTTGTTAGGTATGAAAACTTTTTCGTTTAGTATTTTTTCACTTAGAATTGATTCAAGAATTTTTATAGACTCATTATATTTTTTTTGTTGAATATAAACAACAGCAATATTGTTTAAAGGTGGTTGTCTTGATATAGAATCAGTACAGTCTTTTAAAGCTTCATTATAGTAATAGATTGCTTCATCATAAATAACAAGTTCTTTGTAAGCTATACCAAAGAGGTTATTAATTGCAGCGCTGTAAATATCCTTTTTTTTAATATAAGGCAAAGCTTCTGTCAGCGTTTCATTACTGCCGTAATAGTCTCCATTTATTTGCTGAATAGAGGCCATTTGTATAAGATTATAAACAATGTTGGAACTGTCTTTTATGTTCTCAAACTGTATTTTAGATTTATTAAAATTATAAAATGCACTATTATAATTTTTATCCTGAAAATTCAAAATGGCTTTATCCCGTATAATCATAGCTTCTTTTTTTTCGGGATTATTTTGTAGCACAGCAATGTCTTTTTCTTTTTGGCAGGAAAGAAAAAAAACAAAAAAAAGAGAATAAAAAAACGGGGAACGCAGCATAACACTTACTTTCCCCGAAAATACTAATTAATTCTAAACTATGTAATCTTATTCAGATTATTTTGGTGGTGGAACAATTATTGGTGCATCACCAGGACCATCTGGTGGTGCATCTGCTTGTATACTGTCTCGAACAACATCTCTTTTTGCCTCAGTTTTTTTATTCGTTGTATCAAATTCGTCAGCAGTGCAAGAAAATAATGTAGTACTCAATAGTACGCACGCTCCCATTAGATATAATGTTTTCATAATTTTAGGTTTTAAAAAATTAAACATGGGTATTGCTGTCCGGAGCTTTTCCAGATCATTTTGTTTAAGGCAATACCAAATTTTGGTTGGGAAGTGAAGTATGTAGAACAGTAAGATTTTTATCTATACTTCCCAGATAAACTCCGTCTTACGGTTTTCCATACTTGTAAATTGAACTAGTTTTGTACATTTGTTTTGACCTGCAGATCAAAGCGCTAACTTATTCTGAGGACAAAGTTATATTGGTTCTGAGCCTGCATTGATACGGAATTCCGGGATTTCCGATTTAGTTTTTTGTAATCCCTAGAATTCCTTAAAATTCCTTGAAATTCCAAAAAAACATGATGCTTATGAATAACAATACTCTGGAAGATTTATATAAAAAAGCTGTTATAAAACAGTATGAAGAAGTAAAAAATGGTGAAGATTACATTTATTTGAATGCTCCAACACGAGGGAAACTCAATAAATTATGTTGGGAAATATTTGAAACAAAACCTGTTTCTAAAGATGACAAAGTAGTTTTTAATACTCTGTTGGGATTTCCTTTTGATCTAAACACAAAGAATAGATTTAGAAGTAATACAAATCAATTTAGGCCAGTTGAAACTTTTCTTAAAGGAGAAACTGATCCAGATAAAATTGAAGTTGTAGATCTTGCGGCTATACTTGTTGATTTCCAATTGAGGCCTTTTAACAAGTTTAGAAAACAAATTGATCCAGATGATTTAGAATTAATAAATGATCTTAGAAATACCAAATTTTTTAGTCCACAAAATCCTTCTGATGATTTGATAGATGTGGTGGAAAACAAAAATGTTATTGATGCAAAAATTGAAGAGCCAAAAGAAAATCAAAGTCAAGAATCTGAACCGGCTTTTGTTGCTGAAAAATCCGAATCATTTCAAAATCAAGGATCAGCGTCACCGCAAGCACCATTGCCAATATCAACTTTTGTTAACATAGGTAAGGAATCACCAAATAAAATATGGAAATATTTAGGAATTACAGCTGTTATTGTTGGGTTCGGTTTAATCATTTACTTCGCCTTCTTTAAAAATCATTGTATGCAATGGTCAGAAGATCATTATGAAGTTGTGGATTGTTCTTCAAAAGATAATGGAAATTTTAATGAAATAATTCCTCTTGATGAAGATCTTTTAGATTTTAGAAAACTAAAAGCTTGCGATACAACTACTTGTTTTATGAAAAACGGGGAAGCTTTCGTGTGGTATGGAAAGACGGCAAACGGAATTGACTTTTTTAACGATAATGGTAATGGCAGACATCCGGAAACAAAAGGATCATTACGACCAGTTACGCATTATATTTTTGGTAAATATTTAAAAGGAAAACCTTGTCAATAATGCGATTTATGTAAAATAAACCCAAAATAATGGAAGATTTTGTAAGTATATACGTTTAATTTAGTATTATTAAATTAATTCGATAAAAAACAAATCGCATGAAAAGTAAAAAGATATTATTCGTATTAGCCTTAAGCCTGGGAATGTTTGCTGCGTCTTGCAGCAGCGATGATAATGAAGGAGAAACAATAATTCCATTACAAGGGAAGTACAACCTAAGTAAAACCGGGACAATTGTTAATGGACAAGAAGTATTAGTCGATGCTCCACAAAACCAAGAAGGATGCAGCAGAGATTATTTAGAACTAAAATTGAGTAATGCAGCAGTCATAGGTGATTATGACGGCTCAAATTGTGCCTTAGTAGAAACTACAGGAACTTACGTAAGATCTCATAATGATTTAACTATTACTATTGGTAATGCAAGTACAACCAGTGATATTATGAACCTTACTAATAAAGAGTTGAAAATAAAAGATAAAACTACTGGTGTAATTACAGTTTATACCAGATAAGAAATTGGCTTTAAGGTAAATTCCTAATTCAGGAGAATCAGGAACGAAAACGGAAATAACTTAGTAAAGTTGTTTCCGTTTTTTTATTTACGCACTTCTTTGCGGCTGCAAAAATCCCTTATTTTACTACTGGTTACACATTAAAAACTGTATAAACATTCTACAAAGTGTAAAAAAAATACACACATCATTTTATGTAATAATTCATAAACTGCTTAAATTCAGTTTAAAACCTAAATGGCACAACGCTTGCAAATTGGGAACATGTCATTCTTTAATTTCTTTGATGTTTACTTAGAAAAATGCAAAGAAAACTATTTGATAAAAGCCATTTTAGAGAATTAATACAAACAAACAGGACATGGAAAGCGAAACAATTATTTCAAAACAATTTTATGCAGGAGGCGATATTAGCAGCGAAGTAATCAGCCCGTCTATTTTTAAAATAAATAACAACTCAGCAAAAAAACATATCGAAAGACCAAAAAGTATTTTTGGCTTTATGGTTCTTGCAGCAACATTTTTAGTATTGATTGCAGGATCTCTTTTAGTTCTTCAATTTCAGCCGGATTTTGATCAGCTGCATTTAGAAAGATTAAACTCAACGGGAGGAATTATTTTCCTGATAATTACCGTAACATTATTCCTTTTTAAAGCCGGAATGTTCCTTTACAACGTATTTCTTTACTTTAAATATAAGCCAATCGAATCTGTTTCAGATGAATTACTGCCAGCTTGTACTGTAATTGTTCCGGCTTATAATGAAGGAAAATTAGTTTATGAAACTTTAATGAGTTTGGCCGAAAGTGATTTCCCTGCTCACAAATTAGAGCTTTTGGCAATCGACGATGGAAGCAAAGATGATACGTGGTACTGGATTCAGCAGGCAAAATTAAAATTAGGTGATCGTGTTTCTATTTTTCAGCAGCCACAAAATAAAGGAAAACGCCACGCCCTATACCGTGGATTTAATTTAGGAAAAGGAGAGATTTTTGTAACTGTTGATTCTGATTCAATTGTTAAAAAAGACACTTTAAGAAACCTGGTAAGTCCGTTTGTAGTTGACGAAAAATGCGGTGCCGTTGCAGGAAACGTTCAGGTTTTGAATAATGAAAAAGCAATTTTACCAAAAATGCTAAACGTAAGTTTTGTAATGAGTTTTGAATTCATGCGTTCTGCAGAAAGTTCGCTTGGTTCAGTACTTTGTACGCCCGGAGCTTTAGCAGCTTATAGACGAAACGCTGTTTTTGCCTGTCTGCCGGAATGGATTGACCAGACTTTTATGGGACAGCCTTCAGATATTGGTGAAGACCGTGCGATGACCAACATGATCTTAAAACAAGGACATCACGTATTGTTTCAAAGAAATGCTTACGTATTAACAAACGTTCCTGAAGATTACAAAGGTTTATATAAAATGTTCATTAGATGGGGAAGAAGTAATGTTCGTGAAAACATTATGATGGCAAAATATGTTTGGAAAGATTTTAGAAAAGAATCTAAAGTTGGAGCAAGATTATTGTTTACAGAGCAGTCATTGAGAATCATTTTGACGTATCCTTTTTTTATTTTTATGTTCTATTTTATTGCAACACATCCTTTATTGTTTATTAGCTCTACGCTTTTAGGAATATTGCTTGTATCAAGTTTTTCTGTTATATTTTATGCAAAAAGATATTCTTTAGGAGAAGCATTTTGGGCCTATTCTTACAGCGTTTTCTATACTTTTTCATTGTTTTGGATTGCGCCGTACTCCATTATTACAGCCCATAAAAAAGGGTGGCTGACACGAGGTTGATAAATTCCACAGACTACTATTATATTTTTAATCCGAAAAACTCCTGTTCCACTAAACAGGAGTTTTTTTATTGATCTGCTTTCGCCAGAGAAAAACAGAAACTGCATTTACAAAAGCCAGAATCCATAAAATTGGACTTGTAAAAAAGCTCTCGTAACTTCTTCCGTTAGGAATTTCTACAAAAGGAACCGTAATAATAACGTCCAGAAACAAAGCTGTAAGCGACATTATAATCCCGAGCTGCAGACCATTTATTTTATAATTTTTCCGATAATAAAACTTTGCAGAACCAATGGCGAAAAACACTATGGAAATCGCCGCAATAACTGACTGCCATAAAAAGGAATCTTTTACAACAGGAATTTGTTCTAAAATATAAAAGGAAAAACTAACGGCAAACCAAATCAAAATTCCTGAAAATAATGCTCTGATATATTTCATGTTCTTAATTTTCAGGATTCCAGATTCCGGTTTTGGCAGTTTCTTCTGCATAAGCGCTGAAATCTTTCGCTTTTCTGCCCAGAACTTTTTCAATATCAGAAGTTACATTCGAATTTCTTCCGTCTAAAACCTGTTCAAAAAGGTAATTTACCAGCCAGATATGATCTTCAGGAACCTGATATTCTTTTAGCATTTGTGCATATTCTTCTAAACTCAAACTCTGAAAAGAAATGTTTCTGCTGCTTGCATTGGCAATTTCGTTTACCGCATCTTTAAAAGTTAGTAATCTCGGCCCGGTTAATTCATACGTTTTTCCGTTATGACTTTCGTCTAAAAGTGCTGCCGTAACAACATCGGCAATATCATCAGCATCGGTAAAAGGTTCGAGTGCTTCAGCTCTTGGCAAAGCAACAATTCCGTACAGAATTGGATCTAAAAAGAAGCTTTCGCTAAAGTTTTGGCTGAACCAGCTGGCGCGGATTATCGTCCAGTTTTTGGCATTTTTCTTTACAATTTCTTCGCAGACCTGTGCTTCTTGTTCGCCTCTTCCAGAAAGTAAAACTATTTTTTGCACTCCAGATTTTGTGGCAAGATTGGTGAAATTTTCTATCGCATCTGCCGCAAAAGGAACAGCCAGATCCGGTTGAAAAGTAATGTAAACCGTATCGATTCCGTTTACAACATTTTCCCAGGTTTCTGGTTTTTCCCAGTCAAATGGAATTTTTTCATTTCGGGAACCTAAACTAATTTCAACTTCAGGATTATTTTCTAATCTTGCGGCGACTCTGCGTCCTGTTTTTCCATTAGAACCCAGAACTAAAATTTTCTTTTTCATATCAATATCGTTTTAAATGATTACTGATACAAAGTTGGTTAGATTAAAAAAGAATCATTTGTCGTAAAAGAATTATGATTTGTTTGAAAAGAACTGCTGTTTTACATCATTTGGACGCATTCCGAATTTTTTATGAAAAGCATTCGAAAACGAACTCAGACTTTCATAACCAACTTCCCAAGCCGATTCCTGAACTGTTTTTTCGCTTTCGCGGAGTAATTCATACGCTTTATTCAACCGTTCTTCCTGGACATATTTAAAAACCGGAATGCCAAAAAGTTCTTTAAAATTCTTCTTCAGTTTATTACTGTTCAGCCCAACCATTTGTGATAATTGAGTAATCGACGGCGGCGTAGAATAATTGGTAGTAACAATTTCTTTAGCCTGAAAAAGCTTGTTTTTATCAATTTCAGATAAATCTGTTTTTTTATCAGAAGCTAAAAGAGCATAGAAATGTGCCAAAAGTTCGTTGACCTGACTTTTTAAAAACAGCAAACGTGTATTTCCGGTATACGATGTATTAAAGATTTTTTGAACCGCCAGCTGCATTTCTAGCGTCATATAAAAAGACGGGCCTTTTACAAAATGCTCTTTCGGATTTAATAACTGCGGCAGATAATTTTCAAAAATTTCCCTTTCAGCCTGCGGAAGCGAGTTCAGATTTTTCAGTTTTGTAAAAATACTAATTGACTGCAAAGGTTTATCGGGTTCGATTTTATGAGAGAATTCTACTTTTTGATTTCCAAAGAAACAAATTGCTAAACCCGTTGTATTCGTCAAATATTTTGTTTGTTTATTATGCTTGATTTCCAGCTCAACATTGCCAGAACCATAAAATGCAAAACCTACGGCATCTCCGTCTATTTCACATTTCTGAACTATAGTTTTGGTAGTATCAGACTGCTCTACTAAAACAATACAATCATGTAATTCTATAATATCTGTAGTCATAATTGAAGCTGATGTTAGAATAAAAAGCATGAAAAGTTACCATTTATTTTTTAAATAGAGATTGTTCAAATGCGGGCGATCATTTGCTTATTTTTGCAGGGTTACAGGTTGTTATGCCCAAAAACTAATATATTATTTAAATTTTATGAGCGAATTAATTGGATTTAATGTCAGAGTTTATGCGTTTTGTGTAAATCACAGCAAAGTTTTAGCGCTGCACGAAAGCTATGCCGGAACAAATCTTTGCAAACTGCCGGGAGGCGGACTTGAATTTGGAGAAGGCACAATTGACTGCCTGCATAGAGAATTTCAGGAAGAACTGAATTTAAAAATAGAAGTTGTAAAGCATATTTATACACAAGAAAATTTTATAGAGTCCAGAATGAAAGATAATAAGCAGATTTTTACTATTTATTATCTTGTTAAGATCCTTAATATTGAAGCGTTAGATGTTCAAATTCCAACTATTGAAAAATTAGAATGGTTCGATATTAATTCAGAGACTAATCCTTTGGTTCTTCCTACCGATAAAATCGCCTTTGAAAAATTAAAAAGCGATTATATTCTTTAATATTTGTTTGGTTTTCCCTTTAAATCATAAATAAAAATCCTTCTTTTTGCGTAATTGATTTCAGGATTTTAATATCAGTTTAAAAAATATGTTTAATCATTTGATTAAATCTTTTGTTTAATTCAAAATCATTTTTATCTTTGCCAAAGATTTACCACAATATGGCACCAAAAAGCAAAGACGCAAGTACCGAAGAAAAAATAAAAGAAGCGGCAAGAATTGTATTCACTCAAAAAGGATATTCTGCTACGCGTACTCGTGATATTGCAGAAGAAGCAGGAATTAATCTGGCGCTTTTAAATTATTATTTCAGAAGTAAAGAAAAACTTTTTGAACTCGTAATGGCCGAGAAAGTTGCAAAATTATTTGGTGTAATTGCGCCCATAGTTAACAACGATAAAACTTCATTAGAAGAAAAAGTAGCCTTGATTGTAGAAGCATATATTGAAATGCTGAGCCAAAATCCGGGTTTGCCTTTATTCGTTTTAAGCGAAATTCGAAATAATCCCGAACATTTTGGAAACAGAATGCAGGCCGGAAAATTATTGACAGATTCCTATTTGGTAAAACAATTAAAAGAAAAAAAGCCAGATATACATCCGCTGCATTTTATAGTAAATGTTTTGTCAATGTCGATTTTTCCTTTCATTGCCAAACCTGTTTTTGAATCGGCTGGAGTAATGACTTCAGAGCAGTTAGACAACTTTGCTGAAGAAAGAAAAACATTAATTGTGCAGTGGTTTAAAGCTATGATAAATTCGTAGCTATTTTTTTGGACTAAATTTAATCAAATGATTAAAACGAATTATTAAATATTAAAAAAATGAGTATGAAAAGGTTATTTGTAGTTATACTGGTTTTTCTTCCAGTATTTCACTTTTATGCACAGCAAAATGACAAGTTGTTACGACTTCAGGATTGTTATGCATTAGCAGAAGAAAATTATCCGTTATCAAAAAAGCGGGATTTAATTGCCAAAAGCAGTGAATTCACGATTGATAATATTGCCAAAGGTTATTATCCCAAATTCGACATTTTTGGTCAGGCAGCGTATCAGTCAGATGTTACAAAGCTGCCGGTAAGTCTTCCGGGGGTAGATGTCCCGATTTTAAATAAAGATCAATACCGCGCTTACGCAGAAGTAAACCAGCTCATTTATGACGGAGGAAACTTAAAACAGCAGAAAGAAATCGTAGAAAAACAAACCAAAGTGTCAGAGCAGCAGCTTCAGGTTGATTTGTATGCAGTAAAACAAAAAGTAACCGAACTTTATTTTGGAATATTGGTTTTTGACGAACAACTCCACCAAAGTGATTTACTCAAAAACGATATCAATATTGGAATCAAAACGGTTCAGGCACAACTTAATAACGGCACAGCTTACAGAAGCAGTCTTGATTTGCTTAAAGCAGAATATCTAAAAGCGGACCAAACAGCAATTGGGATCCGCAATTATAAAAAAGCATATTTAGACATGCTTGGGCTTTTTATCAATTTAGAATTATCTCAAAACACAAAATTAGAAATTCCGGATAATATTGTAAATTCAATAGAAATTAACCGCCCTGAATTACAGCTTTTTAATTACAGAAATGAAAGTCTGGAACTGGGTAAAAAAACAGTTGATATTGCCAATCTGCCAAAGTTTAATTTCTTCCTGCAGGGCGGTTACGGAAATCCCGGGCTAAATATGCTTGAAGTGGGCTGGAAATCCTATTACATTGGCGGAGTAAGACTAAACTGGTCTTTAACGGGACTTTATACTGATAAAAAGCAAAAACAAATTATTGACATTAATAAACAGCAGCTCGAAGTCGACAAAGAAGTTTTTCTTTTTAATACCAATCAATCCATAAAACAGCAAAGTGCAGAAATAGCAAAACTTGAAGAATATCTGGTTTCTGACAATGAAATTATAACGCTGAGAAACAATGTTAAAAAAGCAGCTTTGGCACAATTAGACAATGGCGTAATTGATTCCAGCGATTATCTGCGAGAAGTAAACGAAGAAAATGCCGCAGCGCAAAACAAAATTATTCATGAAACAGATTTGCTTTTGGCAAAATACAGACAAAAATTAATAACCGGTAATTAAGCATAAAATGAAAAAAACAGCATTTATAATAATAGCCGCAGCGGCAATATCATGTTCTGATAATAAGAACGAATTTGATGCAACAGGAACTTTTGAAGCCGTAGAAACCATTATTCCGGCAGAAGCGGGCGGTATAATCAAAGAGTTAAAAGTTGAAGAAGGAAATGTTTTAAAAGAAAACCAAGTTGTAGGTTATATAGACACGATACAGCTTTCGCTGAAACGAGATCAGCTTTTGGCACAAATAAAAGCAACGCAGAGTAAAAAGCCAGATATCAACTCACAGTTAGATGTTTACAGAGAAGAACTAAAACAAGCAAAATTAGATCAGCAGCGTATGCAGAATCTGGTAAAAGCCGATGCAGCAACGAGAAAACAGCTCGATGATGCAACGACAAAAGTTTTGGTTATACAAAAACAAATTACAGCGTTACAAACTCAGCTTAATATTAGTACAACGGGAATCGATGATGAAACCCAAACCTTAAAAGTTCAGGTAAGTCAAATTAAAGATCAGCTGGCTAAATCAAAAATTGTCAATAAAACGAACGGAACGGTTTTGACAAAATATGCAGAGGCTGGAGAGATGGCGGCAATTGGTAAACCGCTTTATAAAATTGCCGATTTATCAACAATAATTTTAAGAGCTTATATTACCGGAGATCAATTGCCAAGCGTAAAATTAAACGACAATGTAAAAGTTTTTACAGATGCAGCAGACAAAACTTATAAAGAATACAGCGGTGTTGTAGAATGGATTAGCGACAAAGCTGAGTTTACGCCAAAAACAATTCAGACAAAAGACGAACGTGCCAATTTGGTTTATGCCGTTAAAGTGAGAGTGAAAAATGATGGGTATCTGAAAATTGGAATGTACGGCGAAATCAAACTTTTAAAATAATGGAATCGGTTGTTGTAAAAAATATTACCAAAACCTACGGAAAGGAAAAAAAAGCTGCTGTAAATGATGTTTCATTTTCTGTAAACAAAGGCGAGCTTTTTGGATTAATCGGTCCGGACGGCGCAGGAAAAACAAGTATTTTCAGAATCCTGACCACGCTTTTACTGGCAGATAATGGTTCGGCTTCTATTGACGGACTCGATGTAGTAAAAGATTTTAAATCCATTAGAAATACCATTGGTTATATGCCTGGGAAATTCTCTTTATATCAGGATTTAACGGTAGAAGAAAATCTGAATTTTTTCGCCACATTATTCGAAACCACGATTCAGGAAAATTACGATTTAATCAAAGATATTTATATTCAGATTGAACCTTTTAAAACCCGTAGAGCAGGAAAATTATCCGGCGGAATGAAACAAAAACTGGCTTTGTGCTGTGCCTTAATTCATAAACCAAATGTTTTATTTCTCGATGAGCCTACAACCGGAGTTGATCCTGTTTCCAGAAAAGAATTTTGGGAAATGCTTCAAAAACTGAAAAAACAGGATATTACCATTATCGTTTCGACACCTTATATGGATGAAGCCAATCTTTGTGATCGTATTGCATTGATTCAGGATGGAAAAATTCTTTCGATTGACAGTCCGAAAAATATAATCCAAAATTATCCTGATGTGCTTTTTGCTGTAAAAGCAGCTAATATGTATGAGCTTTTAAAGGCTTTGGCTGAATATCCAAATCGGTTAATGAGTTATGCTTTTGGAGAATTTGCTCATTTTTCTTTCAAGGAAAACCCAGACAAAGCAGATTTATTACAGTTTTTGGAAACAAAAGGAATTAAAAATATAGAGATAAAAGAAGCGGCCGTAACGATAGAAGACAGTTTTATTAAGCTCTTAAGTTAAAATATTGCCAGGCTTAAAACTTTGTCAAAGTTTGTCTGCGCATTTTTGTCATCCTGACGAAGGAAGGATCGCATTAGAAGCTCCGCAAAGTAAATCGCCAATTGTTGTCGCGTTTCGCGTGTGATCCTTCCTTCGTCAGGATGACAAGATTGTAATTATGTTAAATGACAAAAAATGCACATAACCAACGAATTAAAAACATTTTATGAACGAGAAAGTAATTTCGTGCAAAGCATTAACCAAACGATTTGGAGATTTTACCGCCGTAGATGCCATCACTTTTGAGGTGGAAAAAGGAGAGATTTTCGGATTTCTCGGCGCAAACGGAGCAGGTAAAACAACAGCCATGAGAATGCTTTGCGGATTATCGAACCCAACATCCGGCGAAGCAAAAATTGCAGGTTTTGATATTTATAAAGAAACCGAAAAAATAAAGAAAAGTATAGGATATATGAGTCAGAAATTCTCGCTATATGATGATTTGACGGTTCAGGAAAACATTACTTTTTTTGCCGGAATTTATGGCTTAAGTGATAAAGCAATCAAAGAAAACAGTGCAGCACTTTTGAAACAATTAGGAATGGAAGATCAGGCAGACAAGCGAGTAAGTTCACTTCCGTTAGGATGGAAACAAAAACTGGCTTTTTCAACCGCAATTATCCATAAACCAGAGATTGTATTTCTGGATGAACCTACGGGCGGCGTCGATCCCGTAACACGCAGACAGTTTTGGGATTTGATCTACGAAGCATCGGGAAACGGAATTACCATTTTTGTAACAACGCATTATATGGACGAAGCCGAATATTGTAACCGGGTTTCGATAATGGTCGACGGAAAAGTAGAAGCACTCGATACGCCAACAAACCTAAAAAAACAATTTAGCGTAACCACAATGGATGAGGTATTTTATCATCTTGCCAGAGAAGCCAAACGCGGCGAATAGTATTCGTCCTGCAAGGTTTTCAAAACCTTGTAGGTTTAAAATATAAAGTGTAGAAAATAATTATGATACCTACAAGGTTTTGAAAACCTTGCAGGAGAAGATCGGATTCAAGAAAAGAAAAAATATTTTAGAATCACATTCTAAACGAATTCCAATCCTGCAAGGTTTTCAAAACCTTGTAGGTCTAAATATAAAGGACATCGAATAATAGGCATACCTACAAGGTTTTAAAAACCTTGCAGGATAAAAAAAACCGAATATGAAACAATTTCTAACATTCGTAAAAAAAGAATTTTTGCACGTACTGCGTGACAAAAAAACACTGCTGATTCTCTTTGGAATGCCGGTGGTGCAGATTCTTATTTTTGGTTTTGCTTTGACCAATGAAGTAAAAAACTCCCAAATAGTTGTGGTAGATTATGCCAAAGATATTGCTTCACAAGAAATCATTACCAAAATAGAAGCAAGCCGTTATTTTGAAATAAGAAAAAGCCTTGCCGGAAGCAAAGAACTGGAAGCCGCATTTAGAACCGGAGAAATAAAAATGGCAGTTATATTTCCTGAGGGTTTTAACAACCAGCTTTTACATCAAAATAAAGCCCAAATTCAGGTTTTGGCAGATGCATCAGATCCGAATAATGCGACAACATTGACCAATTATGTTTCATCAATCATAAACGATTATCAGACAGAATTGAATCAGGAAAATCCGTTGCCATTACAGATAAAACCGGAGGTAAAAATGTTATACAATCCGCAGTTAAAAGGAGCGCCAAATTTTGTTCCCGGCGTTATGGCTCTGGTTTTAATGCTGGTCTGTGTTATGATGACAGCAATTGCTATCGTAAAAGAAAAAGAAACCGGAACGATGGAAATTCTTTTGGTTTCACCATTCAAACCTTTAATGGTTATACTTTCAAAAGCAGTTCCGTATCTTTTACTTTCGATGGTAAATGTGATTTCGATTTTATTATTGAGTGTGTTTGTTCTCGATTTACCAATTGAAGGGAATATATTTTTACTTTTTGCAGAAAGTACTTTGTTTATTATAACCTGTTTGACGTTAGGAATATTTATTTCGGTTAAAACCGATTCGCAGCAAACTGCAATGTTGATTTCGTTACTCGGAATGCTTTTGCCAACATTACTTTTCAGCGGTTTTATGTTTCCTATTGAAAATATGCCTCTGCCTTTGCAGTGGTTTTCAAACGTTGTGCCTTCAAAATGGTATTATATCATTGTAAAAGGAATTATGATAAAAGGATTAGGATTTTCCTATGTCTGGAAAGAAACCTTAATTCTCTTCGGAATCACCATTTTCTTATTGATCATAAGTCTTAAAAGCTTTAAAATACGTTTGTCATGAGAATCATCAAATTTTTGCTCATCAAAGAGTTTAAACAAATATTTCGTAATCGCGCCATTTTAGCCGTAATAATGGTAATGCCCGTTATGCAGCTTATTATTTTGCCGCTTGCTGCAAATTATGAAATCAAAAATATTAATCTGGCTGTGGTAGATAACGATCGTTCAGATTATTCCAGAGATTTAATTAATCAGGTTGTGGCTTCTGGTTATTTTAAACTGCGAACGTATAACGATTCGTATAAACAGGCTTTCACACAATTAGAAGAAGATAATGCCGATTTGATTCTGGAAATTCCGCGTGGATTTGAACAAGATCTTATTAAAGAAAATAAACAGCAGCTTTTTATTGGTGTAAACGCCATTAACGGAACAAAAGCCGGATTGGGTGCAGGTTATATCAGCGATATTATAAGAGAATACAATAATGGTTTGCGAAAAAAAATGAATGTTTCTACAAGTTTTAATGCTATTCCGGTAATAGAAATTACATCGTCAAACTGGTACAATCCGCATTTAAATTACAGGCTGTATATGGTTCCGGGAATTCTGGCAATTCTGGTTACGCTTGTTGGCGGTTTTCTTTCGGCATTAAATATTGTAAAAGAAAAAGAAGCCGGAACAATCGAACAGATTAATGTTTCTCCGGTAAAAAAATACCATTTTATATTAGGGAAATTAATTCCGTTCTGGATTCTCGGCAATGTAGTTTTTACGTTAGGATTATTGGTTGGCTGGATTTTTTACGGAATTATTCCGCTTGGAAACATTCTAGTTTTATACGCTTTTATAGCCGTTTATTTACTGGCCATTTTAGGCTTCGGATTATTGGTTTCTACCATATGCGATACACAGCAGCAGGCGATGCTTATTATGTTCTTTTTTGTAATGATTTTTGTTTTAATGGGCGGTTTGTTTACCCCAATAGATAGTATGCCGGATTGGGCTAAAACAGTTTCAAAATTCAACCCGATAACTTATTTTATTGATGTAATGAGAATGGTTGTGATAAAAGGAAGCGGTTTTAAAGATGTTCAAAAACATATTTTAATTATAGTAGGTTTTGCCATTGTTTTGAATATCGCCGCGGTTTTAAATTATAGAAAAACATCTTAAAAAATAATGTTTTAACCAGTTGGGTAAAATTAATTTAACACATAGAGACATAGGTATTCTTTGAGCTAAAGGCGTTTCACTTGTTTAAACAAACATAGATAGCTATGTTTTAGAATAAATAAAAGGATATTGTATTTAAATATAGCCCGTGGTTTCAACCACTGGAAACGCATCGTGAATTATCCTGCGTCCCCGTGGTTGAAACCACGGGCTATGTTTAAAAAAATGAGTAAAAACTATGTTTCTATGTGTTTAAAAAAAATTAAATAGCCTCAATAGATTTGCACAAAATAGAAACAGCCTGTTCCATTTCTTCTTTTTCTAAATGTCCAAAACCTAATCTTGTCGCGGTTACATCTTTTGTTTGATATAAAATGGTTTTGGGCAGAAACAAATCATTTTTGGCACATTCTTTTTGCAGTGTAATCAAATTGAATTTATCAAGCCATTCAATCCAAACTGCCAAACCGCGCGAAGGAACTTTAAATTTAATTTTGCCTTTCAGTTTTTCATTCAATAAGGAAACAAAATAATCCCGGCGCTCTTTATAGATTTTTTTATTTTTCTTCGAAAGCCGATGCATTTCGCCTTCGTTAATCCATTCCGTTAAAACCTGTTCTTTTAAAACATCAATTCTGGGTTCCAGAATGTTTTGATGTTTTTCTAATTCCGAAATAAATTCGGGCGGAGCAGCCACAAAACCATAGCTAAATCCAGACGGAAGCGATCTTCCGAAAGAACCAATATAAACCACTTTTTGATTCGAATCAAAAGCCGCTAAAGGCAAAATTGGGTTATTATCATAATGGAAATCAAAATCGTAATCATCTTCCAGAATCACAAAACCGTATTGACTGGCAAGTTCCAGTAATTCCTTTCTTCTTTTGGCACTCAAAGAAATAGTCGTTGGATAATTATAATTGGAAGTCAGATATAAAACCCTGATTTTGGTTTCTTCACAAATCTCTTTCAAACGATTCGTATCAATTCCGTCCTGATCAACAGGAATCGTGATAATCTGCGCTCCGGTATTGGTCAAAGTCATGTTTGAAATATAATATCCCGGCGAAGCCACAACCACTTTATCGCCCGGAGAAATCAACACTTTTGTAACCAGATACAAACTAATTTCGTGACTGCTCGTTGTCAATAAATCTGCCGTAGCAATGCGTAAACCGCGAGTAAGATTGAGGTAATTCGAGAAATGAGTTTTAAAATTTAAATGCGAACGAATTTGAATTTGCTCGTATGTTTTGGATGTTTTTTGCCTTTTTAATTTTGAAACATAAAGTCGAGCCAAAATATCATTTTGAACCAGTCTCAAATCCGGCATTCCGTCATTAAACTGATAGGGAAGATTGCTGGTTTCGGTAGGATTTTCAAGAATCGTCGAACGTTTGAATTCAAAACCAATATTGATTTCCTGTGTTTTATTTTCCTTTGGAACTATAAATTCGGCGTTATTTTTTTCTTTGTGCTGAGAAAGGATAAAAGTTCCTTTATTAGGAAGTGTTTCAATCCAGCCCTGCGATTCTAAATCCTGAAAAGCCTTAATTAAAGTGTTTCTGTTTACAGCTAAAAGTTTACATAAAATGCGTGTTCCCGGAAGTTTTGTTCCTTCTGGAAGAAATCCCGTTTGTATCGCTTTTATAAATTCAAAAACGATTTGCAGGTAAATTGCCGTGCTTTCTTCTGGCTTAAGCCGAATAAAACTTTTAAAAGGAATTTGAACCGGACCACTCATAATTACAAAACTGGTATACTTGATTAGTACGGCAAGGTACTACTTTTGCAAAAAAATTAAAACCAGAATGAAAAAAATCTATTTTGCTGTTACAGCATTAATATGTACCAACTTTTATGCCCAGACAAAAAAGGATTCGATTATAGAAATTGATGAGGTTATTATCCATGAAAACCGATTAAGCATTCCAATTTCAAAACAAAACAGAAACGTTTATGTTATTAGTAACGAAACGATTAAAAAATTACCGGGAAGAACGCTTCAGGAAGTTTTACAATATGCAAACGGAGTTGATATAAGACAAAGAGGACCTTTTGGAGGACAGGCTGATATAAGTTTAGACGGAGGAAGTTTTGAGCAGACTGTTGTTTTGTTAAATGGTGCGAAAATAATTGACTCTCAAACGGCTCATAATATGCTTAATCTGGCGCTTCCGGTTGAAGCAATTGAAAGAATCGAAATTTTGCGTGGTCCGGCTGCGAGAATCTTCGGAATCAACAGTTTAACTGGAGCAATTAATATTATTACTAAAAAGCCAACAAAATCTGGAGTTTTATTAAGTACATATGCGGGTTCTAATTTTGAGAAAGATTCTGATGATTCTGGAGATACATTTTTTGGAACCGGAGTTCAGGCTGGAGCTGTTTTAGGAAAAGAAAAACACCAGCATTCTATTTTTGCATCGCACGATAAAAGCAATGGATACCGTTATAATACAGGATTTGAGAATAATAAAATCTTGTATCAGGGAAATGTTCAGATCAACGATTCAAATGAAATTTTAGGTTCATTTGGTTATGTAAAAAACGGTTTTGGAGCAAACGGATTTTATGCTGCACCGGGAGATAAAAATTCTACAGAAGTGGTACAGACAACTTTTGCTAATATTCAGTCGAAACATTTTATTACGGATAACTGGAAAATTATGCCAAGAGTAACGTACAGATATAATTATGATGATTACAGATATTTAGGAAACAATAACCTGAATGTTGGAAGAAGCCGGCATTACACCAATTCTATTGCGGCAGAATTAAATTCTTCGATCAAAACGGAAAAAGGTGAAATTGGTTTTGGTGCCGAATTCAGAAATGAAGATATTCATTCATCAAATATTGGTGATCACGATCGTAAAAATGTGGGGATTTATGCAGAATACAGAACGTATTTGTTTGAGAAACTGAACGTGAATTTAGGAACTTATCTTAATTATAATTCAGATTATAAATGGCAGGTTTACCCAGGCATTGACGCGAGTTATGAATTGACAGACGAATTTAAGGTTATTGCTAATGTGGGAACTAGTCAAAGAATTCCTTCCTTTACAGATTTATACCTAAATCAGCGTCCGGGAAATATTGGAAATCCTGATCTGGAAGCAGAAAATGCTTTTCAAAGCGAATTCGGGTTTAAATTCAACAGAAAATCTTTAAACTTAAATGTGAATTATTTTTACAGAGAAATAAGCAATTACATTGACTGGACAAGAATGGTAACAACGGTGCCGTGGCAAAGTCAAAACTACGGTGATTTAATTACAAACGGTGTCAATATGCGAGGATCATACAGATTTGATCTTTCTGAAGCTTCAAAATTAAATTTCACTTTAGGATATTCTTACTTAGATTCTAAATTTAGAGATACCCGCGACGAGCCGTATTCTAAATATTTGATTTCGTCTTTAAAACATCAGGTAACCAATACGATAGATTTTCAGCATAAAGATTTCTCTGTTTTATTGGCCACTCGTTTTAACGAAAGAGTTACCGGAGCTTCTTACTGGATTAACGACGTTAGAATTAGTCAGTCTATTAAAAAGTTTACCATTTTTATTGATGGACAAAACATTTTCAATACTACTTATTATGAAATTGGAGCATTTCCTTTGCCAGCAAGATGGTTCAGTTTAGGTGCAAAATTTGTTACTTTTTAAATACAAAGGTTAGTTATAAAAAGGGGAAAGATATCGAATATCTTTCCCCTTTTTTGATATAATTTAAAAGCAGAAAAAAAATAAAAATAGGTACGTGTCTTTTAATTCATGTTTCTAAATTCTATTGGCGTTTTTCCGGTTTTTTGTTTGAAAAGTTTATTAAAATACTGTGGATATTCAAATCCTAATGAATAGGCAATTTCGCTGACGGATTTATTACTGTTTAATAAAACGTTTTTGGCTTCTTCAATTAAATAGAAATGAATATGATCCTGAGCATTTTTGCCTGTTTCTTTTCCAATTCCGCTGCTTGCTCCTGTAATTAAAATTGTTTTGTCCATTTTTTTAGCTATTAAATTAATGGTGTAAAGGTCTAACCAGAAACGTGGTTACGAATAATACTAATTCGGGCAATTTGTATTCTTTTTACGGATTTTAGAAATACTATTTTAATGATTTTTGAAGTGATTGGAATAAAAAAAGCCTGTAAACGTAATGTTTACAAGCCTTTTTCCGAATCTAATGTATTACCTTTTTAAATATTTTCAGGCAAATCGATTTAATCTGAGTTTATTAATTTGAATTTTGGATTCCCCAATTGCCAAAATGCAAAAGCAAATTGATCAGCAAAATCATTATATAATTCTAGATTTGAATTATCGAGTCCGTGTCCAGTATTATAATTTACTGAAAAAATAATAGGGTTTTTAGATGCGGTTGAAGCTTTTAACCTTGCTGCAAGCTTACCTGAAATCCAAGGAGCTACACGGGCATCATTCATGCCGGTAGTTATTAAACATGAAGGATATTTAACTCCGTTTTTTATGTGCAGGTAAGAATCCATTTCAATAAGAGCCTCAAGTTCTTCTTTTATTTCAGGATTACCAAATTCTTTCATGCAGTTTGGCCCGTTTGGAGTTTCTTTAAGTCTTACTGTATTTAATTCTCCATTTTTACAAATCATTACTCGAAACAAGTCAGGCCTTTCTGTTATAGCTCTGCCTACTAAAATACCTCCGGCACTGCCGCTGGTTATGGCAATTCGCTCTTTTGATGTGATTTTTTCCTTAATTAAATATTCTGCTGTAGCGATTAAATCTTTCCAGCTATTAGGTTTTGTAGATTTGTATCCGTTTTTATACCAATCATCGCCTTTTTCACTACCGCCTCTTACGTGTGCTTCTGCAAAAACACCACCGTTTAAAACCCACGATAGATAAAAGGTTCTAAACCTTGGTTTCATTGAAATTCCAAATGATCCATATCCATCAATAAGAATATTGTTCATCTTATCTTTTTTAAGGCCTTTTTTGTAAATTAATGATACAGGAACCATAGCGCCATCATGTGATGGAATTTCAATCTCATCTACAACAAAATCTTCAAACTCCGGGTAAAGAATTGGTGTTGTAACATTTGCTTCAGTAAAGCTTTCTTTTGCGGCGTCATAGCTATATCTGGATTTAGAATTCAGCCATCCGCTAATGCTTACCCATAAGCCAGGATTGGCACTGTTTTTATTTTGTATAGAAATAGCACCTGCCTTTATTGGCAATTGTATTTGTTTTATTACGTTATCTTTTTTCTGGTAAAGTTTGGCTTCAACTCCATTTTTAGTAGTAGAGTAAAATAAACCTTCATTATTTATGACATAATCGTCAATAGATTCTATTTTATTTTCGGCTACGACAACTTCTGGATTTTCAAAATCAGGATTGGTAATATTGGTTTTGATAATCTTAAAGTTTGGGGTGCGTTTTGATGAAACGCAGTATAAATTGTCATTAATTAATTTTGGGTTTAAGAGTCCGTCTTCCTTTTTATACAAAGGCTTCCAGTTTATTTTTTGATTGCTTAATTCTTCAATATTGGCGTAATAATAATCTTCATAGGTTGTTGCACCGCTTAAACTGCTTGTTATATATTTATCATTAGAATTAAAATCATATACTACAGGAAAATCGGCATCTGTGATTTCAATTTCAGGATTATTACTTTTTGAAAGTATTATTTTATGCTTATCTGGATTATCACCTAATTTATAGATTACAGATTCTGTATTTAATATATAATTTTTGTCTTTGGTATCAATTACGGGTATATGAATGTAAATGATTCCAGAATCATCCAAAAGCCATTTTATACCTGCCAATGCAGCTGGCCAGCAATGTGTAATTATTTCAGGATGTAAAGTTTTAGTGGTTACGTTAAGAAAAGCTATTTCGCCTATTTCTTCTCCTTTTTTAGACAAACCTATAGCAACTGTATTATTGTTCCAGGAAGGTTTTAAGTAAGTTATTGAATAATTACTGCCAGATTCTTTTTTATAATCTGCAGGGTCAAAAAGCAAAATTTCTTTTGCTTTTTCCCCGCTTTTATAATAAAGCTTTCCTGTTTTATCACTATTTAATTTCTTTAAGTAAAAAGAGTAATTGTTTGCAGCAATGTTAAGTAAGGTTATATCAAATGAATTTCTTTTTTCTAATTCAAGTAATTTTTCAAGTATTTCTTTTCTGCCTGAAATATTATCTAAAAGTTTTCTGCTTTCTATGCTATTTTGTTTGAACCATTTTTGTACCAATGTATCATTTGTGTTTTCCATATAACGATACGGATCACTAATGACTTTGCCATAATAATTGTCAGTAAATGGTTTTTCTGTCAAAGTAATTTCTTGACCAGCTAAAATATTTGTATAAACAAAAGCACAGATTAAAAAATATAATTTCATTATAAACATTTAAATATTTGACTACAATTACTGCACTTTTAAAGAATTTTAATTGCTTACCTGTCCTGAATTTGTAGGGGGTGTAATTGTTCCGCCTTTATCTTCATTATCAGCATTTCCTCCAATAATTGCACGCATGTTCTTAAATTCAGCTACTTTAAATTTATCTAATGATAATTTCTTAGCCGTTTTAACTTCTTTCTTTTTCATAGTTTTTAAATATTAAAATTAATTTTAAGCGAATGTACTGCCTGCTGCCTTCAGTTAAAAATTGTTATTCTCGAGATTTATATATATCGTCTCTTAATTTTTATAATAGGTTGATTTCTAATATTTTAAAAAGGATTATTTTTCGCTGTTTTTTATAAAATAGGAGGGTTGATATCCTGTTTTTTTCAAGAAAGCTTTTGAAAAAGATTCAGAGTTACTAAAACCAACTTCTTCTGAGATGGCTTTGATAGAATAATTTCTAAATTTTTTATCGCCGCTTAATCTTGCAATAGTATGTTCTATTCTTAAATCATTTATGTATTGACTGAAATTTTTATTCTTATACTGGTTAATGGTTTTTGATAAGTAAGTACTATTGGTTTCAAGTTTTCGTGCAAAATCAATTTGGTTTATGTTTGGTTCCAGATAGCCTTTATTTTTTTCAAATTCGTCTAATTTTTTTAATATTTCAACTGCTTTTTCTTTAGAAAGGTCTACCGTTTTTACCGTATTTTCTTTTGGTTCAATAATGGTTTCAGAAATAGAATTTTGTATGTCAGGAGTTTTATTCTCCTCATTGTATATTTGAACTAATTCATTCACTCTGTTTTCATAAAGTTTATTTTGTTTTTTTGTTTTTGATAAATAAAACAGAGAAAATCCTAAGCCTATAAAAATGATAAAACCAATACCAATGTAAAGCTGTTTTTCTGTGTTTATTTTTGCAATTACTTTTTCTTTCTCTAATAATAAATGAGGTCTTTCATAATTTTTATTGATATTTTCTTCTAAAATAATCCCATTTTTATTTAAATAAGAATCTATCTCAATTAAGCGATTTAAGTAATATAACTGTTTTTCGTTATTTTTTAGTTTTTTGCTGATTTCAATTAGGCGAATACAATTATTTTGTAAATCGGCTGTATTGGATCCGCTTTTAACGAGTATAGAATCTGCTTTTTCAAAATAACTCTGCGCTTTAATTATATTTTTTTCATTTTGTAAAATATTTTCTCCTCTGTAATAATAGCTAATAGCTAAATTTAATTTATCATCGCCTGAACCCAGCATTACAAGAGCTTTATCTAAAAGAGGGTTACTTTTAGTATACTGTTTTTTAAAGTGATAACAAATACCTTCATACATAATGGAGTATTTATAAAACCGATCATCTAAATTGATTTGATTTTGTAAAATTTTAATGTAATAAAGGGCAGTATCTATTTTCTTTAAACGAATATATATATCTGATAAAATCCAGGTAGTATATAGATAATCAATAGAATGTGTTTTTTTTGATTTAAAATAGTTGTAATTTTTAATTATAAGGGGTAAAGCTTCTTTTGGTTTTCCCAGTTCAATTTTAATTAGGGCAATTTGTTGATTTACCAATAAATTTTGCTCAATGTTCCCTTTTTTCAAAGAGTATTTTTCTGCTTCCAGGACATTAGTTAAAGAAGATCTTAAATCCATATTTTTCATTAAAAAACTACTTTTTAAGATATAACCCCTCGCAGGATAATTAAAATCATCAACATTTTTAGTTAGTGTAATAATTGAGTCTGAACACTGCATTGCAATAGTATCGCTGGCTACTGCTATAGCAAAAAAGTATAATCCGTTGGCACGTATTATTTTATCATTTTGAAGTTTAGATTTTTGGTAATAAATATTAGCATAAAGCTTTTTGTTTTTTTTATTCATAAAAGAATTTTCATAACGCTTTTCCAGTTCGGTAAAAGATGTGTTTTTTAGCGAATCAGGAATAATAAAAGTTTCTTTTTTTTGAGAGAATAAAGCCGTTGTAAATAACAGTAAAAAAATCAGGGTCGTATTTTTCATTTTCTGGCAGCTATGCTTTTATAATATCTGGTCATGAAATCATAACAAAGCATTTCGTATTGTCTTTGTTTTGATCTAAAGATTCGATTAATATTCATGTGGATAATAGCGGAAATAATATTTTCTAAAGGAATCGATGGTTTCTTATTTATTATATCATTTATTATCGCAATCTCTTTTTGGGTTGTTTTAAATAATTTAATTAATCCTTCTAAATAAAAAGGCTCTTGTTTTTCTTGTAAATATAATCCTATTTCTTTTTTATATGTTCGATACAGCTGATCTAATTTTTTATTATTTTCTTTTTCTATTGCATGTTCGGTTTTGAAAGCCTGTTCTACTGATTTTACAAAATGAATTCGGTTTTCTAAAGAAATCTGAAAATGCTCTAACAAATCGTCGATCATTTGTAACGAGGCAAATATTCGGGCTATTTCATCATCCTGTGTAGTTGTGTTACAAATAAGTTTTAGTGTTTTTTTACTTTGATGATAAAATAATTTTTCAACCAGCTCAATTGTAGTTTCTCCATATCGTTCAATTTCCCTTTTGTAAGTAGCCGTTACAATATCATTTACTAAATCTTTTTCGATCAACTCTCTAAAATGAGTCTGAATCAATAGTATTATTTTCTGAATATTCTTGGGGTCCTTTATTTTAAAGCGAAGCCTTATATGATTTTTAGGATCATTATAACGTATAAAAAACCATTGCTTAATAAGTTTTTTTTTGCGAAGCTTGGTCACAATTGGTAAAATACTTTCTGCTAAAATGCTGTCGGCAGAAAAGTTTCCGCAATAAATTTTATAATAAAGCCATTCTTCTCCCAGAATAAAAGTTCTCTTTAACTGCTGATTCATTTTTATACTTTATTTTTTTTTAAACCCACAATAAATTGATTGGCATAACAGCCTGTTTTTTCTGTAACGATTTTAGTTGAAGGAAATAAAAATTCTTCCAGAATAAATTGTGTTCTGCTTTTTGTTGTTTCAGCCAGCATTTGAATACAAGTGTCATTTTCAAGGTTAATGACCAATGTATTATCACCATCAATTAATGATACATATTGATTTTTTTTAATGTTCATAGAAAGAAGTGCTGAACGGATTATTTCAGGATTGAAATCATTTTTTGAAGTCAATATTTCAAAAAAATCAGAATGTTTCTTTTTATTAAAAATCCATTTTGCTTTTGAAATAATACAATTTCCAATTGTAATTCTTGGTAAATAATCAAAAAGTTTTTCAAACTTATTACTCAATCCTAATGCCGATTTGTGATTTTCAAATTGCATATCGCACAAAAATTGATAAATAGGTAAAGCATTATAAGAGTAATTATGAGCGTTGGTCAGTTTTGTAATAACCTCTTTGTCATGTTTTTTGCTCCATAAAACTAATCTGTTGTTTTTTATGGATAACCATAAATCTTCAATATTTATTTGATTCGAAATAGGAAGATTTGACTGTCCTAAATAAGGAATTTCATAAGTTCTAAAACTTGGTCTTCTTAATACATTTCCTGTTCTTGACTCTGGTAAATGAATTATTTCGGCAATGATTTTATCCGTAATACTTTCAGATTCAAATTGCGTAATTTCATTTGCAAAATTGCTTATTTCCGGATTTCCATAACAAAACCTGGCTAGTAAATTTGCAGCACTAGAGCCTCCAATGCTTTGAATTGCTATCCATTCTTTTTCGTTTTCTTCGATGATTTCAAAAACACACGAAAATGTATCCGACGTGTTATGTACCGAAAAAACTTCTTTAAAATCAGCATTGTTTAAACTTATACTTGTCTCGTTATTCTGCAATGCATTTTGTAATTTATTATAAACAATTTTTTGAGCTTCATTTAAGTTTATTTGCTGATCAGTATTTGTCTTGGGTTTGATTTCAATACTATCTAATATAGGAGTAGGGTCAAAAATAGTATTCTGCAAATATCCAATTCCCGTTTCGATGTCAAGTGCTTTAACTAACGGAACAGCTTCATGCTCATATCTTTCAAGAAAAGATTTTTTAAAGTTTTCTAAAGGCGTCTGTTTAGGTTTTTCAGAAATTTGGTTTAAAAGATGTATTGCTTTGTATAATACAGCAGTATATTTTTTATCTAGTTGAAAATCATTTGAATCAAGAAATAAATCAGTTTGAAAAAGATACTTTTTATCAAAAGCAATTTCTTCTTTCTGCAGGGTTTCCATTATGGCTTCATAAGCAGCAATTTGGTTTCCTAACTCGGCATCAATTTTTAGCAGCTTATTGTTAATTTCATTATTGAAAGTTTCAATTTTTAGGACTTTTTTAGGCTCTTTTTTTATTGAGTTTTCGGTGAGTGTGGGTTCTAATTCTGATACCAGAATTTGATTCGAAATTAATTCGTCGATAAACTCTAAAGCTTCCTCTTTATTAATCTCATCGTTTATTAAATGTGCAGCTAAATTATCTTTATTTAAGCCCGCAACAGCTTTTTCTAGTATTAAGTCTAAATAATCACTTCTTTTTAATGCTTCAAGAGAGTATTTGCGTTTGCTTTTTTCAAAGGTATATTCTATATATCTATAAAAATCACCTAATTTATATAGTGTAGAATTGGGATAAAAAAGTAATTCGTTTTGAATGCTCTGATCTTTGCTCCATTGAGTCGATACATTAGCCAGAAACTGCATGTCTAAACGGGTTCTTCTATAAAAAGGATCTTTTTTGCCAGCGAGAATATCAGCTGGACTATTTTTCTCGATATTGATTTTTGTAAAATCACTAAATCTGCCCGCACCACAGGCCGCAAAAAGCCCAAACGGAGTACATCTGGTCGACATTCGAATTAGATATTTTAATACAGATATTTTAATTTTTTCACCTTTTTGAATAGGGTAATTTTCTTGTGTACACCATTTTTGAATTTCCGCAAATAACTCTGGTGAGGCTAAATATAGAGCTTCACTAATTTGAGGGTCTTTTACTAAATCCTTTACAGTATCAGATTTAATTGAAAATCCTTTTGTAAGATTTTTATAAAAATGAATAGGGTAAGCGGGAGTACGAATTATAAACGAAGAAAAAAAAGTAAAATCTATTTCTGGTTTTGACATATTAGTTATTAAACAGGTACCGAACAATTAAAAAAGTGGCCAAAATTATACATTTTTGAATCATTTTATGTGAAAATATGACTGAAATATTTAAATAAAACACATTTGTTAATTGGTTGAAAAACAAGTTCTTGGTGTTTTTTTTATCCGGAATTTATAAAATAACCCACGATATTTATAAATGTAGACATACACCATTTGCATTGAGAGCCTTTGTTAATATAGTTTTGGATTTAGAAAATTACTCATAATAAAAGATATAATTTATAATTAGGAATGACAAGAATAATAGTAATTGCTTCTTTATTGCTTTATAGTTCAGTATTGTTTGCACAGGTAAAAGTTACCGGTAAAGTGGTCAATACTAAAAATAATCCTATAGAGCTTATCGAAGTTTTGTTGATAGATAAAGATTCAACTGCAATAATGAGCGAGATGACTAATAGTAATGGTGATTTTGTATTATCTGCAGGAGCGAACAACTATCTTTTACAAATAAAACAAATGGGTGTTGTTTTATGGAAAAAAAGAATAACAGTTAATGATAATATTGATTTAGGGGTTATTAAAATAACAGAGAAAGAAGAAAAACTAAATGAAGTAGTAGTAAAAAATCAAAAAAAGATTATAGAACGAAAAATAGATCGATTAGTTTTTAATGTAGAAAATTCTATTTCGGCAGCTGGCGGTGATGCAATTGATGCCTTGAGGGTTACACCAAGTTTAAAGGTTCAGGATGATGGGATTTCTATGGTAGGAAAAAAGGCAATGGCTGTTATGGTTGATGATAGATTGATACAACTTTCTGGAGAAGATTTAATTGCTTTTTTAAGAACAATTCAATCTGCTAATATTAAAAGTATTGAAGTTATAACAACTCCTCCGGCAAAATACGATGCAGAAGGAAACAGCGGAATTGTAAATATAATATTAAAGAAAACTAAAAAAAATAGCTGGAATGGAACAGTGAGAAGTACTTCAACTCAGGCTGCTTATTTTTCTGAATCATTAGGAGGCGATTTCTTATATCAGAAAAATAAAGTAGATATTTCGACTAGCATTACATCATCATTTAGAAAAAATATTAATACTAACACCCCTAATGCTTATTTTACTCAGGAGACCTGGAATCAAGAGGATTATACCAGATCTAATTCAAAAAGCATAGCGGGTAATTTTCAAATTAATTATCAGCTGACTCCTAAAACTAAAATTGGTGCATTTTATAATGGATTCAATTTTAATGCAAATGATTATCAAACAAGTAAAAACTTAATTTATTCATCATCTTCATCAGAATTAGATAAATACTATCACTCAACCGGAGATTCAGATATAGATAGTTATAATAATACATTTAATTTTAATGTTACCCATAAACTTGATACTCTTGGCAGGCAAGTTACTTTAGATGTAGATTATTTTAAAAGAGATCAAAAGAAAAATAATCCATTTTATACGACGAATGAGAATTATATAAATTCAGAAATTAATGATTATTATACTTATAATTATGGTCATCAGAATATAGATAATTTTTCATTTAAAGTTGATTTTGATATGCCTTTTAAATGGGCAAATTTGAATTATGGAGGAAAAATTAGTTTTACGAAAACTAGGAATAATGCTTTAGGTGAATTTTACGAAATAATTTCGGGAGAAAACCAACCCTATTTAAATCAAATGAATGATTTTGAATACGTGGAGAATAACCAGGCATTTTATATTTCTGCTCAACGAAAACTGAATAAAAAGTGGGATGTAAAATTAGGATTGAGAGCAGAAGCAACTTATACAAAAGGAATTTCTCAACCCGAAAATCTTATTAATAAAAACGATTACATAAAGTTTTTTCCATCTGTTTACATATCTTATATTCATAATGATGACAATAATTTTAATGTAAATTATTCAAAAAGGATTAAAAGACCTGCTTATTGGGAACTAAATCCTGCAAGGTGGTACACAAATCTAAATTTCATTAATTATGGAAACCCTTTTTTACAGCCTTCATTTAGTCATAATATAGAACTTAATCATAGTTATAAAAATAAGCTGAATACAGAACTTTGGCTGTCAGTTACAAAAGGAGAGTCTGGACAGCTGACTATTAATCAAGATGAGAATACAATATTAAGTATTCGCGAAAATTTTGGAAATACATTATCTACGGGCTGGTCAGAGTATGTTTCTTTTAATGTTTTTCCTTGGTGGTCGTCTACTGCCAGTGTAGATGTTTATTATACGGAGAACAAGAGTACAAGCAGCTATTTAAAAGCTTATTATTCAGGATGGGGAGGAGACATAAATGCAGTAAATACGTTTAGTTTAAATCAAGAAAAAAGTCTCAATGCAGAATTAACTTACCATTACGATTTTCCCAATAAATACGCCTACGATACAAGACAAGGAAGGTCATATATGAACTTAGGGTTTAAATACAGCATGCTGAATAAAAAAATTCAGATGAACCTTTTATTTAGAGATTTATTTCGTTCCTATAAAACAACAGGTACCAGAAACACTCAAGGTACATTATACACTTTCAATATTTATAATGATTCACAATCGGTTCGATTTTCTATTAATTATACTTTCGGAAATAAATCTATAAAGGTTAGAAACAGAGAAGGAGGAAATACAGAAGAAAGTAATAGAGCCAACTAATTTATTGAATTTATCGAAACTAAGTAATTTGTAGTGCACGACAAAAGAACAGTTTTATAAATACCCTTGCAAGGAAAGTCCATATAGAAATCATATGACTCTAAAAGATGATTTCATGAAATTTTAACCTTAAAATCAAACATTATGAAAAATTCAAAAAATAAAACTCAAAAATTAGTTTTAAAAGAAGGGAAATTTTCTGGGGGATTTGCATCCTTAGACGCAAATCAATTAAATAAAATAAAAGGAGGAACTGCTCCGGATAGTGGTAACAATTGTAACTGTACAAATTCAGCTGCACATTGCAATAACTAATATTAATACCCTTGCAAGGAAAGTCCGCATCGAAATCAGATGACTCTAAAAGATGATTCTGTAAAACTTTAACCTTAAAATTAAATATTATGAAAAATTCAAAAAATAAACCTCAAAAATTAGTTTTAAAAGAAGGGAAATTTTCTGGGGGATTTGCATCATTAGATACAAATCAATTAAATAAAATAAAAGGAGGAACTGCTCCTGACAGTGGTAATAATTGTAACTGTACAAATTCAGTTGCACATTGTAATAACTAATAACCCTTAATGCGAGGGCTTAAAGCCTTCGCATTTTAATTAAAACTATTAAGCTATGAAGACAAGTAAATTCAATTCGTTTTTTCCATATGAAGATAAAATTATAGGATATAATGCTTATAAAAATGATTTCACTATCCTTGACCCTGAATTATATGATTTGTTTCAAGCTGCAGAAAGAGAGAATATTACTGAATTAGAAGAAGTTCATCCCGATTTTTATAACCATTTACAAGAAAAGGGATTTGTAATTTCAAAAGATGTAAACGAATTAGAACAAGTAAAATCTTTAGTTTATGAAATAGATCAGGCAGATAATGGTAATTTTCATGTAATTATCAATCCTACTATGAATTGTAATTTCAAATGTTGGTATTGCTATGAAACTCATATCAAAGATTCGAAGATGGGAGAATTAGAAATTAAAAAGACTCTTAATTTTATAACCCGTGTTTTAAATCAGCCTGGCCTAAAACAATTTTCACTCTCTTGGTTTGGAGGAGAGCCTTTATTGTATTTCAATAAAACTGTTTTGCCAATTTTAGAAAAAGTAAGCGCTTTGTGCAAGGATAAAGGTGTAAAAATGCTCTCTGATTTTACAACTAATGGCTTATTAATAAATCAGGATTTATTAGATAAGTGCGTAAAATTTGGAGTAAAACATATGCAGATTACGCTAGATGGACATAGAGAACGCCATAATAAGGTGCGTTTTATTTCGAAAGAAAAAGGGTCTTATGACGAAATCATTAAAAACATCAAATTATCCCTTAAGAATGGAATAACAATTACTTGTCGTTTAAATATATCAAAAGAAACTTTAGAAGATCTTAATAAAATTGTAGATGACTTTTCTGATCTGGATGAGGCAGCACGTAAGTTTTTAAATTTTTCTTTTAATCGTGTTTGGCAGGAAAAAGAAGATTTGCATCAGGCAATGATTGATGCAATGACTTATTTTAAGCAAAATAATTTTAATGTAACTTATAATAAAGACATAGATTCTGTAAGAGATTCTTGTTACGCAGATAAAAGGCATCAAGCCACCATAAATTATAATGGAGAGGTCTTTAAATGTACTGCAAGAGATTTTAATTCAGGAAATAAAGAAGGCGATTTACAAGAGGAAGGAATGATAGAGTGGAATGAAAAATTTGATTTAAGAATGAATGCTAAATTTAAAAACCCTCCTTGTTTAGAATGTAAAATAATGCCTATCTGCAACGGTGGATGTTCTCAAAGCGCACTCGAAAATTTAGGAAAAGATTATTGTGTTAATGATTTTGATGAAAGTAAGAAGTTAGAAATTGTAAAAAATAAATTTTTAGTAGCTATTAGTTAATTATGATTTTTACCCCTCAAAGAGACCAAATGGATTGCGGACCTGCTTGTTTATGTATGGCAGCCAGTACTTATGGTAAAAAATATTCATTACAATACTTGAGGGATAATTCGTTTATAACTCGGGAAGGAGTTTCTTTATTAGGTATTGCAGAGGCCGCAGCCAAGATAGGCTTTGAAGTCCTTTCTGGTAGATTAACTATTGAAAGACTTAATCAAATGCCTTTGCCTTGTATTCTTCATTGGAATCAAAATCATTTCGTTGTCCTTGAAAAAATAAAAAAAAATAGACTGACAAGAAAAAAAACGTATAAAATTGCTGATCCGGGCTACGGTTTGATTGTATTAAATGAAGAAAAGTTTGTAAAGTCCTGGTTGTCTGATGAAAATAATGGAATTGCTTTGTTTCTTGAACCAACTGAAAAGTTCTATGAATTAACTCCGCCTAAAGAAGAAAGATTAAAGATTAAATATATTTTTAATCATTTGAAACCATTCAAAAAACAATTAATCTGGCTTTTTATAATGCTTTTATTAGGGAGCGCTTTAAGTTTAGTTTTCCCTTTTCTAACTCAAAGTCTTATTGATAATGGTGTAAGCAAGAAAAACTTAAACCTGATAAGTCTTATTCTTTTAGCTCAGCTAGGTTTGTTTTTTGGGTCTATAACGATCGAAATAATTCGAAACTGGTTAATGCTTTATATAGGAACAAAAATTAGTATTAACATTATATCTGATTTTTTAAAAAAGTTACTGCAATTGCCAATTAAGTTTTTTGATACTAAAATGACCGGCGACTTTACTCAGCGTATACAAGATAATGAGCGTATTGAGCATTTTTTGACCTCTCAAAGTTTAGTTACTTTTTTTTCAATGATTACATTTTCGGTGTTCTTTGGAGTTCTTTGTTATTATGATGCTAAAATTCTTATCGTTTATCTTTTTCTTACTGTAATGTCTATCAGCTGGTCTTTTTATTGGCTCAAAAAGCGAAAAATTCTAGATTATTTTCTTTTTCAGCAGCGAAGCCAAAACCACGAATCCATTTTAGAAATCATCAATGGAGTAACTGAAATGAAATTAAATCAGTTTGAATATTTTAAGCGAAAAGAATGGGAAGAAATCCAAGCGAAATTATTTAAAATAAATATCCGAATTTTAAAATTAAACCAATTCCAGTTGTCTGGCTTTGAGTTTTTAAATCAATTTAAAAATATTTTAGTCACCTTTTTAGCAGCAAGTTTTGTTATAAAAGGACAAATGACTTTAGGACAGCTTTTAAGTGTATCTTATATAGTAGGGCAAATGAATAGTCCAATAAATCAACTTGTTAGTTTTTTTCGTTCTTTTCAAGATGCAAAACTCAGCTTAGAAAGATTGAATGAGGTACAAAACCATCCAACAGAAGAAGGAGATGATAATCTTTTAAAAATAAATAATATTAATACTCAATTTCCTTTAGGAATAAGAGGGGTGGATTTAAGTTTTCAGTATGAAGGACCTCAATCGTCCTTTGTATTAAAAGATATTAATTTTGTTATTCCTGAAGGTAAAATTACAGCGATTGTTGGTGCGAGTGGGAGCGGAAAAACTACTTTGCTAAAATTGTTATTAAAGTTCTATGAACCAACAAAAGGCAGGCTGTTATTTGAATCCGAAAATGTAAAAAATATTTCGGCCAAAAGTTTGCGTGAAAACTGTGGCGTTGTTATGCAGGAAGGGTTTATTTTCTCAGATACAATTGAAAGAAATATTGCAATGGGTGAAGAAATTATTGATCGGGAAAAAATGAAAAGGGCAGTAAAAATTGCCAATATTGAAAATTTTATTGAAACATTACCACTTGGGTATAATACAAAAATTGGGGCATCAGGAAATGGAATTTCTGGTGGTCAAAAACAGCGTATTTTAATTGCCAGGGCTGTTTACAAAAATCCGCATTATATTTTCTTTGATGAAGCAACATCTGCACTTGATGCTGAAAACGAAAAAATTATACATGATAATCTGCAGGAATTTTTTAAAGGAAAAACCGTTGTTATTATTGCACACAGATTGAGTACTGTAAAAAATGCAGATAATATCATAGTACTTAAAAATGGCGAAATTGTTGAACAGGGCAGCCATTCTGAATTAGTTTTTAATAAATCAGATTATTTTAATTTAGTAAAAAATCAACTAGAGCTAGGAAATTAGATTATTATATATTTTAATATAAAAAGCCTGTAAACATTATGTTCACAGGCTTTTCAGTATTTTGTAAAACAAATTTTAATTTGCTCCCGCAGCATTTTTATCTACAAGAAATAATAATTCTCCAGATACGGGTTTAATCAGCTGCATTGGGTAAGTTGAAGGATTGTATACCCCGGTTGTTACTTCTTTTAAAGCATGTGCTTTTTTCTCTCCAAAAGCCACTACGATAATCTTTTCGGCTTTGTTGATTAATGGCGCAGTCAGCGTAATGCGGTGCATACTTTGCGGTGCTAAATAATAAGCAGCAACCCATTTATTTTGTTCGTCTAAAACCGCTTCACGAGGAAAAAGAGAAGCCGTGTGTCCGTCGTCTCCCATACCTAATAAAATAAGGTCAAATTTTCCTTCATCACCTAAAACAGTTCTAATAGACTGCTCGTAAGTAACCGCAAAATCTTCTGGCGTAACACCATCTTTATACATTTCAAAAATATTTTCTGCCGGAATAGGAACGTGGCTTAATAATGTAGCGTAAGACATTTTTGCATTACTCAAATCATCATTTAGCGGAACCCAGCGTTCGTCTCCCCAAAATATAAAAACTTTACTCCAGTCAATTTTTGTTTTGTAAGCATCAGAAGCTAATAACTTGTAAATTCCTGCTGGAGAAGAACCTCCGGTAAGAACAGTTGTAAATTTGCCTTTTTCGGCAATAGCTTTCTGGGCAGATGCTGCAAAAAGATCTGCAGCTTTACTATTAATTTCTTCTATATTATTGTATATCTGTATCATTTAAAATTTCTTCTATTATTTGTGTATTTGGAATCCAGGCATGCCCTTGACGCGCCAATAATTCGTCTGCTTCTTCTGGCCCCCAGCTTCCCGCTTTGTAATTAGGAAAATTGGCTGGCGCAATAGTTTTCCATACCTGCTGAATCGTGTCAATAGCGTCCCAGGCCTCTTCCACCTGGTCCCAGCGCATAAATAGGGTAGGATCTCCTGCTAAAGCATCGGCGATTAATGTTTCATAAGCTTCCGGCGACATCGTAGAACAAGCGAAATAGTCAAATACCATTTCTGCAGGTCTTAACGAAAGCGAAAGCCCAGGCTTTTTGGTCATAAACTGCAGTTTAATGTCCATTGCAGGCTGGATATTGATGATTAGCCGGTTTGGTGTCATTCCTTCTTTCCCATAAGAAAATGAAGAATGCGGCACTGGTTTAAATTGTATAATAATAGAAGATTGTTTTTCTTCCATTCTTTTCCCGGAACGCAGATAAAACGGAATTCCCTGCCATCTCCAGTTGTCCAGATAAATTTTCATTGCTACATAAGTTTCTGTATTAGAATCTGGTGCAATTCCTTTATCCTGACGATATCCCAGAACCGGAACTCCTTTTATTTCGCCGGTATCGTATTGACCTCTTACAATATAATGATCTACTTCCTCAGGTTTGATACGGCGAATCGATTTTAGAACATCAGCTTTACGATTACGAATGTCATCTGCACTCAATGATGCAGGTGCTTCCATAGCGGTCATACATAAAATCTGAAGCAAATGGTTCTGAATCATATCCTTTAAAGCACCAACACCTTCGTAGAAACCTCCTCGTTCTTCAACGCCCACTTCTTCTGCAACGGTAATCTGAACAAAATCAATAAAATTACGGCTCCATAAAGGTTCAAACATCGAATTTCCAAAACGGAAAGCCAAAATATTCTGAACAGTTTCTTTACCTAAATAATGGTCAATTCTGTAAATCTGCTCTTCTTTGAAAGTCTGCGAAAGCATTTCGTTCAGTTCAATTGCCGAAGTTTTATCGTAACCAAAAGGTTTTTCAATAATAATACGGTCTTGCTTAGGATTTGCAGCAAGTCCAATCTTTTTGATATTGCTTGAAATCGTCGAAATAAAAGAAGGTGTAATCGAAAGATAGAAAAGACGATTAGCACGTTCGCCAAAAGCCAGATCAAAATTGTTGATTTTCTCGTTTAATCCGATATACGATTCTTCTTTATCAATATCAAGACTGTGATACGTAATGTGCGAAAGAAATTTTTCAGTTTCAGGATCAGAAACTCCTTTTCTTCTTGAAAAAGTATTTAGGTTTTCTAATACATAACTGCGAAAATCTTCATTAGTTTTTTCTGCTCTTCCAAGAGCAATAATCTGAAACTTTTCAGACATACGTCCGTCAAGGTACAGATTTTGAAATGCGGGAAAGAGCTTTCTCTTTGCTAAATCTCCGGTTCCTCCAAAAATAACAATGATTGTTGGATTCTTAAGTTTATTTTTAGTCATTGTGTGTAGTTGTGTTGCTTTAAGTTGTTTATTCAGACCATTGTGTGTGGAAAACACCTTCTTTGTCAATACGCTCATAAGTATGCGCCCCGAAGAAATCACGCTGCGCCTGAATTAAATTTGTTGGCAGATTTGCAGATCTGTAAGCATCAAAATAAGCTAATGAATTCATCAATCCTGCAACTGGTAATCCTTTTTGAACCGCAAACTGAACAGCAGTTCTCATTCCGGCTTGGTTTTCTGATAATTTAGAAGCAATTCCAGCATCCAAAAGTATATTTGGTAAATCTGATTTTGTAACAAATGCTTTTCTGAAATCTTCTAAAATAGTCGCACGAATAATACAGCCGCCGCGCCAAATTTTAGCAACAGTTTCTAAGTTTAATCCGTAATTGTATTCTTTAGAAGCCGTATGAAGCTGTGCTAATCCCTGCGCATAAGTTACAACAATAGAAAGGTATAATGCCGATTTTAAGGCAGCAATTGCTTCGCTTGTATTTACATTACTTTCTGCAGCGTTCCAAACTAATTTTTTAGCAGCTTCAATTCTTTCAGGTTTAGTTTTAGACATATCGCGCATGTTAACCGCAGCATCGATAGTTGGAACCGGAACCTGTAAATCCATTGCGTTTTGCGAAGTCCATTTTCCTGTTCCTTTGGATTTTGCCCAGTCTGAAATTTTATTGATTAAAAGACTTCCGTCTTCATCTTTTTGTTTTAAAATCTTTCCGGTAATTTCGATCAAATACGATCTAAGATCATCCGTTTGGTTCCACTCTTCAAAAGTTTTCTGAATCGTTTCGTCATCCAGATTATAACCTTTTTTCATTAAGTCATAAATCTCAGAGATCAATTGCATAATTCCGTATTCGATTCCGTTGTGAACCATTTTTACATAATTACCTGCAGAACCATTTCCTAGATATTCTACACAAGGCTCTCCGTCTACTTTTGCTGCAATCGCTTCAAAAATAGGACGAAGTCTTTCGTATGCTTTCTGGTCACCGCCCGGCATCATTGCAGGACCGAAACGAGCTCCTTTTTCACCTCCTGAAATTCCCATTCCAAAGAAATGGATTCCTTTTTCAGATAATTCCAAAAATCTTCTGTCAGTATCGGTAAAATAAGTATTTCCGCCATCGATTATAATATCTCCTTTATCTAAATGCGGTAATAAACTTGCGATTGCGCTGTCAACCGGTTTTCCGGCAGGAACCAATAGCATAATCGCTCTTGGCTGTTGAATAAGTGATGTAAAATGTTTAACATCTGTTGTTGCTTCAATGGTATCATCCGGACCCGCTTCCTGCTGAAGAGAGTTGACTTTTTCGGTGTCTAAGTCTAGACCAGCCGCCGCGAAGTTATGGCTTGCAATATTTAAAAGTAGGTTACGGCCCATTACACCAAGTCCTACAATTCCAAAATCGAATTTGCTCATAGTTTTTAATTAACTAAATTATTAGAAGAATGTTTTGCAGCAAAAAAGTAAGAGAAAGTATGGTAATTCTTTTTCAATCAATGTTTTGCAGAAAAACAAAGTTTATTTTAATCTTACATTTCAAAATGTAGAGCGCTAAGTTAGAGAAAAATGCTGAAAAATAAGGAGTAAAATAGTTCACTTTTGGGGTTTATTGTGATACTTTTTTAAGTGTTGAAATTAAACTTATTTTGAGTTTTAAGTTTGTTTGAAAGTGAAAACAAAAGTTGTTCGTTATTTTACAATTTTCTGTCTGAAGGAATGAATTACTTTGGAAAAAAAATTATTAGAAATGAAAAGAACACTTATTTTAAACGGATTACTGATGCTTACCTTTTGGTGTAATGCACAAACTTCAAATCCTGCATTGAAAAATGTCAGAAAGATTATAGAAGCTAGTAATGAAATTTATGCAGATCTCGCTAACAAAAATGACGGATCTATTCTCACCAGATATACTAAGGATGCCTGTTTGTTTCCGCCCAATGCTGCACCTATATGTGGAAGTACACAAATAGCTGCATTCTTTAAAAACGGGCCTAAAGTACAAGTTAAGTTTATCATTCAAAACTTATATGGAGACGGCAAAACGGCTGTAACAGAAGAAAGTTATTATGAGATGACCGATCTGGAAGGTAAAAAAATAGACGATGGAAAAGTGATTGTTATTTGGAAGAATACAAAAGACGGCTGGAAAATGCACCGCGACATGTTTAGCAGCAACCATCCGGCAAAATAAATCTAAAAACCAACATTGACAGCTTCTTGAAAATCGGCACCATTTTTTAGCAGTGAAGATCGCGATGAAAAAGGAGTAATGCCTGTAAATTTTTTAAACTCTTTAATAAAATGTGCCTGATCATAATATCCGCAGTCGCAGGCTATAGTAGTTAATGATTCAGAAGTATTAAGGACTAAATGCAGGCTTTTATTGAATCGTATTACAGAAGTAAATGCCGAAGGACTTATTCCAACATTTGACAGATAAAGTTTTTGAATATATCTTTCTGATAATCCGGAATTTTGGGCTAAGGCAGGTAAATCTAATGAATTAGTAACAAAAAGATTCTGATTGAGACCTTGAAGCATCAATACTTTCTTTAATCGGGTTTCGTATTTTTTCAGCTGCTGCACAAAGTGATTTTCTAAGATATTGATTTTGGAGGCAAGTCCATCTGCCTCCATTATTTTTTCGTACAGCTCCCTGTTTTCAACTTGTGCTACATCGTACATGTCTGTAGCATAATTGGTGAATTCTGATAATGGATCAGAGAAAAACAACGCACTGGCATGCGGATAAATTCGTGCTATAAGTACAGAAGTCCCTTTTGCAACGGTAAGGCGGGCAGGAAGGGTTAAGTGTCCCAGAAGCTCGATAGCCGGAGTATCTTTTCGTCTGCCATTGATAATAGTAGCCGCCATTCCTTCAGAAATATTGATAATCAGGTCTACATAACCGCTTGGATAAAATACTTCATTGTTAAGATCCTTTTCAATCGTAACAATAGTATAATTCTTTATATACGGAGCTAAACTGGCGGAAGGTAAAATCTGCATCTGATTTTTATCTTAATTTTGAAATTAATTTGTTGATTTACAGCTGATTCTAAATTAAAAATAAATTTGATAGAAATAGATATAAAATGAAAATAAAAAAGCTCGAAAAACTTTTGTTTTTAGGACTTTGCAGGTTTGTATGACCACAATTGAACAGTCAATGTTTTTTTGCTGCAAAAAATATGATTTTAATATAAAAAAAGCCTGTAAACTCAATGTTTACAGGCTTTTTTGTGGAAATTATTAAAGCTGGAAAGTATTAATTATTTGTGACAAGTTAACAACTCTAAGAGAATATGTCTATATTTTTGATTGATAAATCCATCTTAATAAAGGGCATTATGTATAATTTTATTTTCAGTTTAGGACTCAGTTGTTTGATCTTGAGTTTTATTGAATAAGATTGTTAGTTACTAGTAATAGATTTTTGTTTTGTTTGATAGGGAGATTAATTAACTATTTAATCTCCCTTGTTTGTATTAGGCTGAGATGATTTAATAAATATATGATTTATATGAAAAGAGAGAATTTTAAAATTAAAAAGAATAGTTCTTTAAAAAAGGCTTTACCAATTTTTATACTGCTGTTTTTTTGTGCGGTCAAAGGGTATTGCAAAAATGAAGAAAAAACAAAAAGCGCATTAGCAGTAATAGAAAGACTTATAGGTAATCGTGCCAGCGAGTTTGAATTAAGTATTATTGAAAACAAAGAGCATAATAAATCAGATTGGTTTGAAATCGAAACAACAGGCAGTCAGGTAAAAATTAAAGCATCAAATAATACTGCGATTTGTTATGCCGCTTATAATTTTCTTAGGGATATTGGTGCAGTTTTAGTAAGCTGGGAAGGAAAGAGAGTCAATTTGCCAAAGTCGTGGCCAAAGTATTCTAAAAAAGGAAATACACCATTTGAATACAGAGAATATTTAAATGCCTGTACTTTTGGCTACACAACTCCGTGGTGGGACTGGAAACGCTGGGAACAGGAAATCGACTGGATGGCAGTGCACGGCATTAATCTTCCAACGGCAATGGAAGGCCAGGAAGCAGCGTGGCAGGAATTATGGAAAGAGTACGGTTTGACCAGCACTCAGTTAGAAGCACATTTTACAGGACCGGCCTTTTTGCCGTGGCAGCGTATGGGAAACATCAACAGTCTTGAAGGGCCATTGCCGCAGGAATGGTTCAGTAAAAAAGAAGAGCTTCAAAAGAAAATCTTAGACAGAATGAGAGCATTAGACATGCATCCTGTTGTACCTGCTTTTAGTGGTTATGTGCCTAAAGCTTTTGCCGAAAAACACCCGGAAGCCAAAATAAGTGAATTAAAATCATGGTCTGGCGGCGGTTTTGAAAGTACTTTTTTATTGGATTCTAAAGATCCTTTATTTAAAAAAATCGGAAAACGCTTTATTGAAATTTACACTAAAATGTACGGAAAGTCTAATTTTTATTTAGCAGATTCTTTTAATGAAATTAGGCCTCCGGTTTCTGAACATAATAAATATGAAGAACTTTCAAATTACGGAAGCACAATTTATGAAACTATTAATGAAGCAGCTCCTGGTGCAGTATGGGTTATGCAGGGATGGCTTTTTGGAGACGATAAAGAATTTTGGACAAAAGAAGCCACAAGTGCATTTCTAAGTAAAGTACCAAATGACAGACTAATCATTCAGGACTACGCCAATGACAGATATAAAGTATGGGAAAATCAGGAAGCCTTTTATGGAAAACAATGGACATATGGTTATGTACATAATTATGGAGGATCAAATCCTGTTTATGGAGATCTTAATTTCTACAAAAATGAATTGACGAGTCTGCTAAAAAATAAAAACAAAGGCAATGTTGTGGGCTACGGAGTTATGCCGGAAGGCTTAAATAATAATTCGATAGTTTATGAATACATCTATGATCTTGCATGGAGTAAGGGAGAACAGCCTATAGATGACTGGCTCAATAAATATCTGGATGCGAGATACGGGAAAAAGACTTCTGCTTCTGTTTTTCAGGCATGGCAATTATTGCTGGAATCTGTTTACAATATTAAATATTGGGAAACCCGCTGGTGGAATGATAGGGCTGGAGCGTATTTGCTTTTTAAACGTCCGACCGTGACAATTACAGAATTTAAAGGAAATCCCGGAGATAAGAAAAAACTAAAAGAAGCTTTAGATATTTTAAACAAAGAAGCTAAAAAGTACGATAAAAAGAATCTTATTCAATACGATTTAATTGATGTTTCAAGACATTATTATTCACTCTGTATTGATGAAGATTTGATAGAATGTGTAAAAGCGTACCAGCAGAAAGACATTACAAAAGGAGACCAGCTGTTTAAAAAGATAGAAAAACAAGCTTTGGATATTGACAAAATCATGATCGGGCAGCCTTTAAACAGTCTTGATAATTGGATAGAATCAGCCTCAGCATACGGAAGTTCTCCGGAGGTGTCTAAGTTGTACGTAAAAAATGCAAAAACATTAATTACACTTTGGGGCGGAGAAGGACATTTGAATGATTATGCTTCAAGATCATGGCACGGAATGTATAAAGGGTTTTACTGGCCAAGATGGAAAATGTTTTTAGAGGCTCTAAAAAAATCAGCAGTTAATAATAATCCATTTGATGAAACAAAAGAAAGTGAATTAATCAAAAATTGGGAAATTAATTGGTCTGAAAGTAAATAAATAAAATACAAAGGCAGCAATTAATACGTATATAAGCAAAATATAACTTAAACTTTTAACCATTACCTTAAACTATACTGAATATATGAAATGAAATCTTTACGAAATCGATTAATTAATAAGTTTTTAACTATAGAATTTTAAAAAAAACAACTTTGTGAAGCCTTGTCGTTATTGACTTTAAAGAAATTATCCATGTTTCTGAATAACATGTCCATTTGTTAACATTTCTTTAGCATTAATTTCGTCAATACTATTTTAACCAATTAACCAAAAAAACAATGGAAAAACTTAAACTTTTATTATTAGCCTTCTTTCTTGGCTTCTCAATTAATACCTGGGCCCAAAAAACAGAAGTGTCCGGTATAATTTTAGATGACAAAGGTATTCCTCTTCCAGCCGCTAATGTGCTTGAAAAAGGTACAACCAATACTGTAACAACAGATTTTGATGGGAAATTTAAACTTTCAGTCTCAAATAAAAATGCTGTACTGATTATTTCTTTTATGGGATTTAATGATTTACCACTAAAATTAGATGGTTCAAAAACAAACTATACCATTAAGTTACAGCCTACGACAACCAACTTAGAACAAGTAGTAGTGGTTGGTTATGGTAAAGGATCTCGTAAAAACCTTACTACTGCTGTAACTTCTGTTAAAGCTGAAGATTTAAACAGAGGAGCAATCAGTGATGTTGGACAGCTTTTGCAGGGTAAAGTTTCTGGTTTGAATATTTCATCAAGCGGCGACCCGACAAAAACAGCTTCTGTGGTTTTGCGTGGAGCTTCAACATTAAATAGTTCTCAAGGACCGTTTTATGTAATAGACGGTATTCCCGGAGTAGATATCTCAGTAATTGCCCCAGATGATATTGCAACTATCGATGTATTAAAAGATGCTGCTGCAACGGCAATCTATGGTAACCGTGCCGCAAATGGAGTTATTATGGTAACGACAAAAAAAGGAAGTAAAGGCAGAACGCAGATTGCATACAATGGTTATGTTGGCTGGGAAGAAGTTTCAAATAATCTGGACATGATGGATGCAGATCAGCTTAGAGCTTTTACAACTAAAAACAATTTGAACTTTACTCCGGAAAATGACAAAGGTGCTAATACAAACTGGCAAAAAGAAATTTTAAGATCAGGATATGCAGCATCAAGCAGCCATAACTTATCGATGAGCGGCGGCGGAGATCATGGAAACTATACAGCAAGTATTACTTCGCTTAATAAAGAAGGTATAATGCTAAAAAGTGATTTTTCCCGTATCATTGCCCGCTTATCTGTTGAACAATTTGCTTTTGATGATAAGGTTAAATTTGGTTTAAATGTTACTAATTCTAGTACAAAATATAAAAATGTACCACAGAGAAATACTGTTCTTTTGCAGGCAGCAAGCTATCTTCCTGTTTCTCCGGTAAGAAATGCTGATGGAAGTTTTTTTGAAAACTTTACCAGTCCGGGATATTTTAACCCAGTGGCTTTAATTGAACATGGTACTGATGAAACTAAAACGGAAAACCTTGTAGGTAACCTTACTGCAGAAGTAAAACTTCCTTTTGGATTTACTTATAATTTGAATTTAGCACACCAAAGATTAACGTCGGCTCATGGAGAATTTTATGACAGTTATTATTCACAATACAACAGTGCCAACTTTTACAACAACCCAGATCCGCCTTTGACAAAAACATTGGTTAATTTTGGTATAAATGGTTCAGCATTGAGAAATTCTTACGAAACCAGAAATAATATTATTGAAAGCTTCCTTACTTGGGATAAATCAATAGGAGAGCATAAAATAAAAGCGGTTATAGGTTATTCATGGCAGGAAAATACATTAGGAGACGGATTTCAGGCTACAACAACTAACTTTCCGGTAGATAATGTAGGATACAACAACCTTGCTTTAAGTAATTACACTTCGGTTAATGGTTATGTAGTAAATTTTGGAGATAGTAAAGCATACCAAAAAACACGTTTAATATCCTATTTTGGACGTTTAAATTACAATTACAAAGACAGGTATCTTTTACAGGGATCACTTAGAAGAGATGGCGGATCTATGTTTGGAGCAAATAATCGCTGGGGGTATTTCCCTTCTGTAGGTGGTGCATGGAGAGTAGATAAAGAAAGTTTCATGCAGAATCAAAACATTTTTAGTGATTTGAAATTCCGCGGAAGCTGGGGGGTAACAGGAAACTCTTCTGGATTTAATGCATACACAGCTCAGTTTATTTCCGGAAGTTTAGGAACTTTCTATTATAACGGACAACAAATTGGAGCTTATGGACCTAACCAGGCAGCTAACCCTGATTTGAAATGGGAAAAAACAGCTACAGCAAATATTGGTGTTGACTTCTCAATATTAAAAGGAAAAGTATCAGGTTCCGTTGATGTATACGATAAGAAAACAACAGACATGATTTTTAACTACAACGTAAATCCGGTACTTGTACCAGTAGGAAACATTGTAGCAAACGGAGGAACAATGTCTAATAAAGGTATTGAGGTTAGTTTAAACACAACTCCGGTTAAAACGGCAAATTTCAGCTGGACAACTAATCTGAATTTGGCACACAACAAGAATGAGATCGTTAAATTAACCAGCCCATTCTTTGTTGGTGGAGATTCTATCCGTCGTGTACAGCCAGATGGTGGTGGACAAACAGGAAGTACATTACAGATTTTTAAAGAAGGAAAACCTTTAGGACAGTTCTTTACATTGAAATACGCAGGGAAAAACGCAGCCGGAGTTTCGCAGTATTATGATAAAAATGGTAATTTGACTACTACACCTCAAATTGGAGTAGATTATCATTATGCAGGAAGCGCCCAGCCAAAATTATTAGTAGGATGGGCAAATAATTTTCAATACAAAAAATTTGATTTAAGTATTTTCTTCAGAGGAGTTTTTGGTAATAAAATTTTCAATGCTACGCGTGCCGATTTATTCAGACCTAGCACTGCAATGACCAATAACATTTTAGTCGACGCAGGAAATGAGTCACCAAATGATTTAAACTCTTATAAATATTCGGATCGTTTTATAGAAGACGGCAGTTATGTAAGATTAGACAATATGACTTTGGGATATAATTTTGGTAAAGTGGGCAGGTATATAAGCAGTGTGCGTATTTACCAAACAGTAAATAACGTATTTGTTATTACTAAGTACAGAGGAATTGATCCGGAAGTTGAACAAGGAGGAACAGCTCCAGGTGTAGATTCAAATAATTTCTATCCAAAAACCAGAACTTATATGTTTGGTTTAAATGTGATCTTCTAAAAATTAAATGCTAAAAATTATGAAAAAGATATTAAAATATTTAGGGCTTCCGGTACTTATGACTGGTTTAATATGGTCTTGTGATGATCTAGATGTGCCTATTACAACACAATTAACACCCGAAGTTTTTCCCCAAAACTCAACACAGTACATTCAGACTACAGGACCCGTTTATACAGCATTTCGCGGTGAATTTTCATTTGCCTGGTGGTGGTCACAATCTTTAACAACAGATGAAGCTATTTTACCGGCAAGAGGAGGTAACTGGTTTGATAACAGAAATTATATTGCCATGCATTACCATGACTGGAATGCAGATAATGGTATCATAGGAAGTCTTTGGGACTGGTCGTCTAAAGTTATCGGAACCAGTAATCAGGCAATTTCAATTTTGAACCAGACAATGCCTGAAGGTTCAGATAAACAAACTTTGATTTCTGAATTAAAAACAATGCGCGCTATTTCTTATTTCATGTTAATGGATAGTTATGGAGATGTGCCTTTGGATACATTGTATGGAGATTTTTCTTCTCATGCTAAAACTCCCAGAAAAGACGTTTTCAATTTTATTGAGAAAGAATTAAAAAATGCAGTTCCTAGTTTAAATGCTGCATCGGGAGTTACAACTTATGGAAGACCAAATAAGCAGACTGCTAATGCAATGCTTGCTAAATTGTATTTGAACGCTGAGGTATATACAGGAACACAACGCTATAATGATTGTATTGCAGCTTGCGATCAGGTAATTAATTCTGGTTTATATGCTGTTGAACCAAGAGCAACTTATCTTCAAATGTTTTATCCGACTAACGGGCCGCTAATGAAAGAGTTTATTTTTGCAGTACCTTATGACCCGGCAGCAGTTACAGTTGGTTTTAACGGACAAATGTATCACGCACGCTACGATGTGCCTCGTTCTGAAAGAGCTAAATTTGGACTTCCTTTTACACCAAGTGCACCTAGAAGTACTCTTCCGGAATTTTATGCATACTTTAATGATGCAAATGATATACGCAGCAAACAATGGCTTACAGGTCCACAATACATGAATGATGGTGTTACTCCGGTAATGGTTACAACAACTAAAAAAGGATACGATCAGTTTTATACAGGATCGGATGGAGGTGCAGCATATACCTATCAGGTAGACTTGACACCAAACATTGTGCTTCGTCAAAGTGTAACTTTATTTGATCTTGGAAACGATGAAATTGCCTGGAACATGGGATATAGAAATATTAAATTCTATCCGGATGCTACTTCAACAAATCGTAACCAAAAGAACGACGTTCCTTTCTTGCGTTATTCAGATGTACTTTTAATGAAAGCAGAATCTATTCTTCGTGGCGGAAGTATAACATTAGGACAAAATGCTGATGCATTAGTAAATATGGTTCGTTCTAACCGTACAACATCTGCAGCTTTGAGCGGTGTAAGTTTAGAGGAACTTTATAAAGAAAGAAGCCGTGAGTTTACCTGGGAAGCATGGCATAGAAATGATATGATCCGTTTTGGAAAATATGAAGGACAATGGGGCTACAAAACCAATACAGATGTTTACCGTCGTGTTTTCCCAATCCCAACCAACGCTATGGTTTTAAACCCGGCTTTGACCCAAAATGATGGATATTAAAAATATGAATTTAATTAAGTACACATTGTAGCTCAATTTAAATTTTGAAAAGGAGAGGAGAGTAAAAACTCTTCTCCTTTTTTACTAAAAGAAAACTGCTTTTTTCAGTTGATCGTGAGAATCAGTTTAGTTTCATTTTTTGAATAAACACAAAGCTTAATTGAATGCCGTTCCAGAAATCAATGAAAGATTAAGCTTTGTAATATTCTTTCAATTTATGTTTTGAGAATACATTAAAACCCAGCAATTCTCAGGTAAATCCTGTGCCTTATATTTTCGATTTAGAAATAAACCAACTATTGCCCCAACAATACAAAACGAATAAATGGAACTAAATAAAATCTATAAAATAGGACGCATTGGAGTAAGTTTAGTTCTTATTTTTTTAGTGTCATGTAAAGCCCAAAAAGAAGTTTCTTTAAAAAAGAAACAACTATCAGATATGGTTTATCCGCAGCTGGACACAGAAAATTCCAGATGGTTTTACTTTTCATCAGCAAGCCGTCCGTTTGGTATGGTAAACTTAAATCCTGATACCGAAATTAACGGCGATTGGGGAGGCGGTTATAAATATACTACAGATACAGTTAAAGGTTTCAGCCACATTCACGAATGGCAGATGTCAGGCGTATCAGTAATGCCCGTAACAGTTTCTGCTGAAAACAAACAAACTATTTTTAAAGATTTTTATTCCAAATTCAGTCATCAAACCGAAATTATAACACCAGGATATCATTCAATAAAATTAAATAGATATCAAATAACTGCAGAATTAACCAGCACGCCAAGAGTTGGTTTTCATAAATATACTTTTCCTATAAAGGCACAAAAAGCAGTTCTTTTTAATTTGAACACTATTTTAGGGCCTTGCGAAAATACAAACGGAAAATTAGAAAAAAACAATGATTATGAACTTTCCGGATCATTAGTTTTGAGTACCAATTTTAGACGTCCAAAACCACTAACAGTATTTTTTAAAATTAAAACAAATGAGCCCATTACTTCTTTAGAAATAGATAATGTGACGGGTAATTATTTGGTTAATTTTCATAAAACAGCCGAAAAAATATTGATGAAAGTAGGAATATCCTACACCTCAATTGAAAATGCCAATAATAATATTGAAACCGAATTACCACATTGGAATTTTAATAAAACAATCTCTGATTCCAGAAAAGAATGGAGTGATTTATTAGGAAGAATAAAAATAGAAGGAGGAACAGTAACCGATCAGAGAAGATTTTATACTGATCTATGGCATGCCCTGCAAGGAAGAAAAACGATCAGTGATGCAAATGGAGCTTATCCTGATAATACAGGTGCTAAATTCAGGGTGGGGCATCTACCTTTAAATGCTGACGGAAAACCGAAATTCAATCATTATAATTCAGATGCTTTTTGGGGAGCACAATGGACAATAAATAATCTTTGGGGACTTGTATATCCTGAAATTATGGAAGAATTTGTGTATTCTTTAATGCAGTATTATAAAGACGGCGGTATAATTCCGCGCGGTCCTTCAGGAGGAAATGACACTTATGTAATGACAGGAGCCTCAGCAACGCCTTTTATTGTAAGCGCCATTCAAAAAGGAATAGTCAAAGAAGATTTGGAAGGGATTTATACTGCACTCAAAAAAAATCATATGCCGGGCGGTATTATGGAAAAAGCCGGATATGAACATAATACCAATATTGGCGGCGGATTAAAATATTATTTAGAAAAAGGATATGTGCCGTACCCGCTTCCCGATGGTAATTTCGGAAGCCATGAAGACGGTGTAAGCCAGACTTTAGAATATGCATATCAGGATTGGACTTTGGCGCAATTGGCAAAAAAACTAAACCATGAAGAGGATTATAATTATTTTATGAAAAGAGCAGAAAACTATAAAAATGTTTTTGATGCAAAAATAGGCTGGATGCGTCCGAAAAATGTTGAAGGAAAATGGCGTGAAGATTATGATCCGTATCAATACGAAAATGGATTTATAGAATCGAATGGAGCGCAGTCAACGTGGTTTGTACCACATGATATTGAAGGATTAGCCGCTTTAATGGGAGGAAAAGAAAAAGCTGCCGCAAAATTGAACACGCAGTTTGAAACAGCCAAAAAACAAAAATATACTTCCGGGACATCACACGATGCAGAATTGCACCCGGAGTTTAGCAGAATTCCAGTTAATTTTGGAAATCAGCCCTCTATGCAGACATCTAATATTTTTACCATATTAGGAAGACCGGATTTAACGCAGTATTGGACAAGAAACGTAGTAAAAGAAACTTTCAGCGGATTATCTCCCGCAACCGGTTATAACGGAGACGAAGATCAGGGATTAATGGGGAGTCTGAATGTATTGCTTAAATTGGGTTTATTTCAAATGAATGGCGGTACAGACAAAGATGCTGTTTATCAAATAGGAAGCCCTATATTTAATAAAATTTCAATAGACTTAAATCCGAAATACTATACAGGTAAAACATTTGTGATAAAAGCAAATAATAACAATCCTGAAAATGTGTATATAAAAGACATCAAATACAACAATAAAATTGTAAAAGATTTTACTCTTTCGCATAAGGAGATCACCAATGGAGGTGAATTAATTTTAGAAATGTCAAATTAAATGCTTGCAATAATTTTTTTGCCACAGATTTCACAGATTATTCGGATTATTTTTAAAATCATTGTAATCCTTTAAATCTGTGGCTAAAAAATAGTTCAAAGAAATAAATAAGTAATGAAAATATACAGTAAAAATATACTTTTAGGAATATCATTTTTGTTTACAATAATCATTAATGCCCAGCAGACAGTACATCAATATGTAGACCCAATGATTGGATCAGAAGGAGTAGGCAGGGTTTTTATTGGTCCTTCATGTCCTTACGGAATGGTAAAACCAAGCCCGGACTGTACCTCGAGTCCAAACAGCGGCTGGCTTCCAATACCGAAAGAAGTAACAGGTTTCAGTCAGGTGCATGTGAGCGGAACGGGCGGAGGCCCTAAATACGGAAATATTCAGATAATGCCGTTTTCCGGTGCTTTAGATAAACTGGACCAGACTTCTTTCAGGGCAGAAGAAAATGTAAAACTGGGGTACTATGAAACCGTTTTCAAAGAAAATAAAATCAAAACCGAAATAACTACAGGTGAAAAAGTATCCTTTTACAGATTTACTTACCCAAAAAACACATCCAAAGAATTAAAAATTGACCCCGGATTTTTTCTGGGAGAAGAAAAAATTCCTGATGCCAGAGAAGCACAGCAGTTTGTAGGTTCTCAGATCGAAATTGTTTCAGACACCGAAGTTCGGGGATACAGCAGAATAAGAGGAGGCTGGAATAACGGACGCGCTTATACTGTTTACTTCTGGGCCGTTTTCGATCAGCCAATTGCAAAATATGTAACCTTTAAAGCCGGAAAGTTTTATAACAATCAAAAAGCACAATTTGATTCAGGAAAAAAAACAGCAGCCTTGCTTTCTTTCGGAAACACAGGAAAAGAAGAACTGAATGTCAAAATCGGAATCTCATTTTTAAGTGAATTAAAAGCAAAAAATAACATCGAAGTTGAAATTCCGCATTGGGATTTTAATACCGTTTTATCCACTTTAGAAAATAAATGGGAAAACTTATTAAGCCGAATTAAATTATCTGAGGATACTTCAGAAGAGTATAAAAAAATGTTCTACACCGGTTTATATCATACGATGATTATGCCGGTTGACCGGACAGGAGAAAATCCGTTATGGACAAATGATGAACCTTATTATGATGATTTTTATACGATTTGGGACACTTTTAGAACCTCAAGCCCATTAATTACATTGATAGATTCTAAGCGTAAAGTAGAAATAATCAATGCCATGCTGAACATTTACAAACGCGAAGGTTATTTACCCGAAGGAAGAAGCGGCAACGATAACGGACGAACTCAGGGTGGTTCTAACGCTGAGGTTGTTTTAGCAGATGCTTTTGTAAAAAACTTAAAAGGAATAGATTACGAACTGGCACTGCAGGCAATGCTCAAAGACGCCACAGTTCCGCCGGGAGGAAATGAAGAAAAAGAAGGAAGAGGCGGACTGATAGATTACCTGAAATTAGGATATGTTCCTTATGGCACAGACCGCGCAGGAAACCGAACAATCGATTATGCGTACAACGATTATAATATTGCCGTAGTAGCAAAAGGATTAGGAAAAACAGATTTGTATAATCAGTATATCAAACAAGCCGACAGCTGGCAGAATTTATGGCGTTCTGATTACGAAAATAACGGAGCCAAAGGATTTATTATGCCAAAAGACAAAGACGGAAAATGGCTGGATGATGTTGTTTTCGGAGAATCAAAAATCCAGAAACCTACTTTTAAATATACGCCTGTAATTATCGAATCGCCTTGGTATGTCTGCCATTGGTGCGTTTTCTTTTACGAAGGAAATTCATGGGAATATTCATTGAGCATTCCACACGATGTTCCGGAACTGGTTCGTAAATCAGGAGGAGAAAAAGCGTTTGAAGACAGATTGAATACTTTCTTTAATTCAGATTTGTATAATGTTGCCAACGAGCCGTCGTTTTTAACGCCCTGCCTGTATCACTGGATCGGAAAACCGTATTTGAGCAGCGACAGAATCAGAACCATTATCAAAAATAATTTCAATACTTCAAGAGAAGGACTTCCCGGCAACGACGATTCAGGTGCAATGTCTTCGTGGCTTGCTTTCCACATGATGGGATTATATCCAAATGCCGGACAGCCTTATTACCTGATTAATACGCCTTTGATAAAAGAAACGACGATGCAATTAGAAAACGGTAAAAAGTTTAAGATTACAGCTAAAAAAATGAGTGATAAAAACAAATATATAAAAGCTGCTTTTTTAAACGGAAAAAGCTATAACAAAGCGTGGATTTTACATGATGATATTAATAACGGAGGAGAATTGATTCTTGAAATGGATTCGAAACCTTCGGCTTGGGGAACTGCAGTTTTACCGCCGGCTAAATAAAACGATCAGCAAGATGAAAAATATAATTTTAGTTATTCTTTTTTGTACCGTTTATAAAACTGGAATAGCACAGAACTACATTCCGACACTAAAAAATAATACCGAACTGCATTATGTCTGCAAACTTCACGGACAGACCAGAACCTTGCAGCTTACGGCTGAAACAGCAGATAATGCGCTGGCTTTCAAATTGGAAACAAGAGGTGTAAAAAGCAAAATTGTGATGCTTCCTGAAGCGGTAAAAAACGGAAATACCTTAAGTTTTAATCAGGGAGAATACGCACCGGTTTTGAATTTAAAACCCACAGAAACTTTTTTTATGATATCGCAGTCGGCTTATCAGGATTTAGTAAAAAACAATTCTTTTGTGTACAATAATACGACTTATGTTCTGGACAAAAACGAAGATAAAAACGGCGTTTCCATTGACGGAAGATGGATAGATGCGTTACACGTAACCGCACAGATTGACGAAACTGAAATGTGGATCGTAAAAAATCCTGAATATCCTTTAATCTGTAAAGTAACTAAAAATCCGCTAGGGATTAATTTTACTTTGGTAAAGGTAACGGAGTAAAAAAATAGGTTTATTTTAAACACATAGAAACATAGGTTTAGAAATTTAGAAAAGAACTTTAAAAAAACTAGTTTTTGCACATAATCCCGATAGCTATCGGGATGTGTTAATGCAAGTGAAATGCTTTTTAACGGTACCGAAATCTATGTTTCTATGTGTTTCAAATTAAAAAGCTGACCTAACAGGATAATATTAAAATAATAAAAATGTCATTCAAAAATATCTTTTGTTCATTGATACTTTTAGTTCTGATTTCCTGTAAAACAGAACAGCATTTCGATGAGAAAAAGATCCAAATCGCTTTTATAGCCGATGTTCATTTACAAGATATTTTTGCAAAATTTGAAGACAACAATTATCAGGGAATCAAAAATCCGGTTACGGGCGAATATGCCAATATCAGAACGATGAATTCGCAGCTGCATTCAACCAGAATTTTTAATGAAAATTATTTTGCCTTTTTAGAAGCCTTAAATGATATTGTCAAAAGAGGTATCAAACAAGTTGTACTTCCGGGCGATTTCAGCGACGACGGGCAGCCTGTTCATGTACGCGGATTGAGAAAAATACTCAACGAATATTCTCAAAAATACGGGATTTCCTTTTTTGTAACGACCGGCAATCATGATGTTGTAAGACCATTTTCGCAGGATGCCGTTAAAACTGATTTTCTGGGTAAAGACGGAAAAGAGCAAATCATCAGCAGTTCTAAAAACAATTTCAATAAAAGTAAAAGTGAACTGGATCCCATTATCACAGCCGATATAAAAAACTGGGGTTACAAAGAAACCATTCGTGAAATGAGAGATTTTGGTTTTTTTCCAAAAAAGACCAATTTGTACTGGGAAACTCCTTTTTCTAACTACAGGTATGAGCATTATAATTTTGAAGAAGCCCAAAAAGAATCAGTTTTAGAAAAAAGAACGTATGCAATTAAAAACACCAGTTTATTTCTTCCAGATGCGAGTTACCTTGTCGAACCAATTAAAGGAATCTGGCTTTTAGCAATAGATGCCAACGCTTATGTACCGAACGAGAAATTATCGGGCCAGCCAGATAACCCGCATGATTTTTCGGGAGCCAATACAGGTTATAATAACGTTCTGATTTATAAAAGCCATCTGCTAAACTGGGTTAAAAAAGTTTCTGCGGAAGCAAAGAAAAGAGGAAAAATACTGATAGCTTTCAGTCATTATCCGATGGTTGAATTTAATGACAATGCATCACCGGAATTAAAACAGCTTTTTGGCGCTGATAAAATGCAATTGCAGCGAGTTCCTGATGAAGCAGCAGCACAGCAATTTGCAGATGCCGGCATTCAGGTCCATTTTGGCGGACATATGCATATCAATGATACGGGTGTAAGAACATCAGCAAAAGGTAATACATTGTTTAATATTCAGACGCCTTCACTTGCAGCATATATGCCGGCGTACAAAATATTGACCATTCATTCTGATTCTGAACTCGAAGTTGAAACTGTTGTAGTTGGCAAAGTCATTGATTTTAATAGTTTATTCCCTTTTTATGAAGAAGAATATACTCATTTGCAAAATAGTAAAAGGGATCATATTTGGAATAAAGAAATTCTAAAAGCCAAAGATTATAAAGAATTTACCACCTGGCATTTAAAAGAATTAGTACGTTTAAGGTTCTTGCCCGAAGATTTTCCAGCCGAATTTTTAGAATCAATTGTAAATCTTTCAGGCAAAAATTTATTAGAAATCAATAAAAATGCATCAGAAATTGATAAAGATCTGCAATCAAATTCTTTAACGATTTCCGATTTTGAATCATGGACTGGTTTTGATATGATTTTCGATTTTTACCGCTTAAAAAATGCCGATGAACTGGCGATTTCAGAAATTGGGAACAAGAAATTAAAACAATATGAATTGGTTTGCGGGCAGTTAAAAAGATCAAATGAGCCAAAATTGATTTTATGGGCAGAAATATTTTTAAAAACCATGAATGGGGAACCTTCCGATCATTTTAAAATTGATTTGAAGAATAATAAAATTGATAATTTATCTGTTAAATAATTTTGATATTTATTAAATCAAAAAGATTAAATTGCATTTATAATTTATTTCCATGAGACAAAAGTCCTTAATACTATTCTTGTTTTTTGCCATTTTTTATCATTCTAATTCACAGAATATAAAATTTGCGCATTATAATGACAATAACGGATTGTCTCATAATTCAGTACGGCATATTGTGCAGGATAAAAAAGGTTTTATGTGGTTTGGAACATTCTCAGGATTAAATCGTTTTGACGGTTATCAGTTCAAAAACTACATGAGTTCTTCTCTGGGAAAGAATAAATTGTACAATGATGACATAACGGCTTTGGAACTGGATGAAGCATCAAATCACTTATGGATTGGTACCCGAAAAGGATTGACACTTTTCAAAATGGATACCCACGTTTTTACCACTTTTTTCAATAAAAAAGAAGATCCAAATAGTCTGCCCGATGATGAAGTCAGAGCAGTTTATGTAGATAAATTTAAAAGAGTCTGGGTGGGTACTAAAACAAAAGGAGTGTATCTGTTCTTTTTGAAAGAAAACCGGTTCGAGAAAATTCAGCTTAAAGGTTTCGATTACGTAAAAGAAATTTTTGAAGACAAAAAAGGCAATGTCTGGATTGGAAGTTATGAAAAATCGTCTGTTGCAAAAATAACGATGGATGCAAAAGGAGCAATTGTACGAATTAATAATTACACACTTTCTGTTCCGCATTCCAACATAAAAAATCCATACATCAATTTTATTTACGAAGACGCCAAATCGGATATTTTTGTAGGAACCCGGGAAGGTTTATATAAACTAGATAAAGCCAGCGATCAGTTTGTCAATTTGTATATAGAAAACAAACAGGTTAGAGGTGCCTTAGGGCCGTATTTTTTATCAGTTGCCCGAGCTCCCGATGGAAAATATTGGGTAGGGACTTTAGGCGGATTGCTGGTTTGTAATCAATTAGAAGACATTCAAAAAGGAAATTATAAATGGTATTATTCAATTTTGTCAGATGATACTTCGCTTGTAGATAATTTAATTTCAGCACTTTACTTTGATGCTTCCGGGGTCTTATGGATTGGAACAGAAGACGGATTGGACAAATACGACCCTTATGAAAATCAGTTCACTTTAAACAAAGATATATCACGTTCCATAGGTAATCAGGCACCGCGTATAAGAGGTTTTGCCAAAACGTATGACGAAAAAGTGATTGTAGCAACCTACCATAACGGACTTTTTATTTCGAATACAAAAGGTTCAACTCCATTACACAACACAGGAAAAGATATCGCCAGTATTTATTCTGATGATGGAAAGACTTTTTATTGCGGCCTTTGGGACGGGAACATATTAGTTTACAATTACAGTACAAATTCTTCCAGAGAAATAAAAGCAGGATTTGAAAAATCGCCCGTTTTTGCTTTTGCAAAAATTGGAGACGATTCTATGATTGTAGGTTCTTTTGGAGAAGGCGCAGTAATATTAAATACCAAAACTCTGCAGGTACAAACCTCTAAAGGGAAACTTTTACCAGGTTTTCAGATAAATGCTATAGAAAGGGACGTTAAAAATAATGTTTGGTTTGCCACAGAAACCGGAGTTGTAAAATACAACATCAATTCAGGAAAAATAGAAACCTACTCGTCGCTTTTTATAAAAGAAAAAGGAGTGCCCCATGATGAAAATGTAAGTGATGTTTTAGTAGATGTAAAGGGAAAAATATGGGCTTCAACACGTTTTGGGCTTTGTCTGTTTAATTCCAAAAAGAACGAATTTGAACCTGTAAAAAATCTTAAAGAGCTTTCCGGTAAATGGATTACCGATATCTTATCAGATGCAAATGGAAACTTATGGCTGAATATCAACAACAATAATATTGCCTTCGTTAAATCTAATTTAAAAGATATTAGTATTTACCATGTAAACAGTGGCAACAGATTGGACGTTTTTAGTTCAAGCGGCTTTTTTTACTTTAATAATTCTAATATTTTTCTGGGAGGTAAAAATGGGATTATTTCTTTTTCGCCGCCGGGAATGAAAAGAAACAAATGGTCGCCGCTGCCTGTTATTTCCGAATTTAAAATTCAGAACGAAGAAGTGTTTCCGGAAATGGAGATTAATGGAGAAATCCCGCTTTCAAAAGATTTAAATTATGGAAAAGAGATAGAACTTACCCATAAAAACCGCAATTTTTCGATCCAGTTTTCAACTCCCTCTTTTGCAAATGAAAAACTGAATAAGTTTCAATATATGCTCGAAGGTTTTGACAAACATTGGATTACTGCTAACAGTACATCTAGAATAGTTCAATATACGAACCTTTATCCGGGAAGTTATGTATTTAAAATAAGATCAAGCAACAGCGACGGATATTGGAGCAAAGCGGTTTCTTATAAAATAAAAATCCTGCCGCCTTTCTGGCTTACGCCAACTTCTTTTTTACTGTTTTTAGCACTTTTATTTGGTATTTTTTATTTCATTAGAAAAGAGATAAAAAACAGAATTCGTTTAAAACAAGAACTCCTTACCGAAAAAGTAAACAGAGAACACGACGTTAAACTGAACAATGAAAAATTACGTTTCTTCACCAATATTTCGCATGAATTAAGAACACCGTTAACACTAATTTTAGGTCCGGCAAAACAGCTGTTAGATGAAAACAGCAATGCAACCGATTATGAAAAAAGCAGATACAATCTGATTTATCAAAACGCCAGCAGGTTATTGAATCTTGTAAATCAGGTATTAGATTTTAGAAAAGCACAGTCAGGTGAATTAAAACTAAAAGTAACTAAAACAGATATTCTGGCTTACTCGAAAAATATTTTTGATTCCTTTAAGGAAATGGCTTATAATAAAAAGATCAAGCTCAATTTTATTACTGAAGATGATGAAATAAACGGCTGGCTGGATAATGATAAGTACGATAAAATTCTATACAATCTCTTGTCGAATGCCTTAAAGTTTACCAATAAAAATGGAAACGTCGATTTGTATATCAGGCTGAAAGATACAGTCGAAGATATTTTAGTAATCGAAGTAACAGATGATGGAATTGGTATTCCATTAAAAAGCCAGGAGAAAATTTTCAAACGATTTTATCAGGCAACTAACAGTAAAGCCAATAATACAGGATCGGGCATTGGCTTGTCTTTGGTTAAATCTTTAGTAGCAATTCATAAAGGAGTTATTGCTGTAGAAAGTACACAAGGAAAAGGGAGTACATTTACAGTTGAAATTCCGATTGACCGCAATTCTTACGAACATAAAGAAGTGTTTGAATATGCACTTAAAAATGACAACCTGAGTATGCTCATTCCAGAAAAAGCAGCTAAGAAAACCATCCAGAACACAGATCTTAAAGAGAAAATACTGGTAATTGAAGATAATAGTGAACTTAGAAAATATCTGGTTGATTATTTGTCTGATTATTACAAAGTTTATGATGCAGAAAATGGAGAAGAAGGTTTGAAAATCTGCAGGCAGATTAAACCAATTTTATGTGTTGCCGATGTAATGATGCCCGTTATGGATGGACTGGAGTTTTGCAGACAACTTAAAAATGATGAATTTATAAGCCATATTCCGGTTGTGATGCTTACTGCTCTTTCTGAAAATATGGATAAAGTAAAGGGCTATGACACGGGTGCAGATGGATATCTGGTTAAACCTTTTGAACCATTATTGCTTAAAACGGTTATTGAAAATATGATCAAATCAAGATTAGAACTCAAACAAAAATTCTCCGGAGAAATAGAAAGCAAAATAAGCATGCTTACACATTCTCCAATTGATGAAGAATTTATGGAAAAAGTAACTAATCTAATCAATGATAATTTAAGTGAAGTAGATCTCTCTACAGACTTTTTGTGCGATAAACTGGGCGTGAGTTCTTCAAAATTATATAGAAAAATTAAGGAACTGACAGATTTGGCACCAAACGAATTTATTAGAACCATTCGTTTAAAAAAATCGGCAGAACTGCTCAAAACTAAAAAATATAATGTTTCTGAAGTAACCAATCTTGTAGGCTTTAATGATCCTTTATATTTCAGTAGATGTTTTAAAAAACAGTTTGGTTTCCCGCCGAGTAAGCTTATTAATTAATTTTTATCGCCACAGATTACACAGATTAAAAGGATTTTTTCTTTCGCGGCTAATTACACGAATTTCCACAAATTATTTTGGTAAATATTTTGAAGAATATAGCCCGTGGTTTCAACCACGGGAACACAATGCATATCTGCAATCTAATTTCCTCGCGACGTCTCCCGCGGTTGAAACCGCGGGCCATATTGAAATGCCATGTTCCAGGATGAAATAAAATCCTTTTAATCTGTATAATCTGTGGCAAAAAATCAGCAATTTAATTTCTCTCATAACGTCTTCTGCGGTTGAAATCGCGGGCTATATTGAAAAGCTATGTTCCAGCACAAAATAAAATCCTTTTAATCTGTGTAATCTGTGGCAAAAAATCAGCAATTTAATTTCTCTCATAACGTCTTCTGTGGTTGAAACCGCGGGCTATATTGAAAAGTTATGTTCCAGCACAAAATAAAATCCTTTTAATCTGTGTAATCTGTGGCAAAAAAATCAGCAATTTAATTTCTCTCATAACGTCTTCTGCGGTTGAAACCGCAGGCTATACTTGATACGCTGGAATCAAAAAAAAGATAAATAATCCATGAAAAATCCTGTAATAATCAAAATCATCCATGTTTTTGATGTATTAATCCATTTTGAACGGTAGATGTAATTCTATTTTTGTGTTATAACTTTTAAACTTTTTAGCATTATGAAAAAGCATATAGACACAGACAATCCGTTGAATAATTTAGATGAATGGGAAGATGATTTGTTATTGCGATATCCTGATCCTTCTGAAAGTGTACCGGAAAAGCAAAAAGAAGAATTCAGGAATTATGTCGATTCGGAAAGAGTAGAAACGGTTAAGGAGTTTTACAGAATAAACCATACCTATCAGACTTATGATTTTGTATGCAGCAAAGAGCAGGAGTTTTTACAATTCAACAAAAAGGAAATGTCAATTTGGGAAGCTGTTGACTTTTTAAATACGCTGGTAGACGACAGTGATCCGGATATTGATTTAGATCAGACACAGCACCTTTTACAGACTTCTGAAGCCATTAGAGCAGATGGTCACCCGGATTGGTTTGTACTTACAGGCTTTATTCATGATTTGGGTAAAATTTTATGTTTGTTCGGAGAACCGCAGTGGGCAGTTGTCGGCGACACATTCCCGGTTGGCTGTGCCTATTCAGATAAGATTGTTTACCCAGAGTTTTTTAAAGAAAATCCCGATTATACAGACGAAAGATTCAATACCAAATTTGGTGTTTACACAGAAAACTGCGGACTGGATAATGTAAAAATGAGCTGGGGACATGACGAATATCTGTATCAGATTATGAAAGATTATCTTCCGGATCCGGCTTTATATATGATTCGTTATCATTCATTCTATTCACAGCATAAAGAAAATGCTTATGCCCATTTAATGAATGAAAAAGATATCGAAATGTTTGACTGGGTAAGAAAATTTAATCCGTACGATTTATACACTAAAGCTCCCGTTAAACCAGATGTAAAAGCATTGCTTCCTTATTATAAAGAATTAGTAGCTAAATATTTACCTGAGAAGCTGAAGTTTTAAAAAGGTTACATAAACATAGATTTTCTTTTGAGCATAATAAAGATCTATTAAAAGAAGCTAATTTCTCATACATAGCTATGTGTTTTTATAATAAGTGAAACGCTTTTTGAGACAAAGAAAAACTATGTTTCTATGTGTTAGAAAAATAATTGCCAGCTATCTAAAACCAAAATAATGCATAAAACCAAAACCAAAATACTTTTATTATGCCTGCTGATTCTTTACGGAACCGCTGTTTCGGCTCAGGAAAAAGATCGTAACGATTGGGAAAACCCTCATGTATTTCAAATTAACAGAGAACCGGCTCGTGCTGCTTTTCTTCCATATGCAGATGAAACTTCGGCTATAAGTGATAAATATGAAAACTCGCCCTGGTTTTTTTCTTTAAATGGTAAATGGAAATTTTCCTGGTCGCCAACACCGGACCAGCGCCCGAAGGATTTTTACAAAACAGATTTCAGTACTTTAAACTGGAAGGAACTTCAGGTACCATCCAATTGGGAACTAAATGGGTACGGTATACCAATTTATACCAATATTACCTATCCTTTCGAAAGAAATCCGCCTTTTATCAATCATTCGGATAATCCTGTAGGCTCTTATAAAAAAGATTTTGTGCTGCCTGAGAACTGGAAAAACCGACATGTTTTTCTTCATTTTGAAGCAGGAACATCTGCCATGTATATTTGGGTGAATGGTGAAAAAGTTGGCTATACCGAAAACACCAAAAGTCCGGCTGAATTTGATATTTCTAAATATTTAAAACCCGGAAAAAATAATCTGGCTGTAGAAGTATACAGATGGAGTGACGGCTCATATCTTGAAGATCAGGATTTTTGGAGACTTTCCGGCATTGACAGAAATGTTTATTTGTACAGCACAGATAATGTTCGTATTTCAGATTTTTTTGCCAGACCTGATTTAGATGCGAAGTACAAAAACGGAAGTTTAAATATAGAAGTAAGTTTAAAGAATCTTACCTCGACTGCTGTTAACAATCAAAAATTAGTAGCAAAACTGGTAGATGCTTCAGGAAAAAATGTGTTTAGCAAAGAGCTTAATGTCAATTTTGAAGCGTCAAAAATACAGACCATTAATTTTTCTCAGAATGTATCAAGTCCAAAATTATGGAGCAGTGAAACACCAAATTTATATACTTTGCTTTTGACCTTAAAAAATGCAAAAGGTGATATTATAGAAACCGTTTCTTCTCAAATCGGATTCAGAAAAGTAGAATTAAAAGGCGGGCAATTATTGGTAAACGGAGTTCGATTGATGGTTCGCGGCGTAAATATTCATGAACATAATCCGGTAACCGGACATTATCAGGACGAAGCTACGATGATGAAAGACATCAGGATGATGAAGCAGATGAACATTAATTCAGTACGCTGCAGTCATTATCCGAACAATATTTTGTGGGTAAAATTGTGCAACAAATACGGTTTGTTTCTGGTGGATGAAGCCAATATCGAAAGCCATGGTATGGGAGTAGAGGGACAGCCTCTTATTTGGATGAATCCAAAAACTAATCCGGGCCATCTTCCAGAATGGAGAGAAGCACATCTGGATAGAATCTATAGTCTTGTTGAAAGAGATAAAAATATGCCGTCGGTAATTCTTTGGTCATTAGGTAATGAAAGTGCCAATGGGCCTGTTTTTCACGAAGCTTACAAATGGGTTAAAAAAAGAGATAATACAAGATTGGTTCAGTTTGAGCAGGCAAAAGAAAACGAAAACACAGATATTGTCTGCCCGATGTATCCAACAATTGCCTATATGAAAGAATACGCGGCGCGGAAAGAAGTAACCCGCCCATATATCATGTGTGAGTATTCGCATGCAATGGGAAACAGCAATGGTAATTTTCAGGAATATTGGGATATCATTCGAAGCAGTAAAAATATGCAGGGCGGTTTTATCTGGGACTGGGTAGATCAGGGATTTGAGAGAGAAGATGAAAACGGTAGAAAATACTGGGCTTACGGAGGTGATATGGGAAGTCAGAATTATACAAATGATGAAAATGACTGCAATAATGGATTGGTTATGCCGGATAGAACACCAAATCCCGGTGCATTTGAGGTTAAAAAAGTATATCAGGATATTTTATTTAATGCAGTTGATATCAAGAATGGAGTAATTGAAATTATAAACGATTTTGGATTTACAAACCTGAATAAATACAACTTCAAATATCAGGTTTTAGAAAACGGAAAAATAATCAAAGAAGGTACAATTGCTGTTGCTTTAGAACCTAAAACGAAAAAACAGTTTAAGATTGATTTACCAAAATTACAGTCAAAAGAAGGAACAGAATATTTATTGAATGTTTTTGCTTACACTAAAACAGGTTCAGAGTTACTGCCCCAGAATTTTGAAATTGCCAAAGAACAGTTTGTAATTGAAGACTCCAGCTATTTTGTAAAATCAAAAAAAGTTAATCCTGCAAAAATTCAGGATGAAAAAGAACAGTTTGTGCTGACTTCAGATAATGTTATTGTGAAAATTAGTAAGTCAACCGGGTTAATTTCATTCTACAGTTTTAAAGGAGAAGAGTATTTTAAACAATACCCTGAACCAAATTTCTGGAGAGCACCAACCGATAATGATTTGGGAAATAAAATGGAGATTAGAGCGAATGTATGGAGAACAGCGGGTAAAAATACCGATTTAGAAAATATTCAGCAGACTGAGGAAAATGGGCAGCAATATGTGATTGCTAAATTAAAACTGAAAGATGTTGCTTCTGATTATACAATCAAGTACTCATTAGGAAATGATGGTGCTTTAGAAATACAATCGTTTTATAAAAAAGGCAGTAATCCGTTACCGGAACTGCCGCGTTTCGGAATGATTTTTACCTTAAAAAACACGTTTGAAAATCTGGATTATTACGGAAGAGGACCTTTAGAAAACTATCCGGACAGAAAAACAGCTGCACTTAAAGGAATTTATTACAGTAAAGTTGCAGACCAGTATGTGCCTTATATACGCCCGCAGGAAAATGGATACAAGACAGATATACGCTGGTTTAAATTGTCAGCCAATAAAGGAAATGGCTTGGAAATAAAAGGTCTGCAGCCTTTAGGCATGAGTACATTAAACAATTATCCGAGTGATTTTGACGGAGGACTTTCTAAAAAGAATATTCATTCCAGCGATATCACTCCAAGAAATGAAGTAGTAGTTTGTGTTGATTTAACCCAGCGCGGATTAGGAGGAGACAACAGCTGGGGATTACCACCGCACGAACAATATGTATTAACCCAAAGTGAATATAACTACGGATTTGTTATAAAACCAATTTTTTAAAATGTGTTCAGTGTTCAGTTTTTTAGTGTTCAGTTGCTGTTCTCAGTCTACAGCCTCAGTTTTCAGTGCAAACTGCGACTAAAACTGACCACTAATAAAAAAACTGATCACTAAAAACCTGACCACTGACCACTATATAACCTGAACACTAAAAAACTGAACACTGAATACTATAAAAAATGAGTAACACTACAAATGGAAGATTAATTTCTTTAGATGCCTTGCGCGGATTTGTGATGTTTTGGATTATGAGCGGTGAACATATTATTCATGCTCTGGCCAAAGCTGCCCCAATTCCTTTTTTTATCTGGATGTCATCACAGCTGCATCATGCAGAATGGAATGGAATTACATTTTATGATATGATTTTTCCTGTGTTTCTGTTTGTTGCAGGAGTTTCAATGCCGTATTCTTTTGAAAAGAAAATGCAGCTGGCAGGTGTAAAAACGCCAAAAGATTTACCAGGAAACGAAAAGCGAAAAATATACTTATCAATGCTTAAAAGAACCTGTATTTTACTGGTTTTAGGATTTGTAGTAAATGGGTTATTGCGATTTGACGGTTTCGATCATACACGTTTTGCAAGTGTTTTAGGAAGAATTGGACTGGCTTGGTTTTTTGCCGGAATCATCTTTTTGAATTTTGATTTAAAAAAACAATTAATCTGGTTCGTCGGTATTTTGATTGGCTATTACGCAGCAATGAAATGGATTCCAGTACCTGATTTTGGTGCCGGAGTTTTAACTAAAGAAGGTTCATTAGAAGGATACATTGATCGCCTGCTTTTACCGGGCAGACTGCACAGTACCGTTTATGATCCAGAAGGAATATTTTCTACCATACCCGCTGTTGCTACAGCTTTATTGGGTGTTTTTACAGGAACATTTTTAAAAGCAAAATGTCCTTTTTCGATAAAAGTAAAGCTGCTTTTAATGGCTCTTACAGCAGTAATCCTGATTATTGCAGGATTATTTTGGGACATTAATTTCCCAATTAATAAACATTTATGGACAAGTTCATTTGTATGTTTTGTTGGAGGATTCAGTATTTTGTTTTTTGTCTTTTTTTATTTGGCAATTGATTTGTTTGGATTTCATAAATGGGCATTCCCATTAATCTTAATCGGTTCAAATTCTATTTTAATTTATATCGCCGCAGAAGGTTTAGTAGATTTTAAACATACGGCAGATTATGTTTTTGGCGGACTCATAAATTTTCTGCCGCTCATTTGGCAGCCAGTGTTTGCTGCTTTATCTGTAACAGTTGTACAGCTTATTTTACTGTACTTTTTATATAAAAGAAAATGGTTTCTAAAAATTTAGAATAAAGAAAATTTTTAACACATAGAAACATAGATTTATTTTTTATGCAAGAGAATAAAAAAGAGAAAATAAGAAAACACATAGCTATGTGAATTTAGAACAAATGAAATGCCTTTATAGAGTTTATAAAGTTATGTTTCTATGTGTTTAAAAAATTATTAAGCTCTATTTTAAAATACATTTTACTATCTAACCACACAATAACCACACCATTATGAATGTATTACAAACCGCAGATTACATTGTTTTCTTTATTTACTTTGTCATAGTCACGGCATATGGAATGTATATTTACAGAAGCAAGAAAACCGCAGCGACCAGTTCCAACGAATATTTTTTAGCAGAAGGATCACTTACCTGGTGGGCAATTGGAGCATCACTTATAGCTTCTAATATTTCAGCGGAACATTTTATCGGTATGAGCGGTTCGGGCTTCGCAATCGGGCTTGCGATTGCTTCTTATGAATGGATGTCAGCAGCCACATTAATTATCGTGGCCATGTTTATCTTACCAATTTATCTTAAAAACAAGATATTTACCATGCCGCAGTTTCTGGCCAAAAGATACAGCGGAACAGTAAGTACTATTATGGCTGTTATTTGGCTGTTAATCTATGTGTTTGTAAATCTTACATCTATCATTTATTTGGGGGCTTTGGCTATTTCATCAATTGCGCCGGTAAGCTTTCAGTTTTGTGTTATTGCATTAAGTTTATTCTCTGTTATTGTTACTTTAGGAGGAATGAAAGTAATCGGATATACAGATATGTTTCAGGTTATAGTATTAATTCTTGGAGGATTAGTAACAACATATCTGGCATTAACCTTACTTTCAGATCAGTTTGGTTTTGGAAAAGATATTTTAAAGGGACTGGCTGTCATTGCTGATGAAGCACCGGAACATTTACACATGATATTAGACAAATCAAATCCGCATTATAATGAATTGCCTGGAATGTCTGTTTTGGTCGGAGGTATGTTAATCAATAACCTGGCTTATTGGGGATGTAATCAATATATTGTTCAGAGAGCTTTAGGAGCCGATTTAAAAACTGCGCGCAAAGGAATTTTATTTGCCGCTTTTCTAAAATTATTAGTTCCCATTATTGCCGTTTTACCGGGTATCGCCATGTTTGTAATGCATGAAAACGGAATGTTTCAGCAGGAAATGGTAGATGCCGCAGGGGTTTTAAAACCAGATCAGGCTTATCCAACTTTAATGAATTTACTTCCTGCTGGGTTAAAAGGAGTAGCCTTAGCGGCTTTGACAGCGGCAATTGTAGCTTCTTTGGCAGGAAAAGCAAATAGTATTTCGACTATTTTTTCTTTAGATATTTATAAAAAATATTTTAATTCTCAGGCAACAGAAAAAAAACTGGTACGTACAGGAAGATGGTGTGTAGTAGTTTGTATGATTATTGCAGCTTTTGTAGCTCCGGCATTAAAAACATTAGATCAGGCATATCAATTTATACAAGAATATGTGGGATTCTTTTCTCCGGGAGTTTTAGCAATTTTCTTATTGGGAATGTTCTGGAAAAAAACAACGCCATCAGCCGGACTTGCGGGCGCATTATTAACCGTTCCTATCGCAGCAGTTTTAAAATTTCTGCCTATGTGGACGGATGGAGCTTTTCCTGATTATCCTTTCCTGGACAGAATGACTATTGTTTTCTTTTTAATTGTACTAATAATGGTTGGCATTAGTCTGGCAAAACCACTTTCGGAGCAAGAGACTGAAATCCATGCAATAGAAGTCGATAACTCTATGTTTAAAGTGTCTTCAGAATTTATTGTCGGCTCATTTATTATCTGCGGAATATTAGTGGCTTTATATACTGTTTTTTGGTAATTTTATTTTGCTGCGAAGACACAAAGGCTCAAAGTTTATTTAAAAAGATAATTCAAAATTGCTCAAAAGACGCAGAAACGTAAAGTTTTTTGCCACAGATTGTAGGATTAAAAAGGATTTTGCTTCACGCAGATTTAAAAAAGATTTAAGCAGATTCCGCAGATATCTAAAAAAAATCGAATTAAATCTGCCAAAATCTGCGACATCTGCGAGAAACAAAAACTTCGCGACTTTGCGAGACTAAATAAATAAAAAAGTAATGAAAAAGAAATCTATTATTGCGATACTTATATTCTGTATTTCCTTATCTGTTTCAGCACAAAAGGTATTTGATATTAAAAAATATGGCGCAGTAGGAGATGGTAAAACCTTAAATACAAAAGCCATTCAAAAAGCAATTGACGCAGCAAATAAAAGCAAAGGTGGAAGAGTTGTTTTTTCTAAAGGTAAATTTCTATCCGGAAGTATCGTTTTAAAAACCGGAGTTGAATTGTTTTTTGAAGAAGGAGCGGTTTTGTTAGGAAGTACCAATCCTGATGATTATCCGAAATACGAAGGAATAAGAGCTTTGATTGTAGTTAATGAATCAAAAAATATTGCAGTAAACGGAAAAGGAATTATAGACGGACAAGGAAGAGAATTGGCTTTAGCAATTGATTCTCTGCATCATACAGGAGTTCTAATTGATCCCAAATACAATTATAGAAGAATGCGTCCTGAAGACCATAGAGGAAAGCTGATTTCGTTTGTAAAATGTGATTCTATAACGATGATCAATATTACATTAAAAAACAGCCCTGGCTGGGTACAATGCTTTAGGGAATGTAAAAATATTGTAATTGATTCTATGAAAGTCAATAGTACCGCTTATTGGAATAATGACGGAATTGACGTTGACGGATGCGAAAATGTTAGAATAACCAATTGTAATGTAAATGCGGCAGATGATGGCATTTGTCTAAAATCAGAATCGCCGGGATTGCAGAACAATAATATTTACATTGCAGACTGTACGATCAGATCGAGTGCCAATGCAGTTAAATTTGGTACAGGCTCTTACGGCAGTTTCAAAAACGTTACGATTGAAAATATTAAGGTTTTTGATACTTTCAGATCGGCAATCGCGATTGAATCTGTTGATGGAGCTGAAATTGAAAATATTAAAGTTTCTAATATTACGGCCGTAAATACAGGAAATGCGATATTAATTCGGTTAGGTCACAGAAATGGAGATAAACCGGGTTACATTAAAAATGTATCGATTAAAAACTTAAAAGCACAAATTCCTTTTGGCCGTCCAGACATTGATTATGATCTGCGCGGACCAGAAGTTGATTATTTCCATAATCCGTTTCCTGCTTCTATTTCCGGAATTCCGGGACATCTTATAGAAAACGTAACTTTAGAAAATATTGAAATTACGTATCCGGGAAGAGCTTCAAAAGGAATGGCGTATCATCCTTTAAGCAGATTGAAAGATGTAAAAGAAAATATAAACGGTTACCCTGAATTTACCATGTTTGGAGAATTGCCTTCGTGGGGATTTTATGTGCGTCACGTAAACGGAATCGAAATGAAAAATATAAAACTGATTTTGGAGAAAGAAGATTTTCGTCCCGCTTTTGTTTTTGATGATGTAAAAAACCTGACAATGAAAGCGATCGATATTCCTTCGGATAAAATGAATCAAATTGTTTTTAAAGATGTTTCATCGAGTAATCTTGACAGCGAATCTTTAAAAAGAAAAATAGAACCAGAACAAAATAAATTTGAATTACCTGCTAGGTAGTTTTAAAATTCTTGTGTTTTTACGTCAGTTTTGTCATCCTGAGGAACGAAGGATCACAATCGAAACTCGACAAAGATTGGCGATATAGCAAACGGAGTTTCTTGTGTGATCCTTCGTTCCTCAGGATGACAAATAATATGTTTAATCTATATGTTTAAAATAAAAAAAACTCTGCGTCTTTGCTCCCGATAGCTATCGGGATTGCGAGATTAAAATAAATAAACCAAAAACTTTGCGAAGTATATCTTCGATAAAGTTTTTAATACATAAAAGAAATGAAAAAGAAATCTATAATCGCGATCCTAATTTTTTGTATTTCCTTAACCATTGCAGCACAGAATGTTTACGACGTTAAGAAATATGGAGCCAAAGGAGACGGAAAAACCAATGACGCAGCCGCAATTCAAAAAGCAATTGATGCCTGCAGTAAAACGGGCGGAAGAGTTTTGATTCCGGCGCCGTTTACGTTTTTGGCCGGACCATTTGATGTAAAATCCAAAGTAGATCTTCATATTGAAGCAGGAGCAAAATTATTGGCAAGTCCGGATGAAAAATTATATACCAAAAGTGCTTTTAGAACCAATCCGGGAGAAGGGACAATTTGGATTGGCGGAGAAAATATAGAAGATTTTACCATTAGCGGAAGCGGAAAAATAGATGGAAACGGAATATCTTTTATGGGCGAAGAGCAAGATGATGCTTATGTTTTAAAACCATTTAATGTACTGGATCCAAGACCGCATGTATTGACTATTATTGGAGGAAAAAATATCAGGATTAAAGATGTCCATATAGGAAATTCGGCTTATTGGACAGTTCATTTAATTGGTTGTAATGATGTTGTAATCAGCGGGATTACTTTATTGAATAGTTTAAAAGTGCGTAACAGCGACGGAATCGATTTGGATCATTCTAAAAATGTGAGAATTAGCGATTGTTATATCGAAAGTGGAGATGACTGCATTTGTTTAAAAAACCGAAGAGAATTTGAAGAATTTGGTGCCTGTGAAAACATTACAGTTACTAATTGTACCATGACCAGCAGCAGCTGCGCGATTAAAATTGGTTCAGAAAACATGGATGCGATTAGACAAGTGGTATTCAATAATTGCATCATTAAAAACAGCAATCGTGCCTTAGGAATTCAGAACAGAGATGAAGGAACCGTGAGCGATGTTATTTTCTCAAATATCATTATAGAAAGTAAATTGAATACCGATACCTGGTGGGGAAAAGCAGAACCCATTTATGTAACCGCTTTTAGCAGAGCAAAAGGAAACCATAAAGATGCCAACTGGCGTTTTCCAAAAGGCGCAGCAGAAGGAAAAGTGGGCGAAATAAAAAATATCTATTTCTCTAATATTCAGTGTACAGGAGAAAACGGTGTGTTTGTAAGTGGAGAATCAAAAGATAAAATTAAAAATATTATTTTTGACAATGTGAGTGTTTTTATAGATAAAACAACATCTTTTCCAGGAGGTGTTTATGACCGACGCCCTTCTAACGTAGAAGGTTTTGTAAAAGGAAGTACTTCGGGATTTTATTTTGATTCGGCTGAACGTATTAAAGTACAAAATTGTACAGTGCAATGGGGGAAAAATAAACCTGATTATTTTAAATACGCAGTCGAAAGTAAAAATGTAGATGAATTAATTGTAACAAACTTAGACGGACAATCAGCTTTTCCTGCTAAATTAGAGGCAGTAAAAAAATAATCAGTTCCATTGCAAAACGTATGAAAAATAATATCCTTACAATATTTACCATTTGTGGTTTGTTACTAAGCAGTTTTTGTGTGAATGCTCAAAAAACAATTTTAGAAGTAGATGCTTCAAAAACTGTTACTAAAATTCAGCCTACCATGTTCGGGTTGTTTTTTGAAGACATCAATTTTGCTGCAGACGGCGGGTTATATGCCGAATTGATTAAAAACAGATCTTTTGAATTTGATAAACCTTTGATGGGATGGGAGCAGCCCAATACAAAAAGATCTTCATTAAACAAAGAATCGGGCAGTGCTGCGCCAGTCAAAATCGAGGCAGACAATACTGTTTTTTGCAGAGTAGAAATCAATAATGATAAAGGTTATGCCTTAATAAATGAAGGTTTTAGAGGAATGGGAGTAAAGAAAGATGCAAAATACAACCTTTCATTAAAAGCATCTAATCATAATACAGCAATCAAAAAGATTATATTTCAGCTTATTGATAAAGATCAACAAGTAATTGGAGAAACAAGCATTGTTCCAAAATCAGATCGATGGATAAATTATACATCGCAAATTACAGCGACTCAAACCGAAGCAAAAGCAAAATTAAAAATAACTTTTGAAGGGACAGGAACTATAGATTTAGATATGATTTCACTGTTTCCTGAAGATACATGGAAGAATAGAAAAAATGGACTTCGTAAAGATCTGGTACAGCTTTTATATGATATGAAACCTGGCTTTTTACGTTTTCCCGGCGGCTGTATTGTTGAAGGAAGAACATTGTCTGACCGTTATCAATGGAAAAAATCAGTTGGAAATGTAGAAGAGAGAAAAACGAAGATGAACCGCTGGAATGTAGAATTCAACCACAAACAAACTCCGGATTATTTTCAAAGTTTCGGACTAGGTTTTTTTGAATATTTTCAGCTTTCGGAAGATATTGGTGCAGAACCACTGCCAATTTTAAGCTGCGGTATGGCCTGTCAGTACAATACAGGAGAATTGGCTCCAATAAACGAACTTGATCCTTATGTGCAGGATGCTTTAGATTTAATTGAATTTGCAAATGGAGCTGTCACTACAACTTGGGGGAAAATCCGTACGGATATGGGACATCCAAAACCATTTAATCTAAAATATATCGGTGTTGGAAACGAACAGTGGGGACCAGATTATATTGACAGATACAAAGTTTTTGAAAAAGCAATAAAAGCAAAATATCCAAATATCATTATTGTGTCTGGAAGCGGCCCTTCTCCAGATGGTGAACATTTTGATTTTGCAATGCAAGAACTTAAAAAACTCAATGCAGAACTTGTAGACGAACATTATTATAAAAGCCCGCAATGGTTTAGAGAAAATGCCGGACGCTATGATAATTATGACAGAAAAGGCCCAAAAATATTTGCGGGAGAATATGCAGCGCAGAGTGTTTCAGGAGCCAATCCGAATAACAGAAATAATTGGGAATGTGCTTTTTCTGAGGCCGCTTTTATGACTGGATTGGAAAGAAATGCAGAAGTCGTTCACTTAACCTCTTACGCACCTTTGATGGCTCACGAAGATGCATGGCAGTGGACTCCTGATATGATTTGGTTCAACAATCTTGAATCTTATGGTTCAGCAAATTATTATGTGCAGCAATTATTTTCTACCAATAAGGGAACAGATTTGTTAAGTATTAATAAAGATGGAAAAGCTTTAACGGGGCAAAACAATTTATACGCATCGGCAGTAAAAGATATAAACAGCAGAGAAATAATTGTAAAACTGGTAAATACAGCTGCATCAGCAGAAGATGTCAGCGTTGATTTAAAAGGAGTAAAATTAGGATCAAAAGGGACAATTATAAGACTGGAAAGTCCAAATACACAAGATGAAAATACTTTTGCTGATCCAAAAAAAATAACTCCAAAACAAAGTGAATATAAAATAGCAAAAGGAAAACAAGATTTAAATCTTCCTGCTTATTCTGTAACTGTTTTAAAACTGAAAATGATTTAATAATTTAACCGGCTTAGAATATTATTTTCAAACTAAAATTAAAAATACATGCTGTACAACTCTCTTAAAAAAAGCTTTTTTCTTCTATCTATAATGGCAGGATTTTCTGTTTCTGCACAACAAGATTTAAAACTGCAATACAATCAGCCGGCTGTTGAATGGACGGAAGCTTTACCTATAGGAAATGGTACACTCGGCGCAATGGTTTTTGGAAGGGTAGATTCTGAATTAATTCAGTTAAATGAAGCAACTTTATGGAGCGGAGGTCCCGTGCAGAAAAATGTAAATCCGAATGCTTTTAAAAATCTGGCACTAATTAGAGAAGCGCTTACGAATGAAAATTTCGAAAAAGCATATGATTTGACTAAAAACATGCAGGGTGCTTACAGTGAAAGTTTTATGCCGTTGGGAGATCTTATTTTGACACAGGATTTTGGAGGAAACAAACCGGATCTCTACAATAGAAGTCTTGATTTACAAACAGGATTGGCGGTAACGAATTTTAGCGTTAACGGTGTAAATTACAAAAGAGAAATATTTGCTTCGGCACCTGCACAATGTATTGTAATTAAACTTTCGGCAGATCAGCTAGAAAAACTTTCGGTGGCAATTGATGCTGCAAGTCTTTTAAAAAATGAAAGAACAATAAAAAATCAGTCAGTGGTTTTAAAGGGTAAAGCGCCCTCACATGCAGACCCCAATTATATTGATTACAATAAAGAACCCGTTGTTTATGAAGATGCAGCAGGTTGTAGAGGAATGCGTTTTGAATTAATTATTAAACCAGTTATAAAAGACGGAGAAGTAAGTTCTGATGGAAATAAATTAGTCATTAAAAATGCAAGTGAGATTTTACTTTTCGTTTCAGCGGCAACAAGTTTCAATGGCTTTGATAAATGCCCGGACAGTCAGGGAAAAGACGAACATAAACTGGCAGAAAGTCCAATTAAAAAAGCTGTTGGTAAAAAATATGATAGTTTATTAAAAGAACATATTGCTGATTTTCAAAATTTCTTTAATAGGGTTTCATTAAAACTTAATGAAAAAGAAACCAATAAATCTAATCTGCCTACTGATACAAGATTAGAACAATATGCAAAAGGAGAAAAAGATGCCGGACTTGAAGCCTTATTTTTTCAGTTTGGACGTTATTTATTAATTTCTTCATCACGTACACATAATACTCCAGCCAACTTGCAAGGGATTTGGAACAATAAACTTCGTGCGCCCTGGAGCAGTAATTATACAACAAACATTAATTTACAGATGAATTATTGGCCTGTTGAATCAGGAAGTTTGTCTGAATTGTTTTTTCCGCTTGATGAATTTATTAAGAATGTCTCTGTAACAGGAGCTGAAACTGCCAAAAGTTATTATCATGCCAATGGTTGGGTATTGCATCATAATTCGGATATCTGGGCAGCGACAAATCCTGTAGGCGATTTTGGAAAAGGAGATCCTATGTGGGCAAACTGGTACATGGGCGCCAACTGGCTTAGCAGACATTTATGGGAACATTATCAATATACAGGCGATAAGGAATATCTAAAAAAAGTATATCCAATTATAAAAGGTGCTGCAGAATTTAGCTTGGACTGGCTTCAAAAAGACAAAAATGGTTATCTGGTAACCATGCCTTCAACTTCTCCAGAAAATAAATATTATTATGATGGAAAAAAAGAAGGTGTTGTCACGACAGCTTCGACTATGGATATCGGAATCATAAAAGATTTATTTGAAAACACTATTGAAGCCTCTAAAGTACTCAATACCGATTTAGAATTCAGACAAACTGTAAACAAAGCAGCAGATCAATTACTGCCTTTTAAAATTGGAGGCAAAGGACAGCTTCAGGAATGGTATAAAGATTTTGAGGATGAAGATCCGCATCACAGGCACACTTCGCACCTTTATGCATTGCATCCTGCTAATTTAATTTCTCCTTTAAAAACACCAGAACTGGCAGCTGCCGCAAAGAAAACATTAGAATTGCGCGGCGATGACGGAACGGGCTGGAGTTTAGCATGGAAAGTAAATATGTGGGCGAGACTTTTAGACGGAAATCATGCTTACAAATTATTCAAAAATCAATTGAGATTAACAAAAGAAAATAGTACAGAGTACGGTGGACACGGAGGATGTTATCCAAATCTTTTTGATGCTCATCCGCCTTTTCAGATAGATGGAAATTTTGCCGGAACAGCAGGTGTAGTTGAGATGCTGATGCAAAGCCAGAATAAAGAAATTCATCTGCTGCCTGCTCTGCCGGATTCATGGACAGATGGCGAAATTAAAGGTATTACAGCAAAAGGTAATTTTACTGTAGATATAAAGTGGAATGATGGTAAAATGAGTCAGGCAAAAATAGTGTCCAATAATGGAGGTACTTGTTCTGTAAGGGCTGCAGAGCCATTTATAATTGAAAAACTTAATATCAAAAGTGAGAAATCGTCGATTGGTTATACTGCCGTATTTGAAACTAAAAAAGGAACTTCTTATATCTTAATACCTTCAAAATAGGGTTCTGCAGCAGAACCCTTATATCAACTTAAATTATTCCTCTAAAAATTTGAGAATATTTCCCTCTCTGGTTAGTAATTACCTAACCAGAGAGTTTACATTTGTAGACGGACGTGGATTTGATACTGAAGCAAACCTCCCAGCCAATTTACAGATACCTATGATAAGAAAGAAATAGATTTTACTAATATTTTTGACTGCAAAGTTTCATTAACTGCGGTCATTTGCATAGCTATATCATCATATTATGGAAGACCCAAATAAAAAAGGCAGAAAATCATATGATTTTCTGCCTTTTTGTGGAGTCGCCGGGAATCGAACCCGGGTCCAAACAAGCAACTAAAGAGCTTTCTACACGCTTATTTCCTGATTAGATTTTCGATGTTAAGCCAGGCCAGAAACAGCCACCGAACACTTATCTTCTTAAGTTTCGAAACCCACCCGAAGCTCATGGATATCTAGGTTTATTTTTACGGTTCCCCTTGACGGAACGCCACAAACCAAGGCTTTCCAGGAGAATCCAGCTTCTCTACCTTGTAGAGACGTGGCGCAATCGTACTATGATTCGGATTATGCAGCTAAAGCGTAATTATTTTCGCCGTGTAAAAGTTTGAGATCTTATATTTACGAGCAAGGTCTCAATGCTCGACGTGCTTACTGTTCAATTCGACCTGCTGTCAAAACCAGTCGACCCCAAAAATAAGTCTGCAAATTTAGAGTATTTGAAATTACTTTCTGCCAAAATTTTCAGAAAAATTCCTTTAGTCGAAAGTCAAAAGTCGTAAAGTTTTTAAGTCCAATACTTAAACTGCGTTTGCTTGTTTTTATTTTTACTCAATTGGTCTAATCTGAAAACTCAATTATCGACAAAAGTTTTACCGCTTTACCGCTTTACGACTTTCGACTTTCGACTTTAAGACTTTAAGACTTTCGACTATTGTCTTATTCTTCGTCTTTGAAATTAAAAGGATAATCCCCAAAAATTGGAGCTAATTTGCGAACAGCATAAGTGTTTCTTGTCATTTTGTTAGACAATGCAATAATGGTAACATGCTCTTTTACTAAAGTAATGTAAGATGAGGTGTTGCCATGCCACCAGCCATTATGAAAATAATAGTTTTGACCTGTTTCCCAATTAATCATTCTAATTCCTAAACCATAATTTTTAGTTCCTTTACGTTCATTACTATAACCGGTATAAACTTGTTTTAATAATTCAGGTTTCAAAAAATCAGGTGATTGTCTTGCGCGATCAAATTTTAAAAGATCTCTTACTGTCGAAAAGATATTTTTATCTCCGTAAACATTGTCCAGATAATCAAAACCAATTTCGACACCGCTTCCTTTGTATGATGGAACAATCTTTTTTCTGTCTTTATCATCATCAAAAACGTATGTATGCGTCATTCCTAAAGGTTTGAAAATCATTTCGCTCATTGCTTCTTTATAACTCAAACCAGTAATTTTTTCAATGATAAGTGCCAGCATTGCATAATTGGTATTGCAATAGCTGAAACGAGTTCCTGTTTTAGATTCTAAACCAATATTTTTAGTTGCCAGAAGATCTAAGATATCTTTATTTGTCAGCTGATTATGTCTGTCCCAAACCGATTTGTCATGATCTGTAAAATAAGCATAATTACGCATTCCGGTGCGATGGCTTAAAAGCATTCTAATCGTACAGTCTTCGTAAGGAAATGTTTTTAAAATAGTATTTACTTTTTGGTCTAAATCTATTTTACCGGCGTTCACAAGTTTTAGAACCGCTGTTGCAGTCAATACTTTGCTTACAGAAGCAATTTGTACAGATGTTTCAGCTGTTATTTTGGTTCCTTCATTTTTATTGGCATAACCATTATATTTTTCAAAAATTATCTGGCCATTTCGGGCAACTAAAAAACTCCCGTTCATGCTGTTATTTGGCCAGTTTTTATAGTAAAAATGATTTATTCTGCCAATTACCGAATTCTTATATGCCTGTGAAATTTTCTTTTCAGGACCTAACGGCTTCATTTTAGGTAATGTATCTTCGACTGTTGGAGTAGCAGTTGTTTTTGTTTTATTGTCATTACCACATGAGCTTAAAACTAGTAGAGAGAAAAGTATTTGTAGTATCTTTGTTTTTTTAAGGAAAATCATTTGCATCGTTCTTGAAAAACAAATATATCGAATTCAATTTTGTTGTTTTCTCAATTTTTGATGGTTTAAAAAGGTTGTTTTAACACAATATTAACAGATGTTTTTTTTATTTCTTTGTTTTTCAGTTATTAACGGTTTTTAAACATTCTAAATAGTAAATTAGAAACAAAAATTTAACTATATTTGTTATATTTGAAACAAATACGATGTAAAAAGTTATATTATTAAGTGCTTTAAATTTATTTAAATGAAATTTGGAATAATAAAAGAAAGAAAAAACCCACCAGACAGAAGAGTTGTTTTTTCTCCAAATGAACTAACAAAACTAAAACAGCTTTATCATGAAGCATCAGTTGAAGTTGAGAGTTCAGATATTAGAGTTTTTTCTGATGCAGAATATAAAAATATGGGAATAACCGTTACAGAAGATGTTTCTGACTGTGATGTTCTATTTGGTGTTAAGGAAGTTCCTGTTGAAAATTTAATTCCAAACAAAGCTTATTTCTTTTTTTCTCATACCATAAAAAAACAGCCTCATAACAGGAAATTACTTCAGGCGATTTTAGAAAAAAAAATTGATTTATACGATCATGAAACAATTGTTGATTCGCTGGACCACAGATTAATTGGTTTTGGAAAATATGCCGGAATGGTTGGTGTTTATAACGGAATCCGCGCTTTTGGAATTAAATTCGAATTGTTTAAACTTCCAAAAGCAGAAACCCTTTCCGGAAAAGAAGCATTGATTATGCATTTAAAGCGTATTACAATGCCGGCTTTAAAATTTGTAATTACCGGAACAGGAAAGGTTGGGAGCGGCGCAAAAGAAATTTTAGATGCTATTAAAGTAAAAGAAATCACGGTAGATAATTATCTCACTAAAAAATATGCGCAGGCAGTGTATGTTCAGTTAGACGTTTTAGAATATAACAAACGTATTGACGGTCAGGTTTTAGATTTTAATGATTTTGTCGAAAATCCCGAAGCTTATACCTCAGATTTTGAGAAATTTACTAAAGTTTCAGATATCTACTTTGCAGGTCATTTTTACGCGAGTAACGCCCCGATGATTTTGACCAGAGAAATGTTAAATGCAAGTGACTGCAAACTAAAAGTTGTAGCAGATATTTCCTGCGATGTAAACGGGCCAATTGCCAGTACACTTCGTTCTTCGACAATTGCAGAACCTTTATACGGTTATTTTCCTTTAGAGGATAAAGAAGTGGATATTTTTCATCCGGCAGCAGTTGCTGTTATGGCTGTTGATAATCTTCCGTGCGAAATTCCAAAAGATGCCAGCGAAGGATTTGGAGAACAATTTATGGAGCATGTAATTCCTGCTTTTTTCAACGGAGACAAAGATGGAATTTTAAAACGTGCCAAAATCACAGAAAACGGAAAACTTACAGAAAGATTCAGTTATCTGCAGGATTATGTAGACGGGAAATAATTTATTTAATTGTGAATTGTTAATTAAAAAAAAGAGCCTTCTTAAAATTAAGGAGGCTCTTTTTTTATTATAATAGTGTCCCGTCCTGAAATAGCGATACACAAAAAAGTATCGCATGGACAATTATTCAAAACGCACACAGAAAGATTACACACTTAGTTTTAAACTTGAAGTTGTTAAAGAAGTTGAGTCTGGGATTTTCTCAGTAACATCTGCACAAAGACATTATGGAATCCAGGGGCGCTCGACCGTTGTAAATTGGCTCAGAAAATATGGTAACTTTGATTGGGAGAATCAAACACCATCAAATATGCCCAAGACACCTGAACAAAGAATTATGGAGCTCGAAGCCAAGGTAAAACTTTTGGAAAAACAAAAAGCCCTGCTTGAAAAACAAAATCATATCTCTGATTCTAAAGCTATTATTTTTGATATGATGATAGACCTGGCTGAAAAGGAATATAATATTGATATTCGAAAAAACTTACCACCCGGACAATCCAATCCTTTAGGAAAAAAAGGCAGGAAAGCATAAGCTTTAGCTGTGGCTTGTTCGGGATAGACAGACAGGTTTATTATCGAAGCATTAAGCGTATTAAACTCAGGAGAACCTTGGCAGAACAGGTTGTAGAGCTTGTAAAAGAACAGCGTAGAGCTCAGCCCCGGCTTGGCACACGTAAACTATATCATATCCTCAATCTAAATCTTAAAGCCTTAAAAGTGGGAAGAGATAAATTTTTTAATATTTTAAAAGCAAATCATTTGCTGATCAAACCTAAGAGAAGTTATCACCTTACCACATGGTCGCACCATCGTTTTAGGAAACATCCCAACCTGATAAAAGAGTTAAATATAAAAAGACCTGAACAGGTATGGGTCTCAGATATTACTTATATCGGCAAACGTGAGAAACCCTGTTATTTAAGTTTAATAACCGACGCTTATTCAAAAAAGATAATGGGTTATGAGGTGTCTGATTCCCTTAGTACACAAGGATGTATTAATGCTTTAAAAATGGCTCATAAGAATAGGGTCTTTAGAACTGAACCATTGATACATCATTCAGACAGAGGCATACAATATTGTTCGGATGAGTACCAGTATTTTTTAAAGAAATGCAGTCTAAAATGCAGTATGACACAAAACTCAGACCCTTATGAAAACGCAGTGGCTGAAAGAATAAACGGAATATTAAAACAAGAGTTTAGGATTGATGCCTATCATCTTGAACTATATTTAATGAAGAAACTGGTAGCTGAGATTATTAATAAATATAACCAGATTAGACCACATTGCTCAAACTATATGCTGACTCCTGATCAAATGCACTTACAGAGAAGTATTAAAATGAAAACTTATAAAACAAAAAACAGAAGTAACTCGGAAGTTACTTCTGTCTAAAAAAATGTATTTTTACTGTTATTAATCCTGTATCGTTATTTTAGGACTAGACATAGATGGTCAAATAATTTATAATTAACCATTAACAATTCACAATTAATCTAAACCATTTCCTCCGGTTTCACCCAAGCGTCAAAATCTTCAGAAGAAACATAGCCTAAACGAACTGCTTCTTCTTTAAGTGTAGTTCCGTTTTTGTGAGCGGTTTGAGCTATTTCGGCAGCTTTGTAGTAACCAATTTTAGTATTTAAAGCGGTTACAAGCATAAGAGAATTATCTACTAATTCTTTAATACGTTTGTGATTAGGTTCGATTCCCTGAGCGCAATGTTCGTCAAAAGAAACACAAGCGTCTCCCAATAAACGTGCTGATTGCAGGAAGTTTGCTGCCATAACCGGTTTAAAAACATTCAATTCATAATGTCCCTGCATTCCGCCAACCGCAATTGCCATATCGTTTCCAATAACCTGAGCGCAAACCATTGTTAGGGCTTCACATTGTGTAGGGTTTACTTTTCCCGGCATAATAGAAGATCCTGGTTCATTTTCCGGAATATGAATTTCTCCAATTCCTGAACGAGGGCCAGAAGCTAACATCCTGACGTCATTGGCAATTTTGTTTAATGAAACTGCCAATTGTTTTAATGCTCCGTGTGTTTCAACAATTGCGTCGTGCGCGGCCAAAGCTTCAAATTTGTTTTCGGCAGTAATAAATGGATGTTTGGTAAATTGAGCGATATATTCGGCTACTTTTACATCGTAACCTTTTGGAGTATTTAATCCCGTTCCAACAGCGGTTCCTCCTAAAGCGATTTCAGATAAATGTGCTAAAGTATTTTTAAGTGCTTTTAATCCAAAAGCTAATTGTGCTGCATATCCTGAAATTTCTTGGCCTAAAGTTAATGGCGTTGCGTCCATCAAATGTGTACGGCCAATTTTTACAACATCTTTAAATTCAGCTGCTTTTTTTACTAAAGTAGCATGTAGTTTTTCAACTCCCGGAATTGTAGTTTCAACTACCATTTTATAAGCTGCAATGTGCATTCCGGTTGGGAAAGTATCATTTGATGACTGTGATTTATTTACATCATCATTTGCTTTTATAAATTGTTCGCCTTCGCCAATTTCAAAACCTTTTAAAACCTGAGCACGGTTGGCAATTACTTCGTTTACGTTCATGTTGCTTTGTGTTCCTGAACCTGTCTGCCAGATAACTAATGGAAATTGATCTTCTAGTTTTCCTTCAAGAATTTCATCACAAACAGCAGCGATTGCATCTCTTTTTTCGATTGGTAAAACCCCCAAATCATAATTGGCATAAGCAGCGGCTTTTTTTAGATAAGCAAAACCTTCGATGACTTCCTGCGGCATTGAAGCTGCATTTCCAATTTTAAAATTATTTCTTGAGCGTTCTGTTTGTGCACCCCAATACTTATCGGCAGGGACCTGAACTTCGCCCATGGTGTCTTTTTCTATTCTGTATTTCATTTTGTGTAAATATATTGTTTGTAAAAATGTATTTTGTGAGTTGTGAATTTGTTGGGTAAATGGAACGCTGATAACGCTGATTTACTTCGTAAAGACGCTGATTGAAACGGATTTTTTATTTTGGTGTTTTAATTTTCTTTTAAATACGGATTCTAGCTCCGATAGTCCCGAAGATTCGGGAGAAAATCCTTTTATGTTTTTTCTTTAAAAACATAAAAGATTACTTCACTAAACATTTATTTTAATCGGAGTTCAGTGAACTTCGTTTGTAACGGATAGCGGGAAACAGCTCCTGAAAATACTCATGTTCTTCTAGTTTAGATAGTTGGATAATTTGCCGAAAAGAAAGCTTATTTAAAATGAGTATAAATATACGTATAAATGTTATTTCACGAAAATTGATTTAGATTTTATTGCTGAGGAAAAATATATAGCCTACATTTGTGGTAACATTCAAAAATTCCGGAAAACATGTTTGAATTTTCACAGTACTTAGGCTTTTTACTTTTCTTAACCATACTAACTATAGGGTTTTGGTTAATGTTTTTCTTGGTTGGTTTCGTATCTTATTGGGTTACGGGAGCTAGCTGGGAAATGTTCAAAGAAAAGAGAGCTAAAAAAAGACAAGAAGAACAATCAGTTAAATATTAATTGATTTCATAAAAAAGGACCCGTGAAAATGAGTCCTTTTTTTTATGAAAAAAATAAATTCCAATAAAAAAAATCCAAATTCCAATTTTCTAAAACTTCATTTTAAGTCTTACTAATTGGAATTTGGAATTTTTAATTTTGGAATTTAACCTAGTTTATCCCGGGAATTCTCCTCCGCCATCACCGCCGCCGTCATTTTTAGGCTGTGCGTTTTTATCTCTTTCACTTTTTGGTTTGTTGAAACGATAAGTGAACGATAAATTAAATTGACGTTTACGGAACTGCATTTCGCTGTAAGATGTTTGATTCTCAAGATAAGTATATGATTTCATAATTCTTGAATTGAAAACGTCACTAATGTTGAAAGCAATTGTTGCTTTGTCTTTCATTACATCTTTGCTAAGAGCAGTATTCATCCCGAACTGACCAAGGTTTTTTCCCTGAGCTGTTTTTTGTTCGCCGTTGTACATTGCTGTTAACTGCCAGTCAATTTTATACGGTAAAGTAACTTTTGAATTGATTCTTGCAAACCAGGAATTTGCTTGGTTATCAAGATTTTGAACTACAGTTTCACCAGTAACGGCATCTGTATAGCTGTTTTCTCCTGTTGATTTTACGTTGAAGAAGTTGAAGTTGCTGTTTAATTTCCACCATTTAAATGGAGTATAATTTAATGTAAATTCAAAACCAAATTTTTGCTCTTTTCCTAAGTTTATAGGTCGGCTTAAAATTACCGGAATTCCATTTACTAATTCTCCGGTTGGCGTTCTAACAAAGCTGAAAACATCTTTTGTGTCTTCAAAATACGCCGAAGTATTAAATGTTACTTTGTCCCAGCGCTTAATATATCCAATATCGTACTTGTCTGTTAAAGATGGATCTAAGTCCGGATTTCCTTGAAAAATATTAATATTACTTGAGTAATTTGTGGCAGGGTTCATAAAACGCCCTCTAGGTCTTGTTAAACGTTTACTGTAACTTGCCGTGAAATTACTTTGATCTGAAATTTCATAACTAATAAAAGCACTTGGAAATAAGTTGTTGTATTTTTTAGTATTGAAATCGTTTGTGTCTAATAAGTTAACCTGGATATTGGTGTCTTCCCAACGTAAACCAAATAAATAAGAGAATTTATTTACCTTAAATCCGTATTGAGTGTACAATGCGTTAATGTTTTCTTTGTATTCTAAGTTGTTAGATAAATTTGGATCTTTTACATTATTTTCGTCTGTAACGTAATATTCGTTATTTAAATCTCCAAAACTTCCTTTATAGCCAGCTTCAAATTGCCCTCCTTTTCCTAAAGGCAAAACATAATCTGCTTGTAATTGTACTTGTTTTTGTACCTGATCGTTTAAGGTATTATTAAAATTTGGCGAAGCATCAATAACACTGTTGCTGTCGTCTGTATTTCTTGAAATAGAAAGATCGGCAGTAAGTTTGTGTCCTTTGTCGTTAAAGTTTTTGATTAAGTTCGAAGTGAATTCTACGTTATCACTTCCGGTGTCTGCGTTGTTTAAACGATAAGAAGATCCTGTAAAATTGTGGCCAGCATCAAAATTATTGTAGTTGATTAAATCTTTATCTTCACCGCTGTTTTTTTGGTAATTGATGGCATTTGTCCAAAAAGTATTTGGTGCAATGGTCCATTCTATACCCGCTCTGGCATTAAAACCATTTCTGATTCTTTTTGTATCACGGTCTTCATCAAGGAAACTTTTTGTAGAACCATCTTCATTAAAATATTGAGAGTTAGTTAAACCGCCGCCTTCATTAGTTCTGTAGTTGTAACCTGCTGTAGTGAAATAGTTTAATTTTTCTGTTTTGTAATTTAAGTTAGCACTTAAACCGTATGTTTCAGGAATTCCTGTAGAAGCGATAAATGTTCCGTTAAAACCTTGATTTTTACCTTTTTTAAGAATGATATTGATAATTCCAGATCCGCCTTCTGCATCATAACGCGCAGATGGATTCGTAATAACTTCTACTTTGTCAATTGCATCTGCAGGAAGCTGACGTAAAGCTTCGGCAACATTTATGGCATTTGAAGGACGTCCGTCAATTAAAATTCGAATGTTGTCGCTTCCTCTTAAGCTTACATTTCCTTCAGTATCAACAGAAACAGAAGGAACGTTGTCTAAAACATCACTTACCGTTCCGCCTTTTACCATCATATCCTGACCAACATTGTAAACTTTTTTATCAAGTTTAATTTCAACTGTTGATTTTTCGGCACGAACAACAACTTCGTTTAATTGTGCAGCATCTTCAGATAAATTTACGACGCCTAAATTGGTATCTTCCTGAATATTTTTTTGTTTAATTTCTGTCGATTTAAACGAAATGAATTCTATTTTTATATCGTAAGTTCCCGGAGCAACAGCTACTTCAAATTCACCTTTTGGGTTGGTTATTCCGCCGGCAATAGCTTTTGTATCATTTGGGGCCATGATCGAAATAGTAGCATATTCAAGTGGCTGCTTGCTTACTTTTTCGAAAACTTTACCCGTAACCTTAACCTTATTTCTTGCAGGCGGTCCTTGTTGCGCATAGTTGTAAAAGCCTGTAAAAAATAACACGAGCATTACAACAAAATTAATTTGTTTCATTTTTTTTCTGGTTTCTTTTCTTCTTAGACAGTAAATGTACCTTTTGGTTTAAAGAGAAAGATCATAAAAAAATGTTAATTGATTGTTTTGTAATCAATCTAAAAAAGATGCAACCTTGTCTAAATCCCTTCCAATAATTGCTTTCCCGTTTTTTACAACGATAGGTCTTTCTATTAAAATTGGATTATCTGCCATTGCCTGAATAGTTTCATCGTCGCTCATTTTTTTTCCTTTATAATTTTCGATCCAGATTTTTTCTTTGGTTCTAACCAATTCAACTGGATGAATATTTAATTTTTCAAGAAGTCCTTTTAGTTCATCAAAACTTGGAGTTTCTGTTAAATAAGGAATTATTTCATACTCTTGTTTAGAATCTTCAATAAAAGCCAAACAGTTTCTCGATTTTCCGCAGCGTGGATTATGGTAAATTTGTATCATTTTCTTATATTTAATGTCTGTTAAAATAAGATCTCTCAAAAAGAGTTCTTATTTAATACAGCAAAAATAGGATTTCCTATTTAAATCGAATTCTCATTTTAAAATTTTTAAATATATGTTTTTAGAGCAAGGAGTTAAACCTGAAAATCATTTTTGGAAATATCTTTTAGGATCTGTTTTTATTATTACAGCGTCATTTATAGGGCAAATTCCTTTTTCTATTGCGGTTCTTTATAAAAGTTTTAAAGAAAATGCTGCTTTTCCAGCCGATAATGATTCGGCTTTAAAAATGTTTGAGCCAAATCTTACCTTATTTTTAGTAATGCTTTCGTTTGTTTTTGCTTTAGCGGGAATATATTTTGTGGTAAAATATATGCACCATCAAACGCTTTTATCAGTAACAACGGGACGAAAAAAAGTAGATTGGAACAGGGTTTTATTTTCTTTCCTGCTTTGGGCTTTATTTTCTGTAATCAGTTTTCTGGTGCTTTATTTTCAATCTCAAGAAAAATTTGTTTGGAATTTTAAATTAGTTCCCTTTTTGATTTTATCGGTTATAGGAACAATTTTTATTCCTATTCAAACCAGTACAGAAGAGTATGTTTTTAGAGGGTATTTAATGCAGGGGTTTGCTAATCTGGCCAAAAATAAATGGTTCCCATTAGTTATGACTTCACTGATCTTTGGTTCCATGCATATTCTTAATCCCGAAGTTACCAAGATGGGATATATTATCATGGTTTATTATATAGGAACGGGATTGTTTCTCGGAATTATTACTTTAATGGATGACGGAATAGAGTTGGCTTTAGGGTTTCACGCTGCAAATAATCTTGTTGGAGCTTTATTGGTAACTTCAGATTGGTCGGTTTTTCAAACTCATTCTATTTTTAAAGATATGTCAGATCCTTCTGCCGGTGCAGATGTTATTCTGCCGGTTGTAATTGTTTATCCTGTTTTGCTTTTTATTTTTAGTAAAAAGTATAAGTGGACCAATTGGAAAGAGAAATTAACAGGTAAAATTGATGAACCAAAGAATGAGGTAACTGAATTTTTAAATTTAAATTAATATCACCATGCCAAACTTAACTCATAAAAATGTACATAATTATTTTAAACTTGATGGCTATCATTTAAATGCTGCAGATTTATGCCGTATTGGATATAGTTTTATTAAAGAAGGAGATGTATACGAACGAGCTATCGGAGAATTTTTTCTGGACTGGTTTGATCATAAAGATTATATCGAAATGACAACCTCTGGAACAACGGGGCTTCCTAAGTTGGTTAGATTAGAAAAACAAGCGATGATTCAGTCTGCATTAGCAACGGGAGATTTTTTTGGTTTAGAGCCTGGAAATAAAGCTTTACTTTGTTTACCAACTCAGTTTATTGCTGGTAAAATGATGCTGGTTCGAAGTTTGATTTTAGGTTTAGAACTCGATGTTGTAGTTCCGAGTACAGAACCCTTGGCTTACAATAATAAGCAATATGATTTTGCAGCTATGGTTCCTCTGCAGGTTCAGAATTCTCTTGAAAAACTGGGTAACATTAAAAAGTTAATTATTGGCGGAGCGAAAACTGACAGCGATCTTATAGAGAAACTTTTGCCATTTAAAACGGAGATTTACGAAACGTACGGAATGACGGAAACCATAACGCATATTGCTGCTAAAAAAGTGGGTGAAAGTGCCTTTACAATTCTTCCAAATGTAAAAATCGAAAAAGACGATCGCGGCTGTCTGGTAATTTATGTTTCTTCGATTTCTGAAGAACCAATTGTAACCAATGATCTGGTTGATTTAGTAAATGAAAATCAGTTTATATTTTTGGGAAGAATCGATAATGTAATTAATAGTGGAGGAGTGAAGCTGATTCCGGAGCAGATTGAAGCGAAATTAACGGGCAGAATTAATAACCGCTTTTTTGTAACAGGAGTTCCTGATACTGTTTTAGGCGAAAAACTAATTCTTGTAATTGAAGGCGAAAAATATGATTTCTCTACTGACTTTTTTGATGTTTTGGGAAAGTTTGAAAAGCCAAAAGAGATTGTTTTTGTTCCGAAGTTTAAGGAAAACGAAAACGGGAAGTTATTACGTAAGTCTAGTTTGCGATAGGAAAATATATAAAAATTTCAATATTTTAAATTCCAAATTCCAATTTTATAGTTGGGGTTTGGAATTTTTTTGTGCGTAGTGTTAAGTCCCTCCGGGCAATGTCATTAAGTTAAGCTTTTAGAAAATAAAATTATTGCAAATCAAATCCGTGTTTATCCGAGTTTTTACGAAGTAAATCTGTTTTATCCGCGTCACAATTAGACACTGATTTTACTGATTCGCTAAAGCGAAAACGCTGATAAAAACTGATTTTTCTAATTACTTTCTTAATTAAACTGTTAAGTAATTTTATAGATTTCTTCTTAACTTAATGACATTGCCCTACGGGACAAATGTTGATATTGTCTACTACGTTTTTACCGATATTTAACTTCTAACGGAGTTTTAAGAGAGAAATTAATGATTTGTTAAAAAAAACAGATCTTTTAAGAATATTTCGTAGAGATTTAATATCGGTAGAAAAAAGTGTAGAATATTTTAAGATATTCAAATCCTAAGATAAACTCCGTTAGGAGTTACATATCGGTAGAAAAAAAATGATCCCCATAAAATTGCCCCGTAGGGACTAAACAAATTATGGTAACAAAAAATCCCAAAATAAAAATTCCAAATCCCAACTATAAAATTGGAATTTGGAATTTGGAATTTAAAATATTAGAATTTAAAATATTGAATTTTTATTTTGTTTTACGCTCTAATAATGCCATATAAAATCCATCAAAACCAGATTCTGAAGCCAATATTTTACGATCCTGAATAAACGTAAATTCTTTTCCAATATCTGTTTTTAAGAATTTCTCTACTTGTTCCTGATTTTCAGATGGTAAAACAGAACAAGTTGCATAAACTAATTTTCCGCCTGGTTTTACAATTTTAGAATAGCTCTCTAAAACCTCGCTCTGAACTTTACGAATGTTATCAATAAATTCAGGCTGTAATTTCCATTTAGAATCTGGATTTCTTTTTAAAACTCCTAAACCGCTGCAAGGTGCATCAATTAAAACACGGTCTGCTTTTTCGTGCAGCTTTTTGATCACTTTTGTAGTGTCAATAATGCGGTATTCAATGTTAAAAGCACCATTTCTTTTTGCTCTTAATTTCAATTGCTTTAGTTTGCTTTCATACAAATCCATTGCAATCAATTGTCCTTTGTTTTCCATTAAAGAGGCAATGTGCAATGTTTTTCCGCCAGCTCCGGCGCACGTGTCAACAACACGCATTCCAGGTTTAACATCAAGAAAACCAGCAACTAATTGTGAGTTAGCATCCTGAACTTCAAAAAGTCCTTGTTTAAAAGCGTCAGTTAAGAATACGTTTGCTCTTTCTTTTAAAACCAAAGCCTCAGGCTGGTCTTTTAAATATTCAGTTTCAATATTTAAATCCATCAACGTGTTTCTCAGGCTTTCTTTAGTTCCTTTAAGCGTGTTTGTTCTTAAAATAACTTTAGCAGGCTGGTTTTGAGCAGCAATTTCTTTTGCCCACACTTTTTCGCCAAGTTCTTTTACGCCCAATTCGTCCATCCAGTCCGGGATAGATTCTTTTAAAGCTCTAACTTTTGAAAGTTCATCAAAACGACCTTTTATTTTTCTTTCCGGAGTTCCTTCTAATTGTCTCCAATCCGGAATTGGATATCCTCTTAAAACGGCCCAAACCGCAAACATTCTCCATAAATTGTCTCTGTCGTAAGGTTCTTTTACTTCTGCAATTTCTGCATATAAACGTTTCCAGCGAACAATTTCATATATCGTTTCAGCGACAAATTTCCTGTCAGAACTTCCCCAACGTTTGTCTTTTTTTAATGCTCTTGCTACCACTTTATCTGCATATTCGCCTTCATTGAAAATTGCGTTCAAAGAATCGATGGTAGTATAAACTAAATTTCTGTGTAATCTCATTTTAATTATTTGAGTTGCAAAGGTACTATTAATTGATTGAAAGTTAAATTTTTAATTTTGATTGTTATTTAGCTTTCCTTTTAAAAGAGAAAAACACTCTGATAAAGTTTTTAAAAGAGTGTTTTTCTGAAAATATTTTCTGCAGGCAGATTATTCTTTTGTAATTATTCTTGTCAATCCGATATTTTCCGGAGCGTGAAGCACCATCGGGAATTTCTCTATTTTTACTGAGCTGCTGTCTAATCCAAAAGCTCTTTCTTCAGACAAACTCAGTTTCTTAATAAAGAAATAAGAGTTCATGATAATATTTTCGTGCCATCTTAAATCATTATCATTTGATAAGAATTTCTCAGACAATACAAATTTAAAGTCACCAATAATATTGTTTTTGTTTAATGATTCGTAACGGCTCGTAATATCAACTTCTCCGCGTTTTACCATGTCACGAATAACTTCTCTAAACATTAAATTAATTTTCGTAGGCTCTCTAAAACCTAAGTTAAAATCGATTCTGTAGATATCATCTTTAGCGATTTCGGTAACTTTATATTGTGTTTTATAAGGTTCAGTAAGAATGTTTACGTGTACAAACCAGTAAATATCAGCTCTTTTTGGACGCTTTTGTAAAATCGAATAAATTACTTTTTCTTCCAGCTCGTCAACACGGTTAGCATTTGTCATGTAAACCAAATGCGTTGCATATTTTGGAATCGATAAATCTTTACTCAATTCAACCAATACCTTTTTGTAATCCTCAATTTTGATAATTTTAGTATAGCTTTTGTTGATTTTCTTAGCTAAGTACCAAATTGTCATTATCGAAATAAGAAGTATTGCAATGATTAAAGTTACATAACCTCCTTCGGCAAATTTTGTAATGTTAGCGATTAAGAAACTAAATTCGATCAATAAATAAATTGTGATAAGCGGAACCATAAAGTATAGTTTTACGCGTTTCATGATTAAATAATAGTTCAGCAAAACGGTTGTCATAATCATACATAAAATGATCGCTAAACCATACGCATGCTCCATATTTCCTGATTTTTCGAAGTGTAATACGATTCCAACACAACCAAAAAACAATAACCAGTTAATTGACGGAATATATAATTGTCCTTTAACTTCTGTAGGATATTTGATTTTTACTTTTGGCCAGAAATTTAAACGCATTGCTTCGTTTATCAATGTAAATGATCCACTAATAAGGGCTTGAGAAGCAATTACGGCTGCTAAAGTTGCAACTACAATTCCGAATGGTAAAAACCAATGTGGCATAATTAGATAAAACGGGTTTCCATTTTCTCCGCCTAATTGCTGTAATGTACTTCCTTCATGATGAATTAAGTAAGCAGCCTGACCAAAATAATTTAATACTAAAGTTGCTTTTACAAAAACCCAGCTGATTCTAATGTTTTTTCTACCGCAGTGTCCCATGTCTGAGTACAAAGCTTCGGCTCCGGTTGTACATAAAAATACAAATCCAAGAACAAAAAAGCCATCAGGATGAACCGAAAGTAAATGGTAAGCATAATATGGATTTATAGCTTTAATAACTTCCGGGAAGTGTAAAATTTGGATAAATCCTAATGTTCCCAGCATTGCAAACCAAATAAGCATCATTGGTGCGAAAAACTTACCAACTAATTTAGTTCCAAACTGCTGTATTGTAAATAAGATAAAAAGAATAGTAATAACAATGGAAATAATTGTCTTAGTTTCCATTGTAGGGTAGAATGCCCTAATACCTTCAACTGCTGATGAAATCGAAATTGGCGGTGTTATAATACCGTCAGCAAGCAAGGCGCTTCCTCCAATAATGGCAGGTACAATAAGCCACTGGATTTTTGTCTTTTTGACTAATGCATATAATGCAAAAATACCACCTTCACCATGATTATCGGCACTTAAAGTAATAAGAACGTATTTTATTGTAGTTTGTAAAGTAAGAGTCCAAAAAACACAAGAAATACCTCCCAATACGATGTCAGCATTTATGGTATGTTCGCCAAGTATAGCTTTCATTACATAAAGTGGAGACGTACCAATGTCTCCATAAATAATCCCTAATGTTATCAATAACCCCCCAATAGACAACTTACTATGTAAGTTTTTATGCGATGCGCTCATGTATATTTTTAATAAAAGACGGTTGCAAATTTACTGTTTTAAAACAAATTAGCGACAATTATAATTAAAAAGATAAAAAAAAGCACAATCCCCAAATTGTGCTTTTAATTTTTAATATAAATTTAGATATTCTTAACCTCTTCTTCCACCGCCTCTAGAGCTTGAACCGCCTTCTCTTTGTGGCTGGCTGCCTCTTGATTCCTGACTCATTCTTGGTGATTCAGAACGTTGTGGGGCACTTTGAGGTCTTGAAGCGTTTGAACTGTTTTGAGAGTTTGATCTGTTTTCAGAGTAACTTCTTGGAGCTTCTGTTCTTTGAACAGGAGCAGATTGAGTTGCATTTGGTCTGCTGGCTCTGTTTTCAGAATAACCTCTAGGTGCTTCATTCGTTTGTGAAGATGCTCTATTAGTATTATAATTTCTGTTTTCTGAACTTCCTCTTTGAACAGCAGCTGAGTTATTTCTGTTATAATCTATTCTTGGTTCTGTTCTCGTGGTATTTTCAGTTCTAACAGGGTTATTAACAGTAGCTGCGTTATCTCTGTTATTAATTGTTACACGATTTGTATTGCTGTAACTTCTATCAGAATTATTTCTGCCGTTGTTGTAATCTCTGTTTGTATTTCTGTTTTCAGTAGAAGATACTCTTCCTGTATTTGATCTGTTAGAGTAATTGTAAGTATTTTGAGTTCTGTTAGATTCTCTATTTGCAACTCTTCTTTGATCTAAATCATATCTGTTGCTTACATTAGAATGTCTTTGAGCAAAACTATTGTTTGGTCTCATTCTTTCATAACCGTAAGTACGTCTTGATTCATAAAGAACCGGAGCTCTGTAACTTCTTCTGATGTTTACATAATTGTAACTGTTATGAACGTTGATACATACATTTATGTTATTTCTGTATCTGTACACAGGATAAGGTCTCCATGCTGCATAATAGGTAGGGTAGTAGCCCCAATACCAAGTTGAATAGTATGGTCTGTAATTAGTAACCCAAAATGAAGTATAAATTACTGGAGCTACACTATAAACCGGCTCATAAATATAGTTGTCACCATATAAATAAGTATTACCTACAACTTGTACGCTTACTTTGTTGTAATTGTCTCTTTCAACATCAATCGTAGCTACATCCTGATAAACATCGCGGTCTAAAACGGCCTGAATAATTACAACGTGAGTTCTGTCTTCTACAGATTCTATTACACGTAAATAATCAACCTGGTCATCACCATTTAAATCAAGGTTTGAGATTTGATATTTAGGATCATTTAATCTTCTTTCAAAATCTTGAAGATTAGCAGATTCTCCAAACATTGAAGCAACAGCTCTTAAATCTAAATTATCACTTATATCTGAATTTTTTGCGTAAACAGTAGTTTGGTTTTGTGCCCCGCAAGAACCAAAAACTAATGCTACAACCGCTATTAAAAGTAATTTCGTTTTCATGACTAAATCATATTAAATTATTTGTGATAGGAGATATCCAATTACTGTGCCATAAATTAATATTTGATATTTATGCATGTAAATAACACATTTGTAGGTTGTTATGTTTTTTTGTTGAATTGTATTTGAATTTTGATTGAACAAAAAAAGCCGAAAAATTATTATTTTCTGAAAATAAACAAAACATATTTGAGATGTTAGAAATAATTGTATTTTAGCATTGAACAAATCTTAATTTTTATGAAAAAACTAATTTTATTTTTTGGTGTTTTTATTTTATTAATGTCTTTTAGAACGCTTAATATCAGTAATAGAAAAGCTTATAATAGTGGTTTTATATCAGTAAAAATTGATACATTATTTCAGGATAAAATTAGCATACGAGCAATCTTAATTGATAAAGATAAGGTCTGGTATGGGGGAGATAACTCTCGTTTTGGTTATTATGATTTAAATAAAAAAGAAAAATTTGAAGAACATATTTATCGTGATACACTAAAATTAGAATTTAGAAGTATTGCGCAAAATTCAAAAAATATCTTTTTGCTAAGTGTTGCTAATCCGGCGTTGCTTTATTCAGTTTCAAAGAAAGACCATAAAGTTAAGTTAGTTTATAAAGAAGTTAATGCAAAGGTTTTTTATGACAGTATGCAATTTTGGAATGATAAAGAAGGAATAGCAATTGGAGACCCTACAGAAGATACTTTTTCAGTAATTGTAACTCGTGACGGAGGAGAAACATGGACAAAATTACTATCGGATAAATTGCCTACAAACGCAACCGGCGAAGCGGCTTTTGCCGCAAGTAATACTAATATAGTTGTAAAAGGTGACGATACATGGCTGGTTTCTGGTGGAAAAAAAGCACGTGTTTTTTATTCTCCTGACAAAGCAAAGACATGGAAAGTAGTTGAAACGCCTATTGTTCAGGGAAAAACTATGACGGGTATTTATACTGCCGATTTTTACGATTCAAAGCATGGTTTTATTGCAGGCGGTGATTATGATCTTCCAAATAAAAAATCGGGTAATAAGGCTTTTACCAAAGATGGTGGAAAAACATGGGAATTAATTGGCCAGGATCTGGGCTTTGGATACGCTTCATGCATACAATATGTTCCGGGTGGAAATGGTAAAGAAATTATTTGTGTGGGTTCTGAAGGGATTCAATATTCTCAAAATGGAGGTGAAAACTGGACACAATTGTCTACAGATTCTAAACTTTTTACAATTCGTTTTGTTAACAGAAATGTTGCAATTGCAGCAGGATACAATAAAGTAGTCCGACTAAACTTTAAATAAAAAATAAGAACCCTAAATAATAAAGTAAGTATTATTATATAGGGTTCTTATCGCTGTTGTTTCTTCAAGGAAATTTATTTTCCTGCTTTGTCCCGATATTGTTTCAACAATTTTCGGTTAAAATCATCTTCAGATTTTTTAAGCTTTAATATCTTTTTTGCCGGTAATACCTTTTTTAGGTTTGTCATAAACTTTTCGCGCAAAAGATACAATTCTTTATCTGTGCATTCAATTTGTGACAACAATGTAACGGCTTCTTTTTCTGAAATTGAATTTATATTGTCATCGTCCAATTTTTTTAGATACGTTTTCATTTTATCATGGCGCAATTCAAATTGTTTGTCATCATACGCATTATAAATTGGCCAAAATTTCTCTGCTTCTGCAGGTGTAAGCTCAAGTTCTGTTGTTAAAAACGAAACCTTAAAAGCTTTGATTTTTTCACGCTTTTCATCTGTTTTATCATTTTGTGCATAAAATGAAAAAGTAACTAAAAACAGAAGTAATGCTAATATATTTTTGATTTTCATATTTGTATAATTTTGTTTTTATTCAGAAATTAAATTTTCAATATTAGGATTTGCAGCTAAAGCATCTTCCAAAGTTTCCTCCTCAAGGGCTACATTTTTATTTAGTTTGTCAATATCTTTACTGTCTAACTCTTTAATTAAATCGTATTGGTTTAAATTCGATTGATAAGCCAGGTACGTTTCCAGCGTTGCTTCGTCAAGCTCTTTTGATGCTTTATAATAGTGATTTGCTGTTGGAATCATAAAGGCAATAAAAACCGCGGCCGCAGCAGCTATCGAAATAACTTTTTTGCGTTTATAAAGAGGAATTACTTTTACTTCTCTTTCATTAATCTGTTCTAAAACTTTTGCCGAAAAAGTATCAAAATAATGATCAGGAGTTTTAAATCCTGATTTTACTTTCGGTTCGTTTTCTAATTTAAATTCTTTCATAATGTCTGTAAGATAAGATTTGCTATAAAAGGTTTAATTTGTTGTAACATATAATTCTATTTTTTTCACCGCATGATGATATGATGCTTTTAATGCACCAACGGATGTGCTAAGAATTTCTGCGATTTCTTCATATTTTAATTCCTGAAAATATTTCATCTTAAAAACCAGCTGCTGCTTTTCTGGCAGTGTAACAATTGCTTTTTGAAGTTTGATCTGGATTTCATCTCCATCAAAATAAGCATCAGATTTTAGATTGTCGATCGTTTTGTTTTGTAAATCCTCAGAAGTTATGCCTTTTAATTTTGCTTTCTGATTTAAAAAAGTCAAAGCTTCGTTTGTCGCAATTCGATACATCCAGGAAAAGAGTTTACTTTCTCCCTTAAAGTTTTTTAAGTACTGAAATACCTTTACAAAAGTATTCTGTAAAACATCATCTGCATCATCATGATTCAAAACAATATTTCGAATATGAGAATACAGCGGTTTTTGATAATCAGATATAAGCTTTTGAAACGCTGTATTTTGCGTTTTAGGATCTAATAATTGTTGTATAAATTCCTTTTCGTCGATCAAACTTTTTGATTTATCAAACCTTATATTGACTTAGATTGAATTTTAAACAAAAGGTTTAATTCACCTTTAAAAAATTAAAATTCAGAGTCTTCTTCTGTTTTAGCAGGAGTTGTTGTTGCGGGCGCTGTGGGTTTTGGTGTAACTGGTTTTTGTACTGCAGGTTTCTGTACTGCAGGTTTTGGTGTTGTTGGCGTTCCGGTTTCAGCGTCAACTTCAATTCCAGTATCAGTTCCAGAAGTGTAAACTGGTGTTGTAACAGAAGCAGGAACTACTTTTGGTTTAATTGGGAAATAAATTTCTGTAACTAATTTAGAAGGACTTTTTACATCTAATTTGCTTACAGATAGAATTTCAAGATGTGACCAGCTTAATTCAGGTATAATTTTTTGATTGTTAATATACGCTGTTGTTTTTGTAATTGCTTCACTAGTATGCGTATAATCTCCTTTTAAAGTTGTTTTAACAGCATCAAAAGCATTTAATTTTCCTGATAAAATATCACTTCCGGCACTAATCGAAATCTCTTTGTTAATTGGTAAACAAATTGAAATTTTTGCCAAGCCTTTTGCAGAATCATAAGTATGATAAATAATAAAAGGCTTTCCGTTTGTGCTTAAATCATTGGTTTCGCTAAAATGAATAAGTTTTGGAATTACAATTCTTGCATTTTTATTAACCTTAGAAATCTCGCTTGTAAATGTCTGTTTGATATATGGAGTTTCGGTTTTTTTAACTGCTCCATCCACTTTTACTGCATAAGTTTTGGTTTCGTAATCAAGGTTTTTGTCAATGTTTGCAAGGCTTTTTTCATAAATAGTTCCAATAACTTTATCAGATCCCCCATTTAATGCAGCATATATTTTGAACATAAAGCTCATTGTTCCTTTTGCTTTCCATGTTACTTTTGTTTTTCCTGCAAGAGTATCTTTAAAAGTCCAGGTTACATCAGCTTCGGTGCCATCGTATTTCATTTTTTGTTCAATACTTTCTCCGTCTTTTGTTTTTAGTGTAATGGCATTTCCGGCTCCCTCTTCGTCAGACCAATAAAATGAACCTCCGTTACCGGTAGTTTTATTTGGGAAAGTAAATTTTAAAGACGGATTTTCAACTGCCCAGGATTCGAAGTCTTCGTAATTTCTAAAATCATTTACATAATTATATACAGTTGCTTTTGGCGAATTGATTACTTTACTTCTTTCAACAGAAAAAATCCCTTTTTGGGTAGCAACAAAAACGGTAAGAGCAACTAAACTTAATAAAAGTAAAAGGAATAAATATTTTAGAATCTTCATTGGTGCAGGTTTTTCGTAAAGTTATAAATTTTCTTGGGAGTCTAAACTAATAACTAAAAATAATAGATTGTATTATCTCTTTAAAAAGATTTTGATGACAAATAAAAGGGCGATAAAAAGAAGAAATACAAGTAATACTTTGTAATTTCCTTTGTAAAAAATTTTGTGTAGTGCAAGATCTTTGCGATAAGCAAAAATCATTACGATTACAAATGCAATAAAAAAACAGAGTCCGAATATTAATTGTCCTTGACTAAACATATTTAAAAATAATTTTTGACAAATTTAGAGAATTGTATACGATTTGTTGCTAATTTGCCGACTCATTTAATAGAATAAAAACATGAAAAAACAACTAGACGCAGTTACTGAATTTCATACTGCTTTTAAAATAGGTCACAGCCAGACTCCAATTGCTGATTTGGGAGAAACTAAAAAACTGCTTCGTTATAATTTAATGAAAGAAGAAAACGAAGAATATCTTGAAGCGGTACAAAATAATGACTTAGTAGAAATTGCTGATGCTCTTGGAGATATGATGTATATTTTATGCGGAACCATTATTGAACACGGCTTACAGGATAAAATTGAAGCTGTTTTTGATGAAATTCAACGAAGTAATATGAGTAAACTTGGAGAAGATGGAAAACCAATTTACCGCGAAGACGGAAAAGTAATGAAAGGTCCAAATTATTTTAAACCTGATTTCTCTAAATTACTATAAATAGAAATTCTGTGTGTAAATGTTTTAAACACATAGAAACATAGTTTTTTGGTGCTTATAAAAAAGGCGTTTCACTTGCATTAATGCACATAGCTATGTGTGAGAAATATGTTTCTTTTTATATTCTTTATTAAACACATTAAATCTATGTTTCTATGTGTTTAGATATAAGTAATAGATATATAATAAAAAACCCGACAGCATTTCGTTATCGGGTTTTGTTTTTATTCTGATTTTGGATTATTGAACTTTAACGGTCCATCCATAAGTATCTTCAGAAAGTTTATTTTGAAGACTTGTTAGTTTTTCTTTTAAGAATGAAGCGTATGAATTCTCGATTGGAGCCATTTCATAGTATTCACCTTTATATGAGAAACCTTTAATAACGCTTATAACAGCAGCAGTTCCGGCGCCGAAAATTTCTTTTAAAGATCCGTTTTTAGCAGCTTCAACTAATTCAGAAACAATAACCGGACGAACTTCAACATTCAGTCCTTCTTTTTCAGCCATTGTAATTAAACTTTTTCTGGTAATACCATCTAAAATTCTTTCGCTTGTTGGTGCTGTTAATAAAGTATCATTGATTCTGAAGAAAACGTTCATTGTTCCGGCTTCTTCAAGTTTTGTATGCGTTGCATCATCAGTCCAGATAACTTGCTGGAAACCTTCTTTGTTTGCCAAATTAGTTGGATAGAATTGCGCAGCATAGTTTCCGGCAGCTTTTGCAGCACCAATTCCACCATTTGCGGCTCTACTGTAATGTTCAGCGATAATTACTTTTACTTCACCTCCATAATAAGATTTTGCAGGAGAAAGTAAGATCATAAATTTATATTCGTCAGATGGATTTGCAATAACGCCAGGGCCGGTAGCAATCATAAAAGGACGGATGTACATACTCGCTCCGTTTCCTCTTTGAATCCATTCCTGATCGATTTTTAATAATTCATTTAAACCTTCCATAAACACATCTTCGGGAACTTCTGGCATTGCCATACGTACAGCAGAATTATTGAAACGTTTGTAGTTTTCATCAGGTCTAAACAACCAAACATCATTATTTTCATCTTTGTAAGCTTTCATTCCTTCAAAAATCGCTTGTCCATAATGAAAGACTTTTGAAGAAGGATCCATTAAAATCGGTGCATAAGGCTTAATGACCGGAGTCTGCCATTTTCCGTTTTTGTAATCACATTCAAATAAATGGTCTGTAAATACAGTACCAAAGCTTAAGTTTTCAAAGTCTACAGAACTTATCTTAGACGAAGTAGCTTTTCTGATTTCAATTTTGCTTGTTTGAGTTGTACTCATAATTATGTAAAGTTTTTATCTAATTTGTATTCTTAACAGATGAAAATCTAACGCAATGATCTAATGAAGAATAGGTTTTCCTGAATGCAAAATTACGGAAAAATATATAATTTACTTAGTAAAACTGCATTAATTCCTGTGTTTAACTGAGATTTATTTATCTTATAATAATCCTAAAATTTTAGCGGAGTTTTATAAAGAATTTATGAAAAAAGTGTCATTTTTTAAGGCTTTACGCATTTGTTTTGACTAAATTTGACTGAGAAAATGGGTTACAGATCAACAATTATCCATTGCAAAATTCGAAAATTGTGAAAAGAGAAATAATTAAAACGCTAGATGGTTCAACCACAATTCATTTAGAGGAATGGAATGAAAGTTATCATTCAAAACACGGTGCAATACAAGAAGCAAAACATGTATTTATAAAAAATGGTTTGTCCTTATTTGAGCGTAATCCTGTTTCTATTCTTGAAATTGGTTTTGGAACGGGTTTGAACGCTTTTATAACTTTTTTAGAATCTGAACATAAAAAACAAGAAATTGATTATGTTGGAGTAGAGGCTTATCCTGTAAACGCAGAAGAAATTTTGGGAATGAATTATGTTGCCGAACTTGAAGCATTGGAATTTGGGAACATTTTCGAGAAAATGCATAAAACGGAATGGAATAAGAAAACAGAAATTAGCAGCCAATTCTCGTTAACCAAAAGGAAACAATTTTTTGATGAAATAAACGATTTTGAAATTTTTGATTTGATTTACTTTGATGCCTTCGGATATCGCGTGCAGCCGGAGCTTTGGAGTACTGAAATTTTTCAGAAAATGTACAATAGTTTAAAACCTAATGGAGTTTTGGTTACTTATGCCGCCCGCGGAGTTGTTAAAAGAAGTATGATTTCTGTTGGATTTACAGTCGAAAAATTGGCTGGTCCGCCCGGAAAACGAGAAATGTTCAGGGCCTTTAAAAAGGTATAACCGAATTATTTAGAATTATTCTATATTGATTTATGTGTACTAAGAAAACGTATTCGTTGATAAAGTTTTCAAAAAAATAAGTTAAAAAGAAACTTTATATGTGATTAATGTTTACATTTGGTGCGAGTTTAAAAATATAGATAACCCCAAAATCTTATTTTATTATGTCAAAAATGATGTTTGATTACACGAAATCAATACTTGAGAGAGTAAGTTTCGACCCGGTACTTTTCTGCAGAGAGTTAGAAAAAGCTATCAAAACACTGTTACCTTATGAAATGGAACAATTGCAAGAATGGTTATTAAATTTCATTATTGAAAAACCAGAATTAAAACAAAGTCTACTACTAATTAAAGTATAAAAGAAAAGGAGCCAAACGGCTCCTTTTTTTATGCTGGCTTTTTTAGCAGCGGACTAATGATTTGAACATTTTGAAAAACAATTGCTCCTTTTACAACGCCGGCAATTGTAGATCGAATTGCGTCAATGATCTGCATTTTTAATTCGCTCTTTGGGTAAATCAAACTTACCTCTCGGGCAGGTTTTGGTTCCTTAAAGTTTCGTAGTTTCAGTTTGTCGGAATCTTTTAAGTCTAAGGTGTGCAAGTACGGAAGTAACGTTGTACCCAAACCTTCGTCGGCTAATTTTATCAGGGTTTCAAAACTTCCGCTTTGAATCTGAAAATTATTTTGCTCGACATCAGTACCGTTTTTACATAAATTTAAAATTCCGTCCCTAAAACAATGCCCGTCTTGTAAAAGCAGGATTTCATTGATATTCAAATCAGTAACTTCGATTTCTTCTTTTTGAAAACTGTGATGATGTTCCGGAATGTAAGCTACAAATGGTTCAAAGTATAAAACGATTTCTTTTATTTTTTCATCTTCAAGCGGAGTTGCGGCAATTGCAGCATCAAGATGGCCATTTTTTAGTTTTACAATAATTTCATCTGTATTAAGCTCTTCAATTAAAAGCTTCACTTTTGGGTATTTCTTAATAAAATTATTCAAAAACATAGGCAAAAGCGTTGGCATAATGGTTGGGATAATTCCTAAGCGAAATTCACCGCCAATAAAACCTTTTTGCTGTTCGACAATATCTTTAATACGATCAGCTTCATTTACAATATTTTTTGCCTGATTTACAATCTTCTGTCCAATATCCGTAAGCTGAATAGGTTTTTTACTTCTGTCAAAAATTAAAATATTAAGTTCTTCTTCAATTTTTTGAATCTGCATACTTAATGTTGGCTGTGTTACGAAACATTTTTCGGCCGCAAGTGTAAAGTTTTTATGCTCTGCAACTGCTAACACATATTGTAATTGAGTTATCGTCATTTTGATAGTAATTTTTGATACAAAAATAAGTAAATATAATTTTTTTTTATAATTTTTTTGATGAAGATAATTTAATTTTGTAGTAAACTTAGTTATAAAAAATGGAGATTATGAAAACAAATATTTTAGGATTACCTGTAAAAGAGTCAGAATTGTTAGTGAAAGAATTGAATGTTTTATTATCAAACTTTCAGGTTTACTACCAAAATTTAAGAGGGATTCATTGGAATATTCGTGGAAAACGTTTCTTCGATTTACATGTAAAATTTGAAGAATTATATACAGATTCACAATTAAAAATAGATATGATTGCTGAAAGAGTTTTGACAATTGGCGGAACGCCGCTGCATACTTTTGAAGATTATATCAAAAATAATAAATTAACAGTTGGTAAAAACATCTCAAATGATGAAAAAGCAGTTCAGTTAATTGTAAATTCATTGTCTGATTTATTAAAAATTGAAAGAGAAATCCTGAATAAGTCTGGTGAAATTAACGATGAAGGTACAAATTCAATGATGAGTGACTTCATAGCAGAGCAGGAAAAAACAATTTGGATGATGAATGCATGGCTTGACGAATCGCTGTAATTTATTATTTATGAATGTATTAAAAAGCAGATTGGTCAATTTTGATCCTTCTGCTTTTATCTTTTTGTTAAAATTGTATAAAATTTTTAGCCAGTCGCTTTGATTTTATTTGTTTAACACTATTTTTGCCCCAATGAAATTAGTTGCCCGCATATTATTATTCATATTTATTGCTTTCTTATCTACGCCTACAATTGTAACGATGATCAAGAAAAGCAGTGATACGTCTATGTTTTTCAGTTTTTCTGAAGAAGAGCATTCTCATAAAGAATTAAAAGCAGCTGTTTATCCGGCAATATTGCAGCATGAAGTTGTAATCCCGGTTTACATTGAAAAGAAAACGATAGTTTCTGAAAATATCGTAAAATTAGATAATATTTCTCCGAGCATATTTGCTCCACCGCCCAACTTGGCATAATACTTCTGAATTATTTGAAGAACAACTGTATTTACAGCAAATACAGCATGGTTCTAATGTATCAATTTTTAGTATTGTATTATGACAAAAAAAATCAATCTTTTTGCCAACCTTAAGTCTGACTTTGCTTCAGGTTTAGTGGTTTTCTTGGTGGCTCTTCCATTGTGTTTAGGTATTGCAATGGCTTCTGGAGCACCGTTATTTTCTGGAATTATTGCAGGTGTTATTGGTGGTATCGTGGTAGGTTACTTAAGCCAGTCACATATTAGCGTTTCTGGGCCTGCCGCTGGTTTAACAGCTATTATTTTAACAGCTATTACTGATTTTGGTGCTTTTGATGTGTTTTTACTATCCGTTTTTATTGCGGGACTAATTCAATTGGCATTAGGATTTTTAAAAGCAGGAAGTATATCAAATTATTTTCCAACAAACGTAATCGAAGGAATGCTGGCGGGTATCGGAATTATTATTATTCTGAAACAAATTCCGCATGCATTTGGTTACGATGCTGATTTTGAAGGCGATCAGGCTTTTATTCAAAATGATGGAAGTAATTCATTTTCATTTCTTTTTGATGTCTTAAACCATATTCAATTAGGAGCTGTTGTAATTTCATTGATTTCACTTGTAATATTAATTTCGTGGGATAAAGTTCCATTTTTAAAGAAATTAAAACTAGTTCCGGGTGCGCTTGTAGCCGTTATTCTGGGAGTATTATTAAATGAATTTTTTATATCTACAGGAAGTTCATTAGCAATTGCAAAAGAGCATTTAGTTTCTTTACCGGTTCCAAAGTCTTTTGATGATTTTAAGTCAATTATCGTTACACCAAATTTTGCAGCAGTTACAAATCCGCAGGTTTGGGTTGTAGGTATTACAATTGCCATTGTAGCTTCAATTGAAACACTTTTGTGTATTGAGGCTTCAGACAGAATGGACGTTCAAAAACGTTATACTGATACTAATGTTGAGCTTAGAGCACAGGGTATTGGTAATATAGCAAGTTCGCTTTTGGGCGGATTACCAATGACATCTGTTGTTGTGAGATCTTCTGCAAATAATAACGCAGGAGCAAAATCTAAAATGTCAGCCATCATTCATGGTGTGCTTTTATTAATAAGTGTATTGTCTATTCCGGCAATTTTAAACAAAATTCCATTGGCAACTTTGGCTACGGTTTTAATCTTGGTTGGATATAAATTAGCAAAACCAGCAACCTTTATGCATTTCTGGAAAAAGGGGAAATACCAGTTTGTCCCTTTTATTGCAACTTTGGTCTTTGTCGTTGCGACAGATTTGCTTAAAGGAGTTGCTTTAGGAATTATCATAAGTATAATTTTTGTTTTGAGAGGAAATTTAAAAAGAGCTTATATCTTTAAAAAAGAAGAATATGAAGATGGCGATATCATTCATATCGATTTAGCGCAGGAAGTTTCTTTTTTAAATAAAGCTGCAATCAAGCAAACGTTAAACGAAATTCCGGAGAATTGTAAAGTAATTATTAATGCGCACGATACAGAATATATTGCGCATGATGTATTAGATTTAATCCGTGAGTTTAAAGAGACACGTGCAATTGATGAAAATATCAAAGTAAAACTAAAAGGTTTTAAAGAGGCATACGAATTAGAAAACACTCCTGATAATAACAATCACGTTTCGATTGAACATTATTATGATGTTGCAAAACGAGCATTGGTTAAGAAAGAACAAAAAGAAAAATTTTAAACAAATTATATAAATAAAGATATTGATCAGGCTTGAGAAATATCAAAATTTAAATAACTTTACAAAAAAGTCTTTTTGATATGCTTAAGCATTGACAATTCTACAAAAAACCTAAAAAAAATGAGAGAGTTTTATAAGCAAATACTTGAAAACAATAAAAAATGGGTCGAAGATTCATTAGCAAAAGACCCTAATTATTTTGCTGATTTAGCAAAAGGACAATCTCCGCCATTATTGTGGATTGGATGTTCTGACAGCCGTGTTCCTGCAAATGAAATTATTGGGGCAAAACCTGGAGAAGTTTTTGTACACAGAAATATTGCTAACATGGTTGTTCACTCTGATATGAATATGTTAAGTGTTCTGGATTATGCAGTAAACGTTTTAAAAGTAAAACATGTTATTGTTTGCGGGCATTATGGCTGCGGCGGTGTAAAAGCTGCTATGGGACAGCAGTCTGTTGGAATTATTGATAACTGGATTCGTCATATTAAAGATGAATACCGTTTACACGATAAATATTTAAATTCAATTACTGACGAAACCGAACGTTTTAATGCATTTGTAGAAATCAATGCAAAAGAGCAGGTTTACAACTTAGCAAAAACTTCGATTGTACAAGGAGCCTGGAAAAATGGTCAGGACTTAATGCTTCACGGCTGGGTTTACGGATTAAATTCTGGTTTTGTAACCGATTTAAATGTAAATATCAGTTCAAATGATGAGTTAGATGAAGTTTACCAGCTTACTAATCTATAAAAATAAAAATCGCCTCAAAAGGGCGATTTTTTTTTATTCGTTTTCGTCTAGATTTTCATTAAACGCAGATGGTAACATTGTTGGGATAAACTTGATTAAAATTGGCAGTAATAAACTTCCGCCCGGAAGTAAAAATATGGTTAATGACGGAATCGTTTTACAGATATCTAAAAGCTGTTTTTTTACTTTTTTCTTTTCCTTTGCATCCAGATCCCTTGTTGTAGAATAAGCTAATAGAACCATTAATTCTTTACTCTGAACAATTTCCTTAATTAATCTGTTTTTGTTTCTTATGATTAGTTTTACAACACTATGCGTCATCTGATCGTAGAAATGCTTAACCGGATTTGAATAATTAAAATAAGGGATTTTCTTTTTGTGAGTGGTAATAAAATCGTGAGTGGTGTCGATGCTTGTTTTTACAAAATCATCAGAAACGCCCATCATTGAACCTAAAGAATACAAGAAATAAGATTCTTCATTTTCGACAACACCATCGCTCCATAACGCCATTCCAGCCATGTCAATTAAATAATAATGCTCTAAAGTATTTTTGAAATAGTCTAGTTGTAAAGTTTCTAAAGTCTCTACGGTAACTTTCGAAAATTTAGAATAACGTATCGAAGCCTCAAAAAGTTTAATTAATAAATCATCGTGCTGCGATTTGATAGTTTTTGTTTTTAAAGCCAAACCTACAATTCCAAGAACAGTTTCTTCAATTCGTTTTAGATACTTTTCAGGAATTTCTCCATGCTGTAAATATTGTCTAAATGCTAAAACATCAATAAACAAAAGTGCATTGGTTACTAAATGCGAAAAGTTTTTGCTGATGATGCTGTCATTTGTCTGTACTCTTTCATCAATTATACTTTCTAATGAATGGGAAGGAGTGTCTTTTGGAAGCAGAATCTTAAATAAATTAAATCCTTCCGGATTCATTTGCTTATAGAATTTTAAAGCTTCGCTGATAAAGTTATTTGGTTCAGAATTTCTTTTTTCTAAACAAAAAACATGATAAAGTGTATTTAATAAGGCAATTTTAGAAATTTCGGTTTTAAACCAGCCTTTTATCGGAATCGGAATTTGAGAATCAATTGCAATGATATGACCGTAGATAAAACCGGTTTCTCTAACTTTATAGTAAAAGAAATCTGTAGTTTCAAAAGGAATAGCCTCAGAAAACTTCTGTTCACTAAAAAACTTATCTATCCAGCCGTGTGCTGATGGGTTAATCATTGAATTAAATTTATAGCTGCAAAGCTATATTTTTTTCTTGTTTTTGAGTGAATTAAAAATAAAATAACCACTAGATTTTTGTGAAATATAGTGGTTATTAGTGTTTTATTATTTAATTATCCCTGCACAGGCAACTCTTCCGCCGGCATTTCCGGTTGGCTGAGTTGTAAAATCATCTGTTCCCTGATGTACGATTAAACCTTTTCCTAATACATCTTTGGTTGCATCGCCGCAGCCTACGCACCATTCATCAGTAGTTAATGTAATTGTTCCATTACCTTTTTCATCAGCGGTAAAGTTTCCAATATCCCCTTTATGATATTCTCCAACTCCCCATTTTCCATGTTTTTTAAAAGTTGGGTTCCAGTGTCCGCCCGCAGAACTTCCGTCGGCAGCAGTACAATCAGCTTTTTCGTGAATATGTATAGCATGAACCCCAGGCTGTAAACCAGAAACTTTTGCAGTAAAGGTCACTTTGCCGTTTTTCTCTGTAAAAGTAGCGGTTCCGGTTACATTGCTATTGCTTTTTGGCTCTAACGCTACGGTTAAAGTTTTTGCATCATTTGATTTTGTATTTGTCTTACAGCCAATTATTAAGACTGTAATTATAGCGAAAGATACGATCAGTTTTTTCATATATGCGGGCATTTTAAATTAAAGATTAAGTAAATTTAACATAAAAGAATGGAATAGTTTGATCTTAAAAGTTAAAAAAAAGTCAAACTATACTTGGTAATTTAATGTCAATTGAATATAAAACCGAAAAATATTGCTTAAATTCGTAATAGTTTTAACGAATAATTTCTGAAAAAACCTCTCTAATTCGTTCATATTTAATTCTTAATGTTATGATGAAAAAGATTTCTATTCTTATTTTTTTGAGTTTGATATTGCTTTCCTGCAATATTTTTAAATGTAAAAAAAGTGATGCCGTTTCTAAACTTGACGGAACCTGGGAACTCAATTATATTACCGGACCTGGAATTACTTTTGAAGGTTTATATCCGAATAAAAAGCCGACCATAAATTTCAATACAAAAGAAAAGCAGGTTTCGGGGAATAACAGCTGCAACTCCTATACCGGAAAACTTGTTGTAAATGGCAATAAAATTGATTTTACACAGCCAATGGCAGTTACCAAAATGATGTGCATGGATGGACTGCAAGGTGAACAAACCTACATGAACACACTTAAAAAAATAACTTCTTTTGATATTGCTGATGATGGAAAAACGCTGAATTTTATTTCAGGAGATATTGCTATGATGAGATTTACTAAAAAGTAAATGATCTGTTTTATTTAATACGATGTAAGATGAAAACTAAATTATACCTTTTATTAGTATTGTCAGGCTTTTTAAATTTTTCTGTTTTTGCACAGGAAAAAAGCAAAAAAGAGCTAAAAGCTGAAAAAGAATTACAGAAGCAAAAAGAAATTGAAGCTTTAATTGATTCTAAAAATTTTGTTTTTGAAGCTCGAAAAGCCACACCACAAGGCGGACGACTTATTATTTTAGATTATAACACTTATTTCTTAAAGTTTAATGCTGAAAAAACAACGTGTGACCTTCCATTTTTTGGACGTGCATATAATGTTGGTTACGGAAGCGACGGCGGAATTAAATTTGAAGGAATGCCTGAAAACATAAAAGCAGGAAAGAAGAAAAATAAATTTAGTGTGAAAGCTGAGGTTAAAGGCAGGGATGATGTTTATAATCTAATGTTTACTATTTTTTTTGATGGAGGAGCCTCGCTTTCTGTCACCAGTAATAATAGAGCCCCAATTTTTTATGATGGAGAAATAAGTGCTCCCAAAGCCGATAAATAAATTTGAATTGAGTAATGTTAAAAAATGTTTTAAACTGTAATAATTTACTTACTTTTACTTTGTTTAATACTTAATATATAAATTATGAAAAAATTAATTATTGCCTTAATGATGGCCGTGGCTTCGTTTTCTTGTTATGCACAATCTACTTACAAAGAAGACATTGATGTTCTTCAAAGTGTTTACGGAAAATCTAAAGGGGATTTGGTAAAAGATTACATGAATTTATCAGATACTCAATCTCAGGCATTTTCTAAAGTTTACGATGCTTATGAAACTGAACGTAAAACATTAGGACAAGCAAAAATTCAATTAATTAACGATTATGCAGTTAATTATGATACGCTTACAGATGAAAAAGCAGATGAACTTGCAAAAGGAACTTTGAAAAATAATTTAGGGTATGAAAAATTATACTCTAAAACCTATGGACAGGCTAAAAAAGCAATTGGAGCTATTAATGCGGCAAAATTTATTCAGTTAGAAGTTTATCTTCAAGCGATCATTCGTGCTGAAACTTTAGAATCAATCCCGTTTATTGGAGAATTAGATAAAGTTAAAGTAAAATAAGTATTTACTAAATAAAAAATAAAAGGGCAGTTCAAGAACTGCCCTTTTATTTTTTATTTAGTTGTTTTGACTTCGTAAATCGCATTCACCATGCCATCGTGAGGGCTGTCTAAAGTCAGTTCCCAGAACATGATCCCACCCAGTTTTTTAGACTTTGCATATTCAGTTTTTGCTTTAATAGATTTAATATCATCTGATGTCGCAAAAGTTTTTGTGCTTTCATTATACCAGTATGGTGCTTTTGCTTTATCATCCCAGAAATATTTCCAGCCGTTTGTTTCTGTATATGTTGTGGCAAAGTTTTTAAAGTTAACACCTTCGATATGTTCTCCGGCCTGATAAAGACCATTATTTATATTTTCAACATTTTTCCATGTTCTGGAATAAAATGCGCCTCCAATAATCAATTTTTCAGACGGAACTCCTTGTTTTAATAAATAAGTAACCGCTCTGTCTGTAGATTCTTCATTTGGATTTGTACTATATAATGGTGTGTGGTGTCCCGTAACTTTAGAATATCCGTTCACTAAATCGTAACTCATAATGTTGATACGATTAACTAATGGCGCAACTGTTTTCCAGTCAATCGATTCATCGAGATATTTTTGAAAACCTCCCGCAGCAAAACTCAATTCATATTTTTTTCCTAAAGTTGAACGAAGAATTTTAAGCAATTCGGTAAAATTTGGTTTGTCAACAGCTTGATATAAATGTCCAGGGAGTCCTTCAATCGCAGGATATTCCCAATCTAAATCTAAACCGTCAACCTTAAAATAATCACTTACTTCTTTTACTGATTTTGCGAATTTTAAACGCCCTTCAGCAGTCGAAAAAGCATTAGAACATGGTTCGCAGCCACCCCAGCCGCCAAGAGATAAAACGATTTTTAATTGTGGATTTTTAGTTTTTAGAGAAACTAAATGCTTTATTGTAATAGAATCTTTAGATGAATCTACACTTAGTTTTCCATCTTTTAAATGACAGAAACTAAAGATTATTTGATCTAATTTATTGACTTCATATTCGTCAATTAGTTTAGAATCACCAGTGTAATAAGCGATGATGTCGAACTTCTTATTCTTCTGCGCAAAAATGTTTGTGGATAAAAGGCAGATAAATAAAAGGGCAATTAGGCTAATTTGTTTCATTTTATGTTTTTTGAAGTTTTAGAACGCTAAATTTATAACATTAGAATCGAAACTTTACTATTGATTCTGTAACATAACCTCAATTTTAATAAATATTTGTGAAATGAGGGTTAAACCATATAAGTGATATAAGTTTATTTTAGATAGAACTTAATTTTATTCCGTTCCAATATTCCGTAGAGACGCACAGCAGTGCGTCTCTACAAAAAAATGCCACAGATTACAGGATTTTCACAGATTTTTTAATCCTTTTAATCCTGTAATCTGTGGCAAAACATAAAAAAAACATAGTTAGACGCACTGCTGTGCGTCTCTACAAAAAAAACATTCTTTTTAAATGAACTTATATAACTTATATGGTTCAAAAAAAAATAAAAAAATAAACCCGCACAGTTTCGGACTTGTGCGGGTTTAAACAAATTAAAAGCTAAAAACTATTTTTTATTAGAAGCAGTATGAATTTTCTGCAACTAATTTTTCTGCGATTTTTTCTCTTAATGCAACAACGTTTGGAAGGTTAGTGTATTTAGTGAAACGTTTTAATCCCATTAACATCATACGTTGCTCGTCACCTTCAGAGAAAGAAGCAATTCCTTCTTTTCCTCTTAAGTTTACGATATCTACCGCTTTGTACAAGTATAATTTTGCCATAGCGATTTGCTCTTGTACTTTATCTTCACCTTCTTTTTTAGCTAATTTCTCAGTTCTAAGAATAGTACTTTCAGCCATATAGATTTCGATTAAGATATCAGCAGCAGCCATCAATAATTGTTGGTGAGAATCTAAATCTGGACCGTATTTTTGAACAGCACTTCCTGCAACCATTAAGAAAACTTTTTTCAGGTTAGCAACGATTACTTTTTCTTCTGCAAATAATTCAGAGAAATCCGGAGTATCAAAAGATGGAATTCCCATTAATTCTTCCTGAACTTTCATTGCTGGCCCAAGTAAATCAACGTGCCCTTTCATTGCTTTTTTGATCAGCATACCAACAGAAAGCATTCTGTTGATTTCGTTTGTTCCTTCGTAGATACGAGCGATACGAGCATCTCTCCAGGCACTTTCCATTGGAGTATCTTCAGAGAACCCCATCCCGCCAAAAACCTGAATACCTTCGTCAGAACAGTTTTGAACGTCTTCAGAAACCGCTACTTTCAAGATAGAACACTCGATAGCATATTCTTCAACACCTTTCAATTCTGCTTCCTGGTGACTTGTTCCTTCGGCTTCACGAGCAGCGATTCTGTCTTCGATGTCTTTTGCTGCACGGTAAGAAGCACTTTCTCCAGCGTAAGCGCTAGTTGCCATTTCAGCCAATTTAGAACGGATAGCTCCAAAAGATGAAATAGAAGTATTGAACTGAATTCTTTCGTTAGCATATTTTACAGCTCCTGTAGTAACTCTTCTTTGAGCATCAAGACATGCTGCTGCCAATTTAATACGACCAACGTTTAAAGCATTCATCGCAATTTTGAAACCGTTTCCTCTTTCAGATAACATGTTTTCAACAGGAACTTTTGTTTCGTTGAAGAAAACCTGACGAGTAGAAGAAGCACGAATTCCTAATTTATGCTCTTCTTCATTCATAGAAATTCCGTTTGAAGGATCGTTTTCTACGATGAAACCTGTAATATTTTTATCATCTCCAATACGGGCAAAAACGATGAAAACGCTGCAGAAACCTGCATTCGAAATCCACATTTTTTGACCTGTAATTAAATAATGAGTTCCGTCTTCAGATAAAACTGCTTTAGTTTTTCCTGAGTTAGCATCAGATCCTGCACCTGGCTCAGTTAAGCAGTAAGCTCCAAACCATTCTCCAGAAGCCAATTTCGGAACGTATTTTTTCTTTTGTTCTTCAGTACCGTAAAGTGTAATTGGCATAGTTCCAATTCCTGTATGTGCACCAAAAGCAGTTGAGAAAGAACCTGTTGCTCCAGAAATGTAGTCACAAACCAACATTGTAGAAACAAATCCCATTCCTAATCCGCCATATTCTTCTGGAACAGCAACTCCAAGAAGTCCTAGTTCACCCGCTTTACGCATAGATGATTCTGTATACGCATAATCTTTCTTTTCGAAACGATCTTTATGCGCCCATAATTCTTTGTCTACGAACTCTTTTACAGAGTCACGCATCATTAACTGCTCTTCCGAGAAATCTTCTGGTGTAAAGATATCTTCGCATTTTGTTTCTTTAACTAAAAACTGACCACCACGGGTTACGTTTTTTTCGATTGTATCTGCCATTTTGTTTTTGTTTTTTTTGAAAGAAAATAGAATATAGAGTATAGAAAATAGACTCTTACTTTAGTCCGTTTTGAAAACCCATTGTCATTCTTTGAAATTCTTCTATTTTAATTTCTAATTGGTTAAATTGTATCTCGTTTATATATTTTCTATGTTTAGCAATCAATAATTGTGTAATTAGTTCAAATGAAGAACCAAGAGAAATATCTAAAAAGTGACTGAAAGACTTATCAGTTCTTGAAGATCCTTCGGCAATATTACTAGGCATCGAAACTGAACATCTGCTTATTTGAGAACTCAAATCATATCGTTCGTGTTTTGGAAATTCTATTAATACATCTGAAATTTCATTTGCAATTGCAATTCCGATCTTCCAAATCTTTAAGTTTTTATAATTATGTCTCATGTTTTTTTTGAGTCAATTTAAGAAATTAAAACAAAAAAGTAAGATTAGTACTATTTTTTTTGTTTGCTTTTTAAATATTTTATCATTTAAAAAAGTTTATTTCTTTATTCTCAAAGAAAGACATCTATTCTCTTTATTCTATATTCTATTCTCTTTTTAAAGAACCTCGTAAATCCCTGCAGAACCTTGCCCAGTTCCAACACACATACTCACGATTCCGTATTTGTTACCTCTGCGTTTCATCTCATCAAATAACTGAACAGAAAGTTTTGCTCCTGTACATCCCAGAGGGTGTCCTAAAGAAATAGCTCCACCGTTTACGTTTACGATTTCCGGGTTAATGTTTAATTCGCGAGTAACTGCTAAAGCTTGTGAAGCAAAAGCCTCGTTTAACTCAATTAACTCGATATCATTTAATGTTAATCCAGCTTGTTTCAAAGCTTTCGGAATTGCTTTTACAGGACCGATACCCATAATTCTTGGCTCAACGCCAGAAGAAGCAAAATTTACTAATCTTGCAATTGGCTCAAGGTTTAATTCTTTTACCATTTCTTCGCTCATGATTAAAACGAATGCAGCACCGTCGCTCATTTGAGAAGAGTTACCTGCAGTTACACTTCCGTCAGCAGCGAAAACAGGTTTTAAACCAGCTAATGCAGCAACTGAAGTTCCGGCTCTTGGCCCTTCGTCTTGTTTTACAACGTATGATTTTGTTTCTTTTTTACCATTTTCGTTGATGAAAGTCTGCTCAACAGTAATTGGAACGATTTGTTTGTCAAATTTTCCTTCTGCCTGTGCTTTTAAAGCTTTCATGTGAGAGTTGTAAGCAAACTCATCCTGATCTTCTCTAGAGATTTTGTATTGGTTAGCCACCGCTTCAGCAGTTAAACCCATTCCCCAGTAGTAATCTTCGTGACCTGCAGCTGCAACTTTATAATCCGGAGTTGGTTTGTAACCTCCCATCGGAATAAAACTCATACTTTCTGCACCACCAGCGATGATACAATCTGCCATTCCTGATTGGATTTTAGCAGTCGCCATTCCGATAGTTTCTAATCCAGAAGCACAGTAACGGTTTACCGTAACTCCAGGAACGTCTTCCACTTTTAATCCCATTAAAGAGATCAAACGTCCAACGTTTAGACCTTGTTCCGCCTCTGGCATGGCATTTCCTACCATAACGTCATCGATACGTTTTTTGTCGAAATTAGGCAGCTCGTCCATCATAAACTGAATGGTTTCTGCTGCTAATTCATCAGGTCTTTTAAATCTAAAAACCCCTTTTGGTGCTTTTCCTACCGCAGTACGGTAAGCTTTTACTATATATGCTGTTTTCATAAATGATTGTATTAAGATTGGAGAATTAAGTATTAAGATTTTCCAATTGTTTTGTTGATTTTATCTTTTAATGTTCTTTGAAAGGAAAAGTTCATATTTGAAACCTCTACTAATTGATTAATAGTGGGCTGAATAAGATCTTCACTAACAAGCTTAAGTCTTTTAGCAAGTATTAATTGCGTTATTAATTCAAAAGTTGAACCATTTGCTATTCCTAAGAAGTGCATAAATTCTTTCTCAGAATTTCTTCCCGAACCTTCTGCAATATTTGAAGGAATAGAAACGGCGCATTTTTTTATTTGATGAATTAAATTGAACTTTTCGTCATTCGGTAATAAGGAAGAAATTTCATAAACATGAACTGCAATATCCATTGCTTTCTGCCAAATCTTTAATTTCTCAAACTGATGCATTTCTTAATACTTAATTCTTATTACTTGATACTAGTTTCTTAAAGGTTTTCCTTTAGTCAACATGTACTGGATTCTTTCTAGCGTCTTACGTTCTGTACATAAACTCAAGAAAGCTTCACGTTCGATATCTAATAAGTATTGTTCAGATACTAAAGTTGCTTCAGATAAATCACCACCAGCCATTACGTAAGCCAGTTTGTTTGCGATTTTCTTGTCGTGCTCAGAAATGTATTTTCCAGCCTGCATTTGATCTGTTCCCACTAAGAACATACCTAAAGCTTGTTTTCCTAAAACTTTAATGTCATTTCTTCTGATAGGTTGTGTGTAACCTGCTTCTGCCATTAACAAAGCATGTTTTTTAGCTTCAGCAATCTGACGATCTTTGTTTACTACAATAACATCTTTTCCATGCTGTAAAAGTCCAGTATCAAAAGCTTCATAACCAGAAGTTGAAACTTTAGCCATAGCAATTGTCAAGAAATACTCTTGAAGAACATTCAATTCCACGTCGTTTTTGCGGAATAAATCAGATGCTCTTAAAGTCATTTCTTTAGAACCACCACCGCCAGGGATGACTCCAACACCAAATTCAACTAATCCCATATAGGTTTCTGCAGCAGCAACTACTTTATCAGCGTGTAAGCTCATTTCGCATCCACCACCAAAAGTCATTCCGTGAGGTGCTACTACAACTGGAATAGAAGAGTAACGAACACGCATCATAGTATCTTGGAACAATTTAATTGCCATGTTCAATTCGTCGTATTCCTGCTCAACCGCCATCATGAAAATCATTCCGATATTAGCACCAACAGAGAAATTCGCTGCCTGGTTACCAATAACCAAACTTTGATATTCTTTTTCAGATAAGTCGATTGCTTTATTGATAGCTTGTAGAACGTCACCACCAATTGTATTCATTTTAGATTGGAATTCTAAGTTCAAAATTCCATCTCCTAAATCCTGAATAATTGCACCACTATTGCTCCAAACTTTTTTGCTTTCGCGAATGTTGTTTAGGATAATGAATGAATCTTGTCCAGGAACTTTTACTTGTGATTTTGTTGGAATGTTATAGAAATAAGTCGCTCCTTCTTTTACAGAATAGAAACTTTCGCTTCCAGAAGCCAGCATTTCATTAACCCATGCAGCAGGCTCTAAACCTTCTGCTTTCATGATTTCAATTCCTTTGACAACACCAATAGCATCCCAGATTTCGAATGGACCATTTTCCCATCCAAAACCAGCTTTCATGGCATCGTCAATTTTGTATAATTCGTCTGAGATTTCAGGAACTCTGTTTGACACATAAGCAAACATTCCGGCGAAACTCTTACGGTAGAATTCTCCTGCTTTGTCTGTTCCTTTTACTAAAACTTTAAAACGATTAATTGGTTTATCGATAGTTTTTGTTAGTTCAAGCGTAGCAAAATTTGCTTTTTTTGCAGCGCGGTATTCTAATGTATTTAAGTCTAAAGAAAGAATGTCTTTATCTACTTTTTTGTAGAAACCTTGTCCAGTTTTACTTCCTAACCAATTATTTTCCATCATTTTGTTGATGAAATCAGGAAGTTTGAACAATTCGTGTTGTTCGTCGTTAGGGCAGTTTTCGTAAATACCGTTAGCAACGTGTACCAAAGTATCCAAACCAACAACGTCAACCGTACGGAAAGTAGCCGATTTTGGACGACCAATTACTGGTCCTGTCAATTTATCAACTTCTTCAATTGTTAATCCCATTTCTTTCACTAAATGGAATAGACTTTGGATTCCGTAAATCCCAATTCTGTTTCCAATAAACGCCGGAGTGTCTTTAGCAACGACCGAAGTTTTTCCTAAGAATTTAGATCCGTATTCGTTTAAGAAATCCAATACTTCAGTAGAAGTTTTTGGGCCAGGAATAATTTCAAATAATTTTAAGTAACGCGCAGGGTTAAAAAAGTGAGTTCCGCAGAAGTGCTGTTGAAAATCTTCGCTTCTTCCTTCACTCATAAAATGAATTGGAATACCAGAAGTATTAGAAGTAACCAAAGTTCCCGGTTTACGGAATTTCTCGATTTGTTCAAAAACTAACTTCTTAATGTCTAAACGCTCCACAACAACCTCGATAATCCAGTCAACATTAGCAATTTTTGCCATATCATCTGTCGTATTTCCAGTCGTAATTCTATTTGCGAATTTCTGACTGTAAATAGGAGATGGTTTTGATTTTAATGAATTCGCCAAATGTTCGTTTACCACACGGTTGCGAACGGCTTTACTTTCAAGTGTTAATCCTTTTTTAGCTTCAGCTTCGGTCAGTTCACGCGGTACAATGTCCAGAAGTAAAACTTCGACACCAATGTTAGCAAAATGACAAGCTATACCTGAACCCATAATTCCGGATCCAATTACAGCAACTTTTTTAATTGTGCGTTTCATATTTGTAAAATTTGTTTTTTTGGGTAGAATCTGAATTTTCCTTTACAAAAGATTACTCATTTTCTGTGTTTTCTGTTTGATTAAATATGTTTTTGTCCTGAATTAATTCATTAATGATTTCAGAAACTTCGATAAAATGTTTTAGCTTTTCATCTGATACATGTTTTCTAACCGTTTCATTAAATTTCAGAACTGTATTTTTAGATAAATCTCTTTTTTCTTTACCAAATTCGGTTAGGTATATTAAAACACCACGGCCGTCACTTGGGTTCTTTTTGCGAACTATTAAACCTTTTTCTTCCATAGATTTTAATGTTCTTGTTAAGCTGGTTGCTTCCATACCCATTCTTGGGCCTAAAGCGGTTGATGGAGTTCCTTCTTCCTTATCCATACTTAAAAGAGCAAATCCCGTTGCCATGGTAGCATCGTACTTTGCAGCCTCTTCATTATACATTCTTGAAACAGCCTGCCATGTAGCTCTCAAAATATAATCTATTGTTTTGTCTTTCATAGGTAACTATATCGATTTCAAATATAATTAAAAAATACTATGCATGCATATAATTTTTTAATAAATTTTTGGTTAGTTAAAAATCCCACTGATTTAGTGTGGTTTGGTGGTTTATTTAGAGTGAAATATACTATTCTTTTTTTAGATTTTAACATTTTTCGTACTGTCAAAATCATTTTTTGGTTTTTAAATCGCTTTTAATTCTGTATTCTTTAAAAAATTATGAGTTATTTTTAATTGTATTTTCGGGATCATATCTCGAAATGGCTCTTTGTAGAATCTTTTTCATCCGGTTTCGCAGATTTTCGGGTCTTAAAATTTCAATCGAATCTCCAAAACCTAATAAAAGGCGCTCCATTTCATAATTTGGCGAAATGAACAAATGCACAATAATACTTTGATCTTCATTTTCCTTAATTAATCGCTGTGAAGGATGCAGCGGTTTTGTAATAACATAAGGTGCATTTGCGGCATCAATCCATAATTCGATACGTCTGGGCTGCAAACCAGAATTTACCGTTACACCTATTATATCTTTATAATAAGAATCGGCATCAAAATCTTCTTCTAAATAAGCAAGATTAAAATCGTAATCAATTGAAATAATTCTGTCGAGCGCTAAATTGGTAATAGGCTGTCCGTCTTTTTTCTTCCCAACAAGAAACCATCGATTATTGAACTCCTTTAATATAAAAGGATGAAAATGAAATTTGGTTTCCTCTCTCGATTTAAAAGATTTATAAGTAATTATAAGAACCATCTTCTTTATAATTGCCTGATAAATTTCATCTAAATAATGAAGCCCTTTTAGGTTTTCATTTTTATCCAAATAAATTACAGGTTTTGTATGCGACTTTTCAGCATAGATTTTATCTTCCAGACGCTGTAAAATATCAGATACATCGTTAAATAGAGAGAAATCCTTGAATTGTTTTAACATCGAAACCGTTTCGGTCAAAACATTGATATCCGTTTCCGTCAGCGGAATATCGGTTATTGTGAAATCTTCGTCTTCGTATTTATAATACTTTTTATCGTAAACAACAATTGGCGCGTTGTAACCCAGCTTTTCACTTCGCATTAACTGAATATCCATTTGAATGGTTCGCTTGCTGATAGGATTTTCCCGGCCTTCATATTCAAATAAAGCTTCAGAACATTCTTCAATTAAATCTTCGAGTGTCCATTGTCTGTATTTGTTCTGAAGGCATTTGTCGATGGTTTTGTATCGTATTAAGGCATTCTTGTTTTGTGACATTTTTGTGTTGGTTTGCCACAAAGGCGAGAAGGCGCAAAGTTTTTTGTTTTTAAGCCACTCCCGATAGCTATCGGGATAAAGGATTAAAAGGGTTTTTACTCAGTTTTTGTCATCCTGAGGAACGAAGGATCGCATACAATATTCCTCGAAGAGAGTCGCCAATCTTTGTAGAGTTTCTTGTGTGATCCTTCGTTCCTCAGGATGACAAACAGTGTGTAATTAAAACTTTAATAAAAACTTTGCGACTTAGCGTCTTTGCGAGATTCAATTTTTAGCTTAATAACTTTATCTCTTTTTCAATATTAATTCTCGCTTTCTCTTCATATAAATTCCGAAATTCCTCCGTTTGAAAAATAAACTCATTCTCCAAAAAATGCTTCAACACTTTTGCACGCCCGGGTTTGTAAAGAAAATCAGGATAAATGCGATATTCTTTTCTAATTTGTTCAAAATAGATTTTATAATCTTCCCAGTCTTTGGCGAGGATTTTCAAATCAAAATCAATTAGCCAGTTAATATCTTCAATATTATTATGCTGATGCTGCTGTGTTGCGCAAATCGCATCAAAAACTAATTGTCGATTTAGATTGTTATTTTCAGATAAAACGGCCAAAGCATATTCGGCACTTTTGAGTTCGTTATCTTTTTTGGAAGCCGAATAAACAAAATCATGATAAAAGATTGAAAATAATATTTCATCAGGGTTTAGAAGTTTATCACGATACGTTTCAAAACTCCCAATCATAGCCCAAATATGAGTTAAGTTATGATAATGCCTTGATTTTGTTGAATATGCCTTTTCTAAATCCATCCAGTTTTTCTGAATTTCATTTGCTGAAAAGCCAATATTCAAAAGTAATTCAGAATAGATTTTCTCTAAATTCATAATCTTTTTTACTCAAATTTAAAATTTCTTTTTTACTGCGCAAAATAATTGCGCAGTAGTTCTGAAATCTTTGCTCAGGAAATAAAACAATAACCATTGTCTAATTTTAAAAACCAGAAATTATGAAATTCAATTTTTTAGCAAAAGAGAAAAACAATATAGTTAATCACGAAAATGCACCAGCTTTTTCTTTAACATCAGAATACGAATTGTACGCAGCAGTTGTAACAACAAGCTTAAGTGCTTCATTTTATGAAAAAGATACAACTCGTTTAGAACGAATCAAAAGCTTGATTAAAAAATGTAATCCAGTATTTGTGGCGAAGTTGGCAGTTTATGCCCGCAACGAAATGCATATGCGTTCTGTACCATTAGTTTTGATAGTAGAGTTAGCCAAAATATATTCTGGCGATTCATTGATCAGTAAAATGATAACTCATGTTATACAACGTGCAGATGAAATTACAGAATTATTGGCTTACTATCAAATGGCAAACGAACGAAATGGCGTTAAGAAATTAAACCGTTTATCAAAACAAATACAAAAAGGTTTAGCCGTTTCGTTCAACAAATTTGACGAATACCAATTCGCAAAATACAATCGTGATGGTGCAGTAAAATTAAAAGATGTCTTGTTTTTGGTACATCCAAAAGCAAAAGACGAAGCACAGCAATTAATCTTTGATAAATTGGTAAACAACACTTTGCAAACGCCATATACATGGGAAACAGAATTGTCGCAATTAGGTCAAGTAAAATTTTACAACCACATTGAAAAACAAAAAGCATTCAAACAAAAATGGGAAGAATTGATTGATAGCGGTAAAATAGGTTACATGGCTTTGTTGCGTAACTTACGAAATATCTTAGAAGCTAATGTTTCAGGTTTTCATATGTTAAAAGTATGCGATTATCTTTCTAACGAAAAAGCAGTCGCCAACTCAAAACAATTGCCTTTCCGATTTTTAGCCGCCTATCGTGAAGTGAAAGATTTGAATTTCAAATACACTTCAATGGTTTTAGATGCTTTAGAAGATGCTGTTATAGCGAGTTCACAAAACATAAAAGGTTTTGATGTCAATACATCGGTTGTAATTGCCTGTGACGTTTCCGGTTCTATGCAAAAAGCAATATCACCTAAAAGTAAAGTAATGCTTTACGATATCGGTTTGATGTTGGGTATGTTGATGCAAAGTCGCTGCCAGAATGTAGTAAGCGGTATGTTTGGTGACCGTTGGAAAATAATCAATATGCCAAAACGAAGCGTATTGGCCAACGTTAACGAATATTACAAACGCGAAGGTGAAGTAGGTTATGCTACAAACGGTCATTTGGTTATAGAAGACTTAATAAACCGAAAAGAAATTGTAGATAAAGTAATGTTGTTTACAGATGTTCAAATGTGGAATAGCACTTACACAAAAGACTCATTTGCAAACTCATGGAACCGATACAAAACTATCGCACCAAACGCAAAATTGTATTTGTTTGATTTGGCAGGTTACGGTCAGTCACCAATAAACATCGAAAAAAACGATGTATATTTAATAGCCGGCTGGTCAGATAAAGTATTTGATGTTTTGAATGCTTTAGAAGATAAAAACAGCGCGTTGAATTACATCAACCGTATAGAATTGTAAAAAAGAATCTGCTGCGCAAAATAATTGCGCAGTAGTATTCAAATATTTGTAAAAGGAAAAGTTCATTGAAAATAAAGAAAAAACAAGTGCCGTAAATAAGTGTTACTTCGCATTTTTAACGCCCGGGTCGTGAGTTCGATTCTCACTATTTTTGTTTAATTATAAAAATATAGCTCAGATGGTTAGAGCAGGATATGTCATTTATTACTTATTGCCTTGTTTAAAAAAACATTGGTGTCGTAGACAAGAGTTACTTCGAGGGAATTGTGTTACAGGTTCGAATCCTGTTCAGGTAATCTGATGGTGTAAGTGGAAACACGCATAAATAGTCTCTTGTCGCTCATAACCCGATAAAATAAAAAGAATGTCGTAAATAAGAGATACTTCGTCTCAAATTTAGGGGAGGAATAACGAAGTTGTAAAATCAGCAAGGTTATCCAGTTCGACTCTGGCACAGACAAAGCCCCGCCCAATTCTCTTATTGCTTTTTACTTCTTTTAAAAAATGAAAAATGTCGTGTGTGAGAGCTGCTTCGTATAGGGTTCAAAATACTCTCATCAATTATTACTTTTTCAAAAAATAAGATGCCGTCTATAAAGCGCTACTTCGCGGCATGATAATATTAGGTTCGAATCCTAAAAGTCGCTTATAGATTATTGCTCTTAAAAAAAGAGTGTCGTCAGGAAATGGTTCCTTCGTTCCAAGAAAATTAAACCATTCCTAAATGTTACCTCTTTTAAAATTAAAAAAATGAATGTAGAAAAAACACCAATTAAATAAAACACACAGTTTGTCATTTCGAGGAACGAGAAATCGCACTAGAAACTCGACAAAGATTGGCGATTCTCGTTGTAGATTCACAAGTGCGATTTCTCCTCCGTCGAAATGACATAAAATGTGAAGAAATCATTTTAATCCTTTTAATCAGTGGCAAAAAAGTAAACTAAATTAATCTACGCAAAATAACTGCGTACGATTAAAAAACCTTTGTTCCTTTGAACCTCTGCCCCTTAAAATAAAAAAACAAATGAAAACACAAATAAACGGTACAGATATATTAGAATTAGGATTCCCAGAAGGAAAAATAATCGGAATTGCGTTAAAAATAAACAGCAAAAGAAACGGATTTAACCGCGATCAAATGATCACAAACTTTAAAAACGTCTTAGAAACTCCGGAAAACTATATAGACGATAAAATTTTCAGCAAACTAGCCGTTGCTTTAATCGAAAAAGCAAATGAAAAACCAGAAGATTTCATCGCTTTAAATGAAAATCCAAATGCGTATTCCGCTTACGGATTAGATCATATCGAAGACGGAGCCAGAAAACAAATGGAAGTTGCCATGAAACTTCCTGTGACGGTTGCCGGAGCTTTAATGCCAGACGCGCACCAAGGTTACGGATTACCAATTGGCGGAGTTTTAGCCACAAAAAACGCCATTATTCCGTATGGTGTTGGAGTTGATATTGGATGTAGAATGGCATTGTCAGTTTATGATATTCCCGAAGATTTTTACTTTGAAAACGAAACCAAATTCAAAAAAGAATTAATAGCCAATTCTATTTTTGGAGCTGGTCACGGATTTCACGGTCAGTACAAATCAGATCACGCGGTTTTAGAGAACGATACTTTTAACATGAATCCGTTTGTGAAGAATTTAAAAGATAAAGCCTGGTCACAATTAGGATCTTCCGGCGGAGGAAATCACTTTGTTGAATTCGGAATCATGGAATTTGCAAAAGACGATGCCGTTTTGAATATTCCAAAAGGAAAATACGTCGCTTTATTAACGCATTCAGGTTCACGCGGAATGGGCGCAACAATTGCCGGACATTATACCAAAATTGCCAAAGACGAATGTAAACTTCCAGAAGTAGCCAGAAACTTAGCGTACTTGGATATGAATTCACAATTAGGACAAGAATATTGGCTTGCAATGAATCTTGCGGGGGATTACGCTTCGGCTTGTCACGAGATTATCCATAATAAAATGGAAAAAGCTTTGGGTGCAACAATTTTAGCCAAAGTCGAAAACCACCATAATTTCGCATGGAAAGAAATCTGGAACGGCGAAGAAGTAATCGTACATAGAAAAGGAGCAACCCCAGCCGGAAAAGGCGTTATGGGAATCATTCCGGGAAGTATGACCGCACCGGGATTTTTAGTGAGAGGAAAAGGCGAGGAGAACGCCATAAATTCAGCTTCGCACGGAGCAGGAAGACAAATGAGCAGAACTCAGGCCATAAAAAATATCACTCAAACCGAGATGAAAACGATCTTAAAAGATCACGGCGTTACGCTTATTGGAGCAGGTCTTGACGAAGCCCCAATGGCCTATAAAGATATCAATCAGGTTATGGAAGCGCAGCAAGACTTAGTTGATGTTGTTGCTAAATTCACTCCAAAATTAGTGAGAATGGCCGATGATGGGAGTCGTGAAGATTAGTGGTTAGTGATCAGTTTTTTAGTGTTCAGTCGCGGTCGCAGTATTCAGTGTAGAGACGCACTGCAGTGCGTCTAACGCCCAGTTTGTCATCCTGACGAAGGAAGGATCATACTAGAAACTCTACAAAGATTGTCGATTCTCTTTGAGGAATATTGGATGTGATCCTTCGTTCCTCAGGATGACAAACTTTGCGGTTAAAGATTTTTTCACGCAGATTTAAAAAGATTTAAGCAGATGCTCGCAGATTATTTATAAAAATCATTTCAAATCTGCAATCCCGATAGCTATCGGGAGCGTGAAACAAAAAAACTTAGCGCCCTAGTGACTTAGTGGCAAAAAAATAATATAAAAATAAAAGTTCCAAGAGAAAAAACTTAGCATCTTAGTCTCTCAGGACCTTAGTAACTTTAAAAAAAATGACATATATAGACATAGGAATTAACTTAACCAATAAACAATTCCAAAACGACATAGACGATGTTGTACAAGACGCGCTCGATGCTCACGTATCGCAAATGATCCTGACCGGAACAAGCGTACGAAACAGCGAAGCTTCATTAGAAATCGCAAAACAATATCCGGGAGTATTATATTCGACAGCCGGAATTCATCCGCATGATGCGAAGAGTTTTGATGAAAAAAGCATTTCAAAACTGCGAAATTTATTAAAGCAGAAACAAGTTGTTTCTGTTGGCGAATGCGGACTCGATTTTGATCGTGATTTTTCGCCCAGAAACAAACAGGAAGAATGTTATAAAGCCCAATTAGAATTGGCAATCGAAGTTCAGAAACCTTTGTTTTTGCACGAAAGAGCCGCTTTTACAAGGTTTATGAATATCACCAAAGACTATTTACCACAATTGCCAAAAGCCGTTGTGCATTGTTTTACGGGAACTTTGCAAGAAGCCAAAACTTATCTCGATAACGGATTTTATCTTGGTTTTACCGGAGCGATTTCTGATACTAAACGTTTCAGTCATTTAAAAGAAGTTATTCAATACGTTCCGCTTGACCGAATGATGATCGAAACCGATGCGCCGTTTATGCTTCCAAAAAATACTCCAAACAACCTTTTGAAGAAATATCACGAACGCCGTTGCGAACCTGCTTTTCTGCCGTATGTTGGCGGAACAATTGCACAGTTTAAAGGAATTACTTTAGATAAGGTTGCGGAGGAAACGACGAGGAATTCTAAAGGATTTTTTGGGATTTAAGGTTGTTTTATTAACAGGTTTTAGAAACCTTTTAGTTATTAATTTGTTGGCTTTTAAATCAGGTGTTATTACTTGGTTTTAAGCTTTTTTGTTTATATATATTTGAAGCGAAAAATATTTAATATAATTTTTATTGTTTGTGGAAAACCTTAAAATAGCTAATAAAATTACATTGATCTTTGATGTAAATGTAATAGCAAATTAATGAAAAAATTAAAATTAGTTAGACATTTGAAAAAAAAGCAATGTATAGGGCAAATATTATCGAATTGGTTTGGATATAAATACAGCATTAAAATAACTAAATAAAGGATTATAAATGATGTACAACAAATTATGTTTTTTACAATTCTTATAATCATTAAATGAATTGATTACTTTTGAAATTAACTACTAAATCATTATCAATGAAAGAAAAAATTCTAAAAAAATTCAATGATTCAACTTATGAATTATTTATGTTGCTACAAGCAACAAGAAATAATTTATCAGATGATGTAAATAGACACTCAAATAATCTTGGAAGAATTTTATATGAAACTTTTGAATCGATATTAAAATTTCAAATTGATACAAATGCAGATTCTAGAACAAAAAAAGATGTGAATTATAATATTTCAGATAGGAAAAAACTTTTGGAATTATTTAATATACATAAATTGACATTAGAAGAGGATCAAGTTGATAATATAAATTATGAGTTCTTAATGAAGACTGGTAGATTAATTAATGATTCTAAACATAAATTAGACGATTCAATAACCACAAATGATTTAGAAAAGTTTTATAATGAAATTTACAAAATGATTAACATCTATGTTGATAATAAAAAAAAGATAAAAACTGTTTCTGATTTAGAAATAAATGAAATAAATGGATGGGATACATTTTATTCAGTATGTAACAAATTTCAAAAGGAAAGCAGAAACTATATTTTAGTACTTGATAAATTCGACAAAAGTAATGAGCAATATCTGAAAAATATTTCATTGTTGCCTTGGAATTTAATAATAGATTTCGACTATTTGTCGAGAGAAGAAGGTGGATTTTACGATAAAGTATTTGCAAAAGAATCGCCATTGCCTACAGTTATAAACTTAAATGACAATACATCTACAGAAACTTTTGCCATAAATCATCAACAACATTATCACTATTTTATTAATAGTTATAAAAATAGCGGGGTAAGTCGTCCTAATGACTATGATGAGTGGCAACGAAAGTATGAGAATAAATTTGATGTACTAATTCAAAATTTTGCTTCAAAATTTAATTTTAATACAAAAGTTATTTTTTTGTCTGATTCAATAAGTGATGATTTTGTTTTAAGAATCGGTGAAATTATTAGGAAACATTTTTTCGATTTAGTTGATTTTGTCTTTGCAATTAATGATATTTCGGAATTAGTGTATCCTTTTAAAAAACTTAAGGGAAAGCATGTACCTATAACAGTTTCTGAAATATCAGACGGTATTTCAAAGTTTAGCTTCAATTTTGGAATTAAAGATTCATTTGCTAATAAAATAGTTGTTCCACATTTGGAAGAGACCGCAACCTCGAATGTGAGTGGCGTATTAGATTTAGATTTTTATTTAAAACTAGAAAATGATTTTGAAGTTGTTCATAAAGGACTGGATACTAAAAATTATGATGAAATAGAAGAGAAGAGAGATTTTCTTTCTGGATTTAAGCAAATTTCGTGGTATGGATTAAGACAAGATTGGGATAAAAAACATCCATCACTAAAAGGATTAAAAGGATTTCTCGAAATTGTTAAAAATTCTTTGAAGAAAGCTAAAGGTAAACTAGAATTAATTCATGAAGCCGGATATGGAGGAACAACTCTTGCAAGAAGAATTGCATGGGAATTTCACAATGATTATCCTACGCTAATTTTGAAAGAATATAGAGGTCAAGTTACTGTTGATTATATTGTTAAATTATATGATCAGACAAGAAAACCAATTTTTATTATTATAGAAGCGCCTCAAGCTATAACTTTAGATGAAATAGATACATTTTATCGTGCATTATTAGGAAAGAGTAGACCTTTTTTGTTTTTAATTGTTAGAAGGGGAGATTCTAATGTTAATAATAAAAACGGTAACGTATTATATCTAACAGACTGGGGAAATCAAGTAAATGATTTGATAAATGAATATAAGCCATTTTTGAAAGAATATAATAATGATGTATTAGTAAGAAAAGAAAAGGAACTAAATGAAATAGCAATAAGTAACGAAGGTTTCAAAAAGATACCCTTCTATATTGGTTTAGTGACATTTGAAGAAAAATTTTTTGCTATTAGAAATTATGTGCAAAATTTTGTAAATGAAATAAAAACAGAAGAACAAAAAAGGATAATGTTATATTTGGCAATGTGTCATGATTACCTAGGTGAGAGCTTGCCAGTATCTTTTTTTAGGACAATTATCAAGGTTTCTAGTGATGAAACTATTGATTTGGAGAAATTTTTACCCTTAAGTTTACAACAAATTTTATCACATTCAAAAATTGGAAATGAAAAGTATTGGAAACCAAGACATTCCTTATTCTCTAAAGAATTGAAAATACAAATATTACAAGGATCAGATAATGAGCATGAAAATATTTGGAAACAAAACCTAGCAGACTTTTGCATCAAGTTTATAGAAGATAGTTATACTAATGAAAGAATTTCAACTAATACAGAAGGAATTTTACAAACATTATTTATTGGTACAAAAATAGATAGAGCAGGTGAAATGTTTACTACGATAGTAAGAGATATAAAAAATGAAGATGATAAGGAGAGGGTTTTTATTAAACTTAAAGATACTTATCCAGAAAACGCACATTATTATTCTCATTTGGCAAGATTTTATGCGTATCATAAAAAAAATAGAGAAAACGCATTGTATTTTGCAGATAAAGCAATTAGTCTATCTGAGGGACAAGGAAAACAAGATTCATTGCTGTATCATATTAAAGGTATGTGCTTAAGACGTGCTGCAGAAGATTTGATGAGAGAATTAGAAGAGAATAAGCGTAACAATGTAGATATAAACGCTGATAAAGTAAATGAGGTGCTTTATGATTTAGTGCCATCGGCTGAATTGGAATTTGAACGCTCAAGGCAGGCTAGTAAAAATTTAAGTAAAATTGATAAGCATGGCTATGTAGCACATATACAACTTCTAATAAGAGCCATAGATTTTGGTGCAATTATTTCTGGAATAAAAAAATCTAAATTTTTAGCGGAAAACAAACAGCCATATGTTGATTGGTTGGATACTGCTGAAACTCTTCTTGAAGAAATTAAACGTAATGACATTGAAAGTGAGGACAATTATTATATAAGTGAATGTACGAACAGTTTGAATGAACTTTTCGAAGAGTTTAGTTTAATCTTACAGAATTTAAATAATCAATTAGAAAAGGGCATTAATACAACTAGAGTACGAAGACAAATAGTTAGAATACATTTAAGAAAAGAAAGTGCTAAACTTGAGGCAAAAACTATTAATAAGATTTTAAATTTGATGGAAGATAATATTGAAGATGAACCATCAAATGAAAAGAATTTTTATTTGTGGTTTAAATTAGCTAGATTTTCAAATATAAAATTGGAAGAAGCTGTTAGTAAATTAGCGCGATGGAAATCTAACAGTACTGCATTAGATTCAATTTATTATTTTTATATTTTAAAGGTATTAAGAGCGCTTCAAGGATATTCAGATGATACTATACAAGCTGAAATGTTGATTAAAGAATGTAAACTTAAGTCGCAAAAAAAACATAATGTAATTACATCCTTTGAATGGTATGGAAAAGGAAAAGATTTAAATAGATTAGTAAACCTTTCAGATATTGAAAATAAAGAAGATCAGCTTGAATATGTTGATGGCTATTTTACATCTTACAAGCATGATGGACATGGTATAATCACAATTTGTGACAAATTAGAGGTCTTTTTTAGTCCAACCCAAGCAAAGTTATCGAAAGATGACGTAGGTCAAAGATTACAGTTCTTTTTAGGTTTCAGCTACGATGGATTGAGAGCAGATAGTTCTAGTGTGAGAATAATTAAATAATTATTTTTTCCATTTAGATTTGATAAATAATTATAAAAAAAGCGCAAACCATAAGTTTTGCGCTTTTTTCAATTTTATATAAAAAGAAATATTACTTCAATTTCATCAATTTTTCTAAATATTCAACTTTATCTTTTTCAGCCTGAACCAAACGTTCATAAAGTTCCACAACTTTATCAAGAGGATTAAATGTACAAGTATTATTAGTGTTTCCACTTCCTTGAGCACCATTATTAGCACTATTATCATAAAAGTTATTAAAGAAATTAAAAACAGATTCTTCTGTAAAATTTTCAATAGCTTCTACCGTCACGCCAAGTGCTTTTGCAATTTGTACCAATTTTTCGAAATCAACAGTTTCGCTTGTTTCAATGCTGGAAATAGTCTGCTGGGTTGTGCCAATGGCATCCGCAAGCGCTCCTTGTTTCATTCCACGAAGTTCTCTTATTCGGCTGATATTTCGGCCAATATTTCTGGGTCTGGTTTCTGTACTCATAATTCAAAGATATTTAAAATTTTTGAAAAAAATAACTGTCCGTAAAATACAAGATCGATTTGATATTTTACAGTTTTAGATATTTTTTAAATAGTAAATATATTCTTTTTCTTACTTTTGAAAAACTTCAATTAATGAATTTTTAAAAATAATTTCAGATGAACCATAAACTAACATTCAAAGAAAGAGCTGAAATAGCTATGGAACAATTGGCGAGGCAGAAACCCGTTACTATAGAACAAGCAAGAGCGCAGGCAGAACGCTTAAGTCAGGCAAGCAAATCGAAAGAAAAGAAACAGCGATAATAAAAATTAACAAGAGAATTATATAAATAGAAAAAAACGTCTACATTTGCACTCGTAATAAAAAAACAAAAAATACAGATGATACTTTCAGTAAGACAATATTTTGATCACTTAGCAGGAAATCTTCCGGCTAAAATATCAGGATGTATCATGTGTTTTTATGAAATTGAAATGTAAATTTTAGAGTTCAACTCAACATAAAATATAAAAGCGTCCTTATTTCGGGACGCTTTTTTTGTTTTTAAGCATTTCGATTTCGTTTAAAAAGCACTTCGACTTCGCTCAGTGTGACAAAAAAATGTTTCGACTTCGCTCAACATGACAAGAAAAATGATAAAAAATAAACCATAACTAAAAATAATTAAAAAAATAATTGACCAAATGTTTAATGCATAATCTAAATAGCGAAATATAATCTTGAAAAGTAATCTGATGAGAGACAGTCATTTGATACAAAAAAGAATCTGCACCAGTATGCGGACAAGGATTTCTATGTTTTAATTTTAAATATAACTATTTGATAATCAACAAAATAATTTTAAAAATGATTTGGATAATTGATTTTTTCGACTTTATCTTTGCCGAAGAAAATTTGAAAACAGAAATTCAAATATCAACAACGATTTCAAAATATAATACAACATATAAAATGGCTTTACATAACAACATATATAACACACAACTGCTAGACCCGAGATTCGATCTTGGACGTTTAACAACACAGGTGCATCAATACAGGCAATAGGATAGTTATATCATATTGAATTTATAAAGCACCTTTAACCGGGTGCTTTTTTTATGCCCAAAAATTATGATTTCGTAGCTCAATTGGCAGAGCGCTTGACTGTTAATCAATAGGTTGAAGGCTCGAAATGCGGAGCATTCATGAATACAAAAAAAACAATAATAGAAGCATGAATAATCCTTCCGAAATCGCATTGTTCTCTAGAAGGAACTGGCTCATTGGGGTTACTGGCTAACCTTCCCGACTGTCTCTCGGGAGAAACGGGTTCGACTCCCGTATGGGCCGCGAGTTTGCCGCAAAGGCACAAAGACGCAAAGTTTTTTGTTTCACGCAGATTAAACAGATTTACTTAAAGTAAAAACTTTGCGACTCTGCGACTTTGCGAGAGATTGACAAAGTATTGTAAAAAGAGCTGGTGAGCAATTTTCTCGCAAAGGCGCAAAGACGCTAAGAAAAATAAACTTTGTGTCTTAGTGCCTTAGTGGCAGAAAAAAAAATGCAGGAATGGCGCAATTGGTAGACGCGGCTGACTTAGAATCAGTTTTTTGAGAGTTCGAGTCTCTCTTCCTGTACTATACGCTACAAAGTCTCAAAGACGCAAAGAGAAACAAACTTAGTGCCTTGGCGCCTTGGTGGCAGAAAAAAAAGTACGCAGAATAATTGCGCAGTGTAATTTGAATATTTGTTCAGGAAATAAAACAAGTTCTTTTATAAAATGAAATACATCAAAGTTTCAGCTTTGATTAAAAATATCAAACAAGCCCAGTTGCGTGTTTCTGTATAGCACCATTGTAGGGAACTTTTCGCGAAAGCGAATTATGTTTTTCTATGCAGCTTGGTTTGGAGGTTTTGGATGGTTTTCCAAAAAATTATCCGTCACTCTATGGGTCATGGGTTCGAGTCCCATTCGCAGCAATGCGATAGCTCAGTTCGGTAGAGCAATAGAAATTTGCAGGTTCGAATCCTGTACTGATACGTTCAGTTTGACAATTGGTTAGTCACGCGGGTCTCAAAAACCTGTTGAAAGAGACCATCACTCTTAAAAAGATGACCAGAAAAAAAGCTGATTTGTCTTTGTCAGTGAAACTAAGATTTTCTCCCGAGGCTTCGGGACTAAAATTTCACACTCATGATAAAGCCAGTGCGAAAAGCAATGTTTTTTGAAATACTTGTTTTCTTCTTGATTTGATTGTTAAGATGATTTGGGGATCGTCTCTGCAAAATACAATCGAAAACAATTCGGGTAAACAAATTACAAACTCTTCATCCGTTTTTTTCGGAGGAGAAAGGCAAAGAGGTTTTTTTATTTAGAAAGAGAGAATAGAATAAAGAATATAGAAGCAAGAGAATAGAATAAATAGAATCATTCTAATCTGTGAAATCTGTGGCAAAAAATAAACAAAGATTTTCACATGTTTCAAAAACTTGAAACTTGAAACTTGAAACTTGAAACAAATTAAACAAAATATAAACCATGATAAAAACAATTAAAATCGAAGCATATCAAGTGGGTTTGCTTTTCGAAAACAGAAAATTAATTAAGGTATTAGAAGAAGGTTTGCACTGGATTTTTGGAAACAAAAATGTGATGATCTATGATATGAATGCCATTTTTCATGCTCCTTTTGAATTGAACATTTTATTGCAAAATGAAGTTTTAGCTTCAATGCTTGAAGTTGTTGAGGCTGCCGATAACGAGATTGTTTTGCATTTCGTAAACGGAAACTTTAAAGGAACGCTGACTCCGGGAAGACACCCTTTCTGGAAAGGAATTGTAAAAAACGAATTCAAAAAAGCAGATCTTTCTAAAATCGAAATCACAGAAAATATTCCGGTAAACTTATTAGAACATAATCAGCTGAAATACTTTGTTAGAAAATTTATTGTAGCAAGCAACGACAAAGCTTTGTTGTTTGTGAATGGAACCTTCGTTAAAGAATTAAAATCCGGAACGCATTACTTTTGGAATAACTCGATTACGATCGAAGTTAAAACGATTGATGTTAGACAACAGCAAGTTGAAATTTCAGGGCAAGAATTATTGACTAAAGACAAAGCAGGATTAAGAATCAACTTTTTTGTGAGATACCAAGTTGTGAATATCATGAAAGCTTTGGTTGACAATAAAGACTTTGAAAAACAATTGTATGTTGCCATGCAGCTGGCTTTAAGAGCTTTTGTAGGCGGATTAACTTTAGACGAATTATTGGCTAAAAAAGATACGATTGCCGAAGCTATTTTGACAGAAGTTACAACCAAAATAGAAGATTTAGGTTTAACGATTTCTGATGCCGGAATTCGTGACGTAATCCTGCCTGGAGATATGAAAGAGATCATGAACCAGGTTTTGGCTGCCGAGAAAAAAGCACAGGCCAACAGTATTATGAGAAGAGAAGAAACCGCTTCGACAAGAAGTTTATTGAACACAGCAAAGCTGATGGAAGAAAACGAAATGTTGTGGAAATTGAAAGAGATGGAATACGTTGAAAAAATCGCAGATAAAATTGGAGAAATCACAATTTCCGGAAGCGGAAACGTAATTGGTCAATTGAAGGAAATCTTCGTGAAATAAAGAAAAACCATCAACGGAAACGCTGGTGGTTTTAGTTTAAAAATTAAATTTAAAATGAATCAAAAAATATTTTTTACGTCTGACCATCATTTTGGTCATACAAACATAATTAAGTTTAGCGAGCGTCCATTTGCTACAGTACAAGAAATGGATTCGGAGCTCATTAAACGATGGAATGAAAAGGTGAGTCCGAGAGATATTGTTTATCACTTAGGTGATATTTCTCTGGCAAGACCAGAACGAACAAAAGAAATTTTAGACCAGTTAAACGGTTCAATTTTTCTGGTACAAGGCAATCACGATAAATCGGCTTTGAGTTATAAAAAGCGATTTGAGTGGATTAAAGATTACTACGAGTTAAGTGTTGAAGATGCAGATGCACCAAACGGAAGACAGAAAATAATCTTGTTTCACTACGCCATGAAAGTATGGAGAAGTTCATTTAGAGGAACATGGCACTTATACGGCCACTCACACGGTCATTTGTTTGACGATGAAACATCGCGCTCTTTTGATGTTGGCGTAGACTGCCACAATTATGAACCACTTTCTTATGATGAAGTAAAAGCAATCATTATGAAGAAAGATTGGAAAGCTCCTTTTGGAGATAGAGAATTATAAAATATTTAAAAATTAAAGAAATGAAAACTACAGATAAAATTATCATCATTGATTTAGAAGCCACATGCTGGCAGGGCGCGGTCCCGCAGGGCCAGCAAAACGAAATTATCGAAATCGGATTAGCCGTTTTAGATTCAGAAACCGGACAAATTACCAAGAACAAAGGTATTTTAATAAAACCGCAGCGTTCGCACGTGAGTCCGTTTTGTACCGAATTGACAACTATAACTCAGGATTTACTGGATAAAAACGGAGTAAGTTTTGAAGATGCCATTAATGAGTTAATCGACGAATATAATCCCGATTTGTATACGTGGGCAAGTTACGGTCAGTACGACCTGAATATGCTTAAAAAACAATGTAAATCTTTCGGCATTTCATACCCAATGGGTGATGGGCATATTAATGTAAAAGAACATTTTGCCGAAAAGTTTGGTCTGCAAAGGTCAACCGGAATGAATGGTGCTTTACAATTGCTGAATATTCCGCTTGAAGGAACACATCACCGCGGAATTGACGATGCTAAAAACATTGCTAAGATTTTGCATTGGTGCCTTAAAAATTAGAATTTAATTTGTTAAAAGCAGTTATCTAAAGGATAGCAGATAACTGTGCAAAGAAACTGCAAATATATATTGTTTGCAGTTTTTGTTTTTTAGGTATTAAAAAAAGGCTGCCTTATTATAGACAGCCTTTCCATTTGGTTAAAATTATTTTGATTTAATTGTGATTATAGATTTTAGCGTAAAGGTCTTTGTAAATTTCTTTAATGATTTTACGTTTTAATTTTAGAGTAGGAGTAAGCTGTCCGCCGTCAATAGACCAAACATCCGGAGTAAGCTCAAAACGTTTGATTTTTTCCCAATGCCCAAATTTTTCGTTGATGCCTTCTACTTCTTCATCAATACGTTTAATAACATCTGGATTTGAAGCAATTTCTGCACTAGAATCTCCTACAGTAATTTTATGAATTTTAGCCCATTCTTTTACAAACTCAAAATTTGGCTGAATAAAGGCTGCCGGCATTTTTTCGCCCTCACCAATAACCATAATCTGCTCAATAAAACGAGATTGTTTCATTGCATTTTCAATAAGCTGAGGTGCAACATATTTACCTCCTGATGTCTTGAACATTTCTTTTTTACGATCGGTAATTTTTAAGAAACCTTCGCTGTCAATTTCACCAATATCTCCTGTGTGGAAATATCCGTTTTGTAATGCTTCAGCAGTTTTTTCAGCATCTTTGTAATAACCCAGCATTACGTTTGGTCCTTTGCAGAGAATTTCTCCGTCTTCGGCAATTTTAACTTCAACGTTGCGAATTACTTTTCCAACAGTTCCAATTTTAAAACCTTTGTTTCTTTGATCGTTAACGGCAATCACCGGCGATGTTTCAGATAATCCGTAACCTTCCATAACCGGAATTTCTGCAGCAGCAAAAACTCTAGTTAAACGCGGCTGCAATGCAGCACTTCCGGAAACCATTAAATCTAAATTTCCACCCAAACCTTCTTTCCATTTACTGAAAATAAGTTTGCGGGCAATTTTTAATTGAAACTCATACCAAAAGCCATTTGCTCCGTATGGTTCATATTTTAAACCTAAATCAATAGCCCAGAAAAACAGTTTTTTCTTGATACCGGTTAATTCAGTTCCTTTTGCATAAATTTTATCGTAAACTTTCTCTAAAAGCCTCGGAACAGCCGTCATAACTGTTGGACGAACTTCTTTTAAGTTGTCACTGATTTTATCAATAGATTCTCCAAAATAAACTGAAACACCATAAAATTGATAAATGTATAAAATCATTCTTTCAAAAATATGGCAGATTGGCAAGAAGCTCAAAGCGGTACTTTTTCCCGGATCAAACGGAATTCTTGGTGCGCTGTCTAAAACATTCGAAACAATATTTTTATGCGAAAGCATAACACCTTTAGGTTTTCCTGTCGTTCCAGATGTATAAATAATAGTAGCCAGATCATCAGTATGAATACTGTCTTTTCTGGCTTCAACTTCATTTTGATTGCTGTTGTCTTCTCCGGCTGATAATAAATCAGACCAGTGTTTGCAGCCTGGGATTTCATTAAAAGAATAAACCTCTTTTAAAGTAGGTACATTAGCTCTAATGGCTTGTACTTTTTGATATACTTCATCATCAGAAACAAAGCAGTAGATACTTCCGCTGTGGTTTAAAATATATTCGTAATCTTCCTCTGCAATAGTTGGATAAATTGGAACATTTTGCGCACCAGTCTGCAAAATACCAATATCCATCACATTCCATTCAGTTCTGTTATTTGAAGTAATTAAGGCAATTTTATCATCTTTTTGAACGCCCATGCGCAATAATGCTCTCGAAACGGCATTAGCTTTTGCAATATATTCTGCGCTGGATGTTTTTTCCCAAACTCCATTTTTTTTAGTTGCAAGAGCAACCGGAAGGTTATAAGTTTCTTGTTGATAATAGGGAAAATCAAAAAGTCGTGTGATTGAAACCATGTTTAATATATTGAATTTTACTGCAAATTAAATAAAAATAAGGTATGATTTTTTATTTTATGGAATTTTATGGGAAAATTTATAGACACTATTAAAAATTCACGAAAACGTTTTCTTTTTTATAGCGAATATTCCCAAAAATCAAGAAATATTTAATTTGCGAGGGTGTTTTAAAAGATTATTGTACGTTATAATCTTCGTATTCTTTTACTCTTTCCCCCATTAAGAACATTTTTTTCTTGACAAAATGAATTGAGAATTGAGAATAAAACCATTCCTTGCTGTCATTTGGCCTATACCAAAATGTATAAGACTTGCTATTGAAACCTTCTTTAAAAATTGGAGTTCCGTCTTCTGTGCATTCAATTCCCCAGTTAATCTTTTGCTTGCTTAAATCATCGGCCTGAATAGAACCAGTTCCGTCAGGATTTAAAACACTAATAGGCTGTTTTAGGCCAATAGGAGCATAAGTTCCCTGAACAGGAAAGCCAATAGTGGTCGTAATATAACGCTCTTTTGAATTGTGGGTAATTACATTCACTTCAGCTTGTGAGTACGATTTTGAGGCAGCAAAAAATAGCGTAATAAGTAATAAATGTACGGCTTTCATTTCTATGTAGGTTTAAAAGTGTTTTTTGACGTTTATAAAAATCAGCGGCAGATTTCTATGTAGCGAATATAACTTAAATTTTGATTAAAACAGAAGATTTCGATTCAACTAAAAAATACCGTGTTTTTCCCCTTTTAAAATCAGTAATTAACCCTGTTAATTTAGATTAGACTTATTTTATTTTTACTCATTCAAATGCGGATGCCGAAAAGCAAAAAGAGTAGGCGCTAACTAAATTAGGAAATTATGGAAACTGCCTTCTTTTTAGCAATGGGCTGGTGTGGAACCAGATACCCAGGCTGGTGGAGACGCTTTTTGAAGAATCCGCCTCCGCCCCCGGATCCAGAACCCTGGTGGGCTGTTGCTGCTATTGGCTTAGGATTAATTGCCGGAGCTGCAGGAGGAACATTCTTTAGCAATGCAATTGCAGAGAATCAATTTTTTGCTGGCCAAATTGCATCAGCTTCAGGATTGTTTGCTTATGGCGCTTCAAATATTGTAACCGGTATTGCAACAGCTTTTAGAAATTAAAAAAAAATGCCTCGATTTAGGGATAGCTTCGGGGTATTTTTTATTTAAGGGCTAAAAAGCATTTAAGATTATATAAAAATCGCACGAATTACAAGAATTATTTTTTATAGCCACAGATTAAAAGGATTAAAATGATTTCTTCAGAAAAAATCTGTGCTAATCTGTTTAATCTGTGGCAAAAAAAAACGCCCGATAAAATTTGGGCGCTTTTATTAAAAATGTATTTCTTAGTTTTTCTCAATCCATTTTCTTGCATTAACAAAAGCTTCATGCCAAGGCGTAACCTCGTCATTTCTGTCTTTTGGATAATGAGCCCAGTTCCATTGAAAAGTCGAACGCTCAATATGAGGCATCATAACCAAGTGTCTTCCAGTTTTGTCACACATCATTGCTGTGTTGTAATCAGAACCATTTGGGTTTGCAGGATAACCTTCGTATGCATATTTAGAAACAATGTTGTATTGATCTTCTGAATAAGGTAATTTGAATTTACCTTCTCCGTGAGAAACCCAAACTCCTAAAGTGCTTCCAGCTAAAGTAGATAACATTACAGAATTATTTTCCTGAACCGTTACAGAGGTAAAGATACTTTCGTGTTTCTGGCTTTCGTTATGGTGCATTTTTCCATGAACTTCATGCTCAGGATTAATCACTTCTAATTCCATAAACAACTGACATCCGTTACAGATTCCAACAGATAAAGTATCTTCTCTTTTAAAGAATTTATCTAAAGCTGTTTTTGCTTTTTCGTTGTATAAGAAAGCTCCGGCCCAGCCTTTAGCAGAACCTAAAACATCTGAGTTAGAGAATCCTCCAACAGCGCCAATAAACTGAATATCTTCAAGCGTTTCACGACCCGAAATTAAATCGGTCATGTGAACGTCTTTTACATCAAATCCTGCCAAGTACATTGCATTTGCCATTTCACGCTCAGAATTACTTCCTTTTTCACGAATAATAGCAGCTTTAGGTCTTGGTTTAGAATTGTCGATTTCTGGTTTTTTTCCTGTAAAATGTGCAGGGAAAGTATAATTTAAAACTTGATTTTTGTAGTTTTCGAAACGTGCCTGAGCTCTTCCGTTTTTAGATTGTTTTTGATCTAATAAATAAGAAGTTTCGAACCAAATGTCTCTATAAGTCGGAATGTCTAAAGTCCAAAGTCCAAGGTTTAAAACTGCTGTATTTTGTACCGAACCAATTTTAAAGAATTCGATATTGTTTGCGTTTAATTTAGCTTCAACAGCTGCGTCAGATTTAGCTTGGAATACGATTCCGATGTTTTCTGCGAAAAGAATTTTCAACAAATCTTTTTCCGCGAAAGCGCTGAAATCAATTTTAGCTCCCAAATTCACATCTGCAAAACACAATTCTAATAAAGTTGTAATTAAACCACCGCTTCCGATATCGTGTCCGGCTAAAATCTGGCTTTCGCCGATTAATTCCTGGATTGTGTTAAAAGCATTTTTGAAGAAAGAAGCATCTTTTATAGTAGAAGTTTCGTTTCCGATTGTGTTTCTAATTTGTGCAAAAGATGAACCTCCAAGTTTGAAATCATCCTGAGACAAATTGATATAATAAATTGAATCTCCGTTTTTCTGTAAAACCGGTTCTACTACTTTTCTAATATCTGTACAGTTTCCTCCAGCCGAAATAATAACCGTTCCCGGCGCGATTACTTCGTCATTTGGATATTTTTGTTTCATCGAAAGTGAATCTTTTCCTGTTGGAATATTGATTCCCAATTCGATTGCAAAATCTGAACAGCCTTCAACAGCAGCGTATAAACGAGCGTCTTCACCTTCGTTTTTACAAGCCCACATCCAGTTTGCAGATAATGAAATTCCTTTTAAACCATCTTTTATTGGCGCCCAAACAATGTTTGATAACGATTCGGCAATAGCATTTCTGCTTCCTGCAACCGGATCAATCAAAGCAGCGATAGGAGCGTGGCCAATAGAAGTCGCAATTCCTTCTTTACCTAAATAATCCAGAGCCATAACCCCAACATTATTTAAAGGCAATTGCAAAGGTCCTGCATTTTGCTGTTTTGCTACTTTTCCTCCCACACAACGGTCCACTTTATTTGTTAACCAGTCTTTTGAAGCAACAGCCTCTAAACGTAAAACGTTTTTTAAATAGCTTTCAAAATCTGCTGCGTTGTAAGCAACATCAGCATATTTTCTGTCAATAGTTTTATCAGTCATAACCGTTTTTGGAGAACTTCCGAAGAAATCTTCTAAAGCATAATCCATCGGTTTTGAACCATTTGATTTTGATTCGAATGTAAAACGGTGATCTCCTGTTACATCTCCAACCTGATACATTGGTGAACGCTCTCTGTCAGCGATTCTTTGTAATGTATCAATATCTTTTTGACCAATAACTAATCCCATTCTTTCCTGAGACTCGTTTCCGATAATTTCTTTTGCAGAAAGAGTAGGGTCTCCAACTGGTAATTTATCTAAATCAATTAAACCTCCAGTTTCTTCCACTAATTCTGAAAGGCAGTTTAAATGTCCTCCAGCTCCGTGATCATGAATAGAAACAATTGGGTTATTGTCGCTTTCTACTAAACCACGAATCGCATTTGCAGCACGTTTTTGCATTTCCGGGTTAGAACGCTGAATGGCATTTAACTCGATTCCTGAACCGAAAGCTCCTGTATCTGCAGAAGAAACCGCAGCACCACCCATTCCGATTCTATAATTTTCTCCTCCAAGAATTACGATTTTATCACCTTCTTGTGGTTTCTTTTTAATTGATTGATCTAATTTTCCGTATCCAATTCCTCCCGCTTGCATGATTACTTTATCGTAACCAATTTTACGGTCGTTTTCTGAATGTTCGAAAGTTAAAACAGAACCTGTAATTAGCGGCTGACCAAATTTATTTCCGAAATCAGAAGCTCCATTTGAAGCTTTAATCAAAATATCCATTGGAGTTTGATACAGCCATTTTCTTTCTTCCATTGCATTTTCCCAAGTCCTGTCATCCTGAGCGGAGTCGAAGGACTTTAAACGAGAATATGAAGTCATGTAAACTGCAGTTCCTGCTAATGGCAATGAACCTTGTCCTCCGGCTAAACGGTCACGAATTTCTCCTCCAGATCCTGTAGCAGCACCGTTGAAAGGCTCAACTGTTGTTGGGAAATTGTGTGTTTCGGCTTTTAATGAGATAACCGAATCAAATTCTTTTATTTCGTAAAAATCAGGTTTATCTGCTGATTTAGGTGCAAATTGCTGCACTTTTGGTCCTTTTACAAAAGCAACGTTGTCTTTGTAAGCAGAAACAATATCGTTAGGATTTTCCTGTGATGTTTTTTTAATTAATTTGAAAAGAGAAGTTTCTTTTTCTTCGCCATCGATTACAAATGTTCCGTTGAAAATTTTGTGACGGCAGTGTTCTGAATTGGCCTGAGAGAAAGCGAAAATTTCAGAATCTGTTAACTTTCTTCCTAGCTTAGCTGCAAGATTATTTAAATATTCAACCTCTTCTTCGCTTAAAGCTAAACCTTCTGCTTTATTGTAAGCAGCAATATCATCAATTTCCAGAATTGGTTCCGGTTGAATGTTGATAGTGAAAATCTCCTGATCTAATTGATTGAATTTTTGAAAAAGCATTGGGTCAAAACCAGTAAAATCTTCTGCTGCCGGATGAAATTCTTCAATTCTGATAATGCCCGAAATACCCATGTTTTGAGTGATTTCTACAGCATTTGTACTCCATGGAGTAATCATAGTGGCACGTGGACCAACAAAAAAATCCGTCAGTACGGATTTTTCGATCTTATTCGCGTCGGCAAAAAGCCAGTTTAATTTTGAAATGTCTTGAGCTGAAATTTCGTTTTGCGTTTGTACGGCAAAAACAGTTTTGCTTTGGTTTTCAAAGAAATGGATCATTGTGATGTGTAGTTTGTTGTATTGAGCTGCAAATTTAATGTAAATAAATAGTAAGCGCAAATTTGATAACAAACTCTTTTAAAAAAAGATGGGTATTTTTTACCATGTGTAGAGGCGCACAGCACTGCGTCTTCTTGTGTGTAATGTTTTCTCGCAAAAAAAATGTATTTAATCTAGCTAAGACGCCAAAGTTTTTTTTGTTTTACGCAGATTGAGCAGATTTAATTTTGTAGAGTTATTAATAAATCTGTGTCAATATTTATTAGATTTCTTAATCTGCTTTATCCGCCAAATCTGTGTGAAAAAAAATATGTGTTTTTTATGACAATGTAGAGGCGCACAGCAGTGCGTCTTCTCGTATGCAAAGTTTTTTTGTTTCACGCAGATTCAGCAGATTGAGCAGATCTTTTTGGGTAGAGTTATTAATAAATCTGTGTCAATATTTATTAAAATTTTAATCTGCTTTATCCGCCAAATCTGTGTGAACAAAAATATTTAGTTGATTACTATCTTTTTAATTATAGTTTTTGAATCTCTTGTAATTTTAGCAATATAAATTCCGCTTGAAAGATGACTTACTGAAATTACAGAATCTGTTGTGTTTTGTTTTTCGAAAACTTTTTGTCCTGAAAACAAGAGGATTTCTATCGAATAAGGAGAATCTGAATTGCCTAAACCGATATTGAAGTTTCCGTCAGAAGGATTTGGGAAAACAACAATTTCATCTGAAAGTTCCACAACTTCTTCGATTGGCTGTGCCATTTTGCTTGCCAAATTGTTACAGGTATCTTGTGTATAAGAATCCCATTGTGAGCTTAGATTAAAAGTTGTACTTGGAGAAGTTACTGTTGATTTTCTTCTTAAAGTAACATCAATAGCAAAATTAGCAGTTCCGCCATTAAAAGTTCCGATGATATCAATTAGAACTCCGTTTTTGAATAAACCTACAGCATCATTTCCGTTAAAAGTTAATTCTGTTGCGGTTGTAGAAATGTTAGCTGAACCTGGAGAAAAACAAGTTGAAGAAATAGAACTGTTTACAATTACAAATTTACTTCCTGTTGCCAATGTACCGCTTAAAGCCAAACCGGTACTCCATGAACCAGCACCATTGGTTTGTTTTTTTATAGTGTAAGCAGATAAACTAACAGTGCTTCCTGTATTGTTCGCAATTTCTAAAGCTTTGTTATTTCCAGAACCTTCAATGTATTCAGAGAAAAGTAAATCTGTTGCAGTTCCTGTTCCGCTGCTGTTGGTTGTTACCGAAATTGTATTGCTTGAGGCAGAAGTATTTCCGGCTGCATCTTTTGCTTTTACATAAATAGAATAAGCTGTAGAAGCTGTTAAACCTGTAATCGTAGCTGTAACTCCTGATACAGTTGTTTTTAAAACACTGTTTGCATAAACATCATAACCCGTAACAGCTACATTATCTGTAGAGGCATTCCACGAAAGTGAAATTGAAGTTGCTGTTTTTGAAGTCGAAGCTAAACTTGCTGGAGTAGTTGGTGCCTGAGTATCTCCAGATGGAGTTCCGCCCCAAATTTGATTTACATATTCTGGATGATCGATATACGGATTTCTGTTATTTTGACGCGCATAAATAGCATTATTTCTTGCAATTTCTCTTGAACTTACAGGATCTTGCGCATGCCATGCCAAAAGGAGGTTTAAGAAAGCCGTAGTGAAAACTTTATTACTTGAACCATCAAACATTGCATAAGAATATCCGGCAACGGTATTCTCATATCTTGTTGCAAAATAAAAATACATTCGGGCAATATCCCCTTTAAAGGCATTGATAGGTTCAAAAACGGTTCCTGAATATCCAGATACAGAACTTGATCCTAATTTTCCTCCATTTTGTGAAGTATAAGTTGCTGAACTTACAGTTCCATGTGGATAGTTTGAACGCACTCCGTTTACTTTTCCATCCGTTGGAGTTATGAAATGCGCATCAGAAACCATTGGTGACTGCTCATTAAAAACAGACTGCGGAATAATATGTTCTCTATTGTAGCAATCGCCTTCAACAGAATAACTTCCGCATCGTTGTGTACTTCCTGTGCTGTAATTATAAGGATCTGTTCCTGATGGATTTTCAGAATACATGTCTAATACAGTTCCATCATTTTCGTAAAAATTGTCGACGTCTGATGTTTGGTAAGTAGTATATAAACCAGCATATCCGTTATCAGTATGACCTTTAATAATGTTGTACAATTGCGTTTTTAAAGTATAACCTGTTCCGGTTGCGGTATTGTAATAACCGGAAGGAATTTGGGCAAAGCCAATTGTAACGAATAGCAATAAGAGCAAAAAGTAGTTTTTTTTCATAAAAATAGGGGTTTAAAGTTTGATTGTAATACGGCTTTAAGGATCTGAATTTTAGAAACTTAAAATCAATATTGTAGCAAATTTATTATTTTTATGAATACGATACGTTAAGCGATGTTTAATTTTAAGGTATATTTTCTTACGGCGACTTTTTTATTCATATAAGTGATATAAGTTCATTTAAAATAAAGTTAGAATATAGACTATATAGAAACTTATAATTTTTTTTACTTCGGAAAATCTTTGCTTTGATAAGCACCCAGATCTGGAGGAGAAGTTCTTACAGCTCCTAAAATGTCTAACGGAATTATATACGCCGGATTCCCTTTCGCGAAAGCGGCAGAAGTTTTATCAATATTCAGCTGGTTTTTAGAAACATTATAATACTTCGGGTTTTCGTTTAGAATAATATTATTATAATGTTCCGTATCTGTTTTAAATTGATAATCAGGATTTGTTGTGCTTCCAAATTTCAAAAGACAATTATTTAGCTGATAAACAAAAGCAGCGTTTGTGTTTTTTGCTAAATTGAATTCATTTGTGCTGGAGCCGTAAATAATGCAATTGTTAAAAGCGGCCTGTGTCAACGGATTCGTTTCCGGGGATGCTCCGGCTAGACTATTACTTAAAGTAACAGCAAAATGAGAACTATTTTGCCAGTTATTGTTGAAAGTACAATGTGTAAAACTATAATTTCCGCCATAAACACAAGATAAACTTGCAATTCCGGCATAATTAATCACGATGTTTTCACCGTTTATGTGAGCATTTTGCGCCAGGATTCCATACTCTACGCAGTTGTAAATCTGTGTGTTTTTAATTTCAATTGCATTTAACGGATTTTTAAAATCTAAGCCAATAACAGCATTTTTTAAAGTTAAATGATTGATAGAGTGGTTTGTACTTCCGTTAGCAAAAATAACGGATTTCCATTGTCCCGGAATATCAGAATAAAGGGATTCTAAACGATCGCCTTCAAAAATAACTTCGTTTTCTAGTTTCTCGGTTGTTGAAGCAGTTCCGTTAATTTGAAGGGTAGCTTTATCGCCAACATACAAACCAGAATTGGCATGAAAATGAACCCTGGTCCCGGTTTCAAAAGTTACGGTTTTATTTTCTGGAACTCCGGCATAACCATAAATAACATAAGGTTTTTGTTTAGTAAAAATTAATTCATTTCCGTTTTCAGGATCATTTTCGTCCAGATAAAATCCGTCGACATCTTTGCCTTCAATCTGGATTTTTTCTTTTGTTCCGTCGGCATTTTGTTTTGGAAATAAAAATACAGCATCCTGAATTAAAGTTACCAAAGCCACTTCCTGAAGATTGGCACCGCTGTCAAACTGAATTTCATCGGTATATAAAAAATCAGTAGGATTTGCATCTGTAATATCTGCCGTAGTTTCTATAAAAATGTAAAGGCTGTCTTTTGCTAAAAGCGTAACATCTTTAAAAATCTTTCCGTTGCTGCCGCTCATTCCGTCAACCGTCATTCGGTATTTTGAATTAAGTCCTTTTTTAAGCTGTACAATCGGTATGGAAATATCATTTTTACTTCGGTTGTAAACCTTAAGCTGATACGTGCTTGAACCAATGTTTTTAAAAACAGTATCCAAATAAACGGTGTCTTTTGAAAACTTTAAATCTCCGGTACTGGCAACGGTATCAAAATCAGTTCGGCAGGAACTAAAAGCTAGAATTATTCCGAAAATAAAGAGTACAAAGTATTGACGCATTTGAATATGTTTAGTTTTTTTTGCCACAGATTAAAAGGATTAAAAAGATTTTTTTTCGCCACGAATTTCACAAATTTCCGCGAATTTTAATTTTTGAAAATTTGTGCAATTCTTCGTCTGTCTCTTCTATCAGGTCGTAGCGGTATATTTTTAAATCCTTTTAATCTGTGTAATCTGTGGCAAAAAAAACTTCCAGCCAAAGATTGATGTTTGATTGTTTTTGTAAAAATAGCAAAAAACTTACATGTTTGAAGTTGAATTTTAATTTTAAAATGGGATTTTCGAATTTGTATCTCATCTTTTCTTTAATTTTACGATTTTAAAGTCCATTTTAATGAATTATACTAAAGAACAGATTATAGCGTACTGCAATGAGTTTTCTAAAAACACTTTGATGGAAACGCTAAAAATCGAATATATCGACGCTGGAGAAGATTTTTTAACTGCAAAAATGCCTGTAAATCCAAGTGTTCACCAGCCAATGGGCTTATTACATGGCGGAGCTTCTGCAGCTTTGGCAGAAAGTGTTGGAAGTGCCGCTTCACACTTTTTTATTAATGCAAAAGAACAAGAAGTTCGCGGTATCGAAATCTCGGCAAACCATTTAAAAAGTATTCGTGAAGGCGTAGTTTTTGGCACAGCTAAAATTATTCATAAAGGAAAAAGTCTTCATCTTTGGGAAATTAAAATTACGGATGAGGCCGGGAATTTGATTTCCCTTTGCAAGCTTACAAATATTGTTTTAGAGAAAAAGAAAACAGAATAAGGAGCATGAATAATTTTTTCTCAAAAACAAAACAACATTACAATCAAAACTTACCTTTTGTAATTTATTCTAAACCTAATATTTCAAGTGTTTTTGGGCTTTTACAGCAAAATGATACTTTACATAAAATTACGGATTACAGTGAAAAAGGATTTGTTTTTGCTTCTTTTGATGAAAAACAACTTGTTTTAATTCCAGAAAATGAATCAGAAATTATTAGTGCTGTCAAGGAAATTACTGCATTTGAAGCAACTGAAATTGATGATCTGAATTTTGATGCAGAGGCTAAAATTAAATACGAAAATTTAGTTTCAAAAGGAATCGAGGCCATTAAAAAAGAAGAATTCAAAAAAGTAGTTTTATCAAGAAGTGAAAAAGTAAATTTATCTGAATTTGATTTTGTTGAAACTTTCCAGCATTTGGTTCAATTATATCCTACGACTTTTTGTTATTGTTTTTTTCATCCTAAAATTGGACTTTGGATGGGGGCAACGCCAGAACAACTGCTAAAAGCAAACGGGAATGCTTTTGAGACAACAGCTTTGGCAGGAACGCAAAAAGCAAATTTAGAAACCGAAATTCACTGGGGACAAAAAGAAAAAGACGAACAGCAATATGTTACTGATTTCATTGTAAAACGTTTACGAGAAGTTGCCAATTCTGTTGTGGTTACAGAACCGTATAGTTTAAAAGCCGGATCTATCTGGCATATTAAAACGGATATTTCGGGAGTTTTAAACGAGAATTCAACTCTGGAAGAAGTTATCGATACGCTTCATCCAACTCCTGCAGTCTGTGGATTACCAAAGAAAAAAGCAAAAGCTTTTATTATTGAAAATGAAAATTACGACAGAACTTTTTATACGGGTTTTCTGGGCGAATTAAACAGCAGTTTTGCGGGCAGTAAAATAAGTTCTGATTTATTTGTAAATTTACGAAGCATGCAGATTCAGGATGACACAGCGATTTTATATATGGGATGTGGTATTACAAGAGAAAGTATTCCCGAAAAAGAATGGGTGGAAAGTGTCAATAAATCAATGACGATGAAAAGAGTTTTGAGAATAGAGAATAGAGAATAGAGAATAGAGAATAGAGAATAGAGAATAGAGAATAGAGAATAGAATAAAGAATAAAGACAAAAGATTGATTTTAATTTTCAGAATTGTTATTGAAATTGATTTTTGACATTGATATTAAAAATTATGAAATTAGACATATTAGCCTTTGGCGCGCATCCGGATGATGTAGAATTAGGTTGTGCCGGAACAATTTTAAAAGAAGTTTCCCTTGGGAAAAAAGTTGGTATTGTAGATTTAACACGCGGCGAACTAGGAACGCGCGGAACTGCCGAAACCAGGGATGAAGAAGCAAAAGTGGCAGCAAAGATTTTAGGTGTTTTGGTTCGTGAGAATTTAGGCTTACGTGACGGATTTTTCATGAATGACGAAAAACATCAATTGGAAGTCATCAAAATGATTCGAAAATACAAACCGGAAATTGTATTATGCAACGCAATTGATGATCGCCATATTGATCACGGAAAAGGCAGTAAATTAGTTTCTGATGCCTGCTTTTTATCGGGATTGATAAAAATTGAAACTTCAATAGATGGAGAAAAACAAGAGGCCTGGAGACCAAAATTGGTGTATCATTATATTCAATGGAAAAACATTACTCCAGATTTTGTAGTGGATATTACGGGTTTTGAGAAGAAAAAGGTTGAAGCGATTTCTGCTTATAAAACACAATTTTATGATCCGAATTCGAAGGAACCTGCAACACCAATTACAAGTAAAAACTTCTTTGAAAGCTTGAATTATCGTGCACAGGACTTAGGAAGACTGGTTGGAAAAGATTTTGCTGAAGGTTTTACTGTTGAAAGATGTTTGGCAGTCAATAGCTTAGAAGATTTGATGTAAATTTTTCATTTTTTTCTTTGTAGAAGTAAACCTTTGTTATATATTTGCACTCGCTAAGCAAAAATGGTGGTTGTAGCTCAGCTGGTTAGAGTAGCGGTTTGTGGTGCCGCGGGTCGCCGGTTCGAACCCGGTCAGCCACCCAGAAATTTAAAGCCTTGAAGAAATTCAAGGCTTTTTTTGTGCGTTTAATTTTTTTGAACCATATAAGTTATGTAAGGTCATTTTAGATTAGGCTTGGATTATGGTAACTAATAAGTTTAAAAAGGGGAAAGCTCAATATTCCTTACAGCTCAAATTTTACTGTATTTCAAATATAGCCCGCGGTTTCAACCGCGGGGACGTTTGGAATATGCGTATTTTAATATGCATTGTGAGATGTTGCATGTGTGATATGTGTTGCGTTCCAGCGGTTAAAACCGCTGGCTATGTTCTTAATATCGATTAATATTATTTGTCGCACTCGTAGATCAACAAAGATTGGAGACTTTCTATGCGGAGTTTCTGGTGTGATTTCTCCTTCGTCGGAATTGTAAAAGTCACTTATTTCGGTAACGGATTTATCATTTCAATTGGCTTTTTTCCATCAATTCCCTGATGTGGCCTTTCATGATTGTAATAATATAAATATTGTAATAATTCTTCCTTTAGTTCTTCTTGAGAATCAAAATCAGTATCTCTTAATAAATCATCTTCCAGAGTTCTCCAAAAGCGTTCTACTTTGCCGTTTGTTTGTGGTCGATATGGTTTTGTGTATCTGTGCACTATGCCTAATTCCATTAACATTCTTTCAAAAGGATGATTATTTTTTACCTTGCTTGTTTTAGGTCCAAACTCAGCTCCATTGTCAGATAATATCTCTTCAAATTTTATTTCATAATGACTGCTTAAGATGTTTAAGCATTTTAATGCGGCAAACATAACTGTCAAACTTGTGATGTCGGGAACCAATTCTGCCCAGGCAACCCGGCTGTAGTCATCAATTACACAGACTAAATAGAGCTTTTTGTTTTCTCCTCGAACAATACTTTTACTTAAATAATGACAATCAATATGACCCAGCTGTCCCATTCTTTCCTTGATTATTTTTTGATGATTCCTTTTAATCTTCGGAGTTAATCTATTTATTTTATGCCGTTTTAAAATATTATAAACTCCAGAATATGATGGTGTATGTTTTCCTAATTTGGGATTCAATATACTAACAATTTCATATCTGTTGTTTCCTTTTTCTCGTAATTCTATTACTTTCTGTTCTATAAAGGGCAAAGGACGTCTGGTTTTATATTTTGGACCCCGCTTTTGGGGTAATAGATCCCGAGATTTCCCGCTCTGTTTATAACGATTATAATACTTTAAGAAACTTTTTCTGCAAGTGTCATTTGCTGTGTAAAAATCCATCGCTTTTTTATAAAGCGGGTGAGTTTTATTTTTTACCTGCTCATATTCTTTTATTAAGAAACGATATTTCTCTAAATAGTTTCTCTCTAATGTGCAATCTTGACTATTATTTCTCATCGCAACAAAATTTATTAAAGTTAAATTTTGTTACCGAAATATCTAACCTTTACAGGAATGACAAAAACGGCTATATCACTTATATCAGCTATAATTATTTTTGCACTGAAACAATCACAAAGCAATCTAAAATGACCTTACATAACTTATATGGTTCAAAAAAAGGTTCAATAAAAAACAAAAAAAAGCATGACGGTTAAATCATGCTTTAGTGGTTATTATATTTGGCTTATTGTGTTTTTAAATTTCCTCAAAGGTAGTTCCTTGTTTGATGTCGCCGGTTTTAAAACCTTTTTTAAACCAGTACATTCTTTGTTCTGATGTTCCGTGGGTAAAGGAATCCGGAACAATTTGTCCTTGCATTTTGCTTTGAATTGCGTCGTCTCCAACGGCATTTGCAGCACTTAATGCTTCTTCTATATCACCTTCGTCTAAGTATTGTTGATTGTCATGTGCCCAGACTCCGGCATAAAAATCGGCTTGAAGCTCTAAAGCCACAGAAAGTTTATTAGCTTCGGCCTGGCTTTTGCCTTCCTGCTCCTGATGCATTTTTGCAGAAGTACCTAATAAAGTCTGAATATGATGTCCAATTTCATGAGCAATAACATACGCAATGGCAAAATCTCCGCCTTTCGCACCAAATTTAGTTTTTAGTTCTTCAAAGAAACCTAAATCCATATAAACTTTTTGATCTGCGGGACAATAAAATGGACCCGATGCCGAAGATGCTCCGCCGCAAGCAGTTTGAACAGAACCTCTAAAAAGTACCAATTTCGGGTTTTTATATGTCATTCCGTGTTCGGCAAATATTTTCCCCCAGGTATCTTCTGTTTTTGCTAAAACCGATTTTACAAAATGGCCCATTTCTTCATCTTCTTTGCTTAATGGTGCAGCAGCTTCAGTTTGAGTCTGTCCTCCTTGCATTTGTTCTAAAACAGGTGTGATAAGTTTTGCATTCTCACCACCAAAAACATTCAATAGCAAGATAATGATGCCAATAACACCGCCTCCAACAGCTATTTTGCCGCCAGAAACTGATCTTCTGTCTTCTACATTATCGCTTTCTCTTGAACCTCTCCATTTCATAGTAAATCGTATTTAAGCTTTTTATGTTTTTTCTTGTACGAATTTATATAATTTTTGGGAATTACTTATGATTTGTGACGATTTAGTTTTAATTATTTTAGCCATTTTACCAAAGTTTCCTCAACAGTGCCTTTCATAATTGGTTTTGAAATATAATCATCCATTCCGGCAGAAATGCATTTGTTGCGCTCTTCTTTTTCGGCGCCTGCAGTTACGGCAATTATCGGGATATCTTTTCCTGTAGTAGTATTTCTGATAGCCTTTGTGGTTTCGTAGCCGTTCATAATCGGCATTTGTATATCCATAAAAACAAGCGTTGGATTAATGCTTTCAAATTGTTTTACAGCCTCATAACCATTTTCACATTCAAAAATAAAAGCATTATGATACAGGTTTTTTACAATTGTTTTTAAGAGCAGCATGTTTACTTTATTATCTTCAACAATTAAAAAGCGTATATTTTTACCGTTTGTCTCATTTTGATTTTCAGTAGGGGCGGCTTGCAAATTTTTTAATTCGGTATTATATTTTTCGTTTGTACTTTGATTGCTGGTTTTTAAATTTAAATCGAAGAAGAAATTACTTCCTTCGCCAATTTTACTTTCCAGCTGTAATCGGCTTTCCATTAAGGCCAAAAGCTGATTTGATATTGTTAAGCCTAAACCGGTTCCGCCAAATTTTCTCGTTGTTGAACTATCTGCCTGCGAAAAGGCCTTAAAAATTTTCTTTTGGTTTTTCTCCATAATTCCAATTCCGGTATCAATTACAGAAAATCGTATGGTCGAAAAATTATTTTTTGTTTTTGATAAAACAGAAACATTCAGTTTTATAGAACCTTCATTAGTAAATTTTACGGCATTAGAAAGCAGATTAATCAGGATTTGTTTTATTCGAACAATATCAGTCCAAATATATTTAGGAACATCTTGGTCTACATTGAGTTCCAGCTGCAGGTTTTTTTGATTGGATTCAAAAACAATTAAATCGAAAACCTGACCGAGTACTTTTTTAATATCATATAAATCAATGAAAAGCTCTAGTTTTCCGGCTTCAATTTTAGAAAAATCAAGAATATCATTTATAATCTCCAACAGCGAGTGTGCTGATTGATTAATGGTTGTCATGTATTTTTCCTGAATCTCTTCTAAGTCAGTTTTCATCAATAAATGGGTAAAACCAATAATTCCGTTTAAAGGTGTTCTGATTTCATGCGACATATTGGCCAGAAAATCAGATTTTGATTTATTGGCCGCTTCTGCTAATTGTTTGGCTTTAATAGCGTCTTCGGTTTCTTTTTTATTGGTGATATCAAAGTAAATTCCTCCCACAAATTCAATTTCGTCACCTTTTTTAATAACATCCCCAAATTCTTCAACCCAAATATATTCGCCGGATTTTCGTTTAATGCGGTAAACATTATGCAAAGGCATTCCGTTTTGGAGATTATCGATTTGATTATTAATAACCTCGTCGCGGTCTTCATGGTGAATAAGGGATAAAAACGAAAGGTTATTTTCGATAAACTCAGCCTTAGAATATCCGGTTAAGTTTTGAATCTCGTCGTTTAGGAAAATTTTAGTCGAAAACGCATCAAACTTTGATAAATAAACTGTTCCGGGGATATTGTTGGCAATTAATTTAAATTTTTCTTCGCTTTCAATAATCTTCGCTTCGTTTCTATTTCTTTCTAATGCAGATGAAATATTGTTGGCCAAAACCTGAAAAATATATATTTCCTCTTCAGACCATTTTCGTTCTCTCGCACAATCATCAAAACCAATAAATCCGGTAAAAATATCGTTGATATATAAGGGCAGAATTAAAATTGATTTTATTTCATTATCGATGAGTAATTGTTTAAAAAATTTATCTTCAAGCTTTCTTGTAAAAGTATTTAGAATTCGTTTGTTTTTTGCGGCTTCAAAAATTTCCGTTAAATTTTCCTCTGTCATATGGCGCAGAGGCGTAATTTGATGCGGGATTCCTTTTCTTGACCATTTGTATTTCTGGATAACGGTATTGGTTGTAAAGTCTCTTTCATAATAAAACATATGATCTGCTTTTGAGGCTCTTCCAATCAAATCATAGGTTTCCTGAAACATTTGTTCTGTAGATTTACTCAGCAGAAATTTTTCTGTACAAAGCGAAAGCGCTGATAATAACTGACTTTTAAATTCTAATCGGCGTTCAGTTTCCAAACGCATCTGCATTGAGATAGCCAGCGAAACAACATCAGAAATAGTTCTGGCATAATTGATATCCTCATTATCCCACTCTCTTTGTTCCTCAGTACTTTCAAAACAAACTACACCAGCTAATTGTCCGCTTAAAAATATTGGGACATCCAGCATTGATTTAATTTTATTTTTGGTAAAATAAAGCTTTTGAAATTCTGAGGTTTCTAATTTATTAAAAACGTCAGGAGCATTTATTATTGCTTTGCTCTTTAAGGTTTCAAAATAAATTGGATAAGATTCTTTATCCAGAATGTTTTTATCTGTCAGGGTTTGATTGTCAATACTGTATAAGTTTTTACAAGTAATCAGGTCTCTATAATATTTCCAAAAACTTACCCGGTTAGATTTGCTTACTGTAGAAGCTTCTTTTATAATATAATCGATAACGGTATTTAAATTATTATAAGTGCTAAAGTCAGTCGTTGATAATTTTTTAGTCGAATTGTTGTAAGCCTCGATTTTTTCGAGACGTCTTTTTTTCTCGTTTTCGGCATTTTTTATTTCAGTAATATCTCTTGCAATTCCTGCAAAACCAATAGTTTGATCTAAGTCATTTTTGCGAATGATAATCTTTTGCGATATCCATAATTCCTGACCGTTTTTCTTTAAAATAGGAAGTTCTATTATGGGGAATTTATTCCCGTTGCTTTCAAAATTTTCATAAAAATCAACTGCACTCATTGTATATTTTTCATGAATGAAGTTTGAATAATGTTTTTGAATTATTTCATCTTCAGAATAACCTAAAAGCGAATACGCAAATTCATTTATAAAAGTAAAATAACCATCTGCATCGACTTCAAAAATAATATCTGTCGCCGTTTGAATTAAGTTTTTATATTGGTCCTGTACGATGATCTGCTCGGTAACATCCTGGCCAATGCTTATAATTAAATCATCAGAGAATTTTTTATCTTTCCATTGGATGTATTTATATTCTCCGTTTTTATTTTTTAGTTTTCGGGTATAAATTTTATTTTCTTCATGATTTATTAGAGAAATATTTTTGTTATATTCATCACCTTTTGTGAGTTTCCAAAAATTAAGTCCCATAACTTCTTCGGGCTGGTAGCCTAAAATTGCGGTTACGGTTTCACTGCAAAATAATATTTCACCTTTTTGATCTGTTGCAATTGTTAGTGAATTTCCTTTGTGTACAATTTCGTTTGCAAACCTGAAATTGTCCCGATTATTTTGTAAAACGGCATATTTTACCTGATTAATAATGAAAATCAGGATGCAGAAATTAATTAATAAAATAGAGGATTTTAGAGGAATTAATTGAAATACAACTGTTGAAATAAGAAATATAAAAGTAAGACCAACAAAGAACCAGTAAATTTTTATTGGTTTTAAAATATTGTATGAAAAGAAAAATGAGATTAAAAAAACGATTACAGGAACAACATCTTTAGGCAGAAAAACTATGTTGCAGCAAACATAAGTAATGTAAATAAAGAAACTAAAGATGAAAATCTGCTGAATTTTATCTCTCAGCCATTTTATTTTGTCTGTTACTATATAGACAAGAAGAACAAAAAAACCTATTGAAACGTTTACGGCCAGTAAACTTTTCGGTCTGATTTTAAAAATTTCATTTATGATTTCGATTACAATAACTGCAATTCCAAAAAATAAAATATAAAGCTGATATTCCCTTCCTGCGGTTTCTGCTTCTTTCTTTTTTTCAATGAAATTTCCAATTTTTGCTTTAATGCGAAAAAATTGATAAACCAAAAGCCCTAAAAAGCCCAATAAAGAGAAACCGAGAAGTATAAATTTTGGGTTATTATAAAAAATAATGTCTGAATTGAAAACGTACCAGTTTGTCATAATTGATTTCAGAGCATTACCAGAACAGGCAATACCTGAAACCAATAGATTGAAAAAACTATAGTTTTCTACCATAGATTTTGAGATATGTTTGGTTTAGTAAATAGCAATTTAAATTCTAATAAAGAGGTGGTTAAGCTCTTAATAATTTATTTAGAACTTAGTTTTTTTATTCAAAATCCGATTTTCCAATTGAATCAATAGAATCTGGCTGTTCTTCTTCGGTGAAAATTGAAAAATAAGCAGCATACGTTACAGAAGTATTGAATATAATTGTAAAAAGTAATCCGACGCAACATGCAAAAAAGCCCACAAATGAACCGAGAAATCCTATTACAAACAGAGCGAAAATTATTAATGGATTTTTGCTTACAATAATAATACTTGATTTAATTGCATCTATAGCTTTTAAATTTCCAAAAACCACTAACGGAATTGAAAAATACGTAAAAAACGAAATCATTATTGATACTCCGCCGCCTAAAAACATTATTCCGGTACTGTCTAAAACATACGAAATTCCTGTACTTACAACAGCTAACAAAAATGCTAAAGAAAATAATTGAAAAAAGTACGGTGCTTTATAGTAGGTGAAAATTGTTGAAACATTAAATTCCTCATCCTTATCTGCACAGTCTGCCATTTTAAGAAACCCGGCCCCGAGCGGTGCAAATATGGCGGTTACTACTGCAATTGCTACTGTCGAAACTACTTGCTCGATGTATGTAAGTTTTTGACTTTCGAAGTTCTTAATAAAATCTTCTGAGAAGGCCTGCAAACCATAAAATAAAGTAGCTAATCCCATAATTACTATAAAGGCAAGAAATGAAAATACAAGGATTATTAACCCTGAATACAAAGCTATCTTTTTGTAATTTTCAAAAGCGTAAGTAAAAACAGTAGAAAAATCTATCGAATAGCCATCTCTTTTGATGTCCTCAATTTGTTCAAGTGTAGATTTCATTTTAAAAAGTAGAGTTGTTTTATATTCTTCGTCGTAATAAATTATTGTTGACGTAAATATAATATTTTAAATCAATTCCGTATAAAAATCTACAAAACATTACGAAATTGTTTTTCTAATTTAAAGCCAGTCTAAAATTCGTTTTATTGAAGCTAGTTTATCCTTGTAAGGAGCGTAACGCATGGGCAGATCAAGCCAGTTTGCTTTTTTTACCATCGCCTTATGATGAGAAAAAATATCAAAACTCAATTTTCCGTGATAAGCTCCAATTCCGCTATGGCCAACACCGCCAAAAGGCAGTCTTTTATTAGAAAAATGAACTACTGTATCGTTTATACAGCCGCCTCCAAAAGAATAATCTGCGATTAATTTTTTAGTAAATGATTTATTTTCACTGAAAATATAAAATGCGAGAGGTTTTTCGTACTTGCTGATTACATTATAAATATCAGCTTCGGTTTCATAAACTAAAATTGGTAAAATTGGACCAAAGATTTCTTCTTTCATTATGGTGCTGTCTAAACTTGGTTCTTCGATTAAAGTGGGAGAAATATACAGTTTATCGTGGTTTGTTTCTCCTCCAAAAATTACCTTTTCACGCTCAATCATTTGATCTAAACGCACCCAGTTTTTGGTATTTACTATTCGTGCAAAATCTGGAGATTTGTCTATTTTTTTACCGTATGCTTTTACAATTTCTTCTGTTAAAAATGTAATGAAATTGACTTTCATGTTTTTTTGAATCAAAACATAATCGGGGGCGATACAGGTTTGTCCGGCATTTATAAATTTTCCCCACACAATTCGTTTTGCTGCCAGTTTTAAATTAGCAGTTTCATCAATAACGCAGGGATTTTTTCCGCCCAATTCAAGTGTTACAGGTGTTAGATTTTCGGCAGCGGCTTTTGCAACGATTTTTCCAACAGTTACACTTCCGGTAAAGAAAATATAATCCCAGCGCTGCGCCAGTAATTTATTTGAAACTTCAACGCCGCCCTCAAAAACTTCGACATGGCTGATGTGAAATGTTTTTTCAATGATTTTAGCAATGACAGCAGAGGTATGAGGAGTAAGTTCTGAGGGCTTTAAAACGACTCTGTTTCCAGCAGCAACAGCAGAAATTAAGGGACATAAAGCCAATTGAAATGGATAATTCCACGGAGCAATTACCAATACATTGCCGTAAGGTTCTTTGTAAATATAATCTGTTGAAGGAAAATTAAGGATAGAAGGGAAGACACGTTTTGGCTTTGCCCAGGAATTAATGTTTTTAATAGTATCTTTTAATTCCGAAATAACATAATTCGTCTCGGTTAAAACAGCTTCAAATTCAGGCTTTTTAAAGTCATCGTACAAGGCTTTTACAATCAAATCTTCGCTTTTTTGAATGTTATATAACAACTTTTTCAGCGTTTCTTTTCTGTATCCGATGTCATTTTTAAAGTCCATATTTATGATTAGCTTGTTTTTTAGGATATGCAAGTTAATCGATAAAAATTAAAAAATTAACAATTTAATCATAAAAATCAGACGGCATTCCAAATCGTTTCGTCCGGAGTTGGAGCAATGATTGTGATGTTTTCTTTTGAAACAGGATGAACAAAAACCAGTTTTCTGGCATGAAGATGAATTCCTCCGTCAGGATTACTTCTGTCTGCACCATATTTTAAATCGCCTTTTATCGGGGAACCAATTGCAGACAACTGCGCACGAATTTGATGATGACGCCCCGTATGAAGATTGATTTCCAGAGCCGTATAATTTTGAAGCTCTTTGATTATTTTATAATCCAGACTTGCTAATTTACTGTCCGGAACTTCTTTTAAATGTGCTTTTGAAGTATTGTTTTTTTCGTTTCTTTTTAAATAATGAACCAATTTAGCAGCTGTTTCAACAGGTTTATTCTTGACAACAGCCCAATACGTTTTTTTAGTTTCACGATTACTGAACAATTCGTTCATTCGGGATAATGCCTTGCTGGTTCTGGCAAAAACCACAATTCCGGTTGTAGGACGGTCTAAACGATGAATTACTCCCAGAAAAACATCGCCGGGTTTATTGTATTTGTCTTTTATGTATTCTTTTACAACATCAGATAAAGGTTTATCGCCTGTTTTATCACCTTGTACAATATCGCCAACGCGCTTGTTAACCACAATAATGTGATTGTCTTCATGAAGAATTTGTAAATTTTCTTTATTAGAAACTATTTTCATTTTAGACGTATGGGGAATTTTAGATTTTAGATTTCTGATTGTAGATTGGAAAAAGTTTGGCTAAAGCCTTTCAATGAAGCTTAAAAAATACCTCCAGCTAAAGCTGGAGGCAATTAATTTTTTGAATTTTAAAAAGCCTTTGCTCCTTTGTTATTTTGAGTCTTTGTTCTTAAAAAAGAAACCTTAGAGCCTTTGCACCTAAAAAAAACTTAGCATCTCAGAACCTTAGCAACTTAGCATCTTAAAAAAAAACTAATATTGTTCTCCAGCATTAGGAAAATCACTAGATTTAACATCAGCAGCATATTGACCAATTGCTTTTGTCATTTCTTCGTATAAATTTAAATAACGACGTAAGAAACGCGGGCTGAATTCATTATTCATTCCTAACATATCGTGTATAACTAAAACTTGTCCGTCAACACCGCCTCCGGCACCAATACCAATTACCGGAATCGAAATACTTTTAGCCACTTTTTCGGCTAAATCTGCAGGGATTTTTTCAAGAACAACACCAAAACAGCCTACTTTTTCAAGCATTTTAGCATCTTCAATTAATTTTTCGGCCTCTTGTTCTTCTTTTGCACGAACGCTGTACGTTCCAAATTTATAGATAGACTGAGGTGTTAAACCCAAATGTCCCATAACCGGAATTCCTGCGTTTAATATTTTTTTGATAGATTCTTTAATTTCTTTCCCGCCTTCTAATTTTACAGCATGTCCGCCGCTTTCTTTCATAATTCTAATGGCAGAACGCAAAGCTTCTTTAGGATCAGACTGGTAACTCCCAAAAGGTAAATCAACTACAACCAAACCTCTTTCTACAGCGCGAACTACAGACGAAGCGTGATAAATCATTTGATCTAAAGTAATTGGCAGAGTCGTTTCGTGGCCCGCCATAACATTTGAAGCAGAATCTCCCACTAAAATCACATCGACTCCTGCGGTATCAACAATTTTAGCCATTGTATAATCATACGCCGTAAGCATAGAGATTTTTTCTCCGTTGCTTTTCATTTCAATTAATGACTTTGTTGTGATTCTTTTATAATCTTTTTTTGCTACTGACATTTTATTTTTTTTTGATAATGTAAAAGTATTGAATAATTGTAAAAGGGGAATCAGCAATAAAAGATTATTTCGACAGAAAAAAGCTTCCCATCTTTAAACTCTAATCTAAACTGACTGTCCTCCATTATGATAGAATAATTATGCAGTGATTTTATCGAAGCATCGATATAAGTTCCATATTTTTCAATGAAAGCTTTTTCGGACACTGAATTAAGTTGTTTTGAGTTTTTTTTGCCACAGATTAAAAGGATTTTTACAGATTTTTTATTTTATACAGGTTTTAAAAAATAAGCAGATTTAATTTTAAATAAAATCTGCTTAAATCTGCGTGAAAAAACCATTTTAATCCGTTTAATCTGCGGCAAAAAAATATATGTTTAGCAATCTGCCATGTTTACCGCAATGGCAAGCCCGCCTTCTGAGGTTTCTTTGTATTTAGAATTCATGTCTTTTGCCGTTTGCCACATGGTATCTATTACTTTATCTAAAGGCACTTTAGCATTTTTAGAATCGGTTTCAAGAGCCAGTTCAGCAGCATTTATGGCTTTGATGGCGCCCATTGTGTTTCGCTCTATACACGGAATCTGAACTAAACCGCCAATTGGGTCGCAGGTTAAACCAAGATGATGTTCCATTGCAATTTCGGCAGCCATTAAAACCTGAGCCGGAGTACCGCCCATTAATTCACAAAGAGCCGCTGCCGCCATCGATGACGAAACGCCAATCTCTGCCTGACAACCGCCCATTGCAGCAGAAATTGTAGAACCTTTTTTAAAGATACTTCCAATTTCGCCGGCAACCATCAAAAATTGTTTGATCTCTTTTTCGCCTGCATCATGGTTTTCAATAACCATATAATACATTAAAACTGCCGGAATAACGCCCGCACTTCCGTTTGTTGGAGCTGTAACGACACGGCCTAACGAAGCGTTTACTTCATTTACAGCCAATGCAAAACAACTTACCCATTTTAGAATCTGACGAAATTTAACCTCCGTTTTTCTAATTTCTTCCAGCCACGACTGCGGATCAGTATAATTAGAAAGACCAATTAGATTTTGATGCATATCAAAAGCGCGTCGGCGAACATGTAATCCGCCCGGAAGAATTCCTTCAGAATGACAGCCAATGTACATGCATTCGAGCATTGTATTCCAAATACGCATTAATTCTGAATGAATTACTTCTTCAGAACGCATTGATTTTTCGTTTTCGTAAACAATCTCAGAAATCGATTTGTTTTCAGAAACCGTATAATTTAAAAGCTCAACCGCATTTTGAATCGGAAACGGGAAAGCACATTTTATAACTTCTTTAATTTTGGCATTTTCACGTTCTTCTTTTACCACAAATCCGCCGCCAATAGAATAAAAGGTAGATTCATATTCAGAATCGTCATTTTTATAAGCCGTAAATTTTAACCCATTTGCATGGAAAGGAAGAAAATCTTTATTGAAAACAATATCCTGAAGAAAATAAAATGGGATTTTATATTCATTTGCGAGATTGATCTCGTTTGTATCTTCAATAGTTTTAACGATTCCGGCAATATTTTCAACCGGAATATATTCAGGATCCTGACCGCTTAGGCCAAGCATAACAGACAGATCGGTAGCATGACCTTTTCCTGTCAGGGAAAGAGATCCATACAAATCGACTTTTACACGTTTAACCTGATCTAAAATCGATTCATTTTTTAACTCTTCTAAAAAACGTTCGGCGGCTCTCCACGGACCTAAAGTATGTGAGCTAGAAGGGCCAACGCCAATTTTAAGCATATCAAAAACAGAGATACATTCTTCCATTGTTCAATTTTTGTTAAGACAAAGATAATTGAATAATGCAATGAAGGATTAATTTTGAATGTTAATCTTGCGTATTTGTTAAAAAAGATATTAAATTTTATTAATTCGGCAACGAAATAAATTTAATATCTTAATATGGGGTTTTCATAAAAAAGTTAATCTTTTTTCGGTATTTTTGTAAAGATGCAACTATCAAAATCTGCTGTTTCTTTTAATTGCCCAAAATTGAAAATTAACCGAAACTTTAGATGATTTCGTTTTAATTCTACCAATGTCTTTTTACGAAAATTTAGAATACCATAAAAAGATAAAATTATATTATGATAGAATTTTTCAAGCATTTTTTACACGAATTTGAATTACCTCTCAGCAACCCAGTATTGATTTTCTCTTTAATACTTTTTATTATTCTGCTGTCGCCCATTTTACTTAAAAAAATAAATATTCCGGGAATTATTGGTTTGATTATTTCGGGAGTTATCATTGGACCTCATGGACTTAATATTTTGGCTAAAAACTCTGCCGTTGATTTATTTTCGACAATCGGGCTTTTGTACATTATGTTTATTGCGGGTCTGGAATTAGATATGAATGAGTTTAAAGCCAATAGAAACAAGAGTTTATTATTCGGATTTTTTACATTTATTCTTCCGCTTTCAATAGGTTTTCCGGTTTGTTTTTATTTACTGCAATACGATTTTAATGCCAGTTTTTTAACAGCGAGTATGTTTGCGACTCATACTTTGGTAGCTTATCCAATTGTGAGCAAACTCGGAATTGCAAAAAATCAGGCTGTTGCCATTACCGTTGGCGGAACTATTTTAACAGATACAGCCGTTTTGATTATCCTGGCCGTAATTATGGGAAGCAGTCAGGGAAGTTTAAATCAGGCTTTTTGGATTAAATTGGGGGTTTCATTGGCAATTTTCTCTGCCATTATGTTTTTATTGATTCCGAGAATTGCCAAATGGTTTTTCAAAAAACTGGAAAGTGAAAAACACGCCCATTATATTTTTGTTCTTTCTGTAGTTTTCTTTGCCGCCTTTTTGGCAGAAGCGGCAGGAGTAGAGCCTATTATTGGCGCTTTCGTTGCCGGTTTAGCATTAAACCCTTTAATTCCGCAGTCATCGGCTTTAATGAACCGAATTGAATTTATAGGAAACTCATTATTTATTCCGTTTTTCCTGATTTCTGTTGGAATGCTGGTTGATATAAGCGTGATTTTAAGCGGACCAACTGCTTTAATTGTTGCCGGAACTTTGAGTGTTGTGGCTATTTTTGGAAAATGGATTGCAGCTTTTTTTACACAAGTCGTTTTTAAATACAGCAAAACCGAAAGACAGCTTATTTTTGGTTTGAGCAGTGCGCACGCCGCCGCAACTCTTGCCGTAATTTTAGTGGGTTTTAAAGCTAAAATCCTGGATGAAAATATCTTAAACGGAACTATTATTTTAATTCTGATTACTTGTATCGTAGCCTCTTTTGCAACCGAAAAAGCAGCGAAGAAAATAGCCATCTGCGAAGAAGAAATTTCGCATACAAACACAGATAAAGATCAAATTTTAGACGAGCATATTTTAATTCCATTAGCAAAAACTTCTGCCGCAGCGAGTCTGCTGGATTTTGCCCTTTTAATAAAAGATAAGAAATCGTCGAATCCTGTAACGCTTTTAACGATTGTGCCAAATAACGATCAGGCTGAAAAGAATATTTTAAAATATCGAAAAGCGGTTGATAAATTTGTAATCCAAGGTTCGGCATCTGAAGTAAAAATAAATACAATCGCAAGAATCGACCATAATCCGGCGAGTGGAATTGCGAGAACTTCTAAAGAAATAATGTCAGATATTGTGATTGTAGGCTGGCCAAGGAAAACAGGTTTCCTGGATAAAATTTTTGGAGAAAATGTAGATTCAATCATAAACAATGTTGACAAAAGTTTGTTTATCAGCAGATTTCAAAAAACATTTATTGAAGATAAAAGACTGGTATTTATCTGCCCGCCATTTTCAGAAAGAGGAATTGGATTTCAGCTTTTATTGCAGAAAATATGCAGGTTATCACAAGAACTAAGTATTCCGATTGTTGTTTATGCCGAATATAAAACGCATCAAACCATTCAGCAGATTGCTAATAATCTTCGATTGAATGCTAAATTAGGTTTTAAAAGTGTAATAGAATGGGATGATTTTGAATCGATTTCAGACGAAATTCGTGAAACTGATTTAATTGTTTTCAATTTATCCCGAAAAGGTTCGGTTTCGTATCATTCTATTTTTGACAGACTACCTCAAAAATTCGAAAAATTCTTCAACAATAATAATATCATTCTGGTTTATCCACAAGACGATCGAAAAATCAGCTCTATGGACGCCTATGAAGATTTTACTGCCACACCATTAACCAAAAGCTTGGAAGCAATCGAGCAGATTGGGCGAGGTTTAGGAAGTATTTTGAAGAAGGGTTAGATTTAAATAATTATAAGCCATTAAATGATACCAAAGTTTCCGTTAATTGTACTGACATTTTTAACTTTTGCAGCGACTGCACAAAACAAAATGAAAAAAGCCGAAGAACTTATAGATAAAGCAGATACGGGCTGGACTCTGGTAGAAGACTGGATTAAAACGGCAACAAATAAAGTGGAGATTTTACCGGTCGATGCATTAAAGGCAAAAGATGCTTTGTACAAAACTCAGGTTACAACGCGTTCGACAATGGGAGCAGTTATTTTTAATACCGGAGGGATTTTAGTTGATGACGGCTGGATTAGAATTTTAGGTTCTGGAAGTGCAAGATTTAATCGTTCGCTGCCTGATTGGAACAAAGGAAAATCATTTAATGAGTTTGGCGAAACTCCAGCTTTTTTATTAATTGCAGATGATGCAATTGGCGGTTTTTATTTTTTAAATGGAGGAGGATTAGGAACTGACGCAGGGAAAATTTATTATTTTTCTCCTGATAATCTGGAGTTTGAACCGCTAGATATTACATATTCTGAGTTTTTAGGATTTTGTTTTAGTAATGATTTAGATAAGTTTTATGAAGGCAACAGATGGAAGGACTGGAGAACAGAAGTTTCTAAATTAAAAGGCGATGAAGTATTCAATTTTTATCCGTTTTTATGGACAGCCGAAGGAAGTGATATCAATAAAAATACACGAAAAATAATTCCGGTTCAGGAACAGTACAGTTTGAATTTAGATTTACGAAAGCAGCTTGGGTTTGATAAATAATTTCAAGAAACAATAAAGATGAATCATAATATAAAATCAATCCGGCCATTTATTGGAGCAAAAAACTTTGAAGTTTCAAGAAGTTTTTATCGCGATTTAGGATTTGAAGAAATAGTTTTAGAATCTAATTTTTCTGTTTTTAAATCAGGAGAAACTGCCTTTTATCTACAAGATTATTACGATAAAAATTGGATTGAAAACACAATGATTTTTCTTGAAGTAGATGATGCTGATCGTTATTATAAGGAACTTTTAGCTTTAAACTTAACTGAAAAATATGGCGTAAAACTAACACCAACACGCCATTTAGATTGGGGAAGTGAATGTTTTCTGCACGATCCATCTGGGGTTTTATGGCATTTTGGAACTTTTAAAAAATAAGTTTGCCACGAATTTCACTAATTTTCACTAATTTTTATTTTTAATTCGTGGAAATTAGTGAAATTCGTGGTTATTTAATTTATTAGAAAATCTTCTAAGTGAATTGTGTTTTCTGCTCTTTGATACCAATCATTAAAAACTAATTCCAGTTTATCGGCTGTGAATTCTCCAAAAGTATAATCCCGAAATTGCTCAACAACTTCAATTAATTCCTTAGGATTTTGAAGCTCTTCTGTAAAACGCATTACCGTTGAATGTGCTGTAGAAATAGAATATCGGCTGTCGATACTTTGTTCTAAAGTTGAATTTCTAAAATTCTCCCGAAGTTTATTTCTTAAATTATTCAAAGTTTCACCTGAAGGAAATCCCTGAATCATTATTGCAGAATTTGATGCCGTAACGCCGCGAAATTCGATTTTGATTTCGCCCAAATCAGCTAAACTATTTTGGATTATGTTAATATAATCTTCGACATTAATTTTATCTAAACTAAAACTTTCATAACAGGAAATTATCGACATTACCGTAATATGAATATCAGAATCAGGATAATAATATTGGTTAGGTTCAACAGCTTTTAATTCTTTTAAAAACAACTGAATATTGGTTTTTATTTTTTCGCTTGGGCGGAGGAGAAACGTAATGCCAAAGCGGGAATCTGAACGATTATTTATTTTGGAATCTAAACTGTAATTTCTGTTTAAAATAGCTTCAGAAGAAGTTTTATAAAGTTGATTGTAATGTTCTGCTAAACTCATTCGGGTTATTTCTTTTTCGCTTTTTCCAGATTTTCTTTCACTCTAAACTTTACAATTTTGGTGATTAAATCGTACGGCATTTTTTCTTTTAAAGGAAACTGAACGGAACCTTTTCCAGATTTATATTTAGAAAGTTCCGCAGCAAAAGCTTCATGACCGCCTGGCAAAGCATACAATCCGATATGATTTTTAAATGCAGCAAAATAAACCAAGATTCCGTTTTGTTCAAAAGCCGACATAGAATAACTGATTTTTTCTTTGGCATCTGGTGCTGCTTTCTGAATCGTCATTCTAACTTTTTCTAAAATTTCCTGAACGTCATTGGGGAATGCACCAATGTATTCGTCGATATTTTTGGGTTTTTTTGTATCCATAAGTTTTGTTTTTTTGTTTCATGTTTCAAGTTTCAGGCTGCTGTAGAGAACTTGAAACTAAAGAAACCTGAAACCTGAAACTTTTTATGCCAGTCCTTTTGGAAATCTATCTAAAACTAAATTTAGCTGTAATTTATGCTCCAAATATGCTTTTGCTCCAGCTAAAACTAACGTGAAACCTTCGGTAGAATTGCGGACTTGGTCGATAATTTTATCTGAATCTCCTTTTAAACCTGAGTTTGTAATGCTTACAAAAGTTTCATTTTCGTTTAACGGGGTAAAAATCCATTCTACTAAAGTTGTTTCATCAGGATTTCCCCATTCAATAACAATCTTTTTATTTTCCTGTATAACTAATGTTTTAACCGAAAGCGAAAAACCATACATTTCCCAAGTCCATTCGGTTTTTTGATTTTCTTCTAATCTTCCTGAACCTTTTGTAAACCAAAATTTACTCGTAATTTCCGGATCAATAAAAGCCTGAAAAACTTCTGAAACAGGTTTTCTAATCAGCATTTCGGCTTTTGCAAATTTGTTGTTTTCTGGTTTCATTTTTCAACGTTAGATGTTATAAGTTAAATTTGAGAAGTTAGTTTAACTTCCTTCTTTTTCTTGAAACCTCTAATTTATGAAATTGTTGTAGGAAAAATGATAAAAATGAATTAAAATGTAAATCCGGCTAATAAATTCAGCGAGTTTGTTTTTATAGTACCGCCATTCATAACCTCGCCTTTAGCAATATTTGCTAATCCTAAATTCTCTCTTAATTCGATATAAAAATTATGATTTTCGTTAAGTTTAAATTCTTTTCCAATTCCGGCAGAAATACCATAATCTAATGATTTTCTATTTTTGGTATCTTCTACGTCTCCATTATATATAGAGGGGGCATTACTCTCTGATTTTATTCCGGATTTAAGTAAATAACCTAAATAAGGTCCGCCATTTATGTAAAAACTTTTATCATTTGAGAAATTATACTTTATCATAATCGGAAGTACAATATAATTTAAATATGTTGTGGTTTTAGATTTATAAATACTTTGTTCAATTGGTAATGGTGATTCTGCATTGTCTATTAAACTAATTGTACTTTTCGAAATCTGCGTTTTTCTCTCATAATTAAAATCAACTTTTATAGATAAGTTTTCTTGGATTTCATGTTGAAAAGAAAACCCAAATAAATAAGCAAAGCCGGGATTGTCGTCTACAAAACCGTCATAGCCTCTAAGACTGGAATAGTTTAAACCTCCTTGTATTCCGAATTTAACTTTTGAATCCTGTGCTGATGTTTTTAAAGTGATAAGAACGATTGTAAAAAATAAAAATGTAATTTTCTTCATGTTTGTTTTGGTTGAATATTTTTGACGGCGAATATATATAATTATGATTTATATATTTTTCTTATCAATCCATTTTCCAACCGTTGGCGGAATATAATTTTCCATTTGGTTTAATAAGTCCTCAATATCATCGCTTACCAAAAGCATTTTTTGATTAGCTTCTTTCAATAAACCTTTTTTACTCATGGTTTGAAGCAACTCTAAAAGCGAATCATAGAATCCGTTGATGTTTAAAATTGCGATTGGCTTTTTATGTAATCCTAACTGCGCCCAGGTCAGCATTTCGAAAAGTTCTTCCAGAGTCCCAAAACCACCCGGAAGTGCGATTACACCGTCGCATAAATCATTCATTTTGGTTTTGCGCTCATGCATGCTTTCTACCAAAATCAATTCGGTTAAACCCAGATGTGCGATTTCTTTTGATCTTAAAAAATTGGGTAGAACACCAATTACAGTTCCGTTTTCACTCAAAGCACCATCCGCAACAGCACCCATTAAACCAACATTTGCTCCGCCATAAACTAGAGCGATATTTTGTTTGGCTAAAATTTTTCCCAATAATTCGGCTTGTTCTTTATAGATTTCTTCGGTGCCAAAACTTGATCCGCAGAAAACGGTTATTCTTTTCATGTTGCTAGTTGAATTAAAAATTAAAAATTATGAATTAAAAATACTTGTAAAACTGTCACTGATAACTGCGACTGCAAACTATTACTTTTTTAGTTCATATTCAAAGTGCGGCAGACTTACACCATTATTCGTAAAAACCATAGTATTTACTTTTTCTGCACCAAGTTTTAAAACAGCTTTTTGCGAACGGAAATTCTCTGCTCCAATATGAAAAAGTATTGAATCAACATACTGAAAAGCGTAATCGATCAATAACTTTTTGCAGGATTTATTATACGGGCCGCCCCAGTATTTTCTGGATAGAAAAGTATATCCAATGGCAACACTCGATTTTTCGGGATTATAATCGTAATAACGCGTGGTTCCCATAATTTCATTGGTATGTTTATCCAGAATTAAAAACGAACCTTTTGAATCTATTGCAGTTTCAAAAAAAGTTTTAAAAACATCTTTTTTATAGCGGTCTTTCATTGGGTGCTGTTCCCAAATTAAAGGATCTGAAGCAGCTTTATAAAGTTCTTCAAAATGATTTTCCTCAAGAGGAATCAATTTTACAATTTGGTCTTCTAAAAAATCGGGCTGTAAGTTGAAATTTGATAATGTCATTTTATAGCGTTTTTTATGGTTAGTTCTTTTTTTACCACAGATTAAAAGGATTAAAAAGGATTTTTTTTGTCATTTCGACTGAAAGGAGAAATCGCACTCGTAAATCGACAAAGATTGGCGGTTCTCGTTGCGGAATTACTTGTGCGATTTCTCCTTTCAGTCGAAATGACAAAAAGCTGCGTAAACCCGTTTCAATCAGTAAAATCCGTGTGCCATTAAGCCATCAAATCTGTCTAATCTGTACACACGAAACGTTTTCCATTTTAATTTCTTTTCCTGTCTTCTTCAATAATCCTGTTTTAGGATTTCTTCTAAAAACAATAATATTTCCGGTATTTACATTAGTGGCAACTAAAAAATTTCCGGTTTCGTCAATGGCAAAAACTCTCGGATGTTTACCTAAAGTAGATTGATAACCTACGTTTTTCAATAATCCATTTTCGTTAATTGAAAAGATAGCAATGTTATTTTCTTTCCCTCGATTTGCAGCATACAGAAACTTTCCGTCTGGCGAAATATGAATATCTGAACTCTCAAAACCTTCTTTTATTTTATTGATATGCGTCGCAATGCGCTGGATTTTATTTAAAACTCCATTTTCATAATTATAAACACTTATCTGCCCCGCCATTTCTTCAATACAATAACCAAATTTTTGATTGGGATGAAAAGTAAAATGTCTAGGTCCGGCCTCTAAATCAGTTTTTGTAAATGGAGATTGAGCTTCGGTTAAAGGCTGTTTTTTATTTTCATCAAAGGCATAACAGCGAATTTTATCGGCGCCTAAATCGGGTAAAAATAGATAATCGAATTGAGGCGAAAAAACTGCCGAATGAACATGAGATCTTGTTTGCCTTTCCTTGTGTATACTTCCGTCTGTATATTGAAAATTTTGTGCAATTGAATCGATTTTTCCATTTTCTAAAAGAGGATAAACTGAAACACTTCCTTCTGTATAATTAGCATTTGCAATCCATTTTCCGCTTTTATGAACCGTAACATAAACTGGATTTTCGCCGCCGCTTCTCTGGCTGTTTAAAAAAGTCAGACTTTTATTTTCGGGATTAAATTCAAAACTGCTTACGCTTCCGGCATTTGGTGTTTTGGTATCGGTGCAGGCATAAACATATTTTCCGTTTGGCGAAACAGTCAAATACGAAGGATTTATAATGTTTTTTACCGAGGCTATTTTGATCAGTTTTCCGTTTAAAGTATCTAATTGATATATCTGAATCGCTTCTGCAGTTTTATTTCGATTGTATGATCCTAAAAACACATAGGTATTTTGAGAAAACATATTGCATGTTATCAGGAATACAGTTGTTAGGAAGGTTATTTTTTGCTTCAAGGCTTTGTTTTTAAGATGTTAAATTTGTGAAATGAGTGGCAGTCTAAAACCAAATACCGCCAGTTCGCCCTGCATGAAATCTAAATCTTCAGATCTTTTAAAACCTAGTTTCTCATACATTTTCCATGCTGTTTTCATGGCAAGTGTTGAATGGATAATAAGCTGTTTCTGATTGTTTTCAGCCGCTTTTTTGATACATGCTAATGTCAGCAGTTTACCAATTCCTTTTCCGCGTGCAATATTGTCAACACCCAATAATCGAAATCCTGCTGAGTTTTTTTCCTGAGTTGCAGTTCCGCCAGAACCATAATACTGCATATCATTAAAAAATACAACCGCTCCAAGAATAGTATTGTTGTCGTCAACAGCCGCTAAAAGTTCTGTTTCCTGATGATTGGTAAAATCACCAATATTAGCCAGCATTTTATAATAAACGGGTTGTTCGTTTTCTTTTGGAAAACCCTCTAATTGCGAGTAAACACGAATTAAAAGTTTTCCGATTTCTTCAAATTCTGAAGGAAAAGCGTTTCGAATTATATATTTTGAAGTATTCATTTTTTTTAGTTTTCAGTCACAGTCACAGTTTTTTGCGAATCTTGTCATTTCGAGGAACGAGAAATCACACAAGTAATTCGACAAAGATTGACGATTTAGTATACGGAATTTCTAGTGCGATTTCTCGTTCCTCGAAATGACAAACTAAAGCAATTTATAATTAACCATTTACAATTAACAATTATCTCACTCCTTTCCACCATTGTTTAAATTCCTGATTTTCATTTTTCAGTTCCACTAATTCTCCAATCATTGGTGTAATTAAAGGAATTGGATTTGCTGAATCTGCATTCAGTTTTGTTACTTTAATTAATGGCTCATCCCAAGAGTGCAGTGATAAAGAAAACTTTGATGAATGTACCGGAAATACTCTTTTTGCTTTTAGGTCCTGCATCGCCTGTATAACATCTTCGGGCATATTATGAATGTATTTCCAGTTTTTATTATATTGGCCGTTATCGATTAAAACAATATCAAAAGGGCCAAATTTTTCACCAATTTCTGCGAAATGTTTGTCATAACCGCTGTCTCCGCCCAAATACATTTTAAAATCTTTGCTTTCTAAAACAAAAGATGTCCAAAGCGTATTGCAGCGTTTAAAACTTCTGCCGGAAAAATGTCTTGACGGCGTTGTATGAAGCGTTAGATTTTCGTCTAATTCTATTTTTTCGTGCCAGTCTTTTTCGATAATATTTTCTGTTGGAAACCCCCAAAACTCAAAATGCGAACCAACGCCAAGTGCTGTGATTACTTTTTTGGTTTTTGGCTTTAATTTGAGAATCGTTTCATAATCTAAATGGTCGTAATGATCGTGTGTAAGCAGTAAATAATCGATTTCAGGAAGATCATCAACCGTATAAATATCTGTTCCTTTAAACGATTTTGTAGTACCCGAAATTGGAGAGGCGTTACCGCTAAAAACAGGATCGATTAAAAATCGTTTTCCTTCCAGCTGAATATAATAAGACGAATGCCCAAACCAAACTAAAACATCCTGATCGGGAGGAAGTTCATGCAAATTGGATTTGATTGACGGAATTAAATCGGCTGGAATTTTTCTATCGACTTTTTTGAAAATGAATTCAAATAAAACACCAATTAAGCTGGCACCTTCAGCAAGGTCTGGCGTGAAACTTTGGTTTTCGAATTTTCCGTTTTTATACTGAGGCGACTTTTCAATTAGAGCTAATCTTTCGCCGGATGGTTTTTTTCCAAATTTTGGATGTTGTAAAAAATTATAAGTGATAAGTACTATTACTAATAATAGAATTAAGAATGTGATCATTTTTATTTTGAGGGATATAAATTTTGGACTTCTTTAATCGAAAGTAAAATTATCTTTTTTAAGATTTCGATGTTGATATCAGCTAATTTCTTGATGTAAATACATGCTTTTGATACTTTGTATTTTCCCAGGTTTAAAAAAAGCTCTTCTCTTTTTTCTTCGGATAAATAAAAATACACTGTTGTTGCGGTTTTTCTGGGAGAAAAAGCAGCCAAAGGTGCGTCGCCTTCATGTCCTGTGGCATATTTGTAATGATAAGATCCAAAACCAATAATACTTGGCCCCCACATTTTAGGTTCAAAACCTGTAATTTGCTTCATTATTTTTATCAATTCAAAAGCATCATTTCTTTTTGCTTCGCTGTCTACAGCATTTATAAAATCAATAACACTGCTTTCAGTTGCTGTTGTTTTATTCTTTGCCATTGCCTTTTATTTTTTGATGTACTAAATCGCTTTTCAGCAGAATATTTTTGATTTTAAATTCAGAAATATAAAACAAATCGCGGCTTTCGTTCATTTGGTTTTCTAAAATTATTAAGCTGACACCGCTTTCCGGGAAATATAAATTTACGGATGAAAACCCGTCGCCTAAACCAGTATGTCCTATATATTTTACGGCTTCTTTCTCAATAATTTTAATACCGTAACCATAACCTTCATCTGCTTTTCCGAAGAAATTATGCTGTGCCAATATATTATATTTCAGCATTAATTGATACGTTTCTGGCTTTAAGATTTTTCCTTTATGAAGATTATTATTCCAAACCGATAAATCATTTACGGTAGAAACAACTCCGTCTGCGCCTAAACTTTGCGGTGTAATCTGTGTAGTTTTTACAGCTTCAAACTTTCCATTTGAGTTAAAATATCCTGTAGTTAAATTTTGAGTTTTATCTTTAGCATAACAAAAAGTATTGTTCATTTTTAATTTCCTAAAAAGAGCATTTGCTACTTCTGCATAACTTTTTTTGGTAGTAAATTCAACAATTTTTCCAGTAAGACTAAAACTTAAATTTCCGTAGCTAAATTGAGTTCCGGGTTTAAAAGCCAAAGGTTTTTGCAAATCGACAATTCCGTGTGTATGATTTAAAAGCTGATGAACCGTAACAGAATCTGCCCAGGATTGCGTTAATTCAGGAAGATATTTTTTAATTGGTGATTGTAAATCGACTTTGCCTTTTTCAACTTCCAATAAAAGTAAAACCGCAGCGACTTGCTTGCTGTTTGACATAATTTCAAATTGAGAGTTTATTGTTAAAGGTTTTTTAGTTTCAAAATTGGCAAAACCCTTTGCTTTTGAATACAATGTTTTTCCATTTTTAGAAATCAAAACAGCACCATTAAAAATAGGAGAAGTTGTATGTTCAGCCAAACTGTCAATCTTAGCGGTATAATCATCTTTTTTTTGTGCAGATGAATTGCAGTATGACAAAAGAAAAGTCAAAAGTAATAAAGCGGGAATTTTGTATTTAATGTTCATTTTTTTAGTCTCAGTTTTTAGTTTTCAGTCTCGGCTATTAATTTATAATTAACAATTAATCAAAACATTCCATTTTCATTAATCATTTCACTCGGAATTGGCTGCCCTAAATCCCAGAGTTCGACAATTTTACCTGACTCGAATTTGAAAATGTGAACGACGACAAATCCCAAATCAGCTGAATTTTGTTTTAAATGCGAATGTACAGCGACCAGATCGTGGTCAGCAATGATATGATGAATTTTAAAAATTTTATTTGGATTTTTTCTTGCTGATTCTTCCATTGCCAGCATTAAAGTTTGGGCATCACCTTTAAAATGAACATTATGATGCCTGAAATTTTCGCCTGCATAAAGCTTAAAAGCTTCATGCGGATATCCGCTTGCAGCAAGTTTTAAGAAGTTTTCTACGATTTCTTTCTTAGTCATAATTTAAAGGATTAAACAGCAAACTAAGTTATGAAAATTACGTTCTTAAAAAGCAAATAAAAATTATTATCTTAATTGATTTCTATGACAGGATGAAATTAACAATAGCTTCAGCATGTATTTTTGTGGTATCAAACACAGGAACTGAAAAATTAGATTGGTCTATAAGCATTGGGATTTCAGTACAGCCCAAAATAATGCCTTCGGCACCACGTGCAATTAATTCGTCTGCAATTTTAATATATTTTTGTTTTGAATCCTGATTTATAATTCCTCTGCCTAATTCTTCTTTCAAAACGTACTGTACATAATCCCGGGTTTCTTGATTTTCAGGGACAAGGACATTTATTCCAAAACTTTTTAATTTGTCTTTATAAAAATCCATTTCCATTGTAAATGAAGTTCCCAGAAGCCCAATTGCAGTAAGTTTTTTTTGCGTAATCGCTTTTGCTGTTTCGGTTCCAATATGTATTAGGGGCAATCCGGTTTCTTTCTCTAATTGATCTGCATAAAGATGTGCAGTGTTGGCACATAATACTATGGCTTCAACATCGCTTTTTTTCAAACTTAGACAAGCATTTAGTAAGATATCAAATGAATTTTGCCATGTTTTTTCCTGGATATCACCAAAGTTTACAGAGTAAATGAGACATTCTGCAAACTGCAGTCCGCCTAATTTTTTATTAGCGCCTTCGTTAATTAGTTTATAGTAATCAATAGTCGATACCCAACTGATACCGCCTACGAGACCAATTTTTTTCATTAGATTTTTATTGATGGTTTATTTTTTTTGCAGACTAATCTCAAAGCCAGATATGCCATTGGGATATAAGCAAAAACTAAATCTATAAATGTAAACCACATTGGCGATGGGAGTGAGCAGACCATTACAATTCCGCCAAACAGGAAAAAGGCACCAATAACAAGAGCTAATTTCTTTTTATGGTTAACTGCAATTAAAGCGGTTGTAACTGCGCCCAAAAAAGTCCCGGCTGTATGCGCCAGAAATGGAAACAGGTAATGTTTTGCTTCGTATAAATGCATCGTTTTTTGAATCCCTTCCATTGTTTTATTGTCGACTCCTTCCGGAAGTGGAATAATTGATTCACTTACTGTGATAATACTCATATTAACAATACTTCCAATAACAATTCCGGCAATAACAGCCAGTATATTCCTTAAAACGGGATTCATAATTTTAATTTTTTAATCTTACGAATATAGGAAAATTAAGATTATTTAGTCTGATTTTTTAATTAAAAGATTGTCTGAATTCTAAAGTTGAAACCCTTGTTTTTGTTTTAAATAATTTACTAAAAGACTACTGATATTCAAAACTTAATTCGAATGCAGTTTAAGGTTCTAAGCGATTAAGATTCTAAGGTTCTGAGTTTTTTTGCCACAGATTATAAGATTAACTCAATTTTTTTAATCTTTTTAATCCTCTAATCTGTGGCATATTTAAAAATAAACAGCGAAACTCCGTTTAATCCGTAAAATCCGAGGGCTAAATAAATCTCTTAGTTTTGAGATAGTTTCTTTTCGTTTTCAGTTTGAGGTTTTCCGCTTGCATTTGGGCTGCCTTTTCCGGTTTCGATTAAATTTTTCAAACTTTTTTGAATGTATGTTGTCCAGGCGTCACGGCATATTTCAAAACATTCGTATTCTTGATTTAAACCAAAATGTGTAAAACGAAGTTCTGTTTTTCCGTCTTTTTCTGTAATTTCAAAAGTTGGTTTTGTTCCTGTCCATTCCGTTTTGTCTTCTGTGAATTTAAAGTAGTTTTCTTCAACCAGCCAGACAATTTTCTGATTCGGAATTACTTCTGTTAATTTAATTTTACAGCGGTGAACATCTTCATAATGGTAATTAAATCCATCATTTTGTTTCGCTGTACTTCCTTCAATTTCTTCAGACCACCAGCCGCGCACATTGGTAACGGCATTAAAAACTTCCTTTGGTGACTGATTGACAATTATTGCTGTGGTAAAATCTGACATACTCATTTTTATGATTTTTAAGATATATATCAAATTTATTCTTTAAAAATCAATAAGTTAGGTTTTTATAAGACAATTGTAAGGGGGATTTCGGACAGATCTTGATTTTAGATTTAAACTTTGCGGTAATACTTACGCTGCATTTTTCAATTATCACATTATTTTATTTGCTAATTATTTCATTATATCCATTCTGTTTATTTTATCATTTTTTATTTCAAAAATGACTACTTGCTCTTTTTTAGTATCATCTCCATTTCGTCCTGATACAAATTCATGAACTATTGCTTTGTTATCAAAAAAAATGGTTTTTATTACTTCGGCATATATAGCAGGAGATTGTTTAAAAAGGTTGATAAACATTTCTTCGCATTCTTTTTTACCATTAATTGCTAATGTAAGGTCTTGAAAATTATAAATTTTTATTTCATCACTATACAACGGCATCATTTCTTGTATTGATTTATTATTAAAGGCTAACATTTGAATGTCTATAATTTCTTGTATTGTCATTATTTGGGATTGTTTTTATAATATGGGTATCTTATTTTTATTGCTGGGTTTTGGTCAAATAATTTTTAATCTTCGCTATAGCTTCATTAATCTGTAAAAAATGATTTTCCATTACATTTTCCAGCTCTAAAGTCCCGCCCAGAATCAGCATTTCTTTATTTTTAAAGCGCTGCCCCAAACGATCTTCGAGCATTATGGTTTCCATACTTTGTGCCATTCCAATTTCGGTTAAAAAAGCATTTGGGTGCCCGGCGGTGCAAATGACAAGTCCAAACGGAATTGTCTTCATTTTCGGAAAATCATCGGTTTGTCCGTAAGCATATCCAACCGAATAAACGCGGTCAAACCAGCCTTTTAGTTTTGCGGGACAATCGCTCCACCAAACGGGATATAGGAAAATAATACAATCGGCTTTTGCAATTTTTTCCTGTTCAGCTAAAACGTCTTTAGAAATTGGAAGACTGAGTTTTGCAAATCCTTCTCTTTCATATTCTTCTTCAGACATATCACTTTGAAAATCTGAAGCGTATAAATCTGAAACTTCAAGGTTCCAGTTTTGTTTTACTACAGCAGATTTTAATTGTTCTAAAACCTGAAATGTATAGGACTTTTTGCTTGGATGAGAGTATACGATTAAGATATTCATTTTTGAAGGTTTTAGAAAATTATTAAATAAAAAAAGAGAACCTAAAGTTCTCTTAAATACGAAATTACGAAATAGTTGTTAATTGTTAATTATGAGCTGCGAGTTAACAATTCACAATTACTATTTTATTCGGTCATATTCAGATGTTGAACAATCCAGACATTCTTCTGCCAGAAATAATTTTTTACCTTTAATTTCATAAGATCGGTCTATATAAGTTTCTTGCGTAATAGAACTGCCTTTATCAATTACTATCATTTTTTTATTGCCGCCAAAAATTGATTCTTTGGTGCGGATAAAATACTTTTGATCTTTAATCAGAGTTCCGTTTGCATAGGTTTTAATTGTAGTATTTGAGATTTCAATTACGATTTTTTGGCTTGATGCTTCCGGATAACCAGGACCGCCAAATCCTCCAGATGTTTTAATCCAGCTCCATTTGCCTTCTAAGCGATTATTAGCTGAAGAATTGTCATCATTATTGCAGGAAATCAATAAAGAGAAAATAAGAAATAGTAAATATTTTTTCATCGGTTTAAATTTTAGGTTAATTTATTTTATAGATGAAAAAAAAGTTAAATAGTTGCGTTAAAGTCTTTTAAAAGAATGGTTTGAGTTATTTTAATCGAATTAAAACGCCTTTGCGTTTCACGATATTTTTATAATCCCATTGAATGTTTCTGGCTTTGCCGAGCCATCTTTTTAGATCGTCGATATTGATTTGATCTGCACTTGTATAACGCGCTTCGGCGGCTTTAAAGCTCCCTTCGTTTTGAAGTTCTGTTTCATCAAAAGACTGTCCGCTCCAAAAAAGCAGCCTGACAGAATCTTTTAATTTACTGTAACCGGCAACGGGATTTCCGTCTAAAAACCAAACCGGATGCCGGTGCCAGATTTTGCTTTCGGCTTCCTGCAGGAAATCATTAATCGCAGTACTTAAAATATTACATATTTTTTTGTCTTCAACGCTTTGTGAATCATTGTATGCCTGAATTTCCTGGTTCATGGTTTTTAAGTTTGGTTAATTTATGTTTTCTGTAAGCTCAAATAAAATATATGTTCCGTTTTCAGAACGTCCTTTTTCTTTTTCAATAAATCCTTTTCTGTTATAAAATTCAACGGCTTTGATATTGTTTTCTAAGCATTTTAAAGTAAGCGGAAATTTAGTTTTTTGAATTGCGGCTTTCAATAATCCGGTTCCAATTTTTTGACCTTGATATTCCTTATCGACATACAAATGGTGAATAAAATTATTTGGCATCCAAATAGAAATAAAACCAACAGGAATATCATTAATGAGCGCAGTTAAAATATATTCTCCTCGTGTATGTTTTTCAAAGTCATCTAATTTAAATTCTGATGTATCAAGCCACGAAAATGTTCTTTGCCTTTCTTTTAAAAACAGGATTTTTAAAGCTTCAAAATCACTTTTTCTAATTTCTACTATTTTCATCAAATTCTAAGTTGTTGTATTTTGTTTTAAAAATAATACTAAAATATTGAATATTTGATGTTTATGTTTGTAAATCAATGATTGAAGTGTTTATTGAAAGCAGTAGTAATATTGATAACAAAATCTTTTGTATACTGTCCGGTTTCGTCTAAATCCGGGTCGAGAATCGTAATTTCAAGTCCGCTTAGTTTTTGACTTTCAAATAAATAGGAGGTAAGTTCATTAAATTCCTCATAGGTTAAACCGTCAGGCGTTCTGCTGTCTACGCAGGGCATTATATCATCGTTAAGAACGTCGACATCGATATGAAGCCAGAAACCATCTAAGTTTTTGTTTTCAACTTCTGAAAGAAATGTTTTTACAGATTTTGTAATGCCTTGTTTTCGCAGTTCCTGAAGGCTTATGTATGTTGCCGAAGATTTTCTGATTTCGTTTTCGTATTCATCATCGTATTCGCGATTGCCAACGCACCAAAGGTTTTCTTCTTTTATATAAGGAGATAAATTGAGGATATTGGTTAATTTTTGATGCCCGTTTCCGGTAACGATTGAAGCTGCCATGCCGCCAGCGCCGCCGGTTTCAGATAAAGAAATATCCATAAAATCGGTATGGCCGTCGAGGTAAAATAATCCGTAATTGCCTTTTTGCTTTAAAGCCATTGCCGATCCTAAAAGAATGCTGCAGTCGCCGCCCAATACAAACGGAAATTTATTGGCACTCAATAAATTGTTTATTAAATAGGCTTGCTCTCTGGCGTAGGTAACTAATGAATCTGTGTTGAGAATATTGGTTTCAGGATCTTTAGAATTTGAATATTTTGGCGGATCGACCCTTATGATATTTTTTGGATTAATTGTTCTATGCAGATTATGTTTCCATAACCAATCAGGCAAACGATTTACACCTGGTTCTTTTCCTGTCTGCGGTTCTTTTAAGCCTAAATTAGAGGTGAATTCAACAATGCATATTTCTTTCATAACGCTGTTATTTACAGATAAGTTATTAAAATTAGTTTCGCAGTAAAGCTTTTTTAACAAGCCGAAATCAAAAAATCGGATCTGTTTTTACAAATCGGATTCTTGATATTTGAAAAGTAAATTTTTATTTTCTCGTTAAATCAGTAATTAACAGCGGATTGTTTTCTTTTAATTTATTTGCCAATTCTTCGACTGTTCCGGGATTTTCTTTTATTGCTTCGTATTCAGCAGAAGTAATTCCAACAATCTGCAGAAATGAAACTTCTCCATGCGGTGTTTGTTTCTTTTCGATTTCAGGGTCGTTTACAAAAAGCAATGCTGTAATTTCAGTATCAGTATCCAGCCTGATTGGGCCGTTTGCCGGCATGTAATGAAATTCTTCAAACCAGTTGCCGCTGTCAAAAACATATTTGGCTATATTTTGCAAAAGTGTCACTGCCCAGCTTGGGTTTCCGTTATCAGCTTCGAATGGTTTTAATCTAAAAGTAAGTTCAAATCCCCATTTGCTGAATTCGCCGTCAACTTTTTCTTCGTTATAATATAATTCAGAAAAACCGTAAGTTACAAAGTGAAAATGATCTGTTTGTTTTTTGCTGTCATAAATACTTACGCCGTCCAGCGGATATTCTCCGCCAAGCATATAACTTATAGCTGGTGCAAAATGTTTGGGTTCCTGATTTGGATAAAGACGTTCAAATTCGTTATCAATTTCAAGCCAGCCTACGGCATCATCTTCTGAAAATTGTTTTTTATATTCTTCTAATGTCATAACTTTTCTTTTTATGATTAAAACGAATACAATATAAGATTTTAGGTGTAAAGAATAAATTAATATGTTTTTAATTTATTCATAAACTGATCAACGGCAAGTTCTAAACCTTTACCATAATCTCCTTTTTTAAATTCGGGCACGGCATAAGTTGTTATAATATTCTGCGTGTCGTTATCGCTTAATTTATAGCGGATAAGGTCAATGCTTTGAACCTGAATTTGTCTTATTTCTCTGCTTACTACAATTAAAATAGTGGGATCTAGTTTTGGATCTTTTGACAAATATCGGTCTAATTCTAAAGCATAATCAGGGAAAGAAGTATAAGGCTGTATAGATGGGGTTGTTACAATCGTAATTTTGTAAAGAAACTGTTTTTCGAATGCTTTTAAGGTATTACTTAATGTTGTAATTTGATCAGGACTTAAGATTTTTTCGAAGTCATTTACATAATCATAAGATCTTGAAAAAACGCTTTGAGGGTCTGGAACAGTATTTTCCTTTTTTGTTTGAGAAAATAATATACTTGCTGGAAACAAGATTATTATAATTATGAAGGATATTTTTTTCATCGCATGCGAAGATTAGATTTGGTGCTGCGAAAATACCACTTTATTGGTTTACGATAAAAAGATAAACGGGTTATTTATTAACCAAAAAATCCGATTTGTTTAGCAAATCGGATCTTAAATGAAAATATTATAATAAGGGAATTAAATGCTCCCAATTTAATTGTTTTGCAAAATCTAGTGCTGTTTTGCCGCTGGCAGTTTTTTCATTTTTATCTGCTCCTGATTCTAATAATACCTGAATTGAAGTGAGATTTCCTGCGATTGCTTCTCTATGTAAAAAGGTATAACCTAATTCATCTTTTGCAGTTATTTCTTCGGGATTATTTTTTACAAAATCAATAAGACTGTCTTTCATGTTTTTACTCATAGGATGTTCTATAAGATTTTCAGGTTTTTCTTTTTGATCAGAAACGACAAAAATATCGTTGAAATCTCCAAAATCTAATCCCCAGGCTTCGTCGTGATCTTCTCTTTCGTTATCGCTCATTTCTGAACGCATTGCATGAATAGTATAACCTCCGTAGGTTTTTCCTCCAGCTGCAAATAACCAGTCACTGATTTGATTGATTGGAATTTGTATTTCATCTCCGTTATTTACATTCGTTAATTCATTTGGCTGATTAACTAGAACACCATAAATAGTTTCACCATCAAAATTCACATCATTAATCCACATGTGTTCAACTAAAGTTTCTCCATTTATTTCCTGAGTGAAAGCCAGTTTAACACAGGCAACATCAAGTCCGGGAATTATTCTGCGATATTCCCAGGATAATTCTCTCCAGAAATATTTAAAGGTAGCCTGCGCTTTTTTGAACGCTTCAATCATTTTTGGATTTTCTCCATCGGCAAAGAAAATGGGTGTGTTTTCCATTATATATTATTTTTATGAAGTAATTTTTGAAATTTCTGTTTAAGTCTAAACGAATAAAAAACCGATCTGTTTACAAATCGGTTTTTTACTATTTAAAGAAACTGAACTTAGAAATTTACATCGTCTGCGATATTGCCGCCTTGTTCTGCAGCAAATTTTGCGGCATATTCTTTTTGTTTTGCTTGTTGATAATCATGGAATTCTGTGATATTTTCAGAATTCCAGTTTTGATTTTGCTCTGTCATCCACTGCATTGCTGCAGATTGGAAATCAGCAAGGTTGATCCCGAAAGTTTCTAAAATCCATTGCGCGCCATCGATTCCGTATTCGTATGCAGCTTGTCTCGCTCCGGCAAGTTCTTCGTAGAAATAACGGTCTGTTTTGATTCTTTCAAGATTTGCTGCTCCTTCTTCAGAAATTTCTGCTTTTAGGTTTTCTAATTGCGGAACTGTTACATTTTCTGCATAATACTGCCCGAACAAAGTTGTAACCGTAAATGAAGTGTCTTCGCCCATACGCTGGGGCCAGATTGTGTTTAACTCTTCCCAAATTACAGATTCGAAGCCCATTGCTTTGCAAACTTCCTGATAATCGATTCCGGCACTTATTTTAAGGCACATTGCGGTATACGTTCTTAAATCTACGCCGTGTACAGGCTCAAGAAACGGATTATTTTCTTCAACCTTTATGAATCCTGAAGTTTGAATTCCGGTATATTTTAATGAATTAGCATGTTCAAATCGTATCATTTGGTCAGAATCGCAATTATTCCATTCGGTGTAAATTTCTCTTCTGTAACTAAAATATATGCCTTTAATATCTTTTTCTTCAAGGTTTTCACCACTTGCGCGTTGGTCAGCAATCCATGCTTCGGCTCTTTCTGCTACTTCGGCATCAAAATCATCAACATTATAATGCGTTCCGTGCAAAGTTTCTGGATCGTATTCTACTTCCTGATAATCATTTCTGTAATTATCTTCATAGTTTTCGTTTGATGTTTGTGCCTGCTCAAAATTTTGATTTTCCTGTTTACTGTCTCCAGTTAGAGCTCCAAAAAGTTTCTTAAACATTTGTTGATTTTTAAGGATTAATAATTATTTATTGTGTACCTGATTCTGATACATTTTTTCGTTGTGCTCTTTTAAATCGGGCGTAATTTTATTCCACTCGTCATACATGGCGCGCAGATAAACCTGATATAATTTTGGAGCATTTTTGATAACAAATTGCCTTTGTTCTTCGAGATCATCCATTTTTGCCTGAATTTCATTCAGCACTTTTTTATCTGATTCATGTATTTTGCTTAAACTTAATTCATGTCGCTGATGATATAATTCCCGCTCTTTTTTATCCTCCGTTTCAAAAGCTTCGTATAAGTGTGCTGTTCTTTGTTCAGCAAGTCCGCGTGCAATGTTTTGCAAATTTCTGCCTTGTGTGCTTGGCGCAAACGTGTTTTGCGTTTTACAATACGGACATGAAATATAGGTTTCGATTAAAAAGATTTTTTCGATTTCGATGCTTCCTCCGCATTGTGTACATCTGAATTTATTTTTGATGGCATCAAATTCATCGAGGATTTTTTGATATTCGATTTCAAGATCTCTTTCCTGTGTTTTTTCGATCTGTTTTCTCCAATATTCGTATTGATTGTCAAAATCGTAGTAACGATCAGAACAAGCGGTTCTGAAATTAGAAACCAGGTTATGATGTCTGCTTAAAACCGAAATCTGCGAATTATAATTTTGGTAAACATCCAGAATTTTTTCGTCGTAAGTATCCCGGGCTTTTTCTCTTATGTTTGATAATTGACCGTTTACGCCAGAATAAACCCTGTGGAAAGTTCTTTTGTACAAATCGTCATCGCTTTGTAAAATTTCTTTAAGTTCCGGAATGGCTGCGGCTGCAAATTCTTCCATTTTTGCTTCAAGTTTTTCTAAGAAGGTAAACCATCTTTGTTGTGATTCCTGAAGTTCTGCATACCATTCCGGAAGGTTTTCTTCGTTTTTTTGTTTATTGAATAATCCGAACACGTTAATTTTATTTTTTAAATTGAATTATCTTCTTTTTTAATATAAACTCCGTCAGTAAGTTTTACGGTTATAAATTCAAATCCGCAATAAGCACAATGTGTTACACCATCTTGTTTTGCTCGTCCGGCGCCGCAGTTTGGACAGTCTTTTGCATTCATTTTTGCGTCGCTGATTTCCATTTCACCGCCATAATTAGTTTGGTTTTGAGCTTTTTGTTTTAGTCTGTCTAAAAACGAATTGACTTTTTTCTCTTCCATTATAATTGGCTTAATAATTCAGATTTCTTTGTTTTAAATTCATCTTCGTCGATTAAACCGGCATCAAATAAAGATTTTAGTTTTTGAAGTTTAGACGTTAAATCGTCTTTTACTTCTTCTTTTTGGGTTTCTTTATTCTGCTGTAATTGATTTAGAAGAATTCCCATACTCAATGCGTTTTGGGTTGCATCGTGAAGTGCTGTTCCTTTATCTCCAATAGCAGTTGCGGTATTGAATTTGGTAAATTTATCCATATCAGTTACCATATTCATATTGGTGATTTTATCGTAGTGTGCCGTAACTTCTTCGGGTAATGTAACGCTGGTGATTACAAACTGCGTTAATTCAATTCCGAATTGAAGGAAATAAGGTTTTAGATACGGTTCGATTTTTTTACCTAATTGGGTAATATTTCCGGCAACGTCTGTTACTGTAATATTTTCATTGGCGAGAACTTCTCCAAATTTTGGAGCAACGAAATCACGTAACTGGTTTTGCAATTCAAAAATGGTAAGCTGCTGATAGGTTCCCGCATACTGACGGAAGAATTTGGCAACGTCGACAATTTGAATATCGAAACTTCCAAAAGCGCGAATTCTGATTTGCCCGAATTGTGGATCGTTCAATAGAATAGGAGCAGGAGTTCCCCATTTATTATTGATGAATTGATGGGTGTTGAAAAAATAAACATCGACTTTAAACGGACTTTCAAAACCGTATTTCCAGCCTTTCAGTTTGCTTAAAACCGGAATATTTTCTGTAGACAAAGTATGAAGGCCAGGTTCGTAAACATCGGCAAGCTGGCCTTCGTTTAAAAGCATTACCTGCTGGCTTTCGCGAACGGTTAGTTTTGCTCCGTTTTTGATTTCTTTATCTTCATCATAAAATTTCCACATTAGTAAATTAGGATCACTCGTTGTGGCTTCGATTATTTCTATAAAAGGTAATTTCATAAAATCTTATTTATAAAGAATAAAAATAAGAATTATAAGACGACTTCAATGTTTTTTTTATGTCAAGTTTTTAACAAATTTTTATTTATAAATTTTAAAGTTTATAATATTTGTCAAAGTATTGTCAATTTCGACCGAAGGGAGAAATCGCATACTTATATCGACAAAGATTGGTGATTTACTTTGTAGAGTTTCTTTATGGATTTACGAGTGCGATTCCTCGTTCCTCGGAATGACAAACTGTGTGTTAATTTTTGTTTTTTTCATTAGTAATGATAAGTCTGTTTTTCTTTTGTTCGATAATTACAATTTCACCTTTTTTAAATCCAAGTTTTTCAAGCCATTTGCCTTCCAGTTTTATTGATGGAATTGTAATGTCTTTGTGTGTTCTTTTTTGAAATTTGGTGTGAATTTTAAGTTTTCTCTCGTTGTTCATTGTTGTTATTTTTTTAAGACAAAGTATTGTCATTTCGACCGAAGGGAGAAATCGCACTCGTGAATCGATAAAGATTGGCGACTTGCTTTGTGGAGTTTCTTGTGCGATTTCTCCCTTCGGTCGAAATGACAAAAACTAAGCTATTAGTTTCTTTAAATTCTATTTTACCTGTAATTATCTTACAAAGATATATGAAAAATTCATTTTGTCAACATATATGATGACAAAATTTTAAATAAATTGTTTGACATTTGTTTTATGACACAAGATCAATTAAAAGAAAAAATAGGTCAACGAATTGTCGAACTTCGAAAAGAGAAGGGTTGGAATCAATCTGACTTAGCTCGCGCATGTAAAAAAGACCGTCAATCTATAGAAAGACTTGAAAACGGAAAATTGAATATGACAATTTATACTTTGTTTCAAGTTGCAACAGCTTTGGATATTTCTCTATCAAAACTGGTTGATGTATCATAATTGCCTATAATTTATTATTTATCTTTTGAAAACTACTGTGCGTGAAGGATGGGAGCGGCATCCTTTTATGGCGGGGTTCGCCATAAAAGATACAGCGGACAGCCTGACCCGGAGGGACACGCCATAATAAAACGACTTATTTTTACTAATCAGATTTTAAGACAAAGATTGGGGATTTGCTTTGTGGAACTTCTTTGTGGATATATGAGTGCGATTTCTCTCCCGAAGTTTCGGGATCGAAATGACAAAATAAAAAATCCGATCTGCTTTCACAAATCGGATTTTTAAATTGAAAATTATATATGACCGTAAAACGGTATATTTTTACAAGTGAATTACTTCGCCGTAAGCATCAGCAACAGCTTCCATAACTGCCTCGCTCATTGTTGGATGAGGGTGGATAGATTTAAGGATTTCATGACCTGTAGTTTCTAGTTTACGAGCTACAACTGCCTCAGCAATCATATCAGTAACACCAGCGCCAATCATGTGGCATCCTAACCATTCTCCGTATTTAGCATCGAAAATTACTTTTACGAATCCGTCTGGAGTTCCGGCAGCTTTAGCCTTTCCTGAAGCTGAGAATGGGAATTTACCAATTTTTAATTCGTAACCTTTTTCTTTTGCTTGTTTTTCAGTTAAACCTACAGAAGCGATTTCTGGAGTTGCGTAAGTACAACCCGGAACATTTCCGTAATCGATTGGCTGTACGTGAAGACCTTTAATTTTTTCTACACAGTTAATTCCTTCTGCAGAAGCTACGTGAGCTAAAGCCTGACCCGGAGTAACGTCTCCAATTGCGTAGTATCCCGGAATGTTGGTTTCGTTGTAAGCGTTTACTAAGATTTTATCTCTGTCAACAGCGATTCCAACTTCTTCTAAACCAATATTTTCAATGTTTGTTTTGATTCCAACTGCCGAAAGTACGATGTCAGCTTCAAGAACTTCTTCTCCTTTTGCAGTTTTAACAAATGCTTTAACTCCTGCACCGGTTGTGTCGATACGCTCAACAGATGAGTTTGTCATAACTTTAATTCCGGCTTTTTTCAAAGAACGCTCAAATTGTTTTGAGATATCTTCGTCTTCTACAGGAACCACGTTTGGCATAAATTCTACAATAGTAACATCTGTTCCCATTGAGTTGTAGAAGTGAGCAAATTCAACTCCAATTGCTCCAGAACCTACGATAATCATAGATTTTGGCTGTGTTGGTAATGTCATTGCCTGACGGTAACCAATTACTTTTACACCATCTTGCGGTAAGTTTGGTAACTCACGAGAGCGAGCTCCGGTTGCAATGATGATGTGATCAGCGCTATATTCTGTAACTTTATTATCTTTATCTGTAACGTCAAGTTTTTTTCCTGGTTTTAGTTTTCCAAAACCTTCGATAACGTCAATTTTGTTTTTTTTCATTAAGAATTGAACACCTTTGCTCATTCCTTCGGCAACACCGCGGCTGCGTTGAATAACTGCTGGAAAATCTTTATCGAATTCAGAAACTTTCAATCCGTAGTCAGAAGCGTGTTTTAAATAATCAAAAACCTGAGCTGATTTTAGTAATGCTTTTGTTGGGATACATCCCCAGTTTAAACATACACCACCAAGGTTTTCTTTTTCAACTACAGCAGTTTTAAAGCCTAATTGTGAAGCTCTAATTGCTGTTACATATCCTCCAGGACCACTTCCTAAAACAATAACGTCGTATTTCATTTTTTTTGTTTTTAGTATTAACTATCGAAAATGAGGTTTATAGATTCCGAAACTCACTTGCCGATTTTTCGTTTGTTATTTGTGCTTGCGAATTTAATGATTTATTTTAAAAAGAGTATCATGTAAAAAAGTAAAATATGTGATGTTAGTTGTGAGATGAAAGAAGCAAGAAGTAAGAGAAGAGAAATAAAGGTAAATGTGTGATGTTGATTCGTTTGTCAGGCTGAGCGAAGTTGAAGCCCGCTGCTTGTAAAAAGCTCTTCGACTTCGCTCAGAATGACAGAAATTATTAAAAAGATAAAGCCACAGATTATTAGGATTAAAAAGATTTTTTAAAATCCGTTTAATCTGTGTAATCTGTGGCGATATATTTTGTTGTTATGGAACTATATAGAAGTGCTTTGTGTGGGCTTTGACTTCGCTCAGAGTGACAGAAATTATTAAAAAGATAAAGCCACAGATTATTAGAATTAAAAAGATTTTTTAAAATCCGTTTAATCTGTGTAATCTGTGGCGATATAATTTTGCTATGACAGGATTATGTGAAAGGGCTTTGCGTGGGTTTCGACTTCGCTCAGAGTGACAGAAATTATTAAAAAGATAAAGCCACAGATTATTAGGATTAAAAAGATTTTTTAAAATCCGTTTAATCTGTTTAATCTGTGGCGATATATTTTGTTGTTATGGAACTATGTGGAAGGGCTTTGTGTGGGCTTCGATTTCGCTCAGCCTGACAATCGTTCAATTAATAATTCATAATTAACCATTAAACTTTCACGTGTCCCCAGTTTTCGCCGCTGGCAATTCTGCGAATCTGCATTTCGCTTACGCCGAATTGTTTAGCGATCATTTTAAGACGTGTTTTTTGTTCTGGTCTTGCCAATATTTTTTTGATTAACATGACTTTTGTGGTAGTTAATTTTCGTCCGTCGGCTTTTAAGTTGTGTTCGATCAGGTTTTTCTTTGCCTGAATCACACGAGGACTTTTGCGGCTGTGCGCCATCATTTCTTGTTTTGTTGCCCAGCGTAAATTGCTGATATCGTCATTGCTTCGGTTGTAATCGAGATGCAGGACATAGGTTTGATCTTCTGATTGTTTTGGAAGAAAATATTGGGCAACTAATTTGTAGAGAAATAAATATTTGTTGATGATTTTGTCATCTTTTTTAACTTTAAATCTAAAAGTAGGATATCCATCGCTTAGGCCGCCTTTTAAGATTCGGCCGTTTTCAATTTCGTCCGTAAAGCTTATTAATCTTCCTCTGTTTGAAATTGCGTATTTAAGTTGTAATGATGCGTTTATTTCTATTTCTTTGAATTCTTCGTTAGGATAAAATCTGTTATGTGGCATTTTCTTTTTCATTTAAATTTTTGTCTCTCAAAGATAAAGAATTCTAAAATGAAGAAAGTTATACTGTAAGTTACATAATATCAACTTTATGATTCTTATAACGCTATTTTAACTTTTTAGAATGATTTTGACACTTATTTGGTCAGTTTAAAACTTCAAATTGTGAATTATGCAGTTTTAGATTTTCTGCGAAAGCGTAAATTTTAGCGTTTTCCGATTCAAAAAAATAATCAATTTTATTGATCGAGCCAGTTTTTGAAATTGTTTATTTCTTTTTTACTGATAATTATTGGATCGTTTTCGATGGGAGGAACGGTAAGAATGAGTTCTATTTTTTGATGCGAATGTTTTACGACTTCTTTTATAATATTTCGGTGTACGATATATTTTCGGTTTATTTTGAAAAAGATAAACGGATCAAGGCTGTTTATAATATCTGTAATGGTGCTGTTATATAAATAGCTGTTGCCAGATTTTACATAGATAAATAAATGTTTTCCAGATGCTGCAAAATAAGTGATTTCAGATTCGTTTACTGAAATTAGTTTGTAACCGTGATTTACTAAAAAATGACGTTGTATTTTGCTTGTTTCTGGATTTTCGATGGCGACTAAAGACTGCAGCGTTGCATCGGCATTAAAGCTGTCTTTTATTTTTTTGAATTTGGTTAGGGCTTCTAATAGCTCTTGTTCTTCAAAAGGTTTTAAAAGATAATCGATTGTAAAATGTTTGAATACCGAAATGGCATAAGAATCGTAAGCCGTAACAAAAATGACCGGGCAGGAGATTGTGGCTTTTTCAAAAATTTCAAGGCTTTTTCCGTCGCCCAAATGAATATCCATAAAAGCTAGGTCGACACTGTTTTGTTTAAAAAAATCGACCGCTTCTTTTACCGATTTTAAAACTGCAATTTCGGCTATCTGTAAAATTTCCTGCTGTTCTAAAATTGATTTTAGGTAACTGGAAGCAAGATATTCGTCTTCGACAATGGCAATTTTCATTTTCCTTTTGAGATAAAGTTAAAAAGTTTCATTTTTAAGTGAGAAGCCCTTAAATGATTTTGCAAATATAATTGTCTATAGTTTTTTTACAACAAGTTTTTATAGGAGTTTGCAGTTTTGTTGTTATTTAATCTTTTCTGTTATGTTTTACATAATACTTGTGGTTTAAGCGGCGGGTTACGGATTGTGAATATATTGTGTTCCCGTGGTTGAAACCACGGGCTATGTTTATTAAATCGTTAATGAAAATCTATGTTTCTATTTCAAATATAGCCTGTGGTTTCAACCACAGGAAACGAATCGTGATTTTATTGCGTTCCCGCGGTTGAAACCGTCGGTAATTTCTTTGATATAAATAAATGCAAAAGAGGCCCAGCTTGTAGACTGCACCCAAAAGTTTAGACAAATTTATAATTAAGTTTTATAATAATGAGCTCGATATTGTATCGGGCTCATTGCTTTTAGATTAAGTTTTATTCTGTCATTATTATAATAATTAATATACTCAATAATCTCCTGTTTTAATTGACCAATGGAACTGTATTTTTTAAGATAAAACAGCTCTGATTTTAATGTTCCAAAGAAGTTTTCAATAATGGCATTGTCAAGACAATTTCCTTTTCTGGACATACTTTGTTTAATTCCTTTTTCTTTTAATAAGTATTGGTACTGTTTCATTTGATACTGCCATCCTTGATCAGAGTGCAGCGTTAAATTAGTATTATTGGGTATTTTCTTAAATGCTTTTTCAAGCATCACAGCTACTTGGTTAAATACGGGTCTTTCAGCCAGTTCATAGCTAATTATTTCTCCATTAAACAAATCAATTATTGGTGATAAATATAATTTTTTTCCTGAGACGTTAAATTCAGTTATATCGGTTGCCCATTTTTGATTAGGTACTGATGCTTTAAAGTTTCTGCTCAGAATATTTGGGGCAATCCTGCCTTGTTCTCCTTTATAGGATTTATATTTTTTAACTCTGATAAGACTTTTTAATCCCAACGATTTCATTAGTCTTAAAACTGTTTTATGATTGATGATTATCCCTTGAAGGTTTAACTCACTAGTGATCCTCCTGTATCCGTAACGTCCCTTATGCTTATAATAAATTGATTTTATAAGTTCTTTTACTTTTTTGTATTTATCAGCTGTTTTACTCTGTTTTTGATAATAATAAAAACTGCTGCGCGCCACATTACTACAATTTAAAAGTAATTTTAAATCATAGCGATGCCTTAATTCCATTATGACTTGCGATTTTTGGCTTTTTCTTCGGCTTGAATTAAGGCTTGTAACTTTTTTAGAAAATCAATTTCACAGCGTAATGCTTCATTCTCTAACAGAAGTTCTTCTTCCCTGGTTAAAGGTTTTTTGGATTTACTTTTTTTATCTTTAGAATCACTCATAGATTTTGGCCTCCCTTTTGGTTTTAGTTTTAATCCTTCTAAACCAAAATTAGCAAAATCTTTTTTCCATTTAATGATAATTGAATCCGAAGGAATGTTAAATCGTAAACGAGCTTCTCTTAAAGATAACGAATCCCTATAAATTGACTTTAAAACCTTTAATTTAAAATCAATCGGATAAACCCGATTTTTTCGTAATAATAAACCTGCCCTTCCATATTCCCTGTAAAAACTGACCCATTTGCGTATATTAGATTTGCTGGTTCCTTTCTCGTTAGATACTAATGCAAATGAATAATGTTTAACAACTACTAATTCTACACATTCAAGTTTGAATTCATAACTGTGCTTGACTTTTCTTTCCATAAAAATGCCCCCAAATAGCGTCTAACTTTTTGGGGGCAGTGCACTTGCACTGGACCTCTTAAAAAAAAACAATAGGTAAAATTATAGATTGGGATTGTTTAATCTCGCATCTGCCGGGTAAATAATAGTATATCGCGGATCGTTTTGTATCAATGTATAATTGTCACCGTCAAAAGTGTGAACGATTTGTTTTTGAGATGTTCTTCTCAAATCAAACCAACGTTGCCCTTCAACAGCAAACTCACGGTGTCTTTCTTCGTAAATAAAGTTTGTTAAATCTGCAGCATTCATTGCATTAACTTCAATTTCAAGTTGTACATAAGCAGCTGCTGTGTATCTGTTTTTGATGAAGCTTAAAACAGTTGTTTTAGCATCAGCAATGTTGTTCAGTTTTAATGAAGTTTCTGCTTTTGTTAAATATAACTCAGAAGTTCTGAAAGAACATTTTTGATCAATATTTCCACCTTTTTGAATTCTGTAACGGCTTCCGCTTGCTAAGAAATAAAGGGGAAAACGTAAATCAGTTGTTTTGCTGTAAGCAGCAATTAAATCTGATGAAGCATAAACGGCACCTTTTAAGTTGTTTATTAAACCGTCTTCAAGAGCTAAAATAGATTCTTTTGAATCGTATTTTGTTGCAAAAACAGGTGTAGCCTTTAAATCAATTAAAGTGTTGTTGATTGCTAACGCTTTGTTTGCAGCATCAAGCGATTTTTGCCATTGTTGTATGTATAAATAAATACGGCTTTCTAAACTGTATAAAGCAACTTTAGAGAAACGATAGTTTAAACCTTTTGTTTGAGAATCTTTGTTGATGAATTTTTCAGCTTCCTGAGTGTCAGAAATAATTTGATTGTAAATTACTTCTACACTTTGAGGAACAAATGCCTGCTCTAAATCAATTTCTAATGCTAACGGAACTCCTTTGTCTGAACCAGCAGTTGCAGCATTATATGGTTTTCCAAAAAGGTTAATTAAATCAAAGTAAGCCATTGCTCTTAAAGCATACGCTTCTCCAACTAATTGGTTTCTTTCTGGAGATACATCTAATTTTTTAGACGCTTCGTTAATGATTACGTTTGTATAAAAGATAGTTTTGTATAAATCTGCATATTGAAAAGTAGTTGTAATACGATCCGGATTTGCATCTTTCCAAATATAAATATCTCTATAGTATGTTACGTCATCACTGAATTCATTCATTGTCAATTCGTCTGTACGAACTGCCGTTAATGATTTATGTTCAGGATATACGTCGTATCCTTTTGTTAAAACTGCGCGGTACTGCTCTAATGTTTCTGGAATAACACGACCAACTGGCTGGATATCCAGATAATCATCACAGCTTGTTACAGCAAGTGCTGCAGCAAAAAGTAGTATATATTTTGAGAATTTTTTCATCTTTATTTTTTATTAGAAAGTTACATTACATCCTAAAGTGAATGACTTAGGAACTGGTTGTGCATAAATGTTTCCGAAAGTTTCAGGGTCAAAGTAACCTTTGTAATCAGAGCTGATTACGAATAAGTTTCTAGCTTCAACATTAAGTCTGATGCTTGAAATGTTAATTTGATCTGTAAATGCTTTAGGGAATGTATAACCTAAACGCAAACTGCTTAATCTCATATAACTCATTTCGCTAACCCATGTATCTAAATAATTGTAGGTTGTAATTTGGTTTTGTCCAGAATACCATAGGTATGCCATATAAGAATCTCCTGTTCCTGAATCTTTACTTGTAATTCCTGGTAAGTTAGAAGATGTATTAGTTGGTGACCATGCATCTAAAATATCTCTACTGTAATTTTGTCCTCTGTCTACGATTGTTCCATTGTATGGAGGAGTTCTTGTTACAGTTTGTTTGATGTTGAATGAAGCTGCAATTGTTAAATCAAAATTACTTACTTTAAAAGTATTGGTAATACCTCCAGTAAACTTAGGGTCTCTGTCTCCTAAATAAACAAATAAGTCTCTAAATTCAGCAGCTGATAAATTTGACTGCGCTAATTCTCCTGGGAAAATATCAGCAAATGGATCGTATAAACCAAAGAATGTTTGAGAGTTTACAGTTTCTCCTTTTTTGTTGATAAATAAAGGATATCCATTTTCGTCGATTCCGTTTGTTTTAAATCCAAATACAGCATTTACCGGACGTCCTTCTCTGTTTGGCAGGTAATCAGTATCACGAACTTCGATACGATCTACGTTGCTTTTGTTGTGAGAAAAGTTAATACTTGTATTCCATTGAAAGTTTGGACGGTCAATATTTTTAGTAGATAAAGTTATCTCGTAACCTTTATTACTTACCTGTGCCCAGTTCATATTTGTATATTCAAAACCATTTTCTAAAGGAAGCGCTCTTAAACCAATTAAGTCAGAACTTTTTCTTCCGTATAAATCAGTTACAAGGCTAATACGATTGTTGAATAAACCTATATCAGCACCTACGTTAGTATTGGTAGTTTTTTCCCAACGTAATTTTTCATTTGGCGGACTCTGAACATCAATAATCTGCTCATTTTGTCCAGGTAAAATAATAGTTGTACCATTTGTACCCATTACATAAGGAGAAGTATTTTTGTCAATGTTTCCTTGTAAACCGTAAGAAGCACGAAGTCTTAAGTTAGAAAGTGTTAGGTTGTCTTTTAAGAAATCTTCTTCAGACACTGCCCAAGATGCAGATGTTGACCAAAGTGGCAAATATTTGTATTTAGGATCTACACCAAATAAATCTGAACCATCGTATCTCACACTTCCAAATACACTATATTTTCTGTTGTAAGTATATGCAGCAGTAGCGAAGAAAGAAGCAAAAGCATTTTCATTTTCACTTTTAGCATATTGTTTATAATCAGATTCCTTAGCGAAACCAGCGTTAGGGAAAAGAATTGGCTGTGTAGTTAAATTTTTCTCATCAAAACCAAATCCTTTAGTTGAAACAGATGTTGTGTAGTTTCTTCTTAACTCATTACCAACCATTGCTTCGATTTCGTGTTTCTCAGCAATTTCAGTTTTATAACTCACCATTGTTTTTAAGTTATACTGAAAAAAGTCTGTATTTGAGTTTTGAATAATTCCACCTTCCGGAAGGAAATAATTGTAAGCTCCGTTAGTAAAATAACGTGATTTTTCTTTTTGCTTTCTTGTGTAATAAGTTTCTTTTCCAGCAAATTTTTCGCTGGCAGTATTGTCTAACTGTAAACCTAATTGAGACGTTACTTTTAAGTCTTTAGTAACTTTATACTCAGCATCTAATAAAGCTTTTATAGCTCTGGTTTTTAAATCGTAAGAAGTATTTGCTCTTTCTTCTAAGATGTTAAAAGGAACATAACGGCCAGAATAACCAGTGATATCTGGGTCATATTTATAACTTCCATCTTCGTTGTATGGAGTTAAATATGGATTTACGTTTCTTGAGTAATTTGATGGGTTTGTAAACGCATCTGTATCTGTAAGGTAAGATGTAGTTTTGTTTTCAGAACCAAAAATTCCAACACCAACTTTAAATTTATCTGTTATTTGATAGTTGTTTTTTAATGTTAAGTTGTAACGTTTGAAACCAGTTCCAATAGTTGCTCCTTTTTCATCATAGTATCCTAAAGAGAAATAGTAATCAGATTTTTCTCCACCACCAGATAAACTTAAACCGTGCTGCGTGTTGATAGCTGTTTGATATAATAAGTTACCCCAGTTTGTGTTGTTTCCTCTTAAAGAATTGATAGATTGTTGTGTTGCAGGGCTTAAAGAAGAAAATCCTCCAGCTCTGTAAGCGTCTAATTCGCCAGATCCATTTAAGATACGAGAAATATCTCCGCCAGTATCTCTGTAAGTTAAATCTGCACGGCTTGCCATGTTAAGTTCTAAATCAATTTTCTCGTTTGAGTTCATTAAATTTAATTTAGAAAACTGAGGTCTCTGCGTGATAAATGTATTAGTATTGAAACTTACTACCATTTTACCAGCTTTACCTTTTTTAGTAGTTACCACGATTACACCGTTTGCAGCACGTGCACCGTAAATAGCAGTTGCAGCAGCATCTTTCAAAATCGTAATATCTTTAATATCGTCTGGGTTTAAACCTGCAATAGAGTAGTTGTTTAATACGTCGATATTGTCTTTGTCATAGTTTTTAGGAACTTCATTTCCTTCTAATGGCAGCCCATCAAGTACCCATAAAGGATCTTGTGTGCCGTTAAGAGATGCTGTACCCCTGATTCTGATTTTTGCTGGTGCTCCAGGTGCTCCAGATGGTGTGCTTACCGCAACTCCGGCAATTTGTCCTACCAATAACTGGTCAATACTAGAAACCCCAGTCTGCTGGATCGCAGCCATGTCGATTTTTGTAACGGCAGCAGTAAGTTTTCTTTTCTCAATTTTTTGGTAACCTGTTACCACAACCTCCTGAAGTTTTGCTGTTTCAGATGTTAAGTTGATTGTATAATTTTTTTGAGCAGAAAGTTCAAGCGTATACGATTTGTATCCCATGAAAGTAACTCTCAAAGAAGTAATATTTTTTGAAATTTTCAAAGAGAATTTACCGTCGAAATCTGTAGTAGTTCCGATACCTTCACTTTGAATAATACCTGCCATAGCAGTTTTATTTGAGATGGAATTGTTCTCAACGAAGATCGATGCACCAGGTATTGGCGAAAGATCTGCTTCATCTTGAATGATCCCCGTAATAGTTCGGGATTCCTGCGCATATCCTGCGATGGCCAGAAACAGCAGTAGGGCATGTAGAATTTTTTTCATGTTTTGGGTTTGGGTTATATATTAAAAGGTTGTATTATTCAAAGCTCTGTCGATTCGTTGTATTAAATCGCGGTAATGATTTTGGGTCGATTGATCTCCCGTACTTCTTTTTGTTCTTAATAATTGAAGCACTTTACTCAATTCTCCTTTTTTGTCTGATGTTACTTCTGTAACTCTTTTTAAAGCAGACTGATTAATGTTTCTCGCCATATGTTCATCATCTAAATAATTGCACAAATGAGGCATACTTAAAGTCTGCAGAATTTCGATTGCTTTTTTAGGCTCAGTTTTTTCAAACAATTTATTTGTTGAAACAATCAAAACATCAACATAATTTTTTTGTGTCATTCGCTCTAAAATGCTCAACGATTTGTTTTGAATCGTTCCTGCAAATACACTTTGATGTAATTTTTGGAATAAATCATTTACGGTAAAAACCTTTTCATTTGTTTTATTTCGCTGATACAATTCATTTTCCGTCATTCTAAGCAAACGATCATCATTTAATAAATCATACATAATACGATATTGCAATCCTCTTGAAAGAGTATACGGAGTGTATTCATAAGGGCCTAGAGGCGAATTTTCTAATGGATTTGTTTTGTCTAAAATGTCATTAAAAAATAACCATTGCGGAATTGTAATTGCATTTTTAACTAAAAAATCTGCCGCTCTTTTTTGCATTGCTGCCGGTACCGGAATATAACTTTGTTTGTTGTCGCCATGAACGGTCGTATTAAGATAAATACCGCCAATATTACTCATGACATGATAGTTATACGTTTCCCACTGCCCAATACTTCCTATATACAGTTTGCCGGTTTCATAATATGAACGGTCTTTGTCGTAAGTCCAGTTTAAGATATTGTCTACAACACGTTTTAAGTTTTTTAAACCGTATTCGCTTGCTTTTACAGCATCGTTTCCTAAATCTTCAGATTGTGAGCGAGGATCAATTACATTTGCCTGCTGTTCTCCATAAAAATAAATGGGGTCATTTTGATGTTTTGTAATTAAGGCGTTTAGTTTTGCTGTTTCGTTTTCGTTAGGCGAATACCATCTGTAACCCCATTCAATAGCATATTTATCATATTCTCCAATTTTAGGAGTAATTACCGTAACACTATCTTCTGGCTGTGCAACGTAATTATAACGGGCATAATCCATAATTGAAGGTGCAGTTCCACCCATTTTTGCTGTAAATTCTTTAGAACGCAAAGACTCAACATCATAAGCAAACGAAGAGCCCATATTGTGTCTTAAACCAAAAGTGTGTCCAACTTCATGAGACGATACAAAACGAATGGCTTCTCCCATATGTTCATCGCTAAATACATTTCCTCTTGCTTTTGGGTCAATTGGTCCGGTCTGGATACGCATCCAGCTTTGAAGCGAAGTCATCACATTGTGCCACCAAATAATGTCGGCTTCAATAATTTCTCCGCTTCTTGGGTCAACAACCGAAGGGCCCATAGCATTGGATTTTGGTGATGCCGCATACGTAATAACAGAATAGCGAGCATCATCTATGTCAAAGTCTAAATCTTTTTCAGTAGGTTCTTTTGCAATAATAGCGTTTTTAAAACCCGCTCTTTCAAAAGCTGCCTGCCAATCGTGAACTCCATCAATAATATACTTTCTCCATTGCTTCGGAGTCGACGGATCGATGTAATAAACGATTGGTTTTTTCGGCTCTACTAATTCACCTTTCAAATATCGTTCTTCATCTTCTTTCTTTGGTTCTAAACGCCAGCGGGTAATCAATTCTTTTTCAAGCATTGCCTGCTGTGCATCGGCAAAATACCAATGCTTTTCAGAGAAGAAACCAATTCTGTTGTCAGAAAAACGAGCTTTCATTGGAGTTTTATCCAATAAAATAATATTACTTGTTACGCCAAGCGTTACCGACAATGCCGGTCCGCCGCCTTCGCTGATAGAAGTTGTCAGCTGCGATTTTACTACAATATTTTTAGGGAAAGCTTTTAAACTCTCTATATATGATAAGTCAGATTTTACAGAACCGCCAATACCAATGCTGCTCAAAACATCATTGAAGCTTTTTTGTTTTCCGTCAAAAATCTTATTTACTTTAATAACTACAGCACTCGAATCGTTGTTTTTGGTTTCAATATCAAAAACTTCAATAATAGATTCTGAGAAATTATCAATTACAGATGCTGTAATGGCATCTTCTTTTGGTGAAGAAACTTTAGGAACATATGTTTTTATCCAAACTTTCTTTGCAATTGTATCTTTATAAAAGGAAATGATTTTGTTTTCATAATTCATTCCTTTATTTAAGCCAGCTTCGTTAATCTGAAAAGGGACCTGAGATAATTTATTTACAACCAGAAATTCTCTTTTAAATAAACTATCCTGAATTTCAAAATAAACATCGGTTTTAACCTGAATGATATTGAACAGTCCTTTTTTAAGTGTGCCCTTTTTTATTAGGTCACTATATTTTTTTCCTTTTTTGGAGTCAGTAGAATCTTTTACAATTTCAGTCTCTGTTTCTTTTTTCTTTTTCTTTTGCGAAAGAACTGTAACAGGAATGAATAATAATAAAATTAGTAAGCAAAGTAATTTTACATTATGCAGGAATGCCTTTTCCCTCATTTTGGTGTTAAGTTTAAGTTAATTTTCATCGAAACTATTCGATTTTAGTTCAGAAAAAAAACAAAAAGGAGTGAATGGCTTTTTTTTAGGAGTGAATGGATATTAATGGTAAAATACAAACGAAATTGCCTTCTTTTTCTGAGGTTTTTAAATTGGTTCTTGAGTAAAAATTATAAATGCTTGAGAGATATTTTAGACCGAAATTAGTACTGGGTTCACCGTGTGCCTTTTTTTGAAGATTATTACTGATAATAACCTGATCTTTCTGAATTAGAATTTCTGTTGTCAGCGGATTTTCCTGTGTTGCCATATTATGCTTGATAGCATTTTCAACCACAACCTGAAAAGCCAGATATGGGATAAATTTATCCAAAGCTTCTTCGTTTTCGATTTTTATCGAAAAGAATAATTCTTCTTTGAAACGAGTCTGCTGTAAAAAGATATATTTTTCGATAAACAATAATTCATCCTTTAGCGGTACAATATTTTTTGCCGGCGGATCTATCAAATAGCGGTAAATACGGGAAAGATTCAAAGTAAATTTCTGCGCTGTTTTTACATCACTTCCTACCAGCATATAAAGTGAGTTTAACGAATTAAATAAAAAGTGCGGATTAATCTGCTCTTTTAAATGCTGGAGCTGAATAAGCGCTTTTTCTTTTACAATTTTTTCATTCTCTACAAGGAGTCGGTTTTTTTCTTTAATGGCAATTCCCTTCTCTTTATAGGCCCGTCTGTTGGCATACGAGAATAAATAGAAAATCAGCAGAAGCATTACTGTTGTAATCGAATAAATCCAGGTCGAATATTTTTTAATCAACGCTACATTTTCGTCAATAAATATTTTTGGGAAATTGACACATATAAACCAAGGCAGATTTTTTACATCTATTTTTTTTGTAAACCGGATAACATCAAGCTTCAAAAATTCAGACATTGTAACTCTTTTTACATAATCCTGCTTTTTACTGAATATAGTATCAAAAGGACGGGTAGAAGAAACTTCGTAAATATTTTTTCCTATAAAATCAGATTCAGGATGATAAATACATCTTCCTGACTGATCAAAAATAAAAGCATAATTACCAGCCGATTTATCGACGGTAGAAAAATAATCGTGCAGTTTTTTTAAATTAATGTCGTAGCCATAACGCACCGTCGTATTTTTTGAAGCGAGTTTAAAATAAACTCTCCAAACCCATTCCTTTCCCTGCGGAATAATAATGCTGATATGATCTGTATTTTTATTTTTAAGAATAAAATCTTCAGCATCTTTTTTTACGGCATCAGAAATAGAATCAATACCAAACTGAATTTTATTGTCATTGATTTGAAACCAATTATCAACTACTAATAAATTTGTACCCTGCACCGAAGATAAAACTTGTAAGTTAGAAGCTAAATTCTCAGGGTTACTTATTTTTAAAACGTGTTTTATGCGGTTTTCCTGTTCCAGAATTTTTGAAAATTCCTGCGCCAAGAATTCCTGCTTTTTAAAAAAATTACGCTGTGCCATTTCTTCATTCGATTTTTCTGTAAGATCAGTAATTAAATTACTCAATATGTATACAGAAGAAACCGTAATAAGAATAGACACAATAACGTAAATTACGAAAGCACGTCGGGATGTTATTTTTTTTAATCTAAATCTCAAAAAGCATTTATAATTTAAGCCTAATTCGCAACCGAAAATTGAGAATCGTATAAGTTTTTATAATAACCATCAGTTTTCATTAATAATTCCTGATGTGTTCCTTGTTCCACAATTAATCCTTTGTCCATAACTACAATTTTATCTGCATTTACAATTGTTGCCAGTCTATGCGCAATAATAATCGAAGTTCTTCCTTTTGTAATGGTTTCAGTCGCACGCTGAATTAATTCTTCAGAATACGTATCTATTGAAGAAGTTGCTTCATCTAAAATCAAAATACTCGGATTACTTACATAAGAGCGTAAAAATGCAATAAGCTGTCGCTGTCCAGACGAAAGCATTACGCCGCGTTCCTTAACATCAAAATCATAATTGTCAGGAAGGCTCATAATAAAGTCATGAACGCCAATTTTCTTTGCCGCATCAAGAACCTGTTCGCGGGTAATTTCAGGATTATTAAGCGTAATATTGTTGTAAATTGTATCGGCAAATAAAAATACATCTTGTAAAACAACTGCAATTTGTTTTCTTAAAGATGCTAAAGTATAATTTTCGATATTTTGTCCGTCAATGTAAATTGTTCCGCTGTTAATTTCGTAAAAGCGATTCAGCAAATTGATAATAGTTGATTTTCCTGCTCCGGTCGAACCTACAATTGCAATGGTCTGCCCGGAATCGACAGATAAATCAATTCCTTTTATCACTTCTTCTTCCGGGATATAACTAAAACGAATTTGTTTAAATTCAATACTGCCTTCAAAAATAGGAGCTTCAAGTGTTCCTGTGTCCTGAATATGATCCTGAGTATCGATAATATCAAAAACACGATTGGCAGCAATCATTCCCAACTGCATCTCGTTGAATTTATCTGCAATTTGTCGAAGCGGATTAAAAAGCATTCCAATAAACATCGTATATGAAAATAAATCCCCAAACGTCGTGAAGTTATCTCCGTTTAAAATTTTGAATCCGCCAAAAACAACTACTAAACCTAAAGTAATCGACGAAATAATATCGGCAATAGGGAAGAAGATTGAGTTGTACAAAATTGTTTTAATCCACGCAACTCTGTGTTTGTCGTTAATAACCCTGAAATTCTCGGCTTCAATTTTTTCACGGTTAAAAAGCTGAACGATTTTCATTCCCGTTACACGTTCCTGAACAAACGAGTTCATATTAGCAATCTGCGTTCTCACTTCCTCAAAAGCAACCTGCATCTTGCGCTGAAAAATTCTGGTAATGTAAACCAGAATTGGCATTGCAACCACTACAATCCAAGTGAGCTTCCAGTTCATGTAAAACATAAAAATCAAAACGACAAGCATTTTCATCAAATCACTTATAATCATAAACAATCCCTGACTGAAAATACGCGCAATCGATTCAATATCCGAAACGGATCTGGTAACCAATTGTCCAACCGGAACCAAATCAAAATATTTCATTCTAAAACTTAGAATATGTTTGAAAAGTTTCGTTCGAATATCTTTTACGATATCCTGCCCAAGCCAGTTTGCCCAGTATACAAAATAGAATTGAGAGAAAACTTCCATCAACAAAACACCTCCCATTAAAATAATATATAATAGTAAACCCGTCTTGTCGTGTGTCTTGATATAGCCGTCGACCGTTTGCTTTAATAAGTAAGGTCTAAGTGCTGCAAATATGGAGAGCGAAACCGCAAAAATAATAACGCCGTAGTAACGCCATTTATAAGGTTTCGTATATTTTAAAATCCGTTTAAATAAACCGGTATCAAATGCTTTTGCTTTCATTTTTTTTGATGCTTTAAGCTTTAGGCTTTAGGCAATAGGCTTTTATAAAGTACTTAAAGCTTACTGCTTAAAGCCTGTAGCCTACAGCTATAAATAATTGTAATAAATTTTGGTTAAATACAAACCATGCGCCGGAACCGAAAATCCGGCTTTTTCTCTGTTTTTGCTGGCAATAATATTTTCAAAATCTGCCAGCGTAATTTTGTGTAATCCTATATTAATTAAAGTTCCCACAATTGCCCGAACCATATTTCGTAAAAAACGATTCGCTGAAATTGTAAAAACCAGTTTGTTGTTTTCGTTTTTCCAATACGCCTCAAAAATCGTGCAGTCAAAAGTATTTACATCTGTATTCACTTTCGAAAAACATTGAAAATCGGTATGTTTTAATAAAAGCTTCGCTGCTTCGTTCATTAAATCAATATCTAACTTTTGATTTACATACCAGCTCAATTCCTCTAAAAACGGATTTTTTACCGTATTGATATGATATTCGTAGGTTCTTTTTACAGCGTCAAATCGGCAATGCGCATCGTCGTGAACGGGAATAATATTATAAATCGCAATATCTTTTGGTAAATACGAATTCAGCTTGTGCACCAAAACCGGAATATCAATTGATTTTTCTAAATCAAAATGTCCGTACATTTCCTCGGCATGAACACCAGTATCCGTTCTTCCGGCACCCATCACATTTATCTTCGAATTTAATAAAACCGAAAGTGCCTTATTTAAAGTTTCCTGAACTGATGAAGCGTTGGGCTGAAACTGCCAGCCATGATAATGAGTTCCGTTATAAGCAAAATGAATAAAATATCTCATTGTGAGGTACAGAGGTTTTGAGGTGCAAAGGTACAAAGGTTTTTTTGAAGATGCTAAGATTCTAAGTTGCTAAGGTTCTAAGATTTTTTTATGAGGTTCAAAGAAACAAAGGTTCAGAGGTTCAAAGGTTTTTTTATCCTCAATTTATGTGTAGAGACGCACAGCAGTGTGTTTAACGTAAGATTGGAAAAATTGCAGCTATATATAGGTATAATATTTTAAAACCGATAAACCTCCATTTCAATAAAATCTAAAAAGAAAAACCTTTGCACCTTTGCCTCTCTGTACCTTTGAACCTCTCTAGAAACTGTTAACTCCCAAAATGCAAATCATAGTTTGCCTAGCTAAAAATCGTGTCAGAAATTGACAATTCCAACGATATAATTAAAATCATTTTTTAACAATTTTAGCAAGAAAATTCTAAATGTTAATTTTTAAAATTTTTCATTTTAACAGTTCATATTTCTCCTATGTTTGTACTATTAAATATCAAAAACTATGAATGAAATTACTTCTTATTGGTGGATACTTTTAATATTATTTGCCATTGTTTTTTACAAATTTATTTTGCGTGTTTTCTTCGGAATGGTAATGGTTCCTGAAGATAAAATTGGTTTAGTTACCAAAAAATTTGTTTTGTTTGGCACGGACAAATCATTACCAGACGGCCGAATTATCGCTACAAAAGGTGAAGCAGGTTATCAGGCAAAAACACTGGCTCCGGGTTTATATTGGGGAATGTGGATTTGGCAGTATTCAATTGACATGACTAGTTTTACCTTAATTCCGGAAGGAAAAATTGGACTGGTTTTAAGTAAAGATGGAAAAGAAATTCCAACCGGAAGAATCTTGGCCAGAAAAGTAGAAAGTGATAATTTTCAGGATGCAACTGCCTTTTTGGACAACGGAGGCCAAAAAGGACGTCAGACTGCTTTTATCACAACGGGATCTTACCGTATTAATACATTTTTATTTGAGATTGTAATTACAGATCAAATTAAAATTTTTGAAAACATGATTGGTATTGTAACCGCTTTGGACGGTGAACCAATTCCGCAGGGACAAATTGCAGGTAAATTTGTTAACGACCATAATAACTTTCAGGACTTTGATAAGTTTTTGGAACAAGGTGGAAATCGTGGTTTACAGCCTCAGGTTATGTTAGCTGGTTCTTATTACATCAATACCTGGGGAATTTTAATTGAACAAAACCCAATGACAGATGTGCCAATTGGTTATGTTGGAGTTGTGATTTCTTATATTGGAGAAGACGGACAAGACGTAACCGGAGATACTTTTAAACATGGTAACATTGTTTCAAAAGGACAGCGTGGTGTTTGGATGGAACCATTTGGACCTGGAAAATATGCATTGAATAAATACACAACAAAATTAGAGGCAGTTCCAACAACGAATTTAGTTTTAAACTGGGCAAACGCACGCAGCGAATCCCATGATTTAGATAAAAATCTTTCTACAATTACGGTTCGTTCAAAAGACGGTTTTCCATTCAATCTTGACGTTGCGCAGATTATTCACGTACCGGCAGCAGAAGCTCCAAAAGTGATTGCACGTTTTGGAAGCATGAATAACTTGGTTTCTCAGGTTTTAGAACCTACGATTGGTAACTATTTTAGAAACTCGGCTCAGGACAGCGATGTGATTTCGTTCCTGACTACCAGAAAAGAACGTCAGGAATCGGCCAAAAATCATATTAAATTAGTACTTGATGAATATAACGTAAACGCAGTAGATACTTTGATTGGAGATATCGTTCCGCCAGATTCATTAATGAAAACTTTAACTGACAGAAAACTGGCAGAAGAAGAGCAAAAAACGTATCAAACCCAAAGAATGGCGCAAGAACAACGTCAGGGAATGGAAAAAGAAACGGCAATTGCTGATATGCAGAAAGAAATTGTACGTGCTTCGCAAAGTGTTGAAATCGCTCAGCGTACTGCAGATGCTACTGTTAAGAAAGCAGAAGGGGACGCAACGAGTTTGAAACTGAATGTAAATGCAGAAGCAGAAGCTACAAAAATGCGTGCTAATGCAGAAGCCGAAGCAACAAAAGCAAGAGCAGGAGCACAGGCAGAAGCAACTAAACTGAATGCGAGTGCCGAAGCTGAAAGAATTTCGAAAACCGGTCTTGCAGAGGCTGAAAAGATTATGGCAATTGGTAAATCGACTGCCGAAGCATACCAGCTTCAGGTTAGCGCAATGGGCGGCGATAACTTTACGAGATATAAAGTAACCGAGGAAATTGGTAAAGGAAACATTAAAGTAATCCCAGATGTTTTAATTTCCGGAAACGGCGGTTCTGATGGTTCTATCAGTGGTTTATTAGGGTTGAAACTAATGGAAATGATGGATACCAAAGACTCTAAGGATTTGAAAGAAGTTAAAAATCAAAATCCGAAGAAATAATAATAATGCTGCAGACCTGACAGGTTTTTAAAACCTGTCAGGTCTAAACCAAACGTAAATAAAAATCCGATCTGTTTTGTTTTTGCAGATCGGATTTTTTTTATTTATAAAGAAATGAAAACATGACGAAAGACGCACTGCAGTGCGCCTCTACAGGAAAACCTTTGTATCTTTGTTTCTTTGAACCTTTGTCCCCTTAAAAAAAGAATGAAAAAAATCCTTCTGCTTTCCGATACTCACTCTCACATTGATGATGTTATTTTAAAATATGCTGCACAAGCAGATGAAGTGTGGCATGCTGGAGATATCGGTGATTTACATGTTACAGATACTATAAAAAAGCTAAAACCACTTCGCTGTGTTTACGGAAATATTGATGATGCACAGGCAAGATTGGAATTTCCGCTTCATAACAGATTTTTATGTGAAAATGTTTCCGTCTGGATTACGCATATTGGCGGTTATCCGGGGAAATACAATCCCAGTATTAGAGAAGAAATGGCTTCGAATCCGCCGAAATTATTTATCTGCGGACATTCGCATATTTTAAAAGTAATGTTTGATAAAAAGAATAATTTATTGCACATGAATCCCGGTGCGGCAGGAAAAAGCGGCTTTCATCAAATGCGAACGATGCTTCGTTTTGTTATTGATGATGATAAAATAAAGGATTTAGAAATTATTGAGATTGGTAAAAAATAAGGTTTTATAAAATTGGGACTTTTATTTTAATCGATGTTCCTGTATTTTCATCTGCTCTTGAAATAATAGAAAAACTTCCTTTTAATTTTTTTATTCGCACTCGAATTCTGTTTAAACCAAAACCTTCAATTTCATTTAGTTTTTCGGCATCAAAACCTATTCCGTTATCATGAATAATAATGATTAACTGATTGTTATTTTCATGTATTGAAATTTGGGCTTTTTGCGCTTCGCTGTGTTTTATAATATTGTTGAATAATTCAGAGACAATGAAATACAGTTTGGTTTCAAATTTTTCAGAATATCGTGTATCTGCTGCAACAGAACTTGTAAACTCAAAGTGGATGCTCGAATTAGAGTTTCTTTCGCATAAATCTTCTAAAGCATAAATCAACCCAAAACGAACTAAAAGAGTAGGCACAAGATCATGTGAAATATCACGCAGCAAATCGTGGACTTCTGATAAAATAGCTTTTGTCTTTTGAATTTCTTCTGATTGGATATTGTTTTTAGTCGTAAAAACATTCAAATGTAATCCTGCAGAAGAGAGAAGCGAATTGATATTGTCATGTAAAAAAGCTGCAATCTTTTTTTGTTCGGTTTCCTGACTGTCAATCCCTGCATTTATAACATCTAAAAGGATTTTTTGTTTGGTGTCTTTTCGCTTAATTTTTTGCTTTAGTTTATTGTTTTGATAAACGAGATAGAAAAGAAAAAATAAAATAACGATTAGAACAACAAATAGGCTTACGACTTTTTTGTTTCGTAACTGCTCTCTTTTTGATTGTTCTAAAATCTCTTTTTTTGCTGGTTTTACGATAGAAATATTAGATTCTTTTACTATAGTATTTTGCTGACCGAAAACTTTGTCTCCATTGGAGATAAGTACAATAAGCGATATTAAAATTCTAATAAAAAACATATTTCGGTATATTATTCTCTTGATTTTTAATTTACGGGTTTATTAGGTTGTTTTTTAAAGCATACTTTACAAGCCCAATTGTATTTTTTATATTCAATTTTTTCATAATATTTTTGCGATGTGTTTCAACTGTATTTATGCTGATAAAAAGCTGTTCGCTTATTTCTTTTCCACTGTATTCTAAGCAGATTAGTGTTATGATTTCCATTTCCCGCGGGCTTAAAATTGGGTTTTCAGTATAAATATTCTTACTTAATTTTGGATTGTTTTGAGAAAACATGCTAAAGATTTTTTCCCGCACAGCATCAGAATAATATTCCTGGTCCTGATATACGGCATCGATAGCTTCAATGATATTTTCGCCTGCACATTTTTTGGTTAAATAACCTTTGGCTCCCAATTTCATTACCTCTTTAATGATTTTTAGATCATCATAGCTTGATAAAATAATTACTTTGCAGGGAAATCCTTTTTGACTAAATTCTTTCAAAACTTCAATGCCATCTTTTTGCGGCATACTGATATCTAAAACTAAAATATCAGCATGATCCTTTATTACGTCATCATATATAGTGATACCGTTCAATGAACTGCCGGCAATTTCAAAATTTGGAACCGTCTGTAGTAAATTGGTAAGTCCATCAATAAGTACCTGATGATCATCAGCAAGGTGTATCTTTATTTTATCTGCCATAAATAGTTTAGAACAAAAGGCAAATTTATGAATAAATTATCTTACAAAATTGATTTTTGAAAATGATTTCAGATTTCTCATTTTACTGCGAAAATTAGGCACAAAAAAACCCGAATATAAATTCGGGTTCTCTTCGCACAAAAAAATTAAGTTTATAGGTTTATCTCAAACGATCTACAGATTTTACAAGATCTTCGTCCTTCTTGATGGCCTTATTAGCAAGAACTAATAACACGATAGCAACAATAGGAAGAAACATCCCAATACCTTTCTCAGATACAACTGTCGTTGTATCTCCAGATAAATTTAGAGAGCGGTATACAAATAATCCTAATAAAATTAAATTTAATATTATGTTCAGTCGGTTCATCACAAACTGATTTTGTCTCTTTTTGTATGATATAATACTAATAATGGTAAGCATTGTGCTTAAACCTAGTAAAATAGTATAAAACTGGTCTTGCATAAAATAAAAAGCTTTTCCAGTATTTAATGTCCAAAGCGGCATAAAAAACATTAAAACCCCTGTAACAACAAAGGTAAGAATTAGATATACGGTTTGAATTCTTTGTATCATGATCTAAAATTGTTTTACAAAAATATATTTTCTTTTTTTAAAATACTATTGTATGATTAAATTTTATTCGTATTATTGCATCATAATACCGTAAGCACTTCATACTGCGGGCAATTGAAAAAAAATATCTACCTATTCTTTTTACAGTATTTCCTTTAAAATAATTAAACTCATAGAACATTCATGTTTGATATTTCTGCATTAAAAGAAATGAAGCTTTCTGAGCTTCAAGAAATAGCTAAGCTAGCTAAAACTATAAAGATTAATGGCGTTAAAAAAGATAATCTGATTACTCAGATATTAGCGCATCAGGAGGCGACATCAGCACCGCCTGCAGAAACTATTGCAGAAAAGGAAGTAAATAATGACAAGCCAAAAAGAGCGCGAATCGCTCCGGTTAAGAAAACTGTTAATAAAAATGCTCCTGTTCTTGAATTTGATACTGTAGAGGAGGCTCCAAAGGAGATTGAAATTCCTGCTGTAGAAGATAAGCAGACAGTACAAGCTGAAGAAGCTGCCGAAAGCAGGACACCAGAGAAAAAAGGACCTAAAATTGTAAAATTCAATAAGTCAGCTTATGAAAAAAAGGTCGCTCTGCAAAAGGAAAAAGAAGCTTCTAAGGAAGTAATTACTGTTGAAGAAGCTGCAGAAAACGACATAACAGCACCAATTGCTGAAAAGACTGAAAATACTGCACCGGTTAAAAGGATTAATCCTAATCAGAATAAAAACCAGAATCCCAACCAAAACCCAAACCAAAATGGGAACGGAAATAATGGGAATCAAAACCAGAACCAAAATAATAAAAATAAAAAGAATAATAATTTCAGAGATTCAGATTTTGAATTCGACGGAATTATCGAAAGTGAAGGTGTTCTTGAAATGATGCCTGATGGTTACGGATTTTTACGTTCTTCTGATTATAATTATTTAGCTTCACCGGATGATATTTATTTATCAACTTCACAAATCAGATTATTTGGTTTAAAAACCGGAGATACTGTAAAAGGTGTGGTTCGTCCTCCAAAAGAAGGCGAGAAGTTTTTCCCTCTTGTTCGGGTATTAAAAATCAACGGACATGATCCGCAGGTTGTTCGTGACAGAGTTTCTTTTGAACACCTGACCCCGGTTTTTCCTTCTGAAAAATTCAAATTAGCCGAAAAAGGCAGTTCTATATCAACCCGTATTATTGATTTGTTTTCTCCTATTGGAAAAGGACAGCGTGGAATGATCGTTGCGCAGCCAAAAACGGGTAAAACAATGCTTTTAAAAGACATTGCTAACGCAATTGCTGCGAATCACCCAGAAGTTTATTTGATCGTTCTTTTGATCGATGAGCGTCCAGAGGAGGTTACAGATATGCAGAGAAGTGTTCGCGGTGAAGTTATCGCGTCAACTTTTGACAGAGAACCGCAGGAACACGTGAAAATTGCCAATATCGTTCTTGAAAAAGCAAAACGTTTGGTAGAATGTGGACATGATGTTGTTATTCTTTTAGATTCAATTACACGTTTAGCAAGAGCTTATAATACAGTGCAGCCAGCATCTGGAAAAGTGTTAAGTGGAGGTGTTGATGCCAATGCATTACAAAAACCAAAACGTTTCTTTGGAGCGGCTAGAAATGTAGAAAACGGAGGTTCGTTAAGTATCATCGCAACGGCATTGACAGAAACAGGTTCTAAAATGGATGAGGTTATCTTCGAAGAGTTTAAAGGAACGGGTAACATGGAACTTCAATTAGATCGTAAAATTGCGAACAAACGTATTTTCCCTGCAATCGATCTTACATCATCAAGTACACGTCGTGACGATTTATTATTGGACGAGAAAACATTACAAAGAATGTGGATCATGCGTAAGTATCTTTCAGATATGAACCCTGTAGAATCTATGGATTTTGTAAATGACCGTTTCAAGAAAACGAAGAATAATGAGGAGTTTTTGATTTCTATGAATGACTAGGAAGAGGTGCAAAGGCTCAAAGTGACAAAGTGACAAAGGTTTTATTTTGGAACTTTAACTAAATTATAAAATATACATAAAAAAAGGATAAGCTTAGCTTATCCTTTTTTTATGATTGAAGATTCAAAAAACCTCTGTCACTTTGTAACTTTGCTCCTTTGTAACTTATTACTTAATCGGTTTATCAACCACTGGTCTATTCTCTCTATTTGCTAAATCCCAAGCCAGTACAAAAGCCAGTTTTGTTCTTTTAGTTAAAGCATCGTATTCGATTTTTTGAGGTTCGTCGCCTTTACCGTGGTAATCTTCGTGAACTCCGTTGAAGAAGAAAATTGCCGGAATACCGTGTTTTGCGAAGTTGTAGTGGTCAGAACGCTCGTAAAAATGATTTGGATCTGCTGGATCATTAAATTTAAAATCTAAGTCCATTTTGATGTATTTTTCATTTTGAGCAACAACCGCATTGTGTAAGTCAGATGATAATCTGTCAGCACCAATAACATACACATAATTGTTCGTATTAGCATGTTCAACATCGCGACGTCCGATCATATCAATGTTGATATCTGAAATAGTATTAGCAATTGGAAATAAAGGATTCTCAGAATAAAAACGAGACCCGTGTAAACCATGTTCTTCACCAGTTACGTGTAAAAACAAGATAGAACGTTTTGGTCCGTGGCCTTGCTTTTTTGCTTTCGCGAAAGCTTTTGCCATTTCGATAACAGCAACAGTTCCGGAACCATCATCATCGGCTCCGTTATAAACTTCGCCGTCTTTAATTCCAACGTGATCGTAGTGAGCAGAAATTACCAAAACTTCATCTGGTTTTTCAGAACCTTCGATGTAAGCCCAGATATTTTCAGAATCAGGTAAATTTTGATTGCGTTTTGCATTTAAATATGATGCAGGAATATGCTGGTAATAATCTGATGCACCTTTTGGGAACGATACGCCGTTTTTTTTGTATTGCTCAATCATATAAAGACCAGCTTTTTTCTGTCCTGCAGATCCAGTTTCACGACCCTGCATTTCATCTGAAGCAACAACATATAGCATTTTTTTTAGATCTTTTTCAGAGATAAGTTTCACGTATTTCGTTGGGTCCGAATTATCTTTGGATATAACTGACTGTGCATTTTTACATGAAAATGCTGAGGCAATTAATAATAGAATTACAATTTTTTTCATTTAATATTAGTGTAAATTGATAAATGTGTATAAAACATAAAATGTTAGTAAAAATAGAATAAAAAAGAAGTTAATAAAGAATAATATGACGCTTTTAACAAACGATACAATTCTGCTTTCTCCATAAAAACGATGGTGTGCAGGATAAAAATAATAACACATCCAAATTGTGCCTGCAACATTAACTATACTGGCAATAAAACTAATCGGGCTGTCCTCTCCAAATAATCCAACGACTCTTTCTACAATAAACATAATGAGGAAAATGAGCAGTAAAAACGAGAAATAATGCAGTGTAAAAATCCCGTGATCAAAATAATACCATTTCTTTTTGTTATGGAAAATCCATAGAAAGAAAGCAAAAAACGGCATGATTATAAACAGGATTTTGGGAATATTATGGAAAAAGGATTCAATGAATTTTGTTACAATTTCTCTTTTGGTATTATTCTCTGTAACATGAACTGATTTTTCATATAACCAGTATTCAAGCTCTGAGAGTTTTTCATCTTCCTTACCATACTTTTGAATCGAATCGATTTCTTTCATCGTTTTTAATTCAAAATGGGTTTTGTACTTACTTTTAACACCATCTTTATCCTGATTAATGAGTTTTGTAGAAATTTCTTTTTCACCTTTACTGATCTGATCGCCTACTTTACTTGGAAATATGGCAATTAAAAGAAAAGTAATAAAACTGATAAAAATATAAAGACGAACGGGCGCCAGATAAGACAATCTTTTTCCTGAAAGATATTCTTTTGTCAGTGTTGCCGGTTTAAAAAGAAGGTTGCGTATTGTTTTCCAAAAAGCATTTTCATAATGCGTTAAATCTTCAAAGAAGTGAATAAACAAATGGTGAAAAGTTTTTCTGGAATCTGAATTTTCCTGTCCGCAGTTTGGACAAAATTTTTGTTCAACAACATACCTGCAGTTTAAACAGGTTTTGTCTTCTCTAATTTTGTTATGTGACATTGGTTATTTTTGGTTGATTTGATTTTGGTTATTGGTTTGCCCGCTGATTATACGGGTTAAACGGATCTGCACTGGTTTTTTGCCACGAATTACACGAATTTGCACGAATTAATTTTATTATAATCAGTGCAAACTCGTTTAATCAGTATCATCCGTGTGCCATAAAAGGTGTTATTTTTTAAGAACTTCGTTTAAAAAAAACTGTAAATGTTCAAATGATCTTTTCGCTGCAACGGGATTGTAAGCAGCGCCTTTTGAATTGTCATTTCCGGCTTCAGGATTTGTAAAAGAGTGTACAGAATTTGCATAATAAATCATTTGCCAGTCGGCTTTTGCATCACGCATTTCCTGTTGAAAAGAGGCAATTTCTTCTTTTGGAACAAAAGGATCATCAGCTCCGTGACAAATTAAAACTTTAACTGAAGTTGGTTCGGTTTTTCTGGCTGCATCTTTACCTAAACCGCCATGAAATGAAGCAATTCCTTTTACGTTAAGATGTCCACGAACCGCTTCAAGAACTCCGGTTCCTCCAAAACAATATCCAATAGCTGCAATATTATCAGCATTTGCTCCGGATTTTACTAATTCCTGCAAAGCTGCATTAATTCGTTTTTGATAAGCTTCGGGATTACTTTTGTAAAATCCGGCTTGTTTTCCTGCTTCAGAAGTATTTGTTGGATAATTTCCTTCTCCATAAATATCAGCGATAAAAACATTGTAGCCTAGTTTTGACAATTCTTCGGCAATTCCTTTTGAAGCATTATCAATTCCTAACCAAGCTGGTAAAAGCAGGATTCCGGGATTATTAGCGCTTTTTTTAGCAGATTTTATAAATAAGCCATTCAATGCCTGGCTTCCTTCAGAATATTTTACGGGTTTTAATTGTGCATTCATAGTAGTTGAAAACAATATTGCAGCAAAAATTAGTGTGGCTAAATTTTTCATTTTTTTACAATTTTTAACAAATATCAGAAATATTATGTTACAAAAAAACCTCGGAAGCTATTTCACGAGGTTTATTTAACATATTTTGTCGGCCAAAATTATTTTCCGGGATGATAGGTTCGTTCGGCATTTTTAAGAACGTCTTCTTTATAAAACAAAACATCTTTAAATTGCCCGTTTCTATACATTTCTGCCTGATCTGTAAAATGCTTTGAATTGGCATCGCCGCTGTTTCCTCCGGCAAGTAATGATTTTGCTTTTATTTTTGGCCCAAATTCTACAGCGCACACAAAACTGTTTCCATTGTAGCCGTATCGTTTTTTAGAATTATTTTGATAATTAGCTTTAAAAGAAGGTAAACTTCCCCACGAACCGGGACCATAACCAATTGGTAAACTTGGTTTAGTATCATCATATTTTAAATCAATTTCGCCGCTTGAACGCTGAAAACGATTGACTTCGCCCCAGGCGGTTTTCCAAGTTCCCCATTTTGAGTTAAGTTCTTTTATAACTGTTTGCAGCTGCGGAATCATTTGTGCTGCAACAGCATTTTTTGCAAAGTTTTTAGTGTTTTCAACCTGATCTAATTCTCCTTCATCAATATAAGCTTTCTGAATAATTGGGTCTAATTTATATGCCCATTCAACGGCTAAAGTTGTAGCAGCAGAATTTTCTTTGGCATAATAATCCCAGTTTTTCAGAATCGAAATAGGTTCTGCTAATTCCGAATATTCAACAGATTCCGGTTTTATATTTTTTTCGAATGCATCAATTAAGCTCGGAATTAATATTTCAAAAATAGATAGTTTCGTGTCATAACCATTCGCAATAACTTTGTCTAAAGTATATTTTTCGTTGTTACTGAAAATTCTAACAGCATTTACACCTCTAAAATTTTCACCGTCCGGCGCCATATAAGGAATATAATTTTCTTTTTTCGGACTATTATTTCCTGCCACAGAAAATGGGGTAGAGTTACAATTTTGAAGCCAGCCATTTACTGGATTGTACAAATGAACGGTTTCATTGACATCATGCAATCCTTTCCATTGTGTTGAAGAAATTGAGCCGTCAATAACTTTTGACCAATTCAAAGTTTTGTCCCGAATTGGAATAAAATTACCGTGCCAATACGCAATATTTCCCTTGCTGTCAGCATAAACCGTATTGTTAGAAGTATTCGCTTTTAAATCCATTGCTTTTTTGTAATCGTCAAAATTGGTCGATTTTGTTCGAATCCAGCTCTGAATCAAACTTGTCATGGAACGATTATTTGATTTTAAACTAATCCATTTTCCGTCTCGTTTCGCCATAATTGGACCATTATTAGTAGCGTAAGTTTTAAATTTCTTCGGAATTAATTTTCCGTTTTGAAGATATTTTATTGTAATTTCTTTCTCAATAATTGGTAAAAGTTTAGAATCAAATTCGTAGAAAAATTTTCCGTTTTTATTGGTGATTTTTTCGGCGTACATATCGGCAACATCAACATTTGAAGAAGTATGCATCCAGCCGCAATTTTCATTAAAACCCTGATAAATAAAAAACTGACCCCAGGTTACGGCGCCATAAACATTTAAACCTTCTTCGCTTGAAATTTGTACTTCGGGCCTGAAATAAAATGTTGTATGCGGATTAATGTATAAAATCGAATTCCCACTTTCAGTTTTTGATGGAGCAAAGGCAAAACCATTTGAGCCTGTCTGCACATATTTTTCCCTTTCTACATACGCCACTTTATCAGTATTTCCAGAGTAAAAAGCTTTTAATTCTCCAGTTGAAAGATCTGCGGTACTAATGGCGCCAATACTTCCGTCAGTCCAAAGCAATGGAAACCACGGTTCAAAATGTGTTAAAAGTGCAGGTTTTACTTCGGGATGTTTGTAGAGATAAAAATTGATGGCATCGGCATAACTGTTCAAAAGTTTTTTAAGCCAGTCAGGTGCTTTTTTATAATCTGCTTTTGTTTCATCAACATCAATTAAAAGTTTAATTTCTAAATCATTATATAAAACCGATTCGCCTTTAATTTCAGCAAGTCGGCCTAATTTTTCTATATAATTTATTTCGATTCTTTTAAAATCGTCTTCGCATTGCGCATATAATAAACCAAAAACAGCATCGGCATCGGTTTTTCCGTAAACGTGCGGAATTCCCCAATTATCACGGATTATAGTAACTTTTTCAGCCAGTTTTTCTAATCGGCTAATTTCTTTTGTGCTGATTTTTTGTGCCGAAAGTTGAAAACTGAAACAGATAAAAAAAGTTATTTTTAAGATTTTAGAATACTGAAACATGTTTATTTGATATTAAATTTTTGCCCGGCCGTATAAATGCTCATTTCTAATTTTTCAATCGAAATGAGATTGTCTTTTTTAGCTTTTACAATACCTTTTGGATTTTTGAAAACAATCACTTCACTTTCTCCTGCAACTTCTACTTTGTTATTTCTAACAATAATAGCGGTTGCTTCGTCAATTCCAATTCCGGTTAAATCAGGAAATTCAATCAATGCAGAAAGCAAACGATTGTAACGGTTTCTCTTTAAAAAATGCTGATCGATAACAACCGTTTTTAATAAGCCCAAACCTTCAGACGTTTCGAGATTATCGTATTTAATAACAGAAAAAGTTCCTGTATATTCTTTTTGTAATTTTTGGTTTCCCGTTATCATTTTTTCAGACATTACGGCTGCTCCGGCGCTTGTTCCAGAAATTGTGCTTCCGTTTTCATACGCTTTTAAAATTGCGGTTTTTATTGGAGTATTATGAACAACTTTCATAAAACGGGTTTGATCGCCGCCGCTTATAAAAATCAGTTTAGCATTTTGTACTGAATCTGTCAGGGTTTTGTTTTGTGCTGTTTCTTTGTTGAAATTCAGCATTATGATTGGGTTCTGTGTCAGTTTTACCATTTGTGTTTTAAAAAATATAAACGAACTGTCCGGTTCTTCGCTAGACATTGGTAAAACCACGATATAATCTTTTTTGCCCAATTCTGCTACATCCAAAACCTGTTTCATTAAATCATCAGAACGATCGCCGCCGCCAATAATGAATAATTTTCCCTTTGGATTTTGCGCCTGAACAAAACAGCTTGTTAATAGCAAAGACAGAATTGTAAACGATTTGATAAGAAGCTTATTTTTCATGGTTTATCTTGGTTTAGTTTGGCTGATTTTCAATGAATTTTAAAAGAGAATTGTTGACAATAAATAAAACATCCTGTATTTTATCTAAATCTACTTTTGAAGCTATGTCTCGCGGCGTATGATAGTCATCGTGAAAGCCGCTGAAAAATGTCATAATCGGAATTCCTTTTGCGGTAAATGAAGCATAATCGCTTCCGGAATGTCCGTTAGTTTCCCATAAATCTAAAGTAAACGGATTTTGAAGTTTAGCGTTGCTTTCGCTGGCAATTTTCTTTAAATATTCGGTTTCTTTTTCAGTTCCGATGCTGAGAATTCTATGCGTTTTATCTTCGGGCTCACTTCTCGAAATCATATCCATATTGATGCAGAGAAGGATTTTTTGATTTTTTAAATTCTGAGCAAAATATTCACTTCCTAGAAGTCCCATTTCTTCGGCAGTCCAGGATGCGAAGAGAATATTATATTTAGGCTGTATTTTAGATTCTGACCAATTTTTTGCCAAAGCCAGCATTCCAGATGCTCCAGAAGCATTATCATCTGCACCATTATAAATAGAATCATTTTTAATTCCTAAATGATCGTAATGCGCGCCAACGATAATTGTTTTTGTTGTGTCTTTTCCGGGAATAAACCCTAAAACATTTTGAACTGGAAATGTTTCAGATTGTAATTCTATCGAAAAATTGATTTTTACATTTTTTAATAGAGTAGAAGTGAACTCTTTTTTTGTTGAAATAGAAGTTCCTGAAAAAAGACTTTCTGCAGTTACTTTACTAATTCTAAAAACGGGAATTGCTTCTGATTTTGAGTTTTCTAAAGAATGAAAAACTTCGTTTTCTTTAGCGGTTTCAGGTTTAAAATTCTCTTTCGTATCAATAATAATCAATGCAATCGCACCGTTGCTAATGGCAGTTTTTAGTTTGGTTTCCTCTAAATCATTTTCTTCGGGAAATATGTTTTTGAATTTTTTATATGCTGGAGAAGTGCTGTCGTTATCGTTTGGAAATCCGCTAAAAACAACAACGATTTTGTTTTTTACATTAAGGTTTTTGTAATCGTCGTAGTTTTCTTTTGATATATTTAAACCATAGCCGGCAAAAACTACTTCGGCTTCTTTTTTCTGAATGGATTGCGAAATTGGAGTAACTTCAAAATCTTTTTCAGAAGATAGAGAAATGATTTCTGCATTTCCTTTTTTGATTTCTAAAGTGGCTTTTTTTACGGAATGTTCCTGAATTTTAAATTCCTGAAAAAAGGATTTTCCGTTTTTATTATAGGGTTTCAGTTTATAAGAGTACATCGCAGATGCTATATAAGTGGCGGCTATATAACCGCCTTTTTGATTGGCTTTTCGGCCTTCCATATAATCAGAAGCTAAAACAGATAATGCTTCTGCAAAATCACTTTTTACAGGATTTGAAACCGTCGTTTGCGAAACAAGTATTGATTTACAAAAGAATAATGCAAAAAAGATTAGTATTCGTAAACGCATATTTCACCAGATAAATTAATTATAAAATGATATTTCTTTTAAAAGCACAGCCCAATTCAATAATAGAATCGGTTTTGGCGATTCCGGGAATATTGTCGATTTTCTCGTAAAGAATTCTTCGCATGTGTTCATGATTCTTTGCCACAATTTTGATGTAAAGCGTAAATGAACCCGTTACATAATAACATTCAGTAATTTCGGGAATATTTTTTAATTCTTCGATAATTCTGTCAGAATCAGAATCTTTGTTTAAAGTAATTCCGGTAAAAGATGCCCAGTCAAACCCAATTTTTTTCTCCTGAATAATAGGTTTTATACCGCCAATTATTCCTTGTTCCATTAATCGGTTAATGCGCTGGTGTACCATTGTATTTGATATTTTCAAATTGGCAGCAATGGCAGAAAAAGCCATTCTTCCGTCTTTTTCTAATTCTTTAATTATATTGATATCAAATTCGTCTAAATTATCCATTTTGTAATGTTAATTTTGTTTTTTCAAATTTTGTTTTTGAAAATAAATATGTTTTTTCAGATGTCCCGATGGGACATTTTAACGTGATTAAATTATTTTTTTTCTACCGATCTGTAACTCCTACCGGAGTTAAGTTATTAAACGTTTTATTTTTTAAATATTTTGCCTGAAATAAATTCGTGTTTTACTGTATAGTTCCTACGGGAAATTTTACCGTTGTCTTATTCTTTTTCCTACCGATATCTAACTCCTAACGGAGTTGCGCTGCTATTGATTTTATTTTCCATAATTCATTATGAATTATTGATGATATTACCCTTTTTTAAACATTTATCCATCATTTCAAAGGTATCTCGTAGAGATAAAATATCGGTAGCATTAAATATATCGTCCCCAGCAATTAGTCCCGTAGGGACTACACTATATAACCATAAAAGTAGCCATTTTTTTTAATAAAAGATTATAAAGTCAAAATTTCTAAAAATTAAATTTGATTCTATATTGTTTTAAAAACACCTATTTTGACTTTGTAATCGTTAATATGAAGTCAAAATATACTTTTTAAGCTTGTGGATTTAGAAAATTTATTACTTTTGCTTTTTTAAAGTTAAATATCATGACACATACAGAAAACGCACTTTCGTCAAAATCAGAAATTTTGATTGAAAAAGAGAATAAATACGGAGCTCATAATTATCATCCGCTTCCTGTGGTTTTAGAAAGAGGAGAAGGAGTTTATGTATGGGATGTTGACGGGAAAAAATACTACGATTTTTTATCGGCTTATTCTGCAGTAAATCAAGGACACTGTCATCCTAAAATTGTAAAAGCAATGGTAGATCAGGCGCAGACACTAACGCTGACTTCTCGTGCTTTTTACAATGATAAATTAGGAAATTTCGAAGAATACGTAACGAAATATTTTGGCTTTGATAAAGTACTGCCAATGAATACTGGTGCCGAAGCGGTTGAAACTGCTTTGAAAGTTTGCAGAAAATGGGCATATGAAGTAAAAGGAATTCCTGAAAATCAGGCGCAGGTAATTGTTTGTGAAAACAATTTTCACGGAAGAACCACTACAATTATTTCATTTTCAAATGATGAAACGGCTCGTAAAAACTTTGGGCCATTTACAGATGGGTTCATAAAAATTGAATATGATAATCTTGAAGCGCTTGAAAAAGCTTTAGAATCATCAAAAAATATAGCGGGATTTTTAGTTGAACCAATTCAGGGCGAAGCTGGAGTTTATGTTCCGTCAGAAGGATATTTGGTGAAAGCAAAAGCATTGTGCGAAAAACATAATGTTTTATTTATTGCAGATGAAGTTCAAACCGGAATTGCACGTACTGGAAAATTATTAGCGGTTCACCACGAAAATGTGCAGCCTGATATTTTGATTTTAGGAAAAGCAATTTCTGGCGGTGTTTATCCTGTTTCGGCAGTTTTGTGTAACAACGAAATTATGAATGTTATTAAACCGGGTCAGCACGGATCTACTTTTGGTGGAAATCCTGTTGCGGCAGCGGTTGCCATTGCGGCTCTTGAAGTTGTAAAGGAAGAAAAACTGGCTGAAAATGCAGAACGTTTAGGTGTTATTTTAAGAAAAGGTTTAAACGAAATCGCCGAGAGAAATAACTTAATTACGCTTGTTCGCGGTAAAGGACTTTTGAATGCCATTGTAATTAACAGTGGCGAAGATTCTGATTTAGCTTGGGAAATCTGCCTGAAATTTAGAGACAACGGATTATTGGCAAAACCTACACACGGAAACAAAATTAGATTTGCTCCGCCATTAGTAATGACTGAAGATCAAATTAAAGAATGTCTTGAAATTATTGAGAAATCTTTAAATGAATTTAAATCGTAAAGAATTTTTAGATTTATAGATAAATAAAAAAACCATCTGCAACGGCAGATGGTTTTTTAGTTTTAGAAAAGTTTCAATTATATTCTATACCCTGGATTTTGAGTGATTTTTTTGTTAGCATCCGTTTCTTTCAATGGAATTGGGAATACTAATTTATCAGCATCGTAAGTTAATAATAACGGGTCTCCAGTTGGAGTTTCAGTTAAAATGGAACGTTTAGTTCTTTTAATATCGTGAATTAAAAATCCTTCCATTCCAAGTTCTAACTCTCTTTCTAATAAAATATCATCAATTGTTACTGTTGTCAAATCATCAGCATGAGCTCTTTCTCTGATGATATTGATATCATCAAGCGGAGTGTTTCCGATAGCTGTTCCTTCTTCCAAATTTCCTTCTGCTCTGATTAAATACATTTCTGCCAGACGAATAATTCCAACATTGGCAAACTGATCTGTAAATTTAGAAGTTAAAATTCTTCCATTTGCATCGTTTTCGTAGTTAAAAACGGCTCTGTCATCTGGATCACTGAATTTTGCTAAATATGCATCTCTTATAGAAAAATCACCACCGCGGCCTCCATTACTTTCAGAGGCATAAAAAGTTACAGCATCATTTACACCAGTTTGTTTGGTAATTTGAATAGAGAAAATATCTTCTGTTTGATCTGTATCGTGATTAAAAGCTGCAGCATAACTTTGTGACAATCCATGTCCGCTGTTTTCAATAACATCATTTGCTGCATCTCTGGCTAAATCATATTTTCCTTGCTGTAAATACACTCTTGCTAATAAAGCTTGTGCCGCATATTTATCAGCATAAAAACCATTGTCTTCCGGTAAATTTGTATAAGCAAGATTTAAACCGTCAACTATAACCTGATATACTTCTTCAACTGTACTTCTTTCTTTTGAAAGATCTACACTAAAATCGTAAATCGCATTGGGTCTTATTACAACTCCCAGCTGATTATTAGTCTGGCCATTTTCGTATGGTTTTGCAAAAAAACGAACCAAGTCAAAATAAGCCAATGATCTTAAAAAATTAGCTTCGCCAATCATAACCGCTTGCCTGTCCGGATCTTTTACTTTGTCGATATTTTCGATAACCGTGTTTGATGCGTTTATAATTTCATATAATCTTGCATAAGTACCTTCGATAATTACGTTATCAGACAGCATATTTTTATTATACATTTGTCTTAATTCACCAAAAGTACCGCGCCATCTTAAATCTGTTGTACTTAATACTCCGGTTACACCAAGTAAATCGGCATACAATAAAACCCTGCCGCCGTAAGCGTTTCCATTTGCTGCAAGCGCATAAGTTCCGGTTAGAACATTTGTTACTCCGGTTTCGGTACTTAATGTTTTGGTCGCGTCTTCTCTCTGTTTCGGTTCTATGTCTAATTCATTTTCGCAGCTTGTAAAAAACGCAGCGAAAAATATAAATAGGATTAGTTTATTTGCTTTCATCTTTTTCTTTTTAAAAATTAAAGTTTACACCAATTGCAGTTGTTCTTGCCGGCGGTGCTGAATAAAAATCTTCTCCAATTCCTGCATCGTCTCTTCTTGCTTCAGGATCGTTTCCTTCGTAGTTTGTAAAAGTCAATAGGTTAACAGCTGTAAAATAAACTCTTAAACTGCTCATTCCTAAATCTTTCAATACATCTTTAGGCAGCGTATAGCCAAAAGTTAAATTTCTTAAGCGAACAAAATCAGCTTTGTCAAGATAACGTGTAGAATCTTGTGTACCGTTTGATCCTCCAAATCGGGCTTGTGGTACATCTGTTATGTCTCCTTGTTTTTGCCATCTGTTTAACTGATCTGCTGTTTGGTTGTCAAAATAATCAGCCGCAGTTGATTGATAAATTCCTGCTGAATTATAAATACTTGCTCCCCACTCTCCCTGAAATGTAAAAGTGAAATCAAAACCTTTGTAAAGAACTGTATTTGTTAAACCAGACATTAAAGTAGGGAAAGGATTTCCGGCAATAATACGCTGTGCTTCACTATAAGTATTTGTTGTTGAGTGATCGATTGTTCCATCAGCTTTTTTAGTGTTTTTATAAAATAAAGCATCTCCATTTTCAGGATCAACACCTGCATATTCAACTAAATAAAAAGAGGAAATGTTTTCACCAACTCTGTTAATATTGTATGAAACAATAATATCCCTGTTATCGTTTGGAAGCGATTTTACTTTTGATTCATTTGTTGTAAGGTTAAAACTGGTATTCCACTTAAAATTTTCAGTATCAATATTTTTAGTATTTATAGTAAGTTCAAAACCATTACTTCTTATTTTTCCAATATTTTTATTGATAGAAGCAGCTCCGGAGCTTATTGGTAACGGAACTTCAAAAAGCAATCCGTCAGTATCTTTTTGGTAATAATCTGCTTCAATTGAAAATCTGTTTATAAAACCAATTTCAAAACCAAAATCTGTTTGAGCTGATTTTTCCCAAGTCAGGTCATTATTTCCAGGCTGATCGAAAGTAAGACCTGATTTTAAGTTATAAGGATTTGGTCTGTAAAGCTGACGCGAAGCAAAATTCCCTATTTCGGCATTTCCTAATTTACCCCAGCTTCCTTTTATTTTTAAATTTGAAATAGCTTTACTGTCCTTTAAAAACTCTTCTTGTGAAATAACCCATCCGGCAGAGAATGCCGGGAAAACTCCAAATCGTTCATTTTTTCCAAAACGAGAAGAACCATCACGACGAATACTGGCTTTTAAAAGATATTTATTCATATAAGAATAATTCAATCTTCCAAATTGAGAAACAAAAGCATAATCGGTTTCATTTCCGTGACCTTCGTTTACCTCAGCACCTCCATCTACAGTTTGAAAATCATCACTTGAAAAATAAATACTATTTACATCCTGATATCTTCTGTTGTATTTATTGAACTCCATACCAGCCACAATATTAAAAGTATGTTTTTGTGCAAATGTTTTATCAAACGTAAAATAATTACTCGACACATAATTTTCGGTATTTACAGAAGTTGCAAATACAGCTCCGTCTGTTGCCATAAAAGGAGCGTTTTTACCCTGCCAGTAATCTTCAGTCTGAGATAAAAGATCGTATGAGAAATCAGAATTAAATTTTAATGACGAAAGTATTCTAAATTCACCAAAAACTTTACCTGTCAGCCTGCGCATTATAGTTTTCCAAAACGTATTATCTTTTGCTAAAAGGTAGTTTGAATATTCTGTATTTGGGTTTGCGCTTCCATCTTCTAATCTTGCCGGAGAAATCGGCGCCTGAGCAACAGACTGCAATGGAGAAGAAAATGAATTATCGTCCTGAACTCTGTGAATTAAAGATCTCGAAAAACCAAGGTTCATACCTAATGTTAAACGATCTGTAACTTTGTGCGATACGTTTGTTCTGGCAGTAAATCTTTCTAAAGTATTACTGTCAACAATACCGGTAGTATTGTTGTAAGCACCAGAAAAGAAATACTTTGTTTTTTCATCTCCGCCAGAAGCAGAAAAATCAGCGTCTGTAGTATAACCCGTTCTTAAGGCAATATCCTGCCAGTCTGTATCGACTTCGCCATTTCTCCAATCCGTTCCCTGAGATAGATATTCTAACTCGTCTTCAACAGATTCTAAATCGTTGACATTTCTTCCTGCTTCCTGCAATAATTCAACATATTGTTTTGAATTTAACCATTTTCTTTTGTGCGTAGCCTCACTAACTCCCTGCGAAAGGTTTACAGTAAAAGTACCTTTTCCTTCACGGCCTTTTTTAGTAGTAATTAAAACAACTCCGTTTGCGCCGCGTGCACCATAAATTGCTGCCGAAGACGCATCTTTTAAAACGTCTATCGATTCAATTTCATTGGTACTTAAAGTAAGCAATGGATTTGTTGGTGCACCATTGCTCGATTCATCATCATTAATTAACGGAATTCCGTCAAGAACATACAGAGGCTGAGTTCCGGCACTAATACTAGCCGCACCGCGTACACGAATATTAATGCCGCCGTCAACTTTACCATTTGTCTGCGTAATTTGAACCCCTGCCAGTTTACCAACTAAAGCATTTTGTACGTTTGCAACCGGAATCTGCTGGATATCTTTTGCCGTTACACGGGCGATATTATCCGTTAAGTTCTTTTTAGACTGCGTTCCGTAACCCACAACGACTACGGCTTCAAGTTCATTTTGAACTTCATCCAGTTCGATTGTCATGTTATTAGAAGCAGGAACTTCTACCGTTTTATAACTTACGTAGCTTACAACAAGTATTTCTCCTTTTTTTGCGGCAATTTTAAATAAACCGTCAAAATCAGTTTGAGCACTGATATTTTTCCCTTGTACTACAATATTAGCTCCGGGAATTGGCAGTCCTTTTTTATCTGTTACTTTTCCGGAAATCGATTCTTGTGCTGCAGCTATTTGTACAAATAGTAAAAACAGCCACAAAAAATGTTTTAATTTAATTTTCATATTCATTTCGTTTAAATTAGTCTCTCAAATATCCTAATTTAATGTTAATTTTTAATACGTTTTTAACATTAAAAATAACAATTAACTTATGTTTTGTGACATTGATAACTTTTGTATACGTGTTTATTGGTTTTTGATGAAAATCATTTGATTTTTTGATAAAAATGTAAGGCAGAATATTTTCGTTAAAAATAAGCGCTGATTTTTGAGCTGTAAAAATGCAGTTTTAATAAAAAAGCGATTGCTCAAAACAATCGCTTTTCAGGGTATAATTACTTAAAATATCAAAAAAAGCAATTATCATTTTAGAGAAGAAAATCTCTTATTTTTAGAATTTAACTTTTTTAAGTTCCCAAATGGTTTTTATAAAAGTATCGACATCTTCGGTTGTGTTATAAAATGCTAATGAAGGACGAACGGTTGTTTCGACTCCCATTCTGCGTAAAATAGGCTGCGCACAATGATGCCCGGTGCGTACTGCAACACCTTCTTTGTTTAAAGCCTGCCCAACCTGATCGTTTGAGTAGCCTTGTAAATTAAAAGACAATACGCTGGCTTTATCTTTGGCAGTTCCAATCAATCGTACACCCGGAATTTCTTTCAAAAGCCTTGTAGCATATTCTAATAAATAATGCTCATACTGACCAATGGCATCAATTCCTAATTTGGTTACATAATCGATTGCCGCGCCAAGACCAATGGCATCGGCAATATTTCCGGTTCCGGCTTCAAAACGATTTGGAGCTTTGTGGTATTTTATTTCCTCAAAAGTTACGTCCTGAATCATGTTTCCGCCAGATTGATACGGCTGCATTTCGTTTAGTAAATCTTCTTTTCCGTATAAAACTCCAATTCCCGTTGGGCCAAATAATTTATGCCCTGAGAAAACCAGCCAATCTGGATTTAATTGCTGAACATCAACTTTCATGTGCGAAACCGATTGTGCGCCGTCGATTAAAACTTTTGCTCCGGCAGCATGTGCCATTTCCACTATTTTCTTTGCAGGAGTTATTGTTCCTAATGCATTTGAAACTTGTGTAAAAGCAACCAAACGTGTTTTTGAATTGAGCAGTTTTGCATATTCGTCAAGCAAAATTTGTCCGTCATCATCAACAGGAATTACTCTTAGTTTCAAGCCTTTTTTATCAGCAAGGCGTTTCCACGGAACAATATTCGCATGATGCTCCAGATTACTCACAATTATCTCGTCTCCGGAATTTAAATTTTGATCGCCCCAGGTTGAAGCCACCAGATTTATTCCTTCTGTTGCACCTCTTACAAATACAATTTCGTTTGCAGAACTGGCATTCAAAAATGCTTTTACTTTTTCACGAGCAGCCTCATACGCATCAGATGCACGGGCTGCCAGTTCATGTGCCGCACGATGAATGTTTGAATTTTCATGTTCGTAGAAATACGCAATTCTATCAATTACTGATTGCGGTTTCTGCGTTGTTGCCGCATTATCAAACCAAACTAATGGCTTACCGTTTACAGTTTCTTTTAGAATCGGGAAATCTTTTTTTACTGAAGCTGCATCAAAAGGATGTCCTTTAAAAAGATTAATTTCTTTATGCTCGAAAGAATTTCCAACAATTATATCCGTACTTCTTTTATCAAAAGCAAAAGGATTCTGATCTAAAAAATAGTAGGATGATGTTGTTTCATTTCCGCCTAAAGGAAAATCTTCCCGCTTTTTAAACTGTGTATCGACAAATGATAAAGCAGCCTGCAGTTCAATTTCAAAAGAAGAATTTTCTGTTTGAAATGGCAGATATTGATTGTTTAATGACAACGGCGAAAAAACAGATTCTTCATTCAATTGAGCGGGATTTCCATTTTTCAAATTAACATCATGAAATCCGGTATGCGGATCATTGATATTTAAATCATGGTTTTCCTGAACTCCTGACGACGAATTTTTGTTCTGAGGATCAAATCCTGCTCCGGCATTTGGATATAAAGCAAAAGCTCCTGTATTTCCATGATTTAATGCAGAAGGAGAAGCTCCAAAGCCACTAAATGCAGGCGGCGCAGGCGGGAGATTCGACGGATTTGCTGCGGGAATCTGGCCAAACTGATCCAGGTTTCCGGTATGCAATATCGTTTCTGCAATTTTTGTCGCACGCGGGTGTTCGGCTTTATCCGGACTTAATGATATTTCTTTTGGAAATTCATTAGGCAGGGTTTTGAACAGCTCGTTTGCTAAATTTTGCAAATCGTCGATGTTTGGTAGACCGTTGTTGTTAATATTTGTACTCATGATACTTTCCTATTTCTACATCTTCTAAAACAGCAATAGCATCATCTACCAAAATAGCCAAAGAACAATAAAGAGATACTAAATAAGAAGCAATGGCTTTTTCATTAATTCCCATAAAACGAACTGATAATCCAGGAGATTGTTCGCCTTGTAAACCAGGCTGAATTAAACCGATTACACCTTGACGGCTTTCACCAGTTCTTAAAAGAATAATTTTTGATTTTCCTTTTACGATTGGTAATTTATCAGATGGAATTAGCGGAATTCCTCTCCAGGTTAAAAACTGAGATCCGAATAAAGAAGTTGTCGGCGGCGGAACACCACGACGGGTACATTCGCGTCCGAAAGCAGCAATTGCCAAAGGATGCAAAAGGAAAAATCCGGGTTCTTTCCAGACTTTTGTCAATAATTCATCCAAATCGTCAGGAGTTGGTGCGCCGGTTCTCGTTTTTATAATTTGAGAAGGCGCAACGTTGCTTAATAAGCCGTAATCTTTGTTATTGATTAACTCGCTTTCCTGACGTTCTTTAATTGTTTCGATAGCTAAACGAAGCTGCTCTGAGATCTGATTGTATGGTTTGCTGTATAAATCAGAAACACGGGTATGAACTTCCACAATGGTTTGAACTGCAGCCAGATTGTACTCTCTTGGATTCTCGATGTAGTCGACAAAAGTATTCGGTAAAATCCTTTCGTCACGAGCCGAACAATCAACTTCAATGTGATTTGCGTTTTTTACTTTATTTAAACGAAAAACTCCCGATTCTACTGGTGTCCAATGTAAAAGATGCGTTAACCAGCGTGGGGTTATAGTTCCAATTTGAGGAACGGTACGTGTTGCGATCGCTAATTGTCTTGCTGCAACATCGCCTAATGCGGTCTGTTGTTTTTGTAAATCTGCCATAATTTTAAGGTTTTTCGGTTATAATTTTGATTAAAATTTTTCTAGCTTTATTGAATTAAATTTATGGGTTTTTATTCAATTATAAGCTTTTGATTTGTAATTTGTTAGGAGAAAAAATCGAATAATTCCTCTACAGAAAGATATCGCTTTCCGGTATCATAATTAAAAGTCAGGATTAAGGCATCTTCGGGAATGTTTTTTAATTTTTTTGAAACTGCTGCTAATGCCGCTCCGGTCGAAATACCTCCAAAAATCGCTTCTTCTTCTTTAGTTAATTTTTTTGCAAATGAAAAATCGTCATTTTTTTCAAAGATTTTATTTGAATTGCCTCCAGCTTCAGCTGGAGTAACAGGTTTGTAGGTAAAAAAGGCTTTAGCCGAATAAGAAGTTTGGCTAAAGCCTTCCATATTGCAAATTTTGAACCTCCAGCTTCAGCTGGAGGCGATTCATTATTTATTACCTACAAGGTTTCCAAAACCTTGTAGGTATTCTTAATTAATTTAGAATGTCTAATAATAGATCTACAAGGTTTTGAAAACCTTGCAGGGGTAGGGCTTATTTTTTTTCAAACATTCCTGTTTTGAATTGCCTCCAGCTTCAGCTGGAGGTAACAGATTTGTGGATAAAAAGGCTTTAGCCGAATAAAAAGTTTGGCTAAAGCCTTCTACATTTCAAATTTTGAACCTCCAGCTTCAGCTGGAGACAATTCATTATTTATTACCTACAAGGTTGATTCGAATACACTGCCGTACTTTATATTTTTTATTACTTTTTAAGATTAAGCCTGCTCTAAAACCGGAGTTTGTTCAGCAGTTTCTACTACATTTCCTGTAGGTTTGGCCTTTATTGGAAGTGATATTACGCCTTCGGCAAGAGGACTTCCTTCTTTTTTAGATTTGAATATCGGCCATAAAAATTGTGCGTACCATTCTTCCTGTTTGTATGATTTTGTTCCGTAAGATTCGGGGAATTTACGAGTGATTAAACCCGTTCCAAAGATGACATCCCAGATGAAAAACATGTTTCCGAAATTTCCTTTAAAATGCCCAACGCCGTCACCGCTTGTATCGGCGTGATGTGCGTGGTGCGTTGCCGGAGTAGAAATCAAGCGTTCTAAAATCCATGCAATTGGATGTAAAACTTTGTATTTATAAAACGGTTTGTCCCACGCAATACTTGAATGTGCTCCCAAAGTGATGAAACTTTTAATAACTAAAACAAATAAAGCAGGTAATCCTAAACCTAAATATGTTAAAGTAGCCGTTAAATAAATTTGAGAAAAGAAAATAGTATAAATAAAGTTCTGTCTTGAAGCCATTGCCATTCCCATGTAGGGAGCAGAGTGGTGCGTTCTGTGAAAACGCCATAAAAACGGAACCTGATGGTGCAAACGATGGTACCAATATTGTGTTAAATCATCGGCAATTGCGATTAGGAAAAAACCTCCCCAAAACGGAACCCATGAAAGTGTGTTTGCTAAATTTGGTAATAAATAGGGTAAAGCTGTTAAACTGAAAAAAGCAATTATCGGAGGTAAAATTAGTTTAGGTGCCAGAAATGAAACAATATCAATTTTGCGTTCTTCACCTGTCCATTGATCGTCATAAAGACCTGCTGTAAACTCAATTATTCCTAAAACAATCATAAACACGGTTAATCCCCACGTTCTGATGTTGGCAAAAACAGGTTGTGCAAATTCTAAAAATGAAGGAAGCGCAATATGCGATTCGCTTACCGCTCCGCCTGTTAATTTAAAATACAGGAAAATTGCCACTACAGGCAAACTGTATATTAATAAACTGATACTTAAATCTCTTTTTAGTTTTTCTTGTTGAACTATTGCCATGATTTCTTATTTTAAAATTTGATTAATTAATGCTAAACCACCGGCTAAAATTACCAGCGGAACTAAAAATACAATTGCCCCAACGACAATTTTTTTTCCTATGATTTCATAATCTACTCGTTTCATATCTTTTTGAATTTTAATATGTTAATGTGAAAATAAATAATTTAACTGTTAATTCTATGGATGTAGTAGAATTTTGTTTTTTATTTTTCATTACTTTTTGATTTATCCTGCAAGGTTTTTAAAACCTTGTAGGTATGATTTTCCAAACCGTCAAAATCAAATGAAGATTTTAATGGCGTTAAAAAAACTACAAGGTCTTAAAAACCTTGCAGGTTGTGGGAATCATTATTTTGCAGTTTCTGTATCTGCAGGTTTAGTTACTTGTTTTACTAAATCTTGCAGCGTTTTACCTTTGTCAGCTCCTGTATTGTGAATTCTTCTGTTGTAAACATCCTGCCAGTCAATCAATGGGTAAACATTGTTTTCTTTTGCCTGCTCGTCAAATAATTTTTGAAGTTCAGCCAGTTTTTCAGGATATTTTTTAGCCAGGTTGTTGCGTTCGTTAAAATCTTCGTTTAAGTTGTATAACTCCCAAACATCAGTATTAAAATTGCTTGCAGCAGGTTTTTCGTTTTTGCCTATTGATTGTTTTACAGCAAATGAATCTGGTAAATGTGCTGCAGCCGCTTTCCATCCGTCTTTATAAATTGCTCTGTTTCCAAAGATATAATAGTACTGAACTTTGTGTAAAGATTCTGCTTTTGGATTATCTAAAGAAGCCTGGAATGAAGAACCCTGAATAATATCTTGTTTAACTCCTTTGATATATTCCGGAGCTTTGATCCCTGCAATTGCTAATGTTGTTGGCAGTAAATCTGTTACGTGGCTGTATTGATTTCTAATTCCGCCTTTGTCTTTAATTCCGTTTGGATAAAAAACAATTAATGGGTTACGCGTCCCGCCTTCAGAATGTGCATCTTGTTTCCAGTTTTTAAAAGGAACGTTTGTTGCCTGTGCCCATCCTAACGGATAATTAGTATTTAAACCTTTTGCAGTTCCAATTTCTCCAATATTATTTAAATTGCTTTGAAGATTTTCTGCTTCTGTTTTTCCTTGAGAAAATAAGCTTTGGTTAATCGTTCCTTGCAAAGTTCCTTCTTTACTGGCTCCGTTATCTCCAATAGCAACAAAAATCAAAGTATTATCAAGCTGCCCGCTTTCTTTTAGATAATTAACCACTCTTCCAACTTCAGCATCTGTATAAGTCAGGAATCCGGCGTAAGCTTCCATGAATCTTGCGTATACTTTCTTTTCATCCGGAGTTAATTTTTTCCAATCTGTAATAAGGGCATTGCGTTCTGGTAATACGGCATTAGCAGGAACAACACCTAATTTCTTTTGGTTTGCTAATACTTTTTCACGGTATACATCATAACCTTCGTCAAATTTTCCTTTGTAAGGTTCGATCCATTTTTCAGCAACCTGATGAGGTGCATGAACAGCTCCCGGCGCATAGTATAAAAAGAATGGTTTTCCAGGTGCCGCTTTTTGCTGTTTTTGAATATAGCTGATTGCTTTGTCTGTAATTAATTCATTTAAGTGACGTCCGTCTGGTTTAACATGTGCCTGATCTTCCACTAAATCAGGATTGTATTGATCTGTTTGTGAACCAAGGAATCCGTAAAAATGATCGAAACCTTTTCCGGTTGGCCATCTGTCAAACGGTCCGGCGTCTGTAGCATCTTCATCTGGAGTTACACCATATTTACCAACTGCAAAAGTGTTGTATCCGTTTTCACGTAAAATCTCTGCAATTGTTCCTTTATCAGATGGAATTCTTCCGTCCCAGCCAGGAAATCCAGCCGATAAAATAGTGTGCGAAAATCCGCTTTCATGCACTCTTCCAGAATTTCTTCCCGTTAATAAAGCGGCACGGGTAGGAGCACAAATTGCTGTTGTATGAAAGTTGGTATAACGTAAACCGTTATTAGCCAGAGTTTCAAAAGTTGGCGTTTGAATTAAACCTCCAAAAACACTTGCAGCCCCAAATCCAACATCATCCAGTAAAATCCAGACAATATTTGGCGCACCTTTTGGCGCTTTTACAGGATCTGGCCAATATTCTTTAGAATCGGCTAATGTTTTACCAATTGTCCCTTTGAACTCTTGAGTATCTTGTGCAAAGCCAAATTGTACAGCTAGCAATGCTGTAATCAAAAGCCCTTTTCCAGAGCTTTTGATTGTAAAGTTATTTTTAAAATTTTTCATCTTTAATAGTTTTTTGGATTGTTTTTATAGTTAATATCCAGGGTTTTGCGGTAAACCAACTGGGTCAATATTTCTTTCACTCTGTGGAATCGGATAGAGATTGTTTTTTTCAGATACTGAGTTTTTAGCTGTAACTTTTTTGATTTCTGTAACCAATGTTCCCCAGCGAACTAAGTCAAACCAGCGTTGTCCTTCCTGAACAAACTCTTTTTTGCGCTCTTCCTGAATAGCAGCTCTAAAAGTGGTTTGGTTTAATCCAGCTAAATCTACAGTAGCGTCTGGAGTGTTAATAGGTTTTCCGTAAGCTCTTCTTCTTACTTGGTTAATCAATTCATAAGCTTCTGCAGTTGGTGCACCTTGCTCATTTATGGCTTCTGCCAATGATAATAAGATGTCTGCATAACGAATTAAAGGGAAATTGATCGCTACGTTTGCCGGAGTTGCCAAATTGGTTAAATCCAGATATTTTTTAAAGATTGGTTTAGGGAAAGTATAAAGCGTTCCGGTTGTTGGGTTAAGCAGCTGTTTAGCATAACTTACATCTCTACGCGTATCTCCAGCTTCATAAATATCATAAAACAAGGCTACATCTGAAATAATATCAGCAGGTTCAGTTGCCGTAAATCCTGTAAAAGATGTTGCCTGAAAAGTACTTCCGCTAGATCCGTTTCCTGCTTGGTTTGGCTCAAACTGAACAGAGAAAATATGCTCTTTTCCGTTCTTTTTTGTTTTCGTAAAAATATCCTGAAAGTTTTCGAATAAAGCATAACCATACCCGCCATTGATTACTTCTCTTGCTTTTAAAATAGCATTTGGATAATCTTTTCTTGTCAAATACACTTTTGCCAAAATAGCTTTTGCAGCTCCAGAAGTAGCACGTCCGGCATCTGCAGCAGTATAAACTGCAGGTAAGCTTTCGGCAGCGGTTAAATCTGAAATAATTTGGGCATACACATTATCTACAGATTCTCTTCTTGATTTTAAACTTTCTAACTGAATAGAAGTTGGTTCGTGCAAAACAATTGGAACTCCGCCCCAAAGACGAACTGCCTGAAAATAAAGTAATCCGCGGATAAACTTAGCTTCATTGATTAATCTTGTTTTTACAACTTCAGATCCAGATACTTTTGGGATATTATCAATAGAAACATTGGCTCTGTTGATTCCGGCATAAATTTGTCTCCACGCCACCTGAACACGGTCTGAAGTAGCATCGTGCGTTAAACTGCTCAAAGCCCTAACCTGCGGGTTTGTAGCCGAAACTCCTGCCGCAGCATAATCTGTAGCCATGTCTGTCAGGAAATAAAGGTTTCTACCAAATAAACTCTGCTCTCCCGGATCAAGGCTTAATGAAGCATAAACCGCAGTTACACTCGCAACGGCATCATCCTGGGTGATGAAGTAATTATCTTCGGTTACAAAAGAGGTTGGTGTTACCTCCAGGTCTGTGCACGATACCAATAGTCCGGCACTTAAAAGGAATGTTATTATAATCTTTTTCATTTTGATATATTTTTTTACTTAGAAAGTTACGTTCAAGCCCGAGATGAATGTTTTTGAGTTTGGATAAGAACCAAAATCAATTCCCGGATATAAATTGTTTTGTTCGTATGAACTCACCTCTGGATCATAACCAGTGTATTTTGTCCATGTAACAAGGTTTTCTGCAGATACATAGAATTTCACGCTTTTTGCTCCCAGTTTTTTAGAGGTGCTTTTTGGTAATGTATAACCAAGCGTGATTAATTTTAATCGTAAGAAAGAAGCATCTTCAACATAACGCTCAGAAACAATTCCTAACGGTGAACTTGTTGCTCTCGGAATTTCGTTGCTTGGATTTGTTGGTGTCCAGCGATCTTCTAACGTCACATTAGCATTTGTTCCAAGAGTAGAAATTTCTAACTGCTGGTTTAAAGCGTTGAAGATTTTTCCGCCATAAGAACCTTGAAAAGAGAAATTCAAATCAAAATCATTATAAGAAATGGTGTTGCTGAAACTTCCAACAAATTTTGGCTGAGATGAACCTAAATCTCCTTTGTCAAGAGCTGTAATTACACCGTCTCCGTTTGTGTCAACATATTTTCTGTCTCCCACTTTTGTGTTCGCTAAACTGTTGATCTTTGGCTGTGTATTCACTTCTTCCTGAGTCTGGAAAATTCCATTTGTTCTGTATCCCCAGAAAGTTCCTAATGGTAAACCAACTTTTACCGTAACTGGCTGCTGCTGTAATAAAGAACCGTTTGGTACTACAGGGAAAAACTGATTTACTCCGTTTCCTATAGCTGCAACTTTATTTCTGTTAGCAGAGAAAACTACATTTGAATTCCAAGAGAAATTTTCTGTTTTTAGGTTTTCAGTCGTTAAACCAATCTCGATACCTTTATTTTCGACACCCCCAATATTTTGAAGCACACTTGCATATCCTGAAGTTAACGGCACCGGAACGCTAATTAATAAATCGTTTGTTTTTTTGTAATACACATCAAAAACAAAATTGATTTTTCTGTCTAAAAGAGATAAATCTAAACCAACATTATACTGGTTTGTTTTTTCCCATTTCAAATCAGGATTTGCCAATCGGGTAGGAGCAAGTCCAGTGTAAATTGTTCCTCCAAAAGAATAGTTTACAGATCCCATTTGAGCTAAAGCTAAATAGTTTCCAATCTCTTGATTTCCTGTTGTTCCGGCAGTAAGTCTAAGTTTAGCCTCAGTTACACCTTTAATGTTGTTTGCAAACTCTTCATCAGTAATATTCCATGAGAAACCTGCTGAAGGGAAATAGCCCCAAAGTGACTCAGAACCAAATCTTGAAGATCCATCCGCACGGGCAGAAAGTGTAAAGTTGTATTTTCCTTTATAAGAGTAGTTAACTCTCGCCAGCCATGATTTTAAAACACTTTCAAACGCATCACTAGCAGGTTTTACCGCAACACCATCCTGAAGTGCATTATACGTATTGGCATCATTTACAAATGTATTAGCTCCGGCTGTAACCACTTCACCTTGCGTATATTGAAGTGTATAACCTCCTAAAACTGAGAACTTATGGTTTTCACCAAAGTTGGTATTATAATTTAAAGTATTTTCATTCAATACAGAACTTACCAATCTATCCCCAACAGATGCTGAACCTTTTGTTCCTGCACCATTTGTAGTATTTGCAGGCGCATAATAGTTTTGTTTTGTATTGATAACGTCGCCGCTTACAGCCACTTTAGCCGTTAGTTTTTTAGTGATTTTGTATTCTCCAAATAAACTGGTTAGAATCCTGTTGATTTTAGTTTCGTTAATAGTATTTTCCAAATCATTAATAGGGTTTGGAACAAAACCGTTAACCGAAGTTGCATAAGGATTGTTAGTTACATTATAACTTCCATTTTCATTTCTAATAGGGACTACAGGAGCAGTTAACAAAACACTAACCAAAGGGTTTGGATTTCTTCCTCCGCTACCGTTATTGGCTATACCATTAGAAAGTGAATTGCTGTAATTCGCGTTAATACCAAATTTAAAGTTTTGAGAATAGTTTCTTTCGTAATTGATACGAAGAGAGATACGTCTAAAATCAGATCCCAGAACAGTCCCTTCCTGATCAAAGTATCCTGCAGAAACCGCATATCTTGATCTTTCGTCTCCTCCAGAAAATGATAATTGATGATTTTGAACCGGAGCAGCAGTTCTAAACGCTGCATCCTGCCAGTCGTAGCTTCCGGAAGTTTTAAAAGCTTCGATCTGCGCTGCAGAAAAAGAAGGAGCCTGACCAATACTTGCCTGAACATCATTTCGTAAACTAGCCCATTGGCTGGCATTCATTACATGAAGTCTTTTTGAAACATTTTGAAATCCAAAATAACCTTGGTATGAAATATTATCCTGTCCTTTTGTTCCTTTTTTAGTTGTAATAATAACAACTCCATTTGCACCACGTGAACCGTAAATTGCAGTTGCAGACGCATCTTTTAAAACTTCGATTGATTCAATATCGGCTGGGTTTATAGTAGACAAAACGTTTAAACTCGCTCCGGCGTTAGATATTCCGGCAGAACTGTTATTATTGTCATTATAAATTAAAATTCCATCAACAACATATAAAGGCTCATTACCCGCTGTGATTGAGTTTCCTCCACGAATACGTACACTTGAAGATGCACCCGGACGACCAGAACTTTGTGTAACTACCACACCGGCAACAGCGCCTCGTAATAAGTTATCTGCTGATGAAGTTACTTGGGATAAGTTGGCTTTTGGAACAGAAGCTACAGAACCTGTAATGTCTTTTCTCTTTTGAGTTCCGTAACCCACAACAACTAATTCGTCCAGTTCTTGTCTTTCCTCTTTTAAATGAATCGTAACCGGATTTTTCTCTACAATAATTTCTAGTTTCTTATATCCTATGTAACTTACGATTAAGGTGTAAGGAAATTTCTGACCCGTTTGAAAATAAAATTTTCCTTCAGCATCTGTCTGTACTCCGTGAGTAGTACCTTTAATCGTAACTGATGCACCTATAATTGGCTGATTTGTAATATCATCGACTACCGTTCCGTCGAGTTTAGATTGGATAAGCGGTGTTGTATTTTGTGCCTGAAATTGCAGGGATGTTAACAAAATTGTAACCCATAAAATGAGGTTTATATTTTTTTTCATTTCTTTGTAATGGTTTAAGTAATTAACAAGGCGCCCTGAGAGCTGAATTTTCAGCACTCTGATTGTGTCCTTGATTTAGTGATAAATGTTCTTTAAGCCTCGCCATTTCTGTTGCCGCAGAAATGGCTTTTTTTATTTACAGCAGCAGGTTTGCATTGTTTTCATTTTGGTTGTTTTTTAGTTGATTAATTATTTTCTTTTTAAAATATAGGTATATTCAAAAATCCTTTTGCTGCAGTTTTATGCATCAATTAGACAATTGTAATTCAATAAAAGTAATCTTGGTGGTGAAATTGAGATTTCGTTTTTTAGATTTAAAATTTAATCTAATAACGAACGGATTGCGTTGGTAATTAACAACAGAAGCACATATAACAACAATTGTTATAAGTATCATTTTTTGGAAGAATATAATACGATATGCTTTCGGTTGTTTTCAAAATATAGCTTTTTTGGTTTCGAATATTATTTTATAACTCTACTAATCCTATAGACAAAGTTAATTTTAATATAATAAAAACCAAAAGTTTAGTAAACTTTTTTTCAAAATGATGAAGGTAATAGTATTGAATTAATTTATTTTTGTTTTTAAAATATTGATTATCAGTATTTTGAGTGTTTGTTTTTATTTCTGAAAATGTTAAAAATATTTTTCTGCGTAATAATAAATTGTAATATTTTTCATTTAATTTGCTAGTTTTTAATGTCTTAAATTACTTTTTAAGCATTTAAAAAACACTCAAAAATGTCTTGAAAAGCACTTCAATTCAAAAAATTAGAAAAATACTTCAGATTTATAAAAACTACTTTTAGAGTTTAAAAGATTAATAATTAATGTTTTAATAGGTTTTTTTCTTAATTTTAATATATCCATATACAAACAGACTGAAATTTTATTCGCCAAAACATCGGAGTTATACACAATAAGTTTTTAATCATTAATTACTAAAAAGTATTTTCTATGGCAGATCTTTCACAATCACACCGCATTCTTTTTTTCAATACGTTAGCCTTTATGGTTTGTTTTGCCTGCTGGACGTTAAACGGCGTATTAGTTACTTTTTTAAACGACAGGGGAATTTTTGAATGGAGTGTAGTCGAAATTGGATGGCTGCTTGGGATTCCAATTTTAACGGGTTCAATTATGCGTTTGCCCATGGGAATCTTAACCGATAAATTTGGCGGAAAACCTGTTTTTTCCTGCTTATTGATTTTATCCTCAATTCCGCTTTTTCTATTACCATTTGCAGATAGTTTCTGGGCCTTTGCCATTTTAAGCTTTTTATTCGGGATGGTTGGGACCAGTTTTGCAATTGGTGTGGGTTATACTTCGATTTATTATCCAAAAGAATGGCAGGGAAGAGCTTTGGGAATTTTCGGAATGGGAAGCTCCGGCGCGGCACTTACCACTTTTCTTGCCCCGACATTATTGACCAATTTCTCTGAAACTGATCCTGAAAACGGCTGGAAATGGCTGCCTGTAATTTACGGAAGTGCTTTACTTTTAATGGGAATCGTATTTTTAATTTTTACAAAAAATAAAAAAATAGAAGCACAGTCTAAAACTGTCGGCCAATTATTAAAACCGCTTCAAAGTGCCAGAGTCTGGCGATTTGGATTATATTATTTTCTCGTTTTTGGTTCGTTTGTAGCTTTTTCACAATGGCTGCTTCCCAATTTTTTAAATGTATATCATACTACTTTAGTTATGGGCGGACTTTTTGCCGCTTTATTTAGTCTTCCGTCTGGCGTAATCAGAGCGTATGGCGGATTTTTATCGGATAGATTTGGAGCTCGAAAAGTGATGTATTGGGTTTTAAGTTCCTCTGTTGTTCTCAGCTTTTTATTGATGTTCCCAAAAATGGATATCACAACTTCAGGCTCCGGACTTGTAGCTTCAAAAGCCGGAACCGTCACCAAAGTTTCAGAAAATGAAGTTGTAGCAGGGGGTAAAACGTATCAAATTGCGCAGGAAGATAAAAATGCTGTACACAATAAATATTTTCCATCTAAAAAATCATGGCAGGAAGTTGTTGTCGAACAAAATCAGCAGATTCAAAAGAAAGATTTATTGGCCGAAGGAATCACACAAATTCATTTTGAAGCCAATATGTGGGTATATCTCGTTCTGGTTATTTTGATTGGTGCTGCATGGGGTATTGGCGCCGCTGCGGTTTACAAACACATTCCCGATTATTTCCCAAATGAAGTAGGTGTTATTGGCGGAATGGTTGGTCTTCTTGGCGGTCTCGGCGGATTTTTCGGCCCAATCATTTTTGGTTATCTTTTAAGTTTTACCGGTTTCTGGACCAGTTCCTGGATGTTTATTTTAGCGATATCCTTAATTTGTTTGATTTGGATGCATCGTATCGTAGTAAATCTCATGAAAGAGAAATCACCGGAATATGCAAAAGATATGGATCGAAAAAATTAAGTTTCATATTTATAATTCAAAGTTTACAAAAGAGGCTGTCTCAAAAGTTGGAGCAGCTTTTTTTATTTTACATATTACGTTGTTCCGTAGGAACATTTCATAGGTAGAAATTATATTGTTATCATCGTTTACGTTCCGTAGGAACGTTTGATATGCCAGGATATTAAAAAACGATGTCAAAATCAAACGTTCCTACGGAACGTAAATGTGGCTGACCTCTATTTTTTCTACCTATGAAACATTCCTAATGGAATGAAACGGGTATCAAAAAATAACAAGTTATATTCTTTGTTCCGTAGGAACATTTCATTGGTAGTTAAGTTTACATTAAAAACAAAGAAATAATTATAACCCGTTGGGTGTAATTAAAAAAAATCATTTAACACATAGAAACATAGGTTTATGTGTATAAAAGAATATAAAAAGAAACATGTTTCTAACACATAGTCCCGATAGCTATCGGGATGTGTTTTAAATAAGTGAAACGCCTTTTTTGAGAGTGTTAAATCTATGTTTCTATGCGTTTAAAAATAATTATACCCAATGGGTCAATTATAATAAAGAGCTGTTTTTACTTTTGAGTGTCTCTTTTTTATTCGATTAAAATGTAAAGCTTATTTCCAGTAGCTTAAGTTGTAATACTATTAAAGATAAAAATATCTTTTTCACATGATATATATCATTCTTTATAAGAAAGTGTCGCTTTAATTTTGTTTTGATAATTGAGGAACTATACCTCATATAAGTCAAAAATTGATTAAAGTTTTATGAGCAGTTTATCTCAATCCCACCGAATTTTATTTTTAAATACTCTCGCTTTTACAATATGTTTTGCCTGCTGGACATTAAACGGAGTTTTAATAACTTATTTAACAGATAAAGGAATTTTCAATTTTACAGTAGTTCAAACCGGATGGCTGTTAGGAATTCCAATTCTTTCAGGTTCAATTTTCAGGCTTCCAATAGGGATTTTAACAGACAAATACGGAGGTAAAATAGTATTTTCGATTTTACTTTTACTCTGTTCCATTCCACTTTTTTTACTGCCTTTTGCCAGTTCGTTTTTAAGTTTTGCCTTGCTGAGTTTTTTCTTCGGATTGGTAGGAACAAGTTTCGCTGTCGGAATTGGATATACTTCAATCTGGTATCCAAAAGAATGGCAGGGAAGAGCTTTAGGAATCTTCGGAATGGGAAATGCCGGCGCAGCTATTACCACTTTTATTGCACCAACATTACTGAATCATTTATCTGAAAAAGACCCAGTAAACGGCTGGAAAATGCTTCCTGTAATTTATGCCGTTACATTGGTAATAATAGGAATCCTTTTTATTGTTTTTGCAAAAAATAAAACCAATCCCGGAGTTTCAAAAACTATCCCACAATTAATGTCTCCGCTTAAAAACGTGCGAGTTTGGCGTTTTGGAGCTTACTATTTTTTAGTCTTCGGTTTTTTTGTGGCCTACTCACAATGGCTGCTTCCTAATTTCATGAATGTTTACAGCACAACATTAGTAATGGGCGGAATGTTTGCAACACTTTTTAGTTTACCATCAGGCGTTATCAGGGCTTTTGGCGGCTATCTCTCAGATAAATTTGGAGCCAGAAAAGTGATGTATTGGGTTTTAGGATCATCAATCGTAATCAGCTTTTTGTTAATGTTTCCAAAAATGGAAATCTATACCGCAGGTCCGGGCGTTTTGGCAATGAATAATGGAGTTGTATCAGGAGTTTCGGCAGATAAAATAATCGTAAATGGCAAAATACATCAAATTAATACCAAAGAAGATTCAGAAGCTAATAGCGAATCTGTTTTACCAGTAAAAAAATCATGGCAGGAAATTGTTGTAAAACAAAATCAGGAAGTCAAAAAGAAAGAATTACTGGCGAAAGGAATTACACAAATTAATTTCAGCGCCAATCTTTGGGTGTATCTGGTTTTGGTAATTCTAATTGGTATTTCGTGGGGAATTGGAAAAGCTGCCGTCTATAAACATATTCCCGAATATTTCCCAAATGAAGTTGGGGTTGTTGGCGGAATGGTAGGTTTAATTGGCGGGCTCGGCGGATTCTTCGGCCCCATAATCTTTGGATATCTCCTTAATTATACCGGATTATGGACCAGTTCATGGATATTCATTTTTATAGTTTCTGTGCTTTGTCTGCTATGGATGCACAGAACAATTATTAATGCCATGAGAAGTAAATCACCGGAGTTTACAAGAGAAATTGAAGACAAATAATTTAATAAAAATAGAAATAATGAAAACTTGGTTAGACAAATGGGAACCGGAAGATGAAGCGTTTTGGAACTCTGGCGGAAGTAAAATTGCATGGAGAACATTAACAATAACAACATTAACATTAATCTTATCATTTGCATCATGGTTTATGATGAGCGTAATAGCCGTTAAATTACCCGGCTTGGGATTTAATTTTTCAAAAGACCAGCTTTTTTGGTTAACGGCAATTCCCGGATTAGCTGCAGGATTTCTTCGAATAATTCACACTTTTATATTACCCATATTTGGAACACGTCACGTAGTTTCTTTTGCAACAGCAATTAAATTAATTCCCGTAATCGGAATTGGTTTTGCCGTTATGGATGTAAATACACCTTTTTGGGTATTTGCTGTTTTAGCATTTACAACAGGTTTTGGAGGAGGCGATTTTTCATCTTACATGCCAAGCACAAGCCTGTTTTTTCCAAAAAGATTAAAAGGAACAGCACTTGGAATCCAGGCCGGGATAGGAAATTTTGGTGTTTCGATAGCACAATTTGTAACCCCGCTTATTATAAGTGTCGGGATTTATGGAGCGTCAACCGTATTTACAAGTATAGATTCTAAAGAAGTTGTAACTGTTTTTCAAAACTCTACTGTAGAAAAACAAAAAGAGGTTTTTGCATCACTTGATGCAGAAATACAAACCAAAATACTTTCTAACGTAAAACAAAACGTAGTTGATTCAGTAAGTACAGCGGTACATTCTACAGATAAAACAATTGTTTTTACTTCATTGCCTGTAAAAGCAAAGGCAAAAGCAATTGCCAATGCAAACCCAAAACTGGCAGAAAAAATATTAAATCAAATCAATCCGGAAAATACCGCCGTTAAAAATACACCAATTTATTTGCAGTCAGCGGCATTTTGGTTTGCACCATTTTTAATTCTTTTAGCCATTGTAAGCTGGTTTTATTTGAGAAGTATACCAATGAAAGCCTCTATCAAAGAACAGCTGGATATATTTTCAAATAAACACACTTGGTACTGCACGATTACTTATGTAATGACTTTTGGAACTTTTGCAGGACTTTCGGCCGCTTTTCCTTTAATGATTAAATTTTTATACGGAGATTTTCCAAACGCACCAGATCCATTAGTATATGCATTTTACGGGCCGCTAATTGGTTCAGCCAGCCGAATCGCATTTGGTTTTGTGGCAGATAAAGTGGGCGGAGCCATCTTAACAACCATAACAGGTTTAGGAATTTTAGCCGGAGCTGTAATTTTGGTAGCACAAGGATTAGTTGCGCCAACAAGCATGGATCAGTTTCCACTTTTTGTAGCCGTAATTCTGGGAATGTTCTTCTTTACCGGAATTGGAAACGCAGGAACTTTTAGACAATACCCAATTATTTTTGCCGAAAATCAGCGTCAGGCAGCCGGAGTTATTGGCTGGACAGCCGCAATTGCCGCATTTGGACCTTTTATATTTTCTAAATTAATAGGAAATAATATTTCTGCTAATGGTACTGTAAATCAATTTTTTATTGGTGTTTGTTTTTTCACTATATTAGCTACAGGTATCAATTGGTGGTTCTACAATCGTAAAAATTGCGAGAAACCAAGTTAAAAAAGTAATCATTAAATTAAAAATTAAGGATGAAAGATAAAACATACAATACCAAAGCCTTACTTGTTGCAACACTAGTTTCTATACTTACAATTATATTGGTGTTTTACGGATCAAGACAATTACAAAACTTTGATGCAGCATTAGTTACCTATTTATTCGGAACCGTTTTCGCCTTCTTCGGAATCGTGTATCGCTATACCGTTTGGCTGCAAAGACCTCCAACGTGGATGTATTTTAAAAGAAGTCTTAAATTTCTTTTTACTGGAAAAATAATTTCGCATTTATGGTTTCTGGGGAAAGAATCAGTACAAAATATTGTCGTTCAAAAGTTTATTTACCCAAGAAGTAAATGGAGATGGTTTGCCCATTTTTGTATAGCTATAGGATGTTTATCGGCTTTTGCCATAACAATACCGCTTACATTTGGATGGATTCACTTTACATTGGCACCAAATTCAATTTCCATTTACGAAGCGCATTTCTTCGGATTTAAAATGATGGATTTTCAAATAAATTCATTTCTGGCTTTTCTGATTTTCCATGCCTTAAACTGGTCATCATGGTTAGTAATAATAGGCTCTGTTTATTATTTAAGAAGAAGATTAACCAACCCCGGATTAATTGCAACACAGACTTTTGAAGGCGATTTATTGCCCTTAATTTTATTAATCGCGATTTCAGTTACAGGATTATGTTTAACATATTCCTATCAATTCATGAAAGGTTTTGCATATGATTTTCTTGCCGTAATTCATGCCGTAACCGTAATTATGTTTTTGATTTGGATTCCGTTTGGAAAATTTTTCCATATCATTCAGCGTCCGGCGCAAATAGGAGCACATATTTACAAGCAGGAAGGAATCAAAAAAGGAATGGCAGTCTGCCCTCATACTGGAGAAGAATTTGCAACCCAGCTTCATATCAATGATTTAAAAATCGTAACCAAAGAACTAGGTTTTGATTTTACCCACGAAGACGGAACTTCTCATCTCGATTTAAGCCCAGAAGGAAAAAGATCCCGCCTGGCACAAGCACACTTAAAAGCCAGACAAGAAGGCGGAAATTTATTTGGATAATTATAAAGGTTTCAAGTTTCAGGTTTCAGGTTTCAAGTTCCGCACAGAACGTGAGACCTAAAACAAAACAAAACAAATAAAATTATAAAAGTTTCAAGTTTGAGGTTTCAAGTTTCACGTTCTATGAGCAAACTTGAAACATGAAACTTGACACGAGGCTTCAGCCGAATTGGCGAAGCAAACAAAACAAACAAAAATTAGACATGGCAAAACTACCCGTATCAACTGAAAAAATAATTGAAGCATTTGGTCCGCATTTAAATTATGCGCCTGTAGATGGTTACGATGGAAGAGACGAACCAGATGACGTTGTAAAAACACATTGCTGTTTTTGCGGAATGCAGTGCGGAATTCAGTTATTAGTGAAAGAAAATAAAGTAGTAGGTTTTGAACCGTGGATGGAATTTCCTTTTAATGAAGGACGTTTGTGTCCAAAAGGCGTTCAAAGATATTTGCAGAATAATCACCCAGATAGACTTTTACATCCGATACAAAGAGTAGAAGGAAAAGGTTTTGAAAAAGTTTCATGGGATGATGCCATGGATAAAACCATTTCTGAAATAAAAAGAATTCAGGAAAAATACGGAAAACATGCATTCTCCATGTTATCTGGAGTTTCATTAACCAATGAAAAAAGTTATTTAGTTGGAAAATTTGCCCGTGTTGCTTTAAAAACAAGAAACCTCGATTACAATGGAAGACTTTGTATGGTAAGTGCCGGAGCCGGAAATAAAAAAGCATTTGGTTTAGACCGTGCTTCAAACAATTATTCTGATTTAGAATATGCCGAAGTAATTATAGTTACGGGAGCAAACATCAGCGAAACTTTCCCAACCCTAACACATTGGATTTGGAAAGCAAGAGATCGCGGAGCAAAATTAATTGTTATTGATCCAAGAATGATTCCGCTGGCAAGAACTGCCGATATTCATCTCGATGTAAAACCCGGAACAGATTCTGCTTTATATGGCGCAATGCTGAAATATTTGGTAGATCACGACATGTTAGATCATGATTTTATTGATAATTATACATCAGGATTTCAGGAAACAATCGATGCTGTTAAAGATTATACTCTGGAATGGGCAGAAGAAGTGACCGGAATTGACAAAGAAAAAATTAAAGCCGCCGCCGAATTATGGGGAAAAGCAAAAACAAGCTTTTTACTGCATGCGCGCGGCATTGAACATCATTCAAAAGGTGTTGATAATGTTTTAGGCTGTATCAATCTCGTTTTAGCAACAGGAAGAATAGGTAAACCTTATTGCGGTTACGGAACAATTACCGGACAAGGAAACGGTCAGGGTGGAAGAGAACACGGACATAAATGCGATCAATTGCCTGGAAACAGAGATATTGAAAATCCCGAACATAGAAAATACATTTCTGAAGTTTGGGGAATCGATGAAAAAGATTTACCCGGAAAAGGACTCACCGCTTATGAAATTATAGAAGCCATTCATAGAGATGAAATCAAAGGATTAATTTCGATTTGCTTCAATCCGCTGGTTTCACTCCCAAACAATAATTATGTGCGTTCGGCACTAGAAAAATTAGAATTTTACGTATGTATAGATTTCTTTTTAAATGAAACTGCCCGCCATGCCGATATTGTTTTGGCAGGATCTTTACAGGAAGAAGAAGAAGGAACAACAACTTCTGCAGAAGGAAGAGTGATCAGAATCAGGCAAGCGGTTACGCCTCCGGGAGAAGCACGAACTGATACTTCGATTTTATTAGAAATTGCAGAACGTTTGGGCGAAAAAGATAAATTCACGTACGATAATAGCGAACAAATTTTCAACGAACTGCGTGTCGCTTCAAAAGGCGGAACAGCAGATTATTTCGGAATCACCTATAAAAAAGTAGAAGATAATATGGGCGTTTTTTGGCCTTGTCCAACAGAAGATCATCCCGGAACGCCAAGATTATGGGAAGATAAAAAGTTTAAAACCCCAGACGGAAAAGCGCATTTTAATCCTGCGCCTTATAAACTTCCGGGCGAAGTTACCGATGAAGAATATCCAATAACATTAACAACAGGCCGTGTAGTTTCACAATATTTAAGCGGAACCCAAACACGCCGAATTGGAAAACTGGTAGATCAGTTTCCAGAACCAATGTTAGAAATTCATCCTGAATTAGCTGCAAAATACGGAATCAAACAAAGAGAATTAGTAAGAGTGGCAACGAGAAGAGGCGAAGGAACTTTTCCTGCAAATATTGTAGAAACCATTAGAAAAGATACTGTTTTTATTCCATATCACTGGCCGGGACATAAATCGGCGAATCAATTAACGCCGGGAACTTTAGATCCAATTTCTAAAATTCCGGAGTTTAAAGTCTGTGCCTGTTTATTAGATTCTCAGGGAAAAATAGCGCCGCCGGCCAAAGAATCTGAAGCGTATGCAAGTGTTTAATCTATAAAAAAGGAAGTTATGAATTTGACCAATTTTAATACAAACGAAGAGTTTTTTGTAGATATGCAGCGCTGCATTGGCTGTAAAGCCTGCGAAATGGCCTGTGCCGAATGTGAAACCAATGGCCAACAAACCTTAATTAGCGTGAATTATGTAGATCGTTCGTCGACAATTCAAACCACAGTTCAGGTTTGTATGCATTGTGAAGATCCGGTTTGTGCCAATGTATGTCCAGCCGATGCAATTTCGCAAGATGAGTTTGGTATAGTACATACTGCAAATACCGAAAGATGTATAGGATGTTCAAACTGCGTGATGGCTTGTCCTTTTGGAGTTCCGAAAAAAGTCGAAGAATACGATTTGATGATGAAATGCACGATGTGTTATGACAGAACTAGCGTAGGCAAAAAACCAATGTGCGCCACAGTTTGTCCAAGCGGTGCATTGTTTTACGGAACAAGAGAACAAATCGAAGAAATGAGACCGAATAGTACGCCAATCAATAATTTTATTTTTGGACAGGAAAAAGTCAAAACTAAAGTCAATATTATGATGCCAAAAGGTAGTAATGAATTAAGAATATATTAAATCTAAATCCATGTCAAAAGAAGATAATTTAAATCAAAACTGGAAAAAAGATTTCCCAATAAAAAAACAGGAATCAACTCAGGTCAGCCGACGCGATTTTGCTAAATTCCTGACTTTTGTTTCAGGCGGATTAATGGTAGGAAGCGGATTCGTAACCGCAAAAGCTTTTTTATTGCCAAAAGAGGAAGTGCAAGGTGAACATTTTATATGCAATAAGGAAGATGTTCCTGTGGGCGGAACTCGTGGTTTTGTTTTAGAAGGAAGTACAATTCCGTATATATTAATTCACTTAGAAAGCGGCGAATTTAGAGCCTACGAGCAAAAATGTACGCATCTTTCGTGTTCCGTATTTTACAAACCCGGAACCGGAATTATACATTGTCCTTGTCACGAAGGTTCATTTGATGCCATGACCGGCGATGTAATTGCAGGTCCGCCGCCAAGAGCTTTACCGCAGTTAGAAGTTGTATTTAAAGAAAATGCTGTTTTTGTTAAAGCATTAATCGAGAAAAAAGACAGCTAAGATTTTATAATTTAAATTTATAGATATGAGTACTTTTAGACGAAGCCAGAACCGTGCTAACCCTAATAAGCTGAACAATATACTTTCGACACTTATTTTTATTCTGATTTTAAATGTCAGCATTCAAATCTGGCTTTTATATGCATCCTTAAATAATGCATTAGAAAATAATAAGGAAATATTAATTCCTGCCTTTATAGCTTCAGCAATACTATTTTTTATTGGTTTTGCATGGTTATATTACCTTCCAAAAGGTAATTTTAAAAGAAAGTAAATCAAACACTTCAACTTTAAAAGCTATTTGATTTTTTCGCTCGGTATTTAAAAGAATTAAGCTAAATTTATATTTTTAAAAAATTTAGGCACTTAATTGATTTAACTAAGTAAAAATACTTATATTTGTAATAAGTATTTTTTGCTTGCAAAAATAACACGAATGATTAAAGTAGAAGATGCGATAGCGATTATTGAGGCAAACAGCAAAAAAATGCCGACAAAGCTAATCTCGGTTAGCAAAGCGTTAGGGTATGTTTTGGCAGAAAAAGTAATTTCGCCAATCGACATGCCGCCGTTTCGCCAGTCGGCAATGGATGGATATGCATTCACGCACAGTATTCGACATCAATATGATATTATTGGGACTTCACAGGCTGGAGATCATTCAAACATAAAGCTGAAAAATACAGAAGCAATTAGGATATTTACAGGTGCTTTTGTTCCCGATAATGCTGACACAGTCGTAATGCAGGAACATGTAATGGCAAATAAAGATTCAATTTTGATTGCCACAATGCCTGAGAAGTTTTCTAACGTTCGCCCAAAAGGAGAACAAATTAGAAAAGAGGATATAGTTTTTGAAGCCAATACTTTAATCACGCCCGCAGCAATTGGATTTTTAGCTTGTTTAGGAATTACAGAAGTTGAGGTTTACAAAAAACCGAAAGCAGCCATTTTAGTTACCGGAAATGAATTAGTACAACCAGGAAAAAAACTTAAAAAAGGAAAAATTTTCGAAAGTAATTCGGTTATGCTGGAAGCAGCACTAGAAACTATCGGAATCAAAAAAACGAAAGTTTACAGAGTAAAAGATAATTTAAAAGCGACAAAAAATGCGCTTAAAAGTATTCTGAAAAAATACGATGTTGTTTTAATTTCCGGCGGAATTTCAGTTGGAGATTATGATTTTGTAAAAGAAGCATTATTGCAAAACGGCGTTCAGGAATTGTTTTATAAAATCAATCAAAAACCTGGAAAACCTATGTTCTTTGGCTCAAAAAATGAAACTTTAGTTTTTGCATTGCCAGGAAATCCAGCTTCATCGCTGACGAATTTTTATATTTACGTTTCACCGGCGATAAAAAACAAATTAGGATTTACAGAAATTCATAAAACAAAAGTAGTTCGAAAATTAAATTCGGATATTAAGAACAGCACTGGAAAAACATTATTCTTAAAAGCAAAATACGACGAAACAAAAGTCACAGTACTCGACGGACAAAGTTCTGCAATGCTCAACACTTTTGCCGTAGCAAATAGTTTACTTATTGTTCCGGAAGATATTCAGGAATATAAAAAAGGACAATTAGTAACGTTATTGCCGATAGATTAAGAAATTTTAGATTTTAGAATTCAGATTTTAGATTTTTAGAAAAAGAAAATAGAATAAAGAGTATAGAGAATAGATTTTTGGGGATTAAGGATGAAAAGCAGTGTGTAATATAAAACATATGGCTTAGCAACTTGAAACCTGACACGAGGCTTTAGCCGAATTGGCGAAGCAAACAAAGAAAACCTGAAACAAACAAAAACAATGAACCTATTAAGTTCTGAAAACATATTATTATTCAGTTTTGCTTTAATTGTAATTGCATTTTTATATTCAAGCGTTGGGCACGGCGGAGCATCGGGATATTTGGCTTTAATGAGCATTTTTGCTTTTCCGGTTTCAATTATGAAACCATCGGCTTTGCTGTTGAATTTGTTTGTTTCGAGTATTTCGTTTTTGTTTTATTATAAGAATAATTATTTCAAGCCCAAACTCTTTTATCCGTTTGCAATTGCTTCAATTCCGGCAGCATTTATTGGAGGTTTTATAACTTTAGATAATGCGATTTATAAAATTGTTTTAGGAGTTGTGCTGGTTTTTGCAGCGTTGAGGTTGTTTGGAGTATTTAATTTTAAAGAAAAAGAAGAAGTAAAAATTAATCTTCCAATTGCATTGGTAATTGGTTTTGCAATAGGTTTATTATCAGGAATGTTAGGAATAGGCGGCGGAATTATTTTGAGTCCGATTTTATTGTTTTTAGGATGGGCATCAGTAAAAGAATCGGCAGCAGTTTCGAGTTTATTCATTTTTGTGAATTCAACTGCCGGAATGTTAGGTTTCTTTTTAGGAGGAAAAACAATCCCGATGGAAAGTTTTTACTTAGTTCCAATTGCAGTTGTAGGAGGAATGTTAGGAGGATTTTACGGAAGCGGTTCTTTCTCTAACAAAACATTAAAAATGGTATTAGGAACAGTGATTTTGATGGCAAGCGTTAAATTGATTTTTCCTTGAAATAATAATAAAATAGAAGTCATAAGTTCTGTACGCAGAATTTTTTGCCACTCCCGATAGCTATCGGGATTCACAGATTAGAAAGGATTTTTGTTTGCAATGAATTAAACAAATTTAAATGAAGTTTTTTTGGCTTCTACAAATAAAAATTTGCGAAAATTTGTGTAATTCGTAGCAAAAGAATCAAGACAAAGTATTTCAAAATAATCACTTTAATCTGTGAAATCCCGATAGCTATCGGGAGTGGCAGAATAAATAATAAAACCTGAAACAAAAAAAAACATGGAAACACTAACAGTATTTATTCTTTGCGGAGGAAAAAGCTCCAGAATGCAGTCTGAAAAAGGATTAGTGCTGTTTCAGGAAAAACCATTTATAGAACATATAATTAAGGCAATTTTACCTATTACAGAGCAAATAAAACTAATTACGGCATCAAAAGAATACAATTATCTGCCGTATGAAAAAATGCCGGACATTGTTTCAGATAAAGGACCTTTAGGCGGAATTTATACAGCGTTATCTAATTCTAAAACCGAATTTAATTTGATTTTGAGCTGTGATATTCCGTTGATTTCGACAGAATTATTAAAAGAATTAATTTCAAAACATACTGAGGAAGCCGGAATTACCATTTTTGCTTCAGAAAGCCGCTTGCATCCTTTAATTGGAATTTATTCAAAAAAAATCCTTCCAGTTATAAAAAAGGCAATTGAAACGGATGAATTAAAAATGATGGATTTACTGGCAAAGGTACCGCATCAAATTATCAATATAGATGAAAGTGAAAACTTTCCTTTAACGAATATTAATTCGGCCGACGAATTAAATGATCTGAATATCAATTTAAGTTAAAAGATTATGCAAAACTTAAAAACACCAAAATTAACGATTGTTGGCGCAGGACCAGGAGACGTTGAATTGATTACGATGAAAGCCATAAAAGCTTTAAAAAGTGCCGATGTAGTTTTGTATGATGCTTTGGTCAACGAAGAATTATTAGAATATGCATCAAATGCCGAAATTATTTTTGTTGGAAAACGATTAGGATGCCATGCTTACACACAAGATCAGATCAACGATTTGATTGTTTCAATGGCCAAAAGTCACGGACATGTGGTGCGTTTAAAAGGTGGGGATCCGTTTGTTTTTGGAAGAGGAAGCGAAGAAATCGAGTTCGCAGAAGAATTTGGAATTGAAACTGCCATTGTTCCCGGAATTTCATCTGCTTTGGGCGTTCCTGCTTCGGTTGGAATTAGTCTGACACAGCGCAAAGTTGCCGAAAGTTTTTGGGTTATTACCGGAACAACTTCAGAACATAAATTGTCAAAGGATATTCATTTAGCTTCAAAGTCGGCTGCAACAGTAGTAATTTTGATGGGAATGCATAAACTGGAAGAAATTATTTCGATTTATCAGGAAAACAGAAATGACGATTTACCAATTGCCATTATTCAAAACGGAACAAAAAATTCAGAACAAAAAGTGATTGGAACTATCAATACAATCACTAAATTGGTTGCTGAAAAAAATATATCATCGCCCGCAATTATTGTAATTGGCGAAGTGGTTAGAAATACTTCAAGCTGGATTTCCTATTTTCAGGAACATTTTGAAGATGAATTCATTTTTCAGAATTTAAATTTATAAAAATGATCGAGATTAAATATTTTGGAGCTGTTGCCGAAAAGACAAAATGTGAATTCGAAAAATTATCTTTTTCCGAAGAATTGTCTTTGCAAAAACTATTGCAGGATTTAAACGAGAAATATGAGTTCGAATCACTTTCTTTTAGCGTAGCAGTAAATCAAAAAATAGTTTCAAAAGCAGCAGATTACAATTTACAAACTAGTGACATTGTTGCTTTATTACCTCCGTTTGCCGGAGGATAAAATTAATTTATGAGTGCATCAAACCGATATAACCGACAAATGATTCTTCCTGAAATAGGAGAGGATGGTCAGCATAAATTATCGAAATCTAAAGTTTTGGTTATTGGTGCCGGAGGTTTGGGTGCGGCAATTCTGCCTTATTTAGCCGCAGCCGGAGTTGGTGAAATCGGGATTGTAGATAATGATACAATTGAAATTTCAAATTTACATCGTCAGGTAATTTACAAAAGTTCGGCTGTTGGGAAATCCAAAGTTGAAGAAGCAAAATTGATGATTTCAGAATTGAATCCGCTGGTGAAAGTCAACGCTTTTGCTGAGAAATTATCAGGTAAAAATGCCATTTCGTTATTTGAAAATTATGATATTATTGTTGACGCAACAGATAATATTTCGATTAAATATTTAATAAACGATGCTTGTTTAGCAACTAATAAACCAATGGTTTACGGTTCTATTTTTAGGTTTCAGGGACAAGTTTCGGTTTTCAATTATCAAAACGGGCCAACATACAGATGTTTGTATCCAGATAAAAACATTAATGCATTAAATTGTGAAGATGCCGGAGTAATTGGAATTTCGGTTGGAATTATCGGAATGTTTCAGGCAAATGAAGTTTTAAAAATGATTCTGGGGATTGGAGAAGTTTTAAGCGGTAAAATATTAGTTTATAATATTCTCAACAACGAACAGCAAAAATACGATTTCGATAAAAGTGATTTTCAGTTAATAAACAGAGAATTATTCGAAGAAAAATATAATAAATCTGAAGTTGAAGAAATAAGTTTTGAATCGATTTTGCATGAAATAAACAAAGATTCCGTTTTATTTTTGGATGTTAGAAATGAAGAGGAACTGCCGAAAATCAGTTTAAAAAATCAAATCCAGATTCCTTTGCAGCATTTAGAAAATGAAATTGAAAAACTGGATAAAAGTCAAACAATTTATATTTTCTGTCAATCTGGAATTAGAAGTAAAATTGCAGCAGAATTGCTTCAAAAACATCAATTTAATAATATAAAAAGTATTGCTGGCGGAGTTTTAGCGATGAAACAATTATTAGCAACAGAGATAAATTTATAGCCACAGATTACACAGATTAAAAAGATTTTTTTTGAATTACTGGTGTAAAGTTTTTTGCCACGAATTAGACAATTTACACTAATTTTTTATTCAAAAAAATCAAAAAATAATTCGTGGAAATTAGTGTAATTGCTTCGCCTGTTCGCTATTGCTCGAGTCGTGGCAAAAGAAAAATCCCTTTAATCAGTATAATCTGTGGCAAAAAAACTACAGTAACAAATAAAAAAAATGAGTAAAAATGTATTTGTAGAAGGACCAATTTCTCCTGAATTTATAGCGGAGTCGATTGCTAAACATCAATCGAAACACACAATTGGCGCACATAACATCTTTTTAGGACAAGTTCGTGCCGATGTAATTCACGACAATACTGTCGTAGCAATCGATTATTCGGCTTATACGGATATGGCGAATGAAGCTTTGCACACCATTCGCGAAAAAGCTTTCGCTAAATTCGATTTGACCTGTATGCACATTTACCACAGTTTAGGCGTTGTAAAAGCAGGCGAAATTTGTTTGTTCGTTTTTGTTTCAGCAATGCGACGTAAACAAGTTTATGAAGCAACTGAAGCGATCGTAAACTGGATAAAAACCGATGTACCGATTTTTGGCAAAGAAATGTTTGAAAACGATACATTTACTTGGAAACAAAATACCTAAGAAAACAGAATGGTAGATATTACGCATAAAATAAGCACATTAAGAAAAGCAACCGCAACGGCAATTGTAAAAGTCAGCAGACAAGAAACAATTGATGCTGTAGTAAACAATTTGGTTCCGAAAGGAAATGTGCTCGAAATGGCAAAAACGGCTGGATTATTTGCAGTAAAAAATACGCATTTATCGATTCCGGATTGTCACCCGCTTCCTATTGAATTTACTTCGGTTGAATATAAAATTGAAGGATTGGAGATTTATATTATCTTTAATGTAAAAACCGTTTATAAAACCGGAGTTGAGGTTGAAGCCATGCACGGCGCATCAATTGTAGCGCTTACAATGTATGATATGCTAAAACCGATTGATAAAGAAATCGAAATTTCGACCATCAAATTGATTAATAAAGAAGGCGGGAAATCTTCTTTTAAAAATAAATTTCCGTATGCGATAAAAGCAGCGGTTTTTGTTTGTTCTGATTCCATTTTTGCAGGAGATAAAGAAGATAGATCTGGAAAAATTATTGTGGAAAAATTAGATTCTTACGGAGTTGAAACTTCTCATTATGAAATCATCCCTGATGAATTAGATATAATTCAGGAAAGAACAAAAGCTTACGCAAAAGATAATCAACTAGTAATTTTTACAGGCGGAACGGGATTATCTCCAAGAGATGTTACGCCGGAAGCTTTATCACCAATTTTAGAAAGCAGAATTCCCGGAATCGAAGAAGCAATTCGCGATTACGGACAGCAGAGAATGCCATACGCAATGCTTTCAAGAACTGTAGCCGGAACTTTGGGCAAAAGTTTAGTTTTGGCTCTGCCAGGCTCAACAAACGGAGCGAGAGAATCGATGGACGCTGTTTTTCCGCATGTAATGCACGTCTTTCATATTTTAAAAGGAAAAAATCATGACAGCCTCTAACACAATTTTGACGGATGTTTTTGGGCGCAGACACAACTATCTGCGTATTTCGCTGTTGGAAAAATGCAACCTGCGTTGTACGTACTGCATGCCGGCTGACGGAATTGCGCTTTCTCCTAAAGCCAGTTTAATGACGGCTGAAGAGATTTTTGGTATCGCCCAGACTTTTGTACAAAATGGTGTTGACAAAATTAGATTAACAGGCGGAGAACCGCTTTTACGAAAAGATTTTCCGGAGATAATCGCAAAATTAGCTGATTTAAATATTTCACTTTCGATAACTACAAACGGAATTTTAATAGATCGTCATATCGACGTTTTAAAACAGTTTAAAGTCAAAAAAATCAATTTGAGTTTAGATACACTGGTTTCGTCTAAATTTCATTCTATAACGCTCAGAAATCAGTTTGAGAAAGTTGTAGATAATCTGCATTTGCTTTTGAATAATGATTTTCAGGTTAAAGTAAATGTAGTTTTAATGAAAGGTTTTAATGACAACGAAATTGTCGATTTTGTTAAACTAACGCAGTTTCTGCCTATTTCAGTTCGGTTTATTGAGTTTATGCCTTTTGCTGGAAACGAGTGGGACAGGAGCAAAATGGTTTCTCAAAATGAGATTTTATCTTTAGTTGGAACTCAATTTTCTTCTGAAGAGATTCTGAAATTAGAAGACGAAAAAAACTTCACTTCAAGAAATTATAAAATAAAATGTTTTCAAGGCGATTTCGGAATCATAAGTTCGATTACAAATCCGTTTTGTGACAGCTGCAACCGAATCCGCTTGACGGCAGATGGAAAAATAAAAAACTGCCTTTTTTCCAATTCAGAAACAGATCTTTTAACGCCTTATAGAAATGGCGAATCAATTACAAATTTGATTTCTCAATCTGTTCAAAATAAAAAGAAAGTCCGCGCCGGAATGGTTACGATGGATGAAATGAATGATCCTAAGAAACATTTTGACAATCGTAGTATGATTGCGATTGGAGGTTAGGAGTTAATTATTAATTGTCAGGCTGAGCGAAGTCGAAGCCTTTTTTCACATAATCTTGTCATTTCGACGAAGGAGAAATCGCACTCGTAAATCGACAAAGATTTGCTCTTCACTTTGCGGAGCTTCTAGTGCGATTTCTCCTTCGTCGAAATGACAAAACTGTGCGTTAAAACAAAAAAAGGTTCAACTTTTAAAGTCAAACCTTTCTTTGATATTATTTTTTCTTTTTAGCTTTTGCCTTTTTTTGAGACTTCGCTTTCTTCTTTGCAATTTTTTTTGCTTTTGCTTTATCTTTAGCTTTTTTAGCTTTTTCTTTTTTCTTAGCTGCGGCTTTTAGTTTTGCTTTTTTAGCTTTTTCTTTCTGTTTGTCTTTTTTAGCTTTCTCTTTTTTCTTAGCTAATTGCTTTTTCGCTTTGTCCTTTTCTTTGTCTTTCACTTTCTTTTCTTTTTTGTCAGATTTATTTTTAGCAGCTTCTTCACTTTTAACTACTTCATTTGTGCTTTCTTTTTTTACATTAGTAACAGCAGTTTCTGTAACCACTGTTTTTGCTGCTTCGGGTTTAATAGCTGGAGTTAGTACTTTTTTAGCAGGAGTTCTTCGTACCGCCGGTTTTGGTGTAGTTGCTGCTGTTTTTGTAACAGATGCTGCCGGGGCTTTTGTTGCAGCAGGTTTAGCCGTTGCAGTAGTTTTAACTGGAGCAGCTTTACGAACTGGTGCTTTTACTGGTGTTGCATTTACAGCCTTTACATTTTCTGCTGCGGGCTGAATATTTTCAGTTGTAGGTGAATCAATTTTCTCTGGGGTAATTTCTTCGTTCTTGTTTTCCATATAAATGTGCTTTTAAATGAGGATTATTAATAACAATGTAATCAAATTGTTAATTTATGGTTAAGTAAAGATAACTATAAAACAAGTTTCCCAATGTTAAGTTTTTTGTTAAAATTTAACATTAAGTGTTTGAAAGTGAAATGTTTAGTTTTTCTGATAAAATTTATACTTCAAATCTCTTAACAATTCTACATGAAAAAATAGAAGAAATTGCTGTATAAATGTGAAATATTGTAAAAAGCGAGATGTAAAAGGCGGGCAGTAAAATGCATTTTACCGATATTTCTTTTAAAAAATGATTGCCATTACCCCGATGGAAGAGAAAATCCTTTGTGTCAGTCCGAATAGCTATCGGGACTGGCACAAAGGATTTAGAAGGACAATGGGATTAGCTCCTAATAATTTTATTATGGTGTAAATGTTTAATTCTCTGCAATTTCCAGAATTTTGAAATTGCTTTTTGGTGCTCCGCATAAGGAACAGCAATAATTTTCTCCTAAATCTGTAAACAAAATACCTTTTGGAATACCTTGACTTTCATCTCCGTATTCTGATTTATAAAGTGTCAGGCATTCCTGGCATTGGTAAATATCCTGCTGTGGTTTTTCTTTTTTCTGCTGGTTTTCTGTAGTCTCTGTCGCTGTATTTCCGAGTTCGTCGAAATATTTTCGGCTTAATTCGATTAGAATAGTTGGCAGTTCAAGTTTGTCAATGTCTTGTGAATGAACGATATATTCACGTGTATTTGGGTCGAAATTCTTCGCAAACAAAACATTATAAGTATCACGGATTTTAATTGATTCTAAAGCTGCTGGAAGTTCGTTTTTTTCAACAACAATTGAAGTAAAATAATGTCCGTCGCGATTATACTCTGATAATCCAAATGTTAGACCATAAGTACTAATATCAAATTGATCGAGCGTTCGAACTAAAAAAGTTTTTAAACTTAAAGCCCATTCCATTGCAACAGGCAAATGCCAGTTAAGTTCTAAGAGAGAATGACGCACGTTGATCCCTCTTTTGCCTAGGAATTTTTCCCATTCTAGTTTTCGATCTTTTGGAATTCCTTTTATGATGAATGATTTCCAGGGCGTAATACAGATTTTTCCAATTTTACAATCGAAACATAAATCGCACATTTCTTTCAGGAAATCAAGATCGTACAAGTTATTTCGCCAATAAAGACCAAGCCAGTATTGATCGATTCCCATTCTATTCATTCCTTCATAATAAGGAAACGGATAAAACGGAATATTTAAAGGCTTGTCAATTGTTCTGTTATTGGTGTCTAAAGCTTCGCTGACCAAATTAAAAATCAAGTCAATTCCGATAGATTCTTCGGCGGTAATTTTTTCGATTTCGTAATAGAATTTGGCAATATCCCAGCTGTAAATCAAGACAGGATAAACTTCCATACGTTCCCATTTTGGTAAACGAATGTATAAATACCAATAATCTTCGTGTTCTGAAGCAATGAAGTTTAAATGTCCCGTAAACAACGGTACCAGCTGTTGTTTCGGATCGTTTATATTAACTTTAAGTTTTGGCTGTTCTTTAAAAAGCTCCAATATATATAGGAATTTATTTCCGGTAAGCCAATTTGTATTTCTAAAAATATCAGTCGAAACATAAGACGAAACAATATTATTTCCACTTTTTTGATCGGGATAAACAAAATGATGTTTTCCTAAAGCGTTTTTATCCAAAGATTTAAAACTTTTCGGGAAAATAATATCCTGTCTGGAGCCAAATGAAATAGATTCCAAACCCTGATCCATTGCCATATTAACAACTTCTCTCAACTCTCCCGGCGAAATAACGCCTCCTTTTACTATTAATCTTGTCAATTCCATTTTTTTGTAGTGTTCAGTGTTCAGAATTTTTAGTGTTCAGTTTGCAGTGTTCAAAGTTCAGAGTTTTAGTGTTCGGGTTTCGTCTTTAGTTTTTTACTGATCACTAAAAACCTGAACACTGACCACTAAACTTTACACTTCGCTAATATCTCTTTAACTTCTGTTTTACAGCTTCCGCAGCCTAAGCCGGCGCCTGTGTTCTTACATAAATCGGTGAAATTGCTGACCCCGCTTTTAATCGTTTCTTCGATGTTTCCGGCTCCAACCTGACTGCAGGAGCAGACTAATTTTCCTAAAACCGGTTTTGCGGTTGAACTTCCGCGAAGAAGTAAATTTCGTTTGTCTGATAATTCGATTTTGCTTTCGATCATCGTTTTGAATTCGGCGAACTCGCTTTTATCACCCATTAAGATGGCTCCGACAAGCAAATCATCCTTTACGATGCATTTTTTGTAATAACGTTTTTTCAAATCGGCAAAAACAATTTCTTCAAATGAATCGTCGTTTTCCGGGATTTCAATATCGCCGATACTGCAAAGATTTAAATCTTCGAGTTTTAAAATATTCATTAAGACCGAACCTTTGTAATAACTGCTGATATCGCCTGCTAAAAAGTTGGCCAGAATATCAGCTTGTTCTTCAGCGGCAGAGGTGATTCCGAATAGTTTATTGTTGAATTCGGCGATTTCTCCAATAGCAAAAATGTCTGGATTTGAGGTTTGGAGATACTGATTTACTTTTACACCGCGTCCGCAGGAAAGGCCGCTTTCTCGGGCAATTTCTATGTTTGGAATTGTTCCGATAGTATATACAATTGCATTTGCGGTAATGATCCTGCCACTTTTCAGTGCAATTTCAATTTCGTTTGGATTATCGGTTTCAAAAACGGTGCTGACTTCATTATCAAAATAAATCTGAATATCTCGAAGCTGAACCTCTTCGGCCAATAATTTACTGGAAATTAAATCCAGCTGACGTTCCATTAAACGGGAAGCTCTTTGAATTATGGTTGTTTTTACTTTTTTATGTTTTAAAGCAGCTGCCAATTCTAATCCTAGCAAACCTCCTCCAATAATAACAACATGCTGCTCTTCGGCTGGAAGATTGGTACTGTCTAAATGTTTTTTCAAGCGATCTGCATCTTCTTTGCGTCTTACGGTAAAACGGCCAGGAAGATGAAGCTGTGCATTTTCTGGAATAAAAGGACGGCTTCCGGTTGCAAGAATTAAGGAATCGAAAGTATGCGTTTCGCCTAAACTGTCTTTTATAATTTTGCTGGCTGTATCTATTTTATCAATCGCAACGCCGGCTTTCATAGTAATGTTGAGCTTGTTTAAAGCTTCGCCGTCTTTTACTTTTAAAAGCTGTTCCCAGCTGAATTCTCCCGTCATATATTCCGGTAGTAAAACGCGGTTGTAAAACGGGTTTATTTCATTCGAAAAAACAATAATTTCATCGGTTGTATTGAATTCCCGGTAGTTTTGAATAAATCGGAATGAAGCCGCACCGGCACCCACAATTGCAATTTTCTGAAAAGGTTTTACATATTTCGTAATCGAAACGGTAGTGAATTTAAAATCGGGTTCTTTTGAAACCGGATCAACAACAGTATTGGTTAAATTGTTGGTTCGGTTTAAATCATTTTCGAGTTGTTTTCCCCAATGCATCGGCAGGAAAACTACCTTTTCTTTGACAGAGTCGGTTACTTTTGCTTTTACCCGAACTTCTCCATTTTTACTCGAAACAATTACAATATCGCCGTTTTTAATATTGTTTTTGAAAGCATCGATAGGATTTATTTCTAAAACCGGACTTGGGGTGTGTGTCATTAATCGTGATACTTTTCCGGTTTTGGTCATCGTATGCCATTGGTCGCGAACTCTTCCGGTTGTTAAAATAAACGGGAATTGCGGCGTTGGCTGTTCTGATGTATTTTCAATTGCTGCCGGTAAATTGAAAATGGCTTTTTGCGACGGTGTATAGAATTTTTTATCGGTAAATAAACGGGGAGTTCCCTGATGTCCATAATCTGGAACGGGCCATTGAAAAGTCCCTTCGGTTTTTAAACGATGATAATTTAAATATGAAATATCGATGTTTGTGCCTTTGGTAAGGGCACAATGTTCTTTGTAAATTTCCTCGGTACTATTAAAATCAAAACCATTGAAATTCATTTTTTTAGCAAAACGAATTAAGATTTCGGCATCCGGAAGTGCTTCTCCAGGCGGATTAATTCCTTTTGGTAGATAAGAAATACGGCGTTCGGAGTTAGTCATCGTTCCTTCCTTTTCCAGCCATCCGGCAGCAGGCAGTAATAAATCGGCAAATTTTGCTGTATCGGCGTTGTGCGAAATATCCTGAACGACTACGAATTTGGCATTTTGTAATGCTTTTTCGATACGACGGGAATCAGGTAAACTTACTAACGGATTGGTGCAGATAATCCAAACAGCTTTCATTTTACCTGATTCCAGTGCATCAAACATTTCTGTTGCTGTTAAACCAGGTTTATCTGAAAGTTCGTCAACGCCCCAAAAATCTGCTACTTCTTTGCGATGCACGGGATTGGCAATGTCTTTGTGCGCTGCTAAAAGTGTAGCCATGCCTCCAACTTCACGCCCGCCCATTGCGTTTGGCTGTCCGGTTAAAGAAAAAGGCCCGGAGCCGGGTTTTCCTATTTGCCCGGTTAATAAAGAGAGATTCAGTAAAGCAGTATTCTTGTCAACCCCAACAGCACTTTGGTTTAAACCCATTGCCCAAAACGAAAGGAAACCTTTTGCTTTTCCGATGGTATCAGCAGCCAGCTTAATATCGTTTACCGGAATACCGCATAGTTTAGATGCTTTTTCAAGCGAAGTACTTAGAACCAAATCTTTGTATTGTTTGAAATTCTCGGCATTGTTTTTAACGAAATCGTGGTCTACATAGCCTTTTTCGATAATGCGTTTGGCGATTGCATGGTATAAAATAATGTCTGATCCGGGAATAATCTGTAAATGTATATCGGCAAAAGCGGCTGTATCAGTTCGCCTTGGATCGATTACGATTATTTTTGTTTTCGGATTTTTCTCTTTATGTTTTTCAATTCTTCTAAATAAAATAGGATGGCACCAAGCGGGATTTGCGCCGGTAATTAAAAGTGTATCGGCAAGTTCAATATCATCATAAGCAATTGGTACAGAATCTTCTCCAAAGGTTTTTTTATATCCCACAACGGCAGAACTCATGCAAAGTCTGGAATTGGTATCGATATTATTGGTCTTTAAAAAACCTTTTACCAATTTATTTACCAGATAATATTCTTCGGTTAAACATTGTCCCGAAATGTAAAATCCAACGCTGTCAGGACCATGTTTTTTTATAATTGAAGTAAAAACAGCTGCAGCTCTATCGAGAGCCGTATCCCAGCTCACACGCTCGAGCGGATACGATTTACTGCCGCGCATTTCCGGATATAAAATTCTATCTGAAGTATCGTTTACTACATAATGCAGATTCATTCCTTTAGAACATAACATTCCTTTATTGACCGGATGATCTTTGTCACCTTCTACCATCACGCCGTTTTTGGCATCGTTGGTTACGATTATACCGCAGCCAACGCCGCAATACGAACAGGTAGTTTTGATTTTGGTATTTTGCATTACAGTTCTTTTTTAGATACTATTTTTTGAATCTGCAGAGATTTAGATAAATCACTTATACAAAAATAAGTATTTTTACGTATAAATACTTATTTTTTTGAATTTTTTTTTCTATTTTTGATGAAAATAAATGAGGAACAACAAATTAGTTTTTAAATCGGTTAAAATTTAGGACTCATGAAAGACGAGCAAGCCATTTGTTATACCTGCGAAAACGAGAACTGTTTTATTAAAAAACATCTGCATCTGGAACAAATGAAACAATATGTTCAAAAGAAGCATAGTTTTGTTTGCAAAAAATCGCAGCAGTTTATTATCGAAGGTGCTCCAATTCAAGGACTTTATTTTATTTGTAAAGGAAAAGTAAAAACGGTTAAAACCGGAATTAACGGACGTGAACAAATCGTTCGTCTTACTAAAAATGGAGACACAGTTGGTTTTCGTGGTTTCGGGACCAGCAAACGCTATCTTATTGGAGCTTATGCTTTAGAAGATACGGTTTTGTGTAATTTCAGCAATGAAACCATGATGGAAATCCTTCAAAATGTTCCTGAATTTACTTATGCCTTAATGTTGTTTTATGCCGATGAACTTAATAAAAGCGAAAACAATATCCGTAAAATTGCTCATATGAATGTACGTGAGCGTGTTATCGATTTACTTTTATACATTCACCGAAAATTCGGTCAAATAAACGGCTTAATTGAAATTGAACTTTCAAGAAAAGAAATAGCAGACTTCGCCGGAACTACTGAAGAACAGGTTATTCGCGTTCTCTCAAGTCTTAAAAAAGAAGAACTTATCAAAACAGTCGGCAAAAGAATTGGTATTCTTGCTATTCCTAAACTTCAGTCAGAGATAATAGAACATAAGTATTTTTAGGGGTTTTAGATTTCATGTTTCAAGTTTCAGGTTTCAAGTTTCAGGTTCGCTAAATAACCATTGCAATCACATTCTCCATTCATCTTGCTTCTTGCATCTTACTTCTTTTTCACCATTCCAACAATTCTCTCATTATCTAATTAAGTTAAATTACGTAATTCCAGAGATCTCTTGTTTTAAAGGACCTGACACCAACATCATGCGAAAACGCAGAAAACAAATTGATTTTCAAGCGCTTTTTTTGGGTTAAAAAAAATGTTTTGATATGGTATAAGTATTGTACTTAAGTATTAGTACGTATATAAATTTGCTTCATACAAATCAAAAACATAATTATTATGAGCAAATTAACCAATCCTATATTAAAAACACGCAACACTAAATTTTTATCAAAACTTTCGAAATCTATTCTACTGGGGTTTGTACTTACGTTGTTGGGAAACTATGAAGCAAAAGCACAATTTACACTTACAGGTCAGTTAAGAGAACGTGTTGAAATGCGCGCCGGGCAAGGAACTTTGCAGCAAGAAGGTGATAAAGCTGCTTTATTTACAAGTCAGAGAACAAGATTAAATGCCGGATATTCTGGATATAGATTTAAAATTTTTACCGCTTTGCAAGATGTTCGTGTTTGGGGACAAGATGCTTCCTCTATCAACAGGACAACGACAGAAGCAAATAACGGAATTTTATTGCACGAAGCCTGGGCAGAGATTTTTTTGAACGACACTGTAAGTACAATTCAGAATCTGTCTATAAAAGCAGGACGTCAGGAAATTGCTTATGACGATCAAAAAGTCTTGGGAAGTTTAGATTGGCTGCAACAAGGAAGACGTCACGATGCGATTGTCTTTAAATTTGCCAATAAAGGCTGGACTGTTGATGTTGGGGCTGCTTTTAATCAGAATAAAGAAAATAATACAGGAACAATTTACAATGGTACAAATCCGGCTTATGGTGCAGGAACCAACGGAATTGGCACGATGTACAAGTCGTTTCAATATGCTTATGTGGGGAGAAAATTCTTCTTTGGTGACTTGTCCTTTTTATTTTTTAAAGATGATTTCAACAAATACACTTTAACGACTGCCGGAACACCTCCAGTTACTACAAAAGTAAACGGAACAGGAGTTTGGAGCCGAAATACAACAGGAATTTACTTCAATACCAATGTAACCCGAAAATTAAATTTAACAGGAAGCTATTATTATCAAGGCGGAAAAAATAAAGATGGACGATCACTAAACGCCAATTTGTTCTCGATTACGTCAACATTACAAGTAGGAAGGAAATTGTTTATTGGTCCCGGAGTTGACTTTTTATCTGGAGATGACGGAACAAAAACAGTTACGGCCGATTCAAAAGACAATCGCTTTGACCCACTTTACGGAACGCCTCATAAATTTTGGGGAAGCATGGATTATTTTTATGCTGCAAACGGTTTTGGAAAACAAGGTTTACTGAATTACTTCTTCAAAATAAAATACAATGCCAAAGACAATTTAAGTCTCGGATTGGATATTCACGGTTTTGAGTCGGGAAACACTTTGTCTAATGGGGCTGGTGGAAAACTAAATTCTTATTTAGGAACCGAACTTGATCTGCTAGTAAAATACAACCTAACCAAAATTATAAATATCGAAGCAGGTTATTCTTTTATGAAAGCCACCAATTCTATGGCTTCTGCAGCGGTTAAAAATGTTGCCAACGCCGATTTAAATCCACAGTTTGCTTATGTAATGCTAAATATCAAACCTAATTTTTTAGCTAAAAAATAATAATCAACAACTTTTAAATTTTGTAAAAATGAAAAATATACAGATAAATACAATAGAAGTTTTCAAAAGAATAATACTGACTTTAATACTCGTTTTAGCCGTTTCTTTTACAGAAGTTACAGCTCAAAATGATCCTGTAAAACTTGGATTTATTCCGTTAACAGATTGTTCTCCAATTGTAATGGCTAAAGAATTAGGGTTGTTTAAAAAATATGGAGTTGAAGTAGTGGTGACCAAAGAATCTTCATGGGCCAATGTTCGTGACAAAATTTTAACTGGTGAATTAGACGGAGCGCACTGTCTATATACAATGCCGTTTTCGGTTTATACCGGGGTAGGAGGGAAAGCAGGTTCTGAAATGAAAATCGCCATGATGTTGAATGTTAACGGTCAGGCTATAACACTTTCGAATGATTTTTGCGGAAAAGTAGGTTTCAAACAAATGAATAAAATTGCGCCTGTTGTGGCGGCCAAACTTAAGGCAGAAAAAGAAGTGACTTTTGCCATGACTTTTCCCGGAGGAACGCACGATTTATGGCTAAGAAACTGGATGGCTATTGCTGGTGTAAATCAAAAAACATCTAAAATTATTACGATTCCGCCGCCGCAAATGGTGGCAAACATGAAAGTTGGAAATATGGATGGTTATTGCGTTGGAGAGCCTTGGGGTGGTGTTGCAGTAAAACAGGGAATTGGTTTTACACAAGTGGCTTCACAAGACATCTGGAAAGATCATCCTGAAAAAGCTTTGGTTGTTAATAAGGAATTTAGTGAAAAACGCAGAACTGATCTTGTAAAAGTGATGAAAGCGGTTCTGGAAGCTTGTATCTGGCTGGACAATCCGGCGAATCGTAAAAAAGCTGCTGCGATAATAGGGAAAGCACCTTATGTAAATGCTCCTGCAGATGTTATTGAAAATAGATTAATGGGAAATTATGATTTAGGCTGTAATCAGGGAACAGAAGTTTACACTAAAGATTATATGCTGTTTTACAAAAGCGGCTTGGTTAATTACCCTAGAAAATCATACGCGATTTGGGCAATGGCACAATATGTTCGATTTGGGTATTTGAAAGAAGCTCCAAATTACAAAGCAATTGCCGATAAATTGATTTTGCAGGATTTATACGAAGAAGTAGCCAAAAGCCTGAAAGTAAAAGTACCAAATGATGATATGAAACCTTTCTCGCTAACGATGGATAAAACGGTTTTTGATCCTTCAAACCCGGAGGCTTATTTAAAAGCGGCTAAAAAATAATTTTCAAATTTAAATCAGAATATCATGTCTAATAAAGATACTTTAACGCTAAACGATATCGCAGATCAAACAGAAGTTTTGATGGAAAACACCGCAATTGATGCCGGAAAAAATGAAAAATGGAAATTGATTTTAAATTCAATTTCCATTAAACTAAAATCAACAGCTTTGGCAGGAATCGGAATTGCTTTGTTTATTGGTTTTTGGAGTTTATTAAGTTATTATACTAAAGAGGCACTTCCTGGACCTTTGGCCACCTTTACAGTTTTAAAAGAAATGTTAAGCGATCCGTTTTATGATTACGGACCCAATGATAAAGGAATAGGACTGCAGTTATTCAATTCAATAAAAACCGTTTTGCTGGGCTTTTTATTAGGTTCTTTAGTTGCAATTCCAATTGGGATTTTAATGGGAGCGAGTACGATTTGCAAACAAATTATGTACCCAATTGTACAGCTTTTAAAACCGGTTTCGCCTTTGGCATGGTTTCCTATTGGATTGGTCGTTTTTAAAGATACCGGTTTGGCAGCGATTTTTATCGTTTTCATTACATCCTTATGGTCCACTTTAATCAATACTTCTTTTGGAATTGCTTCAATTCCTCAGGATCATAAAAATGTAGCAAAAGCATTCGGTTTTTCTAAGATGCGTTACCTCACCAAAATATTGATTCCGTATAGTTTGCCTCATATCATTACCGGACTGCGTTTGAGTATCAGCGTGGCGTGGCTTGTAATTGTTGCCGGAGAAATGCTTTCCGGCGGTGCCGGAATAGGATTTTTTGTGTGGGACAGCTGGAATGCCTTAAGTTTAGAAAAAGTAATTTCTGCTATAATCATTATTGGAATAGTTGGTTTATTATTTGATAAATTTTTCACTTTCATCGAAAATAAAGTGGCTTACAAAGCTTAATCAGAGGTGCAAAGGTTCAAAGTTGCAAAGGGACAAAGGTAGGCCGCCTGAAACTTGAAACCTGAAACTCTCAGAAATCTAAAATCAACAATCTAAAATCTAAAATCCAACATTATGAGTTATTTAGAAATCAAAAATTTAGAGATATCATTTCCAACTCCAAAAGGTAAATACATTGCCGTTCACGATATTAATTTATCTATTCAAAAAGGAGAAATCATTTCGATTATAGGACATTCGGGCTGTGGAAAATCGACTATTATGAATGCTATTGGAGGCATGCTTACGCCAACTGGAGGTTCTGTTGAGCTGGCCAGTCAAAAAATAAAAGGACCGGGACCGGATCGCGGAATCGTTTTTCAGAACTACTCGCTTTTACCTTGGTTAACAGTAGAGGAGAATATCTTTCAGGCTGTCGATTCGGTTATGAAATGTTCCAAAAAAGAAAAACATGAGATCGTGATTCAGAATCTTAAAAGGGTGAATTTATTCGAACATAAAGATAAACTGCCGGGACAGCTTTCGGGCGGAATGAAACAACGTGTTGCTATTGCGAGGGCTTTTGCAATCAATCCGGGCGTATTGCTTTTGGATGAGCCTTTTGGAGCTTTAGATGCCTTAACAAAAGGATCGATGCAATTGGAAGTCTTGAAATTATGGAACCTGGACAATAGAGAAAAAACAATTGTAATGATTACGCATGATATTGAAGAAGCGTTGTTTTTATCTGATCGAATTGTAGTTTTGAATAATGGTCCGGCATCAACCATAAGAGAAATTGTTGAAGTGCATCTGCCTAGACCAAGAAATAAAATCGAAATTGTAAAAATGCCTGAGTATATTGCTTTAAGAGATAAATTGCTGCATTTATTGACAGACAAATTTTCTATTGAAGATATGGGAATGAAGTATAAAAATTAATTAGAATTTAATTGAGATGTTCTGTTGAGACGCACTGCTGTGCGTCTCTGTTATTTTGTTCGTTTAATCTTTACAGGATTTTGTCTGGTATCAAAAACGTCTGAAATTTTTATCAACTTTTTATCATCGTCAATACAATAAATGATCTTGTAATTGTTACAAGTTAGATATAAGTATCTATTTTCTCTGTCTAATAAAAGATCTTCAACTTGTGCTGAAAATGTATTATTTATAAGTTTTTTGGGTTCAGAAATGATTTCTTTAATGATTTTTTTAGCAACTTTAATTCCCGCTTTTTCAAGATAATAGTTATAGATTTTATCAATTTCATTTTCTGCAAATTCAGACCATATAACTTTCAATTTCATTACTTATATTTTTCTAGAAGTTGTGAAGTTGTTTTATATTTTCCTTTTTTAAAATCATCTTCTGATTGATCAATTCTGTTATTAAATTCTTCAATAGAAAATGGACTCAAAAAATCACTTTCATCTTCATTTTTTTTGTTTCTGCTTTTTAATAAATTTTCAAGCTGAGAAATTACTTCTTCACTTTGAATTTTTAGAAACTCCTGTACAAATTCTATTTTTCTAGTCTGTAAATCCATCTCATTAGTATTTTTCCAAATTTACGAATTATCTTGGATATGAATATTTTTTTGATTGTATTTTTAAAATACTGTTTAGTAGAATTATAGTTCGACTAGAAAAATAAGTCAAATTGAGTTTTTTATTTCTTTTTCCCAATAAATCGAATTACAGAACCTGTTCCGTTATGAAATAAACCTTCGTTGAGTTCGATTTCTTTTTCTTCTAATTCGATGATTTCATAATCTGGGAAATCCGCTTTAATTTCTTCAATTGAAAATAGAGATTCAATGTCTTTTGGTCCGCCCACTTTTTCGTTTATGGCAAGATATTCTAAATGTTTTTTGCTGAAAGCTTCAAAAATAATAATACCATTTTTACGTAATAATTTATCAAGCTGTCTATGAATAGCCGATTTAATTTCTGCTGGAAAATGAGCGTAAATTAAAGCAATCGTATCAAATTGTTCTTGTTGAAAATCCAGAGTTTCTAATTCGCCAACCTGATAATCAATTGAAACATTATTAGCATCAGCAAGTTTTAAAGCTTTGTTTTTTCCTTCTTCACTAATATCAAAAGCGGAAACTTTCCAGCCCGATTTTGCGGCAAAAACGGCATTTCTTCCTTCGCCTTCAGCAGGAAAAAGTATAGTACCGGGATTTAGCTTTTCCAGTTGATCTCTTAAGTAATTGTTGGGTTCTTCGCCGTAAGCAAATTCTTCACTGCTGTAGCGGTCGTCCCATCGCTGAGTCCAGTTGTTCATGGTTTATATATTGAATTTAATTATTAAGGGTTTGTGGTCACTGAGCGTAGTCCAGTCTTGATATGTTCCTATTTGAACACTTTCAAGAGTTTCAATAAAATCATTTGAAGCAAAACAGTAATCCAGATGATACGGTTTGTTCTCGTGTCTATAAAGGTATAAAGTTGGATGTTCTTCTTTGCCCTGAATTTGATTAAAATATTTATGATAAGTACTAAAAATATTTTTGTCTCCCAGTTTGTTTACAACCGTTGTATGATTTCCTTCTCGTCGTGGTTTGTCCCAAATAGTATTGCTGTTGAAATCTCCAATTAAAATGGTTTTGGTTTCTTTAATAAGATCTTCATAATAGTTAATCGCTTTCCAAACCTGGGTAACATATTGTCCGTCTTTATCTTCAGGATTGTTTGCCCAGATTGCAAATAAAGTAAAATCGATTTTTCCATGAGTAACGGCTATTGGAAGAATATTTTTGAAAATTGGATTATGGCAATCGAGCAATTGAAATCGATAATCGCTATAAGAGAAAACTCCAATTCCTTTATGCGGATTTGTGCCGTACCAAAGAATATCATTTGGTAATTGTGTTTCGTTTGGAAATTTTAATTTTTCAGGATTTTCACACTCTGAAATTACAGCAATATCAGGATTATGGGCTAGAATGAATTCTGCTTTTTTTCTGAATGCCATGTTGCAATTCCAGGCTATGAGTTTCATTTATTGGAAAATTTAAAAATAGAAAAAGACTAAGCAACCCAAGTTCCTTCAACGTCATCAATAATCCATTTATTATTGGCTTTTTTAATATAAATTCGAAATCCTTGTCCGCAACGGTCACCACAAGCAAAGCCACCATCTAAAATTCCAAATTTTTTATCCTTGTCAAATTGTATTCTGGAAAAGAAAACTGCTCCGGAAAAAACAAAATCGTATTTGGCTAACCAAATCAGACCTCTTTCTTTTGGAAATTGAGAAATATTTCTGAGTTCAAATTTATTGTTGAGTTTTATGTTTTTAAAATCAAAAACGTATTCACTTTCTTTTTTTTCTTTTGATATATAAATTTTAGCGTTTTTAAAGTGTTTTTGGAAATCTTCTCTTAGATTTTGACTGTTATCTTTTAGTAATGGATCAAAAGCAACAATAATTTTCGAAGTATCTTTTTTAATTTTTTCTGTATTGATTTTCCATTCTAGTAATTTTCGCTTTTGTTCTTCCGTAGCTTTTGTACTATCAACTCCAATATAATGACCTGTTTTATCATATATTGATTCTCCATATTTGGGTGGGAAATTTGTAAAGAGTCTTATATCTATGCATGTTGAATCGATTAAACTTGGAAAAATTTCAGTCATTACATTTTTCTCAAATTCTAAATCTTTGATTTTCTTTTCACAACTAGAAAAAAGGATAACTACTATTAGCAATGCTAAGTTTAAAAGTTTCTTCATATATCAAATATAGCAATTTAAAAAGCAAAAAAAAGTTTAAGGAAAACCAAAAAAATACCCTTTTCCAAAACTGAAAAAGGGTAAATTAAAAATGTATATTTTAGAAAATTAGATTAAATAGTTTTGTATTTTTTAATCTTAACCAACAAATTTTGTTTCGCCACTATTAATGTCAATTTCTGCAAAATTATGTTTTCCGATAACTATAAGCAGTTTGTTTGCATTATATCCTACATATCTTATTTCAGGTTCTCCTTTTTTTGGTTTTCCGCAAACAGAAATTACATTCGTCTGCCATTTCAATTTACTTCTTTTGTAGGCAGATATGGTTTGTAAATCATTTTCAACATAATAAATAATGTTGTCTTTTTTAATTCCTCTTTTTGGTGTTTTTGCAAAGTTTATTTCTGAGTTTTTTGAAATTAAGGCATCATTATATTTTTGAGCGATGCCTGTTTGAGCTGCAATAAAAGTTAACATTGATAATTTTAGAAATTGTTTCATTGGGGATAGAATTTGGGGTTCGTAATCGATTCAAATATAAATAATTAAACGAGATATACTAAGTTTTTTGTAAATAAAAAAAATACCCTTTTCCGAAATAGGAAAAGGGTAAAATATATAAGTTGATTTTGAAGAAAAATTATTTTTTCCAGCTAAAAATTCTTGGATTTACAGAAATCATTAACCAAGCCCAATTGTTGGTATGGCTGGCATCTCCGCCTTTAACAAATTCCAAAGTTTTAGAACCAAACATTTGAGAGTAACCTCCTGAAACTGTAATGTCTTTTTTGAAGTTATATCCAAAAGCTGCGTCAATCTCAGTTCCTAAATATGATTCAAGTTTTTCATTTGCAGGTGTAACAACATCAGCAGCTGATAGGAATACGTGCGGAATCAAAGCAAACTGCCATTTGTTTACATTGTAATTTAATTTGATAAATGCATCTTGTAAACCTACACTGTTTAAGTAATTTCCAACATAAAAATAATCCATATAACCGTTAAAACCGTGGTTGGTACCAAAAATTGGGTTGAACGATTTAATAACAGTACTTGTGTCATTTGTATCTTTTCCTGAAAGGAATTCATATCCTAAACCAGCTTTAAAAGAATCAGTTATGCTATAATTAAAATTAGCCGCCGCATTCCACGCGCTCACTTGCAAATCTGTGCTTTTCCCAGTTTGTCCGTATGCCCAAAAATTAGTATCAATTTTACCTTTTTTATAAGTTAGATAAGGTCCAAAAGTTTGTTTGTAATCTACCAATAGTTTGGTAGAAGGGGCAGGATCAGGAGCATATTCGTAACCAGTATTTAGTAATAAGAAACTCAAACCAAAAGCTTCGTTAAATTGATTGTGATACCACACATATTGTAGAGTTTTATAACTGGCAACAGTATAAGGTGTCTGAACCACATTTTCGGCAGTTGAGTTATAAGCTCCCCCGAAATCTAATTTTTGTTTTTCGGTTTGATACGAAATTGTAAGTGCATCATGGCTTTGTGCCTGTTGTCCCCAATCTTGTTCTCCTAAAATACGCTGATTATCATAAGAAAGTACCTGGCGTCCCATTCTGGCACTCCATTTTTCAGTAAAATTATATTGCGCCCAGGCTTCAAAAACAGCTACTCCATTTTTATCTGCGGTAGCTGCAGGAACAACATCTCCCCAGGTTCTGGTATTTTGCAGAGTTAATTTTACAGTTAAATCTTCTTGTTTATAATTGAAATTTAAACGAGAACGCTGCGAGATTTGTGACGTCCCCTTCTGGCCTTCCGGCAGAAGTTGTTTATATCCGTTTCGGTATTCAAAACGAGGTCTTATTTGTAAATTTACGTCTAATTCTTGTGCTTGCAGAGCCGCGCCAGTACCAAAAAGTAACAGAGCAATTAATTTTATTTTTTTCATAAAACTGGTATCTTTATTTTGATACCGTAAAATTATAAGAAAATTAAGCCTTTATGAATGATAAAAGTCATTATTTTTCAATTTAATTGGTTTACAGGTACAAGCTGTTGCTTTTCAATTGTTTTTACTGGTACAGGTTGTTTTTTGCTGGCGCTTTTGGTAATTGCATAGTGCATCCAGACCAAACATCCGATTGAAAAAAGCAGAATAAAAATCCATGAACTTGACCAGATTCCGGTTGCAGTTAATAAATACCCAAAGATAATAGGCCCAAAGAAACCGCCCAAGCCTCCAATCATTCCAACCATTCCGCCAACAACACCAACTTCATTTGGGAAATATTCTGGGATATGTTTGTAGACTGCAGCTTTTCCAATTCCCCATGAAATTCCAATTAGGATTACCAAAACAAGGAATACCCACATATTGGCATCAAACTTAATAACTGTAATTCCTTTAGCCAGAAGTTCTTTTTTCTTTACACTTTGGTTTTCTGCAACTACAACTTGCTGCCATGACGTAGAAGTTGGAAAAATAGCATTTTCAGTATTATTTTCTTTTTTTTGTGCGACCGCAAAATCTGTTTCACCAATCTTAATATTGTCGTTGGTAACAGCTGTAATAGTTCCTTTTTTGGTTGCCAAAACTCCTGGTCCAGCAGTTGTAATTTCCATTTTCGGGACAGCTAATAAAGCACTTAAAATTACCGATGAGCCTAATACCCAATACATCACTTTTCGTGCACCAAATTTATCCGATAAATAACCTCCAAAGGCTCTAATTACACCAGAAGGAAGGCTGAACATAGTAGCAAACAAACCGCCCATAACTAAACTGGTTTGATAAACGTTCATGAAATTTGGCAATAACCATTGTGAATAGGCTACAAAACAGCCAAAAACTAAAAAGTAATAGGCTCCAAAACGCCAAACTCGTGTCGATTTTAACGGAACCAGCATTTGAGAAATAGTTTTAGTATTGCTTTGTGCTTTTTTATTTTCAGTGAAAATCAAAAAAGCGATTCCAATTACGACTAAAGAAACTGCATAAATAACAGGAAGTATTTTCCAGCCGTTTTGCGGATCATTAATTGAAAAATGATTTAATAGTGAAGGAGCTAAAAATGTTGTAATAGCTGCGCCGGCATTTCCCATTCCGAAAATTCCCAGAGCGCGTCCCTGCCATTCTTTTGGATACCAAATAGATGTATAACCAATTCCGACTGCAAAACTAGTTCCTACCATTCCGAAGAAAAAGCTTAGTAAGGCAAACATAAAAAAGCTGTCGGCATAGGGAAGGAGAAACAACGGAATTGAACTGAGAAGCAGTAAAAGTGAAAAAACGTATTTTCCTCCAAATTTATCTGTCAGGATTCCTATAGGAAGACGCATAATAGATCCTGTTAGAATTGGAATACCAAGAAGCCATCCTACCTGAACAACGCTCCAGTGAAAAATTCCGTTATCAACCAGAAAGGTTACTAAAACCCCGTTTAAAGTCCAGCAGGCAAAACACACGGTAAATGCCAGTGTGTTTAAGAATAATATCTTGTGTGATTGCGATAATGAGCTTGTATTTTTCATAGCACTTATATTTTTTTTTGTAAAAATAAGTACTATAACTTAGTAAAAAGATGCGAAAACGCAGTTTTTGAAAAATAATTACGTATTTATACGTATTTTTTAAATCAAAGAATATTCTGCTGCTTTGTTAGAAAGTTCCATTAGGTTTTTTACTTTCAGTTTTTTCATCAGGTTGAAACGATGTACTTCGGCAGTTCGTTTACTAATATCAAGTGCTTCGGCAATTTCTTTGTTTCCTTTTCCGGATAATAAGAGTGTCAGGATTTCTTTCTCTCTTTTTGTAATCATCATTTCGTCGCCTAAGCTTTGTTTAGGTTCTAATGAATTAGAAGGGTTTGTCAATTGACCAATTAAGATAGAAGAAATATCTCCACTAAAATATTTTCCGCCCGCAGCAACGGTATGAAGTGCTTTTAAGAATTCTTCCTTGCTGGAACCTTTTAATAAGTAACCATCGGCGCCGGCTTTTATGGATTTCAATACGTATTCTTCGGATTCGTGCATCGAAAGCATGATAATTTTTATGCTATTATTTTCGCTTCTAAGTTTTTCTACTAGTTCGATGCCGGTTAGATTTGGCATACGAATATCAGCAATAAGTAAATCGGGTTTGCTTTCTGCCACTACGTCAAGAGCATCAGCACCATCAATTGCTTCACCTACAACCTCAATGTTTGCTTCGTTTTCTAATAAGGATTTGATTCCGTCTCTAACAAAAACATGGTCATCTGCCAGCACTACACGAATGATATTACTCATAGTTTACTTAATTTTATTCTGGATTTTTACGTATATTCATCTATAAAGAAGACGCTAATATACGTAATTTTTTAGATTTTAAATTGTAACATTAAAAATTCTAATGTTAGGAATTCTAAATTACAAAATTGTACTTAGTATTGTCAGGCTGAGCGAAGTCGAAGCCCTGCAAAGATTGTCGATTAAGACTGCACGGGCTTCGACTTCGCTCAGTCTGACAAGATTGTGTTTAACTTTGTTAAAGTTCTCAAAACTTTGACAAAGTTTGTTTTTTAATTGCTTCCAGCTTTAGCTGGAGGCTTTTATAGATAAAAGAAAGGCTTTAGCCAAATTTGTAAGTTTGGTTAAAGCCTTTTTGATGCTTTTTTGTATACCTTCAGCTAAAGCTGGTGGCAATTGATTTTATTTGATTTTTAATTGTGGATTTACTTTGTGCGGGCTTCGACTTCGCTCAGCCTGACAAGATCGTGGTCAACTTTGTCAAAGTTTTCTAAGCGTAAAGTATTTGGAATTTGGAATTAAAAAAAATGGAATTTCTACTTAAGTATCGGAATATTAAAAGTAATCCTTGTGCCTTCGCCGGGAATTGAGTTGATGAAAACGCGGCCGTTAATGTATTGAATTCTTTCTTTCATAAACAATAATCCCATGCCTGATTCGCTGTTTCGTTTTTTGTAAACTGAGTTAATGTTGAAACCTTTTCCGTTATCATCAATAATAACGCTTAAAAGTGTCTCACTATGCGAAAGCTGTACGATAATATGCGTTGATTCTGCATATTTTATGGCATTGTTGATGGCTTCCTGTGTAAGTCGATATATATTGATTTCGATTAAAGAATCTAAACGCTGGTCAAAATTGGTTTTGTTGTAAAACAGAATTTCTTTTCCGGTAAGTTTAGAAAGCTCTTGTGTTAATTTAGAAAGAGATGAAACGATTCCATGATCGCTTAACTCCGGGGGCATTAAATTGAAAGTTGCCGTGCGGACACCTTTTATAATATCAAGTGATAATTTTTTAAGGTATTCTATTTTTTGAGCAGCTTTTTCTTTGTCTTCTAAATTGATACTTTCCAGACTAAATTTTAAACCGGTAAGCATTTGACCAATTCCGTCGTGAATTTCTTTGGCGATTCGGTTTTGTTCGTTTTCCTGATTTTCAACAATTTTGCTTGAAATAATCTTTTGCTGATTGATTTTTTCAGTGATGTTTTCAAGATTTAAACGCTCGACTTCGCGCTGTGCTTTTTTACGTTCGGTAATGTTGAAACAAATAATCAAAAGTTCTAATTCGTCTTTTTTAATTGTTACGGGAACCATTGATAAATCCAGCCAGATGGTTTGATCCTCTTTATTTAAAATTTTGATTTCGCCCTGCCAGCCGCTTCTTTGTTTTTCAAAAATAAGACGGTCAATATTGATTTGTTCTTTTTCGTCAATCGTTAAAACTTCTGAGAATTTTTTGTTTGATGAAAATTTGGTGTAGTTTAAAAGTTTGGCAAATTTTTCTCCAATATGAATAATCGAACCATCAGGCGCAATTCGGCAATAGAGTAATGTATTTTCCATTGCATAATTGAGCGACTTTAATTCTTTAACCGAATTTTCTTTGATTTCGCTGATGATTTCTGTGTCGTAAGCCAGTTTTAAAGCCTTTTTTTCCGAAGATAAAAGTTTGGCTATTAATCTTTCGATTTTCTTATTTGTGGGTTTAAAAATGAAGAAAAACTCTAAAAGCAGTACCAATAGGGTGAAGCCAAAAATCCAAAATTCTATTTTACGCTGTTCTGTTACTTTTTCGTGTGCTTCAAGATCGTATTGTGTAACGATTTGATTCATTTTTGAAAGAAAGGAACCTTCGTTTTCTAGAATTACCTGTACAAGTTTTTGATTTTCTTCGGATTGTTTTTTCTGTTTTAAATTCAATAAAAACAAATCAGTAGTCTCCGCGATTTTATTGAAAATCGGATTGATTTCGAGATATAATTTATGGAGTGTTTCGCTTTTTTCTTTTGGAAAAGCTAAACTGTCACTGCCGTTTTTGAGTGCGTTTTGGCTTTTTTTCCAAAGAGATAAAACATTTTGTAAATGTGAGGTTTGTTTAGAAGAAACGGTATCAGAAACGTAATGAAGAATTAGAACTTCTTTTACAATTTTCTGACTCAGCATTCTCTGCCTTCCCGAAAAATTGATGATTTTAGAATCGCTTAACTGCTGATTCAGATTGTACTGAACTAAAGCTTGGCTGATAATTATGGTTAAGGCAATAGTAAGAAGCGCAAAAAAATACAGACGGCGTAAATTTTTGAATGTGATTTTATCTGCAGCTTCCTGATTGCTTTTCTTCATATAATCAGTTTACAATCCTAAAGAAGCTTTTATCAGGTTTAAATTTTCTTCAGAATAATTGATTTTTAAGGCTTCCTGATGTCCTTTGTCAGACATTTTATCCCAGGTTTTTTTGATGATGTTTTTTAGTTTTTCTTCATCGTGTTTATGAACAAAAGGCTCTAAATAATACTCTAAAAACACCAGACAGATAACATCTTCTAATAATTGTGTTTCGTGATCTTTTTTAAGTAATTTTTTCTCTATTAAAAATGAAACACGGTCTATGAAAGTCTGGTCGTAACCTGCTTTTACTAAAATTTCGGCAGTGGTTTTTGAGTGAAATTTTTTCAATTCTTCTCTCCATTTCAAATAACCAACACGATCCATAGGAAACGATTCACGTGCTACTTTCCATCGACAGATGTGCTGCGCTTTTGACGCAATCTGAATTTCTTCTGAAGCATTGGGGTCAAACTGCATCAACCTTTCGTACATCCTGTTTGAATACAATAATTCTTTTGGATATTCTTTGTTTTGATCGATGTCGATATTTGGATCTTGTGCGTTTTCGGCATCAATCCATTCGCTGGCTTTTTGAAAAGGTGTACTCATTTTTTTGAAGATAATAGATTTCAAAGATACGGAATTAAGTTTTTTTCGCCGCGAATTTCACGAATTAGCACGAATTATTATTTTATTATTTTGCCGCAGATTAGAAGATTTTCACTGATTTGATCCTAAAAATCCTTTAATCTGTGGCAGTAAATCAATTATTTCTATTGTTTTTGTTATTTGGATTTCAAAGATATTGAGTTGGGTTTTTTTGCTGCGAATTTCACAAATTAGCACGAATTATTATTTTTTTTTGCCGCAGATTGGAAGGTTTTCACTGATTTAATCCTAAAAATCCTTTAATCTGTGGCAATAAATCAATTATTTCTATTGTTTTTGTTATTTGGATTTCAAAGGTATTGAGTTGTTTTTTTTCGCCGCGAATTTCACGAATTAGCACGAATTATTATTTTATTTTTTGCCGCAGATTGGAAGGTTTTCACAGATTTAATCTTAAAAATCCTTTAATCTGTGGCAATAAATCAATTATTTCTATTGTTTTTGTTATTTGGATTTCAAAGATATTGAATTGGGTTTTTTCGCTGCGAATTTCACGAATTCCATTAATTTAATTCGTGTTAATTCGTGGCAAAATAATTTTAATCTGTGAATCCCAATAGCTATCGGGAGTGGCTTTTAAACTAATCTATAAATCCAACAAACACTTCGTTTTCAATGATCTTAATTGGGTATGTTGCAATTTTATAATCGTCGCCATTTAAGTTAGAACCATCTACTAATGAAAATGTTTTTTTATGCATAGGACAGGCAATTTTTGGAATATCATCTGCAGATCCTGTCATTCCTCTTGATAGTACCATTTCCATTTTATGCGGACATGCATTTTGGCAGGCGTACCACTCGTTACGACGTGTAAAATTAAAAATAGCAATCTGTTTGTTTTTGTATTTAATACAGCCGCCGCGATTGGTCGGGAAATCTTCAACTTTGCCCGCTTTAAACCAAATTGTTGCGTCGTTTGCATGGACTGTTTCGTATTGATTTAAGATTTCTTCCATTTTAAGTTTGTTTTGATTTCCTGTTTCTTAGCCCTCTTTTTACAATCAAGAGAGTTTTGATGGCGCAGTAAAAAAGAGGGTAAGAAGGACAGCAAACGTTATTGATATTTTTTTGTTTTTTTTTGGAGCTTATTTTTGTTTTTTGAAACACATAGAGACATAGACTTAATAGTTGAAAAAAGAATTGTCAAAAGAAAATCATTTCTGCTTATTTTAGAGAAGTGAAAAACGTTTTTGGAGTTGTAAAATCTATGTCTCTATGTGTTTAAAAATTATAATTTTTAGTTTATGACCAGGCTTTTGGCGCTTTTTGATCTCTTAACGGAACAAAAACTGCATTATCGTCTTTATCGTCTGAGTTTATAAAATGATTAAAGCGTTTTAATAATCTTGGTTTTTCTAATACCTGTTTCCATTCGCATTCAAAAGTATTTACCAGAGTCTGCATTTCGGCTTCAAGCGTTTCGCAGATTCCTAAACTGTCTTCGATAATAACTTGCTTTAAATACTCTAGACCGCCGTCTAATTTTTCTAACCATGTTGAAGTTCGAACCAGCGGGCCGGCTGTGCGGATGTAATACATTAAGAATCTGTCCATGTATTTAATAACTGTTTCTTTGTCAATTTTTTCGGCTAATAAAACAGCATGTTTTGGGTTTGCACCGCCATTTCCGGCAATGTATAAATTCCAGCCGCCTTCAACAGCAATTAATCCGAAATCTTTTCCTCGGGCTTCGGCACATTCACGAATGCAGGCCGAAACACCGCCTTTTAATTTATGTGGAGAACGAATCCCTTTATATCTGTTTTCAAGTTCGATAGCAAATCCGGCACTGTCGTCCATTCCGTAACGACACCAGGCGTTTCCAACACAGCTTTTTACGGCACGAAGCGATTTTCCGTATGCGTGACCGCTTTCAAAACCGTTATCGATTAAGATTTTCCATATTTTAGGGAGATCGCTTAAATGAGCTCCAAATAAATCAACTCTTTGAGCACCAGTGATTTTAGTGTATAAATCGAATTGTTTCGCAACTTCGCCAATTACAATTAATTTCTCGGCAGTAATTTCTCCTCCGGCAACTCTTGGAACTACAGAATAGGTTCCGTTTCGTTGAATATTAGCCAAAAATCTGTCGTTTGTATCTTGTGTAGTGATGTGTTTGTTTGCCGTATCGTTGTAAATACTAGAGAAAATAGAAGCTACAACGGGTTTACACACTTCGCAGCCATCGCCTTTTCCGTGATGATCTAAAACATCGTAAAAATTCTCATATTTATTGATTTTTACCAAATCGAATAATTCCTGACGAGTGTAGTTAAAATGTTCACAGATAACTTCTTTAACTTCTTTTCCAAGTGATTTTTGAGCCGCTTTTACCAAATCTGAAACCATTGGTTTACAGCCGCCGCAGCCAGAAGTCGCTTTCGTTGCTTTCACAACATCTGAAAGACTAGCGCAGCTTTCATCTAAAATTTTACAGCAGATAGCACCTTTGGTAACATTTTCGCAAGAACAGATTACGGCAGTATCCGGCAAATCCATTACGCTTCCTAAGCTTGAACCTTCAGAACCGTCTCTTGAACCTAAAATCAAATCTTCAGGATTTTTAGGCAAAGCCATTGCATTGTTGTAAATCTGGAAAAGTGAATTGTAATCGCTTGAATCTCCAACCAGAATTCCGCCTAATAATGTTTTAGAATCTTTAGTAACGTTGATTCTTTTGTAAACTCCGCTTAATTTATTCTCATAAATAATGGCAGTTACGTTATCATTTTCGATAAAAGGATCACCAAAACTCGCAACTTCGACACCAATTAATTTTAATTGTGTCGACATATCGATGGTTTCTCTCATGGTTTTAGTACCATTTAAGATTTGCTCGGCAGCAACATCAGCCATTTCGTAACCTGGAGCAACAAGTCCGTAAATGTTTTGATTGTAAAGTGCTGCTTCTCCAATAGCATAAATAGAAGGATCTGATGTCTGCATTTGATTGTTTACCACAATTCCGCCTCGTAATCCAACTTCAAGTCCTGAAACTCTTGCCAGTTCGTCGCGAGGTTTAATTCCGGCAGATATAACCAACATGTCTACTTTTAACAATTCCTCGTCAGCAAACATCATTCCCGTTATGCTTTCTTTTCCATCGATATATTGTGTTGCTTTGTTAAGATGAATACCGATATTTAATTCTTCAATTTTAGCTTGTAACATATCGCTTGCGCCTTTGTCTAATTGTCTCGGCATCAAACGGGGTGCAAACTCTACAACATGTGGATTCAATCCTAAATCTCTAACGGCTTTTGCTGCTTCAAGACCTAATAATCCTCCGCCAAGAACAGCGGCTTCGGTTGCACCATTTTGCTTTATCTTTTTGGCATAAGCCATAATTGCATCTAAGTCTTCGATGGTTCTGTATACAAAAACACCCTCTTTTTCGACTCCGTCAATTGGAGGAACAAATGCTGATGAACCTGTTGCCAAAACTAAGTAATCGTACGTATGCGTTTTTTCTAAATGGGTATGTATTGTTTTTTCTGTACGATTAATATCTGTAATCAATTCAGATGTATTGAGAATAATATTGTTTTCGGCGTACCATTCGGTTGTTGATAATGACAAATCATCGGCCGTTTTACCTCCAAAGTATTCACTTAAATGAACACGGTCGTAAGCACGTCTTGGTTCTTCACCAAATACAGTAATCTGATACTTTTCCTGTCCTGATTTTGCAATGAACTTTTCGCAAAATTTATAACCAACCATGCCGTTTCCAACTACTATTACTCTAATCATGATTTCTTTAATTAAGTATTACTACGCAAATATAAGTATTTATACTTATAAAAATACGTATTACTGTTAATTTTTATGATATAGGCTTAAAAAATAATTACGTATTTTATCGTAATCTTTTACGCAGTATGGGTTTTTAAAGGATTAACGGTGTTATAAAAATTTTAAATTTGAAAAGATTCTAAATAAGGATTTCAAAAAAATGTCGTAAATTCATAAGAATTTTACAGGTGTTTTGGTAAAACAGCACTTTTTAAATAAAATCATTATGAAAAAAATAATATCACTTTTGCTTTTACTATCGTTAATGATTGGTTGTAAATCGACTGCGGGCAAAAATTCTGATACAAAAGAGGTAACACAGACAGCTGTTATAGAAGAAGATATGAATGTCTATTTTAAAGCAACCGGAAACGAACCTTTTTGGGGAATAAAAATGGGAAATGAGAATTTTGTTTTTACTTCGTTGATTCCAGGAAAAGAAAAACTGGTTTTTCCTGCAGTTGAAGCAATAAAGGCTATGGATGCAAATATAAAGATGTACAAAGTAAGCAATGAAACTTCGACAGCGACCATTACAATACAGCAGTTAGATTGTCAGGATTCAATGTCTGGAACAATTTCTCCTTATAAGGTTTCGGTCGAAATTAAAAATAATTCAGAGCTTGAGTTTAAAAAGCTGGGAGGCTGTGGAAAATATAATACTGATTATCGCTTACATGATATTTGGGTTGTGGAAGAGCTTAACGGATTCAAGGTTTTTGTTACTGATTTTCAACGGGAACTGCCACGTATCGAAATCAATTCAGCCGAAAACAGATTTATGGGGTATGGAGGCTGTAATGCGATAAGCGGGACAATTTTTTATGAAAAGGATTTACTTCGGTTTTCAAAAGTTATTTCGACTTTAATGGCTTGTGCGCCGGGAAATAAAGAAGGGGATTTTACTAAAGCACTGCAAAGTACAACTACTTATACTATTGAAAATAACAGATTAACGTTGTCAAATTCTTCTGCTAAACTTTTGGTTTTTAGAAAGGTAGATTAAATTTTATAGTTTTAAAAATGTCTTGGAATGGTTTAAAAATAACTTATAGTATATAAGGATGGATTAAAGACGGAATATTTTTGTAAAATAAAACTTATATTATTTATTTTACATGAAAAAGATTTTAATGCTATTTATTGCTGTATCACTAGTTTACAGCTGCAAATCAAGTAAAACTGCAAATTCAACAGTCGCTGCTAACGAAAACTCAATTGAAAAGAAATTACAGCAAACCTGGGTTTTAGAGAATTTAAACGGAAAAGTAATTACTGAAAAAGATTTTTCAAGTTCTCCAAAAATCGAAATGACTTCATCAAGTTTTTCTGGCTCAACAGGATGCAATGGTATTAAAGGAAGCTTGGTATCGAATGGCGCAGGAAAACTTCAGTTTCCGAATCTTACATCAGAGACTAAAAAATGTGACGCAAAAAAAGAAAGCGAATTTGTACAATTATTAAGAACGACTTCAGGTTATTCTATTGAAAATAATAAGCTTTATCTTTCTAATCAATTTGGGCTTACAATGTCTTTTAAAAAAGGTTAATTAAATGAAAGGCTTCGAAATTTATCGGAACCTTTTTTATTTTGTGATTGCGAGGAACGCGAAATGACAAGATTATGTTTAATTCTCATCAAAAAATAAAAAAAATCCGTGCCCATCCGTGTTTTAGCGTAAGCGAATCCGTTTAATCCGCGTGCCATCTCACATTGTTATTCCAACAATTCTTTAGGATCTTCATCGTCATCTTCAACAAAATCAAGCTCTAAAGCTCTTACGGTCTGCACCGCATTTCCTGCAATTCCACGAATCGATCCGTACATTCCTAAAGTGTTATGAACCACTTTTTCAATTTGTTTTTCACGTTGCTTCCAGATTCTCTGCATTGCTCTTTTTTCGGCATCAAGATCGCCCTGCATTTGGGTAAAACCTTCTACAATTCCTTCAATCTGTAAACGGAATTCATTGCTGGTTAAAAAATCGTATAACATTGACATTTTATCACCTTTGTTTTCCTGCGCCTGAACAGCCTGACTTATCTGAATTAATGACTGACGCAAAACGGCACTTAAACCTTTGAATTCTTCATACGTACAAATCCAGATTCCGTCACGCATTCCCATTCGGTCCATTCCGGCAGGCATTACTTCGGTAACTAAAACACCAATATTGGCTTTTTTAGTTCGAATATCATTTTTAAATTTTTCGATCCACGCTGGTTGAAAAGCCTTTGTACGTTTACTTTCATAATAAATAGAACCGCAATTTTGCAACTCTCTTGTATTGACAATTTGAAGGCAGTCGGCACCATTTGCACCTTTTTTAACTTCATCAATACTATCTAACGGAAAATTATTTGCCAGCCATTCCTCGATCGCTAATTCCATTACTTCGCCTTGCAATTGCATAGAACCTTGTTCCTGTTTGCGTTTCATTTCTTCAATCAGCTTTTTTTGATCGTCAGATTGTTTCTGGTATTCTTTGATTTTTAGTTCGTTTTTTTCTTCTTCCTGTTTACGGATTTTATCACGTTCTAAAACTAAAGCAGCGTTTAATTGCTTTTGCGCTTCGGCTTCGATTGCTTCTTTCATTTCCAGTTTTTCACGCTGTAATTTTGCAATTTCGCCTTCCATTTTATTTAATTCCCTGATTTTCTCTGATTTTTCAGAGAGTTCTTTTTCCATTAAAAGTAAACGATCCTTATTTTCTTCCTCTAATTTGGCTTTTAATTTTTCAAAAATTTCTTTTTCGGCTGTTTTTTTCTCACGTTCTAAACGTTCGGCAAAAAGCTCGTTTTCCTGTTTCTTTTTTGCTTCAAATTCGGCTTTTGCTTTTTCGAGCTGTTCGTTTTTAAGTTCTAATTCTTTATTTTGAATGGTAGCTTTTTGTTGAAATTCTTTACGGATGCTGTCTTCCAATTGATGTTTTAATACATCATTGACATCGATAGGAGTTCCGCAGTTTGGGCACTGAATTGAAGATTGTTCAGCCATTTTTATTGATTTTATTGAGTAGAATTATAATTTGCTAAGGTATTTAAAAGTTCTCTTTTATGATTGTGATTGGTGTGATAAATTGTAACGTTTTTTTAGCTGCAAATTGCACGAATTTATATCATTTTTTTGTTTTTTCTGATTTGAAATTGAATTTCAGGTTGCAATTTAACTGCTTTTTGATAATCGTTTTTATGGATTTCCGTAGTTTTAAAATAATTTGTAAAAATCCACAAGCTTTAGAATGAATCTCGTAAAAACGCAGAGCCGAAGCTTTGGGAGCAAGGTTTTTATTTACAGCCACAGATTAAAAGATTAAAAGGATTTTTTGAATTGTCTCCAGTTTTAGCCGGACGCTATTCAATTTAAATAAAAATTTTGTTCCCGAAACTTTGAGACCGCGCTTTTGTTAGATTAAATGAGGTACAATCCCTACGGGATATTTTTTTAATGGATTTTTTTTCTACCGATATTTTGCTCCTAAAGGAGCATTTTTAGAATTATCTTTCTGCATAATATCCCATAGGGACAAAATATCGGTAGAAAAAAAATATATGCAGACAGAAAAATGCTCTGTTAGGGGCTATATATAAATTTAAAAAAAAAATCATTTTTAAGAAGGTGCCGAAAACTTTGTTCTTAAATTAAAAACTAAATTTGAAGCTCCGTTTTGCTGTAAATAATCTAATTTCTCAACTGCTTCATCAAGAGTAGGAATATGTCCTTTAGGAATCCACCACATTGCGGTGTGTGCCTTTCCGAATTTTTGAAACCATTCTTTTCGGCGTTTTAAAAACTCACTGTGAAACGTTTTGTACATATAATGTTCCAGAGTTTCGATGTTTTCCCAAACAGAAACATTTACAATTATCTGTTCGTCATTGTACGGATTTAGGTTTGTAGCATTGTAACTATCATCTTTTAATCTCCAAACGAAGCCTTCACTGTTTTCGGCTAAAGTGTTTACTAAATCTAAGTTGTCTACAAATTCTTTCATGATTGGGTCGTTGATATCGACTCCTTTCATTTTGGCAATATTGATTTCAGCGAGATGATATTTGCTCATATTTAATATGACTAAAGATAAGGCAAGTTAGTTTTTTGAAAATAAATTATTTTAACTTTTTATAATATTTGTATTGTTTTATAAACCTGAATTGGAGAAGCGATTAGAGGTTCTGTTTTTGCAATGAAATCCTGTAAGTATGATTGATTGTTGTGTATGTCAAGACCATCCTGATCTTTCCACTCTTCCCAAATGATAAAAACATTTTCAGCAGTATGAAGATCATAACGAACACAAGCAGCTTCTTTTCTGGTTTCTGTCACCAAATGATTCAGCATACTTTGAACTTGGTTTATGTTTTCTTTTTTGCTTTTTAGAATTGCAGTAATGGATATCATAATTATAAAGTTTTAAAGATTTGTTCTAAATGATTGATATATTCATACTTAAAGATACTAATATTTTTAGATGTAGCACCTTTTTCAACGTCGTGGAAATGGAAACCGTTTAGTTTTTCCATACCTACAAATTTATTCATTTTATGGAAACCAAACATAACTCCATCATCAACAGAAGTCTCTTCGAAAAATTCTCTGGGAAATGTAAAAGCTGCAGCAGGTGCATTCCAGCTTGTGGTCAGCATATATTTACGTCCGTGAAGAAGTCCGCCAGTTCCATAGTTAATGTCAGGATTTGTTCTGGTTCTGCCGTCGCTTTTGTAAATCCCTTTGTTGTGTCCGGCAGTGAAAACGTCGTCAATATATTTTTTAAAAAGATTTGGTAATTGAAACCACCAAACCGGTGTGTGATACACTACAACATCTGCCCAAACGAATTTTTCGACTTCTTCATCAAGATCAATTTCTTGTTTGATATCGGTTGTTTTTATTTCGTAATTTTTACTTTTTAAGTATTCGATTGTCCAGTTGGTAACGGTTTCATTAAATTTTCCGCCTGAATGTGCAAAATTTTGACTTCCGTTGATGATAAATATTTTTTTCATTTTACTTTTTGTTCTAATGAATCTGGGTTGCGTGAGGGATAGGAGCGATATTTCCCGATTTAGAAAAACAAGGCTTTTTAGTCGTAGTTTTTGTTAATCGGGAATTTAGCGGATAGCCCGGCCCGGAGGGACACGCCCAAATTCTAATTATTTAATTTTTTGAGATTTTTTTTTTGAAACACATAGAAACATAGATTTTCTTTTTCTAAAAAAGGTAATTGAAAGAAACTAGTTTCTCACACATAGCCCTCAAAGTTTGTCATTCCGAGGAACGAGGAATCTTCGTAAGTAATTCCGTATAGTGAATTGCCAATCTTTGTAGAGTTTCTCACGAAGATTCCTCGTTCCTCGGAATGACAAGATTGTGCAGGCTATGTTTGTTTAAACAAGTGAAACGCCTTTATCGATAAAGAAAAATCTATGTTCCTATGTGTTTAAAATATTATTGAAGTTTTGAAATCGCCTGATTAATGAAGTCAAGTTCTGAAGCTGATAAATCGAAATCCATTGTTTTGGCGTTTGAAATGGCTTGTTCTGCGTTTCTTGCTCCGGCTAAAACAATTGTAATTCCTTTTTGTAAAGTTGTCCAGCGTAAAACCAATTGTGAGATTGAAATGTGTTTTGCATTTGCCAGAGAACTTAATTCTTCGACCAATGTTTTTACTTTTTGAAGATCAAATTGACCGAAATAACCATTTCTATGATCGTTATCCTTTAATTTACTGTCGGTAAAATATTTTCCGGTTAGTAAACCTCTTTCCATTGGGCTGTAAGCAATGATTCCGATATTTTCCTGAATCGTAAGTGGTACTAAATCAGTTTGAATGGCTTGATTCAGCATACTAAAGGGAACTTGATTTGAAGCCAATTGAATTGTTTTTTGTGCTTCTTTTATTTGTCCTGCATTGTAATTACTAACTCCGGCTGCTCTAATTTTTCCTTGCTGAATAAGAATTTCTAAAGCCTCCATAGTTTCCTGAATTGGAGTAGTGGAGTCAGGCCAGTGAATTTGCAATAAGTCAATATAATCTGTTTGAAGGCGTTTTAAGCTTTCTTCAACTTCTTTGATAATGTTGTTTTTTGAAGCGTATTTATAAATTGGTAACTTTTTTCCGTTGTCATCGGCATCAAAAAAGAAATCACCTTTTCCGTAATTGCTTCCATCCCAGACCAAACCAAATTTGGTTAACAATTGTACTTTTGAACGATCTTGAGATTTTAAAGCTTCGCCAATCATTTCTTCGCTTAAGCCGAATCCATAAAAAGGAGCGGTGTCGATTGTGGTTACGCCGTGAGCTATAGAAACGTGAATAGAGTCGATAGAATCTTTCTTTTCGTTTCCGCCCCACATGTTTCCGCCAATTGCAAATGCACCGTAAGTTATAGTTGATAATTCAAGTTCTGAGCTGCCTAATTTTCTATATTCCATGATATTAAAATTGATGTCTTAAATTTTTTTTGACAAAATTATACCATTTTTTAAAGTGTTAAATTGTATAATTTTGTCTTTTTTAGGTATATTTGCATCTTCAATTAATTCTTTAGATTATGAAAAAAGAAAATTTGTACGAGCCGTTTACGGTTTCCTTTGAAACATTGAATGAATATCCCGATGTTGGAGATCGTCATAATTTCTTTGAATTGGTTTATATTTTAGGCGGAACAGGAAGGCAGTGTATCAACAAGAATATTTTTGAATATGATGCCGGACATATGTTTTTATTGACGCCTGAAGATTGTCATAATTTTACAATTGAAACCGAAACGAAGTTTTTCTTTTTGAGGTTTAATGATATTTATTTGAAGAATTCCAGTCTGCAAAACGAAAATATTCAACGTTTAGAATATATTCTGCAAAATGCCAATCATCAGCCGGGTTGTATCTTGAAAAATGATGCCGATAAATGTTTGGTGAAAGTGATGATTGAGGCTATTTGCCGTGAACATCAGGATAAGGATGTATACAATCAGGAATTGATTCAGCAATTGGTAAATACGCTGATTATTATTGTGGCAAGAAATATTGCGAAATATTTACCAGAGCAGGTAAATGTAGGTTCTGAAGCCAGAGCGATGGATATTCTGCAATATATTCAGACGAACATTTATTATCCCGAGAAGATTAAAGCAGAATCTATAAGTGATTATTTCGGGATTTCGAATACGTACTTAGGACGTTATTTTAAGAAACATGCCAGTGAAACGATGCAGCAATATATCAGCAATTATAAGACGAAATTGATTGAGCATCGTTTACAATTCAGCGATAAGCGTATTAACGAAATTGCGTACGAATTTGGTTTTACGGATGAAAGCCATTTTAATAAATTCTTCAAAAAACAAAGAGGAAACAGTCCTTCGGAATTTAGAAAAACGATTCGGATTAGTGCATAAACACGAATTTTCACGAATTTTTTTGCCACAGATTTAGAGGATTAAAATGATTTTTAATCTGTGTTATTTGGTTTTAAATCTTGAATCAAAAGCCATTCTGGCTGTGCTTAAGACTTTAATTTTTGATGCGTCTTTATGCTGTGGGTTTATTAAATAATTAAATTCCTGAGGTACAATACTGCTTGGAACTTTTAAAACTGCGGCTTCGTTGTAATCTATAAAGTCGTCGCCAATTGTCTGGGTTATTAAAATAGGAGGTTTAGAATCCCATCCTTCGGGTAAATCTTCCAAATGTACTTCTTGAATGGTGATTTCGTCCGGGATTTCAATTTCTACATAAAAACGATCAACAGGTAAATCTTCACTTAAATCTAAATGAACTGAAACTTCAAGTGTTGCCAGGGCTCTGCTTTCTGCTGTATATACCATGCGGGTATTAAGGCTGTTCCACCTATAACCTTCAGACATTGATGCACCAATTCCTTTTAAAGTTGCTGCCAGGTATTTTTCTCTTTCAATTCTAAATACTATCATTATGCCAGGTTTCCGAACTCCAATCGATTTAAACTGAATTTTACTTCGTTAATTCCTGTAATTGTATCCAGCATATTTTCTGGCGTATTTCCTCCTATAGATAGATTTGGTTTTTTTAGCCATCGTTGAAATTTCTCCTCTTCATCGTTGAAAACCTCCAAACCGTAATCTATTAATTCATTAATTAAAATTACCAATTCGCTGTCTCTGCTGTCTAAAAGAAGATGCTCACTTTTCTTTTTGTTATAAGTTGTCTGCGGAATTCCAACAATTGTTAAAACTGATTTTACAGGATTGTTTAATCTTCTGCTGATGACTTCAATTGAATCATAGGGAATACCTGATCTTATGACTTCAACACGCTCAAGTTTATTGCTCCAGCTGTATTCTTTACCTCCGGAGTTTAACGTAGATCTCTTAATTGAGATTACTTTTCCTGATGCGTTTTCAATACTTCTTTTAGTATCAAAAGGTTCTGTTTTTTGTTTTATACTTTTCATAAGACAACTTATTTGCTGTAAAGATACAACAATTTTGTTGTTTAATTGTTTAATTGATGAAAAATATGAGCGAAATAGCCCTTCTGAATTCAGAAAAAGGATTCGTATTAATGCGTGATATTGGAACGCAGATGGTACGGATTTAAACGGGTTTATTTTGTTTTTCTACTATTCCCGATAGCTATCGGGATATTTGATTAAAAAGATTTTTAATTTGTGATAATTCGTGGAATTTGTGTTTTAAATAATCTTTTTTATCACACGCAAATTGTGTGTGTGTTTGTTTAATTCCGGATTGTAAATTCCAAGATGATCTAAGCGGTCAATGCGGACTTTTCCACTTGCGTGAATGATGTAATTGTTTTCCATAATGATGCCGACATGAATGATGTTTCCTTCTTCGTTGTCAAAAAAGGCTAAATCTCCTGCTTCACTTTCTTCAATAAAACTTAAAGGTTCTCCGTCAAGTGCCTGCTGCGATGCGTCGCGATGAATTTTGTAGCCGTTTAGTTTGTAAACCATTTGTGTAAAACCAGAACAATCGATTCCGAATGGTGTTTTTCCACCCCATAAATAAGGTGCGTTCAAATACATAAAAGCAGTGCTTATAAGTGCACTTTTTGGTTTTGCACCGCTGGTTTTTGTTCCTTCAAAATCAAAATTTGAAGTGTTGATTTCGCTATTGTTTAGAAAAGTTAAGGAAGCTCCAAGCGGAATGGGCAATAATAAATTATCCGGTGCAGTGATATAATCAATTAAATCAGCATTTAGAATTATGGCTTCTTTGCTTAACTGATTATACTGTTCCTCAGAAATTACCTGATATTGTTTCGAATCTACCCAGCCTTCATAATCATCAAACTGAATTTTTATTCGAGCCCATTGATTTTGGCGTTCTAAAATTTTGATGTGTTCGCCAAACAAAAGCTGTGTAACGATTTCACTTCTGTCGCTAGGCTCAGATCGAACGGGTACTATGGCAAGATTGCAGATTCCGAACATTTAGATAATGTATTAGTTGAAAAATTAGGAGTTATTAATTTCTAATAACTCCTAATGAAATATTATTTAAGCTCTTTCGATAACAATTGCTGATGCGCCGCCGCCGCCATTGCAAATTGCTGCAGCTCCGGTTTTAGCGTTGTTTTGTTCTAAAACATTTAGTAAAGTTACAATAATACGAGCTCCTGAACAACCCAGAGGATGTCCTAATGAAACCGCACCGCCATTTACGTTTATTTTATTGTTATCAAGATTTAAGATTTTTGAATTGGCTAGGCCAACAACTGAGAACGCTTCATTGAATTCGAAATAATCAACATCGCCAATTGCAATTCCTGCTTTGTTTAAAGCTTTTGGTAAAGCTTTTGCCGGGCTTGTAGTAAACCATTTTGGTTCCTGTGCAGCATCGGCATAACCTTTTATGTAGGCTAAAGGTTTTAGACCTAAAGCATTTGCTTTTTCTTCGGACATTAAAACTAAAGCTGCAGCACCATCGTTGATTGTTGAAGCGTTTGCAGCAGTTACTGTTCCGTCTTTTGTGAAAACAGCGCTTAATGAAGGGATTTTATCCAATTTTACATTGGTATATTCTTCGTCTTTAGAAACGATAACTGGTTCTCCGCGTCTTTGCGGAACTTCAACAGGAACGATTTCATTGTCAAATTTTCCGGAATCCCAGGCTTTTGCGCTTCTTTCATAAGACTGAATAGCAAAATTATCCTGTTCTTCACGGCTGATGTTGTATTCAGCTGCACATAAATCAGCGCAAACTCCCATTGCGTTGTTATCGTAAGCATCTGTCAAACCATCTTTTTGCATTCCGTCGAGCATTGTTGCAGGACCAAATTTGTTTCCGGCACGCATTTGCACATAGTGTGGAATTAAGCTCATGCTTTCCATTCCGCCGGCAACTACAATTTCTGCATCGCCGCAAGCGATTGCCTGTGCGCCAAACATTACAGCTTTCATTCCAGAGGCACAAACTTTGTTTACTGTTGTGGCAGCAACTTCGTTTGATAATCCGGCAAAAAGGGCAGCCTGACGGGCCGGAGCTTGTCCAACGCCTGCCTGGATTACATTCCCCATGAAAACTTCATCAACTAATTTTGGGTCTAGGTTAATTTTTGAAAGGGCTCCTTTTATGGCAGCAGCTCCTAATTTTGGTGCGGGTACGGTAGATAACCCTCCCATGAAACTTCCGATAGGTGTTCTAACGGCAGAAACGATAACAACTCTTTTGTTCATTTTCTGTTTAATATTAGTTAATCAAGCAAATTTACTGTTTATTTGAATAAATTCAAATTTTGTATCAATCCGAATGGATTTTAAATTTAAGATGAAATTTTTGTTAATTCTATTTGTTTGATTGTGAAGTGTTTTTAAAAAAAGTTTGAAAAAAGATAAAAAAAAGCGCAAAAATAGTTGTGAGAAATAGAATGTTGTTCTACATTTGCAACCGCAAAATAGGACACGTTTCCTTGAGCTTGGAGAGGTGCCAGAGCGGTAATGGAGCAGATTGCTAATCTGTCGACGGGTAACCGTCGCCAGGGTTCGAGTCCCTGTCTCTCCGCTTAATTTTTGCCTCGGGGTGTAGCGTAGCCCGGTTATCGCGCCTGCTTTGGGAGCAGGAGGCCGCAGGTTCGAATCCTGCCACCCCGACTAAAACTTTAAGCGATAAAGTTTTAAAATAAATGGACGCATAGCTCAGCTGGATAGAGCACCTGCCTTCTAAGCAGGCGGTCGAAGGTTCGAATCCTTCTGCGTTCACTTAAGAGGATGATCAGTTTTGATTATCCTCTTTTTTGTTTAGATCAACTTGTTGACATGTGGTTGTTTATATTGACGTTTCTATTTTGTTTACTGGTTCAATTTTCACGTTTTAAAAAAAAACATAAAAAATAGATAATAGAAACAATGATTTGATGTTCAATATCCTCTTACGGATATGATTAACTCAGATAATTTGAAGATCTCGATTAGATAAATTTTAGTAAATAGATACAGGAAATCAAGTATCTGTTTTATTTGTTCTACATTTGTTTTAATACCTTCTTTTCCAATATCTCATAGCCCGTTGAAAGAAATTATTTACCTAATAAAATTTTTTCTTATTTGTTTGCCAGTACTTGCCTTGACATACAAATAAGCATTTTCCATAAAAAAATGTAATGATTTCTTGTATATTCTTTTAGCTGGGAGCATATCTACGAATCTCAATTGCTCATATAAATTACGAAAACAGTAACCTTTTAGATGAATTGCTAAATAATGTTTGATAATTAAACAGGTATAAATACGTGGTTGTTGATTTTTATTAATATTTATATTTGAACGAACAATATGGTTTTCCGTAAAAAGAATCTATAAAAAAAGAATAACATTTGTTATAAATCTTGAAAACAGAGATGAAATGATTTATTTTCTGGTTCACTTTCATTTTAAAGACTAAATCTAATTTTGAAAATATTTAATGACAATTGATGAAATTTATAAAAACGAAAACTTAAGTGTTCGTTCTTATCACGCCTGTAAATATAGTGGGCTTGATACGCTTGGGGATATAATTAAATTCTATCAAGAAAATAGTTCTTTCGATAAACTCAGAAATTGTGGTAAGAAATCAAATGAAGAGTTAATAGAATTATATAACAAATATAAAAATACTGATTTTGGTTTTGACGAAATTTATCAGGTCAAAATTGAAGACAAATGTAAAACAATTATTTCTGAATTATCTAGAAATCAAAGAGAAGTAATAAATAGCTTTATTCAAATAAATACAAATAGCCTTTCAATTAGAAGCCAAAATGCAATCAAAGCATTTTTAGAGGATAATTTGAAGATTAAAAATTTTGCAGATAAAATATTATTTGCAGATGGTTTTGATATTAAAAAAATAAGGAATGTAGGTGCTCGTTCGGTCTCTGAATTAGAAGTATATATCAATCTTATTGAAGATTTTATTGTTGAAGTAAGTAAAAATGAAAATGATAAATATATAATATCACTAAAAAATAAATTTTTAATTCAGAAAACATTTTCTTTACCTTTTATATCTTATGAAATATTGGAATCAGAATCAATTTTTCAATTGATTAATTATCTAATAAATCAAAACGCTTTATATGATATAAATCAAACAAAAATCTTTAGAAAAGCTTTTAAAATTTATCACAACGCTCCACAACTTTCCCTTGATGATATTGCCCAAGAAGTAAATTTGACTCGAGAAAGAGTTAGACAAGTTAGGAAAATTATTTTGGAAGAGTTATTCAATAAACTACTTTTTATTCGAAACTTTAATGATAATTTACTTCAAAAATATAATATTGATAATACTCAATATTACATAGATATAAGCGATACTCAAGTTGAATCCATTAACATTCAAAATAAAACAAACTTTACTAAAGAATTTATAACATATATAATATATTCTTATTGGTCTTGTGAATATGAACTTGTTGGAAATTGCGAAGACGTTATACAGCCAAAATTTTTTATTGCCAGAAATAGACATAACTGGAATAATTTCTATTTAGTTAAAAAAGAACTTGTAATAGAATTTGATTTTGTTTTGTTTGCAAATGATATTAATGGGAGATTAAGTGATCGTATTGAAGAAACTTATAGTTTTAGTTTTAAAAGTTACTTATCCAATTTTTTAGTAAACGACAATTTAGAAATTCTCAACTCAATTATGGCAGTTGCAGAAAAAATGGTAAATCAAGAATTCGAAATCTATATTGATTTAGAGGATAATTTAATTTTTGAAAGGAATTCTTCAAAATCAGGTTTTGAATACTCGTATGAAGCATTACAACAATTAGGTAAACCATCAAAAGTAAACGAAATTACTCAAAAAATTATTGAATTATACCCTTATTATGAAACTGATGATGCTAAAGTTAGAGCTACTCTGAAAAGAATAAATGGTTTTGTACCCATCGGAAGAAAAAGTGTTTTTGGATTAAAAAAATGGGAAGAAGAATTTGAGAATTTTAAAGGTGGGACAATAAGACAAATTACGGAAGATTTTTTGCACAACGTTAATGAGCCCAAACATATTTCAGAAATAGCAGAATATGTTATAAAATTTAGATCTGGAACATATGAAAGGAGTATTTTAGATAATCTAAAAGCTGATGAATCTGGACTATTTGTTTTTTACAAAGATTCAACAGTTGGTCTTTCTTATAAAAAATATGACACAGATATATTTATTCCATTATCTTCATTAAACAAATCTGTTTTAAAAACATGGGAGGAAAGCTTTATACTTTTAAGAGAATTTATAGATAATGAGAATCGTCTTCCATATTCATGTGGATGTCCAGAAGAAGAAATACAATTATATAGATGGTATAATGTTCAGAGAAGCAAAATCGATAAAGGTAAACTTGACAGTATAAAAGTAAATTTTATAAATTCAATTATAAACCAATTTGATATTTCAAAGAAAAGAAGAAGATTAGGCACATCTTGGTAAATATAAAGAACTGATGGAGTTTATTTCTAATAAAAAACGCTAGCCTTCAGCAAATAAGTCAGGAGAAGAAAAACTTTATGTTTTTTTTACAAACAAAAAAACTTATTTGAAGCTAAAGAACTGAATGAAAAAGAAGAATTAAATTTTATAGAAATCGCAAAAAAAAACAAATTTTTTAATATGAAAATCAAAGAAGCTAAAATATTGCAAGAAACACGGCTAAATGAAATTTGTCTGTCAAAAGATATAAATTATGATTCTCTAAAAACTTTACTTGAATCTGTAAAAACAAAAAAACTTTTGAAAAGAAATAATTATCATCAACCAAAAATTAATGATATAATCGAAAAAGCAACAAAATGAAGTTTTCAAATATAGAAATAAATAATTTTAGACAATATTATAATCCGGTTAATATTGACCTAACTACGAGTTCTGATAAGAATATTATTATTTTAGGTGGTAGAAATGGATATGGTAAAACAAATTTTCTTTTAGCTATTGTTTGGTGCCTTTATGGTGATAAAATTTCCCAAATAGATGAGAATTTCAAAAAAGAAATACAAAAAGAAAAAAATTATTCATCTTTTATGCAACAATCTCTTAACTGGTCTGCAAAAAGAGAAAACAAAACTATTTTTTCTGTAAATATTATTATCACAGAAATTGAATTACCTGAACTAAGAACATTGCCTTCAAATTCGGAAACTATAATTATAACAAGAACTTTTGATGTTGCTTCAATGAGTGAAACGTTGTCGATTGTTGATTCTATTTCTAATATTGAAATCTTTAATGAAGAAAATGATAAAATTAATTTCATCAATGATTATATCATTCCAATTGACGCAGCAAAATTCGTGTTTTTTGATGCCGAAAAGATTGGTGAGATTGCAAATTTATCTATAAAAGATGAGGGGAGTTTTATTAATGATGCATTAGGAAAAATATTAGGATTAGACACTTATGAAACACTTATAGAAGATATTGACTTTTACATCAACAACCTTAAAAAAGAAGGTGCAACAAAAAATTTACAAGAATTAATTGCTAATAAAGAAAATGAAATTAAAATTTCAGAAATTGATATTGAAAAATTTGAAGAAGAAAATGCTGAAAAGTTGAAAGAAATTGATGGGCTTAAAAAGAACATCCGAGAATACGACAATTTAATATCTAAACATAGTAAGCAAGGAAATTCAATATTTGACAGAGAAGCAGTCGTTATTGAAATTGAAAAACTCAAAGTTAAAGAGAATGAATTAAATGAACGATTTAATGAACTAAGTGAAATTATCCCACTTGCAATGCTCTCTGGAAAATTAGAAGAAGTAAATGAGCACCTTAAAATTCAAGAAAAAAATGAAGTTTCCCAGAACTTTATAAAAGAAAATTCAGAAAAAATAGAGGGTTTTATTGAATTGCTTTTTAATAAGCCTCCCGAACCAGAAAATTCAACAATGTCTTTAAAAGATAAAATATTTTATTACCAAAAAGCTCAATCGTTAGGTTCAGAATTATTTAAAGAAAATGATGATTATGTAGACTTAGAATTTGATCACGACTTGAATAATTCGGAAAAAAAATTAATTGTTGATGCAATCAATGTTATTAATACTCAATCAAAAGATTTATTTGCAACTACAATTGATGAATTCAATGAAACAAAAATTAAACTTTATGATTTAAATAAGACTCTTAATAAAGTAGATGCTGATTTAGAAGATGAATTAATTTTAGATTATTCTTCAAAAAAGGATACTGCCGATTATAACATAACTGAAAAAAACAGAAATATAGGTGAAAACCTTCAGCAAATCACAAAACTTAAAAACGATATTGTTAGACTCAATCAACAATTAGTTACACTTGTCAAGAAAGTTGATATAAATGAACAAAACAAATTAAAAATTAAGAAAAGTAACGAATATGTTGAAGTTTTAAATTTGTTTTTAGACGAACAAAAGAACAAGCATAAAGAGAGTTTAGAAAAAACAATTCTGGTCGAATTGAAAACTTTAATGCATAAACTAAATAGTGAAGAAAATCATAGTAAGTTTATTGAAGATGTAAAAGTAACAATTTTAGCATCTGGTCAAGGTATGAAAATAACTCTTATAGATCAAGATGATAATGAAATCCGAAAAGAGAGTTTATCATCAGGTGAAAAACAGATTTATATTTCTTGTTTAATAAAAGCCATTCTAAAAGAATCAATTCAAAGCTTACCCATATTTATTGATACACCACTTGGAAGACTCGATGAAGAACATAGGGATAGTATTACTAAAAAATATTATCCTGCACTTTCAGAACAAGTTGTCTTATTTTCAACAAATAGCGAGATTACGCCAAAAAGATTTAAAGATATTTCAGATAATGTTTCAAAATCATACTTATTGGTTAATGATGGAGCAAATACAAATTTAAAAAACGGATATTTCCATAGTTATGAGAATTAAAATTAGCAAAGAAAATGATGAATTACTATATAAGTTAAGAACTTTATACAATTTTAAAAGTGAAGGTATTGTTCCTCGAATTGCATTCTCATACAGTTTGCTCTCGGATAAATTTTTTGATATTGAAAACGAGGTGATACCTAGTTCAGATGGCAAAGAATTTCGTGATGATAAAGCTTTGTTTGGAACTATTATTGGAGATAGTGCCAATACGATAATTTTTAAGTCTATATTAGATCAGCATTATAATAAAAATACTTTTGAAGAAGAATTTTCAAAGTTGTTTAAGCTTCATTTAAATCACGGTCTAAATATTTGGAATGATCAGATAGACCGCGGTAATATCTCAAAGGGGGACCACATAGACATCCTTTTAAAAGCAATTAATAAAGGCTTATTAATGAGAAGTTCAAATGTTCATATTTCTAACCAAAATGAATCTCAAATTAATGTTTTCAAAATTAATAGTTCTAGTAAGCCAATTGAACTTAGTTTAGGAACTGACTTAGATGGTAATATTATTAAAATAAAAATTAATGACGAAACAGAATATACAAGTAGACATTTTGGGATAGCAGGTACAACAGGCTCTGGAAAAACACAATTTGTATTTGATTTAATTTATCAAATTTCTAAACAAACTGATTATGAATTAAAATATACTTTTTTCGATTTTAAAGGTACTGATACGAAACAAAAACTTGATTCTTTTTTAGCTTTAACAAAAGCAACCTTTATTGATGTTAATCATCAAAATGGTTTCCCTTTTAGTCCTTTGAAAAATTACGATTTAAACAACCAAAATTATATAGAATCATTTGCGAGTGATTTGAGAACCTTTTTTAAAAGTATTGGACAGGTTCAATCTGCAAGTTTAGTCAGAGAAATTAAAGATTATTATTTTGAATATAATCAAGCTCCAACATTAAATGAGTTATTAGAAACGATTCTAGAAAAAAATAAAGGAAAATTTGATACAACTACAAGTGTAATACAACAATTGATAAATTCAGGAATATACAATGAGTCAGATGCTTATTCAATCTTTAATCAAAGTACATACATTTCAATGCCTTCTGATGTTACAAAAGAAATTAAACAATTTGTAACATTTAATCTTTTAAAATATATGTATGATAGTATTAAAAAATCCGGCGACACTATAGTTACTAATAATATTAAAGAGTTGAAACATATTATTGTTATTGATGAGGCTCAAAACTTTTTACAACATAAAAATGCAAGACCTGTAATTGAATCAATGCTAAGAGAACTAAGATCTATGGGAATAATCATAATTTTAATTGCCCAAGAGACTCAAGATTTTATATATAGTGATTTTAATTTTATGTCTCAAATACAGTTTCCAATTTGTGCAAATGTCAATGATAAATCTTCCAAAAGAATAATACCTTTTCTTGGTAGCGTAAATAGCGAAGTAAAATTAAATTCTCAATTATCTATGCTCGATTCTGGCAAGGGTTTAATTAATATTGGAGAACCAAAACTTATTGAATTAAAACAATGGTGGAAGACTAAAAAAGAAGAGAATATATAGACTGCTTCAGGATAAATTTTGAACTGTTTAATTTTACAATGGAGATTTGTACATTTTTACGAATAATTTGTGAACATTAAAATAAAAAACACAGTTTTAAATTACATATTGATTGATTTCTTAGATTTGTATAACAGATCCAAAAACTTTTTTATCATGCCGGTAATTGAACAATCAGAATATAATTTTCCTTCTATTATTCATCGCAACAGGCATATATCTACTATTTATGCTGCTTTGTTTAAAAAGTTTGAAGTTCCGGGATACACAAGAGAAAAACTTGAGTTGAGTGACGGAGATTTTATCAATATTGATTTTATTATAAACGATACTAAAAAAGCAGTAATTCTATGCCATGGTTTAGAAGGTGATTCCCGAAGAACGTACAATAATAGCTGTGCGGCTTATTTTCAGCAGAAAGGTTTTTCAGTTTTCGCATGGAATAACCGTACCTGTGGTGGAGAAATGAACCGACTGCCGAGACTTTATCATCACGGAGCGGTTGATGATCTGGATGAGGTGGTTCAGTTTGTTTTACAAAAAGGATTCGAAGATGTTTATTTGATTGGATATTCAATGGGAGGTGTTCAGCTCCTGAATTATTTTGGCTGGACAAAAATTGATAAACGCATAAAGGCGGGAGTCTCTATCTCTGCGCCAACGCATATTGCAACAAGTGCAGCTATACTCAAACAAGGGTTTAACAGAGTCTATTTAAAGAACTTTACTATTGATATTAAGAAAAAGCTGAAATACAAAGCGGCACAGTTTCCTGATTTTATAAACCGTGATCAGATTGATAAAATTTCTTCATTTGATGAAGTCGATCAGTATTTTACAGCACCGCTGCATGGTTTTGCGAGTAGAGATGATTATTATCAACGTGTTTCTCCGGAATTTTCCCTTAAAAATATTACCACTCCGGTTTTAATTATTAATTCTCTTGATGACCCTTTTTTAGGTGAAAGATGTTATCCCAGAGCTATTGCCCAAGAGAGTGAATATGTATATCTGGAAACCCCAAAGTATGGAGGACACTGTGCTTTTCCGCTGCGTAATTCAACGTATTCCTATGCAGAGAAAAGGGCATATAAGTTTTTTAAATCCTGTACATCTGCAGAGATTACTAAAGCTGAATATTAAATGGGTTAAGAAAAAAACTTTTCTTAGCAGGTTAATAATTTTTTCTTTGGGTCATCTCCAGTAAAATTTCCATACTATCGGGAATAATATACAATACCTGATTGCCAGAAGTTGATGGAAGTCCTTCAAAAGCTACTGCGGCCAAATAATGTTCAGCAAAATCGAAACTATATACCTGCCAGTTTTGAGTGTTTTTTACCAGCTTAAAATCTAAATTATGCTGTCCTTCTACACAAGGAATATATTTAAAATCTTCATCAATTCCTTTTCCTAATGCTTTTACAAAGGCTTCTTTGCGTGTCCATAAAGTATAAAAAGCGTTTTTTTTATCATCAGCATTCTGAATTACTAATCTCTCGTGATCGTCAAAGATATCCGGGAAAAGGTCAGTAAATTTAAAATCGTTAGATAAATATTCAATATCCAGTCCTACCTTTTTACGTGAAAACGCAATAGCTGCATAGTCTTCAGAATGTGAGATATTGAAATGGAGCCACGGGTGTGAAGCCAAATATGGTTTTTTATTAAAATCATAATCAAGATAAATATTTTTTATATCTGATTTAGTGTAAGCCCCTAAAAGAAGTTTTAAAATCGACCTGTATATAATGAATCGGTTTCGGTCTATTTCCTTATAATAGCGTTTTGCTTTTTTTAGTTCAGGAGAATTTAGAAACTGTGATAAATTAGCTTTAAAGTCAATGAAATTAGGCAGATAAATAGAGTAAATGATTATATCGCCAGTATCTAAAGAATATTCTTTACCAGAAACTAATGTAACGCCCTTTATGTCCGAAAAAGAAATAAAGAGCCTAGATGTTTTCATTTTTTTCATCTAAGATGTCTTGAAGTAGCCTCGCTAAAACTATATCATTTGGCGGCGCTACAATGTCTAAGTGATTACCGGAGATATTATGAATTGTTACGCCTCCCAACGCAGCCTTTTTCCAGCCAAGGTGCGTAGGGTCAAGTCTGTAATTAATGTCATCTTTTGATCGAAATAAATCTACTTCAAAGTTTTGCGGTTTAAGGTGATAACGATCAACAATTTTTTTTACCATACGATCAGCTTCTATAAATTCTTTGAGTGCTAGTGCTTCTTGTTCAGTCATTGTGTCTTTCTTACCAAAATGTCTTTTCAGTATATATTCTTTTTTTCTATTAATACGCATTTTAAAAGCCTTCCAGCTCAATAGCATTTCTTTTAAAAAATCTAGTCTTCTATGTGTAACATCAAAGTATCTAACGAGTTGTTTTCGTCTGTAATTTCCATAATAATAAGAAGAGTCAACATAAGAGTCGAGTAATGCTGTTAAGCTTACTTTTTTTCCTTGTTCCTTTAATTGACGGGTCATTTCGAAGGCCACAATACCGCCGAAAGAAAAACCTGCTAAAGCGTAAGGCCCTTTTGGGTTTACTTTTATAATTGCATCTATATAATGAGCGGCCATAGCTTCAATTGACTCATACCATCTGTCAAAACCTTTAGGTTTAATACCCTGAATTGCATAAATAGGCTGATCTTCATCAAAGTGTTTACTCAGATTAATAAAATTTAAAACATTGAGTCCTGCTCCGTGAATGATAAAAAGCGGTACTTTGTTTCCGTTAGGGCTTATTGGAACTAAACAATCTGAATAAATTTCGGTACCTGTATTTAACAGTTTTGCAAATTTCTCGACAGTTGAATATTTAAATAATGCTGATAGGGGAATTCGTTTACCAGTGTATTTCTCTATTTCAACCATTACCTTTACTCCCTTTATCGAATGTCCACCCATTTCAAAGAAATCACTAAAAATATCGATATTCTCTATATCCAGGCTTTCTTTCCAAATAGCGGCCACAATATTTTCTTCTTCTGTTCGGGGAGCAGTGTATTGAAGTATTTTGTTTGCTTTATATTGTGATAGTGCTTTACGATCGATCTTGCCGTTAAGTGTTGTTGGTATTTTCTCCAATAAATTAAAATCATGCGGGATTAACTGTACCGGTAAGCGTGCAGCCAAAGTTTCGCGCCATAAAGGGATTTGATTTTTGGCACTTTCTATACTGGAATCAGGTACAATATGGGCTACAAGAAAGTTTTCATTAGCTAATACAACAGCATATTTTATGCCGTCAAGCTGCAGCAGCGCTTGTTCTACCTCGCCAGGTTCAATACGGTGTCCTCTAATTTTAACCTGTTGGTCCAGACGTCCTAAACATTCTATTTCATTGCTTGGAAGTAATTTTCCTAAATCGCCGGTACGATAAATTATGTCATCTTTACGAGCAGAAAAACTATTTTTAATAAATTTTTCAGATGTAAGCTCAGGTCTGTTCCAATACCCTTTTGCAAGACCATCACCGCCAATGGCAATTTCACCTATTTTTCCTGGTGCCATAAGCTGTCCTTGTTCATCAATGATATAAAGTTGTGTATTTGCAATAGGTTTACCAATAGTTATTAATGTATCGTCAGCTTTTACCTGTTTTACAGATGAATAAATGGTGGTTTCCGTTGGTCCGTAGACATTCCACACCGTATTACATTTACTAGTAAGCGCTTTTGCAAGATCTGCAGGCATTGCCTCGCCGCCGCATAGTGCCTTAAGCGGTAATGGTTCATCCCAGCCAGAATCCAGAAGCATTGACCAGGTTGTGGGAGTGGCTTGCAGAAAACTGATGTTTCCCTTTTTTACCAGCTCAAGCAAGAGTCGTCCGTCTCTGGCAGTTTCATGATCAGCAAGTATTAATGCAGCACCTTTAATGAGTGGTAAATATAGCTCCAGACCGGCAATGTCAAAAGAAATAGTAGTGATCGACAGCAATCTGTCGTTTTCGTTAATACCGGGTTCTAAAGTCATACTGCAAAGTAAGTTAACCAGATTTTTATGAGTAATAGGAACACCTTTTGGATTACCTGTTGATCCAGATGTATAGAGTATATACGCTGCATTATCCGGCTTCACAGTAACAGGAAGAGGCGATGCATCATATTGGTTTAATGATTCCATGGCATCTTCTATAAAAAGGATATGCGGCCATGATGGTAAGGAGGTAAATAATGTTTTACTGGTCAATAAAACTTTCGATCCGGAATCGGTAAGCATAAATTCTAAACGGCCTTTAGGATATTCAGGATCCAGCGGAAGGTAAGCCGCACCACACTGCATTATGGCTAACAAAGTATAAAGCAGTTCTGGGCTGCGGGAAACAGAAACAGCAATAAAATCTCCGGACTGAATGCCTTGCGCTTTTAAATAATGGGCTAATTGATTTACTTTTTGGTGTAACTCGAGATAAGTAGTTTTAGATTCATGAAATTCCAGGGCTATGTTGTTTGGTGTAAGTTCTGCTTGTTTTTTAAGTAATTCTGTTAAGGCCGCATCTGGATAGGGCATTTCAGTATTATTTAGAGCATCATAATCAGCTAAATAATGACTTCCGATTATGTCTGACAGCGGATTATCTGCACCATTTATTAGTTTATTCATAATATCTTCAAATGTATGCATCATTTTGTTTATGGTCTCTTGTTTGAACAGGGTAGTATTATAAGACCATTGAAATATGGGACCATTTTTAGTTCTAAAAATATGAAGCTGAATTTCAAAGGTTGCGTATTCTCTGGGGTTAATTTTAAATTCATGAGAAAGGCCTGCAAATGAAAACTCACTTTCTATATCCCGATTCATATCAACAGTTAATACAACTGGCACCAAAGGAATTCTGGAAGGATCCCTGGTAATGGCCAAGCTTTTAAGAAGATGGCCAAAACTTACCTGCTGATATTCGTATGCATCAAATAGCTGGGAATTTCTTTGTTTCAGGTATTCTAAAAAAGTGATATCAGAACTAATTTTACTGCGTAAAGGAAGCAGGTTAGCACAATCTCCAACCAATTGTCTCATATCATATAATGTATTTCCCGAAGAAGGAAATCCTACTACTAAATCGTTTTGACCTGTAATTTTGCATAAAAAGACTTCAAATGCAGCGAGCAAAGTGGTAACTAAGCTGCAGCCGGCACTTAATCCTATATTTTTTAATGCGTTTGTGATGGTATTATCCAATGGAAAATCCAGACGATTACTATTATAGGTTCGTAAAGAAGGCCTTACCTGATCTAGAGGTAATTCAATTGTGGGAGATGATTCTTTATAAATACTAAGCCAAAAATTTTCCAGCTGTTTATATTCATTACTTTCCATAAACGAATTAACTTTTTCGGCATATTCGCTAAAACGTTCCGGATCTGGAAGGGTTGGTTTTTTATTTTCAACGAAGGCAGAATAAAGCATGCCAAGTTCTTCTAATATAACATCAATACTAAGTCCGTCTCCCACAATATGATGAATTGTCAGGGTCATTAAATATTCAAATTCATCAATTTTAATCAAATTAACTTTGAATAATGGGCCGTTAACAAGGTCAAAAAGAGCATTTACTTCTTCTTTAACTAATGTTTTTACAGCAAGTTCTTTTTCAGCTGTTTTTAGGCCAGAAAAGTTATTATGCGAAACTTCAAAATTAACATCGCTGTAAATACACATATAGCGTCCGTCCGGACTAAACGCAGCTCTCAAGCATTCATGACGATGTACTAAGGTCTTTACTGCCTGTTCAAAAGTGTCTATTATCAAGTTGCCTTTAAATTTAATAGAAACAGACAGGTTGTATGCTTTATTAGCATCACTGCCTCCAAAAATGCAATCTGACCATATTTCCTGCTGTGAATTTGTGGTATGAATTACTCTTTCAATTTCAGGTAAAAATGGATTAAATTGAATTTCAGTTTCAGTTTTTATTTCAGATTTATTTTTCATTGTTATCATAATTCTATTTTTAAATGTAATTGCACAGTTCTTAAATTGACAATTTGAATTATTAATTATGTTTATCTGGTTCTAATAACCTCGTTTTAGTAAATTTTCCTTTTTGACCAGAATCTTCAATAAACCATGCCGGATTTCCGTTTTCATCCCGTCCTAGTTTACTGCCCGGAACAGGAGGTTCATCTGCCATTATGGTATATTTTTTTTCTGCAGCATTGGTTTCAAATAACTGGCTGCCATTGATTTTTGAAATATCAAAAGCTTTTTCTTTTTTGTGAGCACCATTAACTCCGTTTGTCTCGATCCGATTTTCAGGATTAAATTTAAGGGCATCGAAATGTTTTACTTTTAAATTGACGTATGAAGTATTTCCGTTTACAGAAGAATTTTGAAAATTTTGTAATTGGTCAACTTTTTGGCTCAAAAGCTGAATTTGCTGGACAATTTGTTCTAATGAGGCTTGATTTTGAGTTGATGATAATGGTATCTCATTTGTTAAAACAGGGGGATCAATAGTTTGGTTAGAAACAATTTCATTCTCTTTAGTCTCAATAGAATTCTCTTCAGGAAGATTTAAATCTATATAATCTGCTAAAAGTGATGGAGTAGGAAAACCTTCATTGAGTTGTCTGAAAGTAATAGGTAAATCAAATTCTTTTTTCAGCCTTCCTGATAATTGGGTCAGTGATAAGGAATCTAAACCTAGTTCCAGGAAAGTATTTGAAGCCGAATCTGGATCATAAGTTATGCCCGATGCTTCTTTTATAATTTCTGAAATCCTAACAAGTACAGAATCCTTTCTTGATTCTTTAGTTTTAATACTATTTTCCGTTTCTATTGAAGCTGCGGATGTATTTGAAACGACAGGTATATCAGAAATTATATTTTTTTGAACTACCGTTGTTTGAACAGTATTTAATGGCTCAATCCAGCAGGGTTTGCGATCAAAAACATAACCCGGTAACTCGATTTTTTGCCTTTGCTGTTCTTTGTAGAAAGAACTCCAATTTGGGGTTATGCCTTTAGCCCATAATTCACCTACGGTATTTAATAAAGTCGAATATTCATTGTCCTGCTCTTCTTTAGGAAAATTTATGCTGGAAAAAGCGGGTATGACTTTACCGGCAGCCTGCTGGCGAGCCAGAGTAATCAGGGTTTGACCGGGACCTACTTCTAACAATATATAATCTTCTAATTCAAATGCAGTATCCATAGCATCTGCAAATCGTACTGTGTTTTTTAAATGGTTAACCCAATAGGTTGGACTTGTGGCTTCAGTGTCTGTAAGCCAGGTTCCCGTTGCTGTTGAAATAATAGGCAGTCTGGGAATACTTAGTTTTATTTTTTCTATTTCATTTTTGAAAGAATCTAAAATTGGCTCCATCATAAAAGAGTGAAAGGCATGACTTGTAAGAAGCAGTTTGTTTGGAATGTCTTGTGCATCAAGTTCCTGATTAAATAGTGCAATATCTTCTTTCGTTCCGGAAGCCACACAAAACTGACTTGAATTTATTGCCGCAACCGAAAGTGTATCAGGAATGAGTTCATATAATTTTTCTACTGGTACACGTACCGCCAACATTGATCCGCCGGGCAGCTCGCTTATTAATCTGCCTCTAACTGCAACGATATGCAAGGCATCTTTTAAATTTATAATTCCGGCTAAATGTGCAGCCGCAAATTCACCAATACTATGACCGCAGAGAAAAGTTGGTTTTATTCCCCAGCTCATCCATAACTGAGACAATGCATATTCTGTAACAAATAAACTTGGCTGGGTTAGACGTGTATCTTTTAAGCGTGCTTCGGCCTCAGTTGAATTGGTTTCCGGATAAAGTATTTCGCGAATATCTAATTTTAAATCTTCCATTAACAATTCTGCACATTTGTCTACTGCCTCACGATATACTTTTTCGTTATCATAAAGTGTTTTTCCCATTTGCAGATACTGAGCTCCTTGTCCCGGAAATAGAAATCCCATTTCACTTGGAATACTTTTTAAGATTGAGGATTTAGTGTTTTTTGCTTTTAAAGAAATTAATTTTTCAACAGCATCATCTGTAGAATTCGTTACTAAAAAACTTCGGTGATTAAAATCATCTCTCGTAATATTCAATGAATAAGCAATGTCTGCTAAAGGGATATTTCTTGATTTATCAATAAAATGCCCCAGTGCATTTTCGTAACCTAACAAACTGTTTTGGCTTTTTGCAGACCACATTAATAGCTGCAGCGGCCGTCCGGCCGAAGATGGTAAAGGTTCTGCTGTATATTCTTCAACGATTGCATGAACATTTGTACTTCCAATTCCAAAAGAACTCACGCCGGCTCTTCTTATGCTGTCAGTTTCCCATTCAATTAATTTATTATTGATGTAAAAAGGACTGTTTGCAAAATCTATATTTGGATTTGGTTCATGAAAATTAACCATAGGCGGTATCTGCTTATGGCGCATGGCTAATAATACTTTAATTAAACCTGCAACTCCGGCAGCCGCCGTGGTATGTCCCATATTGCTTTTTATAGAACCTAATGCGCAATAATTGTTTTTTTCCTGCTTGCCATAAGCTATTTTAAGTCCTTCTATTTCTATTGGATCTCCTACGGGAGTTGCAGTTCCGTGCGCTTCCATGTAGCTGATTGCAGAGGGCGATATCTGGGCATCATTAAAGGCACTAATTATGGCTCCGGCCTGACCTCTTGGACTTGGCGCCATAAAACTGCCTTTGTCTCCTCCGTCATTATTTACGCCAACTCCTTTAATTACGCCGTATATTATATCTCCATCTTTCTCAGCTTCTTCCAGTCTTTTTAGTAAAACAACTCCGGCACCGTCACTAAAAACAGTACCTTTTCCAGAAGCGTCAAAAGATCTTGTAGATCCATCAGGGCTTTTGATAAATCCGTCATCATAAAGATGGCCGCTATTTATAGGACAAGTTACGCTGGAACCTCCTGCAAGCGCAATATCGCACATACCAGTTCTTATAGCTTTTACGGCTTCGGCTACAGCTAATAAAGAAGTTGAACAGGCAGAATGTACGCTAACCGAAGGACCTTTTAAATTTAAATGATAAGAAGTACGCGGAGCAATAAAATCTTTTCCGTTTACGGTGTAGATTTGTAATTCGCCAACTGAACTTTTCAGCTCTTTGTTGTTGAATATATTGTTCTCATAATAGGTATTGATTTCGCTTCCAGAATATACAGCTACGCTTCCTTTATAATGTTTAGGAAGATGTCCTGCTTGTTCTAATGCTTCAAATGAAATTTCTAAAAACACGCGTATTTGAGGATCCATGGCGGCTGCAAGCTGTGGATTTAATCCAAAGAAATGAGCGTCAAATGTTTTAGCCGAAGGCAAAATCCCTCTGGCGCCTATATAAAATGGGTCTTTACGAAGACTTTCGGGTAAACTTGGATCTAATTCTTCTTTGGTAAATAATGAGATTGTTTCTTTTCCCTCTTTTAGATTTTCCCATAATTCCTCTATGGTATCAGAACCGGGAAATCTTCCGGCCATACCAATCACTGCAATATCTCCAGAAGTGGTTTGATTATCCGTTTTTTTAAATGCAAACGAATCTTCTTTATTATTGTTTTCATTATTGTTTTCTTCTAAAGTATCAGCAAGTTCCCTAATGGTGGGATGAATATAGATTTTTGAAACAGATACATCCAGCGATAATCGCTGTCTCATTAAAGAAGTTACTTTTTGTGCCAGTACAGAATTGCCGCCCATGTCAAAAAAATCATCATCGATACCTATACTTGCTATTTGTAATTCTTCACTCCAAATCTTTACAATATCTTTTTCTAATTGGGTATTTGGTTTTTTGAACGGTGGTGCAGAATCCGGTCTGCTGTGTTCAGGAACAGGCAGGTTTTTTTTATCAATTTTTCCATTTGGCGTAATTGGAAATTCGTCTACCCAAATGTATTTAGAAGGTAATAATATTTCGGGTAAAATTTTTGAAAGTGCTTCATGTATTGGTTTTTCATCTTGTAATTGTGCGCCAGATTTTAAATAAGCAACAAGTTTATCTTCGTTACCAAAATACTTACTTACGATTACGGCTGATTGTTTTATTTCAGGAATACTATTTAAGGCAGCTTCTATTTCGCCTAATTCAATACGATGCCCCCTTATTTTTACTTGGTGGTCTATACGGCCTAAGCATTGAAACTCCCCATTTGGCAATAGTTTTCCTAAGTCTCCGGTGCGATAAAGAACTGAGCCGGGTTCAGTAGAAAACGGATTGGAAATGAATTTTTCAGTGGTAAGTTCCGGGCGGTTCCAATAGCCTTGAGCAACTCCATCGCCGCCTATAACAATTTCTCCAATTGTTCCGGGTGCTGTGGCTTTTCCTTCTTCATCTAATAAATAAATTTGTGTATTTGCAATTGGAAACCCGATAGTTATTAGTTCATCATCTGCATTAATTTGTTTTATAGCCGACCAAATAGTTGTTTCTGTCGGGCCATACATATTCCAAAGTGAATCACATTTTGAAATTAGCTGGCGTGCCAGGTTTAACGGCATAGCTTCTCCGCCGCATAATGCTTTTAGGGCCAGCGGAGTTTCCCACCCCGAATCAAGAAGTAATTGCCATGTAGTAGGTGTAGCCTGTAATATTGTGATTCCTTTTTTTTGTAAAAGATTAAGTAAAAGCTGACCGTCACGAGTAGTTTCATAATCAGCAAAAACTACAGCCGCACCTTTAATCAATGGAAGAAATAATTCGAGACCGGCAATATCAAAAGAAATTGTAGTAATCGATAATAATTTATCTTCGGCATTTATTCCTGGTTCAATTGCCATACTGAACAGGAAGTTTACTAAGTTTTTATGTGTGACAGTTACCCCTTTAGGTTTTCCGGTAGATCCCGAAGTGTAGATTATATACGCTGCAGTAGCGTAAGAAACAGAAACTGCAGTTGGTGTAACAGGATAGTTGTCAATTAAAGACAAAGCGTCTTCGATTAATATAGTTTTTGAGTAATTGGGCAACGAATCGGCAAGTGATTCTGCTGTCAGCAAAAAACTAGCTCCAGAATCTTCGAGCATAAATTGTAAACGTGCTGCCGGAAATTTTGGATCTAATGGTAAGTATGCAGCACCGCATTGTAAAATAGCTAAAAGAGAAGCAATTAAATTGGGAGTCCGTTCCATAGATACGGCAGCAATTTGTCCGGGAGATAAACCCTGAGCCAAAAAGTAATTTGCCAGCTGATTTGTTTTTTTTACTAGCTCCTTATAGCTAACTTGTTCATCTTCAAATTCAAGTGCTATAGAATTAGGAGAGATAGCTGCCTGCTCTGTAAAAATTTCATACAGCGTATTTTGGGGATACGCCATTTTAGTCCAACTTCCCTCGTTGTCTAAATTATTGTTGTTAGCTCTTTTCATTTTAATTTAAGTGGATTAAAATTAGAGTGGAACAAAATAATAGGATTCAATTAATGTGAAACTAAAGAAAAACGCGACTTAAATCCAGGTTTACAGATCATTAAAGAGAAATGACTGCATTTTTTATTTACAATTACCTGCTTCGTTAATAAATAAATGAAAGAATTATAAGTAGTTTTTAATCATTGATTTGGCATTTATTGAAATTATATTTATGTCCTAGTAATCAATATGTTAATCAAAAAAAGTAATTTTTTTTTACTAATACTTGCATTTTCTGTATAAAGCTATTATTATCGATGAATTGCATATTTTAAATTATATGGGGCAATTATTTTAAAATCAGCAGGCACTTTTAAATCAATCATGTGTATGCAATTTTCTCTTTGATAATAATGGAGTTTTTTTAGAGATAAATTTACTGCCTAATTTATCTGCCGGGATATGTTTTAAAAGTCAATAATTCCTTATTCAGACCAATTTATCCTTTGTAAGGAAAAACTTTATTTTGGTGATGGTTTGTTATAGAAAAATATTTAGCTTTGTTGTTTGTAAATATCTTGTATTCAGTAAGATAACTGTTAATTTAATGCAGTTTTTTTTATAAGGGCATCTAATAATTATGGATTAAACAAAAAGGATTTAGTGATATAATTTAGTGAAATAAACTACCGTTGTAATTAAGTATCATCTGGTTTATACTGGAATTAAAATATTTAATTTCACAGTTACTGTTTAAATTATATCGTCGGATATTTTTTAAGTAATTTATATTAAGCGATAAATTATTGAAAAACATTTTTTTTGATGTAGGTAAATAGTCATTAAAATACTACATTTTGTGTAGTTTATCGGAAATAAAATTCGTTATATCGATTTTATTTTGCTATTAAATATTTTTGCAGTATAAATTAAAAGCCTTATAGCACTGTGAAGTATTTAAATTTAAAACCCCTTAATCTACTCATAATCATGACTGCGTTTATTCCCTTTAAGGGGATTAGCCAAAATACGCAGACAAATGATACTATGGAAACTATAATTCCATCCGGGAGTAACGCAACCGGAAGTTCAGGTTCTGTAACGTATTCAATCGGACAAGTATTCTATACCTATATTGGAGTACAAACTGCTTATAATGTAGCCCAGGGAATACAGCAGCAGGAATCAGATGAAACTCTGGGTAATCCGGAAATTGAAGAACCTGAAGCATCAATAGTAGTTTTCCCAAATCCGGCAGCAGATTTTGTTAATGTAAGCATGAAAGGAACTGAGTTTGAAAGCAGCGATCGATCCTATAAACTTTATGACATTCTGGGCAGACTATTAAAGCAAAACAAAATTAATCAAACTGAAACCCAGGTTAGTTTAAATAATCTCAGCCCTTCTCTTTATATACTTGTGGTATATGTAGACAACAAAATTTTGCAATCGTTTAAAATATTAAAAAAATAAAGAAGAACACAATGAAATCTGCGCTTACTATACTATTATTGCTTGTGACTGTTACGTTTAAGTTATATGCACAATCACCAGAAAAAATGAGTTATCAGGCAATTATTCGATCACAGAATAATGATCTGGTTGCAAACTCGCAAATAAGCCTTAGGGTTATTGTACATCAAGGCAGTGCGACAGGAACTACTATTTACCAGGAAACACATTCTGCAACTACAAATAACAATGGTTTAGTTTCTCTCGAAATTGGAACAGGAAACATTACTACAGGTACTTTTAGTGCAATTGCATGGGAAAAAGGCCCGTATTTTATAGAAACACAAGTTGATGTAACAGGAGGAGCTAACTATAACATTATGGGAACTACACAGCTTTTGAGCGTTCCTTATGCATTGCATGCAAAAACAGCCGAAAGAATAGTTGGTACAACTACTACAACACCAAGAGCGGCAGTCATTCCATTTACTTCTTCCAGAAGCATTACTACAACAGATGTAAATAATACAATAGAGTGTACGACATCATCTACCTTAACCTTAACGTCTAATTTTACGAGTATGTTAACAGGAGATACTATTAATTTAGAAGCTCATAATGGTGCGGTATTAACAATACAGGCATCTTCTGGCGTAACAATAAACTATACTGCAAGCGGAAGCGCTAAGTTTACCAGTGCTGCCGGAAACGTAAGATTTGGATTTCTTAGAAAAACAGGCACAAATTCCTATATTATATCGGGACAATGAAAAAGTTACTATTTTTTTTACTCTTTTCAACAGCAGTTTTTTCACAAAACTATCAATATGCTCTTGAAGAAGCTCCGGTTACCATACCGGAACCACCAACAGGTGTAAATAATCAAATAGAAGAAATTAAATATTTTGAGGCTCATTTATTGCCGCTTGCGCAAAAAGCGACGCTTCAGGCTGCTTTAGATCAATATGGTTCTGTGCGTCTGGAAAAAGGAGATTATTCCGGAGTAGATCTTGTGATGAAAAGTAATCAAAGATTATATGGACATCCAACATTATCTAAAATATCTAATATTAAAATCGCTGCCGGAAGTACAAATGTACACATAGAACAACTTTCATTTGTAGACCGTACCGTAACTTTTGAACCCGGTGCACCTATAACAAATTGCGTCCTTAAAACTTTAAGATACGTTTATATCAATGCAACGGGAGCAAAATTAGATAATAATGAGCTGATCAATATTGGCGGACAGATTAAGTTTGACTGCAGTACATCTGGTTATTTTAGAAATAATAAGATTATAAAACATCAGGCACAGTCAATTTCCAATCAATTAATAATGAAAGGCAATAGCACAACGCCAAGCTATGGAAACGTTAATTTACATTCTAATTATTTAACCCCGGCTGGCGATGCTACAGATATTGACGGATTGCAGTCTGCTATTTTTGTTGGTGTAGACAGTGAAGGATGGAATTTAAATGGATTGGGTACAAAAGCAATGTTTACGGCTAAAAATATGGGTAATTTAAAAATTACCGATTTTGGGGGCGGTAATGCCTATTCTGCCGTTCAAACAGGATCTTACGATATTGATGCTCAAAATGTATTCTTTTTAAATAAATACCTGCGTACGTCAAACGATGTGATATCGGCCCGAACCAATATGTTTTTAATTGATGGAGAAGGAGCATACAAAAGAGGAAGCGGAACTGTAACAGGTTTTGATTTACTGGGAAATTTAGACAAAAGCAATGCTGTAAAATATAACGGAACGGAGCAAACCAGTACCATTACAAATACAGCAGTTACAACTGCTATTAGCAATACTATTTTAGGAACAAAATATACACCTTGGGCAAGAACAGCTTGGGAAACTCTGCCAGACCCGCTTGGTGCGAACTGGAAAACGGAAAGAACCGGAAAAACAGATCAAAGGGCGTATATTCAAAATCTTATTGATACAAAAGGAATTGCAGAACTACCGGAAGGAATATTCTATATAGGCGGTACTTTAAATGTTCATCTTGACGGAAATCATGGTATAATTGGGCAGGGAACCGGAAAAACGGTAATTGTAGGTTTAAAAGATGATTTCCCTTTAATTACATTAGACACAGGAACTGACACTAATTTTGTTCTGGCCTATTTAACATTGCAAGGCGGCAGCACGGGTATATATGCAGGTAAAATAAATGGCGTTGGAATTGGTCAGATTGCGTATGCAAATTTAAGGTTTATTACTTTTAGAGATCAGACTAACGGAATTCACTTGTATCAAATTATGGGGCTTGATAATAACTTTTTTGAGTATTTAGGTTTTGTAAATTGTGCCAGAGGTTTCTTTCAGGAACCGTTATTACCATACGCAGGAGATTATAACACATCGAGTTATGTCGATAAAACCATGTATTACAAAAGTCAGTTTATAAATTGTACTACGGCAATGTCAATGAAGGCAACCCGACCAAATAACTTAAATGCCTGGGTAGATTGCAAGTTCGACAGAGGTCAGACTGCTTTAGACATGGGAGCACAAAATTATCCTGTAATTGCCAATTGTGATTTTAGTAATTATACCGGAGCGAGTGTAATCAACAGTAATTCAATTTCGATATACAGTTCTAATTTTTTTAATAACACATTATCAGCCGCAACTTTAAATGCTATGATTACTTATATTGAAGGATGTAAATTTTCAGACAGTTCTAATATGTTTGCGCCTGTAGTGTACAATTCGACTTTTCATTACATTTTAAATTCAACAATTGCAGGAAATGTAGTAGTAGCAAAACCGTCGAATCTATATTATGATTCTTCTGCTATTTATGTAAACTCTACATTATCAGCAAATCCTACATTAAGTAAATTATTAGTAAATGTAAAAGTAGGCGTGCCGACGGTGATAATTAATACAACACCAACTCCGTATCCGCAGTTATTGGTGACACAATAAAAAAACATACATAATAGAATTTAGAGGTTCAGATTAATCTGAGCCTCTTTTTTTATTCTTCAATTTTAGATTGTCATTTTAAAGGTGATGTTCTGGAATATCTTTTCATATTTTTCCCCCGCTGCCGTACAAATCCTTTCGTGTGGTACGTACAGCATACGTTCAAATAATATTAATTTAAAATTTCTACTCATTTTTAATATATTAAATACCTCTAGAAAGAAATATTAGATTTAAATTGCATATGAGCACACGAAAGGATTCGTGCGGGAGCAGGGGGATAATCTACCATTTTTCCCAACTTTTGTCATATTTAGTGATATACTTTAAAACTTTTTTTGAAATTATATCTTCAACATTTTTACTTAAAGTATTCCCTTCTAAACCATACTTCTGTGGATTCGCCTGTAAATCCTCTAAAGCATCTTCAACCTGTTTTTCAGTATGTTTTCCTCGCCATGCTGAAAGTTTACTTATACCAAAAGTAATTACTTTTTGAACTACAATATTTAAAATTCCTTGCCATTACAAGAAGAAAATACTTAACTTAAGTCATCTATATTATTTTTTAAATACCAATTTTCTGGGGGTTTTCTATATAAGACAACCTCAAATTTACCACATGCTGGACATTCGATAAATCTTTCACCTCCCTTATCTATTTCATTATCATCAAAAGCGACATCTTTAGTTATTAAATATCCTTTTTCACAATGTGGGCATTTTATAATAGTATTAATATCAATTCTAAATTTTTCAACTACGTTTAACCATTTCTTTCTTTCTTCCATACTTATTCAAATAAATTAAATGTTCTTTCAGCAAAATCAAAAGCTGCTTTTGTTTCTTTTGTAACTTCCGTAGCTGATCCGCTTCCTCTTAAGGTACTAGTTCGTAAACGATGCATTTCGTGCAAAACAGTTTTAATCAACTCTTTTTCGCTTTCAAAAGCTTCTCTACCAACATTAAACCCATTTTTCTCAAACCAAGTCATACCAGAAAAAGGAGCATCATCATATGAAATTGTTCTTCCATTAATTTCAATTTGAACAGGCGTTTTATTTGCAAATCCATCTGTTATTTTTTGAAACTCCAAAGAATTCAATATTTGATGTGATTCTTCAGCAATAGATTTTTCACTTTCAGTCAATGTCGAATTTAATTTCAATTTTGAAACGAAATTGTTTCCATATCTAAAAGTCGCTTTTATTCCTAAACCATACTTCCCAGGATTTGCCTGCAAATCCTGTAAAGCTTCTTCAACCTGTTTTGCAGTATATTTTCCTCGCCATGCTGAAAATTTACTAATACCAAAAGTAATTACTTTTTGAACTACAATATTTAAAATTCCCTGCTTTATTCCGTTTAAGGTGCTTTGGCTTACTTCTATTTCTGATAAACTTTTTCCGTTTTTTATCTGTTCCCAGATATCATCACCAAAACCTACCACGAAACCACTAATTCCTGCACAGGCTGTTCCGCATTTATTTACTAAAGCTGCAGTTGCACAGCTTGTCACTGCGCTAGGTATTGAAACCTCTTTCATTAACTGCTTTGTTGTAAATTTTTCGTTTAAATATTTTTTTACAATTGCATTGATGCCTATTTGAAATCCTGCATCAAGAGTAAATCCTGAAATACATTCTGTTGCCTTTATGCTTCCTAGTGCTTCAACTGATCCTATTCCTAATGCTCCATAAAAGACTATTTGATTCATTGCATCTGCAAACTGAGCTTGTGCAGAAAGACCTTTTACGATAGTGGTTTTTTGCGCACAGAAAGACTCATCCTGATTTGGAACTGGATTTTTAAGATAAATAACTACATCAACGCCTGAAGCATAACCATCTACATTGTTTGGATTATAGCTTAACCAAAATTTGGTGATTTTTTGTTTATTTAATTCAGGGTCTTTAGTTTCGATCAAAAATAAATTCTGAACAGGACTGCTGATACTCCAGCCTTTGTAATGAGTAATTTTTAATGTGCTGTTTTCTTCATCATAAATAGAAACTTTATATATTTTATTACTTTCAGAAATTGAAGTTGTGTTTTTTGAAATTTCACTTGTCGCTAGTTTTAAATAATTCACTTTTTCGGTGGCTAAAAAAGCTATGATACTTTTTAAACCAGCATCACATTCATCGCTAAGTAGTTTATTTAATTGATCGTAATTTTTATTTATTTTTGCTAAATTTTCTTTGGTTTGATTACCCGTTGTGGCATAATCATTAGAAGCCAATTCAACAAAAACGGGTTTTAAATCAGCAATTTTTTTCTCTAATTCGTCTGATATATTATAAGAATCTACTAAGGCTTTATACTGCTCGTTTGTTTTCTCTAAGCTTTCATAAATTCCCTTCCAATCTTCATTATATTTTTCTTCATTAACAGTTTCCGAAGCTTTTTGATCTTCTAATTTATTTGCCTTATCGAGCAAGTCCGTAATTTGACTTATTAATCCTTTAAAATCATTTACAACTTCTTTTACATCAACTACATTCCCCCAATCTGCATTATAACTCGTCTCTACAACACCGCTTATTAATTGATAATCTGTATTGACTACAATATTGTTAAATTCAACAGCAATTTTAGTATCAGCCAGATAAGGCACAACGATATAACCTCGTCCTGAATATGGGCTGTTTTCACCTTTTAATTCCAGAATTGTTACCGGAAAATCACCAGCTGTAAAGGTTTCGCTTTGTATTAAATTCGTAAGCGGTTTTTGGTTACTGATATTAAAATTTGGTTTTATGCCGCAATTATAACTTGCAATCGCATTTTCCTTTTTAGGTATTGTAAATGTGTTTGTATTAGAATATGTAAAACTCTGAACACCTTCTGCTTCTGTTGTACAGCTGGAACCAACCCTGAATTCATATATAGTTTCAGGTTCAAGATTGGTTAGTAGAACCTGATTATTAAGACTGTAAGTCGAAAACCATTCAAATGTTTTTTCGGTTGTTTTTCCCCTTTTATTGGTTACTGCAATAGCTTTTTTTCTATATTGAACCTGATATTTAGTATGATCTGGAATTCCCTGCCAAGTTATCTTTACAGTACTTGGACTTACAATTTCTGATAAAGCAAATGTTGGGGGATTACACTTTTGGGTATATTTAAAAGAATAAATTTCGCTGTAACCGTCATTTTTAAAAATAGCATTTTCTGAAAGCCCGGTAGTTGATATTGCTCTTACACGCCACGCATAACGCATCCCCGGAGTCAGGATTGGCATATTTAAATTATATAATAAAGCAGTTCCAAAAAGTGTTTCTTCATATAAAATGGGTGACATTTGAAAAGCAAACTGAGGATCAAGCGAAGGATCTAAAAGCTGTTTTAATTCAAATTTATAGGAAACATTAATGGCATTCATCTGGCGTGGTGTCCAGGTAAACATAATATTCGGGAAGTCGCTTGATGCGATTTGCTCGTTTTTTTGAGGGGTATTTAATAATGGCGGATCATTTAAGATTAGATATAAACTCGCACAGCTCTTTTGTGATATTTTTTGATTTGTGATGTAATCATACATTTCAAAACAAAAATTATACATTCCATCCGGTAAAGGATTTGCATATTGAGCTGCTGTAATTCCCTGCAGGTTTTCAAGTCTGAATAAGGCAGAAATATCAATATTGGTTAAAGTCTGAAATTCACCCCCATTGATAAAAATAGGTTTTTGTCCTGTTATATAATCACTGCTTTGTATATTGATCCCATTTCCTTGTATGTACAATTTTAATCTTACTTGTCGATATGAAATTGTAACATCTGTCGGGTTTATCATTAACTGCATTTTAGTATCCATACTAGTTGCATAGTCGGATATTTTAACGCTGTACGGATTTTTAAAAACGGGAGTTAACTGAACTGGAAATAACTGTGCATTACAATTGAAACTCGAACTAATGAATGTAAAGAGAAACAGAAATTTTTTGATTTTTTTTATCATTTATGAATTGAGTTAGTTGATTGTTTCCTATGAAAAAAGCAATCAACTAACATAAGTTTGTAAAAAATCAAAACGACCCTTAATAAGTTATAAAAGTGATAGGATAAGACATATCAATACTTTGAAAGTGTAAAAAAAATATTGTTATAAATCTTACATAATCAAGGTTTTAAAGCGGATGTTAATGCTGGTTTGCACAATTTTTTTGAGAATTTTTTTTGCTGTAATCACACTAATATGATAGCTGTAAAAGGCTGTAAATTGTATTTTATCGGATTTTAAAATCCGTTGAACAGATTTATTATTATAAACTGAAAACAATATATATTTTTAACCACGATTTAAAAAGAATAATAAATAAAAACGGTCATTTACCTTTATTCTTTGTTAATAATTAAACAGTTATTATAAAATAGTAGTTTTTTTACAAAGTATAATGAAAACAAATTATCACTCTATTGTATTTTTTAAGGTACAATAGTAATTTCAAAATAAGGATTATTTATATTTTTTTGTTTTATGAAATATAGTGTATACGAAAATATTAGAAAAATAAGAGAATTAAAAAATTTAACCAGAGAGTTTGTAGCAGCAGAACTAAAAATGAGTACCAGTGGTTATGGCAAGATTGAACGAGGTGACGTTGATTTAACAGTATCTAAATTAATTGAAATTTCAAAAGTTTTAGAGGTCTCAATTGAGTTCATATTTAAATTCGATGTTTCGGTTTTTTTCAATGAGACAACCAGATAAAGTATCTGGAAAATAGTAACAAAGCTTAAATAGATAAAATAAATAATTAAAAATTAAGGTTATGGAAAATTACTACTTAAGAATAAAAGAGTATCGGTTGCAAAATAATCATACTCCTGAATATGTAGCTATTCAGATGGAAATAAGTGTAAAAAAATATGAAAAAATTGAAAATGGAATGATTGACCTAAAATTATCAAAGCTGGATAAGCTGGTTAAAATTTTAGGAATCAAAAAAAGTGAAATTTTCAGATTGAGCAATTAATATTTTTTGATAAAGAAGAGTTCGCATATAAGAACTCTGTTTTTTATTTATGTTATTACTTATGTTTTACTTTTAAAACATATCCCAAAGATTCTAAAATTAAAACATAATGCGTTTTTGTAATGTCTTTTATTACGGCATTCTGATCACAAAAAGGCCCGGAATTCAAATGTATTTTATCTCCAATCTGGTACTGCATAACAGATATTTCTTTAGCAGTATCTCCACAATTAAGCCATTCTTTTATCGTTTCGATTTCCTGGTCTTTTACAATTGCGTGTCTTCCTAACCAAAATAAATACCTAACTACGCCCGGAGAATAAAACACCATGTTACGATCTTTTTCCGGTATTTGCACAAAGATGTAATTATTAAATAATGGTACTTCTACCTTTATTTTCCTGTCAGATCTTTGCTGCGTTTTTTTAATCAAAGGGCAGTAACAATTAATGTTATATTTCGTTAATTGTTCTGCTGCCCTTTTTTCCCATTTAGGTTTTGTATAGACTACGTACCATTTCATAATCTTTAATTTATTTATTGTAATTGTAAACCGGTTTTTAAAATTAGCTAAACTGTATTGGTATTTATTTTTTCTGAATATTGTCTTTTGGAGAACAGTTATTTTCTGTTGGATAATAGTCAAAAATTAATCAGTTTGAAGAGATATTTCACCATAAATATTGAATGTAAATTTAATTCCCGAAGATGAAAATTATTTAAGGATTTAATGCTAATTTTTCCTTATTAAGGACATTTAGTTACAAAAAAGTAATTTCTTATTAGCCTCATTATCATAATTTTATCTTAAAATATTGTTGTATTCAGATTGAAATTATTGATTTGAGTTTCAGGTTTTTATCCTGCACTTTAAATCTTTTAAAAACAGTCAAAAGCCACAATTTATTTAGTTTTTATACCAATTTATTTTTTCTTTTTTGAGTAGTAAAATGTAACTATTCACGGGGAACCCTTTTTTAAAATTTAAAAAAAGTGCCCAAACCCTAATAAATTGGTTCATACTATTTTTCACAGATCAATACTACATTAATAAACTGATTATTTAATTTAAAACATTACAAAAATGAAAATTGGAATAACCTTTAGTGCTTTTGATTTGTTACATGCGGGGCATGTAAAAATGCTTGAAGAAGCTAAACAAAATTGTGATTATTTAATTGCTGGTTTACAGACTGATCCAACATTAGACCGCCCGACAAAAAATAAACCAACACAAACTGTTGTTGAACGTTATATACAGTTAAAAGCGTGCAAGTTTGTTGATGAAATAGTTCCTTATGCAACAGAACAGGATTTAGAAGATATTTTGAAATCTTTTACTATTGATGTGCGCATTTTAGGGGATGAATATAAAGAGAAAGATTTTACCGGAAGAACTTATTGTGAAGAAAAAGGAATCGAGTTGTATTTTAATACCAGAGACCATCGTTTTTCGAGTACTAATCTTCGTCACGAAGTATATCAAAAAGAAATTTTAATACATTCTAATGGCAATTAGTACTACTATTACTCATGTAGTTTTAACCGGCGGAATTGGCAGCAGATTATGGCCTCTTTCCAGAAAAACACTTCCAAAACAATATCTTGAACTTTTTGACGGACAATCGCTTTTTGAAAAAACAGTAGCTCGTAACGAAAATGTTTCAACAAAAATGATAGTTGTTGGAAATATTGAAAACTACAAAATGACGAATGCGATTATGTCAAAACTAAATAAGCATTTTACTCATATTGTAGAAGCCGTCCCCCGTAATACAGCCGCAGCAATTGCCTTTGCCGCATTTGCATCAAAACCAGACGACATTTTATTGATAACCCCCTCAGACCATATTATTGAAGGCAGCGATTTATACAATAATGCTTTATGGCATGCCATTGTATTAGCCAATCAGGATTATTTAGTAACCTTTGGCATAGAACCTGCTAAACCAGAAACGGGTTACGGTTATATCGAATTTGAGGATGAAAATGTAATTGCATTTCACGAAAAACCTGATTTTGAAACGGCGGTAAAGTATCTTAAAAAGAAAAATTATTTCTGGAACAGCGGACTTTTTTGTTTTAAAGCAGGAAAATTTTTGGCGGAAATTGAAAAACAAGAACCCGAAGTTTTTAAAGCTTCAAAAATAGCCTGGGAAAACAATAATAATGGCTTTTTAAACTATGAATTGTCACTTAATATTCCTGCTATAAGTATCGATTATGCAGTTATGGAACGAAGTAAAGACATTAAAGTCGTTCCCGCTCATTTTGATTGGTCAGATCTTGGTTCTTTCGAATCGGTTTATGATTATTTGGTTCAAAAAGGGCATCCAATCGATGCCAATAGAAATATTGTTATAGGAACTTCATTGCACACCACATTTATAGGCGTTAAAAATTGCATTTTGATTTATACCGCCGATGCTTTGATGGTTTTGCAAAAAGAAAATTCTCAGGAAGTAAAACAAGTTTACCAGCAATTAGAATCGATTGCTTCACCGCTGCTGTAAAATAAAATTTACACTATGATCAATAAAAATTCCATAATATATATTGCCGGACATAATGGAATGGTGGGAAGCGCCATTTGGAGAACCCTGACAGCAAAAGGCTACACTAATCTTGTTGGAGTCTCAAGCAAAGAATTGGATTTAAGAAAACAGAAAGCCGTTCGGGATTTTATCAGAAAAACAAAACCCGATGTAATTATAGATGCTGCTGCAAAAGTGGGAGGGATTAAGGCGAATAATGATTTTCCGTACGATTTTTTAATGGAAAACATGCTGATTCAAAACAACCTCATTAACGAAGCGCACCGTTTAGCAGTAGATAAATTCATTTTTTTAGGAAGTTCCTGCATTTATCCAAAATTAGCACCACAGCCGTTAAAAGAAGAATATTTGCTCACAGCTCCTTTAGAACCAACTAATGAATGGTACGCTTTGGCAAAAATTACCGGAGTAAAATTGTGCGAAGCCATCCGCAGACAATTTCAAAAGGATTTTGTGAGCTTGATGCCAACCAATTTATACGGTACACATGACAATTTTGATTTAAAAAGTTCTCACGTTCTGCCCGCCATGATTCGTAAGTTTCACGAAGCCAAAGAAAATAATAATGCTGTAGTAACACTTTGGGGAACAGGAACACCCATGCGCGAATTTCTATTTGTAGATGATATGGCAGAAGCAGTAGTTTTTGCTCTCGAAAACGAACTTCCGGAACACCTGTACAATATTGGAACTGGAAAAGACTTAACAATTAAGGAACTTGCCGCAGCCGTACAAAAAATTGTAGGCCATACCGGCGATATTCTCTGGGATGATACCAAACCCGACGGCACACCACGAAAATTAATGGATGTTTCTAAAATGCACAGCATTGGCTGGAAACACCAAACTGAACTCGAAGAAGGAATACAAAAAACCTACTCTTGGTTTTTAGAAAACATTGAAAATTTCAAACAAAAGGTTTACTGATCTTTTGCCCTTCAAATTACCCCGAACCCCTTTATCGTTACGACTTTATAAAATTTGCGACTTTGCAGCATAATGCCTTTGTGCCTTACAATTAGATTATGAATCCATTGAAAAAAACAGCCCTAATCACAGGAGTTACAGGACAAGACGGAGCCTATTTAAGTGAATTTTTATTAGAAAAAGGCTATATCGTACACGGATTAAAAAGACGTACCTCTTTATTTAATACAGACCGAATTGATCATTTATACCAGGATCCTTATGTAGAAAACAGGAATTTTATTCTGCATTACGGCGACATGACAGACAGTACCAATTTAACCCGTATTATTCAGGAAATCCAGCCGGATGAAATCTATAATCTGGCTGCGATGAGCCATGTAGCTGTTTCATTTGAAACTCCGGAATATACAGGAAATGCAGATGGTTTAGGAACCTTACGACTTCTGGACGCTGTTCGTTTGCTGGGGTTAGAAAAAAAGACACGAATTTATCAGGCATCAACATCCGAATTGTACGGTAAAGTACAGGAAGTTCCGCAATCTGAAACAACGCCATTTTATCCGCGTTCGCCTTATGCAGTAGCCAAAATGTACGCGTACTGGATTACGGTAAATTACAGAGAAGCTTATGGAATGTATGCCTGCAATGGTATTTTGTTTAATCACGAATCGCCCATTCGCGGAGAAACTTTTGTAACACGCAAAATTACCAGAGCAACCGCAAGAATAGCCTTAGGACTGCAGGATAAATTATACTTAGGAAATCTGGACGCACAGCGCGATTGGGGACATGCAAAAGATTACGTAAAAATGATGTGGATGATTTTGCAGGCTGATGAACCCGAAGATTGGGTAATTGCTACAGGAAAAACAACTACAGTTCGTGAGTTTGTTCGAATGAGTTTTGCCGAAGTTGGTATTGAATTAGAATTTAAAGGAAAAGGCATAAGAGAAAAAGGAATTGTAAAGTATTGCAGTAACCCGGATTATCAAATTCCGCTTGGTACAGAAGTGTTAGCTGTCGATGCTAACTATTTTAGACCAACAGAAGTAGATTTATTGGTAGGTGATCCCACAAAAGCCAGAACTAAACTCGGCTGGAAATGTAAATATGATTTACCTGCATTGGTAAAAGAAATGATGCAGTCTGATTTAAAATTGATGGAGAAAGAACAGCATTTAAAAGAATACGGTTATACGATCTTAAATTATTTCGAATAACGAATACGGCAGATTAATTTAAACACATAGAAACATAGTTTTTTAGGAGTTTTAAAAAAGGCGTTTCACTTGCATTAACAAACATAGACAGCACAATCTTGTCATTCCGAGGAACGAGGAATCGCACTAGAGAATCGACAAAGGTTGGCGACTTGCTGTTGCGGAGTTACTTGTGCGATTCCTCGTTCCTCGGAATGACAAAAAGTGAGAACTATGTGTTAGAAACTAGTTTCTTTTTGTAGTCTTTCTAAAGATTCCTAAAAAACTATGTTTCTACGTGTTTAAAAAAACACTTCCAAAAAAACACGAACTAAATGAAAATCAAAAATATTTGCTGCTTAGGGGCCGGTTACGTTGGAGGGCCTACAATGTCTGTTATAGCATTGAAATGTCCCGAAATTAAAGTAACAGTTGTAGATTTAAACAGAGATCGCATTTCGGCATGGAACGAAGAAAATTTAGATAAACTTCCTGTTTACGAACCTGGACTTGCAGATGTAGTTCGTGAAGCAAGAGGACGTAATTTGTTTTTTTCAACCGATGTTGATGCCGCAATTGAAGCAGCAGATATGATTTTTATAGCCGTAAACACGCCCACAAAAACATACGGTGAAGGCAAGGGAATGGCAGCCGATTTAAAATTTGTAGAATTATGCGCCAGACAAATAGCCAGAATAGCCAAAAATGATAAAATTATAGTCGAAAAATCAACGCTTCCCGTTCGAACAGCTCAAACTTTGCAGACTATTTTAGATCATACCGGCAACGGTGTTAAATTTGAAGTACTTTCTAATCCCGAGTTTTTGGCCGAAGGAACTGCTATCGAAGATTTATTTAATGCCGATAGAGTTTTAATTGGAGGAAATCAAACCGAAAGCGGCCAAAAAGCCATTCAGGCTCTGGTTGATATTTATGCACACTGGCTTTCGCCGAAACAAATTTTAACCACAAATGTTTGGTCTTCAGAATTATCAAAATTAACCGCCAATGCATTTTTAGCACAAAGAATTTCGTCAATTAATGCATTATCTGCTTTGTGCGAAGCGACAGAAGCCGATGTTGATGAGGTTGCCGCTGCGATAGGAACTGACAGCCGAATTGGTTCTAAGTTTCTTAAAGCTTCGGTAGGATTCGGAGGATCTTGTTTTCAAAAAGATATTTTAAACCTAGTGTATTTGTGCCGCTATTTTAATCTGCCGGAAGCAGCCAATTATTGGGAGCAGATTATTATTCTAAATGATTACCAAAAATACCGTTTTGCTAAAAATATTATCTGCTCTCTTTTTAATACCGTAAGTGGAAAAAAGATAACTTTTTTAGGCTGGGCTTTCAAAAAAGATACCAATGATACCAGAGAATCTGCAGCGATTTATGTAGCAGAGCATTTAATCGAAGACGGAGCAGAAATTCATGTATATGATCCCAAAGTTTCTGAAGAAAAAATTAAAGCCGATATGCTTTGTCTATGGGAATTGAAAGGACTTTCTGAAGAGAAAATCAAATCAAAACTGAATCAGATTTCTGTTTACAAAACAGCCATTGATGCACTCAATCAGGCTCATGCAGCTGCGATATTAACAGAATGGGATGAATTTAAAACCTACGATTGGGAAAGTATTTACAACAATATGTACAAACCCGCTTTTTTATTTGACGGCCGTAATATTCTGGATTTTAAAAAATTAGACGCAATAGGTTTTCAGGTTAAAGGAATTGGAAAGAATAGTTTTTTTAATGATAAATTAAAACTAGTAAATGAATTGGTCATTAGATAAAATAAAACAGCACCAGCATTTCGATAAAAGTTTAAATTTCATAAAGTTAGTTTCGATTGTAGGGAGTACAGAGGTAATATTAAAAATAACCGGATTTGTGTCTGGCATATTGATTGTCAGAATGCTGCCAGTTCAGGAATACGCTTTATACACGCTCGCCAATACCATGTTAGGCACTTTAGTCATGTTTACAGATTCTGGTATTTCAAACGGAGTCATGGCGCTGAGCGGCAAAGTATGGAAAAATCCTCAAAAGCTGGGGGAAGTTTTGGCGACGGGTTTAGATTTAAGAAAGAAATTTGCATTTATAGCTTTAACAGTTTCTACGCCCATAATCATTTATTTATTATTAAAAAACAATGCAGGCTGGTTATCAGCAGTTTTAATTTTTCTATCATTAATTCCAGCTTTTTATGCGGCTTTATCAGATTCTTTATTAGAAATTACACCCAAATTACATCAGGATATTTCGAGCCTGCAAAAAAATCAATTACGAGTTGGTTTTGGACGATTGGTTTTAATCGTTTTAACGATATTTATTTTCCCCTGGACTTTCGTCCTTATTTTGGCTTCCGGAATTCCGCAGATGTATGGTAATTCTAAACTCAAAATAATCAATAAAAAGTTTGTCGACAGTAACCAAAAACCAGATCCTGTAATTCGCAAAGAAATATTAAGAATCGTAACCCGCATCCTGCCCAATATTATATTTTATGCACTATCAGGACAAATCGTAATTTGGATATTATCTGTTTTTGGCAATTCTACTGATTTGGCAAGTATAGGAGCTTTGGGCAGGTTTGCGGCACTCATGGCTTTTTTTACCACTATATCAGGTACCTTATTTTTACCTCGTTTTTCAAGATTAACAAATAACAAAGAAACTCTTTTAAGATATTTTTTATTTTTTCAGTTAATCCTTTTTTTGGCAGCAGGCTTTATTATGCTCATTGTATTTCTGTTTCCTGCTCCAATGTTATGGCTTTTAGGAGCTTCTTACAGTTCATTATCGTCTGAACTTTTTTTGATTATGTTATCAAACTGCATCGGATTAATTGCTGCAATGAGTGGTAATTTGATAGGCAGCAGAGGACATTTTTTAAACCCAGTATTTGTAATTGCGCTCAGTTTAGGAACCGTCATACCAGCTTATTTTATTTGGGATTTAACAAAGCTTCGAGGCATTTTGTACTACAGTATTTTCAACCAGTGTCTTTCATTAATAGTAAATTATATATTTAGTTTTTTAGTAATAATTAGAGCAAAAAAACATGAATAAATTACCAGGTCAAGGCGGACTTACTAAAAAAATAACCATAGCAAAAGGAAAAGTAAACCGTAAAAAGTTTGCCAGACAAGTAGCAATAGGATTATACCATTTGGTAAACCAAGTCAGTAAAAAAAAAACTATCGAAATGGAGGTCGCCAGTTTCTCCTCATTCAATGATTTTCACGAGCAGGTTTTGTCTGTTTTATCTTTTATTCGCTACGTAGGAAAACCAATTAAATGGACCCTATATTCAGACGGCACACATACTCAGGCACAAATAAATCAACTCGAAAGCAATTTTGATTTCCTAAAAGTAGCCGAAGGACTCGACTGGAACGAAATACAATCCTTAAAAGGTTTATGTAAAGCAGAATTAGAACCTTATGAAAACTATTTAATCGATTATGCTAAAAAATATCCATTAGGCAAAAAACTGTTTTACTATTTAAATCATCCAATCGAAAAACCAACACTATTCATAGACTCAGATATTTTGTTTTATGAACACGCCAATGTTTTAAAACTAATACTAACAGAAAAACCCAAAGCAAACGGCTGGTATATGCCAGATGTAAGCTGGGGATGTTTAGACAGCCGTTACAAAGCCCTAAACTCAGAACAAATATATCAGGTAAACTCCGGTTTTATTTTTGCCAATGAAGCTTTTAAGAACATAAAAGAATCTTTAGACTTTTTTAAAACCTATAATTTCACCTACGAATATTTTAGCGAGCAAACCGTTTATCACCATTTGCTAAAAAATAATTCCTATATGCCTTTAACACCTAAAACCTTCATTTTAGATTCAGGCGATCAATTTGATTTTTCGTATTTATTCAGTCCAAAACAAATGGCCGTTCGGCATTATACAGGGCCGGTTCGCCATAAAATGTGGCAGAAAAATTATAAATGGCATTTAAGCTTATAAACCAATATAGATGAAAAAAGGTATTGTTTTAGTGGCCAATTTAAAAAGTCAGTGGTACAGCGAAAACCTAATTTATTCCATTAGAAAAAGCGGCTGTACATTGCCAATTCGACTAATTCATTTTGGAGGAGAAAAAGTAAATTCTCAATATATCTTAAATGAAGTTGAATTTTTAACCGTAGAAGATTTTCCGGAAGAAGCCAGAAGTTTTATAAAAAACCTGAGAAGCGTTTTAACAGAATGCCCAATGGGGTTTTTATACCGTTTTTTAGCATTCTTTTCAGATTGGGACGAATTTATTTATACCGATAATGATATCGTGGCGCTAATGAATTGGGAGCGCTTGTTTGAATTCTCAAATGGTTATGATTTAGTCCACGCCGATACAGAATACACGACCTGTGGCATACACAATTATCTGCAGCCCGAAAAAATAAAAGAAAACTTTGGGAAAGACAGTTTAAATTCAGCCATTACAGCCGGACACATACTGGTAAGAAAAAGTTCAAAAATGATTGCAGATATGAACACTGCTGTAGAATGGTTCAGACAAAATCCTGAAATTCCCAAAAAACACGACCAGTCCTTATTGCATATCGCCTCATTACTTGGAGAATGGAAATTACTCAATTTATGCAAACCTCCATATAATTGGCTCAGTTCCTGGTCTGGAGATTATACCAATAGTTTAGATTTAATTCATGCCATTCAAGGCGGGTACAAACAAAACACAGACTCATACAAAATTTGGTATTCTCAATTGTCTGAGGAATCTAAAATAGTTGTGAATAAGCAATCTTCATTTCCAGCTTTAAATGTACCCATTAGTCATTTACACTATTCTGGCAGAGGCCGTCTGGGAGCAGAACCGATAGACGAATTAATGTATTCCAGCCAGACTCATAAAGAACGTATGATGAGTTTATACAAAGTTCAAAGCTCTGATTTATTTTACATTACCTATATCAGGAACCAATCGAAACGGGTAACAAGAAGACTTAAACGCATATTAAATTTATAATACTATATGAATGCAGCAGTATGCACTATTTTCGAGGGGCACTACCATTTTGGTGTAGCTGCACTTTCTAATTCACTATATCAAAACGGATTTAGAGGCGATATTTATGTGGGTTATCGAGGCAGATTGCCCAATTGGGTTTTAAGAGGTGAAAAGGAAACAATTGGTAAATGGAAAGAAGCCATTATATTAACTCCGATACAGGACATAAAACTAATTTTTCTGCCAATAGTGACCAACTATAATATGGCAAACTACAAACCAGATTTTATGCTTGAACTCTGGGAAGGCCCCGCAAAAGAAGCAGACGCAATGTTTTATTTTGACCCCGATATTGTGATAAATGATTCATGGACCTGTTACGAACAATGGATAAACTGCGGCGTAGCACTTTGCGAAGATGTGAATTCACCTTTGCAGGAATATCATCCCCGGCGGCAAGGCTGGAAAAACTATTACAAACACTACCACATCGATTTACAGTTTAAAAACGCTATTTATGTAAACGCAGGTTTTGTTGGATTACTAAAAAAAAACTGCTCATTTTTAAATTTATGGGTTCAGATGCAGGAACTTATGGGACCGGCAATTGGAGGTTTGGAGAATTCTATTTTTTTAAATCAATCCTACAATTCAACGGTTTTAAAAAGAGAAGGATTCCAAATTTTTGATAAACCGGACCAGGACGCGTTAAATGCAGCCATTGAAGTTTACAATGATCCTGTGAGTTATATTGGCAAAGAAGGAATGGGGTTTTCTAAAGGTAATTCGACAATGTCACACGGAATGGGAAGTCCAAAACCATGGAAGGCACACCATTTATTAAGGGCCGTTCAGGGAAAAATCCCCAGAAATTCAGATGTTATTTATTGGAAATATTGCAGTGATCCCATATTGGCACATTCTAAATGGGAAATTACACGAAAATCAATAGGTATTAAAATAGCCAAAGTTATTGGAAGATTCTATAAAGTGTAAATTTTTTAAAACAGATAAAAGAAAATTATGATTCCAAAAACAATTCATATCTGCTGGTTTAGTGGTGAAGATTATACTCCATTTATAAAAGAATGTATGGCTACCTGGAAAATTCACCTGCCTGAATTTGAAATACGAATATGGAATAAAGATAGTTTTGATTTTGATTCGATTCCTTTTGTAAAAGAGGCCTTTCATGCAAAAAAATGGGCTTTTGCGGCAGATTATGTTCGACTATATGCGTTATATACTGAAGGTGGTTTATATCTGGACTCAGATGTTAAAATATTGAAGCCATTTAATGAAACATGGTTTGACTATGATTTTTTCAGCGCACATGAAATACATCCCGGATTGTTTGAAGATGCGGGAGGGATTAAGCAGTTAAACTCTTCGTATCTGCCAATAAACGGTGAAATTATTACAGGTTTTGCAGTTCAGGGAGCAATTTTTGCCTCGGTTCCCAATCACCCGTATGTCAAAGATTGCTTAGAACAATATAAAGACCTGCGATTATTTGCTGATGATGGAACAATGAATTTAAAGCAGGTAATAATAGGTTCAGTAATAACCCCGGTAGCCGAAAAATACGGCTATACTTACCAAAATAAGGAACAGGTTTTAAGAGAGAATATGCTTATTCTTCCGGCAAATATACTGGTAGGTAATTCTATTTATTTAGACAGAAAGTCCTACGCTATTCATTTAATAAATGGCAGCTGGCGCGGAAAAAAAGGCATTGAAAAGTTCCTGCATTTAGTCCGGAATCATTACCCCAGATTATTTCCAGTCGTCAATTTTATTGATAAAAGTGTTAAAAAAACGTATCGAACATCAAAATACCTGAAAACAATTATAACAAAAAACACATCCATTTTGTACTGAAATTGTACCAGTTTGATTAACGAAAAACGAAAAAAACTCCCATATAAAATTCAATAATTAAATCACGAAATGGAAATACTCTTCATTTGCGGCTCTGCAGAAATTGGCAGCGATGGTGTAGGCGATTATACCCGCCGCTTATGTGGTAAACTTATAAAATCCGGTCATGAAGCACAGATTTTATCTTTATGCGATCACGAAGCTGTTTCTTTTATAAGCGAAACTCAGGTTGTAGAAGAAACTCCTGTAATCGTGCATAGAATCCCGGCTGCTGCACCAAACAAACAGCGTTTAATTTGGCTGCAAAGTATTTTAAAAGATTTTGAACCCGACTGGATTTCACTGCAATACGTTCCTTACAGCTTCAACCCAAAAGGACTGCCTTTCTGGCTGCCTTCATATTTAAAAAAAATTAGAGGAAATCATAAATGGCATATTATGTTTCATGAATTATGGCTTGGAATTGATATCGAGTCTTCCATTAAACACAAATGCATTGGAAAATTACAGCAGGTAATCGCCAAAAAAATTGTTCAAAATACAAAAACACATTCTATAAATACCCAAAATAAACTGTATCAGTTCTTTCTTCAATCCCATAATATCAAGGCAGAAGTTTTGCCCATTTGCGGTAATATACCGTTAACAGCGGAGAAAAAAGAACCAATAGAATTTGCTCAGTTTGTGTTGTTTGGCACCATTCATAACGGAGCCCCTTTTGAAGATTTTATTAAAGATTTAAGCAATAATTCAGATAAGTTTGAGAAACCTATAAAATTTGTTTTCATCGGTAAAAACGGTCCGGAATTAATTAATTATACTGCAATATTAGACAATTATAATATTGCTTATGAAATTCTTGGCGTACAATCTGAAAAAGTAATATCACAGGTTTTGAGAGACAGCGATTTTGGAATATCAACAACTCCGTATTTCCAAACAGAAAAAAGCGGTGTTTTTGCAGCGTACAAAGAACATCAGATCAATACGATTTGTGTTTCAAGAAATTGGACTCCAGCAAAAGGACAGTATGAGATTCCGCAGATTATTAAATACGAGAAAAATAATCTGAATATAACGCCGCAAAACGTTGAGGTTTCTGATTTAAATAATATAGCAGTGCAGTTTATTAATTCAATTTCTGCAGTATGAAATTATTGGTTTCACATCCAACTTTAAACGCAAATTCAAAAAATCTCGTAACAGGTTTATTGAAAGAACAGCAGCTTTTTAAACTGTTTACTTCAATTGCTATATTTCCCGGACAGTTATTGTTTAAGCTTGGAAATAATCCGAAACTAAAAGATTTAAAAAGAAGAAGTTTAGACGAAACCTGGCAGCCATACACACGATCAAGATCCTTTTTTGAATTCGGACGTTTACTAACCTCAAAATTTAAATTAGATTTTTTAATAACACACGAAAAAGGCTTTTTCTGTATTGACAAAGTCTATCAAAAACATGATAAATGGGTTGCTGATAATTTAACCGAATTAAAAAAAGAAGACCTTTTAGGAGTTTATGCATATGAAGATGGAGCTTTATCTACTTTCAAAAAAGCAAAACAATTAGGGCTTTATTGTATTTATGATTTACCAATTGGGTATTGGAAAAGTGCCAGATTATTGATGCAGAAAGAATTTGACATTAATCCGGCTTGGTCAGATACGCTGCTTGGTTTCAATGATTCACTAGGGAAACTGAGCAAAAAAGATGAAGAATTAGCTTTGGCAGATGTAATTTTCGTCGCCAGCAGTTTTACCAAAAAAACATTAGAAAACTATAAAGGAAACCTGCCCGAAATAAAAGTAATTCCATACGGTTTTCCGACAGTTACCAGAAAAAAATACTACGAGCCTCTTTTGGATCGAAAACTAAAAATTTTATTCATAGGAGGTTTATCGCAGCGAAAAGGAATATCCTATTTATTTGATGCAGTCGAAAAAATGCAGGATAAAGTAGAACTGACAATTGTAGGACATAAAGCAGTATCCAATTGCGAAGCATTAAATCAGGCTTTAGAAAAACACAACTGGATTCCATCATTATCTCACGATGAGGTTTTAGAGTGTATGTACGAACATGACATATTTGTTTTTCCTTCTCTTTTTGAAGGTTTTGGTTTGGTAATTACCGAAGCCATGTCGCAGGGAATTCCGGTTATTACAACCAATCGTACTGCAGGCCCGGATTTAATAGAACACGGAAAAGACGGATGGATTGTTCCCGCCGGATCTTCAAAAGCCATAAAAGAAGTCATTACTCAAATACTTGAAAAACCGGAAATATTGGAACAATTTGGGCTTGCGGCTCAAAACAAAGCGCAAACCAGACCTTGGTCAGTTTATGGAAAAGAAATGGCCGATGCCCTTTCTTCATTAAAGATTTTGTAAACAATTAAAAAAGATGGACGCAGCAAAAGTACAAGATTTAGAACAATCGTATAAATCCTTAAAGATTGCTATTTGGCTGTATTTTTTACTTTGGATTTTTGAAGGTGCTCTTCGTAAATGGATTTTGCCAAGTCTGGCCACACCGCTTTTAATTGTGCGTGACCCAATTGCTATTTTTATTATTATAAGAGCTTTTTATCTCAATGTGAAATTTATAAATGGCTATGTAGTTTTAAGCTCCATTTTTACATTATTGGGTTTAGCGATTACGCTTACTTTCGGACACGGAAATCTTTTCGTTGGTCTTTATGGAGCAAGGATTATGCTCATTCATTTTCCGTTGATTTTTATAATCGGAGCCATTTTTAAGAAAGAAGATATTCTTAAAACAGGACGGGTAATGCTGGCAGTCAATATTTTAATGACCCTGATTATTTATCTTCAATTTACAAGTCCGCAGACGGCATATATTAATACGGGTTTAGGCGGAGAAGGAAGTGCTGGTTTTGATGGTGCAATGGGGTATTTTAGACCATCGGGAACATTTTCGTTTACAACAGGATTATCTGCCTTCTACATTTTGGTTTCTGTATTTGTATTTTATTTCTGGCTGTCAAAAGAAGCCTGTTCCAAAATCCTGCTTATCTCCAGCACTATCGCCTTAATAATAGCTTTGCCTTTAACCGTGAGCAGAACAGCGGTGTTAGGCGTTTTATTAGTTGGATTTTTTGCTTTTGCAGGATCTGCAACCAGCGTAAAATCATTAATACGGTTAATTTCTACTGTTTTAGTCATTCTGGTTTTATTTATTGTTTTACAAAGAACTACATCAATTTTTAATCTGGGGACACAGGTTTTTATGAGCCGTGTAGATACGGCAAAAGGACAGGAAGGAGGATCTATTGTGATGCGAACCATAAACGGATTTACAGAACCTATTACGACATTATTAAAAGCGCCTTTATTTGAAGGCAATTTAGGAATGGGAACCAATGCAGGTGCGCAGCTGCTGACAGGGCAGAGAAAATTTTTAGTTTCAGAAGGCGAATTAAATCGTGTGGGCGGCGAGCAGGGACTTATTTTAGGAGGCGGCCTTGTCGTTTTGAGATTGGTTTTAGCGTTTGGACTTTTTTACAGTTCTATAAAATTGCCGGGAAACTATAAACTGCTGCCCCTGACATTCTGCGGAACTGCGTTGTTTTTAATCACCCAAGGACAATGGGCTCAGCCAAGTATGCTGGGCTGTGCCGTGATTGCTGCAGGGTTATTGCTGGCTGGTATAAACATCAATTTGAAAACAGAGTGATGAAAATAGTACTTTTTACGCATCCTTCGTTTTTAGGTCATCAAAGTATGCCGCGCTATGCCAATATGCTGCTGAACGGAATGAAAGAAAGAGGACATGAAGTAGCTGTATGGAGTCCTAAAGCCCGATTTTATAAGCTGCCTTTAATGAAATCTTTTAAAAAATGGCTGGGTTATATCGATCAGTATTTTGTATTTCCAATTGAGGTAAAATTAAAATTGCGAAATTCCTCAAAAGATACCCTTTTTGTATTTGCAGATCAGGCTCTTGGTCCGTGGGTACCGCTGGTAAAAAACAGAAAACACGTAGTGCACTGCCATGATTTTTTAGCTTTAAAATCGGCATTAGGAATGATACCGGAAAACCCAACATCATTTACAGGCAGGCTGTATCAAATTTATATAAGAAGAGGATTTTCAAAAGGAAAAAATTTTATTTCCATTTCAAAAAAAACACGTCAGGATTTACACAAACTGCATTTGGGAGAAATTGCTAATTCTAAAGTATGTTATAACGGTTTAAACCGCCCTTTTTTTTCTCTGCCAAGAGAATCTTCTCGGGACTTATTAGAAACAAAGTTCAATATACTTTTATCCCAGGGTTATATTATGCATATTGGCGGAAACCAATATTACAAAAACCGACAAGGCGTACTGGAAATTTATGAAACCTGGAGAAATTTATACAATACAAAAATACCCTTGGTTTTGATTGGTGAAGAACCGTCAGAAGAATTGACTATTCTGCACAAGAAATCACCATTCAAAGATGATATTCATTTTATCACGAATCTATCAGACGAACATGTCAATAATGCTTATTCCGGAGCAATTTGTTTATTGTTTCCGTCTCTGGACGAAGGTTTTGGCTGGCCCATTATTGAGGCAATGGCTTCAGGATGTCCGGTGATTACGACCAATAAAGCTCCAATGAATGAAGTAGGCGGAATGGCTGCTTTTTATATCGATAAAAAACCAGCAGATGCATCACATTGGCAGCAATGGAAAGAGGATGGAGCAAAAACAATAGAAAAAGTATTGAAATTATCCAGACCTCAGCAAACAGAAACGATTGAAAGATCTTTTACCCAGTCGCAAAAATTTACTACAGAGTATTTTCTTGATGCTGTTGAAGTTATTTACAAAGAAATTAATCAAATTGTATGAAAGTAATCCATTTTATTGCAGGAATTGATAAGGGAGGAGGAGGAACTACAGAATATATGAGATTATTAAGTACGGCATTAAAAACCCATATGGAAATAATTGTGGCAACAAAAAAAACTTCTCACCCAATAAATATCCCGGGTGTTAGAATTAAATTTTTTGAAACAGGTATTCTGAGATGGTTTTCTATGCTCGAAGAGTTTCGAACCTTTTTACTTGCCGAAAAACCAGATATAGTTCATATAAATGGTATTTGGAGCCCTCAAAACTGGGGTTTTCAAAAGATAGCTCAGGAAGTGGGAATTAAAGTAATACTGTCCCCACACGGAATGTTAGAACCCTGGATTATGGCTCACAACTCCTGGAAGAAAAGATTAGGGTTGTTTTTGTATCAAAAAAAAGCCATTCAAAGAGCCTCATTTTTACATACAACTGCTGAAATGGAAGCACTGAATATTCAGTATTTAGGATTTAAACCACCTATTTCCATAATTCCGAATGGTATTGATTTAAACGATGTTAAAGGAATTAAAGAGCATTATGGAACAAAAAAAATGGTGTTTATATCCCGAATTCATCCTAAAAAAGGCATTGAATTACTGCTTGAAGCCTGGCGCCATTGTAATACTAACGGATGGCAGCTTGAAATTGCAGGACATGGCGATGAAAATTATATAGCACACTTAAGTAAAAGTGCCAAAGATCTAAAAAATGTAAATTTTGTAGGAGCAAAATATGGTAATGATAAATGGGATTTTTTACGATCTGCAGATGTAATGGTACTGCCAACCCATAGCGAAAATTTTGGGATTGTAGTAGCAGAAGCCCTGGCATTAGGAGTTCCTGTAATAACAACACAGGATACACCCTGGGAAGATTTAGAAATACATGAATGTGGATGGTGGATAAACTTATCTGTTTCAAATCTCGAAAAAATCATTACGCAGGTACTTAATACCGCTGCCGATGAATTACAAAATATGGGCAGAAAAGGAAGAAAACTTGTAGCAGAAAAATATGAAATTAAAGCTGTTGCAAATCAAATGAACGACTTGTATAAAAAAATACTTAATTGATACTATTTTGGATTTAGCTGCTTATAGTCATTCTTTTAGTTTAAAAAACAAAATTTCAAGATTGATCTGGAATTTTGCACGGTTAATTTTATTTCGCCCGTTTGCTTCCCGGTTATTTAAAACATGGAGAGTTTTGGTGCTAAAATGTTTCGGTGCAAAAATAGAATGGTCAGCGCATGTTTATGCCTCAGTAAAAGTATGGGCTCCATGGAATTTAGAGCTTGGCAAAAATTCCAGCCTGGGGCCTAAAGTCGATTGTTATAATCAGGGAAAAATAAGCATTGGGGATAATACGGTAATATCGCAAAAAGCGTATTTATGTGCCTCTACCCACGATTATACTAAAAAAGATTTTCCTCTAATATTAAAACCAATCACAATAGGAAACGGAGTATGGATTGCTGCTGATGCTTTTATTGCACCCGGCGTATCTGTAGAAAATTATTCTGTTGTTGCAGCACGTGCAGTGGTTATTAAAGATGTTGAGGAAAATTCTATAGTAGGAGGAAACCCTTCCAAATTAATAAAATTTAGAAGTTTTGAATAAAATTCCAATTTCCGTAATCGTTTCTGTTAAAAACGAAGCTAAAAATTTACCATTTTGTCTGGATAAATTAAAGCGATTCTCTCAAATAATTGTTGTTGATTCAGGCAGTACTGATGATACTGCAATTATTGCATCGGCTATGGGAGCCGAAGTACTGCAGTTTCAATGGAACGGTAAGTTTCCAAAAAAACGCAACTGGGCGCTGCAAAATGCAAACCTTCTCAACGAATGGATTTTGTTTCTGGATGCCGATGAATTTGTTACCGATGAATTTGTTACCGAAATAGAGCATAAAATTCAGGATCCCGCTTATAATGGTTTCACGATACGTTTTGAAAACTATTTTATGGGAAGAAAACTCAAATACGGATATGGTTTTCAAAAGTCGGCACTTTTTAAAAAATCAAAAGGGGCTTACGAAAAAATAGAGGAAGATTTGTGGAGTCATTTAGATATGGAAGTACATGAACACCCGGTTATAGAAGGTAAAGTAGGCATTATCAAAGCAAAGGTTGTTCATAAAGATTTTAAAAATTTAGAGCATTATATAGACAAACACAATGCTTATTCTACCTGGGAAGCCCAAAGATATTTACATCTGAAAAAATCTAAGAACACGCTTTTATCCTTAAATCAAAAAATTAAATACGGTCTTTTAAATACAGGACTGCTTCCTGTTGTTTATTTTTTGGGAGCCTACTTTTTAAAACTTGGTTTTTTAGATGGAAAAGAAGGATTTTATCTGGCACGTTTTAAGTCACATTACTTTTTTCAAATTCAAACTAAAATTGATTTAATCAAAAATAAATAGAATTAACATGAAAAGAATATTGATAACTGGAGGAGCCGGATTTGTAGGCTCACATTTGTGCAAAAGATTACTGAATGAAGGAAACGAGGTAATTTGTCTCGATAATTACTTTACCGGAACTAAATCTAATATTATTGATTTAATCGATAATCCGTATTTTGAAATGGTAAGACACGACATAACAGAATCTTATTATGCTGAGGTAGACGAGATTTACAACTTGGCCTGCCCGGCATCTCCGGTGCATTACCAGTACAATCCAATAAAGACCATAAAAACTTCTGTTATGGGAGCAATTAATGTACTGGGATTAGCAAAACGCGTCAGAGCCAAAGTCCTTCAGGCCAGTACAAGTGAAGTATATGGCGATCCTTTGGTACATCCTCAAACGGAAAGTTATTGGGGACACGTAAACCCAATAGGCATTCGCTCTTGTTATGATGAAGGAAAACGCTGCGCCGAGACTTTATTTATGGATTATCACAACCAGAATAAAGTTGCCATTAAAATCGTCCGAATATTTAATACCTATGGCCCAAACATGAATCCGTCAGATGGGAGAGTTGTTTCTAATTTTATTGTACAAGCACTGCAGGAAAAAGATATTACCATTTTTGGAGACGGTTTGCAAACCCGTTCTTTTCAATATGTTGATGATTTAGTCGAAGGCATGATTAGGATGATGGGTACAGATCGTGATTTTTTAGGGCCGGTAAATTTAGGGAACCCCAATGAGTTTACAATGCTCGAACTTGCTCAGGCAATTATTGAATTAACTGGTTCAAAATCTAAAATTATTCATCTCGGTTTACCGCAGGACGACCCCAAACAAAGACAGCCGGATATTTCTCTGGCCCATAATAAACTAAATGGCTGGGAGCCCAAAATACAATTGCGGGAAGGTTTGGTTTCTACTATTGACTATTTTGACAAACTATTGCTGCATCAGGAGAAAGCTTCTTTTTCTCAATTTCCTTATTAAGGAAATTAATACAGGGATTTTAAGTTAAAACTTTGATTTTTAAGGGTTTTAACGACAATTGAGGTGGTTCATCGAGAACTTTTTTTAGTAGAAATCTTTTGTTTTAGTTTTATATGGAAATTATGTGAAATTTTTATCTTAAAAATATAATTATTTATGAGAATTACCATAATTACAGTGTGTTACAATCGCAAAGCCACGATAGAAAAAGCAATTCAAAGTGTGCTGGCGCAAAATTATCATGACATAGAATACATCATTATCGATGGCAGTTCTACAGATGGAACACAGGAAATTATTGAGTCTTATCGAGATAGGATATCCAAGTACATTTCTGAACCGGATAAAGGCATGTACGATGCTATTAACAAAGGGCTTCAATTGGCAACGGGAGATGTTATTGGTTTAATGCATTCTGATGATGAATTTTTTGACAAAAAGGCTGTAACAAGAATTGCAGCCCGTTTTGATTATGAGCCCAATATAGATGGGGTTTATGGTGATGGAATTTATGTTTCAAATGATAAAGAGGAACGTTTGGTCCGCGATAGAATAGGAGGTGTTTTTAGCCTTAAAAGAGTTAAAAAAGGCTGGCTGCCTTTGCATCCTACTGTTTATTTAAAGAAAGCTGTAATTGATAAACATGGTCTGTACAACCTTGATTTTAAAATAGCATCTGATACTGAATTTTTGCTCCGCTATTTATACAAACATAAAATAAACATGAGTTATATCGATGCCTATATCGTTAAAATGAGAATGGGAGGTATGAGTACCAGTTTAAAACGCGCCTTTGAAGTTTTATACGAAGATTATAAAATTTATAAGTTTTACGGTTTAGCCGCAATATTGGTTGTCTTTCTTAAAAAAAGTATCGCTTTGAGACAGTATATAGTTCATTAATAAAGAGGATAAATATTGATTCATCAGTATTTTTTTTTTGAGGAGAGAGAGAACATAACTTAAAAGTGAGTTTTATTTCAATAGAATTTAGAGTAATTAAAAAATACTAAAAACATACTACGATGAACATGAAGAAAATTTTACTTCCGATAATTTTATTGCTTTTATTGATGTTTCAGTCTTGTACCACAAAGAAAGAAATGCTGTATTTACAAGATCTGGACAGCTATGCAAATTCGAATTTAAATTATGTGTCAACAAAAATACAGCCCAATGATATTTTAAAAATTGACGTAGGAGACATCAACCCTCTGGTAGCGGCGCCATTTAATATTAGTGCTGGAACTACCGGCGGACAAACATCAGTAGAAATGATGAAATTAACGGGGTATTTGGTTACTCCTCAGGGAAATATCACCATGCCTATTTTAAACGAAATTAAAGTTGGAGGCCTGACACCGGCCAATGCAGAGCTCAAAATAAAAGAGCGTTTGATTAGTGAAGGCTATTTAGTAAATCCTACCGTGCAGGTGCGGGTACTCAATAATAAATTTACCATTTTGGGAGAAGTAAATTCTCCCGGTGTAATACCTTTTAGTGAAGAATCTATCAGCCTGCTCGATGCAATAGGACTGGCAAAAGACTTAACCTATTCAGCAGTTCGGAAAGATATAAAATTGATTAGAGAAGTAGATGGAAAACGTTTAGTTTATCATGTTGACCTGACTACAGCTTCCTGGATGTCTAACCCAAATTTTCGAATCAGGCAGAACGATGTTATTGTTGTAGAACCCAATAAACTAAAAGCAAACAGCGGTGGTTTAATTAAAGATCCAATACAAGTATTGGGTATAACAGCTTCTCTTCTAGCAGTCGTTTTACTTATTGCACAATGACAAAGTAAAAAAGAGCAGTTCAAATTATGCTTATTGTTATAAATACTGTTGTATAATTAATTGAATAATTATGGATTTTAAAAAAGAATTTTTAAAGTATCTCAAGTATTGGCCTTGGTTCCTGTTTAGTTTAATTTTATGTGTAGGCGCGGCGTTCATTTTTATCAAAATAGTTCCGCCAACTTACCAAACTTCGGCTTTGATCTTTATTGATAAAAAACAAGAAGATAAAACAAAAATTATAACTATCAGCACAGACCAAAAAAGTAATGAATATAATTTAGACGATGAAATCAGGCTTATTACGTCTAATGAGTTTTTGCTGGGTGTAGTTAAGAATTTGAATTTAAATGTGAGTTATTTTGAAAAAGTATATGCCATACAAAATAAATATATAAACGAAGTTCCCTTTATTTTAAAACTTACGGTTGCTAAAGATTCGCTGCCGCAGGTTTCGTATGAAATTAAAATAGATAAAGCAGGATTTATTATCACCAATCCAGATACAGAAAAAAGTTATAGAGTTAAAGGATATGAAGGAGACCAGGAAATAAAAGATCTTCCGTTTAAAATTAAATTAGCTTCAAAAGTAAAGAAAAACCCTTCCTATTATTTCGATAACGAATATAAAATAAGTCTTGAACCAACAGATATTGCATTAAAGAATTTAAAGTCATCTTTAATTGTTTTATCCGATGAAAAGTCAAAAGGAACAATAGAATTAAACCATATTGGTTCAAGTCCCGTACATTCAAGAAAAATATTAAATGAAATCATCGTTTTACTGGATAAAAGCATTGTAATCAACAAGCAAAAAACCTTTACCAATACGGTTGCTTATTTAAATCAAAGGATAAAAAGTTTCACTAAAGAAAAAGATTCCATAGAAAGTGTAAAAGAAAGATATCTGCAAAACAATGAAATAGGGGTAATGGACAATTATATTGCCGAAAAAACTGCCGACAGGAGCCAGAAAAATGAAAGTTCTTTACTCAACGAAAAACAAATTTCACTAGCCAATTATGCCATTAACGATATCAGGAAATCTGATGCTGCACAGGCTTTGGGAACAAATTATAATTTAGAATCAACGATAGTCAATCAAATGCTTTTAAATTATAATGCAAAACTTATGGATAGTGAACTGATCCTGCAGAGAGCACAAAAAAACAATCCGGCCTATATAACTTTAATGACCCAGTTAAAGGTTCAAAAACAAGAAATATTAAATAGTTTAGAAGGTTATTTAAACTTTTTAAACCAAACCAATATAGCCAACAAATCGCAGCAAAGCATCGCCGAATCAAAAGTTAAAAGCATTCCTACACAAGATAAAATATTGGGCAACATCAATAGTAATCTTAGTATGAAAGAAGAAACGTATGTGGCATTATTGCAAAAAAAGGAAGAAGCGGTTTTGAACGGAGCAATTTTAGAATCAAATTTAAAGACCTTAAATGCACCCGAAACAAATTATTCGGCAATTTTTCCTCAGCCCAAATCATTTATGATTGGAGCATTTTTATTTGGTTTACTGCTGCCTTTCGGAATAATATATGTTCGTTTATACCTTGATACCAAAATACATAACGAAGAAGATATTCAAAAAGTAATTAACAATATTCCTATTCTGGGACATATTCCTAAAATAAATACCAATGAAAAGTTAGAAAACACTGCTACTTCCCGCTCATTAATAGCAGAGGCAACACGTACCTTGGTTTCAAACATACGTTACCTGCTGCATAAAAAAAAGGAAGACAAAGGAAACATAATACTGTTTACCTCTTCTATTCAGGGAGAAGGAAAATCCTTTTGTGCTTTTCATAATGCTGTAACAATTAGTAACCTTAATAAAAAAGTATTATTAATTGGTGTTGATTTAAGAAATCCGCAATTGCATGAATATTTCAATATCAATAAAAACGTATCAGGTCTTACCAATTATCTGGCGAATAAAAATGATGACTGGAAAGAATTCCTGCAAAAAGATACTAATTATTCTAAAAACCTTGATATCCTGCTCGCAGGAGAAGTTCCTCCTAATCCCTCTCAATTAATAACCAATTCTAATTTTGAAGTATTGATTGAAGAAGCAAAGGATCTTTATGATTTTATAATATTAGATACTGCTCCGGTACAAATAGTATCAGACACACTCAATTTTAGCCATTTGGCTGATGTTACTGTATTTGTTGTAAAATATGATTATACAGATAAGAGTAATTTAGTTCATATAAATAATTTTATTAAAAAAGAACAATTAAAAAATGTTGGTATTCTTATCAATGCAGTGAATATGAAAACCGCATACGGATATGGTTACGGCCCCAACTATGGATATCACTATCAGGAAACAAAAATAAAGAGACCCTGGTACAAAAAAAGTCTTAGAATAAAAGAAGCTTAAGCTTATGTTTTTTCTTACTGCAAATTTACCTCAAACAATAAAAAGTATATTGCTGAAAACTAAATAATGTAAAATGCTGCAAAAAATAGTTCTGTTGATACTGCTTTTAGTTATTGGTATTGTTTTTTATTTTTCCTGGCTGCCTGATCCTGGTTTAAGAAGCGAAAGTTATTTGCCAAAATGGCTTTTGAATTGGAGTAATCATTATTACAACCTGCGTACCGCTGTTCCTTTTTTAGCCGTTGGTTTTCTGTTAGAAGCCTATGAGCAAAAAAGTTCAAATGAAATAAATCAAATCAAAAATTTAAATTTCATACAAAACATAGGTATAGCAGCAATAATTGTTTGTATAGCCGAAGGAGGGCAGTTTATAGTTCAAAAAAGAAATCCCGATTTAATGGATGTTTTTTACGGAATTATAGGAAGTTTAGCAGGAGGATTGTTTTACAATTTATTGAAAAAATTAAAAAATGCGAAACAGACATAAATTTACCTTCATAATTTGCTGTGCAATTGCAGATATGATCGCTATGATACTTGGTACTATAGTGTTTTTGAATTTTGCAGGCGAAGAGAAGATTGGCTGGAATGCCTTGTTTCTGGATAAAATGATCCCTATTACAATTTTAAGCTGGTTATTTTCTGTAACCTATTTTCAATTGTACAGAATAGATGTTCTTTTTAGCCTGGAATACTTTTTTCGTAACAGCTGGCGTGCTTTTTTTACACAAAGAATCCTATGGCACAGCTATATTTTTATTTTTCAGGATAACGTTCTTTACTTTTTTGGAAGCCGGGCCAATTTATTTCAATTGAGTTTTTTGCTGTTCTATTTTCTGCTGTCCAGAATCTTGTTTACGCTGGTTATAGGAGAAATTAAAGGATGGGTTTTTAAACAATATACAGTTGCAATATGGGGATTTAATAAAACCAGTATCGAATTAGCGTCTCATTTAGAAAACAATTCCTTTTTTATTCAATTTGTGGGTATTATCAACGAAAATGCTGCTGCAGATTATAAAAGCAATGAAGAATTTAGCGAAGCCTTGTCCGAAGCTATTCATAATGCATCAAAAGAGAATATTAATGAATTGTATATTGTATCTAAACCGGATTTTATTTCAGATTTGAATTATTTTTTTGAGCTTGGCGATAAATATTGTATGCGTTTAAAATTTGTTCCTGATTTTTCATCCATTTCAAAAAAGCATTTCAATTCCAGCCATTTAAATAATTTTCACGTTATTAAACCTCGTTTTGAGCCATTACAAAATGCCTATAACCGATTAATTAAGAGAATATTCGATCTTGTTTTTAGTATAATGGTCATTGTTTTTATCATGTCGTGGCTCTATCCTTTGTTAGCCATTCTTATTAAAAGACAGAGCAAAGGGCCGGTTTTATTCAGGCAGCTGCGAACTGGTAAAAAAAATGAACCCTTTTGGTGTTATAAGTTTCGAAGTATGTATATAAATTCTGGCGACGAAAGCCAGCAGGCCAGAAAAGGAGATTCGCGGGTCACGCCAATTGGGAAATTTCTCCGAAGGACAAGTTTAGATGAAATGCCCCAGTTTTTTAATGTTTTGATGGGAAATATGAGTATAGTTGGGCCGCGCCCTCACATGATCAAGCACACAACAGATTACAATTGTCATATTAATAATTTTATGGTTCGTCATTTTGTCAAACCGGGAATTACGGGGCTGGCCCAGGTTTCAGGACTCAGGGGAGAAACTAAAAGAGTCGTCGACATGAAACGCCGCGTTACAACAGATATACATTATCTGCAGCGCTGGAGTTTAATTACTGATATTAAGATTTGCTTATTAACCGTTATTGTAACCTTGAAAGGGGATAAAAATGCTTTTTAAATTTAAAAAATAGAAATTATGGATATTACTAATTATTTTATTGGTGTACTCACCGGAGTTTCCGTGACAACCTTTTTTATTGGAAAAGAATGGTATAAATATTATACCAAATACACGATTCAGCAAAAACAACTAGATCGGGTTTTAAAATTGAATGATAAAATAAAAAAGTTAAAAAACTTAAGTACCGTAGAAACTCCAAAGCTTAACGCAGGTATTTAAGATTTTTTCTAATTTACAATTTAACTCAAACACTTACAGCTTAAAAAGAAACCAACAAGACTGCTGCCTTTTTATGAAATGAAACCGCAGCGTTGATTTTTTACTTCTTTACTAATATTTATGCCAAGAACCACCTACAAATAAACTGCACTCAAAAGTTTACACAATTTATAACCAAATTTGATAAAAAAATGAGCTCGATATTGTATTGGGCTCATTCCTTTTGGTTATCTCAATTCTTGTTGTCGTACTACCTTTAGACACTCTTTAATTTCTTGTTTTAAATATTTTAGGTCTTAAATTTCATGATATAAAATAGCTCTGATTTTATATTCCAAAAGAAATTTTCTATCACTGTATTATTAAATATAATTTATTTATAAGAAAAAATAAATGCTAATTCTTAAGAAATGATCAGAAAAAAAAGAGTTTTAGTTAGGGACAATAAAGGGATTTTTTTAAAGATGTTTAAAAGAAAATTTAAAAATGACTTCGAATTTTCTGAAGACTCTTTTTTATTGAAAAACGAGAATAAATCAAACCATTATGATTACTCCGTATTTGTCATCTACGAGTATTCGGAACTTGTAGAGTTTTTCAAATTAGAGAGTATAAAAGCAAATTTTATGGTTTGTTTATTTAGTAAACATCTTTACAATAGTATGTCGTTAATAGGCGAAATCAAAGGTTTATTTTTAATAGATGCCTCAAAAACCAAAATAGAAGTTTTACAGGATTTAAAGTTCAATTTTAAGAAATCTTCAAGCCTGATCCCAAAATTACCGGATAAGAAATTTGTAATATCCAATAGGATCGAAAAACAGCTTGAAATATTGCAAAGAGCACTATATTTTATGATGTAATTTATAAATCATTAAAAGTTAAAAACCATCCGCCGCCGCGGATGGTTTTTTTTTATGTCTATTTTATGTCTGGCCTTGGAATAGTGATACATAAGTCCATAATTATTAACTTTATCTAAGAAGTCATTATATTTATACTAAATTTTGTGCGTTTATATTATTATCATCTTTTGAAAATTAAAGAATATGAAAAAATTGATAATCATTGCATTATTACTATTTGCCGGTAATTTACTGAATGCGCAAGTAGGTATAGGTACAATTACTCCAGGCAACACTTTAGAAATAAACAGCAGTACAACTGGAGAAAGCGGATTGAGGTTTACTCAATTAAATTCCAATTCAGCAGCTGTTTCAAATACGCCGGCAAAGGTGTTAGGGCTAAATACTGCAGGAGATGTTGTTTTTACCGCATTATACCCGCAGGTAGTGTCGGTAAATACAACTCTGGATGCCAATACTCCTGCGAATACAACGTTAACATTGGGGGAACTAGAGTTTCGAACAGATAAAACGACTACAGGAAATACAGGAAATATACAAATTCGATCCAGTACTGCCAGTACACTTGTAGTTACAATTTTAGGACATGAGGAATGGAGCGGAGGTTCAAGTAATTATATAGCCGTAAGCTCCACTCTTAATAACAATTCGGGAGCATTCACTACTTTTTCGGTTGGCAGTTTGAACTCAAATGAAGTACTAATTTATAGAATTGGAACAGCCGGAGGCGGGTTTTATCAAATCACATTACTTAATAGGAATGATACTGATATATTTGTAATAGGAGAAAAATTAAAATAAAAACACCTGCAAAAACTTATTACAGGTGTTTAATTAAATATTTTTGTCTATAAAGTATTGCTTATTTAAGCATCCCCATTTGCTATTGCCGTAAGTGCTGAAATAGAAGGAAGAAGCAGATAAGCAGTTCCGCGGGTAACAACAAATTGAGGCAGAGGTCCATCAATAACGATGTTGTTTCCATCTTCCATAGGAATTGTAAAATTAGGATCAATATTGCCCGGTAAAGGCACAATACGATTAGCAACTAAAGGATCTTGCGGTGTATTTTCTGCAGGGTCAAAAACATCACTAAAATTATTCAGGTTAATCCAGTTGTAAAGTGTTTCAAACTGACTGCTTAAATCTCCACAAAGGAATAAACCAATCAATCCACGGTCGGCATCTGGATCAATTGATAAAGGCGGGCCGTATGGCATTCCACGTCTTATAATACGCGGTACAGTATCTGAACCAGCCACATCAACTCCTTCATCACGCGGATTTGATACTCTTGTATGTGCAGAAAACGGACATTTAAGCCCTTTCATATCATCTTTTAAATAGCCAAAATCGGTACTTTTAGAAGTACTATGTTCAGGTTTGTCTGGCGAAAGAACCAGCGGAGAACCATTTCTCCATCTTCCGCACATTTTTGCAGCAAGCCATTCTTCCGTATACTCTTTTGTGTTCATAATTTTCGGTGCGATTACTTCAGACTGCTTCTCCAGAAAATCGTTAAATGCTTCAACATCCTGATAAAGAATCCTAAACGCATTATAACAGCCGTTTTTAGCAAACGCAGCTTCTGGGCCGGAAAGAGGACCTGGAATTGGATTTGGGAGCGTACTGTAACCTATCAAAAAGTTATTAAGATCCTGCTGGTCTTTCCCTGCAGGATTTTCATTCAAATCGGGTTCATCAATCGAATCCCGGTAGCTAAAATGAATATAATCTGACGGCACTAACAAATATTGCTCTAACCTCCCGCTTTCTGAATTTAATGGCTTTAGCTCCGTAACCATTCCATTACTTTTTAAAGCAGCATCATTTATAATGCCCACGATTTTTTCCTGCGCAGCTGGGTTCATTGCATAAGCATGCACAACACAATGTACATCATCATTATTGAACTTTTTATTCCACCATTCAGCAGGATCGCCTGCGCCATAATCTCCCAGTGACTGCTGTGCATTATTTACATCCCATGGGCCTTTTTTAAAAGTAGAAGGAAAGCTGGAGTTTGGAACATCAAGATTTGGTTTTACAATCCCAATTCCTATAGCACTAAGACCAATATTCAGCATGATTTCAGGCTTTAAGGCACCCCAGTCTTCTGCACTTTGCAGATACGGAAGCAGATCCTTAAAAAATTCCCTGATATATTTCAAATTAGTACCCTCCTGATTGAATTTAAAAAGCATATGTACTGAACATGGATGCGTATATCCATTTATGATAAGCCCTTGTATATCATTTAATTCAGGTTTTGCAGGCTGAGGCGTTTGTGTATAATTCATAAGATTAAGTTTTTAATTAAAGAAAAAAACAGCCGGATCAAATGACACAGCTGTAATTGTTTATACTTTTTCTTATTTCTTATTTAGAAAATTTTGCTACAATTTGCTTTACTGATTGCGGGTAAGCATAATAAAGATCCTGAGACTGGCTAAGATTACGCTCATTAATAAAGTTCGAAAAGATAGTATACGTAATCTGGTCAGGATTAGTTGGAAAATCTGCGGGTTTATTAGCCCATAAACTAATAATTACAAGGAACGCAGCTTTAATTGTAGTCGAATTATTGAAAAATGCCTCTAAGTAAGAATTCATATTTCCGTCAAATTCTGTTATAACTAAAATTCCAGCTATACCTTTTCCGTTAGTATTGGGTACAAGAGCAATTCTGGCATAATGCACAATTGCCATTTTATCTAAAGCAGCCTTAGTAACGGCGCTATTAAAGCCTTGATAAGCGGCCTGAGCTGTTGCCTGAGCTTCATCAGTTTGATAAATAGGAACATACATAGTTAATGGATTCACAGTTTGCATAATAATTTTGTTTTTGGATTTTGCTTACTCTTTTATTCCGTTTTCAGCATCGCGGGGTATTAATTTAGGGTAATTGTTTAAAGCCGAAAGTACTGGAGATATAGACTGTATTGTTAAAAAATGACATAAAACGGTTATTATTAGTCATAAAGGAGATTTTATGCAGGATAAGATTTTTTATAAGAAAATAAAGTATTGGGTATTTAGGATGGGGTGTTTTTTGAAGTTACAAACACAGGTATTTTTAAGTGTAATTGAAATGAATGTATTGTCTTATGTTTCAATGCTTTGTGTGCTGCACAGAAGTTTGGATTACCAGAAATACAAAAGCGTGCAGCATTTATGATTAAACCTGAAAATAGGAGGGTAAGTTGGTATAAAAAGATCATTTTTTATTAGCTGCAAAAAAAAAATCAGGATTATTTCATTTAAAAGGAAATTCTACTTTAAGATTGATTTTAACTGCTATTTGTTAATATGTAATGTTTTGAAATAGTGTATTTTAACTTTTTTTTATTAAATTTGATATTACAATTTCTAGCAATAGCGATTATGGAAAAATTAAAACGCCCGGTTTATCTTAAAGCCGGTACTGATGATTTTTTTAAAAAGTTACGCACAGAAGTGAACGAAACTGTTTTGCAAAATTCATCATTGTACCTTTTAAACGTTGTAAAGTCTTTAGGCCTTTTGTTTTTGTTTTTTTTATTTTATGGCTGTATTTTGTTTTTTGGAAACAGTACACCTTTACTTTTCCTTTTTTATATTCTGTGTGGTTTTACCATGATTGTGCTTTTTATAAATGCTTTTCATGATGCAGCGCATGGGGCTTTGTTTAAAAAAGCAAAACACAACGAATGGTTCTTATATGTTTTAGAACTTTTTGGAAGCAATCACTGGCTCTGGATGCGCCGCCACATCAATCTGCATCATGCTTACCCAAACGTTCAGGATTGGGATATTGATATTAAACAAAGCGATATAATTCGGATTTTTCCAAACAGTCCGGTGCTTAAATATCATAAATACCAGCACATTTACATGTGGTTTATTTACCCGCTTTACAGCCTAAACTGGATTTACATTCGGGATTTTAAAGATTTTTTTGGGAACAAAAACAATTACGTAAAAAAGATTGTTGACACAATCCCGCAAAAGCAGGTATTTATATTATTTACTGCAAAAATTATAAACCTGTTTTACATCCTTTTTATCCCAATGATTTTGCTTAATCAGCCTTGGTATTTGGTTTTGGCAGGATGGTTAGCCATGCATTTATTCGGAAGTGTTTTGGGAGTTGTAGCACTTGTTTCTACCCATGTTGATGAAGATGCTAATTTTCCCGGAACAGACGAAGAAGGAAATCTATCTGCAACCTGGGCTTTACATCAAATGATTGTCACCAAAGATTTTAGTACAAATAGCAAGCTGGCCAATTTTTTATACGGAGGTTTTACACATCATGTGGCGCACCATCTTTTTCCGGGTGTTGGTCATACGTATTATCCTTACATTACGCCAATTATAATAAAATATGCAAAAGAATATGATCTTCCCTATACTTCATATCCTTTTTATCATGCTGTACGCTCTCATTTCAGGATGTTAAAAAACAAAGGTATTAAAGAAAATATTTTAATAACGGGAGAGATTTAAAGGTTAAATTATACTTGTTTTTTATCGTTATACCATACACAACTTCTTCAGGACAATCTTCTTTCTATCGGTCTAATTGGGCAGTGTTCCAAATTAGGTGTTTTTGAAAAATACAACCGTAAGATCAATAAAACTATGCTGAAATTAATTTTAACAGGCAGTCTTTATGATTGTCTGCTGCATTGTTATGTTTATAAATTGCAAAAAAACCGATCTAATTTAACTTATTATCAGATTAGGTGGTAAAACGTTCTAAGATATGAGAAAAAAAGACATAAAAAAAGAGGCTGATTTTTTTATGCAACATTAAGATTCTGTTATAGAGCAAATTAAGTGTAAATATATCTGCATATATTGATTAATTATGCTAACTTTATTCTTACAAAATCAATATTTTATTAAATGAGTCGTGATTTTTTATTGCAGCTTAGTAACCATTACCTGTTTTGAGTTGTAGTACAGCATTCCATTTTTAATACTGTTTTTGCCATCGATGTGAGTTCGAAGAGCGGAATAAATATTATTGTAATAACGAATATGTCTGACATTATGAAAAAAGAAACCTATGCACAACAAACAAACCTGGAAGATATCCCATACTGCTATCCTTCGACCTGGCCTGCTGATGGGCCAATTGATTTAAATATTCATGATCTTCCGCACCATGAATCACTAATCGAATGGTGGTATCAAAATTGTCATCTTACTTCTAAGGATGGAAAGCGGCTGTCTTTATTTGCTTCTTTTTTCAGAGTGGCAGTAAAAGATGAGATAACAGGAGATCTTAATTATACGCATTCTGTAATCTGGTCTTTATCAGATAAAACGGAAGGAAAATATTATATGGATTCTCTTTTAGATCCGAGTACGCCGGCAGAAATATTAAAAGCTATTAAAAAGAACGATGAAAAGAATGCGGGAAACAAATCGATTCGCCGCGCTCTAAAAGAAGTGTATGAGAAAGGAAATATGCCCCTGCCGGACAGACTTCTTAAGCAGCCTGCGAATATTGGTGCCAAAAAACTTTCTCTTAAATACGATGAAAACTCCTTTAAAAAAAATAAAGAAGGTCATTATCATTTAAAGCTTGAGAATCCATTGAACGGAGTGGTTTGTAAACTTAATTTTATTCCATTAACAGAACCGGTACGGCATGGAAATAATGGATTCGTAAGCGGTATAACGAAAGAAGAAATGTTTTATTATTTTATTCCAAAGTGTGAGGTAAGCGGAAAAGTTCAGATAGGTAACACGGTTTATAAAGTAGAAGGGAACGGCTGGTATGACCATGAATTTAGCAGACCGGCTGATGAAACTTCAACATTTGAATTTAAGCATGAAATGGACTGGAACTGGATAGCGCTGCAGCTAGACAATGGGTATCAGTTATCTGGTTATGATCTTTTTGATAACACAAAAAATGGCGAACATGCCGGAGGTGCTATAGTTATTATTGATCCGAATGGTAAAAGAACAAGCGTAGAGCATTACTCATTTTTACCTGAAAAGTATTGGACAAGTGCCCGAACTTTTATATCCTATCCTGTTTCCTGGAGATTAGAAATACCGCAGCTCACTATTTTTCTTTCTATTACCGCAGATTTTCCCGAACAGGAATTTATTACTATTCTCTCTGCGCCCGCATTTTGGGAAGGCTGTGTAAGTGCCGAAGGAAAATTTATGGATACAGAAGTTTCCGGTCAGGGTTATATTGAAAGAAACGGATTTAGTACCAAAACAAATATCGAAAGTTTCTTAAAAGCAGTAGGCGATACGACCCAAAAATCAGTAGAATCTTTACTGCCTTTAAACCCTAGCGATGAGCAGTTTCACAGGTTGGTTGATAGTCCGCTGGGTGTTACTTTTTTTAGTGAGGAGGATAAAGAACAATATGTTTCTTCAGTTATAAAACCCATCAGAGAGATTGTAGACAGGAGTAAAAAAGCCTGGAGGTCTTATGTATTTCTTGCGTGTATAGATAGTGTAGGTGGAAACTCTCAGCCATTTATCGACTGGCTGGCAATGCCGGAGCTGATACATACAGGATCCTTAATTGTAGATGATATTCAGGACAGATCTGACACCCGTAGAGGAGGTACGGCCCTGCATCTTATTTATGGAGAACCACTAGCTATAAATGCAGGTAATATTTGTTATTTTATTGGTGAATTGTTTACACGTTATCCTCATCTTACAGATCATATCAGGTTAAAAGTATATGAACTGTATTTTGAAATGATGCGTGCAGCACATGCAGGTCAGGCAATGGATATCAGCGGACTTCATTTTATGATGCCTGATGCAGTAAAAATTGGAGAAAGTTCGGTTCTTGAAAAAAGAATCTATACCATACATCGGTTAAAAACAGCAGCACCTGCCTGTACATTGGCTAAAATGGGAGGATTGATAGGAGGCGGGAAACCAGAGGAAATAGAGGCACTAAGCAATTTTTTAGAAGCAATTGGTGTTGCTTACCAAATAGTAGATGATGTGTTGAATCTGCAGGGGTATGAAAATAATCTTAAAGATAAAGGAGAAGATATTACTGCCGGAAAAATAACCATGCCAGTTGCAAAAGCGATGGGATTATTGCCTTTAAATCAACGCGAATACGTATGGAAAACTCTTCAGACCATGCCAACGGATACAGCGGTAATAGCATCGATAATTCATTTATTGCAAGATTGCGGAGCCATTGAAGCATGCCGTCAAGAAGCAGAAGAACTTGTCGAAGAAGCATGGAAAAAGCTTGATAAACTCCTGCCAGACTCATTTTTTAAAGTAAGATTGCGTGCCTTTGGCTGGTATGCATTAAAAAAGGAATAATTTTAAAAATTTACTTCAAAACCGGAATTTTCACAAAGCTGTCATTATACCATTTTATTTGCAAAGGCTCTTTTGCATCACGAATAGTTTCATCGCTTACTTCTTTTCCGGTTCCGTAATTTAACTGCGAAAACGGATTTTTATTTATAGTAACGGCAATCAATAAACGGCTTCCTTTACTTAGCTGCTTACTCACGAAATGAGTATTAGTAAAGGAGATCGTTTCAATTTTATTAGGGACTAAAAGCTGTCTTTTTTCAATGTTTTTTGCATAACTGGCACGGCCTATGTAATATGATAAATGAAAATATTCTCCATTTGGCGTAACTTCATAAAGCGTAACGCCCAGATCCATATCTTTTTTGTTTATGCTGCATTTGATTTCTCCTAAAAAGGACCCATTTACAATTAAAGCTTCTTTTAAGGGTTCGCTTATAAAAAAACAGCCGTCATTTACGTTAACATCTTTACGAATAATTGGGCTGGGATAATAATTATTATTACTGATTTGTCGGTCTTTAAAATCAACTTCCTGCGATAAGAATTCTTTTTCCTTAGGCTTTTGATAATCGGCCAGATAAAAATCTCCGGATTTATTTGCTGTTAAATAGAAAGTCAGGAAATCATTATGCATTTTTTCAAATGATGAAGCACTTTTCCATTCATTGGCACCCATAACTTCATAATTGATTTTATCTTTTAGAATTTCAGGTTTAGTACCGTTCTTCAAAATAAAATCAAACCATTGATAGGTAATTTTTTTAATGTCAATTAAAGCGTTTGAGTCGACTTTATAATCATTTAAAATGGCTTCGCCGCCAATTTGGGTTCCAAAATGTCCATAAGGTCCAATTACAAGATAAAAAGGTGTTTTCGGACTGTACTTTTGAAGTTCTTTCAAATAATATAAACCTGAGTTTTGAGAATCATTGTAATAACCGTCAAAAGCTAAAACAGGAATATTTATCTGCGAAAAATCATTTTTATAAGGTGCCATTTTCTGCCAGTATTCATCAAATGACGGATGGCTTACCCATTTTTGAAACCATCTGTTAGGTTCGCCGTCAATGCTGTCCAGTTTTTTATAAGCCGCTCCAGATTCCCACCACCTAAATTTTAATCCTCTAAAACGAGGCCTGTTATTATTGGTAACTGTATCAAGATATTTGTTGTTTCCCACATAAAAAGCCCATTCATAATTTGGGTTTATAAAAACATTGTTTTCCATTGGCAGTCCCATTCCCGGTCTGTTTGCTACGTAAGGAACAATTGTTTTAAGTGCAGGATGCATCTTTTTGCAAGCCGCCCATTGCGTAAATCCATTATAACTTCCGCCATACATTCCAATGCTTCCGTTACACCATTTTTGTTTGCTGATCCAGTCTATAGCATCATAAACATCGCTGTTTTCATTTTCATACGGATCAATTTCGTTAGGGCTGAAACGTTTTCCCCGAGAGTAAACAATTACGCCTGTATAACCTTTATCAACAGATTCTTTTATGGTTTTAAGATCTCTGCCTTTGTCACGAACATAAATCGTATATTGAAGAATTACAGGTTTTGCATCGTTATCATTTTTTTTGCGGGCAACCATTGCAGATAATATTGCGCCGTCTCGTGCTGTAATCGAAACACTGTCCTGAATATCGTAATCACTCTCGTTACTTGCTAATTTTGTGGCTTTTGTCTGTTGTGCAGAAAGCTGGCAGACCAAAAAAAATAAACTCAGAAATAAAAACAATGCTTTATTATTCATCATTAGTAAGTTTTTTTAAGTTGAACGAATTTAATTAAAATTTATATATTTACTTCAATAATGACTCAAATTATAACTTCATGTTACAATACATCAAATCTTCGTTTTTTTTAATATGTTTTTGCTGGATGATTTCAGCGAAAGCACAAAATGAAGCTTATGCAGAACCTGTAGAGCATAAAATTGAGGACACAACTTTTGTAAACCTTAAAGAGTACAGCAAAGATTTTATTTATGATATGAAATATGCCACAGATGATAATTTCCTGAAGGCTAAAGTGTATGATTGTGCAGAATGTTTCCTGCGATTAAAAACGGTTAAAGCTTTAATCGAAGCCAATAAAGATTTTATTAAAAAAGGATATAAAATAAAACTGTACGATTGTTACAGACCTTTATCGATCCAGCAGAAGATGTGGACGATTGTATCGAATCCCGAATATGTTGCAGATCCAAAAAAAGGCTCCATCCACAATAGAGGAGGAGCCGTAGATATTTCGTTAGTTGATGCAAACGGAAAAGAACTTGAAATGGGAACCGCTTTTGACTTTTTTGGACCTGAAGCCGGTCACAACTACACTAAATTTTCTAAAGAAATTTTGGCAAACCGAAAATTCCTTAAAAAAATAATGATTCAAAACGGTTTCAATTCGTTTGATTCAGAATGGTGGCATTATAATTTAAAAACCGGATTAAAAGACCCGGTTGCGAATCAAAAGTGGAATTGCGAATAATAATTAATTCAAGTTGTTAGTTAATAGTTTTATTTAATTGTATTGATAAAACATAATCACTGTTGAATGTGCTTCAACATATTTACAACCAACGAGTTATAATAATAAAAAGACTATAAAACTTCACGGCAAAAAAAAATAATTTCAACGGGTTATTTAGATACAATTGTTCGCTAGAAAAGAAAAAACTATTACCAATAAATCAGTGAGACAGGAGTTTTTAGTTGAGTTTTTTTTTTCGTATTTTCGTTTAACCAAAAATACCCGGTTTCAAAATTCCCAACTTCATTAAGCATCAAAATGTTAGATTGTAAAATACAATGGTTAAAATGAGATTAATTAACATAATAACATTAAATATTTAAAAGTGAAAAATTCAATATTATTACTCATTTGTCTTTTATTTTCATTTTTATCTTTCTCACAAATAGGGATAAATAATATAGACCCAAAAGCAACGCTTGATGTTACTGGTACACCATCAGTAATTACAGTTCCTGATGGTGTAATACCTCCCAGAATTACAAGAGCTGAACTTATTAATAAAACAGCATATTCTACAGCGCAACTTGGAGCTATGTTGTTTGTAACAGATTTAAGTGGTTCTACAAATACTGCAACAGCAAACGTTACAGAGGTAGGCTATTATTATTTTGATGGTTTAAACTGGCAAAAAATTGCAGGTCAAAAAATTGCGGAATATGGTCAAATAACACAAGCTGTTTGGAGTTCTGATTTTAACGGTTACGTAAAATTAGACGGCAGGGCAAAAACAAGTTTAACAGCCACCCAACAAGCCCATGCTACTGCTTTGGGTATTGGGGCTAATTTGCCAATGGCTGACAATACACCTGAATATCTCTACGCTAAGTTATCTTCAACAATAACTAATGTCGTTCAAACATTAACAAATTTTACGGCTATTGCTGGAAACATGACGATAAACACGGGCGTAGTTACACTAAAAGCCAATAAAATTTACGATATTGAGTGTATTATAGGCTCAATCGGGACTCCTGGATATTCTGCATATGCTTTTTATGAATTGCAAAACGCTACAACTGGCGTAATTTTGCCATCTGCAAATACTGGATTTTTTGGAGATTCTCGTAGTGCTGCTTATGGAGATATTGGGGATATAGCCACGAAAGCCTTAATAAAACCAGCAGTTGACACGGACATAAGAGTAAGAATAACTTCCTGTTCGACGTCTGGTAATATTGACTCAGCTAAAAGCTTTTTAAAAATTGTGCAAGTTGACTCCTTCGGTCAAAGCATTGGCACTACCGCTACCAATACCTTCATTTATTTAGGAAATTAATATTGGAAGGGCTTCTTATAAAACTAACATTGTTTGTTTAATTGAAGCCCAAATATAAGGTAAGCTTTTATTAGAAACCCTTGAAATGTCACTGCATGTATTTTGGAAACATTTTTTGATGTCACTTATTGCTGTTTCTACTCTTCTGCTTCATAAACTTTATGGCAGAACAATGATTGCCATAAAAACTTGTTGAAGAAACAATAACGGTCAAAATAATTTCACTGTCACAAACTTGTTTTCTAACATGACCTACATGATTAACTCCTTGTAAAATATCATCTATTAAACAAAAAAATGATATGATTTTGTCTTTGCAAAGCATTGTTGAGGCTTATTTGTTGGCAAAACAAATTTATTAAACTGCTGCTTTGTTTTTTTATCATATTAAACCAGCAACTTGAATTAATTACTCAACGCATCTGATATTCTGCATGAAATACGTGTTGGGCTGGTACGTTTTGCCATTAAGTTCAGACACTAATTCTTTTTTTACAATATAATCTTCAACGTCAGTCAGGTATTTAATTCGCATAATTAAAACAGGCGAAGTTTTCAGATCTTCATAATTGTCTTTCATAAACATGAAAATTCCGGTATTTACGCGGTTATCAAAACCTTTGTCGTCGCGAATTAAAGTTCCGCAGTTTTCCTGATTGATATGAAGAAGAGTTACAATTTTTCCATTTTCTAATTGTAAATAAACTTTAGAATTTTTATCAAAACAATTTGCTTTCAGGAAATCTTTGCTTTTTTGAATAAGTTGTAAATTTAAAGTTGGTAAACCGTCAGTCTGCGCAAGCGAAAAGAAAACATAACTAAAAGTTCCGCCAAAGTTTTTCTCGCTTATCAAATATTCGTTAGTTACTTTATAAGTTCCAATCGAGTCTGTTACATTTGTGCTGTATTCACAAGGTTTTTGGGCAAATGCTGTAAAGGTTAATAAAAAAAGAGTTAGAGTAATTAGTTGTTTCATTTTTAGTTTATTTTTCTGCAAATTAAAACTATTTTGCTTTCATTTTTATCAGTTGTAAAAAAACAATAAACATTTCCTCCATTTTTTATTTTCCATTTCTTTCGAATATTTTCTACAGTTTCCGGAAAGTTGCGGGTTGTAACGTTTGCCTGCTGATTTAACAGCTCCAATTTCATTTCATTTTTACTGTATGAAATTACTTTTTCGATTTCAAAACGCCGTCCCGGAAAATCAATTAAATCTTCTGAAGTATATAAATGAGAATGTTTATGCAGTTTATTGATTTGGAATGCTGTACTCACTTCATCAAAACCGCCCGATTTCATAATTGCCGAATTAGGTTCGTAAAGATATTTTTGAGGAAGGTTGTATGATGGTAATTGAGTTTCGTTACCTAAAACAAACTCAAAAGTTTCAATTTTATCTTTTAAGATATTGGCAGTTTTCAAAGTTATTTCACCCAAATTCTCTTTATGAATTTCAAAAAGCAATTCCTTAACCTCATTTTCGAGCGCGATAATATGAATGTTTTTTACAAATTTCAATTCAGATAAACCAGCAGAAATGTCTAATAAAGGCGCGGTTTTAATTAAAATTGAATCGGCCTTTTCAAAATAAAAATCTAAAGATTCGGGAACATTTGGCAGACAGTCTTTCAGCATAAAAACTTTGCCTTTTGCATCATTTCTTCTCGAAGGATCAATGTAAATCCAGTCCCATTTCTGGTTTAGATCCTTTAAAACATTTGCAGAATCATTGGCATAAAAATGGCAGTTTTCAACGCCTAATTGTTTGAAATTATGCTTTACAATTGCAGATAAATCTTCATTTATTTCGCAATGCGTAATAGTTTTAAATTGTTTGGAAAAATAATAATCATCAACACCAAAACCTCCTGTAAGATCAATTAAACTTTCTCCGGAAATTAAAGAAGCTTTATAAGCCGCCGTTTTTTCAGAAGAAGTCTGCTCGACAGAAATTTTACTCGGATAAATAATGTTTTCTGCAGCAAACCAGACTGGTAATTTGTCTTTAGCTTTTGCCTTAGCTTCGATTTGGTTTAAAATTAAAATCCATTCAACCTCTGGAAAAGGATTTTTTTGAAGTGCTAATTTTGTTATGGATTCACTGCTATTCAGCGTTATAAAATCTTGAATATTTTTACTTAAAATAGAAGTGTTCAAAGTTAAATTCTTTCGGTTAAAACAGATATAATTTTGTTATCAGGAAAAAATTCTTTTAAAATTACTTTTATCATTGTAAAAAGCGGAACAGCGATAATCATTCCAACGATTCCAAAGGTAATGCCGCTAATTAAAGTAATAAGGAATATTTCCAGCGGATGCGAATTTACACTTTTTGATGAAATTATAGGCTGGCTGATATTATTATCAATTGCCTGAACCAGTAAAAATCCAATAACGACATAAATAGTAGTTGGTAAAATTTCAGACCTAAAATCCTGTCCAATTAAGCTGATCATAGTTAAAAGCGCAGCTAAAGTCGTTCCAATAATAGGCCCGATATAGGGAATAATATTTAAGACAGCACATAAAAACGCAATTACAAAAGCATTTTCGTTTCCAAAAATCATCAAAACAATCAGATAAAGAATAAAGACAACCGTAAGTTGAAGTAAAAGCCCAATAAAATAACGGGTTAACATATGGTTTATCTTGGTAATAGAATTTAATATTTTGTCTTCATTTGAATCCGGAAGTAATTTTCTGGCCGTAGATTTAAAATCATCCTGATCTTTAATAAAGAAAAAAGTAATAAAAAATACCGAAACCAATCCCATTCCCATATCAGCCATAAAGTTCAAAATAGAATTGATGAAGCCGGTAAAATAACTAAAATTCAACATCGAAGTGACTTTTGAATCCCTAAGGACTTTATTTAAATCAAAATGCTGAATATTAAAGTACGTTTCAATGCTTTGTTCAGTTTCCATAAACTGGGACTGAAGCTGTTTGGTATCTAAAAGCGATAAGTTGTTTGCCTGAGAAATGATTAACGGAACAAACAAAAGGATAAAACCAACCATTAATAAAATAAAAATAACGATAGCAGTTGTCGCAGCAAGCGAATCTTTGAATTTTAATTTATTTTTTAAAAACAAAACCAGCGGATTTGATATTAGACACAATATCAAAGAAATACATAAATAAACAATTACAGTTTGTATTTCGTATAGAAAGTATAAAACAATACCAATTATTAATATTGTAGCTAATGCCCGTAAGATTCCGTTAGAAATAATTTTTGACGTTATCATATTTTAATTTTAGACCATAAAAATAGGAAAAAGCTTTTAAAACTTTTGTATTTAACAAAAAAAAAGCGAGATGAAAACATCTCGCTTTTGTAAGTTATTTCTTTGAGTACAATCAAAGGCTTAAGGCTGTCCAAAAGAAAATCTTGCACCTCCGCTTACGAAGATAGCAGCCATTCTGCTTTTTTGTCCGTTAGAGAACATGTACATTGCATTATCATCAGTATAATCCATGTAGTTCATTGTCATTTCTACTGGAGTACCAGAACAAGTACTATAGTGTGGATATGCAGGAACACCGTAATTTGGCTCGTTATGAGTTGGAGTATCAGAAACTAAATCGCTACCGCAAGTTGCATCTCCCCAAATGTGACGTAAGTTCATCCAGTGACCAACTTCGTGAGTACCAGTTCTTCCTAAATTGTAAGGGGCATTTGCAGCTCCTGAAAGACCAAAATATTTAGAGTCGATTACAACTCCATCAGTTGCAGAAGCACCTCCTGGAAATTGTGCATATCCTAAAATTCCACCGCCAATAGTACAAGCCCATAGGTTTAGTTTAGTTGTTGGCGAAGTTGGAGCCAGACCACCTTTTGATGTTTTTTTCATTGCATCGGCTGTTCCCCAAGAAGTTTTAGTTGTAGATTTTCTAATAACCTGATCTAAAACAAATGTAATTCCAACGTTAGCTTTTACACCTGCAAAAAGTGCTGGTACGCTGTTAAAATCAGAGTTTTGCGCATTGAAATCTTTGTTTAGAACATCAATTTGAGATTGAATTTGCGCATTTGAGATATTCTCTGCACTTGTTCTGTACAAAACGTTTACCACAACAGGAATTTCAATTTTACCATTTACAAGTTTACCCGTAAGTAAAGTTTTGTTTGTAAAAGCTTCAATTTCGTTCATTCTAATAGCCAATGTAGGGTCAGCTTTTAATTGAGCTTCTAACACGTCCTGAGTTGCACAAGAACGAAGTGTTGTTTTTGCAGCCGCAGCTTCTGAACCGCTTGCGTCAGCAGATTGATCGTTTTGACAAGAAAACAGCACTAATGCTGTAAATGCAGTAATAATAACCTTTTTCATAATAATAGGGGGTTTTGTTATAAAATAATAGTTTTGGTTAACCAGTTCGCAATTTTATAACAAAAACACTTTGTGACCAAATTTTTATATTAATTTATTTACGTTTTTTTAACAATCCCTTATATAGTCTAGTTCCTACAAAAAAGTTAAAATTATTTTTATGATGTAAATTCTTATTTATTGATGTTTTGGGAGCAAAAAAACTATATTTAGATTTAAATTTAACCTTTAGGTAACTTGTTTGTTTGTGTTTTAACATTTTCCTTGCATTTTCTACTTTTTTAGAAAATATTAGCTTTTTATGTTAAAGACTGCAAAGAAGTAATTTCGTATAAGGCTATACTTGCTGCCTGCACAACATTCATGCTGGAATTTTTTCCAAACATATTTATGTGTACAATTTGATCACAAATTTTTAAAAGTTCATCAGAAATTCCATCAATTTCACTTCCTATCAAAAGTGCTGTTTTTTTATTCGGAATCACAACTTCTCTTAGAGGTTTGCTATTGCTTGTAATTTCTAAAGCAATAACTTCGAAATTGTTTTGCTGTAAATAGTCAATTAATTGAGCTGTTTCTTCGATAATTTGATGTGGTACATGAAGATGCGTACTGCGGGAAGTTTTGTTGATTTTTCTTGGCGTAAGCGGAATATCTTTTCCAAGAAAAATAATATTTTCGACACCAAAAGCTTCAGAAATTCTAAAAAGCGAACCAATATTCTGCTGAAAATAAATATGATCGCAAACCAAGGTTATTGGAAATATTTTTCTCTCAAATTGATTTTCTTCGTGAGTAAGCTGCACTTTTTAAAATTTAATTGGTAAAAATATAATTGATAATGTTTGCACCCATTTTTAAAGCTTTGTCGCGAACATTTGCCGGATCATTATGAACTTCAGGATCTTCCCAGCCGTCGCCTAAATCGCATTCGTAAGTATATAATAAAACCAGTTTGTTTTCTACGAAAATTCCAAACGCCTGCGGACGGGTTCCGTCGTGTTCGTGAATTTTAGGCAATCCGTTTGGGAAAGGAAAAGGTTTTTGAAAAATAGGATGATTTGCCGGAATTTCAACTAAATTATTATTAGGAAATATCTTTTTGATTTCTTTTCGAATGTATTGATCCATACCGTAATTATCATCGATATGAAGAAAACCTCCCCCGTATAAATAATTTCTAAGATTTGTAATATCAGAATCGCTGAAAACAACATTTCCGTGCCCGGTCATGTGCACAAACGGGTACGAAAGCAAATCAGGATTGCTTGGTTCAACTGTCGAAGGTTTTGCTTTTATTCTGGTATTGATAGTCGAATTGCAAAAACGAATTAAATTGGGCAACGATGTTGGGTTTGCATACCAATCGCCGCCGCCGCTGTATTTAAGCAAAGCAATTTCCTGAGAAAAGGATGAAATTGAAAAAAGTAATAATAAGTAAAATATTTTTTTCATAATAATTTTAAATTGCCTGTTATTCGGCTTTTTTGTCATCCTGAGGAACGAAGGATCGCACAAGAAACTCCGCACAGAAAGTCGTCAATCTGTGTCGATCAACTAGTGCGATCCTTCGTTCCTCAGGATGACAAGATTGTCTTTAATTAGGCACTTCATTAAAAAATACAACACTATGGCAAGCTACAACTGCAGCAGTTTCTGTTCGCAAACGTGTATTCCCTAAAGTTACCGGCTGATATTTGTTTTCAATGGCCAAAGCTATTTCTTTTTCAGAAAAATCTCCTTCGGGACCTATTAATAAAGTTACATCTTCATTTGGTTTTAAAGTTTCCTTCAAAGATTTTTTATCTGTTTCTTCACAATGTGCAATAAATTGTAAACCCTGATTTTTTTGTTTCATGAATTCTTTAAACGAAATGGCATCATTCAGTTTAGGAAAATAAGTTTCATTAGATTGTTTCATTGCCGATAAAATAATCTTTTCAAAGCGTTCCAAATTAATTACTTTTCGTTCAGAACGATCACAGATTATTGGTGTAATTTCCTGAATTCCAATTTCTGTAGCTTTTTCTAAGAACCATTCAAAACGATCGTTCATTTTGGTTGGCGCAACGGCTAAATGCAGGCGAAATTTTGGTTCAGGAGATTTTTTTATAGAACGAACGTTCACAATACATTTGTTGTCTGAAGCCAATGTAATTTCAGTTTCAAACAATAAACCTAAACCATTTGTAACATGTAAAATATCCGAATCTTTCTTTCGTAAAACTTTTATAATATGTCGGCTTTCTTCTTTATCAAAAGAAAAACTTTCGGTTGTTTCGTCAATATCCGGATTGTAAAATAACTGCATAATTAAAATTGAATTCGTGCTTTAGAAACCACCGCAGAAGTTTCAAAGCGACTTGATAAATATTTTTGATAGCCTACAATTCCAATCATTGCCGCATTATCTGTAGTATATTCGAATTTCGGAATAAAAGTTTTCCAGCCATATTTGGCTTCGCTTTCCTTTAATGTAGTTCTGATTCCTGAATTTGCCGAAACTCCTCCGCCAATGGCAATTTGTTTAATTCCGGTTTCTTTGACAGCAAGTTTTAGTTTGTCCATCAAAATTTCTATAATCGTATGCTGAATAGAAGCACAAATATCATTTAGGTTATCATCAATAAAATTTGGGTTCTCCAGTTTATTTTTCTGGATAAAATACAAAATAGCTGTTTTTAATCCCGAAAAACTAAAATCTAATCCCGGAACTTTTGGTTTTGTAAAAGTAAAAGCTTTCGGATTTCCTTCTTTCGCATATTTATCAATCAAAGGTCCGCCTGGGTAGGGAAGCCCTAATATTTTTGCACTCTTATCAAAAGCTTCTCCAACAGCATCATCGGTTGTTTCGCCAATAATTTCCATATCAAAAAAGCTGTTTACTTTTACAATTTGAGTATGCCCTCCGCTGATGGTTAGAGCTAAAAAAGGAAACTCAGGTTTATCGTAGCCTTCTTCATCAATAAAATGGGCTAAAATATGGGCATGCATATGGTTTACAGCAATTAACGGAATATTTAATGCTAATGCTAATGATTTACTGAAAGAACTTCCTACTAACAATGACCCCATTAAGCCGGGACCTTGCGTAAAGGCAATGGCAGTTAGCTGTTCTTTTTGTACATTTGCTTTACGAAGTGCTGCGTCGATTACAGGAACTATATTTTGCTGATGGGCTCTTGAAGCTAGCTCAGGAACTACACCGCCATATTGATTGTGAATTAATTGATTGGCCACAACATTTGAGAGAACTTTATCGTTATGTAAAACTGCGGCGGCAGTATCATCGCATGAACTTTCGATGGCAAGAATAAAAACCTCTGAATTTTGCATATAAAGGCACGAATTTTGAATTATATTTGACAAATCAAATTTTGAATTGCTTTGATTTGAAGCAGAGCCCCAAAATTAAAGAATTTTTATCAAAACAGCCGACCTTTGTCTGTTCAAATTAAATTAAAACAAAATCTATAATAATACCAGATTATCAAAAGAGTTAAGAAAATAGTATCCAGAACCCTGATTGGCTTAATTTTACTTTTGCTGGTACTTGCTATCACTCTTTCTCTGCCTGTCGTGCAGACAAAAATTGCAAAATATCTTACCGAAACTTTAAATACTGATTTTAAAACCAACATTAGTGTTGATAAAGTTGCTATTAATATTTTTGGCGGTGTAAAGCTTAAAAAAGCCCTGGTTTTAGATCATCACAAAAAAACGATGATTTACTCTGATATTATTACGACTGATATTTTAAGCATAAAAAGACTTATTGACGGCGATTTACTTTTTGGGGACCTTCGTTTAACAGGTATGATTTTTAATCTAAAAACCTATAAAAACGAAGACGAAAACAATATTAATAAGTTTATTAAATTGTTTGAAACCAAAGAAGAAAAGAAAAAAACTACCAAACATTTTCTTTTTACTGCCAAAAATGCCTATATCACAAATGGAAATTTTTCGGTTGTGGATGAAAATAAAAGAAACCCGGAATTTTTAGATTTTAAGAAACTGAACGCTTACATCAGCGATTTTAAATTGTATGGGCCTGATGTAAATACTACAATTCACAGGTTTTCATTTTTAGATCACCGTGGTTTGTATGTTACTAATTTTGCTGGGAAATTCAGCTATACTAAGAAGCAGATTAAAGTCGAAAATTTAGCGATTAAAACCAAAAGATCGTGGATTTACGGAAAAGCGATTTTGAATTATAAAATCAAAGATTTTCTTGATTTTACTGATAAAGTGCAGTTTAATGTTGCATTAGATTCTTCTTCGATTGCTTCAAACGATATTCGTTATTTTTATGACGGCTTAGGAAAAAATCAGCATTTTAAAGTTAGGACCAAAATAAAAGGAACTTTAAACAACCTGAATCTAAACCGTCTTAGACTTACCGATGCAAACGGTTCGAAAATTTTTGGAACAATCAATTTTAGAAACCTTTTGGGATCAAAAGAACAAAAGTTTTTTATGGACGGAAAGTTCGATAAATTGATTTCAAGTTATGATAATCTTGTCGTTTTACTGCCGGGTGTTTTGGGTAAAAAACTTCCGAAAGAATTGAAAAGAATTGGGAAATTTAATATTGTGGGGAGAGCTAAAGTCTCGACAACAGCTTTGGAAACCGATTTTAAAATGGCAACTGATTTAGGAAACGGTAAAGTCGATCTTCATATGAATAATATGGATTTCATCGACAAGGCTTCTTATTCCGGAAATATCGTTCTGGATAATTTTAATATTGGAGCCTTACTAAACCGAAAAGATATTGGTAAAACAACTTTAAATGTTGATGTTGACGGTGTTGGTTTTTCCGAAAAATATTTGAACACTATTATAAAAGGAGATATTGCCAAGTTAGATTACAATAAATATACCTATAGTAATATTGTTGTAAATGGTAATTTCAAGCTTCCTTATTATAAAGGGCAGATCTCTGTAAATGACCCAAATTTGAGCATGATATTTGACGGTTTGGTTGATTTAAGCAAAAGAGAAAGCCGTTATGATTTTCATATCAATGTCGAAAACTCTGATTTGAGAAAACTGAAATTCATAAGCGATTCTATTTCGCATTTTAAAGGTGATGCCGTTGTTCAGCTGACAGGAAATTCGATCGAAAACCTTCAGGGTGATATTTTAATTAAAGATGCAGAATATCAAAATCCAAAAGCAACTTATGTTTTTGATGAAGTAAAAGTTAGTTCAAATTTTGATGCTGACAGACTTCGTACCATAACTGTTAATTCATCAGATATTGTTGAAGGAAAAATTGTGGGGAAATTTCAGTTTGCGCAATTGGATAAATTGGTCATGAATTCTGTTGGAAGTCTCTATACCAATTATAAGCCTTTTAAAGTTAAAAAAGGACAGTTCCTGCGTTTTAATTTTCATGTATATAATAAGGTAGTCGAAATGCTGTATCCTGAAATGAAAATCGATTCGAGTACAGTAGTTCGCGGAAAAATAGATTCGGATTTGCAGGAATTTAAATTCGGATTCAGGTCAAAACAAATCAGCGCGGCCAAAAATACTTTTGATAACATCAGAATCAGCATTGACAATAAAAATCCGCTTTATAATGCTTTTATTGAGTTAGACAGTATAAAAACGCCGTATTATAAAATACGGGATTTCAATTTAATCAATGTAACATCAAAAGATACTTTGTTTGTACGTTCTGAGTTTAAAGGCGGTGACCAAGGACAGGATTATTTCAATCTCGATTTGTTTCATACTATTGATAAAAACAAAAATAATATAGTTGGGATCAAGAAATCTGAAATGAAGTTTAAAGACTATTTATGGTATTTAAACGAAGATGCGAAGAAAGATAATCAGATTGTTTTTGATCAGTATTTTAAAAACTTCACAATAAATAATATTGTATTGTCGCACGAAAATCAGAAAATTGATTTAAACGGTGTCATCAAAGGAAAAGACTATAAAGATGTCGTCCTCAATTTTGAAGATGTAGATATCAATAAGATAACACCTTTTAATTCGAAATTTGTTTTCAACGGAAACTTAAACGGAAACATAAATTATAAGCAGAATAAAGATGTTTTTCAGCCCACGGCAAGTATTGTAGTAGATCATCTTAATTTAAATAAAGTTGATTTAGGAACTTTAAATTTTGATATTTCGGGAGATCAGAGTTTTAAAAAGTTTACCATAAACTCTTCGATTGTAAATGGCTTTGCAGAGTCGTTTAAGGCAGACGGTACTTTTACTGTCGAAAATAAAGAGACATTCCTGGATTTAAACTTAAAGCTAGAAGGATTTAATCTGGCAACTTTAGGAACTGTCGGCGGTGATGTTTTGTCAAATGTAAGGGGGTCTATTTCTGGAAATGCAGCAGTTGTAGGGAATTTGAAGAAACCGGAAATCAACGGACGTTTATATGCTGAAAAAGCCGGAATGACAATTCCGTACCTCAATACAGATTATGTGTTAAGCGACAGAACGGTTATTGACTTAACCGATGAAAAATTCCTGTTTAGAAATAATCAGTTAACCGATACAAAATTTGGAACAAAAGGATTGTTGAACGGAACTATTGAACATCATAATTTTGGAGACTGGAAATTAGATTTAACCATAACTTCAAAACGATTATTGGCACTTGATACTAAAGACAGCGAAGATGCTGCCTATTTTGGAACGGCATTTATAAACGGAACGGCAAGCATAAAAGGTCCAACAGAAAGTTTATTTATTAAGGTTGATGCAAAATCTGAAAAGGGAACCGAAGTTAAAATTCCTATCAGCAACGTACAAAATTCAAGTGAAAGTAACTGGATTCATTTTGTGACGCCAAAAGAGAAATATAATTTATCTAAAGGGATTGTAGAAAAAACAAGAAATTATAACGGACTTGAATTAGAGTTTGATTTTGATATTACGCCAGATGCCGAGGTTGAAGTAATTCTTGATCGAAATTCCGGTCACGGTATGAAAGGAAAAGGATACGGATCGTTGTTGTTTAAAATCAATACGCTGGGTAAATTTAATATGTGGGGAGATTTCCAGGCATACGAAGGAACGTATAATTTTAAATATGGAGGTTTAATCGATAAAAAGTTTGCAGTTAAAAAAGGAGGTTCGATTATTTGGGAAGGAAACCCAATGAAAGCACAGCTGAATTTAGAGGCAGTTTACAAAACTTCAGCAAATCCTGCGGTATTATTAGACAATTCATCTTTCAATAAAAAAGTTCCAGTAGAAGTAGTAATTGGATTAAGAGGAGATTTAACAAGCCCGGACCCTAATTTTGATATTCAGTTTCCATCGGTAAGTAATGTTTTAAAATCTGAGATACAATATAAGTTAGACGATAAAGATGTTCGCCAGACACAAGCCTTGTATTTATTGTCGACCGGTTCATTTATGAGTCAGGACGGATTTAATCAAAGCGATCTATCAGGAACATTTGCAGAAACGGCCGCAAGTTTATTGGGAGGGATTATAAAATCAGATAATGACCTTATTAATATAGATTTGAATTTTATATCGGCAGACAGAAGAATAGGGCAGGAAGCCGACGGGCAGTTTGTAGCCAATATTTCATCACAGATTAATGAACGAATTTCTATTAACGGTAAAGTAGGTGTTCCTGTTGGAGGGGTAAATGAATCTGCTATTGTTGGAGATATTGAAATTTTATACAGGGTAAATGAAGACGGATCTATGAACCTTCGTTTATTTAATAAAGAAAATGATATTAATTATATAGGACAAGGAATTGGTTATACGCAAGGAGTTGGTATTTCTTATGAAGTCGATTTTGATACTTTCAGCGAGCTGGTCAATAAACTATTTAAAAGCCATAAACTCGAAAGAGCTATAAAAAGCTCAGATGATTTTCAGGATTCTAATTTAAATCCAGATTTTATTAACTTCAATAACAATAAAAAAGAAGCTGAAAAAAATAAAAAGAAATCTGAAAAAGAAAAAGAAGAGGAGAATAAGCCAAAACCTCAAAGTAATAATGAAGGTTTAATTCCTGACAACGATTTCTAACACATTGTTAAAAAAGAATATAAAAAAACCATTCGCAGCGACGAATGGTTTTTTTATGCCTAACTTTAAGGCCTTTGTTATTTTTTGCTAAAGTATTGTTCTTAATATTTTTATAACACTTCATTCAGGTATTGTTATTTTTAAAGAATTAATTAAAAAATGGGGTATTTATTATTTTAAATGAAATTTTTGGTATCAAAAAACTTATTAACGAAAACGTTTGAATTTAACATATTTTACTAATTTATTATAAACATAACCTGAAAAGTGCTGAATGTTTGCTAAATTTACAACTTTAATACTTAAATAATGTCAAAAACAATAAAAAAAGTAGGTGTTCTTACCTCAGGAGGAGACTCACCAGGAATGAATGCCGCAATACGATCAGTTGTTCGAACATGTGCTTATCATAATATAGAATGCATAGGAATTTATAGAGGGTATCAAGGAATGATAGAAGGCGATTTTAAAGAAATGGGCCCTCGAAGCGTTAACAATATTGTAAATAAAGGAGGAACGATCTTAAAATCGGCTCGTTCTGTTGATTTTAGAACACCAGAAGGTAGAAAAAAAGCCCACGAAAACCTTTTAAAAGCCGGAATTGATGCTTTGGTAGTTATTGGCGGCGACGGAAGTTTTACCGGAGGATTGATTTTTAACTCAGAATATAATTTCCCTGTTATGGGAATTCCAGGTACAATTGATAATGATATTTATGGTACAAGTTTCACATTAGGTTATGACACTGCTTTAAATACTGTTGTTGACTGTATTGATAAAATTAGAGATACTGCAAGTTCACATAACCGTTTATTCTTTGTAGAGGTTATGGGTAGAGATGCAGGTCACATTGCACTTAACGCCGGAATTGGTGCAGGTGCAGAAGAAATTCTTATTCCTGAAGAAGATTTAGGTCTTGACAGACTGCTGGACTCTCTTCAAAAAAGTAAAGCTTCAGGAAAATCATCAAGTATAGTTGTTATCGCCGAAGGAGATAAAATTGGTAAAAACGTATTCGAATTAAAAGATTACGTTGAAGCTAATTTACCTGAATACGACGTAAGAGTATCTGTTTTAGGACACATGCAGCGTGGTGGTTCACCATCTTGTTTTGATCGTGTTTTAGCAAGTCGTCTTGGTGTAAAAGCAGTAGAGTCTTTGATTGAAGGAAAATCTAACTATATGGTTGGACTTAAGGAAGATAAAGTTATTTTAACTCCGCTTGAGCAGGCAATTAAAGGTAAATCTGAAATTGATAGAGAATTATTGAGAGTGTCAGACATCATGTCGACATAATTATATAAGATAAAAGTTTAAAAGAGAAGAAGTTTATTGTGAGGAAATTAGACTTTGAATTAGTATAATAAAAACAAAAGCAAAAATTTAGTAAAATGTCAAAAGTAAAATTAGGAATAAACGGATTTGGACGTATTGGAAGAATCGTTTTTAGAGAGTCTTTCAATAGAGATAATGTAGAAGTTGTAGCAATCAACGATTTATTAGACGTAGATCACTTAGCTTACTTATTAAAATATGATTCAGTTCACGGTCGTTTCAACGGAACTGTAGAAGTAAAAGAAGGAAAACTTTATGTAAACGGAAGAAATATCCGTATCACTGCAGAAAGAAACCCTGCTGACTTAAAATGGAATGAAGTTGATGTTGATGTAGTAGCAGAATGTACTGGTATCTTCACAACTATCGAAACTGCAAGCGAGCACTTAAAAGGAGGAGCTAAAAAAGTTATTATTTCTGCTCCATCTGCAGATGCTCCAATGTTTGTAATGGGAGTTAACCACGAAACTGCAAAAGCTTCTGATTTAGTAGTTTCTAACGCTTCTTGTACTACAAACTGTTTAGCTCCATTAGCTAAAGTTATCCACGATAATTTTGAAATCGTTGAAGGTTTAATGACAACTGTTCACGCAACTACTTCAACTCAAATGACTGCTGACGGACCTTCTAGAAAAGACTGGAGAGGTGGACGTGCAGCTGCAATTAACATCATTCCTTCTTCAACAGGTGCTGCAAAAGCAGTTGGAAAAGTTATCCCTTCTTTGAATGGAAAATTAACTGGAATGTCTTTCCGTGTTCCTACTGCTGACGTTTCTGTAGTAGATTTAACTGTAAAAGTTGCTAAAGAAACTACTTACGAAGAAATTCTGGCGGTATTGAAAAAAGCTTCAGAAAACGAATTAAAAGGTATCTTAGGATATACTGAAGATGCTGTTGTTTCTCAGGACTTTATTTCTGATAAAAGAACTTCAATCGTTGATGCTACCGCAGGAATTGGTTTAAATTCAACTTTCTTCAAATTAGTATCTTGGTATGATAACGAGTATGGATACTCAAGCAAATTGATCGATTTATCTGTGCATATTGCAGGTTTAAAATAATATTCTATATTTTTACAAAATCCCGTTATCACCAAGTAACGGGATTTTCTTATTTTGTTACGTCTTTAATTAATGTAAAAAATACACTTATTGAGGAAAAACTAATCCAAAAAACAAAAAAAATGAAATTAATAGTTGATAGTGGATCTACTAAAGCCGATTGGATTGCAATTGATGATAATGGAAAAGTATTATTCACCACACAAACATTAGGATTAAATCCTGAAATTCTTGACGGACCGGAAATTATCGCAAGATTAAATGATCGTTTTGATATTTTACAAAATAAAAAAAATGCAACACATTTGTTCTTTTACGGGGCAGGTTGTGGAACAGACAGAATGAAAAAGGCTTTAAAGCAAATCTTTCAGGAGTATTTTACTAACGCTATTGTTGATGTTCAGGAAGATACTTATGCAGCTGTTTATGCTACAACTCCAAAAGGAGAAGAAGCAATCGTATCTATCTTAGGAACTGGCTCAAACTGCAGTTATTTTGATGGAAAAGTATTGCACCAAAAAGTTCAGTCATTAGGATATATCGTAATGGATGACTGCAGCGGAAACGTTTTTGGAAAAGAATTAATCAGAAAATACTATTTTAATAAAATGCCAAAGGAATTAGCGGTAGAGCTTGAAAAAGAATACGACGTTGACCCTGACTTTATTAAAAATAAATTATATAAAGAACCAAACCCAAATGCTTATTTAGCAACTTTTGCTAAGTTTTTAATTAAACATAAAGACACAGAATTCTGCAGAAAAATTATTTTCAAAGGAATGAAATCTTTCGTTAAAAACTATATCAAACAGTTTGATAACTGTAAAGAAGTTCCCGTGCATTTTGTTGGTTCTATAGCATTTTATCTTAAAGATGAATTACAGGAAACTTTTGATAAATACGAGCTTAAATTAGGAAATGTGTTAAGAAGACCAATCGATGGTTTAATTGCTTACCATGTCGCTAATCAATAATTAAATTTATGGAAATAGCTATAATAGCACACGATGGAAAGAAGGCAGATATGGTCCAGTTTTTAAATAAAAACAAAACACTTCTTCTTCAGGAAAATATTAAACTTATCGCAACAGGAACTACCGGAAGTAAAGCTGTAAATGCTGGTTTTAAAGTACGAAGAATGCTTTCCGGGCCTATGGGAGGTGATGCACAAATTGCTGCAAGGGTAGCCGAAGGGAAAACTCAAATGGTTTTCTTTTTTAAAGATCCGCTGGCGAGCCATGCCCATGAAGTCGATATTAATATGTTAATTCGTGTTTGTGATGTACATAATGTGCCTTTAGCAACAAATGAAGCTTCTGCACAATTATTGTTAAATGCAGTTGCATTGCAATTATAGAAAATCCTTTTTTTAATATAATGTATAAGACCGCTGCGTAATGTGCTGCGGTTTTTTTATTTTTTATATAGTGTATTTAAATTTAAAGCAAGAAAGTTGGTCTTTTTTGAATTTTTGTTTCTAAGTAGTTGGTTTACATTGTTTTAATGTGAGAATAATCTTTTTTTATGTAAATTTGGTAATAATTTTATTATAAATTCATGAAAAAAATCATTGAAATCGCGATTATTGCTCATGATAATAAAAAAGCCGATATGGTTCAGTTTTTAATTAAAAACCAAATCATTTTGCAGAGCGAGAGAGTAAAACTTGTTGCGACAGGACCATTGGGAAGAAATGCAGAAAATTCAGGCTTAAAAGTGACTAAGTTACTGCCTTGTTCTATGGGTGGAGATGCCCAAATAGCTGCCAGAGTAGCGGAGAGTAAAATTAAGATGGTGCTCTTTTTTAAAGATCCCCTTGTAAATCACGCACATGAAGTTGATATCAATATGCTTGTTCGAATTTGTGATGTACATAATGTGCCGCTGGGTACAAATGAAGCAACGGCACAATTATTATTAGATGCTATTGCACAGCAATTATAGAAATCTCAACATTTACATTTTTTGGCAGACATGCCACCTGAACTGTTTCACGAGCCGGAGCGGTTTTTTCGTTAAAATAAGAACTATAAATAGTGTTAATAGCACCAAAATTGTTCATATCCATGATGAAGATTGTAGCTTTCACAACATTTTCAAAAGTCATATCAGCAGCTTCTAAAATAGCAGCAATATTCTCCATTACCTGAGTAGTTTCATTACTGATAGTATCAGTTACAAGTTCTCCAGAAGCCGGATTTATAGCAATCTGGCCAGAAGCATAAAGTGTATTTCCAGATAGCACTGCCTGGTTATATGGGCCAATAGGGGTTGGAGCCTTTTCTGTAAAGATTATTTTTTTCATAATAAATTATTTTAAGTCGACGAATTATCGATTTGAAGCGCTTCGTTTATTCCATTTAATGTCACTCAGCATACCAGATTTAATTCCAATGAAGAAATTCCAGTTAGCATTTGCTCCCATCGGATTCCAGTTAAAAGCCATTCTCCAGCTTAACAAATCTCGCTCAAAACGGAATTGAGTAAAAGTAACCCCTTTTTGAACAAAATCAAAACCGGTAGAAACCCCGCCTTTCCATTTAGGAGTAATATCCATATTGGCAGAAATCATAATTGAGTTACCTGTAATTTTGCTTTCGCGATTTGTATTTGAATAAGTAAGCGAATATGCCATTGTCATATCCCAGGGAATTTTTGAACTAAAAAACTCGCTTACAGCATCTTCATCGCGTTCCGGTTCATTGGCAAACTGGCTGTTTCGGCTGTCATTTAAGTCCGTGTTTGTTCCAAATAAATCGTCATTACGACCTCCATTCCGCTGGCTTTGTGTGTTTTTTTCTTTTCCGGTTCCCTTATTCGAGAAAGAATAGTTCATGGTAAGGTTTGCACTTGTCATTCTAAACAAACTTCCGCCATTATCAATATTATACTTGTTTATAACATTTCCTGCATTGTCTATAGCATAAGGATTTAAAACTGCCCCAAAATTGACATTCATTTTATTGTCAAAAAATTGTGTTCCCCCGCTTACTACAATTGGCTGCCAGGCTAAAGTTTTTTTTCCGTCTGCACTAAAATTATAACTTGTATTGAAGTTTAAATTGTTTAGCAGCATTATTTTCTTAGGTTCTGTCTTGGTGCTGTCCTTGTCCCTTACTTTGGCTTCAAAAGTGTTGCTTAATGAAAACCCTACAATGTTTGAATTACTTTGACCGGGCGCGCCATAAATACCATTTGCAAATCGCGAGTATTCATCGGTCGAAATTTTACCAGATGCATCAACCGTATAATGCTCATAATATTGGTCAAAACTTGGCGTATAAGAATACGTAAGGCTCGGCCTCATAACATGGCGGATAGACTGTATTCTTTTATCTTCTCCAAAATTAAATGTACCGTAAATAGTAGTTCCTAAATTAGTACTTAAATTATAAGTTCTGTAAGAGTCAAAACCATTTACAGTTTTATCTGCAACTTGTCCTTTGCTTTCGTCAAAACCTTTCTCAATAGTTTTTGTTACCCAGGTTTCCTGATAGTTTGTTGATGCCCCGGCACTAAAATATTTAAATATTTTGAAGTTCGTACTTATAGGAATAGAGTGCTGCATACCAATTTGTGCGTCTCTAAACATTTGAGGCTTAAAAAATAAGGAATCGTAGGTAACGAAATTATTTTTACCTGTTACATTGTATTGTAAGTTAATGTTTTTAATAAAACCTTTTTTAACCCCGTCTTTTCCAACAAATGGATAAATACGATCAATACTTCCCTGAAGGTTAGGAAGTGTCATAAGGATTTGCTCTGTCTGCGTATTTTGCTGATGCGTTGCAGACAGCGAAATACGAGAACCGGGAATGGTATTAAAAGTTTTGTTGTATGAAATCGAAGAGCTTAATGTATTATTTAAATTAGACCCAACGTTTGCCTGATTAATAGATTGTTTAAAGTACTTACTGCTCCCCATGTTTACAGATGCACTAAAACTCGAATTAGGATTAGATTTTGAGTCTTTAGAGTGAGACCACTGAATGTTGTAAATATTTTGTTTTGAATAATCAGGATAACCTCTTTCACTGCTAATTAAATTCTCAAATCGAATATTAACATTTCCTCTATATTTATATCGGGTTGCATAAGCAGATTCAAAACGCATGGCGTAACTGCCATTAGTATAATAATCTCCTAAAACAGTTAAGTCATAATTGTCGCTTAAAGCAAAATAATACCCCCCATTTTGTAAAGAGAAACCTCTCGTATTCGAATCGTTATAACTTGGAATAATAATACCTGAAACGCTTTTTTCCTGACTTAACGGAAAATAACCATAAGGTAATGCCAAAGGAGTAGGCACATCGGCAATAACCATTTGAGTTAAGCCAGTAACAATTTTTTTTCCGGGAACAAATTTTATTTTGCTGGTTCTAAAATAGTATTCCGGATTGTCTATATCCTGAGCCGTTGTTATACGCGCCTCTTTTAAGTAATAAACAGAGTCATTTTCTTTTTTGGTAACTGCAGCTTTAATATTTAATTCGCCTTGTTTTGTTCTTGAATTATAAATTAATGCTTTTTTTGTTTTAAAGTTAAAGCGGATAGAATCAGGCTGAACTTCACTCGAACCTTGTTTAAAATTTGGGAACTGAACTAAGACTCCGGCAGAATCTTTAATCCTTCCGGCGTATACTTCATCTTTTTCATAATTCAGAACAATTATACCAGATTTTAGTTCAACATCTTTATAGTATAATTCAGCTTCGTTGTATAAAGTAATCAGTTTTTTCTTTTGGTCGATTTTTGCGTAATCTTTTGCTTTATACCTAACTTTTCCGTCTAAAAAAGTCTTGGCAGGCCTGACAGTATCAAGTTTTATAGTGTCATTAGGAATAATTTGAGGCTTATCTGTTTGTTTTGCAGCTTGTAAAGGCTTTTTATTAGATTTTATCTCTTGCGAATATAAATTACCACATCCTATCGTTAGGAAAAATGATATTAAAACGATATTAAATAAGTTTGTCTGCAAAGGTTTAAATACTATTTTTGTAAAATTATGGCTTGTTTTTTGACATGTCAAACTTACATATAATTTTTTGGCAAAAATAATCAATTGTAAAAATTATAACAGCTGCGTTTTATTAAAATTAACTTTTAGATTTATGAATAGATTAAACAAAATTAAGGTAATCTTTACTTTTTTTCTAACAATAGCGTCATTCTGCGCATACAGTCAAGCAAATGTTTTTAAAGTAACACTTGATGCTGGTCATGGAGATCACGACTTTGGTGCGGTTTACAGCGGCCGGATTGAAAAAAATATTGCCTTAGCTATTGTTTTAAAAGTGGGGAAGATTTTAGAACTTAATCCTAATGTAAATGTAATTTATACTCGTAAAACAGACGTTTTTATTGATTTGGTTGAAAGAGCCAATATTGCAAACAGAGCAAATTCAAACATATTCGTTTCTATACACTGTAACGCCAATAAAAATACAGCTGCAGACGGTACAGAAACCTATGTAATGGGTTTAAGTAAAGTTGCATCAAATCTTGAAGCTGCAAAAAAAGAGAACTCGGTAATTACTTTAGAGAAAGACTATAAACGTAAATATGAAGGTTTCGATCCAAATTCTCCAGAATCTATGATTGGAATGACTTTAATGCAGGAAGAATACCTTGATAATAGTATTTCGCTGGCAAGTAAAATTGAAGATAATTTTGAAAGACTTGGAAAAAAAATCAGACAAGGCGGTGTAAAACAAGCACCATTTATGGTACTTCATAAAGCTTATATGCCAAGAGTATTAGTCGAAACCGGATTTGTTTCTAACCCGGCTGAAGGAAATATTTTAAATTCTGAAGAAGGTCAGGATGATATCGCAAAAGCAATTGCAGAAGCTATTTTGAGCTACAAAAGAGAATACTTTGGTTCAGGAACTCCGGAAGCAATAGAAGCTAAACCTGTAAAAGATACTTCGACCCCAAAGAAAACTAAAGTTGTAGAAACACCCGCAGCCCCAAAAGGAACATTCTTTAAGGTACAGCTTATTGCAAGTATCAAAAAAACACCATTAGAACCTAAAAACTTTAAAGGACTAAAAAATGTAACTATGATCTACGAAAACAATATTTATAAATATTTCTATCAGGAAACAGCCGATTATGAAGCTGCCAAAAAATATCTGGAAGAAGCTAAAAATAAAGGATATGGTGCTGCATATTTGATTGCAACTAAAGACGGAGAAAAAATCAGTATTCAGGATGCTGTTAAATAATCGTCACAAGTTCGAATATTTATACTAATTTTGTAACAAAACACTTAGAATTTTGAAACTAACAAGAGAAATTAAAACGGCTGTATTAGTCATAGCGTCTATTTTATTATTTATTTGGGGCTACAGTTTTTTAAAAGGAAAAGACCTTTTTACTAATTATAAAACATTATATGCTGAATATGATAATGTTGAAGAACTGGCACAATCAGCACCGGTTACCATAAACGGACTTGTAGTTGGTAAGGTAAATAAAATTACAATCAATGAAACAACAGGAAAATTATTAGTTGAACTTCAATTAAAAACAGATTTTCCTATTTCTAAAACAAGTAAAGCATCTTTATATTCTGCCAGTTTAATAGGAGGAAAGCAAATTGCCATCATTCCAAATTTAGCAGATAAAGAACCAGCAGAAGACGGGCAGACCCTTCCGTCTGAAGTTAAACTGGGATTAACAGAATCTTTAGGAGGTAAAATCGAACCAATTACTATAAAATTGGATAAAATGCTCTTGAATATTGATAATCTGGTTACCGGATTAAACAATGTTTTAGATAAAAAAACACAAGAAGATTTAAAGAAAACTTTAGCAGAACTGAGCCAGACAATGGAGCAGTTTCATAGAGCTTCAGGAAGTATCAATACTATTTTAGATACTAACAAAGGCCAGATAAACGGAGTTGTGACAAACTTTAATAAAATGTCAAGCAACTTTAATAAAATATCTGATTCTTTAAATAAAGCCGATCTTGGAAAAACAGTTCGTAATCTAAACCAGACATTAGCAAAAGTCGATGGTATTATGGCTAATTTAAATTCCGGAAAAGGATCAGCAGGTAAACTATTAAACGACGACGCACTTTATAACAACCTTGAAAAAACTTCAAAAGAACTTGAATTGTTATTACAAGATGTTCGTCTGTATCCAACGCGTTATGTAAATGTTTCTCTTTTTGGAAAAAAGAACAAACCTTATGTAGCACCTGCGGGAGAAACAAATTCAACTGATAAAAAATAATTGTAATGAGTTATTTAGATAATATTTTATTCGCCATACTTCTCGTCGTAGGTTTTGGTTTTTTTACAGCGAGCGTAAAAAAAATCATCCGCAACATTAATTTAGGAGTAGACGTAGATAGAAAAGATAATCCTAAAGCTCGTTGGAAAAACATGGCTTTGATTGCTCTTGGACAGTCAAAAATGGTGAGACGCCCTGTTGCCGGAATACTTCATATTTTTGTATATGTTGGTTTTATTATAATCAACATCGAATTACTCGAAATCATTATTGATGGGTTAGCAGGAACGCATAGAATTTTTGCACCTTATCTGGGTGTAGTTTATGATGTTTTAATTGCTTCATTCGAGATATTGGCAATACTTGTAATTTTTGCGGTTACAGTTTTCTGGCTTAGAAGAAATTTTATCAGATTGAAACGTTTTATACATTCTGATTTAAAAGGATTTCCTAAAAGCGATGCAAACTACATTTTGTATTTCGAGACCGTTTTAATGATCTTGTTTTTACTAATGAATGCTTCTGACTTGCATTTGCAAAATGTTCCGGGAGCAGTTTTTCATAAAGCAGGGGCTTTTCCGGTAAGTCAGTTTATTGCTCCAATTTTTAATGGTCTTTCAAACGAATTGGTAGTACTGTTGTTTGAAATATTTTGGTGGCTGCATATCGCTGGTATTTTGGTTTTTATGAACTATTTATACTTCTCAAAACATTTACATATACTATTAGCGTTCCCAAATACGTATTTTGCCAATTTAAAACCAGAAGGTCAGTTTGATAATTTAGAATCAGTAACAAAAGAAGTGAAGCTGATGATGGACCCAAATGCAGATCCTTTTGCGGCTGCTCCGGCTGATGAAAATGCAGTTCCGTCTAAATTTGGAGCAAGCGATGTTCAGGATTTAAACTGGGTACAGCTTTTAAACGCTTATACTTGTACAGAATGCGGCCGTTGTACGTCTTCATGTCCGGCAAACCAAACGGGTAAAAAATTGTCTCCGCGTAAAATTATGATGGACACAAGAGATCGTTTAACCGAAGTTGGAAAAAATATAGATGCCAATAAAGGTGTTTTTGTTCCGGATAATAAAACATTATTAAATGATTACATTACGCCAGAAGAATTATGGGCTTGTACGTCTTGTAATGCTTGTGTGGAAGAATGTCCTGTAAATATTAGTCCGTTGTCTATTATTATGGATATGCGTCGTTATTTAGTAATGGAACAGAGTGCTGCACCAATGTCACTGAATGCAATGATGACCAATATTGAAAATAATGGTGCGCCATGGCAGTACAGCCAGCAGGACCGATTGAATTGGAAAAACGAAAATTAAAAATATAGTTTAATCGGTTAATCGTCAATTCGTTTAATCGTTCTTAGGATACGATCAACTTGCCGATTAAACAATTAAACAAATCAACGATTAAACAAAAAGAGATGTCAGAAAGTTTAGTAGTGCCAACAATGGCAGAAATGCTAGCCCAGGGAACACAGCCAGAAGTTTTATTTTGGGTAGGTTGCGCAGGGAGTTTTGATGATAGAGCAAAAAAAATCACAAAGGCTTTTGTACGCATTTTAAATCGTACAAATGTTTCTTTTGCAGTATTAGGTACAGAAGAGAGTTGTACTGGTGATCCTGCAAAAAGAGCCGGAAATGAATTTTTGTTTCAAATGCAGGCCATGATGAATATCGAGGTTTTAAATGCTTATGAAGCAAAAAAAATCGTTACAGCTTGTCCGCATTGTTTTAATACCTTAAAAAATGAATATCCTGAATTAGGAGGAAACTATGAAGTCATTCATCATACAGAATTCCTGAAATCATTAATTGATGACGGAAGACTTACGGTTGAAGGCGGGCAGTTTAAAGGAAAGAAAATTACTTTCCATGATCCTTGTTATTTAGGAAGAGCCAATAAAGTATACGAAGCACCAAGAGATTTAATCCAAAAGTTAGACGTTGAATTAGTCGAAATGAAACGTTCTAAAGCAAATGGATTATGCTGTGGAGCAGGCGGCGCGCAGATGTTTAAAGATGCTGAACCAGGAAACAAAGAAGTAAACGTTCTGCGCACAGAAGATGCTTTAGAAGTTCAGCCGGATATTATCGCTGCCGGATGTCCTTTCTGCAACACGATGTTAACCGATGGAATTAAACATGCTCATAAAGAGGGTGAGGTAAAAGTAATGGACGTTGCCGAGTTAATTGCGAATGCGCAAGATCTTTAGTTTTTAAGGTTCAAAGAGGCAAAGGCGCAAAGGGACAAAGTTTTTCAACGTGAAACTTTAAACCTGAAACTTAAAAAAAATCTAAAATAAACAATCAACAATCTAAAATTAAAAAATGTATATACCTTTTGAAAATTTACCTGGTGAATCTAGAGTTTGGATTTACCAATCGAACAGAAAATTTTCTGAGGAAGAGTTTTCTGAAATCGAAACAGATTTAAAAGCTTTTGTAGAAGAATGGGCTGCACATGGAACAAGTCTTGAAGCTTCATTTTTGCTTAAATACAATCGCTTTATAATATTAGCCGTAAATCAGGATGTTCAGGCTGCTACAGGCTGTTCTATTGATAGTTCGGTAGAATTTATTCAAGGTTTGGAGAAAAAGTACAATGTCGATTTATTAGACAAAATGAACGTTACTTTTAAACTTGGAGAACATATTGCACACAAACCATTAATTGATTTCAAGAAAATGGTAAAAGATAAATCAGTTTCTGAGAATACAATTGTTTTCAATAATCTGGTAAACAATATCGAAGAATTCAATGAATCCTGGGAAGTTCCTGCTGCCGACAGCTGGCACAGCAGATTTTTCTAAGAGAAATTTATAATATATTTGAAAAGGCATGAAATTTTAGATTTTATGCCTTTTTTGGTTTTAATTGTTTTTGATTGTTTCAAGTTTCAGGTTTCAGGTTTTCGCCGAAGTCTGTCATTCCCAGGAACGAGGAATCGCACTGGAGAATCGACAAAGATTGAAGACTTGCTTTGCGGAATTACTTGTGTGATTCCTCGTTCCTCGGAATGACAAACTTTGTGGTTTATAAACTTTGACAAAGTTGGTTAAGCAAGTTCTTATAAAAAAACAAAACCGTCTAATCTAGCCCTGATGGAAGCGGTATCCTTTTATGGCGGGGTTCGCCATAAAAGATATAGCGGACAGCGGGACTACTGGTCTTTTTTTGGAGATATTGTGCTGCTTCTAAAAATATTTATCAACCAGATTTAATCTAATTTTGTCGAAAATCTAACAATTTAAAAGCCTAATTAAACGTGATTTTTGAGTACTTTCGTAGAATTAAATTTAATACATGAAAATAGCAATAGTTTGTTATCCAACATTTGGCGGTAGTGGTGTAGTTGCTACAGAACTAGGTCTCGAATTAGCCAGACGCGGACACGAAATACATTTTATAACTTACAGTCAGCCAGTAAGATTAGCACTTTTAAATCCTAATGTTCATTATCACGAAGTAAACGTTCCTGAATATCCTTTATTCCATTATCAGCCGTATGAGTTGGCTTTGTCAAGCAAATTGGTTGATATGGTGAAATTATATAAAATAGAAGTACTGCATGTGCATTACGCTATTCCACACGCTTATGCGGGTTATATGGCGAAACAAATGCTGAAGAATGAAGGAATTAATCTTCCGATGATTACAACACTTCACGGAACTGATATTACGCTTGTTGGAAACCATCCATTTTACAAACCTGCGGTAACTTTTAGTATCAATAAATCAGATTATGTGACTTCGGTTTCGCAGAGTTTGAAAGATGATACGCTGAAATTGTTCAAAATCAAGAATAAAATTAAGGTAATCCCGAATTTTATTGAATTGGATAAAGTTAGAAAAGATCCGACAGAACCTTGCCACCGATATGTTATGGCAAAGGAAAATGAGCGGATCGTAACGCATATTAGTAACTTTAGAAAGGTAAAACGTATTCCGGATATTATCAAGATTTTCTATAATATCCAGAAAGTAATGCCGGCTAAATTAATGATGGTGGGTGATGGTCCTGAAAAAGAAAGAGCAGAGGTTTTATGTATGGAACTGGGAATTTACGACAAAGTAATTTTCTTTGGTAACAGTAATGAAATCGATAAGATTTTATGCATGACCGATTTGTTTTTACTTCCGTCAGAAACAGAAAGTTTTGGTTTGGCTGCTTTAGAAGCAATGGCTTGCGGAGTTCCTGTAATTTCAAGTAATTCAGGAGGTTTGCCGGAAGTTAATTTTGATGGCGTTTCAGGATATTTAAGCGATGTTGGAAATGTCGATGAAATGGCGGCAAATGCAATCAAAATTTTAAAAGATGATGAAACTTTGAATAAGTTTAAAATGAATGCATTAGAAGTGGCTAAGAATTTTGATATTAAAAACATTCTGCCTAAATATGAAGCTTTGTATCAAAGAGCAATTGACGATTATAAAGAATAGAAACATTAATTTTAAAAATTTGAACGTAATGAAAAAAGTAATTTCAGTTTTAGTAATTTTTGTTTTGATTTCCTGCGGAGCTAAGAAGACGACAAGTTCAACGGCTTTATATGAAGTTTTAACTGAACAGTCTGACGGCGGAGGAAATATTAAATTTTTCGAAATTTTGACAGAACCTAACGAGATCAAAATGCTTGAAAATGATCCGCTTTTGGCTGCTAAAATGAAGCAGACTGATATTGCCAATTCGAATTATGTTATCCTTAATATGGGTGAAAAAAGCACAGGAGGATATTCTATAGGGATTGAAAAAGTTGAAGAAACCGATAAGAACATTATCATTACGGTAAAAGAAAAAAGCCCTGCTCCAGATGCAATGGTAACACAGGTTATTACTTATCCTTATACGGTTGTAAAAATACATTCTAAAAAGGAAATTATTATTAAATAAATAGTTATTAGTTAGAGGCCAAATGTCAGGCTGAGCGAAGTCGAAGCCCTTTTTTGCCTTAAGGCCCTTCGACTACGCTCAGGGTGACAGTTGTTTAACTAAAACATAAAAAAAACCTGCCATATTAAAACGACAGGTTACTTTTTACAATTTTTTTTATTTTTAATTAGAATCTGAATTTAACGCCTAGACCAACGTCAAATCCAAAATTGTCATCGTCATAGTATCCAGAACCAATTTCAGGTCTTGCATCTAATGATAATGTGATAGGTACTTCTTTAAATCTATATTCGATACCAATATCTCCGGCTGCAAAAACATAAGTCCCGCTGTCGTTATATCTAAAGTTATTGTTGTAATAATCGTGATCCCAGGCAGCAAGTCCTCCACCGACACCGGCATACCAGTTAAATCCTCCATCGATGTTCCAAACCCATTGGTAAAGAGCAACTCCTTTAATAGCGTCTACATCACTGCTGTTTCTCCAGCCTAAATCAAATTCAAGTCTGTTTTTTTGATTTAATCCTAATTGGTACGATACTTCACCTCCAAATCCGTTATTGTCTCCTAAACGCAATCCTAAAGCGTGTTTTGAAATTTCTTGTGATTGAGCCGTAAATGCTAATCCCAGGAGCATAATGGCAGATAATATAATCTTTTTCATAAAAATGGTTAATTAATTTTTTTTCAAATGTATAATCGTTCTCTATCTAAGAACGTATAACATTTTTAGAAATTGTTATATAATTCACATTTCTTATATGCAAATTATACAAACAAAAAACAGTCAGCCTTTGCAATTGCCTGTAAATACTAATGTATTTTACTTTTTAAGAATAATGTTAGACAGCATTTGAGAGGTTAAAATATCTTCCATTTCGAAAAGATTTTCTTCTTCTGTAAAGTTTGTATGAGTGTATGAGTATAGTTTCCAACGTTTTTTATGATACTCAAGAGCGGTGAGATTTTCGACCCAGTCGCCAGAATTTAAGTATAAAGTAGAACCGTGTTTATTTTCTTTAGTAAGGATTTTTGGTTCATGAATATGGCCGCAGATAACATAATCGTAGTTTTTTTCTATAGCCAGATCAGTTGCTGTAGTTTCAAAATCTGAAATAAATTTTACAGCCTTTTTTACACTGGCCTTTATTTTTTTAGAAAAAGAGTAAGGTTCACGGCCTAATTTTGCCAGACACCAATTAGCAAAACGATTCATTAAAATTAAATAATCATAACCTAATCCGCCCAGTTTTGCAATCCATTTAGAATGCTGCACAGATGCATCAAAAACGTCTCCATGAAAAATCCAGGCTTTTTTGTCGTCTAATTCCAAAACTAATTTATCGACCAAAGAAAAATTTCCCATATTCATGTCGCTGAATTTTCGAAGAATCTCGTCATGATTTCCGGTAATGTAATATACTTTTGTGCCTTTTGAAGCCATCCCGATAATGCGTTGGATCACTCTTAAATGCGCTTTAGGAAAATAAGATTTTCTAAACTGCCAGGCATCGATTATGTCGCCATTTAAAACTAAAGTTTTAGGTTTAATGGTTGATAGATAGTTGTTTAGTTCTTTAGCGTGACTTCCGTAAGTTCCCAAATGGACATCAGAAATAATGACCAGTTCGACATTTCGTTTTTTCAATTTTTCTCAATTTGAAGTTCCACAAATAAAAGAAAATCCCACAGAATTTATTTTATCAAAAGGTTACTAATTCGAAGGCTATTTTAATAAATTGTGATTTTTAAAGTGTTTAATCTTTAATTAATATTACCAATTTTTAATTTTTTAATTTAATTCATAAAACTTACATTTGCTCAAAACAAATAACAATGGCAGGAAATAGCTACGGCACCCTATATAAGGTTACAACATTTGGAGAATCTCATGGTGAAGCTCTGGGCGGAATTATAGACGGTTGTCCATCAGGAATACAACTTGATTTAGAAGCAATTGAGGTTGAAATGTCTCGAAGAAAACCGGGGCAGTCGGCTATCGTAACACAACGAAAAGAACCAGATGCGGTTCAGTTTTTATCTGGAATATTTGAAGGAAAAACTACCGGAACCCCAATTGGTTTTATTATTCCAAATACCAATCAAAAATCAGACGATTACTCGCATATAAAAGATAATTACAGGCCAAGCCATGCAGATTATGTATACGATCAAAAGTATGGTTTTCGTGACTATCGCGGCGGCGGAAGAAGTTCTGCCCGCGAAACAGCAAGCAGAGTAGTAGCTGGGGCTATTGCAAAACAAATGCTTCCTCAAATTAAAATTAATGCCTACGTATCTTCGGTAGGTCCAATTCATTTAGATACACCATATCAGGAATTAGATTTCTCTAAAATCGAAAGCAATCCAGTTCGCTGTCCGGATGAAAAATCGGCAGCCATTATGGAAGAATATATTCGTGATATCCGCAAGCAGGGTGATACTGTTGGAGGTGTAGTTTCATGTGTAATTCAAAATGTTCCGGTTGGTTTGGGAGAACCGGTTTTTGATAAGCTGCATGCTGAATTAGGAAAAGCAATGCTTTCTATTAATGCAGTAAAAGGTTTTGAGTACGGAAGCGGTTTCTCTGGTTCTGAAATGAAAGGAAGTGAACATAACGATTTATATAACCCTGACGGAACTACAAAAACAAATCTTTCAGGCGGAATCCAGGGCGGAATAAGCAACGGAATGGATATTTACTTTAGAGTTGCTTTTAAACCTGTTGCGACTATCATGCAGACTCAGGACTCATTAGATAATAAAGGAAAAATTACACCAATGACCGGAAAAGGACGTCATGATCCGTGTGTGGTGCCTCGTGCAGTACCAATCGTTGAGGCGATGGCTGCGATTGTTTTGGCTGATTTTTATTTAATCAACAAAACATATTAATAAAAGTAAGACAGTGAGGGTCTTATGTTTTAATAATCAAAAAGTAAATTAATGCAAGTTACAGAAACCAAAAAGAAATCATTTTTATCAGGATTAACCGGGCAGATTATAATTGCAATGGTACTTGGAGCAGCGCTGGGAATTATTATTCATAATTCAATTTCACAGGAGGCAGCAGTATCGTTTAGTAATAAAATAAAAATGCTGGCTACGATCTTTATCAGATTAGTGCAAATGATTATTGCTCCTTTAGTTTTTACCACTTTAGTAGTAGGAATTGCAAAATTAGGTGATATAAAAACCGTTGGAAGAATTGGAGGAAAAGCACTTGGCTGGTTTTTTACTGCTTCTTTCATATCCTTATTAATTGGATTATTTTTTGTGAATGTTTTAAAACCGGGGGTAGGTTTAAAGTTAGATCATGTTGATATGACAGCGGCTACTGAGGTTACGGCTAAAACAAAAATATTATCTGTAGAAAATTTTGTAGAGCATATTGTTCCTAAAAGTATTTTTGAAGCAATGGCAACCAATGAAATTTTACAGATTGTAATATTTTCGATCTTTTTTGGACTAGCTGCTGCTTCATTAGGAAGTACAGTAAAACCAATTATAAATGCTTTTGATAAAGCTTCGCATATTGTTTTAAAAATGGTTAACTATGTAATGAACTTTGCTCCAATTGGGGTTTTTGGTGCTATTGCGGGAGTATTTGCCATTAGAGATGCAGAAGAATTAATAATTACTTATTTTAAGTTTTTCGGTTCATTTTTAGTAGGTATCAGTACTTTATGGGTTATCTTGATTGTTGTAGGTTATATTTTCTTAAAAGGAAGAATGACTGAGTTATTAAAACGTATTGTTGGGCCATTAGCGATTGCTTTTGGAACAACAAGCAGTGAAGCTGTTTTTCCTAAGTTAACAGAAGAATTAGAAGATTTTGGGGTAAAAGATAAAATTGTAGCGTTTATGCTGCCGCTGGGATATTCGTTTAACCTTGACGGAAGTATGATGTACATGACTTTTGCCAGTATCTTTATTGCTCAGTTTTACGGTGTTCATTTAGATTTAGGAACACAAATGGCTATGCTTTTGGTTTTAATGTTAACCAGTAAAGGTATCGCTGGTGTACCAAGAGCGAGTTTGGTAATTGTTGCGGCTACTTGCGGAATGTTTAAAATTCCGGTTGAAGGTATTGCCTTGATTTTACCAATTGATCATTTCTGTGATATGTTTAGAAGTGCAACAAATGTACTTGGAAATGCACTGGCAACTTCGGTTGTTGGAAAATGGGAAGATGGTAAAGAAGAGAATTTGGATATAGCAGAAAAAAATTAATATATTTTTTAAAATATAAAAAACCGTAACATAACTTTTGTTTGTTACGGTTTTTAATTTTTATAAAGTTTGCGGCTGAACAAAAACAGAGCAGCCAATAAACTTATTTGGCAGCTACTTTTCCTTTTCTGTCAGCATCTTCTTGTGCTGGTGTATCGCCTCCTGTAATAGTTTTTTGCTGTGCTTTAGTCAATTTTTCTGTTACTGCAAATTTTAAAAAGTTTTCTAACATAATTTTTTAATTTTAATGCTCCAATCTTCTAAAACACTTGGGGCTTGTGTCTTTTAATTTTGTTAAAAATAGTGTTATTTTTTATTATTGTAATATTTTTATTAAATATTTTATAATGAAGAGTACTTAGCAGGCAGAGATCTTATAATTTTTGAAAGAGTTTTTATTAAGAATATTAAAAAATGTTAGACTAATGAAATATTTAAATATCTTGTTTAGTATTCTATTTTTTTGGATGATACAATTAAAAAATGATTGTTAAATCTTTAGATTATTAAGGTAAATACTGCTATTGTGTATTATTATAATAATGTATATTTGAATAAACATATCCCAAGTTATGCTTCATTATAGATTTTGTTTTTTAATTTTTACTTTTTTAAACATATTTAGTCTTGAGTTATCAGCTCAAAACCATACTGTACCTCTTATAAAAGTTAAAAAATTAACGCAAGAAGCCTGTGACTATTTAGATGAAACTAATTACGAAAAATCCTTAAAAAAATCCGGAATTGCCCTGCAATATGCATTTGATATAAAAAACGACACTTTAATTTCGAGGAACTATAATATAATCGGAATTAATTTTCACGATTTGGGAGAAGTTAATAAGGCTGTGTTTTTTTATAAGAAAGCATTATTCTACGCAGAACGATCTAATATTGTTAGTTTAAGAATGATGATAACCAGTAATTTAGGTAATTTATATTTTTTTGAAAAAAAAATGTACAATGACGGAATTACTTATTATAAAGAATCATTAAAATTTGGCAGGCAGCAAAAATACCTGAAAGAAGTTGCTATAACCAACCTTAATATAGTTTGGTCGTATTTCAAAATAGGAAACTATAAAGAAGGACTGCCGTACTTACAGTATATTAATAAGCACCAAAATGATTTAAAAGGAAAATCGAATGATATTGCTTTAAATTTTTTAAATGGAATGTATTGGGCCAGTGAAAAAGAAAATGATAAAGCAACTACATATTTTCTAAAAGCGATTTCTTATAACAAGTCTAAAGATGATAAACCGGATTTGGCATATGCACATTTAGAGTATTCTAAATTTTTAAGTAAAATAGGAAAACATAAAGAAGCTTATGATAATCTGGTTATATATAATAAAATCACAGGTGAACTTTATAGTCAGGAAAAGCTAAAAAAAGCCTCTATAGCAGGTTTAAACTTAGAACTGGATGAATACAAAAGGCAGATAGAGAAAATCGAAAATGAAAAAACATCCCAGTTACAAAGCCTTAAAAAATCGAGGATTATTGTAATCCTGTTTATTTTGATTTCGTTTATACTGCTTTTCTTAATTGTTACATTAGTTAAGAATATCGGATTTAAGAAAAAACACAATTTGGAGCTTTTAAAAGCCAAAGAAATTGCAGAAGAAGCCTCTTTGCTCAAAACCCAGTTTATTTCTACTATAAGCCACGAATTGCGTACTCCGCTGTATGGTGTTGTAGGGATCACAAATATGCTTTTAGAAGAACATAAAGAATTATCTCAAAGTGAACATCTAAGTGCGTTAAAATTTTCGGCCAGATATTTATTATCCCTTGTAAATGACATTCTGCAAATCAATAAAATTGAAGAGAATAAAGTCGTTCTGGAGAGTTTAACATTTAATATTTCAGATGAGATAACTGTGATCAAAAATTCACTTTCGTTTTTATCTCAAAAAAATAACAATAAAATTAATGTTGAAATTGATACAGCAATCCCTGAATATTTAATTGGGGATAAACTTCGTCTTGCACAAATTTTAATGAATCTGGTTAGTAACGCCTTAAAATTTACTAAAGACGGAGAAGTTGAAATTAGGGTTAAACTGGACAGAATAGAAGGGAAGTTTTATTATTTAAATTTTCTGATAAAAGATAATGGTGTTGGGATTGCTGCTGTAGATCAAAATAAAATATTCGAAAAATTTGTTCAGGTTGGCAGAAAAGAAGAAGACTATCAGGGAACAGGATTAGGTTTAAGTATTGTAAAACGATTATTAGGGCTTTTTGGAAGCTCAATCACTCTGGAAAGCGACCTTGGTGCTGGAACTTCTTTTTCATTTGCCATCCCTTTTGAACACGATCCACTCAAAACAAAGAAGATTATTGAAAATATCGAAGTCGATTTAACTTCAAGCGATATATACAAAATTCTTATCGTCGAAGATAACCTGATTAATCAATTGGTGACCAAGAAAATCATTGAAAAAAATAATTTTGTATGTAAAGTAGTTGATGATGGTTTTGGCGCTCTTTCAATATTAGAAAAAGAACAATTTGATCTTATTTTAATGGATATTAATATGCCGTTAATGAACGGGTTTGAAACAACAAAAAGAATTCGTCAGCTAGGCATAAAAACTCCAATAGTGGCTTTGACTGCTTTTGATAAAGATGAAATCACAGATGAAGCAATTTCATCAGGGATGAATGACATTATCGTGAAACCTTTTGAGCCGGTTAAGCTGTTTAAGATTTTAAATTACCTCATAAGTGAAGCAAGAAACGCTGGTTAATACCAGCGTTTTTTATTTTGTTTTGAAGCACTAGATTTTCTCGATTTGTGAGCACCGCCGCTTCGGTTTGAATTTTTAGGTTTTTCGCCGGCTTCAGGACTTCCTGCATGCCATGGGTAAGGATGGTCTGTAATAATTTTTACATCGACTTTTATTAATTTCTTAATATCCTTCCAGTAAGGTTCTTCGTCTTTACCGCAAAATGAAATGGCAATTCCGCCATTTCCTGCACGCCCTGTACGGCCAATTCGATGCACGTATGTTTCCGGAATATTAGGTAAATCAAAGTTAATTACATACGGTAATTGATCAATATCAATTCCTCTCGCCGCAATATCTGTAGCAACAAGAACGCCAACTTCTTTATTTTTAAAAGCATCTAAAACACGCTGTCTCGCATTTTGCGATTTGTCTCCGTGAATAGCTTCTGCCGGAATATCTTTTTTGCGCAGTGCTTTTACAACATTATCAGCGCCATGTTTAGTTCTTGAAAAAACCAGCACATTTGATAAATTTTCATTTTTAATCAAATGATATAAAAGGTTTCTTTTTTCTGTTTTGTCGACAAAATAAATGCGCTGTTCAACGTTTTCAGCAGTTGATGAAACCGGAGAAACTTCGACTTTTTCCGGATCCTGCAAAAACATTTCTGCCAATTCGCGAATCGCAAGAGGCATTGTAGCAGAAAAAAGTAAAGTTTGTCTGTTTTTAGGAGTAAGTTTTACGATCTTTTTTACATCGTTTATAAACCCCATATCCAGCATTTGATCGGCCTCATCCAGAACTAAAGTGTGTAAATGATTTAAATCAAGAAAACCTTGTTTTTGTAAATCTAATAATCGGCCCGGAGTAGCAACTAAAACATCAACACCATTTTTTAAAGCATCGACCTGCGGATTTTGAGAAACACCGCCAAAAATCGTTAATTGCGTTAAATTGGTATATTTAGAATACGTGTCAAAACTCTGCCCAATCTGCACTGCTAGCTCACGGGTAGGAGTTACAATAAGGGCACGGATTTGTTTGGCTTTTTTTGATGAACCCACAATTCGGTGCAGTTGATGTATAATTGGAATAGCAAATGCGGCAGTTTTTCCCGTACCCGTTTGTGCACAGCCAATTAAATCCCGTCCGGCTAAAACAATCGGAATCGATTTTTCCTGAATTGGAGTGGGATTTAGGTAGCCTTCTTCAAATACGGCTTTTTGTATACTTTTTGAAAGTGATAAATCTTCGAATAACATATCTTATTAATTAAGAACTTTAGTTTTAAGTACTAAATTCTGTGCAAAGATAGGTTTATTCGGTCAATCGTTTATTTGAATCTTCTATTATTTGGGAAATATGTGGCTGCAGACCATTTGCTCTTCAATTAATTTTATCTTTTTCGTTATTTGCTTTTATAAAATCTGTAACCAGATAGCCAATTAATTTTCCAATTAAATTATTGTTTGGAGAATCGGCAAGATCTGGCGCACCTTCACAAATATGCAAATATGCAGCATTTCTATGCTGTGCAAAAAACGAAATAAACTGCCTTAATTCTTCTACCGAAAAACCGCTTATTGTCATAGCGCTGCTGGCAATATTTGGAATTGCGTCTAAATCAATTTCAATTCCAAATGAATCTGTCTTGATAAATTCAAGAGCCAGGGCCATTTCTCTGTCGAAATCTTTTTCTTTACGAATATTTACGCTGTCATACGTATTGTAGCGTACACGATCTTCGAGTTTTTTAATGATATCTAAAACGCTTTTTGAAGTATAATTTTCGTGAAGCCCAAAAATGAAGTATTTTTTAAGGAAACCTTCTTCATAAGCATAAGAAAAACCATTTCCGCTGTGACGCCCTTCCAAAATCCTAAAATCAGAATGAGCATCAAAATTAATGGCATTGATTGGTTTTCCTTTGGCTAAAGCCGAACCTTTAATATTTCCGTAAGCATTATTATGACCGCCGCCAATAATAATTGGAATTTTTCCGGCTTTAATTATCGTAAATATGATATGCGAAACTTCTTTATCGATTTTTTCTACTAATTGACTTAGTTTAGAACGATCGTCGATATCATTAAAATCTAATTTTTCGACATCGCGCATTTCTTCGGTAACATCTAAGTGGCCCAGAACTATAATCTGGCTTCCTTTAGAAAATCTGTTATGCTGAATATTTGCAATGCTTTTAATAGCACTTTTCCAGGCAGATGCCGCGCCAGGTCTTCCATAATTCGCCCGCACACCAATATCTTCGGGAATTCCTAACAACACATACTTCGCTTCCGATTCTTGCAAAAATTTGATTTTATCCGCTCCCTTAGGAAGTACAATCATTTTTTCTCCGAATTTTATTTCACCACTACGATGATTTGTGACTTTTGCCAAATCATTGACAGTAAAAGGAACTAATTTCTCCATGAAAAAAATTTATTTTCCAAAAATAATATAATTGTGACAACTTACGTTATTAACTATATTAATTCTTAAATTTGTTATTAAAGAAAATTATTCAATATGGAAAACCCAACGAACAACAACAATTCAAGTCTAAAAGCGGTAATAGCGGTTTTAGCAGTCCTACTGATTGGTAGCTTAGTGTATATTTTTAAACTTTCTTCTGATACTGAAGTGGTTAAAACAGAATTGACAACCTCAATGACAGAAAAAGAATCTGTTATGAAAGATTTACAGGAATTAAAAGCAACTTATGATGCTGCAATTGCTGAAAACACGTCAATGTCTGATGAATTAATTCAGGAAAGAGATAAAGTTGTCGCTTTAATGGCAGATTTAAATAAATCTAAAGGCGACGTTTCTAAATACAGATCTCAAGTTCAGGCAATGCAGGGCAAAATGAAAACTCTTGTTGCTGAGAATGACGAATTGAAAAAACAAAATGGTGTTTTAACGGTTCAGAGAGATAGTACAATTACAGTTTTAGGCGAATCTAAAAAATATAACGAAGTACTTATAGGTCAAAATGAGGAGCTTGCAAAAACAGTTGAAAGAGGTTCTAAATTATCAATTACGAACACTAAGACTGCAGCTTACAAATTAAGAAGCTCAGGAAAACAAGTTGAAACAGACAAAGCAAGCCGTGCTGATGTTTTAAAAATAAGTTTTACAATTGCTGAAAACCAAATTGCAAAATCTGGAGATAAAACATATTATGTTCAGGTTATCGATGCAAAAAACAACGTTTTAGGCGAGAAAAAAACAGAAAGTTTTGGTGACAACTCTTTAACATACAGCTTTAAAACTACTGTAAAGTATGAAAATAAAACTGTAAATGTTACAGAAGATTTACCTGGAAAAGATTTTGCTAAAGGAACATACTTTATCAATGTTTTTGATAATGACGAATTAGTTTCTAAAACTAGTTTCAGCTTGAGATAAATTCTCATCGTCGCTTAAGTAATAATACCACTAAAATATTAAAGGTCTGTGATTTTTCTTCACAGGCCTTTTTTTATGGATTCAATTACAGCTATTTCTTAGCCATATGTTTCCTGTGGTTGAAACCACGAGCTATATTTGAAATGTTATATAAATACAGATGCTTGACATAGGCAGCGGTTTCAACCGTTGCGGATACGCGGTGTTTGATAATACGTTTCCCGTGGTTGAAACCACTGGCTGTATTTGAAATGTTATATAAATGCCAGATGATTGACGTAAGCAGCGGTTTTAACCGTTGCGAATCTTTTTAGTGCATCATATAATTTCACCTTCAATAATAACATCTTCAATCAAATTGCTTCCAAAAGCATAAGGAATTTGATAGTAAGATGAAATTGGTTTGGTTACAATTAAACTGGCTTTTTTACCTTTTGTAATACTTCCGTGTGTATCAGAAAGCCCCATTGCGTAAGCGCCGTTTATTGTTGCGGCATTTATAGCTTCTTCCGGGGTCATTTTCATTTTTATGCATGCAGTTGCTACAACAAAATTCATATTTCCGGATGGAGTAGAACCAGGGTTAAAATCTGTTGCTAATGCCAAAGGCAAACCTGCTTTAATCATTTCGCGTGCCGGTGTATACGGAATGCTTAAAAAATAAGAACAAGATGGTAATGCAACCGGCATCGTTTCTGTATTCTTTAAAGCTTCAATATCTTCTGAGTTCATTATTTCAAGATGATCGACAGAAAGTGCATTAAATTTAATGCCAGCCTGAATTCCGCCAATAGAATTAAACTGATTCACGTGAATTTTTGGTTTTAAGCCGAATTCAATTCCGGCCTGCATAATTTTTTCTGTCTCTTCGACAGAGAAATAACCGCTTTCGCAGAAAACATCTACATAATCTGCTAACTTATTTTGAGCTATTTCAGGAAGCATTTTAGTTATAATTTCATCAATATAACCTGCTTTGTTTTCTTTATAATGTGTTGGAAAAGCATGCGCGCCAAGAAAAGTTGCTTTTATGGAAATTGGATAATTTTGAGCAAGTTTCTTAATTACACGAAGCATTTTTAATTCACCTTCAACAGTTAATCCGTAACCGGATTTTATTTCTACAGCACCCGTTCCTAAGCGCATAACTTCTTCAAGTCGAAGTTTTGACTGTTCGTAGATTTCTTCTTCAGAAGTTTCGTTTAATTTTTTAGCCGAATTTAAAATACCGCCGCCGCGATTGGCGATTTCTTCATAAGTAAATCCATTAATGCGGTCTACAAATTCCTGTTCGCGGTTTCCTGCGTATACAATGTGCGTATGGCTGTCACACCAAGTTGGAAGAACGACGCGACCAGCAGCATTAATAACTTTATCAACTTCGATTTCGGGTAAATTTTCCATCGAACCAAAATCAGCAATTAAATTGTCTTTTATAATTAAGAAAGCATTTTTAATAGTAGGAAGTACTGCCATTTCAGTTCCCGAAACTTTAGGAACAGAAGTTTCACGGACCTGGAGCAGTTCTTTTATGTTTTTTATTAATGTGATCATTGATTAGGATTATTATAAAACACAAATTTCACGAATTTTCACTAATGAATTGTGAAAACTCGTGAAATTTGTATCGTATTATTGGAATTTGGAATTTAAAAATTTGAATATTGTCTCACTATTATTCTGAAACTGTGATTTCAAACATTTTTTCCCAGTATTTACCTGTTACAAAAATTGTTTTAGTTTGAGGATTGTAAGCAATTCCATTTAAAACTTCTGCTTTTGGAGCTTTAATAAATTTGCGTAAATCAGCAAGGTTTAATATTCCTTCAACTGCGCCAGATGTTGGGTTTACAACCGCAATTGCGTCTTTCTGCCAAACATTTACATAGAATTTCCCATCGATTAGTTCTAATTCATTGATTGCTTTAATTTTTGAAGAACCAGAATACACATTGATATAATCGATTAGTTTTTGAGTATTTGGATCCATTTTCCAGATTTTTTCTGTTCCGTCAGAGTGATAAATGTATTTATCATCATGTGTCATTCCCCAGCCTTCAATATCTTTATCGTATTTAAAAGTCTTTTCTAATTTTAAAGTTTTTGCATCGTAGATAAAACCTGTTTTTTCCTGCCAGCTTAATTGGTAAATTTTCCCATTAATAAAAGTAATACCTTCTCCAAAATATTCTTTAGGAAGATCAACCTGCTTAATTACTTTTCCGGTTTTATAATCAACAGATCTAAAGTATGAATCTTCTTTTTGCCCCGTACTTTCAAATAAAATGCCATCATGAAATTCTAAACCTTCAGTAAAAGCTTCTGGGTCGTGTGGAAAAGTATTTACTATTTTGTATTTTAACGCCTTAGGCTGAACGTCTGATACAACTTCAATTCTTTTTGTTGCGTCCGATGAATCACTTCCAAAATAAGCAGTAGCTTTTAAGTATTGATAACCTAATTTTTGATCTTTTAGTTCAAATTTAAATTTCTCAGTTCCTTTTTTACTTCCCACTCTTTTGTCGTTAACAAAGTAAACAATGCTGTCGATTTCTTTCGAATTTGGATTTAAAATTCCGATAGAAACTGCTTCTTTTGGCAGAAAATGCGCTGGAAAAGCAGAATCATCGATAGTAAATAAAGAATTTTCACCTTTTTTTGTGCCGTTACATCCAATTAATGTAATTCCTAATAAAATGACCGTTAGGAAGTTATATTTTTTCATAGTTTAAAATTTGAATAAGCCAATATACAACGATATTTTTATAGCAGCAAAGCTCTTGCAAAAATATAAAAAGATTGTATATTTGCACCGGCAAGTCCTACACGACCAGCTCCTGCAGACTCCCCCAGGATGGGAACATAGCAAGGGTACGTGGTTGAGCGGTGCGATGTAGGTCGCTTGCCACTTTTTATTTTTTGGAATTTGTATAAAAGCAGTCTTCCTTCGGGAGGATTTTTTTATTTTTGGGCCTGAGCGAAGTTAGAAGTTAAGTGTTAGAGGTTAAAAGTTCCGGCACAAAACTCATAACTTAATAACTAAAAACTTATAACTTAAATAATGAGTAAAGTCGTTTTAATTACCGGAGGATCTTCAGGGATCGGAAAATCAATTGGAGAATTCCTGCATGCAAAAGGTTTTGTTGTTTACGGAACGAGCAGAAATCCTGAGAAAGTGTCGAATTCAGTTTTTCCTTTGACGGCTTTAGATGTTCGAAATGCTGATTCAATTAAAACTGCCGTAAATAAAGTTATTGAAACTTCCGGAAGATTAGATATTGTAATTAATAATGCAGGAGTTGGAATTACTGGACCTTTAGAAGAAATTCCGATAGAAGAAATCAAAAACAATTTTGAAACAAATTTCTTTGGTCCAATCGAGGTGATGAAAGCTGTTTTGCCGCAAATGCGCAAGCAAAAATCAGGTCTTATTATTAATATAACATCGATTGCGGCTTATATGGGACTGCCTTACAGAAGTGTTTATTCAGCATCAAAAGGAGCATTAGAATTAATTACCGAAGCTTTAAGAATGGAAGTAAAGCAATTTGGAATTGAAATTACAAACGTTGCCCCAGGCGATTTTGCGACAAATATTGCATCTGGACGTTATCATGCACCAGTTTTAAAAGATTCTGCTTATGAAAAGGCCTATGGCAATACGCTTGCAGCAATGAATGAACATGTTGATGCGGGAAGTAATCCGAATGAAATGGCAGAAGCGGTCTTTAAAATCATACAAAAAGACAAACCAAAAGTGCATTACAAAGTTGGTGTATTTATGCAAAAATTTTCAATTGTTTTAAAACGCGCACTTCCGGATAAAGTATATGAGAAAATACTTATGAATCATTATAAACTATAAATAAATGTGAAAAATACATTTATTTGTAACATATAATTTCAAAATGGTTTTGATTTTGAAAAGGTTATTAATATTGATTTTGTAATTTTGCAGCTAGATTTGCGTGAGTGACAGAGTTTTTTATGGAAAAGAAATAAAGATAAAGTACATTCGTCGTGGCGGACACGCTCAAAAAATAAATCAACCAATTTTAATTAAATAGATTATGAAATTTTTTATTGACACAGCTAACCTGGCACAAATTAAAGAAGCACAAGCTTTAGGTGTTTTAGATGGAGTAACAACTAATCCGTCATTAATGGCTAAAGAAGGAATTACCGGAAAAAATAACATTTTAAAGCATTATGTTGACATTTGCAATCTTGTTGAAGGGGATGTAAGTGCTGAAGTAAATGCTCTTGATTATGACGGAATGATTAAGGAAGGTGAGGAATTAGCTGAATTACATGACCAAATCGTTGTAAAACTGCCTATGACTAAAGAAGGAGTTATGGCTGCAAAATATTTTTCTGATAAAGGAATTAAAACTAATGTAACTCTTGTTTTCTCTGTAGGGCAAGCTCTTTTGGCTGCTAAAGCCGGAGCTACTTATGTTTCTCCGTTTGTGGGTCGTTTAGATGATATTTCGACTGACGGATTAAACTTAATTCAGGAAATTAGAGAAGTTTACGATAATTACGGTTACGAAACTCAAATTTTAGCAGCTTCTGTACGTCACACAATGCATATTGTAAACTGTGCTAAAATTGGTGCTGATGTTATGACAGGACCACTTTCTGCAATTTACGGATTGTTGAAACACCCTTTAACTGATATCGGTCTGGCTCAATTCGTAGCTGATTTCGAAAAAGGAAATAAGTAATCCTTAGATAGTTATAAAATTAAAATCGCCTTTTTTCTAACGAGAAAAGGCGATTTTTTTTACTTTTATAGGAAACTTAAATTTTTGATTATGAAAGTAATATTGATAGTTTTATCTTTTTTTGCCGTTATTTCAATAAATGCGCAGACAGCTGAAATATTGAAGAGTGTAAATGATGCCGGCGATGTAGCGACATTTGAATTAGATTGTTCTGCAGCATTTCAGTCTTTGGCAAAAGGGCTTCGGTATAATATTACGAGGCATGAGTTTAAAGGTCCTGAAATGAAAAATACGTATAGACTGCTTCTTGTTATGGACGGATTTTATTCTAAAACCTTAAATAAAGAAATGACAATTTCTGCAGTTTTAAGTGATGGAACCGCTATTGAGGCAAAGAAAATTATCGAAGATGATGGTTTTTTTGATGGAGCCTGTACTTTAAAAATTAAAGACCCGCATGCTCTTGCGGCCGAGAATATCGATAAGATTATCGTTCACGCAGATAAAGATGTTGTTTATCAAATATCAGAACAAAATAGAGCTGTTTTTAAGAAGAACCTGAATAATGTTATTAATGCTAAATAGAGGCACAAAGGTTCAGAGATGCAAAGGTTCATAGGTTTTCTTTTTGTAAATAAAAAAATCCAAATTCCTATTATAAAATTGGAATTTGGATTTTTTATATTGGTATTTCTAAAATTTTAGTGACCGCCGCCTTCGCTTTCAACGTGGCTGATTCCTTGTCTTTTTAATATTTTAGGGCAGTAGAAACCATAGAATCCTAAATACGCAAAACCAAGAAGTGGTACTATATAAGAGAAATGTGTCCATGTAATTCCAAAAATCCCTTCAGGTTTGGTAAGGTCAAGATCGCAAATACTTCCCTGAATCAAAGGAATAACTCCCCCTCCAAGAATCATCATAATTAAGAAAGAAGATGCTTTTCCTGTATTTTTAGCTAAACCAGCAATTGCTAAATCAAAGATAGAAGGCCACATGATAGATAAGAATAATCCACCAGAAATAAAGAAGAATTTAGCAATTTCAGGATTTGGATAAGCTAATCCGGCAACCATCATTAATAATCCTGATATTCCGAAAAGCATTAAAGTTTTTCCGGCATTTTTACCTCCCACAAAACTTACTGCTATAAATAATAAAATCCAGATTGGGTAAATATAGAATGAAGAAACATCATGAGCTGCAAAAATATTAGCTCCAATAATTACTCCAAATGCAAGAGCAGGAACTATAAATTTTAATGCAGTATTTACTAAGTTTGAAGTATTGAAAACGTTAACTCCTCCATTCCAGCGTCCAATCATTAAACTTCCCCAATAAAGGGCAATAAAAGGCGCAATTGCATCTTCTAATACATTTCCGAATTCTGCGGTATGTAATAAAGCGGGTAAGTTACTAATGATAGTTACCTCAGTTCCTACATAAATAAAGATACCTAACATTCCTAAGTATAATTGTGGGTAATCAAGAATGTTGAATTTTTCGTGTGCTGTTTTAACAACTTCTTCCTCTTTTTCAGGATCTTCAATTTTAGAGAAGTTCATGAAAACTGCTACTACGATAAAGGCAAGGCCAAGAATGATGAATGGTAATTTAATATCTTCTAAAGAAAGAGATGTGTTTTTGTTATCTCCCATTCCGAATAAAGCAATACCTAAAAGAATTGCTCCAATAGTAGTTCCGAATGAGTTGATACCTCCTGCTAAAGTTAAACGGTGTGCCCCTGTGGCAGGACTTCCCATTTTAATTGCTAAAGGATTTGCTACAATTTGTTGAATTGAAAAACCTAAACCAACAGTAAACAAAGCGGTTAAGAAGAAAGGGAAACTTTCCATTGTTGCAGCCGGAACGAATAAAAAAGATCCAACAGCCGAAAGAATTAAACCAGCTGAAAGTGTTTTTTTATAACCGAATTTTTGAAGTACATCTAATTTTAGAGAAACTAAAAAGAAGATTATTGAACCTACAAAATACGCAGCATAAAATGCCCAGGCAACTAACTGTGATTGTACTTGCGATAAAGTAAATACTTTTTTGAATACTGGAATCAGGATGTCATTGGCAGAACCTACGAAACCCCAAAAGAAGAAGACGATTATCAATGAGATAAACTGTCCCCATTTGGTTTGAACATTTTCTGAACTCATAATTGTAATAAGGTTTATTTTTTAATAAAATTGTTTTTTGAAGACCGTAAATATATTTGTTAAGTATATCAAAAAAAAATTATTGATCGAAAATAATGTTAAATTTAAACGAACAACCTTATTTATTCAACAATGTGTTAATTTATATGGAGTTAGAAATGTTAAAATTTTATTCGAGAATCTTGTTTTTTACGTCTTTACTATAATTTCTGCCTATTGGAATTGTGTAAGACTGAATTTGAATACGGTTTCCTTCAATAGATTTGACCTTATTCAGCGCAATAACGTAGGATTTATGGATGCGCAAAAAACGATCTCCCGGCAACTCTTCAGATAATGAAGTCAAAGATTTGTGCGTAATATAGGTTTTATCAGGTGTTACAACCTTTATATATTCTTTCATTCCTTCGATAAAAAGAATTTCTTCAATATTAATTTTCATCATTTTTTTATCAACCTTAATAAAAATATGCGAATCGCCTTTTGCTGCATCAATTTTAATATTGTTTTTTAAATTGAATTCGGTTGTAATTTTATTGATGCATTTAATGAATCTCGGAAGCGGAATTGGCTTTACTAAATAATCCAGAACATCAAGATCGTAACTTTCTGCGGCAAATTCTCTAAATGCGGTTGTAATAATAACTTTGGTTTTGTTTTCGATTAAGCTTATCAGCTCAAAGCCAGTCATCATTGGCATATTAATGTCTAAAAAAACGGCATCTACAGAAGTACTGTTTATGAAATCCAGAGCCTCTAAAGAATTATTGAATGTACCGATAACTTCAAAATCTGTAAAATTGTTAAAGTAATTTTGCAGCACTTTGATTGCTAAAGGTTCATCATCAATCAATACACATTTAATTTTCATTATGAATAGGTATTTGCAAACGAATTATATAGTAATTCAGTTTTATTTTATCTTTTAAACTGAAATTATTCTTGTAAATTAATTTTAGTCTCTTCTTTGTGTTAGATAAGCCAATGCCGCCTTTAGGGTTAACATTTTGTGAAATTACAAAATTATTTAAGATTTCAAAGTCTAACATTTTATTGTCAATAACTTTACAATTGATTTTAATTTTAAAGTTATTATTATTTACTCCGCCGTGTTTAAAAGCATTTTCGACCAGCGAAATAAATATTAATGGCGGCACAACAATGTCTTCAATGTTTGATTCTAAATTAATCGTAACTTCTACATTTTCAAAACGGAGTTTTTCAATTTCAATGTAATTCTGGATATAATCTATCTCTTTTATCAGCGGTACAAACTTGGTTCCCTTTACATCATACAGCACATATTCCATCAAATTGGAAAGCTTGATAATTACATCCGGAACTTTATCTGAAGATTCTAAAGATAAGGCGTAAAGATTATTTAAAGTGTTAAAAAAAAAATGCGGCTGAATTTGATTTTCAAGATATTTCAGTTTGATTTTAAACTGATTTTCTCTCAGCGATCTGTTTCTTTCCCTTTCGCGAAGCCAGGTTAAGGTTAGGTATACTGATGATGCCATTGCCAAAACGTACAATTCGCCAATACAGACTGCTACGATATGATTGATTTCAAAAGGATGATATTCTCTGTTGGCTTCCGGCCAGATATTTTCGGATATAATATAATAGGTAAGGGCAGTTTTTAGTAAATAAATTCCAAAAAGACTCACAATAAGTGCAAGAGTATAGGTAATATACTTTTGTTTAAGGACGTATTTTGGTACTAAAACGAAAAGATTGAAATACACCAAAGGTATATGAAGGGAAAACTCAATCAAGTTCGATTTAAATGAATACGGATAATCGTTGAAGTAAGCTCCCCAGCGTAAAAAGTTGAGAGTGAAATAAGAAGCCCAAAACCAAATGTGATTTTTAAGTTTTATGTCAAATTTTAATTTTTGAATTTCGTTCAACTTTTTTTAACGTTTTGTTATTATTTGTAAAGCTTTGTAATTACTATGCAACTTTACATAATTACTGGCTAAATCGCAATTTTTTTGAAGAAAATTTCGTAAAAAAAGCCAATTAATATCTTATTTAAATAGGATAACGTTTTCGTACAGCATAATGTTGAATGTTTTATGTCGTTTGTTTAACAAATCTGACCGTTTGTATAAATTATTTTTTTTAACAGTACCTTAACAATAAATTTATCGCTTAACTAATCAAAAACCATGATAAAAATGAAACAAATTATGTTAATCCTTATGTTTGTCTTTACGGCGCAATTGTCTGTTGCACAGGTAAAAACAATCAAAGGTTTGGTAAGCGATCAAAATGGGCTGCCGCTGCCGGGAGTGAGTATCCTTATTCAAGGCACCAAAACGGCAAGTCAAACCGATTATGACGGTGTGTATACGATTCAGGCATCTGCTGGAGATGTTCTTGTGTTTTCGTATATAGGTATTAAAACTAAAAATGTAACAGTTGGATCTTCGGCAGCTGTAAATGTTGTGTTAACTCAGGATGCACAAAATTTAAATGAAGTTGTTGTTACAGCGTTAGGGATTAAGAGACAGAAAAAAGAATTGGGTTATGCTGTTCAGGATGTAAAAGGAGAGCAGTTAAACAAGGCAATTACGACCAATGTAACTACAGCTTTATCCGGTAGAGTAGCGGGTGTTGATGTTTCTATACCAGCTACGGGTGTTGCAGGAAGTACAAGGGTTATTATTAGGGGGATTTCAAGTATAGGCGAAAGCAATCAGCCTCTATATGTGGTAGATGGAGTTCCTATTGATAACTCTGGTTTAAATAATGATCAGGCCGCTACAAGCAAATGGTTTGACGGTCGTGATAACGGAGACGGAATTTCTGGAATTAACCCAAACAACATTGAAAGTTTAACAGTACTAAAAGGAGCCGCAGCTGCTGCTTTGTATGGTTCACGAGCTTTGAATGGTGTAATTTTAATTACAACTAAAAAAGGTACTAAAGGAAAACTTCGTGTAGAATTAACAAGCGGGGTGAGTTTTGACCGGGTAAATGCTAAATATTCAGATTATCAAAGTGAATATGGTACGGGATCAAATGGTGCGCTGCCAGATCCAACAAAAGCACCAACAGAAATTTATGGCTACACTACAAATGCCTGGGGACCTAAGTTTTCTGAATCAGTAGGTCAGCAGGTAAAAATATTTGACGGTTCAATGAGACCTTATGCAAAAGTAGAAAACAATATTCAGGATTTCTTTAGAACCGGGTTTACTACAACAAACGGGATTGCTATTTCCGGAGGAAATGACAGCGGATTTGTACGTTTTGGTTACAATAACCTGAAAAATGATGACGTAGTTCCGGGATCAGGATTAGAAAGAAACGATGCAACTTTGAATGCAACTTTAAGATCAGAAAAATTTACTTTGGATGCTAACGTAAATTATATTGCTGAAAACACGAATAACAGACCAGGTTTAGGAGATTCTCCTAACAACGTAGGATATTCATTAAGTGGATTGGCTCCAAACATTGATCAAGCCTGGCTGAAAAATTATAAAAATGAAGAAACAGGCCAGATTTATCCATGGAACAACAATGTTTATTTGTTGAATCCATATTTTGTTACAGAAGAAAACCATAACTCATCTGTAAAAAATCGTTTTATAGGAAACGTTACAGGGACGTATCAGTTAAAAAAATGGATTGCTCTTACTTTTAGAACAGGTCTTGATACTTATGCTTTTAGTTCAAAAGATTTTATGGCAGCCGGAAGTACCTGGCCGGGAAGAGATGAAGGATATCTTGGTTTAAATAATATTAATGTATCAGAAATGAATACAGATATTATTGCTGCTTTGAGCGATATTAAACTTGCTGAAGATTTAACTTTTTCCGGAATTTTAGGTACGGCAAGAAGAGATTTTAGAAGAGAGCAAAACTCAAGATTTGGAACAAAAATTATTGAACCTGGTACAGAGTATATCAGCAATTTTGTTAATAAAACAGAAAATGCTCCGGTAGAAACAAAAACCAGAACAAACTCAGTTTACGGATCTGCAAAATTAGATTATAAAGGATATTTATATGCAGAGTTTACAGGGAGAAATGATTGGTTTAGTGTGATATACAGCGGTGATGAGAGCGCTTTTTATCCTGCAGGTTCATTAGGGTTTGTATTCTCGGATGCATTTAATATTCAAAACGATACTTTTTCGTATGGTAAATTTAGAGCATCATTGGCAAAAGTTTCAAATTCACCGGGTGCTTATAAAAACGCGTTAAATTATACCACATTTTCTTCATACGACGGGCAAAGTGTTGTAAACATTAAAAATACTGCGGCACCAAATCCTAACTTAACATATCAGTCAAAAACCGGAGTTGAGTTTGGGGTTGAAACTGCTTTCTTCAAAAACAGATTAAAAGCAGATATTACAGTATATCGTGAAGATACATCAGATCAAACACTTGATTTGCCTTCATCTGCGACATCAGGATATGAGTTTATTTCTGTAAATGCCGGAAAATTACGTAATGAAGGTATTGAGATATTCTTATCTGGTACTCCAATAAAAACAAACAATTTTGAATGGGGAATCGACTTGAATTTCTCAAAAAACAAAAACTCAATTATCTCACTTCATCCAGATATTAATACTTATACTATTTCTGAAGCTCGCTGGGCTGGAGCAGCTGTTGTTGCTCAGGTTGGCGGACAGTATGGAACTATTATGGGTAGAGATTTCCTAAGAAATGAAAATGGAGAAAAAGTAGTAGCTGCAAATGGTTTACCATTGTTTACAGATGAAAAAGTAGCTTTAGGAAAAGGGCTTCCTGACTGGGCTTCCGGTTTAACTAATAGATTTAGTTACAAAGGTATTACACTTCAGTTCCTGATCGATATGAAATTTGGTATGGATGTATACTCTATGACAAATTCATTAGCTGCAACAAAAGGACTTTTAGATGTAACTACTGAAGGCAGAGATGCTTATAATCATGCAAGAGCAGAAGCAATTGCAAATGATCCTAACTTTAGCCAGTCTACTTGGGTTCCTACAGCAGGTTATGTTGCAGAAGGTGTTGTAAACACAGGAACAGCAGCTAATCCAGTTTATGTTAAAAATACAAAACCTATTAATCCTCAGGATTATTGGAATACGGTATTCAACAATTCACCGGCCCCATTCATTTACGATGCCTCTTATGTGAAATTAAGAGAGGTGAGTTTAGGATATACTATACCATCAAGTGTTTTTGGCGGAGCTAAAATAAGTTCAATTTATGTTTCGGCATTTGCAAGAAACTTATTGACTTTTAATAAAGACCTTCCAAATATTGACCCTGAGTCAATGTATACTTCTGGAAACGGACAAGGTTTCGAATATGGTTCACTGCCATTTAGACAATCGTACGGTTTTAATATTAAAGTTGCATTCTAAAAAAAGAAATTATGAAATTTAAACAAATAATAATAGCCGTACTCACATTGTTTACTGCAGTAGGCTGTACCGAAAATTTTGACGAACTGGAAAAAGATCCGGTTGCGTTGTCTGCAAATCCGGCAGGACAGCTTACGTTTACCCAATTATGTATGTCGGGTGACGGATTTTACCAATGGAGAACCAATTTAATTTATTCAGGTGGTTTTGTACAGCATTATGCAGGTGCATGGAACGTAACTGAGTTTGGAAGCAAATTCAAAAAAGATGACGGTTATGCAACTGCTCTTTGGAGAAACGGTTACCAAAACGAATTAAAAAACGTAGTGGATATCCTTGAAAAAACAAATGGAGATCAGTCTGCCGTAAATATGAATGCTGTGGCTAAAATTATGAAAGTAATGGTTGCACAGCGTATTACTGATATTTATGGAGATATTCCTTATTCTGAAGCCGGATTAGGTTTTTCTAAAGGAATTGTAACGCCTAGATATGATACGCAGGAAGAAATTTATATGTCATTCTTTCATGATTTAGAAGAAGCCCATAGTCAATTAAATGCCAATGGCGGATCTGTAAAAGGAGATTTGTTTTATGGCGGAGATATTACTAAATGGAAAAAATTAGCTAATACATTAAGATTACGTCTGGGAATGAGAATTTCGGAGGTTAAACCGGCAGAAGCAGAAAAACAAGTAAAAGCAGCTTTAGCGGCAGGAGTTTTTACAAGCAATGCTGATAACTGTATTATGAAACATTTAGATGCTACTTTTAATGATGATCCTGCTTCTATTGATTTTAGAGGAAACGGATTAGCATATGCTCTTGTAGGAAATGAAAATGGAGATCATTTTAGTACTTTAGTTATTGACTTTTTAAGAGACAACGGAGATCCAAGATTACCAATGTATGCAACTCCAAAAACAACGAGCAGCCTTGCTTGGGGAGCGCCATTGCAGCCGGGTGAAACACCTTATGAAGGTGTAAAACCAGGACTTTTTCAATGGGAAGTTCCAATGGGAGCAAGCTCGACATCTGGAATTCAATCTTACTTTAAGCAAAAAACCACACCGTTTTTACACGTAAGTTATTCAGAATCTCAATTGTTACTTGCTGAAGCAGCATTTAGAGGCTGGGTTGCAGGTTCTGCTGCAGACTACTATAAAAAAGGAGTTGAAGCAGGTATCAGACAATTAGAAATTTATGGAGCAGCACCTGCAACACAAGCAGCAATCGATACATATCTAAATGCTAAACCTTTAGCTGCCGGACAAGAATTAAAACAAATTTCAACACAGCTTTGGATTACTTATATCTTTAATAGTATTGAAGCCTATTCGAACTGGAGAAGAACAGGATTTCCGGTATTAATTCCAATAACAAATCCAGATTCTGAAACAGGCGGGGTTACACCAAAACGTTTATATTATCCTAATGATGAGATGCAGAAAAATGAGAAAAACTATTTAGAAGCTTTATCAAGAATGGGAGGAACAAACGACTGGCTGAATAAAGTTTGGTGGGATGCAAACTAAATAAATCCTAAAAATATAAGTTAGTTATGCCTAATGAGGTCATATTTTCATTCTAATTAAATTAAAAAAATTATGATAAAAAATAAAGAGGCTGTCTCAAAAGTAAAATCAAGCTGTTGAGAATCGCGTAAACGGAAAATTTCTCCGATAGGTATCCGAATAAAAAAGAGGTTGTCTCGACTTTTGAGACAGCCTCATCCTTTTTTATATAAGTTCGCTTTTTTCAGTATATAGCTGCACAAACGAAAAAGAGCGTGATCTGGAAGAATCAAAAACAAAAACTGCAAGAGTCGTAGGCTATTTATCAACGGATAGTTTCAGTAAAATAACCTCGATTCAGTTTTGTAAGCTGACACATTTAAATATTGCATTTGCTAATCCTGATAAAGATGGAAACATACTATTTACAGGAGATATTGACGCTGTAGTTAAATACGCAAAATCAGTTAACCCGAATATTATTGTAAGTATTTCGCTGGCAGGAGGTGTTATTTCCGAAGAGCAGGCCAAAAACTGGTCAGCATTAATTGATAAATCTGAAAACCGTCCGGCATTCATTCAAAATATTCTAAAATTTGTAAAAGATCATAATTTAGACGGAGTCGATGTTGATCTCGAATGGGATGCAGTAACATCTGGCTACAGCGTTTTTGTGGTTGAATTAAAAAAGAGTTTGGCTGAGAATAAAAAACTTCTAACGGCAGCTTTACCCAATAATACCCGATTTGTAAATATAAATTCCGCAGCACTAAACGCTTTTGATTTTATAAATATAATGGCCTATGATAGTACAGGACCGTGGAGTCCGGCAAAAGCTGAACAGGACAGTTCTTTTGAGTTCGCAAGAAATGGAATCGAATTTTGGCATAAACAGCAAAATGTTCCAAGTGAAAAACTTACACTTGGACTTCCTTTTTACGGGTATAATTTTACTTTTCCAGAAGTAACAAGTTCAACTTTTGAGCAAATAGTCGAGGCAGGAACTAAGTTTGCAGATCAGGACGAAATTGGAAAAATATATTATAACGGCAGACCCACAATTTCCAAAAAAGTAGAATATGCTGCAGAGTATACAGGAGGAATAATGATTTGGGAACTGGCACAGGATTCATTTACTGAATATTCCTTATTAGATGTTATCCATAAAAAATATTCTTCTTTAAAATTTAAAACTTCGGGCATGTGCGGTAATTAAGTGTCTATTTTACAGTGTTTTAAGACTAATTAATTTTTCGCTTCTTTCTAATTTATTAAATTAAAAAGAAGCGAAACCTTTTATATAAATACCAGATTTCTAAATATTTGCTGATTTTGTATAATTTTTAATGAATTGTAAATTTTTTGAATAAAAATAGCTGTAAATGGGTTGAATTCTGCTTTTAATAGAAACGAATACGTTTTCGGTTCGCAGATTATTGAATGTTTTATGTCGTTCGTTTAAAAATTGCAGCAGTTTGTATAATATATTTTTTTTAACAATCTCTTAAGAATAATTTTACCTCATAACTAACAAAATAAATAAACATGAAAAAAATTTTCTTAATCTTTATGATTGTTTTTACGGCGCAGGTTTCGCTTGCACAAGTAAAAAATGTTAAAGGTGTGATTACAGATTCTGATGGGATGCCGTTACCGGGTGCATCTGTTGCTGTACAAGGAGGTCAAAAAGGTGCTACTACCGATTTTGACGGATTGTACTCAATTGAGGTTCAAAAAGGACAAACATTAGTTTTTAGCTATGTTGGCCTAGAAACACAAAATATAGTTGTAGGCGATGCTGCTACAATTAATGTAAAAATGGGACAAGCAGCGTCAAATGCATTAAATGAAGTTGTTGTAACTTCATTAGGGCTTAAAAGATCAAAAAAGACGCTTACTTATGCAGCCCAAGAGGTTAAAGGTGATGAAGTAACGAGAGTAAAAGATGCTAACTTAATGAACAGCTTATCTGGAAAAGTAGCTGGTTTAATTGTTGGAAAAAGCTCTGCTGGAGCTGGCGGTGCAGTAAAAGTGACTATTCGTGGTAACTCATCTGCTACAAATAACCAGCCTTTATATGTTATTGATGGAGTTCCATTATTGAACTCTAACTCTGCTCAGGCTAATCAAGTTTTTGGTGATACAGCAGGAGGAAACAGAGATGGTGGAGATGCAATCTCAATGATGAACCCTGATGACATTGAATCTATGACAGTTCTGAAAGGAGCTTCTGCTGCTGCTTTATATGGTTCTCAAGGAGCAAATGGTGTAATCTTAGTAACAACTAAAAAAGGAAAAGAAGGTAAAGTAACAGCTGCTTATAATGCAAGTGTTTTTGTAGATAATGTGGTTTCTTTACCAGAATTTCAAACTAATTATGGTGCTGCACCATCATCTGACAAAACTTGGGGTGCTCCTAAAAAATCTCCAGACCATGTAAAAGGTTTTTACAATACTGGTTTAACAATGATTAACTCTGTATCTGTAAATGGCGGATCTGATAAAATGTCAACTAGCCTTACTTATGCAAACACTAAAGTTGATGGAATAATCCCAACAAACGAGTTTAAGAAAAATAACATTGCACTTCGTCAAAGCGTTAAGTTATTTGATGATAAAGTAACTGTAGACGGTTCGATATCTTATGCAGAGCAAAAGATTATAAATAAACCAACAAATGGATTGTATTTTAACCCTTTGACTGGAGTTTATTTATTTCCAAGAGGAAATGATTTTAATGATTATTATAAGAATTTTGAAGTTTTCGATCCTGCGAGAAACTTAATGGATCAAAGATGGCCATCTGCAACATCGGATATTATTCAAAATCCAGGATGGATCTTAAACAGAAACAGATCTATCGATAAAAATCAATCTTTAATTACTTCTGCGGCTCTTACCTATAAAGCAACTGACTGGTTAAGTATTAAAGCAAGAGGAGGTTATAATAAATTTTATAATACTTTTGATAAAAGAATGTATGCCGGAACTAATGAAACATTGGCTCCATCTACAGGTAGATATATTTACTCAGATAGTGAAAGTTCACAATTGTATGGTGATTTAATTGCTACTATCAATACAAAATTCAATGAAGATTTCTCATTCAGTGCTAACATTGGTACAAGTATTACAAAATCTACAATTAATGACGCTTATATAAGTGATTCAGGTCAAAAAAATGGATTAATAAATGCGAACTGGTTTAATACAGGAAATTTTGTATCTGCTGAAAGAAATGCACACACTATTGGAGGTAAAAAAGAAGTTCAGTCTCTTTTTGCAAGTGCAACTTTTGGTTATAAAGACATGATTTATCTTGATGTAACGGGAAGAAATGACTGGTCTTCAACTCTAGTAAATACAGATGACATAAGTTTCTTTTATCCTTCTGTAGGTTTGTCTGCAATTCTAAGCCAAATGGTAACATTCCCGGAAGCAATTAGTTATGCAAAAGTAAGAGGATCTTTTGCTCAGGTAGGTAATGATGTTAATGCTTTTTTAACTTCACCAGTAAATACGATAGTTGGTGGTCAAGTTACACCGCCTATAGTAGGTCCAAAACCTGGAACTTCTTTGAAACCAGAAATGCAAAATTCATATGAATTTGGAACAGAATGGAGATTTTTAAATAACAGAATCGGATTTGATTTTACTTATTACAGAAACGAGACAAAAAATCAATTGATTACTGCCCCAGCTCCAATTCCAAATACTACAGGATATACTAACTATGCATTTAATGCTGGTCGTATCGAAAACAAAGGTTTTGAAATTACACTTACAGGTAAAGCAATTGAAACAAATACATTTTCTTGGGATCTTGGATTAAACTATGCTTCAAATAAAAATACAGTACTTGATTTAGGTACAGGTGCAAATGGTGATGTAAATACTGTTATTTTAACAAATGGAGATCCAAACAGCTACAGATATGTTTTAAAAGTTGGAAAACCATTTGGTGAAATTCAAGGGAAAAATATTTTAAGAAATGAGCAAGGTCAAATGATACTTGACGGTGTTGGTGCCGCTGCTAAGATTCAAAAGACGGATTGGGTAGATTTTGGAAGCTCAAATCCTGATTTTATGTTAGGTTTTTCAAACTCATTCAAATACAAAAAAATATTCTTAAATATTCTTATCGATGGTAGATTTGGAGGTAATGTAATGAGCATGACTGAAGCAATGCTTGATTCTTATGGTGTTTCCAAAGCTTCTGGTGCTGCAAGAGATGCTGGTGGAGTTAAAATAAATGCAGTAGATTCTAATGGAAATGCAGTTACTACAATGAGCGCACAAGATTATTATAGTTCAGTTGGAGATAGAGCCGGTGCTACAGGAGAATATATGTACAAAGCGACAAATATCAAATTAGGGGAATTATCGTTAGGTTACACTTTTGATTTCAGCAAAACCTCAATTTTCAATGCAGTGAATGTTTCTCTTGTTGGTAAAAACTTATTTTTCTTCTACAAAGATGCTCCGTTCGATCCAAACGTAACATTAAGTTCTGGAGAAGGATTACAAGGTGTTGATATTTTTGGAATGCCTTCAACAAGAAGTATAGGTGTTAATTTAAATTTAACTTTCTAAAATAATATAATAAAAAGGACAAAACCTTTTGGTTACAGCAAGATCTTTTGTTTGTTCATTGAATGGAGAAAAATATGAAAATGACAAACAATTAACCTCTGAGGAGGTAGCTTATAAATCAAAAAAATGATTTTAATTAACAATAAAAATTCACAGATGAAAAATAAATTATTAATATTTGGTTCAGTTTTAGCTCTTTCATTAGGCAGCTGTACAGGTGATTTTGAGGATATAAATACTAACGAAACCGGTTTTAGCAATGAACAATTAGAGCAAGACTTTAATCAGGTAAAAGCTCCTCTTAAAACAATGCAGAGAGGAATGTATATCTTAGTTGCAGATGATTGGCAGGGAGACATTCAGTTCAATTTAAATGCAGATATTTTTTCTGGATATATGGGGACCCCTCATGATTTTGAAGGAAATACAAATAATTCAACATACGCTCTTTTAGATGGATGGAATGGTGCTGAATGGGTTCAGAAGTATCAAAGAGAGATGGTTAATGCTTATAATCTTGAGAAATTAACAAAAGAGAAATATCCTCAGTTTTATGCTTGGTCTCTTATCTTAAAAGTTTATGCAATGCATAAAACAACAGATTATTATGGACCGATCGTTTATTCAGGTTTTGGAAACGCTGACGGATCAACACCTTACGATTCTCAAAAAGCAGTTTACGATCAATTTTTTGCTGAGTTAAAAACTGCAATTGATATCTTAACTCCAAAAGCGGCTGATGCTTCTGCTACTTTTTTTGCAGCAGGAGATGCAACTGATGGAACGACAGCAGGCGGAAATATACAAAAATGGGTAAAATTTGCTAATTCTTTAAGATTACGTTTAGCAATACGTATTTCTAATATCGATCCTGTAAAAGCAAAAGCAGAAGGTGAAGCAGCATTGGCAGGTTTAGGTGTTATTACTTCTAATGCTGATAACATGGCTTATATTGCTGAACATCCTGTTAAAACATATACAGGTCCATGGGCAGACATTAACGCAGGTGGTGCAATTGTATCTATCATGAATGGTTATAATGATCCAAGAAGAGCAGCTTTTTTCCATACTGCTACCGGAGGTGTTTATCAAGGTATTAGAATGGGAACTTTAGTTGATGCTAATTATAGAACTGCTAAAGCAGACTTGTTCTCAAAAGTTGGACCTATTGTAGAAAATAACTTGATTCCTTGGTTTAATGCATCTGAATCTCATTTCTTGAAAGCTGAAGCGGCATTAAAAGGATGGAATGTTGGAGGATCTGCTCAATCATTCTATGAGTCAGGAATTGCAGTTTCTTTTGCACAATTAGGGGCAGGTAGTGCATCTGCCTATACTAGTGATGACGTTTCATTACCAGCTGATTTTACAGATCCATTAAACGCGGGTAATAATATTGCAGCACAAAATTTAGTAACTGTAAAATGGTCTGATGCAGCATCTAATGAGGTGAAACTGCAAAAAATCATTACACAAAAATGGATTGCTGGTTTCCCTGATGGACAAGAAGCTTGGGCTGAGACAAGAAGAACAGGATATCCAAAATTATTCTTACCAGTAAATAATTATTCTGGAGGAAAAATTCCAAATGGAACATTTGTAAGAAGATTGAATTTCTATGTAAATGAGAAAACTTCTAATCCAACTGGTTATGCACAAGGTGTTAGCCTTTTAGGAGGTCCAGATACTGGAGGAACAAGACTTTGGTGGGATACTGGAGTGAACAAATTCTAAAAAAATGAGATTTTAAGTTTGGTTAGTAAACAGTATAAGCAATGCAAATTGCTTGTACTGTTTCAAAAACCAAAATTGTACATACCAAAAAAAGAAAAAAAATGAAAAGTGCTTTAGAAACAAAACCTGATATCAGCTATAAAAGCGCCGGAAAATTTGAAGAAACACGATTTGAGAAAATTCACAACGAAATCTTCAAAAGTTCTGCTGAAGCATCGGTAATTGTAGCGCAGGAAATCGCTCAGTTAATTAGATCTAAGCAGGAAAAAAATAAATCTTGCGTGCTTGGTTTGGCAACAGGATCTTCTCCTATAAAAGTATATGAGGAATTAGTTAGAATGCACAGAGAAGAAGGACTAAGCTTTAGCAATGTAATCACTTTTAACTTGGATGAATATTATCCAATGAACAGAGAAAACAATCAGAGCTACCATTATTTCATGCACCAGCATCTTTTTAATCATATTGATATTAAACCAGAAAATGTAAATATTCCTGATGGTACAGTAACTATTGACGAATTAAATCAATATTGTATCGACTATGAAATGAATATTAAACAAGCTGGAGGTTTAGACTTTCAGTTATTAGGAATTGGGCGTACAGGTCACGTAGGTTTCAACGAACCGGGTTCACACATCAATTCCGGAACAAGAATTATTACACTGGATCACATTACAAGAGTAGATGCTTCATCTGACTTTAATGGAATTGACAACGTTCCAAAAAGAGCCATCACAATGGGGGTTTCTACCATTATGAGATCTAAAAGAATTGTATTAATGGCTTGGGGACAAAACAAAGCCGATATTATCAAGAGAACCGTTCAGGGTGATATTAGTTCTGAAGTTCCAGCTACATTTTTACAAAATCATCCTAATGCAACTTTCGTATTAGACCAGTCTGCAGCCTCTGAATTAACACGTTTCAAAACACCTTGGTTAGTTGGAGAATGCATTTGGACACAAGAATTAAAAAGTAAAGCGATTGTTTGGTTGTGCCAAAAAACAAAACAATCTATTTTAAAGTTAACAGACAGAGATTACAACAACAACGGAATGTCTGATCTTTTGGCACAAGAAGGTTCTGCTTATGATTTAAACATTAATATGTTTAATGTCTTGCAGCATACCATCACAGGATGGCCGGGTGGAAAACCAAATACCGACGATTCACACCGTCCGGAGAGAGCTAATCCTGCAAAAAAACGAGTGATTCTTTTTAGTCCGCATCCAGATGATGATGTGATTTCGATGGGAGGAACATTTTCAAAATTGATTAAACAAGGTCATGATGTACACGTAGTATATCAAACCTCTGGAAATATTGCAGTTACAGATGACGAAGCATTAAAATTTGCTGAAGTTTGTAATGATTTCACTGGTGGAAATCTTCCAAAAGATATCAACTTCAAATCTGTAATTGAATTTTTAAATAACAAATCAGAAAATCAAATCGATTCTCTGGAAGTTAGGAAACTAAAAGGATTAATTAGAAGAAGAGAATCTTACGCAGCAACAAGATACATTGGCTTAAAAGATGAAAACACACACTTTTTAGACCTTCCGTTTTATGAAACAGGACAAGTAAAAAAGAATCCGTTAGGGCCGGAAGATATTGCTATTGTAAAAGATATCATTGCTAAAATAAAACCGCATCAGGTATTTGCCGCAGGAGATTTGGCAGATCCACACGGAACGCATGAAGTTTGTCTGAATGCTATTTTTGCAGCAATGAAACAATTAAAACCAGAAAAATACATGGATGACTGCTGGCTATGGCTTTACAGAGGAGCTTGGCACGAGTGGGATATTCATGAAATAGATATGGCGGTGCCGCTTTCGCCGTCAGAAGTTTTATTAAAACGTCATGCCATTTTATACCATCAGTCTCAAAAAGACAGGGTAATGTTCCAAGGAAACGATTCTCGTGAATTCTGGGTAAGAGCAGAAGATCGAAATAAAAATACAGCTGTTCTGTACGACGAATTAGGACTGGCAGAATACGAAGCTATTGAAGCTTTTAAACGTTTTGATTATTAAAGTTGTTTCTTAAGATTCGGGTGAGAGCGAATCAAACCACAAAATTCAGATAGACCTCAAAGCGATAAGTGAGGTAAGCAGAAGTCTTTCTGAGTTTTGTTTTTTCTAATTTAAATGGATGTTTCAGAAAAACATCCGACCAAAAAAAATAAAAATGAAATATTTATTTGTACTACTATTAGCGGGTGTAACAGCTGGTGCTCAAATTAAAAAAGAGCAGTTGAATCTTATGCCCTGGCCTCAGAATGTTGTTGTAAACGATGGAAATTTTACTTTAACCAAAAACTTTAAAGTTAATATTTCCGGAAATCCAAATCCAAGAATTTTTGGAGGAGTGACTCGTTTTTTGCGCCGATTAGATGGTAGAACAGGTATATTTTTCGAGCAGGGTTTTATTTCTAAACTAAACGAATTTCCAAACGCTGAATTACAGATTAACTGTGATAAAAACGGAAAAATTGGTTTATACGAAGACGAAAGTTACAGCTTAGATATAAAATCAAACAAAATAACGATCAATGCAACAAGCGATTTAGGTGCTTTGCATGGATTAGAAACGTTATTGCAGCTGCTGCAAAATGACAGTAAATCATTTTATTTTCCGGTATCTCAAATTTCAGATTTTCCAAGATTTACCTGGAGAGGTTTAATGATTGATGCAGCAAGACATTTTCAGCCTGTAGATGTTATTAAAAGAAATATTGATGCATTGGCAGCAATGAAAATGAATGTTTTTCACTGGCATTTGGTTGATGACCAGGGCTGGAGAATTGAAACTAAAAAACATCCAAAATTAATCGAATTAGCTTCGGATGGATTGTATTACACACAAGAGGAAATTAGAAATATCGTAAAATATGCTGATGAGCGTGGTATTTTAATAGTTCCGGAAATAGATGTTCCAGGTCACGGATCTGCAATACTTACGGCTTATCCGGAAATAGGAAGTAAAGTGATTACGCTGACAGGGGGAACTTCTGAAAAAAATATTCAGGGTACAGCAATCGCTACCTATGGAATTGAAAGAAATGCAGGTATTTTTTCGCCAACATTAGATCCTTCAAATCCTAAAACATATAAAATATTAAGTGAACTTTTTGATGAGGTATGCCCATTATTTCCCGGAGCTTATTTTCATATTGGGGGAGATGAGAATGAAGGGAAAGATTGGGATGCCAATCCGAAAATTCAGGAATTTAAAAAGAAACATAATTTAAAAACCAATCACGAATTACAAACGTATTTCACCATGCAGTTGGCTCCGATGCTTAAAAAACACGGAAAACAATTAATGGGATGGGAAGAAATCTTGACAAAAGATCTTTCAAAAGAAGCCATTGTACATTCGTGGAGAGGGCCAAATGAAGGTGTTACAGCGGGGCAGTCATTAGTCGATGCAGTAAAAAAAGGTTATAAAACGGTTCTGTCAAACGGATATTATATTGACTTAATGTATCCGGCTGCAAGTCATTATTTAAATGATCCGATGCCAAAAGGAGCTGATTTAACGGCAGAAGAAAAAGCAAGAATTTTAGGTGGAGAAGCAACAATGTGGACAGAACTTACAACTCCTGAAACGATAGATTCAAGAGTTTGGCCAAGAACAGCGGCAATTGCAGAAAGACTTTGGTCTGCAGAGAATATTACAGATCTTGCCAGTATGCGTAAACGTCTTGAAAATGTTTCTTTTAGATTAGAAGAATTAGGATTGACACATATTAAAAACAAAGATGTTATTTTAAGAAATATCGCGAATAATCAAAATGTAGAATCTGTTAATGAGTTCTCTAATGTTTGTGAACCGTTAAAAGGATATACAAGAAACAAAGGCGGAACAGAATATCAAATGTATTCTCCGTTTACACTTTTTGCTGATGCGTGTACGCCTGATGCTAAAGAATCTTTAGCTTTTAATGATGCAGTAACACAATATTTGGCAAATAAAACAGAAGATAACAAAGCAAAAGTGGCATTATTTTTTAATAAATGGATTGCCGTAAATAAAAGTTTAATAGAGCTGAGTGCAAATGCACCTTTGGTGCAGCCAATTTTGCCTTTGTCTAAAAAATTAAGTGATGCATCGCAGGAATTACTGCTTGTTTTAGATAATAAATCGACTTTAAAAGCAGCAGATTTAAAAAGTTTAATAGAGCAATGCAATACAAAAGATCATGCTGACGTAGAGCTGTCGGTTTATGAAAGTTTAAAGAAATTAATTTAAGGTTTGGTTTGAATTAGTATTTAGCAAGTTTAAGTTACCGCTAATGTTTTGAGTGCTAATTATCTCTGCCAGAAATATCTGGTAGAGGTAATTATGTTAAACTTTATAAATCCCTTTTTAACCTTCGAATAATAAAATATAAAAAATAACCACTAACGGAGTATTAACATTTTAAAACCAAATAGAAAGAATACCTAAACATGACAAAAAAAGAGTATAGATTGATGAGTCGTCCCAAATTTATCATTTGTATTTAATATTAATTTTTTAAAAATTATAAATAAATATCAGTCACTACTATTTGCTATTGATTATGAACAATCAGTAATAGTAATATTTATCTATAGAATTTAATTTGAGTTTATTTCCAATCAGCACAGCCTTCCAACCTGAGTTGAGCGAAACCCGGCAGTAATACTGCTGCGGCCCAATTATTTATTTTCTATTAACCAATATTTATTAATTATGAAACATTATTACAGATTGCTCTTTTTGTTACTGTTTCCCTTACTTGCGTTGGCCCAACCTGCCCACGGAAAAAAAGTAGTGGGGTATTATGCGCAATGGTCTATTTATGCCCGGGATTTCAACGTTCCGAAAATTGATGGAAGTAAAATAACGCATTTAAATTATTCTTTTTATGGTACAACGTATGATCCGGCACATCCGGAGAATACAAAATTAAAATGTTTGGATACCTATGCCGATTTTGAGCATATGGAAGGTGGAATCCCGTGGGATGCTCCGGTAAAAGGAAACTTTTATGACTTGAAAAAGTTAAAAGAAAAGTATCCTCATTTAAAAGTCTTAATTTCTGTAGGAGGCTGGACAAAAGGCCAGGATCTTTCTCCAATTGCCGCAAGTCCTGTGGCAAGAGCCGCATTGGCAGCAGATATGGCAAACTTTATTGTTACGTATCCGTTTATTGATGGATTTGACATCGATTGGGAATACCCTCTTTCGGGCGGAACTGATGGAACCGAAATTGTAAATGGTGCACCTGTTCCTCCTCAAAAGTACAGCCCTGACGACAATAAAAATTTAGTCCTTTTATTGAAAGCAATGCGTCAGGCAATGCCAAATAAACTGGTTACAATCGCAGCAGGAAACAATGTTCGAAAAGTATCACAGCAATATTTAGGGCCAAACAACAGATCTCAATACGGAATGACAGAAGACATTTCTACTTATTGCGATTATATCACTTATTTCGGATATGATTTTGGTGGAAACTGGTATGATAAAACATGCTACAATGCTCCTTTGTATGCAAGTGGAAATCCTAACGATCCTTTGTATGGTGCAACACAATCTGAATCACTGGATGAATTGACTAATCAATATCTAAATGTGATTGGTTTCCCTGCCAATAAATTAATCATGGGATTACCGTTTTACGGAAAGAAATTTGATCATGTAGCGACAAATTCAACAAATGGGTTATTCGTTTCGGCTCCAAGAGACATCGTTGGAGGATGTACCAATCCTCAAAACCCTATCGGAACTTGGGATGGTTCAGGAGCATGCGAGCGTTCAGGAAGTATCGAAATTTGTGATTTAGTTGGAAATCCGGTTACAAACTCTCATGCTTACTTAGATCCAAATACAATGCAGGTTACACCAAGTGCTGCTTCTGCAGGATGGATTAGATATTTTGATAATACGACTAAAGTTCCTTATTTATATAATGCTGCTAGAAAAGAGTTTATTTCTTATGAAGATAAGCAGTCGATAGATTTAAAAGTGCAGTATATAAAATCAAGAAACTTAGCTGGAGGTATGATCTGGGAATTATCTCAGGATACAAGAGGCTCAATTCCAAATTCATTATTAACTCAGGTTGATACTTCTTTTGGAAGCGTTGTTCCGGGAACAGTAAGTATTTCTGGTTCCGCAAAAAACGGATCAGCTTTAGTTACAGATGTTACAGTTGAATTGCGTAATGCAAGTAATGCAGTAATTCAAACAGTAGTTTCTGCTACAGGGAATTTTACATTCAACAGTTTAACTTCTGGACAAAATTATACAGTTACAGCATTAAAAGCGACTTATACTTTTACTCCGGTAACTTTAACAAACGTTGTTGTTAATCAAACAGGAGTTATCATTAATGGAACACAGCCAACTTACACAGTAAGCGGAACAGTTCTTAACGGATCGACTCCAGTTTCTGGCGTAACAGTTTCTGCAGTTTCAGGAAGTTCAACATTAACAGCAGTTTCAAATGCAAGCGGAGTTTACAGCGTTCCAGGTTTAACAGCAGGTTTAAATTATACAGTTACAGCTGCGAAAACAGGATTTTCTTATGCTCCGGCTTCAACAGTTTACAATGCTATTGATTCAAATAAAACGTTGAATTTTACTCAGGGAGCAGTTATTGTAACTTATACAGTAAGCGGAACAGTTCTTAACGGAACAACTCCGGTTTCTGGTGTAACGGTTACAGCAGCTTCTACAGCAGGAAATGTTACAGCAGCGACTAATGCAAGCGGAGCTTACACACTTACTTTGGCTTCTGGCGGAAATTATACGGTAACTGCTGCTTTAACAGGACAAACTTTTACTCCGGCTTCGACAGTTTATTCTAACTTAAATGCGAATAAGACGTTAAACTTCACTCAGGACGTTGTATCAACGACAAACAAAATTAGTGGAACAGTTAAAAACGGAACAACTCCGGTTGCTGGTGCAAAAGTAGAAATCGTTTTACCTTGGACAGACAGTACACATAACTGGAAAAGTGTTTTGGCAACTACAGATGCACAAGGAAAATATAGTTTTGACAATTCTGTTGTAGCAGGTTATACACAAATTTTAAGTTTGAAATTAAACTCTTGGGAAAACGGAGAAACAGCTTATTTTCCAAATAATCTGGCAAACTTCCCAGTTCCGGCAAACCCAACAGTTTATAACTTTAATACAAGCGCTACTGCAAAAGCAGCCCAAGTTCAGGCAAACTTAATTAGCGGAACAGTTAAAAACGGAACAACTCCGGTTGCTGGTGCAAAAGTAGAAATCGTTTTACCTTGGACAGACAGTACACATAACTGGAAAAGCGTTTTAGCAACAACAGATGCATCAGGAAATTATACTTTCGATAATTCAGTTGTAGCAGGTTATGCGCAAATTTTAAGTTTGAAATTAAATACATGGGAAAATGGCGAACAGACTTATTATCCAAATAACTTAGCCAACTTTGCAGTTCCAACAACTCCAACGGTTTATAATTTTAATAGACAAGCGGTGGTTGCAACTAAGCCAGTAGTTACTATTACAGCGCCAACAGCTTCGGCAATTGCTATAAATTTAGGATCAGCAATTAATTTTGTTGCAACTGTAGGATTAAGCGCTGCAGATGCCACTACAATCTCATCTGTTGTATTTAGTTTAGATGGACAAACTATAAGTGCTAGCAATTCATCAGGAACTTATACATCAACTTGGACGCCAGCAGCAAATCAGTTTGGAGTTTCTCATACTTTAACCGTCACGGCTACTGCATCAAACGGAACAACAGAGTCAAAAACATATAGTTTTACATTAACTTGTTCAGGTTCAAACTGTCCTAATTCATTACCTGTAATTACATGGAATTCACCATCTGCTACTGTATACCAAAATTCTTTCCAGGCTGTGCCAATTTCAGTTACAGCTGTTGATAGTAACGGATCGGTTTCAGGTGTTACGATTACCATAAATGGAGGTACATTTAACATGACAGCAGGTACAAATAATACCTATACGTATAATTTTATACCATCTGCTTATCAGGATTATCCAGTTGTTATCAAAGCAACCGATAATCAATCTGGTGTAACTACATTAAACAATACCATTAAAATTGCTCAAGTAGGTACAAATAGATTCATTCCGCTTCCTTCTAAAATTATTTTAGGATATGCACATTCTTGGGAAAATGCTGGTGCTCCATTTTTATATTTTTCTCAAATGGTAGGAAGTAAGTTTAACGTAGTTGATTATTCTTTCGTAGAAACAGTTAATCGTGATGGTTATACACCAGTATTAACTACAAATGACAATAGATATTTGACCAATGGTGTTTTCAATAAACAATTGTTGAAAAATGATATAAAATCATTAAGAGATAGTGGCGTTCCTGTTATTGTTTCTATTGGAGGTCAAAATGGTCATGTTGTTTTAGAGAATGTAACTCAAAAAAATATTTTTGTTAATGGTCTAAAAGCAATTATCGATGAGTATCAATTTGATGGAGTTGATATTGATTTTGAAGGCGGATCAATGAATTTTAGTGCAGGAGGTTTAAGAGATATTTCTTATGCGGGTATTTCTGCTTATCCAAGATTAAAAAACGTAGTAGATGCTTTCAAAGAATTAAAAGCTTACTATGGGCCTGGATTCTTATTAACGGCAGCTCCGGAAACACAATACGTACAAGGCGGATATTCTACCTATACAGATACTTTTGGTTCCTTCCTGCCAATCATTCAAAACTTACGTAATGAATTAGATTTGTTAGCGGTACAATTGTACAATACAGGAGGAGAAAACGGATTAGATGGTCAATATTACGGTTCAGCTAAGAAATCAAATATGGTTACAGCCTTGACTGATATGGTTATAAAAGGATATAACATTGCTTCAACAGGAATGCATTTTGATGGTTTACCAGCTTCAAAAGTTCTTATTGCATTACCGGCTTGTCCGAGTGCAGCAGGCAGCGGTTATTTAACACCGCAAGAAGGAATAAATGCTATGCATTATTTAAGAACCGGAACTACTTTTTCTGGAAGAACATACACTATGCAGCCAGGCGGGCCATATCCTTCTTTAAGAGGTTTAATGACTTGGTCTGTAAACTGGGATGCATCTTCTTGTGGTAATTCATCTGAATTATCTAAAGCGTATGCGGCTTATTTCGCTTTGCAGTCAGCTGCAAAAACATTAGCACTTGATGATATTTCTTCAAAAAATACTGCAACGATTGCATATTTTAAAAACAATGCATTATCTGTTTCAAATGAAAATGAAGAGATCGCTCAGGTAGATGTATTCAACATAGTTGGACAAAATTTAGTAAGTCACAGAAATATTCAAAACAATAAAGAAGTATTGCTTCAAAGTCATAGTTTCTCATCTAAACAATTGTTTTTAGTTGTAGTAACAGACAAATCAGGAAACAAGAAATCATTTAAAGTAATGAACTTTTTAAACTAGAATAAAATGATTGAAAATTTAGAAATAAAAATATTGGGACGGTTAAAATTGAGTTTGGTTATTTATTTTTTAATCTGATTTTTATTTCGAATAAATGCCGTGAATTGAGGTGATTTGTTATTTGGTTTTCACCTTCAGGAGCGCATTATGAACCTGGCAATTATATTGTCAGGTTTTTTTATGTTTAAAAGTAAAGTAACCACAACGAATAGTCGTTGCGAGGAATGAAGCAGCCACACTAACAATTGATTAAGCAAGTGAGATTGCTTCGTTCCTCAGAAAGACATTGCATGAAAAAAAATCAGTACTTTTGACTTCAGAATTATCGTATAAAACTTCATGAAAAAATCAATCACCATTATAATTACATTTCTAATTTTTACTTCTTCTTTCGCTCAAAATAAATTCGGAAATCCAGAAGTAAATCCAATTCAAATTCAAAAAACTTTCAGCGATTGGTCAATTTATCAAAGCAAAAAAATAATGCTTTCCAGAGATTTTACTGCGCTTGATTCTTCTTCAAAAGAAATTTCAAAAGAAGCTTTTTTAGATCAATTAGCAAACGGAAATTTTATTCCGATTAGATTAAAATCAGAAGATGCAGTTTACTATTATAAACTCTTCAAAATTCAGCCAAAAACAGATACTAGTATAAAAGCTACGATCAATCAAATAGGTTTTGATGCGCTTAAAAATTATAAGATGGAAGGAACGGCTTTTCCGCCATTTTCATTTAAAGATTTAGATGGAAATGAAGTTTCAAACGAAACAATGAAAGGAAAAATAATCGTCATTAAATGCTGGTATATTCACTGTACGCCATGCATAAGAGAATTTCCGCAGGTAAATAAACTAACTGAGGAATACAAAGACCGAAAAGATATTCTTTTTATAAGTTTAGCCGAAGATTCACCAGAACAATTAAAAGCATTCTTAGCCAGAAAACCACTTTCATATGCTGTAATCCCAAATATGAAAGAATACATGAATGAATCGTTACAGCTAAATTCATTTCCAACACATTTTATTCTAAATAAAGAAGGATTAATTTCTAAAGTCCTGCCCAATTTCGAAAGCTTAGAAGTGGCGCTGGCTAAAGAAAGTAAGCTGTAATTGAATTAATCTCGCGAAGTAACCTCATTTTTGTCATTTCGACTGAAAGGAGAAATCGCACAAGAAACTCTGCAAAGCATATTTCCAATCTTTGTCGATTAGCTAGTGCGATTTCTCCTTTCAGTCGAAATGACAAGATTGCGTAATATTCATCAGCGTGAAACAAATCTTTGCGCCTCTGCAAGAAACCCTCTCACCAGCATAAAAAAACTTAGCCCCTTTGCATCTTTGCAACTCTGAACCTTTTTCCGTACTTTTGCACCAAAATTAATTAAAAAGACATTCATGTTAACAGTCAATAATTTATCAGTTCAATTTGGCAAACGAATTTTGTTTGACGAAGTAAATACCACATTCACTCACGGAAATATTTACGGCGTTATTGGAGCCAATGGTGCTGGAAAATCTACTTTCTTAAAAGTTATTTCGGGTGATATCGACCCAACTTCCGGGCATATTCATTTAGAACCGGGAAAACGTATGTCGGTTTTAAACCAAAATCACAACATGTTCGATGAGCATACCGTTTTGGAAACCGTTTTAATGGGAAATAAAGTTCTGTATGCTGTTAAAAAAGAAATGGATGAACTTTATTTGGATTATAATGACGCAAATGCAGACAGAATAGGGGAATTACAAGTTCAGTTTGAAGAAATGAACGGCTGGAACGCTGATTCTGATGCTGCGGCAATGTTGTCTAACTTAGGAATTAACGAAGAGTATCATTATACCTTAATGAGCGATATGGAAGGGAAAATGAAAGTTCGTGTGCTTTTGGCACAGGCACTTTTTGGAAATCCAGATTTGCTTATTATGGATGAGCCTACCAACGATTTGGATTTCGAGACAATCGCCTGGTTAGAAAATTTCTTAGCAAACTACGAAAACACTGTAATTGTAGTATCTCACGACCGTCACTTTTTAGATGCGGTTTGTACACATATTTCTGATATTGATTTCGGAAAAATCAATCACTATTCAGGAAACTATACATTCTGGTACGAGTCTAGCCAATTAGCAGCAAAACAACGTGCACAGCAAAACAAAAAAGCAGAAGAGAAGAAACAAGAGCTGGAAGAATTTATTCGTCGTTTTAGTGCAAACGTAGCGAAATCTAAACAAGCAACTTCTCGTAAAAAAATGATTTCTAAATTGAATATTTCTGAAATCAAACCTTCAAGCCGTCGTTACCCTGCGATTATTTTCGATCAGGATCGCGAAGCCGGAGATCAGATTTTGAATGTAGAAAACTTATCTGCTTCTGTAGATGGTGAGCTTTTATTTAAAGATGTTGATTTGAATATGGCAAAAGGAGATAAAATTGTTCTTTTCTCAAAAGATTCACGTGCAACAACAGCTTTCTACGAAATTTTAAACGGAAATCAAAAAGCAGATTCTGGAACTTTTGATTGGGGAATTACAACAAACCAAGCATATCTTCCTGCTGAAAATCATTCTTTCTTCGAAAATGATTTAACTTTAGTAGATTGGTTACGTCAATACGCTAAAACAGAAGAAGAGCGTGATGAAGTATTTATTAGAGGTTTTTTAGGGAAAATGATTTTCTCTGGTGAAGAAGCTTTAAAAACAAGCCGAGTTTTATCTGGAGGAGAAAAAGTACGTTGTATGCTTTCAAGAATGATGATGGAACGTGCTAACGTTTTAATGCTTGACGAACCAACAAATCACTTAGATTTGGAGTCTATTACAGCTTTCAATAACTCATTGAAAAACTTTAAAGGTTCTGTAATTTTTACAACGCATGACCACGAGTTCGCGCAAACTGTTGGTAACAGAATCGTAGAATTGACACCAAACGGAGTAATCGACCGTTACATGACATTTGACGAATATCTTGATGATGAAAAGATTCAGGAACAAAGAAAGAAGATGTATAATCTTTAATCTATAAATTACAAATATTAAAAATCCCAAATTCCAATTAAATAGAATTTGGGATTTTTTTTTAGTTTTATTTACCTCCGAAAACTTTAGCGAAAATCCAGATAATAATCGCAATTATAAAAATCACAATAAATATTCCGAATCCCATTCCGGCTTTAAAAATATCTCCAATAACTTCGCAGCTTGTAAATGAAAATAGTATTACGAATACCATTAACAATCTTGTAATTTTATTTTGCATGACTCTGAGTTTTTAAATTTGTATATTAAAATTACTTCAGAAATCAGGAAAATGCCTTATACAATTTTTGGAAAAAGTTTTAGGATTTGGATTCTAGTTTTACAGATTTTTTTTGCGAATGTTTCAAGTCCATTTCTTTGATGAAAGAATTGCGATTGAAATTTTTTGCAAATCCTGACTTTTCTCCTTTTTCTAATTCTTTAATTATATTTTCTTTTTTGAACATTTTTTTCTGATTTATACTTTGAAGACATTAAAACAAATACCTTTTATTATTAGCGCTCATAAACTGAGGAAAATACCCGCTTAAATTCTTTTGACCAACGGCAACGACTTTTAGTTCGGTATTTTCTTTTGCAACCATAAAATAGTCTGTTCCAAATAAAACCCGCTCTGGGAGGATAAGGCCATTTTTTAAATCACCAGATAACTGTATCATACAATTTTCATCGCACAATGAATACGAAATATCTGTAAATGTATTAGGATATTTTTCTATCAGGATTTTTTGTTTGATAATGTCATACCATGATGTTAGATTACCTTCCAGAGTTTTTGCTGCCTGATACAATTTGGCACTTTTTGCATCTGGATTTTTTACACCCAATATTTCAATATCTCCTCCCATATGTGCAATGCAGAGTTTTAGTTTAGGATATTTGTCTAAAACAGGAATATAATTTTCAGGATGTGAAAAAAGATTGCATGCTCGTGAATTTTCCCTAAATGATTTATCAGAAGCGTTTTTGTATTTAGAAATACGCGCAGTAATTACGGGCATTAAAGGATGTGCCGGATTGACTGATGTTGGATTATCAGGAATAACCGACCAGACATTTTTGCCTAAATAATAACTGCCGCCACGAGTACAATGCGTCATAACAGGAATATTATTTTTTTCGGCATATTGATAAAGACTGTCTAATCGTGCATCAAAGGGGAAAAAGCCATTTGCAGGATATAATTTAATTCCAACAAAGGTTTTACTTTCAATTGCTTTTTTAAGATTTTCGAGGTTTTTAATATCCGGATTTCTGGGGTCTATGCCATAAAAAGGGAATAATGTACTTGGGTAAGTTTTTTTCAATTTGTAGATATCCTGTATTTGTGAATTGAAATCTTTTTCGGGTTTTTTGTCGGGATCACTCATATAATCCATATCGATAGTGAGTGCGACTATTTTTATTCCGCTGTATTCAGAGTTATCATAAGCTCCTTTCAAGTCAAGAAATACCTCTTCCTGCGAAGCCATAACACCAATTTTTAGAAATTGTAAAATTCTTTTCGGAATTAAATTTCCCAATTTTGTAATTAACCAGGAGACTGGTCGGGTTAATATTAACCATTTAAGAAAGGTAGAAGCTCCGTCTCCAAGTTTGGCCGCTACCTGTAAAAAGTCTTTTGGGGCACATTTTCCTGTAAAAATATGCGAATGAATGTTGTATATATCGTTCATGATTGTATAATTTTAAGATGGTTTTATTCCGGCTCTTCTAATATTTATTGCTTTTACCATAACTTCAAACCAAAAAGGAGCTCCAAAGCTGAGAGCAAATGCTGAAATTATAATTCCACAAATCCACCACAAGAACATTGGCAAAAACTTTTCTTCTTTTGAATTTAAAAAATCAGAATTATATCCAATTGGAAGAGAGCTATCTTCTATTTCAGTAATTACTGATTTGATACTTTCTATATTTTTAGCAATATCAACCGAATCAATTTTTTGAGCATTAATTTTATTTTCAAATGCCTTTTTTTCGGCTATTAACACAAGATCTTTGCGATACTTATCATCAGTATTTAATTTTTTAATTAGAGTAATAGAATCAACATTCAGCGCCAGGCAAACTAATAAACTTATAATAAAGAGGCTTCTTTTTGTTTTTGTTTTATACCAGCCGCTTACTCTGGCCATATAATCATCAAACCAATCTGCAATTTTTTTCTTTAATTCAGTATAGTTTTCCGTTTTTTCATAAAATGCCCTTAAATAACTTTTTAATGGACTGTAGTTCATTTGTTCAAGTCCTTTTTGAAATCTCTTATAAGGATCTTCAATGCGTTCTTCGACCAGTTTAACATCTACTAAATTTGCAGATCCTTTAGGATCAAAAATATTTTCAAATTTTGTAGTTTCAGATTGACTCCCAATAATATCAATCAAGGCATCAGCAAACATATCAGACGAAATGTACTGCGGGTAAGAATCCCTGTTTTTTTTAAGCTGATCGATACTAAAGTGGCTGTATAAGCTGGCACCGTAGCTTTTGTTCACAGGATCGTTTAATAATTTAAGAATTGTTTCGTAAAGAAAACGGCCTCTTTTTTGGGTTTTGTAGGAGTACCATTCAAAGAGTAACGAAACAAGGGTACTAAAGAGAAAGTAAAATAAACCTAACGCAATTAGTATTTCCAAAATTTTAGATACTTGCATAGATAATTTGTTTTTGGTTAAAAATAGATTAGTTTAATTTTGGTTAATAAGAAAAACCACAGCTAATTTATTTAAACAAAAGTTAAATTATTATTTGTAAGGTAAATATTTCACTTTATCGAATCTAATTTGTTATTTGGTGATTAATTCGTGAATGAAAAAGACTACATTATAAAAATATTAACATTTTAAATTGAACTATAATTAATTTATTATTTTCAATTGTTAAAATGGTTAAAATTTGCAAGAGTCAGATTTCAATCTGTTTTTATAAAATCTGATGAATAAAAAATGAGGTTGTATCAAAAGTCGACACAGCTCTTTTACTATAATTATTTTGTTTGTTTTTAGTGATTTAATTGATCACTTTTTGATATCCGATTTATCATTCCATAGGAATGTTTCGTAGATAGAAAAAATAATTATCAGTCACATTTGCGTTCCATAGGAACGTTTGATCGATCAGATTATTAAAAACAATGTCAAAATCAAACGTTCCTACAGAACGTGAACCATTATAACAATATAATTTTCTACCAATGAAATGTTCCTACAGAACAAGGAAACATGTAAAATAACAAAGAGATTATGTCGACTTTTTATACAGCCTCATCTTTTATAATAGGGTGTATATTAAAATGAAATATAAAAATACATTCAATTTGTTGTAAACGATTTTGGTTATTGTGAAAATTTTATTGGGAATGTCGTTTGGGTTTACTTTTTAAACTTGTCCTCTTCTTGGTGGTTCAGGTTTCCATGGAGGAACAATAACATTTTTCTGAAAATTTATGTGCGTTTTTTTTGAGTGTAGTTTTACTTCAACGATATATTCTTGTGGTCCTGAATCAATTGTGTCAATTTTCATTTCAAAGTCACCATTTAAAGCTTTTTCTTTAGAGGATAACTCAATGTAATTCTTTCCAAGATCATTTTTCTTAATAATGTAACTTGCGATTTTTTCTTTTCCGCCAACAGAAATTAGGATTTGATTTTTGCCTCTAATAATTGTAATTTGATTTGCAATGCTAAAATGTTCACTAAGCGGATCAGATGATAGAATATCATTACCATCGATTACTATTTTAGTAGGAGTCCAATTGCCTTCTAAATTAATTTGTTTCGAATTCCAAATGATGAAAAAAACACCTGAAACTAGAAAAAAGCCAATTGCTAATATTTTGGTTATCTTCCACTTGCGTTTAGTAACTGGATGATCGATATGTGTAGATTTGTGAATAGCTTTCTTAAGAGGCATTATTTTAAATAAGGTTAAATAATTTCTTATGCTAAAATATAGCATTTAACTAAAATTGATTTAAAAAAAAAGAGATTTCTTTTCTAAAAATATTTCCCCGCCCAACACCCCAACAAATAAATTCTGATTTTGTATATTTGCCCAACCAAACATTACAATTACTTATGAGCCAAAAAGTATTACTTAATTCAAAAGAAGTTACTATCATACTCCATCGTTTGGCTTGTCAGTTAATCGAAAAACATCTTGATTTCTCTGATACAATTTTAATCGGGATTCAGCCGAGAGGTGTTTATTTGGCTGAGCGTTTAAAGCAAATTTTAGAGAACGAATACAAAACTCCTGAAATTTCTTTAGGTTATCTTGATATTACTTTTTTTAGAGATGATTTCCGCAGAACCGATAAACCGCTTGAAGCCAATAAAACTCAGATAAATTTTATAGTCGAAGACAAAAAAGTCATTTTTATTGATGATGTTTTGTTTACCGGACGAAGCATTCGTTCTGCCTTAACTGCAATTCAATCCTTTGGAAGACCTTCAGAAATTGAATTGTTAGTATTAATCGACAGACGTTTCAGCCGTAATTTACCAATTCAGCCTGATTACAGAGGCCGTCAGGTGGATGCTATTAATGGCGAAAAAGTAAAAGTGAGCTGGAAAGAAAATGATGGTGAAGATGTTGTTCACTTAGTGACAAATTAAGTTTAATCGGTTAACCGGTTAATTGTTTAATCGGAAGGAACGATTAAACGATTGAAAAAATTAAAAAAGTTGAACCGTTAAATCGGTTAACTGTTAATCGTAAAGAAAGCGATTAAACGATTAAACAAATAAACAGTTAAACATTAAACATGAAAGAATTAAGCGTAAATCATTTATTAGGAATTAAATATATCAACGAGAATGATATTAACCTGATTTTTGAAACGGCAGATCATTTTAAAGAAGTCATTAATCGGCCAATTAAAAAAGTTCCTTCATTACGAGATATTACCATTGCCAATATTTTCTTCGAAAACAGTACCAGAACCAAACTTTCCTTTGAATTAGCGCAGAAACGTTTATCTGCAGATGTTATCAGTTTTTCTGCAGCGCAGTCATCGGTTAAAAAAGGAGAAACCCTGATTGATACTGTAAATAATATCCTTTCGATGAAAGTTGATATGGTTGTAATGCGCCACTCTAATCCCGGAGCGGCTTATTTTTTATCTAAAAATGTCAAAGCCAGTATCGTAAACGCCGGAGACGGAGCGCACGAACATCCAACCCAAGCTTTATTAGACAGTTATTCTATCAGAGAAAAACTGGGAGATGTTGCCGGAAAAAAAGTAGTTATTGTAGGTGATATTCTGCATTCGAGAGTTGCCTTATCTAATATATATGCTTTGCAGATGCAAGGCGCAGATGTAAAAGTCTGCGGGCCAAAAACACTGATTCCAAGATATATTGAATCACTTGGTGTTACGGTTGAACCCAATTTACGCAAAGCTTTAGAATGGTGTGATGTTGCGAACATGCTTCGTGTGCAAAACGAACGTATGGATGTTAACTTCTTTCCATCAACACGAGAATATGCACAGCAATACGGAGTTGACAAACCGCTTTTAGATTCTCTTGGAAAAGAAATCGTAATCATGCACCCGGGACCAATTAACAGAGGAGTAGAAATTACATCTGAAGTTGCTGATTCTGATCATTCTGTAATCTTAAATCAGGTAGAGAATGGTGTAGCGATTAGAATGGCGGTTATTTATCTTTTAGCTTCTAAAATACAGTAGTTTAAAGTTTCATGTTTAAAGTTTCAAGTTTTGGAACGTGAATATCTGGATGTCACCCTGAGCGAAGTCGAAGGGATTTTACGTGACGAGGGCTTCGACTTCGCTCAGCCTGACAAACCTGAAACCTGAAACCTAAAACTTGAAACAACAAACAAAAAACTTCGTACCTTAGCGCTCTGAAAAATCAATTTTTATATTAGCCCCACAAATTATAAAATGAAAGTAGATCAAAAAGGACATACCGTTACCATAAAAGATACGCAAGGCGATTTTAATGGCTTTGTAGAAAAAGTAACGCAGCAGTTTAAAACCTTTGAAAAACAAAATATTATAATCGATTTGTCATCAGATTCTGAATTGACAGAAAATGATTTAAAAGCTTTTTTACCGCTGGTTAAGCTTCATAAAAAAGCAAAAAAATCGTTTGTAATTGTAGCTTGTGATCTTGATTTTAATGCTATTTCAGATAAATTAGTTGTTGTTCCTTCTCTTTTAGAAGCACACGATATTATCGAAATGGAAGAAATTGAAAGAGACTTAGGATTTTAATTTTAGATTTCTGATTTTAGATTTTAGATTTTTTTTATGCTAAATCTAAAATGTTTTATCTATCTAGAATCTAAAATCAACAATCTAAAATCTAAAATGAAACTAACTATACTTGGCTGTTATGCCGCAACTCCCAGAACACTTACTAATCCGACTTCGCAGGTTTTAGAAATTAAAAATCGTTTGTTTTTAATTGATTGTGGAGAAGGGACTCAGGTTCAGCTTCGAAAGAATAAGATTAAATTTTCAAAAATTAATCACATCTTTATTTCGCATCTTCATGGGGATCATCTTTATGGATTAATTGGAACAATTTCGACTTTTTCTCTTTTGGGAAGAACGACTGATTTACATATTTATGGACCAAAAGGAATTAAAGAACTCATTCTTCTGCAATTAAAGCTGACAGAATCCTGGACAACTTATAGTCTGCTTTTCCATGAATTAGAGTCGAAGGAAAGTGAAGTTATTTTTGAAGACAACCGTGTTGTTGTAAAAACGATTCCGCTAAAGCATCGGGTTTATACAAATGGTTATTTATTTCAGGAAAAACCTGGAGAACGAAAGTTAAATGTCGAAGCAGCTCAGCATTATAATATTCATACGGCTTATTATCAAAAGATAAAAAACGGAGGAAATGTTACGCTGGATGACGGAACTGTAATTGAGAACGAAAAATTATCTTTTGACCCAATTCCGGCAATGAGTTATGCTTTTTGTTCGGATACGGTTTATAATGAAGATGTTATTCCGATTATTGAAAATGTAGATGTTTTGTATCACGAATCTACTTTTTTAGAATCAGAAGCTCCTTTGGCATTAAAAACACTGCATTCAACAGCAAAAGAAGCTGCAAGGATCGCTTTAAAAGCAAATGTGAAGCATTTAGTTTTAGGTCATTATTCAACACGCTACGACGGAATTGAGCGTTTTAAAGAAGAAGCCGAAGAAATTTTCCCGAATGTTCTTTTGGGAGATGATGGGTTAAGTTTTGAATTTTAATCTAAGGTTCTAAGGGGCTGAGGGACTAAGATGCTAAGTTTAGGAATGTAAACAACGGATGTCACCCTGAGCGGAGTCGAAGGGTTTTTGCAGCAAGAGAGGCTTAGACTTCGCTCAGCCAGACAAACTTGAAACTTGAAACAAAAAAAATCTAAAATCTAAAATCTGCAATCTAATATCTAAAATCAACAATCATGAGTGATTTAAGCAATTATAGAAAATCTTACGAAAAGAGTGAATTATTAGAAACTAATATTCCCGAAGATCCCATTAACCTTTTTAACCGCTGGTTTCATGAAGTGGAGGATTTTGGCGGAAGCGGCGAAGTAAACGCAATGACAGTTTCGACGATTGGTTTGGATGGATTTCCAAAATCACGTGTCGTTTTATTGAAGAAATTTTCTGAAGAAGGATTTATATTTTATACCAATTATGATTCTGAAAAAGGAAAAGCAATTACAGCGAACCCAAACGTTTGTTTGTCATTTTTTTGGCAGGAAATGGAACGTCAGGTTATCATAAAAGGAATTGCCCAAAAAACTTCTGAAATTATTTCTGATAATTATTTTGATTCCCGTCCTGACGGAAGTAAGCTGGGAGCGATTGTTTCTCATCAGAGTGAGGTTATTCCGTCGAGGGCTTTTTTAGAAGAGAACTTAAAGAAACTTGAAGCTGAGTTTGAAGGAAAACCAATTCCAAGACCTGAGAATTGGGGCGGATTCATTGTAACGCCGCTGCAAGTTGAATTTTGGCAGGGAAGACCTAACAGATTGCATGATAGAATTCGCTATACAAGCCAGTCTGATTTTTCATGGAAGATCGATCGTTTATCGTCTTGATTGTAAGAATTTTATATATTTTTAAGAAATTTTAATGTATTTTGTCGATTATTTTTGTAGTTTACCGACAAATTGAATACGTTTGGACAATAAAACAGAGAAAATTGTCACATAATAATTTTAAAGAATTTGCCCCAACATTTACTTTAAAGCTTTAAACTACTACTGATTATGAAAAAGATTATGTGCGCCATGGTGTTCATTGTGATGTCTATCACAATGAACTCATGCTCTGCCGATAGCGCCGAAGGGAATGAAAGTAAAAGTAGTACTTCAACAGAAAAGATAATTACAGACTACAGCTACAACGCGTCTGAATTAGAAACAATGCAGTTAATAAACGATTACAGAGTAAGTATTGGTTTAAATGCATTGGAAAAAATTAATTACATTTCTTATAAATGCGAAGAGCATAACAAATACATGATCGACAATAATGTTGTTAATCATAATGATTTTGTGTCTCGTTCAAACAATATTATAAGCGTTCTTGGTGCCAAAAAAGTTGGCGAGAATGTTGCTTACAACTACAAAACATCGGCCGCAGCAGTTAAATCATGGCTGGAAAGCCCGGATCATAAAGAAAATATCGAAGGAGATTATACTCATTTTGGTATTTCGGTTACTACAGATGCTGCCGGGAAAAAATATTACACCAATATATTTGTTAAAATTTAAAAGAGAACATTTGAACTGGTTGGTTAGTTTTCGCTGCATTCTTGAGTTGCAGCGTTGTTTTTTAAAAAAAGCTGTCTATGAATAATAGACAGCTTTTTAATTATTGATGGCTTGGTTTTGAAATTTATAATCCTGTAATAATAAACTCGCTTCGTCTGTTCATTTGGTGTTCTTCTTCAGAACATTTTACATCATCTGAACATAAATTTACAAGCTGTGTTTCTCCATAACCTCTTCCGGTTAAACGATTTGTAGCAACTCCATTGTTTATGAGCCATGTTATGGTTGATTTTGCTCTTCGGTCAGATAATGCTTCATTATATTGATGTGAAGCCCTGCTGTCTGTATGAGAACGAATGTCTAATTTCATTGTTGGATTTTGTTTTAAGACATCGAGAATTTTTTCTAAATCTAAAGCAGCTTCTGTTCGAATGTTAGATTTGTCTAGATCAAAATAAATCATTTTAATACCAAAACATTTTCCTAAATCGTCTCCTATAGTAACTTTACAGATAGATTTTTCAAGAGCAATAGGAAGATTGGTTTTTCCGGTTTCTTTTGGTATTGTTATGCTGACTTCTTTAGTTGCGTATTCCGGTTTCTCTGCCCGTACATAATAAGTTTTTCCGCATTCGACATCAAAACCGTACAGTCCGGCTGCATCTGCAACAGTTGAATTTTTTATTCGCTGCATGCCATCATATAAGGTAACTTTAGTTCCGGGAAGAATAATTCCGGTTACAGCATCTGTAATTACACCGCTTAATTCCTGAATACATTTTAAACGTTTGGTTTCTAGAAATTTGTAAATATCATCAGAACCGAGTCCGCCGTCTTTATTAGAAGAAAAATATCCTCTTCTTGAAACTGGATCAATGATATAAGCAAAATCATCTTTAGGCGAATTAATATCGGCACCTAAGTTTTGAATATCACTTATAGTTCCGTTATTTTCAATTTGGCCCACAAAAACGTCCAGACCTCCAAGTCCGGGATATCCGTCTGAAGCAAAATAAATTTCGTTTTCACTTGTTACATACGGGAACGTCTCTTTTCCTTCAGTATTTATTCCTTTTCCTAAATTTTCAGGTGTTCCAAAGCTGCCGCTGTCGTTAATGTTAACTTTGTAAATATCAGACTGACCAATTGAACCCGGCATATCTGAAGAAAAGTATAATGTTTTTTCGTCAGGACTTAATGCTGGGTGAGCTGTATTGTAGTTATCACTCGTAAAAGGGAGTGCGGCTACGTTTGCCCATTTTCCATTTTCGAGACTGGCCTTATAAATTTTTACTAAAGTAACGTTATTAGCATCTTTTCCTTTTTTGCCATTAATATAATTGTTTCTTGTAAAGTAAACAGTATTTCCATCTTTAGTAAAAACAACTGAAGATTCATGAAATCTTGTATTTACGGTAGATCTGATTTTATTTACTTTAGAAGTTGAACCGCTTTGAGGATCCAGATCGGAATCGTAAATGTTAGTAAAATATTCGCCTGTCCATTTGTGTTTTCGCTGGCTGAAGTTTCCCGTGTCTCTTGCAGATGCAAAGTATATTTTATTATTATAAATAAAACTTCCGTAATCAGAATATTTAGAATTAATCCCTGCATCTTCAATAGTATAACGCCCGGAATTTGCTTTAATCTTGTCAAGATAATTCATGTTTTCTCTATAAAGCTTTCCTCTCGAGTCATTTTTGAATTTTGCATTGAACTCGTCAAGAATTCTACTTGCTTTAGCTGTTTTTCCGGTTGCTTTTAGGGACTGAGCATATCTGTAATAATATTCGGCTTCGGGAGATGTGTTTATGCCGAATAATTCTTCATACCATTTGACAGCTCCTTCAAAATTAGAGTTAAAGTAATAAGAATCGCCTAGTTTTCTGAACAGATCTTCAGACTTGTATCCTTTTGCAGCTACTCGTTCATAGGTTTTAATGACATCAACATAAGCATAACTGTCGTATTTTTTGGCACCAGCATTTAATTTTGACTGCTGCGAATAGCTGGAAAAAACATTTAGAATTATTAAAATAAGAAGTGTAAAATTTTTCATAACTATTATTTTTAAAAGAAACGTGGAGTTACCATTTTGCTGGTGTTTTTGAAGAATTCGTAACGCAGATATATTTCATGCGATCCTGAATTATAATTATTTAGTTTTGTGGTTTCCCGGTCGTAACCGTATCCTAAATAGAGCCCGTCGGTGATTTGAAATCCAACAATTCCGCTTACAGATGCACTCCATCTATAAGAAAGCCCTGCAACAAATTTTTCAAAAAACATAAAGTTGGCAGAAACATCGACCTGCAGCGGTGCACCCTCGACCATTTTAATCAACGTGGCAGGTTTGAATTTTATGTATTGCAATTTGTCAAGATCAAATACATAACCGCCCATTAAATAATAATTGATTTTACTTTTATATATGGCAAAGTCATTATCATCAAATTTTTTGGTTTCGATGAAATTTGGAACTGATAAACCGATATAGGCTTTATCTGAATGCCAATATACACCTGCACCAACATTTGGTGAAAATTTATTATCTAAATCCTGAAACTGCGGATCTCCCTGATCTTCCGGATTTAGCTTACTAATGTCTAAGTTGAATAAATTGGCACTTCCTTTAATACCAAATGAAAGCTTGAAATCTGGAGATGTTTGAAGAGTATAAGATATGTCTGCAGAAACAGTTGTTTCATTTGTTGGTCCAATTTTATCATTTACTAATGATAAACCCACTCCTAAATTGCTATTGTTTATAGGCGAGTTTGCTGAAAAACTGGCAGTTTCCGGGGCTCCATCCAAACCTACCCATTGGGTCCTGTAGAGACCAAAGATGCTCAAAACACCTCTGGACCCTGCATAAGCAGGATTTACATTTATAGCATTGTACATATACTGAGTATATTGTGAGTCTTGTTGTGCATAACCAGAAATAGTTACAAACATAATGACGAAGAAAAATAATTTTGTTCTCATAGTAGATGTGTATTATTGATTATTACTCATTGATTTCTTAATTATTTTTCAATCAAAAAAGTCAATATTTTCGCTTTATTCAAAATTAAGAAATTTTTTACTATTTTTTTTGTAATACGCTATATAAGAATGTGTTATATAGCGTATTTCTTGCTTTTTTATTTTGATAGATATAGATATCCGTCTTTCTCATTATTTTGAATTTCATTATTTCCATTTAATGATTTATAATTAAGAATGTAGAAATAAGTACCTGATGGCAATCCATCAGATTTCTTAACAGTGGTTCTGCCTCTGGATGTTCCATCAAACGCATTGGTTGTATTATTATAATTTGAAGTTTCAAATACTAATATTCCCCAACGATTATAGATTTCTACAGTATTTCCAGGGTAACAGGTCAAATCATCAATGCTGTCAATTACGAATACATCATTTATTCCGTCGCCATTTGGAGAGAAAGCATTGTGTACTAAAATGTTTCCACATGCTAAAACTTGGCAGTCATTATTAATTTCCATGTTTAACAGTATGCTTCTTGGACAATTTTCATCGACAATTTTATATTCGAATGTATAATTACCAAGTACGAGACCAAATGGATTCAAATCATTTCCCTGCAATGCATTAGTATTGTTTGTGTCAATCCAGGTTCCGGTTATTGGTGTGCCTTCCGGAAGTAAACTTGACAAGTTTACTAAGCTTGAGTCGTCATTGCACGCCTCACTGGTTATGTTAACAATTTCACTTGGAACAACTGTTATGGTCACAACTGCAGTATCACAGTTTTCTGCGATTAGTTTATCACAAATGCGGTAAGTGTAGGTATAAGTTCCGGCTGGTGTTAAACTTGAAACCGTTACGTTTCCTTGATTATCGATCGTGATGTTTGGATCTGTAGTTGCATTGTTTTCATTTTCTGCAAGCAATGTAAAATCTACCAGTTCAAGCGTTGCCGGAATTTGTCCTTTAAAATCATTACTCAGCACATTTCCAACTAAACCGAAGGTGTTACAGCCAATGTTTGCATATACATCGTCATTAGCAACAACTGGTGCTTCAATAGTAATAGTTACCGTTGCTGTATCGCAGTTTGAAGTTTGATCTGCTTCACAAATTTGATATACTAATGTAAGTGTGCCAACTGGAGCATTTGGTAAAACATCTACAGAACCATCTGTATTTAGTTGTAAAAACTCGTTTGGTGTTACTGTAGTAATAATTACGTCAGAAACAGTTACGGCATTGCCTTCAAGAGTATCATTTACGAGTACATTTAGAACATTTGTGGTAGTGTGATTAACTCCTGCAATAGGACCGGCATTATCATCATTGGCAGCAATATCTTGGTACTCTTTACAGTTTATACCAAAGTCTGCATCCAAATGAACTAAATCTTGCGGAGTAACAGTTACGATATAGCTGCTTGGGCTGGTTATTGAACATACAGTATGTAATTGGGTTTTACCAGTTTTAGCAGCTAAATTTGGAAGCACTTTTACAAGCCCTGTTACGCCCAAAGCTGTAGCCATAGCATCCAGATTTGCATCTTTAACTAATTTAATAGTATAATCTCCATACGGATTTTCACTATTTGGTCTGTCTCTCCAGAATCCCATAATTCCAATGATTACTTCTTTGTGATAACCGTTTGGCCCGTCAACTATAATATTTGGACTTAATGCATTTCCAAATCCTCCGGCGTTTAATTCACCTACATTTAATGGACCCTGATAGCTTCCGTCTCCATTTAAATCAATCCATTCCCATAAGCTGTAGTCGACCGCACCACCTGCATCAGGTATATTTTTAGTAACAACACCATCATTGTTAGCATCGTACCATTCGTCCTGGATTCCGTTGCTGTTTGCATCATACCAAACGTAATCACCTAAAACCGGCAGAGTTGAAGTTCCATAATTAAAAGTATGTTCCTGGAAAATACAATCTTCAAGAGTTGTAAAGAACAAACTTGAATCTACAGGATATAATTGATAAACACTATTTAAATTAGCATCCTGCACCTGAACTAAATAACTTCCTGCAGGCATTCCTGTAAAGCTGTATCCACCATCTGGTCCGGTTAAATGTAATAAAATAGGTCCTGTTGTAGTTCCTTGCGGAATCAATGTTACCATTACATTTGGAATTCCTGAATGGCTGTCAGCATTCATAACATAACCGGATATTTTTATGGTATAATCAGGCTGGGTAATAACAACTGTTGCAGTTGCAGTACAAGTTTGATTTTCGCCATTTACGGCAGATGTTGCTGTAAGCGTATAAGTTCCGGCAGGTAAATTGGTATTGCCAACAACTTCATTTTTATCATTTGTAATTACAACTGTTGACCCCGGACTATTGGTTACTAAAATTGAACCATCACTTTTTCCAAAACAGGTTACATTTGTAGCTATGCCTGTTACAGAAACTTTGTTTTCAACAGTAAAGGTTTGAACAAGTTCTGTTTTATTTCCAGAACAATCTGTCAGTGTATAAGTTCTGGTTAAGATGTAGGCATTTCCTTCACAGCCGCTTGCTCCGTTATTAGAATCACTAATTGTAATAGTTACGGTATTGCTGCAATTATCAGCAGCATCTATAATATCTTGCGGACTTGCTGCTGGAATATTTGCAATACTTTGTAAATCTGCAGCGTCTGCCGGAGCAGTTCCTGTTGGCGGAGTTGTATCTCTAACTGTAATAATTTGAGTATGAGAAATTGGATTTCCACTACAATCACTAGTAGACCATATACGTGTTAAAGTATAATCTGTACCACATTCATTCAGAATATTGCTTTTAGTTTCAGAGAATACGATTGGTAAATTTCCGCTGCAATTATCAGAAGCTTCAATGTTTGCAGGTTCTGGAACTGCATCGCAAGAAACTGTAATATCAGTTGGAAGATTTCCAGTAAAAGCTGGCGGAGTTGTATCTTCAATAGTTATTACTTGGATAAAACTATCGGTAACATTTCCGCAGTCATCTTTTGCAATCCAGCTATTTGTATATGTTCCGGCATTTAAACATCCTTCAGAAGCTGTAAACTGTCCGCTTGTTTTAGTATAACTTACTGTTCCATCGCAGTTATCTGTCGCAATTGGCACCTGAGTTTGAGCATTATTCAATCCTTCTGTATCAGTACATTGTAATGTTATATTTAGAGCCCCTGCCTGAGTAGACCATACAGGAGCCGCTGTGTCTTCAATGGTAATAACCTGAGTAAAAGTATCAGAAGTATTGCCGCAGTCGTCTTTTACGGTCCAGGTGTTGGTATAGGTTCCGGCATTTGAGCATCCCTCAGAGGCTGTGAACTGTCCGCTTACTTTTTCGATATTAGAAACATCAGCATCACATAAATCAGCAGCAGCAGGGAATAAAGCCTGTGCAGCAGCCAGAGCTTCGGCATTGCTGCATTCAACAGTCTGGTTTAGAGACCCTGCCTGAGTAGACCATACAGGAGCCGCTGTGTCTTCAATGGTAATAACCTGAGTAAAAGTATCAGAAGTATTGCCGCAGTCGTCTTTTACGGTCCAGGTATTGGTATAGGTTCCGGCATTTGAGCATCCCTCAGAGGCTGTGAACTGTCCGCTTACTTTTTCGATATTAGAAACATCAGCATCACATAAATCAGCAGCAGCAGGGAATAAAGCCTGTGCAGCAGCCAGAGCTTCGGCATTGCTGCATTCAACAGTCTGGTTTAGAGCCCCTGCCTGAGTAGACCATACAGGAGCCGCTGTGTCTTCAATGGTAATAATCTGAGTAAAAGTATCAGAAGTATTGCCGCAGTCGTCTTTTACGGTCCAGGTGTTGGTATAGGTTCCGGCATTTGAGCATCCCTCAGAGGCTGTGAACTGTCCGCTTACTTTTTCGATATTAGAAACATCAGCATCACATAAATCAGCCGCAGCAGGGAATAAAGCCTGTGCAGCAGCCAGAGCCTCGGCATTGCTGCATTCAACAGTCTGGTTTAGAGACCCTGCCTGAGTAGACCATACAGGAGCCGCTGTGTCTTCAATGGTAATAACCTGAGTAAAAGTATCAGAAGTATTGCCGCAGTCGTCTTTTACGGTCCAGGTGTTGGTATAGGTTCCGGCGTTTGAGCATCCCTCAGAGGCTGTGAACTGTCCGCTTACTTTTTCGATATTAGAAACATCAGCATCACATAAATCAGCCGCAGCAGGGAATAAAGCCTGTGCAGCAGCCAGAGCTTCGGCATTGCTGCATTCAACAGTCTGGTTTAGAGACCCTGCCTGAGTAGACCATACAGGAGCCGCTGTGTCTTCAATGGTAATAACCTGAGTAAAAGTATCAGAAGTATTGCCGCAGTCGTCTTTTACGGTCCAGGTATTGGTATAGGTTCCGGCATTTGAGCATCCCTCAGAGGCTGTGAACTGTCCGCTTACTTTTTCGATATTAGAAACATCAGCATCACATAAATCAGCAGCAGCAGGGAATAAAGCCTGTGCAGCAGCCAGAGCTTCGGCATTGCTGCATTCAACAGTCTGGTTTAGAGACCCTGCCTGAGTAGACCATACAGGAGCCGCTGTGTCTTCAATGGTAATAACCTGAGTAAAAGTATCAGAAGTATTGCCGCAGTCGTCTTTTACGGTCCAGGTATTGGTATAGGTTCCGGCATTTGAGCATCCCTCAGAGGCGGTGAACTGTCCGCTTACTTTTTCGATATTAGAAACATCAGCATCACATAAATCAGCCGCAGCAGGGAATAAAGCCTGTGCAGCAGCCAGAGCCTCGGCATTGCTGCATTCAACAGTCTGGTTTAGAGACCCTGCCTGAGTAGACCATACAGGAGCCGCTGTGTCTTCAATGGTAATAACCTGAGTAAAAGTATCAGAAGTATTGCCGCAGTCGTCTTTTACGGTCCAGGTATTGGTATAGGTTCCGGCATTTGAGCATCCCTCAGAGGCGGTGAACTGTCCGCTTACTTTTTCGATATTAGAAACATCAGCATCACATAAATCAGCAGCAGCAGGGAATAAAGCCTGTGCAGCAGCCAGAGCTTCGGCATTGCTGCATTCAACAGTCTGGTTTAGAGCCCCTGCCTGAGTAGACCATACAGGAGCCGCTGTGTCTTCAATGGTAATAACCTGAGTAAAAGTATCAGAAGTATTGCCGCAGTCGTCTTTTACGGTCCAGGTGTTGGTATAGGTTCCGGCATTTGAGCATCCCTCAGAGGCGGTGAACTGTCCGCTTACTTTTTCGATATTAGAAACATCAGCATCACATAAATCAGCAGCAGCAGGGAATAAAGCCTGTGCAGCAGCCAGAGCTTCGGCATTGCTGCATTCAACAGTCTGGTTTAGAGACCCTGCCTGAGTAGACCATACAGGAGCCGCTGTGTCTTCAATGGTAATAACCTGAGTAAAAGTATCAGAAGTATTGCCGCAGTCGTCTTTTACGGTCCAGGTATTGGTATAGGTTCCGGCATTTGAGCATCCCTCAGAGGCTGTGAACTGTCCGCTTACTTTTTCGATATTAGAAACATCAGCATCACATAAATCAGCAGCAGCAGGGAATAAAGCCTGTGCAGCAGCCAGAGCTTCGGCATTGCTGCATTCAACAGTCTGGTTTAGAGCCCCTGCCTGAGTAGACCATACAGGAGCCGCTGTGTCTTCAATGGTAATAATCTGAGTAAAAGTATCAGAAGTATTGCCGCAGTCGTCTTTTACGGTCCAGGTGTTGGTATAGGTTCCGGCATTTGAGCATCCCTCAGAGGCTGTGAACTGTCCGCTTACTTTTTCGATATTAGAAACATCAGCATCACATAAATCAGCCGCAGCAGGGAATAAAGCCTGTGCAGCAGCCAGAGCCTCGGCATTGCTGCATTCAACAGTCTGGTTTAGAGACCCTGCCTGAGTAGACCATACAGGAGCCGCTGTGTCTTCAATGGTAATAACCTGAGTAAAAGTATCAGAAGTATTGCCGCAGTCGTCTTTTACGGTCCAGGTGTTGGTATAGGTTCCGGCATTTGAGCATCCCTCAGAGGCTGTGAACTGTCCGCTTACTTTTTCGATATTAGAAACATCAGCATCACATAAATCAGCCGCAGCAGGGAATAAAGCCTGTGCAGCAGCCAGAGCCTCGGCATTGCTGCATTCAACAGTCTGGTTTAGAGACCCTGCCTGAGTAGACCATACAGGAGCCGCTGTGTCTTCAATGGTAATAACCTGAGTAAAAGTATCAGAAGTATTGCCGCAGTCGTCTTTTACGGTCCAGGTATTGGTATAGGTTCCGGCATTTGAGCATCCCTCAGAGGCTGTGAACTGTCCGCTTACTTTTTCGATATTAGAAACATCAGCATCACATAAATCAGCAGCAGCAGGGAATAAAGCCTGTGCAGCAGCCAGAGCTTCGGCATTGCTGCATTCAACAGTCTGGTTTAGAGCCCCTGCCTGAGTAGACCATACAGGAGCCGCTGTGTCTTCAATGGTAATAATCTGAGTAAAAGTATCAGAAGTATTGCCGCAGTCGTCTTTTACGGTCCAGGTGTTGGTATAGGTTCCGGCATTTGAGCATCCCTCAGAGGCTGTGAACTGTCCGCTTACTTTTTCGATATTAGAAACATCAGCATCACATAAATCAGCCGCAGCAGGGAATAAAGCCTGTGCAGCAGCCAGAGCCTCGGCATTGCTGCATTCAACAGTCTGGTTTAGAGACCCTGCCTGAGTAGACCATACAGGAGCCGCTGTGTCTTCAATGGTAATAACCTGAGTAAAAGTATCAGAAGTATTGCCGCAGTCGTCTTTTACGGTCCAGGTGTTGGTATAGGTTCCGGCGTTTGAGCATCCCTCAGAGGCTGTGAACTGTCCGCTTACTTTTTCGATATTAGAAACATCAGCATCACATAAATCAGCCGCAGCAGGGAATAAAGCCTGTGCAGCAGCCAGAGCTTCGGCATTGCTGCATTCAACAGTCTGGTTTAGAGACCCTGCCTGAGTAGACCATACAGGAGCCGCTGTGTCTTCAATGGTAATAACCTGAGTAAAAGTATCAGAAGTATTGCCGCAGTCGTCTTTTACGGTCCAGGTATTGGTATAGGTTCCGGCATTTGAGCATCCCTCAGAGGCTGTGAACTGTCCGCTTACTTTTTCGATATTAGAAACATCAGCATCACATAAATCAGCAGCAGCAGGGAATAAAGCCTGTGCAGCAGCCAGAGCTTCGGCATTGCTGCATTCAACAGTCTGGTTTAGAGACCCTGCCTGAGTAGACCATACAGGAGCCGCTGTGTCTTCAATGGTAATAACCTGAGTAAAAGTATCAGAAGTATTGCCGCAGTCGTCTTTTACGGTCCAGGTATTGGTATAGGTTCCGGCATTTGAGCATCCCTCAGAGGCGGTGAACTGTCCGCTTACTTTTTCGATATTAGAAACATCAGCATCACATAAATCAGCAGCAGCAGGGAATAAAGCCTGTGCAGCAGCCAGAGCCTCGGCATTGCTGCATTCAACAGTCTGGTTTAGAGACCCTGCCTGAGTAGACCATACAGGAGCCGCTGTGTCTTCAATGGTAATAACCTGAGTAAAAGTATCAGAAGTATTGCCGCAGTCGTCTTTTACGGTCCAGGTATTGGTATAGGTTCCGGCATTTGAGCATCCCTCAGAGGCGGTGAACTGTCCGCTTACTTTTTCGATATTAGAAACATCAGCATCACATAAATCAGCAGCAGCAGGGAATAAAGCCTGTGCAGCAGCCAGAGCTTCGGCATTGCTGCATTCAACAGTCTGGTTTAGAGCCCCTGCCTGAGTAGACCATACAGGAGCCGCTGTGTCTTCAATGGTAATAATCTGAGTAAAAGTATCAGAAGTATTGCCGCAGTCGTCTTTTACGGTCCAGGTGTTGGTATAGGTTCCGGCGTTTGAGCATCCCTCAGAGGCTGTGAACTGTCCGCTTACTTTTTCGATATTAGAAACATCAGCATCACATAAATCAGCCGCAGCAGGGAATAAAGCCTGTGCAGCAGCCAGAGCTTCGGCATTGCTGCATTCAACAGTCTGGTTTAGAGACCCTGCCTGAGTAGACCATACAGGAGCCGCTGTGTCTTCAATGGTAATAACCTGAGTAAAAGTATCAGAAGTATTGCCGCAGTCGTCTTTTACGGTCCAGGTATTGGTATAGGTTCCGGCATTTGAGCATCCCTCAGAGGCTGTGAACTGTCCGCTTACTTTTTCGATATTAGAAACATCAGCATCACATAAATCAGCAGCAGCAGGGAATAAAGCCTGTGCAGCAGCCAGAGCTTCGGCATTGCTGCATTCAACAGTCTGGTTTAGAGCCCCTGCCTGAGTAGACCATACAGGAGCCGCTGTGTCTTCAATGGTAATAACCTGAGTAAAAGTATCAGAAGTATTGCCGCAGTCGTCTTTTACGGTCCAGGTATTGGTATAGGTTCCGGCATTTGAGCATCCCTCAGAGGCGGTGAACTGTCCGCTTACTTTTTCGATATTAGAAACATCAGCATCACATAAATCAGCCGCAGCAGGGAATAAAGCCTGTGCAGCAGCCAGAGCTTCGGCATTGCTGCATTCAACAGTCTGGTTTAGAGACCCTGCCTGAGTAGACCATACAGGAGCCGCTGTGTCTTCAATGGTAATAACCTGAGTAAAAGTATCAGAAGTATTGCCGCAGTCGTCTTTTACGGTCCAGGTGTTGGTATAGGTTCCGGCATTTGAGCATCCCTCAGAGGCGGTGAACTGTCCGCTTACTTTTTCGATATTAGAAACATCAGCATCACATAAATCAGCAGCAGCAGGGAATAAAGCCTGTGCAGCAGCCAGAGCCTCGGCATTGCTGCATTCAACAGTCTGGTTTAGAGACCCTGCCTGAGTAGACCATACAGGAGCCGCTGTGTCTTCAATGGTAATAACCTGAGTAAAAGTATCAGAAGTATTGCCGCAGTCGTCTTTTACGGTCCAGGTATTGGTATAGGTTCCGGCATTTGAGCATCCCTCAGAGGCGGTGAACTGTCCGCTTACTTTTTCGATATTAGAAACATCAGCATCACATAAATCAGCCGCAGCAGGGAATAAAGCCTGTGCAGCAGCCAGAGCTTCGGCATTGCTGCATTCAACAGTCTGGTTTAGAGACCCTGCCTGAGTAGACCATACAGGAGCCGCTGTGTCTTCAATGGTAATAACCTGAGTAAAAGTATCAGAAGTATTGCCGCAGTCGTCTTTTACGGTCCAGGTGTTGGTATAGGTTCCGGCATTTGAGCATCCCTCAGAGGCTGTGAACTGTCCGCTTACTTTTTCGATATTAGAAACATCAGCATCACATAAATCAGCAGCAGCAGGGAATAAAGCCTGTGCAGCAGCCAGAGCCTCGGCATTGCTGCATTCAACAGTCTGGTTTAGAGACCCGCTTTGTGTTGTCCAGGCTGGAGCTGTAACGTCTACTACATTTATGGTTTGACTTACAGGAAGTGATGTGTTGTCGCAGGCATCTTTTGCAGTCCATGTTCTGGTTATTGAATATGTACCGGTACAAGAACCAGGAGTACTCTGATCTGTATAAGTTAATGATGTTACTGTGCCGCTATTGTCAGTTGCCGTAGCTTGAGCAAATACTGGAATTTCCGGACAATTAATTGTAGTAGGATCTGGCAGCGGATCAATTACTGGTTTAATAGAATCTCCACTAGGTATAGTTACAGTCAGCTGTTTAGAACAATTGTTACTGTCAGTTACAGTTACTGTATATGTTCCGGCAGCAACATTATTTAAATCTTTAGTGATTGCACCATTACTCCATAAGTAACTATAGCCGGGAGTTCCGCCTGTAACCCCTAAGGTAATATTAGACGTACCTCCGCCGCAGCTTACTGTTGTATGGGTTTCGCTTAATATCAGTTCCGCAGGCGCGATTATAGGAAGAATGTATGAATTTGATAAGTTCTGAGAATCAGTGACAGTTAGTTTGGCTGTGTTGTTAGAAGTTGTATAAGTATAAGTTGGGTTTGGTAAGGTTGAATCTGGCGCACCTCCGTCATTTTTAAAATCCCAGGCATAAGTGTATGGGGTTTTACCTCCGTTTGTAGTTGATGTAAAACTAACAGTTATGTTTGTTCCAACGGTACACGCTTTATAAGTAAACTGAACGGCTAAAGGTTTAGAAATGGTAAAAGTGTTTGTATAGTCACATTGAGAATTGGTGTAAGAACTGCAGGTATAATTTGGACCAGGATCATTATTTTTATTTGTTTTCCAGGCAATAATAGTATTTTCCAGGCTTAATTCATCACCACAAGTCCAATTGAACGGACCGTATATTAACTTTTTATTGCTTCCGGGAACTATGTCACCTAATAAAACATTCAAAAAAGTAGTAACACCATTTATCTGTAAATCTGAGTTTAACCTTGCATAATGAATACTGGAACTCGAATTTGAAGAATAATTAAGATAGATATATACCTGCTGTACCTGTCCAATTGTACAAGTGGTATTAGTTATAGGCGTTCCATTTACATTAGACAGACTAAGAAATACATCCGTCAATGTGTAATTGTTTGATGTACAGCTATAACCGCAGGTTCTTAAATCTACTTGTGAAAACGATAAATGGATATTAAATATTAGAATTAACGTTATGAGAACGTTCTTAATATTAATATTTTTAAAAGAAGTAATGTTTTTCATAATCTCTAATTTTTAAACTTTAATACTTTTACTTTAAGATTCTTAGAGGGTATAGTCACTTTTAACGGACTATGATTGTTTAATGGTAATTAGGTAAATCGACTATAGAATTGATTTAGAAATAATGGTGATGTAAAAAACTTAATTTGATTCTTTTGTTTCCGAAATGTTTAACTTAACGGTTAATAGATCTTTTAAGAGATGGAGAATAAGTCCTATTTTATTGTTTTAACGGACAAATAGTACATTAAATCACATCTTGCGCCCTGATAAAAAAATAACTTACAATTTTGATAATTTTACCACTTCACAGAAAGTAGGTTTTTGATTATTATAAGTTGTTTTGTTGTTTGTTATATTTTTGACATTTTAACAGAATCAAAGTTATATTAGAGTTTTTCTATTTGATTTTTTTTATCTGTAACTAACCTAAAAACTCGTTTAACTGCTCTTTTTTTATTAAAAATTGGCTCAAAAAAACATTTTTTTGACAGGTTTGACGAAAAATTAATACTGATTTTTCCCTGCTTTTTGATAAAAACAATGTTACTTAATCGGTATTAAATGGTTAATGATTAATTATTTGGTTAATTTATTGTCAAATTCAAAATGTCGACAAAATGCATTTTTAATAGACGAAGTACATTTTTTTATAAATGGAAAAATCAATTTTTTTGTATTGTTAAAATTTTGAGAATAATTTATTCTTGTTAAAATTTTCATTTAATGTTAACAGAAATAAAAAAAAGAGAAGTATTAAAATATCTTTTGTAAATTAGAACTTAAATAAAATCGCAGCCATTTTTTGCGGTTTTTAAACCTTCTGTTTATGAAAAATTTAATTTTAATACGTCATGCAAAATCAAGTTGGGAAGCTCCTTTAAAAGATTTCGACAGACCTTTAATGAAGAAAGGGATTTTGGATGCCCACGAAGTTTCGACACATATTTCAAAATATCTTCCTAAGACTTACATTATATGGAGCAGTACAGCTGCACGTGCCTCAGAAACAGCTGTAATTTTTGCACAAAACATTTCATACCCTATAGAAAGTATCGTTTATAAAGATGATCTTTATACTTTTGATGAAAGACAACTGGAAAAAGTTATCAAATCATGTGATAATAGTTTAGAAAGCGTTATTCTTTTTGGACATAACGAGGCTATTACAAATTTTGTTAATAAATTTGGGGATGTTTTTATTGATAATGTCCCGACCTCTGGCTTTGTTTCATTGCAATTTGATTCAGAAAGCTGGGACTCAATTAATAAAGGCAAAACCAATAAAACATTATTCCCCAAAGACCTAAAATAAATCAAGTGTACGAACAGAAATATATCGATAGAGAAAAAAGCTGGTTAGCGTTTAATGCAAGAGTACTTCAGGAAGCCGCAGATAATACGGTTCCGCTTTTAGACAGACTTCGTTTTGTTGGAATTTTTTCAAACAATTTAGATGAATTTTTTAGAGTTCGATATGCCGCAATTCGAAGATTGAGCCTTTCCGGAATTTCCGGCGAAAAATATTTAGGCGGAGTCTCTGCTCATCAATTAATTAAGGATATTACAGAAATTGTAATTCAGCAGCAATCGGAAAGCTTACGTATTCTGGGAAATATCGAAGCTGAGCTCGAAGCAGAAAATATATTTATTATAAACGAAGATCAAATCACAGCAAAACAGGAATGTTTTCTAAAGGACTTTTTTATGCAAAAATTAAGTCCCGAATTAGTTACCATTATTTTGAATGACCTAGCTGTTTTTCCGGTTTTAAAGGATACTTTAGGATATTTAGCCGTACGTCTGGAATTAAAAAATGACGAGGTTCGTTACGCTTTAATTGAAATTCCTAAAACCATAAACAGATTTGTCGTGCTTCCTTCTGAAGATGATAAACAGTACGTAATTTTAATTGATGATGTTATTCGTTATAAACTAAAAAACATCTTTAATATATTCGATTATAAAAGTGTTTCGGCACACATGATCAAAATTACGCGCGATGCACAGTTAGATATAGATAGTGATTTGAGCAAAAGTATGCTGGAAAAAATCGCTTCATCAGTAAAAGACCGCCGAATTGGTGAGCCGGTTCGTTTTATTTATGACAGCTTAATCGAAGAAGATACTTTGCGTTTCTTTTTAGATAAAATGAAAATTGTTGAAACAGACAGTATAATCCCCGGAGGAAGGTATCACAATCGCCGCGATTATATGAGTTTTCCAAATTTAGGACGTTACGATTTACTTTATAAACCTAATGAACCTCTGCCGGTTCCGGGCTTGAGTCTTGACGGAAGTATTTTGGAAAAAATAAATAAAAAAGATTATCTGATACATACTCCTTATCAATCATTTTCATACTTGACGAAATTTTTACGTGAAGCCGCTTTAGATCCAAAAGTTACCAGTATCAAAATTACTTTATATCGTTTGGCAAAGAACTCACAAATTATTAGTTCATTAATTAATGCAGCTAAAAATGGTAAAAAAGTAGTCGTTCAAATTGAACTTCAGGCACGTTTTGACGAAGCTTCGAATATTTCGTATGCAGAACAGATGCAGACTGAAGGTATAGAACTTATCTTTGGGATAAAAGGTCTTAAAGTACACAGTAAAATATGCGTAATCGAAAGAACTGAGGATGGAAAAAATCGTCGTTACGGTTTTATTTCAACAGGAAACTTTAACGAGTCAACAGCTAAAATTTATACTGATGTAACACTTTTTACATGTCATCAGGGAATTTTAAAAGATATTTCAAAAATATTCGAATTCTTCGATATCAATTACAGAATTCACAGATATAAACATTTAATCATTTCTCCGCATTATACAAGAACAAAATTTGTAAAACTGATAGACCGTGAAATTCTTCATGCATTAGCCGGAAGAAAAACGTTTATCAAATTAAAAATGAATAGTTTATCAGATTTTAAAATGATAGACAAACTGTATGAAGCAAGTAATGCCGGAGTAAAAATTCAGCTTCAGGTAAGAGGGATTTGTTCACTGATTCCGGGAATTCCGGGAATGAGCGAAAATATCGAAGCTATAAGTATTGTCGATAATTATCTGGAACATTCAAGAATATACATTTTTGGAAATGCTGGTCTAAACGAGGTTTATATTTCTTCAGCCGATTTCATGACAAGAAATCTTGACGGAAGAGTAGAAGTAACCTGTCCGGTTTATGACCATGAAATCAAAAAAGAATTAATAGACAATTTCAATATTGCATGGAAAGGAAATGTAAAAGTAAGATATCATTCATACAAATTAGATAATAAATATAAACCTCGAAATCATCATGCCCCATTTAGAGCACAATTTGAAACCTATAAATATTATCAAGATAAAATTGCGGTACAAGAAGAGGCTCCTGAAAAAGTAAACTAAATAATTAAAATTCAATTACAAATCATAAAGTGAGCATGATTAATATAAGGAAATTTGCTGCAATAGATATTGGGTCAAACGCCATGAGGCTTCTGATATCGAATGTTGTAGAACAAGAAGGAAAAGAACCTCAGTTTAATAAAAGTTCACTTGTTCGTGTTCCAATACGTTTGGGACAAGACGCCTTTACAGTAGGTGAAATTTCGCCAGAAAATATAGATCGAATGGTTGATGCCATGAAAGCATTTAACCTTTTGATGAAAGTACATAAAGTAGAACGTTATATGGCATTTGCAACTTCGGCAATGCGGGAAGCTTATAATGCAAAAGAAGTTGTGGCTTTAATCAAGAAAAAAGCCGACATTAAAATTGAAATTATCGATGGTAAAAAAGAAGCCGCAATTATTGCTTCTACTGATTTACATCATTTATTAAAAACAGACGAGACGTATCTTTTTGTAGATGTTGGTGGTGGAAGTACTGAATTTACTTTGTTCTCTGACGGAAAAATGATCAGTTCAAGATCATTTAAGGCCGGAACCGTTCGTTTACTTAATAATATGGTTCACGATGTAGTTTGGGATGAAATCGAAAAATGGATTAAAACCAATACAGCAGATTATGACGAAGTTACCTTAATTGGTTCTGGAGGAAATATCAATAAACTGTTTAAAATGTCTGGAAAACAGCAGGAAAAACCACTTTCATACATTTACATCAATTCTCAATATGCCTTTTTAAATTCATTGACTTACGAACAAAGAATTGCTGAATTAGGTTTAAACTCTGACCGTGCGGACGTAATTATTCACGCAACACGCATTTATCTTAATGCAATGAAATGGAGTGGGGCGCGCCAGATTTATGTTCCTAAAATTGGACTTTCTGACGGAATCGTAAAAGCGATGTATTACGGTAAAATTTAAGATTTTTTGAGCCGCGAATTACACGAATTTCTACGAATTTTTCCGCAAAAGAGTTGAAATTAATTCATGGAAATTCGTGTAATTCGCGGCAAAAAAAAACATATTAACTAGGTAAATCCAACCCAAATGTAGAACGCAAAAGCTCAATGTTTGGATTGATTTCATGCAGACGATTGTACCTGTCCTGATCGTTGAAACTTCTTTTAGCTTCAACTTTTTCATTTACAATTACTTCAATTGTAATATCATGATTGTGCAGGTGACCTCTTAAATGCCCTAAAAGCGCATTCATCTGACTTTCGAATTCTAGCTTAGAACCTTCGTTTGGAAGTTCGTAAGTGATGTTGGTTCCATTTAAAACAGGATCGTTGATTAATAAGATCGACTCCATGATCTTTAAACCTTTTTGACCTAAACGTTCTGCATATTTATTCCACTGCACAAGCATTTCAGTTTCTGTAAATTCTTCGGTAGGCAAAACAGATGTAGGTTTAACGTAAGATTTACTGCTTTGTTCTAATTCTTTTTTCTTGCGGATACTCGCCAAAGAAAATGCAGAAACTTTAGGTTCACCGCCAATTTCAGCCCTTGGAATTTCAGGAGTTTCAACTTTTGGAGTTTCTGTAACAGGAGTTTGCGTTGTAGTATTTACATCAGAATTGCCATTGTCATTTTGATTGCCATTGACTTTTTCTTCTGTTTGACTTTGGACTTTCGACTTTGGACTTTGAACTTCAACAATAGAAAAACTTCCGTTTTTAAAATAAGCAGGCGGAATTATGAATTGCTCAGCTTTTTTTTTTCTCCATCAAAGTTGATAGAGGCTAATTGCATCAAACATAATTCGACTAAAAGACGCTGATTCTGACTCAGTTTATATTTTAAATCGCAGTCGTTTGCAATGTCAATCCCTTTCAATAAAAATTCCTGAGAACATTTTTGAGACTGAACGCCATACATTTGCTGTGCCTGTTCACCAACTTCTAATAAAGCAATAGTTGCAGGAGTTTTGCTTACTAACAAATCTCTAAAATGAGACGCTAATCCGGCAATAAAATGATGTCCGTCAAAACCTTTAGAAAGGATATCGTTGTAGGCAATTAAAAGATCCGGGATTTTATTTTCCAGAATCAAATCTGTAACAGTGATATAAGTTTCGTAATCTAAAACATTTAGGTTTTCGGTTACAGCCTGACGTGTTAAGTTAGTTCCGCAATACGAAACCACACGGTCAAAAATAGATAAAGCATCACGCATGGCACCATCTGCTTTTTGAGCAATAATGTGCAAAGCATCATCTTCAAAATTGATTCCTTGACTTTGAGCAACATCAGCTAAATGTTCTTTAGCATCTTTTACGGTAATTCTTTTGAAATCAAATATCTGACAACGAGATAAAATCGTTGGAATGATTTTGTGTTTTTCTGTTGTAGCTAAAATAAAAATAGCATGTTTTGGCGGTTCTTCTAATGTTTTAAGAAAAGCATTAAAAGCAGCCGAAGACAACATATGAACCTCGTCAATAATATATACTTTATATTGTCCGGTTTGAGGCGGGATTCGAACCTGATCAATAAGGTTACGAATATCATCAACCGAGTTGTTTGAAGCAGCATCTAACTCAAAAACGTTAAAAGCAAAATCTTCAGTTGGATCGTCATATCCGGGCTGATTTATTTTACGGGCCAGGATACGTGCACAAGTAGTTTTTCCAACTCCACGCGGTCCGGTGAATAAAAGAGCAGAAGCAAGGTGATTGCTGTCAATAGCATTCAACAACGTGTTGGTAATGGCTTTCTGCCCCACAACATCCTTAAAGGTCTGCGGGCGGTATTTACGAGCCGATACTACAAATTGTTCCATATTCTTTTTTATTCGATAGCAAATATAGTCTGAAAATTACCAAATCACAAATATGAAAATCATAAATATTAGAGAAGATTTTGAGTGCTTTGAGTTTGTGAAAGTAAGGGTTTTTAATTTCATTTTATAAACATGATTTTTATATTTTTACTAGAAAGTTTAACCTTAATAAGCACCTAAAAATCATCTCGAAAGTTTAAAATCAAAAAGAAAAAGGACTAAATATATTTGACCAATAAAGCAGTCAATGATTAGTAGATTAATTGTAGAAATTTCAACGTTTATGTCATTTCGACGAAAGGAGAAATCGCACCAGAGACTCCGCATAGTTTGTCTTCAATCTTTGTCGAATTACGAGTGTGATTTCTCCTTTCGTCGAAATGACAAAACTGGATGTAATCATTAAAAATTACCTTCCCCTAATACTTAAATCAAATAAAAATTTGGCAGTTTCCTGATCTGAATCGGCGGAAAAACCTGCTACATAAACGCCCTTTTTACCGTTTACGGACTTAATTCCGTATACAACTGCTTCATCGCCGGGGTCAGATTCCCCTTCGTATCGATACACATGAACAATTTCAAATTTCTCAGGATTCTTTTTAATCATGTCTGCATTTCGATTAAAATCACAAGTAAATCCTTTCTCATTCAATTGATCTAAAGCCTTTGAAACAGTTGCGTAATGATACATTCTTTTCATAATAAACTGAATTTAAAAATTACGGAATTTTAAAGATAACTATTTTAAAATTAAAATGTTACGAAAATCAAATGAAATTCAGAAATTTAAAATCATTATTCTTAGTCTATAAAGTGTTACTTTTGCAGCGCAGACCGCCTTATCGCTGTTCCGATTCATCGGAAGAGAGGAAAGTCCGGACACCACAGAGAAGCATAGCGGGTAACGCCCGTCGATCCCGATCTCGATCGGGATTAGGACAAGTGCAGCAGAAAGTATGTACAGGTAATGCTGTAGTGAAACCAGGTAAACTCTATGCGGTGAAATACCAAGTATATCAGCATTTAAGGGCTTCTCGTCCGTTGTTGAAGGGTAGGTAGCTTGAGTTCCGCAGTAATGCGGAATCTAGATAAATGATAAGGCCTTGATTTATCAGGGACAGAATCCGGCTTATAGGTCTGCTTTTTTTATATATTTGTGAAAGACTCTAATCTATCTTCATGAATATAACTACTCCAAATCCTGTTTCAAAAGCTAACAAAGGCCTTTTTCAAACTATAACTACCAACCTGACATTTTGGGTTTTAATAGCCATTATTGCCGGTGTTTTACTCGGACATTTTTCGCCGGATAATGGTGTGAAAATGAAAATTGTAGGCGAAAGGTTTGTCGATATTATCAAACTATTTATTGGCCCGATTATATTTTTGACCATTGTTTTAGGCATTTCCGGAATGGGAAATCTAAAAAAAGTCGGACGAATTGGCGTTAAAGCTTTAGGATATTTTGAAGTAGTTTCAACCGTTGCATTAGCAATTGGTGTTGCAGTTGCTTATTTATTTCAGCCTGGAAAAATTGATAAGTCGGGACTGGCTCTTGGCGACGCAAGCCAATATACAAATGGAAGCGCAAAGGATTTTTCATGGATTCAGTTTTTCTTTTCCAATTTTACGCTGCAGGTTTTACTGGCGGCAATTGTCTGCGGAATTGCCTTGAATTTTTATCAAAAAAGAGAACAGACCATTTTAATTTTAGAACGAATTTCAAACGTGGTTTTCCTCGGTTTAAAATATGTCATGTACCTCGCTCCAATTGGTGCTTTTGGTGGAATGGCTTATACGATTGGAAAATTCGGATTAGCAACTTTGATTCCGCTGGGAAAATTAATGCTTTGTGTTTATCTCACCATGGCATTGTTTGTTTTCCTAATTTTAGGAACAATTCTACGCTATTATAAAATAAGTATACTTTCGATTTTAAAATATATAAAAGAAGAACTTTTACTGGTTTTAGGAACTTCCTCTTCAGAAGCCGCTCTGCCAAGTATTATGGTTAAACTCGAAAGAATGGGCTGTAGTAAATCGGTTGTGGGATTGGTGATTCCAACAGGATATTCCTTTAATCTCGACGGAACTTCGATTTACTTGTCGATGTCGGTGATATTTTTGGCGCAGTTGTACGATGTACATTTGAGTTTCTTCGAAATCCTGACCGTTATTGGTATTTTGATGATTACGTCAAAAGGCGCGGCAGGCGTAACCGGAAGCGGATTTATTGTTTTAGCATCAACTTTAACAGCGCTGCATAAAATTCCTGTAGAAGGTTTGGCTTTTTTATTAGGAGTTGATAAATTTATGAGCGAAGCGAGAGCCATTACAAACTTAATTGGAAATACTGTTGCAACGATTATAATTTCGAAAACAGAACACGATTTTACAGAGCTTGATTTGAATCCTATTTTGGAGGAATAATTTGTTTAGCCACTAAGACACAAAAACACTAAGTTTTTGTTTTTCTTTTTGAGCTTCGCGAGATTAAAAATTACTTTGTGACTTAGCGCCTTTGCGGCATTAATTCATGGCATTAAATTGAAATTTTATGAAAAGAATTGGAATTTTAGGACTTGGAGGCGTTGGAGGTTATTTCGGCGGACTTTTGGCGAAAGCCTATCAAAAATCTGATGATGTTGAAATCATTTTTATCGCACGCGGCGAAACTCAAAAAGCGATTGCCGAAAACGGATTAAAGATTGTAACCGATGATTCTGAAACGATTGTTCGTCCGAATTTAGTTTCGAATAATCCGTCAGAAATTGGTGTATTGGATTATTTAATATGCGCAACAAAAACATATGATATTGAAGAAAGTTTTACTTCTTTAAAAAACTGCATTAAAAAAGAAACCATAGTTCTTCCGTTATACAATGGAGTTGATGCGCAGGAAAGAATTAAAAAAATAGTGCCCGATAATGAAGTTTTACTAGGCTGTGTTTATATTGTTTCGATGATTTTTTCGCCTGGAACCATTCGTAGGATCGGGTTTTATGAAAAAATGTTTTTTGGATCTAAAACAACTCCATTTTCAAAATTAGAAGAATTACTTCATATTCTGCAAAAAGCAAAAATAGAAAGCTATTTAGTTGAAAATATTGAAGAAACCGTTTGGGAAAAATTCATTTTTATTTCAGCTTTAGCATCAGCAACTTCGTATTTAAACCAAAATATTGGTGAAATTTTAAGCAATTCAGAATCGAAAGTAACCTATATCGAATTACTTCATGAAATTGAAGATGTGGCGCAGGCAAAAGGCTTAAAATTACCGCATGATATTGTAGCGCAGACTATTCAAAAATTAGAAAAATCGCCAAAAGAAGCTACTTCATCTATGCATAGAGATTTACTGGCAGGAAAAAATACCGAAGCCATTTCGCTTACACAATACGTTGTGAGCGAAGGAAAAAAATACGGCGTAAAAACTCCTCTTTACGAAAAGATTGCCGCCGTTTTGGTTAAATGATTTTCTTTTAAACACATAGAAGCATAGTTTTTTTAGTTTTATTAAACTATGTTTCTATGTGTTAAAAAAAAATTAGGATTCGTCCTTTGTTGTACGAACCAGACTGATTCCTGACGTAAAGAAAACAATTCCTAAAATGCCGTAAATAATTACCGATTTGATATCTCTGGTTTCTGCTGATGCGCCGGCAAAAATGACAGCTGTATATATAAGTCCTACAATCCCGAGGATCGTCAATAACCCTCCGAAAAATCTTTTTAGGTTCATGATTTTTAGATTTTTAAGTTATTAACAAATATAGGATTGTAATCGTTATTCGTTGTTACACAATTGTTTAGCTAATTTTATATGATTTGCAGGATTACTTTTGAATTTTAAATTCCAAACCAATATTTCGAACACTTTCAATACTTATGTTTGGATCTGAATTAAAATATTTCCTTAGCCTGCTGATAAAAACATCCATGCTTCTTCCTGAAAAATAATCGTCTTTTTTCCAGACAGACATTAAAATTTCATCTCTCTTTAATAACTGATTATGATTGAGATATAAATATTCAATAAGAGCCGCTTCTTTCTCTGTAAGCTGCTGCACATGATTTTTATTATTGAGCGTTAAACGTTCGTTATCAAAAATATACGAACCAATTTCAATTATATTATTTCCGTCCAGACTTCTCTTTTGCTCGATTCTTTTCAAGATATTCTGCAGGCGCAGCACCAGTTCATCGACCTCAAAAGGTTTCACGATATAATCGTCTGCACCTAGTTTTAATCCAATAATTTTGTCTTCTTTTAACTTTCTTGCCGTTAAAAAAATAAAGGGAGTTTCGGGATTGATTGTAATTATTTTTTCGGCCAGTGAAAACCCGTCTAATTTGGGCATCATTACATCAAAAACACAAATATCAAAAGTCTGGTTTTTAAAATAGTCTAAAGCTATTTCGCCGTTTTCTGCCCAGATTACTTCAAATTGATGAAGTTCTAAATATTGTTTTAAAATTGCTGCAAAATCGTGATCGTCTTCAGCTAAAAGTAATTTTTTCAAAATATGGTAATTAAACTTTTAATAAAATAGTAAACTGAGTTCCTTTTCCTAAATCACTAATCACATTAACAGAACCCTGATGTGCTTTTACGATTTGATCCACATAATACAATCCTAAACCTAAACCTTTTGTGTTGTGCAGATTTCCTTGTTCAACACGATAAAATTTCTCAAAAAGCAGCGATTGTTTGTTTTTTGCAATTCCAATTCCGTTATCTTCAATACTAATCGAAAATTGATTTTCAACTTGTTTCGTTTTTACAATAATCGTGTTCGAACCGTATTTTACAGCATTTTCCAAAACATTTAAAAGAGCCGTTGTTAAATGAAATTTATCCAGAATCAAATTCGTTTTTTGAGTCTGAAAATCAGTTTTAATATCAATTTTAGGATACGTGATTTTAAAATCATTTACAATTATCTGCAGGAAATCTTCGGCTTCGATTTTCTCTTTTTGCAGTTCAATTTCGTTTTCTGCCAATGAATTTGCCATAACCTGATCGATTAAACTTTGAAGACGATTGTTTTGACGAGAAATTGTATTGATAATTGCATTGAAATTTTCATCGTTTTCACGAATGTTTTTCTGCTCCAGAATTTTGGTCGAAATCCCTAAAGTTGCCAAAGGCGTTTTAAGTTCGTGTGTAATATTATTGATAAAATCGGTTTTTACATCGCTTACTTTTTTCTGTTTTATTAAAGCTTTAAGTGCAATTACAAAAAGCGTTATAAGCGTGAGAATCGAGAATAAAGACAAAACCAGAATAAAAGCCATTCGCCTTAAAATAATCATTTCCCAGTCGATAACCGAAACGTACATCGAATCTTCCGTCAATAATTGATATTCCTGATTTTCAAAAGTTCCGTTTGTAGTTCCAACATAATTTCGGACTAAAAAAGCATGATTTAACGAAGCCAGATTTCCGTATAATTTGTTTCGAATAAAAGGTTTTTCAGAAAAAATTGTATCGGCTTTTTTGGTGTTTTTGTATAAAATAAATTTGTTGAGAACAATCGCAAAATCGATTTTGAAATTAGGTAAATCTCTTTCAAATTTTCGCTGAATTTGTGCCGTCAATGCGCTTCGGTATTCATTTTCTAAAATCCCTTTTTTAATGTCAGTTTTAGAATTTTTTCCCTGAATGTATTTCTCGGATAAATTAGTATAAAGTGCTTCTTTTCTGGAAACTAAAACCGAATCAATGTCACTGTAATTATTAGAAATCTGAGCAATTTCATTTTTAATCTGCGTATGAAACTGCGCCACTTTATAATCGTAAGTGGTTTTTACCAAATAGCATTGCATAGTCGATAAAACGATCAGCGCGACAACCGAAAATGCTATTAATAAATTGATTCTTTGTTTCATTTTGTTTTTTTGCCCGCGGATGACACGGATTAAACGGGTTTACACAGATTATATTTAAACTAAATCTTAAAAAATAAACCAGCGTAAACCCGTTTAATTCGTAAAATCTGCGGCCCATTTTCTCCACCCAAAAATAATGCTTTTATGGAACAAAAATGACGTTAACTCCGCATTAACCTTCAATTAACCTACGCAGCCCTTTTTTAGAAGCATTTTTGCATCATTACAAAAAAAAAACTTTTAAAAATGAATCGTTATCTGCCCTTAAAACTTCTTCTTGCGTTTTTACTTTTTTGTCTTTCATTTGCCGCAAAGGCACAAAATGAAACGCCAAAAGATTCCATTTCAAATGGACAATTAAAAGAAGTTGTTATCACTCAAAACAAAAAAACGTTTACCAATACAAACGGAAACATTAAAGTTGATGTTACAAGTTCTGTTTACAATTCAATTCCAAATACAGTCGATTTATTGGCAAAACTGCCAACTGTTCTGGTAAGTTCAGATAAAGAAAATATTACTGTTGTTGGCAAAGGAAATCCGTTGATTTATATTGACAATCAAAAAGTGGGAATAAACGATTTAAATGCTTTGGCTCCCGCCGATATAAGAACGATAGAAATCATTCAGAATCCGTCTGCAAAATATGAAGCCGAAGGGCGTTCGGTAATTTTGATTACTCGAAAATTCAGTAAAAAAGATAGTTTTAGAACTGGGATTTCTGAAGTTGCTTCTTTTAAGAAAAACTACAACAATTACCTCGGTTTGAATACGAGTTTCAAGAAAAACAAATTCGAGTGGAAAGCTAATTTCAATTATAATAGACTCAATCCGTGGGAAAGTCATAGCATTGATTATCAAATTCAAAATGTAGGCATTGCATCTAAGTATGATGTTATGGCCGAAACAAAACGTAAACAATATGTTTTTGGAGGCGGTTTATTTTACAAAATAAATGACGACGATTATTTTTCGTTTAATGTTAGTTCCAGACTTCGATCAGATACTTTTCCTATAAATACTTTTACGTATAATAAAAATCAAAACATTGAAAACAACGTTCTAACCTGGAGCGATAATTCGAGTAAAAAGAATTTTGCAAACTCATTTCTGAATTATTCAAAAAAGATAAAAGCAATTAATACGCAGCTTTTTGCAGGTTTTCAATATTCGAATTTTCAACAGAATTTAGTAACGATGGTCGAAAATAATTATAATGATACTGAATTTGCTTTGTCTCAAAACCGAAACCAAAAATTTAATGTTGATGTTTTTTCGGGAAGAATTGATTTAGAAAAAAAGTTTAAAAACGAAATGAATCTGGAATACGGCGGACTTTATTCTGCAGCAAAATCCAAATCAAATACTAATATTTTTGATTTCGAAGAAAATGAAAATACGGCTTTAGATTATGATTTTAAAGAAGAGAATTCAGCGGCTTATACACAGCTTTCGGGAAAAATTAAAAAGATCAGTTTTTCTGCCGGACTTAGAGTTGAAAATACCAATGTAAGCGGAAAATATAGAACAGATGCTTCGGCTTTGATCGATAAAAATTACACGAATCTTTTCCCGAAAGTGCAGCTTTCTATGACAATAGACAGTACAAAAAATATTAGTTTGGATTATGCCAAAAGTATTTCGCGTCCCAATTATTCATCGTTAAGTAATATTGCGACTTATATAAATCCGTATTTTATATACGCCAGTAATATCAATTTAGGATCAACTTTTAATAATGAAATTTCATCGACTTTTCAATACAATGACAAATCAGTAAAAGTGAGTTATTGGCAAAATAAAAAACCGGTTTATAATAGTTTTCTCTATGATAAAAGCCAAAATATAATGACTTTTAAAGATATAAATTTTGATAAAGAAGCTGGTTTAAGCCTTGATTTTGAACTGCCTTTTACCTATAAATTTTGGACAACAACCAATTCGCTGGTTTTTATTCTCGAAAAAATAGAAGATCCTTCGGCTGAATTTTTAGACTCAAAACCGTATTTGTATTATTACTCCAACAACGAATTTAAACTTCCAAGAGAATACACTTTCGTTTTGAGTTTTTGGGGATTAACGGAACAGAAGAAAGGTGTCTTTGAAAGAAATCCCAGATTTGTTGTTGATATGGCGCTTTCTAAAACATTCTTAAAAAAATGGAACTGTACTTTGATCTGTAATAATGTTTTTAAAAATGTAATTGAAACAGAAGAATTCACCATTAATGATACCAGTTCAAAAGCAAGATATGTAGTTGATGCTCATGAAATTTCAATCTCGGTTAAATATTCTTTTGGGAAAGTAAAAGAAACTGAATTCAAGGAAAAGAATGTGAATGAAAACGAAAGTAGAATTCGATAAAATGAAAAATTCCAAAATTTAAAATCCCAAATTCCAATTGAAGTTTGGAATTTGGGATTTTAAAAATTTGAAAATTGATATAAATTATCCTTCGTCTTCTTCAACAATTTTTAAAGGAGATTCACCCGGAAGTTCTTCATCATCATCGGTAGAATTCAATTCAAAGAAACTGAAAAACGAACCGCCATAACTTTTTTGAAATGAAAAATTACTTAAATGATCCATTTTGGTATATTTCGAATGTTCGATAATCATCATTCCATCTTCTGAAAGTAATTCTTTTTCAAAAACAGTAAGAACAATTTTCTCAAAAGCGGTTTGATCTAATCCGTAAGGCGGATCAGCAAAAATTATATCATACGAAGTTTTGCAGTTTTCCAGAAACTTATAAACGTCACTTTTAGTGGCTGCAATGTCAAAATCGTATTCTGATGAAACTTGTTTGATGAATTTAACGCATCCAAAATCACCGTCGATAGAGGTAATTGGCGCGCTTCCGCGTGAAGCGAATTCATAACTGATATTGCCGGTTCCCGAAAATAAATCTAAAACCTTTAAGCCGTCAAAACTAAAATGATTATTCAAAACATTAAACAATGCTTCTTTACTCATATCAGTCGTAGGTCTTACAGGAAGGTTTTTTGGTGGGAATATCCTACGCCCTTTGTATTTTCCTGAAATGATTCTCATGATTGAAATAAGATATAATGTTTTTGATTCTGAGCTGTTGTATAGTTGTTCTTTTCTTTTAAGGTGCTAACGTCAAGAAAAGAAATATTACGAATGTATTTGTAAGCAATGTCGTAAAACGGATCGTTTTGGTGAATTGTTCCAAGTAGTTCCAATTGAAAAATCTCTGGATTTAGATTTAATTGCTCGGCTGTAAAAAGAATGTAATAAATAAAATCCTCAGGAGTTTGATATTCAAAAGAGTTGAATAACAATAACTTTTGATTTTGTACGACGATAATTTCAAAATGCTCAGGGTTAAAATTAACCACCATTTTTTTCTCGTCGTTGTTTTTTGATCCTTCCAAAATTTTCTCGACTAAAATACTGTTTACGTGTTTGTAATCGAAAGAACCAACGGTATCAATTAAAAAATTATTGATATTGATATACGGAATGTAAACCGAATGCATATCGTAATTTGTGATTTGATCGAAAGTAAAAAAATCTGTCTCAAACACTTTTGTGGTATACTGCAGATAACTTCCTAAATAATCTTCATCAAATAATGGCGTTGGCACAAAAGTCGAAAGATTGTTATTATGAATGACTAAAATGTCGTCGTAAGTTTCTTTTAATTCAGGATAGTTTTTAAATGCTGATGCATATAAATCTTCAATTTTATTTTGTTTTTGAGGAGTATCAAACTGAACTTCATTAAACGCAGTAATGGTATTATTTAAGGTATCAAAACAACAAAAAGAAAATCCGTTCAGCGAAACCTGAATCGAAAGTTTTTTGTAATTTTTTGATGTAATATTAGTATTGTGTATTGACATAATTGATTTACAATTCGTTACCTGTTTTGTTTCAAGAAAGAATTTAAGGAGAGCACAAACTTACAAATTAAAAAGCAACTAATATAATTGCAATTTTAAAAAACAATATTACAAGAACGTTAGGGCAGGATTATCGTTTCGTTATTTTTTTTTCTTTTTCTAAACCATATAAGTTATATAAGTAATTTAAGCTTACTGGATGTTTATTTTGATTTTTTTAGATCATGTAAGCAATTATAAGTTCGTGGAATTAAGCGCAAAGCCTAAAACTTAAATTTACTTATATCACTTATATGGTTTAAAATTGTCATTGCCATTAAAAAGAACGAACTTTGTGTTTCAAATTTACCTTATGAATTCAGCATCGTTTTACGGCGTTTTGCAAAAAAGATTTCCTTTTGCACCTACTTATAAACAGGATATTTTTTTTCAAAAAATCGCCATTTTTTTGACCGAACCAGCAAACAACACCATTTTTGTATTAAAAGGATATGCCGGAACTGGAAAAACAACGGTGATTTCTACAATCGTAAATAATCTTGGCGATATTAATAAAAAGTTTGTTCTGCTTGCACCAACCGGACGTGCGGCAAAAGTAATTGCAAATTATTCAAATACAGCGGCTTTTACAATTCATAAAAAGATCTATTTCCCTAAAAAATCATCGGGTGGAGGAGTGGCTTTTACCAGACAAGTCAACAAACATAAAAATACCATTTTTATAGTCGATGAAGCTTCGATGATTTCAGACAGCACTTTAGACAGCGGTTCGCTTCTGGATGATTTGATTAATTATGTGTATTCAGGAACCAATTGCAAAATGATTCTTTTAGGAGATACAGCGCAGCTTCCTCCGGTAAATTTAGATATTAGCCCGGCTTTAGATACGCATACTTTGGGCGTGCATTACGACAAAGAAATCGAACATATTGAACTTGATGAAGTAATGCGTCAGGAAGAAAGTTCAGGGATTTTATTCAATGCAACCGAATTACGTGAATTATTAAAAGAAAGCTTTATTACGGAGTTTAAATTCAATGTAAAAAAGTTTAAAGATATTGTTCGTTTAACCGATGGATATGATATTCAGGATGCCATAAATACAGCTTACAGCAATTATAGTATTGAAGACACGGCTTTTATTGTCCGTTCCAATAAAAGGGCAAATCAATACAACGAACAAATCAGAACGAGAATTTTGTTTAAAGAAAGTGAACTTTCTGTAGGCGATTTTTTAATGGTGGTAAAGAACAATTATTTCTGGCTGAAAGAAACCGATGAGGCCGGATTTATTGCCAATGGTGATATTATTGAGGTTCTGGAAATGTTTGGTATCAAAGAATTATACGGATTTACTTTTGCAAGAGTAAAAATAAGAATGGTCGATTATCCGGATCAAAAACCTTTTGAAACGGTTTTGATTTTAGATACGATAAAAAGTGAATCTCCATCGTTAACCTACGAAGAATCAAATCGTTTGTATGAAGAAGTAATGAAGGATTATGAAGATGAATCGACAAAATATAAGAAATTTCAAAAGGTAAAAGAAAACGAATATTTTAATGGTTTACAGGTGAAATTCTCGTACGCCATAACATGCCATAAATCGCAGGGAGGGCAATGGAATACAGTTTTTGTAGAACAGCCGTATTTACCAAACGGAATCGATCATGATTATATAAGATGGCTTTACACGGCAATGACACGTGCTAAAAATAAATTATATTTGATAGGATTTAAAGACGAGAGTTTTGAAGAATAGTTTTGTTGCCACAGATTAAAAAGATTCTCACGGATTTTAAAAGCAGACTTAAAAATCTTTTTAATCCTTTTAATCTGTGGCAAGAAAAAATAATTCGTGCTAATTCGTGAAATTAGTGGCGAAAAAAAAGCTTTAACAAATGACAACACTAAACGATTTACATTCGATTTCGTCTACGTTTTCGAATACAGATAAAATGCCGGTTTTGTTTTTAGGACACGGCAGCCCAATGAATGCTATTGAAGAAAATCAGTTTGTGGCTGGTTTTCGTAATCTGGCTAAGACATTACCGCAGCCCAATGCTATTTTATGTATTTCGGCGCATTGGTTTACAAAAGGCACAAAAGTAACTTCAATGGAAATGCCCAGAACCATTCACGATTTTGGAGGTTTTCCGCAGGCACTTTTTGATGTGCAGTATCCTGCAAAAGGAAGCCCAGAATTGGCTTTGGAAACTCAAAAAATATTAGATCCCGTTCAGGTTGATTTAGATGAACATTGGGGTTTAGATCACGGCGCGTGGAGTGTAATTAAACATTTATATCCTAATGCAGATGTTCCCGTAATTCAGTTAAGTATTGATTATACTAAATCCGGGCAATACCATTTTGAACTGGCGCAGAAATTACAATCGCTTCGCCATAAAGGCGTTTTGATTATCGGAAGCGGCAATATTGTTCACAATCTTCGTTTAGTCGATTTCAGAAATTTCGATAAAGATAATTACGGTTATGATTGGGCAATTGAAGCAAGAGAAACCGTAAATAATTATTTATTAGATGGAAATTTTCAGCCTTTAATTGAGTACGAAAAAATGAGTAAAGCGGTTCAAATTGCAATTCCAACTCCAGATCATTACTTGCCTTTATTGTATACTTTAGGTTTAAAAGAAAAGTCAGAAGAATTGGACTTGTTTAATGATAAACTTTTGGCAGGTTCATTGAGTATGACTTCGGTAAAAATAATGTAATACATACAACTCTGTGAACCTTTGTGTAAATCTTTGTGAATCTCTGTGAAAGTTATTACACAAAGTTGCACAGAGATTTACACAGAGATTCACAAAGAATAAAAAATATAAATTAACTATGAGGATGAGATTGCTTCGTTCCTCGCAATGACATAAAAAATGAAAATAATAGCGGTAATTCCGGCGCGATACGCATCAACACGTTTTCCTGCAAAACTAATGCAGGATTTGGGAGGTAAAACAGTAATTTTAAGAACATACGAAGCTGCGGTTTCTACAAACTTATTTGACGATGTTTTTGTTGTAACCGATTCTGATTTAATTTTTGACGAAATTGTTTCTAACGGAGGAAAAGCCATAATGAGCATCAAAGAACACGAATCTGGAAGCGATAGAATTGCCGAAGCTGTTGCCAATCTTGATGTTGATATTGTAGTAAATGTGCAAGGAGACGAACCTTTTACTGAAGCCGGACCTTTAGAACAGGTTTTATCTGTTTTTAAAAATGATGAAGATAAAAAGATTGATTTAGCTTCGTTAATGCGTGAAATTACCAACGAAGACGAAATCAATAATCCGAATAATGTGAAAGTCGTTGTAGATCAGTCGCAGTTTGCATTGTATTTTTCAAGATCTGTAATTCCGTATCCAAGAGATGCAGCAGCTGGAGTTCGTTATTTTCAGCACATCGGAATTTATGCTTTTAGAAAACAGGCTTTATTAGATTTTTACAGCCTTCCTATGAAATCTTTGGAAGCTTCTGAGAAATTGGAGCAGTTGAGATATTTAGAGTTCGGAAAACGCATTAAAATGGTCGAAACGACTCATGTTGGAATTGGGATTGATACGGTTGAGGATTTAGAAAGAGCGAGAGCAATGTTGAGAGATATTTAATCAATTCTATTGGAACACGGATTTTACGGATTCGCTTTCGCGAAAGCGCGGATTAATACGGATTTTTACGCAATCTTGTCATACTGAGGAACGAAGGATCACACCAGAAATTCGGGGTAGAAAGTCGCTAATCTTTGTCGAGTTACGAGTGTGATCCTTCGTTCCTCAGGATGACAAAATAAAAGCAAAAAGCCCCAATTTGGAGCTTTTTTTATTATCTAAAACATTCTAAATCCTTAGTACAAACTAGGAAATTTAGAAGGATTAACTTCATTCATCATGCTGTAAATTTTCTCAAAAATATCTTCGGCAGAAGGTTTAGAGAAATAATCGCCGTCAGTTCCGTAAGCTGGTCTGTGTGCTTTTGCAGCAAGAGTCTGCGGTTTACTGTCAAGATATTTATAAGCATCTTGTTCTTCCAGAATCTGCTGTAAAATGTAAGCCGAAGCTCCACCCGGAACATCTTCATCAATTACTAAAAGACGGTTTGTTTTAGCGACACTTTTTACAATATCTTTATTAACATCAAACGGAAGTAAAGACTGAATATCAATAACCTCACAATCAATTCCTAAAACTAGTAATTCCTCAGCAGCTTGTTGAACCAATCTTAAAGTCGATCCGTAAGAAACCAAAGTAATATCTGCACCTTCTTTTAATGTTTCAACAACACCTATCGGAGTTTTGAATTCACCAAAGTTCAAAGGTGTTTTTTCTTTTAAACGGTAACCGTTCAAACATTCAATAACTAAAGCCGGTTCGTCGCACTCTAAAAGCGTATTATAAAATCCTGCAGCCTGAGTCATATCTCTCGGAACCAAAACATGGATTCCGCGAATAGCGTTTATAATCATTCCCATAGGAGAACCAGAATGCCAGATACCTTCTAAACGGTGTCCGCGGGTTCTGATAATTAATGGAGCTTTTTGTTTTCCAACAGTTCTGTATTGTAAAGTAGCTAAATCATCGCTCATGATTTGAATAGCATACAATAAATAATCAAGATATTGAATTTCAGCAATTGGGCGTAAACCTCTCAAAGCCATTCCAATTCCCTGACCAATAATAGTGGCTTCACGAATTCCGACATCGGCAACACGAAGTTCACCGTATTTTTCCTGCATGCCTTCAAGACCTTGATTTACGTCGCCAATGTTCCCAACATCTTCTCCAAAGATCAATGTTTCAGGATATTTGCTGAATAAAACGTCGAAGTTATCACGAAGAATCATTCTTCCGTCTAAATCCGGTTTTGCATTTTCGGCATATTCAGGAAGTACTTTTTCTACAGAAAACACATTTTGTGCCGATTCTGAATGCAGGTTACTGCTGAATTTTCCCTGAGTCTCTCCAATAAAATTTGTAATCCAGTTTGATAAAAGAACTTTACTGTTTGGAACTTCAATAAAACGAAGAATCTTTCTTGCGTAAACCAGAATTTCTTTCTTTAAAGGCGCTTTTATCGCACTTAATTCTGAAATATATTTTCTGATTCTATCTTTATGATTGATGCTTGCTTCTGCAATTTGTTCCAATAAATCCAAAAGATTTTTTTGATCTTCAATTATCGGATTGATGAAATCGTTCCACGCATCTTTTTTAGCTTCAAGTACTTCCTTCTTTAATTCAAAATCAAGTTCTGCTAATTCTTCCGGTGATGCAATATTAATAGCAATCATCCATAAACGCATTTGACGAATACAGTCAAAATCTTTTTCCCAAGCTAATCTTTCTGCATTTTTATAACGTTCATGAGAACCAGATGTAGAGTGGCCTTGCGGCTGCGTTAATTCGTTTACGTGAATTAAAACCGGAATATGTTCTTCACGTGCAATTGCGCCCGCTCTTTCGTAAGTCGAAACCAACTCAGCATAATCCCAGCCTTTTACTCTAAAAATTTCATAACCTTTAGAATCTTCATCACGCTGATATCCTTTTAAGATTTCAGAAATGTTCTCTTTTGTAGTTTGATGTTTGGCGTGAACCGAAATTCCGTATTCATCATCCCAAACACTCATTACCATCGGAACTTGTAAAACTCCGGCAGCATTTATAGTTTCAAAAAACAAACCTTCAGAAGTACTTGCGTTTCCTATTGTTCCCCACGCAACTTCATTTCCATCTACAGAAAATTTATCTTTAATGGTAATTCCATTAACGTTTCTGTAAATTTTTGAAGCCTGAGCTAATCCCAATAATCTTGGCATTTGTCCTGCTGTAGGCGATATATCTGAGCTTGAATTTTTTTGTTTTGTTAAGTCTTTCCAGGATCCGTCTTCGTTTAAACTGTGCGTTACAAAGTGTCCGCCCATTTGTCTTCCTGCAGACATCGGATCATGTTCTAAATCAGTATGACCGTATAAACCTGCGAAAAATTGTTTAGAAGTTAATTCGCCAATTGCCATCATAAAAGTCTGATCGCGATAATAACCAGAGCGGAAATCCCCATTTTTAAAGGCTTTTGCCATTGCAAGCTGCGGAACTTCTTTTCCATCACCAAAGATTCCAAATTTGGCCTTTCCTGTCAATACTTCTTTACGACCTAAAAGACTACATTCTCTGCTTGTTACAGCAATTCTATAGTCGTTTAATACCTCAGTTTTGAAATCTTCAAAAGTTAAAGTAGTATTGCTTTTTTCTGTTATCATAATCTTGTAGGGGTCATGTTATGACTGCGAAATTACTTAAAAACAATCAATAATCATAATTCTTTAAAATAAATATAATTTAATTATTTGTATTTAAAAACAGAAAACTACGTACTTTAATTATGTTATTTTTATGATTTTTATCTTTTTTGTGATAATAACTTACGTTTTTGATTAAAATTTATTTAATTAAAACCATTTTCGGGTAAAAAGAGTAACTAATGCTTTTGGGGCCAAAGTGATAACAAATCTGATTTTTTCATCGTAATTCTTTTGAGACATTTCCCATCCGTTATTTGAATAGACCGGAAAATAAAGTTCAAAGTAGTCTGGAACAAGGTTTAACCGCACTCCGCTATCATAAGCAAAAAATACATTTTTATGTTTATTTTTCAAAAGCCCAACATCGCCATAAACTTCAACCCAGTCCCACAATGCATAGCTGGCGTTTAAAGTTGTCATCCACTGATTACCAAATGAAGGATTTAATTTTGATTTAAAACCACCTTCGGAAATTACATATTGCTGGCTGAAAATCCCACTAGTTTCAGATCTTCCCAAGATATTATAATCAAACAAATAATCTGTAGGTTTATCTAAACCAAAACTAAAATAATCAGAATTGGTTTTATTATACAGGAAACTTCCGGCAAACAATCTTAAGTTTAGTTTGCGGTTATTTTCAAATAACCTTCTGTATTCAACTTCTCCGGAAACTTTTCCAAAGCCTCCGCCAAACTGAACATCAGTCATGAAATTAAAATGATTAACCAATTCTGTTTTTGTGTTTACGTAACGTGCATCAAAAACAGAATAATTAGGTCTGGAATTATCTGTAATAAATTCGCTTGCTTCCCTGTTTACAATTACCTGACGAAATAAAATAAGCTGTTTTCTATTATCTCTAAAATTCTCTTCACGAATTCGCAGCTGCACCATAGGATTTAATCGCAGATAAGTAGCATCTGGTGCATAATGAAAATAGTTCTGGCTTATAGAATATCGCACATTATATAAAGTACTGTTTCGATAAAACTGATTCAAAGAAAAAGCAGAAGAACCCGAAATTGTCCCCGCTTTTATGGAATAGGCAGGATTAATATCAAAAGTAAAAGGTTTGTCTAATATCGTTTTATTATGAAAACGAATTCCCGGTGTTAATCCGTCGTAATAATTATACGTTAATGTTGGAATATATAAAATCTGGTTGTAATAAGGGTCTTCAAGATCTTTGGCAAAATTAAATTTTATAGGACGATTGGTAATAACCAGACTTTTTAGCGATTTCCAGTTGTTTCTTTGATTGAATTCAGGAACCTCGTTATCATAATTAATAACTAATTTGTCCGCATTTTTTCGGTCAAACTGATAAACAGAATCTGTTTTTTTAGGCTCAATCCATTCCTTGAAAACAACTTCATTTTTCTTTAAACCATAAATAGGAATTGGAGCATAAATATCGGTTTTGTTTTTTATTGAGAATTGTACACTATCTGCAGTTTTGGAAACATGCGTAAATTTATAGTCAATAATTTCACGTGAATCGATTATCGTTCTAAAAAACCAGTCGATATTTTTTGGACTTTTTTCAGTCAGGATTTTTTCAAAATCATAACGATTTGTCTGCTGTGTTTTATTTAAATTATAAAATTCCTGAATACTTTCGGGAACAATATTATGATTCAAATAATCATCAAGATAACTTAAACTTAAACCCGCGCGGTATTTACTTGCAATTTGTTCGTTAAATTTTATCAGCGTATTTTTTGGATCTCCAAGCGGCTGATCCAGGTTTTTACGGGCCATCAGCATATAATAATAACTGTACTGCTCATTAAAAGTCAGGTTGGTAATATTGTAACTTTTAAAAAGTTTCATTTTTGAAAGTTTTCCCAGCATTTTTTCATCCAGATGATTTTCTTCCATGTATTTCATCATGGCATAAATCTGGATTCCGTCATAAACCCAATTGTCTTTACGAGGATCAAGACGAAGTGAGTTTTTTAAATAATTGTTCAAATAAGTTTTAAAGAAAGTTACTTCAAACATAAACTCATCCGAAAACGGACTTAGAAACGAAGGTAGCTGATTCAATCCATAAAAAGGATTTCTTTCATAATCTGCCTGCGAAACCGTAATTTTTTCATGCGGATATTTACCAAGAAATTCATTTGCAAAAGCAGCAACCCGGTCAATTATAATCGCTTTTTGAATTTCGCTGATTTTCTTGTTTTTCAAATCCGAAAGAACTTCTATTGTCCCATTATCATAACTCTTAAAATTATTTTGTTTTTCGATAATTAAATTAAAGTCTGATCTGTTTTTTCCCGAAAAAGAATAATTAGTAAATGCCGAATTCGAAACGTCTTTTGAAACCGAATTTAAATCCGTTGTAATCGAATAATCATTCGGGATTTTTATTTCAACTTCATAATCGACAACCGCATTTGCAATGTCGTCAAGATTAAAGTTATTGTGTCTTATAAAACGGTGATTTTCAAAACGTGCAGGATTTAAAAACCAGTTTTTTAAATTCATTCCGTTTTGGTTAAATCCATAATGCGTGAATTTATCACTCGGAATTTTTGAAATATAATTGACATGCAGAGTGATTTGTTCTCCCGGATGTAATTTTTGGTTTAGCCTGACAACAATAAAATCCGGGTTTTTATCAGTTCTCTCCCATTCAAGTGCAGTAAAGTTAGAATCGGTTAGATTTAAAATTGTTGTATTTCCTCTTTCAATAGCTTTTGCTAAATGAAAACCGCGATAAAATTCATCAGAAAAACGTCTGGCCAAAGGCGTGTTTTTATCCGCAAATGCATTGTTCCAATCATTCAAAACAATAGAAATCAATGTATCGTTTGAAGTATTGTAATACGTAATATCCTGTTTTACATTCAGCGTCTTTAGTTCAAGATTAACTGCCACTTCCATCTTAGACTGATGTTGTGCGTACTGTTTTATTGAACTAAATAAAACAAAAATGAGAATTATAATTTTATATATTGATTTCAAGAATTGGCGTAAAAATTATAAATATACCTAAAATTATATGCATAAATTTATTCATGGCTTTATGTAAAAATAGCATAAAAAAAGCTGTTTTAAAAAACAGCTTTCAATTTTTATATCGCAAAGGGTATAAATTTAACCTTATAAGTAAAATAAATGCAGATTTTTTTAAGAATACTTAATCTTATAATATTTATTTACCCTGTAAATATTTTTAGAAATTCGGACTCAAATCGTATTTCTTGTAGAATTTATCCAAAACGTCAACAACTTCATCTTCAGTATCTACGATCTTGAATAAGTTCAAATCTTCTGGGCTTACAGTATGCATTTTTTCTACCAAAACCGTTTTTACCCAATCCAGTAAACCTGACCAAAATTCAACTCCAACCAAAATAATCGGGAATTTTCCAATTTTCTTAGTCTGAATCAAAGTGATCGCTTCAAACATTTCATCCAGCGTTCCAAAACCTCCCGGCATAACCACAAAGCCTTGCGAATATTTTACGAACATAACTTTTCTCACAAAGAAATAATCAAAATTCAGGTTTTTATCGTGATCGATATAAGGATTAAAATGCTGTTCAAAAGGCAGTTCGATGTTTAAACCAACCGAAGTTCCGCCGCCTAAATGTGCACCTTTATTTCCGGCTTCCATAATTCCCGGGCCTCCTCCCGTAATTACACCATAACCGGCTTTACTAATTTTAAAAGCAATTTTTTCTGCCAGTAAATAATATTTATCATCTGGTTTTGTTCTCGCCGAACCAAAAATAGATACACACGGACCAATACGTCCCATGCTTTCGTAACCGTTTACAAATTCGGACATGATTTTAAAAATCGCCCAGCTGTCATTTGTTCTAATTTCATTCCAGGTTTTTTGTTTTAAACTGTCCTGGATTACTTTATCCTCATCATTATCAAAATCTTCTAATCTCATTTTAGGTATTTTAATTATTTATATTTTATTAAGCTGTCATTTTAATTATAGTCGAAGGAAGGAGCTGATTCCTGCTGTCCACTATATTCCCGATAAACAAAAATTATGGCTAAAAAGCCTTGTTTTTCTAAATCGGGAGATGCCGTTCCCATCAGGGCTAGGCATTAGTTTTCAATTAAACATTAGTTTAACTAAATACATCTTTCTTTCAAAGTTTAAAATTTTGACAAAAAAGGGATACTAAATTAACTCTTTTTTTGAGAATTGTTACAAAAAAGGAAATTTATAATCTAAAAGCAACGTTTAGAAAAAGAGAAATTCAGTTTTTTAATTCATTATCAAATAATTGCGATAAATGAAATTTTAATAGCACATTATAATTGTGCTTAATATGTGCCGTTCCTACGGAACTCTACTGCTTGGCACATTGATATTTTCAACGGATTGAAATCCGTTGCTACCGATATTTCGTTCCTACGGAACTTATTTGCGCTGGGGCTATTCAACGACGGATTAAAATCCGTCGCTACCGACATGTCGTTCCTACGGAACTTTTGTAAAACAATCAATTTTAAAAAACCATTCAATCATTTTATATTGTAAAGAAAGGTTTTAATTCGTTGAAAATATCTATATCCTAATAATAGAGTTCCGTAGAAACAATACATGTTGCAGCAAAATATTTCATTCGCCCCAACAATAAAGTTCCGTAGGAACGACATGTCGGTAGCAACGGATTTTAATCCGTTGAAAATATAAATACGCCCCAAGAATAGAGTTCCGTAGGAACGGTACATATTGTAGAAACGGATTTCAATCCGTTAGTGATTTTGACACAACGGATTTTAATAAATTTTAATCCATCTCATTAATGACGATATTTTATTCCAATTCTTTTTTCAAAAACTTAGCCGTATAACTTTTTTTATTTTTTGCCACTTCTTCCGGAGTACCTTTGGCAATTAATTGTCCGCCGCCTTTTCCGCCTTCAGGGCCAATATCAATAATATAATCTGCAAGTTTTATAACGTCCATATTATGTTCGATAACCAAGATTGTATTCCCTTTATCAACCAGTTTATTGATAACATCCATTAAAACCCGAATATCTTCAAAATGTAAACCAGTTGTAGGTTCATCCAGAATATAAAACGTATTTCCCGTATCTTTTTTAGATAATTCTCCAGCCAGTTTGATACGCTGCGCTTCACCGCCCGAAAGCGTTGTACTTTGCTGACCAAGTGTAATATATCCTAAACCAACATCCTGGATTGTTTTTACTTTTCTGTAAATTTTCGGAATGTTTTCAAAAAACGGAACGGCTTCATCAACCGTCATATCCAAAACATCCGAAATTGATTTTCCTTTATATCGAATTTCCAGCGTTTCTCTGTTAAAACGTTTTCCCTGACACGTTTCGCATTCCACGTAAACGTCTGGTAAAAAGTTCATTTCGATAGTTCTTACCCCAGAACCTTCGCAGGTTTCGCAGCGTCCGCCTTTTACATTAAAGCTGAAACGTCCGGCTTTATAACCACGAATCATACTTTCAGAAGTCATGGTAAACAGGTTTCTGATTTCTGTAAAAACTTCGGTATAAGTAGCTGGATTTGAACGCGGTGTTCTTCCAATTGGGCTTTGGTCAATATCAATTACTTTGTCAATATGTTCTAAACCTTCAATCTTTTTATAAGGCTGTGGTTTTTTTACTCCGTTAAAATAATAAGCGTTCAGAATAGGATAGAGCGTCTCGTTAATCAAGGTCGATTTTCCACTTCCAGAAACTCCCGTAACGCAGATTAATTGTCCTAAAGGTAATTCTATCGAAACATTTTTCAGGTTATTTCCCGTTGCTCCGGTTAGTTTTAAAAATTTTTCGTTTCCTTTTCTTCGCTTTTTTGGAATCTCTAATTTCATTTTACCATTCAAATATTGAGCGGTAATGGTATTCGATTTTAAAGTTTCTGCCGGAGTTCCTATGCTGATAATTTCTCCGCCGTATTTTCCGGCTTTTGGGCCAATATCAATTACATAATCTGCCGTTTCTATCATGTCTTTGTCGTGTTCAACTACAATAACAGAGTTTCCAATATCACGTAATTGCTCCAGAGATTTAATCAGTTTTTCATTGTCTCTTTGGTGTAAACCAATACTTGGTTCATCCAAAATATATAAAACACCAACCAGCTGTGAGCCAATTTGTGTTGCTAATCGTATGCGCTGTGCTTCACCTCCCGAAAGTGATTTTGAACTTCGGCTTAAAGCCAGATAATTCAAACCAACATTCATTAAAAAGTTCAAACGATCTTTGATTTCTTTTACAACTTCAGAAGCAATTAAAAGCTGTTTATCAGTTAAATGACTATTTAAATCCTGAAACCAAGCTGTTAAATCTGAAATATCCATATCACACAATTCAGTGATATTTTTTTCATTAACCCTAAAAAACAACGCTTCTTTTTTAAGACGAGAACCTTCGCAAACCGGACAGTTAATTTCGTCCATGAAATCTTTTGCCCAGCGTTTTATACTTGTTGTTGCACTTTCGTCATATTGATTTTTGATGAAATTTGAAATTCCTTCAAAATCAATTTTGTATTCTCTTGTTACGCCAAGATCTTTTGAATTGATGGCAAATTTATCTTTTCCTCCATATAAAATCATCTGCATGGCTTCTTCAGGAATTTTTTCAATTGGATCTGTAATTTTAAACCCAAATTTTTCCCCAATAGTTTCTAACTGCTTAAAAATCCATGAAGATTTATATTCGCCAAGCGGAGCAAATCCACCGCTTTTAATCGATAATTTCGGATTTGGTATGATCTTTTTAACGTTGATTTCGTGAACCGTTCCTAATCCGTTACAATGCGGACAAGCACCTTTTGGTGAATTAAAAGAAAATAAATTTGGTTCTGGATTTTGATACGAAATTCCGGTTGTTGGACACATCAAATTTCGGCTGAAATAACGAACTTCATTTGTATCCTGATCTAAAATCATTAATACATTTTCGCCATGATGCATCGCTGTATTAATACTTTCCGCCAATCGTTTTTGATTGTCTTCGGTATTTTCAATCAACATTCTGTCAACTACAATTTCAATGTCGTGCGTTTTGTAACGATCCAGTTTCATTCCTGTAACCAAATCCTGAACTTCACCATTTACACGAACTTTTAAAAATCCTTGTTTGGTAATTTGTTGAAATAACTCAGCATAATGTCCTTTTCTGGCTTTAATTACCGGGGCAAGAATATTAATGCGCTTGCCATTGTAATCCTGAATAATCAAATCCTTAATTTGTTCATCAGAATAGGAAACCATTTTTTCGCCGGTGTTGTAACTGTAAGCGTCAGCACCACGAGCGTATAAAAGTCGAAGGAAATCGTATATTTCAGTAATAGTCCCCACAGTTGAACGCGGACTTTTACTGGTAGTTTTTTGTTCAATTGCAATAACCGGCGAAAGTCCGTCGATTTTATCTACATCCGGACGTTCTAACCCGCCAAGGAACTGCCTCGCATATGCAGAAAAAGTTTCTACATAACGACGCTGACCTTCAGCATAAATGGTATCAAACGCTAATGATGATTTTCCCGAACCCGAAAGACCTGTTATTACAACCAGTTTTTCACGCGGAATAGAAATATCGATATTTTTTAGATTATGAACTCTTGCGCCAAGAACTTCAATAGTATTGTCTTTATCTAGCATAAATTTGAGCAAAACGCAAAGTTACCACTTTGATTTGTTCTTTTAGTACTAGAGTATAGAAGTTTATGTTAAAAATTGTAACAAAATAACGCTAGCCTAAACTAGCGCTTTCTCTTTCTTGTTGCCATATATTCCTCGATGGCTTCTTTGGTCGTGTACCAGTTTCGGCCTTCTTTGTAGGCGTCGATTTTTCCTGTTCTGGCCAGTAAACTTACATATTCCTGACCGTAAGCGGCTTCTGGTTCGCTTACAATATTTATGATAGGCTGATAATCATAACTGCTGTCCGGCATCGCGGTTAAATATATATTTAAAGTTCGCTCCAGTGCCTGGCACATCAAAAGGGTTAACTTTTGATAATTGCCATTGTTTGCCTGATTAAGTGCTTCGTAATATTTTTTTCTATCGTTTTTAAGGACAATTGCCGGCGGAAAACCGCAACGCATTAATAACAGGTTCATGCTTAAACGAACGGTGCGGCCGTTTCCATCAAAAAATGGATGTATCCAGACTAATTTATGATGATAAATTGTTGCGAGCTCTATATCGTTTAATCCTAAAGGATTTGTATTGATAAAATCGATTAATTCATCTAAAAGATCTGAAACTTTATTGGCGTTTGGAGGCATAAAATTAGCTCCCGAAATTCGAACGCCGCCATTGCGGATACGACCTGCAAAATCATCTTCGATAGAACGTAAAACTAAACCGTGGATGGAAAGAATATCAATGCTTCGAAGTTTGTAAGTATCATCAACAATTGAATATAAATAATCAATTGCTTTGTCGTGATTGTGTGTTTCAAAGTGTTCCCGAAGCGATTTCCCTTTTATAGTCATTCCTTCCTGAATTACCATTTGGGTTTCGCGTAAACTCATTGTGTTTCCTTCAATGCTGTTTGAATTGTAGGTCCATTCTAGCGATAAACTTTCGCGGATTTTGTGTAAAGCGATATTGGGCAGTGGTCTGCTGTTTTGCAGATCGAGCCTTTTTTGGTATAATCGATCAAATGTTGATTGAAATTCTTCTCTGTATGTTAAGTCTATGTTCCACATAATCCTACAAAATTACTTCTTAATATCGGATATTCCAAATTTTTAACTTATCCGATATTAAGCTTATTCTATTGTCATGGAACGAAGTTTCATTCTGTAGGCTTCAAGTGCAATAGATTTTGAGATCATACCAAAATATTTTTCATTTCGTAAAACGGGAAGAAAAGCGGTTTTAGATCTTTCGAATTTAGTCATTACGACCTCCATGCTGTCATTTGAAGAAATCGTCGCAGCCGGAGTTTTCATTACGTCTTTGATCAAAGTATATTTTACACGGTAAGCATTAAAGATAATTTCTCGAATATCATTAAAATGTACTACACCAACAAGTTCTCTTTCATTATTTACAACGGCAAAAATTACCTGATTGGAGTGTGAAATAAGATCAACTAATTTGCTTAAATGTTCTTCTGGGGAAACCGTTAAATAATCAGTTTGAATGATGGTGTCAATATCTAAAGTCGATAAAATGTTAGAGTCTTTGTTGCTGGTAAAAGCATGCCCTTTTTTAGCCAGATTTTTTACGTCAAGCGAATATTTTTCAAAACGTTTTGAAATAGCAAAACTGATTGACGAAACAATCATAAGCGGAATCATTAAACCATAACCTCCGGTGATTTCTGCAATAAGGAAAATTGCAGTAAGCGGTGCATGAAATAATCCGCTCAAAATTCCGGCCATTCCAACCATTGTAAAATTACTGATAGGTAATTTTGCTAAACCGGTAAGAATGATAAATTTAGAAAAGAAATAACCTAAATATGATCCTAAAAATAAGGAAGGAGCAAAGTTTCCTCCGTTTCCACCACTTCCAATTGTAAGTCCCGAAGCAAATACTTTTATCATCATGGTACAGCCCACAAAAAGCAATAAAACCCATTGGTTGTTTCTCCAGCTGGCAAATAAGGTATTATCTAATAATTGCCCGGGATCACTTTCTGATAGGATTTTGATACTTTCGTAACCTTCACCAAACAGTGTTGGAAATATAAAAATAAGAAGTGCGAGAAGTGAAGAACCAATCAGGGCTTTTTTATAAGGTCCCATTTTTAGTTCTGAAAAATAATGCTCTACTTTTTGAAAATTTCTAGAGTAATACACTGCAATTGCGCCCGTTAAAACACCTAAAACTACATAAAAAGGAATATTGTGATAATCAAAAGTTTCTTGTTTTTTGAAAGATAAAAGAATGCTTTCATCTAACACAATTGCCGAAACCAAAGCTCCGGTTGCTGCCGAAATCATAATTGGCGTAAAGGCAGAAATACTAACATCGACCAAGAGAACTTCTATAGCAAAAAGAACTCCGGCAATAGGTGCATTAAAAGCAGCCGCAATTCCTGCCGCAACACCACAGCCAATCAGTAAAGTTCTGTCTTTATAAGCTAATTTATAATTCTGCGCATAGTTTGAACCAAAAGCAGCTCCTGTAATCACAATTGGGCTTTCTAAACCTGCAGATCCTCCTAAACCCACAGTCAAAGAGCTTGTAACAATCTGTGCGTACATTTGTTTTTTCGGAATTATACTCGCTTTTTTAGCAACAGCGTATAAAATTTGCGAAGTTCCTTTTTGAATGGTTCCGTTTAAAACTTTTTTCACGACCAAAACAGTCAATAAAATACCAATAATGGGCAGGATACTATTAATGAAACCTAATTTTAAAATTCCGCTGATGTAAGTTGCAAATGAAAAAACGCTATGGGCAAATGTTTTTAAAACAATTACCGCAAACGCACAGGAAATTCCAACCAAAACACTGGATAAAAAAATGAATTGCTTTGGTGTCAAAATAGATTGAGCTAAAGCAATAATACTTTCTAATCTTCGAAAAAGTTTTTTTATCATTGTATTTTTAAAAAGTTACGGGAGAATGCAAATTTAGCTTTAAACATTCGATTTTGTCAAATTTTTCTACTAAAATCTTTTTACTTTAAAATCCCGCAGCTTTGTCATCACCACGAAAATCGGCACCTCCCTCAAGAGTATTGTCTGGCAGAACCAAAATGGCATCTACTTTACCAATTACAGGTGTAGTTTTTTCGTTGATTAAATATCCTTTAGCTTTTAAACTTTCGATAGTATTATAATTGAACGTATTTGGCTCAAATGTAATAAGATCCGGAAGCCATTGATGATGAAAACGAGGTGCATTTACAGCTGCCTGCATACTTAAATTATACTCGTAAACATTTAGGATAGTCTGCAATACAGATGTTATAATGGTAGACCCGCCCGGAGAACCTACAACCATAAATAATTTTCCGTTTTTTTCTACAATTGTCGGTGTCATAGAACTTAGCATTCTTTTTTGAGGGGCAATGCTGTTGGCTTCGTTTCCAACTAATCCAAACATATTTGGTGATCCCGGTTTTGCACTAAAATCATCCATTTCGTTGTTTAAGAAAAAGCCTAATTCATCACAATAATATTTAGACCCAAAACCGTCATTTATTGTTGTGGTTGCAGAAACAGCATTTCCAAATTGATCTACAATTGAATAATGCGTTGTTTCGGTACTTTCGTTATACGTAATTTTTCCTTCTTTTATTTCTGATGATAATGAAGCTTTCTCTGAGTCAAAATTCGACATTCTTTCTTTTAAGTAAGAATCTGATAAAAGGCCATTAATTGGAATTTTTACAAAATCGGGATCTCCTAAAAACTGACTTCTATCGGCATAAGCTCTTCTTTCTGCTTCAACAATTACCTGAATCGACTGTTCTGAATTATGCTTCATTTTTGATAAATAAAATGGAGAAATCATTTTCAGAATCTGTGCCAGACAAATACCGCCGCTGCTTGGCGGACCCATCGAAGTAATCTTTAAATCTTTGTAATCAAACTGCAGCGGATTCCTCCATTTTGCTTCGTAAGATGCTAAATCTTTCAGCGTAATAATACCGCCTTTTTTCTTAAGATAATCAACTAAAACCTGAGCAGTTTTGCCTTTGTAAAATTCATCTTTTCCGCCTTTTAAAATTCGTTTAAGCGTACTGGCAAGCGCAGGATATTTGATTGTATCGCCTTCCTTAAACTTTCCGGCCATTAATGTAGTTGGTCCATTTGCTTTTACAATGGCATCATGATAATTCTCAAGCTGTTTTTGCTGTTTTAGTGTTACAACGACACCTTTTTCTGCAAGTGCAATAACAGGTTTTAAGATTTCTGACATGGGCAGAGAACCAAATTTTTTATGAACGGCAAAAACTCCGGCTATGGTTCCGGGAACGCCTATTGCAAAAGGAGTTTCGGTGCTTTTTCCGGGAATTACATTTCCGTCTTTGTCCAGAAACATATTTTTTGTTGCAGCAAGCGGCGCTTTTTCACGGTAATCTAAACTTCCAACTTCGCCATTTGCTTTTCGGTAAACCATAAATCCGCCGCCGCCAAGATTTCCCGCATACGGATAGGCTACTGCCAGAGCCAGTTCGGTTGCGGCCATGGCATCAAATGCATTACCGCCTTTTTTCATTATTTCTACACCAATTTTTGATGCTTCTATGCGAGCCGAAACGACCATTGCTTTTGAAGCTGTTAAACCAGTTGGTGCTGCAGCATGCTGTGCAAAACTATAAAAAGATATAAAATAAATAAGAAGTGAAATTTTTTTCATAACAAGAACATATTTTATAAAATGGTTAGATTTATAAGGAAAGTAACTTTTGTTTGGCTTGTTGTTGAACATCCTCAAAAAAGAGAGTAAATTCCTGTTCAAATTCTGTATAAAATTCTTTTAATTCTTCACTGGCAAACTGCATTTTTGAAACATTTCTCGACCTTCTGTCCATCTGAGTTAAAATTTGATGGATTCCTTCGACAGTTCTGTAACTTAAAAGCCAGTTTCTTTCAATCATGTAAGGCATTAAGCCTTGAGTTTTTTCGGTTAAAACAGCATAATTTTCATGCAGTGAATTGTAAAAACGATTAATAAAATCTTCTAATTTTTCATCGGAATAATTTGCCCAGTTTTTGGCTAAAAAATGATCGTAAACTATATCTATAATTACTCCCGAATAATGGTGGTATTTATCATGTAGACGCCTTGTACTTTGTCTAAAAACATCATGAGAGTCAGTATAAGTGTCAATAAATCGGTGCAAAAGAATTCCTTTTTGAACATCTTGCGGAAAATGTTCAAACTGTTTTCCGCGAATGCCGTCAGCCATAAAATTGCCAATTTTAATTAAGTCATTATCACCGGAAAGATATATATGGGCTAAGAAATTCATTTTTTTTTATCTAGGTTACTAAGGTTCTAAGTTGCTAAGAAACTAAGTTGTTTTAGTAAAAGTATGAAAACTTTTTTAGATCGTTTTGTTATATTATTCTGCTTTAGACTTTTGTTATTAATTATTTTTTAATAATCTTAGCCTCTTAGCAACTTCGAGCCATAGTAACTTTTTTTAAAATCTTAGCCTCTTAGCACCTCAGAACCTTAGTAACTTTTTTATATTTGTAATAAAATAACAGAACTCACAAAGATGACTTTAATAAAATCGATTTCAGGAATACGAGGAACAATCGGTGGAAAAGTGGGAGATAACCTGACTCCTGTTGACGCTGTAAAATTTGCATCGGCATACGGAACTTTTCTAAAAAACAATACTTCAAAAGAAAAACTAACAGTTGTAATAGGCCGAGATGCTAGAATTTCAGGGCCAATGATTCATAATCTTGTTGTAAATACTTTAATAGGTTTAGGAATTAATGTAATAGATCTTGGGCTTTCGACAACGCCTACGGTTGAAGTTGCGGTTCCTCTTGAAAAAGCAGATGGAGGAATTATTTTAACGGCATCTCATAATCCAAAACAATGGAATGCTTTAAAATTATTAAATGAAAAAGGAGAATTTTTAAGTGGTGATGACGGCGCTAAAATTCTTGAAATTGCCGAAGCTGAAGCTTTTGATTTCTCTGATGTTGATAATCTTGGAGAAATTACGCTTAATGATGCTTATATGGATATTCATATTGATGAAGTATTGAATTTACCTTTAGTTGATGTTCAGGCTGTAAAGGACGCAAAGTTTAAAGTTGTTGTTGACGGTGTGAATTCTTCGGGAGGAATTATAATTCCGAACTTGTTAGAACAAATGGGCGTTGAAGTGGTAAAATTATACTGTGAACCAAACGGACATTTTCCGCATAATCCAGAACCTTTAAAAGAGCATTTGACGGATATTTCTGAATTAGTTGTAAAAGAAAAAGCGCATTTAGGAATTGTTGTTGATCCGGATGTTGATCGTTTGGCTTTTATTAGTGAAGACGGCGAAATGTTTGGTGAAGAATATACATTAGTTGCCTGTGCAGATTATGTTTTAAGTAAAACTCCGGGAAATACGGTTTCGAATATGTCTTCGTCCCGTGCATTGCGTGACGTAACAAACGGACATAACGGAAAATACGAAGCAAGTGCAGTAGGAGAGGTAAATGTTGTGGAATTAATGAAAAAGAACAATGCAGTTATTGGCGGCGAAGGTAACGGTGGAATTATTTATCCTGAATTGCATTACGGACGTGACAGTTTGGTGGGAGTTGCTTTGTTTTTAACGCATTTAGCGAATAAAAAAATAGCAGTTTCGGCATTGAGAGCTTCTTATCCGGAATATTATATGAGCAAAAATAAAATTGAATTAACACCTCAAATTGATGTTGATGCGATTTTAACTACTATGACAGAGAAATACAAAAACGAAGATATTTCGACAATTGACGGCGTTAAAATTGATTTTGCTAATGAATGGGTTCATTTAAGAAAATCTAATACAGAACCAATTATTCGAATTTATACTGAAGCACCTTCTCAAAAAGAAGCTGATACTTTAGCACTTCGAATTATTGATGAAATAAAAGTAATTGCAGGAATATAACTTTTGCAATGACAAATAAAAAAAGCGCCTTTCAAATTTATGGAAGGCGTTTTTTGTATAGTTAAAAATTAGTTCTTTATAATTTTCATTGATTTGGTAACCGAACCATACGAAATATTTACAATATAAACCCCAGCGGCTAATTTATCACCAATCTTAATATCTTCATTTGTAGAGTAATCATTAGAAGAGAAACACACACTTCCTTTCATATCCACTATTTTTAGAGATATAGGTTCTGTTGTAAATGATTTTATATGAAGTGTAGACTCAACTTTAATTGGATTTGGATAAACGGTAAAAGAATCACTATCAGTTTTCGGATCATTTACACCCAAATTTCCTGAGGCTGCATCAATATAATTAAAATTCATATCGTTTGATTTGAATTTAATTTTCAAATAAACTTCACCTTTTGGTAATGTAACTCCGTTTACAACTTTGTCTGCATAAGTTTGATATCCGCCAGTTACAGGAAACGTTTCATCTGTTTTTACTACAATATCATTTACCAGAATGTCAAATTTTCCGGGAATAGCTGGCGAAGCAACTCTAAAAGTTAGATTATAACTTCCGGCATTGGCGACATTTAGCATAAATTCGTTCCAGTCGCCGCTGTCTATAAAACATACATTTTGTCCGGTTCCAGAATCTGTAGTATTTTGTAATCCGGTTCCTTTTCTTCTATAATGTTTGTTGGCAGTTATTCTACCTGGAACATTCATTTTTTTTGCTGTGAAACTCTCATTTATGTAAGTAGTTCCAATTGGTTTTAAAATGCCGCTTGTGAGGCTTAGTAATTGTCCTTCGAGCATATCTGTCCAATTTGAAGGAACACGGCCGGTAAACCATGAATATCTGTAAATATCCGGATCATTTTCAAAGCTGTTTACGATTTGTTTCATAAACGAAATTTTATCTGTTTCAGACTGAATAACCCGGTTTGCAAATTCTGTTACCCAAACCGGACGATTGAAATTTTTAAGGTTTCCGGTAACACCAATAACTGAACCTGCAGAATTATCATAAGTATGAAAAGCAATATAATCGACTTTACAATTTGGGCATAAAAGAAAAAACTGATTGTGCCAGGCTACGGGGTCACTGTATCCGCCATAATTATCAGGGCCGTTATAAGCGGGAGAGGCGCTGACAATTTCGAGATTTTTTGCAGCGGAGATTTTCTCTACATTTACCCATGCATTTACAGCTTCCTGCGGAGTTAAACGCGCACCGTCATTAAAATTTGGTTCATTAAAAGCTAAAAGATATTTTGCTCCAGGTTTAATACGATCTATAAATACTTGTACTTCGGCATCACTTATTTTGCCCCATACCATTGGAACATATTCTACACCAAGAGTTTGATAATTAGCATTAACGTCATTTTCAGGAAGTGATCCCCAATTGTACCACCAGGAAATCCCGGGTTTAAGCGCTAATAAATCGGCTGTTGAATTATTTCCATAAGCAATTCCGCGTTTTGGACTTTGTGCAAATGTTGTAATTGTTATTAACGAAAATATAAAAAGTAACTTTTTAATCATGGTTAAAATTTTGATGAGGTTTTTTTATTAGATTTAGTTAACTCCAAATTTATATGGTTTGGGTAGTTTTTAAGTCAAAAAAAAATATTACAAAAACCCATCAAAATGTATTTTAAAGCCTTTAAAAATCTTATGATGAAAACTGTAGATTTCAGTAAAAAAGAAAATCCAAAAAGCAGTAATTACTTTTTGGATTTTCTTTTGTAAATTATTTATTCACGCGGTGTTTCCACCTTTTGTGTGTCCATAGATAAAATTCTGGAGCTTCAAGAATTTGTTTTTCTACCTCTTTCAGGTATTTTTCTGTAATGTCAAAATTTTTATAATCATTAGGATTATCAGCAATAGATAAAAAAGCAGCTTCATAATAACCTCTTGAAACTTTTTTTACTTTTACCATGATTACGCTTAAATTATATTTTTTTGCAAGCATTTCGGCTCCTGTATGCACGGGAACTTCTATGCCCATAAATTTCATCGAATGAAAAATCCTGTCCAATTTAGGCGATTGATCACTGGCAAGTCCATACATGCTTAGTTTTCCATCACGCTGATTTTGGGCCATTGTTGGGATTGCTTTTCTTGTTTCGACTAATTCGGTATTGTATTTTGAACGAATTTTTCGAATCAATTTGTCAAAATAAGGATTGGCAATTTTTTTATAAACTGCAATTCCCTGAAAACCAATTTTAGGGTTTATTGTTAAAAGCCATTCATAACTTGCATAATGTGAAGCGACAAGAATTACACTTTTACCTTGTTTTGCATATTCATGTACTAATTCAATATTAGTTACATGAAATCTTTTTTCCATTTCTTCAGGTGTAATACTCATTGTTTTTATCATCTCTAAAAACATATCACACATATGGTGGTAGAATTTTTTCTCAATTTTTTTTCTTTCAGCATTACTTAAATGAGGAAAAGTAAGTGCCAGATTTTCGCGTACTATTTTTTTACGATATCCAATAATTCTATAAACAAGAAAGCAGACAAGATCTGAAAACAAATAAAATAAACGAAATGGGAGTATAGAGATAAGCCAAAGTAAGGGGAAGGCTATTATATAAACAATAAATTGCATCTAAAAATTTTTCTGCAAATATAATGTAAAAATGAATAAGCTCGATATTTTGGATTCTCATCAACTTATGTTTGATATTGATTATCTTTACCATTCACATTAAATATTATTTATGAATATCATTTTAATTGGAATTATAGTAGCCAATGTACTGATTAGCTATAAAGGTTTTAACGATCTTTATTTTTTTAGAAAATACGAATTTCATGTAGGAAGCATTCGAGCGGGAGAACAAATCAGAATGCTTTCGTCTGGTTTTTTACACGCCGATTTTATGCACTTGGCGTTTAATATGCTGACACTTTGGTTTTTTGCTCCGGTTGTTACTAACGGGCTTGGAAAAGTTTCCTTTGCTTTAGTATATTTTGGAAGTTTGATCTTTGGAAGTTTATTGACAATGCTGTTTCATAAAAACGATTACAGTTATCGTGCTGTTGGAGCATCTGGAGCTGTAACCGGGGTTTTGTATTCTGCGATTTTGCTTCACCCTGATATGATGCTTGGAATTTTTGGTATAATTCCGATTCCTGCTTACCTTTTCGGAATTTTATATTTATTGTATTCTATTTATGGAATGAAAGCTAAAAATGACAATATTGGCCACACAGCGCATTTTGGAGGTGCAATTGGCGGATACTTAATTACTTTGATAAAAGAGCCTTCATTAATCTATAATGAAACCTTTATGGTTGTTTTATTATTAATTCCAATTTTGATTCTTTTTGGAATGGCTAAATTGGGGAAATTGTAATGCTGGCATAACTTTTGACAGGCCTTTATCAATAACTTAAAATATAACAGAAATGAGAAAATTAGTATTATTTTTAACAATCATGTTTATGACTATGTCTTACAGCCAAGAAACCAAACAAATTCCTCAAATTAATGTAAATGGAGAAGGAAAAGTAAAAGTAGCACCTGATCAGGTTTGTATTTCAGCTACGGTTGAAACAAAAGGGAATAATGCTAAAGATGTCAAAAAGCAAAATGACGAAAAAATGGATGCTGTTTTAAAATTCATAAAAAAAATGAACCTTCCTGCAGCAGATTTCAAAACAAAACAAGTTGCACTTAATCCGCAATACGATTACGAGAAAAAGAAAACAAGCTACAATGCGAGACAAACTGTAGAAATCGTTTTAAAAGATTTATCTAAATATGATGAATTGATGGAAGGTTTGGTACAGCAGGGAATTAATCGTATAGACAGAGTTTCTTTTGAATCTTCTAAATTAACATCATTACAGTCAGAAGCCAGAAAATTAGCGATGAAAGATGCTAAGGCAAAGGCAGAAGATTACGTTTCAGTTTTAGGTCAAAAAGTAGGGAAAGCTTATGTTATTTCAGATAATTCACAAATTTATCATCCACAGCCAATGTATGCGGCTATGAAGTCAATGGAGGCTGATAGTGCAGGAGCTTCAAACGAAACATTAGCAATTGGAGAAATCGAAATTACTGCAAATGTTAGTGTAAGTTTTATTCTTGACTAAATAATTTAAATTCCAAATAATATTAAATTCCAAATTCCAATTTTTAGATTGGGATTTGGAATTTTTTTTTGCTTTTCTTTTAATGTTTATTTGAGCTTATTTTTTAAAATGAGTTATTAAAATAAGGTCCGATGAAAATTTTCATAATAAATATCAATCAATAAAGCGGCACCATTTGCAGATGCTAAATCAATTAAACTTATTTCACAAAGCGCATCTATTCTGCATGTTTGATCTTTAATCGATTTTACTTTACCCACAGCTTTATCAAAAATGGCAATGTTTTCAATAGCATTTTTTATTATGGTAATCAATTGTTTAAAATCATCCGGTGATAATTTACTTTCTTTTACATAATTTTCTAGTCGGGCACCTTCTCTGTAATGGGGATAATTTTCTAATCCCATAAAGGTCAGCATCCAGACTTTATTATAATTCCATATTGTTTTAACAATTCCAATATAGTCTGCTATCAGCTCATCATGCAGGTTATTAGTTGCCTGTCCGTATTTTTTGAGCGTATATAAATGCGTAAATTCATGTTCTTTTCGAATAGAAATGGAGTATGAAATCCATAAATCTTCTTCCAGTCCCAATTGACTTGCAGTTACATTGCTGTAAGGTTTTGTACTTAAAATGATCAATTTATCTTTATACAAAGATTTTTTAAGCATAATGTTGTTTGAAAACTCGGTATTCCAGTCTCCAAAAGGATTGTTCTGCAGCCAGTTTTTTTTAATGATATTAAACCGTTTCGAGTTATTAAGACCATTTAATAACACAGCTCCCATTGATGCAGGAATAGGCAAGGGATTGTTTTTATGTATTATGGACTGTAGTATTTTTACAAAATCTTCATTATTAGGAATGGTTAAAACCGGGATTTTGCCTGCAATACTTTCATGAAGTTCTAAACTGATATTTTTTGTGTCTTCTAATTTTATGTAAGAAGTTAATTTTATATCGTTTGTTGTTCCTTTTAAAAGCATGTTGTTATACAATTCGGCTTTATCAATTTCTTTATCAATTAGAAAATTTAATGACGGATAACATTCTTTTAGCGCATTAAAAATATCTTTTCCATTTGAAAAATTCATTAAAAAATCTTCCCAGAATTGAATTTCTGTGCCTTCGGTAAAACTTGAAGCTGTGCAGTCATCATTTAAAGGAAACTTATTAAAAAGATAAGCTTTAAGTTTGTCTGATAAATCAATTGATGCAGCTTGATCAATTGGTTCGGGGAGAAATGAATTATTCATGATCATTACGAAATTTGGCGTTTAGCCAGTTGTGTAAATATGCCATCTTGCTGCATTAACTCTTCATAAGTGCCACATTCTTTGATTTCTCCTTGATCCAGAACATAAATACGATCTGCGTTTTGTATGGTGCTTAATCTATGTGCGATCACAATACGTGTAGCCTGAAGTTTGTCTAAACTTTCGGCTACAATATTTTGGGTCCTGTTATCGAGCGCACTTGTGGCTTCATCCATAAACAGTAATCTTGGTTTATGCACAATCGCTCTTGCAATCATAAGTCGTTGTCTTTGTCCGCCAGAAAATGTTCCTGCACCTTCGCTGACAAGGGTGTGCATTTCCATTGGCATATTCTTGATATCTTCTTCCATTCCTGCCATACGCGCCGCATCCCATGCATCATCTAAGGTCAATTCAGAATTCCCGACAATATTCTGGTAAATGCTGCCGGCCATCAATGCTCCATTTTGCAGTACAACACCTATTTGTCTTCTTACAAGCTCTTTGTTCATGGTGTCAAAAGTATTTCCATCATAATATATAGAGCCCATTTCAGCATGTTCGAATCCTAAAAGCAGTCTCATAATAGTTGATTTTCCGGAACCCGAAGGGCCAACAAAAGCAACCATTTCGCCCGGTTTAATTTTGAAGGTAATATTTTTTAAAATCAAAGGCTGATTTTCGTTGTATCTAAACGAAACGGAATTCATTTCGATATCTCCGGCCAATTCGCCCGGATCAATACTCTGATCCATAGATTCTGCTTCTTCTTCTAAAATTGGTTTTACCCTTTCGTACAGCGGAATAACATTTAAGGAAGTTATAAATGCCATACTTAACCTTAAACTATCGCCTAAAAATTTATTAAAAGCTGTAATAAATGCCATAAATGAACCTACAGACATTATGTTTGCTCCTGCAGCACCTGGGTTGACTACACTGTAGTAGATAAAAGAGAAAAAGAAAATACTGGTAAAAAGGGGATAGGAGCTATTGAAAATTTCAACAAAATTCTGATAACTGCCAGAACTGAATCCTAATTGTTTTAGTTTTGAAAATTTTTCTGCCCACAGGGTAAAAACTCTTCGTTCTCCGCCTGTTATTCTTATTTTGCTGATACCGGATAAAAATTCAAAAAGAAAACCCTGAATTTCTCCCTGATATTTCGAAACTTCCCGATCGTATTTTAATTTTAAACAGCCAATAGTTATCATAAAAACAATAGCAATTACAGCTAAACCTACACCAATCCAGGCTAAACTGGAGTCATAATAAAAAAGAAGTATCAGATTTACAAAAGAGAATGCTCCGCTTAATACTGCCGTCATTAAGGTATTTGAAAGTATTTGCCGGATCGAATTGATACTCAAAACCCTGTTAGTAAGATCTCCTGCGGTATATTTTTTATAAAAAGTTACCGGTAGTCGCAATATATAATCCATTACACCTGCCTGGAGATTAATACTGGATTTTGATTCTACTCTCATTTGCAATACACCCTGTACAAGCTGAAGTCCTGCAGTTACAAAAGCGATCACAATCATGATACTAAATATTTCTAAATGTATGGATCTGTCTGCCGCCGGAATAACATCATCAAAAATAACTCCTGATAAAACAGGGACTAACAGCCCAATCAGGCTTCCTGCAAATGAAGCCAGAATTAATAATTTGGCATCTTTTTTAACGCCATTCATAGCAAAATTTAATACCTTTTTCATGGAATCCATTTTGACATCGAACCCAGAAAAAAACATATAACCAATTGGTTCTAAAGAGTCAGCTATTTCGTTGTTGACAATTGACTCAGAGCCATCGGATAAATTTTTTATTAGATAAGAACTGGACGTTTTTTGTATAAGCGCAACGGGTTCGTTTTTTTGTTTGGTAAAGGCCAGTAAATGCCCGTTTTCTTCTTTCCACCAGGCATCTCTTAAAATGATTTTGCGGACTCTTATTTTAGAACTTTTTGCAATGGCATACAGCAGGTTTTTTGCGCTGGTTTCGTTTGCATCAATATGTTTGGGTTCTTCAAATTTAAATTGGCTGTGATCTGCTATAACCTGACATGTAGAATAGAGTATGTTTTGTTTATTTAGCTTTGAAGGGGCTACATGCGGTACACTTTTTTTATTGCCTGTTACTATAGATTTTATTTTTTCGAGTGTGTTTTTTAACTCATCTTCTTCACTGACCAGTTTAGCATTAAAATGCTCATTTTCAAAAACACTATTGTTTTCTATTGTTTTACAAAGCTGTGCATAAAAATAAGATTGTATTTTTTCTAAAGAAATCAAAAGATTCACTTCTTCCTCTATAACTTCTCTGGTGCTTAGTATTTTAATTTCTGTTTGGTCAGATAGGGATTTTACCCATAATTTATTCGATACAGGAATTGGAAAATTAGAAGTATCATCAAAATTTACAACAATATCAGATGAAAAGGCAGAAAGACTTCCGCAGTTTAAGCTTACCCAGTTTATGCCGTGTGAAGGATATGCAACCGTATTTTCTTTTAAATTTATTGTGTTAAAGTCATCAAGGGCGGTATAAACTCTTGGTGTGTTTTGAAAATTTAATTCGGAGGATGTTTTTGATATCCATTTATTGATCAGATTTTTCAAAAAGAAAGGATCAATATTCAAAAGATCACTTTTTTGAATTGCCAGTAATTTAGCTTCATTCGAATAAACGATTAATCTAATATTTTGGGTACAATCCCGAGGTAATAAGCTAAATAGTAATTCGCCTTGTTTTGCAGCATACAGGAATTTTAAAGGGCATAAATACTCTCCGTCTTTATCAATTTTAGTATGAAACACATTTACTTCACCCGAAATAACCATCCAGAAACTGTCTGTACTATTAAGAATCAATGGATTTTCAACGCCTATATGTATTTTCTCTTTCACTGACATGGTATTAAATTTATTTTGATTCGATCAGATGCGCATAAACTCCATTTTGTTTTAGCAATTCCTGATGAGAACCACGTTCTACTATTTTTCCCAGTTCCATTACTATTATTTCGTCACAATCAATAATAGTGCTTAGTCTGTGCGCTACAATCAGGCAGGTACAGCCTCTTTTCTTGATATTATCCATTACCGTTTTTTCAGTAGTTGGATCAAGGGCACTGGTGGCTTCATCCATAACTAAGATAGTCGGGTTACCGGATAAGGCTCTGGCAATTTCGATACGCTGACGCTGTCCGCCGCTAAAATTGGTTCCGCCTTCCATTACAGCGCTGTCATAACCATCACTTCTGGCAGAAATAACATCGTGAATTGCAGCATCGCGTGCAGAATTTATAATGTGTTTTTCTGAAATCATAGAATCCCAAAAAGAGATGTTTTCTTTAATTGTACCATTAAATACAATAACATCCTGATCTACTACGGCTAATGAACTTGTAATGATGTTTCTTGCAATGGTTTCTCTTTTTTTTCCATCTAATAAAACTTCACCTTTCCACGGATCATAAAGTCCTGAAGCTATTTTGGCTACTGTTGATTTTCCACTTCCAGAACCTCCTACTAAGGCAACTCTGCTTCCGGGTTTTAATTTTAAATTGAAATTTTCTATTAATGCCGGCATTGTTGTGTTATACCCAAATGTGACATCTTTCATTTCAAAATACCCAATTAGTTTGTTTTTAGGAATTTCGTTATGGTCAGACTGTGAGTTTTTATTGGATTCTTTTTCTCTAAACTGATTATCAATTTCATAATTCAATACATCATCTATTCGGCCCATGTCACTTTCTGTTTCATGCAGTGTATTACCTACGGTTACCAATTGGTTAACGGGTGTAATAAAATTGTTCATCAAATAAGTAAAGGCTACTAATGCTCCAAGGGTCATTTCGCCGTCCATAATTCGTAAAGCTCCAATTCCCAGAATTAAGAAATTTGTTAATGATGTGATCAAACTAGGAAGAACATTTAATCGAATAGTTAACCAGCCCAGTTCTTGCTGTGCGTTCATTACTTTGGCCAAATATCCAATCCAGTTGGTAAAAAAATCATTTTCTCTTCCGGATGCTTTTAAGGTTTCAATCATGCTGATTCCAGAAGTAGTTGTACCTAACAATTTTCCGGTTTCATTACTCAATCGGCGGCTTCCGTCTTTTCTGGCTGTGGCCACACATTTTAAGATGATGATATTTAATGCCGCCATAAAAATCCCGATTAAGGTCAGCGTAACATCATAAGAAAACATTAATATCGCATAAAAAATGACCACTATAACATTTAAGGCTGCATTAGCTAAATCACCGCTTAATAATTTGGCAACTTTATCATTTAAAGAAACCCTGTTGCCAACTTCTCCGCTATAACGCTGTGTGAAAAAAGCAATTGGTAAATGAAAAACATGCCACAAAAATTTACTGGAAGTAACTAAGGCTAATTTTGTTTCCAGCTTGAGTAAAAAGTATTGCTGAAGATATACTAAAACCGAATTAATAATTAAGATTCCGCCCATTATCAACAATAACGGCATTACAAAACCAGAAAAATTGTTGACCAGATATTTATCTATAAAAACGGTAAGAAACGAAGGAATTATTAAACCCGGAATTACTAAAAATAAACTGGCAATAATGATGTAAGTTATGCTTAATTTAGAACTGGCTACTCTTGAAAGTAAAGAACCCATAAGTCCTTTTTTCTCATTTCCTTTTTCAAAACTTTCGTTAGGATCAAAAGTCAAAACCACTCCGGTATAAGCATCATCAAATTCCTGATGGCTTACGGAGTATCTTCCTTGGGCAGGATCGCTTAAGTATACCTTTTTTTTGGTAAAACCTTCGAGTACTAAGAAGTGATTAAAATTCCAAAAAATGATGGCAGGCGTTTTAATCTGCATTAGCTTTTCAATAGATTTGGCATATCCTTTTGCGTCTAACCCAAACTCTTTAGCGGCCTTAATGATGTTAGTTGCTTTAAGCCCATCTCTGGAAACACCGCAAGCTATTCTTAATTTTTCTAAAGGAACGAATTTACCAAAATGTCCTAAAATAATACTTAAAGCTGCCGCGCCGCATTCCACGCTTTCCATCTGTAATACAGTTGGAACCTTAACTGGCCGGGCTTGTTTTTCAATAACAAAATTTGCAATATCTCCCATTTGTATTTATTAATATAAATCAAAAAATTTCTTGAATGCGGGAACTACTATCGTTACAGGAGGTTCTTGTTTTATGGTTACTTTTCCCATGCATGAAGTACCTTCTTTTATAAAAATATCCGGTCCTTTTGCCGATGTCCATTTAAATCCGCTATACGATTTTGGGTCTTTTTCAAAATCAACATGAACTTCAAATAATGGGCCTTGTGCCAAAAGTCCTTTTGCTAGCTGATCGTTTTTAACAGAAGTCAGCATACCTTGCTGTGTAACAGGAAAATCAGAAACATAAGTTACTTTTCCTTTTATAAATCCATATTCCTGCGGCTGAACGGTCGACGGAACTACTAAAGCTTCCATGCCTTTTCGTATTTTTTTTCCATCTTGTGACGGAATGTATAAAACTCCTTTTAACACAGCTAGTTTTGCTTCGCTGAGGTTTTTGAGTTTAAATAGGGGAGTTCCAGCAGCGACAACAATTCCCGCATCTGTTAAAACCTCTATAACTTCTCCGTCATACGGGCTTTTTATGTTTTTCTGCTGATCGTATCTTTCGGTTAAAAATTGGAGATTTCGTTCGGCTTCAGCAATTCTCTGGCTTTGCAATGTTACTTTTTGCTGCAGATCATAACCTAAATTGTGCTGCTGTGTCGAGGTTTCTACAGTTTGTCCTTTTAAACGTTCAATAGTATTTTTTGAAGCTTCAATTTGCTGTCTCGTAACTGCCACTTCAGATTTGGTTATTAAACCTTTGCTAAGAAGACCATTCTCTGATTCCAGCTGATTGTTCAGGAAAATTAATTTCTTTTTTTCTGCTTCAATTTCGCCCTGAATACTTACGCGCGTTTGTTTAATCAATTCACTTTGCAGTTGTGTTCCCTGACTTCCATAAGAAGCCAGTTTTCCCATTTCAAATTTTCGATCTGATACTACTGCCTTTGCATCTTCTATTTGCTGGTGCAGTTCCGGCTGCTGTATCGTGGCAATGACATCACCTTTTTTTACATGATCTCCAATTGCCACTTTTAATTCTACCAGCTGCCCCTGCGATGTAGCTACAACTTCGTGAACTTCGCCTCCCTGAACAACCCCAATTACATCTAGTTTTGTTTTTACTGTGCCCATAAATGCCCATAATACACCTGTAAATAGTGCTGCTGCAACGGTAACAAGCGCGATCCAGGCTTTGGGTCCTGTAACTTTAATTAACTGATCTAATTTTTCTGGAGTAGAAAGCTTTTCTAATGCTGATTTTCTGAAAAAACTTGCTGACATAGTTTCTGGGTTTTTTATTAATTTTCTGTATTTGGAACAGTGTAAAATGCATTTGGAATAACTTTAAAATCAAGGTTTTCTTTAGAGACAAGTGTACCTGTTTCGTGTCTGAGGCTTATAATTGCATTTGAAAACTGCTGTTCTGCATTTAGATATTCTAATTCTGAATAGGTGAATCTTTCCTGAAACAACATTAAATTTAAAAGAGTGGTTAGGCCCATTTGAAATTTTATTTGTTCGTTGTCAAAAGCTTCTTTGTGAAATCCCATAGATTCTTTTGCTTTTTCAAGAATTAAGACACTATTGTTTAAGTTATTAAGTGCTGCATTTATATTTAAATCGACATTTCGCCGGGTATTATCGCTTATTATAGCCTGATCTTGTACAGCAATTTTATTAATCGAATAATTTCCTTTTGCCAGATTATTATTTAAAGCAAATGTGAAGGTCAATTTTGCTCCCACGCCAAGATCCTGACCCTGGTTGTTTACAAATGAAGAGAATGTTTTATCGACTCCGTTTCCCACACTTGTGCTGCCGTAATAGGCAAAACCGGTTAAATCCAGCTGAGGTTTCAAATTATTTTCGGCCAATTGATATTGGAGTTCTACCGCTTCTGTAACTTTTTGAATGGCTTTTAAATCGCCTCGATTGTCTTTGGCTCTTTTAATGAGTGCTTTTTTATCGATATTTTCCTTGTATCCACTTTCTGTAACCACCGGAAAATCGCTTGCAGGATCACCCAGCTGCTGGCTTTCTTCGTCAGATAAACCTATTGCTCTTCCTAAATTTAATCTTGCGTTATATAAATTTTGCTGTGCAGTAAAGGTTAACCTTTCCTGATTGGTTAAATCGGCATTTACCTGAGCCATATCGCTTTCAGGTTTTTTGTCTGCTTTTATTAATTCTTTTGTTATTTCTAATACGTTCCTTACCCGGCTTTCGTTTTGTTTGTAAACATCCAGGCTTTTAAATGCGGTATAATAAGTCCAATAAGCAATACCAATTTGCAGGATTTCATATGAATTTGTAAACTCGTAATCAAATTTGTTTTTATCAATATAAAGGCTTGCTGTTTTCTCTCCTGTTGTTGCTGTTTTTTTTCCTCTTCCTCTTAAAAGAGGCTGTGTTAATGAAAAATTAAGTACCCCGGTATGATTTCCATAAAACGGCCCTACAAACTGATTGAATGTATTAAGCGGAAAATTACTGTCATTATAGAGATATCTTAAACTTACTTCGGCAATTTGCGAAGTCCTAAATCTTTTTTGCAAACCAGCTGAAAAATCTACTGAATTTGACTTCAGCGATCTGTCTATATACTGATTTCTTGGATCAGCATCATAGAGATTCAGCCTGCTGTTTTGATAAGAAAGTGCCGAGTTTAAATTAAAATCAAATGTGCTCCATTGTACCTGAAGTTCTCCTTCGGCATTTTGTATCGCATAGTAAGTCCTTTTAATATTTGGGCTTTTGTCAAAAGCTATGCTGGAAATTTCAGTTAAATCACATTTAATTTTAGACTGGCTTTGTAAGTTATTAACAGCTGCAATCCATATCGCAAAAAAGGAATAGTATAATCTCATTTAAATTTTGGTCTTAAAATTTATATTTTATTATGCCTCCGAAAATCGATGCAGAATCTGCCCAAAACGTGAGCCGGCCTGTGCAACACCATCTAAAATTTTTGTATCGATTAAATCTTCTTCTTCCGGTGTTCCGTAACCTAATTGATCTGTTGTTTTTCTTAATCTGTTAGACAGAAACAAGGCTAAACCATAATAAAAATTGGCTTTGAAATCCGGGTTTGTTGTAAGCCGCATTTCGATCACCTCGCGGGATATTTTATAAACTACGGATGTTTTTTTAGCAATTACAGAAACTGACGGCGGTCTTGTTTCTAAAAAAGACATTTCGCCAACAACCTCTCCAGATCCTAATGTTGCAATGTCTTGCTTATCACCATTCTCTGCACATACAGATAATTGACCTGATAACACGATGTATAGACTATCAATAAAATTGCCTTTTTGGATAAGTCTTTCACCGTTTCCTAATTCTATTTTCTGGCCATTGTTAATGAACCATTCTACATCTCTGTTATTAAACTGACCTAAGAAAAAAAGTGCTTTTTTCATAATTTTATTTTTTTTAAGGTTATACTAATTTATTTGTAATTCGTTTGTTGATTAAGACAAAGAATCTGTGATTTCTGACACCTGAAATTTTCTATTTATACATATTCCCCAAAGAATCGTATAAACCTTCATAGTCAGTAGTACTACTAGTGCGATTAGAAGTTCCTCCGCTTAATTTGTCCAGCTTTTTTTCATCTAATTCCTGATCCTTTTGCTGCATCTTTATAGGAATATTGATGTACAGATATTCGGGATCAGACTGGTCTGTCACTTTGATCTTTTTTCCGATGGGTAATTTTCTGCCAAAAAACTTTTCTAATGTTTCTTCGGGGTTTGTAATTAATGATTTTTTAAAATCATCGTTTACCCAGGCTTCTGTAATTATCCTAAAAAAAACATCCTGACCCTTTTTTTGTTCTTCTGTTAAAATCATTTTATTTAGTCTTAAATTTATATTTTGTTTAATTTTTTATGGTTTTGATTAACAGCGTTTTACCGTAAAGAATTTATTAGTTCTTTAGGTGAAATGTCATATTGATACGAAAACAATTTTGAGAAATAATGTACATCGTTGTACCCAACAGAATAGGCTATTTGTGAAATTGAGTTTTGTATATAATTGTCAATCATGTATTTAGCTCTATGAAGTTTCAATATTCGGATGTACTTATTGGGTGTGAGGTAAACTAAATTTGCAATTTTTCTATGCAGCTGTCTTTCGCTTACTGCCATTTTATAAGACAGTTCATAAAGGTTCATATCATTTTGGCTGATAGAATTGTAAATTTCTTTTTCTAAATTCAGTAACCAGTCCTGATCTAATTTTGTCACTTTTTGTGGATTAATTTTATTTACACACAATTCCTGAACATTTTTATTAGATTCATAAATGTCAAAAATTTCCGGACGTCCCTGAACTGTCAGGCTTACCGATTTAGATTTGATTCCATCTAAAATTTCATCAATCAGGTCATTAATTTGTTTGCTGCTCGAAAAAATAATTTCACTTTGTGTTTTAGTATCTGTTATACTGGGCTTGCTGGCCTCAATAATGTTTTCTAACGGGTTTTTAATATTCTGAACTATCTGGTTCAAAATATCTGGAGAAGACCAATCTATTGTGGTATTTTTTATCATTTCATTCATGATTCTAATAGAATTAACTGTTAATCAATAATTTGAAAAATCTTAATTGGGTCTTTTACTGTGCAGTATTTGGGGTATAGTGGTTTTGGCTTATATCTTAATTTATTTAGGAGGAAGAATTAACATGCTTGGGAGTGATACTTTCTCTTTTTAAAGGATTTAGGGGATATTTTATCGATAGAGAAGGAGGTTACAAAATTTTTATTGTTATTATAAAACTCCTTTAAGCCATCGTAATTCAATGCTATTGGTATAGTTTCAGAACCCAGATAGTGAGCAGAGGCTCCTATAACCTGAGCTTTTATTCCCAGCAGGTTCATAATTCTTAATAATTTGCTGTCGCACTCGGCAAAGGCAACACCATTTTTTTGTTCACAAATGGGAGCAATGGCACAAACCATTAATTTTTTAAAAAGAGTTTTATCCTTGAGATTTTTTTTAGTTGCAAATCGGCCAATGTGCCAAACGGATGAGAACTGGTCAGAATAGCCGAAGACGCTTAATGGATCGATATTAAAAATTTTCTGAAGGGGGAGTTTTGTTTTATAATCCCATTTAATTACTCTAATCGATCCCTGAATATTTCCTGAAAAATCTTTTGCAACGAAAATTTCAGAATCTTTAAAATAATTTAATTCTTCATCATACACTTCCTGAGTGTCTGTTACAAGTTCATTACTATTTACATCTTCACAATGATGACTGAAGTTCTCTTCGACTACAAACTTGGCTAATTCACTCAGCTGGTCTAGTTCTAGTCTTTCTAGGTAATTTTGAGTTATAATCATGAGTTCTTTGGTTCGTTGGTTCCTAACAAAGCTAATTTTCATATGTCATTATTTTACTACACTAAATAGTAGTATTTATTTGAAAATCAATAAACTACACTTTTGTGTAGTGGCAGTTTTAAATTGTAATGCAAAGAAGAAAAGAATATTTAATGAAGGTAAATGAGTCAATTTTTGGATAACCCCTGATTTTATATGACTTTTATAGAAAATCTGCAGTCATTTTAGAAAAGGCATAGTAACAAATTGAAAGTCAGTAAGTTTTAATGTTATTATTACCTAATGGCCTTGTAATTTTTTTCAGACATAATAAAAAAAAGTTAAATTTGAATTAAAATTAGGTATGATGAAAGAACCAGATTTAAATTCATTTTTTGATTCCAGAAATACAATTGATGGCTTGACAGATGAAGAGAGAGTACAAAAAAATAATTATTTAGAACCTATAAAGGCATTTGCAAGGGCAACATATACGAGCATTTATGTTATAGATTATTTGGAACAAGGTTTTGAATTTGTTTCAGATAATCCGTTATTTTTATGCGGAAATACAGCAGAGGAAGTTCTGGAAATGGGATATGCTTTTTATTTTAAACACGTTCCCTCAATAGATCTGGAGTTATTATTGAAGATCAATTCTGTTGGATTTGATTTTTATGAAAAAATACCACTGAATGAGAGAATTCTCTATACGATCTCTTATGATTTTCATTTAAAAAACCAGGAAGGAAAATTAATCTTAATCAACCAGAAACTTACTCCGGTTTTTTTAACCAATACCGGGAAAATATGGAAAGCGATCTGTATTATTTCGTTATCATCTGAACGTAAGGCGGGAAACATTAAAATTCATAAAAACGGCGAGAATAAAGTGTACAACTATAATCTGGATAAAGACCATTGGGAAGAATCTAAAAAAGTTTCTTTATCAAAAAGGGAAAAAGAAATTTTGCAGCTTTCTACAAGAGGTTTTACGATAAACGAAATTGCCGATGAAATATTTGTTTCTCCCGATACTGTAAAATTTCACCGCAGAAAATTATTTGAAAGACTGGAGGTAACCAGTATCACAGAAGCGATTGCGTATGCTACAAATAATAAGCTGATATAATAAGTACGTTTTAGGGCTATATTGTCTCTTTAATTTCCTTTAATATTAATCCAGCGATTAATAAATTTTAATTGTTCCTTTTTATGTTCAGGAGAAATTGCATCAATTCTTCTTTTTATATTTTCAATACAATTGAATTCGAATATTTTGAAAGATTCATTACAATTAAGAGCATTATCCAGACTATTTAGGCTAAAAATAGGAATGTCTCCGTTAAGCATCTGCTGTAATTCGAAATCAAATATAAATTTATACCTTTCCATATTTTGTCCAATGTAAGCCTTAGACAGTAACTCTTCCAGTTTGGCATTATAAACTTCAAAACTCGTCATGAGAGCCGCAGTACGCATAAATTTTAATATCTTAAAATATATAAAAGTAGGTCTCCAAACATACCTTACTTCTTGATTTTTAAACACCTCAATTGGTGAATTAAGAGATTTTAATTCTTCTTTATTATTCGAAAACAGGTCATACACTATAGAAAACCCTTCGAGAAAACTACTGCTGTAATTGGTTGGAAATACGTAATTGTCTTTAAATTTCGGAATATTGTTTTCTGCAATTTTTGTGAATAAAAAACGCGTTACCCTTTTAGAGTTTATAGTATTTGGGTTGATAATTCTTTTTTCCAATTCTGTTGCCTGTAAGTTATTGTGAACACCGTAACCTGCAAAATGTATTGGAACTCCGGTATCGTCATTAACTATCAAAGCGTTTTCCAGAACCGATAAATTAGGTATTTTACATTGGTCATCCCAGGAATTATTAATTAGACCATTTGATAAAAAAGGCTGAATAATGGTTTCGTGATCTATAATAACAGGGTTTTTTCCAGATGCAATAACATTTTCGCGATGGCAGTCTTTACTTCCCAAAAGATAGGCCGTAGCAAGCAAAGCCCCTGCTTTATGATAATATTCTTCTAAATCATTTTCAGAAGTTATTTCTTCGTTATTTACAAATTCCAGCCATCCATATTCGCCGCAATCAAGTGCCTGAAATGTTTTTAAATCTAATTTTAATTTTTGATTGATCCAATTGATTAGTACATTATAAGAATTGGTCAAATTGACATTTCTGGGTTTGTAGATCAGTTTGGTTTTATTTGATAAATGAATCAAAGCAGTTCCTTCGCCGTTATGACCGTCACCAAGACTTGCGTCAATATCTGTAATTTGTACTTCACTTAGCTTAAATACAGCTTTTATCTTTTCATAATCGTTATAAAAGCGATCAATGATTTTGGAAATATGACGAGAAAAATTGGCTGTTTTTTGTTTCATCATATAATCTAAAACGGGAAAATCTACAGCTAACGATTGATTCATTTTTGCTGTAAAAATTTCTATCTCTGTATTGCCTTCGAGAACGAATGAATCTAATGAATGCTGTAAAATAATTTCAGAAAAAGTGCTCAGCTCTTTTACCAGTTCCAAATGCAGTTTTTCTTTGGCATTATCCGGTAATTTTGATTTTAGACTTTCCAGAAAACATTCTGCATAAGGAAGAATGATTTCCACGAAAGGAATCGTTTCAAAATTTTTGCTGATAAAACAGGTAGATTGATTATTCATTTTCTAAGGCTTTAGTGTGAAAAGAATGCTGAGTGATAAGGGAAGTAATGCTTTTTTTATTTGCTAAAAAAAAAGCTGTAGGAATGTTTAAAAATTAAAAACACCCTTCGCTTGCACACAGGGTGTATTATATTTTTTAATCGAATAAGTTTACGATTTCTTATTCTTGTTTAGCTGAACAACGCTGTAAAATAGTACTATAATTGCCAAAATAAAACTGGCTGTGCCAAGGAAATTATATTTAAAGCTCACTAATATTGATCCGGAAATTACTAAAAAAATCCCTGCGAATAATGATATTTGCCCTTGCTTTTCCATCTTTTTTAATTTTAGAGAAAACCCTTGAACTTTAATTTCAAAATTTAATAAACCTGAAATCGTTCAAGGGTTTTTATTTTAACATTATATTCTTATTTCTTAATTAATGTAGTCCCATAAAGCTGCAGCTCCAAAGCCGCCGGCTACAGTACCAACAACAACAACTAAAGTCAAAGGAGTAAGACCACCGGCAACGATTTCTAATTGCTCAGCAGATAATTCTAACTCGTCTAATTTTGGTTCAGCCGGAATATTGAAGTAAATGATAGAATCACTGCTTTGATCTTCAACTACAATTTTTTTATTGCTTGATGATTTTTTACCAGTAACCGCTTCAATAGCTGCTTGAGGGTTAGTTAATAATTGATTTTTAAAGTCAGGGCTTTGCCATGCTTTTTCGACTAGAGTTTTTAATAATTCTTGTCCTTGTATTTGAGCGTCTTGTGAAATTTTCATGTCTGTAAGATTTAAATTATTGATTATAAAGTTGTACTCCTGCTGCAAATGCTGCTACACCTAATGCATAAAGTCCTATAACAACTGCTGGTGTAAGTCCGCCTGCAACTAATTCTAACTGCTCTTCAGTTAATTCTAAACCGTCCAAGTTTGGCTCTGCAGGAATATTAAAATAAATTACAGATTCGTTGGTTTGGTCTTCTACTACAATGCTTTGGTTTTCTGGCAATACAAAGCTTTTGTTAGTAAATTCCTGAATTGTTGCCAGAGGATTTTTTATTAATTGATCTTTGAAAGAAGCACTTTCCCATGCTTTTTCTATAAGACTTTTCATTAATTCTGCTCCTTTTTCCTGATGTTCTTTAGTATATTTCATCTTTATATTTTTTTATATTGTTAATAGAATAGTGGTTGATTAGATTGTTTCAATTGGAATAGTTGGAAAAGTTGGTGTAGGATCCCAAGGGAATGTTCCAATTGGAGGCCATATGGAAACACCTCCGGCAACAGACTCTAACTGTTCTTCGCTTAATTGTGCATCTGCTGGTTGTTTTGTCGCAGCAGGAATGTTGATGTAAACAACAGAATCATCAGTTTGATCTCTTACTACGATTGTTTTACCTGCAGGCATATTCAATTTTTTTCCTGTAAATTTTTCAATTGCAGCAACAGGATTTGCAATTAACTCTTTTTTAAATTCGGCATTTTCCCATGCTTTTTGTACCAGCTCTGCATAAAGCTTTTGTTCTTGTGTAAATTCCATGATATAATATTTTAGATTGGTTAATTTATTTAGAAAAGAATAATGTCTTTTGGGAATGTTGGAGTTGGGTGCCATATTCCGCCTGGAAAATCTGGCGGGAAACATCCTCCCTCAATAACACCGCCGGCAGCAGCTTCTAGTTGATCATCAGTTAATTCCGTATCTGCATATTTTGTAGAAACTGGAATGTTGATATAAATAGTAGAATCGTTGGTTTGATCTTTTACTACTAATGTTTTACCTGCAGGCAGATTCAATTTTTTACCAGTAAATTTTTCAATTGCAGCTATCGGGTTTGATACTAATTCATTTTTAAATGCAGCGTCTTCCCATGCTTTTTGCACAATTTCTGCGTAAATCTTTTGTTCTTGAGTTAATTCCATGATACTTAAATTTATATTGGTTAGTTTTTTAGCTTAACAGCCATTTAGCAAGTGGAACAGCTATATATTCTAGAGCTAAGTCGGCAGGAGTTGTATAACCTCCGGCAACAACTTCTAATTCTTTCTCTGTTAATTCTACATCATCTAAATTTGCTTTTGCAGGCAGGTTGATGTAAATTGTAGAATCGTCAGTTTGATCTCTTACTACTAATGTTTTTCCTTCTGGTAAATTCAATTTTTTACCAATTACTTTTTCAATTGCAGCTAATGGGTTTGCTACTAATTCTTTTTTAAAATCTGCATCTTCCCATGCTCTTTGTACGATCTGTGCGTACATTTTTTGTTCTTGTGTAAATTCCATGATAATAAATTTTTAAAGTTGATTAATAGTAATCGTTGATTTAAAGTATTTAAGAGGGCTGGTTCAGAAATTAAATGGTTACTATTTAATTTGCCCTTTTATTTTTAAACTATGATGTAATCTTTTAAAGCAGGAAATAAATTATTAACTAAATCAATCCAAACTGTTTGTCCGCCTCCGGCAATAATCTCTAACTGATCTTCTGTTAGTTCAATATCCTCTATATTGGGTTCACTTGGAATATTCATGTAAACTTTAGACTTATCTGTCTGATCGTTTACAACAAGTGTTTTTCCTTCGGGTAATACAATTTTAGCTCCGGTTAAATTTTCGATTGCTTTTATAGGATCTGCAATTAAGCTTTTTCTAAAATTAACATCTTCCCAGGCTTTAGAAATTACCAATCGTAAAACCTCTTCTTCTTTGTTCTGTTCCATGATTTATTTCCTTTTGTATAATGTAAAATTAGTCCTTCAAAATATTATAAAAATGCCAAAAAAACCGACAAAATATTATTTATATATAGCTGTGATCTAATACTATAGGAGTATTTACCAGTGAAACTGCGCTTTTCTCGACAAAATACATTTTGATCTCTCCTTTGCCTTTTGCATAAATTTTACCGCGGTATTCAAATACAAAACATTTTTCATCCTTGATTAAATTATACAGCGATTCGCTTATGTTAACTTTTTCTACCATTCCGTTGCTTTCAATTCTGCTTGCTGTATTCACAGTATCTCCCCAAACATCGTATTGAAACTTTTTTACTCCCACGATTCCTGCTACAATAGGTCCGGCGTGAATGCCCAAACGCATCTCAAAAGCCGGAACATCTGCCGCTATATTGATTATTTTTCTCTGAATCATAAATTCCTGCATTTCTAATGCGGCCGAAACAATGTTTTTTAATGAATTTTTATCTGGATTAGGGATGCCGCCTGCAGCCATGTAAGAATCTCCAATGGTTTTAATTTTTTCGATGTTGTACTTATCAGAGATAAAATCAAAAGCTTTGAAGCAGACATTTATTTCTTCAACAAGATTTTGCGGCGTCATTTTTTCTGCAGTCTGTGTAAAAGATTTAAAATCAGTAAAAAGAATAGAAACCAGATTAAAATCGCGGGCATTTACAAAGCCTTTTTCTTTTAGTTCTTCGGCTATTTCTTCCGGAAGAATGTTTAGCAGTAATTTTTCTGAACGGTCTTTTTCTATCGTTAATGCTTTTCTGGATCTTCGAACATAGTTTAATCTATTCCATAAAGCGATAGTAATCAGTATGATAAAGCCAAGAGAGATAATGATTAAGTTTCGTTGTTTTTCTTTCTTCTGAACTTCTTCTTTATGTTTAAGATCAATTTTATGCACTTTTGTAACATAGGCTATACTGTCAATAAGCATTGCTTTTTGAAACTCCATATTCAATATCTTGTTAGATGTTTCTTCAGATTGTAAACTGTCTTTATAATCATTTGATTTTTCGTAGTAATTAAGCGCCAGATTATTGCTGCCTCTTGCTTTGTAAGTTTCGTAAAGACATTTGCAGGCATCTTTTTTAACGGATAACGCTCCAAGACTTTCGGCAATATCGAGCCCTGTTTTGCATTTTTTGAGCGCTTTGTCGGTATTTCCCAATTTGTTTAATATATTGCCAATAGCAACTTGTGTAATGCCTATATATTGTAAACTGTTTATTTTTTGAGAAGAGGCCAAACAAAGATTATAATACGACAAGGATTTGGTAAGATCGCCCTGAGTATTAAAAAGTTCTCCCAAATTATAAAGTACTTCTATTGTTTTTTGTTTATCGTCTATTTTATTTGCAATAGCCAAAGCCTGATTGAAATAATCATAGGCTTTTGCATATTCTTTCTGCATCATATAAATTTTACCTGCCCCATTTAGGTTATGAGAAATTCCTATGGAATCTTTTAATTCTCTGTAAATGGCATTGGCTTTTTGAGAATAAACCATCGCATTAGTATAATCTCTAATATCAACGTATATTCCTCCAATGTTTTGTGTGGCGGCGGCAATGACTTTTTTATCGCCTATTTTTTTCTGAATTTTGATTACCTGGCTGTAAAAGTCCAATGCCTTTGGATAGTTGCCTAAGTAATAATAAACAGCGCCCATGTTATTTAATGCTGCGGCAACTCCTTTATGAAAATTGGCTTTTTCATACGTTTTCTTGCACTTTGTAAAGTATGAAAGGGCTTTTAAATAATCTCCCTGATAATAATAGTTTGTTGCTATTTTATTGTAGCTGTCTCCAATACCTTTTTGATTGTTTGATTTTTGATAGATTTTCAAACTTTTTTCGAACAAAGCCATTGCTTCTAAAAATTTCCCGGCATTTTGGTGTTTTTCTCCAGCGTTTAATAAACTATCAGCAGTTTGCTTATTTTCAGGAATATTTTCCAGGGCATGTTTAGATGACATTTTTGATTGTGCATCCAGACCTGTTCCGTTTACCAGAAATAAAAAAAACAATAAATATGTAAACAAGATTTTCACAATAGTAGTTTTAAATTAAAAAAACGCATATGTTCATAGCGAGCACATACGTTTTATTCCACGTTAATTATCCTGCGGTATTTGGTTTTATCCAAAAATACCTGTGGAATAATTACTAGCACTCACAATAATAGGCGGTGTATGATCTGCTTCTGCTCCTCCTGAAATTATATCCAGTTGTTCTTCATTCAATTCCATATCCTCAAAGTCTGGTTCAGCAGGAATATTAATAAAGATTGTAGAAGAATTGGACTGATCTACAAAGGCTAATGTTTTTCCTTCTGGTAAATGGATTGGATGTTCTAAGAAATTTTCTATTGTCTCAACAGGACTTTTTATTAAATTGTCCTTAAATACCGGATCTTTCCATGCTTTTTTTACAATAGATTCTAAAACCTTTTGTTCGTTAGTTAATTCCATTTTTTTATAATTTATGATTAGACCTAATTATTCTGCTATTGTAAAATTATTTGCATTAAGTGATATAGAATTGCCAAATAGACTGACAAAAAGGCTGCAGTTTTTATCTTTTCTTTTTGCAATAGTTATTTAAAAAGCGGAAAGAAAATCGAAAATAGAACTCAAAATACTAATAAAAAAGCTGCTTCAAAATTGAGTTTTGAAAGCAGCTTTTAAGAAAAATCTTTTATATTGGAGAAAATAAACTATGAAAACAGATTTTGTAAATTTTCTATTTAATAGTGGTCAAATAAAACTCAGGAAATACTTTTACGGGGTTATTAGCAGCGATATCAAACGCAATATTGGTACAAATTCCGGCAACTAGCGAGGATGCAATGGAGAGTTGGGGAGGAGAAAGATTTTTACCTTCATTTTTATATTGCTCAAGGATTTCTTCAAGCCATCGCTGAGGCTTTTCCCAAAATCTCATATAATCTAAAACATAATCGACTACATTAATTTCGGTAAATTTTTCATTTGGTTTTCTTAAAGATTCCAGTCCTTCTTCATCTGAAATAACTAATACCAATGCGCCCCATCCCAAATTATACGGATGCAAAACGGGTATTTTTTTCTTCTGACAGATGGAATCAAACATAAGCGGAACATCTGAAGTAAAATCCAGAGCATTAATTGCAATTTTATAATCTGTTATATGCTCTTCAACATTCTCAGGCGTTAAAAAACAATTATGAACCGTAATTTTTGCGTTGCTGTTAATAGCAAGTAATCTTTCCTTAAGGGCTTCTACTTTTGGTTGTGAGATGTTTTTTTCAGTATAATTCTGCCTGTTTAAATTTGATAATTCGACAATATCTCCATCGATTATGGTCAGGGTTTCGAAACCTAATCTTAATAAACATTCTGCAATAACACTTCCAATACCTGCACCGCCTAGTAATATTGGGGTATTTTTTATGATTTCCTGTTCTTCAGGAGTAATATAAAGCCTATTTCTTATATGCCGTTGATCCATTTTTATTCTTTTACAATAATTAAAATTTATTTTTTTGAGTAGAGATAGGGAAGAACAAAAATACCTGAATTTTGTAAGATCTGTTATTTTATAAATCTATTTCACGGCTCTTTGCCTTGCCCTAAAAAATAAACATCTAACGATAGCTTAAAAAACTTCAATTTTTCCTGTTTGAATTTCGCCTAAGCTTGTAATTATTTTATAGAGATAAATTCCAGAGGAAGGATTTTTTAGATTGATGTTATTGTTTTTAGAAAGTAATGGGGAAGTGATAATATTTTGCCCGCTGATATTGTATAAATAGAAAATAGCGTTTTCCTCTTTTTGGGTTTCAATATTTAATGCTGCATTTTTGCTTAATAGGGTGGGGTAGACAAAAAACAACTCATCACCCAAATAATTAGTATCAAGAATTAGAGAACTTACTACATTATTGTTTTCTAAAATTATATTTATTTTATATTTATTACTGCCTTTTATGGGGGCAGTATCTAAAAAAGAAAATGTTTTTGAATTGATATCATTTATTGCGCTAATAACATTTTCGTCATTATTAATTATTTTTACTAAGTCAATTCTTTTTATATTAAATAAGCTAAAAAGACTGGCATTAATCTTTACTTTGTTCTCCTCATAAACTTCCGCAAAAGCCAGCTCGAAATAACAATTTGAGTTTTGTGCATACTGTAATGTTGACTCACTTTTTATTCCTTCGCTATTGTCAAATACAGGAATTACGGTGTAAATTTTTCCATCAGTATAGATATAATTGGTGTTTGTTGTCTGCTCTTTAAATTCTAAATGATCTCCTGTCAGCTGATAAATATTAAATGAAGCAACATCGGCAGGTTTGTCCCAATTAATTTCTGTTGTGCCATCACAAACTAAGCTGGTTCTGATATTTAAATCATAAGAAATCGTAAAGCTGTCAGAGATATAATCGGTATTATCAATGGTCATTTTTAATTTTGCCTTTGAAAATTTTTGCCCTGCAGGGGTATAAGTAAATTGTTCACTATCCAGATTTATGCCATTTGCGATAATTTCCCAAGTCTGTCCATTATTGTAGCTAATAGACAATTGTCCGGAGGTACCGGAAAAAGATGAATTCCATTTGAAAGGGGAAATAGTCTTGCCATCATAAGGGAAATTATCATTCTTAACGGGGTAATTCCATTCAAATTGATTTTCCAATTCATATTGATAAGCGATGCTGTATTCTTGAGACGTATTCGAGACATATGAACCAATAGCATTAATAGTATAAATTCCTGATACAGGGTTTTCAACAGTGACTTGCTCAATATTATTAATTTTATCTTTTCCTCTTACCGCTGGCTGATCAGGAACATCAGGATTAAGAATCCAGGGCAAAAAAGTAGTGTTGTCTGGCGAAATAACTTCTATGTCTAAATCGTTTACCAAACTTATATTACTATTGATTGCAGCGGGTAAATCGTTCCACACTAATGTAATTTTTAAGTTTTTTGCATTTACCGGAAGCGTTATGATATGTGAATTTGTCTTTCCAGATATTAAATTGCCAGATATAATTCTGTTTTCGCTGATCGTTTTTAAACTTTTATCAGCATTGATATTACCATAACCATAGGTAAAATCCGGACCTTTACTGCCTAAATCTTTTGCACTATTAATTAAAATTGCTTTTGTTTGGGCGTTCGTCAAAGAAACATTGTTTATAGTTTTATAATGTTGTTTCATAAGCGTAATAATGCCTGCAGCTAATGCTGCAGCATTTGAAGTTCCTTGTGTGCTAAAGGCCGTTAACTCTGGTTTTATCCGACCGTCATAGGCTGGGCCTTTTGAAGAAAACGGCATAATTACTTCGTTTTGGTCAACACAGCCGAATACGATACTATTTTTGGACTGCTTGAAATTACCGGTAATAGATTTATAACCTTGAAGTCCGCTATTACCGGAGGAAAAACAATGTGTTAAAACAGTATTTAAGGATAACTGAGAATCATAAGCATTAGCGAGTGAACCATAAAAATTCTCAATCTCTGTACCATAGGAATGATTTTGAGTGGCAGCACCTTGTAAAGTTGTTACTTCATCAGGATAGATATTCAAAAAGTCAGACGATTGTATCTTAGCCTTTTGAGCGACTCCTTTTCCTAATGCAGAACTGTTTCCTAATCCGGAAATTATAGTTGCCATAGCCGTTGCATGGCTCGATACAACAGCAGATTGTGTTGAAGAAGGAATGTGCTTATTTAATAGATCAATATCATTTAAATCAAAAAAATCATCTTTGACAGATGCAATTTGATTTTCGCCTGTTAAAAGAGGGAAATTAACAATGGCTTTATTTATATAATTGATGCTGAAATTTTGATCTATTATTTTAGATTCACCTTTTGGCAATAATGATTCCTGTGAAACAGAAGATGCGCTATTCAAAGCTATAACTTCATCAATAATTTTTTGGGAATCACTTTTTATGATTACAAGATGGTTATTAAGTATTTTGATATCAGAAATGTTCATTGATTTCAAGTCAATAATTAACCCTTTGATAGAATCAGCTGCTATTATATACTGCTTGTCTTCCTTATGATTTGAAAAATTTGAGGGTAATTTCCATAAATTGTTAACCGGTAGAATTTTTTTTAAAGGCCGATTAGATTTTAAACTTTCATTTTCGACAATACAAAAAGTACTGTCCAATTTTTTTACAACCTTGTATTTGTTGTGATGTGCATTTTTTAAAGATGTAAAATAGTATTTCTCAAATTTTCTTTCGTTTTCTTTTTCTATGTATTGCTTCCATCTTTCAGCATTTTGCGAGAGACAGATTGTCGTTATCATAAAAAGGAGAAAAGTAATTGGTTTCTTCATTTATTGTAAATGTTAGGGCAATCGTAACATTGTTATCAATCGCTCAAAAATTGACTGTTTCAGATCTTTTTACTTCTTAATTGAGATAAAGCAAAGATGAAATTAATGTTTAATGATTTCTATTTGAAATATTTATCTGTGCAGATAATTCAAAGTTATTAAAATATTTGTAAAAATTTTATTAGTTTTTATTTCATTCAAAATCTTCAAAATCTGTAAGAGTAATTCTCTTTTTGCAGCCCTTTTTTTATTTTAAACGGTATGCAAAAGTGTAAAATCATTTTTTAATACCTGCTAAACAAAATAAAATTTAGAAACAGGATTATTCTGTCTAACAAGCTGATTTATATTTAAATATTGATTTTATTGGGCTTGCCATAATAATCAGATAATTATTATTAAAAATCTAATAAAAATAATATAACAAAATATGTTAAATTTGTTAAATAATTTATTTATAAGTATTTTAAGATTAAAATTTATATAAATTTGAATATAAATATTGTTAATATTTTGTAAAGACCCCTGATTTATCAACTTGTTTAAACAACCAAAAAGAACTATTATTATGAAGAAAATTAAATCAATTTTAGCGTTGTCATTTATAGCGCTAGCCGTATTGTCCTGTAATAAAGAAGAAGAAGCAGGTCAATCAAATCAAGAATCTCTTAAAGTAACACAAGATGTGTTAAATAAAATAGATGCACTTGCACTAAATAACAAAGATGTTCAAGTGATTAAAAACACTAAGTTAGATGGCACCACTGAGGATGCGTTCCTGGTAGAAGGTGACATTATAGTGACAGAAGAACAATTAAATAAAATGGATCTTCACGGAGGTATTACTACAGAACAATACCGCACTACTAATTTAGTATCTGCCCCAAGAACTATTAAAGTTGTTGGATTAACAGGCACTGGTACAACAGCTCTTAGTACAGTTATGCGTAATGGATTGACAGCTGCAATAAACAGATATAATAATTTAGGATTGTCTATTAACTTTACACTTACTTTTAGTTCAAGTACTTCAGGTGCAAACATTGTTGTCCGGAGACAAACCGGATCTGCCGGCGGGGTAGCAGGTTTCCCTTCAGGAGGGGCACCTTATAATTCAGTTACATTATATTCCGGGTTAGATTCTTACTCAACAAACGTAAATGCACACGTAGCCGCACACGAAATTGGACACTGTATTGGTTTACGCCATACAGACTATTTCAGCCGTCAGAGCTGTGGTCAGAACTCAAATGAAGGAGCAGCCGGTGTTGGAGCAATTCATATCCCGGGTACACCTACAGGGTATGATTCAACTTCTTATATGAGAGCATGTTTCACTTCAAGTGAGACTGGAGCTTTCAATACTAATGATGTTACAGCTCTGAATTATTTATATTAGAAATTAGAAGTTGAATTAGAGTTCTCTTTACAAAATATAAGAGGCTGTTTCACAATTTGTGAAGCAGCCTCTATTTTATTGGGTATTTCGCCCTAAATAGCGTATTATTTTTTAATTAATAAGATTTCTTGACTGCCGCCTATATATCTGTTCGTATTTGACCTAGTATTTAACTTAACTGATATTTGACAGTTATATTTTCATTTTTAATAATTAAAGGTTAATAAATAATTTAATAGTTAGTAAATAATAGATAGCGATAATTATTTAGAAGACTTTTACAATTCTCGAAATCGTTATCAAAGAACACGTAAAAAAACATTTTTATTTACGCATAGTTCATACAAATTGTCCAGAACTTGGAATTGCTGTTATATTTTATTGAAATAACATTAAAATACAACATCTATGCTATTAACTGCGTCAAATGTACTATTCAGTTTTTTCATATAAACTTACTTTTATCAGTAATAATTTTGCTGTTGATTTCGAACTAATATCCTCCAAATGTGTATTGTAAAAATTACTGTATAGAGGGGCTGCTCTTCAGTTTATAAACAATCTGGATTATATAAAAGAAATTAAAAGCCAACAATTATTACAATTAAATACTAACATCTAAACCAAAAAATTATGAAAAAATTAAACATGATTACATTAATGCTAACATGTGTTTTAGGGTTTTCTTCGTGCGTTGAAAATTCTGAAACAGAAAAAATGACGGATAATATAAGTACTAATGGAAGTACTAGTAAAGTAGCGGGAGCTCCCTGGATAAAACAATTCGAAGATACATTTAATGTAGGCTCCTCACTTTCAAAATGGACAAAGGTACAGCGTACGGATTACAACTCCAGATATTGTGACTACAATAGTTCTGTGCCTTCAATACAATCAAGAGATGGAAGAGGCTGTCTGGAAATTAAAACTACAAAGCTGAGTGCCACTAAATACCAATCGGGATTTATTAAGTCTGTTTATCAATATAAACCTGAAAATAACACCGAATATATGCTGTCTGCCAATATTAAATTATTAGCAATGGATGGAGCTAATTACAGATCATTTACAGATACTTATGGAGCCTGGCCCGCTTTCTGGACTGTTCAGGAAAATGGATGGCCTACACATGGAGAAATTGATATTATGGAAGGATATTCTTTTGCGCCAAATGCATCTCGTTTTACATCGAATCTTTTTTATGGTACTGCTGTGGGTGCGAACCAATTAGGAAACGCAGCAGAGCGACAATATCCCGGTGGATTTAATATAAACGGAAACAATGGATGGCACTTATATGAATGTTTTTGGAGAATGAAAGATAATGTGGTGACGGTAACTATAAAGGTCGATAATACAACAGTTTCTACATATACTAACAGCAGCGTATCTAATCTTAATTTAAATAAATTTGAGAATCATAATATAATTTTCAACTTGAATGTAGGTTCAAATGATTCAAATTTTATAAACCCTAATAAAATTAATTTGTTTACAACTGTTATGATGTGGGTAGATGATGTTACGGTATATAAGAAGCCGATATAATAAGAAAGTAAAATAGGCATAAAAAAACACCGCTTTTTCAAGTGGTGTTTTTTGTTTCTAGTAGATTCTTAGTAAAAAAAAAGAGACTGTCTCAAAGGTCAAGACAGCTCTTTTACTATAATTATTTGTTTGTTTTTAAAGCAAACTTAACTTGTTTCTGCAAATGAAATGTTCCTACGGAACAAAGAATATAACTTGTTATTTTTTGATTTCGGGTTTCATTCCATTAGGAATGTTTCATAGGTAGAAAAAATAGAGGTCATCCACATTTACGTTCCGTAGGAACGTTTGATTTTGACATCGTTTTTTAATAATCTGGTATATCAAACTAAACGATGATAATAATATAATTTCTACCTATGAAATGTTCCTACGGAACAAAGAAACGTGTAAAATAAATAGGGGCTGCTCTGACTTTTGAGACAGCCTCTTTTTAAAATTTAATCTAAACCTTCAAGGAATCCGGTATGCGAACTTTTGATTGCAAAATTTGAATCATACAGTAATGGCCAGTCATTTCCTGGGTGGCCCAGTTCAGCGTTAAATGGAATCCATGATTCATTATCCTTCATTCCCCAAATTGTTAAGGCATATTTATTTGCTGTCGGAAGCGCATTATAAATTTTCACCATTTCTTTGTATTTTTCTTTTTGGGCTAATCTTCTTTCGTTTGTAAAACTAGAAATATCATTAAATTGATTTACTTGTATATCTAATTCTGAAACGTGAATTTTCAAACCTCTTGACACAGCTTTGTTAAGATCTGCTTCTATTTGAGCTTTGGTTGGGCTTAAATAAGTGTTGTGCATTTGGAAACCAATACCATCAATTACATTGCCTGCTTTTAAATCATCGACAAGGCTAAAAACTTTATTTTGTTTTGCAGTATTGGCTGAGGTAGCATAATCATTGTAGAATAATAATAATGATGTGTCGCCAGCTGCATTTGCAGCGTCTCTTGCCCATTGAAAACAGTCTTTTACATAATTAGGGCCCATTCGCTGTAGAAAAATAGTATTTCTCATAGCGCCGCTGTCATCTACCGCTTCGTTAACCACATCCCAGGATTTTACTTTTCCTGCATAATGGGTAACAACAGCCGTGATGTATTTTTTTACTTCTGCAGCAAATTCGGCATCAGTACCAGAAAAATCTTTTAACCACTGTGGCACTGCATTATGCCATACTAAAGCATGACCATGAACATTAATACCATTATCATTTCCGTACGCCACAATTTTATCAGCTACAGTCCAGTCGTAAACTCCGCTTGCTGTAGAAATTTTATCCATTTTCATTTCGTATTCGGCAGAAATACTGCTGAATTCATTTTTCAAAATGATATCATAAGGACTTCCATTCGTTAATTGCGAAGCTTTTATAGACATACCTATAAAAAATGGGCTGGCTAGTTTATTTGCTTTTACCTTTAAAAAAGCAGGGTCTTCAGGAATACCGCTTGAACCTGTTGTTACAACACTAATTACATTTGAATAACCTGAAATTTCTGTTTCATTTTTGGCTCTTACTCGGTAATAATATTGTGTTCCTCCGGTTAAACCTGCTACGACTTCATTTAAATCAGTAACTTCTTTTGCATTGTAATTTGAGATAAAAGTGGTGAAATCTGCGCTGGTTGAAACATCTAAAAGATAGCTTTTTGAATTGGAAACATAATTCCATTTTGCTTTAAAACCATTATCATTTACATCTTTTGGAGCGTTTGCAATTGGGGTTTCTAAAGTATCAGCAGCTTCGTTATCGTCTTTTGAGCAGGCATTTAAAAGGAAGACGAAGCAGGTCAGCATTAGTAAAAATTTAATTTTCATACTGTTTTTTATTATAGAATATTCTTTTAGAGAGAATATCCTTATTTATAGTTATTTATTTGGTTTACTTTTTATAAAAGAGGCTGTTTTTGATTACAACCTCTTTTTTTAAGTTTGAATACAAAGCCAATCAATTATTGGTAACGAATTTTAATATTATCGTATTTTATTACACTTGGATTAGGAGTATCATTTTGAATAACGCCAATTTTGATTTCATTTATTTTAGAAACATCTAATGTAACTGCTGAATTTGACCCATAACCATAATTATCTTTAAAATCGGCTATTGAAATTGTTTTGGTCGCCCAGTTTACATCGGTGATTTTAAAATTATAGGCATAGTCTTTACCATCAATAGTATTTAATTGAATGGCAAATTGTGCCCCTGCAACATTCGCACTTATATCAATATCTATATAAGTTTTTTTAGCATCTGTATTACCTGCGCTTAAGAAACTGCTTCCTCCTCCGGCGCTGCTTCCGTTGTAGCCATTTGCGGTAGCACCAGACCAGGTAAATGTTGCATAATTGCCTGTTGGCCCGCCAGCAGTATTTGCATCAAAAGAAGCGACATCACCATAAGAGAACCAATCTTTTCTTACGCCATTTCCGTCAAAATCAGATACAAGAACGATCGTAGCAAAATTTATTGTTTTTTTTGCGTCACCTCCGGGTGTAGTAATCACAAGTTCTGATCCTGAAACTGCATCTGATGGTAAACCGATAATAATCGAAGAAGACGATTTTACAGTATAACTTAACGCTTTTCCTCCTAAAGTTACCGATGAAATATTATAAAACCAAGTACCCTCAATTTCCAGAGGAAATCCCGGAGTTGCTACAGCCGGAATTGTTTTTGTAATCGTTGGAACAGGCTGTAAAATTTCAATATTTTTAGTCAGCGTACCAGATGCGGTTACAAATGTAATAGGCTGTACCCCAAATCTGCTTCCTAGTTTTTCATCAAAAGGAATCGTGAAAATAAAAGATTTATCTGAGTTATAGTTTGGATTGAAACTGATGTTAATTTTATTATCCAGTGTAATCTTTTTTAATCCCTCTAAACCTTTGCCTTCAACTCTGACTTTATTTAATGGAAAGGCCTGATTAAGTAAATCTCCGGGTTCAGCAACCATGGCATCTACGTTTGCAGTAACCGCATCGTCATTTTGGCAAGCTGTAAATGAAGCCAATGCGAAAAGAATTAGAATTCTATATTTTATTTTATTGATCATAATATAAGTTAGTTAAAGTTAAAAGGAACCGGAGGTTCTAATAATGATGGATTAGTATCAATAGCAGACTGCGGTAATGGCAGTTCAAAATAATTACTTCCCGGAGTTATTTTTCTGGAAACCAGATCTGTTCTGGCATCATCAGAATAAAAACCAACTTCCTGCTGTGAAATAATTGCTGTTGCTTCGGCCAGACCTCGGCGTTTTAAATCAAAGAAATATTGTCCTTCAAGAGCAAACTCAACTCTTCTTTCATTAAAAAGGTCGTCTCTTGTTAATACAGTTTTAGTAGGTAATCCTGCTCTTGATCTTACTTGATTGAAAGTACTTAAAGCAGCTGGGGAAGTAGTTGAACCGGCTCCGGCCAAAATCGCCTCAGAATTCATTAATAAAATATCAGAATATCTTAATATGATGGTGTTTTGTGAAGTTTTCATAAAAAATACATCGTTTCTTTCAGCAGCAGAACCTACAATGTATTTTCTAAAATTAGCCGCTGTAGAAGAGTATATTTTTTTATAAAGAAAACCACCATTATCTTTTAACAATTCAGGGTAAAAGTCACCATCGGTCATAATAGTACTCTTTTTTCTGGTATCGTTTGGTTCAAAACCATTTTGTAATGAAATAGAAGGAAGGTAAACTCCCCATCCGTCACCACCGCCTGTAATTCCTGTACCTGCGGGAACTATATAAGCCTGATTTGTATTTTGTGTTCCCCATTCTGTTGCAATAGCTTTCCATTGTAAAGCAAACATACTCTCTGCACTGTTGTTATTTTCCGGACTGCTGAACAAGTTTCCATAATCCTTAATTAAAGTATATTGGTTTCCAATAATTTTCTGGGTTAAAGCGGCACATTCTCCATATTCATTTAAAGTCAAATGTACTTTTGCAAGAATACCCATAGCCACATATTTAGTAACGTACCCCTTCTTTGCTGCTTTTTCAGGTAAATTTGCGACAGCATATTCTAAATCTTGTTTGATGAATTTATAAACATCTGAAATAAGATTTCTTTTTGGCTGTGCTGCAGAACCTGCTTTATTAATAATAGGCACAGCTCCAAAAGTTCTTACCAGATAGAAATAAGCATTTGCTCTCATGAATCTTGATATTGCAATAGCATTTTTATAGGATGCTTCAGGCAGTTCGCTTTTTCGGGCTTCTACTAAACTCATTAAATTATTAGATTGATCGACAACCGAAAATAACGAAACGTATCCTTCTGTAAGGATTGGGTTTTGTGAGGTTACCTGAGCATCTTTAAACTGCGCATAAGCACCGTCAAATGTAAAAGCGTTGCCGGCATACATATCGCCTACAGCAATCAGGAATTTATCGTTAAAAGTAAACCACGGTTTAAAGTACAAACTCTCAGCAATTCCGTCAAAAGCTGTAACCCCTTCAGGTAAATCAGCTGGTGTTAACTGATTTTCAGATGGCGCATCTAAAAAATCATCTGAACAAGAAAATAAAGACAGCAATGGTATCAGCATTCCCATCATAAAAAGTTTAAAAAGTTTTTTCATAACTATTTTTTTATGTTAATGAGTATGAATCATTAAGTTAAATATGTTTTTTATCAATCTTAGAATTCTAAATTTACTCCTACTGAAGTTGTTCTTGGCACAGGATAACGTCCTAAATCAATACCACTTAGTGTTATATTTTGATCTAAATTTCCAAGGGCAGGGTCAAAACCGCTATATTTTGTAAACGTGTATAAATTTTGAACGTTTACATACAATCTTACTTTAGATATAAAAGAGTTATCGAATATCTTGTTTGGTAAATCGTAGCTCAAAGAAACGTTTTGAATTCTTAAATAAGAACCATCTTCAACGAATCTATTCGAAATTCTACCGTTACCATTTGGGTCATTAAGCGTAATTCTCGGCACATCAGTATTTTCGTTTACCCCAGGTTCAAAAGCCTGCAGTGCCTGAGTGCTGACATTTCCAAATCTATCGCCAAATCCCGGGTAAATCCCATCAGTATAATGGCGTGTAAAGTTGTAAATCTGATTACCTTGACTACCTGTCAAAACAACTGATAAATTAAAGTTTTTGTATTTAAAGTTATTGGTGAATGAATAAGTAAAATCAGGAATTGCACTTCCTATGGCAGTTTGGTCTTTACTATCAATTTTTCCATCGTTGTTAAGGTCTTTAAAACGAATATCCCCAATTCCTGTTCCAGTTTCCTGAACTGGCCCTGCGGCTAATTCTGCAGCATTTTTAAACAAACCATCTGTTACATATCCATAAAATTGCCCTACCGGCTGTCCTTCAGTAGTTTTGGTAACGTTATATAAATCGAATTGTACTTTTCCTAATAAAGATTTGCCCTGACCTTGAAAACTAGTCAGCTCATTATTGTATTTTGAAAAAATAATCGTGCTGTCCCATGTAAAATTATCAGTAACGATATTTCTTGTATTTAATGTAAGCTCGATTCCTTTTGTTACAATTTCACCAGTATTCAGGTAATAATTAAGTGCACTTTGATTCGATTCGTCATTGATTTGTTTAGTAAGGAAATCTGATGAATTTTTAATATAATAATCAAAATCTAATTTTACTCTGTTGTTAAGTGTTGCCAATTCAAAACCAGCATTGAAAGATTTAAGAGATTCCCATTTAATATCAGGGTTTCCTAAATTGTCAATTGTTGGAGAAACACCTCCAAAAGGAGATGCAAGCAATGATAAAATAGTCTGATATCTGTTTGCCGGAATATTTTGATTTCCTACCAAACCGTAACCTGCTCTAAATTTTAAGTAATTTATGCTGTTTGATAAAGGCTGAAAGAACTCTTCATTACTAACTGTCCAACCTCCGGAGAATGAAGGGAAATAACCCCATTTGTTATTAGGCCCAAAGTTTGATGAAGCATCGGCTCTTAAAGAAGCAGAGAAAGAATACCTGTCAGAAAAACTGTAATTTAACCTCGTAATATAAGATGACATTGACCATCTTCCAGAACCATTTCCGTTCAGTGCAGTATCAATATCTCCTATGTTTAAGTTTGTAAAATCTTTATTTAAAAAGGTACCAGTTCTGTAACCGCTTAAATATTCATAACGGCTTTCCTGCGCTTCCTGACCTAATAAGAAAGTAAAATTGTGATTATCGTTTATTGTTTTATTATAAGTCAAATAATTTTTAATATTCCAATAATAGCTTTGATCCTGCTGTTTGAATGATTTGTTTAAAGTTTCAGTTACACTTCCTAAAGTGTATTTAGGTACAAAAGTGGCACTTTTTGAAAAATTCAAATCATACCCTAATTCTGTTCTAAAAACCAATCCTTTGATCAGCGTAAAATCAGCAAATAAATTACCATTAATTTTAAATCTTTCTGTAGTAGAATTGTTGTATTCTGCCAAAGCAATTGGATTAGTTGCTTCATTTGCCGAAGATCCTAAACCACTAGTCGGCCCTGCATAAGAACCATCAGGAAACCTAACCGGTAATTCTGGAGATTGTCTTAATGCGTTCATAACTAAACCGCCTCTGTCATCGTTTCTTACTACTTGCTGAGATGTTTTACTTACTGATAAGCTGTTACCAATTTTCAGCCATGATTTTACATTAGAATCAACATTTAATCGCATCGATAATCTGTTGAAATCTGAATTTAAAACAATTCCTTCCTGATCAAAATAATTTAAAGAGGTGTAAAAACGTGTTCCTTCTTTTTCACCAGAGAATGAAAGCTGATGATTATACATTGTAGCTGTTCTAAAAAGTTCATCCTGCCAGTTTGTTCCATTTCCTAATAAATTAGGTTTTTGATATTGATAAGGAACAGGTTCACCATTTAATTTGAAAATTTTTGCCTGATAAGCTGCATACTGAGGTAAGTTTAAAACATCAACTGTATTGGTTACTTGTTGTGTACCTAAATACGTTTCGTATGCAAATTTTGATTTTCCTTTTTTTCCTTTTTTGGTTGTAATTAAAACAACACCATTTGCACCATTCGAACCATAAATTGCAGTAGCAGACGCATCTTTTAAGATGTCAATAGTTTCAATATCTGAAATATTTAAACCAGACAAAGCAGAATTTTTAGTTTGTCCGCTTCCTCCGCCTAATGCGCTGAATGAAAATGAATCGTTGTTTTTATCTGCAAAAACCGGCGTTCCGTCAATAACATATAAAGGCTCATTACCATTAATAGAGGTAATTCCTCTAATCTGTACCGAAATTCCACCTCCCGGCGTACCTGAATTTTGGGTAACGTTTACCCCTGCGGCTTTACCTACAAGAGCCTGATCGATAGAGACAAAGGGCTTGTCCTGAATTTCAGAGGCTTTAATAGAAGAAACCGCTCCATTGATATCTTTTCTTTTGGAAGTTCCGTATCCTATAACCACTACTTCATTTAATTTCTCCAGGTCATTTACCATAGTAACCTGCATAACAGATTTTGTATCTGCCGGCAGTGATAAATTTCTATATCCTACATAACTAAAAAGCAGGATAGCTTTTGATTCTACATTGTTTAAAACGAAGCTGCCGTCAAAATCGGTAACTGTTCCGTTTTTTGTTCCTTGTACTATTACACTAACACCCGGCAGGTTGGCTCCGCCTGATGTTACTTTACCTTTAACAGTTTGAGCGAAGAAAAAATTCCCCCACATACATACTATTAAACACAATAGTTTTTTTAATGTTCTTTTCTGCATAAAATTTGGTTGTTAGTTTACTTGAAATAATTAGTTAATCGCTAAGTTTTAGAAAAACATTTAAAATTTTGATCTTTTGCCGGTTGATTATTTTGAGTTTTGACAAGAGAACTTTTTTCTTAAATTTTTCTTAACGAAAGTAAATTGTAGAGATGTTGTATTATAGAACAGATGATGCATATTGTGCAACAGATGATGCAAAAAAAACTTCTGAATCCCTGTTATCAGTAAAATAAGCTTCTAATGCATTAAAAACAGGTACTGAGCTATTGCTAAAATTTTTGCTTAAAAAATATTGTTTATTTAAAAAACAGCAGTAATATTTTTTATATGTTGATTTTTATTTGAAGTTTAAAGCTGCGATTTTTGAAAAAATTGACTGACAAAAAAAGAGCTTCAGTTTTAAACCGAAGCTCTTTACTAATTAATGATTACCCGTTGGGTGTAATTCATATATTTTTATTCAACACATAGAGACATAGATTTTTCTACTAAGAAAGAGCTTAAAAAGAAACTCGTTTCTAACACATAGCCAACTATGTTAAACAAGTGAAACGCCTTTTTTAAGCATTCTAAATCTATGTTTCTATGTGTTAAATTAATTTCACCCAACGGGTTAATTATTGTCTTTTTTAAATTGTTTTTGTATAGTTTATTCTTTTGTCTTTTTTTCCTGATTAGGTAAATGACCGTATTTAACTTTATAACATTTGGCAAAATAGGAGGGAGAAGTAAACCCAACTTTATAGCTTATTTCGTTAATATTATTGTTGCCTTGTTCAATAAGCTGTTTTGCTTTCTCTAATCGTACATTTCTAATAAACTCGTTAACAGAAATGCCTGTTAATGTTTTTATTTTTCGATACAGCTGACTTCTGCTCAGGAAGATTTTAGAAGACAAAAGTTCTACAGTCAATTCTGGTTCGCTGATATTTTCATTAATAAAATGCAGGATTTTTTGAATGAAATCATTATCCAGCGACGTTGTTTTTTCTTTTCCTTGTTTTGTAATGCCGCTGTAAAATTTCTTAAACATGATCTGTCTGCTTGTAATAAGCTGTGCCAGGCTTGATTTTAGAATATCCAGTTCAAATGGTTTGCTCAAATACATATCTGCACCAGAATCGATACCTTCTAATCTGTCTTTTACCATTGCTTTTGCCGAAAGCATCAGTAACGGAATGTGACTTGTTTTTAAATCTCCTTTTATGTTTTTACACAACTGCAGTCCATCCATAACCGGCATAATAACATCTGTAATTATTAAATCCGGTAATTTTTGCACCGCAAGTTCGTAGCCCTTTTTACCATTTTCGGCTGTAATAACTTTGTAGGTTTTACTCAGTTCCTCTTTTAAATAACCTCTTAATTCAGGATTGTCTTCGACAATCAAAACTGTATAAGGTTTTGCAGTTTTTTCTGCAGGGTTGTCGATGGCTTCATCCGTAAAATCATCTTCATTGGTTTGATTATCAGCAGTGTCAAATAAAAATTGATTTTTGTTTTTTTCTGTTTTAAAAATCTCATCTATTATTTCACTTTTTTTATAAAAAGACCTGCCTAAAGGAAATGTTACCTTAAATTTTGTGCCTTCTCCAACTTCACTTTCCACTTCAATTTTTCCTTTATGCAGCTCAATAAATTCTTTGACAACCTCTAAACCAATTCCGGTGCTGCCGTAATAATCTTTATTTACATTATTGACCTGGTAGAACCGGTCAAAAATTCTGTTTAAATCTTTTTTACGAATTCCTGAACCTGTATCTGTAATTGTTATTGAAAACGAAGGAACTTTTTCTCCATTAATTATCAATGCATTATCTGTATCTGATGTATCTATAGAAATAGTTATAGAACCATTATCCGGCGTAAATTTAAATGCGTTTGAAATAATATTAAAGAGTATTTTTTCAAGCATTTTAGGATCCAGCCAGTCTTCAAGTTCATCAAGTGATGACTCAAAATTAACTTTAATGTTTCGGGCAGCGGCTTCTTCATCAAAATAGCCAATGATTCCTTCTGTAAAGGCTACGACTTCAATGTTCTTCGCCTGAAGCGAAATTTTATTAAACTCTAATTTATTAAAATCCATAAGCTCATTAATAAGCCTGGAAAGCCTGTCAGAGCTTTTGTGTACAATTTTTAATTTATTATGTATTTCTGGAGACAATTTTTTGCTTCTTAAAATATCTTCTAGCGGATTAATAATCAGCGTTAATGGTGTCCTGAATTCATGCGAGATATTGGTAAAAAACTGTAATTTTTTATTGTTTAATTTCTCTAACTGAATGGTTTTTTCTTTTTCTAAAATAATGGCCTGCTTCGCTTTAAAACGATTTTGATAAATCTTATTAATATATCTAATTAGAAAAATTAAAATAGTGACGTAGATTAAATAAGCCCAAAAGGTTTTCCACCACGGGGGAAGAATTTTTATTTTTAGTTCTAATTGGTTATTGCTCCAGGAACCATCTGCATTGGCCGATTTTACTTTAAAAGTATAATTGCCCGGCGCAAGATTTGTATAGGTTGCTGTTCTGTTATTTCCGGCATAATTCCAGTCTTTTTCAAAACCTTCGAGATAATAGGCGTATTGATTTTTTTTAGAATAATTATAGTTAATTCCCACATATTCAATCGTAAAAACCGATTGTGTGTAGTTAAGCGTAATTTCTTTAGTCTGCGAAATTACTTTGGTTAAAGGCGAAGCCTCTTCATTTGGTTTTACGGATCGATTGAATAATTTAAAATCACTGAAATACAAGCGTGGTGCTTTTTCGGCTTTTTTAATTTCGTTAGGATTAAAATAATTTACGCCTTCATAACCGCCAAAATACAACTCTCCGTTTCCATCTTTAAAGACGGCATTATTATTAAAATCGTTATCAATAAGACCATCATCTTTATTAAAATTGGTGCTTTTCTTATTTTTAAAATCCAGTTTTGTTAAACCAGATCCGCCGCTTACCCATAATGAACCGTTATTGTCTGAAATTATGGCACGAACAGATTTTTCTTTAAAACCCGGAAAATCATCATAATTAGAAAATACCTTATTTTTTTTATTATAACTAAATAATCCCTGCCCGTCAGTTCCTATCCATATCGTTTTATCATTAGATTCATAAATGGATAAAATAGTTTGAATACTATTGTGTTTATTTATGCCGCTAAACATTGCATCGCGCATTTTTGCCACTTTAAAGCCGGATTCGTCTTTTAAACTTACCTGATATAATCCTAAGATTGTTCCTACCCACAATACATTATCTGAGTCTACAAAAACTTTACGGATAAAAGCATTGTCTAAAGCATTATCTGAAAAAGGTTTAGAGTCGCAATGCACAAATGTGCTGCTTTTATTATCAAAATAATGCAGCCCTTTTATAAAAGTTCCAATCCAGATTCGGCCTTTTGAATCTTCCGAAAAACTAAAAATTCGATTCGATTTTAATCCTGTAGTATTTGTAGTATTGTAGTTTATGAATCGGGTAGTGCCATTTTTTAAAAAATAGATTCCTCGATCCCAGCTTCCTATCCAGATATTTTGTTTACTGTCTACAAATATGGTCTGAATGTCAAAAGCATCTAAACCAGAGTAATAGTTTTGATTATTTTGATTAACGTGAATGTAACTTTTATTCGTAAGATTATAAATGTCGAGTCCGCCGCCTTCATTACTTATTAATAAATTTCCCTTTTTATCTTTTATAACTGAAGTTACATGACTAGTCTGCAAAGAATTATCATTATTTACAAGTGATTCAAGAGAATTGAATTTGTTATTAGGTTTATCAAAAACACCAAGTCCTTTATTAAAATATCCTAACCAGAGCCGTTTTTCTTTGTCTTCGTATAACGACCAAACGGAATTAGATTTTAAACTAAAATTATCGTATTTACTGTGCAGGTATTTTCGAAGGACTTGTCCTTTATAATTTACAACCAGTAATCCGTCATTTTCTGTACCGCATACGATGTAATCCAGATTGCTTTGTACGATCGATAAGATTTTGTTTTTGGTAATAGTGTATTTTTCAAATTGATAATTATCAGTTTCGGGTTTAATTTTTATCAGACCGTTTTCAGTCGTTCCCATCCACAGATATCCAAATTTATCAATAACAAGGCTTTCTATATCGTCCAGCAAAGGTTCTCTTTTAAATTTGTCTTTGTAAACCTGTTTAACTTTTCCGTTTAAATCGATCTCTAAAAGACCATAACTGGTTCCTAAATAAATAATTCCCTGCTTATTTTTTACCGAAGATTTTATTAGAAAATTAGGTTTGTCCAACACCTTTGAGTGAACCAGCGAAGCTTTTAAAGTCTTTATATTAAGTTTGAATAATCCAAAACCATAAGCCCCTAAGAATAAATTGCCGTTATTGTCTTCAATAATTGTTTTTACGGTAATGGGTTCACTATATCCTTTTGTAATTACATCCTCAATATTGATTTTTGTAAAATTATCTAAATCTCTGTTGTACAAACACAATCCTTCATCTGTACCTACCCATAAATTATTATTAGAATCAATAAAAGTGGTGTAAATAAAGTTGCTGTTTACAGATCCGGGTTTTTTATCGTATTTATATCCAAAATAATTTACCCCGTCATATCGATACAAACCAGCACCGTTTGTGCCTATCCAGATAAAACCATTGTTATCCTGATTAATAGAAGAAACAGCTCTTTTTGTGGTAGTTTCCTGTATGCTTCTAAATTGGTAACTGTCAAATTTTCCTTGAGAAAACAGGCAGTTGATAAGTGAAAAGAAGCATAAAAGAATATATTTGATATTTTTCATTTACATTTTAATGTTATTATTATCAATTTTCATTGAAAATAAAATGGGTAATTGATTCTTTTTGAGAATATTTGAAGCAATATTAATAAAAGTAAATAAAACACTTAATTTTTTTTGTCCAAATTTGGCATATTGCCAAAATCCTGAGTACAATTAATAACCTTATAAGGAATTATCGTACTCAGGATATAAAATTGTAAAAAAAAATATATTAACCTGCTGGAGTAGTTTTTTTAACACATAGAAACATAGCTTTTGTTTACTTAAAAAAAGGTGTTTCACTTAGTTTTAATACACATAGCTATGTGTGAGAAACGAGTTTCTTTTTAACTTCTTTCCTCACAAATAATAAACCTATGTTTCTATGTGTTTAATTTTTTTTCTTGAAATACTTTATTTTAGCTCAAACTTAGTCGTAAGTCCTTCATTTGAATTCCAGCCCACCATAACATTGAATATGCCCGGTTCTACTAAAAATTTGCCATCGTTGTCATAAAAACCTATTTCCTTATCTGTTAAGGTAAAATGTACTGTTTTTGTTTCTCCTTTTTTTAATTCGATAAGCTCAAAACCTTTTAATTCTTTAACAGGCCTTACAATACTTGCAGCGGGATCATTTATATACAATTGAACGATTTCTTTTCCGTCAAAGTTTCCTGTGTTGGTAACGTCAACAGAAATTTCAATTTTTTCTCCTTTTTGAAAAGAAGGTTTTGCTATTTTTAAATTTTTATAGGCAAAAGAAGTATAGCTTAATCCGTAGCCAAAAGGATATAAAGGTGTTTTTTCTACATCTGAATAATGTGACCAAAAAACATTTTGGTCTTTATCAGTCGGCCTTCCGGTATTATACAAATTGTAATAAATAGGACATTGGCCTACATTTCTTGGAAAAGACATTGGCAGTTTACCACTTGGGTTATAATCTCCATATAAAACCTGTGCAACTGCATTTCCGGTTTGGGTTCCTAACTGCCACGCTTCGACAATAGCAGGAATATGCTCTGCTGCCCAAGGGAACGTTAACGGACGCCCATTATTTAAAACCAAGACAATATTAGAATTTACTTTATAAACTTCCTCTAACAATTGCTGTTGATTTCCCGGTAAGCTTAATTCAGTTCTGCTGCGGGCTTCACCGCTTTGAAAACCAATTTCACCCAAAACTATAACGACAACTTCGGCATTTTTTGCAGCTGTTTTTGCAGCTTCAAATCCAGAAAAATCAGTTGTATTAACTTTTACTTCGTCTAAAAATGATTGTTTGTTTACAGCGACATCCGTTCCTTTTTCATAAACTAATGAGTTGTCTTTATATTGCTGCATTCCTTCCAAAACTGATACTGCGGTATTGTCTTCGGCAGCAATTCTCCAGCTTCCCAGCGGACTGTTTTTATCATTTGCCAAAGCACCAATTAAAGCGATTTTAGTACCTGTTTTTTTCAAAGGCAGAAGATTTTTATCATTCTTCAGCAAAACAATAGATTTTTTGGCCATGTCCAGAACGTCATCATTATTTGCTTTACTGCCAATGTTTGCTTTTTCACGAGCTTCATCACAATATTTATAAGGGTTGTCAAACAAACCTAATTCAAATTTTACGCGAAGAATTCTGCGTACAGCATCATCAATCACACTTTCTTTGAGCAACCCTTTTTTTACTAATTGAACTAATTCAGTCACATATACATTTGATTCCATATCCATGTCAGAACCTGCTATGGCTGCTTTTTTAGCTGCATCGGCTGCATTAGCCGCGTAACCATGTGTAATCATTTCGCCTATAGAAGCCCAGTCTGAAACAACAAAGCCTTTAAATCCCCAGGCTCCTTTTAAAATATCTCTCTGCAAAAAACTGTTTCCGGTTGCAGGAACTCCATTTAGAGTATTAAACGAATTCATAAAAGTACGAATCCCTGCATCGACAGCTGCTTTAAAAGGCGGTAATACCGTATTGTATAGCTTTGAATTACTCATATCAACGCTGTTATATTCTCGGCCAGCTTCTACAAAGCCATAAGCAGCAAAATGCTTCGCGCAAGCTATAACTGAGGTATTGTCGAAATTTTCACCCTGAAAACCTTTAACTCTTGCCGCAGCAATTTTGCTTCCCAAATAAGGATCTTCGCCAGCGCCTTCCATAACTCTTCCCCATCGTGCATCATTGACTATATCAACATTTGGTGCAAAAGTCCAGTTCAATCCAGAAGCAGAGGCTTCAAGAGCAGCCACTCGTGCCGAATTTTTAATGGCTTCTAAATCCCAGCTTGCGGCTTCTGCCAATGGAATAGGGCTGAGGGTTTTGTAACCGTGTATTACATCAAAACCAAAAATTAACGGAATCCCAAGACGGGTTTCCTCAACAGCGATTTTTTGTACTGCTCTAATTTCTTTAACACCTCTTACGGTCAGCATAGAGCCTACCCATCCTTTTTTTATATTGTTGTATTTTTCTTCATTAGAACCAGATTCCGGTTTTGGCCCGGTGACATCCCATGAACCGTTGTATTGATTCATTTGTCCAACCTTTTCTTCTAATGTCATTTCTTTCATCAAAAGTGTAATGCGGTCTTCTATTGGTTTACTGGTACCAAGATGTTTTTTTGTTTGGGCGTAACCGCTTCCATAAACGATCAGCAGTAAAAATGCATATCTTTTAATTTGTTTTTTCATCATTGTGTTTTTGGTTTTATACTAGATAGTTTTTCAATACAAGCTTGTAAAAGTAGTTTTGGAAGTAATAATTAGAATAGTAGATTTGAAGCATTATATGATAGAAATGATGTATTTGTAATCTTTACAAGAGATAAAAACAAAAAATAGCAAAATCGAGACTGATTTTGTATTTAATGTTTTCACTTACTTTAAATAAAAAATAGAGCAGTAATAAGTAGAATGCATTTTGATATTTTAATTTCCGGAGTATTTTATAACAACCGATTGTTTAATTGATTTTTTATTGAATTTGTTGTTTTGGCTGATATTGCTTTCTATTTTTAAAATGCACGAATTTTAAATAAATTATACGAAATAACTTATTTAAAAATATTTTTTTATTTATTTTTTCTCAATTTTTATGTTTTTCAGTACATTTTGTTTTTTTACTAAAATTTTTAAAGGATCATTTTATATTTGATAATGAAGCGTCTTTTGGGAAATACTTTTTTTAATATAATTTATAATTTTAGCTATAAAATTTAATTAATTATTATTTATGCTTTATTTTTTTAAATATCATTAATAAAATTAATACACAACCGATTGTGTATGTTTTGTTTTTTATTATATTTGTTTTAAATACACTTATTGAATAAGTCGATTTCTGACTTAATTTAAATCAATTTTAGGACTAACATTTTTATCGTAAGCTGCCGAAAAGCGGTTATTAAAATTCGGGCATTATTTAACTTATATAACAAATTTAATTATAGTAATGAGTGTTGATATTACAGTTACCTTATACTGGTTTTGGTTTTGTTAGTTAAAGCCGGGAGGCATTCTCCCGGCTTTTAATATTTTCTAATAAATAAAGAGTATACAAAATGATTAAAAGAAATATCTTTTTTTTAACAGCTGCACTGTTTTTGTGTTTTTTTAAAGGGACAGCTCAAAGCGCGATCCAGAAAAAAATGCAAGCTAAAAAAACTGCTGTTTTTTCTAATGTCAGTTATATTGGCGACGATCAGGTTTATTACGACAACCCATTAAAACCGGATGAATTTTATACGCCAATTTTACAAGGCTGTTATCCTGATCCTGCCATTACAAAAAAAGGCGATGATTACTACATGGTCTGTTCTTCATTTGCTATGTTTCCCGGTGTACCCATTTTCCATTCTAAAGATTTAATCAACTGGACAGATTTGGGAGGCGTTTTAAATAATGCTGCAGAGTTTAATCCGCATGATACAGGAATTAGTGAAGGCGTTTATGCTCCCGGGATTACTTATAATTCCCATAATGATACCTTTTATATGATTGTAACAGCATTTTCTGGCGGGCTGGGAAATATTATTGTGAAGACTAAAGATCCTGTGAAAGGCTGGGGAAGTCCTATAAAATTAGATTTTGGGGGCATTGATCCTTCTATATTTTTTGATGACAACGGCAAAGGTTATATTGTTCATAATGATGCGCCTGATAAAGGAAAACAATTGTATGAAGGACATCGTGTAATAAAAATTTGGGAGTATGATCTCAATACAGATAAAGTAATTCCCGGCACCGATAAAATTATTGTAGACGGAGGCGTTGATCTTTCTAAAATACCGATCTGGATTGAAGCCCCGCATTTGTATAAAAAAAACGGAAAATATTATTTGATGTGTGCTGAAGGCGGAACAGGAGACAATCACAGTGAAGTTATTTTTGTAAGTGATAATCCTAAAGGGCCTTTCAAACCGGCATCAAATAATCCAATACTTACACAGCGTTATTTTCCAAAAGACAGAGGCAGCAAAGTAGATTGGGCGGGTCATGCTGATTTAATTCAGGGGCCGGAAAATAAATACTATGGCGTTTTTTTAGGGATTCGTCCTAATAATCAAGACAGGGTAAACACAGGAAGAGAAACTTTTATACTGCCTGTAGACTGGTCTGGTGATTTTCCTGTTTTTGAAAACGGATTAATTCCCCTGCAGCCCAAATTAAAAATGCCTGCAGGAGTTACAAATAAAACAGGAAAAGACGGTTTTTTTCCGAACGGAAATTTCACTTTTACCGAAAATTTTACCTCTAAAAAATTAGATTACAGATGGATAGGATTGCGGGGGCCTCGGGAAAATTTTATTTCATTAAGTAAAAAAGGCTTAGAAATAACACCATTTGAAGTAAATATTAAAGAAGTTAAACCCACTTCTACACTTTTTTACAGACAGCAGCACAACACATTTTCATTTACTGCCACCGTTGATTACAAACCGCAGTCAGATAAAGATTTGGCAGGTATTGCCTGTCTTCAGAATGAGCGCTCTAATTATGTATTTGGAATCACAAAAAAAGGAAATGATACTTTTATTTTATTAGAAAGAACAGAAAAAGGACAGTCAAAAATTATAGCAAGTTCTAAAATCAAAATAACAAATTCATTACGATTGCAGGTAAAAGCCAAAGGAGACAATTATGAATTTAGTTATGCTGTCAATGGCGTTAATTTTGAAAACTTAGGCGGGCCAGTTTCCGGAGATATTCTTTCAACCAATATCGCCGGAGGTTTTACCGGAGCGTTGATAGGTTTATATGTTACCGCTGCCAATGATGCTCATCCACAATAGTTGTTCATTTTTTAAATCTTCAAACCAAAAACAAATGAAATCAATAATTAGGTTTTTAAAATTCGTAATTCTTTTTTTAATAGTACAGAAAGGGTATTCACAAGACTCAGATTTTCATGTTTATTTGAGTTTAGGACAATCCAATATGGAAGGTTATGCTAAAATTGAACCACAGGATAAGCTAAATGTAAATCCGCGTTTTCAGGTTTTAGCCACAGTTAACTGTCCTGAAATGGGACGTGAAATGGGAAAATGGTACACAGCAGTCCCGCCTTTGTGCAGATGTACAACAGGACTTACTCCAATAGATTATTTTGGAAGAACAATGGTATCCAATCTTCCTGAAAAAATAAAAATAGGTGTTATAAATGTTGCTGTTGGAGGCTGTAAGATAGAACTTTTTGATAAAAATAATTTCGAAACTTATGTTGCAGGTTCTCCAGACTGGCTAAAAAACATTGTAAAAGAATATGATGGAAATCCATACGCAAGATTAGTAGCAATGGCAAAAATTGCGCAGCAAAAAGGCGTCATAAAAGGCATTTTATTGCATCAGGGAGAATCGAATACAGGCGATACGCTTTGGCCTCAAAAAGTGAAAATTGTATATGATAATTTAATAAAAGACTTAAATCTTGATCCTAAAAAAGTACCGTTACTTTCTGGAGAAACCGTAAATGAAGATCAGAACGGTAAATGCAGCAGTATGAACAAGATTATTGCAAAACTGCCTCAGGTTATACCAAACGCCTATGTTATTTCTTCAAAAGGATGTAAGGCTGAACCTGATTTTCTGCATTTTAATGTTGATGGTTACAGAGAATTAGGCCGACGTTACGCCGAAAAAATGTTATCGTTATCCGGTTATGCATTATCTAATGGCAAAGAACCTTTTATAGTGCAGGCTCCACTTGGATTTGATGTGGCTGACCCAAATGCAAAACAAGGAAAAATCGAAACCGTAACTTACGAATCTAAAACGGTAGGTTCCGTTAGAAAAGCAACTGTTTATACACCGCCTGGTTTCAACAAAAAGAAAAAGTATCCTGTGCTGTATCTTTTACACGGAATAGGAGGCGATGAAAAAGAATGGCTGAATGGAGGAAATCCGCAGGTTATATTAGATAATCTTTACGCCGAAGGAAAAATTGAACCCATGATTGTAGTTATGCCAAATGGAAGGGCAATGAAAGATGACAGTGCTGCTGGAAATATAATGGACCCTGAAAAGGTAAAAGCCTTCAGCGTTTTTGAACAAGATCTTCTACATGATTTAATTCCATTTATTGAAAAAAAATATCCGGTTTTAAAAGACAGGGAACACCGTGCAATTGCCGGATTATCTATGGGAGGCGGACAGTCTTTGAATTTCGGATTAGGGAACTTAGATAAGTTTGACTGGGTGGGGGCATTTTCGGCAGCGCCAAATACGAAGATGCCGCAAGATTTACTGCCTAATCCCGAAGAAGCAAAAAAGAAACTCAAACTGCTTTGGATTTCATGCGGCGATAAAGACTGGCTTATAGAAAACAGTACCCGTACACATGATTATTTATCAAAAAATAATGTACCTCATATTTATTACATCGAACCGGGCGTACATGATTTTAAAGTCTGGAAAAATGGATTATATATGTTTTCGCAGTTTTTATTTAAGCCTGTAGATCAGTCAAAATTTGCATCCTATACTATTTTAGGCAATCTGGCACAGACCAATATTCGTAATGCTGAATATCCTCAAATATTACCGGATAACAGGGTTATTTTTAAAATGAAAGCTCCGGAGGCCTCAAGATTGCAAATTGATTTAGGTAAGAAATATGATATGGTAAGAGATTCTGAAGGATTATGGACTGTAACAACTAATGTCATAAATCCAGGGTTTAATTACTATTCTTTACTTATTGATGGTGTCGCTGTAGCTGATCCGGCAAGTAAATCATTTTATGGCATGGGACGTATGGCCAGCGGCATTGAAATTCCCAATAAAGAAGGAGATTTTTATACCTTAAAAAACGTTCCGCATGGAGAGGTAAGAATCAAACAATACTTTTCAAAAGTAACCAATTCGTGGCGTGAAATGTATGTTTACACGCCGCCAGGTTATGAAAATGCCAGCGAAAAATATCCGGTTTTATATTTATTGCATGGAGGAGGCGAAGATCAGACAGGATGGTCTTCTCAGGGTAAAGCAAATTTAATCTTAGACAATTTAATAGCCGAAAATAAAGCAAAACCAATGCTGATCGTAATGCTTGACGGAAATGTAGCAGGAAGTGCAGGCTTCAATGAAAATGCACTTAAAACCTTTGAAAATGAATTAAAAACAGAGGCAGTACCTTTTGTAGAAATTAATTTTAAAGCAGCAAAAGATCCTAAAAACAGAGCATTGGCCGGTTTGTCGATGGGAGGACTGCAGACACTTTATGCAGGGATTAAAAATTCAGATATGTTTTCCAGCATTGGTGTATTTAGTTCAGGATGGTGGGCCAATAATTCGGCTTTATCAGAACCTCAGTATGAATTTATGAAAAACAATGCAGCAACAATTAATTCAAATATTAAAGAATTATGGATTTCAATGGGCGGTAAAGAAGATATCGCTTATGAAAATTGTAAAATAATGATGAAGAAATTCGACGAGATGGGAATTAAATACAAATATAGTGAATATCCGGGCGGACACACCTGGCCGGTATGGAGACACGATTTATTTAAGTTTGCCCCATTGTTATTCAATTGAAATCTTTTTAGAAGATTACAAGTCTCCGAAAGTAATATAAAAGTGTAAACGTTTTTAATTCAATTAGAAAGAATATGAAAAAATATTTAAGTGGCATATTACTGTTTTTTGGGATTTCATTAGCTGCACAAAAAGCACAGAACCCTGTAATTTTTGCAGATGTTCCTGATTTGTCCATCATCAGAGTTGGCAGTGATTATTATATGAGCAGTACGACGATGCACATGAGCCCGGGCGTTCCAATCATGAAATCAAAAGATTTAATTAATTGGAAAATAATAAATTATGCCTCTAATACTTTAGGAAATACAGACGAACTAAATCTGGATAATGATAAAAACAACTATGGGCGGGGTTCTTGGGCAAGTAATATTAGATTTCACAACAATACATTTTATGTAACCACTTTTGCCCAGACTACCGGAAAGACTTATGTATACACGACAAAAGATATCGAAAAAGGACCGTGGAAAGAAATTAGTTTTAGCCCGGCATATCACGATCACAGTATCTTGTTTGATGATGATGGCAGAGTTTATATGGTGTACGGAAATGGCAGACTTTTTATCAAAGAATTAAAATCTGATTTATCAGGAATAAAAGAAAACGGATTAGATCAGGTTTTAATAGAAAATGCCAGCAGTCCGGCAGGAAATGCTATTATGCTTGGCGCAGAAGGTTCTCAATTGTATAAAATAAAAGGTAAATATTATCTATTTAATATTGTTTGGCCAAAAGACGGAATGCGTACAGTGCTTATTCACAGAGCCGATAAAATTACGGGGCCGTGGGAAGGAAAGATTGGCTTGCAGGATTTAGGAGTCGCACAAGGAGGGTTAATCGATACTCCTGACGGAAAATGGTTTTCGTACTTATTTAGAGACTACGGAGGCGTAGGGCGAATTCCCTATTTTGTTCCGGTTAAATGGGAAGACGGCTGGCCAATTTTGGGCGAAAATAATAAAGTACCTCAATACTTAGATTTACCTGAAAGTAAAGGGTTAATTCCGGGGATTGTGAACTCTGATGATTTTGACAGAAAGAAAGGAGACAAAGATCTGCCCTTAGTCTGGCAGTGGAACCACAATCCTGATAATTCATTTTGGTCAGTAAAAGAAAGAAAAGGCTATTTAAGATTAAAGGCAGCTTCAAAAACAAACACTTTTACACAGGCTAAAAATACGCTCACACAAAGAACGTTTGGGCCAGAATGTTCAGGAATAACTCTGTTGGAAGTTTCTAAAATGAAAGAAGGCGATTTTGCAGGGCTTTCTTTACTTCAAAAAGATTTTGGTCTGGTAGGCATAAAAGCCGAAAACGGATCAAAAAGAATTGTCATGGTTGAAACCATAGATGGCATTTCAAAAGAAATTCAAAGCGTTTCCTTCACCGGAACTAAAATCTATTTTAAAGCTGCATGCAATTTTAAAGACAAAGCAGATTTGGGCAGGTTTTACTATAGTCTGGATGGAAAAGAATGGATTGCTATAGGAAACATAATAAAAATGCCCTACACACTTCCTCATTTTATGGGCTATAGATTTGGCCTTTTTAATTATGCAGAGAAAGATTTAGGAGGTTATGTTGATTTTGATTATTTCCATCTTGACAATAAAAATTAAATGATAAACAAACAGTAAAATCTTTAATCAAAAGAAAAAACATGAAAAATAATTATCTATATCTTTTAAGTTTAGTATGCTTTTTCAATTTAAACGCACAGCAATATCCTTATAAAGATCCGTCGCTAAGTTCTAAAAAGCGTGCAGAAGATTTAATTTCCCGATTAACGCTCGAAGAAAAAGCAGCATTAATGTGCGATCAGAGTGACGCTGTACCAAGATTGGGAATCAAAAAGTTTAACTGGTGGAGTGAAGCATTGCACGGTTATGCTAATAATGATAATGTTACTGTTTTTCCTGAACCCATAGGGATGGCAGCTTCGTTTGACGATCAATTGGTTTTTCGTGTATTTGATGCAGTTTCTGATGAAGGCCGTGCAAAATACAACCAATGGATTCAAAACGGAAATGAAAATAAACGTTTTTTAAGCCTTTCAGTCTGGACGCCAAATGTCAATATTTTTAGGGACCCGCGCTGGGGGCGCGGACAAGAAACGTATGGAGAAGATCCTTATCTTACTTCACGAATGGGAATTTCGGTTGTAAAAGGACTTCAGGGACCAGCTGATGCAAAATATCGTAAGCTTTTGGCCTGTGCGAAACATTTTGCCGTTCATTCCGGCCCTGAATGGAGCAGACATGAATTGAATTTGAATAATGTAAATCCGCGTGAATTATACGAAACCTATCTTCCGGCATTTAAAGCATTGGTTCAGGAAGCCGATGTTCGTCAGGTAATGTGTGCATACCAGCGTTTAGACGACGAACCTTGCTGCAGCAATACAAGACTTTTACAGCGTATTCTTCGAGATGATTGGGGATTTCAATATCTGGTAGTTTCAGATTGCGGTGCAGTTACTGATTTTTATACCACCCATAAAGTTTCATCAGATGATGTACATGCCGCATCAAAAGCCGTACTGGCAGGAACTGATGTAGAATGTGTCTGGGATAAATACCCCTTTAAAAAATTGCCCGAAGCCGTTGAGAAAGATTTAATTAAAGAAGAAGAAATCAATAAAAGTCTGCTTCGTGTTTTAATTGGCCGTTTTGATTTGGGCGAAATGGATGATGACTCGATTGTGCCCTGGACTCAGATTCCGGCAACGGTGCTTAACAGTAAGGAACATCAGCAGTTAGCACTGGAAATGGCACAAAAATCAATGACGCTTTTACAAAATAAAAACAATATACTTCCATTAAACAAAAGCATAAATAAAGTGGCCGTTATAGGTCCAAATGCAGATAATGAACCTATGTTATGGGGAAATTATAACGGAACGCCCAATAAAACCATTACCATTAAAAAAGGAATTGAAGGAAAACTTACTGAAAATAAAGTCCTATACGATAAATCCTGCGATTTAGTCGAGGATAAAGTAACGGATACTTATTTTGATCAATTCTCCTTTGATGGGAAAAAAGGAATGAAAGCCACCTATTGGAACAATCCTAATAGAGAAGGGAATAGTGTTGTTTCGCAGCAAATTTTAAATCCTATAAAAATGACCACTGCAGGTCAGCATGAATTTGCTTCGGGAGTTAAACTAGAAGGATTTTCGGCAAAATACGAAACCGAATTTACAGCGAAAGAAACCGAAAATCTTGTTTTTAAAACCGGAGCTGCCGGAGCTTTTGAATTATTTGTTGATGGTAAATCTATAGCAAAATATACCAACTGGCGCATTGTTCCCGGCAAAATTCCGTTTGCAGTTGAAGCAGGCAGAAAATATAAAATCGAAATTCTTTTTGCTCAATCCAACAATTGGCAGGCTAATTTAGAATTTGATTTTGGAAAAGAGTTAGATATTGATTTCAAAACCCTGATTCAAAAATTAAAAGGCATAGATACCGTAATTTTTGCAGGCGGACTTTCGACTTTACTGGAAGGAGAAGAAATGCCGGTTTCCTTTCCAGGTTTTAAAGGCGGCGACCGAACTAATATTGAACTTCCTGCCGTACAAAGAAAATGTTTAAAAGAACTTAAAGCAGCTGGTAAAAAAGTAATTTTTGTAAACTGTTCAGGATCTGCCATTGCTTTAACACCTGAAACAGAAAGCTGCGACGCTATCTTGCAGGCTTGGTATCCGGGAGAATCTGGTGGTCAGGCTGTGGCCGATGTTCTTTTTGGAGATTATAACCCAGCAGGAAAACTGCCCGTTTCATTTTATAAAAACTCAGATAAATTAGGCGACTTCGAAGATTATTCGCTGAAAGGAAGAACTTACCGTTATACAACCGATGTTTTGTTTCCGTTTGGTTTTGGCTTAAGCTACTCTAAATTCGATATTGGAGCAGGGAATTTAAGCAAGAGCAAGATAAAATCTAATGAAGATACGCAGCTAAAATTTTCAATAAAAAACAGCAGCAAACGCGACGGAACAGAGATTGTTCAGGTTTATGTTCGAAAATTAAATGATACAGACGGGCCGTTAAAAACATTAAAAGCATTTAAAAGAATTGAGCTAAAAGGGGGCGAAAAACAAAATGTAACGATCAATTTACCGGCTTCTTCATTTGAGTTTTATGATGCTAAAAACAGAACAATGAATATTACTTCTGGAGAATACGAGGTGTATTATGGCAGCAGTTCTGATACTAAAGATTTAAAAATGATTAAAATGGATATTCAATAAACTAAATATTGCATTTTAAATTTCTTTATCAAAATAAAACAGCCCCAATATTGTGTTTTATAAAACAATATAAAATTGAATTTTAATTTAATAATCATTTTATAATGTCTTCAAAAAAATGTTTTAGAGCCATTGCTATTTTGTTTTTTATAATCAACAGCTTGTTTTCTCAAAATACATTTGAAAACTATCAATTTCGTCTGGTAGATAAAGAGACTTCAAAAAGCGGTATTTATACCATCACACAAGATCAATTTGGCGTTATGTGGATGGGAACAAATGGTGCAGGTTTATATAAATATGATGGAATAAATTATGTGGGTTACGAGCAAGACTCAAAACGCAGTAATTCTATTAACAGCAATTTAATTTATACTGTTTATGTAGATACGCAGAACCGCTTGTGGACAGGTACTGATGAAGGGTTATGTCTTTATAATCGGAATTTGGATACTTTTGAGAATATCGACCTTCGAAAACAAAGCCAAAAAGAAACTGTAATTTCTGTAAGAAGTATCATTGAAGACAATAAAGGCAATCTCTTTTTAGGAACGTTTAACAACGGCCTGCTAAAACTGAATGTGAAGTCAAGGAAAATTACAAGCCTTAAATTAGACACCCCAAATGCAGTAAATTATTTGATCCATTGTTTAGTAAAGGATAAAAAAGGAACCATTTATTTAGGAACTAATTCTGGTTTAAAAGTAGTTGATCCTATAAAAAATGAGGTAAAAAAGGTAAAAATTGCCAAAAACAATGAATTACTGTCAGGCACCATTATATCTATGTTTTTTGACAGTAAACAAAACTTATGGATTGGTAACGGATACAAAGGTCTGGTTAAAGCCAATTTATATTCTAAAGAAAAACAGGCTGTTACTTATCCTATTACCAGAAAAAGAATTATGTCAATTTTGGCAGTAGATCCCGAAACTATTCTTTGCGCAACAGAAAATGACGGATTAATCATTGTAAACAGCGAAGGTGTTGTTCAAAAAAAATACGAAAACAGTAAATATAATAATCGAAGTTTAGGTTCTAATTCTGTCTGGTCGTTATATGCAGACAAAGAAAAAAGAATATGGCTGGGATATTATAATAAGGGTTTAGGTGTTTTTGACAGGATAAACAATAAGATTATAGGAATTGAGAGTTTAGCCGGAAATCCGCAGTCACTGCAAACCAATTGTGTTACCGGGATTGCCAAAGATCATGAAGGTCAGTTGTGGATTTCTATGGAAGGCGGAGGCGTAGATGTTTACAATCCGGAAACCAAAAACTTTAAACATATTGCCAAGTCTGACAGTCAATTTTATTCGGGATTAACGAATAATAACATTACTAAAGTTTTTATAGATAAAAAGCAAAATGTCTGGCTGGCGAGCTGGAATGAGGGAATCTTTTTTTTGAAAAAAGGAAGCCGGAACTTTATTAATTACAACACAAAAAATACTCCTGATTTAGCCTCAGACAATATTATGAGTATTGCCGAGGATTCAAGAGGTGTAATATGGATTGGAACTTTTGCAAAAGGACTACACTATTATACTCCGTCAGATGGTCGTTTTCATCATTGCAATCAGAAACCATTTTATGCCAATGGAATGGTGAATTTAGACATTAGAAAAGTAATGGTAGATTCAGATGATGCTGTTTGGGTTGGTTCAACAACGGGTTTATACAAAGTCAGTACAAAGGATTTTGTTACTTTCTCTGTGACTTCTTTACGCGATAAAATGTCAGAAAAGCTCAAAAATCATAAAAGCATACACACTATTAATACTTTATATCAGGCCAAAAACAAAGAAATCTGGATTGGTACAGACGGGGCGGGATTGTTCAGCTACAATAAAAAAACAGATGCTCTAAAATGGTATATAAATTTTAATGGGCTTCATGAAAAATCAATAGCCTCAATTATAGAATCTAATGACGGACGAATTTGGTTAAGTGGAAAAAAGGGAATCAGCAGACTGGATTTAAAAAATAAAACAACAGTCAATTACTCTACTTACGACGGTTTGCTTGGAAATGATTTCAACAACAATTCTGTTCTAAAAGATGAAAACGGAATGCTGTATTTTGGAGGTTACGAAGGTTTAAATTGTTTTAATCCTCAAAATTTGGTAAAAAGCAAAAAACAGCTTCCCATTTATTTTACAGATCTGAAACTTTTCAATAAATCAGTAAAGCCGCTTGAAAAAAATTCGCCGTTAATAAAAGTAATATCAGAAACAAAAAAAATAATACTTAAACATGATCAGTCTGTATTTACAATTGATTTTATTGGTATAAATTATTCTTTTCCCGCCAGAAATGAATTTGCTTATTACTTAGAAGGTTTTGAAGATTCGTGGAATTATGTGGGCAGTAAAAGCTCTGCAACTTATACCAACTTAGCTCCGGGCAAGTACGTTTTTAAGGTTAAAGCATCCGAAAAAAACGGAGCCTGGAGCCAGAAGCCATTAGAATTAAAAATTGAAATTTTACCGCCCTGGTGGAAAACATCATTTGCTTATCTCTTTTATTCGCTGTTAGTGCTGGCGGCAATTTATTTTGGAAATCAATATTATCAAAATAGGTTCAAACAAAAACAATTAATACAATTTGAACAGAAAAAAGCGGCTCAGATTGAAAAATTAAATGATAAAAAATTACAGTTCTTTACCAACATTTCGCATGAGTTTAGAACACCGCTTACCTTAATTTTAAATCCTTTAGCAGATATACTCAAGAACAATGCGCAGGAACTTTCAGGAGGTGTTTTGAATAAACTGCAGACAATTCAAAAAAGCTCTGACAGGCTTTCAAGATTAATCAACGAGCTGATGGATTTTAATCAGCTTCAGTTTAATAAAATGCCGCTAAAAGTACAGCAATTAGAGGTAGTTGGTTTTACAAAAGAAATTGTAAGCTATTTTGATGAAGAAGCGCAAAGCCGCGGAATTGAGCTGCAATTTCAATCAGATAAAAAAACATTAAACGATTGGGTAGATCCCAAAATGTTTGAGAAAATTATTTTTAATGTGATTTCAAACGCTTTTAAGGTTACTCCGGATAATGGGAAAATAACAATAAGAGTAGTAATCAATGAGGAATTAATTTATTTTCCATTACTAAAACCTGCCTATAGTAATCCTTCTTTTTCGGTTATTGTTGAAGACACCGGTGCGGGATTAGATAAAAAAGACATTAAGCGAATCTTTGACCGTTTTTATCAGGTAAACAATTTAAATAAAGCGTATTACGGAAGCACAGGGATAGGCTTAGAAGTAGTTCGCGGATTTGTAGAACTGCACAAAGGGGTTATTGAAGTAAAAAGTGCATTAGGAGCCGGAACCACTTTTAAATTGATATTCCCGATTGGGAAAGATTTCTTCAATGAAAATGAAATACTGCAGGGAGAATTTAAAAAGGAGAAAAAACTAAGTTTTACACCAACTATTGAAAAAGAAACTGTTCAATCACCAGATGATCTGGAACATAAAGATCGTGTTTATACCATTTTGATTGTTGAAGATAATGTAGAATTACGGAATTATTTAAAAAATGAACTTAAAAAAGAATATAAAGTAATTACGGCAGAAAATGGTCAGATTGGCTTAGAAGCAGCTTTGCAAAAACAGCCTGATTTGATTTTGACCGATGTAATTATGCCTGTTATGAATGGTTTAGAGTTATGCAAAAACATTAAAGCAGATTTAAAAACCAGTCATATTCCGTTAATGATGCTGTCTGCAAAAGCATTAGTCAAAGATAAATTAGAAGGAATAGATTCCGGTGCCGATATGTATCTGAGCAAACCATTTGATATGGATATTTTACGGTCCAGTTTAGTGCAGCTGCTTAAAAGCAGGCAGATTATGTTTAATAAATTCTATAACGGCATTACTCCAAAGGCAAAAGAAAAAACTACAACACTGGATAACAAATTCATAAAAAATGTCCTGAATTATATTAATGAAAATATCAATGAATATGAATTGAGTGTTGAGGTTCTGGCATCAAAGGTATTTTTAAGCAGAAGCCAGCTGTATCGGAAAATTAAAACATTAACAGGCGTTTCTGTAAATGAATTTATACGGAATGTTCGTTTAGAAAAAGCAAAAGAATTAATAGAGCTGGGCAATGACAATATAACCGAAATCAGTATTAAGGTTGGTTTTAGTTCTCCTTCTTATTTTACAAAATGTTATAAAGAAAAATACGGGCAGCTGCCTACACACAGCAAATAATTTATTCATTTTGAATTAGACTTAAAGACGGTTTATGCCGTCTTTTTTTTGTTCAAATAAATAGACTTCTTATTTATGATTTTCAATGCCTTAAATATTAAAAATCAAAGTAATTAACACTTAAAATCCTTTTTAAGTAATTATTGAATAATTGTAATTGAATCCTTTTTTTATTTCATGCTTAAAAAAGGAACAACATTATTATTAAAATCCTATTTCTGTTTTTTTCGATAAATCACTTAAAAACCGTCAATATGCCTATTTCTGTAGTTATCATGCTACAAAATTGATAGTTTTTGCATCATTTTTAATAGACAAAATTTAGGTTAAGCTTATATTTTTGGATGTAAGAAAAATTAAATAACCCAGAAAACAAGTATTAATCTTTTTAAAAATTATAATATGAAATGAAAACCAAATGATGCATTGAATCCTTATTTGTATTAAAAATTAAGAGCTATAAAAACCACTTTTAAATTTTAGAATAGGCATTACAATAACTAAAACTTTACAACCAAATAACTATTTAAACTAATCAAAAAACCAATTGAAATGATGTTAAAATTAAAATATGCAATAATCACATTGCTGATAATCAGCAGTCATAATATGATGGCACAGTCAAAGACCATACAAGGGGTGATTACAGATCCCTCAGGGTTTCCTCTGCCGGGTGCCAGTATTAATGTAGAAGGTACGCAGAATAGCGCCTCTACAGATTTTGACGGGAAGTATACTTTAAAAGGCGTTAATCCTACAGATAAAATTACATATTCTTATGTAGGATTAATTTCGCAGACCATTACTGTAGGGAGTCGAAGTATAATTGATGTAACATTAGTACAATCGACACAAAATTTAAATGAAGTAGTAATAGCTTATGGTACTCAAAAAAGAGCCAAGGTAACCGGAGCAATTTCAACAGTAAGTTCAAAAGATATTGCTGCTGTGCCTATTACTAATGCTGAGTCTGCTTTGCAAGGACGTGCAGCAGGTGTTACTGTTGTAAATGGTGCGCCGGGTTCAAGTCCTGCCGTTAGTATTCGTGGTTTAGCCACAATGGGTAACAGTGCTCCATTGTACGTAATTGATGGTGTTTTAGCAGGTAACCTCTCAGGTTTAAGCCCTAATGATATTGATAGTATATCAGTTTTAAAAGATGCTTCAACAACCGCTTTATACGGTTCAAAAGCTTTTAATGGGGTAATTGTGGTTACTACAAAAAAAGGAAAAAAAGGTCCGGGGCAGCTAACTTTCAGTACCTATGTGGGTGGACAAACGGTTACAAAAAGATATGATGTATTAAATACACAGCAATATCTGCAATATGCAAAAGACTTAGGAAGTGATTTAACAGTAAGAGCTGCTGAATTTGGAAATATAAATACCAATTGGCAGGATCAGATTTTTCAAACTGGTCTTATGCAGGATTATAATTTAAGTTTTTCAAATGGTACAGAGACTTCAACAAGCCGTTATTCTGCCGAATACATGAAACAAGAAGGCGCTATTGTCAACACTGGTTTTGAACGTTATTCTTTTAGAGCTAATAATACGCAGGATATTGGAAAACTTAAAGTAGGAAGCAATATAGGTGTATCTTTCAGTACCACTAATCCGGAACGTAGTGCAGGAGGTAGAACATTATTAGAGCATTCTATTAAAATGGCACCTTATTTCCCTATATACAATGCAAATAATTTAGGCGGATATCAAGGTCCCAGTGCTATTGATGGTAACGATGCAGAAAACCCTGTGCGTGTAGCCAATTTGGGTTATCAAAAAATTAACGGATTATCTATAATTGGAAACATCTTTGCTGAATTGGAAATTTACAAAGGCTTAAAATTCAGGTCACAGGTCTCCTTAGATTATTACACAAGTAAGGACCATACTTTTGTTCCTAGTTTTCAGGATGGTTCTTATCATAAACAAGCATTTTCTACAACAAATGAAACAAATGGACAAGGTCAGACTATTGTATTTGATAATAGTTTAACGTATAAAACTACTATTGCAGGAAAACATAATATTGAAGTATTAGGAGTTATTACTAAAATTGATGGAAAATCGCAAACTTTAACAGCAGGAAGCCGTTATAGTATTTCAAACGAAATAGATCAGCTGCGATATAATGAAGGTAGTTTAGGTTCAGCCAATTTTGTAGAAAAAAACATTGGTTACATTGCCCGTATCAATTATGATTACAATGAGAAATATCTCCTTGCTGTTTCCGGCAGAAGAGACGCTTCCTCTCGTTTTGGTGCCAATAACCGCTGGGGTAACTTCTACTCAGTTGCCTTAGGCTGGAACATTGCAAAAGAAAGTTTTATGGAAAATTCTATTTTCAGCACATTAAAGCTTAGAGCCAGTACTGGTACAACAGGAAATGACAGAATAGATAACTATCAATATAGTGCAACATTAATTGCAAATTATAATTACCCAATTGGCGGGGCAAATGCACCTGGTGTATCTTTAGGAGTTGCTTCCAACCCAGATTTGAAATGGGAGTCAAAACTAGACAGAAATATAGGTTTAGATTTTAGTTTATTTGATGAAAAATTCACAGGTTCTTTTGAATATTTCAACAATAAAAGCAGTGATATTCTTTTTGCAGTGCCTCTTCCTGCCTCTGTAGGATCTGCTGGCGGCGGAACTCAAATTCAAAATATTGCCGATGTAAAAGTAAGCGGATTTGAAGTATCACTAGGCTACAATGACAGAAAAGGAGATTTCACATGGTCTGCTATAGCTAATTTAGGAACAAGTAAAAACGAAGTAACCGGTTTAGCACCGGGAGTAACCAGTGTTTTAGGCGGACCATCGGCCAGAGCTGGTCTTGAAAACTTTTCGAGACTAGAAGTAGGCCAGCCGTTATTCTATTTTTATGGATATCAAACCAATGGAATTTATCAAAACCAGGCAGAAGTAGATGCCGTTTTCGGACCAGGTCAAACTACTATTAAACCAGGAGATATTAAAATTATTGACCGCGATGGTAATAAAATAATCAATTCAAATGACAAAACTAATATTGGAAATCCATATCCGGATTTTACTTACGGTTTAAACCTTAATGCAGCTTACAAAAATTTCGATTTTAACTGCTTTATTTCAGGAGTTCAAGGAAACGATATTTACAATGCAAATACTTTTGACCTGGAAGGTATGAATCGTTTGTTTAATGCCAGTACTGCTGTATTAGACAGAGCAATTGTTGTAAATGGTGTTGTCACAAATCCATCTGCTACTTTACCAAGGGCACAAGGAGCAGATATCAACTGGTCGTCTGCAAACCAGCGTTATATTGAAGATGGATCGTATACAAGACTAAAAAATATAGCCTTGGGATACACATTTTCCGGAGATGCATTTAAGGCTTATTTTTCAAAAATAAGATTTTATATAAGCGGGCAGAACTTAATTACAGTTACAAAATATGACGGTTTAGACCCTGAGATTGGACGTGCAGACGCAAATGCAAATTCTGCAGGTATTGATTTAGGAAGATATCCACAGCCAAAATCTGTGATTTTTGGACTTGATGTTACATTTTAATATATAAAAGATAATGAAAAAAATAAAATATATACTTATAGTTCTGTCCGGAGTTTTAACCATAACTTCATGTGACACTGGTGAATTAGAATTAACTAATCCCAACACTTTATCACCTGAAACTTTCTTTAAAAGTGAATCACAGGTGCAGTCATCTGTAAATGCATCCTATGCGGGTCTACAGACAAGAGGACTTTATGGAAGAAATTTTTCTTTTGCAATGGATCTAATGGCTCATGATGCTTTAGGAAACCCACAATTAGAAGGAAATAAAAAACCTTTTCAGGATTTTTCTTTTAATGGAGGAAATGATATTATTCAATATTATTGGGAAGCCTGTTACATAGGGATATCGAGAGCTAATTTTGTACTGGATAATGAGGCAAAAATAAATGCTCTTCCAAATTCTGTTTTATCACAAGAGAAAAAGAACAAATATTTAGGAGAAGCTCATTTTTTAAGAGCCTATTATTATTTCCTTTTAGTAAAACGATTTGGAGATTTACCAATTTATAAAACAGGGACTATTATCGGCAATGCAAGAAGCCCTAAAACAGATGTTTATGCCTTGATAGAAGAAGATCTTGTATTTGCGTCTCAAAATCTTTTGCCAAGAGCAACAGAAGCAGCAGGAAGAGCTAATAGAGAAGCGGCTTATGCCTATCTGGGAAAAGTATTGTTATATGAAAAAAAATATGACGAAGCTTTAGTTGCTTTTAATAGTGTTACAGGATTCAGTCTGGAGGATAAAGGCAGTTTTTACAACAACTTTATGGCCGAAACAGAACACGGTAAAGAATCCATTTTTGAGATTGAGTTTGACGAGAAAAATGGAACAGGTGATCAATGGGGTGCAGTTGGTGATAGCCAGGGAACTGGTTTTGAGGAGTCTACACTTAGAGGACAGGAATATGGTAACCTAAGCTGGTATAATGTGTATCCGTCAGACGATTTGTTAGATTCGTATGAAGCAGGTGATGAACGTTTTGGAGATACTTTTTATGTACCGGGTTCAAGCTATTTGAAAGGAACGAAGGTAATGCTGGCAAGTAATTTTACAACCTCTGCAGGTATTAGAAGAGCAGGCTGGAAAAAATATCAAAACTATTACATAAGAGAAGATGAAGCGACTCGCTCAAGTATTAACTTCAAAGTAATGCGTTACGCAGATGTACTGCTTATGAAAGCCGAATGTGAAAACCAAAGGGCAGGCGGTTCACAAACAGCAGCTATAGCCTTTATAAAAGAAGTTAGGGATCGTGCAGGTTTAACAACTGCAATTGCTCCGACAAAAGAGGCTGTTTTCACTGCAATTATTCACGAACGTAAAGTAGAATTCGCAGGTGAGCAAAGCCGTTTTGATGATATTATAAGATGGGGTATTGCAAATACCGAATTGCAGGGAACAGGCTTTACCACTGGTAAGAGCGAGTTATGGCCAATACCTAACAGAGAAACATCTTCTAATCCCAATATAAAACCAAGCGATAATAATCCGGGTTATTAATGATTAAATTATGTTAGTTTGAGTTAAGTTAAGTTAGTATTTTTTTTGATAAACAGTGCATTTATAATGCGCTGTTTATTTTTTTGGCAAGAACAGAATTAATTTTAGATTTTAGATTGCAGATTTTAGATTGCAGATTTTAGATTTTGAAACTTGAAACCTGAAACCTGAATTCTAAAATCTACAATCTGCAATCCACAATCTACAATCTACAATCTACAATCTAAAATCTAAAATCTGCAATCTACAATCTAAAATCCATCTCTTCTTTCCTTCAAATCTGTTTCAATTTGAATTTCCATTTTCTTATCTATTACATTAAAACATAATAGAATGGCGCTTATAATAAATATAAAGCCCGGATAAATACTTATTGAAAGTTTAATCCCTTCAACAGCAGCCGGAACCTGATTGACTTCTTCGGCAATATAACCATACTTAGATAAAAAAGCTGCGCCTAAGGCACTGCCTATACTTATGCCAATTTTTAATCCAAAAATCATAGCTGAAAAAACAGTAGCAGTTGCTCTTCGGTTGTTTTTCCATTCACTGTAATCAGCCACATCCGCAATCATAGCCCACAATAAAGGAATAGTTACTCCGTAAATAAATCCATGCAGTAATTGAGTTAAAAAAACCATTGCAATTGCGGTTCTGCTATAAAAATTAAAAAGCAGTAAACTCAGAGCAGATAAAAAAATGAAAGTGATATAAATATTTCTTTTGCCAAATGAATCTGCAAGAGATTTTGAAAATATGATTCCGAATATCATAAAAATAATCCCTCCGCCATTAAAAAGACTAAAAGCAGAAGTTGGAGCATCTTTAGGCCATTGAAAATCTACAAATCCCATTGCTGTTAATGAATTATTTATTCTTTCAATAAAGGCTGTGAAACCAATATCATTCAAAAAAACGGTCTGAGCCGCAGGATCTAAGTAATATTTAAAGTAAAAAACGTACATACCGCCCTTTAAAGACAAAGTTATAAATACCAGAATAGTAACCAGTAACATAACCAGCCAGGGGCCGTTTTTGCATAAATCAATAAAATCCTGCTTTACAGAAGATTCCTGATTTTTTGCAGGAATGATTCTTTCTTTGGTAGTAAAAAAAGTAACTAAAAGACAAATTACCCCAATAAAAGCAAATAGTAACATCGTGTTTTTAAAACCAACTGCTTTATCACCATTTCCTAAAATTAAAACAAATGGAAGTAAAAGCGACTGAACTATAAATTGTGCTATCATAACAGCAACAAAACGATAGGAGGAAAGACTGTTTCGTTCTTTCATATCACCTGTTAAAACACCGCTTAAAGCAACATACGGCAAATTATTTGCAGAATAAAGCAGCACTAAAAAAAAGTAAGTCAGCAATGCATAAGTTATCTTACCTGTTATTCCAAAATCCGGAGTCAAAAAAGAAAGCACAGCAGCAATTCCAAAAGGCAAGGCAGTCCATAATATCCAAGGCCTAAACTTTCCCCATCGGGTTTGAGTACGGTCAGCAATAACTCCCATGATAATATTAAAAAAAGCACCAATAAAACCTCCGGTAAAGATAATAACGCTTGCTGTTCCGGCAGGAATTTTATAAACATCTGTGTAAAAGAAAGCTAAAAAAGTCAGCAGAGTCTGAAAAATCAAATTCGCTGCAAAATCACCTAAACCGTAACCCATTTTTTCTAGTATAGAAAGCTTTTGCGATGTATTGCTCATAAATTATAATGGTTGCTTTAATGGGTTTATACCCTGTCATATTTAATTGCAAATTATTTTTGAGGCGTATTTCTATAAAAAAACAACACTTCATTTTCATTCTATCTGATATAGAATGCTTAATGTAAAAATAGCTTGAAAGTTGAAAAAAGTGTATCATTTTTGAAGCCTATATTAACATATTTGAAGCATGGGATAGTTTCAGTAAATCTATTAAATGATTAATTTAAAACACAACCAGTTGTTTTAATACTGTAAATTAAAATGTATATATTATTTTAATGTCTTGTTTTTATTGATATTATTTTTATGCAACCAGTTGTGTATTTGTTGTTTTTGCGTATATTTAAATTATTATAAAAGACTAACAAATAAACTCAGAAAATATGACTGTATATCAAATTATTACAAATGAATATCTGGTTAGAGTCCGGCTTTTTATTATCGTTTTTACCCTTATTCCGGCTTTTGCTATTAGTCAAAACAAAAAGAAAGCAGATAAACCTCAATACCGCAATCTTTTCAAAGAAGCAGGTTATAGTCAAATTGATATTGATAAGAAATTAACAAAAGCTTACTATGATATTTTTGAAGGGCCAAACAAAGTATATTTTGAAGAAGGAGATTCGTTAGGATATGTTTCTGATGTTAAAAATAAAGATGCCCGTACCGAAGGAATGTCATACGGAATGATGGCTGCTGTTCAGCTCAATAAAAAAGAAGTTTTTGATCGTCTTTGGCGATGGTCTGTAAAATACATGCAGCATCAGGACGGATCAAGAGAAGCTTATTTTGCATGGAGTGTAAATCCGCAGACCAAAAAACAAAATTCTCCCGGTTCTGCTTCAGATGGGGAATTATATTATATAACCAGTCTGCTTTTTGCTTCTAACAAATGGGGCAATGATACAGGAATAAATTACTACAAAGAAGCCAGAAGAATATTAGATGCCATGTGGAAAAAAGATGGTACCGGAAATATCTATAATATTATAAATACCGAACACAAGCAAATATCTTTTGTACCGGAAGGAGGAGGGTACAATTGGACTGATCCTTCTTATCATGTTCCTGCATTTTACGAAATCTGGGCATTATATGCCAAAGACGGCCATGAACAGTTTTATAAAGAATGTGCAGATGTTTCTCGTAATTTTTTACATAAAGCCTGTCATCCTGTAACAGGGTTAAATTCAGATTATACCGAATTTAACGGCGAACCGCATCCAACGCCCTGGATGCCGCCCGGATTTCGTTATGATTCCTGGCGCGTTCCTATGAATATTGCAATGGATTATACGTGGTATGGAAAAGATAAAAAATGGCAGGAAGATTATACTGAAAGATTTCAAAATTTCCTCAGATCAAAAGGATTAGATACTTATCAAGATCAGTTTAATCTGGATGGTTCTACTCCTGATTTTATTCTTCAGGCAGGTTCGGTAAAAAAACTAAGACATTCAATTGGGTTAGTGGCGACTGCAGCTACGGCATCGCTGGTAAATAAAGATAAAGCAAGTATGGATTTTGTTCATGCTGTCTGGAATGCCAAATTGGAGCCTTATGAAGACGGTTATTTTGATCCCTACTATGACGGGCTGATGTATCTTTTTAGTCTAATGCATCTCAGCGGAAAATATCAAATAATAGTTCCGGAAATAAAATAGTTTTTTAAAACCATTAAATAACCAAGTCCCCTTTTTAACTTTCTTGATGTTTTCAAGAAGGTGCTTTAACTTTTTGCAGCAAATTAGAAGGCAGTTACAACTTCCAGTATTTTACAAAGCTGCCCTGGTTTTTTTGGAAAAATAAAAGGTATCTCCAGATTTAAATTTGACAATTGCAACAAATGAGCTAGTTCTTTGATACAAATAGGAACTATGTTAAAATCAAGTTTTAAGGACATTTGCAATGATATTTTTTTATTGCACAAACAGGGTAGAACTTTAATATGCACTGAGCATGTATATTGAGTATGGCAATTTTTAAATTGATGGTTAATTTAAATTTTACTTTTAAACTAGGGAACTCTGGCAGCATATCCCTAGTTTAATTTTTTTAACAAGGCACACTGCTATAAACTGTTGTAATTTAAAATGCTGCTGATAGTTTAAAATTGCGTTTAAGAGGATTTGGAGGCAAAACAATTCTAAAAAAAAAATGTAAATGTTATTCTCAGAGTATTTTTTTGTGCGATTGAAAAAATCCTAACTATTAAACCAAAAACAAAATGAAAAGAACCTTTTTACTACTTATTATTCTGTTGTCTCTCAATAATGCTGTATTGTTTGGACAAAATTCAAAGCCTAAAAAAAATACTTCTGATACCCGCACTATAAAAATAGATTATAAGAATGAAGCAGGGGCATTAAATACCATGTTTAAGGAGTGTATTGGTGCCGGAAGAGCAAATGAAGGACTGCGTGCCGATTGGCAGCAGCAACTAGCCATGGTTAAGAAAGATTGTGATTTTAAGTACATTAGGATGCATGGTTTATTAACAGATGATATGGCTGTTTACAGCGAAGATGACAAGGGAAATCCAATTTATAATTATCAATATATTGATGTATTGTTTGATTATCTTGTAAGTATTAAAATGAAACCTTTTGTAGAGCTGGGTTTTATGCCGTCAAGACTTGCCAGCGGTGATAAAACTATTTTTTGGTGGAGAGGAAATGTAACACCTCCAAAAGATTATAAAAAATGGGAAGATTTAATTCATAATTTAACGTTGCATTTTGCAGAACGTTATGGTATTGATGAAGTTAAATCATGGTATTTTGAAGTTTGGAACGAACCAAATTTATCGCCAGGATTCTGGACAGGTACTCAGGAAGACTATTTTAAACTTTATAAATATGCTGCACAAGGTATTAAAAGTGTAAACAAAGATTTTAAAGTTGGAGGACCCGCAACTGCCGGTGCGGCCTGGGTTCCTGAAACAATTGAGTTTTGCGAAAAAAATAATGTTCCAATAGACTTTATTTCAACCCATAGTTATGGTGTTAAACATGGTTATTTAGATGAATATGGAACATCTGGTACAATTTTAAGTAAGGATGAATGGAGTGTTAGCGGTGAGGTTTTAAATTCCCGTAAACAAATATCAAATTCAACAAAACCAAATCTGGAATTGCATTATACAGAATGGAGTACATCTTATACACCTGCTGACCCAATTCACGACAGTTATCATTCTGCAGCCTATATTCTTCAAAAAATGAAACAAATTGGAACAGCTGCCAATTCTATGTCATATTGGGTTTTTACAGATATTTTTGAAGAAGCCGGACCCAGGTTTACACCTTTTCACGGAGGTTTTGGATTGGTAAATACGCAGGGAATTAAAAAACCGGCTTATTTCTCTTATTATTTAATGAACAAATTAGGAGAGACCGAACTTAAAAATACAGACCCGATGTCATGGGCAAGTAAAAAGGCAAACGGAGATACTCAGGTGTTGTTTTGGGATTTTACTAATACACATCCTGGTGATAAAGAACTTAATCAAACGTACTATTTGAAAGATCTGCCGTCAAAACCAAAAGGCAGGGTTAAAATCGAAATCACAAATCTTCTGCAGGGAAATTATAATTTAGAAATTTACAAAGTAGGTTACAAAGTAAATGATGTTTACGCAGACTATCTGGTTATGGGCAAACCAAACCAGTTAACCAGAGAACAGGCTGAAAAGCTTAAAAAATTAAATGACGGCTCACCAATTACAGCAGAAAAAATAACAATTGGTTCAAACGGAAGTTACAGCAAAGATTTTGACATAAATGAAAATGATGTTTTCCTATTAAATCTTGTGAAACAATAAGACAGCTTCTGTCGAGAGATATTAAAAAAGAAAATATTTTGCTCTTAAACTTTACAAAATACTAACCAATAACCAATAATTCAGATATGAAAAAGCTCTTTTTATTAACCTTTATATCTTTTATTTTCCAGAATGTTTCTTCGCAAAATAAAGTTGTAGAGGTAACCATCGTCAAAACAGAAAATAAAACCATCATCAATAAACATATTTATGGTCATTTTGCAGAACATTTGGGAAAATGCATCTACGGAGGGCTTTTTGTGGGAGAAGACAGTAATATTTCGAATACAAAAGGTGTTCGTAACGATATCATTAAAGCATTGAAAGACTTAAAAGTTCCTAATCTTCGCTGGCCTGGAGGATGTTTTGCCGATACTTATCATTGGAAAGATGGAATTGGCCCTAAAAAAGACAGACCAAGTATTGTAAATCGCTGGTGGGGAGGAACTGTAGAAGACAATAGTTTTGGAACTAATGAATTTTTAGATATGTGCGAAGTTCTGGGAGCAGAACCTTATTTGGCAGGAAATGTTGGCAGCGGATCTCCTCGTGAACTAGAAGAATGGGTTCAGTACGTAAATTATGAATCAGGCTCTCCAATGTCAGAATTAAGAAAGAAAAACGGCAGAGAAAAGCCTTGGAAAGTCACTCTTTGGGGAGTTGGAAATGAAATGTGGGGATGCGGCGGAAATATGACGGCAGAATTTTATGCTAATTTATACAGACAGTATGCTACTTTTATGCCAGATGGAAAAGGGGATAAAAAGCTATTTAGGATAGCCTCGGGTGCAAATGGCGACGATTATCACTGGACAGAAGTTTTAATGCGTGACATTCCTAAAGGATTAGTAGAAGCTGTCGCATTACATTGGTACTCGGTTAGCAATTGGGAAAAGAAAGGATCATCTGTAAAATTTGATGAAAACCAGTATTTTGAGACCATGAAAGCGGCCATTAAAATGGAAGAGCTGGTTCAAAAACATACTGAAATTATGGATAAATACGATCCGGAAAAGAAAGTTGCCTTGATAGTTGATGAGTGGGGAGGATGGTATGATACCGAGGAAGGAGCAAGCGCATTATATCAGCAAAATACTATGAGAGATGCTATGATTGCTGGTGTAACCCTTAATGTGTTTAACAATCATGCCGATAGAGTAAAGGGAGCAAATTTGGCTCAAATAGTAAACGTTTTACAGGCAGTAATTTTGACTGATAAAGAAAAAATGGTACTTACGCCTACTTATCACGTAATGAAAATGTATAATGTACATCAGGATGCCCAGCTGATTCCTTTAAAAATTGAATCTCCAAAGTATGTTTTTGATAATAAAGAATTACCGGCGGTTTCTGTTTCAGCTTCAAAAGATAAAGCAGGTTTAACTCATATTTCACTTGTGAATATTGATTTAAAGAAAGAAAACAAAGTTAAAATTGATTTAAAAGAACTAGGAATCAAAAACATTAAAGGATTAGTACTGTCTTCTTCAAAAGTTCAGGATTATAATACTTTTGAGAATCCAGACAAGATCGCTCCGGTTGTTTTTAATAAATTTTCTATAAAGAATGATATTTTAGAAGTCACGATTCCGCCTTTTTCTGTTGTAGTTTTAGAAGGGAAATAAAAGTGCCGATTGATGAATAAATTGCAATTATGGTATCGCTATACTTTCACAATGAAATGAAGTATAGCGATACCATAATTCATTAAAGAGATTATAGATAGACTAAACATTTATTATATTTGAATTATAACCCGCGATTTCAACCGTGGGATACTGAGATGAAAATTCTGCTAATCATTTTAAAATGAAAAAACACACAAGAAAGCTGTACGCCTATATTTTTGTAATATTTTGGATTTTTTCTTTCCAAAGTATTATAGGACAGTCCTCTTATGTTTTTCATCATTTAGAGACCAGTGAAGGTCTTTCAAATAATAATGTAAGAACAATTCTAAGGGATAGTTACGGGTTTCTTTGGGTAGGTACAGAGTCTGGGTTAAATCGATATGACGGATATGAATTTAAGGTTTTTGCAATGCATCCCAGTGTCTCCAATGCTTTGCCTACTGATGATATACTAGGATTGCAGGAGGATGGCTTAGGAAATATATGGATTGATTTAGGATATGCCTATATGGTATATAAAAGAGATAAAGATTCTTTTTTATCAGGAACCAAAGAGTTGTTGTTAACTCTGGGAATAAAGTCAGATAATAGCGCTAAAATTTTTGTTGATAAAGATAAAAATCTGTGGATATTTAACAAAAAGAAAGTTTTTTTTCATAATATCAAGAAAAAAACAACAGCTGTATTCAAATCAAAAATCTCTTTAAATAAAGATATTTCTATTACTGATAATGGTGAGTTTCTTTATGCAATTGATGATTCAGGTACCTGTTTGAAATTGAATAGAAAGACAGGAGTTTTTACATTTGTAGCTTTACCTAATTTTATAAAGCAAGACGTTGCTAATGCGAATGGTACAATTTATAGTGACAGTAAAAAAGGTTTATGGCTTTATTCTTATAAAAACGAACAAGTTTTCTATAAAAAAAACGCAGATGAAGAGTGGAAAAGTTATAAATTAATTTCAGGATTAAAAACGGTAAGCAATGCTATAAGCAGTATCAGCGAAAATCAATTTGGACAAATCTGGATAGGAACAGATCACAAAGGATTGTTTGTGTACGATAAAGAACAAGACTTGTTTAAAAATGTAGTATACAATCCGTGGATAGAGACAGGTTTGGCCTCAAACAGTGTGTCGTGTCTTTACAAGGATAATAATGAAACCATATGGGTGGGGTATAATAAAAAAGGGCTTTCGTTTTATCATGAAAGTTTCCGGAATTTCATCAATTTCAGACACCCTGAATGCTCGGATGTCAGCTCTATGATGGAAGATTATCATGGAAACATTTGGTTAGGAACAGATGGAAATGGATTATATATAAAAGAAAAAAACTCAGAAATCGTTAGGAAGCTCCCTCTTCCAAACATGGCAATAATTTCCATACTCGAAGACAAGAAAAAACGTATTTGGTTTGGGACTTATCAAAAAGGGCTATTTTGTTATGAAAATGGCAAAATAACCCAATATACAACCAAGAACAGTAAATTAACCAGTAACAATATTTGGAGTTTAAAAGAAGACAGAAATGGAAATGTATGGATAGGATCATTAGGCGGTAAAATTCAGGTGCTGCAATCCGGCTCTGATAATTTTAGTTCTGTAATTACACCATTTGATTATACAGTTTATGTTCAGGATATGTTTTATGATGGCGGCGATAAAATGTATATTGGTACTGTATATGGTATTATAGTCATCGATATCCTAAATTACAAAGACACCTTCTATCAAGGGAATAAAAAAGGAAATCAGTCTTTTGCCCAAAATAATCAAGTTTCAAATATTTATAAAGATAAACGAGGCCTTTTATGGTTAGGCAGTAACGAAGGGCTCACCATTTGGAATAAAACAAAAGATAAGCTTTATTACATTAACAAAGAGAAAGGACTATGTGATAATTCAATAAAAGGTATAATTGAAGATAATCTTAATAATATTTGGGTAACTACAAGTAATGGTCTTTCGATACTGACAGTTACTTCTGCAACAAACGGAGAATTTACTTTTTCAAGTAAAAATTATTCTGTTAAGGATGGTCTTATGGATAATTATTTTAACAGCCATGCCATTTGCAAATTACAAAATGGAGATATCCTGCTGGGCAATGCAGTAGGATACACTATTTTGAATCCAAATAAAATGTCTGAAAAAGACCAATCCAGGGCAAAAGTAATTTTTACCGGGCTTACTGTAGGAAACAATACGATTCAGGTAGATTCATTTTATGACGGAAGAAAATTACTTGATAGGACAATACAGTTAACCAACCAGTTAAATTTTAAGCATGATGATAAACTTATTTCTTTACAATTTACTACAGGAGATTTATTAAGTGCAGATAAGGTAAAATATGTTTATCAAATTGAGGGCTTTGATACACAATGGATGCCGACTCAAAGAAATAAAATAGTTATATCCTCTCTTCCAACAGGGCATTACAAACTTTTGATAAAAGCCCGTAACAGTGATGGCGTCTGGAATAACGTTCCTACTGAATTATCTATAACTGTAATGCCTCCTTTTTATTTTTCAATTTGGGCTTTTATTATATATGCAATCTTAATTATTGGTATGCTGATATTCTTAGTTCGTAAAACAAAAGAACGCCATCTTATAAATATGGAACAGCAGCGTGTTCAAATGGATCATGAGAAAGAAATACACATTAATGAAATAAAGCTGAAATTCTTTACCAATATCAGCCACGATTTACGCACGCCCCTTACGCTCATTATTACACCTTTGCAGATATTATTGAAAGATACGGCAAATGAAAATATGAAGAAAAAGCTGAGTGTTATGTATAAAAATGCACAACAGCTGATGACATTAATAAATTCACTGCTTGATTTTCATAAACTGGATGTTGGTGTAGAAAGATTGAATTTAAAGCCGGGTGATTTTGTTAATTTTATTAGTGAAATTTATACATCATTTTGTGTTTATGCAGAAGAGCGTAATATCAGCTTTCTCTTTTTCAATGATTTGAAAAGTTTAACAATGCAGTTTGATCAGGATAAAATTCAAAAAATATTGATCAATATACTTTCAAATGCATTCAAATATACTTTAGACGGAGGTACAATTAGTATTCACATAAAGCAGGAGAATGGTAATGTCTGCGTTAGTGTTTCTGACTCCGGTTCCGGAATTAGTGATGAAGAAAAGAAATATATTTTTGAACGATTTTACCAAGCACAGCAAGAACAGGAAAAAACAGGGGCAGGTATCGGATTACATATTGTAAACGAATATATCAATCTTCATGGAGGTACAATAACCGTTACAGATAATGTACCGCAAGGCAGTATTTTTACTTTTAAAATTCCAATTAAAGTAGTTGAAGATGATACTGAAGAAAAATATTCGGCACAAAATCTATTAAAGGAATTCGAAGAGGAAGAAGAGGAACAAAACAATATGCCTGCAAGTAAAAAAGTATTATTATTTGTAGATGATAACAATGATTTTTGTGAGTTTATTCAAGATAACCTTAAAGAGGTATATACTGTAATAACGGCTAATAATGGAGAAGAGGCAATAGAATTACTGCATAAGTTTAATGTAACAATTATTGTAAGTGATGTAATGATGCCTATTATGAATGGAATAGAACTTTGTAAAAAGGTAAAATCCAATATTCATTGGTCTCATATTCCGGTGATTCTATTAACAGCCCGTACTGCCGATGAACATATAGAGGAAGGGCTGGAGCTTGGCGCTGATGATTATATTACTAAACCTTTTAATTTTAACCTGCTAAAACTGCGCATTCAAAAATTTGTCGAATGGACGGAGAAAAGCCATGTCTCGTTTAGTCAAAAACTAGATGTGTCACCGGCAGAAATTACTATTACTTCGCTGGATGAGACTCTTATAGAAAATGCTATTAGAATTGTAGAAGAAAATATAAATAACATTGAATTTTCTGTTGAAACCCTGAGTACGGCTTTAGGTTTAAGCCGTGGCCATTTATATAAAAAATTAATGGCTATTACAGGCAAAGGCCCAACTGAATTTATTCGAACAATTCGATTGAAACGCGGACGCCAGCTTCTTGAAAAAAGCCAGCTGCAGATTGCCGAAATAGCGTATGAAGTTGGATTTAATTCCCCAAAAAGATTTGCGAAGTATTTTCGCGAAGAATTTGGTTCTTTACCTTCGGAGTATTTACGTATCTACAAAAATAGCCACAAGAATAATCTATAATTGTTGATTTATAGAATGTTTTAGTTCCTGCAGGATTTTTTAAAACTTTGCAGGTTTAATCTTTTGCACTTCAAAAACTCAAGGTTAAAAAAATACGTTGCAGGAAAACTCAGGAAATACAAATACTGTTTTTCAACTTCAATTTAGTCTTTAATTATAATTGAGTTTTTTCGCTGGAATTGATCTGCAAACCAGCTAATAATCCCTTCTTAGAATACATCAAATCTTTTTTAAAAATTTAAATGTATTCTGTTAAATATAACACACGTCTTTTTGTCTTCACAACCCTGTTTTTTGGATATAATAAATTATCATTATTAAAATAGCAATTTATTATAATATTAAATGAGTTAATGAAATAAATTTTGTAGTTTTTTTATGATAATTGCAGTAATTGCAACAATTGATACAGTCTTTTGATACATAATGCACCATAGTTTAATGTTACTTTATTGTTAATTTGTTCTTAAATATGACAAAAAAAAGCATTTACTCACGAGGTAAAAAGTTGAAAATATTTCATGATAAAATGCTTTTTCGAGTAAACCACTTTAAACTAACCTAACCAAAATTTATTATGAACAAAAAACACGTGATTCAGCGTTTTGTAAAAGACAAGAAGCTCTTTAGTAAGTACCTCCTTTTGGTAATGCTTTTTTCGTTTGGAGCAGTATCGGCTCAAAATAATGACGGAAAAATTACCGGTATTGTCCTGGACGAATTAAACCAGCCTGTTTTAGGGGCTAATATTTATGTACCAGCATCCAGGAAAAGTATAATAGCTGACCAAAATGGTCAATTTGCTATTGACGCAAAAATAGGGGAAACACTAGAGATTAGTTACATTGGATATGTAACTCAAAAAGCAAAAATAACCGGAAGCAAACTAACAATTCATTTAAAGGTAGATGTAAGGTCTTTAGAAGAAGTAGTAGTAATTGGTTACGGTAAAGCAAAAAGAAAAGATCTTACCGGAGCAATATCATCAATATCAGGAGATGAGCTTCGTCGAACACAGCCTGTAACAATCGATCAGGCACTGCAGGGTAAAGTGCCTGGTGTTGTGGTACAGCAAACATCTGGTCAGCCTGGAGGAGGTGTCAGCGTGCAAATACGCGGTTTATCCTCTTTTGGAAATAATTCACCACTGTATGTTATAGACGGTGTTATTATTGGGCAGGGCTTTGCAGGTGTAGATGGAACTAACCCGCTGGCAACCATTAACCCTTCGGATGTTGAATCTATCGATGTCCTAAAAGATGCATCGGCAACTGCTATTTATGGTTCGCAGGCTACTAACGGTGTAATTGTTATATCTACAAAAAGAGGTAAAGAAGGTGCTCCAAAAATAACCTTTGATTATAGTACGGGGTTTCAATCGTTAATGAAGAAGTATCCTACAATGAATTTACAGGAATATGCCACTTTTATTAATGATCGAAATCAAGGTATTGGCTGGGGTTTTGACGCAAGACCTGAATTAGCGAACCCACAGTATTTAGGTAAAGGAACAGACTGGCAGGACGAATTATTCAGAGTCGCTCCAATCACCAATTATGTACTAACTTTAAGCGGAGGGAATGAGAAAACACAGTATTTGCTGTCTGGATCTTATTTCGATCAGGAAGGGATATCTCTTGGGTCTGAATTTGCCAGAGGTTCCGTAAGGTTAAACCTAGATAACAAGACAACCAACTGGTTAAAAATTGGAACTAGTATACAACTAACGCGTATTAATGAGAATGTAAATTCAACTAATACAGGTGTTATTTCACAAGCATTAGGACAAACTCCGGATATTCCCTTAAAAAATCCTGACGGTTCTTTTGCAGGAGGAGAAAGTACAAACGGATGGGTTAGAAATTTAGTTAACCCGGTTGCCCTGGCAGCAATGAACAAAAACGACCTTAGAAGAAATCAGTTGTTTGCAAATTTCTATGCTGATATAGCATTTACAAAAGATTTATCTTTTAGAAATGAAATATCAGGAAGTTATTCTTATAACACGACAGACAGATTTAGCCCTAAATATAAGTTTGGAAATACGGAGAGACTAGAGAATGAGGCAACTTATGGTTACGATCAAAACTATTATACCACTTTTAGAAGCTTTTTAACTTACGCTAAAGTATTTAAAAGCAAATATAATGTCAATGTTTTGGCAGGACATGAGGCTCAATGGTCAGAGTATGAAAATGTTTCGGCAACAAGAAAAAATTTCATTTCAAATAGTGTTACTAACATAAGCAGTGGTGACATTGGTACTGCTACCAATAGCGGAACCAGAGGAGATGGAGCACAGGAATCTTATTTCGGACGTGTTAATTTTATTTATAACGATAAATATTTGTTTACCGGTAATATCCGTGCAGATGGTTCTTCGAAGTTCTCTCCTGAAAACCGCTGGGTAACTACTTATTCAGGAGCCCTTTCGTGGAAATTAAATAATGAGAATTTTTTAAAGAATTCAAAAATTGTCAATGAATTAAAATTAAGGGTAAGTTATGGTTTTACTAATAATCAAAATATTAGAAACAATGCTTATTTATCTACATTAGGTTCAGTTGCAACTTCTTTATCTGGTGTATCACAGCTGACAGCCAGTTTAGGAAATCCTTTAGTTGAATGGGAAAAAACAGAATATAGTAATGCCGGAATTGATGGAAGATTTTTTGGATGGAAACTTAATTTTTCTTTTGATGTTTATAATCGTTTAACAGACGGATTGTTAATGAAAATTCCGTTACCACTTTATTCCGGAACAAACGTTGGATATTCTCCGGGAGCAATTGATGCCCCAGATGTTAATATAGGTTCTGTTAGAAACAGAGGATTTGATTTTGGAATAAACACAACAAATATATCTACCAAGAGCTTTAGCTGGAATACAGACTTTACGCTGTCTCATAATGAGAACAAAGTATTAAAGTTAAATACCGATGGAGCATCATTACCAGGATACAATGGAGGTGATGTGGTTACTAACACTGTAGTAGGAAGATCTATGGGGAATTTTTACGGCTATCAGGTTGAAGGTGTATTTGCAAACGCATCAGATTTTGATTTTACCAATAACAATGCGCTTGGCCACACCCATGGTATGCCTACAAATACTGATGGCAGCCGTTTACCGGTTACACCAAATTCCGGAGGGGTATGGTATGGTGACCTTAAATTTAAAGACATAAACGGAGATGGTATTATTACTGAAAAAGACCAGACATTTCTAGGTTCTTCTATTCCTAAATTCCAGTTCGGTTTTGGTAATACATTTAAATATCTGGGCTTCGATTTAAATATATTCTTTAGTGGTAATTATGGAAACAAAGTATTAAACGGAATGAGGGTTAACGGAGATAATCCTTTAGCACAATACGGTTACCTAAAATCATTAAACGATCACGCAAGATTAGCTTTAATAGATCCTAATGGTTCGGCCAGTGATGTCAATAACGTATATGTTACCAATCCTAATACTACAATAGTTGGAGTTAAAAATAATGACAGTAACCGTAACAATCGTTTCTCTGACAGATATCTTGAAGACGGCTCTTTTATTAGATGCAAGAATATTACTTTAGGTTATACAGTTCCCGAAAATGCATTAAAAAAGATGTACATAAGCTCTTTACGATTGTACTTTAATGTTACCAATGCCTTTCTTGTTACAAAATACAAAGGTTTAGATCCCGAAGTTGGTTCATGGAATCCATTACAAACAGGAATTGATAATGGTTTTTATCCACAACCAAGAGTATTCACTTTTGGACTTACCCTGGGTTTAACCAAATAACTAATAAAACTTACGTATTATGAAACTAATAAATATAAAACCGATTTATATGGTGTTTGCTATATTTTTTATAGTAAGCAGCTGCCAGGATGATTTTCTTGACCGACCTTCTCAATCAGAGACAAGCACAGAGAATTTTTACAAAACAAAAGATGAACTTAGATTAGCCACAGCTGGACTTTACGGAGGTAAAGCATGGTTTCAGTGGAATACAAATCCATACCTTATGCTTGGCGATATATTGAGTGGTAACTTACTGGCCGCCTGGTATAATGATGCAGTACAGCTAAATACTTTTACGCTTTCAGGGTCTAATGGTATCTTAGTAGGGGGCTGGACAGGATTATACATTATAGGTGCACATTGTAATGTTACAATTGAAGCTATAAATAAAAACACTCCGGCATCAGTATCTCAGGCTGATAAAAATGCAGCAATAGCCGAAGCGAGATTTATCCGCGCTATGGCTTATTACCATCTTGCCATACTATGGGGTGATGTGCCAATTATTGAAGATAACATCAAGTTAGTAAAATCGCCATTAGTAAATAGAAATAAGGTAGAAGATGTTTACAAATTTGTAGTAAACGATTTAACTTTTGCTGCAGAAAACCTTCCTGCTTCTGATGTACCGGGAAGAGTTACATCCTGGTCAGCAAAAAGTATGTTAAGTAAGGTGTATTTAACAATGGCGGGATTAGGACAATCAGGAGGTAATCGTAATCAGGCATATTTAGACCTTGCCAAAAAATATGCAAAAGATGTAGTCGAAAACAGTGGTTTAACCTTACTTCCAAGTTATTCAGATCTTTTTAAAACGAAATTTAATGATAATAAAGAATCATTATTTGCCCTGCAATGGGCTGCCACTTCAGGATGGGGTATAGGAAACCAATTATTGACACACTCACCAAGTAATGATATCAACCCGGGAAAAGAAGGAGCCTGGACTCCGCTGGGGCCTACTTATGATTTATATAATCAGTATACCGCACAGGATTCAATAAGACGAAAAACGACTTTTATGCTGCCGGGAGATCATTATGCAGAGTTAAATGCTGCAGGCGGTGGTTATAACGCTACATCTGCGGCTATGAAAAAACACATTATAGGAAACGGAGCAGATAACAATACGCCGGCAATGACATACTTAGGTTCGATAGAACATAATTATATATTAAGATTGGCAGATGTTTACTTAATATATGCTGATGCCATCCTTGGTAATAATGCCGCTACAAGCGACCCTAATGCATTATTGTATTTTAATAAGGTAAGGAACCGTGCCGGAGTTGACCCGGTAACCGTTCTTGATGCCGATATTATTTTTAAAGAAAGAAGAATCGAATTTGCCTGTGAAGGACAATTTTGGTATGATTTGGTAAGACTCTCTTACTACAATCCTGTAAAAGCGATAGATATTCTTAACAATCAAAAAAGAGTATTGTTTAATTATTCAAATGGAGAAGCCACGCCCAACGATCCTGTTGGAAATATTTCTCCCGCTACTCAATCTACTTTCAGGTTACAATTGCCAGCTTCAGAGATAGTTGCTAACCCTAAATTAGCTGAACCTGCAGTTCCTTATTATTAATATAAAGAAAGAATCAAGATGAAAAATATAATTTATAAACACATCCGTCTATTATCGACGCTCAGCATAATCTTAATTATTACTTCGATGACTTCTTGTAATAATGATGATGATAATGCATCTGGAACAGGTCCTGTTATTACAGAGATAAGAAATTATGCCGCTTCGCCAAATGATACCCTGGTTGATAAAATAGTCCCTGGTCAATGGATCGTAATCACAGGTAAAAATTTAAAGAGCGCTACAAAAATCACTTTTAATGGTATACCTGCAGATTTTAATGCTGGTTTGTTTTCAAATACTTATGCAGCTGTTCAGGTGCCGGCGGTAATACCATTCCCGTCAGTTCCTGCAAATAAACTTAATACTATTCAATACACTACATCAGTAGGAACAACAACTTTTGCTTTCAGCATTGTTGCCGGACCGCCTGCGCTTGTTAGTATTTCAAACGAAAATCCGGTTGAAGGAGATCTGGTTACCCTATCTGGATCAAATTTATTCCTTATAAACGAAATTAGTTTTGGAGGAAAAATAATTACTGATTACACAGCTGCAGTTGATGGAAAGAGCATTAGTTTCGTAATGCCTAATGTCACAACAAGTGCACCTTTAAATATAATTACAGCTTCAGGCACAGTTACTACAACATTCAATGTGAATGATGTAACTACAAAATCTTTATGTAATTTTGATAATGTAAATACTTTTAGCTGGGGCTGCGCTACAAGTAACAGCAATGTTGATTTCCCCGGAAATCATGGATATTTTGCAGTTCTGGATCATGGTACACTAGGTCCTAATAATGGTACATGGTGGGAATGGGGACGCAGTATTAACGTCAATTCCGGTCAGTGGGTTTCAGCACAGGATCTTGCAGACCCAGTTGCAGATTATGCAGTAAAATTTGAAATCAATGTTCCTGGTGAATGGAATGGAACTACGATTCAGATAACAAGAAATTATGATTTCTATGCAAAGTATGAGCCTTGGAAAGCTAATGATAAAATTGTTTCGTACACTACTAAAGGAAAATGGGTTACGGTTACGATTCCATTATCAGATTTCAAAAAAGACGGAGCTCAGGCATCGAGTTTAACAGAGTTATTAGGGGCTTCCGGATCTGGCGAATTTCATATTCAGGCAGTTTCAGGTTCTAAAGCAACTGTAACTGGTCTGCGTGCTGCTGTTGATAATATTAGAGTTGTAAAAATCAATTAATAATGCAAATCAAGAGTTGAAATGTGCCTTTAGGCACTAAATATTGGTAGCAATTAGGTTTGAAATTCGTTGGCGTGCCGTAGGTACGCAACAAAAAGACAACTATTGCATACCTATGTTTTTAACCCTTGATTTAGCATTAATAGTTAAAAAAAACTAAGGCCTGCGATGATTCAATAAAAACTGAGTTTTTCCGCAGGTCTTACATTAAAATTTATTTATCCTAAAAACAAAAAAATGAATATAAAAATTTCAGTGAAACTCAGTTTGTCTATAGTATTCTATATACTATTTTCATCTTGTCTGATGGCTCAGGAAAATTATGTATCACCCGTTAGGGAAGGTAACGAACCGGTTACAGCTGGGAAATTTGCCCCAACCTGGCAGTCATTGCAGCAATATAAAACTCCTGAGTGGTTCCGTAATGCCAAGTTTGGTATTTGGGCTCATTGGGGGCCGCAGTGCCAGCCTGAACAAGGTGACTGGTTTGGGAGATTTATGTATAACGAAGGCGGTGACCAATACAAATGGTTTGTTGAACATTACGGACATCCATCAAAAGTTGGGTTTAAAGAAATTATTAATGACTGGAAAGCCCAAAACTGGGACCCTGAAAAACTGGTAGCACTTTACAAAAGGGCAGGAGCTCAGTATTTCTTTGCCATGGCAAATCATCATGACAACCTGGATTTGTGGGACAGTAAATATCAGGAGTGGAACTCGGTACGTGTAGGGCCTAAAAAAGATATTATGACTGGCTGGTCAAAAGCAGCAAAAAAATACGGACTTCCATTCGGGATAAGCGTTCATGCTACTCATGCATGGACATGGTTTGAGACATCGCAGAGATCAGATACCAGCGGACCATTTGCGGGAATTCCGTATGATGGAAAACTTACAAAAGCCGATGGTAAAGGAAAATGGTGGGAAGGACTTGATCCGCAGGAACTTTATGCCCAAAATCATCCTTTCAGTTTAAACAGTGATAAAGATTTATTTGCGCTGTGGGGTCAGTGGAATTGGGACAATGGTGCGTCAATACCTTCACAGGCTTACTGCGAAAAATTCTATAATAGGACAATAGATCTTATTAATAAGTACAATCCCGATTTGCTTTATTTTGATGATACCGCCCTGCCGCTTTACCCTGTAAGTGATGCGGGATTAAAAATTGCGGCTGATTTCTATAACCGTAATATGGCTGCTCACAACGATAAGCTGGAGGCTGTACTGTTTGGAAAAATGCTGACTAATGAACAAAAAAAGTGTATGGTATGGGATGTAGAGAGAGGTGCTCCGGATAAAATCGAAGATTTGCCATGGCAAACCTGTACGTGTATCGGAGACTGGCACTACAGTAAATCAGTTTATGATAACAATGGGTACAAATCTGCCGCTACAGTAATTCACATGCTGGTTGACATTGTTAGTAAAAATGGAAATCTGCTGCTTAATATTCCTGTTAAGGGAGACGGTACTATTGATGATAAGGAAGTTGCAATTCTTGAAAAAATAGCAGCCTGGATGGATGTAAACAAAGAAAGTATTTTTGATACACGTCCGTGGAAACAATATGGAGAAGGCCCTGTTTCAGATGCCATAAAACCTGATAAAGACCAAAGCTTTAGTGAGGGAAAAGTAAAATTGTCGGCTAATGATATCCGTTATAATCAAAAAGGGAATATTCTTTATGCAACCCTTTTAGGAGTGCCTTCTGATAATATTAGTTTGAAACTGCTTGGTAAGAATAAATATAACGGTAAAATTAAGAGTATTGAAATCCTTGGAAGTAAAGAGAAACTTTCCTGGAAACAATCGGGCGATTCATTGGTAATTACAAAACCAAAAGTGATCCCGAACGATATTGCCATAGTATTAAAAATAAAATAATAATATACGAATTGGCTATAGCCGGCAAATAACAAAATCACTTTTACTTAATAACAAATTAATAATTATAAAAAATGCCAATCTCATTTAAACGTTATTGCAAAACCATGGAACTGCTTAATGATGCTGCATTAATTGAAACATATAAAAAGGCGCATGCAAAAGGGGCAGCGTGGCCGGAAATAACCCAGGGAATGAAAGAAGTGGGAATTATCGATATGGAAATCTATCTTATGGGAACAAGGCTTTTCATGATTATGGACACTGTAGCCGATTTCAATCACGACAAGGCAATGCAGGAACTGGCCGCAAAACCGAGACAAAGCGAATGGGAAGCGCATATGGCACAATTTCAGGACACGTCTGCCGAGGCAACAGCAAACCAGAAATGGCAGTTGATGGAACGAATTTACGAAATGGACAAATAATAAACTATACGCCTAAAAAAAGTTATAATAGTAATAAATAAAATTAGATATGGATATGAAATTTACGTTTTTAAAAAAGTGTTTTTTTGTAGTAAGCTTTTGCGGCCTTGCTAGTACAGTAACTTTAGCTCAGAATGTTCAGATTACGGTAGATGCTGCTGTAAACAAAAAAAAGGTATCGCCATACATTTACGGAAAAAATGATTTTTTAGACAAACCAGCCCAATTTTACAAAGATGCAGGTTTACGTTTTTCCCGTCTGAATGGAGGTAATAATGCATCAGCCTATAACTGGCAGGCAAAACTGGCTGTTCATCCTGACTGGTATAACAACGTTTATGCTGCTGATTGGGATGCACCTGCACAGAATATTACTAATAATTTTCCTGATATGCAGGGCATGTTTGCCTTTCAGCTGTTAGGCAGGGTTGCATCCAATGCCAATAATAATTTCAATGACTGGGGATATAACCAGGCACAGTATTGGTCTGGTGTTCATCAGAATTTGGCCGGAGGAGGAACTCCTAATACAAGCGGAGGAGGTACTGCCTTAGTCGATGGAAATCCCGAGTTGTTCAGCAAGCCATGGCCAGCTGATTCTTCGGTAGGAATTCTTAATGATTGGTTTGGAGCTAATGGGAAAGGCTATAACAAAGATCAGTTTGTATACTGGAACATGGACAATGAGGTAGATATATGGAACGGAACGCACGACTGGGCTATGCCAACTCAGTTATCGGCTTCTGCTTTTATGGATCGTTATATAGAATTAGCCAAGAAAGCAAAAGCGATATACCCTGGTATTAAACTTTGCGGACCTGTTACAACCTCTGAATGGCAATGGTACAAATGGTCAAATGAAAGTATATACGTCAATGGCAGATATTATCCATGGATTGAGTATTTCATAAAACGCCTTGGCGACGAATATAAAGCAACGGGTATTAAACTGGTAGACGTATTAGATATTCACAATTACCCTTCGTATAACGGTGATGATGCCGCAGCTTTGCAGGGGCACCGAATTTATTATGATACAAATTATGATTATCCGGGTTCAAATGGTGTTAAAACAAGTACTGGCGGATGGGATACCTCACTTACAAAACAATACATTTTCAAGCGTGTTGAGGACTGGCTGACAGAACATTTTGGCGCAAACCATGGCATCACTACAGGAGTAAGCGAATGGGGTACAATGTCAAGTAGCAACCCAAGCCTTGAATCTGTTATATATGCTTCACATTTAGGGACATTTGCCAACAATGGCGTTGAATTGTTCAGCCCATGGAACTGGTCTGTAGGTATGTGGGAAACGCTGCACCTTTTTAGCCGTTATGCAAAAGATTATAGTGTTTCAAGTACTTCTTCACTTGAAAACACGGTTTCGGCTTACACTACAGTAAACCAGGCAGCAGATGCGATGACTGTAATTATTGTGAATAAAGATATGAATGCATCACGCACTGTAACAGTAAACCTTAACAACTTTGCTGTCGAAAATGGAAATTTTGAAACATTACAGATTTCCGGGCTTCCGGCAGCGGAAACTTTCGTATCTCATACGACTAATGCATTAAAAAAGAACACCGTAAATGTTAATTCAAATTCATTTACAGTTACGGTACCCGCTTTGTCAACTACAGCTGTTTTGATTAAAACATCCACATTGTCGGTTGATAAAGTAAGCGCACTGCCAGGCAGCGGAGGAGTAATGATTTACCCTAATCCGGTAAACGATAAACTGAATATAAAATTTGATTCGGCGATTACTGAACCAACCCAAATAGCTATATATAATATTGCAGGACAAAAACTAAAAGTTTTTACTGTAAATAGCGGGCAAGAGCTGCATACGCTGGATGTGAGTGGACTTTCTGCCGGCTCGTATTTTTTATCAGTAAAAAACAACAGCTATAAAAAAAGCATCCCTTTTATTATTGCGCGATAAAATCAATTTAAAAGTTAGCCAGCTCATGACATTTTATTTTAACACATAGAAAGATAGACTATAATCTCTCAAAAAAGGCGTTTCACTTAATTGAAATGTATCCCGAAGCTTCGGGACTAGTTATGTGAAAGAAATATGTTTCTTTTAGTATTCTTTTTTAGGTATAAAATCTATGTTTCTATGTGTTTAAATAAAATATTTATGAACTCGATCGAGGCGAACAGACGACGTAGTTAAATCCAGCGGGTTGATATAATTAAAAATAAAGGCAGTATTTTGAATCACTTAAAAACGGAAACCATTTTCTTAAGCCAGATAAGATTGTTAATATAACAAGTATGAATAAATCAATTACTATAATAAAAAAACTCTTTTTAGGAATTCTGTTTTTCTCCATACATATCCTTCATGCTCAAAATGTTCCCGATTGGGAGAATCCGGATATTAATGGCATAAACAAGGAAAAACCGCATGCGTATGGTTTTTTGTCTGAAGAGAAAATGAATAATGCGATGATTAAGTCGCTTAACGGCATCTGGAAATTTAAGTGGTCGCCAGATCCGCAATCACGACCGGCTGATTTTTATACAGAGAATTATTCAACAAAAAATTGGGACAACATTCTGGTTCCCGGAAACTGGGAACTCCAGGGATTCGGAACCCCAATATATACGAACTCGACTTATCCGTTTAAGCGTAATCCTCCCAAAGTAACAAGTGAACCTGAAAAATATTTTACAAGTTATCTGCAGCGAAATCCGGTAGGAAGTTATAGTACAACTTTTACCATTGCTGAAAACTGGAACAATAAACAGGTATTCATTAATTTTGGAGGAGTACTTTCAGCAATGTATATATGGGTAAACGGACAAAAGGTGGGGTACAGCGAAAATTCTATGTGTCCGGCAGAATTTGATATCACAAAATACATCCATAAAGGAGAAAATAAACTATCAGTTGAAGTATACCGCTGGTGCGATGGCAGTTATCTTGAAGATCAGGATATGTGGCGATTAAGCGGTATTTTTAGGGATGTAGATTTAATTGCCCGCCCAAAAACTTATATCAGCGATTTTTTTGTTAAAGCTGTACCTGATAATTCATTTAACAATGCCAGTATTTCTATCGATCTAAATATTGATAATCGATCAGATCAGGATAGTAAAGGATTGTATATAGATGCTGAGGTTTCTGGTTTTTCTGCTCAAGGCGAATGGATTGATCTCACTTTTTCTAAGAAAGCAGCTGTGGTTCAAAAGTCAAAACAGCTGTCAATCGGAATAAATTCATTGATGAAAAATCCCAAGCTATGGTCTGCCGAAACTCCGGATTTATATCATCTTAAACTGAAACTCAAAAACAATAAAAACGAAATTGTAGATAAAGCCGAGTGTTATTTCGGCGTTCGTAAAATTGAAATTCGCGGAGATGTATTCTATGTCAACAATAAAGCAGTTAAACTCAAAGGTGTAAACCGCCACGAACAGCACCCGCGCACAGGTAAGCATGTAAGTCGTAATACCATGATTAGGGATATTGAACTGATGAAACAGGCCAATATCAACATGATACGTACCTGTCATTATCCTGATGATCCTTTGTTTTATGAACTTTGCGATAAATACGGTTTCTACGTAATGGACGAAGCAAATCAGGAATCTCATGGTTTTGGCCTCGGAAATAAAGAAATGGGTGATAACCCGATGTGGAAAAAGCAGCATGTCGAGAGAGCTGCTGCCCTTGTTCAGCGAGATAAAAACCACGCTTGTGTTACTTTCTGGTCATTAGGAAATGAAGGCGGCAGCGGACAAAACTTTGTGGCTATGGCTGATACTGTAAAGAAACTTGATCCAAGCCGACAGGTCTATTCGGATACAGATCGTAGTGTATCAGATATTTACGATGAAGGTTATCTGCATCCTGAAGACCTGAAAAAATTAGGAGAAAAAATAACAGACAGGCCGGTATTTATGCGTGAGTATGCGCATGTAATGGGTAATTCGGGAGGAAATCTTCAGGAATACTGGGATGTAATTTATAATGACCCAAGCCTTACCGGTGCCGCTATTTGGGAATGGGTAGATCAGGGCTTGGCAAAGAAAAAAGATAACTCTTCTCTAAAACTCACCGAACACCCGGATGATTATCAATTGAAAGATGATGAATTTTGGGCTTACGGAGGTGATTTTGGAGATCAGCCAAATGATGGAACTTTTTCAATAAAAGGTTTGATTTCATCAGACAGAACGCCTCACCCTCATTATTTTGAAGTACAAAAAGTGTATCAGCAGGTGGTATTTCAGCTTTTAGATGATAAGGATGTAACACTAAGAGTTACAAATCATTTTGATTTTCTGCAGCTTGGTAATTTTGATTTTGAATATGAATATACATCCAATGGCAAATCACTGCAAAAAGGTAAGTTTAGCAGTGATAACATTTTGCCGGGGACATTTTCAGATATAAAAATTCCTTCACCGCAGCTTACAGGTACAATTCCTTCGGAAATAACTTTAAATGTCTATGCTAAACTCAAATCTGCAGCCCTTTGGGCAGAAGAAGGGTTTTGCATTGCCCGCGAACAATTTGTTATCAAACCTTACAACTGGACCAATATAACGGCAACTGAAAAAAAGGTAATTGTAACAGAATCAGCTTCGCAAATTGAGCTAAAAGCCGAAAAAATGTCTTTTATCCTTGACCGAAAAAATGGTTCATTGGTAAGTTGGAAAGCTAATGGGAAGGAGCTGTTAAAGGGCGGACTTGAGCCTTATTTCTGGAAAACGCCAAACGACAATCAAAAGCAGAGCGGTTATGTAAAAGAACTGGGCAAATGGAAAAAAGCAGCAGAAACCAGAATAGTTAAAAATGTTAGTGTTTTAAAAAACAGTAACATAACAACCGTTAAGTTCGATATGAGCCTGCCGGCTATTGGTGCCAATTATACACTGAATTATCAATTAAACGGCGAAGGGAAATTACAAGTTGAAGCACAATACACACCTCAGAGCGATACTATTCCGCTGATTCCTAAATTCGGAATGAGAGTTCGTATTCCGGATAACTATAGTACAATTGACTGGTATGGAAGAGGGCCAAATGAAAATTATCCGGACAGAAAAACAGGTTCGCTGATTGGTTTGTATCATTCAGAACTGGAAAATTTTGTGGTTCCATATCCGGTGCCGCAAGACAATGCAAATCGCGGTGATGTTCGCTGGTTTTCTTTACAGGCTCAAAATAATGAAACCATAAAAATAACAGGTTTACAGCCTCTTAATTTTCGTGCATGGCCTTATACAGAAGATGATTTAGAGAACACGACACATGATTACCAGCTGCCGAAACGCGATTTTATTAACCTGAATATTGATTTGAATATTCATGGGGTTGGCGGCGATGATACATGGGGAGCCAAAACAATGGAAAAATATACCAATTCAGGTAATAAACCCTATCATTTTGGATTTATCATGGAATATATTGGGAAACAATAAGTTTTTCAAAACGAATGAACTAACTAGAAACAAAGCAATAAAATGACCGGTTTAAATTCATACAAAAAACAATTCTTCATAAAACAAGTACTATTTGTATTCATCATACTTATAGGTATTTTTTCAGGATATACCCAAAATAAAAAAAAGAAGACAAAATCGAGTGATGAACCTTATTTACTGCCAGCATTTCCTTCGGTACCAGCAATATTACCAGAAGACAGCGTCTCCATGGGTGACTGGCAATCGTTTCCCGAAATGAAGCTGAATCTTCCTATCGCATCAGGACCGTTTGAACCAACCTGGGAATCAATAGAGAAGAATTATCCTGGTGAGCCGGCTTGGCTTCGTGAGGCTAAATTTGGTATTTGGGTTCACTTTGGCCCACAAGCGGCAGGTGAAAGCGGTGACTGGTATGCACGAAAACTTTACACAGAAGGTACAGATGCCTACAAAAACCACCTCGCGAAATTTGGTCATCCATCTGAATCTGGGTATAAAGAAATACTTCGTGACTGGAATCCAACAAAACTTAATCCGGCTGCGCTTACAAAAATTTATCATGATGCTGGTGCTCGTTTTTTGATGATTCAGGGAGTGCATCACGATAATTACGATATGTGGAACTCAAAATATCAACCGTGGAATTCTGTAAATATCGGTCCAAAACGTGATTTACTTGATGAATGGACAAAAGCTTGTCGTGCCAATGGAATGCATTATGGTGTAACATTTCACCACGAATATACATGGTGGTGGTGGCAGACAGCTTTTGGCAGCGACAAAGAAGGTGCCAAAAAAGGTATTCCATATGATGGAAACCTGACCCTTGCTGATGGTAAAGGTAAATGGTGGGAAGGATATGATCCTAAGCTGCTTTATGGTATTAATTTGCGAGAGTATAAGGGGGTAGCTGAGGCTGCCCGAATAGAATGGAGATCTCCATCGGGAGGAATATTCACTAATCATCTTGATTATGCAAAATGGTACACAACAAAGTGGGCACTACGAATGATGGATGTTGTGGAGCATTATGATCCTGATTTCATTTATACTGATGGAATAGTACAAGGGCCTTTTACAGGCAATTTAACAGGAACTGGTCTCAAAGTAGACGCTATGCAAACGGTCATAGCCGATTATTATAACCGTACACTCAAAAATCGTGGTAAGGTAAATACTTTTAGCATAGTGAAATTCCGAAAAAAGACTAATGGTACAGTAAATACCGAAGAATTTGGTGTTCCGGCAGAGATCAAAACCGATCAGCCATGGATTGCAGAAATTCCGGTTGGCGACTGGTTTTATGCTCCCGGCTTTACTTACGATTCGGGAATGATGATTCGTTATATTATCGAAGCTATTGCCCGCGATGGTAATGCCGCTATATGTATTTCGCTTTTGCCTGATGGTTCATTAGACAATGGCAGTACAAAAATGTTGAAAGAAGTTGGTGTCTGGATGAAACGAAATGGAGAAGCCGTTTACGGAAGTCATGCATGGACTATTCCCGGTGAAGGAGAACAAATTAACGGCAAGTTGAAAATGCTTCCTGGCGGTAAGTTAGATCATATACAAGCAGAGTTCAAGTTCGATGCTCAGGACATTCGTTTTACTGTTGGTAAGAAGGGTGAATTCTACGCATTTTGTATGAATGTACCTGCTCCGGGAGCACAATTAAAAATCAAATCTCTTGGTACAGAAGCAAAGTTGTTTAGCAAACCTATTAAAGAGGTGAAACTGCTTGGATATAATGGCAAATTACAATGGAAACAGGAAGGTGATGGTCTAGTTGTTACTTGTCCGGCAAAAATGCCTTTTGAAACAGCTGTCGTATTCAAGATCGAATAAGAACTTCGATAGTTACAAGGAATTTGTTCATTATTCGCTTAATTAATTTAGATCCGGTGTTTTAAAATTGTATTCAATTATGTGAATAATAAAAACTCGTTGGTTGTAATTAAAAAAAATATTAAACACATAGAAACATAGATTTTAGGTGTAAAAAAGGAGACAAAAAGAAACACATTTCTTTCACATAGATAGCTATGTGTATTTTAAATAAGTGAAACGCCTTTTTTAAGTAAACAAAAGCTATGTTTCTATGTGTTAAAATAATCACATCCAACGGGTTAATAATGCTATTATAAAGTATTTAGAAATATAACAATAACAAGATGTTCAACTTAAATTCATACATAAAACAAGTACTATTTGTATTCATCATACTTATAGGTATTTTTTCAGGATATGCACAAAATGGACCTGAAAGAAAACAGTTATTTGATTATAACTGGAAATTCTTTTTAGGAGATGATTCTGAAGCCAAAACAAACAGTTTCAATGATACAGGCTGGCGTAAACTCGATTTGCCTCACGACTGGAGTATTGAAGGAAAAATTCATCCTAAAAATACAACAGGCGGCGGCGGCGGATATTTTCCGGCAGGAATTGGCTGGTATCGTAAAACCTTTCAGGTGCCTGATGAATGGAAAACAAAAAAAACAGCTGTTTATTTTGAAGGAGTTTATATGAATTCTGAAGTTTTTATCAACGGAAAATCGCTGGGCGTTTATCCTTATGGCTACTCGTCATTCAGTTACGACCTTACACCATATTTGAACTTTGGAAAAGAAAACACTATTGCAGTACGTGTCGATAATTCACAGCAAATGAACAGCCGCTGGTACTCAGGTTCGGGAATTTATCGTCATGTTTGGATGGTTGTTACTGATCCTGTACATGTCGCGCATTGGGGTATTGACATTTCAACTCCCGAGGTGTCTTCAAAAAAGGCAGTTGTATTGGTAAAAACCAAGGTAAAAAATGAAACAGAATCTGCACAGAGTATTGTTGTAAAAACACTTCTTTCAAATAATTCTAAAAATGCCGGAAACGACCAGACGCAAGTGGAGCTTCCGGCTCATAGTGAAAAGGAATTAACCCAAACGATACATGTGTCGAACCCTAAACTGTGGACACCGGAAACACCTTATTTATATCAGGCTCAGATTCAGGTTCTAAAAGATAAAAAAGTGGTAGACGATACAAAGACAGATTTTGGTATTCGTTCTATAAAATTTACGACAGAAAATGGATTTCAGTTAAACGGAAAAACTGTGAAAATAAACGGCGGCTGCGTACACCATGATAATGGCTGTTTAGGAGCCGCAGCTTTTGACCGTGCCGAAGAACGCAAAGTTGAACTGCTTAAAGCCGGCGGATTTAATGCAGTGAGAACTTCTCATAATCCGCCTTCAGAAGCATTTCTTGAAGCCTGTGATAAATTAGGTTTATTAGTAATGGATGAATCTTTTGACTGCTGGAAAATTGGAAAAAACAGCAACGATTATTCTAAATATTTCAACCAGTGGTGGCAGCGCGATTTAGAAGCAATGGTATTACGCGATCGTAATCACCCTTCGGTTTTCATGTGGAGCATAGGCAATGAAATACCGGAGAGGTCAGATCCTGACGCTGTAAAAACAGCCCAAATGCTTTTAGATGCAGTAAAGAAAATAGATAAAACACGTCCTGTTACATCTGCAATAGTAAACAACGACAAGAATTGGGATGTGTTTGATCCGTTAATGGCAGTACATGATGCTGCAGGTTATAATTACAATTTGCATAGGGCTCCGGATGATCATAAAAGAGTGCCTTCGCGAATAATAGTTCAAACCGAATCGTATCCAAAAGATGCTTTTAATAATTGGAAACTGGTTCAGGAGAACAACTATGTAATTGGAGATTTTGTCTGGACAGCCATGGATTATTTAGGTGAATCAGGAATTGGGCGCTGGTATTATTCGGGTGACGTACCCGGTGAACACTGGGAACATGATTTCTTTCCTTATCATGGCGCTTACTGCGGTGATATAGATTTGATTGGCTGGAGAAAACCCATCTCGCATTACCGAAGCATGCTGTATAATACTAATGAAAAACTCTATATAGCGGTTCGTGAACCAGCACCGGAACCATTAGAAATTAAAGAAACATGGTGGTCAGTCTGGCCAACATGGGAAAGCTGGACATGGCCTGTTTTTGAAGGCAAAACGGTTCAGGTCGAAGTATATTCCAAATATCCAAAAGTAAGATTATACCTGAACGACAAACTGATTGGTGAACAGCCAACTGCTCGTGAACAGCAATTTAAGGCTACATTTTCAATTCCATATTCTCCGGGTGTGCTTAAAGCTGTTGGAGTAGAAAATGATAAAGAAGTAGAATCAGCCATTTTACAAACTGCAGGTGATGTCGCAAAAATAAAACTTACAGCCGATAGAAAGGAAATACTGGCCAACGGTCAGGATTTATCATACATAACTATTGAGATAACAGATAAAGATGGAATATTTCAGCCAAATGCAGCTAACCGTCTTGATTTTAAAATTGAAGGCCCAGGTGTTATTGCTGGAGTTGATAATGCTGATATAAAAGACACTGAGCAATATGTAGGCAATACACGTAAAGCATGGCACGGAAGGGCTTTGGTCGTGATAAAAAGCAATCATCAGGCAGATGAAATTAAATTATCAGTAACCTCCAATGGATTAGAAGGAAAAAATATAATTGTCAAATCAATACAGAATAATTAATTCAAGCTGCTGGTTTAATAATTCAATAAATAAATTGGCTATAAAAAAGTTTAATCCCTACGGGATATTTTTTCGGGTAGATTTTATTATTCCACTGTCAATATTTAACTCCTAACGGAGTAACAAAAAAATATCTCGGAGAGATTACATATTGGTAGAATTCAATTTATTCATGTCAAATTTTGTTCCGTAGGGACTACCTTTATTAACTAGCAGCTTGAATTGATTAATAAAAGCAGAATAATTAATATATGAGAATATCAATGAAATATAGTATTGCCGCACTATTTGTTATTTTAAGTTCAATTAGCATAAATGCACAGGAAATAGTTTCGCCAAACGGGAAAGTAAAAGTTGTTTTGAATCTGCCTGAAAAAAATGCAGCACACAATCTTTCTTATAAGGCATTGTATAAAATAGGCAGCAAGTTTGTAGAAGTATTACCATATTCGAAACTAGGTATTAATCGCGCCGAGGAACAGTTTGCAGATAACCTGCGTTTTATTGCGGCATCAAAACCTGCTGCAATACATGATAAATATGAAATGATTTGTGGTAAACGCCATGAATGTGAAAATTTCGCTACTGAAAAAACATTCAGTTTCGAGAATTCCGATCATCAGCCATTAGATATTGTTTTTAGGGTATATAATGATGGTGTTGCCTTTCGTTATGTTTTCCCAAATCAATCAGACATAAAAATTAATATCACAAGTGAGGCTACAACGTATGTTTTACCTGAAAAAACATTTCGCTGGATGCAGCCTTACGATCTTTCGTATGAAAAATTTTATCCGCTAAGCAAAACAGGTTTATCTGCTAATAAAGAACAGGAATGGGGTTTTCCGGCTTTGTACAAAGTAAATAATCAGCCAGTCTGGGCATTAATTTCGGAGGCAGATGTAACAGAAAATAATTGTGCTGCAAAGCTGAGTAATTTAAAAAATGCTAACGAATATAAGGTTACATATCCTTCTGCCCGTGATAATTTTAAGCAGGAAGGAGTTATAACTACATTACCGTGGCATTCTCAATGGCACACGCTTATCATTGGAAAATTATCAGATATTGTCGAATCTACTTTGATTACAGATGTCAGCGAACCAAACCAAATAAAAGATACTGAGTGGATTAAACCGGGTGCAGTTTCATGGATTTATTGGGCAAATAATCATGGTTCTAAAGATTACCAAAAGGTAGTTGAGTATGTTGATTTAGCTGTCGAAATGAACTGGCCTTATGTATTGATCGACTGGGAATGGGATGTGATGGCCAATGGGGGCGATATAAATAAAGCAGTAGATTATGCAAGAAGCAAAGGAATAAAACCAATGATGTGGTACAATTCCGGTACAAGCTGGCTTGATCCAACACCTAATGACCGCTTACTTACAGCAGAAAAACGTGCCAAAGAATTTTCATGGCTGAATAAAATTGGTGTGTATGGAATCAAAGTCGATTTTTTTGCCGGCGACCAGCAGGATATGATGGCTTATTATATTGATATTTTAAAAGATGCGGCAAAACATCATTTAATGGTAAATTTTCATGGCGCAACGGTTCCCCGCGGCTGGGCGCGAACTTACCCAAACCTGATGACAACAGAGGCCGTGTACGGTGCAGAATGGTATAACAATAATGAGATATTGACAGATAAAGCAGCAGCTCATAATGCGACACTTCCGTTTACACGTAACGTAGTCGGGTCGATGGATTACACACCTGTTACCTTTTCAAATTCGCAGCATCCGCATATAACATCTTATGCCCATGAACTGGCTTTATCAGTTGTATTTGAATCAGGATTTCAGCATTTTGCAGACAGCCCATCTGCATATAAATCTTTACCTGAAGAACCAAAAAACTTTTTGAAAGAGGTTCCAGCTGCGTGGGATGATACAAAGCTAATTGACGGTGTGCCGACAGAAAAAGTCATTATTGCCCGCAAAAAAGGAAATCAATGGTATATCGGCGGATTGAATGGAAAAGATACGCCTCAGACTTTACTAATAAAATTTGATTTTCTGGACAAAGGAATCCATGATTTGCATTTGATTAAAGACGGGAAGGATGATAAGTCTTTTTCTTCAGAAATAATAAAAATCAAAAAAGGAAGCATTGTTAAAGTGGAGTGTCTTTCAAGAGGAGGATTTGTTGGCGTGATAAAATAAAGTAATTAATTCAAGTTGCTAGTTAATAAAGTGTAGTCCCTACGGGCAATGTCATTAAGTTAAGCTTTTAGAAAATAAAATTAATCTCGCAAAGCTTAAACACAATATTGTCATTTCGACCAAAGGGAGAAATCACATTCGAGATTCGACAAAGATTGGCGATTATGCATGCGGAGTTTCTAGTGTGATTTCTCCCTTTGGTCGAAATGACAGAACCTTTGCGATTTTGCACCTTCGCGAGAGGTTTATTTGACATGAAATTATAGATTTCCTCTTAACTTAATGACATTGCCCTACGGGACAAAAATTGACATAAATAAATTGATTTCTACCAATATGTAATCCCTCCGGGATATTATTTTGTTACTCCGTTAGGAGTTACATATTGGTAGCAGAATAATAAAATCTGCCAGAAAAATATCCCGTAGGGATTAAACTTTTTTAGAGCCAATTTATTTATTGAATTATTAAACTAGGAACTTGAAATAATTATAAAAAACAGTTGCTGAAATAAATTTTAACACATAGAAATATAGATTTCTTTGCTAAAAATAAGGCGTTTCACTTGTTTTAATACATCCCGAAGCTTCGGGACACTAGCTATGTGAAAGAAATATGTTTCTTTTTGTATTCTTTTTTACAAATAAAATCTATGTTTCTATGTGTTTAAAAATAAGCCACAGATTAAAGGATTATAAAAATTAAAAAATAAAATCTGCAAAATCTGCGTGAAAAAATATTTAACATATAAATTTAATTTGGAAATCAACACAGAATCTATGTGTTTAATTGAGTTTTCATGACCCGAACAAAAAGAATAGAGGAAGGAATTACCCTAACAGGTTATTTTTCCAAAATTAGCATACAATAGAAGATAAAATTAATAGAAATAACCCAAAAGGAATGCAAAAAAGAACGGAAAAAATAGTATTGAAAATAGAGAAACTGGCTGTTTTGATCATTCTTTTTTTTGGGAATTATTTACAGGCACAAACTTCTATAATCAATGTTGAGTCCAGAAACTCGTTGAGTTTAAACGGTGACTGGCAGGTTATTCTTGATCCAACAAATATAGGCGAGTGGAAACAAGTCTGGTTAGAGAAAAAAACGCAAAAGAAAACTGATTTTGTTGAGTATTCCTTTGATGGCGGGCCAGTTTTAAAAGTTCCGGGTGATTTTAATTCACAATTAAGAGAACTAACTTATTTTGAAGGAGTTGTTTGGTACAAGAAAGTATTTAATTACAATCCCAATAATGAGAAAAGGTTGTTTCTTCATTTTGGTGCAGTAAATTATTCAGCTGCTGTATATCTTAATGGAGAAAAAATAGGCAGTCACGAAGGCGGCTTTACTCCATTTGAATTCGAAATTACCAATAAGGTAAAAAATGGAGCGAATTCTCTAATCGTAAAAGTAGATAACAAGCGGTTGGAGAACGGTTTGCCGGGTACGGGCTATGATTGGTTAAACTATGGCGGTATAACCCGAGATGTTAATTTGATTGAAACGAATAAAACGTTTATCGAAGACTATTCTGTTCAATTTAAAAAAGGAAGCCTGAAAAAAGTTTCGGGATGGATACAGTTAAATGGAACAAATAAAAAACAAAAGCTTAAAATAAAGATTCCGGAACTCAACAAATCTTATAAAACGGAATCAAACGATATTGGATATGCCAATGTTGAGTTCGATTCAAATTTAAAGCTTTGGTCTCCTGAAAATCCTAAGCTTTATAAAATAATAATTGAAAGCGAAACAGATACTGTTACCGATACTATTGGCTTTAGATCTATTGAAGTGCAAGGAAATAAAGTGCTGCTCAATAAAAAAGAAATCTTTTTTAAAGGAGTGAATATTCACGAAGAAAATCCATACAAAGGAACCCGGGCTTATTCAAAACAAGATGCTTTAGTATTGTTGAATGCAGCAAAAGAATTAGGCTGTAACCTTGTTCGTCTTGCCCATTACCCGCACAATGAAAACATAATTAAGGAAGCCGAAAAAATGGGTTTAATGGTATGGAGTGAACTTCCCATTTATCAGCATATTCAGTTTTCAGACAGCCTTGTTCAAATAAAAATGGAGACTATGCTGAAAGAAATGGTTCATAGAGACAAAAATCGCTGTGGAGTTGTAATCTGGAGTCTTTCAAATGAAACATACCCAGGAACATCAAATCGGAATAATGCTCTTATTGCGTTAACTCAAAAATGTAGGGCATTAGATTCAACCCGATTGATTACCCATGTGGTCAATACACAATCCTACAAGGATAATTTCTTTAAGGTGTGGGACACAATTTATGAGTATTCTGACCTGATTTGCATTAACGAGTATATTGGATGGTATGATCCGTGGCAGGGCAAACCATCAGAGGTAAAATGGGACTTTGCTTATCCCGATAAACCGGTATTTATTTCTGAGTTTGGAGGTGAAGCGGTCTATGGAAATAATGCCGGACCAAGTGATGAAGCGGCTTATTGGACAGAAGGATATCAGGAACAAATTTACAAGGATCAGATAGAATTATTTAAGACTATTCCAAACTTATGCGGAATATCTCCCTGGCTGTTATTTGATTATAAGTCATTGGGAAGAATGAACCAGGTGTATCAAAAAGGATATAACAGAAAAGGATTGTTATCTGAAAAAGGAGAAAAAAAGAAAGCCTGGTATATTATGGAACAATATTATAAAAGAAAATGAAAGTTAGAAGTATAAAACAAACCGTATTGACTTTTGTCTGTTTGACAATGGTCACCTTTAATTTTTTTGGTCAAAGTACGCAGATCAATCTTTGGAACGGAAAAATCCCTGGAGCGATTCCAAATGTCAATTATAAACAAACAGTAGATTCAGAAGATAACTGGACTAAGATGAGGTTTGTTACAAACCCTGTACTTGATATGTATCCAGCTCCCAAAGAAAAAGCAGCCGGTACAGCAGTGATCATCTGTCCGGGTGGAGCTTACTGGGGGCTGGCTATTGCTCACGAGGGAGAGGAAGTTGCCAAATGGCTCAACAATCTTGGAGTTACCGCTTTTGTATTAAAATACAGGCTGCCGAGTGATGCAATTATGGTCGATAAATCTATTGGACCATTACAAGATGGGCAGGAAGCCATTCGTCTCGTTAGACGTCACGCCAAGGAATGGGGAATTGATCCTGCTAAAATAGGAATAATGGGTTTTTCTGCCGGAGGACATCTTGCTTCTACAATATCAACTCATTTTAATGAAAAGGTATATGATACATCAGATTCTGTTAGTGCCCGCCCTGATTTTTCATTATTGATTTATCCGGTAATCTCAATGGAAGAAAGTATTACAAACAAAGGATCAAAAGTGAATTTATTGGGAGATAATCCATCCTTAGAAAAGGTAAAACATTTTTCGAATGAGCTGCAGGTAAATAATGAAACCCCGCCGGCTTTTCTGGTTCATTCTATCGACGACAAAGCAGTTTTGGTACAAAACAGTATTAATTATGCACTGGCCATGGAAAAGCACAATGTTCTCTGTGAACTTCATATTTATCAATCGGGAGGGCATGGCTACGGACTTGGAAGATCAAAAAATACAGAATCTTCATGGCCTGAAGCCTGTCGTAAATGGCTGGAGGCAAGGGGATATATAGGCGAGAAGGAAACACCCAAAGTAGGTTTTGGTGAACCAGCGAAACTAAATCCTGACGACAAACCTGCATTCAACGATCCGCCGGTTGGTTTTAGAGATAAGCGTAATAATATTTCACACGGCACTATTACGACGGTTCAATATGACTCTAAAACACTTGGTACACGTCGCGAAATGATGGTTTATACTCCTCCGGGTTATTCTCCTGATAAAAAATATCCGGTGATTTATTTACTGCACGGACTTAATTCCGGTAATGGTCAATGGCCGTATTGGGTTCGTGCCGATTACATTATAGATAACTTGTTAGCCGATGGTAAAATCAAGCCAATGATTATGGTTTTCCCTAATACCAATACAAAGGTGACTGTAGAAAATCCTAAAATTGATGAACAAGAGGATCGAAAAGATGGATATAAAGGTTATGGTAAATCTTTTGAAAACGATTTGCTCAACGACATTGTTCCCTTCATTGAATCTCATTATTCAGTTTACACGGATCGTAAACAGCGTGCGCTCGCCGGGTTGTCTATGGGCGGTGGTCAATCCCTGAATATTGGACTTTCTCATATCAATACTTTCGCCTATGTTGGCGGGTTTTCTTCGGCTCCAAACACCAATGAATTCGGAGGACTTTCAAATACTAAACTTTTACCTGATTTAACAGCAGCTAAAAAACAGCTTAAAGTATTATGGCTTGCCTGTGGCAGCAAGGATGGTCTGTTCAGCGTTAGTCAGCGCGTACACCAGTATCTTAAAGAACAGGGAGTACCACATATATGGCACGTAGACAGCAATGGTCACGATGATACCGAGTGGGCCAATAATCTGTACCTTTTTGTTCAGCACATTTTCAAATAATGATAATAAAGAATAAGAGAAAAAATAAATAGAATGACAAAAGATTCTTCCAGAAGAGATTTTATTAAGCTCATGTCAGTGGCTGGAATTGCTATAACCGGACTGCCAATTGCTTGTTCAAATGCAAAATCAGTACTGGCAAAACCAAAAGAGGAAAACCTGGTATTCTTGTTTCAGGGCGATTCTATAACAGATGGTAACCGGGGACGAAATGAAGACCCAAATCATATTTTGGGACATGGTTACTGTTTCTCTGTCTGCAGTAGAATTGGCACTGATTTTCCGCAATACGGTTTTAAATTTATTAATAGGGGTATAAGCGGCAACACAATTAGTGATCTCGAAAAAAGGTGGCAGACAGATACCTTAGATTTTAAACCTGATGTTTTAAGTTTATTAATTGGTATAAATGACGTAAATGCTTTGATAGAGGGAAAACAAGATGCACTGGATGTAAAAATGTTTGAAAGTACTTATCGTAAGTTATTAACTTCAGTGGTACAGCAAAACCCAAATATTTTGATCGTATTGGGATTACCGTTCTTTTTTGCTTCGGGCTGGCGTAAAGATCAGTATGCGAAGTGGCATCCATTGACAATAGAAAGAGCTGCTGTTATAAGAAAGATTGCTGCAGATTTTAATGCAGTTTTAATTGATTATCCTAAGGTTTTTGAAGATGCACAACAGTTTGCCCCAATTGATTATTGGATTTGGGATGGTATACATCCAACTGTATTTGGCCATGAATTAATGGCTCGTGAGTGGATCAAACGAGTTAGTAATCGTTTAACTTTTTTAAAGTAATATAACAATAAGTATAAAATTATGAAGAAGTATTTAATGGCATTAATAGTAATAATGATCTCCGGAATTACCGTGAAATCACAAAATGCCAATTCGTATTTTCCAGATAAAAATCTGGTAACAACCGGAATCTATTATTATCCTGAGCAGTGGAATGAAAACCAGTGGGAACGAGATATAAAGAAAATTGCCGATATGGGTTTCGAATTTGTCCATCTGGCAGAGTTTGCCTGGTATAAAATGGAACCCGAAGAAGGGAAATTCGATTTTGCATGGCTGGATAAAGTGGTTGATTTATGTGTAAAGAACAACCTGAAAGTGCTGATGTGTACACCTTCGGCAACTACTCCTACATGGATGCGTGTAAATTATCCCGAAACTTTCATTATGTACAGCCACTACACTCGTGCCGAGAATGGTACAAGAGGATTAGGTTCGATTACTAATGCCAAATACCGCAAGTTTGTTGAAAAAATTGTGAGTGAAATGGCCAAACGTTATGGACAGAATAAAAATGTAATTGGATGGCAGCTTGATAATGAACCTCCGGCAATTTCTGATTACAGCCCTTCTTCTCAGGAAGCTTTCAGGCAATGGCTGAAAAGTAAATATAAAACCGTTGACACTTTGAATATTGCATGGGGAGCAGCTTTTTGGAGCCAATGGTTTAACAGCTTCGATCAGGTTATTATTCCCAACCCTGATTTGGTTGGCTGGTGGGGGAATAATCCCCATGCATTGCTCGATTTTAAACGTTATCTGGCTGATATGCAGGCTGAGTTTTTAGATTTTCAGGCAGATATTTTGCGAAATTCTATTTCGAAGGGGCAGTACATTACTACAAACTATACTGCTATTTGCACCGGATCTGATCCAAGGCGAACTAAGAAAATGGATTTTGCTTCTTATACTGCTTATCCTAATGGAGGCAGCGATAATATTGGAGAATCAGGTTTTCGTTTGGGTAATAGTAAAGTAGTTCTTTTTGCGTCTGAATATTATAAATCGGTTGGAGGCGTTTCAGGAGTGATGGAAATGCAGCCCGGACCTGTAAACTGGGGATCTTATAACCCGCTTCTATTGCCCGGTACGGTGCGTTTGTGGCTGTATCACAGCTTTGCTGCAGGAGGCAGACTTGCTTGTTCCTACCGTTTCCGTCAGGTTTTGTACAGCTCTGAGCAGTACCATGCCGGTGTAATTCAAACAGACGGCGTAACGCCATCGCAAGGAGGAGAGGATTATATTCAATTTATAAAAGAAATAAAAGAGCTTAGAAAACAATACAAACCCAATGCAAAGTTGCCACAAAAGCTGGCAGAAAGATCAACTGCTATTCTTTGGAATCTTGAAAATTTCTGGTCTATCGACAGACAAAAACAAACTTTTCAATGGGATACCTGGAACTATCCGATTAAATTCCTTGAAATGACAAAATCTTTAGGTGCACCTGCAGATGTGATTTCTGAAACAGCAGATTTTTCTAAATATAAATTTCTTATTGTTCCGGCTTATGAGCTGGCTGATGCTGCATTAATAAAGAAATGGAACGATTATGTAACAAACGGCGGGCATCTAATTATCACGTGTCGTACGGCCACTAAAGATCGTGCAGGACATTTTTGGGAAGGAGAATGGGCAGCTCCTGTTTCTGACCTTATTGGTGCGCATGTTAAAGCGGCTGATATGCTTTCTGGTTATGCCAAAGGAGACATTTTGATGAAATCGTCCCATTACAACTGGAACAATTGGGCTGATTTGCTTGAAGCCGATAAAGACACCGAAATACTTGCAACTTACAATAATCAGTTCTATAAAGGTAAAGCTGCAGTGGTAAAACGTAAATTAGGAAAAGGGACTGTTACCTACATTGGTGTAGATACCGATGATTCAAAACTGGAGAAAGATATTTTGCGTGAGACCTACACAAAAGCCGGCACTGCTACTGAGGATTATCCGGAAGGAATATATGTTTACTGGCGTGATGGATTTTACATAGCCGTAAATTATTCTTCAAGCGATTATACAATGACTGTACCAGCAAATGCTAAAGTACTTATAGGGGAGAAAACACTAAAACCTGCTGGTGTTCTGGTTTGGAGCGAATAATGAATTCTGTGGAAACAATAAGAGAGGTAAATTTAGGGAGATCAGATAATCAGTCGGTTATAGATAAGATTTCAGTAGATTGTGTTGTTTTTTGTTATGATGAAGATGACCTCAAAGTTCTTCTTGTAAAAGAAGAAAAAGGAATTGGCCTTGTAAAATGGGGGCTCTTGTCGAGTATAGTCGAAAATAGAAATAATACTGATGATGTTGTACACGGTTTGTTGAAGAAATTCAAAATTCATTCTACTATTCTTTTCAAACAAATTAATTGTTCGATTTGCTATAATACGTCTGAGGCACGTTTACGATATTATGCTTTAATAGATATTGAGCATTACAGAATCAATTTTGGCTCTGATGTAATTCCAAGGTGGTTTAGGTTAAATGATGTACCGGATTTAGTATACAATCATAATGCAGCCTTAGATTTTTGTTTGGATGATTTAAACCGCTTTGTGGAGAAAAAAATATGAGACTTTAATATTATATCATATTTGTTGGTTGAGAAAATAAAAGGAGATATAAAAGTATAGGGAAACCTAAAAACTATACTAAGCATTTATACATTTTTATGAAATTTTACAACTTATGGTTAAACAGACTATAAGTATAGTTTTAAATAGTATATTTACAATTTCACTATTAATTTATTAAAAAGAAAATGACACTAAGAACAATACAAGTATTTTTATTCATGCTTTTTTTCGTTTCTGCGATAACTGCGCAAAACCAGCCAGAAGCTATAGACAATAAACCAACCTATCAAAACCCAATCTTCGGAGGAGATTATCCTGACCCGAGTTTGCTGCGTGAAGGTAAAGATTACTATATGGTGCATTCGTCCTTTGATTATTATCCTGGGCTTACGATATGGCATTCACAGGATTTAATTAACTGGGAGCCAGTTACAAGTGCTTTGCAGAAATATGTGGGTGATGTGTGGGCTCCCGATCTTGTAAAGTATAATGGCAAATATTATATTTATTTCCCTGCCAATAAAACCAATTTTGTAGTTAGTGCTGATAATATAAATGGCCCCTGGAGCGATCCTGTAGACCTCAAAATTGGCAATATCGACCCCGGACATATTACAGATGACAAGGGCGGCCGTTATCTGTACTTCAGTAATGGCGATTATATTGGTTTATCCAAAGATGGACTTAAAACGATTGGTGAAGCTAAACATGCTTACGATGGCTGGGTTATTCCCAGAGAATGGTCAATTGAATGTTTTTGTATGGAGGGACCAAAACTTTTTAAAAAAGGGGAATATTATTATTTGACAGTTGCAGAAGGAGGAACTGCGGGACCATCTACGAGCCATATGGTAATTTCAGCGCGTTCCAAAACTCCATTTGGTCCTTGGGAAAATTCTCCGTATAATCCAATAATGAGAACTCAAAACAGCGATGAGAGATGGTGGTCAAAAGGACACAGCACCATTTTTGAGGATTATAATGGTAAATGGTGGATGATGTTTCATGCTTACGAAAAAGGATACTATAATTTGGGACGTCAGACACTCCTACAGCCTGTAGAATGGACAAAGGACGGCTGGTATAAAGTTCCAGATAAAATACAGACAGATAAGCCTATTAGCAGGCCGCAGGGTACAGCAGTTTCGCGTTTTTCACAGAGTGATAATTTTTCAGGCACACAGCTTCAACCACAGTGGAAATTTTTTAATGGAGTTGATAATTCACGTTTTAAGATAACTAATAATAGTATTGTCATAAAAGGTAAAGGCAATGGAGTAGGTAACAGTTCTCCTATGGTTTGTGTACCATCTGGTCATTCTTATACAGCCGATGTTGAAATGGAAATTGAAGGTGATGCCATTGGCGGGCTGGTACTTTTTTATGACAATAGTCATTATTCTGGTATTTTGGCAGATAAGGAAAATATCCTGGCAAACCTTAGAGGATGGCAGTTTGAGACAGAGAAAAATGTACATAAAAGACATGTATATCTTCGACTGAAAAACATAAAAAATAATGTAGATATGTTTTATAGTCTTGATGGCAGGCAATGGATTAAAATTGAAAATTCTGCCGAAGTTTCTTCTTATAATCATAATGCTTTAAGCGGATTTCTAGGTCTTAGAATAGCGCTTTGTTCTATAGGGGAAGGTAATGTTACTTTTAAAAATTTTAAATATTCGAATCTTTAATTAAAGCAAATAGGAATAAAATAGTCTATCGTATCTGATACCAATTAATGCCATCACTCTGTACTTCAATACAGCTTGAGGCATTGATTGTATTTACGGAACTTCCTGCTAAATTAATATAATTTACTGTGAGGGATTTTGATGAGGCTGAATTATTAATAATATTATATATTCGACCCGTTATTCCAGACGAAGCGGCGGGCAGCGTAACAGTAAATGCAGATCCAAGCGGAATGATTACTGTTTTATGGGTCTGATCTAATGTTAAATCTGCTGAAATAACTGTAATACTATTGGCAATACTGCCATTTACCTGAAAAGTAGATGCTGGTGAAATTCCGACTCCAAAACTCCCCGTATTGGTAAACCTGGCAAAGGTAGTAAAAGCCGTTGTATTAGTATATTTACCAAAAGCGAGATGCGCTGTTGCAGCATTCGCTGTAAAAAAACGCAGTGCATCTGTTGTACCAGTCTGAGCAGCTGAAACTTTCTCCATACCATAAGCATCACCTATAGATGTATTATATACTGCCGAAATTCCCATTCGTGTGTCTTTTGCAAAATCTAATTCGACTGGAGCCTGAAATTCAGTCCTTCCGCCCGAAAAAATAAGATTATTAGATCCCAAAGTGACTGTACGATTGCCAGTAAGCGTACCATTACTGTTATAAATCTCAGTTGCGGTTACTGATGTTCCTAATGTAGTTTTCCATACACCGCTGATATAGACAAAAGTCACGGCCTGGCCATTGAGAATAGTAGTACCTGAAAACGCTGCATTAAAACCGCCGGTAGTATTATTTGAAATAGTTAATAAATGACCATCAATAGTCGGGACAAATGCTGTTACAGTTACAGTGCCTGTAGCGGTGCCTGTAATACTGGCCAGCGAAGTATCAGTATTAATACTGGCCGCATTAGAAGCCACCGTAAAATTTGCCTGCCTAAGTGTGACCGCTCCGTTAATATCCAGCATTGTTCGGGGATCAGTAGTATTCATCCCAATTTGAGCAAAGGATAAGAAGGGAATAAAAAACAAGAGCAGAATTTTATTTTTCATTTTAATTGTCCTTTAAGATTATGTAATAAAGTTTCGGCCTTCAATTTCACATTGATAAGTCTGTCAAAACTCTTTCTGCCTTATTGTATCTGATGCCAGTTTGTACCATCACTCTGTACTTCTATACTGCTTGCTGCATTGATTGTATTTACAGAAGTTCCGGTTAAATCAGAATAATTTACGGTCAGCGATTTTGAACTGGCTGTATTATTGACAATGGTATAAACTCTCCCAGATATTCCTGCTGCTGCAGGCAGCGTAACGGTAAATGCAGACCCAAGCGGAATAATTACTGTTTTATGGCTCTGATCTAATGTTAAATTTCCTGAAATAACCGTGATACTATTAGCAATACTGCCGTTTACCTGAAAGGTAGATGTTGGCGCAGCAGTACCAATACCAAAATTGCCCCCGTTGGTGAATCTGGCAAATTCAGTAAAAGCAGTTGCAGTAGTATATTTGCCAAAAGCAAGATGCGCTGATGCTGCATTTGCTGTATATAAACGCAGTGCCGGAGTTGTACCGCTTTGGGCAGTCGAAACCTGCTCCATACCGTATACATCACCAACAGATGTATTATATATTGCCGAAATCCCCATTCGGGAATCTCTGGCATATCCGAACCAATTGAGAAATTCAGCCCTTCCTGTACCGGTAAAAGTAAGGGTGTTTGAACCCAGAGTTACCGTACGATTACCGGTCAGGGAACCATCACTATTGTACAGATTGTTTGTCGATATAGTCGATGATCCCATTGTAGTTTTCCATGCACTATTGGTATAAACAAAAGCGATGGCCTGACCATTAGGAATAGTTGTTCCTGCAAATGCTGCACCAAAACCACCTGTAGTATTGTTTGAAATAATTAACATGTGGCCATTAATAGTCGGGGTATATGCCGTTACTGTAACTGTCCCCGTAGCAGTACCTGTAATATTGGCCAGTGAAGTTTCTGTGTTAATGTTCGCCGCGTTAGAAGCCACTGTAAAGCTTACTTCTCTACTTGTAACTGCTCCATTGACATCTAATGTTGTTCTGGGATCAGTGGTGTTTATTCCGATTTGGGCAAAAGATAAATAAGGAATAAAAAACAGAAAAAGAATATTATTTTTCATTTTAACCGTCTTTAATTATTAATTTTTTTATTAAAATTTATAAAGATAATATTTTTTAGTTTATCGTTGTAAATTAGATGTTTATAATTATCAAGTCACCAATAATAGGATCCGAACCAATAGACAGCTTATTTTAAGTCGTCAAAAAAAAACAAAATCGGTATTAGATGTCTGGCTGTGATTCCTGACAGTTCGCAAAAAAATCATCAGAAATAATAGAATTTTTAAGTCTATTTTTTTATTTAATTTAAGTTGCTAATTAATAAACACGTATTTCTACTGTGCTGGTTGTTTATTAAGTTTTCTACATTCGTAATGATTTATTTAAAGAATTTTCTTTAAATAAAAACTTACCGCACACCAAATCCTGGTACCAATGATTTAGAAATTTAAACCAGGTCTATTTATTGGCATTGAACCTTTTTATTAAACCCTAAATCAAGAACTATGGAAATTAAAGACCGCCTTTACAATCAAATTCAGATTAAAGCTTCTCACAACAGTTATGTTGATGCATTGCCTCTCCTGTCGACGCAGTTATCATTTAATGCCAGCGATCCGGCTAAAGATGGGTGTCTGGGACTGGAATTGGATATTTGGAGACATTCCACAAAATATACTCCTTATAAGTCTATTAATGAAGGGTACTTTACTGTAAGCCACTCTAACGGACGCCAGATTAAATTAAAGTATTTTCTTGACATTCTCAAAATCTGGCACGAAGTAGACAAACTGCACTATCCTGTATTTATAACATTGGATATAAAAAGCTACGAAGGAAAATATGACCAGTTTCATGAAGAAATTGATACCTATCTCCAGCAGTATTTCGGTGATGACAAAATCTTTATGCCAAATGCTATGATGCCCGATAAAAATGCCGGATTATATGATAATGCCAGAGTATACGGATGGCCAAAAATTGAAAATATGCCCGGCAAATTTATTTTTTGCCTGAGCGGCAGAAAAAGCTGGAGAAAAAAATATTCCAACACCGATATCCTCGATCGCCGCTGTTTTAGCGATATGGACTACAATGACAATAAAGATATCAATAACATTGTTGTTGTCAATATGACGAAATCTGAAGGTTTAAAATATGCCTATACGACCCCAACAGTACGCATTAGCAGAGTATACGGTGTCAATAAAAAAGAAGATTGGGATACTATTTTAAAGAATAATCATTCCGTAATATCCACAGATAAAGTAGAAGGTACTACTTGGGCAAAAGTTAGTGATTCGGCTCCAATTAAAATTAAAGGCGGGGTATAATCATCTAAATTATTATAAGGCATAAAATGTTTTAGCTTAATGATTGTTTTCAGTATGTTGAATTTGAACTATCTTTATTACAAATTTAATTTCTAAACCATGAAAAAAACTATCCTTTACTTCGCTATGGCGATAACACTGTTTTCTTGTAAAGAGAAAACCACTAAGACTGTAGAATCAGAAACAGCGGCCTCGGATACTGCCAATAAAGTACCTGTTAACCAGCCCATATTGCGTGAAAGAGTATTGACCGCAGCAGAACAGGCAGCTTTGAAACCTAATGATGTAATTACTGCTTTAAAAGAAGGGAACAAACGTTTTACAAGCAATAATCTGACATTGAGAGATCATTCAGCTATGGTAAGAAATGCCTCAGAAGGACAATTTCCAAAAGCTGTAGTATTATCATGTATAGATAGCCGGGTACCGGTTGAAGATGTATTTGATAGAGGCATTGGTGATTTGTTTGTGGCTCGTGTTGCAGGGAACTTTTCTAATACTGATATATTAGGAAGCCTTGAGTATAGTTGTAAGGTATCGGGGGCGAAAGTAATATTGGTTCTGGGACATGGATCGTGCGGAGCGGTAAAAAGTGCTATTGATAATGTACAGCTTGGGAATATTACACCAATGCTGGCTAATATAAAACCGGCAATAAAAAGGGTGAAAGATTTTACAGGCGAAACCACTTCTAAAAATGATGCATATGTAGAAGCGGTTACAAAAGAAAATGTTCTGAATACCATTGAAACTATTAAATCCAAAAGCCCTATTCTGAAAGAAATGGAATCAAAGGGAGATATAAAAATTATAGGGGGATATTATGATATTCATACTGGTATTGTAGTATTTTTATAAATATTAATACAAAACCTTTTATTTTATATCATCTTTAATTTTTAGATAATATTCCAGATGTGCTGAGGACTAATTAGTTCATAAAGTATTTACAGGAAATCAAGTATTTCGGGTATGATCTTAGTCAAAAACTAGGGAGAATATAGCTTTAATTGAGTAAAATGATTTTAAATTTAGACGTGGCTGCACAAATTTGCACTTGTGTCTTCAAAGAAATAAATATATAGAAAAAGCTCCAGAGAAATCAGGAGCTTTTTTTTAGAACCCTAACAGGAAAATAGTTAGTTTTTTTTAAGATTTTATTCTTGTATCATCAGCAATCCAGTTTACTTCCCATGTTTTTCCTCCATCAGTCGAAAATGCTTGTTCAAAATGGCAAGAATTAGGTGTGATTGCTGAGATAATAAAACGAACAAGAATTTTCTTTCCATCAAAAATATCTTCATTAAAGAATTCTCCGCGTCCATTTTTAAAGCTGCCAATTGATGGTATAACTAAATTTCCGTCTCTGATGTTTGCAAAATTGAGACTCCATTGGTTTGTTTTGGGGTTAAAAAGACGCAGACTCACGCCAGCAATTTGTCCCGCCGGACCTTTAACGTTGAGTTCAACCAGATTAGAACGATTATCACAAACTCCTATGACATTTGTTGTCCCTTCGTATTCATTCCAGGTTGTAGATCCAGAAAGGGGATTTTTAAGAACTTTAAGTTTTGTGTTCCACTTCCCAATTTCAAAATCAAAATCTTTTTGTCCATTTTGATCTGAGATACTTTTCAGCCCGGGATTTGAGTTTTGTTGTGCAATTATAAAAGCTGGGAATAAAGTCAGCACAAAGCAGCTGACTATAAAATTTAGTTTCAGCCGGATGATAGGTTTTGCTAGTGTCATAATTTTTTTAATTTATGTTTACGGCATTCAAAAAATGAGGTACTTTTTCAGTTTAAAGCAGCATTTACAGGTAATGTTTCCTTGCAGCCTGAAGAATTCTTATAAAAGCTGTGTAAATGCCTCTGACCCCGTGCAGTTTTTATTCTTATAAATCTAATAAAAGTTTTTTGATTCTTAAGAATTATTCTAAAAAAGGGTTTTGAAATAGCGTAAGGTTAATATGCAGGAGGAGACTTATCTGTGGAGATTAATCCTTTGTTAAAAATGCAAAATTTATGTTGTGTAATTGTTGTTGAGGTTTCTCAAATTCACTTATTATAAATGGAGTGTAAGAAGCAGATTTATTTCATAAAAAAGCCTCAGATTTCTCTGAAGCTTTTCATTTATCTGGGAAGTATTTAGATATTTAAAGTGTATAAAAAAATATTTTAATTCGTAAGTAGGTTTATCAGAATTAAAATTGAAAGAGTAGTATATTCAAGTACAGGTAATCAAAAAATAACTGAATTTTCAGACTCAAACTAGTTACTGCTTTGCTCAGATATATTGAGTACCTGTTATGAATAGTGTGTTTAAATTCAATTTTAAATAATCTATAAAAAGGCAGTCGCTGCATTGCAGACAACTGCCCAGAAAAAACGGATAGATGATTAATTACTGCCAATTAGGATTTTGTGTCAATACCCCGTTTGAATTTGTAATGTAAGTGGAAGGAATTGGAAATTTGCTGTTTTTTTGATAACTGAAGTTTGTTCGTCCTAAGTTATTCATGATATTGGTTGTATAACCAGGAACCACTTTCTCATAACGTATAAGATCAAACCAGCGGTTACCTTCAATGGCAAGTTCAACTCTTCTTTCTTTCCATATAAGAAGACGTAACTGTGCTTTGTCAGTTACAGTAATTTGTGGAAGAACCCCAGCCTCATCAAAAGTTTTATTACCGCGTGCTCTATAGCGGACTTGTTCCAATGCATTTAGGGCGTCTGTACTGTTTCCAGTTTCGTTTGCGGCTTCTGCATATATAAGCAGTAAGTCAGCATAACGAAGGAAAGGAAGATTAAGCTGTTGTTTAAAAAAATCAGTATCAGGCCACTGTGCAGTAGGCCAGATTACTTTTTTATTAGCATATTGAAATCCGGCTGCCCAGTTTAAAGTACCGGTGTAGCCTTCTATTGTTTCACCTTTTGTAAAAATGGATGCTGCTTTACGCGGATCATTAGCTTCAAAGCTGTTGACAAGTTCATCAGAAGGGGCAAAAAAGGCGCTTCCTAATCCTGACCCTGGTATGCCTTGAAATTCTACATATGGATTTCTAGTTCTTCCAGCTATATTTTGATAGATATAATGCCCCGGCATCATACTTTCAACTGAATATTTGCCCTCTATTGCGAAGAGATTTCTAAAAACAGGATCAAGCTGATATTCACCGCTCTGAATTACAAGTTTTGCATATTTATAAGCGTTGGCATAGTCCTGTCTGTATAAATATACTTTAGCCAAAAGCCCCAGAGCTGTACCTTTAGTCACACGTCCAAGATTTGCTGCTCCCCACTGCTGACGGGTCGGCAAGTTGTCAGCTGCGAATTCCAGATCACTTATGATAAGTTTGTAGACATCTTCCTGAGGACTTTTAGGAATATTGAATTCCTCATTTGCAGGGACATGATCTCTTATTACTACATCCCCAAATACATTTACCAGATCAAAATGCCAGTACGCTCTGAAATAGCGTGCCTGTGCATTATACTGGGTGGCTTTTGGGCCACTGTATTTGCTTGTGAGCTTTAATACCTGATTGCAGTCGTTAAGGTACTGGTACCATCTTTCCCAAAGGCGTTCTATGTAAATGTTTGACGGACTATTGGTAAAGGTGTACGCTGAGGTAAAGTTAACATCGGCAGTATTCATCTTTACATCATCGGAGGAGAACTCATGGGAAGTAAAATACATTGTCCCAAGTCTGAAAAAACGCCAGTTTACAGAAGAGTATACTCTGTTTACAGCATCATTTATGCTTTCTTCGTCGGAAAAATAAACATCCGTGGTTAGCTGTGCCTGAGGTGTTACATCAAGGAAGTCGTCACACGATACTAAAAGGCTGAACCCTCCTATAATTAATATATATTTTAGCTTTTTCATGCTTAATAAGGTTTAATAATTATTTAAAAATTAAGGTTTACACCAAATTGAATACTTCCAGAGATTGGAAAAGAGTTGTAATCAAGTCCGTCAGCTAACTCTGGAGTGAAACCTTTATATTTAGTGAAATATAGAAGATTAGCACCTGTCAAATAAAAACGCAGACGGCTGATTCCTGTTTTTTCAATAATACTATCCGGTAGGGTATAGCCCAGTGTTGCTGTTCTTAATTTTACATAATCTCCGCTGAAGACCATAATATCAATAGTTCTGTTCGTATTTACTGAGCCTGCTGCCAGACGTGGCATTGAAGCTTCTGTATTTGAAGGTGTCCATGAATCAAGCCAGTCAGTATGCATATTGTTGTTTGGAGATGTAAAATCGTTGTATGAATTATTCATGACATTTGCACCGAAACTTCCTGTAAAATCAAGGTTAAAATCAAAATTCATGTATTCTGCATTTAAAGCTATACTGCCTGTAAATTTAGGAAATGGATTTCCTATATTAGTTTGGTCATCAGCAGTAATTTGTCCGTCTCCATTTGTATCTGTGTATATCATATCGCCTAATTTTGCAGCAGTATGATAAGCGGCTTTTCCTTTACTTACAGCATATGCATTCCAAGAGTCAATATCTGCCTGAGTACGATATATTCCCTGAGTTTTATATCCATAAAAGTAATTGAAAGGTTTGCCTTCCTGTATGCGGGTCTGAAGATTGGTAGAGAATGTCGTATTGGTTGTGGTCAGGCCGTTCCAGTCTATCACTTTATTTTTAAAAGAACTCCCTGTAAAGCTGATGCCATATTTAAAATCATTTTTATTATCCTGCCATCCCAGCATCACTTCATACCCCTTGTTTTGTACAGAACCGGCATTGCTGTATGTAGGCGCTATACCAACTGATCCTCCCTGAATAGGAAGAATCATCAATAAGTCTTTCGTTTTGCGGTTAAAATAATCAAATTCAAATGTTAGTCTGCTGTCTAGTGCGCTCATTTCAAGTCCAAAATCTGCCTGAACATTGTTTTCCCATTTAACATTAGGATTGTTAGCGTTTACAATACCTGCACCTGGATTTACCTGATTGTTAAATACGGCATGAAATTCATCACTCTGTGTTACCAGTGAATAGGCAACATTGTTAAAAATCTTATCATTTCCGGTCATACCCCAGCTTCCTCTTACTTTTAGATTATTAAGCCAGCTTAGATGTTTTAAGAAATTTTCTTCGCTGATTCTCCATCCTAGTGCTGCAGAAGGAAAATACCCCCATCGGTTGTTAGGACCGAATTTTGAGGAACCGTCGGCGCGGATTGTAGCCGTAAGTAGATAACGGTCTTTTAAAGCATAATTTGTTCTGAACCAAAAAGAGGCCCTGGATGATTTTGCCGGAAGAAATGCATTTACAGTTCTATTGTTAATACTTGCAGAATATATAGAAACATAATCTAAATTGTCAACTGCGTAGTTTCTTCCTGTGGCACCAAGCCCACGCCATTGAGAAGATTCAGAACTTTGTCCAGCCAGCAGGTTTACCCGGTGGATTTCTTTGAAGGTTTTATCATAGGTAAGGGTGTTGGTCCACAGCCAGGTGTTATTAGTACTGTAATTTTCAGTATAACTGCTTGGGTTGTTAAATTGGAAAGAAGGGTTAATACTGTACTTTGGCAGAAATTGGTCAAAGCGTGTAAGCATCCAGTCTTCTCCAAATGAAGTCTTGAATTGAAGTCCCGGCACAATATCCCATGTTCCCCATAGGTCACCTACAAAGCGCAGATCGTTTGTATTAGCATCTTTATTAAACTCAAGCTCGGCTGCGGGGTTTATAAGATCATTGTTCTGCATTGGATTCCATTCTCCCTGATCATTTTTTGGAGTTATCAGAGGAGAACCTGAAAGTACTGAACGTACAGTTCTATAAGTCAGTGCCTGGCCTGTGTTAGAATTGCTTAGGTTGAAATTATGCCCGATTTTTATTTTACTGTTCAGTTTATAATCGTTATTTATACGCAGCGTCCAGCGGTTATAATCGGTATTGTTCCATACGCCTTCCTGTTCGAAATAACCTAAACTTATATTATAGCTTACAGTTTCGGTGCTTCCTGAGGCAGAAATCTGGTGATCAGACATAAGGCCGGTCCTGCTGATTTCATCCATCCAGTCTGTTCCTTTTCCAAACTGCGAAGGATTTGTATAGGGAGCAGGCTGCCCGGCTGTTGCTGCCACAGTATTCATCAGTGAAGCATATTGTGACCCATTGGCTGTTTTATAGTTGTTTATAACGTATTGATGCCCAACATTTCCTGAGTAAGTAATACTGCTTTTTCCGAGCCTGCCTTTTTTAGTGGTAACAACGATTACACCGTTTGCTCCTCGGGAACCATATATGGCAGTTGCAGATGCATCTTTTAGAACACTCATTGTTTCAATGTCTTTCGGATTCAGCCAGGTTATATCATTTGTCATCATTCCGTCTACAACATATAGAGGTGAAGAATCACTGTTGGTTCCTATTCCGCGAATCCTTACCGTTGGACTAGATCCAGGTGCACCTGCTGATACAACAGTCAGACCGCTTTTGCCTTGAAGCGCTTCAGCAGCATTTCCTGCTCTGATACCGTTAATATCTTTTGCTTTTATAGTTGTAACAGCTCCTGTTAGGTCCGCTTTTTTCTGTGAACCATATCCTATAATAATTACCTGTTCAAGGTTCTCTGCACTTGAAACCATGACAATATCAATTACAGATCTGCCATTTATTTTTATTTCTTGCGATGCCAGTCCTACAGAGGTAAAAACTAATATATCCTGATCTGATTCTACTTTAATACTGAAGTTACCGTCTAAATCTGTTGTGACAACTTTAGTAGTTCCTTTTATCATAATATTTACACCGGGAATTCCAATATTATCTTCTGCCGAGACTACTTTCCCGGTTACTGTTTTTTCCTGCTGTATTATTTTAGTAATTTCAAACGAAGATTTGATTAATCGGCCTTCTGCCTGAATAAAATTTGTTGATGCTGCGGTCATTGCTAGTATGGCCAGGTACCATTTTCTGCTCAACCGATTTGGAATAAGGTTGTTTTCATTTTCTTTTTTCATGGTTTTAGTTTAGTTAGTTTTTCAATCTGCTTTAGTTCTTCAAACGTATGTATAATTTTATTAAGAGCTGTTATGAACTGTTTGTTAAAGAGTGTTTCATACTGCTGTAGAAAATAAGAGGCTGTCTCAAAAGTAAAATCAAGCTGTTGAGAATCGCGTAAATGGAAAATTTCTCCGATAGGTATCCGAATAAAAAAGAGGTTGTCTCGACTTTTGAGACAGCCTCATTCTTTTCGGCCTAAAGTAATCATTAGGTTTGTCAGGCATAGTAAAAAAGAATTAAAGACATCCTAAAGCATTGTTTTATTTTTAGTTATAGATAAAAAATCCTATCCCGTTGTTGAAATAATCGTTCCTCCTTTCCTTTTTGTATCCATTAATTTTAAGAATTTAAAAAAAGCAAAGAAATAATTTAACTTTAGATGCGACAGCGCCATTGTATTTTTTAGTGAAAAGCGGTATTGAATAGTAAAATTAAATTTTTTGAGTTTTCATATTTCTTTTTTTATTCCTTATTTTTGAAGACTTTGATAAAAAATAAAATTAAATTTTAATGAATTGATAGCATATGCTATGAAACGCAAAATAATTACAGGATGCCTTTTTTTACTGACAGCCTTCATATCACATGCTCAGTATTCAAATCTTAAGTTTGAGAACTTTGATACTTCAAAAGGACTCTCCAGTAGTACCTGTGTTGATATTTTTCAGGATCATGAAGGATTTTTATGGTTTGGAACTATAGATGGACTGAACAAGTATAATGGATATGATTTCGAAATTTATCGTAATATCCTTGATGATCCCAATTCTATTAGCAATAATAGAATAACGGTAATAACAGAAGACAACAAGGGACGCCTTTGGATTGGGACCAGTAATGGTTTAAATGTTTTTGACAGGGATACAGAGAAATTTTATAAGATTAATTTAGATCAAAAAAAGAAAGAAAGCGCAAATTTTAGAGAAGAAATCAACGGGCTTTTGTATCATAAGATTGATAATTCACTTTGGGTTGCCGCCAAAAATGGTGTTACCAAATTATTGTTAGATGATACCCAGAGCGGGACTTATGATAAGATTAAGTTTACTCATTACAGTTATAATTCAAAAGATCCGCAATCACTGGACAGCAATGATGTAACGAGTGTTATTGAAGACAGGAAAGGAAATATTTGGTTAGGAACGAAAGGAAATCATCTGCACAGATATAATCCTCAGACCAATAATTTTACAAGGTTTCCTATTGATTTTAAAGGAAGCCAATATTTGAATCATCTTCCAAAGCGAATTCTAATTGACAAAGACGGGGATTTTTGGATAGGCAATGATATTTCGAGTTTGTTTCTCTTTAATGTACATGCAGGGACTTTTAAGAATGTTTCTCCTTTAAATAAAAGTGTTCCGATTTTTCATCTTTATCAGGATAAAAAAGGTGTTGTCTGGGCTTCAACAGACGGAGATGGTATTTTTCTTCTGGATAAAAACAAAGGTTTACTGCAGCATTTACTGCACAATCCTTTTAATCCTTTTTCTTTGTCTAATAATCAGGCTTCTGAAGTTTTAGAGGATAAAAATGGAATTTACTGGATTGCTACTTATAACACAGGACTTAACAAGCTGGCTATTTCTAAAACTTCTTTCGGACATTATTTTTATAAGTCAGAGAGCAATGAAGGTTTGAGCGCTAAGATAGCACAATCTGTTCTTCAGGACAGTAAAAAAAGAATTTGGATAGGTACTGATGGCGGCGGATTGAATCTTTTTGATGAAAAAAAAGGAACTTTCAGGCATTACAGAGCCAGGGCAGGTGATCCAAATGCGCTAAGTTCAGATAAAATTGTAAATTTAGTCGAAGGAGATAATGGTGTTTTGTGGGTTTGTACCTGGGATGGCGGACTCAATAAGTTTTATACAGATTCAGGTAAGGTCAAACCGTATCAATACAGTAAAACGAATCCTTTTTCCATTGGACAAAATACGGTTTGGTGTGCCAAAAAAGATTTAAATGGTTATTTATGGCTGGGAACTTCCACTGGCGGATTAAATTTGTTTGACCCTGTATCTGAAAAATTCTATCACTACAAGAATCAGCCGGGAGATTTCAGAAGTCTGATAAGTAATTTTGTGTTTTCACTTTTTATTGATTCTAAAAACAGGCTTTTTGTAGGGACTTCCCAGGGCTTATGTGTTATGAGTCTGAATACTATAAAAGGTCGGATTCCTGATAAAATTAATTTTAATGAAATTAAAATTAAAAATATTCAGGGAAATCGTATTAACTATATCACTGAAGATTACAAAAAGAACATATGGGTAGGGACTGATATGGGATTGTATGAATTGGATACTGCATTAAATTTACAACATTCTTATTCTTCATTAAATGGTTTACCAAATAACTTAGTTGTAGGTGTAGAGGAAGATAATAATAAAAATTTATGGATTACCACCAAAGGCGGATTGTCATACTTTAATCCTAAAACAGGGGTTTTTAAAAATTTTAATACCCATGATGGATTACAAGGTACTGAATTTCAGAGTAAATCTATTGATAAAACGCAGGACGGGCGTATTATAGTAGGGGGAATAAATGGATTTAATATTTTTAATCCTAATGATATTTCGTTAAAATCAAATGTTGTGAATCCTGTAATAACCGAAATCCGGCTGTTTAATAAAAAAGTGAGTCCGGGAGAAGTTATTCATGGCAGGGTATTGTTAGACAGGGCAATAACAAAAATTAAAGAAATAGAACTCAAATATAATCAGGGTTATATTTCGTTTGGTTTCGTGGCACTCAATTACCAGAATCCTGAGAGAGTTAAGTATGCCTATAAACTTGATGGATTGGATCAGGGATATATTAATGCAGGTTCTGGCAGGATTGCTAATTATTCTAACCTGGAACCGGGCGATTATACTTTTGAAGTCATCGCAGCTATTGATGGGCAGTGGGATCAGGCAAAAAAAACGGCTATCCGTCTAAAAGTTGATTCACCGCCTTGGAAAACCTGGTGGGCCTATTGTTTTTATATTTTAGCATTTAGCTCGCTTTTATATTTTGGGGTGAATTATTATACCAGAAAAATCCGGGAAGAAAAAGAACAGGAACTGGATCAGATGAAATTGAACTTTTTTATCAATGTATCTCATGAATTCAGAACACCTCTTACTTTAATTTTAAACCCTGTTGATAAGATTCTCTCTTCGTTTAATGATCCGGAAGAAGTTAAAAAGTCGGCGTTGATTATTCAAAGAAGCAGCAGGCGCCTGCTGCATCTGGTAAATCAGCTTCTGGATTTAAGGAAAATGGATCTGGGTAAAACACCATTAGAAATCAGCAGGATAAATATTGTCAAGTTTAGCAAAGATGTTTTCTTGTTATTTGAAGATTTGGCCAAGGCTAAAGGAATTCAGTTTGTGTTTGATTCTCCAAAAAAAGAATTCTACGGAATGTTTGATCCTGATAAAATTGAAAAAATTCTAAGTAATTTACTTTCAAATGCTATTAAGTTTACTGATAAAGGAGGTACAATAACATTGTCCCTTTCAGAATCAATGCAAGAGAAAACAACTTCTTTATTATGGTTTTTTAAAAAATCAAAAATGGAAAGAGTTTTGGAAATGAAAGTTAAAGATACAGGAATTGGACTCAGAAAAGAAGAAATTAATAAAGTGTTTCAGCGATTTTTTCATCCTGATAGTACTAAAACGGGAACAGGAATTGGATTAAATTTTATTAAAAGTTTAGTCGAATTGCATAAAGGTGAAATTTTAGTAGAAAGCGAATACGAGGTTGGAACCACATTTATTGTTAGAATACCTGCGGATCTTCAGGTTAATAAAAAGTCTTTAGTTAATTCGCATCAGGCAGGTAACTATGAAATTGATAGAAATTCTTTAATCTCGGCTGAATATGAAATTGCCATATCTAATGAAGATGAAGCGTTTGTTTCGGTAGATATTGATAAAGAAGGTAACAGGTCGGTGGTTTTAATTGTAGAGGATAATAAAGAGCTGAGAAGCCATTTAAAGAATGAACTCAGCAATCAATTCCAGGTTAAAGAGGCTTCTAATGGTTTGATCGGACTGGAGAAGGTAAAAAAATATTTTCCTGATATTATTATCAGTGATGTTATGATGCCTGAGATGGACGGTTTTGAATTATGCCGTCAGGTAAAAAATGACTTAGAAACCAGTCATATTCCTGTTATACTGCTTACGGCAAGAAGTCTTGAAGAAGACAGGATTGAAGGTTATGATACAGGTGCAGATGAATATCTTTCAAAACCATTTAATATAAATGTATTAAAGGCAAGAATTAAAAATTTACTCGAAGCAAGAAAAAGAGCAAAGGAAAGGTTTGCTTCTATTGGCAGTATACTGCCTTCCAGCGAAATTGCTACTAATTCACTAGATGAGGCTTTTTTAGATAAAACAACCAAAATTGTGCTGCATCATATTTCAGATCCAGACTTTGCATTAGAGGATATAATTAAGGAACTAAGCATTGGAAGGTCACAGTTCTATAGAAAGATAAGTTCTATTACAGGGCAGAACCCAAGTAATTTTATAAGAACGATAAGACTCAAATATGCTTCAGAATTATTATTAAGCAAACAGTATTCGGTTAAAGAAATTACCCATATGTGCGGTTTTAACTCTTCGGCTTATTTTACTAAAACCTTTAGGGAGCTCTTTGGTTTAACTCCTACACAATTTGTAGAAGGTAAACCTGAGAAATAGGGGGAGAAAAATAACAATGTTTTGAGAACCTGATTTAATTAAAAAAAAATTAAAAGGCTGGCTTTAATTAAAAGTCAGCTTTTTTTTGTGTCTTTTTGAAAAAGATAATAGCTGTTTTTAACAGTTTAGTTAAAATTTCGAATGTGCTTTTTTATGATATGAAATGCCAAGCTGTACTTATTTCTTATTTCAGGCAAACATAAACCGTAATTAAAAATCTTTATTTCACACTTAAAATACATAATTAATTTAAGTTGCTGGTTTAATAATTCAATAAATAAATCGGCTCTAAAAAAGTTTAATCCCTACGGGTAATGTCATTAAGTTAAGAGGAAATCTATAAAATTACTTAACAGTTTAATTAAGAAAGTAATTAGAAAAATCAGTTTTTATCAGCGTTTTCGCTTTAGCGAATCAGTAAAATCAGCGGATAATTGTGACGAGGATAAAACAGATTTACTTCGTAAAAACGCTGATAAACACGGATTTGATTTGCAATAATTTTATTTTCTAAAAGCTTAACTTAATGACATTGCCCGTAGGGACTACACTTTATAACTAGCAGCTTTATTACGATATGATACGATTTGTATTGCATTTATAGTGGTTACAAATTTTTTAAGATAGAATTTAATGTTAAATGATTGTTTTTAAAGATGATAAGTGATTAATGATAATTTATTTTTTTTAGATATAAAATATGGTATGAGAAAAAAAAGTAGGTATTTTTTTTACAATGAATAAAAAAATGGATGATAATTTATCTATAATGAATTATAATTTATCGTTTTAAAAAGTTGTTCATCCTAAATTTGACAATGTATTAACGAAGAAACTTAACAATAAAGTAAAGAAGACTTAACAGAAAGAGATTTATATAATTTACGTAATCGTTATAATGTTTTTTTGCTTTTAAGAGAAGGGATTTTTCAAGTTTTTGTTTTTATAAAAATAAGTTCTGTATAAAAAAGAAGGAATATAAATGCAAGTCTGCTTTTTTATAATTGTTTGTTATTTTTTGAATATAATAATGCGGGTTTGGTTTACCTGTGAGTTTAAGTAGAGAGCCGATCTAAACAGTCGGCAGTCAGCTGTCGGGGTTAAATGGCCGACAGCTGACTTAACCTCAAAAAACACCCCTCTTATAGAGATAACGGTAATGATTATATAAGGATTTATATAAGAATATGGTTTTAAAATCTTAACAGCTATTCTAATGGAAAATTTAAAGGATATAATAACAATAAGTGATTATTCAAGAGTCCGCAAACATAAACAAATTGTAAATTCTGTTTTGAATGCTACTCGTACAGGGTCATTAAAATTTAATGATAAACTGCCGTCTGTTAATGAACTTGCATTTGATCATAATGTTTCAAGAGATACAGTAGTAAGGGCGTATGCTTTTTTGAAAGAAAATAATATTATTGAATCCATTCCGGGAAAAGGTTACTATTTAAAATCAGCCTGTGAAGAAATAAAAGCTAAGGTGTTTTTATTGTTTAATAAACTGGGGCCTTATCAAAGGAAAATTTTTGATGCGCTTAGTTATATTTTGAACGAGACCGCTGTTATTGATTTTTATGTTTATCAGAACGATTATGAACAATTTAAAAAGCATATTATAAACAGCAGGTCTAAAGAATATACACATTACATTTTAAATGCAAATTTTGACGAAAAAGAAGATGAAGTGACTGAATTTATTAAAAATGAAATACCTCTTGAAAGATTGATTCTCCTGGATAAAAAAATGGATCATTTAGGAAATGTAGCATGTATATATCAGGATTTTGAAAATGATATTTATTCAGCTCTTGTCGAACTGAATCCGTTATTGGAAAAATACAAGGCTATAAAATTAGTGTTTCCTAAGGCTGCCAGACTGCCAGCGGGAATTAAAAGAGGTTTTTTAAAATTTTGCATTGAGTCCGGTTATGAATTTGGAATTGCTGCAGATGCCGCCAGTGAAAACCTGGAAAAAAATACAGTCTATATAAGTGTGGAAGAAGAAGATTTGATAGAGCTTATTAAACAGATTAGGAATAATGATTTTACAATTGGAGAAGATATTGGTATCATTTCTTATAATGATTCTTCTTTAAAAGAAGTTCTCGGAATTACAGCCGTCTCAACAGATTTTGAACGACTGGGAGAACAGGCAGGTTTAATGGTTTTAAGGAATGAAAAAGAGCAGATCAGAAGCAGCTTTAATATACAAATCAGAAACTCTCTTTAATCTATAGTTCAACTTAATAGTTTGTTTAGCAGCTGTTTTTAAAGAGTAATGACCACTCAGAATAGTTCATAACACTTTTATGGATTTTTATTACCAATGCTGCAGACTTATCTAAAAAAAACTCAAACGATATCGCTGGAGATTTTTTTTAAATAACACATGACTAACAAAACTAACTAAAATACTAACCAAAAATTAATTGTTTATGACTAAACCAAAAATCAATCAGTTTAAGCTGAAATTTTTATCAAAACCGGCCTTGCTGGTATTGTTGTTTGGGTGTAGTGCTGCAGGTAACCTGTATGCCGGTTCCAATACGACCCATAATTTAAGTTTAAAAGAAACAGAATTAGAAAAGGTTCTGCAGGATATTATAGTAAAAGGAAAAGTTACAGATTCTGGTAAACTGGGAATACCAGGGGTAAACGTAGCTATAAAGGGACAAAAGGGCGGAGTAAGTACTGATTTTGACGGTAGTTATACTATAAAGGTATCATCTGCCGATGCTATACTTGTTTTTACTTCGGTAGGCTTTAAGACTCAGGAAATAAAAGTAGGGAATTTAACAGATAAAGTTATTGATGTTATCTTACTTGAGGATGTATCAAGTTTAAATGAAGTGGTGGTTGTGGGTTACGGAACTCAAAAGAAAGCGGCTGTAACCGGCGCAGTTGAGCAGATATCCAGTAAAGTTTTTGAAGACAGGGCCGTTACAAATGTTGGATTAGCCCTTCAGGGGCAGAGCCCGGGACTTGTAGTAACCAGAAGTTCTTCAAGGCCTGGTAATGAGGGAATTGCTTTTCAAATACGTGGGGCAACTTCCATAAACGGGGGAAGTCCTTTAGTAATTATTGACGGCGTACCAGCCTTAAATAATTTTTCATTCCAGAATATGAACCCGGATGATATCGAAAGTATCAGTGTCCTAAAAGATGCTTCGGCTGCAATTTATGGGTCCAGAGCGGCAAACGGGGTAATCTTGGTAACAACTAAAAAAGGTAAGGGGAAGTTAAAAGTAGATTTTACCAGCAATATTCGTTTCACAGAAAATGGAATTACAAATTTTTCTGCCTCATCAACTGACTACGCTAAGATTTGGCTTGCAGCAAATAAAGAAGAAAAGACACCAAACTGGTGGGCATGGATTTCAAAAGAAAATATGGAAATGATGGCCACAGGCAAAGAAGGAATTTATCCAACACAGTTTTGGGGGGATGTGTTTATTGGCAATGGAAACCGTATTGACGAAATGTTTGCACAAAGATATTCTTACCAATATAATTTAAGTATCTCTAGTAAAACAGATAAATCAGGATATCGTCTTTCGTTTGCAACTGCTGATAACCAGGGAAACCTGGCAACTGCTTATGACGGGCAGAAACAATATAATCTGCGTTTTAACTATGATTATAAATTATCTGAAAGAATAAAGCTTGAAACTGCGATAAGCTTTATAGATGCCATAACAAAAGGCCCATCTGTGGGATTGGATGAAACTTTATATGCTAATGATATGCCTTTCTTCCCTGCTAAAAACCCGTATGGGCAGTGGAATGCAAATTTTGGAAATGTAGGTAACAGGAATTCAGCAGCAGCAACATCAGATGGTGGAAGGGATAATAAAACTTCACTGACCAGCAGAGTTGATTTTAAAGGGACCTTTAATATCCTTAAAGGGTTAGATTTAGAAGGAATGGTATCTTATCAGAAAGAAGATTTTAATCAGGAAAGATATGTAATCCCGGTTCAGCTTTATGACTGGTATGGTAATAAATCAGTAGAAAATCTTGCAAAAACAATTCAAAGTGCTTCAAACCCTGGTTATAAAACCAATGATTATGATTCATTTTATCAGTATTATTCAGCTTTGCTGAGATATAATGCAACATTTTGGGGCCGCCATCACATTTCGGCGGTTGCTGGTCTCAATGCTGAAAAAACTCAAATCAAAACCTTATCAGCGACCCGTGCTTTTTTTACAGACCTTGGAGTGTATGACATAAATGCTGCCGATCCTGTGACTCAGAGTAACTCGGGTGGAAAATCACAATTTGGGAACTATTCATACCTGGCGAGATTAAGCTACGATTACGATGAGAAATATTTAGTATCAGTTTTAGGACGTATGGACGGTGCGTCAAACTTTGCGCCAGGACATAAATTTAAAGATTTTGGTTCTGTCGAATTAGGATGGGTATTTACTAAAGAGTCTTTCCTTAAAGATAACTCTGTTCTAAATTTTGGAAAAATAAGGGTAAGTACAGGTGTTATGGGTAATTATGCCGGAATAGGAAACTACGATTACATCTCTGCAGTAAATATGGGAACAATAGTTTTAGGAGTTCCTCCAGCGCAGCAGACCAGCAGTTCTCTGGCAGGCAACGGGCTTATTAGTTTAGACAGGGAATGGGAGAGAGTGTCCCAAAAAAATATAGGTATTGACCTCGCATTTTTTGACAGCAGATTAACAGCGAGCTATGATTATTTTATGAAAAGTAATAAGGGAATGTTAACAGATGTACTTTATCCGGCAGTTTTAGGAGGTGCAGCTCCCAAAACCAATAGCGGTGAATTGAGTGTTGACGGATGGGAAGCTGTTATTGCATGGAAAGACAGGATAAAGGATTTTTCATATAACGTTTCTTTTAATATTGGGGACACACAAAGTAAGCTGATGCATAAAGAAGGAGCTGATACTTATGGTGCTGGTAAAAATAATGTTAATGGATTTCCTTTAAATTCATGGTTTTTGTATCAGACAGACGGCTATTTTAAAGATCAGGCAGAGGTTGATGCTTATTATGCTTCTTATGCTGCCGGAGGTCAGGAAATGACCAGAGTAGTAAAAGGAACTGCTTCAGAATTACGACCAGGTGACACAAAAAGAATTGATTTGAATGGAGATGGTATTATTACCGGTGCCGGAAGTAAAAAGAGCGATCTTAAATACATGGGAGATGCTAATGCCCATTATGTATACGGATTAAATTTGGGGGCGTCATATAAAGGATTTGATTTTCAGACTTTCTTTCAGGGTGTTGCAAAACAACAAATTATGCGTGCAGGATATTTAGCGTATCCATTTTCAACTATTTATACAAATCAGCCTACTAATTTCTTAGGTAAGACCTGGACAGAAGAAAATCCTGATGCAGAATTCCCGCGTTTAACAACTAATACTAACAGAGCAAACTGGAATTATGCATCTAACAGCTTTATGTTAGAAAACAACGCATATATCCGCTTGAAAACTTTAGTTATTGGTTATACACTTCCTAAAAGTTTAAGCGACAGGGCAGGATTAGAAAGAGTAAGATTCTATTTCTCTGGTAACGATTTATGGGAAGCTGTTAAAATCAAAGACGGATATGATCCTGAGATGGGTGAAACATCTCAAAATGCCGGTTACCCTTACTATAGAACCTTATCTTTTGGTTTAAATCTAGGGTTTTAAGAAAATTTTAAAAATAGTAATATAAAAAATATAGTATGAAAAAGTTAATATATATGACTTTGATAGGAGGATTGACATTGGGTCTTTTCTCATGTCAGGATGATTTTTTAGATCTTAAACCTCAAGATACCTTTAACGATGCATCCTATTTTAAAAGAGCATCAGATTTTAAATCTTATTCAACAGATTTTTACAATCAATTAATGGGATGGAGATCTCCATATGGGGGAAATGAAATCTATAATCATATGGATTTCTCATCAGATCTTTCAGTTTATTTTAATTTTCAGTCAGATGTGGGACGAGGCACAATTGCCCCGGGGAGTAGCGATAATCGCTGGAATAATCCTTATGCATGGATAAGAAAGGCTAATACTCTTCTGTCAAAAGAAGCAGATTATCCAGGTAACAAAAATGATATTGCACAATATATTTCTGAAGCATATTTCTTCAGGGCAAATGCATACTATTCTTTGTTAAAAACTTTTGGCGGCGTACCTATTGTGACTGATGTCCTTAACATAAATTCACCTGAATTGCAGGCACCCCGCAACAGCAGATATGAGGTTGTAACACAAATATTATCAGATTTAGACAAAGCAATAGCTAATTTACCTATAGAGTCAGCGATAGTAGCAGCTGATAAAGGCAGGGTTAGTAAATGGGCAGCAAAAGGATTAAAGGCAGAGGTAGAATTATACGAAGCTACCTGGAGAAAATACAATGGGACTACTACAGATTTTGAAGGTTCAGGCGGTCCTGCTTCAAATCAGATTAATGATTTTCTAACTGATGCTGCGAATTTATCTAAAGAAATAATAGATAATGGAGGATATTCATTGTGGAATTATAATTCTACTGCGGGTATGATAAACGAGAGTTATTACTATCTGTTTAGTCTGGAAGATGCCGGCAGTAATCCCGCAGGTTTAACAAAAGCATCAAATAATGAATTTATTCTTTACGGAGTTTATGATGTAACATTAAGAACAGGAAACCAGAATTTATCGCTTACGTCGCAAAATGCAGGATCGAGTAGAAAAATGATGGATATGTTTTTATGCACAGATGGTCTGCCGCCTTCTAAATCTCCTTTGTTTCAAGGATATCATGCAGTTGGAGATGAATATAAGAATAGAGACTTAAGACTTTTGGGTTATGGAGGAGCTGCACCAGCTTCAACATCTTTAACTACCGGAATTGCAGGTTATGGTAATAGAAAATTTGTTGCTTATAAATATGGTACTTACAGAAATGCCAATCAGGAATCTGCTAATTATCCAATTATAAGACTGGCTGAAATATATCTAATATATGCAGAAGCATTATTTGAAAGAGACGGAGCAATTACTGATGCTGATTTGAATATGTCAATCAATAGAATAAGAGCCAGAGCAGGTGTTGCTTCTTTGACAAATGCATTGGTAAGCTCTAATGGTTTAAATATGAAAGATGAAATTAGAAGAGAAAGAACATTAGAACTATACCGTGAAGGGTTTCGTTATGATGACTTGAAAAGATGGGGAATTGCCGAAGCAGAGCTCAATCAGTCAGTTTGTGGCCAGGTAGTTGGAGATGCATCATATAGTACTCCATACAAAGATGCTTTAGGAAATCCAACTGCAGCTTATAAGCCTTCAACTTTTACCTGGGGAGAAGAAGTTGTAAATACGGCTCAGGGACCATTGAGATGTGTAGTTGTAGATGGTAAAAGCAACCGCGTTTTTTCTAAGAAAAATTATTTATGGCCAATTCCGCTAGATCAGAGAAATTTAAATCCTTCTCTTAAACAAAATCCGGGTTATTAAATAAAATAATCCAGCCGGCAGGTATATTTTGTATAGCTGCCAGCTTAAAAAAATATTCATCTTAAATTTTTAATTATGAAAATACAAATTAAAAAGGGTATCGGGTTCGTGCTGTTGGCAGGTTTATTGAATCTGCTGAATGGGTGTGAATCAGATGCTAATTTCAAAATTCAGGAATATCCGGAGCTTTCAGTAAGTGATTTTTCTCCTGCGATTGCTCGTCCTACACAGGAGATTACAATCAATGGTTCTAATTTCGGAACATTAAAAAATGCTGTTACTGTCTATTTTAATGGTATAGCTGTTCCTGCCGCTAATATAAAAAGTGTTGAAGATAATAAAATTGTTGTAACCGTTCCTGACAATGCACAAAGTACAGGTAAAGTATCGGTAAAAGTTTGGAAGTTTACCAAAGAGCTTCCGGGCAGCTTTACTTTCATTCCAGGTGGTGTAATTACAAATGTGACACCTTTGATGGGTTTAGAAAATGATGTGATTACAATAACAGGAAAGAATTTTGGTACTGTGAAAAGTGATATAAAAGCTGCTTTTGGAGGAGTTTATGGTGAAGTTATTTCAGTTACCGATACAGAAATTCAGGTAAAAGTTCCAAAAGGAGGTATTACAGGTACACTTAATGTTTATGTGGGATTACAGAAGCTTGATGCAGGATTTTTCTTAGTCGATGCAGTAAAGATATCCGGCACGATTATCGGAACTCCTGGTTCGTGGAATAATAATGAAGCCACTACAATTGCTGCAGCATTTGATGGAAATACAGCAACATTTGTTGATGGAACAGGAGCTAGTAATTATTATCTGGGATATGATTTTGAAGCATCAGCGGCAGCTACTTTAAAAGCAGTTCGTTATTATCCCAGAGCAACTTATGCAGCAAGAATGCTGAATGGTAAAATTTATGGTACAAATGATCCTTCTAAAGTGGGAACTAATGGAGGAACTTTGCTGGCAGCTATTTCTACAACACCTATATACGGCTGGAATCAGCTTATAATTTCAGATACCTCAACCAGTTACCGTTATATTTATTATTATAATGAAACTGCCGGTAATGGTAATAATGTAGCAGAAATTGAGTTTTACGGAAAAAAAATATAATTAGCATGTAGTTAAGTCCTTGGGGAAATTAGTTTCTATATGTACCCCGGGGACTTTCTATTATACACATATGTTTACTGCATAAACTCAGTCTAAATACCGGGAAGTATTGCCTGATATAAAAATTCATTAAGAATTATTTTTTTAGGGCCTAATGCAGACAAATTCTTTATTACACAAATAAAATGTATAAAATAAGTAAGCCTTTAGTTCAGTCAGTTTTAATTGTTATTAGTCTTTTTGTGACCTCAGGCTATTCACAGACCGTTAATTTTAAAACAGTATTAGAGAAAAAACTTTTCTCTCCTGACAATAATTATGAATTCGTATTGGAGCAAAAACAAAATTCATCAGGAAAAAGTATTTTTTCTTATCGCTTAAATTTTAAAAACAAAACAGTTTTACTGGATTCAGGGCTAGATATTAAATTAGATAATAGTGCATCTGAATGGGCGCTGGCCATTAAAAATACTCCCTCAGGAGATTGGATGGATGAGCTGATTTTAAAAGAATCTAAAAGTAAAAGTATTGATAGTTCCTGGACTCCATTATACGGAGAGCGAAAAATTATCAAAGAAAAATACAATGAAATTATTTTAACCTTCGAGCAAAAAGTTTCTTCTAATTATAAAATGGATCTTCAGATCAGACTTTATGATGAAGGCCTTGCGATGCGTTATTATTTTCATGATAATCCAACAGGAATTTATTATAAAATTACACAAGAAAATACCGAGTTTACTTTTCCAGACAATACAATGGCTTGGTTTGAGCCGTGGGCACAAGGGCCATTTACACTAAAACCATTAAAGGATTGGACAGGACAGAGTGTTCGCCCTTTAACATTAGAATTAGAAAACGGACTATATGCCTGTTTGGCGGAAGCCAATATGGTAGATTATGTCAAAATGAATTTTGATTTATCGAAAACTAAAAAAAACACCCTGAAAACAGTTCTTTATGAATCAGTAGATAAAGTACCCTATTTTGGAACTCCTTGGCGTGTTGTTATGGCTGGAGAAACTCCCGGAGAACTTATCGAGAATAATGATTTATTACTTAATCTCAATGAGCCTTCGAGAATTAAAAATACCTCTTGGATAAAGCCGGGTAAAATTGTCAGAGATTTATCTCTTACTGAAAAAGGGGCCAAAGCTTGGATTGATTTTGCCGCAGCGCACAATCTTCAATATGTTTTATTTGACTGGAAATGGTATGGGCCAGCCTTTACATTTGATTCAGATGCAAGTAAAGCAGCCATTGATTTAGATCTGCCTGAAGTGATTCGCTATGGAAAAGAAAAAGGTATTGGAATTTGGCTTTATGTAAATCAGCAGGCATTACTCAAACAAGATGCCCAGATCTTTCCTATTTATAAAAAATGGGGCATAGCAGGTATCAAATATGGCTTTGTAGAAGTTGGTTCTCACAGATGGACTACCTGGCTGCACGAATCAATTCAGCGTGTGGCTGATAATGAGCTTATGGTTAACATCCACGATGAATTTAGATTAACAGGAGAACAAAGAACCTGGCCAAATGTTTTAACAGTTGAAGGCATAAGAGGAAATGAAGAAATGCCCGATGCAGACCACAATACCACTTTGCCTTTTACAAGAGGCATTGCAGGTGCGGGTGATTATACGGTTTGTTATTACACTCCAAGAATTAAAACTACCCATGCGCACCAATTAGCCTTGTCGGTAGTGATGTACAGTCCGCTGCAAACGCTGTTTTGGTATGATACCGCGGCCAATTATAATGGTGAACCCGAAATTGAATTTTTTGATAAAGTACCAACAGTTTGGGATGATACAAAAATCTTAAATGGAGAAATAGGAAAATATATCACTACAGCAAGAAAATCAGGCAATGAATGGTTTATAGGAAGCATAACAAATAATGATGCCAGAACACTTGAACTAAATTTTGATTTTCTTGAGGGAAATAAAAAATACAAAGCAAGAGTATACAGTGATGATGAAAAAGTTAAAACAAAAACACAGGTTGCTTTAAAGGATATAGTGATTAAAAAAGGATCAAAATTAAAATTAAACCTAAAAGCCTCCGGAGGAGCTGCAATTTGGATCAGCGAAATTAAAAACTAAAAACGGGTAAGTAAAAATTAAAGTTTTAGTTACAGCGGTCATTTAAGTTTAAGGCATTTGCTTTTTTATTTATAAAAATATTTTCAAAAGAGATTGGCAGAATGAAGAATTTATTAAAATTGATAGTATTATTAGTTCTAAGTATTGGGCAGTTAAACGCACAAGGATTATCTGTACCCAATACAATGGGCAAAGAACATCCAAGAGTATTTGGGAAAGATATGTCTGTTGAAAAAGTAAAAAAACTAGCCACAGATAAGCCATGGGCTCAGGATATTATAGATAAAACCAAACAAAGAGTAGATCCTTATCTGGCACTTTATAAAAAAGACAATACCTGGCTGGTGTCAAGACTTCAAATGTATTGGAAAACGAAATCGACACAGGTTTACATTAAAGGAGGAACCTATGCAGGAGCCGATGGCCAGGCTCCGGTTGCCACAGTAAAGTTTCCGGGGACAAGAGATCACAGTACAGATTATAAGCAGCCTAAATTAGAAGATATTATACCTTATATGGATGATCCCAGAGGATTGTATCTTCAGCATAAAGATCGTCCCGATGCGTGGGAATGGACAGGAATTTCAAAAACAGGAAAAATTGTAGAAGGAATTAACAGGCAGATACTGGGTTTATCACGTGATGCCGCCTTTTTATACTGGTACACTGGTGATGAAATTTATGCAAAATTTGCCTATGATGTTTTAGATACTTATTTACAGGGAATTTATTATCGCAAAGAACCCATCGATCTTAGTCATGGCCACCATCAAACCCTTGTTGGCTATACTTCATTTGAAGTTATTCAGGAACATATACTGGGAGAAATATCCCAGTGTTATGACTTTACCTATGATTACATCAAAGAGAAACATCCTGAAAAATTACCTCTTTATGCTGCTGCTCTGCAAAAGTGGGCCGATCAGATTATCAAAAATGGTGTAAGTTTCAATAATTGGAATTTATTACAGGCGGCTCATATTTCTAAAATAGCAATGGTTTTAGAAGACAATTCAAATTATGAGAACAAAAAAGGCGGGCCTTATTATCTGGATCAAATCATGAATCAGACTTCAACGCGCCAGTGGTCAATGAATAAATTAATTGATTATGGCTATGATGCAAAAACAGGTATTTGGAATGAGAGTCCCGGGTATTCACAAAATGTCCTGAATGATTTTATTCATTTTGCAGCATTTTATGACCGTAGTTTTGATATTGACATACTAAAAGAGATTCCGGTTTTATCGCAGGCAGTAAAATCATTTCCACAATATTTGTACCCTAATGGTTATATGGTATCTTTTGGAGACGGCCATTATAAAAAGCTTTCTTCAGAAGCAACATTGTATATGATTGAAAATGCCCAAAAGTATGGTAAAAAAGAGGATGAGGTTTATTTTACCAAGATGCTTAAAAGCCTTTTTAATAAAGAGATCTATAGCGGGAAATTCTTCGGAAAACAATTAGAAGATTTATTCTCAAAAGAATCGACTCAAATAGATGCTAATATTCAGGGTACAAGCCAATCTGAATTTGTTTCCCCTTTATTTTACGCTCCTAATACTTCCTGGCTGGTTCAAAGGGATTTTGGGGCTGATAAAGATTTAATGATCAGCCAGATTGGGTCATTGGGAAACCATATGCATTCTAATGGAATTGCCATGGAATTATACGGCTACGGATTACCGCTGGCTCCTGAAATGGGACACGGATCAAGTTATTTTTCTATAGAATATGCAGAGTATTACACTCAGTTTCCAGCACATAATACAGTAGCTGTAAACGGTAAATCGAAATATCCGGAAATGAAAAGCAATCATGCTTTTACTCCTGTTGCGTTCTATCCGCAGAGCGGTGTCAATAAAGATAATTTTCCGGGAATTACTTTCTCTGATGTTACTTTTTTAGAACCTGAAACCAATTCTGATCAGCGCAGAGTAATGGGAATTTTGAATACAGACAAAGGCGCAGGATATTATATTGATATTTTCCGTTCTAAACAAAATACGGGGAACAATGTAAAACACGAATATTTTTATCATAATCTAGGACAAAGCCTTACTCTTTTAGATGATAAAGAAAATGCATTAGAGCTAAAGCCTACAAGCAAATTAGCTTTTGGCGATGGCGATTTAATGGCCTACGATTATATGTATGATAAAAAATCGATTCAAACCAATCAAAATTTTAAAGGACAATTCAATCTCGAGATGAAAGACAAAACGGTCTCGATGAATCTCTGGATGAAAGGTTATGAAAACAGAGAAGTGTTCTCTGTGTTGTCTCCTGTGTCTACAGCAATTGGTGACGGTATTCTCTCTAAAGAGTCAGCAAGTCTTCCTATCCCTACACTAGTGGTCAGACAAGATGGACAAGCGTGGACTAAACCATTTGTGGCAGTATATGAGCCTTCTCTTAACAAGGTTAGCGCCATTGATAAAGTAGATTATTTTGGCAGTGATGAGCTGGTAGGAATACAAGTTAAAACAAAAAGCGGACAAGAAAATTTTATTTTCTCCAATACCAAATCAACTGTTCCTTTCGAGTATAATACAATGAAAGTTATCGGTACATACGGGATAATATCAAAAGAGAAACAGCAATTAAAATCATTTTTTTTAGCAGATGGAACCTCTATTGAAAGTGATGGTTATATTTTAAAAGCAAATAGCAATACAACTGCAGGTTTCAGCTTTATTGAAAATCAATGGGGATATACAGCTAATGGTCCTGTAGAACTTCAAATTCCATTGCAGAATGCTAAAGGAAAACCAAAATTGATATTGTCTGATGGTCAAAAGGAAATTGAAGGGGTAATTAAGAAAGTAAATCAAAAGAAAGTTTTTGTTTTTGAATTGCCGGAGAATAAAAAGTATATCCATATAACGCTAATGAGGCAAGAGAAATGAGTAATAATCGCACAATAATTCTCGGAGTAGGCATTAGTTTGATGATGTTGTTAATTGGATGTAAATCCACTTATAATGCCCAAAAAGCTGTTTCAAATTTGCAAACAGCTAATTCAGGTTATGATTTTCATCCTATTGAGGAAAAAATAAATTCCTGGATTGAAAAAGGTTATTACCCGGGGATGAGTATCATAATTGCAAAAGATAACCAGATTATCTACCAAAATTATTTTGGGAATTATAAACCAGAAACACAAGTTTATATAGCCTCAGCCGGTAAATGGCTTGCTGCGGCCGCTATTGCCAGATTAGTAGATAAAGGAAAATTGTCCTGGGATGATAAAGTAGTGAAATGGCTTCCAGAGTTTACAGATATAAAAGGGCAGGCCGCTTTAAGAGAATTATTATCTCATACTTCGGGCTATCCGGATTATCAGCCCGAAGGAAATCATGGAGATGATTATCAGACATTAGAAGAAGCGGTAAAACATATTGCTGGACTGCCTTGTGATACTGCACCTGGAACTGAATTTCATTATGGCGGACTTGCCATGCAGGCAGCGGGAAGAATGGCAGAATTGGCTGCAGGCAAAGATTTTGAAAAGATATTTCAAGAAGAAATAGCCCAGCCATTGGGGATGAAAAATACGCATTTTACACCGGTAGATTCAACCAGTGGTCATAACCCAATGCTTGCCGGAGGAGCCAGATGTACACTAGAGGATTATGCTCATTTTTTAGAAATGATTTCAAATAATGGTGTTTTCAGAAACAATAGAATACTCAGCGAAAAAGCTATTGAAGAAATGCAGGCAGATCAGGTTAAAGATGCCTTTGTAAAAGGCAACGAATATGTAGTGCAGGTTCGCACTCTGGATCATAAAAGTATTTATGGATTGGGAGAATGGAGAGAAGAGATTAATGAAAATAAAGAAGCCATTTTAATCAGCAGTCCAAGCTGGGCAGGAGCTTATCCGTGGATAGATAAAAAAAATAAGATATACGGTTTTTTATTGGCGCATGTTAATCCGGAGTCCGCCGCTAAAGATGGGTTTTCATCTTTTCTGTCAAGTCCTGTAATGGCTTCAATGACCAGAGATATTGTATTAGATCGTCGATCCAAAGAAAATTAACTGTCCGGTTCTGATTTTATATGGCGAAAAAAAATCAGGGGATCATAAGGTCATTTTAAAAAACAATCGTCATATGTCAAATATAGAAACTTTGAGTGGCACAAAGAGCAATTAAATATAATGGTAATAATATACAGCATGAAATTAAATTTTAAAAACAGCATCTTTTTTTTAGGAATCATTGGCCTGTTTTCCAGTTTTGAAGGTCATCAAAACTTGGATAAAAAAATAATTATTGAAAACAAATTAGGCTTTGACAGGATTGGAGAAATAGTTTCAATAGATCTTAAAAAGTCGAAAGCTTTTTCTTCTCTTAAAAATTATGATGATGTATTGGTTAAGAATGAAAAAGGCGAATTACTAGTGACACAATTGCTTGATAATGATCTTGACGGAACTCCGGACGAATTATTGTTTCAGGCAGCAGTTCCAGCTTTGTCTAAAGTAATCTATACTGTTTTTATTGATGCCAAAGAAGCTCTAAAAAGACCAACAGCTGCTCTTACCACTTATGCCCGTTTTGTTCCCGAGCGAATCGATGATTTTGCATGGGAGAATGATAAAGTCGCTTTTAGAACCTATGGCCCTGAAGCACAGCGTTTGGTAGATGAAAGAAAAGAAGGAGGCACGCTCTCAAGCGGTATTGATATTTGGCTAAAAAAAGTAAACTATTCTATAATTGATTCCTGGTATACTAAAAATGTTACAGCTGCAGGATATTATCATATTGACCACGGAGAAGGTTATGATCCTTATCATGTTGGGTACAGCAGAGGTACAGGTGGAACAGGAATTTGGGAAAAAGACAGCTTGTATACATCTAAAAATTTTCAAAAATATAAAGTAATTGCCAAAGGGCCTTTACGTACCGTTTTTGAATTAGAATACCCTGCTTGGAGTAAATATGGAGTTAAAGAAGTCAAAAGAATTTCGCTTGATTTAGGGTCTAATTTCTCAAAATTCGAAAATAAAATCAGTTCAGTTTCTAAAATCCCAAATTATACGCTGGGTATTACACTGCATCAGGAAAAAGGAAAAGTAAGTATCGATGCTAAAAAAGGAGTTTTCCGTCATTGGGAACCTATGGATGATTCTTATGTAGGAGAAGGAATTGTCATGGATCCAAAAACTGTCAAAAAAGCATTCGACTATCATTCTAAAGCTGTTGACCAAAGCCAGATCCTAATTGTTACAGAACCTAAAAATAGCACATTAGTTTATTATGCAGGGTTTGTATGGCTCAAAAGCGGTCAGGTAAATTCAGTTGAAGAGTGGGATGCATTATTAGAAAAACAAGCACAATTAGTTCAGAGTCCATTATCAGTTGAAATTCATTAAAGGATGATAAATAAAAAAATATTTTCTGCCCTTTTTATTTTGGTACTTAATAATAGTATTTCTATAAGCCAGAATATTAAAAATGCAGCAATGCCTGACAAAGCAGCTTATGTGTCAGAGGTTTGGAAGTCTGATCAGGGCGACGGTACATTTACCAATCCCATACTGCATGCAGATTATTCTGATCCTGATGTTATTAGGGTTGACGATGATTTTTATATGACCGCAAGTAGTTTTAACTGTGCGCCGGGACTGCCTATCCTTCATTCGAAGGACTTAGTGAACTGGACTATTATCAATTATGCAATTAATAAAATTGTTCCTGAAAAAGTTTTTGATATTCCCCAGCACAGTAAAGGAGTATGGGCGCCGTCAATTCGATATCATAAAAAAGAATTCTACATCTATTGGGGAGACCCTGATTTTGGGGTTTATATGGTTAAAACAAAGAATCCGGCAGGAGCCTGGGAAACACCGGTTTTGGTAATGGAAGGAAAAGGGATAATCGATCCGTGTCCATTATGGGATGGAGATAAAACCTATTTAATTCACGGATGGGCAGGAAGCAGAGCGGGCATAAACAGTCTGCTCACGATCAATGAGATGAACAGTGAAGGAACAGCAGTAGTTGATCAAGGCAGGCACATATTTGACGGACATGATAAACACCATACAGTTGAGGGGCCTAAACTTTATAAAAAAGACGGTTATTATTATGTGTTTGCTCCGGCAGGCGGAGTCGAAACAGGATGGCAGCTGGTTTTAAGGTCAAAAAATATATATGGCCCTTATGAAGAAAAAATAGTTTTAGAACAAGGAAGCACCAAGATAAACGGGCCTCATCAGGGTGCATGGGTCACTATTCAAAATGGAGATTCGTGGTTTATGCATTTTCAGGATAAAGGAGTTTATGGAAGAGTTCTTCATCTGCAGGAAATTAAATGGACAAACGGATGGCCGCTTATGGGCAGGGATCTTGACGGTAATGGCGTTGGGGAACCTATTTTAAGTTATAAAAAACCGGCAGTAGGAAAAACATATCCTATTGTTACACCTCAGGAATCAGACGATTTCAACGATGGAAAACCCGGCATCCAATGGCAGTGGTATGGTAATCCTTCAATTACATGGAGTGCCCAGATTCTGGGAACTGATTATTTAAGACTGTTTTGCATTAGTAAAAAGCAGCTTCCAAATTTATGGGATGCTCCAAATTTATTATTACAAAAATTACCGGCAGAGAGTTTCACAACAACCACTAAAGTGAAACTTAATATTGAGTGGAATGCTGAGGGAAAAACAGCTGGTATCCTGATGATGGGACAATCTTACGCTTATGCGGGAATCACTTATGAAGAGGGAAGCTTTTGGGTAAAGCAGGTGATTTGCAATGAAGCGATAAAGGGTTCGAAAGAGAAAGTAATTGAAAAGAAAAAGCTTCAAAAAAACGAGATTTTTTTAAGAATGGAAGTTGTATGGCCAGATGCTTTGTGTTTGTTCAGTTATAGTGAAGACGGTAAAAAATTTATGCCAATAGGCGAAGGTTTTAAAGCACAGAAAGATTTATGGATCAGTGCCAAAATGGGGTTGTTTTCAATGAGTGAAGCCAATGTAAGAATGGGCAGTTATGCTGATTTTGACTGGTTTAAAGTTTCGAAATAAATTAGAATTAAAGTATAAGAAAAGAATAAAATTAAAAATTGTAATAAATGAAAATAACTAAGAAGATCCTTTTTTTTGCAGTAATAATTGCAATGGTCAGTTTTCAAAGAGATGAGAAGAAGAATTTTGATATAGATAAAAATTTAGATTATTGCGTTGCTCAAGCCAATAAAACTCTTGCCGTTATGCCAGATACTTTAGCTATTCCCAGAAATATAGCCCCGGGATCTAAGCAATGGCGTTTTGTAGGATATGAGGATTGGACGAGTGGTTTCTGGCCAGGGATCTTGTGGTATCTTTATGAATATACAGGAGATGTTAAATGGAAAGAAAAGGCAGATAAATACAGCCGTTTTTTAACCCCTTTGGCAATGCGTACCGCAACAGATCATGACCTTGGTTTTCAAATGTACTGCAGTTTTGGAAACGGCTACAGGCTAACCGGTAACAAAGAATATAAAGATATTTTCGTAAAAGCTTCTGATACATTGTCTAAATTATACAATCCTAAAGCAGGCACAATCTTGTCCTGGCCTGGTATGCGTGAGAAAATGAACTGGCCTCATAATACCATTATAGACAATATGATTAATTTGGAAATGTTGTTTGAAGCATCAAAAAACGGCGGCGGTAAATCATTATATAATATGGCAGTTAAACATGCTGAGGTAACTATGGAGAATCAGTTTAGGGCTGACAATTCTGTTTATCATGTAGTAGTTTACGATACTGTGACCGGGAAGAAGATAAAAGCAGTTACGCATCAGGGTTATTCTGATGAAAGTATGTGGGCCAGAGGACAGGGCTGGGCTATTTACGGTTATACCATGGTTTACAGAGAAACCAAAGACCCTAAATTTTTAGATTTTGCTCATAAGGTGACAAAAGTATATCTGGATCGTCTGCCAAAAGATTTAATTCCTTATTGGGATTTTGATGTCCCAAATATTACAAAAGAACCCCGAGATGCTTCTGCAGCAGCCTTAACAGCATCAGGCTTAATCGAACTTTCTACTTATACTGCCGATAAGGAGCTTGCAAAAGAATATTTAAGTAAAGCTGAAGGCATGCTGAAGGAATTGTCAACGAAAAGATATAAAAGCGGTAATAAAAACCCGGCATTCCTGCTTCATTCAACGGGTCATTATCCTAATAAAAGCGAAATTGATTATTCTATTATTTATGCCGATTATTATTATATAGAAGCACTGCTCCGTTTAAAGAAACTTAAGGCTGGGAAGGATTTGTTTACACCTCTTTTTCCGGCTAAAGAAATTACGTTGAAAAAATAACCACAAATAGTATCAGCAGTATGAATCACAATACAGTTGATAATTAAACTAATCAAATAATAATTATGAATAAAATATTTTTATGGTCAATCACGGCCGCCCTCGCAGGTTTTCTTTTTGGTTTTGATACTGTAGTGATTTCGGGTGCTGACACAAAATTACAGGAGCTTTGGCATACTTCAGATGTTTTTCATGGATCTGTAGTAATGGCAATGGCATTATGGGGTACAGTAATAGGAGCAATTTTTGGCGGGATTCCAACCAATACAATCGGCAGGAAAAAGACCCTTATCTGGATAGGAGTTTTATTTTTAGGTTCGGCCATAGGTTCTTCACTGGCTAACGACCCTTGGACTTTTGCTTTTTTCCGTTTTTTAGGAGGATTAGGAATTGGCGCCTCAACAATTGCAGCACCTGCTTATGTATCAGAAATTGCACCTGCAAAAGACAGAGGGCGTTTAGTATCGCTGTATCAATTTAATATAGTACTAGGTATTTTGATAGCATTTTTATCTAATTATCTCCTGAGAGATGCTGGTGAAAATGCATGGAGATGGATGATTGGAGTAATGGCTTTTCCGGCATTTTTCTATACTATAATTGTTTTTGGTATTCCGGAAAGTCCAAGATGGCTGCTTTCTAAATCAAGACTTGATGAAGCAAAAACAGTCCTGCAGAAAATTGATCCATCAGCTAAAATGGAAGATTTGATGCTTGAGATGCATGTTGGTGAAAATGAAGATCAAAAAGGAGAAACTATTTTCTTGAAGAAATACAGATTCCCACTGCTTTTAGCCTTTTTAATTGCAGTATTTAATCAATTTTCAGGAATTAATGCCTTTTTGTACTATGCGCCAAGAATTTTTGCAGAAGCAGGTTTAGAAGAGAGCGCCGCACTTATGAGCAGTGTAGGTATCGGTCTGACTAATCTTGTGTTTACACTTTTTGGGGTTTTCCTTATTGATGTTCTCGGACGGAAAGTATTGATGTATATTGGATCTGTGGGATATATTATTTCTTTGGGACTAGTCTCTGCAGCTTTCTTTCTTAAGTGGGAAGGAATGGCAGTGCCTATTTTTCTTTTTATGTTTATTGCTTCACATGCTATCGGGCAGGGAGCTGTAATTTGGGTGTTTATTTCTGAAATTTTCCCAAATCACTTACGTGCCGGCGGACAGGCGTTTGGCTCATCAACGCACTGGGTTTTGGCAGCCATTATCCCCTCGATGATTCCATTTTTATTCTCTACAATTGGAGCAGGGGTTGTGTTTTTGATCTTTGCTGTAATGATGGTGTTCCAGTTGCTTTTTGTCATCTTTATGATGCCGGAAACCAAAGGAAAATCTTTGGAAGAACTGCAGGAAACGGTTTTTAAGCAGTAACAGAAAAATAAAAACTGATGTTTAAAAGATTAAAATTTATACTTTTCATCTGTTTATTTCTATTTGGAATTAATGGTGCTTTTTCGCAGGAAAAAGTAAAATGGGGAGATTGGCAGGCTTGGGGAGATCAAAACGATGGAACGTATAAGAATCCAATAATTCCGGCTGATTATAGTGATTTGGACTGTATAAGGGTTGGGAAGGATTACTATGCAGTTTCTTCAACTTTTCAATATTCTCCCGGTTTTGTTATTTTACATTCTCAGGATTTAGTGAATTGGAGTATCATCAGCCATGCGGTGAATGATATTACAAAAATTTCACCAGAGATGAATTGGGATAAGATGAATACTTATGGCAGAGGTATTTGGGCAGGAGCTATTCGTTATCATCAGAGTAAATTTTGGATTTATTTTGGCGATCCCGATCAAGGCTATTTTATGACAACGGCGCCAAAAGCAGAAGGTCCATGGGAGCCGGTTACTCAGGTTCTCGCAGCAAAAGGATGGGATGATGGCTGCCCGTTTTGGGATAATGACGGACAAGGTTATTTTATAGGAACCAACTTTGCCGATGGATATAAAATACATCTGTTTAAAATGACTTCTGATGGTAAAAAATTGATTAAAGAATCAGATAAGATATTATATCAGTCTAAAGGGAGTGAGGCCAACAAGCTATTAAAAATTAAGGATACTTATTATCACTTTTTTTCTGAGGTTAAAGATAGTGGAAGGGTAGTAATGATGGAACGGTCTAAGAGTATTTACGGCCCATATGAAGGACCAAAGCAGTTAAGTTACGCTCAAAAGGAATATAATGAACCCAATCAGGGAGGGATTGTTCAAACTCAAAACGGAGATTGGTATTTTTTGACGCATCACGGTACTGGTGACTGGTCCGGCAGAAATATGAGTTTACTGCCCGTTTTATGGATAGATGGATGGCCAATTTTAGGAAATCCGGATAGTAATCAGATTGGTTCAATGGTTTGGTCAGGAAAGAAACCTGTTTCGGGAAAGAAAAAGATAAAGCCGCAAACAAGTGACGATTTCAATACAACAAAACTTACTCAACAATGGGAATGGAATTATCAGCCCAGAGCTGATAAATGGTCATTAACAGAACGTAAGGGATGGCTAAGATTAAAAGCTTTTCGGCCTTTAGAGGAAAATAATATAGTAAAAGCAGGTAATACCATAACGCAGCGTTCTTTTAGAACTTCGTTTAATGAAGTTATTGTTAAGTTAGATTTACAAGGAATGACTAAAGGCCAAAAATCAGGATTAACCCATTTTGGTTCTCCTGACTATGCATCTTTAGGTGTAGTGTATGATGGTGTGGTAAAAAAAATAGAATATAAAACTAAAAACTCAGTTGTATCGGGCGATACTATTTTGAGCAATAATTTGTGGTTAAAATCAATATGGGGACTAGACGGAATAAGCCAATTTTATTACAGTACAGATGGATCAGAATTTATTCCATTTGGTGATCCTTATCAACTTATGTGGGGTTCATATCGCGGTGATAGAATAGGTATTTATACATACAATAATGATTCAGATACAGGATACTTAGATATAGATTATTTTAATTATCGTTTAGAGAAATAATAAATTTTATTGGATAAGGAAAAGAATAAAGGGATAGAATAGTGTTTAAGTTTTTTGAGTATTTAATATATTTAAGACCGTTCTTTATTCCATCAATGATTTTATAATGCATTCAAAATTTTGGACGAATTTATAATTAAATCTAAAAGAAATAAGCCCGATACAATATCGGGCTTATTTCTTTTAGATTTATTCTATTACTGTTCCTGCCAGATAACAACCTCTGCGGGTTTAAGATTTTTTTGTCCAATCAATATTTTTGCCTTTTCAGGTACAGGGATTTCTTGATTTTCAGAAGAATAGTTTAGTCCAAACCAAAACCCGTTACTGTATTCTACCAGTACACCTTCCGGTAGTGAAAGAACAGGTACTTCGGCTTTTTTGAATATCTTGTTAAGTACCTGCCTTTCCAGTTTTCCATCATCTGTATCAGCTCCTATATAAGTCACAGTTCCTTTGCCAAGCTGTCGGTGCAGTACAGCCGCTTTATCTTTATAAAACTGATCGTCATATTCTGCCCAGACTACAGTGTTATTCTTTGGGGTTATAATATCGCCCCAATTGTTCCAGTCATAAAAGTTTTTATCCATTTTAACTTTTCCCATTAAAGAAACAGGCAGGAGGTCAAAATAGATTTCCTCAGCAGCAATTAATTCCAGTATTGGTTTTTGAAATACAGCTTCCCAGAGATGCGCCTCTCTGTCTTTCTGGCCTGTGCGGCAAGTAAGAACCAGGTGCCCTCCATTCTCAACATAAGTTTTCCACCTTGCTGTAAGCTTTTCATCCAGAAGCTGATATGCAGGTGCTATCAAAAAAGGATAATCAGAGAAATCTTTGCTTTCGTCAATCACATCTACCGGTGCGCCAAATGATTTAAGTGCTTTATAGTAACGGCCAGCGTGTGCCATATAATCCCATTGATTGGTCTGCGGCTGATATTCCATTTCCCATCGGTTATCAGGATTGTATAAAACTGCCGTTTTTCTTTTCAGAAGTGCTTCGGGCGTTTTTACTTCAGGTTTATATGCTGTACGCAGCTCTTTTAGTTCTTTGATTACCTTAATGTATTCATTTCCGGAACGGCTTACTGTGATGCCGTCTGTTTTCATTATACCGTAGTGATATTGTTCTCCTCCCGATAACGGCTGTCTGAAGCGGTAGTTGCACACAAATTTATTACCTCCTGACATCACATGATACATCCACATTCGTACGGCTCCGGGCATCGTTTGAGGGTTAAACAATCCCCAGTTTACCTGCCCTGGCTGAAGTTCCATTACACCGCTCACGCCGTTAATAGGTCTGAAAAAATCATTAGAGAATCCAATACTGGCTGCTGATCCCATACGAAAACCCTGTACTCCTTGTCCTAAGTCATAACCTTCTGCGAGATATTTGGTATAAGTCTGGAAATCGAGATCTTTCATTCTCAGCGGATCTACGGCTGAATGCAGTGGCATCAAATTGGTGGTTACCCATTGTGCGGGTTTAATATATTTTCGTAATATATTTTTCTGTGAGATAATAAACCTCGCAGCTTCATCGGCAGTAAAACGTTTAAAATCTAAAATGGCATGCGGATTGGCCTGTTGTACGAGTTCTTTCTGATTAGGAATTCGTATCTGCTCAAAATTATTATAGGCCTGACTCCAAAAAGAATTTCCCCAGACTTTATTTAAGTTTTCAATGTTTTTATATTTACTTCTCAGCCATTCTCTGTAAGAGATTTGTGCATTTTCGCTATAATCAAAAGAAGCGCCATAATGAGAAGGTTCATTGTCAATCTGCCATCCCCAGACAGTTTTATTGCTGCCATAGCGTTTGGCCAGCAGTGTTACAATTTTGGACCAGTATTGCTCATAGGTTTTGCTGGACCAGGATGCCTGCTGTCTGGCTCCATGCTGAATGGTGCGCCCTTCTGCATTGACCATCAGTATATCGGGGTGTTTTTGTGTAAGCCATACCGGAGGAGTCGGAGTTGGAGTGCATAATACCACTTTAAGATGATACTTTTCCGCAAGGGCAACAGCTTTATCCAGCCATTCAAAATTGTATTTTCCTTCCTCGGGTTCCATTGTCGACCAGGCAAATTCACCATAATGAGTAAATTCGAAACCTAACTCTGACATTTTTTTGATATCCCTTTCCCAGTCTGCTTCAGGCCATTGTTCAGGGTAGTAATAGCTTCCTACAAGCATCGGGTCTTTTTTATTAAAAAAAGCTTCCGGGTTCTGAGAGAAAGACATTTGTGAGAGCAGCAGCATTATAACTGCAGCTGTCTTATTGCTTTGAATAAGACTGTAGTAAAATATTTTTAAGATCTGATTTATCTGTTGCATGATAAATTAAAATTATGTGTATTCCAAAAGTATATTTTAATTGAACAATTACTATTCTGAACTGTTTGTTAAAACTCAATATTTAAAGAATAACTGTTATTTGGTTAAATTGTTTCGGTTCAGTCTTTTTTTAAGAATTTGTGATGATAAGTAAAAAGTCTGCAGATCTTGCCGGTCTTATTTATTTTCTATCTGAGCCAGCAGCAAATTTAAGGCAGTTTTTTCCATTTCAAACCCAGGCTGACAATGGTTGTGAGTGAAAGTTCGATAATAGACAAAAGTGGTATTACTTATAAAAAAAGCCGTCTATTTTTTTTGAGACGGCTTTCATTCTAATTCAATTTAATTACTTTTTAAGAATACTTTTTATAGTATAATGTTTTCCATTTTTGACATGTAAGAAATAAACACCTTTAGCGAGTCCTGTCATAGATACTTGCTGGGTAGTGTTTGTTAAAGGTTCAGATGCGACTTTCCAGCCTATAATATTGTATAATTCAAGAACTGCACCGCTGTATACCTCATTTACTTCAACATTCAAAGTAGTGGTAACAGGGTTTGGATGAATCGTTACTTTTTCAAAAATAGTACATATTGGAGTATTGTTACAACTTCCTAATTTGTCCCCATGCTGCAAATGTGCCTGAACAGCGTTTGGGCTAAGGCAAATCTCTATATTGTTATGACATACTGAGACTTTATTATTTAATATTCCGCATTGTACATTTACAGTATTAATATCAATAGAAGCAGAGGTTTGACAGCCTTTGGCATCGGTTATTACTACAGTATATGTCCCGGCTGCCGAAACAGTAATAGTCTGCTGTGTATTGCTGTTGCTCCATGCATAAGAATAAGGTGCTGTTCCACCGGCAGGGATAGCTTTTATGGAAAGCGAAGAAGGGCCATAACCAATATAAAGGGTATTTTTTTCTTGTGTATTGTCAATTGCGAAAATATCAGGTATTGAAGATGTTAATTCAATAGGATTAGTATCATCACAATCATTGTTATTCTCTACTCCGCAAGGGGCAGAATCTCCGGCTCCTAAACCATCTCCATCATTATCTGTATATAGAATTTTAGTGTCGTCACAATCTAAGTTATTTGTAGAATAACCTTCAGGAGCTTCATTAACAGGTAACAAGACTGTTGTTGATGATCCAAAACCATCGTGATCAGCATCAATATAATATACTTTGTTAACAGTAAGTTCCTGGTTTACACTCTTGGCTGCATTGTAGTTTTCATTTCCAGCTTGCGAAACAGTAATTGTAGTAGTTCCCGCTGCAAGAAGATGAATTTTCCCTTCAACAATACTTGCCACCGCTGTGTTTGAACTGGTATAATTTACGGGCAGGTTTGAGCTGGCTTTAGCGGGATCATAATCAGTTTCGCCTAATTCTTTTTCAGAAGTTGGACTAAGAGCAATAGTTTGGCTCAGTTTAGAAGCCTCAGCAATTTCAGAAGCAGTTAATGCCCTGCTGTAAATCTTGAACTCGTCAATTGTACCGTTAAACATTGGATCATTCCATTGTGATTTGCCCAGATAATTTTGATTGGTACTGCCAATTGTACTAGGTTTTATATTCACCCCGGTATTGGTTGAAACGAGTGTTCCGTTAATATACATACTGCAGGTATTACCAGATTGAGTAATGGCAAAATGTGTCCAGGTATTAAGCGGAATAGCAAAATTATAGGTAATACCCTGCTCGCCGCCTCCGTTTTTAATAGCATAACGTACTGATCCGGCACTTCCTGTCTGAACAGATAAGAATAAATATTTTGATGTTCCTGTTCCAAAATCAAATACACGCATCCAATTAGCCAAAGCATCCATTTTTACCCATGAAGATATTGTAAAATCAGATAATGCACTTACGACATCTGCCGGTAGAGTCGCATAAGAATTGGCTGTACCGTCAAATTTTGCACCTTGTTCATACTTACCAGTATTTCGTGCAGCAGCAGGAGTAAGAGTTCCGTGCTGGGCTCCCCAGCTGTCAATTAAACGAGTGCCGTTTTGTTCATCAAATTTCAAATAGCTAATTTGTCCAATATTTGGTAATGCCGTCACTTGATCACTTGCTGGGTTTTCAACATTGTTATCTACAGAAGAAACAATATAATAATATGTGTTTCCATTTGTGACAGTTGTATCGGTAAATTTTGCAGTTGTGCTGTTACCAATAGTTGTGTAAGGGCCGCCGCTGGTATTAGATCTTTTAATATTATAATTTAAATCCATAACAGGTTCCCATTCTATGATGTTTTTAGCATCTCCGGAACCCACTATTACTCCGCCGACAATATTACTCTGCACTGTTAATTTTAATGCAGCGGTAGCAGTTGTAGAAGCATTTGAAGCAGTTAAAGTAATAGGGAAAATACCAGATTCTGAAGGTGTTCCTGATATTATACCTGTTGAGGTATCAATGCTTAAACCAGCAGGAAGACCTGTACTATTAAAGTTAGTTGGAGATTTTATACCCGTGATGGTGTAAGAATATGGTTTTCCAACCAGAGTAATAGCAGTTTCCGGACTTGTAATCACTAATGGTTGTGTACGATCGTCTACTAGTTTAATATCATTACCGGTTCCTCCTTTGTAAGTAATACGGAAATCATGTCCGGCAATACTTATCAGTGACATCTCAGGTAAATTTTTAAATGTTCCAGATACGGGGTCGGTTCCTGTATTATCAATAATTGTAAAAGCTGTACCCAAAGGTAATGAACCTGCAGCAATATCATTTAGTATTAATGTAGGCTGGTTCAGGGTAATTTTTGTAACAATAAGATTATCAGAAACACTTCCGGTACTGCTAATATCTGCCTTGTAGGTCGCATTAGCATTAAGGATGGCGTTAGTGGTTGTGAATGCAGCTATTGTTCCATCGGTTCCCGGTACAAGAAAAGCTTGACTGCTTGTATCAGTGCTGCTGCCAACTGTAAGGGTTCCGGTGCTTTTTCCACTGCCTCCAAAAGCGCCATTTTTTACAACAATTGGACTCGAGTAAGAACCATTTGAACCGTTATTTAATAAAAAAGTTCCGTTTAGGATTGTAGTTGTTCCCGTATGGGTACTGTTTCCTGAGAAGATTTGTGTTCCTGTACCAATTTTTTCAATAGATAATGTTCCGCTTGCATTTGCAAATGATCCGCCAAAATTAGTATTTGCATTTAATGCCCCGATTCTAATAATAGGTGTACCGGCAACATTTTGACGAAATCCTCCTCTGCCGGATAAAGCACCAAATTCAAGTACTCCCGAGCTAAACATAATTCGATGACAATCTACTCCCACTGCATCTAAAAGCCAGTATGCATTTGCGCTTCCTGCCTCAGGAACCATGAATCCCAAACGATGCTGACCGCTTCTGAGTTTAGTGATGAATGTACCTGTAAACGAGCTGTTATTTCCATAAAGGTTTATTGCTGAAAAATTATCAGATCCATCATTATAGATTGTCCCGCCTCCAGTTAGTTTTCCGTATAAATTTATACTTGCTGAACGTTCATAAAAGTATCCGCTTTTACCTGCGGGTACTTCTATATCGTTATAAAGTGTTGCAGCCGTGGTAGTAGCTAAGGAGCTGTATAAGGCTCCGCCTTCCATAATAATTTTACCTTTTCCTAAAGGGCCGGATAAAGGATTGCTCGGAGTACCAGTTCCATTTCCAATAATTTGAATACCGTCTGTTGATCCCCATGCATAAACTGAAGCCCCGCGGACAATGGTGTTGCCGGAATAGGTATTGGCACCAGACATGATAAGGGCAGAAGTACCAGTTTTAACGATACCGCCTGTGCCGCTTATAACTCCGCCAAGTGCTATACTGCCTGATTTTGTATTGACACTAAGTTGTCCGTTTAAGATAATAGGAGTGTTGAGTGTCTGAGCTTGTGCCGAATTGTTTACAAGATCACTTTTAAGAGCAATACTATTACCTGCAATTGTAAAATTCGAAGCATCTGTGTCGAAAAGGATTCTTGAAACAGTAAGGTCTGAGATGTCATTAGTTAAAGAGGTGCCGCTATCTGTTCTTTTAAATGTTAAAATGGCGGGACTGGCTGGTGTGGTATTTTCTTCCCAGTTCTCGGATAAATTAAATACATTGCTGACAGGGATATTCTTCCATGTCAAGCTGTTTGTTCCGGGGTTGCCAAATACTTCGATTGAATTAGCGCTTTCCAGAGTAGTTCCTTTTGAAGAAACAACATAATAGTAAGCTGTTCCGTTGGTAAGGGCAGTATCAGTATAAGAATTTGTTGAAACTGATGCAATTTCTGTATATGGACCTCCACTAATTGCCGCACGTTTTATTTTATAAGTTGAGGCGCCGTCAGCTAAAGTCCAGTTCAAAGTAATTTGTCCGGATTGATTCACTGCCGTAAGATTGGATGGTACCGCTGGAGGTATAGATGCAAAAACTTCATTAGATGCGGCACTCTCATTTGTACCAATTAAAGCTGTTACCACATAGTAATTATTGACTTCATACGCAGGGTTTGGATCAATAAATGATGTGCCGCTTATGCCTGTTTGAATTGTAGTATAGGGTCCTCCAGCGGTTAATGAACGCTTAACATTATAACTCGTGGCATTTGCGGCTGCGGACCAGGTGAGTTTTATAGTTGAATTAAGAGAATTTGCAGCCAAAGTGCTAATTGCCACAGGATTTTCATTAGAGATAATATCAATAATTAAGGAAGATTTAGCACTGCCATTTGCATTTGCGGCTGTTAAGAGTACAGTGCTTTTGCCTATAGCAGTTGGTGTGCCGGAAATAACCCCGGTAGAAGCATTAATACTAAGACCGGCCGGTAAACCAGCAGCGGCAAAATTAGTCGGGGTGCCATTGGCTGTGACATTAAAATTAAATGGTGTCCCCAGGGTGGTGCTTGCTGAAACAGCACTGTTTATTTCAGGAGAACCAACAGGGAATGTATTATTAATTGCAACATTTGTAAATGTCGCAGTATTTAATACTGTAGTGCTATTAGAAATAGTGTAAAACCCAATATAGGCATCTGCAGGTATTGTCATAATGTATAATGCATTATTAGACCAGTTTATCCCGTCATGAGAATGAAAGGTAAATACTCTGTTGCCCACACGTTCTAATTTGAGCCACCATGGTACTCTTGGCTGCCAGTGAGCACCGGCAGTTTGTGCAGTTTGACCTGATGCGCTTGAAGTAATTCCGTTTGTTGAGGAAAGATTTAAAGACACATAATTAGAATTTGAAGCTAAGGATTCACGGATCATAAGCCCCGAAACAGCATTACTGACAGAGCTGCTTTCAATTTTTACTACAATAGAAGCATCGCCTTTAATAGGTTTAAAAGTGAAATTATTAGCATTTGAAGCCGCAGTTCCCGATCCTTTGGCAGTCCAGGTTCCGGCATTATAACTTACACTTCCAATCATTCCGGGATTACCAATGTCGGTGTTGGTGAGATAATTAACAGGTACTCCATTATCTGAGGGATAAATTATCGGCGTCATTGCTGTTGCTGTTGAACTATCAGATGATTTTAAATATAAAAAAGACCATGCACCTTCACCTACCATTGTTCGCATTTGTTCGGTATAAGGATTTGGTATGTTTTTTCGAAGGGAATAAGCACCTTTTATAATATTATTAAAAGGATGCTGGTGCAGTCCGTTTGCCGATAAATTAGCAAATGCTGTATAATAAGTAGAATAGCCGCCCAAAGGAATGAATGTTAGTCCGCTTGGATCTATTCGATAATGGTTGTATAATTCTCCCATTTGCAATAAGCGGTTATCCAGTTCGGCAAACATATCAACACCTTGTTTAAAGGCAACCTCTGCACCCCATGAAAGTGCCCAGATTTGCCCAAACCAGTGATCATCTCTACCGGTATCACCAACTTCTCCGTTAGGCAGACTGTTGCGGAAACCTCCTCCGGCATCCATTCTATAGACTTCAATGGCTTGATTCCATTTTGTTTCATCATCTAAGAAAGCCGCAATACTTAAGGCAATTTGCAGCTGTATAGCTCCTTTATTATGATCTCTAAGTGGATAAGGTACCCAGGAAGCCGGATAAAGCACATTGGCAAAATAATTATTTACGTGGGTCGTATTAGCAGCTGTCCATCCCGGGTATGTACTTTTTAAAATATCAGCTCCTGTTACAAAGTAAGGTGCATAATCACCTATATCTAGCATATTTTCACCACCGCCCCAGGTTGTGTTAGTGACAGCCCAGGCATCTAATATCTGGGTAGCTTTTGCTGCATAAGCTGCATCGCCGGTAAAGACATACATAAAAGTCAAATTGTGCACAGCTATCATATCACTTTTCCATGCATTATTGTTTAAATCAGGAGCACGTGTTACCGTAGCAAAAGGGCCCTGCATTGAATAGCTGAGTTTAGATCTTGAATCAGCTTTTAGGGCATTATATCCTGTAAGCCAGGGTTCCTGAGTAATATTGATCTTAAGCTGATCTAAATCATATTGGGTAAAAGGAATACCCGGATGTACAAAAGTTTTTTGTGCTGCAGTGCGCTGGGTAAACATAAGAGCCAGCAGCGAAAAAACATACATAAAAATAAGATAGTTTTTTTTCATTGTTTACAGATTAGTTAGTTATAGAAATAGATACTCCTAAGTCTTAGTTATTTTTATAAAAAAACTTAAGGTGGTTATTGTATCTTTTATTGAACAAAACTCAATTTCTATTAATTGAATTTATTTAATTTTTTGAAGTGGTTTTGATTTTAAAAACCTCTAAGAGAAACTGTATTTTTCGTATTTTCATTTCATCATATGCGATTTATTAAGTGGTTATTATGTTTTACAAATCGATTCAATATAATATGTCGGCCGAACTATTTTAACTCTACATGAATATGTTTTAAAGTATTGTTAATCAATGAGTTTTTTTTGAAGTTTGTAGTAAAATTATTGTTTTATATTCACACAACTGTTCTGAACTATACTGATGTAATGGTATTTTTTAATTATTATTTAGTAATAAAAAACGTATATAGTGATTTTTTATACTGTTTATTGCTGGGTTTTAATTGTCTTTGAAGTTGAAAAACGTAAGTTTTTGCCAGGACACAATTGGATAAAAAAAACAGGAACCCTTTTTAAGAATTCCTGTTTTTTTTAATATGAAGAAGATAATCAATAAATTATATCTTTCACCGCTTTAGTTTTTTACAAATCCGAAGGATTGAAAAAGGTTATTTTGATGTTTCGTTTAAAGATTTGTAAACAAGGCCTTCAATGTATAAGCCTTCGTAGAATCGTGCAAAGTCAGATAATTGTTTATATCCTTTTTTAATGGATTGATCAGAAATTTCAGTTCCGTTTATTTTTAAGCCTTCAAAAACAATATTTTTAATGCTTCTCTCGGGAGAATATCCTTCAATGATGGAAATATTTGCATTTTTACCCGTATAGGTTATATTTTTAAAAAATACATTTTCTATTCCACGACCTGGGGCTTTTGCATATTTTTTATTGTAGGTAACACGCAGATTCAGTAACTGCCCTTGTTCAAAATCTTCTACCCGAATATTTTCAAAATAAATGTTTCGGGCTAAATTCTCATCAGAGACATTGATACTCATACAGCCTTGATAATTAATTTGAGATTCATCATGATTAAGGATATCTATATTCTCAAATTTTATGTTTTCTAACGTTTCAGATTTGCCAGGTTCAGGATTTCCATGTGTTCCAATTAAAATCGGATGTGCGACATCGGCCCAAAGCGCTGCATTTTTGACTACTATATTTTTACAGTCTCCGTAGAATTTCCAGCGATGTCCGTAAATAGCGATACAGTCATCAGAGTTTCTCATAAAAACACCGTCAATAACAACATTGTTATTACTAAACAAGTCAATTCCATCTCCCCAGCCTTTGGCACTAAAAGATCTAATATTTTTGATGGTAAGATTTGTAGATTGCCCGCTTGATACCGTATAATGATCGGGGTTAAGAAAAACAAGATCTTCAATGATTATATTATCTGAAAAATTTACACCTACACCATCATTGGCCTTATAAATAATTCCGCGTCCGCAAATGCGTATATCCTTAACGTTTTCACAATGTATAGAAGCCTTTAGAACTGCACCTGGTGCGAGATAAACGGTTTTACCACTAGGAACATTTAATACATTATCTTTTACTTTATGAAGCCCGGCAGCAAAATAAATAACATTAGGATCCTTAGAATCTGGTTTGAAAGTTTCGGGTGAATTAGTAAAAATTTGCAGATTATGAAAAATATCCCCATTGACCTCAAGAGAAAGATTGGCAGGTTTGCTTAGTGAGAATGTAATGGTATTGCCTTTTATTTTTGGCTCAAAACCATAAGACAGCGGGCGAATGCGGGCAGATTGTACCTTACCGCGGTTATAAGTAACAGAGAATTCGACAGTTCCTTTAAAATCAAAATTAACCATAGAGCTTTTAGTTACATTGTGCATGTCTACCAAGGCTTCATATTCGTATAATTCCTGCCACTGCCCTCCGGCGATACGTACTTTTACCGAGAAATCATTATTATGAGGAATGCTGTCTGATGCTGGAAATGTGATGAGCTCTTGTGCATTGAGGGAAAAACTCATACAGCTTAAGAGAAAAATTATAAATGTTTTTTTCATATGGTTAATTTTAAAAAATTGGTTTTTGTTAGTGTTTTCAATACATAGTAATTCAGGTAATTAAACAAACAAAGAAGAGAACAAATTATTTATTAGTCCTCTTATTACTGCGATTTGTTTAAGTTCTATTTTTAATTGTTTTTGATGGTTTGTTCTTCACGAATTATTTTTCCGTTTTTTGATTCTTTTATTCCTATTTGAGCGGCTCCTTTCTCACCTTCAAAATTATTAATAGTGATCTCTTGTACACGCCCGTCAATGAGAGTGATTTTCAAATGATCGGCATCAAGGGCCTGGATTTCTTTTATAACAGATTGTTTTTCAAAAGGCTCTATGATGTTTAAATATCGGGCTGTTTTGCCTTTGGCACGTACGGCATAGGTTTTTCTGCGCGGAGTTTCATTACCAAGAGGGAAATCACAGCCTAATACAGCTTTGAAACCTACAGCTTTTAATCCGCTTAAATCTATTTTGATTGTGGCAGGTTTCTCTTGGTTCCCTGTCATTGAAGCAATATTATCTGTATATTCCTGTCCGCCAATTTTAACAGGGCCTCCATAATAATCTTTTCCTTTATATTCATTTGGAATAATATTATTGAGAACCATCGGGAGTTCAGAAACCTTAATTTCTTTTCCATCGGCAAGTACCACTCGTGCATTTGCCCAAAAAATATTTGATTTTTTACTTCCTGTAAAGCTTGTTTCTAAGGTAAGTTCTTTTGCATCTTTTAATGTTAAATCAATGTTTGCCTGACCCAGAATCCAAGCTCCTGTTTTAGCCTCTGTGAGTATTTTACCATCGACACTTACTTTGTACGATAATTGTTTTTGTATGTCTAAAGCTTCAGGGGCTGAGGCCGCCATGATTTCGTTTTCCAATGGCCAGGCTGAGGTAACATTAATTTTAAGTTCACCTTCTTCACTATTTGGCGCTAGGGTACCGGTATTGTCACAATCTTTGCCCCAGCAGGTTTCAAAGGAAGCTTTTGCAGCTCCTTTTGTCTGCCACCAGCTGCAATCTGTTATAAATTGAGCACTTCCTAAAGGATCACTATTCATTTGGTTGTCATGACGAAGAAATGTTTTTGTACCGGCTGTTAAATCAGAGAAGCCTTTCATTTGAAAAAGCCAGTCAAAAGTATGTTCTTTTTCAGCTTTAATATAATCGGCCAATACAACATAATCATCCGTCATAATCATTAAACGACGCTGCAGTACAGGTTCTGTATAATCTGTTACGGCGCCGTATGCAGGTGCATTTTTGGGTATTTCTATTGATCTTCCTTCCTGAAAAGCTTTCTCAGCAAAGCTGATACCTCCTGCCCAGTCATACTGCATGCCTCCGTAGGGAGGATTTGACCATCGTGCATTGGTTTCGGTAACAGCCGCCTGCATTAATTTCCCAGTGTGGAATAAAGTTTTAAAACTCTCCACAGGTTCCTGCATTTTCTGATCTACCACAACCATGTTTTTTGACATAGAGGTTTGTACATAGAATTTATACATATAAGAAGGATATCCGTACCATATCATTTCAGGATTATAGAAACTTCTTCCATAGCGAGAGAGATGCAGCAGGTTGGTACGGTCGAAGTGACCATGATATCCTCCAAAGGTTCCATAATGAATGGCTGCCTGCAATTGCTCTCTGGCCGGACGATTCTGTGCTTGTGAGCGAAGTAAAACGATTCCCATATTATCAGCAAAAGCCGACTTAGTCTGAAGTGCCGAAGGTGTTTGAGGCAGCTCTCCAAAACCATAAAGCAAGTCTCGTTTATTTCCACGATTAACTATCGATGCATATTCGGGGTCTTTGTAGAGATAATAAGCAAGTTCGTAAGGCTGTCCAGATACCATATTTTCCTGCGCATCATTTACCCCAAACATTACACCTCGATAATCGGCAAATGAAGGTATGGCATCCCACATATCTTTTATACTGATACTGTTTTTAGTTACCGTTCCCCATTTCTCGAAGTTCATTCCGTATAATCCAGGTTCTTTGAATTCAGGCATTAAAGAATAGTATTTGGAAGTTCCAATAGGATAGCGTGTGTTTTTAAAATCAAGTCCCCACGGCTCCAAGGCTAAAGCAATTTGAGAAAACTCACTTGCGCACCAGACATTATAACTAATAGTACATTCGTACCACCAGCCGTCACTCATTACACCTTGTTTTAAATGATCAACAACTCCCTGCGGGCCATTGAATATTTTCTCAACTAAATCCCAGTCCTGCAGGGCTAAGGCACAATACATCGCACCTGTAATTTCGCTCAATAACCAATTGTTGATGGCTCCACTGCCTTGACCTTTATCGACAGTTTCAATAAACAAGCGAAGTGTTTTTTCCAGATTTTGGGTATCAGTTTCGCTGAGTACCTTGGCTGGGCGAATCATATCGTAAGCCATTACAATGTGCTGAAAGAAATGCCCCTCCTGAACAAAAGACTGATGACATCCTCTAAAAGTACTTGGGTAGCCTTTTTGAGGATCAGAAAGACGGCGTAAAAACAAAGCTATTTTCTGAGCGTATTCTTCTTTTCCGGTTAATTGATAGGAAATTCCGGCAGCCATAAGATTAAATTCTTCCTGAGTTTGAAATAATTGCATGCCCAGGTTAGGGTTGTCATTGGTAAGTTTAGCAGCCACTTCGGGAACCACCCATCTTCGGGCTATATCTTCGTATTCCTGCTGGGCTTTTTTTGCCCACTGATACTTATCGACATTGTTTTTAATTTCCTGCCAGCGTGCAGCAGTATGCAGAATATTAGGAGCTGAGAGAGCAGATGCGGTAATGAAAGTAAGCGGAGTATCTTCTTTTCCGTTGGCAGTCACACGCAGGACTTGTTTTTCACGGCTGCCTTCAGGCATTGTCAGCGGAACCGACACCTGCATTTTACAAATTTTACTCTCACCGGGTTTCAGTTCCAGAGTAGAAGGGTTAATGGCTGCAGACATGGATTCCCATCCATAGCGCTGAAACGACAATTGAACAGCTTGTGTCTGGTTTGTTGTATTGGCAACCTGAACCTCATATAGAGCATTTTGCCCGCTTTTTACTGCTTTACCTTTAATTTGAGATAAAAGAGCAGTATGTTGTGCTTTTTTAAGCTGAACATTCTTAATTTGAACTTCTCCCTTTATGGAAGATTTAGGTGTTATATTTACTTCTTTAATAGTACGTAAAACTCCTAAGCGTTGAGCTTCGCTGATATCCAGAGTATTCCAGGAAAGATATACCGTATGCCATCCTTTTCCTGTAATACTTGTGTTTGCGTGAGTTTCTTCAATCAATTGTCTGGCATCTTTCTTTGGTACCTTTAAGGAAATATCGATCTGGAGGTTTTTTTCTTCTTTTAAGAAAACCTCAAATTCAATTCCTGAAAATGCACTCCAATCCGAGACATCCTCTCTAATATTTCTAAAACCTATATGATATTGTTTTCCTTCAGGATATTGGTAAGTAATAGTTTGATTAATCCCAACTGTGGCAATGCCTGATTTAATATTTACAGCCCCTTTCCAATCTTTAAAAGCGGGGTCACCAATTGAAGCGACTATTTTTTGCTGTGCAGAGAGAGCCTCAGCTAAAAATAGAGTGAACAGGAGTATGGTAATAATTTTTTTCTTGAGTGGCATGGGAAAAGGGGGATTAATTTAAAATGTAAAAAGTTTGCTCAACAGGCTCTGCAGATTTTATTTTAGGTTCGCTATCCCGTCCATACTGCCAGGCAGCGACTGTTACTTTAATAGGGAATTGAGAGCGCGGCGGTATTTTAGTAAAAACTAATTTCCCATCTTTTATTATAGCGGGGCCTTCTTTAATATAAAAATAGACAGGCATTTGGCTGTCTGAAACAGCATTTAAAGAAAAGGACTTAGTCCCTTTTTTTACATTTGAAATAGAAGGGAAGCTGATGTGCTGCTCGGCTCCATCTTTGTTTTGCAGAGGGATTTTTATATTGAATTGCTGTACACTGCTTTTGTATTTTTTATCTCCCGGGTTACTTGCAATAAGCCAGATATCGCCGGTGCGTTTCTCATTATGGAGTCCCATTCGGTAGAAACGTACGGTAAAAGTAGTGTCATTAATCTGCTCTACAGGACCGCAAATCCGGCTGATTTTTATTTTATTTTGAGCATGATCTGTCGTGGTTTTATTTCTTAAAGAGTCAGTAAAAATGGCTTTAAGAGTAAAGGTTAATCCATCAGTTTGCGGTGTAAATTTTCCTTGAATGCGCGCATGAGATTTTTGATTGAAAGCAAGTAAATTTCCATTTTGAACAAAACCAAGATACTGCTCTTTTTTACCTCTTGCTTTGGCATAAAAAGCTTCTGCGGCATCGGCAGTTTCTTTGTCAAAATACCAAAAAGCCTCTTTTTTATCTCCTTTATATTGATTGTAGGATGCAGAAGCATAAGCAGGCTTAAGGTCTTTTTTCCATCTTTCTTTAAGGAAACCTTTAAGCGGATCTACCGCAATTAGTTTTACGGGTTCGTTCAGCGGTGATTTTAATGGTAAGCGGTACTGCACGGCTTTTTTAATAAACAAATTTAAATAATCAATCAATTCATCTGAAATATCAAAATGTCCATGTCCTGCATCGCATAGAAATGAAACTGCAGCCTGAGGGAAACGTTGTTTGAAATTGAGGGCAGGCTGCACCCTGTCTTCCCACCATTCGTATTCTCCTTCGACCATTAAACCTGGAACGCCATCGATGTTTCGATTGTCCCAATCTGGATTTGGCCTGCCGCTTCCGGTAAGATTGGTCAGCGGAGCATCGCCGTGAATGGATAAAACGGCGAGAGTTCTTTGAGGGTTCCATGCCGCGAAATTCCATGGATAACTAGCAAAAGCCGAATGCCCGATAGGTATTGCGGGCGCATATTTAAGTTCAGAGTAACCAGATACACTGGCAAGGTCATTTATAAGGGATTCAAAATCCCTGCCGGCCGATTTATTAAAATCAAATGTCATATCAAATCCGGGAGTTACCCAAATAATGGCAATACCTAATTTTGACATTTCCTGACGGAATTTTGGGTGCTCGAATATGGTTTCTTCGGTCATATTGTGCTGACCAATTATAACAGCACGAACTTGCCTGCAGTTTTCAGGAATCCATAAAAAAGCTTCAGGATGTCCTTTGGTTTCATTAGAAACAACATTTGCAAGTGGAACAGACCACTGATATTGTGACATAGCAGGGGTGCATATCAATGAATACAATAATACTTTTAACAAACCCAGTCTATTTATCCTGATTTTCATACTCAATTCATTTTTTGGAGGCTTATTCGAAAGAGAAAGTTTAACTCTTTCATATATACAGCTTTTGTTAAACCATTTAAGTTAACATTTCAAAAGTAAATTTTAATTTGAAGCAATGCGTTCTGTTCTGTTTGTTAATGCTATGTTAATTTTTTTAAACGTCTTAAAGTATAGCAGCTGCTTTTTTATTTATTATGTTTTATAAAATATTTATAATCAATAAAATATGGTGTTTTTTTGTCACTAGACTTTTAAAAATAATTTAAATTTCATTACAAGCTGTAAATTAGATTAATAATTTAGGAAGTATATTTACGTCTCAATATTCAAATGTTTTTTAATAAGAAGGAACAGAAAATTAATGAAAAGATTATTATTTAAATTTTTCGTACCCATTTTAAAAAATGAAAATTGTATTTTCAATTTGTCTTTGCGTGTGCAGGTTTTTATCAGCTTAGCCTTTTTTTCTTATGGGCATGACGTTTTTTCGCAAGACTTTATATTTTCTCCAATTGAAGACAGACAGCAGCTTAATGAAGAGAAAATCCGCAGTTTTATTGAATTGCATGATGGCAGGATTGGTGTTTTTACTGAAGGAATGTTCAATTTGTATGATGGTTCAGGTTTTAAGACAATAGAAATTGAAGATGACAATTCAGCTCCACTTATATCATATACGGGCTTTCATCACAGTTATTTAGAAAACAATCGTATTTGGTTTAAATACAGAGGAAAAATCAGCCTGATTAATATCTCCAAAGAAAAGAGCGAAGCAAATCCGCTTAAAGTCTTAAGCTCATTAGGTTTTAAAGGCACACCAGTTAATTTATTCGTTGATGAAAAAAAAGACATCTGGATTGTAAATAATTCAGGCAGGCTGCTTTGCTATGAGCAAGGATCAAAAAAAGTGATTACTTTTTTAAATAAAATTGATTTAAAGGGTGGTGCTGATGAAATACTTTACGATCTGGTTCTTCACAAAAAGAAAGTCTATTTAATATACAAATCAGGATTAATTCGCTGTTTTGACCGCTCATCGGCAAAAGAACTTTATAAGGAATTCATTGTCAAGGATGCATCAGGTAGTTTTACACAATGGAATCACGCAGCGGCTGTAGGTAATTATATATATGTAATAAGAGCTGGAATAAGTAAGGGGCAGCTGGTTCGATATGATACTCAAACAAGACAATCAGTAGTGGTATTACAGGCCGATACGTATTGGCTGAATACTTTCGCTGCCAATAATAATGGGGATTTTTTTATGAGCTGCAGTCAAGGCCTTTGGTACTTTAAATCAGGAAATACTGTTGGTACTTTTTATCCTGAGCTGACCCTGACAGATGGTCATAAAATAAAAACCGAAGTGAGTACTGTTTTATTTGATCGTCAGGGAGGACTTTGGGCAGGAACATTAAATAAAGGAATTTATTATCAGCATCCAGATCGCTCCCGTTTCAAATATTATCAAAAAAGCAATTTTAATTTAAAAAGTAATGAGGAATTTCAGGTAAATTGTTTTGAAGAGACTGTTGATAATAAATTACTTATTGGCACTAATGAAGCTTTGTATGCTGCTGAACTTCCTCTTAACCGAACTAAATCATTCAAGGTATTAATTCCAGATTTATACTGTCATTCCCTTCACAAAGATTCTACAGGTCAAATATGGATCTCGACCAATAAAGGTCTATATGTATCTGGACGTGATGGTTTTATAAAACAATATACGAAACAATCTGCTGGTTTTGTATATGAAACCAAACAAGGTGATATATACGTTTGTACAGGCACTGGGATTTTAAAGTGGAATAAAACGCTGCAGTCTTTCGGTCTTTTGCCTTTGATTAATTCTCCTGTGAATGTATTTCAAATGACTGAATGGAATCAGAAATTGATTGGTATTTCGTCAAATGGTCCTTTTATAATGAATGCTGCAGGCGATAAAATTAGTATGCCTTTGGAAAAGGAGCATAAAAAAATGCCGATGTTCAGCCAAAAGAACCATAAATACAGCTGTCTTTTATCTGATTCTGAACAAAATTTATGGGTAGGAACTTATAACGGCCTGACGGTTTGGGACAATAAAAATCAAAAGTTATATGAAATAAATACAGATAAAGGTTTAGTAAACAACAGTATTAAAGCAATAGTTGAAGATAAAGATCGTTCATTTTGGGTTACAACTTCACGCGGTGTAAGCCATATTATAAAAAAAAGAACAGCAAGCGGACTTACTTTTAGAATCATAAATCACGATAAATATACTGGAGTTTTGGAATATCCATTTACTGATCGTGCTGTATTTATTTCTTCAAAAAATGGATTGTTTATTGGCGGAATAGACGGTATGAATAATCTGCAGAAAAATGATTCTAAAGACAATCAGTTTGTTCTTAATCCAATATTATTTAATTTCAAATTGTTTGGAAAAAATGTGATAATTGATGAGAAAATAGATGGAAATATTGTTTTAAATAATGCAATATCGTCAACAGATACTTTAAGGCTCAAGTACGATCAAAACTTTTTTAGTATTGGGTTTTCCGGACTTAATTATAAAAACCCATCACAGACTTATTACAGATACAAATTGGAGGATGTTGACCAAAATTGGCGCAGTGAAAATTTCACATCCGGAATAGGCGAGGCTGGTTATACAAATATAACTCCCGGTCATTATATTTTTAAGGTGCAAGCCAGTTCTGACGGCATACATTGGCCGGGCAGGAAAAAAAATCTTTTAATTATTATCGAACCGCCTATATGGAATACAGCTTTTGCCAAAATACTCTATTTTGTATTATTATGTATTGGTATTGCTTTAATTTCTAAAGCTCTTGTAAAGCGTAATATTTTAATCCGCAAAAAACAGCAGGATTATGCTATAGAAAGAGCAAAATCAGATTTCATAACCAATATGAGCCATGAATTGCGTACGCCGCTCACACTTATTATAACACCTTTAAAATCGCTGCTTGCAAAAGTCGAAGATCAGAAAATAAAAAAAGAACTCCTGAGGATCAGCTCCAATAGCGATCTTTTATTGGATACTGTCAATCAGCTGCTTGATTTTAAAAAGATAGATACAGGAGAAGAAATACTGCACCGTAATTTTTATGATAATCTTTCATTCCTGACGGAATTGTGTACTGCGTATGTACCAATTGCAGAGGAAAAAGGAATTTCTTTTACCTGGAATATAGACCAGCAAAACGATGATTTGTACCTGGACAGGCAAAAAATTACCAGAATAATAATTAACCTGCTTTCTAACGCTTTTAAATTTACAGGTTTAGGAGGTAAAGTTAAATTTTCAGCCGTAATTGACAGTAAAGATAAAGTGCTGACAATTTTAGTTGAAGATTCTGGTATTGGAATTTCTAAAACAGAAATAGATCATATTTTTAATCGTTTTTATCAGGCAGACAATCAAAAAGAAATTTCAAGCGGAAGTGGAATAGGGCTGTACATGGTAAAATATTATGCAGAAATGCATGGCGGATTAGTCAGCGCAGCAAGTAATCCAGGACAGGGAACTTGTTTTAAGGTACTGTTATCGGTTCAGAAAAAAGCTGAATTACTACCTTTTGAAGCAGGAGAAGAATCAACAAGAAAAAGCATACTTATTGTTGAAGACCACACTATTTTTAGAGGTTATTTGTTTGATGAATTGAAAAAGTATTATGATGTAATCACTGCCAATAATGGAGAAGACGGTTTAACGAAAGCAATGAAGCATGTTCCTGATCTTATTATAACAGATATGATGATGCCCAAAATGGACGGCCCGCAATTAAGCCAATCCGTTCGAAATACGATTGCCATAAGTCATATTCCTATTATTATGCTTACCGGCAGGGCCTCTGATGAAGCTCGATTTGAAGGCTATGAGGCAGGAGTTGATGCTTATATGATAAAACCATTTGATATTAATCTGCTGGTACTTCGAATTAATAAATTATTGGAGCTGAACGATACGAGACGAAAAATGTTCATTAAAGAAAAAGAAGTAAAAATTGATGCATTGACGGATAATCCCATTGATCAGGAATTTTTAAAACGTGCTTTTCAATGTGTTTTTGATAATTTGTCTAATTCTGAATATACCGTAGAAAAGTTCAGTGAGGACATGAATATGGACCGTACCGGTTTGTATCGAAAACTTATGGCGCTTACAGATCATTCTCCAACAAATTTTATTCGTACTATCCGGCTTAAAAAAGCAGCCGAATTATTATTGGATAAAAAACTCACAATCGCAGATATATCTGATCAGGTCGGTTTTAATAGTATTTCTTATTTTACGAAATGCTTTCATGAAGCTTTTGGCAAAACACCAAGCCAAAGCAGGGAGGAAAATGTTTCAACAGGATAAAATTAATTATCTGTTAAGGTGTTGATTATTTGTGTCTTGTAGTTTTTTACAATTTGATTTCAACATGAGTTATAATTGTTTCAACATAATTTAAAGGCTTTAAAAAGGACAAAAGCTATTTTTATCCTACTATAAACTATTTAACTCAATTGAAATGAAAATTATTTACTCCTTATGTACTGTGCTGCTTTTTTGCATTCATAGTAATGGGCAGAATTTCCAGAAAACCACTCAGGGAATTAAGACTACTGCAAATGGCAATAGTATAGAAATACAATTTTACAGTCCAGCTATTGTCAGGGTTATTAAATTTCCTGCTGGGAAAACTTTTTCAAAAGAAAGTCTGTCGGTGGTTTTAAAGTCTGCAAAAACTGGTTTTAGTGTCAAAACGGCTGACAATATTATCGTTTTAGAATCAGACCAATTAACTGTTAGTGTAAATACTGTTTCAGGAAATGTTGCATTTGCAGCCTCTAAAAAGGAATTATTAAAAGAAAAACCTGAAGGAACAAAATTTGAACCTTTTGATGATACAGGAGTCAAAACTTTTACGGTCACACAATCTTTTATCTTAGATAAAGACGAACCTATTTACGGCTTGGGACAGCATCAAAGAGGAGATTTAAACCAAAGAAATCAAAAATATCATTTAGAGCAGGGAAATGTAGAAGATGCCGTGACTTTTTTTCAATCAATAAAAGGGTACGGACTTTATTGGGATAATTATTCTCCAACAGAATTTACAGATGATGCCAGCGAAACTTCATTTAAATCGATTGTAGGAGATGGTGTTGATTATTATTTCATGTATGGAGGTAATGCAGATGGGGTTATTGGTAAAATGAGGGAATTGACTGGTAAAGTGCCAATGTTTCCATTGTGGACATATGGTTTTTGGCAGAGTAAAGAGCGATACAAAAGTCAGAATGAATTGGTCGATGTCGTTAAAAAGTATCGTGAGCTATTGGTGCCAATTGACGGAATAATACAAGACTGGCAATATTGGGGCAACAATTATTTATGGAATGCGATGGATTTTTTGAATCCTGACTTTTCAAATCCCAAAAAAATGGTTGACGATGTTCATAACCTTAATGCACATATGATTATTTCGATTTGGTCTTCTTTTGGTCCATTGACAAAACCTTATAAGGAAATGGATCAAAAAGGAATGTTATTTAATATAAAAACATGGCCCGAATCCGGCTCAGAAATCTGGCCTCCAAATATGGATTATCCGTCGGGAGTGAGAGTATATGACGCTTATAATCCTGAAGCCAGGGATATTTACTGGAAATATGCCAATAAGGGATTACTTTCTATAGGAATTGACGGCTGGTGGATGGATTCGACAGAACCGGATCATCTTCAGATAAAACCAGAAGATTATGATACAAAAACATATCTGGGATCTTTTAGAAAAGTACGAAATGCATATCCTTTAATGACCGTGGGCGGAGTTTACGACCATCAGCGTAAAACTACAGCAGACAAACGTGTATTTATTTTAACCCGATCTGCTTTTGCTGGGCAGCAGCGCTACGGAGCCAATACATGGTCTGGTGATACAGGTTCAAGCTGGGAAACCCTTCGCAATCAGATTCCTGCCGGTTTGAATTTTACCCTTACGGGGATACCGCATTGGAATTCAGATATAGGAGGTTTTTTTGCGGGGGCTTATATACAAGCATGGAATGAAGGATCAGGTACTAAAAACCCGCTTTATCAGGAACTTTACGTACGCTGGATTCAATTTGGTGCTTTTAATGCAATGATGCGTTCTCACGGAACAGATGTTCCAAGGGAGATTTATAATTTTGGCAAAAAAGGAGAGCCAATTTATGATGCAATAGATAAAATCATCAATCTGCGTTATACACTTCTGCCTTATATTTATTCAACATCATGGGAAGTTACCAGCAAACAATCCAGTTTTATGCGTGCCTTGTTTATGGATTTTCCAGCTGATAAAAAAGGATGGGATATTAAAGATGAGTTTATGTTTGGTAAATCTATATTGGCAGCTCCAATTGTAGAGGCGCAATACACTCCGGAGAAAATAGTAAAAGTTAATGAAGCAACAGGCTGGGATAAACAAGGGGATAAAAAAAATACAGAAAAAATTACTGTAGATTTTACAACAAAAAAATCAAGAAATGTATATCTGCCGGCTGGTACAAATTGGTACGACTTCTGGACAAATGAAAAAATTAAAGGAGGTCAGGAAATTATAAGAAAAACAACCATTGACATGATTCCGCTTTATGTAAAAGAAGGGGCAATTATTCCGTTTGGTCCTAAAGTGCAATTTGCAGCCGAGAAAAAATGGGACAATCTGGAGATAAAAGTATATCCGGGTAAAGATGGTTCTTTTGTGCTTTATGAGGATGAGTTTGATAATTATAATTATGAGAAGGGAGCTTATTCTGAAATTGAATTTTTATGGAATGAAACATCAAAAAGATTAACCATTTCAAATAGAAAAGGTCAATATAATGGAATGTTAACCAGCAGAAAATTTACTATTGTAATGCCGAATGGTTCGGAAAAGGTTATCAATTATAATGGTAAAAAAGTAGAAGAGGAGTTTTAATACTATACCTAAAAGATGAGTGAAGCAGATTGAAAAAATACAATTATATTTTTTCTTTGTTCCAAGAACTATTTCCTTAAAAAAGCGCAAATGTCCCTGACTTTTGCGCTTTTTTTATAACTCTTTACTATGTTTAAAATGTTTCCTGAGTTCAGGGTCAATGATAACGATTTTTACACAAAGGATGCTAAGTTCTGTAAGGGCAGCTTATTTTATATTTCATTTAGTACATTTTGTCTGGCTGTTCTTTATCCTCAACGTCTCGTCTGGCTTGGCGTAATGCCAAACTTCTTCTTGAATGAATTACTAAAGTGCTGCAATGAACAGTAGCCCAGTTCAAATGCTATTTCAGTAGCTTGTTTTTTGCCTTCAAGCAAATCATTTTTTGCCAGATCTAAACGTAAGTCAGATAAATAAGAAAAAGCGGTTTGATTAAACATTTCCTTAAACCCTCGTTTTAATTTATATTCATTTATCCCTGCTATTTTTGCCAATTCTATCAGCGTAGGCGGTGACTCTATATTCTTAACCAAATAATCACGGGCAAATACAATTCTTTCTTTGTCGTAATCGTGTTTTATATATTCAGATTTTGAATTTTGAAAGTTATTAAATGATTCAGCTTGCAAAACAAGTAGTTCAATCGTTTTTGAAAGAAGAAATAACCTCTTTAGTCCATCCGAATAATCACAGCTCAAAATCGAATTGATACAGGTCTGTATAGGCAGATCAATATTTAGATTAGAATTTGAAAAAGTTACAGGTGTTCCCGAGACTATTTTGTCCGCAAACTGCTTAAGGGATTCATTCCCGTCTTTTGATATCGTCAAAAAAGAATCCTTTGTAAATTGAACCATAAATGATTTCATCCGCAATTCATCAAACTTCATTTTACCTTCAGCTGCGGTGCCATAGAATAAATTATGCTGATTCCCATTCAACTCAAAGGAATTGCTCATCCCATCCTGTTTTATTGAAGTTTTCCCCTGCAGATTAAAGTGCATGGTTACTAATTCCATATCTCCTTTCCAATCCAATTCGGCTGGTTTATCAAGATAAGTTTCAGAATAAAGAATCTTGATATCATCAAAAAGCCATTGCTTGGCCGTTAATTGTCCAAAAGGGATGTTTATTTTAAAGTCATCTTCTTTAAAATCATGATTGCCAGAGCCATTTTCATCAAAGGCCATTTTAAATGCCTTTTTATCATTTCTTAACTCAAATCCCATTTGCTCCCTGATTTACTAGTCTAATTCCTCTTTTTGCAAGTTTGCCTTTTGGTAATGCAATAATTTTGTATCGTGCCATTATGTAAGGAATAAATAAAATCAAAGTTAGAAAAAAATCCATATACTGATGATTACCCAAAATAGTAAACTTTAAAAAATTAAGACAAATGACAGCAATAAAAGAGAGTAAAAAAGTAATCATAATTGGTGCCGGTGTTGCAGGGCCAATACTGGCTCTGCAGTTGAAAAAAATAGGTTTTGAGTCTGAAGTATTTGAATCGAGATCAGAAGACAATACAAAAGAGGGAGCTTTTTTGGGACTTACTCCTAATGGCTTGAATGTATTGAAAGAATTTGTTGATTTGAGGAGGCTCAAAGAAGATTATACTCCCGGTTCAATGAAATTTTTCAATTCTAAAGGAAAACAAATAGCAAAACTGGATACAACTTATCAGAAACAGCAATATGGTGTAGAAACACTTCAGTTAAAACGGGCAAACCTCAATAAATATGCCCGGATAGCAGCAACTGATGCCGGCATAAAAATAGAATACAATAAAAAATTTGTCAGCTATCGTGAAACAAATGAGCAGGTAATAGCCTATTTTGCTGATGGAGCTGCAGTTACCGGTGATATTATGATTGGCTGCGACGGAATGTTTTCTGAGGTTAGGAATCAATTATTTCCAGAGGTTTCAGCAATTCAATATACAAAACTCATTTCTACAGGCGGTTATGCAAAGATTCCAGAGCTTTCAAAAACGCTGGACTCAATACGAATGACCTTTGGTGAAAGGGGATTTTTTGCCTATTCGGTTTCTGATAAGGGCGAAGTTTGGTGGTTCAATAATTATTTTAGAGAACAGCAGCCAAAGCCGCAGGAAATAGAGAAAACATTGAAAACTGAAATTCAGGATCATTTAGCAGATGTTCATAAAAATGATGATCCCTTATTCTCCAAAATAATCAAAAACAGTCATGAGATTATTGCCTATCCTATTTATGATGTACCCAAAATTTTGCATTGGCATAAAGGCAGAGTTTGCCTTATTGGAGATGCTGCACATGGTATTTCTCCGCATATTGGGCAGGGAGCCTCATTAGCATTAGAAGACACGGTTGTAATTGCTGAGTTATTAAAATCACATAAAGACTACGGAACTGCATTTCAGATTTTTCAGTCCGAGCGCCAGCCCAGAGTAGAAAAAATAATAAAAAGCGCTAGAAAAATAGGAGATACTAAAACAAAAACGAATCCAATAGCAGCGTGGTTCCGTGACCGCTTAATTGGTTTCTTTATCGGCAGACAAATCCAGCAGCTTGACTGGATTTATGGCTGGACTTATTCGCATAAAAATAATGGTTAATACAATTACATAAAATAAGATTAGACCCCATGTTACGAATTCTACAGTCAATTACCGGCAGTTTTTTTATATTTCAGGATTAATCTTAGTTTATTGCTGAAATCTTAATTCATAATCGTACTTGACTTTTTGATTTATCTTTCTATAAAACTGCCCCCAAATAGAATTATTTGGGGGCAGTTGAAGCTGCACATGGCGGCTAAAGAATTTAAAAAATTTTTATTCTCGTATAATTTTTTTCACGATAGTTTTATTTGCACTGATAACCTTCAGGAAATAGATTCCAGCAGACAAATTTTCACATGGAATTGTTTCTGTTTTACTTGTCAAAGGCTGAGACTTAACTTTCATTCCTAAAGAATTGTATAATTCAAGAATAGTATTGTTTTTCACTGTATTAACTTTCACCATCAACATGGTAGCTGCAGGATTAGGATAAACAATAATTTCGTCTTCTGCATCAGTAGTTTCGTCAGCGTTTCCCGCAAAAATACGGTTGTCCAGCAATTGGACATCATTTCCTGTACCTCCTTTGTAGGTAATACGGAAACTATAGTCTCCAACCCTCAGCAGGGACATTTCCGGGAGGTTCTTAAATATTCCAGTTACAGTTCCGTCTCCTTTATTGTCGATAATTGTATATGTTGTGCCATAGGGCAGTGTGCCGGTATTTCCAATAATTTCCAAGGAAGGACTATCTGCGAGAATTACACTGCCAGTTATCATTTTATCTGAAGCTTCGGTTTTTAAATCTAGTTCGACACTGTATACGGCATCTGCATTTAAAGTCAGAGAAGAGAGTGTCAGGGTACCTATAGCATCATTTCCTGGTTCAAGTTTGGCTCCAGATCCGCTTCCTGATCCAATAACAGCAGAGGACTGGCTCACACCTGTTCCTCCTAAAGCCCCTTCTACCACCGTTATCGGACTTATAAAAGCTCCGGTTGCAGGATCATTATTTAATTGAAATTTACCCTTTTTGACAGTTGTAATACCCCAATAAGCATGATTTCCGGTGAAAACTAATTTTCCTGTCCCTACTTTTTCCACATTTAAAGAATTGGCAAATGTCCCTCCGAAATAAGAATCGGTATTCAGGGCTCCAATACTGATATAAGGTGAACCTCCAGCATTATTTCTCAGATATCCTCTTCCTGTCAGTGCACCAAAATGCAGTGTGCCTGTTTTAAATTGGATACTGTGACAGTCAACACCATTGGCATCCAGATGCCATACCGCGTTGGCGCTTCCTGACTGCGGCACCTCAAATCTGACTCTCTGATTGCCGCTTCTTTGTTTGGAAAAGAATGTTCCGGCAAATAGGCTGTTATCACCAAATAAATGCAGTCCGGCATAGGTATTTCCATCATGTTCAAGGGTGCCTTTACCAATCAGCCTGCCTCTAAGATTGATAGCATAACTGGTTTCATACATATAGCTTCTAACTCCATCGGTAACTTCTATATCATTGTACAGAGTGGCATCTCCGCCCTCTGATAGAAGTGTACCTCCATTGAGAATGATTTTTCCTTTTCCTAAAGGGCCGGAATCGGGCTTCCCCTCTAATCCAGTTCCATGGCCTGCTATTGCGACAGCACGCTGTGGCGGCCAGCCTCCTGAAGGCCCGTTTATCACTGTGTTTCCCTCGTAAGTATTAATGCCAGAAATAAACAGGAACTTTTCTCCGGTTTTAACCAAGCCCCCAGTGCCGGAGATTATTCCTGAGAGTCTAAGATCGTCCGTATGAGGATTTATAATGGCCTGCGAATTGATAGTCACTGCATTGGTTAACGACTGGGAATTTAAAGAATTATTTACAATATCGTTTTTTAAACTTATGCTGTTTCCTTCTATGGTATAAGGATAAGCATCTGGTTCAAAAAGGATTCTGGAAATTTCAAGGTTTATGATGTCGTTATAAAGATTTGTGTTAGTTGAAGTATTGAAGTTTAAGACGGCAGGGCTTGAAGGTATTACGGCTTCAGCCCAGTTAGCATTTTGGTTCCAATTTTGCGAAGAAGGGTTAGAGCTCCATGTTCTAATACTAGAACCGGCTGCACCAAAGGCTTCGTCAGAGTTTTCGCTCTCCTTAGTTGCACCCACGGATGATATTACATAATAATATCCAACACCGTTTACAAGGGCTTTATCAGTGTAGTTTGTAGCAGGAACGGTTCCAATTATAGTATAAGGACCGCCCATAGTTACAGCGCGCTTTATATTATATTCTTTAGCTCCCACAGCAGCTTTCCAGGTAAGGGTAACCTGTCCATTTGCACTGGTTATGGCTGGCTGTGAGGGAACTTCTGGTGGTATTGATGCAAAAACTTCATTTGAAATACCGCTTGCCAGATTTCCGTTGTATGCAGTTACTATGTAATAATTATTTATTTCATATGCAGGAGAAGGGTCTGTAAAAAAATTATTAGTAAGGTTATTTTGTATTACAGTATAAGGCCCACCGCTGGCTGATGCGCGGCTTACAGTATATGATGTGATATTTGGACCACCCGGCCATTCGAGTTTTATACTGGAGTTGAAAGCGGCAGCAGTTAATTTAGTTATCGCACCCGGAGCCTTATTAGTGGTAATATCAATAATTACCGCTGTTTTGGAGATTCCCTTTCCGTTGGAAGCTTCTACAATTACAACAGATGTTCCTCTTGTTGTGGGAGTACCGGATATGATTCCTGTAACAGCGTCCAGACTAAGCCCTGCAGGAAGCCCCGATGCTGCGTAAGTCGTAGAACCTGCTGTTGGAATGAGGATATAGCTAAAAGGACTTCCTACCACTCCGGATGCAAATTTATTGCTTGTAATATCAGGTGATCCGGCAGCAAAATTGTTATTGATTGCAACGTTGCTAAATACTGCAGTGTTCAATACAGATGCATTCTTGGATGAGGTATAGAACCCGATATAAGCATCTTCTGGAAGTGTCATAATAAACAGGGCGATATTTGTCCATGTGACCCCGTCATGTGAATGATAGGCAAATATTCTATTACCAACGCGCTCTAATTTCAACCACCATGCAGAATTGACAGCGTAATGAGTATACCCGCTGTTTGATGCACTTGCACCGGAGCTGCTCAGATTGACAGGACCTGATGGATTAAAATTTATGGCAGCAAATTTTGAGCCGGCAGCCAGGGACTCTCTAATCATAAGACCGCTTATAGCCCCAGCGACGCTGTTACTTTCGATTTTAGCGACAATGGCAGCGTTGCCTTTCACAGGACAAAAGGTAAAGTTGTTTGAATTTGAAGGAGCATATCCGGCCCCTTTTACTGTCCAGATTCCGGCATTGTAAGCTGCACTGCCTTTAATTCCGGGATTTCCAATGTCGATATTTGTTAAATAGGGTGCAGAAACAACGTTTTGCGACGGATAAACTATCGGGGACATTGCTGTGGCTGTTGAATTATCCGAGGATTTTAAATATAAAAAGGACCATCCGTTTTCTCCAGTTAGAGTACGCATTTTATCCGTATAGGGAGTTGGCATTCCCTTTCTAACTGAGTATGCACCCTGAATAATATTATTAAAAGGATGCTGCTTACGGGCTCCGCTTGGTATACCCCAGCCTTGAGACCAGTATACGGAATATCCACCGTAAGGAATATAAGTAAGACCGGATGGATCTATTGCATAATGATTGTATAATTCACCAATTGCCAAAAGACGGTTATCCATTTCCGCAAACATATCCACGCCCTGTTTATAGGCAACTTCTGCACCCCAGGCCAGTGAAAAGGCTTGTACAAACCAGTGGTCATCACGGCCTGTATCTCCTACCTGTCCCGAGGGAGTACTGTTACGCAGTGCGGCCCCGGCGTCCATACGATAGACTTCAATAGACTGATTCCATTTAGTTTCATCATCCAGAAAGGCAGCAACACTTAAACCAATCATCAGCTGAATAGCTCCTTTATTGCAGTCTCTCAATGGGTTGGGTACCCATGATGTGGGGTAAATTACATTTGCAAAATAGTTTCTTACATTAGTAGTATTCGTTTCAGTCCATCCCGGATAGGTACTTTTTAAAATATCTGCTGCCGTAACGAAATATGGTACATAATCGCCAATATCGAGCATGTTTTCATTACCTTGCCAGGAAGTATTGGTTACTGCCCAGGCATTTAGCAGGTCTGTTGCTTTCTTGGCATAGGCCGGATCTCCTGTAAATACGTACATGAAGGTCAGGTTATGGATAGCCTGCATATCGCTTTTCCATTGAATATTATTTAAATTAGGGGCTCGACTGACGGTTGGGAAAGGACCTTGAGGATTGTATGAAAGTTTGGATTTTGGATCATTCTTTAAGGCATTGTAACCAGAAAGCCATGGCTCTTTAGTGATATTTGCCTTTAATTGATTCAAATCTGCCTGGGTGAAGGGGATTCCCGGGTGTACGAATTTTTTTTGCGCCGAGGCACTGGGTATTATACCAAGGGTCAGGTAGAGAATTCCGAATAATAAAATCAGATTAAATTTTTTCATTAATTTAAAATTAGCTGCCGTCGTTCTTTATTGTCCGGTTCTTCTATAAGGGACTGCAGAAGACCACGAGGAACGAGCAGGCCAGGTTAAGTAAATAGGTTTTTTTGGGGTAAGAAAACAAGGGGAGGTACAAAAGGAATCGAGCCGTCTGCGATCGTAAACAAATAGGAAATCGCAGGACTCTGCTTCTCAGTATAGTAAGTACTAAGAAGAGCAGCCTTTTAACCAGATTGATCTGTTGTGGTGAACTAGTCGGAACGAAACTGATGAATATTTTTTTTCATAAATGGTAAATAATGGGGGTTAATATATAATAGGAAAAACCAAATATGCTAAAAACGCAAACCGGTTTGGTTTCAAAAATACAAAAAGAAAGCTCTCAAATTTGAGAGCTTTCTTTTTTAGTTTAAAAAGATTTTAAACCTTATTAAAATTCATAATTTACTTTGTGAAGCATGATATCACTTAACTTATCACTGTCTTTAAATTTATTGTAATTAGGTAAAAATGAATTTATCAGCTTCAAATTTTTGCAGATATTAAAAGACATTCAGTCTTAACGATAAACTTTTTAAATCTTGTTCCAGAGAACGAATGGTAGCTTGAAGCTCATTTAACATATTAGCTCTCGAATACAAATCATCTGCAGTATAAATTCCACCGTCATCAAAAAAAAGTTTTTCGGTTTTAGAATCTATTTTTCCATCAAAATTGTATTGTAACCATCGATTTTTTATGCTTTCCTGTAAGTCATTTTTTCCGGAATTACTAAATTGTTTCTCGTTTATAATAGTCCATATAGAGTTTGGATATGTCATGTTAGAATTGTCATTGTACCAAATGTTTTTCAGAAGGTTTCTTTGAAGTTTTAAATTTATTTTTTTCCCTTTAGGAGAAATTGTAAGCGCCCCTAATCCGGCACTTAATAATCCACCGCTCACACCAACTGCATTACTGGAATTATTATTTTTTATTAAAACGGTTGCTACAGTAGTCAGTGCACCTATAGTGACTGAAGCTACAGTAAGATTTTTATTCTTTTTATTATTGGCAGCATTAACAAAATCGGCTAATTTATTTATACGTTCACCATTGCAGTCTAATTCTGAAGCCAATGCATTTATTTCTATACTGGTAAGCATTAAGCGGTCAGTAATTTTTTGTTTTAAAACTAATTTTTTTAAGGTATCATTTTTTATTTGAAGATATTCTGCTAAATAAGTTTCAATACCAATAGCATTGCTGATTAAGATATCATGTTTGGATAAATTGGCACTTAAAATACTATCTTGTTTCTGTATTTTATTGTTAGGCATTTCAAGTTTAGAATAATCATAATCAATGGTCGGCTGGCAGTAATTGCTTGTTAAATAATCAATTTTTGTGCTGTTCAAAACAGTTGAGCAAGAAGAAACAAGAACTGATATTATCATTGGCAGAATAAATGATTTCAGTTGTTTCATGCTCATTTTGTTTTTAACGTTAAAAATTATTAATTAACTTCTTACTGCCAAGTTAGGTCACAATTGGGAACTTTCCAAATTCAAACCCAAATTAGACAAAGCTTGTATTTGTTGCATTTCTAATTTGAATATCTGGCAGGTCTTTGTTTTTCTAGGTCTCCATTTCTCAAAACGATTTCTCGCAAAACTTAAAAGATTAATTTATGATACTATTAATTCGTTTTTAAATGAGTAATATAGTTCTTTTTGAAATGGTAAATAAGTATTTTTTTTTTTGAAAAATGTAGAAACTTAAAGAAAACTTCAAAAAGAACTTTGTTGCAGATTATAATCTGCAACCAGTTTTTGACTGGCGATAATCTTATATATAGGTAATTTTGAGATATTAACTTTAAAAGATCTTATTATTATGAATTTTAAAGCCTGCAGTAAACTAATTGGTTATGTCATTTTAGCATTTATAGGATTCACTGTATATGGACATAAGTATAAGACAGAAATCCCTAAATCGATAATTATTCCTGACAAAATTGATACCCGACTTGGAACACTAAATTTCAATGATGGTTTTACTGATGATCAGACAGTGGAGAAAATTTATGATAAATTGGACTTCCAGCGCAGCGTTCAGTCTTTTTTAACCGCTATACCGGCTGCTTCGCTGTATGCTATGCGGGAGGGACAGAAAAGCCTCGGTGTAAATAACCAGTCTGTTGTTGTCTTTGAAGATAGAATGGATTCAAAAACATTATTTTTTACTGCCAACTCTAAATCTGTTTATCTTGTTGGATGGCTGGATTTGAAAGATGGGCCAATAGTAATTGAAACGCCGCCGAATGTGTTGGATTTTCTAAATGACTACTGGTTTTATTATGTTGCCGATATCGGTAATGTCGGTCTTGATAAGGGAAAAGGAGGGAAGTTTCTTTTTGTTCCTCCGGATTATAAAGGAGATATACCCAAAGGATATTTTACTTATTACTCATTTAATTATTGGAATTATCTGTTTCTAGACAGTGCTTGGGAAAATCCATTTATAGGAAACAGTTATCTTTTTGAACATAATGATGTAAGATTAATTGATGCACGCAGCATGTTTTTCTTTGCAGCGACAGGAATTACCCCTGCAATGTCTATTGCCAAAGCAAGATTGGGATCACAATATGCGGGGTGTTTTCATAGATTCCAAAAAACTGATATTAGATGGCAGTAAAAATTATAAAATTCATCTTCCTGCCGGAATACCGGCAAAAGATTTTTGGTACTTTGTTGTTTATGATCTGCAGCCCCGCTCTATGCTTCAGACCGATCAGCAGTTTCCAAGTCTTGGAAACCAGAACAAAGAAATTGAAATTAATGCGGACATTTCCGTTGATGTTTATTTTGGACCAAAATCACCTAAAGGAAAAGATAATAACTGGATACAGATTATACCAGGTAAAAACTGGTTTGTTATACTTCGTCTATACGGACCGCTGCAGACTTGGTTTGATAAAAAATGGCAGTCTGGAGAGATCGAAGAATTGTGAATTTTATCCATATACTAAACAATTAATCTTTGTGCTATGAAAAAATCAATATTAATTTTGGTCTTATTATCTATAATAGGATGTACTAATTCTAAAAAAGAAGATAACACTTCAAATACGGAGCCTGCAAATATTAAAGGATTTGGCAATAATTCCAATGGCTGGATTGGTACAGAAACTGTAAGGTCACGATTAGGAGACTTCGAATTCAAAAATGGTTATCCTACGTCAGAATCTGTAAAAAAATTGAATGAAGCTTTGGTTTATAACCGGGCAATTGAAGTGTATCTTGATCAGATTCATGGTGTTTCATGGTATGCAGTTTGGAAAGGTGTTGCAAAAGCAGGGGCCGGAAAAACTAATCAACTGGTGATTTGGGAAACTTTAATGGATGCAGAAACGCTTTTACTGACAGGTAATAGTGAAACGGTTTACGGGTTAGCTTCGATAGATTTGAAACGGGACGGTGCAGTAGTAGTAGAAGTACCTGCCATGATGCTTGGAGGATTCAGTGATATTTGGCAGAGTGAAATAGCCAATATAGGACCAACGGGGATGGATAAGGGAAAAGGCGGAAAATATATTTTATTACCGCCAGATTATAAAGGAACTATTCCGGCTGGTTACATGGTTTTAAAATCTACAACGTATAAAGTAGTTTTTGGGGTGCGGGGGTTTCAGCAGGATGGTAAAACAGATAAGGCAGTAGCTCTAATGAAAACTGCAAAAATCTATCCATTATCAAAAGTATCAAATCCTCCTGTAATGGAGTTTACAAACGGGTCAGGAAAAGCGATTAATACTATTTTTTCAGATAACAGCAGTTTTTTTACCGATTTAAATGAAATTATTCAAACGGAACCTGATAATAAATTACAGACAAACGAAAAGTTTTTACTGGCTTCCATAGGGATTGAAAAAGGAAAGCCCTTTAAACTGGATGCTAATCGCAAAAACTTATTAAATGATGCGGCACAAACGGCTTCTGCTTTGGCAAGAGTTAAAAGTTTTGCCTCTGATGAACCTGAAAGATTAGTTTATACGGATAGAAGGTGGGAGTGGGCTTTTGTTGGCGGAAGTGCGACTTGGGATTCACAAGGTTATGTAAATACGGACAGACGTGCGGCATTTGCTTATATTGCAATTGGAATGTCACCTGCAATGGTGTTGAAGATTGTAGGCGGAGGGTCACAGTATTTATGTACGCCAAGAGCAGCCGATGGAGAATTCTTAGATGGAAGCAAAAATTATAAACTGCATATCCCTTCCAATATTCCTGTAAAAAACTTTTGGTCTGTTGTGGCTTATGACTCAGAAAGCCGTTCGATGATTCGTAATGGCAGACCTTTTCCAACAGTAAGCCAATATACAGGACCTAAGAGTAATTCTGACGGTTCAATAGATGTTTATTTTGGGCCCGAGTTGCCAAAAGGGCAAGAAAAAAACTGGATAAAGACTGTCAAAGGTAAAGGATATTTTGTTTTAGTGCGTTTCTATGGACCTCTTGATCCTTTCTTTGATAAAACATGGAAACTCGATGATATCATTGAAATGAAATAGAATTAGATATACGCATTTGGCATATTAGAATCCTAGAAAGGTTTAATATACTTAAATTGAATACTGAAATATATTGCAATTACTTAAATTTTACTTTGAAATACCGTGGAGCAGTAATCTTGCCATAAAACTGCCGAAATCAATTTTTAAATTGATAACTGGATAAACCACCTTAGTTTTTATGGCAAAAAAGGTATCCCTCCATGGATATTTTTCCACGATTTTGCCAAAGATTTTGAGTAGTTTTATTTTAAAAAATTTGAAAAGCAGTATAAAAGAAAAAAACCTGCGAATCCTGGGATTTGCAGGTTTTACCACGTTTTTTGAAAAGATTGAGAAACTTTTGTTTTCACTTCTTTTATCCTTTGTGGGGAGAGCAGGATTCGAACCTTAAGCTTGAAACCCACGTATTTCCTGCGTTTCTATTTTTTTTAACCTCTGTTGCCACGATGTTGGCATTATTTAAAATGAAAAGAACAACTATCAGGTCGTCTCTCCTAATTTTTAGGATTTTAAAAAGTGTTGGTGGAATAATCGTTCCCCCTTCGGAATCATAAACATAAAAGAACTGATTTGCTTTAAATAACGATAGCCGAAAACATCGTTATGGATAATCAATCAAATTTTGTAAATCCACATTCTAATTTACCTCTACAAGTTGGATTACTATTTTTGAATTATCAATATTTATATATTCGAGTCTTACAAAACCATAATCTGGATGGTAATAACTCTTCAAACCTGTTTTCATACTAAAGTTTTCAGATTGAGATAAGCCTATAGCATTGGTTACGTTACATTTTATATTGCCAAATGTTGTTTTAATAGTTTCATCATTCTGCCTTTCATATTCATATCGAACTTTAATATTATCTTTTGTTTTAACCCATCGAGGATCTAAATAGGCACCTCCAATTTCTAAATGCCAAGCCCAATTCTTAATTGATTTATCTAATTGATAAAAAGGAAACGGATTAAGCTGCAAAATCTTAAAAGTATATTGCCTTGGCGGATGCATCCATACATTTTTTTTATTATCATAAATACCTGTAGCTACGGAACCACACGAACAATAAGACTCATTGCTTTTCTTGCTTTTTACAGAACTGCAAGCGGAATTACAAACTTTTTGATTTGTTGTTAGGTAAGAATAGCTGATTACAGTTTGTGTACAAGTAGAATCAGCTGTACAGGCTGGATATGTTTCTTTTGCATCTGTTACTGTAAGTCTAATTTTGTCAATAGTAGTATCTGTAATTTTTTCATAACTTGTTAGATTAAGCAAATTTTGAATTGATGTTTGGTCATTTGTAAGCAAAAATTTTTTTTTCGCCCCAGACTTGTCAATAAAATAATAGTCATAAATGAATTCCCTGCCCACTTTATAGGTAAGATTGTTCTTTGAATATTTGAATTTTGTTGTATCTGTTTTATTGGGTTTCTCTAACCAAATGCCATCATTTGGATTTGGGTTTTTGAAATACACAGCATCTTCCAATATTAATTGTTGGGAATAAAGACTAGTGTAAAAATTCAAGATTATAATTATAAAAGTCACTGCTTTTTTCATTTGATAGGTTTTATTATCTTTTGATATTTTTAAGACAATTGCATAATAAATATACTATACGATTTTTTACAATTTGATAAGTAGGATATATGAACGAAAATGAGAGATAAATTTTGGGTAATGTTTCGTTTTAAGATTTTTTATTTCTAACTAAATCTTCAGGCTAAGTTAGCATATCCAATCCAATGTTGCTAATCTTAATTGATATATTAAATTATATATTAGCTATTATTGATGGAATAACCGTTTCTCCTTCAAGGTCGATGTGACAATTTTCGAGCCCTTTTTATTGATGATTTGATAAAGTTGAATGTATATAATTGCGTAAAATAAAAAAATAAACGTAAACTTTTTTGTTTTAATTAATTACGATTATTGTATGTTTTTTTGGTATACTATTTTTTGAATTTTGTCTTATTATTATGGTTTTTTATTTTGTAAAATATTGTTTGTCAGTTAATATAAAATACTATTTTTGTTTCTTTTAACATGGAAATAATTACAGATTAATGTCAAAAAGTAAGCTTCTTTTTTTATTCTTATTATTTATATCGCTATCATATTCTCAAGCGAAACGTGCTAGTGTAATGGTCAATGCCAGAGCTCAAAAAGATAAAATTTTGATTCGTTGGGCAGTTAATTCTCCCAGTGAATGGCAAAAAGCAAATAAAAAAGGGTTTATAGTTACCAGGACCACAATATTACGAGACGGGAATGTTTTATCTAAACCTGAAAAAATTCTTCTTACTCCAAAGCCACTAGTTGCGGAACCCTTAGATGCCTGGATTGATTTGATACAAAAAGATAATAATGCAGCTATTATTGCGCAATCTATTTATGGAGAAAGTTTTGAGGTAACTGCCGCTAAGGAAGGGGATTTGTCAAAAATAGTAAATATGGCAGATGAACTGGACCAGCGATACACTTTTGCTTTATATGCAGCAGATATGAGTTTTATCGGTGCGGTGAAAGCGGGTTGGGGATTTGTAGACACAAATATAAAGAAAAATGAAGTTTATGCTTATCAGGTAAGTGTTTTTGAAAGTCCAAAAGTAAAAGAATCATCTTATATGATAGGTTTAAAAGATTATAGTGTACTTCCGGCTCCAACTGATTTTATTGCGATTCCTGACGATAAAAAAGTTTTACTTTCCTGGGATTACGAAACCTTCAAAAGAATTTATACTTCTTATATGGTAGAAAAATCTTCTGATGGAATTAATTTTAGTCCAATAGCAGCTACACCTTTAGTAAACTTAAATGATAATGAGGAGCATCCGTCTAAAACTATGTATTATATTGATACACTTAGTGTCAATGACAAAATATATCACTACAGATTATACGGTATAACCTCATTTGGAGAAAAAGGAGAAATAACAAAACCTATTACTGCAACAGGAGCAGCTGCTATAGTTACTGGAGCTAGGCTGGTGGATTATAATATCATTAATTTAGACGAAGTTAATTTGGAATGGGAGTATCCTAAAGAGTCAGAAGGTTTTATTCAGGGGTATGAAATTAATTTAGCAGATAATGATCAGGGTCCCTATAAAGTTGTTTCTAAAATTATTCCGCCATCAGAAAGAAAACTCAATTACAAAGAAAATTTATATCCCTCTAATTATTTTACAATATCTGTTGTTGGTAAAAATAATCAGCGATTAACATCTCAGAGCATGCTGGTTCAGCCTGTAGATTCTATACCACCGGCAAAACCAATAGGTCTTGAAGGTGTAATTGACAGTCTTGGGGTCGTGAAACTAAAATGGAAACCAAATCAGGAAAAAGATTTGCGAGGATACCGAATTTTAAAATCTAACAATACAGGCGAAGAGTTTGTAGATATTTATCATCAGTCCTATGTTGGTAATGACTATAAAGATAGTGTGAGTTTAAAAATGACCAATAGCAAAGTCTACTACAGAATTGCTGCAGAAGATATGCGATTTAATATTTCTGACCCATCTGATGTTTTAGTATTGGATAAGCCGGATAAAATTCCGCCAGCAGCACCCATTTTCAAAGATTACGATAATAAGGATGGCAAGGTACATCTGAAATGGATACGAAGTTATAGTGAAGATGTAGTAGGATATAGTTTAAGAAGGAGGGAAAAAGGACAAGAAAAGTGGGAGGAAATCAAGCAGATAAACGATACGATTCAGGAGTTTACAGACGATAGGATAGAGAATAAGAAAACATATCAGTATGCTATTTTAGCAAAGGATAAAAGTAATCTTTGGTCCTCATTAGATCATTCAACGATTACAGTACAGGTTTTAGACTTTACACCAGTAAAAATAATTTCGTTTTTGCAAGGATTGCCTGATAGAGAAAATAAAAAAATAACCCTGACTTGGGATTATACGAAGAAAGACAAAGTTTTAGGATTAAGCATTTATAAAAATATAAAAGGAATGCCGCCAACATTATGGAAAGAATTAAATAGCGATGTTTTTACTTTAGAAGATAAAAATTTAAAAATGAACATGGAATATGAATATCACTTAATTCCAAGTCTGCAAAGTAACAGTCCAGCAAAAGAAGAAGTTTTAACCGTTGTATATTAAGCGCTTATGAAGAAAATTTACTTATTGATAATTTTATTGTTTTCTATTTTAGGATATTCCCAGGGTGTTGGAAATTACAAAGTTAGTTTAGGTATAACAGGCATAAATCAAAAGGTAAGCATTTCTGCAAATTGTGGCAGCCGTCTGGAGTCTTGGCTAAATTATAGTAATGCAGGAGAAGACCACTTTTTTAATCAGCCTGTTGGTGATGGACAAGATCTTCCCAGAAACTGGACAGCAACTTTTCCAAGTTCAAAAAAGCTTACAAGAATTAGATATTATTCTTCAGGGATGAAATGGCATGGAGGCTTTACTAGTCGTTGTAAAAATGATAATAGCAGTACAGAGTATAAAAATGTTTCATACGGGATTACAGAATATTACCTGCCTAATTATTTTACTAGAATTTATAACTTAAGAGCAACACTTAAGATTCTTCCTGATCTTCACATACAGGTGCCAACACCTAATAATGGAGGTGATATTTTGCCTACAACTGATAAGATTACAATAAAATCTAATACAGGATTTTTAAGCTCTGAATACAATTGGCAATATTCAACTAATCCGCTTGATCCCTCAAGCTGGATAAGTTTACCACAATTTAATACCGCGAGCATAACGGTAAATGCAGTGGATATATTACAAGTATTAGATGCATCAAGTCACGGTAAAAAGATCTCATTTAGACAAATAGCCTATAATGGAGCTGCAGTTTCAAATGAGGTTACCTACAGTGTACGTTTATCTGCGCCAAGAGTTGATTCAGCATCTCCTATTGATCCAACATGCAGTGATACTAATGATGGATCAATAAAGCTAATGTTTAATAGAACGTTATATCCTGGAGAACAATTAAATTATACATTATTGGATGTTACCACAAATACTCCTACTGACTACAATGGTACATTAGCTATTGAAGAGGATAAGTCTTTTGTTATTTCGGGCTTACGAAAGGGAAGTTATATGTTACAGTTAGTAGGTTTTAAAGATGGGCTTAGTACATCTACTGATGCAGATCGATATGATTTGAAATCCTTTATAATAACACCACCTCCGCCAGTAGATTTTACATTAAGTAGTACAAATGTACAATGTTATGGATCTCAGGACGGTACTATAACCATTACTCCAACCGGAGGAACCCGTAGTACATTAGGTAATGATTCTTATTCATTAGATAATGGAGTCAGCTGGATTCCTTTCCCTAATGATAAACCATACACAATTACTGGTTTGGCACCTGGAACTTACAGAGTAAAAGTTAAAGATATGAACGGGTGTATTGCTAAAACGCAGACATTAGTAAATGGAAATATTCAACTTGGCGATGATAAAGTACTGGAAGAAACCTTATCGCAGCCAACATCACCATTAACACTCCATTACACATTCAAAAAAGATCCCACTTTTTATGGAGCAGCTAACGGAAAATTAACAGCCTCAATAACTGGTGGAACCATCAATGATGATAAATCGTATGAATACGAATGGAAAAATAGTAATGGAGTTGTTTTACCAGCAGCAGCCCAGTATAATTCTGCTGATAAAACATTTAATATTACATTAGAGGATATACCTGAGGGAGAATACAAACTAACGGTAAAAGATAAAAATTATAATAATGTCACAAATAAAGCAGGCTGTTCTATTATAGAATCAACACAGGTATTAAGTCAGCCTGATCAAATAAAAATTGTTTTAACAGAAACACAGTCTATTTCTTGTAACTCTGAGAATTTGGAGTCAGATAGGAATAAATTCTCAGACGGGATTATAAAAGCAGCAGTCAGCGGAGGAATTAAATTTACCGGAGCTGCAAATAATGGTTTACCATATAAATATATCTGGTCAAAATATAATGCTGTAACCAATTTGTGGGAGGAATTGACGGATTATAAAACAGATACCGCAGAGAACCTTTCAAAAGGAAACTATTCGCTAAACGTTATAGATGCCAATGGAATAGTGCAGGGAACTTATAATATTACAGATTTAGTAACAGCAATTCCAACAACAAAAGAAATCGCAGAACCAACTAAACTTGAATTGTCATTTACTTCTGGAAATGTTTCCTGCCATCAGGGCAATAATGGCTGGGCTACAGCGACTGTCACCGGAGGAGCAGGGTCTTATAAATATAAGTGGTATAATACAGGTGGTGGATTTATTGATGAGAATAAAATATCTCAGTTAACAGCCGGCGAATATACTGTTGAGGTTACAGACGGTAAAGGATGTTTCATAAAAGGAAGTATCATAATTAGTGAGCCGGCAGAAATAGTAAAAATTGACTACGAAGAAATTTTTACACCAACTTTTTCAGGAGCCACTAACGGAAGAATTACAGCGAAGATAACAGGAGGAACATCAAATGCTGATAAATCATATAATTATGAGTGGAAAAACTCAAAAGGAATACTACAAGCAGCAACTGCTGAAGTAAAAGATGGAATTTATACCATTACTCTAAATGGTGTTCCGGCGGATGATTATTTTTTAACCATTAAGGATAAAAATTATAACGAAGCAACAAATCAAATCATTAATTGTTCGGTATTAGAGTCAAAAGTAACACTCAATGAACCTGATCCTTTAAAAGTTATTTTTGAAATCGTTCGTACTATTTCTTGTAATACAAGTAATGAGTTCGGAAATGATACAGATACGACCCCTAAAGACGGACAGCGTGATGAATCACAAGATGGTATTTTAACGGCTCATGTTTCCGGTGGAACTCCGCTGGCATCATCTGTAAACAACGGATTGCCTTATTATTTTTATTGGAAAAAACAACAGCCGGATGGCTCCTGGACAGCTTTACCTAACATTACGGGAGAAACGGCTTCAGATCTTTCTCATGGGAATTATGCTTTAAATGTAAAAGACAGAAACGGAATCATGTTAGGGACTTACGTCAATAATCAGCTTACACAAGAAATTGACGCAGCCCAATTGATGCAGGAACCTGCAAAATTATCCGTGACCATTACTCATGGTGATGTTTTTTGTAATGAAGGGAATGACGGTTGGGCTACAGCAAATGTTGTGGGCGGAACACCTCCGTATGATTATAAATGGTCTAATGAAGTAGAAATTGATAAAAATACGGTTTTAAAATCGGGCGAATATTGGGTATTTATTACAGATGCTAAAGGATGTACTGCACAAGAAAGTGTTACGATTTTGCAACCAGTAACACCACTTACCATTAATTATAAAGAAGTTCTTAATCCGGGGTTTTACAAAGCCACTAATGGAAAAATTGTAGTGGAAGTTACCGGTGGTACTATTTTCTCAGACAACACTTATTGGTTTGAATGGAAAAATAGTAAAGGAATTGTACAAACTACAACCACAACCAATTTTAGCAATGGTGTTTATACAATCTCTCTAAACGGGCTTCCGGAGGAAATGTACAGCTTAACGGTTCGTGATGCTAATTATAATCCTGCAGCAAATAAAACAAGTTGTACCGTCGTAAATTCTGTTACAACTTTAGACGACCCGGACCCTCTTGAAGTTACTTTTGAGGTAGTTCGTACTATTTCCTGTAATGTGAGTAATGAATTTGGAAATGAGACCGATGCTAATCCATCAGATAATCAAAGAGATGAATCGCAGGATGGTATTTTAGTTGCTCATGTCAAGGGAGGAATTCAGCTGCAGGCAGATAAAAATAAAGGATTGCCATATTTTTATACCTGGAAAAAACAACAAAAAGACGGTTCGTGGATACTTTGGAATGATCAGGATGAAACCGCTGAAAATTTATCTGAAGGAACTTACGGATTGAATATTGAAGATGCCAACGGAATAAAACTCGGAACGTATGTCAATAATGTTTTGGTTGGGGAAAAAGATGTTACGCACTATATGCCTGAACCGGAAAAATTAAAACTGAGTTTTACCAAATTTGATGTTGGTTGTACTACAGGAAATGACGGTTGGGCAGAAGCGCATGTTTCCGGTGGAACTCCGCCCTATACGTATGAGTGGACAAATGGGGGAACAACACCGAAAATAGAAAATATTTCAACAAACAATTACTTTGTAATAGCAACTGATGCAAAAGGCTGTATTGTTCAGGGAAGTATTTTTGTTGGTGATCCAAAAGGAATATTTACTACTGAAACCATCAAAAACCCTATTTGTTATAAAGGAAATGACGGATCAATTCAACTTAATGTTACAGGAGGAAATTTACCTTACAGCTATTTATGGAACACCGGTGCCACTACCAAAGATCTAAATAATCTTACTGCAGGAAATTACGAAGTCGCTATAATCTGTCCGGATTGTTGTACGTATAAAAAGAAATTTGTTCTAAAAGATCCGGGACCTGTTATTGTCAATATTGGTACTGACAGAACATTATGTAACGATCAGAATCTGGATTTAGATGCTGCAGTTGCAGATCAAAAGGCACAATACAGCTGGACTTCTACAAACGGATTTACTTCAAATGACGCAAAAATAAATGTATCAAAAGCGGGAACTTATCATGTAAAAGTAACTTCAGGTTTAGGTTGTATCGGCGAAGATGAAGTTGTAATAAAAACAAGCCAGGCCGTAATTAGTTCAGAGTTTTTATTGAGTTCACAAGCTTATTTAGACGAAGAAGTAATTTTGATTAATACCAGTAATCCTTTTGGCGAAAATACAAATTGGGTAATTCCTAAAGGAGTAAAAATTGTAGAGCAAAAAGAAAAATACATAACATTGAAGTTTGATGCCATAGGGGTTTATTCAATTGGTTTGCAGCAAACGCAAGGAGAATGTTATGCTACATACACTAAAAACATTACAATAGAACAGCGAAGTACATTACCTAATACTGGTACAACATCTCAATTCATTGTAGATTTTATCGTAACCCCAAATCCGAGTAATGGTAATTTTAAAGCACTTGTAACATTAGAAAACAATAGTGACATAAACTTAAGGCTATTCTCTACAACCGGGCAAAATACTATGATTCAGAAAAAAGAATCCGGAAAGAAGAAGTATGAAATAGATTTTGATACCGCATTAGAATCCGGAATGTATGTTTTAGTATTAGAAACAGGGCAGCAAACATTGGTCAAAAAAATTATCATCTATTAAAAATGAAGAGTCTTTACAATAACATATATTTATTTGTTCTATTTCTGTTTTTTAGTGCAGCCGGATATGCGCAATTATATCCGGTTCAGTTAACACCTGTTTTTAATAGTCCGTATAGTGTCAAAATATCAGACTATGCCACCAGCATGGATACTAAAATGCAGCTGCTGGTCAATCCTACCGATATTTCGATATCTCAAAGGCAGGTACGTCTAAAATTGTATATACAAGGTAACGGACTTAATATACAAAGCAGCGATTATATACAAGGGCAGCCACCGGTATTTATTAATGGAGGTGAGCTGCAAACCCTTACCAATACTGATATTGCGGCATTGTTTAGATTAGAAAATCTGCAAGGTATTACTGCATCTCAATATGCTAATGGATTACCCGAAGGGATGTATAGCTTTTGCTTTGAAATGTATGATTTTGCGACTAACCAGAAGATCTCGCAAAAAAGTTGTGCCAGTTTGTACCTGATATTAAACGATCCGCCGCTATTAAATACACCACAACGAAACGAACAAATTGCTTCGACAGAATTTCCTAATATTTTATTTACCTGGACGCCACGTCAGATAAATGCAACGAATGTTTCGTATAAATTCGAATTAAAACAGCTTATAGACCCTGCACTAGACCCACAGTTTGCATTTCAGATGTCCCCTGTTTTATATGAGGAAACACTTTTTGGTACTGCTTTACTGTATAATTTAAACATGCCAATCCTGACACCAGGAATGAGTTATGCATGGCGTGTACGAGCAATTTCAACTACGGGACTCTCAGAAAATGCTGTCTTTAAAAATGATGGATATAGTGAGATATATTCTTTTAAGTATACTTCTTCGTGCACAGCCCCAACTTTTTTATTAAGCGAAGTTCAGAATTCTAAAAGTGTAAAAATCACTTGGGAAGGAACACCTGAACATACACGTTATCAGCTACAATACAAAAAACAAGATGTTCGTAATGCGCAATGGTTTTCGACCAATAGTTTAAACACACAAAGTTTAATCACCAATTTAGAGCCGGGTTTTACCTATCAATTTAGAGTTGGCTCAAGTTGTGATCCTGCAACCGAAGGTGTTCAGTCATTTATCTACTCCGGAATCAGCACATTTACAATACCTACAGAAACTAATGGTGTTCCTGCTTATAATTGCGGTATCGTTCCTCAAATTAATATTCAAAATCAAAAACCGCTTACTAATCTAATACAAAGTGAAACGTTTAAAGCCGGAGATTTTCCGGTAACTATTTTAGAGCTTAAAGGGGAGAATAGTCCTTATTCAGGGCGAGGTTATATTATTGTGCCTTATCTGGCAGATACTAAAATTGCTGTTGAATTTAATAATATCGTAATCAATACAGATTATCAATTGATTAGCGGTGTTGTGGAGACGAGTTATAATCCGGATTGGAAAAATGTTACCGATGTGGAAGATTTCACCGGAGAGGGACAAGGAGGTCAGGTAGAAGAAACGGTTCCGTTTATAATAAAAGATATTGTTATTAATGCCAATGGCGATATAGTAGTAAATGGAACGGGGGGTGAGCAGGTTACCATACCAGGTGGGAAAGACACCATTATTACGGATAGCGGGGGCATGGCAGCTGATGGGAAAACAGTTATCCCACCTAAAGTTTACAACGTAGACAACAAAGGAAACGGAAGTAATGAAGGTGTTACAGTTGCTGAAGGAGGAAAACCAACACCTGAAAATACCGATGGTGTAGATAAAAGCGGTCAGGCAACAGCATTTACAGCCAAAGGAATCTCAATTGCTTTTTCAGGCAATGACAGTAAATATGCTTTTGATGTAATGCCAAACAACGCATCTGCAGCTTTACAAAAGTTATACAAAAAAGCAGGAGATGTGGCGCTGCCCTATAAAGCGGTTTTAAATAGCGATACAGATACATTGTTGGCTACAGTAACCACTACAGATGCCAATATAAAATTAGACAGTATTGTTTTTAAAACCCAGAACGGTGCCAAAATAGACTTTACAAGAAAAGATAAAGTCTTTGTGCTAACGGTAAAAGGAAGCCTGAGTTATGCCGAAGAGGAAATAGTAGCGACTATAAAACAAGAGAATAGATGGAAAGTTATAGGAGCATTTATGCTCGTGCATATTTCGCCAAAAGAGGTTAATGTTACATTAGTACCTACAGATGATGTTTCAGAAAAGAAACTTGATACTCTTATTGCCAGTACTCAGAAGATTTACAATAAAGTGGGAGTTAAAATAAACTTTAAGAAAGAGCAAATACTAAAAGATTTCGATAGTGTAGTTCCAAATAGTGTTGATAAAATTCAGACCGAAAAGAATACACTTACATCAACTTACAGTACAGTTCAGCAAAACATAAATGCCTTGTACAAAGGTGATGTAAATAGCTACGTATTGTTTATAACCGATAAAGCATCAAGTACTGGGCAACAAGGATATATGCGCTTGAACGGGCAGTTTGGCTATGTATTTAATTCAGGATTAAACAAAACTCCGGCGCACGAATTAGGTCACGGAATCTTTAAATTAGAACATCCTTTTGAGTTGTACAAAACTAAGGAATCAAGTACTGATTTGTTGATGGATTATAGTGAAGGAACCGTTTTAAACCATCAGGATTGGAAACAGATTAATGATCCTGCATTTAAGTTATATGCATTTCAGAGTCAGGCTAGTGGGGAGATTGCTGGAGGTTTTGGTATTTCGCCAGATTTTTATATTGTAAGTAATGGAGACGAAACTACAGTAGCAAATATTAATTTAGGTTCTAAAGGTTCACTAGGTGGTTTTGTATCGACCAAAAATGGAAAAAAAGTTACTTACAAGTGGGATGATGGGAAATATATTGGTGACGATGGAACCTCAATTGGTAATCAGAATTTAAAACCTACATTAAATACAAGTAGAATTTATCTTTTTTATGATAATGATAAATCATGTCCTTATAGTAAATTTTTAAGAACTATTTATGACCAAAGATTAAAAGAACTAATTGATGAGCATGACGCTGAAGGATTGAGTAAGTATATTGATGAATATAATACAACCAAATACTTTAAAAGAGAAAAAGAAGAAAGAAGTATTTATTGGGGATATTTGGGTTGTCAAAACTCAGGTAGTACAAGTAATCAAGAATATCAACAATTGGTAGATGCCAGAAAAGATTTAACTGATTTACAAAAACAAAAGTTTAAAGATGTTTTAGCAAAGTTGACAGCAATACCTTACGATATTTTGACTGGAAAATGTACGGATACAGATAAACAAAACTGTAAGTGTATCGATTTGCAAGATCAAAAAACAACTATAAGTAACGACTGTTTAGAAAAATTAATTGCATCTATCCAACAATCAACCTGCACTCAGGAATTTATTTCTGCTTTTGAAGAAAGAATGGATGTTACCACATTTATAGGTGCGGCTCAAATTACTGAATTATTAGATAAAGTGGATGATTGTGTAATTGGTAAATTAAGCAAAAATACAAGGCATAAACTATATGAATTAATGTTTCATAATTCAATTGTAGCTCATCCATATAGTACTTATGGTGGTGGTTTTATACCAACCCGAATGAATAAGGGCAAAGATTATTTGATCTTAAAACTATTAAAATCTGCTTCAAGTGAAGAACAGGTTTGGTTTGTTAATACATTCCTGAATTCAAAAGATAATGCAAATACGACAAAACTGAACTTTCTAATTAGGCAGAATCCAGATTTGGTATTGACAGCAGAGATTTTAAAAGTTTTATCAGAGTTTGTGGCAAGTAACGGGTCAATTGTCATAGATAAACCAATTGTAGAAACCAAAACATTTTTTGATAAACAAGTAAGCATACCTACAAATATTAATCCTATAATGATTTATTATGAAAACTGGATTACAGGTTCTAACGAATTTAAAGTAGGTAGTTTTAAAGTTACAGTAGATGAATCTGAATTGAGTCTTAATGGCGAAAACAAACTAAACGTAAAACAAATAGGAGATTTTCTAAGAACAGGAACTGATACTTCTATAGAAATAAATGATAATTATTATGTAAATCCCTGGGATGATGTTACTCTAATTCTTGCCAAGGATATGGAAGAGACTATAGGGTTGCAAGTGGGTAAAACAATAAAAACAAAAGCTGTTTATGCTTTGTTCTTAGATGAAATAGGAAGCAGGGTGGTTAGCGGGCAAAATGTTCAAATAGCCACTTCTGCGGTGGCAATTGTGGGGGCTTTTTTTACATATGGTGCCTCGTTAGAACTTTTAGCAGGCGAATCAATTGTTTCATTAACAGGACTACAAGTATTGTCATCAGCACTGGTAATTACATCTTCAGCAACAAATTTAGCATTACTGAGTCAATCTGGAAATAGAACATTGAGTCCTGAGGAAAAAATTGTGATGCAAAAATGGAATACATTTTACAATACATTGCTCCTTTTGGATGGAGGAATTAATATTTATTCTACCATCAAAAATATAAGCAGCCTTAGTAAGGCAGTACAGTTGGAAAAAATGATTATTGATGCTGAGAATTCTTCTGCAAATTTAGGCAAGGTAGTTAATCTCTTTGATAATACAGGCGGTTTTATTAAACCAACCGCAACAACTACCGGTACTGCTATTACGGCAGAAAGAGGTGCGATGACAATAGTGAAAAACATAAATAATGAAGGGAATGCTGTCGCTACCTCCAGCGCTGCGAATTATAATAAATCTTTCGCTTATGATGGTAATGCAGCTCTTAAATTAAATCCTGAAATATATCCGGAACTAACAGCATTATCAGAAACTAAAGTTATACAGTTTCCAAAACCAGATTTGGCAACCAAACTAATACCGGAGGTACCAATAGGAAATGCATCACAATTAATACCTTACAATGTAATGTATTATACAGGGCTAACCGGTACAGTAGAAGTAATTGTTGCGACAAACGAATTGACCAAAGATGTAGCACAAGTAGTATATGCATCACCGGCGGTTGCCACCAAACTGAAAGAAACGGAAGAAAATAACTGTACTGTATATACTAAGTTTGGTACACCTAACTGTATTAAATTTCGTAGTTTATTGGCCGAAACAGGAAAAAAAGGGGGTGTAGATAAACTATATAACAACTTATTAAGCAGTAATGTAAGTACGGTGTTAAATAAGTTAATTATTACGTCTGATAATAAAATTTTCTTAGATGACATATTAGAAACTACCTATACATTATCAACACATATTGCACAATATAGTAATGCTACTATTAGCAATTGGAAAACCTTATATGATAATAAAAAAGAGTTTGCCCGTAAAGACTGGAATACATTAATACAATTCGATAAACTTAATAAACAGGTTAAGGCAGAAGTATTGAAATTTTCGGATGCAAGTAATACTAAGAGTACTTTAAAAGAATTCACAACTGATTTAGAAAAAGTACCCGGTTTTACTGATTTTATAAATAAACATATCGAGTATGCTAAGGGTTTTGTTGGACATAAACAAAGTGTAATTTATACTCCGGAGCAGTATGAGCTGCTAACCCCTGAAACAATTGAAGAGATACCTTTAAATTCTGAATTACACGATACCATTGTAGCATGGATAAACTATTCAAAAGATGATGCCAAACGTAAAAACTATTTTAAATTAGGAAAAGATTTTGAAAAGTCAATAGAAACAGCTTTAAAATCTGATAATAGTGCAGTATATAAGGATTTGTTAAAATTAATACCCGATTTGGCAGAAAGACAAATACTTAGTCAGGTACAATTTTGTATAAATGGAGAAACATCTTGTAACGAAGAAGGAAAGTATTTTATAGCTGATTTTGTATTTATTAAAAAAGTAAAAAATGAAGAAGGAGAAAGTAATTGGGATGTTGTAATTGCAGATACAAAATTAAGTGAAAAAACAGGTTTTACCAATAATCAAAAAAAGGCTATAGGTATAAGTAGTTATTATTTGAAATCTATAAAGATTCCACCAGCAGATATTAATGGAGAAAATATTAAAATTGAAGTTGGGGATAAAATTATCAGAAATATCCTTAAAAACAGATTTATTAAAATATATTCTAATGGAGGGGGAGTGTATAAAAGTTCAAAAGTATCTGAAAAATGAGTAGAAAAGTAGATTTTGTAAATGATTATATAGCTAATTATGTATCAGATAATTTTCCGGAATTATCAAGATTTAAAATAGAGATGAATGAAGATGCTTTATATTTCCATAACATCGTAGATGGATATAAACATGTATTGTATGTAGGATTAGGGCATATTACTTATCCTGATGAGAAAGTAGTTCATGGAGGATTTCATTGCTGGACTGAAGTAACTATTGTAGAAAATTTGTTGATTGAATTGCTTTCAAAACATAAACTATATGTAAAACAGTTATTTCCGACTATTTATTTTGACGAATTTACAAATACGGATTTTAAAGGAGTATGGGATTCGTTTAAACAATTTGATAATTATGATTTGTCTACCAACAAGGAGATATTAGATAAACTATGTAAGCATTATAGTAATGTGATTAAGCAGTATTTTATTCCATTTTGGAAAAAATACAGCAACATACAATACATCAATGATGAGATTATCGACAAAGTAGATCAGATGGATTTGACAGATTATTTAGGTGTAGGATTAGTACAGTTTAAAAAGCTCATTATTATGCGAATTTGCAAGAATCAGAGATATGATTCTTATAAGGAATGGTTATTAAATATTTATAGAACAAAAGAGGATGAAATGAAAAATGACAGTGAATGGAATGCTAAGTATAATTTATTCAAAGAATTAATTGAAATTCTAGAAACTCAATATTAAAATACAAGTTTTCCTGTAGTTGGCGTGAACGTTTCACTAGTAGGCATAAAAAAATATTAACTTTTGAGGAGGTAATAGATAAACAGAATAAAAAATCACATATGATAAAAAATATTTTAACCGTAATAATTATGCTAATAAGCCTCTGTGGTTATGCCCAAAAAATCAAGATTGATAAAGGAGAGATTAAGCTAGATGAAAAAATAATTGGTTTTATAGAAGGCAAAAAACCAATTTTTAAAATTTACAATTTAGATAAAAGTTATGCTGTTATAGCGGAGTTAAAGAATGTTCCCAATGCTGATTCGATGACACTTCCGTGGATAGAATTTAAAAACGAAGCGACAGGAAAAACAAACGAATTAGATTTCAAGAGTAGAAAATTCAGTGCCTTTAATTATGACAGAAGTATTATCTATGAATTACTGGATCGAAATTATATAAGCACGGATGGTTTAAACCCAGAATCGATTGAGAATTTCATTAATGGAGAATCAACCGGAATTTCAGCCAAACGTCTGGGAGTTCAAAATGATGTCGAAAACGCAAATATTCTGGCTGATACCTATGAATTAGGAATAGATGATAATGGTGTTATTTATAGTATAAAAGCAAAAAATCTGGATCCAAATGATAAAGCGATTGGTTATATCAAAATGACCTCACCATCAAATAATGGAGAATTGAAATATGAAATAGCTGACTTAGATGGCAAATTAATCGCAACATGGTTCGCAAAAGCAGGTATGATTTCAGGATATGATAAATTTCTAAACCAGGAATTGATTACTTATGATAACAAAGTATTTAAAGCAGCTTTTGATAATAGAGGTAATCCAATAGGATATAAAATGAGTAAGGATATAACGGCTATGAATATTGCACGTGTTCTTGTTGGAAACGGCTACAGCTTAGGAAGTCAATATTCAGGGAAAGGAAAATAATTAAGCTAGTCAGAATATATAAAAAAGATTCAGAATGAGAAAAACTTTACTCTTACTCTTATTTATTGTTATTACATCCTGTTATCAGGAAACCGCTATAGCCATAGAGGGTGATTTTACGACTTCGTATGCCAACAAAGACGAATCGATACCTGTTATTATTAAAATAGATAATAAAATTACCGGTGCAGATAAATACGAATGGACGTTTGAAGGAGGTAATCCGGCTGCTTCATCTCAAAAAAATCCGGGTGAAATATTGTATAATAAACAAGGTACTTATACTATTAAACTAATAGCTGCAAATGTAGACGGAGAACGTAAAGAAATTAGTAAAACCGTAGTAATAAAAGAAGGAATTAATATTGAGTTTGCTCATGAAATCATAAAAAGCAATTTTTCTCCGGTTGAGGTAGTTTTAAAGAATACTACTATTGGAGAAGGATTAACTTTTAAATGGGATTTTCAGGATGGGACTCCTGCAACATTTACAGGCAAAACACCTCCAAATGTTGTATTTACAACCCCCGGTGATCACGCTGTAACGCTGACTGTTTCTAATGGTTTTGAATCAGAAAAACAAACTCAGACTATAACCGTTGCACCTTATTTAGTCAGCCTGTTTTCGTATGAACCAAAGTTTGAAGACGATGATTACGAGGCTCCTGTAACGATTAATTTTACTAACAAATCGATTAGTGCAACAAATTATAAATGGAATTTTGAAGGCGGAAATCCGGCTGTTTCAACAGAGGAGAATCCGACAGTTGTTTTTACAAGTGCAGGCAGTCATGAAGTTACTTTAGAAGCTTTTAATGATAAAACAAGTCAGATTTATAAATCGACTATTACAGTGCTGTCAGATACGAATCTGCGTATTTTAACCAACATTAAATTGGGAATAAATTCGGCACATAACAATAATAATATTGGTGCAATGTTCTCAACAGTAACAAGACAGGTTTATAAAGCAAATGAAATTAACGATCAGAACAGCAGCTTAATAGATATTGTTTTTCAGGGGTTAAATAGCAGCTTTACCTATAATAAATTTATATCGCCGGATCAGGCAAACAATTATGGCTTTTTAGCATTAAAAAATGCACAAAGCACCATTTTTATAAATTCTCAAAATTTGTGTAACTGCGGTTTAAATTTTACCGAAGCACAGTTTGATGCTATGGTAAATGATACTCCTGTAAAATCTTTAAATATAAGTTATAGCGCAGCAGGAGCACAGGAATTTGGTTTTACTTATCCAAAAATCATTTTGTTTAAAACACAAGACGGAAGGAAAGGAGCCATCAAAATTAAAGATATGGTAAAGAACGGAACAAGTTCTTATATTTTATGTGATATCAAAGTTCAAAAACAATAGCCAGCTATAATGAAAAGAGAGAATAAGAAAATCTTATTTTGGTTATGTATTGTTTTTGTCTGTTGTATTTGCAGGAAAGGATACGCTCAGGATGTAGACTTAGAGAATTTTTATAAACCAAATTTTAAAGTTACAGGTAATGTGAATGCAAATATGATGTATTATACTTCTAATAATATGCAAAATTCACGTGAGCCTTTTACTTATTTGCTTTCAGGGAATTTGAATATTAGTGCTTTTAATTTTAGTGTTCCGTTATTTTATAGTATTACCAATCAAGGAAATAATTTGGGCTATACCGCCCCATTTGATTTTAACAGATTAAGTATTATGCCCAAATATAAGTGGGTAAAAGCATATATAGGCAATGCAAGCATGACTTTTTCACCTTATACATTAAGTGGTTTTCCGTTTAAGGGAGTTGGATTGGAACTGACTCCAAGAAGCCCGTTTAAAATAACTTTAATGGGAGGACAGTTGTTAAAAGCGGTATCAGAGGAAAATGCATCAGGAGGAATTCCGGTATACGAGCGTTTTGGTTACGGAGCAAAAATAGGTTTTGAACAGCAGCAATATAAAATTGGCTGGATTGGTTTTTATGCCAAAGACAATGTTAATTCAATAAACATAACTAATGATAAAGGAGTAACGCCAAAAGAAAATTTTGTAAACAGTTTGATTTTTAGCACATCGTTGATAAAAAATTTAAATTTTAATGCTGAGTATGCTTTATCTGTTTTAACGGATGATATTCGAAGCAAAAATATTTCGGGAGGCAATTTTAGGGATAAGTTATTTTCCAGCAAAGAAAGTACAAGTTTTATGAATGCAGTAAATGTCAACTTTGATTACAACATCCAAAAAAGTATAATAGGATTAACGTATGAACGTATTGATCCTAATTACAACACATTAGGGGCATTATATTTTAATAACGATTTAGAAAATATTGCATTGCGATTTTCACGTCCTTTTTATCAGGACAAAATTACGGTATCAACCAGTTTAGGGTATCAAAGAGATGATTTGGCAAAAGCAAAAAAGCAGGACACTAAACGAGTCGTAGGGGCAGTTAATATGAATTATAGAGTAACGGATCAAATGAATATAACAGGTAGTTATTCAAATTTTTCCACCTATACAAATAAAAAATTAAATCAGTTTGAGCTTATAAACAATCCAAATGTTGTACAATCAGATACTTTAGATTACAGGCAATTATCACAAAATGCCAATGTAAATATGTCGTATGCCTTTGGAAAAAAGAGGAATCAAAATTTGAATTTCAACTATAGTATTGCCGGTCAGGCCAACGAACAAGGCGGCGTGATACGAAAAGGTCAGGCAAGTACCGTTCAGAATTATAATTTGGCACATTCGGTAAATTTTATAAACATGAAAATTGCCCTGAGCAGCTCCCTTAATTACACCAGCAACGAAGTAGCACAAAATAATAATTCTTCAGTTGGGGCTTCAGTCGGGGCCTCTAAAAAATTATTCAAAGACAAGCTGAATACTAATTTTGGACTTCTTTATAATAATTCTCAAGGAAATACGAATTCAAGTTCAGTGTTTGGAGTTAAGTTTAACAATAGTTATGTGCTGCTCGAACAGCATAATTTTAACATGAGTATTATTTCAATGTTTAGAAGTAGTTCTAATGCTAAGAAATTTAATGATTTAACGGCTACGTTAAATTACTCTTACTCGCTTGATAAAATAAAATTGCCATCCAGAAAAGAGCCTAAAAAAGAAACGAAAATTGTTTTAGAGCCTATTCTGAAAATAAAATATAAAGAAAAGTCCCATGAAGGAACGAGGAATGAAATTATAAAACAATTGCAGGACCTTCAAGCTGCATTACGACCAATCCCAAAAGAAGATTCGGATGAATTGCAGCATTTATTAACGCTCACTACTTTGACTCCGGATAATGAAAGTTTTAAAGAAAAGACTTTAAATTATTTAAAAGCTTACGATTTAAATAATGAAATCTTAGATCAATATAATAAATACATCCTTGAAACTGTAAAAAGTTTAAAAGAAGAAATGATTCGTAAAGATGAAGGTGTTGAAAATGATTATGTTATGGCTCTTGGAAGAGTAAATAAACATAAGATGCATGGAGTAAATGAACAAGATGTAACGGATAAAATAAGTTATAATTCTTATTTAAAATTGGTTGAACGAAAAAATAAAAAGTTACAGCCTTTATTAATTCATCGATGGATGCTTAATGAGATTTCGATACTTGCAAATACTTCTGCAGATGAAATGCATCAAAACGAAAATCTTTCAAATTTCAATAAAGAGGAGCTGAATCATTTCTTTAAAATGATGAAAGAAAAAAAAACAGATACACAAGTAATAGAAGAATTAAAAATCAAACTAATTCTGTTTTATCATGATTTAGCCATTAAAAATGTTAAAGATGATGAAGTTGAATTTAAATATTTAAAGAATAATTAAGGATCAAAAAAGTGCGATTCTTTAAAATAAAATAAGGTTACAGAAATCATTTCAAAAAGAAGTTTGGCTAAAATATTAAAAAAGTTATTATGCTTTGTTTTACAAAAAACCAGGATTATTTGCTTATGAAAAAGTTTTACAAAATACATTTATTGGTATTATTTATCACGTTTTCGGTTGTTTTTTCTTATGGGCAGGATATTATTACACCACCTAAAGAATTAGGAGCTGCTTCAAGTGCTATCCAAAAAATCGAAGCCTCTGAACGTTGGGTAGATAAATTTGCGAATCAGGATTTGGTAGAATTACCAATCGGAATTCGTAACACAGTAAATAATGTTCAATATTCTATCGGAATTACAAAAGCTGTTTTTTCACCGGAGTACACTACTTTGACTGTTTTCTGTAGAGTTGATATTCCGCAAAAAGATAAAAATGGACAACCAATGCAACTGTTTTTTGGTGCCGATAATGTAAAATTATCGCATCAGGGAGGTATTATGGGAGAAGCCAAATTAGTCTTATTGGGCAATGTTGATATTCCTTTTAGTGATAATAAATGGCAGGTATCATTATATGGCGGTTTTGATATGGCAGCCGGAAATGTAAATGATTTAACCTATGTAACAATTGACTGTGATGGTTTTAAAGAGATGAAAATTTCAGGAGCAGTTGAGTTTTCAAGAAATTTGATATTGCCAATTGATCCGCTGTCTAAAACTGTCGACGAGGCGAAAACAACAGTCCCTAAAAAATATTACAACGGAAAAACAGTTCAGATACCCAATAGAGTTAGAGGTGAGTTCAGCCTTACAGCAAGCAGCTGGAATGATATTTTGGTCAATGTAAGCATGCAGCCTTTTGTATTGAAAGACAAGCGAAACGGAAAAGATTTTGATGGTAATTTTCAGTTTTTAGTCAGTAATGCAGTTTTAGACTTAAGTGATTTAAAAAATGATCCCACCGTTGTCTTTCCGGAGTATTATGCAAAAAATGCACTTTTAATACCAAGTCCGCAAGCGTGGAAAGGAGTATTTATTCAAACTTTTGATGTAGGTCTTCCAAAAGAATTTCAAACTACAGATACTGCATCAAGTAAAGAACGGCTTTATGTAGGCGCACAAAATCTGGTTATAGATAAATATGGGGTTTCGGGAACTTTTTATGCAGATAATGTTTTCCCGCTCGATCGGGGAATAACCAGTCAGGAAAAATCATGGGCATATTCCTTAGATCATATTGATGTAACTATTGCAGCCAATACTTTTGTAAAAGCAAATTTAAGCGGTCAGATTCTTCTGCCCATAAGTAAAGCGTCACCAGAGAAAAAAGAAACTGCAGCTACAGCAGCAACAGCAAGTACGGCAGCAACTCCAGCTAAACCACAAACCAACAGAGCAGGTTTAGCTTATAATGGTTTTATATCCATGGAAGAGCAGCAATTAGTTGTGGTTACAAAAGATTCTATCGCTTTTGATCTTTGGAAAGCAAGAGCTTTGTTGTTGCCTAATAGCTCTGTTGAATTAAAACTAGTAAATGGAAGATTTTTACCCAAGGCAAATTTAAACGGGACAATTTCTTTTGGAACTAATAAAGGTGCGTCTGATGATAAAGAAATAGAAGGAAAAAAAACAGTTGATTTTAAAGGAATTTCGTTTGAAAACCTACAATTGCAAACCGTTTCACCTATTATTTCTGTTCGAAATATGGGCTATAAAGGTACGGTTGCCTTTGGTAATTTCCCTGTTTCGATTGGTAATATAAATGTTGCCATTAACGGAAATGATTCCCGGATCGATTTTGATTTAGGAATTAATTTAATGGAAAGCATTGGTGCCGGAGCCACAGCCCGTATTGGGATTAAAGGTAAAATGTATGATGATGGTTACAGGCAGCGAAGCAGGTATGACGGTTTAGATCTGTCTGCCATTAATATTGACTGTAAATTTAGCGGATTAACCATTAAAGGAGGTCTTATCTTAATGGAAAAAGACCCTGTATATGGAAACGGATTCAATGCAGATCTTGAAGTTGACATTGCCGGTGTGGTTAACGTAAAAGCAAAAGCTATTTTTGGACGTACTACTTTTAGATATTGGTATTTTGATGCGGCAGTAAAATGGCCGCCTGCTCCCTCGCCTTTTATGATTAATGGTTTTGGGGGCGGGGCGTATTATAAAATGCATCGAAATCCGGATATAGCCATTGGTGATTTCTCTCCGTCAGGATTGAGTTATACTCCCGATGAAAAAGTAGGCTTAGGAGTAAAAGCCCTAATTTATTTTCATATTGGTTCAGAAACGGTTTGTGATGGTGAAGCAGGATTTGAAATTGCTTTTAACTCAAAAGGAGGTATAAACAGATTAGCCATTTTTGGAAAGGCAAATGTTATGGCCTCAATACCAGGACTTAAAAATGTTACAGATTTAATGGGAAAAGTGTCTTCAAATGCTGCTGCGAAGAAAAGTTTTATGGGAATAACACAAAACGATCTTAAAGGTTCTTTTGCGAGTAAATATATTCCAGAAGCAAAAGAAGCGATTCCGGGAGATTTATCAGCTCAGGTAGGTATAAAAATGGCAGCGGCAGTAGAATTTGATTTCCAGAATCATTCTATGCATGCTACAACAGACGTATATATAAATACGCCGGGAAATTTTCTTTCAGGAATAGGAGAGGGTGGAAGAGCTGTTTGGGGAGTTTTTCATAAAGACCCAAAAGATTGGTATATGTATATGGGAACACCGGACGACAGATGTGGAGTAAAAATAGGTGTAGCCGGTATGTATTTAAAAACAACAAGTTATTTCATGGCAGGAACACTGCTTCCGGGAAGTCCGCCGCCGCCGCCTGTTGTTGCGCAGATTTTGGGCGTCGATGCCAAAGAATTAGATTATATGCGTGATGAAAATGCATTGGCAAATGGAGGAGGTCTGGCCTTTGGAGCCAGTTTGGATTTTGATACCGGAGATTTAAGTTTTCTGCTTTTTTATGCTCGTTTTCAGGCAGGAATGGGATTCGATATTATGCTTAAAGATTATCAGGAAGCCAGATGTACTAATACAGGAGACAGGGTTGGTATAAATGGCTGGTATGCTAACGGGCAGTCTTATGCTTACCTGCAGGGAGAATTGGGAGTTAGAATAAAACTGGCATTCTTAAAACTGAAGGTTCCGATCATTTCAGGAGGAGCAGCAGTTTTATTACAGGCAAAATTGCCAAATCCGGTTTGGATGCGCGGTTATGTAGCCGGTAATATGAATGTTCTGGGGGGATTAATAAAAGGAAAATTTCGTTTTAAATTTGAACTTGGAGAGGAATGCCAATTTGAAAATGCATCACCGCTAGGAGGAATTAAACTAATAACAGATGTAACGCCAAAACAAAGTTCAGCTGATGTAGATGTTTTTACTGTGCCGCAAGCCGCATTTTCAACGAAGGTAAATGAAGCTTTTGTAATTCCTGAAGATACAGGTGATGTTACTTATAAAGTAATATTAGAAAAATTCAAGGTTTTTGACGGAACAACCGAAATTCCAGGAGTCCTGGAGTGGGGTTCTATGAAAGACAAAGTAAATTTTGTTTCAACAGATATCCTGCCTCCAAACAAAGAACTCAAAGTTCAGGTTGAAGTTAGTTTTCAAAAGATGATTAATGGTGTCTTTCAGCCTATAAAAGTAGATGGTAAAGTGGCAACCGAATATGAGGAAAGATTGTTTACAACAGGAGGGGCTCCCAATCATATTCCGCTTACCAATATTAAATATTCGTATCCGGTTGTAGATCAGAAATATTTCCTTGAAGAAGAATATCCAAAAGGGTATATTCAGCTTAAACGCGGTCAGGATTATTTGTTTGAAGATGCAAGTTGGGAAACTAGTATCAAGGTAGATCAGGAAGGAACTTCTAATTCAAAAGCTGCAGCTTTTAGTTATAATACCAGTTCAAATGAAGTCTATTATGATTTGCCTAATATTGATCAGGACAAGAAATATAATTTTTCAATAATGAGCAGTTTGAAACAAGGGCCGCAGAGAAATACAACATCATCAATAAGAACAAATACAATCAGCGACGATGGTAATGATATACAAATAAAAGAAAATCAAGCTGATGCATTGTCAAAAGCAGAAGGAAGTATTGAGCGTTTATCTTATTCGTTTAATACTAGTAAATACAAAACATTCACTTCTAAAATGAATGCGATAAATACGCAGAGTAATAATTTTGGGGTATTGTATTCAGATGTTATTTATTTAACCAATACTATTTCAAGTCAGGAAGCATTTGATATGGCTGAACTTAACGGAGTAACTTATAGCGATGGTAAGGCTATGATAACAGCAGAATCTAAACTAAATGATGAGTATTATACAACGGATATTTTTCCTTATTTGTATAAAGATTATCCTTTAAATGGTAATTATTTCATAAATAACAGAGATACAAGTGAATTAGGGGTGATTCCTGCAAAGGCAATTCCACTTAATTCTTATTATATGACGAGTATTGAGAATGATGTAAACCAATCATGGACCAAAGGTAATTTTCCATTTAAATATAATATGCCTTTGCTTTACAAACAAGATTGGATTGACTTAGACAATCAGATCATTAATGCTTATATCAATGGGGATACTAGTGTTGAGTTAATTGCAAAACGTTTTATAAATTCTAATTTCCTGTTTATGCGATATGGTAATTATGAAATAGTAATGAAATACAATTTACCAGGATATAAACAAACAAACGAGTTTACTTATAAGTATAAAAACAATAATAATTTTAGATAATTACTTTAAAGGGAGTGATCTTCCCAGAAAAACAGAGAGCAAATAAACAAAAAAATAGAATTGATGAGATTTGCTTTAAGCATAAACAGTCTGGTAATGTTTCAGATTATGAAGGAGGGCTGGTTATTCCACCAACACTTTCTATTTTTTTGTTTTTAATATATTCGATCCTAACTTTGGCAGACCTTGATTATACTGTTTTTTATTTTTCAAAAGCCCCCTGTGCCATGATTTTGCCACAGAGATTTTGAGCGGTTTTAAAAAATTTGAAAAGCAGTATAAAAGAAAAAAACCTGCGAATCCTAGGATTTGCAGGTTTTACCACGTTTTTTGAAAAGATTGAGAAATTTTTGTTTTCACTTCTTTTACCCTTTTGTGGGGAGAGCAGGATTCGAACCTGCGAAGTTCACACAGCAGATTTACAGTCTGCCCTCGTTGGCCGCTTGAGTATCTCCCCAGATCTCAGCACTATTGCGCTTTGTTGTTCTAAGCGGTTGCAAATATAGTAACGTTTTTCATGTTTGCAAACAAAAATTGAACTTAATTTAAAGTTATTTTTTAATTAATTTTTAATTGGTTGGTATTGAATAAAATAAAAAAATCTCCACTAAGGAGATTTTTTTATTTTTTCTAAATATTGATGTTATTTAGCCAAAAGTTCTACGATTTTTGCTTTCAATTCCGCACCTCTTAAGTCTTGAGCAACCACTTTTCCTGATGCATCAAGAATAAAAGTTGCAGGAATAGATTCTACATTATATTGTTTCGCAATTGGTTCGTCCCAAAATTTAAGGTTTGAAACATGTGTCCAGGTTAAACCATCTGCTGCGATGGCTTCTTTCCAGTGTTCAGCATCCTTATCTAAAGAAACTCCAACAATATTTAATCCTTTTGAATGTAATTCTTTGTAAATAGCTACAACATTTGGATTTTCTTTTCTACATGGTCCGCACCATGAAGCCCAAAAATCAACGATAGTTACTTTGCCTAAACTTTCTTTAAGCGAAACTACTTTTCCTTGTGGATTTGGTGCTGAAAAATCTGCTCTTCATTTAGCGCTGCCAACTGGAGGGGCAGATGCACCAACCGCAGGCATTTTTGCTTGACCTAGTCTGGTTTTGATTTCTTTACCAGGAGTAGTATTTTTTACAGATTCGTCTAAAGCGTTGTATAAAGTCTCAGTTTTTTTGATATCATTGCTTGGATCATTAATCATACTTTGAATAATCAATGCAGAGATATAAGATTTTGGATGACCTTCAGCGTAAGCTAAATATTTCTTTTTAGTATTAGCCTGAACTTCTGTCTGAATTTCCATGTATTGTTTCATTAAGCCATTGACAGTTGCAGTATCATGAGCTTTTTGGGCGTCTTGCATCTTTGTAGTATTCTTTTTCTGGAAATCAATTAAACTTTTTTGAGTTTTTGTAAGGTCATCATTGAATTTTACATACTCATCATTATTGTAAGTTCCGGAAATTTTAGATTTATGGATACTGTCTTTGTCAATTTCGATATTGATTTCTCCAGTTTCTAAGATAAATGGGATTGGTCCGTTAGCACCTTGAAGAATTAATGTATGAAAAGCCGGTTCTTTAACTTTTCCTTTAATTTCAAATTTTCCATTTTCAACTTTTACAGTATCTAACGCAATTGTCATTCTTGTAGCAGGATCCTGACCTTGCAGAATAATCGTTTTTCCGTTTTCAATTCCTTTTGCAGTACCTGTAATTAGGTATTCTCCGTCTTTAACTTTACTGCATGAAATGATAGCTGCAGAAGCTGTAAGTAAAAAAAGTATTTTTTTCATTATAAAAAATTAATTAGTTAATTGATTTGTGCAACAAAAGTATCTAAAATTATAAAACATATAGAATTTTGTAACCTAAAATTTTGTTATAGTTTTTTTGTGTCTAAATGTCCTGTAATCAAGGGTTTTGAAGCGTTGATTTGATTTAAAACTGTTATTTATTTATTGTTTTGAATGCTAATATAGAATTTTTTTAATTGTAAGCCATAAAAAAAGCACTCTGTAAGAAGAGTGCTTTTTGAATTATTTTCGAATAAATTTATTCTTGATTTGTTTTCTTTCTCCATGTAAAAGAGTTCAAAATGTGTCTTTTTGCAAATCTTCCAGGAGAATCAGCATTTACCATTTTTACATAAGTTGCTTTAGGAACGCTGATGTATTCGTAAACACTTCCGTTAGAAAAATCAATAATCAAACGACCTTCTACAAATTTATAATCTGTAATAGTACAAGCTGTTATTGTTTCTGTGTATTCAGGTAAATTAAGTTTGATAGTATCAGGGTGAATGCTTACTAAAAAGTGATAAGCTTCAATAATAGATTTACTTTTTTCTTCCGCAGCTTTTAAACCAGCGTCGTCACCTTGAAATTTATCAGGATGCGCTTCTTTCATCGCATTACGATAAATTGTTTTTAAATCTTTTAACTCTGCAGTTTTCTCTACGTTTAGTAATTTACGGTATTCAACTATTTTTTTCATAAATAAAAGGTAACTTCTTGTCTATTAGTTCGAAATGAGTGTTTTTACTTCAAAACGACAAATTTTTTGCAAAGGTACACTTTTTTTTAACTTTTCAGTTTTCATCCAAAAAATATTAAGGAAAGTTGTTTTATGAAATCGTTAATTATGAAATTAATTTAACCGCAAAGTGTGCAAGGATTTTTTATATGTATGATTTTTATAAAAACGCTAAGTTCGCAAAGCTTTGTATTGATAAAGCTTTGCGAACTTTATAAGCGCAGTCTTTAAAAAAAAATCTTAGCGTACTTTGTGTTAAAAAAATCATTTCAGCCTGAAACCTGAAACAAAAATATTATTCCGGCTTATGATTAGCCTTATCGAAGTTTTTAGATTTCTTTGGATATTTATCGTAGCTGATATCACTTGGATTTTCAATTACAGATTTAATTGTAATCCAGTCGCCAACGTTAAAGTTTGAATGTACGATTTTATAATCTAAAAGATATTCACCACAGAAATAATTGTTGTTTTCATCTTTTTCGATAATGCCGGTAAAAACTCCTTTTTGAGGCATTTTTCCTTGTGAATCTTTAGACATAGTTTTTTGTTTAAAATTAAAAAGGCAAAGTTAATCAATTTAGGTTTGTTTTAGGGAGTTCGCGACAATCTGAGTATATTTGCATATGCAGAAAAATTTTAAGCCACATCCAAATTCTTTCAAGAATACCTTTTGTGTTTTTAATGAAGTGCTTCCAAATGAAATAGAAGGTTTAAAAAAACAGTTTGAAAGCAAGGCAGGAAGTACCTATTATTATACCGAAGCCGGAATGTACCGCGTCTCCAATCATTGGGGAAGACTGGCAAACAGTAAATGGCGTTTAATTGCCCGTGAACCTGAAACCGAATCGAAAACAAAAATTGGTTTTGCAGCCTGGGATGAGTTTTATCCTGATAATACAGAAGAGAAACTTTATTATATAGAAGCAGATTTTGAAAAGAATCTGGCAAATTATCAGCATAAAAAGAACCCGAATTACGACGGAAAAGCGATATTGAGAACAAGTTTTGAAACAACAAAACGCTTAAAACAAGTTAGAAACCTGCAGCAATTAACTTCGTGGGCGAAATATTTTGATTATGATGATATAGCCGATTTAAGAAAGCAGATTATCAACGAATTGATTTTTACTGAAAGGAGTTTAGAAGAAATAAAAAGAGAAATATAATGGGACGCAACAACGAACGAAATATTAAAACTCACAATGACAAATTGCACAAAGCTCAGGCGAAGAAAAAACAAGCCGAAGTTTCACGCAAAGAAAAACTCAAAGAAATTGTGAAAAAATTCAACGAAAATAAAGAGTAGAAAATAGTTTCAAGTTTTTTTAGTTTCAAGTTTCAAGTTACAACGGAACGTGAAACCTGAAACCTGAAACCTGAAACGTGAAACCTGAAATAAAAAACAAACATATATGAATACAAAATTCGAAACTTTAAAAGCAAGTGTACAGGAAATTATTGATTTGATTGCTGCAGGAGATTCCAGAGAAGCAAATAATAAATTATTAGATGTAAGTGAGGTGTTAGATGAAATGATTGATTTTGCTGAAGAAGATGAAGAAGTAAGGGAAATAAGCAGATATCAGGTTTTGCTAAACCAGCTTCATGTAAAAATTAATGGAGAAGAAGAGGTAGATGGCGGCGAATAAATGCTTTTGTGATACAGGATTATCGTTTGAAAATTGCTGTGGATTGTATCTCGAAAACAATCAAAAAGCACCCACGGCTTTGGCTTTAATGCGTTCCAGATATTCGGCTTATGCCACTCATAATGGCGATTATCTTTTAGAAACGACTTATATTTCTGAAAGAAAATATTATTCGAAAGCCGAAATTCTAAAATGGGCAGCGGCCAATAAATGGCAGAAATTAGAAATCCTGAGTTTTACAGAAAATACAGTGGAGTTTAAAGCTTATTTTTTAGATTCAAACAATAAACCCCAGATACATTACGAATTTTCAACTTTTAAATTAGAAAATAATGCGTGGTTTTATGTCGACGGAAAGTTTGAATAAACTACACAATTTGTATTGATTTTGGGTTATTTTGTTTTGATATTTTAACTAAAAATTAATAAACGTTTCTATTTTCATAATTCTAAAAAGGCTTAATTTTAGAATTATGAAAAACGAATTTAAAAAAGGTTTTTATTTTAAGTCGTACGAAGCCCCATTTCAGTCTCCGTTTGAAAAACTTTTTGGTATTTTCAAAGAGCTAATCACCCATACTTCGGGCGATTTTGACGAAGCAATCAGCTGGCTTCGGGAGTTAGATGTAGAATATAAACTAACTGATGAGAACTACACAATCGATGATTTTATCGAAGATTTAAAAAAGAAAGGTTACATAAAAGACGAAGTCAAAGAAGACGGTACAAATGGTTTTGGAATAACTGCAAAAACAGAGCGCGCAATTCGCCAGCAGGCGTTAGACCAGATTTTTGGAAATCTAAAGCGCTCCGGAAACGGAAATCACAAAACAAAATATGCAGGGAATGGCGATGAACATACAGGAGAATTTCGCGAATTTAATTTTGGCGATAGTTTAGAACGTATTTCACTGACCGAAAGTCTCCGAAATGCCCAAATCAATAATGGTGTTGAAAGTTTCATGCTGACAGAAAATGATTTAATTGTCGAAGAAACGCAGTACAAAGCACAAATGAGCACCGTTTTGATGATAGACATTAGCCACAGTATGATTTTGTATGGCGAAGACCGAATCACTCCCGCCAAAAAAGTGGCAATGGCTTTGGCCGAATTAATTACAACCCGTTATCCAAAAGATACACTAGATATTTTGGTTTTTGGAAACGATGCCTGGACAATTCCAATTAAAGATTTACCATATTTACAAGTTGGTCCGTATCACACTAATACGGTTGCCGGATTGCAGTTGGCGATGGATATTTTACGTCGAAAACGAAATACCAACAAGCAGATTTTCATGATTACCGACGGAAAGCCAAGCTGTGTGCGTGAGCGCGATGGTTCTTATTATATGAACAGTAACGGCCTCGACGAATATATTGTAGACAAATGTTATACGCAGGCGCAGCAAGCCAGAAAATTACACATTCCGATTACGACTTTTATGATTGCAAACGATCCGTATTTACAGCGATTTGTGAATCATTTTACAGAAGCAAATCAGGGAAAAGCATTTTATACCGGATTAAAAGGTCTTGGTGAAATGATTTTTGAAGATTATGAAACGAATAGGAAGAAGAGGGTTCGTTGATTTAGGTTCAAAGTTGCAAAGGTTCAAAGGGACAAAGGTTTTTGCAAATTAATTTATAGACAAAGTATATCGTAGAGACGCACAGCAGTGCGTCTAACCCAAAGTAGCAACACAATATTTGCCGTTAAAAAAAAACAATAAACAAAATAAGATATTTCATAAAATGGAAATTAACAATATAAAAACATTAGGGCAGTTAAAAGCTGCAGGATATAAAAGCATAAGTATAAAGGACGAATTGCGAAATAATCTTCGTGAAAAAATAAAATCGGGGAAACCGGTTTTCGAAGGCGTTCACGGATTCGAAAATACTGTAATTCCAGAATTAGAGCGTGCAATTCTTTCTCGTCACAATATCAATTTGTTAGGACTTCGCGGACAGGCAAAAACGCGTTTAGCGCGTAAAATGATTGAATTGTTAGATGAATATATTCCATTTGTAACGGGTTCAGAAATCAATGACGATCCTTTGAATCCAATTTCACGTTTTGCAAAAGATTTAATTGAAGAAAAAGGAGATGAAACCCCAATTTCCTGGTTACACAGAAACGAACGTTTCTTCGAGAAATTAGCAACACCAGATGTTACTGTAGCCGATTTAATTGGCGATGTCGACCCAATTAAAGCAGCAAATTTAAAATTATCTTATGCAGATGATCGTGTAATTCATTTCGGAATGATTCCGAGAGCAAACAGAAGTATTTTTGTCATTAACGAATTACCAGATTTACAAGCCAGAATTCAGGTTGCATTGTTTAATATCCTGCAGGAAGGCGATATTCAAATTCGCGGATTTAAATTGAGAATGCCTCTTGATATGCAGTTTATTTTTACCGCAAATCCGGAAGATTATACCAACAGAGGAAGTATTGTAACGCCTCTTAAAGATAGGATTGGTTCTCAGATTTTAACGCATTATCCTGAAACGGTTGAAATTGCAAGAACAATTACACAACAGGAAGCAAAACTGGATGAAGACCAAAGCGATATCGTTTATGTTCCAAATTTGGCCAGAGATATTTTAGAGCAAATTAGTTTTGAAGCCCGCGAAAGCGAATATATCGATAATAAAAGTGGTGTAAGTGCCAGAATGAGTATTACAGCTTTTGAAAATTTAATAAGTACTGCAGAACGTCGTGCTTTAAAAGCAGGGGTTGATAAAACAAATCTTCGTTTGTCTGATTTTATGGGAATCATCCCGGCAATTACAGGAAAAGTAGAACTGGTTTATGAAGGAGAGCAGGAGGGAGCAGCTGTTGTTGCGCAGTATTTAATTGGTTCAGCAATCAGGACTTTATTTCCGGCATTTTTTCCGAAGATTGAAAAATTAGAAAAACCGGGAGAAAAAACACCTTATTCTGATTTGATCGAATGGTTTTTTGCAGAAAGTGGTTTTGAATTATTAGATGATGCTTCAGATGCTGAATATCAGGCAACATTAGATGAAGTTACTCCTTTAGATATTTTATTGAAAAAATACCAGCCGCAATTAGATCAAAAAGATGAATATTTTGTAAAAGAGTTTATTTTATGGGCTTTAGTTGAATACAAAAAATTAAGCAAAGATCGTTTTGCACAAGGACATCAGTTTAAAGATATGTACGGAAGCTATATTAGTAAATTGTAAATTATCAATTGATAATTATAACTTTTAAACCCGACAGTCCCGAAAGCCCAATGTCATTAAGTTAAGCTTTTAGAAAATAAAATTACTGCAAATCAAATCCGTGTTTATCCGCGTTTTTACGAAGTAAATCTGTTTTATCCGCGTCACAATTAGACGCTGATTTTACTGATTCACTAAAGCGAAAACGCTGATAAAAACTGATTTTTCTAATTACTTTCTTAATTAAACTGTTAAGTAATTTTATAGATTTCCTCTTAACTTAATGACATTGCCCGAAGCCTCGGGATAAAACCTGTCGGGTTTCTTATGTTTAATGATCTTAGTCAAAGTTTAAAACTTTGACTAAGATTTATATTAAATCAGATATTTTAAAACCTATTTTTGTACTTAAAATTTAATCCCATGTTGTTTCTTGTTTTAAGTATTTTATGCAGTGTAACGGTTGGTGTTATCTTCAAAATAACCCGTAAATACAATGCAAATCCAATTCAAATTATAGCTTTCAATTATGTAACGGCAATATCCCTTTGCTATTTTACTTTCAGCCCGGATTTAAATGTAGTTCATACTGATGCGCCTTGGAATATTTATGCAGCAGTTGGTATTTTACTGCCTATTGTTTTTCTGTTTTTATTCACTTCCATAAAACATATGGGAATTGCAAAAACAGATGCTGCACAGCGTTTATCGCTCTTTATTCCGATAATTGCAGCCTGGCTGATTTTTAAAGAAGAATTCAATTCGTATAAAGTTATTGGCTTGATAATAGGATTTATAGCGCTTTTATTTATCTTAAAAAAACAATCAGGAAACGATCAAAACAAATGGATTTATCCGGCAGCAGTATTTATAGGTTTCGGGATTATCGATATACTTTTTAAACAAATTGCACTTTTTACAGCGTTGCCTTATACAACTTCATTGTTTATCGTTTTTGATATTTCGTTGGCTGTTTCTTTACTCGTTGTCGTTTATGATGTTGCGGTAAAAAAGGTAAAACTGAATTATAAAAATATTCTTTTTGGAGGTTTAGTCGGAATCTTTAACTTCGGAAATATATTGTTTTATTTAAAAGCACATAAGGCTTTCGCCGAAAATCCATCTACTGTTTTTGCTGGAATGAACATGGGGGTGATTGTTTTGGGAAGTCTTGTTGGAATGCTTTTCTTCAAAGAAAAATTATCTAAAATCAATATTTTGGGGCTTATTTTAGCCTTAATTGCCATTGTTTTTATCGTAAAATCACAATTTTAGTACTTTTTTTAATTTCTTAAATCATTAATTTACAAGGGATTTAATGTTAAATTTATGTTTTTCTGAAATAAACACGACTAATTCTATAGAGTTTATAAATATATTTTATAGATTTGCAATGACAATGAAAAACTATAGTCTAAATATCATCCCGTTTATGTGCAGTTTGACGATGTGCTGCATGTCGACCTATGCGATGAAATGGCGTTAATAGAGAAAGTACTTGTTAGTTATTTTTTTTTTAGCCTTTCATGCACATGAAAGGCTTTTTTTAGGAACTATTAAATAAAAATAAAATGAGATCGAATAGAAACATAAATAGTATGATGCATTGCTGCCAGATGAAAATTCCTTGTTGCATGTGCAGCTGCTGATTTTATTCAGAAGAAACATTTTATGAAGCCCAAATCGATAAACCAAAAAATTAAAAATAAACACTATGAGTGCAGAAATTATAAAACAGAACCCCTTTCAATCTATGATTGACAGGTTTAATATAGCAGCCGATATTCTTAATTTAGATGAATCATTAAGACAAAAGCTGCAGCGTCCGGAAAAACAAATTGTAGTCAATTTTTCTATAACATTAGATAATGGAACCGAACAAAATTTTGAAGGATACCGAGTTATTCACAATACAGCTTTAGGTCCGTCAAAAGGTGGAATCCGCTACGACAATGCTGTTAATCTTGATGAAGTAAAAGCACTTGCCGCCTGGATGACCTGGAAATCTGCTGTAACCGGAATTCCGTTTGGAGGAGCAAAAGGCGGTATTATCTGCGACCCAAGAACACTTTCTAAAACAGAATTAGAAAGAATAACACGAGCTTATACAAAGGCTTTAGCCGATATTTTTGGCCCTGAAAAAGATGTTCCTGCACCGGATATGGGAACAGGCCCGGACGAAATGGGCTGGTTAATGGATGAATTTTCATTAGTTCACGGCAAAACAATTCATGCCGTTGTAACCGGAAAACACCTGCATTCTGGAGGTTCATTAGGAAGAGTAGAAGCAACCGGAAGAGGAGTGAGCATTATTACTTTGCTTGCGCTTGAAAAACTAAAAATCAGACCGGCAAGATCAACTGCGGCCATTCAGGGATTTGGAAATGTTGGTTTGCATTCGGCTTTGTTTTTATATGAAAAAGGAGTTAAGATAGTTGCTGTAAGTGATGTTTCTGAAGCGTTTTTCAATCCGGATGGAATCAATATTCCGGAGTTGATTTTATATTACAACCTTAATAACAAAACTATTAAAGGTTATCCAAATTCAGTTGCGATCAAACACGAAGATTTATTGCTTTTAGATGTTGATGTTTTGATTCCGGCTGCAAAAGAAGATGTTATTACACAAAAGAATGCCAAAGATATTCGTGCCAAAATAATTATTGAAGCTGCAAATGGCCCGGTATCTTCAGATGCTGATAAAATTTTACACGAGAATAATGTTTTAGTAGTTCCGGATATTTTAGCAAATGCCGGAGGTGTAACGGTTTCTTATTTTGAGTGGCTTCAAAATTCATTGTTAGAGTCCTGGAGAATACATCAAATTAATAAACGTTTAGAAGATATATTAGAAAAAGGTTTTGAAACTGTATTTAGAGTTGCTGCCAAACATAGTGTAACGCCGCGAATTGCAGCTTATATTATCGCTTTGAAAAAAGTGGCAGACACGCAATCTGTTAAAGAAGTAGCTCTGGAAGCCGATAAATACAAGCAAAACTAGATTTTTTCTAAGAGAAATTTAAGACTATTTTCATCGATTAATATCAATATATTTGTATCAGATATTGCTTGATGAAAATATCTTTTTTAGTTTAATTAATTGTTGTTTAGTTTCTTAAAATCGATAAAAAGTAATTTTTAAAAATGAAAAACATTAATTTTCTTGCATTTGCAATGCCCGCTTTCTTTCTGTTTTTATTTCTGGAATATAAGCTGGCACAACGAAAAAAGAGACCTGAAATTTTTAATTATGAAAGCTCTGTTTCTAATATTAGTATTGGAATTGCAGAGCGATTGATTAATTTGTTTGTTGCCGCAAGCTTTTACCAATTGTATTATTTGATTTATGACGATTATAGAATTTTTGATGTTCCGAGTAATTTTTTAGTCTGGATTGCCTTAATTCTTGCCACAGATTTTGTCTGGTATTGGTATCACAGATTAGGACATGAAGTCAATTTTTTCTGGGCAGCACACATTGTACATCATCATAGTGAAGAATTTAATTTTACGGCCGCCGCCAGAATTACCACTTTTCAGGCCATTATCAGAACAGGATTTTGGTGTATCCTTCCTTTTGTTGGGTTTCATCCCACAATGGTAATTACCATGCTTATTGTTCACGGAGCATATTCTTTTTTTACGCACACACAGCTCGTAGGAAAAATAAAATGGCTCGAATATATTTTTGTAACACCTTCTGTTCATGGTGTTCATCACGCATCTGACGAAAAATACCTTGATAAAAATTACGGCGATATGTTTACGTTTTGGGATCGCCTTTTTGGAACTTTCCAGGAAGAAGAAGAAAAACCAAAATACGGATTAACACATCCGCTAAAAAGCTATAGTTTCCTTTGGCAGCATTTTCATTATTATTTTGAAATATACGAACTGTGGCGTCGCTCAAAAGGATTTAAAGCAAGATGGAAAGCTGTTTTTGGCAGTCCGGCGCACATGGATCAGGATATTCGTCCGACCTTAGAAAAGCGTTTTCTGCAGGATAAAAGTAATCCGCACCAAAGACTCCGATTTAGAAATTACCTTTATATTCAATTAGGGATCTGCACTTTACTGCTAACCGTTTTTACGTATTATTTTGATCATTTAGAGACGTACGATAAGATTTTTGTATTGTCAATTATAATTATCACTTTAATAAACTGCGGCGCTATTTTAGAACAGCGAAAATGGATTTATTATCTAGAATATACTCGTATTTTTATGATAACGACGTATTTTTTATACGAAAGAGATCTAACCATATTTTTCTTCGTTCCGCTGGTCATTATGATTTTTGCAGAGCAATTATTCTCGCTTAGTAAATATTATCAAAATATGATTTTGCAGCTAGAATCTGCAGAATAAATAAAAAAAAGCGACTTTTGAAGAGTCGCTTTTTTTTGCTACGGATTAAATGATTTTAGGTTGAGAATTTCACGCAGATTTAAAAAGATTTAAGCAGATTTAAACTGATTTTTTTTAATAATCTGCGCGCATCTGCTTAAATCTTTTTAAATCTGCGTGAAAAAAACTTAGAAACTTAGATAGTCTTAATCGCCATTATCTTCTCTTCAAAAGTATCTTTAAAGTCTGATTTGCTTTTAATTCTGGTTTTATACGTATAAATGGTAGCTACAGAAAGTTCCAGAAATTCAGCCATTTGACTGCTGTCCTGAATTCCTAATCGATACAAAGCAAAAATGCGGAGTTCCGTGTTTAAAAGCTCGCCTTTCTTCACAATACATTTATGATCATTCGGAAATAAATGATTAAAATCAGTCACGAAAGTTGGGAATAATTTTAAGAAGATTTCATCAAACTGATGGAAAAGATTTTCTCTTTCTTCCTTTACATTATAGCGTTTTAAGCTGGCAATAACTTCATCTGTTTTCTTGGTAATGATTTTATGAAGCGTACTTTTCTGGATATGATCAATCTTATTAATGAAAGCCGAAGTTGCCTTTATAAAATACGTAATATATTCCTCTTTAATAGCATTTGCCTCGCTCAGACTTATGTTCATTTCCTGAAGCTGAGCATACGACGAAGCCATTATTTTTCTTGCCTTATTTTTCTCTTTTAATTGTTTGAAAATAATAATAGAGAACAAAATAATAATCAGCGTCAGGATCGTCAAAAGAATAATAATCTTTTCCAGTTTATCATTTTTGTCTTTTACATTGTTTAACTGCGCTTTTTCAATAATAGGTAATATCGACGAGATTTCAATTTTGCGATGTCTGGCGTTGTAAAAAGTGGCGTCATCCATGGCAATATTAATATACTCGTTGGCTTTGTCCAGATAACCCATTTTAAAGAGTTCGTTGGCAAGGTTTCGAAGTGCCACAGTTTCCTTAGTCGCGTTCTTGACATCGGCAATAGCAGCGAGTGCGAGATAATAAATTGCTTTTTTAGTATAGCCTCTTTCCGAATAAATATAACCGAGACTAGAAGTTGCAATTCCGTAATAATCAGGCGGTAAATCATAGTTATTAATCCAGTAGCTGAAAGCAAATTCGGCACCGCGCCAGTCTTGTTGTTTTAAACGTTTTAAACTTTCGGCGGCCCAATATTCATTAGAATTCGTTCCAATTAATTCTAAAGCCTTTTTAAGAAAATGATTTCCCTGCTGTACATAATGAATATTAAAACGCTGATCACGGTTATAATCGGCTAAATCATAATAGGCACGCGCTTTTATATTGTAATATTCGAATTTGTTTTTTTGATCGAGTTTTTGATCGTCAATAACATTCAGCGTATCAATAGCTTCTTTAAAAAGTCCCGAAGAAAGCAGTACAAAACCTTCTTTAATTCGGCTTTTAGCCAAATATTTAGGATCTTTTAAAACTATGGCTTTAATTTTAGCTTCTTCTAAATAATAATAAGCTGAGTCATATTTGAATGATTTATATTCTTCAAACAATGACATATAGGTATTGTATAATTGCTCGTTATTTTGGCTGACAGTAAATTTTGAAACATTCTTTTTTAAAGCTTCAATTTTACGATATTTCTGTTTTAAGTAAATTTCTTTTTTCAGCAGTACATTATCTAATTCTTCAAGAATTGGATTTGTCTCTTTCGCAGTTAGAGAAAAACCCGCAATGAAAAAATACAGTACAAATATTTTTTGCATGGTTTGGTTGTGGTTTTAGGGTAAGATAATTTATGGTTGAGTGAATTCGTTTAAAGCAAAATTAATTAAATACTGATGACTAACAGTTTTGGAAATTGGAGAGCTGCTTCTTCAGATTTTTTTTTCGAAATACCTTAGTGTGAGTCTTTAAAAGGTATTAAAATGTTAAAAGTACTCTAGTGATTTGCAATTATACAATAAAAAGCAGTTATATGTGTGTATAGTTGAAAAATATTCGTATAAAATTTTCATATTGTCATATTTACCATTATTCTACAGGTGGTTTATATCTAAACAAGACCTTGATTTTTATGTTTCAGGTTTGTTTTTAATGTGTTGTAATTCAATTGTTTAATAGAAAAAGAGATTGAATTATATCTTGATTTTTCACAGATGTTTTTTTTAAAATTTATTTAACATCTAGCTTCGTACTGTCCTTTTTAAAGGGATCAAAAACTAACAAAAACCAAAATTTATGAGAAGTAAAAGTTATTACTGGTTAGCTCTGTTTATGTGTTTTTTTGCAATTAGCTGCGACAATACAGAAGACGGAAGCTACGTTGATCCGATTACGATTTATGAAAAAGTAAACGGAAATTGGGGATTAACAAATCTAAAAATGGTTGACGAATTTGCTAAGGCAAATAAGATCGAACCAAGCGAGGAAAACTTGAGTACTTTTTTTAACTACGAAGATTTTAAAATCAATTTTAGCGTAGACGAAAAAAACAAACCTACAAGTTATGAAGTGACGGGCAATGTTCCTCCTTTATTTGCTCCAAAAGGCTATTGGGAATTAAGCTCAGATTTCCAGCAGACCAATGCAGGCGCAGTAAAAATCTACTTGTACAGCGACGCTGCTAAAACTCAAAAAACAGATGAACTTAGAGTAACATCAGTTCCTGGAAACAATGACGAAATGGAATTTCAGTTAGTGCATTCTTCAGGAGGAACTCCGTTTGTGACTTATGTATTTAAATTAAATGCTATTAATTAAAAGTAATATGAAAAAAATTCTATATACAATTTTACTTGCCCTTTTGATGGCTCCAACATTTACAAAGGCACAAGAAAACGCGGGAGCTGTGGGACCTATGTCATCATTTCCGGTTGTTTACAAATATGACGAGCAGGTTACATGGTACTTTGACCTTGCCGGAACTACGTTTGCAGAAAATCAGGATTTATACATCTGGATTTGGTCACCATCTGAACCAGATGCGGGAAATTGGGAGAATTCATCTGATTTTGCAAAACTGCACTATGAAGGAAATAAAGTGTGGAGTTTTACTTTAACTCCAACAGTATATTTTTCTAAAACCCCGGCTGAAATTGCAGCAAGTGCAGGATTCTGGTTTCGTTTAAAAGACAAAACGGGATCTAAACAAAGCGACGTGGCGAATATGCCATACACTGATTTCTCTTCTTTTTATACTGCGAATGAGCTGATCAGAGCTTATCCAACAAAACCAACAATTGATAAAGGTGTAAGTATTTTATTTAATGCCAATTTAGCTCCGGGATTTGCGGGCGCAGCAAGCGTTCATATTCACAGCGGATTGAACAACTGGGATATTAAACAAGAATACCAATCATGGTTACCGGACATTGCTGCAAAAACCAAACTAAAAGATTTAGGAAACGGATTCTACAAAATGGATCTTGTTCCAAAAACATACTACAATGCACCAGATGGTTACGTGATGGAAAATTTAGTTTTCCTTATGGTAAAAGACGACTGGGCAGGAACTATTCCAGATCAGGTTTTATATGCAGGAGCTTATGAGCCGCCGCCGGCACCAATATTTGGATTTTTTCCTTTACAAATCAGCCAGAAAGATTTCTTAGGAATTTACAGAAAAAACAACGAGCCGGGAGTAAACAAATTACTTTACACGATTACGGCTGGTGCAAAAACAATTTCTGGTGAGTTTAGCGGAGGAACTGCAGAGATAAAAGGATTTGTCAATTTGGTTACAGAACTTAAGGATTCTCCTGTTTTAAGTGAAATTCATGTTTTAGTTAAAGACAACAAAGACAAAACAATTTCAGACACGACGATTCCGCTTAAAACCTTAGACAAATAATTCACTATCAAATTAAAACATCATTCTAATGAAATGAGCATAATCCTAAAATTAGTCGTTGAACAAATAATGGATATGCGAATTACATATGACTGATAGAAAAACAATAAATAACTACATATGAATAGTAAAAATAAAAGAATAGTCCTGCATCAAATGTGGACTACTAAATCGCTGGTATTCATGATTTTCATGCTTTTTCTTTCGGCAGGAATGTTTGCTCAGGGAAAAAAGCTGGTAACGGGTACCGTTTATGACAATACAGGCACTGTTTTACCGGGAGCATCGGTAATAGAGTCTGGAACAAGAAATGCAACAACGACAGATTTTGACGGAAAATTTAGTTTAGAGGTAGCCGTAGGAGGTTCAATCGAAGTTTCATTCATCGGTTCAACTACTCAAAAAGTGCAGATAACAGCTGCTTCTTCAAAATTAGAAATTCGTTTACAAAACGACGGTTATCAATTAGCAGAAGTTCAGGTGGTTTCTGTTGGATACGGAACACAAAAGAAATCTGATTTAACCGGAGCTATTTCAACGGTAACGGCAGATAATTTAGTAAAAGGAACAATTTCTTCGACAGAACAGGTTTTGCAGGGAAAAGTTGCCGGTTTAAATATCATTCGTCCTTCGGGAGATCCTGCTGCGGGTGCAACACTTCGTTTACGTGGAGGAACTTCATTAACTGCAAGTAATAGTCCGCTTATTGTAGTTGACGGAATTGCAGGTGTTGATATCAATGTGATTCAGCCTGCTGATATTAAATCTATTGACGTTCTTAAAGATGCTTCTGCAACTGCTATTTATGGATCAAGAGGAGCAAACGGGGTTATCATTATTACAACAAAATCTGGAACAAAAGGTGTTTCTGTGGTATATAATGGTTCATCAAGTATTGGTTATGTTAATGATAATTTAGATCTTTTATCTGCAAATCAATGGAGAGGATATGTTCGTCAAACAGGAAACATGGACGCTGTTGATTATGGTGGAAATACTAATTGGCAAAAAGCAATTGAGCAGACAGCAGTTTCTCAATCTCATACTTTAAGTATCAATTCTGGAAAAGCTGACAGCGGGTTTAGAACTTCTATCGGATATTTAAACAACGAAGGTGTTATTAAAAAATCTGGTTTAGAAAGAATCAGCGGAAATATTAGTGCGTACCAATATCTTGGAGACAATAAAGATGTAAAATTTGATATGGGTTTATTTGCTAATATCGACAAATGGCACCCTATTGATTACAGAATTTTTGAGCGTGCTTACAACTTAAACCCAACAATTCCGGTTTATGATGCAAACGGAAACTTTACATCTGTAGGAGGAAATATCTACGAAAACCCGGTTGAGATTTTAACTAACAGAACGGTTGATAATGAAAGACACAGACTTTTAGGATATTTTAAAACAGAAGTTAAATTCTTAAACGATTTTCAGGCAGTAGCTAATATTTCGTTAGAACATAATGCAGTAGCGGGTGGAACTTACAAACCAACTTACGCTATTATGGAAGGTAGAACTGAAGCTGGTTACGCGCAAAGAACATACGCAGAATATACAAATGCACAAGGTGAACTTTATGTAAATTATTCTAAAGTATTTGGAAAACACAGCGTTAGTGCATTGGCAGGTTATTCTTATCTTGAAAATATTTACCAAGGTTTTGGGGCACAAAGAAGCGGATTCGTGAGTGATGCTTTTGGTTATAATAATTTAGGAGCAGGTTACAACTATCGTTTAGGAGATGTTTATTCTTATAAAGGAAAATCAAATTTAGTTTCTTTCTACGCTCGTGCAAACTACAATTATGACGGAAAATATCTGCTTACTGCAACTGTAAGACGTGATGGTTCAAGCCGTTTTGGAGAAAACAATAAATGGGGAACTTTCCCATCTGCATCTGCAGCATGGAAAATTTCTAACGAAGATTTTATGAGCGGTACAAAAGACTGGTTAGGATCTTTAAAATTAAGAGTTGGTTATGGAGTTACAGGTAATCAGGACGGAATTGGTGAATACAAATCACTTTCTATTTTAGGAGTTGGAAACGACAGTTACTACGATCCGGTTACAGGAACCTGGAGTTTAGCTTATTCTCCAAAACAAAACCCAAATCCTGATTTGAAATGGGAATCTACAAGACAAATCAACGTAGGTATCGATTTTGGTCTTTTTGACAGAATCACAGGTTCATTTGAATGGTATCAAAAAAACACAGACGATTTATTGTATACTTATGAAGTTCCTCAGCCTCCATATTTAGTAGGAACAATGCTTGCAAACGTGGGTGAAATGTCTAACAAAGGAGTTGAACTTACTTTGAATGCTGATATCGTAAGAGGGGATAAATTTACGTGGAATGCTAATTTAACACTTGGACACAACGTTCAAAAAATCGAAAAATTATCAAACCCAACGTATAAAACAGATGTTATTTACAGTGGTTCATTACACGGTTTAGCAGGTATGTCTGGTCAATATTCTCAAGTTATTGCAGAAGGATATCCAGTGGGAACTTTCTGGGGATTCAGAAATGCTGGTCTTGATGAAAATGGAAAAATTCAGTACTACAATGCAGGAGGAAATGTTGTGGCAGAAAGTGCTTTAGTTGATGCTGATAAAACAGATTTAGGAAATATTCAGCCAGATTTAACTATGGGTATTGGAATGAATTTTACTTACGGAAATTTTGATCTTGGTATTACAGGTTACGGAATGTTTGGACAAAAAGCATTGAATGCTACAAACATGATGTTGAACGATCCAACAAGATTACCATCTTACAATGTGCCGGATGATTTCTTAGGAAGCGGCATTACTTCTTCTCCTAAATATTCAGATTACTGGATCGAAGATGCGTCATTCTTTAGATTACAGACACTTTCTCTAGGATATACAATGCCATTAGGCTTCAAAAATTCAAAATTGAGAATGTACATCATGGGAGAAAATCTGTTTGTAATTACAGGTTACAAAGGAGTAGATCCGGAGATTGGTTTAAATGCACAAGATGGTGCTGACCAAACAGGATTAGCAGCGCCTGGTATCGATAAATACAACAATTATCCAAGACCAACTACAATCTCTGTTGGATTAAATTTCACGCTGAATAACTAAGCGATTAACTCAAAAATATAAAAAATGAAAATCAAAATAACAGCAGCAATATTAGTAAGCATGCTTTTTACGATATCATCATGTACCGATCTGGATGAACAATTATATGATAGAGTAGAAGATGGAAATTTTGGAAATACTCCAAAAGAAATTGATGCATTAGTGGGAGGGGCGTATTCTTCGTTAAGAGGTTTTGCAGATGGAATTTCAAACAATTATCCAACCTGCGAATACGTATTCTTTTTGAACGAAACGGTTTCTGATGAAGCTGTAATTCCTACCAGAGGAACAAACTGGTACGATGGCGGGCAATATCAGGATGCGCAAAAACATACCTGGAAAGCAGACAACCGTATGATTCTTTCGGCTTGGCGTTACAACTATACCGGAATTGCAAAAATCAACTCAATCATTTATCAAATCGATAAATCGTCATTGACAGACAATGCAAAAGCGCCAATTTATGCTGAATTAAAAGCGTTAAGAGCTTATTACTATTACAATCTTTTAGACTTATTTGGAAATGTGCCAATCGTAGTAGATTTTGCAGTTACAGCACTTCCAACAAATTCTACAAGAAAACAAGTTTATGATTTTGTTGAAAAAGAATTAACAGACGCAATTCCGCATTTAAATGGAAATGTAGTGTATTCAAAAATGACAAAAAATGTTGCGTATGCTCTTTTAGCAAGATTATATCTTAACTCAAAAGCTTTTATAGGAACAGAACGCTGGCAGGATTGTATCGATATGTGCCAAAAAATTTCAGGTTACACATTAGCTCCTGATTTCTTTGCCAATTTTGCAACTCAAAATGAGAAATCACCAGAAATTATTTTCGCAATTCCTTACGATTCAAAAGCAGGAACAGTTGGAAATTACATGAGTTCAATGTCTTGCCATTACCTTCATAAATTGACAATTTCTCCAGTTGGAGATTATCCTTGGAGTGCAAACGGAATGTGCGCGCAGCCGGGAGTTTATTCTGAATTTGCCGATACAGACAAAAGAAAAAAATGTATGGTTGCCGGAGATCAGATCAACTTAGCAACCGGAACTGTAATTACAATGGATAATGGAGAACCATTAACCTATACAGAAGAAGTTACAAGTGTTGCTGATGCAAAAGAAAATGAAGGAGTTCGTTTAGGAAAATACGAAATGAAAGCCGGAGAAACCTGGGAACGTGATCACGATTTAGTTGTAATTCGTTATGCCGAAATTTTAATGATGCAGGCAGAATGTTACGTTCGTTTAGGATCTGCAGATTTAGCAAAACCATTTGTACAACAAGTTACAGCACGTGCAGGAGAAGAAATGCCGGCAACAATTGATCTTAACTTTATAGATAAAGAATTGCTTAAGGAATTTACTTTTGAAGGAAGAAGAAGAACAGACAACATTCGTTTTGGAACTTTCTTCCTGCCATGGTGGGAAAAAGGAACAACAGAAGCTTACAAAGCAATTTTCCCTATTCCAAGTACCGTTTTAACAACAAATAAAAACCTGAAACAAAATCCTGGGTATCCTTTGAATTAGGTTCAAAAATGTCAGTCTTCCATGTTGGTTAGTCGTGGAAGGCTGACATGTTTATAAAAATAATTTTTGCCACAGATTAAAAGGATTAAAAGGATTAAAAAAAATGTTTCACGCAGATTTTGCAGATTAAAGCAGATCTGATTTTAATGTATAAAAAATCTGCACAATCTGCCTAAATCTATTAAAATCTGCGTGAAATAATTTATTCACAATAGTGTGGGCAAATGTTTATAAGAAAGAAAATTGTCGCAGATTAAATGATTAAAAAGATAAAAAAAATGTTTCACACAGATTTTGCAGATTAAAGCAGATCTGATTTTAATGAATAATAAAAAATCTGCACAATCTGCCTAAATCTATTAAAATCTGCGTGAAATAATTTATTCACAATAGTGTGGGCAAATGTTTATAAGAAAGAAAATTGTCGCAGATTAAATGATTAAAAAGATAAAAAAAATGTTTCACGCAGATTTTGCAGATTAAAGCAGATCTTATTTTAATGAATAATAATAAATCTGCACAATCTGCTTAAATCTATTAAAATCTGCGTGAAATAATTTAATCACAGATAATGGGAATAAAAATCCTTTTTAATCCTTTAAATCTGTGGCAAAAAATAAAAATTAAATCAATATGAAAAGATATATCACATTATTGTTTTTTGGGATAATGAACATTGCAGTCGTTTTCGGATGCAGCAGCGATGACAAAAGTCCCGAAGAACCAGTAAAACCAGAAGTGCTTAAACCCGTTGCAGTTGAAAAAACAAACAGCACCAAAATTTATGTACACTATATGCCCTGGTTTGAAACCAATGAAAGCAGTGCCGATAAAAAATGGGGATATCACTGGACAATGGCAAACAAAAATCCGAATACTATAGGCGCAAACAACCGCAGGGAAATTGCTTCTTACTATTATCCTCTTATTGGTCCATATCATTCGGGAGATAAAAATGTGATTGAAAATCATTTATTATTGATGAAATATTCAGGAATTGATGGTGTTTTGATCGACTGGTACGGAACTTACGATGTCAACGATTACAGAATGGTAAAAGAAAACACAGAACAGCTTATTGCCATGCTGGATAAAGTGGGCTTGGAATATGCCATTGTTTATGAAGACAGAGTTACGACAAATGTTGTCAATGCCGGAAAAGCAATTTCTGTAACCAGTGCAGCAAAAACAGATTTAGCTTATATGGAGAAAAATTATTTTGATGATGCAAATTATATCAAAGTAAATGGAAAACCATTGTTATTAAATTTTGGGCCAATTGTATTGCAAACGCCTGCCGAATGGACAAATGTTTTCAATAGCATTACGACAAAACCAACTTTTTTAACACTTTGGGATCAATCTGTAGAAGCCGGAGCAAATGCATCTGGAGAATATGCGTGGGTTTATAAAAACAGTACATATCTAACAAATTTTTATACCAATACAAAACCAAAACTTTCTGTAGCAATTGGAAGCGCTTACCCAGGTTTTAAAGATTTTTATGCCGAAGGTGGAGGCGGAGCAGCAATTGGGTGGACAATTGAACACAACAATGGCGCAACGCTAGACGAAACACTTTCTCTGGCTAAAAATGCCAATTTAAATTACCTGCAGTTAATTACCTGGAATGACTTTGGAGAAGGAACTATGTTTGAACCAACAGTTGAATTTGGTTACTCGTACATTGAAAAAGTAAAAGCATTTGCAGGAGTAAAAAATACCGATTCGGTATTTCCGGATATAAGCAAAATGTACAACCTGCGAGTAGAAAAGAAAGGCAATGCCGATGCTCAGAATAAACTGGATCAGGCTTTTAATTATTTTGTTTCTATGCAGCCCGCAAAAGCAAAACAGTTAATAAACGAAATAAAATAAGAGTTGTAATTAATACAATTAAATAATGAAAAACATAAGATATAGATACTGTATAATTGCTTTAGCGTCAATATTAATTTACGCCTGCAGTGCTGGTACTAAAAAAACATACAAAATTAATTCGCCGGGAAAAGTAACCGAATTAGTTTTTGAATTAACTGTTTCAGGTCAGCCTCAATACAGTTTTACTTCAAACGGGAAATCGGTTATAGAACCTTCGTTAATGGGATTTGAATTTCAGGGAATTCAAAAAATGACTGAAGGTTTTGAAGTGGTTTCTACCGAAGAAAAATCTGCCGATGCAACTTGGGAACAGCCTTGGGGAGAATTCAAAAAAGTTCGCGATCACCACAACGAATTGATTGTTCACTTAAAAGAATCAAAAGGAGAAGAGCGTTTAGTTGATATTATTTTCAGAGTTTTTGATGACGGTGTAGGATTTAGATATGAATTTCCAAAACAACCTAATTTAGGAAAAGTGAAAATTTCAAACGAAATCACGCAGTTTACTTTTAAATCAAATAATGATGTTTGGTGGATTCCGGTGCACCGTGAAAACAGTTATTATGAAAGTGAATACCGCAAAACGCCAATCAGCAAAACAGATACTATAAATACTCCGGCAACTTTTGAAACAAAAGAGAATTTATATGTTGCGATTCACGAAGCCAACTTAACTGATTTTGCTTCGATGACACTTTTAAAAACAAGTGATAAACAATATAAAAGTGATTTAGTGCCTTGGGCTGATGGTGTAAAAGTATATGCTGAAACGCCTTTTAAAACACCTTGGAGAACAGTTGTTGTAGGTAAAACTCCGGGAGATGTGGCAACTTCAACCATTATGCTGAATTTGAACGAACCTTCAAAAATTGAAGATCTTTCATGGATTACGCCTTCTAAATACATCGGAATTTGGTGGGGAATGCACTTAGAGAAATTCACTTGGGGACAAGGTCCAAAACATGGTGCTACAACAAAAAATACAAAAGAATATATTGATTTTGCTGCGAAAAACAATTTTGACGGCGTTCTGGTAGAAGGCTGGAACGAGGGCTGGGACGGCGACTGGACTGCCGATGGTAAAGCGTTTAGTTTTGTAAAAGCGTATCCGGATTTTAATCTGGAAGAAATTACAAAATATGCTGCCATAAAAAATGTTCGATTAATAGGACATCATGAAACGGCTGGCGCTTCTAAACATTATGAAGGCCAGCTTGAAGATGCCTTTAAATTGTATCAAAAAATGGGTGTAAACTCAGTTAAAACTGGTTATGTAAACAAATATTTGGATAAAAAAGAATGGCACGACAGCCAGTATGCATCTCGTCATTACAGAAAAGTAATCGAAACTGCTGCCAAATATCACATCATGATCGACAATCACGAACCGATAAAAGGAACCGGAATTCAGCGTACGTATCCAAATTTTATGTCACAGGAAGGCGGAAGAGGTCAGGAATACAATGCGTGGTCTGTAGACGGCGGAAATACACCTCAGCATTTAACAACATTACCATTTACAAGAATGCTTTCAGGTCCGTTTGATTACACACCGGGGAATTTCAATTTTGATTATAAAACACCTTCTGGTGCAAGAGTTCAAACAACTTTGGCAAATCAGCTGGCATTGTATGTTATCATTTTCAGTCCGCTGCAAATGGCTTCAGATTTACCAGAGAATTATGTTGACAAACCAGAATTTCAGTTTATAAAAGATGTTCCGTGTACGTGGTCAGATACTAAAGTTTTAGATTCTAAAATTGGAGAATACACTACAATCGTTCGTAAAGACTGGGACGAAAAAAACTGGTATTTAGGTTCGATTACAAATAAAGACGCCAGAGATCTTAAAGTAACATTATCTTTCTTAGATAAAGGTAAAGAATACGAAGCCGAAATTTATGCAGATGGAGCAGGAGCAAACTATAAAACAAATCCTTATCCGGTTGCAATTTCAAAACAAAAGGTAAATAACGAAACTGTTTTAAATATCAAATTGGCTGCTGGCGGAGGAACAGCTATAAAATTTACTCCAATCGGGAAATAAGAAGTTTAGAGTATTTTGAGTTAAGTTTGAGTGGATGAACCCGATATCTTGAAAAAGGTGTCGGTTTTTTTTTCTTAAACCATATAAGTTGTATAAGTTCATTTAAATGTATTGCGTTTTTTTTTAATGCATAATTTTTTTAACGCAAAGTGCGCAAAGTTTTTTTGATAAATTAGTTTTTTATAAAACTGCAAAGTTCGCAAAGCTTTGTGTCTATAAAGCTTTGCGAACTTTGTGCATTGTAGATGCAATCTATATCAAAAAAACTTAGCGTCCTTTGCGTAAAACCTTTGCGTGCTTTGCGTTAAAAAAAATACCCGCCAAGATTGAAAATAATTCACAATTTATAATTCATAATTAAATTTAGTGTTTGTAAAACTTCACGTGATTTCCAAAGCTGTAAGTTGCAGCTAAAGTAGGCCCATTATAACCCCATTTAAAGAAACCATCGATTTTTGGTCTGGTTACATCAAGTCTGAAATTTAAACCTGTATAACCTGCCGTTAAACTTAAATTTTTATAAACATTATATAAAACCGATAAATTATAACTAATAATTCGACCGTCGATATCGTCAATTTGAAGGGCAAAATAATTTACATTTGCATACAGTCCCACTTTTTTCCCAAGGACAAACTCACCCCAAATCCCAACATCAGGTAAAGGAGCAGTAAAGCCTACTGTGTCATGATATTCTGCCTGAGCCGTAACTCCTTCCAGTCTTAAACCTACATCAGCAAGAAGTACGTGTGCACCAATTAATAAGCCCAGTTCATATTTTGGTTTAGAAACTATAGCATATCCATAAGCAAATCGGACCATTTCGTTATTCATAAATGCCGAAACCTGGGCATCGACCGGATAAGTATGGTCTTTAAATTCGATTTCTTTTTGCAGTGTTTTTTCTGATGATCTTTTTAAATAAAAATATTCAAGATTAAAACGGGATCTTCGTGAGGCACGCCATTCAAAAGCACCAAAAAAGGAAACCGTATTAGTTTCAAAGCCTAAATCTTTTTCAAAATCAATATCGGTTCCAATTCTTCCAGCTGATCCGTTAACTTCAACCTCAGTATTGTTTGATGGAAAGAATACACCGGCAGTAGCTTTAAATCTTCTTCCATGCCACGGAAGATCTTCAGGAATATTACTCTGATCTTTTTTTGAATTATTTTCTGTTGATAATGAGGTGTTTTCCTCTTGATTTGGTGCAGCACTTTGTGCATTGCCATAAAGCCAGGCCATTAAAATTATTAAAGAGTAAAACATTTTTTTCATTTGATTGATTTTTAGGTTGTTGTGTTTTAATTAACAAGTAAAGTTAGCAAAAATAATAATCTATTTTTAATTTTTAAATTATTATTTAAGGATTGTTTGAAAAACGTGGTTCTAGGTATTTTGGCTCTTGATTTGCTCAAAATTTTATTTTTTTGTTATCAATAAACATTTCAGGATTTGTAATCATTTTTCTATGATTTGAATATAACCCCAAAAACATGAACAAAACTTTAAAAAACACCTCGTTATCTTTTTATAATTTTAGAAGTAATTCATTTAGCTTATTTTTATATGGCTATTTTACTTTTGAAGGAATTAAGAAAATTGATATTTGCTCTGATTTTTAAAGGTTTAAGTTTTATGACGATGTTTTTATTTCGCACTTTTTTATAAGTGGTTTACTGTTAATGGTGAGCCAATTGAAAAACAGCAATATGCATCGGGTATAAAACGATATAATTTGTTGTATAAAATTCAAGCAAGATCCGCTGACAAAACAGTTTCAAAAACTGGATACTTTATTCAAAAAATATAATATTGAAACTCTTATCAAGCCAAAGACTTTAACTGCAGATGTTTTTATGTATGCCAAGAATCAGGAAAGGCGTTTAGAAGGAATCGAAAACTACTTTGAAAAAAGCTCTGAACGAAAAATTTCTGACGCTCGACTGCTATTTCTACAACATAATTATCTACACCTGAATATTTTGTCTATATTTTTATTATAGTGGCAATAGTTTGGTCAGGTCTGTTTTTGTTTTGTATTCCTTTTAATTATGTGAAAGGTAAAAAGTTATAAATGTTATAAGGCTTTTAAAATAATTTAATTCATTGACGTTCCTGCAAGGTTTTCAAAACCGAAATGAAAAATAGCTTAATCAAGAGAATCTAAAATCTAAACTCTGAAATCTAAAATCTCCCTTAAACTCTATTATAATCTGCACGCCAGTGTACGACTGCTTTTTTTATAGCATCGCCGCTGAGGTTGTTTTTTAGTGCATCTTCTAATAAAGGCAGGATTTCATCATCTGGAGCAAACCGTAAGGCAAATATCTGATCATCTGTTAATTTGTGTTCAAATTCTTCAAGTTTTTTTCCGGTAAGTGTAAAGTAACGATAGCGGAGTTCAAGGCGTACAATACGGTTTTGTAAAATAAGTGCATAATGCTGACGCAGCATATAAGCCAGAAAAAAAAGAAATAAAAAAACAACACTTATAAAAGACCATATTAAACAATCATTTGTTGTAAAAGCAAAGTAAATGCTAAATGCAAGAAACAGTGTTAAAACCGGATAATACACAAAATGGTGCGGAGTGTAATATCGAATATGATTATAATAGGTTTGGATTTTCATAATTGAAATCTTTATGTTAAAAGTAAAAAAGAAAGCTACCCTAAATAATTTAGAATAGCTTTTTTCTCAAAAATAAACTAACATAACCAATGTTCTCTTTATAATCAAAACTTGTAAAAAGTTTGTCTTAGTAATATCTATAATTTTAAAAAGCCTCTTCTTCGTCAATCCTTCTAAACTCTGGCCTTGATTTCTTGGTTGTAAAATTATAGCAGGTTACGAAATTTCGTGTTATATTTTAAAGTTCAAAAGTTATATTATTCCAACTATTTAGTTTTTTTAGCCAACAATTAATCAATTAATTTTAAAACGTACTGATAATCTTCCATTGGTCTAATTTTGATTGAAAAGATATACCAGCGTTTGCCGGACTTGTTGACGGAAGTATAATAAGATTATAATCCTTCTTTAAATGAACATACTTTTTAAAAAACGCTGCAGCCTTTTGTCCGTTAAATAAAATGGTATTTATTTTTGGGTGCTGTTTTAAAAACGTCTCAAAATCATTTGCGATTTCATTTTTAATGGCGCTGTCTAAACTTCCAACTCTATCGCAATATTGTAAAACATCCCAAAGGGCAATTTTGTTTTTAAGCAAAAGTGCTTTTTTGGTTTCGTAATCGTTTGAGAATTCTTCCTTAAAAATAGTAAATAAGAACTTCCAGAAATTATTTTGATTGTGTCCGTAATATTGATTTAATTCTAAAGATTTTGTTCCGGGCATTGTGCCTAAAACCAGTATGTTAGAATCTTTTGAGCTTATAGGGGAGAAAGAGCAGCTTTTCATTTATTGGATTAAGAAATATTTTATTTGAGTTAAAATTATATTGAGAAGTAATTATAAAACAATTGCAGAAAATTATATAACATTTTTGGTTTGTGATTGAGCGAACTTTGAACCTGCTTTTTAAACGTAATAATGCGGGTTTAAGAATTTCATTTAAAATTACAGAATTTAAATCGAAAACAAAATGAAAATAGTTACTATATATACAGAGAAAATTCAAAACATATTTGAAGAATTGAATAAAAATTTCGACGGAAAAGTAACTTTTGATGTCGATGAATATGCACTTGAAGTAAATAATAATTTTGCAAAAGGAACTATTAGCGGTGCTTCATTTAATGATAATATTTCGTACGTTCAGTTTGATATGACTTTTTTAGTCGATTTAAAACTAAATATTATTAACGGAATTACATCGCCATTATATTTTGCCTATTGTTCTAAAGGAAATCTTTCGCATAGTTTTGGAATTCATGGTGAGGAGCGAAAATTAAAAACATTTCAAACTGCAATTGCTGCTTCAAAATTAAACCAGGATAATGTTTTGTATTTTGAAAAAGATAAAAAGACAAAAATTACTTTAATAATTGTAGGAACCCAGGCAGAACCTTGTCGTGCAGGTTCTTTAAGCCAAATGGTGAGAGAAACATTTTTTCAGGAAAATCTTAACGAAGAATTCTTTTATGCCGGTTCTTATAACTTAAAAATAGGTGAAAAAATAGAACAATTAAATGCCGTAACCCAAACCGGAATTGTTAGGAATTTATTAAAAGAAGGTATTTTGAAAATTGTTCTGGCAATGGAAATCCAACAGCATACAGATGATTTAAATGCTTTTTCTAAAGAAGTAAATTGTTTAACATCAAGAGAAATGAAAGAAATAAAAGAACTTTCAGAAACCATAAAAGCAAATCCAGAAGAGGCTTTTACTATTAAATCATTAAGTAAAAAATCCGGCTTGTCACCAAATAAACTCCAGGAAGGCTTTAAAATGGTTCATAACAGAACGGTAAACGATTATATCACGCATATGCGGGTTCTAAAAGCCGAAATCCTGATTAGAACTTCAGATTTAAATATTTCTGAAATTGTGTATTGTATTGGTTTTACAAGCAGAAGCTATTTCTCTAAAATCTTTAAACAAAAATTCAACTGCAGTCCAAAAGAGTATAAATTCAATTTGAGTCCGTTGGCTGTGTAGTTAAAGGGACAAAGGTTCAGAGTGACAAAGTAACAAAGGTTTTAAAACTTTGTCACTTTGCAGCTTTGTCACTCTGAACCTCTAAAAAAAAATAATGCCGTTAGCTATTAAGCAAGATATATACAAAAACGCTAAGGTTCTGAGTCGCTGAGGTTCTAAATTCAAATTAGAGGCTCCAAACTTAGAATCTTAGTTTTTTTTTAAAGGTGCTGAGGCTCTAAGTTTCTAAGATACTAAGGTTTTTAATTACTAAGTTTTCAAGTATTAAACCAAAAGAAAATAAGTCACCAGCTATTAAAATTCCAATATATAAATACTATTAAGTTTCCCACATACTAAAAAACTTAGCATCTTAGTATCTTAAAAAAAACTTTTTGCAAAAAAAGATTTTTTTTATATATTTGCATAACTAGTTATATAATTAATTATAATATGGAATTTTTTGACAAAGTAGGCAAAGCAGCTTTAGGAAGCCGCTTGCGTTTAATGACTGCTGTTATAACAGATGATGCTTCTAAAATTTATGAATTGTATGGTGCAGATTTTGTACCAAAATGGTTTCCTGTATTTTATACCCTTGCAGAAGAAAGGGAATTGACTATTACGGAAATAGCAAATGAAATTGGACATTCTCAGCCTTCTGTAAGCAAGATTATTCAGGAGATGATTGCTGCCGGAATAGTTCAGGAAAGTTTGAAAACAGATGATAAGCGTAAAAACAATGTTGTTTTAACGGAAAGAGGACTCTTGCTGGCGAAAAATATTAAACAGCAATTAAAAGATATTGACGTTGCTATAGATGGTTTAATTGCTGAATCTAAGCATAATCTTTGGGCTGCACTTGAAGAATGGGAATTTTTATTGGAGCAAAAATCTATGTTTAAAAGAGTAAGCGACCAGAAAAAAATCCGCGAAAGCAAAGACGTAAAAATTGTAGAATACAAACCTGAATATCAGGAAGCCTTTAAAGCATTGAATGTAGAATGGATTTCGACTTATTTTGAAATGGAAGAAGCTGACTATAAAGCGCTCGATAATCCTGAAGAATATATTTTGAATAAAGGCGGAAAAATCCTTGTGGCTTTGTATGAAAATGAACCCGTTGGTGTTTGTGCGCTTATCAAAATGGATAACCCAGACTATGACTTTGAAATGGCAAAAATGGCCGTTTCGCCAAAAGCACAAGGTAAAAATATCGGCTGGTTATTAGGCCAGGCAATTGCTGCAAAAGCAAAAGAATTAGGAGCAAAAAAGATATATCTGGAAAGCAACACAATCTTAAAACCTGCTATAAACTTGTATTATAAACTTGGTTTTGAGAAAGTCTTTGGCTTAGAAACCCCATACAAACGCTGCAACATCCAAATGGAATTAAAAATAAAATAAATGAAAAATATTGTAAAAAAAGAGAATGCTGTTTCAAGACAATTCTTAGGCGTTGATTTTGTGGTTTTATCAATAGGTAAAGATTCAATGGTGACCAAAATGCTGTACAAATCAACTGATTCAGTACCGTTTCATCAGCATCCAAATGAACAAAGCGGTTACGTTATTTCTGGTAGTTATAAACTGAAATTTGATGGAAAAGAGTTTTTATTAAATGAAGGAGATACCTATTCAATTCCAGCAAATATTGAGCATTCTATTGAAATTCTTGAAGCTGGGGAAGTAGTAGATGTTTTTACACCAATAAGAGAGGATTATTTGTAGATAAAGCTGCTAAGGTTCTGAGTAACTAAGATACTAAGAAAAAAACTTAGTAACTTAGAACCTTAGCAGCTCAAAACTTTTTCTCATCTCCCAAATCGATAATACTCCAAATCCTGATTTTTTTTATTTTTTATAGAATCTACAATGGAGTTCATTCCGATGACGCTGAAAGTGATTCCGTTTCCGCCGAAAGCTAAAACATAATGTTCATTCTTTTTAGGATTTGGCTTTCCGAAATAGGGAAGTCCGTCTTTAGTTTCGCCAAAAGTTCCGGCCCAGGAATAATCCAGTTTAAATTTTACATCAGGAAATCGTCTTTTAAACTGCCTCATCAAAGAGGTTTCTTTTTTCGGAATTAGTTTGTCGCGTTTTTTTGCATCTCTAAATTCTTCGTCGCCTCCGCCCATAATAATTCGATTATCTGATGTTGCGCGGTAATAATAATACGGAGAAGAAGTATCCCAAATAACAGCATTTTTTAAGATAGCAGGTAATTCAGGAACAACTTCAGATGCAAGGGCATAAGTACTTTTTAAATCAACAATTTTTTCTTCAATAGTTTCTGTACTTTCATAGCCGCTGCAATATATAACGTGATCTGCGGTTATGGTAAATTTATTTTCGGTATGTGCAATGCATTTTCTTTTTTGAGTCTGGACAGAAGTAATATTGGTTCGGTCAAAAACCTGCATGCCGTTTTGACAGCAGTAATACAATAAATCGTTTGCCAGTTTAAACGGGTCCATAACAGCAGCTGTTTTAGATTCGATTGCTGCAATAGCATTTAAACCCATTTTTTCCAGATCATGTTTATTCAGCCAGGTAACATCAAAACCATTTTGTTTTCGAGCTTCGAATTCATTCTTTAAAAACGGAATATCTTTTTTGTAGGATGTAAAATAAATGCTTTTTTTAAATTCAAACCCACAGTCACTATCTATTGTATCAATTATATTTCGAAGTTCAAAAATGGCTTTTTTTCCATTTTTGTAACTGTCTACAGCACATTTTTCGCCTCGAAGATTGATCAGTTCGTGCAGTGAAACATCAATTTCATATTGAAGCAGTGCTGTACTTGCTGCTGTACTTCCATTGCATACATCACGACGATCAGTCAATACTATTTTTTTTCCCTGCGTAATTAATTTATAAGCTATTAAAGCCCCTGTTATTCCTCCGCCAATAATCAAAATTTCAGTTTTAATATCAGAGTCAATTGAAGGATAACTGGTATTCATGGCATTTTTAAGAGGCCAGAAAGTTTCTGTAGAGCGTAATTTCATTTTTTAGCTGTATTTCGTTCTGCACGATGTTAGGTTCTGTTTTATCTTTGTATTCATGCTGCGAATGCACTTTGGCAGCAGAATCTGTTCTTATGCTTTCGTCTTTTCTGTTTTTTCTTCTTTGGCTTTTTCCTGCAGTTCTTCTTTTTTTTCTTTTTCTTTTTCTTTTTCTTTTTTCTTGAAGTAGCCTCTAAACAAGAAATTACTTTTTGCCGCTTCCATATTTTCGCTGAAACCTTTTGTCCCGGCTTCTAGATTTGAAAGCGTATTCGAAACGCTGTTTGCCATTTTATCATCACGGACTAATCTTGCCAAAGCTCCATTTCCGTTATTCATGCTATGGCTGAAAATGGCCAGCTCATTAGAAATAATACCAATATTATCAACACTTTTCTTTACGCTTTTCATTATATCGTTTATTTCTATTCCGTCGACAGAAGCAATTGCACCATTGTTTTCAATAGATTTTTGAGATTTCATTCCTGGAGAAATCATAAGCACTTTATCTCCCATTAACCCATCAGAACCAATGCTGGCGCGGGCATCTGTTTTTATAAATTCACGTACTTTATCTTTAATAACCATCGATACTACTACCGAAGAATCATTTATTAATCTGATTTCTTCGACTGTACCGATGTTGATACCCGAAAAGCGGACGTTGTTTCCAACTTCTAAACCACTTACTGTTTTAAATCTTGACGAGATATAGAATGTTGAGCCAAACAGATTTTTTTGTTTTCCAATAAAATAAATGGCCATTATAAAAAGCAGCAGCCCAACTGTTACAAACATTCCTAGTTTCCAAGTATATTCAGATTGCTTTTCCATGATTTCTAATATTTCATTTTACTTTAATCAAAAAATGAGCGTACCCATTCGTCTTCATCTTTTTCTAATTCTTCGTAAGTTCCTTCGGCGTGAATTATGCCGTCTTTTAGAACGATAATCCAGTCTGCGGTCATTTTGGCGCAAGCCATATCATGCGTAATAATGATCGATGATGTTTTTTGTTTGTGTTTTATATCCAGAATCAATTCACTGATTTCTCTTGAAGTAATCGTATCTAAACCTGTAGTAGGTTCATCATACAAAATGATTTCGGGGTTTATAATCAGGGTTCTTGCTAAACCAATTCTTTTTCTCATTCCGCCGGATAATTCAGAGGGCATTTTGTCGATTGCGCCGCCCAAACCAACACTTTCGAGCGCTTCAATAACTTCATTTTCTACTACATCTTCGGTTAATTCTCTTTTGTGCGCGCGTAATGTAAAAGCAAGATTTTCTCTAACCGACATTGAATCGTATAAAGCACCGCTTTGAAATAAAAATCCAATTTTGACTCTTATCTTATTTAATTCTTTTTTAGAAAGATTGAGCACATTTTCATCAAAAACTTTTATTTCGCCTTTGTCGGGTTCAATTAAACCAACGATACATTTTATCATTACTGATTTTCCGGAGCCCGAACGTCCTAAAATAACTAAATCTTCGCCTTTATTTACCATAAGATTTACGCCTTTTAAAACCGTATTGTCTTTGCCAAAAGTTTTGTGCAGATCCCTGATCTCGATAATTGGAGTCTGTTTTTTATTTTTTGATTTTGTTTCGGTATTTTTTTCTTCCTCAATCATCTTAAAAAAATAAATCGGTTATTTGTACTGCGACCATATCAATAATAAATATGCTTAAAGAGGCTGTAACTACGGCAGAGTTTGCAGCGCGTCCCACACTTTCGGTTCCGTTTTCGGCATTAAATCCTTTATAACATCCAATCATTCCGATGAAATATCCAAAGAAGAAAGTTTTTATCGCAGCCGGAATTACATCTAAAAAATCTAATGTCTGAATAATCTGCGTTAAGTAGCGATAGAAATTAACATCGCCATGAATATTTATTCCAACATAACCGCCAATTATTCCAATAGCATCTGCATAAAACACTAAAATGGGAACCATTAATGTACAGGCCAAAATTCTGGTTACAACCAAATAATTATATGGATTGATGGCAGAAACTTCCATAGCATCAATTTGTTCTGTTACTTTCATAGAACCTAATTCGGCACCAATTCCTGACGAAATTTTTCCGGCACAGATCAAGGCAGTAATAACCGGAGCAATTTCTCTTATTAATGAAAGCGCCACCATTCCCGGAAGCCAGCTTTCGGCACCAAATTTTACCAATGTCGGGCGAGATTGAAGCGTTAGTACCAACCCCATAATAAAACCTGTAATTGTTACTAAAGGCAATGATTTATAACCGATGACATAACATTGTTTCAAAAATTCTTTTACCTCATAAGGAGGAATAAATACCTCCTTAAAAAACCTCTTGGCAAACAATGCTGCATCTCCAATTTGTGCGAATGTATTTTTTAAGCTGAGAATCAAAATGTTTTATTTTATGTTAGGTATGGTTTATATAATCAATTATTTAACAGTTTTTTGCACTTTTTAAATCATACATGAAAGTTACCTCAATACTTGTTAAAATATTTTACACAACTTTTTTTGAGCCTTATATAATTTACATAGAATTACAATATTTGCATAAATAATGCGTTAAGGAAAAAATTCCTTAAAAACAAAAAATCCCTTTCATTGAGAAAGAGATTTTCTGGGTTTAATAGAATTTTGGTCAGTCTATTGCTAAAAAATCGAAATTTTTTCTATAAGTTGATTGCTACTCCGGTTTTGGATTTTATTAAAGGAATAATCTTTAACTCTGAAAGGGCAAATTTTTCCATTAATAATCTTGCCGTTAAGTAGCATACAGTTGATTCTGCGCCTTGATTTAAATTTATAGTTTCTTTTTCAAGACCGTCATAACCGCCTCCGCTTACAGGATTATACATAATTTGATTTAAATGATTTTTACCTAAAAACCAGTTAAATGCAATTTTCATTTTATGTTTATATTCTGGGGTTTTAAATGCATTATAAAAAGCATTTAAAGTCTGGATTGTATAGGTTACATCAATTGGCTGTTCTCCATATTGCTGCGGTTCAGAACCTTTATGATACCAGCTTTGATTTGAAATGGCTTTGAAATTTCCGTCAATAAATGTTTTTGACATTAAGAAATCTAATGAGTCTAAAGCTGCTTTTTTATAAACTGCTTTATTAGTAATTAAATAAGCGTATAACATTGATTCTGGCAGAATTCCATTTCCATACGTTAAATAATTTTCAAACCACTGCCAGTCTTCAGAAGCTGTATCTTCGTAGTTTGCCAGTAATTTTGCATTTAATTTATTGATGATTGCTGCAACATATAAATTAGGAATTGCATAGTGATACAAATACAGGCCTTTTGTAGCAAAACCTATAGCGCGCGGCGACTGAATATTTTCTATCCATTTTAATGAATTCAGAAAGCATTTTGTTGCTTTTTTAGAAATATTTTCAGGAAGAATATCAGCATTTGCAATTACAGTTCCTAAAGCCCAAATGGCCCTTGCGTTTGAATCTTCAAGATTAACTTCGGCATTTTGTTCAACATGTTCACGGTTTTCCTTGTCGACATAATTGATGAAATTTCCTTTTGGTTTTTGACATCTCTCAATAAAATCCAAATAAATTAAAATATACGGAAGATTGTCTTTATCTCTCGTTAATTTATAATGCATACAAAATGCGATAAGCGCACGTGCATTATCATCTAAAGTATAACCTGAATCAAGATCAGGAACTGAAATTTTGCTAAACTGAATAATTCCAAGTTCTGTTGTTAATCTTTTAATATGTCTTAATTGAATGTCGGGATAACTGTATTTAATATCTGATGGATTTTTAATTAATTTTTTATAAGTATCCATATGTATTAATCCCGCATTTTCCCAAGATGATGCTCTCATTTTGGTAAAGGCATTGATTCCCATTTCACGTCTTAAATTTTCATTGGCAATTAGTTTTAAAGCAGCTTTTGCAAACTGGTCTGCATTTCCAATATCGACTAAAATACCGCTGTCCGGGGTCAAAACTTCTCTGGTATGCGGAATTTTTGATGCTACCATTGGACATGCGCAGCTCATTGCATAAGCAAAAGTGCCGCTTACTGCCTGATTTGGATCTTTTGAAGTGAATAGATAAATATCGGTTGCTTTTAAATATTCTAAAAGTTCCTCAATATCTAAATATCGATTGATGAAACGAACATTGTTATGTAAGTTTAATTCATTTACAAGTGCTTCCAGTTTATTACGATAAGCATCAATACCGTCTTTAATTAAATTTGGATGCGTTTTGCCAATAACCAAATACAATACATCCGGTTCTTTTTTAACGATTTTTGCCAAAGCCTGTAAACCGGTTTCGATATTTTTTCCTTCGCCCAAAAGCCCAAAAGTTGACAATACGATTTTGTTTTGAATATCAAATTTTACTTTTGCCTGCTTTGGAGTTTCATAAATTACTATATGCGTTCCGTGTGGTACAGTTGTAATTATATCTTCATCAATATCATAATCTTTTATCAAAATTTCTTTTGATTGATTTGTCATTACAAAAACAGAATTGCTGTAGCTTAAAAGTAATTTTACAAAAGTCTTTAATTCATTATTCGGGTTCGGAATAACGCTGTGAAAAGTATAAGTTAAGGGCTTTTTAATTGCATTTAAAAAATCGAGTAAGTGATCTCCGTAATTTCCGCCAAATAAACCAAATTCATGTTGAATATGAACCAATTTTACGTTTTTATCTTTATTAATTTCTTCAGCAGCTTTTGCATATTCTGCTTTTTCCCTGGTATTTAAAGTAAAAGCCTGCGTTGGATCTGCTTTGGGCTTATCGACCAATTCACAAATTTCGCAAGTGATAGATTTACCAAAAACATTGGTAATCCCTTTAATTGTATCCTGAGTATAAGTTGCGATTCCACATTGTGTTGGAGGAAATGTAGAAAGAAAAACTATTTTTGATTTATTTGATATCGTCTTCATTGGGATTCTGTTTTAGCTCAGTTAATAAGTCGTTAAGATCTAAAGCAGCCACCGCAGTCTGATCGTCGGCAGCACCGTAATAAGTATATAATTGGTGATCAAAAATGTTTGTTCCGGTTGGAAAAACTATATAATTTAGATAACCATGTCTTTTATTATATCCAGCTGCATAATAATTTTTTTCTTTTTAAGTGAAATCAAATCTTTTGAAGCTGCAGCAGGTCTGTATAAATTTAAACTGTCGTACACATTGGGTAAGTCATATAAAATGTGCTGCCGATTAATTTGTATTAAAATTACCTTGGGAACAGAACGGGAATTAACTCAATCGATCAAAAAATTAACTCTAAAGCATTTATATGGAAATTGTATAACGATCAGGCTGAAATTCTAAAATTGGCAGATAAAATTATGATTTTTAGATTATTGTGGTAAAAAATACAGTATTTTGATTAATGTTTTTTGTAAGTAAAGAGAGGCTTTGAGAGGCAGAAAATAATTATATTTCTAACTTAAATTATGGTATTATGTTACGTTGAAGTACCCTATTGTTGATTTTGTTTTAAGTTTCAGGTTTTAGGTTATAAATGTTTATGATAGAAGTTTTTAGTTACGTAAGCAATTGGTAAACCGATGCAGAAAATCAAAATTAAAATTGAAATTATTAGTGGAAGATCAAATTCTTTTGATGGAAGTTTCGGAAAAACAATTGGAAGCACAATAAGATTCATTACAATCCAGACAAAAATTCCATACACAAATCCCGAAAGAAAAATATTCTTTTTTAAAAGCGGAACATGCGGATATATTTTATAATAAAAATAAGCAAAAACCAACGCTATAAAATAATGTAATAATAAACCATAAAAAACCATTTGTGCGCCGCCTGTATAAGCCTGCTGTTTAAAAACCCCGCTCGCAATAGACTGTAAAATTTTCTCGGCTGTTGTTTTATGCAATATAACGGAGTAAATTAAAATTGCGGCCAGAATATCTAAAGTTCCTGCCAGTAAACCTGAGCATAAAATAGTTGTAGATTTAGATCTCATTAATTTAAAGTTTAGTTATGTATTGAAAAATAGTATTTAATTGGTGAGTATGTCTTTGTGTATGAACTAATGCAAAATCAATCCATTCATACATTGTAAATTTATCAAAACCTGGTACCTGAAAATCTAAACAGGTTAATGTTAAATCATATTTTTCGGCACAATCTAATAACTCAGATTCTATTTTCAGTAATTCCAGATTAAGTTCATTTTTGCTGTATTCTTTTTCCTTTGGTTTTAGAAATACCGGCACATCCATTTTTATATTGAAGTTTAAAAAGAGCCCTTCAATGTCTTTAATTTTTTCATCAGGCTTTCTAGACGTTTTTTCTGTTTTTCCTGCAAATAATTGAGGAAACCCGGAACTGGCCAAAATAATATGCTGAACGACTTGTCCTGGTGTCCAGCTTCCTTGAAATGGGATTTGATTTAACTCGTTTTCAGAAAATTTGAAAAGTATTTCATTTAATTTTTTGAACGTTTCAACAATATCTTTTTGAACGTCTGCCTTCATATTTATTGATTTTTAAGATTTAGTTTACCGAAGTAATCCACCAAACATTTCCAAACGGATCTGTTACGCCGCAAGTTCTGCCGTAATCCTGATCACTTAATCCCATTAAAGAAACGGCCCCGTTTTCTAATGCTTTTTTATAGGTTTCATCGGCATTGGGTACATATACAAATAAGTTTGAGGTTTGCTTTGCCCAGTCTGTAATTTCATCGGTAATCATTATGGTGCTTCCATTTAAGGTAATTTCGGCATGCATAATAGTTCCGTCTTCACGTATTGATTTCGTATTGGTCTCTGATGCGCCAAAGACTTTTTTGGTAAAGTCAATAAATTTTGATGCGCCCTGTAAAATTAAATACGGCATTATGGTTTGATGTTCTGCTGGTATATTCATTTTTTTGTAATTTTTAAATTTAGGATTTTAAAATTACAAATTTTTATTTTAATATTTTGTAAATCAGTAAATTAAGATTTTACAAAAGTACTTCGCAGTAAAAACCATGTAAATTTAGAACCTCAATTATTTTGTGGTTTGAAATTGCAGAAGCATTAATTCGCAGAATTTTATCACAATCTTCGAGATCAAAATTGATAGCGCTGTTTGGGAAATGTTCAAGAAGTTTCCCTACAATCATTATAGACTGCTCGACTTCCTGAACATTTGTTTTGAAAACTTCTATCATCGTTTCCAGAGTTTATAAGTTTACAGAGCAATATTTTTATAGCGCTCTATTTTATGATAATAGATATAAGAAATCGCTAAAATCACTAAAAAGATTAACGGAAAGAAACTTTGAAAATTAACCCCGTCAATTGCAAAATGACTGATTGAAGCAAATATAAAATCGAAACCAAATCCTGCGTAAGCCCATTCTTTTACATTTTTAGGAACTTGCGGAATCACTAATACTAAAACCCCCAGAATTTTGAAAATTACCAGTGCATTTCCAAAATATTCAGGATAACCTAAATGTCTGATTCCTTCTTTTGCCAATTCGGTCTGCGAAGTCAAAGCAGGCATAACACCTTCAAATAAAAAAATAATAATTGTTGTAATCCAAAAAATAATTTTTGCTTTTTTCATGTGGTATATTTTTAAATAGTTATTAGTTAATGTATTACAAATGTACTATTCTTAATTTTTTCATGAAATACTTATTTACGACTATTTTAGGGGCATTTGGGACATTTCTTGATTTTAGATTTTAGAGGGTTGATTTTAGATTTTTTGGAAAGAAGAACATGCAGTTTGTCATCCTGACGAAGGAAGGATCGCACAAGTAACTCTACAAAGATTGGCGACTCACTTTGTGGAAATTCTAGCGCAATTTCTCCTTTCAGTCGAAATGATATAAAATGTGCTTACCCATAAGCTTTAATAGCAACTGTCAGTCTGAGCGAAGTCGAAGACCTTTTGTACGATGAGAGTGCTTCGACTTCGCTCAGCATGACATGTAAAGCGAATTAATTGGAATTTAGAATTTTTTAATTGGAATTTGAATTCAAAAAGTAATTCTTAATCAAAAATAAATCTTCAAATCCTAATCTCGTATAAATTCCTTTCCCTAAAGCCGAAGCTTGTAATTGTGCATATTCACAATCAGCATCAATAGCTTGGTTGATAGCAAATTTCATGATTTCTTCGGCAAAACCTCTTTTGCGCATTTGCGGAATAACGCCAACGCCATGAATTCCCATTATTTTTCCGGTTTGAAAAAGAGTAAGCGTTCCAATTGATTTTTCTTCAAAGTGAACCAGATAGAACTTTACATTTTCATAGTTATGAACCAGCGTTTCTTTGCTTATTATATAATTAAAAGATAACGGATAAATATCAGACCAGGTTTTGGCATCTTCTTCATTTAAAACTCTTTTAAATGTCAGATTGTTTTGAAACGTGATTTTTTTATCCAGTTTTAAAGCCATTGCCACAAGCTGATTTCGAATAGCAAACCCGTTGTTCTCAAAAAAAATATTTGAATTACTTCCGAAAATATCCCAATACGGTACAACTAAGCCCGGATTGTTTTCAATAGTTTCAAGAATCTGCGGAAGGTTTTCTTCGGTAATATCTTTTCTAAACCATAAACGGTTTGGCCAGCCCGAATTTTTGATCTGACTGAATTCTAAAAAATCAGCTGCATGATAGGAATGGAGAGGTGCAGCAACGGTTTTCCAAAGAGTGGTAAGATTATCAATGTTGTCTTTGATGAGGTTTATACTGATGAGGTTTATATTGTTCATTATAATAACGGGTTTGAATTATAAAGCAAAGATAAATCTGGTCTTTTATAAAAACCTTTACATATGTTGATTTACAAATCTTTTTCCAGATTTTTTCTGATTCGGCTTAACTGTGTTGGCGTAATGCCTAAATGTGACGCAATATGTAATAGTGGAATTCGATCTGCTATATTTGGATTTTTCTCTAGTAAACTTAAATATCTTTCAGTTGCATTTTGCATAACCAGAGCAATCTCTTTTTGTTCTTTTTCAATGATCCAGTTTTTTTCCAAATATGCAATATAGAAGTTTTTAAGATTATCATTTTCGTTAATCAACTGTATATATTTCTTGTAATTAAGATTGATTAAAATACAATCTTCTAAAGCTTCGATCGTAAAGCTGGAAGGAGTTTGCAGCATTGCTGAAACTTTAGAGCATGCAAGTTTGTTTTCGAGAAAAAGGTTTTTGTTGTAGAAATTTCCTTGTTCATCTGTGATATAAGTTCGTAGAATTCCTTTTGCAATAAAATAAAGATTTTTGCAGATTTCCCCATTTTCTAGTACTATTTCTCCTTTTTTGATCGTTTGGAAATGTGTCAACTTTTCAATCAATTTCCATGATTTTTCAGAAATAGGAGCGTAACTTTCGAAATATAATTTTAGATTGTTGAGGTATGTTTCTTTGTTGAAAGTCATAGATTCGTTTGGTTTTGCCACAAAGGCGCTAAGGGACAAAGTTTACAGCCACGAATTTCACAAATTTTCACGAATTATTTTTATAATTTGAGAGAAAAGAAATTTGCGAAAATTTGTGAAATTCGTGGCAAACAAAAAAACTTCGTGCCTTAGCGTCTTCGCGGCAAATTTTAAAAAAAACAAAAAACGCCATGAAACCAAAGGTCTCACAGCGTTTTCATCTCAAAAAATAAATAATTAACTGGGTAATGGGTATTATTTCCAGCCTCCGCCCAGAGCGCGGTACAATTCAGTATTGGCTGTAAGTTGTTGTCTTTTTACATCAGCAAGTTCTAGTTCGCTTTGCAATAAATTTGCCTGAGCGGTTAAAACTTCAAGATATTCTGCCATACCATTTTTGAATAAAAGGTTAGCATTTTTAATTGCTTGTTGTAAAGTTTTTACTTTTTCTTTCAAGAAAGTTTCCTGCTGTTGTAATTTCTCTACTTTAACTAAAGCATCAGAAACTTCGCTTACGGCAACCAAAACAGATTGTCTAAAACTTAAAACCGCTTTTTCTCTTTCTGCAACAGCGATATTATATTGTGTCCTCACTCTTTTGTTGTTCAAAAGAGGCTGTGTTAAACCTCCTGCAACAGTTCCGAATAATGAAGCCGGAATGTTGAACCAATTGCTGGTTTCGAAAGAGTTTACTCCGCCTTGAGCCGTAATTCTTAATGTTGGATATAGATCTGCTTTTGTGATACCGACATTTGCGTTTGCGGCTTTAAGAGCTAATTCAGCACTTTTTACATCAGGTCTTCTGCTTACTAAGGCAGACGGAATCCCGATAGCGGTATTCTGTTTTACTTCAATAGCACTTAACTTAATTGTTCTTTCTTTAGAATTCGGAAAAGAACCTGTTAAAACACTTAAAGCATTTTCCTGTATCGCGATGTTTTGTTCCAATAACGGAATCAATTGCGCTGAGTTTAATTTCTGTGCTTCAGATTGTTGAATCGCTAATGTAGTTACCTGACCAGCATCGTATTTTAATTTGATAATATTGGTTGTACTATCGTTTAGTTTTAGATTTTGTCTGGCAATTTCTAATTGTGCATCCAGCATTAAAAGGTTGTAATATCCTCTTGAAACATTGGCAACAATATTGGTCTGCAATGCTTTTTTAACTTCTGCAGATTGTAAATATCCTGCATAAGCACCTTTTTTCTGATTTCTGATTTTTCCCCAGATATCGGCTTCCCACGAAAGTGAAGCTCCGGCAGAATAATCGTCAATATGTTTCGCACCAATTGCCTGATTTAAGTTCAATCCCGTAAAACTATTGTCTGACGGATTGCTTGTGCTTGCGTTTACAAATAAATTAACCTGAGGTACATTTCCCCATTTTGATTGTGTAAATCTGTATTGTGCAATTTCAATGTTTTTTTCGGCAATCTGCAAATCGTTGTTTCTCGCAACGGCGCTGTCGATCAATTTGATAATATCTTTTTCGGTAAAGAAGTTTTTCCACTCCACATCAGCAATACTGGTTGTATCACTCGAAGTTGATGCATTCCTGAAATTCTCAGGAAATGCATCTTTTGGAGTTTCAATATCCTTCGAAACTTTACAGGATATTAATGTCGTGATCAGAATGGCGAAGGTCACGATTTTGGTTATATGATTTTTCATTGTCTTTTTATTAATTTTTTTTATCCGTTGGGTGTATTTTTTTAAACACATAGGGACATAGTTTTTTGAGAGTTTTAAAAAAGGCGTTTCACTTATTTTAAATACGCATAGTTTTCTATGTGTGGAAACTAGTTTCTTTTATTCTCTTTTTTCGAAATAAGAAATCTATGTCTCTATGTGTTAAAATATTTTTTCATCCCAAAGGGTTAAATTTCTGTACAAGTATCTTTTCTGGTTTCAAGATCTTTTGAGATTCTGTACGATATATAAGCGATGCCAATTATGATGGCTACTAAAGCTGTGGTTATATAGTTTTCCATTTATTCTTTTTCTTCATTATGGATTACGGCAGCTGGTTTTCCAGAGACCTTTTCTTGTAAATGCTGGAAGATGATGAATAAAACAGGAATGATAAACAAACCTAGAATTACTCCTGAAAGCATACCTCCGGCTGCACCAATACTAATAGAGTGGTTACCTTGTGCAGATGGTCCTTTGGCACTCATCATTGGTATTAAACCTACCACAAATGCTAGTGACGTCATGATAATTGGTCGTAAACGTAATTTTGCAGCATCGATTGAAGCTCTAATTAACGCTTGTCCCGATTTTCTTTTCTGTACGGCAAATTCGACGATCAGAATGGCATTTTTGGCGAGAAGTCCAATCAGCATGACAAGTGCAACCTGTACGTAAATGTTGTTCTCAATTCCAGTTAAACCAATAGCTGCGAATACTCCAAAAATACCTGCAGGGATTGATAAGATTACTGCCAAAGGCAAAATGTAACTTTCGTACTGTGCAGCAAGTAAGAAATAAACGAATATCAAACACAGTAAGAATATTGTTGCGGATTGTCCTCCAGATGATATCTCCTCACGAGTCTGGCCCGAGAATTCAAACCCGTAACCTGCAGGTAATTGTTGTGCTGCTACTTCTTCAATTGCTTTAATGGCATCTCCTGAACTAAATCCTGGTTTTGGAATGGCATTAATAGAAATTGAGTTAAATAAATTGTATCGTGATGCGGTTTCTGAACCATAAATACGGGTTAGTTTTACTAAAGTATTTATTGGAACCATTTCGCCTGTTCTGTTTTTCACAAATACACGGTCAATTGCTGTTGGATCAGCTCTGTCTTCGATATCGGCCTGAACTACAACACGGTAGTATTTACCAAATCTGTTGAAATCAGATGCCTGTGCACTACCAAAATAAGCCTGCATTGTCTGCAGAATGTCTTTTACATTTACGCCTAATTGATTTGCTTTTTCATCATTAACTTCCAATTGTAATTGCGGATAATCTGCTTTGAAAGAGGTAAAGGCAACTGCAATTTCAGGACGTTTCATTAATTCACCGATAAAGTTTTGAGAAATTCCACTGAATTTATCCAGTTTTCCTCCTGTTTTATCTTGCAGTACTAAATCTAAAGCCTCAACGTTACTAAATCCGGGAACAGTTGGGAAACTGAATACGAAGAAACTTCCGCCAGAAATAGCACCCAGTTTGCCGCGAACCTGATTCATGATTTCGTCAATATTTTTTACTTCGCCGCGTTCTTCGTTTGGTTTAAGCAATACGAATACAACCGCAGAAGATGGACTTGTAGAGTTGGTCAATAAGTTAAAACCTGAAATTGCGGTTACAAATCGAGAAGCGTCTAATGCTTTTAAAGTATTCTCAGCTTCGGTCATTACTTTTTGAGTTCCGTCTAATGATGTTCCAGATGGTGTATTTACTGCAATCGCAATAAATCCTTGATCTTCTGTTGGAATAAATCCTGCAGGAGTTGTTTTTACCATTATAACAGTTGCTACAGTAATTAAAGCTAATCCGCCCAAACTCAACCATTTTCTTCTGATTAAGAATTTAAGTCCGTCAACATAACGATTTGTCAACGATTCAAAACTGCTGTTAAAAGCGCTGAAGAATTTCTCTTTAAATCCTTTTTTCTCATGAGGCGCATCGTGATCGTGTGCTCCGTGATTATCTTTTAAGAATAATGCCGCAAGCGCCGGACTTAATGTTAAGGCATTTACTGCCGAAATTACAATTGCAATTGCCATAGTAAAGGCAAACTGACGATAGAAAACTCCTGTTGAGCCTTCCATAAAACCAACCGGCAGGAATACAGCAGCCATTACCAGCGTAATCGAGATAATAGCACCCGTTATTTCGTGCATTGCTTCATGGGTTGCGATTTTTGGAGACAAGCGTTTATGCTCCATTTTCGCATGCACCGCTTCGACTACCACAATGGCATCATCGACCACAATACCAATCGCCAGAATTAATGCGAAAAGTGTTAAAAGGTTGATCGAAAATCCGAATAACTGCATGAAGAAGAACGTTCCTAAAATTGCTACAGGTACAGCAATAGCCGGGATTAATGTTGATCTAAAATCTTGCAAGAAGATAAATACCACAATAAATACAAGTATAAAAGCTTCTAGTAATGTATGCTCAACTTGCTCAATAGATTGGTCAAGAGATACTTTTGTACTATAGAAAATATTGTGTTTTATGCCTTTAGGAAAATCTTTAGAAGCCTTTTCCATCATTTTGTTAATGGCAATCTGAATATCATTTGAGTTAGATCCAGCTAACTGAATAACCCCAATTACAATTCCTTTTTTACCATTTAAACGAGTTAAACTGTTATAAGAGTAAGCACCAAGTTCAACTCTCGCTACATCTTTTAAGCGAAGTACTGAACCATCTGCATTAGAACGTATAGCAATATTTTCATAATCCTCAGGTTTAGTTAATTTCCCTTTGTATTTAATAACGTATTCAAAAACCTCTTTGCTTCGCTCTCCAAATTTACCCGGAGCCGCTTCCAAACTTTTGTCCTGAATCGCTCCCATAACTTCACTTGGCGTTACTTTGTAAGTTGACATTTGTGTTGGGTTCAACCAAACACGCATAGAGTAATCTTTTACCCCACCAAAAATACTGGCAGAACCCACACCAGGAATACGTTTTAGTTCCGGAATAATATTGATTTGCGCATAGTTGGCAACAAACGTCTGATCGTATTTTGCTTCATCATCGGTGTACATACCAATTGCCATGATGAAACTGTTTTGTTGTTTCGCAGTAACAATACCTTGCTGTACAACCTCGGCAGGAAGCTGGCTCGTTGCCTGCGCAACACGGTTTTGTACGTTTACCGCAGCTTGGTCGGCATCAGTTCCCAGTTTAAAGAAAACAGTAATTGCCAAGGTACCGTCGTTACTGGCTGTAGAACTCATATAAGTCATGTTTTCTACACCATTTATAGATTCTTCGATAGAAGGTGCCACAGAACGTAAAACCGTTTCTGCGTTTGCTCCCGGATATACCGCCGTTACCAAAACCGATGGCGGCGCAATATCAGGAAACTGTTGTAAAGGCAGTTTAGTTAAACCAAGTACTCCAAGAATCACCAGTAAAATGGAGATTACGGTTGCCAGTACAGGTCTTTGTATAAATATTTTGAACATTATTTCTTCTGATTATTTTTTATTAGTTACTTCGGCAACTTTAGTTGATTTTTCTGGCTGAATCGCTTGTCCATCCTGAAGTTTGTCAATACCGCTTAACACGATTTGGTCACCAGTTTTTACACCTTCTTTAATTAAATAATTGGTACCGCTTTTACCCACAACTGTAATAGGCATTTTAGTTACTTTGTTGTCTTTACCTACAGTGAATACAAATACTTTATCCTGCATTTCAACTGTAGCCGACTGTGGAACTAAAATCGCATCGTCGTGGTTTAATCCTAAACGGATTCTTCCTGTGTTTCCAGAACGTAATGTTCCGTTTGCATTTGGGAAAGTTGCTCTAATGGTGATAGCTCCTGTAGTTTTATCAAACTGACCGTCAACCATATCGATTTTTCCCGTTTGAGGATAAGCGTTGTTATCAGCCAAAATCAAAGTAACCGGAGGTAATTTTTTGATTTTGTCACCAAGAGAACTTCCTTTATATTGCTCTTTAAAGTTGATGAAATCGGTTTCACCCAAAGAGAAATAGGCAAATACTTCGTGAACATCTGATAAAGTTGTAAGAGCTTCAACATCAGAAGCAGAAACTAAACTTCCTTGTTTTTTTGGAAGTCTGCCAATGTATCCGCTTACTGGAGCTGTAACATTTGTATATCCTAAATTAATTTTAGCAGAACCTACCATTGCTTTTGCCTGCTCGATATTTGCAGCAGCAATTTTTTGAGAAGCTTTAGCTGTTTTTAACTGATAATCAGAAACTACTTTGTTTTGTACTAAAGGAGTCAATTTATCTACTTCTAAATTAGCGTTAATCAAAGCCGCTTCAGCTGCGTGAAGACTTGCTAAAGCATTGTTTAACTGCTCACGGTATGGACGTTCGTTTATTTTAAATAAAGTTTGTCCTTTGCTTACATAAGCACCTTCGTCAACAAAAATTCTGTCAAGGTTTCCGCTTACCTGCGGACGAATTTCAACATCTACAGTTCCTTGTATAGCAGCTGGATATTCAGCATCAGTAGTTGTATTTGCACTTGTTATAGCCAACACAGGTAAAACCGGCGGTGGTGGAGCAGTAGGCGCCTGATTTTTGTCGCCACAGCTGCTTAATACTAAGGCCAGAATAAAACTGGTTATAATTACATTTTTCATTTTCATAGTGGTTTTAATTGGTTGAACATTTTCTCGGATTAAATTTTTAGGTATTCTGGAATTCTCGGGATTCATATCTAATTAAATTAAATTATCTAACGTTGTTAAGTAAATGTGCGCAGACTTTCATACTTTAAGCTTTTTCAATTCTATTCTAAATCATTATTAAAATATTTAACAGCGTTAAGCAAAAGTCTAAAAAAAGAGTTTTTATTACTCTATTAAATTTTCTAACGGTGTTAAGTTAAGGTTATAAAAAAAAGGATTTTATATTATCCAATTAAATTATTTTACACTGTTAAGTAAAAATTGAAAAAAAATCTATTGTATTGATTTGATGATGCCGCCAATGGCATCTTTCAAAATTTGAGCATTTATTGTTTCTAAAATATCACTTTTGTTAATGATATTGATGGCGATTAAACCATGAATAACAGAAAAGAAAGTAAAATATTTTTGTTTAATGATATCTTCACTCGGATTACTGTCTTTCATTACTTCAGCAATTACCTGAGTAAATAATCTGTAAGGCCCCTCCTGAGCCGAACATCGCTGTGCGCAGCAGGTCATTTGAACACCAAACATTAGTTGGTACATTTCAGTATTTGTAAAAGCGAAGTCCCAGTAAGTCATCCACATGGCTTCTAATTGATCTTCCGGTTTTTCAAACTTATCTATTGCAATTTGCAGTTCTTTAGTCAGTTTAATAAAACCTTTACCTGTCAATTCTTCAAGTATTGCTTCCTTATTCGAAAAGTATTCATAAATAATAGGAGCAGTATATTCGATTCTGTCGGCAATTTTACGCATACTCAAACCATTCCAGCCTTCATCTTTTACGATATCATAAGCAGCACCAAGAATGTTATTTCTTGTTTCTTCTTTTTGTCTTAAAATTCGATCTTTGCTAGCCATTATATTCGAGTATTAAATTGTTTAACACTGTTAGGCAAATGTATGGCGGTTTTTCTAATTATGAAATAATTTTGTCATAATATTTTCTTATCGTGTTATAGATTGATCTAAAAAAGCTTGCGAATCCTTTATTTTATTGATGTTTGTAATCCTGTAATTTTTTTAAGGAGCAGATAAATTTGTGTTTTTAAGACCAAATGTCCCGCTCTTCACTATATCTTTTTTGTCCCGATAGCTATCGGGACCACCACAAAAGGATGCCGTTCCGATCAGGGCTAGGCGAGAAGGTATATTTTTTCATTAGAAAACAAAAATACAAATGATATGATTATGTGTAAACCGGATTGAAATCCGTTCTTAATATCAACTGGACTGAAGTCCAGCCCCTACAATATTGATCGAGCCGCTGGCTCTTTTTCATAGAAATCAAAATGACAAACAACGAGGTAAAAGATTGCATAATAAGAATTGATTAAAATTCCATTAAAAGAAAATTCCGAAGGAATGACCCATATTGTAGGGCTGGACTTCAGTCCAGTTTAAAAATGTATAAATTCCGCAATCTAAATGGCCAATCTTTGTCGAGTTACTAGTGCGATTTCTCCTTACGTCGAAATTGTAAAGGTTAGATATTTCGGTAACAAAATTTAACTTTAATAAATTTTGTTGCGATGAGAAATAATAGTCAAGATTGCACATTAGAGAGAAACTATTTAGAGAAATATCGTTTCTTAATAAAAGAATATGAGCAGGTAAAAAATAAAACTCACCCGCTTTATAAAAAAGCGATGGATTTTTACACAGCAAATGACACTTGCAGAAAAAGTTTCTTAAAGTATTATAATCGTTATAAACAGAGCGGGAAATCTCGGGATCTATTACCCCAAAAGCGGGGTCCAAAATATAAAACCAGACGTCCTTTGCCCTTTATAGAACAGAAAGTAATAGAATTACGAGAAAAAGGAAACAACAGATATGAAATTGTTAGTATATTGAATCCCAAATTAGGAAAACATACACCATCATATTCTGGAGTTTATAATATTTTAAAACGGCATAAAATAAATAGATTAACTCCGAAGATTAAAAGGAATCATCAAAAAATAATCAAGGAAAGAATGGGACAGCTGGGTCATATTGATTGTCATTATTTAAGTAAAAGTATTGTTCGAGGAGAAAACAAAAAGCTCTATTTAGTCTGTGTAATTGATGACTACAGCCGGGTTGCCTGGGCAGAATTGGTTCCCGACATCACAAGTTTGACAGTTATGTTTGCCGCATTAAAATGCTTAAACATCTTAAGCAGTCATTATGAAATAAAATTTGAAGAGATATTATCTGACAATGGAGCTGAGTTTGGACCTAAAACAAGCAAGGTAAAAAATAATCATCCTTTTGAAAGAATGTTAATGGAATTAGGCATAGTGCACAGATACACAAAACCATATCGACCACAAACAAACGGCAAAGTAGAACGCTTTTGGAGAACTCTGGAAGATGATTTATTAAGAGATACTGATTTTGATTCTCAAGAAGAACTAAAGGAAGAATTATTACAATATTTATATTATTACAATCATGAAAGGCCACATCAGGGAATTGATGGAAAAAAGCCAATTGAAATGATAAATCCGTTACCGAAATAAGTGACTTTTACAGAAATGACAAACAGCACGCTAAAAAAAATGCCACAATGTTGTCAGGCTGAGCGAAGTCGAAGCTCCCGCAATCATAATCGACAATTTATAGAGCTTTTAAGTAAAATCAGCTTATCGACATATGTTTACTGAAATATGCAATTGCCATTTCTATAATTTCGTCTTTGGTTGTAAAACTATATTTTGCACCGCTTTCTAAAGTATAGTGATCGCCGATATTTGGAAAATATTCTTTTCCATTTGCGTGAAATGAATTTACAACAGTAAGCCAGCGATTGCGCTCGTGATCTTTGAAGGAATAAATATGATTTTCTGAAGTAATAAAGTTAGTTCCGTTATTAACATCAAGTATAGAGGTAAATTTACTTTTTAGGAAACTACCATGAATAGAGATATTTGAATTGAATTTTTGTGACAATAATTCGGTTATTTTTTGTGTATTGGGCATATAAAATCTTTTAAATTTTGGTGTAGTATTGTAAATATAAGACTGTGGTTTTTACTTACTATACCCTTAAAAGTTTTTATTATGATAAAATAAGGTATTTTTGAGTATTAACAGAAAAAGTATTTTTAATTCTCAATTCTCTTAGTTTTGGCAAATATTTTTATTTGATTTTTTGCCAGATAATATATTCCAACAAAAAACAAAAAGAATACTATTTTCATTAAAAGAGCAAGGAAAAAGTTAGAAGGATAAATATCCAAATCACGATACATTGTCCACGAGCTTGGCAAATAATCGCGATGAAGAGCGACAGTAAATATTATCAATCGTTCAATTGAAACAATAAGTAAAAAGCTGAATACGATTCTCAATAAAGCATTTTTGCTGACTTTTTTAAATCGCAATAATTGAGTAAGAACGAACCATAAAATAGGCTGCGACCAATATCCAATCCAGTATTTCCCGAACATTCTGTTTAGCATATCACTTTTTTCTTCTGGATTGTTTTCTGCATAAAAAACAAAAATTCCAATTATCCAGACAGCAAAATAAATTACGCCAGCCAAAGAAATAAATTTAACGGCTTCTTCATCTATTTTGTACAGAATAGGTTTCTTTACAAAAATCGAAACAATTAGATATAGAATTGAATATAAACCAAAGGCTGTAAAAAAGTCTACAGTTATTATTTGAAGAAGTAATAGAATGTTTTCTCTCATTATTTTTTCGTTCTGTCTTTTGCCAAACGGTTTTTACTTTTAGAATAACCCGCTTCTTCTACATTAAAAGAATCTAGAATTCTATTCATTCTTTCGGTATATTGTTTTTCTTTACTGGCTTCTGTCCATGACATGATTTGATAGTATCGGTCTTTTCCCTGTACAATTGCGAATCGATAAAAAACGTTAAAACCGTCAGTGATTCCAGATACTGAAAAAACAATAGCACTTGAGGAATTAATTTTCTTTTTCTTTACATCGTAGAGCTTAAAATCTTTTAAACCGGATTTTTTTAAATTATTCAAAGTAGCATTGTAATACCCATCGAGATCTGGTGTTGTGTTTAATAAATTATTTTCAACAGCATTTACAAAATCAGCTTTTAATTCATCTATTACAATAACATAAAATTCGTCAAACTGATTCTGTAATTGTAAAGAAGCTTCATCATTCAATTCTGTCGTAACGCCAAGATTTTCCGGAACAGATAATGAATATTTATTTTTGACTGTTTTCTTTTCAAATTTTTCATTCGAATGATTCTGATCGCATGAAGAAAGAACTACAAGAAATAGTAAAGAAATAATTTTTTTCATAAGGTATTTTATGGTTTTTAGCTGATGTAATATTAAGTTAAAATCGAATAATGTCCAACTCTTATTTTTTGTGTTTTGGAAATATTTAATAAGTAATTTTTAAAAAGCTAGAAACTTTATACAATTTAATATTTATTATATTTGAATAAATGTGTTATTATTTTGCAGGAAAATATTTAAAATTTAGTTATATTTGTTTTTCCTAAATTACAGAATTATGAAAGCTAAAAAACTTTTGCCCGCGTGGTATGGTGACGGTATTGGAAACAACCGTAACACTTCTGTAGTGTAGGACACCTTAGCTATGCGGGTTTTATATTTTCCTAAATTACAGAGTTATGAGTACAAACACATTTTCAAAAGAAACCGAAACTAGACTTCTAAATTTCTTCAACGACAAAATTGATCCGCAAGACATGGCTAAAGCAATAAGGCAGGTAAATTATATCCTTGCTTTAGGCGTTATGCGAGAACATGAAACCCTTCAAAACGGAATTGATAACTTAGAAAACAGCTTTTTTTGGCTAAATGAATTGGCTGAAGTTTTGAATCCTTATTTGGAGAAGGAATAAATTTTATAAAAAACCTCGATTTTTTTAAGTCGAGGTTTATTTTTATTAACTATTCTTCAAACAATGTGATTGCAGAAGTAAAGAGTTTTGATTAAGTTTGCTAGCTGTGATTAAAGTAAATTAAATTATAAAAAAATAAACTTTTAGAAATGATTAAATACTCAAAACTTAGGGAAAAACTAAAAGTTGATAGTTTAAATGCTAATAGCGAAGATTTAGCTTTTTTTACTCATTATTTGCATAATCATAAAAATGGGGTTTCAAAATCCTATGAAAAAAAAGCTAAAGAATATTTTCAAGTTATAAATGAAAATTTGGATATTATTTGTGAACCTGAAATTCAAGCGATGCTCCCAATTAAATGGGATATTCCTTTTCCTTCCTCGGAAACACCTGATTTTACTTTTATTGATTTGTTTGCTGGAATTGGTGGGTTTAGAATTCCTTTACAAGAACTTGGAGGAAATTGTGTTTTTTCTTCAGAGTTTAATTATCACGCACAGAGAGCATATGAACTTAATTTTGGAGAATTTCCATTTGGGGATATAACAAAGATTAATATTGATATAGTACCGAAGCACGATATTTTGTGTGCAGGATTTCCTTGTCAACCATTTAGTATTTCAGGTAAGATGAAAGGATTTGAGGATACTAGAGGAACTTTAATCTATCATGTATTTAAAATTATAGAAAAACATGAACCACAAGTTGTTTTTCTTGAGAATGTTAAACATTTAGTATATCATGATAATAAGAGAACATTAGCAACTATTATTCAACATTTAGAAGAATTAGGTTATATAGTTTCAAAAAAAGTATTAAATGCATCTGATTTTGGATTACCGCAAAATCGAGAAAGAATTATAATAATTGGACATAAAAAAACAAAATTTGACTTTTCTAAAATAAAAAAGAAAAGTAAGAGTTCATTAAAAAACTTTTTAGATAAGGATAATAATTTTGAGTATTTAGAAGAATCATATACGATTTTAGAAGATCAAAAAGTACAGGTTTCGGGTCTAGTTTTTGCAGGTTATCGAAATAAAACAATTCGGAAAGCAGGTGTGAGGCCGGGAACAGAGCATTTATCAAGAGTGCATAAGCAGCCAAACAGAATTTATTCAACTGAAGGTGTTCATCCAGCGTTACCATCACAAGAATCTTCTGGGCGATTTTGGATCTGGCACGAGAATAAAGTTCGTAAGCTGACAATACAAGAGTGTTATAGAATTATGGGTTTTCCACAAGATTTTAAATTATTGAATAATAAAGCCGAGTTGTATAAACAAATAGGTAATTCGGTCGCGATTCCAATGATTAAATCTGTTACAGAGCAAATTAAGATACAACTTTTAAAAAAAGAAATATAATGCATCCCGTAGAATTTTTGGAAAAGATTTACAATGAGTCAATGGAAATTGTTGGTTCTGATAGTATAATTAAATCAGATTTAGATGAAGATATTTGTAACTATTTAAATGAAATATTAAATAAATCTGAGTCTGCTAAAGCAGTTCTAACAGTAATTTTGACAAGTGCGGTTTACAAATTTTTGCATCCAGAACAAAATATCAAAAATCATCAAACAAGTATTCAAGACGGATATTCTGGAAGAACATTTGATTCTAAATATATTACGCCATTTCTTAAGCAATTAAAATTTCCAGCAATGGCAGAAAGTGGATGGTTAACTCGTTCTTTAGAGCAAAAAGTACCGTATGATATAAATTATTCAGGAGCTATTAGACCTGAATCGTTAAAAAATGCATTTTTAAATACAATTAATTTTATTCAAAATGGAAAAGAGATTGATAAACTTTTGAGTTTTTTATTTCAAGGTCTAATTATTCAGCGAAATACACAGCAAATTGATTTAGCAAAACCACTGAATTTGCCTATTGCAACAATCATAAATTTACTTTCACAACATTTTGATAAAAAATATTCAGCTGAAGGAGCTTCTAGATTACCAGTTCTTGCACTTTATGCTGTTTATCAATGTCTTATAGGTGAGACGAAGAGATTTGAAGCAAAAGTTTTATTGCCAATTGAGAGCCATACTTCAGCTGATGTTAGAAGTGGTAGAATTGGTGACATAGATATTGTAGATGAAAAAAATAGAGCATTCGAAGCAGTAGAAGTTAAGCATGGTATTCAAATAACGTTACAGCTTGTTAAGGATGCTTTTGAAAAATTTAAAACAACACAAGTTACACGTTATTATTTACTTTCAACAGCAAATGTCGATCCTTCACAATCTAATGAGATAAATCAAGAAATTGACCGCATTAAAAATATTCACGGTTGCCATGTGATAGTGAATGGATTAATTCATTCGTTAAAATATTATTTACGACTTCTATCTGATACATCTGAATTTATAGAAAATTATGTTAATTTAATTGAGAATGATGCAGCCTTGAAATTTGAACATAAAAAAGAATGGAATAATATTATTTCCAAAATGTAAAAAGATATATAATTATATTTAAATATTTTAAAAGGACAACATTTTGGTTAAATGCTGTCCTTTATGGAATGCGTACAGTTTTTGGTAATCACTAAATTGAAGACTAAACGCAGGTTATTCGTTTATGATATCGCCTTCCTTAGTTTCTTCGCTGGCAATTTTTACCAGTTTATCTTTAAGGCTTAAATCTCCGAAAATTTCGATTTTATCGTCGATTTCTCTTCCTTTTTTAATGTCAACTCTGTTTGCTTTATGATTCACAATTCTAATTACAAACAAACCTTCAGCAGAATTCACTACTGCCGATTTCGGAACTACAAATGTACTGTCTTTCGCGTTAAGCGGTAATAAAACTTCGGCAACCATTCCGGGTAATAAATCTTTTTTTGTATTTATAACATCCATTTCAACACGCTCAGAGCGCAATTTTAAATCTAAAGCACCAGACATTCTGGTAATTTTAGCTTTAAAAGTTTCAGGCAGTGATTTTACATTAAAACTCATTTCGTCGCCTTCGTGTAAATATCCTGTATACAATTCCGGAATAGAAACCGCTAAACGTAATTTATCTTGCTGTTGAATGGTTAATAAAGGCAAATCTGAACCTTTTCCTGCCGGACCAACAAATGTTCCTAAATTCACGTTTCTTGCCGCCACAACGCCATCAAACGGAGCGCGAATTTCCAAATAACCTCTTATAATCGAAACTTCTTTGTGAGCTGCAATTGCGGCTTGGTATTGTGCGTAATCAGAATTCTTTTTTCCGCTTGCCATTTCTAAATCGTTTTTAGAAATCGTTCCTTCAACCTTGCTTGTTTCATACAAACGGTTGTAAGTACTTTTGCTGGTCGCATAAATGGCTTCCATCGATTTTAATCTCGATTCGGCTGCAGCCAGCTGCGAACTGATTTCAGGAGCTTCTAAAACCACTAAAAGCTGTCCTTTTTTTACTTTAGAACCAATATCAACTTTTAAAGTTTTTACGAAACTGCTCACTTTAGCATACAAGTCTACTTGTTGAAAACCAGTTAATTCGGCTGGTAAACGCAATTCTGTTGTTAATTTTTCTTTCGCTAAAAGGAAAGTTTCAACTTTAGGTTCGATTTCTGCTTTCGCAGTTTCTTCTTTTTTCTTTTCACAGCTGCTTAGTGCCACTAAAGCTGTAAACAATATTGCGATTGATTTTATATTATTTTTCATTTTTTGGTTTTATATAAATATGTTTTATAAGTATACGGAAAGTATAAAAGTTTATCGAAGTGTTTTCGCGACGATTGTAACTTTCGACTTTCGACTTTCAACTTTCGACTTTATAACTTTACGACTTTATAACTTTCGACTTACTTATTGATGAGATATAATGGACGCTTTCTTCGTCTTCGGGATCTAAAGAAACAGATTGTGTTGATGTTTTTTCTTGTGCCCAGGCAAAAATCTGAGGAAGAATTAATAATACGGCAAAAGTAGAAAATAATAATCCGCCAATAACCGCTCTTCCTAACGGAGAAACCTGATCGCCGCCTTCACCGTGCCCAATTGCCATAGGTAACATTCCCGCAATCATCGCCACAGAGGTCATGATAATAGGACGAAGACGCAGCGCCGCAGCTTCACGCGCAGATTCTAATGCGTTTCCGTTTCGTTTACGCAGTTGTTCGGCATTTGTGACCAGTAAAACGGCATTGGCAATCGAAACCCCAACCGACATAATGATTCCCATATACGATTGTAAGTTTAACGTAGAACCTGTAAGCGTAAGCATTAATAAAGCTCCTAAAACTACCGCAGGAACCGTTGTTAAAATTACTAATGAAACTTTGAACGACTGGAAATTAGCGGCTAACATTAAGAAGATTACAAAAACGGCAACCAATAATCCTGTTTGTAAACTGCTTAATGTTTCGCTCAATACAGTACTTAACCCAATTGGCGAAATGAACAAACCACGAGGTAATTCGCCTAAAGAACTAATTGTTTTGCCCACATCTTTTGAAGCCGTACCTAAATCGGTCTGGTTGATGTTTGCCGTAACAGTAATGTAAGGCATAGCCCCTAAATTGTCATTTTCACCACTTACAAATGTGGGTGTAATTTTTGCAACGTCACTTAAAACCGGACGAATCGAGTTTCTTAATACCGGAATTTCTCCAATATCAGTTTTGCTTTTCATTTTATTCAAAGGAACCTGAACCTGAACGTTATACGATAATCCCGCTTTTTCATCGACCCACGTATTTTTTTCTGTATATCTTGATGATGAAGTCGAAGCAATAAGCGAACGTGAAATATCATTCATATCAACACCTAATTCTGCCGCACGGGTTCTGTCAATATCAATATTCATTGCCGGATAATGAATTGGCTGACCAATTTGCACATCTCTGAAATACGAAATGGCTTTTAGTTTATCAACAATTTGATTGGCGTACAATTCATTTCGTTTTTTGTCTTTTCCTGCAATTCGAATTTCGATTGGAGTAGGAGAACCCTGGCTTAAAACTTTGTCTGTCAACTCGATTGGTTCAAAAGAAACTTTAGTATTGGGCAGTACTTTTTTAAGTCTTGCTCTAAAATCATCTTTAAACTCATCCATATCAACATGATATTCCTTTAAACTTACTTGGAAAACAGCTTCATGCGAACCCGCCATGAATAAATAAATTGGGTTAATGGAGAATAAAGACGGGTGCTGGCCCACATAAACAGAAGAGATTCCGATATGTTCTTTTCCAACCATTTTCTCCAGCTCCTTTAATACAACTCTGGCTTGTTCTTCTGTTCTTTCTAAACGTGTTCCGTCTGGAGCACGAAGTCTTAATTGAAACTGACTTGAATTGGTTTTTGGGAATACATCTTTGCCAATAAAACCAATAAATACAATCGCTAAAGCTGTAGCAGAAACCAGATATATAATACTTGTCGCTTTTTTGTATGGAAACAAACGGTCTAAAGTTCTCATAAAACGAACCCTGAATCTTTCAAAAAGACTCAATTTTCCGTCATTATTAAAATCTTCTCTTTCAACCATTACTTTTTTCTGGCTGATTAAATCTTTTTCAGATTCAGGAGTTAAACCACAGTCTCTAAATTCTGCTTCATCATCTGTAATTTCTGGGCCATGTTCGTGTTTTTCATGACCTTTCATGATCCAGTTTGCCATTACAGGCACAAAAGTCTGAGATAATAAAAAGGAAATAACCATCGAAAATCCAATCGCTAAAGCCAAAGGCAAGAACAACGCTCCCGGAATACCAACCATTGTAAACGCTGGTGCAAACACGGCAAGAATACAAAGTAAGATCAATAATTTAGGCAATGCAATTTCCTGACACGCATCCCAAATAGCGAGCGCCTTGGGTTTGCCCATATCAAGATGCTGGTGAATATTTTCAATAGTTACCGTACTTTCATCCACCAAAATACCAATTGCCAGAGCCAATCCTGATAAAGACATTAAGTTTATTGTTTGTCCGAATAATTTCAGGAATAAAACTCCAGAAATAATAGAAATAGGAATCGTTAAGATTACGATTAATGCCGCACGTTTATCTCCCAGAAATAATAAAACCATTAATCCCGTTAAAACCGCACCAATAATTCCCTCAGTAATTAAACTTTTAACCGAGTTGATTACATAAACCGACTGGTCAAATTCATACGTAATGTTTACATCTTCAGGAAGTGTACTTTGAATTTTAGGAAGTTCGGCTTTTAATTTCTGAACCACATCCCAAGTCGAAGCGTCACCCGCTTTTGCAATACTAATATAAACCGAACGTTTTCCGTTTACTAAAGCGTAACCCGCCGTAATATCGGCACCATCTTTTACAGAAGCAACATCACCTAATTTTAGATTCTGAACGCCGCCTTTAAATAACGGAATCTGCTCAAAATCCTTAACTTCTTTAATCGTATTATTAGTTGGCGTAATATAGTTTTTGTCGCCCATACGAACATTTCCGGATGGAGCCGTTTGGTTGTTTAAACGAATCGCTTCCACAATTTGATCCGGCGTCATATTATGCGAACGCAATAAATCAGGATCAACGTTAACCTCAATTGTTCTTGGGCTTCCGCCAAAGGGAGCCGGCGATAATAAACCGGGAATCGAAGTAAACGAAGCACGAACATAAACGTTGGCTAAATCCTGTAATTCGTTATTTGACCTAATTTTACTGCTCAAAACCAATTGACCAATTGGCAGTGAAGAAGCATCAAAACGAATGATAAACGGAGGCTGAGTTCCCGGAGGAAAAACCGCCTGAATCCTGTTGGAAAGCGCACTTAACTCGGCAGCAGCCTGAGCCATATTTGTACCTTCATAATAGGTTAATTTCATAATCATTAACCCCTGAATATTTTTGGTTTCTACCGATTTTATACCATTCGAGAAAGGTAAAACATTCACGTAGTTTTTAGCAAAATAAGCTTCCATCTGGTCTGGCGTATAACCTCCAAACGGATGCGCAATATAAATAACCGGCAAATTCATTTTTGGTAAAATATCTACCTTAATGTCTTTGATGGCGCCAATTCCGAAGAAAAATAGACCCGCAACCAATACTAATATGGAAATGGGTTTGCGGAGTGCAAAACGTATTAAATTCATTAGACGTTATAATTAAAATTCATTTATAAATAAGTCAAAATTGCCCGTTGCAGCAACTTTCAGTAAAAACGACTGCCATACATTATTGTTCACAATATCACGATCGATTTCGGCACGATTTAAAGTGTAAATCGTTTGGGTTAAATCGGTTAGATCGGTTAAACCATTTTTGTATAAAGTCGATTTTTGAATGTAAGCTCTTTTAGCCGCATCAACCTGAATGGGCGCTTCGGCATAATTATCAAGAGTAATTTTGATCTTATCTTCGGCAAAAGTCAATTGTGATTTTAATTCTCTGTCTGCCTGATTATATTCTTCCTGTAAAGCCTGAGAAACAAATTTCTGAGCACTTACTTGTTTGCTTGATCTAAAAGGCGTGGTTAAATTCCATGTAATTCCAACTCCAACCAAATAATTGGTACGATCCGGATTTACGCCATCCCAGTAATTTCTGCTAAAAGCATGCTGGTCTGTAGCATAACTATTTTCAAATCCCGAAGCTCTGGTTTGTAAAACTCCAAAAGCACTCATTGTTGGGTAATAAAAACGTTTGTATAATTTAACCTGCTGATTGCTGTAATCGATTTTCGTTTTATAGAATTGCAATAAAGGATGCAGACTATCTGCAGCTGTATTTCCTTTAATTAATTCTTTCGGAATCTGAGTTACAAAAAGAGTATCGGTAACAAAATCCTGAGGCGCAACGCCCATTAAATCGACCAGTTTATTGTTTTGTTCTTTAACGAAATTCTTCGCCAGATTTAAAGCAATTTTAGCTTTAGAAACTTCGGCTGTAGCCAATGTAGAATCTACGCCGGCCAATAATCCGTTTTTAACTCTCGCAACCGCAGTTTTTTTGAAAACCTCTGCACGATCCAGATTTTTTTGCTGCGAGATCAATAATCTCTGGCTTGCCAGTAAATTTAAATAAGCAGCAGAAATTTTGATTTCCTGCTGGAATTTTTCCTGCTGTAAATCTTTTTCTTTGGCCTGAACATCAATTTTAGACAAATTGATTTTTTCCTGTGTTTTTCCGAAGGTGAAAAAATCCCAGTTCATGTTGACCAGATAAAGTGCGCCAAAAGCCGAATTCCAGTTTTGTTCCGGCAGCGGTAATCCTGATGAAGCAACTCCAAGACCTCCAAATCCATAAAGCGGCCCGTTTTGACCGTTTATTGTTCCGTAATCCTGCTGTGCCGATAAGTTAAGGTTAGGCAGATAATCACGTCGAGATTGTTTTAGAGTCTCTTTTGATGCATTGGTGTAATTGTTTTTTGCCCTGATCGAACCGTAATTTTCAAGCCCAGTTTTTACTGCTTCTTTTAAAGAAAGGGTTTGAGAGTAACCGATTGATGCAAAAATCAAGAAAAATAATAAGGTAATTTTTTTGAAATACATAAACTCAAGTGTGAAATTATAGCACAAATTTATTTCTCTTGTACTGATAAAAGTCATGTTAAGTGATGTACTGCAATAGTAAATGACCAATTCAATTGGTCATTTTTTAGAAATGATAATTAAATATTTGTCCGTACTTTGTGAACTATTTAAGTTTAAAAAATGAGCATAAAATTTGATAATATTCTGGATAACAAATGGTGGCAGGAAATTGCCGTCGTCGCGTTTTCCTTTACCATATATACTTTAAAAAACGACTGGATGTTATTTAGTTCTATAACATCTGTTTTAATGGGTATTTTCTTTTATTGCATTTTGTACATGCACGCACAATTCAATCGTTTCTTTCTTTTTCCAATATTATTTAAAACCCGCCGTCCTTTTACTTACCTGGTATTAACGCTTTTTGGAGTTCTTGTTTTCTCGATTGTTTTATATGAGATTACAATGCTGGATATGTTTAGCAGCTGTCATTTGTATCAAAACTCCCATCAAAGAAGTTATTTGTACCAATTAGCCAGCGTTTTGGGAACTTTGGTTTGTATTTTAAGCCCGATTATTGTTTTTAAATTCTACAGAATACACAGAAAACGTACCGAAGAAGCTTTGTTATTCAACCAAATGCAGTTGAATTCGTTAAAAGGACAATTGAACCCGCATTTCTTATTTAATACTTTTAATACGCTTTACGGAATTAGTCTGGAATTCCCGGACAGAACACCGGATTTAATCATGAAAGTTTCGCAGTTAATGCGTTACCAATTAGAGAGTAACAGCAAACAATGCGTATCTTTAGAAGACGAATTAGAGTTTATAAACAGTTATGTACAGCTGGAAAAAGAGCGTGTTGGGTATCGCTGTGATATTACTTTGGATTCTAAAGTTGACAATGAAAATGCATATAAAATTTCGCCGATGCTTTTAATTGCTTTTATTGAAAATGCTTTTAAACACGGAACCTGCGCAATTGAAAAATGCTTCGTCCAGATTTTTATTACGGTAGAAGACGGACAGCTGCATCTTCATGTAGTGAACTCAATTCCAACAAAGAAAACAGATGTTGTTTCGACTAAAATTGGTTTAAAAAATACGATTGAAAGACTGAATTTGATTTTCGGGAAAAACTATACACTCGACATTCAGGAGAACAAAAACACTTATATTGTTGATTTAAAACTGCAGTTGAAAAGATTTGCATAATGAGAGATCCTAAAAAATGCATTATTGTTGATGATGAGCCGGCGGCGCATTATGTTTTAGCTAATTATATAAAACAAAATCCGCAGTTAGAATTGGTTTTTCAGGGATATAATGGGATTGAAGCAATGGATTATCTCAGGGAAAATAAAGTCGATTTGATGTTTTTGGATATTAATATGCCTGAGATTTCAGGAATGGAATTATTAAAGATTATTCCCAATCATCCTAAAACAATTTTAACGACAGCTTATTCTGAATTTGCACTCGAAAGTTACGATTACGGCGTAATTGATTATTTACTGAAACCTATTTATTTCCCCAGATTTTTAAAAGCTGTTGACCGTTTTTTCTCTACAGAAAATGTAAAAACTAAAGAAGAAGAAATAGTGGTAAACAAAGTAAGTGTTAAAGTCGACGGTTATTTTATTGATATTGAATTAGACCAGCTTTTGTATGCACAGAGTTTTGGAAACTATGTGAAACTGCATACTGCAAAACGAATTTATCTGGCTTCAATTACAACAACTGAGCTTGAAAAATGCCTGCCGGAAAAGAATTTTATCCGAATTCATAAATCTTTTATTGTATCGCTGGACAAAATTGAAGCAACAGAAAAAGATTTTGTAATGATTAAAAATGAAAAACTGCCTGTTGGAATAACCTACAAAAGGGAATTGACGGACAGATTAAAAAAGTAGCATTTTTTTTATTAAAAAATATTTGGATTTCATTTTAAAAGTAATAATTTTAATACGTTATTTAGGTTTTAATTTAATAGTCAAGATCATGAAAAAAGTATTATTACTGCTGGTTTTATTTTACTGCAGTTATTTAAGTGCTCAAAATGAAGTAGTAACACCGCCGGAAAAAGTACGATTTACTTTTGAAAAAGAATACCCCAATAAAGCTGCTGTCTGGTCTATAGATTATGTTGGCGATGACAATGACGAAATTAGGTACGAAGCAAAATTTAATACAGACAAGAATACCAAAGCTCTTGCGGTTTATGATAATTTAGGAATTTTAAAAGCATATGAATTGCAAATTCCGCTAAGTCAATTACCTCAAAAAGCACAGAGTTATTTAAAGAAAAATTATGCACCAAAAGCGATTAAGGAAATCGCTGTGATAGTAAATGATAAAAATAAAACCACTTATGAAGTGGGTATTGAAAAAGACTCCAGATTTTATGATGTTGTTTTCGATCAAAATGGAGGTTTTGATGTAATCATCGAAAAAAATTAAAAAGTACACTTACTAATTCAATTATATTTAAAACGGCAAACCCGACAAGTTTAAAGCTTGTTGGGTTTTGTTTTTTCTATTAGAAAATATTCTAATAATTTAATTTTTTAGTTAATTATAAATGTAGTAATTTTACTACTTTATTTACATTGTGTTTAATTTTATAAATATTACTATGAAAAAACTTTTATTATTTAAAACCTTACTATGCTTTAATTTTTTAATAGGGCAGCAAAGTATCCTGCTTCCTTCAGAAAATATAGTAAAGGCATTTGAAAAACAATATCCACAGAAAAAACCAATTTGGTCTATGGAATATGGCAAGAATGAAAATGATATTTATTTTGCAGCAAAATTTACAACTACAGGCAAAACACAGGCATATGCAGTTTATGATAGTGATGCAAATTTTAAAGCTTACAAAGAACAGATCTCAAGCGCTAAATTACCACAAGCAGTACTGGCTTATCTGGATGCTAATTACCCTGCTAAATCAACCGCAAAATCAAGTTCAAAATCAAAAAGTAAGTCAAAAACTAAAACTAAAGCAGCACCCGCTGCACCTGTAAGAGAAGCTTATTCTGTTGTTGATGCTAAAAACAAAACAACTTATGAGGTGAAAGCTGTAAAAGATGGAAAAAATTATAATCTCATTTTTGATACAGATGGGAACTTAATTAAAACAATTCAAATAGGTTAAAAAAATACTCGTTTACAACAGCAAACCCGACAGGTTTTTATCCCGAGGTTTCGGGGACTGTCGGGTTTAATTCTTAACGTAAATAAGATTTACAAATTCATTCCGCCAGAAGCTTCAATACGCTGCGCATTTACCCAGCGTGCATCTTCTGTGCATAAAAAGGCAACAACACCGCCAATATCGTCTGGTAAACCAACTCTTCCTAAAGCTGTAATTGAGGCTAAGTTTTTGTTTAATTGTTCGTTATCACGAACAACGCCTCCGCCAAAATCAGTTTCAATCGCACCCGGAGCAACAACATTTGCCCTGATTTTTCTTTCGCCTAATTCTTTTGCCTGATATTTTGTTAACGTCTCGATTGCACCTTTCATAGAAGCATAAGCGGCATAACCTGGAAATGAAAATCTGGCTAAACCAGTTGAAATATTTACAATTCCGCCGCCGTCGTTCATTACGTTCAAAGCTTTTTGAGTTAAGAAAAACGGGCCTTTAAATTGAATATTAGTCAATTGGTCAAACTCTGCTTCAGTAGTTCCTGCGAATGAATTATGAATTCCAATTCCGGCATTGTTTACTAAAAAATCAAATTTATCAGTATTGAAAATGCTTTTTAAAGTCGAAGAAATACTTTCAAAAAAGCTATCAAAAGTATGAGAATCTCCTACATTCAATTGAAGTGATGCCGCTTTTTGACCTAAACTTTCAATTTCTTTTACAACTGCGTCTGCTTCTTCTTTTTTGCTGTTATAAGTAATGATAACGTCAAGTCCTTTTTTTGCAATTGCAATTGCCATATTTTTCCCTAAACCTCTGCTTCCTCCTGTAACCAGAGCTATTTTTGTATTTACTGCCATATTTATTTAATTGTAAATTGTTAATTATTAATTGTGAATTGTTTTTTTCTGTCAGTCTGAGCGAAGTCGAAGATCCCGCACAGTATGATTTTTTTTAAACACATAGAAACATAGGTTTTATTTTGATTTGAAAAGATTATAAAAAGAAACTAGTTTCTAACTCATAGCGATGTGTTTAGTTGTCTTTATAATTTCTTGTTGCTATTTCTCTGTTTGTTTAGATAAAATGAAATGCCTTTTATGCGTTTACAATAACTATGTTTCTATGTGTTTAAATAAAAATTAATTAAGAGTGCATTGCATTAAAATGATTTCTCAAATCTTCTGCGCTTGCGTTTAATCTCGTTTCGCTGGTTCCAAAAGTAAGTTCCGGTTTTCCATCTTTTAATTGTTCAAAAATAGATTCGATAAAACTGCTTACGCTTGGATGTGCATCGTGTAAACCAACTCCGCCAAGGTCTGTATTCAATGCAGGTGGAATAATTTCGATTACTTCGATATTTTTAGCTTTTAATAAATGACGAAGAGAAAGCGTAAACGATCTAAAAAATGCTTTTGTAGCCGAATAAACCGGAACTTTTGCAAAAGGCGAAAATGCCAGTCCAGAAGTTACATTCATTACTGTTGTTAAAGATTTCAATTCAATAAATAGGGAAGTTAAATGCAGCGGCGCTTCAATATTAGTGTTGATTTCTGCCTTCATGCTTTCGTAGAAATCAGCATCTGTAACAGAAACCCATTTTTGAATTCCCGCGTTGTTAATTAATACGTTTAAATCAGGATGATTTTCTGTAATCCATTTATAAAGTGCGATTCTCTCTTCTTCTAAAGATAAGTCACATACTTTTGTGATTACGGAAGGAAATTTTGCTTTTGCTTCATTTAAAACAGATTCTCTTCTGCCGCAGATAATTACAGTATTATTTTCCTGAATAAATCTTTCAGTAAGTCCAAGTCCAATTCCGCTTGCACCGCCTGTTATTAAAATTTTGTTGTTTGATAAATTCATCTTTTCGATCTTTTAAATTGATAAGACAAAGGTAGGAGTGAAGTAGTGTTGGGGAATTGTAAATATCAAACCGATGTTTGCGAAATTCAAATCAGATGTAAATGAAATTCCAATTTTTTAAAATTCCAAATTCCAATTCTGATTATTACTCGCTTAAATAAAAATTCTCATTTTATGTCATCCTGAGCGAAGTCGAAGGACACGCAAAGTAGGACGTACTGTATGGACTCAGCATGAGATCCTTCGACTTCGCTCAGGAGGACAAGCTTTGCGACAATCTAAAATCTAAACTCTGCAATCTAAAATAATTCTACAATCTAAAAGCCAGCGGCGTTAAAGTAGTTTGTTTTTTAAAAAAGTTAGAAAAATGTGCTAATTCCTCAAAACCAAGAGAATAAGCGATTTCAGAAATATTCCAATCCGTTTGTTTTAAAAGGATTTTTGCTTCGTTTGTTAATCTTGTGCTGATTAATTCAGTTGTGGTTTTTCCGGTATTTTCTTTTAAAACCTTATTTAAATGATTGACGTGAACAGATAATCTCGCCGCAAAATCCTTTGCAGTTCTTAATTCTAATCGCTGGTGCGGAGATTCTATTGGGAATTGTCTTTCTAATAATTCTGCAAATAAAGAGGAAACTCTCGCAGCAGAATTATGTTTTGAATACAGAGCAGTTATAGGCTGTAATTTTTGCCCGAAGTGAATTAGTTCAGCCACATAATTTCTGATTAAATCATATTTATAGATATAATCGGAATTAATTTCTTTTTGTATTTTATTGAAAATCAATGCAACTTCTTCGACTTCTTCATCTGATAATTGAAAAATAGGATAACCGTCTGAGGCAAAAATAGGAAGTTCGTCTAAGTCGATTCCGCTTTTGGCTTTTGATAAAAATTCACTTGTAAAAACGCAAAACTGTCCAGATTGGCTGGTGTCTTGCGGAACGTAATTGTATGGGATTTTTGGTGTAGCAAATAACAATCCTTGTTTTTCTATTTCGATTACTTTATCAGCATATTCGGCTCTGTTATGACCTCTTATTAAACTTATTTTGTAATAAGCTCTTCTGTCATAAGGCATAACTGATTTTCCCTGAAGTCGTTCCAGAAGTTCTTTTATATCAAAAACATTAAAATGACCAATCTCTTTTTGAATGTCATTTGGCAGTAGTGAATTAGGTTCAACCGTTGAGCCTTCGGTAATATCCTGATAAAATGAATCTAGGGATTTCATAAGTGTGAATTGTAAAATTCAAATATACGAAAAAACAAGCTTTGCGGTTAAAAAAGACTCCCCTGAACAAACTCTGGCTGTGCATTTCCATTAAAAGAAAAAGTATCAATTACAAAAAACTGTTTTTTAACAGGATCAAGTTCTCGAAGTACAATTTCCTTGCATGAAAAATCAATATCGATTGTAGTGAAAAGCTGTGATGCTATTTTAAGATTTTCAGGCGTTAATTTTCTGCCGATGGACAAGTGCGGATCGTCACTTTTTTTAAGTTTTAAAGGTTTTAAAGATTCCTGAATCTTTTTCATAATGGGTTTCAGGTTATTTTTTGATTCTTCATTTGGAGCTATATAGAATGCTCCGGCATTGTCATACGAACCAAAATGATCTAAATGAACTTGGAAAGGAGTAAAAGTATCACAAACTTTAAAAAGCTTTTGTTTGTATTTATCAATTTCAGATTCAGTAATTGTGAATTCGCAAATTGTAATATGCCCAACAGAATTACTGCTGTTGTACCAATCAATTTTGCTTTTTAAATAATCCTTCATCGTTTTGATGGAATCAATGACATCTTGTGAAGGATAAATGGCAGCAGAATACTTTTTCTCCATATATTTGGATTTTGAGTTACACAAATTTAGAGTTTAAATTGTGCTTTCAAAGCGGTATAAAAATAATCTTTTCCAGATCCGGTTTCTTTTAAAAATGCACCTGCATCAAACCAGGCTCTTTCAACAGAAACGGTTAAAAAAGGATTTACATTATAATCAAAATTTGCAATTAATTGAGTTCCTATAAAACGTTCGGTTGTGTTGTCCCCAGAATATGAAAGCTGCATGTTGGGGGCATATAAACTGCCGTGAATAGAACTTCTCCGGAAAACATCATAATCAATTTGGAAGCCTAATTTTTCGGTTAAATCTAAAGCAATTGACAGGTGAATGTTAATTAAGTTTGATGGGCCAATTAAGCCGGCTAAACCGAAATAAGCGCCTTTTTGATACAACGGATTAAAAGCCTGTAATTTATTGCCATTACTGTTTTTATCTCCGGAAATGAATTCGGTTTTTAAACCAATTCCTGGATTGAATTTTACATTTTCAAAAGTATACGATGTGTTAGATGAAAGTGTCCACGCGGAAATATTTTGAGTATTGATTTTTCCGAATTGGTACAATCCTTCAAAATCATATTTCCAGTTTCCTTTTGTTTTCCAAATTCTTGTTCCTAGTAGAATGTCTGGTTTCTTCGCCAATAGCGTTATCAAAAACGGCGTGATTTTTCATAAACCTAAATAATACAAATCGATATTTTGAATAAATAAAGTTAACTGCTGATTTTTAGTTTGAATAAAATCAACATCTAATATGCCTGATGAAAATTGAGTTCGTTTTCATCAACCGGACTCGGATAAATTTTACTATTTGCTAAACTGCTTTGGAATTCAATAAAAGTTCTGAATCTTTCTAAATGAATATTGGCATTTAGTAAGTATCTTGACGATAAATAGCTGTCGCCGCCAGAGGTTTCATCGCAGCTTTTGGGAAACTGTTTTTTGTTGTGCATTTGCAGAAAAAATGATCAATAATCGGGATGTATTTTTCATATTAGTTTTTTTGGTAACCTCCAAAGTAATTTACAGGACTCCAATCTGGAATTGCTTTTGGTGCTTTTTGGGCAAAGGTTCTAAATTCATTATCAGCGAAATAAAAATGACACACTGATTTTACTGATTTGCTTTGCAAAGACGCAGATTTACACAGATTTTTATTTATGCTGATTAATAAGTTTTAAATCCGTTTTTATCCGCGTTTTCGTGATAGAGAATCCGTTTCATCTGCGTTCAACTAGATTTTCGGACTTGGTTTTTGAGAAAATCCAATAATGAATTTTAAAATAGAAAAATACTGGTACCTAAATTTTTCCTTTTAGATGTAATCGGTGGAGAATTTCTGATTTTAATAAACCGCTTCCTCCGCCAAAATGTTCAATTACTTCAACTTCCGGCTGCTGTTTTAAGCAAAATGAAGTAAATTCTTTTTCGATATGGTCTTCGATTCCGGAACTCAAAAGAACAACATCGATTTTGTTATTTTGAAAATATTCCTGAGCTTCTTTTTCATTGTTGAAAGAAACTGCATTCCAATCTTCATATGCGTTTACAAGGCGAAGTAAAATGGCCAGAATCGCTTCATTTTTTCCGAGTAATAAGAATTCAAGAGTTTTCATTTTTTTTCTTTTTAAAGTTTCTAAGATACTGAGGTTCTAAGATTGTAAGTTTTCTTTTCTATTTGTTTCAGTTTTTGACAGAACTTGTAATCTACTATGCAAATTTATTTCTTTCATTACGGTTTCAACTTAATCTAGAACAAGAAAGGTTCTAAGCTTTAAAAAAAAACTTAGAACCTCAGAATCTTAGAACCTTAGCAGATTTTAAAAAAAATATACGGGAAACCCGTAATGGGGGCTCAAAAGGCTGTATTAGATTTGTCCTGTTGAGATTCTGAGATAATGATTTACGTACTGCTTTTTAAATTATTTCTGTTAAAAGATCTTAATGGTTAAACTGTTTTTGGAGAAAACAATTTTTTTAATTTTTTAAAAATTTGACATATTCACTTTATCATGGGTAACTTGTAGAAATTTGCAAATAATACAACAAATGTCTAAATTTTTTATAGGTTTTTAGATTAGGGTACTACTTAGCCCCTATCTAAAAGCCTTTTTTTTGCTTAATATTTTTTGATTTTAGTTGTAGCCGTTTGCTCTTAGCCATTCTTCGCAGTCTCTTGTCCAATATTTGCTGGTATCGTTTACGCCTAAACCAAAACCATGGCCTCCTTTTTCATATAAATGTAACTCCGCGGTAACACCATTTTTTTTAAGCGCTAAATAATAATCAATACTGTTTTCCGGTAAAACGACCGTATCATCTGTGGCGTGGATTAAAAAAGCGGGAGGCGTTTTTGCTGTAACTTTCTTTTCGTTTGAAAATGAATCAATTAAATCTTGTGAAGCATTATTTCCCAATAAATTAATCTGTGATCCCTTGTGCGTAATATCATTTTGCATTGAAATTACAGGATAAATCAAAAGAGAAAAATCTGGTCGCGCACTTACTTTGTAGACAGATTCATAGACTTTATCATCATAATGAGTAGACAGGGCAGCAGCTAAATGTCCGCCGGCAGAAAAGCCTAAAATTCCAATTTTGTTTGGATCAATGTTCCATTTTGCTGCATTTTGTCTTACGCAGCGAACCGCTTCCTGTGCGTCTTGCAATGGGCCAACGTTTTTGTTTTTCATTATTAAATCACTTGGAAGCCGGTATTTCAATACAAAAGCCGGAATACCTAAACTATTAAACCATTGTGCAGCTTTTGTACCTTCTTTATCAATCGCTAAATGCTGGTATCCGCCGCCGGGAAGAATAATTACTGCAGTCTGATTTGGTTTTGTTACATTAGGGAAAAACGCTGTTAAAGTAGGAATTGTAACTAAACTGGTACTTTGTACTTTTCCCTCATTAGTGATTTCTTTCTCTTTATAATCTGCTGCTTTAATTTCATCAGGAATTTTATTCCAAAGCGGAATTACCTGATTCTGCGCATTGATATTGAACTGTATAGCTGTAAAAAGCGTGAAAGCTAATACAGTTTGTTGAAAATATTGATTTTTTGATTTTTTCAATGTTAAATTTAATTAGTTGTTTTACAATTGTTTACTCGTTTGTTCCGGCTGGTTTACAAATTTCGATTTGAATAAATGAAAGATAAATAATAACAATTTGAATGGGATAAAATCCTGGGACAATTTTACTCCTAAATAAGGATAAATTTCGCCTGTTAGCTTTTAACAAATATATTGTTTAATGTTTAATTTTGAGTTCTTTTTTTTGTGCAATGTCTTAAATTTGATACATAAAATAATTTTATATATAATTTATTTGGAATATAAAGATTAAAAACTATATTTGTGCAATCGATTACATTATTGCAGTTCTATAATTTTAATCTGTTGATTCTAATGTGTTTAAATTATGCATTTTGTGTATAGATTTTAAAATTAAAATATCTAACTATAATAACCATAAACATGAGTCAAACCGATGCTGTTACAGTAAATCAAAGTATTAAATCTGCAGGAAGATATCGCTGGAGTATATGTGCACTGTTGTTTTTTGCAACTACAATTAATTATCTCGACAGACAAGTTCTTTCGTTAACCTGGAGTGATTTTATTGCGCCGGAGTTTCATTGGACAAACAATGATTACGGAAATATAACAGCACTATTTTCTATTTTTTATGCCGTTTCTTTATTGTTCGCAGGACGATTTGTAGATTGGTTAGATACTAAAAAAGGATTTCTATGGGCAATTGGTATTTGGTCTGTAGGAGCTTGTTTACATGCTTTTTGCGGTATTGCAACTTCTGGAATTATAACAGGTAACTGGTTAGTTGGTTTTGAAGGATCAAAAGAAATAATAAGTACTCTAAGCGATACCGGAAAAGTTATTAATGTAAGTGTTACATTGTTTATTTTCGCCCGCTTTATTTTAGCAGTTGGTGAGGCTGGAAATTTTCCTGCTGCAATTAAAACCACTGCCGAATATTTTCCTAAAAAAGACCGTGCCTTTTCTACCAGTATCTTTAATGCTGGTGCTACTGTTGGTGCATTGGCAGCTCCAATTTCAATTCCTTTTATTGCAAAATCATTTGGATGGGAAATGGCGTTTATTATCATTGGGGCATTAGGCTTTATCTGGATGGGATTCTGGATTTTTATGTACGATAAACCAGAAAGACATAAAAGAGTAAGTGCAGAAGAATTGGCTTATATCCAGCAGGATGATATAGCAGACAGTAAAATAGAAGGTTATGTTCCTGAAACAACTTCAAAAGTATCTTTTGCAGACTGTTTTAAATACAAACAAACCTGGGCTTTTGCATTTGGTAAATTCATGACAGATGGTGTTTGGTGGTTCTTTTTATTTTGGACTCCGGCCTATTTAAGTTCTGTTTATAAAATGGATTCAACAGAGGCAGCTTTACCATTATTTGTACTTTATTTGATTACTTTATTATCAATTATTGGCGGATGGCTTCCAACTTATTTTGTTGAAAAGAAAGGGATGAACCCTTACGAAGGAAGAATGAGAGCTATGCTGATATTTGCTTTCTTTCCGTTATTAGCTTTAATCGCACAGCCTTTAGGATATATCAGTTATTGGGTTCCTATCATTATTATCGGAATCGCAGGAGCGGCGCATCAATCATGGTCGGCTAATATTTTTACAACTGTTGGTGATATGTTTCCTAAAAAAGCTATTGCAACAATTACAGGAATTGGAGGTTTAGCAGGAGGTCTTGGGTCAACCTTGATTAATAAAGGTTCGGGAGTATTATTTGATTATGCCCATAAAGCATTTACAACTGTAAACGGGCAGCCGTTTTTAGAGAAATTCCCGCAATTTGTTACACAGCCTATACCGGAAACTTTTTTTAAAGAGTTAGAGAAAAACGGCGCAGTAATTTATGATGGAATCAATACAGGATATATGATTATTTTCTCAATCTGTGCCGTGTGTTATTTAATTGGCTGGACTGTAATGAAAACTTTAGTTCCAAAATACAGCCCAATTACTAATCTGTAGTTTAGCTTTATTTAAAATATTTTTATGTTTGAATTATGCTTTTTTCAATATAAAAAATTAATTTTGTGCAATCGATTACATTAAAATAAAATTATGACAAAATATAGTTCAAGATACGCGTCAAGCCCAGAAGCAGTTAAAAAATACGATACACAGCAGTTAAGAGAAGAATTCTTAATTGATGACTTAATGCAGGAAGATGAAATTGTATTGGTTTATTCGCATTACGACAGATACATTGCTGGTTCTGCAGTTCCTGTAAAAGATGATTTAACTCTGGAAACAATCGATCCGCTTAAAGCGCCGTATTTTTTAGAAAGAAGAGAAATAGGAATTATTAATGTTGGAGGAAGCGGTTCTGTAATAGTTGAAGGAACATCTTACGAACTTGGTTTTAAAGATGCCTTGTACATTGGAAGCGGTAATAAAGAAGTGATCTTCAAAAGTGCTGACAGCAAAAATCCGGCTAAATTTTACATCAACTCTGCACCGGCTCACACGACTTACCCAACGGTAAAAGTAAGTTTGGCAGAAGCAAATAAATTAGAATTAGGTACGATGGAAACTGCCAATCACCGTACAGTAAACCAAATGATTATTGGAAGCGTTGTAACAACCTGCCAATTGCAGATGGGAATGACGGAATTAAGACCGGGAAGTGTTTGGAATACTATGCCGGCGCACGTACATGACCGCAGAATGGAAGTTTATTTTTATTTGGATATTCCGGAAAATCAGGCCGTTTGTCACTTTATGGGACAGCCGCAGGAAACAAGACATATCTGGATGAACAATCATCAGGCAGTTATTTCTCCGCCCTGGTCAATTCACTCAGGTTCAGGAACCAGTAATTATACCTTTATCTGGGGAATGGCGGGTGAAAACTTAGATTACGGAGATATGGATGTTTGTAAAATCACTGATTTAAGATAAAAAATGACAAACTTATTTGATATAAAAGGAAAAGTTGCCCTTATTACAGGAAGTACTCACGGACTGGGAATGGCAATGGCAAAAGGATTGGGACAAGCCGGAGCAACAATTGTGGTAAACGGAAATTCGTCCCAGCAAAAAATTGACGATGCTGTGGCATTACTTAAAAGTGAAGGAATTAATGCGGTTGGTTCTAAATTTAATGTAACCGAAGAACAGGAAGTAAAAGCAGCTGTTGCAAAAATTGAAAGCGAAGTCGGCCCAATCGATATTTTGATTAACAACGCAGGAATTATTAAAAGAATTCCGCTTCTTGAAATGGAAGTTGCTGATTTTAGAGAAGTGATTGATATAGACTTAGTAAGCCCATTTATTGTTTCTAAGCATGTTGCAAAAGGAATGATCGAAAGAAGACAAGGAAAAATCATCAACATTTGTTCAATGATGAGCGAATTGGGCCGTAATACTGTTTCGGCGTATGCTGCTGCAAAAGGCGGTTTAAAGATGCTGACGAAAAACATGGCAACAGAATGGGCAAAATACAATGTTCAGATCAATGGAATCGGGCCGGGTTATTTTGCCACAGAACAAACAAAACCTATTAGAGTTGACGGACATCCGTTTAACGATTTTATCATCAGCAGAACTCCTGCTGCAAAATGGGGAGACCCGGGAGATTTAGCCGGAGCGGCGATATTTTTATCCTCTAAAGCGAGTGATTTTGTAAATGGTCACATTTTATATGTTGACGGCGGAATCCTGGCTACAATAGGAAAACCTTCAAACGAAGAATAATTCTCAAAATATATTTTAAAAAACATGAGCCCGAATCAGACATTCATACACGATAATTTTTTATTAGAAAATAAATACGCTGAAGAGTTGTATCACAATTACTCTAAAAACCAGCCAATTATTGATTATCATAATCACCTAAACCCGCAGTTTATTGCCGAAGATAAGATTTTTGATACTATTACAAATGTATGGATTAATGGAGATCACTATAAATGGCGTGCCATGCGTACATTAGGAATCAACGAGCAGTTTGTAACAGGAAATGGTTCAGATAAAGATAAATTCTTAAACTGGGCAAAAACAGTTCCGTACACGATGCGTAATCCTTTGTATCACTGGACACATTTAGAATTAGCGCGCTATTTTGATATTTATGATTTACTGAATGAAAAAAATGCTGAGAAAATTTATATCGAAACAACTGAAAAAATAAATTCGCAGGCATACAGTACACAAAGCCTTCTTAAAAAAGTAAACGCTGAATTGGTTTGTACTACCGAAGATCCAACTGACAGTTTAGAGTTTCATCAAAAACTGGCCAAAAATCCAATTGGAACTAAAATGAGTACGGCTTTCAGACCCGATAAAGCCATCTTAATTGCTAATGATGGTTATAATGCATATCTGGACACATTAGGGGATGTGTCCGGAGTTGCAATTATTACTTATGCCGATTTACTTTCGGCACTAAGAAAAAGAATTGAATTCTTTAATGCAAACGGATGCAAATTAAGTGATCATGGTTTAGATCAGATTTATTTTGAAAACTTTACTGAAAGTGAAATAGCCTCAATTTTCAAAAAGAAAAGAGAAAACAGAATCCTAACTTCAGAAGAAGCTTTAAAATTCCAAAGTGCCGTTTTATTGTTTTTGTCTGAAACGTATCACGAATTTGGCTGGGTACAGCAGTTTCATTTAGGTGCTTTGCGTAATAACAATGCGCGTATGCACAGAATTTTAGGTCCTGATACAGGATGGGATTCTATTGGAGATTATCCGCAGGCACAAAAATTATCCAGCTTTTTAAATGCATTGGACAGTAAAGATAAATTGACAAAAACGATTATCTATAACCTAAATCCTGCTGATAACGAAGTTATGGCAGCGATGATTGGAAATTTCAACGACGGAAGCGTTCGCGGAAAAGTACAATTTGGTTCAGGATGGTGGTTTTTAGATCAAAAAGACGGAATGACAAAGCAGTTAAACGCACTTTCGAATATGGGATTAATCAGCTGTTTTGTTGGAATGCTGACAGATTCAAGAAGTTTCTTATCGTTCCCAAGACACGAATATTTCAGACGTATTTTATGTAATCTTCTTGGAGATGAAATTAAACGCGGAGAACTTCCAAACGACATGGAATGGATAGGAAAATTAGTTACCGATATTTCATATAATAATGCTAAAGAGTATTTCAAGTTTTAATTAAGAATTAAGAATTAAGAATTAAGAATTAAGAATTAAGAATTAAGAATTAAGAATTAAGAATTAAGAATTAAGAATTAAGAATTTGAACTATTAAAATTCATTAATAGTAAAGTTTGAAAAATCTTTTTTAATCCTTTAATCTGCGGCAAAAAAACTTTTTACTAGTAAAAAATAAATAAAAAATGAGTAGAGTAGTTGCATTTGGAGAAATCATGCTGCGTTTATCGACAGAAAGACATTTACGTTTTTCGCAGTCTGCAGCATTTGGTGCTACGTACGGAGGCGGAGAGTTTAATGTATGCGTTTCTTTGGCTAATTATGGTGTAAATGCCGAATTTGTTACAAGATTGCCTCAAAACGAGATTGGTTTATCGGCATTAAAAGAAATGCGTAAAATGAATGTCGAAACCAAAAGCATTGTTTACGGAGGAGAACGTTTAGGGATCTATTTTTTAGAAACCGGAGCCGGAACACGAGGCAGTAATGTAGTTTACGATCGTGCACACAGTGCAATGGCGACTATTGAAAAAGGCCAGATAGACTGGGAAAAAGTTTTAGAAGGAGCTGAGTGGTTCCATTGGAGCGGTATTACTCCGGCAATTTCTCAAACCGCGGCTGAGGCTTGTTTAGAAGCTATTAAAACAGCTCATAAACTAGGAATCAAAATTTCCTGCGACTTAAATTACAGATCTAAATTGTGGCAATACGGCAAAACGCCAAGCGAAGTAATGCCGGAAATGCTGCAATACTGCAATGTTATTTTAGGGGATATTGATACTGCTTATTTCATGTTAGGAATTCCGAAGGAAAACCCTAATTATCAGGATCAGGAATCACTTCCGGCTTTATACTCAAAATTGTTTGAATTAATTCCGAATTTAAAAATCGCTGCAACAACGCTTCGTTATTCTGTAAGTGCATCGCACCAAAGAATTGGCGGTGTTTTGTTTGACGGAAAAACAATTTATCAGGCTGCTGTAAAAGAAGTAACTCCGGTTGTAGACAGAGTAGGAAGCGGTGATGCCTTTATGGGAGGGTTGATTTACGGATTGTTAGAATATCAAAATAATAACCAGAGAGCATTAGATTTTGCAGTTGCTGCCTGCTGTTTAAAACATACTATTGCAGGAGATTATAATTTGGTTACATTAAAAGAAGTTGAAAATATGATTGATGGTGATGGTTCTGCATTAGTATCAAGATAATTAATTAGAGATATGGCAAAATATTCAAGAATAGAAGTGGCACAAACAATGAAAGATAACGGAATGGTGCCGCTGTTTTTTCACTCAGATATCGAAGTAAGCAAGAAAGTTTTAAAAGCTTGTTACGACGGAGGTTCAAGATTAATGGAATTTACAAGCAGAGGAGACTTTGCTCATGAAGTTTTTGGAGCTTTAAATAAATATGCTTTGGCAGAATTACCGGGAATGATCTTAGGTGTTGGTTCTATTACAGATGCTGCTTCTGCATCATTATACATGAGTTTAGGCGCTAATTTTATTGTGACTCCGGTTTTTAGGGAGGATATTGCAATTGCCTGCAACCGACGTAAAGTACTTTGGTCACCGGGCTGCGGAACACTTACCGAAATTGCAAGAGCTGAAGAATTAGGCTGTGAAATTGTAAAATTATTCCCCGGAGATATTTACGGACCAGAATTTATCAAAGCGATAAAAGGCCCATGCCCTTGGACATCTATAATGCCAACCGGAGGCGTTTTACCAACTGTAGAAAGTTTAAGTTCCTGGTTTAATGCTGGTGTAACTTGTGTAGGTATTGGGTCGCAGTTAATTTCAAAAGATATTTTAGAAAAAAACGATTACGACGGATTAAAAACGAAAGTAAGTCAGGTTCTGGACATCATAAAAAATATAAGAAAATAAATAAGGAGTAATCATGCCAATCCTTATTTAGATGCGTTTTTTTTAGATTTTAGAGATTGTAATTGAGCATTACGCTTAAAAAAATAAATCTTGTCACTCCTCACAGCAGGATTTATTTTAACTACGAGTGTAATGTTTCATTTACAATGTATTAAAATTGGTCAATAAGGTATTAAGTGGTTATTTATAACACTTTAAAGTAAAAATTAAAATGGAAAAAATAAACAGATCAAATTCAGGGTTTTCAAACAGACTTCCTATTAAAATAGTTCAATTTGGAGAAGGTAATTTCTTAAGAGCTTTTGTAGAATATGCCATTCAGAAATTAAACCAAAAAGCTGATTTTAATGCCGGTATAGCTGTTGTGCAGCCTATTGATAAAGGGCTGGTGAATATGATCAATGCTCAGGATGGTTTATACACTTTGTTTATGAAAGGTGTAAAAAAAGGCGAGGAAATTCAGGAAAAAGAATTGATTACCAATATTGTAAAAGCAGTTGATCCTTATGCTTCTTTTCAGGAATATTTGGCCCTGGCTAAAGAAGAAGAACTGGCTTTTATTATATCAAATACTACTGAGGCTGGTATAGAATATATTGCTTCAGATCTGCCAACAATGCAGCCTCCTGTATCTTTTCCTGCAAAATTAACCGTACTTTTGCATGAAAGATTTAAACATTTTAATGGAGCTGGTGATAAAGGATTAACAATTATTCCTTGTGAGTTAATCAATTATAATTCAGATACTTTAAAAGAAGTTATTTTGAAATATTGTACAGACTGGAAATTGGGTCAGGATTTTGTTTCCTGGATTTTAAACAATTGTAGTTTCCATAATACATTAGTAGACAGAATTGTTCCGGGTTATCCGAAAGATCAAATCGAAGAATACAACAGCCAGTTAGCTTATAAAGACGATTTGATTGTTAGTGCAGAAACATTCTTTTTATGGGTTATTGAAGGCGACGATGAATTGAAAGCAAAACTTCCGTTTGAAAAAACAAATTTAGATGTAAAAATTGTTGAAGATATGCAGCCCTACAGAACACGTAAGGTTAGAATTTTAAATGGTGCGCATACAGCAATGGTTCCTTTTTCGTTACTTTACGGAAACGAAACTGTAAAAGAAACTGTTGATAATGCTTTTACCGGAGAATTTGTTAATAAAGCTGTTTTTGAAGAGATCAATGAAACCTTAAATATGGATAAAGATGAATTGGCAAGTTTCTCTGAAGAAATTTTAGACCGTTTCAGAAACCCATTTATAAAACATTTATTATCTTCCATCGCTTTAAATTCAATTTCTAAATTTAAAGTTCGTGTTTTGCCAAGTTTAACAGGATATGCTGCTATTCACAAAACACTTCCGGTTCATTTAACTTTTGCTTTTGCTGCTTTAATACGTTTCTATAAAGGAACATGGAACGGACAAAGCTTACCGGTTAATGACAGTGAAGATATTGTTTCGTTTTTTGACGGTTTATGGAAATCAGATGATTATGAAAAAGTAGCAAGGCTTACTTTGCAAAATAAAAGTTTCTGGGATGAAGATTTAACTGAGATTCCATCATTAACAAAAGCGATTACGATTGCTTTAGAAGAAATAGATTCAAACGGAATTGAGGCTGGTTTTGCCAGGTTTCAGGAAAGAATAAAATAAAAAAAACAAAAACAAAAAGAACAAAGAACAAGGGTTATGGCAACGCAGAAAAAATTAATAAAAGTTCACCCAACCGATAATGTAGCGGTGGCTTTGGTGAATCTTACGGCTGGCGAAGTAATTGATTTTGAAGGGGAATCAGTTACGGTTGAGACAGATGTAAAAATGAAACATAAGATTGCAATGGTTCCTTTTAATGTAGGGGACAGAATCATTATGTATGGAGTTTTAGTAGGGAAAGCAAGTGCAAGAATCGAAAGAGGAGGATTACTTTCTACTGAAAATGTAAAACATGAAAGCGACAAAGTTACCGGCAAAACAGAAACGATTGGCTGGACTGCTCCAAATGTTGACAAGTGGAAAGACAGAACCTGGCAGGGTTATCATAGAGAAGACGGGCAGGTTGGAACTGAAAACGTTTGGTTGTTTTTCCCGTTAGTTTTCTGTGAAAACAGAAATATCGAAATCTTAAAAGATATTTTTGAAAAAGAATTAATGAAGCCTAAAGAAAATGATTATCAATTATTATTGCGTTCTTTAGTAAAATCAGAAACTGGAGGCGCAGGTAATGAAGCAGCTTCAAACGATGCTAATTTATTCAACAATATCGAAGTAAAATTCATTACGCACCAAGGAGGCTGCGGCGGAATTCGTCAGGATTCTCATAGTCTGGCTAAATTATTGGCGGGTTATGTAAACAATCCAAACGTTGCCGGGGCAACAGTTTTAAGTTTAGGATGCCAGAATCTTCAGATTCAGATTTTTAAAGACGCTCTTGATGCTATAAACCCAAACAGTAAAAAGCCTGTTTTAATTTACGACCAGCAGTCAATTGGAACAATCGAAACAATGTTGAGCAGTGTGGTAAAAGACACTTTTGAAGCGATTAAAAAAGCAAACGAAATAAAAAGAGAACCTGCTCCATTATCTAAACTAAAAATTGGTTTAGAGTGTGGTGGATCTGACGGATTCTCTGGAATCTCTGCAAACCCAACTTTAGGGGTTACTTCAGATTTATTGGCTGCTTTAGGCGGAACTACAATTCTTTCTGAATTCCCTGAATTATGTGGTGTTGAGCAGGAATTAGTAAACCGCTGCGTTGAAGACGAAGGAGGAAAACGTTTCTTAGATTTAATGCAATGGTACGAAAAAACGGTTGTAGATGCTGGTTCAGGATTTGATATGAATCCGTCTCCGGGTAATATTAAAGACGGTTTAATTACAGATGCAATGAAATCTGCAGGAGCGGCTAAAAAAGGAGGAACTTCACCTATTACAGGAGTTTTTGATTATGGAGAATATATCACTAAGCCAGGTTTAACTTTACTTTGTACACCAGGAAACGATGTTGAGTGTACAACAGCAATGGTTGGTTCTGGTGCAAATATGGTATTGTTTACAACAGGTTTAGGAACACCAACAGGTAACCCGATCGCTCCGGTTGTAAAAATCTCTTCAAACACGCAGTTAGCAGATAAAATGTCTGACATCATTGATATTGACACCGGGGGAATCATCACCGGAGAAAAATCAATCGATGAAATGGCCGATGAAATGTTAGAATTTATTATAGATGTTGCAAGCGGAACAGTAAAAACCAAAGCAGCACTTTTAAACCAAAACGACTTCATCCCTTGGAAAAGAGGAGTATCGCTTTAGTTTTTAGGTACAAAGTTACAAAGGTCCAAAGTTACAAAGGTTTATATGTAGAGACGCACAGCAGTGCGTCTTTTTTTTTTAGCCATATAAGTTATATAAGTTCATTTTAGATTATACTTATGTCTAGTCCTAAAATAACGATACAGGATTAATAACAGTAAAAATACATTTTTTTAGACAGAAGTAACTTCCGAGTTACTTCTGTTTTTTGTTTTATAAGTTTTCATTTTAATACTTCTCTGTAAGTGCATTTGATCAGGAGTCAGCATATAGTTTGAGCAATGTGGTCTAATCTGGTTATATTTATTAATAATCTCAGCTACCAGTTTCTTCATTAAATATAGTTCAAGATGATAGGCATCAATCCTAAACTCTTGTTTTAATATTCCGTTTATTCTTTCAGCCACTGCGTTTTCATAAGGGTCTGAGTTTTGTGTCATACTGCATTTTAGACTGCATTTCTTTAAAAAATACTGGTACTCATCCGAACAATATTGTATGCCTCTGTCTGAATGATGTATCAATGGTTCAGTTCTAAAGACCCTATTCTTATGAGCCATTTTTAAAGCATTAATACATCCTTGTGTACTAAGGGAATCAGACACCTCATAACCCATTATCTTTTTTGAATAAGCGTCGGTTATTAAACTTAAATAACAGGGTTTCTCACGTTTGCCGATATAAGTAATATCTGAGACCCATACCTGTGCACTGCCCCCAAAAAGTTAGACGCTATTTGGGGGCATTTTTATGGAAAGAAAAGTCAAGCACAGTTATGAATTCAAACTTGAATGTGTAGAATTAGTAGTTGTTAAACATTATTCATTTGCATTAGTATCTAACGAGAAAGGAACCAGCAAATCTAATATACGCAAATGGGTCAGTTTTTACAGGGAATATGGAAGGGCAGGTTTATTATTACGAAAAAATCGGGTTTATCCGATTGATTTTAAATTAAAGGTTTTAAAGTCAATTTATAGGGATTCGTTATCTTTAAGAGAAGCTCGTTTACGATTTAACATTCCTTCGGATTCAATTATCATTAAATGGAAAAAAGATTTTGCTAATTTTGGTTTAGAAGGATTAAAACTAAAACCAAAAGGGAGGCCAAAATCTATGAGTGATTCTAAAGATAAAAAAAGTAAATCCAAAAAACCTTTAACCAGGGAAGAAGAACTTCTGTTAGAGAATGAAGCATTACGCTGTGAAATTGATTTTCTAAAAAAGTTACAAGCCTTAATTCAAGCCGAAGAAAAAGCCAAAAATCGCAAGTCATAATGGAATTAAGGCATCGCTATGATTTAAAATTACTTTTAAATTGTAGTAATGTGGCGCGCAGCAGTTTTTATTATTATCAAAAACAGAGTAAAACAGCTGATAAATACAAAAAAGTAAAAGAACTTATAAAATCAATTTATTATAAGCATAAGGGACGTTACGGATACAGGAGGATCACTAGTGAGTTAAACCTTCAAGGGATAATCATCAATCATAAAACAGTTTTAAGACTAATGAAATCGTTGGGATTAAAAAGTCTTATCAGAGTTAAAAAATATAAATCCTATAAAGGAGAACAAGGCAGGATTGCCCCAAATATTCTGAGCAGAAACTTTAAAGCATCAGTACCTAATCAAAAATGGGCAACCGATATAACTGAATTTAACGTCTCAGGAAAAAAATTATATTTATCACCAATAATTGATTTGTTTAATGGAGAAATAATTAGCTATGAACTGGCTGAAAGACCCGTATTTAACCAAGTAGCTGTGATGCTTGAAAAAGCATTTAAGAAAATACCCAATAATACTAATTTAACGCTGCACTCTGATCAAGGATGGCAGTATCAAATGAAACAGTACCAATACTTATTAAAAGAAAAAGGAATTAAACAAAGTATGTCCAGAAAAGGAAATTGTCTTGACAATGCCATTATTGAAAACTTCTTTGGAACATTAAAATCAGAGCTGTTTTATCTTAAAAAATACAGTTCCATTGGTCAATTAAAACAGGAGATTATTGAGTATATTAATTATTATAATAATGACAGAATAAAACTTAATCTAAAAGCAATGAGCCCGATACAATATCGAGCTCATTATTATAAAACTTAATTATAAATTTGTCTAAACTTTTGGGTGCAGTCTAAAAGTCGAGACAACCTCTTTTTTATTCGGATACCTATCGGAGAAATTTTCCATTTACGCGATTCTCAACAGCTTGATTTTACTTTTGAGACAGCCTCTTTTTTATTGTTATATAAAGCAAACTTAAATTTACTTATATAACTTATATGGTTAAAAAACCTAAAAGGTGCTTCTTGATGATGATTTTCGGATGTGTAATTCTGGTGCGAGAACTACCTTTTTTTCGATTTTAATCGTTTCTGTTTTGTCGACCTGTTCTAAGAAAACACGGGCTGCCATTTTTCCCATTTCAAGCGGCGACTGATCTACAGAAGTAATAGATAATTCCATAAACTTAGTAAAAGGCTCGTTACTAAAACCAGCTACACAAAACTCTTTCGGAATACTGATATTTCTTTCTTTAAGTTCCTGAATAGCTCCTAATGCAGCAAAATCACTTGCAGAGAATATGGCATCCGGCGGCGTTTCTAATTGCAGCAGTTTATCAACCGCTTCTTTTCCTGCTTCAACTGCACTTTTCGTATAAATAACATATTCTTCCTTAAATTCGATTCCGTGATCTAGCAAAGCCTGTTTGTAACCTAAAAACCTGTTTTTAAAGATTTCCAGCGATTGATCCCCAGAGAAATGCGCAATATGTCTGCAGCCTTCATTAATTAAATGCTTGGTAGTTAAATAACCGCCCCTAAAGTCGTTTATGGTTACAGAACTTACACCTTCAATATGTTTGCTTCTGTCGAAAAAAACCAGCGGAACGTTCTTTTGAAGTACATATTGAAATGCACCGTCATTTTCGTTCGTTACATCAGTTAAAGACATTAAAATGCCGTCAACCTGAGCATCAATTAAAGTATATAGATTTTCATTTTCTCTTTTTTTACTCTCATGTGTCTGGCATATAATTACCTGATAGCCATTAGGATGCAGTTCTTCTTCGATTCCCCTGATCACAGATGCGAAAAAGTTACTGTCTATACGAGGTACAATTACACCAATATTGTTACTTCGGCCGCTTTTTAATGCTAAAGCAAGTTTGTTTTGCTTATAGTTCATTGAGGCAGCAGTTTTAATAACCAACTCACGAGTACTTTCTTTAATCTTCGGGTTGTTATTCAACGCTCTGGAAACAGTAGCTGCAGTGATATTTAATTTCTCGGCAATATCATAAATGGTTACTTTTTCGCTCATTAAAAAGGGTTTTTACAAGTTAAATTCTTAGACAAAAATACATTTTTTTTAGATAACGTAATATTTAATGTTATCGATTACCATATCAAATTACTACAATGTTTTTTTATTCTACAATAATAATAAATTATAATAATTTTTGCATTAAATGTAATTATAATTCTTAATAAAAATTAAAAATACAATTTATTTCTAAATAAATTTGGCTGAGTGGAACATATTTTCTATTTTCGTGTAATCGATTACATAATTATTTATGTTTTTGCATTGTTTACTTGATATTCCACACAAATGAATAAAAATAAGATTATAGCGTATAAATCAATTGTTTTTGTCAGTATTATGGTTGTTTTGACTATATCCTGTGCTAAAAAAATTGCAGCTTTATCTGAACCTGATCCGTGGAAAAATATAGAATTGACCATTAAAAGTCTTTCTCAAACAAAATTTAAGGATAAAACCTATAATATAAACGATTTTGGAGCTGTTGCAGACGGTAAAACTTTAAACACTTCAGCATTCGAAAAAGCGATTAAAACCTGTGCAGAAAATGGCGGTGGAAAAGTATTGGTGCCAAATGGAAAATACTTAACCGGAGCCATTCATTTAGAAAGCAATGTAAACCTGCATTTAGAAGATAACGCCGAGATTCTTTTCAGCCTAAATCCAAAAAATTATCCAATCGTTCATACTTCATGGGAAGGAACAGAAGTAATGAACTATTCTCCGCTTATATATGCTAAAAATAAAACCAATATTGCCATTACAGGAAAGGGTATTTTAAACGGTCAGGCAGACAGCACCAACTGGTGGATTTGGTCTGGCGGAAAAGGATACGGCTGGAAAAAAGGAATTCCGTCGCAAAATGATCCGGCAAACCGTGAAGTTTTAGTTGATATGGCTGAAAAAGGAATTCCTGTTGCAGAAAGAATTTTTGGGGAAGGAAGATATTTACGCCCAAACTTTATCGAGTTTTTTGAATGTAATACCGTTTTGGTAAAAGATATAACGGTTATCAATTCTCCTTTTTGGATTCTGCACCCAATCAAAACCAACAACATCATTATCGACGGTGTAACAGTAAACAGCCACGGACCAAACAATGACGGCTGTGATCCTGAATATTCTCAAAATGTAGTAATCAAAAACTGCACCTTCAATACTGGTGATGACTGCATTGCTATAAAAGCCGGCCGTGATGCCGATGGAAGGAGAGTAGCGATTCCGAGTAAAAACATCATTGTTCAAAATTGTAAAATGATCGACGGTCATGGCGGAGTTGTAATTGGAAGTGAAATCTCTGCCGGGGTAAATAATGTTTTTGTAGAGAATTGTGTAATGGACAGCCTAAACTTAGATCGGGCTATTCGCATCAAAACCAATTCAAAAAGAGGAGGTTTAATTGAAAATATTTTTGTTAGAAACCTCGAAGTAGGAACGGTAAAAGAATGCGTTTTGCTTGTAACCATGTTTTATAATGTGTACGGCTCACAAACCGGAAATTTTATACCAACAGTGCGAAATATAAACCTCGAAAATGTTACGGTAAAAAACAGCGGAAAATTTGGCGTTTTGGCAGAAGGTTATGCAGAATCTCCAGTAGAAAACATTACGCTGAAAAATGTAAAAATAGAAAAAGCAGATTCAGTCTATTCATTAAAAAATGTAAAGAACATCAATTTTATAAATACTTATATAAATGGAAAAAAAGTAAACAAATAAAAACTAGTAACTATAACATTTAACCAAACCACTAAACCGCTTATGAAAATTAAACAACCATTAAAGAAAAAAAGAAAATACAATCTCGTATTTTTATTTTTCCTGAATTTCCTACTGTGCAATGCCGTAAACGCACAGTCTGTAGTAATAGAAGGAAAAATTACAGATGCTGCAGGATTATCGCTGCCAGGCGTTAACATTCAGGAAAAAGGAACCAAAAACGGAACTTCTACAGATTTCGAAGGAAGTTTTAAAATAAACGTAACGAGTAATAAAGCAGTATTAATAATAAGCTATTTAGGTTTTCAAACGCAGGAAGTAAGTACTGCCGGAAAAACGAAAATTAATGTAAGCCTTGCAGAGCAGTCAAACTCATTAAACGAAGTTGTGGTTGTGGGTTATGGTTCTGTAAAGAAAACTGACCTTACAGGATCAGTAAGTACGATAAGTGCTGCAACGATTACAGAACGAAATACAACAAGTGCACTTGAAGCAATTCAGGGAAGTACGCCCGGAGTTCAGATTTCATCAAGTTCAGGACGTTCAGGAGACGGATTTAAAGTTGTCATTAGAGGAAACAATTCATTGGTAGGATCATCTCCATTATATGTTGTAGACGGTGTTCCGGTTGATAATATTGACTTTCTGAATCCGCAGGATATTGCAAGAATGGACGTTTTAAAAGATGCCTCATCAGCCGCAATCTACGGTTCAAGGGGAGCCAGCGGCGTTATCATTGTTACCACTAAAAGTGGTGCTAATGTAAAATCAGGAATTAATGTAACCTTTGAATCTTCTTACGGAACAAAGACAGCTGCAAGAATGCCAAAAATGATGAATGGTGAAGAGTGGTGGAAATTTCACCAGGTTGCCTACATGAGCGCAACACCAGCAACGCAGACTCCGGCGCAGCTTGCTGCTTTGGCAGGAAATCAAAGTCCGTTATTGGTTTCAAGAGCAAACAGCGGTTACAATTTTGACTGGGCAGATGCGGTTCTAAAAACCGGAATGACGCAAAATAATTACTTAAATGTAACAGGCCGTTCAGATTCTGGGTTGAGCTACAATTTAGGATTCGGAATTCAAAGTGATGAAGGACTTATCGACAATGACGGGACAGATAAATATTCTTTCAAGTTAGGATTAAATCACAAAATAAACGACAAATTTACAACAGGTGCAAATGTTACTATAGCTCGTGTTGACACACAGTTAGGAAGTGATTTAGCCATGCAGGATGCTTTTAGATTAAGCCCTTTAATGTCGCCTTGGGCTATTGATGCCGATGGAAATGAAAGAGTAGGTACTTTATTTTTCCTTCCGGGAAAATTAACTTATCCTAATGGTTCCTGGGCAATTAATAAAACCAGTACTGTAAATCCTTTAATGGAGATAGCCAATTCATCTCAAAAAGAAAAAACATGGCAGACAGTTGGAAATGTTTTCTTTCAATATCAGGCTTTAAAATGGCTTTCGTTTAAAACAACATTTGCTGCAGGAATAGAAAATACAGTTACAAGTGCAGCTTATGGCGCACAGACAAATGCCGGAGTTACATTAAACGGAAAAAATTCGGCTTCAATAAAAAACTACAATAACTTCAATTATACTTGGGACAATCAGATTGATTTGAAACATACTTTTGCCGAAGTACATGATTTTAGCGTTTTATTATTACAGAGTTTGTATTCAAATGTTGATGAGACTTCATATTTATATTCTAATAATCAGCCTTTTGATGTTGGATCAAATAATATGGGATCTGGAGTTCAAACCAGCTATAACATCAGTTCCGGATATCAAAAAAATACTTTAAGCTCTTACGCGGTTCGTTTAAACTACACTTTTAAAGACAAATATTTATTGACAGCTTCTACAAGATGGGATGGTTCGTCTGTTTTATCAGAAGGAAATAAATGGCAGAGTTTCCCATCTGTAGCATTAGGATGGAAAATCAGTAAAGAATCTTTCTTGGCAAACAGTACTATAATCTCAGACTTAAAACTTCGTGCAAGTTTAGGTTATACTGGAAACGACAATGTGGCACCTTATACTTCTCAGGCTTTATTAAATCAGCAGACTTTTTATGCAAACGGAGCAAATGTAGTTTCGGGCTGGCAGTCTGAAAATTTAGCGAATCAGGATTTAACCTGGGAGAAAACACGAGAATTAAACTTTGGTCTTGATTTTGGATTTTTGCAAAACAGAATCTCAGGAAGTGTTGATGTTTACGACAGATTATCAGATAAATTAATCTACAAACAGCAATTACCTGCAGAAAGCGGCTGGAAAAATACTTTTGCAAACGTGGGTTCTGTAAGCAATAAAGGGGTCGAAGTTTTATTAACGACAAAGAATATTAAAAGCGAAAAAGTAAATTGGGAAACAACTTTCACCTTTACTAAAAACGTAAATAAATTAGAGTCAATTTATAATCAGGATAAAGTTAGTGATATTGGAAATAAATTAATTCTGGGATCAGAATTAAACCCTAATTACAACTACGTTTACAATGGTGTCTGGCAGGAAAGCGAAGCTGCACTTGCAGCATCTTACGGACAGGCTCCGGGTCAGGCGAGACCAAAAGATTTAAATGGCGATGGTAAATTTAATCAGAATGATAGAACGGTAATTGGAAATGCAAATCCGGAGTGGCAGGGAAGTTTATATTCTAAACTGACTGTGGGTAATTTCGATTTCAATTTTTCTGTACTGACAAGTCAGGGACAGACAGTTTTAAGTACTTTTCACCAAAATTTTGCAGATGTAAGTGACAGAGGACGTCAAAAACTGGCAATGGATTATTTTATTCCAACAAACGGAACAGGAATTCAGGCCAATGCAAATAACACAAACCCAAGACCGGGGCCGGTTGCAACAGGCGCGGGAGCTTACTGGACCTCTTTATTTGGTTACTACAGAGACGTTTCTTACGTAAAAATCAAAAACATATCTTTGGGGTACACATTAGATTCAGAATTGTTGAAAAGACTTAAAATCAGTAATTTGAGAATTTATGTAAATGTTTTAGATCCATTTGTATTTACAGATTTTGATGGATATGATCCAGAATGGGCCGCTTCTCCTTTTGGGGTAAACCGTCCGGCATCTGTAACAACGCAATTGGGATTAAGTGTTAAATTTTAATGAAGATATCAAATGAAAAAAATAATAATACTATTAGGAATTGCTGCTATGGTTTTAAATTCATGCAGTAATTATATTGAGGAAGAAAGTCTTTCGAATGTTCCTGCCGATGCCACTTATAAAACCGCATCAGGATATCAGTTATTGATTAATACAAATTATGCATGGCTAAAAAGTATTTATGGAGGAAATCCGTGGTTATTTGAAGCCGGAACAGATATGTATGCCGAAGGAAGAACGCCGGAACCAGCAGGTTTAAGCCAGTACACACTTTTAATACCATCTTCTGATAATGTTGCAGATTTGTATACGCCTTGTTACCAATTGATTCAATCTGTAAATAAAGCTGTTTATTATTCGGCAATAACAGAACAAACGGCTAATTTGAACACTTTAGTGGGCGAAGCCAGATTTTTAAGAGCGCAAGCTTATTTCCTGTTAGTTCAGACTTATGGCGGCGTTCCAATTGTAAATGAAAATATTACAACACCGGTTTTATCTTTTCACAGAAATACTGCAGAGGAAGTCTATACACAGATTATTTCAGATCTAGATGCAGCATTAGCAAGTGTTGGAACAAACTCTTACAGCACAACTGGAAAAGTAAACAAAAGAGCCGTAAACGATTTATTGGCAAAAGTTTATTTAACAAGAGGATATGAAACTTTTGGCAAAGCCGATGATTTTGCAAAAGCTGCAGCTTACGCAGATGCAGCAATTGGCGGACAAACTTTAGCTCTTGCTTTCGACCAGTTATTCAAACCCGGAAACGATTTAAATGCCGAAACTATTTTCTCTGTTCAATACGACAAAGCTTCAACAAGCACAGACCCAACAAAACTTGGAAATAACCAGTTTTATTATTTCAGTTCGTATTTAGGCGGAGCAGAAACGGGTGCGCCATTAAGAAGTTATAATTTATGTCCAACAGATTACGCTTTAGGTCTTTACGAAAAAGGAGACAAAAGATGGGAAGGAACTTTTATGACAGAAATTCTGGAAGGTCCTGAAACTACAAACGGCGTTACAAAAAATGTGTTGTATTATCCATATTACAGAAGTACAAATCCGGCATCATTAAAAGTGAGACATTTTTATGAGCCAAAATGGTTTACACCTGCAGACAGAGTGGCTTGGGAAACAGCGAATGCGGCTAGAAAATCGGCGACGTTTGTGTACCATCCTTGGGGAGAATATTCTGCAGCGCATACTTTAATAAAAAACTTAGACTGTTATACGATTCCAGTTAAGAAATTTGACGATCCGGATCCTACAACACCTTCTAGTACAGGGCCTGTAAGTACGAGAGATATTATTGTTTCGAGATTGGGAGAAACGTATTTGATTGCTGCCGAAGCCTATTTAAAAGCAGGAAATCCGGGAACAGGTTTAGACCGTTTAAACGAAGTAAGAAGAAGAGCCGGCGTTGCAAATGCTACAGCGGCAGAGTTCAACATCGATTATATTTTAGATGAAAGAGGAAGAGAATTGTTAGGCGAATATAAGCGCTGGTTTGACTTAAAACGTACAGGAACATTAGTAGCAAGAGCATCGGCTCATAATTATAAAATTAAGGCAGCTAATTTTGTAGGTGTTGGCGGACAGCTTAAAATTTTAAGACCAATCCCGCAGGTGGCATTGGATTTAAACCAAAATAAAGATTTTCCTCAAAATCCTGGTTATTAGTAATTTGTTAGTTTTTTGAGACTATTTGTTTTTTTGAAGAAGTTAAAGAGGAGTTTGACCAAAGTGTCGAACTCCTTTCTAACTAAAAAGTAAAAGGATTGTAATGCGAAAAATTGTATTGATTTTATTCTTGTTTTCCTGTGCGATAAATGCACAGCAAACTTATAGTGTAGACACATCATACACAGTAAAAAGCACATACAATAAATTGATAAAAAAACATCCATCCATTACAATTCCGGTTATAGAGAAACATAAAGGGGTTAATCTGATTAGTGATGCAATTTACTTTAAAGAAAACGAAAGAGCCTTGCATTTTGATGCTTTTATATACGATACAAAAAAGCAAAATCCTGCCGTTATTATGATTCACGGCGGAGGCTGGAGATCTGGCGATAAAACCCAGATGAATGCTTTGGCAGAAGAAATTGCTTCTTACGGTTATTCCTGTTTTACAATAGAATACAGATTATCGCTCGAGGCAAAATATCCGTACGGAGTTTATGATGTAAAAAATGCGATTAAATTTATTAAAGATAATGCAAAGAAATTCAAAGCAGATCCAGACAAAATTGCGGTTTTAGGCTGTTCTTCGGGCGGGCAGATGGCAGCTTTGATTGGTACAACAAATGAAAACCCGGCTTTTGAAGATGCTTCTTATAAAAGTAAATCAACTTCAAAAGTAAACGCAATTATCGATATAGACGGCGTTTTGGCATTCAGGCATCAGGAATCTTCAGAAGGAGAAATGGCATCATTTTGGCTCGGAGGCCCTTATGAAGAAAAAAAGGAGAATTGGAAAAATGCATCGGCTTTAAGCCATACTGATAAAAATACACCGCCCATATTGTTTATAAACAGCAGTATCGACAGGTTTCATGCCGGGAGAGATGATATGATAAAGATTTTAAATCAGTATAAAATTTACAATGAAGTTCAAATACTAGAAAACTCACCGCATTCTTTTTGGTTTTTTGAACCCTGGTTTTATAAAACGACCAATTTTACGATCAAATTTCTAAATAAGATATTCAAATAATTTACCATAAAATGAAAACAAAAATTACAGCCGCAGTTTTATTCTTAATTGGTTTTACATCAGTTAATGCTCAAAAATATGATATAAAAACGGCTAAAACGTATGCCGAAATTTCGGCAAAAACAGACGGAAAATGGGAAGGACGCAAATACATTGGCGGAACAGCTTTTAAAAACGTCGACCGACTAAAATTGGCACCTGAACATACAGACCACTCTTTTGATATTCGTTACGAAGGTCCGGGCTGGGAAAATAACCGAATTGGTTATCGTTTATATTTAGACTGGAGAAATGCAATTGATATTTTCGGAAAGAAAACTTCTGCCATGATCCTGCCGGTTGTGGGACAGGATAATTTTGATTCCTACCACGAAATGAGCGATTGGGGAGCCGATATTCTAAAAGCCGGAAAAGGAATTGGGATTGGGTCTGTTGATCGTTATTTAAACAATGAAAAACTGCATTTCCACGAAGTCGATTCTACGATCGCAGCAGTTGTTAATAAAGACAAGGAATCTGGCGTAAAAGTGAATTATTATGGATGGAAAACTGCATCTGATAAAATTGATTTCACTTCAATTTTGACTATAAAACCAGACCAGCTGTATACAAAGCATACTATTCAGGCATCTAAAGAAATCAAAGGAATCTGTACGGGAATTGTAAAACAAAAGAATACAGAATTGCTTAAAAAAGAAAGTAAAAATAAAAAATGGGCATATTTGGCAACGTATGGGACACAATCTTTGGTTCCTGATAAATTAGGAATGGCTATCTTTTATCAAGTAAACACAATCGAAAATATTGCCGATACTGATTTAGATTATTTATTGGTTTTTAAGCCAACAACAAAAGCAACTGTTTTTTATCTTTTAGGAGCCTGGGAACAAGAAAAAAATGGAATAAAATCTCAGGAAGAATTTGTAAAATATTTGGACACACAATTAGAAGTATTATACAAAAAAGGGAAGATGTAATTTGTTTTTTGCCACAGATTATAGGATTAAAAAGATTTGAAAAAATTAAAGATTAAGAATTAAAAATCTGCTGGATCTGTTACCCGAGCGATAGCGAACAGGCGAAGCAAATCTGCGTGAACAATATTTAACACATAGGAACATAGAATTTATTGTGATTTAAAAGAGTATAAAAAGAAGCATACTTCTTACATATAGCGCACTATGTTTGTTAATGCAAGTGAAACGCCTTTTATTAAGTTCCAAAAACTATCCCGAAGTTTCGGGACTATGTGTTTAAAACAAACGTAAGCCAAGAATAATCCAAATAATCCATTAATCTGTGGCAAAAAAAGAAGAAACCTGTTTCTAAACATATAAATTATAAAATAACAAAAGAAGAATCTAAATATATTTTGAAATGAAAAATACAAGGACACAAAGTTTCATGTCGGTTTTATTAGTTTGCGTACTGGCTTTAACAAGCTGCAAAGTGATTTCGCAAGAACCTGCAAAAAAAGAAATTGTTATTTCTAAAGACATGAAATGGTCAGATAAAATGGCTTTAACGTTAATGAAACGCCATCCGGAAAGTTATATGCTTGACGATTCTAAAAAGCCAAAATGGGATTATGTTCATGCTTTGGTTTTACATTCAATTGAGGAGTTGTACAAGAAAAATCCTGATCCCAGATATAAAGCTTATGTTAGAGCCTATGCAGACGAATTGGTACAGGAAGACGGAAGCATTAAAACCTACGAATTTGACAAATATAATATCGATTTGGTGGTTCCCGGACGTTTACTTTTTGATATTTATGCAGAATCAAAACAAGATAAATATTTAAAAGCGATGCAGTTAGTTCGCAAGCAGTTAGCAGAGCAGCCTCGTACAGCAAGCGGTGGTTTCTGGCACAAACAAATTTATCCAAACCAAATGTGGTTAGATGGTTTGTACATGGGGGAACCATTCTATGCACAATATACAGCAACGTTTGAAAACGGAAAAAGTTTTGACGATATCGCAAAACAATTTGAGTTGATTCAATTGCACGCAACAGATCCAAAAACGGGATTATTATACCACGGCTGGGACGAAAGTAAAGCAATGCCTTGGGCAAATAAAGAAACAGGAAACTCGCCAAACTTTTGGTCAAGAGCTTTAGGCTGGTACGTAATGGCCCTGGTTGATGTTTTAGATTATATGCCAAAAGATCATCCAAAAAGAAATGAGTTAATTAAATATTTAAATAATGTTTCTGCGGCTTTGGCTAAATACCAGGATAAATCTGGATTGTGGTATCAGGTTACGGATAAAGGAGGTGAAAAAGGAAATTATTTAGAAGCTTCTGGATCAGCAATGTTTGCTTATGCTTTTGCAAAAGGAGCAAACAAAGGGTATTTACCTTCAAAATATAAAAAACTGGCCAACAAAGCTTTTGACGGATTGACTAAAATCTTAATCAAAAAGGTAGACGAAGACGGCGGTATCACACTAACAAACTGCTGTCAGGTTGCAGGTTTAGGCGGAACTCCGTATCGTGATGGTTCTTATGAATATTACGTAAACGAAAGAAAAAAAGACAACGATCCTAAAGCGACAGGACCTTTTATTTTGGCTGCTTTGGAGTTAAACAGATAGAAGTTAATTGTGAGTTATGAATTTTGAATTATCAGTTATGAGTGAGCGCACGCTTTGTCTTGCTGAGCGATCCCGAGGCTTCGGGAGAAGCATCGAAAAGTAATTCCTCAAAGAAACTCCAATTGCAAATTACGATAGAAACCCGACAGGTTTTAAACGCATAGCTTGTCATTTTGAGGAACGAGAAATCGCACAAGAAATTCTATTCCAATAGTCGCCAATCTTTGTCGATAAACTAGTGTGATTTCTCGTTCCTCGAAATGACAAAACGTTGAGGTAAAAAAACAAAATAAAAATGAAAAATATAAAAATCATTTTCACTCTCCTTTCTATTTTCTCTTTTGAGAAAAATTCGGCACAAGTCTGGACACCGGATAATGGAGACGGAACTTACACAAATCCTATTATTCACGCTGATTACTCAGATCCTGATGTCGTTAGGGTTGGAGACGATTTTTATATGACAGCATCGTCTTTTAACTGTATTCCGGGACTTCCGATTCTGCATTCTAAAGATCTGGTAAACTGGACCATTTTAAGTTATGCCCTGCCAAAACAGCCGCCTTTTGAAACTTATGATAAAGTACAGCACGGAAATGGAGTCTGGGCGCCTAGTATTACGTATCATAATAACGAATTTTATATTTATTATCCAGATCCTGATTTCGGGATTTATTTGATAAAAGCTAAAAAAGCAGAAGGGCCTTGGTCAGAGCCGCTTTTGGTAAAAGCCGGAAAAGGATTGATTGATCCGAGTCCGCTTTGGGATGATGACGGAAAAGTATATTTAACACATGCGTTTGCAGGAAGCCGTGCGCAGATTAAAAGTTTATTAGTAGTCTGCACAATGAATACAGAAGGAACAATCGCTAATAATGATGAAGTTATGGTGATTGACGGACATGAAAGTGAAGGCACAATTGAAGGTCCAAAATTCTACAAACGAAACAATTACTATTACATTTTTGCACCTGCAGGCGGTGTTCCTACTGGCTGGCAGACTATTTTAAGATCTAAAAATGTTTTTGGCCCTTATGAAAAGAAAAAAGTTTTAGAGCAGGGATCAACTAAAATAAATGGCCCGCATCAGGGTGCCTGGGTGCAGACACAAACTGGCGAAGACTGGTTTATTCATTTTCAGGATAAAGGTGCTTATGGAAGAATTGTGCATTTACAGCCTATGAAATGGGAAAATGACTGGCCGGTTATGGGACAGGATTTTGATAAAAACGGAATAGGCGAACCAGTTACAACATTTAAAAAACCAAATGCAGGTAAAAAATATCCAATTGAAAATCCGGCGACTTCAGATGAATTTAATGAACCTAAGTTAGGTTTGCAATGGCAGTGGCAGGCAAATTCGCAGATCAATTGGGGTTTTCCTGCCAGTATGGGTTACCTGAATTTATTTTGCGTCACAACAATTAAAGACAATAAAATATTTGATGCTCCAAATTTGCTGCTTCAAAAGTTTCCTGCCGAAGAATTTTCGGCGACAGCCAAAATAACTTTCAATACACGATTAAATGGAGAATCGACCGGACTAATCATTATGGGGTTGGATTATAGTTATTTATGTTTTAAAAATGTAGAAGGAAAATTATATTTAAGCCAAAAAACGGGAACATTTAATAAAACCGTTTCTGAAACCGAAACAAAACCAGTTTTGATTTCTAATAATATTATTTATTTAAGAGTTAAAATTAAGAAAGGCGGAGTATGCAGTTTTTTTTACAGCTTAGACGATAAAAATTATCAGGCAGTAGGAACTGATTTTATTTCGAAAGAAGGAAAATGGATTGGAGCCAAAATCGGACTTTTTGCTTTAGGCGAAAAAATAACAAACGATTCGGGAAATGCTGCTGTTGATTGGTTTAGAATTACTAAATGAAAAAGCATCAAATTCTAAAAAATAACTTTTTGATAAAAAAAACGGACTCAATAAATGAGATATAATAAAAGATTTTTAAAAATTAATATCTCAATACATTTGAATAAAAATTAACAGCTAAAAATAGTGTTTAAATGTTTTTTCTTACAAAAATATCAAATTTAATTTTTTTTGAAACAAAAATTAAGCTTTCTGTTGAAGCGAAAAAAATACAGAGAATATCTTAAATGAAAATAAAATGATTCAGCTAAAAAAAATAGTACTGCTTTTTATTGTTGGTTTTAGTTTTACAGTTAAGGCACAAAATACAAATAAAAACTGGCCGGATATTATTCGTAAAAATGATGCGTCCTGGTTTGGTACAGAAGAAGCAAAAAAAATTGCCGAAAATGTTTTGCTTTATCAAAGGGATATTGGAGGCTGGCCAAAAAACATTCAAATGCAGAATGAGCTGACTCCCTCGCAGAAAAAAGAATTACTTGAAATAAAGAAAACCACAAAAGAAACCACAACAGACAATGGAGCAACCACTCAGGAAATGTTTTTCATGTCTAAAATGTATACTCAGGTTAAAGACGAACGTTATAAAGAATCTTTTTTAAAAGGTCTAAATTATTTATTAGAAGCGCAATATGCAAACGGCGGCTGGCCTCAGTTTTATCCCTTAAAAAAAGGATATTACACACATATAACTTATAATGACGATTCGATGGTGCGCATTTTAAATGTGATGAAAGAAGTTGCTGAAGAAACTGATTTTTACAGCATTAAACCATCAAAAGAAATTATTGTCAAAACTAAAACAGCTTTTGATAAAGGCATTGACTGCATTATTAAAACACAATACAAACAAAACGGAGTTTTAACGGCTTGGTGTGCGCAGCATGACGAAGTTACCTTACTTCCGGCAAAGGCCAGAGCTTATGAACTTCCTTCACTTAGCGGAAAAGAATCGGCTAAAATTGTTTTACTTTTAATGTCAATTCAAAAACCTTCACCAGAAATAATTACCGCTGTAAAAAGTGCTGCTGCATGGTTTGAAAAAACAAAAATCACTAACCTCGAAGAGAAACGTGTTTTAAATGATGCCGGAAAAATTATAGACAAAAAAATGATTCAGGTTCAAAATGCGTCACCAATCTGGGCAAGATTTATGGAGCTCGATAACAACGAACCTTTCTTTAGCGATCGAGACGGAATAAAAAAGAAATCACTAGATGAAATAGGTGCAGAACGCAGAAACGGTTATGCCTGGTATACAGACGAACCAAAAGAAGTTTTGAAAAAATACGCTTCCTGGGCAGTAAAAAATGGCATAAAAGTTTCAGAAATACCATCAGAGAAAAAAAAAACTAACTTTTTAACAGTTGCTCAGGATGGTTCCGGCGACTTTATCAAAATACAAGATGCTATTTATGCAAGCCCGTCTTTTCCATATGAAAAAGTGACCATCTTTATAAAAAACGGAACTTATAAAGAAAAACTTAGAATCCCGGAATGGAACACCAATTTGATTTTATTGGGTGAAAGTAAAGAAAACACGATCATTACTTTTGATGATAATTTTTCGAAGATCAATTTAGGGCGTAACAGCACCTTTTATACTTCAACTCTTTTAGTTGAAGCTGACGATTTTTCGGCATCAAATTTAACCATTAAAAATGTTTCCGGTGATAATGGTCAGGCAATTGCGCTATCAGTTGTGGGAAATCGTGCTAAAATTTCAAACTGTAATATTTTAGGAAATCAGGACACGCTCTATTTATCAGGAAAAAATGCCAGACAATATTTTAAAGACTGCTATATTGAAGGAACAACCGATTTTATTTTTGGAGGTGCAACGGCATTGTTCGAAAACTGCATTATTCACAGCATTAAAAGTTCATATATAACTGCCGCTTCAACTCCCGAAGGAACAGCATACGGCTTTGTTTTTAAGAATTGTAGACTAACGGCAGAACCATCTGCTAATGCCGTTTATTTAGGAAGACCGTGGCGTATTTATGCTAAAACAGTTTATATAAACTGCGAATTAGGAAAACATATAAAACCCGAAGGCTGGGAAAACTGGTCAAAACCAGATGCAGAGAAAAATACTTTTTATGCTGAATACAATAACAGCGGAGAAGGATTTCAGCCGGCAAAAAGAGTATCATGGTCACATCAGCTTACTAAATCAGAAACAGATCAATATTCGATAGAAAATATTCTAAAAGATACTGTACAAGATTGGTACAAAAGTTATTAAGGTACTGAGGTTCTAAGATACTAAGAATTATACAAAGCTTAGAATCTTAGCGTCTTAGAACCTCAGTATCTCAGAAACTCAAAAACTCAGACCCTTAGCACCTTAGCACCTCAGAACCTCAAAAAAATGAAATATCTTATCCTATTATTAATCAGCTTCGGTTCATTTGCTCAAAACGGTGATTTTCCAACAGTAAAAGTCGATTCAATAGTCAATGGAATCCAGCTTCCTGTTTTTCCCGCTTATCAGGTAAACATCTTAAAATTAGGGGCAAAAGGAGATTCTATAACAAACAATAAAGCTGTTTTTGATAAAGCAATGGCATTATGCAAAAAGAATAATGGCGGAACTATTATTGTACCAAAAGGCATCTATAAAATAAACGGGCCAATTCATTTTGTAAGCAATGTAAACCTGAAAATAGAAAAAGGAGCGAAGATCAAATTCAGTGACAATCCGCAGGATTATCTCCCAATGGTTTTAACAAGCTGGGAAGGAACCATGCTTTATAATTACAGCCCGCTTATATATGCTGATAATTGCACAAACATTGCCATAACCGGCGAGGGAACAATTGATGGAGAAGGAGGAAAAGTATGGAAAAGCTTTAAAGCAAAAGAAGGCCCGGGCAAGAATTTAAGCCGTGATATGAACCATAATAATATGCCGCTAAAAGACAGAAAGTTTGGCGAAGGTTATTTTCTGCGTCCGCAGATGATTCAGTTTTTGAATTGCAAAAATATCCTTGTCGAAAATGTGAGAATCGAAAATTCCCCATTTTGGTGTCTGCATCTTTTAAAATCGCAAAGTATTACCGTTCGCGGTATCAGTTATAAATCATTGAATCATAATAACGACGGAATCGATCCTGAATATGCCAAAGATGTTTTAATCGAAAATGTAACCTTTAATAACGGCGATGATAACATTGCCATAAAAGCAGGCAGAGATCATGAAGGAAGAGCTAATACAGCAACGCCGAGTGAAAATATAATAATTAGAAACTGTAAGTTTAAAGGGCTTCATGGCGTAGTTATTGGCAGCGAAATGTCGGCCGGAGTTCAAAATGTTTTTGTAGAGAACTGCAAAACTATTGGATACTTAAAAAGAGGAATTTATTTAAAAACCAATGCAGATCGAGGAGGTTTTATCAAAAATATATTTGTTCGAAATATTCAATTAGATCAGGTTGAAGATTGTATTTATATTACGGCCAATTATCATGGTGAAGGAAAAGGATTTCAATCGGATATATCTTATGTTTCATTCTCAAATATTACTTGCAATAAAGCATCAGAATCCGGAATTGTAATTCAGGGTTTCCCCGATAAAAAAATCAAAAATATATCACTAAAAAATATAGAAATTAAAGAAGCAAAAAATGCCCTTTCAAACGAAAATGCTGAAAATGTCTTGATGACAGATGTTTTTATAGGACAAAAAGCGACAGTGCCAACAGCGGTCTCGAAACATTAGTTTTTTTGAGGTTCAGAGGTGCAAAGGTTTTCTGTAGAGACGCACAGCAGTGCGTCTACGCAAAGAACATCCATAAAAATATGTCCTACTGAGCGATCCCGAGGTTTCGGGAGAAGGACTTTCGTATCACAAAAAGTCTTCGACTACGCTCAGACTGACAACTGTAATTTGAAATAAAATAAAGATACACAATCTTGTCCTCCTGAGCGAAGTCGAAGGAACACAAGCTGCTCGAAAAAAACATAATTTTTGTCAGTCTGAGCGTAGTCGAAGACCCTCGTACCACAAAAAGTCTTTGACTTCGCTCAGACTGACAATAGTAATCAAAAAAATAAAAGAAAAATGAAAAAACACATCTTAATCTTATTACTAATTTCCTCGGTTTGTTTCGCACAAAAAACGACCTTATATACTATAGGCGACTCAACAATGGCCAATAAAAAAGACCCTGAAAGAAATCCGGAGCATGGATGGGCGCAGGTATTACAGCTATTTTTTAAAGATAATATAGTGGTGGTAAATAAAGCTGTAAATGGACGAAGTACAAAAAGCTTCATCAGCGAAAAACGCTGGGATTCGATTTATAAAAAACTTAAAAAAGGAGATTATGTCTTTATTGAGTTCGGACATAATGATGAAAAAATAGAAGATTCTACCCGTTATACAAATCCACATACAGCATATAGATATAATTTAATTCGTTTTGTAAAAGAAAGCAGGGAAAAAGGAGCAATACCAGTTCTGTTAACTTCAATTGCCAGACGCAGCTTTAATGAAAAAGGAGTATTAGTCCCTACCCACGGCGATTACCCTTTAGAAACCCGTTTAACTGCTCAGGAATATAAAGTTCCTTTTATCGATTTAGAATATTATACCGAAATATTAGAGCAATCCTACGGTCCGGAAAAATCAAAACAACTGCACCTGCATTTCAAAGCAGGAGAAAATGACTATTATGATAAAGATAAGGCAGATGATACGCATCTTTCTTTATTAGGAGCTAAAATAATTGCCCAAATAGTAGTGAATCAAATTAAAATTTCAGAGGATAAATCTTTAGAAAACCTCAAAAAAGGAATTAGATAGTGCAATCAGCATTTATAAAAAAGCATACTCTAAATTAAATAAATGCTTACTCATTAAACGTAATTATGTAGTAAAATAGTGTCAAGAGATAAAATGTAAGTTTTATCTCTTTTTTTGTATTTTTATAAATCAATTTGTTGTCTATTAAGTATTTAGTCAGTTTTTGTCTAACGCCATCATTAGTATTTGTCCTTTGTAATATAGGAATTTTACTATATAAACCACCCTCTATTTTCATATATACCTTAATCTATAAGTTTAAAAACTTTTACGGGCAAAAATAAATTGATTTTCAGAAGAACTTTGCACCTTCAAATCTAGATGTTTGAATTTTAAAGACTTAAGAAAATAATTAAACACATAATAATTAAAAGGTTATGAAAAATAGATTACTCCCTTTATTTGTTGTTTTGGCTACCTTTTCTGCCCGTTCTCAGGTTGGTATTGGAACTAAGACGCCAAATTCATCAGCTCAGTTAGAGATTACGACCGTAGATCTTCCTGAAGCGGATAGATATGGTAAAAGTACCAAAGGTATATTGATACCTCGAGTTAGCTTAACAAGTACACTTATTTATGCACCAATTGTAGGTGATAAAGCAGAAAGTTTGTTGGTTTTCAATACTAAAACAGCTGGAGATGTTACACCAGGTTACTATTTCTGGCTTAATAACAAGTGGAATAGATTAGCAGTTTCTGGTGAAGCAGGTTCAGGTACGGGTAAAGATGGAAAAGTTGGACTTAAGGAAGGTACTGTACCTCCTGGGGTAAAAGGTACTTCAACTTATCCTGGTGATGATATTAATATTTATACTGATACTGTATCGGGTATTGTTTATGTTCAAACATCAACTGGAACATGGACACCAATTAATGGTAAAAGTGGAAAAGACGGTATCAGTGGAGGAAATGGAGCGCCAGGGAAAGATGGTGTGACTATCCCGACTGATTCAACTTTTTATATTGATAATTCAACAGGTACAGTTTATATTCTTACTCCTGGTACTGATCCTGCAGATCCAAAAAACTGGGTTCCAATTAATGGTAAAGATGGTATTGATGGTAAAAGCGGTATCAATGGAGGAAACGGGGCTCCTGGAACCGAGATAATCAGGGCGTTTTTTTAAAAATGTTTAAAAGAAAATTTAAAGAAGAGTTTGAATTTTCTGAAGATTCCTTCTTGTTAGAAAACGGAAGTAAACCAAAAGATTTTGAACGTTCGATATTTGTAGTATATAATAAAACTGAATTAATAGATTTTTTAAAACTAGAGAAGAAAGGAACCAATGTAATGATTTGTTTTTTTGATAAACATCTGCACAATAGTTTACTTTACTTTAATGAGATTAAAAATCTAAAACTCCTGGATGCATCAAAATCAAGAACAGAGCTGCTAAAAGATTTAAAATCGTATTTTAAAGATACTTCAGATTTTATCTCAAAAATCCCGGAAATTAAATTTTCGAATCCGGCGGTTTATCAATCTCAGTTTGACAGTTTTCAAAAAGCTTTATTTTTTATATCTGAGTCTTAAATATTTCCAAAAAAACTTTTCATATCTTAACTGAACCAAAACAAGGAAGTGCTGGATGCAAAAATGTTTTAGTGCTTTAAATTTAGGGCAGAATTATAATTGATTTCATTTAAGCTTAAATGCCTGGTTGGTTTAAAATAAAAAGAATGAAAAGCACAATCAAGCTTTACACATCAACAGTATTCTTTGTGCTGATTTTTGTGTCGTGCCAGATGCAGCAAAAACTTTAAAAATCTGCCTGTTCCAGCAACTATTTGACGAATTAGGAAAAACAGCTTTCAGCAGAAATTAAGATTAATATAGAATGAGTTCGATATTAATCTTCTTTTAAAAACAAATAATAACAAAATCTTAATAATTGACCTTTATTTTGTAGTTCTGTATATGAATAAACAATCAATTGGGGAATTTTTCCACACATTCTCAATAGAAAAATATTTTTTTAAGCTAAAATCTTATACTTTAAAATTGTTTTATTTTTTTTGCAGACCTTTTTTAAAACATGCCCATTTGAGTCCTGAAATTTTATTTTGACAATAATTATCTGATTAATAGTTTATTGCGAAAAGATGATTTAGCAAAATGTGATTCGTAAATTTTAGGTTAATTTAAAGTACAAAAAACAATGATAATTTTAACAGCAAATATGTTGTAACTACAAATCAAACTTCTATTTTTGCGCCTTAATTTAATAATTATAAGCATGAAAGATCTATTAGTAAAAATCAACGCCGAAATTGAAACATTCAAAGCAGAAGCTGAATCTTTAACTGAAAAAGGTATCAAAGCTGCAGGACCAAGAGCACGTAAAGCTACTTTAGAAATTGAAAAACTTTTAAAAGAGTTCAGAAAAGTTTCTATCGAAGAATCAAAAAAATAATACAGCTAAACCTCGCCGGCCGGCGAGGTTTTTTTATGCTTTGTCCTGTCCTGAAAAAAGTTGGCTTTAATTAAGTTACTATGTCAAGAGAAAGGAAAGAATTTAAAAAAAAACCTTCAGCCAAAACTGCAGCTGAAGGTTAAAAAAAAATATCCGCTTAATGAGTAAAGTTTATTTTACGGTCACGGCATAAGTTAAGTTTGAGGTACCTCCGTTGTTTCTTATAAATCTCATTCTTTCATATAATCCGGCAGGAATTCCGGCAGGAACTTTTAATACAGCTCTGTATGGGGTCAGGCTTACAATTTCTAATGGATAAACCGCTGCGGTATTACTGCTGCTGTAAATAGATACAGAAGTTAGAATATTCATCATTGCCCCTCTTACTTCAAATGTTTCTCCGGCTTGTTTTTCAACAGGAAAACCATATCTTACAGTAGTAAAGAAATCCGGTTCTGTGATCTCAATTTTAAATCTGTTTTCAACACTTGCATTCTGCAGTACATAAGTTCCGTTTTTTACACGCAGGTCATACAATCCAAGAGGCATATTTTCAGGAAGAAAATAATAGATTCCATATTCAAGAAATGGAGAAACAGTCTCTCCGCTTCCTAAATAAACTATTTCTGCAGTATACTCCGTCTGGTCAGCAGCAGATACAAAATAAACCCTTGTGTTTTCGAGGCTCATCCATAAATCATTTATAGTATTTGTAGTTCCGCTGCCACGGTTAATAATACTCTGCAGCAAACCTTTGGTCAATGTTTCTCCGCCAGTTGTAGTCCAGGTTCTAGGCTCTTTTTGCCTAAAATCTATTTCCAGTGTATACTTTTTTGTAGTTCCGGCTTTTGAAGTAACAGTAAATTCAGTACCATTTGCAAAAGGAACATCAGTTCCTGATGCAGGACTGATTACAGCTTCTGTACCAAGTACTATTTCTGGTTTTATAGTCTGCGGAAGTTTCATGTAGCTGCTCCATGTAATTATGATATTTTCATCAGTAATGGCAGCGCTTATAGAGTTGTTTTCAGTATCTTTTATAGTAAATGATTCAATTTGGGTATATCCCGGAACTTTTATTACATCGCCCGGAATGGTATTTATTTTATCATTATATTCGGTTTCACATGAAAATAGGAATACAGATAAAAAAAGTATCACGGTCTTATATAAAAAGATGCCGGGATTGTTTCTCTTAGTCATGATTGTAATTTTATTTAATTCTTAAATGATTTTATTTTCTTAATTTTGCGACTTATTGAATAAGTCTGCTTTTTATTTTTTAAAATGCCTGTACATTCAATGCCTGCGGTAATTTATAAAGCCGTTTGATAGTCATGGGGGAATGATATGATACGGGTGTTATGCAGAGATCGCCGGCCAGCTTTTACTGCAATTATCTTTGACCATTTCGTGATCCCATGTTTTTTTTACGCCGTTATTAATTAGAGTACCTGAGTCCAGTTATAGTTTATTGTACTGCTTGTACCACTTGGAGTAACGCTTGTTACTTTTACCAGGTAAGCTTCTGTCGCTGATGCAGGACTAGTAATCGATTGCGAATTTGTACCAGAGGTTGTTTTCCAGATTACGATAGCTTTTGCAGGAGTCATAATATGTGTTGTGATATTGTATGAGTAATATCCTAACCCGTAGTTTGTTCCTGAAATAGTCCCGTCATAACCCAATACATTGTACGGATCTGATGGCGCAGTACCAAGGTTGGCTAATGCATTTTTAACAGCAATACTACTGTTCCAGTCGTCCCAGTCAGCACATGTCTGGCTTAAACTTACTGTACCAACATACCATCTCGCTGTGTTGTTTACAGGACGTATTGAGGCTCCATAGATACCTTCCCACTGTACGTTAACACCTCCAATTGTTGCAGCTACAGGAGTCCAGTTTGCATCAACAGAAGATGGGGCCTGCCATCTGTTTACTGTTACTGATGTAGCAGTAACTGTACAAAGGTCAAGCGCCGCTTTTCCGGTTTTATTCGATAATTCTTGTTCCTGTGTCTGCGCTTGTGAATCGGCAGTTTGATCGTCAGAACTGCAAGATGTAAATGAAATAGCAGCCAATGCTACAATAGATAAAATTATTTTTTTCATAATTATTTATATTTAATAGATTAATTGGCTTTTTTCATTACCCTGGCAGTGAAGACAGGCATTTTTTATTTTAATAGATTTTTAGTTCGTTATCCTGAATGGAAGTTTCATCGTTACTGATAAGTTATAGCTTTCCATCATAAGCCAGTAATCAGTATCAGGCTCCAGGGTCAGTGGCGAATCAGCAGTTGCTCCAAAAACATACATAGCATAAAAACCTGCTATGTTGAGTCCTTCGTTATATTGTTTCATCTGCCATTTTTTATTGCCCTGTGCATCTACTACAAATACCTTTGTTATTTCATAAGACGGAAGGAAATTTTCTCCCTTTAATGTTATTGAGGTTCCGGCATTAACTGTAAAAACAGATGATGCAGTCGAAAGCTCATCTAAAATAAGTTTTGGCTGCTGTATAACGATTTTTACAGTATATACCGCAGTTGTTCCGTCGGAAGCTTTTGTAGTATAAGTTACAGGTGTTGTATTAAATACCGGAATGAGCTCTTTAGATGCAGGAGAAATAGTAGTATTTGCCGGCAGCGTTATGGCAGTTTCAAGATACTGGTATTCATAATACGAAGGCAGATATACTGTAATTGTCTTTTCCAGATTATTTACAGCACTGTATATAGCTTGGGATTCGCCGGGATTTGTTACCTGAAAAGATATAATTCTTCGGGCATCAAGATCAGTAACGATTTCAGTAACAGGATCTTCTTTTACATCTGTCCATCTGTCTTCTTCACTGGTGCATGATGTCAAAAAAATAGAGAGCATTACAGCAGTAAAAAAAAGCATTTTCTTTAATTTGGCATTTATAATATTCATGTTAATTGAGAGATTGGTTATCTAATTTCAAATTTGGTGCTTCCGGCCGGTACCATTACATAATCGAATGTGTAGTACATATGCGGTGTATCTTTGTACCAGTCTGCCGGACTATAAACATCTTTGTAGACTGATATCATTTTAATTTTAGCGTAACTGCCGTTTGCAGTTTTAAGTATAATTGTTCTTGCAGGAATAACAGTTCCATTAGCAATGGTAAGCGGCTCGCCAAGTGCATACGCTACATGGGCCTTTTGTGCATTACCATTAGAAACAACATCACCGCCAAAATCATACAAATACCAGCCTGTTCCATTGCCAAAAGCTCCGGCATCATCTGTACCAATCAGATCAATACCGGTTTTAAATTCACTGTCTGCCGGAATATCAACCACATCGTTAAAATGTTTAGCTGCAATAGTGATACCGCCTATGCCGCCCGCCAGAGAACCATTATTTTGTGAGTTGCTTCCATTATTGCCCGACAAAAAACTGGCATAAAGTCCTCCAAAAGCTAAATCCCATTTGCGTGTTTTCTTGTAAGATCCGTCAACAGCTTTATTTTCTTCAAGGCTGTAATATAAAGTTGCAGATGGAGCCGTAGGATTTTCATCTGAAGTGCTTCCCTGATAGTTTTTTACATGAATTACTTTGTAATACAAATTCGAATTGGGTATTTCAGTGTCAGGGTTTTCTTCATTTCCTTCTTCAGCGGGTTTACTGTCATCAGATGTGCATGCACTCATTAATGCAGTAATAAGAAAAAGCAGCAGCAGTGTTTGTGGTATTTTCTTGGTTAAGGCTTTAAATTTTCTCATCGGGTTATATTATTTTGTGTTTAAATTTTTGCTTCCATCCGTCTGTACATAATATCTAAATGTAAAATAAGGCGCAGGCCAGTTAAGATCAGTTACTGCAGGCGGATTGCCTTTATAGGCATTTACAAGCTGCAGTTTTGCATATTTACCATTTGGAAGTCTAATAGCATAAGTACGATCAGGAATGGCCTGCATAATATGGCTGCTCAGGCTGTAGTAGAACCAGCCGGCAGAGCTTTCAGAAGATGCCCAGCCAATTTTGGTTATCCCGCTGTTGTCAAAGTCAGTATCGGCAGGGGCCTGGGTTATATTTTTGTATGAATCATTAAGCAGAACGACGGCTGTATTTTCAGCAGGTCCGCCAAACCCCGGATTGTATTGGTAGTTTGCATTGTTTATAAAAACCTCGCTGTTGTAAGGTCCGGTAAAAGCAATATCCCAGTCAGTCGTTTTCATATACTGCAAAGAATCTGCCTTGGTGTGCAGCCAAATCTGTTTCTGGTCGCTGAAACGAAATAGAAATGTATGAAAGCTTCTTTGTTCTTTTCCGTTTGTTCCATCGCCCATAGAAGCTCCGGTATCTCCGGCAAGATCAGTAACGACAGTACTTTTGCCGTCTTCCAGAGTGGCAGCAGTATTTTCTTCACTGCTGCTGCATCCCATAAAATTAATCGCTGCAGTCAGAAGCAGTAAAATGTACCATTTTGTAATAGGTCTGTTTGTTATCATTTGGGAAAATATTTAATGTTAATTAGGTTTTATTAGTCTTTAAAGAAACGATAGCTTACCCCGCCAAGAAGTATACGTCCGGGCTGTCCGGGCATGAGAGGATCTGTGTAGTTAAAAATATTATCAGCCGTAAACCTGATACTGAGATGATTTTTTAAAAGCTGCTTTTCGATACTGGCATTAGTGAGCCAGTAATCCTTCACAAAAATGTCATATTTGTCAATAAATTGGTTTCCATTTCGGTCTCCAAAAGGATATTTGCCTCTAAAATTTACCCTGATATTTGCATTAATTTTCCAGGGATCATAGCGGTAAAAAATAGAACTGTTTGCCATGTGCCGTGAGCGGTTTTCAATTCCCCAATAGTCTGACGGACGCGGTTTGTAAGAGTTTCCTGTTGCAGGATCATGTATATTTTGGCTGTAAGGCCATTTTCCTGCCCTGATGCTGTCTTTTACGCTTAGATCCTGAGCAATTAAATACTGATAACCTGCGCTTATTTCCATATTTTTTAATGGACTGAGTTTAAGAGCAAGTTCAAATCCTTTGTTTACGGCTTCAGGAAGGTTCTGATAAGTATAAATAATCCGGTTATTTGTACCGGTAGCGACCTGTATGCTGTTAATTTGATTTGTTATTTTATGATAAAAAGCATTTCCCTCTATTTTAAAAGCTTTAGAAGGTTCAACAACCAGTCCGGCATTATACGACGTACTTTTTTCGGCCTGCAGTTTTCCGGCTGTCTGATTTAGTACATACTGCCTTATTTCACTTATCTGGCCATCGTCCTGCAATTGCTGCAGGGTAGGAGTGAGCACCGCATTGCCAATAACCAGATAGTTGCTGCTTGAATTGTAAAATACAAGATAATTGGTTTTGAAATCAGGAGCTTTAAAACCGGTACCAATTCCAGCTTTGAAAGTTATTTTAGGCGTTATAAAATACTGCAGCCCAAAACTTGGATTCAGCCTTCCTCCAAAATTATTGGTATAATCGTATCGCAATCCGCCAACGGCTTTTAGTTTTTCAAAAGGAGTCCATTCCCCTTGAATATAAGAGAAAAATGTTTCAAGAGAGTTTACACCTGTCAGCGCATCATCATTCATATTTTCTATACTGCCGCCAAAACCGCCCACAAGCTGGCAGGAATTATTACTGCTGAACGAAAACTGCTGGTCAATACGATGCAGGGTTTGTTTAAAAACATCCTGAGTTACAGCGCTGTTGTTTTGCTGCCATGCCACACTCATATCAGCAGTATAATGAGTAAGGTAGTATCTGGTAATACTTCTTAGACTGCTGTTAAAACGATGGTCAAAGGAAAGAGAGAGATTAAGATCCTGCTCATCCTGATTATCCCCGGATATATGACCAAGGCCAAAATCCTTCTGCATATAAGAGCGGCGAAGTCCGTAACGGCCGCTAAACCCTAAATAACTATTTTGATTTACCTTATAACGTGAACGTCCCTGCAGGCTGTAATTGTCATAAGGCGGAGAAGTCGTACCTTTAATGTATTTTGAATTAGTGTTGTAACCATCGGTTCTGTAGTAGTTTGCTGCGACATTAGCAGTTCCTTTATTCTCCAAAAACGGAGTTTCTCCTTCTAACGTAGCATCTACAATATTCAGGGAACCATAACTTAAAGAAGCCCGCATCTGCGGGTCAATAACACCATGTCTTGTAATGATATTTATCGTGCCTCCAAGAGCTTCGCTTCCGTAAAGGCTCGAAGAAGCTCCTTTAATAATTTCAATACGTTCAACATTAGATACACTGATTCGCGAAAGATCAAAATTGCCGTTATTTCTCCCTATCATAGGCTGCCCGTCTATAAGAACCATAATATATTCGCTGCCAAAACCCTGCATCTGAACTCCGACTGATCTGGCTCCGCCGCTGATATTATTTACGACAGCAATTCCGGTCTGTTCCTTTAGTACTTCGTCCAGTCTGCGGCTTCCCATAAGCTCTATAGTTTTTCTGTCAATAATTATTACCGGCATAGCACTGTATCGGGCATTGACAAGATTTTCAGGATTTTTCTTTTCACTGCGGCTTATTACATTTACTTCATTGAGATCAATACCAGGTTCCATTTCTATCTGTAAAGATTTAGAGGTCTGTTCGTTTAAAATAATCTCCTGTATATAATCTTTATATCCCATATTCGTAACTCTGATCGTGTAAACTCCATTTGATAACCTTGAAAATGAAAAAAAGCCATTATGATCAGATATTGATGTTTTTCCGACAGGCTTCAGCACTATTAACGCTCTTGATAAGGGAATGCCGGAATGATAGATTATTCCGCTTATACTAGCGTTATTTTGCGACTGAGTTAAACTGATAAACAGAAAAATTGCTGCTGTAATAATTTTTTGTAAATGACCGTAGATGCTGTTATTTTTCATTATTGTTTTTATCCAATGTCTTTTTAGATAAGAAATATCTATAAATACTATTCTTATTTAGACTGTGTAAAAATAATAATTAATAATGTAGGAATAGTATTTTTTTTACATTTTTTTTAACAAATAAAAGCGATGATGGCAGTTTACTTAATTCTTAGTTTGAATTAATAGATAATAATTTATTGAAAATTAGCTTATTATAATTTTATTTAAGCTGTGAAAGGTTTTTGGTTTTAAGAATAAATTAACAAAAAATGAAATAAAATTTATTGTATTTATAGACCATTTTTAAGAATTAATTTGGAATTATTGAATCTAATTGTGCTCAAAATTGTCTTAGAAATTAAGTGGTCTTAAGGCATTTTTTACAATTAATCAGGAATATATTTTGATTTAGAGTGATATAATGAAAAATGATGCATTAAAAGTAATGGTATGTGTGAATTGTTTTCTCACAGCAAAAGTTCCAAAAAAATGCAGAAAATGACCAGCTATTTAGTCCAAAGAATGGAATAATGAAAATTACAATGTAGAGTTTTTTATATAGAGAATGGATTCCAGTTCTAAAAGCTGAAACAAATGGGTTTAAAAGGAATTTGATAAGTTTAAAGATCTGTTTAATATATTAGGTGAAATATTGAAATATTTGGAGCCACAAACAAAACATCAATTAAAAAGATAAAATGAATTGGTCAAACTTCAAAACTCCTAAATAGAATTCCTGTCAATAAAATTAAAAGGCACTTTAAACTGCCCTTTTTCTTTATTCAAAATCATTCGGGCAGCAGTTTCTCCCATAATATTAAAATCAGTTGACATAACGGTTATGCCTAATAATTCTTTTAGAGGTGTGTCATTGTATGAGATAACGCCAATATCTTTTCCTAAAACATATTCCTCATCACGAATCTGTTTCATTAAATTCACCAGATCAGATTCTTCAATAGTGATAAATAAGTCACCTTTTTTAAGGATCATATCGTCATAAACTTCACTTAAAATCTCAAAATTGATTTCATGTTCAACACAAAATTTTCTAAAACCGTGCAGTATTCTTCTCGGATAAGGATAAACCGCTTTATCAGGATAAACTAAAATTAGTTTCTTGTATTTGGTAATTTTGGTTAAACCTTCTTTTAGTGCATTGTAAATATCATTTTCAAAATCCTGATAAATTTTAATGATTTCACCCTCATGCGAAAGTTTAATATTATCCATTAAAACCAGTTTTTCTTCCGGAATTCTCTGAATAGCTTTGGCAACTTCATCCGTAAAACTTAAATGTTTTAACTCATCTGTTTTAAAATGTGTAGTAATAACATAATAATCATAAGCCCCCTCAAATTTATCCAGTAAATTTAAAAACAGCGTTTCGTCGCAATGATAAATATGAAGATCAGTATGTGCATTGGCACCAAGAGTATCAATAAATGAGCTGTAAGTTTTCATTTTGTATGCGCTCAGTTTATTAAATAAAAACAAAATATTTACTTTCGACTCCAATTTTGTTCGGGTAATATAATATCCCTTTCCTCTAATCGAAGTAATGATTTTTCTTTCTTTTAAAATATTATATGCTTTTTCAACAGTATCACGCGACATATAAAACTCTTCACTGAAACCGTTTATAGAAGGAATTTTTTGGTTTATTTTTAAATTTCCGTTAGCAATATTCTGCAAAATCGAGTCAACAATTTGTTTGTATTTTGGAACCCTCGAATCTTCGTCTATTTTAATTAATTTAATCATGCTGGTATTTTGCAATCAGTTTCAGGTTAGGGGCTTGAAACAAATTTTTTTAATTATAATTTTATAAAAAGCGATTCTAAAAACGGCTTTACATGTTGATTTTATTACTTTCCTTACAAAAAACAGCAATTAAATAAAAGTGTTCTTTGTTTTCAGGCAGTTATATTACAATGAAGGTATAATAATTACGAAATCGATTGCTAAAGTAGCGTTTTTAAATTTATTTTTCCAATACAATTCGATTGTTCTTTGCAATTAATGAACACTTTTAACAAAAAATACACGAATCATAAAGGATAGTACAGGACAGTTTTCTTTTTGACATTATATTATTTTACAAAACGAAATTAACTATCGCAATTAACCACATACAAAATTATTAAATGGAATCATTATTAGGAATCATTTTTCATTCTATCGGAGGATTTTCTTCGGGTAGTTTTTATATGCCTTTTAAAAAAGTAAAAGATTGGGCCTGGGAAAGTTACTGGCTTGTTGGCGGTTTTTTTTCCTGGTTAATAGTACCCCCAATTGCAGCTTATTTAACGATTCCAAATTTTACTGAAATTATTGCAGCAGCTTCACCAGCCATCAAAACCTTTACTTTTTCGATGGGATTAATTTGGGGAATTGGAGGTTTAACATACGGTCTTGGCGTTCGTTATTTAGGAATGTCGCTGGGAAATTCTATCATTTTAGGATTTTGTTCTGCCTTTGGCGCTTTAGTTCCTTCAATATATTACGATTTATATCCAACAGAAGGTAAAGTTTCATTTACAGAAATGCTGGCAAGTTCTGGCGGGCAATTGGTTTTATTAGGTGTTGTAGTCTGCCTTTTAGGAATTGCAATCTCTGGAAAAGCCGGAATTCTTAAAGAAAAAGATTTCGCCGTTGGACATGAAGATAAAGACAAAGATTTCAGCCTTGTAAAAGGTTTGATTATCGCAGTAATTTCAGGAATTTTAAGTTCTTTTTTTAATTACGGAATCGAAGCCGGAAAACCAATGGCAGAGCAGGCAGTAGAATTTGGCTGTAATCCATTGTTTCAAAATAACGTAACCTATATTGTTTTGCTTTGGGGAGGTTTAACAACTAATTTTATTTGGTGTATCTACCTTAATTTCAAAAACAAAACAATTGGAGATTATACCAATAAATCTACACCAATTACTAAAAACGTTTTGTTTTCTGCACTTGCCGGAACAATGTGGTTTTTGCAGTTTTTCTTTTACGGAATGGGCGAAAGCAAGCTGGGAAATGGCGCCAGTTCATGGATCCTGCATATGGCAGCCATTATTTTAACGGCTAATTTTTGGGGATTTTATTTGAAAGAGTGGAAAGGTGTTTCTAAAAAAACATTCGACACTTTTATTTTAGGAATCGGATTGATAATGCTTTCGATCATTTTAGTCGGAATTGGGAATTCTTTGTAAATACTTGAAAAAATATATGATAACAATGTCAAATACAAATACAAAAAATATGAATTTTAAGCATGTGAGCTATCTTTGGGATGAAGCTAAAGCAGCAGCATTAGCAGGAGATGAAGTAGCGCTTTTCATTTATCGATCGAACTTATTAGGAGCCGATTTAAGATTAACAAACTATGGCGGAGGAAATACTTCGGTAAAAATTACAGATAAAGATCCTTTAACGGGGGCAAACTCAGAAGTAATGTGGATTAAAGGTTCCGGAGGCGATATTGGAACATTGACAAAATCAGGCTGCGCTGCATTATACTTAGACAGACTTCGCAATCTTGAAAATGTTTACAAAGGAATCGAATTTGAAGATGAAATGGTAGAATTGTTTAATCACTGTATTTTCGATTTGGCTTCAAAAGCACCGTCTATCGATACGCCTTTGCATGGTTTCTTGCCATTTAAACATATCGACCACCTTCACCCTGATGCGGCAATTGCAATCGCTGCCGCCAAAGACGGGGCAAAAATTACTGAAGAATTATTTGATGGAGAAATTGGCTGGGTTGGCTGGCAGCGTCCGGGCTTTGATTTAGGACTTCAATTAAGAAGCTGTTTAGAGGAAGCTGGAAAAAAAGGTAAAAAATTACGCGGCATCATGTTAGGCTCTCATGGTTTATTTACCTGGGGAGACACAGCGTACGAAAGTTATATTAATACATTGGAAGTAATCGAGAAATGCGCTGAATATTTAGAAAGCAATTACGGGAAAAAACGTCCGGTTTTTGGCGGCCAGAAAATTGAAAGTCTTTCGGAAGCAGATCGTAAATTAAAAGCAGCAAAAGTGGCACCAATTCTAAGAGGTTTCTGTTCATCAGAACGTCAAATGATTGGTCATTATACAGATGATGCAAGAGTTTTAGAATTCATTAATTCAAATGATCTTTCAAAATTAGCCCCATTAGGAACTTCTTGTCCAGATCACTTTTTAAGAACTAAAATAAGTCCGCTGGTTTTAGAATTAGATCCAAACGAAGATTTATCAGATATAAATGCGGTTAAGGCAAAATTAGCTCCGGCTTTTGAAGCTTATCGTACCATGTACAAAGATTATTATAATGCCTGCAGGAAATCGAATTCTCCTGCAATGCGTGACCCAAATCCGGTTGTGATTCTATATCCGGGAGTGGGAATGTTCACTTTTGCAAAAGATAAAACGATGGCGCGTCTGGCATCAGAATATTATATCAATGCCGTAAATGTAATGAAAGGTGCTGAAGCGGTTTCAGAATATACTTCATTACCGCACCAGGAAGCTTTTAATATTGAATATTGGTTATTAGAAGAAGCTAAATTACAGCGTATGCCAAAACCAAAAGCATTGTCTGGAAGAGTGGCTCTAATTACGGGTTCTGGTGGTGGAATTGGAAAAGCTATTGCTAAAAAATTTGCTCAGGAAGGCGCCTGCGTTGTTCTTAACGATATTAACGAAGAGCGTTTAGAATCAGCAGCAGCTGAATTTATTAAAGCTTTTGGGAAAGATGCTGCTGCCAGTACTTTATTAAATGTTACCGATGAAAAAAGCACAGAATTGGCATTAGATCAGGCTTGTTTAGCGTTTGGTGGCGCAGATATTATTGTTAACAATGCCGGAATCAGTATTTCTAAATCTATTGCAGAACATACGCTTGATGAGTGGGATAGATTATATGATATTTTGGTAAAAGGACAATTTATTGTTTCTAAAGCCGGAATTGAAGTAATGCGCAAACAAGGTTTTGGAGGAGACATTGTAAACATTGTTTCTAAAAATGCAGTAGTTGCTGGCCCAAATAATCCAGGTTACGGCTCTGCAAAAGCCGCTCAGGCACATTTAACACGTTTAATGGCAGCAGAATTAGGAGCCGATAAAATTCGTGTAAACACAGTAAATCCAGATGCGGTAATCTCAGATTCAAATATTTGGTCTGGCGGATGGGCAGAAGGCCGTGCAAAAGCATACGGAATTACGGTAGAAGAATTACCGGCATACTATGCAAAACGCACGTTATTGAATGAAATTATATTGCCGGATGATATTGCAAATGCTTGTTTTGCCTTTGTTGGCGGTTTATTGGATAAATCGACAGGAAATGCCCTAAACGTAGACGGCGGCGTTGGAATGGGCTTTTATAGATAAAAGTTATTTAAGTTTTTTTATAAGTTTGTTTAAGCAAAAGTGGTTTTTTGTGGTCTAACGTTCGATTTTTCGAGCGTTAGATTTTTTTTAGACATCTCATTTTTCTAAGCAGACCAATTACCATAAAATAGTAAAATTAAACCAGAGTTTAGATTATATAAATTAATCAGCAGAAGTTTTTTAAACACATAGGAACATAGATTTTTTTTCTTGAGTAAAGATTAAAAAAATGACAAGTCATCACACAGAGCTATGTTTATTAATGCAAGTGAAACGCCTTTGAACGTAAAGAAAAACTATGTTTCTATGTGTTAGAAAAATAAACGCAAACAGATAAAATTCATATATTGTAACTCTATTAAAATATCAATAACTATGTTAATCGGATCAAACCACATCGAATCTCATAACGAGGGATTATTAAAAAAACATCAAAACAAACTTGTTTTTACAGCATCAGAAATTGACAATGCAGAGTCGATTATCCAAAAACTAATTGATTTTCAAATCGCAATTCCATCTTGGGCATTAGGAACAGGAGGAACAAGATTCGGACGTTTTGCCGGAGGCGGAGAACCTCGTTCAATCGAAGAAAAAATAGAAGATGTCGGGCTGCTTCATAAATTAAACAATGCTTCAGGAGCCATTTCGCTTCATATTCCGTGGGATATTCCACAAGATTATAAAGCAATCAAAACCCTTGCGGCACAGCATAATTTAAAGTTTGATGCCATGAACTCGAATACATTTCAGGATCAGGCAAGTGCTGAACATACTTACAAATACGGTTCTTTACAAAACGTAAACAAAGCAGTTCGTAAACAGGCAATTGCACACAATATTGAAGTGATAAAACACGGAATCGAATTAGGATCAGAGTCATTAACAGTTTGGCTTGCTGATGGTTCTAACTTTCCGGGGCAGTTAAACTTCCGTAAAGCGTATCAAAATACATTAGAAAGTTTAGAAGAAATCTACGATGCATTACCATCCAATTGGAAATTATTTTTAGAATACAAATGTGCTGAGCCTAACTTTTATTCAACGACCGTAGCTGATTGGGGACAGTCTTATTCGTATGTTAAAAAATTAGGCGATAAAGCACAGACATTAGTCGATTTAGGACACCATTTGCCAAACGCCAATATCGAACAGATCGTTTCTTTATTATTAATGGAAAACAAACTAGGCGGATTCCATTTTAATGATTCAAAATACGGTGACGATGATTTAACAGCCGGAGCCTTAAAACCATATCAATTGTTTTTGATTTTCAACGAATTGGTTGAAGGAATGGACGCAAGAGGTATGAACCATGCCAAAGATTTAGGCTGGATGATCGACGCATCGCACAACATTAAAGATCCGTTAGAAGATTTACTACAGTCAGTTGAAGCCATTATGATTGCTTACGCACAAGCACTTTCAGTAGACAGAAAAGCATTAGAAAAAGCACAGGAAGAAAATGACGTAGTAAAAGCGCAGGAAATTCTTCAAAATGCTTTTCGTACAGATGTTCGCGCTCTAGTTGCCGAAGCCCGTTTACGCTCAGGAGCAGCTTTAAATCCGGTAGAATTATACAGAAGCCTTTCTGTCAGAAAAAATCTAATTGGAGAGAGAGGGCTAAAAACATTGGCAACGGGATTATAATTATGAATTGTGAGTTGTGAATTATGAGTTGCTAAAAAAAACTGAACAAAAATCACAACTCACAATTGACAACTCACAATTTACAATTAAAAAAATGAATGTAGCTGCAATTTTTGATATTGGCAAAACAAACAAAAAGGTATTCTTATTTGATGAAAACTATAAAATTGTCTGGGAGAAATCAATCAATCTTGACGAAACTGTCGATGAAGACGGTTTTCCCTGCGAAGATATTGAAGTTCTCAAAAACTGGGTTTTTGAACGATTATCAGAAATAAAGACTTTAACCAATTATGTTTTAAAAGCTATTAATTTTAGTACTTACGGTGCTAGTTTTGTCTACATTGATAAAGAAGGAAAGGTTTTAACTCCTCTGTATAATTATTTAAAAGATTATCCGGAGGATTTAAAAAACGACTTCTATAAAAAATACAAAGGAGAAGAAGTATTTGCCGTAAAAACAGCTTCTCCGGTTTTGGGAAGTTTAAATTCTGGAATGCAGATTTACCGATTTAAAGAAGAAAAACCAGACTTATTCGAAAAGGTAAAATATTGTTTACATCTGCCTCAGTTTTTGAGTTTTCTTTTAACCAATGAAGCTTATGCTGATATTACAAGCGTAGGCTGCCATACCAATCTTTGGAATTTCAAAAAAATGAAATACCATAAATGGTTAAAAAGTGAAGGCATTTCAGTCAAAATTCCGCCATTTCATTACGGAAAAGATACCATAAAAAGTCAGGACGGTTTAGCAGTAGGCGCAGGGCTTCACGATAGTTCATCGGCGATAATTCCGTATACCATAAACTTTACCGAGCCTTTTGTTTTATTATCAACAGGAACCTGGAGTATTTCCTTAAATCCGTTCAATAATAAGCCTTTAACTTTTGAGGAATTACAACATGATTGCTTGTGTTATCTGCAATACACAGAAAAGCCTGTAAAGGCCGCAAGGCTTTTTTCCGGAAACGAACACGAAATACAAACCAAAAGATTAGCAGAACATTTTAACGTTCCTGTAGATATGTTCAAAGACGTTTATTTTGATAAAAACGTCGTTTCAAATTTAAGAGCCTTAAATTTTCAAATTATTTACCCTAAAAAGTATAATTTTGACATCCTGAAAGAATGCCCTTTTCAAAAAAGAGAACTTTCAATATTTAAAAGCTATGAAACAGCCTATCATCAATTAATGTTAGATTTGGTAGAACAACAGGTTTTTTCAACTAATTTAGTCATTCGTAACAGCCCTGTAAAGAAAATTTTTGTTGACGGAGGTTTCAGTAAAAATTCTATTTTTATGAATTTATTAGCCGAAGCTTTTCCTGATGTAGAAGTTTACGCAGCATCGATGGCGCAGGCAAGTGCTTTAGGCGCAGCATTGGCGATTCATCAAAACTGGAATCCTAAACCGATTCAGAATGATTTGATAGATTTGAAATTTTACAAACATTGAAACAATTAAAAATTAAGAATTAAAAATTAAAAAATCTGTTCCTAATGGTTATTGGGATGAAGGATTAAATAGTTTTTTGTTTCTCTCAGATTGTGCAGATAAAAAGTGCGTGATACTTAAATAAAAATCTGTTTAATCTGCCAGATCTGCGGGCTAAAAATAAAATAATAAGAAATGAAAATCGGACTATTTATACCGTGTTATGTCGATCAGTTTTATCCAAAAGTGGGTATAGCGACATATGAGCTTTTGCAGAAATTAGGCTGTGAAGTTCATTTTCCGATGGGGCAAACCTGCTGCGGCCAGCCAATGGCAAACAGCGGGTATGCACACTTAACAAAAGGCTGTGATGCTAATTTTATAGCCAATTTTACAGGATTCGATTATATTGTATGCCCTTCAGGAAGCTGTGTACTGCACGTAAAAGATCACTTACATGATGATAAAAATGAAGAAGCTGCAGCAGAAATTAGAAACAAAGTTTTTGAATTAACTGAATTTATAACTGATATTTTAAAAATTGACCACATAGACGGAAGTTTTCCTTTTAAAGTAGGAATGCACGTAAGCTGCCACGGACAACGCGGATTAATGCTTTCGCAGATGTCTGAATTAAACGCACCATTTTTTTCAAAACCGGAACAATTACTGCACAATATAAAAGGACTTGATTTGGTTGCTTTAACAAGGAAAGATGAATGCTGTGGTTTTGGAGGAACTTTTTGCGTTACAGAAGAAGCTGTTTCTGTAAAAATGGGACAAGACCGAATTAAAGATCACGAAAGCCATAATGTTGATTATATAACCGGCGGTGATATGTCGTGTTTAATGCATTTAGACGGAATTTTGAAAAGACAAAAAAGCCGAATAAAAACCATTCATATTGCTGAAATATTAAATTCACTAGAAAATTAAAAGTAAGCGTTGAGTGTAGTTTTTAACAGCAAAGTATACAAAGTAAAATATGCAAAGTACACTAAGAGTAAAAATTAGCTTTGCGAACTTTTCGGTTAAATAAACACTATCATAAACATTTCAAAATTGACTTTTAAACAATAAAAAATGTCATCAGAAAAAATAATACAGCACAGCGAAGCCGCAGCAAAGTTTAATAAAGATGTAGAGCGTGTCAATTGGCATGATGAAACACTTTGGTTTGTTCGTGCAAAGCGTGATAAATCGGCACATCAAATTAATGATTGGGAATTATTGCGTGAAACGGCTTCAAAAATCAAAGCCAATGTGCTTTCAAATATCCATAATTATTTAGTTGAATTTGAAGCTAATGCTCAAAAAAACGGAATCATTGTACATTGGGCTGCCGATGCAAAAGAGCATAACGAAATAGTGCATTCTATCATGGCAAAACATGATGTAAAGCAAATGGTGAAATCAAAATCAATGCTTACAGAAGAATGTCATTTGAACGATTATTTAGCCGAAAAAGGTATTGAAGTTATCGATTCAGATTTAGGCGAATATATTGTACAGCTTCGTAAAGAGCCTCCAAGTCATATTGTTCTGCCGGCCATTCATCTTAAAAAAGAAGATGTAAGCGAAACTTTCCACGAACATTTAGGTACAGAAAAAGGAAATTTTGACCCGCAGTATTTAACCGAATCGGCGCGTCATAGTTTAAGAAACACTTTCTTAACCCGAAAAGCAGCTTTAACCGGAGTGAATTTTGCCATTGCAGAAACCGGAGAATTTGTGGTTTGTACGAACGAAGGAAACGCCGATATGGGCGCACATTTAGCCGATGTTCATATTGCGTGTATGGGATTTGAAAAACTAATTCCGCAGCGCAGACATTTAGGTGTTTTCCTGAGATTATTAGCAAGAAGCGCAACAGGACAGCCAATAACAACTTTTTCAAGCCATTTTAAGAAACCAAGAGATGGAAAAGAACTTCATATTGTAATTGTCGACAACGGCAGAAGCAAACAGTTAGGAAGAGAAGATTTTAGAAATTCCCTAAAATGCATTCGCTGCGGCGCCTGTATGAATACCTGTCCGGTTTACAGACGAAGCGGCGGACACAGTTATCATAACGCAGTTGCGGGACCAATTGGTTCTATCTTGGCACCAAATTTAGATATGAGCAAAAATGCCGATTTACCTTTTGCAAGTACACTTTGCGGTTCCTGTACCAACGTTTGCCCGGTAAAAATTGATATCCACGATCAATTGTACAAATGGCGTCAGGTTTTGGTAAAAGACGGTTATACGCCAAAAGCAAAAACTATTGCTATGAAAACAATGGCAGCGGTATTAGCGAACCCAACAATTTTTAACATTGCAGGAAAATCAGGAAGATTTGTAATGAAAAACATTCCGGCAATGGTCAATAATAAAATGAATAAATGGTACGACCAGCGCGAAATGCCAGACGTTCCTGAACAGTCTTTTAGAGAATGGTACAAGAAAAATTCAAGAGAATCTAAAGCAAAAGACAATGAGCAGTAAAGCCGAAATTTTAAAAAGAATAAAACTAAACCAGCCTGATTTAATAACAGATCTGCCGGATTTAAGTCTTCTGGGGTCAGAAGATTTTGATATACTTGAAACTTATAAAACAGTTTTAAAAGGTATTGGCGGAGATCCTGTTGAGGTTTCTGATTACAGTGAAATCATAAATTATATAAAATCAAACTACAATCTTCAAAAGCGTTTAATTACAACGCTTCCCGAACTTTCAGAAATTGCTTCATTAGATTGGAACAATGTCGATCCGCATTCGCTTCAGGATGTTGAATTAACCGTTGTAAAAGCACATTTTGGAGTTGCTGAGAATAGTGCACTTTGGGTAACTGATGATATTTTAGGACAGCGAATTTCGCCTTTTATTGCGCAGTATTTAGCAATAATCGTTCATAAAAATGATATTGTACGCACGATGCAGCAAGCTTATGAAAGAATCGGAAATCAGGAATATGGTTTCGGAACTTTTATTGCCGGACCATCGAAAACGGCTGATATTGAACAATCGCTGGTTTTGGGTGCGCATGGTGCCCGAGGGCTTATTGTATTTTTATTGGATTAAATTTGTATAGTCCCTCCGGGACAAATTGGCACGTCATATTTATCATTGTTACCGATATTTTTCTACCGATATTTAATCTCTCCGAGATATTATATGTGAAATAAATAAGGGTTTACATATTAACTCCATCAGGAATCTTACACTTAGATAAAATATTAAGAAAAACTCCGTTAGGAGTTTCATATCGGTAGAAAAAAACGATAGAATTAGCCCCTAAATATACCCCGTTAGGGGTTTAATATCGGTAGAAAAATAGAATTGACCGAATAAACATTACTCCGTTAGGAGTTTCATATCGGTAGAATTGATGGCAATATTTGTCGCAAAATATGTGGACAAAATATTGATTTATATAAAAAAAGAGGATTTTTAAATCCTCTTTTTTCGTTTACAGATATTTCTTTACCGATTTGCATGCATGAAATAAAAGTTTAATTTTACTTTTTTAATTATACATCCTTCTTACTTGTCATCGCAAAATAATCCTTCCTAATTATTTTGACAAGTTGTTGGTACGAGAAGGTATTTTTTAAGAACTCATTTTTATTTACATAAACTCACAATTTCATGTATCAATTTATAAAATATATTTTGATGTTACTTTTAGCATCATTAAGTTTAGTCTCCTGTAAACAAAAACAGGGAGATAAAATCAAAGTAGGATTTTCTCAGGCGATGACCACAGATGATTGGCGCAAACAAATGAACAGCTCCATAAAAATTGAAGCATCATTGCGACCTGAAGTCGATTTAAAAATTAGCGACGCCAATAATAATATCGAGAGGCAAATTGAAGACATAGAAAGATTCATTTCTAATAAAGTAGATGTTATTATTGTATCTCCAATTCAATCTAAGCCTTTAACCGCCGTTGTCGAAAAATCGATAAAAGCCGGAATCCCGGTTCTTGTAGTAGACCGTAAAATTGATGGCGAAAATTACACCGCTTATCTTGGAGCCGATAACATAGAAATTGGCAGAATTGCCGCCCGATATATTATTTCGCACAGTAAAGGCTCGGGTAAAATTATCGAAATTACCGGAGCAAATGGCTCATCGCCAGCGTATGAGCGCAGCCTCGGATTCGATCAGATAATCAATGATAACAAGCGTTTCAAAATTGAAAATATCATTCACGGCGATTGGGAAGGAGAATCGGTTAAAACACCTTTAAAAGCAATTCTTTTACAAAATCCTGATATTGAATATATTTTTGCCCATAACGATCGTATGGCTTTAAGTGCGTGGGAAACTGCAAAAACAGTAGGATTAGAAAAGAAAATTAAATTTATTGGCGTTGACGGATTGAATACCGTCAATGGCGGAATAGAATTGGTAAAAAATGGTGTTTTAGACGGAACTATTTTATACCCGACTGGAGGAAACGAAGCGCTGAAACTGGCCTTAAAAATGTACAATAAAGAGCCAATTTCTAAAAATAATATCCTCAATACAATTGTTATCGACCGAAATAATGCTGAAATTATCGAAAACCAAATGGATAAAGTCGATCAGCAGCAAACGGTTATTGAGTCGCAGCAAGGAGCGATAAAAGTGCAGGAAAGAGAATATGCTTCGCAGAATAACCTGGTTAGGTTAATGAGCTTTTTTCTAGTGATTATTTTGAGTTTGACGATTTACAGTATTTATTCGACTATTTCTATTTCAAGAAAGAAAAAACAACTCGAAAGAATTAATCAAACCGTAATTGACCAGAATAATGAAATTCAGGAAATGGCAAAAATTGCGGAAAGAAGCAATGAAGCAAAACTGAATTTCTTTACAGGACTTTCACACGAATTCAAAACGCCCATAACTTTGATTATGAGTTATGTAGAATCATTAATTGAAAATGAAAAAATTAAAGGTACTGCACTTATTGATGAAGTAAAACTGATTCATAAAAACTCAAACAGATTGCTGCGATTAATAAATCAGCTATTGGATTTTAGAAAAATCGAGGAGCAAAAATTTACGTTAAGAGCTTCAAATACTAAGATTTATGATTTTACAAACGAAGTAATGACCAACTTTAAAGGCGAAGCTGCACGCAGAAATATAGATTTTCAGCTTACGTGTAAAAATAAAAATCTGGAACTGTTTATTGACAAAGGTTTGATGGATAAAGTATATTTCAATCTGCTTTCAAACGCTTTTAAGTTTACACCTGATAACGGGAAAATAACTATTTCGATAATCGATAATCAAGACAATACTGTTAAAATTAGTTTTAAGGACTCAGGAATTGGAATACCTGAAAATGAATTGTCAAACGTTTTTAATCCGTTTTTCAGAGCTTCAAATAATAATAAAAACAGTTCAGGAATTGGGCTTCACTTGTCTAAAGAATTTGTGCTTTTGCATCAGGGAACTATCGAATTAAAATCAAAACAAGGAAGCGAGTTTGTAATTACCTTATTAAAAGGAAACAGCCATTTACAGCCTTCTGAAATTATAAATAAAGCCGAAAATAATAATATAACCCAAAATTTAATTACAGATAATTTAGATATTGAATCTGATTTAAATGAAGCAAATGTAATTTCTGAATCAGAAAAACATACTCTTTTGGTTATAGAAGACAATATAGATTTGGTTACATTTCTAAAAGCAAAATTATCAAACGAATATGTAGTTTATAGTTCTGACGGAAGCGATGCTGTTGAAAAAGCAATGGAAATTATTCCCGATATCATTATTTGCGACATTAACCTCGTTGATAAAGACGGTTACGAGATTAGTAAAGAATTGAAAAAGGATTTACGTTCGTCACATATTCCAATTATTATTTTAACGGCACAAAGTAACAAGGAATCTGTTTTAAAAGGATTACAAAGCGGGGTAGATCAATATCTTACCAAACCATTTAGCCTTTCTATTTTAAAACAGTCGATTTCGAGCCTGCTTTTCAACAGAGAAAAACTTCGTTATTATTATACTAATAATATTTATCGCGTTGAACCTGAGTCTAAATTTGGAAATCAGGAACAATCATTTATTACCAAAATGAATGATATTATTAAAAAGAATGTTGAAGATCCTAAATTTTCGGTTGAGGATTTAGCAGATAAACTTGGAGTTTCAAGAGTTCAGCTGTACCGAAAGGTAAAAGCCATTATTGGAATTAATATCAGCGATCATATTAATAATGTAAAATTAGAGAAGGCTGCAGAGCTTTTAAAGTCAAATGAGATGAATATTTCTGAAATTGCATACTCGCTTGGATTCTCTTCTCCAAACTACTTTTCTACAGCTTTTAAGAATAAATTTGGAATTTCACCAAAGGAATACAAATCTTCAAATTAGTTAGAATATTGAGAGATTAGAAGATCTTAAATTGCCTCCAGCTTTAGTTCAATGTCCATTTCCCAAGGTTGAAACCTTGGGAAATAAATAGAATTAATCTCGAAAAGACCGCTATCGCTCGGGTCTCCTTCGTAGAAATGACGATATTATGTTTAAGCTTTGCACCTTTGTGAGAGATTAGGGGATTTAAATTGCCTCCAGCTTCAGCTGGAGTTATAAAATAAAGGTAAGAAGGCTTTAGCCAAAATAATAAAGCTTTTTGGCTAAAGCCGCATTTAGACCAATCCTATAACCTCCAGCTGAAGCTGGAGGCAATTCAAAAAAGAGAAATAGTTCTTAAAATTTTAACCTAAAATCTTCTGTACTTATAATTTTAACAACTTAGAACCTCAGTACCTTTGTTACTTAGTTACTTTTTCAAGCAAATCTAGTATCAATTTCAAACCTAATGTAACAAAATCGAAACTACACGGTTTTCGTAAATAAATTTTAAATCCTGTAAAGTCTTGTAAATAAAGGTTTTGCTATTTAAGTATCAAACTATTAATAATTATAGAATTAAATTGTAACATCATTAAAAATAAGTTGATTTTTTTGCGGATATCTTAGCAATAAGTTTTTAATACATGTACAATGAATAAGATATTGATTTGGTCTGTTACTGCTGCACTGGCAGGTTTTCTATTCGGTTTTGATACCGTAGTTATTTCGGGAGCTGATAAACAATTACAGCTTCTTTGGCATTCATCTGATGCTTTTCACGGATCTGTTGTCATGGCAATGGCACTTTGGGGAACCGTTGTAGGTGCTATTTTTGGAGGAATCCCAACAAATAAAATGGGCCGTAAAAAAACACTGTTTTGGATTGGGATTCTATATTTCCTTTCAGCCATTGGTGCCGCTTTTGCAAATGACCCTTATGTTTTTGCTGCATTTAGATTTATTGGAGGTTTAGGTGTTGGCGCTTCAACCATTGCCGCTCCGGCTTATGTTTCTGAAATTGCTCCGGCTGACAAACGCGGACGATTAGTAGCTTTATATCAGTTTAATATTGTATTAGGAATCTTAATTGCTTTTATATCCAATTACTTTTTAAAAGATATTGGCGAAAACGCCTGGCGCTGGATGATTGGAGTTCAGGCTATTCCGTCTTTTATTTATATTCTTTTTATACTTACAATTCCGGAAAGCCCGAGATGGTTATTATCTAAAAATCGAGATGAAGAAGCACGTAAAGTGTTGTTTAAAATTGATCCGTCTGCAAGTCTTGCAGCCATTATGGACGATTCAAGAGAAAATGGCGTTACGAAACACGAAAATATCTTCATGAAAAAATACCGTTTTCCGCTAATGCTGGCTTTTTTAATTGCATTTTTCAATCAGTTTTCTGGAATCAATGCCTTTTTATATTATGCACCAAGAATTTTTGAAGAAGCAGGTTTAGGACAAAATACCGCTTTATTAAGCAGTATCGGAATCGGAATTACGAATCTTATATTTACTTTAATCGGCGTAGCATTAATTGACAAATTAGGAAGAAAGTTGTTAATGTACATTGGTTCAATCGGATATATTATTTCTTTGGGATTAGTCTCGGCTTCTTTTTATTACAATTGGGGAGGATTATCAGTACCTGTTTTTCTTTTCTTATTCATTGCTTCGCACGCCATCGGGCAGGGAGCCGTTATCTGGGTTTTCATCTCAGAAATTTTTCCAAATCACATTCGTGCTTCAGGACAGGCTTTTGGGAGTTCAGTACATTGGGTTCTGGCAGCGATTATTCCATCTTTAATTCCAATGTTATTCTCAGAAATTGGCCCGGAAGTCGTCTTTTTAATTTTCACTTTGATGATGGTGCTTCAATTGCTGTTTGTAATTTTTATGATGCCGGAAACCAAAGGGATTTCTTTAGAAGTATTAAGTGAAAATCTAACCAAAAAAAATACCAAAAAACATGAAATCAAAGAAACATCTGCCGCTGGCATTTTATAGTGCAGTAATACTCTCAATAGGAGGTTGTAAACCATACTTGGCTGCTGCACAAACGACTGTTGTTTCGGTGTCAACTCTTGCAGAAGAAAAAATGTACCGTCCGAACTTTCATTTTACACCAAAAAAAGGCTGGATGAATGATCCTAACGGAATGTTTTATGCTAACGGATATTATCATTTATTCTTCCAGCATTATCCTGACGGAAATAAATGGGGACCAATGCATTGGGGACATGCAATCAGCAAAGATTTAATAAAATGGGAAGAACAGCCCATTGCAATTTATCCCGACAATGACAAATACATTTTTTCAGGAAGTGCTGTTGTTGATGTAAATAATACATCAGGTTTAGGAACCGGAAAAACAGCTCCAATTGTAGCGATTTATACGCTGCATAATATGACAAAAGAAAAAGAAAATAAAATTGATGTTGAGCAGCAGGATATTGCGTATTCTAACGACAACGGTTTTACATGGCAGAAATTTGAGGAAGGAAATCCTGTCGTGAAAAACCCCGGAATTCGTGATTTTCGTGATCCAAAAGCAACTTGGGATGAAACGCACAAACAATGGATATTAGTTTTGGCGGCGCAAGATCGATCTCAGTTTTATAAATCGAAAGACCTTAAAAACTGGGAATATTTATCTGATTTCGGAAAAAATATCGGAGCTCACGGAGGTGTTTGGGAATGCCCGGATTTCTTTCAGATAAAAGTGCAGGGAACCAATGAAACCAAATGGGTTTTAATTCAGAGTTTAAATCCAGGCGGCGCCAATGGAGGTTCAGGAACGCAGTATTTTATTGGAGATTTTGACGGAAAAACTTTTACGCCTGATGCAAATTTTGCCAAAAGAGTAGAACAGGAAAAAGCCGTTTGGATTGATTACGGAAAAGATAATTATGCAGGTGTAACCTGGAATAATGTTCCAAGCGCAGACGGACGGCGATTATTTATTGGCTGGATGTCTAATTGGGATTATGCGCAGCAAGTACCAACTTTTGGCTGGAGAAGTGCTGCTACCATAGCTCGCGAAATTCAGTTAATCAAAAAAGGAAATGACTATAGTTTAGTTAGCAGTCCGGTGAAAGAGATTAACAAATATGTTTCTAAAACCCTTAAAGTAAAAAGCCTGAAAGGAAAAGGAAAACTTTCAATTCCTGAAGCAGGAAAAATTGATTTAACTCAGGCAATTATCAATTTTAATTTAAAAAACTTAAAACAAGATACATACACTTTCACACTTTCAAACGCAGTTGGTGAATCTTTGACTTTCGGAATAAATAATTCAGATCATTATTTATTTGTGGATCGCTCGAAGTCAGGAAAAAATGATTTCTCAGAAAAATTTGCTGCAGCAATTACCAAAGCTGCATTAGATGGAAATCAAAAAGAAGGTGTTTTTAAAATCATTTTAGACAAAACATCTATTGAAATATTTTACAATAATGGTGAAAAAGTAATGACGGAAATCTTTTTTTCAAACGAGCCATTTACTTCTCTGTCTGTTTCTTCAAATGAAGGAATCGAATTGAGCAATCTCGTATTTAACCAATTAAATATAAACTAACTAAAAACCAAAACCACTAACTATGAAAACCAAAATTATTTATTTTCTATTTTTCTTTTTTCCGATGCTGATTATGACAGCGCAGGAAGGAGGAATTAAAGGAACAGTAATTTCGTCAGATGACGGAATGCCGCTTCCGGGAGCGACTGTAATTATCTCTGGTACAAATACCAGTACAGCGACAGATTTTGATGGAAATTTTTCTTTCCAGGAAATCAGTTCAGACGCCGTAATTGTTGTTTCTTTTATCGGATTTACACCGCAGTCAATTTCTGTTAAAGGAGAAAAAACATTAAAAATCATTTTAAAACTCGATAACAATCAACTGAATGAAGTTGTTGTAACAGGATATTCAAAACAAAAGAAAACGGATATTACCGGAGCAGTTGCTGTTGTAAACATGAAGGAAGTCATGAAACAGCCGGAACCAAACCCAATTAAAGCGTTACAAGGAAGAGTAGCGGGGGTGAAAATTTCGTCTGACGGATCTCCGAGCGGTGCCAATACAAAAGTGGTGATTCGTGGTGTAGGAACTTTAAACAACACAGATCCGCTTTATGTAATTGACGGAATGCCAACCAAGTCTGGAATGCAGGAATTAAACCCGAATGACATTGAAACAATTCAGGTTTTAAAAGATGCTTCTTCGGCAAGTATTTATGGTTCCCGTGCTTCAAACGGTGTAATTATCATTACGACCAAAAAAGGAAAAGAAGGCAAAATGAGGATTAATTTTAGCACTTATACTTCCATTTCAAATTATTCGAGAAAGCTGGATGTGATGAATGCGAACCAATTTGGTCAGGCTCTATGGCAGGCCAATATTAATGACGGCTTAAACCCGAACAATAATAACCTGCGTTACCAGTTTGACTGGTCGGTAAATAACAATAAACCACAGCTAAACAATATTATAATTCCGGAATATTTAGATGCAGAAAAAACGCTGAAATCCTCTGATACTGATTGGTACGACGCGATTTCGCAAACCGGAATTGCCGAATCTTATGATTTGTCAGTTTCAAATGCATCAGATAAAGGAAGTTATGTTTTTTCTTTGGGCTATTATGAAAATGAAGGCGTTGTAAAAACAACTGATTTTGAAAGAATTTCCGCCAGAATGAATGGTTCTTATAAATATTTTGACGGCAAATTAGTTATCGGAGAAAACTTCAGTTTCAATCGTACCAACGAAGTTACTGATCCCGGAGTTTTAGAACAGGCTCTTCGCGCTGTGCCAATTATTCCGGTACATACCGTTGACGGAAAAGGCTGGGGCGGACCTGTAGGCGGAATGAATGACAGACAAAATCCGGTTCGTCTTTTAGAATATAATAAAGACAATAAATACGATTATTTACGTCTTTTTGGTAATGCGTATGCCGATTTAGAAATCATCAAAAATCTTCACGTCAAAACCAGTTTTGGTATCGATTACGGGTTTTACAAAAAACGGACTTTACAAAGAAGTTATAAATCGGGTTATCTGCAAAACGATCAGACATCGGTTACAATTGATCAATCGGTGAGCGATAAATGGACCTGGACAAATACTGCAATTTATAGTTTGAATTTCGGAAAAAGCAATTTGAATTTAATGGCTGGAACCGAGATGTACAAAGACATTTACGACACAACAACTTTGCGCAAAAACGACTTTTTGATCGAAACACCAGATTATATGTATCCTGATGCAGGAACTGGAGAATCGTTTACAAGCGGAACATCAACTACATATTCATTACTTTCTTACTTTGGAAAAGCAGATTATGAGTTTGATAATCGTTATTTGCTTTCGGCTACAATTCGTCGTGATGGTTCTTCCCGTTTTGGGAAAAATAATCAATTCGGAACCTTTCCGGCAGTTTCGGCAGGATGGAGAATCAGTAATGAAAATTTCATTAAAAATAATGCCCCTGTTTTCTCAGATTTAAAATTAAGAGCAGGATGGGGACAAACCGGAAATCAGGAAATTAGTAATACAGCCGTTTACAGTCTTTATTTGGCTAGTTACGCCGGCGGAAGTCCAACCTGGGCAACTTCTTATGGTACGGCTTATGACATTGCAGGAAACGGAAACGGTTTGCTTCCGTCCGGTTTTATCGCAACGCAATCTGGAAATGATGATTTAAAATGGGAAACGACTACACAAACCAACATCGGTTTAGATTTTGGATTATTCAAACAAAAATTAAGCGGATCTGTTGATTATTACATCAAAAAAACAGAAGACATTTTGGTTTTACCGCCTTATTTAGGAGTAATTGGCGAAGGTGGAAATCGCTGGGTAAATGGCGCCTCGATGGAAAATAAAGGATGGGAATTTTCTTTAGGATATCATGATGAAACTTCTTTTGGATTAAAATATGATATTTCTGCTAATGTTTCGGCAAACAAAAACAAGATTACACAATTGCCGGATGAAGTAAAAAACAATTATGGCGGTGACGGATTAAACGATAATATTTTAGGCCGACCAATCAATTCTATGTACGGCTATGTGGCTGACGGATTGTTTAAAAGTCAGGGCGAAGTAGACAATTCGGCTAATCAGGAAGGAAAAGGCCTTGGAAGAATTCGCTACAAAGATTTAAATGGAGACGGAACCATTACAGATAAAGATCGTACCTGGATTGGAAATCCAAACCCAGGGTTGCTTTACGGTTTTAATTTAGGATTAGGATATAAAAATTGGGATTTCACTACTTTCTGGGAAGGAGCAAGTAATGTTGACGTAATTAATAATATAAAATACCAAACTGATTTTTGGAGTGTTGATGACGTAGGTTCTAACAAAGGAACTCGTTTGTTAAACGCCTGGTCTTTAGATAATCCAAATTCTACAATTCCGGCTTTAACAACTGTAGATCGAAATGCAGAATCAAGATTCTCTACTTATTATGTTGAGAATGGAAACTATCTTAAACTACGTGTTTTACAATTTGGCTACAGCCTGCCAAAAGATTTATTGAAAAAAATGAATTTCGACAGCTTTAGATTTTACATCAGCGGTCAGAATTTATTGATCATTGATGCTAAAAGTTTTACAGGTGTAGACCCTGAAAATGCGGGATTTGGATATCCGCAGCCAACCACTTTTACGGCGGGGCTTAATTTTACATTATAATAAAAGTTTAAATCTAAAGACATGAAAAAAATACTATATATAGCAGGATTTTTAGTGATGGGAATCATCACTTCCTGTTCAGATTTTCTTGAAAATGACCCGCGTGGCGTTTTATCTGAAGAAGATATTGTGACACCGGAATCAGTAGAAGGATTTATGAATGCAGCCTATGCACAATTAGGAAATGACCATTATGACTCGCCATACAGTTTGTGGCCATTTGGAAATGTTCGTTCTGATGATGCTTATAAAGGCGGAAGCGGAACTAACGATATTCAGGATTTTCACTTTTTTGAAGTTTCAAATAATATCAGACCTGATTTTGGTGAATTAGATTCTTTTTGGTACATCAGTTATGTAGGAGTTTCAAGAGCCAATAAAGCTTTGAAAGCATTAGAGCAAATTTCGGAAGCTGATTATCCGTTGAAAAAAACACGTATGGCCGAAATGCGTTTTTTAAGAGGACATTTTTATTTTATGCTGAAAATCATGTTCAGAAACATTCCTTATATCACTGAAGATATTCCTGTGGAAGATTACAAAACGATTTCAAACAAAGCACTTACAAACGAAGAACTTTGGAACAAAATTGCTGAAGATTTTCAGGCTGCTGCCGATAATCTGCCGGAAACACAGCCGCAAGTTGGGCGTGCCACTCAAAAATCTGCTTATGCTTATTTAGCAAAAACGCGTTTGTATCAGGCTTATACACAAGACGAAACATTTGCCGTTACAGGAATCAATCAGCAGCATTTGCAGGAAGTAATTGCAGCGACCGATAAAGTAATTGGGAAAGCAAGTTTAGAACCTGATTATGCCAATAACTTTTTGCCGGGAACTTATGAAAACGGAGCAGAATCAATCTTTTCAATTCAATTTTCAGACAATGACGGAACTTTATACGGAAGATTAAATTTTTCGGATGTTCTTTCGACTCCGCAAGGTTTAGGATGCTGCGATTTTCATAAACCAAGTCAAAACTTAGTAAATGCTTTTAAAACCGGAACAAACGGTTTGCCGGAATTTGATACCTACAACAATCAGGATTTTGATTATAAAAACATAAATGCAAATACAGTCGATCCAAGATTATATCACACCGTTGCAATGCCCGGCCTGCCTTATAAATATGATCCTGAATTTTTATATGTTGAAGCCTGGGTACGATCTCCGGGAACGTACGGATATTTTGCTTCTTTAAAAGAAAACGTAGCTCCAAGCTGCAGCTGTGTAGTGAATATTGATCCGTTTTATGGAAATTCAAAAAACAGAATCCAGATTCGTTATGCCGATGTGATTTTAATGCGTGCCGAAGCTCTGATTGAATCAGGAAGACAAGTAGAAGCTTTACCGTTAATTAATCAAATTAGAGAAAGAGCGGCGCAGAGTACAGGAAGATTACCATATGTAAACAACTTTAAAATCAACACTTATGTTGATGGAGTGAATTGCAACTGGACACAAGAGTTTGCCCGTAAAGCCATGCGTTGGGAACGTCGTTTAGAACTGGCGATGGAAGGAAATCGTTTCTTTGATTTAGTTCGCTGGGGCGTTACAGATCAGGTATTAAATGACTTTTATGCTGGAGAAAAAACAAAACGAACCTATTATCAGGATGCCTTTTTTGATGCTCATAAAGAAGAGTATTGCCCAATTCCGTTAAAACAAATTAATTTCAGTCAGGGATTATACAAACAAAATCCAGGTTATTAATGATTAGAATGATTTGAAATTGTTGCTTAACTTTACATTAACGGAAAAGCGGCTTTAACGAATCGTATTTACAGAAGAGACAAAAATAAATGAGGTTTAACTGCTGAAGGATAAAACGGCATTTTTTCTAACCTTCAGATTATACAAACAGAATAATAGTAATATAAAATAATTTTAGAATGAATAACGGAGAAAATCTTAAAGCAGTAGCTTATGGAGAGGTACTTTGGGATGTTTTTGCCAATGAAAAAAAGATTGGCGGTGCACCTCTAAATGTGGCTTTGCGTATGAAAACATTAGGTTGCGAAGTAGCCATGATTAGCTGTGTAGGAAAAGATGAAGACGGGAAAGCGATTATTGATCAGGTAAAAAGTTTAGGACTTGAAACGAATGCTATTATACAGACAGAAAATTTTGCAACCGGATTAGTAAACGTGACACTGAATGAACGTGGTTCTGCGAGTTATGAAATCAGTTATCCATCGGCCTGGGATAAAATTGTATTGAACGATTCTGCTAAAAACTTAGCCGCCAATGCTGATGTTTTAATTTACGGAAGTTTGGTCTGCAGAGACGAAGTATCAAGACAATCTCTGGAAGAATTGCTGCAAACCAATGCTTATAAGGTTTTTGATGTCAATTTAAGAAAACCCCATTATTCGTATAAAATCCTGGAACAATTAATGCATTCAGCCAATTTTATAAAGTTTAATGATGAAGAATTGTTAGAGATTGCCGCAGCAATGCAATCGCCTTTTGTAAGTTTAGAAGACAATATGCATTTTATTGCAAAAAAAACTAAAGTAACCGCTATGTGTGTAACTAAAGGTAAACACGGAGCTTTGTTAATGTGGGAAGGACAGCTTTATGAAAACGGAGGTTATCCTGTTGAAGTTGCCGACACTGTAGGAGCGGGCGATTCCTTTTTAGCAGCTTTAATAACATCATTACTTACCGGAAAAGCACCGCAGACCGCTATCGATTTTGCTTGTGCAGTAGGAGCTTTAGTTGCCGAAGCGCCGGGGGCAAACCCGGAAATTTCGAATTCTAAAATTGAAAATTTAATGTTGAAAGTTAAAGTATAGCCAGATATAATTTTAGATAAAAACCCCTTAAAAAAATATTGTTTTTAAGGGGTTTATGTTTTAAGTATTTTCGAGATATTTTATGTAATATGTGTTTCTTTTCTTAACATTATTAGTTTATAGGTATTAGTTTATTAAAAATAAACATTCAAGGTAAAATCTCATAAATAAAGAAGTTAATGTTATTTTTGTCTAGTGATTAATGTGAATTATCTATAAAATTAGCTTATAATTGTACTTTTTACAAGTAAATTAAAAATTACGTTTTGAAGCATTTTGTTTTATATATTCTACTAATAGGCTTTTCATTTTCTGGATACCCGCAAGATTATCCGGTTAAATTTCTTGATATATCCGACGGATTATCCAATAATTCCGTAACAACTATATTTCAGGACAGCGAAGGTTTTATGTGGTTTGGAACTTACGATGGCTTAAACCGATACGACGGCTACAATTTTAAAGTTTTTAGAAACCGAATCAACGACCCAAAATCATTATTGTTTAATACAATCTATGATATTGAAGGTGATTCTAAAAAAAATATCTGGGTTGGAGGTGCAAATGGTGTTTGTGTTTACAATAAAACCAATAACAGATTTAATCCTGTTCAGTTTATTTTATCGGATCAAAAGCCAAAAGTTCTAAAAGATATCATTCATCAAATGCGGTCTGTGTCTGAGAATCTGGTATTAATTGCTTCTCAAAATTTAGGCTTAATTACTTTTGAAAATGGCACTTTTGTTGGAAAACATATTCCGTTAAATGTATTGGGCAGCAGGATCAGTGTCAGCAATTATGATGCAATTGCACTTCAGGATGATAAAAAAAAGGCGCATTGCTGGGTTTACGTTAGAAATGTTGGAATTTGCAGTTACAGTTATACTTCTAAAAGTTTAAAAGTAGTTTTTCCACTTTCCAAAGAAGTAAAGGCAATGAAATTAGCTCCTGATGAAAATCTTTGGTTAGGAACTGATGAAGGACTTTTTCTTTTCAATACAAAATCTGGTGCACTTTCAGGAAATTACTTTACAGTAAAATGCAGTGTTACCGATATTCTTTTGGATAAGAAAAAAGAAATCTGGATCACAACAGACGGCTGCGGGATTTTTAAAGTGGACAGAACAAATCAAACAGCAATTGCCCAAAATAACATACAAGGTAATCAGCTGGCCAAAAGCAATTCGGTTTGGAGTTTATACGAAGATAAGTCAGGAAACAAATGGTTTGGCTCGTTACGGGGCGGAATCAGTATGTTGAGCAATACACCTAAATATTTTAAAAGCATTAGGTACAATGCAAAAGACCCTGCCGAAAACTTTATTTTGTCTTTTTGCGAAGACGAAAAAAGGAATATATGGGTGGGTACAGATGGTGCAGGTTTAAAATACTGGAACCGAAAAAATAATACGTACGTTAATTATGGCAACGCTCTTTCAAGCACTTTTATAACCGGAATTACCCGCGATAATAATAACGATATCTGGATTTCGACCTGGGCCGGAGGAATAAACCGCATTAATAAAAAAGACAATAGCGTAACACGATTTTCTTGTTACAATCCGTACACGAAACAAATTGAAAAGAATATTTGGTTTGTTTATAAAGATTCAAAAGCCAATATTTGGGCAAGTGCCACTAACGAAGGTTCTTTGTATCTTTTTGATCGTACTAAAAATAATTTTGTTCTTTTTGACAGAACCATTAATAATCTGCAATGTCTTATAGAAACTAAAGACGGGAAACTTTGGGGTGCCAATTATGGTACATTATTTTCAATAGAAAAAAATATCAGAAAGATTGTAAAAATAGCTTTTAGCAATCCAATTCGATGTATTCATGAAGACAAAGACAAAAATCTCTGGCTCGGAACACAAGAAGGCGGATTGGTATTGTATGACCGTAAAACCAATAATTTCAAGAGATTTACATCAGATGACGGACTGCCTTCAAATACCATTTTAAGATTATTAGAAGATAAGGAAGGAAACCTATGGATGAGTACTTATAATGGTGTCTGCCGATTTGATAAAAAAAGAAAAACGTTTCGCAATTTTTCTGTAAATGATGGTTTACAAAGCAACCAGTTTAGTTTTAATGCCGGACTTCAATTATCGACAGGAGAATTTCTTTTTGGCGGTATAAACGGTTTTAACGTCTTTTTTCCCGAAGCAATAAAAGGATTCAACCAAAAGAACAATGTTTTGCTGACAGATTTTTATGTTAACAATCAGCTAATAGAAGAAAGTAAAGCAGCAATTACAACCGATTCTGAAAAAATAAAAGAAGTCGAACTGGCTTACGATCAAACCACTTTATCATTAGAATTTGTTGCCTTAGATTATAATAATGCAGACAAAATAAATTATGCTTATTTTTTAGAGAACTGGGACGAGCAATGGAATTATGTGGGTCAGGCCCGAAAAGCAAATTATTCAAGACTTCCCGAAGGAAAATATACTTTTAAAGTAAAAACAACCAATTTTAAAGGCGGCTGGAACAAAGAAGTCAGCCTTGTTTCGATACAAGTCCTGCCGCCCTGGTACAGAACCTGGTGGGCCTATTTATTGTATATATTGAGTATTTCAGGACTTCTTTTCGTTTATCTGGATTATCATAAAAACAAAGAAAAACTAAAATATAAAGTAAAAATTGCAGAGTTAGAAAGCAAGAAAGAAAAGGAAATTGCCGAAAAGCAGTCTTCTATGTTTACTTATATTTCACATGAATTTAGAACACCGCTTTCGCTGATAATAAATCCGCTGAAAAAAGCAGTTCAGAAAGAAAATGTTCAAAACGGTTCTTCGGGAAGCGATTTGGCCATTGCGCACCGAAATGCCAGAAGACTTTTAAGCCTTGTAGATCAGCTGCTTCTTTTTAGAAAAGCAGAAAATGATGCCGATTCATTGCGTTTATCCCCAATAAATGTAAATAATCTTTGTAATGAAGTTTATCAATGTTTTGTAAATCAGGCAAAAGATAAAAGCATCAATTATAATTTTACAATTCCGGACCATGAAATTGTGATTATCGGCGATTATGAAAAAATTGAGATTTCGTTATTCAATTTAATGTCAAATGCCTTTAAGTACACACCAATTGGCGGAGAAATTAATTTGATAGTGACAGAAAGTGATGATGAGGTTTTTCTTGAAATCTCTGATAGCGGCGACGGAATCGAGAAAAAAGATATTGAGGTTATTTTCGAAAAATTCAAACAGATCAATTCAAAAGTTTCAATAGGAACTGGTTTTGGAATCGGACTTTTTATTGTCAAATATTTTGTAGATAAACATAAAGGCCAGGTAAGCTGCGAAAGTGAAGTAGGGAAAGGAAGTACCTTTAAACTAACTTTCCTGAAAGGAAACAGCCACTTTGAAAATGTCGAAATTACAAATGATGCTCCGCAAAGAAGTCAGTTGTTTGATGAATTAATAATTGATGATGCCGAAGAAAACAATGCAAATTCAAATAGTATAGTTTCAGAAAGTGATTTCCAAAAAATCATGCTTACTGAAAAACGCACCATTTTAATTATTGATGACAACCAGGAAATCAGAGCCTATCTGATAAAATTATTCTCAGAAAACTATGTCGTTTATAGTGCAGAAAATGGGGAAGAAGGTTTAAAACTGACCAAAAAACACATGCCGGATCTTGTAATCAGCGATATTACAATGGAAGAAATGGATGGTTTGGAATTGTGCCGAAAAATAAAAGAAAGCAACGACTTGTCTCATATACCCGTAATTCTGCTGACCGCATCAAAAAATCCTGAAACCCACTTACAGGGAATAAATGATGGCGCCGATGATTATATCACAAAACCATTTGATGATGATATACTCAAAGCACGTGTAGAATCTTTACTGCGAAACCGAAGCAACCTGCGTACTTATTTCTTAGACAGCATTACACTAAAAGAAAATACCCAGAAAGTTCCGGTAGAATATCAGGAAATGCTAAAAAAATGTATTGATATTGTAGAAGCCAATATTCATAAAAGAGATTTTACAATCAAAAACTTTGCCCTCGAAATGGGAATGAGCCACAGAACACTTTATACAAAAATCAAGATTATTTCGGGACAGACTTTAAATGCTTTTATACGTTCAGTTCGTATTCGAAGAGCGGCCATGTTAATGCTGACCGAAGATATGAATATTACTCAGGCAAGTGCCGAAGTAGGATTTGAAGACCCAAAATATTTCAGACAGCAGTTTGTAAAACTCTTCGGAATGACGCCATCAGAATATATTAAAAAGTACAAGAGTTCCTTCAACTCAGATCTCAATATTATCAAATAAGTTAAGCTAAAAATGCCTGTTTTTATCCATTATCTTTACTCTTTTGTAACAGATACAGTCTTATCTTTATATAAATTCAAACGTTTAAGTGATAAAAGTGATTAAAAATAATAATTATGTAATGTTTAAAAATATGTAAGTATTTTTTTGTAGTTCGTAATTTTTAACTCAAAATAATGGTTAATTACAAATTTGACCTCCTTTTTTTTCCATTTTACCCCTGTTAGAGAGTGTGAATTAAACATTTCTTTGCAGTAATAGTAATGAAGTTAGTCGCATTGCTATACTAAAATCATAAGTGTTTGTTTCGATAAGTTTTTATCAGTTTAAAGAATTGAGCCTTCTTTAAATATTGAGTAAGAGTTGGTTTTACAATATAACTTATCATACCCGCAGCTTAAAAACTGCGGGTAAAATAACAAACAAAGACATTTTAAAAAAGTAAAAAGAACAAAGAAGAAAGAAAAAAGGAAAAAAATATACTAACAATTAACCAAACTCACCAATATGAAAATAACCAGATAATCATTTGCAGTCTGTTTTTTGCCTCATGAACAGACAATCAAAATTTAAAAATTGACCTACAAGTTTAAACCAACTTACGTTTTTAGAAAAAAACAAACTAACTAAACCTAACCTTAAAAATTAAGAAATGAAAAAAAATGTATTTTTATTTTTTCTTACCCTTTTTGCCATCTTTTTTACCGGATGCCAAAATAACGAATCAGGATTTCCAAGTTCTGATGATCCTACGGTAGTTGTATCAACAAAAGAAATTTATGGTGCACCAAGCAGAAAATTTGAAATTAAAGCCGCTCTGGCTGATGACTTAGGATTAAAAAGCGTAGAGATTCAAATTCCAGAATTATCGCTTGATAAAGTAATCTCATTTGCAACAGATCCTCTTTTAAAATCATACGATTTGAGTTATTTTTTCGAAGTTCCGGCAAACAGAGGAACTTCTGAAGCATTCAAAATAAAACTTACCATTACAGACGTTTCCGGAAATGCAGTAAATGAAGAAATTAATTTACGTCTGGACGGCGAATTTGCTGCTCCTTCAATAACAATGGTTACTCCAAAAGAAGGATCCGTTATCTTATTATCAACAAGCAATGAAATGCCGGTAAACTTTGCGGTAAATGACGATTCAGGAATTGATTATGTTCAGGTTAAATGTGCTGCGCTTGGCATTGATGAAACCGTTCAGTTAACAGGATCGCCTCAATCTTATACTTTTAATAAAACTTATACACTGCCTGTAACTGCAGCTGATTACGTATTGACAATTACAGCAAAAGATAAATTTGCGATTCCGAATACAGGAACATTAAACATAAATATTGTGGCTACAAATGAGTATCCTGCAATTTATTTATGCGACCAGCCAAAAGGTACAAACCTAACGACAGATGCAGTTGGAGTTCCGATGTATTTCCACGAAAAAAACGGACAGGATTTTGAATTTAAATACTATGCAGATACAGACAATAAAGAAATTTATTTCTTAGGCCAGGAATCAGATTTTGCCCCACATTGTTTTGGTTTAAATGCGTCTGGAGAATTAGTAGACGATGTTGCTTCAACCGCAGTTATTCTGCCAACAAAAGGATATTATATTATTAAAGTAAATCCAAACACTTTAAAATATACTGCAACGAAATATACACCTTCGAGCAAAGTCTGGGCTGATGTTGCCAACGGATTATGGCATGACGACGAAGCTTTAAGAAAACCTTTCGTAAGCGTTTGCGGAGGCGGAATCGACGGTGCAAACTGGGATACCTGGAATGCGTGGGTTGTGAAAAAACTTCACTTAGCCAATAATCCAGCCAATCCTTATCAATTAGTTGGAGAGTATACCTTAACCGGAACTATGGAAGGAACTTTTACAGGTCAATGGTGGAGTCCGTCATGGAGATTAATTAAAAATGGTATTTGTACCATGTCGCCGGGAGAAAACGGAAACGCTAAATACCCAGCAGCGGCCGGAGTTTATAAAGTAGTTCTTGATACAGAGTTAGAGAGAGTTTTTATAACAAAGAAATAATTTGTTATTACGCTTTTATAACATTAATAAATAAAACATCTAAATATGAAATTTAAATATATATGGTTTTTTATTGCCCTTTTGTGTACAGCTGTATCATTTGGACAAATAAAAATAAAAGGAACTGTTAAGGACAAAGGAAATGTACCAATTCCCGGAGTAAACGTAAATGTAAAAGGAGCTTCAACATCTGCAGCAACTGATTTTGACGGGAATTATACAATCAATGTTCCAAACAAAAATGCTCAAATTGAGTTTTCATTTGTAGGTTTTACAACTCAGGTTTTAGCTGTTGGCGATAAAACCGAGATCAATGTCATTCTTCAGGAATCAAGCCAGGCGTTAGACGAAATTGTGGTTGTAGGTTATGCTTCTGTAAAAAAGAGCACTGTAACGAGTTCTATTTCTTCTATAAAAGGAAAAGAATTACAAACTATGACAGTAGGTAACGTAACTGAATCATTGCAGGGAAAAGTTTCCGGAGTTCAGGTTACAGGACAGGGAGGTCCCGGTGCGCAGCCAAGAGTTTTAATTCGTGGAATTTCTACTGTAAACTTAAGTACAGACCCGCTTTATGTAGTAGACGGAATCCCAATGGGAACCAGCATCAATTTCTTAAGCAATAATGAGATTGAGTCTATGGAAGTTTTAAAAGATGCTTCTGCAAGTGCAATTTATGGTTCTCGTGCATCAAACGGAGTTATCCTGATTACGACTAAAAAGGGCAAAGCAGGTAAAACCAGATTTAATTTTGATTTGAGTTCTGGTATGCAGATTATGAAAAACCCATATGATATGGCTGATGCCGAAGGTTATGCAACGATCATGAATACAGCATACAACAATTCAGGCTATTCAGATTATCTGCCAAATCCTTCTCAGTATAAAGGAAAAACAACAGACTGGTGGAGAGCCGGAATTAAAACAGGAACACCTGTTACCAATGCCTCTTTTGGAGTAAGCGGAGGTTCAGACAAACATACTTATGCGATAAGTCTGAATTACTATAACTCAGAGTCTATGTACGGAATAGGCGGATGGGAAAGAGTAACGATGAGAATTGCAAATGATTTTAAATTCTCTGATAAATTCTCAGCTGGAATCACTTTAAACCCTCGTTATGAAACTTGGGGATCTCCTGGAAACTGGGCAGATTTTGATAAAATTGATCCAATTACGCCAATTTACAAACCTGCCAGTCAGTTAACAGGATTAGAAAATGAATACAGTATTTACGCCCGTTCTCCATCGTATGTATGGAATCCGGTTGCAGCCGTAAACCGTTATGATGATTACACAGATCAGTACAACTTAAATACAAACGGATATTTACAATATGAACCAATAAAAGGTTTAGTAATTCGTACACAGGCTTCTGTTGAAGTTGGAGATAAAATTTGGAGCAAATTTACTCCGGATTTCGAAATTGACGCGGCACACGAAAAAGCTGAAATCAATACCATCGAAAGAAAAGCAACAAACAATGTAGACTGGACATGGCAGAATACTGCAACGTATACCAAAACATTTGCAGACAAACACAATGCTTCTTTAATGATTGGTAACACTATGGAGGAGTATAACGGAAATGATGTTTGGGGTTATGGAGAAGGAGTTCCTAACAATTCAGAATCTATGAGAGAATTAAATGCTGCGACTAAAAACCGTAATAGCGGCGGTAACAGCTGGTCAAGTTCTTTAATGTCTTACATTTCTCGTTTTTCGTATAATTACGATGGTAAATATTATTTTACAGGAACATTCAGACGAGATGGTTCTTCAAAATTTATGACCAATAACAAATGGGCAAATTTCCCTTCAGCTTCAGTTTCATGGAGAATTTTAAATGAAGGGTTTATGGAAAAAACAAAAGACGTATTAAGCGATTTAAGATTTAGAGCAGGATGGGGTAAAGTAGGAAATCAAAATTTACCAAGTGCTGTTTATCAGTCAAATATCGGACAGGGATTTTATATAATTAACGGGCAGGTTGTCGATACTTCTTTCCCTTCTTCTATGGCCAATAAAGATATTAAATGGGAAACGGTTGAAGATGTCAGCTTTGGAATTGATTTCGGATTATGGAAAAATAAACTTTCAGGATCATTAGAATACTATCAAAAGAAAACAAACGATATGTTATTCCTAAAACAGTTTCCAACATACAGCGGATTCCCTGGATATTCTACAATGTGGACAAACGTTGGTTCAATGCAGTCAAGCGGTATCGATTTATTGCTTTCATATAAAGATAAAAAAGGCGATTTTTCTTATGGTGTAGACTTAACTTTTACAACTGTAAATGTCGAAATGCTGTCATTATCATCTGAGGGAGAAAAATTATACGGATCAAGCAACAGAACTTTAACTGTAAAAGGCGAAGAACCGGGATATTTCTACGGATATGTTGCTGATGGTTTATTCCAAAATCAAACAGAGTTAAATTCTCATACAGACGAACATGGTACAAAATTACAACCATATGCACAGTTAGGAGATGTTCGTTTTAAAGATGTTAACGGTGACGGAAAACTGGACGAAAAAGACAGAACAAAAATTGGTTCTCCTTGGGCAGATTACAATGTAGGTTTGAATTTCAATTTTGGTTATAAAGGATTTGATTTAGTAGCAAACTTTTATTCAAGTATTGGAAATGATATCGTAAACCAAAACATTTCAGATTTATACAATGGAGCTAGTCTAACAAACAAAGTAAACGGATTAGATCAAATGGCTTGGCATGGAGAAGGTACTTCAAACTACATTCCGCGTTTATCAAAAGACGACAATAATGAGAACTACACTAAATTCTCTTCATTGTATGTTGAAGATGGTTCATTTGTACGTTTGAAAAACTTACAGTTAGGTTATTCATTCTACAACAAATTTGGTTTAGATAAATTGAGATTATCATTGTCAGGTCAGAACATATGGACATGGACAAACTACACAGGGGTTGATCCTGAGGTAGCTGGTGGAGATCCTAATAAAGGGGACAGTGTTAAAGGATCAGGTTTTGGCGGATGGAATTATCCTGTACAGCCAACAATTTTGATGGGTCTTAATGTTGCATTTTAATAAAAAACGATCATGAAAAAAATAATAGTATCCATAATAGCTTTAGCTGTATTTACAGTTTCTTGTGACGATTTTATCGAAAAAGAAGAAAGAGGAACGCAGACTTTAGAAAATTATTTTCAAACTGCACAGGAATGTGAAAATTATACCAACGAATTAACCCGCAGATTGTTAATTACTAATGATTGGTATACCTTACTTGCTCCTCGATTAGTTAGCGAAACCGCGACAGATGATGCCTGGATGGGGAATACAGGTCAAGACAGCGGAGCATTCAGACCTTGTGCGCAGTATTTAGTTACTCCTGATAATATGGGAGCTATGAACAGCATTTATACAGCGCATTTCTATACGATTCAATCGGCAAATATTGGTTTAGAGAAAATGGCTTTATCACCAATTTCTGATTCTCAAAAAAATCAATATATGGGAGAATCATTATTTGCCCGTGCGTATTGCTACTACGAATTGGTAAACCTTTTTGGCGGAGTTCCTTTATATACAAAATCTTTAGGAACAGGCGACTTGAATTTACAGCGCAGCTCTGCAGCAGATGTTTATGCTCAAATTGAAGCAGACCTTAAAGATGCAGCAGCAAAATTAGAAAGCGCTCCTGTAGCAAGAAACGGAAGAATAAACAAATGGGCTGCATATGCATTACTGGCTCGTGTTACATTATTTCAGGAAAAATGGGCTGATGCCAAATTATATTCAAACAAAGTAATTACTGAAGGACCATTTCAATTAGAATCTGATTTCTTAAATATATGGAATGTAAACAATCATAACGGAGTTGAATCAATTCTTGAAGCGCAGTCATCATCTGTACAAGACAAAAATTTAGGGTCTATGTTACCTACTTTCTCCGGAGCAAGAGGTGAAGACAAGAAAAATTTTCCAAGTAATGATGCCGCAGATGTTATTGACGGATGGGGATGGTGTATGCCAACCAGTGATTTAGAAAACGCTTATTTATCTGAAAATGATGTTATTCGCCGCAGAAGCACCATTACAAAATGGGGAGAAGCCGCTTACGGGGATGAAGTTTTAAATCCAACACATAAATTCAGCTTAAACGATAATAAATCAGGACGTATCTGCCGTAAATATTATATTCCAATAGCAACACGTCGTGCATTAGATAAAAAAGACGGACACTTACCATTAAATGTTCCGTTGATTCGTCTGGCAGAAATGTATTTAACAAGAGCAGAAGCCAACTACCATACAGGCGGAGATGCTTTGGCAGATATTAATATCATCAGAGCGCGTGTTCAGTTAACTCCAAAAACAGGAATTTCTGGCCCAACGCTTTTAAAACAAATTTACAAAGAGCGTCGTTTAGAATTAGCTTTTGAAGGATTACGTTTATTTGATATTCGTCGTGAAAAAGACCCAACAACCGGAAGACCGGTAATCGAATCTCTAATGGGGCCAAATGGGACTTTTGTTCAATACAATTTGAATTCTACAGATCCGTATGAAACTACAAATACCAGAGAATCACAAGACAAAGGAATCAATTTTAGTCCGGCTAAAAATTTATTATGGCCAATACCACAGTTAGAAATTGACTTAAGCGGCGGATTAATTACTCAAAACCCTGGTTATTAAAATGAAGTTTAACAAACAAAATAAAGTAAGTCTGCTATGTGCAGGCTTACTTTTCGCAAATACTTTTTTAGTAAGCTGTGACTCTGAAAATAACGGAGATTCAGATTCAGGATCTTCTGCAGCAGAATTAAGTATCAATCTGGATGCAAATCTTCAAACAATGGAAAGCTTTGGAGCTTCTGATGCATGGCAGTGTAACTTTATTGGAAAAAACTGGCCTTCAGACAAAAGAAACAAAATAGCCGATTTATTGTTCAGCAAAGATTTTGATGCCGATGGAAACCCAAAAGGAATCGGGTTATCATTATGGCGTTTTAATCTGGGAGCAGGAAGTTCAGAGCAAGGCGATGCCAGCGATATTACGGATGAATGGAGACGTACAGAATGTTTTACAACAGATGGTGTAAGTTATAATATGAACAAACAAGCCGGACAGGTTTGGTTTATGAAAGCTGCCAGAGAACGCGGTGTTGAAAAATTACTGGCTTTTGCAAATAGTGCGCCGGTTTACTTAACCCAAAATGGAAAAGCACACGCAACCATCAAAGAGTTCTACAATTTAAAAGATGGAAAAATGCCAGATTTGGCTGATTTCTGGGCAAATTCTTTAGATAAATTAAAAACAGAGCAAGGTTTAACAATCGATTATGTAAGTCCGTTTAATGAACCGCAATACGAGTGGGACGGAACAAATCAGGAAGGTTCTCCTGCGACAAATGCCAATATTTACAGCTTTGTAAATATTCTGTCTCCAAAATTACAGTCAAAAGGAGTTGCAGCACAAATTGTAGTTGGCGAAGCAGGTGCTTATGAACCATTGTATAAAACAGTTTCGGGTAAAGAAAGCAGATCAAACCAAATCGATTATTTCTTTGGAGCCAATTCAGCTAAAAAAATCAGTGGATTAAGCAACGTAAAGAAAACTATTTCTGCACACAGTTACTGGCAGGCATGGCCTTTAAGCGAAATGGTTTCTTCAAGACAAAAAGCGGCTTCAGGAATTCAGGGAGCCGGAAATATAAGCCTTTGGTCATCTGAATACTGCGTTCTGGAAAATCCGGGAACTGCAGAATTACCAGGCGGAGCAGGAGCAGGAAGAGATTTAGGAATGTCGCTGGCACTTTGGACAGCTCGTATTATCAATACAGATATTGCGGTTGGAGGAGTTACTTCATGGCAGTGGTGGACAGCTATTAGCCGCGGTGATTACAAAGACGGTTTAATTCACGTAGACGATGGCGCAAGCAACGGTGCCGGAAATTCAGATTATTGCAAAAATGATGGTTATATTAGAGATTCAAAAACACTTTGGGCATTAGGAAATTTTTCATTTTTCGTAAAACCGGGAATGGTAAGAGTGCAGATTCCTAGTGTAGATAATGCCGCTTCTGTTAATGATGTAATGGTAACTGCATACAAAGATGTCGCAAATAAAAAGCTGGTTGTTGTTGCTGTTAACATCAGCAAATCGGCGAAAGCCTATAAATTAAACCTTGCCGGAGGGACATTAACCGATAATAAATTAACGCCATACACAACTTCTGAAACCTTAAGCCTGAAAAAAGGAACCGCTGTTGATGCTGCTAATATTCAAATTCCTGCGAGGGCTGTAGTTACCTACGTTGGAAGTTATAAGTAAGATATTTTACGCATTCATGTTATCCGCAATTTTTGTCATTTCGACGTAAGGAGAAATCGCACTCGTTAATCGACAAAGATTGGCGACATACTTTGCGGAATTTCTAGTGAGATTCCTCGTTCCTCGGAATGACAAACTGAGCGTTAAAAAAATGCGACAATAAGAAAAACAAAAAAATAAATGAGAAAAATATATATCTCGCTTTTATTGATAACAAGTTCGCTGTCATTTGCACAGCGAACTGCCATCATCAGCACAGATAATGTTGTACAAATCATGGATGGTTTTGGAGGTTCTGATGCCTGGAGAACCCAGTTTGTGGGTAAAAATTGGCCGGAGAAGAAAAAGAACGCCATTGCCGATTTACTTTTTAGCAAAGAAATTGATGCAGAAGGAAATCCAAAAGGAATTGGACTTTCGATCTGGCGGTTTAATCTCGGTGCCGGAAGTACAGAACAAGGAGAAAACAGCAAAGTTTCTGACGAATGGAGAAGAAGCGAATGTTTTTTAAATGCCGACGGAACTTATGATTTTTCGAAACAAGAAGGGCAGAGATGGTTTTTGCAGGCAGCTAAAAAACGAGGTGTCGATAAATTCCTGATTTTCACAAACAGTCCGCCGGTTTTTATGACAAACAACGGATTATCTTTTGCATCCCAAAAGAATAAACTGAATCTAAAAGATGGTGCAATTCCAAAATTTGCCGATTTCTTAGTTCAAAGTATTCAGGGGTTGGAGAAAAAAGAAGGAATCAAATTCGATTATGTGAGTCCAATAAACGAACCGCAATGGGAATGGATGGCTAATAATGGCGACAAAAACAGTCAGGAAGGAACGCCGGCGACAAATGACGAAATTTATGCTTTGACCAAATCACTTTCAGAAAAACTCAAAGCTAATAAAATGAGTACCGAAATTGTGATTGCCGAAGCCGGACAAATCAATTATTTATATGAAAATGTAAATGCTGAAAATCGAGACAATCAAATCGATTATTTCTTCGGAAAAACAAAAACGAATATTTCCAAGCTTCCAAATGTAAAAAATGTCATTTTGGGCCACAGCTATTTTACGACATGGCCGGTTGAAAAACAGGTTTTAAGCCGAAAGTTAATTGCTGCAAATATTAAACAAAATCCGGGATTAAAATATTGGCAGTCTGAATACTGCATATTAGAAAATCCGGGAGAAGCTGAAATACCAGGAGGTTCAGGCGGAGGAAGAGATTTAGGAATGCAGACTGCTTTATTCGCAGCACGTTTAATTCACAACGATATTGCAGTTGCCAACGCAGCTTCATGGCAATGGTGGACATCGATAACCAGAGTTGATTACAAAGATGGTTTAATTTATCTTGACGACGGAAAAAGCAAAGGAGGAACCGAACCTAATTATGTTAGAAACGATGGAGAATTCCATGATTCAAAACTGCTTTGGGCTTTAGGAAATTATTCTCTTTTTGTTCGTCCCGGAATGTTGAGAATTGACGTTCCAAACCAAAACGAATTAGATGCAGCAAATGATGTAATGCTGACTGCTTATAAAGACACAGCCAATAAAAAAATGATTATAGTAGCAGTCAACTGCGGAAAATCTCCCCAAAAATACAAATTCGAATTATCAAAAGGAACAATTAAAAACAACGAATTAACGCCTTACATAACATCTGAAAATTCAAATCTAAAAAGAGCAGCAATTCAGAAAATTAATGATTTAGAAATTCCAGCAAGGTCTGTAGTGACATTTGTGGGAGAGTTTCAATAAAAATGAAGTTAGTTTCAAGTTTCAGGTTTCACGTTTGCGGGGAACTTGAAACTTGAAACTTGAAACTTGAAACAAAAATTAACTAAAAAAAATGTTTAGAAAAAAAATCATATTACCCGTACTTCTCTTCTCGTGCTTATCAGCATTTAGTCAGATATCATTTGGAGATTCTCAAAAAATCAATGACAACTGGAAATTCAATCTTCAGGAAACTCCGGATGCAAAAAACACAGCCTTTGACGACAGCAAATGGCAGCAGGTAAATGTACCGCACGACTGGAGCGTAAAAGGACAATTGAGTCCAACGCTGGCAAGCTGTACAGGATATCTTCCGGGAGGAATTGCCTGGTATAGAAAATCAGTAAATATTCCGCAGAGCAAAAGCGGAGAAAAAGTCTATTTATACTTTGAAGGCGTTTACAACCGAAGCGAAGTTTTCATCAACGGACATTCGTTAGGAAAACGACCAAACGGCTATATTTCTTTTGCCTATGATGCGACTCAATATGTAAAATTTGGAGGAGAAAATACAATCTCTGTTCGAGTTGACCACAGTCAAAGTGCCGATTCACGCTGGTACACCGGTTCAGGAATTTACAGAGATGTCTGGCTGGTGTATGCAAATCCGGTTCATATCGGGCAATGGGGAGTTTATGCTTATCCCGAAGTAAAAAACGGAACAGGAACTTTAAATGTTGAGGTTGATGTAGAAAACGGCTCAAAAGCAAAATCAAGTCTTACTATTGTAAATGAATTGATTTCAAATGAAGGAAAATCGGTCGCAAAATCTTCTTCAAAAATTGAAGTTTCCGCCAATCAAAGCGGAAAAATTTCAACGAAATTAACCGTAAAAAATCCTCAAATATGGGATTTAGAAAACCCGAATTTATATCAGCTTAAAACAACCGTTTTAAAAGATGGGAAACAAATCGACCAAACCGTAACAAAAACCGGTTTTAGAACCTTTACTTTCGATCCAAATAATGGTTTTGCCTTAAACGGAAAATGGATGAAAATGAAAGGCGTTTGTCTGCATCACGATGCAGGGGTTTTGGGTTCAGCCGTTCCTCGCGAAGTTTGGGAAACAAGACTTAAAACGCTTAAAGAAATAGGCGTAAATGCAATTCGTACAAGCCATAATCCGCAAGCGCCCGTTTTCTATGAACTTTGTGACGCATTAGGAATTTTGGTGTTAAACGAAGCTTATGACGAATGGGAATTTCCTAAACGTAAATGGTTAGAAGGCTGGAATTACGGAACTCCTGGATTCGAAGGTTCGTTTGATATTTTTGCAGAATATGCAGAAAAAGATTTAGAAGATTTTGTGCGTCGCGACAGAAATCATTTATCTGTTTTTGGATGGAGTATAGGTAACGAAGTAGATTATCCAAACGATCCATACTCGCATCCGGTTTTAGATAAAGGAAAAGACGGTTTTGGGCAGGCAGCTTACGGAGGTTACAAAAAAGATGCACCAGATGCTATGCGTCTTGGGGCAATTGCAAAACGTTTGGTAGCTGCAGTAAAAAAATACGATAAATCACGCCCAACGACTGCCGGATTAGCTGGAGTTGCAATGTCTAACGAAACAGAATATCCAGGTGCTTTAGACATTACAGGATACAATTATACAGAAAGCAAATACCAATCAGATCACGAAAAATATCCAAACAGAGTCATTTTCGGAAGTGAAAATGTGCATGATATGGATCCTTGGCTGGCGGTAAAAAATAACAAACATATTTTCGGACAGTTTTTATGGACAGGAATTGATTATTTAGGAGAATCTGGAAGATGGCCTTCAAGAGGGTTTTACTCAGGTTTAGTTGATTTTGCCGGCGTTATTAAACCAAGAGGATATTTCCGTCAGTCATTATGGTCAGATAAACCAATGGCATATATTGGAACTTATCCATTAAAAAATGAAAAAGACATTTCTAAAGATGCGTGGGCAATCTGGAACTATAAAGACGGAGAAAAAATTCGCGTAGTTTGTTATACCAATGCAGCAAAAGCACGTTTAGAATTAAACGGAAAAGTAGTTGGTGAAACCAAACTTTACGACGAAAAAACAGGAATTATGTATTGGGATATTCCTTTTGCTTCAGGAAAATTAGAAGTAATCGGATTAGGCAAAGACGACAAAGAAGTAAGCAGATATGCCATTATATCAACGCAGCAGCCAGTTGAATTAACCATTGCAGATAAAAATATCACAATTTCTAAAGATAAGGGCGTTGCTAAAATAATGGTTCAGGTAAAAGATCAAAACGGTTTACCTGTAATGCTTTCAGACAACGAAGTAACCTGTACGATAACCGGCCCGGGAACTTTATTAGGACTTGAAGCAGGAAACAACAGCGACATGACAGATTATACAGATAATGTACAGCGAGTATTTCACGGTCATATCGCAGCCTACATTCAATCTACAGGAGAAACACAGCCAATAAAAGTAACTTTTACAAGTCAATGGTTAAAGCCGGTTGAAGTTACGATTAATGTAAAGTAATTATTTTAGGAGATTAATTTTTAAGTCCCAGCGGGACGATATATTTATAAGAAAATCAGATATTTATGTGAACGGACCCCATTGGGCAGAATTTGTTCAAACTGAAGAGGCGCCATTCCGCTGGAGCTTTATTTGAAGAATATAATACATGATCTATAAATATGCTCTACTGGAGCTAATTACAAAAAAACGAATATTAGTTAGTTTTTTCAGATTGTCAATTAACCTGTCTGTATTTTGGTTTATCAGACAGGTTAATTGCATTTTATGGTTAAAGTTTATTATATTTGAAGTGTAAATTTTACATTTATTAACATCTAACCACATTATAATGAAAATTAAGAATAAAATTGCCCTTGCTTTAGGAGTAGTTTTGGTATCGGTTTCTGCCAATGCCCAAAAAACAGTTTTCAAAAAAGACGAATTTAAGCAATGGGCGCAAACCCCGCCAATGGGCTGGAACAGCTGGGATTGTTATGGACCAACTGTTGAAGAACACGAAGTAAAAGCCAATGCCGATTATATGGCAAAGAACTTAAAGAAATTTGGCTGGGAATATGTCGTTGTAGATATTCGATGGTTTGTAGAAAATGACAAAGCAGGAGGTTATAACCAAACAGATCCTCGTTATGTAATCGATCAATACGGAAGATATCTTCCGGCTGTAAACCGTTTTCCGTCAGCAAAAGACGGGCAGGGATTCAAACCTTTAGCAGATTATATCCATAAAAAAGGATTAAAATTCGGAATCCATATTATGCGTGGAATCCCTAAAAAAGCAGTGGAAGACAAACTGCCAATAAAAGGAGCAAATGGAGTTACAGCAGATCAAATTTACAGCACCGCTTTGCAGTGCGAATGGTTAAAAGACAATTATACAATTGTTGCCGACAAACCGGGAGCACAGGAATACTACAATTCTATTTTTGAATTGTATGCACAATGGGGAGTTGATTTTATTAAAATCGATGATTTATCAAGACCATATCACGAAGGCGAAATCAACTTAATTAGAAATGCCATTGACAAATGCGGACGCAAAATTGTTTTAAGTACTTCGCCGGGAGAAACTCCAATCGAAGCTGCGCCGCACGTAACTACACACGCGAACATGTGGCGTATGGTTGACGACGTTTGGGACACTTGGCCTCACATTACCCATTTAATGGATGTTGCGCAAAAATGGTACCCGCATATTGCTCCGGGAACCTGGCCGGATTGTGATATGATTCCGCTTGGTCGCATTTCAGTAAGAGGAGAAAGAGGCGAAGACAGAATGACTCGTTTAACAAAAGACGAACAATACACGCTGATCACGTTTTTCAATATCTTCAAATCACCGTTGTTTTTTGGCGGAGATTTACCAAGTAATGACGCTTTTACTTTATCGTTATTAACCAATAAAAATGTGGTAAAAATGCATAACGAAAGCACAGCTGTAAAACAGCTTTTCCAGAAAGATGGTAAAATTGCAGTGACTTCAAAAAATGCAAAAGACGGCAGTATTTATCTGGCATTATTTAATATTTCAGATACGGCATCGCAAAATGTTTCGGTAAATCTTTCAGATCTTGGTATTTCGGGCGAAGCTGATGTTTTGAATATATGGACAAATGAAAAATCTAAAGCACCAACCGCTATTTCTGCCGATTTAAGACCGCACAGTTCTGTTTTATATCAATTAAAAAGTAAAAAATAATGAAGAAAACGCATTTTAGTCTTGTATTATTTTTAACGGTTTTTAATTTTTTACAAGCCCAGAATACAAAAGGAGTTCCGCCCGTAATTGCAGAAAAAGACTTAACAGCCTATTTGTTTGTATACTTTACCGGAAATTCTGTTGAAGAAGAAGCCGTTCGTTTTGCCGTAAGTGCCGACGGTTATCATTATTACCATCTCAACGATAATAAACCAGTTTTAGACAGTAAAATAATCAGTTCAACCGGAGGAGTTCGTGATCCGCATATCTTAAGAGGCGACGATGGAAAAACCTTTTATATGGTTTTAACCGACATGACTTCATCAAAAGGCTGGGACAGTAATCGTGCGATGGTCTTGCTAAAAAGTACCGATTTAGTAAACTGGAAAAGCAGCGTGGTAAATATTCAAACGGCTTTTTCGGGAAACGAAAATTTAAAACGAGTTTGGGCACCGCAGACTATTTATGATGCTAAAGCCGGAAAATATTTAATTTACTTTAGTCTGCAATATGGCGGAGGGCCAGATAAAATTTATTACGCTTATGCGAATAAAGATTTCACAGCTCTGGAAAGCGCGCCCAAATTATTATTTGTTCCAAAATCTGAAAAAGCCTGCATTGACGGAGATATAATTGAAAAAGACGGAGTTTATCATCTTTTCTATAAAACCGAAACTGAAACGGCTGGAATAAAATCGGCTGCAACAACTGATTTGACTTCGGGAAAATGGACAGAAAATGATAATTATTTACAGCAGACAAATGAAGGAGTTGAAGGCTCAGGCGTTTTCAAACTAAACAATTCAGACGAATATATCCTGATGTATGATGTGTATAGAAAAGGGAGATATCAGTTTACAAAAACCAAAGACTTAGAAAACTTTACTGTAATCGATAATGATATTTCGATGGATTTTAATCCGCGTCACGGAACGATTCTGCCTATAACACGCTCTGAATTAAAAAGAATTACAGACAAATGGGGATTGCCTTCAAAATACCCAAAAATTAATAATAATCCGGTTTTAGAAGGTTATTACGCTGATCCGGAAATTCTGTACTCAAACAAAACAAAAAAATATTATATCTACCCAACAAGCGACGGTTTTGACGGCTGGTCGGGAAATTACTTCAAGACATTTTCTTCAGATAATTTAAAAGACTGGAAAGACGAAGGAATTATTCTTGACCTTAGAAAAGATGTAAGCTGGGCAAACAGAAATGCTTGGGCACCTTGTATTGTAGAGAAAAAGATAAAAGGAAAATACAAGTATTTTTATTATTTCACAGCAGCGCAAAAAATTGGTGCAGCAGTTTCGGATAATCCGAATGGGCCTTTTAAAGACAGCGGAAAAGCATTAATAAGCACAAAGCCTGAAGGCATAAAAGATGGTCAGGAAATAGATCCTGATGTTTTTACAGATCCGGTAAGCGGAAAAAGCTATTTATACTGGGGTAATATGTACATGGGTGTCGCCGAATTGAATGCTGATATGGTTTCCCTTAAAAAAGGAAGTACTAAAGTAATTGCTGTTAATGATTCATTTCGAGAAGGAACTTATATATTCTACAGAAAAGGAATTTATTATTTCCTGTGGAGTGAAGATGATACCAGAAGCCCGAATTATAAAGTTAGGTACGGAACTTCAAAATCGCCTTTAGGACCAATTGAGATTCCGAAAAATAATATTGTGATTCAGGGAAAACCAGATATTGGAATTCACGCAACGGGGCATAATTCAGTTTTGCAAATTCCAAATAAAGACCAATGGTATCTTGTTTACCATAGATTTTCTTATCCAACCGGAATTAAAATGGGAGACGCAGGAGGATTTCATCGTGAAGTCTGCATCGATAAATTAGAGTTTAATCCAGACGGAAGTATAAAAGAAGTAATCCCAACTCATATCGGAGTCGACGGTTTAAAATAAATTTTGTAACTTTATCCTGTCTAAAAGTCATTCCTCATAAAGGAGTGGCTTTTTTTATGCATTACTTATATAAGTAAAACGCCATATTGGATTTTGAAATCATAAGGTAAAATTTATAATTAGATTTAATTACAACCTCTGGTTATATTCTATAAGCTGACTTGTAAGAAAAAAAAGCTGATTATGCGTAATATTGTGAAACGATGTGCTGTTTACCACTGCAGCATTTTCAAGTTATTCATTTAAGCCGAAAACAATTTTTTAGACAGCTTTCTCACCAGGCTTTCTTTAAAGAGATTTAATTATTTATCATTATGTTCATTTCCCTCACTCACGATCAGGTACAGTTTCAGTACGGGTCAAAACAATGGCAGTACAATTTTAATGAAATTGTAGAACTTGGACTGCTCAAAAAAAAGAAAACTTATCTTTTTGAAAACGGCGCTTTTATGGCCGTAACTGCTTTAGCTTATTATTGCATGATTTTTACCAGTTTAATGGAGCTGTATTATTTAATACCAACTCTATTGTGTTATTCTTTTTTAATTATCCTGCGATTTAACAACAAAACAGAATTCGATTATTTTGTTATTGTAAAAGACATCTACAAAAAAGAAACAAAAGTAAAAATAGACGCTTTAGACCGGCCAATGATCGGAAAACAAATCGATCAGTATTTAAATTTAGAATTCGAACGGGTTTTAAAAACTACAAACTAAATATCGTAATGGACCAGGTATTAAATGAGATTTCCGGTTACGATCTGGCTTTTATAATTATTGCCCTTGTATATGGTTTCATAATTATAATTAGAAAAAAATAAACAAATTCTATTTCATCGGCCTACATGAAACAGAATTGTAATTATCCAAAAAATAAAGCTGCAATACCCCTCTAAGCTAAGTTTAGTTGCGGCTGTTTAAGTTACACACGCCCTCTCCAAATCAAACTTATGGCAACTTCAATAAAAAATAAAATTAAAAACATTAGAGAGTTAAAAAATTATACTCAGGAATATATGGCAGATCAACTTGGTGTCACTCAGGCAGGTTATAGTAAAATAGAAAAAGGAAGAACTATATTATCTTACGCTAAATTAGTAGAAATAGCCCGGATTTTAGAAGTTAGTGTAGAAGATATTATTAGTTTTGACAGTCAGAGATATTTCAATAACTATAATACCGTAAAAGGAAATAATAATAACGGAAGTATCTTAATTAATTCAAGCAGTGACGAAGCTTTAAAAGAACTTTATGAAGATAAAATAAAACTGCTGGAAAAACTTTTAAACAAAACAGAAGAAGAACTGGACCGTTATAAAATAAAATTTGGTCATATATAAAAAAAAACGAGGCTTTAGAGCCTCGTTTTTAGTTTATATCTTTTCACAATTAAACCGTTTGATCGTCTGTATCGGCATCAGGAGCGTTCTTTTTTACTGACTCGATTCCGTTTTCTCTGGCAGCAGTGCTTTCATACATTTCACTTGCACCAATATTCTGTCCGTTGCTGGCTTTTAAGTTAAAGTAAGGTTTGCCATTACTAGATTCTTTTCTGTCATAACGATTATCGTCCTGAGAGTTTGTTTTAACAGATTCAATTCCGTTTAAGGCAGCTGCTTTTGTCGAATAGCCTTCACTAGTCAAAATTGTCTGGCCGTTACCAGCTTTCAAATTAAATTGAAATTCACCATTGGTTCTTTTAGTAATTACAAATTTTCCCATGTAGTCTTTTATTTAAGTTAACTAAAATATATTGTTATTGATAAAAATACAAAACTTCATAATATAAATGATAATGTAAGAAAAAATAATTGTTTATACTTTGTTAAGTATAATCCTAAGATATTTAAAAGTTGACAGGCTTAGTTTTTACTTATAAGAAAATTCTTTAAATTTGAAAAAATATTAAAATTTACGAATATGAAAAATGTATTGATTTTGCTAATCACCGCAGTTCAATTTTTGTCTTGCAACAGTAAAAAAAATGAAGAAAATACTAAGACCGAAGTAATAGATTCAACAAGCACAAAAGTTGAAAAAAGTACAGCCGAAAACGCCTTGGTCTATGAAGGTTTACTGCCTTGTGCAGATTGCAGCGGCATTCAAACCGTTCTTAAAATTTATCAGGGAAACGGGACAATGGAAGGGCAAAAGTTTGAATTATCAAGTATTTACAAAGGAAAATCGCCTGAAAAAGAGTTCGTTGAAAAAGGAAATTTTAATACAGAACGAGGTTTAGAAAACGATCCTGACGGAACAATTTTTGTTTTAAATTGGGACAAACCCGTCGAAAAGCAATCGTATTATGGCTATTTAAGTACAGACACAAAAAAAATCTATATGCTGGATCGCGAAAGAAAAATAATAAAATCGAAGCTGAACTATTCTTTAGACCTAAAAAAATAAACCAAACCTATTTTAATTAAGAATATTATAAACTTAAATGACTTTACGGTCTTTAAGTTATAATATTTTTTATTTTTAGAGTATCAAAGAATCATCAATACAAATTTCTGTTGATGGCATTTATTTTTATGAAAGAAATCAGCGAAATTCTTAAAGCATACTCAGAAGCAAAATCGGCAGGAAAAAAAACAGCTTTGGCAACAGTCGTTAAAGTTGAAGGATCATCGTATCGCCAGCCCGGAGCGCGAATGCTCGTTACAGAAGATGGAGAATTAACAGGAGCCATAAGCGGAGGCTGCCTTGAGGGCGATGCATTACGAAAAGCGCTTCTTTCCATTCATCAAAAACAAAATAAACTAATTACCTACAATACTAATAATGAAGAAGATATTGAAATAGGTTTACAGCTTGGCTGCAACGGGATTGTACATATTCTATTTGAATATATTGATGAAGAAGCATCAAAAAATCCGATACAGCTTTTACAGCAATTAGAAGTAGAAAGAAAACAAGCCGTAATTGTTACTGTTTTTTCTTTAAAAAGAAATGCAGTGCAGTCTGGAACGATTTTTTTTTACAGACAGGAAAGCCAAATTTTGTCTCATAACGATGAAGCTCTAAATTTAATTTTAGATGTACATGAAGTCTTGAAAACTAAAACATCAATTGTAAAAAAACTTCAAACAGAAAGCGAAAGTGAAGCTTTAATAGAATATATAAACCCGCCAATTTCACTTGTAATTGCAGGAGCAGGAAACGATGTACAGCCTTTGGTTAAAATAGCTTCAATTTTAGGCTGGAAAATTACTGTTGGCGACGGACGTGCGACACATGCAATCGAAAAACGTTTTCCTAAAGCAGACAAAGTAAATGTGTTAAAACCAGAAGAATTTCTGGAAAATATCACTATTGATAATCAAACGTATTTCGTATTGATGACCCACAATTACAAATACGACTTAGCAGTTTTAAAATTACTTTTAAAAACAGACTGTCAATACATTGGAATTCTCGGTCCAAAAACAAAATTAAACCGAATGCTGGATGATCTTCAAAATGAAGGAATAACAGTCAGTGAAGAACAATTAGAGCGAATTTACAGTCCGGTTGGTTTAGACATTGGAGCAGAAACATCCGAAGAAATTGCACTTTCAATTGTATCAGAAATTAAAGCTTTTTCGACTGGAAAGCCTGGGACTTCTTTAAAATATAAAGCAGGTAAAATTCATGACGAAATTCATTATGAAAGATAAATTTAAATATAAAACCGCTATTATAATTTTGGCTGCAGGGAATTCTTCAAGATTAGGAAGACCAAAGCAATTATTAAAATATAAAGGATCAACTCTTTTAAAGAACACGATTTCTGAAGCTTTAAAAGTGTACAATTCATTTGTTATAGTGGTAACAGGTGCGAATCATAATGAAGTAGAAAAACAGCTTAATACTGCAGAAATAAATATTTGTTTTAATCCCGAATGGGAAACCGGAATGTCATCTTCAATTGTAAAAGGATTAAATGAATTATTGCTTTTAAAACCTGATAGCAATGAATGTATTTTTGCCGTTTGTGATCAACCCTTTGTTAACAATTTAATTTTTGAACATTTAATTAGGCACTATCATAAAAGCAAAAAAAGAATTATAGCTTCTGCGTATTCCGAAACCTTAGGAACTCCGGTTTTATTCCATAAAAAATATTTTAATGAATTGCTTGAATTGAGTGGGCAGGAAGGAGCAAAAAAAATCATTAAAAAGCATCAAAATGACGTCTATTCAATTCCTTTCGAAAAAGGTAATATTGATATTGATACAGAAGAGGATTATAACAAATTAGTTTCTGAGTAATTTGCTATATGTTTTAATCTCGCAAAGTCGCAGAGACGCAAAGTTTTTTTGTTAGCTGCCTCCAGTTTTAACGCAAAGTTTTTAAGATTTAATTCAATTGCCTCCAGCTTTAGCTGGAGGTTCTAAGCAAGAATAGAAAAGGCTTTAGCCCAAACTAGCCGAAGTTTGGCTAAAGCCTTTTAAACCTTAATCTATTTCCTCCTCCAGTTAAAACTGGAGGCAACTAATAAAAAACTTTGCTCCCGAAACCTTGGGACTGCGACTTTACGAGATTATTTCTCAAAGCAAATAAAAAAACTTAGTGCCTTAGTGGCAAAACCAATTGGCGAGCTAAGTTCAAAACCCGCTCAACAGCAATATCAATTTCCTCCAAAGTAGTAAATTTCCCCAAACTAAACCGAATCGAACTCAAAGCCTCCTCATCAGACAGTCCCATCGCTTTTAAAACATGCGAAGGCTCAGATGTAACTGCCGAACAAGAAGCCCCATTTGAAACCGAAATATTTCCCAAAGCCATAATAAGCTGTTCTGAATTTACACCGGGAAAACAAATATTTGAAGTATTATAAATTCGGTTTTGAATATTTCCATTTACAAAAGAACCCTCAAACTGCAGTAAACCATTTTCTAGTTTATTACGTAATATTTTAATTCTGTTTTTATCTGTTTCTAATTCATTTACAGCTATTTCAGAAGCTTTACCTAAACCAATAATTCCGGGCGTGTTAAGCGTTCCGCTGCGTAATTTTCGCTGCTGGCCGCCGCCTGTAATTTGAGGAAGCAATTTTGGTTTGGCTTTCGCCGAAATGTACAAAGCACCAATGCCTTTTGGGCCGTAAAATTTATGTGCAGACAAAGTCAAAAGATCAATTCCTAAAGTTTTAACGTCAATTGGAATTCTTCCTGCCGCCTGAGTTGCATCACACAAAAAAAGGACATTTTTACTTTTAAGAATCGTAGAAATTTCGCTGATATTTTGTATGACACCTGTTTCATTATTAGAAATCATCCCTATGAAAACCAGTGATTTATCTGTAATAATTTCACTTAAAAGATTAAGATCTAAAATCCCTTCACAATTAACAGGGAGGTAACTGACTTCAAAGCCAATACTTTCCATAAAACGACAAGTTTCGAGAACCGCTTTATGTTCAGTTTGGATAGTAATTATATGTTTTCGGTTTTGATCGGCTAAACCTTTTATGGCCAGATTTATTGCTTCGGTAGCTCCCGAAGTAAAAATAATTTCATCAGCATCGGCATTAATCAAATCAGCAGTCTGCCAGGCAGCATTTTCGACGGCTTCGTTTACTGTTAATCCTGCAATATGTCTGCTTGTAGGATTGGCATAGAAAGCAGTAAAATAAGGAAGCATAGCTTTTAAAACCCGTTCATCAACACGAGTTGTAGCATTATTGTCAAGATAAATATGTTGCTGATTTGGCATAGTTAAAACTTAATCTCGTAAAAATACAATTTTCAATGTAAATAATAAATCTGTTTCTGTGTGTAGTTTTTAGCGCAAAGCACGCAAAGATTTTTTATCTTGCGTTATGCCGAATGAAGACAAAGTTCGCAAAGGTGGAATTGACAAAGCTTTGCGAACTTTGAATACGCTTAACACAATGTGAAATAAAAAAAACTTTGCGTGCTTTGCGCTAAAAAATACACACAGAAATTGTAATTATTCTAAATAAGCACAATGTTTGAATTTCATAACTTTTTGTGGATTAAGATTGTTAAATTTGTTAGAATACCCAAGAGATTTTGCTAATTTAAAAGAGAGATGGAATGGCTTCTAAAAAAACAAATCCAGATAAAGTAACAGAGAATGACTCAAATTCCCGTCGTGACTTTATAAAAAAATCAGGACTTTTGACTGCCCTTGCACTGGCACCGCCTTCATTGGTTATGGCTTCAGAGAACAAATGGGATGAAAAAATAGCGGAGTATTTAGAAACTGTACCGCTTTCTATCGAAGTAAATGGCAAAAAACACAATCTTAATATAGAGCCAAGGACTACTTTACTTGATTTATTAAGAGAACAACTGCAGCTTACCGGAACAAAAAAAGGTTGTGACCACGGTCAATGCGGTGCGTGTACAGTTCACGTAAACGGAACCCGAATTTTGTCCTGTCTGACTTTGGCAACCATGCAGCAAAACGCTCAGGTAACTACAATCGAAGGACTTGCAAAAGGAAAAAAGCTGCACCCAATGCAGGAAGCTTTTATCAAACATGACGGTTTTCAGTGCGGTTATTGCACGCCGGGACAAATCATGTCTGGAATTGCCTGTATCAAAGAAGGTCATGCCAACAGCCGTGAAGAAATTAGAGAATATATGAGCGGAAACATCTGTCGATGTGGCGCTTATCATAATATTGTTGATGCTATAACTGAAGTGAAGGAAGGAGGGAAGGAATTATGAAAAATTTTCAAATAATTAAAGCATTATCTTCGAGTTCAGCGGTATCGAACATCAGCAAAGAAAAAGGAGCTATGTTTATCGCCGGCGGAACAAATCTGGTAGATTTAATGAAAAAGAATGTCGTAGCTCCAGACAAACTAGTTGACATTACAGGATTAGATTTAGCAAAAATAGAATTTCTAACCGGAAAAGTTTCAATTGGTGCATTGGCTAAAAATAGTCAGGTAGCCGAAGATGCATCCATTAAAGAAAAATATCCTTTGTTAGCTTTAGCATTAGCGGCCGGAGCGTCTCAGCAAATTAGGCACATGGCAACTGTTGGCGGTAATATGCTGCAAAAAACGCGTTGCTCGTATTTTTATAATACGGATATGCCATGCAATAAGCGAACTCCCAAAAGTGGCTGCGGTGCCATTGGCGGTTCTAACAGGATGGTGGCTATTTTTGGAGCTTCAGACAGCTGCATTGCTGTTCACCCGAGTGATATGTGTGTAGCATTGGCAGCATTAGATGCTGCTGTTTTAGTGGAAGGCCCGAAAGGGAAAAGACAAATTAAATTTACAGATTTTCATCGCCTGCCCGGAAATACTCCCGAAAAAGACAATACTTTAGAAAGTAAAGAATTGATAACTTCAATTGAAATTTCCGATAATAATTTTACCAAAAATGTGCATTATTTGAAAGTTCGTGACAGGACGAGTTATGCTTTTGCATTAGTTTCTGTTGCTGTAGCTTTAGATTTAAAAAATAATGTAATAAATGATGTTAGACTTGCAATGGGAGGTGTTGCACATAAACCATGGAGATTAACTGAAGCAGAAGAATTCCTGAAAGGAAAAACAGTTTCGGAAGAGATATTTAGAAAAGCGGCAGATTTGTCAATGAAAGGTGCAAAAGCATACGGCGGCAACGATTTTAAACTGACACTTGGCCCAAATGCAATAACAGAAGCACTTACAATAGCAGCATCAAAATAATTAGAATTATGAGCAAGACAAGTAATATTAATAGAGTTGACGGATTTGCTAAAGTAACAGGATCAGCAACTTATTCTGCCGAATATAAAACGCCCGGAGTTGTGTATGGCTGTTTGGTGGGAAGTACGATTGCAAAAGGAAGAATCAAAACCATCGATACTAAAAAAGCAGAATGGGCGCCGGGAGTTCTGGCTGTTATTACGCATTTAAACGTAGACAAACCTGCCGGATATCAAAAAGCAAAAGACAAACATAATTTTGGTCAGCCGCTGCAGATTTTCAAAGATGACTCGATATTGTACTACGATCAGCCAATTGCATTGGTAATTGCCGATACTTTTGAACGCATGCAATATGCGGCGAGTTTAATTAAAGCCGATTATTTTAAAGAAGAGCATTCGACTGAACTTCAAAAAGCGGCGGATAAAGAGAAAAAAGTAGAAACAGATAAAGGGAATGATTACCACAGAGGAGTTCACGATGGATACAAAAATGCAGAAGTAATTTTAGAAGCCGATTATACGATTCCAACAGAAGTTCATAACCCAATGGAACTGGCGAACATTATTGCAAAATGGGATGGAAACAAACCAATTTTATATACCAAAAGCCAAGGTGTTGAAGGAACACGCCGAAGTGTTGCAGGAGTTTTTGATGTTCCTGCAGAAGATGTAGAAGTACACTCTGAATATCTTGGAGGTGCATTTGGAATGGGATTACATACCTGGCCGTATGAAATTGCGGCATTGATAGGAGCAAAGAAATTAAACCGCCCGGTAAAATTAGTTTTGCACCGAGAGCAAATGTTTACCAATGTTGGTTTTAGACCTTATACCATTCAAAAAATGGGTCTTGGCGCTACAAAAGCAGGAAAACTAACGGGTTTAACGCATGAAGCCGTTGCGATGACTTCGAGTTATGAAGATTTCATGGAAGGAACGGTAAACATGTCCCGATTTATTTACGATTGTGAAAATGTTTCGACACGTTATCGAATCGTGCCTCTGGATACTTGTACGCCAATCTGGATGCGTGGTCCGGGCGAAGCAACAGGTTCTTTTGCATTAGAATGTGCAATGGATGAAATGGCCTATAAATTAAACTTAGACCCAATTGAATTTCGAAAGCTTAATTATGCTGAGAAAGATTTGGAACAAAATAAACCGTGGAGCAGTAAATATCTCTTAGAATGTTACGAAGGCGGAATGGAACGCATTGGCTGGAAAAACCGTAAAAACGAACCAGGTTCTGTAAAAGAAGGAGACTGGCTTGTAGGTTACGGAATGGGAACTGGAACTTTTGGCTGTTATAGAAGCTCAACTTCTGTAAAAGCAAAATTTTTACCCGATGGGAATTTAGTTCTCCAGTGCAGTGTCAACGATATGGGGCCGGGAACGGCAACTATGATGACGGCAATTGGTGCTGAAATAACAGGTTTATCCGCAGAGAATGTAATTATTGAAATGGGGAAAAGCGGACTGCCAAAAGGCCCGACACAGGGAGGTTCGGCAACGACTTCATCTGTTGGTTCTGCGGTTCATGATGCGTGTAATTTACTGGTAAGTAAAGTGTTAGGTTTAGCGACTGAAAATCCGGTTTTAAAAGGAACTCCAATTACAGATTTAGCTTTTGCAAATGGAGTAATTTCTTCAACAAAAGATACCGCTAAAACGGTTGCCTTGACTTCTTTGCTTAGTTCTAATAAGTTAGATGGATTAGAGGTTGAAAATCAATCAAAAGGAACGGACGAAGCTAAGAAATATTCAATTTATTCGTTTTCAGTTCACTTTGTAAAAGTATTAGTGAATCCGAATTTGGGTAAAATACGTTTGGCGCATGTTGTTTCGTGTGCTGATATTGGAACGGTTATCAACCAAAAAACTTCTGCAGGACAAATGTATGGCGGTGCAGTTGGAGGTATCGGAATGGGATTAATGGAAGCATTGGAAATCGATCATCGTTTTGGCCGTCCAATCAACAATAATTTCGCTGATTATCATGTTCCCGTAAATGCCGATATTGAAAAACAAGAAGTTTTCTTCGTCAATAAAAAAGATCCCATCAGCAATCCAATGGGAACAAAAGGTCTTGGAGAAACGGCTTTGGTAGGAATGGCGCCGGCAATCGCAAATGCTGTTTTTAACGCAACCGGAAAACGTGTGAGGGATTTACCAATTACGCTGGATAAGATTATAGAAACCGTTAAGGTTTAATACAAAAAAGAGAGACTGTCTCAAAAGTCAAGACAGCACTTTTACTATAATTATTTGTTTGTTTTTAATGTAAACTTAACTTGTTTCTACAAATGAAATGTTCCTACGGGACAAAGAATATAACTTGTTATTTTTTGATATCGGGTTTCATTCCATTAAAAATGTTTCATAGGTAGAAAAAATAGAGGTCGGACACATTTAGGTTCCGTAGGAACTTTGATATGCCAGATTATTAAAAAACAATGTCAAAATCAAACGTTCCTACGGAACGTAAACGATGATAATAATATAATTTCTACCTATGAAATGTTCCTACGGAACAAAAAAAAATGTAAAATAAAAAGAGGCTGCTCCGACTTTTGCACTGCCCCCATATAGCGTCTAACTTTTTGGGTGCGGTCTATTTTGAGACAGCCTCTTTTTTTTGGTTTCTATTTTAAACATAGCCTGTGGTTTCAACCATGGGGATACAGATTGTGCTTTGATTGTGTCCCGTGGTTGAAACCACAGGCTATGTTTACATTGGATTGTATTTGTAAATGCAGAGAAAATATTAAACTAAAAAGATACATTAAAAAAAACTCTTTTTTATTCTATTTTGAAATACAGCTCGTGGTTTCAACCACGGGAATATATATAATGATCGTTTAATTACATCCCAATTGACATCGATTATACTCTTTCAATTTTACAAATAAAACAACAAGCTTCTGAATTTCTAGCATGAAGATATTCAACATCTTTTTCAGTTTCAAAGATTTCAGAAATTAACTGATCAACATCATTGTCACCAACCAATTTTGTAAAAATCATTTTTTGTTCTTTATTATAACCAATTAACGACAAAGGAAAATTTTCTTTATCAGCTTTTATTTCTGGTGGAAAATTATAAATATCTGAATATTCTTCCACCTCATTTTTATGAATAAATATAGGCCCAGATTGATTAAAAGCATTGTTTTGTGAAAAAGGACTGTAAGCCAAAACTAATCTGATATCTTCACCGACCTTAAAAGGTTTTAACGAAATCCTGCATGGTCCTTTTCCAGATGCTGGTTGTTCATAAACTTGATTGCCAAAATTATCAATATTCGTTTTACGGATTTTGTTTGCAAATTCTTTTGTTACCGGAACAATTTTAAATTTTTTCATAACTTTTAAACTTTAATTTAAACAAAATTACATTCTGTTTTTTTCAATTAAAATCCGTTTCTTGCTCAATAAAATGATGATTATAAAAGTATATAAACAAAAAAGAGACATTGAAAAATGTCTCTTTTTTGTTTATATCTATAATATAGCCCGCAGTTGAAACCGCGGTATGTAGTGGATACAGAATAGTATTTCAAAGTTTAATATTAAATCCCGAAGGGATGAAATATTTATAAATAATATGCTGACGTATGTAATAGAACCCCAGCGGGGAGATATATCGCTCCTCTGAATCTTAGTTCCTGTGTGAATTTTATCAGCTATAAATATTGTGTTCCGCCGGAGCTTTAAATTTTGCTTGTAAACAAAATAAGGAAACATTTTTAAAGTTTCCTTTTTGTATCGGTAAAACGATTAATTATTTAACCGTAATTGGTAATTCAACAGTTGTTTTATCCCATCCAATAACAAGATTAGCGACAGAACCTTGAGTTGTAAAAGCAATTGATAAAGCTTCGATTAGCTCAGAAACAGGTTTTACAGGAACAGAAACCCTTACAACATCTTTACTTTCATCATAAGCATAAGCACCCCATAAATCAATTTCTTTATTGATAATGATTGTCCATTTGTCTTTTTCAGGAATAGCAAATAAACTATAAGTTCCGGCTGGAATAGTTTTACCGCCAATTGTTACTGGTTTGTAAAATTTGATTTCGGTATTTTCGTTAGCACCAACTCTCCAAACTTCTCCGTATTTAATCAAATCGCCAAAAATGGTACGCCCTTTTACAGAAGGCCTTGCATAAATAACCTTGATAACCGGGGTAGGATTATCAGATTTTTTGAATTTTACTGCTTTGTTCGGGAAATAAGAAATATCAACCGGACTGGCATCAAGCGGAGCAAATTTCACTACTTCTTGTGCTTGAACTGTAAAGGCAGTAAATAAAATAACTGCCAGTAAACTAAATTTTTTCATAATAGTTTTTTATTTAGGATTACCACAAAGTAAGTTAATAATGAAGAAAAATCATATAATTACAGTTTGTTTTTTGTTAATGAATTGGTAACAGTTCTTATGTTTGATTTAGAATGACATAGAGAGCTTTTATGTTTTTCTTTTATCATTTTACAGAAGCATAATTTTTATTCTTTTTTCTTTTTTTCGTACCAGTTTTGCATAATGTAAAAAGCTTTCTTTTTATTCCCGTCGTTTGAGATTAGACCTTTACGGTTATATTCGTCCTGAATTCCCGGAAGAAGCCTTCTTGGTGACCTGAAATCAACTAAAATCCAAGGGCTTAAACCATTTAAATGCGGAATCTTTTCAATCATTTTTAAATTTTGAATGTATAAATATTCCTGAAATTCTTCTGTCCAGCGCTCATTTTTCTCTCCGTGTAAACCTTGTTTGGCATCGCCTCCAAATTCAGAAACAATTACTGGTTTATTATATTTGGTTTTCCAGAAGATTTTCTCAGCATCTTCAAGTTTTCCGCCATACCAGCCTAAATATTGATTAAAAGAAATAATATCTAAATAATCACCAATGGCATCATTGATAGTTCCAAATCCTGCAGAATCACTTTGCGTTAATAAGGCTGCGCTGATCAGTCTTGTATTATCTAAAGTTTTGGTATGATCTACTAATTTTTTAATAAACGCATTTCTCGCATCAGAAATTGGTGTTTCATTTGCCATTGACCAAATTATGATACAAGCTCTGTTTTTATCTCTTGTTGCCGCAGCTGTCAATTGATCTTCGGCATTTTGATAGGTATTTTTATTGGTGAATTCTACAGTCCAGTAAACCGGAATTTCCTCCCAAACCATTAATCCCATTTTATCAGCTTCTCTGATAATGTTTTCGTTATGCGGATAATGTGCCAAACGAACATAATTACAGCCTAATTCTTTTGCCCAGTTTAATAAACGCAGGGCATCTTCCTGAGAATTCGCCCGCCCGCCTTTAGCATTTTCTTCATGAATAGAAATTCCGCGTAAAAAGATTGGTTTTCCGTTTAATAAGATCTTATCTTCCTTAGTTTCAATAGTTCTGAAACCAATTTTATCGTTTAATTTTTGTCCGTTAAAATCGATCGTAATATCATATAATTTTGGGTTTTCCGGAGACCAGTATGAAATCTTTTTAGCTGGGATTTCAAAATTCAACATTCCGTCAGTACCAATTTTTCCTTTGTAATTGATTTTTAATTCTGGAATCGAAATCGAAGCCTGATTCTGTGCAGTATTTAAATTATTGATTTTGATAAAACCCGAAATTACAGCATTGTTATTCTTTTTAAGCTGAATTGTGTAATCTTCTATAAAAGAACTTTCTTCTTCAATTAAAGTAACATCGCGTGTAATTCCGCCATAATTCCACCAATCGGTATTAATTGTCGGAACATCTTCTTTATGACGGGTATTATCCGCTTTAATGACCAAGTAATTGTCTTTTGGTTTTACAATCGAGGTAACTTCATAATTAAATGGTGTAAAACCACCTTCATGTGTTCCCAGTTTTTTTCCGTTTAAATAAACATCGGCTTTATAATTGATGGCACCCAAATACAGGAAAAGACGCTTATTAGCTTTTAGATTATAATCGAAAGATTTTTTAAACCAAATTGTTCCTTCGTAATATTTCAATTCAGGAACCTGAGAGGTCCAGTCACCCGGAATATTGATTTTTGGTGATTTATCAAAATCGTATTCTACCAATTCCTGTTTGTTTTGAGCATGATAATTATTAAAATAAGCAGCATTTGAAGGTTTGGCTTGTTTGTCATAAACATCGTGGTGAAAACTGTAATAACCTGTTTCATAAGGATCGACAATATAATTCCAGACACCGTTTAATGATGTGGTATTTCTGTTTGGAACATTCGAGATTAAACCTTGTGATTGTCCGGCACAAAATGTGGCTAGAAGTAGTAATGTTAGGACTTTTTTCATTCTTATAATTTTTTTGGCGTAATATTATTTATCGTTTTACCTATCTTTCATTCCTACGGAACTTTTTTAGATTAACTTTAGGCTTAGTTTTTCGTTCCTTGAATGACAAACTAGACTTATAACCATATCTGCTAAATCAGCAAAATCTGCGAGAGAAAAATCCTGTACCTTCGTGGCAAACCTCTTATAAAGATCGTTTAATCCCTAATTCAAGCCCTCGTAATTCTGCCAAACCTCGTAAACGTCCAATTGCAGAATAACCCGGATTTGTTTTTTTCTTTAAATCATCCAGCATTTGGTGTCCGTGATCTGGACGCATTGGCAATTGACTATTATTTCTTTTTTCAACTTCCAAAATTGCTTTTACAACTTCGTACATATCAACGTCACCTTCTAGATGATTTGCTTCGTAGAAACTCCCTTCTTCGTCTCGTTGTGTGCTTCTTAAATGAATAAAATTCATTTTATCGCCATGACGTCTCACAATTCCAGGCAAATCATTATCGGCACGAACACCATAAGAACCTGTACACATTGTAAATCCGTTTGATGGAGAAGGAGCAGCATTCATTAATTCCATCAAATCTTCTTCTGTGCTTACAACTCTTGGCAGACCTAAAATTGGGTAAGGAGGATCATCAGGATGAATCGCCATCAAAACACCTTTACTTTCAGCAACAGGAATAATTTCTTTTAGAAAATGAAAAAGATTATTCTTCAAAGCCTGTCTGTCAATATGATTGTAAGCACTTAAAGTTACTAAGAAATCTTCAACCGTATAGGCTTCTTCGGCACCTGGAAGTCCAGCCAAAATGTTCTGCTGTAACTTTACTTTGTCTTCTGGAGTCATTGCTTCAAAATAGCTTTTTGCTTTTTGTTTCTGTACATCAGAATATTCGTTTTCTGCACCTGGTCTTTTTAAAATAAACAATTCGAAAGCCGCAAAAGCATTGATATCAAAACGTAAAGCTTTAGAACCGTCTTCTACCGTAAATGATAAATCTGTTCTTGACCAGTCTAAAACTGGCATAAAGTTGTAGCAGACACATTTAATACCGCACAAAGCCAGATTACGAATACTTTCTTTATAATTTTCAATATATTGAAGATAATTTCCAGTCTGTTTTTTAATGTCTTCATGTACCGGAATACTTTCTACGACTGACCAGGTTAAACCTGAAGCACCTTTTTTAGGATCTCCGTCTTTATGTTCAATTTCAACTTTTCGTTTAATGATTTCGTCTATGCTCCAAACCTCTCCGTTTGGAATATGATGTAAAGCTGTTACAATTCCGGTTGCTCCAGTTTGTTTGATATCTTGTAAAGAAACAGGATCATTTGGTCCGAACCATCTTAATGTTTGTTCCATGTTTTATGTTTTTTGTTTTATTTCCTGCAAGGTTTGTAAAACCTTGCAGGTATTTTAATTTATAGAAATGACTAATTTAAACCTGCCGGGTTTTGTCCTGAAGCCTCAGGATTGCAGGACGTGAGAAATCTTAAATACTTGTTGCTGCAAATCCGCCGTCAACTTTTAAGGTTATTCCTGTAACGAATTTTGACATATCGCTGCATAAAAATAAAAGTGCGCCGTCAATATCTTCCGGAGTTCCAAATCTTCCCATTGGCGTATGATCTATGATTTTTTCGCCTCTTTGGGTCAGTTTTCCTTCTGGAGTTAATAATAAAGCACGGTTTTGTTCTCCAATAAAAAATCCCGGAGAAATCGCATTTACACGAATTCCTTCGCCATATTTCTGGGCTAATTCAACCGCCATCCATTGTGTAAAATTGTCAATTGCCGCTTTTGAAGCAGAATAACCTACAACTCTGGTTAATGGTCTTTGTGCCGATGCCGATGAAATGTTGATGATATTTCCTGATTTTTGTTTTGCAAATAGCTCCGAAAAAACTTGAGTCGGAAGCATTGTTCCAATAATATTCAAGTCAATAACTTTTTGTAAATCATCAGTTTTCATATCATAAACTGCCTGATCCGGCTGAATCGTTGCACCCGGCATATTTCCTCCGGCTGCATTAATCAGGATATCTAAACGACCATATTTTTCAACGATAAAATCTTTTGCTTTTTCTAATTCTTCTTTACTTAAAACATTTGCCTGAACAGCAAATGCCCGCCCGCCATGAGCTTCTATATGCTGTACGGTTTTTTCCGCTTTTTCAATTGATTGAGAGACAATCCCGACAATAACACCTTGTTTTGCCAAAACATTTGCAAAGTTGCTTCCTAATACTCCGGCACCGCCCGTAATAAGAGCAATTTTTCCTTTTAGATTAAATATTGAATCCATTCTTATTTTTATAGGTTATAATTTTTTCTAAACACATAGAAACATAGTTTCAGAACTTGTTAAAGGCGTTTCACCTGCATTATCAAACATAATTTTCACGTCTTAGCTATGTGTGAAAACCTGTTTTTCCGGATAAACTTTTCAACTCAAAAAATCTATGTTTCTATGTGTTTAATTTTATAGTTTATATCTTAACTTTAAATACCAGTTTTTTCAAAAAGCCTTCACCAATCATTGCCGCATGAACATCCTCTGGAAATAAAATCGCAAATTGTTTTTCCTGAAGTTCAAAAAACATATCCGGTTTATCGTGGAAAAAACGAACATCTCTTTCGTCGCTGTAATCGCCATTCGGGCTAACACATTTTTCTCTCGGTTTCCACGCAAAAGTTTCAGGGCCTTGTATTGATATTTGAATGTCAATGTTTTTATCGTGGCATTCAAAACCTTTAATGCTTTCTTCTCTCGTACTTCCGTCACCGTGAATCACGATTAGTTTTAAGCCTTCATTAATTTCTATAGTTCCCGCTTCAAGACTAGCAATATCAGTTTGATTTACATACTCAAAAGCTTTTTGAAAGTTGGGGTGCAGACTATAATATTTAGCTGCATTATGTAATGAATCTACAATCATTGGTAAAGTTTTGTTTTGATTTTCGAAATAATAATATAAAAATTGTTTGCCGTTTTTATATTATGTGTATTTTTACGTGTACGCACACGGTATTTTACAAATGTATGTAAATTGTAATGTAAAACAACTTATTTTTGCAAAAAAAAAACGAATTATACAAAGAGCTTTTATTATTTTAACTAAAAAAGAATCAATATCATAACAATTAAAAAAATTGCTGAATTAGCCAATGTTTCGCCCGGAACTGTAGACAGGATTATTCATAATCGGGGTCAGGCTGCACAGGAAACTGTAGACAAAGTCAATGCTATAATTGAAGAGTTTGGTTATAAGCGAAATATTTTGGCCAGTAATCTGGCTTTAAATAAGAAGTTTCATTTTGCGGTTTTTCTTCCTAAATATGAAAAATTAGAATATTGGAGAAGTCAGGTTGATGGTATTGAGAAAGCTGCTTTGGAGTTTAGCAAATTCGGAATCGTTCTGGATTATTTCTTTTATGATTTTAATGCTGTTTCTTTTAAGGAATCAGTCAAAAAAGTATTAGAGTTCGATTGCGACGGCTTGTTGTTCGCTCCAATATTTTACGACGATTCGGTTCAGTTTTTAAATGAATATAAAAAGAAAAATATTCCGGTAGTGATGATCGATTCGAATATTTCAAACGAAGACAATCATGCTTATGTAGGTCAGGATGCTTTTCAAAGCGGCTATTTGGCAGGAAGATTAATCAGTTTTGCGGTGAAAAACGAAAGACATGTTCTGATTTTTAAAATTACCCGTGAAATCGAAAGTACATCGGTGTATTTGCAGAGAATCGACGGATTTTATTCTTTCTTTAAAGATAATGAAGAACTCACGAATTTTAAATTTTCAGAAATAACCATTAAGGATTCGGGAATTGATCAGATGAATCTGGAAATGTTTTCAGGAATCAGCAGTGTTTTTGTTCCCAATTCAAGGGCATATATTGTTGCTAGATTTTTGGAACAAAATAATATAAAAGGCATCCGAATTATTGGTTACGATTTATTAAATGAAAATATCGAATACCTAAACAAAGGCGTAATCGATTTTTTAATCAACCAAAGACCCGAAAGTCAAGGTTATATGGGAATCAATTATTTATACAAAAAACTAGTTCTTCAGGAAGACACAGAACGCACACATTATATTCCGCTGGAAATTATCTTAAAGGAGAATTATTTTCCTGCTAGACGATAATTTTAATCGCCCACGGGTTTTACGGATTAAACGGATCGGCGCAGGTTATTTTTTAATAAACTATCTGTAAGCAAACAGTATTTCAAACATAGCCCACGGTTTTAACCGTGGGTACAATGCATTATCATAATGTTTCCCACGGTTAAAACCGCGTGTTATGTTTGAAAGTTAGAAATTATTTTGAAGGAGAATTATTTTTCCATAATCTTGTCATTTTTGAGGAATGAGGACACGAGCGATAGCGAACTGGCGAAGCAATCAGACCCGTAGATCCACAAAGATTGGTCTTTGCAAGGAACGAAGCAATCTCACGTGTTAAATCAATTTGTGATCTTTGTTAGTGTGGTTGCTTCATTTCTTACAATGACAAGATTTGGATTTTAAAATTTAATCTTACAATTACTAAATTATTTGATTATAATGTAATTTGTTGCATTAAAATAAAATTTTATATATTTGAATTTCGACATTCTCTATTTTAGTTTGATAATAATGAATAATTGTTATTAATACATTTATGAAAATGAATGTTTTTTGCCTGGAAAATGGCTTTCCCCAAGAGTCAATTTCCTAAAATGTGATTCCCAAAAATCACACAATAACCTACAGACAGAAACAAAATGACGAAATGTATAATTAGAATTTTAGTTTTATCGATAGTATTTATTTCTCCAATTGTAAAGGCGCAGATAAAAAAAATTGGAATTCCTTTTATAACCAATTATAATCCGAAAACGTATAAAGCCGCTTCAGAAAACTGGGATGTTTTACAGGATTCTAAGGGAATGATGTTTTTTGCCAATCACTTCGGGATTATGCAGTTTGATGGTGTTCGCTGGAGCATTGTAACACAGCCCGAAAACAAAAGTATGGTTCGCTCGCTTGCCATCGACAAAAACGACAAAATGTATGTGGGCGCCCAAGGCGATTTTGGCTATGCCATTCAATTGCCAAACGGGCAGTATCAATATACATCTTTAGTAAAATTATTACCGGAATCGGCGCGAAACTTTGGCGATGTGGTGCATACCGTTATCCGAAATAACGAAGTGATTTTTTTCTCTTATGAAGAAATCCTTATCTACAAGAACAATAAAATCAAGGTTTTAAAGTCTAATGTAAAATTTGATGATTTCTTTGAAGTCAATAAGGAAATCTATGTTTTAGATAATGCAAAAGGTTTATTGCAGTTAAAAAATAATGCGTTAACGGCGATTACAAACAGCGATCAATTTGCCGGAATGAAGATTCGAAAAATCTTTCAAACCAAAAACGGACTTTTATTGCTTTCACAAAAAAACGGACTTTTTACTTTTAAAGATAATCAGCTAAAGCCATTTGTAACAGAAGCCGATAATGTTTTGAAGCAAAATCAAATTTCTACAGGGATTCAGCTTTCTGATGGATATTTCGGAATTGGAACCCGTCAATCTGGGTTGATAGTCATAGATGGTTTGGGACGTTTGATTCAGCATATCAACAAACAAACGGGTTTGCAAAACGATTATGTAACGAATTTAAAGGTTGATAAAGAAGGCAATTTATGGGTTACGCTAAAGGAAGGAATTTCGTTGATTCAGATTTCTTCGCCGTTATCCAGAGTTTTAGATACTTCAAATTCAGAAACCAAAATATACTGCAGCCAGATTTATCAGGACAAATTATATATCGCGACAGACAACGGTTTGTTTTGGATGGATTGGCTTTCTTATAAAAACGGAAAACATGAAAATGCAAACTTTCAGCACGTTTCAGGCATGTCTGAAAATGTCTGGAATATTGGTGTTTTTGGAAGCTCACTTTTGGCTTTCGAAAAAAATGGGATCTTTGAAGTTTCCGGTAATTCGGCAAAATTAGTGGCAAAAACAGATGGAGCATGGAAAGGAATATTAGTTCCTAATCATCCGGATTTATTGATCGTTGGCGGTTATAACGGAATGTATCTTCTTAAAAAAATAAATAATACGTGGGTTTATCAAAATAAAATAAAAGGTTTTGAAGAAAGCAGCCGCGTTATCGAAACCGATAAAAATGGTGATTTCTGGATTGCTCACGGTTACAAAGGAATTTATAAAATTCAGTTTAATAAAACATTCGATGCGGTTTCAAAAGTGGAATTTTACAATCAAAAGAATGGTTTCCCGTCGAGTTTGTTTTTGAATACTTTTAAAATAGATAATCAAATTCTTTTTGGAACTACAAAAGGAGTTTACAAACAAGATTCGCATTCGAAGAAAATGATTCCCGAACCCGTTTTTAGGAAATATCTCGGAATGGAAAATCATATTCGTTTATTAAAATCGGATAATCAGGATAATATCTGGTACGTTTCTGGAGAAAATACCGGAAAAATGAATAAAAAAGCAAATGGAAGTTTTGAGGTTGAAGAACTGCCTTTTAGAAAACTTCGTTATTTATACGTTCCTGGTTTTGAGAATATTCAAACCACAACTACGGGAGATGTGTTTTTTGGTACGCAGGATGGTTTAATTCATTATAACACCATTAAAAACAAGCAATATCAAACGAAATATAAAGCGGTAATTTCAGAGGTTAAATGTATTTTTCCGAAAGATAGTCTGTTATTTTCAAGCCGATTTGATGTGCTTCCAAATAAAACAAAAGAGGCGTGTGAAGAAATATCAAATGTTTTATCGCATTCCCATAATGCGCTTCATTTTTCTTTTTCATCGCTTTTTTATGATGAAGCCGATGCCACAAAATACGAATACTGGCTGGAAGGTTTTGAACCAAAATGGTCAGAATACAGTCTTCAGACAGAAAAAGAATACACGAACTTACCTGAAAACGAATATGTTTTTCATGTAAGGGCAAAAAACATTTATGATGTGGTGAGCGAAGAAGCGGTTTTTCGTTTTGAAGTTTTACCGCCTTGGTACAGAACGATCGGGGCTTATATTCTGTATTTTATACTTTATAGTGTTGTCATTTATTTGATTATTAAATATCAAAAATCTGTGGCAGAACGAGATCGCCAGCAATTGATCCTAAATCAGGAAAAAGAATTGCTGCGCAGCCGTGCCGAACTTAATGAACAGAGATTGACATTGGAACAAGAAAATATGGCCATTGTTCGCGAAAACCTGCAGACTACGATAAATCTTAAAAATGCAAAAGTAGCTTCGAATACGGTGAATCTTATTCATTTAAACGAAATCCTGCTTTCGATAAAAGAGCTGATTAGCCAAATCGATAAGAAAAATGAACCAGGTGTAAACTTTAGTTTGTTAACCAAAATAAACAAGCTGATCGATCATGAACTTCAAGGCGATAAGCAATGGAACGAATTTGAGGAAATCTTCAATCAATTGCATGACAATTTTATGCAGAGGCTGAAAAACAGTTACCCAGAACTTACTCCGCGTGATATGCGTTTATGTGCTTATCTGCGAATGAACTTTAATACCAAAGAAATTGCTCCGCTTTTAGGAATTTCTGTTCGCGGAGTTGAAGATACCCGATACAGAATTCGAAAAAAATTGCAGCTTCCGTCTGATGCAAATATCACAGAATTCATTTTAAATTTTTAGATGATTATTTAAACACATAGGAACATAGTTTTGCTTGTCTAAAAAAAAGGCGTTTCACTAGTTTAAGCAAACATAGCTATGTGTGAAAGCGAGCTTTTTTTATAATCTCAAATAAGAAGCAAGAAGAAAATCTATGTTTCTATGTGTTAAGAATTTTTCACGTCTTAAATTTTTAGATGATTATTTAAACATATAGGAACATCGTTTTGCTTTGTCTAAAAAAAAGGCGTTTCACTAGTTTAAAGAAACATAGCTATGTGTGAAAGCGAGCTTTTTTTTATAATCTCAAATAAGAAGCAAGAAAAAAATCTATGTTTCTATGTGTTTAGAATTTTTCACACCTTTAAAATCTCTTGCAGCTTTTTACAACCTTTACGATTAAGAATAACTTCTAAAAAAAGGGATTTTATCTCGTAAGTAATATCCTAAGTAGTTTTACGCCTTTTTTCTGCATTTTTTTTAAATCACCGTAGTCAAACCGTACTCAAAAATGTAAGTGTAGCCTGATTTATTTGTTAATATTGTCGGATTATTATTAAAATAAGAACCCATTTCTGCAAAATAGGTTTTTGTAGCGGTAATAAACTTTACTAACAAAAAACTAAAAAAAATGAATCAAAATGACTCTTTTTTCGGCCGACCACCGAAAGACAATTTCTATTATTTTAAACGATTTTTGGCTGCGGCGATTTTTGTGCTGCTGCCAATTTTGAATGTCCAGGCACAATGTAAAACATTGGTTTGGTCTGATGAATTTAACGGTACTACTGTCGACCTAACCAAGTGGCAGAGTATTTCAGGAAACGGTTGTCCGGCACTTTGCGGATTCGGAAATGCAGAAGCTCAGCGTTACGATCCAAATCAGGCGACAATTGTAAAAGAAGGAGCAAACAGTTATTTGAACATTCAGGCAAAATACGAGCCGAATGGCGCATTTCCTGATCAGCCTTACGCTTCTTCAAAATTAACTACAGAAGGAAAGTATTCCCTTAAATACGGAAGAGTTGAAGCCCGCATGAAGTTATCAAACGGACAAGGTGCATGGCCTGCGTTCTGGATGCTTCCAGTTGGAGGAAACTGGCCGTATACAGGTGAAATTGATATTATGGAAGCCAAACACAGAAACCCGCAATCTGTAGATGGAACAATTCATTATGATGGAAACGGATATCATTTTACGGGAAGAAGTTATAGTTCTCCAACGGATTTATCTACAGATTTTCACGTGTATGCGGTAGAATGGGGACCAAATTTTATAAAATGGTATGTTGATGATGTTTTATTTCACACCGCAACTCCAAATACTACTGTAAACGGTGGATGGCCTTTTAACGATAATCAGTTTTATATTATTTTGAATCTGGCTGTTGGTAGTGCAGGAACGCCTTATACAAGTGTAAATGGGGCAGGAGTAGCTCCAGTTCCGGCTGATTTTCCGGCAAAATTGCAGGTAGATTATGTTCGTGTTTATGACGGAAGTTATAAATATGGCGTTGCCGGAGATGCAAAAGTTTATCAAAACGAAACAGGTAAAACCTATTCTATAAACGCTATTACTGGCGCAACTTATAATTGGACAGTTCCTGCGGGAGCAACAATTACGGCTGGGCAGGGAACAAATGCCGTAACTGTAAATTGGGGAACTGCAGGCGGAGATGTTTCGGTAACTGCAACAACTTCTGGATGTACTGCTAATACGTATAAACTGGCTGTAAAAACAGAACCTGCTATTCCGGTAGAGAAAATTCAGGAAGATTTTCAAACGAACAGAAATGTTGTTTACGGAAACAAAACAGGAGTTTTGACAGAAGCCGTAGCAAATCCTTCTGCAACTGGAATCAATACTTCGGCTTTGGTTGGAAGATATGTTCGTAATTCTTCTGAATTGTACGATGTTTTCAATATCAAAAATGTAGTTATCAGCAATGCGAATGATTATGTATACGGAAGAAAAAGAATTTCTTTTGATTTGTATACATCGGCTCCGGTTGGAACTAAAGTTTCGCTGCAGTTAGAAAATAGCAATGTAACCACAGCGACAAATTATCCGTTAGGAAGACACAGCGGTTACAAAGCAACTACAACAGTTCAAAACAAATGGGAAACGATTGAATTTGAATTCGAAAAAATTATTGATGCCAATACAAGCGCTTTGACGATTAATAATGTGGCTTTACTTTTTGAATCCAATTCAAATTCTGGAGCAACGTATTATTTTGATAATTTGCTTACAAGAGCTACACCAGAAAAACCAATTGTTGCTACAGACGTATTGCAGAATTACGACGGCATCAACAAAATTATAAAAGGAACTACAACGGGAACGTATTCTGTAGTGGCAAATCCGGGTTCAAACGCTGTTAACTCGTCGGTAAATGTGGCGAGATACGTTAGAAACGTAACCGAACAATACGATGTACTTTTCTTTAACACACAAAGCACGATTGAAGATGCTGGTTTACTAAAAAATCAGACGAATAAAATCATGATTGATGTGTATACATCGGCACCAATTGGTACGGTTGTAAGTTTGAATTTAGAAAACAGTGCAACTTCACTTCCTGCCAATTACCCAACAGGAAGAAACAGTAATTACGTTGCGATTACAACGAAACAAAACCAATGGGAAACCTTGACTTTCTATTTCAATTCAAGCCCAGATGCAGGAACTTCGAATTTGGCTGTAAACCAAATGGTTTTATTGTTTAACTCAGGATCTTTTACAAGCGATACGTATTATTTTGATAATATCAGAATTGGAGCAACAAAACTTCCAGATACATTTACGCCTGGAGTTGTTTACGAAGATTATCAAACGGTTCACAATATTACATTTAGAGACGCTATCGGAACTTATACAGCAAACGTAGCTAACCCAAGTGCGACAGGAATTAATACTTCGACAAACGTTGGAAGATATGTTCGTAAGTCAACAGAATTATATGATAATTTCTCATTCAATACAACTTTAACCAATATTGGAGATTTCAAAGCGGGAACTAAAAAATTCGCTATGGATGTTTATACGTCTGCTCCGGTTGGATCTGTTATTTCTTGGCAGGCAGAAAGCAGTGCTTCGGTTCCGTCAAATTATCCGGTAGGAAGACACAGTATTTATCAAGGAGTTGTAAAACAAACCAATACTTGGCATACCGTAACTTTTACGTATGTAAGTACACCAGACGCTTCGACTTTAGACAGTGAAGTAAACCGTTTTGTTTTCTTATACGAGCCGGGAACAAATTCTGGAAACACGTATTATTTTGATAATTTAAGAGCTTTAAATTTAGTTTCTACAGAAACTCCAGTTGGATTGCCTTCGCCGTGGGTTAGTACAGATTTAGGTGCGGTAACACCAGCGGGAGAAGCCACACATTCTAGCGGAACTTTCACTATAAAAGGTTCGGGAACGGATATTTGGGAAACCAGTGATCAATTTCAGTTTGTAAATCAATCTATTACTGGTGATGCAGAAATTATTGCCAAAGTAAATTCGTTAACCAATACGAATACATACGCAAAAGCGGGAGTAATGTTTAGAGAAACACTTACAGCAACTTCTAAACATGCTATGACAGATGTTACACCAGCTGCAGGAGTTGAGTTTTTATCAAGAAATGCTACTTCGGGAGTAACGGTTGCAGATGTTGCTGCGGGAACAGCTCCAAAATGGGTTCGTGTGGTGCGTGCAGGAAATGTATTTACTTCTTATACTTCTGATAATGGTACAACGTGGACACAGCTTGGAACTCCAAAAACAATTACAATGGCGAATACCATTTATGTTGGAATGGCGGTTACTTCTCACGCAAACGGAACTTTAGGAACTGGAGTTTTCAGCGATGTTATTGTTAGAAATATTACAGCAAACCCGAATGTAAATTTAGCTTTGTCAAAAACGGCAACAGCTTCTACAGAAGAAAATCCAACTTTAGCAGCAGGAAAAGCGACTGACGGAGACGGAACGGTTTCAAGATGGGCAAGTTCTTTTGCGAATGCTACTGAATGGATTTATGTTGATTTAGGAAGTAATTACAACCTGAATCGTGTAGTATTGAAATGGGAAGCCGCTTTTGCAACGCAATACAAAGTACAGCTTTCTACAGATAACGTTTTTACCGAAAACGAAACAATCAACACACAAACTGCCAGCGATGGAGGAACGGATGATTTAACCGTAAGCGGAACAGGAAGATACCTGCGTATTTTATGTACAACAAAAGCTTTGGCTCCTTACGGATATTCATTATATGAAATCGAAGCCTACGGATCTGCTTCTGCAGCTAAAAAAGCGAATGTTATAGTTGAAGAAAGTGCTCCGGAAAGTGTTGTTTTCGCCATCTATCCAAATCCGGCAAGTAACTATATTCAAGTTGCAATTCCTGAAAATTTAGACAACAAAATCATCACGATTTATGACAATTCAGGAACACTGGTTCTTCAGAATAAACCGGAGAAAGAAGCAAGTGAAAGCGTAATTGATTTGAGAAGACTGACAAAAGGAATTTATATTCTGAATTTCAAATCAGATCAAAAAAGCTGGACAAAAAAGCTAATTAAAAAATAATTAAAAATCCGTTGGGTGTAGTTTGTTTTAAAATAAACCCTCTCATTCAATTGTAAGCTGGAATTAAATTTAAATGGATAGCACCAAATAATTGCACCTGACGGATGATTAAAAAGTCATGATTAAAAAGATGACTTCAGTTTAGAATCTATTTACATAAACCCCACAATTATTTAGATATGAAAAAAAATAAACTTCAAAGATTTTCACTACTGACAGCACTGTTTCTGGTGTTTTCAAATTTTATGTTCGGGCAGGGAGCGATTCCTTTTACGATTAGCAATACTTCTACATTTAATGACAATGAATTGTATGTAGCCATTGTTGGTATTGATTATACCACCGGAAACCATGTTTGGGTAAATGCCAAAACAAGTCAGGTTTTACCAATGAGTTCTTCTTATAATACCGTTACGGGACCAACAATTGGAGGAAATACCGGACCGGGACAAAATTCAAAATACGCAGCTTGTTTTACCAAGTTGAGTGAAATTCCAAACAAAACTTTTACGCTGCCTTTAATCGCAGGCTGCCGAGTTTTTATTTCTAAAGGTTCGCAGTTGTATTTTTACTTTTTTGGTGCCAATGGAGCTCCTTCGGGATATACATCGCCAAATCCGTTGAATGCAACAGATCCAAATCAGGGAATTTTATATGAAATAATCGAATTAACGAACAATCAATATGGTTTCTTTGGAAATCCTTCAAGAGTAGATTCATATAAATATCCAATGGGACTGGAATTATTTGGTGCAAACGGATATCAAAAGAAAGTTGGGGAATTAAAAAACCACGCTGATATTGTTGCCGCTTTTAAAGCAAATGTTCCGTCAGAATTTCAAGGATGTGTAAACAATACAACAGGTGAAATTACAGCTCCGTCAAAAACGCCTGCTTTTGCAGATGGAACAGGAGGAACAACAGTTGGACCGCAAGCCAATTATTTAAAATCGTATATCGATGCGATCTGGAATAAATATAAAAATGAAGATTTAATATTTTATGCCGGAGACGCAGGAGTTTTTAAAGGAAGAGTTATTGGCGAGCAGCTTGAAATGGTTGGACAATCTGGAGGATTTGTTGGCCGTACAGGAAGAGTTCAATACAGACCAAGTACTCAGGAGGCGCTTGAAGGAAAAGGTGTTCTGGACAGAAGATTAGTCGACGGAGATTTAGATCTTGTGATTCAGGCGCAATTAACCGCTGCTATTAACAGACACGTTGTAAATACTACAACAGCAAATCCGGGTCAGCAAAACTGGTACGATGCCTCAAAATATTATCAGGTAAACCCAACAAACCATTATTCTAAATTCTGGCATTTACCGGGAATCAGCATTGATAATTTAGCGTATGGTTTTGCTTATGATGATGTTGCAGATCAGTCGCCATCGTTGCATTCGCCGCAGCCAACAAAAGTAATTGCAGTTTTTGGAGGTTATGCAGGAACGGTTCCTTCTGTTCCGGCTTCGACAGATGTTATTACGGTTTATAAAGATTGTAACTACACAGGTTTCTCTGGCGGATTAACTATTGGAGATTATAATTTAGCACGTTTAAATACTTTAGGCGTTTTAAATGATGATATTTCGTCATTAAAAATTGCACAAGGATATCAGGCGATTTTATATCAGGATGATAATTTTACAGGAGCTTCAACGGTAATTAATTCTGATAATTCTTGTTTAAACGCAACCTGGAATGATAAAGTAACTTCTATCAGAATCCTTGCAAACGGAACTACAACTTTAGGAAACCAGACTTTCTTTTTACAAAACAGAAACAGTGGTTTATATATGGACGTTTGGAATGCAAGTTTATCTAACGGAGCAGGAATTAATCAAGGTGCGCTGAATTCTGGCAACAATCAGAAATTCACCTTTACACATTTAGGCGACGGATTGTACAAAATTATTGCCAACCACAGCAGCCAGTCTTTAGATATCAATAATTTCAATAAAGCAAACGGTGCGCGTTTAGAGCAATATCCATATAATGCAACAACAAACCAACAGTTTGTATTGGTTTCTACTGGCGACGGTTTCTATAAAATTGTAGCAAGACACAGCGGTAGAATTGTTGAGGTTGCAGGAGCAAGTACAGCTTCTGGCGCAATTGTACAACAATGGGATAATAACAACCAAACTTGCGGGCAATGGAAATTAGTTCCGGCAACAAGTTCACAGACTTCTGTTTTAATTCAGGCAGAAGATTATTCAGCAATGAGCGGCATTCAGGTTGAAGCCACTACAGATACAGGCGGAGGCTCAAATGTAGGTTACACAGAAACAGGTGACTGGTTAGCGTATAACAGCATCAATTTCCCAACAACAGGTTCTTATTTAATTGAATACAGAGTAGCAAGCGCGGTTACAGGCGGTAGATTATCATCTGATTTAAACGGAGGAACCATTGTTTTAGGAAATGTTGATATTCCAAATACCGGAGGGTGGCAAAACTGGCAGACGGTTTCGCAAACGGTAAATGTAAATGCAGGAACGTACAATTTCGGAATTTATATTCAAAATACAGGAATGAACATCAACTGGATTAAAATTACTAAAGTTGGTTCGGGTGCAGCTGCTAAAACGGCTGCGGTTCAACCAGCAGAAGAACCGGCAGAAATTGCTTTAAATGTTTATCCAAGTCCGGTTGAAAATACATTGTATGTAACCACAGATCTTTCTGGCGGAAGCGTAAAAATAGTCGATTCACAAACGGGATCTACTGTAGCATCTCAAAAAATCAATAACAACAGTTTCGATGTTTCGCATTTGAGACAAGGAATCTATTTTATTGTTTTTGAAAAAGATGGTAAACAGACGATTAAACGTTTCATAAAGAAATAATTTTAGATTTCAGACTTTAGATTGATTTGCAGCCATTTGTAAAATCTAAAGTCTGAAATCTAAAATCAAAAAAGTACAACTCAAATAACCGTCCCCTTATTTACGAGTTTATTAATCTATTAAAACAATTATTATGAAAAACAATTACCGAAGAATGCTGCAGAAATGCGTAATTATTTTAGTGTTGGGCGTTTTTAATTTAGCGACAGCTCAGCAGAAAAAAGTTATAGCCTACATTCCAAACTGGATAGACTTGAATGCCTTTTCAAGTACCATTCAGTACAGCAAATTAACGCACATTAACATTGCGTTCGAAAATCCTGATGCCAATGGATATTTGACTTTCAACTCTGGAAGCAATTCCATTATTAATGCAGCGCACGCTCAAAACATTAAAGTTTTTGTTTCCCTTGGAGGAGGTGCCATTTCTGAAGGCGGTGCCATTCGCGACAATTATTTTAATTTGATTACTCCGGCAAACAGAACGGCTTTTATCCAAAAAATCTACGACTATGTGGTCGCCCACAATTTTGACGGAGTTGACGTAGATTTAGAAGGTCCGGCAATTAATGGTGATTACGGCGGATTTGTTATTGCCTTGGCAAATAAACTGCATGCCAATGGTAAACTGATCTCAGCAGCGCTTTCAGAAGGATATGGTGGTGCAAATGTACCTTCATCTACTTTTGCGGCTTATGACTGGATCAATATCATGGCATATGATGCAACTGGGCCTTGGGCGCCAAACAATCCCGGGCAGCATTCTCCATACAGTATGGCCGTAAACCAGTTTAATTACTGGACAGGAAGAGGATTACCTGCAAGTAAAGCTATTATTGGATTACCATTTTACGGATATGGTTTTGGAGCATCAGCAAATCAGGGAATTTCTTATGCTAATATCGTAGCTCAATATCCGGGAGCAGAAAATCAGGATCAGGTTGGAAATACAATTTACTATAACGGAATTCCAACAATTAAAGCAAAAACAACTTTTGCGATTCAAAATGCAGGCGGAGTTATGATTTGGGAATTATCTCAGGATGCAACAGGTTCTAAATCATTATTAACAGCCATCAACCAAGTTATTACCGGAAGTAATCCTCCGGGAACTGGAACTTTAATACAAGCCGAAAGTTATAATACAATGAGCGGTGTTCAAACAGAAGCTACTACAGATACTGGCGGAGGTTTAAATGTAGGTTATGCTGATACAGGAGACTGGATGGCATATTACAATATTAACTTTCCAACATCTGGTAATTATGTAATTGAATACAGAGTTGCAAGTGCTGTTAATGGAGCCAGAATTTCATCTGATTTAAATGCAGGAACAATTCAGCTTGGTGCCGTTAATGTACCAAATACTGGAGGATGGCAAAACTGGCAGACTATTACGCAAACTGTAAACGTAAATGCCGGAACGTATAATTTCGGAATCTATATTCAAGCTTCGGGAGTAAATTTAAACTGGTTTAGAATCACAAAATCAGCTTCTGGTTTAGCGGCTAAATCGGCTGCTGAAACTCCTTCGGATATTGCAAGCGTTACTATTTATCCAAACCCAACAGGAGATACACTTTTCTTTAGTTCAGAAGTTTCCGGAGCAAATGTAAGCGTTATCAATTCTGAAGGCGGTGCTGCAGTTTCATCACAAACAGTAAACAATAACAGCATCAACGTTGCTGGTTTGAAAAAAGGAATTTACCTGATTTCATTAGAGAAAGATGGAATCAAAACGGTAAGACGTTTTATTAAAAAATAAGTTCTTAACCGCAAAGTTTGCAAAGAAAAAACGCAAGGTTCGCAAAGGCAATAAATTACCTGGCGAACTTTGCGTAAAACTTAGCGCTCTTTGCGGTTAATTTTTTTATCAGTATTGTAACACCCTTTAACCCCAATTATATGAAAAATAATTACAGATTTCGGTTAAGTTTACTCTTGATAATTTCCTTAGGATATTTTGCTGCGGCGCAGACTTCTTTAGGTTCGAGCAAAACATTTTTAAGCAAAATAAAAAATGAATTAGTTACTTCTACGACTGCAAAAGGTGTAGAGAAAACAATTCTGCTTCAGGCAGCCGATTCCAAAAGTTTTAACGGAAAAATAAATTATAAAGAATCAGATCAGTCAAGCGAATTTTTAATTGGAGAAATTAAAAATGTCGCAGAATCTTCTTTTTATATTAGAATAAAAGACCAATCTCTTGAAGGTCATATTATTTTAAAGAAAACCAGAGAAGCCTACAAATATTACTCTGATGCACAAGGAAATGCTTTTGTGTCTAAAGTAGATATTAATACTTTGGTTTGTATTGATTATAAAAATCTTCCATCAAAAGCAGCAAATAAAACAACAGCGGCGGCAGAAATTGCTCCGGCATTGCTAAACCTTCAAAGTTTACCAGGTGCTGCAGGCTGCGTTTTATTAGATTTTGATGGATATTATATGCCCGCAGGAAATCTTTGGAACAATGGTAATGCGATTAACGCAGCAGCTTCAGGAATGAGTGATGCAGCTGTTCAGCAGCATTGGGAAGTAGTTTCAGAAGATTACAGACCTTTTAATCTAAACGTAACCACAAGCGAAGCTGTTTTTAATTCATACCCAAGAAACAGAAGAATGCGTGTTGTAGTAACGCCAACAAATACTGCGGCTCCGGGCGCGGGTGGTGTAGCTTACATTGGTTCTTTTAACTGGGATAATGATGTGCCTTGCTGGGTATTTATTACTTCAGGAAAATCGGGTGGTGATGCTTCTTCTCACGAAATTGGGCATACTTTTGATTTGGGTCATGACGGACGTACAAATCCTGCCGAAGATTATTTCGTAGGTTTAGACGGAACTTCTTGGGCTCCAATTATGGGTGCAGGATATTACAGGCCTGTTGTACAATGGAGTAAAGGCGAATATAACTTTGCTAATAATTTACAAGATGACGTAGCGACAATTGCTGGTTCTAAATTTGGAGTTGGATATCGCGGTGATGATTATGGAAATAATACTGCTTCTGCAGCCACTTTAGATTATAATGCAAGCGGAGCAATCAATCAAAAAAACGGAATTATTTCAAGCGAAGCCGATTATGATTTCTTCACTTTTACAACTGGCGGCGGAAATGTTTCTATAAATGCCAACACCGTTTCAAGAGACGGAAATCTGCATCTTTTACTAAGATTATATAATTCAGCCGGAACAGAAATGGGAACGTATTGGAATTCTGATCCGTTTGCTTTAAATGCTTCTATGAATGTAAATCTTCCGGCTGGTAAATATTTTGTCGGCGTTGATGGAAACGGAGCAGGAAATGCCGGAAGCGGAGGATATTCGGCTTACGGTTCTATCGGAAGTTATTCGGTTACAGGAACAATTCCACCGGGAGGAAATATCAATCCGTCAACGGGTGTAATTACCGTTTATAAAGATTGTAATTATACAGGTTTCTCAGGCGGATTAACTATTGGCGATTATAATCTGGCTCGTTTAAATTCTTTAGGCGTTTTAAATGATGATATTTCTTCGCTTAGAATTACACAGGGATTTCAGGCAATTTTGTACCAGGATGATAATTTTACAGGAGCTTCAACTGTAATTAATTCTGATAACTCGTGTTTAAACACAACCTGGAATGATAAAGTAAGTTCGATTCGTATTTTAGCAAACGGAGTTACCACTTTAGGTAATCAAACTTTCTTCCTTCAAAACCGAAACAGTAATCTAAATATGGATGTTTGGAATGCCAGTTTAACAAACGGAGCAAGTATTAAACAAGGAACTGCAAATACAGGAAACAATCAAAAATTCACGTTTACACATTTAGGTGACGGTTTATACAAAATCATTGTAAATCACAGCGGACAATCATTAGACGTAAATGGTTTTAATACAGCAAATGGTGTAAGCGTAGAGCAATACCCATATAATGGAACTACAAATCAACAGTTTATATTAGTTTCTACAGGCGATGGCTTTTATAAAATTGTTGCCAGACACAGCGGAAGAATCGTTGAGGTTGCCGGTGCAAGTACTGCAAACGGAGCCAATGTACAGCAGTGGGACAACAACAACCAAACTTGCGGACAATGGAAATTAATTGCTACAACAGCTTCTCAAACTTCTACTTTAATTCAGGCCGAAGATTATTCAGCAATGAGCGGAATTCAGGTTGAAGCTACAACAGATACTGGCGGAGGTTCAAACGTAGGTTACACAGAAACGGGCGACTGGTTGGCGTATAACAATATTAATTTCCCAACAACTGGTTCTTATTTAATTGAATACAGAGTGGCAAGTGCCGTAACTGGCGGCAGATTATCATCTGATTTAAACGGAGGAACTATTCTTTTAGGAAATGTTGATATTCCAAATACTGGAGGATGGCAAAACTGGCAGACGGTTACTCAAACGGTAAACGTAAATGCAGGAACGTATAATTTCGGAATCTACATTCAAAATACGGGAATGAACATCAACTGGATTAGAATTACAAAAGTTGGAGCAGGAGCACCAGCTGCAGTAATTGATGAAGAAGTTAAAGATGTTGTCTTTAATGTTTATCCAAATCCGGTTTCAGAAACATTATTTTTTACAAAAGATGTTTCGGGAGGAAATGTTAAAGTAATAGATTCTCAAGGTTCAATAGTTTCATCACAAAAAAGCAATGACAATAGTCTGAATGTCTCGCATTTAAGACAAGGAATTTATTTTGTTGTTTTTGAAAAAGATGGAGAAAAAATAATAAAACGTTTTATAAAGAAATAATCCATTTCGCCATAATGGTTTTATACATTAAATTTTAGGTTTTAATGTAAAGGCTGTCAATAATGACAGCCTTTTTTTGTTGTCAATATTTTATTCAGAGTTAGATAATTTGCGTGTAGTCCCTCCGGGACATTTTTCGAGAGGCGATAATTTATGTTCTACCGATATTTAACCTCTAACGAGGTAAACTTACTACAATTTAGAAAACTCCGTTAGGAGTTAAATATCGGTAGAAAAAAATGTGACCACAATATAATTGTCCCGTAGGGACTATACATTTTTTATAATAAATTATTCGTTTGATTTTTTATGCGGTAATTGCTAAGAGAGTTGTCCCTACAGGACAATTTTGTTTACGTCATATTCTTTTTTCTACCGACCAGAAACTCCTAACGGAGTTTTTAAAATTTTTGTAAAAATTACCTCATTAGAGGTAAATCTTCGGTAAAAAAATAAACGACACGCACCACACAAATTGTCCCGTAGGGACAACTGAAAATTTTAACCAATCAAAAATCCCGTAAAAATTATCATTCGATAACAATAACATAAACTCATTTCATCTTTAAATCGATAAAATTGCTGCTTATTACTTTTAATAAATTCCCCATTTTGCAAAAGCTTAAAACCTATGAATTTAAAATTTACTTCGTCAATAATTATACTCTTTATAATAATCTTTAATCATAGCATTTCAGCCCAAAACCAAAAGAATTTAGACGGTGTTCAGGTTGCATTTTTATCTGATGTTCATCTTCAGGATTTGTTTGGAAGCTTTTCTGATAATGAATTTAAAGGTGTTTTGAATACCAAAACCGGAAAATATGCGTTAATAAGAACGATGGCCTCGCAGTTACATTCGACGAGAATTTTCAATGAAAATTATTTTGCCTTCATTGCTGCTCTTGAAGATATTGCAAAAAGAAAAATAAAATACGTTGCACTCCCGGGCGATTACACCGATGACGGACAGCCGATACACGTGCGCGGATTGAAGAAAATTTTAGATCAATACCAAAAAAAATATGGTATTGAGTTTTTTATAACCACCGGAAATCACGACCCGGTTGGACCATTTGCTCAGGAATCGGGAAAAGAAGATTTTTTAGGAAAAGAAGGAAAAAGCCAACCCATTTTTAGCAAAGACGGCATGTATAAGCCAAACATGAATATCGAACAGCCAGTTGTCATAACAGCCGATATTGCTAAAATGGGTTATTTAGGCATAACCAATGATCTGCAAAACTTCGGTTTTTATCCGAATAAAAAATACAAATTCTGGTCGACTCCTTTTGCCAGTTATAATTCTCAAAACTACAATTACAAAAAAGCTGTTGAAGCTTCACAATTAACCAAAAGAGTGTATAATGTTGCGCCTGGATTTGAAGTTCCGGATGTGAGTTATGTTGTGGAACCAATCGACGGACTTTGGTTAATGGCAATTGACGGAAATGTTTATATTCCGAAGAAAACCGATGGCGATCCAAAAGACTCCAAAAGTTATTCTGAAGCAAGTACAGGTTATAATAATGTACTTTCAAATAAAAAACATCTTATAAAATGGGTTCAGGATATTTCGGCGGAAGCCAGACTTCGCGGAAAAACTTTGGTTGCTTTCAGCCATTTTCCAATGATTGATTTTAATGATGACGCTTCTGCAGAAATAAAAGAATTATTAGGTCCAAATAAATGGCAGTTGAATCGAGTTCCTGTTGAAGAAGTAGCGCAGGTTTTTGCAGATGCAGGTTTGAAGATTCATTTTGGCGGACATATGCATATTAATGATACAGGATTGCGTACAACTGCAAAAGGAAATACTTTGGTTAATATTCAAACGCCGTCGCTTGCCGCATATATTCCGGCTTATAAATTATTGACGATTAAAAAAGATAATCTGGTCGATATTCAAACTATTACAATTGATGAGGTTGAAGGATTTGATGAACTTTTTGATTTGTATAAAATGGAATATCAGTTTTTGCAAAGTCAGAATGCAAAAGATATTTGGAATATCGATATTCTGAAAACTAAAAGTTACCACGATTTTACCGATTTCCATTTGAAGGAATTAGTTCGTTTGAGATTTTTATCAGATGACTGGCCTTCTGCTTTTAAGGATTTTATTCTGAATGTTTCGGCTAATGATTTATTGGTTTTAGCGAATATTCAATCGGATAAAGATTTTGATTTTATTCTGAAAAACAAATCACAGTTTCAAAAGGAATGGAATGAAGGCGAATTGAAATCGGAACAAATTTTAGCTCAAAACAATCTCAAAAAAGAAGATTTTAACTGGACAGGAAATGATCTTTTAATCGACTTTTACCGTTTTAGAAGTGCTGATGAATTGGCTCTTGCCGATGTAGGAGAAAAAAGTGTTGCCGCTTATAAAGTTTTATCGAAGCTGTATTTAGAGAATTCTAAAGAAGAAGTTTCTAAACCTTTGCAAAAGCAAATGAAGTTATTTCTTATCATCTTTAACAAATTCATGCATGAAGCTCCTGCGGATCATTTTACAGTTGATTTGAAAACTGGTGAAGTGAATCGCAAAGAGCGCTAAGATTTACGCAAAGTTCGCAAAGATTTTTTTAGAAGATTTTATAAAAATGAAAGTTCGCAAAGCTTATAATTGATAAAGCTTTGCGAACTTTGCGTTTACTGAGCACAAACTAAGATGAAAAACTTTGCGTGCTTTGCGGTTAAATTATTTACTACCATTAACCGGATCAACTCTCACATAAGTCCCATCATCATATTTAATTTGATAAGGAGAATTAAAGAAAGTACTCGGTAAATAATAATCGGTAGTGATGATTTGTGCTCCTGATGTTTTTGCGGCGTTGAAGTGCGTATAATCATTTGCTCTTGCTTCTTTAGTGTCAGCATCGGCTCTGGTTCTTATTATGTAGCCTTTTTTAACTAAATCGGCTATTGTAGCATCTTCAGGATTATTTCTGAATATTGTTGCAGCTTCTGGTTTTCCGGGCTCGGCATTGATGAAAACCGCACGACCTTTTAATGACGGGTGATTTAAAGCATATAAATCTCTTTTTGCTCCGTTATTATCCAAAATAAACAAGAATTTGCCTTTTGCTTTTTTTAGTGTTGGCCAGTTGTTGTTTAAAACTGCTTCTTCCAGCGTTTTGTATTTTCCACGTACCATATCTGGTGTGATTAATTTGTCTTTTCCTAATTCTTTGCGGATTACCTTATCTACTTCATCAAAAATAGTAGCAGTGAAATCTTCTGGTTTTGTTCCGAAGAAATTAGCATCACCGTCTTTTGGTTCCAAAGTAATGAAAACCGGAACATGTCCAGGATTTGCATCCGACCATTTTTTTAATTCCTGAAGACAAATTTCGAAAGTGTAACAAGAAGTTTTAAAATCAATATCCGGCATGTGGAAAACTTTAAAACCTGGTTTTTTCATTAACCCGTTTGGGTCGTATGCTTCTTGTTGTTTTACAAGATCAAGACCTTTCGGATGTGCATATTTCCCGCCTTTAGCATCGGCAAAAATATCAATTTCCAATTGGCGTAAACCTTTATTTAACTGTTCTGTAATGCTGATGTGAGTATACTGTAAACCTTTTAGCGAACGTAAAGTATCTTTTGCCTGAATAAAGTTATATAAATCAGGTTCAATGTTGTGTCGGTAACTGTTGTGCGAACCAATAACTTGTATTTGATTAATTTTTAGGTTGTCATTTTGCGCCTGGCTCAACTGTACTGCCCCGGCAAAAAGCAATGCAAACAAAATTTGTTTCATGATTTTGGATGAAATTAGGATTAAAAAGTATGGAAGCGCAGCAAATGAGAATTGCATTTTCTAGAGAGTACTAAAGTAAAATTGGTATTTAATTTTTGTGTTAGCTAAACGAAAACAAATCGCAAACCAACTGTCATTTTTGCTCAAAAATAGTAGTATTAATAAAGCAAAAGTATTTCAAATTTAATTTAAAGATAACTTTCAGGCAAAAACTATTGGTATAACATTTCCTTATTTTACATCACTTAATGTGACTAAAATAACCAATGAAGAATCCTGAAATTTTTGAAAAAACGTATACTGATTACTGGCAGAAACTTAATGCCTTTTCGTATACAATGACTCAGGATAAAGACTTGGCGCAGAATATTGTTCAGGATGTTTTTATTGATTTATGGGAGCGAAAAGATGATTTAAACATTAATGCGATCGAACCTTATTTATTCAGAGCGGTAAAAAATCAGATTTTTAAACATTACCAAAATAATCGTTTCGACAAGACGATTATGGAAGATAAATTTGAAGATTACATTATCGACAATTTTTCGTCGATTGACCCGGAAGTAATGGATTTACTTTATTCTTTATTAGATAAACTTCCGGAGAAAAGAAAAGAGGTTTTATTGATGTATAAATTTCAGGATATGTCAATTGACCAGATTGCAGACGAACTTGGAATTTCGAAACAAACGGTAAAAAATCAAATTTCATCGGCATTAAAACAATTGCGTGAAGGCTTGAAAGATCTGGCCTGGATGGCTCCAATTATCTTTTTTAAACAAAATTTTTAAGATAACTTTCTGTTAATGGTTTCATAATATTTCTCGATAGTACGATTTTAAACTTTCGGTACTTACTTGTAATAATAAGTCATTTAATTGAATTGGCTTTTTTTAAACACATAGAAACATAGGTATTTCTTTTTGAGAAAAGAGAATAAAAAAACTAGTTTTTACACATAGCTAATCGTAATACATTATGATTGTTAATGTAAGTGAAACGCCTTTAAGAAGTAAAAAACTATGTCTTATGTGTTAGAAAATCGCAACAGGCAGTAACATATTTATGATAAAAAGAATCAAGCATAGTTTAGAATATCTAATTGATAAAAGTTCCCGAAATAAAACTTCAGAGGCAGAAGAAAATCTGCTGCATAATTTTGCTTTAAGTGAATATCAAAATTCAAAATGGGATGAATCTTCAATGGGGAATTCTGATGAGGTTTCCAGAAATATATATGACGGAATTCAGCTTCGAATGGAGAAGAAGAAAGCCTTTAATCCTTATTTAAAATACATGGCTGCTGCCAGTATTCTTTTTCTTGCTGGTTTAGGTTTTTTCTTTAGACCAAGTATTGCAGTCGAAAAACAACTATCATTTAAAACGTCAGATACCCCCAAATCTATCAGTTTAAGTGATGGCACGAAAATTTATCTGGCAGCAAATTCATCATTTCAGTATCCTGAAAAATTTAAAGGCGGTGAAAGAAAGGTTTCCCTATTAAAAGGTAATGCTTTTTTTGAAGTTACCAAAGACAAAAAACATCCTTTTATCATTACTTCCGGCGAAGTTAAAACGAGAGTTATGGGAACATCATTTCACATTCAAATGTCAAAATCAAAATGCGAAGTCATTGTTGTAACCGGAAAAGTAAATGTTACCTCAAAAGGGCAGAGTGTTGATTTGGTTCCAAATGAAGAAGCACTTTTTGAATCGCAAAAATTAACGAAACAACTTGCTGACAAAGCACTTTTGGTTAATTGGTATAATACCGATGTAACACTAAACCAGACTACTCTTAAACAGGTTATTACTATTTTACAATATAAATACGGAGTTTCATTTCAATATGATAATGAACAGGTATTAGCAACGCCGTTAACGGTATTCATTAAGAAAGACGCAGCATTAGAGAATGTTTTAGAACAAATAAATTATATCACAAACCTAAAATTCAAAGTTTATGGCGAAATAGTAAAAGTGGATTAAAAACAAAAAAGCAGCTGCTGAGAACAACAACTGCCATTAATAATTAAGTATCGTAAAAAACCAATAACTTAAATCATGTATTTTAAACCTTCTTATTTAAATCTAAAGAGTTTTATCTTTTTAGTACTAGCGTTACTAACCATTGAGAGTGGTTTTAGTAAAACTAATTTAAAAAAATCAAAAGTAGAAAATAAAACAGAAAAAGCTACACTTGTTTCTATTTTTTCAAAATTAAGCCAGCAGACTGATTATAAGTTCAGTTACGGACAAGCAGTAATTGCTGATAATACTGCATATACAGTAAATTACAATGGAGAATCGGTTGCGGCAATTTTGAACGATCTTTCAAAAAAAGCAAATTTCAATTATAACATCAGCGGAAAATTAGTTTTAATCCAAAAAACAACAGCGCCAAAAGCAGTAAATACTAAAGCTGTTGACAGAATTAAAGTAAAAGGAAAAATTGTTGACGAAAACAAAGTGCCTATTCCGGGTGCAACAGTAATGGAAACAAGTACTTCTAACTCAACTGTTACTGATTTTGATGGTGTATTTGAACTTTCTGTTGGAGAAGGAAGAACGATCGAAGTTTCGTACGTAGGTTATAAAACCAAAATCCTTCCTGCACAGACTGGCTATATGACAATTCAATTAGAGCCAAGTACTTCAGAATTAAATGAGGTTTTGGTTGTAGGTTACGGAAAACAATCTAAAAAAGATGTTACCGGTGCGGTTACACAATTAGAAGCGGCAAACTTTAAACAAGGAGTAAATATTTCTGTAGATAATTTAATTCAGGGAAAAGTTGCCGGTGTACGTGTTGTAAACACAAGTGGTGAGCCTGGAGCAGGAGTAAATGTTACGATTAGAGGAGTTGGTTCTATCAGAAGCGGTAGTACGCCCTTATTTGTTGTTGATGGTGTGCCATTGTCAAATGATGATGTAAGTCCTTCAGGAAGCAATGTTGGTTTTGGAAATTCATCTGCCAAAAATCCATTAAACTTTTTGAATACAAGTGATATCGAATCGATTACGGTTTTAAAAGATGCATCGGCTTCTGCAATTTATGGCGCAAGAGGATCTAACGGTGTTGTTTTGGTTACAACTAAAAAAGGTTCAAAAGGTGAAGGAACTTTAACATTAGATTCTTATATGGGAATTGCTAATGTGGCAAAAAAACTAGATGTTTTAAATGCAGGCCAATATAGAGCTGCAATTAAAGACCCTGCTTTTGATCACGGTGGAAATACAGACTGGCAGGATGTAATTTACAGAACGGCAATTACTTCAAACAATTCATTGTCATTTTCTAAACAAACAGAAACAGGAAATTACTACGCATCTCTTGCTCAAATGGATCAGGAAGGTGTTGTAAACAATAGTAATTTTAAACGTATTTCAGGAAGAATTAACGCTGCGGAATCATTTTTAGACAACAAACGTTTAAAAGTAAAAATGAACCTTACTGCAAGTGAAACGAAAGACGACGGTGTTCCTACAAGTGATGATGGAGGTTCTAACGGACAATTGATCGTACATACTTTAATGGCAAACCCAACACGTTCTGTTTTTGATGCTAACGGAAATTACACGAACTTTAACATGAATGCACATTACAATCCGGCTTATTTATTAAGTATTTATGAGGATCGTACCCGCACTTTAAGAGTTTTAGGAAACTTAGAAACATCTTTAAGAATTGTTAACGGATTAGAGTATAAATTGAATATTGGTATCGACCGTTCTATGGCGGAAAGAAATACGACAATTTATCCAAATTTAACAGATTTGAATCCAAAAGGAAAATATGTTCAAAACAACTTAGATTCTAAAAATTCTTTGATTGAGCATTATTTGACTTACAATCTAAATTTAGACAAACATAAAATTGAAGCTCTTGGCGGGTTTTCTTATCAAAAATTTGAAAGATCTGGAACAGCTTTCAGCGTCGACGGAATCTCTGCTCAGGGAGTTGGTGTAAAACCTTCTATCAATCCTGGTTTTGCAGGAACACAGTCTGGAACTTCAGGTTATGCACAGGAAAATGAATTACAGTCTTATTTTGGAAGATTAAATTATACTTTCAACGAAAAGTATCTTTTAACAGCTTCTATGAGAGCTGACGGATCGACTCGTTTTGGTAAAAATAACAAATACGGTTACTTTCCTTCATTTGCAATGGGATGGAATATTGCTAAAGAAAGTTTCTTAGAAAATGCCACTGCTCTAAGCAATTTAAAATTGAGATTAAGCTGGGGGCAAACAGGAAATCAGGAAGTTGAAAATAAAATTACGCAGGCAAGTTATTCATTATCTGGCGCCGATGGATATTATTTATACAACGATTTGAATCTGGTAAATGGAGTTTCTGTAAACAGAACACCAAATCCTGACTTAAAATGGGAGGTTGTTACACAATATAACGCTGGTTTAGATTTTAGTTTTTGGAATGATAAATTCTACGGAACTTTAGATTATTTCAACAAAACAACGACAGATGCGATTTTAAATGTTCCTTCTCAGGCTTTAAGCCCAACAACTACAATCTGGACAAACATCGACGGAAAAATCATCAATAAAGGTTTTGAGTTTATGATAGGTTCAAAATTAATCGACAAAAAAGATTTTTCTTGGAATATCGATATGAACGGTGCGACTTTAAACAACAAAATCGAAAATCTTCCGGTTTCAGAAATTTTAACAGGAACTATTTCAGGACCAGGACAATCTGGTGTAAATGCTAATATTTACAAAAGCGGCTATGCAGCAGGATCTTTCTATTTGTTACAGCATGTTGGTTTTGACCAAAACGGTGCTAATATTTTTAAAGATCAAAACGGAGATGGCAAAATTGATAACAGCGACAGAGTGATTATCGAAGGTGCTTTACCAACTTTCTACTATGGATTTAATAGTGATATGAGATATAAAAACTTTACATTCTCATTCTCAATCATTGGGCAGACTGGCGGTTATTTATTGAATAATACAGGTTTAAATGCATTAAATATAAACAACTTAGCATCTGATCGTAACGTTGCAACAGGTTATTATGAGTCTGGGGCAAACCCGGCAAACTCTCCAATCTTGTCAACTCTTTTCTTAGAAAAATCAGATTTTATCCGATTAAACACGGCTCGTATTGGTTACAATTTCGATTTAAAAGGAATGAACTGGATCAACGGATTAACACTTTATGTAACAGGTCAGAACTTAGTAACAATTACAAATTACACAGGTTACGACCCGTTAATCAACAGTCCTAAATCAAACGGCGGCAACCAATCTATTGGTATTGATTATGCTAGTTACCCAACTTCTAGAACATTCAGTTTTGGAGCAACTTTAAAACTATAATTTATTATGAAGACAAATAAAATTTTTAATATAAAATTAATCGCATTATTCTCTTTTGTTTGGCTTTTTGCCAGCTGTACTGATCTTGACGAAGTTGTTCTTGATGAGGTTTTGGGAGAAAATGCTTCAAATCCTGCAGGAGCGCTTGCCGCAGCTTATGACCGATTGGGAGACAGAACTTTTACAGATCATGGCGGGGTTTTTTCTTTACAAGAATATTCTACAGATGAAGCAATCCTGCCAACTCGTGGAAGTGACTGGGGAGATGGCGGAAAATGGAGAGATATGCATGAATTTGCATGGAAATCTGATAATGCTATTGTTGGTGATAACTGGAATTTACTGACAAATGGAATTACACGTTCTTTAACTGCAATTCAGTCAGTTCAGGAAAGTTCTATTCCTGAGAAGAAATTATTTTTGGCCGAAGCCAAAGGACTTTTAGCGTATTATTTGTATACAACTTTAGATTTGTACGGACAAGCGCCATACAGAGATCCAATGAACCCAAATGCGCCTTTGCAGATTTTAAAAGCTAACACACAGATTGATGTTTTAATTGCCGATGTTGAAGCTTTAATTCCGGATTTAGCCAATATGGGAGAACAGCAAACACACCACGGAAGATTTACAAAAGAAGCTGCTTACGGTTTCCTGGCTACAATGTATTTAAATCGCGCTGTTTTTAAAGATCGTTACAATGCTGCTTCTAACTTTAATTTTAGCGAAGCTGCAGTAAGTGGTACAGGAACAGATATGGATCGTGTAATTTATTATACTTCATTATTAATCAATTCTGGAAAATATTCTTTAGAAAGCGATTATTTCAAAAACTTTGCGAGAGATAATGACAATGGTAAAGAACTTATTTTTGCTATTTCCCAAAAAATAGATTACATCCGTAATGGTTCTAACAGTTTTGCATATGTATGTATGGAGCGCAACCAAAGAACTTCTGCAGCAAACAGAGGAACAAATGCAGCTTGTACAACTCCTGAGTTTTTTGCAACATGGGATGGAAATCATGATGATCCAAGATTCCAGCAAAAATATCAATATGGTGATGGTACATGGTTTATGAATGATGGTACAGATGTAAGTACTCCTGCAACGGATATTGTACCAAAAAGCGCTAATTTACCTTGGTTTCATTTTAACAGAGGAATTCAGTACGGACTACAATACGGACCAAAATTACTGGCTTCGGGATCTCTTGAAATGACAGGTAACCGTATCAAAGTTTCTCCATTATATATGGAAAAAAGTACAACAACCAGAATGGATTTTACACCATCTTTAACCTTTAAAAATCCTGCTCAGGCTGTTTTTGCTCAAAACGAAATCAATCAGGGAGCACGTATTTTTAAATATGAATTTGACCCGGAAGGAGGAAACGGAAACAGTAATGTCGATATACCGTTATACCGTTTAGGCGGAATCTACACAATGAGAGCTGAAGCTTATTTTAGAAAAGGAAGCACAGGATTAGCAATGGACGACCTTAACAAATTGCGTACAAGCAGAAAAAGAGAATCTTTATATGCAAGTGCATCTGGAAAACCATTAACATCAATAGATCAAACAGTATTATACAACGAAATAGGTTTCGAATTGTATTGGGAATTATACAGAAGACCACAAATGATCCGTTTCGGAAAATTTGATCTTCCGGGAACTGCAAAAGCAGCTTCACAGCCTTTTAGAAGAGTATTCCCAATTCCTCAGTCAACAATTGATGTGACCAAACAATTCCAGCAAAATCAAGGATACAATTAAGAATTTGTGTTAGTTTATTTTTATTTTTTTTTTGAAAAAAGCCTGTCTTCGGAAGAAGCAGGCTTTTTCTTTTTTGAGGAACAAAGGCGAAAAGTTTTTTTTGATTTTATGGAAAATCTTTGTGAATTTAATTTTTCGTTAGGTATTGTAGAGACGCACCGCAGTGCGTCTCACGCCCAATATTCCGTTCCAATAAAACATATTATTTTTCTCTGTAAACCTAATAAATTTGATGTTAGACGTACTGCAGTGCATTTCTACGGAAAATCTTTGTGAATTTAATTTTTTGTTAGGTATTGTAGAGGCGTACTGCAGTGCGTCTCACGCCCAATATTTCACTCCAATACAAAAACTCTGTCCCTTTGCACCTTTTCGCCTCTGCACCTTTAAAAAAACTTATCCCTTAAAAAATTATAATAAACAAATGAGAAAATGTAAGGACTAACTATCATAAAATCAGTAAATTTGAGTTAAATTTAAGTGTTTTGATAAAGTGTGCTTATAAAATAAAAATCAGCTCAATTAATAACTCAAAAAAGTATAAAATTATGATACATCAAATCGACACTACCGATAACATTGTTGCCTTTAGAGCGTTGGCAGAAGTTACAAAAGAAGACTTTTTAATTGCAGTAGTTCCAGCCGTTGAACACTTGGTAAAACAAACCAGTGAAATCAATTTTTTATTGGTTCTCGATACCGATATTGAAAACTTTACCGCAGGTGCATGGCTTCAGGATGCACTTTTAGGATTAAAGCATTTAGGAAAGTGGAACAGAGCTGCCATCGTAACAGATTCTGAAGATATTATCTCTTTCACAAATGGGTTTAGTTATGTAGTTCCGGGAGAATTCCACGGATTTAAAAAAGAAGCTTTCAACAAAGCATTAAATTGGGTTGAAGGAAATATAAATCTGCCTGCTAATTAGAAATTAGTTAATTAGAGAATGTGGCAATCAGATAATTCAAAAGTACTCAGCAGATAAAATGTAAAACATGACATTTATAGAAATGCCCGTTAAGTTTTTTGACCTAACGGGCATTTTTAGCATTATCAAGAATGCTTTTTTATTATTTTGATACTTTTTTGTAAACAGCAGCAGATAATAATGGCAGTGCAAGACTTCCAACAATTGCGGCAGCTTTATTGTGTCCGGTTTTCTTTAAAACAGCTCCAATCAAAATTGAACCAATTCCGGCAAAAGCCAGTTGTTTTACTGAAAGATTAGCAGTATTATTTTCGATAGGTTTGATTCCGTGCAATAATGGGTCAATGAATTGTAACTTTTCCATGATTTGTATTTATTTAATTAAACGTATTTTTATTTGTTGATATTCTTTTCGTTATCAGTTTCAGTCTCAATTTTTTCGATTTCCACTTTTTCTTTTTTTATGGCTTGTCTAAGAAGTGCAAAAAGGCTCATATAAATGTTGGCAATAAATACCAGCGAAAACCCGGCCAAAATATAACCGCGCCAGTCGTTTAACAAAAGTTTATAATCTGTAAAAATTAAAAAGCCAATTGTAACATAATGACTAAAGCAGTATTCGCAGGTAAAAAGATAAAAGAATTTTCGTGTCAGTAAATGCCTGTCATTTTTAGAATGTCTGACACACCACTCGTGAGGCTCCCTAAAAATCTCTTCATGCGTCATTGTCCAGCTTATACACGCTATTGGAACAGCCAATATAAAAAGCCAGATAATTTGTGCTGTTATAGTCATGAACTAATAATGTTTAAACTAATTTTGTTTATTCTCTCGGATGATTTTCAGGATAATGTTCAGCATCAAAATCATCTAATTCTTCGTCTTTGTCCAAATCATTTTCATAATCTAATTCCGGATCGTAATCGTCATCAAAATCATTTTCTTTTCCATCATTTGTAACAGCATCATCCTCATTTATGATTCTTTCATGATTCGGAATATTTTCAGATGTTACATTCATGTTTTTTTTGAAATCCTGCACTGGATATTCCAAACTTTCAATAAATTCTTCCTGATATTGATACGGATCTTCATTTCTTTCATAATTATCAATCAATGTATTTTGTTCTATAACATCAGGATCGCTTTTACCAAATTCCTGACTATTTTCTTTCTTTAAATCCTGTTTGTATTGATCTTCATTAGAATATGTACCATCTACAAACGTGTTTTGATCTATAAAATCCGGATCAGTATGACCGTAGTCATAGTTGTTTAGCTTTTCCATAACGTTTTTATTTTAGTTATTTCCTATTTTTTTGTAGAATGCAAATCCTTCATGTCTTTTGCTGAAGGCCTAATTATATTTTCAGTTGCTCTGGTTTTTCCTGAAATTCTCTCGTCTTGCACTTTTATATTTGTCACCGCTATTTTTGCTTTAGCATTATTGTTAGTTTCAACTTTAGTTTTCATAGCCTTTCAAGTTTTAAAAGTTTGTATTTTACAAAGTTAGCAAGCAGGAGACAGAATGTTTTACAAGAAAATAAATTATAGCTGCATAATTAACAGGTACTTAATAGTGTATACAAACAAAGCATTAATTGAAAAGCTGGAAAATGAGTTTTTTGCCCTAAATTGATGTTCAAATGGCTTATATGAGATATACTCGACATGTGGTTTTAGTAATTTTATAGAAATTTGAATTTATTAAAACATAATGTTCCATCGGAACATCCTATCGGTAGCAGCTAAATAAATTAATTTTTTTGCGTTCCATAGGAACGATTGATTTTTTATAAAAATATATGGCCAATACATACACACAACTGCATATACAATTTGTATTCGCAGTAAAATTCAGAAAAGCATTAATTGTAGCAGAATGGAAAGACAGATTACATCAATACATAACAGGCATAATTCAATCAAATCAACATAAAATGCTTTGTGTAAACAGTATGCCGGATCATATTCATATTTTTATAGGAATGCGCCCGACGCAATCTATTTCTTCACTAATTCAAAATGTAAAGACAGAAACCAGCAAATGGATTAAAGAGCAAAAATTCTCAGTAAATTTTGCATGGCAGGAAGGTTATGGTGCATTTTCATATTCAAGAAGTCATGTTCCGAATGTAATTCGTTATATACAAAATCAAGAACAGCATCATAAAAAAGAAACTTTTTTAGAGGAATATCAAAAATTGTTAAAAGCATTTGAAATTGAATATGATGAACAATATATTTTTAAAGAGCCAATTTTATAATATCAAACGTTCCTACGGAACCTAACGAAAACGACATGTTTTTTTCTACCGATAAGATGTTCCGATGGAACATTATATTTTAATGATTCAAAATTATGCTCCATTAGAAACAATTCATAGGCAGCCTTAAAAGAATAATGTTCCGATGGAACATTATATTTTAATGATTCAAAATTATGTTCCATTAGAAACAATTCATAGGCAGCCTTAAAAGAATAATGTTCCGATGTAACATTATATTTTAATGATTCAAAATTATGCTCCATTAAAAACAATTCATAGACAGCCTTAAAAGAATAATGTTCCGATGTAGCATTATATTTAATGATTCAAAATTATGCTCCATTAGAAACAATTCATAGGCAGCCTTAAAAGAAAAATGTTCCGATAGAACATTATATTTTAATGATTCAAAATTATGTTCCATTAGAAACAATTCATAGGCAGCCTTAAAAGAAAAATGTTCCATCGGAACATCTTATTGGTAGTTCTAAATTAATTAATAAAAATTACGTTCCGTAGGAACGTTTGGCAAGCAAATATTATTAAAATAAAAATAAGATCTATTTATGTAAAAAAAAAATATTACATATCTCAAACGTCCCTACAGGACGTAATGAAAACACATGTGTTTTTTTCTACCGATGAATTGTTCCTACGGAACAGTCCCATTGAGAATGTTTTTATGAGTTAATAATTATTTATGATATACGGTTTTTTACGTCTTTTATATTTGATTAAATTTGACCTAATTGTAACATATTAAACTTTTTAAAGGAGATATAATGCTATAGACAATCCTAAATTTACTTAGGATTAATACACAATTAAAGAAGAAGAATATGAAAAAGCTATTTTTAATTTTACTGTTTTTATTGCAAATTCCTACTGTTTTTGGGCAGAATCAGGTTGAAGACCCTTCGACAAAAAAAATTATTGGAACTTGGTATGCAGATGCGAACCGGAATGCAAAATGGGTATTTACTTCAGATGGAAAACTTTATAATTACGACAAGGATATTTTCAAAGTTATGTTTCGTTACACCATTTCACATGGCTGCCAAAATAATTCAGACGATAATTCTGAATTTTTAACTTTAAGGGATAAAGACGGAAATGAATTTTGTTTTAAAATTAATGCAATAAACGAGAATAAAACCGGGGTTTTATCCTTAATCAAAATGGATACCATGCAGCCTCTTTTGTTTGTTAATAATGTAAATGTTAAAAGAGGAATGTAATATCAAACGTTCCTGCGGAATGATATCAAAAAAATATTTATTTTTTTCTGAGAAATGAAACTTTGCGTTTTTGCGGCAAAATTTTATTTCCATTAAACTTTCATTAACAAAAAGTAAGATTTCATTAGTTTATATTTGTAAGGCACAAATTAATCCTAAAGCGCTGTTCCTTATGAAAATAAAGTCTTTTTTCTGCCTATTTCTATTTGGTATTTTTTCGGCTTCGGCATACAGTCAGAATGTGAAGCTGTTAAATATCAGTCAGCTTAATGAAAGGATCAAAAACGGAAAAGACAGTACTTATGTAGTGAATTTTTGGGCAACCTGGTGCGCACCCTGCATTAAGGAATTACCGCATTTTGAAAAACTTGGCGCAGAACACAAGTCAGAGAAATTGGCCGTTTTATTAGTAAGTCTTGATTTTAAATCGAAACTGAGTTCAAGCGTCGTTCCGTTTGTGAAAAGAAAAAACCTGAAAAATGAAGTATTTCTTTTAAACGAAAGCAGTCCGCAGGAATTTATTGACCGAATAGATCCAAGCTGGTCAGGAAGTATTCCGGCAACACTTTTTATCAAAGATGATAAACGAAAATTTGTCGAAAACGAATTTACCTATGAACAATTATTAACTGAATATAAAAAACTGTAAACCCGTAAACCATGAAAAAAATAATTCTATTATTCGCATTAGCTCTTTCTGCCTTTCTGGCTCAGGCACAAACCGGAACAACTCTTAAAGCAGGAGATACCGCACCAGATTTTAAGCTGAAAAATGTAGACAATAAAGAAGTTTCTTTTGAAAGTTTCCCAAATGCAAAAGGTTATATTGTTGTTTTTACTTGTAATACATGTCCTTATGCTGTAGGCTACGAACAAAGAATTATTGATTTAGATAAAAAATTCAAACCGCAGGGATATCCGGTAATTGCGATTAATCCAAATGATCCCGAAGCTTCTACAGCAGATACTTTTAACAAAATGCAGGATTTGGCAAAAGAGAAAAAATATCCTTTCCCATATTTATTTGATGCGGGACAAAAAATCACAGACGAATACGGAGCAAAACGTACACCTCACATTTTTATCGTTTCTAAAACAGCAAAAGGAAATGTTGTAGAATATGTTGGCGCAATTGATAATGATCCGGAAGGAACAAAAACCGAAAAAGTAAAATATGCCGAAGATGTAATTGCTGCTTTAAAAAGTAATCAAAAACCGGCTATAACGCAGACTAAAGAAATTGGCTGTACCGTAAAAAGAAAAGCAAAAGCTTAATTATCAGAATTTAATTTGTATAAAAAACGCCTCAATATTGAGGCGTTTTTTATAAAATAGTTTCGATGAATTTTAGGTCTTTAAGTTCCAATTCAGCAATAATTTGTTTTTTCATTATTGTCTGCACATAATCTTTTGCTTCAGCGTACGAAATGCTGTATTTACGTGGGATATCCTGAAAATGTACTGGAAAACCAGCCAGTAATTTATCATAATAAATATCCAGTACTTTTTCGTCTGGCATTTCAAACTTTAGCTTGATTTGAAATCTTCGAAGCAAAGCCGTATCGATACTTTTGTAAAAATTCGTAGCACAAATCAATAAACTATCCGTTGGGAAATAATCAATTAACTGAATAATAGTATTTACCAAACGTCTCATTTCCGCAACATCTTTGTCGTCACTTTCACGGCTTTTTCCAATCTGGTCAAATTCATCCAGAAACAAAACGGCTTTTTCGCGAATTGCTTTATCGAAAATAGCTTTTACATTTTTTGATGTTTCGCCAATTTTAGCATTGATTAAAGTACTAAGGTTAATAATAACAATGTTTTTATTTAATGCCGTTGCAATAGCTTTTGCAGTTGTCGTTTTTCCGCAGCCCGAATGTCCGTGAAGCAGAATCTTATTATCAACTTTGAGGTTGTACTTTTTTAATTCTTCGATGTATTTATGCTCTTTTATGGTCTGAAGCAGTGCAGATTTATTTTCTTCGCTGAAAAGCAGATCTTCCAATACAATTTTTTCAGTATCATTTACAACAAGTTCGTACAGATTCATTTGAGATTATATTTGGTGCAAAATTAGGCTTTATTCAGCAATATTCTCATTTTAGTTTTGTTTTAAAAAAATCGATGGTTCTTGTCCACGAAAGTGCCGCCGCCGCTTCATCGTATCTTGGCGTTGTATTGTTATGAAATCCATGATTTACATTTGAATAAAAATAAGCCGTATTTTCGACTTTATTTTTGTTTAAAATTTCCTGAAATGCCGGCCATCCATCGTTTACACGTGTGTCTAAACCTGCATAATGCAATAGGAGCGGAGCCTTTATTTTTTCGGCTTCTTCTTTCGTCGGCTGCCCGCCGTAATATGGAACCGCTGCTTTTAAATAAGGAACCTTAACTGCCATCATATTCGAAATCCATCCGCCGAAACAAAATCCGACAACGCCAATATAACCGTTACAGTCTTTGTGTGATTTAAGATATTCGTAAGCAGCAATAAAATCTTCGAGCATTTCTTCTCTGGTACGTTTCTTTTGCAATTCACGTCCTTCATCATCATTGCCGGGATAACCGCCCAATGGAGACAAAGCATCTGGCGCAAGAGTAATGAATCCTTCAATTGCCGCTCTTCTGCCCACATCTTCAATATAAGGATTAAGTCCGCGGTTTTCGTGTACTACAACTATTCCTGGTAATTTCTTTTTGACTTGAGCAGGCTGTGATAAAAGCCCTTTAATAGAACCGCCGCCTCTTGGAGAATCATAGTTTATATAACCTGTTTTTAATCTGGGATCTGCTGGCTGCACTAAAATACTGTCGACATAATTGGGCGTCATAAAACTTAAAAGTGACGGAAGTGTAAGCGAACCAACAGCAAATATGGAAAGTTTTTCTACAAACTGTCTTCGGTTAATTTTATTATGGGCATAATCATCATACAAATCAAATACTTCCTGACTGATATCTTCTTTGGTTATTTTGCTATCCATGATCTTGATTTTTTGGGATAACTAAATTAGGGAATAAAAAGTTAATTGTTAATTATGAATTATAAATATTCCTTCCTGGATAGTTTTTGCTAGAGAAACTGAAAACTGTGACTGCGACTGTAAACCTGCGTTTAAAGACTCTTTAACTTCTTCATGAAAATTGGAAACACTTCGTTTAATTTATCAAATAAAGGATTATTTCTATGTTTCAATGTTATTTCAGCCATTTATCGACAATAGTTTTAAACGTTTCTTTGTATTGCTCGCCCACGGTAATTTCAGTTTTGCCAATGAAAATTGAATTTTTGGTAATGGCATTTATTTTGTCAAGGGAAACAATAAACGAACGATGAACGCGCATAAATTTTGCCAATGGCAGTTTTTCTTCTAAAGCTTTTAAGGATATCAGTGAAAGCACTCCTTTTTGAGAATCATCAAGATGTACTTTTACATAATCTTTCAAGCTTTCGATATATAAAATTTCTTTAAGCGCAATTCGAACCCATTGGTATTCTACTTTTAAGAAAATAAATTCATCATCTGCCGCAACGGTCTGGAAGTTATTTGAAGCTTCTTCTGTTATTTGCAATACTTTATTTGCAGCACGCAGAAATTCTTCATAACTAAAAGGTTTTAAAAGATAATCGACAGCATTTACTTTATAACCTTCAATAGCATAATGATTGTAAGCAGTTGTAAAAACGATTTTAGGTATTTGCCCCGGCTGTTCCTGTAAAAGTCTCGCCAGTTCCATTCCCGTTAAATTAGGCATATTAATATCTAAAAAAACAAGATCAGGCTGTTTTTCCCTTATTAAACTCATCGCTTCAACTGCGTTGTCACAGCTTGCCGTTAATTGCAAAAAAGGAGTTTGCTCGATAAAAGTTTCGACAAGTCTTAATGCGAGAGGTTCATCATCTACTGCTATACATTTTAATACTGCCATTACTCTAAGTTTATTTGCAGTTTTACATCATACATTCCATTTTTACCAATGCCGGCTGTCAGCATATGTTTATTTGGGTAAATTAAATGAAGTCTGCGTTTTGTATTCGTTAAACCAATTCCGCCTTCATCAGTAGTTGATGTTTTTTCGAAATAGGTATTTTTTACTTCAAATTCAAGATTGCTTCCGTCTTGTCTCAGCGAAATATAAATTTCACTTTTATCAGTAGCATGAATACCATGTTTAAAAGCATTTTCTACTAAAGGCAGCAATAACATCGGAACAATTGGGTAATCGTGTATCTTTTCCGGAATGTCGGTTGTAATCGTCAATTTTTTGTTTGCACGAAGCTTCATGAGCGCGATAAAATCTCTCATAAATTCGGCTTCTTTAAGCAATGTTGTTCTTTCTTCGGTACTGTACAGTAAATAACGCATCATTCGGCTTAAAGTATGAAGTGCATTTCTCGAATCTTCAATATCAGTATAAGTAAGCGAATAAATACTGTTTAGGGAATTAAAGAAAAAATGCGGATTAATCTGTGCTTTCAGCATGGCCAGTTCGGCCATAGTTTTATCTTGTTCCAGTTTTTGTTTATGCTGTGCAGCTTTCTGCCAATGCTGTAACATTGCCCAGCTCGTACTGATTCCTAAAACCAATAAAGTGAGCATTAAAACATAATTGTCAAAATAAGGATTTCGGTATTTTTTAAACCCTAAAACTAAACTGATTTTATTGTGAAGATCCGTTTGAGAAGTATAAAAATAAGCAATAACCTGCATAGCAAAAACCGTGAGAAAAGCCCAAATCAAAAACGGAGAAGTATTGTCTTTTATAATGGTTTTTGGAACTATGATTTTGGCATTAGAATAAAAAATGATGATAAGCAGAAGCAATACAATCATCTGCCAAAGCCAAAATACCCCCGGAAGAATTACATTCCAGGTTAAAGGCATATAAAATAACATGATGAATCCCAATAATAACCAGCTCAAAATATGAAGTCCGGTAAAATAATAAGGTCTGTATACTTTTGATGCCATTTCGAATTTTATCTTTTTTTGACAATATTACAGTTTATTTGAATGCAATTTTTATCCAATCGCTAAAAAGAGAATTACAGTCCTTAAAAACCATTTTAGAACCGATGAGTTTAAAAATTAAACGCTTGTTTAATTTTTAAAAAATCCCATCGTGTGTCAGGTCATCTTTATCGATTGTCATTTGCTCTTCGTCTATTTCAAATTTTTTGTGTGCTATATTTTATTTCTTTTGCTGGTATATAATCGATAATTAGATATTATTTCAAATGAATAAGCAATCATTTTTAAGCATTCTCGCAGCATCAGTTATTATCGCATCTTGCGGTAAAAATGATAAATCGGCTCAGGCCGGAGGAGCACCGCAGGTTAAAGAGTATAAAACGCTGATTTTACAGCCGGAATCTGCTACATTAAACAGCGATTATCCAGCCAGCATTCAAGGACAGCAGAATATAGAAATCCGCCCAAGGGTAGAAGGATATATTGATAAGATTTTTGTTGATGAAGGTGCTGTTGTAAAAGCAGGCCAGCCTTTATTTAAAATAAGCGCGCCAGAATATGAGCAGCAAGTTCGTACAGCATCGGCAAGTATCAAAAGCGCTCAGGCCGATTTAAGTGCAGCAAAATTAGCTGTAAACAAAGTGAGGCCATTGGTTGAAAAAGGAATTATAAGTAAATACGATTTAGAATCAGCACAATATACTTATGAATCTGCTGCAGCCTCTTTGGCTCAGGCAAATGCTGCTTTGGTAAATGCTAAAACCAATTTAGGATATACAACCGTAACAAGCCCGGTTGACGGCGTTGTAGGTTCAATTCCGTTTCGTTTAGGGAGTTTGGTAAGTTCAAATACAACTGAACCTTTAACAACAGTTTCAAGCATTGGAAATGTGTATGCTTATTTTGCTATGAATGAAAAAGTCCTTTTAAATTTTACTAAAGATTCAGGAGCTTCATTAAATCAAAAAATCAAAAGCCTTCCGGCAGTTTCTTTATTGCTTTCAGATGGTTCTGCATACGATCAAAAAGGAAAAATAGAAACGGTAAACGGATTAATTAATACCGAAACCGGAACGGTAAATATAAGAGCTCGTTTTACGAACCCAAAAGGAATTATCAGAAGCGGAAGCAGTACAACAGTAAGAATCCCAAATGAGGTTAAAGATGTTATTATAGTTCCTCAGAGTGCGACATTTGAACTTCAGGATAAAATTTTTGCAGTTGTTTTAGGAAAAGACGGTAAAACTAAAAATGCCAATATCACTGTACTTGAAAATACAGCACAGAATTATTATGTGGTAACAAGCGGCTTAAACGCAGGTGATGAAATTGTATTAGAAGGAGTTGCTTCTCTAAAAGAAGGAAGTGAGATTAAAGCTCAAAATCAAAAAGCAGAAACAGTATACGCCGACTTAAAATAAAAAAAATGTTTAAAAAATTTATACAAAGACCTGTACTCTCGACAGTAATATCTGTTATTATTGTCATTTTAGGTGTTTTGGGCCTAATTGAGTTACCTATTTCTCAATATCCGGATATTGCGCCGCCAACGGTAAACGTATCGGCAAGTTATACGGGTGCCAATGCAGACGTGGTACTAAAAAGTATTGTAATTCCGCTTGAAGAGCAGATTAATGGTGTAGAAAACATGACGTATATGACTTCTACAGCAACAAATGATGGTAATGCTTCGATCAAAATTTTCTTTAAAGTTGGAACTAATCCTGACTTAGCCGCAGTAAACGTTCAAAACAGGGTTTCAAGAGCAACAAGTTTACTGCCAGTAGAGGTAACTCAGGCGGGGGTTACAGTAACTAAAAGCCAGAGTAGTAACTTATTAATTTTCTCTTTATACAGTGAAGATAAAGCTTACGACCAGACGTTTCTTCAAAATTATGCGAAGATTAACCTTGTACCGCAAATCCAGCGTGTAGTTGGAGTAGGAGATGTAACCGTTTTTGGCGCCAAAGATTACTCCATGAGAATCTGGCTGAAACCAGATGTAATGCAGCAATACAAACTGATTCCAAGTGATATTTCGGCTGCTTTGGCAGAACAAAATATCGAAGCTGCACCGGGTAAATTTGGTGAAAATGGAAATCAGGCTTTTCAATATGTAATTAAATACAAAGGACGTTTAACAAGCGCCCAGGAATTTGAGGACATTGTTATAAAATCAGTTGGAAACGGACAAATGCTCCGCCTTAAAGATGTGGCTAAAGTTGAGTTAGGATCTTTAAGTTATGCATCAACTATTAAAACAAACGGTGTAGAATCTGCAGCGATGGCGATCAGTCAGACTCCGGGATCAAATGCACGTGACGTAATCAACAACTCTAAAAAGCTGATTGAAGAAGCAGCGAAGAGTTTTCCAAAAGGTGTAAAATATACGATTCTGGTAGACGTTAACGAAAACCTGGATGCCTCTATTGAGAAAGTAATCCACACTTTGATAGAAGCTTTTATATTGGTTTTCATCGTAGTATTTATTTTTCTTCAGGATTTTAGATCAACATTAATTCCGGCAATTGCGGTTCCGGTTGCTATTATAGGAACATTTTTCTTCCTGAGTTTATTTGGGTTTACGATCAACTTATTGACACTTTTTGCAATGGTTCTTGCCATTGGTATTGTGGTCGATGATGCAATTGTGGTTGTCGAGGCAGTGCATGCCAAACTCGATCACGGTTATAAATCGTCTAAGAAAGCTACGATCGATGCAATGAGTGAAATTTCGGGAGCAATCATATCGATTACATTGGTAATGGCGGCGGTATTTATTCCGGTAACTTTTATCAATGGATCAACTGGGGTTTTCTACAAACAATTTGGTATTACACTGGCAGTTGCAATTATTCTTTCGGCAGTAAATGCTTTGACTTTGAGTCCGGCTTTGTGTGCTTTGCTTTTAAAACCACACGCAGACGATCATAAACATAAAAGTTATCTGCAAAGATTTTACACATCGTTTAACGTTGCATTCGAGAATGTAACCCAAAGATATAAACGTTCTGTAAGTTTTCTTTCGGTAAAAAAATGGATTGTATTGGCTGCTATTTTAATTGCCGGCTCGGGGTTATTTTATATGATGAAAACCACGCCGTCTGCTTTCGTTCCTGCGGAAGATCAGGGAACTGTTTTTGCTAATATTAGTTTACCGCCATCGGCTTCGATGGAACGTTCTGATGTAATTGCGAAGAAAGTTGATAGTATTGCGAAAACTATTCCGGGAGTAAAAAATACACTTCGTATCGTGGGGCAGAACTTTACAGCCGGAGCGGGTAGTGCCTACAGTATGGTTATTGTGAAATTGTATCCTTGGGATCAGCGTGATTTAAGTGTTAATGATGTTATTGGACAGCTTTTTGCTAAAACAAGCGGTATTCGCGAAGCTAATATTTTCTTTATTTCACCGCCAACAATCCAAGGTTTTGGACAAAGCGGCGGATTCGAATTCCAGCTTCAGGATAAAGGCGGACACACGACTGCTGAATTTTTTAAAGTGAATACAGAATTTTTAGAAAAGCTATCTAAACGTCCCGAAATACAATACGCAACAACGCCGTTTAATCCTGGTTTCCCTCAATATATGATGGATATTAATTTGGCAAAAGCCAAAGATGCAGGAGTTTCCATAAACTCGATTTTATCAACTATGCAGGGTTATTATGGCGGATTGTATGCGTCGAATTTTAATAAATTCGGAAAACAATACCGTGTTATGATTCAGGCTTCTCCGGAATTCCGTACGAATACAGAAGGACTGAATAAAATCTTTATTAGGAACAGTGCCGGGACAATGGCGCCTATTACTGAGTTTGTAAAAATGACCAGAGTTTTTGGGCCGGAATCTATTTCAAGATTTAACCTTTTCTCTTCTATTTCGATTACCGGAGCACCAAATCCTGGATTTAGTTCAGGAGATGCGATCAAAGCAATTCAGGAAGTTGCAGCAGAAAATCTGCCGACAGGTTATGGTTATGAATTTTCAGGATTAACTCGTGAGGAATTAGCTTCTGGAAGCGAAACGATTTTCATTTTTATTTTGTGTTTGGTTTTCGTTTATTTCTTACTGAGTGCACAATACGAAAGCTATATTTTACCATTTGCTGTATTATTCTCAATTCCGTTTGGTTTAGCAGGAGCGTATTTATTCTCAATCATTTTTAAACTGAATAGTAATATTTACTTGCAGATTTCCCTAATCATGCTGATTGGACTTCTTGCCAAGAATGGTATTTTGATTGTTGAATTCGCCTTGGAGAGAAGGCGAAAAGGCCTGCCAATTGTACAAGCAGCAATTGAAGGAGCCGTGGCACGTTTACGACCAATTTTAATGACTTCTTTCGCCTTCATTTTAGGATTAGTTCCGTTAATGTTTGCTACCGGAGCAGGAGCTGTCGGGAACAAATCGATTGGTACAGGAGCAGTTGGAGGTATGTTAATTGGAACCATTTTAGGAGTATTTGTTATTCCGGTTTTGTTTATCATTTTCCAGACTTTGCAAGAAAGAGTAAGCGGCCCTGCAAAAGATGGTTATGATGAAGATGATGATGAGGAAATTCAGTTAATAGAAGCTCACAAAGAGTAAAATTAAATTCAAACAGAGATGACTAATAGTTCAAATAAATATATTCTTATGGTAATTGCAGCCGTACTTTTAAGTGCGTGCTCGATTACCAAAAAGTACGAACGCCCAACAACGCTCTCGACAGACAGGCTTTATCGTGATGAAGCTTCCACCGATTCGGCTACGATTGCTGATATGCCGTGGCAGAGTGTTTTTAAAGATGAAAAGCTGAATGCATTAATTCAGAAAGGATTAGATCAAAACCTTGACCTGAAAAATGCAATTGAGAATATTGTACAGGCACGTGCTTCGCTTCGTCAAAGTAAATTAGTGTATTATCCAACTTTACAGCTGGATGCCAGTACAACACATTCAAAACAGTCAGAAGCTTCTTTGAATTTTGGAGGAGCAAATATCAATACTTTAACTACGACTTATAAATTAGGTTTAAGTACGTCCTGGGAAGCTGATATCTGGGGGAAATTAAGCAGTTCTAAAAGAGCAGCTTTGGCCACTTATTTAGCGACAGATGCTGCAAAACAAGCGGTTCAGACGCAGTTGATTTCAGACATTGCCAATAACTATTTCTTGTTACTGGCTTATGACAAACAGTTGAAAATTACGCAGGAAACACTGGAAAGCCGTATTAAAAATGTGGCAACAATAAAAGATTTAAAAGAAGGGGCTATTGTTACCGGAGCAGCGGTTGTGCAGAGTGAAGCCAACCAGCATGCGGCAGAAGTTTTGATTCCGGATTTAAAACAAAGTATTCGTGAAACCGAAAATGCTTTGAATATTTTATTAGGCCAAGCTCCTGGACCAATTGAAAGAGGAGAATTAGGAACACAGATTATACCGGAGAATATTGCGGTTGGAATGCCTTCGCAGTTGCTGCAAAACCGTCCGGATGTTCGTCAGGCCGAATTTAATTTCAGGGTTGCTTTTGAATCTACGAATTTAGCTAAAACCTATTTCTATCCAAGTTTAACGCTTACAGCAAGCGGCGGATTTTCGAATTTAGAATTAAAAGACTTTTTTAGCAATTCTATTTTTTATTCGATAATTGGGGGATTAACACAGCCAATTTTTAATCAGGGTAAAAACAAGTTAAGATTAACAACAGCTCAGTCGCAGCAATTACAGGCTTATAATAATTTCCAGCAAAGTCTTTTAACGGCTGGTCAGGAAGTTTCTAATGCTTTGTATTCGTATCAAATGGCAGTTGAAAAAGAAGATTCGAGACAAAAGCAGATTGAAGCTTTAGAAAAAGCAGTCGATTTTACACAGCAGCTTTTAGAATACAGCTCTGCTACCAATTATACAGATGTACTAACTTCTGAACAAAACCTTTTAGCAGCACAGTTAAGCGGAATCAATGATAATTTACAGAAATTACAAGCCGTTGTAAACTTATACAGAGCTTTGGGAGGAGGCTGGAAATAAAATTGTTTTAATTTAAATATTTTACGTTCGTCGTTAAAAAACAGACCTTGGTCTAAATAATGATTTAGTATAAAAAAAAGTATATATTTTTGAGTGGTTAAAAATATTAGTATCCGCCGATAAAGTTAAATTAAAACATGACTTAAAACGCCTCAGTAATGAGGCGTTTTTTAGTTAAATGCATGTCGTTTAAAAAATACCTTTCGTCGATTAGTTTAGTAATTTTATCTATTAAATGCGGTAAATGTAAAAATTGGCACTACTTTAGATTAATATCTACTAAAATTAATATTTAAAACTCAAAATCATGAAAAAGTTAGTATTAGCCTCAGTATTATTTATGAGTGTATTTTTTGCTCAGGCGCAAGTATCAGTTAATGTAAATATTGGAACACCTCCAAGCTGGGGACCAGTAGGTTATGATGACAGCAGATATTATTATATACCGGACATCGATGTATACTATGATGTAAACCTAAGTGTGTTTATTTACGACAACAACGGAAGATGGATTCGTGAAAAAAGACTTCCTTCAAGATACAGATATTATGATTTGTATTCTGGATATAAAGTAGTTTTAACTGATTATAGAGGAAACTCTCCGTATACTTATCATAAAAAACACAGAGCCGATTATCCTAAAGGGTATCATGGAAAACCTCAAAAAAACAGAGGAGAAAAACCGGGAAAAAATAAAGAATATAAAGGGGATCAGAAACATGACAATAAAAATAAAAACAACTCCAAAAAACAATCCGGTAAAGGCCATGATCACCATTAATTAAAATTAAACATGACTAAAAAACGCCTCAGAATGAGGCGTTTTTTAGTAAATCTAAAATCTAAAATCTAAAATCTAAAATCTAAAATCTAAAATCTAAAATCTAAAATCTAAAATCTAAAATCTAAAATCTAAAATCTAAAATCTAAAATCTAAAATCTAAAATCTAAAATCTAAAATCTAAAATCTAAAATCTAAAATCTAAAATCTAAAATCTAAAATCTAAAATCTAAAATCTAAAATCTAAAATCTAAAATCTACTTCAAGGCTTTCACTTTGTGACCATACAAACCAAACGATAAAATGATAACAAAACAAAGTAGAGGAATAATATATCCAGACTGAATATCATCATGTTTCATATCAATTAAAGTTCCCATTCCGTACGGAAGAATTGCACCGCCCACGATTGACATTACAAGCCATGAAGAACCCGTTTCAGTATTCGATTTTAAACCAACCAATCCTAAAGAGAAAATTGTTGGAAACATAATGGACATAAAAAAACCGATTCCGCCCAAAGCATAAATAACTACAATTCCGGTTCCGTAAATGGCCAATAAACAAAGTACAATACTGGCAGCACAGTAAATAGAAAGCAAGATATAATCTTTTACAAACTTCAGGAAGAAAGTACCAATAAAACGTCCCGCCATAAACAAGAAGCCATAAATACCAAGATAATACCCTGCTGTTTTTTCGTCTAAACCAGCACCTTGCTGTGCAATTCTGATAAAGAAACTCGTAATACAAACCTGTGCTCCAACATAAAAAAACTGCGCAGCAACAGCCCAGCTTAAATGACGAAATTTTAAAACAGAGAAAAATCCGGGTTTTATTTCAGCTTCGGTATGTTGTGGTTTCATCGAAGGCAGATGCATGAAATAGAATATAATTGCAACTAAAACCAGCACACTTCCTAAAATAATATATGGCATTTTTACCGCAGCTGCTTCGCCTAATAAATAAGATGCCTTTTCAGCTTCGGGCATTGCAGCCATTTGTTCCGGAGTATGGTTTTTTCCGGAAAGTATAAATAATGAACCTACAATTGGTGCAACCATTGCGGCTAATCCGTTAAAAGAAGCTGCTAAATTTAATCTTTTAGAAGAAGATTCTGCCGGACCTAAAATCGCAGCATACGGATTGGCACTTGTTTCTAAAATTGTTAATCCGCAGCCAATTACAAATAATGCAAATAAAAACAATTCATAAGTTCTTGTATTTGCTGCAGGCACAAATAGAAATGCTCCGGCAGCAAAAACTAATAATCCGGTAATAATACTGTTTTTGTAACCAAATCGTTTAATAAGCATTCCCGCCGGAATAGCCATTATAAAATAAGCAAAAAATACAGAAGTATCAATCAATGTCGATTGACGGTTGTTTAATTCGCATGCCTTTTTTAGATGCGGAATTAAAATAGAATCCAGGTTGTGTGCCATTCCCCAAAGGAAAAACAAACTGGTAATTAAAATAAATGGCAGAAGATAGTTTGTTTTTCCGCCTTCTGTCGGCACTTCGTGCTGATCGCCTGTTTGGTTTGTTACTTGCATTAGTTAGATAGTTTTTTTAAGGTTCAAAGTTACTGAGGTTCAAAGGTACTGAGGTTCAAAGATGATATTCAAAGTTTATAAATCTTTGTTCCTTTGCCGCTTTGAACCTTTGCACTTCAAGTTAATTATAATTCTGCAAATGAAATTCCTGGATTTTTGCTGCTGATGTAACAGGCTTCAACAACTTTCATGGTATCTAAAACGTCCTGTACGCTTGTTAATAATTTAGAATCTGAACCTTCCTTAAAACGCATTAAATTTGCCATAGTTCCAATAAAAGCTTCCGGGAACCACGAACCTTCAAGTTCGATTTTTTTCCATTCATATCTGCCTTTTTCATCCTCAATGGCATATTCAAAAATATCAGGAAGCCCGTCTGGATAATTCATTAATAAACCCATTTTGGTTTTGATCGCACCTTTTGTTCCTTCCCATTTAATGTAACTTTCTTCGTGATCTGGCCCAAAATGATGATCGTGGTTCGTATTGATAACGACATGTTTGTCTTCGCCATAATCTAAAATAATTGAAGAACGGCTTGATGATAATTTTTTAAGCGGATGCTTAGCTGTTTTTGCCATCACACTTTTTGGATTTCCAAGAAACGAACGAATGCAGTCAATATAGTGAACACTATGAAAAAGAATTTCCAATCTGGGATGTTCTTTAATTAACGGAAATAATTCCCAAGGCGTATTTACCGTTACTTTAAATTCAAAATCGTACAAATCACCTACAAAACCTTTATTAATTAAATATCTTGCAGCGCTTACAAATGGAGAAAATCGTAACTGGAAATTGATTGCAGCAACAAGTTTTTTTCTTTCGCAGACTTCTACAATTTCTCTGGACTGAGCCAAATCATTTCCCATTGGTTTCTGAATCAAAACTGCTGCTCCGTCAGGCAATTGCTCTAATATTTCAATATATTGATCTGGTAAAACCGTAATGTCATAAACGGCATTTGATGGTGCATTTTTAACTGCGTCGGCAACGTTTTCAAAAACATGCTGAATCTCAAATTCTTTGGCTAAATCATGCGCTTTTGCAATCGTCCTGTTAGTAATGCCAAAAACCGTAAAACCAGCCATTTTGTAAGCTGGCAAATGAGCATCTTTTACAATTCCGCTTGCACCAATTATGATAATTGGCTGTTTGGTTTCGGGCAGTAAAGGCTTATATGGAATATTCATAATTTTATATAATTTTTTGAATTACATTTTGTATTTTTCGTAAAGTGAATCAGAAAGGGTTACTTTCTGTCGAAATTATTTTATAGTCGAAAAAAATAAATGTAAAAATCACAATTACAAAATTAGAAATAAGATTGAATTGGGCAAGAAAATGTAACTTTTTACATTATTTTTTTTGATAAAACTTTTACGCAAGACTTTATTTTTTACAAAGCAAATAAAAAATGTTATAATTTATTAAAGAATGATCATTTTGTTGTATTAGTAGAAAAATAAAATGCAAATTTATATTTAATCGATTACATTTGTAATTGTGTATTTTACATTTATAAAATTATAAGCACTATTGATTAAATTAATTGAGATTCTTAAATATTAAATTATAATAAAATGTTTTCATTACAAAGTAAAAAAGCAGTCATAACAGGAGGAGGCAGCGGGATTGGAAGAGCAATTGCAGTCTTGTTTGCAAAGCAAGGAGCAGAAGTTCATATTATTGATTTATCTATTGAAAGCGCACAAGATGCTGTCGATGAAATTAAAAATGCAGGAGGAACTGTATTTTCGTATGCATGTAATGTTTCCAGTCAGGCTGATGTAAAAGCGACTTTTGAAAAAATAGGAAACATCAATATTTTGATTAATAATGCCGGAATTGCCAATGTTGGAAAAGTAGACACTACTTCTGAAGCTGATTTTGACCGGGTAATGGATGTAAACGTAAAAGGAGTTTACAACTGTTTGTTTGCTGCCATTCCACAATTCCGACTTTCAAATGGTGGTGTAATTTTAAATATGGCATCAATTGCTGCCTGGGTTGGAATCTCTGATAGATTTGCTTATTCAACTGCAAAAGGAGCTGTAATGGCGATGACTTTATCTGTAGCAAGAGATTATTTAAGTGAAAATATCAGATGTAATTCTATTTCTCCGGCAAGGGTTCATACACCCTTTGTAGACGGATTTATCTCTAAAAATTATGCCGGAAAAGAAGAAGAAATGTTTGATAAACTTTCTAAATCACAACCAATTGGCCGTATGGGTAAACCAGACGAAATTGCCGCTCTGGCCTTATACTTATGCAGCGAAGAAGCCGGATTCATCACAGGATGTGATTACCCAATTGACGGAGGATTCATTAAGTTAAATAACTAGTTTAAGTTGCTAAGATTCTAAGATGCTAAGGAAAAACTCAGAATCTTAGAATCTTAGCAACTTAGTAACTTTAAGAAACCTTAGAACCTAAAAAAAATAATTAATCAAAAAATAGAAAAAAAATGAAATTAATACGTTTTGGAGAAATCGGAAAAGAAAAACCAGGAGTTTTAATTAATGAAAAAAGATATGATGTTTCTTCTATCGTTTCAGACTTTAACGAAAGTTTTTTTGAAGAAAATGGTTTAGAAAAACTGCAAAAAGCATTAGAAAGCAATCCGGCTTTACCAGAAGTTGATGCCAGCGTACGTTTAGGCTCTCCTGTTGCGAGACCTTCAAAAATAATCTGCATCGGATTAAATTATGTGGATCACTGTAAAGAAACAAACGCTCCAATCCCTACAGAGCCTATCATCTTTTTTAAATCGACAACTTCTTTATGCGGTCCTAACGATGATGTGATTATCCCAAAAAACAGTGTAAAAACAGACTGGGAAGTGGAATTGGCATTTGTTGTAGGTAAAAAAGCAAGTTATGTTGAAGAAGCTGAAGCTTTAGACTACGTTGCAGGTTACGCTTTATTGAATGATTACAGCGAAAGAGAATTTCAAATTGAACGCGGCGGACAATGGGCAAAAGGAAAAGGCTGCGATACATTTGCGCCTCTTGGACCATTTTTGGCTACAAAAGATGAAGTAAAAGATGTCGATAACTTATCGATGTGGCTGAGTGTAAATGGTAAAAAATATCAGGACAGCAACACATTAAATCTGGTTTTCAAAATTCCATATTTAGTACATTACTTAAGTCAGTTTATGACTTTGCTTCCTGGCGATATCATTAGTACAGGAACGCCTCCGGGAGTTGGTTTGGGTATTAAACCAGATCCAATTTACTTAAAAGCGGGCGATGTTGTAGAACTTGGAATTGAAGGTTTAGGAACAAGCAAGCAGACTGCGGCTGCATATAAAAAGTAATTATTATCTCGTTGAGCATAATTATTTAAACACATAGAGACATAGATATTCTATGCTCAAAAAAAGGCATTTCACCTGCCTAAATGCCATAGCTATGTTTAAATGATATATTATTTATTTTAGTCTACTTATAAAAAAGGAAAAACCTATGTTTCTATGTGTTAAATAAAATTTTTACGAATTGTGTGTTCTGCAGGTAGTTAAAAAAAATTAAATATGAAATTTATTGTATGCGAAAAGCCGCAGGAATTTAAACTAAAAGAAAAAGAAATTCCGGAACCAAAAGAAGGAGAGGTTCTTTTAAAAATTAAAAGAATTGGAATCTGCGGAACTGATATTCATGCTTTTGGCGGAACGCAGCCTTATTTTGAATATCCCAGAATTTTGGGACACGAATTAGCGGCAGAATATGTAAAAGGAAATGCGGCAGGTTTTAAACCGGGCGATAAAGTAACTTTTATTCCGTATTTCAACTGCGGAAAATGTGTTGCGTGCCGAAACGGATTAACAAACTGTTGTGTAAATATTAAAGTTTTTGGGGTTCACATTGATGGCGGAATGGCTGAATATGTTTCAATTCCGGAACAGTATTTACTTCATGGTCAGGGATTAGATTATGATGAACTTGCTTTGGTTGAACCGCTTGCAATTGCAGCTCACGGAGTTAGAAGAGCGGCTGTTAAATCAACTGATACTGTTTTGGTAATGGGAGCAGGGCCAATTGGAATTGGATTGATTCAGTTTGCTAAAATTGCCGGAGCAAAAGTTATCGTAATGGATATCAACGATTACCGATTAAACTTTTGTAAAACCGAATTGAATGCTGATGAAACCATTAATCCGCTTAACGATGATGTAGCGGTGAAATTGGCTGAATTGACAAACGGCGATATGGCGAATGTCGTTATCGACGCAACCGGAAACCGAAATGTGATGAACAGTGCCTTTAACTATATTTCGCATGGCGGAAGATTTGTTTTAGTAGGGCTTCAAAAAGGAGAATTGAGTTTCAGTCATCCTGATTTCCATAAAAGAGAATCTACTTTAATGAGCAGCAGAAACGCGACTATTGAAGACTTCGAATATGTAATGAAATGTTTGAAAGAAGGCAAAATCGACCCCAAAAAATACATTACACACAGAACAAGTTTCTTAGAAATGATTACTGATTTCGGACAATTAATTGATCCTAAAAATAATGTAATCAAAGCATTAATTGAAATAGAATAAATGATTTAAACACATAGAAACATAGATTTTTTTGTTCGTAAAAGAGAGTAAAAATGAAACTAGTTTCTCACACATAGCTATGTTTGTTAATGCAAGAGAAACGCCTCTTTGCACGTTTTGTAGCTATGTTTCTATGTGTTTTAAAAAAAAATAAAGCTATTGAAAACCTTAAATAACCACAAAAATGGATTTAAATTTAAAAAATAAGATTGTTGTCGTTTCCGGTTCGGCTGGAAAGGAAGGCAGTATTGGAGAAACAATTATTAACCGAATTGCAGATGAAGGTGCGATTCCGGTTTTGGTTGACAGAAATGCAAGAGGTTTCGCTTACGCGGAAAATCTTCAAAAGAAAGGAATAGATTCTTTATTTGTACAGACCGATGTAACAGATCCTGTAGAAATTGAAAATGCGGTTAAAACAATCGCAGCAAAATACGGAAGAATTGATGCTGTTATTAACAATGTTGGTGTAAATGACGGAGCAGGTTTAGATGCTTCTTATGAAGAATTTATGGATTCTTTGAAACTAAATGTAGTAAGTTATTTTTTGTTAGTTAAATATGCACTTCCGTATTTAAAAGAATCAAAAGGGAATATCCTGAATATTGGTTCAAAAGTAGCTTTAACCGGGCAGGGCGGAACTTCTGGTTACGCTGCTGCAAAAGGCGGAGTTTTAGGACTTACCAGAGAATGGGCGGTAGATTTAATCCAATTCGGAATACGTTCAAATGCCATAATTATTGCTGAAAGTTATACTCCGGCATACGAAGACTGGATTAAAACACTGGCAGATGGAGAAACCGTTTTAAAGAAAATTAACAAAAGTATTCCGTTTGAAGGCAGAATGACGAAAACAGAAGAAATTGCAGATACAGCGCTTTTCATTATTTCTGATCGTTCATCGCATACTACAGGACAATTTGTTTTTGTGGATGGCGGTTATGTACACTTAGATCGTGCTTTAATCAACGATGTAAACTAATTCAGAATGAATAACCGAATAGATTCTCATCAGCATTTTTGGAAATTTGATCCCGTTAGAGACAGCTGGATTGATGAAACGATGGCTGTAATTCAAAGAGATTTCCTGCTGGAAGATTTATTGCCATTGCTTACAGAGAATAAATTTTCGGGTTGTGTAGCGGTTCAGGCAAGTCAGTCTGAAGAGGAAACCAATTTTCTTGTTGATCTGGCTTCAAAAAATGATTTTATAAAAGGAATTGTGGGATGGGTTGATCTTCGGGATAAAAATATATCAGAACGATTACGTCATTTTTCTTCGAATAAAACAATTAAAGGATTCCGACATGTTGTGCAAGGTGAAGCTGATGATTTTATGTTTAGAGAGGATTTCCGAAACGGAATTGCAGCTTTAAAGCCATTCAATTATACTTATGATATTTTAATTTTTGAACGTCAATTACCGGCTGCAATAAGTTTGGTAAAGGATTTTCCAAACCAAAAATTTGTAATCGATCATATTGCAAAACCAGATATAAAATCAGGAAATATTGATTCTTGGAAAAAAGGAATCGAAGAAATTGCAAAGCATGAAAACGTCTGGTGTAAGATTTCTGGAATGGTTACAGAAGCCGACTGGAAAAATTGGAAACCAGAAGATTTAAAACCGTATTTAGATGTTATTTTTAAAAATTTTCCAGTTGATAAATTAATGTATGGATCTGACTGGCCAGTTCTTAATGTAGCTTCAGATTATAATGAGGTGGTAAAAACTTTAGAAGATTATATTTCGAAGTTTTCTGTTGAAGATCAGAATAAGATTTGGTTTGAGAATGCGAATTTTTTTTACAGCTTATAATAAACCTCAATATTGTCATTCTGAGGAACGAAGAATCTTCGCAAGTGACTCCGTAAAGATAAGATAAACCCAAAGTTTGTCATTTCGATCGAAGGGAGAAATCACACACGAAACTCGACAAAGATTAGCTATCATCTTTGTGGAATTCCTAGTGTGATTTCTCCCTTCGATCGAAATGACAAAAAAAACATAGCCGTGGTTTCAACCACGGGCTATGTTTTGAAATTTGGAATTTGAAAATTTCAAATTAAAACTTAACCGCTTTTTTAGGAACGTTTTTATCAATAGTTGTCGTCTTAGAAAAATTAGCCGAAGAACCGCTCAAATCAATATTCTTGCTCGCTTCACCATTAATCGTAATTGCATTTGATGAAGAAGGATTAAACTCGATATTTTTCAGCGAAAGGTTTTTGGTATTGTAAATTTCGAAAGCATTTTTAGCTTCGATATCCAATTGTACATTGCTGATTTTAATTCCGTTAGCGTCAATTATAGAAAAACCTTTTTGTGCTTTAGCAATTAGGTTTGAAATTTCGATATTTTCAAGATTCATTTCAGGAAGACCTTGTAAAAATACGGCCTGCTGTGCGCCTTTAATCGTAATATTTTTGATTACGATATTCTTGAACTGAGGCGTTTCTTCGTTTACTGGAATTGCTTTGGTACTTACCGTATTTCCACCTTCAGCTAAAGTTTCAGCAATAGATTTTCCACCATAATACAAATCAAAAGAAATCGCTTGAGACGGAATATCAGTCATAAAAACGTCTGAGATATAAATATTTTCTACAACACCGCCACGCCCGCGAGTACTCTTGAAACGTAGACCAACATCAGTTCCCATAAAAGTACAATTAGAAACGTGCAGGTTTTTTACACCGCCAGACATTTCACTTCCAACTGTAACACCGCCGTGACCGTGATACACGATATTGTTTTTTACAATGATATTTTCGCAAGGAACACCTCTATCACGTCCGTCTTTATCTTTACCAGATTTAATGCAGATTGCATCGTCACCCACATCAAAACTTGAATTTTCGATTACTACATTTTTACAAGATTCCACATCAAGTCCGTCACCATTTTGAGAAAACCACGGGTTGCGAACTGTAATATTTCGAACAATTAAATCTTCAATTAATAATGGATGAATATTCCAAGCAGGAGAATTTTGGAAAACAGGTCCGTCAAATAGCACTCTTTTACTGTTTTGAATGCTTACCAAAACTGGGCGCAGGAAATCATGAATCGCTTCAAAATCTTCTTTTGTTTTTAAGTCAGGGCGAACATTTTGGTCAGCACCTTTAGCTCCTTTTAAATATTGTTCAGATGGATACCAACTGTCTTTTTTTTCATTTAAAACCCCGCCAGAAGCTACAAATTTCTTCCATTGTTCATCTGTCAATTTACTCTTTTTAACTTGTCTCCAGGCTTCACCAGAACCATCCCAAACACCATTTCCAGTAAAAGCTATATTCTCTAAGTTTTTACCATAAATAGGAGAGATGCAACGCCAAGTATTTAAACCTTCAAAGCTGGTTTCAATTATTGGATATAAAGATTTATCGGTACTGAATTTGATTAATGCACCTCTTTCTGCATGAAGTTCAATATTGCTTTTTAGAATGATAGGACCAGTCAGCCAAATTCCTGGCGGAATAATCAGTTTTCCACCGCCTTTTTTAGACAATGCATCAATAGCATCTGCAAAAGCTTTTGTATTTAAAACGTAACCGCCATTTACAGCCCCGAAATCTTTCAGATTTACTGTATTAGCAGGAATTACAGGTTCATTAACTTTTGGCATTTTAAACTCAATATTCGCATAAGTATCTGCCGAAGTTGTGTTTTGAGCATTACCAGTCTGCGAACTCACACAAAGCATAACTGCCATTGCAAGAGAAAAAAGATTTAATCGGTTGGTTTTCATTGTTAGTAATTTTTGGGTGTTATTTTTATAGATGTGAAAAATTACTTCTCACATAAATAATAATATTTAAATGTAATCGATTACACAAATCTATTAAAAAAGTTTAAAAGATAGCCACGAATTCACGAATTTTCTTTTTAATACTTTATCTAAAAATAGTATTCGAATTAATTCGAATAAATAATCGCAAAGATTTTAAAAATAAAATTCGTGAATTGCTTCGCCTGTTTGCTATCGCTCGAGCCGTGGCAAAAAAAACTTAAACAGGAGGGTACAGGATACATGTAATTTTATATTCTTCTAAATTGTCCCTGTCATTTGGTAAAAGTGTTAAAAATACAATTATTTGTAAAAATTATAGCGCTTTAAATAAATGCCTCGTAATTTTAGTTTAAGAAAAAAATCAATACTATAAATAATGCGTTTAATTCCTTTCAACAAATTACTAGTCGTTTTTTTACTAGTATTCACAATTTCGGCAAGTGGTGCTGAAATCTGGGTTTCGCCATCAGGAAAAGATTCGAACATCGGAACAAAATCAAATCCGTTGGCTACGATTCATATGGCAATGCGAAAAGCGAGGGAACTTCGTCGTTTAAAAGATCCATCTATAAAAGACGGAATCCGAATCATAGTAATGAACGGAACGTATTATTTAAACGAACCATTATTTGTGCGTCCTGAAGATTCTGGAACAGCAGAAAGTCCGACAACAATTGAAGCCGATGTAAATGCAAAACCAATTGTAAGTGGTGGAATCGAAATTAAAAACTGGACAAAATCGACAACCGTTATCAACGGACTAAAAAAAGGTGCTGTTTGGGTAGCTGATGCGCCTAAAAAAGCAGGAAGCCTTATTGATTTCAGACAATTGTGGGTAAATGGCAAGAAAGCCGTAAGAGCCAAAAATACCGCAGGAACTGCAATGGAACGCATTTTATCTTGGAATCATCAGGAACAAACTTGTTGGATTCCGTTTAAAGATAAATCGGTAAAGTTCGAACCAGGAATGGAAATGTTTATTGTGCAATGGTGGTCGAATGCCAACTTGCGTATTAAAAATATCGAAGTACAAAAAGACAGCACGAAACTTTCGTTTGAAGAACCGGAAAGCCGTATTCAAAGCGAACATCCGTGGCCAGCACCGTGGATTTCTAAAAATAATGGAAATTCGGCTTATTTTTTAAACAATGCTTTTTCACTTTTAAACGAGCCGGGAGAATGGTATTTAGATAAGAAAAATGCTAAAATCTATTATGTTCCAAGAGCTGGTGAAGAGATTAATTCGGTAATTGTAACTGCACCTGTTTTAGAAAATCTGTTGGAAGTAAAAGGGACAATCGATTCGCCGGTTCATCATTTTCAATTTAAAGGAATTTCGTTTCAGTACAGTAACTGGCTTCGTCCTTCGCAGCAAGGTCATGTGCCGTTGCAGTCCGGTTTGTATTTATTAGATGCTTATAAATTGAAACAGCCGGGAACGCCAAATCAGGCGAATTTAGAAAATCAGGCTTGGGTTGGAAGACCACGTTCGGCGGTTGAAGTAAATTATGCTAATAATATTCAGTTTGAATCTTGTCGTTTTGAACATTTGGCTTCGACTGGTTTAGATTTAAATAAAGGAACGAATCACAATACGGTAAAAGGAAATTTATTTAAAGATATTGGCGGAAGTGCTATCAACGTTGGTATTTTCTCTGAAGAAGCTTTCGAAGCACATTTGCCTTTGATCATAAAAGATGAAAGAGAAATGTGTTCGGATGAAGTTATTTCGGATAATTTAATCACAAACGTTACCAATGAAGATTGGGGAACTCTGGGAATCAGCGCAGGTTTTGTTCGAAATATTACAATTGAACACAACGAAATTTCGGATGTATCGTATTCTGGAATGGCAATGGGCTGGGGTTGGACGCACACGCCAAACGTGATGCAGAACAATAAAATTCTAGGAAATAAAATTCATCATTATGCCAAACATTTACATGATGTGGCTGGAATTTATACACTTTCGGCTCAGCCAGGAAGTCGAATTGAAGAAAATTATATTGACAAGGTTTACAACAGTCCATATGCGCACGATCCGTTTTTATGGCTGTATTTGTATACCGATGAAGGTAGCGAAGGTTTTACGATTAAAAACAACTGGATTGCCGAAAAGAAAATCCTTAAAAACCATAACGGCCCAAAAGGAAATATTTGGGAACACAATGATCCGTATGTAAGCACTAAAATAAAAGATGCGGCCGGAATTCGAGCGCCTTATAAAGATTTAGAAAAAGAAGTCGTAATCGATGAAAAATGGGGCTTGCAGGAAATGCCAAAACCATATGTAATCGAATTGATAGGTTCTGATTTTGATATCGAAAAAATCAAATCGACTTTAACCGGTTTTAGAATTGTAGGTCAGGAATTGTACCAATGGAAAAATCATTTGGTGATTTACGGAAAAATGAATCAGCCGGAAAGAACAAAACGAAAACTGGCAGGCGCTTTTCCTTCTTTAGAAATTAAAATCTATGAAGATTTGGTTTATGATTTCCAAAACTTCGAAAGATGTAAAGATTCAAAACCAGCATCGGATTGGGAAAATATTGTATTAACAGCAAATCTTCCTGCCGATGAAAAACTACAAAAAGAATATATGGAGTATCATAAAACGCAATTCGAAAAATGGCCAGAAGTTGCCAAAGGTTTCTGTAATGCCGATTTCCAGCAATTACAGGTTTTCAAAAAAGACAGACAATTGATCTTGGTAATCAGTATTCCGAAAGGAGAAAATCTGGATAAACTAAATCCGAAAACAACACAAAATAATCCTCGTGTAGACGACTGGAATGCTTTAATGAAAAAATACCAATCGGGAATCCAAGGCGCAAAACCAGACGAAACCTGGATTTTCTTAAACAAAGTAGAAACGAAATAATATTTTGCCACAGATTGAAAGGATTTCCACAGATTAAAAAATCCATTTAATCCTTTTAATCTGTGGCAAAAAAAAACAAAATCAACAATCTAAAATAACCACACCTCATGTTAAAAATAGCCATTCTAGGACTTGGAGAAGGACGAAGTACAATGTCGGCAGCTATAGAAAGTTCAAAACTAGAACTCGTTAAAATATGCGACCGAAACGAAGAATTGTGTAAACAGCGAGCAAAAGAATTCGATTTTCATTCGTACACAACCAATTACGACGATTTATTAAACGATGCATCAATTGATATTATTGCGATTTATACGCCTGATCATTTGCATGCTCAACATGTAAAACAAGCTTTGTTACATGGAAAACATGTTGTTTGTACAAAACCGTTTATCGATGATCTTTCGGATGCAAAAGAACTATTAGAATTAAGCAAATCAGCAGGAAAGAAAGTTTTCATCGGGCAAAGTTCTCGTTTCTTTGAACCAGCAAAAAGACAAAGAGCTGATTATGAAGCGGGTTTAATTGGGGATTTGATTACGATTGAAGCACAATATCACGCCGATCACAGATGGTTTTTAAAGAAAGAATGGTCGCTTTTGCAATCGTTTAAATGGTTGTACGGAGGTTTGAGTCATCCTGTAGATTTCATCAGATGGTATTTGCCAAATATTCAGGAAGTGATGGGTTACGGAATGATTAGCAGTAACGGACAAAACGCAGGATTAAAGAATGAAGATACGATGCATTTTATCTTCAAAGCTACCGATGGAAGAATTGCACGTGTTAGCGGTGTGTATACTTCGCCGACTCAGCCAGCGCAGCGAGACAGTGGCATGAGTACAATTTTAAGAGCAACAGAGGGAGCAAGCCAAGCCGATTATCATGAATTGCGTTATGCCGTTACAGATAAAACAGGTGAAGAAAAAGTAATTACTTGGGGCGATAGTACGATAAAATATTACTTCCGTTTTGAAGGACAAAGTCATCATGGCGGGGAATATCAGAATTATTTAGAATATTTTGTAGACAGCATCGAGCAAGGTTTTGAAGCTTATCCAAACATGGAAGAAGGAATTGGAACCGTGGCTTTATTACAAGCAATGGATAAATCTTTGCAAACTGGAATGCCGGTTAAAATTGCCGATATTCTTAACGAATACGGACTATGAACAGTATCTACAATAAATTAACCACGCTCGATTTTGTAATTGTTGCCAGTTATTTAGTGGCTTTATTAGTCATTGGATATGTGGTAAGTATGAAACAGAGAAAGAAAAGCGAAACACTTTTTCTGGCAGGAAACTCATTAAACTGGTACAGCATCGGATTTAATATGTGGGGAACCAATGTTGGTCCTTCATCATTATTGGCTTTTGCGAGTATTGGTTACGCTACGGGAATTGTAGCCGGAAATTTCGAATGGTACGCTTTTGTATTTTTACTGCTTTTAGCGATGGTTTTTGCACCGAGATATATTGCGAGTAAAGTAAGCACGATGCCCGAATACATGGGAAAACGCTACGGTGACAGTACGCAGAATATTTTGGCTTGGTATGCTTTGGTAAAAATATTAGTAAGCTGGCTGTCTTTAGGATTATTCAGCGGAGGCGTTTTAGTGCGTCAGATTTTAGGAATCCCGATGTGGCAGAGCGTTACCGTTTTAGTGATTTTCTCTGGAATATTTACGTTTGCTGGAGGATTAAAAGCAATTGCAAAAGTGAATGTTTTTCAGATGATTTTACTGATTGTAGTTTCATTGACACTTTCTTTTTTAGGTCTACAAAAACTAGGAGGAATAGATGTTTTAATTGCCAAAACTCCTTCTAATTTTTGGAATTTAGTCCGTCCTTCAGATGATGCGCATTATCCGTGGCCTGCTATTTTGTTAGGATATCCTGTAGCGGCTGTTGCTTTTTTCTGTACCGATCAATCGATGGTTCAGAGTGTTTTAGGAGCGAAAAATCTGGAGCAAGGACAATTGGGGGTAAACTTTATTGGATGGTTAAAAGTTATGGCTTTGCCGTTGTTTATTCTTCCCGGAATTTTGTGTTATGCTTTATATCCTGAATTAGGAAGCAATTCTGATTTGGCTTATATGACAATGGTTACGAATCTTTTCCCAAGCGGCATGAACGGTTTGGTAATCTGCGTGATGATTGCGGTTTTGGTGGGAACAATTGGTTCTTCGTTAAATGCTTTAAGCACCGTTTTTACGAATGATATTTATGTAAAGAAAATCAACCCGACGGCGACGATTCAGGATCAAATTAGAATTGGTCGTTTGACAATTGCTGCTGGATGTGTGTTTGCGATTCTGATTGCCGTTGCGATTGATAATATCAAAGGACAAAATTTATTCAACATTTTTCAGGCGGTTTTGGGTTTCCTGGCGCCTTCGTTATCTGTTGTTTTCCTTTTGAGTGTTTTCTGGAAACGCACAACCAAAAAAGCCGTAAATGCAACGCTTTCTTGGGGTTCTGCTTTTAGTTTGTTTATTGGGGTTTTGTATTTATGGATTTTTCCTGCAGATAAATATCCAGTTTGGCCTCACTTTTTATTGATTTCGTTTTACATTTTTGCCGTGCTTTTAATTACGGCAGTCATTATTTCTTTAACCGATAAAAATCCTGAAGTTAATGTTTCAGACGAAACGGATATTCCTAAAACGAGTAAAAAGGTTAAGCTTTTATTTGGGTTATTAGGATTGACGATTTTGGCTTTGTATTTGGTTTTTAATGGGAATTAGGTATGAAAATAAAGGTGTTATAATTTTCTAATTAACTGCATAAGGTTAGTACCTTAAAAATCGGGAGTATATAATATTTCCAAAATTAGATTATATTCATTAAATTAGCTGAATGAATAAAGGCGAGGAAATAGGTTTAGATTTTAAAATAGATAAATTAACAAACTCGATAGAAAATGTAATTACTGGAGATAGTTTTCAAACAGAAATTTCAATTCTTCAAAGTTCGGATCTAAAATCTGTAACAAAGAAAAATGGCTGGCTTTTTAATTGAAGTGAAGAATTTAAAAATCCAATTAGAGATGTTTATAAACTTACAATTTCCGGGAATTCAAAAATTATTCAAGGTCTTGTTAGTTTAGAAGTTAAAGCTGATCATGTTTATATGCATTTATTGGAAAATGCACCATTTAATAAAGGAGAAAGAAAAGTTTATGTGGGAGTTGCAGGTAATTTAGTTGCTTATGCTTGTAAATTATCTTTTCAGCGTGGACACGACGGAAATGTTTCATTTCTTTCAAAATCACAATTAGTTGAGCATTATGAAAAAACGCTTGGAGCATTTCATTTTGGAGGTAGAATTATGATAATTGAAACAAAATCGGCATTGAAATTGATTAATAAGTATTTTCAAAATAAGTAATTATGAAAACTAAAAAATTAGATTTAGAAATTGACACAATAGGTGGATTAAGCTCTCTGACATTGGAGGAAGAGAAAGCTTTGAGTGATTTTTTTCAAAAGAAAAAAGCAATAAAAAAGAAAACGGAAAAGAAAAAGCTAAATGCTTAAAAAATATAAAAATGTAAAAAACGCTTTCCTAATAAGAAAGCGTTTTTTTATGATTTGTTCCTGTCGAAACCAATAACCCCGAATATCAACCTTCAAATGTTTAGAAACCTCATAAAGCGTTTCAATACAAGGCTGAGCTTCATTTGTACACCAACGAGAAACAGTCGATACTGTTTTACCTAAATGATTGGCTAATTCCTTGCTGGTTCGATTGTTTTCTACTAAAACAACTTTTATTCTATTTAATTTAAGTTTCGACACAATGTTGATTTATTGATATTTTATGCAAATTAAAAATCATCAATTTAAACATAACCCGTGGTTTCAACCACGGGGACGCAATATATAACATTCCGTTTACCAAAATACGTTTCCCGTGGTTGAAAACACGGGCTATGTTTTGAAAAAGATCATAAATAATAAAGCGAAGCTATTTTATAAGTTGCCTCCAGTTTTAACTGGAGGTATATGTAACAAGAATAGAAAAAGGCTTTAGCCAAATTGTAGATATTTTGGCTAAAGCCTTTTGAGCTTCCAAATTAATTTGTTCATCCAGCTAAAGCTGGACGCAATTAAATCTTATTTTTTTTAATAAAAACTTTGCGTCTTAGCGACTTTGTGGCATAAAAAAATTACTCAACCTTCTTTTTCTTCTCCAAATTAGGCAAGAACCCAGTAATAATACCAATTAGAGGCAGAAACGCACAAATCTTAAATACATATTCAATACTTGTAGCATCTGCAATTTTTCCTAAAATAGCAGAACCTAAACCACCCATTCCGAAAGCAAACCCGAAGAAAAGACCAGCTACAAGTCCGACTTTGCCAGGCAATAATTCAGTTGCATAAACCAGAATCGCTGAGAATGCAGAAGAAAGAATCAATCCAATGATTACAGATAAAGTTCCAACCCAGAATAAAGAAACGTAAGGCAGCATCAAAGTAAACGGAGCAACCCCTAAAATAGAAACCCAGATTACATATTTTCTGCCGTAACGGTCTCCAATTGGCCCTCCAATCAAAGTTCCTGCTGCAACAGCACCCGAGAACAAGAATAAATACACTTGTGACTGCTGAATCGTGATGTGGAATTTATCTATAAGGAAGAAAGTATAATAACTTGTAATACTGCTCATGTAGAAATACTTAGAGAAAATCAGAACCAATAAGATAATCAACGAAGCAATTACTCTGTTTTTAGACAGATGATGTGTTTCTATTTGGTGAGAAGCTTTATTAGCATTTCTTTCAGATAAATGTGCCGTGTACCAAATCGCAATTTTATACAAAGCAAAAACACCAACTAACGCAATAATACAAAACCAAGCGATATAAGATTGTCCGTGAGGAATTACAATAAACGCCGCCAATAAAGGCCCGATAGCACTTCCGGCATTTCCTCCCAATTGAAAAATAGACTGCGCCAAACCTCTTTTTCCGCCCGAAGCCAAATGCGCCACACGCGAAGATTCAGGATGGAAAATTGAAGATCCAATTCCGATTAAACTTACTGATAATAATAAGTAAACAAAGCTTGAGGAAATCGAAACCAGAAAAAGTCCAACCATTGTGAAACACATTCCAACAATCAGCGAGTATGGTTTTGAGTTTTTATCCGTATACATTCCCACAAATGGCTGTAAAATAGACGCTACCATTTGATAAGTTAGCGTAATAATTCCGATTTGAGTAAAACTTAAACTAAAATTATCTTTTAAAAGCGGATAAATTGAAGGAACAACAGCTTGTAAAAGATCATTAATTAAGTGAGAAAAACTAATGATAAATAAGATCGAATAAGTGGTTTTTTTAACTATGTCAGGATTTGCTTTAATAGTGTCCATGAGATATTTTTTGATTTTTAAATTAGGTTAAAAAACAACAGCTGTATTATTTTTTTGCAAAGATTAAAAGAATACTAATGTCAGAATTGCTATATTTGGACAATGAATAACCAGATTCGGACATATCGAATGGCACAGGAGCATGGATACAGAGTTGATCCATCGATTCCTGTTATTGGCTATAGGGAAATGGTAACCAATGAAATGTGTATTTCACATTCACATCCAAGAGGTCAGCTTATTTATGCAACTCGCGGCGTAATGAATGTTGTGGTAGGTAATCATATTTGGGTGGTGAATCCGTTGCAGGGCTTATGGCTTCCGGGCGGAGTAGAGCATCAGGTTACTTTTCAGAAAGACGTTAATTATTACAGCGTTTTTATCGACCCATCTTTTATGGAGGGATTGCCAACAAACAGTTTCTCTTTTGATATTCCGATGTTTTTAAAGCAGTTGGTTTTTAAAATCATTTCTTTTGGAGTAGAAGGAAATCTTACGCCATCTCAAAAAAGAATTAGTGACGTTTTTTTAGACGAATTAGCTTTAATCGAACCAAGTGCAACATTTCTCCCAACAACCAATCATGAAAGACTTCAAAAAGTAGTGGAGCTTTTAATGGAAGATGTTTCAAGCAAAAATACGATAGAGTATTACGCCGAACTTTCTTTTATGAGCACCAGAACGTTATCCCGATTATTCATTAAAGAATTGGGAATGAATTTCAGCGATTGGCGCACTCGTTTAAAATTGTTGGAAGCCATAAAACGTTTAGGTGAAAAACAATCTATTAAGGAAATTGCCTTTAATTTAGGTTACGAGACTACAAGTGCCTTTATTTATATGTTTAAAAAACATTTAGGTAAAACGCCTTCTAACTATATTTTAGAAGATGAAAACGAATCTGAGAGAATGATTGCTTAGATTGTTAGTCTAAATTAGAACGCGGATAAAACGGATTTACTTTGTAAAGACGCGGACTGACGCGGATTTTTTCTTTTAGTTTTATTCAAATTAACCACAATCATTATCATTTCGACGAAGGAGAAATCACACTAGAAACTCCGCAAAGTATGGCGTCCAATCTTTGTAGACATACGCGTGTGATTTCTCCTTCGTCGAAATGACAAAAATGCACAATAATTAAAATCCGTTTTTCATCCGCGTCTTCGCGATAGCGAATCCGTTTCATCCGTGTCCCATAAAATTCTAACATCATTTTTTTTAGTACTAAAAAAGTGATAACCCATAATTTTTCCCTTAAAAAATTATCAAAAAGTGTTGTTTTTTATGAAATAGCAGGATAGTGCAGGGTGTGAAATGTAAAGAGAACATTTATCTTTAGTCCCAAAATACACTTACTATGCTAAACCATTTTTCCATTTTTAAGACTTTACTTCTTTTTGTTGCCCTTTTTTGTTGTTCGCTGTCCTCAGCACAAGAAAAACCAAAAGAAGCGACATGGATCTGGTATCCAGGAGATTTCGAAGTTTGGTTAAGCAATAAAATGCAGGTGAGACGTACAGAACGTGAAGCAGTATTTCCACCACTTTGGCAGTATTACAGTCCATATGCTTTGGTCACTTTTCAGACAGAAGTAGATATTCCAAAACCAGACGATGTAAAAATCTTCTCAGAAGGACCTTTTCAATTACTTTTAGATGGCGTTCAAATTTACGGACAGCCAAAATCGATTAAAGTTCCTGCGGGAAAACACAAAATTTCTTTTAAAGTTTATAATCAGGAAGTATTGCCGGCTCTTTATATTTCAGGTCAATACGTTAAATCTGATGCATCTTGGAACGTAACCAACGAAGATAAACTTTGGATTGATGAAACTGGAAAAGCACAGCAATCTGGTACGCCGTGGGTTCCTGTTGGTTCTTGGAATTTTAATTCTCCAGAAAATAAACCTTCTGAGTTTAAACTAACAACCAAACCTTTAAGCGCTAAAAAAACAGAAAAAATAGGGGCTGGTCAATTAGTAGATTTTGGTAAAGAAACTTTTGGTTACATTAAAATTCACGGTTTAAAAGGAAAAGGTAAACTAGCACTGTATTATGGTGAATCTCGTGAAGAAGCGTTGGATTCTGCCAAATGCGAAACCTTAGATCATTTATCTTTTGATGGAAAACAATCTGAAACCTACACACATGATGGATCGAAAGCATTCCGTTATGTGCAGGTACAAGCAGATGCAGGTGTCAAATACGATTCTATTTCGATGCTTTATGAATATCTGCCATTAGATTATCGTGGCGCATTCAAATCTTCGGATGAACAATTGAATAAAATTTGGGATGTGTCGGCTTACACGATGCATTTAACCTCTCGTGAATTTTTTATCGACGGAATCAAACGCGACCGTTGGGTTTGGTCTGGCGACGCTTATCAGAGTTATTTAATGAATTATTATTTGTTCTTTGATTCGGCTTCGGTAGAAAGAACCTTGTTAGCACTTCGCGGAAAAGATCCTGTAACGGCTCACGTAAATATCATAATGGATTATTCGTTGTATTGGTTTGTGGGTGTTTACGATTACTACTTACATACAGGCGATACGAAATTCATCAAAACTTTTTATCCAAGAATGAAATCGTTGATGGATTTCTGTTTAGAAAGAAGAAACAAAAACGGATTCCTCGAACCATTAGAAGGCGACTGGGTTTTTATTGACTGGGCAGACGGATTGCCAAAAACAGGAGAAGTTAGTTTTGAGCAAATGCTTTTAGCAAGAAGCCTTGAAGCAATGGCGGTAAGTGCTGAAATTGCAGGAAAAACTGAGAATCAAAAACAATATCAAAAATTAGGTGATGACTTAAAAACAAAATTGTTTGATGTGTTTTGGGATAAAAAGGAAAACGTAATGAAACACCAGCGTATCGATGGAAAAATCCAAAACATCGTAACGAGATACGCTAATATGTTCGGTATTTTCTTCAATTATTTTACTGAGGAGCAAATGCAAAGTGTAAAAAATAAAGTGTTGCTCAATAAAGATGTTCTTCAAATTACAACTCCATACATGCGTTTTTACGAATTGGAAGCCTTGTGCGCAATGGGCGAGCAGGATTACGTTTTAAAAGAAATGAAAGATTATTGGGGCGGAATGCTGAATGAAGGCGCAACTTCTTTCTGGGAAGAATACAATCCAAATAAAAAAGGAACGGAGCACTTAACGATGTACGGACGTCCTTACGGAAAAAGCCTTTGCCACGCTTGGGGCGCAAGTCCGATTTATTTATTAGGAAAATATTATTTAGGTGTAAAACCAACCGCTCCAGGTTATTCCCAATATGAAATTAAACCAAATTTAGGAGGTTTAAAATGGATGGAAGGAAAAGTGCCAACACCAAACGGAGAAGTTGCCGTGTATTGCAGTACCAAAGAAATCAAAGTAAAAGCAGGTGAGGGAGAAGGAAAATTGATTTTTGAAAGTGCCAGCAAACCCAAAACAAATTCAGGTACCATTACAGAATTAGCAAAGAATAAATATCAATTGATTGTAAAACCGAATGTAGAGTATAAGGTGAGTTATAAGGCTTTGTGAATTATAAGTTATGAGTTATAAGTTATGAGTTATGAGTGATTAGCCTATAGTTTATAACATTCAGTTTGTCATTCCGACTGAAAGGAGGAATCACACTCGTAACCACAAAGATTATCGACGATTGTTGCGGAATTCCTAGTGTGATTCCTCCTCCGTCGGAATGACAAAAAAACAAAAAAATAAAACCAATGTTTTCAAAAAATAAAATACACAACTTCAAATTAAAAACCGCATTCTTAATGCTGTTCATTGTTTGCATCCAAGCCACAGCACAAAGCACTGCATGGAAACCAGCATCATTTGAAATTGTGAAATCAAATTATAAAACTTTCAAAACCACACAATACGCTCATGTATTTTCAGGAAGCAAACACAATATTGTTCGTTTAGCCCCAGAATTACAAGGTTTAATGGGGATTGAACTTCCTTTAGATAAATATAAAAATGGAACCAATACTCCATTACAATTAAAATTTAAAGAACCAGTTCAGGTTTTAATTGGAGTTTTTCAGGAAAATAATTCAGAATATCTGCAGGCAGATAAACTTCAAAATGCCAAATTAATTTTAGAAAACGGATTAACGATTACAGGTTTGCCTTCCGTAAATGTTTATGCGGTTTCTTTTCCGAAAGGAACTCAAACTATAAATTTTGGAAAAGGATTATTTGCTGTTTTGGGAGTTGTAAAAGCCTTAGAAAAACTTGAACCAAGAAATGCCAATTTCCCAGACGGAAAACTTTGGAATCCAACTTTTATTGTTGAAGGATATTCAGATGAAAAACCTCTTTTCGAAATTATTGGCGGAGAAAATAAACCCGTTATCGATGAAGGAATGTCTGGAACAGAAGGAATTCAAGGCGGTTTTGAAGGCGGACGAGTAGTAAAAGTTGGCGATACGTATCATATGTTTCCAACTGAAAGAGCAGGAGAAAAAGGAGTAGATTACTATTATGATCGTGTAAAAACCAAAATTGGACATTGGACAAGTAAAGATGCAATCCATTGGAAAAGAGAATCTACAATCTACCAAGCAAGTGGAACTTATGCGGTTACCGAAGACGATAACCCAATGAACGATCGTCGTGCTGCAATTTGGTCGTATATGCCGGTTTTTAATGAAAAAGCAAACAAATGGTACGGCTATTATTTAGCTTATACGGTAAGTAAAACAATAGAACCAAATCATTCATTCGGAAGAATATGGCGTTGTGAATCAACTGTAGAAGGAATCAACGGAATTGGCGGGCCATACAAAGATATGGGAATCATTATGGAACCAGGATTAGATTCTCAGCCTTGGGAAGGACGTCAGGGCGTAGCATCATTTTTTCCGTACCAAGTTGGAGATAAATACTTCGGGTTTTACAGCGGTGCGTATCCGTTCAATTCATGGGCAGATTATCCAAAGAAATCAGGAAAAGGCTGGTTTGTGGCTTTAGCCGAATCCAAAAGTTTAGAAGGCCCTTGGTTAAGAATGAACAAAGGTCTGGAACCAATTAAAACCATGCATCCATTATTTGTAGAAAATCCAATTGTAAGTCAGTTGCCAAACGGAATGTACATCGCGATTTTCGACGGAGGTCCAGACGGCTGGGGACATCATTTACCGAATATGATTGCGTATTCATTATCAGCAGACGGAATTAATTGGGCAGAAGCACATTATTTACCAATAGAAACCAAAGTCGATAAATGGTGGGATATTATGAGAACGCCTTTGTGTTTAATCCCAGAAGGGAATGATGTGTACACAATCGTGTATAACGCCATCGACCTAAAAAGAAGATTTCATCCAACAGGAATGGTAAAAGTAAAATTGAATAAAGACGTAATGGAATCTAAATTAAAAGAATTGAAAAAATAATTTCACGCAGATTTTGCAGATTTTGGCTGATTAACGCAGATAAAAATCAATTAATAATCTGCTTAAATCTGCAAAATCTGCGTGAAATAAAAAATAAAAAAAACTTAGTCCCGATAGCTATCGGGATATCGCCTTCGCGGCAAAAAAAACATAAAAATGAAAATTAAATATCTAATCGTAGCCATTTCAGCACTAGCCATAACCAGCTGTGCAACCAAATACAAGAAAAGAGAAATTACTGACAGTGTAATGCAGGAGATTTACGAAGAAATTAAAACACCTTATAAATACGGTTTGGTAATGGTTCCGACAGACAACTCATACAAAATGGATTGTCCTAGTGTATTTAGGAAAGATGGCAAATGGTACATGACGTATTTAATTTATGACGGAAGGGGTTACGAAACCTGGCTAGCAGAAAGCGATAATCTATTAGATTGGAAACATCTGGGAAAAGTAATGTCATTTTCAGAAAATGAAAAACATTGGGATGTCAACCAAAAAGCAGGATATATTTCGCTGCAAGATCTAACTTGGGGCGGAAGTTACGAATGGGAAAAATACGATGACAAATACTGGATGAGTTATTTTGGCGGAGATAGTAAAGGTTACGAAGCAGGCATTTTGTCAATCGGAATGGCGTATACCAAAGAAGCGCCAACAAAACCACATGAATTTCAAAGATTAGAAAATCCGGTTTTGACTCCAAAAGACAAAGATGCCACATGGTGGGATAATAGTACGATGTACAAAAACAGCGTGATCCGTGATAAAGACAAAGTTACAGGACACAATTTCATCATGTATTATAATGCCCGTGGCGATAGTATAAATCCTGCTAAAGGAGCAGAGCGCATTGCGATGGCAGTTTCAAACGACATGAAGACCTGGAAACGTTATGGTAATAAACCTTTAATCAATCATCATAAAGGAATTTCGGGCGATGCTTATATTCAGCGTATTAATGATACTTGGGTAATGTTCTATTTTGGAGCTTTTTGGACAGGTTGGAATCAAGGTGCATTTAACCGTTTTGCGGTTTCAAATGATTTAGTAAACTGGACCGACTGGAAAGGCGACGATTTAGTTAAATCTTCTGAACCTTACGATGATATGTTTGCGCATAAATCATTTGTGGTAAAACATGATGGCGTTGTGTATCATTTTTATTGTGCGGTTAACAAAGCGGAACAAAGAGGAATTGCTATTGCAACTTCTAAAGATTTAGGAAAAAGCAAATTAAATTTTGTGGCACCGCCTGAGAAAAAGAAGAAGAATTAAGAGGGAAGTACAAAGTACAAAGTACAAAGTACAAAGTACAAAGTACAAAGAATTAAGATATAGTACCTTTTAAACCTGTCAGGTTTAATAACCATAAGATAAATAAAGACCCAGTTTGTCATTTCGAGGAACGAGACCCGAGCGATAGCGAATAGGCGAAGCAAATCACACTCGTAACCACAAAGATTGGCGATTCTCTTTGCGGAATTTCTAGTGCGATTTCTCCTTCGTCGAAATGACAAAAAAACTAAAAATAAAAGAATGTTTCAACCAATTCAAAATAATAACTTTTCAAGGTTTCGAATTTCGATTCCCAAATCTGTATTTACATTTTACATTTTACTATTCACAACTTACACGCAGGGACAATCCGTAACAGGAGAGCCAGCGGGAGTTCCAGAATTGCATAAAAAATACGAATTCGCTCCATGGGAAGATCCAACAGTTACAAGCATTAACAGACAGCCTTCAAGAGCAACAGCTTATTCGTATAGTTCTGTTGAAGACGCTTTAAAAGGCGACAGAACCAAAAGCCGAATCCAGATGTTAAACGGCGATTGGGATTTTAAATATGCTGTAAATCTAAAAGAAGCTTCAAAAGATTTCTATAAAAATACCGTTTCAGGCTGGGATAAAATCGAAGTGCCTTCGAATTGGGAAATGAAAGGATATGATAACCCGATTTACAAAAGTGCCGTTTATCCGTTTAGACCCATAAACCCGCCTTATATTCCTAAAGATTATAATGGAGTTGGTTCGTATCAAAGAAGTTTTACCGTTCCAGAAAATTGGAAAGATATGACGATAACTTTACATTTTGGAGCCGTAAGTTCAGGCTTTGAAGTTTGGTTAAATGGAGAGTTTTTAGGCTATGGCGAAGACAGTTTTCTGCCATCGGAATTTGATATTTCGCCTTATTTAAAAGCGGGAGAAAATGTAGTTTCTGTTCGTGTAATCCGTTGGACAGATGGCTCTTATTTAGAAGATCAGGATCACTGGCGCATGAGCGGAATCCAGCGTGAAGTTTTCATTATGGCCGAACCAAAATTACGTATTCAGGATTTCTTTGTTCAAACCAAATTAGATAAACAATATACAGATGCGATTTTCAAATTGCGTCCAAAAGTGGAGAATTTAACAGGAGCAAAAATCAAAGATTATACAATGAATGTTCAGTTGTATGATGCCAATAATATGGCAATGTTCAAAGAACCGCTTCAAAGACCTGTGATTGATTTAATTAACGAAAGTTATCCTCGTTTGGATAATGTTCGTTTTGGATTCTTCCAAGAAACCATCAAAAATCCAAAAAAATGGAGTTCAGAAGAGCCGAATTTATACACGATGGTTATTTCTATAAAAGATAAAAACGGAAATGTTACCGAAGCCAAAAGCTGTAAAGTTGGTTTCCGTTCAATTGAGTTCTCGAAAGAAAACGGAAAAATGCTTATCAACGGAAAAGAAACCTATGTGTATGGCGTAAACCGTCACGATCATCATCCAACAAGAGGAAAAGCCGTTACGAGAGAAGATATCAAGCAAGATATTACTACGATTAAAAAGTTCAATTTCAATTTTATACGTACGAGCCATTATCCAAACGATCCTTATTTCTACGAATTATGCGATCAATACGGAATTATGGTAATGGATGAAGCCAATCAGGAAACACACGGAATTGGCGGAAAATTAAGCAACGATCCGCTTTGGACAAATGCTTATATGGAAAGAATGATTCGAATGGTTGAAAGAGATAAAAATCATCCGTCGGTTGTAATGTGGAGTTTAGGTAACGAAGGCGGAAAAGGGCCAAACCATTCTGCAATGTCAGGTTGGGTTCACGATTTCGATATCACACGTCCTGTGCATTACGAGCCAGCGCAGGGAAATGCAAAATTAGACGGATATATTGATCCGCTTGATCCAGGATATCCAAAAACAATCGACCATGCTTATCGATTCGAAAACCCGCAGGATGATTCGTATGTCGATATGGTCAGCCGTTTTTATCCAGGCGTTTTCACACCAAAATTTTTAGTAGATCAAAAGAAAGATACACGTCCGATTATTTTCGTTGAATATTCTCATGCGATGGGGAATTCAGTTGGAAATTTAAAAGAATTATGGGATGAATTCCGTTCGCTTCCAAGAGTTATTGGAGGTTGTATTTGGGAATTTAAAGATCAGGGAATCTTGAAATTTGATTCAAGATCTGGTCAGAATTATTTTGCTCACGGAGGAGATTTTGGCGAGAAATACCATGACGGAAACTTCAATACAAAAGGAATTGTAGATTCTAACGGAAAACCAAAAGGTTCGATTTTTGAAAATAAATGGGTGTATCAGTCAGCGATTTCAACTTTAAACGGAAATCAATTAGAAATCAAAAATCGTCAGGCCGTTAAATCTTTAGAAGGTTATATTCCAGTTTTAAAAGTGTTGGAAAATGGAAATGTAATTAAAACTCAGATTTTAAAACCATTCAAAGTAGAAGCAGGACAATCAACAACATTAGATATCAGTTCTTATCTTCCAAAAATGAAAGCCGATGCCGAGTATATTTTAAATATAGAATTCCAGCTTTCAAAAGATGAGCTTTGGGCTTCAAAAGGTTACGCTGTCGCGGAAGATCAGTTTGTGTTGAAAAAGAAAGAAGCTTCAATTGATTTTAGAAATGAAAAAGATTCAGCATATAAAACAACCGAAACAAATTTTGATTTTCAAGTTAAAGGGAAATCTTTTGAAATTAAGATTAACAAAGAAAATGGAGCTTTAAGTTCTTATATTTTCAATGGAGAAGAACAGGTTTTTGCTCCTTTACTTCCAAATTTTGTTAGACCTTTAACGGATAACGATAAAAGAGGTTGGAAATCGCAAAAGTTGTTGAAACAATGGTATAAAGCAAAACCAAAAGTGATTAGTACTACGATGGGAATTGCAATTGATGGTACTGTAATTACAAGTGAATATGAAATTATAAAAGACAGTGCGAAAGTACAAGTCGTCTATAAAATTAATGAGAATGGAGTAATAAAAGTAGATTACAGTTTAAAAGCGTCAGATAAATTGCCGAACATTCCAAAAATCGGAATGCAAATGGGAGTTCAGAGAAAATTCGATCAGATTTCGTGGTACGGAAAAGGGGAACTGGAAAATTACAGTGACAGAAGTTTTGGTTCGTTTGTTGGGAAATATTCACTTCCAATAAATGATTTCATTGAACATTATCCAAAACCGCAAGAAAACGGAAACCGATGTGATGTAAGATGGATGGCATTAAGCACTCCGCAGAAAAACAATGGATTCTTAGTAGTAAATGATACTAAAGTCTTAAGCATGAGCGCTTGGCCATACACACAAGAAAATCTAAGCGCATCTGGACATACATACGATTTGAAAGATCCAGGATTCTTGACGGTAAACATCGATTTAATCCAAATGGGAGTTGGTGGAAATGACAGCTGGACAATTGTAGCACAGCCTTTAGAACAGTATCAAATTAAATCTGGAAATTATGAGTATAGTTTTTATTTGACACCTTTCAGTGGTTCAAAAAATGAATTAGAAAACAGTTTGAAGAAGTTTAAATATTAAAAATTAAGAATTAAAAATTAAAAAGGAATCTGCAAAATCAGCGAAATCTGCGAGAGTAAATTTTTCCCGCTGATTTTGCAGATTAGGCAGATTTGTAAAATTAATTAAAGTTTAAAAATACAGTTTGTCATTTCGAGGAACGAGAAATCACACACGTATGTCGACAAAGATTGGAGAAAAACTTTGCAGAGTTTCTAGTGTGATTTCTCCTTACGTCGAAATGACAAAAAAAAACGACAACACAAACCCGACAGGTTTTTGAAACCTGTCGGGTTTACGAACAGAAAATAATAACAATAATGTCTAACCGTAACCACATTTTTCTTTTCAAAAAAGACTTTCGACTTTGGACTTTCCAACTTTCGACTGTTTTCTTTTTATTCTTTGCAAGCATCGTCTCAGCACAAGAAGTCCATAAAAAAGAAACCAACTTTCAGCCAACATTAGAATCCTCAAGACCTTGGGTATATTGGTATTGGATGAAATCTGCGTATTCTAAAGCAGGAATTACAGCCGATTTAGAAGCTATGAAACAAGCAGGAATTGCGGGCGCTTATTTAATGACCATAAAAGGGCCAGCCAATCCGCCATTGATAGATCCGCCGGTTTTACAGTTGACGCCTGAATTTTGGGATATGATTCATTGGGCATTTAAAGAAGCAGATCGTTTAGGTTTGAAATTAGCTTTTCACGGAGCAGACGGATTTGCCGTTGCAGGCGGGCCGTGGATTACGCCAGAAATGTCGATGCAGAAAGTAGTCTGGTCAACAACTGAAATTTTAGGAGGAAAAAAAGTTGCGTCGAAATTGCCAGTTCCAGAACATTATAAAGATTATTATAAAGACATTGTAACTTTTGCTATTCCGATTAAAGAATACCAAATTACTTCGCAGATGCAACTGCCAAAAGTAACCACATCAAACAATACTGATGCATCATTTTTGGCTGATCCTAAAAAAGATGAAAACTTCAAATTTGCCGATGCAGGTTGGATTCAATACGAATTTGCACAGCCTTTTACCTGTAAATCTATTGTAATTGAAACCAAAGGAAGAGATTTTCAGGCACAGCGCCTAATTGTAGAAGTAAGTGACGACGGAGTTAATTTTAGATTCCACGAAAGAATGATCGCACCGCGTCACGGCTGGCAGGACATGGATTTCCCGAATACACATACTATTACGCCTGTAACGGCAAAATATTTCCGATTTGTTTATGATCCAAAGGGAACAGAACCCGGAGCGGAAGATTTGGATTTTGCTAAATGGAAACAAAATCTGAAAGTGAGTAAAATAACCCTTTCAAATCAATCGTTGATTAATAATTATGAAGGAAAATCAGGAGCAATTTGGCGTTTAACTCCACAGACTACTGAGAAAGAAATTCCCAATTCTGATGCATTTAAAAAATCAGAAATTATCAATATATCCAATTTTGTTGATGCCGATGGAAACCTAAACTGGAAAGCACCTAGCGGAAAATGGAAAATTATCCGAATGGGACATACTTCGACAGGGCATGAAAATACAACCGGAGGAGCAGGAAAAGGGTTGGAAGTTGATAAATTTAATCCCGAATTAATCCGTTTTCAGTTGGATCATTGGTTTGGAGAAGCCGTTCGTTCTGCTGAACCTGAATTGGCTTCAAAAGTGCTTGAAATTCTTCATTTTGACAGCTGGGAATGTGGAAGCCAAAATTGGTCTTCGGTTTTTCAGGCTGAATTTAAAAAGAGACGTGGCTACGATCTTGTAGAATATCTTCCAGTTATGGCGGGAATTCCTGTAGAAAGTGCCAATTTTTCAGAGAAAGTTTTATACGATGTTCGAAAAACAATTGCCGATTTAGTAGCTGATAATTTCTACGGAACTGTCGCTGAAATTGCAAAAGAATATAACGTTAAGTTAAGTTCAGAAAACGTCGCGCCAACCATGATGAGTGACGCTTTGTTACACTATAAATATGTCGATTATCCAGGTGGAGAATTTTGGCTGAAAAGCCCCACACACGACAAACCTTTTGATATGGTCGATGCTATTTCGGGCGGACATATTTACGGAAAAGATATTATCCAGGCAGAATCTTTTACCGCTTTACGAATGGATTGGGACGAGCATCCCGGAAATCTAAAAACAACGGCAGACCGCAATTACGCTTTAGGAATCAACCGTTTATTCTATCACGTTTTTGTGCATAATCCTTGGACGGACAGAAAACCCGGAATGACTTTAGACGATATCGGAACTTTTTTCCAGAGAGACCAAACTTGGTGGAAACCCGGAAAAGCTTGGTTTGATTATTGTCAAAGAGTGCAGTTTCAATTGCAAAAAGGTAAACCAGTAATTGATTTAGCCGTTTTTATTGGCGAAAATTTTCCTTCCCGTTCTTTTGTTCCGGATCGTTTGGTGCCTTTTATTCCGAATGTGTTTGGAAAAGAAAGATTGGAAAGCGAGAAAATTCGTTTAGAAAATGAAGGTCAGCCAACGGCAAAAATGCCAAAAGAAGTGACCTATTCTAAAAATATAACTGCTTTATCACAATGGATCAATCCACTAAATGGTTATCAATATGATTCTTTCAATGCCGATGTTTTAATTAATAGAGCGAAAGTAGTAAACGGAAAAATCTCATTTGAAGGCGGAATTGAATATGGAGCTTTATTCTTTCCGGGAAGTCATAAAATGGCACCAAATAAGATGCTTTCTTTGGCCTCCGCCGAAAAAATCCTGCAATTGCTAAAAGACGGTGCAACGATTTTTGTAGATGAAAAACCGAATCTTCAGCCAGGAATTCAATCAGAAATAGATCAAAAGAAATGGCAAAATGTAATTGATGAAATCTGGAATAATGGCGATTCATCAACATGGAAAATCGAAAAAGGAACAGTTATCAAATTACCGTATTTAGAAAATGATTTTGCTTCAATTGGAATCACACAAGACGTTTGTTTTCCAAATTTAAATCGTGCTGATTCAGAAACATTGGCTTGGGCACATCGAAAATCAGATACTGAAGATATTTATTTTATTTCCAACCAAAAAGCAGAGAAACGTTCTTTTGAGGCGTCTTTCAGAATTTCTGGAAAAGTTCCGCAATGGTACAATCCTGTAACAGATCAAATGTCAGATTTAGACAGTTGGATGATTTTAGATGAAAGAACAATTGTTACGATAACATTAGGGGCCAACGAATCTGGTTTTGTGATTTTTAAAGATGAGATAAAAGAACTTAAAAATGAAAATTACAAAAAAGTATCGCAATTTGAGAAAGTGCAGACTTTAGATGAGAATTGGGAATTACAATTTGATCCTGAATTTAAAGGCCCTAAAGAAGTGGTAAAAACAAACAAACTTTTTGATTGGAGTACTTCTCAGAATGATCAAATTAAGTATTATTCTGGAACTGTAGTTTACAAAAAAGAGTTCGTTTGGAAAGGAAAAGAAAACAATAAAATTTGGTTGGATTTAGGAGAAATCTCAAATATTGCCGAAATCAAAATCAACGGAAAAGATTGCGGAACACTTTGGACTTTTCCTTTCAAAACAGATATTTCAAAAGCTTTGCAAAAAGGAAAAAATACGATAGAAATAAAAGTTACAAATACGTGGGCAAATAGATTGATCGGCGATCAAAAATTGCCAAAAGAAGAAAGATTAACATGGACAACAGCGCCGTTTCGATTAGAGGGAGAACCTTTGTTGAAAGCGGGTTTATTAGGGCCAGTGAGTATTGTAAAAGAAAAATAAAAGTTAGCCACTCCCGATAGCTATCGGGATAAAGGATTAAAAGGATTATTTAATCTATGATAAAAGAAGGGTTAGATGAATTGCCTCCAGCTTTAGCTGGAGGTTTAGAAGAAGATAAGAATTGGGCTTTAGCCAAACTAATTATTTGGCTAAAGCCCTAGAAATGCAAATACTTTATGACCTCCAGCTAAAGCTGGAGGCAATTGAAAAGAAAAATATCAATAGATCAAAGAATTTTAAGAGATTAATAATCCAAATAATCCTTTTAATCTGTGGCAAAAAAATAAAAAAATGAAAAAATCAATTATTGCATTATTAACGATTTTAGCAACTCTTCAAATCAATGCAAAAATCAAACTGCCAGCATTGTTTACTGACAACATGATATTACAGCAAAAATCCAACGCACCAATTTGGGGATGGGCAGAAAAGAACGCCAATGTCGTAATCAAAACTTCTTGGGATTCTAAAGTTTATAAAGTAAAAGCTGATACTTCTGGAAAATGGAAAACAGAATTACAGACTTCTACTTTTGGCGGACCATACACGATTGAAGTATCGGAAGGAAATGAAAAAGTAACCATCAAAAATGTTTTGTTGGGTGAAGTTTGGCTTTGTTCCGGACAGTCGAATATGGAAATGCCTTTAAAAGGCTTTCAAGGTCAGCCTGTCAAAAACGGAAATGAAATTATCGTAAGATCAACTAATAAAAACATTCGTTTAATTACGATTCCAAGAGCAACAGTTTTAGAGCCTTTACAAGATTTTGAAGGAAAATGGGAAGAAGCTTCTCCAAAATCGACTTCAAATTTTAGCGCAACGGCTTGGTATTTTGGATCGCTTTTACAAGAAGTTTTAAATGTTCCTGTGGGATTGATTCATGTTTCTTACGGAGGTTCGAGCATGGAAGCTTGGATGAATCAGGAAATGCTGAAAGATTTCGCAAGCGCTAAAATTCCGACCACAAAAGAAGAATTGGCAAAAGATCCAAATCGTGTTCCGACAACTTTGTTTAACGGAATGCTTTCGCCTGTAATTGGTTACGGAATTAAAGGCTGTATTTGGTACCAAGGAGAATCAAATTACGAAAGAGCAAACGAATATACCGCTTTAATGAAAAAAATGGTAAGCAGTTGGAGAACGCTGTGGAACCAAGGAGATTTCCCTTTTTATTTCGCTCAAATCGCACCGTTTAATTATGCTTCATTTCATCCAAAAGATTATCAGGAAAAATACAATTCAGCTTATTTGAGAGAAGCGCAGTTTAAGGCTTCAAAGGAAATTCCGAATGCAGCAATGGCAGTTTTAATGGATGTTGGAGAAGAAAATAACATTCATCCAATGGACAAAGAAAAAGGAGGAAACCGTTTGGCTTTTCAAGCATTGGCAAGAACTTATGGAATTGAAGGTTTCGAATTTGAAAGTCCGAAATATAAATCGATGGAAATAAAAGATGGCGCTGTAACGGTTTCTTTTGATGATGTTAATAACGGAATTACGTCTTATGACAAAGAGGTTTTAGGTTTTGAAATAGCAGGAGCAGACAAAGTTTTTTATCCAGCGAAAACAGTAGTAAGAAGAAAATCAGTGGTTTTGACTTCGGATAAAGTGAAAAATCCAGTTGCAGTTCGCTATTTATGGAAAGATTTCGCTAAAGCGGAATTGTTTAGCGCAGGAGGATTACCGGTTTCTTCATTTAGAACGGATGAATGGTAATACACGGGTGCTCCTGCAAGGTTTTCAAAACCTTGTAGGTGTTTGAATTATGAGTTTAAGGTCTAGTTTGTCATCCCGAGGAACGAGGGATCACACGCGTAAATCGACAAAGATTGAGGACATTCTGTGTGGAGTTTCTAGTGTGATTTCTCCTTTCAGTCGAAATGACAAAAAGAACTAAAAAAAATAGATAAATTGAAATACATAAAATACATCTTTCTCTTCACAATGCTTTGCCTCAAAGCGCAAATTCCTACGCTCGATAATTACAATCAGGTTTGGACAACGCAGAGCAATAATTCATCAGAATCTATGCCTTTGGGAGGCAGTGATATTGGTATGAATGTCTGGGTAGAAAAAGGTGATTTGTATTTCTATTTTTCGAGAAGCGGAACTTTCGACGAACATAATACTTTACTGAAATTAGGACGGGTAAAAGTGACTTTAACACCAAATCCGTTTGAGGGAAAAGATGGTTTTCATCAGGAATTAAAACTGAAAGATGGCTATGTTTTAGTCGGACAGAATAATACTAAAATCAAACTTTGGGTGGATGTTTTTAAACCGATTATTCATGTTGATTTAGAAAGTAAAAATCCGTTGAAAATGACAGCTTCTTATGAAAGCTGGCGTTATCAAAATCGTTATCCAAAAGGAAAAGAAAATAATGCTAACTCTTATAAATGGGCGCCTCAAGGAGAACTTATTACATATAAAGATTCTATTTCGTTTGAAAATAATGGTATAAAATTTTATCATAGAAATAGAGAAAATACTGTTTTTGATGTTGCTGTAAAACAGCAGAAAATGGAATTGGTAAAAGACCAAATGCTGAACCCGATTGCCAATTTAACTTTTGGCGGATTCATGAAAGGCGATAACTTAAAACCAGACGGAACATATCTTGGAAAATATCAGGATACCGATTTTAAAGGGTTTAATTTAACAAGCATTAAACCATCCAAAAAACACTCTTTAGAAATTTGTTTAAACACCAATCAATCTGATTTTTCTACTTGGAATAATGAATTAAAAAGTTTGATTTTATCCAATAAAAATAATTCAAAACAAGCAGAAAAAAACACTCAAAAATGGTGGAATTCTTTCTGGAATCGCAGTTTTATTTTCACTCAAAAAAATCAATCGAATGCTAAAGATTCGGTTTATCAGATTGGGCAGAATTATCAGTTGTTTCGATACATGCTTGGATGCAATGCATATGGAAAATACCCAACAAAATTCAACGGCGGACTTTTTACCGTTGATCCTGTTTATACCAATAAAGATTTAAATTTTACGCCCGATTTTAGAAATTGGGGAGGAGGAACGATGACGGCTCAAAACCAGCGATTGGTTTATTTTCCGATGGTAAAAAGTGGTGATTTTGATATGATGAAATCACAATTGGATTATTACGTAAGTCTTCAAAAAAATGCTGAATTAAGAAGCGAAGTTTACTGGAAACATAACGGCGCTTCATTCACAGAACAATTAGAAAACTTCGGCTTGCCAAATCCAGCCGAATACGAATGGAAACGTCCCGCAGATTACGATCCAGGAATGGAATATAACGCATGGCTCGAATACGAATGGGATACGGTTTTAGAATTCTGCCAAATGATGTTGCAACAAAAGGAATATGCTGGAGAAGACATTCAGAAATACAATCAATTCATCATCAGTTGTCTTCGATTTTTTGATGAACATTATCAATATTTAGCCAAACAAAGAGGTAGAAAAGCTTTGGATGGAAACGGAAAATTAATTCTTTTTCCAGGTTCGGGAGCAGAAACTTATAAAATGGCGAATAATGCCAATAGCACAATTTCGGCGTTGCAAGTTATTACAGAAAACCTTTTAAACCTTTCAGGAAATCAGTTGTCAAAAGAAGACGTTGAATATTTAAAAGCATTTCAAACGAGAATTCCGCCTTTGAATTTCGGACAGATTGAAAATCATAAAGTTTTACTTCCTGCTAAAACTTGGGAAAGAGTCAATAATTCAGAAGTTCCACAATTGTATCTTGTTTATCCGTGGGGAATTTATGGTATTGGAAAACCTGATTTAGAAACAGCCTTGAATACATGGAAGTACGATGCAGATGCTTTAAAATTTAGAAGCCACATTGGATGGAAACAAGATAATATTTTTTCGGCTCGTTTGGGATTAACCGAAGAAGCGATGAAATATAATACACTAAAAATGGCGAATTCAGAAAGACGTTTCCCAGCTTTTTGGGGACCGGGTTTTGACTGGGTTCCAGATCATAATTGGGGCGGATCAGGGATGATTGGTATGCAGGAAATGCTTTTGCAGGAAGCAGACGAGAAAATCTATCTTTTCCCAGCCTGGCCAAAAGATTGGAACGTTCATTTTAAATTACATGCCAAACAAAACACAACAATTGAAGCCGAACTCCTAAATGGAGAATTGAAGGTTTTAAAAGTAATTCCAGAAGAAAGAAAAAAAGACATGATAAATCTGCTAGGAAAATCTGAAGCAGAGAAAACGAAATTAAACTAACTATTACCAAGCAAAAATGATAAAGAAATTAATAAGCGGTGCTGTTTTGTCCATGCTTTTGACCACAAATGGACAAGCACAATCAGTCGCAAATACAGATAAACAAATTGTAAAAGTTGACTTTGATTTTTTTCAAAGAAGACTGGAAGAAGTTCATGATCCGAGTTATGATTCATGGGTGATAAATGAAGGAAAAGAAGCCGAAAAATCATTTAATAATGTGTCTTTTAAGTTAAAAGGAAACTTTACTTCTAAATGGTACAAAGTTGGAATGAGCGCTCCGTTTTACAACAAATTAGGAAGTGACGGTTTGGTTACTGCGGAAAATTTAGAATTGAAAATAAGCGGATTGGAAGCAGGAAAACATACACTTTTGACGTTTCATAACGCTTTTGATGTCATTACAGGAAAAACTTTCTCTCCGATAAAAATCTTCGTAAACGGAAAACTTCAGGAAACAGTAAATGCAAGTCAGAGAGCCAATGCTAAAATTGATGCTTCGATGGCGTATATTACTTTTAGTGCTGAAAAAGGCAAAGATGTAATAGTTCGTTTTGAAATTGATCCAACTTCAAATCCAGATATTATAAAGCAGATTGTGATCAACGGTTTTGAAATTGATACGCCAAATTTAATGAATCAGGCCAGAACTCCAGAACCAAAAAACAGAGACGAACATGTTGAAGTGGGTAAAACTTTAACTCTAAAATGGGATGCTGTAAAAAACGTAGCATCGCATAAAATATATTTCGGTGAAGATAAAAATGCGGTAGAAAACGCAACTGAATCTTCAAAAGAATTTAAAGGAAAATTAACGGAGAAATCTTTTACAGTTTCTGATTTATATTCGGGAACAACTTATTATTGGAGAGTCGATGAAGTGGATAATAATGGCGAAGTTACACTAGGAAACGTTTGGTCATTTAAACCTGCACAATTAGCATTTAAAGGAGCTGAAGGTTATGGCCGTTATGCTGTTGGTGGACGTGGAGGAAAAGTAATTGAAGTAACTAATTTAAATGATGACGGACCGGGAAGTTTGCGTGATGCTATTAATCAGGAAATTGGCCCAAGAACGATTGTATTTAATGTTTCGGGAAATATAAAATTGGCTTCGAGATTAGTAGCAAATCAGCCTTATATTACTATTGCAGGACAAACAGCTCCGGGAGAAGGAATTACGATCAGCAGAGCGCCAATTGGATTGACAGGAAATGATGGAGTGATTCGTTTTCTAAAAGTGAGAATCGGAGGCGGAACTACTTTTGACGGAATGGGATTAACAGGCGCAGATTACAGTATTATTGATCATTGTTCTATTAGCTGGACGATCGATGAATCGTTTAGTTCGCGTGGCGCGCATCATATTTCGTTGCAAAGAACTTTAATTTCTGAAGCTTTAAATGTGGCGGGACATGATAAATATCCTGCAGGAAAAATGCACGGTTTTGCAGCAACAATTGGTGGAGATATTGGTAGTTTTCACCATAATTTATTGGCACATAATCAGGGGCGTAACTGGAGTATTGGCGGTGGTTTAAATGGTGATGGGTATTACACAGGAAGACTGGATATCACAAACAATGTAGTTTACAACTGGGGACAAAGAACGACAGACGGCGGTGCAAACGAGGTAAATTTTGTAAACAATTTTTACAAACCAGGAGCTTCAACTAAAATATTTGTCGCGTTAAATGCACAGCACGAAGGAGTTGGAAAAGGAATGCAGCGTTATTATTTTAACGGAAATATCATGCCAGGTTACTTTGATGAGAAATCTCAGGAAAAAGGCAGAAAATCGACTATAAGCCATAATGAGAAAGTAGATTATGAAACTTTCGTTGACAAACCATTTTTTCCTTCTTATGTAGAAACGCAATCAGCGAAAGCGGCATATAAAAATGTACTTTCGGATGTTGGTGCTAATCAGCCGTTTTTTGACAAACACGATAATAGAATTGTAGAGGAAACTTTAAAAGGAACTTTCACTTACAAAGGAAGTAAAAGCGGTTTAGGCGGAATGATTGATAACGAACAAGATGCAGGCGGTTGGCCAAATTTTGCTTCAGAAACTCGTCCGACCGATTGGGATACCGATCATGACGGTTTGCCAAACTGGTGGGAAAAAGCTTTTGGTTTAAATGAAAATTCGGCATCAGGAGATTTTTCAGATGCGAATCAGGATGCTGATAAAGACGGATTCACTCAGTTGGATAATTATTTAAACTGGCTGGCTCAACCTCATTATTTTATCAATTTAAAAGATAAAAAGACTTTAAGTACTGCAGATTATTTCAAAGGTTATGAAAATAAGCCAGTTTATACTTTCTCTGATCTTAAAAATGGAAAAGTGGTTTTAAAAGGAAAAGAAATTCAGTTTACAGCTGTTGAAAAAGGATTTGCTTCTTTCGTTCTAACGGTAAAAGATGCAGATGGAGATTCAATGAGCAGAACCATTAATTTCTTTGTTAAGTAAAAAGGTTTCACGCAGATTTAGCTGATTTAGGCAGATCTGCGCAGATTTTATTTTTAAAGAGTAAAAATCAAAAAATAATCTGCTAAAATTTGCTAAATCTGCGTGAAAAATTAATCTCTCGCAGATTTTGCAGATTAGGCAGATAAAATTAATATCAAAATGAAAAAGAATATCATCATCTCAAGTTTATTTCTTTCAACCGTAATCTTTGCACAGAATAAAGGTTTGGTTGCCAATTCAGAAAGTCCGTATTCTAAACTACAGAGTGTAGGTTTGCAAGATGTAAAATGGACAAACGGTTTCTGGAAAGAACAATTTGATGTAGAAACCAAAAACACATTGCCATACATGTGGGATTTGTATCATAACGATGAGATTTCGCATGCTTACAAAAACTTCGAAATTGCAGCAGGTTTAAGCAAAGGAACTTTTAAAGGCCCTTCGTTTCATGATGGTGATTTCTATAAGATTTTTGAAGGAATGGCTGCAACCTATGCCGTAACAAAAGATAAAAAACTCGATGCTGAAATGGATAAAGCGATTGCGCTTTTCGCAAAAGTACAGCGCAAGGACGGTTATATTCATACGCCAGTTTTAATTGATGAACGCTGGGGAACTTTAGGGCCAGAAGAAGTGAAAAAACAACTGGGTTTTGAGAAATACAACATGGGACATTTAATGACTGCAGCTTGTATTCATTATCGTGCCACAGGAAAAACGAACTTCTTGAATATTGCAAAAGGTGTTGCTGATTTCTTGTATGATTTCTACAAAAAAGCTTCACCAGAATTGGCTCGAAATGCAATTTGTCCGTCTCATTATATGGGAATTGTCGAAATGTACAGAACAACTAAAAATCCGAAATACTTAGAATTAGCCAATAATCTAATCGATATTCGTGGAACGACAAATGACGGAACCGATGACAATCAGGATAGAGTTCCGTTTAGGGAGCAGACAACCGCAATGGGACACGCTGTAAGAGCCAATTACTTATACGCAGGAGTTGCCGATTTGTATGCTGAAACAGGAGAAAAGAAATTATTAGATAATTTAGAGTCGATTTGGGATGATGTAACGTATCGTAAAATGTACATAACTGGCGGCTGTGGTTCTTTATACGACGGCGTTTCACCAGACGGAACTTCTTATGATCCATCTGTCGTTCAGAAAATTCACCAAGCATACGGAAGACCTTTTCAATTGCCAAATGCAACTGCTCATACTGAAACTTGTGCTAATATTGGTAATGTTTTATGGAACTGGAGAATGCTTCAGATTACTGGCGATGCTAAATATGCTGATATTGTGGAATTAGCATTGTATAACAGTGTACTTTCTGGAATGGATTTAGAAGGAGAAAAATTTCTTTATAATAATCCGCTGAATGTTTCTAACGATTTGCCATTTCACCAAAGATGGGGAAATGAACGTGAAGGTTATATTGCCTTATCAAACTGTTGCGCTCCAAACGTAACCAGAACCATTGCCGAAGTTGGAAATTATGCTTACAATATTTCGAAAGAAGGTTTGTATGTCAATTTATACGGAAGTAATCAGTTAAAAACAAAATCTTTAAACGGTGAAGAAATCGAAATTGAACAGCAGACTAATTATCCTTGGGACGGAAAAATAACGCTGAAAATTGTAAAAGCTCCAAAAGACTTACAGAACTTCTTTTTAAGAATTCCAGGCTGGAGTCAGAATGCGGAAGTTTCGGTGAATAATGCAAAGATTACTGATAAAATCGTTTCTGGAACTTATTTGAAATTAAATCAAAAATGGAGAAAAGGAGATGTGATCGAATTGAATCTTCCAATGCCGGTTGAATTGATGGAAGCGAATCCGTTGGTTGAAGAAGTTAAAAATCAGGTAGCCGTAAAGAGAGGGCCTTTGGTTTATTGTTTAGAATCAGATCAGCTTCCTGCGAAAACAAGTGTAAACGATGTGGCTTTGAATTTGAAATCAAAATTTACAACTAACAATTTCTTATTGAATAATAGAAACTTGGTTAGCATTGATGCAGAAGCTGTAATTAATTCTAATAATTCTTGGAATAAATCTTTATACAAACCGCTTTCTTCTAAAGATGCGACTGCAGTATCAGTAAAATTAATTCCGTATTTTGCGTGGGGAAATAAAGGTAAAGGAGAAATGACGGTTTGGATGTCGCATTAAATTTTGGACGCGGATGAAACGGATTTACTTCGTAAAGACGCGGATTAAAAACGGATTTTAATTTTTGTCAAAGATATTAATCGTTCAGTTTGTCATTCAGGAACGAAGACACGAGCGAGAGCGAATTGGCGAAGCAATCACACACGTAACTCGACAAAGATTGGCGATTTAGATTGCGGAATTTCTAGTGTGATCTTTCCTTCGTCAAGATGACAAAACAAGATAAACAAGTAAATTGAAAAACATGAAATATATTCTAACCTTATTTTTAATAACAACACTTTCAATATCAGCCCAAACGCTCGATAACAAATTGGCATTGACCGTTGCTCAAGATGGTTCTGGAGATTTTAAAACCATTCAAGAAGCGGTGAATAATGTCAAAGATAATTCGGAGAAACGTGTTATAATTACTATAAAGCCTGGAAAGTATGTCGAGAAATTGGAAATTCCAGATTCAAAACCCTTTATTACTTTAAAAGGTCTTGATCGAAATAAAACCATAATTTCATTTGATGATTATTCAGGGAAACCGCTTCGGGAACCAGATCCATCAGGCAAAAAAGAATTTGGAACAGGAACTTCGTATTCTTTTATTATTAAAGGAAATGATTGTACGCTTGAAAATTTAACTGTCGAAAATACAGCTGGGCGAGTAGGACAGGCGGTAGCTCTTCACATTAAAGGAGATAAAGTAATTGTAAAGAATTGCAATCTTTTAGCAAATCAAGATACGCTTTATTTATCTGAAGGAAATACGCGAACTTACTTTGAAAACTGTTTTATCAACGGAACAACCGATTTTATTTTTGGCGCTGCGACGGCTTATTTTTATAAATGTATTATCGAAAGTTTAACGAATTCTTATATCACAGCTGCTTCAACCCCGCAAGGACAAGCTTACGGTTTTGTTTTTGTGGATTGTAAACTTACCTCAAAAGACAAATTGGTAGATAAAGTGTTTTTAGGAAGACCGTGGAGACCTTATGCGCAAACTGTTTTCATTAATACAGATTTAGGTTCGCATATCATTGCTGAAGGTTGGAATGCTTGGATCGATACGCGTTTTCCTGATAAAGATAAAACGGCTTATTATGCTGAATATGGGAGTAAAGGTTCAAGTGCAAAAGATGTGTCTCAGCGTGTTTCTTGGTCGCATCAATTAAAGAAAGAGGATATTAAAAGATATGATAGAGATTTAGTTTTAAACGGATGGAATCCAAATAAATAAGCTTCAAAATAACAGCCTTAATCATAACTAGACTATAGCCCAAAACTGCTATTAAATTTCTTCTTTTAGGCATCACAAATTCTTTTATAAAATAATTATAAAAATAATATTGGTCAGATTTTACGTTTAAAAAAAATATTTTTTTAGTAAATATTTAAGGAATATTTTGTAAAGCGAAAACGTTTTCATGTTGTAAGATTTATACTTTAAAAAATGACTTTTCTGAAAAAAGAGAGAGTCATTTTTTGTGTTTTAGGGATAAACTTAACTCATTAAAATACAGAACTTGACTGTCGAATTTTGAATAAAAAACAAGAATTTTTTGTTTTTGATGCTAATTCTTCTGTTTTTGTTTTAAAAGCGGATCTTCTATTTTATTATACTCAAACTTATTACTTGTTTTTTCTATTTCGTCCATTTTTTCTTTCTTTTTTTTATTAATATTGTTTTTTTGAGTCGTTTTTTTTTAGATAATGTCAGTAAAGCAGGATAGAACAGGACGGTTCTAATTCGTCGTCGTTATATTTTTGGTATGTAAAATAAATGTGTTTTTAACATTTAATTTAAGTTCTATTAAAGTTTTTTTAAATTTTAATGATATTTAAATGAATCACATTTAACATGACTAAACTAACACTAATACCTAACCAAAAAAACAAAACATTTATGAAACAAGCACTTTTAAAGAGATGTAGTTTTCTTTTGTTTACCCTGATTACAGTGATGAGTTACGCTCAAAACTCAAATCAAGTAACAGTAACAGGAACTGTGACTGATAATGTATCTGGATTGCTTCCAGGGGTAAACGTAACTGAGAAATCTACAAAAAATACAGTTACGACTGATTTTAATGGTCAGTTCCAAATTAAAGTAAAACAAAATGCCACTTTAGTTTTTTCTTTTATCGGAATGAGAAAACAAGAAGTGCCAATTGGAACCCGTACAACAGTAAATGTTAAACTAACAGAGGATTCAAACGAATTACAAAATATAGTAGTTGTAGGATACGGAAGTCAAAAGAAAGAAAAACTTACCGGTGCAATTGCTACAATAAATGCATCAGATATTCAGGAACTTCCGGTTTCAAATTTATCTGAAGCTTTGAGAGGCCAGGTTCCTGGTTTGAGCGTTATTGATGGCGGCGGACGTCCTGGCGATCAATCCTCTTTAGAAATTCGCCAAACTTATGGTTTCTCAAAAGACGGCAGTTCAAAAACGCCTTTAATCATTATTGACGATATGATACAGGTTGACCCGGTTAACGGCAGACCATCTTTAGATGCATTTAACAGATTAGATCCTTCGGAGATTGAAAGTATGACGGTTTTAAAAGATGCTTCTGCGGCTATTTACGGTTCTCGTGCATCTCAGGGAGCAATTGTAGTTAAAACTAAAAGAGGAAAAAGCGGTGTACCAACATTTTCATATTTTAGTCAGTTTGCTGTAAATGATGCTGTTAGTCATAGTAAAACGATGTCTGCTTATGATTATGGTGTTTTCTCTAATAGATTTTTTAGAGGATCTAACAATATTGGTGCTAATGGATCAAATCTATTTAGTGATGCTGAATTAGAAGAAATGAAAGATCTGAATTATGACTGGTTAAAAGAAGCCTGGAAACCGGCAATTCAGCAAAAACACACTTTAAGTGTAAGCGGAGGAACTGAAAAAGCAACTTATTTTGCAGGTATTAATTACTTTACACAAGGAGCAAATTTAGGAAGACAGGATTATAACAAATGGAATTTCCGTACAGGAATGACAGCAAAAATCAACAACTCTTTAGATTTTTCTGCAGCAGTTTCTGGTAATTCCGGTGATATCGAAAAATCATTCACTAAAGCTTCTGCAAATATTAATGACAGCAGTTATGGTTCTGCTGCAGGTGGTGAACAGGCAGATTACGGATTTTTACTTCATATGCCAAAATACATTCCGTGGGAGACTACGGTAAATGGCCAGGAATATTATATGTCTCCATTTCCAAGAACAGATCGTACTTTAGGATCTGCAAATGCAAATAATACAATTGCAGGATGGAATTATTTTGCTTCGATAAATAATGGTTCAAAACAAACGACCAACGATTTTTCATATAACGTAAACATGTCGTTAAATTATAAAGTTCCATTTATAAAAGGGTTATCACTTAAAGGAACATATTCAAGAAGCCAGACTTCTGTAAGTACAGAACAAGTTCAGCTTCCATACGATTTAGTAAGAATAAGAAATTATGAACTTCAGGATAGTCATCTTGCAAGTGAAGCAAATCCAACTTTCTATAATATAAATACGAATCCTGATGGCGATTATTTACTTGAAACTAATGTTCGTAATGCAAGAGTATATTATGATAGCAATTTCTCTAAATCTATTCAGGCCAACTTCTTTGCAGATTATAACAGAACATTTGATAATCATGAAGTTGGAGCGATGTTCTCTGTAGAGCGCTCAGAATCAGAATTTAAAAGTACGCGTTTAGCTTTTGAAAATACAGGTAAAGATTACGGCGGATCATATCAGACAGCAGGTACTTTAAGTACTAACTCGACTGCATTAAAAGGTGAGCAGGGAACTTTATCTTATTTAGGACGTGTTAATTACAGTTATAAATCAAGATACATGCTTCAGTTTCTTTTTAGAAGTGATGCTTCTACAAAATTTGCACCAGAAAACTATTGGGGATTCTTTCCATCAGTTCAGGCAGGATGGATTGTATCTAAAGAGAACTGGTTTACTAATAATGTATCTTTTATAGATTTCTTTAAAATTCGTTATTCTATTGGTAAAACTGGAAACGATAATATCAATGCCTGGAGATGGATGAAACTTTATGATGTAATTGCAGATAAAGGATTCCAGTTTGGATCTAACGGAGGAGTTTTAGGAAGCGGTATAACGCCTAGAGTAGAACCAAACAGAAACGTAGGCTGGGATACAACAATAAAAAACAACTTAGGTTTTGATTTGGCTTTACTAAAAAACAGACTGTCTATTACAACTGATTTTTACTACGACAAATCTAAAGAAATGCTAACAGGTATGGCTGGAGCTGTAGGAGTTCCAATCTCTGTAGGCGGCGGTTTTGCCGAAGAAAATTATGCAGCTGTAGATTCTTGGGGAACAGAGATAAGTATAACGTGGAAAGATAATGTAAATAAAAACTTTACTTATAATGCTGGTGTAAACTTTGGTCTTTCTGATAATGAAGTTAAAAAATTTCCGGAACCTGCTTTAATGCATCCATCAAATAATTTAACAGAAGCAGGACGTTCTATGTTTTTTCCACAATGGGGATTCAGAACATGGAAAGGGACTTCAACAGGTGACGGTATTTTACGTACAGATGAAGATGTTGCAAATTACTGGTCATATTTAACAGAACGTGCTGCCGCTGCAGGTGTCAGTCCAAATTATATGGGTATTTCTAATGTTTCAAATATGAGAAAAGGAATGCTGGCTTATGAGGATGCCGCAGGACAGTTTAATAGTACAGATGGTACTCAGGCAGGTCCTAACGGACAAATTACTAAAAACGAGGATTATGTGAAATTGGTAAAAAGAAACAGAACATACGGTTTTACAACTAATCTGGGCGCAAGGTATAAGTCATTTTTCTTCAAAACGCAGATTGCAACATCTTGGGGAGGCTACCGAGCAATTGATGTTGTAAAACAAGGAACTTCATCAACACACAATATGTGGGCACGCGAAACTTTCTGGAATGACATGTATTCAGATGATAATGTAGATGGCAGATACCCTAACTTAGCAAATCAGGATTATATTGCAGTACCTTCTGATTTCTGGCAGTTAGATACTTTCCGCTGTACAGTAAGAAACCTAACATTAGGATTTGATTTACCAAAAGATCTTTTAGATAAAATTAAAATTTCAAAATGGTCAGTTGGCGTAACAGGTAATAACCTTTGGGATTTATACAATCCATACCCGAATCATTACCGTAATATGTACGATAGTTCATCTGAGAATTATCCAACGCTTAGAACTTGGGCTGTTACCTTAAACATTACATTCTAATTTTAATTCAATAAGAAGATGAAACTAAAAATTAATAAATATATAACTATAGCACTTCTTGCAGTGCTTGGTACTTCTTGCAGCGATAATTTTTTGGAAGAAAAGAAAAATTACGGAAGTGTTGACGATTCGTTTTACGAAAGTCAGGAACGAGCTACAGCGTATATCAACAACGTTTATTTTGATTATTATTCTGCTTTTAAATCTCCTGGACAAAGTTTAGTGGGGTCTTATACAGATACGTATTCAAAAATGACTGAAGAAATAGGAGGAATTCAGCCTCTTATAAACCCAACAATTACCTATACAAATGCAGCAGACGCATCTGGTTATTACGGAGGTAAGCTTGAAGATAAAATCAATAACGTTCCCTACAACAGAATCAGAGATTGTAATGCCTTTATTGCAGATATCGATGTTAAAGGAGCGAGTTTGGATAAAACTTTTCGGGATCAGGCAAAAGGGCAATTATATTACTTACGTGCAGTTCAATATTTTGATTTAATGCGTGTATATGGCGGTGTTCCAATTGTAACAGAAGTTCAGACTCCAAGTACAGACGATCAATCTATAAAATTGCCAAGAGCGACAGTTAGCGAAGTAGTTGCTCAAATTGTAAAAGATTTAGATATGGCTGCAAGTTTACTGCCAAGAAATTGGAATTCTGCAGATTATGGACGTGTTACAAAAGGCGCAGCTCTTGCAGTAAAATCAAGAGTATTATTAACTTATGCAAGTCCATTATTTAATAAAAGCTGGGATAGTTCGAATGAGCGTTGGAATGCAGCGCTGCAAGCCGGATTAGCAGCAGAAACAGAATTATCTGGAGCAGGATACGGATTATACGGAAGTTCAGCAAAAGACTGGCAGAATATGTTTGTTCTAGGTAACAATGCATTTTGCTCTGAAGCAATTACAACACAGCTTTTATCATCAAACAATACCAATCTTGGAGTAAATAACTCTTGGGAAAAAGGAATTCGTTTAATCAGTCAGGGAGGAACAGGTGCTATGGAGGCTCCAAAAGAAATGATTGATTTATTTCCAATGGAAAATGGCGCAAGACCAACAACTGCAAATGGCTATAATTCATTTCTTTTCTTTATAAAACGTGACCCAAGATTTTACAGAACATTTGCTTTTTCAGGTGTTAAATGGGATTATAAAGATGAAAAACAAGCTGCCAAACCAACTGTTTGGGCTTACCGTTGGTTAGACGGTACAAATGGAAATAAACCTTTCTATAGTGATTCAAATAATGAAACAAGCCCTGCATTAGTAAGAAAAATGACAGATGTAACGGCAACAAATTCAAGTAATTTTCAATATTCAGGAAATGATATATTAGAATATCGTTATGCAGAATTATTATTAAACATCGCAGAATGTTATGCTGCATTAGGACAAACAGGAAACACTATTGCTTATTTAGGGAAAATCAGAAACCGTGTAGGTATTTCTTCAGCTAATAATTACGGAATTGGAATATTAGCAGATAAATATGCTGCTATTGAAGCTGTATTATACGAGCGTAGAGTTGAATTAGCATACGAAGGAAAACGTTACTGGGACGTACAAAGATGGATGCTTTATGATAACGCAGCACTTCCGGGTACTACTGGTGGAACTGTTACTAAATTGGGATTAACACCAATTAACGGTACTCAAAGAACAGGTAATTATCTGCAATACAAAAATCCAGCAACATCTGCAGATCCTTTAGCTTCAGCTCGTGCAAGTATTTCAGCAGATCCTGATGCAGCTGATTTCCAGACACAGTTAGCGGCTTTAGCAACTTTCTATAATGATAATTTTGTATTGGCAGCGCCTCCAACACCTATGGATAACGTTAATAATGCAGCAGTTAAAATCAAATTTAATCCAAACTATTACATCATGGGATTGCAGACTGCAGTTCTTACACAAAATCCTTGGTTGAAACAAACAATTGGGTGGAGTGATGCTTCTGGAGGAACAGGAGATTATAACTACCAGGAATAGATAAATCTTTAATGCCCCAAATAAAGAATTTCTATAGAATAAAAAACATATGACAATTTTCACCTGTATTCTGTTCAGATACAGGTGATTTGTTTAAAAAGAATTACCACAACTACAAATTAACATGAAAAATTCCGTATTATTTATCGCATCATCTCTGCTTTTTTTAGGAAGTGCAAAATGTTTTGCTCAATATCCGAAGATAAGTCCAGAAGTTCAGGCTCAGGAAAAAGCAATTAAAGAAGAAGCTCAAAGACTCTCTGATGAAGCTTGGACAAAAGCTTTAGTTGTTATTGAAGAAGAAGCAAAACATGGAAAGCCTTATATTCCGTGGGCAGCAAGGCCAACAGATTTGCCTCAGGCAGAAATTCCTGCATTTCCAGGTGCTGAAGGCGGCGGAATGTACACATTTGGTGGTCGTGGCGGAAAAGTGTATACGGTAACAAGTCTAGAAGACCGAGGACCGGGAACTTTGCGCGAAGCATGCGAACAAGGAGGAGCGAGAATAGTGGTATTTAATGTTGCTGGAATTATCAGATTAAAAAGTCCGTTGATTATTCGTGCGCCTTACATTACAATCGCTGGACAAACAGCTCCAGGTGATGGTATTTGTATTGCAGGAGAATCAACTTGGATTGATACGCATGATGTAATTATCAGACACGTACGTTTCCGTCGTGGAGAAACTTTCGTAGGCCGTCGTGATGATGCAATTGGAGGAAATCCTGTTGGAAATATCATGATCGATCACGTTTCTGCAACTTGGGGATTAGACGAAAATATGTCAATCTACAGACATATGTACAACCCTGGACCAGGTTACCCAGATATTAAAGTGGGAACGGTAAATATTACCATTCAAAACAGTTTATTCGGAGAAGCTTTGGATACTTATAATCACGCTTTTGGTAGTACTTTGGGTGGAGAAAACTGCTCTTTCATGAGAAATATGTGGGCTAATAATGCAGGAAGAAATCCTTCTATTGGGTGGAATGGAATTTTTAATTTTGTAAACAACGTAGTTTTCAACTGGTACAACAGATCTACAGATGGTGGAGATTACACTGCAAACTACAACATCATCAACAATTTCTACAAACCAGGTCCAGTAACCGACTTAACGCAGCCAATCAGTTACAGAATTTTAAAACCAGAATCAGGAAGAAGTAAATTGCCTTATTTGGTTTTTGGTAGAGCATATGTAAATGGGAACGTTGTTAATGGTAACGAAAAAGTAACTAAAGACAACTGGGATGGTGGAATTCAGTTAGAGAATAAAAAAGGGGAATTAATGACGTATGATGAAGCAAAAGAATACTTTGCAAAAATGAAAGCGACTAAACCTTTCCCAATGCCTTGGTTTAATAAATTTATGACTGCTGAAGAGTCTTACGAATTCGTACTTAAAAACGTTGGAGCAACATTACCAATTAGAGATAAAGTGGATGAAAGAATCGTAAGAACAGTAAAAACAGGAGTACCTGAATATGCAAAAGGATTAGAGAAAAAGACTTTCTATCAATTCGAACACAGACGTTTACCGATGGATTCTTATAAAAAGGGAATCATTACTGATATTTCTCAAGTGGGAGGATATCCTGAATACAAAGGAAAACCTTATGTAGATACAGACAAAGACGGAATGCCAGATGCATGGGAGAAAAAATACGGTTTAAATCCAAATGATCCATCTGATGCTCAAGAAGATTTAAACGGTGACGGATACTCTAATATCGAAGATTATATCAACGGTGTAAATCCTGCGATAAAAGTAGACTGGAAAGATTTGGCTAATAACAAAGAAACATTAGTTAGACCTTTATTAGATTTAAAATAAGGAACAATTTTTGAAAACATTCCTGTTTTAAGAAGCAGGAATGTTTTTAAAAAAGAGCCTGAAAGGCTCAAAGCAATAACATAGGACAACGTCCTATGGTATAGAATAAGGAAAGAAAAAAGCCCTGAAAGGGCGAAAGCAATTAATGATGTGCAGCTTATAAAGGCTTACGCCCCGTCAGGGCTATGTCTACATGATTTGTGAGTCATAGGATGTTATCCTATGGTGTTGCTTAAAGGCCTTTGGCCTTATGATTGAGTTAAAAAAAATAACTAAAAAAGGAAAGACAATGGCACTAAGTAAAATAAATGCTGGTTTATTATCGCTGGTTTTCGCATTTTCAAGTTTAAATGCGCAACAGCATTTAGATCCTGAATATGTAAAAGTTACTAATGAAAGAGCTGCGAAAATCGTTACCAAATTAGATTTGAAAAACGAAGCAAAAGAAAAAGCAGTTTCAAATATAATAGCGCAGCAATTCAGAGACTTAACTGAAATTCAGGATGGAAGAGATACTGAAATCAAAAAAGTTAAAGAAGATGTTTCTTTAACCAAAGAAAAGCAAAACGAAAAGATTGATAAACTGAAAGCAAAAGCAGACGAATCAATTGCAAAACTGCATAAATCTTACATCAAAAAATTAGGTAAAGAATTATCAGAAGACAAAATCACTGAAGTGAAAGACGGAATGACTTATGGCGTACTTCCAATCACAGTTGCAGGTTACAACGACATGCTTCCAAATTTAACAGCAGAACAAAAAGACTACATCTACAAAGCTTTAGTTGAAGCCAGAGAACATGCAATGGACGCAGGTTCATCTAAAGAAAAGCACGGCTGGTTTGGTAAATATAAAGGAAGAATCAACAATTATTTATCAAAACAAGGTTATGATCTAAATAAAGAAAGCAAAGACTGGCACGAACGTGTTGAGCAAAGAGAAAAGAATAAAGTAAAAGATTCTACTGTAAAAGAATAAACTCCGAAACTTTACACCAAAAACTATTAACTAGACCACACAATTCAATGCAAAATATTTTCCCAAAACATACTTTAAAGAGAACATTTATGGCGTTGTCATTTTGTTCACTTGTATCATCGGCATATGCACAATATCCTGTAATTCCAAAACCTGTTCAGGAAAAAGCGGATGCTATTTTAGCTGACGAAGAAAAAAGGCTGAGCGAAATATGGAATACTAATCTTCATATTATTAAAGAAGAAGCAAAACTAGGAAAACCATATTTACCTTGGGCATCCTATCCAAAAGATTTTGTTTTTGCTGATATTCCAGCTTTCCCTGGTGCTGAAGGTGGTGGCGCATACACACAAGGTGGACGTGGTGGAAAAATATTTGTGGTTACGAGTTTAGAAGACAGCGGAAAAGGAACTTTCCGTGAAGCCTGTGAAGCGGTTGGAGCAAGAACAATTGTTTTCAACGTTTCGGGAATTATTCAATTGAAAAAAAGAATTAGCATGCGTGCGCCATACGTAACCATTGCTGGACAAACGGCTCCCGGTGACGGAATCTGTATTGCCGGAGAAACTTTAGAAATTGATACTCATGACGTTATTATCAGACATATGCGTTTTCGTCGTGGCGCTACAGAAGTTACTAGAAGAGATGATGCATTAGGCGGAAACCCAATGGGAAATATCATTGTTGACCACTGCTCTGTTAGCTGGGGATTGGACGAAAATATTTCTTTATACAGACATCAATTTGCAGCTAATGCGAAATCGAAACTGGAGAAATTACCAGCTTGTAATATCACAATTCAAAACACTATTTCATCAGAAGGTTTAGACACGTATAATCACGCTTTCGGAAGTACAATCGGCGGATTGAATAGTACTTTTATGCGCAACTTATGGGCGGACAACATTTCAAGAAATGCTTCTATCGGAATGTATGGAGACTTTAATTTTGTGAATAACGTAGTATTTAATTGGTGGAATCGTACACTTGACGGCGGTGATTATCGTTCAATGTTGAACATCATCAACAACTATTTTAAGCCTGGCCCAATTACACCACAAAATGAACCTATTGCACACAGAATTGTAAAACCAGAATCAGGTTATATTGAACCAAAACAATACGGAAGAGCTTATGTTTCAGGAAACTTTATTGTTGGTTCTCCTGAAGTCACAGCTGACAACTGGAATGGCGGAGTGCAATTGGAAAACCTTCCAGAAGCAGAAAGAAAAGAATTTTTAGAAGCAATAAAACAGCCAAAACCTTTTTCAATGCCAAAATTCAATATCATGTCGGCAGAAGAAGCTTATGATTTTGTTTTGACGAATGTTGGAGCAACAATTCCGAAAAGAGATGCTGTCGATGAGAGAATTATCAAACAAGTTAAAACTGGAAAAATCGAAGTAAAAGACGGTTTAGAAAATTCAATCGGAAAAGAATATATCAAAAGAAGATTACCAGCGGATTCATATAAAAAAGGAATTATAACACATCCTGACCAAGTTGGCGGATATCCGACTTACAAAGGAAAAGCCTATAAAGATTCGGATAATGACGGAATTCCAGATGCTTGGGAAAAGAAATATGGCTTAAATCCAAATGATGCTTCAGATGCGAATAAAGATGCAAACGGAGACGGATATACCAACATCGAGAAATATTTTAACGGAATAGATCCAACTAGTAAAACTGATTGGACGAAAGATGAAAACAATACAGATACTTTAGCGAAGCTGAAATCATTATTACAATAGTTAAGTATTTTCAACTCAAACCTGACAGGTTTTTAAAACCTGTCAGGTTTAAGTACACAAAGAATATCCATCTAATTTGTCATTCCGAGGAACGAGGAATCACACTAGAAACTCCGCAACAGTGTGTAAATCCCGCGTGAGATTTGCTTCGCCTGTTCGCTATCGCTCGGGTCTCCTTCGTCGAAATGACAAGATTGTGGAAAAAGACAAACCTAAAAAATATATGAGCTTATATTACTTATATGGTTTAATTTTAAAGTCTAAAAAAATAATAAGGTGAATTTTATCCAGTTAAAAAATACAATCTCTCTTCAAAAAGATAAAATAGTTTTATCTGGTTTGGCGATGCTTTTCAGTATAAACATCACAGCCCAAAACAATTTCCCAGATATTATCAAAACCAAAGAAGGAAAACTTTCTTTCACAACCGATAATCAAGGAAATCAAATTCCAGATTTTTCTTTCGCAGGATACAGAAACTCAGAAGTTGTCCTTCCAAATCTAGACAACAAAATTTTTGTTTCGAAACAAGAAGAAGATGCAACGCAGAAAATCCAAAATGCGATTGATTATGTCAGTGCATTAAAACCAGATAAATCAGGATTTCGTGGAGCCGTTTTATTAGATAAAGGAACTTTCAAAATTAGCGGAACATTATATATCAGAAAATCAGGAGTAGTTTTAAGAGGAAGCGGAAATTCCGAAAACGGAACCGTACTTTTAGGAACAGGATTAGAAAGAGAAGCCTTAATTAGAATTTTAGGTGTAAACGATAAAGTGTATAAAGATTCATTTGAATTCGCTAACGCTTATACACCACTTGGAACGCAGAAAATCCAATTAAAAAATACATTAAAATTAAAAGTTGGCGACGAAATCGAAATCAGTAAACCTTTAACGGATAATTTCATTAAAGAAGTAAACATGCAGGATTTCGGCGGAGAAACCTCTTGGATTGGCTGGAAAAAAGGCGATTGGATTACAACTTGGAATCGCGTTGTAACCAAAATAAACGGAAACGAAGTAACTTTAAACACACCAATCACTATGTCTTTGGATGATGTTTTTGGAACTTCAAAAGTAACCGTTTATTCTTGGTTAGGAAGAATTGAAAATACTGGAATTGAAAACATATTAATAAAATCAACTTATAATTCTTCAAATTTAAAAGACGAAGAACACCGTTGGCAGGCTATCAGTATTGAAAACACTAGAAATGCTTGGGTAAAACAAGTTAATTTTAGACACTTTGCAGGTGGAGCTGTTACGATTTTAAAAACAAGTCAGCAAATTACAGTTGAAGATTGTATTGCCACAGAACCAATTTCAGAAATCGCTTCATTCAGAAGACACACTTTTTATACCGAAGGTCAGCAGACTTTATTCCAGCGTTGTTACTCAGAATTTGGATATCATGATTTCGCTGTGGGCGGATTCGGTACAACTGGACCAAATGCTTTCGTACAATGTGAATCTCATTTACCATTCAAAAACAGTGGCGCAATCGGAAGTTGGGCAACAGGAGTTTTATTTGATATTGCCAATATCGACGGAAAAGCATTAAGTTATAACAACAGAGAACAAGGCGGAAGAGGCGCAGGATGGACAGCAGCTAATTCTGTAATCTGGGAATCATCAGCCTCTAAAGTAGAATGTTACAGTCCGCCAACTGCACAAAACTGGGCTTTTGGAGTTTGGGGACAATTTGGAGGAAACGGACACTGGAAAAACGTAAACGAACATATCAGTCCAAGAAGTTTATTCTACACACAACTAGAAGCCAGATTAGGAAAACTTCCTGTTCAGCCTTTTATCTATGATTTAGGTTCAGAAGCTTCTTCAAGTCCGAGTGTAGAAGTTGCTGGAGAATTGACTAAAAATGCTGCTACAACGGCAAAAAGTTTACAAGAATGGATTGCAGAAGCTTCAAAAGCAAATCCCATTAATACGGATAGTAAAGGTTTAAAAAATGCAAACGATTTAAAAGTTGCTTCAAATAAAACTGAAAAATTAACTTCTAAAGTAACTACAGAAAACGGCTGGTTAACTTTTGAAGGAAAAGTAATTGCAGGAAAACAAACCAACGTAGCTTGGTGGAGAGGAGATTTAACGGACGATTTCGTAAACAAATCTACCCCGCACATCACTCGTTTTGTACCCGGAAGAACAGGAAACGGATTGACCGATAAAGTACAAGAAACGGTAGATTATTTAACTAAAAACAATATCGTTGCCTTAGAACACAATTACGGTTTATGGTACGACAGAAGAATGGACGATCACGAGCGTGTTCGCAGAGTTGATGATGATGTTTGGCCTCCGTTTTATGAACAGCCTTTCGCCAGAAGCGGAAAAGATTTCGCTTGGGATCATTTGAGTAAATATGATTTAACAAAATTCAACGATTGGTATTGGAGCCGTTTAGCGCAGTTTGCAACGCTTGCAGAACCAAACGGACAATTGTTAATCAATCAGCAATATTTCCAGCACAATATTTTAGAAGCTGGAGCGCACTGGGCAAGTTCACCTTGGCGTTCAGCAAATAATATCAACAGCACAGGATTTCCAGAGCCACCGCCTTACGCAGGAGACAAACGTATTTTTATGGCGGAGCAGTTTTACGATATTACCAATGCTCAAAGAAGAAAATTGCATGAAGGTTTCATTAGAAAATCATTTGAGAACTTTCAGGAAAACAGCAACGTAATTCAGTTAACAAGTGCCGAATATACAGGTCCGTTACATTTCATGGAATTTTGGTTAGACCAAGCTCAAAAATGGAAAGACGAAACAGGTAAGAAAGGCTTAATTGGATTAAGTGCTACTAAAGACGTTCAGGACGCGATTTTAAATGATGATAAAAGAGTAAAAACCGTTGATATAATCGATATTCGTTATTGGTATTACAAAGAAGATGGTTCAGCATACGCTCCGCAAGGAGGCGTAAATTTAGCACCGAGACAGCACGCCAGAAAACTAAAAACTGGAAAAGAAACAGATAATCAAGTATATCGCGCCGTTCGTGAATACCGAGAAAAATATCCAGAAAAAGTCATTTTATATTCAACAGACGGTTCTTCAAGATTTGGATGGCCGGCTTTAATGGCGGGAGCTTCAATGCCCAACATTCCAAAAATCGAACTTCCTGAATTTTATGCCGCTTTAAGCGAAATGAAATTAGTTGATGGAAATACCTTTTCAGACAATCTTTGGAAACTCGAAAACAAAGGAAAAAGCTATCTTTTTTATTTGAAAACCGACCAAGATATCACAATCGATTTATCAAACGAAAAAGGAACATTTGAAGTATTTGCAATCAACGCAACAACAGGAAATATAACAAAAAAAGCCAATATCAGTGGAGGAAAACAAGTCACAATCCCACAAGCAGAAATAAAAGAAAAAGTGCTTTTTGTAGTGAAAAAATAGTTAGCCACAGATTTCACAGATTAAAAGGATTAAAATAAAATCTGCGAGAGTAAATTTTCACGCAGATTTAAAAAAGATTTAAGCAGATTTAGTAGATTTTTTAAATTTTAATCTGCGTAGATCTGCCAAAATCAGTAAAATCTGCGGGAAAAAATATAAAGACAAAGCTTGGAAAATCCATTAAATCAGTGAAATCTGTGGCAAAAAAATAAGAACACAATTCAAAAACAAACCAAAATGAATCTGAAAATTAAATCTTTATACGCTCTTTGTATAAGCTTTATGTTTACAGCACAAAGCGGATTTTCGCAATCTGCCAAAACAAAAGCATCTCTGCCTGAAATCAAAGTATCTAAAAATCAGCATTATTTTGTTACCGACAACGAAAAACCATTTTTCTGGCTGGGCGACACAGGCTGGCTGGCATTCGGAAAACTGGACAGAGCAGGAATTGAGAAATATTTCAAAGACAGAAAAGAAAAAGGATTTAATGTTGTTCAGGTAATGGTTTTGCACAATATAAATGCAGTAAATGTTTATGGTGACGCAGCTTTAATTAACGAAGACGTTTCAAAACCTTTGATTACAGCAGGAAATGATTTCAAAGATGCGAAGCAATACGATTACTGGGATCACGTCGACTACACTTTAGATGTAGCTCAGAAAAATGGAATTTATCTAGCAATGGTTCCAGTTTGGGGAACCAACGTTTCAAAAGGAAATAAAGTAAGTAAGGAACAGGCAACTGAATATGCGAAGTTTTTAGCTAACCGATATAAAAACAGAACCAACGTAATTTGGTTAAACGGAGGAGATACTCACGGGAACGAATTTCAGGACATCTGGAATGCTATCGGAAACACTTTAAAAACAAATAATCCAAATCAGTTAGTGACTTTCCACCCGTTTGGAAGAACCGATTCTTCAGAGAATTTCCACAACGAAAAATGGCTGGATTTCAATATGTTCCAGTCAGGACACAGAAGATACGATCAGGATTCAGTAAAAACGAATTTCAAAGAAGACAATTACAAATTTGTCCTAAGAGATTTCGAGTTAAAACCAACAAAACCAACACTTGACGGGGAACCATCTTACGAAGGAATTCCACACGGTTTGCACGACACTTTACAGCCAAAATGGACAGCAAGCGATGTTCGCCGTTACGGATATTGGTCGGTTTTATCAGGTGGAGCTGGATACACATACGGACACAATGCCGTAATGCAAATGTTCAGAAAAGGCGATAAACCCGCTTACGGAAACAAAGAGTTATGGACATCAGCCATTAATGCACCTGGAGCAAAACAAATGGTTTATATTAAGAAATTAATGGAAGAATTCCCATTTTTAGAAGGAACTCCAGATGTTTCTTTAGTGGTGAATCAAGGTGAGAAATACGATTATATTCCGGCTATAAGAGGTGAAAAATACGCTTTATTATACACGTACAACGGAAGAATAATAGAAGTAAAACTTGGAAAAATTTTAGGGGATAAATTCGAAGCAACTTGGTACAATCCAAGAAATGGCAAGAAAACCAAAATCGGAATATTTGATAATAAAGGAACTCAAAATTTTCAGCCAGAAGGTAAAAAAGAAGATGGTAATGACTGGGTTTTGATTTTGAGATCTATTTAAGTGATTAGTGAAAAGTAAAAAGTGATTAGTAAAATGCTTTGATTCACAAAAAGAGAATACAATATTTCACGCAGATTTAAAATGATTTAAGCAGATTCTGCAGATATTTTTAAAATATAAATCAGCGTTAATCTGCTAAAATCTGAAAGATCTGCGTGAAACCAAAAAATAAACTATGAAAAATATACTAATAATACTCTGCTTTATAACCGGATTGAACACGGCTTTCGCAAACGACGGCTGGCTGAATATCCTAAACGAAGGCGGAAACAACAAAGGAATAAAATGTACACAAGCCATTCAGAATGCCATTGAAAAAGCATCTAAAAACGGCGGAGGAACTATCTTTTTCCCTGCGGGAGAATATTTAACTGGGGCTTTAACACTAAGAAGCAATATTACGATTCACTTAGATTCTGGAGCACTTTTAAAGTTTTCAGAGAATTTTGATGATTTTCTTCCGTATGTAGAAATGCGTTACGAAGGAATTGTCATGAAAAGTTTCCAACCTTTATTTTACGCAAAAGATGCAGAAAATATCACCATTACAGGAAGAGGCGTAATCGACGGACAAGGAAAAGCGTGGTGGAATGAGGTATACAGAATCGAAACGGCTAAAGAACCGCTTCCTCCAACAAAATATCAAACCATGTGGGAAGAGCAAAACAAAGGCCTTTACACAGAACCGTATTATAAAAGAACTGTTGACAAGAAATTCTTCAGACCATCTTTCTTTCAGGCTTACAACTGCAAAAATATTTTAATTGAAGGTGTAACCTTTAAAAACTCACCTTTCTGGACAATCAACCCAGAATTTTGTGATAATGTAACCGTTACCGGAATTTCGATTTTTAATCCACATTCGCCAAATACAGACGGAATCAATCCTTCTTCTTGCACCAACGTTCATATTTCAAACTGCCATATTAGCGTTGGAGACGATTGTATCACAATCAAATCAGGAAGAGATGGTGACGGACGTAAATATGGGAAAGCGACAGAAAATGTAACTATCACAAATTGCACCATGCTTAGCGGTCACGGCGGAGTCGTTATTGGAAGTGAAATGTCGGGTGGAATAAAAAAAATCACGATTTCAAACTGTGTTTTTGACGGAACAGATCGCGGAATTCGTATCAAATCGGCTCGTGGAAGAGGCGGCGTTGTAGAAGATATTCGCGTTGATAATATCGTTATGAAAAACATTAAAGAAGAAGCAATCGTTTTAAGCCTTTTCTACGATAAAGGAACTACAGTTGAACCTGTAACTGAGAAAACGCCGATTTTCAGAAACATTCACATGAGCAACATTACGGCTTCAAACGTAAACAAAGCTGGACAAATTTTAGGAATTACGGAAATGCCAATTCAAAACATCACTTTCTCGAACATCAATATGGACGGAAAAGAAGGTTTTACGGTAAGTACGGCAACAGATGTAGAATTTCACGATGTAAAAGTAAACGCAACTGTAGGTTCTTCTTTCAAAATATCAGATTCAAAAAACATCATTTTAGACAACGTTGGATCTTCAACAGCTATAAAAGGAGTTCCCGTTATCAAATTAGATAATGTTTCGAATGCGTTGATCAACAATAATTTTCCATTCAATCCAACCGATATTTTTATCGAAGCGGATGGAAAAGACACTAAAAACATTTTCTTAAAAAACAATGTTTTAAACAACGTAACAACGAAAATCAAAAAAGGAGCTTCTATAGATAAAAAAGCAATTATAGAATAGTGTGTTCCTGCAAGGTTTCCAAAACCTTGTAGGTATTTAATAATTATTTTTAGAAGCAGAAACAATAGGCATTTTAGGAAACATCGTCCCGCTTTCCGTTACAATCTTTTGTACTGAACCCCAGTACAAAAGGATTTTCACTGCAATCGGGGCTAAAGAGAAAGATTAGGCTTTTTTTGCAATCAGTGAGATTCTGGATTAAACATAAAATATACTTACAAGGTTTTGGAAACCTTGCAGGAAAGATAAACAAAGCATGAAAAAAATATTCATCATAGTAACCCTTTCACTTTTTGCCATAACTTATGCGCAGAAAAAGAAAGATTTATATCTTTTTACGTCGTTTAGAGAACCTGCAACAGAAGGTTTATATTTGGCATATAGCGAAGACGGTTACAATTGGAAAGGGTTAGAAGGTTCATTTTTAAAACCCGAAATCGGAGCCAGTAAAATCATGCGTGATCCGTCCATCACAAAAGGAGCCGACGGAACCTATCACATGGTTTGGACAACCGACTGGAAAGGTGGAAACGGTTTTGGTTACGCAAGTTCAAAAGACTTGATTCATTGGTCAGAACAACAATATATTCCGGTTATGAAAAACGAACCAGAAGTCGTAAATGTTTGGGCGCCGGAAATTTTTTATGATGATGTAAAACGAGAATACATCATTATTTGGGCATCAACAATTCCATTTAGATATCCAAAAGGAGTTGAAGAGGAAAAAAATAACCACAGAATGTATTATGTAACGACAAAAGATTTCAAAACGTTTTCGGATACCAAATTATATTACGATCCGGGTTTTAGCGTAATTGATTGTGTAATTGTTAAAAAAGGAAAGAAAGATTACGTTTTGGTTTTGAAAGACAATACAAGACCCATGCGAAACATAAAAGTAGCTTTCGGGAAATCGCCTTTAGGGCCATTTGAAAAACCTTCAAAGCCTTTAACCGAATATTTATCTGAAGGTCCAACGGTAGTTAAAGTTGGTAAAAACTGGTTGTTATATTATGACAATTACGGTTCAAAAAATTATAAAGCGTTAAGTACAACAGATTTTGTTCATTTTGAAGATGTTTCATCAAAAATAACTCTTCCTGAAGGACACAAGCACGGAACGATTACAACAATCTCTGCGGACGTTTTAAAAGGATTAATTGATAGAAAATAAATTATATAGCCACAGATTACACGGATTAAAAGGATTTTTTTTAAGATCTGAGAATTAAAAATATAAATCTGCATAATCTGCTAAATCTGCGAGAGTAAATTCTTCCCGGAGATTTAGCAGATCAAGCAGATAAAAAATAATCTTTTTTAATCTGTGTAATCTGTGGCAAAAAAATAAATAAAATGATTGCTTTCCAAAACATAAAAACCAACATCATCACAGCCACAATCCTTTTGGCTAGCACGGCTGTAAATGCGCAGAACGACACAGTGCGTTATGTTGGAAAAACACTTTCAAACATCGATTATCATCACGGACAGTTAAGTCCAGCGGTTGGGGTTCACGCTACGCAAATTATGCGTGCAAGTCGTGAACACCCTGAAAAAGCAGATGGATTTGGATGGACATACAACCACCAGCCGATGATGGCGTATTGGAATAATACTTTTTATCTGCATTATTTAAGCGATCCTTCGGGCGAACATATTCCGCCAAGCCAGACTTTATTAATGACTTCTAAAGACGGCGTAACGTGGACAAAACCAGAAGTTATTTTTCCAATTTACCGTATTCCTGACGGATGGAAGAAAGAAGGAGTCGAAGGCGTTGCCAAAAACTTGGATGCGATTATGCATCAAAGAATGGGATTTTATACTTCAAAAGACAATCGACTTTTTGCTTTGGCATATTACGGAATCGCAATGGATAAAAAAGACGATCCAAATGACGGAAAAGGAATTGGACGTGTAATTCGTGAAATCAAGAAAGACGGAAGTTTCGGCGAAATTTATTTCATTAGATACAACAAAACTTGGGACAAATCGAAATCGAAATTCCCATTTTATACCGCATCAAAAGACAAAGGTTTGAAAAAAGCTTGCGAAGAAATCTTATCAGAACCTTTGGTTCTACAGCAATGGGTAGAAGAAGCCGATCGTGATGATGAATTGATTCCGTTACAGAAACCGTACAAAGCGTTTAGTTATTACCATTTGCCAAACGGAAATGTCGTTGGTTTATGGAAACATGCTTTAACATCCATCAGTAGAGACGGCGGAAAATCTTGGGATTATATGCCATTGCGTGCGCCAGGATTTGTAAACAGCAATGCTAAAATCTGGGGACAAAAAACGTCAGACAATCGTTATGCAACGTTTTATAATCCATCAGAATACCGTTGGCCATTGGCAATTTCTACAAGTGACGACGGTTTAAATTATAAAGATTTATTGTTGGTGCACGGAGAAGTAAGTCCGATGCGTTATGGTGGAAATTACAAATCGGCAGGTCCTCAATACGTTCGCGGAATTACAGAAAAGAACGGAACTCCGCCAGACGGAAAAATCTGGGTGGGTTATAGTATGAATAAAGAGGATATTTGGGTGGCATCGATTCCCGTTCCTGTTACTTCGGTAGTAACCGAAAATGTAAATGACGTTTTCAATAATCTTCCAGACGGACAAGAATTAAAATTATGGAATACGTACGACCTTTCTTGGGCATCAACAAAAATCGAAAAGAAAGCTGATGGTAAGAAATGGCTGACTTTAAGAGATCAGGATTATTTTGACTATTCACGTGCTGAAAGAGTTATTCCTTTTGCATCAAAAATGGAAGCTGTTTTCACCATAAAACCAGAACAAAATAATCATGGTTTATTACAAGTTGAATTTCAAAATAAGCAAGGTTTACCATCGGTAAGATTAATTTTTGATTCGGATGGAGAATTAAAGGTAAAAAATGGTGCGCGTTTGAGTTCGGTTACAAAGTACGAAGCAAACAAAGCATATACAATCACAGTTAAATTAGATGCTAAAAACCGTCAGTATACTATAAAAGTAAACGATGGAAAAGAATCAACAAAGATATTTTATGCGCCAACAGACGGTTTTGAGCGAATCATGTTCCGAACAGGAGAGCAAAGACATTCGCCAGATCCAGACACAGCGCCAGACACAGACGATTACGATGATCTGCCTCAAACAGGAAAATTAATTCCAGAAGCAGTATTCAATATCGAATCGTTGATTACGAAGAAGTTGTAGAGTAGAATAACCGTAATCTTGTCATCCTGACGAAGGAAGGATCACACAAGTAGCTCGACAATGATTGTCGATTAACTTTGAGGAGTTTCTAGTGTGATCCTTCCTTCGTCAGGATGACAAAAAATGAGAATAAGGATTCTGTATCCAAACAAATAATAATGAAGAATTTCAAAAACATATTATTAGGACTTAGCTTTTTAATCACGTTCATTTCAAATGGACAAATTCTGCCTGTACATTTAACTACAGAAATGGCTGAAAACCCATTAGCAGTTGTCGAGAATCAGCCGAAATTGAGCTGGCAATTGATTTCAAAAGAATCTGATGCATCACAAATCGCTTACATTATTTTGGTGGCTTCGTCAGAAGAAAAACTAAATAATGATGATGGAGATATCTGGAATACGGGAAGAGTAAATACAGATAAGAACCTGCATATTGTTTATAACGGAAAACCTTTAAAAAGCGAAACCAAATACTTCTGGAAAGTTAAAGTATGGAATCAGGAAGGAAAAATTTCAAAATGGAGTAAAACGGCTACTTTCAGAACCGCTTCTTTAGAATCAGATTTAAATCCGACTTGGATTGGTGCCATTACCAAAGCCGACAGCCATTTGCCAGAAGGAAGAAATTATCATACAGCGACTTTTAACAGAGAGAAAAAGAATTCGTTTATCAATGCTTCTGATTCTTTGGCACGCAGAAGTATTATGTTGCGTAAACCTTTCGAAGTAGAAAAAGCAGTCAAAGAAGCTGTAGTTTATATTTCAGGTCTGGGACATTACGAATTAACCATCAACGGGAAAAAAGTGGGTAACAGCCAATTTGCGCCTTTGTGGACAGATTATGATAAAACGGTTAATTATAATGTTTACGAGTTAAGCGCAAAAGAATTTCAAAAAGGCGATAACGTAATTGGCGTTTTGTTAGGAAACGGAATGTACAATACGCTTGCTGAAAGATATACCAAATTCTTCGTAAGTTTTGGTCCTCCGACTTTGTTCTTCAAAATGAAAATCAAATATAATGACGGATCAGAAGAAATTATAAAATCAGATAGAACTTGGAAATACAGCAAAAGTCCTATTACCTATAACAGTATTTTTGGAGGAGAAGATTACAATGCCAATTTAGAGCAAAAAGACTGGAATCGTAAAGGTTTCAAAGACAGAGATTGGAAAAAGGTTGTGGTTCAGGAAGCGCCAAAAGGAGTTTTACGACCACAGACAGCACCACCAGTTATTATTCAGAAGCAATACGAGGTTAAAACCGTAAAAGAACTGAAACCAAATTTCTATGTTTTTGATATGGGACAGAATCTTTCGGGATTTCCAACCATCAAAGTAAAAGGAAAAAAAGGACAATCAATTCGTGTTTGGGTTGCCGAAGGTTTAAATGAAGAAGGAACAATCGCGCAAGGAAGATCTGGAAAACCGTATTATTATGATTACACTTTAAAAGGAGACGGAACAGAAGAATGGACGCCAAAATTCAGTTTCTACGGTTATCAGTATGTTCAGATTGAAAATATTAATTATAAAGAAGATAAGAATAAAGATCTTCCAACTTTGGTTGATTTAAAATCGAATTTCATTTATAATTCGGCTGGAGAAGCAGGAAGTTTTGTATGCTCCAATGAGATTTTTAATAAGACACATGAACTGATTAACAACTCCATAAAAAGCAATTTCCAAAGCGTTTTTACCGATTGTCCGCAACGTGAAAAATTAGGCTGGCTGGAAGAAATTCAGTTAAATGGTCCCGGTTTGATGTTCAATTATAATCTTCAAACTTTCCTTCCAGCAACGATGCAGAATATTTCTGATTCACAAAGAGAAAATGGTTTAATTCCGACAATTGTTCCTGAATATGTAATTTTTGGAGGTGATTTTACCGATTCTCCAGAATGGGGTGTAACAGGTGTAATTCTGCCTTGGATGTATTATGAATATTATGGAGATGCTTCATTATTAGAAAAATATTTTCCTGTAATGAAGAATTACGTGGATTATTTAGGAACAAAAGCAACAAACCATATCGTTTCGCACGGATTGGGCGATTGGTACGATTACGGAACGCATCCTGCGGGATATTCTAAAAACAGTCCGATTGCGCTTTCTGCGACTTCTCATTACTACTATGGCGCTTATTTAGTTGCAAAAGCATCAAAATTATTAGGTAAAACTGAAGATTTTGAGAAATATAATATGTTGGCTTCAGAGATTAAAACGGCTTTCAATAAGGAGTTTTTCAACGAAGAAACTAAACAATACGGAACAAACAGCCAGTTTAGCAATGCCGTTCCGATATTTATGGATATCGTAGAACCGCAATATAAAGAGGCAGTAATGCAAAATCTTTTAGCTGATATCAAAGAAAAAGGAGATCGTTTGACAACGGGAGATGTTGGAAATCGTTATTTATTCCAGACTTTGGCAAGAAACGGAGAAAACGAAACGATGTATAAAATGCACAATCATTACGATGCGCCGGGTTATGGTTTTCAGATTAAATTTGGCTTGACCACTTTAACCGAACAATGGGATCCGAGAAAAGGAAATTCATGGAATCATTTTATGTTAGGACAAATTGAAGAATGGTTTTACCAAAGCTTGGCAGGAATTATGTCAGATCCTGAAAAACATGGATTCAAACATTTCTTTATTCAGCCGGAAGTAGTTGGAGATATGACTTTCGCGAAAGCGGACTATCAATCGGTTTATGGAAAAATTGCTTCTTTTTGGGAAAAGAAAGACGGTAAGTTTATTTTGACGGTTCAGATTCCGGTGAATACAACAGCGACAGTAAAATTACCGGTTGCTAAAAATTCGGAAATAAAAATGGATGGCAAAAGATTTAGGGCAGGTTTTGATGAAAAAGCCCAAAAGCCTGTTTTGGAATTAGGATCAGGAATTTATACAATAGAATGCACAATATAATGGGACACGGATGAAACGGATTCGCTATCGCGAAGACGCGGATTTATACGGATTTTTTTGTTCTATTTCAAGATGTAAAATTGAATTGCCTCCAGTTTTAACTGGAGGTTTAAGAAAACAAGACAAGCCGCAGGGCTTTAGCCAAACGACTAAGTTCGGCTAAAGCCAATGTAGAAATCAATAATATTTTCCTCCAGCTAAAGCAGGAGGCAATTAAAAAAAATAAAAAAATCCGCTTTAATCCGCGTCTTTACGAAGTAAATCCGTGTCATCAGCGTTCAATTTTAAGTTAGTTTAACACAACGAAACAATGAAAATTAAAAACATATATATAACAATTTTATTTTTTGCTTTGACATTTGCCAATGCACAAAGGACTTCTGATACTAATTTTAGAAAACCGGTATCAGAAACATTGAAAAAAATAGAATCTGTTTTTAACGTAACTATCAACGACGATAGAGGTTTATTAAAAGGAAAAGGACTTGATTACGCCGATTGGAGAATTGAACCTGGAAATTTAGCGCTTTCACTGACCAATATTTTGGCACCGTTTGAATTGATGTATTTCAAACAACCCGATGGAACCTACATCATACGCAAGTATGAAAACCATAAAGTTTCGGTAGATAAAGGAAAAGAGCGTTTGTTTTACTTAGAAAGCCTTTATTCGACCAAAGAAGAATGGGAGAAACGCAAAACGGAGTTAAAAGCTTGTATGATTGCATCATTTGGATTAGAAAAGGCGCCCCCAATGCCAAAATCTAAACCACTTTTAACTCCAAAAAGAATTTATAAAGATTACAGTGTTGAAAATATTGCTTTAGAAATTCTGCCAGGTGTTTATGCAACAGGATCGATTTACAAGCCGTATCCGTTAAATAAAAAAGCACCAGTTATCTTAACGCCTGACGGACATTTTGGAGATGGAAGATATAGAAAAGATGAACAGTACAGATGTGCAATCATGGCTAAAATGGGAGCAATTGTTGTATCTTATGATCTATTTGCCTGGGGAGAATCATTACTACAATTTCCGGAAGAAACGCATAGAAACAGCATTGCATCGACGGTTCAGGTTTTAACTGGAATTCGTTTATTGGATTATTTTGCTACCGTAAAAAATGCTGATATGTCGAGAGTTGGTGTTACTGGAGGTTCTGGCGGTGGTTCACATACCATGTTTTTAGCTGCCATTGATGATCGAGTAAAAGTTTCGGCTCCGGTTGTAATGGTTTCTTCTCATTTTTCAGGTGGTTGTCCATGTGAAAGCGGACGCGGAATTCACCTTTGTGGAAACGGAACAAACAACGCGGAAATTTCAGCTATGATGGCTCCAAAACCACAATTGATTGTTTCTGATGGAAAAGACTGGACTTTGGCGGTTCCGGAATTGGAATTTCCTTTTATTCAAAGAACCTATGAATTGTACGGAAAGAAAGATTTAGTTGAAAATGCTCATTTTGCGAAAGAAGGACACGATTTCGGAATCTCGAAACGTATGGCTTTGTATCCGTTTATGGCAAAATATTTAAATTTAGATTTGAATAAAGTGAAGAATGATAAAGGCGAAATCGACGAATCGACTTGTGTAATTGAACCAAAAGAAAAGTTGTTTGTCTTTGGAGATAAAGGTGAAAAATTGCCAAAAAATGCTTTAAAAGACATCAACAAATTATATGAAATGTTCGGAGAAAAAAATCTGAAAGTTTACGAGGTTAAGAAGTAAAATAGAAGTTGCCACTAATTACACGAATTGGCACGAATTATTTTTTTTGCCACAGATTAAAGGATTTCCACTGATTAAAATCTGCTAAATCTGCGGAAAAAATTACTCTCGCAGATTTAGCAGATTATGGAGATAAAAAAATCCAAATAATCCATTTAATCTGTGGCAAAACAAATTAGAGAAATTGAATTAAAAATTAAAAAAAGAAATTGGTGCAATTCGTGTAATTCGTGGCAAAAAAAAATATACTATGAAGTTAAAAATTAAAATAACGGCAATCTGTTTTGGAATTTTTTCCTTGACAGCAACAGCACAAAGTGACCTAAAACTTTGGTACGATAAACCTGCGTCTATCTGGAACGAAGCATTACCTTTAGGAAACGGACGTTTGGGGGCAATGGTCTTTGGCGATCCTGCAGTGGAACGTTTGCAATTAAATGAAGAAACCATTTGGGCAGGATCTCCAAACAGCAATGCACATTCCAAATCGATAAAAGCATTACCAATTGTTCGTCAGTTAATTTTTGACGGAAAATTTGATGAAGCTCAGGATTTGGCAACGCAGGATATCATGTCGCAAACCAATGACGGAATGCCATATCAGACTTTTGGAAGCGTTTATATTTCATTCAACGGACATCAAAAATATACCGATTATTACAGTGATTTAGACATCAGTAATGCAACAGCGAAAGTAAAATACAAAGTAAACGGCGTTGAATTTACAAGAGAAATTCTAACTGCATTTTCAGATCAGGTTATTGTAGTAAAACTTACTGCAAGTCAGCCGGGACAGATTACTTGTAATGTTTTCATGAACAGTCCGATTGATAAAACGGTTGCTTCGACAGAAGGAAACCAGATTATACTTTCGGGAGTTGGAACTAACTTTGAAGGCGTAAAAGGAAAAGTAAAATTTCAAGGCCGATTAACGGCGAAAAATAAAGGTGGACAAATTGATGCCAGCAACGGTGTTTTAAGTATCAACAAAGCCGATGAAGCGACTTTATACATTTCGATTGCAACCAATTTCAAAAACTATCAGGATATTTCGGGTGATGAAATTGCGAAAAGCAAAGACTATTTAGCGAAAGCAGAAACCAAAGATTTTGAAACGATTAAGAAAGCTCACGTTGATTATTATCAAAAATTCTTCAACAGAGTTTCTTTAGATTTAGGTTCAAATGATTTAGTTAAAAAGCCAACAGACGAAAGAATTAGAGATTTTTCAAAACAATTCGATCCGCAATTGGCTGCTTTATATTTCCAATTTGGTCGTTATCTTCTAATTTCGAGTTCACAGCCAGGCGGACAGCCAGCCAATTTACAGGGAATTTGGAATGATATGGTAACTCCGCCTTGGGATAGTAAATACACAACAAACATCAATGCCGAAATGAATTATTGGCCCGCACAAGTAACCAATTTGCAAGAAATGCACGAACCTTTTGTGCAAATGGCAAAAGAATTGGCTGTAACAGGCGCAGAAACGGCTAAAACAATGTACAATGCTAGCGGTTGGGTTTTGCATCATAACACCGATATTTGGCGAGTTACCGCTCCGGTAGATTCAGCAGCATCAGGAATGTGGCCGACTGGTGGCGCTTGGGTTTGTCAGGATTTATGGGAAAGATATTTGTATACTGGCGATAAAAAATATTTAGCAGAAATTTATCCGATTATGAAAGGCGCTGCTGATTTCTTTCTTGACTTTATGGTTATCGATCCAAACACAAAATATTTAGTGGTTGTTCCGTCAAGTTCGCCTGAAAACATACACGCGGGCGGAACAGGAAAAGCAACAATTGCATCGGGAACAACAATGGATAATCAGTTGGTTTTTGATTTGTTTACGCATGTTATTGAAGCTTCGGCTTTGGTTTCTCCAGATGCTGTTTATGCGAAAAAAGTAAGCGATGCTTTGGCCAAAATGCCTCCAATGAAAGTGGGAAAACACAATCAGTTGCAGGAATGGCAGGAAGATTGGGATAATCCGAAAGACAATCACAGACATGTTTCGCATTTGTACGGATTGTATCCGAGTAATCAGATTTCGGCCATTAAAACACCTGAATTATTTGAAGCGGCTAAACAATCTTTGATTTATAGAACAGACGAGTCTACAGGCTGGTCAATGGGATGGAAAGTGAATTTGTGGGCGAGATTATTGGACGGAAATCATGCGTATAAATTGATTCAGGATCAATTGCATTTGGTGACAGCAGACCAAAGAAAAGGTGGAGGCACGTATCCGAATATGTTAGATGCTCATCAGCCTTTTCAAATTGATGGAAACTTTGGATGCACAGCCGGTTTTGCCGAAATACTGATGCAGAGTCAGGAAGATGCGATTCATTTATTGCCTGCTTTGCCAACGGTTTGGAAAGACGGAAGTATTAAAGGTTTGGTTGCAAGAGGTGGTTTTGTAATTGATATGACTTGGAAAAACAATAAAGTTTCAGAGTTAAAAATCTATTCGAAAATAGGAGGAAATTGTAGATTGAAAGTTGAGAATACTTTAAAAGGTTCTTCGCTTAAAAAAGCAAAAGGAAAAAATCCGAATCCGTTGTTTTACGATGTAGAAGTAAAGAAACCGATTATTTCAAATGAAGCAAAATTGCCTAAAGTTCAATTGCCAACTTATAATATTTATGATGTGAATATGAAAGCAGGGCAGACTTATACTTTTTCGGGGAATTAATATTTTAAATAAAGTATAAGTCTAGTTTGTCATTCCGAGGAACGAGGAATCACACTAGAAACTCCGCACAGAATGTCACCAATCTTTGTCGAATCCCGCGTGTGATTTCTCCCTTCGGTCGAAATGACAAAACAGTACCAAAATAATAAAATAAAAATAGAATATGTTACAACATTTCAAACATAAAATAATAACACTTTCAATTTTAATCGCTTGTATAAATAGCGGTTGTAAATCAGGTGTAGGACATTCTCAAAAAGGAAAATCTGTTATTTTAAAAGAAAAAAATTTCAAACATTATGTTGATTATTTCAACACAATGGAAGATGAAAATTTAAAATTTGCGATTCCCAATGACAGTGCTTGGGCGTGGATGGAAAAGAATATTCCGCTGTTTGAATGTCCACAACAGAATTTTGAGGAAATCTATTATTTCAGATGGTGGAGTGTTCGTAAGCATATCAAAAATACTCCGCAAGGATTTGCTATTACAGAGTTTTTGGTTGACCGTTCGTATGCCGATAAATACAATATGATTAGTTGTGCTTTGGGACATCATATCAATGAATTCAGATGGGTTCATGATCCGAAATATATTGAGCAAGATGTGAAACTTTGGTATAGAGGCAATGATGGAAAACCAATGAATAAATTGTATAAATTCAGCAGTTGGACAGCCGATGCTTTATTCAATCGTTATTTGGTAAATAAGGATGAAAAATTCTTATTGGATTTGTACTCGGACATGGTTACAGATTATACCGTTTGGGAAAAAGACCGCCAACGTAAAGATGGTTTGTTTTGGCAGCATGATGTGAAAGATGGAATGGAAGAATCTTTAAGTGGCGGACGAAAAGTACAAAATGCAAGACCAACGATAAACAGTTATATGTACGGAAATGCTGTAGCGATTTCTAAAATGGCTGAATTGAAAGGCGATAAGGAAACAGAAACCAAATTCAAAGCGAAAGCTAACGTTTTACAGCAATTGGTAGAAACGAAATTATGGAATCAGAAAAGCGAATTTTTTGAAACTTTGACTGAAAAAGATACTTTAGCACAGGTTAGAGAAGCGATCGGATTTATTCCGTGGTATTTTAATCTTCCTGAAAAAGAAAAAGGTTTTGAAAAAGCCTGGGAACAAATTAAAGATGAAAAAGGATTTTCGGCTCCATTTGGTTTGACTACGGCAGAACGAAGAAATTCACGTTTTAGAACGCACGGAACTGGAACCTGTGAGTGGGATGGAGCGATTTGGCCATTTGCAAGTTCGCAGACTTTAACGGCTTTAGCTAATGTTTTGAATAATTACAATCAGAATTTTGTAGCCAAACCGGATTATTTCAAGCAAATGGAATTGTACGTTCAGTCGCAGTATTACAGAGGGAAACCGTATGTTGGCGAATATTTAGACGAAACAACAGGGTATTGGTTAATGGGCGACAGGGAAAGAAGCCGTTATTATAATCATTCCACTTTCAATGATTTAGTGATTACAGGATTGGTTGGTTTACGCCCAAGAGCAGATGAAAAAATAGAGGTAAATCCGTTGATTCCACAAGAAAAATGGGATTGGTTTTGTTTGGATAATGTTTTATATCATGGTAATATTATTACGATTCTTTGGGATAAAACGGGAGAAAAATATAAAAAAGGAAAAGGTTTTAGGATATTCAAAAATGGGAAAGAAATTGCAGTTTCTGAGAGATTGGTGAAGTTAGTTTCTCAATAAAATTAAAAATTGTTACGTAGAATTTTTCACGCAGATTTTAAACAGATTTTAGCAGATTAGAATAGATTTTTTGATGTATAATCTAATCTGTAAAATGATAATAAAAATCTGTGAACATCTGCTTAAATCTGCCAAATCTGCGTGAAACAAAAATTATCACAAAGACAATAAAATAAAATCATGAAAAAGTTTTTTTTACATCTTACCTTAATCATTTCACTTTTCACAATTTCGGCGAAAGCCCAAAACAAAATCATTGTGAGCGATTTAAAATGCGAAATGCTGACCAATCCGGAAGGAATTGACGTTCTGCAGCCAAGATTAAGCTGGAAAATTAAAGCAGAAATAAATGATGTAAAACAAACGGCTTATCAAATAACAGCTTCTTCAAGTTTAGAAAAGTTAAATGCCGGGAACGGAGATTTATGGGATAGCGGAAAAGTACAAAGTGACGCTTCTGTAAATGTAATTTATAGTGGAAAAAAGCTAAAAGACAGACAAGATGTTTACTGGAAAGTAACGGTTTTTACGAATAAAGGCGAGGCTCAATCAAAAGAAACAGCATATTTCAGCATCGGAATTTTAACTTATGCAGATTGGAAATCAACTCGCTGGATTGGATACGAAAAAACGTCTCCGGGAGATATTGTTTCGCAGTATTCTCGATTATCTGCCAGATATTTAAGAAAAGAAATCGACTTAAAAAAGAAAGTCAAAAGTGCCAAGGTTTATATCATGGGAATGGGCTTGTATGAGTTATATATTAACGGAAATAAAATTGGCGATCAGGTTTTAGCGCCCGTTCCTACGGATTACACCAAGAATGTAAAATACAATGTTTTTGATGTGACTTCGCAATTGCAGGAAGGAAAAAATGCATTGGGAACCATTTTAGGGAATGGACGTTTTTTTACCATGCGTCAGGATTATAAACCTTACAAAATCAAAACTTTTGGGTATCCGAAAATGGCTTTGCAGATGTTTGTAGAATATACAGATGGAAGTAAAGATGTGATTAGAACAGATGACACTTGGAAAATTACAACCGATGGTCCGATTTTATCCAACAACGAATATGATGGCGAAGAATACGATGCCCGTAAAGAAATGAAAGGTTGGAATACCATTAATTTCAATGATAAAAAATGGCTTTCGGCAGAATATGTTCAGGAACCGGGCGGATTTTACGAAGGGCAGATGTCGGCGAATATGAAAATTAAACGTGAAGTAAAACCGATTTCGATCAAACAGACATCAAAAGGAACTTATATCTTAGATATGGGACAAAATATGGTGGGCTGGCTACAGTTGAAAGCGAAAGGAAACGCTGGCGATAAAATTACCATGAAATTTGCTGAATCTTTACAGCCAGATGGTTCGTTATATATTGCGAATTTACGTGATGCCAAAACAACTGATATTTATACTCTAAAAGGAGAAGGAGAAGAAATTTGGGAACCTCGTTTTATTTTTCACGGATTCCGATTTGTTGAAATTTCGGGTTTTAAAACCAAACCGACTTTAGAAAATTTCGTTGGAAAAGTCGTTTACGATGATATCGCCACAACAGGAACTTTCGATTCTTCAAACCCAATTATGAATCAGATTTTTAACAATGCCTGGTGGGGAATCAGCGGGAATTATAAAGGAATGCCAATCGATTGTCCGCAGAGAAATGAGCGTCAGCCTTGGTTGGGAGACAGAACAACGGGAGCTTATGGAGAAAGTTTCTTATTTGATAATCAGACTTTATATGCAAAATGGTTAGATGATATTAAAAACTCGCAAACTATCGATGGCGGAATTCCAGATGTGGCACCAGCTTTCTGGCGTTATTATGGCGATAATGTAACTTGGCCGGGAACGTATATTACGGTCGCTGATATGCTTTATCAGCAGTTTGGAGACAAAAAAGTGGTTGAAAAACAATATCCGTCGATGAAAAAATGGATGGATTATATGGAAGAAAACTATCTGGTTGATGATATCATGACCAAAGATAAATACGGCGATTGGTGCGTTCCGCCAGAGTCCTTGGAATTAATTCGTTCCAAAGATCCTTCTCGTTTAACCGATGGTGAATTGATTTCGAGCGCGTTTTATTATCAGCTTCTAAATATCATGAAAAAGTTTGCTGTGATTGCCAATTCGCAAAATGATATTAAACATTATGACGAATTAGCTTCAAGAATAAAAAAAGCATTCAACGCTAAATATTTTAATTCATCAAAAAATGGTTACGCCAATAATACAGTAACGGCCAATTTACTGCCTTTAACTTTCGGAATGGTTGCAAAAGAATTAGAGCAAAAAGTTTTCGAAAATCTGGTGCATGAAGTGGAAGTAACAAAAAATGGCCATGTAAGTACAGGTGTTATTGGAACCCAGTTTTTAATGCGAACCTTAACCAATTTTGGACGTGGCGATTTGGCTTTCAAATTAGCATCAAACAAAACCTATCCAAGCTGGGGTTATATGGTCGAAAACGGTGCCACGACCATTTGGGAACTTTGGAACGGAAACACCGCAGATCCAGCAATGAATTCGCAAAACCACGTCATGCTTTTAGGTGATTTATTGATTTGGTATTACGAAAATATGGCAGGAATCAAGAGCAATCCAGAAACTCCGGGCTTCAAACAAATCATCATGAAACCAGATTTTAATGCCGGATTGACTTATGTAAATGCTTCATATGAATCGATTTACGGATTGATAAAAAGTGATTGGAAAAAAGATAAAAAAGCTTTGGTTTGGAATATTACGATTCCTGCAAATGCTTCAGCTTTAGTGTATTTACCAACAACAAATGTTTCAGCAATAACAGTGAATAAGCAAAAGTTAACTCAATTTTCTACTTCTATTAAAACGGATAATAATACTGTTGTAACATTACCATCGGGTTCCTATGTTTTGAGTGTAAAATAAGGAAGTTTTTTCGTACTATTGTAGACTATTGTAAAAAGTAATTCATGGATGCCATTAAAGTTTTTGAAGATAAAAAAGTACGAAGCCATTATGATACCGATAATGAAATTTGGTATTTTTCTATAGTGGATATTGTTGAGGCATTAACAGATTCTAAAAACCCGACAGATTATTTAAAAAAAATCAGAAAGAGAGATGTTGAACTTGGAAGTTACATAGGGACAAATTGTCCCCAGGTAACAATGCTGACTAATGGGAAAAAGCGTAAAACATTGGCAGGCAACGTTGAGAATATTTTTAGAATAGTACAATCCATTCCATCTCCTAAAGCTGAACCGTTTAAACAATGGCTAGCAAAAGTTGGTTATGAACGTATTCAGGAAATTCAAGATCCGGTGCAAAGCATTGATCGGGCGAGAGAAAACTGGAAACAACATGGAAGAAGCGAAAAGTGGATTCAGCAACGCATGATGGGACAAGAAACCCGAAATAAGCTAACTGATTATTGGAAAGAAGCGGGTATTGAAGAGAAAAATGAATTTGCAATTCTAACTAATATTATTCATCAGGAATGGACTGGTCTTTCAGTGAAAGAACATAAAGAAGCAAAAGGCTTAAAGTCACAAAATCTTAGAGATCACATGAGCGAGGCTGAACTTATTTTTACTGCGCTGGCTGAACTTTCAACAAGACAAATAGCCGAAAACGATGAAGCAAAAGGAATAATCGAAAATGCAGTGGCAAGCAAAAAGGGTGGAGCAGTGGCAAAAAATGCAAGAGTTGAACTGGAACAGCAAACGGGCAAAAATGTAGTGACAAATGAGAATTTTTTGCCTCCTGCAGACGAGAAAAAGACTTTACCTAGGAAGAAATAATATTTTTTTTTCTCAAAAAATGAACTCTTAGAAATATTACTTTGATGCAATAAAAAAATAAATGAGATTTCGGATATTACGTTTTCGTCAGGAAATTTTGCTATTAGCGTTAAATAATCTGCATTTTTAATAATTCGGGACAGTACAGGATGCATTGTTAATTTTTTGGTGTTATTTTTACACTTATTAAATATTTTTACCTAAAAAAATGTTGGGTATGTATTTATAGTCAAAAAAAATAATTCATAATTTAATTAAGAATGAAGTTAGCAAAATTAGCATTTGTCTTGTTTGGACTTTTCCTTTTAGGAAGCTGTAAATCGGCTTTAGAGAAAAAGACTTGGAAAGAAGGAATTTTAGTAGATCAATTTGTTTACGATAAAGCACCTTATCCGTCTTGTCACGCCATTACAATTGTCGAAGCTACAAATGGTGATTTAGTTGCCTCATGGTTTGGAGGAACGCACGAAAGAAATCCTGATGTTTGCATTTATGTAGCCATCAAACCAAAAGGAAGCGATACTTGGAACGAAGGCGTAAAAGTTGCCGACGGTGTCATGAAAGACGGGCCGAGATTACCAACTTGGAATCCGGTTTTGTATCAAATTCCGGGTGGCGATTTAATGTTATTCTACAAAATAGGACCAAAACCATCAGAATGGTGGGGCGTAATCAGAACTTCATCTGATGGTGGAAAAACGTGGTCTGAAGCTCAAAAAATGCCAGACGGTTTCTTAGGGCCAATCAAAAATAAACCAGTTTTATTAAGCAACGGAACTTTATTGTGCCCGTCAAGTATTGAAGGCGACGGATGGAGACTTCGTATGGAATCGACTCCAGATTTTGGAAAAACTTGGGTAATGGGCGATACGCTTCCGAGAGGAAAACAGAAAATCAATGCAATCCAGCCAAGTATTTTATTTCATAAAGATGGAAGTATTCAGGCTATCGGAAGAACAAGAAACAGAGCTATTTTTAGTACATTCTCAAAAGACAACGGAAAAACTTGGTCGGATGTAGAGTTAATAGGACTTCCAAATAACAACTCAGGAACTGATGCTGTTACACTTAAAGACGGCAGACATTTGTTAGTTTACAATCATGTTTTGCCTCCAGGAAAAGAAGCGAAAGGGCCAAGAACACCTTTGAATGTTTCGGTTTCTAAAGATGGAATCAATTGGAATGCCGCTTTGGTTTTAGAAGATTCAAAAATCAGTCAGTATTCTTATCCTTCAATGATTCAAAGCTCAGACGGAATGGTTCATATCGTTTATACTTGGAGAAGAGAAAAGCTGAAATATGTAAAAGTTGATCCGAGTAAACTGGTTGCGCTTCCAATCAAAAACGGAATCTGGCCGGGTGAAGAAGGTAAAGTAGTTACAGCTGTAAAAGCGGAAGAAGAGTAATAAAGATATAGCCACAGATTAAAAGGATTAAATGGATTAAAAAAAATCTGCTCAATCTGCCAAATCTGCGTGAAAAAAAATACTCTCGCAGATTTGGCAGATTTTGGAGATGGATGGATTAGAAAAAAAATCATTTTAATCCTTTTAATCAGTGGCAAAAAAATATAACCATGAAATCTAAAAGAAATTTATTTATTGCAATGCTTATTGTTGTATCGACAACATTCAATAGTTGTGTAACGGCTCAGTCTTCAAACAAAAAGCAAAAATACAAAGTGGCAGTTTGCGATTGGATGATTTTGAAAAGACAAAAATTAGGTGCTTTTGGTTTGGCTGCTGAAATAAAAGCTGACGGAATCGAACTAGACATGGGAGGTTTAGGAACTAGACCAACTTTTGACAGCAAATTGGGCGACCCAGTTGAGAGACAAAAGTTTTTAGATAAATCGAAAGAAACTGGGGTTGGAATCAGCTCGATTGCGATGTCTGGATTTTATGCGCAGTCTTTTGCCACAAGAGAAATCACACCAATGATTACGGATTGTATTCAGGCAATGAAAAACATGAATGTAAAAGTGGCTTATCTTCCGTTAGGAACTCAAACCGATTTGGTTAAAAATCCAGAATTGCGTCCAGAGGTAATTAAAAGACTGCAATGGGCAGGAAAAGAAGTCGGTAAAATTGGAGGAGTTATTGCTATTGAAACTTCTTTGAGTGCTACAGAAGAGAAAAAACTTTTAGATGAAGTCGGTTCAAAATACATTAAAAGCTCTTTCAATTTTGCAAATGCTTTAGATAATAAAAGAGATATTTCATCCGAATTAAAAATATTAGGAAAGAAATATTTGGCGCAGATTCACGCTTCAAATACCGATCAGTTTTGGTTAGAAAATGACAAAGCGATCGACATGCCAAAAATCAAACAAACTTTGGACGAAATGAAATGGAGCGGATGGCTAATTGTAGAGCGTTCTCGTGATGTAACGCAAGTGCATAATGTAAAAGCTAATTACGGAGCAAACGTAGCTTATTTGAAAAAGATCTTCCAGAATTAATTTATAGCCACAGATTAAAAGGATTAAAATGATTTTTTAAATCTGTGAAAATCCTTTTAATCTGTGGCTAAAGAATAAAATCTCACTTTTGTCATTTCGACGAAGGAGAAATCACATTAGAATTTCCGCCAAGTATATCGCCAATCTTTGTCGATTCCCGAGTGTGATTTCTCCTTCGTCGAAATGACAAACTAGATGGGGATTTTTAATGAATAAAATTAAAATACCATGAAATATTTACAATTACTTTTTTTATGTCTTTACGTCTCTTTCGCGACAGCGCAGAACATCACAGTTGTAAGTGATCCGAGTTCGCCTAGAGCAAAGTTTGGAGCAGCCAAATTATCTGAAATGCTTTCAGCAAAAGGATTCAGTGTAACTTCTTCTGATAAATTCAAAAAATCAAAGGATAAAGTAATTGTAATTGGAGAGAAAGGAACCGATTTCTGGAAGAAAAATGCTAAAAGTGCTAAAATTGATGACAGTAAATTAACGAAGAAAGAAGGTTTCCAGATTCGTACTCAAAATAATGCAATTTATATTGAAGGTACAGATGCTAGCGGAACATTGTACGGCGCGCTTGAATTGGCAGATCGCATTAAAACTTCAGGTCAGCTTCCATCAGAAATCAATATTGATGATAGTCCAGAAATGGTTTTGAGAGGAGCTTGCATCGGAATGCAGAAACCAGTTTATCTTCCAGGACGTGACGTTTACGAATATCCGTATACGCCAGAAACTTTTCCTTGGTTTTATGATAAAGCACTTTGGATTAAATACTTAGATATGTTGGTAGAAAACCGCATGAACTCTTTGTATTTATGGAACGGACATCCGTTTGCTTCTTTGGTAAAACTAAAAGAATATCCGTTTGCTGTTGAAGTAAGCGACGAAGATTTCAAAAAGAATGAAGAAATCTATAAATTCTTAACCGTTGAAGCAAACAAACGTGGAATCTGGGTAATCCAGATGTTTTACAATATTATTGTTTCTAAACCTTTTGCAGAACATTACAATATTAAAACTCAAGATCGTTCGCGTCCAATTACACCGTTACTTTCAGATTATACCAGAAAATCTATTGCTGCTTTTATCGAAAAATATCCAAACGTAGGTTTAATGGTTTGTTTGGGCGAAGCCATTAATACCGTTGATGATGATGTAGAATGGTTTACCAAAACGATTATTCCGGGTGTTCGTGATGGTTTACAGGCATTAGGAAAAACAGAAGAACCGCCAATTATCCTTCGTTCTCACGATACAGACGGGCCTTTGGTAATGGAAAAATCACTTCCATTATATAAAAACTTATATACAGAAAGCAAATATACAGGAGAATCTTTAACGACTTATACGCCGGGTGGACCTTGGGGAGAAACGCATAAACAATTAAGTGCTTTAAAATCAATTCATATTGAAAATGTTCATATTTTGGCAAACTTAGAGCCTTTCAGATATGGTTCTCCAGATTTTATTCAAAAAACGGTTAAAGCGATGCATAGTGTTCATGGAGCAAATGCGCTACATTTATATCCGCAGGCATCTTATTGGGATTGGCCTTACTCGGCAGATAAAACAAAATCAGGAGAACGTTTATTAGAAATGGATCGTGACTGGATTTGGTACAAAGCTTGGGCAAGATACGCTTGGGACAGTAAAAGAGATCGAAACGAAGAAGTTAAATATTGGGATAATGATTTAGCTGCGAAATTCGGAACAACTCAAGAAGCAGCAAATAACATTCTAAAAGCTTACGAAGAAACTGGAGAGATTGCTCCAAAAACCTTAAGACGTTTCGGAATCACAGAAGGAAACCGTCAAACTTTATTGCTAGGAATGTTCGAAAGCCAATTGATGAATCCGTCAAAATGGAGAGTTTATCCTGGATTCCATGAATCTTGCGGGCCAGCGGGCGAATTACTTTTAGAATATGCCAAAAAAGAATGGAACAAAGAACCACATTCAGGAGAACTTCCTACTCAGATTATTGCTGAAATTACTGAACACGGAAGATTAGCTGTTGAAGCCATTGATAAAGCAGAAGCAAGTGTAACGAAAGACAAAGAAGAATTTGGACGTCTTAAAAATGATATCCATGCTTATAAGGCTTTCGCCGATTTTTTCTCAGAAAAAGTAAAAGCAGCTTTATTGGTTTTAAGATACAGTTATTCAAACGATATTACCGATTTAGACAAAGCGATGCCTCATTTGGAGAAAAGTATCGAGTATTACGAATTATTGGTAAACCTGACGAAAGATACGTATTACTATGCCAACAGTATGCAGACCGCTCAACGCAGAATCCCAATTGGAGGAGACGACGGAAACAACAAAACCTGGGCTGAATTATTACCGCATTACGAGCGTGAATTAGCTAATTTTAAAAGAAATTTGGAGAAATTAAAATCTTCAAAAGACGGAAAAATTGAAACCAAAGAAGGAAAACCGTGGAAACCTGTCGAAGTAACTTTTATCAATGAAAAGCCAGGAACTTATTTAGTAAAAACGGGAACAAAAGTATACGGAACAGATATTTCGGAGTTAACTAAAATTGCTCCTGAACTTCAAAACCTAAGAGGATTCTCATTTGTAGAAAACGATCAAAATGAAAAAGGAACACATTTGAAGTTTAGAAACACAAAAGCGGTTAAATTAGTGGTAGGATATTTCAATTCAGATCAGAAGAGATTCTTATTACCACCAAGTTTGGAGACAGATGCAGCAGGAAATGCGCACGGTCAAGCCGAAGTGATTCTGGCAAGTGCCATGAATTTGAAAGATTTGCCACGTGTAAACATTCATACTTATACTTTTCAGCCGGGTGAGAATAAATTAGATTTAGGTAAAGGAAAAGTATTAATTTTAGGTTTCATCGACGCAGATCAAACCATAACACCACGTGATGTTGGGTATATCAATGCAGGAGAAAAAGCAGCTATTGATTGGTTGTTTTATTAGCCTATGCGTTCCTGCAAGGTTTTCAAAACCTTGTAGGTATTATAAATGGACGTTAAAAGTAAACCTACAAGGTTTTGAAAACCTTGCAGGACATAGAAAATATGAATAGAATAGTTTTTTTTATTTTTTGTTTTTTTTCAAGTCTTTGCTTTGTTTGGAGTCAGAGCAAAGATTCGGGGAAGTTTCGTAAAGAAATTTCACTGAATTCGTCTTGGGAAACCGTAATACTGGATAATCTTCCGCTGAAAGAAGAAGATTTTGTAGAAAATCCAAAAACTGATTCCAATTGGCAAAAGGTTAGTGTGCCTCACAATTGGGATCAGTATTATGGTTTCAGAAGAACAAAACATGGAAATTTGCATGGTACTGCTTGGTATAAAAAGACACTAAAACTCGATAAAAAAGACAGTTCAAAACAACATTTTCTTTATTTTGAAGGTGTAAGTTCTTATGCAACGGTTTGGATAAACGGTAAAAAAGTAGGCGAACACAAAGGCGGAAGAACTACTTTCACTTTAGACATTTCCAAAGCAGTTTCTTTCGACAAAGAAAATACAATTGTAGTAAAAGCATCACATCCATCATTTATTGCCGATTTGCCTTGGGTTTGCGGAGGCTGTTCTGGAGAATGGGGATTTTCTGAAGGTTCTCAGCCAATGGGAATTTTTAGACCAGTTTCTTTGGTAATTACAAACGATGTTAGAATTCAGCCGTTTGGCGTTCATATTTGGAACGACAAATCGGTTTCCAAACAAAAAGCGATTCTTCATACCACTACAGAAATCAAGAATTACAGCACTTCACAACGAAACTTAATTGTCGAAAATATCCTTTTGGATGCTTCAGGAAAGAAAGTTGCTATCAATAAAAGCGATAAAAAAATAAATTCGGGAGAAACAAAGGAAATAGCACAGACACTTCCTGAGATTAAGAATCCAAAATTATGGTCGCCATCCAATCCGTATTTGTATAAATTGGTGACTTCAATTTATGAAAATGGAAAAATAATCGATCAGTTAACAACGCCTTATGGAATTCGCTGGGTAAGCTGGCCGGTTAGCCGTGATGGAAAAGACAATCGTTTTTTCATAAATGACGAACCTGTTTTTATAAACGGCGTTTGCGAATACGAACATTTAATTGGAAAAAGTCATTCGTTTTCAGACGAAATGATTCATTCCAGAATCGAACAAATCAAAGCAGGCGGATTTAACGCTTTTAGAGAAGCGCATCAGCCTCATAATTTATTATATCAAAAAGAATTAGACGAAAACGGAATCTTATTTTGGAGTCAGTTTTCAGCACATATTTGGTACGATACGCCTGAGTTTAAAGAAAACTTCAAAACCTTATTACGAGAATGGATTAAGGAACGAAGAAATAGTCCATCTGTTGTCATGTGGGGATTGCAGAATGAAAGTACGATTCCGAAAGAATTTGCTGAAGAATGCACGCAGATTATCCGAGAAATGGATCCGTTATCAGCTTCTCAAAGGATTGTAACAACTTGTAATGGCGGAGAAGGAACCGATTGGAATGTCGTTCAAAACTGGTCGGGAACGTATGGCGGAGATCCGTTAAAATACCATCTGGAAATGACCACTCAGTTATTAAACGGAGAATACGGCGCTTGGCGTTCAGCCGATTTGCATACAGAAGGAGAATTTGACCAAAAAGGAACTTTGAGCGAAAATCGTTTTTCTCAATTAATGGAAATTAAAGTTCGTGAAGCCGAATCGGTTAGAGATAAAATTGCGGGACAATTCAACTGGCTTTTTGCTTCACATGAAAATCCGGGAAGAGTACAAAATGGAGAAGGATTTAGAGATATTGATAAAGTTGGTCCGGTAAATTACAAAGGACTTTTTACGATTTGGGGCGAACCTCTGGATGCGTTTTATATGTACCGCGCAAACTATGTTTCGAACAAAACCAATCCGATGGTGTATATCGTTTCGCATACTTGGCCAAGCCGTTGGGAAAAGCCGGGAATCAAAAACGGAATCGATATTTATTCCAATTGTGACGAAGTAGAATTGTTTAATGATGTCAATAAAACTTCTTTAGGAAAACTAAAAAATCCAGGAATTGGACAGCATTTTCAATTCTATAATGTCAATATTCAGTACAATGTTTTGTATGCTGTTGGCTATGTAAACGGAAAAGCTGTTGCTAAAGATTATATTGTTTTAAATAACTTTCCAAAAGCACCAAGTTTTGATGCTTTAACATCTGATAAAACTGATATTACAAAAGCCCAAAGCGGGTATAATTATATTTACAGAGTAAATTGCGGAGGTTCTGAATTGACAGATTCTGCTGGAAATACTTGGTTAACGGATACTCATAAGAACGGACAAAATACTTGGGGCTCTTTATCATGGACAGATAATTTTGAAAAGCTGCCTGATTTTTTTGCCAGTCAAAGAACTACTTTTGATCCAATTAATGGCACAAAAGATTCTGAGTTATTTCAAAGTTTTAGATATGGTGTTGATAAATTGCGTTACGAATTTCCTGCACCAGACGGAGAATATTTAGTAGAATTATATTTCACAGAACCTTGGTACGGAACTGGTGGTGGAATGGATTGCAAAGGGTGGCGTTTGTTTGATGTTGCCATCAATGATAATGTTGTTTTAAAAGATTTCGATATTTGGGCAGAAGCAGGACATGATAATGCGTTGAAGAAAACATTCAAAGTAAAAAGCATAGATGGAAAAATTGTGATTTCGTTTCCAAATGTAAAAGCTTCACAAGCGATTATTTCTGCGATTGCGATTGCAACAAAAGATATTCATGCAAGACCAGCTTCAGAATCTTTAAAAAACATTCAGAATTTGCTTTTAGATTCTTATGATAAAACCAACAGAATAGCTTCATGGCTGGATATTAATTCAAAACAATATTCTGATTCTGATGTTGTTTTTACCGAATTGCCTTCTGAGGTTTTTGGAGCAGATTATTTACAGTTTTCTTCTCATTCTAAAAATAATGGTTCGTTTACTGCTAAAGAAGAATCGACAGTTTATATTTTAGTTGACGATAAAAAGAAGACATTAAAAGGGCTTTCGGATTATAAAAAAATAGAGGAAAAAGCGAAAAACAACAATGGAATTTCGTTTGATGTTTTCACTAAAAAAGTAAAGAAAGGCGAGAAGGTTCTTTTTGATAATTCGGAAAACATAAACACAATTGCTGTCGTTCCAACTTATGACATGGGAGAAAAAGACGATTCAAGATCTGTTGTAATTATAGAAGCAGAAAAGACAAAAACAACGGGAACAGGAATCGAGAAAGGAAATTTCAAAAAAGCTGATTATATCGAGTTTACAAAAAAGACAAACAACAGCATAGAGTTTGAAGTAAAACCCGGAGTTGCTGGAATTTATTTAATGCGTTTTCGATTTATGAATAAAAATGAAACTCCGATGAAAGTGAAATTCAAAATGGAAGATGCGTACGGAATTTTAATGCGAAATGATACGATTGAGTTTTTTCCATCACCTGAAAAATGGAAGATTTTGAATACAACTTCTGGGGGTTATATTAACGCAGGAACGTATAAAATTACATTGGAAGGTGATGATTTGAAGGGATTAATGCTGGATAATTTCGAATTTCAGTAAATGATGGTTTGCCACAAAGGCACAAAGACGCGAAGATTTGTTAACGAATTTTTATTGTAGAGACGCACCACAGTGCGTCTACGCCCCAATTGTCCATACTGTGTGTTATGCACTGCTGTGCGTCTCTACGTTAAAACGTTGCAATTATAACGTTCAGTTTGTCATCCTGAGGAACGAAGGATCACACTCGAAACTCGACAAAGATTGGAGATTTAGTTTGTGTGGGCTCCGACTTCGCTCAGCCTGACAAAATGGTGTCAAAAAAACGATTAGAATAAAAACATATTTATGATAAAACATAAAAACATATTTCAAAAAATTACAATTGCCTTATTGTTTTCGGTATCCATTTTTGCACAGAAACAAGCCAGAATTGTCGAGGATTTTAATAAAAAATGGAACTTCAAATTGGGAGATTATCCTGAAGCAGTCAATGCTAATTATAATGTGTCAGATTGGAGAGTACTTCAATTGCCACATGATTGGAGTATTGAAGGAGCTTTTGATAAAGATGCGAAAACCAAGCAAGCACAAGGATTTTTACCCGCTGGAAAAGGCTGGTACCGCAAAGTTTTTACTATTCCTGCAAATTGGAAAAACAAAACGGTTTCAATTGAATTTGATGGTGTTTTTAAAAACAGCGAAGTTTTCATTAATGGAAAATCATTAGGAATTCGTCCAAACGGATATATTTCTTTTGGATATGACTTGACGCAATATTTAAACTTTGGAAAATCAAATACGATTGCTGTAAAAGTAGATAACGATGCACAACCCAATTCCAGATGGTACACGGGTTCTGGAATTTACAGAAATGTACGTTTGGTTGCCAGTGAAAAACTGCATGTAGGTAAGTGGGGAACTTTTGTAACAACGCCAGAAGTTTCAGCAGAAAAATCAAAAATACATTTAGAAGTTACGATTGATAATGATAATACTTCTGCTAAAGAATTTAAGCTGGTTACTTCGGTCGTAAATTCTGAGAATAAAGAAGTTGCGAATTATACTTCGACAGAAAAAATTGGTGCTAAAACATCAGAAAAAACGGTTCATGATTTAGAAGTAAAACAGCTAAAATTATGGAGTACAGAGAATCCGTATTTATATAAAGTTATTACAAAATTGTATGAGAAATCGAAATTGGTTGATAATTACGAAACGCCTCTTGGATTTAGATATTTCAATTTTGATTCGGAGAAAGGATTTTCTTTAAACGGAGTTCCAACTAAAATTTACGGCGTTTGTCTGCATCACGATAATGGTGCTTTGGGAGCGGTCGAAAACATTCATGCGGTTAGAAGAAAACTGACTTTGATGAAAGAAATGGGAGCCAACGCTATCAGAATGTCTCATAATCCACATTCTTTGGAAATGATGCAATTGTGTGACGAAATGGGATTTATTGTTCAGGATGAAGCTTTTGATGTTTGGAAAAAGAAAAAAGTAACCAACGATTACCATAAAGATTGGGATGCTTGGCACAAACAGGATTTAGAAGATTTTATTAAAAGAGATCGCAATCATCCATCGGTTATGATGTGGAGTATTGGTAATGAAATTAGAGAACAGTTTGATTCGACTGGAATTTCGATTACCAGAGAATTGGCTAAAATTGTAAAATCCTTAGACACGACACGTCCAGTAACTTCGGCTTTGACAGAAAATGTAATTGAGAAAAACTTTATTTACCAATCTGGTGCTTTAGATCTTTTGGGATTTAATTACAAACACGAAGATTATAAAGATTTTCCAACGAAATTTAAAGGACAGAAAATATTGGCTTCAGAAAGTGTTTCGGCTTTAGAAACGCGTGGACATTATGATTTTCCTGACGGAATTAAAGCCTGGCCAACCAAACACGGCGCTGCGTTTGATGGAAATGCCGATTGGACGGTTTCGGCTTATGATCAGGTGAAATCGTATTGGGGAGCAACGCACGAAGAAAACTGGAAAACGATCAAAAGTCAGGATTTCATGGCAGGAACTTTTATCTGGACAGGTTTTGATTATATCGGAGAGCCAGATCCGTATCCGTTTCCTGCAAGAAGCTCGTATTTCGGAATTGTTGATTTAGCTGGACTTCCTAAAGATGTGTATTATATGTACCAAAGCGAGTGGTCGAATAAAACGGTTCTGCATATTTTACCGCATTGGAACTGGAAAAAAGATCAGGAAGTAGAAGTTTGGGCGTATTATAATAATGCTGATGAAGTAGAATTATTCTTAAATGGAAAATCTTTAGGAAAAAAAGCAAAACAAAATGATGATTTGCATATTTCTTGGAGAGTGAAATTTGAGCCTGGAACATTAAAAGCTGTTTCTAGAAAGAACGGAAAAGTAGTTTTAGAGAAAGAGATCCGCACAGCAGGAGAAGCTTCAAAACTAGACTTGCAAGCCGATAAAACAACAATTAAAAATGATACTTACGATTTGGTTTACGTAACAGTTTCTATGACTGATAAAGATGGAAATTTAGTGCCAAACGCAATGGATTTAATCAATTTTGAAGTTACAGGCGGAGGAAAATTAGTTGGAGTTGATAATGGTTATCAGGCTAATTTGGATTCTTTTAAAGCGAATTCCTGCAAGCTTTTCAGCGGAAAATGTATTGCAATTATTCAATCGAACGGGAAGAAAGAAAAAATTCAGTTGAAGGCTTCTACGGCTGGTTTACAAACTTCAGTAATTGAGATTAAAGTGCAGTAAATGGTTTCTCGCAAAGTCGCAGAGCCGCAAAGTTTTTTTTGAACCATATAAGTTATATAAGTTAATTTAAGGTTTGGGTATTTTTTTGCTACAAAGACGCTAAGTCGCAAAGTATTTTCTAAAGGATAAGTATTAAAAGAGAATTTTCAATTGCCTCCAGCTTTAGCTGGAGGTAACAAATTGCAATAATAAAAGGCTTTAGCCAAAATGTAGAGTTCGGCTAAAGCCTTTTATATGACTTTATAAATCCTCCAGCTAAAGCTGGAGGCAATTAAAACTTTGCGACTTAGCTCCCGATGGCTATCGGGATTGCGAGATTAAAAACATAAAAGCTTAACTCATAACTCATAACTTATAAGCAAAATTCTTAGACTTGATTACTTTTCCATTATCTGTAATCATTACGCAGCTGTATTCAGGGAATTTTTGGAGCAGGAGCAAACCTTCCTTTTGTCCTAAAACCATTAATGAAGTACTTAATCCGTTTGCAGTTTCGGCATTGGGACCAAAGACTGTCACGCTGCATAAACCAGTTGCGGGATATCCGGTTGCGGGATTTATAATGTGTGAATATCGTTTTCCGTTAAAAACAACAAATTTTTCATAACTGCCGGATGTTGTTACCGCACCTTGATTTAAAGGTACAACGGCTAAAACTTTTTCAGGTTTAAACGGATTTGTAATTCCTATTTTCCAGGGCTGCCCGTTGGGTTGTTTTCCCCAGATGCTCATATCTCCCGAACCGTTTATAATTCCGGCTTGAATACCTTTTGCGATCATCATCGCTCGGCATTTATCGGTTGCGTAGCCTTCGCCAAGAGCGCCAAAACCAATTTTCATTCCTTTTAATTTTAGGAAGATTGTCGATTCAACGCTGTCCAGAATAATATTTTTATAGCCCACTTTTTCAACCGATTTTTTTATGGCTTCCGCCGAAGGCATTTCGGTCATTGATCCGTCAAATTTCCAGATTCTGTCCATTGCGGCAAAACTAACGTCAAAACTGCCGTTTGTTATTTCAGAAAATTTTATGGCTCTTTGTGTAAGTTCAAAAACTTCGCGATCGACTTTTATGGGTTTAACTCCAGCATTTTGATTTACTTGTGAAACTTGTGAATCTGGTTTCCAATCGGATATTAAATTTTCAATTCGCGTAATTTCTGTAATTACTTCATTGATATTTTGTTCTGCAGTTAAAGAGTCTTTAGCTACAATACTAATATCAAAACGACCTCCCATAAGCAAAGTCGTTCTTTTTCGTAATATTTGCGAATGCGCTGATAAACAACAGCTAATTGCAAAAACACATAAAACTTTATTTAGAAATAAATTCATAAGCTTATATTAATAATCTATAATTTTTAAACACATCCCGAAGCTTTGGGACTATAGTTTTTCTTTTATGTATAAATACGTTTCACTTGTTTCAACAAACATAGCTTAACGGGTATTTCACGCAGATTTTAAAAAGATTTAAGCTGATAAACGCAGATTTTTTATTTAATCTGCTCAAATCTGCAGAATCTGCGTGAAACTTTTTAAGCGACAAACATAATAGCTATGTGTGAAAATCTTGATTTTTTTTCAATCTCTTTTCTTCAGCTTTAAATCTATGTTTCTATGTGTTTAATAATAACTCAAATGTTTAATAGCAATCAGTTAATAACTGCCCGTTATTTTTATAATCTAATAGTGTTTTATTTCCGTTTGCCAAACACAATTCATCGAGAATTGTTTCAACATCTTTTTGCATCGTAAGAGATCCGCAAATCATAATAACGCCGCCTTGTTTCAATAAATCAATAAAAAAAGCAGTATCTCTTTTTATCAAATCCATTACATAAATATGTTCAGCTTCGCGCGATAAAGCTACATGAAAATTATCCAAATGTTCTTTTTGAATCATTATCCCTGCAAACTTTTTATAAGCCTGAAGTGTTGGTGTTTCCATTCTAAATCCGCTGTATAAATGTATTTCTTTCTTAGTCTTATTTTGTTCGATCATTCCTAAGAAGGGGGCAATTCCGGTTCCGTTTGAAATAAAAGCGATTTTTGGTGCTTTATTTGGAAAATGAAAAGCTTTATTATTGATAATTCTGGCTTTGATTGTATCTCCAATTTCTAAATTATTTAGAAACCCTGATCCTAATCCGTTTGGATGCAGTTTTACAACCAATTGTACGTTTCCTGAATGATTTCCAATCGAGTAGAGGCGTTCTCTGGAATCATTTGCAGGGTAAATTGCAAGTAAATCACCTGATGCAAATTTTGCTCTGCTATTGGCGCATAAAGTCAATATAAAAGTATGTTCGGTATCAGAGATTGGTGTTTTATCTAAAACCATTAATTTCTGCAAACCTTTAGGAATGTGATTGTATAAAGATGGAGTAGCGGCTAACGGAATTTCAGCTTTGGCACTCCATAATTTTATCCATTCTACAAATTCTATTGCCGATTTATCATTAACAGTCTGTAAATCTAAAAAACGTTCTGCCCAGCTTTGAGTTTCCAAAAACTGGTCGATTTCAATTGCAAATCCACAGAAATCAGGATATGATTTTGAACCAAAACCAACGACAGAGAATTTAATTTTTTGTTCTTGATTTTGTTTCTGTAAAAGCGTTTTAAATTTAGTTCCGTTAGAAGGTGCGTCTCCCAAACCGTGTGTTGACGAAAAAACAATAATATGCTCTGCTTTCGGGTAAACCGAAAAACTATTTAACTCCGCAATAAAAGCTTTTTTTCCGTGACCGATTAATTGTTTCAAAATGGCATTGGCAAATCTAAAAGAACTTCCGTTTTCAGAACCAACTAAAAGAATATATTTGCTTTCATTGGCTTTGAATTTATTTTTAATTCGGCTTGATCTTCTTTTTAAAGTAATTGCAAAGCCTGAATAAATAAAGAAAAGAATATTGATACAGGCAATGGCTAAAATAACCGCCCAAATTCCGTTTATTCTTCCCGTATGAAGGTCAAGGCTTAAAGCAGATAACTGAACGGCAAGCGGCGAACGTTTTTCTGAAATCAAAGTTCCATCAACCTGATTTACTTCTATTTCACGATCTTTAAGTTCAATGATATAATATTCTTCCGGATCATCGGTAAAAGGAAATTCGATTTTTTTTACGTCAGACAGAAGTGTAGTTTTTAAGACCGAAGTTTTTTTGGCTTCCGCCGAAAGTTCTGTTTTTACAGGTTTTGCTTTTTCTTCACCCATAAAAAAGTTGAATCTTTCGAGCGATAAATAAGTTCCCGTAAGTGCAATAATGAAAATTGGAATTAAAGCCAAACGCCCTAAAAGCACATGATAGTACTGAGCAAAATATTCTTTTATGATTTTCGAAAAGAAATTACGAATTCCTCGTTGTCTTTTAAGAACAAGTACAAAACCCGAAATGGAAATCAACAATAAACAAAAAGAGATTACGCCCACAAAAAAACGTCCGGTTTCATGAAGAAACAGCGAACGATGGAAACTTGTAACCCATTGAATAAATTTGCTCTTTTTTTTAGGATTTCCTAATGTTTTTCCGGTTTTTGGGTCAATGTAAGCATTAACATCATTTCCATCTGCATCAATTGCCTGAAGCGTTACAAATTGATTGTAATCGACACTCAATTCTGTAATTTCTGAGTATTCTTTCTTTACTATTGGCAGTATTTCTCCCAGCGTTATTTTATCAAAATTGGCTGCTTTATACGGAAGTGTTTTTTCCTGTACTGCATCGACTGCCAGAATAATTCCGGTGACAGATGCTAAAAGCAGAAATATCGAAGAAAATAAGGCCAAAGCCAAGTGAGCGTAACGCCAAAAAGAAAGAGTCATTTAGTGTATTCTAGAAATGTAATAAAATGTTTAAAGCTTTGCCAAAATTAAAACTTTGACAAAGCCTGGATTCAAGTTTAAGCAGAAAAAATAATATTCATGCTTATAATGAGGTTAAGAAATAATTACCAAAAATTATATTTTGTTTAGCCTTACGTATTTGATGTAACCTTTTCCGTCTGTTTTGTCAGCAAGGCCTTCTGTTGAAAGCGGAATTTCAAGATCACTTACATAATATTTCTGGTCTTCAACTGCAGACTCAAAACGCAATTTGTAGCCTTTATTAATTTTTGAATCCTCAATTTCTATTGTGGTCACGCTGCGATCGCCGCCAGTAACAGATGCACCTGTTTTGGCACTGATGTCTTCTTTTTTTTGGGCATGGAATTTATTCCATTCTTTCAAAGAGCTGTACCATTTTTTATCGTCACCCATTACATAAAGTGTTTTTTCGTATCCGCCAGTCGGGTTAATAAGCGAAACCACAATATATGCACCTTCCCCCATATAATTTGCCATTTGCAGCATACATTTGTATTTGCTTGATTGTGCATTTGACTGAAAAGAAACAAGGCAGATAAGAGCGATTTTAAGTATAGATTTCATTTTAATTAATTGTGAATTATGAGTTGTGAATTATGAGTTTTGTTTTGGGGTTATAAGTTAAGATATAATTTATAAGTAGTATACAACTCATAACTTATAACTCAAAACTCATAACTTAAAAAATGCTATTTTAAAAAATCAATTGAAACGTTGTTTTTTGTAAGCAGTTCATTTTCTTTAGCTAAAGCATAAGCAGTTTCGTCAAACTCAGTGTTGATGTCTTTTTTTGCTCCTGCAGAAATAAGATATTTTAAGACAGCATCATCTTTAGCAACCATTGCAGCTCTGTGTAAAGCTGTTAAACCATCTTTATTTTTAGCATTTATATCTACTTTTAAATCTGTAATTTTTTTAAGAAGTGTGATATCATTTTTCGTAACTGCTAAATGATATAAAGTGTTTCCGTCTTTTTGTACAGCTGCTAAGTTTAATCCTTTGTCCTGAAGTAATTTTGCTTTAGCATCAAAAGGATCAGCAGTAGTTCCTTTTCCGGCTGGTTTATATGATTGAACCAGATAAACTCCTAAATTATTTCCGTCTTTGTCTTTTACATTTACATCAGCACCTTTGCCTAAAAGTAAAGCCGCAGCTTCTGGAGTTCCTGATCGTACTGCGTTTGCCAAGGCCGATTCTCCTTTTAAGTTTTGGGTATTTATGTTTTTTACTGCAGGAAGTAAAATTTCTAAAACTGCAGTTTCTTTGGCTGCAGCTGCTGCCATTAAAGGCGTATTTCCTTCTTTATCAGCTTTATTAGCATCGGTACCTTTACCTAAAAAATATTTAACGATTTCAGCCTGATTTGGTTTGCCTGCTAAAATGTGCAATACATTTTGTCCGGCTTTATTTTGTGCCGTTGGTTTCAGTTTTACTTCTTCAACTAAAAATTTATACGTTTCAATTGTATTAGTTTCTCTACGGTTACCCTGAGCTGCAGTAAAAAGAGCATTATCATTTGGTTTTATTCCTTTTTCAAGAAGTTTTTTCAAGAAAGGAATGTTTCCAGATCTTGCTGCATATGTAAAAGCAGTATTTCCGTCATTGTCTACATCTTTAAGTGATAATCCTTTTGAAGTAAAATATTCAGCAGCTTTTAAATCTTTATCAGAAGGAATTGCCAAAAGTAATAAGTTAGCACCGTTTGCATATTTTTTCTTTGGGTCGATTCCGGCTTTAAAAAAGGCATCATACAAAGCAGGATTTGATTGTCCGTTTGAAGCTGCAAAATCTACAGGAGTTGTACCGTGGCTGTCTTCAAACTTAACATCAGAACCTTTTCCAATTAAATATTCTACCAATTCAGTATTTCCTTTGTAAGCGGCCCAGTGTAAATATATACGATTATCGTGTGTTAATTTAGTAATTGAGTTTCCGGGCTGGTCAATTAAAAATTTGATAGTTTCATTTGGAGCATCGTTATTGATTGCCAGTGTAGTAACATCAAAAGCATTTATGTTGGTTTCAGCAGGATTGTTTCCTTTTGCTATTTCTGCTTTAACAGTTTCAACATTAGGGGACGTTTTCCAAAATGACGGTTCTAAAAGTGTATTTTTTTGCTGTGCACTAACAAATAAAGTTGCTGCAAATGCTAAAGAAATAAAAAGATTCTTTTTCATATTATGTTATGTTGTTTATTGGAGTTTTAGTTCCAAAAATTATTGATGAGACAATTGTCTATTTAGAATAAATCAAAATAATAGCAAATGTAAAGATTAATATTTTTATAGCAAGTTTTATTGCTTTTAAAAATTTAATTCTAATGATTTTTTTATTTAAATCCTGTATTGACAGCTATCTTCTTATGGAACAACTATTTTTTAAAACCGTAAGACTGCAGTTTTATATTTTGGTTTAATTAGTGTTTAATGTTTTTTATTGTTTTTAAATTTAAAATTCTAAAAATTAGACATTTAGCATTTGTGTAAGTAGAACGATTTTTAAAAATCGGTTTTTCTTTTTTACTAAAAACGGATTCTTTTAAGACGAGATTTGACGTTTACATTTGCTTAAAATTGGATCAAAAAAGTCCAAAATTGAACTTTGTATGTTGATAACTGTTTTTTCTTTTTTGGTTTTTTTTTCTTTTTTTATGTTGACAACTTTATTTAGATTCAGTTTAAATAACTGGTATATGGGCAACTACGAAAAATTATGTGCCTGTTAATAAATTGTTTTTTAATGGTTTTCGACCCAGTTTTTCCCTGTTGATAATTGCTCGGATTTTTAACATCAAAACCTAGACAAAAGATGAATGGCGGGTTAATTTTGTATATATAGAAAAAGCAGTAATTCCCACCTCAAATCCTGTAGTTTTCTATTCTTACTTAGTCACCGTTAAATACTATATATATGTCTATATTTGATAAAAGAGTCAATTATAAACCTTTTGAATACCCGGAGGTTTTACAATTTACAGAAGCGATAAATAAAGCGTATTGGGTTCATACAGAAGTTGATTTTACTGCTGATACTCAGGATTTTCATGCTCATTTAACAACTGCAGAAAAAACTGCTGTAAAGAACAGTCTGTTGGCAATTGCTCAGATTGAGGTAGCTGTAAAAAGCTTTTGGGGAAATATCTATGAACACTTTCCAAAACCTGAATTTAATGGTTTAGGTACCACTTTTGCAGAGTGTGAATTCAGACATTCTGAAGCCTATTCGCGTCTTCTTGAAGTATTAGGTTATAACGATGAATTTGAAAAACTTCTTAACGTACCTGTTATTCGCAGACGTGTAGATTATCTTTCAAATGTTCTAAAAGATACTCGCTCTCAGGACAACCGTAAATATATGGTTTCATTGATTTTGTTTAGTATCCTGATCGAAAATGTTTCACTTTTCAGTCAGTTTGCTATTCTGCTTTCTTTTACAAGATTTAAAGGCTATATGAAAAATGTAAGCAATATTATTGCCTGGACTTCTATCGATGAACAGATTCATGCTAATGGCGGAATTTACATTATCAATAAAATCAGAGAAGAATTCCCGGATTATTTTGATGCTGATACTTTAGAATTAGTAAGAGAAACGGTTAAGGATTCTATTGCAGTCGAATCAGACATATTAGACTGGATATTTGAAGAAGGTGAAATCGAAAGTATCAAAAAAGGTGATTTGGTTAATTTTATGAAATTCAGAATTGACGAAAGTTTAAAACAAATTGGTATTCCAACAATTTTCAATGTTAATATTGAAGATTACAAAGCTTTGGCCTGGTTTGAAGAAGAAGTTTTTGCGAACAGTCTCGATGATTTCTTTGCAAAACGTCCTGTAGAATATACCAAACATGATAAAAGTATTACGGCAAACGACCTTTTTTAAAAGAAAAACAGTATGAGTACAATAGATACAAATGAAGTAAATAATCTTCCGCAAAATGAAGCAGGAACCAAAATGTGGTGGAAGAACTCTGAAAGTGAGCAAATTTTAAATCGCGGTTATCTTTTAAAAGGTGAAACGGTAGAAGGTGCAATTGACAGAATTTGTACTGCAGCTGCAAGAAGATTGTATAAACCGGAATTAAAAGAATCTTTTGTAGAAATGATCGAACGCGGCTGGATGAGTATCAGCTCGCCGGTTTGGGCTAATATGGGAACCGAAAGAGGTTTGCCTATTTCTTGTTTTAACGTACATGTTCCAGATAAAATTGAAGGAATTACACATAAACTGGGCGAAGTTATCATGCAGACTAAAATAGGCGGTGGAACATCGGGTTATTTTGGGGAATTACGTGAGCGCGGAAGTGCCGTAACGGATAACGGAAAAAGCAGCGGAGCCGTAAGTTTCATGAGGCTTTTTGATACGGCTATGGATACGATTTCGCAGGGCGGTGTGCGTCGCGGTGCATTTGCTGCATATTTAGATATAGATCATCCGGATATTGAAGAGTTTTTGAAAATTAAAAGTATTGGTAATCCAATCCAGAATTTGTTTACCGGAATTTGTGTTCCTGATTACTGGATGCAGGAAATGATTGACGGAGACAATGATAAAAGACAAATTTGGGCAAAAGTTTTAGAAAGCCGCCAGCAAAAAGGGCTTCCTTATATCTTTTTTAGTGATAATGTAAATAAAAGCAAGCCGCAGGTTTATAAAGATCAAAATCTAAGAATCAACGCAAGTAATTTATGCAGTGAAATTATGCTTCCGTCAACTCAGGACGAATCGTTCATTTGCTGCTTATCGTCAATGAATTTGGAGCTTTATGAAGAATGGAAAGATACAGAAGCGGTAAAACTGGCCATCTTTTTCCTTGATGCCGTATTACAGGAATTCATCGAAAAAACAGAAGGAAACTATTATCTTTCTGCTGCGAACAAATTTGCTAAAAGACATCGTGCATTAGGTTTAGGCGTTTTAGGATGGCATTCTTATCTGCAAAAAAATATGATTCCGTTTGAAGGAATGGAAGCTAAATTGAAAACGACAGAAATTTTCAAACATATAAGTAATAAAGCGGATAAAGCTACTCAGGAATTAGCCAGAATTTATGGTGAACCGGAATTGTTAAAAGGTTATGGAAGACGTAATACCACAACGATGGCAATTGCACCAACAACTTCGTCTTCGGCAATTTTAGGACAGACTTCTCCGGGAATTGAACCTTTTAGCAGTAATTATTATAAGGCTGGTTTGAGTAAAGGTAATTTTATGCGTAAAAACAAATACCTTAAAAAATTACTGGAAGATAAAGGTTTGGATAATGAAGAAGTCTGGAGAGAAATTATGCTGAACGGTGGAAGTGTTCAGCATATGTCTCAGCTTTCTCAAATTGAAAAGGATGTTTTTAAAACGTTTAAAGAAATCAGTCAGCTTGAAATTATACAGCAAGCAGCTATTCGTCAGAAATTTGTAGATCAGGGACAAAGTTTGAATCTTAATATTCCGGCCGAACTGCCAATTAAGGAAGTAAACCGTTTAATGATCGAAGCCTGGCAGTTAGGCGTAAAAAGTTTGTATTACCAAAGAAGCCAAAGTGTTTCTAAAGAATTGGTAACAAGTTTAGTTACCTGCAGCAGCTGCGAATCGTAAAAGATAAAAAAGCCGAATCTTATTTTGAACTGCCCCCAAAAAGTTAGACACTATTTGGGGCTTTTTTTATGTGTTTAAATTAAAGATGTATACCAATAAATTAGGCATTCTTTTTATTGAGAATTTAATTTAGTTCTCATAAAATCTTAATTTAGCAACCAGAAATTATCATCCAAAACAAATAAATACCCGCAGTAAATGGAAAATATTACAGTAATTATAATGTTACTTTTTGGCGTAGCTTTTCTTAGTTTAATAAGTAAAAGGTATAATTTTCCAATTCCTATTGTACTGGTGCTTTGCGGTGTAATTATCAGTGTCGTACCAGGACTGCCGGTTATTGCGCTGAATCCTGAAATTGTTTTTATTGTATTTTTGCCGCCTCTCTTGTATCACGCAGCATGGCATACAAGCTGGTCTGATTTTAAACAGACGATCCGCCCGATAACTTTAGCAGCCGTTGGCTTGGTTTTTTTTACTACAGGACTGGTTGCTGTTGTTGCACACTGGCTTATAGATGATATTTCCTGGCCGTTAGCTTTTTTACTTGGCGCTATTGTTTCGCCTCCTGATGCAGTTTCTGCGACGTCAATTACTAAAGGTTTAGGTCTTCATCCAAGATTAATTGCAATTCTTGAAGGAGAGAGTTTGGTAAATGATGCCAGCGGTCTTGTGGCGTATAAATATGCTTTAACTGCAATTACAGCAGGAAATTTCGTTTTGTGGCAGGCTGGATTAAACTTTGTTTTGATGTCGGTTTTGGGAATTGCAATAGGTCTGGCTGTTGGTTTTATAATGTATTATATTCATAAAAGATTTGTTTGCGATGACATTATTGAGGTAACACTTACGTTATTGACGCCATTTTCGTCTTATCTGATTGCCGAACATTTTCATGGCTCGGGAGTTTTGGCAGTAGTAGCTACCGGACTTTTTTTGGCTGCAAGATCAGGTACTATTTTTTCTCATGAAAGCCGCATCATGTCTTATACAATATGGGATGTTTTAAGTAATATTCTTAATGGTTTAATCTTCATTTTAATTGGATTACAGCTCCGGCAGATTATTGAAGGAATCAGTAATTATTCAGGAGATTTGTTATTTATCTGGGGTGCCGTGATTAGTATTGTTGTGATTATAGTTCGTTTTTTGTGGGTAATTCCGGCAACGATGATTCCGAGAATGCTCAGTAAAAAAATTCGAATGAAAGAAGAATTTGATTATCGAAACATGATTATTTTTGGATGGTCGGGAATGCGCGGTGTAGTTTCTATGGCAGCGGCTCTGGCACTTCCGTTAATGCTGAATAAAACTGAAGAATTTCCGCTTCGTAACCTGATTATTTATTTGGTTTTTTGTGTGATTCTTTCCACTTTGGTTATTCAGGGACTTACGCTTCCGTGGCTTATTAAAAAGCTTAAAATTGAGCGTTATTCTATTTTGGCTGAAGAATATGATATTCGAAATATTATTGTTTCTGAAACTATTGCGCATATCGAAGATAATTTTTCGCTGCTGGATGATGAATTACTGCATAATATTAAAAGTAAATATGAAGTAAAATTTAATCGTTTGCAGAAGACCGAACTTCCGGCGAATTTTTTTGGAAATGGTAAAGTATTTGGAAATGAAATTTTTAATGATTTTACCAAAATTCAAATTGATCTTTTGAATGTAGAACGAAGCAAACTCGAAGTTATGCATAAAGCGGGTTCAGTAAACGAGGAGATTTTCCGCAAAATAGAAAAAGAACTTGATCTTGAAGAAACCCGGCTTTGGATGGAAATGTATGAGGAATAAAATTTTCAGGCTTTAAAAATCAAATTTTTAAGGGTTTTATACTTATTTCTTTGATTCATATAAATGATAGCTGTAATTATGTAATGGTTTTGATATTCAGAAAGTTAAATTTGAAATATTAAAACGAATGCAAACAGAAAAAGTATAATTATGAAAACGCTATTAAAAACTAAAACTGCAATGCTGGTACTGTTAACGGGATTAGCATTTTCATGCAAGAAGAACGAGACTAAAACTGAGTCTCCAGATCATGCAGATTCGACTAAAACGATTATTGATACGGTAGGGCCAGATATTGACACAACTGTAACAGACACAGTTAGAGCTGTTAAAACTGATACTATTAAAAAGTAGAATTGAATATTATAAATGAAAAAAAACTGTAAGGGAAAAAATCTTTTACAGGTTCTCGTTATTTATAATGGTTATAAAGTTTTTTTATATTCAAAACTGTATTTTTGGTCATAAAAAAAATTAATTTATGAAAACTACTAATTTTATTAAATTTTTCTCTTTTGCTTTATTGACATTGTGTATTGCAAGCTGCAGTATTCATCATTCACATTCATCATCAGGAAAAATTCCTCCTGGACAGGCCAAAAAAATGTCAGGAAGTAAAAGTGCAAAAGCTTACGCTCCGGGTCAGCAAAAGAAGTAAGGATAATTGTTCTGGATTTAGACCTTTATAAAGCAAAAAAAGCTATTCAATACTGAATAGCTTTTTTTAATTGGTCAAAAGCAATTATCGCAGTGCAAATCTTAATTTAAGACCATATGAAACAAGTCTAACATTACTGCTCAAATTTGTATCAAATATGCTGTTGTATCCTAATTCTACAGGCAGCTCAGGATTGTATTGTACAAGATGTTTATCTCCGCTTTTATCGTAGATATTATTTAAACCGTAATCAAAATAAACACCAATGTATATTGAATTTCTGTTTCCGATAACTTGTTTCAAACCTGTTTCAAAAGTTGCTGAATATGAAACTTTGGTATCAAGGTCGTGTTTGTTTGTGACTAAATTATCAGTGCTTGCAAAACCTGCAAAGGCTGGTGAGAACAATTCTGCATTGTATTGTGGATAATAACCGCTCGTTGTTACATTTTGAATAGTCGTTTGATAACTTCCGCCTGAAGCGAAACCAATTTTACCACCGGCCGCAATATAAAATTTTGATGTACCCGGAGTTTCAAATTGTATTGTGATTGGAACATTAATATAATCCATTTTTTGTTCTTCTCTTAAATTAGCAGCTCTGTATCTAAACTGGAAATTTTCATTTTCAGCGTCAGTAGCTGCATATGATCCTCCTAAGGAATTGAATTTTAAATCAGAACTGTAGGTTTGATATTCAACTCCAATTCCGATGCTTAATCCTTCATTTAAATAATAAGAATAACGAAAACCTGCGCTTACACCGTTTCCGGGTACTGTTTTTCCTGCTGAATTTGAATCGATATAGGAAAAAGGCCCTCCTAAAGAAATCGAGAATTCTTGTTTTTTATCCTGGCTATAACTATTTAAAGACGCTGCGAGAAATGCCGTAAAAATGGCAATCGATGTGATATAGCTGTTAATATTTTTTTTCATCTTAAGTTATTATATTATGCCAGTACTATTTTTATCTAGTACTGGCAGGGTTTATTTATTTTACAATTACCTTGAAAGATTTTTTGATATTTGGTGTTTCAAGAACTACCATGTACATATTGCTCTCAGTTGTTTGAGGTAATTGTATTTCGGTTTTAGCTGTAGATGATTGTACAGTTTTTACCAATTGGCCGGTAACTGTGTAAAGACTAATTTGCATTTTCTCTAATTCTTCTGCAGGGAAATCTGCTTCGACAGTAATTACTTTTCCAATTTCAATTGGGTTAGGATAAAGTTTTGCCTGCAGAGTATTTGTCAATGTAATTTTAGAAGCACATGCATACAGTACTTTTCCATCTTTAGTTGTCATTTTTACACTATAATCTGCCGTTGGGTCTAATAACGAAGTAATGCTGTTTCCTGCAGAATAATACTGACCGGTTCCTATTAGCTGTTCGTTTTTGAACCATTCGTAAGAAACAAACTCATAACCGCCATTTGTCTGCGGATTGTTATTTACAAGAAGTACGTTATTAAATTTCTGTTTAACAATGTCAAAGAAATTAAATGGTTTCACGATTATGATAGTGTATGTTGCAGATAAACTTCCGTCTTGTGATGTAATTGTTACATTCTGATTGTAAATTCCCGGTTTAGGAGTTTGAATTGTAAAATTAGCAGAAGGAGTTATAACTGCACCCGATTCATTTAAGACAGAAACAGTTGGATTTGTTTCTCCGCATGGCAGAACATAAAAAATTGTTTTTCCAGGGTTTTCAAAAGCTTTTGTTCCTATAGTGATTCTCTTAACATCGATATTGTTATTTAAGATAACTAACAATTGTGAAACATCGGCAGCAGGAAGATAATTATTATCTCCAGCCTGATGAGCAGTAATTAATACTTCACCAGATCTTAACATATTTACTTCACCAGCAGCAGAAACTGTGGCAGGAGCCAGCGGTGTATTGTAAGTTGATGTGTAAGTAACAGCTAAATTTGAATTTGAAGCCGCTGTTAAATTAAAAGTATTATTTGCTCCAAGTGTTTTAACCGGAATTGCACCAAATGTAATTTGCTGTGCAGCTTTATTAATAACAAGATTTGCCGTAAGAGTTACAACAGTACAATTTGGCGCACTAGCAGATGGTGTTATCGTAGCAGTAACTACATAAGTACCAGCATTTGTTGACGTATTATTTGCAGAATATGTAACAGTTGCTCCTGTTGGAAGATTCGCAACCTGCAGTGTATGAGCATTTCCATCATACGTAAATTGAGCGTTGCTGAAAGTTACTGCATTCAATGGAGAAGCAATTACTTTTATAGTTTGCGGCTGTGTTGTAATGTTTCCATTTCCGTCATCGTATTTCCATGTAATTACATAAGTTCCTGCAGCATTGTAGCTTAAAGGATCAGTTGTAGTTCCATTTAGAATTCCGGCACAATTATCTGTAGCAGTTGGAATAGCGATTTCTGCTGCTAATACTGAACAATAGTTAGTAATTTCTGGAAGATTAGCTACAGTTGGTACTGGCGCCGTTACGTCTGGAGTTGTAATAATAGCTACAGATTGTGCTGCAGTACAACCATTGGCGTCTGTAATAGTTACAGTATAAGTTCCTGCACTTAATCCAGTTGCTGTTGCAGCTGTTCCTCCAGAAGGGGTCCAAGAATAAGTATAAGCTCCAGTTCCTCCGGTTACAGTTACCGTTGCAGTTCCGTTAGTTCCTCCGTTACAAGAAACATCAGTTTTAGATATTGTTGCCGCAAGAGCATTTGGTTCTGTAATTGAAATCGATTCTACTGTTGTACAACCATTAGCATCTGTAACTGTTACAAAATATTCTCCTGCGCTTAATCCTGCAGCAGTTGCAGCAGATCCTCCAGAAGGTGACCATGCATAAGTATAAGGTGCAGTTCCTCCTGCAGCAATTACTGTCCCAGTTCCGTTAGCCCCTCCATTGCATGAAACATCTGTACTAGTAGACGTTGCAGTAAGAACAATTGGTTCAGTAATTACGATAGACTCAGTTGCGATACAACCGTTAGCGTCTGTAATAGTTGCAGTATAAGTTCCTGCGCTTAATCCAGTTGCTGTTGCAGCTGTTCCTCCAGATGGCACCCAAGAGTAAGTATAAGCTCCGGTTCCTCCGGTTACATTTACAGCTGCAGATCCATTAGCTTCTCCATTACAAGAAACATCTATTTTAGATGAAGTTACAGAAAGGACAGAAGGCTCAGTAATTGTAACAGATTGCGTTGTAGTACAACCGTTAGCATCCGTAATAGTTGCAGTGTAAGTTCCTGCGCTTAATCCTGCAGCTGTTGCAGCTGTTCCTCCAGAAGGGGACCAAGAATAAGTATATGGTGCTGTACCTCCAGCTGCAGTTACCGTTGCAGTTCCGTTAACTCCTGCATTACAAGAAACATCTGTTTTAGATATTGTTGCTGCAAGAATTGCTGGTTCAGTTATAGTAACAGATTGCGCTGTAGTACATCCGTTAGCATCTGTAATTGTAGCAGCATAAGTTCCTGCACTTAATCCAGAAGCAGTAGCTGCCGTTCCTCCGGCTGGTGCCCAAGAATAAGTATATGGTGCAGTTCCTCCAGCTGTTGTTACAGCTGCGGTTCCGTTAGTTCCTCCGTTGCAGGAAACATCTGTTTTGGATATAGTTGCGGCAAGGATTGTTGGTTCAGTAATAGTAAAGCTTTGTGTTGTTTGGCATGCATTTGCATCAGTTATTGTTACGGTATAAGTTCCTGCGCTTAATCCAGTTGCTGTTGCAGCAGTTCCTCCGGCTGGCGCCCAAGAGTAAGTATAAGCTCCGGTTCCTCCGGTTACATTTACAGATGCCGTTCCGTTAGCCCCTCCATTACAAGAAACATCTGTTTTAGATGAAGTTACAGAAAGGGCAGCAGGCTGTGTAATAGTAATAGTTTCTGTAGTAGAACAACCATTAGCATCAGTAATTGTAGCAGTATAAGTTCCTGCGCTTAATCCAGTTGCTGTTGCAGCTGTTCCTCCAGATGGCGCCCAAGAATAAGTATAAGCTCCGGTTCCGCCTGTAACATTTACTGTTGCAGATCCGTTAGCTCCTCCATTACAAGAAACATCAATATGAGATGGAGTTACAGCAAGTACAGAAGGTTCAGTAATTGTAACAGATTGAGTAGTAGTACATCCGTTAGCATCTGTAATTGTTGCTGTATAAGTTCCAGGACTTAATCCAGAAGCAGTAGCTGCTGTTCCTCCGGCAGGAGCCCAAGAATAAGTATATGGTACAGTACCTCCAGTTGGAATTACTGTAGCAGTTCCGTTATTTAATCCATTACAAGTAACATCAGTTTGAGATGCTGTTGCAGCAAGAATAGCCGGTTCTGTAATTGTAACAGCTGCGGTTGTCTGACATGAATTAGCATCTGTAATTGTAGCAGTGTAAGTTCCTGCGCTTAATCCAGTTGCAGTTGCAGCAGTTCCTCCTGCAGGAGCCCAAGAGTATGTATATGCTCCAGTTCCTCCAGTTACATTTACCGTTGCCGTTCCGTTAGCTCCTCCATTACAGGAAACATCTGTTTGTGATGTTGCAGCAGAAAGAATTGCTGGTTCAGATATAGTAAAACTTTGTGTTTTTGTACATAAGTTAAAATCTTGTATTGTTACAGTATAGGTTCCTGCAGCAAGACCATTTGCTGTTGCTGCTGTTCCTCCAGAAGGAGCCCAAGAGTAAATATAAGCTCCGGTTCCTCCTGTAACAGTAACACCTGCAGATCCATTTGCTCCTCCATTACAAGAAACATTTATTTGTGGATTTGGAGTTACTATAATTTCAGTTGGTTCTGTAATAGTAAAGTTTTTTACAATAGAACAGCCATTAGAAGATGTAATCGTTACAGAATAATTACCAGCTGTAAGATTAGTTGCTGTATCAGCATTTCCGCCAGATGGTGTCCATACGTAAGTGAAAGGTCCAGGTGCTCCACTTGGAACTACAGAGGCAGATCCTGTATTAGCACCAAAACATGATACATCAGTTTGTGAAGTAATTGCTGCTAAGCTATTTGTTGTAGTAATTGTAAAGTTTCTGGTTATTGTACAACCATTAGCATCTGTAATTACGACACTATTAGCTCCGGCAGTTAAACCAGTTGCAGTTGCAGTTGCAGCACCAGATGGTGACCATAAATAAGAATATGGAGCTGTACCACCGCTGACACTTACAGAAGCCTCTCCACTTGTTGAACAGGTTGCATTTATTTGATTTTGTGTAGCTAATAAAGCTGATGGCTGCGTGATCGTAAAGTTTTCTGTAATAGTACATCCATTAGCATCAGTAATAAGACAGCTATAATTTCCTATTGATAATCCAATAGCTGTTGCCGCAGTTCCTCCAGAAGGAGACCATAAATATGTATATCCGGATGTGCCTCCAGATACATTTACTGTAGCTGTACCAGTCGCATCTCCATTACAAAGAACATTGGTTTGTGATGGTACAGCAGATAGTACAGCAGGTTCTGTAATAGTAAAGCTTTGTGTAGTCTGACACAAATTGGCATCTATAACGGTAACAGTATAAGTTCCCGCAGGTAATCCAGAAGCTGTTGCAGCAGTTCCTCCAGAAGGCGCCCAAGAATATGTGTAAGCACCTGTTCCTCCTGTAACATTTACAGTTGCAGATCCATTAGTTCCTCCGTTGCAAGAAACATTTGTTTGAGAACCAAAACTTGCAGTAAGAGCAGCAGGTTCAGTAATAGTAAAGCTTTGAGTTGTTTGACATGAATTAGCGTCAGTAACAGTAACAGTATAAGTTCCTGCAGCCAGTCCAAAAGCTGTTGCAGCAGTTCCTCCAGAAGGCGCCCAGGAATAAGTATATCCTCCAGTTCCTCCTGAAACATTTACAGTTGCTGATCCATTAGCTCCTCCGTTACATGAAACGTTTGTAGATCCACCCGCAGTAGCTGTAAGAGCAGCGGCAGGCTCAGTAATTGTAAAATTTTGAGTAGTTTGACATAAGTTAGAATCAGTAACTGTAACAGTATAAGTCCCAGCTACTAATCCTGCAGCTGTAGCGGCAGTGCCTCCAGCAGGTGCCCAAGAATAGGTATATCCTCCTGTTCCTCCAGATGCAGTTACAGTCGCCGATCCAGTGTTCCCGCCAAAGCAGGCTACATTAGTTTGTGCGACTGGTGATGCTGTTAAAGCAGCAGGTTCAGTAATAGTAAAATTTTGTGTAGCCTGACATGAATTTGCATCGGTTATTGTAACAGTATAAGTCCCTGCAGCAAGACCAGTTGCGGTTGCAGCAGTTCCTCCTGATGGTGACCATGAATAGGTATAAGCACCCGTTCCTCCAGTTACTGCAACACTTGCAAATCCCGTTGAAGCTCCATTACATAAAACATTCGTTTGAGATGGTGTGGCTGCTAAGACAGCAGGTTCAGTAATAGTAAAGCTTTGTGTGGTTTGACATGAATTTGCATCTGTTACAGTAACAGTGTAAGTACCTGCAGTAAGTCCAGAGGCAGTCGCACTTGTTCCTCCAGAAGGCGCCCAGGAATATATGTAAGCACCTGTTCCTCCAGTAACATTAACAGTTGCAGATCCATTAGCTCCTCCGTTGCAAGAAACATTCGTTTGAGAACCAAAACTTGCTGTAAGTGACGCTGCAGGTTCAGTAATTGTAAAACTTTGAGTAGTTTGGCATAAGTTAGCATCGGTAACTGTAACAATATAGGTTCCCGCTCCTAATCCTGCAGCAGTGGCGGCAGTTCCTCCAGAAGGAGCCCAGGAATAAGTATATCCTCCAGTTCCTCCAGATACATTTACAGTCGCAGATCCTGTTGTACCACCAAAGCAGGCTACATTAGTTTGTGCGACTGGTGATGCTGCTAAAGCTGAAGGTTCAGTAATAGTAAAACTTTGTGTAGCCTGACATGAATTTGCATCGGTTATTGTAACAGTATAAGTCCCTGCGCTTAATCCAGTTGCTGTTGCAGCAGTTCCTCCTGATGGTGACCATGAATAGGTATAAGCACTGGTTCCTCCTGTAACATTTACAGTTGCAGATCCATTAGTTCCTCCGTTGCAAGAAACATTTGTTTGAGAACCAAAACTTGCAGTAAGAGCAGCAGGTTCAGTAATAGTAAAGCTTTGAGTTGTTTGACATGAATTAGCGTCAGTAACAGTAACAGTATAAGTTCCAGCAGCCAGTCCAGTTGCGGTTGCAGCAGTTCCTCCAGAAGGCGCCCAGGAATAAGTATATGCGGCTGTTCCTCCTGTAACATTTACGGTTGCAGTACCATTAGACCCTCCATTACATGAAACGTTTGTAGACCCACCCGCAGTAGCTGTAAGTGCAGCAGCAGGGCTGCCTACTACGATACTATTTATAGTTGCAGTACATGTGTTATTGTCAGTAATTGTAACACTATAAGTTCCAGCGGTAAGACCTGTGGCAGTAGCGGTTGCAGCACCATTAGACCATAAGTAAGTGTATGGACCTGTACCCCCAGCAGCTGTAATTGTAGCAGTACCGTTAGTTCCTCCAAAACACGAAACCGGAGTTGAAGACGGTGTCCCGCTCAATACAGCAGCCGGACTGCCTACTACGATACTATTTATCGTTGCAATACATGAGTTATTGTCAGTAATTGTAACACTATAAGTTCCAGCAGTAAGACCAGTAGCGGTCGCAGTTGCAGCACCATTAGACCATAAATAAGTATAAGGAGATGTTCCCCCGGCAGCTGTAATTGTAGCAGTACCATTAGCTCCGCCAAAACATGAAACCGGAGTTGAAGACGGTGTACCGCTCAATGCAGCAGCAGGGCTGCCTACTATAATATTATTTACAGTATAAGTACATGTATTACTATCGGTAATTGTAACACTATAAGTTCCAGCTGTAAGACCAGTAGCAATAGCAGTGGTTTTTCCAGATGGAGTCCATACATATGTATAAGGGCCTGTACCTCCAGAAGCAGTAACGGTTGCAGTACCATTTGAACCTCCAAAACAAGAAACTGGAGTTGCAGCAGTTGTTGCAGCCATTGCAGAAGGTGGTCCAAGAACTGTGATATTATTTACAGTTAAAGTACAAGAGTTATTGTCTGTAATAGTTGCGCTATAAGTACCTGCAGTAAGTCCAGAGGCCGTTTGTGTTGCTGCACCATTAGACCATAAATAAGTATAAGGAGATGTGCCTCCAGACGGTGTAATTGTAGCAGTTCCATTAGATCCTCCAAAACAAATAACGCCTGTTGTAGAAGGTGTTGCACTTAATACTGCGGCTGGTCCGCCTACGACTATACCGGTTATTACTTTTTGGCAGGAGTTAGCATCAGTAATTGTAACACTATAGGTTCCAGCTGTAAGACCAGTTGCAGTTGCAGTTGTAGCGCCATTTGACCATAGATAGGTATATGACGGAGTTCCTCCAGTTGGAGTGGCAGTTGCAGTACCATTTGAACCTCCAAAACATGAAACAGAAGTTACTGAAGCTGTACCATTAAGCACTGTTGGCTGGTTTATTATAACATTTCTTGTTATTTGTGTTGATTCAGCATCTGTAACCGTTACACTATAGCTTCCTGCTATTAGACCAGTTGTAGTTGCAGTTGTAGCACTATTAGACCATAAATAAGTATAAGGAGTTGTTCCTCCAGAAGGGGTAACTGTAGCAGTACCATTACTGCCTCCATTACAGCTTACGTCTGTTTTTGAAAGTGCAGGAGCAGTTAATGCAGCTCCAGTAGTAAAAGTTAAATCATTTCCGTAACTTGTTCCTCCGCTGTTTATGGCATAGGCCCTAAAATGAATAGTTGTTGCAGCAGGAAGTCCTGTTACTGCATTACTAAACGTTCCTGTACCAGTTCCAATTTGAACTTTGTTATTTGCCGTAGTTGGATTTGCTGTTGTAGCCCATACTATACCTCTTTCTATAGAAGCATCTCCGCCATCAGCAGTTACATTACCTCCAAGTGTTGCCGAAACCGATTTGACGGCTGAAGCTGCAGTAGAAGTTACAGTAGGTGCAACCGCTCCGTTTGAGAACGCAAAATTATCAACCGCAAAATAATCATAATTACTACCTAGTTGAATATCAAGTTGATCTATTATTATATTAGTGTAATCAGCACTTCCATCAGTGGCAAAATTTACATTAAAAAATCCTTTGTTAGGGGCTGCATTTCCTATATCGGCTCCAGTAGTATTTTTTACTATAGTATATTTTGTAACTCCAGCGAGTTTTCCTGTAAAAGTCACGGACCCAGGAGCTCCATTAAAACTGACTCCAGGGTTCAGCCCAGAATTACCTGAAACATATACCCATAAGCTGCTAACCTTAAAGCTTCCAGTAGCATCTGTGATAGTTCCAGTCTGCCCCATACCACCAGTTACATTGTCGTCAGCAACTTGAATGAACTTATTTGAGCTATTATAACCTTGGCCTGCTAGTTGAAAAACAGTAAAGCTGATAAAAGTGCTCGTTAGATTAAATGTTTTGGTTCCATTTGTAAAAGTTGAAACCCCCGCAGTATAACTTTCAAATGTGTCAGTTGTCTGCGAATTAATATGCTGTATCGCAAAAAATAGCAGAATTAATAATAAGTAGAGTTTTTTCATAATTACGATATTAAATTTTATCTGTTAACATTGTGGCATTATATTTTTAACTTATATTTCTAACTTCAAAAAACACATTCTTAGAAGTTATAAAACATGTATAAAGAAGAACTTACGATTATTGTTAAATCTATCATTGCGTCAAATACGGTTAATGAGCATATAAAAAGTGCTCAAAAACTTTCAGATTTTTATAATGAAAATACAAAGTTCAAACATTCAGAAAGCAATGAAATTTCTATTAAAGGTGGTGTTGCCTTATCAAGTTCAGGGGCAGCAGACTGTGTTGATGATTATCTGCGTACTGTTTTTTTTATTAAAGGTGTCTACAAAGCTTTGATTAAATTATGTGCAGATTTTCCGGAGAGAAGTATTAATGTACTATATGCCGGCTGTGGGCCTTATGCAACTTTAATTCTGCCTTTACTTCCATTATTTAATAAAGAGAGGATTAATGCTGTTTTAATAGATATTAATAATTCATCCATTAAATCTGTCCAAAATCTTTTGTCAATTTTTAATCTGGAAGATTATAAAATGCAACTAGTAGAAGCAGATGCCACAACTTATATAAAGCCGGAAGATTTTAGTATCGATCTTGCCATTTCTGAAACTATGCATTATGCATTAACCCGAGAGCCGCAAGTCGCTATTACAAAAAATATTATGCAGCAGTTATCATCCCATTCCTTATTTATTCCAGAAGAAATAAAGATCGATCTTGCTTTTAGTTTTTTTGATTTTGAACCTTACCTTAAAAAAGCTGTATATGAAGGAAAGGGCCGCAAACAATTGCAGCCCTATTCACATAATGTATTTGTTGATAGATTATTTACAATAAACAAAGAACATTTCAGCAGAGAAAATCCAAATTCAATAATTGAAAGTAGTTTTTATATTCTGCCGGATAATTTTGCCGATCATCCTGATGTATGCCTTTTTACTGAAGTTAAGATATATGAAGACATAGAGTTAAAAACTGCAGAGTCTTACATAACAAATCCTTATTGTCTTGTATCTATGTACAGTATCAAAGATTACTCAGAAATTCAATTGATATATGATTTTAGCGAAATACCGCAATGGTCATATAAATTGAAAGAATGATCTAAGTTTGAATATTAATTTCTTGATGGGAAAAGACCTGAAACGCAAATAATATAGTTTATTGCTAAATAAGGCTGCATTACAGATATTGGAATATTACCGCCAGTTGGACCTGTAGTAATAGTACTCGCTAAATTTACACTTGGAGTTGCCGTTGTAAAACCTAATGTAGGAGCAAAAGCTCTTGCTACTGATGACCCGGGTGTTGAAATTGAAGCACCATCTACCGGAACAGATAATGTTGAATCTGCACCGCTTACACCAATTGTACCAGGCCCTGCGTGTACGTGGGCAGGTAAATTAGAAGTTAACAGGCTCACATTTGGAGTACCAGCTGTTTCGCCTAGAACATAGCTGCCGCCTTGTGGGCTGTTTCCTTGTCCAATTGGTACGATACCTTGTAAGTTAGGTAAGGCAAATGTAGTTGTACCATTTCCACCATATGTGGTTCCTAAAATTGAAAATAAAGCAGTGTTTTGGGCAATAGACAATATTTGTCCTTGACAAAGCATAAAACCTCTTGGCGCAAAATTTCCAGCAAAAATTTTGATTACTCCTAAGTACTCTTCCATAATTTTTTAATTTAATAGGTTAATGTTAGTTTTTTTGAATTATTAATGATTTGTCGGGTCTGGTTAAAAACTCTGACAATTTTTTTAATACGACGCTAAATTACTTTATGTAACTATTTTTAAAACAGGTGTTTATACCTGATTTTTATACAGGATATATTTTTGTTAAAGCAAATCCCCTGCATTTTTAAATTAAATCACTAAATTTTTTGTGGTTTAATTCAAGTTTAAAATTAGATCTCTATAGGCTTAACAAGGAAAAATTTGTCATAAAACAGGTTTTTCTTGTCATGAAATTGCATTTTAACGAAGGCGTGTAAGGTTAATTTTATAAGGTTTTTTCGTGTAAAATAAAGTGAAAAAACAAACGGCTTAACTTGTAATTTTTAGTTTGAAGTAATCTTTCAGGAAAAGAATATAATAAAGGTAGATAAAAACTTACAAACAAAAACAAGTTTTTTATCAGATTTTTGCCTGTCAAGAAAAAGTATTTACAAACTAATTGATTGAATTACAGTAAAAACAAAAATAAACTGTCAGCAGCTATATACTCGTTACCTTATTATTAAGGATTATGTAAGCTGCTGACAGTTTATTTTTTTGAGCTTTAATCAAGAAATTTTACTCAGGTAAAACTGGTATTTACGAAACTGCTGGATGCTTTGTGCTATTTAAGCAGAATGTTCGTCTATTATATTTTTAACACTGCGAATAAAAATTTCAGTATCTATAATCTCTTCTTTAATATAGATATCATAATTAGTTAAATTAAACTGTTCAAGCATATCTTTTTTTAAATACTTTATCAGCGATTCAATGCTTCTTGTATCACTGTTATTATGTTTTTTCAGCTCACGCTGTTTACTTTCAAGGTAAGCTAGTGATTTTTTTAATCTTTGAATGCTTAATCTATCCACGCCGAATCTTTTTAATTTAACTTCTTTGCTGCAAACGTTTAAAATGACAATCAAGTTTGTCATTTTTTCAAAAAATAAAATTTTTTAGCCAAATATAATTAACTATTTCTACTATAAGAAACTGAAATAGTATTAGTTATGTTAGTAATGAATTATGGTTGTTTTTTTGTTTTTTTTTCTTCCAAGCCAAATTAAAAAACCGGTAACTGGCAGTGTCGCTGCAAAAATACAAACCAAAAAAGCCAGAGCTTTTGTTGGATAACCGTAAATACTTCCGGTATGAATTGGAAAAATTAAACGTCTTACTTTATCACCATTGCTTAATTTTTCGTAAGGCCTGGTTTTCAGGATTTCACCGGTATATTTATCAAAATAGACTATACTTGAAATATTTGGTATCGATTTTTCGAGGTTTAATTTGATAACCATAATACTGTTTATCGTATCAGATGGAATTCTAATCTGCGTATCACCTTTATATTTGTAAATACTGTCTGTTTTAGAAAACAGGGTTTGATAGAAATAAGTTTTATCGAGATTAGGATCAATTTTCGTTGGATTTTCTACTTTGGCCGAAGGTTTCTTTGTGGTTCCATCCGCCAATAAATAAATCGTACTTTCAAACCATTTAAAAGACCATGTTAAACCCGTTAAGGAGATTATGAGAAGAAAAAGAAAAGCATAGAATCCAAAAGTCGAGTGAAAATCCCAATTGACCCTTTTAAATGAAGCACCCCATTTTACGGTTAATCGTTGTTTTAGGTTTTTCATTTTCTTCGGCCACCATAAAATGATTCCTGAAATCAGCATAAATGCGAAGATCAGGCAGCTGCAGCCAATGATAAATTTTCCAACATCGCCTAACATTAAATGACGGTGTAAATCTAAAACCACCGAAAAGAATCTGCTTTTTTCAGGCATTTTACCCAAAACTTCTCCAGTGTAAGGATCAACAGAAAAAATCTGATCTTTCTTATCCATATCAGTTCCGGTAATAATTACCGTTCTTTCAGGATCATCAAAAGTCTGGACACGATCTAATTTTTTGATTGAATATTTTTGCTGAATATTTTTAATATAAAAATCAACCATCATTTTTTTTGTTCCAATTTCCGAAACCTTATAGAATTCAGGATTTACAAATTCGTCGATTTCATCTTCAAAAACAAGAATACTTCCGGTAAGTGCGGCAATAAAAACAATTAGCCCGGATGCAAGTCCGAGCCAAAGGTGTAATAAGCCAATATTTTTCTTAAACGTTTTATTCATATTAAATAGGTAATTTCAAAAGTGTTTTCAAAATATAAATAAAGCATTTATTAAAACGAATATCCTAGCGTTAGCAGCCAGTTCGAAGGCGCACCAGGAAACAAACGAATATAATCGTAACCTCCAACCCAATACGTTTTGTTGGTTATGTTGTTAGCATTCAGCTGAATTTTAAATTTATTAATGCTGTAATACAAAGCAGCGTTAAATAAAGTATAACCCGGAATTGTCTGTGTTACAGTCTGGCTTAAGTTACGGGTAGTTACGAAATTGCTCCCAAAAGCAAGACCAAAATCTTTCAAAGCACCGTCTGTAAAGTTATAACGTGTCCAAACATTTCCTTGTTGTTTTGGAGTATTAGGTTTTTGTCTTCCAATTTCAGTAGCTGTAGGACTTTCTGTAATTGCCGCTTCGTTGTAAGAATAAGCTGCAGAAATACTCCAGTTACGTGTGATGCTTCCGTTTACATCAATTTCAATACCTTTTGATTCTTCTTCACCAATTGATCTCATTAAATCTGGATTTGTTGGATCGTTGGCCGGATATAAAGTGTTTTTCTGCTGAATTTTAAATAAAGCTACAGTCACAAAAAGTTTTTCTTTAAACCAAGAAGATTTTCCTCCAAATTCTACCATATTACTTTCTAACGGATCAAACGGACCTCCCGCATTTGGATTTGATAAAGATGATGCTGTCTGCGGATTATATCCTTTTACGTAAGTTCCGTATAAATTAATGTTCGGATTAAGTGTATAAGTCAATCCAAAACGAGGAAGAAACGAATGCTGTTTTACTTTCTTTTCAGTGGCTTTTTTGTAGTTTTCCTTATCAGTATATTCATCATAACGAACTCCGATTAAAGCCTGAAAAGCACCAAATTTAATATGATCCTGAAGGTAGATTCCATATAAAGAATAATAAGTCGGGTCAAACGGACGAGCAACATAAAAATATTTACTCATATCTTTTAACTGCTGTGAAGCCATTGGGTTTGTTAAATCAAAATGCGCCACATTTGGAACCGGATTTCCTTTTGAATCTAATAAATATAGATTCTTTTTTGTCGGGTCATACGTTGCAATTGATCCGTTATTAGCTGCATTTCTATATCCCGTTGCCTGCAATTGAGAACCTCCAGGCGGAACATGTTCTTGTGCATAATCATAACCGGCAATTAAATTGTGGTCTAAAGCCCCTGTTTTTGCCTGATATTTAAAGAAAGCAGAAAGATTATCAATATAACGTTTGCGTTTGCGTTGAAAAACCTGCATTTCAATTGCCGTCGGAATTGTTGATCCGTCTCCGGCAGAAGCATATTTATTAGCCCCTCGATGTTCCAAAAGATCTTCTGTATAACCTGTACGAATGTATGAAGCAGAAAACGAGAAACGATCTGTAAACTGATGATTCAATGAAGTTGTAACAATATATGTTTCTTCATTTAAATAATCATTTGTTGAGTTTAATGAATTAGAAATTTTTGTCGAATATAAATTATTTTCATAAGTCGACTGCCCGCGGTCTAAGTTACTTTTCGAACCTGTATAAATCAAGTCGAAGTTTACACTTGTTTTATCATTTGGAAGAAACGAAAGGGAAGGAGCAATGACAATATTTTTGTCGAATTGTAAATCTCTAAAAGAATTAGCGTTTTCATAACCTAAATTCAAACGGTATAAAAGTGATTTATCTTCTGTTAGCGGTCCAGTAAAATCGGCTAAAGCCCTTAAAGTATTAAAACTTCCAGTTGAAAAACTTATGCTGTTAGCAGCCTGATCAAGAGGTTTTTTAGTAACTCTGTTTAAAACCCCGCCAGGTGAAGCATTTCCAAATAAAGCAGATGAAGGCCCTTTTAAAACTTCAACACGCTCCAAATAGTTTGCAAGAGGTTGTTTCCAAAACCCTGTAGAAGTCCTCATTCCGTTAAGCAGCTGTGTATTACTTCCTCCATTAATTCTAAAACCTCTTATCGAAATATCATCATAAAAAGTAAACTGACTCACACCGCTGAAGTTTTTTACAACTTCGCCTACCCGAATAGAACCCTGGTCTGCGATTAACTCTTTTGTGGCATACGACACTGCCTGAGGAAGATCTTTTAAAGCAATTTCTGTTTTGGCACCAATAAAAGATTTCGTGTTTTTATACGATTTCTCTTTTCTTCCCGTAATTTCTACAGTCTGTAAGGTATTAATGTTTTCTTGTAAAACTATAGAAAGGTCAAGGTTTTCATTTTCATGCAATTCAACTGTTTTTTCCTGAACAGAAAACCCCATTGCCGAAAAATAAATAGTATAATTTCCTGGTGTTAGATTATTGATTTCAAAATTTCCTTTATCGTCAGAGGCAGCACTCTTTTTAGGATTTTTGATAGAGATTGAAGCATAAGAAACAGCTTCGTTATTTTCGGAAGTTATTTTTCCGGTAATTTTAGCATTTTGCGCCTGACCTAAATTTAAAAAGGCAAGAAGAAAAAATAAATAAATAAATTTCATGGCTGGTAATTATTTTGATTTTATGCTGCAAATCTATATTTATTTAGATTAATTACAAATAATTTAAAATTAAATAATCAGTATATTTTAGAATAATTTTAAGAAATCGATATAGTACAAAAAAAAATGAAATAAGCCTCTTACAAAAACAGAAGAGGCTTATAGATTTTTTATTTCTGATAGAAATTATTGTTTGTGATATAACCGAAGTGATGGCAAAAAATAATTCGATATAAAAAGGATATTAACTTTCATTAAAAAAAAAACACAAAAACCGATGAAATTATGCTCGGAATAATTCCTGTTTTGATAAAAAAAGAACAATTCCTGCCAATGTAAGTTATGATATTATACTCAGATTTAGCCCGTATTATCAGACTATCATTTTCTCTTTAGCCGCTTTAACCAGACCATCCAGCCAATCCTGATGTCCGTTGATCATTGGATTTGGTTTAGTGTTTGCTAATTCTATGGCTGGTTTTCCAATTTGCGATTCCTGAGTTAATATACGTACTCTTCCTCCGGGCAAATCTTCAATAAGCCATGCATGAATAACATTTATTTTTGTTTCTAAATCACTTCCGGCCCAGCCGTGCCATGCTATTCGCGCCGGCTGCCCTGATTTTGGTGCAGTAAATTCCGTAATCTGTGCTTCTACAGGAAAACCAAAAGTTTTAAACCGAAAGCGGGCGTTGTCGTAAAGCACTTTATCTTCTTTATTAATAAATTCGATATCTGCTGAGTTATTGTAATATTTAGGCCAGGCAAAAGGATTGCTTAAATACGGCCAAATTTCGTTTGTGGTTAATCCCGCCGCAATAACTTCATTTGAACAATAATTATCAGTCGTTCCCGGAAGGTATTCCTCTGGCCAGTGAATTGAATTTTGCATCTTTAAAATGTTTATTATTAATACTATAAAAATTATAGTTGCAAAATTATTTATAGTTAATTAGTTTTGCAATAACTATCAAATAGGATAGGTATAAAAAAATAAACGATGGCAAAAGGAAATGAATGTACAGGAAATTATGTAAAAGTTGACGGAAGAAGTTATCCGTGTACAGTAAGTCTGGCAATGGATTTAATTGGAGGAAAATGGAAAGCCGTAATTTTGTATCATTTAAAAGACAATGAAAAACGATTCAGCGAATTGCGGAAAGAAATCCCGTTAGTGACCGAAATGACTTTGAGTTTACAGCTAAAGCAGCTTGAAAAAGATGGTTTAGTAACCCGAAAAGTCTATGGAGAAAAACCACCGATTAAAGTAATTTATGAAATGACAGATTTTGGAAAAACTTTTATTCCGGCACTCGAAGCGATTACCAGCTGGGGAAATCAGGTAGTAATCGAAAAAGGGGAGTTTGTTACAGAAGATTAAATCTTAATTTCTCTATTTTTAATATGACTTCTATATGAATTCGTTTTTTCGATTTCTTTCCATATTCATGAAATCATATAAGTTATATATGGTAATCTAAGTTTTCCAGTTATTTAAAATCTACAAAGACACAATTTTTTTGTTTCACACAGATTTATCCATAAAGAATCTGCTAAATCTGCGTGAAACAAATAGCAGTTTTATAAATAAAACTTAATGCCTTACCATCTTAGCTGCATTATAAACAAAAATATTAAATTAAATCATAAAAATGAAGAAATGTTTTTATTTATGTATTTAACTACGTAGTTTTGTAAAGTAAAAATTTAAATATCATGGAGCCAAAAATTAAACCTGTAGAAAACCAATATTCAAACACCATTGTCGATTTAATATTAAACATTCAGCAAAAAGAATTTAATGTACCCATAACTATTGAAGACCAGCCTGATTTGTTTAATATCAATAATTTTTATTATGCCACGGGCGGAGGTTTTTGGGGAGCTTTTATAAATGACGAATTAGTGGGAACGATTGCTTTGGTAAAATTTTCTGATACTGAAGCGGCGATAAGAAAAATGTTTGTAAAGAAAGAATTTCGCGGAAAAGAGTTTTCGATCGCGCAGAAATTATTAGAGACTTTAACCGCATATTGCAAAGAAAACGGAATCAATGATTTATATTTGGGAACCGTTTCAATATTAGAAGCAGCATTGCGTTTTTATGAAAAAAATGATTTTGTGCGAATCGAAAAAGAAAAGCTTCCGGAAGCCTTTCCGTTAATGGCACCAGACAATATATTCTGTCATTTAACTTTAAAGAAATAAAGATGAACATTATAGACGAATCAGGTATTTTGGCTATTTCGACCCGATTGCAGCGATTGAGTGAACAATTACGGAAAGACGGCGCTTTATTTTATAAATCGTACGGGATTGATTTTGAACCCAAATGGTTCCCTGTAATCTATACCCTGCATTATAAAGAGGTTTTAAGTGTAGTTGAAATCGCTAACGAAATTGGTTATACACATCCATCAACAATAAGTTTATTAAAAGAACTGGAAAAACAAAAACTGATTCGTTCTAAAAAAGATAAAATCGACGAACGTAAAAGACTTATTCAGCTTACCGCAAAAGGGCAGGAACTAATCGAACAAATGAAACCCGTTTGGGATGTTATGAAAAAAGCCTTAAGTGATATTGCCGATAACCAGAATAATCTGCTTAAGGCCATTAATGAAGCCGAAAATAAAATAATGCATCAAAGCTTTTTACAGCGTGCTCTGCAGTTAAAAAGTGAAGGGGAGAAGTAAAAAAGAAAAAGCGATCTTATTAGGATCGCTTTTTTTGGTTAAAACATTTAAGTGGAACAAAACAATATTTTAAGAATGATAAACTCAACATGCTCCAAAAACAAATACCATTTGAATTTACTCCATTCTACAAATATCATTTATTAAATATACGATAAAAGCTACAATTTAGATTTAAATGTATTGTTAAATTTTGTAAATATTTTTTTATTCGCAGCAACTTTGTTAAAGTTTTGAACTTTGACAAGGTTTATCTGCGGTTTTAAAATCTTGCAGAATCACTATATTTTTGTTTTATAACTGTAAATTGATATTTACGTATCTTTATAAAATAAAATTATAATTATGACTATTCAGCAGTTAAAATATATAGTAGCCTTAGACGAAGAACGCCATTTTGCTAGAGCAGCCGAAGCTTGTATGGTGACACAACCCGGACTTACGATTCAGTTAAAGAATCTCGAAGAAGAAATTGGGATCAAGATTTTCGATAGAAATAAAGTACCATTAACACCTACAATTCCCGGAATCGAGATTATCAATAAAGCCAGAAAAATTCTTCGCGAAGCCGATGAAATTAGGGATTTTGTAGTGAATGAAAAAAATCTTTTAGAAGGTGAGCTCAAGCTCGGCATTATTTCTACTTTATCGCCTTATCTAATTCCGCTGTTTATTAAAGCGATGAAAGAAGCCGCTCCAAAAGTAAAATTCATTATAAGAGAAGCCAATACCGGACAATTAATGAAGGATTTAGAAACCGGAACGCTCGACGTTGTTATTATGGCAACGCCAGCCGGAAACCCAAATTTAATTGAACATCCTATTTTTAAAGAACCTTTTGTGGCATATTTAAATGAATTACATCCAATGGCAAATGAAGAATTTTACGAACTTCAGCCAACCGATAAAGCCGAATTGTTACTGCTTCATCATGAATTCTGTTATAATGCTCAGTTATTGGACATCTGCGGACTAAAAACTTCTGATAAAATAAAAGAACAGTTTACGTACGATATCAGTTCAATAGAAACCTTAAAAAATCTGGTCCGTGCACAATTAGGATTTGCGATTATTCCGCAGCTTTCTATTTTAAACGAAGCAGCATCGGGACTTTTTAAACCTTTTAAAGAGCCTATTCCGGTAAGAGAAATCAGTTTAGTAGTTTCAGATTCATTTTCGAAGAAATTATTACTCGAAAAAATGAACGAAGCCATTTGGAACTGCCTTCCTGATTCGCTTAAAAAAGATTTTGCCTATCGAAAAATACGCTGGAACGATTCGCCTTATTTTTTGAAATCAGTAAGTAAGTCTGCCTAAAAAATTAAATTCCAATATTTGAAATTCCAAATTCCAAATTTTGATGAGGCCTGGAATTTGGAATTTCAGATATTGGAATTTATCTAAAGTTCTTGATATTTAATTAGCTTAATGTTACAGCTAAAGTAATTTCGGTGTTTAATAATTTTGAAATTGGGCAGATTTCTTTTGCCTTTTGAGCTGTTTTTTGAAAATCTTCTTCAGAAATCCCCAGAACTTTTCCGTTAAGTTCTAACTGAATTAAAGTAATTGTACCATCTTCAAAAGTTACTTTTGCTGTTGTGTCTAAATCTTCGGGAACAAATCCGGCTTCAGATAATAAAAAGCTTAACTGCATTGTAAAACAGCCAGAATGTGCTGCTGCGATTAATTCTTCCGGGTTTGTTCCTACACCTTGGTCAAAACGGGTTTTAAATGATAATTGTGCATTATCTAGTGTTGTGCTTTGTGTACTAATGGTTCCTTTTCCTTCCATTCCAGTACCTTTCCAGTTTGCATTTGCTCTTCTTGTAAATTTCATGATTTCTATTTTTATAAATTATTTTTTAAAACTATCAAATCATTTCTTTGATTTTGATGAGACAAAGTTATGGTGATGATGTTTATTAATCAAATTAATAATTTTTAACCATTATAAAATAATTTTATAACAATGATTTTAGAAACCTCTTAAAATAATACAGTATAATGTTTTGTACGAATTATGCTTTTTTTTGTTCCAATATCGTTTTTATTTGTAAGAAAAATATTTATATTTGTTTTAGTGATTTTCTTTTTCCGAATTTTAGTAGCATTAAATTAAGCATTCAGTTTTGCTCTTTAATTTTAATTAAGACAGAAAACGGCTTATTATCTTGTTTCATTTTAGAATATGAAACCAAGTAGATGTTTGATTTTTAGGTTTATAGTTTCCGTCAACTTAATTTAGACCTATAATTTTTACGAGAATCCTACAAAAAGTAAATTTTTCAATAAATAGTAATCAAATTTTTAATTTATGAAAAAAACATTTCTAATAGTTGTATGCAGTGTTAGTTCAATTTTTTTCTCTTGTAAGAAAGATCAAAACTCTGATCAGTTAGGTTCTGAAACTGCTCAGACAGATGCTAACACACTTATTGATAACGGCTGGCCGAGGGAAGCAGAAAATAACGGCACAAAACTGGTTTATTATCAGCCTCAGGTTGATGATTGGAATGATTATAAAGAAATTACGGCCAGACTGGCTTTTTCTTTAACTCCAAAAGACGGGAAAGAAGTGTTAGGAGTAGCTTCTTTAAAAGCTTCAACACTGGTAGATAAAGATAACCGAAACGTTTTTTTTAGAAATATTGAAGTAACTGATGTACGATTTCCTTCCCTGGATGAAAAAGCAGTTCCTCAAATGGAAAAATTGTTTAAAGAAACACTGCCAAAAGGCGGCGACCCAGTTTCGGTAGATCGTATTATGGCAGATTTAAGCCAAACCAAAAGTCCTTCAAAAGGAATTGCGGCAAAAAATGATGCCCCAACAATTTTTTACAGCACAAATCCGGCTGCTTTGGTTATAGTGCAGGGCGAACCAGTTTTTGTACCTGTAGAAAAAACAGATATACAATATGTAGTAAATACAAATTGGGATTTGTTTTTTGATAAAACAGCAAAAGATTACTATTTACTGGCAGATAATGTTTGGCTTACTTCAAAAAAAATAGATTCAGACTGGGTAAAAACTACTAAACTTCCTTCTGGTTTAAGTAATCTTCCATCTGGGCAAAATTTTGATGATGTCAAAAAAATGATACCGCCCCCGTCATCTGGTGCTGCACCACAGGTTTTTTACAGCAATAAACCAGCAGAATTAATTGCAGTAAACGGAAACCCTAAATTTGTTAAAATAGACGGGACAAAATTGTTATACATCGACAATACCGAAAATGATGTTTTTGCCAATGAAGCCGATGGTCAATATTATGTTCTATTATCAGGCAGATGGTTTAAATCTAAAGAATTAACAGGACCTTGGACTTATGCAGGTAATAACCTGCCTGCTGATTTTGCCAAAATCCCTAAAAATTCACCTCGTGCAAATGTACTGTCATCAGTACCGGGAACACAGGAAGCCAAAGATGCGGTAATGCTGGCGCAGGTTCCTACAACTGCCATTATAAAGAAATCAGATGCCGAAGCAAAGGCAAAAGTTACTTATGACGGAACCCCGCAGTTTAAACCTATTGAAGGTACAAAAATGCAATATGCCAGCAATACACAAGACAAAGTTATAAAAGTAGGCGATTTGTATTATTTATGTTTTCAGGCAGTTTGGTTTATGTCTACAAGTCCAAACGGACCTTGGGAAACAGCTGCTTCTGTACCAAAAGAAATTTACACCATTCCGCCAACTTCGCCTGTGTATAATGTAACATATGTTACACAAACTACAACCGATACAACTGTAGAGAGCAGTACAACAGCAGGTTATTTTGGAGCTTTTATTGTAGGCGCAACAGTGGGTGCAATATTAACGTATGGTACTGGATATTACTATCCACCTTATGTTTATTATGGAGGCTTATATCCTGTTTATCATCCGTGGCCTTGCAGTTATGGCGCAGGCGCTGTTTACAATCCGTGGACAGGTGGCTGGGCGGCCGGAAGAAGTGTATACGGGCCTTACGGCGCTGCAGGAACATCAGCTTGGTATAATCCGGCAACAGGAAGATACGGACGTTCTGCAAGTGTTCAGGGCTGGTATGGCGGTCGTACTGCTGCAAGTACTTATAACCCTTGGACTGGAAATTATGCCAGAACCAATCAAGGCCATAATGCGTATGCGCAATGGGGACATTCTGCAGCTACAAATGGCAATCAATGGGTGCAGACCGGTCACGTTACTACAAGACGCGGAACAGCAATTGGTTATGAAACTTCTGGTGGAAAAGAAGGTGTAATTACGCATCACAGAGGCGGAGGAACCACAATTCATACCAATAATAATGTATATGCAGGTCATGATGGGCATGTGTATAAAAAAGATGCTAACGGAAACTGGAGCCATTACAATAACGGAAACGGAGGCTGGTCACAAGCTGGTACTCTGGGTTCTACAAGCAAATCTGGCGGAGCTGTTGAACATACTAAACCAAGTCAAGGACTTGGTGCAAATGGGGCAGGAGTTCAGCGCGATAATCAAAACCTTGGTGGAGAAAACCGTTTAGGTGAAGGCGCTCAGCGTGATAACCTTTCAAGACCAGATCAAACACTTGGACAGCCGAGTAAACCACTTGGAGAAGCAGGCCATTCTGATATAACAAACGACCTGGATAGATCAGCTTTATCCAGAGATCGCGGAGAATCGCAAACCCGAAATTTTCAAAACTTCCAAAGAGACGGAAGCCGTTTAGGCGGTGGTAATTTTGGAGGCGGCGGAGGCTTTAGAGGAAGAAGATAAATAAGATTCATGGTTAATTACAATTAGGAAAATCAGGAATGGCAGTAATATGCCAGACCTGATTTTTTTTATTAAAAATTCCAATTAAAAATTCCAAATTTCAACGCAGCCTTGTCATTTCGAGGAACGAGAAATCACACTAGAAACTCTACAAAGATTGGCGGCATTTATTAAAAATCCCAATTTTTAAATTCCAAATTCCAACGCAATCTTGTCATTTTGAGGAACGAGAAATCGCACTAGAAACTCCGCAAAGAAAAGCGCCAATCTTTGTCGATATACAAGTGCGATTTCTCCTCCGTCGAAATGACAATACTGTGAAAACTTGAAACATAAAACCTGAAACAAAACAAATTCCCTATATTTAACATTTAAAAAATCAGACAAATGAACTATAAAAAACTTTTATTTTGTCTTTTATTTACAGGACCAATAGTATTGGGACAGACAAACCCGGATATCAGTTTAAAACAATTAAGTAAACAGCATCAGTTTACTAAAATGGATAGTTTGAACAATAAAGTAAAAAGTAAAGATTATTATTTCTATAAAGGCTTATATGCCAATGTCTGCAATAAACCCAAGTTGTCAAATATGTATTTAGACAGTTTGAAAAACAACGAACTGACCAATAGTTACGAATTTGCGAAGCTGAAAAATGATAACTATATAAAACTCTTTAATTACAATTTGGCTTATACAGCTTCTAAAGTTTTAACCCTTAAATTTCAAAAACAATATACCGAAGACGAACTTCAGGACGAATTAAACACACAGCGAATCTGGCAGACTTTACGCAATATGCATGTGCAGACAATTGATAAATTTTCGAAAATTTCAATTGCTGCGGTAAAAGACAAAGCAGGTTTAATTACAACAGAAGTTACCGCAAATGGAATGCAGTCCAGTTTTGTTTTTGATACCGGAGCCGGAATTAGCTGCATTACCGAAAGTATGGCGAAGAAAATGGGAGTTAAAATTCTGCCGGATAATAATATTTCTGTGGCGAGTTTTACGGGACAAAAAAACAAAGTTAGTATAGGTGCTGCACCCGAAATTAATTTAGGCGAATTGAAAATTCATAATGCAGTGTTTTTAGTTTATCCTGATAAGGCTTTTACATTTGCAGACGGCGCTTATGTCATTAACGGAATTATTGGTTTTCCTATAGTAAAAGAGTTAGGAACGATTACGATTGAAAAAGACAAATTGACCTTTTCTAAAGAATTAGAGGCCAATACAAACGAAAAAAACTTGTTTGTAGACGAACTTAGAGCCATTGTAATGCTGAAGTATAAAGGCAAAACCCTGCCGTTTAATTTTGACAGCGGGGCCAAAGAAAGCCTTTTTAACAAAGCGTTTTACGAAACCTTCAAAACTGATCTTGACCGTATGGGTACTTTAGAAACGACTAAATCCTCCGGCGCTGGCGCAGAAGTTGTTTCTACAGAAGTTTTGGTTTTAAAAGACCAGCAAATATATCTTGGAAAAAAACTTATCAAACTCCCAAAAATGGAAATTGACCAAAAGGATTATGGTGTTTATGGCGAAGTAAATTTTGGAAATATTGGGCAAGATGTATTGGGACAATTTGAAAAGGTTGTGATTAGTTTTGATGGTAATTATTTGAGGGTGGAGGATTGAGTTTTTAGTTTTATTCGCTCCCGTTAGAGTTTTCTTTCTCTATTCTTTATCAAGCTCAAATTTAATTTTTGGATAATAATCTTTATACTTTATACCAAAAATATCTTTTCCGGGAAGGTTTTTTATTAAATTGAAATTTGTAATAAGTTTTGAATTTTCCATTCGTTTTTTATTAACCCAAGAATACCTTGATTTTTTGATTTTTGGTAAAAGTTCCCATGACAAACCCAAAAAAGATAAGCTATTTATAAAAAGCAGTGCTTGTTCATGTGTAGAAAGTTGAGTACGTAAAGTTTTTGCATAAAAATATTTTTCATTTTTTGCAAGTTTAGAATTATTATTAATAAAATTGAATGTATGAAAGAGATGTCTGAAGTAATGACCTAATTTATATTGATTTCCTCCATAGTACTTAACAAAACTATTTGAGTACATATTTTCAGTAGCTTTTTTTGTAATATAATACTCATGAGACGAGCTAATTTTTTGATTATTCCTTAGTTCTCTTATAATTTTAAAAGCTGTTACTTTCTTAGTATGACTTGACATTTTATCAATAGTTTCCCATTTAGAATAAAAAACACTATTCTTTATTGGTTTCATAGATATGAAGTCAAGTATTGGTTCATAAAATGTAGATTTATATTTGTTTTCAAAAATATCTTTAATAGTGTCTTTCCCTATAGCTCCAATACCATAAAATACTATTATATATGGAATATTTAATTTAGCTAATTGAATTAAATCAATTTCGGGATGTGTAACTTTTATGGTATTTTCAAGTTCGTTTAAATATTCTGGTGTGTAAACAGATTTAATTTTTTTTAATTTAAAAAAAGGCATTATTTCTTTTTTACATTCTAAAAATTGATTGAAAATATCGTGAATTTCTTTGCGTCCGTTATTATTATCATTTCCTAGTTCAAGAACATTTTCTCTATGTAATTTTAATAAATCAAAAAATTTGTTTTCAAATCTTTCTCTCGTTACAAATCTTGTTTGATCAAAAATTGAAATAACTATTAAAATAAAACCAGCTAAAGAAAATAACGTTCCTACAACACCTCCAATAAAATCTCCAACTTGTCCAGTTTCGGGAAGTAAAATATTTTTACCCAGTTTTATTTCATATTCAAATTTTAAAGCATAGAAGAAATAAATACTAACTGCTATTCCAGCAATTATAGAAATAATTACTATAAAATATAAGAATGTTTTCATTTATTATTTCGAGTAATTTTTTAAATATCTTTATAAATGATTTCTTTGCGATTTCTATTTATTTTAATCTTAAAATTAACAGGATTATAATTTTCTACACTTGGTTGTTTTAAATTGTCACTAAAAAACATTATCTCTTTTCCAGATTTTGATTGTCCTGCAGAATGGTTAAAAGAATATTTCTTAGTAGGTAGATCTTGATATAGTTTTTCAATATTTATGTTATCATCATATGAAACGATCCAATGAATATTATGAATTGATTTTATTTTTTCACTAACTCCTTTATGATGCTCATCCAAATAATGATTCATATATAATTGATCAGCTTTAAGATAATATGGAGGATCAAAGTAAAATATAGTGTCATCATTTTTTGAGGCAAGTTGAATTTTATCTATTAAATCAATAGCATCATCATTTAGTATTTCAATATTTGTACTATATTTTGCTATTAATTTTATTCTTTGTTTAATCTCTTCTTTATTAAATCGACAATTAATTTTATAATTACCCTCTTGTTTAAAACCTCCAATTACACCACCCTTGATAATTCCTGATCGATTTGTCCTATTTAAGAATAATGTTGAAAAGCCTAATGTCAATAAGTCAACAGTTTCTTTTCTCTTTTGAATTTCCTTTTGATGATACCAATTTTCTACAGTAATTTCAGTTTCATCAATAAGTTTGCAAAGCTCAGCAGAATTGTTTTTTACTGAATACCAAAAAGCATAAATAGAAAGATCTTTATCGTTAATTGTAATTTTATTCACATATCCTTCTATTAAAAGGAATAAAGCAACTGATGCTCCACCAGCATATGGTTCAACATAATGATTATGAATATTGTTATCGATACAAATTTTAGCAAGAAAAGCAGAAAGTCTATTTTTTCCACCAGGATATCTTAAAGGAGAGTAAAACATAATTATTTGATTTTTGATATATCTAATGAATTCACTAAATCTGTGATATCTTGTAACATAAACTCAATTAATACTATTAAATTATTTTTAATTTGTTCAGCAATATGTGAAGTTCCTGATACGTGATAATTATGTATTATTTGATGCATTTTTTCAAAGTCGAAATTAGTAAAAGCTTTTTTAAATCCTACATTTAAAATTAGTTCAATAAACTTTTTATTTAATTCATCGAAATCAGTGTGTGGCCTTTTTTTATAGGCAGTTCCAAAATGACCAGAATTACTTAATAGTATATTGGAATGTTTGGTGTTTTCGACAACATATTTCATCACACATTCATAAGTAACACGTGCCATAGCAATCTTAGAATTAGGCATTTTATTACTGTCAATATCAAAATATTCATCAATTCGAGCTTTTAAACCCGAAGGGAGCTGCTTCCTTTTTATGTCGGGATATTTTTTTACTGTACCACGTTTATTTGGTGAACTAGAAGCAGGTGCAGAATTTCCAGAATTTAAATCAGGCGTAGAGTTATCATTTGAATTTGGAATATTAGTATCAGATAATGGCTCTGCATTTGGAGTTTCAGATGAATTATTTGGAGACTGTGATGTTCCTGTATTTGTTTCAGACGGATTTTCTGAAGTCTGTGTTCCTGTACTAGGTGTTTCAGAATTATCATTGGATGATGGTTGAAGGACTAAAGGTTTAGGATCACTATCAAATCCATAATCCTTTAGTTTTTTTATAAAATTTCGATCATTATCGACATCTGACGTTTTAATATCAGGATTATCTTTAATATATTTTACTAAAGCTATGATGTAAGATTTAAATTTTTTTTCATCAGTAATTTCAATTTTAAAAGATGGTGAATTTTTAAATTTATATCCACATAATTTTGCATCTCTAAATAAACGCTCATAGATAATAGTTTTACCTCCGGTTTTTCCTCGGCCCCTTCTTATTTGTTTCCTGAATTCTTCATCACCATGAATGACGGCCTCTTTATAAAAAGATCCTAATTTAATAAAATCTCCTGGTTTTGAATCTAAACTGCTTATTTCTTCGCTCTTACCACTATTTGCGAGATCTAATATATGCAAAGCTTTTGCTATTCTTTCCCAACTACGAAATAATGATGCTGCATGTTCTTCGGCAATTCTTGACTTTAATTCGACTTCATCTTCATAAATGTATACTGGAAGTTCTTCTATAGGCATTTTGTTTTCTGCAAGCAAATACCTACCAGGTAATTGTAAGGCTTTAACCGCTGCGCAACGACGATTTCCATCACGAACAGAATATTTCCCATCTATATCTTTAATAACCCAAAGTGCTTTATCTTCATAGAATTCATTTTTTTTCACTATGGCTTTTGCTATTTCTTCAGCAGCTTCCTCATTTAGTAAGTATAAAATAAGATCTTCTTCTTTCGTACTTCCTTTATATAATTCTGCAAATCTTGGATTATTTATATCAAGTTTTAAATCTTCAAGTTTAATATATTCTAATTTGGATTTTTTTTCCATAACATGATTCGATTAATATGTGACTCAATTAAATGATTTTTATTTATTTTAGATATGGTTTGATTACTGAAAAATGTGTTTCATTGTAATTAAAACAAAGATTATTCTTTAATTATTTACTATTTTACGGTAAACCGTAATCTGATGAAATTTATTCTCAACAAGTATATTAATATTCCAATACCAAAACAACGCGTACTTATACGGTATTTTTCACAAACCCAATAAAAAAAAACAAAACCCTCAATCAAAAAAATGATCAAGGGTTTTTAATTTCAAAAGCAAAATAACCTTTACTCCACATCCAAATAAGGATTCAAAATCTCAGCCAATTCATTGAGCCAGTAAAAGCTGTTTTCTAATTTGATGATTTCTTGCTGCAGGGTTTCATTTTCTCTTATTAAACTTAAAGAAAGAACAAAATTTGCCTGCCTTAAGGCTTTTGCCATTTCTTCTGGCGTTACGGTTTGATTGAAGAAATTAGTAAGCCTGATTTCGGCTTCTTTGGAAAGGGTTTTGGTACTCATAAAGTGAAGAATTTAAGAATAAAAACCCTCATACCTTAGCAGTCTTACGCTTCTTCACGGCGTCAAAGTCCTTTCGGAACTTTACTACATAGCACAAGGGCAAATTTTAATGTCGTCTTAATGTGAAGATTTAAGAAGTTCAAATATAATTAAAAATATTATTATAAGAAAAATAATACATTTTAAATATTTCTTCTAAATCAATTTTCCACAAAATGTTCTTATGAAAATGAGTGCTCTAGCCCTGATCGAAGCGACATCCTTTTGTGCCGGGGTTCGGCACAAAAGATACAGCGTAGAGCAGGAATCAGCTCCTTAAAAATCAAATACGAATATATAAAATGGAAATGAAAACCTAAGCTTCAATAATGCTCAAAATTGTCTTTGGAATTTCGGTGAAAGCTTCAAAAGAATAAGGTTTTATAAGATATCACAGATCGTACTACGTTTGAAAATTTGAATTAATTTTTAATTTACTGAAAATCAATATCTTGTATTGGCTGTAAAAAGTTTTTTTAAATAAAAAGCAAAAAAGTAATTTAAAATACTACTAATTATGTAGAATTAGTATATATTTGTATCACAGAAAAATTCTGAATGATACTTATCCAGAAAGACTGAGGGAATAGGCCCTGTGAAGTCTTAGCAACCTGTTGCCGAATAAGGTGCTAAATCCTTCCCGCCTTGCGGGACAGATAAGAAAGATTGGCGCAAATCTGAATAAGGTCATCATTGTTGAAATTATTTATTTTTTAAAATGAAAACCAAACTACATTTTTTACAAGACAGTGACGAACTTTTGAATTCAATTTTCGAAGAATATAGTTTTACTGGTTTCCGAATGCGAAAGCATTAATTTCTCTCTAATTTCTTTTAAACACCATTTGCTGAAGGCTTTTTAATATTGACCTAAAGGAATTCAGGATGATAATTTAACATGGATGCATGTTTCTGATTTACTTTTCTGGAACAGCGCCATTGCTAAACTATATGGCGTAAGAGTTATTCCGGGAAATTATTTAGTCGATTCAAGAGGAATAATTGCAGCAAAAATCTTCATGAAGAAGAATTGCAATCAACGCTTAAATCACTTTTAGGGCAGACAGATTAGTTTTTTTAACACATAGAAACATAGATTATATTCTAAAAAAAAGAGATTATAAAAAATTTAGATTTTCACACATAGCTATGTTCTATGTGTGTTAAAACAAGTGAAACGCCTTTGAACACAAAGAAAAACTATGTTTGGATGTGTTTAAAAAAAATCAATCAATAATAAATTTAGTTAATTAAAATGATAAAGGAAATGAATGGTATTGAAACAACAACAAAGCCAGTAGAATTAGAGTGTTACTTCTCTAAATTTAGAGAAAATACAATAGGAGTAGATCACCGCTTTAAATCGGTTTATGGAAAGCAAAACCTGCTTTATGCAGACTGGGTTGCCAGCGGAAGATTATATGCACCAATTGAGGAAATTATGCTCAACAAAATTGGCCCAATGATTGCCAATACGCATTCACTTTCCAGCCAGACAGGAAAAACATCAACTTATGCTTATCAATATGCGAGAGATATAATTAAAAAATCTGTTAATGCCAATGGTTCTGATGTTTTGGTAACAACAGGAAGCGGAATGACGGCGGCTTTGTCAAAACTGCAAAGAATAATGGGTTTGCGAACGAATGATGCAGAAGACAAACCTGTTGTTTTTATAACACATATGGAGCATCATTCTAATCAGGTTTCATGGTATGAAACTAATGCCGATGTTGTGATTCTGCCTCCAGATGAAAATAATTTAGCCGACCCCAAAATTCTTTCTGAAGAAATTAAAAAATATGTTCACAGAAGCTTAAAAATAGGTTCGTTTACGGCTTGTTCAAATGTTACGGGAATTATTACGCCTTATCATGAATTAGCCAAAATCATGCATCAAAACGGCGGACTTTGTTTTGTTGATTTTGCAGCTTCGGCACCGTATGTCAAAATCGATATGCATCCAAAAGACCCAGAACAACAGTTAGATGCTATTTTCTTTTCTCCGCATAAATTTTTAGGCGGACCGGGAACCTGCGGTGTTTTGGTTTTTAACGAAAAATTATACAAAGCAGATTATCCTGATAATCCTGGCGGCGGAAATGTAAAATGGACAAATCCTTTAGGGGGATATTGTTATAGTGAGGTTATAGAAGTTAGAGAAGATGGCGGGACACCAGGTTTTCTACAAGTAATAAGGGCAGCTTTGGCTTTAGAATTAAAAGATAAAATGGGAGTTACAAACATTAAAAACAGAGAAAAAGAACTGCTTGCCGTTTGTTTTTCAAGACTTCAAAAAATAAGGGGTTTATCTATTTTAGGAGACTTAAAAACAGAAAGAATCGGCTGTGTTTCCTTTGTAATCGAAGATATTCATTATAATTTAATCGTGAGGCTTTTAAATGACCGTTTCGGCATTCAGGTTCGCGGCGGCTGGTCATGTGCAAGTACTTATGCGCATTATTTGTTTAATATAAACGAAAAGAAATCAGCCGTAATTACAAATGAACTTTTGGAGAAAAATCAAATCAATAAACCGGGCTGGGTACGTTTGTCACTGCATCCGATTATGACAAATGACGAGCTTATATTTATCTGCGATGCAATTGAGCAGGTTGCTTTGCATTATAAAAAATGGCAGAAAGATTACGAATATAATTCGGCAACAAATGAATTTGAAAACCCTGAAATTAAAGAAACTATAGCCGAAGAAGTAAATGAATGGTTTAAGTTATATTGAATGTTTAAATATATAGAAACACAGGTTTTTTTAGTTTGTATAAAGGTTAATCAATATTTGTCATTCTGAGTAATGAGGAATCGCACACGTAATTCTACAAAGATTGTCGATATTCTATACGGAGTTTCTAGTGCGGTTCCTCATGTGTTTTTGTTTGTGCTTCAAATTTTCTTTTTGAAGCTTATATTAGGCCTAACTGTCTCGCTTTATTAATAAGCTCAGTATCGCCGCCTTTTTCTAATAATAAATGGCTTTTAATATTTGCTTTTCGTTTTTCAATTGAACTCATTGAAAGCGGAATATGATTTGGAATATTAACGGTTTTAACGCCTTGCGACAGAAGAATTAAAATCTGGCTGTCATATTCATCCCAATTTAGGTTTCGATGCGTTAATTTCTTCTGAGATTTTACAATTTCATCACTGTAGATCATTTCTCCCATTAGAATCTTTTTGCAAATAGCAGGGAAGGATTCAAAATTAACTTCACTTTTTGATATAAACCCGTCGGGTGCTATACTTTTTACAATTCTGTTTACTATAAAGGCTTCTGTATGCATTGTTAGTAATAAAATTTTGCATGAAGGAAGTGCTTTCCTAATTATTAAAGCCAAATCAATACCATTGGCAATATTAAATTCTTCATAGGGAGGCAGATTAACATCCAGAATTGCAAAATCGAGTTTGGTGTTCTGCTTTTTAAGCAGCATTATTTTTTTATAGGCTGTCTCGCAATTGTATTCTTTTAGGAAGGTGGGTTCAATTGTATCAAAGCATTCATCAGACAGAAGGTTAACATAACTGTCTACCGTCATAGGATGATCATCAACAATTAAGATATTAAGTGACATTACAGTAAAATTTATGAAAAAGTAAACAATTTTACGGATTTTCCGTAAAATATGCAACTTTTTTAAATGTTTTTTTGCAAAAACATAAAAATAACATACCATGAAAAGTAAAGTAATTCGTATTCTTTTTGCAACGGCCTTAGTAATGAATTTATCTTGCACAGCTGATGATCTTGACAACCAAGATTTTAATTCAACCGAAAAAAAAAAATTAAGTGAGAGTGAAAGCAGTATAGATGAAGCTGCTAATTCAAAAACAATTGACTCTTTAATGGTCAGCCATAATTTGCAAATGAGTGCACCAGATGGAGATCCGCTAAATCCAAAAATTAAATAAAGCATGTTTTATCTTATTTTCCGAAGACTATAATACTGAAATTGAAGTATTATAGTCTTCTTTATTTATAATATATTTGAATTTAATTTATAAAGTATCATTTTGAGATTTAAATCGAAAATATATATTCCAATACTTCTATTAACAGCAGTAATTTTATTAGTGTTTTATAATAGACGAATTGAATTAAAAATCAGGAATCAAAATCAAAATACTTTTGATACGGAATACTTTAACAAAATTTCAGGAACAGAAAAAGAAAGGTATTTAGATTCGCTTGTTAGTGATTTAAAGTATCAAAAAAATGACTCTGCTGTTAGAAATTTATATTTAAAAGCAGGAGAGGAATATTATTATTTAAATAATATAAAAAAATCTCATTCATCCAGCTTAACGGCTTTAAAATTATCCAGAGAAGAAAACGATAGTTCCAGAATAGCAAAATCCCTTTATTTTATTGGTGACTGCTACGAAAGCACCCAAAAAGACAGTGCCTACTATTTTTATCTGCAGGCTCAAAAAATCTATCTAAAGATTCACGACTACAGCAAGTTAGGGCAAATGTATTTTAATAAAGCTTATGTCCTTTTTTATGATGGTAATTATGTAGAGTGCGAAGTAGAATTAACCAAAGGTCTCGAATATCTAAAAGATTCAAATAATATAAAATTGCTGTATTCATGCAATACCTTAATGGGGAATTGTTTAGAAAAGCTGTTTATGTACGACCAGGCTTTAAAATACCATCAGCTTGCGCTGCGAAATTTAAAAGCAATGAAAAAAAATAATACAGATAGTGATGAAGTAAATAATTTCAATATATCCTCTGTAATTAATATTTGTAATTTATATGATTTAAAGGGCGATTATTCTAAATCAATAATGGAATTAAAGCCTTTGCTGACTAAAGATTTAAGAAAGAACTGGCCTCGGTTTTATGCCATTGTTTTGTCTAATCTGGCTTATTCTAAAATGAAAAATAAAGAATATAAAAATGTTGAATCAATGTTTTTAGAGTCTTTAAAAATTGTAGACAGTTTGGGATACACTTCTGATGTTATGTATAAAAAAATTCATTTAGGAGAATTTTATCTGACACAAAAAGATTCTTTAAAATCCTTAAAAACGCTGCAGGAGGCTTATACAGTGTCCATTAAATTAAAAAATACTAACGAAACTTTAAATACATTAAAACTGCTTACGAGAATAGACAGCAGGAAAAGACTGTTTTATGCCAACCAATATATTGCAATAAGCGACAGTATAAACAGTATACAAAGCAGAACTAAAAATAAATACGCCAGAATTGAATATGAAACCGTAAAGGTTGAAGATGAAAATAAGGTTTTGACTAAAAAGAACTTTTATATTTTAATCTTTTCTTTTGCTTTGTTTCTCGCTTTGTCGGCAATTTCGGTAGCTATTTATTTAAAATATAAAAACAAAGAATTAAGATTTGTAAAACAGCAGCAAAGTGACAGTGACGAAATCTATCAGCTTTTGAGCGAACAGCAAAATAAAATTAATGCAGCAAAAGAAGAAGAAAAAAATAAAATTGCAAAGGAGCTTCATGATGGCGTAATGAACAAGGTATATGGAGTAAGAATGAATTTGGGTTTCTTTAATTCTAAAACAGACGAAAAAACGATAGAAAAAAGAAAGCAGTATATATTTGAATTACAGAATATTGAAAATGAAATCAGAACTATTTCGCATGATTTAAACCAGGATTCTTTTTTAGAAAGCAATGACTTCAATACGTTATTATCTAATTTAATTAAAAGCCAAAACGAGATCAGTAAAACAGAGTTTAATTATTTTGTAGATGAAAGATTTGAATGGGAGCAGGTGCAGAATATTTATAAAATAAATTTTTACCGCATTATTCAGGAAGCGCTTCTAAATATTCATAAATATGCCAAAGCCTTAAAAGTCGATGTAAAAATAGATTTGATTGATAAAGATGTTTTGCAATTATCGATTATTGATGACGGTGCTGGCTTTGATATCAATACAGCAAAAAGAGGAATTGGCTTATCTAATATAAAAGAGAGAACCAACTCTTTAAAAGGAAACTTCGAAGTAAAATCTAAACCGGGCGAAGGCACCGAAATCATTGTAACTTTTACTATTTAATTGAAAAATAAAGAGATAAAAAAATAAGTCTTATTTTGTTGCTCTTCAGACTTTTAGATGTCTTTTTTTGATTTAATGCAGACTAATTTTGCTTTGTTAATTTGATTTAAAATAAAACAAATCAAATTAATGAAATTTTGACTTTACATTAAATTAAAATACTTGTCATGAAAATATACAGCTTAATTTTTTTATTTTTTACAATTAGTTTTTTTGGAAATCCTGTTGAGATTAAAAATGATAATCCGCCCTTAAGCCCGGAAATGGAAAGACTTAATGCGGAACTTTTGGATGTGAGAGCAATGATTAAAAAAAATGCTTCTTATAATACAAAGATTGCCTTCTTTATCGATATGAGAATTAAATCTGGTAAAAACAGATTCTTTGTCTACGATTTAGAAAAAGATGAAATTATAGACCAAGGACTAGTTGCAAACGGTTTTGGTTCTGAAACTAATGTTAGAGGAGAATTAAAATTTAGTAATGAACCCAATTCAAAATGTACATCATTAGGAAAATATATTGTGGGTAAATCGTATAGAGGAATGTTTGGTAAATCTTATAAATTAACCGGTTTAGATGAAACAAACAGTAATGCTGCAAAAAGAGCAATTGTATTGCACTCTTATTCAGCAGTTCCAAATGAAGAACAAGATTATTATATAGCAAACAGCCACGGATGCCCAATGGTGAGCGAAGCGTTTTTTAAGAAATTAGAAAAAATAATAGACAGCTCGAAGTCTAATATTATTTTGCATATCTATTATTAAATTATGAATTATAAGTTATGTGTTTTGAAATATGAGTTTTGAGTTTTTAAGTTTGAGTTATGGATTATAGGTTATGAGTTTCAACTTCTAACCCATAACTCTTAACTTATAAAAAAGGGTTAACCGTGAGCTGCAACAGATACATCAGCCCATTCTTCCCAGGTTTTTAGTTTTTGCTCATATGTTTGTTTTGCAAATGGTAAAGCTATTTTTCCTAAAAATAAACGTAAAGGCGGGTTTTCAGCTTCAACTAATTTAATGATTGCAGGAACTGTCGCGCTTACTTGTCCAAAACTATCTGGATCGTGTCCGTCTGCAAGTGCTTTTTTGATTCCGTCATAAACAGGAATACTCTCGCTGTGAAATCCGTTGCCCCAAATATCAGTATAATAACCATTTGGTTCAACCAAAGAAACATTGATTCCGAATTGTTTTACTTCAGATGCCAAAGTTTCGCTTAAACCTTCAACAGCAAATTTTGAAGCATTATAAAGTCCGATAACAGGTAAAGTTGCAATTCCTAAAATAGACGAAACCTGAATAATGTGTCCGCTTTTTTGGTTTCTCATAATTGGTAAAACAGCTTGTGTTAACCATAAAGTTCCAAAGAAATTAGTTTCAAATTGTGCTCTTGCTTCTGCTTCGCTTGTTTCTTCTACAGCACCGTTTAAAGCATAACCTGCGTTATTGATTAAAATATCAATTGTTCCGAAATGATTTTTTACTTTTTCAACGATTGCAAATGAATCGTCGCGTTTATTAACATCAAGTTTTAGTGGTAAAAGTGCGTCTCCGTATTTTGCTTTTAAATCGTTTAATGTATCGATATTTCTCGCTGTTGCAGCTACTTTATATCCTTTTTCTAAAAATGCTTCTGTCCAGGCTTTTCCAAATCCTTTTGATGCTCCGGAAATTAAAATTGTTTTTGACATGATTTCTTAAATTGTTAATTGTTAATTGTTAATTGTGAATGATCTTATTTTTATTGGTATTATAATTTTTATTGCGATTGATATTGAAATTGAATTTGTTTTTTGACATTGAAATTGTTATTTATAAATATGACTGATCGGTCATTTTTTTGATAAAAAAAATTAGATACTGTTTTGGTCTATTAAATTTTTTAGGGTCCTGATAATGACTTGCATTTTATCATTATTTCCAGACATTCTTGACATTAAATGTCCGCCTTCGAGCATGGCAAAGATTACAGTTGCAAAATCAGCTGGTTTTAAATCAGGTTTAAATTCGCCGTTTGCAATTCCATTTTCGATAATGCCGGAAAGCTGCACTTGACCGGAACGAATGGCGCTATTGACTTTCTCTTTTACGATTGGGTTGGTATCATCGGCTTCCGTTCCAAAATTTAATAACGGACAGCCTCCAATAACCGGCGGCTGAAGTGCATCACTAAAGAAATCTATATAAGCAAATAATTGTTCCTTTGATGTTTTGGTTTTACTTAATGCTGTTTGAAGTTTAGCTGTTAAAACTTTTACATTATGATCGACAGCGGCACAGGCAAGTACTTCTTTATTTTCAAAATGTACGTACATACTTCCTTTAGACAGTTTGGTTGCTTCCATAATATCGCTCATAGAAGTAGCTGCTATCCCTTTTGTATTAAAAATAGGAGCGGCTTTTTCTAAAATAAATTGTCTAGTTTCTTCACCTTTTGCCATGATAGGTTTTATTTAACGGTACAAATATATGACCGATTGGTCATATATACAAACAAAAAAAAAGAATATTTTTTAAAAAATTTCAAAATGTGCCTGTTTATGAGGGATTTGTAAGGGCAGTAATTAGTTTTTTATGTTCAGGATATTGGGCAATTAAGGTATCACGATCTCCTAAAAAGTAATTATTAGGATTAAAAGGAGGTGCCATCGATACGCCCATTAAACTCCAGGAATCTTTACTTTTAATTCTTGACCCAATCCAGGTTCCGCCCGGAATTACTTTCATAGGTTTTCCGCCTTTGGCAATATCATTACTAAAAATGCAGACTTCAGATTTTGGTGTATGACCTTCAGGATATAATAAAAGCATTTCTACAGGCTTTCCGGCATAAAAATGATACAGCATATCTCCTGTAACTTTATGCATAATAGAGCAGCGGGAATTATCCAGAAAATAATAAATGGCACTGCAAGGAGAGTTTTCTACAGGCGGAATAGGGTAAGTATTGGCAAAATAACCGCCTTCGGTACTGTTTAACTGCAAATTGAGCAGTCTAATTATTTCAGATGCTGGTGACATAATATTGATATTTAATTGGTTAGTTTAATTTTAAATAGTAAATCCCCGAAGATTTATACTAAAACTTCGAGGATTTGAATTAGTAAGGAATTATACTCTGGTTCGGTTTATTGGGCTGATGTCTGTAAGCTTTTTTGTTGGATTAAATGGTGAACCAACGCTTTGCTGAAAATTAAAGTAGTTGTTTGGGTCCACTTTCTTTTTAATTTCTAAAAGACGTTTGTAATTGCTTCCATAATATTGCTGTGCCCAGTTGTGCTGCAAAGGATCAATATAGTTTACATAAGCTCCTGTAGCATTTCCGGCATCAGATAATCTTTCGAAGAATTCATAAGCCCATTCAACATTTTTCAGCGTGTCGCCAGGTTTGTCTAAATCCCAGATGGCTTTAATTTCCGGAATAAAACGACTGTTTCTGTGTACATAGGCCGTTGCATCGGCAGCAACATTTTCGATTGCACCGCCGGCATGTGTCCAAACAGCAAAACTTTCTGCAGATGGAGCTTTGCTCATTGAATCCACAATAACCTTTGCTACTTTATTGTTCATTCCGCCTTTTGGAAGAACGGTAGAACGGATGTACGAACTTCTTCCGGCAACTCTTGTGGTGTAACCGTTGTAGAATTCCCAATCAGGAAGCGTCATATTAAACAAATCGGCATTAATTGGTTTTAGTTTCAAAAGCCCCTGAAGCAAATCAATTCCTTCGGCACCATCACCATTAAAAACCGGAGTTAAGCCCAGCACTTTTACATTGGTCGTTTTATCAATTAGGTCTTTTTGATTTCCCATAAAACCATAAACAGCCATTGCATTTGGTACGGTTTCAACCCAGTCGTTGTAGTAGCCTAAAACATCTTCGGCCATTTCCAGCGGGTATCGAATTTGTCCCACTAACATTTTTTTGCTTAATGGTTTACGAACTCTCATTTCCATTTCGACTACAATACCAAAGTTTCCGCCGCCACCGCCAGAACAAGCCCAGAAAAGATCAATATCTTCTGTAGATGTACTGTGTACACCAATGTGACGTAATTCGCCATCTGGAGTAACGATTTTTAAACTTTCAAGATTATCGATACTCATTCCGTACGAACGGGAAACAAAACTATAACCGCCGCCAAGCATAAATCCCGGAGGTGCAACAGTAGGGCAGCCGCCTCCCACAGGAATTAATCCTGTATTGGTTGCCTGCATGAATTTGTAAACATCGTACCAGATTACGCCCATTTCTGCCGTAACGGTTTCTTTTTTAGGATTGAATGTAATTCTGTTTAAATTTTTCATTGCAATTACAACACCGCCTTCATTAAGACAATATCCGGCAGCACTGTGTCCGCCGCCTTTTATTGAAAATGGAAGATTATTAGTGATGGCAAATTTTAATCCCAGTCTCACATCTTCAACTACGGCAGGAAAAATGATTAAACGAGGTCTGAATTGAATTCGTCCGTTATCAATTTTTATAACTTCTTCATATTCTGAATCTCCGGGCTGAAGCACATAGCCGCTCAGTTCACGGACTAATTCCTGAATTGCTGTTTCTATCATGATTTTAGTTTTTTTTGGTTAATTTTTTATCTGGTAAGCGAATACACTTTTGACTGATATTTTATATAAGAATCAAAAATGTACGTGTTGTCAATCATTCCGGCTGCTGCAGGAAAAAAATCTTCGTGCTTTTTGCTTGTCAGATAATCATCGTACGCTTTTTTACTTTCGTAGATAATTGAAACCGCAACATCAAAATTTCGAACAGAAACATTTCTTTTAATGTCTGTTAATCCTCCGGTTGTAAACAGTTGAATTCCCGGATGTCCTGATAAATATTCTACACAGATATCCGTAAACTTTTTAATGTTTTCCGGCGATTTATCTTTTAGAGAGAAATACAGGTCATGAAACATACTTTGCGGATAATTTCCATCGGCACCAATAGTTTGTGGTTCTGATGAATTTCCGCCAATAATAAGATTCGTAACATAAGCATCCATAACTCGTCTTGTTGTGCCCGGAACCCATCTGTTTACATCGATAACAAATTGATTGTGTGCAGAATCATTTGAGTTATAGATATTAAAAGCATCTTCGTTTACAAAAAGCTGATGCATGGCAATGTCATAATTAAGATCATTTTCAGGGCGGATCATATCATCTGCTCTTATGCCAATCCAGAACGAAATCATTCCAACAGATTCAGAAAGGTATTGTCTGGCTTCGGCCATATAGGCTTCTACAATGCCTTGAGTATTACTAGTACCCAAATTGAAGTACGTGCTGTGCAGCAACATGGGTGCGTTATTTGAATTTTCCATTTTGAATTTCTTTTAAATGTTTTTAGTTGATTTTTCTTCAGAATTTATTGCTGAAGACGAAGTGTTGCTACTGAAATATGAGGCCATTTAATTTCGACAACGCTTCCATCTGGGGCAAAAACGGGGAAATCAAGGATTACGGTTTGTGTATACTGCAATTGAAAGAATTTTGAACCATCTTCATTTTGAACGGTTTCTATCCAAAAAATTGCCGAAAGACTATTGGCATTGGCATTTACATTTACAAACGGAATGTTTGTAATCCCGCCAACAGGAGCAGTTGCGCCAGGAGTTGCCACGCCGTCAATTGGGTTTGCATCTAAAAAGATTACGACTGTTTCAATAATATTTTGTCCTTTAATGGCATTTTCCAAAAGGATATTCGGGTTCATAATTACTTCTTTTGGAATTCCCGGAGGAGGAACGGCATTTACCAATTGTGATAAATAAGTTTCGCTGGTATCGTTTACTCTTTTTCCGTTTACAATAAAAAATGGAGTAGGATCTGCCACTTCAAATTGCGGCGGGCCGTTTACAGTAAAAAAAGTTCCTTGAGCTAAAATGGAATCTCCGTGCGGAATTGAACCTAATCTGGCGATACTTGGCTGTACCGCCGGATCAGTGCCGCTTGGAAGATTTAAGAATAATCCCGTTTCTAAATGAATTCCGTTTTGACCACTTGGAAGATTTACATCGTCTACTTGCTGTAAGTAATGCAGTCCTTGAAAAGTTATATCAGATTGTGCGTTTCCGCGATTGATAATATCACCTCCAATGGATGAAAAAGTAAAAGTTTCTGCCGTTGAATTTAATATGATTTTAAATTTATCAGCCGGCGGCGGACCCGGTTTTGCCTGATTCATATTTGGAACTTCAATGATATTGAATCCCGGGCCAACCCAAGTTCCAACTAATGATTGTAATACACCAAGATTAACTGGGGCAGTTTCTACAGCTTCGGCTTTAAATTTTGATTTAAGTCCTTTATTGACTGTTTTTGTTTCCAGCTTTTCTAAACCCGACAGGTTCAGATTTGCTAACGGATTGTTTTGTTCTAATGCCATTTTATTTTTTTTGAATTGATTTTGTTTTTGATAGGGTATAAAATTGTTTAGAGGATTTAAAGTGCTTTTCGGCTAAATCCCTGAATCTGAAATAATACTTCAGTGGTCATGAAAACATTTGGCGGTGTACTAAAATCACTTAGAAATAAATCGCCGTAAGTTTTTACAAATTCTGTGAATATGGGACCGTTTACATGTTTAAAAAAGGCATCCTGATTTTCATAAACTTCCCAAAAAATAACCTGACCCTGTGGCGGGGTCGGAAGACTTTTTTGGTTGAAATCTGGAACGTGAACCATATACAATAAAGTTTCCGGTTCGTTTTCCTGAACATCTTTTGCCAATTGAATTAAAGCAGTTTTTGCTTTTTCTTCATTTCCGGGCAGAATGGTCCATTTTGCTTCAAGTGGGTAATACATAGTTTTTTGAATTATTAGTTATTAGTTATTAGTTATTAGTTATTAGTTATGTGTAGATGTGCCGTTAGGCACAAAATATCGGTAGAAAATATAAGTTGAGAATAAGTTCAGCGTGCCGTAGGTACGCTACAAACAAAGTACAATTGCGAATGCCGATATTGAGTGTCTAACGACACATTTACACCATTATTCGTATTACACTTCTACATATTCAAATGTTGGCCCTGCGCATTCGCCATTTTCAAGCGGAATGTTTAGTAATTCCAGCGCTTTGTATTTAAGTTCATACATTACTGTAATTCCTTTAATAAGAAGGTCAGGTTCACCGCTTACCGCATCGTTAATTCCGTTTAGAAGCTGTACATATACTTTGTTAAAGTCTTTGGCTTTTTCCAGCAATTCAGGATTATGTTCGTAATCTTTCATTTTTGGATTTGCTTTCATGTTATAAACAGAAGACCAGCTTACTGTAAATGGCTTACCTGTTGGAATACTTTTTACAGGCATTTGAAAATTGGTATCATTGGCGCTGTACATTCTTCCAAAACAGATTTCCTGAAACTTGAAATAATGTGCATATTCAATATCTTCTCCAAACAAAACCTGCTCCGTTGCAATAGTTCCGTCGATACCTTCACCTTGGCCTACGATTTCTCCAATCGCTTCTTCGGCATCTTCATAGGTTACTACTTTTGTGATTTTACCGCCGCTTCCATAATAATGTTCAGGAGTAATCTGGCGTTTTGGATCTCCAATAAAAATTCCGCCCGGAGTTGTTTGATTTAAGCGAAGCAAACCATAACGAATCGCTTCATAAAACTGGCCGATACTATCAAAATGTCCGGTAATTGGAGCTTTAGGATCAGAAGGTCTCTCGATTGTTGAAAATTCATCTATTGCTTCTCTGGAGAATTTTAGAAGATGAACCTCAAAAGGCGGCGATCCTTTAGGAACTTCCGGAACAATACCGCCCGGAAGCGGAGTAGGGTAAACTGGAATAATATCTTTTACATTAAAAAGTTTATCGCCTTTTTTTATCGTTTTTGGATCTGTAATGGCATTAAGAATATTTGAAACCAAAACCATGTGCAGCATTTCTTCCACAACAACGCTTCTAATAAGTGCTGCCGCTTCGACATTGCTGCCTTCTTTAATAGTATAAAGTCCGCATAAATAAGGAGGAATCGTTGAAAGCTCTAATTGTAAAGCGGTTCTAAGACAATCCTGAAGATGTTTAAGGTCTTTGATGTAATTTTTTACATCTTTCTTAGCCATTTTCAACGATGTTTTCAATGTACTTTTTTTGGCTATTGCAGGTGCGTCGGCATTGAATTCATTATCAGCAATAAAGACATTATCTGTAGCAACGGAGTAAACCTCTTCGTTAATATCCAGATCAGCAATTGGTTTGATTAGCTTTTGACGATTTGGATTGTTCTTTTGAAATAATTTATTTTCCATAATTGTTATTGTTCAAGTTGTTGAAGAATAGCTTCTGCCGCTTTAAAAGTTAGGGCAGACATAGTTAAGGTTGGGTTTGAAGTTCCAAGGGTTGGCATATTTCCACAGCCAGCCAAGTACAAGTTTTCGTGATCCCATGTACGCATGTTAGCATCAACAACAGAATCTTCTTTTGAGAATCCCATTCTGTGCGTTCCAACAATGTGTCCGGCACCAGCAAAAGTGTAGCCTTTGCCTTTGTAAGTCACATAATCAGCATCTGAAGCCGGATTGTATGAAGTAAAATCTTCGATACCGCATTGGCTGAACATTTGCTCAGAAACAATTCCCGATGCTTCAAAAGCTTTTAGCATATATTCTGTTGCTTTATAATGAATTACAGGTCTGTAATTGCCAATGTTATCTTTGTATTCAGGATCAATTGTTACACGGTTATCAGGATCTGGAGCCTGTTCGCATTCGAAGTGTGTAAAGAATTGTCTTGTAACCAGATTTTCGATTTTGGCGCGAAGTTCTTTTCCAATAATGCCTTCATTAACGGCATTAATAACATCAGTTCCAGGCGATCCGGTTGGCCATGCCCAGCCCCAGTTGTCCAGCGGTAAAATCCATGCGGCGTGGTTTTTACGAAAATCTCCATCTCTAAAAGTTGGAATGTTAGAAGTAGAACCCGGACCACGATACGGATAAATAGGATCTTTTGATAATCCCCATCTTAAAACCGTCATGTGATCCATCAAATTACGTCCAACCTGATCGCTGCTGTTTGCCGCTCCTGACGCTAATAATAATTTAGCATTTTCAATCGCACTGCAGGCCATTACATACAATGTTCCTTTTGCCGTATGTGTTTCGTATTCAGTAGAACTTCCTTTGATGTAGGTTTTGTATTCAACACCGTTAATCCAGTTTGAAGTTTCGTTGATTAACAATCTAGAAGCCACGGCTTGTGTTTTTACGACAAGATTTCCCATGTCGCATTTTCTAAATGTTTTTAAGGCATTGTATTTCGCCTGAACCGGACAAATTGGTACGCAGCTTGCATTTCCTTCGCAGCGCTGACCTGTATATTGATCCCAGTTTGAGCCAACAGGGTTATAATCTTCAGCATCATTTTTAATAAGTTCCAATGTTTTTGCAGCAGGATTCCATTCTACACCGCTGATATTGTAATTAAGATTCGGAATTGAATTTCGTCCTTGCGGTGTACTGATACAAGACAATTCGTAAGTTTTGCCATTAAGTTTAATTTTATTGTTTTTATCAATTACCTTTTTCATTACGCCGTCAAGGTAACTTGTCGGAATGCCTTTCATTGGAAACACATAATCTTTACCGAAAATGTTTTTTTCTTTGATAGGATAATGCTGATCTTCTACATTTCCTGAAACGCCAATTTCGTTTTCGGCCATTTGATAATAGCGGGACATATCTTCATATTTGATAGGCCAGTCTACACCAACACCGTATTTAGATTTCATTACAAAATCGTTTGGCAGCATTCTAAGTGTAGTTCCAAGCCAGTGCAGTGTTGTTCCGCCCGGTGCTCTGGTATTATCACTTGCAAAAGGAAGCGGTCCCATCTGCACCAAATATCCTTTTGTTGAAGGTTCGTTTTTTGGGATTTTCTGAATGTCAAGAACATTTATAGATGGAGCATCTTTTATGTTCGGATAAGGTGAATTCGGAACTTTTGCAGAAGCATTATAAAACGTATTAAGATAATCCTGATAGTTTTTATAATTAGCATCCTGATCCATTGCTATACCTGCAGAAAGACCTGCTTCCAGCATTAAAACTTTTTTACCTGCATTGGTAAGAACCTTTGCTATTATTGATCCGGCAATACCAGAACCAACAATTACTACATCATAATTATTTTCCATTTGATGATTACCTTTTTGTTATGAATTTTTTACTGTAAGCGGACGTTCTGCCCATGAACCGTAACCAGGTTGTTTTGCTCCCGGCGGATGTGTATGTGCCGCATTCCACATAAGCCCCTGAATGTAAGAAGCTGATGATACTACATCGTTGCCCCAATTTCCGGTATACCAAAGGATAATGATGTTTTTTGCTAATCCGTTGTAAGCTGAAGCAGCCATGAATTGTGAGGCTAAAGCAGCTTCAATGTTTTTTTTGGACTTGTCATTTAAAAGCGCATGAACATCAAGAAAGAAATAATCTATGTCTTGTTTGTCCATGTTTTTCTGGATCGTGTTGTAGTAGGTTTCCAGCATTCCGGTTGCTTTGAGTTCAGTTTTACTGAAACCCGTAAGAAGCGCCGAAACCTCTAAAAAGAGTTTAATGTGGGAATTAGGTTCCATGATGTTAGTTTTTGAGAATTAAAGGGTTAAACATTGTTGTTATTGATTAGTTTTTTTGATATAACATGTTTAAGTCCAATATACTAACATAAGTACGTTGTGTATAGATGCAGTGATTCCTCCAAAAGTAAAGGCTGGCTTGTACCATTGGCTGTTTCAGCAAGTTTTGAAGCATAAGTATTAGCAGCTTTACTTTGCCTCGATACAGTAGTATTAGTTTTTATATTGAGCTTGTTTTTTTAAACTAAAGTTACCGCAGATCTATAGGAGCTATTGATAAATTGACATAGGAGTAAGATTTTATGTCACAAAAGCGATTTTTTTTGGTACTAAAACTTTTATAATGTTAGATTAGTTGTTAAAAGTTTGAAAAATTAACATTAGCTTAAAGATTATAACATATTGAAATTGAGTTTTCTATGAGGTTATAATTAGTGTCGGATGTAAAAAGAGTTTTTATTCGGCTGGGTTATAAGCATAAAAAGGCTGTTTTAAAAATCGAACAACCTCTATGTTATTTTAGATGTTTGTATGTTCTGTAAGAACATTTCATTGGTAGAAAATTACATTGTTATAACGGGTTACGTTCCGTAGGAACGTTTGATTTAGACATTGTTTTTAATAATCTGACCTATCAAACGTTCCTACGGAACGCAAATGTGGCTGGTTTTTATTTTTTCTACCTATGAAACATTCCTATGGAATGATAAATCTGACATCAAAAAGTGACCAATTAAGTCACTAAAGACTAACAAAAGATTTATAACAAAAAAGCTGCCTCGAATTTTGAGGCAGCTCTTTACTATTTGTGAATTTGTTTAATTCTGAAGAATAAAATTCAGATTAAAGTTTATTCGTTTTGGTATCAACAATTTTACTTACTCTAAATACTAAAAAGATAGTAAGTAACATAATTCCAGAAGCCGTCATTGCCAGAATATCATAATGTTCTAACGGTGCATAGCTGTCTTTTTGATAAATGATTAATCCGGCAATTACAGCACCAAAACCTCCGGCCATTTGTTGTAAAGAGGAGTTAATACTCATAAATGCACCACGATCCTGAGGATCTGGAATAGCAGAGGTTAAAGTCGTTGACGGAACCATTCTGCTCATTATTGCTGCCATCATAAATACATTGATAAGCAGTACAATCCAAAATGGAGTTGGGCCAAATTGAGCGTAAATGTTTATTAGAATCACAGCAGATATTGTAGCTAATGCAAAGATTTTAAATTTATTTACTTTATCGCTTAATTTACCAATAAAAGGCATTGTAATTAAAGTTGCAATTCCGGTAATCATAAATAATAATGGCAACTGCTCATTTGTTACTTTAAGGTTGTTGATGGCAAACGCACTTCCGAAAGGCATCATCATAAAACCTCCAATAGAAAGCAGGGCAGTAGCTAAAAATCCAACCTGATAATTCTTTTTAGAAATAGTATGTATCAAATGTTTCAAGGCTGTTTTTTCTTGTTTCAAATGTAAGTGCTCCGTAACAGGTTTTAATTTTACATATAAAATTATTGTGATAATAGCCGCCATCGCTGCGATCCATAAAAACGGAACGTGCCAGCCCCAGGCATTTGCAATGTATAAACCAATCGGAATTCCGAGAACCTGACTCACACCAAATCCCATTTGGATAAATCCCATTACTTTACCTCTTTGCTGCAGGCTGAATAAATCGGCCACAATAGCAAGAGAGATAGAACCAATTACACCGCCAAATAATCCGGTGAAAACGCGCGCCGCAACCAGCAGAAAAAAGTTTGGTGCCAGGGCGCAGAATAAAGTTCCGATTGTAAATCCGATGTAAAAGAAAAGCAGTAATTTTTTTCGGTCGAATTTATCTGCAAAACCAGCCGTAAGCAATCCGGAAATTCCGGCACTAAAAGCGTAAGCAGAAACGGCAATACCAAATTGAGATGCCGTAATTTTTAATGTTTTAATCATAATATCCCCAAGCGGCGACATTACCATAAAATCGAGTACAACTGTAAATTGTGTCATGGCTAAAAGAAATATTACCAGTTTTTGATAGCCATTAAAACTGGGTGCGATAGTTTGTTTTTCGTTCATATATTATTGTAGTTCTCTGCAGTCAAAATTGTGAAAATTCAATAAATCAATAATTTGATCTGCATTTAGTTTTTCGCTTATAATTCTTAATACACAATCAATATCTTCCTGATCAATACTCCATTGCAGTATAGATTTGTTTGCGTCTAAAAAGGTTGCGATTTTGTTTTTACAAGTTTCTGTTTTTACATTAGTTGCAAATATCAATACATTCATAACATAAAATTTAAGGTGTTAATGCTTTAATTACTAAGCGAAAAGCTTCTTGTTGTATTTCATTTGTTAATTTAAATGGAGTGGTGCCCCCAAGTCCTTTCCCTTTTTCATGAAAACGAAGTAAATTGTACAACGGGCCATAAGCAATACTCCAGAAAACCTCTTTTGATACGGGTACGATTTCTTTTCTTTCGATTGCTCCATGCAAAAACTTCGTCATGATTTCTTTGAGTTCAATCAAACTTTCGTTAACGATATATTCACCATAATTAGAATTTTGAAGAATTTCCCAGCAGGCAATTTTATCAGTGTTTTTCAGCATAAACTCTGATCTGTTTTCCCATTGCTTGGCGAGTCCTACTGCAAAAGGCATATCAGGCGAGAAATCTTTAAGCGAGCTTTTAAAAAAGTAAGTGCCCATTTCAGTTCCAATTTTTTTAATTAGATCTTCTTTGTCAGCATAATAAATATAAAGTGTTGCTACAGAAATACCGCATTCTTTGGCAAGTTTGTTCATTGCAAAGCCTTCGATGCCATACTTTACAATCATTTCTATAGTTTTTTCTTTAACTAATTCTTCTTTATTAATGTCTCTTGTTCTCAAATGAAAGGATTTTTATATTGAATTGATCACAAAGATATAATAATAAATGAATGTTTGTTTATTTATAAATAATATTTTTCATAAATAAACAAATGCTGATTCCAAATATAATTTTACTATTTTTACTCTTAGCAGCTATCATACAGAACAATTGTTAGGTATGAAATACTGAATTGTTTTATTAACCTAATTATTAAAAAAATGAAAAAAAACAACGATTTTGGTTTGTTAATACTTCGTATTACAATTGGATTTTTAATGCTTTTGCATGGTATTTCAAAATTTAAAGGCGGTTTAGATTTCATAAGCGGAATGCTTGTTGAAAAAGGACTTCCGGGTTTCTTTGCTTATGGAGTTATCGTAGGTGAAGTTTTGGCACCAATCTTAATTATAATTGGTTTTAGAACCAGAATTGCTGCTTTGATTTTAGCTTTCAACTGTTTAGTTGCAGTTTTAATGGCACATAGTCAGGATATTTTTAAAATTAGCGATCACGGAGGATGGGAACTGGAACTTTTGGGATTGTATTTCTTTACGGCAATTGCTTTGTTTTTTACCGGAGGAGGAAAATTTAGTATTTCAAAAAAGAATAATTGGGACTAAAAGAACCTAAAATATAAAAATATAAGCGGCCGTTTGAGCCGCTTTTTATTTTAAATTTATAGGTTTAAGGCATAAATAAAACCGCTCCGCCATTTGCAGAAAGCTCCAGATTATAGGAAGCGTTTTCCAGTTTTTTACTATTGAATTTTGATTCAGCACCTTCGCCATCAGTTATTATAGAAACATTTTTGCCTTTCAGCATTGGTAAATTCACCGTGATGGTTTTTGCTTTATTTTCACCATTGATTGCGGCAACATACCATTTTGTATTTTTTCTGCGGGCAATTACGCAATATTTGCCCGGATAGCCGTCTATAAAAAGTGTTTCATCCCAAACCGTTGGAACATTTCTCAGATAATCAAATAAGCAGGCTGGTTTTTCAGTTAAGTTTTCAGGTGTTAATCCCCAATGTTGTATTGCCGAAAAGAAAACAACTGCTGTTGCCATTTCAAAAGCATCAGTAGTCTGGCGAATAGTACCTTTGTTTGGTTCACGATGCAAACGTTTGTTAAGAAAAACAGGACCAAAATCCATTGAAGCTACTGCATTTCTTGTAAAAGGGTAAATAGCTGCAGTCGAAGGATATCTGTCACTAAATGCCTGCTGAAAAACTAAATTTTCTGATGCAAGTACAGCTTCACTTGTCATATAATTAGGATACATTCGTTCCCAGCCGCGGGGCAGGGTAGTACCATGAAAATTGATATTCAGTCCAAATTCTGCAGCATCAGTAAGTATATCATGATAAAGTTTCATAGTCTGCTGTTTGTCTCCGCCAAAAAAATCTATTTTTAAGCCTTTTACCCCAATTTGCTGCAGCCATTGCATTTCTGCACGTCTGGCTTCTGGCATACTCATTTTGTCTTTTGGTGTTTGTGGGGCAGTATTCCAGTTTCCATTTGAATTGTACCAAAGCAGTACACCCACATTTTTTGATTTAGCATAATCTATTAATTCGACTATTTTTTCTTTTCCAATATTAACATCCCAAAGCGCATCAATTAAGATAAATTCGCATTTCATAGTGGCTGCAAGATCAATAAAAGTTTTTTGGTCTTTGTAGTTGCAGCTTTCATCCTGCCAGACAATCCAGCTCCAGCTTGCGCGGCCTGCATTGAATATTTTTGAAGTTTTTATAAGCGGTTTCACAACATCTGTTGAAACTGTTGATTCAACAATTGGTTTTAAAGTTTTGCCAAGTGTTATCGTTTTCCATGAAGTCTGCATAGGCAGAACTCCAGAGGCTGTTATTGGTCCGTTATGGTTGTTTTCGCCTTCTTGTGGAAAAACAGCCGTATAGATTCCATCTGGAGATGCATCACTCAATCGGGTTCCTGGATAATTACCGCTGATGCCAGTTTCGGAAATTAAAAGCCAGCCTTTATTTTCGACGTGAAATAGTGCCGGAAAAGTAAAACCTAATCCGTATTGCGATTTCGATGCAATAGGTTCTTCTCTCGTATATTCTTCTTCATATGATGGTTTTGTTTTCTCCCAGCCGCTTAACGGAGGAGCCTGCGGTGTAATAAAAGTGGTCGATTTTAAAGGAAGTTTAAAACCTGTAATTTCTTTTTCGATGATACAGTTCCCATTGTTTTTTTTGCTTTTCGGTATTAAATAACTAAAAGCGACATCTGTATTGGTAACTCTGAAAATGATATTAAGAGTATCATTAGCAGTATTTGTAAAGATGCATTTAATTTCATTTGCCTTATAATTCACCTGACTAACTTTAGAGCGATCTAGTTTATAAGATTCTTGAATTTTAGCTGTTTTACTGCCAATCAATTTAAGTCCTTTTGTAAAATCTCCTGCGGAACTCATTAATCCTAAAGGCGACTGTTCGAGGAATTCTTCTTTTTGATGAAATATCTGGTAGTAAGCAAGACCATCAACTACTGAAACTTCAAGTTTTATATTTTTATCGGGGCTTAATGTTGAAAGACGCTGTGCCTGAAGCGAATTTGAAATTGTAAATAAAAGAAAACTAATAAGGAGATATCTCATTTTTTGTGGCATTTTGGTTGGTTAGTAAAGTATAAAGTTTTAAAAACGACAATAAGTGTAAAAATAACACTATTTTTTCTAAAGAAAAATTACGGGAAGGGAAGTATTTGAAAAATTTGTGATTTTTAGAATTGATTTATTTAAGATTTCCTAAAAGCAAAAAAAAAGCAGCAAATTATCTTTGCTGCTTTTTTTTTTGCTTTTACTTGTAATTAGAATTTTGTTGCAAACTGCCGGGCAAAATTTTCCAATTTTATTTTTCCATCAACAGCTGCTTTGCTTGCTGTAAAATGTTCGATGATTTTTCCGTTTCTTAAGCCGGTTCCCATTTCGGCATATAATTTGGCAATTTCTTCTGGTATTCCGGCCTGTGCCATTCCTTCAAGGGCCTGCTCATCTGTAAATTCTATCCAAGGCAGTTCTGGTTTTGCAATTGCAGTTCCCAAAACTTTTGCAGCTTCACCCGGAGTACGAACATCACTAATAATATATCGGATATTTTTTCCAGCCGGAGTATGCTGTAATTCTTCGGCTGCAGCCTGTGCAATATCCTCAGGATGCACATACGGGATTTTTATATCTGATGGATAATTAGATCCGATAATTCCGGCCCCTTTAACCAGCGGAACATCATTATAAAAATTAGTAAAGAAGAAACCTGCTCGTAAAAAAGTGACAGAAGTATTTAGTTCATTATACAATTTTTCAATGTTATGAAGCCCTGTAATTGGCCCGGTTCCAGATGGTAAATCAGCACCAATACTGCTTAGCATTACAACTCTTTTTACCTTAGCTTCTTCAATTGCTTTTGCAAACGATTTACCGGCTGCAGTTGTATTTGCGATTACATTTGCTCCTCCTAAATTTGGCGGTGTCATTGCAAAAAGCGCATCTGAACCCTTTAATGTTTCCAGTAAAAAAGCGACATCGCTTACAGAACCTATAGCAGCTTTTGCACCCAGATTTTCTATATCTGTTTTTCTGTCTGGATTACTGCTTATTACGGTTACGTCGTGACCGGCATCAACAAGTTTTGCGGTTAATGGTTTTCCTATGTTCCCTAAAGAACCTGATACTATAATTTTCATGTTAAATAATTTTTTTATTACTGTCACAAAGGTATCTTTGTACTTACTTTTATACAAGTACTTACCCTATAGTATGTATCATGACAGCAATTAAAGTATCATCGACAATTCAGGAAAATAAGCAGTACGCACTGGAAAAATGCCCTGTAACTTTTGTAATGGAAAAAATAGGCGGTTATTGGAAACCCATAATTCTTTGGCATTTATCAGAAGGCAATAAACGCTACAGCGAATTAAAAAGAGCAATTCCTGCTGTTACAGAAAAAGTGCTTATTCAGCATTTAAAACAATTAGAAGCAGATGGTCTTGTGATTAGAGAAGCAAAACCAGTTGTACCTCCTTTTGTAACTTACAGACTTAGCAATGCCGGAGAAGGTTTACTGCCTGTTATTGAGGCAATGGCTGCCTGGGCTTTTAAGGTTAAGGATGGAGAGTATTCGTAGGTTTTTTTTAAGGTACAAAGTGACAGAGATACAAAGTGACAAAGGTTTCAAATTAGTATCTAATTTGGGATTTTTCTTTGTCAAAGTTTTAAAAAAAAACTTTGCATCTCTGTCTCTTTGTATCTATTATTTTTTAATAGTATAATTCTTAATTGTTGATAATATGCTAATAAACAGTTAATAACTAGTGCTTTGGTTTCTATATACTTAAATATGCTAATGTTTATATTTGATAAAGAAATAGTTAAGGGATTAATTTAAATATTAATATATGGAACGAGCTATAAAACTAAAAGTACGCAAAGAATTAGACGGACGTGAGCAGTTTAATGTAATTAAGTTAAAAGGCAGTTTAATCTCCAAAGGCTACACTGAAATAATACATATATTAGATCAGGACGAAAATTATCATATCAATTCTTTTGCAACTTCTGCAGAAAGCAGAAATGAAGTAAAAGATTTTATTGCTGATTTTATTTCCAGCCAAAATCTTGCCGACGCTGTTACTGTTTTCAAATAAAGAAATTATTTTGCGCCACAAAAAAAGCTATCTGATTTCAGATAGCTTATATGATTATTTATTAGCAGGGAGCTTATAATGGCCGGTCATAGCTCTCCAGGTTTTCTTCTTCATCTTCGTAATAATTGTCATCTTCATCATAAAGGCTGTCATCATCATCTTCATCGTCCCAGGAAACATTATTGCTTTGACCTCTAAAATATTGGCTGATTTCCTGATCACTGCATATTGTTATGGAATCATATAAACAAAAAGATTCTTGGTTTCTAAATGTAGTTTCTTCATTTTGAAAATCCGGATCATATCGACGGTCATTTTCTTTTACTTCAAAATCCATGATATCAGTATTTAGAGGTTAATAATTCCGCTTAAATTTTTATCATATATTACAAAACTTAATGCGGGATGGTAAATATAAGGCTGTTAATCATAATAATTTTATAGTTTAAAATTTAAAAGTTATATAATTCACATTTTCAATGTATTAACTTTTTTTTGAAAAAGAAAACTCTGAATTATAAGGCGAACTAATTTCCATTTCTTTAGCAGGACAGCCATTAATTTTCTTCTTTCCGGTTTCTTTTATTCTATTGGTAACAAACAATACGAAATGTTAATACAATGTTTCATAATCCTGCTGTTTTATTAATGTAAACGTAACCTAACCGACCTACCCTCATTTTTAATTTTGAAGACATATTATTAAACAAACTATTGTAGTATATGTCATTTTTTAAAGTAAGAATACTTCACAAAATAAATGTTTTCGCAGACATTATTTTCCTGGCCAATAATAATAAAGTGAAGTATTATGTATAAAGGTTATTCTGATGAAGAACTTGTTGAATTATTAAAACAAGGAAAAGATAAAGCTTTTGACGAACTGTATTTTAGATACCGTGATTCACTGGTGCGTTTTGTTTACATGAGGATGAAATCAATTCCAATTTCTGAAGAAATTGTTCAGGAAGTTTTTACCACCATCTGGGAACGACGTAAAACAATTGTAATTCAAAAAAGTTTTGCAGCATACATCTACACTTCAGTTCGCTATACAACCTTAGATTATATCAAATCGCACACGGTAACAGATCAATATATTCAGGAAGTTTTAGACCGAAATACCGTTTCTTATAACAGCCATAATGCAACCGAAGATTCTATTTTTTATGATGAATTACAAATAGCGGTTGACAAAGCAGCCTCGTTACTTCCTAAAAAATCAAAAGAGGTTTTTATTCTCAGCCGGATCAAACATTATTCTAATAAGGAAATTGCTGATGAACTTAACGTTTCAATCGATACGGTAAAATATCATATTACGTACGCCTTAAAATTTATGCGGACTTATTTAGGAGAGTTTAATTGATTTTAAAATTTCTGAAGTGATAAGCTAACTTTTTTTCTTAACAAAAGCGTAACCTTTTCAACCTACCTGAATTTTCAATTCCCAAGACATACTATTAAAGACATAAAGAAATTATAATGCCTGATAAATTAAAACAAGAAATAAAACATTTTTTAGGAGGGAAGTATTCTCCAAAAGGACAAGAAATGTGGAATAAATGGTACGATAGTACCAATGAAGTTTTTGAGAATATGGAGACCATAAAATCAGATCGTTCAAAACTAAAAAAGGAATTAAGACAAATAAAGAAATCAAACACGGTTATTTTTCTTCAAACTAAATACTGGGCAGCTGCGGCTTCATTACTGATTTTATTTGGGCTTTCTTTTTTTGTTTACCAAAAATCAATAAACGCTGTTGAAACTAAAGAATATGCAGCAAAGTTAGGCGAACATGCTAAATTAACATTAAGCGATGGAACACAAATTTGGCTGAATGCCGGAAGCCGTTTAAAATATCCAAAAGAATTTAAAGGAGATACGCGTGAAGTTTACCTTACCGGCGAAGCTTTTTTTGATGTGGCTAAAGATAAAAAACATCCGTTTATAATCCATACCGATAAAATGGACACCAAAGTATTGGGAACGAGTTTTAATGTTCAGGCATATCCAGACCAAAGAACACAGGAAGTTTCTGTTATGACCGGAAGAGTAAACGTAAAATCGACCGTTACAGAAGAAAATGTATACGTAACTCCGGGTCAGAAAGTGGTTTTTAAATCAAAAAACAACAAACTGCAGGCTTTTAAAGATGTTCCTGTAAATACCATTTCGTTATGGCGTAAAAATATAATTGTTTTTGAAGATACGCCAATGCCGGAGGTTATCGCAACCATAAACAGAAACTACAATGTTGCCATCGAAATTAAAAACAAAAATCTAAACGCACTTAAAATAAACGCCTATTTCAAGGAACTCCCTGTAGATCAGGTTGTGGCTCTTGTATGCAATATTGTAAACGCCGAGTATAAAGTTGAAGGCGGGGTTTATAAAATACAATAGCAATTATTAATTGTGAATTGTTAATTATGAATTATGAGTTAAAAATTAAAAGCCAAAATAAGAATCTAAAATCTGAATTCTAAAATCTAAAATTAAAACCAAATCTAAAATCCAAAAAACTATGAATGAAAAACAAAAGCGGTACGTCGTAAAGTTTCAAAGCATTAAAAAAGCTATGTGGGCAAAAGTAATCCTGTTTATTGCTTTGTTTTTTACCGGATTAATAAATGCCGGAAATATTGATTTTGATAAAAAAGTAACCTTAAAGGTAGAAAATGAAAGCTTGAAAAATGTTTTTCAAAAAATTGAAAATCAGGCTAATGTGCATTTTATGTACGAATCAAATCAAGTTAATACGAACCAGAAAATCAGTTTAAAACTTACAAATGTTAAACTGGAGCAGGCATTAGATAAAATATGCAGTAATTTTTCTCTTCGATATGAAATTGTAAGCAACAATATTGTAATCAAGAAAAGTGTAAAAGTTGCAGCAGCAGATCAAAACAAAATTACTGTATCGGGAACTGTTTTTGGCGGAGACGATAATATGCCGCTGCCGGGAGTAGGCATTAAAGATAAAGGTTCTAATGCAGCAGCAGCAACAGATTTTGACGGGACTTTTAAAATGGAAATCAACGCGTCTGAGGCAGTACTTATTTTTTCATACGTTGGTTATGTAACACAAGAAGTGAAAGTAACAAAATCAGAAAATATCACTGTAAAATTAGCAGCCGATATGAAACAGCTTCAGGAAGTTGTGGTGATGGGTTACGGAAGCGTAAAAAAGAATGAAGTTTTAGGATCTGTTGGTTCAGTTTCTATGAAAGAAACATCAAGCAGAACATATAATAATGCGGGTGAATTATTGCAGGGAACTGTGGCCGGTGTTACCGTTATCAACGATGGAGGAGACCCAACAGCTTCGCCAACAATCAATATTCGCGGTATTGGATCTTTAAACGCAGAAACTCCGTTAATTGTTCTGGACGGAATTATTTACAGCGGTTCATTAAATACTATAAACCCAAATGATATTGCTTCGATAAATGTTTTAAAAGATGCGGCATCGGCTGCGATTTACGGAGCGAGAGCTTCTGGAGGAGTAATTTTAATTACGTCTAAAAAAGGAATTTCGGATAAAATTAATGTAAACGTTAATTATCAGGGAGGTTTTCAAAATGTGGCTAAAAAACTGGAAGTTTTAAACGCTGCAGAATATGCTGATGCCATGAACACAGCGAGAGATAATGCTGGTTTACCAAGAATTCCTGCTTTTGATACAGCTTTTGAACCAACTGCAAGAACAACAAAAACCAACTGGATGGATGAAATTTTCCGTACAGGAGAAATTCAGGATTTATCTATTTCGATAAATGGAAAAACAGAAAAGTCAAATTTCTTTCTTTCTGGAAGCTATAGAAGAAACGAAGGTATTTTGCTAAATACTTTTGGAAACCGTTATACAGTAAGAGCTAATTCATCTTTTAAACTGGCTCCTAACTTTACAGTTGGAGAAAATTTATCCTATTCCTTAACAGATGGCCAGTCTGCCAATACCTCAAGTGCCTATACAGGAGCTATTTTAGGGGCAATTTTTTATCCGCCAAATGCAACAGTTTACAGAGAAGATGGTTCTGGACAATTTGGAGGAGTCCCTGAAAAATATATTGGTTCTTATGGAGACGTTATTAATCCGGTTGCTTACTTAAAACGATTAGATAACAGAAACCCAATTTCTACGGTTTTGATTAATCCTTATGCAGAATGGGAAATTATCGAAGGTTTAAAAGTGAAATCAAACTGGGGTTATACCAGAATACAAGATAACGCAACAGATTTTACGGTTAAAATTACTGAACCGGGAAAAATATTCGATTTTAACAGACTGACCAAAAAGTCAATGACAACTACTGATTTATTAAGCGAGCAGACTATATCTTACGAAAAATCATTAGGAAAACACAACTTCAAGGCTTTAGCAGGATACACCTTTCAGGAAACCAAAAGAGATTATTATACAGTAGAAGGAACTGGTTTTGATAACGAAGATTCGTCTCAGCGTTATTTACTGAATGCTAAATTAATTCAGCAGACCGATGCAGGTTTATCTGATGAAATTATTTCTTCTTATGTGGGAAGGTTAAACTACGATTTCAATCAAAAATATTTATTATCAGGAATTGTACGTCGCGACGGAACTTCAAAACTTTTACAAAATAACCGTTGGAAAGTGTATCCATCAGTTTCGGCAGGATGGTTAATTTCTGAAGAAAGTTTCATGAAAAGCATCAACCCAATTGTAAGCAATTTAAAACTTCGTGCAAGCTGGGGACAAATAGGGAACTTAGGAAATCTTGGACCATACCAGTTTAGTGTGCCTTTAACTCAGACAACAGCTTTAATTGGAGCAGCTCCGGTTATCAATTATGGTTATTCTGAAAGAGAACTTTCAAATCCAAATTTAAAATGGGAAAGTTCAGAGCAGACCAATATTGGTTTAGATTTTACGATGTTGAACAATTCTTTATTAGGTTCTGTCGATGCTTATATAAAAACAAACAAAGATATGTTGGTTCGTGACCAGCTTCCGGGTGTTTCAGGAACTCCTCAGGGTAGAATTGTAAATTCCGGAGATGTTGAAAACAGAGGTATTGAAGCAAGTTTAACATACCAAAAAACACGCGGGGAATTTAAATTTGATGTAACAGCAAATGCAGCATTTTTAACAAATAAAATTGTTTCTATTAAAGACGATTTAACTTCACTTGAGCCTTTAAACTTAAGCCGTGTTCGTAGTTTACCATTATCGAACATTTATCAGGTTGGAAGCCCGGTTGGCGCTTTTTACGGATATGCAACAGACGGATTATTTCAAAGCACTGCGGAAGCAAAAGCCTACGTAAATTCGAAAGGAGTGGCATATCAGCCAAATGCAGTTGCCGGAGATATTAAATTTAAAGATGAAAACGGAGACGGTGTAATTAATAACAGCGACAGAGTAGTACTTGGAAGTCCGTTTCCTAAAACAACTTACAGTTTAAACGCCAATTTCAAATACAAAGGATTCGATATGAATATCTTTTTTAACGGAGCGGTAGGAAACAGTGTTTTCAACGCCGTTAAATATACAGGTTTAAACGCTTCTTTCCCAGGTTACAATTTATTGGCTGAATCTAAAGATGCATGGTCGCCAACTAATACAGATACTAATATTCCGGTTCTTTCTGCTACAGACAACAACAATAACTTTGGCCGAATCTCAGATTTTTATATTGAAGATGCTTCTTTCTTAAGATTAAAAAACGTGTCAATAGGATATACAGTTAAAGAAAATTGGTTAAACGGAAAAGCAAAACTAAGATTCTTTATTTCTGGACAAAACTTGTTTACAATCACAAATTATTCAGGAATGGATCCTGAAGTTGGTCTTAGAAACTTTGGAATGGATGTAGGTAAATACCCGCTTTCACGTATTTATATGACAGGTGTAAACGCTACTTTTTAAAAATATAAAATAAACAAAATGAAAAAATTAAGTCTTTTATTATTAAGTTTTGTGCTATTGGTAAGCACCTCAGCTTGCGAGAGTGAACTTGATGTTATTCCGCAGGGAGCGCCGTCAAGCGGAAATTTCTGGAAAACTCCGGCAGACGCACAAGCAGGAGTAAATGCTATTTATGCGTTGTATTCTGATGATAATATGTACGGTCGTGGTTTCTTTTGGTTAAACAATGCCAGCGACGACATTGGAACAAAACCAAGACAAAATGCAGAACGTATTAAAAACTTTATTGTTGACGGATCAGAATCTGATACAAAAGATATCTGGAGGCTTCATTATGAAATTATGAAACGCTGCAACGACGTAATTCGTAATATACCAAATATTCCTCTTGATGAAAAAACAAGAAACGGAATGCTGGGCGAAGCTTATTTTAATCATGCTGTAATGCATTTAGAATTAGCGTATCATTATGGAGATGATCGTGCCGGAATTCCTATTCAGGATAGAGAAAACTTTACTAATGTTTATGTTCCTCGCGCTAAAAACGTTGGAGAAAACTACGCTTATATCGCCGCCGATTTAAAAAAAGCTGCTGATTTATTACCGTATTTTGATGAGCTTACGCCTGACAATTACGGACGTGCGCACAAAACTGCCGCATGGGCTTATTTAGTTCGTACGTATTTGTATGCTAAAGATTGGGATAATGCTATAAAATATGCGAACATGATTGTAGCAAGCGGAAAACATAAACTGCTTGACAATTTTGAAGATGTTTTTAAAATTAAAAACAACTGGTCTACAGAATATATCTGGTCAGTAACTTCCAGCGCAGAAAACACAGGTCTTGGCTCAATTTTCCCTGGAGTTTGTTTAGAAGATAAAGGCTGGGGAGCTTATAATGGCTGGGGAAATTTTTATCCAACAAAAGAATTGTTTGATACCTATGACCCAGCTGATAAAAGACGAAGCGCTACCATACTTCAAAAAGGAGATAAATTCGTTTATTTTGGACAAGAAGTAACGTTTAATGAAGGAAGTTATATTGTAAGTTCAAGTAACAGAACGGGTTATCAGTTTAAAAAATATATGGAGCCGTTTAGTTATCCAAAAACAAATTCCGGAGCTGTAGATATTCGTTACGTAAATGCAAATGGAGACAAACCTTCAACAGCTTTAAATGTTCCGCTTTTACGTTATGCAGATGTGCTTTTAATGTTGGCAGAAGCAAAGTTAATGAAAGGTCAAAACGCAGATACCGAAATCAATTTGATTCGTCACCGTGCAGGTCTTAGCGATCTTGCCGGAGCAACATTAACAGATTTAAAAAGAGAAAGAAGATGCGAGTTAGCAGGTGAGTGGACAGACCGTCATTTTGATTTAGTTCGCTGGGGCGATGCTAAAGAAGCTTACGCAAAACCGCTTCACCATTATAACGGAACCGTAATTTACCCGGCACGTAATTTCAATCCTGCTATTCACCATGTGTGGCCTATACCGCCAGATGAAATTGCAGTGAGTAAAGGCGCTTTGACTCAAAACCAAGGATGGTAGTTATCAATTATCAATTGTTAATTAATAATTGATAATTAGTTTGTTTGTTTATTTTTTTTTTACGCTGCAGGCTCGTTGTGGAGTCTGCAGGCGGTAAAAAAATAATGGACAGCATTAAATATTATAAAACCAGTCTTTTTTTGAAAGACTGGTTTGTGTTTATAAAGTTTGTTATTCCGAGGAACGAGGAATCGCACTAGAAAATCCGTATAGAGCGTCCCCAATCTTTGTAGAGTTGCGTGTGCGATTCCTCGTTCCTCGGAATGACAAACAAACATTATGACAAACAAACATTATGACAAACAAACATTATGACAAACAAACATTATGACAAACAAACATTATGACAAACAAACATTATGATAAAAAAACATTTTCAATGAAAAAAATATTCACCCTTTTCTGCCTTCAATTCTTCCTGTTTGTACAAGCACAGGAATATACTTCCTCCAACATTCATTCGCATAACGATTATGCAAGTCCGCTTCCGTTTTATGGAGCATATTCAAACGAAACCGGCGTTATCGAAGCCGATGTTTTTGTAATAAATAATGAATTATTTGTTGCGCACAACTTTAAAGATATTACACCTCAGAATACACTTAAAAGCATGTATCTGGAACCACTTTCTTTAAAATTAAAAAGTTTAGGAAGTAAAGCATATCCAAGCAATAAACCTTTGATTTTTATGATTGATATTAAATCAGATGCCGATGCTGCGCTGAATGTTATTGCGCAGCAGTTAAAAGCATTTCCTGATATTATTGTAAATAAAAACATTAAGGTTGTTATTTCAGGAAACAGACCAAACCCTGCACAATGGAAAAATTATCCTGAATTTATTTATTTTGACGGAAGGCTTAACGAAGAATATTCTCCGGAACAATTAGCTCGTGTTGAAATGATCAGTGAAGATATAAAAGTGTTCACGCCTTGGAACGGTAAAGGAGTTTTAACACAAGCCGATTTAGAAAAAATTCAGGCAGTGGTTAAAAAAGTCCACAATCAAAATAAAAAAATCAGATTTTGGGGCACGGCAGACAACGTAAATACGTGGATGACTTTGATGAATTTAAAGCTTGATTTTATTGGTACAGATAATGTTTCAGAGTTGACACATTTTATCAATAATATTAAATCAACGTTTTATCAAAATACAGAATTTCATCAGGCGTATGTTCCTAAAAATGTTTCGGCTTTCGCCAAAAAGAAACCTAAAAATGTTATCCTTTTAATTGGTGACGGAATGGGATTAACGCAGATTTATGCTGGTTACACGGCCAATAAAGGGCAGTTAAGTCTTTTTAATATTCCAACACAGGGACTTTCTATCACAAAATCTTCTGATAGTTATATTACAGATTCTGCCGCCGGAGCAACAGCAATGGCAACAGGACATAAAACCAATAACAGATTTATAAGTGTTGATGAAAGCGGAAAACCTTTGGAATTAATTACACAGCAATTGGCCAAAAAGAATTATAAAACAGCGATTATTTCGGCAGGAAATATTACAGATGCAACTCCGGCCGCTTTTTATGCACACCAGCCGGATAGAAGTTACAACGAACCTATAGCAAATGATTTCCTGAGTAATCCGTCAGATATTTTAATTGGCGGCGGAACAAAAGAATTTAAAGCCAGAAAAGACGGGAAAGATTTATCTAAAGTATTGGTTGAGAAAGGATATTCTTTTTCATACAAATTCAGTGCTTTAGATACTATTAAAAACAATAAATTTGTTATTGCAGATGATGCAGCGGTAGTTTCAATGAAAAATGGAAGAGGAGATTTCTTAACTAAATCTTTTGCTAAAACAGTAAGTACTTTTGCAAAATCAAAAAATCCGTTTTTTATCATGGCCGAAGGTGCGCAGATCGATTACGGCGGACATCAGAATAATGTGGAATATGTGGTTCGCGAAATGCTTGATTTCGACAAATTAGTAGGGCAGGCAATGGAATTTGTAGATAACAATCCTGAAACCCTTTTAGTTGTTACGGCAGATCACGAAACTGGCGGACTTTCGTTAATCGACGGAAGTATTGAAAAAGGTTACGTTCACGGAAGTTTTAGTACAAACGATCATACGGCAGTTTCGGTCCCGGTTTTTGCATACGGTGCGGGTGCTCAGAATTTTGCAGGTGTTTATCAAAACACAGAAATTTATGCTAAAATAATAGAAGCAATTACTAAAAAGTAATGTTCTAAAAAAAGCAAAGAGGCTGTCTCAAAAGTCGAGACAATCTCTTTTGCTATAATTATTTTTTTGTTTTAGTAACTCAATTAGTCACTTTTTGATATCCGATTTATCATTCCATAGGAATCTTTCGTAGGTAGAAAAAAAATAAAGATCTCCGCATTTACGTTCCGTAGGAACGTTTGATAGGTCAGATTATTAAAAAACAATGTCTAAACCAAACGTTCCTACGGAACGTAATCCATGATAACAATATAATTTTGCTGCCGACGAAATGTTCCTACGGAACAAGGAAATACATAAAACGATAAAGAGGCTGTCTCGACTTTAGGCAGTCTCTTTTTATTTATAAATTTATTTTCTCCAATATAAGTCCTATTCTTTGGCTTACGGTTAAATCTCCTGATATTTTTAAAATAGGAAAATTGAGAGTTTTTAACCACTTTTCATGAGCTTTTAGGTTTCTGCTGGCAATTCCTTTGCTATCATCATAATCTGAAGCCCAGCTTATAAAATCCTCAAATTGTTTTATTCTTTCCGGTTCGGTATAAATTACGTTTCCATATCTTTCAAATTCTCTTTTCTTCAGACGTTCCATTCTAATTTCGGGTGGAATGTGTAAAAAGATCACTAAGTCAAAATCAGGAAAAATATTTTCTCCCCATTCAAATATAGAACCTCCAAGAATCCAGTTTTTCTGATTTTTTAACTCTAATTGTATTGTAGAATTTCTCTCTTCAGGATCTCTTCTTATTGTAAAAGGAGTTTCTGTTTTCTCCCAAAAATAGGCATCGCTGTCAAAGTAAGGTATGTCTAATTTTTTGGACAATGCTTCGCCAGTTGTCGTTACGCCGCTTCCGGATGCACCAAAAATATGAATTTTCATTACTAAGAATTACTTACTGATTTGTGCATCAAAATTACAAATCTTTTAATGATTTGCTAATACAGCAATTTTTAGAAATGCGAAAACCTTTTGTAAAAACCTCTTAAATTCAGGAAAGAGGTTTCAATATTAATAAATTATTAAATGACCAAATTGTAAAAAATAAGAATAAATGTTTATTATACTTTTGTAAGGCTCTTCTTTAACATTTAAAATTGCATTATGAGTTCTAATTTGATATTAAGGTTGCGTGCGGGAGATGATTCTTGTTTTAAGGAAATATATGAATTGTATCATTTTAAAGTTTTTTGTTTTGTCAAAAAATACACTGCGCAGCTTGCAGATTCAGAAGATGTAACGCAAAATGTTTTTATTCACCTTTGGAAATACCGTGCAAAATTAGACCCAAATGTTACGCTTGAAGCCATTCTGTTTAAAAGTTCTAAACAGGAAATCTCAAAATGGTATAAAAAGCAAAACCGAATTTTTTCTGTAGAAGACGATCAGCTGATTAAGGAACTCGACAGTGCCGCTGAACCAGATGAAGATATTAGTTCGCAGCTGGAAAAAATTGAATACCTGCTTAATAAAATCCCTGAAAAAAGAAGAAAAATATTTAGTCTTCATAAATTCGAAGACCGCAGTTATAAAGAAATTGCGGTTGAAATGAATATGTCTCCAAGTGCCGTAGCCAACCAAATATCAAAGACATTACAATTTTTAAAGAAAAACTCGATAAAGAACCATGAGCTTTATTGGTTTGCACTTTTCTTTATCAGTCAATCTGAATTTATTGCATATTAGTTTGTCAGAAATGACAAAAACACGTTTTATGCTGCCAAATCTTCTCGCAGATTAAGAAAACGTTAATAGTAGCAATACCCCGTGACATTTAGAAGAATGAAAATCTAATGTAGTTGAATCGGGGAGATTCGCGCATGATTTTCGATTCTAAATAAATCTAAATGAAAAATAAAAAATTAAAAGAAGAATGGAATGCTATACCCAACAGAGGTATTCTTCCAAATGATACAGAAGCCCGAATGTGGGATAATATTCGAAAGGCAACCATTCATAAATATAGAAACCTTTACAATTGGGCAGCCGTGGCGTGTGCCGTAATTGTTCTTTCTATTGGAAGTTATCATTCTTTAAACCAATTGGATTTTTCTAAACCAAAAATTACTTCAACAATAACTTTTAAAGATGATATACGTCTTATATCGCTGCCTGACGGTACAAGAGTCTGGCTAAATCAAAATACAGAAATTGACTATCCAGCAAAATTTTCAAAAAAGGAACGAAACGTAACTTTAAAAGGTGAAGCCTTTTTTGAAGTAAAGCGAGATGTTTCCCGTCCGTTTATAATTACTTCGGGAGCTGTAAAAACAACTGTTTTGGGTACTTCATTTAATATCAAAGCCTACAATGACAATGATGCACAGGTAAGTGTGAGGACAGGAAAAGTAAAAGTAGAAAGTACACAAAATACTGTTTTTCTTGAAAGAGGCTATAAAGCGGTATATGCTGATAAAACTTCTGTAGTAAATAAAGAGAAAACATCCAGTTTCGAACCAGAGTGGAAAAAAGTTTTACTATATGTTGACGGTTTAACCCTGGATGAGGTAATTACAACGCTTAAGCGCGATCATAAGTTTACGGTGAATTACGTTGATGACAATTTAAAAAATCTAAAAATACAGGGGACTCTGGACACTCGACAAGGCTTTTATGAAACACTGCAAACAATCGCTTTTGCTTTAGAAATTCATATAAGCCCCGCAGGAAATAGTACTTACATAATCAGTAAATAGCATTTAAAATGCAATTTCTGTCTTACAGCCATTATTTTAAAATAATAAAATAATTAACACAAAATATCTCATTAAAATTAATTACATAAACTAACAATTTCAACTATGAACAATGATTTTTCCAGGCATTATTTTACTGCCATCTGGATTTTGTTTTTGGGATTTCTTCTCGGAACAAACACTATTTATTCGCAAACAGGAACCGTATCGGTTGATTTTAAAAACTCTTCGCCTCAAAAAATCATTGATAATTTAAAATCACAAACGCCATATCAATTTGTTTATCAAAAAGATCTTGACCTGAGTTTTCCGCTTGTTACCCTAAAAAAAGATAATGTAACGATTGATGAAGTTCTAAATGATTTACAAAGTTTAACCAATTTAGATTTTAGAAGAACGGATAATAATATTGCGGTTAAAAGAAACGACGCAGTTAAAAAAAAAAGGAGAGGGAAAATTACTGGAAAGGTAGTTGACAACAACGGGCTTTCGTTACCGGGAGCGAATATTAAAGTTGTTGAAACAGGTTTCGGTACACAGTCAGATATTGATGGTAATTATATTTTAGAGTTAGAAGCCGGAGAATACACAATAGAGATAAGTGTGATTTCTTTTCAAACCCAGAAAATTACGAATGTAAAAGTACAAGAAGGAGAAGATACACCGCTGGTTGTTTCTTTGCAGGAAGATGCACAATCGCTAAATGAAGTAATCATTGTACAAAACTATAAACAGGCTGCGGCTTCGGTTGAAGGAATGCTGTTGCAGCAAAAAAAAGCGGCGCAGTTTTCTGATGGTATTTCGGCAGAACAAATTGCAAGAACGCCGGACAGAGATGTAGCGGCTTCATTAAAACGTATTACAGGGGTTACAACAGTAAATGATAAATATGTTGTAGTACGCTCAATGGGTGAGAGATGGAACCAGGCTGTTATGGACGGAATCGCTTTACCAAGTACAGACGCTTATCAGCAAAATTTTTCTTTTGATATTATTCCAACAGCAATGGTAGAGAGTATCGTGGTAAGCAAATCTGCAACTCCGGATATGTATGCAAATTTTGCCGGAGGGTATGTAGAAGTAAAAACAAAAGATATCCCAAAAGAAAATTTCACCAATTTCTCGATCAGCAATTCTTATAATAGCAAAAGTACCTTTAAAGAAAGGCTGACAAGACAGGAAGGCGATTATGATTATTGGGGATTTGATGACGGAAGACGTGATTACCCTACTAATCACACAACAATAGACCCGCCAACAACAGAGGCAGCATCTGGGCCTTTTATTGATTATTCGAAGCTATTTACCAAAGATAATTTTAGTACTTATAAAACGTATGGAGCGCCGGGAACTACGCTTCAGTTAGGTTTAGGGCGTGTTTATAAATTAAAAGACAATAACAAATGGGGGTTTGTAGGTTCTTTTATTTTTAAAAACACGCAGGAAACCTTAGAAATTGAGCACACACAAAGAGGAAGTTACCAAATGAATTCTGAGTTTACTCCAGAGAAGGACAACTCAAGCTATTCAACTTTTACAAAATATGGGTTTAGAAATTCAGGAAACAACTATAATTATAATTCAACATTAGGCGGTATGTTTAACGCTGCAATCCAGCTTGGCAGCCATAAAATTACAACGCGCAACACCGTTATGCACATCTACAATAATCAATTGACACAAATCAGCGGCTGGGCCGATGGAGCCTATTCTATTCAGGAAATAGTAAGCGGCAGTATTTTACCTACTACATCAGAGTCTAATTATCCGGTTTATACAACTTTTATTCAAAATAAAATCGAGGGAAATCACAAATTCGATAAACTTGAAGTGAATTGGTACGGAGCATACGGAAATGTTACAAAAGATACTAAAGATGCGACATTTGTAGATATAGGCAGGGAAAGAGTAGGCGATGATATTGTGACAAACTATAGTGTCAATAATAACGGAAACAGATTTCCGTTTAGTCGAAGTTATTTTACAAATGATGAAGTAGATTACAACTGGGCCGTAAATTTTAAGTATGCTTTTAATTTTAGCGATTCTTTTACAAACGATATCAAAGCAGGTTATTTTGGGACTTATAAAAAAGCAACCAATCAACAGGAATCTGCAAAATTAATTACGGTTGGCCAACCGACAGCTTTTGCAACAATTTATGAGCCATTGCCGGAATTTCTTGATGGATCAAATTATTATTATGGCGGTTTTGGCTGGCAGAAATATGGCATCTATGGTAATAGATATGTTGGAGACGTAAAAGTGCATTCTCCTTATTTAATGCTCGATGATAAAATTGGTCAATACATAAGATTTGTTTGGGGAGTAAGGGCAGAAAGTTATTTATATACTCAAATAGAAAGCCAGTCTGAAACTCCAGATGGTTTTTCAGATGTGCAGGGAGATGATAAAGTATGGCAATTTTTGCCATCGGCTAGTTTAATTATCAGCCCGACTAATAAAATGAACGTAAGATTGGGTTACAATAAATCAGTTTTACGTCCGCAGTTTGCAGAACGTTTAAGTATTCCATATTATGATCCGCTTCGTGCTGCTAAAATATACAATTATACAGATGGATTGGTTTCAAGTGTTGCCAACAACTATGATTTAAAATTAGAATGGTTTCCTTCCGGCGGTGAAATTTTATCTTTTGGGGTTTATCATAAAGATATAGATAATCCAATAGAATCTGTTGGATTTTTAAATCCATCGGGCGTTAGGGATATCTATAATATTAATTCAAACAAGGCTAAACTTTGGGGAGTTGAATTAGAATTTTATAAAAGTCTTTCATTTTTAGGAGAAGGTGATATTTTAAAACATTTGTTTGTTTACGGAAATGCTTCTGTAAATGATACCAAAGTTACTTCATACGTAAATCTTGATGGTACAGGCGGACTTTATGAAGCAAACAGACCGCTTTACGGGCAGTCGCCTTATACTTATAACTTAGGAATGGATTATATAGGCGAACGTTTTGGATTCAGCCTTAGACATAATGCCATTGGAGATCAATACATTTTAGTTGGTTTTGACTATTCGGCAGAAGAGATTCGTATGCCTTATGCGCAAACAGATGCGCAGTTGAGTTATAAATTTTTCAAAAAGAAAGACCTGCAGCTAAAATTTAGTATAAAAAATATGTTTGATGCGGGCGTTCAGACTTACAACAATACAAACAGCTATAGTAAAATAGAAGAGGTTCCTGTAGGATCAAATCCAAGGTCAAGATACAGCCTCGGAGCCAATGCAACCAATAAATATGACCCGGATATTGATCAGGTAGTTTTTAAATCATTTGCAGGAAGAACGATTAGTATTTCGCTGAATTATGATTTTTAAGATTAGCTATTGTTAATACTAAATTCATAATCATAAGTATTTTCCTGCTGAATATTAAGAAAAAGTTAACAATAAAAAACACCCATGATATTCTGCTTTTTCAAAAGCTAATACTAATAAATAAGCTGGTTGGGTAAAAAATAAATGCTCTTTTTGCTGAGAGTATTTAAAATGTTCTTCGAAAAGTTTAAACATATAAAAGAATGAAAACTGCAGATATACGGAATCTTCAATTTAAGCCAAAAATATAAAAGTAAAGAAGGCATTAGGTTTATCATATCCAAAGACATTTATCTTTTTGTGTATTTAAATTTTAAAGAGAACTGAAGTTGATCCTTTCATTGAAATGAAAAAAATCCTAATAGTGAAAGATGGAAGTTAGGTAAGCTCCCCCGGACGGTAAAACGGATGTGTTTGAAAAAACAAATTTACCAAAAACGAGAAAGACCTGAGGAAAGAAATTTTGCTGCTCTCTCCAAAGGCCTAGTTTAATAGCGGCAAATATAGCAATAATTAAATTATTATGAAAAAATTTTTTATGTTCGCAATTGTAGCTCTACTTGTGAGTTCTTGCCAAAATGATGATTCTTCTGCTGATTCTTCTTTTTCTATTAAAGCTGCTGGGGCTGACTACAGCGGATATCCTGCAACAGTACAAACTGTAAGCGGTGATATTACAACAAACACAACTTGGACAAGTGACAAAGTTTGGGAAATTAACGGAGTAGTTCGTGTAAAATCCGGAGCTACATTAACAATCCAGGCTGGTACTTACATTAAAGCAAAACCTCTTGCTGCAGGTGTTGCTACCGGAGTTCTTGTAATTACTAAAACTGGTAAAATTAATGCACAAGGAACTGCAAATGCTCCAATTATTTTTACAAGTTACAATTTATTAGATGGCAACGCTGGAACTACAGCAACCCCTGGAGACTTTGCTGGTGTTGTAATTTTAGGTGATGCTCCGGTAAATAACGGATCTGTTACTAATATTATTGAAGGATTAGGTGATCAGCCTAATGTTTCTGATTTTTACTATGGGGGGGCTAACAGTACACATAACGGAGGAACTATTTCTTATGTTCGTATCGAATTTGCAGGACGTATCCTGGATGCTGCAACTGGTGTTGAAATCAATGGTTTAACTTTTGGCGGTGTTGGTTCTGCTACTGTTGTTAACCATGTTCAGGTATCTTACGGTAGAGATGACTCATTTGAGTTTTTTGGTGGAACTGTAAATGCTACACACTTAGTTTCTTTTGCACCAGATGATGATAACTTTGATTTTGATTTAGGTTATACAGGAACAATCACAAAAGCTATTGCACTTGCTGATATTAATTCTACTCATAGTACAAGTGGTACTGCACCAAACTTAAGCCCGGATTCTAATGGTATCGAATTAGACAACAATGCCGGAGGTACTTCTACAGCGCTTATTACCCGTCCTGTTATTTCTCAATTATCTATTATCGGTGTTAGTACTCCTGCTGCTGCTAATTCGTACGAAAATGGTATTCACGTACGTAGATTAGGGCAAATAAGCCTTACTGATGCTACTGTAACTGGATACAACAGAGGAATTAACTGGGAGGCCCCTTCTTTATCATCTAATTCTTCTTGGTCAGCAATATCAATCCATGGATATGTTAACCCAGTATTGCCAACAACAACAGTTTTAGGTTTTGGAAATACTACATCAACTGTTAACCCGGGAACTAAATGGTCATTAACGCAGCCATTCTTTAATGATGGAGCTTTAAACTTCACTGGTGCTACAGGTGCATTTAAAACTGAGGCGCTTTGGACAAATACTTGGACTAAGTTTACAGGTTTCTAATTATAAGGTTAAGCAATATTTAATTCAGCATGGGCAGCATTCCTGCCCATGCTTTTTACAAATAAAATATGAAAAAAATTATACTATTATTTTTATTACTAATGATTACAACTGTATCATCTGCCCAGTTTACAATTTGGGAAGATGATTTTGAGGATGGTGATGTTTCAGACTGGACTTTATTAGATAAAGATGGTAACGGCAGTAACTGGAGTGCCCGAAAAAACATCCAGTTTGATGAAAGTACAGGCGGTATTAAAGACGGTAATGTAAATATATTAGGTACTTATAATATTGACTTAAACACAGGCGCACCGCTTGAAATTATAGAACAAAACTGGGCCATGCTGCCGGCAGTAGATTTATCGTATTACAGCGGAAAAATTGAATTGAATTTTACTGCGCAGATGGCTATTTTCAGCGGAAGCAAAAACATTTTAATTTATGGAGGAACATCTCCGGACCCAGCTTCAGCGACACTTTTAGGAACTATATATCTGGAAAGAGTGTCACAATTAGATGCAGAATTTAAAGATTATGTTGTAGATATTTCGCAGTTTACAGGAAACCAAAACGTTTACATTTCCTTATTAAATGAAAACACCAATTTTGTTGGATACGAAGTCGATAAAGTATGGATTACTGCCGAAGCACTATTGGGTGTTGACGATTTTGATAAAAATAATACTATACGCCTTAAACAAAATCCTGCTGCCGAAAATTTAGAATTAGAAATAAGCGAGCAGTTTCTAAACGAAAATTTTTCAGCAAAAATTTACAGCTCAGCAGGATTGTTAGTGAAAAGTAATGCAGATTTAAAAGAAAATATTTCGGTAGCGAATCTTCCGCAGGGAATCTATTTTCTGGTAATTTCAAATGATACAATTTCAAAAAAAATAAAATTTATCAAAAAATAAATAGATAATTATTTTCCGAAATAATTATAAAGACAAAATATAAAATATGAAAACTAAAATTGTTCCAATACTTTTATTTTCAATTGTACTTATCCTTTGCCAGGCCTGCATAAACGAGGATATGGTTCCTTACTATGAAAAACAGCAGCCCGGAAAAGTTGTAATACGCGGTTATAATGCCCAAAAAGATTCTATACAGATAGCGGTAGACGGAAAAATCCTAAAGGAAGCTAAGATTGATGCCTATATAAAAAAAATTGCCAAAGATCACGAATTTGTATTTTATTCAGATAAAGCTAAAGTGGTTGAAATTACCAATAAAGTAAGCAAGCAGCTTCTTTATTCATATAAACTAACAACCGCAAAACCTATTGATACAATCTCTTTTTATACAAAAGAAGATTTATGGATTGAAAATGTTCTGGCGGCAAAACCCGGTAAAATAACGCAGGCTGGTTATGCCGGTTTTAAATTTATTTTTCCAACACTAAATAAATATTCTGCAAGCGGTTATACCGGAAAACTAGACGGAATTATGCGCAAAGTAAATGGAGAAGTAGTAGGGGTAGTAAAAAATATTGGTAAAGATACTTACAGCGATTTTATAGAATTTCCGTCAAGTCTGCCTCCAATTATCAGAATGGAACTTGTTAAACACAATACAACCGAATCTTATATAAACGGCAGACAAGTAATTACAGTTATGCTGATGTTACCAAACAAGTCAAGATTAATAGTATTGGATGAAAGAAAAGATGAAAGCGGAAAATTTTTGAATGTAGATGCCAGCTTGAATCTAGTGGATTACTTTGATTTTTAATTACTTAAATGATTTAATTAATTCCAAAAATAGTATAATGAAAAACTGTTTGCATAGTAAGCTGTCTTTTTTATTTTTTGCCCTGTCTCTTATTTCCTGCGAAAGCACAGATGGGCCAATAACGTACAAAGAAAACTCAAATGAATATGTAAACGACTGGATGTACAATCAAATGAAAAGATATTATTTATGGAATAATGCAATAAAAAACCAAGGTAATTTAGCATTGAATCCAAAGGAATATTTTAAAACATTACTGCAGTCTGAAGATATTTATTCCTACGCATTACATCCAGAAAAGCCCGAAACTGCACCGCAAAGCCTGAGGAATAAATTTGGGTTTGACGTAAGTTTTATAGCATTTGAAGGAAAATATTATGGTGTAATATTATATGTTTTAGAAGATTCTCCGGCAAAAAATAATGGTCTTCAAAGAGGTCAGTTTATAACCCATGTAGATGGAACAGAATTGAAACTTGAAAACTATGACAAACTATATACTGCCATGACTGCAGAAACGCAGCTGGATTTAAAATTAATTTCCTATTCAGCTCAATTGGGATTTTCTAATCCGGTATCAGTTTCATTATTGCGGGGTTTTACATTTTCGCAGCCCATTACATATCAGGTAATAGAAGATAAAAATACTAAAATTGGCTATGTAAACATTCCGCATTTTGATGTTGGACAAGCCCAATTGTATTTGCAGCTTTTTCAGGAATTAAAAAGCGTATCGATAACGGAGCTTGTTTTAGATTTAAGATATAATGGAGGAGGAGATATCTCATCTGCAGCAGCATTAAGTATAATTTTGGCCCCAAACATAAAAGCAGAAGATCTTTTTATAAAATTTGAAGGAAATCAAAACGGAGGAAATGTTGACCAGTCTTTTGCTGAGGCTTTAAAAAGCAATGAATTCTCAGTAAGTTTTGATGCTTTGCGCAATTCGCATCCTTCGATTAATAAAGTTTATATTTTATGCGGAAAATGCACAGCATCGGCATCAGAACTTATTATTAATAATCTAAAACCCTATATGGAAGTTATTACAATTGGCGAAAAAACATTTGGTAAAGATGTAGCAGGATTTCCAATTGCAGACGATCGCAATCCGGCCAAAAGAGGCTGGGTATTATATCCTTCCATATATAAATTATTTAATGCCAGACATGAAGGTAATTATTCAAAAGGAATAAATCCCGAAATCTATTTAAATGAATTGCAGCAGCCGGAAGTATATCTTTTAGGCAATCGATCTGAAACTTTATTGCAAGGAGCTTTAAATAACATATCAGGAAATACAAATAAAATAAAAACAGAAACTGTACAGTCATTGCCGCTCAGTGCAATAAGTACAGATATAGACCCGCTTTTGCAAATTACACCATGAAAATTATAAATAAATTGATCTTTTGTTATGCAGGGAATTGATAACATCGAGCATCGAAAATTGCTGCAAATATTTGAGAAGTATAAAGATGAAACTATTGCAGTACAAACAACATCAGAAGATGACCTTAAGATTTACCAAAACATGGAAGAACTCGATGTTTTGTACAATTGTTTTAAAATCTTACTGGCAGAATTACAAAAATGTACCAGAGATTATGAACTAAAGAAAAAATCAACCCGCAGTATCATTCATAAAAATTTAAGAAAAATAAAAACTGAAACGGAGAAGAAATCATAACAGGAAAATTATGTTTCAGGATTTATTATAGAAGATAGTTCCTCTTTTTTTATCTGGCGAAAGGGCGTTCTGATTTTATTAGCCCTAAGTTTTATTTTTTTTATTTGATATAGACAGTCACTTAGTAATGTCTTTATTTCTAAATAAGAATTATTATGAAAAGAACTGATATTATGTTTTAGTTTTTCTATATGGTTTCCTGCTGTTATTAAATCCGTTTCAAATGTTTTTAATAAACCAATTTCTATATTTTTATTCTTTTTATAATAATGAATACAATTATGCAGATCTTCAATTTGTCCCGTAAAATCAAAAATGGCTTTTTTAGAAACCGCCCGGTGGTAGTAGTAAGAAAACTCTAATGGATTAAATTCAATTACTTTATCAAAATCCTCAATTGCTTTATAATGATGATCCAGTTTTTGAAAACAGCTCGCCCTTAATTCATACGCTGTCGAGTCAAATTCATAATTCACCACATTATCTAAATGAACTATGGCTTCCTGAAAACGGCTGGTCGAATAAAGTTCTTTTCCTTTTTCTAAATTCACTAAACTTTCTTTAAGGTTTGATTTAAAAAACCGGTCCTTAAATTTTGTTTTTAAAGTCACGAACCATTTCATAATTTTAAATTTAGAAAGTTATATTATTCAGTTGACTAATTTTGATAGGATGCTAAAGTTAATAAAAAATTAATACACAGGACATTATAAAATTGATTTAAATAAAAAAGCCTGACTTTATAGTCAGACTTTTGTTACAATAATCAATTTGGAATTTGAAATTTCCAATATTGGAATTTATTTTTAAGAAGCTGCTATAACCACTTTTGTAACAGCTTCAGGCTGTGGCATAAATACTACTTCAAGAATTCAGTGCGAATGCAGTAATTTTAACCATGATTTTGTCATTTCAGAAACTATGAAAAATACACTTTCAGAAAATAATTTGATAACCTATATTCATCAGGGCGAAATACTTTTGCGGGGAAAAGCAAAGCCAATGAAACTATATACTGTTGATTTTAAATTTTAGTTCAGACGTTCTGTAGTTTCGATTCTTAAACAATGCTCTGTACCTAAAAAGAGAGGATTTCCATGTTTTTCTGACCAAAAACCATCCAGTACATCTTTAGTAATGCATCGGTAAACTGCAACCCCTTTATAAGTTTTGCTGTCGTCGCCTTTGTAACTAAAATTAATTACCAGGATATTATCTTTAAAGAAACCATGACCTTTTTGTACTTGTGCATTATTGATAAACCATTTTGCTGCAATTCTATTATTATCGTCTAAGGATAGGTTTAAAGTGCCTTTGTAAGTAATGTGATTACCCTCTTCCTGATTACTTCCGGAAATAGAATAATCACCAATTAAATCTTGTATTGTCATTTCGTATAACCCTGTCTTTTGTGAAGTGGGCAAATTTAGAAAGATATTCTAATTTTATAAAACAATTGTTTTTTTTAATCAAATCAAAGACTTTTGTTTGCTTCGAGGAATTTATTAATTAAAGCCAGTACAGTTACGACGCTGCCTCCCATTAAGGTTACCTGGTCATAGCTGTCTTTATTAAGATACATTAGTAAAACCAAGGCACTAACGGCAATAATTATTATCGGAATTTTCAATTTGCTAAATGTTCCATTTTTGCTTTCATCTTTAAATTTTTGGATAAACAATTCATCGCGTTTACTTTTGTATAAAATAAAAATCCTAAAGCTCAGGCTCATCATTTTAAGTCTTCCTGTTAATTTATGACAGTCAATTATTCCGTTTTCCATAAGATTTATAAGAGTATCTTTATTCTTGTAATTTACAAAGTGATCCTGGGCAAAATCATAAAGAACATAACGGGTTTCATTGTTTGGCAATGATCTCCAGATTTTTTCATACTCATTGTAAAATTGCTTGTGGTTAAAGTGAAGTATAAAATCCATTCTTAAAAAAGGTAATATTTCATTATGATCATCCGGATCGAAAATTTTGTCGATATTGATTTTGCGGTTATGGTGGTCTTTAACATCTTTACGTTTATCGTATAAGTTTGTTTTGCTATGATTAACCTGAATTAGTTTTTTTACGTCATAATTATTTACCATGGCTATAAAAATGTGGTCATTTGCTAATTTATTTTTTGTGAAAGGGTAATATTTTTCATGGGCAGCCTGCATCAAATCATAAAAAAAGAAACGGTTACTATAGTAGTTTAGTAATTGATAGGCCAAAATGGTGAGAAAGAAAATAAATACCAATAAGGAAGAGGAAATGATTATAAATGTAAAAACATTACTTTCACCTTGTAAAATTGCCTGCGTTTTCAAAAAGTACTTGCTGCTGAGTGCATTAAATGTAAAATTTTTAATTTCGTAAGCAGCAGGACGATCAAAAAAACCGAGATTAGCTTTTTGCAGAATTTTATCTTTGCTTTTAGATATTATAAGCGGCTCCTTTTCATGCTCTTCTTTACTATTTTTGGGACAAGTACAATTGTAAGCAGCTGTTATTCTATCCCTGTCTTTTATTATAAAATCATTTTTATCTTTTATATTTTGTTCTTTGGCCTTAATTGAGGCGCAGTAATAGCTGGCAAAATCATTTATTTCGTTAACATAAAATGTACTAATTAAAACAAACGGAAATACAAGAAACTGATACAATAACCTTGCTGTAAGGAATCTGGTATAAGCTTTTCTGTTAACGCCTTTATTTTGCTCTGCAAATGTTTTGAGATCTTCCTGTTGTCTTTCTCTCCATTTTCTGTAATAAAAGATTATCAGGCAGATATGTGTAGTAAAAAGGACAAGGACAGCAAAAAATGAACTGCAATGAAAGAACAGAAACAAAGGGAAAGAAATGGCCGGAAAAAATAAAATTAATATTAATGTAACTATTTCTTCTTTAGTGTTTTGAGTGCGAATATTTAAAGTGATTAAGTTGATAAAAGCTATGTTAATGCCAAGCACAATACAGAAAATTAAGGCTATTGAAGAAGAGGAGATAAAAGCCACTATTACGGCCAATAAAATTGAAATGCAATTGACAATTAATAGATTTTTATATTCATGAGTTCGGCTGTTATCCGGAAAAAGATAATAAAAATGATGTTTTGATAATACACTAATACGGCCGCTGTAAAAGATTATTGAGTAGATATAATTGATTAATAATATAAAGAAACCGTATAAAACTGAAATTAAGAATCCGTTAGTAAATGTAAATATTGATAAACGATTAAGATGGGACAAATCACGAATTCCGAGAATATAGATGGGTGAGGCACTTTTTAATGTTAGTTTTTTTGCACAGATTTGATAAGGTTTCCCTTGATATTCCATTTCAAATGATTTCGGGATTATACCGGATAGCAGACTTGCAAATTCTGGATTGTTTTGAGATTCATAGTATAAATTTTGATACAAATTTTTTTCGGGATCGTTTTGCATAATAACGTCTCCATATCGGTCTACAAGCATATAGCCGGTTCCGGGGGGCAATTCTAACTCGTCCGAAAAATATTCTCTGAAAGCAATTCCTTTAATACCGCTTTCCGGTTTATCAAGAGAATCTTTTTCGGCATATATCAATTGATATTTATCACTATCCCTTGAAAAAACGGCAGTTAGTACAGGCCCTGTTTTTATATTGCCTGCATTTTTCTGCTGCAGTATTTTAAAGTACATTCTATCTGCATATTTTCTGGGTATATCAGGTTTTGTATTGCTTAAATCTTTTGTAAGTATCCCTTCATTGTCCATCTGAAAATAGCTGTCCAAATATTTAATCAGTTTTAAATTATTTGTATCTTTTTTAAATTTATTACTTTCAAGAGTTAAATAATTTTTTTTGTCACCCAAAGAATCATTTTCAGGAAGAAGATCTCCATTTAAATAAGTTTTTTTTGAATTAGTTTCTAGATATATTCGGGCAATTTTTTTCTCTGAATTTTTCCATGCTGCTCCCAATATTGAATTATTATTTTTCCAACGCTCATATGTCGTAATTTGATTGGTAAATGAGTTGTCAATTTTGTTTACCAACTGGTCCAGATCGTTTGCAGTTCTGGTTTTTATGGTATTGCTCCAATAAGACAATGTACCAAATATGACTAAGATAGCGATCAGCAATCCGATAGAAAATACGACACCAACCAGATCAAACTGGTTGAGTCTTTCTTTGTAACTGCTTATAACGGGTTTTATAAAATTGATACCTAATATTAAAAGAACGACAGAAATTAAGCTGAAAATTAAAAGATTAGGATTGATCTGCTGAGCATTGCTGTCAAAGGCATATTTTTCAATTCCAACAGCTAAAAATAGGGTATGATTGGTTTGAGGAATATTGATTTGATTGGTGTAATAGCGTTTTGAGGAATTTTTGAAACTAAAAGGACCATTGTTTCTATTATAACAAATCAAACTATCCTGATCGACAAGACTGACATTTTTTGATAGAAATGATTTATGAGATTGACATAATCCTGCTTCAACAGGACAAATATAAAATGAAGTAAAATAGGTAGTAGAATCAATTTTATTTAGAAATTTGACCAGATCAATAGTGATTTTATTAGTAATTGTATCCTTAAGCACATCCTTTTGATCTGCATTATTACCGGAACTTTTTGATCTTTTTAATAATTTGATTGTTCTAAATAATTTAATTGTCCCGTTTTCTAATTGTTGATATTTGTTTTTATCAATTGTAACATCAGCGATATAAGTATCAGTTGAGCCTCTATAGGGTGAGAGGCGACTTGAGGTATCAATCTGTTTTTCGCTTACGAATTTAACCTGATCATCGATGTATGCGTTTAATTGTTTTTCGATACCTTGTAAAATAACTATATTTTTGGCATCTTCTTTTTGCTGATTATTAGGAAGAATATAAGAAAGATATCCAAACGTTAACAAAGCAATAATCACTGCCGTTATTATCGTGTAAATATGTTTATTGAATAAATCGCTTATGTTAGAAGACAGTCCCATTTTATTTACTTGAATAGGTTAAAATATTACACTCTTCTTAAATACTTATTGTTAAATTTAAAATGCTCGTCAGAGGTTTTTTGCCTGCTTTCCCATCGACTCTTAGTACAATTTCGGCGCTATTAAGCAGTGTTTGCAATTCTTTGGTTTTATTGGTTCCAGAGTAGTATGTTATTTTACTGCCCTGTACCAGTATTGAATTTTTCAGCTATAATTCTTTTATTACTAGATAAATCGTTCAGCTTGATAAATTAAGCTAAACATTAAAAGAAAGGCATGTAGAATATTCTCTTTGTAAGTGAGTATGAGGATAAATAATTTACTGATTGTAAATGTTTTAGATAAATACGATTCAAATTTATCACAATATAGGAAATGAAAAAAGGGTAAAAATACCCTTTTTTAAAGTTAAAAATCCAGAGATAATTTTTAATGAAATTGCTGTCAGGTTCAAGATATAAAAATGTAGGATTCTCTTTTTTGACTAACTAATTTTATACCTCCACATATCATCCCATCCTTTATATAATTTGTTTTGTGACGAATAATTTCCGTTTTGTGTCATTTTTTTATAATTGATTTTCTGTCTCCAGTAATTTAGACTTATGGCAGTGCTTTTTTATATTGTTCTAAAAGTACATCTGTTTTTTTGAATACCCGGATTTGCTAATTAAAAAAAAATAAAACTATGCTAAAACGAAAGAACCTTGCTGATGGGATAAATTTACCTCATATAGCTGAAAATTTAAATGTAAATAAAAAAGAACTATTATCTGGAACTGCAAAGGCAAAGGGCAGTAAAGGAATATTAGGGGATTTGATGGATGGATATACAAAAGTTCAAATTGAGGATCCAATCAGGGCTTTTCATGAAAATAATCTGCAGCAAATTGTAAACAATGTAGATTACGGTGTGCTGAAAGTATTACAAGGAACCTGGGTGAGCTACAATCATAACGGACAAAATGATAGAAAATTAACAGGAAGCGGTATACATACCACCATTATGCCGTCGCCGGGTACAAATGCAGGAACGATTCCCGGAAAATATAGTTTTGAATGTGAAGAGTATATAGAAAAACTAACATTTGATTTAGTGCCGGGAGGAGTTCGTAATCGCGGGGGTGCAAACGAACAATTTTGCGGGGCTGTTAAATATGAGCAAAGTATAAAAAGCGTCAATACTGTACCGGGTAAAGAATCCTTAAAATACACTCCAATTCACGAAGAAAACGGTATGTACTTATGGTTAAGTGATATATTTAATTATGCAGCCACCGAAAAAACGATTAAAGAAGACCGTGGTGTACACGCTGTATCACCAAAAAATCCGAATAAAAATTTATATAAAAGCGGCTATCAGGACGAAACTCTTTTTTTGATTGTAAATGATCTGGGCAAGAAAGAATATGTAACGCTGGAAAATTTAAACGGAAGACCATATTCTGAAATTATTGCATCTAAAGAACTTAAGCCCGGAGCCGGTCAAACAGGGCCATATTTTATACCTGATTATTCTATTTCACGAAGCGGCGTAATTCCGCATGGAAGTACCATAACTTTATTAGGAGATATAAGTCCGGACAATTCAGGTTATTTAATTGAAGGCGCTCCTCAATTTCCACATGGAAATGCAGCCTGGAAATACGATCATCTTTCCATTTCAAGAACTATGGGCGGAGCGGGTGCAAGCGAAGCCAAACCTATAAATTTAGATCAGCCGCCTCCTGCCTGGGTATTTGAAAAACTTAATGATAAAAATGATAAGGGAGAGAATAAAATCTATACACAGAGAATATTGGCCCATCCTTTATATCCTTATTCAGTAAGACCTGATTTACGTCTTCGTGATTCCATTAAAGGAGAAACTATAAAAAATCATGTACTTATTGAGTTATCATCCAAAAATAAAACAGGGGCGCAAGGGGGTATATTAAATGTTCCGTTTGTAAATCGTTTTGTTAGTACAGTTGAAATGAACATGAGAATGTGGATTGAAACTGTTGTAGAAAACGGAAAAGAAATCCTTCAGCTGCAATACGAACAGATTATATTTTTTGAATTTGATTTTGGAGATGACGGCGGTACTACAAGCTGGCCGCACATACAAGTAAATACGCTTCGCAAATTAGAAGATGTTTCTCCTGATCAAAAACGTTTAATCGAAGAGCAGTTTCCAAACCCTGCAATTAAATCTTCTGCTGTAAGTGGATCTTCTGCACCATCAGGATGTCCTTATCATAAAGAGTAATTTTAAAAAGCCACGGTATTTTGTATTGAAATGCCGTGGTTTTTTTAATAGTTGTAAAATTACTTATGATATCTTACTTACTATTGTTCAGTCAATTCTAACTCATCCAAAGTCCCTTTTACAGATTTTAGTTCCTCTAACTTTGTCTGGTTATTTTTAATTTCGTTATTAATTTGTTCTATACTTATTTTTGGCATCTCGATTTTTTTTCCATTAGGAGTTAAGGCCAGCACAGTAACGTTTAATACTAAATCATAATCGGATAGATTTGGATTATCAACGGGATATTTTTGAACATTCCATAATTTAGGATTGGTTTCTTTGGTTTGCCCCAATATAATATATTCAGTTATTACTTCTCCATTTTCCAATATGCTTTCGCTGTTTCCATTAACAATAATTTCGGATTTAAGAACTTCGTTATTCGATTTTTTTCTGATTTCAAACTGGATTGTTTTAGGACCAATGAGTTTATTTTTACCAATGTATTGATAACTGACTTCTAATTCGGGAACCATTTCATCAAAAAAACTGGTTTTATTTAATTTCGTCTCGCTGATTCTAAATAGATTTAGTGTCTTTTTAGTATTTGCGATTTCGTTTTTTTGAAGAGTTAAATGATCAATTTCATTAGTTAATTTTTCAATTTCCTTTTTGTTCTGGGTTTTTAAAATATCTTCGGCTAAAGTTATAACCGAAGAAAATGATAAACCATCAATCATTTCCAAAGAAATTTTGTTGAAAGATTTATTATCGTACTTTTCAGGAGCTTCCCATTTTAATTTCATTGCTTCTAATGCGATCACGCGCAGCGCTTTTTCTAAATTAATTTTTTCACTTTGGCTGAGATTTTTTTCGATTTTCTCTCTCGAAGTTTTAAAATCCTGCTCATTTTTTCCATTGAATTTTTCCTGGCAGCCATTAAAAATAAAGGAAACGGATAGTAGCACAATAAAGCATTTTAACTGCATGAAGGCTGGTTTATTTGTCATTGTCAATTTTAATTTTACAGATTGGATTTAATCCTGTTTAGGATCTGAAATTTATAATATTTTACTGTTTATCGCCAAATTGTCTAAAAAGTTCATCCAGAAAAATTTTATAATCGAAACTTTCAAAAGTTGGCGGTGATTCTAATTTTATAGTATATGATTTTGTTGTTGACGGCATCTCATCTTCCATTGTATTAATAATGGTTTCTTTAAGTATGCCGTTGGTTTGGTTTTTTGGAGTATAAATATATTCTGTATGTGAGCCTGCTCCCATAAAATAACCGGTAAATTCATGTAATTGTAAATTGTTATTTTGAAAAATAAATTCAAAAGAAATATGTCCGTTTGGACCAACGGCATATAAATCAAAAATTATTTTATTCTTTTCGATTTCGACATCTTCTGTATCAAATGCTTTATAATTATCATCATTATATTCAGGCGGCATTATGGTATAACTTTTTTTGTACAGTTCAAAACCTTGCTTTTTGCCTAATAAAATAATAGTAAGCCGCTGAAGGGATTTGCTTTCTTCATCGTTTTCCTGTAAGATCAAAACTTTGTCTTTAAAGTTGTCCTTATTTAGAAAACCAACAGCTTCATATTGAATCATATAATTGTTCTCTTCTAAAAATTGAGTTATTTCAGCATCTAAAGTATCTTTTTTTGGTACTGTTGATTCTAATTGTAACTGAGCCGCCTGTATATCTGTTGATTTTGACACAGGTATTTTTTTTATGGTGGCAGCTGATGATTTCCTGTTTTGACAAGCAGGTACCAATAAACTCAGGCAAACACCAAGTATAAAGTTTTTATAGATCATGATTTGTAATGAAAAGTAGAAATTACGGCATACAAATCTTAGAAAAAAAGTATTGTAAATTCAGACAGATATAAATTCGCAGCAAGCTGCAGGAGATTCGGTGCTGTCTTTTTTAAATCCGTATCGATTTAAATAAAAAAAAATCAGGCACCGCGGGGTTATTTAAAAGATTGAAATAAAAAATTATATATTCGTGCCTTAAATTTTATTCAAATGAAAGAAATCAATTCCTGAGTAATAATTTATTAACCACTATTCCATAATATGAACAAAATACGAACCCTGATTATTGAAGACGAGCCAGCGATAAGAAAAGAACTCCAATGGTTAGTTTCACAACAAGAATCCTTAAAGTTAGAAGCAATGGCGAGTTCAGTAAATGAATCATTGCAAATCATAAAAAATACAGAATTTGATTTGATTTTGATGGATATTCAGTTGACAGATGGTACGGCTTTCGATATTTTGAATCAGTTAGAACAGCCTTCTTTTCATATTATTTTTATCACAGCTTATAATCATTTTGCCATAAAAGCCATTAAGTACGGCGCACTGGATTATCTTTTAAAACCCATTGACAGTGATGAATTTGCAGCTGCAATACAAAAAGTCAGCAAAGTAAAACAGGTTGATTATATTACGCAGCTTAATTTTTTGAAAGAGTATAGTGCTGCAAAAACTATTGATATGAGTTCCAGTATTTGTATCACATCTTTAGACTGTATGCAGATAGTCCGGCTGAATGAAATTATATACCTTTCCGGCGAGGGGTCTTACACCCAAATTCACTTGGAAAATAAAAAAATAGTAACTGCTTCTAAACCTTTAAAATACTATGAAGATATCCTGCCAGGCGATTTTTTTATAAAAACACACCAGTCATATATTGTCAATAAAAACTTTATAGATAAATACATGAAAACAGGCATAATAGTTATGAGAAATCTTGCTGAAATTCCTGTTGCAACCCGCAGAAAAGATTTTGTTATAGATCATTTAAATCCTTTAAGATAATGAACAAAATTGTATTTTTTTTGCTGCTGTTTGTAATTTCCTGTCAGCAGAAACCGGGGAAAATAGTGATTAATCAGGAAAAAATGCTGGAGAATTTACAAGTAATGAGTGATAGCCTGGATCAAAATCCTCAAATCGACAAACTTGCTTTTTGGTCAGGTAAGCTCAAACAAAAAGATTTCTCAAAAACGGGTTCGGCTCTAGCTTATATACATTATAATCTGGCTAAAAATTTGGCAAAAAGCAATATAGACAGTTCCAAAAATCACATCAATATTGCTTTAAATTTAATAGAAAAAGAAAAAGGTTTCAATGCCCTTAAATTTACTGTTTACAATGGGGCCGGGTTAATTTCAGAACATGAAGGTAAGTTTTACCAATCGGTTTATTATTTTAATAAATCGGCAGCCATAATTATGAATGACGATTCGCTTAAATGCAAACCATTGGCAAAAGTGATCTGTTTACTTAATGCGGCTCAGGACAATAATAAAATCAGCCAGTACCCAAAGTCAATTGAACAAAACCAGCTTGCTTTAAAAATTTTAAAAAAAATGCCCGAAGATCATTATAAGTATAATTTCAGGGCATATTCGCAGTTGTTTACAGCCTGCGAAGAAAGTAATATTTACAAGGCTGATTCGCTTCTTTTTTATCTCAAAAAGCTGAAACATATTTCTGTGAAAACTAATGATCCTATGCAGATTAGATTTACTAATGAGCATACGGCACACTATTATACATTGAGCAGTCAATATAATGAAGCGATACATTATTATAGTTTGGTAAAACAATACGATGCAGGAATTTTATCAGCCGATCCTGAAAGCCCGGTAGCGATTAAAAATCTTTACACGACTATAGCCAATCTTATTGATCTGCGTGTTCATGCTGAACAATTTCCTGAAGCAGAAGTCTTAATTAAACAGGCTGATAAAATTGAAGGCCGGCATTTACAGATATTATCTTATTATGAAAAATGTCTTAATAAACAGGCAAAACTGCACTATTATTTAGCTAAAGGGGATAATTTCAGAGCTCAGAACGAAACCAGCGAGGTATTGGAACTAAAAGATAATATCCTGCGAAATTCCGGTATTCAGGCTACAGAAGAAATGGCTACTATTTACGAACTCCAGGCTAAAGATAAATCTATTTACGGACTAAATAAAACTATTGATTATACTACAAATCGTCTGGAACGTAATAAACTCTTGCTGTTTATTGTTGGTTTACTGGCACTGCTGGCAGTTTCATGGGTATTGCTGCTTTATTTTTTCCAAAGACAGAAAAGACAAAAACAGGAAAAAGAGAAAGTTTTATTGCAGCAACAATTGCTGCGAACACAAATGGAACCCCATTTTATCTTCAATACTTTGTCGGCATTACAAAGTTTTATCAGGTTTGATGAAAAGGAAAAATCAATAAAATATTTAAGTCAATTCAGCAAATTGCTTCGAAGTTCTTTAGAATTGAGCCGAAAAAATTATGTTCCGCTCGATCAGGAGCTGGAGGCTATAGAAAATTATTTGAGCTTGCAGCAAATGCGCTTCGAATATGCATTCGCTTACGAAATAATAACCCCAGATACAGATACCTCAGCATTATTAATTCCTCCTATGCTGATTCAGCCTTTTGTTGAAAATGCGATTATCCATGGTATTGGAAATCATTCTGATAAGGGGGCAATAATAATAGAAATCTTTTCGCAGGAAAACCAATTGCTGGTAAAAATCACGGATAATGGAAAAGGTTATGAGAGTACATCTAATGCAAAACCTAACCATCAGTCTTTGTCAGGAACTATAGCCAGAGAACGTTTGGCGATATTAGCGAAAGAAAACTCAATAAAGACAAATATAGAAATTATTTCTAATGAGAAGGGAACTGTTGTTTTACTTACACTCCCTGTAAGAAACCAGAGGTATTAATACGAATTTAAGAAGGATCTTTACGAATATCGATTTATCTCAGGCTAATCTATATCTACTTAAATTTACATTATAGTTTTTTTAAAATTTGTATTCTAAATACGATTATTAGGCTTATATATTTCTTTTTTTAAGACAAGTCTAAAAACGTAAAGAAGTATTTAAAAACAAATTAAGAAAACAAAAAATTTATGACCCCATTATTTTTAATTCCAGTTATATTGGTAATTGCAGGTGTATTTTTTATGATTTATATGAATAAAAAACACAAGGCTGCAAAATCAGAAATTGATTTAGATTTTGAACGAACTAAATATGACCAATACAAACAAGAACTGTTGACTCAGGATTTTTCACAATTAAAACAGTGGATGAAAGGTAAACCTATTGATGCGTTTACTTCTGCGTCTGTGCCTCAATCGACAAGTAGTAAAGTTCAGGAAATCGTAACTGATGGTATAAAAAATGCAGCATTATCTGCAATTGGTGTAAAACTTAGAAGAATAGAAACGGATTGTTTTTGGGCTTTGAGCGGAAACGATTTGCATTTCTTTAGTACTAATACAGCAGGCGAATTAGATGAACATATTGTTTTTGATAATTTCAGAATTGAAGATGCCAAACTTGAATATGGCGGTATCCTGAAATCGCAATTAGGTGTTTATTCCAAATCTTCGGAAGAATACTTACCAAAAACACATATTATCACTTTTAATATTGACGGTAGTCCGTTATCACTTGAAATTCACGACAGGCTTAATTATAGAACCGACCCGGCAGATATGTTAAATTTGAAGAAACAATTAGAAACAAGGAATAAATATCAGGTAGTGGGCGAAAAATTTATAACCATTTTACAAAACAAAGTTCCTAATTTAAAAATAGTGTAAATAGTTATGGGATTTTTTTCGAAAATTTTAAACTCATTTGAAGACATAAGATTAAACAAAAAAAATGAGGTTAGAGGTTATTTATTAGATCATTTACTTATAGGTTCAATGTATGCAGAACAACAATCGGCATACCTGAATTCTTATGAAACAGGTTTAAATAAATCTGATGTTGGTAAATTAGTCGAAACCTACTGGGGGATATATAATCAAAACCAAGCGATTGAAATTCTTCAAAGCCTGCACAACAGGAATCAAGATGAAAATATGGATATTGTTTACAAAGCATTTGAGGATAGAGAAAATTATGTTGACATTTTAAAATCAAACCTGCCAAACGAAAACGACATATTTGAATATTATTTGAACCTGTTTAGAAAGCTAAATAATATTGTTCCAGAATTAATCGAACAGAAAATTATCACAACTTTTTCCCAGCTAAAAAAGACAAAAGACAGCGGCTGGAATTATGGAAGAGGTGTTTTTTTAGCACGCTGTTGTTATGAATTGGGTTATCTTTCAGAAAATGAACTTAAAGAATATTTGGCAAAATCTTACTCCGATTTAAAAAAATACTGCAGCACCTGGCAGGAATACACAACGAGCTATATTTTTGGAAGAGCAATTTGGGGTGGTGCAAATAACAATGGAATGGTGCAAATTGCAAATGACTTGCTGTATAACGACAATAGTCCGCTTAAAAATAAAACGTACATCTAATATATCAAATTAAGAAATCATGAAAAATATTGACATTTATACAGATTATCATTGAGAAGATAAATATCAGTAACAAAATCCCAAACTTCGCAAAGCCGCAGGACGTTAGTGTCATTTTGAAAATACACACCATTATCAATGAAAAATATGAAAGAAAAATTATTTGAACACATATTTTGGAGAACTGTTACAGGGCTTATTCCTCTTTTTTTGTTTGCCATGATTATTTTTAGTGACAAACAAAGCGGAAATGATTTCTTAGGTTCAAACTTCGTGCAAATGATTTTAGGTTTTGGAAGTCTTATTCTTTGGAGTGCCTGGATTATTATTGAGGCAATTATATTATTTTTTAAAAAGCGAACACCTTTTGTTTATGCAAACATTATATTATTTGTCATAGTTATTTCAATCTATATTTTAGAACTCTATATCAACCATAATTACTGATTTAGGATGAATAAAATTTTATTACTGCTTGCAATTTTACCGTTTTTGATTTCTTGTCAAAATAAGAAAGAACAAAAGGATAATAATTTAGAAAAACTCCAAAAGCAAGTTCAGGAGTTAATGAAAAATCAAATTGATTTTTTTATGAATGGAACACCAAAATATTTTTCTGCGAAAACCATAAACGGTAAGCTATTTAACTCTCAGGATTTTAAAAACAAAAATTTGGTGGTATTTATCTACGACAAATCCTATTTAAAAAAGAGTGACACATATGATATGACTAAAGAATTAAATGAAATTTATAATTCATATAAAGACAAAATCAAGTTTGTTGGTATAATTGAAGGCTATGTTGAAAACCAAAACGAACTGAATGAATATTTGAAAAAATCTAAAATTTTATTTGAGCAGATTGATAACACAAAATCGCATGACAAACCTGAAATCTTAAATTATAATATGTACTGCAGTCCGGCAAAAATTCTTATTAACTCAAACGGAAAAGTAATTCATTCTTCTTGTGGCGGCGGAAACAGTTATGAATTAATACAAAAATTAGACAGCATAAAAAACTTCCGCTAACAAAGGTTTGATATCAGGAGAGCTGAAGTGCAAAGCTTTTCAATTGAACTTTAGTTATAATATCATTTTTTAGGTTTTGATTTTCCATCTGAACGCAACGCACCAAAATGTTCCTTAAAGCTTTAAAAACAATATTTCAAAATGAAATATACAGTCCTTTTACTCGGCTTTGTTTTTTGTCTCTTTCCTTTCAAAGATTTTGATATACAATGGGTTGAAAATCTTGATGGTGATTTTTCTTTTTCACGAAAACATAGTTTGAAATGTGAAGCCTGGTGTTATGAGTATGCAGGTGCCGACGAAATGAAAGCAAAACGATTGAGCAAAGACACTATTGAATGTTATACTCTCGCAAATACAGCTACCCATTCTACGTTAAACTTTTATATTATTAATAATGTCGTCAGCAATCCAAGAATTGAACTGAATAGCATCGTTGATGGAAAACTAATATATGAATGTAATGAAGGCAATATAAAAATTGACAAAAAAGCGATGCAGAAAGGAATTTTAAAAGCTGAATTTGATATGAAGTTTGACCATCCTGAAAATCCGGATAAATTAATGTTCTGGAAGGGGAAAATCTATACCAAAATAAATTAAGCCCAATTGATATACTATGATTTTATTGACTCTTCTGGTAAAAAAAACAGAGCTATTAATACGGATTTAAAAAAGATCTTTACAAATATCGAATCATCTCAGGCGAATATATATCTACTTAAATTCACATTCTTTTTTTATTAAAATTTGTATTCTAAAGATTTAATTTTTCAGCCAAAGAATGCATAGTAAAAACGTCAGACTTAGCTCATAGATACTTACAGAACTGAATTATTTGAAAATTATAAATACATGAAAAAAAGACAAAATATCTTGTTACTCATTTTGTTAACATCTTTAAGCGTATTAGCTCAGGATGTACAGCCTTATCTTGGATGTTATCGTGGTTCAGGAAATGCCCGTTTGATTTTAGCAGAAAATAATGCCTTTTATATAATTGCCTATGCAACTTTTATACAAGGTTCCTGGCACAAAGAGAACGATCAGATCATATTGAATCCCCAGAATCCTGAGCATTTTTTTGAATTATACGGGAGATATAACCCTAATATCAAGGAGGGCTGTAAAATAAAATTTGATGGTTTTGACGAAAAAGAAACCTTTATAGGAAAAGCTGATTCAGATGCAATGCAGCGGGTTTTCAACAAGAACCCAAATTGCTTTAAAAGTGAGTATGTACATTATTTTAGTAAAGGAACTGATGTAATTTCTTTTGTTGATATAGTTTCAGAGAATATCAGGGATTATAACAAAAGAAATACTTTTAGTTTTTTATTAAACAAAAACAATGATTTTATTGCTGTTTACAATGACCCGGAACGTTACTATTACGAAATGATTTTTTCTATTACTAAAACTACAGACGGAATAATTCTGAATGGCAGGCAAAGGTTTGAAAAAATGAAAATTGATGATAAACTAAAAAAAGAAATGAAAGAAATTATGGAGATGGGTGAAACGCTTAAAGAGAAAAACAGCTTTTACTGCAATCCGTCTTATGGTGTTTTTGACGAGTCATCAATGAGTATACCACAGAATTACTCATTTAACAAATCTAAAAATGCCTATATCTCAAAGTATAATTACGAAAAAAATGAAGAGCTGTATCCCGAAAAAAAACAAGATGCTTATCATAGTATTGGAATCTTATATAAATATGATAAAATTTCGCCTGGTAAAATTTTGGTTAGACCATTTACAATAATAGAAAAAAGTCTTTTTACTGCTAAATGTAATGGGGAGTAATAAATTAACGGTTATGAAATTAAAATACCAAATTGTATTAAACTGTACTTTTCTTATGTCCTGTAATCAGTAAAATAAAATAGTCAACAAAAAAGAAATCCATAGTGAGAGAGGCTAAAAAGGGGGTTTTTAGACAAGAAAGAAAACGTCTGGATATGTGGGGATATCCAGTATGCTGCAAATTTTTTTGAAGATATTTTTTCTGCGAAGGCATCTGTAACGAAAATAGATGCTGGAAAATCTCTTGCTATGGGTCTTATTAACAGATAGATAAGTTATTGAAAATGAAGGATAAGTTTACAAAAAACTGATACAGAAGATTATATCATTTATAAAAATGGAAAGGCTGAAAAAAAAAATAATATTTTGAAAATTACAAGAAATTTAATCTGTATTGTATCATGTTTGCTATTATTGTCAGCATGTTCTAAAAAGCTAATTACCAATAGTCCAGAGCCTGATGCTGCGCTTTATGAGATTAATAATAAAGAAGAAGTAACCTTGGTTTTCTTTAGTTCCGGAGAGGTTAATGAGCCAGGAAAGCATTTAGAGATATATAAACGATTTGCAGAAGCTTTTGAATCAATAGAAGAGGTACATGTACTTCGTATTAATGAGAATTGTGCTCTGGAGTTTAAGAATTATGGTTATTACTATTTTAACAACAATGGCGTTAAACTCAAATTTGGAATGATATTATCCAACGGTGTTGATGAACCAATTATCGAAACCAATCCAAATAATTATATTAAAGCATACGAATCTTATTTTAAAGTTCTATTTAATGACAAAGTTTATTATACAAATATGCGAAAAGCAGAGGTAGCAAAGCGTCAGAAAGAATCACGACAAAAATTAGAGGAAAAATTTAAAGTGAATGAGAATTATGCTGCTCTTTTGATAAAAAACTCAAACACCTCATATTACCCTAAAAACTCATTCAATTTAAGCTGTCTTAAGGGAAAAGTAATTGCTGAAGTTTTTACAGATAGTACCAGAAATACAAAGAGTATTATGCAATTAGAAACCGTGTATGACAAAAACGGCTTAACAAAACAATACTCGACCTTTATCAATGATGCGCTGTACTCCGAAGATGTATATTATAGAAATTCGTATAATTTAATTGACAGCATTGTACATAGAAACGAAAAAGGTGTGAAGTCCAAAGCTGTTTTTAAGTATGAGAAAAATCAATTCGCCATCATTTCTGTAGATGAAAAAGATGTAATGATTTCTAATATTTTTCATCTAAATGACAAATTTCAGTGCATAAAGAGCGAAACGGTAAACGGGAGCGGAGATGTAGTCCTTACTAATTTTTTTGAATATGATAATTTGGGGAGGATTATAAAAGAGACCGGTTCGACCCAAAAGATTCTGTGCGAATATAAAAATCAACAAGAAGTTTTTTATTCTAATTTGAAGGTTTACAGCCTAAAAGACAATGTATTACTTTCAGAAAACATAAGATATAAAGAAGGAAACAAGGACATTTTTATATCAAAAAATAAAGATAAGCTTTTATCAAAAACTATATCATTAAATAATTCTAATGACTGTACTAAGATGGTATACAATTATGATTCGAATAAAAAATTGATTAACGTTTTTGAATATTTCTATAAAAATGAATGAAAAATGAATGACAACAAGTGAAAAACTAAAATTACTTAAAGTTATTAAAATCATTTTACTGATATTTTACACTTCGGTTATTTTGTTCTATTTAGGACTTGTTTTACCTCAATATTTAGCTTGTTTAAATTGTAATTCCGGCGAAGCAATGGAAGTTGATATTTGGGGTAATGAAGTTTGGTGTTTTGGCGAAAGCAAAGAGTTTGTTGAGTTCTTCTTTCAATTTTCTTCAATAGTAACAGGCGGGCTCACATTTGTTCTTCTAATTTGCTGTTTCCTTATTCATTATTTAAAAAAGGTACCTGTATGAGTATTTTTATGAGAATTAATTTTTTGCAATCCGGGCAGTCAGCCAGAGTAAAGAAGATAGAATTGCAGCGTTTTTTAAACTATTTAACCAATCACATAACAGGAGTGATAATGCTTCTGTTTTTTTTGACAAGCTGCTCACAGATTAACACCACTAATACAAATGATATTTATAAATATTGGGAAGGAACAAATCCACCGTCAGATATTAAACTATTGCAAGGACAATATTGGCAGTCAGATCATTGGACGGGTGAATATATCATATACCTTAAGTTCAAATCTACAGATGAGTGGTGGGATAAGTTTTTAAAGAAAAACCACCTGTTAATAGACAAAACCAATTGGATTAAGCCTGCTGATGCTCCAAATTGGTTTAAACCTTCAAACAATTCCATTAGGTATGGTAATGCTGATGATTTTGATCAGGGTTCAGGATATTTTCGCGATCCACTTACACAAGTTTGCTGCATATATGAAATTCAATTATAAATAATACTACTTATGAGGCTTATATTTTTTATGTTTCTTGTCTTTACTTCCTTAACAGCTGCAGGACAAGATAAAATTCAAAAAGAAATCAATTATATCCGCAGTTTCCGCAAAGAACCCAATAGAATTGTTGTGGAGTTGGGAGTTAAGCCAAAACTATGTTTCATACCGGTAAAAAATAACCCTAATTATACCAAATACAGTACATTATTGCAGCCATACGATAAAAAAGAAAATTTATTCGAGATAGGAATTGAAGAACTTACGGGTAATATAAAATCACTCAAAGTTCTGACCAAAACGGAGGCAGTACAATACGATTACCTTAAACCATTTTATGATGCAGCTGTTGCAGCAGTTTCGGCCAGTGTGATACCTGAAAATTTTTATGATACTGCGCTTGAACTTTATAATCAGCAGCAATACGAAGATGCAATTTTAACAATCGATAAGGCGATAGTAATAAATACTCAGGATCCTGAATATCATCAGCTAAAAGCGCTTTGTCTGGCTCATCTAAAGCAATACAAAGAATCCTCGGATGAAGTAAAGTATGCACTTGAAATGGATAATGCCAATCCTGAATTGTATGAGTTGATGGCAAATAATTATTATTTTTTAAGAGATAATGAAAATGCTGTTAAGAACTATGAAATGGCTATTCAATATGACAGGAACATTATTATTAGAATTTACCATAATTACATAAAATGCCTAATTGAAATTCCTAATCCGCAAAGAGCTGTAGAAATTTACAAAATCTATCAATATCGCTTAGACAGCCCAAATAACTATGGAGATAATTCTGGTGATTTTGCTGATGACTTAGAATTCTATGCTGGCCAGGCTTATCAGCAAATAGAAGACTGGAAAACGGCTCTTGAAATTTACGACAGGTTAATTGTTATGCATCCAGATGTTTATGGTTATCGTGCACAGAGAGGAAGACTTTATCAGCAAAAAGAAGACTTTTTAGCAGCAATAAAGGATTTTGAAATAGCACTAAAACTAGATACAAACGAGGATATTTTATTGACAAATCTGGCACTCATATATCAGCAGCTTCATGATTATAAAAAGGCAGAAGCTGCTTATAAGGAATATCTAAGCAAAAACGCTGACGATGCTGTACAAATGAGTAACTATGGATATCTATTATTGGATGAAGAGCGTTACAAAGAGGCACAGGTTAAATTTGAAATGTCTTTTAAAATTGATGAAAAAAATATAGATACACATATCGGGCGGATACTTACAGCTTATCTGCTTGGCAATACCAAAGAAAAGAAACGGTTCATTGCCAATACAAAATCTCAATTTCCCGAAATTGAGATTAACACAGCAACCTTAAACGCACTTATAAGAACAGGTAATTATTACTATTCTGAAAAAATTATAACCATTTGGGAAGATGCAATTGATTAAAGTTTCTATATACTTATTTATACTTTTGGCTTTTTCTAAGCCCGAAGAAAAATCTATAGCAGTTATGCATTATAATACTGCTCAGGAAATTACCGGTGTCTATGTTCTGACTTCTTGTGAAAATTCCAGATTTAAAATTAAAATCGAAAAGAAAGCAGGAGCATATTTCTTTTTAATTTTCGACAGGGATAAAATAATTTCAAAAGGCAAACTTAAAGAACAAAAAAATGATGATGTTATCTATCTGACTTTTGGAAAAATTGGGGGCGTATACAATGAAAATAAAATCCAAATCCAGAATTATGGAAATTCAATGAATGAATATGAACATTTTACGCAGTGCGATGAAAAATATTTATCATTTATAAAATCATAATAGTACAAGACATTTGTTTGTTTTTATTTTGTGATATTTTGTCTCTCTATTTCCCGATACAGAAATTAGCAGTCCTTATTTTAATAGTGTTTTCTACTTTAGTGATACAATTATGGTCCGTTTTAAAGCAAACTATCGCAAAACAAAACAAAGTATCCTTATTGAGATAAGAAAACTCATGGGAGTTGTTTAGCACAAAAACAGTACAAATTTTGATTTTTTTTGTAGAATATTTAGAAAGGTTACCAGGGTATTCCTATCAATATAAATCCATCGTAGAGCTTCTTTTTTAACAGCTTATTTGAGTAATAGATATAAACTTTAAATGCCAATTGTTGTTTTTAGTTTTAAAAAAACAAAGCTAGGTTCGCAGCAATACAATTGTCATAATGCAGCACAAGATTGTAACTTCTAGTGTGGGTGGTAAGATTATTTGTTTGTTAATTATTTGATTTTGTGTTTGTTATTAATTGTTGGTAGAATAATAGTTCCTCCTTCTGTTTAAAAGTAGATTATTTTAAGAACCTGGAAAAGCATAGGTACAGATCTGAGTAAAAAAGTTGTATTTTTTAGGTGAATAAATTCAATTTCATAGATGTAGATTTAGTAGTCTTTTTTTATCTTGGTATAAAATTGCTTTATGAATACATCTTTTAATATTCTTGTTAAGATACTTAAAATTCTCACACAAAATTATAATATGAGTTATACTTTAGTTGAATTGAAATTGACTAATGTTGTTACACCTGATTTTTATTTATCAGATGAAAGAAGAAACCAAGCAATGATTTTAGAAGCTTTGATATTGCTTAATGATATAAACTGGGTGGTTCTAAATTCAAATACTGACGAAATTTCCTTAAATATAAACAGTATAAACTAACTTTTTTTATATTATAATGTGTTGTTTGTGTTTAAAAAATAAAACATGAATTATCCCCAAGCAGTTTTCTAGTTCTTCTTGGTTTTTGGCAGTACCTAAACTTATTAAGATTTTAAAGATATTTTAATTCTTTGTAGTTCAGTCATTGTTGCTGTTTTTCTTCCTTACAAACTTCAATCTGTTTTTCTAAAATCATACTTTTTTCTATCTTTTTTTATTTATGGGATTTAAGTTTTTGTTTATCAACTTTTCTGACACCTGCTCTTATAAAATGGTCAGCTTTATCATTTTATAGTTATTTGAATTGTTTTTATATTTTAAAGAATTAGGTGTTCACTTTGTTCAGAATGTCCATAATGACCCACTGCATGGTTTAATTTTTTAATAATATGCGGTTGATAATATCATAAAAAATTATGATATTAAATGTTTTAATAAAATAAATATCAGTCTTTTTTTATTATAAATATGATAATAGTTACAATTAGACCCTTATTTTAATACAAACAGATCCTTAGTTTGGCTGGGTTTTATTGTTAATTTGCTTCGAGTCTCTGTGGATTTTCTGAAGTGATAAACTAGACATCCATAATGGGGTTAAAAAACAATAATAGTAACAGAAATAATGGTTTTTCTGACCGCTATGTAGAGAACGGCTCTATAAAAGATGACTTTAGACTATTCTTTTTCTAGTGAACTGATTCAAAAATTGCCTATGGTGTCACTATGGCTGTATGTGAATGTCAGCAATCCTTTTCCGATTACAAGCTATAAAGGTATGGATTCTGAGGTCGGTTCATGGAACTCTTTGCAGGCGGGAATTGATAATGGTTTTTATCCTCAGTTCCGAACATTTACATTTGGAATTAATGCAGGATTAACCAAAGTAAAAAATGAAAAGAAATAATATGAAGGCAATTTATAAAAATATCATTTTAAGCCTGCTGACCAGTGACAGTGATCCTGATTTTCCAGACAGTAGAGGCGTATATCCTATTTTAAACCCAGGGGTACTAAGCGCAGGAAACGATTCGGGGTGAGAAAATGGACAATGCATTAATATTGAGCTAGCTCAGCACTGAATCCAGCCCGATGCCTTAAAATTGGATCTTAGCCAGTTTGCCTTAAAATTTGAAATTAACATTGCAGGAACTTGGAAAGGCAGTTTTATTTTTATCGTAAAGGATTATAATTGGATGTATTTAGTGAGATATGAGTCGTGGAAAACTTCTGGAAGCAAAGGTATAACTGCTGAAGCGAAATGGACCACCTTGACAATTCCTTTAATAGAGTTCCGCATTAAAAAGGACAATAAGGATAGAAAAAGCGATTCCGCAGCAAGCTTAACAGAACTAGTTGGCAGTTCATATACAGGAGGCATAAAATTCTTTGTTATTAATGATGTCGTTACCGCAGCACCTGGGGACTTCAGAGCTGCAGTTGATAATATCATGGTGGTGAAGATCCTTGATAAGACAGGTCAGAATTAAAAAAATAAGAATCTCACTGCGGGACTTTGATGCCAGCACAGCTGTGTCCGCAGTTTTGATTGTAACCCTTAATCCTTAAAACAATTCAAATGAAACACAAATTTTTGTATCAGATGCTGTTGCTCTTTATTGTCAGCGCATCCTTCCTATGCTGCTCCAAAAGTGCAGAAGAGGAACCCTATTTAACAGTTTCGGTCCAATCAGTCTCTTTTATGCCCGATGGTGGAATATCTGAACCAATTACCATTGCGGCAAACAGTAAATGGACCATAACAAATTCTGCCTCATCCTGGCTGCAGTTAAGTAAATCAAGCGGGATTCAAGGCACAGAGAAAACAGCATTCACTGCCTCTGTTAACAATAGCGGGTTCAGCCGTTCGGCTGTGCTGACCGTCACAGCGGATAACGGACAAGCCAGGCTCATCACAATAACACAGACTGCCAATTTATATCCCAGCTACAACACATCTCCTAAAGCTCCAGATGCTGCCGGAATGAGCAGCACGGCTTCAGTACTGGCTGCCAAAATGACTTTAGGAATTAATATCGGTAATACTATGGAAGCGCTTGGCGGTGAAACTGCTTGGGGGAATGAAAAGATCACTGAAGATTATATAAAATTTTTAAAAAATAGTGGTTTTACTGCAGTTAGAATTCCCTGTTCCTGGGTTAACGGCTATCTGAGTGATGCTTCCAAAATGAAAATTGACCAGGCATGGCTCAGCAGGGTAAAGGATGTAGTGCAGTACTGTGTGAACAACGATATGTATGTGATACTCAATATTCACTGGGACGGTGGGTGGCTGGACGAAAACATCACTCAGGCAAAAAAGGAAGTGACAAATGCAAAGCAGAAAGCGCTTTGGGAACAGATTGCCACCACGATGAGGGATTTTGATGAACATCTGATTTTTGCTGGGTCTAATGAACCACCAGCAGACGATGTTCAGGAAATGGAAATTCTAAACAGCTATCATGAGACTTTTATAAAAGCAGTTCGCGAAACAGGAGGAAAGAACAGTTATAGAACATTAGTGGTCCAGGGGCCGTCTACCAATGCGGGACTTTCTTATGAACTGATGAACAAAATTCCTTATGATCCTGTACCTAACCGGCTTATGGTAGAGGTTCACGAATACACACCATCCCAGTTCTGTTTTCTGGATGAAGATGTCAGCTGGGGAAAAATGGTTTTCTATTGGGGTTCAGGTAATCATTCCACTCTTGAACCAGACCGAAATCCTACCTATGGGGAGGAAGATGCCATCTTAGAATCGTTCCGAAAACTCAAAGATAAGTTTGTCAGTAAAGGAATTCCTGTTGTATTGGGAGAATATGCGGCAATGAGACGCACGGTAAATGGAAAACACCAGCCCAAGGATGTAGAGCTGCATAACAAATCGGTGGATTACTGGACTACTTTTGTGACAAGACAGTGTAAGATCAATGGTGTAGTGCCGTTCTATTGGGAAGTTGGAAATGTAATAGACAGAAAAAATAATTCAATACGGGATCAGGCTATGGTTACTGCGTTGAAAGAAGGTATTAAATAAGAATCACAAAGAATTTGTAAAGCATACTGCCGCATTTCTTGTGCGGCAGCTCTTATCATTGTCAAAGTGCTCATAACTTAGAAGCATTGGCTCAGGTAAGAATAGATTGTAAGGATGATAATAGTTTAAACTTTTAAAAACAAATCAAGATGAAAAAAGCTTACTTATTATATGTATTAATTTTATCGGTTTTCGTTTCCCAGGCCCAGAGCGTTTGGAAAAATGTTCAGATTGGGGGTGCAGGTTTTGTTACAGGTATTATTCCTAGTAAAACGGATGTTAATTTAAAATATGCCCGTACTGATGTGGGAGGAGCCTATCGATGGGATGCATCGGCAAACAGATGGGTACCATTGCTGGACTGGACCAGTGTTGACCAGCTGGGATATCAGGGCGTAGAATCGTTGGCTATCGACCCTCAGAATAATAATGTGGTTTATATGCTGGCGGGAACCGATTATTTTAATAATCAGAAAACAGCGATTTTAAAATCAACCGACAGAGGTGCTAATTTCACTGAAACTATAGTAACCTCACAATTTAAGGCACATGGAAACGGTATGGGAAGATCTAATGGCGAGCGATTGGCTGTAGATCCCAACAATTCTAATGTGCTTTTCTGTGGAACCAGACGTGATGGATTGTTTAAAAGCACTAATGGCGGTTCGACTTGGTCTAAGGTATCGTCATTTCCGGTTACGGCAACAGCAAATGATAACGGAATCTGTTTTGTAATTTTTGATTCTGCATCGGTTTCTGGAGGCATCACCCAGACTATTTATGCTGGCGTTTCCAGAACTGGAGCGTCTAATCTTTATAAAAGTTCGGATGCTGGAAATACCTGGACTGCTGTTTCGGGAGCAACAATAAATTATATGCCTCAGCGTGCAGTGCTGGATTCAAACAGGACTTTACTAATCACTTATGCCGATAAAGAAGGACCTTGGAATGCCTCTTCAGGACAGATTTGGAAGCTTTCAAATGCAGGGATTCTAACGAATATTACACCATCAGGTTTTTCGGGTTCTTTTGGCGGGATCGATGTTGATCCTTCCAATCCGCAGCGTCTTATAGCCTCATCTATGAATACCTATATGGCGCAGTATACTAATGCGGAGGGCAGGATAATTTATGCAGACCGCTTTTTTTTAAGTACCAATGGCGGGGTGTCATGGAGGGATCTGGTTGGAAATTCGGGAATCAATGTCTTAGATAACGGCTGTACCTGGATTTCAGGATCATCAGCATCCATCCACTGGACTGGTGATATCAAGTTTAATCCGTTTAACACCAATCAGGCAAGTATAATATCGGGAAATGGTATTTTTACCTGTGATGATCTCAACGCTTCAAAGACCTCGTGGAAGTTCGATGCTATTGGCCTTGAAGAGAGCGTGCCGCTGAATTTAATCAGCATTCCTGGAGGGGCTTTAATGAGTGTCATTGGAGATTATGATGGATTTAAACATAGCGATGTTTCGGTATATGCGCCGCAATATAAGCCCACAATGGGAACCACATCAGGGCTTGCCTATGCATCAGGAAATACTAATAAAATTGTCAGACTTGGTGAGAAAATGTACTATTCGAACAATCAGGGTACTGACTGGATACAGACATCCGCAACCTTAGCAGGACCACGCGGAACGGTAGCACTTTCTTATGACGGAGCAACCATTTTGCATTGTCCAGAATCTTCCAGCTCATTATACCGTTCTACCAATAATGGTGCTAGCTGGACGACCGTAACAGGAATTAATTTTAACACGATTGCAGTATCTGATGCAGTTACGAACAATAAATTTTATGCCTACAATAGAGGTAACGGAGATTTAAAAGTAAGTACAGACGGAGGTGCCACTTTCAATACTGCTTCTAACGTTGGAGCAGGAGGATCCAGCCTAATTAGAACAGTTCCTGGGTATTCGGGACACTTGTGGATCGCTAAGAATTCTGGTGGACTGATTAGATCTGTTGATGGCGGAGCCACCTTTACCGCGCCTTCAACAGCTGTAAGTGCTGCTTCAGCAATCGGAATCGGCAAAATGAAAACCGGCACTTCTTATCCAACAATTTATATATGGGGTACTGTGAGCGGTGTTACGGGAGTTTTTCGTTCTGTTGATCAAGGCAGTAACTGGACTCGTGTTAACGATGATGCTCATGAGTATGGAGGTACCGGGAATGGAAACTTCATAGTGGGAGACATGAATATCTACGGACGCGTTTACATGAGTACAGTTGGAAGAGGGATTGTTTATGGGGATGATATTGCTGAAAGCGCAGCCTATTATACCATTGCAAATAGAAGTACTGGATTATTGATGGACGGAATGAGCAGAACTACACAAGGAAGTAACGCTGGGCAGTGGAACTACAGCGGAAGCAGTGCTCAACAATGGTCTCTCGAGTATAGTGGCAATGAGGTTATGATTAAAAACAGAGCTACTGGATTGTATATCGACGGAATGAGTAGAATAGCAAATCCATCGGTGGCAGGACAATGGGGCTATAGTGGAAGTGAAGCACAGAAATGGATACAGGAAGATGCCGGTTCGGGTTATTTCAAATTTAAAAATAAGGCAACCGGAATGTACTTGGATGGTTTAGGAAATGCAGCTAATGGAGCAGATTTAAGTCAGTGGAGTGTCAGCTCAAGCTATAACCAGCAATGGTCTCTAAATGCAGTATCTGGTGCACTACTAAAGCTGAGTGCTAATACAGAAAGTTTAGAAGAGCAAAATTTTAGTGTAATCTGTTCTCCAAATCCATTTACGAGCAGTTTTAAAATTGAAATAAATAATTACACTGAACCTATACGTGTGCAAATTTTTGATATCAATGGTAAAAATGTTGAGTCTCTGCAGGTTTCAGACCCAGACCAGTTATCAATGGGAAGCACACTTGGGGCTGGATTTTATATTGTGCAGATAGAAGGAATTGGAGGTAATGTTCTCCAATCATTTAAAATGATTAAAAAAGCCAGATAGATTGATAGAAGTCCTAATAGGAGAATAGCTTCTGTTAGGACTTTCTATGGAATATGCACTTGCTCTAAAGAAATATAAGATTCCTTGTGAACTCCATAGCTGCAAAAAAGGAGGGCACGGTTAAGGACTTGGCAAATCTGGCGGAACAGAATCTGATTGGAGTCTGGCATGCGGCAGATGGCTCAAAGCAAAAGGTCTAATCAATTAAAAGAAGATATATTTAGTTTCAAAGCCACTATCTGTTTTTTGCAGCAGGATCTTTTTTGGAAAGTCATAGAGCAGATTTATCCTTATGCTTTTAGAATATGATGATTATAACAATTATTGCCCTTTTTTAATACAAAGCGTACCTTAGTAAGATATTTTTTCTTGTCAAATTTGCCGTTGAAAAAAAACTTTGAAACTATAATTCAAAAAGCACCAATATTAATTGATGCAGTAGGATACCAAAAACAGCCTTCTAAAAAGACACAACGCATACGCGAACTTTTTAACGTTTTTTTCAAAATATGCCGAAAACTTATAATTACTAATTACAATAACCAACACATCAAATGAACAGGATTTTATTACAGGCAGTTATTTTTATATTTTTATCAGTAAGCGGATGGGCGCAAGTGCTTCACCTCAAGTCTCCAAACGGAAAGATTGAGATGGACTTAGAAAACGGCACCAAAATCCGATGGTCTGTGAAACATAAAGATACAGAAGTCGTTGCTCCTTCTGCTATTTCATTAACCTTGGGCAGCGGAGAGGTTTTAGGAAACAATGCCAAAATTACAAGCACTAAAAAATCGGCTTCTAACACTACTTTTGAAACGCCTGTTTATAAGAAGAAAACGGTTGTGGACCAATACAATCAGTTGATTGTTAGTTTTAAAGGAAATTTTGGTTTGATACTAAGGGCTTATAATGATGGAGTAGCTTATCGCTTTTTTACAAATAAGAATAAAAAAATTACCATTGCATCTGAAGAAGCCAGTTTTAACTTCAGCCAAGATCATAAAGCTTTTGTACCCTATGTTCGCGATTTAAGAGAAAAAGACATGTACACTTCTGCTTTTGAAGCACTTTATGATGAAATTCCGCTTTCTAAATTTGTCAAAGATACGTTGGCTATTTCTCCGCTTCTTGTAGATTTAGGAAATGGAAAAAAAGCGGCTATCATTGAGGCCGAACTAGAGGACTATCCGGGTATGTTTTTAACACGCAATATTCAGGCACAATATGGTTTGCAGGGGGTATTTGCTTATTACCCAAAACAGGAGCGTTTAGGAGGCTATAATAAAATGAACTATATGGTGGCAGAGAGAGAAGATTATATTGCAGAAACAAACGGCAGCCATAGTTTTCCTTGGAGGGCAGTAATAATAAGTGAGAACGACAGTGAGCTTTTGAATAATGATATGATTCAAAAACTTTCTTCGCCTTCACAAATTTCCGATATGAGCTGGATAAAACCCGGCAAAGTTGCTTGGGACTGGTGGAATGATTGGAATATATCGAAAGTCGATTTTAAGGCAGGCATCAATACGCAGACTTATAAATATTATATCGATTTTGCTTCTAAAAACAATATTGAATATGTAGTGATAGACGAGGGATGGAGTGAAGAAACCGATATCTTGAAGATTTCACCTGCTATGAACATTAAAGAACTTATCGAATACGGAAAACAAAAAAATGTCGGAATCATTCTTTGGGCTTCATGGTATGCTATAAATCAGGTTTTAGATGATGCGTTTACCAAGTATTCTAATATGGGAGTGAAAGGCTTTAAAATAGATTTCATAGACCGCGATGATCAAAAAATGGTAAATTCTCTTTATAATATTGCTAAAAAAGCAGCTTCTTACAAACTTCTTATTGACTATCACGGAATGTATAAGCCAACTGGCATTCAAAGAACCTATCCTAATATCGTAAATTTTGAAGGAGTTAAAGGATTAGAAAATGCCAAATGGACGCCAAATGATGATATGCCGCATTATGAAACAAGCATACCTTTTATAAGAATGTTGGCCGGCCCTATGGATTATACACCGGGAGCGATGCGCAATGCGACAAAAGCAGATTTTCGTCCAAGCAATTCCCTGCCTATGAGCCAAGGCACAAGATGCCATCAGTTGGGAATGTATGTTCTTTATGAAGCGCCGCTGCAAATGATGGCTGATAGTCCTACGGCTTATATGAAAGAACAGGAAAGCACCACATTTATATCTAAAATTCCAACCACTTTTGATGAGACTGTTGCACTTGATGGAAAAGTTGGAGAATATGCCGCCATTGCCAGAAAAAAAGGCAGTACATGGTTTATAGGCGGTTTAACCAATTGGTCGGCTAGGGAAATAGAACTCGATTTATCTTTCCTTGAAAAAGGAGCCTTTACAGCAGAAATTTTTAAAGACGGGATGAATGCCGAAAAAGATCCAACAGATTACAAGCGCGAAATAATTAAAGTAACCAATACCAGTAAACTGAAAGTGCAAATGGCTCCTGGAGGCGGTTTTGCAATTATAATTAATCCAGAAAAGTAGTTAAAATTTCTCAGAATGATTCTTTTGTCATTGGAGCAAATATTATTCTGTAACCTGATAATTAATTAGAAAGTATACAATAATGAAAAAAAGAAATATCACCGTTTTACTGTTACTATATTTTTTTCTGCTGCCGTTTTTTGGATGGGCACAATCTCCTCTTTATTTAGATGAAAGCCAGCCAATAGAGGTTCGTATAAAGGATGCTTTATCGAGAATGACAGTAGAAGAAAAAGTGGCACTATGCCATGCTCAGTCAAAGTTCAGCTCTAAAGGAGTTCCGCGTCTGGGAATACCAGATGTATGGTCATCAGACGGATCGCACGGAGTGAGCGATGAAAAACTATGGGATGAATGGAACTCAGCACAATGGACGAATGACTCATGTACTGCTTTTCCGGCCTTAACATGTCTGGCGGCAACATTTAACCCAAAGATAGCACAGCTTTACGGCACATCTATTGGAGAAGAAGCCCGATACCGAAATAAAACCATGCTGTTAGGGCCTGGAGTCAATATTTACCGTACGCCGCTCAATGGTCGAAATTTCGAATATATGGGCGAAGATCCTTTTTTGGCTTCGCAATTGGTAGTTCCATACGTGCAGGGCGTGCAGTCTAATGGAGTCGCGGCGTGCGTAAAACATTTCGCCCTGAACAATCAGGAAATTGCTCGTGGTGAAATTAATGTCAACATAAGCGACCGCGCCTTGCACGAGATTTATCTTCCAGCCTTCAAAGCTGCGGTTCAGGAAGGAAACGTATGGTCTATTATGGGAGCATATAACAAAATATGGGGTGTACACTGCTGCCATAACGACATTTTGCTCAACCAAATCTTAAAAACCGACTGGAAATTTGATGGTGTGGTGGTTAGTGATTGGGGAGGTGTCCACAATACTGACGAAGCGGTCAATGGCGGACTTGATATTGAAATGGGTACTTATACGAACGGATTGACTACACAAGGGCATTTTCCTTTTTCAAGCTATTATTTAGCCGATCCTTTTCTGAAAGGAATTAAATCAGGCAAATACGACATGTCAAAACTTGACGATAAAGCAAGCCGAATTCTACGAATGATTTTCCGCACTACGATGAGCGCTAACCGTCCTTATGGCCGTTTTGTTTCGCCCGAGCATAGCGATGCAGCTCGAAAAATAGCACAGGAAGGAATCGTATTGCTTAAAAATGAGAAACAATTTTTACCTATTCCCGAAGGCAGATACAAAAAAATTGCTGTGATAGGTGAAAATGCCGTAAAAAGCTTGATCGTTGGCGGCGGTTCTACGTCATTGAAAGCGGCTTACGAAATTTCTCCTTTACAGGGATTAAAAAATAAATACGGCGAAAATAATATTGTTTACAGTATGGGATATGCTTCGGGGCGACCGCTTTATGGTGCCGAAGAACCATCTAAATTAAATCTTGACTCCTTGCAAAATGCAGCAATTGAGACTGCCCGCCATGCAGATATAGTTGTCTTTGTTGGAGGGTTGAATAAAAATTATTTTCAGGATTGTGAAAGCGGAGACCGTAAATCACTTAGTCTGCCGTTCGGACAAGATAAGCTTATTGAAGAAATACAGAAAGTAAATAAAAATGTTGCAGTTGTTTTATTGAGCGGAAATGCAGTTTTGATGCCTTGGCTTAATAAAGCAAAAGCCGTTCTACAAGGGTGGTATCTTGGTTCGGAGGCAGGAAATGCTTTGACCGATATTATTTCTGGTGAGGTAAATCCATCAGGAAAGCTCCCTATTTCATTTCCTAAAAAACTTGAAGACGTGGGAGCACATGCTTTTGACAAGCTTTGTTATCCAGGAGATGGAAATAATGTATATTATAAAGAAGACATTTTAGTAGGATACCGTTGGTATGATACTAAAAATATCTCTGTGCTTTTCCCATTCGGATATGGACTAAGTTATACAACATTTCAATATGGGAAACCAGCTGTTTCATCAAAATTTATTACGGCTGGCGAGTCATTATTGGTGACAGTTTCAGTAAAAAATACCGGAAAAACTGCAGGAAAAGAAATCGTTCAGCTGTATGTTAATGATGAAGTATCAAGCCTGCCGCGTCCTTTCAAAGAATTAAAAGGGTTTGAAAAAATTTCGCTTGAACCAGGAGAAGAAAAAACAGTGCGTTTTACCTTAACAAAAGAAGATCTTTCTTATTACGATGATAGTAAAAAGGAATGGATTGCAGAACCGGGCAAATTCAAAATAATGATTGGAGCTTCAGCTTCCGATATTAGAGGAGTAGTAGATTTTAATTTGAAATAAAGCATTGCAATAATTTAAAATATGAAAAGAATAATTATCCTATTAATCAGTATCATTGGATGCTGCCATTTCTTGAATGCACAAGGATACAAAAATCCGGTTATTTCTGGATTTCATCCCGATCCAAGTGTTTGCAGGGTAGGAGATGACTATTATCTGGTTACCTCCAGCTTTGAGTACTTTCCTGGAGTTCCGGTCTTTCATAGTAAAGATTTAATCAATTGGACCAAAATTGGGCATTGCCTCACACGCGCTTCTCAGCTCAAATTAGACAAATGCGCTCCTTCGGCTGGTATTTATGCTCCCACAATGCGTTATCATGAAGGCCGTTTTTATATGGTCACCACTAATGTATCAGGTGGAGGAAATTTCTATGTATATACCGATAATCCTGCGGGTGAATGGTCAGAACCGGTTTTTGTAGATCAGGGTGGTATAGACCCTTCCTTATATTTTGAAGAGGGAAAATCTTATTTTGTATCGAATCAGAATGGCATTACAATCTGCGAAATTGATATTAAAACAGGTAAAAAGCTCACCAAGGGACAAACAGTGTGGAATGGGACAGGAGGACGCTATCCTGAAGCGCCCCATATTTATAAAAAAGACGGCTGGTATTATCTGCTTATTTCAGAAGGAGGCACAGAATACGGCCATAAAATAACCATAGCGCGAAGCAGGAATATCTACGGACCCTATGAATCCAACCCGGCCAACCCCATTTTGACCCATATCAATGAAATCGCTCAAAATAATCCCATTCAGGGTACCGGACATGGTGATTTTGTTCAGGCACATGATGGTTCCTGGTGGATTGTCTTTCTGGGTTTCCGTCCGCAGAGTCTGCTGCACCATGTGCTAGGTCGGGAAACATTTTTGGCTCCTGTAAGATGGGATGCAGATGCTTGGCCGGTAATAAATGGCAATGGCACAGTAAATATAGATATGAATGTGCCTACTTTACCTTTACAGGCTGTAAAGTCACATGATTTCTCTACTAATTTTGATGAAATGAAGCTGGGTGTCGATTGGAACTATCTCAGAAATCCTTTCATGGATAATTATTCTTTATTCGAAAAGAAAGGTTCATTGCGATTAAAAGCTACTTCGGTATTTTTAGATGACAATGATTCGCCAACCTTTGCAGGGCGTAGACAGGAACATATTGATTTTTCAACTTCTACTGTGATGTCATTAAATAATGCAAAAAGTGGAGACGAAGCTGGGATGACAATCTTCTATTCGAGTAAGGCACATTACGACCTTTGTTTGAAAAAAATAGAAAAAAGCAGAAATAAACTGCTGCTGCGTTATAAAATGGGCGTATTGAACCATACCGCATCCGAAGTGGAAATTCCTGCAGATACGATTTATTTGAAAGTTCAAGGCAACAAGGATTTTTACAGCTTCTATTATTCTTTGGATGGTAAGGAATTTAATTTTTTAGATAAAATCAATATTTGGTATCTAAGTTCTGAGACCAATGGGGGCTTCACAGGAGTGTATGTTGGACTATATGCCGCATCTGGAAATAAAAACACCAAAGCATTTGCTGATTTTGATAGTTTTATGTATAAGCCGGGTAAAATGGAATAAAAAAATGGATCAACAGCGAAAAATTTAGAAAGCAAATATATACTTTTGCCTTCATTGGCGGTTTTTTTTCTGTTCCCAATGCAAATGAAGCAGGAGGTCTTTCTAATCTTAAGCTTGTACCTGAATTAAAGGCAGCCAGGAAAAATCTTAAAGTATTGTAGGCATCTCGTACTAATAAAAACTGGACTTTCTCCGTGAGCCAGCGTATACATGACTGCCTCAAAGCAAACAAAGTGCTTCATGTATGGCATGTGGATGGCAATGCGCATGATGATACGGAATGGACGGACAATCTATATTTTTTCTCGCAGCATATTTTCTGTCCGATAAAAATTTCCTTGAGCAGTTTATTGCCATCTTTGAAACGCTTTCAAAATAGAACTGACAATTGCAGTCTGTGAATAGATGGCAGTCTTAATCTTATGACTAAGACTGCTTTTTTTATTACTGATTTGCCCACACCATGGATGACAATTAGCGGCATAATTTTAGAAGCCGATAAAAAAGTAAAAGTCCTAAATTTTGTTTTATAGTTTTTTATGAAGTTTTAAGTACTCAGAAGGGGACAGGCCAAATTCTTCACGGAAATATTTTGAAAATCTTTTTGGCGAATTAAAACCCACTTCATAGGCTATCTGAGAAATCTGCAGCTGGCTTTTATCCAGAAGCTGGCGTCCCCTTTTCAATCGGATGGTCCGGATGAATTCGGCAGGCCCTTTGCCTGTTATGCACATCAGTTTTTTATAGAGATGCCCTCGGCTCAAGCCTAGAATGTCTCCCAGATTCTCTACAGAGAATTCCGTACTGTTGATATGCTGCTCTACAGCTTTTATTGCTTTTTCAATAAAAATCTCATCTAAAGAGGTAATGGTAATCTCCTGGGGGGTAATATCTATTTTTTGTTTAAATGCAGCATGGCTCTTTCTGGTCCATTCAATAAATTTATTAATCCGAAGTTTGAGAATATGAATATTAAAGGGTTTAGTGATATAATCATCTGCCCCATATTTTAACCCGTCTATCTGGTATTCCTCTGCAGTGCGTGCCGTGAGCAGAATTACCGGGATGTGTGACCAGTAGATGTTGGTTTTAACCAGTCTGCAGAGCTCGATTCCATCCATAACCGGCATCATTACATCACTTACGATAACAGTAACATTGTGCTTTTGCAGCAGTTCGGCAGCCTCTTGTCCATTATGGGCCGTAAGCACCGAAAAGTCATCTTTCAGATTATCCTCTATAAAAGAGCACAGGTCTTTGTTGTCATCCACAAAAAGGACTAGCTGCTGGGCAGGATTTTCTATTTTTTGATCATCATTGCTTTCAGTTCCAGCATGGGCAGGACTGATCATTAGATTCTTTTCAGTGCTTTCTCTAATTGGGATCTTAAATGTAAATACACTGCCATTAGGCATATTATCTTCAATGGTTATGCTGCCTCCGTGAAGATGTATATATTCATTTGCAATATGTAACCCAATACCGCTGCCGGTTTCATTTTGACTCTGTTCCCCTTGATAAAATCTTTCAAACACATGCAGTTTATCCTTATCGCTGATTCCTGATCCTGTGTCGCGAACCCTGACACAAACCTGATTGTGGTCAGTACTAACCTCTACCTGAATTTTTCCTCTGTCAGGGGTATATTTAAAAGCATTGGAAAGCAGGTTGGTAAGTGTTTTTTGCATCTTATCTTTATCAAATTCCATAAGCAGACTATCAGTTTCACTTTGAAAAGATAAGCGGATATTACGTTCAGCGGCATAAACATTGAACGAACTGCAGATATCCTCGGCGAAACTAACAAATTCTGCCGCCTTTAAGTTTAAGCCGACGAATCCCGCATCCAGTTTACGAAAATCAAGCAGGGTGTTGATTAAGGAAAGCAGCTGCTGTGCATTTTTATGAATAACATTTATTTTATTTCTCATGATCTCATCCATGGGATCATTCAGAAGCACCTGAAGAGGAGTTATAATAAGGGTTAAGGGAGTTCTCAGATCATGGCTTATGTTGGTGAAAAAATTAAGTTTCATTTCGTTTATCTGTTCTTTTAATTTTAAATGCTGGCGGATTTTTGACCTGCGCACGGTATACCATATAATCATTATGATTAGTATACCATAAATTAAATAGGCCCATAGGGTCAGATAAAAGGGAGGCAGTACACGCAGCGCCAATACTTTAATATTCTCGTTCCATCCTGAAGCATTATCATATGCTTTTACTAAAAGTTTGTAATTGCCTGCAGGTAGTGCAGAAATTATAATTTTGTTGTTCTGAATAGGAATCCATTCCAAATTAAAACCTTCGATCTTGTAAAAATACCTTACTTTATCAGCATTTAATAAATCTGTACTGGTAAACTTAAGGGTAATGAGCTTGTCATCGTGTCTTAAGGTAAGCTCGGAGAGAAGCTCTGTCGAATGCTGCAGCAATTTATGTCCATTATACAGAGAATCCACTTTTATGTCCTGATTTCCCAAGGTTAATCCGGTAAAAATAATTTTTGAAACAGGCTTGTTTTCTTTTAACAGCTTATTTGGATTGATAATGGTATATCCGTCGAGATTTCCAAGTAGGATATCTCCGTTTCTTAATTGTAATATTGAGTGCTTATTAAAATAATTATCCAGCAGACCATCTCTAACGGAATAATTTTTACTGCTTATGGATAATTTGTCATCTTTATCATAGTTAACAGTTAAAATCGAAAGCCCATTGGTGGTGGTAACCCAGATGTTATTTTGATTGTCTTCCACGATGCCGCTTACAGAATTCTCACAAAGGCCGTTTGATTTGTTAAAGTAATAAATGGTGTCTTTTTTAGGATCCCATATATTGAGTCCATCATTGTGAGCGATCCATAGAATATCATGTTTATCCTTGTAGACAGTAGAGATCTGAAAGTTTTTGAATTTTTGTGTCCCTTTTTTATTGCCATAAGATACGACACTTTTATTGTTGGTAATATCGATGCTTAAAAGCCCATAACCGGTGCCCAGCAGGAGCTCATCGCCTGAATCATAAAACATGTCAAGGGTAAAAATTTCATTTTTAAAAGGGGAGAGCAGGGAATCAAAATCAGCAGAGCCAAAGGGAAGCTGCTGTACTTCTCCCCCCAAGGACCCTATCCAGATATTTCCATAGCGGTCCTGCTTTAAATTCCAGATATTATTGCTGCTTAACTTACTGTTTTTCTTGGTATACTGGCTTATAATGCCATTTTGCCAACAAAAAAGCCCCTTTTGATAAGTGCCTATCCAGACGCGGTTGCTGCGGTCTTCCATCAGACAGGTAATAGCTGCTTTTGGAAAAGGGATTTGAGTAGTATTTCCTGATTTTTTTTCTTTTCGAAAAAGCCCCTTCCCATCTGTGGCAATCCAGAGGTCCTCGTTGTGGTCCTCCATTAGGGTGCTTATATCGGAATATTCAGGATGTCTATAGCTGATGAAATTTTTAAAGCTTTCATTAAAAAAGGAAAGTCCTTTCTTACTGTGCCCAATCCAGATGGTGCTGTCGATGTCACGATAGAGGCAAGTTATGTTGTTGGAGGATAAGGAATTATCTTTGCCTGGGGATTGAATACAATTTGTTGTACTGTTTTTTGATTTGTCAAAAATAAACAGCCCTTTATGGTCTGTACCTATCCATATTTCTCCAGGTTTATTTTCAGTAATGCTCGTAACAAAATTGATTCCGCTGTCTATGCTGGATTTTAAAAGTACTGCGCTCCATTTCTTTGTCTGATGATTCAGGTACGAAACTTCATTGGGAAAATTACTGAAATAGACCCATAATCCGCTGTTACTGTCCAGAAAAATTTTGTGCCACTCATCGGCTCCATTCGTCCTGCTGAAATCCGGCAGCTTTATGGCTGTAAAACGGCCTGTAGCACTGTTTAACTGCCAGCATTTTTTAGAATTTTCAATGCAATATATTGACTGGCCGTTATCTGTTATATTTATAGAGAAAGGGTCTTCAATGCGGATGCCGGTAAAGATTGAGGTATGCTTTTTTTTCACATCATAGAAAAATATTTTTTTCTTATTTAATACCCATAAATTCTTTTTTTTATCCACGTAAATTTTACAGTTGCTATCAGCTCGGATACGTAATCTGTTTAACAGAAAAGTTATATCGTTTATAAAGCAGTCTTTATCTCTGTTGTATATAGCATTATGATATCCAAAATTAACCCAGATGTTACCCATGCCGTCTTCCTGCAGGCCTAAAATATCATTGGAAATTAAACTGTTTGGGTTTTTAGAATCTGTGGTGTAAAGCTTGAATTCGTAACCATCATAACGATTAAGCCCCGATTCCGTACCAATCCATAAAAATCCGTAACTGTCCCTGAGAAATGTCTTGACATTGGTGCTGGAGAATCCTTCACTGGTTTTTAACTGGTGAAAAATATAATTGGACTGCGCTAGAATGCCCTGGAGAGAAATTATTCCAAATACAGCAAGAAACAATAGGAGGATTTTATGCTTTTTCATCCGGTCTAAATTAATCATTTATCTGCAGCTGCGGTATATGCTGCACTATTTTTTATCTGAGATCAGAGTTGTTTATATTGAGCCTTTATTTTTACATTTTAAATTGATGGGACATCTTTGTGCTATTTTCTCAGGATAGAAGTAGAAAACACCTTTATGTAAAGATCTTTCAAATCAATATCGATTCTATTTTTTTAGAATCGATATTGACAATTGAATTGTGCGTTAGAACTTGGCTATTTTTATAATTACTTATTTCTCAAAACTGTATTTTATGGCAGTTGAAATGCTTTTCCAGTTATCGGTTCTAAAAGGGATTGCTGGAAAATTCTCGACATTATACAAATTGCAGTCGCTGGCGTCATCTGCCCAGCCGTAGCGGACCGCTTCAGGGTTTTGTACCTGATCGCTCCACACCAAAAGCTGACTGCCTTTTATTTGGGCTTTGGCGTAATGAAAAACGTGATCGGGTCCTGCAATTTCAAATCCTTTTACATATTGGTATTTATCGTGAACTGTTAATCCGCTTGTGGCATTGTCAAATGTTAAGAGTACCTGATTGTCTCTTATCTCCATGGATTTGTACTCTGGTCCACTGAAAACATTTCCTTTATCATAAACTTTATTTAATGCCACAGCAGCCAGTCTATATCCTACATCCTGTTTGTTTTTTGGATGAATATCTTTTGGGTCTCCAATATCGGCAGTAACACACATACCAGTATTAACAACATTGTGCAGAGTAAAAGTTTGAGCCTCTCTTAATTCTGCCCAATAGCTCCCAATGCTGCTGGTGCCGCCAAACTCATTAAAAGAAGAAAGCTGCACAAAAAAGAAAGGAAAATCACCTTGATTCCATTTGCTTCTCCAATCACTAATCAATAAAGGAAAAGCTTTTTTATATTGTTCAGCACGGCCGGCATTGGCTTCTCCCTGATACCATAGCACGCCTTGAAAAGAATAAGGAATCAAGGGATTGATCATAGCATTGTAAAGCAGGGCAGGATAGCTGTTGGGAGACAGGTCTGTTTTGATTTCTGTAACCTGAAATTTCCATTCTCCTGCAAGCGGTACTTGGGTATTGCCTACAGTTAATTTTAAATCAGCCGCATCGCCAAAAATTCCGCCTCCTCCACTGTAATCCGTCACTCGTACTGCAATAGCGTTAATACCTTCTTTAAGCGTTCCGGCAGGTATTTTGTATATTCTTTTTTTGTTCCATTGGGTATTCTTTCCCACTTCAATTCCATTTACATAAGAAAGATCTGAATCGTCTATTTTGCCTAGTTCCAGTAAAGCTTCTTTGCTAGCATCTTCTTTTGAAACTATAAAAGATTTGCGCATCCATACTGTGCCGTCTAAATTGCCTAATTGGTTTTCCCAAAGCTGCGGCGTATGGATTTCAGGCCACGAGCTGTCATCAAAGCCTGCAGTTTTATACTGGCTTTCCAAGTCTGAAGTGATTTTAGATCCTTGAATATTCTCAATATTTTTTTTCAGTACCTCCAGTTTATTTTTCAGCAGTGAATCCATTGGAACTTTTGGCAGATCGGAAAACATGGGACTGAATTCAGGGCTTTTTTCAAAGGCTTCTCTGCTGGTCCAGGTTTCTGAGCAGGTACCTCCCCAAGTGGCATTTATTATTCCTACAGGGATTTTTAATTCACTGTATATTTTTTTTGCGAAAAAATAGCCTGCCGCTGTAAAGGCTCCTGTATTATTTTTACTGCTTTCTTTCCAATTTCCAGCTTTCAGATCTTTTTTAGGCGTCGAACTTAAATCTTTTTCCACTAAAAACTGGCGTATCCAAGGATTATCTGCCTGACTGATTTCATAATCAGCATTCTGTGACTGACCTACAGTCCATTCCATATTGGACTGTCCGCTGCATATCCAGACTTCTCCAACTAGGATGTTCTCAATGGTAATGCTATTGTTTCCTTTAATAGACATTTTAAAAGGACCGCCTGCCTTTTCAGGTTTCAGCTGGAGAAGCCATTTTCCATTTTTGTCTGCTTTAGTTCTCTGGATCTGCTTATTAAAAGCAACTTCAATTTTTTCTCCTGAATCGGCCCAGCCCCATACAGATATAGGCTTATTACGCTGCAAGACCATTCCATCGCTAAAAAGCAGCGGCATTTTTACATTTGCGTTTGCACATAAGCTCAAGGCAAAAAGCAAAGTGATTAATTTTTTTTTCATTTTTGATTGGTTTAAATTTTATAGTTAGTTAGTGTCGAAACCTGTAGCAGAAGCTGCAGAAATCTTATAGCATCATAGCCTCTTAGAAAAAGATATTTTATTGCCGCCAAACCGTTACGCCTCCTGGCGGTACAATTTTGCTGCCAATTAAAACATTTTTGCAGTGCTGGATATTTTTTCTATCTGGTAATCTTCTGAAGAATAATTTACAGCGATCTGCAAACCGTCATGCCATATGAAAATGGCAGAAGCAGATAAAAGATGTAATTTTTTAATTTCAAGAACGTTTTTTTAATCGCATCCAGGGCTGCTCTATAGTTTATCCTGAAGACAGGTGCAGGATACGATTATTTTCAGAGGATTAAATTTTAATAATTTGAAACTCTCCGTTATAGTTGATTTCTTTTCCGGAAGTATTAGATAGAAATGCTTTTGGATTGGATTTGTCCACGGCTACTATTATAAATTTCCTGTTTTTTAGCATGCCTTTGAAATCTCCTTTGCGATTGCTAATGGTTAAGGTCTCATTTTTTTGATTGTAATTGAAGCTTATGGCAGTATAATGGCCTTTTTCATAATTATAGTTAACACCTTCATCTTCATACAGGGTAAAGCTTCCGTCGCGTCCTTTGTAAATATGCAGTATCAGAGTATCAGCAGGTTTTTGATCGGTGTATTGGATCTCGGGACCGACAGGAATTATAGCTCCTTCAGGAATAAATAGGGGAATAAAACCGTAGGGTGCATCTGCCTGTAGGGTCTGTCCTCCCGTGACATGCTTCCCTGTATAGAAATCATACCAGTTTGTGTCTGCAGGAAAATATACTTCTCTTTTTCGGACTCCATATTGGTAAACTGGACAAACCATAAAACCAGATCCAAACATGAATTGGTCGCTGATATTAAGGACATTTTTATCGTTCTGAAAGTCCATTACCAAAGGACGCATAATGGTGTAATCGTTAAAATGCGTCATACCTGCCATCGTATAAATGTAAGGCATCAATCTGTAACGCAGACGGTCATAAAATACAATAGATTCGTATGCGGGATGACCTTCAGGAGCAATGTTCCAAGGTTCGCGAAAAGGAAATTGTCCATGAGAGCGGTATAACGGAGCAAATACCCCAAACTGATGCCAGCGCGTATTTAATTCACGCCATTCTTTGCTGTCAGAATTTTCCTTTCCACTTTTGTCGTATTGCTGCTGTGCGCTTACATAACGGTCTTCAACGCAAAATCCTCCTATATCCATCGTCCAGTATGGAATACCGCTTGCCGCAAAGTTAAGACCTGCCGAAATCTGCGCTTTTAAATCTTCCCATCTTGTAGCAATATCGCCGCTCCATGTTGCTGTTGAGTAACGCTGCAGCCCTGCAAAACCTGATCTTGTTAAAAGAAATACACGTTTATTTGGATCTATAGCTCTTTGTCCATCGTATATTGCTTCTGCATTCATTAGGGCATAAGTATTAAAATATTGGGCTGCAGGCCCTAGAGCTGTTGGTCCCTGCAGCTTTTTGCGGTATTCCATATCGGTACAGTCCAGCACATTGGGTTCGCTGGCATCCATCCACCATGCATCGACACCTATAGGGTATAAATTTTCGTAGATCTGTTTCCAAAATAGTTTGCGCGCACCGCTCGCATAAGCATCATAGAATGAGCCTGTATAACCTGGACCTACCCAGTCACGGACATTGTCTTTAATAGCCTGCTGATACATCCATCCCTTTTGGTCAAACTCTTTGAAGTGTTCTGTGGTTTTATAAAATTTAGGCCAGACTGAGATCATCATTTTAGCATTCATCGAATGAATGGAGTCTGTCATGGCTTTTGGATCAGGAAAACGTGCAGGATCAAATTTGTGGCTTCCCCATGCATCATCTTCCCAGTAATTCCAGTCCAGCACTATATTATCAATTGGAATCTGGCGGGTTCTGAATTCTTTTAAAGTACTTAGTATTTCCTCCTGGGTTTTGTATCGTTCACGGCTCTGCCAATAACCCATCGCCCATCGGGGCATGATTTGGGATTTTCCCGTCAAGGTTCGGTATCCCTTAATTATGCTGTCCATAGAAGTGCCATGAATAAAGTAGTAATCAATTTTTTTGTTCATTTCGCTCCACCAGACCTGGCTGTTTTTTTCTTCGGCTAATTGTGGTGTTCTAACCCTTAATCCGCAATAGGATGTTGAACCGTCTGGTTTCCATTCAATTTTTAGAGCAGTACGTCTGCCTGCTTTCATATTCATAGAGAATTTGTAGCTGTTAGGGTTCCAGGCCGTTCTCCATCGTTCGGGAACAACTAATTGATTGTCTAAGTAGACTTTTACATAACCGGAATAGTATAAAGTAAATTTATATTCTCCATCCTGTGGAGCTTCAAGTTCTCCTTCATAAGTAACATTAGCATTCTTTAAAGGTAAATCCGCTGGCAGATTTTTAATGCTTTTTATGTCTTCAAAGAAAATAGACTGCTCTTCACGAATCAGCGGCATATTTTTCTTATCCGGCGTACTGTAGGTTCCCGTCAGGAAATTCGGCTCACCATTTTTTCCATATAATTTGAAGACCTTGTTTAACTGCTCATAAGGACGGCTGTCACCAAAGCGGCTTAAGGAATAGCTGTCCCACAAAAGCCCGTAGTTTTTATTTGATACAATAAATGGAACTGAGACCTTTGTATTATATTGGAAAAGTTCTTCGCTTTTATTTTTGTAATTAAACTCATCAGACTGATGCTGTCCCAGTCCGTAAAAAGCTTCATCCTGAGGTGATTCAAATATCTGACGCACAGTATAGCCTTTTGTCTGTTCGGCTTCTATAGGAAGAAAAGTTCTTCCGCCGCCTGCTTTTTCAGCCAGCAGTATTTTGCCGTTTTTATCTTTGAATCTAATGCCGCCGTCCTTAGCTGAAACCATGACATTCAGAGTCTTGGTTGAGAGTTTAATGGAATCATTTATTTCATTGATGCGGAATGGAACACTTTTCTGGTTTGGAACAATAATTAGACTGGAATCTTTTTGAAATTCTTTGGCTGAAACAGCAACATGTATCAAATCATTGCCTAAAACCTGCAGACGCAGCCCGCTTAATTGGTTTTCCATATCTGGGTTCAAGTCTATGAACACACCGTCAGCTGTTTTGGTGTAATTTTTAACAGCGCATGATGCCAAGAGCAATCCGGCAGAGAGACCTAAAGCTATTGTGGTTTTTTTCATGTTTTTTGGTTAAGGATAGTTTATATGATAATTAGAAGTTTTGTGATTTTGTAGTTTTTTGAGATCTATACAATGTACTATCCCTTTGGACTGATTTTTAAGTTTCTTTAAAATTATTACAGCTGTTTTCTGCTGTTGTAAATAGGCAAATAGCAATCTGCATTTTTTGTGATTGCAAGTGGCTCATTGAGGGCCGTATTGCTAACTAATTAAGCTGGGGGTAAAAGTATCCTTTAATGTAAAAGAACATAGGGTCTAAATGTGTCATTTGAGAGGCTTTTATGTATCGTTGCAGTTTTTAGCCGCTACAAAGGGGAGTAGAATATATTCTATGGCTAAAGAGCCAGCGTGTGTTTTTGAAAAAGTGACTCAACTGGCGAAAATCGAAGCTGAGATTCTAAAAAAAACTGAACTAAACTTAAAATGTTGAATAAGTATGTCGAAAACAGTGAAAGGTGATATGTTTTTCAATAGCTGCATCTTTTACCCAGATAGGTATCAAGCGGTCAAAATCCCATTTTTTTAAATTGTGAAAGATTTTTTCTTTGTCCATTCTTTTTTCAGCTAAGAATTCAAGCACTTCCTCAGAAATGCTAAGGTCAAGAGCCTGTCAGTTTTCTTCTGGTTCCCTAAAGTCCTCAATAACTGTAAATAAAATTATATGAACAGAAACATAAATCCCAGTTAAAATTTTGTTTTATAATGTTTTAACGGGGATTCTTTGTTTTGTGATGTTTTGTGAAGCCTACTTGCCGATACAGAAATTAGCAAAAATATTCCCCAACAGCTCGTCGTTAGAAACCTGACCTGTAATAAGTCCAAATTGATATAAAGCCTCACGAATATCAAGAGCAATTAAGTCACTGGAAAGATTGATTTCAAGACCAAATTTTACTTTTTGTATTTCATCTAAAGCTTTTAGTAAAGAATCATAATGTCTTGTATTTGTGATAATAGTTTCGTTGTTGCGTAAAGCCCCGGTATTTACAAAAGACAGTAGTTTATTCTTTAATTCATCAACGCCAATGTTTTCTTTTGCACTTAAAAATATTTGTTTCAAGTTTAAAGTTTCAAGTTCACGCTGAACATTTTGAAGTTGGTTTTGATTAAGCTGATCAATTTTGTTGCAGACAATTAAAATTTCTTTTCCAGGATATTTGTTTTTAATTCTTTCGATTTCAACTATAAATGAAGAACTTGAAACTTGAAACTTTAAACTATCCATTAAGTATATAACTAGCTGCGCTTGTTCAATTTTTTCGAAAGTTTTTTTGATTCCAATGCTTTCTACAACATCTTTAGTTTCGCGGATTCCCGCTGTATCAATAAATCTAAAACCAACCCCGCCAATTACTAATTCGTCTTCAATAGTATCACGCGTTGTTCCGGCAATGTCAGAAACAATAGCACGTTCCTCATTTAATAAAGCATTCAATAAAGTCGATTTACCAACATTAGGCTCACCGACAATGGCAACCGGAATTCCGTTTTTAATAACATTTCCAACCGCAAACGAATCTATTAAACGTTTTAAAACAAATTCAATACGGTTTAATAATTCATGAAACTGTGTTCTGTCTGCAAATTCAACATCTTCTTCAGCAAAGTCTAATTCCAGTTCAATTAAAGACGCAAAATTCAAAAGTTCTTCACGTAATTTGGCAATTTCATTACTGAAACCACCTCGCATTTGCTGCATGGCAATTTGGTGAGACGCTTCATTATCAGACGAAATTAAATCGGCAACAGCTTCAGCCTGAGATAAATCAAGTTTCCCGTTTAAGAAAGCTCTTAACGTAAATTCACCCGCATCGGCCATTCTGCAGCCTTTTCTCAATAATAACTGAATAATCTGCTGTTGAATATAAGTAGATCCGTGACAGGAAATTTCAATAGTATTCTCGCCTGTATACGAATTAGGGGCTTTAAAAACAGAAACTAAGACTTCATCAAGTGTTTTTTCATTATCTACAATATGCCCCAAATGCAAAGTATGGGTTTTTTGCTTCGTTAAATCTTTATTTTTTATGGATTTAAAAACAGAATTTCCTATTGAAATGGCTTCAGCGCCAGAAATACGGATTATAGCAATAGCTCCCGCTCCGGACGGAGTTGCCAATGCCACTATAGAATCTTGATTTATCATGCCGCAAAGGTAAGAAAAAAGCAGAAATTTCTAAAGTCTTAATCATAGGTTAGTTATCCAGATATACAGATTGAAAACGGTAATTTATTAAGAAATGATTAACTGTTAAATTCCTGATAATTATCAGGTTGTTTTGTGTTTAGAATGATTAAATTTGAATAACAAACCTATAATCTGAAATAAAATGAAAAAGATATTATTTCCTACCGATTTTTCTGAAGCCGCAACAAACGCTTTTGTACACGCTTTAGAATTTGCAAAAGTTGTCAAAGCGGAACTTATTTTATTGCATACATTTGAGATTCCGGTTTATGACAGCCAGTTTTTTCCAGAAAATTATGCATCGATATACAGTTCTATAGAATTGGCAAAATTTGAAATGTTTAAGGATGAAATCCCAAAACTTCGGGCTATTGCAGCCGAACGCAACCTCGATGATATTGTAATAAAACACCGACTGATGGATGGTGATTTGATTTATAACCTGAGAAACGCTGTTGAAGAAGACGAAATTGATTTTGTAATAATGGGAACCACAGGTGTTTCTGACTGGACAAAATTCTTTACCGGATCTAATACAAATTCGGTAATTTCAGAAGTAAAAGTTCCGGTTTTATGTGTTCCGATTGATGCTAAATTCAAGAAAATCAAAACAATTGGTTTTACAACAAGATACCGAGAAAAAGATAAAGCCGAACTTAGAAAAGTACTTAAAATTGCAAAAAAAACAAATGCAAAGGTTAAAAGCTTATATGTTAGGTCTTCTAATACTGATGTTTCTGATATGACTATTAAAGAATGGGAAACAGAATTTGCCAATGAAAATGTAGAATTCCTGGTTTTACCAAGTGATGAAGTAAAGGAAACAATTCTTGATTTTATATTATTCAAGGATATTGACATCTTAACGACAATTACCCATAAAAGATCTTTTTTTGAATCTATTTTTGATACAAGCTTTAGTCGAAAAATCACAAAAGAAGTTTCTATTCCTGTTTTGGTAATGCATGAAAATTGAAATTCTACTTTAAATGAATAGCTTTTTTGTAAGTGTAAAACCTATATTTGTATTTCATTAAATTTAAAAAATGGAAGTATATTTAAGTAAGGTCGAGCATTATTCAAAAGTTTTTAATCAAACCAGCAAAAAGTACAACAGCATAAGTCTTTTAAGGCTTTTAAGCATATTTTTTTGTCTGTTTATGTTGTTTTATTACATCAAAACTAATGAAACAGGGTATGCCGTAACTGCTTTTTTATTTTTTGCCGGTTTTCTTTTTTTAATGCGGATCCATTCGAAACTATCTTTTAAAAGAGAGTTGACAAAAGCCATTTTAAAAATCAATGAAGATGAAATATCCTATTTAAAAAGAGAAAAACTTCCCTTTGAAAACGGAATTGAATTCAACGATTTTCATCACCCGTATGCGTATGATCTGGATATTTTTGGAGAACATTCCTTATTCCAAAATTTAAATAGAACGGCAGTTTTTATAGGTAAAAAAACATTAGCAGAGAAGTTATTAAGATTATCATCTAATGAAGTTATTCTAGAAAATCAGGCAGCAATAGATGAATTAAAAACTAAAATTGACTGGCGTCAGGATTTTGAAGCTCTTGCTATTGTCAGTACTGACAGTAAAAGTTCTTATGACTCATTAATTCATTGGATTTCATTTAAAAATAATTCTTTATCTAAAGTTTTAATTTCACTTTCAATTATTCTCCCAGCGCTATTTTTTGGTTTTGTAATTGCTTATTTTATCACTTCAAAAGCAATACTGTTATCTTATGCAACTTATATTTTTATTTTCAATTTGATTATTTTGGGAAGATCATTAAAACGAATCCAATCTGAAATTGCAAAGGCTGATAATATTGATAAAACTATTAAGCATTATAGTCTATTAGTGCAAAAGATTGAATCGGAAAAATTTGAATCTAAAAAGTTAATTGAATTACAAAAACAGCTTGTTTCTAAAAATGCTTCGGCGAGTTCTCATTTAAAACAATTATCAGAGCTGTTCTCAAGAATGGACACCATCAGTAATTTTGTGACAGCCATTGTTTTCAACGGATCGTTTTTATTTAATCTGCATGTTTTAAAAGCCCTTTTAAAATGGAAAGAAGATTATGCGCATGAACTAGAGAACTGGATTAACATTATTGGAGAATTTGAAGCCTTAAATAGTTTGGCAAATTTAGCGTTCAACAATGCAGATTTTGTTTTTCCGGAAATCAATTCAGAATATAAAATTGGATTTGAAAATTTAGGACATCCGTTATTAAATCCTGCGACAAGAGTAGGGAATGACACTCATTTTTATCCGGAATCTTTTATGATTTTAACAGGATCTAATATGTCCGGAAAAAGTACTTTTTTAAGAAGCTTAGGAATCAATATGGTTCTTGGTGGAATTGGTTCAGTTGTTTGTGCTTCAAAAGCTAATATTCATCCACTTCCAGTATTAGTTTCAATGCGATTATCAGATTCTTTGGCAGACAGCGAATCGTATTTCTTTGCGGAAATTAAGCGTCTAAAACAAATTATGGACGCTCTGGAAGAAAGTCCTGCTTTTGTTTTATTAGATGAAATTTTGAGAGGAACAAATTCTGATGATAAACGTAACGGAACTATTGAGGTCGTGAAAAAAGTAATAGCTAAAAAAGCAATTGGTGCGATTGCAACACACGACATTGAAGTCTGCTTAACAACCAATGAATATCCTGATATTTTAACCAATCAATGTTTTGAAGTTGAAATTCAAAATAACGAACTGCATTTCGATTATAAACTCCGCAGCGGAATCTGTAAAAACAAAAGTGCGACTTTTTTAATGCAGAAAATGGGAGTTATTTAGAATTTTAGATTTTAGAATGTAGATTTTAGAATGTAGATTTTAGAATGTAGATTTTAATTCCGAACTGAATGTTTTTTTAACGTAAAGCACGCTAAGGGTTTACAATAGATTGTATTTAGAATACGCAAAGTTCGCAAAGCTTTGTGCTGACTAAGCTTTTTGAACTTTGTTTTTTTATAAAACCTTCTATTGTAAACCCTTAGCGTGCTTTGCATTAAAATTGCACATCAGGATTGAAACTTGAAACCTCAAACCTGAAACAAAAAAATTACTTATAAAAATGCCTGACGAATACTAATATTCTTCAGGCATTTTTTTTTGCAATTTTCGGACAGTTTTTACTTTATTTTTAAAATTCCCTAAAAATTAAATTAAATATTTTATATCGTTTTTTTTAAATGACATAAAAGAGCAGCATTTTACCACATCAAAAACTCATCAAATCAGTATAAAAACCATCAAACTGATATTAAAAGTCAAAATGACAATAACTAGGTAAAATCCTGTAATTACTGATTATTTTGCTTTATTTTGGCAATAAATTAACGATTTATTAAAAATAAATTTTACTAAAACGTTTTTGTAAGTTTCGTTTGCTATATTTGCGATGTACTAAAATATGCAACAATAAATATAATATCTGATGAAAAAGATTACAATTAGAGATATTGCTAAACAGGCAGAAGTATCTATTTCTACAGTGTCTTTTGTTATCAATGGAAAAGGGGAGAAAATGGCGATAAGTCCGGCTGTAATTAAAAAAGTTCAGGACGTAGCACAAAAACTTCAGTATAAGCCAAGCATGATTGCCAGCAGTTTGCGAACCGGAAAAACGAGGTCAATTGGGCTTATAGTTGAGGATATATCAAACCAGTTTTTTGCAGATTTGGCGAGAGTAATTGAAGATGAAGCAAAAAATATAGATTACAGGGTTTTTTATTGTAGTACCGGAGATGATAATCACCGTTCTGAAGAACTGGTTCAAAGTCTTCTGCAGGCAAATGTTGAAGGTTTTATTATTACACCAACCAGAAATTTAGAGAAAACAATTGGCATGCTTTTAAAAATGCAAAAACCCGTTGTATTGATTGATAGGTATTTTGCTAATCAAAAAGTAAGTCACGTTTTGATGGATAATTATGAAGGTTCTCATTCTGCTGTTAAATATTTGATTGAAAAAGGCCGAAAAAATATAGCCGTTGTAAATAATAAATCTGGAATGATCCAGATGAAATTAAGAAAAAAAGGATATATAGAAGCGTTAAAAGAAGAAGGAATTTATAATGAGAATTATACGCTGCAATTAGATTACCACTCGAGTGAAAAAAATAGAATTGATGCGATTATAAGTTTTTTTAAAGAAAACCCGGGGATTGATGCCGTACTATTTTTGGCCAATTATCTTGGGCTTGCAGGACTTCAGGCTTTTAGGAGTTTAAAATATAAAATTCCAGATGATATTTCTGTTATAAGTTTTGATGATCACGACAGTTTCAAACTGCATACGCCTACGATCACAGTGATTGCTCAGCCCATAGAAGATATAGCAGTTAAATCAATACAACTGCTCATGGGACAAATGACAAATTATGATGATTTTAAAATTGAAAAAATCCTTAAAAAAGGAACATTGATTATAAGAGAATCAGTTTGACATAAATAAAAAATGGCAGAAAAAGTTAAAGCTTTTTTTTAATCATTTTACTAAATCGTTTTAGTGAAAATATTCCTAGACTTTACTGTTTTTTCAGCAGGATTTTTTAAGAATTATTTATATAGTAAAAACCGTAAAATAACTGCGTTTTTTGAATATTCATCGCATTATTACATGGTTTAATATCCAAAATTAAGTTCAAAATTTTATTAATTATTTAAAGCAGACAAAACAAAAACAAAAACACAAACGAAACAAAACAAAATCCAAAACCAATAACCAAAAAGAATGCTTATGAAACGAATATTAGCAGTGTTAGCAATGGTATTGTTGAGCAGCTTAAGTGCAGCAGCGCAAAACCGATTAATAACAGGCATAGTAACAGATGCAGAGAACAAAGGAATTGTAGCTGCATCAATTGAAGTTCAAGGAAAACCATTTAGTGCAGTTACAGATGCCGAAGGGCGTTTTAGAATGAATGTTCCTGAAGGTAAAGTTACCCTAAACGTATCTTCTATAGGATTTGAGTCAAAGTCAGTAGTACTTCAGGAAAATGAAACAAGAGCTGCTGTTACATTAACAGAGACTACACAAGAATTAAAAGATGTTGTAGTAACTTCTTTCGGGGTAAAAAAACAAAAGAAAAGTTTAGGTTACGCCGTAGGGGAACTTAAAGGCGAAGACCTGACAAAAAATAAAGAAATTAACTTAGGAAACGCTTTGCAAGGTAAAATTGCGGGGGTAAATGTTTCTGCGCCGGTTACAGGGCCATCTGGTTCTAGCCGTGTTGTTATTCGTGGAGCAACTTCTGCATCAGGGCTTAACCAGCCATTGTATGTCGTTGACGGAATTCCGATTGACAATACGCAGCAAGGAAATGCCGGAATGTGGGGAGGTGCCGATAAGGGTGATGGTATGTCTTCTTTCAATCCAGATGATATTGCTTCAATGTCTGTATTAAAAGGTAGTGCCGCTTCTGCTCTTTACGGCTACAGAGGATCAAATGGTGTTATCTTAATTACAACTAAAAAAGGTAAAAACAGAACAGGAATAGGGGTTGATTTTAGTACAAATTCGACTTTTAATACTCCGGCGAGCCTTTTGAACTGGCAGGACCAATATGGTGCGGGAGCTCCGAATGCAAGCGGCGTTCCAACAAGATTTGCTAATTTACAGGAACTTAGAGATTCGTACTATTTTGCCTGGGGTGACAAATATGACGGAACACCTTCTATAGCTCTGGATGGTTCGACAAGACCATACAAAGCATACGGAAAAGATAATGTTGAAAATTTCTACAGAACTGGATATTCTTTCAGTAATACGTTAGCAGTTTCTGGAGGAAATGAAACAACAAATTTCAGATTGTCGTTCGGAAATACTAAAGACGAATCTATTATGCCGGGAACTACTTTTGGTAGAAACAACGTAGCATTAAGTTTAAATTCTTCTCCAAATAAAAAAATTACGGTAGAAACCAATGCACAATATATTTCTGAGAAAAGTCATAACAGGCCTTATTTGAATGACTCGCCAAGAAACCCATCTTTCCCAACTACTTTCATGACACCTGGTACAGATATTAGATGGTTAAGTAATCCATACGATGCAAATGGTGGTGAAGAAGATTTCTTAGGGGCAAACGTTTATCATACAAACCCTTATTTTGCTGTAGATTCGCCATTAAATGATGATCTTAGAAAGCGTTTTATTGGTTCTGCACAAGTAACTTACAACATTACAGATAAGATTTATGCAAAAGGTGTAATTGGAATTGATGATATCAATTATGAATATACTGAAATTGAGCCTACAGGAATTAATTACAGCCCCGGAGGATCTTATGAAAACAGAGTAGAAAACCGTTCAGAAGTAAATGCTTCAGGATATTTGGGATACAAAGGTGATATCGTTAAAAATCTTTCATTGGATGCGTTTGTAGGAGCAAACCGTCAGGATAACAGATACAGCGGTATCAAAATGAAAGGAAATAATTTTATTGTTCCGTTTGAATATTTCTATGCTAATACACAGCCTGACAGAACTGAAAAATTATTTTCTGAAAGACAGGTAAACTCTCTTTTTTATTCGGCAGATTTAGGGTATAAAGATTTCTTATATCTTAGTTTGACAGGCCGTGAAGATTGGTTTTCAACTTTAAATATTGAGGATAACAGTATTTTTTACCCTTCTGTAAGTACGAGTTTTATTTATTCTGAAGTTATTAATTTACCAGAATGGATGTCTTACGGTAAACTTAGAGCAGGATGGGGTAACGTAGGAGGCGGCTTGCAGGAAGCTTATGCCTTAACATTGACTTACACTACGCCAGATGGACAAACTGATTCATTAGGACAGCCAATTTTAGGTATTAATGGTGATACAGTTCCAAACAAATACTTAAAACCTTATAATGTAAGTACAATCGAATTTGGTTTTGAAAATACATTCTTTAATAATAGAATTAGTACTGATTTGACTTTCTATCAAAAGAAAACAACAAAAGATATTGCTGATGCAGATATTTCTATGGCTTCTGGTTTTAGAACTACAAAAATCAACGTTGGAGAAATCATGAATAAAGGGGTGGAGTTTGCTATTACTGCAAAAGCAGTTAAAACACCAAATTTTTCATGGAGCGTAGGGTATAATTTTGCTTATAATGATAGTGAGGTTATTAGTCTTTCTGATAAAATTACAACAAAATCATTAGAAGGAAACAGAGACGGAAGAGCTTCTGTAGTTTTAGAAAAAGGACAGCCTTTTGGAGTAATTAAAGCTTATGATTATTTAAGAGACGCAAATGGAAATATTGTTATTGATACAAATGGCAAGTTTATGCGAGGAAATTTAATCATTGCCGGTCAGGGTGTAGCGCCAGCTTCAATGGGACTTTCAAATGATTTTTCTTATAAAAACTTTACACTTTCGGTTTTTGTAGATGCTAAATTTGGAGGAGAAATTTATTCTGCTACAAACCAGTTAGGAACTCGTTACGGATTATCTGAAATTACACTTCCTGGTCGTGAAGGTGGTGTAGCGGTAAGTGGAAATGATGTTAACGGAAATCCGGTTAACACAACAGTTTCTGCCTACGATTACTGGAGAAGTTATAGTGATGTAACATCAAACTTTGTATACGATGCTGATTTTGTGAAATTAAGAGCGATTTCTTTTGCTTATAATTTTCCAAAAATGTTTTTACAAAAAACACCGTTTCAGTCTGTTAGTTTAGCATTTTCGGCTCACAATTTATGGACAATTTATGACAAAGTGCCAAACATTGATCCAGAGTCAAACTATTCTAATAGTAATGCACAAGGTATGGAGAGAGCTTCAATGCCATTGACAAGAAATTATGGTTTTGCTCTTAATGTCAAATTCTAATACTAAAAAAGATGAAAAATAGATATATCAAAATATTTTGTGCCGCAATTGTTGGTGCTTTAACATTAGCTTCATGCGATAAAGGGTTCGAAGAAATGAATACGAATCCAAATGCCTTAACAGATCCGGCTGTAAAATCAATGTTTACACTCGCTGAGATTTATGTAGACGGACAGGATTTTTCTAACACAAGAGGGAATAACATATACGCAGCGCAGATTGTACAGCAATTTTCGTCACCTACAGGTGCAGGTTCAAAGTACACTTATTCTTCTGAATATTCTGCCGCGCTTTTTGGTGAAACTTATGGAAAAGGATTAAATCAGATTTTCCAATTGTTATCTGTTCTTGAAGATACGCCTGAGAACTCAAATATGATTCAAGCTTGCAGAATCATGAAGGTTTTCTTGTTCCAAAAATTGACAGATACTTACGGTGAAGTTCCTTATTTTGAAGCAGGAAAAGGATATAACGGAAACGTTTTTTCTCCAAAATACGATACGCAGGAAGCCATTTACAACGACCTTCTAAAAGAATTAGATGAAGCTGGAACTGCTTTAGATGCGACTAAACCTTTTGTAGGCAATGCTGATTTGTATTACCAAAGTGATGTTGCAAGATGGAAAAAACTTGCAAACTCTTTAATGCTGAGAGCAGCAATGCGTTTGTCTAAAGTAAATCCTGCAAAAGCAAAAGAATATGTAGAAAAAGCATACTCAAAAGGAGTTTTTACTTCAAATGATGATAGTTTAATTTTAAAACACGATGCAGGTCCTGCTGGGGTTAAAACAAACCCAATTACATCTTCATGGGTTAGAAATGACTTAAATGGTGGAGAATCAAACATCAAATTCAGTAAAACATTTATCGATTTATTGAAAAATACAAACGACCCGCGTTTAAGAATTTATGCAAAATTAGAAGCTACAGGAGATAACAATCCGGCAAGTCAGCAAGGTCTGGCAAATGATGCAAAAGAATTTCCGGGCGGAGACAAAAAAATATTCTCAGATCCTAATACATCAACAGTATTACGTTTAGATGCACCTACTTTAATTATGTCGTATGCAGAAGTACAATTTTTATTGGCTGAAGCAGCAGTAAAAGGCTGGAGTGTTGGCGGATCGGCACAGACTTATTACGAAAACGGAGTAAGAGCAGCGATGAACATTTTAACGATTTTTGGGGACAAAGTACCTGCAGTTACACCAGCAGAATACAATACTTACATCACAGCGTATCCTTTTAAAACTGCTGGAACAGATGCTCAAAAAATCGAACAGATTATTACACAAAAATGGATTGTTTTATTATTCAATGGGTTTGAAGCTTTTTCAGAATACAGAAGAACTGGTTATCCAGTATTAGTTCCGGTAAATGACCCAACGGGAGAGACAAATGGAACTATCCCAAGAAGATTAATTTACGATCAGTCAGAGCTTGTAACAAACGCGGCTAATTATAGAGAAGCAATTCAACGTCAAGGTTTAGATTTAATGACTACTAGAATCTGGTGGGATAAATAATTTTTAAATTGGTTGGTTAGTTAAGATAAGTCGGGCATGAGCAGGCCCGGCTTATTTTTAAATCTCTTTATTAATAATCCTAAAAACAGCTGCTATTAAATGAGTTTGATTTGTTGATCTAAATGCCTTTTTTTTCGCAGCAGCAAAGAGTGCTTCTGCTGAAAAAGGTGGGATTATTTTCAAAAATTAAAAAATCTCAAAAAAATACAGATGTTTTAAAGTTCATTTATAATCAGATTTAAAATAACCCGCATCACATTAAATAAAATATAAGGCGGTAGTAAAGGAAAATATTTCGAGTTGTTTTTTGAGTTAATAACGAAAAATAAATTCTAAGGAGAAGGAATAACTTTAGTACGTTCAGTTCCTTCTCTAAACTGCCAAATGACTAAATTGTTGTACCTTTTTAGGAATTTTAAAGGCATTAATATTATTACTCAGTAAAATGAATTCTGATAAAAAACTTTTTTGGTTAATCTTCCTTTATCTTTCAAATTTTTCATTGGCAGCCTTTGCACAAAATGTTGATTTGAAGAATAATTGGAGTTATCGGGAAGAAAAAACACAAAAATGGTTTCCAGCGACTGTTCCGGGAGAAATCCATACAGATTTGTTAAACAACAAATTAATTCCAGACCCATTTTACAGAGACAGCGAAAAGAAGTTATTGTGGATAGAACGCAAAAACTGGGAATATAAAACCACATTTAAGGCTACAGCAGCAATGCTGAAAAAGAAAAACACAGAATTGGTTTTTGACGGATTAGATACATATGCATCTGTATACCTAAATAATCAGCTGGTTTTAAAAGCCGATAACATGTTCCGTCAATGGCGGGTAGATGTTAAAAAAGTACTCAAATCAGGCAATAATAATTTAGTTATAGTATTTAAATCGGCACAAAATGTGGTTGATTCACTTGCTAAAAAAGATTTACCTTTTAAAATACCGGACAATCCTCGTGCTTATGTTCGCAAAGCGCAGTATCATTTTGGATGGGATTGGGGACCAAAATTCACAACCTGCGGAATTTGGAAAACGCCAAGGCTTGAGACTTATGATGAAAAAACTCCAGAGAAACCATACATTCTTAATCGTAAAATAGAATTAATACAAGAACCGGATAGTCTTGGCCGATCTTTTTATTTTAAAATAGATGGAAAACCTGTTTATATGAAAGGCGCCAATTATATTCCGTCAGATGTATTTCTTTCCCGGGTAACCAAAAAAGAATATGAAAAAGTAGTTTCTCTTGCCAAAGATGCCAATATGAACATGCTTCGTGTTTGGGGCGGCGGAATTTATGAAGACGATTATTTCTATGATTTATGCGATAAATACGGCATTAATGTATGGCAGGATTTTATGTTTGCCGGCACAATGGTTCCTGGAGATAAAGCATTTTTTGATAATGTAAAAGAAGAAGTTCAGTATCAGGTAAAACGTCTGCGTCATCATCCAAGTATAGTTTTGTGGTGCGGTAATAACGAATCTGATGAAGCCTTTAAAAACTGGGGCTGGATGAAAAGCATGAAATTATCAAAACAAGATTCTACCCGTTTGTGGCACGATTACGTTCGTTTATTTCATGATAGTATTCCAAAATGGGTTAAAGAAGTCGATGATAAACGTCCGTACTTAAGTTCTTCACCTTTACATCATTGGTCAAAACAAAAAAGTATTACCGAAGGAGACAGTCATTATTGGGGTTTATGGTGGGGATTAGAAGATATTGAAGCGGTACAGAAAAAAACAGGGCGGTTTGTGAGCGAATATGGAATGTTGTCTATGCCGAATTATTCGTCTACAGAAAATTTCACATTGCCGGAAGACCGACATTTATATTCAGATGTAATAAATGCGCATCAAAAATCAGGTAAAGGATTTATAAAACTGAATTCGTATTTGAACCGATATTTTATCGATTCAACCAAAATAAAAAAGATGAATGTGGAGGATTATACGTATCTGACACAATGTTTGCAGTATTATTCAATAAAAAATATCGTAGGTATTCATCGTTCTAAAGCGCCTTATAATATGGGAACTTTAGTCTGGCAGTTAAACGACTGCTGGCCTGTTGCAAGCTGGAGCATAACGGATTATGATAACCGACAGCCAAAAGCGGCCTGGTATGCTATTCGTGAAGCGTACAGAGATGATAAAACACCAGAAATTGATCTTACACGCCCAATAAATTTAAAATTAGAAGACCCAAAAATAAGCTGGCAGATAAAAGGAAATAAAGTATTTTTAAAAGCCCAAAAAACTGCAAAATATGTCTATATTTCGATGAAAGATTATACCGGAAAATGGAGTGATAATTATATAGATTTAGCCGCCGGAGAAGAGAAAATAATTTCGTTTGAAGGGAAAATTGTTAATCCGGAGATTAAGGTTTTTTCATTATATGAGGTTTTAGGAAGGTACTAAGAGGCTAAGGTTCTAAGTTGCTAAGAAAGAGACAAAGGTTCAAAGTGACAAAGCGACAAAGGTTTTCCGTAGAGACGCACAGCAGTGCGTCTAACACACAGAAATTAAAACATTCGTGTAAATCAGTTTAATCCGTGTCGTCTGCGGGCTAAACCAATATAATAAAAGCGACAAAGATTTTCCGTAGAGACGCACAGCAGTGCGTCTAACACACAGAAATTAAAACATTTGTGTAAATCCGTTTAATCCGAATAACCTGTGGGCCAACCGATATACATTGAAATAATAAAATAAACGAAATGATAAAAAAATACAATAAAATAGCATTTAGCGGTATTCTGGCTTTAAACCTATTTTTTGCAAATCCAGCAATATCACAGCATAAAAAGAGAAAACAAACAAAACAACTAAAACAAACGGATATAAATTACACACAATACGTAAATCCGTTGATAGGTTCTGCAGGTCACGGTCACGTATTTGTTGGCGCTAATGTTCCGTTTGGAGCTGTGCAGTTAGGGCCTGTAAATGTTTTTGAAGGCTGGGATTGGTGCAGCGGATACAATTATGCGAGTAATACAATTTTAGGGTTTACGCATACCCACTTAAGCGGAACAGGAATTGGCGATTTGAATGATATTTTACTTTTGCCAGTATCTGGAAAAGCAGCGCTTACCAAAGGAACAAAAGAAGACATGGCAACCGGTTATGGCTCTTATTTCTCCCATAATAATGAAATTGTTAAACCTGGATATTACAGCGTTTTATTAGATAAATACAACATCAAAGCAGAATTAACAGCGAGCGAAAGAGTAGGTTTTCATAAATACACTTTCAACTCAGATGATGATGCTCATATTTTAGTAGACCTTGCAGACGGAATAGGCTGGGACAGACCTGTAAAAACCTTTATAAGAAAAGTTGATGAAACTAAAATTGAAGGTTACCGTTATTCAGCAGGCTGGGCAGCAGATCAGCGTATTTATTTTGCAATGGAATTTTCAGAACCAATTGCAAATATTACTTTACATGACAGTACTGCAGTAGTAAGAGGTAATGGAGGTGAAGGTTTAAAAATGAAGGCAGTATTAGACTTTAATACCTTAAAAAATAAACAAGTTCTGGTAAAAGTTGGAATATCTCCGGTAAGTTCAGAGAATGCTGGTGCGAATATTAAAGCCGAGATTCCGAATTGGGATTTTGATAAAGTGGTAAAAGAAGCCAATTCAAAATGGAATAAAGAACTCAATAAGGTTCAGATAAAAGGAGACGAAAAAACAATGAAAGTTTTTTATACTTCATTGTATCACACCATGTTTGCGCCATCTATTTTCAATGATGCGAACGGAGATTATCTGGGAACAGATAAAAAAGTTTACGAAAAAGCGAATTTCACAAACTACACTACTTTTTCACTTTGGGATACGTATCGCGGTTTACATCCTTTATACACCATTACACAGCCGGAAAAAATTAATGATATTGTTAAATCATTTTTGACAATTTATCAGCAGCAGGGAAGATTACCCGTTTGGCATTTAATGGGTAACGAAACCAACACAATGAACGGAAATCACTCAATTGCCGTTATTGCCGATGCTTACTTAAAAGGATATCGAGATTATGATACCGAATTAGCTTACGAAGCCATCAAAAAAACAGCCATGCAAACCCGTGACGGAATGGATTATGTTCAAAAACTAGAATATATCCCAGCCGATAAAATGCTTGAATCTGTTGGAAATGCGCTTGAATATGCAATCGACGATTATTGCATTGCACAAATGGCAAAAGCTTTAAATAAAACAGAAGATTACGCTTATTTCACCAAAAGAGCCAATTTACACAAACTTTATTTTGATAAAGAAACGACTTTCATGAGAGGTAAATTAACCAATGGAAAATGGAGAACGCCATTTAATCCGCTTTCATCTGCACACCGAAAAGATGATTATGTTGAAGGAAATGCGTGGCAGTATACTTGGTTGGTTCCTCAGGATCCTTATGGTTTAATCGATTTATTTGGAAGCGAAGAAAGCTTTTTAAACAAACTGGATTCTCTGTTTTTAATAACCGATAAAGTAGAAGGAGAAGACGTTTCACCAGATATCAGCGGTTTGATAGGGCAGTACGCTCATGGAAATGAACCGAATCACCATATTCCGTATTTGTATGCTTATGCAGGACAGCCCTGGAAAACAGCAAAATTAATTCGTGAAATAGATAATAAATTTTACTCTACAAAACCAGACGGATTATGCGGTAATGAAGATTTAGGCCAAATGTCGGCTTGGTATGTTTTATCTTCAATGGGATTTTATTCTGTAAATCCTGCAAACGGAATTTACGTTTTAGGAAGCCCGTTAGTAAATTCTGCCGTTATAAATTATAAAAAAGGTATTTCATTTAAAATAAATGCAATTGATAACAGCGCAGATAATATTTACATTCAAAGAGCAGAGTATAATGGAAACCCATATACAAAATCGTATATCACACAAGAAATGATAGCCCAAGGCGGAGAACTAAAATTATACATGGGAAGCAAGCCTTCATTGACATTTGGAGTAAAAAAAGAAAACAGGCCTAATTGATTTTAGATTTTAGATTTTAGAGTGTAGATTTTAGATTTTCAGTTTCCTGCAAGGCTTTTAAAACCTTGCAGGTATAAAATTAAAATCCAGTTTAAAGCCTACAGCCTAAAGCCTAAAGCCTAAAGCCTAAAGCTTAAAGCCTACAGCCTAAAGCTTAAAGCGTATAGCATAAAAAAAACAAAAACTATGAAAATAAAAAGTTTAATTTTTTTTGGATTAATACAGTATTGCATTTCTGTAAATGCGCAAGTTAAAGAACCCGTAGAATATGTAAACCCGTTAATGGGAACGCAGTCGCTGCATAACCTTTCAAACGGAAATACCTATCCCGCAATATGCAGACCTTGGGGAATGAATTTCTGGACACCGCAGACCGGTAAAATGGGCGACGGATGGGCGTATACGTATACTGCAGAAAAAATAAGAGGATTTAAACAAACACATCAGCCTTCACCGTGGATGAACGATTACGGTCAGTTTTCGATTATGCCCGTTACAGGTAAAGTGGCTTTCGCCGAAGAGGAAAGAGCGAGCTGGTTCAGTCATAAAGCAGAAGTTTCAAAACCTTATTATTACAGCGTTTATCTGGCAGATTATGATATAACAACCGAAATTACAACAACAGAACGCGCGGCTCATTTTCAGATTACATTTCCGGAAAACGAAAAATCTTCAATTATAATTGATGCATTCGATAAAGGATCTTATATCAAAATAATTCCATCAGAAAATAAAATTATTGGTTATACAACCCGTAACAGCGGCGGAGTTCCGCAAAACTTTAAAAACTATTTTGTTTTAGTATTTGATAAACCATTTGCAGCTAATTCAACCTGGATTGACAAAGCACAGACAAAAGACAAATTAACAGCAGTTGGTTTTCATACAGGCGCAATAGTTGAATTTAAAACCCAAAAAGGAGAAAAAGTAAACATAAAAGTCGCTTCTTCTTTTATAAGTCCGGAGCAAGCTGAACTGACTTTAAAGAACGAATTAGGTTCAGCATCTTTTGAAGAAACTTTAGCACAGTCTAAAAATGAATGGAATAAAGTTTTAGGAAAAATTACGGTTGAAGATACAAATGAGGATCAATTAAAAACTTTCTATTCTTGTTTATACCGCACCGTTTGTTTTCCACAAAAACAATATGAAATAAATAAAGACGGTGAAATTGTACATTACAGCCCGTATAACGGAAAAATTCTGCCGGGATATATGTATGCAGGAACGGGATTTTGGGATACTTTCCGTGCTTTATATCCTTTGCTAAATTTAGTTTACCCTTCTATAAATAAAGAAATGCAGGAAGGTTTAATAAACGATTATAAAGAAGGCGGATTTTTACCAGAATGGTCAAGTCCGGGTTTTAGAAATGTTATGGTGGGAAATAATTCTGCCTCAGTAGTTTCTGATGCTTATATGAAAGGATTACGTGGTTATGATATTAATACCTTATATGAAGCATTGCAGCACGGAGCCAATAATGAGGGGCCGCTTGAAGCTGTAGGCAGAAAAGGAGTGCAGTATTACAATACCTTAGGATATGTTCCTTATGATGTTGAGATTAATGAAAATGCAGCCAGAACACTTGAATACGCTTATGATGATTTTGCAATCTGGAAATTAGCCAAAGCTTTAGATCGTCCGAAAAAAGAAATCAATCTGCTTGAAAAGCGAATGATGAATTATAAAAAGTTGTTTAATCCTTCTATCGGATTGATGAGCGGACGCAATAAAGACGGCAGTTTTCCACCAAAATTTAATCCGTTTAAATGGGGAGACGCTTTTACAGAAGGAAACAGCTGGCATTATAGCTGGAGCGTATTTCACGACATTCAGGGTTTAATTGATTTAATGGGCGGTGAGAAAAAATTTACTTCAAAATTAGACGCTGTATTTTCAACACCTCCGGTTTTTGATGACAGTTATTACGGTTCTGTTATACATGAAATTCGAGAAATGCAGATTATGAATATGGGGCAGTATGCACACGGAAATCAACCCATTCAGCATATGATTTATTTATACAATTATGCAGGCGAGCCTTGGAAAACGCAATATTGGTCAAGAGAAGTTATGAACCGTTTGTATAAACCAACGCCTGATGGATATTGCGGAGATGAAGATAACGGACAGACTTCTGCATGGTATATTTTCTCTGCAATGGGATTCTATCCGGTTTGTCCCGCAACAGAAGAATACGTCTTAGGTGTGCCATTATTTAAGAAAACAACTTTACAGCTTGAAAACGGAAAACAGCTTATTATAAATGCTCCAAATAATTCAGATGTAAGCAAATATGTAAATGAATTGAAATGGGATAATGCAGCTTATACTAAAAACTATATCAATCATTTTGATGTATTAAAAGGCGGAGAACTAAATTTTGATATGACGAGTTCTCCAAATTTAAAAAGAGGTACAACATCAGAGGCGTATCCGTATTCTTATTCAACTTCAAAATAAAACTTATGCAGTCACGTAGAAAATTTATAAAAAACACAGGAATTTTTTCCGCAGGATTATTAGCACTTCAAACAGATGCTTTTGGACTTAATTCAGATACATTTCAATTTCCTTTAAAAGATTTTATCAGTAAAAGACCTCCGCTTGCCGAAAGAAAATTTACAAGTAAAGCAGTCGAAGCGGCAATTGTAAGAATCAAAAAACAAATAGCAAACCCGGAATTGGCCTGGTTATTTGAAAATTGTTTTCCAAATACACTAGACACTACAGTCGATTTTGAAATCATCGACGGAAAACCTGATACATACGTAATAACCGGAGATATCGACGCAATGTGGCTGCGTGACAGTACAGCGCAGATTTGGCCTTATATTCCATTTGTAAAAGAAGACCCAAAATTGGCCGAATTAGTAAAAGGAGTAATCAACCGTCAGGCAAAATGTATTTTGCTTGATCCTTATGCGAATGCTTTTTATAAAGATTTTACTAAAGAAAGTGAATGGAAAAACGACCTGACTAAAATGCAGCCCGGAATTCACGAAAGAAAATGGGAAATTGACAGTTTATGTTACCCTGTTCGATTAGCACACGGCTATTGGAAAGAAACCGGAGACATCAGTTTGTTTGATGCAAAATGGAAAGAAGCCATGCTGTTGATTCTGCAGACTTTTAAAGAACAGCAAAGACTTGATGGAAAAGGCGGCCCATATAGTTTTCAGCGTCAGACTGCCTGGGCTACAGACGGAGTTCCGTTAGGCGGTTACGGCTATCCGGTAAAACCTTGCGGCTTAATTGTTTCTACTTTCAGGCCAAGTGACGACAGTACTTTGTTTGGGTATTTGATTCCGAGCAATATGTTTGCGATTGAAATATTAGGTTATTTAATCGAAATTTTCTCTTTACCGGCTTTAAAAGACAATGATTTGGTTGCCAAAGCTACAGAGTTAAGAGATCAGGTTCAAAAAGGTTTAAAAGAAAACGGAATCATCGAACATCCAAAATTCGGAAAAATCATTGCTTTTGAAGTAAACGGATACGGCAGTTTCCATATGATGGATGATGCTAATGTTCCTTCACTATTATCACTTCCATATTTAGGTGCGATTGCTCCAAATGATCCTTTATATCTAAATACCCGTAAAGTGGTGTTGTCAGAAAACAATCCGTTTTTCTATAAAGGAAAAGCCGGAGAAGGAATTGGCGGCCCGCATACCGGAGTTGATACCATTTGGCCAATGAGTATTGTTTTGAGAGCGATTACAAGTGTAGACGAAAAAGAGATTAAAACTTGTATCAGCAATTTGATTAAAACAAATGCCGATACAGGATTTATGCACGAATCTTTTCATAAAGACGATGTAAACAAATTTACCCGTAAATGGTTTGCATGGGCAAATACGTTATTCGGAGAAATGATTGTACACACAAGTATTCATTATCCTCAAATTTTAAAAGACAAAAATATCTAGTACTAAAAAGCTAAACGATTAAAAATGAATACATCATATGCCATTGGGCTAGATATAGGAGGAACACATATTACAGCAGCAGTTATCAATAAAACAGAAATGAAAGTGATTGACTTTTCATTATTTAAAGAATCTTTTGATTCTAATTTACCAGTAGATCAGGTGATGAATATTTGGAAAGATGTGATTAATACTTCAATAGAAAATTCAAAAGTTGAAAACATAAAAGGGATTTCCATATGCATGCCCGGCCCATTTGATTATGAAAAAGGGATCTGCTGGATTAAAGATCAATCTAAATACGAACATTTTTACGGATTGAATGTTAGAGAGTTGCTTTTAGAAAGTTTAAATTTTTCAAATGATTTTCCGGTGCTTTTTGAAAATGATGCTGTTTGTTTTGGAAAAGGAGAAGTTTTTAAGCAGCAGGAAAATCTTTCTAAAAAAGTAATGGCAGTTACTTTAGGTACAGGTTTAGGAGCTTGTTTTATTGATAAAGGTGTATCAATAAGTACAGGAAATCAGGTGCCGACAGATGGGGAAATTTACAATCTTGAATATAAAGAAGGTATTGCCGAAGATTATGTTTCTGTGAGAGGTCTTTTGTCTCATTATAAAACTTTAAGTGGTTTTACACTTAAGAATGGTTTAGAGCTTTATGATTTAGCTGTTAATGGAGATCAGCAAGCTGTAAAAGTATTTGAAACAATGGGAGAAGATTTGGCAGCAGTAATAATTCCGTGGATAAAAAAATTCTCAGCAGATCACATCATTATTGGCGGTAAAATTGCCAATGCAAGTAATTTATTTTTGTCTTCATTTAATAAAACTATAAAAGAATCAGGTTTAGAAACAAAGGTTTCTATTTCTACAGATAATGAAATTGCGGCTTTGTTAGGGGCAGTAAGCTTTCTTCGGGATTAGATTAAAAACAAAACGGATGAGCAATTTACTCATCCGTATTTATTTTACTATTTCAAATTTAAATTATTTTAAACCTTCTTTGATTGTCTGGACAAAAGCTTCAACTGGCTGAGCGCCCGAAACAGCATATTTTCGGTCAAAAACAAAAAACGGAACGCCTTGCACGCCAATTTCCTGTGCTTCTTTAATATCGCTTTGAACTTCTTTTAAATATAAACTTTCGCTTTCCAGAACTTCTAAAACATCATTTTTACTCAGTCCCGCTTTTTCAGCTAATTCAATTAAAGTTGGACCGTCGTTTAAATCTCTTCCTTCTGTAAAATAAGCTTTAAAGAAGATTTCCTCCATTTCATCGCCTAATTTTTTTGTTTTAGCCAATTGGATGATTCTATGCGCTTCTAAAGAATTTGAAATAACCGCTTTATCAAAGTTGTAATCTAAACCAACACTTTTTGCGCGATCTGCGACACCTTTATGCATTTCTTTTGATTGTTCAACAGACATGCCTTTTCGTTCTGCTAAATACGTATAAACATCTTTTTCTGGCTGTGGTGTAATAGATGGATCAAGCTGAAAGCTTTTCCACTCAATTTCAAATTCATTATCTGGAAACTGTTCTAAAGCTGTTTCCAATTGTCTTTTTCCGATATAACAAAACGGACACATGATGTCCGACCAAATTTCTATTTTCATAAGTGCAAAGTTAAAGAAAAATTTGTTTCAGGTTTAAAGTTTCAGGTTGCATAGCTTGTGTAATTTTTAACGCAAAGCACACTAAGATTTTTTAATAAGCTAGGTTTTTATAAAACCGCAAAGTTCGCAAAGCTATATGAACACAAAGCTTTGCGAACTTAGCACATTGTAAATACAATCTATATCAAAAAATCTTAGCGTGCTTTGCGTTAAAAATACAGCACAAAGTTTAACCCTGCAGTTGAGATTGCTTCGTTTCTCGCAATGACCGAAAATAAAAAACCGCAACTCTTTTAAAGAATTGCGGTTTTTAGGTATAAAAAATGGTTGGTTAATAGCGATATTTTTTTTTACAATGATATGTCTTTAATTTTAAATTAAAAAAAATCCCTGTAACAAAAAGAAGTTTTGATGTTAACTATTTAACATTACAGGCATTACCAGCATTGTTACTGTTTCACCTTCTTCTAAACCATCAACTGGCGTTAAAATACCAGCTCTGTTTGGCAACGACATTTCTAACATAATCATATCTGACTGCAGGTTTGTCAGCATCTCGATTAAAAAACGAGAATTGAAACCAATTTGTAAATCATCACCTTGATAATCACAAGTCAGTCTTTCTTCTGCTTTGTTTGAGTAATCGATATCCTCAGCAGAAACATTTAATTCAGCTCCTGCAATTTTTAAACGAATTTGGTGTGTAGTTTTGTTTGAGAAAATCGCAACACGACGAACAGAACTTAAAAATAAAGAACGGTCGATCATTAATCTATTTGGATTTTCTTTTGGAATTACCGCTTCGTAATTAGGGTATTTTCCGTCGATTAAACGACACAGTAAGATATAATTATCAAATGAGAAAGTCGCATTTGAATCATTGTATTCAATTTTTACTTCAGCGTCAGAACTTCCTAAAATACTTTTTAAGATATTCAAAGGTTTCTTTGGCATGATAAAATCTGCAACCTGAGATGCTTTTACATCTGCACGGGCATATTTTACTAATTTATGAGCATCTGTAGCAACAAAAGTTAAACCTTCTGGAGAGAACTGGAAAAATACTCCAGACATTACCGGACGTAAATCATCGTTTCCGGCAGCAAAAATTGTTTTGCTTACTGCAGTTGCCAAAACATCAGCAGGAACTAAAGTTACAGACGGATCTTCAAGATGTACAGACTTAGGAAATTCTTCTCCGGCAGCATATGCTAATGCATATTTCCCTGAGTTAGAACTAATCTCAACTGTATTATTGTCTTCAACAGTAAAAGTTAAAGGCTGCTCTGGAAATGTTTTTAAAATTTCAAGTAAAAGTTTTGCCGGTACAGCAACGCTTCCTTTACTTTTAGAATCGATTGATAATGTAGCCGACATTGTCGTTTCGAGATCTGAAGCCGAAACAGTCAACTCACTATTGTTTAGTTCAAATAAAAAGTTGTCTAAAATAGGCAACGTATTGTTACTGTTAATTACACTACCTAAAACTTGTAATTGTTTTAATAAGTACGAACTCGATACTATAAATTTCATCTCTTTTGTTTTATTTTTTGAGGTATTACCAAGCATTTAGGCGCTGGGCATACGGATTACAAATATATCGTAAACATTCTTAAGTTTCGCAATTTTTTTATTAACATCTATCGGCTGTATTTCTTTTTTCTGATAAAGGTAAATACCAATCCGAAAACCAATAAAATAAGGATTGGAAGCCCGATAGTTATGAATTGCGTTGTCGTATAATTTTCGTAAACTTTTTCTTTATCCAATAATGGCAGTTCAACATCTTTGCTTCTAATGTTAATAAGTCCTGTATCATCAAGAAGATAATTGACACAATTCATCATAAAATCTTTATTGTCATAAAGGTTTCCGGTTCTTTGGTCATAGCCCAATTCAACAGGCATCATGTTTTTATCCAATTGATTTCGGGCAATATCTCCATCTGCAACTACGATCATTTTGGTTGGTTTTCCTTTTGCCAGAAAAGAACTTTCTTTAAAAGGTAAAACACGATTTTCAAATGCTGAATGAAAACTTCCTTCTAATAAAACAGAAAGATTTATATTTCCTTTATTAGCATAATCTGCTGGTGTAGTTTTCTCTGTTACAATATTCAGATTAATTTCTGACGGTGTTCCAATGGTTTTAGAATATTGAGACGATTGCAATAAAACGGTTTTTTTGATTCCGTTTTTTAAAGTGTCAATCGGACTGGCAAAATCAAATTTGATTCCGCCTAAATTTTTCACAATTGGGTGCTGGCTTGAAGGTTGAACTAATGGCGCAAATTTCCAGATAAAATCCTGATATTGTGTTGCACTTCCTTGTTCTCCTGTTGCTAGTTTTATTGGGCTTCCGTTTTCGTCTTTAACCAAATCAGGATTAATTCTGAATCCGTATTTGAAGAACATATCGTTTAAATTCAAATCTCGTGGATACGCCAAAGTCGCACCAGCCTGATTGTATAAACTGTCCATATCAGCCGCAACCTGATCAACCAGCCATAACGTTTTACCGCCGTTCATAATAAACTGATCCAAAACTTGTTTTTCTTCGTCTGAGAATTTTTCAGTTGGTTTTGAGATAATCGCTAAATCATATTTTTCAAGGGCATCTAAAGTTCCGTTTGGATCTTTAGCAACAGAATCTAAAGTAAAAGGTCCGATATAATAACTTTCCTTAATTTGTCTCAATAATTTACCAATATGAATTTCAGACAATTCGCCATTACCTTTTATAATCGCAACTTTCTTTTGTCTGTCTTTCGTGATTTTATTGATAGCATCGGCAATCGAATATTCTAAATGCTGAATCGATCCAATTACTTTTTGTGTAGTCGAAGCTCCCATAATGTTTTTCAACAAAGGAATATTAACTTCTTTATTATTGTAAACCGCAACCGCCCAAGGAAAAACCATTTCCTGAGATTGTTTTCCTTTATCGTCCACCGTTATGTTTATTGGCGTAAGTCCTTTTTGATAAAGCGATTTTACAACTTCCATACTTTCGTCTTCGTTTTCCATCGGGTTAACGAATTCAAAAACAATATTGCTGTTATAAGCCTGAAATTCTTCCAGTAATTGTTTAGTTTCCAGTTGTAAGCGTCTAAAATCTGCAGGAAGTTCGCCCTGCATATAAATCTTAATCGACAACGGATTTTTAACCTGTTTTACAATTTGTAAAGAAGTTGGTGATAAAGTATATCGTTTGTCTTTCGTTAAATCAAAACGATGAAAAAATAAGCTTCCGAGAACATTTAAAACAATTAAAATAAAAATTGTAATGCCTAATGTCTTTAAATTTAATTTATTAGATGCTTTCATTACGCTTTAAAAGATTTTAATTGATAAACGGTAAAAGATAAAAACAAAACGCTGATGCTTAAAAAGTAAATTACATCGCGGGTATCAATAACGCCCCGGCTCATACTTTTAAAATGATCCTGCATTCCAAATGCCGAAATAATATTTGATTGTCCCGGAACTAACGAGGCTAGACCTTCAAATCCAAAATAAAACAAAAAACATAAAAACACAGCAATAATAAAAGCAACGATTTGATTTTCTGATAGAGTAGAAGTGAAGATTCCAATTGCGGAATAAGAAGCAATTAAAAATAACAATCCGAAATAAGAGCCAATTGTGCTTCCCATATCGATATTTCCTTCAGGCAGACCTAAACTTGAAATTACTTTTACATAAATGAAAGTTGGAATAATTGCTAAAATAATCAGGAAAAATGAACCTAAAAATTTTCCGTTTACAATTTCCCAAATCGATAGTGGTTTGGTTAAAAGCAATTCAAGAGTTCCTTGTTTTCTTTCGTCGGAGAAACTTCTCATCGTAACAGCCGGAATCAGAAAAATTAAAATCCACGGTGTTAATGTGAAAAACGGGGTCAAATCGGCATAACCTGTATTCAATATATTGTAATCTCCTTCAAATACCCATAAAAACAGCCCGTTGCTGATTAAGAAAATCGCAATGACTAAATAGCCAATAGGAGAGCCAAAAAAGGATTTTATTTCTCGTAAAATGATTGATTTCATGTATAACGTTTATTCGTTTATTCGTTTATTTGTTTAATCGTGTAATTGTTTTTTTAACCGCAAAGATTCTGTGTTGATTTCCAAATTAAAATCTTAATTTTTATTAGTTTTGTTTTTTCAAGACAGTCTTTGAGCTAGTCTCTATAGCGTGTAAAGCCATTTGTGTTTTCACGCTATTTTTTGTTGTATAGTTTTTATTGTAAAGAGTTTGGTTTTTGAATAAAACATAGATAAGTTCTAGTATTTTTCTTTGAATGCTTACCAATGCTTTCATTTTAATGCCATGCTTAGATGCCAGTCGTGCGTATATATCTTTAAAGTTATCGTCCCATTTTACTGCAGTTAATGCTGGAAGATGCATGGCTTTTCTTAAATTTCGATTTCCCTTTTTTGATATTCTGGGCTTTCCTTTTATTGAGGTTCCTGATTGCTTCTCCTTTACATCAAGTCCTGCATAACTTGTTAATTGTGATTTATTCCTAATGAGTTCAAATCCATTTGTTTCTGCCAAAACAATCACTGCGGTCAATTCTCCAACTCCAGGTATTGAAGTGATTTTATCGATGGTCTGCTTTAAGTTAAGATCTGCAGCTATTAGACCTGCAATGTCTTCTTTGATTTCCTTTTCCTGTGAATTTAAAAATCCTATTCTTGACTGCATTCGCTGCATACTTTTTTGATTTGGCTCCGCTTCTGCATTTTCGGCATGCATTTGATTTTTAATAATGCTTCTTTCCTGTACTATTTGATCTCTTTCGCGGGTTAGCTGCTGCAATTCCCTATAAACAGCTTTTGGCCTGCTCCAAATATCCAATTTTCTCTCTAACCCAAATTGGGCTATTGCTTGTGAGCAGCTTTTATCTGTAATAGTTTTTAACTCCAAAGTCCGCATATAATTGCTGATTTTATTAGGCAGCACAATACTTGCTTCATGGTTATTGTCAGATAAATAATAGGCAAATTTCTGATGATACACACCTGTGGCTTCCATTACATATCGAACAGGGATTTGATTGTCAGTGAGTGAATTTGTCCATTCAACCAGCGACTTAAAGCCTAAATCGTTATTCCTAAATATCCTGTAGGCAAATAATTCTATAGTAAAATCATCTAAAAGACGACCTAAGGTAACCACTAATTCTTTTTGGGCTACATCAATTCCTGCTACTTGTTTTACTGCTTTACTCATCTTTGTCTTTTTAAATTTAATTATAAAGTGATGAATCTTCCCTCGTCTTTTCTCCTGATTGGATATTCTGGATATTAAGCATTGCATAATTCCTTACATTCTGTTCAGACTCTAAAAGATAAAAAAGAATGAGGTAATTTCTTTGCGAGAATATGTTTCTTGAACTATTTAGGCGCCAATGGACTCTCATTCCTTTTCACTTAATTATTGCAAATTTAAACATAACGATCACTCATCGTAAATTAACTTGACAAACATAGGAGAGCGCAAAGTTTTACGCAAAGTTCGCAAAGTTTTTTTCTCAACGCTTTGCGAACTTTGCGTTTTTATAAAACCTTTTTAATATAAATCTTTGCGCTCTTTGCGGTTAAATCGTTCATTAATTTAAGCTGACCAGTTTATCAACGCTCCACGCTTCTGGTTTTGCCTTGAATAATTTCTTTGTAAAATCCCAAACTGTATTAAATAATTCAGATTGTCTGTAGTTTTCTAAATCTTGTTCGGTTTCCCAATAACTATAGGTAAAGAAAATACACTTATCATTTTTATCCTGATACAATTCTAAAAAACGATTTCCGTCTGCATTTCGTATTTTATCTTTCACCGATTCAAAATTCTCCAAAAAATCAGGAATTTTTTCTTCGTGAAAACTCATTTTTACTATTCTTACGAACATATTATAATTTTAGATTTCTGATTTTAGATTTTAGATTGAAAATCGTTTACAGGTGCGCAAAAATACCAAAATTGATTGTTCTTTTTAAGAAAAAATAAAATATTATAATACATACTTTTTAGGCAGTGATATCATAAAGTATTTCAAATATAGCCCGCGGTTTCGACCGTAGGAACACTATGCATATCACGATACGTATAATAATGTGTTCAGAATGTGTTCCCGTGGTTGAAACCACGGGCTATGTTTATAAGGCAATGAATAATTGAGAAGAACAATAAAGTGAATAAACATCAGTGTAAATCCGTTCAATCCACAAAATCTGCGAGCCATTTAATCTAAAGTCTGAACCCTAAAATCTAAAATTAATTACGAAAACTTAATCGTAATCACATCACGATAATTCAGTCCCAACAAACTATTTGCAGAACCCACTTTAGAAGGATTACTTCTAAAAATAGCAATCTCAAGAAAACCAGCTTCATTAAAAATCGCCAGTTTTTCACCTTCATAAGTTTTAATAGGATATTTGTCTGAAGTCGCTATAGCCGAATAATTTGGAAGAATCGTTTTAATACTTTTTGGCTTCATCACAATTTCATACGGACGACCTTTTGCCACTTCTAAAAACTGCTGTTTTGAAATGTTTGTTATCACGTTTCCAAAATGATCAATATAAATAACGTAGCCTTTTAATGAATTTCCATCTGCAGCAACTACGGCCTGCAATTCCGTTACTTCTTTAACTGCTGGAATTTCTTTGCCAATAACATTCAGTAAACCGCCTTTTGCAATATGGCAGGCCACCTGAATAAAAATATCCAAATCGCTGAATTCAATAGGAAAACGGTCATGAATATTAATTTCTACAATTTTTTGCGGTACAATCTTCTGCGTAAGCATGCTTAAGATTCCGTTATCGGCGCAAATAAAATAGTGATCGTTCCATTGCATAGCGATATGCTGGTTCTCTTTATTGCGTTCAATATCAACTCCAATTAAATGTACTGTCCCTTTTGGAAAACTCAAATAAGAGGCTCCAATAATGTAACTTGCTTCGGCTGTGTTAAATGGATCAATGTCATGCGAAATGTCAATGATTTTTGCATCTGGAAGTTCAGAAATAATTTTACCCTTCAGCGAACCAACAAAGTGGTCTTTTAAGCCGTAATCAGTAGTGAGGGTAATTATTGACATCATTTTGTTTATAACTATTGATAGTATTTAACTCGAATTTTCATTAAATTTGAGAAATGCAAATCTAGTAATAGTAAATGCAAATTGAAAGAAAGAAAATACAATTATTATAGTCTCAGTTTTCAGTTTCAGTTATCAGTCTAAAATATAGAGTTAATTTTTTTTGAGAAAAACTGCTGCTGCATTCTGCGACTGCAAACTGTGAACTAAAAAAATACCCGACAGCAATAGATTTACAAAACAAATTTATTTTTAATTTAAATTTATCTCATTTGAACGAAAGAATTATCGAGCTTATAGACATCGCTCCAAAAGACTTTTGGGGCGCGCAGGATTCTCATCTTGAAATAATTAAAAAGTACTACCCAAAGCTTAAAATCGTAGCGCGAGGGACAACTTTAAAAGCCTTTGGCGAAAAAGATGTTTTAGATGAATTCGAAAAGAGATTTCAGAGGCTTATGCTTCATTTTACCAGATACAACAACATTGATGATAATGTAATTGAACGTGTAATAATGAGTGATGGTCAGGATGAAAAAAAAGCATACGATCATGACAAAATATTAGTTCACGGAGTTGGTGGTAAGATTATTAAAGCCATGACACCTAACCAGCAGTTACTGGTAGATACAATCAGAAAAAATGATATGGTATTTGCAATTGGACCTGCCGGAACCGGAAAAACTTACACGGGTGTTGCAATGGCTGTTAAAGCACTTAAAGACAAAGAAGTAAAAAGGATCATATTAACGCGTCCGGCGGTAGAAGCAGGAGAAAATCTTGGTTTTTTACCCGGCGATATGAAAGAAAAACTAGATCCTTACATGCAGCCTCTTTATGATGCTTTGAGAGATATGTTACCAAATGAAAAACTCGAAGATTACATTTTAAAAGGAATTATTCAGATTGCGCCTTTGGCATTTATGCGCGGGAGAACACTTGATAACGCCTTTGTAATTCTGGATGAAGCGCAGAATACAACGCACTCACAAATGAAGATGTTTTTGACCCGTATGGGAAAAAACGCCAAGTTTATGATTACGGGAGATCCTGGTCAGGTCGATTTACCACGCAGAACTATTTCGGGTCTTAAAGAAGCTATTTTGGTTCTTAAGGATATAGACGGCATCGGAATTATTTATCTTGATGATAAAGATATCGTACGCCACAGATTAGTCAAAAAGGTAATCGACGCTTATAAGCAAATAGAAAACCACGACTAATTTCGTGTGTAGATGGTTAGTGAATGTTTAATAAATTCTGCCACAGATTAAAAGATTAAAATGATTTTTATAATCTGTGAGAATCTTTTTAATCTTTTAATCTGTGGCAGAATAAATAAAGCTATAAAGTATTCGTTTTATTCATGTTATTTAGAACTGAGTAAAACGAATATTTTTTATATCAAAAAAAATGAAACAACTAGATGATTTCTACCTAAACCAAGAAGAACCCATAAAAGGAACATTTCTGGCATTAAAAGATATTATCTTAAAACAAGACAAAGACATTACACATGTTTTAAAATACGGAATGCCATTTTTCTGCTATAAAGGAAAAATGTTCTGCTATTTATGGATTCATAAAAAACTGAAACAGCCATATATTGGAATTGTAGAAGGAAAACATTTTGAAGAATCTTTTTTGATTCAGGAAAAGCGTTCCAGAATGAAAATTATGATGTTTAATTCTGAGGAAGACTTGCCTTTAGAAAAGATTGAATTGGTTATTCAGAAAGCAATAAATTTATACAAATCTGGAATTGTTAAAGTTTAATTGTTTAAAATGCAGTATTTAACGGAATAGTTAAATAAATAATAAACTTGCCTCATTTTTGGCTTTCAAGGCTTGTAATCTTTGCTCAGCTGAGCGTAAAGCCGTAAATTTGCACATCATAAATATTTGATATTGATATGACAAAACTTAAAAATATAAAAGTTGTAGTAAGTGATTTAGATGGAACTTTACTAAACACTCAGCACAAAATTTCAGATTATACCAAATCAATTTTTCAGGAACTTCACAATCAAGGTTATCTTTTAGTTGTTGCAACTGGCCGCCATCATCTTGATGCAATGGCTATTGTTGAAACGCTTGGAGTTCCCGTTTATTTAGTGAGTTCAAACGGAGCAAGAATTCATTCGCCAAATAAAGAAGAACTTTTTGCATTTAACTTAGATAGTGATATTGTAAAAGCAGCTTTAAATGTTGAAATCGACTCTGAAATCACTGTTGTTTTATTTAAAGAAAATGTTTGGCAGACTAATAAATGGAACGAAAGACTTAATTCTTTTCAAGCTGAATTAAAATATCGCCCAGAATTAGTAGATTATAAAACGCTGGAAGATTTTGAAGCTATTAAAATATTCTTTTCATGTGATAACCATGAAAAATTAGTAAAGCTAAAAGATGCCGTTTTAACCAATTCATCAGAATATTTACACCATGCTTTTAGTTTACCAACTTGTTTGGAATTTATGGACAAATCGATAGATAAAGCTGTCGCAGTTGAGCAGGTTTTAGAAAAAGAAGGTTTTACTTTGTCTGAAGCAGTTGCATTTGGAGACGGTTTCAATGATCTTCAAATGTTATCAGCATCTGGAAAAGGTTTAATTATGGGAAATGCTCCAGCACTATTAAAAGAAACTTTGCCAGATTTAGAAGTTATTAAAACAAATGCCGAAGATGGCGTAGCAAAATATATCGCTTCAAAAATATTAGACAAAGAACTAGTCTAGAGTTTTTTTGCCACTAATTACACAAATTTCCACGAATTATTTATTGAAGTAATCAAACCGATTTAGCTGCTAAAAAATTCGTGAAAATTTGTGTAATTCGTGGCAAACCAAATACAAATTATCATATTTCTTATTTATCTTTTTCTTTGATGATGTAACTCTCTGAAATAATTTTAAATTTGCATTCATAAAAAACAACACAACTAAGATAATGAGTAATACAATTACAACCACCAATTTTAATTTCCCGAATCAGAAATCAGTTTACCGCGGAAAAGTTAGAGAAGTTTATAACATCAATGACGATCTTTTAGTAATGGTAGCAACTGACAGACTTTCGGCCTTTGACGTGGTTTTACCAAAAGGAATTCCGTACAAAGGACAAATTTTGAATCAGATAGCGACAAAATTTATGGAATTAACGCAGGATATTGTTCCGAATTGGTTAATTGCAACTCCAGATCCAAACGTTGCTGTTGGACATTTATGCGAGCCTTTTAAAGTAGAAATGGTAATTCGCGGTTATCTTTCGGGACACGCAGCACGTGAATATGCAGCAGGAAGAAAACAAATTTGCGGCGTAACTATGGAAGAAGGTTTAAAAGAAAATGATAAATTCCCGGAACCAATTATTACACCAACTACAAAAGCAGATAATGGTTCACATGATGAAGATATTTCTCGCGAAGATATTCTGGCTAAAGGAATTGTTTCAGAAGAAGATTATTTGGTTTTAGAAAAATATACTCGCGCTTTATTTCAAAGAGGAACTGAAATAGCTGCTTCTCGCGGATTAATTTTAGTTGATACTAAATATGAATTTGGAAAAACTAAAGACGGCGTTATTGTTTTGATTGATGAAATTCATACTCCGGATTCTTCTCGTTATTTTTATGCTGAAGGATATGCTGAAAGACAAGAAAAAGGAGAGGAGCAAAAACAGCTTTCTAAAGAATTTGTTCGCCGCTGGTTAATCGAAAATGGTTTTCAAGGTCAGGAAGGACAGCAGATTCCTGATATGACAGATACTTATATTGAATCTGTTTCTGAAAGATATATTGAATTGTATGAGAATATTTTAGGAGAAAAATTCGTGAAAGCAGATATTGATAATATTGACCAGCGTATTAATAAAAACGTGTTACAATACTTAGCCTCTAAATAGTAATTCTTTGGCTTAAACTAACCTTTAAGCCATGAAGTTTATTTCAAATAAAAAATGCCCTGTTATCAATATTTATGATAACAGGGCATTTTCTTTTTGTGCAGATTGATAAAAATGTCAAAAAAGAAGCCAAAATTCTATGTTATAAGAACCAAACAAATCAAATACAAAATTAGTAACTGATTTTAAAAATATTTATGAGAAGGAATCATTACGATAATTGCCTTTTTTAAGTTTTTTGATATGTTAAAAACGGAAAACTATTTCGTTATATCTTATGATTTTTCTTACTTTATGTATTTGTATTGAAAGTTTTTTATTTTAGTGAGAAATCTACAAAATCTTGCTTAAAAATTTTGTTTTAATGAAAAATTTCTGTCTTTTTTGCGCATAATAATACTGTATAGTTAAAAAGATAGAGTATTGCTTTTAATTTTTCTTAAAAAATCTGCTGTCTAAATTGAAAAAATATTTGAATTCGTGTAACATTTCTACATTTGCAGCGTCTTTTATATAGAATTTCAATTTTAGAAAGTCAATATTTCGAATTCATTAATAAAACGTTAAGAATTAGTTGAAACAAGGTACTTTGTAATGCAATGTACTGAAATTAGATTACATTTGTCAAGGATTTAAAATCAATTCATTATCAATCAAATATTTATCAATCAATTTAACAAACCCAATCATTATGAAAAATTCAATTATTTATTTAGGATTAGCTTTAGTAACATTTGCAAATGTTGCAGCAGCTTCAAATAACACATCTGCTGTTAAAAATCAAGTTGCAGTATCAGCTGTATACGATGACGGAACACCTCTGGTAGTTGCAGTAAGCAAAGGAGATATCGATACTGTTAAGAAATTTATTGAATACGGAGTTAATGTAAACGAAAAAGCAGATGATATGTCTCCATTAATGACTGCTGCTCGTTATAACAAAGCAGAAATCATTAAAGTTTTATTAGCAGCTGGTGCTCGTCCATCAGATAAAAATGAAAAAGGATATACAGCTTTAAAATATGCACAATTATCAAATGCAACTGAAGCTATTGCACTTTTGAAAGATTTAAAATAATATAGTTTAAAAAGTTTGAGTTAGTATACAAACAGCCTTCTTTGAGCGGAAGGCTGTTTTTTTATTTAATAATTCCAGAAATCAAAAAGAGGCTGTCTCAAAAGTCAGAGCAGCCCCTATTTATTTTACACGTTTCTTTGTTCCGTAGGAACATTTCATAGGTAGAAATTATATTATTATTATCGTTTACGTTCCGTAGGAACGTTTGATATACCAGATTATTAAAAAACGATGTCAAAATCAAACGTTCCTACGGAACGTAAATGTGGATGACCTCTATTTTTTCTACCTATGAAACATTCCTAATGGAATGAAACCCGAAATCAAAAAATAACAAGTTATATTCTTTGTTCCGTAGGAACATTTCATTTGTAGAAACAAGTTAAGTTTGCTTTAAAAACAAACAAATAATTATAGTAAAAGAGCTGTCTTGACCTTTGAGACAGTCTCTTTTTTTTTTAAAACCAAAATTAACCTAACCAAATTAATTCTATCTTAAATACCTCTATTCTATAGGAGCATGTTTTTTCTTGTTGAATATCCAGAATAAAATTGGGAAAACTAATAACGTCAGGATTGTTGCTGTTACCAAACCTCCAATAATAACAATTGCAAGAGGTTTTTGAGACTCAGAACCAATTCCTGTTGAAATTGCTGCTGGCATTAAACCTATCGAAGCCATGAGCGCAGTCATAACTACGGCTCTTGTTCTGGCTTTTACGCCCATAAAAATGGATTCTTCAAGTGAGAATTTTGCCTTGAGATTATGATGAAATTCCGATATCAGAATTACACCATTTTGTATACAAATTCCCAGTAAAGCAATAAAACCAACTCCTGCCGAAATTCCAAAATTCATTCCGGTTAAGTGCAAAGCAATAATTCCTCCAATTACAGCAAACGGAACATTAGTTAAAACTAACAGCGAATCTTTGATATTTCCAAACAAAATAAACAAAAGCACAAATATTCCAATTAAACTGATTGGTACAACCTGAGCTAAACGCGCACTTGCACGAACCTGATTTTCAAATTCTCCAGTCCAGCCTGTTGTATATCCTGGCGGCATTTTTACTTCTGCCACTTTAGATTGTGCTTCGGCAATGGTACTTCCTAAATCTCGGTCACGAACAGAGAATTTTACTCCAATAAAACGTTTTGTATTATCTCTGTAAATAAATGCAGGACCAGTTATCGTTTTAATGTCGCAGATTTCTTTCAACGGAATTTTTGCACCGCTTATGGTTGGTACTTTTAACTCGGCTAAATCTTCTTCATCTTTACGATATTCTTTAGAAAAACGAACTCGAACATCAAATTTCTTTTCATCCTCATATTTTTGTGTTGCTGTTTTTCCTCCAAAAGCCAATTCTAAAACAGCCTGTGCATCGCTTAATGTTACGCCGTAAGCAGCCATTTTTTCTCGATCCAGAATTACACTAATTTCCGGCTGCCCGACATTTCTAAGAATTCCGACATCTTTAATACCAGGAATATTTTTGATTTTTTCCAGAACCTGATTCGATAATTCATCTAATTTATCTAAATCATCACCATAAATCTTAACCGCATTTGAAGCTTTAAAACCAGCCACAGACTCGGCAACGTTATCAATTACAGGCTGAGAATAATTATACGTAATTCCTTGGTGAACTTTCAGTTTGTTATCCATTTCATTAATTAATTCATCCATACTGATTTTTCGTTTCCACTCTGATTTTGGTTTTAAATCAACCTGAAGCTGAATAAATCCAAATCCATTTGGATCTGTTCCGTCATTACTTCGTCCGGTTTGCGAAAGCACATTTTTAACTTCAGGAAAACTTTCCAGATCTTTTCTAATCATTGCCGCAGTTTTCACACTTTCAGGCAACGAAGTACTCATCGGTAATTCAGCCGTTACCCATAATGCACCTTCATTTAACTGAGGTAAAAACTCTGTTCCTAAAAAAGTTGCAGAGAAAAAAGTAGCAGCAATCACACTTAATGAAATAACTAAAGTTTTTACTTTATGCTTAAATGTCCAGGCAAAACCTTTTGCCACATTTCTGTCCCAAAAGTTTACAAACGGATTATTTTTTTCTTTTACATTTTTATTCAATAAAATATGAGATAAAACCGGAACCAAAGTCAAGGTAAAAAGTAATGCTCCCATTAAGGCAAAACCTAACGTATAGGCAAGGGGGGAGAACATTTTTCCTTCTACTTTCTGGAATGAAAATATGGGTAGTAAAGCGGTAATAATAATTAATTTAGAGAAAAAGATGGCTTTACCCATTTCTGTTCCTGTTTTCTTAATAATGCTTCCTTTTGCAATTTTATTATAAGCTTTCATTCCTAATTGATGCGCTCGGTGATCGAGTACAACAAATAATCCTTCGACCATTACAACCGCACCATCAATGATAATCCCGAAATCGACCGCACCTAAACTCAGTAAGTTGGCGCTCATTCCCATCATTTTCAAACATAAAAAGGCAAATAATAAAGAAAGCGGAATTACGATAGAAACCGTAAAAGTAGTTCTCCAGTCGGCCATGAAAAGAAACACAACGCACGTAACCAGAATAATACCTTCAAATAAATTATGCATTACCGTTTCGGTAGTGAAATTCATTAAGTTATCACGATCATAAAAAGTTTCAATTTTAATATCCTTCGGAAGAACATTATCATTCAAATCCTTTATTTTATCTTTAATCAAGGCTAAAGTTTCTTGCGCATTTTCTCCTTTACGCATTACAACAATCCCTTCAACGGCATCATCATTTTTACCAATTCCGGTTTGCCCGACTCTTGGCATCGAGCTTTCATAAACAGAAGCTACATTTTTTACCAAAATTGGATTTCCTCCAGCGTCATCTACAATAATATTTTCAATATCCTGAATCGACTTAAGAAGTCCAACACCTCGAACTACAAATGCCTGTCCGTTTTTTTCAATAATATCACCCCCAACATTTAAGTTTCCGGCATCAATAGCATTATAAACCTGAAGCGGCGTAATATTGTATTTAGCCAATTTTACCGGATCAACACCAACTTCATAAGTTTTTGTTTGTCCTCCAAAAACGTTCAAATCAGCAACTCCCGGAACTGCACGTAATTGTTTGTCGATAACCCAGTTTTGGTAAGTCAGCAATTCGCGGCTGTCGCGGCTATTACTTTTTACAATATACCTGAAAATTTCACCAGTTGGTCCATAAGGCGGTTGAACGTCTGGTTCAACATCATCTGGAAGTGTTACATTTTTAAGTAAATTGTTTACCTGAAAGCGGGCAAAAGTATCATCAACACCATCATCAAAAATAATTTTGATAACTGATAAACCAAACATGGTAATACTCCTAACACTTGTTTTTTTCTGCACCGAGTTCATTGAGATCTCGATAGGAGTAGTAACAAAACGTTCTACTTCTTCGGCGCTTTTACCATTCCATTGCGTAATGATGATAATTTGAGTATTCGTTACATCGGGAAAAGCATCAATAGGCATATTTTTGAAGGAAATAAATCCGGCAACCGCCAATATTCCAACCCAAAAAAAGGTAAATGCTTTATTCTTAAGTGAAAAAGCAATTATATTTCGTATGAATTTGTTCATGTCTTAATCGTTTAAAGCGCGATAAATAAATAATTGATTATTGGTAATGACTTTTTCATTTTCCTTTAAACCGCTTGAAATATAAGTCGTATCGCCAACAACTCTGTAAACTTCAACCTGTCTTGTTTCGATATTATGACGATCTTTAAAAATCATAACAAAATTTTTACTTTTATCAAAAACAATCGCATTGCTTGGAATTGCAATCATTGTTTGATTTTCGTTATATGATAATTTAATATTCGCATTCATATCAGGTTTCAATAAAAAACCAGGATTTTGAAGTTTAATACGCGCCTGCATAGCTTTGGTTTCAGGATCAATTACATTGAAAATTTTATCTACTTTTCCTTTAAAAACTTTATCAGGATAACTTAAGGTTGTTACATTGGCATCAATTCCCAGTTTAATTTTATTAATGTCGATTTCATTAATATTGGCCATAGCCCAAACTTCACTGATTTCAGCTATATCAAAAATATTTTCAGAACGGTCAGAACGTAAAAGCATATCCTGATTGATACTTTTTTGAATAATAAACCCGCTGATTGGTGCTGTTACTTCATAAATAGAACCCGCTTTAATATTATAGATTTTATAAGTTTCCTGAATTTTACTCAATTGAGACTGTGCTTTATTTACTTCAGCTTTTGCCTGCAGCACATCACTTTCAGAATTTAATTTCCCATCAAATAATTCTGTTGCCACTTTTAAGTTATTTTTTGCAACCAGTAAATCACTTTTAGCATCGATAGACTGTTTTTCGAAATCAGCAACATCGGTACTTTTTATCGTTGCTAAAACTTGTCCTTTTTTTACATAATCTCCAAGTTCAACATTTACTTTAACCACATTTCCACCAACAAGCGGATAAACGTCAATTAATTTATTATTGTCGGCTGTGATTTTTCCGTAAAAATTCAATTCGTTTTTTACAGTTTGTTTTTCTGCAGTTGCTGTACTTGTAGTTTTTAGCATACTATCGCTTAAGGCGAAAGAAGTATTAGTTTGAGGATTTTCTACTTCCTTTTTACAGCTGGTAAGCGATAAGCTTACAATTGCAATTCCTATAATTAGTGTATGTTTCATTATTATTTAATTTTAAAATAAATCCTTGTTGATGGCAGTACTAAATTCTTCACCAGATAGAGCCAGTTTTTTCTTCAATTCATTTAGCTGAATATTAGCCTGATTATAACTTTCCATAAAATCTGTAAATTCTAATAAGCTGATATTTCGCTTTTGAAAATTGGTTAAGATTCCATTGTAAACAGCTTCAAAATCTGAGTTTACAGTAGGTTTAATAACCGCATAGTTTTTACGGGACTCGTCCCATTTATTCCATGCCGATGTAATTTCAGTTTCCAGTTGAAGTTCAAAATTTTGTTTTTCTACTTTTGATTGAGCTAAGACGACCTGGGCATTTTTAATATTTCCTTTATTTTTGTTCCAAAGCGGCAGCGGAATTCCAATAGTAACATTAGCTTCTTTGTTAAAAGCACCGCCTCTTTGATCATAGTTTGCACCTAATGTAAGATCAGGAACTGAAAGAGATTTTTGCCATTTAACATTCAATTCATTTGCTTCAATTTCTTTTTGTTTAGCTAAATAATCAGGACGATTGGCAATCGCTTCGTATTCAAGAGATTTTAAATCAAACGGAATAACTTTTAAGTATTTATTAAAATCGTCTTTAGAAATATCCGGAATTATCGTTTCAGTCGAATTCAATAACAATTTTAAATTTGCCTGCTCTTCAATGCTGCTATTAACAACTTCCATTCTTTCATTTTTAAAATTTAAATACAGAGATTGTAAACGAACAACATCTCGCAAAGGAATATTTCCTTTTTGAGCCTGAATAGAGTAGGAGTTGATTAAGTCTTCAATATGAACAAGCTGTTTATCTGTTATTTCAAGACTTTTAGTGTTGTAATAAACCGTGTAAAAACTCTGGCGTAATTGCAGTTTTAATGTTCGAAGCAAATCATTAAACTGAAGTTCTGCTAATTGCTCATTAGTTTGTGCCAGTTTTACTTCATTACGTTTTTTACCGCCCAAATAAATTAATTGCTCAATGCCAAATGATTTTTGTCCCTCTTTTCCAACATCAAAGAGTTTATCTCTATCTGGATTGTAAGCATTTAATTCTGCAGTAATTGTAGGATTATCCCATATTCGGGCTTGAATTGTCATTGCATTTGCTGCATCTATATTATAATGAGATGCCAGCAAAAAAAGATTGTTTTTAAGAAACTGGCTCTCACAATCTTGAAGTGTGACTGTTTTTTGAGCCGTAACTACCTGATTTAGCAGTACAAGTAGCAATAATGCATATAGTTTTCTCATTGTATCTATTTTATTTTGTACAAATATGCTATCACCAGACTTTAAGAGTGCTTAAAATCTACCTTAAAATTAGCTTAAAATAAAATATTAATGAAAGAATAATTGGAATAAATTTTCTTTACTATTTGGTATACTGTAAGTTATGTATGATTTGTGTAGGGTTAAAATGCGGTTTACAATGCGTAAACCAAGACCAAAACCAGATGTTCCTTTAGAATTTTTTCCACGCATAAAAGGCTGAAAAAGATTTTTTTGTTCCGTTTCGGTCAAAGTTTTTCCAGTATTCAAAACAGAAATAACCAAATGATTTTCCTGAGTACTTATTTTTACCAAAGCCTGTTTATTATCTGAGTAGACGCAGGCATTTTTTAAAACATTTATTAAAGCAATCTCCAAAAGGTTTTTATTGCCCTTAACTTCTAATGCCGTATCTAAATTGTCGCTTTCTTCAATTTCAAATAAAATAATAAATTCAGGAAAGCTTCTCTTTAAATTTTCAATTGCAGAGAATAGGATTTCATCCATTCTATGAACTTCATTGTCCTCATTATTTTTATTGTTATCAATTTTAGACAATATCAATAAAGAACTAATCAATTCTGTTAAGTGATTTATATCTGATAAAATAGTAGTTAAAAAAGTTTTTCCTTTTACAGATGTTGCAGGATCAGCAACTGTATTTTCTATTTGCGCCGTTATTCTCGAAAGAGGTGTTCTAAGCTCATGCGATGCGTGGGCCGTAAATTCTTTTTGTTTTTGATAAGAAACCTCAATGCGGTCCATCATGAAATTAAATTCATTGGCAATCAAATCAATTTCATCCTTGTTGCTTTTTGAAGCAATACGGGTATCAAGATTATTCTCGTTGATATTTTTTATTTTCTGATGGAATAAACTTAAAGGATTCATGGCCTTTTTAACCATAAACGAAGTTAAAACCCAGCAGATACAAGTAAATAGAATATAAGATATAATGAGAGTATATCTTAAAAAAAGCAGTTTTCTCTTTCCGTAATCATCCGTAGCCGAAATTAAAGCATAAAAATCTTTATCTTTCGTATCATAAAAAACACCGTAAACCTCATAATCACCTTGCTGTTTAAAGAAAGTTTTATGTTTTTTAAGATATTTTAAATCCTCAACAGACCAATTTATTTTAGCATCATCAATACTGCTGTAGATAAGTTTAAAATGAGAATCAAAAACCAAAGTCTTTTCATCATACAACTTATTAATGGAATTTTGGTCAATAATCTTTAAAAGCTGGTCATCAACTTCTTTTACATTAACCAAAAGTTTAATGTTTGAAAGTGCTTTAATTTCTAAACGATCCCGAAATTCTTCTTTTCTAAAATTAGAATACAAAACAAAAATCACCGTAGAAGCCAACCCAAAAAGGATTGTAAATAGTAAGCTTACCAAAAGTGATATTCTGTTTTTTAAAGTCATTCTTCGCTGCTTAAATAATACCCGTAGCCAATTTTGGTACGGATAAGTTTTATCTCGTGATCTTTATCGATTTTTTTTCGAAGGAAATTAATATAAACTTCAATCGTATTTTGATTCGTTTCAATATGATAATCCCAAAGTTTATCAGCAATAAATTGTTTAGACAAAACTTTTCCTTTGGCATGAGCCAAAATTAAAATCAATTTAAACTCTTTTGGAGTAAGTTTAACTTCTTCGCCAGAACGAAAAACTTTCATTTCTTCTTCCAGAATTTCTAAATCTTCAATGATAATTTTCTTTTCTGTTTGCTGCGGGATTTCTTTTCGTCGTAATAAAGATAGAATTCGGGCGTACAATTCGTCAAAATGAAAAGGCTTAACCAAATAATCATCGGCACCATTATCAAAAGAAGCCAGTTTATCTTCAATTTCACTAAAAGCCGTAAGCATTATAATAGGAGTCTTTTTATCAACCTCTCTAATTCCTTTGCAAACATCAATACCGTTTGTGCCGGGAACATTAATATCGAGAATAATTAAATCATACTCGTAAGGAAAATACTTTTTTAATAATAAAGAACCATCATAATAAGGTATACACTCGAATTCTTTAGTAGTAAAGAATGCGGAGATTTCTTTAGATAAAGTAAAATCATCTTCGAGTAGTAAAATTTTCATACTTTGTTTATTTATAAATTCGGCTGTCTAGAACAAACAGCCGAATTTATGTTTTTTAAAATATTATTTAAAATAAGAAAAATTTTGATTGTTTTCTATTTTCAGCAGCGATTCATAAATCAGCTGGATCACATTTTCTACATCTTCTTTGTGAACCATTTCAACTGTTGTATGCATATAACGCAGCGGAAGAGAAATCAATGCCGATGCCACACCGCCATTACTGTAAGCAAAAGCATCAGTATCAGTTCCGGTCGCTCTCGATGTTGCATGACGCTGAAACGGAATCTTATTTTCTTCGGCAGTATCTACAATTAAATCACGAAGTTTATTTTGAATAGCCGGAGAATAGGCAATAACAGGCCCTTTTCCCATTTTTAAATCACCTTCAACCTTTTTATCAATCATTGGAGTTGTGGTATCGTGACAAACATCAGTCACAATGGCAACGTTTGGTTTAATCGTGTGTGCAATCATTTCTGCACCACGAAGACCAATTTCTTCCTGAACCGAATTTACAATATATAAACCAAAAGGAAGCGTCTTTTTATTTTCATGTAATAAACGAGCCACTTCAGCAATCATGAATCCACCCATTCTGTTATCAATCGCGCGGCAGACAAATTTGTTTTCGTTCAAAATCATGAATTCATCAGGATAAGTAATCACACAGCCCACATGAACGCCCATTGCTTCAACCTGCTCTTTAGTTTCGCAGCCCAAATCAATAAAAATATTACTCAATTTCGGATTTTCTTCTTTATCACGCAAACGAGTATGAATCGCCGGCCATCCAAAAACACCCTTTACAATTCCTTTTTTAGTATGAATATTAACCCTTTTCGAAGGAGCAATCTGGTGATCTGAACCACCATTTCTTATTACATATAGTAAACCATCATCCGTAATATAATTTACATACCATGAAATTTCATCAGCGTGCCCTTCAATTACAACTTTAAAAGGAGCATCCGGATTAATAACTCCCACAGCCGTACCATATGTATCAGTAATAAAAGTATCAACATAAGGTTTTAAATAATTCATCCATAATTTTTGCCCTTCACTTTCGTAACCAGTCGGCGAAGCGTTATTTAGATAGCTTTCCAGGAAAGCAACAGAAGTATCATTTAAGATAGATTTTGTACTCATAAAAATATTTTTGCGCTAATTTATAAATTTGGTATTAGAGTTGTGTATAAATATATAATTTTACATTTAAATTAAGACTCCATGAGATTTAGCTATAGTATTTTGTTTTTAGTATTGATTGCATTTACAAGTCAAGCCCAGGTTACTCCAAAAGAAAATCAGGAAATGGGTTATATATTAACCGAGCAAGACTCTATTCTGAGTGATACAATTCAGCTCCCTGAGATAATCATTTCGAAAGGAGAAAAGATGAGTGCCGAGGAAATGAAGCAGTTTCAGATCCTGCAAAACAGAGTTTATAAAGTGTATCCGTATGCAAGACTGGCTGCAGATAGATTGACAGCACTTAATAATGGAATGGCGCGATTGAAAACCAATCGTGAAAAAAAGAAATATTTTAAGATTGTAGAGGACTACCTTAATAATGAATTCGAAGACAGACTTAAAAAGCTTTCCAGAAAACAAGGGCAGATTCTTGTAAAACTAGTGCATCGCCAAACCGGAAAAACAACTTATGAGTTAATCAAAAACCTAAAAAGTGGTTTCAAAGCCTTCGTTTCAAATACAACAGCCAATTTATTCGATATAAGTTTAAAGACTGAATACAAACCCTACGAAGTAAACGAAGATTATTTGATAGAAACAATCCTGGTACGAGCATTTGAATCTGGACGTCTATTGAATCAAACTCCAGCCAACCCTGTAAATTATAATAACCTTATGGAACATTGGGAAACAAAAGCCAAGGAACTCAATAAAAAATAATATATATAAGAGTGTAAATTTCATTCAAAGAACCCGACAGATTTAAAAAACCTGTCGGGTTTGTTTTTTATACATATATATGTATAGATAAATTGAATCCCAATTTTCCGTAGAGACGCACAGCAGTGCGTCTACGTCACGTATAAAGAAAATTTAATTCACGATACTATACTATATAGTAATGTCCGGCTGAGCGAAGTCGAAGCCCTTTTGAGTTTGGAATTTAAAAAATTTGGAATTTACTTTCAATAAGGAGCTATTTCCCGCTATCCGTTCCAATCTTTTATTTTGAACTCCAACATAAAAGGATTTCCACTACTATCGGGACTGGGGCATGAGTTTCCAGAATAAAATTCCCGAAGGAAAAGACAATCTCAGAAGAAAAAACGAAGAAAAAAAAGAAAACTCTTCGTCTTTGCGTCTCTGCGAGATTAAAAAGAACCCCGAAAAAACCAGACTTCGAGACTTACTGCCTTCGCGGCAGAACCGGACCAAGCAGGGCAAAATGGCTAAAAACCGCAATAGAGATAAAACGATGAAAAAAACTTTGCGTTGTAAAAAACGCAAAACCAGCGGTTTATAAAAAAGATTAAAAATAGTTTGCGAAAAGGCTTGCGTAACTGGAATTGTTGTGTACTTTTGCACCCGCAACAGCGAAAGACGTTCCCTGAAACACTGGCAAGAAATGAAAATCAAAACTGAAAAATTTTTCAGAAAAAAGATTAAAAAAAGCTTGTGAGATTTGAAAATGCTTTTTACATTTGCACCCCGCAAAACACGGAAGTTCATTGAGAGACTGGAGGAGAAATTAAGAAAAAAGAAACGAAAAAAAAGTTTCAAATTTTTTTAAATTTTTCTTGCGAGAAACAAAAAGAAGTTTTAGTTTTGCACCCGCTTTGAGAGACAAGCGGAAAACAAAAAGAAATACGTTCGTAGACATATTGAATTGACAGCCGTTCCGATGCAGATCGGAACAAAAGAATAAGAGTAATAGAATCGGTAAGATTAGAATAAACCACTAGAGGAAGCGTCGAATATATAATATTACAATATACGATGAAGAGTTTGATCCTGGCTCAGGATGAACGCTAGCGGCAGGCTTAACACATGCAAGTCGAGGGGTATATGTCTTCGGATATAGAGACCGGCGCACGGGTGCGTAACGCGTATGCAATCTGCCTTTCACAGAGGGATAGCCCAGAGAAATTTGGATTAATACCTCATAGTATAATCAAGCCGCATGGTTTAATTATTAAAGTCACAACGGTGAAAGATGAGCATGCGTCCCATTAGCTAGTTGGTAAGGTAACGGCTTACCAAGGCAACGATGGGTAGGGGTCCTGAGAGGGAGATCCCCCACACTGGTACTGAGACACGGACCAGACTCCTACGGGAGGCAGCAGTGAGGAATATTGGACAATGGGCGCAAGCCTGATCCAGCCATGCCGCGTGCAGGATGACGGTCCTATGGATTGTAAACTGCTTTTGTACGAGAAGAAACATCCCGACGTGTCGGGACTTGACGGTATCGTAAGAATAAGGATCGGCTAACTCCGTGCCAGCAGCCGCGGTAATACGGAGGATCCAAGCGTTATCCGGAATCATTGGGTTTAAAGGGTCCGTAGGCGGTTTAGTAAGTCAGTGGTGAAAGCCCATCGCTCAACGGTGGAACGGCCATTGATACTGCTGAACTTGAATTATTAGGAAGTAACTAGAATATGTAGTGTAGCGGTGAAATGCTTAGATATTACATGGAATACCAATTGCGAAGGCAGGTTACTACTAATGGATTGACGCTGATGGACGAAAGCGTGGGGAGCGAACAGGATTAGATACCCTGGTAGTCCACGCCGTAAACGATGGATACTAGCTGTTGGGGGCAACTTCAGTGGCTAAGCGAAAGTGATAAGTATCCCACCTGGGGAGTACGTTCGCAAGAATGAAACTCAAAGGAATTGACGGGGGCCCGCACAAGCGGTGGAGCATGTGGTTTAATTCGATGATACGCGAGGAACCTTACCAAGGCTTAAATGTAGATTGACCGTTTTGGAAACAGAACTTTCGCAAGACAATTTACAAGGTGCTGCATGGTTGTCGTCAGCTCGTGCCGTGAGGTGTCAGGTTAAGTCCTATAACGAGCGCAACCCCTGTTGTTAGTTGCCAGCGAGTCATGTCGGGAACTCTAACAAGACTGCCAGTGCAAACTGTGAGGAAGGTGGGGATGACGTCAAATCATCACGGCCCTTACGCCTTGGGCTACACACGTGCTACAATGGCCGGTACAGAGAGCAGCCACTGGGTGACCAGGAGCGAATCTATAAAGCCGGTCACAGTTCGGATCGGAGTCTGCAACTCGACTCCGTGAAGCTGGAATCGCTAGTAATCGGATATCAGCCATGATCCGGTGAATACGTTCCCGGGCCTTGTACACACCGCCCGTCAAGCCATGGAAGCTGGGGGTGCCTGAAGTCGGTGACCGCAAGGAGCTGCCTAGGGTAAAACTGGTAACTAGGGCTAAGTCGTAACAAGGTAGCCGTACCGGAAGGTGCGGCTGGAACACCTCCTTTCTAGAGCCTTAGTGTTAGCTATATGCACGCTGAGGGAAAAAGATGCGAAACCTATTGGTTTTAGTCTGAGATTGTATTACTCTTGCTGTTAATTTAAAAAAAATAATGAAAACTTAAGTAAAACAGAGTCTCGTAGCTCAGCTGGTTAGAGTACTACACTGATAATGTAGGGGTCGGCAGTTCGAGTCTGCCCGGGACTACTTTTTAAGAATTGTTAATTATAAATTATGAATTGTAAATTATAAAAACAACAAATTAAAAACTGAAAACTTAAGAAATAAAGGAAATTCTGGAAGCTGGGATTCACCAAAGAAATTAGATAGGAATTTAAATCTAAAATCTGAATTCTACAATCTAAGATTGAAAAATGGGGGATTAGCTCAGCTGGCTAGAGCGCCTGCCTTGCACGCAGGAGGTCAACGGTTCGACTCCGTTATTCTCCACGATTTTAGTCATAAAGATTAAAGTCATAAAGTCCAAAGTGATTTACTTTAAGACTTTAGACTTTAGACCTTGGGCTAAATAAAAGTTCATTGACATATTGAGATAAGAAAATAATAAGAAAGTAGAAAGCGTTTTTTGTTATTTATAACAAAAAACAAAAAAAAACGGTCTTGTTTTAATTAACAAGATTGGTACAATAAGCAAAATAAGGGCGTATGGGGGATGCCTAGGCTCTCAGAGGCGATGAAGGGCGTGATAAGCTGCGAAAAGCTGCGGGGACAAGCACACATTGATTGATCCGCAGATACCCGAATGGGGCAACCCACTATGTTGAAGACATAGTACACCGATAGGTGGGCAAACCCGCTGAACTGAAACATCTAAGTAGGCGGAGGAGAAGAAAACAAAAGTGATTCCGTAAGTAGTGGCGAGCGAACGCGGATTAGCCCAAACCATTGTTGTTACGGCAATGATGGGGTTGTAGGACCACGACATTTTATGCATGCAGAACCGGAACTGACTGGAAAGTCGGGCCATAGAGGGTGACAGCCCCGTATGGGTAATAAATGTAATAGATAGTGGTATCCTGAGTAGGGCGGGGCACGTGAAACCCTGTCTGAATTTGGCGGGACCATCCGCTAAGGCTAAATACTCCTGAGAGACCGATAGTGAACCAGTACCGTGAGGGAAAGGTGAAAAGAACCGTGAATAACGGAGTGAAATAGATCCTGAAACCATACGCTTACAAGCGGTCGGAGCCCTTTCGTGGGGTGACGGCGTGCCTTTTGCATAATGAGCCTACGAGTTAACGCTGCTGGCAAGGATAAGTGGTTAAGCCATGGATCCGCAGCGAAAGCGAGTCTGAATAGGGCGCTTTAGTCAGTAGTGTTAGACGCGAAACCGTGTGATCTACCCATGGGCAGGATGAAGCTGTGGTAACACACAGTGGAGGTCCGAACCGGTTGACGTTGAAAAGTCTTCGGATGACCTGTGGGTAGGGGTGAAAGGCCAATCAAACTCGGAAATAGCTCGTACTCCCCGAAATGCATTTAGGTGCAGCGCTGAATTAAGTTATATAGAGGTAGAGCTACTGATTGGATGCGGGGGCTTCACCGCCTACCAATTCCTGACAAACTCCGAATGCTGTATAATGTTTCTCAGCAGTGAGGGCTTGGGTGCTAAGGTCCAAGTCCGAGAGGGAAAGAACCCAGACCATCAGCTAAGGTCCCCAAATATATGCTAAGTTGAAAGAACGAGGTTTGTCTGCCCAGACAGCTAGGATGTTGGCTTGGAAGCAGCCATTCATTTAAAGAGTGCGTAACAGCTCACTAGTCGAGCGGACGAGCATGGATAATAATCGGGCATAAGCATATTACCGAAGCTATGGATTTACAAGCAATTGTAAGTGGTAGGGGAGCATTCTAACAGGGCAGAAGGTTTTTCGTAAGGAGAGCTGGACTGGTTAGAAAAGAAAATGTAGGCATAAGTAACGATAATGCGGGCGAGAAACCCGCACACCGAAAAACTAAGGTTTCCACAGCTATGCTAATCAGCTGTGGGTTAGTCTGGTCCTAAGGCGAACCCGAAAGGGACAGTCGATGGCTAACGGGTTAATATTCCCGTACTACTAATTACTGTGATGGGGTGACGGAGTGATGAAAGCGCCGCGAACTGACGGAATAGTTCGTTAAAGTACCTAGCTATAGGCTCTGCAGGCAAATCCGCAGAGACTGGTGAAATACGATAGTACTCGGAGTCTTCGGACAAAGAGATAGTGCGCCTAAGGGCTTCCAAGAAAAACCTCTAAACTTCAGGTAATTAGTACCAGTACCGTAAACCGACACAGGTAGTTGAGGAGAGAATCCTAAGGTGCTCGAGAGATTCATGGCTAAGGAATTAGGCAAAATAGACCTGTAACTTCGGGAGAAAGGTCGCCCCGAGCAATCGGGGCCGCAGTGAAGAGGTCCAGGCGACTGTTTATCAAAAACACAGGGCTCTGCAAAATCGTAAGATGAAGTATAGGGCCTGACACCTGCCCGGTGCTGGAAGGTTAAGAGGAGATGTTATCTTCGGAGAAGCATTGAATTGAAGCCCCAGTAAACGGCGGCCGTAACTATAACGGTCCTAAGGTAGCGAAATTCCTTGTCGGGTAAGTTCCGACCTGCACGAATGGTGTAACGATCTGGACACTGTCTCAGCCATGAGCTCGGTGAAATTGTAGTAACGGTGAAGATGCCGTTTACCCGCAGTGGGACGAAAAGACCCTGTGCACCTTTACTATAGCTTAGTATTGACCTTGGATAAATGATGTGTAGGATAGGTTGGAGACTGTGAAGCGGCGTCGCCAGGCGTTGTGGAGTCATTGTTGAAATACAACCCTTTGTTTATCTGAGGCCTAACCCCATAGTGTGGGGGACATTGCTTGGTGGGTAGTTTGACTGGGGTGGTCGCCTCCAAAAGAGTAACGGAGGCTTCTAAAGGTTCCCTCAGTACGCTTGGTAACCGTGCGTAGAGTGCAATGGCATAAGGGAGCTTGACTGAGAGACATACAGGTCGATCAGGTACGAAAGTAGAGCATAGTGATCCGGTGGTTCCGCATGGAAGGGCCATCGCTCAAAGGATAAAAGGTACGCCGGGGATAACAGGCTGATCTCCCCCAAGAGCTCATATCGACGGGGGGGTTTGGCACCTCGATGTCGGCTCGTCACATCCTGGGGCTGGAGAAGGTCCCAAGGGTTGGGCTGTTCGCCCATTAAAGTGGCACGCGAGCTGGGTTCAGAACGTCGTGAGACAGTTCGGTCTCTATCTACTGTGGGCGTTAGAAATTTGAGTGGATCTGATTCTAGTACGAGAGGACCGAATTGGACAAACCTCTAGTGTATCTGTTGTCCCGCCAGGGGCACCGCAGAGTAGCTACGTTTGGAAGGGATAAGCGCTGAAAGCATATAAGCGCGAAACCCACCACAAGATGAGATTTCTTTTAAGGATCGTGGAAGATGACCACGTTGATAGGCTATAGATGTAAAGGCAGTAATGTCATAGTCGAGTAGTACTAATAATCCGTAAGCTTATGTACACCCTTTTCTCCCGACTACGGTCGGGAGAAGAAACTTTCTAAACAAAAACTTACTTTTCTTTATCTCAGTATGTTAAAATATTAGCTCGACGCAGAGCAGTTGATGGTCAAGAGTTGATAGTTGTTGGAGAAATCCATCAACCGACAACCACAAACCAACAACTAAAAACCTTAAGGTGGTTATTGCGGCGGGGCTCACCTCTTCCCATCCCGAACAGAGAAGTTAAGCCCGCCTGCGCAGATGGTACTGCAGTATTGTGGGAGAGTATGTCGTCGCCTTTCTTTTGAAAACCCTGTTTCCAAGAAACGGGGTTTTTTATTCTAAATTTTGCTTATTTATAAGCAACAAAGGTACCTTAGCTCAGATGGTAGAGCAATGGACTGAAAATCCATGTGTCCCTGGTTCGATCCCTGGAGGTACCACATAATGCTCGGATGGTGAAATTGGTAGACACGCTGGACTTAAAATCCAGTGAACAGCAATGTTCGTGCGGGTTCAAGTCCCGCTCTGAGTACTAAAAACTTCAATTGGCTAGGCTAATTGAAGTTTTTTTTTGCCATAAAACTAATTTTAATAGTAAATTTTATACTTTTACTTTAATGTTTTACCTTATAATTAAACTATGCAAAACGTTTTTCTTAAAGAAGATTGTGATCAATTTATTACTAGAATCAATCAGCTTAAAATAGATTCACAACCACTTTGGGGCAAAATGTCTGTTGATCAGATGCTGGCCCATTGTAATGTAACGTATGAAATGGTCTATGATAATATTCATGCCAAGCCAAATGTTTTTATGAGGTTAATTTTAAAACTATTAGCTAAAAATGCAATAGTAAGCGAAAAACCTTATGCAAGGAATATTCATACAGCTCCACAATTTATTATTGCAGGAGGTCGTGATTTTGAACTGGAAAAAAGCAGATTGATTTCCTATATTTTAAAAACACAAGAATTAGGAGAAAGTGAATTTCAGGGAAAAGAATCTCTTTCTTTGGGTAAATTAAATTCTTCGGAATGGAATAATATGTTTGCTAAACATTTAGACCATCATTTATCTCAATTTGGCGTTTAATTTAAGTTTATTATATGAGAATTTATTTTATTCTATTTTTTCTGCTTTTAGGATTATCATCTAATGCACAGAAACAGGAAGTTCAAAAGGCTATTGAAATATTCTTTGAAGGATTTCATCAAAAAGATTCAGTGAAAATAAAAACCGTTTGTGCGGATAAAATGATTCTGCAATCTATTAGTGAAAGTTCTGTAAAAGGAAACAAATTATCGAATGAAAGTGCAGGTGAATTCTATAAATCTATTGGTACGATTCCCTCAACTATGAAATTTCTGGAGAAAATTTTGAGCTATAACGTTCAAATTGATGGTAGTATGGCTCATGTTTGGGCACCATATGAATTTTATTTAAATGATAAATTAAGTCATACCGGAGTAAATTCTTTCACATTATTTAAAGAAAAAGATTCCTGGAAAATCATTTACTTAATTGATACACGTAGAAAATAATCTAATTTTTTAGAACTACAGTGTTGTAATACAAACATATATCAGTTAGAAGACATTCTTCACATTTAGGTTTTGGTCTGCAGATTTCCCGGCCTAGAAAAGAAATCGCCATCCCAATTTCTGACCATATACTTTTTGGTAAAACTTCCATCAAGTCTTTTTCTGCTTTATTTCCGTCTTTCGCTTCTTTTATTATGCCAATTCTGGGTGCAACTCTTATAACATGTAAATCGGCGATAATACCTTCTGCAGGTTTATTGGTTTCTCTTAAAATTACATTCGCAGATTTTCTTCCAATACCTTTCAAAGCAGTCAATTCAGGCATTGTTAAAGGAATATCTTTGTCATTTTGAATTGTTTTGGCAATTTCTAAAAGCCAATTAGCTTTAGTTGCATTATTTCGAACTTTACTTATGTAAGGAATAAAAGTTTCGAAATCAGTTTTTGATAAACTTGTAAGAGTCGGATATTTTTCAAATAAAGCTGGAGCAATGTTGTTAATATTAGCATCAGAATCCTGAGCTGATAAAACTACCATAACCAAAAGCTGGTAAGTGTTTTGATAATCTAACGGGTGTTTTTTGCCTTTATATTTTTTTAAAATGGGTTTTAATTTAGTTTCCCAATTTAATGTCTTTCCAAATAAATCCATTTTTACTGTTCTTTAGTGTTTGATATTTAAATAGTTATATATAAAGTTAACTATTTTTAATGAATTCTAAAGTTTTTTTAATAACAGTTTGATTCCCAAGTATTTTTCTATGACCCAATCCATCGGTTAAAAATAAGAATCCATTTTGAAGGTTTTCATGAATATGAATTCCTGCTTTTACAGAAACTTCCGGATCATCGTTATCATGAATTACCAATACAGGAATTTTAATTTTTTGCGCAGCTCTGTACGCCGAAAAATCATCCATTTTTAATTGGTATTTATCTTCGAAAAATAGTTTTAAACGTTCGCTGAATTCCTTTTTCAGCTTTAATTTAAAAATAAACTCGTCTAAAATATCTTGTACAATATCTCCGCTTCCAATTATTACAGCTTTATTTACTTTTAAACCATCTTTAATTGCATTTAATACAGACATTCCGCCTAATGAATGTCCAATTGCAAATTCAAAAGGACCAAATTCTTTTTCAATTTCCAAAATAGATGCAATAAACTCAGACATTATAGTTGTTTTTCCTTCTGATTTCCCATGTGCAGGTGCATCAAAACTTATAGTTGAATAGCCATTTTGCAAAAGTTCATCGGCTATTTTAAATAATTGGGTTCCTCTGCCTGACCAGCCATGAACTAGTAAAACTTTACGTTCACTCTGACCATATTGATAAGTGACAACATTTTTATTAATGGCTGGCACGCGAATAATTTTTTGAATGCTTTTATTGTCCATTTCAAGTTCACGTTTGGGAACCTTATGTTTTATAGGCGTTGTAAACAGTCTTGCAGCAAATTTAGTTGCCAACTTAGTGGATACAAATGCGCAAATTTTGGCAGATAGTATAATTATCTGTGGAATTTTTAATGATTTAGTAGGATTAATTGCCTTTTTTGCCATTTCAATAAATCTGATTTAGAAGCAGTACTTTGCCTATTTTTTTGCTAAATTTAAAAAAAGATAAAAATAGCATATTAATGATTGTTTCTTGAAAAATAATCACAAATTAATTTCTGAAATGGAGATATTTCATATTAGCGCAGAATGTTATCCAATGGCAAAAGTCGGTGGTTTGGCTGATGTCGTTGGTGCTTTACCAAAGTACCAGGAGAACGCAGGGCATGATGTAAGGGTTGTTGTTCCGGCTTATGATACAAAATTTAGAAATGAAAATAATTTTGACTGTGTACATTGGGGAACAGTTAAATTGGGAAATTTTAATTTCCCTTTCAGCGTTTTAAAAGAAAGCACAGATAAATTAGGCTACGAATTGTATCTCATTGAAATTAATGAATTATTTAATCGTCCGAATGTATATGGTTATGAAGATGATATTGAACGTTTTTTATCTTTTCAAATTGCAGTTTTAGATTGGATTATCGCCCGAAATAAAATTCCTAATATAATTAACTGTCACGATCATCATACCGGACTAATTCCGTTTTTGCTGCAATTTGCTTATAAATATGGAACATTAAAGGATGTTAAAACTGTTATAACAATTCATAATGGTTTATATCAGGGCTGGTTTGGTTTTGATAAATTATATTATCTGCCGGAATTCGATTTAAAACATGTTGGGTTTTTAGAGTGGAGTAATTCGATTAATTCATTGGCAGTTGGTGTAAAATGTGCCAATACAGTAACAACAGTTTCTCCGAGCTATTTAAATGAAATCAATTATAATGCAAATGGTTTAGAATCCTTGTTTCAATCCGTTAGAAACAAATCTAAAGGAATTTTGAACGGAATTGATATTGAAGTCTGGAATCCAATAAAAGATCAAATGATTGCAGAAAATTATTCAATAGAAAACTTTGAAATTGGAAAACAGAAAAATAAAGAAAAACTGTGTGACCAATTTGATTTAGATCCTTCAAAGCCTTTGTTTAGTTTTATAGGACGTTTGTTTGAAGAAAAAGGCGGTGATTTACTGCCTCAGGCTTCTGCTTTAGCTTTATCAGAACATTTTGAAGAGATCAATATTTTAATTTTAGGTTCAGGAAACGCTGAAATTGAATCGCAATTAACCCAATTGCGTAATGATTATAAAGGAAATTATAATGTTTTTATTGGTTATAACGAAGAATTAGCGCATTTGATTTACGCAGGTTCAGATTATATTTTAATGCCTTCAAGAGTAGAACCCTGCGGTTTAAACCAAATGTATGCTATGCGTTATGGAACAATTCCAATTGTTAGGAGAACCGGAGGCTTACGTGATACTGTTATTGATTTTGGCGATGAAGGAAACGGAATCTGCCACGATCAGGCTTCGGTTGGAGATATTTGTTATTCAATAAATCGTGCGGTTAAATTGTACGATGATAAAATAAATTTTAAGACAGTTTTAAGAAGAGGAATGGCGGCAGACCATTCCTGGGAAAGTGTTTGCCAAGAATATATCGAAATATACAACTTAATAATTCAGCAAAATGAAATTTAAAAAGAAAAATGTAGTTGCCATTATTTTAGGAGGAGGGCAAGGATCACGTTTGTTTCCATTGACAGAAACAAGATCAAAACCAGCAGTTCCGATTGGAGGAAAATATCGATTGGTTGATATTCCAATTTCGAATTGTATCAATTCTGATATTTTTAAAATATTTGTTTTGACACAGTTTAACTCTGCATCTTTAAATGCACATATCAAAAACACTTTTAATTTTAGTATTTTCAGCCAGTCGTTTGTTGATATTCTGGCGGCAGAACAAACTCCCGATAATCCAACCTGGTTTCAGGGAACGGCAGATGCTGTTAGACAATGTATGTCGCATTTTTTGAAACACGATTTTGACCATGCTTTAATTCTTTCGGGCGATCAATTGTATCAAATGGATTTTAACGAAATGCTGGAAGCTCATATTGCCGCTGACGCTGAAATTTCGATTGCAACTCTGCCAGTAAATGCTAAAGATGCTCCAGAGTTTGGAATTCTTAAAACTGATAATGAAAATAATATTCATGCTTTTATCGAAAAACCAAACGCTTCATTGCTGCCTGAATGGGAATCTGAAGTGAGCGAATATATGCAGGAAAAAGGTAAAAAATACCTTGCCTCAATGGGAATTTATATTTTTAATAAACCATTGTTGGAGGAATTAATGGCGAATAAGGAAACAAAAGATTTTGGTAAAGAAATCATTCCGCAAGCTGTTGGAAAACATAAAATATTAAGTTATCAATACGAAGGGTATTGGACAGATATTGGAAACATCGAATCATTTTTTGAAGCTAATATTGGTTTAACAGCTGATATTCCTGAGTTTAATTTATTTGATAACGAAAACAAAATCTTTACAAGACCAAGATTATTACCGCCGTCAAAATTCAGAAATTCAATTATCAATCAATCTTTAATTTCTGAAGGCTGTATCATAAATGCTAAAGAGATTAAAAGTTCGGTAATTGGCATTCGTTCAAGAGTTGGCGAAGGTACTATTTTAGAAAACTGTTATGTCATGGGGAACGATTTTTATCAGGACCTTGATGAGATGAATCATGACAGCAGCATTAATAAAATTCATATTGGTATTGGTGAAAACTGTTTTATAAAAAATGCATTGGTAGATAAAAATGTACGAATTGGAAACAATGTTCACATAAGCGGCGGAAAGCATCTGGACAATTTTACCAATGAATTGTACAGTATTAAAGACGGAATTGTTGTAATTAAAAAAGGAGTTACATTATCGGATAATTTTAGAATAGAATAGAATAAAATATCAATTCAATATCAATTCAATATCAATTCAATATCAATTCAATATCAATTCAATATCAATTCAATATCAATTCAATATCAATTTTTGCCTTAAAAAACAAATATGACTAAAGTAATTACACATTCTCTATTTACTGATTTTGATATTGATTTATTCAAAGCCGGAAAACACTTCAAATTATATGAAAAATTAGGAGCGCATTTAGTTGAAGTTAATGGAGTTAAAGGTGTTTATTTTGCCGTTTGGGCACCTACAGCACATTCTGTTTCGGTTGTGGGCGATTTTAATTACTGGACACAGGGAGAACACCTTTTAAATGTTCGCTGGGATTCTTCGGGAATTTGGGAAGGTTTTATTCCGGATATTTCAAAAGGTGCACTTTATAAATATAAAATCCAATCGAATATTGACGGAATCGTAACTGAAAAAGCAGATCCTTTTGCTTTGTATTGTGAAAAACCTCCGCATACAGCCTCTGTAGTATGGGATTTAGATTATAACTGGAAAGATGAAAACTGGATGCAGAATCGTCAGGAGAAAAATGCTTTAGACAAACCTTATTCTGTTTATGAAGTTCATTTGGGTTCCTGGAAACGAGCAGAACATAATCGGTTTTTAAGTTATTTAGAACTCGCGGATGATTTGGTTAAATACGTAAAAGAAACCGGTTTTACACACGTAGAATTTATGCCTATTATGGAATATCCTTATGATCCTTCATGGGGTTATCAGTTGACGGGATATTTTGCGCCGACTTCGCGTTTTGGGAAACCACAGGATTTTATGGTTTTGGTCGATAGGCTGCATCAGGAAGGAATTGGTGTGATTTTAGACTGGGTTCCGTCGCATTTTCCAGACGATGCACATGGTTTAGGCTATTTTGACGGGTCGCATTTATATGAACATCCGGATCGCAGAAAAGGTTATCATCCTGATTGGAAAAGCTTGGTTTTTAATTATGGTAGAAATGAAGTTCGTGCTTTTTTAATTAGTAACGCTGTTTTTTGGCTTCAAAATTATCATATAGACGGATTAAGAGTTGATGCTGTAGCTTCAATGTTGTATCTTGATTATTCCAGAAAAGAAGGCGAGTGGGAAGCCAATATTTTTGGCGGTAGAGAAAATTTAGATAGTATAAGTTTCCTTAAAGAATTTAATGAAGTTATCTATGCTAATTTTAATGGAGTTCAAACTATTGCAGAAGAAAGTACTTCGTTTCCGATGGTTTCAAGACCAACATTTACAGGAGGATTAGGTTTCGGAATGAAATGGATGATGGGCTGGATGCATGATACTTTAAAGTATTTTCAAAAAGAAACCGTTTATAGAAAATACCATCAAAATGATTTGACTTTTTCGATGACATATGCTTTTACCGAAAACTTTATGCTTCCGTTTTCTCATGACGAAGTGGTTTACGGCAAAAAATCTCTTATTTATAAAATGCCGGGCGATGAATGGCAGCGATTTGCCAATTTGAGACTATTATATGGTTATATGTTTACACATCCCGGAACTAAATTATTGTTTCAGGGAGCTGAATTTGGTCAAACCAGCGAATGGAATTTCGAACAAAGTTTAGATTGGCATTTATTACAATATGATTTTCATTCGGGAATAAAGAGATTAATTACAGATTTAAATCAATTGTATAAATCACGTCCAGCATTGTATGAAAAGCAATTTACGGGTGAAGGTTTTGAATGGATTAATTATTCAGATCATCAAAATGCGGTTTTATCTTATATTCGAAAAGGAAATAATCAAGATGAAAATGTAATTGTAGTCTGCAATTTCACGCAAGTGGTACGAGAAAATTACAGAATTGGAATTCCGAAAAAAGGTCAGTTAGAAGAGATTTTTAATAGCGACGCCGTAATTTATGGCGGCGGCGGTGTTGGAAACGGAAAATCATTAAAAATTGAATCAAAACCTTATGACGGAAGGGATTTTTCTGTCGAATTAATTTTACCGCCTTTAAGTGTAACCGTTTATTCTTTCGTTTAAATAAAATCTGACAAATATTTTTTACGGTATTATTTTGTCATTTTATCCTTTTTAAATTATCGATTTGTCGATTTTTTGATCTCTAATTAAAGACTCAGTCAGAAAAAACGTTTTCGTGAATAAACCTTTTATTCATAGCCCTTTACTAACTTTTTTCGTATGTTTGAAATAGAGATTATTGTTATAATTAATTCATTGGCGATATGATTACAAACACATCATTAGAATACAAAGGCGATTTATATCCATCAAAGATTGTTTCGTACGAGCATGAAGGAGATTCTATTTTTTTTAATACAGATAATAAAGTAATCTTAAAAGTCACTATTCTTAGAGACAGTTTAATTCGATTTCGCTTTACTACAAAAGGGTATTTCAGCAATGATTTTTCGTATGCAATAGATAAAACCCAGCTTCACGGCTATAATTTTCTTGAACTTACAGAGGAAGAAACCTATTTTCAGATCAGAACCAGTAAAGTAAAATGTAAAATTCAAAAGGCAGATCTTCGTCTTTCAATTTACGATTTAAATGATTTCCTGATTCTTGAAGATGAGCTTGGTTTTCATTGGGAAGAGAGTTATGAATATGGCGGAAATATTGTAAAAATGAGCAAATCTTCTAAAGACGGTGAATGTTTTTACGGTCTTGGAGATAAGGCGACTCAAATGAATTTAAAAGGCAAAAGAGTAGAAAATTTTGCTACAGATCAATATGCTTATCAAAAAGAACAAGATCCTCTTTATAAAGTAGTTCCGTTTTATATTGGTTTACATAACAAACAATCTTACGGTATCTTCTTTGATAATACCTTTAGAACTTTCTTTGATTTTTGTCAGGAAAGAAGAAATGTAACCAGTTATTGGGCAGAAGGTGGAGAAATGAATTATTATTTCATTTATGGCCCTCAAATGCAGGATGTTGTAACGACTTATACAGATTTGACCGGAAAACCGGAACTGCCGCCGCTTTGGGTTTTAGGATATCACCAATGTAAATGGAGTTATTATCCTGAAAGTAAAGTAAAAGAAATCACTTCAAAATTTCGAGAACTTAAAATTCCGTGCGATGCCATTTATCTCGACATTGATTATATGGAAGGCTTTCGATGTTTTACCTGGAATAAAAACTATTTTCCAGACCCAAAAAGAATGGTCGCCGAATTAGCCGAAGACGGTTTTAAAACTGTTGTAATTATCGATCCGGGAATAAAAATTGATAAAGATTATTGGGTTTATAAAGAAGCTCTAGAAAAAGATTATTTCTGCAAAAGAGCCGACGGACCTTATATGAAAGGAAAAGTATGGCCGGGAGAATGTAATTTTCCTGATTATACAAATCCCGCAGTTAGAGAATGGTGGGCTGGTTTATTTAAAGAATTAGTTTCAGAGATTGGTGTAAAAGGAGTTTGGAACGATATGAATGAACCAGCCGTAATGGAAGTTCCAAATAAAACTTTCCCTATGGATGTTCGTCACTTTTACGATGGAAATCCGTGCAGTCATAGAAAAGCACATAATATTTACGGAACGCAAATGGCAAGGGCAACGTATCATGGCGTAAAACGATTCGCTTATCCAAAACGTCCTTTTGTCATTACAAGATCAGCATATTCTGGTGCGCAGCGTTACACGTCATCATGGACAGGAGATAACGTAGCAACTTGGGAACATTTATGGATTGCAAATATTCAGGTACAGAGAATGTCAATTTCGGGAATGGGATTTACGGGTTCTGATATTGGAGGATTTGCAGAACAGCCTACGGGAGAATTATACGCACGATGGATTCAGTTAGGTGTTTTTCATCCGTTTTGCAGAACGCATTCATCAGGAGATCACGGAAATCAGGAACCTTGGGCTTTTGATGAAGAAGTAATTAATATTACGAGAAAATTTGTCAGTCTGCGTTACCAATTATTACCGTATTTATATACCATGTTTTGGCAGTATATTGAAGAAGGAGTTCCAATGTTGAAACCTCTGGTTTATTACGATCAGGATGATACGCAAACGCATTATCGCAATGACGAATTTATCTTTGGTAATCAAATTTTAGTATGTCCAATTCTTGAACCTAATGCTGTAGGTAGACGTATGTATATTCCAAGAGGAGAGTGGTATAACTACTGGACAAATGACTTATTTGTGGGGGGAAGAGAAGTCTGGATTGATACTAAATTTGATGAAATTCCGGTTTTTGTAAAAGCGGGTGCTATTATTCCAAAATATCCGGTTCAGCAATATGTTGGTGAATTGGAATTTGATGAATTAACACTGGATGTTTACTTTAAAAACGGAAAAGAAAAATCTGTAGTTTATGAAGATGCACAAGACGGTTACGATTATAAAAAAGGCCGTTACAGCTTTTTATCTTTTAGAACAATTGGGAAAGAAAAAGAACTCATAATTCAGCTTCATAAAGAAGGAAAATATGATACGCCTTACAGCAAGTATAAAATTAATTTAATTGGACTGCCTTTTAAAGTAACTGAAATTGAAATCGACAACGAAAAAATCGAATTTGATAAAATCAGCTTTGAATCAAACAATTTCTTAATCGTTGATAAAGAGTTTAATGAGCTTCATATTATAGGTGAATAAGTAAAATTTTGATAGTGTTTTAAATAATTATGTAAGATTTTGAGTGATTTTAATTGTATTTTTGTGTATGTTTAAATTTTTAAGATCATGAAAAAACATTTAATTTCGGGTATTTTTGCTGCTGTTTTAGTCTGCAGTTGTGCAACCAATCCTATAACTGGAAAGCAAAATTTAAATTTTGTTTCGAACAGTGAATTATTCCCATCTTCTTTTCAGCAATACAGCCAGTTTTTAACTGAGAATAAAGTAATAACCGGTACAGCAGATGCAAAACGTGTTGAAACTGTTGGATTTAAAATTAAAGCTGCTGCCGAAAAATATTTAACTTATTTGGGTCAGTCACAATATTTAAAAGATTACCGCTGGGAATACAAACTGGTTGATAATAAAGAGGTTAACGCTTGGTGTTTGCCGGGAGGAAAAATCGTAGTTTACTCAGGAATATTACCAATAACACAAAACGAATCTGGTTTAGCAACAGTAATGGGACACGAAGTTTCACACGCTTTAGCTAATCATGGAGCACAAAGAATGTCGGCAGCGCAATTACAGCAAATCGGAGGAGCGGCTCTGGGAGCAGCAACAAGCGGAAAATCGGAAGCGACACAGCAAATTTTTGCGCAGGCTTACGGAATTGGATCTGAAGTAGGAGTAATGCTGCCATTTAGCAGAAGTAACGAAAGCGAAGCAGATAAAATAGGTTTAACCTTAATGGCTATTGCAGGTTATAATCCAGATGATGCAGTTGCATTTTGGACCAGAATGTCGGCTAAATCAGGAGGTTCGGGAACACCAGAATTTATGAGTACGCACCCGTCTGATGCTACGAGAATTGCCAATATAAAAGCATTAATTCCAGAAGCCAAGGCTATTGCACTTAAAGTTGGTACAATTAAATAAGAGACAATTTCAAAAAATATAAAGACAGGCTGCTCAAAAGTTGGAGCAGCCTTTTTTATTTTATATACTTCTTAGTTCCATAGGAACATTTCATCGGTAGAAAAATATATTTTTATCATTGTTTACGTTCCGTAGGAACGTTTGATTTTGAAATCGTTTTTTTAATAATCAAATGTTCCAATGGAACATATATACAGCGGATCATTATTTTTTCTACCAATGAAACATTCCTAACGGAATGAACAAATAATTATAGTAAATCAGTTTCCTTTGACTTTTAAGACAACTTTTTTTATGATTTAAATTCTTTATAATTTAATAATGCATGAATTCGATAATTTATATTTGATTATCATAAAAATTGGATAAATTCGTAGCGCAATAACAAAACCATTTCTATGAAAAACCTACAAAAAGGAGACAAGAAATTATTAAATGCCTGGGCATTTTATGATTGGGCAAATTCAGTTTATACACTTACAATTGCATCTGCAGTATTTCCAATTTTTTACGAAGCTTTATTTGCAGAGAGAGATCATTATATTGATGTTTTCGGACTTCATTTAAAAAATTCGGCATTAATTAGCTTTATAACTGCTGCAGCCTTTTTAGTTGTTTCCTTTATTTCACCATTATTATCAGGAATTGCTGATTATGTGGGAAATAAAAAATCCTTCATGAAATTTTTCTGCTATTTAGGAGCGCTTTCGTGTATGGGATTGTATTGGTTTGATCTCGCAAATATTTATGTTGGATTGGCTTTTTATTTTCTTGGATTATTAGGGTATTGGGGAAGTTTGGTTTTCTATAATTCATATCTTCCGGATATTGCTTTTGAAGAACAGCAGGACAGAATTAGCGCAAAAGGATATTCTTTAGGATATATAGGAAGCGTTATTTTGCTGATTATCAATTTAGCAATGATAATGAAACCAGACTGGTTTAATATTTCTGGTCCAGAACCGGCAATGAAAGCAATGCGCTATTCTTTTATAATGGTAGGAGTTTGGTGGATTTTATTTAGCCAATACACGTATTATTATTTGCCAAAAGGAAGTAAAGAAACAACTCAAAAATTAACTAAAGATGTTTTCTTTAATGGATTTAAAGAACTTAAAAAAGTTTGGGCTTCTTTGCAGAATATTATTGCTTTAAAACGTTATTTAGGCGGTTTTTTTGTTTCTAGTATGGCAGTACAGACTGTGATGTTGGTTGCAACTTACTTTGGAGCTCAGGAAATTCAATGGTCATCGCCTGAAGAAAGCCAAAAAGGCTTAATTATTTGTATTTTGCTAATTCAATTAGTTGCTGTTGTTGGTGCTGTTTTAACTTCTAGAGCTTCTGAAAAATTTGGAAATATTCCAACATTGATTTTTATTAACGCAATTTGGGCAGTATTTTGTGCTTTGGCTTATTTTATAACATTACCATTGCATTTTTATGTTATGGCTACTGTTGCCGGATTTGTAATGGGCGGAATTCAGGCTTTGTCACGCTCGACCTATTCAAAATTATTACCTGAAACAGAAGATACAGCATCATTCTTTAGCTTTTATGATGTAGCAGAAAAAATAGGAATTGTAATAGGAATGTGTGTTTACGGAATTATCGATCAAATAACAGGGAGTCCGCGTGCCGCAATTGTTATTTTGGCAATTTTCTTCGTAACCTCAATTTTTCTATTGAGAAGAATACCCAAAAAGGCACTTTAAAATTATATTTAAAGCCGGACATTGATTTTAAAATCATGTGTCCGGCTTTTTTATTTTATAAACTTTAAGTCTAATTTTTGACAACAAACTTTTGCGAGACCCAAGAGTAGAAATAAAAGCTCAATAATAAACAAAAAGTCTGCAGTTTTGTATAATCTGATAGATGAAAAAAGTAGATTATTATTGAGCTTTTATATAATAATTAGGCTTTGGTAATGTTTCCAGACCCTGAAACTTTTACATCGCGTTTTTCAGGATTTCCTGCATATTTAATGTTCCCAGAGCCCGAAACTCTTGCGGTTAATTTTTCATTGCAGGTAACTTTACTGTTTCCTGAACCCGAAACATTTACATCGACATTTTTAGATTTTAAACTTCCGGCATCAATATCCCCGGAACCTGAAAGTTTTGTTATAAAATTATCAGCAGTTCCTTTTAAATGTACATTTCCTGAACCGCTCAAATTAAGCTCGAATTCATTAGAATCAATTGCTAAATTAAAGTTTCCTGAACCAGATAATTTAGCTGAAAGTTTGTCGTTTTTAATTACATCTTTAGATTGAATATTTCCTGAACCTGACAAACTTACTTCAGAGATTTTTTCAAACGGAACTGTGATTTCTATATCTTTTCCGCTGCTTGGTCGGATGTTTTTAAATGATTCAACGTAGATTTTTAATGTATTGTCTTTCACTTCAACTTTAATTGATGACAGTAAGTTTTCTTCTCCTTTAATCGTAATTTTTCCTTCTTTACCGGCAACAAGATTTACATCAAAAAAGCCCGAAATCTTAATACCGTCATAATCTCCTGTAGTTCTGGTTTCAGTAACAACTTTACCGTTTCCTTTAATTTTATTTTGAGCCTTTGTATTAAAACTTAAAAGAAATACTGTACAAACTAATAATAGAATTGATTTTTTCATAGTCTTGGTTTTTTAGATTGTTAATTTTTTAATACTGATACGCTGCCGTAATTTGTATTAATATTGATTTTATTCTGTCCTTTTTTCTTGTAAAAGCCGCTTATTCTTTTCGTATTACTTTTATTTTCTGAAACCGAAATGTCTAAAGCATTGTCATGCTTAATATTACTGTATCGGCCAGATATATCAAAATCAAAGGCATAGTTTGGATCAAATCCAATTGATATATCTGTATATCCTGAATTTATACTGACATTTCCAGCTTTTTCATTAATGTTTTTTACACTGATTTTACTGTAATTGGTATCGAAATTAAAATTGCTGGAAATTTCACCAATCAAAATGGTTAAATAATTTCCGGAGCCTGATAATGAATTGATCTTTTGAAATTTAAAAGTTCCGTAATTACAGTCATATTTAATATTCTGGCCATCATTTAATGTCACATCGGTATAATTGGCATCAAGGTTAAGATTTCCCGAATCATTAATTTTTAAACCGGAATATCTGGCATCGATAACTCCGTTTTTAATATACTCAATACTTGAATTTTGGCAGTACGCAATTTCAATTCGGTTACTCGGTCCGTTTAATCTCCCAAGTGTTGTTTTTCCGTATTTACAGCTGATATCAGTTGTTCCCTCAATATTTAGTGTCGAAATATTTCCATATTTATTAACCAGTTTTACAGAACCATTTTTAGGAATTTTGATGATATAATTAATTTCAAAACTGTTATTGCTTCCTTTGCTTTTAAGTACCGAGTTTCCTATATTGGTTACCGCAGTTACTAAGCTTTTCAGTGCTGTAATTTCGACATCAATACTATTTAATCTTTCGTTTACCCAGTTTTCGTTTGCGCCATTAACTTTAATAGTAATGTCAAGATCAATTTTATCATCATCCCAGGTAGATACTGAGATGTTCCCGTATTTATTATCAATATCAATTCCCGCATTAGAATTCACGATATAGGTCTTTTTAATACTTTTTTGTTTGGTAATAAAAGTATCATCATTTGAAAATCCTAAAAAAGGAATCAAAAGAAACAGGATTAGTAAATTATAATGTTTTTTCATTAGATGTGTTTTTTAAATTTTCGTTTTCTTCAATTCGCTTCAAAACCGTCTGCAAAAAAGAAATTCTCGTTTGCAGGTTGCTTATCATGGCGTAAATAATTTGTTTATTTTCTCCATTTTTCTGAGCTTCGTTAATGATTTTTTCATAATCAGCATCAAACACTTTCATTTGTTTTAATGCATCATTTATAATCTGCTCATTTTCCGGTGAATTCTTTTCTTTTAATTTAACCAGCTCATTCTCGATCAAAATAGTAAAGATAGAATCAGTACGTTTGGTTTCCTGCGACGCAAATTTTAGTTCCTTTGGTTTTTCATTATTATTGTAAAATACTGATATCCCCAAAAGCACAGCAATTGATGCAGCAATGGCCCAGCCTGCAAAACTCTTTTTTCTTGTTTTTTTATTATTCAATTTGTCTAAGAAATCAATTTGATGATCCGGATTCATTTCATGTATATCCCATTGATTTTCAAACTTTTTAAATAATTGATCTAAATCGTCATTTTCCTTTTTCATATCTCCTCTAATTTTTTTCGTAAACTTTCTTTGGCGCGGCTTAAAGTGGTTCTGCAGTTGGCGTAGCTGATATTCAATATTTCGCAGATTTCTTCCTGATCGTAGCCTTCTATATAAAAGAGCGTTAAAACCATTCTGTAATTGTCTTTCAGGCCCGAAATGGTATCTAAAACCTGTTTCACTTTAAGCGAATTCAGATCAATACTTTCAAACAATATAGAATCGTTTTCTTCTATTTTAAAAAGCGTTTTGTTCAGGTCTTCCATCTGGAAAGCATTGTTTTTCTTATAAAAATCAATACTATAATTAATAATGATTTTTTTAAGCCACGCACCAAACGCAACTTCCTGTTTATAATCGTTAATTTTTGTAAAAGCTTTCAAAAAACCTTCCTGCATGACGTCCTGTGCAAAATGCTCATCTTTTACAATTCTGTAAGCCACATTGTACATAGCCTTACAATAACGATTGTAAACTTCGAATTGGGCTTTTTGATTATTGTTTTTACAAAGCGCGATTAATTCTTCGATATTTTGATTAGTTATACTCAAGTAATGGCTGCTAGTTTTTTATAATGACTTTGCTTTTTTTAGTTTGTTACAGTTCGAAATATTTTTTCTTGAAATTTTTTAATTAAAATAAAATTTTTTAAGCATTTTAAATTTTATTTAGAACTAAAGTATTGAATATAAATTGATTACTGAAGTTTTTGTGGTTAAGAATTATTTTGTTAAAAAAAGTAAAATTTAAGGTGTATTTTTTTCTTATTTTTGATTTATCAAAAACAAATAAATACCATGAAAAAACTAAAAAGCATTGCTTTAGTGACACTATTTGTCTCCACATCTTTATTTTTTACATCTTGTGAAAGTGATTCTAATGAAAACGAATCAAACACTTCTACTGGCGATTATTGGCCAACAGTAATTAGTAATCAATGGATTTTAGACCAAAACGGAACAGAAACTTCTATGAAAATTATTGCTTCCGAAAAAGTTAACGGAGATACTTATTTTAAATTTGATCAATTTGCCGGAGCAGGCGGTGGAGCAGAAGGAACTGCAGCTGCATGGATTAAAAAAGTGAATGGCGATTACTATATCAAAATGGATGATGTTGTTTATGATTACGAAGGCATTACCGGTAAAATGACAGGATATGAATTTATTTTTTTTAAAGATTATTTAGACGTAAATAAAACTTGGACAGGAAACTACAGTCAGGAAACGTCATTTAATATTCCAAACTTTCCAAAAGTAAAAACAAATGTCAGCTATACCGGAACAATTTTAGAAAAAGGTGCATCAGCCACAATTAATAATGTTGTTTATAAAGATGTAATTAAATTTAAATTCCACATAGATGCTAAAGTAGAAAACGGAGAGGGTACAAGCTCAACAGATGTAGAATACTGGGTTGCAAAAGATGTTGGTGTCATTAAAATGGCAACTGGCAGTACTGTATCACAATTAGTTTCTTATACATTGAAATAATAAATTTACTAATAAATTAAAAAGCCGAAAATTTTTCGGCTTTTTTTATGCTTCAAAATTTCTTAAAAAAAATTAAAACCAAAATTTCAAGTCAGACTATTTTGCATTTGGCATAATGATTGTCTATTTTTATCGCCTATCTTGTAAATGAAACACTTATTAGAAAGAATAACTTTTAAGGCTGTATTTACAAATAGTATTAAACTTTTAATGACAAAACGACTTATATATTATTATGTCAAATCATAAAATACTCACTATTGACAATCTGTCACTTCAAGAATTTGATTCAGAAGCAGAATTAATTCCATTATTAACTCCAGAGGACGAAGAGGAAATGAACAATGAAGAACTTCCTGTTTCTCTGCCAATTTTACCTTTACGAAATACAGTTTTATTCCCGGGAGTTGTTATTCCAATTTCTGCAGGACGAGATAAATCAATTAAATTAATTAACGATGCCAATGCCGGCGGAAAAATTATTGGTGTTGTTTCTCAAATTAATGAAGAAGATGAAGATCCGTCAAAAGATGATATTCATAAAATAGGAACTGTTGCACGTATTTTGCGTGTTTTAAAGATGCCTGACGGAAATGTAACCGTTATTTTACAAGGAAAAAAACGTTTTGAAATTGACGAAGTAGTTTCAGAAGATCCTTATATGACAGCTGCAATCAAAGAAGTTTCTGAAGAGCGTCCTGATGAAAATGACAGTGAATTTACCGCTATTTTAGATTCTGTAAAAGAACTGGCAATCCAGATTATTAAAGAAAGCCCAAACATTCCGTCTGAAGCTACATTTGCAATTAAGAACATTGAAAGCCAGTCGTTTTTAATCAACTTTGTTTCTTCAAACATGAATTTATCAGTAAAAGAAAAACAAGGTCTTTTATCGATAAATGGTTTAAAAGAGCGCGCTTTAGAGACTTTACGCTATATGAATGTTGAACTTCAAAAACTAGAGTTGAAGAATGACATTCAGTCAAAAGTTCGTTTTGATTTAGATCAGCAGCAGCGTGAATATTTCCTTCACCAGCAAATGAAAACCATTCAGGAAGAATTGGGAGGTGTTTCGCAAGAGGAAGAAATGGACGAAATGGGAATAAAAGCGAAAACCAAAAAATGGGACGAAAAAACGCAGAAACATTTCGAAAAAGAATTATCTAAAATGCGCAGAATGAATCCACAGTCGCCAGATTTTGGAATTCAGCGCAATTATTTAGAGTTGTTTTTAGAATTGCCGTGGGGTGAATATTCTAAAGATAAATTCGATTTAAAATTTGCCCAAAAAGTTTTAGATAAAGATCATTTTGGTCTCGAAGAAGTGAAGAAAAGAATGATTGAGCATTTGGCAGTTTTAAAATTGCGAAATGACATGAAATCACCAATTATATGTTTAACAGGGCCTCCGGGAGTTGGTAAAACTTCTATTGGCCGTTCTGTTGCCGAAGCTTTGGGCCGTGAATATGTACGTATTTCGTTAGGTGGATTGCGTGATGAAGCTGAGATTCGCGGGCATAGGAAAACCTATATTGGGGCAATGCCGGGCCGTATCATTCAAAGTTTGAAAAAAGCAGGAACTTCAAATCCGGTTTTTATTTTAGATGAGATTGATAAATTATCAAACGGAAACAGCGGGGATCCATCATCTGCATTATTAGAAGTTTTAGATCCGGAACAAAACAATGCTTTTTATGATAATTTCCTTGAAATGGGATATGATTTATCTAAAGTAATGTTTATTGCGACTTCAAACAATATGGCAGCGATTCAGCCTGCTTTGCGTGACAGAATGGAAGTAATCAAAATGTCAGGTTATACTATTGAAGAAAAAGTAGAAATTGCAAAAAGACACCTTTTTCCAAAACAATTAGAAGCACACGGATTAACTGCCAAAGATTTGACTATTGGAAAAAAACAATTAGAAAAAATTGTTGAAGGCTATACAAGAGAATCAGGAGTTCGTAATCTTGAAACTAAAATTGCTCAGGTAATTCGTAATGCTGCAAAAGCTGTTGCGATGGAAGAGGAGTACAACAAAAAAGTTACTGACGAAGATATCGTAAAAGTTTTAGGTGTTCCAAGATTAGAGCGTGATAAATACGAAAACAATGATGTTGCCGGAGTTGTTACAGGTTTAGCCTGGACAAGTGTTGGTGGGGATATTTTATTTATAGAATCATTAATTTCTGAAGGAAAAGGTTCTTTGACCATTACCGGAAACCTTGGAAATGTAATGAAAGAATCGGCTACAATTGCTTTAGAATACATTAAAGCAAATGCTAAAAAGTTAGGTTTAGGAATTGAATTATTTCAAAAATATAATATTCACCTGCACGTTCCCGAAGGAGCAACGCCAAAAGATGGCCCAAGTGCAGGTATTGCAATGCTTACTTCTTTAGTTTCATTATTGACACAAAAGAAGGTTAAGAAAAGCCTTGCGATGACCGGAGAAATCACTTTACGTGGAAAAGTTCTGCCTGTTGGCGGAATTAAAGAAAAAATCCTTGCTGCAAAAAGAGCAGGAATTAAAGAAATTATTCTTTGCCACGAAAACAAAAGCGATATCGACGAAATTAAAGCTGAATATTTAGAAGGGCTTACTTTTCATTATGTAAAAGAAATGAGTGAAGTTCTGGCTTTGGCTTTGACAGATCAAAATGTAAAGAATGCAAAAGCATTGAAATAAACATCAAATTTTAATTTCAATAATTTAAATTCCAAATTCCAATTTTAGTATTGGAATTTGGATTTTTTTTTATTTTCAAACCTGCATTTTGGGATTTAAAACGTGGTATAGTTGTTGAATTACAGGTGGTTATAAAAATTTATTTTATAAGTTATATAATTTTATATTTGTATTTGCGTTATTCCCATATAGGAACGCCACAAAACGAATGCTAAAACAATATGTTTTATTTTTAATGTTATTAGTTTGTACGGTTTCGTTCGGACAAATTGGAGGGCGTTACACCTATCAATTTCTAAATTTAACAGCATCTCCGCGTCAGGCAGCGCTAGGCGGAAAAAATATTACAATTTATGATGAAGATGTTAATCAGGCTATGTCTAATCCCGCAGTTTTAAACGAAGATATGGACAATCATCTAGCCTTAAATTATGGAAATTATTACGGAGAAGCTTCTTACGGAAGTGCTTCGTATGCTTATACTTATGACCGTCATGTGCAGACTTTCTACGCCGGAGTTAATTATATAAACTACGGATCTTTTGAAGGTTACGATGAAAACGGTCAGGCTACATCTGATTTTACCGGAAGTGAAGGTGCGTTGTCATTAGGATACGCTTATAATATCCCTTATACAGACCTGCATATTGGAGCTAATGTGAAGCTAATAACTTCAACTTTAGAAAGTTATAATTCGATTGGTGGTGCAATTGATGTGGGAATTATGTATGAAATTCCAAAAAATAATGTAAATTTGGCCTTGGTAATTCGTAATATTGGTACGCAGTTTACAACGTACTCAGGAATACAGGAAAATTTACCCTTTGAAATCACTGCTGGAGCTTCACAAGAATTAGAGCATGTTCCTATCCGCTGGCATCTTACTTTAGAGAATTTACAGCAATGGAATATATCTTTTTCGAATCCCGTTCGTGAAGAAACCAATATTGATGGATCAACAAGTAGTGAAAAAGTTTCGTTTGTTAATAATGCCTTGAGGCATGTCGTTTTTGGTGTAGAACTCTTCCCTAAAAAAGCAGTAAATCTGCGTTTAGGATATAATTTTAGAAGAGGAGAAGAATTACGTGTAGAAGAACAGCGTAATTTTTCAGGGATTTCATTAGGATTTGGATTAAAGATGAATAAGTTAAAGTTTAACTATTCATATTCCAGATACACATTGGCAGGGAATACAAGTCTTTTTGGTTTAATTTTAAATTTTCAGTAATTTATATGAAATTATTCAGTTTATTTTTGTTTATGACAGTAGGCGTTTTTACGGGTTCAAAACACTACTTCAAAGATGAATTTTCTATTACCAGTGTAGAAATCGAAAGAATTAACAACAGGGTAAGCGAAATTAGAAACATGAACATCGATCACAAATACAATACTAAAATTGCATTTTTGGTTGATATGAAAGTACCTTCAGGAAAAAATCGTTTTTTTGTTTACGATTTAGAGAAAAATGAAATTATAGACCAAGGCCTTGTAGCTCATGGTTCTGGCTCTGAAACGGGTATTAACGGAATGCTTAAATTTAGTAATGAACCTAATTCTAACTGCACTGCTCTTGGCAGATATGCAATAGGCAAAAATTATAAAGGTATTTTCGGGAAAGCATATAGATTAGCTGGTTTAGATGAAACGAATAATAATGCTTTAAAAAGAGCAATAGTATTACACTATTATTCTGCAGTTCCGTCTGAAGAGCAAGATTATTACATCAGCCGCAGTAAAGGATGTCCAATGGTCAGTGAAAAATTCTTTAAACGAATAGAAAAAATAATTGATAGTTCTAAGTCGAACATTATCTTGGATATTTATTACTAAAAAAACATTATTTAGAAAATTCTAAATAACATCTTAACAATACACTATTATTACAGAAAGCAGGATAACTTTCTGTAATAATAGTTTTTTTTTTGGCAAGATAACAGAAATTGAAAACATTACAATTTGATATCGTTATTGCTGTTTGAAGCATTCAATTTACAGAGAAAGATGTTACATTTGCAGTTATAATTTGGACTATTTGACTGTCGCATATATCATACTTATTTAGAAAATAAAAATTAAAACATAAAAAATTGAAAAAAATTACAATTGCTATCGACGGGTTTTCATCAACAGGAAAAAGCACTTTGGCAAAACAATTGGCAAAAGAACTTGAATATGTATATGTCGATACAGGAGCAATGTATCGTGCTGTGGCGTATTTTGCAATGCAGAATAAGTTTATAGGAACTGATTTTTTTGATAAAGTATCTTTGATTCAAGTACTTCCAAAAATTCAATTAGAGTTTAAATTTAATGCTGATTTAGGTTTTGCCGAAATGTACTTAAATGGCGAAAATGTTGAAAAACAAATTAGAACTATTGAGGTTTCTAATTTTGTGAGCAAAGTGGCAGAAGTTTCTGAAGTACGTGCAAAATTGGTTGAGCAGCAGCAGCAAATGGGAACTAATAAAGCAATTGTAATGGACGGCAGAGATATTGGAACTGTTGTTTTTCCTGATGCCGAACTTAAAATATTTATGACTGCCAGTGCCGAGACCCGTGCGCAGAGACGTTTTGATGAATTACAGCAAAAAGGCGATAATGTCTCTTACGAAGATGTTTTAAAAAATGTTATGGAGAGAGATTATATAGATACACACCGTGAAGATTCACCTCTCGTAATTGCAGATGATGCGATTGAGATTGATAATTCTTACTTAAATAAAGAAGAGCAATTTGCAGCTGTTTTAGAATTAGTAAATGATGTTGTTAAATTAGATTAATTTTTTGTAGATATTATTTTTAATGGTAGTTTTACGACTTCATTTTTACTAAAAAGACAATTTCATTATATGGGAATTAAAAACAGGTTAATCTTAATGAGCTTTCTTCAGTTTTTTGTTTGGGGAGCCTGGCTTATTACAATTGGGAATTATTGGTTTGGAACCAAAAATTGGGAAGGAACACAATTTGGTTTAGTATTTGGGACCATGGGAATTGCTTCTTTATTCATGCCTACATTAACCGGAATTATTGCCGACAGATGGGTAAATGCTGAAAAGCTTTATGGGATTTTGCATATTGTTTATGCAGCCGTTTTATTTGGAATTGCACACGTTACAACCCCGGATAATTTTATTCTTGTAATGCTTTTGGCAATGTGCTGTTATATGCCGACAATTGCTTTAAGTAACTCTATTTCTTATACTTCACTAAAATTAAACAATAAAAATATCGTAAAAGATTTTCCCCCAATTCGTGTTTGGGGAACTATCGGTTTTATTGTTGCTATGTGGATTACGAATTTAAGCGGGAGTAAAGCAACAGAATATCAGTTTTATATTGCCGGAATTGGCGCTTTAATTCTTGGGATTTATGCCTTTACACTGCCTAAATGTGAGCCGCAGCGTTTGATAAAAGAAAATGCAGCCTGGATAGAAACATTTGGATTAGAATCTTTTAAATTATTCTTGAATTACAAAATGGCTTTGTTCTTTGTTTTTTCTATGTTTTTAGGAGGAGCTCTTCAGTTAACAAATGCTTATGGAGATGTTTTTCTGGATGAGTTTAAACATTTTCCAAAATATGCAGATTCTTTCGTAATTAAATATTCTACTATTATTATGTCGATTTCTCAGGTTTCTGAAACATTATTTATTTTAGCGATTCCGTTTTTCTTAAGACGTTTCGGAATCAAACAAGTAATGCTTATCAGTATGCTGGCTTGGGTATTACGTTTTGGATTATTTGCTTTTGGAGATCCGGTAAATGGTTTATGGATGATTATTCTTTCTTGTATTGTGTACGGAATGGCATTTGATTTCTTTAATATTTCAGGTTCATTATTCGTAGAAAGCAATACCGATTCTAAAATTCGTTCCTCTGCACAAGGATTATTTATGATGATGACTAATGGAGTAGGGGCAGTTTTAGGAAGTTTAACTTCTGGCTGGGCTATTGATCGCTTTTTTACTAAATCATTCAACACAACGACAGAATTAGCTGGATTTTTACAAACCGATACATCAAATGAAAAAATGGCTGAATTTGTAAAAAGTCAAGGAAATTCTATTTCTGCAGACGGTGCTTTTTCAAATCCAGTTTTAATGAAAGACTGGCATACTATCTGGCTGTCTTTTGCATTGTATGCTTTGGTTATCGCAATTGCTTTTGCAATTTTATTTAAACATAAACATGATCCGAAGGAAATTGAGAATTTGAGTCATTAAATAAAAATATTATATCAAACCCAGCAGATTTTGTTGGGTTTGTTTTTTTTAATCAATGATTAAATTTATGAAATTTGAATTAGAATTTGATAAAGATGTTTACAATAAACAAATGGATTTATTGTTTGATCTTAATTGGAAAAAGAAAAAAGATTATTATAAAAATTCGCAATATCTTGGTTTAATCCTAATTATTATTGGAATTGTCTTAATTTATAAGAGACCCAATATATTTGGAATTGGTTATTGTTTTGTATTTTTCGGGCTGTCTAATCTGGTATCTTTTATATATTACTACTTCAAAATAAGATCTTTTTATAAAAGAATGGAAGATGTTAAGGTAAAGGAAATTAATGATTTTCATTATATAAAATATATGAATTTGGAATTTACAGAAGATGCATTGATAACAACTTCTGGAGATCATTTCAATCTTATTCAATGGTCAGAATTCATACACTATATTGTAAAAGAAAATAATTTGATCCTGATAACTAAAGATTATGAATCTTTTATTTTAGGCGAAATAGAAGTTGGTTTAGAAAATTTTGAAAAAATAACATCTTTTGTTAAGGTAAAGTTTGAGACTAAAAAAGAAAATGACTAAACCTTTGTCAAAGTTGATTGCGTACAGTAAACCCGACAGGTTTTTAAAACCTGTCGGGTTTACTGTATTGAAAACAATTGTCAGGCTGAGTGAAGTCGAAGCCTTTATCTCGGTAACAATGGGCTTCAACTTCGCTCAGCCTGACAAAAAATAAAGTTCATAAAAACTACTAAACGTCTGATTTAGCCCCGATAGAGCGGTTATCCTTTTTCTGGCTCCTTTAGACAGAAAAAGATAGCAGCGAAAGCGGGACTTTTGGTCTTGGAAAGGTTAAAATGTTCTGCTTCTGAACAATTGACTGATAATCATCTGGATTTATTTTGTAAGTACAAATATTTGTAGTAATTTTGCAGTCCTTTTGGCGAAGAAGAGTTTCCTTTAGGTATCAACTATTTATGTAAAACAACTTCTGTATTTTCTACTGCTTTATGAAACTCGAGAAAAACAGAATACAAATTTTTTATCAGCATGTCTGAACAAACAAAATCACAAGAAGAGTTTTTAGCGAATTTTAACTGGCATAACTTCCAAGAAGGAATTGATGCTGTTGACGAGAAAAACTTACAAGAATTCGAAGAACTAGTATCTAAAACTTTTATCGCTACAGATCAGGAAGAAGTAGTTGAAGGTGTAGTTGTTAGAATTACAGATAGAGACGTTATCGTTGATATCAACGCAAAATCGGAAGGTGTTATTTCTTTAAACGAATTCCGTTACAACCCAAACTTAAAAGTGGGTGACAAAGTAGAAGTATTAATTGATATCCGTGAGGATAAAACAGGTCAATTAGTATTATCTCACAGAAAAGCTCGTACTATTAAATCATGGGATAGAGTTATTGCTGCAAACGAAACAGGTGAAATCGTTAATGGTTTTGTAAAATGCAGAACTAAAGGTGGTATGATCGTTGACGTTTTTGGTATTGAAGCTTTCTTACCAGGTTCTCAAATTGACGTTAAGCCAATTAGAGACTACGATGTATATGTAAACAAAATGATGGAATTCAAAGTGGTAAAAATTAACCACGAATTCAAAAACGTTGTTGTATCTCATAAAGCGCTTATCGAGGCTGATATTGAAGTACAGAAAAAAGAAATCATCGGTCAATTACAAAAAGGACAAGTATTAGAAGGTGTTGTTAAAAACATTACTTCTTATGGTGTGTTCATTGACTTAGGTGGTGTTGACGGATTAATTCACATTACTGACCTTTCTTGGAGCAGAATTAACCACCCAAGTGAAGTTCTTGAATTAGACCAAAAATTAAACGTTGTAATCCTTGATTTCGATGATGAGAAAACAAGAATTCAATTAGGATTGAAACAATTAAACGCTCACCCATGGGATGCTTTAGATGCTAATTTAACAATTGGTGATAAAGTAAAAGGTAAAGTAGTTGTAATCGCTGATTACGGTGCATTTATCGAAGTTGCTGAAGGTGTTGAAGGTTTAATCCACGTTTCTGAAATGTCATGGTCAACTCACTTACGTTCTGCTCAGGACTTCGTGAAAGTTGGAGATGTTGTTGAGGCTGTTATCTTAACTCTTGACAGAGATGATCGTAAGATGTCATTAGGTATCAAACAATTAACTCAAGATCCATGGACTGACATTACTGCTAAATATCCAGTAGGTTCTAAACATACAGGTATCGTTAGAAACTTTACAAACTTTGGAATTTTCGTAGAATTAGAAGAAGGAATCGATGGATTAATTTACATCTCTGATCTTTCTTGGACTAAGAAAATCAAACACCCATCTGAATTTGTAAATGTTGGTGAAAAACTTGATGTAGTTGTATTAGAATTAGATGTTGAAGGACGTAAATTATCTTTAGGTCACAAACAAACTACTGCTAATCCTTGGGATCAATACGAAGATTCTTTCGCTGTAGGAACTATCCACAATGGTGAGATTTCTGAAATCGTTGACAAAGGAGCCACTGTAGAATTCGGAGATGATATCGTTGCTTTCATTCCTACTCGTCACCTTGAAAAAGAAGACGGAAAGAAATTGAAAAAAGGTGATACTGCTGATTTCAAAGTAATTGAATTTAACAAAGAATTCAAAAGAGTAGTTGCTTCTCACACTGCTATCTTCCGTGAAGAAGAAGAGAAAAATGTGAAAGCTGCTGTTGAAAATACTGCATCTGCATCTACAAACGCACCAGCTGCGACTTTAGGTGATAACAATGACGTATTAGCTGCTCTTAAAGCTAAAATGGAAAAAACTGAGAAAAAATAATTCTTAGATTTTTTATAAATAGAGAGTCCCACAGAAATGTGGGACTTTTTTTGTTCTTTTTGTTTTATGTTTGTCAGTTCGAGTCTCCAAAATTTTGAAAGAGAACTTGTATGCATTTCGACTTCGCTCAATGTGACAATAAAGGACTTCTTTCTGTAATTTATCTTATAATTTATTTTGAAGCTAATAATTTTAATTCTTCTGAGGTAAAATCATTGATAATAGCGTAAGTGTCAATTTTTGCAATTGTCATTTCATCTAAAATATCAACTAAATTACCATAGTTTGATTTTTTACTTGGTTTTATAATTACTATTGGGCCATTTTTTGGTTTTCCTATTGTTGTTGAGTATTCTAAAATCATTTTCTTTATATTGAAAAGTTCCTGACGAATTCCTTTTTTTCCAAATTCAATTTCTTTTGGTGAACCAATAGGTGATTGTAATAAACCGGAATAAGTAATTATTTTGTCATTTTTATCTAATATAATGGTGTAAATTCTTGTTACGTCAACACAGCCAGGAAGACAATCGTCACAATCGTTGTCAGGCAGGTTTAAATCCATAACTTTTGGTTTTGACAATTCGCCAACAAGCATGAAGAAGATAATTAATAAAAACGAAACGCTGACCATTGCAGTTAGATCAACTCTTGAACTTAATTTTTTACTTCTAATTTTTTGAGGAAGGCTTTTCATAGATTTTAGTATTAAGTTAATAAGGAAAATTATTTTGAAGCTAATAATTTTGTCTCTTCCGGAGTAAACTCATTTACAATTGCATAAGTGTCAATTTTTGCAATTGCCATTTCATCTAAAATCTCTACTAAATTTTTAAAGTTTGATTTTTTACTTGGTTTTATAATGACTTGGACTCCTTTTCCTGGTTTGCCTAATTGTGCAGAATAATCTAAAACCATTTTATTTCTTTTAAATAATTCTTCTCGAATTCCGTTTTTACCATATTCAACCTCTTTTGGAGCTTCAATAGGAGCAAATATTAAACCTGAATAAGTGATTATTTTATTATTATCATCTAAAAGAATTGTCATGTTACGATTTTCGTTTGGCATATTGCATTCACCAATTAGTCCACAACCTCCTCGATTGCCAAAATCATATTCCATAACTTTAGGTTTAGACAATTCACCAACGAGCATGAAAAATATAATCAGCAAAAAAGAAACACTGACCATTGCAGTTAAATCTACTCGAGAACTTAATTTTTTTCTTCTTACTTTTTTAGGTAAATTTTGCATAATAGATCATTTTATTTCTAAAAATAGTAATTATATTGAAATAAAATAAACTTTAAGATGAATATTTTTTATATAAATAATGGATGTGTTTTTACTGCATTAAGGGTGAAAATGAATTTATCTTTTAGCTGTTAAAGTACTTCCCGCAGAAGCAATTACAACACACACAACTGCCAAAATCTCATAAAAGTTTAAGCTTTCCTGTAGAAAGATAAACGCGCAGACAGAAGCCGCAGCCGGCTCCAAGCTCATTAAAATACTAAATGTACGGGGGGGAAGCTGACCCAAAGCTTTCATTTCTAAAGTAAAAGGAATTGCACTTGATAAAAGGGCAAGAGCAACACCCATTCCGAAGAGTTTTGGAGTTAGGTTTGCTAATCCGTTTTCGAGGAATCCGAAAGGTAAAATTAAGATTGCTGCAAATAGCATTCCGGTTGAAACAGCCTGACCACTATTCATTATTTTTGAAATCTTGCCGCCTAAAACTATATATGCTGCCCAAAGTGCACCGGCCAAAAGAGCAGATATAACTCCTAAAATATCTAGGCGATCGTTTGTCCACGGCGCTATTAAAACAATTCCCATTGCGGCAAGCAAAACCCAGCAATAATCTACCAAACGTCTTGAGCCTATAATTGCTACCAATAATGGACCGATAAACTCTAAAGTTACTGCCAAACCAATTGGAATTCTTTCTATTGCAAAATAAAAAATCAAATTCATTGCCCCCAATGACAAACCGTACGGAGTTACAATTTTCCATTGATCTGCCGTTATTGCTCTTAGATTTGGTCTGTAAGCCAATAATAAAATTAGTGCTGAAATACCAATACGTATAGATGCCGTTCCTGCCGCTCCAATTGCAGGGAAAAGTGTTTTTGCAATCGCAGCACCGCATTGTACACTAATAATCGCCAATAAAACTGCAGGAACAGGAGGAAGGTTGAATTCTTTATTTTTCATAAATGCAATATTGCAGAGAATAAAAACTATTATTTTCTGCTGTCTAAAACAAAAGTATTTTTAATTGATTATTATCCTAAAGCTCGTTTAGTAACATAAGCGCGATAGCCAATGACCGCCATTTGCCATTTTTTTGCTTTAGTAATATCTAAGCCTTGTTTTGTAAAACTTGGCAGAAGAATTTTATTTAGTTTGGCTAAAATTTTATACATGGCAGATTTATTTTTTCAAAGATATAAAAAAAGACTTTGTGAGTAACAAAGTCTTTTTTAGCTTTCAAAAATATAATTGATTTTATTGATTGAAGAGATGTTTAGGATTTTTTATTATTTTCCTTTTCCCATTTTTTTAAATCTTTTTCACGTTGTTTCATGTCTTTCTCAAACTGCTTCATATCTTTTTCATGCTGCTTCATGTCAAGTTGATGCTGTCTCATATCGTTTTCATATTGCTTTATGCTTCTTTCGTATTCTTTAGAATCTCTGCCATATTTAATTTGTACATCCTGATTGAATTTATCCATATCAAAATTGAATTTTTCCATTGCAATTTCATACTTCTCCATTTGTTTTTCAAAAATGGCTTCTCTCTGAGACATAATGTCTTCAATTTGTTTTTCGTAAGCAGAAAGATCTGGTTCAAAAGCTTCCATCTTTTTTTCAAACTCAGCCATGTCTTTTTCAAATTTAGCCCAAGCTGCTTTATCTTTTGGGCTTGCCGGAGCAACTGGCGGTTTTGGCATTTTAGACATATCAATAACTGGTGCAGGAGGCATTGGTCCTGTTGGGAAAACCGGAGCAATTGGTGCAGCAGGCGGAGCAGGAGGAACTGGCGAAGAACGGTCTTCTGGATTAGCATCAGAATCAAAGTTTATTACTGCAATATCGCGATTTTGAATTACTACTGGGTGATCTATTTGGTCATCAGTAACTAAACTCACACTTTTTGTACCTTCTTCATCTTTATCGATTACAATACTACAGTCTTTTAATGCTTTAGTACTGTTCATTTCAATAACCTGCACTTTACCCCTTTCTTTAACAACTTCAATTTTAATAGCAATTAGTTCATTATCTCTGTTTCTCTTTACATTTGAGATTTCTAAATCAACGTTATGTTCAGATTTTAGTTTCGCAGTTAAATCTTTTAATTCCTGATCTGTAGTCGATTTTGTAATTTTATAAACTTCACCATCCTGAATGATAGAGGCCAAAGCAGCTTTTTTGGTTTTTTCTTTAAGTTCTTTTTTCTCCTGCGCTATTGTTTTAATTTGAAACAAGAGAACAAATGCTCCAAGTGCCGGAATTATGGCGTAATATTTCCAGTAATTCCATTTTTTTGATTGATTTTTGTTTAACATAACAATTCGTTTTTTGATTAATGATTGATAAAAATGATTGGTGATTGCAACACATGTTTCATGTGTTGTTATTTTTAAGAGTGTGTATTGATACGCTTTTTTGTCTGATATTTTTTTGGCAGCCTCATTATCTGCAATGAATTCTAAATTTTGAAGAATTGCTTTTTTATAAAGCCAGATAATTGGGTTGAACCAAAATAGGATACAGAAAATTCTGGAAATTATTACGTCAACTGTATGATGTTGATCGCTGTGTACTTTTTCGTGTTCTAAAATACTTTCTAATTCAGACTCGCTGTACATTGATGAGTTGTATACGATATAATCAAAATAAGAAAATGGAGCAATGTTTTCTTCAACATCTACAAATTTGAAATCGGCCTGCTGTTCTACTTTTTTTCCTTTTAAAACCGAATTCAGACTATAAAAATCAATTCCGAATTTTATCATAAAAGCAGCAAACCCAAGTGCGTAAATACCTAATGAAACCAGATTCCAGTTTATTTCAAAAGATTCTTCTTCTGCAATTTGCGGATGATAATTTGGAATGTAGTGATAGTTCACAGCTGGTGCATAATCAACCGAAACCGGAACCGGATCAATCCAAACTACTTTTGTGTACACAACAAACGGCAAAACAATTGATGTTATCAAACCGGCAAGTAAAAACCATCTGCTGCTATTAAAGAAAGTCTCTTTTCGCAGTAAAAAAAAGTATGCAAAATAAAACAAAGCGATTAAACCACTTGATTTGACGATAAAAATGAAAAGTGCTTCCATAATGATTTATTTTCTTTGGTTTACTTTTTTTCGTTTGGATTTTCAATCATAGCCAGAATTTCGCGTAATTCATCTGCCGATATTTTTTCTTCTTTGGCAAAAAACGAAACCATATTTTTATAAGAGCTGTTGAAATAATTATCAATGGCCGTATTCATATACTTTTTACTGTAGGCTTCAAGAGTTACGGCCGGATAATATTGATGCGTGTTTCCAAAAGCATTATGCGACACAAAACCTTTTTCCTCCAGATTTCGAACTATAGTCGAAAGTGTATTATAATGCGGCTGATCTTCTGTGATTTCAGCCTGAATCTCTTTTACGAATGCTTTTTTGAGCTTCCATAAAATGTGCATTATTTCTTCTTCTTTGTTGGTTAGTTTTTGCATTTTTAGATTTTTAAAAAATTAGAAACGATTTTTTAATCACGAGTTTCGATCTCAATTACGCCGTTTGCGCCTTTTTCGCCGTATTTAGCTATCGCCTCAACTCCTTTGTAAACACTTACAGATTCAATTTTTTTTGTATCAATATCATTAACATCAAAACTGCGGGGCATTTCTTTTCCGTCAACAATTACAAGACTTTCTAATACTTTGTTAGCGGCTTTTGTTTCGTTCGAAATGGCAATAACAGAACCATTGGTGGTCGTAATTACTTTAGTATTAATCTTGTTATCTGTATCAATAGTTACAGTAGTGCTAATATTTGTGTTAGCATTACTATTAGTTTTTGTACTAGTATTAGTATTATCGTTAACATTGGTATCAATTTTAGTGGTTAATTTTTTGCTTACTACAGTTTTTGAATCGGCATTAGTTTTACAATTATCGTTTTTAGCAGCGTTTAGTGAGCTGATTTTTTTGCTAACTGCAATTTTAGAAATATTTGCTTCGTCAGAAGTTTGAATACCTACGTTTTTTTTGCCCTTTTTATCTGTTATTACAATTACTCCAAAATCTTTAATAGTATGATCTCCTGCTGTTTGAATTGATTGCGCCAGCTGAGTACCATTTTTGATGGCAACTTTAATTGAAGTTAAATTGTTTTCAGCATTTCTTTTTACATCAGAAACTTCAAAATCTACATTGTGAATTGATTTTAATTTTTCTTTGATTTCTTTCAGTTCTGCATCTGTAGAGTTTTTCTTGATTCTGTAAACATCCACAGATTCTATTTCCCCGGAAACTTCTTTTACAGCCTGCTGTTTCTCTTTTGCAACTACTTCAGCCTGAAATAGCAAAACAAAAGCTCCAAGTGCCGGAATTACAACATAGTATTTCCAGGAATTTCGCCTTTTTGATTGATTTTTGTTTAACATGACAATTCGTTTTTTGATTAATGATTGATAAAAATGATTGGTAATGGCAACACAGCTTTCGTGTGTTGTTATTTTTAAAAGCGTGTATTGATAGGCTTTTTTATCTGATAATTTTTTAGCTGCTTCTTTATCTGCAATGAATTCTAAATTCTGGGTAATCGCTTTTTTATAAAGCCATATAACAGGATTGAACCAAAAAAGCATACAAAAAGCTCGCGATATCAAAACATCAACCGTATGATTTTGATCGCTGTGTACTTTTTCATGTTCAATTATATTTTCTAATTCTGCCGGCGTATACATTGATGAGTTGTATACGATATATTCAAAATAAGAGAAAGGAGCAATATTTTCGTTTGTATCAATGAATTTAAAATCAGCCTGCTGATGAACTTTTTTTCCTTTTAAAACAGAATTTAAACTGTAAAAATCCATTGCAAATTTTGTCAGAAAAACTAAAAGCCCAATACAATAAACAGACAGCATAACATATAGCCAATTTATTTCAAAAGTTTTGTTTTCAATATTTTGAACAAGATTTGTGTCTGAGAAATTTAAATTTGGAATAGGAGCAGGGTTTATCCAAACAACTTTAGTATAAACTACAAAAGGCAGTATAACTGAGGTAATTAAACCAGTAAGAAGGAACCACCTGTTACTAGTAAAGAAAGTTTCTTTTCGAAGTAAAAAATAATAGGCACAGTAAAATAATGTAACTAAGCCGGCCGATTTTGCGATATAAACAAATATTGATTCCATAACTATCATTTTTCTTCGTTTACTTTTTGCCTTTATTTATTGTCTTTTGGGTTTTCGATCATAGCCAGAATTTCACGCAATTCATCTGCAGAAATTTTTTCTTCTTTAGCAAAAAACGAAACCATATTTTTATAAGAGCTGTTGAAATAATTGTCAATAGCAGTTTTCATATATTTTTTGCTGTACGCTTCAAGAGTTACTGTTGGATAATATTGATGGGTATTTCCAAAAGCATTATGCGCCACAAAACCTTTTTCTTCAAGATTTCGAACAATTGTAGAAAGCGTATTGTAATGCGGCTGGTCTTCCGTTATCTCTGCCTGAATTTCTTTTACGAATGCTTTTTTAAGCTTCCATAAAATCTGCATTATTTCTTCTTCTTTGTTGGTTAACTTTTGCATGTTTTCTAATTTTAATCCAAACCTACAACTATTTTTTTAGTTACACAACTATAAATATAGTTATTTAACTAAAAATTTCGTTTTTAATAAATAAAAAGCATAAAAAAGTTATTCAGAATCAAAGTTAATGATTTGAATTTTAATGATTTATGTAGTATTTAGAAATTATTTATTTTTCTCCAGAAGTAATGCTTTTCTAATCCAAAGACAGCAGAGAGTGGCAAATATTCCTATGGAAGCCATAAAAAGCCAGTTGCTTTGATAACCAAAATTGTCAGCAATACCGAAACCAGCTTTAGTACTAAAAATATGGGCTAAACTGAAACTCATCGTATACAAAGCCATATAACGACCTTCCTGACCACGCGGAGCGCGGCTTAATGCAAATGCATTCGAAAACGGAAAGGTTAGGATTTCTCCAATTGAAATACAAATCATGCTGATAACCAAAATTCCAGCCCAAACATTAATTAACAATAAGAAGAAGCTAAATGCCATTACAAATGATCCTATAATTATGATCCTGATTTTAGGAAAACCTTTTCTTTCCATAAAGCCAACAGTTGGCATTTCTAAAGCAAAAATCAAAAGTCCGTTTAAAGTCATTAAAAGCCCGGTTTGAAATTCGTTTAAACCATATTGTTTATGATGATATAAAGGTAAAGTGGTAAAAAGCTGAAAGAAAATCATTGCCGTTATAAAACTCACAAATAAGAAAACCCAGAATATTTTATCGTGAAATACTGATTTTACATTTGTTACACTTTCAGTTTTATCACCATGATCGACTTTTTTCTTTTCTTTAACTAGCAATGCAAAAATCGATATAGAAAGAATACATGAAGCTCCGTCAACCCAAAATAAACCAGAATACCCCATTCCCATAATAATCAAACCGCCAAGAGCCGGCCCGGCAGCAAACCCTAAATTTACGGCAAGACGAACAAGTGTTAAGGCACGTGTTCTGTTTTCAGGTTTTGCATAAGCACCAAGAGACACAAACATTGCTGGTCGAAACATATCGGCAATTGTCATTAATACAAACATTCCGATGCATAATCCCCAAAACGACGTTAGAAACTGTACAAGAAACATTGAAATTCCAGTTGTAAATAAACTAAAAATCATGATTTTGTAGAATCCTATTTTATCTGAAAGTTTTCCGCCCAGCCATGAACCAAGCATTGATCCCAAACCAAATGAAACCATAATCCAGCTTACCTGACTTAATGAAAAATGTAAATCTTCATTTAAATATTTAGATAAAAAAGGCAGTACCATTGTACCCGCACGATTTATGAAAGTAATCAATGTAAGTATCCAAATTTCTCTTGTAAATCCCCTAAAATTGTTGAAGTAATGGTTTGCGGCAGTTTTGAGCATTATAATTATTGTATTTGCCACAAAGTTAGGAAACTTTGTAACGTACAACGGTTGTTGCTTTGTTACTTTTAAACTATTTTTGCATAAAATTCCAAAGATGAAAAATTCTATTGTCCTTATTTTGCTTCTGGCTTTTAGTTTTGGCTTTAGCCAAAGTAAATTTAGCAAGAGTGAAGCCGAAAAATTTCAAAAGCAAATTAACTCAGAATATGCTGATGCTAAGACAAGTCCGTTAATGGAAGAAGATTTAAAGACATTTAAAACTTTAGATTTTTACCCAATTGATGGAAAATATTTTGTGAACGCAAAATTTGAAAAAGCAGTCAATGAAAAAGTTTTCGAAATGAAAACTACCGGAACAAGAACACCACAATATATAAAATACGGCACATTATCCTTTACTATAAATGGCGTTCAAATGAAGTTGAACGTTTACAGAAACATAGAACTTTCTAAACAAAAAGAATACAAAGATCATTTATTCCTTCCTTTTTCAGATTTAACCTGTGGTAAAGAAAGCTATATAGGCGGAAGATATATCGATTTAAAAATTCCTAAAGGAAAAACAATTGCAGTCGATTTCAATCAGGCATATAACCCTTATTGCGCTTATAATCATAAATATTCATGTCCGCTTGTTCCACTGGAAAATGATTTAAAAGTTGAGATTAAAGCAGGAGTGAAAACCTTTCACTAATGGATTTTTTTAATTTTCATACCCATCAATTTACAAATCAATCTAATGTATTAGAATTGGTCAATCAATATCCGCAGGAATTTGATTCGGCGATTCCGTTTTATTCCATCGGAATTCATCCGTGGCGTATTAAGGAAAATGAAATTGATCTAGAATTGAAAATTATTGAAGATAAACTGCAAAGCAAAAATTGTCTGGCAATAGGCGAATGTGGTTTAGACAAACGAATCGAAATTCCGTTAGAACTGCAGATTACAGTTTTTGAAAAACAACTGGCTTTAGCCGAAAAATATAAAAAACCAGTTGTGATTCATTGCGTTGCCGCTTTTCAGGAAGTGACAGCAATAAAAAAGAAATTAAAAATTTCAGTTCCGATGATTATTCACGGTTTTTCAAAAAATAACCAGCTTGCTGAACAATTAATTAAAGATGGATTTTATATTTCTTTCGGAAAATATCTATTGAGAAATCCCGATTTAAAAACCGTTTTTCAGAATATTCCAAACGATCGTTTTTTTCTGGAAACTGATACAATTGAAGAGAATATACAACAGGTTTATGATTTAGCATCAGAATATAAAAATATCACAATTAAAGAATTACAGGACATTATCTCAAGTAATTTTAAAAGAGTGTTTGGTGAAAAAAGTGATTAGTAATTAGTAAAAAGTAAATAGTGAAATGAGTTGTCACCCTGAGCGAAGTCGAAGGGCGTTCCAATTGGACGGGGCTTCGACTTCGCTCAGCCTGACAAACAGTGAAACTTGAAACAAAAAATAAAAAAACAAAAAATATAATATGGCAGAGTGGACAGAAAGAGCCGAGCTTTTATTTACAAAAGAAGGATTAGAAAATTTGCGCAATGCAAATGTATTAGTAGTTGGTTTAGGCGGTGTTGGATCGTTTGCAGCTGAATTTTTAGCAAGAGCCGGAGTAGGAAACATGACAATTGTAGATGGTGATGTTGTAGATATTACAAACATTAACAGACAATTACCAGCTTTGCATTCTACTGTTGGAGAAGCAAAAATTAAAATTGTAGGTGATCGTTTAATGGATATTAATCCAGAATTGAAACTTACCCGCGTTCAGGAATTTTTATCTCCGGAAAGGGCTTTTGAAATCGTTTCTCCAGAGTTTGATTATGTTTTAGACTGCATTGATAGTATTACTCCAAAACTAAATTTAATTATTGCGGCAAAACGCAAAAGAGTAAAAATTATCAGTAGTATGGGAGCAGGAGGAAAGATGCTGGCTTCTAAAGTAAAAGTAGGTGATATTTCTAAAACTATAAACTGCTATTTTTCAAAAGCAATCCGTAAGAGATTAAAGGCTGTAAAAATCAACAAATTAAAAGTTGTTTTTTCATCTGAAATCCAAAATGAAAATAGCTTAAAATTAACCGACGGAAAAAACTTTAAAAAATCTTTCTACGGAACAAACAGCTACATGCCGGGATTATTCGGTCTTCACGCTGCAGAAACCGTGATTCGTTATTTACTTAAAAAAGAGTAGAAGGTTTTGTTTAAAGTTTCAGGTTTCACGTTCGAAACGAAGTAAACTTTGTAAAAGTTACTGCCAGCACTTAAAACATGAAACAAAGAAAACCCGAAACAAAAACTTAGAATCTTAGCATCTCAGAACCTTAGAACCTAAAAAAAAATGATTAAAACAGTAATTTTTGATATGGACGGCGTAATTGTCGATACAGAACCCGTTCATCGTTATGCATACTACAAGCAGTTTTCAGAATTAAATATTGAAGTTCCAGAGGAAATGTATACTTCGTTTACCGGATTTTCGACGCGAAATACTTTCCAGAGTTTAAAAGGCTTTTTTCCAACAATTGAGCACGAAGTGGAAGATTTGATTCAAAGAAAAAGAAATATTTTTAACGATGCTTTTGATACTAAAGAAGACCTTTATCTTTTAGATGGGGTTGAAGATTTAATTAAGGATTTATACGCAAACGGAATTCAGTTAATTTTAGCTTCTTCTGCTTCAAAAGTTACTATCGAGCGTGTATTTACAAGATTTAATCTTCATCAGTATTTTTCTCATATTGTGAGCGGTGAAGATTTTCCGCAGTCTAAACCAAACCCGGCTATTTTTATTCATGCAGCTTCTTTATCAATTGCTCCAAAAGAGGAATGTGTTATTATTGAAGACAGCACAAATGGTGTAAAAGCTGCAAAAGCTGCCGGAATTTATTGTGTGGGTTACAACAGCATTCATTCTAACCTTCAGGACTTAGCAGAAGCAGATATTGTAATCAATCATTTTAGCGAATTGAATGCGCAAAAAATATCACAGATTAACACTTGAATTAAGTAAAATTTAACATTTGTTAGATAATTGAATTTGTAAATTTGAAGAAACCAAATAAACATTTATAATGAAAAAATTACTTATTGCATTAGCCATTGTTTTGGCGCCTTTTGCTGCTGAAGCACAAGTAAGAACGCCGCAAGCGAGTCCAAAAGCATATATCAAACAAACAGTGGGTTTAACGGATGTTGAAGTTACGTATTCAAGACCGGGAGCCAGAGGAAGAGCTGTTTTTGGAAATTTAGTTCCGTTTGGTAAACTTTGGAGAACAGGAGCCAATGAAAACACCGTTATTAATTTTAGTGATGATGTTGTAATTGACGGTAAAACTTTGAAAAAAGGAAAATATGCAATTTATACAATTCCTAAAATTGAAAGCTGGGAAGTTATTTTTTATCTTTCTACAGACAACTGGGGATTACCTGAAAACTGGAATGATGCGTATGTTGTTTTAAGAACTACCGTTAAAGAAAATGCTCTGCCAACTCCAGTTGAAACTTTTACAATTGGTATTAATGGTTTAGATCAAAACTTTGGTTATTTAGAAATGGCTTGGGAAAACTCTCATATTGCTTTAAAATTTGAAGTTCCTACTGCTAAAACAGCAATTGCAAGTATCGAAAAAACATTAGCAGGACCAACATGGAATGACTATTATGCTGCATCTCAATATTTATTTTCTTCAAACGGGAATTTAGATACTGCAAAAATCTATGTTGATAAAGCATTAGATATGAGTACTGATAAACCTTATTATGTTTCAAGATTAAAATCATTAATCCAGGCAAAACAAGGTGACAAAAAAGGTGCTGTTGAAACTGCTAAAATTTCATTGGCAGCTGCAGAAGCTGCAAACAATCAGGATTATGTAAAAATGAATAAAGACAGTATCGCTGAGTGGAGCAGATAGTTTCTTGAAAATTTCAATATAAAAATTCCAAAATCCAAAGCTTTACAGCTTTGGATTTTTTTTGCCATTTCGAGGAATGATAAAATTGTGCGAAATTTTGGTATTTGGAATTTAAAAATTGGAATTTCTAATTCATACTAGGCGGCTCAGGAATTTTGACTTTTCTCTTTATTTTCTTTACAATTAAAAGATAAAAAGTAATACCTCCTAAAATTATAAGCAAGGCAATTTGAAGCTGGCCTAAACTATTGTTTTTACTGTACATTTTATTTGCACTTGCCAGTTTAGCTTTTCCTTCCTTAATCTGAATTTGAGATAAAGATTCTAAAGTTTTTAAAGCTTGTGCGCTCGAATAGGCAATTTTATTCCAGTTTTTGTTTTCGACTTGTTTATTGATTTCTTTACAAGAACCTAAAAAAGCATCAAAATGCTGTTTTTCGTTATTGGTCAAAACTGTTTTGGCGTACAAATCGTCAATATTGTGGATGATGTTTAAAGTATGAATGATTTCATCTTTTTTAATATTATCGCTTAAATTTAGTTTTTCGGCCTCGGCTTTTATAAAATGAAGCTGCTTTGAATATTGAAAAATATAATGTGCAACAACCAATCGATCCTTATAAATTGCATTGATATTGTCGTTAACATTTTTAGAATTTCGAAGCGTATTGAAGTTTCCCAATAAAATTATCAGCATTACAATCAACAAGACAAAAGCTGCTTTGGTTTTATTGCTGTATTTTTTATGGTCTCTCATCGTGTTCTCTATTTAAGAAGTGCTTTCTCAAAGATAGAGATTTGTTTAGATTTTGCATCGCTTTTCGATTTGAAAAAACTAAAGAGTCGTAATCTTTGTCAAAGTCAGAGATGCAATTTTTAAAACCAGAAAAATTTATTTTACAAATTCTAATATATTTTTCAATGTTTCTGCCTGCTGCTGTTCGCGGGAAATTCTTGCCGAATTATCACCAAATTGAAATCCATAATAACCAAACTGAGCATGATTTGCACCTTCTATTTTTACAAATTTTGTACTTTCCGGGAGTTTAGATTTGTTTTTTAGAATAGTTTTTTCATCAGCAACTCCATCATCTGAGCCGTAAATTTTTAAGATTGGTATTCTACTGTCTGCTATAGAAATATCTCTGGGATGTGTGGTTCCAATTAATATTAATTTATCAATTAAACCAGGGTTTTCATAAACAAATTGAGCTGCCATTTTACCACCTTGTGAATGCCCTGCCAAAATATATTCTATATTTTTATCGTCTAACAATCCAAGTTCTTTGGGTAATTTATAGCCGTTAGAAGCCAGCCTCCAAGGCATTTTAATCAAATAAACTTTTAGTCCGTTTTCTGAAATTTGTCTGCATAAAGGAACATAAGCTTTTGGATCGACCATTGCACCGGGATAAAAAAATAAAACTTTATCTGTTTTAATTTTCGGCTCAAACAAAAAATAGTTTTCGTTGTTTACTACTTTGATTTTAGCATTGTCTTTTAAATACAAATTTAAAACTCCCTGTGATTGATAAGAATAAACCAGCCAGATTGTAAATGACATAGCAATAAAAAACCATATTCGTTTGATTATTCTTAGAATTGGTTTTTTCTTTTTCATAACACAGCGATTATTTTGAATTCTTTAAAATTTTATTTTATTGCTCGAAAGCAACTTCGTCATCATTAGGTTTACTTCTAAAAAACAAAAATTGCATAATCAATGATAGAGCAATTGTCAAAATTGCACCAATAAAATTAAGCCATAAATAGCCTAATTTTTCCTGGCTGTAAATCATATAATAATAGATTATGAAAATGGTAATCTGACTAATAATGGCACTGATAAACATTGGTTTTGCCTGAACTCTTTTAAGATAAAATCCAACCAGGAATATTCCTAAAACAGTTCCGTAGAATATTGAGCCAATAATATTTACAAGCTGAATTAAGTTTTCAAATAAAGTTCCTACGCAGGCAAAAAGTATCGCTATAACTCCCCAGAATAAAGTGAAAAATTTAGTTGCATGAAGATAATGTTTCTCTGATTTTTCGGTTTTGAGATTTCGTTTGTAAATATCAATCGCAGTTGTCGAGGCCAAAGCATTTAATCCTGAAGCTGTTGATGACATTGCGGCCGAAAGGATAACTGCCAGCAATAAACCAATTAAACCTTTTGGTAAATAATGCAGGATAAAGTGGAAAAATACATAATCTTTATCGTTGGTTTCGCTGTTTTTGTCGGCTCTTGAAATGATTTCTTTGGCACGATCGCGTAAATCTTTTTCCTTATTCGATAAATTAACTAATTCTTTGCGCAGAATAGGATTATCATAATCTTGATTTAACTGATCAATATACAATAAATTGATTACTTTTTTATCTTCGGATAATTTGCTCAGCTTTTTTTCAAGAGTATGATATTCTTCTTTATAAGCTGATTTTTCAATTACAATTTTATTATTCGGATTAAAATTTAAAGGAACAGGATTGAACTGAAAAAACACAAAGACCATAACTCCGGTTAACAGAATAAAGAATTGCATTGGCACTTTTAAAAGCCCGTTCATAATTAATCCCATTTGACTTTCTGCAACAGATTTCCCGGATAAATATCTTCCAACTTGAGATTGATCTGTGCCAAAATAGGCGAGGGCCAAGAAGAATCCGCCTGTAATTCCACTCCAAATAGTATATTTTTCTTCAGGATCAAAAGAAAAGTCAACAATATTCATTTTATCATTAGCACCAGCAATATGCAGCGCACTGGTAAAAGTCATATCGTTTGGTAAATAATGCAAAATCAGGAAAAATGTAATGAACATTCCCGACATAATTACAAACATCTGCTGTTTCTGTGTAACGTTTACAGCCTTTGTTCCTCCGGAAAAAGTGTAAATAATTACCAAAACTCCAATTATGATATTCATAATCGTTAAGTTCCATCCTAAAAGTGCCGATAGAATAATAGCCGGAGCATAAATAGTAAGTCCGGTACCTAAACCTCTTTGAACCAGAAATAGAATAGCAGCAAGAGAACGTGTTTTTACATCAAATCGTTTTTCAAGAAATTCATAAGCGGTAAAAACTTTATTTTTATGATAAAGCGGAATAAATGTTAAACAAATAACAACCATTGCAATTGGCAGTCCAAAATAGAACTGCACAAAACCCATTCCGTCATGATAAGCTTGTCCGGGCGTAGACAAAAATGTAATTGCGCTGGCCTGAGTCGCCATGACTGAAAGTCCAACGGTATACCAAGGTGTTTCGTTATTTCCTAAAATAAAATCTTCAACGTTTTTACTTCCTTTGGTTTTCCAGGAACCATAACCAACAATGAATAAAAGTGTTACAATAAGTACGATCCAGTCAAATAGCTGCATAGGTTATGAGTATAATTGCATGATTAAGAAAAAAATCACAATATAAATTAGGTTAGCAACTAAAACATAGGTGTAACTTTTTTTCCATTTTTTTGTTTTTTTTACTTCCATATTTTAAAATTATTGCTTTAAATCCTGTTTAGGAGCTTCAATAGGCTGTTTTAACGAAATAATATTCGACAGTAATCTGTAAGCACCCGCAACACCCTCCGGCAGCTCTCTAAAAAAGCTTAGACCAGTGTAAATGTAGTATCCTTTTCCGTATGGTGCTACTAATAAAGCACCATTTTTAGCCGATTCTCCTTTATCATGCGAGGAAATAATAGGAGTGAAGGCAGGGTCGTATTCGTCTGGGTAATATAATCCCTGCTCTTGTGTCCAGCCTTCAAAATCTTTTGAAGTGATTTTATTTGGTGTATTTAAAACAGGATGATTTGGTGCTAAAAATGTGATTTTCGCATTTTCTTCGGTTACACGATCATTTGATAATTTTAACGGGTATGGTGCAATTTTATCGGTTACTAATTTACCGTATGTGTTGTACTGCACAATCATATTTTTTCCGCTTTTTACAAAATTAAATAAGATGTTTTGTTTGTTAGCCAAAGCATTTACGGTATTATAAGCGCGAATTCCTGTAATAACCGTGCCGAAAGAATCCAGTTTCTCCGGAGTAATTTCTTCGGGTTTTAAAACAGAAACTTTGTATCCCATTTGTGTTAAACTTTCCGGAACTTCGTCGCCGGCGCCCATAATGTAAGCAATTGCATCGCCAGAAGTTTTCAGGTCAATTCTAATGCATTTTGACTCAGCCGGTTTTAAAACCATTTGTTTTGTAATATGGTTGAAATCAATAATGGTCAGATCTCTGTCAAAACGTTTGTTGTCGACAATTGCAATACTTTTTGCTGTAACTTCTTCAGGGTTTACAGGTGGTGTAACTTCAAAATAAAAAATTTGTTCTGTTCCTTTTTTATCTAAAGTAAATGCAATTTGTTTTGGAGAAACATTCCAGCTTTTTGATAATTCTAACTGCAGGTTTCCTTTTACATCATCTTTTCCGGCACGAACTTTTACCGGAACCATTTTACTTTTGGTATCTCTAAAAATCAAGACTTTTTCTAAGATAGAAGTAGTAACTTCAGGAACTATATCCAGAAAATTATACATTTCGCCTTTTACACCGTCATTGTATTTGTAAACAACAGTACGCTCAAACGGAATTTCTACATTATTGATTTTTATATTAAATACAACTTTTACTTCTCTAATAATATCCGGAACACCTATATTTTGCTGGTTTGAAACGGTATACATTCCAACCGTTGCTTTTTCTTTTAACCAATACGGCTGTGTGTATTCAATATTATCTGGAAGTTGTATCTGAAGATTGATTTTTTGATCGTTATTATCTTTTAAAATACTGTTTTGAGGAGTTGATTTATTATCAGGCAATGTTGTAACGCTTGTCAATTGCATTTCTACTGCGCATCTGTTAATGGCTTCCAGGTTTAAATTAATTTTACTTCCCGGAGTTGCTTCCTGCTCACTGGCAACTGCTTCAAGATATAGACCTGAGCATGATGCAATGATATTTTTTATAGCTGTCGATTTTAAATTTTTCCAATGTGTATCGTCTAAAGCCTGAATCATAGTGTAGGCTTTCACTAAATCTGGAATACTTGCTGATGGATTACTGAAATTGTATTTGTCAATAATCGAAGTAACTAAATCTCCAACAGGTTTTCCGTTTTTAACACGGTTCCAGCTTGTATCAATTCCGTCAAATAAATTGTCGCGGTCTTTTGGAGTATCTCCATTAATAAGTTCAAGATATTCTGTTTCTAAACCACGAACTCCAGTACTTCCAAAACCTTGTGACTGGTGGCGGCTTCGGCTTAAAGCAGCGATTTCCTGGTTAGATTTTCCAATTCCGGTATAATATACACCAGTTTCCAACTTGGTAAACTTAGACTTATTTGCGGCATCAAATTTTTCCTGACTTCCGTAAAACCACCATGATGGATTAAAAAACTGACGTTTTACCTGCCAGGGCGCAGCATATTTTAATTGTTCGGGATAAATTTTCGGATCGTTTGTTAGTTTAAAACTTTGTACACTTAACATAGCAGATGATGTATGATGCCCGTGAGTAGTTCCCGGCGAACGATGATCGAAACGGTTAATAATGATATCCGGCTGAAAATTTCTAATGGTCCACACAACATCGGCAAGGACTTTATCTTTGTCCCAAATTTCTAAGGTTTCGTTTGGGTTTTTAGAAAAACCAAAATCATTTGCTCTTGAGAAAAATTGTTCTCCGCCGTCTATTTTTCTGGCTTCAATTAATTCCTGAGTTCTAATTACACCAAGTAATTCGCGCAATTGAGGACCAATTAAATTTTGACCGCCGTCGCCGCGGGTTAATGATAAATAACCGGTTCTTGCATTCATTTCATTTGCCAAATACGAAATCATTCGGGTATTTTCGTCATCAGGATGTGCAGCAACGTACAATACAGAACCTAAAAAGTTTAGCTTTTTAATTTGATTGTAAATTTCGACTGCGTTTGGTTTTTGCGGCTGTTGTGCAAATAAGATTTGAAAACTTATAAAAAATAAAAGAAGTATTTGAACTTGTATTTTTCGCATGGTGTAGTTAAATGGTTTTGAAACAGCTTCAAAAATACTAATTAAATTATGAAACAGTATTTAAATGAAATGTTAATGGTTCTTTTAAAAGCTCATTTTATAAAATATTTAATAAAAAAAGAGCGTATTAAAACTTAATACGCTCTCATGTTTGATTTGTTATCTTCTTCCGTGACCGTGACCGTTATCATCGTCGTCATCGTCATATCTGTCATGTTTGTTATGATGCTTACCGTGGTGTTTGTCATAATGCTTGTAATCTCTGTCATCATAACGACGCTCGTTGTAACCATAAACCGCTCTCGGTCTGTAAGGTCTTTGTGGAGCACCGTGGTATCCTTTATAATATTTTACTCTATGACGATCGAAGTAAGTATAAGGGGTTCTTCCATGATAATCTGTTAAAACTACTTTGTAACCTCCGTATAAATCATAATTTCTGTATTGTCTTGGTAAGTAAGTGGTTCTAACCCATCTTCCTCCTCCAAAATAAATAAATTGAGATGCACGTACGTCATAATAAGCTTCAATATCTGGAAGATAGTAATATTCCATTTCAGCATATCCGGCTGGTCCCCAAGCTGGAGGTGTCCCTATATTAACGTTAACTGATACCTGAGCTTGTGTGGCATTTGCAACCAAAAGAAATAATCCGGCGATTGCTATTTTAATTGTTTTCATTTTTTCTAAAGTTTAATGTTAATCTTTGTTTAAAGATTTTCATATATCGTGCCAAAAATAAAACGCAATTGTATTTCATCGAATAAATTATACTTTTTAACGATTGAATTTTTGTTAAATATTTTATAAATCATTGATTTTTAAAGAGTTTTATTAATTTAAAAAAAACTAAAAAAAAATCTAATTTTTTTAAATTATCTATAATCAACAACTCGGGGTTTTGCAAATTCAAAACTTTGTAAACCATAATCTGTTGTTTCAAACGTATTGGTTTTAAATACGTTATCGCCCTGAAAAGGAACACTTGGATAATATGACAGTGACAGTTGAAAATTACTAAAAACCAAATAGTCATTACTTATTAATAAGCCTAAAGTAATTTTTGAGTAAGGTTTGCTGTCGAACATTGCATTTTTTGGACTGCCTAAAAATGCAATGGTATAATTAAAAAACGGATTTAAACGAAATCCCCAAAGCGCATAAGGAGAATAAGTTTGTGTCTGTAAGGATAAAACGGTTTTACTGGTTCCGTATAATGCTGTGTTAAATCCCGCCAGCCCATTTCGCTCATTTATATTCAGTTCGTCTCCAATTATTTCTTCCCGATTTGCACCAATAACTACTCTCGGATTTACGAATTGTCTTAATTTCCAGGTTCCAAGATTAAAAAGTTTTGTAAAATAATTTGATTCAAACAAATAAGCGGTCTGGTAGGTTTTTGATTGATGAAAATAGGTTCCGGCTTCAAAATTCATACTTAAAAAACCTAGTTTGTAATAATTTCCAAAAGAAAACTGTGCACCCGCATAAGGTCTCCAAATAGTATTTTTATATTGATATCCAAATGTGATTCCGTAAACACGCCCAATCGGAACGTCTTCAGTCTGACCATTTCTAAAAATATAATTGTCTTTTATAAATTTACGCGTGTTTAATCCAACTCCTGTTAAAAGCAGTTTTTCATCAGAATAAAAATTAGTCGGATCATGCAGTAAATCAGGAGATTCGCTGTAATTAACATTTAAAAAACGAGCAGATGTAATTAAATTTGTAATGGCTTCATTGTCGTCTTCATAGACTTTTGTGGCTTTACCAAACCATAAATCCTGAAAATTATTTTTAAAAGTCTGAGATGCGTAACTCATATCCGGGGCCTGCAAAGTATCTTTTCTAAAATTCTGCCCAACAAAAATGCCGCCAGCCCATTGGGTTAAAGGCGAATAGAAATCTCTTTCAATATCAATACTTTTAGTATAATTATTGTCTAAATCCATGTTGTAATGCAGTGTAGTACCTATATAAGTGTTTTTTATATTCGGAACAGTGTATATAACATCATTAGCATTTGCGCCGTCATCAAATCGATTGGTAAAACGATATTCCAGCTGTTGTCCTGTGCCAAAAAAATCTTTTTCTTTAAGTCCGGCAGAAACTTTGCTGCTTGATATTGCAAACCTCGGAATTGTGCTCCATGAGTCTAAAACCCTAATTGTAACATCTACAGAGTCTGAGGCCTTGCCGGCCAATTGATTTGAAATCCTAACTGCAGTAACATATCTTTGAGCACGAATTAAACGCTCAGATTCCTGAACTTTATAAGTATCATAAGGGGTGTTTCTTTTAAATAAAAGAAGATTAAAAATCGCTATTTTTTTTGTTTTAAGATGAAGCTTGTTTCCTGTTCTTTCTCCCCAGTTTCGCGGCATTGCGGTTGTATCTGTAAGCGAATGCCCAAAAGGGTCAAGCGTTACAATGTTTATTTTCCGAATGATTTTTCCATCAAAGTTTAGAGTATCAATTGGCTCAATAATTTCTCCTTTTTTATTTTTTTTTGATCTAAAAAGTAGTTTATGCAGTATTTGAGTAAACTTATTTTTATTAGAATAGTTTTTTATTTTGGTGTACATCTCTGTACTGTCTTTTTTTGGCTTATTGTCCTTTTTTGAATTATCTACCTGTGCATTAATGCTTTGAAAACAAAAGCAAAGAAAAATAAAAACAATTATTATTTTATTTAGTGACATTCAGATACTTTTAAGCTTATTTTGAAGTAGATTATTAAATTTAAGCGAAATAATACGAAGATTTTTAAAATTGTGAGATTATTTTAATTCTTCGAATTCTCCAGAAAATCTTTCAGTATATAGATTCATCATTAGATATCTATCTGTGTCTGGGAAAATTAAATTTTGTGCTTAACAAGGTAAAACGGAAAGAAATAAAACGGCAGTTTTAAAGATTGAATTATTTTTGGAGAATTTATAATTGATTGAACAAATATTATAACGCATTGGCTTTTTAGTTATACTTTATAAAATCTCCATTCAAAAAAAATTAATCAAAAAATTCTTTTTCTTCGTACTGTGCCGGCATGATCGAAATTCCCTTTTGCAGCAGCAGATTATTAGGAAAAATAATTTTTTCACCTTCTTTTGTTCTCAAACTAATATGAAAGGTATTTATGTCTTCTATTTCAGCTTCTATAGGGAAATCTTTATCGTGAATTTTTATTGTATCGCCAATTCTGAAAGGAAATGAAAAAAACAAAATCATGCCCGAAGTAATATTGCTCAAAATCGACCATTGCGCAAACATGGCAACGCCAATAACGGTTGTAATTGATGAAACGGTTATAAAGATATCTTCTGTATTAACTCCCCAAATCACAATTAAACTTAGAGCTACCAAAATATTCATTAAAATATGAATGTATTTAATAACCAAATTAGTACGATGTTCTAATAAGTGACTTGTAGACGCAAAACGTCGGATTAATTTGGCAACAATCATTCTTAAAGCAATTAAAGCAATAAGAAGAATTAAGGTTGCTAATATTTCCTGTGTATATTCTTTAAAAGAAAACATAAATAAAATTTTACACTAAAGTACTCAAATATTCGTAAACTTTAGCTGTAGGAAGTCCCATAACATTGGTATAAGAACCTTCTACTTTTGTAACTGCCATAAAACCAAACCATTCCTGAATACCATAAGCACCGGCTTTATCATAAGGTTTATAATTTTCTATATAATATAAAATAGCTTCATCAGATAAATCTTTGAAAGTAACTTTTGTAATATCATGCAAAAGGGTAGAAGCTGCATTGGTTTGAAAACAAACAGATGTAATAACTTCATGCGTTGTATTCGACATTGATTTGATCATTTCAAAAGCATCTTCGGCATTTTTTGGTTTCCCTAAAGCTTTATTCTGATGCCATACAATTGTGTCGCTTGTAACTAATATTTCATTTTCATTTAATTCACCTTCAAATGCATCTGCTTTTAATTTTGCCAGAAAATCAGTTATTTCTACAGCTTTTAATTCAGGAGGATAAATTTCTTCAACATCTTTTAAGCGAATTTCTACATCAAGATCTAAATCCTTAAAAAACTGCTGTCTGCGCGGCGACCCCGATGCCAGGATAATTTTATATTTTTTAAGTTTTTCTTTAAGCATGGTTTTGAAGGTATTGGTGATTTAAGCTGATTATCAGGATTGATAAAATTCCGAAGAATAAAATCAATTTTAAAACGGTGCTTAAATGGTGAAAATCATTTTTTGTTTTGGCGCTGAATATCTTTACGATAAAATACAATAAAGGTGCTAAAACAAAAGCAAACGTATAAAACGTTACTATTAAAAGATTATTTTCAAAGAAGTATTTATTAATGTAAAGCAGACATAAAATAAACGGAATTATAGCAAATCCCAATGCAATTTTCGAAGCCCGGCCTTTTCCAATAGCAATTGGTAAAGTATTCATTCCTTGATTGTAATCTCCGTCCATATCTTCAATATCTTTAACTATTTCACGCACAAAATTTATCATAAATGCAAAAAGGGCATAATCTGTCAAAATAGAAAAAAAACTTGCCATTTGTGCTTTATTCTCTAAAGTTGTTGCCGGAAAAAGATCAAAAACACCAATTATCAATACGCTTACGGCAAGTAAAGCCGCCACTACAAAATTCCCTAAAATCATAATTGATTTTAATGTCGTGGCATAAAAATAAAGAAGTGAAGCAATCAGAATAAAAAGTGAGGCAAATGTCGGCCTTAAAATAATATTAGCCAGAACAAAACCAACAGCTACGCCGGCAACATTAAGTCCGATATAAATATTAAATGCTGCCGTTTCTGAAACTCCTTTACCAATTACAACATCCTGAGGTTTATTAATAGTATCTGTTGCAACGTCATAAATATTATTAATGACATAACCCGCTGCAGCCAGTAAAACAGTGCTTAAAACTAAAAGTCCGTATTGCCAGTCTGCTAAAGCCAGAGGAATATCCTGCTGTTTTAAAAAAGCATAACGAAATAAAACCTGCATAAAAGCAAGCATGAGTAGATTTTTATATCGAATTAGTTTTAGGTATTTCATTTTTTTTGAAGTTGCTAAGGTTCTAAGATGTTGAGATTCTAAGTTTTTTTTAAAGCTTCTGAGTTGCTAAGGTTCTAAGATTTTTCTTTTAAAATTTTAAAGATTTAGAAAACAATCTAAAATCTAAAATCAGAAATCTAAAATTACCTAATCGTGCTGCCCATTAAAATGTTCCATCCACTTTCCTTGTACTTTCATTACTTGCTCGATAACGTCGCGTGCAGCCCCTTTTCCGCCTTTTACGTGTGAAATATAACGGCAGATATTTTTAATTTCTGGGCTTGCGTCCTGCGGACAGGCGGGTAAACCTACTAATTTCATTACATGATAATCCGGAATATCGTCGCCCATATACAAAACCTGTTCAGGTTTAATATTATAAAGATCTGTGTATTCTTTGAATGTTTCCACTTTATTTGGAGTTCCTAAATGAATATCGGTGATTCCTAAATTACGAAGTCTTACGCGAACTCCTTCATTACTTCCACCAGAAATAATACAGACATGGTAACCGCTTTCTACAGCCGCTTTCATGGCATAACCGTCACGAATATTCATCGTACGAAGAATTTCTCCTTCTGTGGTTACAAAAACTGAACTGTCTGTAAGTACGCCGTCAACATCAAAAATAAATGTTGTAATGTCGTTCATCATTTCCTTATAACTTTTTGCCATTATGCTGTATTGATTGTGTTAGTATTTTATAAATATTTTTTTGATTTTCGTTTGTGATAAAACCCAAATGCGCATTTGTTGTGACAGAATCACGGCGTTTTGCCGGACCGGTCTGAGCGTCAATTGGATCTAAAGTTTTTATTTTTTCGGCAGTTTCCTGAATTAAAGGCTTTAAAACTTTAAAAGGAACCTGATGTTCTTCACAGATTTCCTGCCCAATTTGGTACAAATGATTCGTAAAATTATTGACAAAAACGGCCGCAACGTGTAAAGCCTTTCTTTGTTCAGAACTTATGGAGAAAACAGCATTTGAAATACTTTTTGCTGCAGTTTCCAGAATTTTATAATCATTCTGATTTTTAGTTTCTAAGCAAATCGGAATTATCGAAAAATCGACTGTTTTATTTTTAGAAAATGTCTGTAACGGGTAAAAAACACCTTTCTTGTTTTTTGAATCTAAAACATCAATTGAAGTAGTTCCTGAAGTATGAACAACTAATCGGTCTTTAAACGGCAGCTGACTTGAAACTTCAGAAATTGCGTTATCAGAAACTGAAATTATATATAAATCGGCGTTTTTTAAAGCTGTAAATTCAGTTACAATTTTTTCTGAATCCAGAAGATGACTCAATGCTTCCTTTTTTCTCGAAAAAGCCTGCACAATTTCAACAAGAGGACTTGCAGAAAAAGCTTTTATTAAATGCTGTGCGACATTTCCGGAACCAATAATCGTTATTCGAATCATAAACGCAAAATTAACATTATTTTTTCTAAAGAAAATATGGTAAGGGGAAAGTTTGGCCACAGATGACACAGATTAAACAGATTTTTATTCTTCTTTGTCTTAAAAAATCCATAGTTGCTTAATTATAAAGGTTTAAGAATCAACTTAAATAATCCGTTTAATCTGTGTCATCTGCGGCCCATTATTCAATCCCTTATATTTGGTTTTTATTAACAAATAACATCCGCCTCAAATCAACATTTTTAAGTATTTTTGTGCCACTTTTATACAATGTAATTCCTTAAAAATGGATAAAAAAATATTCTCTTTTTTGTTTTCTACACGATTAATGGCCGTTCTTTTTTTAACATTCGCAATAGCAATGGGTGTTGGAACTTTTATCGAAAGTAAATATAATACCGATACAGCCAGAATTTTAATATATAATACCTGGTGGTTTGAAGCTATAATGTTCATTTTTATGATTAATTTCTTTGGAAATATCAAGCGTTATCAATTATTGAAAAAAGAAAAATGGGCTACTTTTTTACTTCATATAGCCTTTGTTTTTATCATTTTAGGAGCTTTTATTACACGTTATATCAGTTATGAGGGAATGATGCCAATTCGTGAAGGCGCATCAGAAAATCAGATTTATTCAGACAAAACGTTTTTAACTGTTTTTGCTGATGGCGAATATAAAGGTGAAATGAAACGAAGAGTTTTTGAAAAAAGCCTTTTACTTTCTCCTGTTACCAATAATGATTTCTCTATTTCAGGAAAATTTGACGAGACTCCGTTTGAAGTTTCATATTCAAAATATATAATGGGAGCAAAGGAAGTGGTAAAACCAGATCCTAACGGAACTTTATATCTTAAATTAGTTGAAGCGGGTGCAGGCGGTCGTGAAGAGCATTTTCTAAAAGAAGGAGAAGTTCAAAATATTCATAATGTTTTATTTGCTTTAAATAAACCTACAGAAGGCGCAATTAATATTAATACAACCGGCGAAAAATACACGATTCAGACTCCTTTTGAAGGTGAATTTATGCGAATGGCAGATCAGTTGAAAGGAAAAGTTACCAAAGATAACGTTCAGCCATTAATGATGCGTTCTTTATATAGTATCGGAGATATTAGAATTGTTTTTCCAGATCCTGCAATGAAAGGAAAAGTGGATTATGAATCGAGTAACGATTTCAAAGCAAAATCTCATACTGATGCCTTAGTTGTAAAAGTAAAAGCAGAAGGACAGGAAAAAGAAGTAATGGTGATGGGCTCTAAAGGAAGTGTTGGAGAACCAAAAACGGTAAAAATTGGTAAAATCGAGTATTCTATATTTTACGGAAGTAAAGCGTATGTTTTGCCTTTTAGAGTTAAACTGAATGACTTTATTGCAACGAAATATCCGGGAACAGAAAAAAGTTATTCTGCTTTTGAAAGTAAAGTTACTGTTCAGGATTCTACAGAAACTTTTGATGCCGATATTTATATGAACCATGTTTTAGATCATAAAGGATATCGTTTCTTTCAATCTTCATTTGATCCAGACGAAAAAGGAACCGTTTTATCTGTAAACCACGATTTTTGGGGAACTTCTATCACGTATTTAGGATATTTTATGCTGTTTTTTGGTTTAATGGCTATTATGTTTACAAAACATTCTCGTTTTGCTGACTTAAAACGTAAACTGGAAAATGTGAAAAAGAAAAAAGAAAAACTAATTACCATTTTAGTTTTAATGATTAGTTTGAGCGGTTTCGCACAGCAAAATCCTCATGTACATTCGCATGAGCATGGCCATAATCATACTGAAGATCCAAACGATCACGCTAATCACGTTACTGCTCCGCCAAGTCAAAAACAATTAGATTCGTTGTTGACGATTTATAAAGCTCCAGAGACACATGCTGCAAAATTTGGCCGTTTGATTATTCAGGATGCCGGCGGACGTATGAAGCCTATTAATACGTTTTCATCTGAATTACTTCGAAAAGTAAGTCACGCTGATACTTACAACGGAATGAACTCTGATCAGGTATTTTTGTCAATGACACAATACGCTCAGGTTTGGATTCAGATTCCGCTTATTTATATTAAATCAGGAAACGACAGTATTCGTAAGATTATTGGTGTTGATAAAGAGGCAAAATTTGCTCCGTTTGTTAACTTCTTTGATCAAAACGGAAATTATAAACTTTCTCCCTATTTAGATGCAGCATATAAAGCGGCAAATCCAAATCAGTTTGAGAAAGATTTTATCGAAACAGATAAAAAAGTAAATTTAATGGAATCTGCTTTAAGCGGAAGCATCCTGAAAATTTTCCCTGTTCCAAATGACCCAAATCACAAGTGGGTTTCGTATTTAGAACGCAACAATGATGGTTTTAAAGGAATGGATTCTACTTATGTAAACCAAATTCTTCCCTTATATTTCAGCGCCTTAAATAATGGTTCTATTTCTAAAAATTGGGATACAGCCGATCAATTGGTAGAAAGTATTAACGGTTTTCAAAAGAAATTTGGAGCTAAAGTACGCCCGAGTGAGCAAAAAATTGATGCCGAAATTGCTTATAACAAATACGACGTTTTTAAAGTACTGCCGTATTGGTACATTACAGCTTCTATTTTAATGTTGATTTTTACGATCGTAAATATCTTTTTTGAGAAGAAATGGCTTCGTATAACCGTAAATGGTTTCCATATCATTATTGGGCTTTTATTTGCGCTTCATACATTAGGATTAATTGCACGCTGGTATATTTCGGGGCACGCACCTTGGAGTAACGCTTATGAATCGATTGTTTATGTGGCCTGGGCAACAATGTTTTTTGGTTTGGCATTCGACAGAAAATCTAAACTTACCGTTGCTTCATCTGCTTTTGTAACGGCAATGATTTTAATGGCGGCTTACATGAACTGGATCGATCCTGAAATTGCAAATTTACAGCCGGTTCTTAATTCATATTGGTTAATGATTCACGTTGCAGTAATTGTAGCAAGTTACGGGCCTTTTGCTTTAGGAATGATTTTAGGTTTTGTAGCCTTGGTTTTGATTTTCTTTACCAATGAAAAGAATAAAGCTAAAATGAGCCTGAACGTAAAAGAGATTACATATATCAACGAAATGGCATTAACAATTGGTTTAATTATGCTTACCATTGGTAACTTCCTTGGAGGACAATGGGCAAACGAAAGCTGGGGACGTTACTGGGGATGGGACCCTAAAGAAACCTGGGCTTTAATCTCTATTATGATTTATGCTTTTGTAATTCACGCTCGTTTTGTTCCGGCTTTACGTGGAAAATGGTTCTTTAACGTAATGAGTATGTTTGGGTTTATCTCTATTTTATTTACGTATTATGGAGTAAATTTCCACTTAGTTGGTCTGCATTCTTACGCAAGCGGCGAAGCTCATTCATTAAACTGGATTTATTACAGTATGGGAACAATTGCTGCAATTGCCGCGATAACATATCCGAGTTATAAAAAGTTCTATAAAACTAAAAAGTAGTTTTTTTGATATGAAGAAAGAGGCTGTCTCAAAATGTTGAGACAGCCTCTTTCTTCATAATTATTTAATTAATCCCCTTTTGATATCCGATTTATCATTCCATAGGAATGTTTCGCAGGTAGAAAAAAATAAAAATAAGCCACATTTACGTTCCATAGGAACGTTTGACAGATCAGATTATTAAAAAAAATGTCAAAAATCAAACGTTCCTACGGAACGTAAACCATTATAACAATATAATTTTTCTACCAATGAAATGTTCCTGTGGAACAAAGAAATATGTAAAATAAAAAGAGGCTGCTCCGACTTTGAGACAGCTTCTTTTAATTTAGAAATAGTTCGTTTTAAAATTTGGTTATCATTAAAACTACTACAATAACGATTAGATAGAAAATAGTCAAAAATATAAGATGACTTAGAATCGACAGCAGTAATGCTTTGAGCTTGGAGATTTTATTGAAAAATTGAATATTAGTCCAGAAAATCAAAAGGACATCAATTATATATAAAATTTTAACAAACAAAGTAATTTTAGGTGTTCCGTTAAAGTATAGTAAAAACGGAAACGTAATAATATGGGCAAATAACCGCTGTGAAGCCTTAAAAGTATTGAGAACGAAAAACTCAACAAAATTGTAACCTTGTTTTTTAAAACAAATATAAGTTCCAATCGAATAAATAGGAATTGTGGCTATTGTAATCCATGAAAAATGTGTTGATGTCCATTCATTAAATTCAGAATAATTTATTCCCTCAACATCACCGCTGTAAGGATATAGGTTGATATGAAAATAATGATACATTAAACCGTATAACGTTGCTAAAACAGCAACAAGCGAAAGGGGCTTAAAATGTCTGGCACGCTTACCTTCAATAAATTCACGGATAGAATGTCCCGGCCTGCTAAATAATTGCTTTAAGGAATACAAAATTCCCTTATCAAAATGCAGTAAACCATGCTGAATATCATGCCACAAAAAATGTGCATTTATTTTATGCGTTTCGGCACTTTGACCACAATTATTACAGTAATGGCCTCTATAAACCTGTTGGCAGTTTTTGCAAGTTATTTCCATATCTATAAAGCTATTTAGAATTTAACTTAAGCCCGTTTGGATACATTATTGCTAATAGAACACAAATCAATAAAAAATTGTATTCTACACCATTTCTTCCGCCGCCCACAACAAACCAGCCTTCCTGAAAATGAACCAAAATAATTCCCATAATCAGGATAAAAATCGTTACAAATCCTGCCGGTTTTACATATTTGTTAAACAGTAAAAGCAGGGCAGCAATAATATGTGATAGTTTAATTGACCAGGCAAGGAAAACACCAAAAGGAGCAAAGCCAATCTGGTTTAAATACAAATTTCCAAAATCATTAATCCCATTATTAAACATTCCGAAAACAGAATGTGTCAGCAGAATTACTGCAGTAGCAATTCTTAAAAGTAAAGTTCCGTTCATAACTTAGAATAGTTTTGTTTTTGATGAAATAAAAAAACGCATATTAAAAGTAATTAATATACGCTTTAAATTTATAAATATTTTAGGTTTTAAACTTTTCCTAAAGTATATAACTGCTCCATTGTAGGAGTTGGACTTCCTCCGGCCGGCTCTAAAGTAATTCCAAATGCTTCTGCCGAATCTGTCTGGTTTACAGCAAATATTTTTTGTGTATTTCCTTCAAAATTATTCAGTAAACCAATGCTTGTAGGCGTTAATACCGGACTTAATTTTAAAGACCAAACCTGATAAACCTTTCCTTTTGGAGGCTTTGGCAAACCTGCAGCATCAATATAAGTCGTTTTTGTCTGCTGGTTCCAGTATACTTTTGCAAAAGATGTTGGAGAAACAGCCTGACCGCCAAGAGTTACACCAGTGTTTTTAATATCTCTAACAATGCTTAAACTTTTTTCAGTTTGTTTATTCTGCTGATCTAAAAAAGCATAATTTCTTTCTATTTTATTTTTCTCATTTCCAACAGTAGAGATTGCTTCTTTTGATTTAGTTAATTCTAAAGTTTGGTATCCAAAACCTAACAGTAATAAAACAGCCGCAGCCCAGCCCACATATTGTGTCCAGTTTGATGCAGGTTTTAAATCGACAGCTTTACCATGTTTAAGTTCTAAACGAGCTTTGATTTTTTCAAAATTTTCAACAGAGTGGAAAGGAGCGAAGCTTGACGACAGAGCAACAATAGCTCTTTCTATCGCAATTATTTCGTCGTCTATTTTCTTGTTGTTTTTTGCCAGTTCGGCTATTTCCAGATTCTCCTTTTCGGTTAATAAGCCGTAAACATAAAGTTCTAGAATTCCTGATTCAATATATTCTTGTGCTTCCATTATATTTTTAAATAATTTCTTAAATCGTTAATACAGTTTCTGTTTTAAGTTTTGATAGTTCCCAGCGGCAGCGCCAATTCTTCTGAAGCTTCTTGCTGGGTATATCCTTTGAAGAATAATAAATCAATAATTTCTATACATTTTGGTTTCAGTTTCTTTACGAACTCCTGAATTCCAATTGTATCAATTCGATTAATTAACTTACTACTGTCATCTAACAGATTTACGAAATTATCCGAGGAAAGGTTTTTTTGGTTGTTATTAAAATTTTTAGATCTCAGTACGTCAATCGAGGTGTTTCTTGCAATATTGAGGATCCAGGTGTAAAATCGGCCTTTGCTTTCGTTATAAGAATCGATGTTTTTCCAGATTTTAACAAAAACTTCCTGCAAAACATCTTCGGCTTCTTCACGATTTTTGATTAGAACATTAATGACTGAAAATAAACTTTTAGAGTACATATCGTACAAATGGGTAAAAGCTCTTTCGTCTTTTTTGTAAATTAAAACTAACAGTTCTTCTTGATTCATAGATTTGGATTTAAACTTAAACAAAAAAATATAGAACATTATTTTATAACCTGAGATAAAGATAATTCATTTTTTTTATGAAAAACAATGTTTTTTTAACAGTCTAAACCTTAAGAAAACAGAGCTTTTAGATGAAATTTAGAAAAAAAGTGCAATTTTTTTTACTTTTTTTAAATCTAAAAGTAAGCCTTTTACGTATATAACAGAAAAGTTGAAAATGGCTGTTGAAAGATTCAGAAATTAATAAAATTGAATTTTTAAAGTTAAAAATTATGAGAAGCATTGAAAAATTTAAAATCTTAATTATCGGTTTAACGACTGTTTTATCGCTAATAAATTTTAGCACCAAAGATTTTAAAAATGAAATCGATCAAAATGTATTAAGCAAAAATATTAAATAGTTGATGTCCTCGGACTTCCAGTCGAAAATCAATAAAATAATAGTAATCACACATGTTAAACGAACAGATTTTTTTCCATTATAAATGCCATTGATAATTGAATTAATGCTATTAAAATTAAATAATTTTCATTATAACCGGGGCATCAGCTATAATTTTAAATATATAAGAAACAAATAATTAATTCATGGTTTGATTTGTTTGTATGGGGGGAGGCCCGGCGTCTGATTAACGCCGGGCTTCATTTATAATTTAACTTATAATTAATAAAAATAAAAGCAGTAAAAATATTCAGCGACACGGATTTTAATTAATTTTATAAAAAAATATACAATGAAAAAAATACTATTTATAGCCTGTAGTGCCTTATTTTTATTAAGCACACAGACTCATGCTCAAACAAACACAAATAAATTATCTAAATCAGATAAAACTATGGCAAAAGAAACCATTTATCAGTTTAAAGTTGAAGATTTATCAGGTGATACTTTTGATTTTGCGTCTTTAAAAGGCAAAAAAATCCTAATCGTAAACACGGCATCAAAATGCGGATTAACTCCTCAATACAAAGATCTTGAAGCTGTTTACAAACAATACAAAGACAAAGGTTTTGTAATTGTTGGTTTTCCGGCAAATAATTTTGCTTCGCAGGAACCCGGTACAAATAAAGAAATCGAAACTTTCTGCCAGCAAAATTACGGTGTAACTTTTCCTATGATGAATAAAGTTTCTGTAAAAGGCGACGATATGTGTGAGGTTTATAAATTCTTAACTCAAAAATCGAAAAATGGATTGAAGGATTCTGAAGTAGAGTGGAATTTTCAAAAATACTTAATCGACGAAAAAGGAGAATTAGTAAAAGTGATTAAACCAAAAACTTTAGTTACTGATCCAGAAGTAATCAATTGGATTAAAAGTTAGTTAGAACTATCCAGACAAAAAAATCCGCAAATTTGAATTTATCAAATTTGTGGATTTTTTTTAGGTTCAAAGGGACAAAGGTGCAAAGGGACAGAGGTTTTGCTCGAAATGACAAAAAAGCGAAAAGAAAAAAAATCCTTATAAATCCGCGCCTTCGCGATAGCGAACCCGTAAAATCCGCGTGCCATTTACGTCAATATAAGCTGCATAAAAACCAAATCAAGCCAATGATCAAACTTATACCCAACTTCGCGGATTGTTCCTGATACCACAAATCCAAACTTTTCATGAAAAGCAATACTTCCCGCATTATCCGCATCGATAGCGCCAATCATAACGTGATAACCTTGTTCTTTAGCCAAACGAATTAATTCAGTTAATAATTTAGAGCCAATTCCTTTGCCAATAACATTATCAATTACATAAACAGAATGTTCGACTGTGTATTGATAACCAATTTTTTCACGAAACTGGCCATAACTTCCAAAACCAACAACTTCACCATCTAAATCAGCTACAACAACAGGAAGGTTTTTAGCTTTTTTATCTTCAAACCATTTTGTTTGAATTTCAAGAGTTTGAATATCATAACTATAATTTGCCGTTGTATGAAGGATAGAATGATTTACAATATCAAGAATTTTCTCTAAATCGTTTGTGGTTGCAGGTCTAAGAATAACGCTCATAGTTTTGTTGTTTTTTCCGCCACGAATTCACGAATTTTAATTGGAATAATTCGTGAATTCGTGGCTAATAATAATTTTTAAGTTTATTTAGAATTTAATTCAGTCAGTAAAGTATCAATATCTTTGGTATTCCAGCCCATTTCTTTACCAATTGCTTTGGCATCTTTAGCATATTTCAATGCCTGTTTTTTGTCTTTTATTTTATTGTAAAGCCGGGCAATGAGTAAATTTCCATCGTAAGAATCCGTTAATTCTAAAGAATGTTTTACCCAAAAAATTGATTTTTTTAAACTTTCGGTATCATTAATATATTTCAAATAAGTCTGTCCAATGTCTTTTAAGAAACCTGCATCATTCCAAACCAATTTTTCAGTATCTTCCAAAGTTACTTTTTTGTAGAAATCCCACTTTTCAGTACGTTCAGCCAGCGTCAGATCAAATTTAAAAACAAGAGAATCCGTTTTCTGCAGTCTAATTGATTTTGCGACTTCTCTTTGTTTATAATAATTTATAGTATCCAGATTATCAACAAGCGGACGAAGTAATTCGTTTACAATACTCTCTACTTTACGGTCCACACGATTTTGCGAAGCTACTGCTGCAAATTCTTTTTGATGTTTTAAAACATATTGAAATTCTCTCGAATTAATATCAGTAACGCCATTTGCAATTACACGCCAATTGGTTTCACTTATTAATTGAGAATCTGATTGTGTTTGAAGATAAATATGGGTTGGAATCGATAATTCAGTTCTGTCTTTCCCTTTTTTCAACGTATTCAAATAAGTAAAAAACTTGGTTGAATTACTCGGATCAGCCAGAAACTCTTTTTCTAAATAAGGAAGCTGTAATTTCGGGTTTAAAGCATAATTAGCTTCGGCCAGAAATTCTTCTTTTTTCATTTCGCCTTTTAAAGCATATAAAAGGGTTTCATCAGCATCTAAAAATAAAAATGCAGGAAGAGAAGTCGTTTTAAATTTATTTTTAAGTGCAGTTCCTTCTTCTTTCTCGATGTTTTTCCAAACGCAGATATAATTTTTATTCAAAAAATCCATCACATTTGTATCGCTGAAAACCTCTTTTTTCATTTGGCTGCAATGCGGGCACCAATCTGCATACAGCATTACAAAAACCGGCTTGCCTTGTGTTCTGGCATTTTCGAGAGCTGTTTTGTATGTTATTCCGTCAACAGCAAACTGATTTTGAGATTTTACGGTTTGCAGCGAAACGAAAAGAAAAAGTAAATATAAAAAACGCATAAAAGGTTAATTTTAATAAAAAAAAACTGTTATACAAATATATTCCCTTTTTATAAAAACAGTATTAATATCTTCCTAATATATAAGTTAAATCAAGCACGAAGTTTGTAACTTTGTATTCCAAAAAGAAAATTTTTATAAAATATATTTTCTTAAAAAATTATACACCATTTAGAATGATTTACCCCAAAATAGCGCTTGCACAAAGCATTATCGAGATTTGTTCAGCAAAAGGAATTCATAATATTATAATTTCTCCTGGTTCACGAAACGCGCCTCTGACGATTGGTTTCGCACAAAACCCAAAATTTAAATGTTACAGTATTGCCGATGAGCGCTGTGCTGCATTCTTTGCTTTAGGAATTGCACAGCAGACAAAAAAGCCTACAGCAGTTGTCTGCACGTCAGGATCAGCATTATTGAATTATTATCCCGCTGTAGCCGAGGCATTTTACAGTCAGATTCCTTTAATTGTAATTTCTGCAGATCGTCCGCAGAGTAAAATCGATATAGGTGACGGACAAACGATTCGTCAGGAAAATGTATTTTTAAATCATTCTGTTTTTAATGCCAATTTAACAGAAGATGCATCCGCAGAAAATGATTTGAAAATTAATAAAGCTATAGAAACAGCGATTCTTCAAAAAGGGCCGGTTCATATTAATGCACCATTTGAAGAGCCATTATATGAAACTGTTTCAGAACTTTCTGTTCAACCAAAAATTACCAATCCTGAGGAAGAAACCCCATCTAAAATTATCGAAAACAGCGAAGAAACCGTTTCAATTTGGAATTCTGCAAAAAGAAAACTAATTCTTATTGGAGGAATAAACGAATCTAATTCTATAGATCAGGAAATTTTAGAAAACCTGGCCAGCGATCCATCAATTGTTGTACTTACAGAAACTACCTCAAATTTGCATCATGCGAGTTTTATTAATAGTATAGATACCTTAATTACACCATTTGACGATTCTGATTTTAAAGAGCTGGAAGCAGAGGTTTTAATCACTTTGGGTGGTATGATTGTATCAAAACGTATTAAAGCATTTTTACGAAAATACAAACCTGCACATCACTGGCATATAGATACTTTACGTGCTTATGATACATTCAATGCTTTAAGTAAACATTTTGTAATGGAGCCAAATGATTTTTTTAAAAATCTGCTTCCAAAAACAGAATTTAGAGCAAGCAATTACTTTTCAAAAATCGATAAAATTTACAGTCTGAGAAATAAAAGAAAAGAAGAATATTTAAAGAAAATTCCATTTTCAGATTTTAAAGTTTTTGAAAAAGTTATCGAATCGCTTCCCAAAAACAGTCAGTTACAAATTAGCAACAGTTCAGCAATTCGTTATGCACAATTAATTGAAATTGATCCGTCAATTGAAGTATTTTGCAACAGAGGAACAAGCGGAATAGACGGAAGCACTTCAACAGCAGTTGGATCGGCCGTAGGCAGCAAAAAGGAAACTATTTTTATTACGGGCGATATAAGCTTTTTGTATGACAGCAATGCTTTATGGAATTCTTATATTCCTAAAAACTTCAAAATTATTATAATTAATAATGGAGGAGGAGGAATCTTTAGGATTTTGCCCGGACATGAAGAAAAACCTGTTTTCAATACTTATTTTGAAACATCTCATCAATTAACGGCAGAGCATTTAGCTAAGATGTATCAATGCAATTATTTCAAAGCCAATGATTTGGAAGAATTAAATAAAAATTTAGAAAAATTATATAATACTAATGAAGCGCCGGGAATACTTGAAGTATTTACACCGACTAAAGAAAACGATGCAATTTTAAAACAATACTTTAAAGAGCTTGTTTGAATATATTGTAAGCTAAATAGTGTTAAATATTTGTTTTAAATCATAATATTATTTAGATTTGATACATAAAATAGTAATCAATATTAAATTTATTATGAGCAAAAGAGAAGAATTAATTCAGAAGTATGCAGCAGATTTAAAAGACAAATGCGGAGTAACTCCAAATATGGATTTATTGACAAAAGTAACAATTGGCTGCGGTCCATCGATTTACAATGATGATGCTTCAACTGTAGCAGGAAGCCAGCAGTCTGAATTAGATACAGTTAAAAATAACTTTCTGATCAAGAAATTAGGTTTACCGGCAGGCCCGGCTTTAGATGAAGCTATTCATGCTGTTTTAGAAAAATATGGCAAATCAAATAGAAATAAACACAGAGTTGTTGTTTATTATCTATTGACATTACACTTTAAGAAAGAAAGTGTTTATAAATAATAAATGTAAAAGCGTCTATAAATAAGGCGCTTTTTTCTTTTTCTATGGCTTAATCCAAAACATTTTTCATTTACCATTTCAAACTTCGTACATTTGCACCTTAGAAACTTAGCTGTTCGCAGCTTAGAACCTCATAATAATGCTTGAAATAGGAAAATACAATACACTTACTATATTGCGTGATACAAAAGTTGGTCTTTTTTTAGGAAATCCTGAAAAAGATCCAGACGGAATTCACGATGTTTTATTACCAAATAAATATGTTCCAAATGAATTTGAAATAGGCGAAGAACTTGTTGTTTTTGTTTATTTAGACCATGAACAGCGTCCGGTTGCAACTACACTTGAACCTTATATTTTATTGAATGAGTTTGCTCTTCTAAGAGTAAACTATATCAATAACGTTGGGGCTTTTATGGATTGGGGAATGGAAAAAGATATCCTGGTTCCTTTTAAAGAACAGGCACGTCCAATGGAAAAAGGAAAACGCTACCTTGTTTATCTTTATAAAGATGAAAAAACAAATCGTTTGGTCGCATCCAGCAAAACAAATCAGTTTTTGAGCAACGATCATTTAACTGTCGAGAAAGGCGAAGAAGTTGATTTAATTGTTTCGCATATTACCGAAATTGGAATTAACGTAATTATAAACGAACAGCATAAAGGACTTTTGTATAAAGACGAGGTTTATGATGATTCGATAAGAACTGGTGACAGAATGCGTGGCTATATTAAAAACATTCGTCCTGATAATAAAATTGATGTGGCATTGCAAATTCAGGGCTATCAGAGCATTGAACCAAATGCAGAGAAGATTTTAGACGAATTAAGAGCCAATAGGGGATTTTTACGCTTAAATGACAATTCGCATCCGGAAGACATAAAAACGGTTTTAAAAATGAGTAAAAAAACTTTTAAAAAGGCTGTTGGGGCTTTATATAAAGAGAAACTCATTGAAATTAAAGAAGATGGAATTTATCTTTTAAAAGATTAAAAATAAATTCTAATATTTTAAATTCCAAATTCCAATGTGGTACGTTATACATTGGAATTTGGAATTTAAGAAAATTACATAACAAGAAAGGCTGCTCATTACAAGCAGCCTTTCCCTTTTTATTCTAGTTTTAAAAAAAATTGTAATTAAAAAAAAACAGAAATAAAATAATTCGAATTCATCTTGAAAGTTAGCAGCTTTACGAATTTTAGAAACTACTTTCTTGATGGTATGTCTTTAAACAATTAATGCGTTTATCTCAAAAGCAAAAATTTAATTTCACGGCTAATCCATTTGGTTTAATAAAATAACTTATAGAAAGTTTTAGTTAGCATTTTTCCTCTTTTCGTAATCAATTTTATACTAATTACAAAACAATTCTAGCGTTTAACCTTAGGTGTTACTATTTCCTTTTTGAAGTTTTGACAAACGAATAAATCATTTGCTCATTCTTAACAGGTTTACTATTTAAAACCATAAAAAAATGAGCGACAAATTTTTTAAATTTTCTCAAAAAAATCATTTTTTAGGTTAATAAATCAGTGAAAGAAAATCAATCTTATATCAACAAAATAATTTGTATCTTGTTGATTTCTAGGACGTAAAATTACTCATTATTTTTTAATACCAATGTTAAAAAGTGTTATTTTTTGTACAGGAATATTAATTGTTAACATTGAAAGAAAAATATAGCCGAGACTTAAACAAAATTGAATAGGGAAAAATGTAAAAAATGGTTTATTTTTACACTATAATTTTTAAATAAAACAAACAGAAATGGATTGGATTACAGCCAGAGAATTTGAAGATATAACCTATAAAAAATGTAATGGAGTTGCCAGAATTGCTTTTAACAGACCAAATGTTAGAAATGCTTTCAGACCTAAAACAACTTCAGAATTATACCAGGCTTTTTACGATGCGCAAGAAGATACTTCAATAGGAGTAGTTTTACTTTCTGCAGAAGGACCATCAACTAAAGATGGTATTTACTCATTTTGCAGTGGAGGCGATCAAAATGCGCGCGGACATCAGGGATATGTTGGAGAAGACGGGCAGCATCGTTTAAATATTCTTGAAGTACAGCGTTTAATTCGTTTTATGCCAAAAGTAGTTATCGCAGTAGTTCCTGGCTGGGCTGTTGGCGGCGGACATAGTTTGCATGTAGTCTGCGATATGACCCTGGCAAGTAAAGAACACGCCATTTTTAAACAGACAGATGCTGATGTGACCAGCTTTGATGGTGGTTACGGGTCTGCTTATTTGGCAAAAATGGTAGGACAGAAAAAAGCACGTGAAATTTTCTTTTTAGGAAGAAATTATTCCGCTCAGGAAGCTTTTGAAATGGGAATGGTAAACGCCGTAATTCCGCATGATGAATTAGAAGCTACTGCTTATGAATGGGCACAGGAAATTCTTCAAAAATCACCTACTTCTATAAAAATGCTGAAATTTGCCATGAACCTAACAGACGACGGAATGGTTGGGCAGCAGGTTTTTGCAGGAGAAGCAACACGTTTAGCCTACATGACCGAAGAAGCAAAAGAAGGAAGAAATGCCTTTTTAGAAAAAAGAAAACCAAACTTTGGCGAAAATAAATGGCTGCCATAAATATTTTAGATTTTAGATTGCAGATTTTAGATTTTTTTGAATCTGGAACTGATATCTAAATTCTAAATAAAAAAACAATATTATTTAGATTACAGATTTTAGATTTTTTTAAATTAAAAGAATCCAATAATCTAAAATCTAAACTCTAAAAATCTAAAATTAAAATATGAAACATTGGATTGAAGCCGCCAGACTGCGCACATTACCTTTATCAGTTTCCGGAATTATAGTTGGAAGTATTTATGCACTTTCAAACCCAACAGAAACAATTAATACACCAACAGAAGTTTTTAGTTGGAAAATTTTTGGTTTCGCTCTTTTAACAACACTTGGTCTTCAGGTACTTTCTAATTTTGCAAATGATTATGGCGACGGAGTAAAAGGTACAGATAATACAGATCGTATTGGTCCGCAGCGTGCCATTCAAAGTGGTGCAATTACGCCGGAAGCTATGAAAAAAGCCATAATAATTACTTCATTGCTGACTTTGTTATCGGCTATTATATTGATTTATTTTGCTTTTGGTCAGGATAATTTCGGTTATTCTATCTTTTTCTTGCTGCTGGGAATCGCTGCAATTGTTTCGGCGATTCGTTATACAGTAGGAAGTTCAGCTTATGGATACAGAGGATTTGGTGATTTATTTGTTTTCATTTTCTTCGGACTTGTAAGTACATTAGGCGTTAACTTTTTATATTCAAAAGAAGTTGATCCGCTTTTAATTCTTCCTGCAGTTTCAATTGGATTATTGAGCGTAGGTGTTTTAAACTTAAACAATATGCGCGACGAAGAATCAGACAGAAAATCAGGAAAAAATACTATTGTAGTACAAATGGGCGGAGCAAAAGCTAAAATTTATCACTTTTCATTGATTATTACGGCAATGCTTTTAGTTATAATTTTTGCCTTTTTAAGTGATTATAATTTTGATCAATATTTGTTTTTACTGGCTTATATTCCGTTAACTAAACATTTAATTACCGTTTATAAAAATCAAAATCCTAAACTGTTAGATCCGGAATTAAAAAAGCTGGCACTTAGTACATTTTTGTTATCTATATTATTGACAGTATGTATGATTTCGTTGATTTCAGACATCATTGTTAATCTTTTCTTAGGGGGAAGATAATTAGTTCAACTTTAAAAATTTTTAAGATGAAAATTACATTTTACGGACATGCATCCTTAGGAATCGAAGTAGGAGGAAAACATATACTTGTTGATCCGTTTATTTCTGGAAACCCTCAGGCCGCTGCTATTGACATAAACAAATTAAGAGCCGATTATATTTTGCTTACTCATGCGCATAGTGATCACGTTTTAGACGTAGATACTATTGCAAAAAACACCAATGCAGTAATTGTTTCAAATGCTGAAATTACAAGTTATTACGCAAAGAAAGGTTTTAATGCACACCCAATGAATCATGGTGGAAGCTGGCAATTTGATTTTGGGAAAGTAAAATATGTAAACGCAATTCACTCAAGTTCTTTCCCTGATGGAACTTACGGAGGTAACCCCGGTGGATTTGTAATCGAAGGAGAACATAAAAACATTTACATTGCCGGAGACACAGCTCTTACATTTGATATGAAACTGATTCCGATGAGAACAAAATTAGATTTAGCGATTCTCCCAATCGGAAATAATTTTACAATGGATGTTGAAGATGCCATAATTGCTTCTGATTTCATAGAATGTGACAAAATTTTAGGTTATCACTTTGATACTTTTGGTTATATCGAAATCAACCATGAAGAATCAATTCGCAAATTCTTTGATAAAGGAAAAGATTTGATGCTTTTAAATATTGGAGAATCTATAGAATTATAATAAAAATTCTATTTAATTATTCGTTATGTTATGTCATTCCTCGTTCTCCGGAATGACAAAAATGAGAATAAAAATAAATAGTAATCATCAGTAATATGAATCTTAAAAGAATATTTTTAATACTTTTAATAACTTCAACCTACAGCACCTTTGCTCAAAAAGATGGTTATTGGGACAAAGAACGCGCAACTACAAAAGAAGTTCTGGTTTCTGCAGGAGACCGGCTTGTAGTAAAAACAGAAGATTTACCAGTAGGGACAACCGAAATTGTGTACAGAATTACACTTCTGGACAAAAATCAGCAAATGGCCAATAGTCTCGTTTCTCTGCTAAAAGCAATTCCAGATCCATACGGAATAGGTCAGGGATCAGCCGGAGCTGTTTTTTTAATGTCTAAAATTTCTGGAGACGATCAATGTACATATTCATTGTTTACCTCAAATGAAAATGCTAAAAAATACGTTACCGACGGAAAAATTGATTCGGCCTGTTATTCACAATCAGAACCGGTTAGTAAAGACGCAAAGCGAATTTCATTAGATAAAAATTCCTGCCTTAAAGAGAATACAGCCACAATCTGGTTTGGTTTTGAAAGCAAAAACTGGTTTTTGAGCCAGAAGATAGTTTTAGAAGTTGTGCCCTGGGTCGATACTAAATTAAACCGAGGCTGGAATCAGGATAACAAAAATGAGATTATCAGTTTATGCAAAACATCGACAATGGCACAAAAAATGGCTAATTCTGATGATTTTTGCGTTTGTATACTTGATAAGATAATGAAGCAATATCGTTATTCAGAATTTCAGAAATTACTTGCTGTTGAAAAAACAAAAGTGTACAAAGACTTTGGAAATGCCTGTTATAAAGATGCCGACATTTCTAAAAACGTTTATAATGATTTAAGAAATCAGGCTGCAGTTTTAATAAAACAGCAAAAGTACAACGAAGCTATTCAAAAATTAAATATAATTGTTAACGACGGTAAAGCTACAGCATTAGACTACAGTTCAATTGGTTATTGCTATATCCTGACAAAACAATATGCAAAAGCATTAAAGTTTTTGCAGGAAGGCGAAAAATTAGATAATACAGAGTTACTGGTAAAATTAAACTTAGCACACGTTTATTTAGTAAGCAATAATTATAGTGATGCAAAAGCAATATATAAAAAATACCAGGATCAAAACGTTACAGACAGCGTAAGCTGGAAAGACAAAACAAAATCTGATTTTGCCCTTTTCGAAAAAGCTGGTTTACCCTCAAAAGACTTCGAAAAAGTTTTAAAATTATTTAACTAAGTTACTAAGTTGCTGAGATACTAAGTTTCTAAGTTTTTTAGTTTCTCAGCATCTTGGGATCTTAGAATCTTAGCATCTAAAAAAAAATGAAAGCAACTTACCACAAATATATGCTCGAGTTTAAGCGTCCGTCCGGGACGTCTCGCGGCGTTATGACCGAAAAAGAAACCTGGTTTATAGTTCTTGAAGAAAATGGTAAAAAAGGAATAGGTGAGTGTGGCATACTTCGTGGCTTAAGTGCTGATGATCGCGATGATTATGAAGAAAAGCTAAAATGGGTTTGCGAAAATATTGAATTAGGCGAAAAAACACTTTGGGAATCCTTACTGGAATTTCCTTCGATTCAATTTGGAATTGAAATGGCTTTTTTATCCCTTAAAAGTAAAAATCCATATTTACTTTTTTCATCTGATTTTACCGATAATACTCAGCCAATTGAAATAAATGGTTTGGTTTGGATGGGCGAGCCGGCTTTTATGAAACAACAGATTGAAGAAAAATTAGCAGACGGATTCAGCTGTATTAAACTTAAAATTGGGGCGATAGATTTTCAAAAAGAATTAGAATTATTAGAATTTATCCGCAGTCATTTTTCAGCAGAAGAAATAGAAATTAGAGTTGATGCAAATGGTGCTTTTACTTTAGATGAAGCTTTAGATAAACTCAATCAATTAAATAAATTTCAATTGCACAGCATTGAGCAGCCTATTAAAAAAGGAAATATTCAGGCGATGGCCGATTTGTGTAAAATGCCCCCTTTTCCAATTGCTTTAGATGAAGAATTGATAGGCATATTTACATTTGAAGAAAAAGAAAAATTACTAAAAGAGATCAAACCTCAATATATTATTTTAAAACCTAGCTTTATTGGCGGTTTTAGAGGAACGCAGGAATGGATAATATTAGCTGATAAACATAATATTGGCTGGTGGATTACATCTGCACTTGAAAGTAATATTGGATTGAACGCAATCGCGCAATGGACATTTCTTCAAAATTCAAAAATGCCCCAAGGATTAGGAACAGGAGCACTTTACACCAATAATTTTGATTCTCCGCTAGAAGTTCTAAAAGGAAAATTATGGTACAATACAACTGCAGATTGGGATTCTGTAATTTTAGAAAAGGTACAAAGTAACAAAGATTCATAGGGTTAAAAAGCACGATATAAAACCTCTGAACCTTTACAGCTCTGCACCTTTGAACCTATTTTCACTCTTTCCCTCCAAGTAAATTCTCCTGACATTCTTTTAATTCCTGCCATTTGCCCAGATAGGCAAATAAAGCTTGTTTAGCCCAGGTACTTGGATTATGAATTGCATAATTTTCTCCTCCAGCATCCAGAATTGACTGTAATTTTTCTGTCGATGCTTCCGAAAGATCTTGCCAGGTTTTAATCCCGGCTTCGTTAAACAAAGCTTCTATTTTTGGACCAACTCCTTCGACAATCTTCAAATCGTCCTGTTTTATTTTTTTTCCTAATACATTTGAAGCCAGCTCACTGTCAAATAAAGCTGATGGAGCCTCCGAAACAAATGATTTAGCCACTGATGCAGAAGCTTTGGCATGAGCAGCTGTAAGATCTGCTTCAAGAGAAGATATTTTTACATTTAAATTTTTCGTATTTGCTTTGCAGGCATCAAGATCTGCTTGTAATGATGCGGCTAACGAATCATCTCCTTTTGAGTTCAATTTTCCTAGTAAGTAACCTAAAATTCCACAGATTATACCCACTAAAATCGGTATTAAGATACATGGTAAATTCATAATAAGTATATTTTTGATTATTTGATGGTAATAACAGTTCTTCTATTGCTTGCTTTTCCTTCACTGGTCATATTATCACCAATTGGTTCATCCGGCCCTTTTGATTCAGTCACAATTCTAGAGGCTTCAATACCATTTTTAATTAAATAATTTTTAGAAAAATCAGCTCTTTTTTGTGCCAGAGCGATATTTAAATCCCGATTGCCTACATTATCGCTATGCCCCGCGACTAAGACAGAAGTATTTTTTACATTTTTTAAATATTTAATAATATCAGTTATTTTTTGCTGTTCTTCTTCATTTAAATTAAAGTTTGATTATTCGTATTAAAATGAAGAATTAACGGATCTATAAAAGGAACAAAATTATCATTCTTAACTAGTGCCGAAGGTTCATTTTCGGAAGCCTTTGGCTGTGCCGCATCGCAATTGCAGCAAAACTTTATATACAAAATAGTACCTAAAATTATGGTAAGAGCGATCCCTAATAGATAAAGTGCTTTTTTAGACATGATTGATAAATTAAGGTTCTATCAAAATTAACAAATTTAACATATGTAATGTGTTAACAATCAGTGAAAATGGTTTCATTTTAGATCAAATAAATTATGATCTGAAACGAATTTTATATCAGGAATTTTAAAAATGAAATTTCATGACTGGATTAAATTGAGTAAATTGCAGTAAAATAAATTAAGACTTAAAATGCTCGAAATAGAAAGAAAATTTCTTGTAAAATCAGACGATTTTAAAGAACAGGCATTTGCAAAAAATAAAATTGCGCAAGGTTATTTAAGCTCAATGCCTGAAAGAACAGTTCGTGTAAGAATTAAAGGGGAAAAAGCTTTTTTAACCATAAAAGGTATTGGGCATCAGGGTGGAATGTCTCGTTTTGAATGGGAAAATCAAATTCCGCTTGACGAAGCTGCTGAACTTCTTAAATTATGCGAAAAAGGTAAAATTGAGAAAACTCGTTATGAGATTAAACTCGGAAATCATATTTATGAAGTAGATGAATTTTATGGCGAAAATGAAGGCTTAATAATGGCTGAAATTGAACTGCTGTCTGAAGATGAAAGTTTTGAAAAACCTGACTGGCTGGGAGAAGAAGTAACAAATGACGAAAGATATTATAATGCTTATTTGAGCAAAAATCCTTTTAAAAACTGGGGAAAAGAATAATATGGCTGATCAATATGATTTAATTATTGTGGGCGGCGGACCAATAGGTCTGGCTTGCGCAATAGAAGCTCAAAAGAAAAACTTACATTATTTAATTATAGAAAAAGGTGCAATAGTAAACAGTATATTCAATTATCCATTGTACATGACTTTTTTCTCAACTGCCGAAAGACTTGAAATTGGCGATATTCCGTTTAACTGTTTAGCGCCTAAACCAGGTCGTCAGGAGGCTTTAGAATATTATCGAAATATTCATCGTTATTTTAATTTCAATATCAATTTATTTGAAAAAGTAACCGAAATTAAAAAAACAGGAAATTCTGTTTTCGAAATTTCTACCGATAAAAATTTATATAAATCGAAAAACGTTGTTATTGCAACCGGTTTTTATGATATTCCAATTCAAATGAATATAAAAGGAGAGGAATTGCCCAAAGTTCGCCACTATTATAAAGAAGCACACGAATATGCTTTTAGAAATGTCGTGATTGTAGGTGCTAATAATTCATCTGTTGATGCTGCTTTAGAGTGCTGGCGAAAAGGAGCGAACGTAACGATGGTAATTCGCAAAAATGAAATCAATAATCGAGTAAAATATTGGGTTAAACCCGATATCGAAAACCGAATTGCTGAAGGAAGTATCAAAGCTTATTTTGAATCGAATATAACTGAAATCCGTGATAATGAAGTTGAAATTGAAACTCCAACCGGAAAAGTGACAATCGAAAATGATTTTGTTCTGGCTTTAACAGGCTATAAACCAGATTTAAATTTTCTTGAAAATATAGGAATCCAGCTTTCAAACGACGAATTGAAAATTCCAACTTATAATCCTGAAACGATGGAAACGAATGTTGAAGGTTTATTCCTTGCAGGCGTTGTCTGCGGAGGAATGCAAACGCATAAATGGTTTATCGAAAATTCAAGAATTCACGCTAATATGATTGTGGATTATATTACATCGAAATAAGTTTGCCACTAATTACACTAATTTTCACGAATTAATATTTTTGTCAGTTCGAGCGAAGTCGAGAACATACTCGCATCTCGATTTCGCTCGATGTGACAGCTTTAAAAAAATTCGTGAAAATTAGTGTAATTCGTGGCAAAAAAATCTAAGAACTACAAGAAAGCATAGAGCATCCTACTTTAGATCGTGCCCAATCCGGGCGTTTTGCAAACCATTTTTCGTATTCCGGCTGTTCATCGTATGGTTTTTGCAATAATGTATACAGCTCGTTTATCAACGAATAATCTTCTTTATCAGCTGCATCAATAGCTAATTGTGCCATATAATTTCGAAGTACATATTTCGGATTAATTAAATTCATTTTTTGTGAACGTTCTTTATCTGATAATTCTTCAGAGTTCAATCTATTCAGATAAACTGCAAACCATTTTTTCCAGGCATCTAAAATATCTCCTGAAACTTCTTCGATTTTATAGAACGAAAATTGAATTTTCTCAATCGCTTTTTCAACAGAATCAGACTTTTTAACAGAACTTAAATTTCTGAAAAAGATCGTCATATCTGTTTCTGTTAATTGTAAAATTGTTTCTAGATTATCGATCAAATCATTATCAGTTTCAGATGAAGTAAATATTCCTAATTTACTTAAAAACATTTGCTTATAATCTACAATAAAATCATCCATAAATGATTCTAAGATTTTTTCTAACTGCTCCGTTTCATTAATCAAAGGATAAATAGCGTTTGCCAATTGATATAAATTCCAATGCGCAATCTGCGGCTGATTTCCAAAACGATATCTTCTGTTTTGACTGTCTGTAGTATTTGGTGTCCAGTTCGGATCATAATTTTCAAGCCATCCGTAAGGGCCGTAATCAATTGTAATTCCGTGAATTGACATATTATCTGTATTCATTACGCCGTGAACAAAACCTACACGCTGCCAATGCAAAATCATTTGGCGGGTCGTATCTGCCGCTTTTTTAAAGAACTGTAAATATTGTTCTTTTGGCTCGCCGGTAATTTCAGGAAAATAATACTTGATATTATATTCTACAAATTGTTTTAAATTTTTAAGCTCGTTTCTGGCTGTCAGCATTTCAAAACTTCCAAAACGAATAAAAGAAGGCGCAACACGACATACAATCGCACCTTTTTCGTAAGCAGGATTTCCATTGTATAAAATATCACGCAAAACCTGATCTCCGGAAAGAATCAACGAAAGAGATCGGGTAGTGGGAACGCCTAAATGGTACATGGCTTCTGCACATAAATATTCTCTTATCGAAGATCGCAAAACTGCCAAACCATCTGCAGTTCTGGAATAAGGTGTTTTACCGGCACCCTTTAATTGAAGGGTAAAAAACTGATTGTTATTTTCTACCTCTGCTAAATTAATAGCACGTCCGTCGCCCAATTGCCCTGCCCAATTTCCGAACTGATGCCCGGCATAACACATGGCGTAAGGTTGTGTATCAGGAAGGATTTCATTTCCTGAAAATACATCTAAAAATTCCTCAGATTGAATTTCATCTTTTGAAATTCCAACCATTTCAGCTACTTCATCAGAAGCGTGAATTAATTTAGGATTTGAAGGTTTTGTTGGATTTACATATGAAAAAGCAGTATTTCTAACTTGACGAATTTCATTCGTTAAATCAGAATCTGCTGGCAATTCGGCAGTAAATCTATTATTTATTTTTAAATTTTTCATTTGTGTTTTATGTTTGGGCCACAGATTACACAGATTAAAAGGATTTCTCCTCTCTTATTTGTAAATATTAGAATCTACACAGATTTTAAAAAAAATCCTTTTAATCTGTGGCTGAAAAATTATCAGCATACATTTTTTAAGTTTTTTATATTTGGCTGACAACACGAGTTAAACATATTAAACTTTTTTTTTTAAATCTGTGTTCATTTTTTTCTATTTATCGTCAAAAAAAGAGAAATCCTTTTAACCTGTGTAATCCGTGGCTGAAAAAAAAATATCAGCCAATTAATTTATCAGCATACATTTTTTTAAGTTTTTGAACTTTTGGGTCGATTACAACCTGGCAATACCCGGCTTCCTGATTATTGTTGTAATAATTTTGATGATAATCTTCGGCTTCATAAAACACTTCAAAAGGTTTTAACTCCGTTACAATTGGATCTGCATAAACGGGCTGAACTTCTTCAAAAACTTGTTCCGCAATTTCTTTTTGCGATTCGTCATGATACAAAACTATCGAACGATACTGCGTTCCGCTGTCACCGCCCTGACGATTTAAGGTTGTTGGATCGTGACTTGTCATAAAAACGGTTAGTAAATCATGATATGAAATTATGTCAGAGTCAAAAGTAACCTGAATAACTTCTGCATGACCTGTTCGTCCTGTACATACTTCACGATATGCAGGATTTTTTATAAAACCATCTGAGTAACCAGATTTTATTATCTCAACACCTTTTAAACGCTGAATCACAGCTTCTACACACCAAAAACATCCACCACCAAAAGTGGCTGTTGATAAATTTCCCATAAATGTAAATAGTTTAAAGTTTACATGCCCTATTAATCCGATAGAATATTATGATAATTTATCTAAAAAATCACTGTTTAACTAAAAATATTAAAAGTTTTTTTAAAGTTTGAAGTTTAGAATTGATAAATTCTCAATTTTAGAAAAAAGCAATATATTTGCAGTTAAACACAGGCACAACAAATGAATACCAAAAATAGTACCATCAATCTAGAAACTTATTTTCAGGATTTTAGACAGCATATCGTTGGCATAGATCAGGAATTTATGTCACCTTTTGGCAAAAAAAATATTATTTATACCGATTGGACTGCCAGCGGAAGGCTCTACAGACCAATTGAGGAGAAACTTTTGAATCAATTTGGACCGTTTGTTGCCAATACACATACTGAAACAACTGTGTCTGGAACTGCCATGACAAAGGCATATCACCACGCAAGACATATTATAAAACGTCATACAAACGCAAGTGAAGATGATGTTTTAATTACGGATGGAACAGGAATGACTGGCGTTATCAATAAATTTCAGCGCATTTTAGGTTTAAAAATCCCTGAAAACCTTAAAAATTTCACCACAGTTCCGGCTGAAAAAAAACCGATCGTTTTTATCTCTCATATGGAGCATCACTCTAATCAAACTTCATGGTTAGAAACAATTGCTGATGTTGAAATTATTCCGTCTTGCGAAAAAGGTCTTTTTTGTTTAGACAATCTAGAACTATTATTACAGAAATACAGCGACAGGACTATAAAAATTGCATCGATTACTTCCTGCTCAAATGTTACGGGTTTAAAAACCCCTTTTCATGAAGCAGCAAAATTAATGCACCAATATAATGGAGTTTGTTTTGTAGATTTTGCCTGTTCAGGCCCTTATGTAGAAATTGATATGCATCCTGCAGATTCTGAAGCTTATCTGGATGCGATTTTCTTTTCTCCGCATAAATTTCTTGGCGGTCCAGGAACTTCGGGAGTTTTAATTTTCAATAAGAAACTATACAATAATATGATTCCGGATTGTCCGGGCGGGGGAACAGTGAGCTGGACAAACCCGTGGGGCGAACATAAATATATTGATAATATAGAGGATCGTGAAGATGGCGGGACTCCGGGATTTCTTCAGGTTATTAAAACCGCTTTGGCAATTGAGCTAAAGGAAGAAATGGGAATTGAAAACATTTTACAGCGTGAACACGAAATTGTTGATTTTGTTTTTAGTCAGTTAGATCCAGTTGAAAATATTAAAATTTTGGCTGGTCAGCATAAAAACCGTTTGGGTGTAATTTCATTTTTTATTGAAGATCTGCATTTTAATTTAGGTGTAAAATTATTAAACGACAAATTCGGGGTTCAAACTCGAGGCGGATGCAGTTGTGCGGGAACTTACGGTCATTATTTATTACACGTAGATCAGGAAACTTCTAATAAACTGGTTAATGAAATTACAATTGGTGATTTAATAAAAAAACCAGGATGGATTAGAATGTCAATTCATCCAACTACAACTGATAAAGAAATTGCTTTTGTGTGTAATAGTATTATAGACTTGGCTAAAAACCATAAAACTTGGGCTTTAGATTATTCTTATAATAAAGATACTAATGAATTTGTTCATAAAAACGCTGCTTCATTTGAAGATAAATTAGTGAAGAGCTGGTTTAAATCTTAATTTTATTCTAACTTTTAATTTTAACGCAAAGATTGCAAAGTTCTCTAGTTTAAAAGCAAGTTTTTTTAAGGTCACAAAGCTGGTTTTTAAAATAAATAAAGTAAATAAGCCTGGGAGTTTTAAAACTCTTGGGCTTATTTTTATAATTGATAATCTCAAACTAAATTTTGAGATCTTAAAAAAACTTTTATAAATCAAAAACCTTTGCAATCTTTGCGAAAAAAACCTAAGTGAACTTTGTGTTAAAAAAACACTACGATTTAAACCGGCTTGTCTGCATTATTTAGATTCCTGGAATTTTTTAAGGGAAAGCAAGGCTTGTTCCTGAATTTTTTTATGGAAAAATCCTGTCCAGCCTAGTAAATATCCAGTTGGTCCAAAGGCTTGTTTTGACCATTTCCAGACATCAAAATTATCTGTATGTTTGATGATTAGGCCGTCCTGAAATACGAACTCGGCCGAAACTCTATTTGTTACATTACGATTTGTTTTGCTGAAATTATAGGCCGCAACCCATTTTGCCGAGCCGGTAAATTCATCTGCTTTTACATCAAAGAATTCAATTTTAATGTTTCCTTTGCTTCTAATAAGCAGCATTTCCCACATTTTCAAAACTTGTTCTTCTTTTAATAAACCAAATGCGGGATCAATAAAGTGTATTTTTGGATGATAACATTCTGCCATTGTTTTAAAATCAGAATTGGCAAAAGCAGTATAGAACTTTATAATTAAAGCTTCGTTAGGTGTCATAAATTTGGAAATTAGATTATAAATATAAGATTTATTTTATAAACCTTACATTTTTTTTTATAAACCTTACATTTATAAAATACTAATTTCTTTTGCAGTGTCGTAACTCTTTTTAGATTTATCGTAAGCCGTTGAAAAATAATTCTTTTTGTTATGCGCCGTAAAATATCCCGTTTCGTTACCAAAAGTATTTGATCCGCCATTTATGATAAATCTTACAGCATAAATATCTGTTTTTTTGAGTTTAGCAAATTCGGCAGGAGTAAAATAATAGTAAGAAGCTGTCTTTCCGTCTGCAGATTCCTTTACGTTTTTATCGACACAGGCAATAACATCGGCATTTGCCAAATCTACGTAAAGACCTCCGGCAATTCTGGCTTTATCATTTGAAGTCGCAATAGTAATTTTTAAAATGCCCCCTTTATCTGTTTTTGCAATCTGAATATTAGTTTCGCCCGTAAAAGCATATTTTTCGCAGATAAAAGTATAATCCTGTGTTGCCGAAAAGGGCTGAGATCCTTTTACACTCATAGTCTGCTGGGCATTTGCAAAAAATGAAATAAACAGTAACAAAAGAAGCGGCATTTTTAATTTCATATATTTTTACTTTATTGTTCGGCTATTTTTGCATCAAATTTTTCATCCCAATCCATTGATTTAATAGCAGATATTAAATTTTCTTCATTTACAAAAATACGAAGTTCTTTGTTTGCTACTTTTTTGCTGTATAAAGCGTGGTAGCGGTAAATAACTTCTTGTTTGGTTTTGTAAACGCCGTCTAATTTTAAATCAATAAAACTTCCATAATATTGTCTAAATCTTGTGCAGGTTTTAGTCAATCTTTCTTCGGTCGTGTTTTCTCTAACAGACTGAGTAACTTCGGTTTCATTAAAAGGCTTAAACTTTGATGTATTACAGGTTTCTAAAACTCTTTTGCCTAATTCATAAGCTTTTCTTTGCTGCTCAGAATTAATATCGGCGTTAGAAACTTTTTTAATTTTTAAATCTTCAGTATCTCTGCTTACAGTTTTCGATTTACATCCAATTAATAACAACAAACATATAATCAATCCCGCTTTCTTCATAATCATTTAAGTTATTTTTAATAATAAGTTTGGGTCGGGGCAGTTTTCAATATAAAAATTTAAATCATTTGTGTTGCAGACACCGGGATAATCGCCCCATTTGTCTCCTAAGTTTTTTATAATCTGAAAGTGAACATGAGGTGCGTAATCTCCGTTAACAGTTGAATTTCCTAAAGCTGCAATTTGTTCACCTTTCTTAAAAATTGTCCCAACGGTAAGGTTTTCTATACTTTCTAACGATAAATGTCCGTATAAAGTATAAAATTTCTCGTTTTCTACTTCATGTTCTAATATTATAGTCGGTCCGTAATCTCCTAAACCTTCATTATTTTGAAAACTATGTACTTTTCCGTCAAGCGGCGCTAAAACGGCAGTTGCAGCTTTTGCCCATAAATCAAGTCCAATGTGAATATTTCGTTCCGGAACCGAATCATTTTTAAAAATGGTGCTTCTTTTATATAAGTTACGTCCTTCAATATAACCGCCGTAAGCAACTTCGGCGTTATTATCAGTAAGGTAGGCAAAAATAAAACGCTCAAAATCTGCAGCCGTTTCGGGTTTACTTTCGACTAATTCAGTATTTGTTATGGATAAATCTAAAGGAAGGTATTTTGAAAAATCAATAGAGGCATCAATTATTTTAGTAGGTGGTAAGGCTTTTAATATAGATACAAGGGATTTCATAAAATTAAATTTAGGCTACTTTTTCGATTATTATTAATTCATTATGAACTTCTATGCGGGGCAGCATTTTTGAAGTAAATAATTGTGAGTTTATTTCGGTAATATATTTTCTGTTTCGAACATTATGTGCTTCATCGAGAATCATGGTATTAAATAAAATAAAGCCCTGATCTTTTAGAAGAAAGCAAACTCGTTCGCTAAAAAACTTTTCGAACAAAAAGTTTGGCATATTGGTATCTTCAAAAATATCAATAATTATTAAATTATATCGGTCTTTTGTTTTTAAAACAAATTCAAACGCATCATCAATAATAACTTCAAGCTGCTTTATCTCATTTAGATTAAAATATTGATTTGCAATTTGAATCATATCAGGATCGATTTCAACTCCGGTAATTTTACCTTTATAGTTAATTTCGTCAACAAGGGTTTTTATTACGCTTCCGCCGGCAACTCCCAAAACCAGAATATGATCCATTTTTACTACTTTATCATAACCAATATTTCGAAGGCCATACCTTAATATACGCTGTAAACTTCCGTATGAATAATTTGTGTTTTCAGAATCTAAAACTAATTCTCCATTTGCCCAGGTAATTTCGATTACTTTGCTTCGGGCTGATTTTTTTTTGAAAATTTTAATTGGATATAGATAACTGAATAATTTTTGAATCATTTTGTAATGCTTTTACTCAAAAATACCATTTTAAATCTTTTATTTTGCAAGAAATATTAAATTTTAATGAAGAAAAGACTATACAAATTCATCTTTTTTAAGCTAATGGGCTGGAAGATAGTGGGAATGGAAAATGCTGAAGTGAAAAAATGTATATTAATGGTTATGCCGCATACCAGTAATCATGATTTTTATATAGGTCTTTTAACCCGTGGTATTTCTGGCTTGCAGATGAACTGGGTTGGAAAGAAAGAATTATTCAAGTTTCCGCTTGGTTATTATTTTAGAAACGTGGGCGGTGAACCAATAGATCGCACCGGCGGGTTAAATAAAGTAGATTCTATCGCTGCTATTTTTGATCGTAAAGAAGTTTTTCGTTTGGCTGTTGCACCAGAGGGAACACGAAAAGGTGTAACCGAAATTAAAACAGGATTTTATTATATAGCGCTTAAAGCGAATGTGCCAATCGTTCCCGTAGCTTTTGACTGGGGCAAGAAAGAAGTTAATTTAGGAAAGCCATTTTATCCGACAGGAAATTATGAAGCCGATTGGGAAATTTTAAAACAGCATTATAAAGGTGTTTTAGGAAAAATTCCTGAAAACGGAATTCAGATCTAAATTTTCGACGTTTTTTCAGATTCGTGAGAATCCCTTAAATGAAAATTATTTTTTAAAATTTTCAAATACGCGAAATTTTCAATCTATGGTACATATGCCTTAAAAATTCCATTTTTATAGAAAATTACTATTTTCTCAATTTCGTCTTCTTCAAAACTTAAATTTGTTTTTTTGATCTCGATCGAACTTTTAATTACTGATTTATTTTCTTCGTTATTTATTGGAGTAAATAAATCTTCTCCAGAATAATTTTCATTTGATGAGAAAGGGGAGCCTAAATTTGTATCTGTATTTTGAAAATTTGAAATTGTTACGTTTTCTGATTTAGGAAAATTTCCTTTTCCAATTAAAATCCAATATAAATCCACTTCCGGAAAAACATCCAAAATTTTCATGACAAAATCAAGACTCGGCTTGTTTCTTCCAGAGAGCAGGTGAGACATACTCGAACGCTGCACGCCAATTTTATCTGCAAAAGAAGAGGCGTTTAGTCCGTAATAATCCAGTATAATTTCCAGCCTTTTTACAAAATCATCGATGTTTACCATTGTAAATTCTAATTTAAATCAGACATGTTTACAAATGTAATTAAAAAGATTTGATAATGCAATTTTACAGTTGCAAAATGCTTAAAATAAGCTTTTAATATGTTACTGTTACTTCATGTGAACCCAATTAATATATTGAAATACATGTTTTTACATTTTTATACTTAAAGTAATAACAATTGTTAACCATATTTCGCTTAAAACCATAAAATCTATTATTAAATGTGTTTACATTTCTAAATTTCTCTGATTTTTTCTTGTTTACAATTGTAAAAATAAAGATGTTTACTTTTGTAAACTAATCAAAACACAATGAATTTAGAAGAATTATTTAACCAATACAAAGAGCAGTCAATCGAAGGCCGATATCTAACTTTAGATCACATTAAGCCATTATTAGATAAACTAAATACTGATAATCAAGTTAAGGTTATTGGGAAATCTGTTTTAGGAGAACCTATATATAGTTATGAAATTGGAACAGGAAAAACACGTATATATTTATGGTCTCAAATGCATGGAAACGAAAGTACCACAACAAAAGCACTTTTTGACTTTATAAACGTATTAAACAGCAAGTCTGATTTTGCTGAAAAAATGCTGGCAGCATTTACATTTTATGCGATTCCAATCTTAAATCCGGATGGTGCAAGACTTTATACACGCGAAAATGCTAATAAAATTGACTTAAATCGCGATTCTCAAAATTTAACACAGCCTGAAAGCAACATTTTAAGAGAGGTTTTCGAAACTTTTAAACCTCATTACTGCTTTAATCTGCACGATCAGCGTACTATTTTTGGTGCTGGCGATACTGGCAAGCCTGCAACTGTCTCTTTTTTAGCCCCATCGTATAATGAAGAAAGAGAAGTAAATGAAAACAGACAAAAAGCAATCAATTTAATTGCAGGAATTAACGACGAATTGCAAAAATATATTCCCGGACAAGTAGGAAGATTTGACGATTCATTCAATATAAACTGTATAGGAGATACTTTTCAGTTTTTAGGGGTTCCTACTATATTATTTGAAGCCGGCCATTTTCCTAATGATTACGACAGGGAAATTACAAGAAAATACATATTTTTCTCACTAATTTCAGGCTTCAAACTCATAAGCGAAAACGATTTAGTTGTCAATAGAATTTCTGATTATTTGAATATTTCACAAAATAAAGTCGTTTTTTATGATTTTATGTATAAAAATATCAAAATAAATTATGATGGTATCGAAATTATTACGAATTTTGTCGCACAATACAAAGAAGAATTGATTGAAAATAAGATTCATTTTAATGCTTATATCGTAGAAGCAGGCGAATTGGAAAATTATTTTGGTCATTATGAATACAACGGGAATGAAGCTGTTTACTCTGATGATTATCTTAATATTCCGAAAATGAACCAAAAAGCAGATTTTTATTTAGATAAAAATATTAAATTTGTTAACGGTTTGATAAAAAGTTAATTTTTATGTGAATTTGTTGTTTTTTATATATATTTTTATACTTTGTAATAGCAATTAGTAATATTAATTAAAGAATTATGAGTAAATTTCGTTTAGATGAAGTAGATCACCAGATTTTAGATATGTTAATAGACAATACGAGAGTTCCGTTTACTGACATTGCAAAAAAGTTATTGATTTCTGCTGGTACAGTACACGTTAGAGTAAAAAAGATGGAGGATGCCGGTATCATCATGGGGTCTTCATTAGCCTTAGATTACGATAAATTGGGTTATTCATTTATTGCTTATGTTGGGGTATTCCTTAATAATACATCACAAACTAAATTCGTATTAGAGCGTATCAATCAAATTCCATTCGTAACAGTTGCATCTGTAACGACAGGAAAATTTAATATCTTTTGTAAAATCAGAGCAAAAGATACAAAACACGCAAAAGAAGTTATTTTCATGATTGATGATATCGATGGTGTTTACAGAACTGAAACAATGATTTCATTAGAAGAAAGTATTAACGATAAGAAGCGTTTGATGCATACTATTTTCAAAAATATGTAAGAATTCCTCTTGAATGCTATATTAAAATATAACCTCAAGTTTATTCTTGGGGTTTTTTTATGACCAATTAACCAACCAACTATAAAAGAATTTATGTACACGTTGCCAAAAATAGAACGTTTTAATAAAGACGTTCTCTCTAAATACCACATTTACAATAGTGTTTTCATAACATTACCATTTGATTCTATAGATAATACAGGTGTTTTACTGCCATTATTTACAGAAACGTGCGAAACGGGATTTAAAAAACAGGAAACTCCAAAAGAAATTTTTGATTTCTTTTCAAACAAATTTCTAAACAATGCTTCAGAAACGGAGAAAATCGATCTTATGTTTCGATTTATTCAATATATAGAACGTCAGATTGTATTGTTTGATGCTATCGAAGATGCTGCTTTTCCGGAAGTTAATAATATGGAAGGGCGAGGATCTTTGCGTGATATTAAAGAAAAATCAGATGCAAAAGAAAAAGACGACGAATTAGTTAATTTTTTAGAAAATTTTAATGTTCGTACGGTTTTAACAGCGCATCCAACTCAGTTTTATCCTGGACCGGTTTTAGGAATTATAAACGATTTGACTGAAGCAATTCGTCAGAACGATTTATTGCAGATCAAACAATTATTGGCGCAGCTGGGAAAAACACCTTTTATTCAGCATGAAAAACCAAATCCTTACGACGAAGCTGTAAGTTTAATTTGGTACCTCGAAAATGTATTTTATGCTACAGCCGGAGAAATTGTACATTATCTTCAAAAAAATCTTCACAACGGAAATCCTATTCATAATCAATTGATAAAACTTGGGTTCTGGCCGGGTGGTGACCGTGACGGAAATCCATTCGTTACAACAGAGATTACGCTTAAAGTTGCAGATCGATTAAGAACCTCAATTTTAAAGTGTTATTATGTTGAAATGAGAAACTTAAAAAGAAAGCTAACTTTCTCTGGTGTAGATACTTTGGTATCTGATCTTGAACATAAACTTTACCGTTCTGTATTTTATTCTAATGGTGAAATTTTTATCACTTTAGACGAATTATTAACGCAGCTTAATAAGATTCGAACTATAATTATTGAAAAACATCAGTCTTTATATTTAGATGATTTAGAAGCTCTTTTAGTAAAAATTAATTTATTTGGATTCCATTTTGCAACTTTAGATATTCGCCAGAATAGCAAAATTCACAATGCCGTATTTAAAGATGTTGTCAATTATTACTTAAATTCAGGTTCAGATATTTTTCCAAAGAATTACTATGAATTAACAGAGGATCAAAAAATTGATGTTTTATCAAAAATAAAAGGAAATTTAAACCCTGCCGATTTTGAAAGCGAAATTACAAGATCGACTTTAGAATCTGTACAGGCAATTAAGACTATTCAGAAAAACAATGGAGAAGAAGGCGCTAATCGTTATATTATTAGTAATAACGAAAGTGCCCTAAACGTAATGGAGACTTTTGCAATGATTCGTTTGAACAATTGGGAAAATCCAACAGTTGATATAATTCCGCTTTTTGAATCTGTAGATGATTTACAAAATGCCCATCAAATTATGGAGCAGCTGTATACAAATCCTGAATATTCTAAGCATTTAAAAGCCAGAAGAAATGAGCAGACAATTATGCTTGGTTTTTCTGATGGTACAAAAGACGGTGGTTATTTAATGGCTAACTGGAGTATTTATCAGGCTAAAATTTCGTTGACTGAAATTTCAAGAAAATACGGAATTAAAGCTATTTTCTTTGACGGCCGCGGCGGACCTCCAGCACGCGGGGGTGGTAAAACACATAAATTCTACGCTTCTTTAGGCCCAAAAATTGAAAATAAAGAAATCCAAATTACTGTTCAGGGGCAGACAATCAGTTCTAATTTTGGAACTTTAGATTCTTGTCGCTATAATATTGAAAACTTATTGAGTGCTGGTGTAACTAATCAGGTTTTTAGTAAAGAAAAGAATGAATTATCTGCAGAAGAAACACAAATTTTGACTCAATTAGCAGATTTGGGTTATAATAAATATTTAAGTTTTAAGAATCACCCTAAATTTATTCCGTATTTGGAAAAAATGAGTACGTTAAAATATTATTCTAAAACTAACATTGGAAGCCGACCTTCAAAAAGAAGTAAATCTGAATCTTTAGATTTTGCAGATTTAAGAGCAATTCCGTTTGTGGGTTCATGGAGCCAGTTAAAACAAAATGTACCGGGATTTTTTGGTGTAGGAACAGCTTTAAAACATTTTGAAGAAAGCGGTCAATGGGATAGAGTACAAGATTTGTATCATAACTCTTTATTCTTTAAAACACTTTTAGAGAACAGTATGATGTCATTGGCAAAATCATTTTTACCATTAACGGCCTACATGAGAAAAGATCCTGAGTTTGGTGAATTCTGGCAGATTATCTATGATGAATTCTCTGAAACAAAACGTCTTTTATTAAAAATTGCGGGTCATAAAACCTTAATGGAAAATTATCCTGATGGTATAGCATCAATTCAAATAAGAGAGCGTATTGTACTGCCATTGTTGACAATACAACAATATGCACTATTAAAAATCAATGAATTAAATAAAGAAAATTCGACCAATGAAGAGCTTATCAAAGTATACGAAAAAATCGTAACGAGATCTCTTTTTGGAAACACGAATGCAAGTAGAAATTCGGCTTAATCTTATCTGTAAACTTTAAAATTATAAAAAATGATTGCAAGTCAGTTACTAGAAAATGAATATTCAGGCCATTTTGGTACTTATATCAAAGAAGCCGGTGACGGAAAATTAATCGAAGAATTAGAAATTTCTCTTCATGATTTTATCCGATTTGTTCAGAATATTCCAATGGATAAATTTGATTATCGCTATGCAGAAGGGAAATGGACAATTAAGGATATTATCCAGCATGTTATTGATACTGAGCGTATTTTTGCTTATCGCGCTTTGAGATTTTCAAGAAACGATAAAACGCCTTTACCTAGTTTTGAAGAAGATGATTATGCAAATAATACAGAATCAAATAAAAGAAGTATTCAGGATTTGTTAACTGAATTTTCAGCTTTAAGACATTCAACTTTATTGTTTTACAAAAGTTTATCTGAAGAACAGCTTAAAAGAATTGGGACTGCTTCTAATAATCCGATTTCAGTTCGCGCATTAGGTTTTGTTATGATTGGACATCAAAAACATCATCAAAAAGTTTTTGAAGAAAGATATTTATAAGGTTTAAAATTTTAATAAATTAAGTAACCCGACAGGTTTTAAAAACCTGTCGGGTTTGTAATTTCGACATAAAGAGAATGAGAAAAATTATTTTAATTCTAGTTTTTTTAATCTTGAAGTAATTGAGCCATTATTTCTTCCCAATAAATCAGCTATTTCTTCAACTTTTTTGCCTTCATTAAAAAGATTTGTAAGTTTTAAATCTTCAGCTGAATCCCATTTTTTATAAGCTTCAGTATGTACTAGACGGATTTCCTCAACAGAGTAAGATTTATCTTTGATCTTATTATTATGTTTTTTTTCTAAAAACGCCAAACCAAATCGAATTTTATCATAAGACATTTTTTCTTCAAAGTATTCATAGTATGGTCGTAAAGCACTAGGATTTTCTAATTCTAACTGAGCTTTTTCAATTTCAATAATTTCTTTATCAGAAACAAACTGGCTTAAATCAAAATCATTTCCATCTACATATAATTTTGCCAAATGAGAAACAATCGTGGTTTCTCCCAGATTTCTTTGTCCGGCAATTTCTTCAATAGAAAGTCCATTTTGAAATAGCTCTAAAGTTTTAGCATACGTGCTTTCCTTTTTTTCTTTTTTTACAACCGATTTATTTCTTTGAAATTCAATAATTGCGTTAATAAAATCTGCCCCATATTTTTCGAGTTTTGCTTTTCCAACACCTTCTACAGCAAGGAAATCCTCGTCGCTCATTGGTCTTAAAATTTCCATATGCCTTAACGACGCATCACTGAAAATCACATAGGCCGGAACTTCTTCTTCCTGAGCAATTTCATAGCGTAATTTTCGAAGTGTTTCGAAAAGAGAATTTTTGGCAGCAGTTTTTGCTTTCTCTTGTTTTGCTTCGTTTTTATCAATTACTTTTTTAACAACCGTTGTCAGTTTTACTTTTTCTCCTTCAAATAGAACTTTTTTGGCAAAAGGCGTCAATAAAATTTTGTTATGCTGATGAAAAGCAATTTCACAATATCCTAAATTAATAAGCTGAATCAGGTATTGATTCCAATCGTACCAGGAAATATCGGCACCAATTCCGTACGTTTTTAGCGTTTGATAATTTTTTTCGTAGATATACGCGTTTTTTGAACCTCTTAAAAAGTCTACAATTACAGCTAAAGGCTCAGATTCTTGTAATCTTGTAATCGCCGAAAGTGCTTTTTGCGCGAGAATCGTTCCATCAAAAAATGTTGGGGGATTTTTGCAAATATCACAATTACCGCAGTTTTCTGTAACTAGTTCTCCAAAATAAGAAAGTAGAATTTTTCGTCTGCAGCTTACTGCGTCTGCATATTGCTTCATTCGGTCTAATTTTGCAAGCTGCACATCAGAATTCAACCCTTCTGAAGCAAATTTCTGAAGTTGAATTACATCTGCATAACTTTCAAATAAAACTGTTTCAGCAGGTAATCCATCACGGCCTGCACGCCCGATTTCCTGATAATAACCTTCAATATTTTTTGGTAAATTATAATGGATAACCCAGCGGACATTTGATTTGTCAATTCCCATTCCAAATGCGATAGTAGCGCATACAACCTGACAATCGTCGTTTATAAATTGATCCTGAGTTTTTGCTCGTGTTGTATTGTCTAAACCTGCATGATAAGCTTTTGCAGAAATTCCATTTTTAGATAATTTCTCAGCAAGTTCTTCTGTAGTTTTTCTGCTTAAGCAATAAATAATCCCTGATTCGTTGGGTTTGTTTTCAACAAAATCAATAATTTGTTTTACCCGATCTAATGCTGGTCGTACTTCGAGACTTAAATTTGCGCGATCAAAAGAAGCTACAAAAGTTTTTGGGCTTTTTAAATTTAATTGTTTGGTTATATCTACACGCGTTGCTTTATCGGCTGTTGCAGTTAAGGCTAAAACAGGAGTAGAAGGGAAGCGGTTTTTTAGATAACCTAAATTTGTATATGCCGGTCTAAAATCATGACCCCAAGACGAAATACAATGTGCTTCGTCAATTGCAATTAAACTGATTGTCAATTCGTTAAAGACATTATCTAAATACGATAAACTTTCCGGAGCAATATAAACGAGTTTGAAATTATTCGATTTTAAATTATCGATGTAAAACTGCTGCTCATCAGATGATTGACTACTGTTGATATAACATGCCGCAATACCATTTGTTTTTAAACTGTCGACCTGATCTTTCATTAGAGCGATCAGGGGAGATATAACTATAGTTATTCCCGGTAATATAAGGGCCGGCAGCTGAAAACATATTGATTTTCCACCACCTGTAGGCATAATAGCTAATGTATCCTGTCCGGATAAAATAGTTGTTATTATTGTTTCCTGATTTGGCCTGAATTTTTCAAACCCGAAATTTTCTTTCAGTTTGGCGTGCAGTAATTCTGATTTCATATTGGCGAATAATCTATATTTAAAAAATACTTTTTAAAATATAAATATAGTAATTTTCTTATAATTTATTTCATCTATGGCAATAAAAAAAGGAACTCAAAAATAGAGTTCCTTTGTCTATATATTAAAGAAAATGATTAATCTTCATCGTCTTCATCTTCGTCATCATCAGCTATATCGTCCGGGTCTCTGTCATCGTCATCTTCGTCATCTCCGCCATCAACGTCTGGTTTATCCTGATTGTCATCATCGTCATCATCATCTGCTGCATCATCATCAAGATCAAGACCTTTTACTGGCTCGATTGTATCAACATCAAGATCAATATCGTCATCTTCATCATAATTTTCGATTCTGTCAGCAAGTTTAGTACTGATTTTTACTAAATAAATAGTGTCTTCAGTACGAACTTCAACAGCTTCTACTAATTCGTTTTTAGCGTTTCTAAAACGGATAACATCCGAATCATCATAACCATCAGGAAATTTTTCAACCAAAAGGTTTAAAATTTCGTTTGTCAGTTTGGCGTAGTCTACTATAACTCTTTTCATAAAAATATCCTATAAATCTAATAAATATGCAAAAATTAACGGCGCAACAATTGTAGCATCCGACTCGATAATAAATTTAGGGGTTTTGATATCTAACTTACCCCAGGTGATTTTTTCATTTGGAACTGCTCCTGAATAAGAACCGTAACTAGTTGTTGAATCTGAGATTTGGCAAAAATAGCTCCAGAAAGGAACGTCATGCATTTCCATATCCTGATATAGCATTGGTACAACACATATTGGAAAATCTCCTGCGATACCTCCGCCAATTTGGAAAAATCCGATACCATTTTGGCTGTTTTTTGAATACCAGTCGGCAAGGAAAGTCATGTATTCAATACCAGATTTCATTGTAGATGCTTTCAAATCACCTTTGATTACGTATGATGCAAAAATATTACCCATAGTACTATCTTCCCATCCCGGAACAATAATTGGTAAATTTTTCTCAGCAGCAGCATACATCCAGCTGTCTTTTAAATCAATTTCGTAGTATTCTTCTAAAACACCTGATAATAACATTTTGTACATGAATTCATGTGGAAAATAACGTTCTCCTTTATCATCAGCATCTTTCCAGATTTTGTAGATGTGTTTTTGTAAACGTCTAAAAGCCTCATGTTCAGGAATACAAGTATCTGTAACACGGTTTAATCCTTTTTCCAGCAAGGCCCATTCGTCTTCTGGTGTCAAATCACGGTAATTAGGAACTCTTTCGTAGTGAGAGTGAGCTACTAAATTCATGATGTCTTCTTCTAGATTGGCTCCAGTACATGAAATAATTTGTACTTTATCTTGTCTAATTATTTCCGCAAAAATTTTACCAATTTCTGCTGTACTCATTGCTCCAGCCATACTCACCAACATTTTAGATCCATTTGCTAATTGTTGTTCGTATTCTTTGGCTGCATCTACCAGTGAAGCAGAATTAAAGTGTAAATAATGTTTTTCAATAAACTGACTGATTGGTCCTTTCATTTTGATTTTTGTTTTTTTTTGTTTTTTTGAATTAAAAGTTTTAACCTTTTTTGTGTATATGCAAATTAATAATTTTATAATAATTAACCTTAATTAATTTACAGTTTTTTTTTACATTTTTTTCTTGTATCCTAATATTTTTAACACATCATCTGAAGTCTGCTGCTCAGAGAAAACTTCTGTTGCCAGAATTCCATTTTCATCACGATCTATCAAAATATGTTTTGGCTGCGGAATCAAACAATGGTGTAAACCACCGTAACCTCCAATAGTTTCCTGATACGCTCCTGTATTAAAGAAACCAATATATAATGGCTTTTCCTTATTATATTTAGGCAGATAAATAGCGTTCATATTTTGTTCAGAATTGTAATAATCATCACTATCACAAGTTAATCCTCCTAAGAGAACCCGCTCATAAGTATCATTCCAGCGATTAATAGCCAGCATAATGAAACGTTTATTAATAGCCCAGGTATCCGGAAGGGTAGTAATGAACGATGAATCGATCATGTTCCATTTCTCTCTGTCATTTTGTTGTTTTTGATACAAAATCTGATAGATTGCACCGCCGCTTTCACCTACTGTAAATGAGCCAAACTCTGTAAAAATATTTGGAACATCTACTTCAGCTTCATCACATGCTATTTTAATTTGATTGATAATTTCATCAATCATATATTGGTAGTCATATTCAAATGCCAGAGAGTTTTTAATCGGGAAACCTCCGCCTATATTTAAACCATCCAGAGTAGGGCATTCCTTTTTTAATGCAATGTATACTTTAATACATTTTACAAGCTCATTCCAATAATAAGAAGTATCGTTTATTCCGGTATTAATAAAGAAGTGAAGCATTTTAAGCTCTAGTTTATCATTTTCCTGAATTTGCTTTTTGTAAAACGAAACGATATTTTTATAACCAATACCTAATCTTGATGTATAAAACTCAAATTTAGGTTCTTCTTCGGCAGCGATACGAATTCCAATTTTGAATTTTCCTTTGATTTCTCCCTGAAGTAAATCAAGTTCTTCATAATTGTCAATAATCGGAATTGTATTTTTATGTCCGTTATTGATTAATCTTGCGATATTATTAATGTATTCGTCTCTTTTAAAACCATTACAAATTACATAAGTGCTTTTATTGATTTTACCATTTTCTAATAAATTCTCAACAATATTAACATCAAATGCAGATGAAGTTTCAATATGAATGTTATTCTTAAAAGCCTCATTCATAATGTATTCAAAATGAGAGCTTTTTGTACAGTAACAATAATAATATTTTGCTTCGTATTTGTTCTTTTCCATTGCATTTCTGAACCAGGTCTTTGCCTTATTAATATTTTCAGAAATCTGAGGCAGGTAAGTAAACTTTAGTGGTGTACCATATTGTTCAACCAATTTCATCAAATCGATGTTGTGGAACTGAAGGTTGTCTTTGCTTAGTTTAAATTCTTCTTGCGGAAAGTAATATGTTTGGTTAATTAGATCCGAATATTTTGTATTCATTTATATTTCAATATTTTAAGTAGTAATTATTAAATTTAGTGATTTTATTCTAAATCTAAAATTCAAACTCTAATATTAGCAAATATAATTTGCAGTTTTTCGTGTTCTGCTTTTGAGCACAGGAAAACATCAAAACAAAACGGACTTTTGCTATTGTAAAAACGGTTCAACATTCTAAGTAAAGAACTGTTGAGACGGTTTCTGTAAGAGCTGAATTGTCTTTGTTTATTGTTTGTTTTCATTGTGGCAAATGTAAAAAATAATATATACCAAAAGCAATGCTTTTAATTAAAAAAAGTTTAAGATTTATAATCCTGAAACGCAGCCAGAATTAATTTATTTTCAACGGATTGGTTAATTTTAATTTTTCCGATTCCTTCAATTAACGCAAATTGAATCAAACCATATTCATTTTTTTTGTCATGAACGAGCAATTCTAAAATAGGATCAATGTCGTTTTCTTCAAATTTCACATCGTCATAAATAGCTTTTATAGCTGTTTTTATTTCAGAATATTCTGCTGAAGTGATTAAATCTTTATGCAGGGAAATATAACTTTCCAAAATCATCCCCACAGCGATTGCTTCTCCGTGTAATAAAGTTTTTTTGGATTCGCTTTCTAAAAAATAGCTTTCGATAGCATGCCCCAGAGTATGGCCGAAATTAAGTGCTTTACGGATGTTTTTTTCTGTTGGGTCCTGAATTACGATTTCGTTTTTAATTTCTACCGAGCGGTAAATCAATTGGTCTAATGCATTATAATCGATAGCACCAAGATCAAGAAACTCTTTCCAATAAGCCGCATCATAAATTAAACCGTGTTTTAGCATTTCTGCAAGTCCGGAACGCATTTCGCTTTGCGATAAAGTTTCAAGGTATCCTGTGTCAATCAAAACCATTTGAGGAACATTTATAACACCAATCTGGTTTTTAAGATTGCCTAAGTCAACTCCTGTTTTCCCTCCCACAGAAGCATCAACCATAGATAATAGGGTAGTAGGGATGTTTATAAAATCAACTCCTCTTTTAAAGGTTGAAGCTACAAAACCACCTAAATCTGTTACAACACCGCCGCCAAGATTAATTATAAGTGATTTTCTGTCTGCTCCAAGTTCTGTTAAAACATGCCAGATTTCAATGCAGGTTTCAATATTTTTATTAGCCTCTCCAGCTTCAAACTCGATAATTTCGATATTTAAATCTGTTTCAATTACGGGTAAAAGTTTGGGCAGGCAATACTCATTTGTCTCAGTATCAACAATAATAAAGATATTTGAGTATTTATTTTCTTTTAAATGTTTATTTAAAGCTTCGTATGCATACTGGTTAAAATGCACGAGATAATTGTTCGCTTGAATAGATTGCATAATTCTTCGGTTAATTGAAACCGCAAAATAAGGCATTTTTAACTAAAATATATTCAAATTTCAGCCCTAATTTGTTTAAAAACGAATCATTCTAAATTAATGCTTTAAAAGAGCAGAAACTATTTACACATCTTTAGTAATTGTTCTGCATTAGAATAGTTTTTATTTTTTGATATGTTTAAATATTTACATGCATTCGTTTTGTCATCTTCTTTTAAATAGCAAATTGCAAGGAAATATTCTGTTTTTCCATCATTTAGCCCTGGATACTTTAAAGCATTCAATAAATAATTGATTGCTTTTTTTGACTGCCCGACCTTTAAATAATAGAAACCTATATTTTGTGCTGCATAAATGCTTTTTGGGTCAACTTTTAAAGCTTTTTGATAGGATACAAGAGCTTTGTCCATTTCCTTGTTTTCTTCAAATTTCTGACCTTCTGTAATTAAATCGGCAATTAAAAGGTCGTTTTTACGTTTTTTTATTACAGCTTCATCTGCTCCAACATTTTGCATTTTATACATTAATTGTTTTGCTGCAGGATAATTTTTATTTTTTGATAAATTAAAGTATTTAAGAGCATTAGTTTTATCATTTTCCTTCAAATAAGAAATCCCCAGAAAAAATTCTGTCTTTCCATCATTTAAGCCAGGATGTTTTAATGCTTCAAGCAAAGTGTTTATTGCTTTTTTATTCTGACCTTGTTTTAAATAATTGAACCCTATATTTTGTGATATGTAAACATTTTTAGGATCAATTTCCAATGCTTTTTCATAGGATTGTAAAGCATTATTTAAATCAGATTTATTTTCAAAGTTTTGACCTCCGGTTAGGTAACTCGTAATTAAAAGTTCATTTTTTTGAACTGTTAAGGCACTATCCTGAGGAAATTTTTTCAGCCCTTGATCAATCAGCTTGATTAAATTTTGATAATTATATCCTGAATATTTAAGTCCGCGAACTGCAAGATCCCATGTTTTAGGCATTGGTCTGTATTGAGAAAACAATTCATGTTCTTTTACTATTTCTAAAGTATCTCTTTTAGATATTGCAAAATTAATCGCAGTATTAAATAAATCATAATTCCTTGGACGCAGATAGAATGCCTTCTTAATATAAATATAAGCACTATCAATGTCGCCTTTATTTTTAGATATTACGTTTTTATAAAAATCGATACGTCCCGAATATCCATTAATTTTATTGGCTTTTGAAAAACAATTTAAAGCTTTATCATATTGCTTTTCACGAACATAATAAATTCCGGCATATTCATAAAATGACTCTGAACTGCTGAGTGTATTTGGATATACAGGTATTTTTTTTAGAACTTCGTCTCCATTAAGAAATCCTTTTTGATTCATATTAATATTATCTACGCCAATTAAGTATTCAAGATGTGAAGTTTTATAAATTATGAATGCTGAATAACTTGTCATTACCGCAATACCGATTAAAATTAATGTAATAACTCTAATCAAAGTATTATTTGCAGTTAATCTGGTTTGATCAAGCTTAAAATTATTTATCAAACTTAAAGCAAGCAATAAGCTGAAAAATATTGACATTGTTGGCCTATACATTGGGAAATTAAAAACCGAATCTATTCCATATACTAGAAGAATCATTAAGGTTAGTACCGAAATTACCTGTTTTTCTTTATTATGCGATTTTTTAAGATTTTTCAAATTGACAATAAAAAGAAAAACAAAAAGAGAAAAATAAATTAAGCCGTTGATTATTCCCGTTTCAGCTAAAATTTCAAGAAAATCATTGTGCGTATGTAAAGAAACTGTAGAATCGTTAGAAGTTGTTCTTTCATAAGGAATAGATTCAACTTGATAATTACCCAATCCAATTCCTAAGACTGGTTTTTTACTACTCATTTTTATAGCATTGCTCCAAAATATCAACCTGGCTTTTGATGAGGCATCTTCTGTATTAATTTGACTAACCCTATTTTCTAAAGAGACATATCTGCTTTTATCTTTGGATCTTTCAAAAATTGAGTTTACAAATAGTACTGCTGTTAATACAGGAATTATTATGTATAATACTTTAAAAAAAGTTACTCTTGTAAAAGAATATTCTCTAGAAAGATAAATTATGTAAATAGAAAATATTAAAAATAAGTTGATAAGCGACGTTCTCGCTCCAGTTAAAAATATAACAGCAGTAACTGAAAATAAACTAAAAAAACAAAACCATTTTTTGTATTTATTAAAATGAGTTATACCAACTAATAAAAAAGGTACTTTAATAGTAAGGCTCGAAGCAAGTATATTGATGTTTCCTGTATTCCCTTCCATAGCATTCAAAAGTTTTATAATTGAAATATTTTTAGGAATAATTATAAAATGACAAAGCTGCTGCCAAGATTGCAGTAAAGCAGAAATGCTTACAATGAATATAATTTTATAAAATTGATCAAATTTGTTTTTTAGTAAAATAGAAAGGTTAACAAAAAGGCAAAATACAATAATTATCTGAGTCAGTTTAGTAAATACAAGTGATGAATTCTTTGCAGAAAAAATTGAAATTGCACATAGCAAAACAAATATTAAATAAAGTTTGAAAATATAACTACTCCTAAATATTGATATAATATCTTTAGAAATTATTTTAGAATTTGCATAAAAATAAATGCTAATAATTAAATTTACAAGCGATAGATACAAAAACTGCGGATTAATGATTTCTGCACTTTTAAAATAAGGCAGAAAGTCAATTACTAATAACGAAGAGATAAAAAGAAGAACTATAAAATTAGGAATAGTGTATTTTCCTTTTACTTCACTTATAATACTGTCAATCTTTTGAGTATTCATACGTTTTCATTTTTTTGCAAAATTACATAAAAATCAAAGTAAAATCCTACTTTTATAACGAGTAATATTTTTAAGAGGATTAAAGATATCAAAAAATATGATATGATTTAGTAAATAATATTCAAAACAGTCTATATCTTTGCACAAAAACTAAACTTAATGGAAAAAATATTCGATAACACTCAGGTTGCTTTTTCACTTAAAAGTGATACAGAACTTGACAGGGCTTATTTTCTTTTTAAAATGATTGATAGTGAGCCTTTAGTACGTATTGGAACTGCTGTTACAAATTTTGCAATCAAAGCACATCTTCCTGTTGAAGGATTGATTCGTGCAACAGTTTTTGATCATTTTTGCGGAGGAGTAAACGAAGATGACTGTCTAACTGTAGTCGATAAAATGTTTACCAAAGGTGTTTCATCTGTATTAGATTATTCGGTTGAAGGAAAAGAAGAAGAAACACAGTTTGACGCTGCTTTAGAAATGACCTTAAAAACTATTGAATTTACAAAAGAGCGCTTAGCGATTCCGTTTGCAGTATTTAAACCAACAGGTTTAGGACGTTTTGAATTGTATGAAAAATTAGGAGAGAAACAAACTTTAAGTCCTGCTGAACAAGAAGAATGGAATAGAGTAGTAGCCCGCTTTGATCAGGTTTGCAGTGAAGCTCACAAAAAAGATGTTGCCTTATTAATTGATGGTGAAGAAAGCTGGATGCAGGATGCTGCCGATGATTTAGTTACTGATATGATGCGTAAATACAATAAAGAAAAAGCTATTGTTTTTAATACATTACAAATGTACCGCTGGGATCGTTTAGATTACTTAAAAAAGCTTCATGAAACAGCAAAGAACGAAGGTTTCTTTATTGGAATGAAATTAGTTCGCGGTGCTTACATGGAAAAAGAGAACAAAAGAGCAGAAGAAAAAGGATATGTTTCACCGATTTGTGTTTCTAAAGAGGCAACAGATATTAATTATGATGCCGCTGTTCATTATATGTTAGAACATTTAGAAACAATGTCAATTTTTGCAGGAACTCATAACGAATTGAGTTCTTACAAATTGATGGAAATGATGGCTGAAAAAGGTATTGCCAAAAACGATAAAAGAATCTGGTTTGGGCAATTATACGGAATGAGCGATAATATTAGCTACAACTTAGCTGAAAACGGTTATAATGTTGCAAAATACCTTCCGTTTGGACCTGTAAAAGATGTTATGCCGTACTTAATTCGCCGTGCAGAAGAAAATACTTCTGTAGCAGGACAGACAAGCCGCGAATTATCTATGATTAAAGCAGAACGTAAACGTAGAAAAGGTAAGGAATAGTTTTCAGTCTCAGTTTACAGTTTATATATTAAAAAGCTTCAATGAAAATTGGAGCTTTTATGTTTTCTAGCATTTAAAATAACTTTTCTTAAATTTCTGGACATTTGAATATTCTTTATGTAAACTGGACTAAAGTCCAGCCCTACAATATGGATCGAGCCAAAGGCTCTTTGATAGTTCCGAAGGAACAGTTATATTGTAGAGCTGGACTTTAGTCCAGTTTACATAAATAAAAATTTAGAAAAACAAACCCGGCAGGTTTTTAAACCTGCCGGATTTGCATTATAATTGAGATTCGGAATTTAAAAATTGAAAATTCACTAAGAATTACTAAACTGTAAGTTGCTTAAGTTTTTGTAAATTCCGTTTTCCAGATTTATTAATTCCTGATGTGTTCCTTCTTCTGAAATTTCTCCGTTATCGAGAACTAAAATTTTATCCGCATTTCTAATCGTCGAAAGGCGATGAGCAATGATAATACTAGTTCTTCCTTCCATTAGAACTTCTAAAGCTTCCTGAACCAGTTTTTCGCTTTCGCTGTCTAAAGATGAAGTTGCTTCGTCTAATATTAAGATACTTGGATTTTTAAGCAAAGCTCTTGCAATTGCAATACGCTGGCGCTGTCCGCCTGATAACTTAACACCACGTTCTCCAACCAGTGTTTCGAATTTTTCAGGAAAGCCATCCACAAAATTGAATGCATTTGCTTGTTTTGCTGCTAATAATATTTCTTCATCAGTTGCATTTGGTTTTCCGTAGGCAATATTTTCTCTGATAGTTCCGCCAAAAAGAATAACATCCTGCGGAACAATACTCATGTTTCCACGAAGATTTTCTAAATCATAGTCGTAGATATTTTTTCCGTCAACTAAAATTTCTCCTGAAGTTATATCGTAAAAACGCAATAAAAGTGATGAAATAGTTGATTTTCCGGCACCACTTGGACCAACAATAGCTATTTTTTGTCCGAATTCTGCAGAGAAATTTACATCTTTTAAAACCTGAACTTCTTTTCTTGAAGGATAACTAAAAGCAACATTTCTGAAAGAAACAATTCCTTTTATTTTCTCAATAGAAGATATTTTTGGTGTTGCATTGATTGCTTCCGGAGTTTCTTCTAATAATTCAAAAACGCGTTCTGTTGCTCCAACTGCTTTTTGGATTTGCGCATACATTTCGGCAATTCCTCCAAAAGAAGCACCAATAAAGGTCGTATAAAGTACAAACGAAATTAAATCTCCTACACCCTCAACCTCACCTTTTATAGTCAATGTAATTCCGTACCAAACGACAGCAACTACACATCCAAAAAGACATAAAATGATAAACGAAGCAAAGTAACCTCGGTATTGACCACCTTTAATAGCAATTTTTACAATCTCTTTTATTTTGTTTCTATAACGTTGAATTTCGTACCATTCATTGGCAAAAGCTTTTACATTGCTGATTCCCTGAAGTGTTTCTTCAACGATTATTTGGCTTTCAGCTACTTTATCTTGAGTTTTTTTTCCATATTTACGAATAAATCTTCCAAATATAACGGCGGCAACTGCAACAATTGGTACAATGGCCAGCATCATTAAAGTTAATTTCGGACTTATATTTCCCAGAATAACAAATCCTCCAATAATCAGGATTAACTGTCGTAAAAACTCGGCAATTGTAGTAGTAAAGGTGTCTTGCAGCTGCGAAATATCAGCACTGATTCTACTATTTAACTCTCCAACTCGTTTTTGAGAATAAAAAGACATTGGTAATTTTACCAGATTTTCATATAAAGCAAAACGGATATTAGATAATGAATTCTCTGTAAAATTTACAAAAAGTGAAATCCTGAAAAAAGAGAAGATCGCCTGAAGCGTAAGAATCACCATTAATCCAACAGCAATTTCGTCAGCCCTGCTAAGGTCTTTATTGGTAACACAATCAACCAGCATTCCCATTAATTTAGGAAAGGCGAGGGCAGTGGCGCTGGTTAATAATAAGAAGATCAAACCAAGGAAAAATTTCCATTTATGGCCTTTTCCGTATTTAAAAATTCTGAAAGCTTTTTGAAGTGAATTAGAGTCTAATTTAGCCTTTGGTAAATCATTTTCCTGAAATCTTGCCATTTGAGTATACAATTAAGATATGCAAATGTATGACTATAGCAAATGATTACAAAAGATTATTATAAATTAGGCAGCTGTATTCTTTTTTTTAACTAAAATTAACTGAAACATAATTTTTATTTAATTTTTAAAAAGCTGAAAAATAGAATGCTAAATAAAAGCATGAAAAAAATATTTGATTTTTTTTAAAATATGCTTGCAATTACAAATTCTAGCTGTATATTTGCACTCGCAATCACAAAATGATAGCATTCTAATAAAACAGGGCGATTAGCTCAGCTGGTTCAGAGCACCTCGTTTACACCGAGGGGGTCGGGGGTTCGAACCCCTCATCGCCCACCATGAGGGATAACAGAAATGTTGTCCCTCTTTTTTTGATATATAATCTTTATATTGCCCATTTTCATCCGGAATTAGGTATTCATTTTATCCAAAATACCTACACAAGAAGCCGAAAATAGAAACTTAAAACCTGAGGTAACCAATCCACCTAAAACTATTTCAAAAATCTGGGACTATTGCTGTAACTTTTTTAAAATAAACCGTCAAAACTATAAATCTAAATTATAAACCAAATGAAGTCAAAATTTTTTTATGTACTAAGTATTTGCAATCTGTTAGCATTTAGCTTCTATCTCTTTTCATTTTCCAGTAAGGATAATGTTAAAGTTGTAGATTTTCAAGATAAAATAATAAAAGTCAGGGGTATTGTTGTTGTTGACTCACTTGGAGTTGAGCGTGTTATTATGGGTTCTCACTTACCTGAACAAAATTTGAGCAGTTATGGCAGCAGATTAAATTCAAGAGGTAAGGTTGGCGTTTCTGGTGTCATGCTTTATGATGCGGAAGGACAGGAAAGAGGAGGATATGTTACAGATGACAATTTAGGTAATGCTTTCCTGACTTTAGACTCGAAAACCAGCATGCAATTGTTATTATTATCAGAACCACAAGGTGCTGCGGCAATAATATTAAATAACAATGATAGAAAAAACACGATAACACTATCTACCAATGATACAAATGCAGATGTAAAATTGAAACAGAATGATAAAAATATAAAATTATATGAAAAACAATAAAATCCTATCGGCTTTCATTTTACTTTTTGCAATACTGGGCTGCAGGGGCCAAAATATTTTCATCCCTAAACTGACAAATATAAACCCGGTATCTTATACAGATGTGGTTTATACTGGTGTTAAAGATACGGTGCTTGTTTCTACTTTCAGCGGACGTATTTCCAAAAGAATAAATGGCAGTCCAAAAGAAATTGCTATTGCAAAAATTGCAGATGAAATTTATTCTCTGGCTTATAATCCCCAGCGAAAAGAAATTGCAGCTGCCACTTTAGAAAATGACATCCTTTTAATTAATGAGAAAAATGGAAAAATCATAAAAAAACTGCCCTTAAAAACCACTTGGTCCATTGCTGTATTCTTTTCGGATAATTTTAATTATCTGATTACTCAGGACCAGAAAAAAAACCAATATATCTGGGATGTAACCAAAAATTACCAGGAATTGGTATTGCCATCTGATTTCCCAAAAGGAACTATTGTAAAGATTGACAAACAAAACATCGCAGTAATTGTTACTCCAAGTAAAGTTACCTATTGGAATATGAATAACAATACGGTACAAAAAGAGATTTTAGTTGACCTAAAGAAATTTACGGACATGGATAGTGAAGGAAATTTTCTTTCCTTAAATTATAATGAATGTGCCAAATACAACAGTAATACTCATCAAACGGAATTTAAAGTAAAGCACCCCAATTGGATCACGCATGATATATACGATGATAGTAAAGTATATGAAGACAATTACAGCATGAATCTTACTACGGCAAAATTTGCTAAAGATAAAATTTATACAGCCAGCATTGACCGTTCAATAAGAATTTGGGATAAAAAAACCGGCGAGCTTTTAAAATCACTAACAGACGACCATAAAGCAACTGTAAATAAATTAAAAGTATCAAAAGACGAAAACCAGCTTGTATCTGTTGACCTCAAGGGTGGAATCCAATTTTGGAATATAGAGTAAAAGACCTCGGCCAACTGGGTTTATATCGTTACAGCCCATAATAATAGTGCTGTACTAAACTTGTGAAATTGAGATTTTAAACTCGAGAAATATAAGAGATTGTTAATCAAAAATATCTAAGATTTAAAAAGCCTGTAAAATTATACTTTACAGGCTTTCTATTTTTATGCTTATACTTTTTCGATGGTAATCTATAAAATTATATAACAATTACCCGTAGTGCATTTGGGTAAAAGAGAATAAAAGTTGCGCAACCCACTAAAAAGCAGTAAATTGAAGTTCTGACATAACAATTCCATGCGCAACTTTACAGCAAATTACGAGAAAATTTTAGAAGTATTAAAGGAAATAGGTTTTGAAAACGAGAATTTTTTATCTCAGATACGTAAACCAAAATTGACAGATTTGAAAATAATGGCAATAAATCTGACTTCTGAGTATATGAGTATAGATAGTGAGTATCAACTTTTCAGAATACTGCCTTTTGAGATTAAATCGCTTATTGAACGTAGCGTTTACAATAGAAGAAAGCGGAAATTATTTATTCATCTGGAAAGAATAAGAAAATTATTGGCAGATAAATTTAACAGCAATGAAAACTATTTTGTTGTAGATAGTATGCCTTTAGAAGTCTGTAAGTCATCCAGGAGTTCCAGGAGTAAAATATGCAGAGAAACAGATTATGCACTTCCAAACAGAGGTTATTGTGCTTCACAGAAAATGCATTATTATGGCTATAAGCTTCATGTAGTCTGCTCGGTAAAAGGTGTTATCCAGAGTTTAGATATTAGCCCTGCTTCTGTGCATGATATTCATTATCTGAAAGATATAAAGCAACAGATTAAAGATTGTACACTATTGGGAGATAAGGGATACTTATCATCAGAATATCAGTTAGATCTATTTACATCCCATAATATAAAGCTTGAAGTTCCAATGAGGAAGAATCAAAAAAAATATAAAGATCTGCCGTACATCATTAAAAAATCAAGAAAGAGAATAGAAACCTTATTTTCTCAATTATGCGATCAATTTATGATAAGACGAAATTATGCAAAAAGCTTTTTGGGTTTTAAAACCAGAATACTAACCAAAATAACAACACTAACTATTATTCAGACAATAAACAAAAATGCAAATAGGAATATCAATAACTTAAAAATCAATATTGCCTAAATGCACTACGGGTAACAATTTTAATAATTTTGTAAATCAACGGGAACTTAAACAATGACATCAGGCATAGAAAAATATGAATTCAAACCAGGTCTCCCTCAAGAGTTTGAAATTATTGATATGGCAGAACTCTACAAGCAATTTTCTGACACGCTGACAACAGCTCATAGAACAAATTTTTACCATATTCTGTGGTTTCAAAAAGGCAATCCAATACATACAATAGACTTCAAACCAGTAAAAACAAAGTCAAATTCGGTTCTGTTTTTAAACAAGGATGCAGTTCAGCAGTTTGATAAAAAAGGAGATACTGGTGGTAAGGTAATCCTTTTTACAGATAATTTCTTTTGTAAAACGGAAATGCACACTAAATATCTAAAATCTAATATTTTATTCAATAATTGGTACTCCGTTTCGCAAATTGAGTTGGAGAATATTGCCCCCGACTTTATTAATCTTTTTGAATTATTACAGTCAGAATTTAAAAAAGGAAAAGATAATTATCAATCTGACATTTTAAGGAACTACCTGCATAATTTATTGTTACTCTCTGAAAGAGAAAAGAGAAGTCAGAATTTTAATGAAATAAAAAAAGGAGCAGATTTTGATTATGTATTACTCTTTAAAGATTTTTTAGAAACTGGATTCAGAAAACAAAAACAAGTAAGCAGTTATTCTAAACAAATGCTCGTTACTGTAAAAAGATTAAATCAGGCAACCTCAAAGATTTTAGGCAAAACACCGAAAGAAATAATCGATGACAGAGTAATGTTAGAAGCCAAACGATTACTGGCTCACACAAATGAAAATGTTAAAGAAGTCGCTTATCAATTAGGATTCGAAGAACCTACAAATTTTATCAAATATTTTCGAAAACATAGTAATATTACTCCTATTGAATTTAGGGAAAGTCACACTTAGACTTAAAAGTATCACATAAAGGCACATTCCTACCTTTCTCTTCTTTTCACTTCGCTGCAACTTTGCATTGTAATTAAAACATAGCAAAATGAAAAAAATAATTTTAACAGCGGCGATAATTTTAGGTCTTGGATTATCTACAGGATATTCACAGAACAAGCCTATTTCAAAAACTAAAAAGACAGAAAAAATGGAAAACAAACAAAAAGTAGTCAGCTTACTAAAAGCAATTGAAACAGGAGCATCAGAACCTGTAAGTTACATTAATCCAAACAAATACATCCAGCACAATTTAGGTGTTGCTGACGGACTTGCCGGTTTTGGAGCACTGTTACAAGCGTTACCGCCAAACTCTGCAAAAGTAAATACCATTCGTGCATTTCAAGACGGAGATTTTGTTTTTACACATACTGACTATAACTTTTTTGGACCAAAAATTGGATTCGATATTTTCAGGTTCGAAGATGGAAAAATAGTAGAGCATTGGGATAATTTACAAGAAAAACCTGCTAAACCAAATCCAAGTGGACATACTATGATTGACGGAGTAACCGAAATCAAAGATTTAGACAAAACAGAAGTTAATAAAAAATTGGTTAAAAGTTTTGTTGAAGATATTCTCGTGAATGGAAGAATGGAGAAATTAGCAGGTTACTTTAATGGCGATAATTACATTCAACATAACCCAAACATTCCTGACAAGCTTTCAGGACTTGGAGCAGCTCTTGAATCACTTGGCAAGCAAGGTATCTTCTTAAAATACGATAAAATACATAAAGTACTAGGAGAAGGGAATTTTGTTCTTATTGTGAGCGAAGGACATTTTGGAAAAGATTACAACGCTTTTTATGATTTATTCCGAGTAGAAAATGGAAAAATTGCAGAACATTGGGATGTAATTGAGCTGATACCATCAAAAGATAATTGGAAAAACAACAACGGAAAATTTTAAATCAGCTAAACTTTGATCTAAGCGTTTTAAAGAGTGTAAATACTTGATTTACTCAATATTATTAACCAAACTTATTTGCATTATCAAGCATTGAACCAGCATCAACAAGTGTTTGGCTGTAATCCCTGACACTCCACAGAATTTAAAAACTCCAAAGTCATTTGATTTTGGAGTTTTTTTATTTTTTTATTCAATTTAAATATTATTCTATGTTGGTGAGCTCTAATTTTAAAAAAGAAAATCGTTTGAAAAATTTCGTAAGCGCATTTCCTTTTTTTAATTTTTTCCGGAATAAGGAACATTCATTTTTGCGGTTTTTATATATCTGTTAGAGACTGTATCTGTATCAATTCCTTTCATCACGTAATTTATTTCTCTAAACCAGCTTTGTTTATCGGGAACATATTTTGTTGTTAAATTCCCTCCGTGATATGGATCGTAATAATTAACACTTGTAATTAATGTATCTCCTTTGACTTTATAAGAGCCCTCCGCAGAAATTTTTCCGTCTATAGTCGAATATTTTGGAATTTGAAGAACACTATATCTGGCATTTTGATACACAAAATGATATTGAAGCAGGGTATCTGCAGCAGTTTGTTCAGATGACAATTCTTTTTGATGTTTTAAATAAACATTGTAAACCTTTCCCTGAAGTTTAAATTTTGCAATCCATTTGCTGTCTTTTGTAATATCCGAAGAATCATAAACAGAACTTGATGAAGGCTGGATTACGGTTTTCTTTTTTTTCTTTTGTTGAGAATACGTAATGCTAATACTTAAAATTAAGGCAGATAATAGTAAAACTTTTTTCATATTTGAAATATCAAATGTTTTTTTATGTTATTAAATGACTTCCATTTCAGCGAATATAAGAAATATCTTTGTTTTTGGTAATCAAAAATAAAGCTGAAAAAATGCAGCCTTTTCATTATGAAAAAAATCTGCATCAAGAAATTAATTTCTTAACTTTAAATAAAACTTAAGCTTATGAAAACTAGAATGATATGGGGAAACTTGGTTTCTAATGATTTACAAAAAACAATTCAGTTTTATACTGCGTTAGGCTTCAAACAAAACGGAAAAGAAACGGATGAATTGGTAAGTTTCATTTTTGCTGAAAATAATTTTATAATTAATTTCTTTACTGCCAAAAGATTTGAAAATGCTTTAAGAAGCAAATTAACCGACACTACAAGCAATAATGAAATTATTTTTTCATTATCTGCAGACAGTAGAGAAGAGGTAGGCCTTTGGCTTGAAAAAGTTAAAAAAGCAGGCGGAAAAATATTCTCTGAACCTGAAAATTTTGAAAAAGGTTATACCTTTGGTTTTACTGATCCCGATGGGCATAAATTCAATTTTTTATATTGGCCGGGAATGTAATTATAGCTGATATATAAAAGCAAAATCATTCCATATGACTTATTGCCCAATTTTGAATTTCCTTAACAACTGACTTTAACGAAAGACCTTTAGCTGTAAGAGAATATTCTACTGTTGGAGGAACTGTTGCGTATGCTTTCCTTTTTATTATTTTTCTGGACTCTAACTCCTTAAGAGTTTTTACTAACATTCTGGTGTTAATGCCAGGAATTGCTTTTGAAAGTTCATTATATCTCATAGTTCCTGACATAAGATTGTTAATTATGGTCATCGTCCATTTTCCCGAAAAAAGATCCATTGCTTCCTGAAAAGGGCAAACTGAAATATTTTTTATCTTTTTCATCGCTTCTAAAGTCTATTTTTAGCCATTACTTTACTTTTGTAAACTATATACCAAATTGGTAACTTCTTGCAAATGTAAAACTTCAAACTTACATTTGCTAAAAAAACAATACTATGACAATTGAAGATATTAAAACATACTTACTTGAAAATTTTGAAGGATTAAATATTATAGAAGCGGATGGTGACTTGTTTTTTATGCATATGAATAATGACAAACTACCATTTGTTACACTTATCAATAAGGATAATGATTACGATAGTGTATCAAATCTAAATAGGGATGGTTTTTTCAGATTAAATTTCCCAATTAATAAAGAAATTTTCATATCTAAATTTGGAGGTTTGACAAATGATACAAAACTTGAAGCATATCTGAACATTGGGTTAGACTTTACACAAGAAGATACACTCTTTCCTCATCCAACTTACGGTTCATTAAACTGGGTTTGTATTGTTAATCCATCAAAAGAAACATTTGAAATAATAAAGCAATATTTAAAGACATCATTTGAAAGGTTATAAATCTTTATTTCATTTTGCTTTTTTTGAGTACAATTAATACTCAACCAATTCAATATCCATAGTTTTTATAAGTCCGTTATCAAAATAAAACCTCTAATATGACCCAATAAGAGATTTTAAATTGCCGTTGTATTTTACTCAACCCTAAACCTTTCATTTTTGCAATCAATAATCAATTTATGGTTTAAAAAGATTTTATTCCCAATCATTCCCTGCATTCCTGAGCTTTTCATTAAAAAAGTCTGCATTTTTGAAACTCCTTCGATATACGTTACTTCCGAAATTTTTAATTGCGTACCTCCAAACTGCATTTCTTTATTTGCAGGAGCAGAAATCACTGTCAGTAGATTTTCCCATGAATTTCCTTTTTCGACTTTTAATTTGCTGTTTTTGAGCTTATATTTTTGCCATTCTTCTTTATTTATAATCAATTCATAACCACTGGTTCCGGAATCATAAAGGAGTTTTAAATCCTGATTTTCAATTTTTGCAGTAAAAAGGAGTTTACGTTTCTTAAATTCAAATTTTGTAAATCCGTTTTCGATTTCATTTTCAGTAAATGCGCAGGTGTTATTTCTAAAATCTAAAGAAACTGTTCTTTTTTCTAATAAGTCAGTTCCAATTGTTCCTATGATATCGACAGAATCCGGGTTCTGTAAATCAACTTTTTTACCATAATTCAACAATTGAAAATTTTCAGAAGAAATGTTCAGGTTCTTTATTTTGAAATCTAACAGAATATCTTCTTGTTTTTCCTTAAGCTCAATTTGTTTAGCGAATTTTTCCTGAACAGACTGCAGTGATTTTTTATAGAATATAGTTACCGGTGAACCAAAGTCCAGCTGCATATAAAATGTTTTTTTAAGACCTTTTATTTGAACAGGCAAAAGAAGCGCAGCATAAGGATTTCCTTCATCTGATACCCATTTAATGGAGACGTTTTCTACATTTCCTGAAACTTTAAGGTAATTTTCCGAAGGGCTGAATTTTCTATCAAAATAAAAATAGCCGACAATTAATGAGAAGACAATAAGGACTAAAAATGCCTGCACGATTTTTTTAATTATTTTCATTACAATTTTTTCTGCAATATTGAGAATTGTAATGCGATTTAACCCAAAAACCAATATGACTTTTTTACGCCAATCTTATGACATAGACTATAAAATATTGTATTTCAGCTTTATATATAAGTCCGCTTTTTGAGTTAAACTCAATCCGTTTTTAAAAATTATATAAATATTTATGATTTTTAAGAGTACTAAAAAAACAATAAACAACGGAAAATTTAAAGAAAATGCTTTCTGAATAAATGGACTTACAATCATCAAAGTTCCAAGAACAAAAGTGTAAATAATCTGTACCGTCAAAATACTTTTTCCTAATTCTTTTGCTTTTGGTTCTTTCGATTTATAAGTTAAAATAGAAGGAAAAATAATATTTCCAAACGGAATAATAAGAGAAGACAAAGCAGAAAAATTAATAAGTTTAGCTCGTTTAATTTCAGGATCATTTTGTGAATCTGAAATTAAATTTTCAGGTTCAACTTCAAATGATTCTGCCAAAGCTTTGAGCGTAAAACCTTTTAGAGTATTTCCCGCTTCGATTCTTTGTATTGTTCGTAATGAAAGTCCTGATTTTTCGGCAAGTTCAGTCTGAGTCAGATGTTTTTCTTCTCTCAATATTTGAACTTTTGTTTTCATTTGCTTATTTTAATTATACTTTTTCGAACTGATTTTTCTTAACAGATTAGATTTTTAATAAACCGGTTCCCAAAGCTCAATTTTATTACCTTCTGTATCCATTATATGCACAAATTTTCCATAATCATACGTTTCGATATCATCAAGAACGGTTACGCCATTTGCTTTGAGTTTTTCTACAAGTCCTTCAATATTTTGAACGCGGTAATTTACCATAAAGTCTTTTTTTGACGGAGAAAAATATTCATCGCCTTTCTTAAAAGGACACCATTGCGTTGATTCTATCTGTTCAGGTTTATCAAGACTTCTGGATTCAAAACTTGCCGAACCCCACTCATTGATTTCTATTCCTAAATTTTCAACATACCAATCTTTAGTTTCCTTCGGATTTTCAAGAAAAAAGAAAATACCGCCAATTCCAGTAACTTTAGGAGTTGTATCGTCTGGTTGATTTTGTGAATCTGACATATTTTTAGCTTTTAGTTATAAAGGTTAGTTTTCTTTGACTAAGATAAAATTATTTTCATCACAAAGGATAAAATTTCAGTTAACAAATTTTAGAAAAGAAAAATCAGTTTTAAGCATTTCTATTTCATTTTCCTTAGTTTCCTGCTGCGCTTCTTTTGCATAAACAAACATTCTTTCTTCGTAATTATGTATAGCACTTTCAATAGTTTCAAATTCCCCGCTTAGTAGATTTTCAGATAAAATTAAAGCATCCAGAAGTCCAATACTAGCGCCTTTTCCTGCAAAAGGAGGCATTAAATGTGCGGCATCGCCAATAAGTGTAATAGGCAAGGGGCGGTTATTTTTCCATGCTTTTTCTACAGAAATCTTTTTAGTTGGTAATCCGGTAAAGAAAGAAGTGGTATGAAATAACTCTTTATAAGATTCATCCCAATCAAAAAGCTTATTTGAAAGAAATGCTGCGACATTTTCTGTGTTTTGAAAATCGAGATTTAACCCTTCAGGCATTTTAAAAATTACATTATAACTTAAAGTATTGTTGTTTTTAGGATTTGCAGCCAACAAATTACCATTGTTAGCAGCCATCAAAATTTTGTCATCGCATAATTTATAAAAACCTAAAGATTTTGCTTGTGATGCAGAAACTTCACCTTGAATCATATATGTTCCTGTAAGTTCAATTTCGGCATCTGTAATATATTTTCTAATAGAAGTCATGCCGCCATTTGCACCAATAATAAAATCAGCAGCTATAGTTTTTCCGTTTTCAAAATGCAAATGCCATTCTCCATTTTGTTCCTCAATTTCAGTCAGTTTACTATCCCAAACAACTGTATTTTCTTTTAAACTGTCAATTAAAAGTGTTCTTAAATCATTTCTATTAATTTCAGGAGCGTCATATAGTTCTTCTTCAGTAATTTCTTTACTAAACAATACATTTCCTTTATAATCAGTCATAATTCTCCCCATCGGAATCGCTATTTTATAATACGTATCAAGCAATCCCGCTTTCTGCATCGCGTCCTGACCTGAACCTTTATGTAAATCAAGCGTTCCGCCCCAAATTCTTGCTTTTGGATCTTTATCTCTTTCGTAAACCGTAACATCAATTCCGTTTTGCTGAAGTAATCTGGCCATTGTTAAACCAACCGGACCAGCACCAATAATGACCGTTTTTTTATTTGTAAGTAACATAATTTTTGCTGTTTAATTAGGTTACAAAATTGGAAAAGGGTTGTGAGATGAAATAGTAAAAATCAGTCGTTTTTGATATTCAGCTTTTTAATCGCCACAATATCCATAAAACGATTGTCTTTGTTTCTGCTTAATTCTTTTGGCGTAACGCCGGAGTATTTCTTGATTTCTTTGATAAAATGATTTTGATCTGTGAAGTTTTGTTCCGGAAAAAGGATGCCTTCACTGATAGGTTTAAACGAAGAGCCAAAACGCAGAATATTGCAATAAGTTTTTAACGAAATGCCAAATTGCTGATTAAAGTAACGATTAATCTGACGGCTGCTCCAAAACACGTTTTCAGAAAGTTCCTTTACCGTTATAGAGCCTTTTGAAAAATAAATAAGTTCGAATAATTTCTTTTTTCGATTGTCAATATTTGGTATTAAAATTCGGTTTATTATCTGGGTCGCTTTACCGCAAAAGTTTTCAAAAGTGCTTAAATCATCTGCTTCAAACTGCCAGACTTCATCTGAAATAATTTTTCCGTCATTTAAAACATCTTTGATCGAACCTCCAAATAAATATTCTACGGCAAGCAGTTTAAAGCCAATGGAAAACATTTTTGCTCCAACGGGAATAGTAATCTGACCCGGAATTGTGTCTAAACCTCGAATTGTTTTCTGCCAGTTATCAGCATTTAAATTCATTACCGCCAAATCAACCATTCCGTTTGGTAAAACAGTTGATGGAATATCCTTTCCCGTATTGTTTTCCAGCATCCAAAAGCTGTGAACAAAATGCAAAATCGAATTATCGGGTAAGGCTGATTGAATTAGCAGGCTCATTTATTAGATAATAATATTATTGTAAAATTAAATATTAGTTTTCAGTCGCAGTCTCGGTTTTCAGTTTTTTCAGAACCGTAAACTACGACTGAAAACTGAGACTAAATAACAGTTCTTCTCTCAGCTGGCCTAAAATACCATGAAGCAACTGTTAAAACCAATAATAATGTCGGTCCAAAATATGCTATACCAGAATCACCTACAGCAAAATGAGAGAAAATAGCGCCGCTCATGGCAAAAAAGAATCCTGCGTAAGCCCATTCTTTTAATAAAGGGAATTTCGGAATTAAAATGGTTATAACACCTAAAATTTTCCAAACGCCTATAATGGTTAGAAAGTAAAGCGGATAACCTAAATGCGCCATCATATCGGCTTCTTCTTTCATTTTTATAATTTGTACAATTCCTGTTGAAGTCATTCCTAATGCCAGCCAAATTGTGGCAATCCAATAAATAATTTTGTTTCTTTTGCTCATAACGAATTTATTTAAGTTTGTTTACTATTTCCTGTAAGCGATTGTGTGCGAAATTCATACCTTGTGCAAAAGGTAATTTCAATTGTTGATCTCTGTGTTCTACCGATTTGTAGATAATTTGCATCGTAAGTCTGCTTGTATCTTCTGTAAGTTTTTCAAACTCCAAAAATTCTAACTGAGGCGCAAAATTGGCATTATCCATTTCAAAAGTTCTGGTAATTCTTTCATTTGGAACAAAATTATGTATTACGCCATTGGCACTAAATACAACATTTCCGTTGGGATCTTTGGTTTCAAACTGCCAGCCGCCATGCTGTCTATTTTCTAATTTTACCACTTTTGTTCCCATCCATTGTTCCACAATTTCGGGCTCTGCATAAGCTTTAAAAAGCAAATCAACCGGAAGATCAAATTCTCTTGTAATTACAATTTCCTGCTGGCCGTTTTCGGCATTAATTTTTGTTTTGCGTTCCATAAATTAATCTTTTTTGGGTTTATAGTTTTTCATTATGCTTTCTAATTTATTAAAACGATCGTCCCACATTTGGCGAAAAGGTTCAATAAAATCAGCAACTTCTTTTATTTTTTTCGGATTTATATAATAGTAAATCTCGCGTCCGTTTTGCTTTTGGTCAAGGAGTTCACATTCCGTTAATATTTTAATATGTTTCGAAATGGTCTGTCTTGACGAATCAAAATTTCCCGCTATGGTTCCTGGCGTCATCGCTTGTATGGCCACCAAATTTAAAATTGCTCTTCGCGTTGGATCGGCAATTGCCTGAAAAACATCTCTACGTATTTCCATTATGCAGTTATTTGACTGCAAATATAATGAAGTCATTTGACTGCGCAATATTTTTTTTGATTTTTTTTTCACCATGCGTTAAACTGGATCAAAATCCAGCCTTACAATATAAATCGAGCCTGGGGCCTTTCTTCAAAGGATGGAAGTTCCGAAGGAACGATTCATACTGCAGCAACAGATTTTAATTCGTTGAAACGGTGCATATTCATTTTGTTAATTTTTACCAATAAAATTCAAAATTTTTATAATTTTAAATTCATTAAAAAAGAAGAAAACATGAATAATAATGCTAGAGTGTTTCAATATTCATTCGCAAGTATTTATCGATTATACAAGGAAAAAGTAGAGAAGAAGGGACGTACGGCAGAAGAAGTAGATACTGTTATACTCTGGCTTACGGGTTATAACGATAAACAATTTAGAGATCAGATTGAAAAGAAGGCTGATTTGCAGGCATTTTTTGCAGAAGCACCAAACCTGAACCCAAATGCATCTAAAATTACAGGCGTAATCTGCGGTTACCGAATTGAAGATATAGAAGATCCGTTAATGCAAAAGATTCGCTATATGGATAAATTAGTAGATGAATTGGCGAAAGGAAAGAAAATGGAAAAAATCCTAAGGGAATAGAATAAAAAAGTCGTTTTAATTCTAAAACGACTTTTTTATTTAAAATCAACATTTGGAATTTGTATTTTTAAAATTGGAATTTAAACCTTTTACATTCCGTCAGGCAATCTATCTGCTTCATTTTTACTTCTGTTAAAACGATAAATAACATTAAGGTTGATGTATCTTCCTTGCGATCTGGCTTCAGATACTAAATAGTAATATTGAGTTGTAATTTTTTCTGTCGTAATCTGCGAATTAAATAAATTATTTACGTTTAAAGTTACAGACATTTTATCTTGAAGAAAATCCCTGCTCAAGCCCAAATTAGCACTATACTGTGCTTCTGTAAGCGATTGAACTCCCTGATTTTTTCCTCGGTATCTAAAACTGAATTCTCCTGAAATAATTTTAGGAAACTTAACAACAGATCTAAAATTAGACAGCCAGGTTTGATCTTCGGCACTATAATTTACGTTTTCAAAAGTTCCCTGCTGTTTGAATTTGTAATAATTAAAATCTAAAGCCAGCCTAAGCCATTTTGTTGGATTATAAGTTGTTGAAACTTCTGCACCGTAACGATCTTCAGTATCAAGGTTTACAGGCGTGCTTACAAAATAATTTTCATCTGTACGTTTTACTATATACTCAAAATAATTGGTGGTATGCTGATAATAAAGAGACGGATTAATACTTAGTTTTCCTGGTTTTGCCAATAATGTCAACTCAAAAGAATTAGTAAACATTGGGTTCAAATCTGGATTTCCTACTGTTAGGTTTCTTAAATCTGAAACTCCCGAAAACGGATTTAACTGCCAGAATCTCGGTCTGTTTATTCGTTTACTGTAACTCAATTGTAAATCTGTTTTTTCGGTTAAATTATATACAAAATGCAGTGTAGGGAAGAGGTTAATGTAATTTTTAGAGTTATTAAAAGTATTTTTTGTATCGGCAATTTTTATATCTGACAGTTCAGAACGCAGACCTAACTGGTAATTAAACTTTTTATATTTGCTTGAAAACTGAAAATAAGCGCTGTACAAATTTTCATCGTATTTCAATTTATTGGTAAATTGTTCCTGCAATACATTGTCCAGAATGGTGTGATAATCACTTCTCAGCGCACGCAGATCGCTTCTAATTCCCATTTCAATTTTAGAATTTTCAGAAATTGGGTCTACAAAATCTGATTTTATAAAAATATCATTACTGCTTTCTATATCTCTCGAATACAAATTAGAAACCGAGGCGTTAAAAGGATACGTTTTTTGCTGCGTAATATATTGGTTTTCATCATCATTCCAAAAATCATATTGTAAACTTGTTGTCCATTTTTTATCCTTTCTGTCAAACGTTTTTACATAATTTAATTCTAATGCGTTGTAAATTTGAGGTTCTTTATACTTTTCAGATCTCGAAATAATACTGTCAGTAACATTATTCGCATCTGCATAATTGTAATTGTAATGCATTTTGTTGTTATTATTGTTCTTACTGCGGTAATAACTTCCTGTTAATGTATTTTTTGAATTGATATAATAATCCCCGCCAACATACATATTATAGATGCCAATACTTCGTTTCATATCATCATACTGGTTTAAAATTGTCGTTGTACCATTATCTGTATTAGTCTGAAACTGTTTGTTGTAACCATAAATATCTAAATAGCGGCAGCCCAAATTTCCAAAAAGATTTACCTTTTCTGTCTTATAACTCACATTAGCATTTAAGTTATGTCTTGCAGGATTTCCAATTCCGGCCTGAAGCGAACCATTAAAGCCTTTCATTGTGTTCTTTTTCATAATAATATTAATGATTCCTGCACCGCCCTGCGCTTCATAAGCAGAAGAAGGATTGGTAATAACTTCTACTTTTTCAATATTTGCCGCCGATATTTGCGATAAACCATTATTTGCCGTCAGCATAGACGGTTTTCCATTTATTAATACCGTAACGCTGCTGTTTCCTCTAAGGCTTACAACTCCTGCAATATCTACATTTACTGAAGGAACATTATTTAAAATATCATTAGCAGATCCTCCGCTGGATAAAATATCTTTACCAACATTAAAGACTTTTTTGTCAATTTTCATTTCTACTGCTGATTTTTCGGCAATAACATTTACTTCGTTTAATTGATTTATACTCTCTTCTAAAAGAATGTCTTTCATGACAATATCTTTATTCAATTGAATATTTTCGACCGTAAAAGATTTATACGACATATAAACGGCTTTAAGCTGATAATTTCCGGGATTGCTTTTTAAAATGTAATTTCCATCAGCGTCTGTAACGGCTTCTTTTTTATTTTCTACAGATGATAATAAAAGCGTTACATAAGGTAATGCCTGTTTGGTTTTAGAATCTACTATTTTTCCTTTAATAATAAATTGTGATGTTTGTGCTCCGGATGTAAATCCGAAAAGCAAAATGATTAATAATGCAAACTGTTTCATTTTTTGATTGGTTTAGAATTTTAAGCAAAACTCCTTTTTAATTTCACTCAAAATTTACACACATGATATAAGGGCGATTATTGCGTATAAACAATCAAATAGAAACCATAAATCGTGTTTATAGCCAATTTTTATATGTTTGTATCTTTTTTTTGCATGTTCATCGACAACTATTTTGTCTTTCTAAATAAATGTTAACTTTGATTTTACTTAAAGCTGCTAAGGTTCTGAGATACTGAGATTCTAAGTTTTTTAGAACAAAACAATAGAGCTTTAGAAAAAATCTTAGTATCTCAGAACCTTAGCAGCTCAGCAACTTAAAAACCATGACACCATTCGAAAAAATTATAAATTTCTCTAAAGACCACAGGATTAGTACCCATATCATTTTTTGGGTATTCATTTTTATTATGTTCTTTAGTAAAAACACTTCTTCTGATCCTGAAGAATTAAAGGTTGATATAGCATACACGCTGTATTACGAATTGTTTTCTATCATTGGGGCTTATTTTATGTCTTATAGAATTTTACCTCGTTTAATGGCACCACAAAAACATAATAGAGTTTGGGCAGAATTTATTCTGGGTAGTTATGTAATCTCTGTTACTGCCAGGATTTCAATGGTGTATGGCTTAGAGGGCTTTACACGAAAACGGCCTTTTAATCAGGAACCCATTGCTGAAATCCTGACCGATTTACCTACTTTATTTGGAGCTTATTTTTTGCACATACTTTCTTTGTCTATATTTTTTATTTTTATAAAATTGATAAAAGACCAGTATGTCATTCAGAAAAGGTCTTTGCTGCTCGAAAAGCAAAAAGCAGAAACCGAATTAAAAATCTTAAAAGCACAATTGAATCCTCACTTTTTGTTTAATACACTCAATAATATTTATTCTCTTTCTATTGTAAATTCTCCAATAACCTCAAAATCAATTGCTGTCTTATCTGAAATATTAGATTGTATTTTATACCGCTGCAGTTCGACTTATGTTCCAATTTCTCAGGAAATTTCCTTGCTTGAAAATTATATTACACTCGAAAAACTGAGATATGATGAACATTTAAACGTAGTATTTAATCATTCCATAGATCATAATAAATCTATTGCGCCTTTGATTTTGCTTTCTTTGGTCGAAAATGCTTTTAAGCATGGGGCAGGAGAGGACACAGGAAGTTCTCCAAACATTCAAATTGATTTGAAACTGCAAAACGATCATTTTGAGTTTAAGATTGTAAACTCCATAAATAAAATTGACAGCGAATCTGGAAATGGAAAAATTGGATTAAATAATATTATCCAGCAGCTTGATAAAATTTATCCGGAACATTATACTTTTGATGTTGCTAAAACCGAAAAGGATTTTACGGCTTATTTACAGATTAATTTAGCAACCGAATATAATTTAGCTTAAAATGAAAATAAAGTGTTTATTAGTCGACGACGAGCCTTTAGCAATCAGCTTATTGCAGAACCATATCAGCAAATTAGATTATTTTGAAGTCGTGGGTACTTGTCCAAACGCTTTAAAAGCCGCCGACGTTTTGCGTACAACTGCTGTAGATTTAATGTTTTTAGATATTAAAATGCCGCAGATTACGGGAATCGATTTTTTAAAAACATTAAAGAATCCGCCGGCTGTTATTTTTACTACCGCTTATCGTGAATATGCCTTAGAAAGTTATGAACTTGATATTGTAGATTATCTTTTAAAACCAGTTACTTTTGATCGTTTCTTTAAAGCGGCAGATCGTTATTTAAGAATCAGCGGGCCGGTAAACAGCAAGATAATTACACCTTCGCAGGAAGATTATATTTACATTAAAAACGGGCCAAAATTCAATAAAATAAACGTCGATACTATTTTGTACATAGAAAGTGTCAAAGATTATATTATTGTGCATCAAAAAGAAGGAGTAAAATTAAATGCCAAATATAAAATCAGTGATATTGAAATAGAACTGCAGGATAAAAGCTTTTTAAGAATTCATCGCTCTTTTATTATTAATCTAAAAAATATCACAGCATTTACCGCTTATGATGTCGAAATTGGAAATATTGAGATTCCAATAGGTGCAAGCTATAAAGAGTATGTTTTTAAAATCTTAAAGAATTCATAGAAAATAAAAACTCCTTAAAAGAATAATTTAAGGAGTTTTTAGTCTTGTTTTTAATGGTTAGACCAGGATAGCAAAGCTTATATTTTCTTGAGCGTAATTTTCATCTCTTTACTGTCCAAAATTAATTCATCACTTGTAATAGTACTTTCGCAAGGATACGGGGTTCCAACTTCATCTTTAATTACTAAATTTTTTCCCCCTTTTGTCAATGCATAAGTACCATTTGTTATTTCTCGTGTTAGAAATCCGGTAACATGCCCATCTTTTGTAAATGTTAAGGTTCCATCTGTTAAAATTACAGTTTTTAAAGAATCCGAAATAGGAATTTTCGGTTCTACCGCTGTTATTTTCCAAGAGTTTACCAATTTATTTCTACCCTTAGAACATGAAATCATTAATACTGCAGCCAATGCAAGTGTGAAGATAAATAATTTAGAATTTTTCATGATTTTGTGATTAAAAATTAGAAATGAAAAGTTACAAAAAAAAAAAGTAATTCTAACATTATAGTCACAGAAAGTGAATTTATGATATCTGATTTCTACTATTTTAAACTAAATAAGAAAAGATTAAAGAACTTTGATAAATTAATTTAAAGTCAAAGCACCCAGAATTTCTTCATACATAAATGGTCCTCCGGGATAAGTTGCTGTATAATCCAGGTTCATCCAGACCTGACCACGTTCGTCAATATGGTAATGCAGATTTTTGCCGTAACTTTCTCTTTGAAAAAGTACGTTTTTAATTAAATAATTAACTTTTTCCAGATCAATCATAGAACCAATTAATATTTCGGGATAAATATGGCCTTTTGTATGAATAAGTCTTGGAGTTCCGCCAATAGACCGAATTGCCGCCGCCATTAAAATAGAATGATCGTCGCAGTCTCCTGAAAAATATTCTAATGACTCGCTGGCCGTAGCAATATAATCGCCTTCTTTAGGGTCATTGACATAATTCCAGCGGCTGTTTATTTCTTTAAAAACAGCAAAACACTGAATAATTGTCCTGTAATCAGAATAGCCTTTAATGCCTTTAAAATGCTTTGTAGTGGCCATAATGGCAAAATTTCGAACTTTCGGATTTTGATATTCGATGGCGCTTAGAATTTTTGATTTATTGGGAAACGGAAGCAGTTTTGCCACAATTATATCCTGCGGATACGGATTGTCTGACATGGTATAAATCATCGAATTATAATCTTCAGAAATCTCGCTGAAACCATAATTTCCAATAACCGATCCGTAAAATAAAATCAATAAATAAACCGCTACACATAAAATTATTATGGTTCGCAGATACATCAGCAGAAAGAAAACAGCGGCAAAAACAAAAATGAATATAAAAACACGATCCAGATTAAAGGCCCACTCTAAATCAATAAGGTTTTGATGCAGAATGATAAATATTGGAATGGTAATAAAAAGACTCAACACAGAAATAATAATCCTATCCCAAGGCGATTTCACCTGTAATTTAGATTTTAATTGCGGAAGGTCAATTTTAGGGAAATTTATCATAAGAATCAAAAAAGCAGTTTTTACAGCGCCTTCACCGTTTCAACAAAAGTACTTTTTTTATCAATAATTCCCAGATCAAATAATTGATTTTGAATTTTGATAAATGCTTTTTCACTTAAATGTTTTTGTGACCATTGTGTTAGTTTCAGCCATTCCTGAATATCCTCAGCTTTTTGATTAAATAACTCGGCCAAAGTCTTGTCGATATCAGGAATCTGTGCAAAATCATGCGTAGTTTTATTGATAATTTCCAATACTTTTTCAACCGTTTTTGGGTTCTTTTTTAAGAATTCATCACGAACCGCTATAACAAACGAAGGCCATGGAGTAGGGCAGTCGCCAACACGCCTGAAAATTCCCTGGTCAACAAGAGGTTTTGTCATAAAACGTTCCCACATAAAATAATCTGCAGTTCCGTTTGTCAGGGCTTCAACAGCACCGTCGATAGTGTTTACAATTTCAAATTGCAGATTATCACTGTTCCAGCCTTGTTCACTTGCATTTACATAAGCCATTAATTGTGAGCCCGAACCTATCCTTGAAATCGCTATTTTCTTGTTTTCTAAATCTTTTACAGTCTCGAAACCTGATTTTGCTGCTACGTGAATTCCCCAAATTAATGGTGACTGCACATAAATCTGCACAATTTTACTCGGATTTCCTGCTGTTATATCTTTTACAATTCCTTCTGTTAAAATAACGGCCATATCAGCTTCGTCGTCACGCAGCATCTGACACATTTTTCCGGTACCCTCAGGAACATTTTTCCATTGTAAATCGATATTTTCTGCTTCAAATTCGCCATTTTCAATGCATAAATGCCATGGCAGATTGAAGTGTTCAGGAACACCTGCAATTTTTACAGTTTTCATTATAGTTTAAGTTTAAGTTTGGTATGCGTATTCTTAAGTATGTAAGTTTAGTTTTTTAGTAAATCGGCCCGGTGTTTATCTGAAAGGCAAGGTTCTGCATATTGAATAATTTCCTGAGACTCGTATTCGTTTAAAACACTTCTCACGATCGAATAATCGACATCACGAACTACTTCGACAGAAATAAAATTATCGTTCAGGCCTTCTGACAAACAATTTATTGCCCTTAGTTTTTCTCTGATAATTTCCTTGTCAAATCCTTTTTCTAAAATTATAACCTGAACAATCGAATTTCCTGAATTTTCTATAGTTTCTCTATAAACCAGATGTTTTTCATTTTCATCAAATTCAGCATAAAATAAATCATCCGTAGCAATTAAAGGGCCAAAAAATGGAATATTATCCAGCTTAAAAAGCCCTTTATCTAAATCTATAATTTCAGCCCACATAGTTTCTGAAACCGTATCTTCTAAATAATCGCTGTAATATTTAAATAATATTTTTTTATGTGTTTCCTGCATTATTCTATTTCGTTTATTATGGCTTTTAAGGATGATATAACTATGCGGTAACCATCAGGGTCCTGAATCATTTTTCCGTTTTCGTTCCAGAAAGGATTAGCTGCAGTTATCGTTGCAATATTATGGCGTATAAGTTTATGAATTAATTCATTATAATCTGAAATTGTTTTAGGATAAAGTATAATTACATCGTCTTCATCAAAAGAATGATTGGCTTCTGTATGAGACTGTGTAAATTCAAAGTGCCAGTCTAAACCCGATTTGCCAATAAAAATACCGTCATAATTATTATGATTCTGAAAATCTCCTAATCGTTCAAAACCCAAAACATTGACATAAAAATTTTCAATTTTTTCTAGGTCATTGGTATGTCTGGCTACTCTTAAAAACATAATCTAAGATTTTATCTGATTGATATGATGTTCTAAATGTTCTACATAATCAGTCATGAGAAACCTTAGATCGATTACAGATTCATCACTCAAAATAATTTTATAATCTAAGGCTTTTTCATCAACAGATTTCATTAATCTCACAATCTGCTTGTTTAATACAAACCATAATTGCAGGAGCTCATCAGGATCCATTGTTTGATACTGATTTAAATTTACTAAATCTATTTGATTATACGGTCGATGCTGGTAAGGTTTTGCTGCATAATTAATTTCTGTAAAACGAACCAAATTATGAATAGCAGAATCTGTTAAATGACCTAAAATTTCTTTTTTAGACCACTTTCCAGGTATTTTGGCTTCTAAAGCTTCATTACTTAACGTTGAGAAATGATTAACATTTTCGTTCAGTAATTTTTCAAATTTAAGAATAGCCGTTTGCATTATTTAATACTTGAAAGTTTATTTAGTGTATACGTAATCAATGCATCTACAGCTTTATAAGGATCTTCGCTAAAAGTTCCCGAAGCACGATTGGCAATAATTGCATTTAAAGATAAGGCATTATGTCCTAAAAGCGAAGAAAGCCCATAAATAGCTGCAGTTTCCATCTCTAAATTGGTAATGCGATTGTCATCAAAATCAAAATTATCCATTTTATTGTTTAATTCTTCATCCTGAATATTCAATCTCAAAACACGTCCCTGCGGCCCATAAAATCCTCCTGCTGTTACTGTTATTCCTTTGAAAATTTTATCAGATTCAATAATTTTTTCCAGTTTTTCAGAACACGGAATTACATAAGGTCTTCCTTTTCTAATATCCCAATTGGTATGATGAATAAAAGCATCTTCAAGAGCCGTATTCGAAACTTCGTCAATTAAATAGGAGCGAAGCATATTATCTAATCCAAGTCCGAATTTTGACATTACAAAGCTGTCTACAGGAATATCTGCCTGCAAAGAACCCGAAGTTCCAATTCTAACAATATTTAAAGAGGTTAATTTTTCTTTTGGCTGACGTGTTTTTAAATCGATGTTTACCAAAGCATCCAATTCGTTTAAAACAATATCAATATTATCAGGTCCAATTCCGGTTGACATTACAGAGATTCTTTTTCCTTTGTAAATTCCGGTTTGGGTTTTAAATTCTCTTTTTTGTGTAGAATATTCAATCGAATCAAAAAACTGAGTAATTTTTTCGACTCTATTCTGGTCTCCAACAAAAATAATATCGTTGGCAATATGTTCAGGACGAAGGTTTAAGTGGTATACACTTCCGTCCGGGTTAAGTATTAATTCTGATTCTTTTATCATTTTTTTTAAGGTACTAAGGTTCTGAGGTACAAAGGGACAAAGGTTTTTCTGTAGAGGCGCACAGCTGTGCATCTATAAAATTCCAAAATTTAAATTCCAAATTCCAAATTCCAATTACTCAAATTTACACAAAGCTTTGTGAACTTTGCATTTTTATAAAAGCCTTAAAGTAAATATTCTTAGCGAAATTTGCGTTAAATTCATTCAGTTTGGAAATCTAAAATCAGAAATCTAAAATTATCTACCCGCCCACACGCTTCGTTTTAAATCCTTTTTCTTTTAAAATTGCCATAATTTTGTCGCGATAATCGCCTTGAATGATGATAGAATCATCTTTAAAAGTACCGCCAACACTCAATTTTGTTTTGATTTCTTTGGCTAATACTTTAAAATCTTCATCGCTTCCTTCATAACCTTCAATTATAGTCGTTGGTTTTCCTTTGCGTTTTTCAAATTTACAGATCATAGGTTCTTTCTGTACATACAAAACATGTTCCTGCTCCTGAATTTCCTCAGGTTCATTTGATTCTTCGTGATCTGGAAATAAGTTTTTTAACTGATCTTTTAAATCCATAATTTTTTTATTCTAAAAAATAAATTCCAAATATTAAGGTTTTTAAAAATTAAATTCCAAATTCCAATGTAAGTTTGGAATTTGGAATTTTAATATTGGAATTTACTAAAGTTTTATTTTTTTATTAAACCTAATTCTACCAAACGTTCGTGTAAAAACTCGCCCGCTGAGATATCCTCATATTTCTTAGGATTCTCTGCATCAATACATTTATCTAAGCAATCCAAACGCATATCGCTTACAGGATGCATAAAAAACGGAACTGAATAACGAGAAGTTCCCCATAATTCTCTAGGTGGGTTTACAACCTGGTGAATTGTAGATTTAAGTTTATTATTGGTATGTCTTGACAACATATCACCCACATTAATAACCAATTCGTCGTCTGCCGCAATAGCGTCAATCCATTCGCCGTCATGGTTTTGAACCTGAAGTCCTTTACCCTGAGCACCCATTAACAAAGTGATTAAATTAATATCACCATGAGCCGCTGCACGAATTGCATTTTCTGGTTCAGAAGTAATAGGAGGATAATGAATTGGTCTTAAAATAGAGTTTCCTTCTTTTGCATATTCATCAAAATAAAACTCATCAAGTCCAAGGTGTAAAGCCAAAGCTCTTAAAACATAAATTCCGGTTTTTTCAAGCATTTGGTAAGCATCTTTACCAACCTCATTAAAGCGAGGCAATTCTTTAACTTCTACATTTTCAGGATATTCTGAAGCCCATTTAGATTCTTTATCAACATACTGGCCAAAATGCCAGAATTCCTTCAAATCTCCCTCTTTACGCCCTTTAGCATGTTCTTTACCAAAAGACACATAACCTCTTTGTCCGCCAATTCCGGGAATTTCATAATTATGCTTAGTTTCTACTGGCAAGGCGAAAAATTTTCTAATTTCACCATAAAGTTCGTCTACCAATTTGTCATCTAAGAAATGACCTTTTAAAGCTACGAAGCCAATGTTTTCAAATGCACTGCCGATTTCATTTACAAATTTTTGTTTACGTTTCGGGTCGTCCGAAAGGAAATCACGTAAGTCTACACTAGGAATGTTTTGCATACTTTACATTTTTATTTAAGAAAAAAAGGCGTATAAAGCCTTTCAATAACAAAGGTAGAGAATATTTTATATTTGAATTTTATAAATTACCATAAAATTTAGTTTTAAATCTATTTTTTAATACAAAATCTGAATAATTAATTTTAAATACTGAAAAATTAATACATTATTTTTTTGTGGCTAAAATAAGATAAAAAACATTTCGCCTACAAAAAAATCCCATTATATTTGTCTTCATTTTTTTAAATAGAAAACAGCAGATTATTTTTTCTATTTTTATAAATGCTAACTAATAACTGTTTTTAATTATTTAACAAATAACATTAAAATTGTTATATTTTTATATATTTGACTAAAAAATAATAGTGCAATGATCTTTTACAGAGAAAACCTTACTGACGAAAAATTACTAGATTTATATAAAAAAATCCTGAAACCCCGCCTGATCGAAGAAAAAATGCTCATTTTGATTCGACAGGGAAAAGTTTCAAAATGGTTTTCAGGAATTGGCCAGGAAGCCATTGCAGTAGGAGTTACGTCCGTATTAGACGAATCTGAATATGTATTGCCAATGCACCGAAACCTTGGTGTATTTACAACCAGAAATATCCCTTTACATAGACTTTTTTCACAATGGCAGGGAAAAGCAAATGGTTTTACAAAAGGCCGTGACAGAAGTTTTCACTTTGGAACACAAGAATTCAATATTATAGGAATGATTTCGCATTTAGGTCCGCAATTAGGTATTGCTGACGGAATTGCGCTTGCTAATAAACTTCAGAACAATAAAAAAATTACTGCTGTTTTTACCGGAGAAGGGGCAACAAGTGAAGGAGACTTTCATGAAGCATTAAATATTGCAGCTGTTTGGAAACTTCCGGTTATGTTTATTATCGAAAACAATGGCTACGGACTTTCTACACCAACAAACGAACAGTATTTATGCGAAAACCTTGCCGATAAAGGAATTGGTTACGGCATGGAAAGCTGGATTATTGATGGAAATAATATTGTTGAAGTATACAACAAATTATCGCAGTTAAAAAAAGAAATGATCGAAAACCCGCATCCGGTTTTATTAGAATTTAAAACATTCAGGATGCGCGGCCATGAAGAGGCGAGTGGTACGAAATATGTTCCGCAGGAATTAATGGACGAATGGGAAGCCAAAGATCCGGTTACGAATTATAGAAAATATCTAACTGAAAATGGAATTCTTACTGCAGAACTTGACGAACAGCTTCATGCTGAAATTAAGCAGGAAATTGATGAAAACTGGTCAATGGCAAATGCTGAACCTGAAATAGAACCAACTTACAGCGGAGAATTAGATGATGTTTATAAAGGCTTTGAATATGAAGAATATACTCATGGTGAAGAAGTAAAAAATATTCGTTTTATAGATGCTATCCGAAATGGTTTAGAGCAATCTATGTGGCGTAATAGAAACTTAGTCATTATGGGGCAGGACATTGCTGAATATGGCGGTGCTTTTAAAATTACAGAAGGATTTGCTGATGCTTTTGGAAAAGATCGAGTACGAAATACACCAATTTGCGAAAGCGCCGTAGTTTCGACCGCAATGGGATTATCCATCAATAATTATAAAGCAATTGTCGAAATGCAGTTTGCTGATTTTGTTTCGACAGGTTTTAACCCAATTGTCAATTTATTAGCAAAATCACATTATCGCTGGGGCGAAAAAGCCGATGTTGTCGTTAGAATGCCTTGCGGCGGCGGGACACAAGCCGGACCGTTTCACTCGCAGACAAATGAAGCCTGGTTTACTAAAACTCCAGGTTTAAAAGTCGTTTATCCGGCATTTCCTTATGATGCAAAAGGGTTATTGAATACTGCCATTAACGATCCAAATCCAATTTTGTTTTTTGAACATAAGCAATTGTACAGAAGCATTTATCAAGACGTTCCAACAGATTATTATACCATTCCGTTTGGAAAAGCTGCTTTATTAAAAGAAGGAAATGCAGTAACCATTATAGCTTTTGGAGCTCCTGTTCACTGGGCATTAGAAACTTTAGCCAAAAATCCTGAAATCCAAGCTGATTTAATTGACTTAAGAACATTACAGCCGCTTGATACGGAAACTATTTTTGCTTCGGTTAAAAAGACCGGAAAAGCAATTATATATCAGGAAGATACTATGTTTGGCGGAATTGCAAGTGATCTTTCGGCTTTAATTATGGAAGAATGTTTTGAATATTTAGACGGTCCTGTAAAAAGAGTGGCCAGTTTAGATTCGCCAATTCCGTTTACAAAAGCTCTTGAAGATCAGTTTTTAGCTAAAAATCGTTTTGAAGAAGTTTTATTCGAGTTACTGAGATACTAAGATTCTAAGTTGCTAAGATATTGAGGTTCTAAGATGCTAAGATTAGTTCTGAGTTTAAAAAAAAACTTAGAATCTTAGCATCTTAGAACCTTAGCAACTTTAAATAAGAACCACTAATCTTTTACCATCAGGAACGTCTGTGTCCCACATTTTCTCGATATCGACTAAATTCACTTTTTCTATATTTACTTTTAGTTTGTTTTGAGAAGCCAAAAGAAACATTTCAGGAAGCATTTCTAAAAATAGCAATTTTACTTCGTCTTTTGTCCAGCTCCCTAAACCAGAGCCAGACAATTGCAAATCAACACTTCGCAAAATTTGAGCTGATAATTGAATCGTATCACCAGACATTGAACCCACAGAAACATAACGTGTTTTATGTGTAAAATTCCCGTTTCCTTTTAAAGCAAAAAGAATCAGTTCTGCCGAATGCCCCCACAAATAATCCAAAACAATATCAATTGGTGTATTTTGATGAATTTGTTTAAGCTGCGAAATAAAGTTTTCATCATTCTGTTTTAAAGAAATAATTTCGTCAGCACCCAATTCTAAAAGACTTTGAAGTGTTTTCTCGTTTCTTCCCGTAACAATTATTTTCTTCGCTCCATAATGTTTCGCAATCTGAATGGCTATTTGACCTGTAAAACCAGTTGCGCCATTAATTAGAACCGTTTCTCCCGGTTTTATTCCGGCTCTAAAACGAAGCGCCATTGCCGAACCTGCAACTGCATTTGGCATTGCTGCCGCCGTTGCATCTTCAATTCCGTCTGGCAATGCAACCATTCTGTTTTTTTCGACTAAAGCTTTTTCGGCTATTGTTCCGGAAATTCCTCGGGCATAAACTCTGGTTCCGTTTTCAAGTAAACCAATGGCGTCGCTGCCAATTACAAATCCGTTTTGATTTTCATTTTCTGAAGAATAATGTTCTCCACTTGCAATTCCTTTATCCAGATTGGTAATCGCTACGGCTTTAACCGAAATTAAAACCTCATTTTCATTTGCTGAGACTGGCTCTTGAAATTCTGCATATTTTGGCAATTCGCCTTTTTTGTAAACTACTGCTGCTTTCATAATTTTTTATAAATATTAAATTTATGAAGCAAAATTATAGAGCCGTTTATGGGCAGACGATAACATTTGTTATCAAATGAAATAAGAAACAATTATCAAGTTTTTTTTAAACCATATAAGTTATATAAGAAATTATAAGCTAGGCTTAAATTAACTTATATAACTTATATGGTGAAATTTTAATTATTTTTGTGAACCAGTTTACTTTTGATTCGGCTTAAATGAACAGTGCTCACGCCAAGGTAAGATGCAATATAATGCTGCGGAACACGCTGAACAATTTGAGGTTTTTCTTCAATTAAATCAAGGTAACGCTGAGTAGGGGAGTCTTTTATGAAAGAAAAAAAGTGTTTCATATAATCAAATGTTCTTTGAAAAAGCATATTGATTAACCGATCCCGAAGTTCTGGAATTTCTTTTATTTCTTCCAAAATTGTATCAACATCATTTTTAGAAATCCACCATAAAACAGAAGGTTCGATTGTTTCCACCACAACCGGACTCGGAAATTTTTTAATGAAACTTTCGATAGAAGCAACGCTTTGATTTTCGAAAAAGAACTGCGAAGTCAAATCTTTTCCGTTATTATTAAACCAAACCCTGATACAGCCTTTTTCGATTATAAAAAGCTTTTTAGAAACTTCGCCTTCTTCAATCAGAACTGTTTTGGCAGGAACTTCAATACGATTAAAACAACTTGTGTATTCGTTCCATTTTTCATCGGTTAAAGGGAATTTATTTCGGAATTGGCTAAACATAATAAAGGCTTTATTCTTTTTTACTCCTTATAAAGTTTGTAATTCGAAAACTATTTGTCATTAATAGATATCCTAAAATTACTTTACAAAAATCAAAAATAATCCATCCGGCTTTTGGATAATCTTTGAATAGGTTTTTATCTTGAAAAAAAACAAACATCTCTCGTAATAAAACAGGAATATTTTCAACAAACATTAATCCTCCAATAACGATTACCGCAATTGAAATTATTTTATTTTCGCTTGAGTTTAATTCAAGAGTTTCATTATCAAAACCTTTATCCAGCTTTAACTTATCGATTATCCAAGATGTTTTATACATACAAATCTTAAATATAAAAAAATAAACAAATAGAATGATCAAAAGGAGTGAGGCAAGAATTGCCATATTATAAACATCACCGCTTTGATAAGTGTAAAAAATTGACGTAAACCATTGCGGTATAACAGTTAAAGCTCCAGAAATTAATAATAAACCAAGAATCTTAATTAAGATCACCCAAAAAGTTCTAATTGACATTTAAATATTTAATTATTGGTTTGTACTTCAAACAACTGCACCTGACTTTTCAATCTCTCAATCAATAAATTCATCATTCGTTTGTTTAAACTCGATGAATTTTTAATATAGGTTTCGTATTCTTCAATGGTAAAAAGCGCCATTACAATTCCTTTTAGAGAATTTCTGAACTTAATATCTTTTTGAATGGAATTTTCTATAGTCTGCAGTTTTTTTTCGACTGTATACGAATAAAAATCAGCTTTGTTTTTATTTACATAATTAATAAAAACCGCAATAAACAAATCGTTTTGAAGTTTTAAAATAGGCCTAATCGTCTGATTTTGAAAGATCTCATCTGAAGAAGATTGAGCACTTACAGTTCCTAAAGTTTCGCCTCTTAATTCTCTTAAAAAAGTGTCTCTATCCGCCATGTTTTTTATTTAAATTTAGAAAAAAATATAATGCAAAAATAATTTCACCATATAAGTGATATAAGAAAATTTAAGTTTTATTCTTAACAAGCTGAAATTGCTTATGTTATAAAATAAATTAGTTTAAACCATATAAGTTATATAAGGAAATTTAAGTTCTCTCTTAACAAACTAAATTACATGTATAGTCAAGATTATGCTTTAATTTAAATGAATTTACATAACTCTTATATGGTTCAAAAAACACACTCATGAATATAAAATTTTTTATTTTTCTTCTGCTGATATTGGTTACCATACTTTCCTGCAATTCTAAAGAGGAAAAAAAAGGTTATCACGAAGTTTTGTATCGTGCTGTAAACAATAAAGATACCGCAATTTTAGCCATAAACATAAGCGACAAACGCTTTTACGGCCGTTATGAAATATCTTATTACAAAACAGGAAAGGATTCCGGCGATGTAAGAGGGGATATAAAAGGAGACACTTTTAGAGGTGATTTTCATTTTATTTCTAACGGCGGAAGCTGGAAAAGAATTCCTTTAGCGTTGCTGAAAAAAGAAAATAAATTGATCTTAGGAAATGGTGTAATTGGCACTTACATGAATCTCCCGTGCTTTATTAATGGGACTTTGAATTATAACGATCCAAAGTTTGTTTTTGAAAAAGTGGGGAAATAGTTTCAGGTTTCAAGTTTTTAAACTTTGTCTTTAGTTTCCTAGCGCAAAGTATTTCCATAAAGTATTGTCATTTCGACTGAAAGGAGAAATCGCACACGAAACTCCGTACAGTTTGTCGCCAATCTTTGTCGATATACGCGTGCGATTTCTCGTTCCTCGAAATGACAAACACAGCGAGAACCTTGAAACATGAAACAAAGAAAACCTGAAACAAAAACTATCGATCTAAAACCCCAATCTGCGAAGGCAGTTCAAATATTTCAAGATCGAAATAAATTACCGACGCCATAATGTGATCAAAAATATCAGACATTATATATTCGTAGTTTGCCCAGCGTTTATCGCTTGAGAAAACATAAATTTCTAACGGAACTCCATGTGCGGTCGACTGCAGCTGGCGGCACATGATATGCATGTTTTTATTTAATCCAGGATGGTCTAATAAATACTGCATAATATATTTTCTAAACAAACCTAAATTAGTCATATTACGTCCGTTAAGAGCAAGTGATTTATCAATTCCCCTAAGATCATTATACTTTTCAATTTCTGCTTGTCTGGTTTCAATGTAAGAAGTGATAAGCTGTATTCCTTTCATGTGATTTAAATCATCATTATTCAGGAAACGAATACTGCTGCTTTTAATCAAAATATGTCTTTTGATACGTCTTCCTTCAGAATTCTGCATGCCGCGCCAGTTCTGAAAAGAATCTGAACTTAAAGCATAAGTTGGAATCGTTGTAATGGTGTTATCAAAATTTCGAACTTTTACAGTCGTTAAATTGATTTCAATTACATCGCCATCGGCACCAAATTTATCCATTGTAATCCAGTCACCAATGCGAACCATATCATTTATAGCAACCTGAACACTCGAAACAAATCCTAAAATAGTATCTCTGAAAATTAAGATAATAATGGCCGAAAGAGTTCCTAAAATGGTTAGCAATTCACCTTTTTTTATTCCGAATAAAGTCGAAATAATCATGGCGACTCCAAAAATCCAAAGCACAATCATAATAACCTGAACGAAACTGTCGATAGGTTTGTCGCTGTATTCGGGTTTTTGCTTTAAATAATCTCGTAAAGCATTAAAAATTGTTCTAATGATCCATAAACTGATCAGAACAATATAAATGCCAACGATTTTTCCGAAAAGTAGTTCCCAATATTCGTATTTGTCCAGAATAATAGGAACAGCTTTATAAATGAAGAAAAACGGAATTAAATACGCTGTATATTTTGTGGTCTTATTGTGAATTAAATAATCGTCAAACTTTGTTTTGGTACGCTGTGCAAATATGGCAGTAAGTGTTACCAAAACAAATTTTGCAATATAATAAATGGCGTAAGCCAAAGCCAGCATAATGGCAATATTAAAGATCAGGCTGATATAAGACGCAAAGTTGCGACTCATTCCCCAATCCCTGAAAAGCGGGTATAAAAAATTGAATATTTTATCCAAAAGCTTAAGCATTTGCTTTAGTTTCTAAGTATTTTTTCTCTATGTAGAAAGTTCCAAACGGAATAAGAGAAGCGATTAGTATAATTGCAAATGTTTTTAAATCCCAGTTTTGAGATTTTTTCAATAAAAAGGCCAAAATAATATAACCTATAAATAACACACCATGTGTCATTCCTAACGGTCTTAATAATGTATGATAAAGTTCAGGATTGTTAGTTTTAATAATAAGCATATTGGCAAATAAAACTAAATAAGAGATTCCTTCTAAAATAGCGGTAACTTTAAAAATCTTAAGCATGTAGATATATTTTGAGATTATAGGCACAAAATTAAGTATTAGGATTGGTTTTTAAGTTATGTGTCAGGAAAGTAATTTACTTTTGTAATCTTAAACTTTGATAATGAGCAAACGCGATTTAAAAAAATATTTAACCGAACTAAGCAAAGAACAACTAGAAGAACAGCTTATTGAGCTGTATGAAAAATTCAGTCCCGTAAAAGTGTATTATGATTTTGTTTTTAACCCAAAAGAAGACAAACTTCTACAGGAATCAAAGGTTAAGATTTCTCATGAATATTTTCCGGTTAAAAAGCCCAATACAAAACGGCGCCCGAAAGCAAAAATGCGTCGTTCTGTGGCACAAAAAATCATCAAACATTTCATAATGTTAGGCGTTGATTCGTTTATTATTGCCGATTTGATGTTTTATAATATCGAAATTGCGCAAACCTATTCTTCTAATAATTTAATTAAGCAGGAATTGTTTTACAAAAGTATCTTTAGCTCGTTTGAACAGGCGGTAAATTTTGTAATTTCTAACGGAATCCTGACTGAATTTAAAGCAAGGATTAAAGGCATTCATCAAGAGATTTTGCAGCAAAAATGGAAAAACAAGTATGATTTTGAAGCAATTCTGGATAAAATTGACTTTTAAAAACACTTCCTATAAAAAATCTTATTTAAAAAAATCATTTATTTTAGGTTAAAATAAGATGAATAACTGTTTTTTAGATGTATTTTTGCAAAAATCCAAAAATAAACAATGCTTCAAAACACTTTAGAAATAGAAAGAGAAGAGAAAAAAGAACTTTATGCATACCAAAAGGGTGATATCGACGCCATTTTTGACCGCTTAGACAATGCTCCTTCTAAACATCATTTATTGTATCAATTGCCAACCGGAGGCGGAAAAACAGTAATTTTCTCTGAAATTGTGCGTCGTTATTTATCCAATAATGACAAAAAAGTGGTTGTTTTAACACACCGAATTGAGCTTTGCAAACAAACTTCAAAAATGTTGAAGGGCTTTGGCGTAAGCAATAAAATAATCAACAGTAAAGTAAAAGAATTACCGGATCAAAATGATTATTCTTGTTTCGTGGCTATGGTTGAGACTTTAAAAAACCGTATCAACGACGAAAAATTACACCTTGACAATATTGGTTTGGTGATTATTGATGAGGCTCATTACAACTCATTTAGAAAACTATTAAACTCATTTAAAAATGCTTTTATTCTTGGAGTAACAGCAACACCTTTGAGTTCAAACATAAAATTACCAATGCACCAAAGCTACGACGAACTTATCGTTGGGGACACTATTGGTTCATTGATCGACAAAGGATTTTTGGCCAGAGCAACAACATACAGTTACGATGTTGGTTTGACTTCATTAAAAGTGGGTATCAACGGAGATTATACCGTAAAATCATCTGATGATTTGTATACCAATTCATTAATGCAGGAAAAATTGCTTCATGCGTATACAGAACGTTCTTTGGGCAAGAAAACTTTAATTTTCAATAATGGTATTCATACCTCATTATATGTATATGATACTTTTAGAGAAGCAGGTTACGATATCAGGCACCTTGATAATACGAGCAGTTCTGAAGAACGTAAAGATATTTTACAGTGGTTTAAGAAAACTCCGGATGCAATTTTGACTTCTGTCGGAATTTTAACAACTGGTTTTGATGAGCCAACTGTTGAGACTATTATCTTAAACAGAGCAACGAAGTCATTAACTTTATATTTCCAGATGATTGGCCGCGGATCCCGTAAATTACCTGGTAAAGACGAATTTACGGTAATTGATTTAGGAAACAACGCCGCTCGTTTCGGTTTATGGAGCGAACCGGTAAACTGGCAGCATATTTTTAAATCTCCAGAATTTTATCTTGAAAACCTAAGAGACGATACTGAGATCGAAATGTTCTTTAAATACAGCATGCCGCTGGAATTAAGAGCAAAATTCAGCAAAACTGCCGATGTTACTTTTGATGTTGATGAAGAACACAAACTGGCGATAAAACAAAATTTACGTTCAAAAATTGTTTTAGATAAATCGCTTGAACAGCATGCCGCAATGTGTGTTGATAATACGGAGACACTTCAGGAAGCAAAAGCTTTGTCGAGAGAATTAGAAGACGATATCGAATGCCGAATTAAACGTTACGCAAAATGTTTAAGCCAGTGCAGTAAAAACTACCGCGAATGGCTTCTTGACGATTACAAACAAAGACTGACCTTATTAGTAGGTAAAAAATACCGCGAAAAAATCATGAACGAACCGGATTGAGAATAAAGGTTAAAAAAGTTTCAGGTTTCAAGTTGTACCCCTGAACTATATAAAAAAGCATGATCTTTGTCAAAATTTGAAACTTTGACAAAGATTTTTAGTTTCAGTTTGTATAATAAGCAATCTGAAGCAAATCTAAAATCAGAACTCTAAAATCTAAAAATAAAACATGTCTAAACAATTCTCAACATTAGGACTTTCAGCGCCAATTTTAAAAGCTTTAGGCGAATTAAACATTGTTGAACCTACTGAAATTCAACAAAAAACAATTCCGCTTTTATTGTCCGAAAACCACGATGTTGTGGGTTTAGCCAAAACCGGAACCGGAAAAACTGCCGCTTTTGGACTTCCGCTATTACAATTAATTGACACGGAATCTCCTGTAGTTCAGGCTGTAATTTTAGTTCCAACAAGAGAATTAGGACATCAGATTTTTAGAAATTTAGAAGATTTTTCAAAATATATTCCAAATATTTCAATCGCAGCAACTTGCGGTGGAATTCCGATAAAACCTCAAATTGAGCGCCTTACATTGCCAACGCATATTATTGTGGCTACTCCGGGACGTTTAATCGATTTGATCCAAAGAAAAGCCGTTGATTTAAAACAAACGCAATTTTTAGTTTTAGATGAAGCCGATGAAATGGTTTCAATCTTAAAAGAAAGCCTGGACGAAATTCTGGCTGAAGTCCCTAAAAAACACCGCACATTATTATTCTCGGCTACTTTACCGGGAACAATTAAACAATTGGTTCAGAATTACTTAAACAAAAATGTAGTTCAGGTAAGTGCCAATATGGAAACTGTTGGTAACCAAGGAATTGATCACGAATATATTGTAGTTGATCCAATTGAAAAATTAGACATTTTAATGCATTTTCTAAATTCAAAAGATGGAGAACGCGGTATTATCTTCTGCAAAACAAAAGCTGCTGTTAATAAATTAGCCAAAAATCTGGCGATTAACCGTTTTTCTTCGGGAGCAATTCACGGGAGTTTAACACAGGGGATTCGTGACAGAATTATGGAACAATTCCGAGAAGGACATATCAATATATTAGTTGCCACCGACTTAGCCGCTAGAGGAATTGATGTAAAAGAAATTTCTTATGTTGTAAATTACCATTTGCCTGACGCTTACGAAACTTATGTTCATCGAAGCGGAAGAACTGCCAGAGCAGGGGCAAAGGGACTTTCTTTAACCGTTTTGCAGGAAGAAGAAGTGGCAGAAATTGCAGATTTTGAAAGAGAACTGGGGCTTAAATTCACCAAATTTCAAAAACCTTCGGCCTTAAGTATTGAAGAAAACAATACGCTTTTATGGGCAAAACAAATCTTCAAAACTAAACCAAACCACGACATTTCGACTGATTTGAAAACTAAGGTAAAAACCGTTTTTCACCATCTTACAAAAGACGAACTGATTGAGAAATTGCTGGCCAATTATGTTTTACAAAACAAAATTGAAGTAACAGAAAAGCCTGTTAAAAAATTCAAAAAGTAATACTTCAAGCTTTTGAATCTGCTGATTTATGTTGTAAATTTATGAGGAAATTTAAATCCTAAAATAACATAATCCAGAATGGAAAATATTCAAATTAACAAGATTACGCTTGACGAGATTGAACAATTGCAAAAAATTGGGAGGCAGACTTTTCAGGAGACTTTTTCAGAATCAAATTCTGAAGAAAATATGAAAGATTATTTAGAGAAAGGTTTTTCTACAGAAAAATTAACGGAAGAACTAACGAATAAAAATTCTGAATTTTATTTTGCTGTTCTTGATAATAACGTAATCGGTTATTTAAAAATAAACTTCGGAGAATCGCAGACTGAACTGCAGGACGAAAAATCCCTTGAAATCGAACGTATTTATGTTTCAAAAGAATTTCACGGAAAAAAAGTCGGACAATTACTTTATGAAAGAGCGATTCAAACAGCCAAAGAAAAGAACGCTGACTATGTTTGGTTAGGTGTCTGGGAAGAAAATCATCGAGCTTTAAGTTTTTATAAAAAAAATGGTTTTGTTGAATTTGACAAACACATTTTTAAACTTGGAAATGATGAACAAACAGATATTATGATGAAACTTAAATTGACTGAATAATTCTCAAAAAAGGAAAACAAAACTCAGGTTTGGGTTTCGTATCTGGAATTAAAATGTTAAATTTATGGAACTGCTAAGGCAAAAACAATTTTACTCATAAATCCTACATTATAAAACAACACATATGAATATAGTCATTATAGGAGGCGGTTTTGCAGGAATAAATCTCGCAAAAGAACTTGTAAATCATCCTCAAATACAAGTAACCCTTGTAGATAAAAACAATTATAATTTTTTTCCTCCGCTTATATACCAGGTTGCAACTGCTTTTTTAGAACCCTCAAGTATTAGTTATCCTTTTAGAAAATTTTTTGCAGGTAAAAAGAACCTTCAGTTTCGTTTAGGCGAATTACTTTCTGTAGTTCCTGCCGAAAATAAAATCATTTTGAGCAACGGCGAATTAACATACGATTATTTAGTTTTTGCAACGGGTGCCGAAACGAGTTATTTCGGAATGGAAAACGTAATGAAAAACGCGATCCCGATGAAAACCTTAAATGATGCCATCGAAATGCGAAATGCATTGCTTAAAAATCTTGAAAAAGCAGCTATTACCAAAGATATTCGTAAACGTCGTAAATTGTTAACGATCGTTGTTGCCGGAGGCGGACCAACTGGAGTTGAAGTTTCTGGAATGTTTGCCGAAATGAGAAAAAATATTCTATTAAAAGAATACCCTGAATTAGAAACATCTGCCAGTAACGTTTACCTTGTTGATGGAGGTGATGCTTTACTGTCGCCAATGAGCGAAGCTTCTCAAAAAGACACTCTCGAAGCTCTTACAAAACTTGGCGTTGTAGTAAAACTGCACACTCGTGTTGTCGATTATATTGATGATACGGTATTTTTTGAAAACGGAGATACGATTAAAACCAAAAACTTAATTTGGGCAGCAGGAGTTTCTGCCAAACTTTTTGACGGAATTCCGAAGGAAAGCTACGGCCGCGGCCGACGCATGGCTACAGATCAATATAATAAGGTAAATGGTTTAGAAAACATATATGCAATTGGTGATACCGCAATTTTAGCCGGAGATAAAAACTTTCCCGACGGACATCCGCAGGTGGCTCAGGTTGCTATTCAGCAAGGATTAAATTTAGCCAAAAACTTTAAAGCAATGGCTCAAAACAAACCTTTGAAATCATTTGCTTATAAAGATAAAGGTTCGATGGCCATCATTGGAAAAAATAAGGCTGTAGTAGATTTACCAAGCCCAAAATGGCATTTTAAAGGCTTTTTGGCCTGGATCATTTGGCTGTTTATTCACTTAATTTCTTTAATTACATATAGAAACAGACTGAACACTTTCTGGAATTGGATGGTAGCATATTTCGCAAGAGATCAATCTCTTAGAATGATTATTAGACCTGACAAGAGACAACAATTGGAGTAAATTTTTAAACTCCAAAATTTTTAAAAATCCAAATTCCAATTACCGGAGTTTGGATTTTTTTTTGAGTTTACTGTAGCTTTTATCCTCAAACTATTGTCATTTCAACCGAAGGGAGAAATCGCACACGAAACTCCTCAATCTAAATCGCCAATCTAAATCGCCAATCTAAATCGCCAATCTAAATCGCCAATCTAAATCGCCAATCTAAATCGCTAATCTAAATCGCTAATCTAAATCGCTAATCTAAATCGCTAATCTAAATCGCTAATCTAAATCGCTAATCTAAATCGCTAATCTAAATCGCTAATCTAAATCGCTAATCTAAATCGCTAATCTAAATCGCTAATCTTTGTCGACATTCTAGTGCGATTTCTCCCTTCGGTCGAAATAACAAACTGTTGAACATAAATTGGAATTAATATCTAGTGTCCAACTACCACATCATCATTTTCAGCGATTTCGACTTTATTTTTAATGAAACGTTTTCCGATATTTAAAACTACAAAAGCAATAATTGTAGTAACTGTCATAATAAGAACCATTGGTGCTGCAGAATCTTTTACAAAAATCCCGACAGCAAATGAAGCTAAAGCTCCCAATCCTAATTGAATAGCACCCATTAAACCTGAAGCACTTCCGGCATTTTTAGCAAATGGAGCCATTGTAAGTCTGGCAGTATTTGGATTTGAAATTCCTAAACAGCCCAGAAATAAAAAAAGCATCACAATAGTCGTATACAATCCTAATAAATTGTTTAGCGAAAGTATCAGGAATATAATGGCAATTAGAGATTGCAAAATTAAGGCTGCAAAAATCATCTGTTCGCTGGAAAATCTCTTCAATAAAACTGAATTAAACTGACTCGAACCGATAAAACTAACTGACATAAAAGCAAAAATCCATCCGTATGTTTTGGCATCAACGTGGTAAATATCCATAAAAATAATAGGCGAGGCTGCTACATAAGTAAATAATCCCGAAAAAGCGATCGCTCCCGTAAATGCGTAGGTGTAAAATTGTGGTTCTTTTAAAACCTTTAAAAAATTAGAAATAATAGGTTTTGGTTTTAATGAAATAGAAGTATCGGGTTTATAACTATTTGGCAAACCAACTTGAGAGGCAATTAAAATAGCGATTCCCATACAAAATAGTATAAAAAATACGGTATGCCAGCCATAATCTTCTGTTACATAACCACCAATTGTTGGAGCAAGCATAGGCGAAAGCCCTAAAACAAGCATTAAAAGAGAGAATACTTTTGGAATATCTTTTACAGGAAACAAATCACGAACCATTGCAACAGAAGCAACTGTTGCAGCACAGCTTCCGATAGCCTGAATGAAACGCAAGAAGATAAATAAATCAATATCAGCAACATATATACAGCCAAAAGAAGCCAAAATATAAACCATCAAACCGATAAAAAGTGGTTTTTTACGCCCAAATCGATCTAATAACGGCCCGTAAAGTAATTGCCCGGCAGAAATTCCGATAAAATAACTCGATAAACTCATTGAAACTTTTGCCACAGATGTATTCAAATCTTTAGCAATACCAGAGAAACCAGGCAGATACATATCGATTGAAAAAGGACCAAGTGCTGTTAAAGAACCAAGAATGAGAATAAGCTGGATATATTTTTTTGTTGTCATTTTCTTAAAAAAAGGCTTATAATTTTTTGCAAAGGTAAAGATTTCATACCTTGTAGTAGATATCAAATACATTTAATATCAAAAACGTAACATTAGTAATCTTAAAAAATAAAAATTATGAAAAAGTACATTTTATTATTTGCCATTCTTTTTACAACAATTTCTTTCGCTCAAACCATTTCATCAAAACAAGAAAATGCAAATGTTGAGCAATACGCATTACTAACAAAAGTAAATCAATATTATCCAGATATTACTTTAAACAAAACGATTACAAATTTTTATGCTGATGGAAAAATTATCGATTCACAGCAGCAATTTGATTTAAAAGGAACAAAATTTACAAGTTATAAACTGGGAATTGAACCAGACAATAAAAAATTATTATTTGAATATGTTTCTGAAGAAACCGGAAAAGTTTATGGTGATGTTTCAATTTTTAAAGGAAATGTTTTGAGAACAACTTTTTCTGAGAAAAATAATTCTATAGAAGTTTCATTAAATGGAAAATCTGTTTACCAAAATAAAATTTAAATATAACAATTTAAAATATCATATTTTCCAAAATAAGAGCATCGCATTATGTGATGCTTTTTTATGAAACACATAGACATCTGACAAACAATAATCTAGCTGTATTTAAACACATATTAAAATGACCTATAATTTATAGTATGTGTTGCAGAATTAATATTTTTTCTTATATTTGTCATAGATTTTTATCAATGAGAGCCGAGGTATTTGCCGTACCGTTTGAGGCTCTTTTTTTTATGCGTTAATGTTTGCTACAAATTGTCCGACCTGACCTGACATTTTTACTTCAGTAAAATCCAAATTATGGAATAATTACAGGGTTAAAATCAATTTCAAGCAATTTTTTGAAGCAATCTTGCTCTTGTGGACGAATATTTTTACTGCAAGCCCAATGCTTAACCCTTGATTTTGCTACTGGTGTAGTCCAAGAAACAAAAGTAAAGGAAGTCATGCGCTCTTGGAACCGCTTCTTTCCGCAAAAAATACAAGTATGTCGTGTTTTCATAGTTTAAGAGTTTTTAGCAGCTAAAAAATTTACCAACCTTGTTTTGTTCTACCTCGAGTGTTGAAATTTGGTTTCGAATCAATATAATCACCATTCTTATAATAACACAAGACTGCTCGAGTACGTCTCACATAGACCAATAGATAATCCCATGAAATAGACTGTTTTTTCAACCAATGAGTATAAGCATAAATTGAATGTACATACTCAGTGAAAAGCCTTTTTTCATTATTCAGATACACCTGCACCGAATAATCATTTTTATTACTAAACCCTGACATATTATTTTAGGGTAAGAGATAAAAAAAAATGAAAACAAAAAAAAGATAGTACCGAAAAAACGGCACTATCTCCTGTATATAAAGATGATTGTTGCATGATATCGGATTTTTATCGCCGAGAGAAGAATTTGCCGTTCTTTTATCTCTCCTTGAAGTTTGCCCAAATATACATATTTTATTTTATTTAAGTGTTAAAATTTTAAACTATTGTAATTGTGTGGACTTTTGAACGTCCTAAAGTTTCTGCATTTTCGAAGAAAGCATATTTAGGAAGATCAATAAATGGTGCGTTTACAAGATCTACCGAAGGAAATAATATTCCATTTATTGCAGAATAATAAAGCCTATTTTCTGTACCGGTCCATTCAAAACCATTTGTATCATGTTCAATGCCCGCTCTCTGCCAATTTATGCCGTCATAACTCAACCATACATTTGTAAGCATATTTGGTATACCTACATTTAAAGGAAAAATTAAGACATTACCTTCATCATAAAAATATTTTACATCTGCATCAGCTAAAACAAAATTGTAAACCTCAATTTGACACAATGGACTCAGATATGTATTTTCTTTCCTGAAATCAGCATCTTTCAGCAATTCCGTATCTGTAAATTCAGAAACCATAATTAAACGCTCTGTATGTGTAAAATCAATACACCTATGCGGTTCTCTTATAAATGAAATTCCTTGCCTTAAATTACAAAAAACCAACTCTTCTGGAATCCTGATCGGAACATCCATAGTTGGCGTTTCAATTGTTCTCAATTGAAAATTTCTGTTTAAGTAGTATAATGTATACATAATTATTTTGTTTAAATTAAAGCCAGTTATAGCCTTTTGATTTATAAAACTTTGCTAATTCGTCATACTGTTCATTAGAAAGGTACTCAATAAGATCTTCCCTCAAATTTCTCGATTTAGTCGCCGTTTTATAATAAACATCTTCTAAAATTGAAAAAGTACCAGTATGTTTTTTCAAAAATTTCATTGCAGACTTTTCATCCTCAGTCATGTCAGTTGGATTAAACCACTTAATACCTAAAAAAGTACTATAGTCATGGACACCAACACCAAAAGAGTCAGCAATTTTAAAAGCAGAAGCTACAATACCATCCATTACTGAACTTGATACTTTTGGATATTTAATTTTAATATCCCTGACTTTCTGCTTAATTATTTCAGGATTTGCTCTCGAATTCTCATTAGAATTTCTTGTCTGTTCAGCTTCAAGATTTGTGTTTTTAACACTCTCAACCATATTTTTAAAATACTTATACAAGTAAGGAAAAAGTAGAAAAAGTGCTATAATATAAATCCCATACTTTTTCAAGAATGGGATTACTGCTGAACCTACTGAGCCACTTTGTTTAGGAGTGTATCTCATATTGCTATTATTTTTTCATTTTTGTGAAAATAAAGTACGCTGCAAGCACACCACCCACGATTAAAATTACTTTTTTATTTTTCTCATAAAATTCTTTTATCTTTTCCATGATAATTTTCGTTTTAAATTGTTATTGTTACGTATGAATAAAAAAAAAGACCGATTGTGATCAAAACAGGAATAATATACTGCCTTGCTAATGCAAATTTGTCGATCTTAACTGTCAAATTTGCTGTTGAAACATTGCCTAACATTGTAAGCGATTTAATGATATCAGCGTCAGTAATCAAACGATGATCTTTACCTAATTCAACCTGTAAAATTGCTCTGCCAAGCTTCAACAAGAAGGTAGAATCAATCTGCGAAAGTCTTGCAGTCGGTGCGACCCCAAGATTCTTAGCAACAGAATTAATATAAGCCACGGTATCATTCTCTTTTGGAGGCGCATATTCTGTAATTAAAAGTTTAACGGTGTTTTTACCTTTATTGATATCATTAATCAAATCTTTGAACATTGCTCTCAGACCGTAATGAACATTTTCAAACTGTTCAAATTTTTTATCTGTACTCTGTGCATGTGGAATCTTTCCCTGCCATGTTAAAACAGTTCGGATTAAGTTGCCCGGATTATTATTTCGTAATCCGAGAGCAACATTTTTGTTGTTAAGAAACGACTTCGCCATCTTTCACGTCTATTTTTTTGGGATCATCTCCTAATTCAAGCTTAGAGAACTCCTCATAAGCATAATTAATAACTTTCACAGCTACAGCAATGATAGCCCCATATTTGACAATAATTTTAAGAACATTCGTAATTGTTGAAATACCTTTCATTTTTTTTAGTGTTTAGAGTAGTTATACAATTACATTGATGAAGCCTGACTTCTTTTTTTAACGAGTGTGATCTTAACCCAGTAACCTACACCTTCTTTTTGAGCCTCAGAAGGTTCAATTTTGTAAAGCTTACCGCCTAATTCACAATAACCCGAAAAGAAACCTGTTCCTCTTTTGTCTTTACAACCAATCAATTGAAACGGATTTCCGAATCTATCTGTACTAATTCTAGCTTGTCTTGCCATTTTTTCTAATTTATTAAGTGTTTTACAATTGCGATCAAATCGCCGATTTTTTTTAAAAGAAGTACTACCGTATCTATCAGGAAAATCAATCCGTAAATTCGATAGCACTTCCCTTTGAATTTATCTTCGCCCATACGGACGACGTCTTTTATTGTTATTCATCTGTTTATAGATCAGATAAATAAGCCCGATTACCGAAAGACCAATTAAAATGTGTTTCCAATGCTTTTTGAACCATGCACTAATGGTATGGTCTGCAATATCAGCCCCAGCATTGCCCAAACTTTGCTTTACACCATTCGAGACACCATCATAAGCACCATCCGTTACAGCCTTTGTAAAAACTTCACCCGCTGACTTCATTACCGCACCAGCACCTTGCCCTGCAACACTTGCAACCTGAACCTGTAGGGCTTGCGCTCTCATTTCAGCATCTTGTGCCGCTTGATAGTCACCTTGCGCTTTTAATGCCTGAGCATCCTTTTTAGCCTGATGCGCTGCCTGAGCATTTTCGGAAATGTTTTGAGCAAGACCGCCAACGATAGGAATCGCACCCATCAAAGGAGTAGCAACTTTCACTAAATTTTTGAACGAAACATTTTTTTTAATGGCTTTACCAATTTTTTTGAAAAATCCCATAAATTAAATATGATTTCTTAATGTTAAATTGATAACAGTACCTTGTGATTTACGAATATTTAAATTCGAAACAGCCAAAAGAGGTAACTGAATTTTTCCAGTGAAAGCACTTCTAACAGTTCCATCCGTCTTAACGTAAGCGACTGGATCGATAGCTTTGCTCATAGCTTCCAATTCGAACAGCGTGTATTTTACTACCTGACCGTTTGCGAATGTGTAATTGATCTCTTCTATACTGCTATGCTTATCTAAAATAGCAATATCATAACCGGCAACATTGAAATCTTTGTTTGTGTCCTCAGGAGCCATGCTTTTATGCTCAAATGAGTAAATTTCTGTACTAGTTTCAGGCTCTTCTAAACAATTCAAAACATAAGTTTCTGTAACATCTAAACCTTTTAACTCGATTTTGATAACATCTTTCTCAAATAAATGAATAGAGCCATCTTTACAGATTTCACAAACCGCTACAATTTTATAACCTCTTGCAAGGTCTGAAGTAATAGCATCATCCCCGTAGGTATTTGCCAAAATGAAATCTTTTAGATTCATTGAACCTTTAGTGACCTCGAAATTAGAGCCGTTTGCTCTCTCAATTTCTACTCGAATACTCTCATTTGTAAGTTCATCGTATTCCAACGTACTTGCAATAATGATCGTACTGATACTTTTTGTAACTGGAATTGTACCCGTGCCAGTTAAGCCTGTAGCTTTGTATATTTCCATACTTTCAAAGAATTAGGTCGGTTTTTATCCGACAATTATTATTTATTTACATGTCAAATTTGGGCATAAAAAAGCCCTCAAAACGAGGGCTGAAACTTTTTGGCACTTTTTGACACTTTTTAGGTATTTTTGGTATCAATTTTGAAATACTTATTTACATGTTCACCTAAAACACGTTTACATTGATATTCCGACTTGATATCCTTAAGATATCTTTTAGCAGATGTTTCACTAACACCCATTAAATTAGCTAATTCTTTAGCTGTAACAACTTTTAAAGTTTCCATACGATTAAGAGTTTTGGGTTTTTGATAGGAGGGGGGTGCAAGCCCCTCCTTAATTTGGATAGATGTAAATTACAGAATTGTATTGTTTTGTATTCCAAATGAAATCTTTTAAAGTATCGATATTATAATAGTATACAATAAAATCACCGTTCCTATTACCTGAATAAACAATTCTATCAACATGATAAACGCTTTTTTCTTCTCCAAAAGAAAAATAAGCACCGCTCACTAAATCTGACATTTTTTTCATAATTAAAAATTTATATCGTTATCATTATATTCGCCTGTAACATCAATAATAGCAATTACCCAAGCGATAAAGTAAACTGCTCCAATAAATAAACTCAGCATGATTCAATTATTAATGATATAAATAATCCAAACAAGCACAAAAGGTATAAAAACACTAAATACGCTATAGAAAACCTAAATTTTCTATTTAACTTTTTAAACTTTTCCATATACATTCAAAATTATTGTTGCAACAATTACAACGATTACAAATAGGAAAGCATTAATTTTTTGATTTTTCATAATTAAAATAGGTTTAGTTGATTATTTTCTAATTCGATCTTAAGCTGATCAGCTCTTTTATTTCTTATATGTAAATCTTTCATTTTTTCCGCTGGTCTAAGTTTTGATAAATCCTCAAAATAAGTGTGTTGTTTAGAAGTCCAGCAATTGACATTTTTTTCTTCTAATGGTACATTTTGAAAGAATTTCATACAGAAACCGTTATTTTCGTTACTAGCTTCATCCTTATGATAATTTCTTTCGCAGTTACCACAGCTTGCGCAAATAAAATCAGGTAAATAGCGGGTTTCAATTTTTGCTTTTGGTAGTTGAGCCTGTAAAAGCGGAGATAACATTTCATAATCTTGATACAAATTTTTCATATTAATAATGTGAATTGGTTACTATCTATTTCAATTTCTAAATCTTTAAAATCTCTGAAGTAGGTCAGAAGATTGTAAACACCCTCTAAACCATTTTCTTTATATTTATTCAGCACTAAAGGCTGTAAATCATTTTTACAGATAAGCTTCCAGATCGGAAGAGAAATCTTTAAAAGAACTTCATCTATAGTGACTTCATTTACAATTTCTTCATCGGTTTTGTTGAATTCAGCCATAAACTCGCTGTATTCTTTACGCAATGAATTTGAGATATTTACAAAGTGTTTACCTTGTGTCTGCTCTACGTAACAACTGTAAATACCATATAACCGACGTTTTTCAAACTCATCAGAGTAATCACCGCAAGCAATTTTTGCAAGCGCTGTAAATGGAGTAAGTCCTTTTGAACTTTTTATTTGTCCTTTTGTCATTTCCGAGGTGATATCGTATTTAGCCATATAATCGGAAATGTCGTTCGTTAACATTTTTTGATTTTGTGCTTTTATTAAACTATTATTATCACGAAAAGAAACCCATCTTTTAAGAACTTCTTTTTGAAATTTTTCATTTTGTTTACCATCAGAATTATTATAGAAGTACAAAATATGTAAATGCGGATGCCAACCATTATTATCAGAATAAGTAATTTCTAAAGTTTTTACTTGCCCAATAATACCTTTATCAGATTTCCAAAATCTCGATTGCTGAAATTTTCTATAATTATTCGAGATTTTATCAAGCGTTTTCTTTAAAGTATCAAATTTTGAGTGCCTAACTGTGAGGGTTAGAAATCCAATCGAAAGGTCTTTCGATTGGTGCGCACCGATAAGCCCGCTTAAGAGTTCTTTTTTGTTTTCTGAAATCTTAAGCGCGCAGACTGGACAACGCCAATAACCGCCACAATTGGCTACGCCGTTAAAAAACAATCCGCCTTTGTCATTCCTGCATAACTTAATCGGCTGATTAAGATTCGCATTTACGGCATAGCCACAAAATTGAATTCTAGGCTTACGATTTTCTTTTGTTTCTTTCAATGTGTAATTCTTTTTTGCAATATTTCTCATACGGTGTAATAATGTTTTATATACCGAAGATATATCCGTTTGATGCATTATGTGGCCAACCAAAACCGTATCATTATCAAGGGGCTTCGCCAGTTTGTAACGCTCAGTTCTAAAGTACTGATTATCAAATATTTGCGCCAATTCTTCTGACCCATAATTTATATTATGTAAAATAGAAAGTTATGACAAATGCTCCGGCTTCAAGATTTATTATTTTAAATAAACTCATAAATGCATTCCTCTAACCTCAAACTGTACAGAATAAAAAATCAGATTTTAAAATCATAATTTATTGTTCATATAACAATGAAATTCAAGTAATTATCAGAATTTTAATTTAAAAAAAACATTTTGAAGCCTTGAATTCAGTAAATCTTAACATTTCTTTAAAATAATTAGATTCTGACCAAGATGGTTTCATTGTAAGAGTTTATTTTATTATTTTTACATTCAATATTCTAAAAGATATTAAACATATATGAATACAATTGCTGAGCATATTGCAGACTTTTTAAAAGAATACCCGCCGTTTGATAACTTAACTTTTCAGGAATTATCAGATATCGCTACAAATATTCGTGTTATCAATTTAGAAAAACATGCAGTATTGTTCCAAAATAATGATCCGCTTCACGACAGTTTTTATGTTGTGGCTTCTGGTGTTATTAATTTAACAACAATTGCTGATGCCGAAGAAACCATTATAAACAAATGCCACGAAGGAGATATTTTTGGTTTACGTCCGTTTTTTGCTAAAAATAACTATATGATGACGGCAAAAGCGCGTGAAGAAAGTATTGTTTATGCGATTCCAATTGCTGTTTTTCGTCCATTTGTGGCTAATAATTCGGATGTTTTAAATTTTTTACTGGAAAGTTTTGCCATAAATTCAAGGCATACCAGAGATAATGCACGTTCTAACGGAAAATTAGATCCCGATAGTAATTTTATGGACCAGCAGAATGAGATGCAATATATTCAGTCTCTTTCTTATAATAATTCTCCGTTAACAACTGAATCTCATCATATTGTAAAAGATGTTGCCATTTTGATGACAGAATCTATGGTGGATAATATTGTTATTTGTGAAAAAAATAACCCGATTGGTATTGTAACCCACGCCGACTTATCTTCAAAAATTGCAACTGGACGTTACCCTATTACTGAAACGATTGACAAAATAATGTCTTCACCGGTTGTTACGGTAATTGAAAATGTTTCTTTGGCCGAAGCCCAGCTTCTTATGCTGAAACATAATGTTTCTCACCTGTGCGTAACTAAAGACGGTACAAGTAAATCTGCTGTAAAAGGAATTATTTCTGAGCATGATTTAATTGTAGCACAAGCTAGTAACCCTGGTGTTTTAATTAAAGAAATTAAGCGTTCGCAGCTTCCAAAAGATTTAAAACAAATTCGTGATCGTTTATCAGATTTGATTCAGAATTCGATTCAAAAAAATATACCAATTTCTCATGTTAGTAATATTGCAAGCGAAATTAACCTGGCCATCATAAAACGTGCTGTTGAGCTGTCAATTTTAGATCTAGGCTCCCCTCCTGCCAGATTTGCATGGTTAAGCATTGGCAGTCAAGGTCGTAAAGAACAGCTTTTATTGACAGATCAGGATAGCATTTTAATTTTTGAAGATGTTGCCCCTGAAAAATATCGCGAGGTAAAAGATTACTTTTTAAGACTGGCAAAAAGAACAACTGCCATACTTGAAAAAGTTGGTTATGAATATTGCCCAAATGGTCACATGGGAAGCAATATGTTATGGTGTAAATCATTGAGTGACTGGACAAAACAATACAACAGCTGGATGAATACTCCAGGTGAAAACAGCAATGATTTGAGCAGTATTTTCTTTGATTATGAAATCGTAATTGGTGAGGCAAAAATTGAAGAAGTTATAGAAAATGTGGTATTTAAAAATGCTGTAAATAATACTTTATTCTTTGACTTTTTAGGGAACGATGCCTTAAAGAGAAATTCTCCTTTGAGTTTCTTTAAAAAATTCATTGTTGAGGAAGAAGGTCCGCAAAAAGGAAAATTTGATATTAAAACCCGTGCCTTAATGCCGCTTATTGATAGTGCACGTTTGTTAATTTTGAATGCGAATATCAAAGGAATTAAAAATACCTACTTAAGATTCAAACAATTAGCCATTACCGATTCTAAAAATGCCGAAATATATTTAAGTTGTGCCGAAGCATTTTTAACACTTTCAAAATTTAGAACTGTTGAAGGCTTAAAAAATGACGATTCCGGACAATATATTAATTTAAGAGAAATGTCTAAAACAGACAAAGAGAAGTTAAAAAATGCTTTGACCCCGATGAAAGACCTTGAGGAACTAATAAAGAGTAAATTTCAACTTACACAATTCTCGTAAAATATGCTAGACTGGATTAAAAATATTAATAAGGAATACCCGGAATTCTGGAAAGATTACTTAACCAAATTAGAAGCAAAACCCAACAAATATGTGGTTCTGTCAACCGAAACTTCTGGCTTAAACCCTAATAAAGATGTTATTTTATCTTTAGGGGCTTTTTCTGTTATTGACGACAGTGTTGTAATTAAGGAGAATTTTGAAGCGGTTTTACTTCAGTATAAATTTTTAGAAGAACACGGAATTTCTAATGAATTTATTATTGAAAGTAAAATGAATAAAATGCCTGAAGCTGAGGCTTTAGAAGCTTTTATAAATTTTATTGGAAATGCTGTTCTCGTTGGCCATCATATTAATTTTGACATTGAAATGCTTAATGCTGCCTTAGAAAGACTGGACTGCGGAAGATTAAAAAATGAAGCTCTCGATATTGATGTCATGTATCGAAAATTAACCGATATTAATGATAAGCAGTTCTCTTTAAATGATTTATGCGAAATTTATAAAATCCCAAAAAGCGACAGAAATTCTTCTGCCGAGGATGCTTATAAAATTGGGCTTTTATTTTTGAAGTTGAAGTCGAGATTGGGAATAAGATAAATCCTAAACACAATCTTGTCATTTCGAGAAAACGAGAAATCGCACAAGAAACTCGGCAATGCATGTCACCAATCTTTGTAGAATTACGAGTGCGATTTCTCGTTTCCTCGAAATGACAAAATACATATGATTGTCAGGCTGAGCAAAGTCGAAGCCCCGCAAAGTGATTCTGCATGAGAGGTTTCGACTTCTCTCAGCCTGACAATACTGTGAATATTTTTCACAACAAAACATAAAAAAATGCCTCTTAAAAAATTAAGAGGCATTTTTTATATAAATACAAATCAAGAATTAAGAAATTCTATCTTTAATAATTTCATCTACAATTTCTGGATTCAATAATGTTGAAGTATCTCCAAAATTAGAATTATCACCTTCCGCTATTTTACGTAAAATTCTACGCATGATTTTTCCAGAACGTGTTTTTGGTAAACCAGAAACGAATTGGATTTTATCTAATTTAGCGATTGGCCCAATGTGATCCGAAATATATTGATTGATCTCTTTTGATAAATTCTCTTTATTTCTAACTTCTCCTGTTTCTTTCAGAATAACGTAACCGTATAAAGCGTTTCCTTTAATATCGTGTGGGAATCCAACAATAGCAGATTCTGCAACCGCTGGGTGTTCGTTGATTGCATCTTCGATTGGTGCAGTTCCTAAATTATGTCCAGAAACAATTACAACGTCATCTACTCTACCCGTAATTCTGTAATAACCAACTTCGTCTCTTAAAGCTCCGTCACCAGTAAAGTATTTTCCAGGGAAAGCAGAGAAATAAGTGTCTTTATAACGCTGGTGATCTCCCCAGATAGTTCTGGCGATTCCAGGCCAAGGGAATTTAATGCATAAACTTCCAACAACTTGGTTTCCTTCAATTTCATTACGTTTTTCATCCATTAAAACTGGTTGAATTCCCGGTAATGGCAACGTTGCGTAAGTTGGTTTTGTTGGCGTTACAAAAGCAATTGGTGAAATCATAATTCCTCCAGTTTCTGTCTGCCACCAAGTATCTACAACCGGACATCTTTTATCTCCTACGTGGTCGTTGAACCAGTGCCAAGCTTCTTCGTTGATTGGCTCTCCAACAGATCCAATAACTTTAAGAGATTTTAGAGGATATTTTTGAATATAATCTAAGCTTTCTTTTGCTAATGAACGAATTGCCGTTGGCGCTGTATAGAATTGTGTGATTTTATGTTTTTCGATAATATCCCAAAAACGGCTAAAATCTGGATACGAAGGAACTCCTTCAAAAATTACGGTTGTTCCGCCATTTAGTAATGGTCCGTATAAAATGTATGAGTGTCCTGTAATCCATCCAATATCTGCCGTACACCAGAAGATATCATTTTCTTCGTGACTGAAAACGTTTTTGAATGTATACGCCGTATAAACCATGTATCCAGCTGTTGTATGTACCATTCCTTTTGGTTTTCCTGTTGATCCTGAAGTATATAGAATAAACAAAGGATCTTCGGCATCCATAATTTCAGCTACGCTGTTATCAAGGGCAGCATCTAGTAAAGGCTGTAACCAAATGTCACGGCCTTCTTTCATTGCAACTTCTGTTTTTGTTCTTTTTACCACTAAAACTTTAGAAACAGATGGGCAAGTATCTAAGGCTTCATCAACAATAGATTTTAAATCAATTGTTTTATTTCCTCTGTAACCTCCATCAGATGTGATAACCATTTTACATTCGCTGTCGATAATTCTTGCAGAAACTGCAGAAGAAGAAAATCCGGCAAAAATTACAGAGTGAATGGCCCCAATTCTGGCACAAGCCAAAACTGCAACGGCAAGTTCAGGAATCATTGGCAAATAAATACAAACGCGGTCTCCTTTACGAATTCCCTGCTCACGCAGAACATTTGCCATTTTTGAAACTCGTTCGTATAATTCGTTATAACTTATATGTAAAGCACTTTCAGACGGATCATTCGGTTCAAAAATAATAGCCGTTTTTTCTCCTCTTTTGCTTAAATGTCTATCAATACAGTTTTTGGTAATATTAACTTTTGCATCTGTAAACCATTTTACTTCGGCGTCGGCCATGTTAAAATCAACAACTTTTTCCCACTGTTGATACCAAGTAAAATTTTCTTCAGCAATTTTTCCCCAAAATTTTCTCGGCTCTCTTATTGACTTATTGTAATGTTTAAAATATTGTTCTAAATTTTCAATTTTATAATAACTCATAGTTTTGTGGAATTTTTTTTATAAATGTATTAAATCTGCTTCTATTCTTAAAATTATTTAATTCATAAATTTTATATAAAAAAAACATATAATAAATAAAATATACGTTTTTTTTAAAGTTATTCTAAAAAAACACTTTTTAAAGAAAAATGTAAATCGCAAAAAAGGCATGACAAACAAATTATCACACCTTTTTATTTAACAAATTTCAATAACAATTAATTTTGCAATTCTGCATTACAATACTTTACCTATTTTGAAAATAGCAGCATCTTTATTAATTAAAATAGAAATTTCAACAAGTATATTTTTTGATTAAAAACATACCCCAACTTTAGGGATTAGCTTCACTTAACTTGCTTGTCTCACAGAAGTTAAGTGAATGCAATATGCATCTATATCTATTTTCTTAATAAGTGCTTACTAATTCAAAATATTAATTTAAAACATTGATACAGAGCAAATTCCACTACATTCGGAATGCGTGGAAATTCCCAAATTTATTATACAATTTTTTTCATTGCCGTCATAGACTCTCTTAACCAAGCTCCTACTTCTTCGATAGGATGCTGACGAATTTCTTTATTAACTGCAATTAGAACATTATTATCTACTCCATTTGAAGTTGAAAACGGTTTACCAATAATATTAGTTTCAACTTTTTTCATGAATTCAGTCAATAATGGCTTACAAGCATGATCAAATAAATAACAGCCATATTCTGCAGTATCAGAAATTACACGGTTCATTTCGAATAATTTCTTTCTTGCAATTGTGTTTGCAATTAATGGTAATTCGTGTAATGACTCATAGTATGCAGATTCTTCAATGATTCCAGCCTCTGTCATTGTTTCAAAAGCTAACTCAACACCAGCTTTTACCATTGCAATCATTAAAACTCCATTGTCAAAATATTCCTGCTCAGAGATTGGAGCTTCTTGCGGAGCTGTTTTTTCGAAGTTAGTTTCTCCGGTTGCAGCTCTCCATTTCAATAAATTAACATCGTCATTAGCCCAGTCAATCATCATAGTTCTTGAGAATTCTCCAGAAATAATATCGTCCTGGTGTTTTTGGAATAACGGACGCATGATGTCTTTTAATTCTTCTGCTAATTCGTAAGCTTCAATTTTAGAAGGATTATTTAAACGATCCATCATATTTGTGATACCACCATGTTTCAAAGCTTCTGTGATAGTTTCCCACCCATATTGAATTAATTTTGAAGCATATGCTTTATCGATTCCTTTTTCAACCATTTTATCAAAACATAAAATAGATCCAGTTTGAAGCAATCCGCAAAGAATAGTCTGCTCACCCATTAAATCTGATTTTACTTCGGCAACGAAAGATGATCTTAAAACTCCTGCTTTATGTCCTCCAGTTGCTACAGCGTAAGCTTTTGCCTGATCTAAACCAAATCCGTTTGGATCATTTTCAGGGTGAACTGCAATAAGTGTTGGTACACCAAAACCTCTTTTATATTCTTCACGAACCTCAGAACCAGGACATTTAGGAGCACACATAATAACTGTAATATCTTTACGAATCTGCATTCCTTCTTCAACAATATTAAATCCGTGAGAATAAGCTAAAGTCGATCCTTGTTTCATTAATGGCATAATCGCAGTAACAACAGATGTATGCTGTTTGTCCGGAGTAAGGTTACAAACTAAATCAGCAGTTGGAATCAACTCTTCATAAGTACCTACTTTAAATCCATTTTCAGTTGCATTTTTATATGAAGCTCTCTTTTCAGCAATTGCATCTGCACGCAATGCGTAAGAAATATCTAAACCTGAATCTCTCATGTTTAAACCTTGATTCAAACCTTGTGCACCACATCCAACAATAACAACTTTTTTTCCTGCTAATGCTGAAATTCCGTCTGCAAATTCTGACTGCTCCATAAATTCGCAAACTCCAAGTTGCTCTAATTGTAATCTAAGTGGTAATGTGTTGAAATAATTTGCCATTTTGTTTTAAAATATTTAATGAAATGAAATTTAGTAATTAATTTATTTATAATTGGTTGTGATCGTGTAATATCACATATTAATTGTTTATTTGAAGGTTTCTAACAATGATGAAATCTCCATTTTTTCTTTAGAAACCGAAATTCTTCCCGAACGTACAAACTGCATTATGCCGTAAGGTTTGAATTTTTGGTATAATTCTTCAATTTCTGAACGTCTTCCTGATTTTGAAATCACAAAGAAATCACGAGAAACCGTTACAATCGTAGACTGGCTGTCTTTGATGATATTCTGAATTTGTTTTTCATCAAACAACAAGCTTGAAGCGATTTTAAACAATGCAGTTTCAAGATAAATGGTTTCTTCATCTGTATGATAAAATGCTTTTATAACTTCGATTTGTTTTTCAATCTGTCCCACAATATTCTGAACCCATTTCTCTGTTGTATTTACTACAATGATAAATCTTGAAACATTTTCTATTTCTGATTCTGAAACATTTAGACTTAATATGTTAATGTGGCGCTTTAAGAATATTCCTGATATCCTATTTAATAAACCCACGTTATTTTCTGAGTATACCGATATGGTAAATGTTTTATCTTCCATGTAATTTTTGTTTAAAGTTTTTTTTGTTTCAGGTTTTACTCCCGATAGCTATCGGGATTGAAACTTTTAACCTGAAACCTTAAACTTTTTTCTTTAGCTTAATCTAATTTCTGAAACACATGCTCCTGTTGGAATCATTGGAAAAACGTTATTTTCTTTTTCAACCATAACTTCTAAGAAATAAGAATCTTTTGAAGCCAGCATTTCAGCAACTGCAGCATCTAAATCTTCGCGTTGTGTAACTTTCTTTGATTTAATATGATATCCTTCAGCAATTGCAACAAAATTTGGATTAATCATTTTTGTTGATGCATATCTGTTGTCAAAAAACAATTCCTGCCATTGGCGCACCATTCCTAAAAATTCATTGTTTAGAATAACAATCTTTACCGGAACCTGAGTCTGGAAAATTGTTCCCAATTCCTGAATTGTCATCTGGAAACCTCCATCACCAATAATAGCTACAACTTCACGATCTGGTTTTCCCATTTTAGCTCCAATTGCAGCCGGAAGCGCAAATCCCATTGTTCCTAATCCGCCGGAAGTAATATTACTTTTTGTTGAATTGAATTTAGCATAGCGACACGCAAACATTTGGTGCTGGCCAACATCTGAAACAATAATCGCATCACCTTTTGAGTGTTTGTTAATCATTTCGATAGTTTCCCCCATTGAAAGTCCTGCTGTTTTTGGGTTTAGCTCATCTTTAATAACAGATTCATATTCTATTTTAGCCAATTCTTTAAACTCATTATGCCATAAATCGTGCGATTTTGCATCAAGTAATGGCAACAAAGCAGTTAAAGATTCTTTTACATCACCTAAAACCGCTACTTCTGTTTTAACGTTTTTGTCGATTTCGGCTGGATCAATTTCGAAGTGAATTACTTTTGCCTGTTTAGCATAAGTACTTAATTTACCTGTAACACGGTCGTCAAAACGCATTCCGAAAGCAATTAAAACATCGCATTCGTTAGTAAGCAGGTTTGGGGCGTAATTTCCGTGCATTCCTAACATACCTACATTTAAAGGATGATCTGTTGGCAGAGCCGAAAGCCCTAAAATTGTCCATGCAGCCGGAATTCCTGATTTTTCAAGAACCGCTTTAAATTCAGCTTCGGCCTGACCTAAAATAATTCCCTGACCGAAAACTATAAAAGGTTTTTTAGCACTATTAATTAAAGCTGCAGCTTCGGCAACCTTATCTAAATTTAATTTCGGAACCGGATTGTAACTTCTAATTCCAGTACATTTTTCATAACTAAAATCAAACTCATCAAACTGAGCATTTTTAGTAATATCGATTAATACTGGTCCCGGACGCCCGGAACGAGCAATATAAAATGCTTTCGCAATAATTTCAGGAATTTGTGAAGCTTCAGTTACCTGAAAATTCCATTTTGTAACCGGAGTAGAAATTCCAATTATATCCGTTTCCTGAAAAGCATCAGATCCTAATAAATGTCTTCCAACTTGTCCGGTAATGCAAACCATTGGAGTTGAATCGATTTGAGCATCTGCAATTCCGGTAACTAAGTTTGTTGCTCCTGGTCCAGAAGTAGCTATTGCTACCCCTACTTTTCCTGTCGCTCTTGCATAACCCTGAGCAGCATGCGTTGCACCTTGTTCATGACGTACTAAAACATGGTGTAACTTATCCTGAAATTTATATAATTCGTCGTAAACCGGCATTATAGCTCCTCCCGGATAACCATAAATTAAGTCTACTCCTTCTTCTAATAAACATCTAATAACGGCTTCGGCGCCTGATATCCTAATTGTTCCCATTTGTATATTTTTTTCTCTCTTATTTCTATTTTTTAAGAAATAGAGATTTACACTTTTATAGTTTATTCAAGAATCTTTTTCATTTTTATTGAAATTGATTTTTGAAATTGTAATTGAATGCTAGTTATCGGTAACACATCCTGTTGATGCGCTTGAAACTGATCTTGCATATTTAAGTAAAACTCCTCTGTCAACTTTTAGCTCTGGCTGAACCCAAGCCGCTTTACGAGCTGCATATTCTTCGTCAGATATTTTCAGGTCGATTGTATTTTTTACAGCGTCGATAGCGATCATATCTCCATCTTTTACTAAAGCAATACCACCCCCATCATATGCTTCTGGTGTAACGTGTCCTACCACGAATCCGTGTGAACCTCCGGAGAATCTACCATCTGTAATTAACGCACAGCTGCTTCCTAATCCAGCTCCAATAATCGCAGATGTAGGTTTTAGCATTTCAGGCATTCCCGGACCACCTTTTGGCCCACAACCCCTGATGACGACTACATTACCCGGTTTAATTTTTCCGGCCTGAAGACCTGGAATTACTTCAAATTCTCCTTCAAAAACAACAGCCGGTCCTTCAAAATATTCCCCTTCTTTACCGCTGATTTTTGCTACAGCACCTTCAGAAGCAAGGTTTCCGTATAAAACCTGAATATTTCCTGTTGGTTTTAATGCTTTTTGTATTTCATGGATAACTTCTTGTCCGTCTTGTAAATCCGGAGTTGAAGCTAAATTTTCAGCAACTGTTTTTCCTGTTACCGTTAAACAATCTCCGTGAATCAATCCAACTTTTAATAGATATTTCATTACTCCCGGAATTCCTCCAACTTCATGAATATCTTCCATCATATATTTACCACTTGGTTTCATGTCAGCAAGAACCGGAGTTCTGTCATTAATAGCTTGAAAATCATCCAAAGTAATTGTGATACCAACAGAATGTGCCATAGCAATTAAGTGCATAACAGCATTTGTAGAACCCCCTAAAACTGCTACAATTGTAATAGCATTTTCGAAAGCTTTACGAGTCATAATATCTCTTGGCTTAATATCTTTTTCTAATAAAATTTTAATAGCAGCTCCGGCAGCAAGACATTCATCTCTTTTTTCCTGACTCAAAGCAGGGTTTGAAGAGCTGTATGGCAAACTCATTCCTAATGCTTCAATTGCCGAAGACATCGTGTTTGCAGTATACATTCCACCGCAGGCACCAGCTCCAGGGCAGGCATTTTGAATAACACCTTTAAAATCTTCAGGAGTAATTTCATTTTTTACTTTTTTTCCTAAAGCTTCAAAAGCTGATACAATGTTTAAAGATTCACCTTTCCATTTTCCAGAGTGAATTGAACCTCCATAAACCATCATCGACGGGCGGTTTAATCTTCCCATTGCGATTAATGCTCCGGGCATATTTTTATCGCAGCCGGGAATTGCAATGATACTATCGTACCATTGTGCTCCTGCAACTGTTTCTATAGAGTCTGCAATTACATCACGAGATACTAATGAATAACGCATTCCTTCTGTACCGTTAGAAATTCCATCACTTACACCAATGGTATTAAAAATAAGCCCGACCAGACCAGCATCCCAAACACCTTTTTTAACATCTTTTGCTAAATCATTCAGGTGCATGTTACACGTGTTACCATCATAACCCATGCTCACAATCCCTACTTGTGCTTTTTTCAAATCTTCTTCAGTTAAACCAATACCATACAACATAGCTTGCGCCGCTGGCTGTGTTTGATCTTGAGTGATGGTTTTGCTGTACTTATTTAATTCCATTATTGTATTATTTTTTTTTAATTTTTATTCAAAAAAAAACCTTCCAGTATTTGGAAGGTTTGTAATATAGTTTTTCAATTATATTTATACCATTCCCGATGCAGATGTGCAAAACACATTGACAACAACGACAGAAGTAATAATAATTGAGATTTGCATCATTTAATTTTTTAGTGTTACAAAAGTACGGAAACTTTAAGAACTAAAAAAATAAAATCTCAACATTTTCAATACTTCTTGTTATTTAATCTATAATTTTAATAAAAACTCTAAACTATTGTCGATTGTCCAATATAAACGTTGTCATTTCTGAAATATAACAAATCATCTTTGCTGAAAATAAAATTAGAAACAAACTCTCCTACTTCATTTGTACCAAATTTTGAATCCGGTTTTAAATCAACTGTAACAACTTTATATTCAATTGCTTTTTCAATAGCTTTATAAATCACATTTGCTTCTGTAAACAATCCGAAATGTTCCAACAACATTGCTGCAGATAAAATGGAAGCAATTGGATTGGCAATATTTTTTCCTTTTGCCTGAGGATAAGATCCGTGGATTGGTTCGAAAAGCGCATTTTTTTCTCCTAAAGATGCGGAAGCCAATAAACCAATTGAACCTGTAATTACGCTGGCTTCATCTGATAAAATATCTCCAAATAAATTTTCTGTCAAAATCACATCAAATTGTTTCGGATTTAAGATGATTTGCATTGCTGCGTTATCAACAAATAAAAAGTCTAAAAGAACATCAGGATAGCTTTCACCCACTTTTTGAACTACTTTTCTCCACAATCTTGAAGTTTCCAAAACATTAGCTTTGTCAACCATTGTTAATTTTTTGCGTCGGTTTTGTGCCGATTTAAAAGCTAAATGTGCGATTCTTGTTATTTCTTCTTCTGAATATTCACATAAATCTGAAGCATGTGTTCCTTCTTCATTTAATGTTTTAGCTCCAAAATAAGCACCGCCTGTTAATTCTCTGAAAATAGTAAAATCTGCGCCTTCAATAATTTCTCTTTTTAAAGGGGATGCTTCAACTAATGCTTTATAAGGTTTTATCGGGCGGATATTGGCAAACAATCCTAATTCTTTACGAAGTTTTAATAATCCCTGCTCCGGACGAACTTTTGCATTTGGATTATTATCGTATTTAGGATCACCAATTGCTCCAAATAAAACGGCATCAGTATTTAAACAAAGATTTAAAGTTTGTTCCGGTAACGGGTTTCCAGTTTTATCAATAGCAACCGCTCCCATGAGTGCTTCCTCAAAAACAAATTCATGATTGTACACTTCGCCAATAGCGTGCAATGCTTTTTTGGCCTGTAAAATTACCTCTGGTCCAATTCCGTCTCCTGGTAAAACTGCTATTTTCAAATTCATAACGTCTCGTTCTTTATGTATTTAAATCTTTATTATTTTTTTTCTTTTCGTTGCAATTATTTTTAAACACATAGTCCCGATGCATCGGGATTGCAAGCTTAATAAGGCGTTTCACTTGCATTAACAAACATAGCTATGTGTTAGAAACTAGTTTCTTTTTATATTCTTTTACACATTCAAAATCTATGATTCTATGTGTTAAAATATTTTCTCTTTGCTCTATTCTCTATTATCTTTTCGACTAGCTTCTGATTAAATCCCCTTCAATTTTTGAAGCTTCGATAATCTGGTGAATATCTGCATCTACAACTTCTTTTTTGATATCTGCAAATTTCAGGAACTCAATATATACAATATCTAATTGTACTTTAGTCAATTCGTAACCTACTTTTTTAGCACGGTAAGCTAAAGCCGCTCTTCCGCTTCTTGCAGTCAAAATGATTGAAGATTCGTTAACCCCAACATCAAGCGGATCCATGATTTCATAAGTCGCTCTGTTTTTGATAACACCATCCTGATGAATTCCAGAACTGTGTGCAAAAGCATTTGCTCCTACGATAGCTTTATTTGGCTGTACAATCATTCCCATACTTTCAGAAACCAAACGGCTCATTTCGTTTAATTCTCTTGTATTAATGTTTGTATCTAAGTTTAAATATGGATGTTGTTTAAAAATCATTACCACTTCTTCAAGTGCTGTATTTCCTGCTCTTTCTCCAATACCATTAATAGTACACTCGATTTGTCTTGCTCCATTTATAGCTCCTGCGATAGAGTTTGCAGTTGCCATTCCTAAATCATTATGACAGTGACATGAAAGGATTACGTTTTCGATTCCTTTTACGTTTTCTTTTAAATATTTAATTTTCGCCCCGTATTCTTCAGGAAGACAATATCCTGTTGTGTCAGGAATGTTTAATACGGTTGCACCAGATTTAATTACTTCTTCACAGACTTTTGCAAGGAAAGCATTGTCTGTTCTACCAGCATCTTCTGCATAGAATTCAACATCTTCTACATATGTTTTTGCGTGAGCTACTGCAAATTTTGCTCTTGCAATAATATCTTCCGGGGTAGTTTGTAATTTATGGAGTATATGAGATTCTGAAGTTCCGATTCCGGTATGGATTCTAGGTCTTTTAGCGTGCTTTAAAGCAGCTGCAGCAACATCAATGTCATTTTTTACGGCTCTTGTCAATCCGCAGACGGTTGCATTTTCTACAATTTTACAAATCTCAGAGACCGATAAAAAATCGCCCGGACTTGACACAGGGAAACCGGCTTCGATAATATCAACTCCCATTTTGTCTAGTCGTTCTGCGATAACTAATTTTTGCTTAGTATCTAACTTACATCCTGGAACTTGTTCACCGTCGCGTAATGTGGTGTCAAAAATTTGAACTTTCTCTCTATTCATATTCATTTATTTAATGTAATTTCACATCTTGATAACAAATATATATTGTACTTCTTCAGTACGAAATTCATTTTAATGAAATTATACTGTTCATAACGCAATTTATAACAAGCTAAAATACTAACAACCAATAAGTTATATTATTATTTTTTACAATGGCTAACCATCAAAAAGATTCCTTATTTGTTCTGATAAAATCACTTTCCAAATCTGAAAAGAGACAGTTTAAAATTTTTGCAAGCCGATTAGAGACAAGTTCGAATACTAAATTCATTGAATTATTCAATATTTTAGATAAATCTGAAACCTATGATGAAAAGCTGATTTTGAAGAGCGGAAGTATCAAAAAAGTACAGTTATCTAACTTAAAATCATACTTATACAAACAAATTTTGGTAAGTATTCGTTTGAATATTCCCAGCCAGAACATTCGTTATCAGTTACGTGAACAAATTGATTTTGCTGTTATATTATATAATAAAGGTTTGTATAAACAGAGTTTAAAAATTCTGGACAAAACAAAACAGCAGGCTTTAGAAAACGACGAAAAATTAATGGCTTATGAAATTGTAGAATTTGAAAAACTAATCGAATCACAATATATTACCCGAAGTATTCAGGGCCGCGCCGACGAGCTGGTTATTCAGGCCAAAGAATTAAATTACAGAAATACTATTTCAAGTAAATTATCAAATCTTTCGCTTCAATTATACGGAATCATGCTGAAAACGGGTTACGTAAAAAGCGATGAAGAGTATAAATATATTGATGATTATTTCAACAAACATATTGCAAAACTAGACGAAAGTAAATTTGGTTTTCGCGAAAAATACTGGTTTTACAATGCTAATTTATGGCGAAGCTTCCTGGTTCAGGACTTTTTAGCAAGTTATAAGTTTGCTTATAAATGGGTTCAGCTTTTTTACGACAACCCAAATATGATTTATCTGAATCCGGTATTTTTCTTAAAAGGAAACCACTATTTTCTAGAGTCGCTTTATATGCTGAAATATACGTCGAATTTCAAAAGATATCTTTCGCTTTTAGAAGAAACCATCCAGGATCCAAAATTTCCGGTAAACGATAACATTGCATCACTATCATTTCTTTACATCTATAATAATAAACTGAATTTACATATTCTGGAAGGTACTTTTGCCGAAAGTGAATATTTAATTCCAGAGATTTTAGAAAAATTAAAATTACACAGCGAACATCTTGATGAACATCACGAAATGTTGTTTTTCTATAAAATTGCTTCTATTTATTTTGGAAATGAGAAATATAACGAATGTATCCTTTATTTAGATAAAATTATCAATAATAAGAACTTAACCATGCGCGAGGATTTAATGTGCTTCGCAAGACTTTTATCTTTGATTGCACATTATGAATTAGGAAAAGATTATTATTTAGAAAATCATCTTAAAAGCACCTATAAGTTTTTATTGAAAATGAATGATTTGCATGAAGTTCAAAAGGAAATCATTAAGTTTTTAAGAAACCTGAACAACTTCTACCCTGCTGATATTAAGAAGGAATTCAAGAAAATGCACGCTCGTTTTGTAGAGCTTGAAAAGAATACTTACGAAAAAAGGGCTTTCCTGTATCTTGATATTATTTCATGGCTTGAAAGTAAAATTGAGAATCGAAAAATTGCGGATATAATTAAGGAAAAGGCGAAGCTTAACAGCAGATAAAAATTCCAATTTTTTAAATTGCTTCACCTGTTCGCTATCGCTCGGGTCCAAATTCCAATAAAAAAGCCTGAAAGATTAAATCTTTCAGGCTTTTTTGTCATTTCTGACCGAAGGGAGAAATCGTACAAGTTGATCGACAAAGTTAGACGACATTTCTTTGCGGAGTTTCTAGTGCGATTTCTCCTTCGTCGAAATGACATACTACACGAAAAAATTCAAATCAATAAAAAAATCCCAAACTCCATAATTGGAATTTGGGTTTTTAAAAATTGAAATTTATCGAATTTTTATTCGATTATATTAGAAGTAGTAACATAAAAATCCTTATCAACTTCTACTTTTCTGTCCTCATTAGTCGTTTTTTCAGACTGCCATTCTGTTGTTGGTTTTAACCACGTTTCAACACCGTTTAATTTTACTCTAACCGGCATATCAAATTTAGCAACACAATTTGTCCAGTGATATCCGAATGTTCCGTTTTTAAACATGTATTCAAAAACCGGAACTTGAGTTGTAGTCAAATATTGCGCATAAACCCTGTTGAAATTAATTCCAGATTGCTCGTTAATATAATCCTGAATTTGTTTACCTGTAACCGTTTGGTGGTAAAAAGTCTTATTCATACCTCTCAATATCGATTTCCATTTGGCATCATCATTAATTACCTGACGAATCATATGAAGCATAGTTGCACCTTTTGGATACATATCTCCTGATCCTTCATTATTTACATCATAATGTCCTATAATTGGCGTATCATTTTGAATGTTTTTTCTGCATCCAATTATGTATTCAGCTGCAGCGTCTTTTCCGTAATAATATTCAACAAAAAGGCTTTCAGAGTAATTTGTAAAACTCTCGTGAACCCACATATCAGCAATATCTTTGTACGTAATATTGTTAGCAAACCATTCGTGGCCAGATTCGTGAATAATGATAAAATCAAATTTTAATCCCCAGCCAGTTCCGCTTAAATCACGTCCTAAATAACCTTTTTTATATTGGTTTCCGTACGTTACAGAACTTTGGTGTTCCATTCCTAAATACGGAACTTCTACCAATTTATAACTGTCTTCATACCAAGGATAAGGTCCAAACCAGTTTTCAAAAGCTTTCAACATTTTTGGAGCATCTTTAAACTGCTCTTTTGCCAAAGTTAGATTATCTCTTAAAACATAATAATTACAGTCTAAATCGCCTTTTTCTCCTTTATAAACCTCAGAAAAATTAACGTAATCACCAATATTAATGTTTACGCCGTAATTATTGATTGGGTTCGAAACGTACCAATTAAATGTTTTTGTTCCGTCTTTTTCTTTTTTAACGCTTTGTAATCTTCCGTTAGAAACATCTGTTAAATCTCCCGGAACATTCACGCTGATTAACATATTTTCTACTTCATCATACATATGGTCTTTGTTTGGCCACCAAACGCTGGCACCTAAACCCTGACAAGATGTAGCAATAAAATCTTTTCCGTTTTTATCTTTTTTCCAGGAAAATCCTCCATCCCACGGCGCTCTTACCGCTTCTTTTGGTTTTCCTTCAAAATAAACTACAATTTCTTTAGTATCTCCAACTTTCTGCTTTTCAGTTAAAGTAATGAAAAACGCATTTCCGTCTCTTTCAAATTTCAATTCTTTCTTATCCTGTGTTACTTTCGTAATTTTCATAGGTTCCTGCAAATCAATCTGCATTCTGTTATTCTCTGTTAAAACAGTATAACGAACTGTGTTAGAACCCGAAATGGCTTTTTCTTTAGGATTAACTTTTACATCAAGATGATAGTATTTTAAATCCCACCAGGCTCTTTCTTTTGTAATGCTTCCGCGTAAAGTATCCTGATGTGTAAAAACTGTTTCTCCTTTATTAAGAAGTCCCTGGGCATTGGCAGTAAAACCAATTAAAAAAGCAGTAAAAATGCTTCCGAAGTAATTTTTCATTAGTAAAATGGTATTATTTTGAAATCAATCTGTAACAAATGTAAACATTCGAATTAAGATTTCTAAAATTTTATGATTTCTTCATCAAAAAACAAACCCAATAAACTATCCAATTTATTGGGTTTCAATTTTAATTATTTCCGAAGTTTAGTTGGTGATATTAAATTCTGTCACGTAAAAATTTTTATCAACAGCCAAAGTTGATTTATCATCCTTTACATTTTCTGCTTTCCAGTCTGTTGTTGGTTTTAACCATGTTTCAACACCGTTTAAAGTAACTTTTAAAGGAAGATCAAAATTCTCTACACAATTGATCCAGTGATAAACCAATTTTTGATTTTTAATATAATATTCAAAAGTTGGAACCTGAGCCGTTCTTAAATATTGATCAAAAACCGAACTAAAATTGATTCCGGATTCTTTACTTATATAATCTTCAATTTGCTTTGTAGTAACTGTTTGATGGTAAAAAGTTTTATTCATTCCTCTCAAAATCGATTTGAATTTTGCATCATCGTTTATAACCTGACGAATGGTGTGAATTATATTCGCGCCTTTTGGATACATGTCGCCAGATCCTTCAACATTTACATCATAATAACCAATAATTGGTTTTTTATTGGTAATCACTTTTCTAATCCCTCTTATATATTCGTTTGCGGCGTCTTTTCCGTAATAATACTCAATAAAAAGTGATTCAGAATAAGTTGTAAAACTCTCATGAATCCACATATCTGCAATGTCTTTATATGTTATATTGTTGGCAAACCACTCATGTCCGGATTCATGAATAATAATATAATCAAATTTTAATCCCCAGCCTGTTCCGCTTAGATCGTTTCCCTTATAACCATTTTGATAGTCATTTCCGTAAGTCACAGAACTTTGATGTTCCATCCCTAAATACGGAACTTCAACTAATTTATAGCTGTCTTCGTAAAACGGATAAGGTCCAAACCAGTTTTCAAAAGCTTTCAGCATTTTTGGTGCATCCTGAAAGTGTTTTTTAGCAATTTCAAGGTTATCTCTCAAAACATAATAATTACAGTCTAAATCGCCTTTTTCTCCTTTAAACTTTTCAGAGAAATTAACGTAATCTCCAATATTAATATTTACTCCATAATTATTAATTGGATTCGAAACATACCAATTAAAGGTTTTCGTTCCGTCTTTTTGTTTTTTAACGCTTTGTAATCTTCCGTTAGAAACATCAGTCAAATGTCCCGGAACATTCACGCTGATCAACATATTTTCCACTTCATCATACATATGATCTTTACAAGGCCACCAAACACTCGCGCCTAAACCTTGACAAGATGAAGCAATGAAATCTTTTCCGTTTTTATCTTTCTGCCATGTAATTCCTCCGTCCCACGGCGGTCTAACAGCTTCTTTAGGCACTCCGCCAAAAGAAATTATAATTTCCTTAGTTTCGCCAACTTTTTGATTTTCAGTTAAAGTAATGAAAAACGCATTTCCGTCTCTTTCAAATTTTAATTCTTTTCCGTTTTGCATTACTTTCGTAATGTTCATAGGTTCCTGCAAATCGATCTGCATTTTACTATTCTCCGTTAAAACAGTATAACGAACCGTATTTGAACCTGATATTGTTCTATCTGCAGGATTTACTTTTATATCCAGATGATAATATTTTAAATCCCACCAGGCTCTTTCTTTTGTAATGCTTCCGCGTAAAGTATCCTGATGTGTAAAAACCGTTTCAGACTTATTCATAAGTCCTTGAGCATTGGCAGCAAAACCAATTAGAAAAGCTATTATAACACTTCCAACGTATTTTTTCATTATAAATTAAGTTTTTGAATTAGTTATAATATTAGTATAAATTTTTATTTTTTGTTACAGATTTGTATTCCAATACAGTATTGTTTTTTTATTTTAGCTAAAATTTACCAGTTTTATGAAATATTGTTCTTTTTTATATCTTTTGACATTCCTGTATTCACTAAATAATTATTCCCAGACATTTCCTGTTCATAAAACAAGCGAGAAAATAACGATTGACGGAGATTTAACCGATTGGAAAACACCTTTTTTAGGTCCGTTTGTAGTTCATAATTCAAGCGAAAAAGCAACACAAAATACAATGGTTTCACTTTCGTGGAATGATGAAAACCTTTATATCGCTTATCGTTCCGTAGATTCGAAAATAGTTGGAAAGTCTCAGAAAAAAGATTCTAAAATATATGAAGCTGATGATTTAATTGAAGTATTTATTGATCCGGATGGTGACGGAAAAAATTATCTTGAAATTGGTGTAAATGCTTTTTCTACCAATTATGATATGCTTATAAAATGTATTTCTCCTGAATGCGGAGGCTGGAAAACGACAATGAATTTTGATATAGAAGGATTAGAAGCTGTCAGCAAAATAACTCCTGAAGGTTTTGATACCGAAATTAAAATCCCTTTTACGAGCTTGGAAAAAATTGAAAACGGAAATTTCTTAAAGCCAAAAATTGGTACAAAATGGAAAGCTAATACTTTTAGAATTGATTACGGTAACACAACCGAATATCTTGCATTACAGGATTATAAAAGTTTAAGGTTTGGATTTCATCACCCGGAAGAATTTGCGGTTTTTGAGTTTATGGAGTGAGTGTTGCGAGATGGCACACAGATGACACGGATTCGCTATGCGAAAGCGCGGATTTATACGGATTTTTTTGTCATTTCGAGGAACGAGAAATCGCACTAGGTAATCGACAAAGATTGGAGATATGCTTTGCGGAATTTCTAGTGCGATTTCTCGTTCCTCGAAATGACAAACTTTGTGTTACTTTTGGCGCTTCTTCAAAACATCAACAACATCATTCAACTGAAAACCTTTTGCCTGCAATAAAATCAGATAATGAAAAAGCAAATCAGCGCTTTCGCTAAGGAATAAATCATCATTATCATCTTTTGCTTCGATGACAACTTCTACCGCTTCTTCGCCTACTTTTTGAGCAATTTTATTGATTCCTTTTTCGAATAATGAAGCAACATAACTCTTCTCCGAATCGGCATTTTCTCTACGGATTTTGATTGTGTTTTCTAAATGAGAAATGAAACCATAATTTTCCTTGTTTTCCTCCTGCCAGCAAGTATCTGCACCCGTGTGACAGGTTGGCCCAACAGGTTTTGCCTGAATTAAAAGTGTATCTCCGTCGCAGTCATTTTTAATACTTACCAAATTTAAAAAATTGCCACTCTCCTCACCTTTTGTCCAAAGTCTTTGTTTGGATCGGCTAAAGAATGTTACTTTTTGTGTTTCTATTGTTTTTTGAAGCGATTCTTCGTTCATATAACCCAGCATCAAAACATTTTTTGTTTCTGAATCCTGAATTATCGCCGGAATCAATCCGTGTGCGCTTTTTATATCAATTTCCATTTTAGATTTTAGATTTTAGATTTTAGATTTTAGATTTTAGATTTTAGATTTTGATTCTCTGAAATCTTATTATTATAGATTTAATCTCTTTGTTCTTGTTTCTTGCTTCTTTTAAAGTCTAACTTCAATACCGTTACTCCTAAGCTCTTCTTTCAAAGTCTTAATCTCAATTTCTTTAAAGTGAAAAACGCTCGCAGCCAAAGCCGCATCTGCTTTTCCTTCTTTAAATGAATCTACGAAATGCTGTATATTTCCCGCACCGCCAGAAGCAATTATCGGAATATTGATTAAGGTTGATAATTTAGCTAAAGCTTCGTTTGCAAAACCGTTTTTAGTTCCGTCGTTATCCATTGAGGTGAATAATATTTCGCCGGCACCGCGTTCTGCAACTTCCACAGCCCAATCGAATAAATTTAGTTCTGTTGGTACTTTTCCGCCTACTAAATGCACAATCCATTGTCCGTCAATTTGTTTGGCATCAATTGCGACTACAACGCATTGGCTTCCGAATTTCTGCGCCAAATCATTAATTAACTGCGGATTTTTTACTGCCGATGAATTTATCGAAACTTTATCTGCACCATTATTTAGCAGAATTTCAACATCTTCAACAGACGAAATCCCGCCGCCAACGGTAAACGGAATATTGATTTTTTCCGCCACACTTCGTACCATATTAACCAGCGTTTTACGTCGTTCTTCGGTTGCCGAAATATCCAGAAAAACCAATTCATCTGCTCCTTCTGCTGAGTAAATTTCTGCTAGTTCTACAGGATCTCCTGCATCACGCAAGTCAACAAAGTTAACGCCTTTTACGGTTCTTCCGTTTTTTATATCTAAGCAGGGTATGATTCTTTTTGCTAACATTTTTTTGTTGTTTCACAGAGATTCACAAAGATAGCGCAGAGATTCGCAAAGATTTTTTTTAGTGAATCTTTGTGTTTTACTTCGTGCTTCTTTGCGAAATAATCTTATTTATTTAAAATATAATTTTCAAGTTGCTTTAATGTAATTCTTCCTTCGTAAATCGCTTTTCCGATGATTGTTCCTTCACAGCCTAATTCGGCTAATTTTGGTAATTCATCAAAAGTTGAAATTCCTCCCGAAGCTATTAGTTTTACTCCTTTTGCTTCTTCTAAAATTTTCCCGTAAAGATCAAAACTTGGGCCTTCAAGCATTCCGTCTTTGGCAATATCGGTACAAATAACATACTGAATTCCTTTAGTTTGATAATCCTGAATAAACGGAATCAAATCTTCATTTGAATCTTCTAACCAGCCTGAAACTGCGATTTTTTTATCTTTTGCGTCAGCTCCTAAAATAATTTTATCTGAACCATATTCTGAAATCCATTTTTCGAAAATGGTTCTGTTTTTTACCGCAATACTTCCGCCAGTAATTTGATTTGCACCACTTTCAAAAGCAATTCTCAAATCATCATCCGATTTTAATCCACCGCCGAAATCAATTTTTAAGCCTGTTTGCATTGCAATTTGTTCCAATATTTTATAATTGACAATTTTGCTAGATTTTGCACCGTCTAAATCTACTAAATGCAGATATTCAATTCCGTGCGCTTCAAATGACTTTGCCACTTCAAGCGGATTTTCGTTGTAAATTATTTTGGTATCATAATCACCTTTTGATAAACGAACACATTTTCCGTCAATGATATCTATGGCTGGTATTATTCTCATGTTTTGATATTTTAGATTTAAGAGTTTAGATTTTAGATTATTTTCTAAACTGATATTTTGATTGAAATTGATTTTTGATATTGCAATTGGAATTTGAAATTTTAAAATTTACATTTTTAAGAAATTCTCTAAAATCTTCTCCCCAACTGCACCGCTTTTCTCCGGGTGAAACTGAGTTCCGTAAAAATTATCTTTTTGTAAAGCCGATGCATATTCTAAATCGTAATTTGTTGTTGCAATGGCTTCTGCACAGTTTGGAGCATAAAAACTGTGAACCAGATACATAAATTCATTTTCTGGAATGTCTGCAAATAAATCTGATTTTAAGTTATAAATCTGATTCCAGCCCATTTGCGGCACTTTTACCTGATTTGAAAACTTTACAACATCAACATCAAAAATTCCTAAACCTTTTGTATTTCCTTCTTCAGATGAATTGCACATCAACTGCATTCCAAGACAAATTCCTAAAACAGGCTGTTTCAAATTCGGAATCAAACTGTCTAAACCGCTTTCACGAAGTTTCGTCATTGCTGAACTTGCTTCGCCAACTCCAGGAAAAATCACTTTATCTGCCGCCTGAATTTCTTCTGGATTATTACTTAAAACAGCTTTAAAACCCAATCTTTCAATAGCAAACATAATGCTCTGAATATTTCCTGCTCCGTAATTTATAATTACTATTTTCATTAAAAAAGCTTTAAGCTTTAAGCCGTAAGCTTTAGGCTTATTGCCTATTGCCTATAGCTTATAGCGTTTTACAACATTCCTTTCGTCGAAGGTAAAATCATTTTTTCGGTATCTCTTTTTACGGCTACTTTTATGGCTTTTGCGAAAGCTTTAAAAATGGCTTCGATTTTATGATGTTCGTTAATTCCTTCTGCTTTGATATTTAAATTGGCTTTTGCTCCGTCAGAAAATGATTTAAAGAAATGATAGAACATTTCAGTTGGCATTTTACCCACCATTTCGCGTTTAAATTCAGTTTCCCAAACTAACCAGTTTCTTCCGCCAAAATCAATTGCAACCTGCGCTAAACAATCGTCCATTGGAAGGCAGAACCCGTAACGTTCAATTCCTAATTTATTTCCTAATGCTTTTGCAAAAACTTCTCCTAAAGCAATTGCAGTATCTTCAATCGTGTGGTGTTCATCTACTTCTAAATCGCCTTTTACCAGAATTTCTAAATCCATTTGGCCGTGACGCGAAATTTGATCTAACATATGATCAAAAAAAGCAATTCCGGTTTCTATTTTACTTTTTCCAGTTCCGTCAAGATTTAGATTGATGTAAATATCCGTTTCGTTTGTTTTACGGGTTATCGATGCTGAACGTGCTTCTAGTTTCAAAAACTCATAGATTTTTTTCCAATCCATAGTCTGCAAAACAATCGTTTCGTTCAATTCCTCTCGTTTAGACGAAATTTCATTACTTCCTACTCCATCCGTGTCATTCATAAAAATGGCTTTTGCACCAAGATTTTTAGCCAATTCAACATCGGTTAAACGATCTCCTAAAACAAAAGAATTTTCTAAATCATATTCAGGATTATTTAAATATTTGGTCAACAATCCAGTTCTTGGTTTGCGTGTTGGTGCATTTTCTTCTGGGAAAGTTCTGTCAACAAAGATTTCATCAAATACAACGCCTTCGTTTTCAAAAGCTTTTAAGATAAAATTCTGCGTTGGCCAAAACGTATTTTCAGGAAAACTATCTGTTCCTAATCCGTCCTGATTGGTTACCATTGCCAGTTCATAATCTAATTCATTGGCGATTTTAGCCAGATATTGAAAGGCTTTCGGGTAAAACTCCAGTTTATCTAAACTGTCTAATTGGTAATTTTCAGGTTCTAAAACAATCGTTCCGTCACGATCGATAAAAAGTACTTTTTTCATGGTTTATATTTTTTCTGCCACAGATTAAAAGGATTAAATGGATTTTTCTTTTGTCACGAATTTGCTTCGCCTGTTCGCTATCGCTCGAGTCACTAATTTTCACTAATTTAAAAATTTAATTTCATCCACATTGGTGTAGTCCCTACGGGACAATTGTTGATGGTATTAATTCTTTTTTCTACCGACATTTAATCTCTACGAGATAATTCGATTAAAGAATTAGAAATATTTAATCTTTTAAAAGAACTCCGTTAGGAGTTAGATATCGGTAAAAAAACTCCAAATGAATATTTGTCCCGTAGGGACTATACTTACTAAGAATCATCATAATAAATCCAACAAAAATAATCCGTTTAATCTGTGTAATCTGTGGCCTATATCTTTTTTACTTCAACAACTTTAATTCTCTAATTACAACAGCATTTTCTTCTTTTGTCCCAATTGTAAAACGAAGGCAGTTTTCACATAAAGGCTGTGTTGTTCTGTTTCGAATTACGATTCCTTTTTCAATTAATTGATTGTATCTTTTGTTCGCGTCATCCACTTTTGCTAGAATAAAATTAGCTTCTGTTGGATACACTTTTTCTACAAAATTAACTTCAAGCAAAACTTTAAGTAATTCTTCTCTCTGCTCAACAATAGAAGATATTTCCTGTTTTATTTTTTCAGAATCTTTTAAACGTTCTTTAGCTCTTTTCTGTGTCAGTTCGTTTACGTTATATGGCGGCTTTATTTTGTTTAAAACCGAAATAACAGCTTCTGACGCATAACAGATTCCTAAACGAATTCCAGCTAAACCATACGCTTTTGAAAGTGTTTGTGTAATAATCAAATTTGGATATTCGTCAATTTCAATTAACCAGCTTTCTTTCTCCGAAAAGTCAATATAGGCTTCGTCAATAACCACTAATCCATTAAAATTTTTAAGCAGTTTTACCACACTTTCATCAGAAAAAGAATTTCCGGTTGGATTATTTGGAGAACATAAAAAGATGATTTTTGTGTTTTCATCTACAGCTTCCAGAATCTTTTCAACTTGTGGCTGAAAATCATTTGTCAGCAGAATTTCTCTGTTTTCAATTGCATTTATATTCGCCAAAACACTGTACATTCCGTATGTTGGCGGTAAAGTGATAATATTATCTGTTTTTGGTTCGCAAAAAGCTCTGAAAATCAAATCCAAAACTTCGTCGCTTCCGTTTCCTAACAAAATCTGACTTTGCTTTGTATTGTTATTTTTAGCCAAAATTGCCTTAACTGAATTCTGCTGTGGGTCCGGATAGCGGTTTACGCCATTTTGAAACGGATTTTCATTGGCATCTAAAAAAATCATTTCGGCGGTATCAAAATCTTCAAACTCATCTCTTGCAGACGAATACGGTTTTAAAGATTTTACGTTTTCACGTGTAATTGTATTTATATCGAAAGTATTCATTTTCTAAGTTTTGCTCCTGCAAGGTTTTCAAAACCTTGTAGGTATTATTGTTTAGCTTTTATAATCAGGATCAAATTTAAACCTGCAAGGTTTTGAAAACCTTGCAGGATTACCCTCTATTTTAATGATTGTAATCTTAGCGTTACTGCATTTTTATGCGCTTGTAAACCTTCGGCTTCAGCCATAATTTCAATCGCTTTTCCAATGTTTTGAATTCCTTTTTCTGATATTTTTTGAAAAGTCATCGATTTCATAAAACTATCAAGGTTTACACCGCTGTAATTTTTAGCATAACCGTTTGTCGGCAGCGTGTGATTAGTTCCAGATGCGTAATCTCCGGCACTTTCCGGCGTATAATTTCCAATAAAAACTGAACCTGCATTTACGATTCCGTTACAGTAGAAATCATCATATTCAGAACAGATAATAAAGTGTTCCGGGCCATATTCGTTGATTAAATCTAATGCGATTTGATCAGTTTCGACATAAATTAATTTCGAATTTTCGATTGCTTTTATGGCGATGGCTTTTCTTGGAAGTACTTCAATTTGCGATTGAATTTCTTTTTCAACTTGGTCAATTAATTTTCTTGAAGTCGAAACTAAAATTACCTGACTGTCTGTTCCGTGTTCTGCCTGAGACAATAAATCTGAAGCTACAAAGGCTGGAACTGCTGTATCATCGGCTACAATTAACAATTCTGATGGGCCGGCCGGCATATCGATTGCAACTCCAAATTGTGTTGCCAATTGTTTTGCCACAGTTACAAACTGATTCCCAGGTCCGAAAATCTTATACACTTTTGGAATCGATTTTGTTCCAAAGGTCATTCCTGCGATTGCCTGAATTCCGCCTACTTTTAATATTTTAGTTACGCCGCATAAATTAGCAGCGTACAAAATTGCCGGATTTATTTTTCCTGTTTTATCCGGAGGCGAGCATAATACAATTTCTTTACAGCCTGCAATTTCAGCAGGAACGGCCAGCATTAATACTGTTGAAAATAAAGGTGCCGTTCCGCCCGGAATATATAATCCAATTTTTTGAATTGGTCTTTTTTCCTGCCAGCAATTTACACCTTCAATAGTTTCAACTTCTATTCTTTCTGTTTTTTGAGCGCTGTGAAACTTGTAGATATTGTCTTTTGCCAGTTGAATTGCTTCTTTTAATTCATTCGGAATCAATTCAATTGCTTCTTTAATTTCTTCTGCAGAAACTTGATAATTATCTAATGTAATTCCGTCAAAAATCGAAGTATATTTTGCTACGGCTTCATCTCCTTTTTTCTGAACTTCTCTGAAGATTTCTTTTACCGTAACTTCAATATCATCAATCGTTTGGGTTGGTCTTTTTAATATTTCAGACCAGGTATCTGGTTTTGGATTGTCTATTTTATTCATTTTATTTTTTGCTTTAAGCTTTAAGCAGCAGGCTTTAGGCTTTATTAACGTTGTGTTTATTTTACCGCAAAGTTCGCAAGGTTTTTTCTGTTCTTTGGCTTAGAAAACGATAAGTTCGCAAAGCTGTTGTCGAGAATTGGAATTTAATATTTTTTAAAGCTTAAAGCCTATTGCCTAAAGCCTACAGCGTGCAAAGCATATTAAAGAACCATTTTCTCAATTGGGCAAACTAAAATTCCTTCGGCCCCAACTTCTTTTAATTGATCGATTACGTCCCAAAAAGTGTCTTTGTCAATTACAGAGTGTACACTGCTCCAGCCTTCCTGCGCTAATGGCAGAACGGTTAAACTTCTTAAAACCGGAAGAATTTTTCCAACTGCATCGATTTTCTCATTTGGAATGTTCATCAAGATGTATTTTGAATTTCTCGCTCTTAAAACCGATTGTATTCTGAATTTTAAAGTATCGATGTGTTTTTGAATTTCCGGTGAAACTTTTGGCGAAACAGCCAAAACTGCTTCACTTTTCAGGATCACTTCAACTTCTTTTAGATTGTTTTTGAATAAAGTGCTTCCGCTTGAAACGATATCTACAATTGCATCGGCAAGACCAATGTTTGGTGCGATTTCTACAGAACCAGAAATTTGGTGAATATCTACTGTTAACCCGAAAGAATTGAAATATTCGTTAACTGTATTTGGGTAAGATGTTGCAATCCTTAAACCTGCTAAATCCTGTATAGAATTGTATTCAAAGGTTTTAGGAACAGCAACAGAAACTTTGCATTTTGAGAATCCTAATCGCTGTACAACTTCAATTTCTTTTCCTTTTTCTACTAAAAGATTGTCGCCAACGATGGCTAAATCTACTACTCCGTCAATCAAATACTGAGGAATGTCAGAATTTCTTAGATACAAAACTTCAAGAGGAAAGTTTGAAGCTTCGGCTTTTAACTGATCGATTCCATTGTTGATTGAAATACCACAGTCTTTAAGGATTTGAATGCTGTCTTCGTTTAAACGACCAGATTTTTGAATTGCAATTTTTAAAGTACTCATTTTTTAGTTTTTTTGCTGATTAATAGTTTGAGTACAAAGAATTGGAATTAAAAAACCCGCTTGATGTACTCAAACGGGTTTTAAAATATGATGATTTACATGCATACCATTAACACATCGCTTGAGAGCAATAATGAAAATGATGATGATGTAATTGATTTGAAATCATTGTTTGGTTTGTTTTATAATTCTTTGATTCGGTTGCAAATATACTAGTTAATTTCATAAAAAAGCAATTTTTAATATAACTTAACGATAGTTTATTGTTAAAAAAAATATGGAGAGCTGTTTTTATTGAAAATTTTCAATTTACGAAAACGTTTTCTAAATCCTTATTGAAAGCTAAAATTACTGTTGTCCCTACTCCTATCTGACTTTCGATTTTAAATTTAATATTAAGCAGTTCGGTAATTCTTTTTACAATTGACAAACCTAAACCAACGCCTTTAATTTCAGGATGTTCGGTGTAATTAGATCTAAAAAAAGGATTAAATATTGTTTCTAAATCTTCTTTTGCAATACCTATTCCGCTATCTGAAATTTTGCAGATTATTTTATCGCCTTCTTTAAAAAGTAAAATCGAAACTTCTCCAGCAGAATTTGTATACTTAACAGCATTTGAAATAATATTTCTAAGAATGGTTATAATTAAAAAATTGTCTGACTGAATGTAAAAATCTGTTCCGGCATCAAATTTCACATCGAGTTTTTTACCTTTTATTTTCTCTGAATTCAGGGTTAAAACATCTAAAATTATAGCATTTAAATAAACATTTTCTGCATTTATATGTTGTTTTTGGTTATCGAATCTGGCCATTGTCAGAAGCTGATCTACGAGCATATTTAAATGATCGACTTCGTTTATACAATAGTTTATTTTATCCTCGTATTCTTTATTATCTCTGGGTTTACGTATAAGTACTTCAAGTGTTCCTTTAATAACTGTAAGCGGTGTTCTTAGTTCATGTGAAGCATCTGAGGTGAATTGTTTTTCACGTTCAATGGCATCTTCAATTCGGTTTAATAAATTATTGATGGTTTTTGAAAGCGTATACAACTCGTCTCGTGTTTTAGGCAGCGGAATACGCGCTTTCAGGTTATCTTTTGTAATAATTTTTGAAGTATTTATTATGGCGTTTATTGGCTTAATACTTCTGCCTGCAAAAAATCTGGCTAAAAAGAATAACAATATTAAAATCGCTAAAAAGGACAAAAACATGATATCAAACAAATTGTTTAATACCATTTTAGAATCGGCCAGCGACATTGCGATAATGATATAGCCAATTTTTTTATTCTGAATATTTAATTCAACCTGAATTTGTCGAATGGCGTGATCTCCCATTTTGGTATCAAACAACTCGTAATTCCCAACAGAATCATGAAAATCAAGTGTTTGTGTTTTTAGATTAGGTGCTTTTTCAATGATTCCTTTATTCAAATCTAAAAATTCAACAAATACAGGATTTACATCAACAGTATTGTGTTCACGCTCTTCCCATTCTTCTTCATCAATAAGGATTACTTTGCCATTTTCAACTTTAATCTCTTTTAAATGGTTCTGAATTTCGACTTTAATATTTTCGTCAATGTGGCTGTAAACGGTATGTTTTACAATAGAATATATAACCGAAAAAACTACTAAAATCAATAAACCCGTGGTTATAATATAGTTTAAGGCAATTCTGTTTTTAAAGGAAAGCTGGTTCATTTATAAGTCATTAGCAATATAACCTACACTTCGGATGGTTTTAATATAGTCTTCTTCAATTTTTAATTTGAGCTTTTTACGAATAGCATTCATAAAAACATCAATTACGCCTGTATCGTATTCAAAGTTAATATCCCAGACGTCTTTTAAAATCTGATTTCGTGTACATACTTTTCCTTTATTTTGTATTAAATAGGTCAACAATTCAAATTCTCTTTGTGTCAAGGCTATCTCTTCATCATTTTTTAAAACTATATGTTTAGAAAGGTCAATTTTAATAGTTCCCAATGAAAGGGCTTCGCTTCCGCCCTTGTTTCTAAAATGAATTTTAATTCTTTCAACCAATTCCTCAAAACTAAAAGGCTTTTTAATATAATCATTTGCACCTGCCTTCAGGCCTTCTATAGTTTCCCGAACTGTATCTTTTGCTGTTAAAAAAATTATTGGTGTTTTTTGATCCTTGATCCTGATTGCTTTACATAAGTCTAAACCATTGATTTTAGGAATCATCCAATCAAGCAAAATCAAATCAAATTTATGATTCTGAGTTAGTTCAAAAGCTTTTGAACCATCATTTGCGGTTGTAATTTTATACCCTTCTTCCCGCAGTCCCTGTTCTAAAAACTGAACGATTCCTAACTCGTCTTCAACAATTAAAATATGCATATGGTATTATTTTGATACAACATTAATGTCTCTTTTATATTTCAAAGATATAGCTTTTAAAGCTTAGAAACCACTAAAAATCACAACAATAAGTTAAAAAAAATAACCTTAAGCAAACATTAAGTATAGACTAAGTAAGGTAAAAGCGTAACTTCATCTATTGTTAATTAATCGAAATTAATTTTGCAGAAAATAAAATACCATGACTTCCTGCAAAAAAATTTCTCCGTTTTATAATCTGGCCATTTTCTATTTTTCTGTAAGTTTTATATTGAGAATTGTATTGATTTTTCATCCAATAACGCAAAGCTCATTTAATTTTTTAGAAAGTTTGAAAATTTTTGGTTTAGGATTAATTTCAGATTGTTTTGTTTTCCTGATTGCAGGTGTTTTTCTATGGCTGTATCTCATTTTCCTTTCAGAATCCAAATATAGTAAACCTTACGGTTATATTATTTCAGGATTGTTAACTGCGTTATTTCTCTATGCGGCTTCAGGAAAAAGCATTTTTGATGAATACGGAGGTGCTTTACCCAGAATTGTTTTGGTTTTTATAGGTTTAAAAACAATTTTATTTACAATTTTTCTTTTACTGCCAAAATACAGAGCGAGACTTAGATTTTGGCTCTTTTCATTTGTCGTTTTTCTATATGTTTTACTAATTCTGCAAAACGGATTAAGTGAATATTTCTTTTGGAATGAATTTGGCGTAAAATATAATTTCATTGCTGTTAATTACCTGATTTACACCAATGAAGTTATCGGAAATATTATGCAGTCTTATCCTGTAATTCCTTTATTTTCGGCTTTATTTCTAATAAGCGGTATTGTTACTTATTTTATTGTAAAAAATTCTAAGGATTACATTAATGAGATTCCGACTTTTACTGAAAAAGTAAAAATTTCTGCAGTTTACTGGCTCTTATTTGCTATTTCGCTTTTTGCGATTCCTGCTTTGGCAAAGACCGAAAACTCTAAAAATGTATTTGTAAACGAATTGCAGTCTAATGGATTGTATAAGTTCTATTTAGCTTTTCAAAACAATAAGTTAGATTATTTTAAATTTTATAAAACACTGTCTAACCAGGAAGCTTTTAGTATTTTGAAAAAACAACTTCCAACTATTACCGGAGAAAATACAATTCAAAAAATATCCAGTGATTCTCTGGAGAGTCATAAAAATGTGGTTTTAATTACGATTGAAAGCCTAAGTGCCGATTTTATGAAAACTTATGGTAATCATGGAAATATAACACCATTTTTAGACAGTTTGTCTCAAAAAAGCCTGCAGTTTACCAATTTGTATGCTGCCGGAAACCGAACTGTCCGCGGACTTGAAGCTGTTACCTTATGTCTTCCGCCAACTGCAGGAGAAAGTGTTGTAAAACGAGAAGACAATAAAAATAAATTTTCTACCGGAGCTATATTCAAACAAAAGGGATACAATGTAAAATTCATGTACGGCGGAGATGCTTTTTTTGATAATATGCAGGATTTCTATTCTGGTAATGGTTATCAAATTGTAGATAAATCTAGTTTTTCTCCAGAAGAAATAACATTTTCAAACGTTTGGGGTGTCTGCGATGAGGATATGTACAACAAAGCAATTAAAATTATGAATACTGAAGCAAGGCAGAACAAACCTTTCTTTAATCATATTATGACTGTAAGTAATCATAGGCCTTTTACGTACCCAAATAATAAAATTGATATTCCAGGCGATATTAAATCTCGTGACGGCGGTGTAAAATATACTGATTATGCTCTCAAAAAATTCTTTGATATGGCCCGAAAACAGCCTTGGTTCAACAATACAGTTTTTGTTATTGTAGCCGATCATTGTGCTTCGAGTGCAGGAAAGACAGAACTTCCGCTTGAAAAATACAGAATTCCGGCTTTTATTTATATGCCGAATGAAAAACCTGAAAAATGCAGTAAATTAATGTCGCAAATTGATCTTATGCCAACACTTTTTGGATTATTGCATTTTGATTATGACAGTAAATTTTTCGGACAGGATGTTTTAAAACCTTCCTATAAACCAAGGGCTTTTATTGCTACTTATCAGGATTTGGGTTTGATAAAGGATAATGTTTTAACTATTTTATCGCCTAAACAAGAGGTAAAACAATTTGCATTAAAATTAGATCCAAAAGATAGTGTTTCATCTGAATTTCAAATTGAGTATGATGAAACACCGCTAAAAAAGCACAAAATGGATTTGGTTAATGAAACGATTTCTTATTATCAATCTGCTTCGTTTTTGTTGAAGGAGAAGAAATACCAGAGATAAAGTTTTTAAATCTCAATTTTTTAAATTCCAAATTCCAATTTAAAAATTGCAGTTAATGGCACACCGATTTGGCGAATTTAAACAGGTTTTTATATTCGGCGTGAAATACTGGACGTAGACGCACTGCTGTGCGTCTCTACATAATCGTTGTGCATAAAATATATTGACATGAATTGATCGACATCAATTAATCGTAGAGACGCACAGCAGTGCGTCTACACAATCTAAATCTACAATCTATAATCTGAGTCAAAATTTAATTCCAAAACTTGATTAACCGCAAAGATTCTGTGTTGATTTCCAAATTAAAATCTTAATTTTTATTAGTTTTGTTTTTTCAAGACAGTCTTTGAGCTAGTCTCTATAGCGTGTAAAGCCATTTGTGTTTTCACGCTATTTTTTGTTGTATAGTTTTTATTGTAAAGAGTTTGGTTTTTGAATAAAACATAGATAAGTTCTAGTATTTTTCTTTGAATGCTTACCAATGCTTTCATTTTAATGCCATGCTTAGATGCCAGTCGTGCGTATATATCTTTAAAGTTATCGTCCCATTTTACTGCAGTTAATGCTGGAAGATGCATGGCTTTTCTTAAATTTCGATTTCCCTTTTTTGATATTCTGGGCTTTCCTTTTATTGAGGTTCCTGATTGCTTCTCCTTTACATCAAGTCCTGCATAACTTGTTAATTGTGATTTATTCCTAATGAGTTCAAATCCATTTGTTTCTGCCAAAACAATCACTGCGGTCAATTCTCCAACTCCAGGTATTGAAGTGATTTTATCGATGGTCTGCTTTAAGTTAAGATCTGCAGCTATTAGACCTGCAATGTCTTCTTTGATTTCCTTTTCCTGTGAATTTAAAAATCCTATTCTTGACTGCATTCGCTGCATACTTTTTTGATTTGGCTCCGCTTCTGCATTTTCGGCATGCATTTGATTTTTAATAATGCTTCTTTCCTGTACTATTTGATCTCTTTCGCGGGTTAGCTGCTGCAATTCCCTATAAACAGCTTTTGGCCTGCTCCAAATATCCAATTTTCTCTCTAACCCAAATTGGGCTATTGCTTGTGAGCAGCTTTTATCTGTAATAGTTTTTAACTCCAAAGTCCGCATATAATTGCTGATTTTATTAGGCAGCACAATACTTGCTTCATGGTTATTGTCAGATAAATAATAGGCAAATTTCTGATGATACACACCTGTGGCTTCCATTACATATCGAACAGGGATTTGATTGTCAGTGAGTGAATTTGTCCATTCAACCAGCGACTTAAAGCCTAAATCGTTATTCCTAAATATCCTGTAGGCAAATAATTCTATAGTAAAATCATCTAAAAGACGACCTAAGGTAACCACTAATTCTTTTTGGGCTACATCAATTCCTGCTACTTGTTTTACTGCTTTACTCATCTTTGTCTTTTTAAATTTAATTATAAAGTGATGAATCTTCCCTCGTCTTTTCTCCTGATTGGATATTCTGGATATTAAGCATTGCATAATTCCTTACATTCTGTTCAGACTCTAAAAGATAAAAAAGAATGAGGTAATTTCTTTGCGAGAATATGTTTCTTGAACTATTTAGGCGCCAATGGACTCTCATTCCTTTTCACTTAATTATTGCAAATTTAAACATAACGATCACTCATCGTAAATTAACTTGACAAACATAGGAGAACGCAAAGGTTTACGCAGGGTTCACAAAGAAAAAGCCTCAAATTCTAAATGAATTTAAGGCTTTTTAAAATATAATTTTCAAATCTGAAAACTGAAAACCGAGACTGGAAACTCTCTTATTTAATCATTCTGATTCTTCATTCCAAATAAATCTCCTTTTTGAAACAATTTCAAATCATCTTTTAAAGCCTGGTTATTTCTTTGTGTAACCTCTGGTGAATCTAAATCGCTTAGATCTGGTTTTCCGGCATTTACCCATGCTGTGTACCAAAAACTTGCAGTTGCAGTAATGGCTTTTTTCATTTGGTTTTCCACCATTCCGTTTAGCTGATCATTTAGTTTCTTTGCATATTCATCAGAGAAAATTGGAGTATTGTATTTGCTTTTTATCACTTTTCCATCTACATCCATTTTAAAAACCTGATTCTCAGGAGTTGAAGTTCTTAATTTTTTATCGATGTCTAATAATGGCTGCGCTAAACTGTGAGTATCATTTATCATATCCCAGATTGCTTTATGAACATCTGTATAATATTGTGCCTGAGGAACATTTAATTTATAATTTTTAGCAAATAATTCAGGAAGTCTGCTTTCCCAAAGAGAATGAATCCCTTTTTGGTCGCTCAATTGTCCGTCATGGTTTGCAGAAGTATGTAATGGCATATGCGCATCACCAATATAATGACCTAAATCTGCAGCAAGAAATAAAATTTCTGCTCTGTTTTTATCTTTAAAAGCTTTGGTTAATTTCACCATCATATCTTCAATATACCAAGGTAAAATTCCGTTATCATTTAGAAATTTAGCGTCGTATTTTTTCTTTGCGGCTTCCATTGTCTGCGGAATACTGTCAGCAGAACCAAAGTTTTCCATATCGAAATAATGTCTTGGATTTTCATCTTTGTAATTTAAAGCATACTTACGAATATCCGGAACAGAAGCTTCCTGAGTAATAAAATCAATGTGGTTGTAAAAGAAAACCTGAAGTTGCTGTGGCAAAGCCATTACAGCTGCTTTATTAATTCTTTCATGCCCTACAATTCCCCATGATAAAGTAAAAAAACCAATAACTAATGCAAATAAGGCAATTAATTTTGGTCTCATTTTGAAGTTTTTCATTTTGTTTTTGTTATTTGAAATGCAAATTTACCTTATTTGCAGATAATTTAAAAGATTACCTTTCAAGATTATGTTAATTTTATTTTTTGGAATTTTTGAACCATATAAGTAATATTAGTTTAACCCTTAATTATTTTTCTTTGTAAGTTTGTTTTAGAATTAAGTTTTATAAATATGCGCCATTTACATTTATTTTTTATACTCTTTTTTAGTTCTGTTTGTTTAGCACAGGAGGCTGACATAGAGTTAAAAAACATTAACGATACTATTTTAAATCCTAAACGGGTTCTAAAAATACAAGATCCGCTCGATGCAGTAAAAACGATGCAAAAGTTGTTTCCCGGAAAATTATACAAACTTTCTGACCACAATACTTTTATAAGCTGGAATTGTAAAACTTGTAAACCTTTGCCTTTTATTGATGTTAATGGTGTTGAAGGTGATCAATTATTCCCTTATAGTGAAGGTGTGGCGACAAGACTTCTTGCCAATATTGATTATTCTGATTCGAAAGGGAACCAATTCAAAATTTTAGCTTTTAATCATTCTTATTACGATGCAGATGGTTTACAAACCGGACGTTTTTCTGGCGGTTTGTTAGGTTTGGCAAAATTTGCTAAGAATGGCAATGCTTGGGAAATGCGATCTTTTCAGCCTGCAGTTGCTGCTTTTGGAGCTTTTGCACAATGCCCAACACCAAAACTTATACAAATTGGTGAAGATCAATTTGCATTTACATTATTGCATGTAAATGGCGGTGCCGGCGGTCCTTTTGAAGGTTATTTTTATATTGTCGCTGGTTTTGATGGTAAATACCAGCCTATTCTCGAAGCTAATAATTACCAGTTAACCAATGTTTCAAGTGTAAAATGGTCAGGTTCTTATACGGTTATAGATGATGGTACTAAAAAACATTTTAGAGATATTATTATTAAAACCGGCGGATCATTCAGTAAAGCTGCAAAAGCTGATGACGAGTTTGAAGTTACGCCTCCAGAGGAAATTGCTGCAATGGCAAAAACTAAAAAATCATTTAATTTTGAAATTGAAAGACGTTTTTCTTTTAAGGGAAAATCATATAAATTGATTGGTAAGCCCGTTGTAAAGTTTTCTAATGTGAAATAATCTAGCTTAGAAAAACAATTGACGCTAAACTTAAACCTGCAATAAATACCCATAGAAAAACTCCCTGAAGCAAAGGCTTTACTCCTACTGATTTTAAAGTATTTACATTTAAAGCTGCTCCAATTAAAAACAATGTAATGGTTAAACCAATTTTAGCCAGATTTACAATATGCAGTGCAACAATCGATACTTGCGGAACGTAAGAATTAATAAGCATTGCTAAAACGAACAAACCAATAAAATAAGGAATCTTTATTTTTGAGTTTTTATTTTTGAAAATAACGGCTGTTAAAAGTGAAATTGGAATAATCCATAAAGCTCTGGCCAGTTTTACGGTTGTTGCGATTTGCAAAGCTTCGGCCCCGTATTTATTTGCTGCGCCAACTACAGAACTTGTATCGTGAATGGCAATAGCGCACCATAATCCAAAATCTTTTTGAGACAAATCAAGCTGATGTCCAATAAATGGGAAAACAAACAACGCAATTGAATTTAGTATAAATATTACTCCTAAAGCGATTGATGTCTGGCTTTCATTTGATTTTATTACGGGAGAAATTGCTGCGATGGCACTTCCGCCGCAAATTGCAGTTCCGCATGAAATTAAATGTGATGTTTTTTTCTCTGTTTTAAGCCATTTTCCCAATAAAAAACCAAATATTAAGGTGCTGAAAATCGAAAATATAGTTAATACAAATCCTTCTTTTCCTGCCGAAAATGCATTTGATGCGTTCATTCCGAAGCCTAAACCGACTACTGAAAACTGCAATAAAAAAGTTATGGCTTTGCTATTAAATTCTACAAATGGATTCCCGAATACATTCACTATGATAACGCCAAGTAATAATGCAATTGGTGGAGAAATTATCGAAAACAAACACAGTAAAATTACCACAGCAAAAATTAACTGTTGCAAGAAGTGATTTATTTCAAATAATTGAGATGCGGAATGTTGTTTCGTTTTCAAAATAGAGTAATTGATATTTACTCTGCAAAGTTCCGTCGATTAAATGGAATTCGCCAATCGTAAAATACGATCGACTATAACTTCAAGTTATAATGATTGGCAATATTCTGAATAAACAATTCTGACAAAGGATCTGATTTTCCTAATAAAGTAATAATATAAAAATGTCTTTCTATTGCTAGTTTTTCCACATCTAAAACAATTAATTCTTTGTTTTTCAATTCTTTATTTACTGCATGAATGGACATAAATGCAAAACAATCTGAATTTAATAAATATGATTTTATACTTTCTGTACTTCCTAACTGCATTTCGATTTGTAAGTCAGAGAATTTTAAACCGACATTTTTAAGTGCAAATTCTATAACTTCAAGTGTTCCTGATCCGCGTTCGCGGGTTATGAATTTCATTGATTTTAAATCGTTTACCGAAATTTCGTTTTGCTTTACAAATGGATTATTGCTGTTGCAGACTAAAACCAGCTCGTCTTTTAAAAACGGAATGTATTTTATGGATTGATTTTTTGATTGTCCTTCGACAATTCCAATTTCAATTTCCTTATTAATTAAAGCATTTTCAATTTGTTCTGTATTTCCGTTTAACAAATTGACTTTTATGTCTTTTTGTTTTTGGTGGAAACGTGCCAAAACAGGAGAAATTATATATTGAGAAATTGTGGTACTTGCTCCTAGTCTCAATAATCCCTGACGTTCGCTGATAAAGGAACTCATTTCAAAATCGATTTCGCGGTAAATTTCGAAGATTTCTTTAGTATGTTTAAGCAGAATTTCTCCGGCTGGAGTTAAAGCGATTTTAGAACCGTTTCGTTCAAAAAGTTTTGTTTTGTAGGTTTCTTCGAGTTCCTGAATATGTTTCGAAACTGCCGGCTGTGTAATATACAATTCGGTAGCCGCTTTAGTAAAATTAAGGCGGAGCGCAACGGTGTAGAAAACTTTTAGCCTGAAATCCATATTGTTATTTAATGTGAAACACTAATTTCACTAATTTACACGAATTAAATTTAGTATAGTCCCTACGGGACAAATTTATTTGATGGATCATATTTTTTCTACCGACCTAAAACTCCTAACGGAGTTTATCTAACAAAAAAAATTAAACGGCAAAATCTCGTAGAGATTAAATATCGGTAGCAAAACCAGCGTTTCAAACACAATTTTGTCCCGTAGGGACTTTATATAATAATGTATAAAATCTACAAAAGCCCATTATATTTCCTAACAAACCATTCCGCCGTTAATAAAGCCGCAATTAAAATCAATAACCAAACCCAGTCAATTATTGGAGTTTTGGTTGACACGTTTTTCTCGATTGATTTGTATTCTTTGTTTTCTAAAAGTGTATTTATCAGATCTTCTGCTTGATTTTCAAAGAAAGCTTTTCCGTTGGTTTGTAACGCCAATTGTTTCAGTTTTAAAACATCAGGATTTACAAATTGCTTTTCGATATCAAAATCTAAGATTTCAAAATGACTTGAATACGATGTATTTGAGTTTAATTCTTTTACGGTGAAATTATATTTTCCGGCTGTTAATCCTTCTAAGTTTACAGAGAATGAATTATTTCCTTTTAATAAATCATAGTTTTTAGCTTGTTTGGTTTCGGCATTTGTAACTGTGATTGTTAGTCTTGCTTTTTCGTCAAACTCATAGTTTTTATTGAAATATTGCGCGTTGATTACAATTTCTTCTCCTGAATTATAAAAACTTTCATGTGTTACAACCAATGATTTTTTTGAAGTTGATGTTGCCAAAAACTGAATTATCTTATCTACAAAAACATCGTACTTTTCAAATGACTGATTGTCGATATGACTTTGCAAACGCCATTTCCAGCTGTTTTCTCCTAAAAGAAAAGCAGTTCGTTTTCCTTGATTTTCGGCGAAAGCCAATAAAGGCGCATTGGTAGAAACGTTTCTAATTTTTGAAGAAAGTAAAACAGAAACATTTCCGTTTGTTGAAATTGTTCCGAATGCGTTTTGCAATGGCGGGAAGTTTTCAAAACCAATATTATCGATTGCAAATAAATTAAACTGCGATTGAAATTCTGATAAATAATCTTCAACTTGTCCGCTCATTTTGAAGATTAAATTGTTTTGCTGCTGGTTTAGAAAATTAAAATCGGTGCTGTTTCCGGTTATAATAAACGTATTTCTTCCGGCAGCTTTATTGTTGTCAAAAATTGGTTTGAAAGCATAAGTCGGCTGATATAAAACCAAAACTGAAGCTTCTTGTAACTGATTAATATCATTTGGTTTAACCAAGATTACTTTACGCTGTGCGTTAACTTCTATTGAACGTTTTAAGGCTGCAATATCCGGGTGATTTATTGCCGAAACTATTGCAATTGTAGATTTTTGATCGATTATTTCTACAGCAAAATTCTTGATATTATTGTAGCTGTTTTTCTCTTTTGCGTTTGAAGAAATATTGGCTCTAAAAATCTGCAGCCCTACTTTATCTGCAGGTAAAAGCAGATTTAAAGCGGCTGTTTTTTTTGATGGAGAAAAAGAAACTTTCTCTTTTGCTACAACTGAATTTCCCTGCGAAATTGAAAAATCGGCAGTTGTGGCTTTGTCTCCGGCATATTGCAAAAAAACTTCAACGGGAAATTTATTTTTGTGGAATGCGTATTTGTTTACGTTAAGCTGATTTATTTTTAAATCAAAAAACGTGGTTGTATCTCCTACAACCAAAGGATAAACTTTATTGGCAGGATCGAATCTATATACGTAGTCGTTTCCTGTAGTTTGATTTCCGTCGGTAATTATAACCGTTGGGAAAGTCAGGTTTTTGTTGATGCTTTTTAAATTCTTGGCAACTTCCTCTAAATTGGTTTGTTTTCCTTTGAAATCAAATTTATCTGAGGTTTTAAATTCATCGTCAAACTGATATGACTGAATATCGAATTTTTCTTTTAAAGCTGGATTTGAAATTAGCTTTTGATATAATTCGACTGCTTTTTTATCTGATTTTAAAGCTGTTATCGAACTCGAATTATCGACTGCAATGGCTAATGGTGTTTTAGTTATTTCGAGCGAATTTTTAGAAATTATCGGGTTTATCAATAAAACCAATAATCCGAAAATAGCCAAAAAACGTAAAAAAGCCAAAAACCAAATCAGATTTGATTTGTTTTTGGCTTTATAAAAGTATTGAAAGTACGACAAACCACCCGCTATTACTAAAGAAAGTAATAATAATAAAATCGTGTTTGTAGTCATATTTTTTTAGTATTCAGTAATCAGTTTTTAGTGATCAGCATTAGAAATCGAATTATAACAAATGTGTTCTCTTTATTATTATCAGACTATATTTACTGAATACTTAAAACTGAACACTGCAAACTATTAAGTAAGCATTCCTCCACAAACATTAAGGACTTGTCCGGTAATATAACTGCTCATATCTGAAGCTAAGAAAAGACAAGCGTTTGCTACATCTTCAGGGCTTCCGCCACGTTTTAACGGAATACCTTCTCTCCATCCTTTTACTATATCTTCAGATAATTTTGCTGTCATTTCAGTTTCGATAAACCCTGGTGCGATTGCGTTACAGCGAATATTACGAGAACCTAATTCTAAAGCTACAGATTTTGTAAAACCAATTGCTCCGGCTTTTGAAGCAGCATAGTTTGTCTGTCCGGCATTTCCTGAAACTCCAACTACAGAACTAATATTAATAATAGAACCTGCACGCTGTTTTAAGAAAGTTTTTTGAATTGCTTTTGTCATATTGAAAACTGATTTCAGGTTAACATCAATAACCTGGTCAAAATCAGCTTCAGACATACGCATAAGTAAATTATCTTTTGTGATTCCGGCGTTGTTAATTAAAATATCAACTGTTCCAAAATCTGCTAAAACAGCATCAACAAAAGTCTGCGCTTCATTAAAATCGGCAGCGTTAGATTGGTAACCTTTTGCTTTTACTCCTAAACTATTCAACTCAGCTTCAAGAGCTTCTGCAGATGCAGCAGATGAACTGTATGTAAATGCTACGTTTGCTCCGTGTTTAGCAAAAACTTCTGCAATTCCTTTACCAATTCCACGGCTGGCGCCAGTAATGATTGCTACTTTTCCTTCTAGTAATTTCATATTAAGGTATTCGTTTTTATTTTTTGAAATACAAATATAGAGTATTTGGGCGTTTAATAAAATTTGTAATACAAAATTTGGTTCAGAATTTTCTTTTTATTGTAAATAAAAAAACAGCTCAATAAATGAGCTGCTCCCTCCAAAATAAAAATCAAAACTAAATTCTTATATATGATTTTGATATGTTATAAAATACATAATTCCAAGAACCACAGCCATAATCAGCATTCTATAAATAGATGCCTGAAACTCTTTTGTTCCTTCTATTTTATCTTTTTTCTTTTGTTTTATAAAACTTGCAATCGCAAAAGGTATACTTACTATAATAGACAAGCATAAATAATATCTTGTATAATCCGGATAAAACCATGATACGGCCTGAAGTATTAAACCCCATAAAAAGAAAATAATATTTATTGGTGTAAGGTACTTTTTCATTGCTTTTTAGAATTTGGTTAGAAAAAAAACAGCTCAAAAAAATTGAGCTGCTTCCTCCAAAATAAAAATTAAAACTAAAAATTACTATAATTGATATGTTGTCATTCTAAAGTTAGTTGTAGGACTTGTAAGCGTATAAATGTTGTTTGAAAACGTAATTTTAAATGCTTCTTTTTTCAAGTAAAGTCCTGCCGTATTGAAGAATTCATCATCAAGTGCTTTTAAGTAAGCCGGAGCCGGGATATAAGCTGATCCATCATCCCATGAATCATGAGTCAGAATAATTCGTTTGTTTGTATCATCTGCACTTGTTGTAAAGTTGTGATAAACACTTGGTTTTCCTCCTGCAAAACGATATTGGATATAGTTACCAAAAGCTGAATTGAAATAAATTTGAATTCTAGTTATTTTTTGATTTGCCGGTAATGTAGCATTTGCATTGTCAAATAACGTTTTAAAGTATGCAGAAGTTGTTGGTGCTGTATAAAGATTTGCAGTAATAAAACTTATAACCATTTGCGGTTGACCATTTAAGAAATTTTTATAGTCATCAGTAATGATTAAAGGTTTATTAGAATATTTAATTTCAGCCTTAACTCCACCAGTTCCTGTAGCTGTAAAACTTCCATCAGCATCATTATACACAAAATTTGATAATTTTTGTCCGCCAACTTCTACAGCCGGGCTTACAACAATTCCGGTTGGTGTGTACCCAACTCCCATGTTGTAACTGATAGAATATCCGCTTTCGATAGAATTTGACTCAGCAAAACGAGTTACTTCGCTAAAAGAAAAATCAAATTTGTGCGTTGTCGTACCATCAGTAGTTTCCAGTAATCTAAAAAGCGGTCTTTCGTCGCTTCCTATTACGTTTTGCTCCATTACCAGATTCTGAGGCAGTTTTGCCCAATCATCGGCCGTTGCTTTTACAAAACGTATTTCTGTACCGTTTCTGTTTGCTTTAAAAATGATTTCTCCGTTTTCTTGTCCGTAATATAAAAACTGAAAGTCTCCTAAATATCCTTTGGCCCTTAATGCCGGAACTGGATAATTATCTGATTCTGATAAAAGGTGAATTCTGTTTTTTGTTGTAAAGGTTAAACTTACTGTACTTCCAAGCTGTATTGCATATTCACTTTTATATACATCAGTATCTGCATCAAAATCAGAAGCCATTTCTACAGTTCCGTCCTGAGCAAACTTAAACAAGTGTGTGTATCCTCCTAAAACTGTATTATCTGTAAAATAAACCGCCTTCCAGCCAAATTGTGATGAAAGCAGCGCAGTATTAAGTTCAGATTTTTGATTGTTTAAACGTGTTGTAGGCGTTTCGTCAAATAATTGATCGGCATCTGTATTATTGTTACAGGCGCATAAATGCAGTATCAAAATAGCTGCAAATAAATACTTATATATGTTTTTTATTTTCATGATACTTGTTTTAGTTGTTTATTACAGCGGTTGTGTTTTTCTCAGCTTCATCTCTTAAAGCATAAAAATCCATGTTGAATGCTTCTTTGAAATATTTTACTACAAGAGCTTCTTTTGTTTTTAATGCCTGTAATGCAAACGGACTTTGGATACCAGCTAAAAATGCTTCGTATTGTGCTTTTGTGAAAATTAAAATCATTGAAGCTGTTTCTGCAAAGTCTTCATTAATATTTGATCTTGCATAAGATGTAATAAATCCAATTTCGTTTGATTCCGGAATATCATAATTATACCAGTCTGCCGTATATCCTACAGGTGTTACTGCAGCCCACGCTTTTTCGTCAAAAGGTTTGTTTTGATTCAAAATATGGATGTACTCGTGCTGAATGGTGTGTATAAATTCTGATACGTTTGCACGATCTGACTTGTCTATATAATCTGTTTCAAATAATGTAACACGCTGTCCTCCTTCGGCTATACCCAGGGTTCTTGTTCCTACACTGTTTAAGTTTACTCCTCCAACCAGAACAATTTCTCTTGGTGCAATTTTTTTAACAAAATCTGCCCCGCCAACTGTCGAGTAGCTTTTTAGCCATATTTCTTCAACAATTTCAAGTGCCGGCTGCACTTTATCGATTGTTGGCGGAAATAAATAACGGCTGTTATCTACTGTATTTTGGTTCCATTTGTATTGTACATTAATATTAAAAGGGTTTAAATATGTAGTTGCAATCCAGTTATCTAAGGCCGTTTTTACTGGCTGTGTATAGTCTAACTGGCTTTCTCCCGGCTGATCTTCGCTTCCGCATGAAATTAGAGCTGCCGAAACCATGGCCATAACGATAATTTTATTGTATTTGAATAGTTTCATAAGTTTTTAATTTTAAAGATTATCTAGGATTTAATTCGACACCTGTGTTTGATGCATGCAAAGGAATTTGTATTGCTCTGCGGTTGTCATCTTTTACTAATGTGTTTACCGGTTTGTTTGTTGTTTCGTGGTTAACTACGATGTTAAAACGTTTTACATCAAACCATCTCATTCCTTCATGTATAAAATCCCTGCGTCTTGTTTCTGCAATTGCTTTAATGTAAGATGTCTGTACTGGCGTCATGGTGTAGAACGGTGTGTACTCATCTGCAATTACCGGATATTTTGCTACAACTTTTGCTTCTGTTAATTTGTCTGTTGGCTGATATCCTACAGTTCTTGTTGATAAAAAATATTCTAACTCATCGTTTGCCAGTGCAATTTCTCCTTTCATTACGTGAGCTTCGATTCTGTTTAAGAAAAACTCATCATTGCTTAATAAAACTTCTGCAACATACGGATCCCCAATTCCGGCTGTTACATTTGAATATTTGAAATATTCATAAAATTTAGGAAGAAATACTGTTATACTGCTGTTTGATGAATAAAAATTGTAAAGCCACGGTTTATTAAACAAACTTGTTGCTGTACCAAAAATATCCGGATATCTTGCTCCTGAAAGATAAAAACGGTTTGAATAGTAGGATCTGCTTACAATTGAATTTGCAGAAACGATTAATAAATTTGTTTCGGCATCACTGCTTGCGTAGGCTAATCTTTGATCAACGGCACTAAGTAAATCATAAGATGCAAAATCTCTTAATTTACCAACTGGTTTTGAACCTAAATCGCTTGTTAATTCAAGTACTCTGTCCCAATCTCCTTTTATTAAATAAAATCTGCTGGCAAAAGCTTTTGATGCATTTACATTGAAGTGGAATTTTGGCTGTTTGTAATCGTTTGTTACGATTTTTAAACCATCTTCGATATCTTTTTCAATAAAGTCAAAAACTTCTCTTACTGTGTTACGTTTGTATTTTGTTACTAATTCTGTTTCCGGTTTTGTAACGTACGGAATCCCTAAATCTGTTGAAGCTGTAGTAGGATTGTAACGTTTTGACCAAAGTGAAACCAGCATAAAATGAGAATAAGCTCTTGCTATTAAGGCTTCTCCTTTTTGCGGGTTTAAACTCGCCGGGCTTCCTAAGTCTTCAATTGCTTCTAATGCTTTATTGGCATGGGCAATTGCTCTGTAACATGCATCCCAATAGTAAGCCTGAGTATCGATATCTGTTGTTTCTGTTTGAATTTCCCAGTTATAGTTTTGCTCATTTTTTCTTAGTGTTTCTGCCATTCCGCTGTCAAAAACATTATCAGACATTGTTTCTGCTATATCAAAATAACTCATTTGCGGATAGGCTTCGACTAATAATTCTGATATTTTTTGGGGTGTGTCAATTTCTGTTCTGTTATCTGGTTTTTCCGAAAGGAAATCATCACAGCTAGTAATACTTATAAGTATTAATAGGGATAAAGCTATTTTTAAGTTTTTCATGTTTCTGACTATTATAATGAAAGGTTTAAAGTAAAGGTGTATTGAGATGTTACCGGTAAAGCAACTCCTCCAGAATTACGAAACTCAGGATCCTGACCGTTTAATCTTTTATCAGAGTAAAGTAACCAAGGATTAACTGCAGAACCTTTTAATGTAAAAGTACTTAGTCCCAATTTTTTCTTGAAATCTTTAGGGAATTCCCAGCTTAATGAAATGTTTTTCAAACGAATGAAATCACCATCTGCAATACGAGCATCTGAATAATTATAAGTATTGTAAGCTCTTGCAAGTGTACGCTCTCCACCATAATTAGCATTTAAACGTCTGTCAGCAATAACCGGAATGTTTGTAAAGTTTTCATCTCCAGGGTTAATCCAGCGGTTTGTAAAATCTTTTGTAAATACTGTTAAATCATCATAAGTACTGTCATATACAGGGTTTAAACGAACTTTGTTTCCTCCTGACCCAACAAAAAACACATACAATGACCAGTTTTTATACGTAAATGTGTTTGCTAAACCTATAGATTTGTTTGGTTCTATCGATCCTTCATATTTAAGATATTTCGTAACATCTAAATTATCCTGAAAGTTAGCATCTGTAATATTATTTTCCGCTCCGTCTTGTAAAATAAACGTTGGAAGACCTTGATTGTTTAAACCTGTAAATTGGTAAGAATACAATGAATTTCTTGGGTGTCCAACTGTGTTTCCTCCGTTTGCATCAATTAAATCAAATGCAGTTGGTGTGTTTTCTAACTTCGTAATTTCCTGGTGGTATACAGAAAAGTTAAGTGTTGTAGACCATTTAAAATCTTTGTTATCAAAGTTTTTAGTTGTAATACCAACCTCTAAACCTTTAGTTTCCATATCGGCATTGTTTCCTTGTCTGATTCTTTGTCCTCCAATTCCTGAAGTAATTACATAATCAACTAAGTCAAATGCTTTACGACGGTAAACATCTGTTGTTAACTGTACTCTGTTATTGAACATTCCAAGATCAAGTCCAATGTTGGTTTCAAATTGTTTCTCCCAAGTTAAATCACTGTTTTGCAGTTCGTCAATTCTAATTCCAGATTCTCTGTCATCAAGATTAAAACGGTCTGTAATATAACTTTTGTAAATTGCCAAAGAGTTTGTTGCCGGTCCAGCAGTTGCAGTTAAACCGTAAGAAGCTCTAAGCGCCAATGTGTTTACTGACTCAACATTTTTCATAAAACTTTCTTCGGCAACATTCCATTTCCCGCTAAAAGTGTATGTTGGTAACCATCTTGATGAATCGCTGTTTCCTTGTCTGTTTGAACCATCATAACGTCCTGTTACAGAAGCTGTATAGCGACGATCATATGTATATCCTATTTTTCCGAAGAAACCAACTGTTCTTTCTTTTTCTTCATTAAATCCATAATAAGAATCTCCTCCATTGATGATTTTTTCGATGATTCTTGGGTCTGTAAAGGCTGTTAAACCTTTGTCATATTGTAAACCAGCAGCTGTAAATTGATCGCTTGTTCTGTCTACAACTCTCATCTCTGTTCCAAATAAACCTTCTACTTCATGTTTATCGCTAAATACATTTCTATAATTAACACTATTTCTCAGGTTATAAGATGTCATGTCGTTTGTAAATTTTCTTAAGAAACCTCCATTTGGTAAAACAGAAACTTTTGGTGCTGTTAAATCATTAGGATCTTGGTATAAGAATATATTCTCATCTCTTACAAGTGTGTTTACACCATCTTCTCCGTCTGGAGTTCCGGCTTTATAAGCACCAACTACATTCGAGTTTTCTAAAATTTTATGTTCACGGCTTGTATTTGCGTAACGTGCAGAACCTGTTAGATTATACGTTAAATGCGGTGTAATTTTATAATCAAGATCTAACTGGAAACGGATATCTTTTACTTCGATTTCCATGTAATTGTTTGCAAGCTCGTTGATGATATTCATCTTAGCCCAGTTGTTTCTGTAGTATTCTAAGTTACCATTATCATCATAAGGACGTAATGTTCTGCTTGTATTTAAAACATAATTAAATGGGTTAATATCAAAATCACGGGTTACTTTTCCAAAAACTACATCTTTTTCACTTTCGTAACTTCCAGGAGCTCCCTGATCACGAATAGATGCCAATGTAGATAATGTAATATTCAATTTATCGTTTACATAAAATGTTCCTTTAATGTTACTTGAAATTTGTTTTACATCATCGGCAATTGTCCATCCCGGATCTGTATAATATCCTAAAGATGCGTAGAATGTGTTATTTTTTCCTCCGCCAGAAAAACTTAAAGAGTGATTTTGAGTAATAGATGGTCTAAACAAAACGTTGAACCAGTCTGTATTTGCTAATTCGTATTTTTTTAAGAAATTATTACGGCTTACCGGATCATTGTTTACTAAATATCCTCCTGTTTCAGGCACATAAGTATTGATTGCTCTTCCTAAAATGTTGTAAGCGCCGCCATATCTTCCATTTACTGTTGAAGGTAAATCTAAATATCCTTTTTGTTCCATTTCTTTTAAAATACTCATAGATTCCTGAGAATTTAAAATATCATACTGGCTGTAGTTTGGTACCGCTCTAACAGTTTGCTCTAAACCGTAAGTAATTTTTAACGGAGCATCTCTGCGTCCTTGTTTTGTTGTTACAACCACAACTCCGTTTAACGATCTTGAACCGTAAATAGAAGTTGCCGATGCATCTTTAAGAATCTCAATACTTTGAATATCGTTTGCGTTTAAACCTGCTACAGATGAACTTAATAATGTTTCTGAGTTTCCAGATGCTAAATCTGCAAATGACATATTGATGATATCTTCCTGAACCACACCATCAATAACCCATAATGGTTTTGTATCTCCAAAAATTGAAGATGATCCACGAACTGTAATTTTTGGAGCTGTACCAAATGTTCCCGTTACGTTTTGTACCGTAACCCCGGCTGCTTTACCTTCGATCATTCTGCTTACATCAACAACACCGTCTACTTTTAATTCGGCTCCGGAAATTTTGCTGATCGCTCCCGTAAAGGTTCTTTTAGATGTTTTTTCGTAACCTGTTGTAACTACAACTTCTTTTAAGTTTTGTCCTACTTCAGTAAGCACTACGGTTGGCGTAGTGTTTTCAATACCAATTTCTTTCGTATCCATACCTACGTAAGAAATGATAAGTCCAGTTGAATTTGCAGGCATTTCGATAGTAAAATTACCATCAAAATCTGTTAATACAGCTATTTTAGTTCCTTTTGCCATAACTGTAGCACCCGGAAGCGGGCTTCCTGACTGGTCTGTAACTTTACCCTTGATAATTGGACCTGCAGTTAATACTTCAAAAAGTGAATCATGGTTATCTGTATTTGCAAAAGGGACTGCACTGGCAGTTTTTTGCAAAATAATCTGATTGCTTACTTCAGAAAATGTAATATTAAATGGAACCAGGATTCTGCTTAATATACTAGAAAGCGTTTCCTGATTGGCTTCTATACTCACTTTATTACTCAATTGAGGAAGTCTTGAGTTATACGAAAACTTTACATGTGCAGACTTTTCAATTTTAGACAAAGCATTATCAAGAGTCAAATTTTCAACTGTAATTGTAACTTTGGTATCTAATTTTTTTTGCCCATTTACATTATTTGCCACTGCAAAGCTTGAAAACACAAGTGCTAAGACAAACTGAAATAGTGTTATTTTCATGATTCTATGGAGTAATCGTTGTTTAACAACTGGTTTTTTCATAATTTTGATTTGTTTTGATTAATACTGATTCGAGTGTATTTTAAGAAACGTATGAATTACTCTTTACAGAGAGAAATTCGATTTAATGAAGTGTCGATAATGTTACAGCATTTCGGCACTTTTTTTATGGTATTCTTTTTACATAGGCATTTAATTATTTCTGGTTGAGTTTAGTTTTTGGTTATTATTTTGGTGAAATAAATTACATTCCAATAAAAAATTGAAAGGCTTTACTTCGAAAATTTAATTAGTAAAAACAAGAGTATTTTTGGTGCAATTACAGTTACACTAAAAAATTAATTACAACCGTCTGAGGTAATAATTATTTGATTCCCATTCATTTCAAAACTGGTATTATTGCCTATGCTTTTACAGACAATTTTTAGTTTCTCTGTTAAAGGCTGGTCACTTAATGATGTTGTTAAGTGGCAGTCTGTTAATTTATTTTTTGGGTAATCGATATTTACTAAGTAAGCCTGCTCTATTGTTTCAAAAATCTGCGAAACAGGAATATCATTAAATTCAAAACTCAACTGTTCTATATTCCCAATACTTTGAGCTAAAGCTGGATCCTGAGTAATATTTGTAATTTTATTAAACTTTAAGTCGCTTCGCAAAAATCGTAACGCCTGATTAGGCAGTAACACGATTTCTTCTTTATCAGATCTGGAAACAAGATCGTTTGATTTTACCTTAACTTTACCGGTGCGAACAAGAATTTCTACATCAGGCTGGTCAGAATAAGCTTTAACTCTAAAACTAGTTCCTACAACCTTCGTAACAATTTCATTTGCGTAAACGAAGAAAGGTTTTTGGGGATTTTTACTAATTTCAAAGAAACCTTCGCCGGATAAATACACCTTCCTTTCGTTTCCGGTAAAGATTTTAGGGTAACTTAATTTACTGTTGGGCTGCAGTAATACAGAACTGCCGTCTGATAAAGTAATAATTTGAGGCTTGTCAGAATTATTAGTCTGCTCAACTAATCCTTCATTGTTTTCGTAAATAAGTTCATTATACGTTACAACTGTGCTTTCATTTTTAAAATAACTATTATAAAACCACACTGCCATAAAAGCAAAAAACAATGCCGCCGCTGCGCCAGACAAAAATTGTCTGCGTAAAAACTTAACTTTTAAACTCTGTAAAGTTTTTTGATTTTCTTTATCCCGCACTTTTATCCAGGTATTGTGCAGCGCCCTGTGAATATCAGAGCTTGAAAGATTGTTTTCAGGAACTTTCATTGCCAGAAGCAGTAATCGTGCATCTTCAACTAATTTAGCACGCTGAAGGCTTTCTAAAGTCCATTCTTCCCAGCCATCTTCATCGATTTTAAACAAAACCCACGACTTGAATGATTCGTCAGATAAAAAATCTTCTATTTCGGTATATTTATTACGTTTTTGCATCTAAAAATAAGGTTACAAAAACATAGAGGACAGTTTTTTTATTTTATACTCACTAAATTAAGATTTTTTTTAAGTTTTTTTAACCTTTTTTTAAAGAGTACCTGAGAATAGCAGCATTATTAAGGAAAAACTACCTTTCCATTCTTTGCGAAGAGTAAGTAATCCGCGGTGCAGTAAATTACTTGCTGATTGATAATTGACATCCAGCATTTCTGCAATTTGTTCTACAGATAAGCCCTGATGATAGCGTAAATAAAGTGCTTCTTTTTGCCTTGCAGGTAATTCGTTTAATAATTTATTTAAGTATATTACTTTTTCTTTTGCAGCATAATCATCGTCCAAAAGTTCGTTTTCTACAGAAAATTCTAAAAGAAAAGCAATAGCATCTGTAGTGGCAGTTTTTCTAAAAATATGATCTCGTTCATACAAACGAGCAATTCTCTTTCGAACGCTGGAAAATAAATAGGATTTTACAACTACAGATTCCTGCAGTGAATTACGATATACCCAAATATCTGTAAAAACATCCTGAATACAATCCTGAACTTTTTCGGCATATGGAGAAAGGGAATTTCCATAATTTACAAGATCACTATAGTATCTTTCGAATAATAACGAAAATGATTTTTCATCTCCAATTATTAAATTATTCCAAAGTGTATTATCATCAACAGCACTAACTGGCAGGATTCGGGTTTTCATATTTTGGGACTTATCGTTCTTCTGTAAGACAATATTCTTTAATGCAGAGAATACATTATTTTAACATTATCATTTACTTTTGTTCGATAAATATATAAAAGCAAAAATTTAAAACCAATTATTTTACACAAAAGAGACAGTTTTCTAATATAGAAAACTGTCTCTTTTGGCTGGTATAACTGGGTTCTTAAGGAAATGTTAAAATTTTTATTTAACTAAAATAAATCCACCAAATATAAGATTTATCTTAATCAATTAACATTAAGTTTTTACGATAAAATCTATATACAGGAGTTTTTAAAACAAAAAAGCCCTGCTAAATATAGCAGGGCTTCTTCTATTATTTATTAAGTTCAGCTTAAAAAGCCACATTCCATCTTGGCAATTTTGCATTTTCATCTAAGAAATTTTGCAAAACTTGTCCTTCAACAGAAGTTGGAATAGCTTTTACATCTGTATTAAAAGTTTCGTACCAAACTACTTCAAGAACAGAAATGTTTTCTAATTTCATTTGCGCCGGCCATGAATATTTTCTTCCTGTTTTAGCAAATTGGTGTCCGTTTACAATTTTATCGTATAATCCGCCATTTTTGCTTTTAAGGGTTCCGTCGTTTTGAACAGTTCCAGTAGAACCCACCATGATTAATTCTTTTGTATCTCCATCAATTTCATAAACTACAAAGATTCCGGCACTTCCTTCCGGAGCGTTGCAAACTTCTTCTAAACTATCATTTACAGTAAAAGTAAAACTATTACTTGCTTTAAACTTTTCTAATTCTTTACTCATTGTTTTTCTATTTTAAGCTTCTAAGATACTGAGGTACTAAGATTCTAAGTTTTTTCTTTTTACGCCTCAGTCTTTAAAATGTAAAAAAGTCTCAACAAATATTGAGACTTTTTTGGAATTTGTTATTTTGAATATTTGGAGATTATCCTAATACTTCTTTTACTTTTTTACCAATTTCTGCTGGTGAATCAACAACGTAAATTCCGTTGTCTCTCATAATTTGTTTTTTAGCAGCAGCAGTATCATCAGAACCACCAACAATAGCACCTGCGTGACCCATTGTTCTACCAGCAGGAGCAGTTTCTCCAGCGATAAAACCAATAACTGGTTTACGGTTACCATCAGCTTTTACCCATCTTGCAGCATCAGCTTCTAATTGACCTCCAATTTCACCAATCATAATGATTGCTTCAGTTTCAGGATCGTTCATTAATAATTCAACGGCTTCTTTAGTTGTAGTCCCAATAATTGGATCTCCACCAATACCAATAGCTGTAGTAATTCCTAAACCTTGTTTTACAACCTGGTCAGCAGCTTCGTAAGTTAAAGTTCCAGATTTAGAAACAATACCAACTGTTCCTTTTTTGAAAACGAAACCTGGCATAATACCAACTTTAGCTTCTCCCGGAGTAATTACACCTGGACAGTTTGGACCAATTAATCTAGAATTTCTTTCTTTAACATAATTATTTGCTTTAATCATATCTGCTACAGGAATTCCTTCTGTAATAGCAATAATTACTTTAATTCCGGCATCAGCAGCTTCCATAATTGCATCAGCAGCAAAAGCTGGCGGAACAAAAATGATAGAAGTATCAGCTCCAGCTTGATCTACAGCATCTTTTACTGTATTAAAAACCGGACGGTCTAAATGGCTAGTTCCTCCTTTTCCCGGAGTAACACCACCAACAACATTAGTACCGTACTCAATCATTTGAGAAGCGTGGAAAGTACCTTCGCTTCCTGTAAATCCCTGAACAATTATTTTGGAATCTTTATTAACTAAAACACTCATGATATATATTTTATGTAGTTTTTAAAATTGTGTTGCAAAAATAAGGTTTTGTAATGTAATTTGCCTCTTTTATTATCAAAAAAATATTAAGAAAATTGACTCATTTGATAACCTCTATAAAGCTTATCGTCTTTTATTTGCCAAATCGTTGCAAAATGCGCCAATAACATTTCCTCTCGCGGGTTCTCGATTGTTTTTACATAATGAGAATAACGTACTGAAACTAAGTCATCTTCGGCAAGAATGTGGCTTATTCTAACTTTAGAACGCACATAAGCCCTGCTGAGTTCATTTGTCAGTTCAACTATGGCATTATAATCCAACTGAATAAAACCTTTACTGCTGTTCCATTCAATGATTACTTCAGGATGCAGATAAGTTTTTAAAATTTCACTATCAATTAAGGCATCCGACTTATAAAATTTTTGAACAAACTCTTTTATAGACATATTACTTCAATTTATTTAGAATTTCAGGAATCTTTTTGATATTGGCTAATTGTTTTAACTTTTCTCTTGATTCTTCGATTGGAGTTCCAAAATATGATTTTCCTCCTTCAACCGATTTGGTAACTCCGGTTTGTCCCATAATAACAGCCTTCGCTCCTATCGTAATACCACTGGTTGTACCAACTTGTCCCCAAATTGTAACTTCATCTTCAATAACAACACAGCCTGCAATACCAGTCTGCGAGGCAATTAAACATTTTTTCCCTATAACAGAATCATGTCCAACATGCACTTGATTGTCGATTTTTGTACCTTCTTTAATTGTAGTGTCTCCAGTAACTCCTTTATCAATTGTACAAAGAGCACCAATTCCAACATTGTCTTCAATTACCACTCTTCCGCCAGAAATTAACTGATCGAAACCTTCCGGACGTTTTTTATAATAGAAAGCATCTGCTCCTAAAATAGTTCCGGCATGAATAATAACATTATCACCAATAATCGTATGATCGTAAATAGAAACGTTTGAGTGAATCAAACAGTTCTTTCCTATTTTAACATGATTACCAACAAAACTATTAGGCTGGATTACAGTCCCTTCCCCAATACTAGCTGAAGATGAAATCGCAACATTTGCAAATTGAAATGGTTTAAAATGTCTGGTTAAAGTATTAAAATCCCTGAAAGGATCATCAGAAATTAAAAGAGCTTTACCTTCCGGGCATTCAACCTTTTTGTTTATTAAAACAATTGTTGCTGCAGATTGTAAAGCTTTGTCATAATATTTTGGGTGGTCAACAAAAACAATGTCACCTGGTTCTACAACATGAATTTCGTTCATGCCTAAAACCTCAAAGTTTTTGTCGCCAATAAATTCGCAGTTAAGCAAATTTGCAATTTCTTCTAAAGAGTGAACTTTTGGAAATTTCATATATTTTAATTAGAAAATTTGTCAATTAGAGAATGTGTCAATTAGAAAATGAGTCAGTTAGAAATGAATGTTCAAATTGTCGATTCACACATTATCTAATGACTCATTGACAAATTATCTTAATTAATAAACTACTCTTTTACACGCTCCATGTAAGAACCTGAAGCTGTATCGATTTTAATTTTATCACCTTCGTTGATGAACAACGGAACGTTTACAGATGCACCAGTTTCTACAGTAGCATTTTTTGTAGCGTTTGTAGCTGTATTTCCTTTTACTCCCGGCTCAGCGTAAGTAACTTCAAGAATTACAGATGCAGGCATATCTACAGATAATGGTAAATCAGTTTCAGTATTAATCTGAACCATTACATTTGTTCCTTCTTTTAATAAATCCGGAGCATCTAAGATATTTTTGTTTAAAGAAATCTGCTCAAAAGTTTCAGCATTCATAAAGTGGAATTCATCACCTTCTGGATATAAAAACTGGAATGTATGTGTTTCAACTCTAATAACGTCAATTTTATGACCAGCAGAAAAAGTATTATCTAATACTTTACCTGAAGTTAAACTTTTTAATTTTGTTCTTACGAAAGCTGGACCTTTTCCTGGTTTAACGTGAAGAAATTCAATAATTTTATAGATATCGTGATTAAATTTAATACACAATCCGTTTCTAATATCTGATGTAGATGCCATTTGTTTTTTATTTTAGATTTTTGAATGTAGATTTTAGATTTTTAAAAACTGATCTACATATTTTTTATAATGTTTTAATGCTTAATTAATTTTATAATGTTTAGAAATCTAAACTCTAAAATTAATAATTCCCTGAGTAACCTTTCATAATTCCTCGTGATGAATTTCTAATAAAATCAAGAATTTCATCTCTCTCAGGAGTTGCTTCCATTTCTGCTTCAATGATACTTAAAGCTTGTGTTGTATTGTAATTCTTTTGATATAAAATTCTGTAAATTTCCTGAATTTCTCTAATTTTTTCAGTACTAAATCCTCTTCTTCTTAAACCAACTGAATTGATACCAACATAGGATAATGGTTCTTTAGCTGCTTTTGTATAAGGAGGAACATCTTTTCTTACCAAAGATCCTCCAGAAATCATGGCGTGATCTCCAATATGAATAAATTGGTGAATCGCCGCCAAACCGCCAATTACGGCATGATTACCAACAACTACGTGACCTGCCAAAGCAACACCATTTACAATAATGGCATTATTACCAATCTCGCAATCGTGTGCAATGTGGGCATAAGCCATAACTAAACAATTGTTTCCAAGAATAGTTTGTCCAGAAGCAACAGTACCTCTATTGATAGTAACACATTCTCTAATAGTACAATTGTCTCCAATTATAGCAAGAGAATCTTCTCCGCCAAATTTTAAATCCTGTGGCACTGCAGAAATTACCGCCCCCGGAAAAATATTGCAATTTTTACCAATTCGAGCGCCTTCCATAATGGTCACATTTGAACCAATCCAAGTACCATCTCCAATAACAACATTATTGTGAATTGTTGTAAAAGGCTCAATTACAACGTTTTTGGCGATTTTAGCGCCTGGATGAACATATGCTAATGGTTGATTCATCTATATTTTATATTTTAATTAAAATAGTCTAATTTTTAGGGCAACAAACCTAAACAATAAATTTGATTAATTATTGTTTTCTTGCAATTTGTGCCATTAATTCTGCCTCAGTCACTAATTTTCCGTTTGCGTAGGCATTTGCCTGCATATGACAGATTCCTCTTCTGATAGGAGAAATCAACTCACATTTAAAAATTAAGGTATCACCCGGCAATACTTTGTGTTTGAATTTAACATTATCAATTTTCATGAAATATGTCAAATAATTTTCAGGGTCCGGAACAGTACTTAAAACTAAAATTCCGCCTGTTTGTGCCATTGCTTCAACAATTAAAACTCCCGGCATAACTGGAGCCTCAGGGAAATGTCCTACGAAGAAATTTTCGTTCATCGTAACATTTTTTAAACCAACCACATGACGATCAGACATTTCGATAATTCTGTCGATCAACAAAAATGGAGGTCTGTGAGGAAGCATTGACATAATTTTATGAATATCCATCAATGGTTCCTGATTTAAATCATAAACCGGAACATGATTTCTCTGCTCTATTTTAATTATTTTTGCCAGTTTTTTAGCAAACTGGGTGTTTACAAAGTGACCTGGTTTATTTGCAATGATTTTTCCTTGAATACGAACTCCAATAAGAGACAAATCTCCAATAACATCAAGTAATTTGTGTCTTGCAGCTTCATTTGGATAATGCAATGTAAGGTTATCTAAAACTCCGTTTGGTTTAACAGAAATTTCCTCTTTACCAAAAGCTTTCTTTAAATTAACCATTGTAGACTCAGAAATTTCTTTGTCTACATAAACAATAGCATTATTCAAATCACCACCTTTAATCAGCCCATTTTCTAATAAAGACTCTAATTCGTGTAAAAAGCTAAAAGTTCTTGAGCTTGCAATTTCTTCTTTAAAATCAGCAATACTTTTAAGCGTAGCGTTTTGAGTGCCTAAAACTTTTGTACCAAAATCTACCATTGTTGTTACCTGATACTCATCACTTGGCATAACAAGGATTTCGCTTCCTGTTGCTTCATCAGTAAACGAAATAACTTCTTTTACGACATAAACATTACGGCTTGCGTCTTGTTCTTCGATTCCTGCTTTTTCTATTGCTTCAACAAAATATTTTGATGAACCATCCATAATAGGAAGTTCAGAGGCATCCAATTCAATAATAATATTATCCAAATCACAGCCAACTACTGCCGCTAAAACGTGCTCAGGAGTTTGTATTTTAACACCTAATTTTTCTAAATTAGTTCCTCTTTGCGTATTAACAACATAATTAGCGTCAGCCTCAATGACTGGCTGGCCTTGCAAATCTACTCTGACAAAAGTGAAACCATTATTAATTGGAGCAGGTTTAAAAGTCATTGTAACTTCTTTACCAGTATGTAATCCAACTCCTGTTAGTGAAATTTCATTTTTGATGGTCTTCTGTTTAACCATTATTTCCATTTTTTGGGTTTATTATTTGTTTTTTTATTTCTTCAACTTCGGCAACTATCTTAGGAAGATTTTTGAAATGAACATACGATTTGTTAAAATCAGTATATCCAAGTGATGGCGTTCCCTGCAGAATTTCATCATCTTTAATATTTCTCGCTACTCCGGACTGTGCCTGAAGTCTCACGTTATTTCCTATTGTTAAGTGTCCTGCGATACCAACTTGTCCGCCAATCATACAGTTTTCGCCAATTTTAGTAGAACCTGCAACACCACTCTGCGCAGCAATTACAGTATTTTTACCAATTTCAACATTATGGGCGATTTGAATTTGATTGTCTAATTTAACTCCTTGTCTAATAATTGTAGAACCCAGAGTTGCCCTGTCAATTGTAGTATTTGCACCAATATCTACATTATCTTCGATAATCACGTTACCTATTTGCGGCACTTTACTATAAACCCCTTCTTCATTTGGTACAAAACCAAAACCGTCTGCACCTATAATAGTACCTGAATGTATCGTACAATTATTACCAATTATAGTTTCTGAATAAATTTTTGCACCGGCAAAAATAAACACATTATCACCAATAACAACATTATCGCCAATAAAACTGTTTGGGTAAATTTTTACATTATTTCCTAAAACTACATTTTGTCCTATATAACTAAAGCTTCCTAAATACAGGTTTTCACCATGTTTAGTTCCTTCAGACATAAAAGACTGTGGTTCAATTCCGTTTTTATTCAATTTTACCTGATTGTAAAAATGTAATAATTTAGAAAAAGAAGCATACGCATCTTCAACCTTTATTAATGTAGTAGTTATTTCCTGTTCAGGTATAAAGCTGTCGTTAACAATGGTAACGGTTGCTTTTGTGGTATATATATAGTTGATATATTTCGGATTAGCCAAAAAAGTAAGAGATCCTTCCTCCCCTTCTTCTATTTTAGAAAGTCGAGAAACTTCGGCATTGGGATTCCCAACAACTTCTCCTTCTAAAATTCCTGCTATTTGTTCTGCTGTAAATTTCATTGCGACAAAAATATAAAAAATAGATTTTAAATGTTAATTTTAGATAAGTTGTTTTGGAAAACAGATATAATATTTTGTCACCAATTTAGATAACGATTTCAGATTCAACTGATCAGAAGCTTCAACAACATCCTCAATTGTTTTATCTTTTTTCAAAATTCGTATTGGTTCGGCAGCTTTACTATAAGCCTGATTCTTAATTTTACCTCTAAAAATAAAATAACCGGCGTCTAAGGCCGATATATTATGCGTTTCTGCAAATTCTTCTTTTAAAGATTGGGATTCTTCCATCGGAATTTTGTCTGCACTAAGTTTGATCTTTAATAAGTCTCTGTTAATGATCATTTTACTTAAAGTAGAAAGTATAAAATCATTATGCCTCTGCCATGCTTTTAAAGCACTGATAATATCAAAATCATCTAACTGGGAAAATAAATCCAGTTTTTCGGCATCAAAATCTTCAAGACTAATTTTGTTTTGCATAAAATACAAAAGTGGTTCACTGCAAGGAAGTTTAGCTCCTTTTAAAGTCAATTCTTTAGCTCGTTTCAACGCCTTCATTAAGATTAACTCGGCAACCAGACTCGTTTTATGCAAATAAGCCTGCCAGTACATTAATCTTCGCGAAAGCAGAAATTTCTCTACAGAATAAATACCTTTTTCCTCAATCACCAAAACGTCGTCAACCACATTCATCATCTGGATTAAACGTTCTGAATTTACATTTCCTTCTGCAACCCCGGTATAAAAACTATCTCTTTTAAGATAATCCATTCTGTCCATATCTAATTGACTTGAAATCAATTGCAGCATGAATTTCCTATGATATTCGCCCTTAAAAACCTGAATCGCCAGACTTAATCTACCATCAAATTCATCATTAAGCCTGTTCATAAACAATAATGAAATAGCTTCGTGATTTACATCTTCAACAATACTTTTTTCCATAGCATGCGAAAACGGCCCATGCCCAATATCATGCAGTAAAATAGCAATTAATAAAGCACACTCTTCCTCATTTGAAATGGCAACACCTTTAAAACGAAGACCTTCAACTGCTTTCTGCATTAAATGCATACAGCCCAAAGCATGATGAAAACGGGTGTGATTTGCTCCCGGATAAACTAAATACGATAATCCCATTTGTGAAATACGTCGCAAACGCTGAAAATAAGGGTGTTGAATTAGGTCGTAGATTAGTTCGTTCGGTATTGTTATAAACCCGTAAATTGGGTCATTGAATATTTTTAATTTGTTAATTTGAGTCACTCGTTGGTTATTTTTTGGTCAACAAATATAAGTAAATAAGTATAAATTCATTTTAGTTTTTAACTTAAAAAACAGATATTTATCATAAGTATTTTCTTAAACATTAAAAAGACGCAAAAAATAATTTTAAATAAATTTCAATTTGTCACCCCTAATTTTATACTATTTTTAATACTTTTTAAGTTCTATACTTTTAAATTGCATTAAAATTAAAACTGTTTATGGATAAGATTAAAATACTTTGGGTCGATGATGAAATTGATCTTTTAAAGCCACATATATTATTTCTCGAAAAAAAGAATTACGAAGTTACAACAAGCAACAACGGCCTTGATGCCATTGCTTTGTTTGAAGAAGAAAATTTCGATATTGTTTTCCTTGATGAAAATATGCCGGGAATGAGCGGACTTGAAACCCTTTCTGAAATGAAGGAGAAAAAATCGGCCATCCCGATGATTATGATTACCAAAAGTGAGGAAGAATATATAATGGAAGAAGCAATTGGTTCTAAAATTGCCGATTATCTGATAAAACCAGTAAATCCAAATCAGATTTTATTGAGTTTGAAGAAAAATCTGGATGATTCAAGACTAATTTCAGAAAAAACGACGCTCGATTATCAGAAAGAATTTCGCAAAATTTCAATGGAATTAGCGATGGTTAATTCATATGAAGACTGGGTTGAATTGTATAAAAAACTGCTTTTCTGGGAATTAAAACTAGAAAACATCAACGATCAGGCAATGGTCGAAATCCTTGAATCTCAAAAGGTTGAAGCCAATTCTCAATTCGGAAAATATATTGAAAGAAATTATGAAGACTGGTTTGCACCAAAAGCAGATAAACCAATTCAGTCACACAATTTATTCAAAGAATTAGTAGTTCCTGAAATTAAAAAGAAAGACAAACCAATCTTGTTTGTTGTAATTGATAACCTTCGCTACGATCAATGGAAATCTTTTGAAACCGTAATTTCTAATTACTATAAATTAGAAAAAGAAGTTCCGTATTTCTCTATTCTTCCAACCGCTACACAATATGCCAGAAATGCTATTTTTTCAGGTTTAATGCCTTTGGATATGGAAAAACAATTTCCGCAATATTGGAAAAATGACGTAGAAGACGGAGGAAAAAATCTTTACGAAGCTGAATTTCTTTCGGCACAAATAAAACGTTTGGGATTAAATATTAAAGAAGATTACTTCAAAATAACCAATTATTCCGGCGGTAAAAAACTGGCTGAAAACTTTAAAGCCTTAAAAGGAAATGATTTAGTAACCGTTGTATACAATTTCGTTGATATGCTTTCGCACGCTAAAACCGAAATGGAAGTCGTAAAAGAATTAGCTTCTGATGATAAAGCGTATCGTTCATTGACCTTAAGCTGGTTTAAAAATTCTCCATTACTGGAAATCATTCAGCAGGCACAGCTTTTAGGTTTCAAATTGATTTTAACCACAGACCACGGAACAATTAATGTAAAAAATCCGTCGAAAGTTGTGGGAGATAAAAATACAAGTTTAAATTTGCGCTACAAAACAGGCCGCAGTTTAACATACGAACAAAAAGATGTTTATGTAGTTAAAGAACCTAAAACAATTGGTTTACCTGCAATAAATATGAGTAGTTCGTTTATTTTTGCCAAAAATGATTTTTTCCTGGCTTACGTAAACAACTATAACCATTATGTAAGTTATTACAAAAATACATACCAACATGGCGGAATTTCGTTAGAAGAAATGATTATTCCATTCTTGGTATTTAACCCAAAATAAAGTTTTTAGTCTCGGTTTTCAATGAGAACTTGAAATTGATTTAAAATATATTTTGCCACAGATTAAAAGGATTAACACAGATTAAGAAATCCTTAAAATCCTTTTAATCTGTGGCAAAAAAATAATTTCGCTTTCGCAGAAGATAATTTAAATAAATAAAAAGTTTACAGCCGCAGTTGACAGTTTTCAGACTAAAACTGCAAACTGCGACTGCGACTAAAATAAATAAAACATAAAAATGACTATCGTTTTTTCATTAGATCAAATTCAGGAAGCTGCACAGCAGATTTTAGATTCAAACCCTAAAAAAATTATCCTTTTTAATGGAGAAATGGGCGTTGGAAAAACTACTTTAATTAAGCAGTTATGCAAAAGTTTAGGAGTTCAGGATGCTACCAGCAGCCCTACTTTTTCTTTAGTAAATGAATATAATACTTCTAATAATCAAACCGTTTATCATTTTGATTTCTACCGATTAAATAAAGAAACCGAAGCACTGGATATGGGTGTTGATGATTATTTATATTCAGGAAACTGGTGTTTTATAGAATGGTCTGAAAAAATAGCGAACCTGCTTCCAGAAGAATATTCTACAATTAATATTGAATTATTGGCAGATGGAAAAAGAGAATTAAAATTAGCCTAAAAAACTTTGCGAACCTCTGTGATTTTTTTGCGAATCTCTGCGGTAAAAATTTACACAGAGAGACACAAAAAATAACTTAACATTAGGACTTTACTATTAGCAGAATTTTTGCACTAATTTTAAAACTTTTTACGTAATTTGTACCCTTAATATTTTGCACAATCCATGTCAATTACCTTAACTCCATTTACAAAACAACAATTGCTTCCGCAAGAAGAAAAACTTGAGGTTGGTCGTTTTAAAAGAGAACTTTTCATAGGAATTCCTAAGGAAACAAGCTATCAGGAACGTCGTATCTGTTTGACTCCCGATGCCGTAAATTCCCTTACTTATGAAGGTCACCGTGTTATGATTGAATCTGGAGCAGGAGAAAGTTCAAGTTATACCGATAAGGAATATTCAGATGCCGGTGCAGAAATTACAAAAGATACCAAAAGAGTTTTCGGTTGTCCGCTTCTATTAAAAGTAGAACCGCCAACGTTAGCTGAAATTGAAATGATAAATCCGGAAACTACAATCATTTCGGCTATTCAGTTAAAAACCAAAAAGAAAGCTTACTTTGAAGCTTTGGCACAAAAAAAAATTACAGCTTTAGCTTTTGAATATATTAAAGATGAGGATGGGTCTTATCCTGCCGTGAAATCTCTAAGCGAAATCGCAGGTACTGCTTCCATTCTTATTGCTGCCGAATTAATGATTACAGATGAATTTGGAAAAGGACTTTTATTCGGAAATATTACCGGCGTCCCTCCTACAGAAGTTGTGATTCTTGGAGCCGGAACGGTTGGTGAATTTGCTGCAAAAACTGCAATTGGATTGGGTGCAAATGTAAAAGTTTTCGATAACTCAATTACTAAATTACGCCGTTTACAAAATAATTTAAGCCAAAGGATTTTTACTTCTACCATTCAGCAGAAAGCGTTATTAAAATCATTAAGACGCTGCGATGTCGCAATTGGTGCAATGCGCGGCAAAGAACGCTGCCCAATTATAGTTACCGAAACTATGGTCGAACACATGAAAAAAGGTGCAGTAATAGTTGACGTAAGTATTGATACCGGAGGTTGTTTTGAAACTTCGGAAGTAACGACCCACGAAAAGCCAACATTCATTAAAAATAATGTTTTGCACTATTGTGTACCCAATATACCTTCACGTTATTCTAAAACTGCTTCATTATCAATTAGTAACATGCTAACGCCTTACCTGCATCAGATAGCCGAAGATGGTGGTTTAGAAAGTGCTATTCGTTGCAATAAAGGACTTAAAAACGGAATTTATTTATATCACGGAATTCTAACAAATAAAGCCATTGGCGACTGGTTCGACCTGCCAGACAACGATATTAATTTACTTGTATTTTAAAGGAACTTTAATGTACCTTTGCAAAAATTTTATTTCATGAAGTTCGTACACCGTTTTGCCTATTATTTGATTGGATTAATTATGGGATGCTTTTTTGTAGCCCTTGTATTTAGTGGTAAAGACACTCGCTGCAATTATTTCCCAAATGCCAGAGTTTTAAACAATCTAAGAACAAAGCCTTTTGAATATTCAGATAAAGCAATTCAGACTTTAAACGAAAAATGGATTGATACTGCCGATATCAAAAGTACTTTAACTTACGGAGATGTTGATTTTGACCAAAGTAATGTTCCCTTCAACAAAGGAAAATTATATATCATTGAAGGAAAAACAGTTAAAAATCAAGAGATTATATTAAAAGTAGTGAACTACGAAAACAAAGCTGTTTTAGAGGAAATTATTAAAAAATAGCCCTGTTTTTTCATTTCGAGGAACGAAAATTCGACAATGATTGGCGACATTCTATACGGAATTACTGGTGCGATTTCTCGTTCCTCGAAATGACAAATAAAACTTTTTTACCACTCAATTTCCTTAAGCCCTTTTGATTTCAAGAAAGCATTTGTCTGGCTGAAATGTTTGTTTCCAAACCAAAATCCTCTATTGGCACTTAAAGGAGATGGATGTCCTGATTTTAAAATATGATGTTTAGAAGCGTCGATCAAACCTGCTTTCTTTTGAGCAAAACCGCCCCAAAGTAAAAACACAACATTTTCAGATTCGGCAGAAATTTGTTTAATAACAGCATCAGTAAATTTTTCCCAGCCTTTTCCTTGATGACTTCCGGCTTCAGATTGATGAACTGTTAAAGTAGCATTTAAAAGAAAAACACCCTGATCTGCCCAGCGTTCTAAATTGCCCGTTTTTGGTAACGGTTTACCTAAATCAGTTTCAATTTCTTTGAAAATATTATATAAAGATGGAGGAAACGGAATTCCGTCATTTACAGAAAAACACAAGCCATTTGCCTGATTAGGTCCGTGATAAGGATCCTGTCCAATAATAACCACTTTTACCTGATCAAAATGACAATGATCAAAAGCAGAAAAAATCTGGCTTCCTTTTGGATAACAAACCTTCGTTGAATATTCTGATTTTACAAAATCGATTAATTCCTTGAAATAAGATTTTTCAAATTCTGCATTTAAAACTGGCTTCCAGGAAGAATGCATTTTTACGTCCATAATTTTTTTTATGCGAATTTCAGAAATTTTTAAGTTAAATCATACTTTAACAAACAATAAAATTACACTATAACTTTACAGTATTCAATGATACTATTTTTGTATTTTTGCCTGTACTTTCTTAAAGAAATTAAATGATTAGTATTACCGAAAAAACATTACAAGACTTACAATTTCCAACAGTTCTCGAAACCATTTCGGCTGGCTGTAATACAGATATTGGAAAAGAAAAAGCTTTACAAATAACACCATTCAGAGATAAAGAAACCTTAATGCAGTCTTTAATGCAGACTTCAGAATATGTTTCGTCTTTTGAAAATAACAACGCAATTCCAAATCATGGATTTGACGCTATAACACATGAAATTAAGTTTTTAGCAATTGAAGACAGTTTTCTTGAAGTAGGCAGTTTTAGAAAAATTGCCAATCTTTCTTCAACAACGAATTTTTTATTAAACTTCCTGAGAAAGTTTGACGATTATTATCCAAACTTAAATGCAAGAGCTTCTCGTGTAGAATTAACAAAAGACATCATAACTCATATTGATGCAATTGTTGACAAATACGGAGAAATTAAAGACAATGCCTCTCCCGCACTTTTGAGTATTCGTCAGAATATGAATTTAGTTCGCGGAAAAGTAAACCAAAGTTTTGGTGTAGCTTTAACGCAATATAATGGTTTAGGATATTTGGATGATATCAAAGAAAGTTTCGTTCAAAACCGACGTGTTTTGGCTGTACTTGCTATGTACAGACGTAAGGTAAAAGGCTCAATTTTAGGAAGTTCAAAAACCGGAAGCATTGCTTACATTGAACCAGAAGCTACTTTAAAATACTCAAGAGAATTAGCAAATCTTGAATATGAAGAGAAAGAAGAAATTACGCGAATTTTAAAGAATTTATCGAATATAATTCGTCCGTATTTACCTTTACTAATTGAATATCAAGACTTTTTAAGTGATATTGATGTCGTTGCCGGAAAAGCAAAATACGCAAACCGAATCAACGGAATTTTGCCAGCAATCACAGAAAAGAGAAGATTATTTTTTAGAGAAGCGTATCATCCTATTTTGTACTTGAACAATAAACAAAAAAATGAAGTTACACATCCGCAGACAATTGAATTAAAACAAGAAAACAGAATTATTGTAATTTCTGGACCAAATGCCGGAGGAAAAACAATTTCCTTAAAAACTGTTGGTTTGTTACAATTGATGTTACAATCAGGAATATTGATTCCGGTTCATGAACGAAGCGAAACTTTCTTGTTTGACAGAATTCTAACAGATATTGGAGACAATCAATCTATTGAAAATCATTTAAGTACATATAGTTATCGTTTAAAAAACATGAATTATTTCTTGAAGAAATGCAACAAGAAAACCATGTTTTTAATTGATGAATTTGGTACCGGCTCTGATCCAGAATTGGGTGGAGCTTTAGCTGAAATTTTCCTGGAAGAATTTTATCACCGTGAAGCTTTCGGGATTATTACAACGCATTATTCAAACTTAAAAATTCTGGCTAACGAATTACCTTTTGCAACAAATGCAAATATGATGTTTGACGAAAAGTCTTTAGAACCAATGTATAAATTGGCTTTAGGACAAGCAGGAAGTTCGTTTACATTTGAAGTAGCACAAAAAAATGGTATTCCGTTTGGATTAATTAATCGTGCGAAAAAGAAAATCGAAGTTGGAAAAGTTCGTTTTGATAAAACCATTGCAACGCTTCAGAAAGAAAGATCGAAGCTCGAAAAAACTTCTCTTAATTTAAAAGAAGAAGAAACCCGCGCTCGTGAGGAAAGCAAAAAGATGGAAAACATCAATACAAGAATCCAGCAGAAATTAGAAAGCTATCAGGAATTATATGACAGCAATCAGAAGATCATATATATAGGACAAAAAATTGACGATATTGCTGAGAAATATTTCAACAACAAAAACAAAAAAGAACTTATTGGAGAATTTTTGAAAATTGTTGAAATCGAAAACTCAAAACGTAAAAAAGCAACTCCAAAAGAAGTTAAGGCAAAAGTTGAAAAACAAAAAGAAGTAATTGCCGAAGTTCAAGTAAAAGTTGAAGAAATCCGTAAAGAGAAAAAAGAAAAGAAACTCAAACCAGTTATAGAAAAACCAAAACCAATTTTAAAAGTTGGTGACAGAGTTAGAATGCTCGACGGAAGATCTGTTGGAAGTATCGACTCTATCGAAAAAAACAAAGCAACAGTAAATTACGGAATTTTTACTTCGAAAGTAAGTTTGGATGAATTAGAGTTTGTCGAAGCTGGGAAGAAGTAATTTTTTTTTAGTTTTCAGTCGCAGTCGCAGTTTTCAGTTTTAAAAATGCGTAAAATTGAGGCAAAATTAAAATAAAGCGATTTAAGAAACGAACTTCAAAAAGACAGTTACGAAGATGGAAAAATTTCAAAAATCGCTTAAAAATAATTTATGAAAGCTGTTTTTAATTTGTAAAATTTATTGAATTTTTATTTTTAATAAATTACATTGATAATTATTTTATACTCTTTTTTGTCATTCCGAGGAACGACAAATTAAATACAACTTTGTCAAAGTTTTCATTTTAAATAATCAAAATGCAAGAATTACCAAATCAAAAAAAAATAATCCTCTTCGATGGCGTTTGTAATCTCTGCAACGGCGCTGTTCAGTTTATTATCAAACATGACAAAAAAGATATTTTTCGTTTTGTGGCTTTGCAATCAGATTTGGGAAAAGAAATTTGCAATTATATAGGTGTCGATCAAACGAAAATTGACAGTATTATTTTGTATAATCCCGGCGCTGCGTATTATTACAAATCAACAGCGATTATAGAAATTGCAAATGACTTAGGCCGATTTTACAGTTTACTTTCTTTTTTTAAAATCTTTCCAGAAAAACTTCGAAATTATATTTACGATTATATTGCTAAAAACCGTTATAAATGGTACGGCAAAAAAGAAAGCTGTATGATTCCTACTCCGGAATTGAAGGCTAAGTTTTTGTAAAGATTGCCCACTGATTTTACTGATCAAACGGGTTTGCACAGGTTTTTATTTTGTCATTTCGAGGAACGAAAATCACACTAGTAATTCCGTATAGAATGTCGCCAATCTTTGTCGAGTTTCTTGTGCGATTTCTCCTTACGTCGAAATTGTAAAGGTTAGATATTTCGGTAACAAAATTTAACTTTAATAAATTTTGTTGCGATGAGAAATAATAGTCAAGATTGCACATTAGAGAGAAACTATTTAGAGAAATATCGTTTCTTAATAAAAGAATATGAGCAGGTAAAAAATAAAACTCACCCGCTTTATAAAAAAGCGATGGATTTTTACACAGCAAATGACACTTGCAGAAAAAGTTTCTTAAAGTATTATAATCGTTATAAACAGAGCGGGAAATCTCGGGATCTATTACCCCAAAAGCGGGGTCCAAAATATAAAACCAGACGTCCTTTGCCCTTTATAGAACAGAAAGTAATAGAATTACGAGAAAAAGGAAACAACAGATATGAAATTGTTAGTATATTGAATCCCAAATTAGGAAAACATACACCATCATATTCTGGAGTTTATAATATTTTAAAACGGCATAAAATAAATAGATTAACTCCGAAGATTAAAAGGAATCATCAAAAAATAATCAAGGAAAGAATGGGACAGCTGGGTCATATTGATTGTCATTATTTAAGTAAAAGTATTGTTCGAGGAGAAAACAAAAAGCTCTATTTAGTCTGTGTAATTGATGACTACAGCCGGGTTGCCTGGGCAGAATTGGTTCCCGACATCACAAGTTTGACAGTTATGTTTGCCGCATTAAAATGCTTAAACATCTTAAGCAGTCATTATGAAATAAAATTTGAAGAGATATTATCTGACAATGGAGCTGAGTTTGGACCTAAAACAAGCAAGGTAAAAAATAATCATCCTTTTGAAAGAATGTTAATGGAATTAGGCATAGTGCACAGATACACAAAACCATATCGACCACAAACAAACGGCAAAGTAGAACGCTTTTGGAGAACTCTGGAAGATGATTTATTAAGAGATACTGATTTTGATTCTCAAGAAGAACTAAAGGAAGAATTATTACAATATTTATATTATTACAATCATGAAAGGCCACATCAGGGAATTGATGGAAAAAAGCCAATTGAAATGATAAATCCGTTACCGAAATAAGTGACTTTTACAGAAATGACAAAAAACAAAAATCCCAAATTCACAACAATTGGAATTTGGGATTTTTTTATTGAAAATTTAGATTTTATTATCTAATCAATTTTCTGTATTTCAAACGTTTTGGAGTTAAATCACCACCAAGGCGTTTCTTTTTGTTTTCTTCATAATCAGAGAAACTTCCTTCGAAAAAATAAACTTCAGAGTCACCTTCAAAAGCTAAGATGTGTGTACAAATTCTATCTAAGAACCATCTGTCGTGAGAGATAATTACAGCACAGCCTGCGAAATTTTCTAAACCTTCTTCAAGTGCACGAAGTGTATTTACGTCTAAGTCATTCGTAGGCTCATCCAGTAAAAGTACGTTTCCTTCTTCTTTCAATGTCATAGCTAAATGTAAACGGTTACGCTCTCCACCAGACAACATTGAAACTTTTTTGTTTTGCTCTCCACCGCCAAAATTGAAACGAGATAAGTAAGCTCTTGAATTAACCTGCTTCCCTCCCATCATAATCAATTCCTGACCGTCGGCAAAGTTTTCCCAAATAGATTTATTCGGATCAATATTAGAGTGCGACTGATCTACGTAAGCAATTTTTACCGTTTCTCCAACCGAAAATTCTCCGCTGTCAGTAGCTTGCTCTCCCATAATCATTTTGAAAATGGTAGATTTACCAGCACCGTTTGGCCCGATTATTCCAACAATACCAGCTTGTGGCAAAGTAAAGTTCAAATTATCATATAATAATTTTTCACCAAAAGCTTTGGCAACATTTTTAGCTTCTATAACATTTGTACCTAAACGTGGACCATTCGGAATATAGATTTCCAAGTTCTCGTCCAATTGTTTTTGGTCTTCATTTAATAATTTATCGTAATTCTGTAAACGTGCTTTTTGTTTTGTCTGACGTCCTTTTGCTCCTTGACGAACCCATTCTAACTCACGCTCTAAAGTTTTTCTACGTTTTGAAGCTACTTTTTCTTCCTGAGCCATACGGTTTGATTTTTGGTCTAACCAAGAAGAATAGTTTCCTTTCCATGGAATTCCTTCTCCTCTATCCAACTCAAGAATCCAACCTGCTACATTATCAAGGAAATATCTATCGTGCGTAACTGCAATTACAGTTCCTGAATATTGTGCTAAGTGCTGTTCTAACCAAAGTACAGACTCTGCATCAAGGTGGTTGGTAGGCTCATCAAGTAATAATACATCTGGCTGCTGCAATAACAAACGACATAAAGCTACACGACGACGCTCACCTCCAGAAAGGTTTTTAATTGGCGTGTCTCCTTCCGGCGTACGCAAAGCATCCATTGCGATTTCTAATTTGGTATCGATTTCCCAAGCACCAAGAGCATCAATTTTATCTTGTAAAGCGGCCTGACGATCCATCAATTTATCCATTTTATCTGGATCTGAGTAGTTCTCTTCAAGACCGAATAAATCATTAATTTGGTTGTATTCTTCTAAAACTGCCATCGTTTCAGCAGCTCCTTCACGAACAATTTCGATAACAGTTTTAGAATCATCTAGGATTGGCTCCTGCTCTAAATAACCTACAGTATAACCTGGTTGAAAAACCACATCTCCCTGATAATTTTTATCAACTCCTGCAATAATTTTTAAAAGAGAAGATTTTCCAGAACCGTTAAGACCTAAAATACCAATTTTAGCCCCATAGAAAAAACTTAAATAAATGTTTTTAAGTACTGGTTTGTCTGCTCCCTGATAGGTTTTACTCAATTTTTGCATTGAGAAAATTACTTTCTTATCGTCTGACATTTTCTATATTTTATTTTAATTATTTATTTTTTATTGAATTTATATTGCAATTGATTTTTGCAATTGGTTTTGAAAAGATTAAACTCTACCTTTTAAAGCGTTAAAAACCCAAGCATTAGCAAAAAAACCAACACCTGCCGCCGCAAATCCCCAGCCAGAAACGTCACTATATCTAAAAGCGCCAAGACCTATAAGCAACAATCCCATAAGTACCATTATAAAAGTAGCCCATCCTAAAACGGTATTTTTATTCATTCCCATAATTGTGTAATTATTATTTTTAAGTAGTAAAATTTTTAGAAAGGCAAATATCGTGAATTTTCACGGCTTAATTAAATATTTTATACAGCATTTCTTTTAACAAATCTGATTGTGGTAAAGCATTGGCTCCTATACCTTTACTTTTTACATCAATATCACGTAAGGCTCCAACAATCTGGCTGACTTTTCTCATTGGATAATTTTTTACAGCCAAATCGTATTCTTTTAGAAAATACGGATTTACTCCAATTGCTGCTGCCACGTTCTTTGGGTTCTTATCCTTGAGTCCGTGGTATTTTAAAAGCTGCACAAAAAATCCAAAAACTAAACCGGTTGTCATTACCAGCGGATATTCTTTTGGGTTATGGGCAAAATTTTCAGCTATTTTATAAGCTTTTAATTGATTTCGTTCCCCTATTGCTTTTCGGAGTTCAAATACATTATAGTCTTTACTGAAACCAATATTCTCCTCAATGTGCTGAGGTGTAATCATGGTTCCTTGTGGTAAAATAATCTGCAGTTTTTCTAACTCATTATTGATTTTACTTAAATCAGTTCCTAAAAACTCAACCAGCATGGCATTTGCTTTGGGATCGATTGTATATTTTTTTCCAGCCAGAACACGCTTAATCCAATCCCCAACCTGATTTTCGTATAGTTTTTTACTTTCGTAAACAATTCCTTTTTGCGCTAAAAGTTTGGTAACTTTTTTACGTTTATCAAGCGTTTTATATTTATAACAAAAAACCAAAACTGTAGACAGCATCGGGTTATCAACATAAGACTCTATTTTATCAATTGTCCTGGACAAATCCTGTGCTTCTTTTACAATAACAACCTGACGATCAGCCATCATAGGATAACGCTTGGCGGTTGAAACAATATCTTCAACAGAAACATCTCTTCCGTATAAAACCGTTTGGTTAAATCCTTTTTCTTCTTCGGCCAGTACATTTTGTTCAATATATTCAGACAGCTTATCTATATAATAAGGCTCTTCGCCCATTAAAAAATAAATAGGTTTTATATCTCCTGCCTTGATATCATTAACAATTTTTACAACTTCGTCCATTAAATTTAGTTTTCAGTATTCAGTATCAGTTTTCAGTTTAATTCGAAATAAAATAATTAACTAATTTTCAAATTGACTAATTTTCAAATTATATTTGCTATATGTTAAAACTAAATTTCCCCACATATACTTTCCGATTCAAAAATAGCGAAAATAAAGTGTCTATTTTTGATGAAATCAGGAAAAAATTTATCATTCTTACCCCAGAAGAATGGGTTCGCCAGCATGTGGTTCAATATTTAATTCAGGAAAAAAAATACCCAAAATCATTAATCAATGTAGAGAAGGTTTTAACTGTCAACGGATTACGAAAAAGATATGATGTTGTAGTTTTTAATTCAGATGGTTCTATACATATATTAGTAGAGTGTAAAGCGCCTGAGGTAAAAATATCTCAATCAACTTTTGATCAAATTGCCCGTTATAACATGACCATGAAGGCACGGTTTTTGAATGTCACGAATGGATTAAATCATTTTTATTGTCAAATGGACTTTGAAAATGAAAAATATCAGTTTTTACAAAGCTTACCAGATTACCATATTAATAAATAAAATAAAACACTTTTGGATAAAATAGCAGTTGTCATTTTAAATTGGAACGGAGTTAAATTGTTAGAACAATTTTTACCTTCTGTTTTACAATATTCAGAAGAAGCCACCATTTATGTAGCTGATAATGCATCAACAGATACTTCTGTAAATTTTGTAAGAGAAAATTTTCCCTCAATAAAAATAATACAAAATACTGGTAATTACGGTTTTGCAAAAGGTTATAATGAAGCCCTTCAAAGTGTAGATGCCGAAATTTATGCCTTAATTAATTCTGATATTGAAGTAACCGAAAATTGGCTGAAACCTATTATCGAAACTTTCGATAAAGAAAAAGAAACCGCTATAATTCAGCCAAAAATTCTTGATTTTAAAAATAAGGAATATTTTGAATATGCCGGAGCAGCCGGCGGGTTTATTGATAAATACGGTTTTCCATTTTGCCGAGGCAGAATTTTTGATACTATCGAAAAAGACAACGGTCAATATAATGACAACTGTAAACTTTTTTGGGCATCTGGTGCTTGTTTCTTTATTAGAAAAGAAGTTTATCATACTCTAGGAGGTTTTGATGAAATTTTTTTTGCGCATCAGGAGGAAATTGATTTGTGCTGGCGTGCAGCAAATGAAGGGCATACAATAAAATACAATTCAAAATCAGTTGTTTATCATGTTGGAGGAGCAACTTTGCAGCAGGGAAATCCTAAAAAAACGTATTTAAACTTTAGGAATTCATTGTTAATGCTTGTCAAAAATCTTCCTAAAAAAGGACTGTTCTTTGTAATTTTCTTCCGAATGATTTTAGATGGAGTTGCTGGTATCCGTTTTCTTACTCAAGGAAAATTTGGACATACTTTTGCAATTTTAAAGGCGCATTTTTCATTTTATTGCCTATCTTTAAAATATCTAAGCAAACGAAAAGATTTTCAAATACAGCAATACTATACTGTAAAAAGTATCGTTTTCCTCTATTATATAAAGAAATTAGGGGTTTTTAAAGAAATCTTTAACAGTAATCAAAATATTAAAAACTAAATTTGTAATCAACGTTTAATTAAATATAATACCTATGAGAAAAATAGTTATCGCACTATCAGTATTAATGGCTTTAACTTCGTGTGTATCGAAAAAGCAATATGCTGCATTAGAAGCTAAGCAAAAAGAGACACAAGATTTATTAAACTCTTGCACAGTTAAATTAAATTCTTGTCTGGAAGAAAAAGCAGGATTAGCAGCAACAGCTGAAAGTTATAAACAACACAATCAAGACTTAATTAACAGCTCTAAAGATTTAACAGTTTTAACTACTAAAGGTGCAGAAAATCTTGAAAAATCTTTAGAAAGTTTAAAAGAGAAAGATCTAAAAATATCCAGACTTCAAGATGCACTTACTAAAAAAGACAGTGTAACATTAGCATTAGTTACAAGTTTAAAAGGTGCTGTTGGAATCAACGATCCAGATATCGAAATCAATGTTGAAAAAGGAGTTGTATTTATCTCTATCGCTGATAAATTGTTATTTAAAAGCGGAAGTTATGACGTAAGCGATAAAGCTAAAACTGTTTTGGCAAAAGTTGCAAAAGTAGTAAATGACAAACCTGATTTTGAGTGTATGGTTGAAGGACATACTGATGATGTTCCATACAAAAGCAACGGAATTTTGCTAGACAACTGGGATTTAAGTGTTAAACGTTCTACTTCTATCGTTCGTGTCTTAACAAATGACTTAAATGTTAGCCCTGCTAGATTAATTGCTGCTGGTAGAAGTTCTTACGTACCATTAGTTGCAAATGATTCTCCAGAAAACAAAGCACGTAACAGAAGAACCCGTATCGTTGTTATGCCTAAAATTGATCAGTTCTACGATATGATCGAGAAAGAAATGAAAAAACAGGCAAAATAATTTAAAGTAACATACTTTATATACAGAAAAAGCAGGTCGATTGACCTGCTTTTTTTTGTTTCCTTAATTTTTTTTTAACAACCAATTAAAAGAAATCAAGGACAGCATTATTTTTATTAACTAACTAAATTTTAACTATCCTAAAGTTAGTTATATTTTTTTTAACTTTTACATGATTTAAGTATTTTTTTACAAAATATCAATATCGCCTTTCCCTTCCCTTACAATAACCGGCTCATGCTCTGATAAATCTATAATTGTTGATGGAATATTATCTCCATAACCGCCATCAATTACCATATCGACTAAATTCTGCCATTTTTCAAAAATCAATTCAGGATCTGTAGTGTACTCAATTACGTCATCTTCATCACGAATTGAAGTCGAAACTATTGGATTTCCTAACTGGCGAACGATTTCTAAAACAATATTATTATCCGGAACACGAATACCAACAGTCGTTTTCTTTTTAAACTCTTTAGGCAGATTATTATTTCCCGGTAAAATAAAAGTATAAGGTCCTGGCAAAGCTCTTTTTAATATTTTAAAAGTCGAAGTATCAATCTGGCGCACATAATCTGACAAATTGCTTAGATCATGACAAATGAAAGAGAAATTTGCTTTCTCTAATTTAACTCCTTTTATTTTGGCAATTCTTTCTAAAGCCCTCGAATTGGTAATATCACAGCCTAAACCGTAAACAGTATCTGTTGGATAAATTACCAAACCGCCATTTTGAAGCACTTTTACAACTTTTGCAATTGCAGCTTCGCTAGGTTTATCTTGATATATTTTTATGAATTCAGCCATTTTTGTTTTTTTGTTTAAAGTTTTGATTTTGTTTCAGGTTTCAAGTTCTCTGCTGTCAGGCTGAACGAAGTCGAAGCCCGCGTCCAATTGGAGCGCCCTTCGACTTCGCTCAGGGTGACAAATGTTTTCAAAACTTGAAACAAATATTCTTATCCTACAACATCTAATTTAGCAAATCTTAGCAACAATTTCTTAATTCCGCCGACTTCAAATTTAATTTCGGCTTTTTTATCAGCTCCAACTCCTTCTAAATTGATCACTTCTCCTTTTCCGAAACGTTCGTGCATTACCACATTTCCCACCGTTAATTTACTGTCAAACAAATTAGTGCTAGAACTTACCGGTGCATTTCCTGAAACAGGTTTTAATTTACGAATGTTTAAATCCGGTTTCGGGTTATTATCTGTAATATGTTTTGGCGGCGTTCCACCCACTGGTTTTGCTAATCGCAATTTTGATTTATCAATGTCTCCAAAAATATCGCCGTCAATTGGTGATTTGTAACGGTAATTACTTTCTGATGGAGTTAGGTATTCTAAATATTGTCCGTCAATTTCTTCAATAAAACGAGATGGTTCACTATCTGTCAATTTTCCCCAACGGTAACGTGACTGAGCATAAGTCAAATACGCCTGATGTTCTGCACGAGTTAAAGCTACATAAAATAAACGACGTTCTTCTTCAAGTTCACTTCTGGTACTCATACTCATCGCACTAGGAAACAAATCTTCTTCCATACCCACCACAAAAACATGAGGAAACTCTAATCCTTTTGCTAAGTGAATCGTCATCAACGCCACACGATCTTCATCTGTTGTATCTTTATCTAAATCTGTTGCAAGTGCCACATCTTCCATAAATTCAGATAAAGCCCCTCTTGCACCGTCAATCTCTTTTTGCCCTTCTGTAAAATCTTTAATACCGTTTAAAAGTTCTTCGATATTTTGAATTTTTGCCATTCCTTCAGGAGTTGCATCTTTCTTTAATTCCTGAACCAAACCAGTTTTCTTTGCAACGTGGTCTGTAATATAAAATGCATCCTGATTTTGATCAATAACCTGAAAACTCTGAATCATCGTTACAAAATCTTTCAATTTATTTTTTGTACCCGCATTCAGTTTTAAGTCAATTTTATCAATATTCACCATTACTTCCCAAATCGAACGTTTATAATGATTGGCAGCAATAGTTAGTTTTTCGACCGTTGTATCTCCAATTCCACGTGCCGGATAATTGATTACACGAATCAATGCTTCTTCATCTTTTGGATTAATTACCAAACGTAAATAACACAAAACGTCTTTAATTTCCTTACGTTGATAGAAAGACAATCCACCATAAATTCTATACGGAATATCACGCTTTCTCAATGCATCCTCCATCGCACGCGACTGAGCATTAGTACGGTATAAAATCGCAAAAGATCCATTATGAAGCTGGTTCTGCATTTTCTGTTCAAAAATCGTACTCGCTACAAAACGGCCTTCTTCGGCATCTGTTAAGCTTCTATGTATTTTAATTTTTGGGCCAAATTCATTCGCCGTCCAAACTACTTTATCTAGTTTGGTTTTATTATGCTCCATTATGGTGTTTGCTGCTTCCACAATATTTCGGGTCGAACGGTAATTCTGCTCTAAACGATACATTACTACGCCTTCATAATCCTTTTGGAAATTCAGGATATTATTGATATTCGCTCCACGGAAGGCATAAATACTCTGTGCATCATCTCCAACCACACAAATATTCTGAAATCTATCAGACAAAGCCCTAACAATCAAATACTGAGAGTGATTCGTATCTTGGTACTCATCAACCAGAATATAGCGAAAACGATCCTGATATTTTGCTAAAACCTCTGGAAAACGAGTCAGTAGCTCATTTGTTTTCAACAGCAAATCATCAAAATCCATTGCTCCGGCTTTAAAACAGCGTTCTACATACTGCTGATAAATTTCTCCTAATCTTGGTCTTTTTGCCATTGCATCAGCCTCGATTAACTCTGGATTATTGAAATATGCTTTTACTGTAATTAAGCTGTTTTTATAACTGGATATACGGCCTAATATCTGTTTTGGTTTGTAGATATCACGATCCAGCTGCATTTCTTTAATAATAGAAGAAATCAGTCTGGCCGAATCCTGAGAATCGTAAATTGTAAAATTTGATGGATAACCTAAATGATCTGATTCTGAGCGAAGAATACGGGCAAAAATAGAGTGAAAAGTTCCCATCCAAAGGTTTTTTGCTTCAGATGCCCCCACAATATCCGAAATCCTGTGTTTCATTTCACGGGCTGCTTTATTGGTAAAAGTAAGCGACAAAATGTTGAATGCATCAACACCCTGAGCCATCAAATAAGCAATTCTAATTGTTAAAACACGGGTTTTTCCCGAACCTGCACCAGCAATAATAATCATTGGCCCGTCTTTTTGCAGAACGGGTTGTCTTTGTGCTTCGTTGAGCTGGTCAATATATTTCTGCATGTAATTTTTCTCCTTTATGCAAAAATAAGAATTATAGTTTTAATAAGCTACTAAGATTCTGAGGTTCTAAGCTGCTAAGTTTTTTTGAACCATATAAGTCATATAAGTTCATTTAATTCTGTGACTTAAACAAAGCCAGTAACACTTATATGATTTAAAAATTTAAACTTATTGAGGCACAGCTTATAATTTCTTATATCACTTATATGGTTTAAAAAACTATTTGTAGAAAACGTCGTAAGCAAATCGGATCAAAGTCCCTACAACCACAACCAAAAAGAAAATCCTAATAAATCCATTTCCTTTGTTAATTGCCAGTTTTGCGCCAAGCCAGCCGCCAAGTCCGTTGCTTACAGCCATTGGAATAGCAATTGTCCAGATGATTTTTCCTTTAATCATAAATAAACAGATCGAACCGAAATTCGTTGCCAGATTTACCATTTTAGCATTCGCAGAAGCGTGCAAAAAATCAAAACCTAAAAGCGCAATAAAAGCAACCACAAAGAAGCTTCCTGTTCCGGGGCCAATAAATCCGTCGTAGAAACCAACAATTATACTAATGACAACCGCATAAATTATTTGTGTTGCTGCGGAATGATCTTTAGCAGCGTGCTGTCCGAAATTTTTCTTTGCGTAAGTATATATAAATAGCAATGATAAAACAACAAGCAAAAGCGGTTTCATAAAATCATTGCTTACAAGTGTCAAAATAGTAGAGCCTAAAAAAGCAGATGGAACTGCTAAACACATCATAATCAAAAGCAATTTCCATTGAATAACTACTTTTTTAAGATATTGAAAAGCTGCAAAAGCTGTTCCGCTAAAAGCTGGAATTTTTAAAGTTCCAATAACTGTTGAAACCGGCAGATTTGGCAATAAAATTAATCCCATTGGTGTTTGGATAAGTCCGCCGCCGCCCACAATTGCATCAATAAATCCTGCCGCAAAAGCTGCCAGGCAAAGAAAAAATATTATGTATGAATCCATTAAAAGTGTATTAAAAAACAAGTTGCAAAAGTAAGTTTTACAATTTGTTTATTCGCGTAAATTTAAAGTGGATTTCTCGTCAAAAAGTATATTTTTGCTAAAAAAATTTACCCAAATGGATTTTACAAGAATTATAGAATTAGCGAGTTATACTTTACCTGCAATTGTTACCGGATTTGTAGCCTACAGTTTTTTTGAACTGCATATTAAAAACAATGATAAAAAGCGTGCTTTTTTGTTAAGCAGACAAGCTCATAAAGAATCACTTCCGATACGTTTGCAAGCTTACGAACGTATGACTTTATTTTTAGAGCGTATCAATTTGACAAAATTATTAATCAGAATCACTCCTATTTCACACGATAAACATGATTATGAAAACTTTGTAATCGACCAAATCGAACAAGAATTTGAGCACAATTTAACACAGCAAATTTATATGTCTGATGAATGTTGGACTATTATTACAACTGCAAAAAACTCAACAATTCAAATGATTCGTAAAGCTGCCATGAGCGACCGTGTTGACAGCGCAGATAAACTTCGTGAAGTTATTTTGAATGAATTATTAGAGAAACAATCTCCAAGTAATGCTGCTTTAGGTTATATTAAAAACGAAGTTGCAGAACTTTGGTAAAAAATGATTTTAGATTTTAGGTTACTGAGTTCAGATTTATGAGCTTTCAATCTAAAATCTAAAATAACTTTAAAGAATAAATGGTTCTTTATTTATTCCTTCTTCTAAAATATTCTGTTTAGTTTATTTGAATTTACGTTCCAGAAAATTTAAATCATCATTAACTAAAGCTTTTACTATTTCCATAGTTTTTTCTTCATTTTGATCAAGCAATTCCGAAGTATAATTATTGTTCAATTTTTCACTTAAACCAAACCAGGTCTTTTGCATTTTTGGTCTTTTGAAAAATACATAAAATTCAAATTTCTCATATGTACCTACAGCAGAAATTGATAAACCGTTTTTATTATTCAAATTTTCAAATTCAAGTGAAGGTGAATAATAAGGATCTTTTATATTTTCCATTTCATGCAAATATTTCTTCCACGGAAAATTATTAACTAATTCCAATATTTCTGAAGAATCTATTTTTCCTTTTTCAATAATATTTGGGTTTGTTGGTTCACAGATGCTATATCTAAATTGGCTCATTTTATTTTTTGTTATTTATCTTAATCAAGCTATCTTATTATCACTCATAACTTCAGACTTATTCTGAGCATATTCGTAACCTTGTTTCCACCATACTTTCATAATTTCTTTATTGAAAATCAAAGCGTTATCTGTCAATTTAGTTGGAGTATAATATAAGTTAAGCTTCACATCTTTAGTATTTGCCATAAGTTTTCCTATAGCAATATCATGTTTTTCAACTTGATCTAAAGCAATTCTAAACAAATCAATCATTAATGAAAATGGGTTTTTACCAATAACCGTTTTACCTGTATTTACCTCTGTTTCTAAAATAATAACATCGATTTCTGTGGCGCCGCGATTAATAGCTTCTCGAATTGGAACCAAACTCGAGAATCCGCCATCACCATATTCGCAATTATTTTTTGAAACCAAACTCATAAACGGAACATAATTACTGGAAATCCACGACCATTCGCAAAACTCTTCATAAGAACAATCTTTAACCGATTTGTATTCTGATTCGTTTTTAGTAAAATTGGTAACTGTAATAATTACATCATTATTCATTTTTTTTAGTTTATTGAAATCAGAGAGAGAAAAATTATTCTGAATATATCTCTTTAAACCTTTGCTTTCGCCAAAAGTTCTCTTTCCTTTAAAAAACTGACGAAGTACATTAAAGTGATTAATTGTAACGATATCTACTCCTTCTTTTACTTTTACTACAAATGGGCAGATATTAAAAATACTTGACATCGTAACATTTGTATAAACAGAATGTATTTTTTTGATATGACCGAGAGCTAAATGCGGAATAAGTAAACTTCCTGTAGATGTTCCTATAAATAAATCGTATTCATGTCGTTTTTCTTCAATTAAATACTGTGCAACTCCTCCAGCAAAGGCGCCTTTACTTCCACCACCAGAAATAACTAATGCTCTCATAAAATATATAGTAGGTTTTGTTTTTTGGTTAGAGAATAGAGGAAAGAAAACAGAATATAGACTCAACCTAGAAATCTATTTTCTTTAATCTATTTTTTTAATCTATTCTCTATGTTCTATTCTTTTAATAAACGATTCAATTGAAACTGTTCATCGGGTGTCAAATTAGGTAAAATTCTACTAAATGAAGCACGCATTTCTGAATTTTTTAACAAAACCCTGATCGAATCTCTTCCAAATTTTGAAAACTGCCACATATGGTGCGTTGTAGCGTTAACTAAATTGGTTAGAACATCATCATTAATAAACTTAAAAGCAATTAATTTTTCTAATGCATTCTGACGTGTAGTCGCTTCATATTTTGTTGTGGAAAAAGCAATTAATTCATTTATTAATTCCTCAGGATTATTGCTGTAATCCGGTGTAGATAAAGCAAGCGAAAGCCACAATGTACGAAGATTATAATCGTTAAAACCAATCCAGTTTTTCGATTTATCAAGATATTCTTTTCTATGATTCGGGAAGTTATTCCATAAATAGAATAATGCAACTTCCTGTGTTTGGTATGATTTATCATCAAGCAGCGTTTCATATTCTATCCTGAAATCTTCCGGTATTTTAGATAAAGTTTCTGCTAAAGTCTGGCAAAGCTGCACATTATTTTGATGCAGTGCTTTCAATAATAATCCTTTCTTGTCTTCGTATTTTTCAGTTTGCAATTGCGAAATAACAGCTTCTTTTACTGAATGATGAATGTCTGAATCTATTGTTTTAACAAAGAAATCAAGCTTTTCTTTCAAAGGCGTTTTCTTTAATTTATCTACTTCTAAACGCACTTTAATTGCATTGTTTTTACTTAATAAAGCATTGGCTGTCGGCGTATCAAATGCTGTAGATTCCAGCCAGGTTTTCTGAAACTGAACCAAATCAAAATTGGAAACCTTTTTAATTTCGTCAAAGAAATTCTGTGTGTTTACATTCTTGAATGCGTATTTTTTCAAATAACTTTTTACCGCTTTTTTAAAAGCCTTATCTCCAACAGATTCATGTAAAACGAAAAGTGCCCACGCACCTTTTTCATAAAAAGTGAGCGAACTGGCTTTTCCATTTAAAACTGGAATAGTGTCTGTTCTTGAGGCAAATTTTATCTGCTGCGCCGTATCATATAATTTGGCATAAAAATAATCATCTCCAAAAATGTTTCTTTCAGCCAATAATGCATAATAAGTTGCAAAACCCTCCTGAAGCCAATGATGCGTACTGCTTTCGGCTGTAATTAAATCCCCAAACCAATGATGTGCCAATTCGTGTGCATCAACATTAGTATAATTTCGATCTATAAAACCAATATCATCAACTACATAACGTGTGGTAAAAAGTGTAGTTGTCGTATTTTCCATTCCGCCGTATAAAAAATCGCGGACCGGAATCTGTCTGAAAACTTTCCACGGATATTTTACTCCAATCTCTTTTTCCAGGAAATCAAAAATTCGCTTCGAATAACGATATGTTGGTTCAAAACGCGATTCATCTTTGTTTTCAATATAATATTCTAACGGAATTTTAGATTTAGATGTAAATTGTTTTTTATCATATTTTCCAATAGAAAGCACCAGTAAATAAGAACTCATCGGGTTTTCCATTTGGTATTGCCAATGTACCAGATTATCTTTCTCGGTTTTGCTTTTTAAAACTCCGTTTGAAACAACCTGGTATTCTTTTTTATAAGTTATTCCAAGATTGAAAATTACTTTTTCGTTCACATCATCAAAACTCGGAAACCAGTTGCTGGTGTATCTTCCCTGTCCCTGCGTCCAGATTTGAATATCGTCATTTTCAATATTTACAAAATACAAGGCTTGTTTTGGTTTTACGTTGTAACTGAAAGTCAAATGATTATTTCCTTTCTGAAAATTGTTAATTATTTGTAATTCTTTGTTTGTATAAATAAAAATTACATCTTTTCCATCAATTTGAACATTTGTAAACTGCATGTTTTTGGCATCGATTTTTATGGTATCAATAGGCTGCAAAACCTCAAAATCGTAATCTGCTTGTCCGTAAATTATTTTTTGAGAATCAACAATATTTAATTGTCCCGAAACCGATTTAAAATCAACATATTTGGTTTGCTGTGCAAAAATGAAAGTGGTTATAAAAAAGAAAATGTATTTCATTGCAATTGTGAATTTATAGAATCCGTATCCCAAGATATTGGATTATTTTTAATATAATCATAAATTATTTCAAATGTTTTGTAATTCCTAACAATATGATCGTGATAGTTTTGCTGCCAAATCGTTTCAAAACCATTGATTTGTTTCGTCGTAATCGATTTAAAAACAGCAACAAATGATGAAATGGAATTTGGTTTGCAAGAGAATGTCTGCAAAGATTGGTTCTGTAGAGGCGCACAGCAAGCAGTGCGTCTCCGCAAAGTTTGTCGACAAAGATTGCGTTTCATTCGTTGTGGATATGCCGGACGTAGACGCACTGCTGTGCGTCTCTACAATACACGACGTGTTAATACACGACGTTGTAATCTGTGACGGTTCAATATGCGATGTATTTCCTTGAATTTCAATTAATAAATGAATATGATTTGGCATGACAACCCAATTATGAAAAAACCAATTTTTACGAATCTTTATCGTTTTCAAAAGCTCATTCTCTACAATCTTTCCATTTTCATTTAAAATCATTTTTCCATCTTCAATAGAGCCAAAAATACATTCTCTATCTTTTGTAACCATCGTAATGAAATAAACTGCTTCACATGAATAATCCCAATCCTTTAATCGATTGGAATCGATTTTTAATTTGTTCTTATATAATGTCATCAATTGGCGTATAAAAAACTCAAAGTTACAAAGGTTCCACCAACAAATCGAATGAAATTTGTAAGTTTACCATACAAAAATAACCAAACGTGCCTACAACAAAAAAAGCCTTATTTAACTGGAGCAGCGGAAAAGATTCTGCCCTAACATTATACAAGATTCTTCAAAATCCTGAATTTAAAATTGAATGTTTATTAACAAGCGTGAATCAGCAATATCAGCGAATTTCAATGCATGGCGTTCGTGTTGAATTATTGCAGGCGCAGGCAGAAAGCATCAGAATTCCATTAAAAATCATGCAGGTTCCAGAAATGCCAACAATGGAAGTTTACGAAACCGTAATGACAGAAACTTTGACGGAATTAAAAAATCAAGGAATTATGTACTCTGTTTTTGGAGATATTTTTCTGGAAGATTTACGAAAATATCGTGAAGAACAATTGTCCAGAATAGGCTTTGAAGGCGTTTTCCCTATTTGGAAAATTCCATCTCTCGATTTAATTCAGGAATTTATTTCGCTTGGTTTTAAAACAATTGTTGTTTGTGTAAACGAAAGATATTTGGATAAAAGTTTTGTCGGTCGAATTATCGATCAGGACTTTATAAATGATTTACCTAAAAACGTTGATGTTTGCGGTGAAAACGGAGAGTTTCACACTTTTACTTTTGATGGGCCAATTTTTTCTAAACCTATTGATTTTGAAATTGGTGAAATTGTTTATCGAAAATATGAAAAACCAAAAACTCAGGATTCTTCAAATAAAGCCTGTGACACAAATACTGCAGATGCTTTTGATTTTGGATTTTGGTATTGTGACCTAATCCCTAAGTAATTGTCAGGCTGAGCATAATAGTTTGCCGCGAATTACACAAATTTCCACAAATCAATTCGTGGAAATTTGTGTAATTCGCGGCAAAAACTATTCGTTGTACATTGATAATAAATTCGTAACCGTATTCAGGTTTCGCATTGTTCCTATTACATTCAGTTTTTTCTCTATGTATTTCAGTTCAAGTCTAGTTTTTCCTGCACCAATGGCGTATTTAATGTAAATCCTGTTTTCATCAATGCTTGCTTCATCTGGTTTAAACTGACTGATTTTTAAATCATGTATGCTTTCTTTCTTTAAGGCAATAGCAACAAAAACTACATACAACTTTTTGGCATCAATATCTTTTTCCTTTAAAAATGGATTGTTTGCAAGACTCAGCTCTAAATCTTTTTTTGAAATCACAATTGCAGGAACTTCATGTCCAAAAACCTTAAAAATTTCCTGTTTGATTATAAAACCCACTTTTGCAGCATCATCTTCACTATCAACAAAAACATTTCCGGACTGCAGATATGTTCGAACATTTTGAAAGCCAATATTTTCCAGCATTGTTTTCAAAGCGTCCATTTTCATCATATTATGGCCCGAAACGTTGATACCGCGAAGAAGAGCTAAATGTGTCGTCATTTTTTAAAATTTTAATCAAAGATAATATTAAAACTATTCGTCTTCACCAATTTTTCTCCACAACATGAATTCTGCCTTTGTCATCAAAAAACAGCTATCAGCAATTATTTCAGACTTTCAAAATTCCTAATTAAAATTTATCTTCGCTTTTCAAATTAAATCCCAAAATAGAAATTCCAATTCCAAAATCTAAAGTTAAAACTCTAAAATCTAAAATTAATAAATGTCTAACAATCTCCTTGAAACTCCTATCGAATACTTAAAAGGTGTTGGCCCAAGCCGCGGTCAATTGCTTCGTAAGGAATTAGGAATTCATAAATACGGAGATTTAGTCAATTTTTATCCAAACCGATATATCGACAGGACTCGTTATTATAAGATTAATGAACTGCAAAATACGGGAGCAGAGGTTCAGATTATTGGAAAAATCATCAACATAAAAACGGTTGAATTTGCCAAAAACAAAAAGCGCCTAGTCGCAAGTTTTGTTGATGATACAGGAATGATTGAACTAAACTGGTTTCAGGGACATAAATGGATTCGCGAAAGCTTAAAACTCAACGAACAGCTCGTTATTTTTGGAAAATGTTCTTTGTACGGAAGTCAATTTAGTATGGCGCATCCGGAAATTGAATTGTTGAGCGAACATGAAAAAAGCCTTCGTTCTGCCATGCAGCCGGTTTATCCTTCTACAGAAACACTGACAAACCGCGGAATTTCAAACAGAACGATCAATAAAATAATGGAACAATTGTTTATTGAAACTCAGGCTTTGTTTACCGAAACTTTTCCGGCATATTTAATTGAAGAATTAAAGTTAATTCCTAAAAGAGCGGCTTTATTTAATATACATTTCCCTAAAAGTACTGATGCTTTGGCAAAAGCCCAATTCCGATTAAAATTTGAAGAATTGTTTTTTATTCAATTACAATTAATAACTAAAAACTTAATCAGGAAACATAAAATAAAAGGGCATCCTTTTACAAAAGTGGGTGAATTTTTTAATGATTTTTATCAAAATCATCTTCCGTTTGATCTGACAAATGCTCAAAAAAGAGTAATAAAAGAAATCCGTTCAGATATGGGAAGCAACGCCCAAATGAACCGATTGCTTCAAGGAGATGTTGGATCAGGAAAAACGATTGTAGCTTTTATGAGCATGCTTTTAGCAATCGATAATGGTTTTCAGGCCTGTTTAATGGCACCGACAGAAATTCTGGCAAATCAGCATTTTATCGGGTTATCTAAATTTGCTAATACACTAAACATCAATATCAAAATATTAACAGGTTCTACTAAAACTTCTGAAAGGAAAATTATTCATGAAGAACTTGAAAATGGGAATCTGCAGATTTTAATTGGAACGCACGCTTTATTAGAAGATAAAGTAAAATTTCAAAGTTTAGGTTTGGCGGTTATTGATGAACAGCATCGTTTTGGTGTTGAACAGCGATCAAAATTGTGGAAGAAAAATGATATTCCGCCGCATGTTTTGGTTATGACGGCAACGCCAATTCCGAGAACTTTGGCTATGAGTTTATACGGCGATCTCGATATTTCTGTTATCGATGAATTACCACCTGGAAGAAAACCAATTGAAACAGCGCATCGTTTTGACACTAACCGATTAAAAGTCTGGAAATTCCTGCGCGATGAAATTGCCAAAGGAAGACAGATTTATATTGTGTATCCATTAATTCAGGAATCTGAAAAAATGGATTACAAAGATTTGATGGACGGTTACGAAAGTATTTCGAGAGATTTTCCGCTGCCTCAATATTCGATTTCGATTCTACATGGGAAAATGAAACCTGCAGATAAAGATGCCGAAATGAAACGCTTTTCTGAAGGAAAAACCAATATTATGGTGGCAACTACTGTAATTGAAGTTGGTGTAAATGTTCCAAATGCCAGTGTTATGATTATCGAAAGTGCCGAACGTTTTGGCTTGTCGCAATTGCACCAGTTACGCGGACGCGTTGGCCGTGGTGCCGAACAGAGTTATTGTATTTTAATGACAAGCCATAAATTAAGCGCCGACAGTAAAACGAGAATGGAAACAATGGTGCAGACCAACGATGGTTTTGAAATTGCCGAAGTTGACCTAAAACTCCGCGGTCCCGGAGATTTAATGGGAACGCAGCAAAGCGGTGTTTTAAACCTGCAAATAGCTGATATTGTTCGTGATCGTGACATTTTATCATTGGCACGAAACTACGCCTTAAAAATTTTAAAAGAAGATGCTCCCTTACAAAAACCGGAACATGCTATTTTAAAAATGGTATTTATCGAATTAACAAAGAAGAAAAATATTTGGAATTATATTTCGTAAGGGTCAAAGTGACAAAGATACAAAGTGACAAAGGTTCAGGGGTTTTAACTTGACGAATGTCATCCTGAACGAAGTCGAAGGCTTATGAAACCAAAATAACCTTTGTCCCTTTGTCACTTTGAACCTTCAAAAAAAATACACTCCACTGCATCTAAACTTTAATAACTTTTAAATATTCAGGTGATTAGATTTGTTGGGGGTCAAATTTTTGATTGAATATTGCGCCGACACAATGAAGCATACTTTATTGAACTATTTTTTGGGCGGAGTTTTTTCGAATAAACCGCTGAATAAGCCCTTGCTTATTTTATTTTTATCATCCTTTCCTGTAGCAATTAAATGATCGACATATTCCATATATGTTTTTTTACGTTCTTCTAAAAAACCAACCAAATATTCTTCAGAAGCATTTAAACCACTTGCTTCTTCAATCTGCAAGAGTTTTTTGTACAGCGGTTCAATAAATTTTGTAATGAGAGGTTCGGGAACAGATTTTCTGGTTCCAAAGTAGCCTACAATATCTCCATCAGCATCGGCAATAATTTTAAAATCGGTTACAACCCAATAATACCTGCCGGTTTTTGCCATATTTTTTATGATAACATGGATGTTTTCACTTGATTTTATACTGTCCCATAAGAATTTAAAAATCACTTTTGGCATATCAGGATGCCTCACAATATTATGAGGCTGCCCTACAAGTTCAAATTCATCATACCCTGAGACATCAATAAAATCTTCATTGGCATACAGAATTGTTCCGTTTTTATCTGTTTTACTGAGTAATACTTTATTTTTATTCCAATCAACTTCTCTGTCAGAAGGCGTTGGGCGGTTAAATCTCGTATCCATAAATTTCTACTAAATAATTAATAAACAATCGTATTTGTATGTGTAAAAATGTTTGTTTAAAGTTGTTTTTACAGCATTTAATTTCTTGAATTAGTAGACTTTACATGAATATCATTTACTAAATCATCAATCTTTTTAGCGCTCTCACGCATCATTTCCAAATACGTCAAAAGCTTATCATTATCAGTATGTCCTTTTGAAACATCAATTAACTTTAAAACTGAATTTACCGGAAGTTTTAAATCTAAAGTTGTTCTGTGAATAAAGTCATTATATTCTTTTGTAGCCGACAGTGAACTATATTTTGCAGATGCCAGTTTCATGTTTTCTAATTCATATTCATCAGAAATTTTAGAAATATGATTGTGGCTGTGTTCTTTAAAATAATAAGCCCAATATCCGTTCATAAAAAATACAACAGCTGCCAATACAGTATGAATTATAAGTGTTTCTAAATCAAAATTTACCTGAGAAAAATAAATCTGAAGTCCGTTTGCATCATTATAAACAAAGTTTTGCAAATAAGCCAGCCCGGCGTGATGAAGTACAACCAGAAGTGTTAACGGAATCTGCAGTTTCCAGTTTTGATAAATAATTAAAATGGTACTGGCAATGAAAACTGTAAAATGCATTTCGAATAAACCGTGCATTTGATAAATATACTGTGCCATAAATATCGCCAGCACAATCGACAATACGTATTGATAAAATTTGGAATTCTTTACAAAAAACTTGGCCGAATAATATGCCAAAAGGTTTAGTGTTCCAACTCCCACTCCTATTTCGAATGTATCATATTTAAAGGACAATCCGATTCCGAGGAGAAAATAAACGGCGAGAACATAATTAATAATAGTATCTGATTTTTGTGTCATAGTTGACATAAAATTATGCAGATAATCTTGCTCATTTAAACTGGCTTTTGTTTTCATAGGTTAAAAATTTTTAGGTTAGTGATAGATTTTATTTAGTGCAATTTGGTAATGAACATCCGTAAGCTTTGAGGGCTAAAGCATTAAATGAGGGCGAAATATTTTGTTTTAACAGCGAATCGATCGCCATTTGGGCATAATTACTATCAGCATCTGTGCAATATCTAGTTTTATTGTAATTACCACGATAATATAAATTATGACCGGCATCTAAAAGAACAGCCTGCGGGGTCGAAATCACACCGCATTTTTGAGCTATGCCTTCATCAAAATAAACTGGAATATGCGCTCCAAACTTTTGCTGAATTTCTTCAATAGAAAAAGTCTTCTTTTTGTTTAAAACAACAATTTTAAAATTGACTTTATCACCATATTTCTTTATCAAATCACTTACATGCGGAACATTGAAGCGTGAACAAGGACAATCCGGATTAAAGAAATGAAAAAAAACAGGTTTGTTATCAAATGCGCAGCATTGCGACAAATCAATTTTAGAACCCATTGCGATAGCATGGTAATTCTTCGGAATTGGCGTTGGCAGACTATATTTAAATTCATTCTGCCAAAAAAGATAACCAACTGAAAATAGTAAAAGTGTAAACCATAAAGCTAAGAGTATTTTTTTCTTCATATTATTATTTTTTTAGTAATTAAGAGCAAAAAATATAAACACTTGTTAATATAATTATTAAATAATTTCTGTAAAAAACCTAAAAAACTACATCTAACCTATTATTAAAGCAAATAATCTTACAGTATTTTATACCTATTATTGGCAAAACCGGCATTTTGTTTAACATAGTAATGTTACAAATAAATTCGATAAAGTGCAAAAAAAATCGGACAAATGCGAAAAAAAATTATGAAGTATGAGCAATCATTGGAGATGAAAGGAAATAAAAATTAAAACATAAAATTTTACTTTTATACCAAACACAAACATATCAGTTTGATTACAAGATATATAGATAAAAAACTATCAAAGCTGTTAAGAATTATTAAAAAAAAGCAGCATTTATATTTAAACCTTTTCTCAAAAGAGAAGTCTAAAAGCAAACTTTGGCAGTTATAGCTCATAAAAGCGATTTGAAATTATAGTAATCCAAGTGTTAAATAAAAGCTAACGCCTTTTGGTTTCAGTACAAAAAGTTAAATTTGTTAGCTGCAAAAAAATACAACAAAAAAACATTCACCTAAATTTTATGAAATTAAAACACCTAATCTACGCCTTGATAATCATCGTTTTAGGAGGATTTATTACCTATCGGATAATATCCAATAAAAGCAAAAATGACGAATCAAAAAAATTTGGCGACAAAGATAAACCAACAACAGTCACTGGACTTGTAGTTAAAACTTCGACATTTGATAACAACTTATCTTTATCAGGTTCAATCGAAGCAAACGAACAAATTGAAATTCACAGTGAAGTTTCGGGAATTGTAGAAGGCATTTATTTTAATGAAGGAAGTTACGTGAATAAAGGTCAGATACTTTTTAAAGTAAACGACATCGAATTAAAAGCACAATTAAGACAAGCAGTAACCAAAGAAGGCTTAGCTGCAGAAAATGAAAGAAGAGCAAAACTTTTACTTCAAAAAGAAGCAATCAGTCAGGAAGAAGCAGATGTTGCAAGAGCAGATTATGCTTCGGCACAGGCTCAAAGTCAATTAATTAGAGCGCAAATATCTAAAACATCTGTAAAAGCACCTTTTTCAGGAAAAGTGGGTCTGCGTTCTATTTCACCGGGAACCTATATTACACCAACAGTTTTAGTAGCAAAACTGGTCAACACAGGAAAATTAAAAATCACATTCTCAATTCCTGAGAAATATGCATCGCAGGTAAAATCCGGTTCAACAATCGATTTTACAGTTTCTGGTTCAGATAAAACCTATTCAGCAAAAATTTACGCAATTGAGCCAGAAGTGGCAGTTTCAACGCGAACTTTACAAATTCGTGCCATTGCAGATAATATTGACGGGAAACTTTTTCCGGGAACTTTTGCCGATGTAAAATTACCATTAAACATTATTAAAGATGCCATAGTTGTACCTTCTCAGGCTATTGTTCCTGTACAAGACGGTAAAAAAGTTTTTATTGCAGACATGGGTAAAGCCAAAGAAGTTATGGTTGATGCAACAACAAGAACTGACGCTTCTATTTTGATTTTATCAGGATTAAAAGCCGGAGATACTTTAATAACAAGCGGTGTTATGTCATTAAAAAATGAAGCACCTATTAAAGTAAAAGTAAAATAGTCATAAAGCCGAAAGTCCAAAGTCATAAGACTTGAATATAGATTTAAAGATGGCGGTAAGATTTAGCAATAAATCTGAAATCTAAAATCAACAATCTAAAATCTAAAATTACAAATGAGTTTATCAACTACAAGTATAAGAAGACCTGTTTTAACCATTGTACTGAATTTATTAATCATATTATTCGGTTTTATTGGTTATACATTTTTGGGTGTGCGGGAATTTCCTTCGATCGACCCGGCGCAGGTTTCTATCAGAACAAGTTACACAGGTGCTAACGCCGACATTATAGAATCGCAGATTACTGAACCTCTTGAAAAAGCTGTAAATGCTATTGACGGAATACGAAATATTACTTCTTCAAGTAATCAGGGAAGCAGTAATATTACCATTGAGTTTAATCTTGATAAAGATTTAGAAGAAGCTGCAAACGACGTTCGTGATAAGGTTTCACAAGCCATTAGAAGTTTACCGCAGGATATTGATGCCGCTCCTGTTGTATCAAAAGCAGATGCCGATAGTGACGCTATTATTTCGATGACTGTTCAAAGTGACACCAGAAGTTCTTTAGAATTAAGTGATTATGCCGAAAATGTTATTTCTCAGCGATTAGAGACAATTCCGGGTGTGAGCAGCGTGCAGATTTGGGGTCAAAAACGTTACGCAATGCGTTTATGGATCGATCCTGTAAAATTAACGGCCTACGGCTGTACGGTTGCCGAAGTTCGCGATGCATTAAATGCACAAAATGTCGAATTACCTTCGGGAAAACTGACTGGAAATAATACCGAATTAACCGTAAAAACAATTGGTAACTTATCAAAAGCCGAAGAATTTAACAATATTATTATTCGTACCGACGGGGATAAAATCGTTCGTTTAAGCGATGTGGGCGGGGCAGAATTAGGACCTGAAAATTTAGAAACAAAACTAAGCCAGTCAGGACTTCCATTAATTGGTTTGGCAATTGTGCCAATGCCGGGAGCTAATTACTTAGATATTTCGAAAGAATTTTACAAAAAATACGAAGCTCTTAAAAAGGATCTTCCAAAAGATATTAAACTGAATATTGCGCTGGACAATACTATTTTCGTAAAAAAATCAGTACTTGAAGTTGCCGAAACTTTAGGGATTTCGATTATTCTGGTAATCATCATTATTTATCTTTTCTTTAGAGACTGGGCAATTGCGTTCAGGCCTTTAATTGATATTCCGGTTTCATTGATTGCTACTTTCTTTATCATGTGGCTTTTTGGGTTCTCAATTAATGTCCTAACATTATTAGCAATTGTATTGGCAACAGGTTTGGTTGTGGATGATGGAATTGTGGTTACCGAAAATATCTTCAAAAAGGTCGAAGAAGGAATGTCGCCAATCGAAGCGGCAATTAAAGGTTCTAATGAGATTTTCTATGCCGTAATTTCGATTTCGGTAACACTTGCGGCGGTATTTTTACCGGTAATTTTCTTAGAAGGTTTCGTAGGCCGGCTCTTTAGGGAATTTGGTGTTGTAATTGGTGCAGCCGTTTTAATTTCTGCCTTTGTATCATTGACTTTAACGCCAATGTTAAATGCTTATTTAATGAAAGGCGGCGAACAGAAAAAATCAAAATTTTATACTAAAACGGAGCCTTTCTTTGAAAAATTAAACAGCGGTTATGCTGAGGCTCTAACTAAATTCATGGACAAAAAATGGATTAGTTTCCCAATTTTAATTGTTTGTTTTGGATTGATTTATTTGTTCTTTACCATTCTGCCAAAAGAAACAGCTCCTTATGATGACAGAAGCGCTGTAACCATGCGTATGACAACTCCCGAGGGATCTTCATACGAATATACAGACCGCTTTATGCAGGAAATCTCAAAATTAATTGATGATTCTATTCCAGAGAAAAAAGTGAGTTTAGTAATTACTTCTCCCGGATTTAGTTCAAATTCGGTTAACAGCGGATTAGTGAGGCTTGCATTAAAGGATGTCGACGAAAGAAAAAAATCGCAAAAAGATATTGCAGACGAATTAACAAAATGGACAAAACAATATCCTAATGCTAAAACTTCTGTAACACAGCAGCCTACAATTGCCGTAAACAGACGCGGCGGTCTGCCGATTCAATATATTATCCAGGCTCCGAATTTTGAAAGATTAAAAGAAAAAATTCCTGTTTTTATGGATGAAGTTGGTAAAAGCGACGTTTTCTCCACTACCGATGTTAATTTAAAATTCAACAAACCTGAAATTAACGTAAGTATTGACCGTGCAAAAGCAGAAAGTTTAGGTATTTCGATTTTAGATATTGCACAGACTTTACAGCTTTCATTAAGCGGGCAGCGTTTTGGGTATTTCATTAAAAACGGAAAACAATATCAGGTTATTGGTCAGTTTGATCAAAAAGACAGATCAAAACCTCTGGATTTAACGTCGATGTTTGTAAAGAACAAAAGCGGGCAGTTAATTCAAATGGATAACGTTGTAAATGTTGCAGAGCAGAGTAATCCGCCGCAATTGTACCATAATAACCGTTATATGTCTGCAACTGTTTCTGCAGGTTTAGCACCGGGAAAAAGCATCAATGATGGTATTCAGGAAATGGACAGAATTAAAGCTAAAGTTTTAAACGACAGTTTTACAACAGATTTAAGTGGAGAATCGCGAGATTTTGTCGAAAGCAGCTCAAATACTTCTTTTGCATTTGGATTAGCTTTATTATTGATTTTCCTGATTCTTGCGGCACAATTTGAAAGTTTTATCGATCCGTTTATTATCATATTAACGGTGCCAATGGCGGTTGCGGGAGCTTTATTTTCACTTTGGTTATTCAACCAGACCTGGAATATTTTCAGCCAGATTGGAACTGTAATGCTTATTGGTCTGGTAACAAAAAACGGTATTTTGATTGTCGAATTTGCCAATCAGTTACGAGAACAGGGCAAACCAAAAATGGAAGCCATTCTCGAAGCATCAGAAGCACGTTTACGACCTATTTTAATGACCAGTTTAGCGATTGCATTAGGTGCTCTGCCAATTGCAATGTCACTTGGAGCCGCTTCTACCAGTAGAATTGGTATGGGAGTTGTAATTGTGGGAGGAACAATTTTCTCTCTTGCTTTGACCCTTTTTGTTATTCCGGCTATTTATTTTATGTGGTCTAAAGCCAGAAAACATTATCCTGAATTTGATCGTATCGACGAATACGAAAAAGAAAGTAAATAAATATTTATTAGCCTCGAATTCAGAATTTTATTAAATTAATTCGTGAATTCGGGGCAAAAGAAAAATAACATGAATATTAAGAATATATACTGCACTTTAATAGTTCTGTTCTTTTGCATTGTTAAAACAAATGCACAAGAAGTTTTGACTATTGAAGAAGCAATGAAAATCGCTTTAGAAAATAATTTTGAGATTAAAATTGCCAAAAATAATTCGACAATAAGCGAAACAAATGTTACTGTTGGAAATGCGGGCATACTGCCAACCGCTACAGCAAATATTGTAGACAATAATAGTGTTACCAACTCAACTCAGGTGCGTCAGGACGGAACATCGACTACATTAAACAATGCAAAAAACAACAGTTTAACGTATGGAGTCAGCTTAGGCTGGACGGTTTTTGACGGAATGAGAATGTTTGCCCGATACGATCAGTTAAAAGAACTTCAAAAATTAGGCGATGCCGAATTAAAAAGAACAATTCTCGTAAAAATTGGTCAGGTAAATTCTGCTTATTACGATTTGGTGCAGCAACAGCATCAATTAGCCGCTTTAGATACTACAATTGTAATTTCTAAACAAAGAGTAGAATTAGCACAAAACCGTTTCACTATTGGTAAAGCTTCAAAATTAGAAGTTTTAAATGCACAGGTTGATTTAAATACAGATCAGGTTACTTTATTGAGACAAAAAGAATCGTATGCTAATGCTAAAATATTATTGAATCAATATCTTGCCCGTGACCCTAAAATCAACTTCACAGTGACTGATATCGTTACTGTTGATGAAAAACTGGTTTTGGCCGATTTAATGGATTTGGCACAAAAACAAAATCCGGCTTTAGAATCGCAGATAATCAATAAACGTATTGCCGAATTACAGCTTAAACAAGTAAAAGCAAGTAGATACCCAACTGTAAATTTAACTTCGGGTTATAATTTTGCCGAAAGTCAGTCAAGTTTAGGATTTACAAGCGAAAACTCTTCAAGAGGATTTACCTACGGTTTTAATGCTTCGATGAATATTTTTGACGGATTTAACCAGCATCGAAATGAAAAAGTAGCCAAGCTTCAAATCGAAAATTCTCAAATTGCTATCGATCAGCAAAATATGATTTTGAACACGCAGTTAAGCACAGCTTTTCAAACGTATTTAACCAATTTAGAATTAATTGATTTAGAAGAAAATAACGAAGCAATTGCCAGACAAAATTTAGAAATTACTTTAGATAAATTTAGAATTGGAACTATTACAACCATTGATTTTAGAACAGCTCAGCTAAATTATGTAAACGCAAAAGTTCGTTACAGCAACGCACAATACGAAGCAAAATTATCTGAAATTGCCTTAAAAGAATTAGCAGGAAATATTAATTTTTAAACTAAATTTGTTTCAAAACAAACTTAGATGATCTCTTATAATACCAAAGAATGGTTTACATTTATATTCCATTTTCATAAATCTGATACCGTTAGAAAACTTTTACCAATCATGCTTGCGATTGGTATTTATGCCGCAGCCGTTGGTTATCTGGAAGTTGAATACTTTAAAGTTGGCAAAAACGATTATATACATAACATTCCTATCATGCACGGAATGCTTGGTTTTGTAATTTCGTTATTGCTCGTTTTTAGAACAAATACCGCTTATGACCGCTGGTGGGAAGGCCGCAAACTTTGGGGAGGTCTCGTAAACAGCAGCCGTAATCTGGCTATAAAACTTTCGGCTATTTTAAAAGACGAAAACGACAGGAGTTTCTTTAAAAAATTTATTCCGCTGTATGCTGATATTCTGCACAAACATTTAAAAGATGCCGATACCAGTAAACAGCTTTTTGAAGATGTTGATTTAGAAATAGATCATCATAAACACAAACCAAATCAGTTAAAAAAAATCATGTATCATAAAATCAATGATTTGTATGATGCAAAAAAAATTACCGGCGATCAATTAATTATTTTAAATAATGAACTGCAGTCATTTACAGATATCTGCGGTGCGTGCGAGCGTATTAAAAACACACCTATTCCCTACTCTTACAGCGCATTTATCAAGAAATTTATCTTCTTTTATACCATGACGCTTCCGTTTGGGTATTCTATTAGCCTGGGATATTTTGTAGCGCCGGTTGTCGTTTTTATATTTTATGTTTTGGCAAGTTTGGAGCTTATTGCAGAAGAAATCGAAGATCCGTTTGGAGATGACGAAAACGATCTTCCAACAAAAAAGATTTCTGAAAACATCAAAAAACATATCGAAGAATTGATTTAAACGAACTAAAACTCAAAAGAGTAACACATTATTTTGAGCTTATCAAACGTTTTAAGTCAGAAAAAACAAAATAAATTCTTTCTTACTACAATTCTCAATCCTTATATTTGTATCCTGATAAAAGAATAAAACTAACATGAAAATATCTTACAACTGGTTAAAACAATTCATTAAAACTGATTGGACATCTGAACAAACTTCTGAATTATTGACAGATTTGGGTCTTGAAGTTGAAGTTGTAGAAAAATACCAGTCAATTAAAGGCGGATTAGAAGGGGTTGTTGTAGGACATGTACTTACCTGCGAAAAACATCCTGATGCCGACAGATTAAAAGTAACTACAGTAAATATTGGTTTAGAGGCCCCTGTACAAATTGTATGCGGTGCAGCAAATGTGGCTGCCGGACAAAAAGTTCCTGTTGCAACTATTGGAACCGTTTTATATGATAAAGATGGTGTTGAATTTACTATTAAAAAAGGTAAAATTCGCGGACAGGAAAGCCACGGAATGATTTGTGCCGAAGATGAATTAGGTCTTGGTACTGGTCACGACGGAATTATGGTTTTGGAAGAAAACTTGGTTCCGGGAACTAAGGCTTCTGAAGTTTTTCAAATTGCCGATGATGAAGTTTTTGAAATTGGTTTAACACCAAACCGTGCCGATGCAATGAGCCACTTTGGAACTGCACGTGATTTAAGAGCCGGAATGCTTCAAAGAGGTGTAAATGTTGAATTGATTACGCCATCTGTAAGCAATTTTAGAGTAGATATGCGTACGCTTAAAATTGATGTTAATGTTGAAGAACCTGCTTTAGCACCAAGATACTGCGGTGTAACTATCTCAGGAATTACGGTTCACGAATCTCCAAAATGGCTTCAGGATCGTTTAAAATCGATTGGTTTAACGCCAAAAAATAATATTGTCGATGTTACTAATTATGTTTTACACGAATTAGGACAGCCGCTTCATGCTTTTGATGCTGCAAAAATTACCGGAAAAGTAATTGTAAAAACATTGCCAGAAGGAACAAAATTCACTACGCTTGATGATGTTGAAAGAACATTGCATGCTGAGGATTTAATGATTTGCGACGAAAAAGGACCGCTTTGTATTGCAGGTGTTTTTGGAGGAAAAAAATCTGGCGTTACTGATAGTACAACTTCTATTTTCTTAGAAAGTGCTTATTTTGATGCTGTAAGCGTTCGTAAAACAGCAAAAAGACATCAATTGAATACCGATGCTTCTTTTAGATTTGAAAGAGGAATTGACCCAACTATTACAGAGTATGCTTTAAAACGTGCAGCTATCTTAATTCAGGAAGTTGCAGGTGGTAAAATCACTTGCGATGTTGTAGAAGTTTATCCTAAAAAAGTAGAAGATTTTTCGGTTTTATTGAATTTCAGCCACGTTTCTAAAATCATCGGACAGGAAATTCCAAAAGATACCATCAAAAAAATTCTGGTTTCTTTAGATATTAAAGTAAACAGCGTTTCTGATACCGGTTTAGGCTTAACAATCCCGGCGTACCGTGTTGATGTTCAAAGAGAAATTGATGTTATCGAAGAAATTTTAAGAGTTTATGGTTACAACAATATTGAGTTTTCTAAAAAATTCAATGCAACGGTAGCCAATTCTCCAAGAACAGAAGATTATAAAGTACAAAATGTTATCGCTTCTCAATTAAACTCTCAAGGTTTTCATGAAATGATGGCAAACTCTTTAACAACAGCCGCGTATGCAAAATTATCGACTGTTTTAAAAGAAGAACACAATGTAACAATGTTAAATCCTTTGAGCAGTGATTTATCAACAATGCGTCAATCATTATTATTTTCTGCTCTTGAAGCGATTTCATATAATATCAATAGAAAAAATTCTGATTTAAAATTATTTGAATTTGGAAAATCATATCACAAATACCTAAACGGTTACGAAGAACACAAACATTTAACTTTGTCTATTTCTGGAAACAGAAATAAAGAAAGCTGGACAATGCCGCAAAAAGGAACTGATTTCTTCTTATTGAAAGGTTATGTAAAAGGTATTCTGGTTCGTTTGGGAATTGAAAAAATTTCAAATGCCCCGGTACAATCTGATGTTTTCTCAGAAGGAACTTCAATTTGCTACAACAATGATACATTAGTTGAAATGGGAGTTGTGAAAAAATCGATTTTAAAGCATTTTGGGATTAAGCAAGATGTTTATTATGCTGATTTCAACTGGGATTTGATTTTAAAAATCATTACAGGAAAAATTAAATATACAGAGATTCCTAAATATCCGGAAGTTCGCAGAGATTTAGCTTTATTAATCGACGAGAAAACTACTTACGAAAGTATTTTTAACCTGGCCAGACAAACGGAAAAAGCTCTTTTAAAAGACATTAATTTATTTGATGTTTATCAGGGAGACAAACTTCCGGCAGGCAAAAAATCGTATGCGTTGAGCTTTACAATCCAGGATAATACAAAAACGCTTACTGATGCTCAGATTGACAAAATCATGTCGAAATTACAACAGACTTTTGAAACTGAACTTGGCGCAAGTTTAAGATAAATCTTAACGTTATTAAATAACAAACCCGACAGGTGTATTATACTTGTCGGGTTTATTTTTTTGCTTCAAGTCTCATGTTTCAAGTTTTTTTTAAGTTTCAGGTTTCAGGTGGTTGCCTGAGTATTGTTTTACCATAAAACTCGCAAAGAATTTCACAAAGCTTTTGAAAAGTTTTTGTTGACCCACATCTTCAAAACATTTCTTTCTTTACGTAATCCTTTGCGGACTTTGCGGTTAATTAACAAGCTGCCAGACCTGAAACCTTAAACACCAAAAAACAAAAACACTAACTAATCAAATATCTATTCTAAATTTGATCTCCAAATCTTAATTGTTAATTATTGATTCTTAGTTATAAATTTCGCTCTGTCTTCTTCTGGCTGAAAGAATTTTCTTTACCGCTGTTTACGCGCTTTTAGCATCAGTTTTTGCTCTTAAAAATTGACGTTGTAAAATTATTTAATTGCAAAATAGTATTAAGCAGTATTTTAGCCCGTTTTTTTAGATAATTTTACCTGAAGAAAAAAGGGTATTTTTCCCCTTGCGTTGTTTTTAGACATCAAATAATTTTGTCGTCTACAATTAAAAAAAACTGTAAACTAAACAAGTAACCAATTAATTCATAAATAACAATGAAAAATCCACCAGCAAAACCTAGTCAGTTAATAACTAAAGAATTTGCAAAGCAATTGAATGTTAACTACAACAATAAAAAAGCGGCGTCCTTAACTGGCAAAGCTGCTAAAAAAGAAGATGCAAACGCTATCTGGTATTCATTAGAAGCTTTAGAAAGTTATATACATTATATTAAAACCAATGGCGCAAAAGACGGATATAACGTAGATGGAATACGTTTTTATTTTGGTGTATATCCAGATGATGAACAACATGGCGATAAAGCCGGATTAACAACCCTATTCTTGGTTCCGACAGGAAAAAAAGTTGAAAATAATACCGCAAAAGTTCAAAGTTTTGCAATGGTTCAGGAATCAGCCCCTGCTGATATTCAAACTCTTGAGCCTATGAATTACGGTAATATCGGTAGACCGCCAAGCTTAATCTATTAATAAAATTATGTTTGAATTTTTAAGATCGTATATCATTTATTTAGCTTTATTATCAGGAAGCATCGGATTAATTTCTATGCATAAATTACCTGGTAATAAAGCTAAATTTTTAGTAATTTTAATCTTTTTTTCTGCACTAATAGAATTAGTCGGATATTATTTTACCTATTTGACAGGCTTACTAAATTATTATGTCTATAATTTCTATATGTTTGTCAGCTTTTCTGCCTATATACTGCTGCTGCGGAGCCTTTTGTCGAAGATAAATTACAGGATGACGGCAGTTTACTTTTTGATCCTGTTTATTGTTTCTTTCTTTTTAAATATTATTTATTTTAAAGAAGATACAAATCGTTCGTTTACATACAGTTTTGCCATAGGTGTAATGTTAGTATTAATATTATCCTGCTTATATTTGGTAGAGATTTTTAATTCAGACAAAATTTTAAATTTCAAACGATCTGTTTTTTTCTGGTACATTTTAGGAATATTGGTTTTTCATGTTCCTTTTACGCCTTTTATGCTGGCTATCAATTGGTTTCTTATCAAACAAGACGAATCAGTATTTAGCTTAGTATTGTTCATCTTAAATTTTTTAGCACATAGCTGTTATATTATAGGATTTTTATGGAGCGAAAAGAAATACAATTATTAGTTATTTCATTAGGTATTGTTTTTTTTACTTTACTGGTCGTTGTACTTGTACTTTTCTTTTATTTTTTAAAGAAGAAGAACAGCTACCTGGTCGAAAAAATGGAATCTGAAATGTATTTTCAATCTGAATTAGTAAAAACCCGAATCGAAATTAAAGATCAGACGCTTTCTGAAATTAGTAAAGAACTTCATGATAATATCGGCCAGATTATTTCTGTTGGAATTATGCAGCTCAACATGTCTATAAGCAGTAAAAACATTCAGGTAAAGGAATTAAAAGATCTTAAGGATGTTTTGGCAAAAGCATTAGATGAACTCAGAATTTTATCACGTATCATTAACAAAGATAATTTGCTGCAGAGCAATTTTATCGAAGCTATAAAACAAGATTTAATACGTATAAAAAAACTTAAAAAAATTCAGTATCGTTATAATTTAGTTGGAGAAATCCCAAAGATAAGTGAAGAGCATGATTTATTTATTTACCGAATTTTTCAGGAAGCTTTACATAATAGCCTAAAACATTCTCACAGCGATTTATACGAAGTAAATATTGTAACAACTGAAACTCTTTTTCAATTAAAATTAAAGGATTTCGGAATTGGCTATGATCCTCTTAAAGCAAATTCCGGATTAGGATTAACCAACATGAAATTGCGGGCTAAACTTATTGGAGCCCAATTAATCATGGAATCAGATTCATCAGGAACAACTGTAACTTTAGAATACCCTTTAACCACAACCAATGAAACCGAATATTAAAAGTAAAATTATTATTGTCGACGATCATCAGCTTTTTTCCCAATCATTAGAACTTTTGATAAAAAGTTTTGGAGGCTACGATGTTATTGAGCGATTTGAAAACGGAAAAGTATTTATTTCTTACCTTCAGGAAAACCCCCATACCAATATTGACCTGGTATTATTAGATGTTAATATGCCTGTTTTAGACGGCCTAAGCACGATGAAATGGGTTAAAGAAAACAGATCTGATTTAAAAGTAATTGCGCTTTCTGTAAATGATGATGAAGAAATTATTATTAAAATGATTACTAACGGAGCAAAAGGTTATTTACTAAAAGATACATCACCGGAAATTTTTAAGGAAGCCATTGAATGTGTTATCGAAAAAGGATTTTATTTTACCGAATCAGTTTCGGCAATGCTCGTTAATAAAGTCAACAGCGATAATAAAAAAATCAGTTTAAAAGAAAAAGAACTGGTGTTTATTAAACATGCCTGCACTGAGATGACGTATAAAGAAATAGCCTCAGAAATGTGTTTAAGCCCTAAAACCATTGACGGTTACAGGGAATGTTTATTTGATAAATTAGAGATAAAAACGAGAATAGGTTTGGTTTTGTATGCCGTTAAACACAAAATTGTGTTTGTTTAACCTGTTGGGGCAAATAATTTTAAACACATAGAAACATAGATTTAATACCTTGAAAAAAGGCGTTTCACTTATTTTAAACACACAGAGACAGCTATGTGTTAGAAACTGGTTTCTTTTTATATTCTTTTATATATTTAAAACCTATGTTTCTATGTGTTAAAAATTTCTTTAATTAATTAATCCAGCGCTTTTTATTAATAAGACAGCACTGCAAAAATGGGAAACTCTTTTATTTTTTCTCTTCCGTTAAGGAAAGTCAGCTCCATTAAAAAATTGCATTGAACGATTTCGCCGCCTAATTTTTCAACCAGCTCGCAGACTGCTTTTGCGGTTCCGCCGGTTGCCAGAACATCGTCGTGAATTAAAATACGGTCACCTTTTTTGATTGCATCCGTATGCATTTCAAGGCTGTCTGTACCATATTCTAATTCGTATGAAGCTGAAATAGTTTCAAAAGGCAGTTTTTTAGGTTTCCTTACCGGAACAAATCCTGCGTTTAGTTCTTGTGCCAATAACATCCCGAAGAAAAAACCACGACTTTCTGCCCCTACTACCTTATCAATTTTCTGTCCGTTAAGAGAATTTACCAAAAGAGATAAGCATTCCTGCCTTGCTTTTACGTCATTTAACAACGGAGTGATATCTTTAAATAAAATTCCTTCTTTAGGAAAACCCTGAATATCACGTATATAATTTTCAATCTTCATTTTTTTTTATTTTTCTGTAATTTTTTGCTTGTTTATCTCGCATTTATCTCTATATTTGCACCCGCAAACAGCGTTCAACAAAGCTACGAAAATTAGCTCAATGAAACAAAAAGGCCTCGTGGCGCAACTGAATAGCGCATCTGATTACGGCTCAGAAGGTTACTGGTTTGAATCCAGTCGAGGTCACTTCTCGGGACAAAAGATAAAAACCATCTTTTGTCCCGTTTTTTTTTGCTTTTAACTGTTTATTAATGAGATAAATAGACTCTATTATTTTGTTCACTCTAGCGGTTTGTACTTTATTTTCGTGAATTGTGAAATTTTCGGGGTAAACTAAACCAATTAGGCTTCTTGCATCAGATAAATCCCTTTTCAAATAAGAATCATTAAGCTTGATAAGATTGTCAATTCCCTTTATCAGTAGCTCTTCAATACTATGTTTATCTTTAGTGACTGTTGATAGCTCGCGTTCAAGGTTTGCAATTCGTGCACCATAGTCATCTTTCATCAGCTTATAATCATCAGCTTCAATTTTTGATGTTAATAGAAGATCTCTTGCATTACTTAATCTTAGTTCAAAATCTTTTATCTGTTCTACAAGTCTTCTTTTCTGTTCGCCGGCGTTATTTGCAAGATCACGATGCGTCTCATACAAAATCGAGCTGTACAATTTTTTAACTTCAGCTATAGGTTGATACTTATTAAGATCTTCAATAAACAGCTCATTAGCGATTTTTGAGTTAATTCTAAACTTACACTGCGATTCACAGTGGTAATAATGATAGTATTTGTGTCTGCCTTTACATTTACTTCCTTGTAGCTTCTTCTGACACTTTGGACAGATAAAAAAGCCTCTTAATGGGAAATCAACAACGGTTTTAATTTTAGGTCTGTAAAGACGTGATTTTCCATCTAGGATATCCTGTACATTATAAAAAAGCCCTTCGGAAATAAGTGCCTCATGCTGTCCTGTAACAAATCTACTTTCTTCATCTTTATATTTCGGTATAAATATTTTACCGCAATAGACAGGATTTCTTATCAAGCCCCACATGTTATTTTTAGTTCTTTTAAATCCTCTCCTGCACGCCATATGATATATTTGCTCTGTATTGAATATTCCTTTAGCCAGTTCTTCAAAAATCCAGCGCATAACCGAGGCGGCAGGTTCTACAAGTGCAATATATTTACTTCCATCTTCTTTGGATTTATTTGCATATCCAAACGGCGCAATCCCCATATATCTTCCTTCTTTTTTTGCTCTTCTCATTCCATGAAAAGTATTTAAAGCTCTACGATCGTTTTCAACTTCAGGAGCTGCTAGGTAAAAAGCCAGCATCATTTTATTTTCTGGAATTGCCAAATCAAGAGGTTGCTCAATCGCCTGAGGTTCTACACCTAACTTTCTCAATAAGCTTATCATCTGATAGGCATCTCCTGCGTTTCTGCTAAAACGATCCCATTTGGTAAACAAGACTAGATCAGTTGTATTTTTTTGCTTTTTTAAACTAAGTAAAAGTTTATTCCATTGCGGTCTGTTAAACGTTTTAGCGGAGTGATCCTCATAAATAGCGTTACGTACTTCAATGTAATTTATTGCGCAATATTTCCTTAAAACTTCTTCCTGATTTCTCTGCGAATAACCTTTCTCTGCTTGTTCGTCCGTGCTTACACGTATGTATAAATCTGCTATAATACTCATGACTCCAAAAATTTAGATACGGCTACATGAGCCATTTTTCGTAAAAATAGCAAAATTTCAGTTGCTTCTTCAATTGTAACATTCATACCCTCAGAGTTTAACATATTCATAGCTTTCTCTGGGGTTATTCTCCCTCTTGTGTTTTCCTCTTCATCTTCCATCTCTAAAATATTTTATATAAAAAAAGCCCTATTACGGGCCTTTAATTTTTTTTAATCCATTACTCAAAAAAATAAATCTTACTCCCTTGTGTTTTCTTAAACGATCGTTCGTATTTTATATAACCATAATTACTCAACTCCTGAATACATTTATGATAGGTGTAAGCTGATAAAATTTTAGCCAAAGGAGTTATTTCATATCTATAGACCTGTATAGGATTTACAAAACCTTTCGCAACTCTATATTGAAGCAAAGCGGCATAAAGCGCAATGTGTGTTGTGCTTATGCGGAAATCTTTTTCAATAGCTAAAAAGAAATCGGATAAAGGTTTTAAATTTTCCATGTAACTATAAAGATTTAGCTTTGCCTTTTCTTTGAGATCTTTTTTTTTCTACTTCAGCCACCTCATCTGAAACAGATTCCTTTCTCTGGCTAAAGTCCTTACTAGTAGATTTACCTTGAGTTTCTTTTTGTTTCTCATCTTTGCTCTCGCGATGATTAATCCTTTGTAAATTGCCGTCATATACATTTACAGTTTTAAATTGCGGGTTTGCCTCTATATACTGTTTGCTTTCAACTCCATTAACAACAAACGTTACAGACTGAAGATTTCCTTTTTTTAGTGAATTTAAAAGATCTTCTTTATACTTGGGTGTTTCAAGTTCCTTTATAGAATGCTTTGCTAAACATGCTTCCAGATCGTATCCGTAATTTTGATGGTAATGATTTATTTTAAAGTTGGAATTACTCTCAGATTCTTTAAAGTCAATTTTGATCCAAGAATTATACACTTCGCCCTCTTTAGTTTTAAGGTCCTTATTTACAGAACGTCCCTCCATTAAATTATAGGCTTCTTTAAGGGTGATATTGCTGCTGTTGCTATTAATATAGAAAGTCTGTTCTAATCCTTCTTTTGATTCTTCCTTTTTAAGATTTACATGATAAGAGTTAAAAAAGTACAAATCACTTTGGTCAGATTTTTTAAAATTCAATTCGGCAGTCATTGAATCTTTTCCATAAACACCTTCTTTTATAATCTTAAACTCTGTCTCTCCTTTTAGCATCTTTTCTTTCAGATCCTGATCGAACGTTTCTCCAAATCCAGTATATTTTAACTGATCTTTTAGGAATTCTAAATTTTTCTGATTCATGATAAATTATTTTAAAGTTATTATTCTTTTAAAAACTATTAAGAACATCAAGATCAATTAGATCATTATTTTTGATATCTATTTCTAACTGTCTTCCGCCATTCTTTTCAATAAGTTGAATCGTGAGATATTTTTTCTCAGGGATAGTAAACTTTGACAAAGCATAGACTAAATCCACTTCAGATTTATCCGGAATCAGCATGGAGTTTGAAGTTGAAAAAAGCGGTAGTATTTCGATTTCCTGTGAAGCAGTACGTTTGGATTTTCTTTGATCTCGAATAAAAAAACGAAGCTGGTCAATGTCATAGTTTATCTTAGAAGTGTTGCCTAAAACAAGTCTGAAGTAAAGAACATCCTGATGAATAAATATTCCGTTCACACTAAGATTAATATCAAATCTTGAACTCTTTAAACCGCTTATTTTTTTCTTCTTAAATAGTGCAAGCTTTGAATATTGTTCAATTTTCTTTTGATTTTCATTATCCAGTGAAAACAAAATATCGTTATTTACAATAGCACTGTTATCAGCCTTAATATTTAAATCCGGGCAAATTTCGTCATAGTTCAGAACAAAAACATATAGTCGGCTGTCTGATGTAACTACAGTTATATTGGTCTGCGTAAAATTTTGCTTTGCAGCTTTCAGAAGTAAAATGTTTTCTACTCCTTTTGCTTTTTGCATTAAAATATCCTGACTGCCCTTATCAACACTTTTTATCGCATAAGGAAATACTATGCTTGTTGTTTTAGAGTACGCAATCTGCAGGTTTTTAAACTTATCCAGATTGCTATCATCAGCGCTATTTATAAACTGTGCGTAGCCTGACAAAACACTTAAAAGAAGGCAGACCATAATCATCCAATTATTATTTTTCATTTTTACAAGATTTAGTTATTTCAAATTCTTTTGTTTCTCGTCGTAGAGCAATACCTGGTACCCAGCCTTTACCACAACTTTTATCAGCTTAATTTTTTTGCTCATTAGGCTTTTTGCCGCTTCAATTCCCATTTCTGCAGCCTGTACACCCCACGAGTCAGAAACGCCATTTAGTCCTAAAGACTGTAGTGAGCGGTCTGCAGAAGTCTTGGCCACATCCCTGCTGATTGCTCCGGGAATATAGATTCCATCAATTCCATCCAAATCGTAAACGGACAGTTCTACAGGAAAAATAGAATTCCGATACTGAATATTACTGATCTTAATCTCTAGCCGCTCCCCTTTTAAAGATGCCATGCCGTACAAAAAAGTGTTCTTCGGAATTAGAATGCCCTGAAGAAATACGTCGGTTTTTAATCTTAATTTAACGACTGATCCGTTTACAATAGACTGAGTCTCATGAATTACTGCTTCGATTGAATTCTGTTGTTGTTCGGCATCTAAATTCTCATCAACCGAATAGAATGAGTTTAATCTTAAGAGATTTGGAGTTAAGGAGTTTTGTTGTAGAAATGACGTATTATCAACTTCATTTTTACGGTTTACAGCGAATACTTTCCCTTTCTTTATCGCTGAAGTTTGCTTTAACCTTTCCTGTACACGTGACGGATGCTGAATGTCCAAAATATTTTCCAGCATACCACCAAGTTGTTTTAGTTCAGGATCAGGTTCTTGCGAAGTACTCATTTCAGACATCATTTTTTCTAAGTTTTTTATTTCATCGGACTCACCTTTAGAAGATCCGTAGTTTTCAAACTCCTTCATATTTTGTCCATAATTTTCAGGTACCGAAGGCCGACTGATTACTTGTTGAAGCGCTTTAAGTTTTTCATAAACTTTCTTCTCCTTTGTATCCTGCAACGATGATGTGTTAAATGAATTCCTTCCATTTACAAAATCTGTATTAGTAAAATCCTCCACTGGGTCTTCTACTATATTTTGATTTAAATAATTAGGGTCTTTTTTAATCTGTTCCAGTAGTTTGATGGAATCTACTGCCGCCTGGTCATAGTAACTCATTTTATCAAATGATGAATCTTCTTTGAATTTGGGAATAGGCAGATTAAAGTTGAACCCTTTTTGAGCTTCATTATTGGTTGTATCTCCTTCCATTCTGCCGCCTCCTAAAGTGTAAAATAATATACTTATAAAAGGAAGTGTAATTAGAGGCAGGACTAAAAGCATTTTTCTCCTTTTGGATTCTTTTAGTGAGATTATTTTTTGCTCCATGACATTATTTTTTAAAATTGATCGTTTTAATTTTTGATACAGCTGCTGCGTTTTTATTCATTTCAGAGTTTTTCTTTGAGAAGGCTGCATAAATGTTATAGAGAAAATACCCTCCCTCTAAAACGGTAAACATAACCAGCATATAAACAAGGGTTCTTTTAGAAAGTCTCATTGTCAAAGAGTCCATTTTTTGGGCCCACTTTTCTTGTAAAAACAAGTAATACTTGTTGTAAATAAAGGGCTCTTCTCGTTTTTTAAATAGAGGTTTCATAGCCGTCTATTTTCTATTTTCAACACCCAAATCTCGGTTTTCGATGGTTTCCCATCGTTCAATTAAAAAACCATGTGGATTATTGTCGCTTCTAGATACATTACGAAGGCTTCCTTGAGTTATAAGGCTTCTTTTTAAAATACTGGTAGTTCTTATGATGTTTTGATTAGCATAGCATTGGAATCGGTACGGATATTCTTTGATGTCTATAGTTATACTGTCAATCTGAATTGTCTGGCTTATATTTCCTGAAATGATTCCTGAATAGAAACCATTCTCTTTTAGATCATCATAAATTCGTTTTGCACTGTCATCAGCCAAATAAAGGGCTTTTGTAACGTTTGTTTTAATTACTTTATCATCAGGATCAAGGGTAAAGAAAAATTTATGGAATGTTTTTACATGATCTCTTGCTTCTACAGCGACATTATCCTTGCGGTCTGACGCATATGCTTCCAGTGCTTTGCCATTTGCAAGAATATAAACCTTGTCCTGCATAAGCGCTACAGACTCAAAGCTTTTATAAAGCGTGTAACAACAGATAATAATACATCCTGTAATCACCAGCATTGTAAATCCTCTCACATATCGGAATGCAGTATCTATATTTTTCATTTTAGTAAACATCTTCTTTTTTTTTGAGGTTAATCGGAATTTCCTTTAAGCTTATCGTTCATATAATTTCCTTTCTCTTTGAAGTACGGAGTATTACCAGCTGATGAGGACATGCTTTGTGACATTTGTCCTGCAGCATTTCCCATTGAGTCCATTACCATACTGGCACCTTGTGAGGTCTTGCTAATTACTGAATTAGCACTATTGCTAAACATACTGGTAACTTTCTGCCCTAAGGCTCCGCCTCCACCTGCATGAACGATGTAATTAGCTACTGATGGGACAGTAAAATATCCGATGATCCCAATAATCATAAAAATGAGATATGACATATCAGTCCTGCTGAAGAAAGTATCTCCCGTTGATTCCACCTGCGATAAATCCAGCTTCAGCATAAGCTCCTGAATTTTACCTATGATGCTTCCAAAGATATTTGCAACTGGAAGCCATAAATAAATATTGATATATCTTGCCAGCCAGACGGTAAGTGTGTGCTGAAATCCATCAAAGACCGCTATGCCAAATACAAGAGGTCCCAATATAGAAAGTACGACCAGTTGAAACGTCCTGAGCGTGTCAATACACAGGGCGGCAGCCTCGAACAATACTCTCAGTACTTCACTCATCCATTCTTTTACAGAATTTCTGAAATTATAAGATGCCTTTTCCATGGCAAACTTTACGTCGTTTCCTATACCTGCAAGCATGCTCTCATCAGAAGGATCTTCATCATGAGTATATTTGTACCATTTGTCCCGATCTCCTGTTCCTGTGGAACCAACGTACATTTTCCATGGATCGGTTTCTTTTATAGCCTTTTCTTTTTCCTTTAAAAGAACTGCAACAGCATTATTGGATCCTGTCACCATCGCCGCTGTGGCTGTAACGGTAGGTTTCATTACCCCATTAATAAGGGCCAGCACCGATGGAAAAATCATAATACAGAATCCAATAACAAAAGGCCTGAAAAGCGGATAAAAGTCAATTGGTTCTGCATTTGCAATATGACGCCAGACTCGGGAAGCTATATACCAAATCGTCCCAAAACCGGCTATACCCTGCCCTACAGCCAAAAGATTGCTGCACAACGGCATCATCTCATCGTAAAGCTGATCTAAAACCGAATGCATACTCTGCATATTATCTCCTAATCCCTGTGCATTTATAAAATTCGGCATCATCACTGTAATAGTAAAGAAAACCACTGTTTTAAAAGATTTACTAATATTCATAGTTCTAATTTTTTAAATCCAAAAGTTCCTTGGAAGCCAGTACATCGTTCTTCTCTTTGGCCCTCTGCAGTACCAATACACTCGATGATTTATTAAAGTCTCTCAAAAACAAAAGTTTATCCTGCATCTCCATGTAAATATTATCAATTGCTTCAAGTCTTTCATCGTCAGACATTCTTAGCTTATCAGCTGTAATTACCATTGTTAGTTCATCAAGATTTCTTAAACTCTGGTTCAAAAGGTTACCATAAACTTTTTCAAAGTAGCCAATCTCCTGCTGGCTGAAACTTTCACTTTTTAAAAACCTATTGAATCCCTTTTTGCTTTCTTTTACAATCACTATTTGATAGTTTACAATGTCCCCTACTCTTTTATAGTTCTTTATCGTCGGACTTATCTGCATTAAGGCATCCAAGAATGTTTTATGAAGACTAAAGTTGCCTTCAGACATATCTTTAACTGTTTTATAACCTCCAGAAAGCAACTCATATCCTTTTTTCATATCGCTGAGAATCTTCTTAAACTGCGATAGCTTTTCTATGTTTAGGATTAACTGCTGGATTTCTGCCGACTGTGCATATATTTTGCCTGGATTAAATCCAAAAGAGAGCACAAACACTAAAATCAATATCTTTTTCATGGTGTTAATTTTTTTAATTCGTAAATACTTTTAGCATTCTCAACATCTTTTATTTCGTGAGATTTTGACAGAGTCAACATTTTGGCTTCAGTACTAAACGTCAAACAGAAATTGTAGTTCTCTACCATCGTTTTATACAGAACATCAATACGTTCTATCCTTTGATCATCTTTAAGTTCCAGTTTTAAATCAGTGGTTATAACCAGAAGCTGATCTAATGTATCACTGCAATTATCGAGTAGTCTTTGAAAAGATCGCTCAATATAATCGAGCTCATTTCCCTGAAATAAATCACTTGTCTTAAGATCAGTATAAGTCCTTTTATAAATTTTGATTATTTTTAATTGCAGCGAAATAATTTCTGCTGTCTTATAATAGTTCTTTACTTTTGGATTAATCTTCAAAAGTGAAGTAAAATAATCACCATGAAGATTAACTTCACCTTTCTTTGCATCTCCAATGAAATTCAGGCCTTTTGATACCGCTGAATATCCTTTTTTAGCATATTCAATGTAAACTTGAAGTGCTGCAATCTGAAGCAGCAGCTCCTTTCTTTGCTTGGCCTGCGCATGAATTCCTTGATTTAAAAGAAATCCAGCAAGAAGCAGTACAATTACTTTTTTCATAATATTTTCTTTTATTACGGAATTCCGTAAAATTGTTTGACCTGCTTTACTTCAGCCTCCGTTTTAGCTCTCTGAAGACTAAGGATTACATTCTGCTGATTGAAAAGTGTCAAGTCATCGTAATTCGAATCGATTTGATCAGCAGCATTATTTATAATCTCCAGCCTTTTTAAATCGCTCATCTGTGTCGAGAAAGAATCCAGAATTAAAAAAATCTGGTCAATATTCTTCACACTCTCTTCTAGAATTCCAGAATATACAAGTTCCATATACTGAATTTCGCTTTCCTTAAAATGAGAATCCTGCTTAAATAGATTCCACGCTCTCTCGTATTCCTCAACCAGTCTGGTCTGCTTCCGTGTAATATCTTTTATCCTTTGATAGTAGGTGATAATAGATTTTACTTTTGCTAGTTCTTCATAATAACCCTGATATAGGTCTTTCTGTTTTTTTGTCCAATCCGAAATTTCATCCAGCTTCAATTTGGAGAGTACATTTTCTACCTTCTTCTGTGCATTCTGAAGCCAGATTGTCTTATTTTGAAGTTTCTGAATTCTAAGGTCAATTGCCTTAATAACTTTTTTGGTAACTGCTTTTACAATTTCCAATATCGGTAATGCTGTTGATCTATCTGCAGGTTTTGCCGGAATACCGATAAGTAGCAGGCAAATAATACAGCTAATTAATTTTGCTTTCATTTTTCTATTTCATTTAAATTCCATCTCTTATATCCTGAGCCATTGCAGCTATGCCTTTTTTAATGTCCCCATCAAACTTTTTAGCATAGGCATTCATTTTTACTTTTTCACTTTCTTCAGTCGTGTAAGCTAGATACTCCTCTAAAGAAACTTCTGTCCTATAAACCTTTGACAGTCTGCCCCCGAGTGAAATAAATACTTCTTTATACTTTTTGTCAGGATCATTAGCTTTATTAACCGATAGTACTAGGGCTTTTTCTTTATCGGTAAGCCCCAGCAGTTCCTGTATCTGATCAAACTTGTTTTGATATTTGCTCTGATCCAACAAGATTTTGCAGTCGCTGTTATTTATAATAGCCTGTTTTACTACAGGTGAAGAAATAATATCTTCCACTTCTTGTGTAACTACAATAGCTTCGCCAAAGAACTTCCTAACAGTTTTAAACAAATATTTAATATATTCGGACATTCCTTCCTTGGCAATGGCTTTCCATGCTTCCTCGATCAAAATCATCTTGCGCACACCTTTCAGTTTTCGCATTTTACTTATGAAAACTTCCATTATAATAATCGTCACTACAGGAAATAAAATTGGATGATCTTTGATATTGTCCAATTCGAATACAATAAAACGCTCTTTTAAAAGCTCCAGATTCTCTGTTGCGTTCAGCAGATAATCGAACTCGCCTCCCTTATAGTACGGACGAAGCACGTACAGAAAATTGTTAACATCAAAATCTTTTTCTTTCACCTTTTCACCTTCCAAAATCGTGACAAACTCATCTTTTAAAAATTCATAAAAGCTATTAAAACAAGGGAATATACTGGAGTTTATATCCAGCTTCTCATAATACAGCTGTAGCGCATTGGAAAGCGCCACATACTCGCTGCGGTTAAAAGTTTCATCATCCTTTTTCCAGAGAGCCAGAAGCAGTGTTTTAATACTTTCTTTTTTCTCTGTATCAAGAATATCGCCTTCTGAAATGTAAAATGGATTAAAACGGATTGGGTTCTTTTCATCATAGGTAAAATAATAGCCACCAACCATATCACATAGTCCCTTATAACTATGTCCTACGTCAACAAGTACAATATGAGTTCCCTGCTCGTAGTAACTCCTGACCATATGATTGGTAAAGAATGATTTACCGCTTCCTGAAGGCCCTAGTATAAACTTGTTCCTATTGGTACATATTCCCATTTTTACAGGTTCGTCGCTTATATCTACGTGAACAGGTTTCCCAGTTAGCCTGTCCCCAAGACGAATACCAATTGGACTCAGTGATGATCGATATCCAGTTTCCATATTTAAAAAACATACTGCCTGTTCTGTGAAAGTGTCAAAAGTATCATTCATAGGGAAATCTGCTTCATTTCCCGGTATTCCAGCCCAATAAATCTGTGGAGCTCCTACCGTTTCCTGCTTAGCTGCTGAATCCATCTGAGCAAGTGCTGATGATACTTTGTTTTTGATATCCTTCAATTCTTCTTTGTCAGTACTCCAAGCCAGCACATTAAAATGTGCCTTTACTGGAAGTCTTTGTTGTGAAACCGCTTCATTCAGGAAATCATTGGTTGCATCTCTGGCAATCATATTCTCCCTGCTATAAGCAGACAGCGACTGAAGTCTTAATCTTTTACTCTCCAGCTTTTGGATTGTTTTCTGCGAATCTTCAATAAAAATGTACTGATTGTAAATATGATTGCACGACAAAAGCTGCCCTAAAGTCGACGCAAATCCGACACTGAATTTAGTTTTATCAGTTGAATATCGGTCAAAATTGATTCTCGATCCACAAAAGCCTGGAAGGTCAGCAGCATCACCAAGGGTAAAAAGCTGGCAGTGTTTATCTCCTACTGCAAGACCTTCATCAAATTTAATATCCTTAAAGACAAATGAATCTTCTTCCTCTGATAAGAAACAGTATTGTTCAATAAGTCCTATTTTTCTTCTTTCACTTTTCAGTGAATTGTCTTTCAAACGAGTAAGTTTAACAAAGCCACTGTCTTCCAGTATTCTCTTAAACTGCCCGGTGCAGTCAATAAAGTCCTGCAACAGCTGTGTATCTAGTGTCTCTTCAGGCACCAATTTATTTCTTATAAGATTTGAAAATAAAGAACTTGAATTCTTTTTTCCCTGCGGCTTTTTGGTCAGCATAATGCAACAGGAATGCTCAAGAAAAGGCCGTTCATTAAAAAATCGTTCACTGCTCCTTGTCAAAAAACTAATGTCATCACTTTTAAAATCAGCTTTATATTTCTTTTCTAAAAACCAGTCCTGCTTATGAAAAACACAAAACTTTGGCAGCACCTTTAGTGCCTTAATCCATGACTGATGAAAAGCCTCATATTCTTGATCTGATAAGGTGAAAATCTCAGGCAGTTCTACTCTGAATACTACCGTAACATCTCCATGCTTTGACAAAATACAGTCATGCTCCACTGCCATAATTGGCAGTAAATCTTCCATCCTCTTCTCCATCTCCTCTTCATTTTCGTTGTTAACGCTCTATAGCTATATCCTCAAGAAAATAGCTCTACTGTAAACTTTAATGCATTTTGGAATTTGCTTCTTGGCTAGCGCCTTCATCATGCCGTATTCTCCGTATTGATTACTCATTTTGTATATTTTAAAAACTAAAAAAGCACCAGCAGTCCCAACGAGTCCAACACATAACAGTGATGGAAGTCCAATGATATAAAGGATCGCAAAAATGATCATAAGAGATACAACACCACCTCCCAAATACCAGATATACTGAGCTTTTAAGCCTTTAAATTCTATACTTTGATTAATTCCTTTGTTGATCTGGTAAACACTATTACTCATAAGACCTTGCGTTTAAACCCCAAAGAAGGATTTAATTACTGTAGCCACTACAACTAGAAAGACACAACTTCCAAACCATGCCGCTGCAACTTTGCCGGTATCGGGATCACCCGCATTCCATTTCTGATAAACCTTCACTGCTCCTATCAAGCCCAGTATTGCGCCTACAGCATACATTAACTCTGTACCTGCATCAAAATAGCTTCTCACTTTTTGATTTGCCTCATTAATCCCGGCTACACCATCCTGCGCATAAATTTTTGTTTCATATGCCAACAACAACACAAGTATGCAGCAAGAGAATATTTTTACCTTTTCTAATTCCTTTAATTTCCATCCACATTTTTTCATGACCATCATTTTTAAAGTTTTGAATACACCTATTTAAAAAAGCAGAGGAATATCACTGTTGCAGCTCTTTTTCCTTGTCACATAAAGCCATATCGCACCAGAGAGAACAGGGATTATTCCTCCGCAAAATTTTAGAAAACACTTCCTTCCCACAAACTATCTGCCTCACTTAAAGTCAAAAGCAGGTTTGGATATTTTGAAGATTCAGTTACCATTAGTTTATTGATATTTTCTCGAAGTGAAGAAATCTTTACATAAGGATATTCATCAAGAACCATTCTTAGATAATTTTGAAAGTGTTCTTTTGAAAAATTCTTTTCATTACTTTCCATTACAGCCTGAAGTATTCGAGCAGAAAGTTCTTCAGCATCTTCCAAAGTGTCGAATGATTCTGAAAAAGACGAAGACAAAGATTTTTGAGCTCCGGTTCTTTCAATTTTGTTTTTAGTTGCGTTTCTAAACGAAGTAAATTTGAGTTTCTTTTCGCCTGAAAAAATCTTCAAAAAATCCTTGTAATAAAACTTTAGCAGTATTATAAAATACCAGATCAGCACCACCACGCCTAAAGCAGTTAAGTAACTGCTCCATGAAATATTTGTAAACATAGCATCATCATTTAATATTCAACATCATCTCAAATTATTTGAAATGATTTATTTTATAGGTCAAAGGAACAACTACAATACTTCCTCTACAAGTACAACTTTCTTGTACCCCCTTGTACCCCTTGATTTTACAAATGAATTAAAATAAAAATCCATGTTAGAAGCCTAAAATTCTTCTAACATGGATTCTTTTAAAAATGTGGTGTAACGGGGATATTTATCTCCTCATAGCTTTTATAAGTTTATTAGTTCGCCTATCAGCTCTATCATTTTGAAGGGATACGACGGCCCAAATTGCTGCGGGCAGCCAGCCAATTAGCGTTATCTGCAAAATGAGGCAAATAACAGCGGTAAATATTTTTCCTCTTAATATAAAAGAGAGCCACGGAAGTAATATTGCAATTAGTATCATAATTATATTATTTGATGATGATTTTGATTAAGTGATTGTTTATTAATAGACACCATTTCAGTGTTTTCGTTACGAAAACGCAACTATTTTCTTTTCAAGTTCAATATTATAAGCGTTATGACTATTAATACGACTTGATCTTTTCTATAATTTTTTTTAGGGTTTGAATAGCAATTTCTTTATCCCTGTCTTCAGCATTATATGATTTACTTCTTACCGAATGATAAGAAAGATTCTTTTTAAAAGGAGTAGAAAGAAATGGCACAATAGTTTTAAAAACCAAACTCATTGATTTAGCTTTCAAAATTCTTGATTCATCACCAGCTCTGAGAATCAGTGCCATTTGATCGGTTGAAAGTGCACATTCAACTTTATCTTCTCCCATTTGCATAGATTCATCCGGTGCAATGATTTCATCGAAATCTACAGAAAGTTCCTTTTTTCTCTCAAGATATTTTATTTCGTGCTTAAACCAATTTTCCAACATAAAACTTATATTCTGCTTTGAAGGATCAAATGCTATTCTTTCGCTAGAGGATAATTGACTGAACTCTTTATAACAGAATAACAATTCACCAATTTTATCAACCAATGTTTCCTGTGATTTAAGGTGATTCGCTATCTTCTCGGTAAAATGACTAATATAAAAACTGTTATTAAAATTTACTTCTATCAATAACTCATCTAATGCTGAATAGAAGTTTGATTTACTTTCGATTGTCAATTGCATCTCAAATTTCTTTAATAGCTCTTTTTGATACAGTACTTTTCTGTATGTAATTTTGTGTCCTGCATTTATTTGATTTGATTCAGTTAAAGCATCGACAACAATCTGAAGAACTTGATTAACATCGCTGGTATTTGTCTTTTTCTTTGAAAGTCTTTCTAGTTTTAAAAGTATTTCCTTTCTTGAAACTAATAAGTATGGAACAGGAACACGCTCATCAAGATTCAAATAATTAGGATAGCGATTTTCAATAAAATATAATAAGTCATCCAATGTATTTATTATAGATTCACTAATACGCAAAAAAAATCCGCCTTTAAGGGCTTCATTATTTTGATTTTCAATAATATTATCGAGGAGATAAACTAAAGTTGAATGATATTTTCTTACCAGAAGACGGATCTGCCTCTTTTTCTGTAGAGCAAAAATTTCATTTTTCAACTGGATTTGAATTTTGTGAGATTCTTTGGAAAGATTCTCAGTGATAAAAGCCAAATCGCTCTGTGACAGATTACCGATATTTGATTTATTAGGATTTAGGGTAAGCAATATCAATGAATCTATCCATTCTAAAGGATATATAATAATCATGACAGTAGTTTTAATTTAAATTAGTCAACGAAAATCTGACGTTTTAAATCTCCCAACAGTCTTTTGACGATATTCAGAAGGAGAAAGCGAAGTGTGTTTTCTAAAAAAGGCACTAAAGTTCGCCAGATTACTAAATTCAAAATCTTGTCCAATGATAGCAATGGAGGATTGCGAATTTTCAAGAAGATTCTTTATTTCATTTATGATTGCCACATCTATGAGGCTTTTAACGGTCTTTCCTGTTATCTGTTTGACAGTACGATTTAAATAACCTCTTGTAACGAATAACACACCTGCATAGAACTTGGCACTGTGCTGCTTTTTGCAGTGAATAGTCAAAATAGTCAGAAACTTAATAGTAAGCCCCTCCTGCCGGGTAAAACTGTTCTGAGTTTGTAAATCTGATCTATTAAAAATAAATTTAAGCTCATATAAGAAAAGATTAAAACTTATGCGTTGCAGTTCAACATCCTGCTCATTTCCTAATGCATCTTTATTTACAAAGCAGATTAGTTTGTAAATTAATGACAAGACCAAAAAATCTTTATTACCAAGGGCTATTTTGGATGAAGGTTTACCAAGGAGAAAATTAAATGAATCAACCAGTTCTTTCTTTAAGCAGTTTTCAAAAGCAAAGGCTGAGGTAAAAGAGAGAAGCAGTAACTGCAGTCTCCCTTTAACTTCCATAATAGTACAGAATGAATTTTTAGGGATTACCAACAAATCATGTGGCAGCAATTCCTGTGTAAAATCACTGAGACGTATTTTAAATTGTCCAGACTTTATCAGTATTATTGAATAATTATTTGCTAGAAAGGAATCATCTGCTGCGGTTTTGACTATGTACTTTTTAATAATGTGTACATCAAGTCCAGAAATAGGCAAATTCTTCATTTCAATATTTATCAAATCCTTCATCATAATATCATAGTTAAGCTAATTATGGAAAAGTATAATGATCTTGTAAGTGGATTAGATCTTATCCTTAAAGGAATTTTCGATCATTATGAATGACAAAAAATATAGGTTCAGGAGACAAGTTATAAATAGCAGATACGCCAATTTTCTAGGGTCACTGCTTTTTCTCCCTCCAGTAATAATGTAGCCCACTATTTCATCATAGCTGAATAGGGATATGATGAAATAAAGGCTTACAAGATTAAAAATGACCAATAGTAGATAAAGAATAGTACGTGGTTTCATATCAAAAAAGATCAAGATTAATCAGAATAAAATTTTATATAATGCTTTTTAGAAGTGCAATTATCGAAATAACGGCGATTTCATCAGCGGAAAAAAGCGGCTTGACATTTCTATTCCCGGCTGATGACTCCCAGTCTCTGTCTTTTCTTTCAGATGCAGAGTAAAGCGAGTATCTAGATATAGATGCGACTGTTAGAACTGTATCTTTATCATCTTCGCTAAGACTAGTATCCTCGAGAATAGAATCCTCATATGCTACTACGTAATCATAAATAATTGTAAATTCTAATTCTCGTTTTGACAAAAGGCCTTGTAAAAAAGTCGTAAGACTAGATTTTGCAGCTGATCCTAATAGACTATTCTCTACAATTAAAATTAGCATATTGTCAGGATCAGACATTATAGAGTCGACAATTGCATTATTAAATAAAATTATATTTTTATAGGAATTATGCGCCTTTCCCATTTTATTTGACATAAATCTAATTTGATCACTGAGCTCTGAAGCCGAATTTGGTGTTGAATTATGTTGATAATAATTACCGAGCTCATCGTAATACCTCTTACCTTTATAATCGAAAGGATTAGCGGTATTCATTGGAAGCGCTAAACCGACATTAGATTTGGATTCTGCATTTGAAAAGGCTTCAGATTGATTAAATTCTGAATCTGTAGAACATGAATTAAAGAACCATACTAAAACTGTGCATAATAATAGATTTTTCATCGTAATGGGTGTATGAATGTGAATGAGAATTACTTCCCCGTTCATTTCATCCGGATAAGCGGAACTTTAATTCGGCACCATGCCAAACATTTTCGCTATTGAATTCGAAGCAAATCTATCTCGTTGAAAAGTCTCTCACAACCGTTTGGGTATGGATTTACCGTAAATATGGTATGGATTTTCAATAAATCCATACTCGTTTTTTTATAAATAACTCACTAAAATTCAAATGTTTATATTATTTTTGAGTTAATCTTATGTAAATTTATTAGTAAAGCTCCGATGGGCAGTTGGCGGTAACTTTATTGAGAAATTCAGTCCCCAAACTACCTTATATTATGAGCAAAAAACATTTCATGTTAGTATTAATCTGTGTTTTTTCGTGGTGTGAAGCACAGAAAAATTTTCAAAAACATCCTGACTCTTTAAAAAGAAAGAGTTATGAATATCTTGATGAGAAAATATATGAACTTCGAAATGATAGCGCCAGATCCTCAGTATATATGTTTGAATATCTTCGTAAGGCCAAAGTTGAAAAAAATTACAAAGAAATTATTAATGGATATCAGAATCTTCTTCATGAATCTCCTCACAGTATGCGGTTAATTTATGCTGACAGTATGATATATACTGCAAAAAAAACAAATGATAAAGCATTAATAGGATCAGCTTACTTGTCAAAAGGAATAGTGTATTATTTACTTAAAAAGCAAAATAATGCACTTGACAACTTTATTACTGCAGACAGTTATATATCACAGACAACTGATAAATACCTTATTTACAAACTCAAGTATCATATTGCATTGGTTAAATACTATCTTGGTTATTATGATGAAGCAATTTCATTGTTGAGAGAATGTACCGACTATTTTAAAAGTGAAAATTCCAGGGCTTACTTAAACTCACTGCATTCGTTGGGATTGTGCTATAACAGAATAGGAAATTATGGATTATGTTCGCAAACTAATACCTTGGGGATTCTTGAGTGCAAAAGATTGGATATTAAAGAAATGGAAGTTTACTTTATCCATTCGCAGGGTATCAACGACTTTTTTCAGAAAAATTATGCATCAGCGATTAGAAATATCGAGTCATCAATTGAGGAATTAAAAGACAAAAAAGATTTTGGAAATGAATCAGTAGGCTACTTTTATATTGGAAAAAGTTATTGGGAGGTCAGACAATACGAAAAAGCTCTTCCTTACTTTGAAAAAGTGGATCAACTTTTTAATGCAAGAGGTTATCTCCGTACTGACCAAAGGGAAATGTACGAGGTTCTTATTAAACATTACAAAAATCAAGAAAATCGGGATTTGCAATTATATTACATTGATCAATTGCTTAAGGCCGATAAGGTACTTAATGAGACTTTTAAATATTTGGTTGGAAAAATCAACAAGGAATACAATACCCAGGAATTAATGTTTGAGAAGCAAAGTTTGAAAAATGAACTGGTAAATAAAAATTTTAAGTATTCACTTTTAACCGGTTTCACTTCCCTCCTTTTCTTGTCTTTTGTTGTCTTGACATATAGATATTATAAGAACAGAAAAATATATCGTCAAAAATTTGATGAGCAGATGTTACAGATTTCTGCTTCAGAGAATAAAACTAAACCCAGACAAAAAATTGAAAAGCCATTATTATCAGATATAAACCCTGAAACTGTCTCAACTATACTTAATCAGCTAGAAAAATTTGAAATAGATAAGAAATTTTTAGAAAAGGACTGGAGCCTTTCTAAGCTTTCTTCTTCCTTTAGATCCAATCCAACATATCTTTCATCAATTATACGTCACTATAAAGAAAAGGGCTTCAGTGAATATATTAACGATCTTAAAATTGATTTCATCATAAGTTTATTATATAACGATAAACTCGTGCGAAATTACACTAACAAAGCTTTAGCAGAGGAAGCTGGTTTTAGCAGTACACAAAGATTTGCCACGGCATTTAAAGCTAAAACAGAAATGCCCACCGCTTATTTTATTGAACAGATTAAAAAGAAATCAGACTTAAAAAGATAATCGCTTAGCTTACAGGTTGTATTTTTTACAATTGCTTTAAAACCATAAATTATTCATTCATTTTTATTTATTCTACTAAACTTTGATTATTTTAAAGAAAGTTTATTGTTAAAAATCCACTTCTAACAAATGCCCATTTGCTTTCAACCAATCTTTGGCCTTTTGATAATTTGGAACTTGGATGGAAAGAATATTCCAAAAGCGAGGAGTATGATTATTTTCTATAAGATGGACTAATTCATGGGCTACTAAATATTCTAAAACATACATTGGTGCTTTAATTATTCTCCAATTGAAAATAATATTGTTGTTTGGTGTACAAGATCCCCAACGATATTTCATTTGTGAAGTTTTAAATTCATTGAATTTTACTCCTAAATTTTTGGCGTACATTTTAGCTAATGGTTCAATTTTACACAATGCTTGTTTCATGTACCATTCTTTAAATAATTTGTTTGCCTTTACCTGATTGTCCCTTGAAATTCTGAAACGTTGATCGAATTCTATTCCATCTATCTGTTCGTCAACAACCAATAATTGATAATTTCTGCCCAAATACAATAGTGTTTCACCTGAAATAAATTCTTTTGGCTTTGTATCAACAGGATATTTTTGGGTGTGGTTAATTTTTTCTTTTAACCATTGCCTTTTGGATTGTACTATTTCTTCTATCTTTTCTAATGACAAATTATGTGGCGCACGGACAATGATTTTCCTGTCACGTTCAACAGTGATGTTGAGTGTTTTTCTATTACTGAATTTTATTTCGTACTCTAGCTGCATATTAATCCGCGATCATTTTGAAATGATTCGTTTTTGAGAGCTCCATAATTCTTGAAATCAATTCACTCCTTTTTTGAATGATATTTGGCAACTTGTTGAATTCCGGTGATAAAAGCATTTTTTGTAATTCAGCTTTCAGTTTTGATTGTGCTGGTATACTATCCCAAAATCCAGTTAGTTTTATTTCGGTTACGACTAAATTAAAAATGTGCTGTGTAAGATTTACATTTTGTGCTATTTCATCTTCGTTTAAAACTCGATTTTCAAACAATTCTGTTTTGAAAATACGGAATAAAGGCATTTGCTTTTTACGGTCCAGTCCATAAGTTTCCTCCTTTTCCCTATTTTTTATATTCTCACGAAGTTTTTCCAATTCTTCATAGATTGCCTTCCAATTTCCTTTGAAGTTTTCCAATATCTTTTCCAATGCTTCTGAGAATGATGCAAACAATTCTGGATCTTCATCCAAATTAATATCAATATAATGACGAATAGCATGTTCAACTTCAGCTGCTTTAGTTTTGGTGCGCTCTTTATTTTTTATATTTTTGAGAAAGTCATCAGCAATAATTGATATTGGTGCAATAGTTTGTTCAATCCCTCTTGATTTTAGAAACTCATCGGCAATTCCTCTTAACTTTGGCGGAATACCTTTCATACTGAAACGATTGTCTCTAAAATGTTTGTTTGCCAAAGCATTAATTTCTGTAAATGATTTCCAATCGGTAAAAAAGTCTAATGCTTCTTTTCTTGGTAAAACATTATTAAAACAAGTAGTTAGTGTATTGTATAGCTTGATGTATTCAAAACGAATATCTTCATCATAAAACACGTCAAAGAAAGCATCTATATCCGTTAAATCATCTAAATCTTGCTCTTTTAGATATTCCCAAATTTCATTGTGCACTTTTATTAAATTGTTTAATTCGGTTTCATCATCCGTAATACAATCGATGATTTCTTTTAATTCTTTTTCAGCATACGTATCCAATGCTCCTTTTAGATGATGGCCAACTCCGACATAATCGACTATAAAACCTCTGTCTTTTCCTTCTGGTCCAATTCTGTTAACCCTTGCAATAGTTTGCAGTAAATTATGTGCTACAATTACTCTATCCAAATACATTACTTGTTCTATTGGTGCGTCAAAACCTGTAAGCAACATATTATTTACGATAATAATACCCACATTTCCATTTACAGTTTTATCCTCTTCATCTGTTTTTCTATATGGTAATTTGAAACGTTTTATGCTTTTTTTATGGTATTCTCTATTTGTAAAAGCTTTTATATGCAAAGCATCGTTATGATTCCCTGAAATTACTACAGCAGTTTCCAATTGTTTTAGTACCTCAATATTTACCAACATTGGATTTAAAACCTTTAACTCAACTATTTTTGTTTTTAGAGCATCGTCTATAGCCACTTTATACCTAACACAAGCTTCTCGAGAATTGGCTACAATTTGCGCTTTAAATCCGCCTGAAAAGATATGTTCAACATAGTGATTTACCATATTTTCGGCTTTATCTTTGATCGTTTCTTTTGCGTCAAGATAAGCATCACGAGAACCATACCCTAAAATCTGTAACCGTTCCGTAAGCTCATACTCGCTGAAAACATCTGCAAATTTATCATCCATTCCTTTTTTATCCGGAATTTCAGCATTGTGAGTTAATCCTTCATAGACAATCTCTAATGTAACACCGTCATCAATCGCTTGACGCATCGTGTATTTGTCAATATAATCTTTGTATTTCTTTTCTGTTTTTCCAGTTGGAGTTCCTGTGAAACCTATTGAAGTTGCATTGGGTAATGCTTTGTCTAAATTGGCAGCTAATAATGAATATTGAGAACGGTGAGCCTCATCGGTCATTACTAAAATATTAGCACTTGGATTCAGTTCTGGGAATATTTGCAAACCACTTAAATCTCCATTTTCCTGAAATTTATGGATCATTGCCATAACTAAATCTGAATTATCAGTAGCTAATAATTCTTTTAAACTTTCACCGTTTGGAGTGGGTTTTGGATTTATAAAATTGGCCGTTTTTATGTTAAAACCAATGCTTCCGCCTGTTTCGGACAATTGTTCTTCTAATTGGGTTCTATCGGTAACAAAAACAATTTTCCAAGATAATAATTCGGGTTTTAAGCGCATTTCACGAACCATAAACATCATAGTCAATGATTTTCCCGAACCTTGTGTATGCCAAATAATTCCGCCACGTTCTAAAGGATTTTTCCCTTCAATTAAACGTTTTGTTGCTAATTTTACTGATCGGAATTGTTGGTAGCGTCCAACCACTTTTATTTTCTTGCCTTTGTCATCTATTTGAAAAACCGTAAAAACTTGAATGATGTCTAAAAGATTTCTCAAATCTAACATTCCGGCAACTAATCGTTGTTGGTCGTTAGGCGATGATTTTCCGTGAACTAAATCATTCAATGATTTTGGATAGGGATCAGTCCAACGGTAGAAATGTTTTTCGATGTTGGTTGTAATTGTTCCAAATTTTGCTTCTAAACTGCAGGTTGTGATTATGAATTGATTGTAGAAAAACAATTCTTTGTTTCCTTCTCCACTATCGCCACGTTGTTCAGAATAACGCAATAATTGGTCTATGGCTTCCGGAATTGGTTCTTTTACTTTTGATGATTTTGCTTCGACAACGACAATAGGTAGCCCATTTACGAATAAAACAATATCCGGAATAATATTATGGTCTGTGCCTGGAATACTTACTTTGAATTGAGATATTGCAGTAAAAATATTGTTTTCTACATTTTCAAAATCAATATAGCGAACTGTCGGGCTTACTTCCCCAGTTTCTTCATTTATAGAAACGGTCGTGTTTTCTAATAATAAGTCCAGGACTTTTTGATTGCTTTCTATTAAGCTGTTTTTTTCAAACGTAATCATTTTGCGAACCACATCGTCTAATTGTGGCTCGGTTAAGAAAGGATTAATCGTTTTTAAAGATTGACGCAATTTTGGTTTTAAAACCACCTCTGAAAAGGAAGTACGATAACTTTGTTGTGGCGTTTGTTGCAATGCTAATTCTAACACTTCGTTGTTGCCTGACGCCCAACCTAAATGTATTAATTGTTCCAAAAAAGGCTTTTCTACGTGTGAATACTCGTCTAATTTTAGACTTGACCCCAAATTACCCCTGTACTTGTTATCGTTAGTTACAATCATTGAATGCTTTTTAATTTATTAAATGCGTTACTCTTTTTTTACCTGATAATAGGTCTTTCATTAATCCTGTTTTATTAGCTTGGAGTTTTTCATTTTGAATTTTATAAAGATTTATAAAATTATTTAAGTATTCAATTTTATCAATTATTTTAATTTGCTCATTAATATCTCTAGGTACTAAAATAGGAAGACTTGATAAACTTTCCTTATTTAATTTAAATCTTCCTGCGCCTTGTCTCGTCAGATGAAATGTAATATCTCTATGAAAATAGAAATAATGAAGCCATTTAGTTGAACATATATGATTACCTTTTACTATATGAGCGTGATTACTAACATTGAATTTTCCATTAACTAAAATTGTTTGTTCTTGATTTTTCCATTTTAAAAAATGATCTCCATCTTCCCCAAAAAGAACAAATTCACCCTCAACATTATAAATGTTGATATTATCAATAATACCTGTTGCACCATAATATGGAAACTCCCCAATCATTTTGGCTCTTACTAATGCCGAAATTGGTTTTCTTTTATTATTATGCAATTCAATACATTTTCTTAATTCTAAACAATCCCATTCTTTTGGTATTCTGCCTAATGGGCTATCTTTAAACTCGTGTGTTTCTTCACTGCGAATATTACCTTTATCATCGATCCCTTTTGTCAATAAATCTTGTATTAATCCTGTTTTAATACGATTATATTTAGTAATAATTATTTTCGTTTCTGAAATCGCTTCATCAATTTTTGATAGTATTTCAGCAATTTTATTTTGCTCAATTGTTGACTTTGGAAATACAAATTCTAACTCTTTAACAACTTTAGCATTTAAATTACTTTGTGTCGTGTGAGCAGAATGTGATAAAATTGTATTTCTCTTTTCTAATAACAAATAGTATAAAAACTCAAGTGAAATTATTTTTTTCTTAGGTATTATATTCAAAATTGCTTGATTAGTAGCAACTTCAATTAAATTAATCCTTGGAACTCCCAATGTAGCATAAATTGAATACAACAATGAATATTTAGGAACTAACCAAGCAGAAGAATTAAGAAGACCTTTATTTGTTATTTTCTTTTGAGTTTTAGAAATGTATTTATTAGATTTTGATAAATCATCAATAGCTACAAATGGTATTTCGCCATTATAATATTCAAGATTGTCACTTTTTGGAGTTCCACCAGATTGAATTTTAGAAGCAAATTCAACAACTTGCTTTAAATGCCAACCATCAGGAATACTGTTATTTTCTTCCATCTTAATTCAAATAATTTAAAGCTGTTAGAAAATCATTTAACTCTTTCATTGTGTCGTTTCGGTCTTTCTCTATGTTATCTGCAGAAACAAAATATTTATCAAAAAGGTTTTCATACGCACCAATTAATGCTCGTTTTTCGGCATTCAAATATCGTTGCAATTGGTTATTAATGATATCAAAATGTTTTTTGACTATTAGTTTTTGAGCTTCATCAATAGTTATCTTACCACCAATTTCAGTTAACATGTTATCGAGCTTGCTTAATTTATTGGTAATAATGCCTTTGTCTTTGGTTAGTGCTGTAGTTTGTTTTGCTATTTCAGCAATTTGTTTTTTGGCTTCGATCACTTTAGATAATTGCAATAGAGTTTCTGCTACGTTTGTTTTATTAGCTTTTAATTCTTTTTCTAATTCTGTTACCGATTTTTTTATTTGTCCAAAATCAGTTGTATTTTTTAAATCGGCTTTGAAATCAACAATTAATTCTGATTTAGCATTATTCAGTTTATCCAATTCGGTATTTACTGTTTTTAACAGATTCAAGCTTTCTTCTTTTTCTTCTTCAGAACCGTAACGTTTTAGAATTAATTTCAATTCTAATTCTGCCTTTTTCAGTTTTAAAGTTGCTTTAATTTCCTTGATTTCGGTTTCAAGTTTTAATATGTCTTTATTGATTTCTTGAAATGGTTTTGCCTCATTGGGTTTCTTTTTTTCTTTAACCAAATAATCAATATTCTTCTTAATTTGCTCTTTTACTTTGGCATTGGTCACTTTTTCATCTTCCTCTGCTTCATACTCTAACAGACTTATTGCTTCTTCAATAGCTTCCTCTAAATTGGATTCTTTTTCGGATTGGCTTATTTCAAGGTTCTCAATTTCGGTTTGTTCCTTAGTGAAAAATTCGACAAAAAGGTATTCATCGGGAATAAGTCCGGCGTCCCAACCATTTTGCATAATCGTTTTTAGGTCATACTTGATATTATCCCACCAATTCACAAATACTCCTGCCACTTGAAATTTATCCAGTACACCAACAGGAACAAATTTTTCTTTGATGGTATCTAATAATTCCTTTCTAACTTTTGGAATTTTATCGCCACCAATAAAAATATATGCAGTCATTCCTTCTGACATTGAATTAGGTTGCACTATTTCTTGAACTGGCGCTAATGAAGAGAAATCTTCTTTGGCTAATTGCCACCAATCTGCCAAATGCAAACCTAAATTTACTAATGTTTTGACAACCTTTTTATCTTCTTCAATTTGAGTTTTAATTTGTGCCTTATCTGTTATTGCAAAGTCTTTGTACAGTTCATTTTTGTCTTTAAACAAAACACTGCCGTCATAATCGAACTTTTGACAAATAGAGTTTTGAACAGCTACTATTTCAGTAATTGGAATACCACCCACTAAATGTGCTTTTACATCTTCTGGTTCAGGTTCAGGTGTATTATCAACATATCGTCTAATATTTAAAGTAAATTCATTCTCCTCGATAGTTTTTAAATCAACTAACTTGGAATATTTAGGTTCTTCGACTTTATTGGTAAATACATAATCAATTTTTTCAATATCTTCCGGACGTAATGTATTCTGTTTTTTTCCTTCTGCAAAGTCTTTATCAGCATTAATGAAAAACACTTTATTTTTAAGATTATCCGGTTTATTCTTGTTTAGTACAATGATACAAGCCGGAATACCCGTTCCATAAAATAATTGAGGCGGTAAACTTATGATACCTTCAATTACATCAGCTTTCGGATGTAACATACCTTCTCTAATTTCCTTCTCTTTTCCACCTCTAAACAAAACTCCGTGAGGCATTACAACAACCACTTTACCGTTCTTTTTGCAACTTGCCAACATATGTTGTACAAACATAAAGTCGGCTTTTTTTCCATCTTCAGGAGCAAATCCATAAGGAAAACGAGATTGGTATTTCATCTCGGATTTTTTGTAATTTTGAGAAAACGGAGGATTTGCAATTACTCTGTCAAACTGAATTAATTTACCGTCTTTTACATTTAATGGATCTTCCAACGTATCACCATATTCAATAGTATATTTGGATATGTTGTGTAATATAATATTCATTTTACAAATAGCAACTACTGTCGGATCCATTTCCTGGCCAAACAATTCTAAATTATTTGCATCTTGTCCTTGCTCTTCAATGTACTGATGCGCTTGAATTAACATACCACCCGAGCCTGCTGTTGGGTCATAAATTGACATTCCTTCTTCCGGCTTCATCAATTGTACTAATAATCTAACTACTTGGTTAGGTGTGTAAAATTGGCCTCCTTTTTTGCCACCTTCATCAGCAAAATGTTTCAACAAGTATTCATAAGCGGCTCCTAGTAAATCAGGAAACTCAAAGTTTTCATTGATTAATGCAGGAAACGAATTGAAGTGCTCCAACATCTTGATAAGGTCACTGTTTTTTACAATTGCCTTACCATCCACCTCTTTGTTAAAATTAATTCTTCCTTTGAAAATACCCGATAATGTATCTGGGTTTGCCTCTTCAATTGCATCTAATGCTTTATTAAGCATTTGTCCAATATTGTTTTTCAAATACTTGATCGGAGGTTGTGAACCACCATTTTCGTCAACAAACCCTTCATTCCATCTTGCTCTTTTAGGAACAAAAAAGGTGTCTCCATAAGTTAATTTATCTTCTAAAATAATTGCAAGAGTTTCTTCGTCTAAATGTGCGTAATCTGTTTTTTTATACTGTCCTCTTTTTTGTTCAAATATATCGGACATTCTCTTTAGGAAAAGCATTCCAAATATAAATTCTTTGTATTCTGATGCGTCCATCTTACCTCTCAATATATCGGCTGCTTTCATTAAAAAGCCTTCAAGTTGTGAGAGTGTTATTTTATCGTTTTTCATTATAAATTTGAGGTTTTTCCAATCTGCTAATATACTAATTAGATTTTTAATGGATTTTAGGAAACATTATTTGATGATCAATGAATTAGTAAAGTGTACATCTAAAACATGTGTTCTATTTATAAATAAAAAACATTTTTAAGTATAGCGAAATAAATTTATAAAAAAAACTATCTTACATTTGAATATCTTTGCTTTAATTGTAAAGAATTAATAATAGTAATAAAATGGCATTATCACTAAGTGCGGAACAAAAGGAATTATTAAAAATTTTCAAAATTGAGGAACAATATGTTATTCCTCCATACCAAAGACCATATTCTTGGGAATACGATCATTGCTTCCAATTATATAATGATTTAGTAAAAGCATTTGATTCTAAACAAGATTATTTTATTGGTAATATTATTATTGCTAAAGCAAATAACAATAAGGAAACATTAGAAGTTGTAGATGGTCAACAAAGACTCATTACATCTATGCTTTTATTTAAAGTATTGTTTTTATTTCAACCTGAAATAAAAGTTTTACAACATCTTCTAGAAAAAGAAGACTGGGAAGGAACAAATACCGTTTCAAGAGTTAGATCTGATGTATTTGAAGCTAATGATGGAATATCATTAAGTGAAGTTTTAAAATATGACCTTAATAAAATTGAATCTCGTTACAGTACTGTTATTGATAAAAATGACAAACTGATTGAGAGACTTTGCAAAAGTAGATTTGAAGCAAACATTTTGTATTTTTATAATTGGGTTAAATTTTTCAAAGACAGACGTCAAGATTTAAAAGATTTTACTTCGTACATTCTTACTCAGGTCTATTTGTTACCAATTGAATTGAGTGGAAACACGCAAGATGAAGCTAACGAAAAAGCTCTAGTGATATTTGAAACTATTAATAATAGAGGTATGAATCTTGAAGATGCTGATATTTTTAAAGCAAAATTATATAATAAAGCAAAAAATATACAAGAAGAAAAGATCTTTATAGATTTATGGACAGATTTCAAAGCTAGCTGCGATAGTTTAAATTTAAATATTGATGATATTTTTAGATATTATTCCCATATAATTAGAGGAAAAGAGGGAATTACTCTAAGTGAAACCAACTTACGTGAATTTTTTATAAATGAAAAATTCTCTCCTTTAGAATTGAAAAAATATAAAGATGTCTTAGCAGATTTATTTAAAATTTTAGAAATCTTAGAAACATTAAACCAGGAAAAAATAAGATCAACTGAAACGGCAAAGTGGCTACAGATTATTGATGCATACACAAATCAGTACCCTAGATATGCAATTGTAAATTATTTATATGTTAATCAATTGACAATAGATGGTAGCTTTGATAATTTTTTAAAATCACTAATAAGATTTATTTTTTATCAAGGATCCACATCAACTGTAAAATTTGAAATTTATAATATTATTAAACAAACATCTTCAGGAATTACAATTGGATCCTATTTTAGAGAAGAAATTACATCTGAATATTTTAATTTTTTAGGACGATTAAAAAAGGGATTTGCATTATTAGCCTTTTATATAAATGAAGATCATGCTTTAACTAATTACAATATTGATAAAATTATCAATTTGAAAGATCAAAAAATGTTGTCTGAAGATTGGAAAGAAAAGGAATTAGCAGATATAATTGATAGTTTAGGTAACTTTTTGATACTAGATATTCCTAAAAAAAATATAGGCTTTAATAAAAAATCGCAATATTACAATTCTTCAAATATTCCAGAAATTAAGAATCTTTTTAGTAATGGAGACTTCACATATAATAATTTTAGAAGTAGAGATACTCTACTTAAAAATAGGCTAGTTAAATTTTTCAAAGAGTAATATTTATGGAAAAAATTAAGATTGAAAAATTTAAAGCATTTGAGAATGAAGTTATTCTTGAATTAAATAAAAAAAACCTTTTAGTATATGGCGAAAATGGCTCTGGGAAAAGTTCTCTTTATGAATCTATAAAAATATTATTTTTTAAACAAAAACTTGAATCTACACTCTCCGCATCTACTCCTGAAGATCTCGAACAATTAAAAAATCATTTATGGGAATCTTATAATAACAGAAATTCTAGTTCCGAATTTGAAATAGAATTGAACAATATTAGCCATAAAACTTTCTCAAAAGATGATTTTCAAGTTTTTATGATATCAATAGAAGAATTGATTATTGGCTCCAAACTAAATCTAAAAGAACTTTTAAATAATTGTTTTCTTGATATTACTAATGTAGATGATTTTTGTAATAATGAATTTGAAAATATACAAAATGGAGTTAATGAGAGTCTGACATTATTTATTGAAAGCATTTCTATCGAAATTGATAAGGAGGATGAATACTCAATTAAAATATATGATACCGGAAGAAGTTTAGAAACTAAATCGGATATCAAAAAATTTTTCAATGAGGCTAAACTTAATATAATAGTGCTGTTAATTTTACTTAATTCAATCGAAAAATCGAAAAATGGGACATTAAGTAAAGTTCTTGTACTAGATGATTTTATAACCAGCTTAGACATTTCAAATCGAACTTTTATTATTAGATATATTTTTGAAAAATTTCAGGATTTTCAGATATTAATATTTACCCACAATATTAGTTTTTACAATCTAATAATGTATGTTATTAATGAAAGTAATAATAGTTCAGCATGGATGTTTTCAAATCTTTACGAAATTAATAACAATCATAAATTTTATATTAAGAACGGAATAGAAAAGGTTCAAGATATAAAAAATGAATATAATAATTTGGCTATAATACCTAATGCTAACCTAGATGATATTGGAAATAGAATTAGAAAAAAATTTGAAATTCTTTTATATGAATATTCAAAATTAATAATGATAGGTGCAGTTGAAGACAGCAAAAAAATTCTTGAAAGAATAATGAAAGGGTTACCAGCGTATTTTCATAACAAAGAAACCGCTTCTGATTTAGTCAATAAGATAGAGATTATTTTAAGTGAAAACAACCCTATTAACTTAGCTCCAAGATTACAAACAAAAATTGATGAATTTAAATACGATGAATATCCAAACTTTCAAAAAATTGTAAAAGAATTAAAACTATATCAGAAAGTAACTATGCACCCAATGTCCCATGGCGTAATTGGCATGGGAACTTTTACTACGAAAGAAATAAAAAAATCAATTGAACTTTTAGAAAAAATGGAAAACTACCTTAAGGAATTAGTTGATAATAACGTAGCTACTGTTTAAGTTCTTTGTACTTTAACATAAAAAAGTTTGACATTTAAAAAGTCAAACTTTTTTTATTCTTTTTCTATATTAAATTCAAAACCAAACAATTCTTTTGGATGAATTTTTAAACCATTTGACAATTGCAAAATAGTAGATAGTTGGATATTAATCTCTCCTTTTTCAATCTTGCTGATATTGCTATGATCTATATCACATCGCTGAGCTAACTGTCTATAACTCAATTCCTGTTCTATTCTAAATTTTTCAACTTGTCTTCCAAATGCTATTTGAAAATCAGTCTTTTCTATACTCTTACTCATATTTTTTTTTCTATAAGCAATTTCAATAGAAACAAAAAAATAAGTGTGGGTTTTTAACACCACAAATAATATATTTGTTATATTTGCAACTAATTGTATACATTTGCGATTCTTCATAAAAATATATTGAAGCATTCGCTTAGAATCTCGACTTGAAAACTGGAAATTTAAAAAGGAACGAGAGGATAAGTAAGATGCTCACGCCTCTGGCGTGGGCTCACTTATTGTTCCTCGGTATTTCCAGTACCTCAAGTCAATAAGCTGAGTTCCACGCCTTTTTTTATGGCATAACTCTCCTATCATTCTTAGCTAAATTGCTTCTTTATTTTTTTAAGTTTTGCATGCAAAAAGTCCAACATTTAAAACTCATTGCCTATGCATTAAAAACTTTCATTATGGAATTAAACAGTAAACTTAATACATAAAAATGGCCCTCTATCTCGTCGCCAAACTAACATAGAGGACCATAGCCAATCAAACTAACGTTTAAACTAACCAATCCAATATTATGAATAATTTTTCATTTTACAAGGATGGAAGAGCTCTTTATTGCCTAATTTTTCTTGGCTTTATATTGTCTTTTTCATCACTTCATGCCAAAGATCCCAGACAGAATCTTACTTCAATCCTGCAGCAGCAGATTCAGGGTACAGTTACCGATGGAAGTAATCCCTTACCAGGTGTTACAGTCTCCATTAAAAACAAAAGTCATGTTGCCGCTATATCTGATTATAATGGTCATTATAACATTTCTGCCAGTGCTGATGAGGTTTTAATTGTTTCTTTTCTCGGATTTAAGACTGTATTGATTCCGATTGGAGGACGGACCACTATTGATATCAAACTTGAATACGATACCACAACACTGCAGGAAGTACGCGTAAATGCAGGATATTACTCGGTGAAGGAAAGCGAGCGTACAGGAAGTATTGCCCGGATTACGTCCAAAGATATTGAGACACAGCCAGTGTCCAACGTATTGGCTACGATGCAGGGGCGTATGGCAGGGGTTAATGTAGTGCAGCAGACCGGTATTCCCGGCAGCGGTTTCGATATCAGGATAAGGGGACAGAACAGCATACGCACAGATGCCAATGCACCGCTTTATATCATCGACGGAGTTCCGTATGCTTCCGATCCTATCGGATCTTATCAGACAGCTACGGCTTTTCCCTCTGTGGCCAGTCCGCTTAATAATATCAATACTGAAAACATTGAAAGCATCGAGGTATTAAAAGATGCCGATGCCACTTCAATTTATGGCTCCAAAGGAGCAAACGGCGTGGTCTTAATTACGACAAAAAAGGGAAAGAGAGGCAAAACCACTTTCACTGTGAATGCTTCCACCGGTGCCGCAACTGTTACCAGATACCTTAAACTTATGAATACCCAGCAGTATCTTGCGATGCGAAGACAGGCATTTATAAACGATGGAATTACCCAATATGGTGAAGCCGATTATGACGTAAACGGTACGTGGGACCAGAATCGTTATACCGACTGGCAGCGTGAACTTACTGGGGGAACAGCACAGATTTCCGATATACAGGCTACTATATCAGGGGGATCTGATAATACGCAGTTTCTTATAAGCGGGAATTCACATAGAGAATCGACAGTCTTTCCGGGAGATTTTCTTTATAAAAAAGCAGGAAGCCAGCTAAGCCTGAATCATCGTTCTGTGGACAATAAGTTTAAAATGACATTCTCAGGCTCTTATAATTTTCAGGACAACAATCAGCCATCGTTTGATTTTACTTATGACGCGCGCACGCTTCCCCCGAATGCCCCGGCTCTTTATGACTCCAACGGCCAGTTGAATTGGGAGAATGATACATGGCAGAACCCATTGGCAAATCTCAACACTAAATTTGAGTCGAAAACAAATGATCTGCTTGCCAATACTGTGATTTCTTATGAGCTGTGGCAAGGTTTTACAATCAAAAGCAGTTTAGGATATACTGATTTGGACACAAAAGAAACCCGAATCGTGCCTTCCACTATTTCTAATCCTATCTATAATGTCAGCAGCGCAACATCGGCCATTTATCTAAATAATACGCAGCGCAATTCCTGGATTATAGAACCTCAAATCAATTGGGTTAAGGAAGTTGGAGGCGGAAAACTTGATGCCTTGTTAGGATCCACATTTCAAAATCAGTCGACTGAAAAATTGTATCTGTCGGCAACTGGATTTACATCAAACAGTTTAATATACAATATCGCCGCGGCAAAAACTGTCAAAATTGTTCTTAATGATGAAAGTCTGTATAAGTATCAAGCCTTTTTTGGAAGGCTCAACTATAACTGGCAACAGAAGTATATTGTAAACCTTACTGCAAGAAGAGACGGATCCAGCAGGTTTGGACCCGGAAATCAATTTGCAAATTTCGGAGCAGCAGGAATTGCGTGGGTATTCTCTAATGAAAGTTTCCTAAAAAAATATTCATGGCTAAGTTTTGGAAAAATCCGCTCAAGTTACGGAACAACCGGAAGTGACCAAATCGGGGACTATCAGTTTCTTGATACTTATACAGTATCAAGTGCCATTTATGCTGGAAATACAGGATTGCAGCCTACTCGGCTGTATAATGCCGATTTTGGATGGGAAATCAACAAGAAATTAGAAGTAGCATTGGAGCTGGGTTTTCTGCATGACCGCATTTTTTTGACTGGTGCATTGTACCAGAACCGCTCTTCCAATCAATTAGTGGGAATTCCGCTTCCCGGCTCTACGGGATTTACGGTCATACAGTCTAATTTGGATGCAACAGTCGAAAATACAGGACTGGAACTGACCATGCGTACCCTGAATTTCAACAAGGGTTCTTTTAATTGGAGTACCAGTTTAAATGTAACCTTTGAGCACAACACCCTTCTAAAGTTTCCTGGGCTTGAAGGCTCTTCATACAGCCAGCAGTACAGAATTGGCCAGCCTCTCAATATTGAATTGCTGTACAGCTTCAATGGTGTGAATCCACAAAATGGCGTCTATAGTTTTGAGGATATAAATAAAGACGGAAAGATATCTTTTCCCGATGATCAGCAGATAATCGCAGACCTGAATCCGAAATATTACGGAGGAATCCAAAACCAGCTTAGTTATAAAGGCCTTGCACTTGATTTTTTATTTCAGTTCGTGAAACAAAAAAATTATAGCTATCCAATGGGAGCTGCAGGAATGATGTCCAATCAGCAGGCAAGAATGACAGACAGCTGGATCAGTGCTGAGGATCCTGGGCTGTATCAAATTTATACCACGGGGTCAAATAGTAGTGCGCTGACAGGATATAATCTCTTCTCACAGAGTACTGCTTCCATCGTAGATGCTTCCTATATCCGTCTAAAGAACATTGCACTTTCCTATGAACTCCCTTTAAATCTTAAGGAAACCAAATGCAAAATTATGCTGCAGGGCCAAAACCTGCTGACATTCACAAAATACGAGGATGGAGATCCGGAATTCAAGAGCTACGGCTTTCTGCCCCCTCTCAAAGTAATAACAGCCGGAGTTCAATTAACATTTTAATTTAAGAGAAATGAAAACAATAAATCCTATAGCTATAAAACTGATCTGTTTCTTTGTCCTGCTGCTGACAGAGTCCTGCGATTCATTTGTAGAAGTCGACTTGCCAAAGTCACAGCTCATCAATGAAACTGTTTTTGAAGATTATGCCACTGCAAGTGCAGCACTTACAGATATCTATTCCAACATTAGAACCAAAGGAGTCTTAACAGGAGCCAGCACCGGCATTTCCAACACGCTGGGCAATTATACAGACGAAATAATAAGCGTTGACAAACCCAATAATGCCAGCCTGCTTTTCTATAACAATGCCCTTCTGCCTTCCAATTCTAATGTCGCCCTGTACTGGAATGTATCATACAATCAGATCTATGCCGCAAATTCCATAATTGAAGGTGCTCAAAAAAGCAAAAACCTGACTACCGAACAGAAACAGCAGCTGCAGGGCGAGGCACTTTTTATTCGTGCACTTCTGCATTTTTACCTTGTCAATCTCTTTGGGGATATTCCCTACATTACTCAGACTGATTTTAAGCAGAACAGTATTGTAACGAGAATCCCTGTTCAGAAAATATATGAAATCATTATACATGATTTGGAAGATGCGGCTTCCCTTTTACCTGTAGATTACAACGGCAGCGAAAGAGTAAGACCCAATAAGTTCACAGTAAAAGCTCTGCTTTCCAGAGCTTATCTTTATAATAAATCCTATCCTGAAGCCGCAAATACAGCCTCGGCCGTCATCAACGAAGGTGCCATTTATAAGCTGGAGCCGGATATTGCAAAAGTATTTCTGCTTTCCTCAAAAGAAACGATCTGGCAGCTGCAGTCAGGAAACACAGGAGCCAATACGCTTGAAGCCTCATTTTTCACCTTTACAGCAGGGCCTCCTCCTCTGGTCTCTCTAAACAATAATCTGGTAAATTCATTTGGTGCCGGTGATCTTCGCAGATCAAGCTGGATAAAGGCCATTTCAAATAAAACCTCAACTTGGTATCACGCCTATAAGTACAAGGAAAATATTGCTACATCAGCTTCAAAAGAATATTCCATAGTTTTCCGGCTTGCCGAACAGTATCTTATCCGCGCAGAAGCACGAGCCCAGCAAGGAGAACTCATCGGCGCTAAAGAGGATTTGTCCAAAATCAGAAACCGTGCAGGCCTTAACAATACAACAGCAGTAAGTAAGGATGAGATCTTGGACGCCATTTTAAACGAAAGAAGGTGGGAACTCTTCACCGAGCGTGGTCATCGTTTTTTTGATCTTAAGAGAAACGGTGAACTCGACAATGTCTTGACGGGTTTAAAACTTGGATGGAACAGTGATGACCGCTTGTTTCCAATTCCACAAAGCGAACTAAGCACCAATCCTAACCTGCGTCCGCAAAATCCGGGCTATTAAATAAAACTTGTTATGTCAGCAAACTTTGAATACAGAAATAGTTTTACTCAGCGGTCCTGTCTGTTTTTGGATACAGGAATTTTATTTTTATTTTTTATTTTGCCATTAGTAGCCTGTCCCTTATGGGGACAGGCAGGGCAAAAAAAACATTTGAATCCTTCAGATTATCCCTTGTGGGGTCAAACACATCTGGATAGAATTTCACCTGATGAGAATTGGGCAAGTTATACAATGACCTACGAAAATGGCAACGATACGTTATTTGTCCAAAATATGACGAATAACAAAATCTATTCTTTTCCCCGCGGTGAGAATTCCGTCTTCACAAAAAACAGTTTTTTTATCTGTCAGATGGCAGCAGAAATAAGTGTATTAAATCTTAAGACAGCTTCGCAGAAGACAATCCGCAGTGTAAAACGATTCGAATATTGTGATGAGACAGGTAACCTGATTGTACTTATCCTAACTGCTGATAAAAAAAACAATCTCAAAATCTGGTCACTCGCAACAGGCATAGTCAAGGAAATTCAAAATGTAACTGATTTTTCGCTCAGCCCCTCTGGCCGTCAGCTGGTTTATGCAGTTTCTTCAAAAGATCAACTCACCGTCAATCTTATTGATCTCAGAAATTCTCAGCCACCAAAAACGATAGCTTCCAATAATAAAAATCATTATATCAGTCTTACTTGGCAGAGCACGGGCAAGGCATTCGCATTTCTAAGCCAGCCAGACCAAGGTATAATAACTTCACTTTTTTATTACGCCCTGAAGGAGAAAAAACTATATGAATTTAATACAGAGACCCGTTCTGATTTTCCCGATCAGACCGCTATTGTTTATGATCCCTATTACAAAATACGAATTTCAGATGACCTTAAGAACGTTTTTTTTGCAATCAAAAGACAAGCTGCTACATCCGGTACATTAGAAAAATCAATTGTTGAAATCTGGAATACTAATGATCAGTGGATTTATCCGTACAATGTAAGAATGGGGAATTTTGCAAATTCTTTGAAAATTGCGCTCTGGCAACCTCAGTCCGATCTTTTCACTCCTGTTTCGACTGCAGAAATTCCCAAGATCATGCTGACAGGAAATCTTCAAAATGCTGTCCTTTTTAATCCAAAGGACTATGAACCGCAGTTCCGTGACAGTGGTCCCAGTGATTTTTATATCATGAATCTCATGACATTTGAAAAAAAAGTTTTTTTGGAAAAACAATTTCGTCACAGCCGGTCTCCCCTCCCGTCTCCAACAGGAAAATATATAACCTATTTTAAGGAAGAAAACTGGTGGGCATATGATGTCCTTTTACAGACACATACGAATTTAACTGCTAAAATTGGTGTTAAATTCAAGTCAAAAAACCGGACTCTGGTACCCGAATCGACCTGCGGAAGTCCGGGCTGGAGCGTCAATGACAAAGAAATATTAATATATGACGAATTTGATATCTGGGCGGTTGCTCCTGATGGAAACAATTTTCGCAGGCTTACCCGCGGACGTGAATCAAAAATTATTTTTCGTATAGCAGAATTTCCGGGCAGACTTGGACTTAACAAAATTTACGATGGCATAAAAGCGGAAGTTTACGATTTAAATGACAGTCTGATGCTTCGTGCAGAAGGTGCAGATGGCAAGACAGGATATTTTAAATGGAAAACTGCCTCGGGTGCAGAACCAATCGTGTATGGAGACTTCTATGTTGATGAATTAACTTATGCCGAAAAAAAAGGAAAACTATTTTTCAGACAGCAGAAATATGATGTGCCGCCCCAATTAATGTTCGAGGCAGGCAAGGGAAAAATAATCCCTTTTTATAAAAGCAATCCGCAGCATCAAAAATATTTCTGGGGCTATTCTGAATTGTTTGATTATCAAAATTCCAAAAAGCAAAATCTTAAGGGTGTACTGTTATATCCTGCCAACTATGACCCAGCTAAAAAGTACCCAATGATTGTAAAAATTTATGAACTTCAATCTCAGGAACTTCATCTATATTCTAATCCGACATGGCAGAATGAAAGTGGCTTTAATGCTACACTCTTTACCTCAGCGGGCTATTTTGTATTGCTTCCTGATATCGTATACGAGAAGGAAAATCCCGGAATATCTGCCACTGAATGTGTTATATCAGCCACACAGAAAATGCTTGATTCAGGGAAGATAAATCCAGGGCAGATTGGGCTTATGGGGCATTCATGGGGAGGCTATGAAACCTCATTTATAGTATCGCAGACTAATCTGTTTTCGGCGGCAGTTCCCAGCGGGGCAATCACCGATCTTAACAGCTTTTATTTTACTGTCGGCCAGAGTTCAGGCAAACCTGATATGTGGCGCTTCGAAGATGAGGAATGGAATATGGGAAAAACACCATTTGAAGCACCGCAGTCTTATGCTCGCAATTCCCCTTTGGTGCATGCAGAAAAAGTTACAATCCCTTTGCTTTTATGGACAGGCAAAGATGACAAGCAGGTTGATACTCATCAAAGCAAGGAATACTATCTGGCACTTCGAAGACTTGGAAAAAAAAGCGTTATGCTGCTATATCTAAATGAAGGTCATGTCATTATCGATCCTTCCGCACAAAAAGATATTACAGTCCGTATACTGCAATGGTTTGACTATTTCCTAAAGAATGAAAAAACAAGTCAATGGATCACAGATAGTATGATGTGATTTACTTAATAACAAAACAAATGCAGTTCCATTTTGTGGAACTGCATTTTCAAATAACAGAATCAAATATGTGATAACATACCTAATTAGGTTTAAACAATGGTTCAGCGCAAATGTTGCTGTCCTCCGGTTTATCATATGCAATTGCACCTGTATCACCTGATACGCGGCAAAGCTGTTGTTTGGGAGTTGTATCACAGTCAACCGGGACTGTTGAACATTCATTTTGACTATTTCTTGTGAATCCATCTTTTGGATCAAGTGTGGAAGCGCTTTGCATAGATGTAGTCATAAATGCACCTCCGACCGCCATTGCAATTACTGCAGCTGGCAGCATGTTTTTTAAATTTAACGTTTTCATAATTGTATTTTTTAAGTTAAAATAGGATCTGCTTTTTTTTACAGGAGTTCGATCTTTTTCTCCTGAAACGGGCCCGTTTATCTTTCTATTATAAATGAAATTCAAATAGATTTTATTTCTTTTCTCAGTGCGTCTCTCAATTCATAGACAACCAAATCATTTCCTATTATTGCATACAGATGTGTGTCGGTAAAAAGTAGCGAATCCAATTTATTGCTGCTGGTATGATAGATTGGAAAACTGAATAAATAGGTGTTTTTATTTAGGTCATACACGTCTATTACAAATGATTTCTCCCTCAGTGTTTTATTCTCATACCTGCCTTTTGCAGTGGAATGAACATAAAGCAGATTCTGCCACACTGCTGCATGAGGATTAATGGCATAGGAAGGAGATGACATCGCATATTGGGTTCCATTCTTAAGTGTTGAAACCTTTATCTTCGCATGCTTTGTAGTATCTATTGTGTTGCCTCTGAAACTTAGAAGACCGGATTTATCTGCAACTACATATTCATTGCGGTAATAATAGACATAAATAATTTTGTGCATTTTTTCACTGTAAAGCAATGTTCCGTCAGTATCAAAAATACCGTCAATCTGCTTCTGCAGAAGTTTCTTATTATAATTTATGGAAGGCGTCTGCGCCGAGGTATATACACCAAGTACACTAGTCAACTTTCTACCGTTATTGGATCTGAAAACAATATTAGTGCTATCAAGTGGTACAGCTCTATTAAAATATGGAGTGCCCTTGAGTTCTTTATTAATCTTCCAGTCCGTTAAACTACCCCTGAAAATTTTAGGTACGCTTCCGTCGACAAGATAAAAAAATGAATCTCTTACGGCAGTAGTAACAATTTTAAAGGGTATATCTTTTGGATCAAATTGTATATTTTTAACCTGCCAATCACCCAAATTTTCATTCAGAGATATGATTTTGGAGGGCGTAGAATAATTCCCAAGATATAATCTTTTGTTGCTGAAGCCTGCAAAATAAAATGAATTGAATTTTAGGTCGATCGCATTTGAGAACTCTGCAGGATGCGGAGGAAAACGTCTTATAAAAGGGTTTTCATTGTGCATAATATTCTCAGAAGACAAAAACAAAATGACTACTGCCAATGTGCTGAAAGCCGTTATGGCTGTCAGTCCTTTAAACGTTTTTGAATATCTTACTCTGGCGGTATTTGTTTGTTTTATCCGCATATTTAACAATATTGCCGCCACTGCAAGAATAACAAAGGCTATATTAAAAAGCAGGTGTATGTTCCAGCTCATTTTTTCTAATATACCACCGCAGGAACAGGGAACAAAAGAACTGTAATGCAGTACAATAAAAATATAAACGGTAAACATAATCATCAGGCTGAATGAAGCCCACAAACCAATATTTCGAAATTTTGGAATCACCAGCAGTATTGCTATCAGCAGTTCAATTATGGGAACAAGCCACGCTATCCAGGATGCAAATACACTTAATAGCGGAGACTGTCCCACTTGAATCTGAAAATTCTCAAAGTCAAGAATCTTTGCGATCGCAGCATAGACGAATAATAAAACAAACAATAGGCTGACTGTTTCTATAAAAACACTTTTAAAATCGAATCGTAGTTTCATAATCAAAAAGTTTATAATATTCCTATTTCGAGAATGCTGGCAAAAGCAAAAAAGATCATTAGCAAATGTAGAGGTGTTATTTTGAACCGAGGTTATCAAAAACGTGCCAAAAGTTTTAAAAAACGTGCCGATTTCGTACAGAAATACTGACATGAGAAAAGCGCTTAACAAATAGTTTTTATCTATTAAGCGCTCATCGTTTTTAGAATGCTCCTTTCTTTCTTAGAGACTTCCGCTGAGTGTTATCAGCTTTTGATTCAGTTCCACAAGTCCTGCTTTCTGCAGGCATTCTTCGGAAAGATTTTTGAGGTCCGAGATTCCTTGCTCCGAGATTCCGGCCAGCAGTCCTGAATCTTCGGTTTTTGGATCCAGCCCTTTACTGATGACATGGCTCAGCAGCAATACATTTTTTCGTGAAATTTTCAAATCAATCTTCACCAGCTCACTCATTCCAGGGGTACTCAGTACAGTATCATATACCTTGGTAACTTCATTTTTTGTAATCATAATTTCAACGTTTTTTAGATTAATACTATTGATGTAAAAATAAGAAGCTCACTTGAGTTTATTCACTTCAAAATCTGGCGATGATTGCCCGGCATTTCTGCCTTGCCTACATTCGTACTTTAATTTATAAGTTGAGGATCTCTTTACAGAATTTCTAAGGTGTCCTATGACTCATAATTCTTTTACCCATTCTTTGAAGAAGCTGAAAGACTGCAACGTTCCTGCAGTCGGCCAGATGTCCGGTTGTATCACAACCGCTATCTGGCTGCCCATTGGCTCGAAACTCGCCGGCAGAGACATTTTAAGGAAAATATTGTAGTAGACATGAAAATGAAACATGATGAAAGAGGAAAATACAAACCGTACCCAATGGATTCATCTGCGCCTGACAACAGATGAAAAGAACCTTCTGCAAAGGAGATTTGAAAAATCACTCTGTCCCAAACTCAGTGATTTTGCCAGAAAAAATATGCTTGGAAAACCAGTTATTTTAAAATACAGAAACCAGTCTGTTGATGATTTTATTTTAGAGATCAGCAGGCTCAGATCCGATCTGAATGCGGTCGGAAACAATTATAACCAGATGGTAAAAAAGCTTCATACCCTCCAGCAGAATTCTGAATTCAAGGAGTGGATTTCTTCATCTCAGGGCCAGTGTGAAATGCTTTTTGATTCCATTGAAAAAATAAAAAACTGTGTATTAAAACTCGCTGAAAAATGGTTGCAGTAATTAAGACCGGACACTCTGTTAGAAGGATATTTCATTACAACGAAAACAAAGTTTCTCTTGGTGATGCCCTATGCATTGGTGAAAAAAATTATCCCGCAGACCATGAGAAGTTGAGCAGTTCGCTAAAAATAAATATGCTTCTGAATCAATTGGAATTAAATGAAAATGTCAAGCGCGGAAGTGTTCATATATCCCTTAATTTTCATCCCTTAGAGAAAGATCTGAACCCAGAAAGATTGATGAATATCGCCAATACTTATATGGTTGAAATCGGATTCAGCGACCAGCCATTTCTGGTCTATCAGCACTTTGATGCAGCACATCCGCACATTCATATAATTTCAATAAAAGTAAAACCAGACGGCAGAAGAATTGATATGCAGAATATTGGGCGCAACCAGTCTGAGAATGCCCGTATAAAAATTGAAAAGGATTTTAATCTCATAAAAGCACAAGGACAGGAAAAGCAGGTCGATTACAGCTTAGAGCCTATAAACCCCTCAATAGTAAGTTATGGAAAAATCCAGTCCAAAAAAGCAGTTGCCAAGGTACTGGATTTTGTACTGAATACCTATCAGTATAAAAGCCTTCCGCATCTTAATGCAGTCCTGAACCTTTACAATGTAATGGCAGACCGCGGCTCTGAAAGTTCACGTGTTTTTAAAGGCGGAGGCCTGGTTTACCGCATTGTGGATAAAGATGGCAAACAGATCGGTGTTCCTATTAAAGCCAGCGATTTTTATAACAAGCCAACCCTTAGGTTCCTTGAGGGAAAATTTGAAGAAAACAGGATTAAGAATTCGAGACCTGGTCTTAGAATAAAAAATGAGGTACGTTCTGTATTTCAATCAGAAACACCATCTCTGCAGGAACTAGCACTGGCTCTGGAATCCCACGGAATTACACTGGTTCAAAGGCTTGCCCAAAATGGTTCATTGTATGGTCTTACGTATATAGACCATGTTTCAAAACAGGTTTGCAACGGAAGCGAACTGGGAAAAGAATTCTCTGCTGCAGCTGTACTGCAGGGTTGTAGAAACACGAAAGCAGATTTTTTAAATACTGCTTTTACATCTGAATTTCTAAAAAATCCTGCGGTCAAAATCCTTTTGGAAATACAGGACATTCTGGTTTCAAAAAACCTATCTCCACAGCCATTGCAGGAATTTATCAGCAGTCTCTTTGAAAAGGAATATCCCGGCAGTTATCTTCCTGCGGCACTGAGGAAAAAAAAGAAAAGAAGAAAAAGAAAGGGTCTTTCAAATAATTAATAAATTCTAAAAATTACAGTTATGCAGACAGGAGAAAATGAACAGGCACTGAGAAAAATTTTGGATATGACCCGGCTGATAAGCATTATTATTTTGGGGATCCATTTTTATTATTACGGTTACAGCTTTTTTGCGGACTTAGGACTGACATCGAAATTCAGTAACCGGATTTTGGAGAATATTTACAGGACTGGGCTCTTCAGCGGCTTCCTTAAATCCAAGTTTATGGCTCTGCTGTTGGTATTTATTTCCCTAATGGGTGCTAAGGGCCGTAAGAATGAAAAATTAAAACTTAAGACGGCTGTATATTTTATTGCCTCGGGGCTTTTTTTATATTTTGGAAGTCAGCTTATTCTGTTGCTAAGCTTTGTTAATTTATCTGCCTTTGGTGTATATATATGCTTGACCTCTTTTGGTTTTCTTCTGGTGATTACCGGAGGAACGCTGCTCAGCAGAATGATCAGCAGGACTTTAAAAGGACGCGACATCTTCAATAGGGAAAATGAAACATTTCCGCAGGAAGAAAGACTTCTGGAAAATGAATTTTCAATTAATCTCCCTGCAAAGTATTATCTTAAGGATAAAGTGAGAAAAAGCTGGATTAATATCATCAATCCTTTTCGAGGTCTTCTGGTGTGCGGCTCGCCAGGATCAGGTAAATCTTATTTTGTTATCCGCCATATAATTACCCAGCATATCGCTAAAGGTTTCACGATGTTTGTGTATGATTTTAAGTTTGATGACCTTACCAAAATCACTTACAATGCTTATTTGAAATACAGACATTTGTATTTAGTCGAGCCTAAGTTTTTTGTCATTAATTTTGACGATCTCACCCGCTCCCACAGATGCAATCCCCTTGAGCCTTCTTCCATGACAGATATAACCGACGCAGCAGAATCTGCACGTACTATACTTTTGGGCCTCAACCGCGAATGGATCAAAAAACAAGGCGATTTTTTTGTTGAATCCCCAATCAATTTTTTAACCGCTGTCATATGGTATTTGAAAAAATACAACAATGGTGAATTCTGCACCCTTCCCCATGTGATTGAGCTCATGCAGCTGGAATATAACAATCTCTTTACGCTGCTTAGATCTGAAAAAGAAATTGAAGTGCTGATCAATCCCTTTGTCAGCGCATATCTAAATGAGGCCTCAGAGCAGCTTGAGGGACAAATTGCTTCAGCTAAAATTGCCATGTCAAGGCTCTCCTCTCCTCAGCTTTATTACGTGCTTTGCGGCAATGATTTTACCCTTGATATTAATAATCCACGGGATCCTAAAATCGTATGCATGGGAAATAATCCGCAGAAAATACAGACTTATGGAGCCGTACTTTCTTTATATATCAACCGCCTTGTCAAACAGGTAAACCAGAAGGATAAATTTAAAAGCAGTCTGATATTTGACGAATTTCCAACCGTATATCTAAACAATATAGATAGTTTGATTGCAACAGCAAGAAGCAATAAAGTCAGTACCTGTTTGGGAATACAGGACTTTAGCCAGCTCAAAAAAGATTATGGCCGTGAGCAGGCCGATGTGATTATGAACATAACGGGAAATATCATCTCAGGACAAGTTACAGGGGATACTGCCAAACAGCTTTCTGAGCGTTTTGGAAAGATCATGCAGGAACGTGAAAGCCTTTCAATTAACAGTTCAGACACTTCCATCAGCAGGTCTCGCCAGCTTGAATCTGCCGTTCCTGCTTCTAAAATTGCATCGCTGAGTTCTGGGGAATTTGTTGGTATGACGGCAGATAATCCTGACTGTAGGATTGATCTTAAAAGTTTTCACTCAGAAATTTTAAACGATCATAAAGCACTTCAGAAAGAAACTGAAAATTACATAGATTTCCCCCCGGTCCGCAGTTTGGAAAATGGCATTGTAAATAGAAATTATACACAGATTAAAAAAGATATTCAGGATCTTTCTGAGTCTGAAATTGATATTATTGCAGGTGACGTGAACCGCAAGCACCTGATAGTGAAAAAAAAGAAAAATTAAAAAGGTTTTCACAATCCTGATCGTCTAGATAAAGAAAAAATACGTATTAAAATCTAAATATAGAACACCTGATTTTACTTTTTTGGAAAAAGGATCAGCATATTTATGTAACTCTTAAACTAAATAAATTGATCTTAAAATTTATGCTGGCAAAACATTTCATTAGGTGTATTCACAAATAAAATCTTTTTATTGATTACGACGTAAATTCTGAACAAAAATCCAATTGTATTTTTAAAAATTCCATACTTTAGCAATATCTATCTAAGACAGCGGCAGTGTGGCTTCATAAAACCTAATTGAAATTGCCAAACCAAAAACTATTCAAAATGACCGAGGACTTCAAACTGCAGCGGCAGCTGCATTAACAAAGTATAGAAATAAATCACATTCACGATACTGGAAAGATTGAATAAATACATGTTGACTGCTGGCAGGATAGCCAACAAATAATATGACTATTGCATTTAAAAGAAAATAATACACTAATGATCACAACTAAGAATACAGACCTATTCAGGTATGACCTACAAGTGCCGCCCAAAGGCTGGAAAAGCGACTTTTTAAACGACGAATATCTATTTGAAGGAATAGGCCACAAAAACAAAGCAAAATTATACTTTTTTACAGACTCCATCCAAATAGCCCATAGCCTTGGAATAGAAGCATGCCGGAAAAATGGAAAGGAGTACTATTACCTGACCTCCTTAAATACAGTCAATGAGCTTCAGCTGATTGATTTTAGTAAATGTGCTACCATCTATCAGATGATGGATATTTTACATGAACTGAATATTGACATTTTCACAGATCAGCTGAAGACATTCGAGAACGATAATAATTTTCTGCAACTAAGACCCATTTTTGACAGCATTTTAGAGGAGCCTGACCTACGACGTAAAGTCGATTTGATTTCTAAACTTACTATAGATACTAGGACTGATTGCTATAATACTGGACTATTCGGCCAGAGACTGACCGATTTTGCAAACGGCATCATATTCAAAGAAATGGTAAAAAGAACCTGCCCCCATGCTGATGGATATATCTGGAAAGAATTTAACGATCCTAGGGGACTATCCTGCTGTTTATTCGATTCTGAAAAACTTAGTGAGAAGCTAAATATTTCCCTTAACTATATTTAAGAGGTAATAGTTCAAGCTGTTTCAGCTGCAGTATTTCATAGAACTGCAGCCTGAATTTAGATTGTTGCCAAATCGTATTTTTTTACAGCCGCTCTATCTATCGAATTAATGATGCCTGACAGATATTCTAATTTATCCAAAATTTCATCAGTAGACATCTGATATTCCGTACCGCTGGCACTCGCCGGGAAATACTTAATAAATTTATCATCAATAACACCATTTCTATGGGAATACAGGTGCCTGATCTGCAGTATTTTTTCAATTTCATTCTGAGTCGGCTTATCCATGGCATTCAGATCACTAATCTGTTTGTTTTCTGAAATAAACCCTTTTACACTTCCCTTCTGAAGTTTGGCTACTTTCTGCTTTCCGAGAAAGATAATAAATTCCTGTATATCCGCACAATTCAATACATCTTCTGCTTTTACCATCTGTTCCGATTTCAGTGTTTCTGGTTTGGCCAGATAAATTTCAAAAAGGACATCAGACAGATAGGTCTCAAAATTATCGACTACTGAGGAAAAAATGATTCTGGCAAGCACCTTGCCTTCTTTATCACTCGTAAATACTGAGGGACTCTCAGGATAAAGCAAGAGCTTTAAATTATCTATAATCTTTATAACGCTCTGATAATGTTCTAAAAGTTTTAGCTTAGAATCCGTTGAAGCTGCTTTTAAAAGCTCCATTTGCTCATTTATCTCCGATATTCTTTTGTATCCTCCAGGCTGAAATATATTTTCTGCCGGATTATCTAATATTGTTTTAAAACCATTCCTCTTAAATATTTTCCCATCCACAGAAACAGTCTCTGGTGACTTTTCAACTTTAATGGCAAAAAGCTTTTTGTTCTCGTATTGCACGTATCCGTAATCTACCACCGGCCTTGGCACAAGCAGATCCAAAGCCTTATGGGTAATTGAAGTGGCACGGAAATCCTCGCTCAGACCGGAAACTTTCAATCCGCCGATTTCCGAAACTCCCAAAATCAATAGGCCGCCGTCCGTATTGGCGAAAGAACACAATATCTGCGCTATGGCTTTGGAAGGAGGAAGAACTGCCTTATATTCCAAGGTGCTGCTTTCATCCTTTAGTATGTTATCTGATACATGCTGCTGAAGTTTCATAATTAATTCATGTTTAATGGAATCCTGTTAATACCTGTACTTTTCAAAATTCTTCCCAAAGTCAGGATGTGAGGGTCGCTTTTATTGTTGTCTACCCACAATTCCGCATTTTCTGTATCGAGGGTATCCTTTTCTGAAGCATAATAAATGATGACTTCCCCATTGTCCGAAGGTCTGGTTACAATCTGGATGGGAATGCCGTTTTTTAAAATTCCTGCCAGAGTAGTCGGCGCAGTTTCTTCCATATCATCACAGTTATAATCCGGGTGATCCATAAGGTAATCTTTGATATTTTCTTTAGCACGCTCAATTAAACCCTGAGCGTAGTCCAGCATTTCCTTGGTTCGTTTCGGGACATGATAAAATCTGGACGAAATAAGTGGGTCTTTCAGTGCTTCCTCGAGCTGCTCAATGGTTGAAATCCCCAGACTCACCAAATCTTCTTTTGTGATCTCGGTCTTTCCGCCGGTTGAATTAAAGTCTTCATCCCCCTGATAATCTCCCATATTTTCAAGCCTGCTTCTAAGATCATCAATTGTTTCCAATCCATAATCCGCCAGAAGCTCGTTCAGCTTCGATGCATTTTTCATATTTGAGGAAATGTCGTCATCCTCCAGAAACAAAAACCTCTTTTCATACAGATCATTAAAATAAGTTTCTGCATCAGACCTGTTGTCATCCATCCATAAATAGAATTTTTTAAGTGTCGTTTTATACGTTTTCCTATGATCTACATCTCTGATGATAGGTTTAATAAATGAGGATATCTTATCTGCCACATGTCCGATATTGTATACCCTCGTTTCAGGAAGTTCAAGATATATAGCCTCCTCCAAAAGCTCATCCCTAAAATCGTGGCCCAGCTCCGCTGCAATATCCTTTAGATCATCTCCTATATTGCCTTCATCCAGAAAAAGACTGTCTTTAATGCAGAACTGCCCATTTTGATTCGGAAGTATAGGATGCTTGCTTCTGTTTATATTCCCTTCAAATCCCTGCTGAACGACAAAAGAAACAAAGCTGTCAAGCCAGGTTAGGAATTTCTGGCTGCTTTCAAAATTTAATTGTTCAGCAGCAGTTTTAACAGTTTCATAGTGGGCAACAAGTGATGTAACATAGAATAAGGATTTTTTATCGGATTCCTGCCAGATTTTTTCATCATAATGCTTGATTTTCCTTTTATGGGTAAATTCATCAGGATAAACCCTTTTGGAAAAATTAAAAATTGACGCTCTTCTTTTTGCCTCCGGATAGCTTTCTTCTGGAAAAATCGATGCCAGATAATCGCATGCCATCCCTAATTCTTCATTTTTCCCGTCTATTATCGCATTGTTGATTACTGAAATTATATCATCCTGCTTCTTCGGAAAAAACAGCATTTGGTCGCCCGGATAAGCATTTTTATGAATCAGGTATTCTCTTGGATCAGTACTGAGAATTGAGCACACATTTTTAAGCTCCTCTTCAATTCCTTTGTCCAAAAACAGTTCTTTTTTAAGTTTCAATTCTCCCAGCTGATTTGGCAGTACGGCCAGTGTGTCGCTCAGTATCTCCTTAATGTATATTTTCTCCAGATTGAGCAGCTCATAATACTTATTTAAAAACAATAATGCCTCTTTTCCTGTAAGGCCAATAGCTGCTCCCAGAGTCTCCAGAGTATTCTTCTCGGCTATTTCTTCCGATAATGCCTCAATGGTAAATTTGCGGCAGTCTTTCCATAGCACTTTATTCCAATGCCGCACATCACTTTTAACCGGCACTGAAGAAGGATAAAGCTGAGAAACCAGTTCCCATAATTTATCCATAACTATTTCCGAAACTGCACTTGGAAAAAATGCCTGCTTATCTCCGAAATCATCAAGAATCGAAATTCTACCGCCATCCACAACATCAACAAGTGATGCATACAGCAGTTTATTTCTGATTGGATGCAACACAGTGGCAGAATACCATTCCGAATTGATCCATGAATGGTTTTTCGGTGAACGTATATTGGCAAGATTATATAAATCCTTCCAGTCTCCTTTAGATTCTACATAAGATAAAAACAGCATATATAGATTCGCGGCACGAACCATTATATCGCCGTTTATTTTTGAAACAGGGTTTTCTTCGCCCATCAGACTGATGCCGTCTCGGGGTTCAGTCGGCTCAAACAGGCAGCTGTTTATCACAAAAGGCAGATGTAAATCTTCAGTGCCAATCAGCGGAAAATCAAGATGTATTCTTGGAACACCTGAATCTAATTCAAGAACCGATATAACTCCATTTTTAAGAGAAACAGGTATAATGATCTGAAGCTCCTCATCCTGAACCGCAATAAAATTCTTTGTGGAAGGCTTGCCGTTAATAACAAGATTATACGATGAAAATGGCCGGCCCTCAAATTCAAATGTTTTACCCTTGTTGATTGTATAAGTATCGGAAGATAAGTCCAAGTCAATGTTTAACGAGCTGATTTCCGGAACATTGATTAATGTATAAGCAATTCCTTTTTCCGCCTCTTCACAGGCAATTTCTGCCAGTTCCATCTTTTCAACACTTAAAGGGTATTTAAATGCAGTCTGAAAAGATTCTTTGCCCATCGCGATGCTTTGTGCTTTTTTTATGCTTTCCTCTGCCTGATCAAACGCATTATTAATTCCATTGATAATATCCTTTTCACCCTTTCCGCCTCTGTCCAGCCAGAAGCTGAACTTATTGAAACTATTAGCGTCGTTTTCATTTTTATAAAAACTTTCCACCTCAACAGATTCCGAAAGCAGATGGGTAGTCATAAAACCTGTGCCGAATCGTCCTGTTGTTTTATAAATCTGCCCTGAAAGTTCAGGATCCCTTTCTTTATCTCCTGACGAATACTTGCGTATAAGTCCTCTTATGTGTTCATTTGTAAAATAGCCTTTAGTATGGGAAAAAATAAACTCATCACCGCTCAGCTGAATCTTAATATCAACTTTTTCTCCATCTTCATTGCACAGCGCAGCATTGTCTTTGGCATTCTGCATGAGCTCCCATACCAGTCTTCTTGCAGTAAACTCCACATTTATTGACTGCCTTATGCTCATTAATTTTTCAAGAATAGATTTTGCTGTGATTTTATTAAGCTCATCTCTTTCAAACTTTGAAAAAATACCGTTTGCCATATCAAATTGTAGTATTAAAAAATTGTATTAAACAGAAAATGAAATTGAATTTAATTCTGCTTAAAAATATCAAAATTATCAATAGCCACCCACACAATATCAGTACGCAATTGTATTTCTAATATAAGAAATGTAAGAAAACTATAAGGCGTTGCTCCTCAAGCCTTAATAAATAAGCCATAACTGAAAAAGAACTGCTCGATGCACTTAAAATTATATGCCGAAAAACCGTATAAGTACGTAAGGCATCCTGCATACTAAAAACAAAAACGTTATAAGCAGAACCAAAATCTTAAGGCTTCTCTTCACCAAAGCCGTCATACTTATATCTAATAAATTTCCATTTTATATTTCAAAATTATTAGTCTGATTTTACTGTCCATTTTGCATCTTTCTCAATCCACAGCAGCAGTAAACATCCGAACACGAAACAGATCAGTCTTTTCAGCAGGCTGCCCAAATGCCCGGCGGACGCTGTAATTAGTACAGATCATTTTCATTCAAAACGGATTAAAAGGGCAGCCAAGATAGTGCCCGCCGTATGCTGCATGCGCATAATGGCGCCGCTTTCGCTTGCCACCCTTCGGGACTTATAGCACTCCGCATCCTCATAACCGGTCACTTGATTCTTGCTTTCTTTTTTCCCGTTTTTTCTTTTGAAAACAATTTTTGGGAGTGCAGGGAGAAAGAAATTTTAAACAATAGTAACGCTAAAATTTAAAATCATGGAAATCACAGGACGTATTACAAAAGATGCTCTAGCGCGCAAAGTGGGAAATGAAAAACAGGTCGTTAACTTCTCCATTGCCATTAATGACAGTTACAAACTAAAAGGAAGCACCGAGTACAAACACATTACAACTTTTATTGACTGCTCATATTGGCTGAACGCCAAACTTGCCCAGTGGCTTAAAAAAGGGGCGCTTGTTCAGCTCTTCGGGCGCGTGGGGATTAGTACTTATATCGGTCACGACGGTTCGGCGATGGGGTCTTTGACCTTTCACATCAACAGCCTTAAGATTTTGGCTTTTGCCAAAAATGAGGGAGTTTCTGAGAAAGCAGACAGCACTCCTAAAAAACAAAAGCAATCAGATGATCCCGATGACCTGCCATTTTAAGGGAGGTTGGGATTGTATTTATAAACGCCAAAAAATCACATTATGAAAGCCTTAGAAAAAAACGAGTACTCGGATTACGATGTAAGCCAAGTATTCAACGAAATCATTTTAAGTCATTTAGACGGCTATAACGGAAAGAAAAAACAGCAGTTGAAGTCCTTCCTCGAAGACTTGGCTCGTGGGGGCTGTATCAGCGGTATGGTAGGGGAATTTATCTATCACAACGACTGCAAAGCTTTTTACATCAAACATCTTGAAGATTTGGAAGGCATGAAGGATGATTTAGAAGAAGCATTCGGAGAGCCTGTAGCAAACCGCTATAAACTGCCCCACTATACTTTTTTATGCTGGCTCTGCTTTGAGGAGTACTGCTACGGCATCTACAGAAATGTCTTTGAACAATAGCTATTAATCAAACTTTTTCCATCATGAAACCATCTGACGACTTTAAAACCGCTATAGAGAATTATCTCAATACAACTGCGCAGGGCGATTCAGCCTTTGCCCGAAGCCTTGCCAAAGAAACTAAAAACATCGAGAGCTGTTTCAATTACATTTTTGGCGAGGTCAAAAAGACAGGATTGTGCGCCTTTGACAATCAGGAAATTTTTGACATGGCTCTCAAATATTACAACGATGACAGTATTGGTGCGCCTGCGCCAATCAACTGCAAAGTGGTCGTAAATCAGCCTGTAAAGGCTGATTTATTCAATACTGCCCCTGAAATGACTCCGCAGGTCGCAAGACCCGAAAATGTAGTTATACAAACAGCGAAACCTTTACAGAAAACCCTAACACTTTTTGACTTATGAAACCACATACCGCCATAGAGAAACAAATAGTCGCATTAAGCGAATCCCTTGCGCCCATTACTCCCGAAATGCACTCTTGGGCAGAGCAGACTATTTTTCTGAAATGGGGCGTATTGTCACGTGGAAAATTTCACTGTCTGGACTGCGGAAATTCGTGGAAACCCGAATCTGAGAAGCAGTCTGTGAAATTTACAAAGTGTACAGCCTGTAAAGGAAAACTTAAAATGCACGGTTGCAATCAGGTACATTTCAAGGAAATAGAATACAGCACAGTAGTGACTTGTCTTTCGAATTTTCAAATAGTACGTATTATCTGCTCGACCAAACAGATGAAGAAAAACTGCCTGCCTGCCTATTCCCATACCGAAGTAATGCAGCATTGGATAAACCCAAAAGGCGAAGTGCGCACCATGGCAATAAGCACCAATGTTTTTTCGCACGCATACGATGCATGGCAGTACTATTCGCCACTTGAAATCCGTCCAAAGGATTTTCAGAACTCTCCTAAATACCGAATCAATCCCTACAGGGTGTATCCACGCTTGAAAATGCTTCCTGTTTTGAAAAGAAATGGTTTTAAAACAGCATTTTATGACTTAGCACCTCAGGTATTGCTTTCATCACTTCTTAAAGACGCTATAGCTGAAACTCTGCTGAAAACGGGACAGATTTCTTGGCTCCGCTACTACCTTAAGTCAGCCGATCAGCAAATCATGCGCAACTGGCAGGCAGTAAAAATCTGCCTTAAAAGGAATTACACCGTTTCCGATTTTGGAATTTGGGAGGATTATATGGAACTTCTGCGTTGGTTTAAAAAAGACATCACATCTGCGCTGTTGGTCTGTCCTGTTGATTTGCACTTGGAGCACGACAAATTGGTCGAGAGAAAACAGCAATTGCAGAGAAAAAAATACCTCAAACAAATGCGTGCTGAAATAGAAAAAGCGCAAAATCTCTACGTAGAAGAGAAAAAACAGTTTTTCGGGCTTTGCTTTTCAGAGGCAGGAATCACTATTTCAGTATTGGAGAATGTCTCTGAATTTATGGAAGAAGGAGACAGCTTGAAACACTGCGTATTTACCAACGAGTATTTCAAAAAGAAAGATTCTCTGCTGTTCTCTGCCCGTATTGATAACAAACCCATAGAAACTATAGAGGTTTCCCTTTCCAAAATGGAAGTAGCACAATGCCGTGGTCTGAAAAACAACAATTCAAAACATCATAAAATCATCCTCAGCTTGATGAAAAGAAACCTTTATCAAATCAGTTCAAGATTGAAAAAAGAGAAAAAGGAAAAATCCTAAAAGCGGAAAAACCGAAGAAATCTTTTCGGTTTTTCCGCTTACCATGCTTCAGACACTATAGTTCAGTCTTGAAAATTATTAAATACAGAGTAAAAGCCGTGTTCATGTCAGCTGAATTAGTGAGTGTATTTTAAAAACTCACACAGACTGTTTAACATTTTTTATTTCCTTTGTAGATTTATTTAAAAATTTATTTAGATTTATCTAAAAATTAAAACATGAACTATTTAAATATTTTTTTAAAGAAATCTTTATTATTGATTTCCATTAGCTTTACTCTATTCTCCTGCGATACAAGTTATGTTGAAATACCTGCAGATGACCAATTACTGGATGGTCCGGTTGATGGTTTGTCTAACTCTGAATCTGCACAATTCTTAAGAGGCGATGCGGCAGTCAATGAAGTTTTCACGCGGGAAACAGGTCTGGGACCAACATTTGTAGGAACCAGCTGTATCAATTGCCATGCAGGTGATGGAAAAGGGCATTTATTTACTACCCTTACCCGTTTTGGGCAAATCGATGAGACAGGGAATCTGTTTTTAAATCAAGGAGGCCCGCAGCTCCAAAACAGGGCACTTCCGAGTTTCTTACCTGAACAAATTCCAGCCGGGGCAGCATTCTCTAAATTTACCCCGCCCGCATTTACAGGTCTGGGTTTTTTACAATATGTTTCAGATGCGGATCTGATAGCCATGGCAGATCCTGACGATAGTGATGGTGATGGCATTTCGGGAACTATAAACTGGATTACTATTCCAAATTATTCCATTCCAGCATCCACGGCAATAATCCAAAACGGTAAATATATTGGGCGATACGGAAAAAAAGCATCCGCCTTTGATTTACTGCATCAGACAGTTAACGCCTACAATCAGGACATGGGAATTACATCTATATTTAATCCTATAGACCATTATTCTAATCTGGAAATTGACCCAGAGATCCCAACTGCTAAAGTCAATGATGTCGTTTTTTACCTAAGCACCCTAAAAGCTCCAATTCAGCGCAATCAAAATGATGCTGTTGTTATCCGCGGTAAAAGCATATTTGCTCAGATTAATTGTGCGACATGTCATAAAAGCGAACTCAAGACAAGTTATGCTCCTGTTAACTCCCTTTCTTATAAAACTTTTAGCCCATACACTGATTTGCTTTTACATGATATGGGAAGCGCATTAGATGATGGTTATACAGAAGGAAGCGCCAGAACCTACGAATGGCGAACACCACCTCTTTGGGGCATAGGTCTTTCAGAAAATTCACAGGGAGGAAACTTATTTCTGATGCACGACGGCCGTGCAAAAACTATTGAGCAGGCCATAATATTACATGACGGCGAGGCGAAGCAAAGCAGAAATGCATTTGAAAAACTTTCTGCACAAGACAAAGAAGCTTTACTGAAATTTATAAAATCTTTATAATAATGGATCGAAAACAATTTTTAAAAACATGCGGTTTTGGATGTGTGGCAGCAGTAACCGGAGCAGCTTTATTACAAAGCTGTGCTTCCTCACAAATTCTCTCAAGAGAGATTAAAGACTCTGATCTTTTAGTTCCCGTTTCTGATTTTATAATACAAAAAGGAACAAAAACAGAATTCAAAAAATACATCATTATTCAAAATGAAATATTAAAAGCGCCGATTTGTGTGTATCGATTTAGTGCAGACGATTATTGCGCCATGTTTATGTTATGCACGCATCAGGGCGCAGAATTACAGGTTTTTGGAGATAAACTGCAATGTTCGGCTCACGGAAGTGAATTTAGCAGCAGGGGAATTTTAGAGACCGGTCCTGCTGATAAAGACTTGAGAAAATTTCCAATAGCAATTGAAAACAACTTCCTAAAAATATCCCTGAAATGAGATTAAAACCAACTTATATATTCCTTTTTACACTCCTTTTTAATTTAACTTCTTTTGCACAAATTGACCCCAGTTTACTAAAAAGAATTCCAAAAGATACTGTAAAAAACATCTTAAACATGGATGCTCTTTACAACAGGCCAGCATTGAATATCAACAAAACCCCTATTTCTATTGGAGGATATGTTGAAATGAACTGGCAAAAACTAACCACGGACGGAGTATCGGAAGGCCATCAATTTCAAGCCAGAAGATTATCTGTTTTCATCTCATCAGCTATTAGTAAAAGAGTGAAGTTTTTAAGTGAAATTGAATTTGAAGATGGCGGAAAAGAAATTGCAATTGAATTTGCATCTGTAGACGTTGAATTTGATCCTTTGGTCAATTTAAGGGCTGGAATAATTTTGAATCCAATTGGCTCTTTCAATCAAAATCATGACGGGCCTAAATGGGAATTTACCGACCGCCCAATTTCATCTACCCAAATGCTGCCCGACACCTTTAGTAATGCCGGAGTGGGGCTTTTTGGAAAAAAATATACAAAAAACTGGATGTTTGGTTATGAAGCTTACTTATCAGGGAGTTTCGATAATTCAATAATTGAAAACACCCAGAATAAAACTTTCCTGCCCGCGGTAAAAAACAACCCCGAAAGATTTGAAGAAATAAATAGCGGTGAACCTTTATTTACAGGAAAAATAGCTCTTAGGAATAGTAAAATAGGCGAACTGGGAATTTCATATATGGGTGGAATATATAATAAATTTCAGGATGATGGAATTGTTATTGACCAAAAAAGACGTGTAGCTGTTTTCGCCCTGGATTTTAACACGACACTGCCAAAAATCAAAACCTTTATCACTACAGAATTTGCCTGGATTTATGTCGATGTTCCCCAGACCTACTCGCAGCAATTTGGAAATAAACAAAGGGGGGGCTTTATAGATATTGTACAGCCCATCTTAACAAAAACAATTCTGGGATGGGAAAAAGCTACTTTAAACATCGCCTGCAGATTGGAATACGTGGATTGGAATGTGGGAAAATTTAAAGAAACCGGAGGTAATATTGGTGAAGATCTATGGAGTATAATGCCTGCCATTAGTTTTAGGCCCACCTCTCAGACCGTAATTCGCCTAAACTATCGTTATTTAAAACAAAGGGACATTTTTTCTAATCCGCCATCCATTACTGATGGATTTAATATGGGAATATCAACTTATTTTTAAGCTGTAATTCAATAAAAAAGCCTGCAGATTGAAAATCTGCAGGCTTTTAATTGTTTTTTAAATCTTTATTTTAATTCCTGCATTTACTACAAAACCGTCAAGCGGTGCATAGATGTCTTTAAACACCGGATTGGTTATTGTACCGCTGTAGATACTTCCAAACTTCGTTTGTCTGGTATCGGTAAAGTTTTCAAAATTGGCATAAACTGAAAAATTCTCCCATAATTTTTCAACCATAAAACCAAAAATCCAATACTCTCTTCCGGTTGTTCCGTCATTTAATTTTTGCGGGCTGTAATAATAGGCTTCCAGTCCTGCTTTCCATTTATCTTCTACTTCATACATCAAAACATTGTTCAATCTGTGTTTTGCTGTTAAAGGGTTTTCAGATTTTATGCCATTGTTATCTATTGATGCGTCTGTATAGGTATAACCCAGAAATAATTTGAAATCTTTATACCCTAATTTGACATTTGTTTCAGTTCCTTTTGTATCCAAATACCCGTCAACATTTACAAACTGATAGATATCATTGGGCAGAGGAGTTAAAATAAGAGGATTATCAACATTGGTATAAAAGAATAATTGGTTCAACGTTAAAGACAGATCTTCTGTCAAATTGGTTTTGTAATTGACATCAAAATTAAGACCATAGCTTTTTTCAAGTGTATTAAAATCACTGTTTATTGGCAGCACATTTCTGTATTGGATACGCTCACTTTCCTCAGTGAAAATCGTTGGGGTCTTGTACCCCAGACCGCCCCCGATTCTTGAGGTAAGTTTTGGATTGATTTTAAACAAAGCCGAAACTCTTGGCAGAAAGGAAAACCCGTAATCAACCACATAATCCCCTCGCAATCCCGTTTCGATATCCAGCCATTGTTTTGCCTTTACAGTATTTTGAACAAAAGCCCCGTAAGTAATCTGATTGTAATTTCTCAGAGGAAATGAGGTCGCTGAATTCTCTTTAAAATTATCAGTATATAAATTAGCACCTGTTACCCACTCCGAGATTTTGCCATTATAAGAATACGTGATTTCAGAAAAGGTGCTGTTCTGTAAACCGTCAAAAATATAATCGGGAATAGTTATAACACGGCTAAAATTGTTAAAGCTATTTTTAAGGGTTAATGATTCCTTTTCATTGAATTTATGATTTAGGGTAAATTGAGTACTTATTCTTTGTGTTTTATTTTTTTCAAAATAACTCTCAGGATAACTGCTTTGATCTTTAATATAATTGATATCTCCTCCGATTCGATTTTCAAAAACTGTATTGACACCAAAATTAAGTTTTGTATTTTCATTAAAATAAACAAATAACTTTGGATTAAAATTATAACGCTCAAACTTAGGAATAGCCGTTAGCCCAATATCCGCAGGATCATAAGGGGCATTTCGGTCATGTGAGGCAAAAACAGTCAATCCGATTTTATTAAATCGCTGCGAATAAAAACCATTAATATCAAGTCCGAGAGCTGAAGTCCCATTGAGCAAAAATCGCAATTCCCGCTCTTGGGACGGAGTTTTAGAAATAAGATTAACCAAACCGGCAATTGCCCCTCCGCCATATAAAGTAGAAGCTGAACCTTTGATTATCTCAACCTGTTTCAAATCCAGTGGTGGCGTCTGCAGTAACCCCAATCCACTTGAAGCCCCGGAATAAACAGGAAAACCATCTTTTAATATCTGAGTGTATCTTCCGTCCAATCCCTGGATTCTTATGGACGAATTCCCTGAAGTAGCAGAGGTCTGCTGGGTTTGTATACCAGTGCTTTCGTTAAGCATCATACGGATGTCACCCGGTTTCATATTGGCTTTTTCTTCGAGCTCTTCTCCGGCAATAAATTCCACTCGGGTTGGGATGTTGCTAATTGTTCTTGTTCCTCTTGTTGAAGTAACCACAATTTCATCCATTTCCTCAGCTTCACTTTCCAATGCAATTTCCAGAAATTCACCGCTATAAGGTATTGTGAAGGATGCTTTGTGTTCCTTATAACCTGCTATGGAAAAAGAGACAGTATGCGCTCCTTGGGGAACATTTTCAAAAAAAGCAATACCATCAGCATCACTCACAGCCATTAAATTACCATCCTCTATTTTAGCCGTTACACTGGCTATAGGCTCATTGGTTTGAGCATCTTTAAGCAGTACTTTGATTTTATTCTGTCCATGAGCAGTGCCAATAGTCGCTATTGCCACAATCAATAAAATATATTTAAACATTTGTAATTTCTTAATATTAATACATAACTCATTTGCACGATCAAAAAATCATGCAAATCAAAACTGTTTTATATCAAGCAATTTTAGGGGGCTGCCAAATTTTACAGATAAAAGAAGAATCAACAAATTTATCATACGATGGCACCTGCCCTGTTTCATCTCTGGTAAAAATAAACTTTTCACTAATGGCAGCAGTAAAAAGACTTATTGTAAAACCAATGCAGGTGCCGCAGGAATAAAAAGGCGAACATTTTCCGTTGCAGTCATTGCCGCAGTCATGAGAATCGGCATCACAGCTTTTCTCTGCGCCGCATTGTGAATGTTTGGCATAGGAAGAACACGGCACTGTTGAAAGAAACAGTACAATAAACGACAATATTGTTACGCATATTTTCACAGCGCGAATTTAGACATTAAATTTAGTATTATTGTTTTTCTAGCAGCATTTATCGCCTGCCTGTATCGGAGGGCATTTTACAGTTCCGTAACTGCAATACACACAGCAGTCGCCCTCCAGCGGGCGCAGTCTTGCTTTACAGTTTTCACATTCGTAGAAAAAGGCACAGGCATCTGTGGGCATTATTTCTGCTTTTTTATAGCTGCATTTCGGACAGGTAATGGTTGATTTTAATTCTACCTCTTTTCCATTATAAGTCGTGCAGGTATCACAGCTGACCTGGGACTTATTGTCGTAATAATTTATGATTGTCCCCGTTAGTAATCCAAACATGCCCGTATAAATTAAATACAGGCTGCTGCCATAAAAATATCCGTATAAAATTAATAAGGCGCTGGGCAGGGCAAACAATAACGGATATATCAAACGGTGCTTACTATAAGAAATAACTAAACCTGTAAGAGAGACTAACATCATTGCCAGAAATATCCACATGGTCCATCCGCCCAATAATTCAAAACTGCCTAATCCAAGAGCTGAAGCCCCAAATGCAAAAAGAGGGAAACAGCAGGGTGAGAATAATGCCGTAAAGAAAATCCCAACGGTGCCTAATTTATCGATATTGTTTAATAATTTCATTTTTAATTGATTTTCCTGTTTTATTATTGATTACTCCGCATCAAATTTAGAGATTGAATCTGATTTCTGAAAGCGTATTCTATTTAATACTTATTTTAAAAATTTTGATTTTTTCCTCATATAGAGGATACTAAATTATTACATTTTCATTCCCTCCATCGGGTTTTTCCCTTTCTTTAAAATGAATTCGCTGTATAAAAGATAAGCCCCGGAAACCACCACAGTTTCACCATTTTTTAAACCATCGGTAATTTCTACTTCATCAAATGTCTCTACTCCAAGGGTCACCATTCTTGGCTGGTATTTTCCTTTTTCAGCCTCAATCCACACATGTGCACCATTGCCATCCCTGATTACAGCATCTACCGGTAAAGCCAATACATTTTTTTGCCCGGAAGAAGGCAGTAAAACAACCGCCTGCAGACCTGCCTGCCATTGATTGCTGGGATTAGGGATAGTGCCGCGAAGCTGCATTATCTGCTTGCTGGTTTGAAGTGCAGGATTTATAAAATCAACCCTCATTACCTGTGGCTGGTCTTCATATCCCGACACAATCACCTGTACCTTTTGTCCTGTCTTGATTTTATGGGCATCAGAGGGGTATACATCTGCCTCCACCCACAAACGATCGTAATCTTCCAGTTTCATAATAGAGCCGCCTTCTCCTACATATTGCCCTTCTGTCACGGAAAGTTCAGCAATTATACCTGAATTGGGAGCAAAGTACGTTACATAAGGTGATACTTTTTGTTTTTTCACCAAATCGCTGAGCTGAGCTTCTGATTGTCCATACAATAATAGTTTCTGCTTTGCCGCAGTCTTCATTTGATTAAAGCGTTTGTCTTCCGGAAAACTGCTCACCTGCGCAGCCGCAACTAAATATTCCTGCTGCAGCGAGGAGAGCTGTTCTGAATATATCTTATATAAGGGCTGTCCTTTGCGGATGGGCACTCCGGTTTCTTTAACATACAATACTTCAATTCTGCCTGCAACCCGGCTTGATACATAAACAGTCTGCTCAGGATCTGTTACCAAACGTCCATTTAGTCGGGAAGAATTTGAAAATTCATTCTCGCCAACTTTCATGGTCCTTAAATTCGCTAATGCCTGCTGGCTAGCTCCTAAAATTAAAAAATCCTGTGCATTGTTTTTTTCAAAAGGTACCAGGTCCATACCGCAGATTGGACAGGTGCCCGGGCCATTTTTCACAATCTGCGGGTGCATGGGACAGGTATACGTTTGAGCTTTCTCACGGGTAACTTTTGTTTCTTCTTTTTTAGCGCATGCTGCAAATAGAAACAGAAAAGCTATTATTGTCAAAAAAGTAATTAATAAAACTCGTTTCTTCTTCATGGGTTAGTTTTTTGATTTATTTTCTGAAGCTGTTTTGATAAAACTTTCGCTGTCCACCAGATAGGCCGCATTAGCGGCAATGTTCCAATCACTGATGTCTTGTTCGATGAGCACCATACCGCTGGTGGTCATTTTTGTTTTAATTTCTCTGGGAATAAATACATCCTGTTCCTTTTTAAAAATAACAGACTTATTTCCTAAGTTGAGCACGGCACTTTGAGGAACCCACCAGCCCTTATTGGCAATTGGGATAGTGGCTGTAACTAATTTTCCTATCTGAAATTGATTATTGCCTAGATAAACCCTTGCCAGGGTAAAATTGCTTCCTGCTTTAAAAACAGGCTGAATGAGTCCAATGGTACCTGTATATACTTTTTGCTCGTCTGACGATTCATGGAAAACCAATTTTTGCCCCTTTTTTATCTGGGATGCTGCCGAGGGATCTAAAGCAAACTCAGCAATCAGGTTTTTGTTAGTGTAAATTGTAAAAAGTGACTCGCCGGCACCCACATATTGGCCTTCCCTGACTAGTATTGGCGATGCTGCAGCTGTAGATGCATTAATACTGCCTGATGTGCCGCTGCCTGAACCCATCCCTCCCATACCGTCCTGAGCAGCTGCGGGAGTTGAAGCAGCTATACTTGTGACGGAAGTACTGCCAACTGTTGATTTATCTAAAATATATCCGCTGGCACTACTGTAAACAGGAATACGGTACAAAATTTTACCGGTATTTAGAATATGTTGAATTTGTTTCTGTTGCATACCCAATAACGACAGTCTTTCTTTTGCTTTTTGCATCATATTGTCATTTTTATCCGATTGATAAATAAATAACAGTTCTCTTTGCGCGGCAGCTAAATCGGGCGAATAAATTTCCATAATTAACTGTCCTTTTTTAACCCGCTGATAATTGTATTTTATAAGTAAACGCTCCACTCTTCCACTTACCCGACTGGCAATACTCGTCTGATCACGGGTATCATAGGTAATACTTCCCTGTACCTGCACAGAAAATATCTTGGTACCTGACTCAGGTTTTATAGTCGACACATTAGAAACTACCTGCTCATTTACAGGTTTTAAAAGATCTTTAAGATCACTGTCTATGGCTGTTTCCGTGCCAGGGGTGTGTTTAGGCACTAATTCCATCCCGCAGATAGGGCAGTCACCGGGTTTGTCCAGCACCACTTGCGGGTGCATCGGACAGGTGTATTTCTGGTTTGGATTATGCTCTTCGTGCGCCGCTTTATTTTTATTGTCGGCAGTTTTATTGCAGGAAACAAATAAAAATACGCAGACAAATAGAAAGGCGCCTAATTTAGCGATATAGTTCTTTTTCATAATCAACAATCATTTGATATAATTTTAATTTTTCGTCCAATAGGTCATTCTGTAACATATTTAAAGCCTCCCAGGAATCTATTACCACCGGAACCTGCAGCTTGTTTTCCTGATAGTTTAGGAAATTTACATCCAGTGATTTTTGCATGGAAGGAATTATTTTTGTCTCGAGTCCTTGAATCCTTTTCTGCATTGTCTGTATTTCATACTGCATACCATACAGCATTCCTTGGGTCTCCTGAAGCATTGCGGACTTTTCTTTCTCCATCGCCTGCAGATTATACTGCATCGCTTTTACATCCGATTTATACATTTTCGAGGACCAGGGAGCAATTGGAATGGACATCATTGCCATTACCGAATAGGCTTTGGGCATCATTTTATCAAAGGCATTCATATGGTCAAACTGAATTTTGAAAGCAGGATTTTTTTCTGCTTTGATCGCCTCAATATTGAGCTGCATCGATTCAATACCGGCATCCATTTTTTTAATATCCCCACGAACAGCTGCAAGACTTGTGGTGTCGTGCAAGGCAGGGTTAAAAACAGGAGTGTAAGCAGTATCTATAGAAAACTCGGCGTTACCCGGCTCATTCATCAAACTGCTTAGCCAGGCCCTTGCTTTTGCAATTTCGCCTTCCTGCATACGGATCATATTTTTGTTTTCTTCGATTCTGGCTTCAATTTTATACACGTTGCCCAATTGGGATTGATTGTAAGGATATCTCACTTCTTCAATCTTTTTCATGGTACCCATTATCCTTTCATTCTGATCCAAAACCTTGATGCGCTGCTCGGCAATCAACCAGCTGAAATACAGCCGCTTTGCCTGCGCTTTAAAATCGTTAAGCGTTACAACTCTGGTAGCGTTTTCAATATCTCCCTGAGATTGGATATACTTTTTTTTCTTGTTTAGTTTCGAGAAGTTAGGAATATCCTGCTCTACCCTGAGCATGAGTGAACCTTTATCACGGTCATCCATTACTTCCTGAAATGGATATGGTGTCATAAAGGTACCAACCCCTACCATTGGTGCCATCCATGCCGCTTGGGCATCGGAGCTGTATTTGTAACTTTCTGCTTTGAGTCCATAACTTTGCAATAGAAGATTTTTTTTATCAATCCGCTGCAAAATGGTATCCAGCGACAGTACCTGTTTGGTTTGGCTGAAAAGGGGTATTGGCAGTAAAAGCAATACTAATGACAATACTTTAATGTTTCGTATCATGTACTTCAAGTTTTCCATATTTTCGTAATTCATATTCTTTGGACATTAAAAAAATAAGCGGGGTTACTAATAAGATATGTATGGCAGAGGTAAATACGCCGCCAATCATAGGCAGTACAATTGGTTTCATTACGTCCATTCCAACGCCATTTGACCATAAAACAGGAACCAGTCCAAATAATGAAACGCAGACTGTCATTAGTTTTGGACGCAGTCGTTTTGCAGCACCATGCACTACATATTCCTTGAGGTCATTTTTGGTAATAGTTTCTCTGGAATTGCCTTTTGCTTTGATTAATTGGTCCATAGCATCATTGAGATAAATAACCATCACAATTCCGGTTTCCACAGCAATTCCAAACAGGGCAATAAACCCAACGGCAACGGCAACCGATAAATTAACATCCCAGAAATAGATAATGTAAGCTCCTCCGATTAAGGCGAATGGGACTGTTATTAAACTTAAGAAAGCTTCACGCAGAGAATGAAAAGCAAAATACAGCGAAAAGAAAATGATCAGCAGTACAATTGGAGCAATGATCTTGAGTGTTTTCTCACCGCTTATTAAATTTTCATATTGGCCGCTCCATTCTATAAAATACCCTTCAGGCAATATGTTTTTGGCTGTTTCCAGCTTTTTCATTGCTTCGGCCACTGTCCCGCCCATATCGCGATCCCGTATATTAAACATAACTGCTCCACGCAAGAGTGCATTTTCTGAACTGATCATCGGAGGCCCGTCTACAAATTTAATGTCCGCCACGGCAGATAAGGGAACTTCTCCAAAAACAGGAGACTGTAAAGGAATGTGTTTGATCCGCTCTACACTGTTTCTGTAATCCTGAGCCAAACGCAAACTAATTGAAAAACGTCTTCGTCCTTCAACGGTATTGCCGATGGACGCGCCGCCTAAAGCAAATTCTACGGTTTGGTTTACATCATCAACGGTTAATCCGTATCGGGCTAATTCTGGACGATTGACATCAACATCAAGATATTTACCACCGGTAATAGGATCCACAAATAAATCAGATACTCCGGGTGTTCCTTCTAAAGCCATTTTTACTCTTTCCGATACGCGCGCGATAGTATCGAGATTCTGCCCATAGATTTTAATACCAACATCGGTACGGATTCCTGTTGCCAGCATGTTGATACGGTTGATAATAGGCTGTGTCCAGCCGTTTACCACACCGGGTATCTGCAGTTTGGTATCGAGTTCCTTAATAATGTCTTTTTTATCAATTCCTTTACGCCACTGCGATTTTGGCTTTAGCATAATAATGGTTTCAATCATGCTTATTGGAGAGTTGTCTGTAGCGGTGCTGGCTCGTCCTGCTTTGCCTAAAACACTTTCTACCTCGGGTACCGATTTGATTATTTTATCCTGTACCTGTAAAATACGTTTGATTTCTCCATTGGATACATCTGGCAGGGTAACAGGCATAAACAAAATACTCTGTTCATCTAATGGAGGCATGAACTCTGTTCCGAGCCGCATCAGTAAGGGAATTGAAATCAATAAGGCCAGAATATTGACTGTCAGGGTAGTTTTTCTCCATTTGAGCACCCATCTGATGATGGGTTCATAACCTCTTTCTAAGAAACGATTCACCGGATGCGCATCTGTTGGCCTGAATTTCCCTTTCATAAAAAATGAAATCAGTACCGGAGCCAGTGTGAGAACCAGCAGCGCATCCACAATCAGTATGAATGTTTTGGTATAAGCCAAAGGATGGAATAATTTCCCTTCCTGACCAGAAAGCATAAATACAGGAAGAAATGAGGTAATTATGATTATGGTAGCAAAGAATACACCACGAGAAACCTGTTTGCTGCTCTGCTCAATCACTTTCAGCCTTTCTTCATCAGAAATCCACTGTGGTTTTTTACGAAATAAGTTTTTAATTCTTTTCATCTTGGTTTGTTTCATTTTTTTGTTCAGACTGCCATTGAGCGTATCGCTGTGATAAATGCTGATAAGCGTTCTCACTCATAATAATTCCATTATCTACAATAACACCTATAGCTAAAGCAATACCTGTTAATGACATAATATTAGAGGATATACCAAAAGCATTGAGCAGAATAAAACTCGCTGCAATGGTTATGGGAATTTGAATAATTATACTCAGGGCACTGCGCCAGTGAAAAAGAAAAATAATAACGATAAGCGATACTACCAGCATCTCTTCAATTAAGGTACGTTTGACCGAGTCAATGGATTCTTTTATCAGATGTCCCCGGTCGTAAACAATATTAAATTTTACCCCTGCCGGAAGTCCTTTTGTTACTTCTTTCATTTTTTCTTTGACTTTATCAATGACGGCATCTGCATTTTCACCATAACGCATAACGACTATACCACCAACAGCTTCACCGGTGCCATTGTGATCAAAGATCCCCAGTCTGGTTTCACCGCTCATTTGAACGGTTCCTATATTGCTGACCTTAACTGGAATCCCATTTTGGTTTTTCAGCGGAATATCCTCAATCTCTTTAATGGATTTTAGATAACCGGATGTCTTGATGATATAACCAATATCACTCATGTCGAATTTTCTTCCGCCGCTTTCATTATTATTGGTACGAACTGCATTAATAACTTCCGGAACTGAGAGTTTGTAATACAGCAGCTTGTTGGGATCAATAGTAACCTGATATTCTTTTTGAAATCCCCCAAAAGAGGCGATTTCACTTACTCCCGAAACATTCTGCAAAGCAAATTTCACATACCAGTCCTGTAATGCTCTTTGTTCTCCCAGATCCATACTCGGTGCATCAAGGGTATACCAGAGAATGTGGCCCACACCTGTTCCATCAGGACCTAACTGCGGGGCAGCTCCCTTGGGTAAAGTACTGCTGATGGTGCTGAGTCTTTCCAGTACTCTTGACCTTGCCCAGTAGATATCAACATCATCTTCAAAAATGACATAGATGAAACTCATTCCAAACATGGAAGCAGCTCGTACATATTTAATCTTAGGCAGCCCCTGAAGGTTGGTTACCAAAGGATAGGTAATCTGATCTTCCACAAGCTGTGGCGCCCTCCCCATCCACTCTGTAAAAACAATAACCTGATTTTCTGATAAATCAGGAATCGCATCGATAGGGTTCTTTTGTATAGAGAGGATACCCCATACAAATATTCCTGCCGATAATAGCAAAACGATGAAACGGTTCCTGAGTGACCACTCTATTAATTTGTGTACCATAAGGTTTAATTTATTTTTGAAATACTATCGTTTACTTTCTGAGCCCACTTGATCACTTGTTCTTTTTGAGCAGGGGTCAATACTGCGTTCTTGTGGATTAAAGTATAAGAGGTTAATGGCATTTCGTTAGCTTTTATTTGCTTGACAATCCGGTCTAATTTATTCCCTTGTTTCCTTTTGGAATAATCTCCCCACTGGCTAAAATTCAAATCCTTCTTCCCCTGGGTAATATGGCTTTCCATGAAAAGGCGTACAGGCTGTACGTAGGAATACCACGGATACTGTGTGTTATTGCTATGGCAGTCATAACAGGAAGTCTGTAAAATTGCTTCGATATTTCGAGGAATATGATAGACTTTGGAAATATGGATTGGTAAAACCTGTCCGTAATCGGAATTTCGGACAGGCTGATACAACTGCATCAGTAGAAAAATAATTAACCCAATAAAAAGAATCTTTCTGATGAATTGTTTCATTTTAGAATGTTTTTTTTATTGATCCACAGTTACCCATTTTTGATCCATAATAGGGATTTTTGATCTCTTTTATTTCACTAATCCATACGGCTCCTTTACCATCGTTTGCCATAGGACAGTAATCCTGATATAATTTTTGAGTTGTTCCAAATACTTGTATCAAATCGTTCACGTCTTGACTCAGCATTACAAAATGCTCTCTTTGATGGTCTATTTTTCCGCTGTTATCTCCAATGTGTTCAGCGTGCTCTTTGGCGTCATCAGCAATTTCAAGATATTGGGCCTTTAACTTTGTATCTAATGGGCTTAGATTTACTTTACTTAAAGTTACAAATAATTCTTTACCTGCGTTGGCAGCACTTTTTGAATCGTCTTTGACTAGTGCATTTTTCATTTGCAGATAATTGCTCACAATTTCATTGATGGAAAAATTAGTCACGGCAGCTGATTTTTCAACTTCTCGGCTGGCAGCAGCATTACCTTTATCCACTGCGTCAGTTTGCGGGACCGGCTCGGTTAGCTCCATTCCACACTTGGAACAGGTATCGCCTTTTTTACCGGTAATTTCGGGATGCATGGAACAGGCATATAATTGTGAATCCGTTTGAGTTGTTTTTGGGTCAGCTGAAACAGTTTCTTTATTTTTTTGATTGCATGAAACCAGTACAAATGCCATTGATATGGTTGAAAGAATTATATTTTTCATTTATGTAATTTTAAATTGTTTATTGCCGCCATTGACAGCATTTTTCATTATTAGATTCTTATTTTTTATCAGATCCTTTTTCAATCATTTCCATTCCACATTTTGGACATTTTCCCTGAGTTTCAGAAACCGAACCGTCCATAGGACAAACATATTTTGTCACCGTTTTACTCATTGGCTGACTTCCTTTTTGGGCATGGGTGTCTATTTTTTCAGTGACTTTTACCATATCCATTCCACATTTGGAACATATACCGGGTTGGTCTGAAGTTGCCCCATCCTTTGCGCAAACATATTTTGTCACGGTTTTACTCATAGGCTGGCTTCCTTTTTGTGCATGGGTATCTATTTTTTCGGTAACTTTTACCATCTTCATGGCACATTTAGAGCAATCCCCTGGTTGATCAGAAGTTGAACCGTCCATGGGACAGACATATTTTATCACCGTTTTGCTCATAGGCTGACTTCCTTTTTGAGCATGGGTATCTATCTTTTGGGTAGTTTTTGTCAATTTCATTCCACATTTTGGGCATAATCCAGAACTTGGGTTCATCTGGTCAGGATGTGAAGGACAGATATAAACTATTTTTTGCTCCTCATTTTTTGCAGCTGTTTGTGCTGTTACGGTTAAATTAAATGTAAAAAATGCACTTAATATGATAAGTATTGTTTTCATCTTTTTACTATTTAATTATTTCTACAGTTTTACCACAACCCAGCATTTGTGAGCCATAGTAAGGATTTTTAATTGTGTTCTCTTTGCTTAACCAGTTTGCCTTTTGCATGGGGCAATATTGGTAATAAACGGCTTCTGAAGTTTTTGAAGTTTTTATCAGGGTATACATATTTTTAGACAACGGATTGAAAAATTCTCGCTGCTTATTAATATCCTGTGTAGCTGAAATATTTTTAGCTTCTTCGCTCAAATCTTTGGATACCTTCATCCAGACCATATGTTCTTCTGTTTTTAGCGTTTCCATTTTTACAGAAGATATTGCGGTCGATAATTCTTTTGAGGCCGAGGCGGCAGCTTTACCATCTGCTTTTACCAGTGCATCTTTCAATAAAAAGTAATTATCGAAAACCGGTTTGAGTTGCTCTTTAGTTTGGGCATTGGATACCACAACTGATAACAATAGAGTTATTGCCATCATTATATTTTTTAATGATTTCATTTTGTGATTTTTTAGATAAGATTTGTTAAACAATGACAAAAAAAGACGGCATGACAAAGCCTTGTTTTTGTAATTGAATTAACGGGAAAATAAAATAATTGTAAGCAGAATATGCTTTAGATTTGACACACTAATGGCTGTCAAAATTTGAATTTAGCCTATTTTAGGTATAAGCCAAAGAGAATGGAAACCTGAAGAAATAAAGGTTTCGGAACTATAAAATTTTTGCTTTTCAGAATAAAAATTAAACGAATTGCTTTTGAATTGCAGTTCATTTAAAAAAGAGATTCCGCCATTACATACTGAGCCGCAGCCACACATAGAGTGCCCGCATTTTCCCCCACAGCCATCATGATTTTTATCTTTTGAATGATTCGCTTTGCAACAACAATCATCCTTCTGAGTTTTAGAAGTCTCTTTTGTACAGGAATGATTTACGACAATTTTTTCACAAGCAAAAGTTACCGTTGGCATTAGAAATAAGCCAAAGAGAACAATTAATATGATGTAAAATCTTTTCATGTCAAAGCAATAATAAAATCAAAATTAGTTATATTTTTTTGAATTTTAACAAAAACAATGTTAAAAACATGATTCTGAATTTTATCCACATTCGCATTGTTTAAATGAAAACAAGTGTGATAGAAAATCTCTAAAATGAAATAGTGTTTAAGATTTACAAATTATTGATTGTCCTTACAAATTGGAAAACCACCTGATGCTCTTAAATACTAATAATTAATTACTTTTAAAAATCCCAAATGTAAAATTTTGAACAGTCTCACCAGGAGTTACATGGTCTATAGTAAAAGAATTAAGCATTTTAAAACCTGAGTTAAACTCCTCTCTTAAAGAATCTTCTGAATATTGCTTAATGGCTATACCGCTGCATTTAGTAGGTCCAGACTCAGAAAATGTGCCTACAACTAAAATACCATTTTCAGTTAATCCTTGCTTGACGGCCTTTAAATACGCTTTTATATGTTCCTTGTCTGTCAGGAAATGAAAAGTAGCCCGATCATGCCAAAAATCATATTTAAAAACAGGCTTAAAATCTACTACATCAGATACAATCCAATTTACTTTCACTGCCTCTTTCCCTAAACGTTTCTTCGTTTTTATAATAGCTTCTTCCGAAATATCCAAAACGGTTATATCCGAATATCCTAATTTTAAAAGATGATCAACAAAGAAACTCTCACCACCACCAATATCAATAATCTTTGCATTATAAGGTACATTATATTCTTTTAATAAATCTAATGAAGTCTGGGGAACTCGCTGATACCAGCTAACTTCTGTCAGTTTTTTTGTTTGATAAATATTTTCCCAATGTTTCTTCTTATCCATTTCTATAACTTTTGAATTATTATTAATCATCTGAACCTCTTTAAGGGCTTCCAGAATCAAAGTGTATTGTAGTCTAAATAAATCATAATTAATGTTTGTTGTTTGAAATTTACTGCTTACTGCAAAACACTTATTGGAAAATTCTTAAATTTCCAGTCCGGATATCCTTCTTTCATTCGATTGGCTTTGAAACCATTTTTAATAAGTATTTCAACAGCCTGATCAGCATAAACACAAAACGGTCCCCTGCAATAAGCAATAATTTCCTTTTCTTTAGAAAGTTCCTTTAATCTGGTCAATATCTGATCAACCGGAATAGAAAGTGCCTGATGTATGTGTCCCAGTTTAAATTCTTCCTCAGAACGTACATCTAAAAGGATAATCTCACCACTACAAACCTTTTTATAAATTTCATCTGTCTCAACAGGTTTTAAAGAATGATAATTTTTACGAAATTCATCCACCACTACTCTAGCCTCTGTATTTTGTTTCATACCTAATTCGCGTAAACTACGCCAGGCATCAAATACATTTTCATTAGCTAAAGCATAATAAATGAAATTGCCTTTTCGATCTATCATTACCAATCCGGCTGTTTTTAGCACTTGTAAATGCTGGGAAGTATTGGCAATACTCATACCCGTATGAGAAGCAACCTGCTCAACAGCAAACGGACCCTGCGCTAATAAATCAATAATCTCCATGCGATGTGGATTTGCCATGGCTTTCGTAATTTTAGCTAATTCCCCATAAATCGCATTTTTAAAATCTCTTTTGTTCATGTCGCTATTTTATAACATCAGTTGACAGGATACTTCATATCAATCCAGTTTGTTTTTATATTTTTTTGCAGACTCAGTACCTTTTGATTTTTGAATCCCATTTTATTGAGCACTTCAAAGGCAGGTCTTATATTAGGGCATTTATCAAATGGACAACAGCCGCAGTACACCACTATTTCTCTGGTTTTTTTCTGCTTTTTCAAAAAATTACACAGCTTATCAATATTTACTTTTTCGGAAGCTGATCCAATGTTGACCGACCCTTTAATGGTAGCCGCTGGTCCTATATTGATGATTATGGGAAGTACTTGCGATGAATTAGTAATCATCCAGGCCAATTCTGCAGGTTCCATTAGTTGTGAAGCATTCCATGGTTCAGTTTTACTCTGACCAAAAGAAATAGACGCAGTCATTAATGCTAATGTTACAATTTGAAATATTTTCATTCTGTTATAATTTTTATTCTGCAAAAGTATTGAATAAAAACTATTCAATAATAATATTGAATAGTTTTTATTAATTTCATTTAATAATTTTTTCGGTATGGACAGAAGATAATTTCTGAACAACAATTATCCTAAAGAATAATATTGAGTACTTTAGTACTAAAAATAATTTGAAAAAATCCATCACCATAAAGAACAAAATAGAAACGGCTGAACTGATAAAAGTTTCTCCTTTCAGAAAGGAAATTCGCAAAACCAAACCTCACAAGCATAACAATTATTTTGAGGTTATCTATTTGCTAAAAGGAAATGGGACTCATACAATTGATTATATTCAATATCCAATAGATGTCCCGGCCATTTTCTTTGTACGCAAAGAGCAGGTTCATCACTGGGATCTGGACTCCGTACCTGAAGGCTACGTATTATTGCTGAAAAAAGGTTTTGTCGAAAGATCACTCGATAGCGAACTGAAAAATCTTTTGTCACAAGTAAGTGCATTAAGCTGTTTGAATTTAAAGCAGAACAATACAGTTGAAACTTTCTTTCAGTTACTTATTACTGAGGATGATTTTACAGTAACCGAAGGAATATTAAAAGCCCTCTTGGCTAAGATAATTAACACTGCTTTGCCTCTTGCGACAAATAAAGTAAAAACCAGCGATGTAATCTTATTATTCAGAGAATTGCTCAGTAACACGAGTGATTTACACAATAACGTCTCCTATTATGCTGAAAAACTCAATACTACACCACAAAACTTAAATGCTGTTTCAAGGAAAGTACTTAACCTGTCTGCCTCAGAAATAATTGCTGAGCATATCATCAGTGAGGCAAAAAGATTATTGATATATACAATTAATACAGTCTCTGAAATTGCTTACAATTTAAACTTTAATGACGCCTCTCACTTTATAAAATATTTTAAACGCCATACCGGCACCACACCTCAGGTATTTCGCAAAGACTAACAGGAAATCAAAATATTTTCAAATATACCATGTAATATCCGTAGCGTTGTATCAATTTTGTAAAGCAAACATCCTCACATAAAAATCATAATGGTATGAAATACTTATTTTTTATTACAACTATTGTATTGATGCTGTCTGCCTGTAATAAGTCAGCAAACAATGAGAAGGTTTTACAAAACCAGATAGACAGTCTGCAATCCAAATTAGATAAAACTTACAAACCGGGATTTGGCGAATTTATGAGCAGTGTACAGGTTCATCACAATAAGCTCTGGTTTGCAGGAATCAATCAAAACTGGAAACTCGCAGATTTTGAGGTTAATGAAATTCAGGAAAATTTAAATGGTATTAAACAATACTGCAGAGACCGTTCCGAAACCCAATATTTACCAATGATTGACCCCGCACTAGATAATATCCGCAAAACCATTCAACAGCAAAATAGTACTGCCTTTAAAGAAGGATACATCAATCTGACCAATACCTGTAATACCTGTCATCAAACAACTAAACACGAATTCAATATGATTACAGTACCATCGCTCCCTCCATATAGCAATCAAGATTTTAAACTACATCATGAAAAATAATATCATCAAAACAAAACCATTGCCATTGGTTATTCCCAGAGTTATAGTTGGCTTAATTTTTCTCTCAGAAGGAATACAAAAATTTATTACTCCAGAAACTGTAGGTTCCGGGCGTTTTGCTAAAATTGGTTTTCAGCATCCTGAATTTTGGGCTTCGACTGTCGGAATAACAGAGATAGCCTGCGCTATTCTGTTGCTTATAGGACTGCTGTCCCGATTGATGTCCGTACCTTTGCTGGTTATTATGGCTGTAGCGTTTATCGCTACTAAAATTCCTATCCTTACCGAAAAGGGATTTTGGTCTTTTGCCCATGAATATCGTACTGATTTTGCATTGACATTACTTTTAATCATGCTTTTTTATTATGGTAGTGGTAATTATTCTATAGATAAATACATAACAAAGTGTGGAGAAAGAGCATAAGCTGAAAGAAATTGCCTGTGTTTTCTTAAAATTAGGCATTACGGCCTTTGGTGGGCCGGCCGCTCATATTGCTATGATGCAGCAGGAAGTGGTTATAAAACGTCAATGGATGTCTGAAGAACATTTTCTTGACCTAATAGGTGCGACGAATCTTATACCGGGTCCAAACAGTACAGAAATGGCAATTCATATTGGACAGGACAGAACTGGCTGGAAAGGGCTAATTGTGGCCGGGCTCTGTTTTATATTTCCTGCTGTTATTATTACCTTGTTTTTTGCATGGCTATATAAACAATATGGGCATCTTCCGGAAGTTCAGCCATTTACTTACGGAATAAAACCAGCAATAATATCGGTGATACTGGCGGCTATTTACCCGCTGGCAAAAAAGTCATTGAAAAGCCTGCAGCTATGGATTATCGGCGGTTTTGTACTGGTACTCTCTTTATTAGGAGTTAATGAGATTTTCCTATTGTTCGGAGCCGGTATAGTGGCTATACTTTTACATGTAATGAAAAAACAGCAAACAATACATTCATTTATTCCTGCTGTTTTATTACAAATTTCAGATTCCAATAGTATTTCAGCCAAAAACCTTAACTTATTCCTTATCTTCCTAAAGGTAGGCGCGATCCTATATGGCAGCGGGTATGTCCTTTTTGCTTTTTTGGATGCTGAACTCGTGGCGACTGGCTTACTTACAAGACAACAACTGATAGATGCTATTGCAGTAGGACAGTTCACTCCAGGGCCTGTTTTTTCTTCAGTTACTTTCATTGGTTACCAAATTAATGGATTATCAGGCGCTGTTCTTTCAACTATTGCTATTTTTTTGCCTTCATTTGTATTTGTAGCATTGCTTCATCCGTTGATGAAAAAAATGCGGAATTCTAAATCATTATCTGCATTTCTGGACGCAGTAAACGTAGCGTCTATAGCCATTATTACCACTGTGTGTTACGAAATGGCAAAAGATAGTATAACTGACTGGAGAACTATCATTATTGCCGTTGCCAGTTTGATTTTTATGTTCAAATTCAAGAAAATTAATAGCGCATTTATTGTATTAGGTGGTGGTCTACTAGGCTATCTTCTTTTCAAAATTTAGTATTGATGTAAACTATATCTAAACACTTATGCATGCATCAAAACAGAGAGCGGTTTATATGTTCTATAAAGTTTTTTTGAACACAAAAAAAACTCCAAAATAAAATGACTTTGGAGGTTTGAAATTTATAGTAATTATTACGAGGTTCTGTCGCATCTGTCAGAATCAAATATAAAAATTGAAGTAATTTAAAAGTTAGCCCGCCAATTTACAGAATGATTTAAACATAGTTATCCCTGGTCTAACCATTTGATTCTTTCTCAGCATATGCACAACTTCAATTCCGCTCAATGTTCGTCTTGCCGATTCAAAACTTTTAAAGCCTAACCCATTTTGTATCCTCCATTTTATAAATCGATGGTCCTGTTCGACAATATTGTTGAGATATTTACACTGCCGGATTTTAATCTTTGTGAATGAACGTTTGTTATATACTTTGATAGCGGCAGTATTAGAACCGCTTTTATCAATGTTTACTACTCTTGGTCTGTAGTTATTACTAATTGCTTTAATTAGAAATGACTGCGCACTCATTCTTTGTCTTTTTCTGGTCAAAAGAAAATCAACCGTATTGCCTAATTTATCTACTGCCCTATATAAATAACACCAAATACCTTTTACTTTGATGTAGGTCTCATCCAATCTCCAACTCTCCCCCACTCTGCCTTTTCTCTTCTTCATTTCTGCCTCAAGCAAAGGTGCAAACTTGTAAACCCAACGCTGAATCGTCGCATGATCCACAATGACTCCTCTAATCTTCATTAGTTCTTCAACATCACGGTAACTAAGTGTAAATCTTAGCTTGAAATATACTGCCTGAAGAATTATGTATTTTGGATAACAATGACCTTTAGTATTCATCTTTTGATCGGTTTAAAATTCTAAAGATAAAAGTTATTCCCAGATGCGACAGAACCCTATTTTCCTTTAAAAATAAAAATGGTTAAGGTCACTTTAAAAAAATATTTAAAAAAATGCAGTCTTATGATTTAAATCATATTCTGCATTTTATAATTATACGAATTTTACAATATCAAATAATACATTAAATAATAATAAGACAACTGGATAACAAAATAAATGATGAAGTGTGTTTAATTAAAAGACAAAATACTCTTTTATTAAGATCATCATCGTTTAATCATTTACAAATTATAATCTAAATAAAAATTATGGAAACTTTAGAACAAATTACAATCGGAGAATACGTGGCAAAAGATTTTAGAACAGCAGCCTTGTTCTCAAAATACGGAATAGATTTTTGCTGTAACGGAAACAGAAGCATTGAAGAAGCCTGCCAGAAAAAAGCAGTGACTGCAGATGTTTTATTGCAGGAAATTGAAACAGTTCTATCATCAAAAAGCGATTCAGGAATTGATTACAATGCCTGGCCGATTGATTTATTGGCTGATTATATTGAAAAAACGCATCACAGATATGTTTCAGAAAAAACACCAATACTGCTGCAGTTTTTAGATAAGCTCAGCAGAGTGCATGGCGCAAAACATCCTGAACTATTATTAATAAATGAGCTTTTTAAAGGTTGCTCAGGAGAATTGGCACAACATATGAAAAAAGAAGAGCTGATTTTGTTCCCATTTATAAAAAAAATGGTTCATGCTACTCTATCTGATGAATTAATTGAGCTGCCTCATTTTGAAACCATTCAAAATCCAATTGCTATGATGATGCACGAGCACGACGCCGAAGGTGTCCGTTTTAGAAAAATAGCAGAATTAACTAACAATTATACACCGCCAGCCGATGGCTGTAATACTTATAAAGTTACGTTTGCAATGCTAGAAGAATTTGAGCAGGATTTGCATAAACACATTCATTTGGAGAATAATATTTTATTTCCAAAAGCTGCCAAACTTGAAAAAGACTTTACAGCTCAATAATAAGTAGCTTTCAATCACTAAGAACCAACAACTATGGAAAATTATGTCATCAAAAGAAATGGAAATTATCAGCCATTCGAAAGCTATAAGATCAAAGATGCAATTGAAAAAACTTTTCAGAGCGTCTCTATAGTTGTTGACGAAAGTGTTTTTGAAAGTGTAGCTATACAACTCGAAAACAAAGACGTATGGTCCGTTGAAGAAATTCAGGATGTAATCGAAAAAAAATTATTCGAAAAAAAACATTTTGATGCCATGCGCTCCTTTATGCTATACCGACAAACCAGAAAGCTGCAACGTGAACATTTTGAAGGATTGAATGATGATACAACTTATGTCGACAGCACCCAAACGATTGAAGAATACATTCAACAAACAGATTGGCGGATCAACGCCAACGCCAACACTTCTTATTCGAACGCAGGATTGGTGAGTAATGTCGCAGGAAAAGTTATCGCAAATTATTGGCTGGATAAAGTATACTCAAAAGAAGAAGGCTATGCACACCGCAATGGTGATATTCACATTCACGATTTGGATTGCCTGACGGGCTATTGTGCGGGTTGGAGTTTGCGTGTATTGCTAAATGAAGGTTTCAATGGAGTCAGAGGCCGGGTGGAAAGCAAACCGCCATCTCATTTTAGGGAAGCTTTAGGACAGATGGCTAATTTTCTGGGGATTTTGCAAAGCGAATGGGCAGGTGCACAAGCCTTTAGTTCCTTCGATACCTATTTGGCTCCTTATGTATTCAAAGACGATCTCTCTTATGATGACGTTTTAAAAGCGGTACGAAGTTTTGTGTACAACCTGAATGTTCCCGCACGATGGGGACAATCTCCGTTTACCAATATCACTTTAGACTGGGTTGTTCCTGAGGATTTAAAAGCACAAATTCCGACTAAAAATGATTGTCATATTTTTGAAAAGAACAATAGTACAGGCCTATTGGCAAGGGCTAAAAGCAGAGGAGTTTCTGAAGTTACTAATTTACGATACGAGCATTTTCAAAAAGAAATGAATCAAATCAATAAAGCGTATTATACCGTAATGACAGAAGGTGATGCCAACGGGCAGCCCTTTACCTTCCCTATTCCAACGGTTAATATTACCGAAGAATTTGACTGGGATGGAGAGAACACAAACCTGCTTTTTGAAAACACAGCGAAAATTGGTTCTTCTTATTTTCAAAATTTCATTGGAAGCCAATATGTTTTGGACGAAAATGGCAATCAAATAGAAAATGAAAATGCCTACAAGCCCAATGCTGTTCGCAGTATGTGCTGCCGTTTGCAACTCGATTTGCGCGAACTACTAAAACGTGGAAACGGACTTTTTGGAAGCGCTGAAATGACAGGAAGTATTGGCGTGGTAACTATTAATATGGCTCGTTTAGGTTATTTATTCAAAGGAAACAAAGCAGCTTTATTTCAACAATTGGACAAGCTTTTATTGATTTCCAAATCAACTTTAGAGAAAAAAAGAACTTTTATTCAGGGAATGTACGATCGTGGATTGTATCCCTACACCAAACGGTATTTACAACATTTCAGAAATCACTTTTCAACTATTGGTGTAAATGGAATGAACGAAATGATACAGAATTTTACCCATAATGAAGACGACATAACTTCTGAAACTGGTATTGAACTTGCTTCTGAAATTCTGGAACACATCCGGGACAGAATGAAGCAGTATCAGGAAGAAACTGGAAATCTTTATAATTTAGAAGCCACTCCGGCAGAAGGAACCACATACCGATTTGCCAAAGAGGATAAAAAACGTTTTGACGATATTATTCAGGCGGGAGCAGAAAAAAATATTTACTACACAAATAGTTCCCAAATCCCTGTAGATTTTACCCAGGATCCATTTGAAGCTTTGATGCTTCAGGACCAATTGCAATGCAAATACACAGGAGGAACCGTTTTGCATTTGTATATGAGCGAAAGAATAAGCTCACCTGAAGCTTGCAAAAATTTTGTAAAAAAAGTGATTACTAATTTTAAATTGCCTTACATCACAGTAACACCTGTATTTAGTGTTTGCCCTGTTCATGGCTATCTAAACGGAGAGCATGAATATTGCCCAAAATGCGATGAAATTATCATTGAAGAAAAAACAAAGCTTATAGAGATTTGAAAAAACCACACCGCAAATTTTACACAATTCATAACTAAAAAAACAGCAAATATGAAACTAACAACCAACGCGATTTTAGAACAAAATCAAGAAGTACGCACCAAATGCCTGGTGTACACAAGAGTAATGGGCTACCACAGACCCGTAGAAAGTTTTAATATCGGAAAAAAAGGTGAACACAAACAGCGAACCCATTTCAATGAAGCAAAATGTTAGTGCCCCTATTTACAGTATTACACCGTTTACTTTATTAGATTATCCGCACCAATCAGCTTGCATTTTTTGGTTTGCAGGCTGTAATATGCGGTGTTTGTATTGCTATAATCCAGAAATTGTATACGGAAAAGGACGTATTACTTTTGATAAAGCACTTCAATTCCTCAAAAGCAGGGTTAATCTATTGGACGCCGTAGTTTTTAGCGGAGGTGAATGTCTGTTACATAAAAAGGCTGTTTCGTTTATTACAGAAGTCAAAAAAATGGGTTTTTTGATCAAAATTGACACCAATGGATCACGGCCGGATATATTGGAAGAACTGATTCAAAAAGAACTCATTAATTATGTAGCACTTGATTTTAAAGCAATGCCTGCGAAATTTGCAAAGATGACCCAATCAAAACTTTTCATTCCCTTTGCAAAATCATTACTTTTATTGCTTCATCATACAGTACCTTTTGAAGTTCGTACAACAGTGCACTCTGATTTATTAAACAAAAGAGATATTCAGGAAATGGTGTTTTTTCTGGAAAATTTGGGATATTCAGGAAATTATTACATTCAGCATTTTATTAATGGATCCTCGACAATAGAAAAACTTGGGCATTCTTTTAAAGAATTGGAAAACCAAAATATTGGTACAGAGAAAATTAAAATTCATTTTAGAGGATAGTAATTTATTTTTTTAAATCAATCAATTTTAAGCAAATGAAATCAACTACTCCCATCAAAAGAGCTCCGGAATTAAGGCCTTTAAGCCACGACCACCATCATGGTCTGCTGCTTTGCTGGAAAATTAAAACTGGAATGGCGAAAAATATTGACCTGCAGCGCATCAAAAAATACGTCGATTGGTTTTATGAAATTTATTTAAAGACGCATTTTGAACTGGAGGAAAAATACGTTTTCACGATCTTAGAAGCAGATAACGCGCTCATTGAGCAGGCTTTGAAAGAACACAGAACGTTAAACGAATTATTTGAAAGTACTTCGGATCTGGAAATAAATTTAAAAAGAATCGAAAAAGAGTTAGACTCTCATATCCGTTTTGAAGAGCGTGTTTTATTTGCTGAAATTCAAAAAGCAGCCACAAAGGAACAATTAAAAAAAATAGAAGAAATACATTCAAAGGAAGCTTTTATAGAAAATGAAGATGCTGATTTTTGGAGCTAAAATTTTACAAAATAAAAAAAATAAAACTAGTATTATTTTTATTAGCCATTGTATCTATCGGATCATGCCAAAAAAACAAAGAAGATCAAACATCTAAAGAAGCAAATGAAATAAATTCAGTTTCGGAAAAAAATACCGAAACAGCCGCGGAAGTGAGCCTGAACAAAGGACAATTATGGGTAGCCAACCCAGAAACTACTGACGGGATTACTATTTTACAAAAAATAATTCTGGAATCAGGGGAAGAAGAAAGCGCATTGATTTTGAAAGAGAAACTGAAATCTGAATTTGCCATGATTTTTAAAAAATGTACAATGAAAGGTGAAGCCCACATTCAGTTACACAACTATTTGATTCCGTTAAAATTAAAAATTGATAATCTTGAGGATTCCAATAAAGCTGAAATTAAAAAAGAGATCCTGACTCATTTAGAACAATATAAGCTTTTTTTTATTTAAAGCATGAACACACTTTTAAGCATCAAGAATTAAATCCTTTATAAAATCATGAAGAAGAGTTGGTTACTCTGTACTTTTTCTAATTTTTTCATCGCTTCATTGATGGGACTATTGCTTCGATGGATGTATGTTGCACCGATCGCCGGAGTCAATTTTCAGTTTTTAATGCACGGACATTCACACGTGGCGATGTTAGGCTGGGTGTATATGATGTTGTACTGTTTGATTTTTCATTTTTTTGTTCCAAAAGAAAAACAGCAAAAACCCATCTACAACCAATTATTTTGGATAACAGAACTGGCTGTAGTCGGAATGATGGTTGATTTTCCGGCGCAAGGATATGCTTTTGTTTCTATTCTTTTTTCGACTTTGCATATTTTTTGCAGCTACTATTTTTGTTATTTAATTACAAAGGATGCCAATCCTACAACTCTGGCTGAAAAAAAGCTGCTTCGTACGGCTTTGTTTTTCATGATTTTTTCTACTTTGGGTGTCTGGTGCCTTGGACCTGCAGTTTCATTGTTAGGTAAAGCAAGCGCTTTTTATCAAATTGCGATTCAGTTTTTTCTTCATTTTCAATTTAATGGCTGGTTTCTGTTTGCCGTTTTGGCTTTGTTTTTCAAACAGGCAAAACTTATGATTGAAGCTAAAAAATTTAGGCTATTTTATAATTTATTTGTTGCTTCTACTTTTTTAACATTGGCTTTGCCGGTAAGTTGGTATTTGCCTAACCCGGTTTTTTATTGGTTCAATGCTCTTGGAGTTATGCTTCAGCTATATGCTGCGATACTTTTTACACAATTTATCCGCCCGCAGTTTCAATCCTTTTTTGCTGCTTTACCAACGATCACAAAAATAGTTTATGGTTTTGCTTTGTTTTCATTGGCTTTAAAAGTCGTTATTCAACTGGTGGTTTTGCTTCCGGAATTGGCACAGGTATCCCATCAGATTCGTAATTTTGTCATTGGATACATTCACTTGACTATGTTGGGAATTATTACAGGTTTCCTGTTTGGATTTGCATTACAAAATGATTTTTTTAATTCGAGAAACCGTATTCAAACATGGGGAATCGCAATTTTTTTATTCGGATTTTTTACAACTGAAATTCTTTTGTTTCTTCAGGGCATTTGGTTTTTCTTGGGTAAAGGAAGATTACCGAATTATTATCAAAATCTATTCTTATACAGTATTTTTATGCCAGCAGGCCTTATAATGCTATCTGTTGAAATTTTAAAACTAAAACCTAAAACCATATGAGCCACCATTTATTGTTAATCATCCATCTTTTGAGTGCCGCCATTTGGGTTGGTGGTCATTTGTTGCTTGTCTTTGGTTTTTTGCCACAAGCATTAAAAGAAAAAAATCAGAATATAATTCTCGATTATGAAAGAAAGTATGAACCTATAGGAATGACTGCTTTGGGTTTATTGGTCACTACCGGAATTTTAATGGCCTATAAATATGGTGTTAGCATCGAATATTGGTTTCAGTTCGAGACACCTATAGAAAAAGTTGTTTCAACAAAATTAGCTCTCTTATTATTGACGGTCCTTTTTGCTTTGAGTGCTCAATTTAGAATGCTACCAAAACTTGAAAAAAGTGCTGAGAAGTTGCCCGAAATGGCTTTTCATATTCTATCGGTTACCATAATTGGAGTTTTGATGGTTATTTTTGGATCTTTTGTGCGTTTTGGAGGGCTTTGATTTATATGATTTATACATTACAAAAAAAAGATTATGTTCTCTAAAACATGTGAATACGGCATTCGTGCAGCTATTTTTATTGCTTTTCAATCCTATCAGGACAATCGTATCGGCTTGAAAGAAATTGCCGAAAAAATCGATTCTCCAGTGGCTTTTACAGCCAAAATTCTTCAAATCCTATCGAGAGACAATATTATTAAATCTATAAAAGGAGTGGGCGGTGGTTTTGAAATTCCCAAAGAAAAAATAGGAGAAATTACATTAGCGCAAATAGTCAATTCATTGGATGGCGATCGCATTTTGACCGGTTGCGCATTAGGATTAAGTAATTGTTCTGAAGACCATCCTTGTCCGATGCACAATAAATTTATATCTATTCGCAATGATTTGGTTTTTACGCTTGAAAATACCAATCTGGAAGAATTGGCTTTGGGTATTAAATCGGGAGACACCTTCCTTAGGTATTGATTTAAGTGTCATCAAAGCTTTGTTTGATTGGATTTTGCGAAAAACGAACAAAACTTAATTTTCAAAAAACTTACCGATTTTAAAAATCCAACATACGTATCAGCATCAACTCTTTTGTTTTAAAACAAATGAGAATAATTAAAAATAATTTAATAATGAAAAACCTTAAAGAGCGAATACTGAAACTAAAAAAAGAGAAGAATGCAGTTATTCTGGCACACTACTATCAAGAATCCGATATTCAGGATGTTTCAGATTATGTGGGCGACAGCCTGGGATTGTCACAAGAAGCAATGCAGGTGCATGCTGATATAATTGTTTTTGCAGGAGTACATTTTATGGCTGAGACTGCAAAAATTTTAAATCCAGGTAAAAAAGTTATTCTTCCCGATTTGAATGCAGGCTGCTCGTTGGCTGACTCTTGTCCCGCCAATTTATTTCAACAATTTACCCAAGCCCATCCAGACCACATTGTTATTACATATGTGAATTGTTCTGCAGAGGTTAAAGCTTTAACTGACATTGTGGTAACTTCTTCTAATGCCGTTAAAATCGTCAATTCTATACCAAAAGACAAACCCATTATTTTTGCTCCCGATAAAAATTTGGGAAAATATGTAATGGAACAAACAGACAGGGAAATGTTGCTTTGGGACGGTGCATGTGTGGTTCATGAAGCATTTTCATTAGATAAATTAATTGAATTATACAAACAAAACCCAGATGCGCAAATTATTGCCCATCCTGAATCTGAAACCCATATTTTAAAAACAGCCAGCTATATTGGTTCGACAGCAGGAATGATTGAATATGTTAAAACCAATCCGGCCAACAAATTTATTGTGGCTACAGAAGTGGGAATCCTTCATAAGATGAAACTGGAAGTTCCTGATAAGATATTGATACCGGCACCTTCAAACGAAGACAACACTTGTGCCTGCAGCCAATGTGGGTACATGAAAGTAAATACGTTACAAAAATTATACGACTGTTTGCTTAATGAAACGCCTGAAATTAAAGTTCCTGCTGATATAATGAAAAAAGCGTTTATCCCTATTGAAAGAATGCTGAAATTATCCAGATGATGATGTTAGCTGGCTTCTTTTTTTAATCCCTTAATATCCTTTAAAAAAATCAGCTTTCCTTTTAATTCGATCAGCCCTGATTTTTTAAACTCAGACAGCAATCGGATGCAACTCTCGGTGGCTGTACCGGTCATTCCGGCCAGTTCCTCTCTTGATAATTGCACTTTTAAGGATTGATCAGCATTTACACCAAAGGTGTCATTAAGATATAATAACTTTTCAGCCAGTCGTTCCTTAACTGTTTTCTGGACCATATCCACAGTATGCTCATCAGCATGTTTCAAATCATCACAAACAGACTGCATTAAGTTCATTGAAAACTGATTGTTATTATTAAAAAATTGAATGATTTCAGATTTTGGAATAAAACAAACTTCCATATCATCAATTGCTGTAGCCGACAAGTTTGCAGGTTCATTGCTGATCATTGAACGTTACCCCAGAAGTTCACCTGACTTTACAAGTTTAACAATCTGGTCCCTTCCATTGGCACTTAATTTAGAAAGTTTTCCAATACCATCTTTTATACAGAAAACCCCATTAATTACTTCTCCTTCCTCTATTATAGCCTCCCCTTTTTTAATTACCTGAGTGCTTTTACTATTTGCCAATTATATGATTTGCTCTTTGTTTACTGCTTTTAGGGCACTAAGCTGTCTTACAATACATTGATCGCATTTATTCATAGTAATTTTTTGCTGCAAAAGTAGAATAATTAGAGTTACTACACTACATTACTTGAGAAATTTGAATAATTTTCTTTTCCAGCAAAATTATTCTTTAAAGATTGATACAGTGGCTACTGTCATATCGATGTGATCTTAAATCCAGAAAGTAGTTAAATGATTCAACCCTGCCAGGATATCATGTTTGATAATTAGCATACCTAGAAAATTTCAGAATATGAGTCAATTTGTGCAAGGAATTCCATTAATCGTTTAGACTGTCATTGAAAAAAGATTAGTTTCGGGAGATTTTCTTTTCAAATGCAAATCGAAAGCCATACAAATATTACGGACGAAAGGTCTGCCTGCATCTGTGATCTCGATTCTATTTTCTTCGATAATTACCAGATTATCATTTTCCAATTCCTTTAAATCGGACAAAACACCTTGTAATTCGTCAAAATAAAAAGCTTTATCATCCCACGAAGTTTCAAATTGACAGGTTAAATTGAGAATATGTTTGCGAATAATTAAATCCTCATTGTCAAGTATATGTCCTTTGAAAACAGGCAGTTGGTCGCACTCCAACAGTTGATAATATTCTTCCAATCTCTTTGTATTTTGCGCAAAACTGTACCAGCTGTCACTGATAGCTGAAACTCCCAATCCAATCATTAACTGGGTTTTTGAAGAGCTATATCCCATAAAATTTCGATGCAATTCCCCATTATGACCAGCCTTATACAAACTATCAGAAGCTAAAGCAAAGTGATCCATCCCAATTTCATGATAGCCGTTTTGAGAAAGCAGGTTTTTTCCTGTTTCATATAATGTTCGTTTTTCGATATCTTTTGGAAGGTCGGATTCATTGAATCCACGTTGTCCATTTCCTTTGATCCAGGGCGTATGCACGTAGCTGTAAAACGCCAATCGGTCTGGTTTTAAAGAATTTGTTTTTTCGATGGTGTCCACAATGTTTTCAATTGTTTGAAAAGGCAATCCAAAAATAATATAGTGTCCAATGGAGGTATAACCAATTTCTTTTGCCCAAAAAGTCACTTTTGCCACATTGTGAAAAGGCTGAATCCTGTGAATGGCTTTCTGCACTTTTTCCGCGTAGTCCTGAACACCAAAACTTACCCTGCGGAATCCTAAATTATATAATTTTTTAAGCTGCTCATAAGTTGTATTGTTGGGATGGCCTTCAATACTAAATTCATGACTTTCAGCTTTATTGGCTAAAGTAAAAATACCGTTTATAAGATTTTCTAAATTATTTGATGAGAAAAAAGTAGGAGTTCCACCTCCCAAATGAATTTCTTTTATGATCGGTCTTTCAGTAGACAGTCCACAGTAAATTTTCCATTCTTTTAAAACAGCCATGATGTATTTTTCTTCCACTGAATGGTTTTTGGTAATTCGTTTGTTGCATCCGCAAAAAGTGCATAAACTTTCACAAAAAGGCAAATGAATATATAAGCTCATTCCATTTTGTGAATTGCTCTCCAAGAATGATTTTTGAAAAGAAATCTTCCATTCCTCTATTGAAAAAAGTAATTCATTCCAATACGGAACAGTTGGATAACTGGTATATCGAGGACCGGGAACATTATATTTTTGAATTAAAGACTTTGACATAATTTTAATTTTAGAAATCATGAAGGAAAATGAAACAGTCAATCTTTTTTTATTGAAAATGAATCTTGTAAGCTATTCTCGCTACTTTACAAATATCCGAAGTATTCGGCTTTAGTAATATGATAAATATCATAACCTTGAAGATTACACAATGATTTCCAAAAGATTAACTACTAGTTTGAAGATAAAAATATATTTTTATAAATCTTTAATTTAAAAACTACGCTAATTCAACAAAACTTTCAAAACCTAATATTTATCATGTTTTTTTTTTCTTTGATTTCTTTTCTTTGTTTAAAACAAACACCTCAAAATGCATGAAAATCAATAATAACCGCAGGTATTGGATTCGGATAATAAAACATTTTGGATCATCTATAAATGGATATAAATTTAGAAAAAATGGATATTGATACAGATTTACTCTTCACTTGGGGTGCTGTTGCAAAAAAGACAGCCAAAAACGCTATCATCTTTTATGAAAACGATCCTCCCCTGTACTTCTATCAGATTCTTGAAGGCATTGTAAAAATGACCTATACCAATGAAGACGGAAAAGACCTGACGGTTGGGATCTTTGAAAAGGGAAGCAGTTTTGGAGAGCCGCCCCTCTTTATCGATCAGCCCTACCCAGCCTCAGCTGTAGCGCAGACAGATTGTGTGCTATTAAAACTTTCCAAAGCCAACTTCTTTTTATTACTAGAAGAAAATCCAGAAATCCAATCAAAAATATTAAAAGTCTTTGCTTGGAGAGTTTACAATAAAATAGTATTTTCCAAAAATATAATTAATCATAAACCTGAATACCGGGTAAAATATTTCCTGGATAATTTAAAAAAACAGCAAAATATCCCCCTAAATGAAAAATTAAAAATTCATTATACCCGCCAAGAAATTGCAGATTTTACTGGTTTGCGTGTTGAGACGGTCATTCGGACAATTTCTATTATGAATAAGAAAAAAAAAATAGAAATTATAGATCATAAAATATTTTATTGAAATTTCTAAATACTTTGAAATATGATTCGGATCATATATTTTCTTCAAACATTTTTCTTTCTTTGACAAGGTTAAATGAAAATTATTAATTCAGCTCTAATAGCATTTAATTTTAAGAAACGGGAGCTCTTCGAGTTCCCGTTTCTTTACTTTATCACTCTACTTTATCACTCTACTTTATCACTTTATTCATCATCATTTTTGAAATACTGTCAGCCCTAATCTTTACTTCGGATGCTTTTACTCCTTCAAATAAATCATCAACAGTCTTTTTCCACAACTTATTCCAATGTTTAAAATGAGTTTCAGTTAAAGGACTTTTCTGATTTAAAACTCGATGCTTCATCATCGGGTTTCCTTCAAAATTTCCGGTATGAAAAAGAATATTATCCCAAAAATCATACATGATTGGAAGATGCTTTTCCCACTTAACATTAGCAACTTTCGTAAATAAATATCCAATAGTCGGGTCTGTCTCAACCTTTCGATAAAACGCATCGACCAATATTTTGATGTCCTGTCTGTTTTTAATATCTGTTTTTATCTTCTCTTTCATAATTGGTTACTGAAATAAAATCGTTAAAGATCTTTTCTATTAAATTTTCTAACTGAAATAAAAAATGGTATTGCAATCCATAAAATCAATAGCAAAAAAGAGATTATCAGTCCAATAGTTGTTCCAAAAAAATCTTTAAAAATAGCGCCGGTGTAGCCCATCATAGCTGACTGATCAAGGTGTAGCAGGATCTGAATACGTGCGAGATCTATCGGGCTTAAGGCCGTTACCCCCACCATTGCCTCTTCAATAGGATACTCCGCAAACTGAAACAACAGAAACAAAACTAAAGCATCAAAAAGTATTGCAAAATAAAGCCAGAACATAATTGCTAAACCGATTCCTTTTGCTTTATCCCGAGTCAAAATACAGCTCAAAAAAGCTAAGGACACAAAAACAGCCGAAATTATACATCCTGACAAAAGCATCATAAGTCCGGCAGCATCTGGTGCGTTAATTAGAAGTGGAACTCCAGCTCCCAGTAAAAAAGCCAAAACCATTGCAATAGAAAGTCCGGCAAACAGACTAATCCATATTTTTTTCCGTTTTAAAGGCTGACTGAGCAACAGTTCAATAAATTCTGAACTGTTATAAATGTATATCGTTGAAAAAAGTATCGAAACTAATGGTACTGTAAACAAAATTACATTCAAAATTGTCAGTAGTCCTTTAGCTGAATTATCTTCCAGTCCAAAAGACCCCCAGGAAAGTAAAGCCAAAATAAAAGTGTAACTCAGTACGATTTTATTCTTAAGAATATCCAACAATACAATTTTAACGATCCTGCTCATGACTCTTTTCTTTTAAAATTTTAGATATGGCTTTTGAAATTTTCATTTCACCTGTTGATTCAAGCAGGTCGTTTATTTTTTGATGAAAATGCACTTTACCGTCCTGCATAAAAATAATCTGGGTAATCATATCATCAAGTTCACTTAGTAAATGTGAGGTAATCAAAATTAATTTTCCTTTTTCTTTTTCTTTAATAATTTTCTCCTTCAGGATTTCTGATGCCAACGGATCCAATCCTGCAGTTGGTTCATCAAGTATAAGGACATCAGGGTTAAAAAGAAAGGCTAATGCTGCACTTACCTTTTGGGTTGTACCGCCAGAGAGCGTGCGCATTTGTTTATCTTTCATTTTATCGAATTTAAAGGCTTTCACTAAATCTTCATCCATCACGGCTTTCGAATTCCTTATTTGTTTGATCATAGCGATAATTTGCCCGATCGTCATATAATCAGGATACCTGCCAATTTGTGGCATGTAACCAATAGTACTTCTGTACTCAACCTTTTTAAGAATAGATTCTGCATTGAATAAAATATCGCCGCTGTCAGGCAAAACCATTCCCAGGATGGATTTTATCAAGGTCGTTTTTCCACAGCCATTTGGACCAATAAGTGCAATGCATTCCCCTGCGTTAAATTTAAGATTCACATTTTGTAATACATGAAGCCTGCCGAATTTTTTATTTATATTTTGTAAAGTAATCATAGTACAAGAGATTTCATTTCGGGGGTTTGATCGACAAAATTATCCGGGGTAATGCTTGGCAAAATCTTTTCTGATTTATCAAGAAGTGTAATCATGAAACTCCTGAATAATAACATCGCAGACGGATTGTTTTCCGTAAGAACAGCAAAAAGACTCAGCGGATGAAAAGATACATCTCCAATTCCATCCCGATTGAGGTCGTAACCTTCATATTTATCCCAATAATTATTATTGAAATGATTGAGCACTAAACTTCCGTTGGTGCTGATATCAAAAGTATTGGCCAGAAAATTATTAAAGGAAATCTCGTTATCCATACAGCTTGCCTGAATTTTCATGCCCCAGCCGTTATCTTTAAATATATTTTTTGAAAGCGTAACCCGACTTGTTCCTTCCATATAAATTCCCGAAGTATTGCGGATGAATTTATTTCCAATAATATAACTGTCCGAAATTTCTTTTAGCAATAATCCATAAGCGGCATCTCCCCAATTTTCTTCAAAATAATTATTGAACATTTTTACATTTTTAGTAAACATGACTGCCACTCCTGCTCCATTATTTTTGAATACATTCGAGATGTACGAATCATCATTAGAAAACATGAAATGAAGTCCGTATCGAATATTACTTCTTGAGATGTTTCTCCAGATAATGGAATTAGAAACAAACTCAAAGTAAATACCGTCCCGATGTCCCGATATTTGATTTCCAATAATCTGCAAGTTTTCGCTTTTCCAGCAATGAATACCGTTTCCAATGCGTTGTTCTTCTTTCTGATAGGCTTTTATCTTATTGTTTTTTATAATGCAGCCAATTCCTTTTTGAACATAAATCCCAAAGAAATTATTCTCCAGAATATTGTCTTTTATCGTAACTCCAGTTTTATTATATATTTTAATACCGCAGGGATCATTCAGGGAGGCATACCCTGAATTTATGACTTTAAAACCTGCGATGGTTATACTATCCGCTTTAATCGAAACCACTTCATGTTTTTTTTGGCCATCGAGAATAGGAAAGCCAATTCCCTGCAGTATTATTTTTTTATCTATCACTATGTTTCCTTCCCTATAAACACCTTTGTAAACCAACACCGTATCGCCGGGATTTGCCAGATTTATAGCTTTTTTTATTGTTTTTATCGTTTTATCCTTTCCTACTTCTATCCTTTGAGAATAGAGACAGGTCAAAAACAATGAGAAACAAAGACAGAGAAGTATTTTCATGTTTGGTTGATTTTAATTAGCAATTTCATTTTGGCTCTATTTTTCTATAATCGCCATCCATTCTATTTCTATCGCTTTTAATTCTGCTTCAAAAGCTTTTGCTTGGCTTTTATTCGAAAATGCTGCCATCTTACCATTCATAGGACTTTTTATAGTACCTCCTGAAATAAAGAAGGCTTTCTCTACCGGAATCAATTCATTATCTTTTGTATAATCGTGGACATAATAAGCCTTAATTTGCATTTCTGGATGTTCTTTACAATAGTTGACCATACAAGCAATATCATCAAACTTATAAGCCCTACCTTTTTGGGTAATAATTTCTGCGCCATATTTCCCGTCGCTGATTCCCATTTTGCAAAAATCACAATTGTCAGTATTTAATTTAATTGGAATTGGTTTGTCTCCTGAACATGAAAAAAGAAAAGAAGAAATAATCAAAATGCTAAAAAATTTATCAAATCCTGAAGCTGATTTTTTTTCCTTTATTATAGCCAAAAACAGTAAGATTCCAACTGTAATAAGCATCCATCCTCCAATATCAGGTATAGAATAAGCGCCAAAATTCAATAACTGTTTATAGCCCAGTAATGGAGGCTGGTACGCCATACCAGGAACTCGTATGGCTGCATTTGGGTCTAAATTATGACCGTAGTCATAATTCCATCTGTAAAAATCAATAGCGGCTAGAACTCCAAAAAGCACAAAAGAAGAAAAGAATATATATAAAGAGTTTCGCTTAGCAAAAAAGCTACAACTTAAAGCAATGACGCCAAACATGCCTAAAATATATGGGAGGATTTTAAACTCGACAAAATCTTCGGTATGCAGTGTTTTCATGCCTATATAGTGATTTAATCCGTTGATTATATCTACATCTCCGGCAATTTTTGTGGCATGGAGTTTTAAAACTAAACCTTCAGGATATTGCGGAGCTGTAAGTTCAATTTTCCACATGGGGACAAAAATAGATCCGATTAGCAGAAAACCACACACAAAAAGTACTGCTCTTGAAAAAGTTGAAAGTATTTTATTTTTCATGATAATTCAAAATTAAAAAGGGAACAAAGAAAACTTTGCTCCCTTTACTGGTTACTAGCTATTCCTTTGGTAGATTAGTACCCAAACTATACGTAATTGGAACATTACTTCCTGTAGGTGAAACTCTAACATAACCCTGCATTTCTTGATGAAGTGCACTACAGAAATCCGTACAATAGAATGGGAATATTCCTTTTTTCAGAGGAACCCATTTTAGGGTAAGCGTTTCTCCTGGCATGATCAGCAACTCTGCGGTATTGGCTCCTTTTATAGCAAATCCGTGAGGAACATCCCAATCCTGTTCCAAATTGGTAACATGAAAATAAACTTCATCCCCTACTCGTATCCCTTCAATATTATCCGGAGCAAAATGTGAACGGATACAAGTCATATAAACATGTACTTTATTTCCTTCTCTTACCACTTTGGTTTCTTTTTCACCTCTGGCAACGTAAGGATGCAGATTATCTGCCATTTTGTAATACTTTAACTGACCGTTATTACGTATTTTATCAGCAGGAATACCTTGCGCGTAATGTGGTTCTCCAATGGTTGGATAATCCAATAACAGTTTCATTTTATCTCCGCTAATATCAAACAACTGCGCACTTTGTGCCAATTCCGGGCCTGTTGGCAAAAAGCGGTCTTTGGTAATTTTATTATAAACCACCATATATTTTCCAAAAGGTTTCTCTGTATTGCCTCCCGGAATCATTAAATGCCCTGGAGAATAATAGGTGGCTTTTCTGTCCAGAACTTTTAAATCTTTAATGTTCCATTTTACGACTTCAGACGATACAAACATTGTAGTATAGGCATTTCCTTTTCCGTCAAATTCGGTATGAAGAGGCCCTAATCCTGGTTTTTGAACCTCGCCATGAAGAACTGCTTCGTATTTAACCACAGGAATTCCGGCATAAGCACCATCAAATTGTTTTTTGGCAATAGCATCTTTCAGTTTTGTAAAACTAAATACAGGAATAAGGGCTGCTAGTTTTCCGCTTCCAACAATATATTCACCTGTTGGATCAATATCACAACCGTGTGGAGATTTAGGACAAGGAATCATATAACAAATATCTTTTAACTCCGAAGCGTCAAGAATTAATACCTCTTTTTTTGTCTCAGATTTAGCAGTCTGGGTTTTCTCATCCCAGGTATTATGAACATAATTAGCTGGCACACGTTTTCCTTTTCCGGCTTTGATATATTCTTCTGCTTTTTTCCAGTTTACTGCCATGATAAAATCCTTATCATTTTTAGAAGCATTTACTTCAAGTAAAGTATTTGCTTGTTCAGTGTTGTAACAGGAGAAAAAGAACCAACCGTGAGATTCTTTTTTCCCCGGATGGCTAAGATCAAAATTAACACCTGGAGTTACAATTTGAAAGGCAAGATCCAACTCTCCTTCTTTACCCACTTTTACAAAACTCAGATGTCCTTTAAAGTTTTTCTTGTATGTATTAATGGGTACATCTCCATCATCATTATCTGCAGGAACACTAAAACGGCTTGCCCCCACAATATACTCTGTGTTTTGTGTGATAAAAGGAGATGAATGGTTTCCTCCACAATTTGGAAGCTCAATTATCTCTGCCGTTCTAAAAGTTTTCAGGTCAATACGTGCAATCCTTGGTGTATTATTAGCATTGGCGAAAAGCCAGCGTCCGTCCACTTCTCCATTAGTTTGTGATAAGTCTAAGTGATGCTGATCATCCCATGGCACATAACCATGTGAAGTATTCAACATAGCTTTAGTTTCTTCACTGTAACCATAACCACTTTGCGGATCTTCGGAGAATACCGGCATTACTCTTAACAATCTTCCGCTGGGAAGGCCATAAACACTCACCTGACCGCTGAAACCACCCGATACAAAATTATAGAACTCATCATACTTACCCGGAGCAACATAGACTTTTTGTGCAGCATCACCATCCACAGTATCGCTAGAATCCCTGGGCTTACAGGAAACAAAGAAGGCACAGCCTAAAGCAATGGCGAAAATTGATTTTAATAATTTATTTTTCATAATATTCTCATTTAGAATTTTAATTTTTTTATCCTGATTGATTATTTCACACCATCGTTCTGGCGCATGTATTCGAGTATACTTCTGGCTTCATCATCTGTCAGACCTTGATTAGGCATACGAATCATACAGAGTTCTAATTGAGCCTGTAATTCAGGGTCTTTGTCAATCATAGGATCAGGATTGGTAATAAAATTCATAATCCATTGAGGAGTTCTGCGTTCTGTAACGCCTTTCCATCCGGGCCCTACCAATTTTTCATCTGTAGATTTGTGACAGGACGTACATTTTACTTCGGCTACTTTTAATCCTTTTTCAGCCATTGGCCCATCTAAGGAAGCACCTAATTCAATTGTAGAATATTTTCCAAGTCCTCTTTTAGGATCGTATGATTCTGCTTCAGCTGTTTTTTCTGTTGCAGTAGGAGTTGAAAAATCCTGATCTGTATTCGATTTTTCTTTCCCACACGAAACAAATAAGAAAGAACCAAACATCGTTAATAAAAATAATCTGTTCATTACTAAGGTTTTTAATTTGTTAAACTTTGGAACAAAATTCCAAAACTTGTATTTCATAAAGTATGATCATAATCATAACATGAAAAAAAAGTTCATGATACCTTCGTACCTCCAAAATACAGTTAATGAAATTTTGTATTTACATATTCCTTTTTGCAGTATTATTTAGACCTGTATTTCCAATCTTGGATTACGTACTGAATTACCGTTACATTTCTACAGAATTATGCGAAAATAAAGACACTCCTGAACTGGGCTGCAACGGAAAATGCCATTTCAAGAAAGAGTTGGCAAAAGCCTTAAAAAATGAGACACCTTCCTCGAACGAGAAAAAAAGTGAAATCACGGAAACTATTCTGTTATATTTTGAAAACATTCCTGTTTTTAGTTTTCAAAATGGCCAAAATGTCATTTTAGAAATAAACTCACTATATAAAAATCTTTACGTTTATCTGAACACTCATTTTGTGTTTCATCCACCCGTTTTCAAGTATTAATTTTTCGATTATCTAATTTCTTCTCATCCGGATTTACATTCGGAGCAAGCCCTATTATCCATAATTTAAATTAATATTCAAATGAAAATTTTAAAATACATAACCATTTTAGCTCTAGCTATGACCTTTTTCTCTTGTTCTTCAGATGATAATTCATCAACTGAAATTCCAATTGATGAAACCACGGGTCTTCAAAAAATTCAGGAAATATCCAATGAAAACCATACTATAGAGCTTTATTCTAAAAGCGGTACCTTACTTCAGGGTTATAATCATATAACACTTAGAATTAAAGACAAAAAAACGAATGCTTATATTAAAGATGCCAAAATAAGCTGGTTGCCACTTATGCATATGGCTATGATGGAGCATTCATGTCCAAAATCAGCTGTCGCCAAAACTTCGGACAAACAAACTCTATACGAAGGTGATATTATCTTTCAAATGGCTCAAAATGATACTGAATACTGGAATCTTACAATTAAATATACTGTAAATACTATTCCGTACACAGCTTCTGATAATATCAAAGTTCCGGCTTCAGCAAAACGAACCGTAAGTACTTTTAACGGAACCGATGGTGGTCGCTATGTGGTTGCCTATATCGCTCCTCAAAACCCAAAAGTAGCCACGAATAATATTAGTGTAGTGGTTTATAAAATGCAGGATATGATGACGTTTGCTGTCGTGAACGATTTCAAAATAAAAATGGATCCTAGAATGCCCAGCATGGGAAATCATGGTTCGCCTAACAATACTGATTTAACCCAATCTACAATCGATGGCTTTTATAACGGAAAGCTTTCTTTAACTATGACTGGCTATTGGAAAATTAATCTACAACTTTTAAATGCTTCAGATGATGTACTTAAAGGAGAACCTGTAACGACAGAAAATCCGGCAAGTAGTCTTTTTTTCGAAATTGAATTTTAAAAACTCAATAGCAACACGAAAGAGATGGTTTAATCATCTCTTTCTTATAATTATCTCACAATGAAAAATATAACAGCAGTCCTTTTAGCTATATTTTCGACAGTTTGCTGGGCACAGGAAAAAAAGAATGATAGTCTTGCATCAGTAACTCTCAATGAAATTATAGTTATAGGAAAAAAAACACCTTTGAATCTCAAACAACCCAAATCGTTAACCTCTGTAGAAGATTATCTAATGGGATCTTCCAAAATAAATATGATTAAAAGAGGTGCGTATGCATGGGAACCAACAATTAATAATATGTCGCCCGAGCGTACCGTAATTACCATTGACGGTATGCGCATTTTTGGTGCATGTACTGACAAAATGGATCCGGCGACTTCTTATGTCGAAGTTTCAAATTTATCCGAAGCCACAGTTGCCTCTGGTCAGCAGGCAAGCTGTCATGGCGCTACTATTGGAGGTTCGATAGATTTAAAACGAAATCAATTTAACCAGAGAGAAAACGGCTGGAATGGCAATTTAGCCTCGGGTTATGAAAGTAATAACCAACAAAAAATTATTGGTGCTGCTTTGGGTTACAATGATAGTACCTTCTTTGCTCATGTCGATTTTATGCATCGTGATGCCGAAAACTACAAAACCGGAAACAGAAAAGAAATTAACTTTTCTCAATTTACCAAATACAATATTTCGTTCAATGCGGGTTATTTTATCAATAAAAAAAATGTACTCGAAACATCGCTAATTTATGATAAAGCTACAAATGTTGGATATCCTGCCCTTCCTATGGATGTCTCATTGGCAGAGGCTAAAATTATGTCATTGAGTTATAAATACATCCCCGATTCTGCTTTTATTTCTAGTTTGGAAACAAAAGGGTATTTTAATACCATTACCCACAAAATGGACGACACAAAAAGGCCACTAGTTGCTATCCATATGGATATGCCAGGCTGGTCTGACACTTATGGGTTTTATTCCAAAATAAAAGGAAAACACAAAAATCATGAGTTTCTAGCCGATTTGAATTCTTTTTATAATAAGGCTGTCGCCGAAATGACAATGTATCCCGCTGATCCTATAGAGAATCTTATGTTCATGTACACCTGGCCTGATGTTCGAACGCTGTATAACGGATTATCATTAGAAGATAATATTAAAATTTCTCCAGAAGCTGTACTTAGAATCAGCACCAATCTTGGATTTCATTCGAATACAGTAGCCAATGATTTCGGATTACAAAGCCTTCGTATTTTTTATCCGGAAATGAATAACACAAAAAACCGATTCTTAAAGAGTTTCTCCGGAAATTATACCAAAAATACTGGTAAACTTGAATTCGGATTTGGTTTGGCTTACGCCGAAAGAGCGCCGTCAGTCTCCGAAGGTTATGGTTTCTATCTTTATAACAGCAATGATTTTTATGATTATATAGGAAATCCAAATTTAAAAAATGAAAAGGCTGTTGAAGGAAACTTGTCTTTTGGATTTAAAAACAGCCGACTGACTTCGAAAGTTACGGCTTCATATTTCCATATCTCGAATTATATCATCGGGAAAATTGATCCAAAAATACTGCCCATGACTATTGGAGCTACTGGTGTAAAGATCTACGACGCTCTTAATTACGCTTCGATTTTTAATACTGATTTTAATCTGGAATACTCCTTTTTGCAAAACTGGAATTTAAAAACACAGATCGCCTACAGTCTGGGCAAAGATGATCAGGAAAACAACCTTCCATTTATAAGTCCGCTCCGATATAATGCCGGAATAGAATTTAAAAAAGAAAAACTCAATGCGGGAATATTTGCCTCTGGAAATCTTGCACAAAATGAGTTTGCAAAAGTATACGGACAAACCAAAACACCCGATTACCTGATATTTAATATCCATGCAGGTTATAGCTTTGATTGGCATCAAAATAAAATAAAAGCGCAGACAGGTATTGAAAATATTTTTGATAAATATTACACTACTTTTTCAGACTGGAACAAAATACCGCGAATGGGACGGAATGCTTTTATAAATCTTACTTATAGTTTTCACTAAGATTGGAAACAAAAAATAAATCCACTCTTATGATTAGAATCATAAACTAAAAAAACCGATGGTTATACTTTTACAGTATTAAATTTCAATAACATTCAAATACCAAAACAATGAAAAAGTCTTTCAAGATTACCATCGCCGTAGCAATTTTTGCTATTTTCAGTTTATTCTCATGTGGAAAAAAAGATTCAAAAGAAATAGAACCAGTTGCAACACCTACCACTGAAGAACCTTATGAAGAACATCCGATCGAAACTCCAGTCGCTACAAATGATCTTCATATCGAAAGCAACGATCAGATGCAATATTCTGTAAATGAATTACGAGCTCCTGCAGGGAAAATTACCCTCACGTTAAAGCATGTCGGCAAGATGGAAAAAACCGCAATGGGACATAATTTGGTAATTCTAAAACCCGGAACTGATATTTCTGATTTTACACTTAAAGCTGTAGAGGCTAAAGATACAGATTACATACCGGCATCTGAAAAAGCAAAAGTAATTGCCCATACAAAAGTAATTGGCGGCGGCGAAAGCGATATCATCGAGTTTACAATAGACGAACCAGGAACTTACGATTTTATCTGCTCATTCCCCGGACATGTTTCGATGATGAAAGGAAAACTAATTGTGGAATAAATCAGTTGGCTTTCAAATAAAATACAACTAAAAATTATTATAAATGAACAAGGAAAAAAAACTTTGGATAGGATTTGCACTTGTGATGAGTATCTCTTTTTCAGTATTAGGATATTACGGATACGAGATTTATCAGGAAGCGCCTCCTATTCCAACCGAGATTGTCGGGCCAAACAACACCATAATCTTTACCGCTGAGGAAATTAAGGATGGGCAGAATGTATGGCAAAGTATGGGCGGACAGGAAGTTGGTACTATTTGGGGACATGGTGCTTATGTAGCGCCAGATTGGACTGCAGACTGGCTGCATCGAGAAGCGGTGTTTATTTTGGATAAATTATCCCAAAAAGAATATTCAAAAAATTTTGCAGAACTGACAGAAGAGCAACAGGCCGGAATGAAAATAAGGCTTCAAAATGATGTTCGTAAAAACACCTACGACAGCAGTACTGGTATCATAACCATTTCTCAAAACAGGATTGAAGCCATAACCTATTTGAGTAAATATTATGAAGGATTGTTTATGGATGATCCCAAGTTCGAAACACTGCGTCATAACTATGCTATTCCTAAAATGTCGATAAAAGATCCCGAAAGAATGCATAAAATGAATGCCTTTTTCTTTTGGGCAACTTGGGCCACAGTAACAGAAAGACCAAATCAGACAATTTCATACACACACAACTGGCCATCAGATGAATTAGTTGGAAATGTGGCAACGAAAGATCTTCTGGTATGGTCAGGAGTCAGTATCATACTACTTTTATTTTGCATCGGAATTCTTATTTTTTATCATGTACGATCTGGAGAAGACGAACATTTTGAAATACCAGTCCAAGATCCCTTATTGAAACAAGGGATGACACCTTCGATGTATCGAATAAAAAAATATCTGTGGATTGTAAGCCTTTTGATTGTATTGCAAGTTGTAATGGGGGTCATTACCGCACACTATGGCGTAGAAGGAAACGGATTCTTTGGTGTTCCATTAGATCAGATTCTGCCTTACGCAGTAACAAGAACCTGGCACACTCAACTGGCCATATTCTGGATAGCGACGGCTTGGCTTGCAACTGGATTATATATAGCTCCAGCTGTTTCTGGTAAGGATCCAAAATTTCAAACATTTGGAGTAGACTTTTTGTTTTATGCTTTACTTTTAATTGTACTAGGATCAATGGCAGGACAATGGTTTGGAGTAATGCAGAAACTTAATCTGGTAGAAAACTTCTGGTTTGGTCATCAAGGTTACGAATATGTAGATTTAGGTCGATTCTGGCAAATATTCCTTCTTGTAGGATTGTTTCTTTGGCTTGCATTAATGGTTCGTCCTTTACTTCCGGTACTGAAGAAAAAAACAGGAGAAAGGAATCTTATCATTATGTTTTTAATCTCATGTACAGCTATTGCAACATTCTATGCAGCTGGCCTTATGTGGGGGCGACAAACCAATTTAGCCATTGCAGAATATTGGAGATGGTGGGTTGTACACCTATGGGTAGAAGGCTTTTTTGAAGTGTTTGCCACCGTTGTAATTGCGTTCTTATTTGTTCGATTAGGTTTGTTAAAAACAAAAACAGCAACCCTGAATGTTATTTTCTCTACCATCATTTTTATGTCTGGAGGAATATTAGGAACATTTCATCATCTTTATTTCGCAGGAACTCCCACTGCTGTCATGGCTCTCGGGGCAACTTTTAGTGCATTAGAGATTGTGCCTCTGGTCTTAATTGGCTATGAAGCCTATCATAACTACAAACTTTCAAAATCGACACAATGGATCAAGGATTATAAATGGCCTATCTATTTTATGATTGCGGTTGCTTTCTGGAATTTTTTAGGAGCAGGGGTATTTGGTTTTATCATTAATCCGCCTATTGCTTTGTATTATGTTCAGGGTTTAAACACAACCCCTTTGCATGGACATACTGCTTTATTTGGAGTTTATGGTATGCTTGGGATTGGTTTGATGCTATTTGTGCTGCGCAGTTTGTACAGACATGAGATATGGAATGAAAAAGTAATGAAATTCATATTCTGGTCTACTAATATCGGATTGCTGGCTATGGCTTTACTGAGTCTTCTTCCTGTTGGAATTTGGCAAGCTATAGAAAGTATCGAACATGGAATGTGGTATGCACGTTCGGCCGAACTAATGCAACAGCCAGCGATGGTAACCTTGAAATGGCTTAGGGCTATCGGCGATAGTATCTTCGGATTTGGTGTATTGGCATTATGCTGGTTTGTCTTTGACCTTACCCTTAGAAAAAAAAGTAAGTAAACTAAATAGAACATCTGGGAGTATATTCTCCCAGAGTTTCTTTCAAATGTAATTGTTCGGTGGAATTCAAAGCCTTGAGCAACTTATTTTTTACTTCAAATAAAAAAGTCATCATCAATTCCGCTCAATAAAAAATCATCTTTGGTGAAAATTTAAGGAGCTATCTCAAAAAGAAACTCAGGGTAATTAGTGCTTTAGATGTTCTCATGTAAGCTCATGTTTTACTATTAGACCGGATGTTTCAAATTTTCAAAAAATACCGAACCGCTAGAATTGTTGCACATCAAGAATATGAATTCATATTTTACAGGCAGCTTGATATTGGTTGACATACGTCATTATCTAATTTATTAAAACGGACCCCTACTACCGTTTTCATTGTGGTTACAGAAGTCGGAATCTTGCACGAGCCTTTAAAAGCAGTGTTTTATGAAAATTTGATTTCGACTCCTTCCACACAAGACTGATAGGTAATAAACAAATCTCTATCAAAATAAATACACTGTAAAAAACTTATCTAAATATTAAAAATAAATGTTTCGAATTAAATAAATGAATAAGTGAAGCGTGAAACGCTCAAACCCGTAAAAATGCTTAAACTTTCTTAAACCTAAAAACATGCCTAAGACTGATATTCTAATAGTAGGTTCTGGTATTTCAGGACTATTTTTTGCCATTAAAACGGCAAGAAAACGCCCCGATTTATCTATTTGTATTATGACAAAAGAAATAGCAACCAACACCAATACGCAACTTGCACAAGGAGGAATTGCTGTAGTCACCAATCATTTGAAAGATAGTTTTGAACAGCATATAAAAGATACGGTGCGATCTGGCGCCGGCTTTTGTGATGAAGAAATTGTTAAAATGGTTATTGAACAAGCTCCCGAAAGATTGAAAGAACTAATAGAACTTGGTGCCTCGTTTGATAAAAATCAGGAAGGGCAATGGGATTTAGGTCTAGAAGGTGGCCATTCACAACATCGAATTCTACATCATAAAGACAGTTCAGGATTAGAAATCGAAAAAAAGCTTCTTTCCATCATCACTCAAACATCAAATATTGAACTTTTAGAAAATCATCAGGTTATAGAATTAAATACTGAAACAAAGCGCAATGAAGCGAATTGCACAGGTGCTTTTTTTTATGATAAAAACAATAACACAATAAAATACATACGTACCAGAGCTATTGTACTTAGCACAGGCGGTTGCGGACAACTTTTTGAATACACAACCAATCCTGCGATTGCTACTGGAGACGGTATTGCAATGGCGGCTCGTGCAGGAGTCGAAATCGAAGATATGCAATACATGCAATTTCACCCTACAGCATTAGCGTCCGGGAATAAAAATCCGCTATTCTTAATTTCAGAAGCTGTAAGAGGTTTTGGAGCCTATATTGTAAACGACGAACACAAAAGATTTCTTTTTAAATACGATTTAAGAGGCGAACTAGCTACCCGCGATATTGTTTCCCGTGCTATAAGTATCGAAATGCTGGAAACTCAAAAAAAGCATGTATATCTGGATTGCAGACATTTAGATCAAGCTGATTTTTTTAAACATTTTCCTTCTATCTCTGCCCATTGCAATGCAATAGGTTTATATCCCGAAAAAGATCTGATTCCCATTCTTCCTGCTGCTCATTACCAATGCGGAGGCATTAAAGTAGACCGTAACGGTGTTACTACAATCAAAAATTTATATGCCATTGGTGAATGCGCCAGAACTGGGTTGCATGGAAAAAATCGTCTGGCTTCCAACTCACTTCTTGAAGCCTTGGTCTTTGCTCATCAGGCATCTAACAACATTGATAAAACTATTGCAGCATTTATTTTTTCTTCAAAAATCCTTCTTCCAAAATTTCCAAATGCAAAAATTAAAAATGATTATGAAGCATTCCTAATTTTGAAAAAAGAACTACAGAAACTTATAACTTCTTTTTATACCAGCGATGTCCGGGATACCCATTTGGCAATGCTAAAAATAAAAATGCTAAAAAATGAAGCAGAAAATCTTATAGATAGAAATGAAATTACAATTCCATTTATTGAGTTTTCAAATATGCTTACAACGGCATTAGTTATTATTAAACAATGCCAACGTGAAAAAACGCATTCATGCTAATAATTAACCTTAAACCTTGATAATAAATTTCTTTATGAAAACAACAAATAAAACCACAATAGGCGAAATCGTAGCTAATGATTTTAGAACGGCAGCAATTTTTTCAAAATATAGCATTGATTTTTGTTTCAAAGGTCATCGTACCTTAAAAGAAGTCTGCAAAAAACGAGGCATTGAGGAGTCTCTTCTAATTGATGAGCTTGATCGTGCAAAAAATAATTCGGCCAACCAATCTTTTAATTATAAATCATGGTCATCGGATCTGTTGGCAGACTATATAGAAAAAACACATCATCGATATGTGGCTGAAAAAACACCCGTGTTGCGTAAATTATTAAATGAATTATGTACTCTTCATGGTGAAACATATCCTGACCTCTTTGAAATTAATACTTTATTTACTGAATCTGCCTTAGATCTCTCTGCTAATATGAGAAAAAAAGAACAGATCCTTTTTCCTTTTATAAAAAAAATAAATGAGGCGCATGCGAAAGGATTATTTTTAGAGATAGCACACTTTGGAACTCTTGAAAATCAAATACTTTTAATTAAAGAAGAACATGATACAGTAGGACAACGCTTTAAAAAAATTGCTGCATTAACCAAAAATTATACCGCTCCAGCAGATACCTGCAATACTTATAAAGTAACTTTTGCAATGCTTAAAGAATTTGAACGTGACCTGCACAAGCATATTCATCTGGAGAATAATATTTTATTTCCAAAATCCGTAGCACTTGAAAAAGCTTAGATAAAGTTCTTTAAATTATTAGTTTTATCACACAATCGTTGCACATACTATTCTGAAAAATAATATTCCTTCTAAATCAATTACTAAATCTTAAGGTTAGAATTCGCAGCTCTCCTATTAAAGATTAGATACGAATTCCATCAATCCCCAACGGGACATCCAAACCAAATTCATAAAGCCAATGAAAGACAGCCTCTACTTCCAGTAAGCCAATCTCTTTAAATCCTCCATAAAATTTATAGAAATTTGTCCCGTCGAGGTCACTCTTAAAGAAACGTTAAAACATTAGTTTTAGCGTTTTTTTTTATACCTTTTTACGATATTTAATCAGTTTTAACTTATTTTTTAAAGCGGTTTGGGAGTCTTGTCGGGGTGACTACTCAGGATTCAAACCATTAGCAAATCTATTGTTTAAAGGAATAAACCGAATGTATTATCTTTATTTTAACAAAAAATAGTAGAAAGTTAAATAATGGAAAAAGATCCAAACAAAAATTATATATTAAAAAGGTCGTTATAATGGTTAACGAAAGAATAATATGAAAATAGATTTGAACAAAAAAACCTCCAAAATCAAATGACATTGAAGGTTCCTTAATTATAGTGGTTTTTACAAACCATTTTTTACAAGATAAAAAAGCTAGTTATTAAAAATGATTAAGATTTTATATTTTTTAGCATTCTATAATCACATAAATATTAAACTATTTTAAATCGACGATTACTTTTTCAATTTTACCGCTAAATTTGAATGGCATTTTGTACGTCCAGTCAATAGGAGATCCTCCATCTTTACCAACGTCTAATCCTTCAACAATAGAAAACTGAACCGGGACTGTTTTTTCTAATCTGCCACTGCCTATTTTTTTTCCGCTATCTGTCATCGTGATCGTTCCTCCTTTACCCATTCCTCCACCATCGTATTTAAAATCTACTACTAGTTTATGTTTTCCTTTAGGTAAAGCTTCTGTTGCTACAATAGAAGTTCGGTCTAATGAAAGATAATTGTATACAAATATAGGTTTACCATCTCTTAAATACAATCCGTAACCAGCCTGCATACCTCCATGAGTGATAATAATACCATTTTCATTGGCATCATTCAGTTCTATATCTGCAGTAATAGTCCATGATTTATTAAGTATAGAAGGTGCCGCTGCATCAGGCAAACCATTAGTACCGTCATAATAGGTCATTGATTTACGACGTCCCACAAGAGTAGGTCTTCCCATTAATTCAGCATTCATTCTTATAGAACCTCGCCAATCCAGAGGCAATACATTGTATTTTGCAGCTTCTACCCACCAAAGATCTTGTAATTGTCTGAGTTTTGCAGGTTGCTTAACAGCCAGATCATTTGCCTGACTAAAATCCTCATCAATATTATAAAGCTCCCATTTTTGCTTGTCTGGATCAAAACTTTCCCGATTTGGATTCCAAGGTACAAATGCTGTAGCAGATGCCATCCAGCCATTTGAATAGAGACCTCGAGTACACCCCATTTCAAAATATTGAACTTTATGACGCCCTTTTGCCTGAGTACTATCTTTAGCAAAAGTATAAGCAAAACTGGTTCCTTCGATTGGTTTCTGCATTATTCCATTGATTTCTATAGGAGGAGTAATACCGCAAACTTCATAGATCGTTGGAACAATATCTATTACATGCATAAATTGGTTTCTCAACCCTCCTTTATCTTTAATTTTTGCTGGCCAGTCAATTATCATAGGATTTCTTGTTCCTCCAAAATGACTGGATACTTGTTTAGTCCACTGGAAAGGTGTGTTCATAGCCCAAGCCCATGCTGAGTTAAAATGATTATAGTGTTTTGGGCCTCCTAATTCATCAATTACTTTTAGGTTGTCCTGCCATTTTTCAGGAAAACCATTAAAAAATAACATTTCGTTTACCGATCCCTCAATTCCACCTTCAGCACTTGAACCGTTATCTCCAGCTATATAAACGATCATCGTATTATCAGCATCTGGCAGTTCTTTTACAGCCTTTATAATACGCCCCATCTGATCATCGCAAAATGCTCCATAAGCAGCAAATACTTCCATCATGTGAGCATATAGTCTTTTTTGATCAGCATTAAGAGATTCCCAAGCAGGTAAACTTTCAGGACGAACTGTTAATTTTGTATTAGCCGGAATCACTCCTAATTTTTTTTGACGCTCAAATGCTTGTTCTCTGTAACTATCCCATCCCATATCAAACTTTCCTTTGAATTTAGCTATCCAGTCAGCAGGAGCGTGATGCGGGGCATGGGTAGCACCTGGTGCAACATATAAAAAGAAAGGTTTATCCGGAGCAATGCTTTTAGTTTTTTGCATCCAGGAAATGGCATGATCTGCTAAATCCGTAGTCATATAATAATTTGGATCTGATGAAGCTGGCACCAGATTCCTATTTTCAAACAAAACAGGATTCCAGTGATTCATATCGCCAGAATTAAATCCGTAAAAATAATCAAAACCCAATCCGTTTGCCCAATGATCAAATGGGCCTGCTGAACTTAACTCCCACGGAGGTGTGTTATGATTTTTACCTATCCATGCTGTTGTGTAACCGTTTTGACTTAATACTTCTCCTACCGTACCACAGCTCTTAGGAAGAATACAAGTATACCCTTCATAACCCGTAGCTACTTCGGTTATACCTGCAAATGATGCTGAATGGTGGTTACGACCTGTAATTAAAGCGGCACGAGTAGGACTACATAAAGCAGTTGTATGAAATCGATTAAATCGCAATCCCTCAGCGGCAAGATTATCCATAGTTGGAGAAGGTATACCTCCGCCAAAAGTGCTAAACTGTCCAAAACCTGCATCATCCAGTAAAATCAGAACAATATTTGGTGCTCCCTTGGGAGCTTTTGCAGGTTGAGGAAATTGGGGAGGATCTGATTCTAAATAGGTTCTCCCAACGTTTCCGGGAAAATGAAAATCAGGACGAGGCAAAACCTGTGGTGTTCCTGATTTTTCATTTTCTTGTGATAAAGCAAAATTTATTGACAATATTGCAAAAAGAAAAGAAAATGTTTTTTTACTCATTAAATTATTCATAGCTTAAATTTTACGTGTGTAATAAGTCTTTACACCATAAAATTAGCATAACACTTTTAGAATTAATGAGGTACATTTTATTAAACTGGTTGCAAATTATAAAATGCAACAAGATTGAGAGACACAATATATTTTTGAGTCCAGTACAATTTTGTCTCTAAAAAAAATCTAAACGTAGATATTCATATTTGGGTCTCCTATCTTTTTTAACACGAAAGCTAATGTACGAAGGAACAATTATTCTAACGACAATTTTGCCGGAGGACTAACTGGAGAGGAAACCTTTTCTTCCATTAAAAGTTGTTGTCTCTCTTTAATATTTAGCATTAACAATTTTGACGTGGTTCAAAGAATTATTCCATCACATTTGAAAAAAAAATAAATTTCAATTTCTAAAATCATCACCAAATTTTGAACTGGATTATCTTCAATTATATATTAACTTTATATAAAACAAAACTCAACTTTCATATTACTTTAAAATTCTATTGTTTGAAAATTAATTTAAAAAATGGCTCATTAATAAATCAGAGATTTTACGTTTTAGCGTTTTTTAAATATTTAACCCTTACGACACATACAAACCGCTCATAATTGAAAATTTAAAATAATTATCTTACAAATTAACTTGAAAATAAGCCAATTTCTTTAAATCATTCATAAAATGGTTTGTAAATTGTTCAGTAACGGTCACTCTTAAAAAAAAGTTAAAACGAAAGTTTTAGCTTTTTTTTTGGCCTTTTTGAAGCGATTTAACCATCTTTTACATCGAAAAAGCATGCGGTTTGTAAATATGTAGAGTTAACTCTACTGGATACAAACCGTTCTCAAGCATTGTAAACATTAAGAATAAAAAATATTATTTTTATATTAACAATAATTTTAGTTTTATGGAATTCGAAGAAGAAAAGCATAATGGAAAAATTTCACCACAAAAGGCACAAAAATGCTTAATGATGAAGGAATGGATGTTACATTGGAAGAAGCTACAGAAATTTTAAGCTTTCTAAAATTCATGGCAAACGCAGTAGTAAAGAAGTTTTTAAACGAAAAAGAAAAATTTCTTGATCAAGATAGTGCTATCACATCTAGAAAATGATATATCATTTCCTCATTACTTAAATCTTCCCTGCGAATATCTGCGATTATTAATTGTTACTCAAGGGAGGTTAATAATTGATTTATTACTCATTATCTCTTAGCAGTTTTTTTTACTAATATAAAACAGCGACAAAACTAAGACAAATTTTAAAATAATTTATACCTGTAACAGCTATTCTGTAACGAGCAATTAACTTATACAAAATTATTAAAACAGGCTCAATTCTTTAAATTGAGCCTGTTTTTTTTACTAAAATGTAAATAAAAATACTATCATAGAAATATTTAAATAAGAATTTTATATTTGCAACAAAGTTGCGTTAGATTGGTTTAAAAAACAGTCCTTTCTATGCAAAGATTTTCAAAACAAGAATGAAAAAGAAAATTGTCTTAATTAATCTTTTTGCGTCTTTAACTGTATTGTTTGCAATGCTGTTTCAGACCTTGCATTCTTACGAACATGCCTACAAACAATTAACGGAGAAACACTAGCCAAACTATAAAAAAAATAATGAAGCCAATCCAACATGTATTGTATCATTAAATAATTATTTTGTTTTAATCTATTCTACTTTCAATGTTATAACTTTGTTTAGATGAAAATTTTAGTAGTTGAAGACGATCAAAGAGTAGCCGAACTAATCCAAAGAGGACTTAGTGAGCATGGTTTTTCCCCTACAGTAGCTTATGATGGCCTGTCTGGAAAAAAACTTGCAATTAATAATGAATATGATCTGATTATTACAGATATAATCTTGCCTAAACTTGACGGACTTGATTTGTGCAAGGAGGTACGCCAAATTAAACCCAATTTACCTATAATAATGCTTACTGCATTGGGTACAACCAATGATAAAGTAGAGGGTTTTGATGCCGGAGCAGATGATTATCTGACAAAACCTTTTGAAATGAGAGAGCTTTTAGTTCGTATAAGAGCCTTGTTAAAAAGAAGTAATACTACTATAAACAACATTGGTTTTATTCTAAAATACGCTGATCTTGAAATGAATCTCCAAACCAAAAATGTCAAAAGAAACGAAACTGAAATAAATCTTACTCCAAAAGAATTTAAACTCTTAGAATATATGCTCCGAAATTCGGAGCGCGTTTTATCCCGAACAGAAATTGCCGAAAAAGTATGGGATACTCTTTTTGATACCGGCACAAATTTTATTGATGTTTATATTAATTATCTAAGAAAAAAAATAGATAAAAATTTTGATAAAAAACTCATTCATACCCGATCCGGAATGGGATTTATTTTGAAAGCAGAATGAAAACAAGAACCCGCCTAACCATATTGTTTACTATTATAACTGCTGCTATTTTATTAGTATTTGCTACTATTATTCTGGTTTCTGCAAGAGAAAACAGAGAAAAAGAATTTTATGCATTATTAAAAAAGGAGGCAATTACCAAAGCCAATTTATTTTTTAATGCCAAAGTAAACAGTAAAACGCTACAAGACATTTATAAAAACAATCGTGCTACATTAAATGAAGTGGAAGTCGCCATTTATAAAACTTCGTTTCAATTATTATATCATGATGCTGTTGATATAGATGTGGTCAAAGAAACAAAGCCAATGATTAATGAAATTGTCCGAAAAGGCGAAATACAATTTTATCAGAATGATTGGCAGGTAATTGGAATGAAATATAACTTTCAAGAAAAAGAATATGTAATTACAGCTGCAGCATACGATGGATTTGGATATATTAAATTAGATAATTTACTTAAAACCTGTATTATTGTTTTCATCATATCTATTTTGATACTTTATATAACAGGTCATTTTTTTTCAAAAAAAGCATTCGAACCTATCGTTAAAATGACTAGCAAAGCAAAAAAAATCTCTGCTACAAATCTTGATTTGCGATTAGATATAAACCAAAGTAAAGATGAAATATCAGAGCTGGCAGCAACTTTTAATAAAATGCTAAACCGGCTGGAAAATTCCTTTGATTCACAAAAGCAGTTTGTTTCTAATATTTCTCACGAATTACGAACGCCTCTTTCTGCTATAATTGCAGAACTTGAACTATCCACCAATAAAGAACGAAAGATAGAAGAATATAAGATCGTTATTTCAAACACATTACAAGATGCTAAAAAAATAGCAAAGCTTTCTAATAGTTTGCTGGATCTTGCCAAAGCTAATTACGATCCTTCGGAAATCACATTCAAACAAATTCGTATTGATGAAGTTTTACTTGATGCCCAACAACAAGTTCAAAAATCAAATCCAAATTATAATGTAGCTATTCATTTTGAAAATAATTTTGAAGATGATGATCAAATCACTGTTAATGGAAATGAATATCTCCTAAAAGTAGCTTTTGTAAACTTATTCGAAAATGGTTGCAAATTCTCAGAAAGCAAGCAAAGTAAGGTTCTCATCTCGTTTAAAAAAGAGGCTATTATTTTACAATTTTACGATAATGGTATTGGAATTTTAGAAGAAGACTTAAAACATATCTTTAAACCATTTTATCGAGGATCAAATAAAATTTATGCTGACGGAAACGGTATTGGATTGTCTTTGACCCAAAAAATAATCTTACTTCATAAAGGTACTATCTCTGTTTTATCTGATAAAAAATCAGGTACAATATTTACCGTCGAACTTTACCATGACACAAAAGCCACTATAGATTAAATCTTCTCTAATAAAATTCTAATTTTTTTCTAAAACATCTCTAACAGCCCCTCTTCCGGGGTTGTTCTATTTTTGCGCCATTATAAAAGGAAGCTATTTTATTTGATAAAAATAGTTCTCGCCTAAACTTCAACATAAATCTAACAGGTTTTCACAGCCTGTTAGATTTACATAAAAACAAACCATTATGATGCACAAAAGAAACTCCAGCCACAAACTCTTAATATTCAAAAATCTAAATCAAAAGAGTATTCTTTTTTTAATTGCAATGACCATTCTTACCGCATGTAATGATAAAAAAACTACAATAGAGAAAGATAATTATTCCGTACAAAACGATACTATTCTTGTCCCCGTAACATCAACAATTGCTCCTAAATTAAAATTGGAAACTGTTAAAACCGAACTGTATCAATCCCAATTAATAACGGCAGGAACAGTAAAAGCGATTCCGAATTTTTATGCAGAAATTGCTCCTCCGTTTTCAGGCAGAGTAACCAAAGTATATTTAAAACTGGGAATGAAAACTAAGGCAGGCACCCCCCTTTTCGAGATGGTCTCGCCTGATTTTATCGATGCTCAAAAAAGCTTCTTTCAGGCAAAATCAGCTTATCAGGCTACCAGACTTTCATTAAAACGCCAGCAGGATTTAAAGGCAAATGGTGTGGGATCTCAAAAGGATTTGGAAGAAGCAGAAACCAACTTTGAAGTCAACGAAAAAGAATATCAAAATGCTATTGCAAGCCTAAAAATATTTGGAGTAAATGTAAATAAACTCGTTTTTGGTCAACCATTAATAGTCACCTCTCCTATTGCCGGAGAAATTATTACAAACGAAGTTGTAATGGGACAATACATAAAAGCTGATGATGCTCCCAAAGCTAAAGTTGCCGATTTAAAAAAGGTTTGGGTTGCAGGACAGGTTAAAGAAAAAGATATTCGCTTTATTCAGGAATTAGATGGTGCTGACATTCAGATTGCTTCCTATCCCGACAAAAAAATTACAGGAAAAATATACCATATCGATGAAATCGTCGATGAAGCCACCCGCAGCGTACAAGTATTAATTGAATGTTACAATAATAACCATACTCTTAAACCTGGTATGTATGTAAATGTAAAATTTATAGATATCGCCAGAAGCACTTTGTTTGTTCCTGCCAAAGCTGTCTTACAATTTAACGATAAAAGTTTTGTACTTGTACAGATTGCAAAAGGAAAATTCACCAGACGTTATGTAGAAACCGGGATTTCTAAAAACGGAAAAATAGCAATATCATCCGGATTAAAATCTAATGAAACAATCATAAGCGAAGGGGCTTTTTATCTGCTTGAAGCGAAATAAAACATAACTAAAAATTAACCGCAAAGGGCGCAAAGGTTTTCTCCAATATTGTCATTTCGACGAAGGAAAAATCTTTGCGAGAAACTCCATAATCATTGTCGAGCCACTTGTGGAGATTTTTCCTTCGTCTAAATTGACAAACGAAACGAGATATCTATAATAAAAAAGTACTCAGTCTTTGAACCTTAGTTCCTCAGTGCCTTTAAACCTTAAAAAAAAATGAAACAAAATATATTTGAAACAACAATAGCAAAACGCTGGTTAATTCTGGCGTTATTTTTACTTCTCTCCTTGTTTGGTTATTACTCTTGGACACAACTTTCTGTAGAAGCCTATCCAGACATTGGCGATGTAACCTCGCAAGTGGTAACACAAGTTCCGGGATTGGCAGCCGAAGAAATAGAACAGCAAATTACTATTCCGATAGAACGTGCTATAAATGGTTTACCAGGAATGCATGTTATGAGAAGCAAAAGCACCTTTGGTTTATCTATGGTGACCATTGTTTTTGATGATGGTGTCGAAGATTACTTTGCTCGAACAAGAATTCAGGAACGTTTAAACGATGTCGAGCTACCATATGGCGCAACACCGGGGTTAGATCCGCTTACCTCTCCTACCGGCGAAATTTATCGTTATATTATTGAAAGTAAAAATCATGATTTACGAGAATTAAGTGAATTACAAGAATACACGATTATCCCGAGAATAAAACAGGTTTCGGGCGTTGCCGATGTTACCAATTTTGGCGGAATCACAACGCAATATCAGGTTGAACTTGATCCTTTAAAAATAGAACAATATGGTTTATCGCTAAGCGAAATAACCGAAACTATCGAAAAAAACAATGCCAATGTAGGTGGAAGTGTCATCAATCGTGGAGATCAATCGTATGTCGTCCGCGGAATAGGTTTGGTGAAAAATCTGGATGATATTGGTCGTATTGTCGTAAAATCGGTCAATGGGGTTCCAGTTTATTTAAACGATATTGGAAAATTGAAATACGGTAATCTGGAGCGTAAAGGCGCATTGGGATATACAGATAAACGTGGAGTTGATTATTCGGATAATATCGAAGGGATCGTGCTTTTGCTAAAAAATCAAAACCCATCGGTAGTTTTAAAAGGTGTAAACGAAGCGGTTGACGATTTAAATAAAAATTACCTTCCGGAAGGTGTTCAGATCCATGCTTTTTTAGACCGAACCAGTTTGGTAGACACAACTCTTGCGACTGTTTCGCATACTTTATTAGAAGGAATGGCTCTGGTAATTATTGTACTAATTGTTTTTCTGGGTAGCTGGAGAGGAGCTTTATTGGTAGCAATTACAATTCCTATTTCGCTTTTAATTGCTTTTATCTTAATGAAATTTACCAATATTCCCGCCAATCTGCTTTCTCTTGGAGCAATTGATTTTGGAATTATTGTGGACGGAGCAATTGTAATGATGGAAACTATCCTGAAAAAACGAGAAGATAATGAAGACACAGAACTCACCGAAAAAAGCATTGCCGAGAGCGTAAAAAGTGTTGCTCGTCCTATCTTTTTTGCTACCCTAATAATCATTACGGCTTATTTACCCCTGTTTGCTTTTGAACGTGTAGAGAAAAAACTATTCACGCCAATGGCATTTACTGTAGGATATGCACTTTTTGGAGCGTTATTGGTCGCTTTAATACTTATTCCGGGATTGGCTTATTTTATTTATCGTAAGCCACAAAAAATGTATCATAATAAGTGGTTGGATAAACTAACTAATTCTTATCATAATCGCATATTAAAAATAATTCAGGCTCCTAAAAAAGTGTTTGCTCCTTTAATTGCGGTATTAGCCCTTGCATTTGCGCTTACTGTAATGGTAGGAAAAGATTTTTTGCCTCCATTAGATGAAGGTTCTATATGGCTACAGGTTTCGCTACCACCGGGTATTACTTTAGAGAAATCGAAAGAAATGAGTGATACACTTCGTCATCGTACTTTAAAACATGATGAAGTAACTTATATGATGGTTCAGGCAGGGCGCAATGATGACGGAACAGATGCATGGACACCATCACATTACGAATGCAGTATTGGTTTAAAACCCTATAGCGAGTGGAAATCAGGCAAAACCAAAGCAGATTTAATCAAAGAACTTGCTGCTGAATATGCCGCTATGCCCGGATATAATGTTGGTTTCTCGCAACCTATGATCGATGGTGTAATGGATAAAATCTCCGGCGCGCATAGCGAATTGGTTGTAAAAGTTTATGGCGAAGATTATAAGGAAACCCGCCGAATTGCCGAGAATATTATTAAAACCCTAAAAGATGTAAAAGGCGCTGTAGATCTTGCTATAGATCAAGAACCACCATTACCGCAAATACAAGTTATTGCCGACCGCCAGAAAATCGCTCAATACGGATTGAACGTAGATGATGTATCGGAATTGATAGAAGTTGCAATGGGAGGAAAAGCCGTTTCTCAAATTTTTGTTGGTAACAAAGTCTATGATATCACAACCCGTTACAACGAAGATAGTCGCAATACTCCCGAAAAAATAGGAAATCTAATGCTGACTAATTCCGAAGGCATAAAAATTCCTTTATCACAAGTATGCGATATCAAACTCAATACAGGAGAAAGTACCATTGCCAGAGAAATGAACAAACGTCATCTTACTGTTCGCTTAAATTTAAGAGACACCGATTTGAGTTCTTTCCTGAGTGAAGCACAATCCAAAATTGAAGAAAAAGTAAAATACGACCATGAACAATTTAAAATAAAATGGGGAGGACAATTCGAAAATCAAGAACGAGCTTACAGCCATTTGGCAATAATAGTTCCTCTTGCTCTGGCACTAATGTTTGTATTACTATATGGCGCATTTGGAAAATTCCGTCAGGCAGGATTATTAATGAGTATCGTTCCCTTGGCATTATTTGGAGGAATGTTAGCGCTTAATGTACGTGGCATGACGCTCAATGTATCTTCGGCGGTTGGTTTTATTGCCCTGTTTGGCGTTGCGATACAAAACGGAGTTATCATGATTTCGCACATTAACCAACTTCGTAAAAACGGAATGGGCTTACTCAGCGCAGTTACAAATGGCACAAAACAACGCTTCCGTCCGGTATTAATGACTGCAACGGTTGCAGTATTAGGATTATTACCTGCTTCACTGGCAACAGGCATAGGCAGTGATGTACAAAGACCTCTGGCAACAGTAATTGTTTACGGATTGCTATTTTCTACGATACTAACGCTATTTGTTTTACCATCACTTTATTATCTCATCGAAAAGAAATTCGATCAGAAAAATGAAGTAATGCAACCTAAAACCGATAATCAATAAAATGATGTATTATGATTAAAAATATAAAATATAAATGGATAATATTTTTGTTACTGCTGCTTATTTCGGCAGTATCAAATGCTCAAATAGACACTACATTTACAAAAGTAAAAATGAATTATTCAGAGTTTTTATCCCTAGTAAATAAGAACAATTTAGGATATGCCGCCGAAAAATTTAATGTAAATATAGCTGAAGCCAATGTAGAAGCTTCGAAAGTATTCCCCGATCCTGAACTTGCCATTGGAGCCAGTGATAATGGACAGCGCAGAATGCAAATGGGATATGGATTTTCTTCCGAATTAAGTTGGACACTGGAACTTGGTGGAAAACGCAAAGCCCGAATAAATGTAGCCAAAAGCACAAGCGAGTTAACCAAATCTTTATTGGAAGATTATTTCAGGAACCTGCGCGCCGATGCAACTTTAAATTATTTAACCAGTTTAAAGCAAAAGGAAATTTTAAAAGTGCAATTAACCTCCTACACTATTCTTAAAAATATAGCTCTTGCTGATAGCATTCGTTTTAAACTGGGTAGTATTACCGAAATTGATGCTCGTCAAAGTAAACTAGAAGCTAACGCTATGCTTAATGACGTTTACCAAAGTGAAACCGACTGGAAAACCTCGTTATTACAACTTGGCATCGTTGTGGGAAATCAAAAAGCAGATTCGTTGTATTTACCTTTTGGAGATTTAACAAAGTTTGATCGTTTATTTGATTTAAACGAAATTATAACTTCTGCTCAAAACAATCGTGCAGATTTATTGGCAGCACTTAAAAACAAAAATGTATCACAAGATATTTTAAGATTAACCAAAGCAAATAGAGTTCTCGATCTTGGAGTAAATATGGGAGTACAAAGTACCTCGGTAGTTACCAATAGTGTTGCTCCTACTCCATCTTTCGCGGCAGTTTCGGGAGGCATTACTATTCCGCTTAAATTTTCTAATCGAAATAAAGGTGAATTAAAAGTAGCTGAATTTAGTGTACAACAAGCCGATGTTTTATATAAACAAACAGAACTACAGATTCAGATAGAAGTACAAAAAGCATGGTTTAATTATCTCACAGCACAAAAACAAGTGCGTCAATTTAGTACTGGTTTATTGGCCGATGCGCAACGTTTGCTCGATGGAAAAGTTTATAGTTACAAACGCGGAGAAACCAGTTTACTTGAAGTTTTAAATGCTCAACGAACATACAATGAAACTCAACTTAATTATTATGAAACCTTATACAATTATGCTGCGTCACTTGTCGAACTAGAAAAAGCAACAGGAATTTGGGATATTAATTTTTAAAATAATACAGATAATAATGAAAAATACATATACAATTTGCATCATGCTTTTTTTTATACTCAAAGTCAGCGCGCAACAAGAAAGACTTACTTTTGGGATAAGTGGTGGCATAAACTGGACGTCATTAATCGGTAAAAATATTGATAGTTTATCCAGTGGCGGTTCTCAAAAAAATTTAACCGGACAATCAATCGGGATTACACTCGATAATAAGACATCTAAATACTTCGGACTAAAACACGAACTATTTTACAGCCAGCGAGTAATCTCTATCAAAATTGATGATGGAATAAACCCTGAATTCTCAAGTAAATTTAAGCGCCAGTATATCGATATATTCCCAGTGAGTCCAAGTTTTTATTACAAAGGATTTCAAGTTTATACAGGGCCTTACATTGGTGTTTTATTAAATGCATCTATACAACGCAAAGATGCCAATGGAAATACATATACTGATAAATCAATTTATGGAACTGGTGAAACCACAAGTAATTATAGTCAAAAAATGGATGCAGGTTTTGTTGCAGGTTTAAATTATGAACTACCAAACGGTCTTAATTTTGGTGCAAGATTTATCCGTGGATTTGTACCGTTATTAGAAAATGCAAATACCAAACAACAATGGAAAATTTATAACGAAAGTTTTTTTGTTACTGTGGGGTATACTTTTAGCCATCCTTGAATAAACAGGATTAATAATATTGATGATACCCGAAGTTTTTAATCGCTAAAATTAGAAACTATTGATTTAGATCAATAGTTTTTATTGACCTAATTCATCGTCAAAATTAATTATCAACTCCGAAATTCGCCATTGCTATTGTGGATGTGTTTAAGGTTACTTCATACAAATAAAAGGAAGTAATTAATCCATTGCATAGATTAATACATTTTGTTTGATCGTTTAATATTGGTCTATGTAAAAGAAATAGATTTAGGAGTATAGTTTAATTTTTAAAATAAATACATTATGAAATTTAATCAAGTAGGATGGTTTGAGTTCGGTGCTAATCAACCGGAAAAAGCAAAGGAGTTTTATAAAAAAATGTTCGGTTGGGATTTTAAAACAAATCCTGATCTTGAAAGTCAGGGATACCAATACGATGGTATAATAGAACCCGGCAATGAAATTCCTACAGGAGGAATGATGTATACAGCTGATAAGATGGAAGAATATGCTGTTTTCTATGTATTTATTGAAAATATTCATGAGGCAATAGAAAAAGCGCAGGAAAACGGAGGCAAACTGATATGGGGGCCGGTTACGGATGATTCCAATATTACTTTTGCTCGATTGAAAGACAATTCAGGACATCAATTTGGATTGTTTTCTGTAAAAAATTAATTTTCAACAATCTTTTGGAGCCTGCTATTCAAAGTGGCAGGCTTTTTTGTTTATTATACCCTATCTTAAGTTTAATAATCAATCTGTAAGCTCAACCTTAACAAGGTTTTACATTATTCCATATTTCGTATATTTATACAAGTTTAACATTTTAATATTAAGCCTATGCATCAGGATGCGCAAGATAAATTTAAGGAAATGATTGATTTTTTTAACGCAATCATTCCTTTGAAAAAAGAGGAAGAGGATTTGATCCGCCAATACTTTCATCCGCGTTCTTATAGAAAACGTATGTTTGTCCTTCAGGAAGGAGATATCTGCCAGCACCTTACTTTTGTATTATCAGGGTGTCTGCGAATGTATAAAGACGATGAAAACGGCAACCCGCACATTTTGCTTTTTGCTACTGAAAATTCCTGGATAAATGATTTAGGAAGCTTTTATGATGCGAAAAAATCCTTACTCAATATTGATGTTTTGGAAAATGTTGAAGTACTTCAAATAAATCTGGAAGATATTATAACACTATATCGTCGTGCACCAAAATTTGACAGAATTTTTAGAATTTTGACAGAGAGGAATTTAGTACTTCTTCAAAATCGTATGCTGGAAAACATCAGCTTATCAGCAGAAGATCGTTACTATAATTTTCTATCCAATTATCCAAATCTTTTCAACAGGCTACCTCAGGTGCATATTGCATCCTATCTTGGTGTATCTCCAGAGTTTATCAGCCGATTAAGAAGCCGAAGGGCAAGAAATCCTTTATTAGGAAGTTGATCTGGATCAATAATATTTCTTGATCTGCTTCTACAGTTGTATACTGCTAAGGCCCGTAAATTTGCAAAGTAAAATCTTAATATTTTATTATGGAAATTGTTAATATTAGTAAATTAGTAAAAACCCTTAACCCTGTTAATGGTTGTACTGCAGGCTGTGTATATTGTTATGCCAGGAAAATTAACAACAGGTTTAAAATAACGCCTGATTTTGAAATTCCTGAATTTAGTCCACATCGTTTAAAGCAGATAAGTTCCTCTAAAAAGCCCCAAACATACTTTATGACCAGTATGAGTGATTTTTCAGACTGGCAGGAAGATTGGAGAAAACTTGTTTTTGATTACATAAAAGATTTTCCTCAACATACTTTTTTATTTCTTACAAAATTCCCGGAACGCATTTCTTTTCAAACCGAACTGCAAAATATCTGGATTGGTGCAACTATTACGGCAAAGAATGATAAGCGCAGAATTGATGCGTTGAGAAATAATATTAAAGCAAAAAATTATTTCCTGACTTTTGAACCTTTGTTTAATGATCTCGGGGAAATAAATCTACAAGATATCAAGTGGATTGTTATAGGAGCGGAAACCGGGAACCGAAAGGATAAAATTGCAGTAAAAAAGGAATGGATTGATAACATCGTAAGACAGGCTGATCAGGAAAATGTGGCAATTTTCATGAAAGATAATTTGTTTTCGATTATGAATGAAAACGAGATGTGCCAAGAATTGCCATTTCTTACTTTAGAAGAAAGCAAAAATAAAGAGCTGCAAGCTGTATTCAATTTTCAATAATTACAATATTTGTTATTTATAAAATAGTATTATGAAAGCAAAAAGAAATATTGGCGGATGGTTTGAGATCTATGTCGAAGACATGGAGCGCGCTATGAATTTTTATCAATATGTTTTTGATGACGTAAATTTCAATGACCTCACAAAAGAAAATGGTCAGATGCAGCTATTCGAATGGGAAGATCATTTTTCCGGGGCAGGCGGTGCTCTTGTAAAAATGGAATTTAACAAACCTTCACCCAATGGAACGATCATATATTTCAATTGTGATGATTGTGCCGTTCAGGAGGCGAGAGCCCGTGAAAAAGGTGTAAAGATATTAGTTCCAAAAACCCCACTTCCTCACTTTGGTTTTTCTGCCCTTCTTAGGGATAGTGAAAATAATACAATAGGCCTTTATTCGCTGAAATAGAGATATAAACCATTTAAAAAATAATAGTTATGAAACTACAACAAATTAGAAACGCAACAATGGTCGTGAATTATGGTGGCAAAAAATTTTTAATTGATCCCATGCTTTCTGAAAAGGGTACATTGCCTGCTTTTCCTCATCCAGCGAGTGGAGATGAACGTTCTAATCCTCTGGTAGAGCTCCCCGTATCTGTAAATGATCTTATTAATGGTTTAGATGCTGTTTTTTTAAGCCATCTACATTACGATCATTATGACGATGCAGCAAAAAAGATTTTGCCAAAAGATATAAAAATTTATGTACAGGATGAGAATGATAAAAAGGAAGTGGAATCTGCTGGCTTCACTAACGTTGAAGCATTGACCGATGGGACTGATTTTGACGGTATAGAATTATTTCAAACTCAAGCGCAGCACGGATTTGGAGAAACATTAAAATTAGCGGGAAATGTGCATGGATTTGTCATGAAGCATCCCGAAGAAAAAACATTGTATTTAGTTACTGACTCGGTATGGTATGAAGGTGTACAGCAAGAGCTTGAAAAGCACAATCCTGATATTATTGTGTTAAACGGAGGTGATAACCAATTTATTGGAAGCGGACCGCTGATCATGGGTAAAGAAGATGTAAAGAAAGTACGCAAAGCTGCCCCCAACGCAACGATTGTTGTAAGCCATATGGAGGGAGTAAATCACAATACCCTTTCAAGAAAAGAACTAAAACAGTTTCTTACTGAAGAAAATATTTTGGAAAAAATACTGGTACCAGATGATGGAGAACAGTATGAATTTTAATACTTAAAATGTACACAATATTTCAGCTGATTTTTTTAAAACTATTAGGATTAAGTTTTGGCTAATTCACAAAAATCAACCCGTTGTTCTTATGAAATAACGGGTGATTTTATGATGACAAGATGGAGCTTGACAGTATCATGCTAAATTTTCCTGAACCAAATAAATACTTCCATCTCTTCGTATTTCTATTTACCAATAACCGTTATAAGCAATGAGAAAATTTAAAAGGAAAGTGTGACTACTTCTCCATCCTGAGGAATTATCAATTTGTCTGTCTCAATATTGAATTCGGCGGCTTTCTTGCTTAAAGAGTTCCGGGTTGTACGGCAATGATCTAATGCATCCATATGTACTGCTATGACTTTTGCTTTACCACTCTCCTTAATTAAAGACATTGTCTGCTCTTCATTCATTATGATTGGAATATTTTCAAAACCTTTAATAAGAGCTCCTCCAGAATTAACGATAATGTAGTCAGGCTTAAACTTTTTGATGGTCTTTTTAATATCATCGGTCCAGATTGCATCTCCAACAATATACACTGTCGGTAGATTGTTTGCCTTTAATATAAACCCGGACGTCTTACCCATCATCTTTAATACCTCTCCAGTTCCATGCTTTCCATCTATTCGGGTTATGTTTATACCATTCCATAGTTTGTTGTCATCAATAACGACTGCATTGCTAAAACCTTCCTTTTTAAAAAAGTCCTTATCTGCGGGCTGAATTATTAATTCTATGGATTTATCAAGGGTTTTACTCGCAATCTTGTCAAAATGGTCCTCATGTGTATGTGTCACAATAACCAAATCAACATCCTTAACAATATCTTCTACTGGCATTTTTAATTCAATCGTTGGATTTCTCTGAATTCCAGCCCAAGAGTCAATCGCTCCTTTTGGGGATAACATTGGATCAACCAAGATTTTTTTTCCGCCATACTCTATAAGTAATGTTGCATTTCTGATTAATTGGATAGTCGGTTTTGCGCCTGAACTGACTTGCCCAAACAAGAAGACAGTTGACAGCATAAACCCCAATACTAAAATTACTTTTTTCATAAATATTCTGTTTTATTTTATTGATCTCTCACGCCCTTTAATGAGCCTTTTCAAGCAAAGAGAACCTTGCAAAGGTCGGGATAGAAAATTGTTTTTAAGATGTCAAATACTTACAATTTAATACCATTCTGATAAGCAGATATTAATCAAAATTTTATTAATCGCTCTATTTTTAATGTATTTAAAATGATGAAATGAAAAATTCACTCCATAGGTTTTATTTTTTCCTAGTAGAATCATATTAACAATTTTCAATATCTTTCAATTTCATGTTGGGCATATTGTATGCATCTGCTATCAATTTTGCTGAATGCAATATACCTTCTGGAGAATACCCCAGATTGGCTATCATAAGTTCATTTGCTCCTGAAATCTTTTGAAATTCATTCAACCTGCTTACTACTTGGTCTGCAGTTCCATATATCATTTTTTGATTCCAACTTTCCAATACATGCCTTTCCGAGTCACTATAGAAGTAAGTTTTCAATTCTTCCGGACATGGAATAACATAGGATTTTCCACTCATCATGCGTAACATACTATGTGAAAAAGAATGTGTTTGGATTTTTGCTTCTTCTTCATTGTCTGCTGCAAATACAGAGAAACAGGCAATAGTATATGGGCGATCGAGGACCTTTGACGGTTTAAAATTCTTTTTGTAAAGTTCAAATGCAAATAACATATTTTCCGGAGCCAACTGTGCGGCAAAGGCAAAGGGTAATCCAAGTTTTCCTGCCAATTGTGCAGAATATCCCGAAGACCCTAACAACCATACCGATGGGCTTTCAAAAGATCGCGGTATGCCGTTTTCACGATCTTGCCTGGGTCCCGGAACGGCGAAAACCCCATCCTTAAACGGGTGTCCTACCGGAAAATCATCTTCTAGAAAATGTAATAATTCCGTCAACTGATCAGGAAAATCTTCAGCTCCAATACTATCGCGACGGAGTGCTGATGCAGTGGGCCCATTGGTACCTGGTGCACGACCTATTCCCAGATCAATACGTCCCGGAGCCATAGCTTGAAGCATACCGAACTGTTCGGCAACTACCAAGGGAGGGAAATTTGATAACATCATTCCACCAGATCCCAGTCGTATCTGTTTAGTTTCGCCTATAAGTCTAGAAAGCAACATTGCCGGTGACGAAGTAGAAACAGCGGGCATACTATGATGTTCAGCTACCCAGTAACGAGCGAATCCACGTTGGTCCGCAAATCTTGCCAGTTCAATACTGTTGTTAAGGGCCTGCGCAGCCGAATATCTTTTTCCTGTTGTAGCCACATCCAAAATTGACAAAGGTACCGGAGCGTCTCCTTGTTTTATAAGAGAATGAAAATAAGCCGGCTTATTACGAAAGCGATCTTTGTTACTATCTTTATTTCTCATGACTTACTAATTTTATAATATTTTACAAAATTATCACAGTATAAAAGAGAATATGATACCAAAAACTATTTAAACACTACCATTTTGATAATCAGAACCACACCTAATTACTATAGAGTTTGTTACCGCCTCTGCAAAAATAATAGAGATAATTCGTAGAATTAAATATACTCAGCAATATCCGTCAAAAAGGACCTTGAGAAAATTATCCCAAATATGAAATACTTGTAGCCCTATAAATACAACTTAGAATAAACTAATAGCTTTTTAATTCTTTTGGGTTTACTGTCCATATGCTACTTTGTGCATAGCTCAGAATTCTGTAACACTTAGAAGAGAAAGAACTTCCATAACCATCCATTATAATGTTTTATTTCTTATTCTTCGTTTTTATTTTCTTAGAATTCCTATACGGTTTCCATTGTATTTTACTGAAACCCCCAGTCTCCTATTTTCGATACCAATACCATTTGATTCGTCAACCCACACGATATTAAACACGCGATTTTCAATTAATCCATTAAAAATCCCCCCTTTTCGTTTACCAATTATAAGGGTTTGTTTTTGTTCATTCCATTCAAAAGGTATTATAGAAAATGCTCCTTTCTCATAGTTGTAATTTATTCCTTCATCCTCATAAAGCTCAAACTTGCCATTGGCGCCTTTATATACTCTAATTTCAAGGGTGTCTGCTGGCTTTTCGTTTGTGTACTGCATTTTTTCAGCCATTGGAATGATAGAACCCGATTTCACATATAAAGGAATAGTTGAAAGAGATGCAGCTGTTTTTACCATTTGTCCTCCATCATAATGTTTCCCTGTCCAAAAATTAAACCATCCTGATTCGCTTTTAGGCAAATAAACGTCCCAATTTTCCACTCCTTCTGAAATAACCGGAGAAACAAGAAAAGATGTCCCAAACATATACTGATAATTTTGCTCCAGTGCTTTTGTGTCATTTGCAAAATCCATTATCAGTGGACGCATCAAGGTTCCGTTTTTAAAGGTTATGTCTGCTGCTTGGGAATAAATATAGGGAAGCAGACGATAACGAAAGTTTAAATATTTTAAAGATTCGCCTTCTAGTTTTTCACCATATCTCCAGAATTCAGTATTCGTTTGATATCCATGTACTCTTTGTAAAGGACAGAATGTAGCAAACTGAAACCATCTTAAAAAACGTTCGTGAAATTTAGTATCTGTGTATTGACTTTCTCCGGGACGGAAAAAACCTCCTGCATCAAAAGTCCACCAGGGTAATCCGGTTATCGAATAATTTAATCCAGCTGTTAGTTGTCGACGTAGGGTTTCCCAGTCGTTGCCTATATCTCCGCTCCAAACTGCTGTTGCGTAACGCTGTTGTCCGGAAAATCCGCTTCTTGTAAGAATAAAAACTCTTTTGTCCGGAGCATCCTTACGAGAGCCCTCATAGACAGTTTTCGTCACGTACATCGGATAAACATTTCGCATTTGCTCTCCGGGAATTGTTCCATTATTTATTTTTCTATTTACTAAATCATCATTTTCCGGTTCAGTAGCATCCTGCCACCAGGCATCAATATCATAAGGTTTTAAGAGCTTTTCACTAAAACTCTTCCAATAATAATTTGCTGCATCAGGATTAAAAAAATCAATCCATTGGGTATTTGGGATATAATAATTTTTCTTATCAAATTCTTTACCAAGTACACTTTCTTTATCTATTTTGGACCAAACGGAAAGCATCAGTCGCATATTCATTTCATGTAATTCCTTTACCATTGCAGACGGATTTGGATACATTTCTTCATCAAATTTCATCGAATTCCAACCGTATTTCCCCCAATATTGCCAATCCTGAACAATTAGATCCATTGGTATTTTTTTCTCTCTGAATGCTCTGGCATTTTCAAGTAAATCATCTTGAGTCGTAAAACGCTCCCGGCAATGAATATAACCTAATGACCATATAGGCATAAGCGGAGCCTGTCCAGTGAGATTACGATAGCTTGAAATAACCTCATCTGAATTCCCGACAAAAACAACATAATCCAGCCTATCAGCAACAGGAGATCTAAAAACTGTTTCATTTATAACTTTACGATAATATACTACAGGAAGATCATTTTTTTCTCCTGTAACCATAATCTCGTGTTTTCCTGAAGTTAGTTTGACCAATGTACTGGTTATTGGTGGCAGCCAATGGTTTTTAAAATTAAGAATCTCTTTACCATCAATTGTCAATTGCCATTTTCTGGCCATTTTTTGACCAACATCTAACAAGATAGCATATTCACTATTATCTTTTACAGTAAAATTTCCGGTAAAAACACCATCTTGACGAGTTTCCTTTTGTGTTCCGTTAGTAGTTGTAACATCGACAGTAATAGCTTCCCCACTTGTACCTACAGGCTTTAAATTTACAATGGAATCAACTGGATTAAAATCGGTAAGTCCATAATTATGCCATAACAAACCATACCCTTTGCTTGACATAACAAATGGAATAGCGATTTGTGTATTCACTTGGCTTAGCCTTCTGGGCAATCCCTTTATATTCAAATATCCGTCCTGAAACTGACCTGTACCAAACAGATATTCATCAGGTAAAGAACTAAAACCTTGTTCAACAACATAACATGGTTCTCCTTGTATTGAACTTTGTTTCAAAATCCGACTATCTGGTTTTTCGCTAAGAAACACCTTGCCCTCATGATTGCGATAGGACAATGCTCCACTCTTTTTATCAACTACAACAGTCATTTTTGATGTGGCAATTTCAATTAGGGAGTTGGACTCAGAAATCTTAAAATCAGGTACCTTAACTTTTGACGTAAAAACTAATTCAGGAATTTGACTTTTCATCTCCAAACCATACTGAACTCTTACAGTATTTTCGGTTAAAGGACTTAAATACAGTTCTCCTTTATCGAGAGTTATAACTATTTTATTGTTATGTTTTTTATAGCTCTTAACCACTTGTCCAATACAAAACGTTGGAATAAGTAAGGCCAATAGAATTGTTATTTGCTTCATTTTTTTCATTTATATAAGGACAAAGAGCTTTCTTTCTGTCTAAAATTTATTTAAATTTATTTTTCTATAACAGCTACAAATCATCCTCTTGGAAGACATTCCACATTCAAAACATCTTCTTTTTTTACTTTTATAACTTTGACAGCAAATGACTTATCATTTTCCCCGTCTTTAATAAGCTTTAATTTAAAATTTCCTTTGCCAAGAAAATCAAAGTTTATTTTTAATGTTTGTAATTTGTCCTTGCCATTAAGTCCGCCCAGATACCATTGATTTCCTTTTTTTCGAGCGATAATAATTTTTTCTCCAGGATAACCCTCCAGAAGTTTTGTATTGTTCCAGCTTACAGGAACATTTTTTTAGAAATTCTTTGGGTTCCAGAGGCAAACTTTTATACCCTTCTGGTCTGTCGACAAAATGCTGAAAACCGGATTCAAAAACTACAGATAATGCCAATTCATGAGCAAATGAAGTAATGTGAGGATGTTGCGAATTTGTAAAAGTTACTGGTTTTTATTTTACATTTTTAAACAGGCTCTAACAATTAATTGCAGTTACCTTTATCATTATAAGAAATTTTACTCGATTTCAAAAGTAATAGCTGTAGCAAATGGCATATTCTTAGGGCAAATTATCAATAAGCCATCAGTTGTATCTTTCCATTTTAACTTTCCTTTGTAACCTAACAACTTAACCTTTTTGACTTTCTTACCATAATGCTTTGCATCTGTACCAAGAGACTTAATTTTTATTTGAGTATTCGGAGCTGGTACATTCATACAAAAGGCATACAGTTTATTGTTTTTTCCAACTGTAAATCGGATATCCTGAGCATCAAACTTAAATTCAGCTTGACTACGACCCAATTTTCCTCCAGGAAGCATTTTCAACTTACCATTAACCGTTTCTCCTTCGGCTGGAATTACCCAAGCATGGCTTCCATATACTCCTTCTCCATTGAGTCGCATCCAATTTCCTACTTCTTTTAACATTTTTTGACTTTCTTCATTAATTGAACCGTCAGGCAATAAAGAAATACATATTGCAGCATTTCCATCACGTGCTATAGCTTCAATTATATAACGGATCATCATACCTGAATCATAAGTAAAGTCTGGAGCATAAAACCAATCTCCTACCGGAGCTTCAGCAATCCAGGGCTGGTCTTTTTTAATTTCTGAAGGAATACCAAACTCCTCGGTATTTACTGTACCATTAGTATTATGGCGAAACTTAACAATGCTAAAAGTATTTACCTCACCTCGACTCTCTAAACTTCGATTGTAAAAATCAGCTATAACACTTTGCATCGCATTCGCTTTTAAACCTGTTCCTGTTCCATCTCCTGTAAATGGTCCCTGAACAGTGCCATCAGTATAAATAAAATCAGGATCGTAATTTTTTACAACATCCATCATTCTTAAAGCCCAATTTGTTGCATACCATTTAGCATATCCTAAATGATTACTAAATATTCCTGCTGGTGGTGGTGACCATTCAGTATGTGCTTTTTCTTCTACTCCTTTGTATTCTCTTAAATCGATACCATAAAGCATTTTTGGATCGTATCCTTCCCACCATTTCCCTTTACCATCAGCAAGCGTAAGATGACCATCATAAGGAATTCCTTTTTTAGGGCCTTCTTTATCGCTTCCAAATGCTGTTTGCCACCACCACCATGTGTACTCGTGATGGAAAGTTACTCCGTATCGCATTCCGTTTGCTTTACAGGCTTTTGCCCATTCGCCAATCAAATCTCTTTTAGGACCAATATTTACTGAATTCCAAGGTTGGTATTTAGAATTCCATAAATCGTAATTATCATGATGCACTCCTTGAATCATTAAAAAACGAGCACCTGCATCCTGATAAATTTTTGTAAGTTTCTCCGGATCAAGCTTTGTAGGGTTCCAATCACGCAAAACTTCTTTGTATCCAACTTCCGAAGGATGTCCATATCTTTTCACATGATTTTCATAAGCCTTTTTATCTGTCTTATAAAGATTACGTGCATACCAATCACCGCTTTCTCCCGCAGCTTGTGGTCCAAAATGAACCCATATACCAAACTTTGCCTCACGAAGCCATGCGGGCTCACCAGGGTAATTTTTCTCAATTGATTCCCATGTTGGCTCAAAAGGTCCTTTTGCAATAGGTAGTTCTAATTTTACCTCAGAAAATGTTTCCAAATCTCCCATTTTCACACTATTTATAGGTAATGAAGCAGGTATAGCTGGCATAGGATTTTTATCCTGAGCATAAACACTAAACTGAAGTAGGGATAAAAGCGTGAATAAAATTTTTGTTCTCATTTTTTTATTTCTATTATTTGTTATCTGAAGCTTTTTTGCAGCGCATTGCTTCATAAATTTTATATATGAACATTCTAAACTAGCAACTTAAATTATTTAATAAAAGCATTAAGAATATTGATTTGTCCTAATAAGGAGATAAATAAAATCCTGCTAATGCTGACATCTCTAATTTTAAAGCACTTCTTCTTTTCATATATAATTAGTTATTACTTTTAATTTCGTCGTCATAAAAAAAATCATTTCCTGTTTAAAAAACAGGAAATGAAAACATTTAATTAGGATATCCCGTGTTTTGAGTCAATTTTGTATTAACATTTCTTTCCGCTTGAGGAATTGGCCATAATTCATTAGTTCCTTTAACAAAATTTCTTTTTTGGTATATCAAATATCCATCTTTATCAACATCAAAGGCAGTATAATTAGCAGGGTCATTTGTTAATTTCATACCTGTAAATTGACGATTCAATTTTTCGGCAGCAATTCCCCATCTCAAAATATCATAATAATGAAGTCCTTCAAAAGCAAACTCTACTTCACGCTCCGTTCTAATTTTATTTCTTAATTCAACTATATTAGTAGTTGTTACTGCAGGCATGTTTACATCTGCTCTTGATCTAATTTTGTTAATTGTCTCATCTAACAATACTTGATTTATAGTTTCTCCAGCTTCTAATTTTGATTCTAAATAACTCAACAACACTTCTGCGTAACGAATAATACTCCAATTTCCACCATAATTCATTAGATTACCGGTATATGAAGGATCTATAAATTTATTAATAGAATAGCCACTCCAGTTGTATCTGGTAATTCTATCTGGAGAATTACTATCAGGCCTACTTACAAATGTTTTACCTTGAAAAACGGTTCTATCCGAAATCATAATTGTATAATCTAACCTAGGATCTCTATTATTATACGGATTTGAAGAATCATATAAAGGAGAGTCTTCTATACTTAAACCATCTGTACATTGAAACTGCTTAACTAATTCGTTATAAGGAGAAAATTGATGCCAACCTCCAAACGCTTCTGGATAGAGATACTGAGGAAGAACATGTGCATATACATCTTCTTTGTATTGAGACGTAAGAATAAATTCTTTATTTATCTCATTTTGAACATTAAACATTGTTTTATAACTAGGGTTTAAAGTGTAAGTCTGACTATCTATTATTTTTTTATAGGTAACTGCAGCTGCATCCCATTTTTTATTAGCCATTTGTACACGTCCTAAAATTGCTAAAGCAGCACCAGAAGTAATACGTCCATCTTCAGTAGTTGGACGGGTTGATGGCAAATTCACATAACTTTCCGATAATTCAGTTTCAACAAAATTCATAATATCTATTTTTGGAGTACGCGCAATACTATTAGCTTCGTCAATAGTTAAAACCTTAGTAAAGAATGGTACATCTGAAAAGAAAAAAGCTAAATTAAAATATTGATAAGCTCTTATCGTTCTAATCTCACTTTTCATCATTGCCTTTGTTTTTGAATCCATTACAATGTCGTCAATATGAGAGAGGAAATTATTACAAGTTACAATTTTTCTATAAGAGTTATCCCAATATGCTTCTACAGCCCAATAGGATGGATCTAATGTCCCATTTGTAAAACGATCTGGAATTAATTCTTTTTCAGATCCAAGACCTGCCATAAAATCAAGATATATAATTCCTCTGGGAGTCCAAAAATCTTCTCCACTCCATGCGCCTCCATTATTGTAACAACCTACCAAAGCTAATTTTGCATCGGATTCTGATTTCCAAAAAGTAGCATCAGAAACCGCATCAAGCGGATTTTTTTCGAAGAAATCATCGGAACAAGCATTGTTAGAAATAACAAGCACAAGTAGGCAAAACCTTAAAGCCAAGTTTCTAATTTTTCTGTATTGTTTAATATTAGTGATCATAATTTTATATTTTTTTAACAGATTAGTATTTCTAAAAGTTTAAGTTTATTCCTAAAGCATATACACTTGTAATAGGGTAGAAAGGGCTATTATCTCCTGTTGACTGACTCATTTCCGGATCCCATCCTTTATAAAAACTATTAAATGTGTGTAAGTTTTGACCTGTTACATATAATCTTAATTTCTGAATTTTTAATACATTCAATAAATCCTTCGGAAAATTATATCCTATTTGAATATCTTTAATTCTTAAAAAGCTAGCGTTTCTATCCCAAAATGTAGATGGACTAATTGTTCCACTGCCTTGATTAAGACTTGTTAGTTTTATGTATTTAGCATTAGGGTCTGGATTTTCTGTAGTCCATCTATTATCGGCTTGCCATTGTTGAACTTGTCCACCATTGTAAAATGCATACGCTTGATAAGAACCAATTTGTCTACTAAATCCGGCTAATCCTTGTAAAATAAGTGAGAAATCAAAACCTTTATAATCTATTTGCAAATTAGCTCCAAAAGAATATTTTGGAAAATAACTACCAATAACTTTACGATCATAAGTTGCATCTACTTTTCCATCTGGAACTCCATTAGGACCACTAATATCTTTATATTTCACAAACCCTGGCTCTGCTGCATAAGGCTGCGTAGGATAATTAGTTATTTCATTTTGATTTACAAACAACCCATCCGCTACATAACCATAAGTTGAATTTACAGAATGACCTACAAATAGACCTGCATTTATATCTTGATTTAAACCATTAGACAATTTGGTAATTCTATTATTGGTATAAGTAAAATTAGGTGATAGACTAAAATTAAGATTTCCAATTTTATCTTGATAATTTAGTAAAACTTCAAAACCTGAATTTCTCACTTCTCCTGCATTTACAGTTGATGGATTAAGACCTAGTACTCCCGAAACACTTGTCTGATACAAAATGTCTGACGTGATTTTGTCAAAGTAATCTAAAACCATAGTTAATTTTCCTTTAAATAAATCGACATCCAATCCAATATCTGTAACCGTAGTAGTTTCCCAGCTAATATCAGCATTAGAAAGTGTTGTCAATCTAGCTCCGGAAACAAGACTTCCTCCAAAAGTATAATTCTGACCCAAACTAAGAACATTTTGATATGGATAATTCCCTATGTTTTGATTTCCAAGTTGCCCCCATGATGCTCTAAATTTCAAATTTTCCATCCATTTCACATCTTTTAAGAAGTTTTCTTTAGATACTTTCCATCCTACTGATACCGATGGGAAGAAGCCCCATCTTCCATCTGTTGGAAATCTTGATGTTCCATCGTATCTACCATTTATTTCAAGTAAATAACGATCATTAAATGAGTAGTTAATTCTTCCAAAATAAGATCTTAACCCCCATTCGTTAGCTGAACCCGAGGATTGCATATTGCTTGGTGAACCCGCATTAAGCTCATACAAAAGATTATTCGGAAAATTATCTCGAGAACCAGTAACGTATTCAAAATGATACTCTTCTTGAGAAAAACCTGCTAAAACACTGATACTATTTTTATTAATATCTACGGCATATTTCAAAAGAGATTGCAATGTAATGGTATTATCAAAACCGGAGCTTACTCTAAGACTATTAGGCCCTAAATATTTATTGGCATCAAATCTAAAATCCGAAACAAATTCTTTATCACGATAATTGGTATAACGATAACCCACTTTTCCACTCAATGTAAAGTTTTTCATGAAATCCCAAGCTAATTCAGTTCCTCCTAAAAATAATTTATTCTTTCTATTAGTAAAAGACTCACTGTCTAACCAAGCTTCTGGACTGTAATTATCTTGATATCCATAGGTACCATCTGATTTTTTTCCTGCAAAAATAGGGCCTTCTCGCACTGCAAAATTAATCATGTTAGTCATATCCCCATTGAAATGACGAGGTTCATCCGTATTTGCTGCATACCCACTTAAATTGGTCTTAAGCTTTAAATTTCTTTTTATTTGGCTATCAAAATTCAATTGAAAATTATATCTTTTATAACTATTTTCAGCTACTATTCCATCTTGATCAAGTATTCCTAAAGAAAGAAGGAATGAGTTCTTTTCATCACCGCCGGTGAAACTAAAATTATGACTCATTTGCAGACCCGACCCCGATTTCAAAAGATTTTTTAAATGCGGAACATTCGGATAATTATCTGGATTGGATTGATTTCTAAATAATTCTATTTCAGCACTTGTATAAGAAGGGCCGCTATTCATATTTGCGTTTGCTTCATTACGCAAGGCAGCATAGGTAGCAGAATCAACAAAGTCTGGAAGAGCAGTCACTTTTTGAAATCCAACATAACTATTATAACCCACTGTTAATTGTCCTTTTCTACCTCTTTTAGTTTCAATAAGAATTACACCATTCGCTGCACGAGTACCATAAATAGAAGCAGATGCTGCATCTTTTAATATAGAAATACTTTTAATATTATTTGGATCAACATCATTTAGCGAACTAGCAAGACCATCAATTAAAACTAAAGGATCATTTCCTGCTCCAGAAAAAGTACCTATTCCACGCAAACGAACTGTAGCGCCGTCATTACCAGGGCGTCCTGAACCTTGTTGTACTGTTACACCGCTTGCTAAACCTGCCAAGGCTTGGGATGCTTGAGTAATAGGACGATCATCTATTAGCTTTGCTGAAATTGAACTAACAGATCCTGTTAAATTTACCTTCTTTTGGTTACCATAACCCACAACAACAACTTCTTGTAGTTGACTTAATTCTCCTTTTAAAGAAATATTAAAAACGGTTTGGTTCGAGACAATCACTTTTTGAGTAATGAACCCCAAAAATGTAAAAGTCAATCCATCATTTTTCGACACATTGATAGTAAAATTACCATCAAAATCTGTTGTAGTAGATTTTTTTGTACCGTCAACAACAATATTTACTCCTGGAATTATTTGTCCATCAATAGATGAAGTAACATGTCCTTTTACAGGAAAATCCTGAGCATTGGCAAAAAGCCCGATAAACAATATCATATAAAATATTGTTTTTTTTTTTAAAATTCTGGTCATAATTGGTTTGGTTTTTTAAGGTTAAAAAGCGTTCTAAAAATGGTTAAGGAAATATTTTACATTAAGGAGTATATTATAGATTTTCGTTTTATTTTATTTAAACAACAGTGATTACATCTAAAAAAGCAAACTAACAATTAATTTTAAAAATTCATTAACATTAAATAAAATAAGTATACTGTAATAATTTTAGATTAAAATTTAATTATTAATATTTTATTACTTTAATTTGCATTAATACAATAAAACAAATGTAAAATATACACATGTAGAATTGATTATTCAAAAACGATCATTTATTATTCAAAAACGGTATTTTGTAATTATAATATCATTATGTCCAACAATACTTTTAAATACTCTTTCTCATTATTACATATTGATTATGTAAAACTCAATCATAACTGGAATTATAATAGTGTGATCAGTCCCTATTATCGAATTTATTATATAGATGACGGAGCCGGATTTATTTCTGATAGTTCGACCCCTTGGGCTTTAGAGCCAGGTTATCTTTATCTTATTCCCAGTTTTACGATTTGCAATCTGAGTTGTGACCTGTATTTAAGTCAATATTTTATTCAGTTTTTCGAAGAGTCTCCTGACGGGATTTCTTTGTTCAATAATAATAGAAAAGTGATAAGATTAGCTGCTACAGAACTTGATGTAGACCTTATTAAAAAAATGTTGCAAAATAATCCCGGAAGAGGGATTAATAGATCATACAATCCGAAAGTATATGAAAAAGAAGCTTTTTATAAAGAATATCTCTCACTTAATAATGCAATGAAAACATATCTTAAGTTTGAAAATCAGGGTATCCTTCTTCAATTAATTTCGAGATTCTTGAGTACTAAAGATTTTAGTACAAGCCAACAACAGGTTACATCTTCTAAAATATCAGATACAATGAGTTATATACAGCTTCACTTGAGCGAAAATATTACGGTGGCTCAATTAGCCCAAAGAGCCAATCAGAATCAGGACTATTTTTCTAAACAATTTCTTGCCCATACAGGACAAAGGCCCTTAAACTATATCCATGAAAAAAAAATCGAAAGAGCACAATATCTTATTGCAACCAGTGATAAAACATTTTTGGAAATTGCTTTAGACACCGGATTCTCAAACTTACCTCACTTTTCAAAAATATTCAAACAAATAGTGAGCCTGACTCCGGGAGAATATCGCCATCAGAATAGTAAACCTTCCATTTAATTTTATACCTGAGCATTTTCAATATAAAGCGTTTGGAAGAAATAGTATACTGCAATAATTGCTTTTTGTATAATATAATTCCAGAATACTAAACTAAATTTTCCAATCCAAAAGCTGCTATCTGATCAATGATTGGTAGCGTTTTCAAACCAAGTTCTGTTAATTTATATTCGACCCTTGGAGGAATTTCCGGGTATGCTTTTTTATTGACCAATTTATGCTCAACCAGAGAATTCAATTCCTGTATCAGCATTTTTTCACTAATACCTACTACAGCTCTTTTAAGTTCTCCATATCTAATCGTTCTGGAGTTAATCTGATACAAAATCATCATTGTCCATTTACCACTCAAAATGTTCAATGATTTTTTTACAGGGCAGTTTGTATCACAAGCATTAATTATTTTTAGACTTTTTTCCATTGATTTTCAATATTTCTAACTAATTGGTAAGTACCCAACCAAACCGTAAGTACTTGTACAAAAGTAAGTTATTAATTAGCTTTACCAAAATTAAACCACTAAAATAGAAAAAATATGAAAATATTAGTATTTGGCGCCACAGGTTCACAACAGTTTCATGTAATTGAAGAAGCAAAAAATAAAGGAGCAGTAGTTTACGCTGCAACAAGTTCAGAAAAAAGCTTTACAAAACTGGAAAAGGCAGGTGCAATCCCAGTATTAGGCGATATGTCTGATGCCGAAAAAATGAAAGAAATCACTAAAGAAATTGACACTATTGCTTTGTTGATTCCAGTTTCCTTACCTAATCCGGCAGATGGATTTCAATTTGCCAAAAATGTAATAGATGCCGCTAAGGAAAATGGCGTAAAAATGATAGTTTGGAATACCAGCGGGTTTTTGGCACCACAAAAATTAGGAATTCCTATGGAAGATGTAAAGCTAGACACAAAAGAATATCTTAAAAATTGCGGAGTACCGTATGTTATTATTGAGCCATCTATTTATGCCGAAAATTTGCTGGCTCCCTATACAACCGATTATGTGAAAAGTGAAAGAAAAGTAGCTTACCCAACTCCAGAAAATATGCCTATTGGCTATATTGCATCAAGAGATGTTAGTGCCTTTGTGGTAGAAGCTTTATACAAACCAGAGCTATCTGGACAATCATTTCTTGTGAGCGGTTTAGATGACCTGAAAGGAAATGGTCTTGCCGAAAAATTCTCTATTGGCTTGAATGAAAAAATTGATTTCTATGCAATGCCTCCACAAGAATTTGGAGATAAATTAAGCATTCTTGTTGGAGAAGAAAGTGCCAGAGGTGTGCAAGGGTATTATGAAATGTTGGCCAGTCTTCCAGTATATCCAACAAAATTCAATCCTAACTTGCAAGAGGTTTTAGAAAAACTGCCTGTAAAAATGACTCCAATGGAAGAATGGGTTAAAATACATAAAGATTTTTTTATTGTCTAAATTGTTTAAAAAGCAACGGGAATATCAAAATATTCTTGTTGCTTTTTTTTTATCATTTCAAATTCTAATAAGATCGTATTTTGGTTTATAAATTAATTTGCTTAAGTTTTATTTTCATTACATACCTGAACCTCAAATAAAGCAGAACAGACGATGTTAACAAACCAAGAGTTAAACCGTACCAAATTCCCGTAATCCCTACATTAAAATGAATACCAATAATGTAACAAGACGGAAGACCGATTATCCAATACGCAACAAAGGTTATAAAAGTTGGAATATTGACATCTCCCATTCCTCTAAGAGCACCTAATCCCACCACCTGAGTACCATCAAAGAGCTGGAATATTCCGGCAATAATTAATAATTGTGCAGCCACTGCTATAACATTAGCATCGCTTGTAATCAGATAAGGCAGGTATTGATTAAAAAGTGTAAAAACAACCGCAAAGAAAAGCATGAAAGCAATAACCAGATGATACGAAACCTCAGCAAACTTCTGAAGTCTTGCGTAATTCTTTTTTCCAAAACTATTTCCAATTTTAATAGTTGCTGCCGATGCTATCCCACCTGCCATCATATAGGTCATTGCAACAAGGGTTATGGCTGTCTGATGTGCAGCCTGTTCTCTTGCCCCTATATGGCCAGCCATTAAAGCTGCAACCGCGAAGGCTCCTATTTCAAATACGTATTGCATTGCTACAGGTAATCCTATTTTTATCACTTTTAGGATTTTTGAAAAATCGATAAACTTTACTGAGAAATACTGTAAATAAATTTTAAAATGATCTGATCGAAGTACATACCATGCCATTACCAGCATCATTAAAATTCTATCTATCAAGGTTGCAATTCCAACTCCTTTAACTCCCATCGGTTCAATACCAAAGATTCCTTTTACCAAAATCACTGCAATAATGACGTTAAGAACATTTCCCCAAATCGTTATGGTCATGGCTTGTTTTGTAAAACCAAGTCCTTCTGCAAACTGCTTGAAAGTTTGAAAAATCATCAGAGGAAGAATCGATAAACTTAAAATTAGCAGATAGGGTTTTGCCGTTTCTACAACCTGAGGATCCTGATCCGCATGCTGCATGGCAAACATGGAGCCAAAGTATACCACCAAAAAAAGAAGAATTGCAGATACTATATTAAGCCATAAGCTGTTAGAAAGAAGTCGGGCACATTCCTTAAAATTTGACTTTCCATTTTCTTGTGCGATCAATGGTGTCAACCCATAAGCTATTCCTAACCCAATAACCAAAACCACCATAAAAACAGAATGAACCAGCGAAACAGCAGCAAGCGATATGGTACCGGCATAATGACCTATAATAATTGTGTCAACGGTCTGTACTAAGGTATGACCCAGCTGTGAAATTACAACAGGTCCTGCCAATGCTATTGTACTTTGATAATATATTTTATTGGGTTTGTATTTTTTGAACATATTAAACTGTATGACTGCCTAAGGCAGATTAAACGCAAAATTACCACGCAGTAAATTATATTTACAGGACAGCATTCTTGTACTTTTTTTATAATTTCCTACTTGGCGAGACCTATGAAAATATACCATTTTGATAATCTGAAAGAAACTGACTACTGGTGATGCCGGTTTGGGTCTTGAAAAACCGCATCATATGTCCGGGTTCAGAAAAATGAAGAGAATAGGCTATCTCAGCTATAGTCTTCCCGGAATGTATCAGGTCATTTTTTATTTCAAACAACAGTCTCTGCTTTAGCAGTTCTGTAGCAGTAACGTTAAACTGTTTTTTCACACAAGTATTAATTGAGATCCTGCTCACATTTAATAAATCCGCATAATGGTCAATTCTCTGTTTCTGCCTGATATGCATTTCCAATAACTGCTTGAACTGGTATGCATAATTATTTTCAGCCCTTTCAATCGAAAGATTGTTTTTCTCTGCATATACCCTGTTGAACTTCAAAAGCAGGTAGTAGGTAAGAGAGCGTATGATGTGAATACTGTCTTTCCTGCTCTCTACTAGTTCTGATTTGATTTCCATAAGCTGATCAAGCGCTTTTTGAAGTTCTTCTTTTTCAATTGTAATATTTAAGGGATAATTCAACTGATAGAAATAAAGAAGTCGATACGTAAAGAATTTGTCTGAGAAAAAATCGTTTAAAAAATTTTCCTGAAAAACCAAAACAGTGAAGTCAAGCCCCTCTTTATCCAAGAGCCATTGTCTTTTCTGAAAAGGTGAAATAAAAATAATTGTATTGTCAGTAATACTAATTTTCTGCTGATTTAAAATCAAGGATCCCTTTGCAGTCTTAAAAAGCAAAATTTCAAAAAAGTCGGTGTTATAAGTATCACGCTCCAAATATTTTTCACTTAGCACATCTCCGTGCAATACATTGAGAAGCACCTCAACACCGCATTCGGTTTTATGAAATTTGACTGTTTTCATTTTTATCTGATTAGTTTTTAATGTACTAAAATGGTTTCTATAATTCCTTAACTGGGTACTCACATATTATAAATAAATACCACCCGTCCTATCAACTCTTCTCACTGGAAAAAATTGTAAAACTCTTTCGAAAGACGGAATTTTTGTAAAGCCATACAGCTCCTAATATTATTATTGACATTAGCAGAACCTGAAAATAAAAATAGGCATAAGAAGCATTATACAGCACCATAGGCAGGATTGCCATCGCATACGCCGGAGGGAGCCTACATTTAAATATTCTTAAAATTAAAGATACTGCAGCAATATCTACCAAAACGGCCAGGAGAAGATTATCCAGAAAATGCAAGGCTTGTATTCCGACAAACGAAGCTAAAAACATACAGATCACCTGTTTTTTAAAGGTCGACGCTTCATACGCCTCTTTGTGTACAGCTTCATATCCCGTTACAATTACCGGAGGAATAGCCGCCATAAACATCCATTTTTCCTGATCACAAATCAATATCCAAACTGCAACGAAGAGCATATAAAACAAACCCTCTTTTGAATTCTTTTGTTTTAACCCGCAATTAGTTTTTTCCTTACTGCCAGCTAAAATTAAGTACAATGCTAAGGCAGAGGTTAAAAGCAAAATTGAAACAATAAAGGAGTAAGAAGTAGCATTGGTTATGACAGGTAGTAAACCTGTGGCCAATGCCGGAGCAAGAAAACTTTTAAAAAGTTTCAACACCAGCATCATAAGGGCTAATATTAAAATAAGCTTTTGTGCCAATCCAATGTCAAGCATGTTGACTAAAAACCCCAATACAGCAGTAATGGAAGGCAGTAAAAATATATGCAAAGGCTGAGAAAGCCATATTGGATTTTGATAGACTAGGCATCCTATAGCCAGCGCAGCAATTTCCGGAAGTATTATTTCCCTGCTGTCAAAAATCATAGAGGCTGCTATCATTAAAATAATGATTGCAAACCCAATGCTACTTTTATTGTACAATATCTTATTCATAGAAAATTATAGCTTATTTGTGTAAATTTACGATTTCATTTACAAATGACTTACAAACGCAAAAATGAGCAGTAATAAATTACAGCCCATTTTATAAAATTGATTTCTTTTACCTCTGTTTACAACAGCAGGTATTGTTCTGTTGTCAAAATTTTACCGTAGAAGAATTCCAATGCTGCCAGAAAGGCATTGTGCACATCAGCAGCCTTAACATCCTGCCCATTAATCTGAAGATCTCTTGTAGCGCAGGCATCACCAATTACCGTGCATTCAAATCCAAAATCAAAAGCCGCCCTTGTCGCTGCATCTATGCACATATGAGTCATCATCCCGGCAATAACCAAATGAGTTATCTCTTTTGATTGTAGATATTCAAGCAGATCGGTACCTCTAAAACTATTAGGAAACTGTTTGGTTATTACTTTCTCCCCTAACAGCGGTTTTACATTTTCATGAATTTCTACCCCCTGTGTTCCAGGAATAAAAAAGGGAACCCCTTCTCCAGATATATGCTGTACATGAACAACAGTGCCATTTTCTTTTCTGAAATGTTCCAGTAATTTTTTTGCGTTTTCACTTGCCCCAATTGGATTTACAAGTTCTAATGCACCATTTTCAAAATATTCTTTCTGTATATCGATTATTAGTAATGCCTTATTCATTTTATCTATTCTTTTTAATTTTTATATCTGTCAAAATTAAAACTTAGCTCAGGAATATCAGATACCAAAACATCTTCAATACATACCATTTTGATAAGCAACATTTTTTATTTATGCTTAACCCATTGGACGCAATTATTTTTAACACATAGAAGCATAGAATTACTAAACTCAAAAAGGCGTTTCACTTGCATTAAAAAACATAGCTGTGTGTGAGAAATGAGTTTCTTTTGATTTCCTCTTTTTTAAATACTTAAAATCTATGTTTCTATGTGTTTAATTAAATTTTTATCTATAAAAAAGAAGCCCTGTGTGTGTCAGCATCAACAGGGCTCCAAACTATCAAAATAAAAAAAGAAACTTCTTTTGTGGACACTTTTTAACTAATACAGTCCCTTTATAAATTGATAATCCTTTTCTAATGGGTTTTCTTTGTTATTCACTTCCTTTGACTTAATCAGCTGAAGTGTAACCGATTTTATTTTTATCAGAAAAACAATTGCAAGAAGTACAAAAATTAAAATCATAATCGAAAAAACTTGTATCATACTATTTTTTTTTAAAGTTAAAAATTCTATTAATTGTTATTCTCTTCCCAAACAGATGAAGCTGTCTGAAGAGTTTCAATTCTACTGTTTTGAGTTTCTTCGATTTCTTTTTCAGATTGATTCTCCATATATATGGCAACCATAATGCAAAAAAAGACAATTACAGGAAAGAGATAATATACTCGTATCATATAAGTCGTTTTATGTTTATTTAATCGTCAGTATATATTCTGCCAGCTGATCTAACTGCTGTTCATCCAACTGAGATTCAAAACTTGGCATTTGTGGATAATCTGGACGTTTTTTACCCGGATTTTTTATCCATTTCTGTAAATCGGCAACATTGCCTTTATAGATTTTTGCCATTTCTAAAACGGGCGGTCCCACTAATTTTTCATCTATTTTATGGCAGGATGCACAATACTGGTTAAATACCTTCTGCCCTTTCTCTGCTTCTGTCATACCTGCCGAAGCTGCTCCGGCTTCTTCTGCTTTTATTTTGGCTACAGCCTTCTTTTTCAGGATTTGAAACTCGTTGGTTTTAATTCTCACCAGTTCCCTATGTTTTTCAAGCGAATTTGCCCTGTATATCTGCCTGCCTGAGCCCATACACAAAACCGTTATTCCAAGCAGCAGTGCTATTTTATAAAAATCTTTTTCGATGTTTTCCTTATCACCTGTCAACCTCTTCCAAATAAGCCACATAGCGGGAACGGCAAATACAACTCCCGAGAAAATCACCAGAATAAGATTCCATCCCATGCCTTTAGATGGTAATGTCAATAACACCAGCGGACCAATCATAAACTGACATACGGAAGCTGTCAGGGCCAGAGAATAGCCTTTCTTTTGAATATCGTAGCGGGTAAATTTTGTGTATATCTCTTCAAATGGGTAACGCTTACGGCTGTTGTACCAAAATAGAAATAATCCCGTTACTGCCAGCGAAGACAAGATAAAGTGCAGATATCTGGGAAAAACATTCGGAAGAAACAGCGCATCAACAAAACCTTTTACTACTGCCCATTTTTCAGGAAAGAGCATTAAATTGATATTGGTCAAAAATATAAATGGAATAAACAGAAAGATAACTGTTGCCAGGGCAAGAATTGAAATATGAACTGCTTTGTGATTCTCTAATGTCTCCCAGGTATATTTGTGCAGATAAGTAAGCAGAAACGCTAAGGTTACCAACGGTATTACCGCAATCCACATTAAACCGGTAAGGGCATTTGCTGAGTAAAAATAAATGGTATACAATATATTAATACTCAAAAGCGGAGCAATTCCCAGTACAACGGCTATACTTTTATTGACTGTTATGGTTTTGGCTATTTCGTGTGCGAGTATATCGTATTCCTTATTTTTAAGTCCTTTAATCTGTGCAATCAAAGCCAAAATTGAACCTCCAAGCATTAGGTTAACAAAAATGATGTGCAACAGAAATGACAGTACCAGAACAACTACAAAGAACCATTCAGGCATTGGCAACGGCAGGGGAATATCTTTTGGAACCGGAACGTTATTTTGTAACGGAATATATAAATTTATCATTTTAAACTTTTGTTATTTTTTATTTTCTAAAACTGACTGTGTATTTTGCAGCTCACTCACCTCTACACCTTCAGACTGTGCTCCCTCCAGAACATCGCCGGTATCCTGAATGTTGCGGATGTAGGCCGCCAATGCTTCACTTTCCTCTTGAGTACCCGGAAAAGGAGGCATATAAGTTCGTCCATTATGCATATTGGGTATGTACGAAGCCATAGAATTAATATCCAAAGGTTTTCCTATTCCGTACATTCGCTCAAAAACATCAACAACACTATTGACACCCTGAGTGGTATGGCACCGGCTGCAAGCGATCGCAAAAACATTTCTGCCGGCTTCTACTTTATTCTCAGGTGTAATCTCGGTTACTGTGGTATAGGTGGCATTTTTAAGAAGTCCGTACTGCTGGTAAACTGGATAATCTTCCTCCAGTAATAAGTTAGAATACATATAACCTCCAATCACGTAAGGTTTTCGGACAAATTCCCGTACCCTTTCAAAAAACCCCAGATATCCAAAAGCCATAATCACAGGAAATAAAACCATATAACTTTTAATACATTTGGCTTTATATAAGCCTAGAACTGCCATTATCAAAGAAGATGATATTCCAAAAATTATAAAGTACTTCATTAAATCATAGTACTTATTGAAATCCATCGTACCTACCGCCGTACTCATATTGGCGGTCATCGCCTCTGGGATTGCACGATAGTAAATCACCGCTCCGAGAAGCGAAATTGGAGCCCACAGAATGATCCATTTTGAAACATATTTAACAGCTTTAAGCCTTAAGTCTGTGCCTTTTTTAAAGAAAAGCGTTACCAGCATCATTCCAAAACTGCCCGCCACAAGCATAGCCGTGGGGGTCCTGAACAATAACTGGGGCAAATAAATTGGGTTGGTAAACCCATTAAGCAGACTCTTATGGGTATTCCAGTTTCCGGGATCCATCATAAAGCTCAAAATAGAAACGATGATTGCCATGGTAATCCAGGAGAACAAACTTAAGAACCATCCAAAACGAATATGTAGTAATTTAGCCTTAAGCGAGGTATTACTGCTCTTCCATGTCAAAAAATAAATCATGATCAAAATCACCTCGGTAACAAATACCAGCCATTCTATAAACCAGGCCCAGTAGAAAACACGTATTAAACTTCCAATCGATGTGGGACTGACTAGTGCAACGGAGAACCATATTCCAACTCCTGTCATTGCCCCTAGTGTCGTTGTAATGATAAAAGCAACTTTCATCATATTATAAATCCTGTTGTCCCAGTCTAAATTAGTAATCTGCTCCCTGCCGCTGTTCTTTACCCCTTTTTGTTCCAGCCACGTTATAAGCGGCATAAAACCAACAGCTAAACCGTGATTAATCATTACGTGAATAATGGCAATAATAGCAATAAGCATTCTATTGTTGAGCCAGTCTAAATGAAAAATTGGAAAGTCCATAAATTATTCTGTTTTTATTCTGCAAATTTCGGTCAGTAATCCAGAAATTACTAAAAACAAAAAAGCAGGAAGTTTCAAAAAACGTTCCTGCCAGATTCGTTAACGCCACTTTTTATACTGTCTTTTATTCCGCTCAATTTAGTTTTTCAATCCATAAACTGTGCTAAATACACTTTATTGGCAGATTACTAGAGGACAGTTAAATTTAAATTCAAATATTCAAAAACTAATCAATTGAAATCCAACTACTTAATAAGACGTTAAAGGCTTTTACTAAAAGTCTTTTCTATTATACAAAACCTAATATTTAGTTAACACTAGATATTTAAATTCAGTTATTTTTGCATTTTTTAAACCGGCATACTTAATGAGTGAGGAATCCATCAATATTATACTTCAGCATTTTAACGAATTAATTCCCTTGAATCAAAAGGAATCCAAACTTGTCTCTGAGAAATTTCATTACCGCTTATACCGCAAAAACCACTATCTGCTTCAGGAAGGTGACATTTGCAGAAATTACCATTTCATTATTAAGGGATGTGTTCGCATGCACAGGGTAGATAAGGCAGGCAAAATTCATACACTTCAGTTTGCGGCTGAGAATAGCTGGATAACAGAAATAAATAGTTTTTACAACCTTGAATCTACCATAATAAATATTGATGCTTTGGAGCAAACCGAAGTTTTACAGATAAGCCGCGACGATTTGATTTCTTTATACCGACTGGCTCCAAAATTTGATCGTATATTCAGAATACTTACGGAGATTAACCTCTCTAAATTACAGCAAAGGCATCTGCAGGCTATCAGTTGTTCGGCAGAGGAGCGCTATACTTCATTTTTAGAAGCATACCCAATGCTGCAAGGCCGTATATCCCAAGTTCATATCGCTGCCTTTCTGGGTATTACCCCTGAATTCTTATGCCGCATGCGCAGCAGGAAAAGTAAAAGCAGACTACAAGAATCTTAATCTAGGTCAATGTTTTTTCTTAAACTAGATCATTGGTGTTTTTTTTTAATAATAATAAATTTGTACTTCAAAACTATAATAATACTTAGGCTAAAAAAATATCCTAGTAGTTATTCGTTAAAGGATTTTGAAACAATATTTAACTAATCAAGTATTATACAAACTTTAATTTATTAATTATAAACATAAAAATTATGACTCCAAAACAAGTAGTAGAATCGTATTCAGAAGCGTTAGGAACAGGAGATATTCCTAAAGCATTTTCTTTTTTTTCAGCAGATTCAAAATGGCATCAACCAGGAAATCATAAATTTTCAGGAACCAATAATCATCCTGGTGAAACTGGAGAAATGTTAACAGGTATGATGACTGAAACAAAAGGTACCTTTGTTATCAAACCTACCGGAGCATTAATGGCAAATGGCAGTTTGGTAGCTATGCCTGTGCATTTTACAGGAGAGAACAATGGTAGAACTATTGATATGACAGGTATTGATTTATTTGAAGTAATCAATGAAAAAATCACTCAGGTATGGCTCTTTTCTGATGACCAAATCAAGGAAGACGAATTTTGGGGCAAATAATACAGTTAAGGTAAATTTTTAAATTTAAGAGGCTGTTTCCAAGTAGGGAAACAACCTCTTTTGTTGTTATATATAAACATTCAAAAAAATAATAAACGGACATGCCGAACACCGTTTTACAAAGTAGGCAGATTTAATTTAAAATAAAGAAATGGACAATCAACTTAAATCAGTAGTAATGCTATTCGCAGCAGTACTTTTGGTTTCTTGTAACAACGGAACAAAAACAGAAAAAGCAAACTCACCTTCTACTATAAAAGGAGATGAAAAACCTGTAATTTCTCATGTAATGACCAAGGAAGAACAAACCAGGCTTACACCTGATGCCATTTTACAGGAATTTATAGATGGAAATAAACGTTTTCAAAGCGGTACAACTACTGTGCGAGACCATAGCGCCCAAGCCAGAAAATCAGCACCAGGACAGTTTCCAAAAGCAGTTGTGTTAAGTTGTGTGGATAGTCGTGTACCTGTCGAAGATGTATTTGACCAGGGCTTAGGTGATATTTTTGTGGGAAGAGTAGCAGGGAATTTTGTAAACGTCGATTTATTAGGCAGTATAGAATTTGCTTGTAAAGTGTCAGGTGCAAAATTAGTTCTGGTAATGGGACACCAACATTGTGGAGCCATAAAAGGTGCAATTGATGATGTAAAACTTGGAAATATGACTGCTATGCTTTCAAAAATAAAACCTGCTGTAGCAATGAGCCAGGATTTTACAGGTAAGAAAATTTCTAAAAATGATGATTTTGTAAAACACGTTTCGGAAAATAATGTGCGTTATGCTATTGCGCAAATCCGTGATAAAAGTCATATTCTTAAAGAGATGGAAGATAAAGGAGAGATAAAAATTGTTGGTGTGTTTTATAACTTAACAGATGGAAGTCTTGAATTTATAAAATAATGAGCATTAAAAATTATTTACTAACAATCTTTTTTTTGATTGGGGTTTTACAATCAACATTTGGGCAAAACAATCGTATTAATACAAACAACAGTATTGGGTGGTATAACTTTTTTGGAACCTTCAAAATCTCAGAAAAATTTGGAATACACACCGAATACCAATGGCGAAGAAATGAAATGATTACTGAATGGCAGCAAAGTTTATTAAGGGTTGGATTAAATTATAACTTAAATTCAAGAGTTCAATTCCGGGTTGGTTATGGCTGGATCGAAACCTATCCTTATGGAGAAATACCTATAAATGGCATGGGCAGAGATTTTACAGAACATAGAATTTTTGAAATGGTACAGCTAAATCATAAAGAAGGAATCGTTGATTTTTCGCATAGATTTATGTTAGAACAAAGATTTGTAGGCAGGTACAGTTCTATAAATGAGACAACAGAAGACGAATTTCCATTATTGAACCGAATGCGATATATGATGAGAGTTCAAGTGCCTTTAAAAGGAAATGAGATAAAAGACAAAACACCATATTTAGCTTTCTATGACGAAATTTTTATTGGATTTGGAAAAAATGTAAATGCCAATATTTTTGACCAAAACAGAATAGGAATTCTATTAGGTTACAGGTTTAATAAAAATATAAGAATTGAGGGAGGTTATCTAAATCAAACCGTACAGTTGGGAAGACAGATAGACGGAAAAAATGTTTTTCAAAACAATAATGGAGTAATTTTGAATACCAATTTAAATTTTGACCTGACGAAAACAAATAAAACCATTGAATAGTACTTATTAAGAATCACATAAAAAAGCTAAAAAGTAATACTTTTTAGCTTTTTTTATTTCCTTTAGAATTACTTCTTATTTTTTGCCAGATATTCATCTGGCTTTTTCATAAAGTCATCTTTGCATACTGTTGAACAAAAACCGTATAATTTCCCTTTATAAGTAACGGTATCACTAACGCCATACTTGCTGACATCCATATTGCAGCTAAAGTCTATGTTGCTGGCGTAGGTTAATTTATTAAGCGGGTTTTTAGGATCTTTATATGTGTTTTCAGATTCCATTGTATGTGGATGATCGTGCGGATGCGCCTTTGTTTCTTTTTTATTACAACTTAAGACAACGGTAATACCAGCAATTAAAAGAATTTTTTTCATTGTATTAAAGTTTAGATGATTATTTTATTAGTGCAGAATTATAGCGGTTACTAACCTCATTCCAGTTTATTACATTCCATAAAGCGCCCAGATAATCCGCGCGTTTATTTTGATATTTCAAATAGTAGGCATGCTCCCAGAGATCTATGCCTAATATTGGTACACCTTTATTTTGAGCATCATCCATGAGTGGATTGTCCTGATTGGCAGTTGTAGAAATCTCTAACTGATTTTCACCTGAAACGTAAAGCCATACCCAACCAGAGCCGAAGCGCGAAAGTGCAGCCTGGTCTAACTTCTGTTTTAAATTCTCCATACTTCCAAATTTTTCAGTTACAGATTTTAGAAGTGCAGCCGAAGGTTTTGTATTTTTATCAGGCGTTAATACTGACCAGAACATCTCGTGATTATAGTGTCCTCCGACATTGTTTCTCACTGCCACCGGTAATGATGATGCCTTAGAGAATAACTCCAACAGTGTCATTTTTTCAAATGTTGTATCTTTGAGTGCATCATTTAAATTCTTTACGTATCCCGCATGGTGTTTGTTGTAATGGATTTCCATTGTTTTGGCATCTATGTATGGTTCCAAAGCATCATAGCCATACGGCAACGGTTTTTGTACGAATTGAGCCGATACTGATACACACAGTAGCAGCATTACTATTAAAATTTTATTTTTTGTCATTTTTTTATTTTTTATTGGTTTGATAATCTGCGGAACTGCTCGGGTGTCTTGTTTGTCTGCCTTTTAAAAAAAGTAACAAAATAGGACGCATTTTCAAAACCAAGCTGGTCAGCAATTTCATTTATAGAATAATTGGTAAAATGAATGAGCCTTTGTGCTTCTATAACAATACGTTTTCTTATCAGATCTCCCGCTGTATAATTGGTTACTTCCTTGCATATCTTGTTGAGATAATTTGGCGTCACGTTAAGCAGATCCGCATAAGCTGCAGGCATTTTCTTAAATTTAAAATCCTTTTCAATAAGTTTCTCGAATTCTTTTATCTTTTGCTGTTTCGGCGATTTGTTTACTACAAATCCCAAAGGATCATAAAGACACTCTAAATCGAAAAGTAAAATATTAAGATAGGATCGAAGCACTTTTACCGATTCTCTCCTGTGGAGCCTGAACTCCTTAAAAAATATTTCAAGCAGATACATCCACTTGTTTTTCTCCTCTTCACTAAGTCTTATAAATACTTTGGAAGTATCATGAAGAAATGAAAATTGGTCTAAAATGTTATTGTTATAACGCAAGGAGAAAAAATCTTCTGTGAAGCAGATTATTTTTCCCTTCGCTTTGCTATTTATGTCTATACTGCTAATGCAGCGCGGCTTTATGACAATAACCTTGGCATTATCCATTCGAATTTTCTGATTGTCAATACTAATTTCTCCTTCTGCATCATCAATAAAGAGAAGCATATAGAAATCCTGCCGGTGAGGATATTCCAACTGCGGAAAACGCTGCAGCAGATTCATTAGATTATCCATCCAAAAATGACTGTTATCATCTGAGAATAAACCCAGACCGCGGACTGGTATTTCTGATAGTTGCATTTTTTTGATTTTATGATTAATACTAAACGAAAGTATTAACCACATCTGGGAGGATGGTAAATCGAAAAAATAAAATTAGACTTTTGACCGCCCGCCTGAAGCACTGGATATTCCTTTTTGATTACAAAATGCGTCGCTCTGAATAAAAATTCGAGAGGCCTTTCAAAAAAAAGTGGTACTTCTTTATATGTGACAGTTGGAAATTTCTGCTCCTGCTTATCATTTGCTTTTAATTTAGTATCCAGATAGCATTTTCCATTACAGATTGGAATGGAATCAAACCTGTTGATACATACATTTTTGGCAATATAATCCCGATTGATATAAAAATCACCAATAATCCAGACACTGCCTGCATTTTGAAACGCGAGCAGCATAAGAATAAATAAAGTGATACTTTTTTTCATTAGTGAACTATTATTTGGCAGCACTTTCTTCTAAAAGATTTTTCACATCGGCAATCAGCCTTGTTGTTTCCTTTGGGTTTGTCCCATCATAAACCCCGCGAACATGCCTGTTTTTGTCAATGAGCAGAAATCCGCCGCTGTGTACAAAACCTCCCGGCTCATTTTTATCCGGATATGCCATTGCAAAGTAGCTCTCGGTTGCAATTTTATAAATACTGTCTCTGTTTCCTGTAACAAAATGCCAGTTCTTTTTTATATCATTATCTACCGTATAAGCTTTGAGGCGCGGTATAGTGTCATGCTCTGGATCAATGGTGTGAGAAAGAAATAATACCTCATCATTAGTTTTGTAAACATCGTACACTTTTTTAAGTTGTACGTTCATTTTCGGGCAGATCGACGGACACGAAAGAAAAATAAAATCAGCTATATAAATCTTGCCATCAAAAGTATTGTTGGTGATCTTCAAGCTATCCTGATTCATAAATGAAAAATCTTTGATACGCGGGTATTGTGTTTCATTTCCTTTTACTATCGGATTTCCTAAAATCGGAAGTTTTTCCTGTGCTTTCTCGCATGATATTACAAGTAGAGAATGCAAAAGAATCAAACCTATTTTTTTCATATTTTTTTAATTTTTAATTATTTAATCCAGCAGATTATGTTATAAACTGCTGACTTGTTTGTATGTATAATTTCAACAAAGATTGATCAATAAAATTCTGTCGGTTTTCAAATAAGAATATTGCCAACCTGATAACAAATAGCATTGAATGAAGCTTTTGTTATAGATTAATGAGGGACATGACTTCACAAAGTCAACTGTCAAAAACTTTTAAATTTTTAATTTAATCTTTTAAGAATAAATGAATACTTAAAAATTAATTGAGTTCATAGCAATAGTGGTATTGTCAAGTTGCGAAAGGCAATGACAAATTTTTCTTAATGAATTTAAAAAGAAGTTTAGATGTATAAAATCGCTGCGGGCGGGCGAAAAGTAGTAGAAGAAATTCCAATTGGTTTGCTGTTTAAAAAAGCAAAAACATTTTTGTGGTATTCTACAGGAGGTATAAAAGTAAAATTTACTTCATAGTTAATGCAGATATAGACAATCTCTAATTTTTCTTTAAGGCTGTCCTGCATTTGTTTTTCGTTATCAGAATATTTTTTTAGGCTTTTCTGCAGTTCACATCGTCCATTACAAGAGTTAAAAATCTGTTTACGCTGTACACAGATTGTTTTGGCAATTTCCTGCTGATTTAGTTTGAATGAAGCATACACAAACATGCTTCCAAGAGAGGGAAGAAAAATGAGACCACAAAGTAATATGATAATATACTTTTTCAAGAATGTCAATTTGTTTATAAGTGCAAAAATACACTAATTTTATTTTTCTTCAGAAGAAACTTCTCGTTTCCTTAAACAAAAAACATTAATCTATAAATAACAATTACTTACAATCTTAAACTAAATTAAAAACAGGTTAATGTTGAAATATTTAAAATACAACAAGGATCTTTTCAGATTACAAACATCGTTTGAATGACACATGATTTGTTTATATCACGGTTATCTAAATAAAATTTTATCTTTACAAAAAATCTGCATTGAAAGAAAATATCAAGAAAAACTCTATTCGTGATATCCTTGAAGCACTAGGTGATGACCCTCAGGCAGAAGGGCTTCATATCTATATCAGTAAAGAGGATATTACAGAAAACCCCTTTCCTTACCCTTTCCGCTCTGACAGTTACACAATCATGATAATATTATCAGGTAGCGCAAAAATCCAGTTCAACTTAATCGATTACAAACTTCAGGCAGATGATATTGTTCTTATTTCTCCTCATACCGTTACCCATGTTAGAGAAATTGAAAGTAGTATGTCTATAATAGGAATTACGTTCACTTTAACTTTCGCATTAAGCCATAGCCTTAACCGTAATGAAGTAAATGCTTTTGAGTTTTTTGCTTCTAAAACCGCCTTGAACCTAAAACTAAAAAAAGAAGAAGTAGAAAGTCTTGTTAAACTAACCAATCTACTTCACGAAAAAAATACAACTGTAAGCCCATTTTATGGCAAGGAACTTCTACTGCATAGTTTTAATTTGTTAATGTATCAGGTTGCAGAAATATACAGGGAAAGGTATGACGAGATCATCACCAAAATGACCCGTAAGGAAGAACTCACTTCCAAATTTATAAAGCTATTGGAGGAAAATTTTAAAAAGGAAAGAAAAGTACAGTTCTATTCTGATGCCCTGTATATGACAGCAGGACATCTTTCCAAAATACTCAAAAATGTATCAGGCAGGACAACCGGAGAACTCATAGATGCTGCAGTTATTACCGAGGCTTGTATCCTATTAGCCAATCCAACACTGAGTATTTCACAAATATCGGATGAACTGAATTTCAGCGATCAGTCTTTCTTTGGTAAATTTTTAAAAAAACACATCCATTTATCTCCATCAGAATACAGGAAAAAGACTTAAAATTTCCGCCTTTATTTAAGCGAACCGATGAGACCGAATTTATTTATGCTGTTTCTGATTTTCTTCATTTTCGCTAACGATATCAAAAACAAATCCTTTACTATTGAATTCTATAGGATACTCCCGCATAAAATATGCGATCCCCATATAACTGGTGACTACGCCTTGTCCCTGTAACAATTTGTCTTTGTTGCGCAAAAAAATAACCGGGCTTATGATCTTGCTGCCACCATAGCTAATGTACCTGAATTTACCTCGCAGGGTATCACCTGATATTAGTCCTTCAACAGCGCCGGAATCTTTCATAGCTCTGCTGCCGTAGTAAACTTCATAGCTGCCGTAGAATCTATTTTCATAAGTTGCAATTTTTAAAAATGCAGTGTCTTTACCTTTTACTGCTGTGTAAAAAGCTTTTTTTTCCTTTACATCATTACAGCTGGTTGTGCAAAACAAAACGCTGATGATACCAATGCAATAAATACCTTGCTTTAATACTTGAAAGTTCATATCCATAATTTTTAAAATAAAATATTCTTTTTTATAACAGCCCAAAGGGTCAATAAAAGCGATAAAAAGTAGGTTTGATAATAAATCCCACCCTAAGCATCCCCCGTTCCTTTTTAAAATCGATCAAACTCTCACTATAGCCCTGCCACCACTGCAGGGTTATAAGCTGATTAGCATTTTTTGTAAGCCGATAACTGACAGCTGTATTGATACTTCCTTTAAAATCCCAGTCAGCCCCTTTTCTTACGGTCACATCAAAAAACAGTCGGTCTTTGTCCACGACCCACTGCAGATGTCCTTCGCCATAACCAATGTATCTGGGCAGAGAGGGATTATTATCAATGAGAAATGGAATCCATGCCTTAAGACTGAGAATGAGTTTTGGCGAAAATATCCTTGTAAACCCTACTGAGACAGTATTAAGACTTCGGGAATAAATACTGTCACGTCCGTTAGATTCATGTTCGATTCCGAGGGTCAGCGCACCAAAAAATCGGTTGTCCTTAAATACTGGTTTTAAAAGCATCAGCCCAGGATTATAGTTACTTTCTTCAAATGGGCTTGATGCTTTATAAACTTTCCAGAAGGATTTCTGTGTATAGGTCAGGTAAGGATAAAAGCCTACTACCGAAGGCTTGTCTGATAAACGTTGCTTAAAACTGAATTGGAATTTTGCATCCATGGTGTTTCGCGATGGATTCTCTCCCAAATGAACACCTGTTACAAAGTAGTTGTCTTTATATATGGAGAATGCAGGAAGTGTAGTGATAATAGTATGTACAGAGTCCCTGTCAAAGGGAATTTGCCCATAACCGGAAACTGCAATAACCAACAGTAAAAAAGAATAATTTAATTTTATATAATGGTATTTCATTACGGCAAAATTATTCTACTACCTAGGTCTGAAAAAGGTCATTTTTCAGCCAATATTAGTCAGTTTCTGTTTTTTATTAACAGCAGAAGGCATAGATTTTGTGCTTAATGTAATGGAAGCAGTATCTTTTTGTGCCTGATTTCCGCGCAAAAGATATAGCAGCAGGAACAATTCCTGAAACAAATCTGAATCAGTACCTCATTTATTGTTTAGATTCTTTCTTAATCTTCGATAAAAATTCATGGGAAACCCCAAGATATGAAGATAAATTTCTGCTACTGATCACTTTCATTTTATGCTGGTATCTTTCTATAAACTCGAGATATCTTTGCTTAGACGTTTTACTTAAAAGATCCAAAAGCCTTTGCTGGAGTGCAAAATTAACTTTTTCAATCATTATAATGTGAAACTCAACTAGCTTGGGTACTTGCTTTATTAACAGCATTTTATTTACTTCATTAAAAATAAATATTTCGCTATCCTGAATGGCTTTAACATTGTAAGTATTCAACTTTTGATAATAAAAACTTTCATGATCACAGATCCATTCATTTTCAAATGAAAAGAAAATAATGATTTCTTTTCCCTTTTCATTCAGAATGTAAGTTTTAAAAGCTCCTTTTAGAATAAATAAGCTATAAGAACATTTTGAGCCCTGAATTTGTAAAAATTCGTTTTTCTTTAATTTGATAATTTCGGCTTTCTCTGCTATGCATTTCCATTCGTCATCTGTTAGGTTAATTTTATCTTCAATATTTAATCTGAGGGCAGGCTTGTACATGTATTTTTACTTTTATTCTTACTTGGGGTGCAAATATTTAAATGAATTAATAATCAATATAATATTACGCAAAAGTATTTTTTTTTCGAACTTTTTTTGCGACTTAACAATTATTTAAAGAAGACTTTTTATTGGATATTTTTTTTTAAAATGTTGAATAAGTTCAACATTTTCGGAAATAATTATTTACAGATTTGCGCTCTTAAATATTTATAAACCCCAAATTTAAATTTATGAAAATTAAATCAACAATCACAGTGTTCCTACTAACACTGGCATTCGGTTTTACAGCATGTAACACTGAAGAAATTGCTTCACCTCAAAATGACGAAAGCAGTATTTTAGCAACGACTACTACAGGAAGCGGCCTGATTGCCAAAGAAGGAAACTGTGATGATGTTCCCGGATGGGCGTCACAAAACGGTGGAACAACCGGAGGAGGAACTGCAGAAGAAACTGTAGTAACTGATTATGCTCAATTAAAAGCAGCCCTTCAAAATGCCACAGTAAAAGTAATTAAAGTATCTGGTACCATTACCATTCCTGCTATTACCGGGGGAAGACTTTCGTTTAAAGACCAAACAGGAAAAACCCTGTATGGTGAAAGTGGAGCGAAATTGGTATCAACTGATCAAACAAAATCCAATTCCGGAATTATGAACATTTCTCGTTGCAAAAACATCATCATTAGAAACCTTATTTTTGAAGGACCAGGAGCTTATGATACAGATGGTTGGGACAATGCAGTACTTGACGATTGTCAAAACGTATGGATTGATCACTGTGAATTCAGAGACGGTGTAGATGGTAACTTAGATTTTAAAAACAAATCAGATTTTATTACCGTGTCTTATACTAAATTTCAGTACTTAAAAGCACCAAAAGCTGGTGGACCAGGCGGATCGAATGATCATCGTTTTTCTAACCTGATTGGTTCCAGCGATACACAAACTACTGATAGAGGTAAATTGAGTATAACTTTTGCAAGATGTTGGTGGGGTAATGGTTGTAAGCAAAGACTGCCAAGAGTTCGTTTTGGTAAAGTAGACATCGTCAATAGCTATTTTAATTGTGAAGGAAACGATGTATGTGTTGCTGCTGGTTTTGAAGCTAATATCCGTATAGAAGAAAGCGTTTTTGAAAATGTAAACACACCTATCGACTTATCTGCAACTTTTACTGCTGTTAGTTCTATCCATAATGCTTTTCTTAATACTACAGGAAATAGAGAAGGAAAAAATACAGCTTTTACACCTCCGTATACAATGTTAACATTAAAGAATGACGAAGTTAAAGCAGATATTACTAGTAGAGCTGGTGCTACCATTAACGGTAATATTTGCGGTTCTTTTTAATGAAAAATGTCTTTCCATAAATTTTAAATCAATTATTTGAAACTTTGGTAAGATAATACAGAATGTGAATTAGTTTTTTTTAGTTAACCACGGATTACAACAATTTTAAAGATTGGGTAATTCGTGGTTTTTTATTTAATTAATTTATATTTTGAAATTAAATTTTCAGTCTTTAAAAGAAATGTCATTAATTCCGCTCAATGTTCGTCTTGCCGATTCAAAGCTTTTAAAGCCTAATCCATTTTGTATTCGCCACTTGATAAAACGATGATCTTGTTCAGTAATATTATTGAGATATTTACACTGTCGGATCTTAATCTTTGAGAACGAACGTTTGTTATAGACTTTGATAGCGGCAGTATTAGAACCACTTTTATCAATGTTTATTACTCTTGGCCTGTAGTTATTACTAATTGCTTTAATTAGAAATGACTGCGCACTCATTCTCTGTCTTTTTCTGGTCAAAAGAAAATCTACTGTATTGCCTAATTTATCTACCGCTCGATATAAATAACACCAAATACCTTTTACTTTTATATAGGTCTCATCCAATCTCCAACTCGCTCTCACACTGCCTTTTCTCTTCTTCATCTCTGCCTCAAGCAAAGGTGCAAACTTATAAACTCAACGCTGAATCGTGGCATGATCCACAATCACTCCTCTAATCTTCATTATTTCTTCAACATCGCGGTAACTAAGTGTAAATCTTAATTTGAAATATACTGCCTGAAGAATTATGTATTTTGGATAACAATGACCTTTAGTATTCATTTTTTGATCGGTTTAAAATTCTAAAGATAAAAGTTATTCAAAGATGCGACAGAACCCTTGTTTGGGAGCTACCACCTTATTTACCTCCACAAGTTAAGAGTATAGTCTTCAAAAAGTTATCATCGCTAAATTCTGTTTAGAACAATTTCAGGATTATTACTTAACTTTAATCCATCGTCAATTGTGATTTCTTGACTATGAAAAAAAACTTCAATTTTTAGTTTGCACTTTCGAATAAATTTAAAATATATGTCTAAACATTTTTAACATTTAACCTTTACGGGACATACAAACCGCTCTTGACTTAAAATACAAAATAATTATCTTACAAATTCACTTGAAAATAGGCTAATTTCTTTAAATCGTTCATAAAATGGTTTGTAAATTGTTCAGTAAGGGTCACCACAGCCAAATGGCGTCAATTGAAGAGAATTGACGCCATTTTTTTTACTTAAACAGCTGCAAATAAACATATTAACTTATTTTTTATTTCCTTTTACTTTTTCAAAGACATAAAAATAAGAAAATACTTTACGAAAAATACATCTTCCAATAAAAACAAGAGTAATTTTGAATTTAAAGTGTAATAACTTGACAGGATTCGAACACCATAATGGAGCAGAAATTAAGTTTTACATTCTACTAAATTGTGCTGTTCAAAGGCTAATAATGCGATCTTATTTAGAAAATGTTTTATCTTCTCATCATTATTTAAAACTTCCACTGTCATTAAGTTGGATTATGATTCTTTAATTTATTCATAATGATATACACTAAAAATTTAAAGCAGAAATCTGTACTTATCCTTTCCTGGACAAATCTATATTTCATCTTTTGAGAATACCATAAATTTCAATAAGGGCTTTGATCAGTAAAGAAAACGCTGAACTTAACAAAACTCAAAATAATAAAAATCAGGTATTTATACGCTAAAATCATATCTTCCTATTTCATAATTTAGTACACTGTATATTCTTAAAATAGTCAGGAGAAGATCTCAAAGCATCACTTTTGTAAACTATAACAAATGAAAATATTAAAACAAACAACGCTTCTGATAGTGTTTTTTTCATCTGTCAGTTATTCTCAGGAAAATTTTGATTTAACAATTGAACGTAAATTCGCATCCAAAAGCTGCACAATGGGGTATCTTATTTCAGGCAAAGAAATTCTGTGTTATACCTTAGAATTACCCTGGGCGGACAATTTAAATAATATAAGCTGCATCCCTCCTGGACAATACAACGGCGTACTTAGGTACGATAAGCCGGATGGATGGAGAATCCAGCTTGAAGATGTACCTGAGAGGACAGGTGTTCAAATTCATGTTGGCAATTATACCTCTGAAATCCAAGGCTGTATATTGTTAGGACAAGATGCTAAACTTGAAAACTGCAGCGTTCAGAACAGTTCTAAGGCTTATTCAAAACTGAAAAAAGCATTTTACGGAACAGATACACCTACTAGTACACCGAACAAAAAAATTATAGTAACCTTTAAATAAAACAAATAAGATGAAAAAACAATACTTGCTGCTTTATATGTTTTCTTTTTTTTCATTAATAATAAATTCTCAGGTAACGCCGAATTCTAACAGATTCGATATTGAGAATTATATTGCTGTTAATAACAAAGGGGAATATTCTCCCTATACGGTACACGGTTTCTATGAAAATGCTTCTTCCGTCTCAAAAGCTAAGATATTTATACTGCCCATATTGAGTCTTGATCTAAAAAAAATTAAGTTTATAGATAAAAATGGTAACGAAACATACCAGGGGAATGAAAATGTTCGAACTATCATAATTCCTGTTTCAGCAGATTTGTCCCTGCCCAATGAAAGTCAAAAGGCCGCTATAGCCGCTGCCATAAACAGAAATACATCAATTCAGGCCTTTCAGCCCCAGCTTGCAAAAAATTTAGCCGGACAGCCATTAGTCAATCCCATTGTTAATACAAATCCCGCATTGTACGGCCAGATAATGACAATGGCGAATAATTATGAAATGAACGCAATTATACCCCAGCAAAACTTAATAAATGAGTACAATACAAAATATGAAGCTTCAATAATCTCGCTTGCTGAATTAGAAATAATAATAGAGGCCGGCGGCTCTGTTATTTACAGTAAGAGAATACCGGGAACGACACTTTTTACGGGCGGAAGGTTCAATAACATTGCAGTGGAATATCCCGATCAGTATGTTAAAAACTTAATTGCAAACGGAAATGGACAGATACTATTCAGCTATAAATTCAGAGATTCTAAAAAAAGTTCCATAAATGCACATCTTGACACCACAAGAATGATAGATCAATTTTTAAGTGATGCATATAAAAGCAGTGTGAGTCAGAGTTCAAGTGGATGGTCTTTCCTTGGATTGGGCAGCAGCAGAAAATCATTGAAAACATCTTTTGACCAGCAGGTCAACCAGCAATATACAGACAATACTATATCTAATACAACTATAGAAATGTATGATGCTGATGATAAGATGATAGAATCATTTGAAAATGCTTTTTTTCCTGAACTGTCCGAAAAGCAAGCAATCCAAAACCACATCGCTGCAGCCGAAAAGGCTGGACAAGAGGGAAATAAACCTCTGCAGGACCTGCATTTGAAATATGCGGAAATGCTTGAGAATAACAATCCTAATCTAACCCCAAATATTGAAGCTGCAGTCGCAGCTTTAGGAAAAAAGGATTATGTAGGTTTCATAGCAAACGGAGTGCGATGGGGCGATAATAAAGGAAAGAGCAGTAATTCATACCGCAGTGTTTTAAACAGCAGTGAAATGGCTTCGATGACACAGAATTGGAACCAGACCAAAATAATATCTGTACAGCATGCCGTAAATCAGCCCGTTACGACACTTGAAGAGGTAAAATTTAAAGCTTCTTTGGGTTTGATTGACGGCATTCCCTTCCAAAGCACCCTTGGTATTTATAACGGTTATGGTATTTCTCCACAAAATATAAACGGCATTATCCTAGGGCCCGTTACCGCGGGAGGGGCTTTACAGCAGAATAACATAATGCCCGGCACTTTGATTACAAGAATAGGATCCTATAATGTTTTCAGCGGACAGACAGTCAGAAATGCACTTAGCAATTATAACCCTGGTGATAGAATTTATATTACACAGCTTCTTCCCCCGGGTCCGAATCCTAATATTTATCAGGAACAGCGTGTGGAAGTTACTTTAGGGGCATATCCGGAAATTAGATAAGTAAAAAGCAGGTTAAAATCCAAGAGAAATACTGAATTTTTGACCTGCTTGGTGTATTTAACTTGAAGTATATAACAAAGAGAAGATAAACCAGTTAATATACCCAACTTAACTATACGCGAACTAGCTTATCCCAATATACTACCACAAAATTCTTACTGGATACTCGCTACTTAAATTTCATGTATATCCCCAACAGGATATCCAAACCAAATTCTTTAAGCCAATCAAAGACAGACCTTATATATAATCATCCAAAAATGATGTTGTAATTTGTCTTGTCGAGGTCACGAAAATCAAATCCCATTTCTTACGAAATGGGATTTTTTTATGTTTAATCTATGCTAATTTACCCGAAATCTCGAAACTTTCAAAAAGTGAAACACAAGACGATTTTTAATGGATGTAAATTAGACATAACAAACAGTCTGAAGTTGGGATACTTCAAACGGCTGGAGCTTCTAGACCTTGTTTGAGTCCCAATACTTTAACACAAATTTATTAAGTTCGGTTCTCAATACTATGTCACTAGCCTCATCCAGTCGTATTAATTTCTCGACTTTACGAAAACTGGATTTCGTTTTAGGCACATCATTGTTTTTAACATAGGCATCACAGAACCAAACAACTTCGTACAGCTCTTTTTTATTGACCTTGATTCTATCCTGGATTCCAATGTAATCCGGATCATCCCCTTTTGTTGTAGTGTCGACATAATCTTCATAAATTAAGTCATTTTCATCAAAATTTACCATATTTTAAAATTTAAATTTTCTCAAAACTATTGGTTTATTCAATAGAAATAGTACGGTTTTCCGTAAAGTGTATAAAAAAAGAAGTCAAGAAAAATAGTCTGCTAAAAAGTCGTTTGGATTTATCCTAACAGAAGCCCGATCGTGCGGATTTGTAATCCGTGCCTGCAAAGTATATCATTACAGATTTAAAAAGAAAATCTAGTTTTTAACTATCTACTTTACATCCGTTTTAATTAATATAGGAATGGGTACGGAAAGAATTTCCGCGCTATCGTTGCCCATACCCAAGCGATCAGGTTTTTTTTCTCTTGGTTTATCGTAATTTTTTGATACTAAATATAGTAATTCCAAAATAATTTTAGCTTCCTTTTCATCTATCTAAAGCAAGATCTCCTGTTTTAAAATCAATACCTGTGAGATCAAACGGCAACTTATGTAGCGCTAACTAATTAATAGATAAAAAATAGCAGCAGCATTAATGCTGCTGCTATTTTTTATAAGAATTATATAACCTTTGGCAAGTTCACTTTGAAAGTGTTCTATCTTATGAAGCGTACCTGAATACTGTTCCCTACTTCCAAGAGTTAGAGATTAAAATAATCTTTTATTTTTTAATTATTTTAGACACATAACTCTTATTATCAATTTCAAACTTAATAAAATAGAATCCTGAATTCAATCCCGAAATATTAATTTCATTTATTTCAAATCCTTCCATGAGTTTTTGTCCGTTAATACTAAAAATTTGGTATTTATCAACCTTTATTTCAGAATCAATATTGATAAAATTTGTTACCGGATTTGGATAAATATTGAATTTAGAAACTTCCAATTTATCAATTCCTAAAGTAGTTCCAAGCTCATCTGCTCCACAATCAATTCTTCCTCCTTCAATTCTTAATTCATTATAATAATCTGTTTCGGTACTGGCGGCAAAATAAGCGGGATTTCCTGCATTTCTACTAGGAGAAGTTGTCAAAAGATGAAAATCAGGATTTGTAATACTAGCGTTCGTCAATTGAGGATTTGCAAATATCGAGTTTGTATTTGTTTTTGTTCCTGTTAAAAAAGAAGCAAATCCTGTATATTGTGTTCCGTTCCAGTCTGCTATCATTTTTGTTGTACCTGCCTGACAGTAAAATGTATTATAATTGAAATTTAAATTTGGCTGCGTTAATTCTGCATAAGCCAAAATATTTTGAGTCTGGGTATAAAAAATATTATTTTCGATACTACTGTTTTCACTGTAAGAAAGATATAATTCTCCGTTTCCAGAATTGCTGTAATCATTAAAATAACAGGTATTATTTCTAAAAGAAGAATTGATAACTTTTCCTGAACCAGACGGATAATCAAATCCACCCATTGCTGCAGCACAAATTTGATTGTCATAAAAAACATTATTTCTAATAATAATTCCATCGGTAGTCTGACCTATTTTTTCGCAGCCAACCTCTATTCCGTAACCATTATGATACGAGGTATTGTTTTCAACTATTATGTTTTTCCCACCGTCTATATAAATCCCTCCGGATGTTGAATACGCTGCAATACAATCATGGGCAATATTGTTTTTAACAAGTCCGTTTCTTGCCTGATCGTTTGCAGGAGTTGGGCAAGTGCCTTCGTGACCAATAATATCTATACCAATATTGGTAAGATTATGAACATTATTATTAGTGACTTCAAACCCGTTGACATTTCCATTTACCGCAATTCCTTCGCTGTAACCTAACCTGCAATTATACAATTCATTATTTTGTATTTTTAAGTTGGTAATTGCTGTTGTACCATTAGTTCCAAATACTATAATTCCTTGTGCATTTACGTTTTCGTTTACAGCGGCATTTACATTAGATGAAAAATGAATATCATGTATTTTACAGTTTTTAATTATAATATTATCCCCACTTCCTTCAACTAAAATTCCCTGAGCCGTATTTTGAATATTGTTTTGCAGTTCAATCCCATCAATAATTACATTACTTTTATTATTGATAGCGATAATAGCATTCTGAGTTGTTATTCCTGCTGCATCAATAACAGGAAGTGTTGTCGAATAATTTTTTAAGGTTATATTACTTTTCGAAATCGTAATCTTTTCTAAATAAGTTCCCGGAAAAACGTTTAAAATTCCATTAGCTGGCAATTGATTCAATCCGTATTGTATTGTTTTCCAAGGTGAAGCAAGAGAACCGGAATTGGTATTATTACCAGTTGCTGCAACATAATAATTAGTTTGTCCGAAACAAAAATTAGACAAAACGCAAAATATTAAAATTATTGTTTTTCTATTCATTTTCTTTTTTCTTTTTAGCAACGTCATTTGGGTTGACGTTTGGTTATAGATTTGGTAAACCAAATGTATTAATTAAAGATTAAAATAAAAGTACCCGGATCAACTTTGCTGTTGTTTTTTCAAACAACGGTAAAGTTATACTTCAAGCAATTTTTGCTTTAGATTACAGCCTAATTTATTTATACATTCATTGATGATTCATTCAGTGGCTATTTTTTTAATGACATCCAGAGTATCCAAAATAGTTGCTGTGCTATCAATCGATTCATTCATCAATAAAACCTGTTTTTCTTTGGCATAAGTTTGCAAATTGTTAGGCAAAGGTCACTCTTAAAAAAACATTAAATTTTATAATTTAGCGTTTTTTTTTATGTTTTTAAGACACTATTTAACCCGTTTTTACTTCTAAAAATGAATATAGTTTCCCAATCTGGTTAAGTTAAATTCTACAGGATATAAACCGCCCATAAAATGCTCAAGACACTAGACTTAAAAGAAAATCTTTATTTTTATCTTAACAATAATTTAAGTTACAGAATTCCCAATGATGATATATCATATTTTTATTTAGGAGAATTATAATCTGCTGTTACTGAAAGGAAAAACTATGGGAAATTTTATAAAATTCGATTAGAATTAAGAATATATATTTAAATTTAATTCGCAAAAAAAGGATATCTTATCTTGTCCGTGGAGCATTATGTAACAGATGTACAATAGTAATAACTTTTACTAAGAATGAAAAATCTATTATGCCTGCTAAGAACAATTTCTGTATAACTATCGCAATTATTATGCTAATTATACCCTCATTCTCATTTTCTCAAAAAATGTGGGATAGGCAGTTAACATTAATATCACAACTCCGCAATTCTAATTCGGATACAAGCCGCGTAAATATTTTATTAAAGTTGAGCCATTATTATTTATATCGGGAATATTATCTTTATAAAACAGGCGGCCCGACAACACAGATGGACAGTGCTTCTTATTTTGCAAAGAAAGCCCTTTATCTTAGTAATAAACTGAAATATGAATTTGGAAAAAATCAGGCAGATTTATTAATAGGAGATGCCTATATCAGAAAAGATCAAATACCATCTGCAATAAAGTTATTAGGAACATTGAAAGATTCTACCCGTTTTCGTATGCTGATTATCTTAGCACGGCATTATCTTTTTCATTCAGACAGATCGCCAAAAGATTTAAACAATTCACTGTTTTATCTGGAACAATCAAATAAAATTACTGAGATTCAATACGCATCAAACCTGCAGGCAGAAAGAATGCATGTAAAAGCAATGCATTTATTTATTACAGAAGGTTTTAAGCAAAGTAAAAGGGAATATCTAAAAACTATTAATAAAATAGATCTTCCTGGCAATGAAGAAAAAACAGCTCTTTTATGGCATGAACTTGCAACGCTGATACCTATGCGTGAAAAAACTGGATTAACTAAATTGGATTGTTTTGAAAATATGCTTTCTCTTTACAAAAAAAGCGGTAATAAAGAAAGGCAAGCATGGGTTTTAAAGACCATCGCTGATATACATCTGGTAAGTGGTAAATTTAATCTTGCCGAAATAGAATTATTACAAACACTTGAGCTATACAAAGCATTAGGTTATAAAGAACTCCATTACATTTATGATCTGTTGTCCGTTACCTATCGTTATAAAGGTGACTCTGGTAAATGTATATCTTATGGTTTAAAGGCTATAGAAGGTATGGAGGCAGCAAATGATTCAACTTCTGCCCTTACTTTCTATAGCCGTCTTGCACATATGTATAAAGAACTCGGTCAGCCAGACAAAAGTATAGAATGGTATTTAAAGATTTTTGACAACCAACATTTTAAAAGTACTGATAACCTATACAAATTCAGGGAAGCAAGACTTTTTGCAAGAGAGCTAATAAATGCAAAAAAAGATAAGGAAGCGCTTTCCTATATTCTGGATATAAAGGCAAAATATAAACCTATTGGAATTTATTCTAAGGCATGCCTTACTAGTTCACTGGCCTACTGCTACCAAACTATGCAGCAAAACAAAAAGGCTGAAAAATATTATCTTGAACTGATAAAACTGTCAGGACAAATGGAACAGGGAAATGAAATAACTGCAAATATCGATTCAGAGATTGGTCAGTATTTCATAAACAAACAGCAATATGGAAAAGCATTGCCTTATTTGCAAACAGCATTAAACTATTCGCAGGCTGCAAATAAACCTTCTTTCACTAAAGATATACACTTCATGCTCTTTCAGGCCAATTCTGGTTTGAAGAATTATGATTCTGCCATTAAACATTTACTTAAGCACCAGCAATTAAAGGATTCTATGTTCAATGAAACCAAAAATTGGCAGATTGCTGAATTACAGGTTCAATTTGAAACTGCTAAAAAACAAAAGGATATAGAATTGCTTAACAAGCAAAATCAATTGCAATATAGCAGGATTGAGGAAACTAAGAGATCAAGAAATATTACAGTAGCTATAGCAGCATTACTACTGATTATAGTTGGATTATTATTTAATCGCTATCTTATTAAACAAAGAAGTAATTGTAAACTAGAGGCCAATAAGAAAGAGCTTGATCAGAAAAATTTTTACCTGGAAAATCTAAATACAGAACAAGACAAACTTCTTAAAGAAAAGGAATGGTTGATAAAAGAGGTGCATCATAGAGTTAAAAATAATCTTCAGATGGTTACAAGTCTGCTCAACTCCCAGTCATTATACTTAAAAGATAACGAAGCTAAAACGGCAGTTAAGGATAGTCTCCGCAGAATGCAGGCAATGTCAATGATACATAAAAAACTTTATCTTGATGATAATGTTTCTACAATTGCAATGGCTGAATATATTAGTGAACTGGTAGATTATTTACATGAAAGTTTTGATAATAAAAATCAAATAACTTTCAAAAAAAATATCAAAGCAATAGATCTGGATGTTTCGCAGGCAATTCCATTGGGATTAATAATCACCGAAAGTATAGTAAACGCCATAAAATATGCTTTTTTAGAAAACCAAAAAGGAATTGTAGAAATTAGCTTAGATCTGGAAGATAGTGATTTGGTGCTTAAAATATCAGATAATGGAATAGGCCTGCCGGATTTAACTAACAAAACCAAAAACAATTCCCTTGGGCTCAATCTTATCAAAGGTCTTGTAAAACAATTAAAAGGCAGTTTTAGTATCGAAAATTATAAGGGAGTACATATTATAATTAAATTTATACCTCATAAATAATTAATCGCAGCATTGGATTTAAAATTTTATACTTGATTTACTATGAGCAGTAAAGTATTGATTGTAGAAGATGAATTTATAGTCGCAAATGACCTTCAGCTAATATTAAAACAAGCTGGATATCTTGTAACCGGAATTGCTGTTTCAGTCAAAGAAGCTTATGAACAAATAGCAAAAAACAAACCCGATCTTGTATTATTAGATATTCATTTGGAAGGAGAGCAATCAGGAATTGATCTTGCAAAAAAATTAAAAACCGAAAATATAGCTTTCATCTATTTATCTGCTAATTCTAATCAAACAATACTCGAAGAAGCAAAAAAAACAGACCCTTACGGATTTCTTGTAAAACCATTTCGAGAAAAAGATTTACTTATTACTTTAGAAATCGCTTCATACAGACATAAAAACAGCATAGAATCTCGCTCAGGACAGGAAAAACTTTTGCAGGAAAAGCTAAGCAAAATAAGTCATCAGACACTTCAATATGAAAATTATCTAAATGAAACTGCACGTTTACTACAAACTTTTATTACTTACGATCTGATTGTATTTGAAATAAAGAACTCCGATCAAAAAAAATGTACTGCTTATTTACGCATAGGCTTTGACGAATATCAATACATAGGCGAAAGAGAATTAGAAAATATCACGAATTCAAAAAGCACTACTTCTTTTACTGAAATCGATTATCTGGAAAATGAACCAGTTATTTATGAAATGGAAGATTTTAATCCAAAATTATCTTTCATAAAAAATCATTTTCGAGCAGAATCTTTTCTTGTATTTCCTTTTTTATTAAATACTGAAGTGACGATTCAATATATATTCTGCAGTCAAAAGAAAAACAATTATTCCCAACATCACATTGATTTATTGACGAGTGCAAAAAAAGATTTTGCTAATCTTATGACTGGCGTTACAAATCAGCAAAAGTTAGTTGACTCAAAAAAGAGTGAAAACTTAAAAGAAACTCTTTCTCCTCAATTTACTGATATTATTGGGAAACACCCTCTTTTATTAAATGCTCTTGATCTTATTGTGCAAGTTGCTCCTTACAGCACCTCAGTTCTTATACTTGGAGAAAGCGGAACAGGAAAAGAAAAAGCGGCTCAATCTATTCACAATCTCTCCATCCGAAAAGACGGTCCTTTTATAAAAGTGAATTGTGCTGCCATATCGCCAACTTTAATAGAATCTGAATTATTTGGTTATGAAAAAGGTGCATTTACGGGCGCCGTTGAAAGCAGAAAAGGAAAATTTGAACTAGCAGATGGCGGAACTATTTTCCTAGATGAAATTGGCGAATTATCGAATGAAATGCAGATTAGATTATTGCGTGTTTTACAAGAAAAAGAAATCGATTCTGTGGGAGGAAATTCAGCTCGAAAAGTTGATATACGAATTGTGGCCGCTACAAACCGAAATCTCGAAAAAGAAGTTGCTCTGGGTAATTTTAGAATGGATCTTTACTACCGCCTAAATGTGTTTCCGATAACCATGCCTGCCTTACGGGAGCGTAAAACCGATATTTCAGAATTAGCAGATTATTTTGCAAAGAAATTCTGCAGGGAATTCAACAAAAAATTTAACGGCATAAGCCCGAAAATGATCGAACAAATGAATGAATATGACTGGCCGGGAAATATTCGCGAATTAGAAAACTTTATAGAAAGATCGGTTATATTAAATAATGGAAAAGCTGAATTAAATCTTAATCTGAATTCTTCTCCTCTTTCAGAATCATTCAATACAAAAAATGTTCATACATTAGAAGATGTAAAAAATGCACAGCTGCAACTAGAACGCGATTACATCATTTCAATTTTAAAAAAAGTAAACGGCAGAATACGCGGAACAGCCGGCGCAGCTTCAATACTAAATATCAAGCCTACAACTTTAGAATCTAAAATGAGTAAACTGGCTATTAAAAAAGATGATTACACAGACTAGAAATTACTCCACTTTTTTCGGAGCTATTGCATATTTCTCCAAAATCTTCGTAGAAATATAAAACTTTGATTTTCTAATATTTAAACTATAAAAAATAAAAAACCAGCAGCAGCGGTAGTTTACGTTTCATTATTGCTTTTATTTCTGTTTCACAAAATTACTGGCATGTTCTTGGTCATTTTCCACAGCATATTGATGTCTAAAAAATGATGTATTGTCTATGGATCAGCTGCGAAATCATATTGAAGAAATTACTCCTGTAAGCGATGAAGAGTTTGCATATATCAAAACTTTCTTTACCAAAAAGAAAATAAAAAAACATCAGTACTTAATTCAAAGCGGAGACAAAGTCCAATGCGAATATTGGATTATAAAAGGTACACTAAGAGCATTTTACATTAATAAAGATGGCAAGGAGCATATTCTTCAGTTTGCCATCAAAAATTGGTGGATTTCAGATTATAACGCTTATTTCAATCAAATAGAATCTACGATAAATATTATCTGCATGGAAGATGCCGAAATATTATGTCTGACACTTTACGCAAGAGAAAAACTGGCATCTGAACTTCATAAAATGGAGCATTTTTTTAGAATGAAATTAACCCTGCTCTACTCTTCGCAGCAAAAAAGAATTATTTCTCTATTATCAGACAATCCAAAAGAGCGTTATGAAAAGTTTGCCAGTTATTATCCAAGCATCTTGCAGAAAATACCAAAAAAATATATTGCAGAATATCTCGGCGTCTGTCGGGAAACGCTTAGCAGACTTTATCTTAATAATTAATAAACAATCTTAAGAAACATAACGCAAGGTTTCAACCTTGGTGACGCAACGGATAACCGCCTCTTTTTGTGTACCCAAGGTTGAAACCTTGGGCTATGTTGAATAAAATTGTCAAGAAGTTAATCAATTTCACAATTCACAATTCATAATTAAAAAAATCCATTCTTAACCAAAGTCAATGATTTGGAAAGAATGACCGATATAATTTTGCCTTGTTTTTAAATCCAATGTGATCGTAATCACACTTTTAAAGTGATTTAAATCAACTTCCAGCGAATATGTAAAATGGAAATTTGTTAGAGAGATAACAGAAAATTTTAAACGAAAAAACATGAAAACAATACCATATAATTCAATTACCCAGAAAGTCTTGATAGTCGCACTCTGTATGTTTATGACTGTTACAGCCAATGTTAAAGCTAAAAATTCTGAAAGCATGAAAAAGAAAATTTTGTTCGTGGTCACCAATCATGAAAAAAAGGGAAATACGGGAGAGAAAACAGGATTTTATCTTTCTGAAGTAACGCACCCTTGGGATGTTCTAACAAGTGCAGGATACGAAATTGATTTTGTGAGTCCGAAAGGAGGCAAAGCACCTGTAGAAGGATTCAATTTAAGTGATTCGACAAACAAAAAATTTTGGCTTGACTCAAAATACAGAGAGAAAATAGAAAACACGTTGAACCCTCAAAGCATCAATCCTGAAGATTATGCTGCCATACATTTTGCTGGCGGTCACGGTGCGATGTGGGATTTGTCCAACAATAAACAGCTGACTGCAATAGCTTCTAAAATTTATGAAAATAACGGAATCATCAGTGCTGTATCTCATGGTCCGGCAGGCCTTTTAAATATTAAGCTTGATGGTAAATATCTTGTAGACGGCAAAAAAATTAATGCCTTTACAAATGAAGAAGAAACCGCTGTAAAACTAGATAAAGCTGCCCCTTTTTTATTAGAATCTAAACTTATAGAAAGAGGAGCCATTTTTGAAAAATCGGGCTTATGGCAGACACATGTTACGGTCGACCAGCGCTTGGTTACGGGGCAGAATCCACAATCGGCAAAAGCAGTTGGTAAAGCACTTTTACAGCAGTTAAAAGCTTCTGAAATCATCTCGAAATTAACGATGTATGAAGTACCAGAAAATGCTTTAGAACCATTTCGAAAAGCATTGAAAGATTATGTAACAGCTTCTCTTTCATCCAAAGAAAATATTATGGCAGAAGCTTTTTACGAACAAGACAAACCAAATATTTTATGGCTGATTGAAAGATGGAACGGAAAAAAACAGCTGGAAGATTTCGGCAAAAAAACTCAGGCAAAAGCATTACAAACTTTAACTGAAAAATCCTTAAAAACGGCACCTAAAATCTATTATGTAAAAGATCTGGAACCTTTAACCAAAGAGCAATGGAGAAAAACTTCAAAAAAAGAAGACAATCAGCTTGTGATTATGCTTTTTGTTGACGGAAAAAAAGGAACAGAACAGCATTTTAAAGATACCTACCATATCGCTATGCCGCAATTTCGAAGCGAACCTGGAGTCGTAACGTATCAGCTTTCAGAAATTGAAGGAGATGAAACGCAGTTTGTAACCTATGAGAAGTTCCGAAGCAATAATGCTTTTCAATATCACCTCAACTTTCCACCAATTAAACCTGTAATCGAATATTTGGAAACCAGCATCAAGAAACCTCCTTTTCAAAACGGACTGCATAACCTTATAGAATTTGCTCCGATGACAAGAGAATAAAAATATTTTAACACATAGAAACATAGTTTCTGTAAACCCCAAAAAAAAAAGGCGTTTCACTTGTTTAAATACACATAGTGAAACTATGTGAAAGAAATATATTTCTCTTAAACATCCTTGTTCATGATTAGAATCTATATTTCTATGTGTTTAAATAAATCTTTTTCAATTTCAACAAAATCCTAAGAAATCAGTAGTAATAGTTAAAATAAAAAATCATGAAAAAATTAAGACAAATTATGACAGCAGGTTTATTAAGCGCCATTGCATTATCAGATGCACAAGCACAAGATATCGATCATAAATTAGATGTGATCAACCAATTGACAACACCGTCTCATGTTTCTGTAATGCCTGTTTCTTCGCTGTTGAACGCGCCAGGAAACGAAGCTTTGAGAGCTTTCTTTTTTAATCCTGTAAAAGACAAAACAGTTTTAAAAGGTAAAAAAATTGCAGTACTTGCTGCAGACGGTTTTGAAGAAATCGAATTAACTGGACCTGTATGGTATTTTAGAGAATTGGGCGCTCAGGTTGATATTGTATCGCCAAAATACAATCCTGCTCCAGCAAGATACGGATTAAGCAGTCCTGAAATGGCAAAAACACATGTGATGGCTATTCAATATTTACAGCCCGTTGGGTGGATAAAATTTGACCGCACAGCAGATCAGATTAAAGTAAGTGATTATGATGCCGTATTTATTCCGGGAGGCGCGTGGAATCCTGACAACCTTCGTTACGACAAAGACGTTATTAAATTCATTCAGGATTTTAATAAATCAGGAAAATTGATTGCTGCCATTTGTCACGCACCGGTTGTATTAGCTTCGGCTGATATTTTAAAAGGCAGAAAATTAACGGGATATTGGAACATTCAGATCGACCTTAAAAATGCAGGCGGAATTGTTTCTGATCAGCCTGTAGTAGTTGATGCCAACATTATAACAAGCAGACACCCAATTGATGTAGCTGATTTTTCGAAAGCAGTTGAAAGCTGGTTAGTTAAGAAAAAGTAATTCTGTTACATTACTGCTGAATTAATTATAACGGAAGATAAATTTTGTCTTCCGTTATACTTTATTTTAACGAATCACTTACCGATCATTCGTTTACGAAGCCTGCTTAGAGATTCTGGTTTTATACCAATGTAAGATGAAAGCTGATTCTGCGAAACCATCTGAAAAAGATAAGGTTCTTTTTTTAAAATGGTTTTGTAGCGTTCTTCGGGAGTTTGAAAATGAAGCATTTCCTCTCTTTCGATAATGATCAAATAAGCATATTCGGCTATTAATCTTCCAAATTTTGACCAGTTGGGAGAACTATGATATAAGTTTTCTACCTGTTCATATTCTAAAGCAATTACTTTCGAATCTTCCATCGCTCTGCAATAGTATTGAGCTGTTCTCTGCGTGATGAAACTAGCGAAATCAACCAGAAAATCATCTGGCTTTGCAAACCTGCAGTTGATTTCGTTTCCCTTATAATCCACATAAAACATTCTGAAAAAACCACTTTCTATAAAGTAGATATGACGACAGATTTCTCCCTGCTGCAAAAGGTCGGTATCTTTTGGCACTTCTCTCCTTTCGATAATTGGAAGCATCAAATTATACTCTTCATCAGACATAGGAACAAATGATGTTATAACGTTTTTAAGTGCATCCATAGCAATAAATTAGAGAAATAACTTGCCTAAAATTAGATTTTATTCTGCTAAATACAAAATGCTCTCTTTTTAAATCTAAAAGATTCGTTCTTAACCAAAGTCAACGATGTTCGTCAAGTACCCGCTATACCTTTGTCATGTAAATAAATTGAAAATCAAATAATTAAAAACATTTCATTTAAAAATAATCTATTACTAATCATTAAAAAAACTTAATCATGAAAACTAAATTTAACATCGAAGCAAAAGCAAACAATTCAAAATTAGGATTCAAAATTCACTTTCTTGTTTTCCTATTGGCAACTCCAATAATCTTTCTTATTTGGTATTTAACAGACACTACTTATCCTTGGCCGCTTTGGTCTACTTCTGCTTGGGCAGTTGGAGTTCTTTTTCATTATTTGGGTGTATTTGTATTCAGAAAAAATAAAATCTAATCTCAATAATCATGGAAACTAACAATACAACATTCAGACGTATCGTAACAGGACATAATGAAAAAGGAAAAGCCATTATAGTTTCTGATGAAGTTCCGGCGAGAACTTATATGGTTGGCGGGCCAAATGGAGCCAAATTTCATGAGGTTTGGAATACAAAACAAACTCCTGCGCTAATCGACAGCATTTCTAAAGATCCTGAAGAAAACGGACTTATTCTAGGCCCTCCAAAACAAGGAACAAGAATACGAGTAATCGATTTTCCGCCGGAAAGTGATGAAATTAGAAATCTGACCCAAGAACAAGCTTTGGAACATTTTAAAACCATGAGTGGAGAAAACGCTTCAAAAGCTGGTGGAAACGCGCCGCATCCTTTAATGCATAAAACCGAAACTATTGATTACGGAATTGTTCTGACTGGCGAATTAACCTTGATTGTTGACGAAGGCGAAACTACTGCAAAAGCGGGAGATATTATTGTACAACGAGGCACCAATCATGCTTGGAGCAATCGATCTGGAAAAATATGCCGCGTTGTGTTCATTTTAATTGACGGGCAATTTGAAGAAAATCTCCGCTAAATCAAATAATATCTATTATGCGAGTAAATCCTATACATCCAGAAACAATGAACGCTGAAGTTCGCTATGTACACGACGAAGTTGTAAAGCTTATCACGACAAGCCAAGGTCCAGTTTCTATGCTGAATAACGAAGGTGCTTTAACGGGCCCGTTTCCGCCCATGCTTGGTTTTCCGCAATTTGGAATTCCTGCTTTAAGTTTTGTGCGTTCATTAGACAATCATGCAACACTTCCTAAAAAAGTACGGGAAGTCGCTATTCTTACTGTTGGTGCAGCATTTGGCGCGCGTTTCGAACTTTATGCTCACGAAATTATGGCTAAACATTTTGGCTTTTCAGCCGAAGCAGTTGCATCGTTGGCATCAGGAATCCGTCCAAATGAATTAAATCAAGAAGAAGCCGTGGCGTATGAAATTGCTTCTGTGTTAGCCAAAGGACGAATTGTTCCTGAGTCATCTTATAATCTTGCCAAAGAAATCTTAGGACAAGACGGAGTCGCTGAACTTATCTTTTTAGTTGGCGCTTACACACTTCTTGCAACAATTTTAAATGGTTTTGATGTTCTTTCCTAACCCAAAAAGACATCCAATTTTAATAAAAAATAATACAATGAAAATTTTAAAAACAATGAAAAAATCGAAAATGAATTCTCAAACTCCCTTAAAATCAATATCAAAACTATTCCTACTATTGTTTACTTCCATCGCCAGTGCATCATGTACAAATGATGATGATACTGTAAAAAAATCTCCTGTTGTATTGGCACACGGCGCTTGGCAGGCATCCTATGTATGGGATCAAACCGAAAAAGACTTAAAAGCCGCGGGTTACAATGTTACAGTCGTAAAACTTCCGGGACATGGAGACGACACTACTCCAGCCTATCAGGTTTCATTTCAGGCTTATGTTGATGAAGTGAAGAAAGCAATTAACTCATACAACGAACCAGTAATTTTAATTGGTCATAGTTTGGGAGGAGCTGTAATTACTCAAACTGCTGCTGAAGTTCCTCAAAAAATCAAAAAACTGATTTATGTTGCTGGTTTTATTCCACAAAGCGGAAAAAGTGTTTTAGATTATTCACAAATGGATACGGCTTCACTTTTACCTCCATCATTAAAATTGTCTGATGATCAGACTTTGGCCGGAATCATAAATCCAGAAGTGAATCTTCCTAAAATATTTGCTCAGGATGCAACAGATGCGCAAAAACAATTTCTTGTAGAAAAATACAAAGCAGAACCTACAATTCCGCTTGGAACACCTTTAAATTATAAAACAGAAGATTATAATGCTGGCGGGAAAAAATACTACATTTTCACAACTGCAGATAATACTATTACTTATAATTTTCAGCAGAAAATGGCAAAAGAAGCTGGTATTACTGATACTTATACCATCAATTCAGGACATAGTCCGTTTATATCAAAATCTGATGAACTTACTAAGCTCATAAAAAGCGTTTTAGCAAAATAATCATCTTACAAATTCACTTGAAAATAAGCCAACTTCTTTAAATCATTCATAAAATGGTTTTTAAATTGTGAAGTAAACGTCACTTAAAAAATAGAACAATCCCTATGTATTTGATACATAGGGATTGTTCTATTTTTATACTAGGTTTCAAACATTCTTTCGGATCAGGTGCAAAAAACGGACTATCTTTAGCTATCTTAATTTGCTTAATGCATCCTCAAGTTTAATTTTTTCCTGAACATAGTCTTCTTTTAATGAGTCAATTGTGCGTTCCATAGCAGGATCATATTCTTCAATATGAGAAACAAACTCTCTGATATGTTTTACCTTATTTTTAAAATGGTTAAGGTGTCGCTGTGCTTCCAAAATATTGGTATTCATGTATTCTCGCTCGTCTTGTGGATAAGATTCCACTATATCACTCTGCTGTTGAATAATTAGTTGAGCCGAGTCCATTATACTGTCTGATTCTTTATTTAATAAAAACCACTTTTTAAGTGTTTTATTATTTATATCCGAGAATTGAACTGAATCAATAGCAATTGAGTTTCCATTTGAATCTGTCCAGTCCTTTTGCTGACAACAGTAGAAAAGTACAGCAGTAGCAGCAAGAATAATAAACTTTGTTTTCATATCTATACTTGTTTTAAGATAATATATAATTTAAAGCAGTACGTTTCTAGTGTTATCTAAAAGGTAGAAAAGTTACATTAAAAAGCTTACTTCCTATTTCTTAACCACTGATCTACAGGTTCAAAAACGGCATTTACAATTGTGACAAGAAAAGTACAGATTAAAGCTTCTATAAAATAGCCCGATGCAATAATACAGCCGATAGCAGCACTGCACCATATAGTAGCTGCAGAATTTAATCCATGTACATTTGAGCCCTCCCTAAAAATAACACCCGCACCCAGAAAACCTACTCCCACCACAATCTGGGCAGTAATCCGGGTCACATCAATATTGGGTACATCTGCTGAAATTTTCATCGACAATAATACAAAGGCAGCAGCTCCCGCTGCTACAAGCATATTTGTCTTTAAGCCAGTTTCCTTATGATGCCACTGCCGTTCAAAACCTATGATTAATCCTGCAGCAAAAGCCGCAATAAGTCGGGTAAAAAATTCTGCTGTATTCAAAACTATTATTTTTTAGCTGGGTTAATATATTTCCTTCCTGGCATTAAACAAATTTCATCCAAATGAAATTAATGGCTGCCTTTTCTTGATGCCAGTTTATTATCATTATGCTTGGTCAATGCAATATTTTCTACTACCGGCAGATTCTCTGGTAAAGTACCTCCCGTTTCTTCAATTGCTTTGCGAAGTTTTACTCCGACAGCAAAATGGACACTGTTGGCATCAGCTGCATCATTTGTTTCCTCATCACTCAGCAGCTCGGCTGTCTGCTTCACACGAGATAAATTCATGGCTAATTCAATACTATCCATATGGTCCAGAATATTTTCATCAGCATCAAGATTTCTAATTTTACGTATAGCTTTTACATCGAGCCCTCCGTAAAGCCCCATGTAGCCGTGATTTTGAAATAATGCATAATCTTTCGGTTTTATTATACCTGCTTTGCGGGCTGCCCCAGCAAGCTGCAGATTTCGCTTAGCAAGTTCATTTCGAAGAAAAATCCTTCTCTGTTTTACCATTTTTAAGTTGTTTTGTTTTTGTATTGCACTAAGCTCAGCATAACGGGTTTGCGTTGCCAGGTATGCCTGTCCTACAGCTACAGGTTTTAAGGCAGGATCAGCATTTTGTATGATTAGGTAACAAGCATAACGAGACAAATTTATATCTTCATTTTCAAAAGCGGCTGCTTTTCTCTTTTTGGGGTCTGTAATCTCTTTAAAATGCATCTCCTGCTTTTGGCCAGCATTCCTGCAGGCTGTTTCTGCTTTTTCTATAACCGGTAAAAACAGCTTAAAATCAGTATAACCTAACAAACCGCTAAGCTCCCTTGAACTCCAGTACTCATTGCCGGTTTTATCATATCTGCGTATTTTATCAAAAACTGAGACACTTCTTTTTGATGATTTTTTTGTTTTCATAAGACTTTTAAATATTTTCTGTAATAAAACATCATACTTTTTATTCTAAGGAATTTTATTTGCCATTACCTAATATGCTAATAGCTAACAAAACAAATTTCTTCTATAATTCAGTACCGAAAAATGATGCACGTCACAAAACCTAAAATCTCTTCACCCAAAAATATAAACAAGACTGTGACACTCATCATTTTCAACTGAAATGTACTGCACTACCTTTATTTTATTAAAACCAGCAATAAATTACAAACTGATTTAACAAATAAAAATGGAGAAGTTGATTTTAAAATTCAGTGAAATAGGAATTGATGACATTAGCAAAGTCGGAGGAAAAAATGCTTCTTTGGGTGAAATGTACAACAACCTCACTTCTAAGGGACTTCGAATTCCAAATGGATTTGCCATTACAACTAAGGCATACAAGTATTTTATAGAATATAATAAGCTGCGAGGCCCTCTGCAGGAACTTCTGGTCAAATTAGATACGGTCGATTTTACCAATTTAGCTGAAATCGGATCTAAAGCAAGAAAGCTAATCCTTGAGGGCAGATTTCCTCTGGATCTGGAAACCAGCATAACAACAGCCTATAATTCCTTATCCGACGATAAAGAAAGAGATTTTGCAGTTGCAGTACGAAGCAGTGCCACGGCAGAAGATCTCTCTAATGCCAGCTTTGCCGGACAGCATGATTCCTATCTCAATATAAAAGGCAGTGTTCCACTTATATATGCCGTGAAATGCTGCTTTGCTTCACTTTATACTGACAGGGCAGTAAAATACAGACAGGATAAAGGTTTTGATCATAATAAAGTATTCCTTTCTGTAGGGATTCAGCAGATGGTCCGCTCAGATCTTGGCTGTTCCGGTGTGGGTTTTACCCTTGAACCCGAATCAGGATTTCGTAATGTGGTGCATATTGCCGGAACCTGGGGTCTGGGCGAAACCATTGTACAAGGCACAGTTACGCCTGATGAGTTTATTATATTTAAAACTTCACTTAAAAACAATAAAAAAGCAATACTGCAGAAAAATCTTGGAAGTAAAAGCAAAATACTGGTATACAATGATAATGCTGCCGGCACCAATTCGACAGTTCTAAAAATAACACCCCGAAAATACAGCAGCAGCTTTGTATTGGAAGATTCAGAAATAGAAATTTTGGCGAGATGGGCCATTATAATTGAAGATTATTATCAAAAACCTATGGATTTTGAATGGGCTAAAGACGGACTCAGCGGTGAGCTTTATATTATTCAGGCAAGACCAGAAACTGTGCACTCCACAGCCAGACCTTTGTCTGTTACATCATATAAATTACAAAATAAAGGACAAGTACTCACTACCGGCGAAGCAATCGGACAGGCAGTATCCAGTGGTATTGCAAGGGTATTATATTCCGTCGCCGATTTGGATCTTGTTCAGAAAGGAGATATTCTCGTAACTGATTACACAAGTCCTGACTGGGATCCGATACTTAAAAAAGCTGCCGGGATTATTACCAATAAAGGAGGAAGAACAAGCCATGCCTCTATTGTGGCCAGAGAACTTGGAACTCCAGCCATAGTGGGTACATCAAACGCTACCCAGGTAATTAAAAATGGAGACCTTATTACCCTGAGCTGCGCCGAGGGTAAAACTGGCTATGTATATAAAGATAAATTAGAGTTTACACGCACAAGTGCGGTACTTGATTCCCTTCCGCTTCCCATAAAACCTAAAGTACAGCTTATAGTCTCTGAACCTGAAAGGGCCTTCGAACTTGCATTATATCCTAATGATGGTGTAGGACTGCTTCGTTTAGAATTTATTATTACCCATAATGTAAAAATTCATCCTATGGCCCTGGTTCATCCCGAAAAAGTTACAGATCAAAAGCAAAAATCCGAAATCGACAAACTGACCCAGAATTATTCCAATAAAAAACAGTATATAATTGATAAACTTTCTCAGGGAATTGCAGTAATTGCTGCTGCCTTTTATCCTAAAGAAGTCATCGTGAGAATGAGCGATTTTAAAACCAATGAATATGCAGGACTTTTAGGAGGCGCCGTTTTTGAGCCTTTGGAAGAGAACCCGATGCTGGGGTTCAGGGGAGCATCCCGCTACTATCATGAAAATTACCGCGAAGGATTTCAACTTGAATGTATGGCACTCAAAACAGTGCGCGATGAAATGGGGCTTACCAATGTAAAACTGATGATCCCTTTCTGCCGTACACCACAGGAGGGGAAAAAAGTTCTTACAATTATGGCTGATTATGGACTAAAACAGGGAGAGAACGGTCTCGAAATATATGTCATGGCCGAAATACCTTCAAACGTGCTTCTTGCCAGCGAATTTGCTAAAATTTTTGACGGGTTCTCCATTGGATCCAACGATCTCACCCAGCTTACCCTGGGCATTGACCGGGATTCTGCATTAACTGCAGCTCTCTTTGATGAACAGAACCCTGCCAGCACAAAACTCATCAGAAAAATGATCAAAACAGCTGTAAAAAAAAATAAAAAAATTGGTTTGTGCGGTCAGGCTCCAAGCGACTCCCCTTCTTTTACCGAGTTTCTGGTAAAAGAAGGAATCAGTAGTATTTCTTTTAATTCAGATGCACTCATTAATGGCATAAAACATATAAATACTGCAGTAAATAAAACTGCAGAGATAACAAACAAAAGCCTTAATGGGCAGTCAAATAAATAAATTTTTAAGATGAAAAAAAGTATCTCAAAATGAATATTTAATAAGTCCGTTCATTGATATTCAAAAACATTTAACGATATTTGTTACTATGTAATTCGAATGGTATATGAAAAACCAGGCGTTGTTAAATGCTATAATTGAAAATGCAATAGACGGGATCATTACAATTAATGACAAAGGTATTGTAGAGACGATAAATCCTTCGGCATGCCGGCTTTTTTTATATGCACCCAATGATGTTATCGGGAAAAATATCTCGATACTTATGCCCTCTCCCGACAGGGAAAAACATAATTCCTATCTGGAAAGTTACAAGTCTTCAGGAGTTCCTCATATTATTGGTTATGGAAGAGATGTTTTAGGACGAAAAAAAGACGGCAATATATTTCCTTTCAGACTTGGAGTAAGCGAAGTAAAATTTGAAAATAAAAGAATTTTTGCAGGTTTTATACATGATCTGAGCCACCAAAAAGAAGCAGAAACCCGATTAATGCAGTATACCCAGCATTTGGAAGAGCTTGTAAAAGACCGGACTTTAACCTTAAACGAAACTATAGAGGCCTTAACAAATGCTAAAGAGGAAGTAAGCACCACGCTGGAGAAAGAAAAAGAACTGCATCAAATCAAAAGCAGGCTTTTATCAATGGCTTCTCACGAGTTTAGAACACCACTGAGTACTATCCAGCTTTCTTCGTCCTTAATTCAACGTTATGCAGAAGAGTTAAACACCCCAAAGATTGATGCCCATATACGAAAAATAAAAAGTGCTGTTGCCAATTTAACTGTTATACTGGATGATTTCCTTCTTCTTGAAAAAGCAGAAGCCAATAAAATAACCCTCCAGATATCCTGTTTTGACCTTCAGGCTTTTATAAAAGAAATCATAGGTGAACTGAAACTTCTTACCAAAAAAAAACAGAAAATAATCAATATCCCAAATAGCGAAATTGCACTGGTAAAACTAGATAAAAATCTTCTTAAAAATTGTATCATCAATCTTATGTCTAATGCCATCAAGTATTCAGGTGAAGAGACAGAAATTGAGCTTTGGACTACTCTTGACAGTGATAAGATAACCATTAATATCAAAGATAATGGTATAGGGATACCAGAGGAAGAACATGAGCATTTATTTGAAGCCTTTTTCAGGGCTCATAATACAGGAACTATTCCCGGTACCGGTTTGGGGCTTCATATTGTTTCACGCTATGTAAAAATTATGAACGGCACTATATCGTTTAAAAGTGCTGCAAATAAAGGAACCTTGTTTACTATTGAACTGCCGCGTTTATGAATAAAGTGCTTATTATTGAAGATAGCGATAGTATAAGAGAAAATATTGTCGAAATACTGGAACTTTCAGGCTATGAAGTTTTTGCCGCTGAAAATGGCAAAAAAGGAGTTGAACTTGCTCTTAAAACCATTCCTGATATTGTACTGTGCGATATCATGATGCCCGAACTTGATGGTTATGGCGTAGTACATATTCTACATAAAAATCCCCAGACGCAGGCTGCACCTATTATATTTTTAACCGCCAAAGCGGAAAGAGCTGATATTCGAAAAGGTATGGAACTGGGGGTTGATGACTACCTTACCAAACCTTTTGACGACTTGGAACTTTTGAGGGCTATTGAAACGAGACTCAAAAAAAAAGAAGCACAACAGCTTTTCTATGGACAGAGTGCCGAAAACCTCAATACAATTATTTCCAAAGAAGACGGACTTTCGAAACTTAAAGAAATTATGCTTGAGAGGAGTTCGAGAAAGTATAAAAAAAATCAATGCATTCATTATGAGGGTGATCGTGTGACAGGTATTTATTATATCATAAGCGGAAAAGTTAAAACTGTAAAGCTTACCGAAGAAGGCCGCGAGCTTATTACAGGTATTTATAAAGAAAATGATTATCTGGATATCAGTATTTTATTTTCAAATGATACTTATAATGATACTACAATTGCTCTTGAAGATACAGAATTAAGTTTCCTGCCCATTGAACAGCTCGACAAACTGCTGTTTCTCTATCCGGATATAGGAACCAAATTTATTAAAATCCTTTCCAATGATATGAAGGATAAAGAATCCCGCCTTCTGCAAATTGCCTATATGTCGGTAAGAAAAAGAATAGCCCAGGGAATCGTACATTTATTTCAGCAGCACAGCCCTGACGGCTTCACTATCAAGTTCAGCCGGGATGATCTGGCAGCTTTCTCCGGTACGTCTCCTGAAACAGTTAGCCGCACTCTGACCGATTTTAAGGAAGAAGGATTAATTGAAAAAACAGCCAGCACAATCCATATTCTTAATTTAGATAAACTCAGTAAAATTAAAAACTGATTTTTCATTTATGATCTATATCACTTTATCAAGTGATTTTTCTCATTCTTTTGACAGGTGATACGTTGTATTTTTGGGTAATTCATTTTAGAAATGTTTAACTTAAATTTTTTAAACGATGACGACACTTGTTACAACAAAGAAAAAAAACAGCTCACACCCGAGCATTTTTGAAGATTTTTTTACTGATCGTTTTCTTGAATTCCCTCCATTTTTTGCCTTTACTAATCAAAAAGGGGCATTCATACCTCACGCAAATGTAATTGAAAACAGTGCTGATTTTGAAATTGAAATCGCAGCACCTGGTCTTACCAGTAAAGATTTTAAGGCCGAAATAAAAAATGGCATTTTACAAATTAGTGCCGAAAAAGAAGAGGAATCTGAAGAAGAAGATAAAAACTTTAGAAAAAAAGAATTCTCCTTTAGCTCCTTCAGCCGTTCTTTTGTTCTCCCTGAAAATATAGCAGCAGATAAAATTGATGCCAAATATAAAAACGGGGTATTAAAACTGACCCTTCCTAAAAAGAAAAGCAGTCCTGCTAAACCGGTACAACAGATTACAATAAGCTGATTATAAAATGCAGGATGTCTTCATGGACATCCTGCATTTTATAATCTTAGATCAGTTCAAAACCAAACCCCTTGTTATGAAAGTTATTAAACACTCAGGGCATATTGTACCTTTTGACAAACAAAAATTAAAGCTTTCCCTCCAAAAATCCGGCGCTGCCCCTGACTTGATAGAGCAGTCTTTACAGCTTATAGAAAACCAGATCTATGAAGGTATCACTACAAAAGAAATATACAAACTGGCTTTTGCAATCTTAAAAAAAGCTTCAAACGGGCATGCAGCGAGGTACAATCTGCGCTATGCATTACAGCTTCTAGGTCCGCATGGTTTTTTCTTTGAAAAATTCATTTCCAGATTATATGAAACAGAAGGGTTTGATACCAAAACAAACTTAACACTTCAGGGTAAATGTGTGTCCCATGAAATTGACGTTGCACTTAAAAAAGAAAATACGGTGTGGATGATTGAATGTAAGTTTCACAGCAGCAGAGAAAGTTCCTCAGATGTAAAAGTCCCCATGTATATCCTTTCGCGTTTTAATGATCTTAAAATCCGGGAACATATTGTTTTTTCCAATAAAGAAACTTTCAGTTCCTGTATCATAGTAACCAACAACCGTTTTACAAAAGATGCTGAGACTTTTGCAGTCTGCTCCGGAATTGGTCTTTTAAGCTGGGACTACCCTAAAGACAACAGCATCAAAAACAAAATAGACAAAGGGAGACTTTACCCTGTAACCTGTTTGACAACTCTTTCTATGGTTGAGAAAGAAAAACTGCTTATTTTGGATCAGATTCTCGTCAAAGACATTATTAATGATTCAAAAAGCCTTTCTAAAATTGGACTAAGTGAAAACAGGATCAGAAATGTATTAAAAGAGGCTTCACAAATTTGTAACTTTATTTAAAATGAAAATAAAATTTATAGGAGGTGCCGGAACCGTGACAGGTTCAAAAACCCTCATAGAAAGTAATGGGGTAAGAATTTTAGTAGACTGTGGTCTTTTTCAGGGTCTTAAAGTACTTCGGGAACTCAACTGGGAACCTTTGCCTGTCCTGGCTTCCACGATTGACTGCGTACTGCTTACCCATGGTCATTTAGACCACTGCGGCTGGCTGCCAAGGCTGATAGATCAGGGATTTAAAGGAAAAATATACTGTACAGGTCCTACAAAAGCCGTCGCTGAGCTTGTTCTGATGGACAGCGCCAAAATACAGCAGGAAGAAGCCGACAGGGCCAATAGAGAGCATTATTCAAAACATACACCAGCAGAACCTCTCTATACTGTACAGCAGGCAGAGTGTGTTTTTCCTTTTTTTAAAGTCATTTATACAAATGAATCAGTAGTTATAGCCAATGAAATTACCGCGGTTTTTTCAAATGCAGGACATATAATCGGTGCCTGCAGCATTACGTTAAATCTGGAAGGAAAAACACTGGTTTTCTCTGGCGATATAGGACGTGATGATGATGTATTGATGTTTGCACCGCAAAAACCTTCTCAGGCAGATTATCTCTTTTTAGAGAGTACCTATGGTAATCGTCTTCATCCTGATCTTGACCCAAAGAAAGAACTTGAAAAATTTATCAATGACACAATAAATCTCAAAGGAACGGTAATCATTCCCGGATTTGCTGTAGAACGCGTCCAGTCCATAATGTATCTCTTATGGGAGCTTAAAAAAGAAGGCCGGATTCCAAATGTGCCTTATATCCTGGATACTCCTATGGGGGCAGGTGTGCTTAATATCTTTCAGGAAAATCTGAAATGGCATAAACTCTCCAGCGATGACTGTCATCAAATGTGCAGCATGTTTAAAATAGTTTCTGAATTTCAGCAGACTATCCGAATTATTGAGGATCCCCAGCCAAAAGTCATTTTAGCAGCAAGCGGTATGGCTACAGGCGGCCGTGTTTTATCATACTTTGAGCATTATATAAGTATGGAAAAAACTACAGTTATAATTGTCGGTTATCAAGCCGAAGGAACACGCGGGAGAAAACTCCTGGAGGGAGCAGATGAAATAAAAATATATGGAAATTACTACACAGTTAAAGCCAAAATTGTACAGATAGAAGGATTATCTGCTCATGCAGACCAGAAAGGTCTTGTAAACTGGCTCTCAGATCTTAAAAATGCTCCCAAATTCATTTATTTGGTTCATGGCGAGAATCAGCCGGCAGATGAACTGCGAATTAAAATTAAAGACCAATATGGATATAACTGCAGTGCCGCTTTAATGGGCAGTGAGATAGAAATTTAAATTTTAGTTAATCTCCTTTTCTAAGATATTTTACTCCCTCAAACCATAATACCGACAAAGTACCTATAGTTAAACAGACAGCCGATTGAAAAAATGAGATTAATTCAAAATCAAACAAAGATCGTAAAAATGGTATGGCAAACAGCAGAATAACCAATAGTATTGTAATACTAATTATAATAGCAACCATGGCATTTTTATATCGCAGCGTTACCAATAAGGAATAATGAAAAGATCTGTTGACAAGAGTAAGTAAAACATTGGCCGTGATTAAAGTTAAAAAAACCATGCTTCTGGTGGCAGCTTCTCCTAAATTACCGTATACTGACCATTGATATACCAGTAAAACTCCCAGAGTTATCATAATCCCCTGAAACAAACTGATCATAATTTCTTTTGCATTAAAAAAAGCTGCTTGTAAAGATCTTGGTGGTTTTTGCATAATATCATTCTCGGCTGGTTCGTTCTCATATAATATTGAACAAGTCGGCCCCATCACAAGTTCAAGCAGAATAACGTGCAAAGGGCTTAGGATATTAGGATAAAGCCAGCCTAAAGCCAGCGGAATAAAAATAATGAGAATAATAGGAATATGTATCGATATAATATAACGTATCGCTTTTTTCAGATTGACATAAATTTTCCTTCCCGCAGCAACTGCTTCTACCATTTTTGAAAGATCATCCTCAACAAGGATAAGCGAAGCCGCATTTTTTGCTATTGCAGTTCCCTTTTTCCCCATTGCAATACCAATATGTGCCGCTTTTAGTGATGGGCCGTCATTGACACCGTCTCCTGTCATAGCAACAATTTGTCCGTTAGCTTTTAAAGCATTAACAATTCTTAATTTAGCATCGGGAAACATACGGCTGAAAACATTAATATCCATTACTATAGCTTGCAGGTCTGAATCCGTCATTTCCATAAGTTTCTCTCCTGTAATAGTTTTATCAAAGCCCTGAAAACCTATCTCCTGAGCAATTGATGCTGTAGTTCTGGCATTATCTCCGGTAATAATCTTAACTGCTATTCCTGCCTTGTAAAAAGATTTCAGCACCTGTTCAATATTATCTTTTGGAGGGTCATAAAAAGCAATTAAACCTTCGAAAATAAATCGAATTTCCTGCTGTGTTTTAGGATATTCGCTGCCCTCCAGGTCAGCCTTTGCTACGCCGAGAACCCTGTAGCCTCTGCTCGTTAGAGTATCAAGCGCAGCGGTTATTATTTTATATTCAGAAGATGAAAGATGACAGACTTCCAAAATCGCTTCAGGTGCTCCTTTTGACGCAATAATTCGGCTGCCGTACTGATCTTCAAAAACGTGTGTCATCATAGGCGGCTTTCCTGACAAGGGATATTCATGAACCATTTTAAAATCCGTTCTTAAATCTTGGCCAGCGATTTTTTTATAAGCATTATGCAGTGTAACTTCCATAGGATCAAAAGCTATTGGTTCACTTGCCCACATTGCGGTTGTTATGAGTTCACGTGCCTTTATTAAATTAGAAAAAACTTCTGGAGACAGCTCCAATCCCAAAGGAATCCAAAGTTTTGCGAGTTCCATTTTATTCTGGGTAATTGTCCCTGTTTTATCGGTACAGATAACCGTAGCACTGCCTAATGTTTCAACAGTTTTCATCTGTTTCACGACAATACCCATTTTCATCAGTCTTTGTGCTCCCAAAGCCATAAAAGTTGTGAAAGCAACCGGAATCTCCTCAGGCAGTATGCTCATCGCTAAAGTAAGGGCCATTAAAAGACTTTTCTCAATACTGCCTATTTTTGAATAGTTGATAATCCATACCAAAATAAATACAAGAGCGCCTGCTAAAACCATTTTTTTTACAAAACTGCCAATTTGAAGTTCCAAGGGTGTTTTCTCTTTTTTAACACCTTCAAGACTGGTTCCTATTTTGCCTAATCTGGTCTGGACACCAATATCTGATACCTTCACAATAGCAAGTCCGCTGGCAACTGTAGTACCTGAAAATACTTTATTATCTTCTATTTCTGAATCCTTGAAAACAGCCATAGACTCACCAGTTAATATAGACTCATTTACTGAAAAATCATTGGAACGCATTATTACACCATCTGCCGGCACTAAACTGCCTTCTTCAACAATAATTGTATCACCTTTCACAATATCCTGAGTCATTATCTTTTGATGCTTTCCCTGACGGATGACTTGATACAAAGGCTGTACAAACTCCTGCAGTGCTGCTAATGCATTTCGACTTCTTCTATCCTGATAAATCGATATGGCGGCAATAAATAAAATCGAAACAGTAAGAAATACAGCATCACTATACTGTTTATTACTATAGTAAATCCCTGAGGCAAGAAACAGTAAAAGAATCATTGGTTCTGAAAAAATGCTTTTTAAAAAGGAATAGACTCTATTCTCTTTTTTATACTCTAACTTGTTCAAGCCATTTTTTTTTCTGCTCTCAGCAACTTCATCGAGACTTAATCCTCTTAATTCCTGTTCCTTTATATTCATAATATTGTTAAATAAAAATTAATCTAAAACAATTCAAAAACACAAAACAGTTTCTTAAAAAACTATCCCTAAAGCATATCAGTTTCTATTGTACGACAACCGAAGGAAATATATGTATCCTGATCTTTAAAGAATTTAATACCAGGCTGTGTTCTCTGCACAATGAAAAAATCTTTAAGGTTTTATTGATCTGACTCCTTTCAATAATTACAATAGTAGGTCTTATCAGGATATCTGTTATTTCAGAAACTTTATCAGATATTGCAACGGATGCTCTAATGCTGCTTTTGTAGCTTTTATAATTAATCCCCTTATTTTTTGCTGTTCTTAAAAATGCCGTCATATAGGAGCTGGCAACAGAGGCAATAAACAAATGCTCTGCAGACCAGATATCATTATTTACATGGCTAAGACAGTAGTGGGCCGCTATCTGGATCTTATCCTTAAAAAGCAGTGAACTCACTTCTGCATTTTCATCCTCTTTCCAGTGAAGATCTACCTGATATTCCTGTGAAGTTTCCATAATGATTTTTAATATGATTTAATACAGAAAGTACATTTTTAATAAAGAAGATTAATTTATGAAACATATACTTTATAAGAAATAAGTATTGTGCTAAATTAATTATTTACTGAATAAAACTATATGATATTCATCACATTACCTGAAGTTTTCTAAAAGTAAAACCTGATCAATATCATTTTGATTTGACTACTGTATTTTATGCTAACTTCAAAAAAACAATTAACAAATCATAGTATTTAGTGTTTACAACCTATGCAGTTAAACAAAATTACTATTTAATTCAAGTTACTGTAATTCTTTAATGTTCCCAAAAAACTGCATTTATACAATATTTTTTATAATCATGCTAAAAAGCTTTTGATCAGTGTTATTTCATTATCCGGACCTTTGCCGCAGAGTACTTAAATATGTCTAAAATCATTTTAACAAATGATAAGCATCATTTCCTTCTTTAGAGTTTTAATGCAATTTTACCAAACAGAACTCACAGATATAAATTCTAAATTTCATCATATTAACACTAAAGAAAATAATAAATAACCGGCCATGAAAAATCATAAATTATTTGTAGCGCATTTTCAAACTCAGCAACAGGCAGAAGATGCAATAATAAAGCTTAAAAGACGAGGTTATGATATTACAAAACTATCGCTGATAGGCACGGATTGTTATACCGAACAGAATGTTCTGGGGTATTACAGTATTTACGATCAAATGGAAAAATGGAGTTCCATCGGATTATTTGCAGTAGGCTTAACCTCAATGATATTTGGCTCTTTATTCTTTTTTGATCTTGGAGTTGGCATGCCTAATATTAAAATGCCTATTATATATGCTTGTATAGCAATACTTATAGGAGCTGTAATTCCACTGATTGCTATTGCATTTTCAAAAAATAAGAACATCGAGTATAAAACCGAAATCAGAGCTCATAAATTTATGCTTTGTGCTGAGCTGCCTGCTGACAAAATTGAAAAAATACAGGCCATTCTTCACATACATCTTCCAAAAGAGAACTCACTTTCTGAGAAAGAAAATCAAGTACTGCTGGAAAACTAATAAAAATAGATCAAAAAACTTTATTAATTAACTGTCTTAAATTAAAGTAAAATGAAAACTGATGAAGAATTACAAAGAGATGTGCAAAATGCCATTAAATGGGAACCACAGCTTCATGCTGCAGAAATTGGAGTAACTGCTAAAAATGGTATAGTAACCCTTATGGGAACCGTAGATGCTTATTTCAAAAAAATCGAAGCAGAGAGTGCTGCTAAAAATGTAGATGGTGTAAAAGCAGTTGTAGAGGAAATTGACGTAAGATATTCCAGTAACACAAAATCGGATAATGATATTGCAAATGATGTTCTAAAAGCACTAATTGACTGCTGGTCAGTTCCAAACGAAAATTTAAAAGTAAAAGTAGAAGACGGATGGATTACACTTGAAGGCCATGTTACCTGGAATTATCAAAAAGAGGCAGCAAACAACGCTATTGCATATCTGCCAGGTGTCAAAGGGGTGACCAACCACATCAAAATCAAATCTGAAATACAAAATGAAATTGAGAAAAAAGATGTTGAAAGAGCCTTAAAAAATAACTGGACACTTCGTTCACAAGACATTCTGGTTCGTGTAGACGGTACAAAAGTAACTTTAACAGGAGTAGTTTCCTCACTGTACCAAAAAGATCTGGCCGAAAAAACAGCTTGGAAAACACCTGGTATTTGGTCTGTAGACAACCAGCTCGTTGTGGAGCATAAATATACTCCTATTGTATAGTAAAGTTCTTCTATTAATTCCTTTTCTTTTTGCTCTGCTGCAAACTACAGAAGGAATCTATATGGTACTTTCAGAAAAAAAAGGCTCACAGATTCAACAAAAAACAAGCAAAGATTAATTTGACTTAAAATTAAATCTGCAGATCACAAAAACAAATTTTAAAAATTTAGTATTATGGAACCAAGTTGGATTATATTATCCTTTACAGGATTGATCGTATTGTCAGCGATGATTTTTGTAGTCATACGCAATATAAAAGACAAAAAGAAATTTGAAGAAGATTTAAACAAGTCTTCACATCATTATGAAGAGGAATCTGAGGTACATGATTTAAAATGAAAATTAATTTAACTCAACAGTTTATTATGATAATTTAAAATAATTCAGCCCATGAAAACAATTGCAATTTATATTCTTTTCTTAATTACAACAGCTCTGGTATTGCTCAACCGGTATACTGCATTGTATATTAATAATTCTATTGTACATTTTATAATACTCTATACGGCTGTCCTTACTTTCGTTTTTATAATTGGTTCATTTTGGGGTAAACTCAAAAATTCAAAGTCCAGATTCATTACTGCATTCATTGTTGCAATATTATGTTTCATTAACTCTTTCCTGACTTGGGGCGGAGACTGGAAAACACAGAACGTTTTGTATCAAAATATAAAAAACCCTGATAAAACTATAGAATTCCAAATGAGAGGCGATCGTTTTTCATTTGGTTATAAAAAACGTATTGTAAACCGGCTTAAATTATTTCCTGCATTTGACTGGACAACAGACATAGATACCGCAGAGATTAATAACAAAGAATGGAAAAAAATTAACAAATATTTAAACGAAATGGAATTTCCTGAACAGCAGCAGTAAATTAATTTCCTCTTTTACATCACCTTATTTTCATATCTTAAAATTTTATAACCATGAAAAAAATTCTTGTTACAACAGACTTATCTGATAACTCAAAGACAGCGGTGCGTTTTGCTATACAGCTTGCTTCTCAGGCTTCTTATGAATTGACTTTCTACCATGCAGATACCTCATTTATAATAGATCCATACGCGGCCGTTACCTTTGTCGATATACCTCCAACGGATAATAAAGTACAGCAAAAAGAACTTATAAAATTTGTAAATACTCTTTATAAACAAACTGGAAAAGTCCCCGGTAAAATTAATTTTATTACAGAGAGCAGACTCGATGTAAGCAGCGCTGTTATTGACTGTGCCGCAAAAATTAAAGCCGATTATATATGTATTGGCACCCGTGGAGGCGGACTAATCAATAAATTACTGGGCAGCCATGCGTCCCGAATTTTAAGCGAATCTCCGGTTCCAATTTTTGTAGTGCCCCGATATTACCGTGTAAAACCCTTAAAATCGATATTGTATCCATCTGACATTGAAAACTTTCCGCATGAAATTCAGTTGGTTAAAAAGTTCTCAGCTTTATTTGACGCCGCAATATCAGTCTATCACTATGATTATTTTAGCAATGAAAAGCAGATAAAAAACAAACTAAATGACATTGAACGTAAATTTCAATCTGAGAAAATTACCTTTTATTTTAAAAAGCTTTCCACTGAAAATTCATTACTAAAAAATCTTCAAATTGATATTATAATTACAAAACCATCTATTATAATAATGTTTACAAAAGAAGACCGTACTTGGTTTGAACAGCTCTTGCAGTCTGTCAAAACTGCTGAAAAAGGTTTTGATACCAGAACACCTATGCTGGTCTATAGAAAAGAATAAAAAAGCAGGCAGACTCAATCCAATACGAACCTGCCAGTCTTTATTTTAAAGATGTAATGTCTGTTTTTTTTAATTCTCACTTCTTTACATGCTGACAATTACTACGTCTGGTTCAGTTTACGGCAATTCGTATACATTAAATTCACATAAAGCCGCTTCAAGTTTTAATTTTTCCTGAAGATAATCGACTTTTAATGAATCTAATGTATGGCTTACATTTTCATCAAAATGTTCTGTACTGACTTCATAATCTTTAATATACTTAACTTTCTTTTTCAATCTCTCTAAATGATACTGCGTAATTACAATATTATTTTTAGTTCTTCCTCTCCTATCGTGGTTTTCAATCTCACGTTTAATAATTGAATCTGCCGAGGCAATTACGCTGTCAGCCTCTCTATTAAAAGAGAACCATTCTCTAAGTGTTTGACGCTCAATATCTGCAGCCTGAACCAAATCTTGATTAATTTTATCTTCATTCGAATTAACGCCTGTTTTATCCTGGCACGAATATATCAGTGCAGCGATCATGCCCATTATGCTCAATTTTGTCTTCATACTGTTATGATTTAAAATATTAGTTTTACCCTTTACGTATTGATTGTTTTTACTAAAAAATGTTCCCAAAATATTGATCTAAACTGAAAAATTTATGCCATATTAAACTCTATAAAATGGTATCTCTCATCGATTATTTAACATGTACTCAAAGTAGATACTTAAAAAAAACAAACTACTACTTGAAAGATGATTCTGGTCATATTTCCTTCAAAGTGATAACTATAATTTTACTATGAATTTTAATAAGAGTCAAAATGAAAACAAGTGTATATATTATCGTAATGTCATCTCTTTTAATGATTCAGTGCTCAAGCACAAGCATCATTAGTACATACAAATCAGCACAAATGGTGGATCTTGAAAAAGGAAAAATCATCGTGACTGCATTAACAAAAGGTTCTGATAAAGAACTGCGAAAAAAATTGGAGAATCACATGGCCGATGATTTATGCAATCTAGGTTATAACGCAGTATGCTCTATTGAGTTGTACGGCTTAAATACACTTAACGGTCAGGATGAAAAACTGATATTGAGTAAACTTCAGCAGGAAAATGTAAGTGCAGTATTGACTATTGTTCTGCTTCGCCGCGATAAAGAAAAATACCATGCTCCAGCCAGTATGTACGACATATCAAATCAATATCGCCATAGCGGTTTTTACCCTTACTATGCCGCTGTTTATGGCAAAATTTATGAGGAAGGCTACTATATTGACAATACATCTTATTTCTGGGAAAGTAATCTATACAGTTTATCCGATCAAAAACTGCTTTATTCAGTTTGTACTGAGTCCTTCAACCCTTCTGGCATTTCTAGTCTTGCCCATCAATATGGGAAATTAATAATAAAAGATATGCTGGCAAAAAATGTAATCAGAGATCTTAATAAATAAAATTCATTTATAATATAGAATCTACAAAACACTAAAAACATCCTTCATTTTCAAATTGAAATTTTGGTTTGAGTCCGTAACGCTTAATACTGTGTTCGATAATAAAAAGTCTTGCTTGCTCAATATCATCAGTAACCATAAAAAGCTTTAAATCCAATTCATTAATAGTTCCTTGCTGTTTCATTGAATTTATGTGTTCAATGAGTGCTTTATGATATGGGGTATTAAATATGATTATCGGAAAATTTCTAATCTTTCCTGTTTGCATAAGTGTCAGAGATTCAAAATACTCATCCATTGTTCCAAAACCTCCCGGCATTACTATAAAGGCGAAAGAATATTTAACTAAAAGTATCTTGCGTACAAAAAAATGTTTTACCTGTACCCACTTATCAAGATAAGAATTGAGATTTTGATCAATTGGAAGCTTTATGTTACAGCCTACAGATTTTCCTCCGGCTTCTTTGGCTCCACGATTCGCAGCTTCCATTAAACCGGGCCCTCCGCCTGTCATAATCGTAAAACCAAGCTTTGCATATTCTCCCGCTGCTTTCCTTGCAAATTCATAATAAGGATGGTCTTCACTAAAACGTGCTGATCCAAAAAAAGTAATACAAGGACCTATCGAATAAAGTTTCCTAAAACATCTTATCAATTCCAATAAAGTAGACGCTATAAATTTCAGTTCCGCAAATCTTGACTGAGGACCTTCTAAAAACTTAATTTCTGCCTTTTCATTTTGATTTATCATAATCCTTAATTTAAATCCTGCTAATTATCCGCTTAATCTGTTTTTCATTTTTTTATCTGATTTTAACACAAATATGGCTGTTCAAGATCCACTTTTAAATGATTAACAACTTTTATTACCCCTGGAGTTTTATAGGCAATTCTCTCCGCTTCTTCCTTCTGAAAAATTGAGCCGACCGTACCTGAAAGCTGAACGGTTGCACCGGCAACCTGAATATCTATTTCATCCATATCAAAAGCCCAATGTCTGCGGAGTGCTTTTTCAAGTATTTCCTTTTCTGCCTGATCATAGAGTTCCCTCTTAAGTTTTATGTTATTGGTAACATCCCTTACTCCAGCCTGATTTCTAATTATATCCAGAGCTGTTTCCCTTTGAAAATTCCATGGTACTATCCCCTCTGCTGTTACACTTCCTCTCTCGACAGTCAGACTAATTGTATTTTGAGGAACAATTAGATTTTCTTTTAACTTTTTTACAATCTTTGCTGCAATATCCTGATCAGAAAAAACTAAAGTACTGTCAATTTTTACTTCAATTTCATCTACGATTGCCGCCACTCCTTTAATTTTCTTTGCAGCATGCAGTGCCTCTGTTTTTTTTACCAGATTGTCCACAGTTCCATTAAGGGTAACAATCCCTTCTTTGACAATAACACCAATTTCAGCCGCATGCAGCATTGGTTCGAACTTTATCGCTTCCTGTATTTCCCGTTGTAATACCTCATTATTTTTCATGATTTTTTTGTTTTTATTTATCCTAATCAAATTCTACCAAAATTTCATTATCTACAAACCACACCCCAGGCGTATCCCATGCAATTTTCTCTGCTTCTTCTTTCTGGAAAAGCGAACTGACAATACCACTTAAAAAAATTGTTTTTCCATCAACCCTGACTTTTATATTATCAACTTCCAGAAGCCAGCTTCTGCGAAGTGCTTTCTCAACCAGTTCTTTTTTTATTTCATTTTTTACTTCCGCTTCTATCTTTATCTTGTCAATTACTCCTCTGACTCCATTAAGATAGCGTATGGCATTATCGGCGGCCTTTCTTTGGAAATTCCAATGTAAAATTCCTTTAAGTGTCACCCAGCCGTCTTTAACGGTTACTTCTATCTTATGATCGGGCACTGCCCAGTTTTCATGCAGGGCCTTAGTCACTAAATTTGTAATTTCTTTATCACTTTTAATGGCTGAAGTAAATAAATCCACTTTTACATTATTAACTACATCTTTCACTCCCGGAATTTTTTTAACGACATGTTCAGCTTCTTTTTTCTGCGCATAAGTATCTACTGTTCCTTCAAGATTAACTGCGCCTTCACTGACATGGACATCAATTTCATTAGTATGCAGAAGAGGTTCCCATTTAAGGGCTTCCTTGACTTCCTTTCTTAAAACATCATTATTTTTTTTCATGACTCTTTTTTTTTATATGTACACTAATTTAATACTGCATCAAATACACTGCCTACAGTAAAACAAAATTGGATAAAGAATACAGTAAAAAAAATGATCTTCATCAGTCGTAAAAATGACCTGAATCATAAAAAATATTTTGATTACAACACAAGAAAAAACATAGTAAATTTGTGTACTTTAAACTGCTATCATCCCTCTATTTTAAAAAGTACCTAAATCACATCTGAAGCTAAATGTGATGCCAATCATTTTTAATTTCTGCAATAAATTCTTCCTTTACTAAAAATAAAATACATGGTCATATGAAACTTACAATGACAGTACTGCAGTTTTTAGAAGATACCGGAAACCTGTCAAGGTTTACAGCCCGATACTTTGCTATAGGCTTTAGAAAACCTTTTGAAACCAGGGAATTGTTTCGGCAATGCTATAATATTGGATACAAATCTTTTACGCTTGTATCATTAACCAGTCTGATAATCGGACTGGTGCTGACTATGCAGCTTCGTCCGTCTCTTGTGAAATATGGAGTTGAATCACGGCTGCCAATTATGGTGGGAATTGCCATCATTAGAGAAATTGGACCTGTGGTGGCAGCTTTGATATTTGCTGGCAAAATTGCCAGCAGTATTGGAGCTGAGTTAGGATCTATGAAGGTTACTGAACAAATCGACGCCATGGAAGTAAGTGGAACCAACCCTTTCAAATATCTTGTGGCCACACGTGTTCTGGCCTGCACCATTATGCTGCCAATTCTAATTGTAATGGCTGACGCAATAGCACTCGTTGGAGCATTTATAGGAATCAATATACAGGGAGTAACAAGTCTGCACTTATTTTTTTCTGAAATTTTTAATTCTCTGGAATTAACAGATATTCTCCCATCGTATATAAAAACCTATTTCTTTGGGTTTGTAATAGGCATTGTCGGTGCTTATAAAGGTTATAATGCAGTGAAAGGCACACGAGGCGTTGGAAATGCAGCCAACTCTGCAGTGGTTTTAGCTTCAGTTTTGATTTTTATAATTGATTTACTGGCGGTACAAATAACAGAAATATTAGGACTTAACTGATTATGGAAAATTCATTAACAGGCAGTATCAATCTGCCGGAAGGCCGCAAAGCTGTTATTATCATTGAGAATCTTTCCAAGCAGTTTGGAAACCATAAAGTATTGGTCAATCTTAATCTTACGGTCTTTGAAGAAGAAAATGTAGTGATTCTCGGAAAATCAGGATGCGGAAAATCCGTGCTCATTAAATGCATCATAGGTCTTATAAAACCGCAGCGCGGTCATATTTTTGTAACCGGAACTGATATTACATCAATAAAATATGACAAAATGGATCAGATGCGTACAAAAATTGGATTCCTTTTCCAAAGCAATGCAATTTATGACTCCATGACCGTCAGAGAAAATTTAGAATTCCCTTTACGAAGAAACAGGGTTAATATTTCACAGGACCAGATTAATAAACTTGTTTGTGAAGCACTGGAAAATGTGGGACTTCTGCACACGATCGATATGATGCCTTCAGAACTATCAGGAGGCATGCTCAAACGCATAGCTTTGGCAAGAATCATAATACTCAAACCTAAGATAATTTTATACGACGAACCTACCTCAGGACTTGATCCTGTAACTGCAGCAGAAATTGAAAATCTTATCTTAGAACTAAAAAAGAAGTATCATACAACCTCCATAATTATTTCTCATGATATGAATTGTGTAAAGAAAACAGCAGATCGTGTAATCCTTCTCTTAGATGGCAGCTGCTACGCAGCAGGCACCTACGCAGATTTCCAAAATTCGAACGACACCAATATTAAACAATTTTTTCAATAGTGATGGATACTGATGATAAAAATAATTTAAAACTCGGAACTTTTGTTTTACTAGGATTAATACTGCTAGTGGTTTCATTATTCTATGTGGGAAACCGGAACAGTTTATTTAGCAGCGGTATTCAATTAAAAGCAAGGTTTTCAAATATAAACGGTCTTCAGCAAGGCAGTAATGTTTTATATTCAGGAGTAAATGCAGGAACTGTAAAGTCAATTAAACTTTTAAATTCAAGAACAATTGAAGTTACACTCCTTATGAAAAAAGAGATCGTAAGCAAAATTCCAGTAAACTCAAAAATTGCCATAGGTACTGATGGATTGATGGGAAATAAACTTCTCAATATTACGCCCGCGCGCATAAATGCAGGCATGGTTAAAGATGGGGATTATTTACTTGTAGAGAAAACTGTCAGCATCGATGAGATTCTTACAACACTCTCGAGAAGTAATGAAAACATCTACATAGTATCAGAGTCTCTTAAGAACCTTACTAGTCGTCTGGAACAAAGTGAGACGCTGAACCTTTTGGAAAAAAAAGAGCTCTCAGAGAATCTTCAGGCATCATTGTCAAACATTCGCACAACTACTGAAAATGCTAAGAAATTTACTTTAACCTTAAAGGAAATAGCTAATGATATTCATTCCGGTAAGGGTGCCGCAGGGCTTTTACTCACAAATAAAGCTTTTTCCGATGACCTTCAGACTACACTTTCAAATTTAAAAGAAACCACTGCATCAATTAATGAGGCATCTGTCCAGATTAATCTTCTCAGCACTGGCCTTAACAGTAGTTTACAAGAAGGCAAAGGACCAATTCCTGCTTTACTTAAAGATTCTCTATTAACTAAAAAAATTAATCTAAGTTTGGATAATATAGAAAAAAGCACCCACAATTTTAACCAAAACATGGAAGCTATAAAACAAAGCTTTCTGTTCAGAGGTTATTTCAAGAAACAAGATAAAAAAAATAAAGAAAAGAACAATTAGAAATACATTATTACAATATCTATACTACAGTTTTACAGCAGCATAAAATAATAAAAATCTATAAGTCCCTTATTTATTTTTAACTATATAGAAATATCTCTATCATCATATTATTACTTCTCAAATAAGAGCATTATATAGTAATTTTCATTCTATGTTTCCAGGTAATCATTTGATGGTTACAGTATCAAAAAGCTCAGCTTTAGTTATAAATGTATTAATAAAATCATAAACTTTGTTTCTATCTTCAATTGCGGTCTCAAAAGAATTTAAATGAAAATCATCATTATAATCATCAATATGAATAATCTCTGTATAGCCTTTAGAAATTAAGCTTCCTTTTAACTTTAGAACACTGAGCTGCTGCTAGCTGTTTAATTCTTTCCTGATCTGCAGTTTAATAGCCTTCTCCATTTTAATAATTCTTAAATTTAAGATTTAGATTTAGACAAATCTATACTAAAATGAATAAATTTAAAAAAAATATATTATGCTGAATAGAAAAAAAGTACACGAAACAAAATACAATTTCAAATTAGAGAATTTCTAAAGACCAATTTGGGAGGTGTAAAGAAAAACAGACAGTAATCCTGAAAAAATTTAAATAACTGTAAAAACAATGTTTATGGAGGCAGAAAATCATTACATTAATAGAAGCGGATGGCTCAGAGCAGCTGTTCTGGGAGCAAACGACGGAATTTTGTCTACAACAAGTTTAGCGATTAGCGTTGCTGCTGCAAATGTAACAAGAGAACCTATTTTACTTGCGGCCATAGCCGGACTTGCAGCAGGAGCGCTTTCTATGGCAGCAGGAGAATATGTATCAGTAAGTTCGCAGGCAGATGTTGAAACTGCTGATCTTGATCGTGAAAAACTAGAATTAATAAACATGCCTGAATCTGAACTTGACGAATTAACGCATATTTATATTCAAAGAGGTTTAAATAAAGAACTTGCCCGTCAAGTCGCAATGGAATTAACTGCCCATAATGCACTTGAAACCCATGCCAAAGATGAACTCGGAATTAATGAAATCACACAGGCCAATCCATTAATGGCTGCTTTTGCATCGGCTATGTCATTTATAATTGGAGGTCTGCTTCCACTGCTGGTAGCTATTTTTGCTCCGATAAAAAATATGGTATTTTACCAATATGGTTTTTCAATACTTTTTTTAGCATTATCAGGAATTATGGCAGCCAAAGCAGGAGGATCAAATATTCTTAAAGCCGTTTTACGTATCTGTATTTGGGGTACTTTTGCAATGGCAGTATCTGCTCTGATTGGATATATTTTTGGAGTTCAGACTGCTTAAAAAATAAGGATGAATTATCTCCTTAAAAATTAATCTAATCTTAAGCAAGTCAAAAAAATAAGATCCGCAGCAATTCGTTATTTCGTATATGTCTAAAAACAAAACTGCAAAATGAAACTAATTACACTATTCCTTTTATTGACAGTACTGCCTATAAACTGGGAACCTGACTTTAATAATGCAAAAAAAACCGCAAAGGAAAAGCACGAATTAATTCTATTGAACTTCTCCGGTTCAGACTGGTGCGGGCCTTGTATCATGCTGCGCAGAGACTATCTTGAAAATCAAGAATTCACAAAGATGGCAAATGACAATTTAGTTTTAGTAAATGCTGATTTTCCAAGAAAAAAGAAAAACTCAGGAACTCCTGAACAGGTTAAACGTAACGAAGATTTAGCCGAGATATACAATAAAGAAGGAAGTTTTCCTCTAACCCTTCTTCTCGACGCTGAGGGTAAAATACTTAAAACCTGGCATGGAAAACCGGAAACATCACCTGAACAATGGACAGCCGAAATAAAAGCGATCTGTGACAGCCGAAAATAACATATCAAAAAGTCAAAAATACTCGCAGTCCCTGAAACTCATGGGTAACAACTTCACTATTACAGTTGTAGCCGAGAATGAGAAAATTGGAAATCAGAATATTAAACTTGCTGTTGAAGAAATCAGAAGAATTGAAAAACTTCTGACTACCTACAAAGGAGACAGCCAGACCAATATGATTAACGAGAATGCAGGAATTAAACCTATAAAAGTAGATCTGGAAGTTTTTAATCTCATTGAAAGATGTATTGGAATTTCAAAAGTAACACAAGGAGCTTTTGATATCTCTTACGGAAGCATTGATAAAAACCTGTGGAATTTTGATAAAGCCATGACTGAACTGCCGGACGCTGAAACAGCAAAAAAAATGGTTCATCTTATTGATTACAGAAATATTACACTTGACAAAGAAAATACAACTGTATTTCTAAAAGAAAAGGGAATGCGTATTGGTTTTGGAGGTATTGGAAAAGGATATGCGGCCGAAATGGCAAAAAAAATCCTGATTAAAAACAATGTCCAGAGCGGTATTATTAATGCCAGCGGAGATCTTTCTGCCTGGGGACTGCAGCCAAACGGAAAAAGATGGACTATTGGAGTAGCAGACCCTGACTCACCAAATGCTGCATTCTCCTATATGGAAATATCCAATAAGGCAGTAGCTACTTCTGGAAATTATGAAAAATTCGTTACTATTAATGGAAAAAAATATTCGCATACGATCGACCCAAAAACAGGTCTGCCTATAACCGGAATAAAAAGTGTCACCATTATAGCTTCAAATGCTGAATTTGCAGATGCTATGGCAACTCCCATAGCTGTTATGGGTATCAAAGCTGGTTTGTATTTGATAGATCAGATACCTGATTTATACTGCATTATAATTGACGATAACAATAAAATTTACACATCCAAAAACATTCGTCTAAAATGAAAAAGCAAAAAATCCTCGTATTGTTATGCAGTACTGCTTTTGCAGTCTTACTGCTGACCTCCTGTACATCGGTAAAAGAATACCAGAAAGGGAAACTCAACGATTCTGAAATGGTACTTTCTAACAGGAAAATTGAAAAAACAGAACTTAGTTTCCAATCCTACCGAGAAGGAGCTTCCGGGGCAAATTCAGGAAAAAGCGGTGGCGGCTGCGGCTGTAACTAATCTTTGTAAAGAAAAATGAAAAGAGTATTCATAACAGGATTTGCATTATTGGCATTGTTTCAATTAAGAGCTCAAAATGTCCCAACTGATTCTACCAGTTACAAAAGCAGAAAATTAAAACTCGAAGAAGTAAACTTAGTCTCGAGTTATTACACACAGGACGGTGACAATTCTGCCGTTACCGGCGGGCGCGGTTCAGAACATCTTACCGATATTGCCAATACCATTGACGTTAAATTAGTGAAATATGGTGAAACAGGAATTAAACATACCTTTGATATAGAAGCAGGAATTGATCATTATACCTCTGCTTCATCAGATATGATTGATTTAAGTGCCAATTCATCTGCTTCTTCTTCAGATAATCGATTTTACCCCTCATTAACTTATTTAAGAGAAAATGAAGAGAAAGGGCAAACTTTTGCTATAGGTGTTTCGTCATCAACCGAATTCGATTATCAGTCTTTTGGTGGAAACATAAGTTTTTCGCAGAAAACAAAAAATAAAAACGGTGAATTTACAGCTAAATTCCAAACGTTTATCGATCAGCTCAAACTAATTGAACCTGTTGAACTTCGCTCTTCGGGAAGTAAAGGCTATGACAGTGCAAACAGAAATACATTTGCAGGAACCTTAAGTTACTCTCAGATTATAAATAAAAATCTTCAGGTGATGCTTATAGGAGATGTTATTAGTCAGAATGGCTATTTAAGTCTTCCCTTTCATAGAGTATATTTTACAGATGGTACTGTGCATCAGGAAAAAATGCCCGATAGCAGACTTAAAATACCTCTTGGAATCAGGGCAAGTTATTTTTTAGGTGATGCTGTTATTATCCGCGCTTACTACCGATATTATACTGATGACTGGGGCCTAAAAGCACATACCGCTGACCTGGAAATTCCTGTAAAATTAACTCAGGCTTTTTCATTAAGTCCATTTTACAGATATTATACTCAAACTGGCACAAAATATTTCAAACCTTATGGAGAACATACGGCTGCGGATGAATATTACACCAGCAACTATGATTTATCAAAGTTTGACAGCAGTTTCTTTGGAATGGGAATGAAATTCACTCCGCCAAACGGTATCTTTGGTCTTAAACACTGGAATACTTTAGAAATTCGTTATGGACATTATACCAGAACTACTAATATGACTTCTGATATTATCAGCATTAATATCAAATATAAATAGATTTTAAAATTTAACATAAATGCAAATAGGCTGTTTCTTTAAAAACAGCCTATTTTTAATTAACATTCGTCAGAAACAACTTAAAATTGACTATCTATCAAACAATTGCATAACGTAATCTACAACTCATTCTTTATATTTTTTATTTATCCAGAGGTATAAAGGAGGAATTAGTACAGGTGCAAAAAACAGTGTACTGGTTAATCCGCCTATAATTACTGTTGCCAGCGGCCGCTGTACATCTGAGCCAATACCAGACGAAACAGCTGCAGGAACAAGACCTATAATAGCAACAATAAGAATTGACAATAATGCCCTTAATTGCTCTTTTGACGCCGTCAATACATTGTTGTGCAAATCATCTTCAGATATAGTTTTTCTGTTGAGAGCCGATACAAGCAATACACCTGCCATTACAGAAATACCAAAAATGCTCACAAAACCAACCCCGGCAGAAACATTAAAGTAATATCCTCTAAGGAGTAAAGCCACAATGCCGCCTCCTAAAGCAAACAATATACAACTCATTGTTATCATGGTGTGCTGGAAATTTTTATACAGCATAAACAGGAATAAAAAGACCATGATAATTGTGAGAGGAATAGTAAAAGCTAATTGTTTTCCCGCTCTTTCGAGATTTTCATATTGTCCGCCATAAATAATATTATATCCTTTGGGTACTGTTACACTTTTATCAACTTTTTGTCTCAGCTCTTTTACAAAACTTCCCTGGTCTCTTCCTTTTATGTTTGTTCTAACAGTAATCATACGTTTGCTTCCATAACGATAAATATTAGTTTGTCCTTCTACAAAATGTATATTTGCCAATTGACTCATCGGAATCAATGCACCATTTGACGACGGCACTAAAATATTTTTTACGGCATCGATAGAATTTCTGTACTCCGGCAAAAACCTAACTACTATGTCATAACGTTTTGTCCCGTCATATAATGTAGAAATCGTTTTGCCCCCAATCGCAGCCTCAATCATATTTTGAATATCGGCAACATTAATTCCAAAACGGGCAGCTTGTTCCCGGTCAATATCTATCGCTAATTGTTCCTGTTCTCCCTCCTGTTCAATATTTACATTGACAGCACCGTCGATTTTTTTGGCAATCTGCGCAATACTCTCTGCTTTTTTTCTCATCATCTGCAAATCATCGCCAACAACAGAAATAGCAAGATCTGCCGCGCTGCCGTTTACAATCTCCATTACCTGGTCAATAATGGGCTGTCCCGAAGAAAACTGTACCGATGGAATTTGCTGTTGTAAATCAGTTTTAATAATATCAACCAAATCCTTTTTAGCAATGGTGTCGCTCCACAGTTTATAATCTTTAAGTCCAACAAGAATTTCATTTCTATTGGCAGGAAATGGGTCAGTACCGTCATCATTACGTCCCGTTTGAGTTATTACATAAGATATTTGAGGATATTTAGCAATAATTTTTCTGATTCTTGGGGCGTATTTCGCATTTTCCTGAATAGAAATTCCGGCAGGGAAATTCCCTCTTAAAAAAATCGATCCTTCATCTAATGTTGGCAGAAACTCAGTTCCTAATTTTATTCCACATAAAATAAACAGCCCAACAACTGAAAATCCTATCAAAGTGGTTTTCTTATAATTATTTAAAAATCGGGATAATGTTTTTTCGTACGTATTCGTTAAAAAATCCAATACAGCATTTTTATGCTCTTTAATAGGCTTATCAATATCCAGTAATTCTTTTCTGTAGACAAACGAAATCAGTATCGGAATAAAGGTTAGTGCCGCCAGCATTGAACCTATAACTGCAAAAGCCAGGGTTAAAGCCATTGGAGAAAATAATTTACCTTCTACCCTTGTCATTAAAAGTATTGGCATATAAGCCAATATGATAATAGTTACTGAAAAGAAAATTTCTCTTCCTACTTCTTGTGCAGCCTGCAGCGTAATTTTTACGATACCTTCTTCTCTTTCCTGAGGCGTAGCTGTTCGATATCTCCTAATAAGATGTTCTGCCATAAGACAGGCTCCATCTACGATAATTCCGAAATCTATTGCTCCCAGCGAAAGTAAATTGGCAGGAATCCCTGTAAGCCTCATTAAAATAAAAGCAAACAATAATGAAAATGGAATAGTTAAAGCTACAACCAATGCACTTCTGGCACTGCCAAGAAATAAAATCAACAGGATAATTACAATCGAAATTCCTTCCAGTAAAGTATGTGCAACAGTTTCTAAAGAGTGGTCAATCAGGAAACTTCTGTCATACATTGGGCGCAGGATTACACCTTGCGGCAGTTCATTTTCCTGTAAATCGGCCATTTTCTCTTTTAATGATTTTAAAACCTCGCTTGGATTTTCATATCTCCTTAAAAGAATAATTCCTTCAACACCGCTGCTTACATCTTTTTTATCTTTGGTTACGGTATACCCCAAAACTCCGCTTGGCGGCGGCGGTGTGATTTCGACTGTTGCCACATCGCGGACAAAAACTGGAATGCCATTCTCCGATTTTAGAACAATGTTTTGAATATCCTGATCTGTTTTAATAGCTCCTAATCCCCGTACAGCAAAACCCTGTCCGCCTCTTTCAATTATATTTCCTCCGGTATTTTGATTGTTTACATTTACCGCATCCATTACGTTTTGCAAAGTAAGATTGTATTTCCTCAACTTTTCCGGAGAAGTAATGATATGAAATTGTTTCAAAGGCCCTCCAAAAGTAGTAACATCAGCAATTCCCGGAACCTGCAGTAAAGCAGGTTTTATAACCCAATCCTGTAAATCCCTTAGCTGAGCCTGACTGTAGTTTGACGGAGCTTCTACAACATATCTGAAAATTTCGCCTACCGCTGTAGAAAGCGGTGCTAATTCCGGTGCAGCACCTTCCGGCAGTTCGGCACCTGCAAGACGCTCTGTAACCTGCTGGCGTGCAAAATAATCATCAGTTCCGTCTTTAAAAGTAAGCTGCACTACAGATAAACCAAAAATAGTACGGCTTCTGCGGTCTAAAACATTAGGTGTATTTTGTAAAGCTCTTTCAATAGGAACTGTTACCTGCTGTTCGACTTCTTCAGCTGCCCTGCCTTCGTATTGGGCAACTACAATTACATTTGTGTCTGCAATATCAGGATATGCCTCAATTTTTAATTGTGTAAAACACCAAAATCCTATTGCCATCAATACAACGCTAATAGCAATTACAGCCCAGCGGTTTCGCAGACTGAATATGAGTAAATTCTTAATCATTATCTACCATTTTTCAACTTGATTAGTAACTATAAAACCGCCTTTGTATACTTCTCGCAAAGCTTTTAAGGCTCGTTTTACTTTATCATCTTCATCAATAAAGATGATAAGCAGGGGAGTTTCATCAAAACTGAACAAATCATTAGGTCTTTTAAGACGCTGATGCTCACCATATCCTAACTTTCCATGAAATACGGTAGCTCCCAGCACATTTTGTTCAATTAAAACCCTTAAAATATATTCGTACAAAGGCTGTGTGCCTTTTAACTCATCCTTATCAATGTATATATGTGCTTGTATCATTTATTTTATATTAGAGTATTAGTAATATGTGTTTACTATTTTTTAGAGAATTTTACTCAGCGGATTATCTTATAAAATTGTTCCTTTTAAAATAATAGATGCTATCGAAAAATAGATAATGAGCCCTGTTACATCTACCAGTGTAGCTACGAATGGCGCCGATGAAGTGGCTGGATCTATTTTACATCGTTTTAACAATATGGGTATCATAGAACCGCTTAATGTTCCCCACATTACAATTCCTATTAAAGAGAAAAATATGGTTATAGCTATTAAAAGCCAATGTTCTCCGTAATCATACCAATGCAGATTCTGCCATATTGTAATTCTTACGAAACCGATGCTTCCCAGAACGACACCTAACGATAAACCTGATAAAATTTCTCTCCACATTACAAACCACCAGTCTTTTAAACCTATTTCTCCCAGAGCCATGGCCCTGATAATAAGAGTTGCTGCCTGAGATCCGCTGTTTCCACCGCTTGAAATAATTAAGGGAACAAATAATGCCAATACTACCGCTTTTTGAATTTCGCCGTCAAAATACCCCATTGCAGTGGCTGTTAACATTTCTCCTAAAAACAGAATAATTAACCAGCTGGCACGTTTTTTCAGCAGAGAAAAAAATGATGTTTTTACATAGGGATAATCCAGTTCTTCTAAGCCTCCTATTTTTTGAATCTCTTTAGTATGATCCTGCTCGGCAACATCTAAAATATCATCAATAGTGACTACGCCTAACAAAATGTTTTCTGAATTGACAACCGGTAAAACATCCCGGTCATATTCTTTGAACTTGGCAACAGCGCTTCTTTTAGTTTCTGTAATAGATAAACTGGGACAAAAGCCATCCAATATCTCTGTTATTTTTTTGTTTGTATCATTGAATACCAATTTCCTTATCGGAATATCATCTATCAGTTTATTATCAGATTCGACCACAAAAATCACATTAGCGGCTTCATCATCTTTATAATTATTTTTTAAATGAAGTATAGCATCTTCAATTGTAATTTCCTGACTAATGGCTGCAGCGTTAGTATTCATTATTCGGGCTACACTATCCTTGGGATAGCCTAATAATGTTTGAATATTTTCTTTGTTTTTTTCGTCAAGCAGATTTAAAAAATAGGTTTGTTCTAAACTTTTTAGAGAAGAAAAAAACATCATCCTGTCATCAGGGTTTAACTCATTTAAAATAAATTCACTTTTTTTAGGTGAATAGTTTCTAATTATTTTTTTTTGCAAAAGAGGATCTAAATAAGAAAAAACAGTTACCTGATTTTTACCTGGCAAAGTCTGATAGGCTTTCAAAGCTGCCTCAAAAGGAATAGATTCAAAAATTTTTGCTGCTGCCGACGGATGAACATAATGCGTATTATTACGATTAAGCAAAAGATCTGAAAAATCACCTTTTAATATTTTTTCTTTTATAGACATAATGAATTCATTTAATATCCAAAACTTAGTCCTTTTAACTGCATTACACCCTGAACGGCTATAGCATCACCATTAGTCAAACCTGTATAAACAACAATTCTGTTTCCTATCTGATCACCTGTAGTTACTTCTGTACGTTCAAAATATTTAGTTCCTTTTTTTACAAAAACATAGTTTTTTGCCTGAACTGTAACCAGAGAATTTTTATCAACACTAATAAAATCTCCTTCACTTAAACCAAAAGAAACAGTTGCAAACATTCCGGCTTTCAATTTACCGCTGGTATCATTTAAACTTATTCGAAGCTTAACCATTCTGGCAGACTGGTCAATCATATCGGCAACGGCATCGATCTTTCCGGTAAATTTCTCATTAGGAAAAGCAGTAAAACGGACAATACAATTATCTCCTTTTTTGATTTTGCTGATTTGATTTTCAGGAATATCACAAATAATAAATGATGTTCCTGCCTTTGCCTTTTTTAGTACTTCAGGCTGAAATCCGCCGGCCTTCAATTTAGTTTCATGCTCTATTATAGCTGCTCTTTCATTAGCTAAACCTGCCTGTTCCATTGATAAAGCAGTTTGTGCTTCTAACAATTCTTTACCTGTGGCCGCACCATGAGCTTGTAAATCTTTGGCGCGCTCTAATTCTATTTGTTTTTGTCTGATGTTTTTATTCTTAATCTGGTTGATATTAATTATATGCTGAATGAGCTGTGTGTAACTGGCCGCCAAATCCGAATTTTCGAATAAAATAATGTTTTGCGAAGCTCCTTCTTCTGATTTCATAACTGTTGCTGATACTTTAGCCGGAGCGGTAATATTATTGCTAAGTACAGAACTGCCTATTGGCTCGGTCTTAAAAAATGCGATACTGCTGGTGTTAGGGAATAAAATAGTTTTACCATTATTGAGCACCTGCGGTACATTATTTATTTCTTGTACTTGTTTATTATCTTTTCCTCCGCAGGCGCAAAGAAGCAGTAACATAAGCCCGCTGTATTTTATTAAATGTTTCATATTTATTGTGCTATTTGATTAATTAAACCTGAGGCATAAAGCAATTTTATATATGCTGTTCTATATTGCTGCATGGTTTCATAGTAATGCTGCTGCATATCTAACCAGCTTCTCTGTGCTTCGAGAAAATCAATAATTGTTGTTCCGCCCCTCAAATAGGAATATTTTACGCTTTTTAAAATATTTTCAGATTGAGTAAGTAAACTATCAAAGTTTTGAACATTCTTTTTTTGAGTTTCAAAAGCATTAAAAGCATTGGTAACTTCGGTTTCAACTTGAAGATTTGTTGTCTGCAGGCTTTGTTCTGCCTGCTGTTTTATGCAATTAGATTTTTTAATTTCTCCCTGGTTCCTTGAAAAAAACGGCAGTTCTATTGTACCGTACACTCCAACATAAGGAACCATGTTTTGCGGATTATAAATAACTCCTAATTCAGGCTGTGGGTATGCTAAAGATTTTTGGAGTTTAATATTTGCATTGGAAGCCTCAATAATCGATTTGGTAGCTAAAACATCGCTTCGTTCGATTAAACCTTTCTGCAGAAGAACTTCTAAATCAGCCGGAATAATAAAAGAAAAATCATCATTTACATCAATATTTATTTCTTCCTGAGTGCCTAGCAGATATTTAAGATTGAACAGCTCATTTTTCAGATTTTGTTCTAATGATCTTATTTGTAATGTATATTGATTGGACAATAAAGAAGTACGATTAAAATCAGTCTGTGAAATAACCTGATTCTTAAGGCGGACTTTATTAATTATCAATAAACTATCAATATTGTTATTGGCTTTTTTAATTATTTCTAATTGCTTTTGGGCTGCCCAGATATCTACCCATTTCAAACCTACTTCTTGAAAAAGAGTACGTTCTGTTTCAGTATAACTTTTTTGTGCCGCTGTTGTGTTTTGACTGGCAAACTCAATTTTATTTTTCCGTGTTCCGAAAAACTGAAAAACTTTACCTGCCTGCAAATTTGCCTGTGTATTGGCATTATTAAAAAAACCTGTATTGGGGGCATAATTTTTCTCTCCTGTAATACCAATGTAATTAAACCCAAAAACTGGATTAGGTCTTAATTTTGCTGTTTCAATATCGCTTGCTGCAATAGCAACATTATAATATTGGCTTTTAAGTACCTGATTGTTTTTTCTCGCTGTCTGTAAGGCGCTTTGAAGATTATAAGTGGTTTGCGAAATTCCTTCTGCCGAAACCAAAACCAATAAAACATATAAAAAAAAGGGATGTTTTTGCATAACGTTATTCCATATTTATTGTTATGCAAAAATAGAATAAGCCTGCAGGTTAAGCCATTAGAGACCTTTTAGAAAAAAATTAGAATTTCATTAGAGAAAAATTCAAACATGTGGTATCTCAACTAAAAAAGTAGATCCCTCATTTATTTTTGATGAAACTGAAATAGTCCCTTTGTGCAGTAAAATGATTTTTTTTGTCAGTGAGAGCCCAATACCATTTCCATCAGCATACCCCCTATTTGTGCCTCTATAAAAAGGTGTAAAAATATGTTTTAAATCTTCTGGCAAAATACCAATTCCATTGTCAGAAAAACGTAAAGCAATTCTATTTTCAATAAATGATATTGAAACCCGGCTCTGATGGTTTTCTGAAAATTTACAGCCATTCTCAAATAAATTAGCAAAGGCTACTTTTAAAAGGTATTCGTTGCCATTTACTAAAATTTGATTGTCGTTTTCAAAATCGTTTTCAAAATGAATTGCCACATTATAATCGGGGTTTGATTTTTGTATCTGCTGTCTTGCATCTAACAATACCTCATCTATGCGGACTGATTTAAAAGCTATTTCTGAAAGGTCATAACTTGCTTTGGCAAAATCAAGTAAACTGTTAGATAGTTTAGCTAGTTTTTTAGCATCATCAAGGGCATATTGAATAGCTCTTTTATATTCTTCAACGCTGCGGTCTTTATTGGTTGACAATTCTAATTCTGCAATTATCGCAGAAAGCGGCGTTCTTAATTCATGCGAAATATTTGAAACAAAATGCTTTTGAGCATCAAATGAATTTTCTAAACGGTTCAGCATTTCATTAATAGTATTAGCCATCTCCGAAAGTTCGTCTTTGCTTTCGTTAGTACTTATTCTTAAATCAAGATTAGTAGCCGAAATTTTTTTTGCTTTATTGGTCATTTCAACAATGGGTTCAAATGCTTTTTTTGAAAAAAAACGACCGGCAATATATATAAAGAGAATAGATATTATAAAAACTATAATAGTATTTTGAAGCAGGTTCTGCAGTTTTTTATATCCATATTCATCATAAGCTGCTGCGGTGATAACATAAATTTTTTCCTGGAATTTATATTTTAGACCAACTACCTGCCAGTCTTTCTGATAAAATTGTAATTCCTTCTGCTGAATAATTTTATCAAGCATGGGTTTAGTTTCTTTAACCACATCTATATTTACCGCATCATGGTAAAGCAGGTTAAATGATGTATTATAAATAGCAACTTCAACCTCATTCAAAGTAGCTCTGTTATTTTTATAGATGTTTTGTAATGTTTTAGAATTAACTTTTGCATTAAGAAACAAATTAGCTTTAGTGACTGCTTCTTTTTTTAAGGAAGCATAAAATTCTTTTTCTCTGTTTTCTTTTGCCGAAAGATAAATTACCGAAGCAAATGCCAATAAAATAGAGGCTGTAATAAAAGTGAATAATAGAGTAAGCTGATTTCTAATTTTCATCTGTTTTTAAAATAAATCCCATTCCGGATTTGGTATGAATAAGTTTTTTGTCAAAATTCTTATCAATTTTTTTTCGCAGATAATTGATATATACATCGATGAAATTTGTTCCGGTGTCAAAGTTTGTATCCCAGACTTTTTCTGCAATTTCTGTACGGGACAAAACACGCTCCGTATTTTGAAGCATATATTCTAAAAGTTTAAACTCTTTTGGTGTAAGACTTATGTCTAAATTATTTCTTTTTACATCTTTAGTCTGAAGGTTCATTTCAAGATCAGAATACTTTAGAATAAAACCAATGTTATAAATTGTATTACTGCTTCGTTTCAACAATGCTTTTATGCGAACCAAAAGTTCTCTCATTTCAAAAGGTTTAGTCAGGTAATCATCTGCACCAGCATCAAATCCTTCTACTTTATCATCAGTTGTACCAAGAGCGGTCAGCATAATGATAGGCAGTTCTGGCTTAGTTCTGCGAATTTCTTTGCAGAGATCTAAACCATCAAGTTTAGGTAAAATTATATCTGTTATTACCAGATCATAGTCATTATTAAATGCCAGCTTCTTTCCCGAAAGACCATCATAAGCCAGTGTGACTATAAATCCCTGCTCTTCAAGCCCTCTTTGTATCAGTTCGGCTACCCTTTGGTCGTCTTCTATTACTAAAATTTTCATCTGTGTAAAGTTACATTTTTATTTTTGTATCATACAATCTTGTTAATTTTCTGCACCACTGATACGGGTTTTATAGTCTATGTATCTCATTCTGTTTAGTACTTCTTAATTCAAAAAAATAAAACTTTTAAATGCTGCATATCACTATCTAATTTTTTTCTATTTTAGCAAAAAAAATAAATATGAACAGAAAGAGCTGTCTTCCTCCACCTAGATTTTAATAATTAACTACGCATTAGCGGTGTTTAGCTGCCGAATTATTATCGGCATTTTCACTTATGTCTATTGCTCAATTTATTATTAATTTTTATCATGTATTTAGGTACAGACAATTCTTATGAAAAAATCATATTTGGTATTACACATTGCTGTAATCCTCGCAGGCTTTACGGGTATATTCGGTAAGCTTATATCTCTTAATGAGGGCCTGTTAGTCTGGTACAGAGTATTCTTTTCCTCTATTGTATTATTTATAATTTTAAAGCTATTCCGAGTATCAATAACTCTTATACTTAAAGAGAAATTTGCTATAGCAAAAATTGGAATGTTTATAACTATTCATTGGGTATTTTTCTATGCTAGTATAAAATACTCCAACATATCTATTGGGGTGGTTTGCTATTGCATGACCAGCTTTTTTACTGCAGTTCTCGCTCCGCTAATCAACCGAAATGACTTTAATTTATCGGAGTTATTTTTAAGTCTGATTACACTAATAGGTATTGCCCTAATTTTCCATTTTGATTCATCTTATCAATTAGGGATAATCCTCGGCGTTATTTCATCAGCGTTCGCAGCACTTTATACAATATATAATGAGAAACTGGTTAGAAGCTATGACAGTAGAATTATCAATTACTATCAAATGATCGGCGGAACTGCAGGTCTTGGAATTCTACTGCCGTTTTATCTTCACTTTTTTCCTGTAAATAACATTTTTCCAAACCTAAGTGATACCTTTTATCTTCTTTTATTAGCTTCCTTTTGTACAGTTGGTCTTTATGTATTGTTTGCAGAATCTTTAAAACGCATTTCAGCTTTTACAGTAAATTTAAGTTTTAATCTTGAACCAGTTTATGCAATTATATTAGCATTCTTGCTTTTTAATGAAAACAGGGAATTGAATATATCGTTTTACATTGGTTTATTTTTTGTAATGATTTCTGTATTGCTGCAAACTATAATTTCGCTGAGGAAATAAAACTAAAATAACCTCTTACTACTATTTGTAAGAGGTTATAATTGTAATATATTAAGTGCTAACCCGATCGCATAGATTTCTAATCTGTGTCCGCAAAGTATATCTTATCAGATTTTAAAAAAGAAAATCCAGTTTTTAACTATAATTACTTTACATCCGTTTTTATTAATATAGGGACGGACACGGAAAGAATTTCCGTGCTGTCGTTACGCATATCCGAGCGATTAGGTTTGGCAATTGTACCATTATGGCTGCATTGTCGCAAAAATTTCATTTAACAAATTAACAACAACCGATATTCACCTTCATTTTCTATTGGTGCTCTATGAATACAAGGCAGTACTTGTTGTTTTGGATGATCTACAGCCAGCCGCCAAAGATGCCCTAACCCTAAATTAATAGGTTCAGCATCCTGATGTACCTGATAATGCAAATCAAAATAATTTTCCTTCAAAAAGTTTTCGAATTCTTCCTCTGGTCCATCATACAGTTCTTTTAGCTTTGCCCGGATTTCTGGAATTAGGATTTTTTGCGCTGCCTGCGAATTAGCAATAATATCACTTGCCGCACCGTGATAGGTACATAAAAAAGTATCTGTTGCAATGGGCGAACGATCAACATGAAACGAATACACATCTGTCGAGATGAAATCAAATTCATCATCACGTTCATAACACTTCAGTAAATTAAGAGAGGGCGAAGCTCCAAAATCAGTTAATAATTGTAAATCATTTAAGATTATTTCCCTTGCTATACTTCCCTTTTCTGAGAGTTGGAGTGCGATTAGATCTTCGGGGAAAACTTCTGTTATATTTTCTTTTAAAGATAACTTGGCTGCAATCTCATTAAAATCGCCATCTAAATTTCTGTGCCAGCATAGTGCATTCATTTCTCCTTTGAAATTTGTTTGCACAAGATCAGAGAAATTTGATACGATTCCAATTTGGCCACCGTCAGAAAATATATTATTCATAATATGATATTAAGAGATTAGTTGCTTCTCTAATAAAAAATATAAAATGATCCAGCCATAGTTTCTGCCGGATCATAAATAAAAAAACTGTGTATTCAAAAATTATTTGACCTCTTTCTCCATTACAACCATTCCTTTAAATTCGTCTTTTATAAAAGGAAACGTCAAATCCATTTCGGCTGTTACTGTAAAATTTTGCTTTTCATAAAACTTTAAAGCATCTGAACACTTCATTGCTTTGAGCCAGATCGTCTTTTTATTTTCATTAGCGGCAAGTTGTAAAACCATTTTAAGAGTAGCTTTTCCTAAACCTTTCCCGGCAGCTTCTTTTAGAAAATATAACCGCTCGATTTCTAAAGCATCAGTATCATTTTTTCCGTCTGCTGATTTATTATTATTAATTTTTAATATGCCTATAGCTAATTCCTGATCGTAAATAAGATAGAACTGACTATGAGGCACATTCATCTCTGAGGTTATTTTTTCTTTTGTAAAGTTGCTGTTTATATAATTTTCACCATTGTCGGTCCATAAATAGAGATAATGTTCTTTATAGGACTGCTTATATACCTCCAAAATCTGCGGAATATCATCTTCTGAACAAATTTTGTACCTAGGTTCTTTTATCATTTGCTAAATATTTTCAATCTTGATTTTCAATAGAAACGCAAATGTAAGCATATAATAAATAAACTACAGCCGTATTAATTACGATTAGCACTACTCGCCTGCCTGATTGCTTTTTGATCTGTTAAATTAAAACGATACACAAAACTAAGTCTGTAGCGGGCTGCATTTGGTATACTGTTTTCGGTAATATAATAATCTGTACCAGTTGTTGTACTTTTATTTTGGCGTAAGTCAAAAGCATTTGTGACATCAAATACAATGGTAGCTTTGTCTTTTAATAAAATTTTGCTTAAACCAAAATCAAGCGATTGCAATGCATCATTTCTTGTTTGCGCATTTTGCTGTGCACCCCGAAAATTATAACGCCCCTGAAAACTGAATTTTGATGGGAGCTTAACCTGAGTGCTTAAACGTCCTGTAAAAGTTTTTCCGCTATAATCAAGGTTTTCGTCCTGATAACTTCCTTTTTGCGTAAAATGATAAAAATTCATTTCTAAATTTACCTGAAGCCATTTTAACGGATTATACAAGGTCGAAAGTTCCACACCGCTTCGTATTTCATGCTGAATATTAATAGGCGTTGTAAAAAATATATCATTTTCACGATAAGTAAAATCCTGAATGTAACCACTCTCCCACTGATAATAAACGGAAGGATTGAGCGTAAGCTTTTTCCATGCTTTAAGGAAAGCCAGTTCAAACACATCAGAATAGGAAGGGTTTAGATCTGGATTACCAATATATTGCGCATTCAAATCGGTCAGTTCGTTAAAAGGATACAAAGCATATAAAGGCGGACGATTAATTCGCTTACTGTAATTTAACTGCAAAGTAGAACCTTCAAACTTATAGCTTAAATTAACGGTGGGAAATAATTTGTTGTATTTTTTATCATCGTTATAAGTGTTTTTAATATCTGTAATCGCAATTTTAGTGAATTCTGTACGAAGGCCCAGCATATAATTAAATCTCTTAAATTTGTTGCTGTATTGCGCATAAGCACTTGAAATGGTTTCGGTATAATTTAGATCATTGTCAATATTTTGATAAATCGTCCAAATATTTTCCTGTTGCTGCTCAGCCAAAAACTGACTGGAAACTTTACGAATCTCTGCCTTAACTCCCATTTCAAATACAGAAACAGTATCAATTGGCAGAATAAAATCACTCTGAACAAGCAAATCTTTACTGCTTCCTATTGAGTTGGTCCTAATATCGGGATAGACCAGCGTTTCCGGATAAATACGCTGTGTTAAAAGATTCCACTTTTTATCACTGTTCCACCAATCATACTGAACATCAATTGTCCATTTTTTTGATGGCTTTTTAAAAGTCTGGGTATAATTAAACTCAAATTGGTTGTAATCTCTTTTTTCCAGTGATTTTCCTTCTCTTGTTAAAAGACTATCTCGTGTATGGTTTGCATTGCTGTAATCATACAATAAACGGGTTTTATCATCATCTTTCGTGGCATTTTTTAAAAAAGCTACGGTAATGGTACGATGCTCATCAATATAATAATCAGCACCCAGATAAATCAATTTTCCATCGTCATGGCGATCCTCATTTTGCACATGGTTAAGATAATTTGGATTACCGTTGTTCATAGTCGACTGATTGGTAGTATATAATCCAACATAATCAGAAGAACGGATGCCAAAATTGGAAAAAATATTGATTTTATCTGATTTAAAATTGATGCTTGGATTAAGGCGGCTGTCATTTGGTGATCCGGCAACTAATCGAACCTGACCGCTGAAACCGCTTTTTTTGTTTTTCTTTAATATAATATTAATAATTCCTGCCGAGCCGGAAGCATCATATCGGGACGAAGGATTAGTTATTACCTCGATACGCTCAATCTGGTCAGCGGCAATTTGATCGAGTGAATTGCTTTGTGTTAAACCAGATTGGCGCCCGTTGATTAATACCAAAACGCTGCTGTTTCCGCGAAGACTTATTCCCCCCGTTGGGCTAACTGTTACAGAAGGAACTCCGTTTAAAACATCGTGAGCAGAGCCATTCTGCGAAAGCACATCTTTGCCTACTTCAAAAACTTTTTTATCGAGTTTTAAACTAACGCTGGGTTTTTGCCCAGTCACCACTTCAACAGCATTTAATTGTACAGCATCGGTATGTAAAAAAATAATTCCTAATTCTGTTTTTGGTTTTCCCGAAATGATTTCCAATGTCTGGATATAATTTTGATAACCTATATAACTAAAAGAAATTGTCAATTTACCGCTTGGCAGTTCTTCGAGATTAAACATACCCTGGTCGTCTGTTACACCAACTGCTGCTGTTTTTGAGGTGTTATCTTGTATGGATACTGTCACATACGGAATTGCTTCTTTAGTTGTATTGTCCAGAACTTTGCCAGATACAGCAGCTTTTTGTGCAAAGCTAAACATTGAAATAAATAAAATTAAAATACTGGTTATTAAGGTTTTCATGTTTATTGGTTTTGATGATACAAGATTACTTTATAAAATAAAATCTTACCTTTTAAAACATGCAAACGGCTCTAAGAGCTTTTGAAATGCATTTCGGTATTCGATATTTATTTTATCTTTATCTTATGTATCGACCTCCCTTTTTTATAGTTTTATTACTGCTGTTGTTTTCATCCTGTAAACAATACACCGAGTATGTGAAATCGGATGTAACATATTATGTTGATGATGAAAATCGTCCTCATGATTATTTGGGCAAATCTGATAACTCCATTTTTAAAGTTCCAATAGAAATCGAAATCCTTAAACGTGAAAATAAACTGACCCCGTTAGGTTTACAGGTAACTGCTTTTGGTTCTTTTGATGTTTATTGGGATGGTGTTTTTGTGGGAAGCAACGGTAAAATGGCAAAATCAGGCCAGCCTGAAATTCCGGGAACTGAAATGACTTATTACCAAATACCCGAAAAATTGGCTAATACAGGCAAACACATTGTCACAGTAATTGGAACACAAACTAAAATTCGGGATGCAAATCGCAGCATCGGCTTAAAATTGGAAAGCTTTTTAAGACTTCATCGTGCGCCGCTTGTGGTCATGTCTTTTATGAATTTGATGGCAGGGGCTTTTCTTATTGCCTTTATTTATTATTTCTTTCTCTACATAAACAGTACCCGTAAAGAAGCAACCGTTTTACTTTTTGGGATAATCTGTCTGCTCTTTTTCTGTCTGCTTATTATAGAATACATGAAATTTTATATCGATATTCCGTATACCAGCTTTTATACCCGATTACAGATTGTCGGTTTGCTCACATTCGTAATTTCAATACTGGTTCCCTGGTATTTTATGCTGCAGTTTGGCTTTAAAAGAAAGCGGTTGTTTTTATTTCTTTTGATTGTAAGTCTTCTAACTATTTATATTGTATACTACGGCCATTACGATATGACAGCCATTTATTTTAGTTATGCAATGTGTGCTGTCTCATTTATTATTGCCATCGATGCGGCATTCCGCAAAATTAAAGGCGGCTTAATCGTAGTAATTGGTTTACTGGCTAGTGTAATTGTAAACAGATATATATATTATGATTTTGGGTTATTTATCGCATTTACGATTATCGTCCTGTCTATGCTTTATCTGCATACTATTAGGGCAAAAGCTCTCGAAGAAGCCCATAATGCCTCGTTATTGCTTTCATCGAGATTACAGTTAGAACTGGTTAAGAAAAATATTCAGCCGCACTTTCTGCGTAATACACTGACTTCATTGATAGACTGGATAGAAGAATCTCCGCAGCAGGGTGTTGTATTTATTCGTGCGCTGGCAGATGAATTTGATATTATGAATTCTATTGCCGAGGACACCCTAATTCCTATTCAGCAGGAAATTGAATTATGCCGGAAACATATAGAAGTAATGTCTTTTCGAAAAGAAGTATGTTATAACTGGGAAGAAAAAAATATTGATGTCAATGAAGAAATTCCGCCTGCGGTAATTCATACCATTATAGAGAACGGAATCACACACAGTTTACCTCCAAAACAAGGCTGTATTACTTTCTGTTTAAGCTTTATCCGGGAAAAACAATACAAACAATATACATTGTTAACCGTGGCAAAAAACCGAAACAGAAAGAAAGAAAACAGCAGCGGAACAGGTTTTAAATACATCAAAGCCAGATTAAATGAAAGTTATGGCAGTAATTGGGAATTTGATTCGTTTGCTGTTGAAGAAGGATGGTGTACAACAATTAAAATTTTTGACAAAAAATGAAAATTCTAATTATTGAAGACGAGGCCCGAATTGCCAAACGAATCGAAAGAATGACCCGTGATTTTTTTGATAAAGAGGTACAGATTTTACTTAGTGATTCTGTTGAAAACGGGCTAAATACTATCGAAAAACAATCAATCGATTTACTGCTTCTCGATTTGAATTTGAATGGCGAGGACGGATTTGAAGTGCTGCAGACCGTTGTCGCAAAATCTTTTCAAACCATTATTATTTCTGCTTATACAGATAAAGCAATTATGGCATTTAATTATGGTGTCTTGGATTTTGTTCCTAAGCCATTTGATGCCAACAGACTGGCTCAGGCTTTTACACGTTTTACAACACCAGAAAAAACAAATGGTCAAGATATTCAGTTTTTAGCCGTAAAAAAGGGAAAAACTATTAATCTCATCACAATAAAAGACATAAGGTACATAAAAGGCGCAGGAATTTATACCGAATTACATTTAGCAAATGGTCGTGTAGAACTGCATGATAAGTCTATGGAATCATTAGAAAAACTCCTCCCGGCAGAATTCGAGCGAATTCATAAATCCTATATTCTTTGCTGGCAGGAAGCAGATAAACTGATTGTAGAAGCCGGCGGAAAATATAATATGTTACTAAAAAATGGTGAGTTATTACCTGTAGGTCGTTTAAAATACAAAGAAATCAGGCATAAATTGATTTAGTTTTTGATGTAGTCATTTACTGATACAGAAGCAATTGAGCTGAACACAATACTAGTTTTTATCAAGACTTTTTGTCTCGTTAATTTGATCAAAAGATAGACAATAACCGTTTAATAAATCCTGGATGAGATGCTTTTAATTGCTCCTTAATAGCAATTATTTTATTTATAATCAGCTCTATTTTTTCATAACTATCATTTCCTTTTATTATATAATCAAAAGCACCAAGCCTTAAAGCGTTAACTACTGTTTTAGTATTTTCCTGCCTGGAGATCATAATTACATATATATTAGAATTATACTGCTTAATTTTTTTAAGTACTTCAAATCCATTAATATCCTCCATGTGATGATACAGAAAAATGATATCTGGATTTTGATGCAAATTATTAATACAATCTGTACCATTTGCATAGTGGGTAATGTCATTATAATTCATGTTTAAGAGATATTGATTGTACACATTAGCACAAAAAATATCCTCTTCTACTATGAAAAATTTAATTTGGGGCAGATTCTCCATGTTATCTTATTTATCTCTGATAACAGGTAGCCCATAATCAAGCCAAAAACATAATACATTATAAATAAGATACTTACAAAATAATAAATAGATTTAATTTTCCGAAAAGTGGAAAATTTTCCATTTTTTGGAAATTAATCTAAAGTTTCTTTTTGCAATTCGTCTACAACTGTAAGCAGGGTTTGTTTTATTTGAAAAAATAAATGGGTGATTTTTTCTTTAACTGGCTGTTCCTCTTTTGTAATTATTTCCAGAATATTAATTTCATCTTTAATACTCACTATTCCCATGCTTTCAATACTTGGCTTGATCTTATGAATAAGCTGATTCATCAATAAAAAATTATCTGAAGACAGTGCAGCTTCTGCCTTAGGAAGTATTTCTTCTATTTGATCAATAAAAATTACAATCATTTTTAAAACAAATTCTGAATTGCCCCTGCTAATTTTGTCCAAAATTTTTAAATCGTAAAGTTTTTCATTGCTCTCAAAAACAGGCTTATCTATAGTATTAAATTGTTTATTGGTAAATCTTGATATGGTTTCTATTAAATCAAACTCTTCAAACGGTTTGGTTATATAATCATCCATACCAGCATTTTTACATTTTTTAACTTCGCTTTTAAAAGCACTGGCAGTAAGGGCAATTATTGGTGTTTGCAGTTTGAGTTCTTCCCGAATTTTTATTGTAGCTTCTATACCGCCCATTTCAGGCATCTGGATATCCATTAAAATAATATCAAATTTCCTGTTTTTCAAAATTTCAATCGCTTCTAAACCGTTAGTGGCTTCAGTTACCTCACAATTAAAATAATGCAGGGAATTAATAGCAACCATTCTATTGATAATATTATCTTCTACTAATAAAATATTAGTTCCTGAAATATCGACATTAATCTCTTCTTGAACTTTTTTAATATTATTGATATCTCCCTTTTCAAAGTTTAATATAAAACTAATTGTAGTACCCTGGGCTTTCTCACTCTGAACCTTAATTTCCCCTTTCATCAATTGAATCAATTCCCGCGTAATAGCCATTCCCAAACCTGTACCCCCAAATTTTCTTGTTATTGCCTTATCCTCCTGAGAAAATTTATTAAAGATGATATCTGCAAAACTTTGCTCCATTCCAATTCCAGTGTCTATTACAGAAATTTGAAGTCTCTGAAAAGCTTTGCTATCTTTCACGATTTCACATTTCAAATATATTTTTCCTTTATTGGTAAACTTCAAAGAATTGCCTACCAGATTAAATAAAACTTGTTCCAGTCTTAAAAAATCTCCTTTTAAAACAGTATTAATTTCTGGTGAAATCTGCGAGATAAGCTTTAATCCTTTTTTCTTGGCAAGGGGCTCAAGAACTGCAACTACATTATTAATTACATCTTTAAAAATAAAATCTTCTATTTCAAGAGACATCTCTCCTGCTTCAATTTTAGATATGTCTAATATATTGTTAATGATTGACAGTAAATGTTTTGAAGCTACAGTACTGTTCTCAACATATTTTTTTTGCAAATCTGTAAGCGGCTGTCTTTCCAGTTCGCGCAAGAAACCAATTATACCATTAAGAGGTGTACGTATTTCATGGCTCATATTTGCTAAAAAGATCTCTTTAGCTTTAGAGGCTTCCTCTGCTTTAATTTTCTCTTTTTCCAGTTCCTCCTCCATCAGTTTTTGCTCCGTAATATCAAGATGAATTCCTATTGAACCAACCAGATTCCCTTTGTCATCATAATTGGGAGCTCCTCCAATAGCCCACCATCTTAACTCTCCTCTTTTGTTTTTAACGGGCATTTGATACACATCAGAAATTCCCCGTTCATGCAGTTTTTTCTTGGCTTTCATCTTCTCGATATTCTTTCCAAGTACAAACGTTTTGGAAGGATTCAAGCCAATGAGCTCATCAATTTCAAATCCTGAAATACTTGCAAAACTTTGATTTGCATATTGAATTATTCCATTATTATCAACTTCGATAAGTCCTAAATTCATGTTGGCAATAATATTGCGGTATTTTTCTTCCTGAAATTTCAGTTTTGTTTCGACTTTTTTTCTCTCTGAAATATCCTGGATAAAGGAGCAAAAAAATACTTCTCCATTTTGCTCTATGGGTATAATCGAAATTTCTACAGGAAATTCCTGCCCTTTATTATTTATCGCCAGCTGCTCTATTTGTTTGTTTAAAACAGATCCTTTACTCTTACCTGTCTCTGCATAATATTTAAGTCCTTCCTGATGTCCTTTTTTATGTCGGTCAGGAATTATAGTTTCATTTAAGTTTTTACCTAAAACCTCTTCCTTTTTCCAGCCAAAAATAATTTCAGCCTGATTATTCCAAAAAGTTATTTTTCCCGTAATATCAATGGCGATAATAGCATTTAATGAAGAATTCATTATAATACGATTACGCTCTTCACTTTGTTTCAGCAGATTTTTACTTTTAATTTTTTGAGTTACATCTGTAGATTTCCAAAGATGTCCAATACATTGATTTTCAATAAAAATTGGTATATAATCTCTTTCAAAAAAACGATTATCTACCGTTTCAAGTACTTCGCCAATTACAATTTCTTTATTTAATAAAATTTCATTTATCCTTTTTTTATAAGCTGTACTGTCTTTAAACAATACTTTTGCTTCATTTAAATAATCAATTGTCTTTTTTCCTATCATTTCTTCGGGAGAAGCATTGATACTGCGTATATCGCATAAATATTGATTAACAAATAAGATAGTATCGTTATTGTCTACAACTAAAATTCCTGATTGTAAATTCTCTAATAAAGTCTTTAAGAACTGGACAGTTTCAAATAGTTTTTTTTCAGTTTCTTTTCTTTTAGCTATTTGTTCACTTAAATATTTTGAAATAAAAAGAAGGTCATTTTTTTCCTCTTCATTTATCGATCCATAACCCTGATCTAAATCGGTAAGGCTTTCGTAAAGATTTAAAATAGATTGTTGTTTTAATTCATATTCTTTTTTTAAATTCTCATGAACCTCATTGTATTCTTTTTCACTTTCCTGAAATGAATGATCCATTAAATCTTTGTCCCTTTCAAAAGATAAATAAGAGTCATTAACCGTTTTTATAAAAGATTGAAAAGACGGGTCATCCTGAAGACCCAGAGGTACATTTTTATTAATTTGCCTTTGTAAAAGTTTATGAATTTCCATAACTAATCTATTTCATTAATACAGGTAATTGTCATTGTCTGGTTGTGAAGTATACACTCGCCAAATGGTTTCAATGGTGAAATTTCTCCATAGGAATAAAAACCGGAAAGAGTTGTTTTATCGCCAAAAATATCAGAAACAGCTTCAACTTCTTCGTCTATTCTGCTTCCCAGAATTAATTTTCGCCCCACACAACTAATCAGAAGAGCTAATTTTGGACTAAAACTATTTACCTCTAAACAAGAAGCTGCGGCCTCACTTGCCGCATCTATTAATCTGTCAAAATTAGCTTTCATAAAACGTACTTTACTGCCTTTTGGCACATCACCTGCAAATGTCATTGTCTGACTGGCCTCGTCTATTGATAAAATGGTTCTGACAATTGGTTCATCGACTCCGTCAGCCTTGATTGACAGCGGAAAAAGTAATGCAGAACCCGGTAATTCTTCCGCATATTTTCCTAAATAGATTTTATACAGATCTAATACATTTTTTCCATCAATTTCATATAAAACATTGTTTTCAGATTTGGTCACTATTCGCTCTAATCCAAAACTTTCCCATCCTCCCAAAGATCCATGAGACACAAGTAATTTTTCGCCATAAAAACCAATAGCAATAATTTTGCCCTGTGCAGGAGTTTTATTCAATCCTACAATAGTTTTTTCAAACCTTGATCCATCGCCAGCAAGCCCTCCTACAATTAACACCTCTTCTTTTTTTACGGCATTCATTCCATTAACTAACTCACTCCCGTTTACTTTTCCTCCATCTGAGAGTATTAGAACCAATTTTAAATTTTCCTGATCAAATTTACCAATTAGAGAAGACCCCGCCTGAAAACTATTCTCAAAAGCAGTTATATCAACTTCGTAAGTTTTGATTTGAGTTGAAGAAAATTTAATTGCTGTGAGAGATATGGTATTGTCTAAAACTTCATTTTCATAAATTTCACCCGCTGATGAACTAAGAATCAATTGCGAAGCCGGGAATTTATTTTTTAATTGATTAAAAACCTTTTCGTCTGATAAAAGTTCTCTTGACCCAAAACCTAAAACTAAGTCTAAATCAGCGAAATCTAAATTATCAGTGTTTAATTCTCGTATAAAAGAATTATTTTCAAATAAAGTTGTAGCTATTTTCATTTAAATCCTTTTTTTTAGTTTGACTTGATTGAATTAAGTTATAAATCGTAGATTTTCCGATGTCTAATTGTTTGGCCGTTTTTACAACATCTTCATTATTTTTTTTTAAATAATACAATATAATTTCAGCCGTAAACTCTTTCAGTGTTTTATCTTCAGACAAGAAAAAATCAGTGTTATTATTTATACTATCAAAAGTTAAATCTTCGGCAGAGATTTCATTGTTTTCACACATTACACAAGCCAGGTCAATGATTGATTTAAGCTCTCTTATATTTCCGGGAAATTTATGTTTGAGTAATTTATCTTTAGCCTCTTTTGAAATACTTATTGTTTTCAATTTATTCTCTTTTGTAAAAAGATCAATAAAATGCTTTGATAAAAGCAAAACATCGCGGCCTCTTTCCCTTAAAGGCGGCAATTCTATAGGAAGTCCCACAATTCTATAATAAAGATCTTCTCTGAACGCTCCTTTTTTTACCTCTTCTTTTAAATTTTTGTGAGTGGCAATTATGAGCCGGGCATTAAACTTAATAACTCCTTTTCCTCCAAGTCTTGTAACTTCTCTTTCCTGCAATGCCCTAAGCAATTTACTCTGCAGATTTAAATCAAGTTCAGCAATTTCATCAAGAAAAATTGTACCTCCATCAGCCTGTTCAAATTTACCGATCAATCTTTGGTCCGCTCCGGTAAAAGCCCCTTTTTCATGGCCAAAAAATTCGCTCTCGATCAATTCCTTTGGGATTGCTGCCATATTTAATGCTATAAATGGTTTGTATTTTCTATCAGAATTATAATGTATGGCCTTAGCTACCATTTCTTTACCAGTGCCTGTCTCTCCGGTAATAGAAACATTTATGTTTGTACTTAATGATTTATTTATTTTATTTAAAACCGCTTTTATTGCCTCGCTTTGCCCTAATATAGTCTTCTCGAAGCTAAATTTTTGCTCTAACTTTTCTTTTAATTCCTCGACTTCATCAATGAGACTTAAATTCTCCCTGATTTTAATAATCGAGTTCCAAAGCAGCTCTTTTGTATAAGTATTTTTTACAATGTAATCTTTGGCTCCTGATTTTAAGAAATCTACAGCCACTTCAATTTCTTCCTGACCGCTTATAACGATAATTGGGATTTTATTATTAATCTGATGAATTTTTTTAAGCAGTAAATCACCGGTTATATCCGGTAATCCAAAATCCAGGCAAATAATATTGGGGTTCTGAAACAAGTTATCCAAACACTCCTTTCCGGTTTGAAACAAGAGTACTTCAAAGTCAGGATTTAATTTAAGGTGATATTTTAGAGTCTCTCCAAAAAAAGGGTCATCTTCAACTAGAAAAATTTTAAATGGTTTCATCTCTAATCTTTTAAGTTTTAATCCCTACCAAATTAAAGAAAAAATCCTACATATTTACATTTAAACGACAATTATTGTATCTTAACGAGATTATTACTGTAACATTTATAATAATTTGGTGTCTTTTTTAGTAAATAAATTTCTATAAATGAAAAATCTAAGAACACAACTGCATCTGCTGCTATTTTTTGTATTAGTCGTTTTAAGCCATAAAACAATTGCCCAAATAAAAACGTTAGAAGGCAAAAACATAACCACAAGTGATGTTGATAAATTCATCAAAAAACAGATGGATTCACTCGAAATACCTGCCATATCAATTGCGATTATAGAAGATGGCAAAATAGTCTACTATCAGGCATCAGGAATAAAAAATAATGAGAAACAGAGTATCGATACCTATTCCCTGTTTGAAGCAGCTTCAATGACAAAACCTGTTTTCGCTTATGCTGTTCATAAACTTATAAAAAAGGGCTTTCTTGATTTAGATACCCCACTCTATAAGTATTACCCTTATGAAGATATTCAATACGATGACCGCAATAAATTAATAACCGCAAGGATGGTATTATCTCATACCACGGGGTTACCTAATTGGAGAGAAGATGGATCTAAGTTAGCTTTTATTGCTAATCCTGGTGAAAAATACGGCTATTCTGGTGAGGGATACGAATATCTTGGAAAAGTTGCGGCACATTTAACTAATAAAAAAATCGAAGATATAATTGAGGAAGAAGTGTTTAATCCTTTTGATATAAAAAACTCTTACCTAATAAAAAATAAATATGTTGAAGAACATCTGGCAGATGGATTAAAAGATAATAAATACTGGGGGAAAAACCAGTTATGGCAACAGCCGGGTGTTGCATATAGTTTATGTACTGAAAGCAAAGAATACGCAAAATTCATTATGGCACTGATAAAAGAAAGCGATACGCCAGGAAGCATCTTTCAAGATATGGCATTACCTCAGTTAGAAACTGAACCTCAAAAATCAATTTGTCTGGGAATATTTTGCAAAAAAACACCTTACGGGCTAAAATATTCCCATTCAGGAAATAATAACAACCGGTATAATTCGAATTTCGAATTTTATAAAGATTCCAAAATAGGTTTTGTATTTTTTATGAATTGTCACAAAGGATTAGAATTCACTAAAAGATTAAATGATTTTTTAATTAACGGTAAATAATGAAAAGATGAAACAGTTTGAGATAAAAAGTAAAAACAAAGCCACTGAAATGCGGTGGCTTTGTTTTTCTTTCTGTGGGCAATGAGTGATTCGAAAGTAATTTTGAAAAGGAAAATCACTTTTTCAAGATTGCAATATTTTATTAAAGCTCTGACTTTAAATTTATTTTACCTTTCTGAAGTCCTTTACCAGTTACTTCCAATTGGATTGGGCCTGCAGTTTTAACTGCTTTAACCAAAACCACAAGTTTACCGCTGAAAAGCTTCATTTTATTCTGGTGAAATATTTCCAATGATGCGGCATCGCCATTACATGCAGCTCTGTAAACTCCAGCACCAGTTACTTTAAACTGCAGTTCATTGACCGCTGCAGGACATGGAATTCCGTTTTTATCTACTACCGAAACAGTTACAAAAGAGATATCCTCACCATCAGCTTTAATAGTTTCGCGGTCTGCGTCGAGTACAATTCTATATGGATCGCCGGCAGTTTTAATCTCGTTTTCTGCCGCTATTTTTCCATTTGAATCAAATGCTGTAACTTTTACCGTTCCAGGCTCATACTTCACATCATTCCACATTAAACGATAACGATTTTGCGGACTTGAATTATTTTTTTTCTGGACTCCCATACTTTTTCCATTTACAAAAAGCTCAGCGCTGTCGTAATTTGTGTAAACGAAAACAGGAGTGATTTCCCCTTCTCTTCCTTTCCAGTTCCAATGCGGCAGTATATGAAGCGTTTTATCTTTCGTATTCCATCTGCTTCTGTAAAGATAAAAACGGTCTTTAGGAAGTCCTGCCAAATCTGAAATCCCGAAATAAGAACTTCTTGACGGCCATTTTTCATCATAAGGCGTAGGTTCTCCTAAATAATCAAAACCTGTCCAGACAAATTCTCCAATAACCCACGGCTTGTCATCCTGAAGTACAAAATCTTCATCAGGAACATTTGACCAGCTGCAGGCTTCAAGATCATAAGACGAACATTGAAGATCATCGTATTCTTTATTTTTTGCCTGTACAACAGGAAATTTATAAATTCCTCTTGAACTCACAGTTGAAGCTGTTTCTGAACCTAAAATAAATCCTTGCGGGAATGATTTATAAGCTTCTTCATAAAGATGAACCCTGTAGTTCAGCCCGGGAACATCTAATAAAGACCCAAAACCTGATGCCATAGTCTGTTTTACCTGATCCATTCCCACCGTTACAGGGCGTGTTGGATCTTCTCTATGAAAAATATCCTGCAAAAATTTAGCCCTTGTCAAACCTTCGGCCCCATATTGATCCGGAACTTCATTTCCTGAACTCCACATTACAATACAAGGATGGTTTCGTGTGGCTCTCACTAAATTCACAATATCTTTTTCTGCATATTTTTCAAAAAAACGATGATATCCGTTTTCTACTTTTGGCTTTGCCCATTCATCAAAACTTTCTGCGAGAAACATAAATCCCATTTCATCAGCCAGTTCAAGCTGTTCAAAAGAGGGCATATTATGAGAACTTCGGATCGCGTTGCATCCCATATCTTTTAGAATCGTAAGCTGTCTGCGAAGTGCCGCTTTGTTTACAGCCGCACCAAGAGGACCCAAATCATGATGAAGACAAACTCCTTTAAATTTTGTCACTTTACCATTAAGGCTAAATCCTTTATTGGGTTCGTATTTAATGAATCTTATACCAAACTTTATGTTTTGTTCGTCTTTTAAAGTTCCGTCAGCTGCATATAATTTGGTTACCGCTGTGTACAAATATGGTGTCTCAGGACTCCACAAATGTGGTTTGGCAACTGCAATTATCTGATGGAATTTTCCATCCTTCATTTCTGCACCTTTTTGTGCCGCTACTACATTATTATCTGCATCCTTTATTTGGGTTTCCATTGACAGGTTACTGCCATGAAACTCAGCTTTAATATCAACAACAGCATTATCCGCCTTCATTTCAGGAGTTGTTATAAAAGTTCCCCATTGTGCAAAACTTTCCTCCTCTTTTACTACAATACTAACTTTTCTGTAAAGACCAGCTCCGGGGTACCATCTTGAAGAAAATGGCATATTAGTCAGTTTTACGGCCAATAAATTTTCTGAGCCTGCTTTGAGATCTTTGGTAATATCAATATAAAAATAGCTGTAACCATACCCCCATTCTCCTATTTTTTTTCCATTTAAAAAAACCTGAGGTTCGCTCATAGCCCCTTCAAAAATAAGAATTGCTTTTTTCCCCTTTTTAAACTCCGGAATAGAAAATGTATTACGATACCAGCCTGTTCCAATATGCGGAAGTGCTCCGGTACGGCCTGTTTTTTCGGTTGGGATTTTTTCTCCGTTTTGTTCAATTGCCGAAACCTGTCTATCCCATTCTTTATCAAAAGGTCCATAAATGGCCCAATCATGAGGCACACTGACTTTTTCCCATTTTGAAGCATTAAAATCTACAGAAAAAGCATCTTCTTTTACTTCTTTAGAAAAAAGCCAGTTATCTTTTAAAACAACAGTAGTGGATTGCGACATCATTTTTCCGGACGAAAAAATCAGTAGAAATAAGAATGATATTGATCTAAAAATTAATTTCATTTTCTGTTTTAATTATTTCAACATTAAGATATTAAGACAACTCGTTAGGTGCAACTATTTTTAACACATAGAAACATAGAATTTATTGAACTCAGGAAAGGCGTTTCACTTGCATTAACAAACATAGGTATGTGTGAGAAACAAGTTTCTTTTTGATTTACTTTTTCAAGAACATAAAATCTATGTTTCTATGTGTTTAATTTTTTTTTATGCTCTACATCCAACGGGTTAAGATAATTTAGCTTTATGAAACTTAATATCTTAATGGCAATTTTTAATTTTTAATTTAAAAAACATTTATTCTTTAAAAGCGTCTAATGCCGGCGAAGGTTTTCCGTCAGAAAGCCAAGCGTTTAATTGATAACCGCTCCAGCTTTTTTCGCCTTGCGGTTCCCAGTAAATAACACCTAAACCTTTATTATTAGGTACGCTTTTTACGGCTTTTATAGTAGCTTCAAGCATTTCTTTGGTATTTTGTACAGCTTCATAATCACCGCCAACTTCAACCACCATAACTTCTTTATTGTAGCGCAAAGCCATGTCTTTTAGATTATTTTCTAAATCTAAAATGGTACTTTGATAATCGGTTTTAATCCAATACGGATAATACGATAAACCAATTACATCGTATTTTACCTTATTTTCAGTTACTTTATCAAAAAACCATCTGAATTTTTCACTTTTATTTCCTTCATCAAGATGAACAATTACTTTAATTTTTGGGTCGATAGCTTTTGTTGCTTCATATCCTTTATTAAGCAGTTGTGCCAGCTGATTAAAATTGTCTGTGCTTCCTTCCGGCCAAAGCATACCGCCCGGAATTTCATTTCCAACCTGAACCCATTCCGGGGTTACTCCTGCTTTTTTTAACAGCTGCAAAACATCATAAGTATGCTGATAAACATCATTTAATAATTCTGGAAAGGAGTGTTTTGCCCATGCAGCTGGTTTATTTTGTTTGCCGGGATCTGCCCAGGAATCGCTGTAATGAAAATCGATCATGATGCGCATTCCCATTTTTTGTGCGCGGACCGCCATAACAACTGTTTCTTCGGGACTGCAGTGCCCGCTGGCTTTATCATCATTTGGATTTACCCAGACACGTAACCTAATGGTGTTTATTCCGCGGTCTTTTAATAATTGCAGACAGTCTTTTTGAGAACCGTCTGCATCATAAAATTTATAGCCCGTTGCTTCCATTTGCGGAAGCCAGCCCACATCTGCTCCTTTTGAAAAAGAATATTTTTCACTTGTCATTTTAGATTTACATGAAGTAAACAAAATGGCAGTTATCATCAAAAAAGATACAATTTTAAGTGATTTTTTCATGTTTTAGTCTTTACTGAAAGCTTGCATTACTGATAAGGCATTGTTATCAAAACTGTATAAAGCCTGATTTTCGAATGTAGAGCCGCTTTGAGATTGCGGTCCTTTAAAAGCAACCCATTCTCCACCCCAATACGCAAATCCCTGCCCGGATTCTGATGTTTTTACTATGTTTTTAATATCCAAAACAAAAGTTCTTTGTCCTGCCGGAGTTGCAGGATATCCCGGAACCAGCTGATCGTTTGTGCCTACAATATTATTAGTCTGGTCATTGTGCAATAAAGTAAAAGGATAAGCGGTTTCTGCAATCAGGACTTTTTTGCTGAATTTCTTTCCTAAAGCATCAATGGTATTTTTTACTTCTGTTAAATCTTTACCGTGCCAGACAGGATAATAAGATAATCCGATATAGTCGTAATCAACACTTTTCATTTTGGTAAAAAACCAATCTGTACCACCGCCATTTACACCTGCATAATGAATCATTATTTTTGTATTTGGCGCTTTACTGCGAACTGCAGCACTTGCAGCACTTAATAAAGCTATACATTGCTGTTCGTTACTAATTAGGTTTCCTTTCGGCCACAATAACCCACTATTGATTTCATTACCAATTTGAATAATATCCGGATTAATTTCTGTAATTATTGCTGATGTGTAATTAGAAACTGCCGTTTTTAAATCGGTAAAAGATAAATTTTTCCATTCTTCGGGAATGGTCTGAGCGCCAGGATCGGCCCAAGTATCAGAATAGTGAACGGTAAGCCAGACTCTTAAACCGGCCTGCCTTGCTTTTTGAGCCAACTGTTTTACTTCACTTAAACCAGAACGCCCATTTACAGGTTTTTTCCATAAACGAATTCTAACTGTATTACAACCTGCATTTTTTAGTGTTGTAAGCATTCCTTCGGCTTTGCCGTTATTGTAAAATTTAGTTCCTAAAGATTCCATTTGAGGGAGAAATGAAACATCTGATGCTCTGATAAAAGTATCACTTGCATCTGGCGGGTTAACAGCTTCTGCATCTTCAGAATCATTACCTGAGCACGAAAACTGAATTGCTGTAATGGCAAGCAGCCCAAGAATTTTTATATATTTTTTCATAATTATGAATTATAATGATTGAAATTTTGAATTTAAAATAACTTCTTTTAATGTAAAGAAGAAGCCTCAAATTTTCACCATTGAGGCTTCTCTGATTTTTAATTCAATTTATGGAGTTGATATAAACATGTAACGACCGTCTAAATCATTGAACCAGATATCATATTTTCCGGCCTCAACAATGATATCTCCACCGTTATCTCCCCAGTTTACATCCCAGCTGTTGTTTGCTTTGAATTTCATTTTTCCGGCTTTTAAAGTTTGGGTAACTTTCCAGATATGCTCATCAAATGCAGATTTCACTAAAGGAACCTCTGTATTCCAGCCGGTATCATCGCCTGTTAATACAGATCCGGTCAAACCAATTGTTGCATAGGTTGTCATTGGTCCTGTGTAAGGCGTAATTTTGTATGTCAATTCTTCAATATTAATCTCAAAGCTGTAATAACCTGAAGCTGTTGTTGGGAATACACCAGGATCACTATCGCTTTCTGTTGCTCTGTATTGTACGTTAGCGCCATTTGCTCCGTACATTGGAGCCCAGAATCCAATTTGCTCGATTAATTTAAAACCATCTTTATTAAAATATCCTGTATAATAGTGTTTTGCATTTTCTTTTGGGTCTCTGTAAATTGGCATGTTGTTGCTGGTTACACTCCATCCTGCTGCAGTTCCGGGCCCTACTAAAAATAAATCGACTTTAGGGAAAACACCTCTGTAAGGAGTCAATGCAATTGTAATTGGCGTAGAAAATTTTGGTTCTGAAAGTGTTGTTCCAACGGTAGATTTAATTCTAATATCGATTGTTCCTTCAACACCGGCTGTAAGTCCAAGTTCCAGTGCTTTTGCATTAAGTTCTGCTACTGTAATAGCAGCATGTGTAGTTGTAGAAGTTGTAATATCCAGCGGTGCTGCAAACTCTGTATTACTTGCTGCAAACTGCACTGTATAGGTAACAATCGTTGGGGTTCCGTAATTTACTTTTTCCCAGGTTACAGTCAGGGCCGTATTGTTTGGTGTTTCTTTATTTAAAATAGTAGAAGAACCGTTTTCAGGAGTTATGATAGAAAAAGCAGCTTCCTGAGGCTCTAAAATCATCAAATTCTCTTCGTTTTCACAAGACCAAAATCCTGTAAGTAACACCACTGCTATAAATAGTTTATATATAAGTTTCATTTGTATATCGTTTAAGTTTAAAAAAAGTTTTAGTAACCCGTGTTTTGAGTTAAATTTCTATTTGCTCCCAATGACCCTTCCGGAATAGGAAAAACACTCATGTAAGACGGAATAGAGATTCCTTTTGAAGAATTTCCTTTCCATGCCCAATTATATGATCCTCCTGTATATTTTCCAAAACGAATTAAATCTTGTCTTCGGTGTGCTTCCCAGTGTAATTCGCGTGCTCTTTCATCAATAAGAAAATCAAGCGTTAATTCACTTAAAGTAATGTTACCAACAGTTGAATTAGAATTGGCTCTTTGTCTTAAAGCATTTACATAATTTAATGCCTGGGCTGTTGTCCCGTTTCCGCCTCTTAAAGTAGCTTCAGCATACATTAAATATACATCGGCTAACCTGAATAAAGGAAAATCAGTATCAGCATAAGTAGAACTGCTGCCGTTAACTCCTGTTGAAGTTTTATTAGAAAATTTAGATAAAATATAACCTTGTGTTTTTACGCCAATATCTTCAATATCAATAGATCTTTGTTTTGATGGATCGCCCTGAACGCCTTTACCAATTGTATTTCTGGTATCCTGACTGAATTTTGTCCCGTCAAATTTTTGAGCAAATTCTTTTCTGATTCTAAGCGCTCCTGTCCAGCCGCCAATTCCAAAATCAGCACCATTATTTTCCCAGGCACCAATTTGCCCGTTTGTTAAAACAGTTGTTGCTCCCCAGTTTTGAGAAACTGCTCCATCAGACTGGATCCCGAAAATGATTTCCTGAGAAGTATTGTTGTCTGCCTTAAAATTGTCCAGATATTTTGTTTTCAAAGTATAACCGCCGTCAATAATTTCGTTACACATTGTAATGCAGTCATCAAAACGATCGGTCTGAATATATACCTGGGCATTCAAATACATTTTAGCCAAAATCATACGAGCCATAGATTGGTCTAATCTTCCATATACATTTGTTCTGGCTGCTTTTAAATCTGGTAAAACGGCTTTTAATTCACTTTCGATAAAATCGAATAATTGCTTTCTGTTAAACTCTGGGCCGGTAAAATTTACCGGATCATTTTCGGTATACATTGGCGCTTTTCCAAATAAATCCATCATATTGTAATAAGCATACGCTCTTAAAACACGAACTTCCTGACGGTAAAGTGCTATATCTGCCAGATCTGCAGTATTTGTAATACCTCTTGAACTTAATTTTTCTGGTGTGCTTTGACGTAAAAACTCGTTTGCATAAGAAACAGAAACCATCGTTCTGCTAAACATACCTAAAATAACAGGGTTTGCCGCTGTCCAGATATTACGTTGTAATTCTGCCGTTCCTCCATCATTTTCATAGCTCCAAACCAATTCGTCTGTAGTTAATTCCTGCATGTATAATAAACATCTTGTAAACTGGCTTGTGCCTGCATCTACCCCTTCCAGTGAAGAATCATTAGGACCAATAACTCCTGTTAAAGTTAAATTTCCGTACACTCCGGCAAATGCTTTTTTGTATCCGTCAGGTGTAGAAAATAAAACATCAGAAGAAAGAACGTCGTCATCTTTCGAGACTACATTTAAATCATCTGTACACGACTGAAAAACCACAGTCAATGCTATTATTGTTGTTACTATATATTTTTTCATGATTTCGTTATTAAAATTTAAGATTAAGACCAAACAGGATTGATCTTTGTCTTGGATAAATCGTTTTATCTACACCGTTATTTGTAATTTCAGGATCTAAACCATTGTATTTTGTAAGTACAAAAACGTTCTGAACCCCGGTCGACACTCTTAATGAAGCTTTACTGTTTAACCAGTTCGATAAAGTATATCCTAACGTAACATTGTCTAATTTTAAAAATGAAGCATTTTCTATATAAAGATCTGATAATACAACATTTGAAGTAGTTTGAAAGTTAGTTTCTGTTACCTGCGAAGGGATATTACTTAAAACACCTCCGTTTTCCATAGCGTCATATTGTGCTCTGCTGGCATCTACGGCATTAAAAATCCGATTACCAATACTTGCTCTTAAATTGAATGAAAAGTCAAACTTTTTATAATTCATGTTTGATGCAAATCCTAATGTAAAATCCGGATCTGGATTATTATAAATGTATTTATCTGAATCATTTTTGATATTATCGCCATTTAAATCTGCAAATGCCCCTTCAATTGGTTTTCCTTCGCTGTTGTATAATTGTTTGTATACATAGAAAGAATAAGGAGTGTAACCCTCTCTAAAAATTTGTCCCGGAGTTCCCGTTCCTGCTATATTGTCTCCTAAAAAGATATCAGTTCCGTTAACCAGATTTTTTATTCTTCTTTCGAATTTGGCAATATTAAAGTTCATGTTCCAGTTAAAATTTTCTGTTTTAACTGCATTGGCATTAATCGTAAACTCAACACCTTTTGTGGTAAAACTTCCAACATTTTGATAGACACGGTTAGAGAAGTTACTACCATCAGATATTGCTGCGTTTACTAATAAATCTTTAGATTCTTTGTAATACACATCAAGTCCGGCAGATAAGCGATTGTTTAAAAAACCAAAATCAAGACCTGCATTGTATGAAGTGGTTTCTTCCCATTTCAAATTGTCTGTTCTTTTTGAAGGAAGTGCCACCGGAACCGGGCTGTCTCCAAAATAATATTCAGAATTTCCACCGCCGACCTGATATTTTTGAAGATATCCGTTTGGCTCAGGAATATCCTGCTGTCCCGTTATACCGTAACTTAACCTTAATTTTAAGTCAGATAATACAGTACTGTTTTTAAAGAAATCTTCTCTGATTTTCCATGCAAATGCTGCCGATGGAAAATTCCCCCAGCGATTGGCTTCTTCAAATCTTGATGAACCGTCTCGTCTGTAAGACAGTGTTAATAAATATTTATCTCTGAAATTTAAATTTGTTCTGGCAAAGAATCCTAATAAAACAACATCTGTATCAAGAGTAGTTTCAGGAAATGTTGATGGCAGATCAGGGTTCAGAATGTTGCCTGTTTCAAATCTTGAGCTTTGAAATTTTTGATACGAATAACCACCTGTCATTTCAAAATTCAATGAGTTAAACGTTTTGTTATAAACTAAATAAGTATCTAATAATTTATTTCTTCTGGTTGCTTCTGTATATTCATTTGTACCATACGGAATGTTGTTGTTTGACGGAGCAGAACCGGCATCAGCACCAACTAATCTTCTTCTTTCTCCATTCGATTCATCAAAACCAACATTTACAACGGCTCTTAAAGCGGGTAAAAAATGAAATTTATAATCAATTTCAAAATTTCCAAAAATCCTGTCATTTGTTCCTCTATCATTTGTATTCAGCAATTGCGAAACAGGGTTTCTTGCTGCAGTTGATACTAACGGATAATTTCCGTTGGCATCTACACCAGTAGTATATTCAAAATAACCTCCGTAAGGCGCACCTTCAACTTTTATTGGCTGTGTTGGGTCAAAACCAATAGCAGCTCCTTCAACAGCATCAGTAAATCTGTTTATTTCGTTTGTATAATTGGCCGAAAGCCTAAGTTTTAAATGGTTGTCAAAGAAAGCAGGGTTCATTACTAAACCAACCGTATTTCTTTTAAAATTATTGGTTAAACGCAATCCTTGCTGATCTGTATTTCCCAGCGTTAAGCTTGTTGGAATAATATTGAATAGATTTCCTCTCACGGCTAAACTTTGATCTACCGTTCCGGTGTTTCTGTAAATTGCTTTTTGCCAGTCAGTATTTGCAGTTCCCAGCTTATTTAGGTCATCGCTTCTTCTGTCTGCAATCACACTTCTAAATTCATCTGCACTAAAAACATCAACAGTTTTAGTCAGCGTGCCCGCAGCATATTGTACATTATAATCTACAGATAATGTTTTGCTTCCTTTTTTAGTAGTAATAATTATTACACCATTTGAAGCGCGGGAACCATAAATTGCCGAAGCCGAAGCATCTTTTAAAACAGTTATCGATTCGACAGTAGCCGGATTTAATGATGCCAAAAAGGACGAAGAACCTGTATTTGTAGCATTATCAAGAGGCAGTCCGTCAATTACAATAAGTGGATCATTACTTGCAAAAAGCGAACTTCCACCTCGAATCCTAATTTGAGAACTAGAACCCGGAGCGCCTGTTGAATTTACTGTTAAACCGGCTACTCTTCCGTTAAGCAGGTTTTCTGTCGTAATATTATTTCCTTTGTTAAAGTCTTTTGTAGTAAGTGCCGTAACAGATCCTGTAGCGTCTTTCTTTTTAACGCTTCCGTAACCTACCTGAACAACTACTTCTTTTAATTGATTAGTATCTTCTTCAAGATATACAGTTATGTTTTTCTGCCCGCCTGCCGGAATCGTCTGAGTGGCATAACCGGTATAGGAAAACGTAATTTGGCTGTCTGCTTTTACTCCGGATAATTTAAATTTTCCATCAAAGTCAGTAGAGGTACTAATGTTTGTTCCCGATACTTTTATGTTTACTCCTGGTATGGGCTGCTTGGCTCCTTTTTCGAGGACAACACCGCTAATTGTGTTCTGAGCAAAAACACAAAAAGGAAGTAAGAGTAATAAAAGTAAAAATTTGGTTTTAATTCTTTTCATACTTTTTTAATTGGTTTGGTTTAAGTTAGTTTTTGTTAATTAGTGCTGGTTACAAAATGATTGCAGATATATATAACTTTTAAAGAAACAGGAGATATTTTCTATAATAATTGTTTCTATAGAAATCGTTTCTTAAAATTATAACCTGCATCAAAAATAAGCTTACTCTATTTTTTTAGAATGAGTAGAGTTTTTCGCCAGTAAATTTTAATTGGAATGCTGGTCATGTCTAAATTGTTTTTGGTTAAGATAATTTGTTTGTTATTTCATCGACTTGCTTTGAACAAAAACAAAACATTTTTATTCAAACGTTATAGCTTATCAACTCACTTGCAAATTAAGGATACAGCAAGTTTTTAAGACAGGGAAAAATTCATTTATAAAAGGGGACATTTTCGTAAAAAACCATATACAACGCTTCATAAAAACATATTATGCAATTTTTCATTCAAAAAAAAATAACAAAACCAATAATTAACCATTAAAATAATATTTTTAATAATTAACTAAGAGTATAATTTTTAACCGGTATATTCTTAAAAAAAGACGTTTCACTTTCATTAACACATCTCGATACTTCGGACAATGTCATTAAATTAAGCTTTTAGAAAATAAAAATTATTCCAAATAAAATCCGTTTTTATCCGCGTTTTTACGAAGTAAATCTGTTTTATCCGCGTCAAAATTATACGCTGATTTTACAGATTCGCTAAAGCGAAAACGCTAATAAAAACGGATTTTTCTATTTACCTTTTTCAACATCACAAAATCTATGTTTCTATGAGTGCCAATTAATTTTTTATGCATTACCTCAACAGGCGTAATTAATCTAAAAAACAAATGTTATTTTTACACACCATATAAAAATACATTAATTTCGCAAAGCATACAGATTTTACCTATATTCATATAAAAAATGATCCGGCTTTCAGATCACATTCCTTGTATTTTTCGTATATCAAAGAGCAGCAAGCTTTTTAAAAAAAATTCTATGAATAAGCTAAAGTCTTTTCTTGTTATTAGTTTTCTTTCTATAAATGCATTTGGACAGAATTACCCAATAAGACATCTTGATATATCATCAGGGCTTTCTAACAATTCTGCTGCGTCAATATATCAGGATCAAAATGGATATATGTGGTTTGGAACTTTTGACGGACTGAATAGATATGACGGAAATGATTTTAAAATTTACCGTCATATCCATACTGATCCTAATTCTATTCAGGGAAATGCCATTAGCTGTATTGAAGGTGACTATAAAAACAATTTGTGGATAGGAACAACAGCCGGCCCTGTTGTTTTTAATGCAGAACGTTCCTCTTTTACTCCATTGAAGTATTTTGGAATTGATAAAAAAGCTAAACCTTTAAAAATTACTGCTTATGAGATAATTGCTGTACATTCTCAAAATATAATTCTTGTTGCTACAAAAGAGGCGATAGTAGTTTATAAAGAGGGGGAGCAAATTGGAACGGCAATACCATTTAATGGAAAATTAAATTATATAGCACGATCAATAGCTTATAATGCTAAGAAAAAAGTATTTTATGTTTTTGTAACCGGCTCAGGTCTTTGCCAGTATGATATTAAATCAAAAAAACTAACACTTCTCAACAATACTATTACGGCCGCAAATTGTATAAAGCTGACAAATGAAGGATTGTGGATTGGCTCTGATGAAGGTGCTTACTTATATAATGAGAGCCTGAATACGTATTCTAAAAATTACTTTCTGGAAAAAACTGTAGTACGCGATTTTTTTCAGCAGGGTAACAGACTCTGGATTGCTACTGACGGTGCGGGTCTTTACACTATTACAAAAAACCAGTCTGCCCCTGTTTTATATCGTGCAAGCGGCCCTGTTTCATTACTTAACAGTAAATCTCTTTATGATATATTTGAAAGTAAAAACGGAGAAATGTGGTTTGGAACTTTGCGCGGCGGTGTAAGCATGATGGGCAAAAAACCGCTTTATTTTAATCATTTTAAAAGCAAAACACCACAGACTAATAAACAAGATGAAGATCCTGCTGCAAACTTCATGCTTTCTTTCTGTGAAGATGAAAAGAAAAACATCTGGATAGGCACAGACGGCGCCGGAATGCGATACTGGAACAGGAAACAAAATACCTACGATGTCTACTCTGTAACATCAGCTGCCGGCAGAAAAATTCAGAGCAATTTTGTTACAAGTATAGTCAGAGATTCTGATAATGCAATCTGGGTAGCGATGTGGAAAGGCGGAGTATGCCGAATCGATCCAAAATCAAAGGCGATTCAGAATTTTTCTATTTATAATCAATACACTAAAAAAGCAGAACAGGAATCATGGCTGCTCTTTTTAGATTCAAAAAAAACGTTGTGGCTTGCCGTAACTAACTCAGGCGCATTATACCAATTTGATAGAAAACAAAATAAATTTATCTGCTACAGTACAGCTTTACGCGATGTTACCTGTCTCTATGAAACCAAAGACGGAAAGATCTGGGGCGGAACATTCAATTCTTTTTTTGAAATCGACCCAAAAACAAAAAAAGTAAAAAACTATCATTCTGATTATACAATCAGATGTATAACTGAAGATCAAAACAACAATCTCTGGATTGGTACAGTAGAAGGCGGTCTGCTTTTATTTGACAGAAAAACAAGAACTTATAAAAAGTACACTACTCAAAACGGCCTTTCAAGCAATACTATACTCCGCCTTTTAGAAGACAAAGAAGGGAATTTATGGATGAGTACATATCACGGTATCTCAAGATTTAATCCTAAGAATAATACTTTTAGAAATTTTGGGGTTACTGATGGACTGCAGAGCAATCAATTTAGCTGGAATGCAGGTACTAAACTTTCTACAGGGGAATTTATTTTTGGGGGTATAAACGGATTCAATGTTTTTCATCCTGACAGTATAAAAGACAAAAAAAATACAGGCCGATTTTTATTAAATGATTTGCTGGTAAACAATCAGTCTTTAAAAATGAACAGTCCTTATATAACAGAAAAAAAACTCGAAATGATAAGCGGTGCTGAACTCCCTTATGAAAAATCGGCATTAAGTTTTGATTTTGTTTATCTTGATTATGTTAATTCTGAAAAAATCAATACCGCTTACTTTCTTGAAGGCTGGGATAAAAACTGGAATTATACCTCAAAAAATAACAGGGCAAATTATTCCAGACTGACTGAAGGTACTTATGTTTTTAAAGTAAAGACAACCGATGTTTTTGGAAACTGGACCAATGAAGTAACACTGACAACGGTAAAAATCCTTCCGCCCTGGTATCGAACATGGTGGGCATATACACTTTACTTAATCGGTGCAATTGGTGCGATCTACGCATATGTAGATTATCATAAAAATAAGGAAAGACTCCGCTATGAAATAAAACTTGCCCGAATGGAGCATAAAAAAGACAAGGAACATGCCGAAAAACAGTTTTCTATGTTCACTTATATGGCCCATGAATTACGCACTCCTTTATCCTTAATTATAAATCCGCTTAAAAGTGCAATTGAAAGAAAAAACCGTTCTGAAGATGATCTCGACCTAAATCTTGCCTATAAAAATGCTAAACGATTATTGAGTCTTACAGATCAATTATTACTGTTTAGAAAAGCCGAAACAGATCTTGATGAACTCAAAATTTCGAAGATTAATTTAAACATGCTTTGCCGTGAAATCTACGAAAGCTTTACACAAATGGCAGCTGTTAAAAGTTTAAACTATCAATTTATCGAAGAAAAAACACCAACCGAAATATATGGCGATTATGAAAAAATAGAGATTACGCTGTTCAATTTAATCTCCAATGCTTTCAAATTTACCCCAAATAATGGATCAATAACTATTGAGATAACGGAAAATACTGCGGATGTTTCGATTATTATATCAGATACCGGAAGCGGCATCAATGAAAATGATATCGATACTATTTTTGAAAAATTCAAGCAAATTGAGTCTAAAGCCAGCAATGGGTTTGGAATAGGCCTTTATATTGCCAAATATTTTGTGAATAAACATCATGGTGAAATACAGTGTAAAAGTAAAGTTGGAAAAGGTACTTCGTTTATTATTACACTTCTTAAAGGAAACAGCCATTTTGCAGAAATGAACATAAGCGAGAATCATCCGCACATGTCTCCGCTTGTGGGAGAACTTCTTGAAGGAATGCCGGCCGCACATCAAAATACATATGAAAAAAGAATACAGCCATCATATCCTGAAAATCTGCAGGAGGAATTAATCAGTACAAAAAAAGTATTGCTAATTGTTGAAGACAATCCTGAAATGAATCATTACCTCGTGCAGCTTTTCTCTAAAAATTATATTGTTTATTCTGCGGCTGATGGTCTTGAAGGGTTAAAACTTATAGAAAAACATATGCCGGATATTGTACTGAGCGATATCTCTATGGAAGGCATGAACGGTTTGGATTTATGCAAAAAAATCAAGCAAAATGATGATTTGAGCCATATTCCGGTAATACTTCTCACTGCTACAACCAGTAACGACATCCATTTGCAAAGTATTACCGAAGGTGCAGATGATTATGTCACTAAGCCTTTTGACAGTGATATACTTCTGGCACGAGTTGATTCTGTTCTTCGAAACAGAGGGCAGCTGCGCAAGTATTTCCTGGACAGTATAACACTTCGGGAAAATGTAAATAAAGTTCCCGCTGAATACAAAGAATTTCTTGATAAATGTATCGAAATTGTCGAAGCCAATCTCGAAAACAGCGAATTTAACCTAAAGAGTTTCTCTGCTGCAATGGGTATGAGCCATTCAAATCTTTACAAAAAGATTAAAGCAATTTCGGGACAAACTGTAAATGTTTTTATCAGATCTATCAGAATCCGAAGAGCTGCAGTAATTATGCTTACTGAAAATATTAATATCGCGCAGGCCGGCCCTCTGGTTGGTATAGAAGATCAGCGCTATTTCCGCCAGCAGTTTGTAAAATTGTTTGGGATGAAACCTTCAGAGTATATCAAAAAATACAGAAATTCTTTTAATAAGGAACTAAATATCATTCAGAAAAGAGATATTACATAATTAGATTTTTTTGAGGATTAAGACATTTATTAATTCATTGTTGGCAGCAATTGTAGTTATTAATGAAAAGCATTGCGGGATTATAAATGAGGAATATTACAAAAGATCAAATAACAACTTGTAAAGACTGCGAGTTTAGACATATTTGTACCGATTGCCGCGCTTATATTGAAGAGCCTCATAATATATTTTCAAAGCCTTTAAAATGTGGATATGATCCATACACTAACAAATGGTCAGATTGGAGTACAAATCCCTTAAAACAAAAAGTAATTGAATTTTATGGATTTTAAAAACCTCACTTAAGTTCTCCATACTCCAAATTATCAAACATAAAAAAGAAGGTCATTGCTGACCTTCTTCCTTACTAAACTCAAAATAGCTTTAGGGTTAAATTAATTCTCGCCCCAGCCGTATCTTACACGAAATACACCAGTACTGCTTACTGTATTTATAGTAATGTTGGTTCCGCTGCCCCCTCTGGTAAACAGACTGTAAGAATCATTATCTCTCAATCCAGGCCAGTAAACACTTGCAATTTGATCGTTTCTGCAGACATCGCTGGTGGCCACAATATAAGCAATTTCATTATCAGACTGGTTTCCGTTCTGGTAGTCTTTGCCTGAGTTCATTGCGGCACCAAATTCAGTAATCACCGTACGGGCGCCATAACTTCCTATGCGGCTGCGCCAGTCTGCTCTCCATTGAGTAACTGATCTGGTTGCCCAGAAAGCATAATTATGCAGTCCAAGTAAACAGCCATTAAAACGGCTGTCTGCCCCAACTCCGGTAACATTCTCAGAATACCCTATTCCGTCCAGGATTATTCTGCCTTTTGGAACACCGGAATAATTAGAAAGAAATTGAGCATAAATACTCGTGAGCTGCGATAATGTATAGCCATGAGGCTCATTGAATGGTTCAAAATAAACGTTCCCGTTGCTTTGATATTTATTTACTACAGTAGTCCACATATTCCAAAAAGCTGTAGTATTATCAATTTTGCCGTCTTTTGAGGAAGATGACTCCCAGCATGCAATGATTACTTTCCATCCTTTACTGGTCGCTTTATCGATTACTCCCTGATAACTGCCCCACCAGCTCTCTGCAACAGAAGGCGGGTTAATAGGTATGCGTATTGTGTTAACTCCGCTTATTTTACTGGAAAAACCATTTAGTACGGCTTCTGTTTTCGATGCAACTGTACTGTAGCTGTCCCCTGCGGTCAATCCTGAGATAATAACCCAGCCATCTACAAAATTATCTCGCCCGTCTGCCCAGTTTAACCCGGCAATTGATGCAGCACCGACCTTAGCGGTAGAAGCATTAGTGTTTGATACTGTGTTTTCAACTGCAGGCTCATTGGCCGCTGCATCTCCAGAATTTACATCCAGAGCTTCTTCTTTGGAACAGGCACATAAAATGATGCCTAATAACATAACTGCATATCTTTTTTTCATTGAAATAAAATAGTTTAAATTGTTTAATTAATAGTTTGGTTCTTCTCCTTGCTTGTTATACAGTACTGTAAAAATCTATTTTTAATACTATTTATATACCAGCAAGGCTCTGCACTTAAAATAATCAGTCTCTGTTTTCTTCTTATTTGAAATTCAGTTTCAAAAATTAAAAAGTAAGTCCATTATAACGTGCATTCATTGCAATTAATCGTACGGTCTCATAGGTTTTATGGGTTTAGTTAGTAAAAAACATCTTATAGACAGCAGCTGCATTTCATATTATGATGTTATTACAAAGTAATGTCTTACAGAAGTTTCTCAACAGGGGTAATTTGGAAAAAAAAAGAGGTCATATTGGTAATTTGATATTTTTTTAGCTTTAAAAAAATACAATACATAAAATATTAGCAATTAAATTATCTATAAAATAATTATACAATTAATAAATTTACAGGTCTTGTACTTATAAAAATCAAAAAAGAATCTCTGTGAAACATTATTTAAACGATAAAAGCCCTGTCAAATAGTATTGACAGGGCTGATTAAATTTTAAATAAATGGAGTATTTCTATTTCTTAATAAATGTTTTATTTACGATGGTACTTTCCGTTTCAATGCGTAATAAGTAAACACCACTAGTCAAAGAACTGCAATTGTAAGGAATATTAATTCTGCCGGCATCATAAGTCTTGTTAGTTATAGTATTTAACTTTCTTCCATTAATATCAAACAATGTTATGTTAACTTTTTGCTGTTCAGTCTGCATAAAGGAAATTGTGATATTTCCTGATGCTGGATTTGGATAAATACTCAAATCAACTTCTGAATCAAGAACTGACTTATTAACACTAAGTGTTGTAGTACAGTTAGGCGTTGTACTAAAAGCCATTGTTCCTGCCGAGAAATTTGTAAATGCAGTATTTATGTCAACATTAGAAGCATCATTAGCACCTTTACCATCACATTCTGTTCTGCCATTTCTCCAATAAGGAAACTGAAGATAGACACCCGCAGTAGAACAGCTTCCTATTTCTGCATCACCCCCCACGACAACTGAACTTCCAAAATTTCCGGCAAACAGCATCGCATTTCCTTTAATATTAGCTGAGTTTGCGACTGAACCGCCTTCCATCCATGCATTTCCTTCAACAATAGCATTACTGGATAAAGTGGCATTGTAAACACAGGCATTATCCCTAACAATAGCATTTCCGCTCACATTTCCACCATCAACCATTGCATAACCATCTATACGGGCATTGCCTGAAACAGTACCGCCCCTTACAATAGCATAAGGCCCAACAAAAACCGAAGCAGCAACACTGGCATTATTTGATACCCATCCGCCTCCGTTGGAATGCAAATGTCCATTTGTTTTAAGAAATTTTCTAAAATCGGCTGCCGGCTGAAACCCTTCAGGATTAGCATTTGCTATTTTTAATTCATAAGGATATCTTCTCTGTTTTGGATAACCAACATCCATATTGTAGTTTACATGTACTTTTGGCGCTGAAAAAACCACAAGAAAAATTCCGGCTTCATTGGATGTATTAAGGGTAAAAGATGCTTCTCCATCAGAGTTATACATTGGGCTGTAGCGAGATACAGTACCGTCTGTTTTGGTAGTAACAAAACCATAACGCCATCCGGCCTGAGTTGGATTTACTTCGGTATGTCCTTTAAACTTAATTGTAACTTTCTTTTGAGTACCGCTGCAAGTTGGGTACAAAGGAATTATATTCATTCCATAATCCTGCGGCGCCCAGTCGTTGTTGGTATAGTATTGATCTGTTGTACCTGTTACCTTTGTCAATAATGTGTATTGCCTGCTTGTATAACGAGGCATATTATTTTTAATAAACGTATATGTATCTCTAATTGTTTTTCCGAAATTACTTGTTGTGTTTATTTGAGAATTCCATTGAATAGGATAATCAAAAGCCGGCTGTCTTTGCGCATATCCCCAAAGATAATCGTTAAGCTGTTCCTGAGTAAATCCTTTCAGCCTTTTAATGGTTTCAAGAGGATGCTCCTCATTTTTAGATTCTGCCCACATTCTTCTGGTAAAATCAAATCCGTCTTTTTCCTGCACATAATACATTAAATGAAAATTGGTATAATGATGACGGGTAGATGACCACATAAAATGCCTGGTTTGTATCCATCTCGTTAAGGTTCCGTCTATATCGGCCCATTTCGGATATGCCTGTGCCCTCATAAAATTGGCATGGCCTTCAAAAAAAGGGCCTGCCCAATCGTAACCTGCAAATGCTGTTCCGTTACCGGGATTCTCCTGAATCCGCATCATCATTTGAAGCGTGTGGGCAAATTCGTGAGATAATGCCCCGCCGTCTCTGGTGGCTTCGGGATGCACAAACATTGCACCAATAGTATTACTAAAAGAACTTGCATGGGCAAATGCCTCTAAACGCGGATCTGTTGAATTCCAGGTATTCATGACCATAATAATGATCTTGTATTTTCCAAAATTCGTTGTCGGTGAATTATTAATAAAATGCAGATCGGTTATGTATCGTTTAAAGCTGTGTTCAAGCGTATCTGCAACTGCTTTAGGCGCAAACCTCAAAACTGGGTCTGAATATGCAGCTGGATTAGTCCCAACTTTATCTCCCCAGTAAAGTACAAAATTTGTGGATTCATATTTTCTGGAATTTGATATTTTATTATAAAATTCATTATTTGGATCACTCCATTCTGTGGGTGTAAAAAGCGTTTTCTGAGCAATTATACAATGACTGGACAGAAAAAGGACTGCTAGTAGTAAAAGTTTTTTCATAGTATATTTAGTTATTAGTTAAGGGGCAATGAATTCTATGTAAATGTAAACATGAAATTATAGTATTTATAATACAATATTAACTATATTTAATACTATTTTACCTCGTTTTTGTATTTACATCTACTTATTACCCAGTCACTTATCAAATATTATCAAACATCTTAAAAAATTATTATATAAAAAAAGAACAAGTCTTAAGAAAAGATTAATAAACAATGGAACGGTTCAAACTAATCATTCAGTTCTACAGCTGTGATTTCTATAACAACACTGCTTTCCTGTCTTGACGAAGAAACTTTTAATCCAACTTTCATAAGGAAATCACCAGAAAAAACAGTACCTGATTCTTCAAAAGTATTTTTAGCTTTTGGCATTAAGTTAATTTCTTTTACACTGTACATTTTTGAAGCATCAAGTCCTTCCAGCCTTACTAAACTGTAATTAGGATCTGTAAGCGGATGCAGCGTATAAGAAAAAAGTACCGATTGTGTTTTATTTTCATTTACATACATCAAAACGGCCCTGCTGTCTTCATAAGGAGAAATCAATCGGTATAAATCTCCCTGCCAGATTACGGGACTTAACCGCTTGTAATTGGCTACAGCCTCTTTACAATATAAAAGCTCATCGGTTTTTAAACCACCCACATGAATATCAAAACCTAATTTTCCCATCATGGCCGCATCGGTCTTAAATTTAATGGATTGATTTCCCATTGAGGTTACGTGATTGCAAACCGCCAGTGCAGGATAAAAACCTGAATAGCCCCATTGTATAAAAATACGGTCAAAAGGATCTGTATTATCGCTCGCCCAAAATTCTGTAAAGTAGTCCAGCATCCCGTAATCCACTCTGCCTCCGCCTCCGGCGCAAAGCATCATGGGCAGGTTTGGATATTTCGTTTTAATCTGATCCAGAACTTTATATAATCCTCTTGTATATTCTATAAACAAATGGGATTGTTTATTTTTTAAATAAGAGGAATAAGCGTTCGTCATCATGCGGTTACAGTCCCATTTAAAAAAAGCCACACCAGACTGTGTCTGCATTATATCATCAACCACCTTAAATACAAAATCCTGAACTTTCGGATTACATAAATCCAAAACCAATTGCGAACGATACAGGCTCTTTTCGCGATTTGGAAGGGTTAAAACCCAATCCGGGTGTTTTTCATACAATTCACTTTTCTCATTAATCATTTCGGGTTCAATCCAGATACCGAATTTTACATTGGTTTCCCTGGCTTTTTCCATCAAAAAACCAATACCGTCCGGTAATTTCGTTTTCGTGGCCTGCCAGTCTCCCAAACCAGATACAGAACCGCTTCTTGGGTATTTATTTCCAAACCAGCCGTCGTCCAGTAAAAACATATCGACACCTAATGTTTTGGCATCCTCAAACATATTACTCAGCTTAGTCTGATCAAAATCAAAAAAAGTAGTTTCCCAATTGTTCAATAAAGTCAAACGTGGTTTTTCTCCGTCTTTAAGCCCATATTTTCTGGCCCAGGCATGCAAATTCCTGCTCGCCTGCCCTTTTCCCTGATTCGAAAATGTATAAATAAAAGAAGGTGTTTTGAATACTTTTCCGGGTTCCAGACTGTACTCTGAGGCAAATTCATTGATTCCTGAAATAATTCTCAGTTCGTTGTTATTGTCTACATCAAACGTGTATTTAAAATTGCCTGACCACGCTATCGTACCGGCAATAACTTCACCTGTGTTTTCATTTGATTTTGAATTTAACGAAAGGAAAAAACTCGGTGCGGCAAACATGTTGGTACGAACTCCCAATTTTGAATCTATAATCCTGCTTCCCCGGTTAAGCTGGCTTTCTTCCATTCTCATTTCCTCCACAACATCACTGTAATATTGTGTGAGCCAATATCTGTCGGCATCTAAATGTAAGGCCGATGAAGCATAATTATAAAGTATTACAGGCTTTTTTTCCTGATGCTGAATTTCTGTCCACAGCTCAATTACATTTTCTTTATAGAATGTTTTATAGTAAAGATTTACATAAAAAGGATATTGAGGATCTTTGAGTTTAATGATTGTTTCTGTTGAATTAGCATCAATTTTTCTCACGATATGATTTTGATATTCTAATTCCAGAGAAGGGTTCCCATCATTATGCGTAGTTCGAATTGCAGACGTAAATAAATTATCCGTACCAAAAGCCGGATAAGCATTATGACGTAAATCAATCAATGGATTTCCGTCGTTGACTATAAACTTTTTGGTGTTTTCTTTGGATACTAATTCATATTCAAAACTGTTATTCAGCTTTGTACCCAAATAAGTCTGATATAACTTTTGATTTTTACCTACTTTTAAAACTAAGGCCGAATTTTCGGTTTCAATCTGAATTACCGGTTTTTCCTGTGCCTGAACAAAAGAATACAAAAGGCTTAATAATAAAAGTAATAATTGCTTCATTTTACGTCTTTATTATTTGGTGTTAAAAATTAATACCCAAAAGGATTGTCAACAATAAACATAGGTTCAGTAAACCATTTTGCTCCATTTTCAGTCATATAAAAATGGTCTTCATGTCTGATTCCGAATTTTCCCGGAATGCAAATCATTGGTTCGTTACTCACCACCATTCCTTCCAGCAGTTTTATTTCGCTTCCGCGGACTAAATACGGGTATTCATGAATATCAAGTCCGGTTCCGTGTCCCACTCTGTGCGGTAATCCCGGTAAATTATAATCAGGGCTTAATCCGGCTTCTGCCAATGTTTTTCGGGCTGCATCATCTACTGATCCGCAGGAAGCACCAATCTTTGCAGCTTCAAAAGCAGCAAGCTGAGTCTTCTTTTCTAAATTCCAAATAGTTCTGTATTCATCAGAAGCTTCTCCATAAACATACGATCTGGTAATATCAGAAAGATATCCTTCTAACCTGCAGCCTGTATCTACAATAACTGCTTCATTTTCTTTTAAAGGCTGCGGGACCGAAACACCGTGAGGATACTGTGTATCATCTCCAAATAAAACAATACAGAAGTAAGAACCGGAAGAAATTCCTGCTTTGATATGGGCTTTATTTATAAAATCTGTGACTTCACCCACTGTAATTCCGGGTCTTAATATTCTCGCAGCAGCTCTTTGAACCTCCATCGTAATATCTTTTGCTTTCTGTATAATCGCGATTTCATTTTTAGATTTCTGCATTCTACAAGCCGACGTAATATTTTGTGCCGTTATAAAATCATAACTGCTATTTGCTTTTGAAACTCCATCAACCAAAAAATAAGGGGCTGATTCATCAATTGCAATTAAACCCGTTAAAATATTTTTTGTATTCAATAAGTTTCCAAACAAAACATACGGAGATTCATGTTCTTCCCAACAGTTAATAGAAGAGTTAACTTTTTTGTATTTTTTAAAAGTGCCTTCTTCAAATTTTGGTACGATATATTCTAAAGAGCCGTCATCAAAAAGCAAAGCTCCCACCATTCTTTCAGAAGCACTCCAAAGCGTTCCTGTAAAATAATACAAATTGGTTCCTGCATTTAGATATAGTACTTTAACAGAATGGTCTTTCATTAGCTGTACGGCTTTTTTGATACGCCCTAAATATTCTTCCAGCAGAATAGGCTGAACATCATAGGTTCTGTTTTCTATTTTTTCTAATTCAGCTGCGGCATTTGAGCCTCCTGCACCTATTGTCATTTTTTTTAAATTAAATTAAATCTTATGGTTATTTATTTCTCTTTTGGTTTAGTTTCTTTCATCAGTTTTTGCAGATCTTCCTGAGTAAGTGCATAGTCATACATTTGTACTGATGCAATATATCCGGAAAAATATTCTCCCGCATCTGATGCTCCTATTATAATTTTTGCCTTATCTATGGCAGATGATAATAGCATATTTTGTGAATTATCTAAAATACCATCCACATATACTTTTTCTACAACACCATCGAAAGTTAAAACAATGTGATGCCATTTACCGGCTTCGGGTACTTTTTTATATCTCATATCAAAATGACCGTCTAAATGTACGCCAGCACCATAATTTCCGCTGTTATATGCCAATGCATTATAGGAATTTGCCAAACCCAATGCCTGCCTGTCACACCAGGAAACTAAAATTTCTCCTTCGTTTGCTATCTCGGGATTTTTAACCCAGACTGCGGCGGTATACGAGCCATTCCATGCCAGACTTTTAGGAACTGGTTTATTTAGCGTCAAAGCTCCTTTTTTAAAATTAAAAGCTTTAATTCCGTTTAATTCTTCTAAAGAAATATCCCCGCTTTTTTCAAAAATGCCGCCTATAGATCCTTTATTTAAAAAAGAAGCTGAACTAAGGTTACTAAAACTTTTGGCATTTAGATCAACAATCATTTTTTTACTGCTTTTTTCCGCCGGAACTTTAACTGATGGTTTATTTTTTAAATGAAGAGGAATATCAAATAAGGAACTGTACACTTTTATATTCCAGACTGCGGGATAAAGTCCCGTTTTTTCAGCCGCTAAAACAGTTAGTTTTATATAACGGGCAGTTACATCATTATCATCAATCATTGGGCTTCCCGCCGTTTGATTTCTGGATTTATCAGCATACATATTCCAGTTCTTTTCGTTTAGAGAATATTCCAGTTTATACTGGTAATAATAACTCGCAAATTCAAACTGAGTCATTATTCTTTTTATTTTTTTCTCAGAACCTAAATCAACTATTAAATACTGAGGTGTGGTATTATCAGCCGCTTTCCACATTGTGGCATTATTATCATCTGTGGCAAAAGACGGTTTATATTCATAATTATACTGAGTTGATTTTAAATGATAAAAGGAAGAAGCGGTTGTTTTTGCCTTAAAAGCAATATTTTCAGGTACTTCAGATTGTATTAATTTTTCAATTCCTTGGTTTGCAGGGATAACTTTTTGGATTGTCGAATCATTTTCAAAAATCATTTTATCGATACAAACCTGCCTTGCAAGTCCGCCTCTTGTCATGGGATAATCATGTTTATGATAGACGATGTAGTAATCGTCTTTTTCCTGTAAAACAGAATGATGTCCGGGACCATGAACACTTTGATCTTCATTGGTACTCAAAATAGGATTGTTTTTCCCCGGAGTAAAAGGCCCGTAAGGCGAATTAGAATAGGAATAGCGAACATTGTAGGTTTCATCATGACAGGAAGCTCCTGAATACATTAAAATGTACTTGGATCCTTTTTTCATCATATAAGCTGCTTCAAATGGAGCCGGGGTTTGTTCTAATGGAATATTGACTGAATTTTTCATTTCACTCATTGTATTTTTATCCAATTCTCCTACAGCATATCCGCCATTATAATGCACCCACGTTCCCCAATATCCATATATTTTGCCGTCTGCATCTTTAAAAAACTGTGCATCAAGTGATGGAAAACCTTCTCTGGGATATCCGTTTGAAATAACCGGAACATCGTTTTCACTCAATTTTGTCCATGGCCCAACCGGAGAATCTGATACATATCCGTAAATATTACAGCCTATTTCGCAATTCCCAAAATACAAATAATACTTACCGTTGTCTCCCTCTATTATATCGGGAGCCCAAAAATTAGTGATTGATTTTGCAGAAAAAGAAGGAATTTCCATGATATAATTATACCAGTTTTTCAGGTCTTTACTATACCAGACCGTAGGAGCTCCAGATGCCAGCATTTCGTTGTCTGTTGTGGCATAGATATAATAAATGTCTCCAAACTTTTTGATAGTGGGATCTGCAAACCAGCCCGGTAAAATGGGATTTCCAGCACCTGGACCGTTTACCTGAACATCATCCTGAGCCATGATGGTTCCCGTAAAAACAAGTATAATAAGACTATAAAATAGTTTCTTTTTCAGCATTGCATTGTATTATAAATTAAACTGAGTAAAATATTTTTATAAAAAATAAATGCCATCCTGAGCGAAGTCGAAGGCTTTTAAACGGAAAGGGCTTCGACTTCGCTCAGCCTGACAAAATTGGACTTCGCTCAGCCCGGCAAAATTCAACTTTGCTTGACCTGACAATGGTTTTTGAATTACCCAAAACAGATTTATATTAATATTTCCAAACCAATACATCAGCAGTTTTTATTGCTGTGTTTCCAATAATAATTTTGGCGCTTTTTGGTAAATTAATTTGATAGATTTTATCCGAATAATTAACTGCTATACCAAATCCGTCGCGATACTCCACCATAACTCCTTCAGGATAATTTTCTATAGGCGTATTTTGTTTCTGGTATAACTTTCTTATGACTTGTTTTTCAAGTTCACCATTTTTAGAATCTACGCCAACGTAGGTTACGGTTCCTTTACCTAAATTACGTGAAATAATGGCTGGCGTTCCCGAGTAAAAATCTCCGTCATAGGTTCCCCAGATTTCTGTTTCTTTATTTGGTTTTAGTAAATCGCCCCAGCTTGTCCATTTAAATTCCTGATTATCAAATTTTATTATACCCGGAGACTGCGGCATTAACAAATCATACGATTCTATTTGAGAACCTATTAAATTCCACATAGGTTCATAGAACTTAGCTTCCCAAAGATGACCCTGACGGTTTTGAATTCCGGATCGGCAGCTCATTATTAAATTTCCTCCATTTTTGGCATACAGATTTAGTTTATCGATCATTTTTTGATCAATCATCTGATAAGCCGGTACTATTAAAAAAGGATAATTCGAGAAATCAGCCGTATCGCGAACAAAGTCAACCGGTGCGTCAATTGATTTAGCTGCTTTGTAATATTTTAAGAAATGCCCAATTGTATTCCACTCTTTTGTCTGTTTGTTTAATTCAATCGCCATCACATTATCGGCATTAAACAAAATTCCGGTTTTACGTTTTAAATAGTAATCCGGCAATGCAGCTTTAGCATCATACTTCTTTCGCAGTGTATCAATTTCTTTTATAAACTGATTAAATTCTTTACCGCCAGCGGTTGGTGTAACACCATCTGTACCTACAATACCATAATGAAACTGCTCATATCCATACAAAGGCGCACGAAAACGATAGGTACAGGTAAATTTACTGCCGCCGGCAAAAACATGCCATAACCACATACGGATGCTTCCGGGCAGTGGCTGCGGATTGATGCTTCCCCAGTTTACTTGTCCCGGCTGTAATTCCATACAGCCGTACATACCTTTTAAGGGACGAAAAAAATCATTAGACATGCCAATACTGGTATAATCGCCTAAGCGATACCCATTTGGTCCTATTCCCAGGCTTCCGCCGTAAACCAAATAACGGGTATAACAGTCAAAGTCTAATTCTTTACTCATTCCAACGAAACTTTCGTCGTAGTTAGATCTGTAATTAGAAGTGATCCATTGATTTTTATCTGCATACTTTCGTATTGTAACTGCCTGGCTGTCCAGAAAAGTTGCGGTTTCTTCATCTGCAAATCGATAATGGTCTAACTGCGAATGTAAATTCATTCCCCATTCTTTGTGCAACGGAATATTAATCTGATCGAAACTGCTGTAAGTTCCACTCCAGAAATTGTTTCCCCAAGCCTGATTCAGGGCATCAATAGTTGTATACTTTTCCTTTAGCCAGTTACGATAGCGCTGCTGTGCATCTGCTCCGTAATCCAGAAAACGCGTAGGTTCATTGTCAACCTGCCATCCAATAATGTTTTTATTACTGCCATATCTTTTTGCCAGTTCTTCAATCATTTTCAGCGAATAGCTTCGATAATAATTACTTGAAAATGAAGCGTGCTGTCTCGAACCATGATCTGTTTTGGTGCCGTCTTCATAAGTGGCGAGTACATCAGGGTGCTGGCGGACCAGCCATACCGGAGGTGTAGCGGTTGAGGTGCACATAATTATTTTTAAATTATATTTTGCAGCAATTCCTACCGCTTTATCCAGCCATTTAAAATCATAAACACCTTCCTGCGGTTCTAACTGCGCCCATGCAAATTCGCCAAAGTGAGTAAATTCAAAACCCATTTCGGCAATTTTTTTCAAATCGCGATCCCACTGACTCTGATCCCAATGTTCGGGGTAATAATATACGCCAACTGTAGTTAAATCTTTTTTTGGAAAAAATTTTTCAAAATTCTGCGCACCGGAATTTAAACCCGTAAGTAATCCGAATAAAGTAAATACTATTTTTTTGAAAAGGTGTTTTATTGATTTCCGCTTCATTTCATACTTATAATTTAATTTGTACAGGTTTATTTTTTAAAGGAATTTTATAAGCTCCCCTAACTTTTTCATAAGACAATTTTACATCTTTATCTATTCTTAAATAAGCATTAGGCGTATAATTATCTTTACTGTTCAATGTTATTGTAACAGCACCTGTTTTAGTATTGTAAGTTACTTTTTTAAATGTTCCCGCATCTAGTGTCAATCCTGTTTTTATTGGCGAAATGAATACTTTAGATTTTGCAGCAGTTGTAATTTCTACTTCAATCTCATCTCCTTTTTCTTTTAAATTTCCTCCAAAAGCCAGCCAGCCATACTCTTTTTCATTGGTAATAAAAGCAGCGGTATTTACGGCATATCCAAAAAAACCGGAACCATAATCCCCGGATAAATAATCAATCTGCAGTGTTTCAGGATAAGAATGAAAAGCAGCCGGTCCAAAACCATCCTGTGTAATATTTGAAATTCCGCCTAATAATCCGCCGTACCCTACTTTTAGTAAATGAAAATCATCCGGCGTTTTTTTATACTGTTCCAAAACCGGAATGGCATTTAGTGCCGAACCATAATGATGAATCTGACGTTCTACTCTCGATAATTTTCCTCCGTAAAGAAAGTCCCAATACCTGCGGGCATTTCCATTATAAGCCCAATGCGGCATTGTAGGCATATAGGCCAAAATAGCATCAAGGGTTACTTTTGCTTTATCTGTATATCCAAAATAATCAGACCACATATATACTTCTTCCTGACCTGTAGAATCCCACGGCATTTCGCTGCCAAAAGGATAATTCAATGTTCTCCAGTGATCTGCCCTGGCTTTCATTTTGGCTTCCAGATTAGCTGCCATTTCGGTATATCCTTCAGTTTTTAAATCTTTTAAAATCAATAAAAATACTGTTCCTTCCATTTGTCCAAACTGCGCATAATACGGTGCTAAAGTTGTCATGGCAATACTGGTTTCATAAGCATTTTTTAAATACCAGTCCCAGGTATGATTCGTAACTAAACCATCATGATATCTGGCCAGACGATACATAGTCCAGTGCGCAGCGGCAACATGCGGATAGTTATAAGATCTTCCCGGATCATCTGCGCCTTTTTTGTCCCAGGCTGCCCAGGTTTTATAGTTTACCTCTTTGCTGTAAGTACCTTCCGGCATTAAAGCCGGCTCATAATAAAACACACTTTTTTTAACTCCGTATTTAAGTGTATCGGCAGTATTATACTGAATTCCGCCCCATAAAGTCTTATCAACAAACTGCTCTAATTTTGCTATTTCTTCTCTATTTGGATCAATCAATTGTTTCATGACAGCGCCAAGCCAGCCGCCTGCCCCGCCCTCATCACTTAAACCTGCAATCCAGACACGGCTGTCCTGACTAACCTGTTTTTTGGTTTCATAATCATACGAGATTACCGAAGGATTACGGTGAAAAGGATCATTTTTTTGATCAAACCATTGGGCTGTTGTCAAAAAATGTCCGAAATCTGCAATGGTGTTCGTTTCAGATTTTATTACTTTATAGTTAATTGTCTGTTCTAATCCGTCTTCATAGGTTACGGTTAATCTGGCTCTTCCCCATTTTTTTCCCTGCACTTCATATTGAAAATAACCATTTTTATCTTTTGATTTCTGTGTTATTGTCAAAGCTCCTTCTGGTTCAATTTTTAAGGATTTGACTGCTTTTTTATATTTTAGAAAAAGCTGTCCGTTTACATCCAGAGGCAAAACATAACCCGGAACTCCAACAGCAGCCGGACGTTCGTTCTGAATTAAACCAGCCTGAATATTCTCAATCTGATTAACCAATACAAGCTTTAGGGAGAAGTTTTTAACCTCTCCCACCTGAAGCAGTACTGAAGTTGGCGAATTCCATTGTTCTGCTTTTTTCCATTCCTGCTCAGCATAGGCTTTGGAAACAGGCATCCATTCGTGAAAACCTTCAAAAACAATGCTTCTTGGTGTTTCATCATCTAGTAATGGCCGATACGCTTCAAAAGGCATATTCATCTCAGGAAGTACTAACAAAGCCGGACCGTGGCCGCTCAATCGTTTTACTTCCAGATAGCCTGCATCTTTACCAATATAAGGATCAAAAAATACATTATGAAGATGGGTTTCATCGAGTGTTTTTCCTTCCAGAATGTTATTAAAAATCATAGGAACTCCTAAAGCCCCAATTTCTACCGCTGCATTAGATTTGTTTGTGATTTCAAAACGCACTACCAAATTCCCCTCTTTTTCTTCATAGAAACGTTTTATCGTAACCGGAATGTCAGCCGGAAGTGTATTAGAAAGATCTGCCGCCGCCAAAGTATTTCCTGAAACGCTTAAAGCGGTAACAGCTGCACGTTTAGCTGCTGTTGAATAACTTTTCCAGGATGCGTCGACAGCTTTAATTCGCAGGTTAATATCGCCTAACTGATACAAACCGTCTTTATCACGAATTGCCAGTCGGTCTCCCGGTGTAAAATCAAAAGTTTTATCTGAAACAGGAGACAAAGACGCCACCGTTTGGGATGACTTCAATAATTTGATTTCAAAAGATTTTGTGCTTAAAGTCGTAAAACCTTTATCAATTTCAAGCGTTGATTTTTTTGCTTTAATCTTGTCCCAATATTCCTGCGCCTGTAAATTGGAAACTACAGAACAGCAGATTATCAAAGCCAGTATTTTTATTCTTTTCATATCTTTTATTATTTTTAAGAGCAAAACAGGTCGTGTCCGGCTTCTTTGTTATACTTCTTTAAAAGAGACTTTCAATTATTTAAAATCAGTCGAAAATTTCCAGTTTGTTTTATAGTCCTCAGAAACAGGTAAATCTTCTAAGAGGATTCGGAGCATTTCTACGGGCATTATATTTTCTTTTAAAACACGGTCATGAAACTGTTTTTCTGTCCATCCTTTTGCCAGCAGTTCATTTCTTAAGGCATAAAACTGTAATCCGCCTGTCATATACGCTGTCTGATATAACGGTGCGTCTCCGCTCGCAAAAGAACGTCTTACTTCTGCTTCTGCATTTGCTCTTTCGTGGCCCACTTCATTTACTAATAAATCAATACATTGCTGCGGCGTCATTTCTCCCAAATGATATTTCAATGAAAAAATAATTCGTGCACAGCGGTGGATTCTCCAAAATAACATTCCGAGTTTTTGCTCTGGTGTCTGCGGAAATTGTTTGTTCCAAAGTATGATTTCCCAATACAAAGCCCAGCCTTCCATCCAGAATGGTGTATCAAAAGGCTGGCGGTACGACTTGTAACGGCTGTTCATGAAAAACTGTAGGTTATGTCCCGGAAGCAGCTCATGCTGAACGGTTGCGAATGAAAAATTTGGGTTGTTCCCCCGCATACTCATCAACTTATCCTTCTGGTCCATATCTTCTGTTGGATACGAAATGCTAATTTCCCAGCCTCCGGTAAAAAACGGGTTTATCTTTTGACGTTCTGGTGTCATCATAATCATCTGCCAGGTTTCTTTTGTCAAATCCGGCAGGGTAATTAAATCCCGGTCTTCTATAAATTTTACAGACTGATTGTACAAATTCGTAATCGCCTGTGGCTGTTCACCAGCCTGAACGTAAGTATCTTTAACATGCTCAAGGGCTTTTTTCCAGTCATTTCCGTAGCCTAATTCCGTTGAGGCTTTAATCATTTCTTTTTTACACCATTCAAACTGATTTTGTGCAGCAGCGATCAATTCTTCTGGCGAATACGGAATATATTCGTAAGCCAGACTTTTTATTATGGCTTCTCTCCCTATTGGTTTTCCTATAATACCGCTTCCGTCGTCTTTTATACTTGTCTTAGAATAGTTTGTTCTTAAAAAGTCTTCGTAGTTTTTAAGTTTGACTGATAAGTTCTTATACGGTTTTTCCATCCACCAGGTAAAATCAGGATCATAGCTGTAATAAAACTCATAAGCTTCTTTTAATGATTTCTGAAATGCTGCTGCTGATTTTGCTGCTTTATCTGCAGCAAACCAATCTTTAAAAGGTTTGTTTTTCAGCAGTTCTGTTTTTTTATCTATGCTAACTCCGGCATCATCAAATGCTTTGGCAAGCTGCTTTGAAACCGGTCGTTTTCCTCTTCTTCTTTCCTGAATAAAAAGTGTGATATCATTTGTAAAATCTAATACAGGCTGTACTTCTTTATAGGCTTTAAACTCTATCTGCAGGAAATAGTTTTCTTTACTAATCAGGTTTTTAAGCAGCAGATAATCGACTTTGGCATCTTTAGACAGGCTTTTAAAATCAATCTCTCCCAGCTTTTTTGTCCAATCGTCATAAAATTTAGAAAAGCGTACATAATATTCTTCTGATTCGTTGTTAGAATAAAAATTCTGCAGTGCCGTTTTATCTGACTGATATGTATTGACTACATCTGTAAGCTCGCTGGAAAACAGAGGCGTTACCACAAATAAAAATAGAATAAAACTTAAAATTGATTTTTTCATGTTTTTGGTTTAATGATTCTGATTTTTTTTGGCTTTTGCCACTAATTACACGAATTAAATTTGCAGAAATCGTGTGATTCGCGGCAAACTTATTTTACTTTTCTATTCACTATTTCAGTGTCACGTCCAGATAAACAGAATGACGTCCGTAGGTTTCATAAAAAGGTTTAAAAAGAACGCCGTCTATAATAAACTGCAGTTTTTTAGGATCTCCACTTATCGATCTGCTAATATCTTTAGCCTCTAAGGTTACTTTACGCCAGTCTTTTCTCGGTTCTGGTTCTTGGGCTGCCAGCAATACCGGGCCGTAAAATAAGCTCGCAATGTTTTGCTGATCCATAACCGGTTCCAGATGAAACTCAAATGGCATGCGCAGTTCTATAATATCTCCGTTTTTCCAGCTGCGGTTCAAAGTAAGGTAACTTCCCGGCTGTACTTTTACATTTTGTTCTTTGCCATTTATGGTTACAAAAAATCCTTTTGATGCCCAGTGCGGTACACGTACCTTAATATCGAATTTTCCATTTCCTTTAATCATTAATTTGGTATTATCTTCTTTTGGAAAAGCGGTTATCTGTTCAATCGTTATATTTTTTTCTTTCCAGTTTAAAGTTGAAGGCACATACAGATTTACATAAAGTGCTTTATTATCGGCACTTTTAAAATAAATCGAATTCTGAAATTTGGTATTACTTTCGATGGCTGTACCGTTGCAGCAGGTAAAACCTGTCATGTGCGGATTCCCAAATTGTTTTACTGAGCCGGGTCTTAACGGAACATGATAGGTATTTGCCGGACTATTCTCTGCTACAGAAGCCAGAATGTGGTTATAAAGACCACGTTCGTAATAATCCATCAGCTCGGCACGCTGTTCATACAGGAACAAATCTCCGGTTAATTTAAGCATATTGTAAGTTGCACAGGTTTCATTTTGACCGCCGGATGAAAAACCGTTTTCATAAATGGTAGCCGGCTGACTGATAAAACATTCTGCATTAGCGGGATTTCTGGCCCCTGCAACGCCGCCAATACTGTACATATAATCGTTTACTGCTTTATACCAAAAATTATCGGCTATGTGGTAATAATCAGCAGAATTAGAATCACGGTACATTTCAAGCGCTCCCATAATCTGCGGAATATGCTGATTGGCATGCAGTCCGCGAAAAGTATCAACGTTTTTAGCCAGTCCGTGTGAATGTTTTGCATCACCGTAAAACACTTTTATATTGTCAAACAATTGTGCTGCTTCAAGATAATGAGGATCTTTTGTAATTCTGTACAATCTTGCCATCGCTTCATTCATACCTCCAAATTCTCCGGCAATATAGCGGTTCCACATACTGATAAGGGTTTCTTCAGGCAGTTTTTTCATACGGACATAAACCCAGTCTCCCATTCCTTTAGCTGTTTTTAGCGCTTTTTCGTTACCGCTTACTTCGTAAACATCCATTAATCCGGCAAGAATTTTATGTAAAGTATAATACGGTGCCCAAATTTGAGTTTTCTGCCCTCCATAAGCTGCCCCGTTTTCCAGCATTATAAACTGATCCGGCGGATAGGCACTAATAAATCCTTTTCCCCAATTCCAATAATCAGTGCGGATACCTTCGGCACTCAAATCAGAATCGTAGGCTGTTTTACCTGGCCCAAATGGCACAGCAGCTGGATCTGATATATATTTCCCGCCAGTTTCCTTTGGGCTGCCTGACATTTGCGATAATTGATACAATATATTTACCATATAGTTCATCTTATCGGCAAAATTGGCCTGCAATGTTTTATCATATCCCGTACCTGCATACGCCTGAGCAATTGCTGTGAGATAATGTCCTGTGGCGTGTCCGCGTAATTTGGTTTCCTGAGTATCCCATACACCCAGCGGCTCTGCTCCTTTTGGCTGTTCCTGTCCAAAAGCATTACGGAACATATACAGAAAAGAATCAGGATCTGTCTGTGCCAGTGTGGTGAAGAACTTATCACGGTTTTCGATAAATTTTGTATGTTCTCCGTGGTTATTATTATTTAAAGAAACCTGATCCAGACTAAAAACTTCTAATTTACGCTCCGGGTTATTTGCTTTTTTCGCCTCTTTTACAACTACAACAGCTTTAGGCTTTAAATCTGTACCCGGAACACTTCCCGTTACGATGTATTTACCTGTTTTAAGCACCTGATTATTATCTGTTGGCGAAGGCCAGGTTACACGAACTTCCGGACCAGTAATTCTGTCACGATATATGCCTTTTATAAATGCAGGAAGTCTTGGCAGATTTCCCTGTGTTGTTTCTACTTCAATATCTGAAACACTGGTCAGGTATTGATTATACAATTGCGGAGTTGTTTTAGAAAATAACGGAAGATCTGCTTTTAGGTCTTCTTCTGCTTCTTCTTCCTGACCTGCGGTTAAAGCATTATTATAAATCCTGTTAACTTGTTTATCGCTTAATGCAATTCTGTAAATTCTAAAATCGTGTAATTTAGCATTGAGATAACTATTCTCAGAGATTAATGACTTCCCTATGTACAATGTATTTTTACTGCCGGAATTTTTATCAAATAACTGCTCCAATTCCAGATTTACATTTTTTGTTTCACCTGCCAATACTCCGTTTACATAAGTACTCATTGTTTTAGACGGAATATTAACCACAACGGCTATATGATTCCATTTTCCTTCTTCCAGAGCTGCTGCCTGTGTATCATATTGTTCTGTACCTTTTGTGATTTCTGTATACAAACCTTCTTTATCTTTTGTGCCTATTGGGGCGAGATATAAATGGGATTTGGCATCTTTTCCAAAATCAAAAAAACACTGGTCTTTCTGTTTAGAACGCATAAAAATCCATCCTGTAATACTTAGAGATTCTTCACCAGACAGTGCTTCGCCTGGAATCGAAACAAAAGCCTGATTATCGGCCAGCAGATACAATACTCGTCCAAACTGTTCATCATTGACAAATTTAGCTTTAGAATCTTCTATTTTTCCATGCCAGTTGTTTCGTGACCAGTCTTTTACATCACCATCAAATAAATAGCGGGCAATTAGTCCAGTCTCACCAATTCCATCTAAAATCTGATCACCGTTTTGTGCCTGTACAGCAGTTGTACACAATGCCCAAAAACTCAGCCATGTCCAAATAAGTACTTTATATCTTTTCATAATTCAATTTTTCTCCACGATTTAAAAATCTCTATACTATTCTTTTAATGTTTTTACTTGTAAATTTCTTCCCAGGCCGGAGGTACAACACCCAGCAGATATTTTACAAAATAGTCACGGCGTTTGCGTTCTCCATAATCACCTCCGGCAGAATGTCCCATTCCCGGAACGATTACGAGCTCAAAATTTTTATTGGCTTTTATTAAGGCATTGGCAAACTGCATAGTCGAAGCCGGATCAACATTATCATCTAATTCACCCAAAATGAGCATTAAGTTTCCTTTTAGCTGTGCTGCATTTGCCGTATTGGAGCAGGCTTCATATTCAGCACCTACGGGATATCCCATCCATTGTTCATTCCACCACATTTTATCCATTCGGTTATCGTGGCAGCCGCAGGAAGCTACCGCAACATCATAAAAATCTGAATTAAAAACCAGAGCTGCTCCGGCATTTTGACCTCCGGCCGATGTTCCGTGAATTCCAACCTTATCAATATTCATATATGGATATTTAGCCGCGGCGGCTTTTATCCAGAGTTTTCTATCCGGGAAACCTCCGTCTTTTAAATTTTTCCAGCATACATCGTGGAAAGCTTTAGAGCGGTTTGAAGTTCCCATTCCGTCGATCTGAACCACAATAAATCCTAATTCTGCCAAAGAAGACATTGCCCAGTAATATGGTTGAAAATTCTTTGGAACAAAGGAATCCTGCGGTCCTGCATAAATGTATTCTATAACAGGATATTTTCTATTGGGGTCAAAAGTTGTCGGGCGTACAATTACTCCCCAAATATCTGTTTTGCCATCCCTGCCTTTTGCCGTAAAAACTTCCGGTGCTGTCCAGCCCGTTTGCTGCAGTTTAGAAATATCTGCCTCCTGCAGGGGCAGGATAGTTTTTTGAGTTTCTGTACTTTTTAAAACTGTAACCGGCGCAGCATCAACTCTTGAATACTGATCTATGTAATATTTATAATCCGGGGAAAAAGTAACTTTATGATTTCCATTTTCTGTAGTTAATCTTTTAAAGTTTTTCCCATTAAAATCAATTCGGCAGAAATGCAGTAAATAAGGATCCTGACTGCTGTCTAATCCACTGGCGGTAAAATAGATTTGTTTTTTTTCTTCATCAATTTTAATTACTTCTCTTACAGGCCAGTTCCCTTTTGTTATCTGATTTTTTACTTTACCTGTAAGGGCATCGTATAAATACAAATGATTCCATCCGTCACGCTCTGAAGCCCAAATGATTTCTCCGCTTTTTCTGCTGTTATAACGGTATCTTTTTCCACTGTATTCTATAAAAGTAGGGCTCGTTTCTTCTATAAGAACTTTAACTTTCCCTGTTGCAGCATTTACTTCTAAAACACGGTATACCTGATGCCCTCTCTGATTGTATTCAAAAGTAAAAGCACTGCTGTCGTCTTTCCATTCTATTTCTGAAAGATCGTATTGCTGCTGAAATAAATCGGTTGAAACAGGAATTTGTGTTTTTGAAGCAATAATAAATACCTGCGGACTTTTAAAAGGAAGCTGATCTCCGGGTTTTAAATAATCTCTGGTTTGTAATTTAGGCTGAAACTGATCTGACGGACTTGATTCTACAAAATAGATTTTATGCTCTTCGCCGGGTCTGACTTTATAAGTCATTATTTTTTGACTGTCCGGCGACCACTGCATATAGGAAGAATAAAAAAAACCTTTTGAACCATCATAACTTAACTGGGTTTCTGCTTTTGTCTTTTTATTTTTTATATACAGATTATAATTTTTAATAAATGCAATGTATAAGGAATCCGGCGAACCTACAGGTTTATTGCCTAATTCATCAAAATTTCCGCCCCAATAATCATCTTTTTTTAATGATTTTTTATAGTCACCAACTTTTGTCAGTTCATAAGTATTTAAATTGCAGGAAAGCTTAAGTGAATCTGCTGTAAAAGTTAATGTTGATAATGTTTTATCAAATTCCAGATTTTCGACTGGCAGTTCATTTACATTTACTTCTTTTCCTATAATTTTTGACAATGACTGTGCTAATTTAGTATGGTTAAAAGCTGGATCTTGTTTCTGCTGTTTAACATCGGCCAAAAGAAATTCTTTCCCTTTCCCGATGTTATTACTATACCAGACATAATCATTCCCAATCCAATGAAATTCATTAGGAGCATTAAATACTTTGTTCTTAAACAAAGAATCTACCGCATTTGCTCTTTTATAGTCTTTCAGCGTACCCTGGGCCTGACTGATTAAACACCACCAAAGTGTTAAAAATACACTTATTTTTTTGCCAGTTGTCTTCATAATTTAAATATGAATAAAAATATATAATATTTATTGAGTTAGCTGGGTTAATATTAACATATACTAATATTATATTATCCCTGGAAATTACAATGTGAAGAATAATTTGTTATTAAATGCTAATAACCGGACCGTACATCGTTTTTGACTGCATTTTTAGGGATAAATGAAAATTTTTGGATGCGTGTAGAGGACACATCACTTAGAGACGCACCTCACATTTATTGATATACCGGACGTTAGACGCACTGCTGTGCGTCTCTACATGGTACGTCACAATATATAATTATTAATTCGGGTCCTTCTCTTTAATAAAATAATAAATTGGAATTCCCATTAGCATAATTAAAACGCCCCAGCCGCAGGTCGAGAATTTGGTGAACAATAACGAAACACAAACCGCTGATGCAATCAGGATATATAAAAAGGGTAAAAATGGATATCCAATTGCTTTATAAGGACGAACGGTATCCGGCTGTTTTTTTCGAAGAATGATAATTCCGAAAATCGTGAGGATGTAAAAAATAAGCACGATGATAATTACAAAGTCTAATAAATCACCGTATTTACCGGTGAAACATAATACAGAAGCCCATAAACATTGTGCCCAAAGCGCCCATGCCGGAACACTTTGATGGTTTAGTCTGGCTGCTTTTTTAAAAAACAAGCCGTCATTTGCCATCGTATAATATACTCTGGCTCCCGCCATAATTAATCCGTTATTGCAGGCAAAGGTTGAAATCATAATCATAAGTGCAATAATGAGTGTTCCGATATTTCCGAAAATATACTGTGAAGCCACTACTGCTACCCTGTCTGATTTTGCAGCGGCGATTTCGCTTAACGGAATAACTGCTACATACATCAGGTTGGTTAATACATAAATGATTGTTACAATCAGGGTTCCTAAAAACATACTTAACCCTACATTACGTTTAGGATTCTTGATTTCTCCTGCAATAAAAGTTACTCCGGTCCAGGAATCACTGGAAAACAAGGTTCCAACCATTGCTGCTGAAATACCCGAAATTAAAGCTGTAGTACCAATAGGCATCCACGAAGCAGTTTCGAGATTAAAAGAATGCGGCGTCCAGGCATCATGCCAGTTGGCATTCCATACAGAAGCTTTGGCCGCTAATGTGAACCCAAAGATGATTAATCCTGAAATGGACAGAATCTTTATAATCGTTAGGATTGTCTGTAGAATTTTGCTGTTTTTTACACCGCGCGTATTTAGATAGGTTAGAAAAAAAATGGTAACGATCGAAACGATCTGGGCTACATTAAGTTTAAAATTTCCTATTTCATACAGTATATTTTCGTCACTTACTGCGGGAATAATATAGGCTGTAAATTTTGAAAAGGCCACGCCAACAGCGGCAATGGTTCCGGTTTGAATGACTGCAAAAAAACTCCAGCCATACAGGAATGCTATTAATTTATTATAGGCTTCTTTTAAATACACATACTGACCTCCGGCATTAGGAAACATAGCGCTTAATTCTCCATAACTTACAGCAGCGATCATGGTAATAATTCCGGAAATGAGCCATATTAATATAAGCCATCCCGTAGATCCTACCTGTCTGGCGATATCGGCACTGACAATAAATATTCCCGACCCAATCATGGAACCTACCACAAGCATGGTCCCGTCGAGAAGTCCTAATTCTTTTTTAAATTCTTCATGGTTCTGGTCTTTCATTTTTTGGTTTGTTTGGTTGTTTTTTTGGTTGTTTTTGATCAGGATTACAAAGAATAATTGAAATTCGAAATAGGTTTTATATTTTGAATTTAGTTGTGAGTTTGGTTATTATTTCATTTGTAATCAATAGTTTTAAGACTGAAAATTTTGGCAGACGATAAATTTAATTCGTGTAAATTCGTGTAATTCGCGGCAGCTTAATTTGACAGCAAAAAAAATCAGCTTCATGATAAAAATGAAGCTGATTTTGTTAGAGCTGAAACATCTGCGTATTTACAGAAGCTGGTTTCTCAGCAATAATCTCTGATACTATTTTTCCTGTTGCCGGAGCCAGGCTTAATCCCATCATGGCGTGACCTGTTACTACTGTCAGGTTTTTAAGTTTTTTATCTCTGGCTATTATCGGCATTCCTGACGGTGTGCAAGGTCTGAATCCAAACCAGGTATCTTCTTCTTTTGGTATTTCAATTTTTAACTCCGGATAGAAGTCATTAATTGAATTTACAATTCCCTGCAGCCTGTTTTGATTGATTTTGATATCATTTGTATGAGTAATTTCCATTGTTCCTCCAAAACGAATATCGGTATTCATAGGAGTTACAGCAACTTTTCCTTCGCATAAAATAGAAGGAATCGACGGTTTATGTTCCTGATCTTTTAAGGTAAAACTATATCCTTTTCCCGGCAGGATCGAGATATTTATATTAAGTTTTCTGGCAATATACGGACTCCACGATCCGGCAGCCAAAACAACCTCATCTGTAGTAAAAGTGCCTTTATCTGTTATAATTTCAGCGACTTTGTTATTCTTTAAAACAAAATCGTTAACGGACGTATTCTGTTCAATTTTTACATTCATCCTGTTTAATTCATCTTTTATAAACTGCATGAATTTCTGCGGATAAATATGGGCATCGCTTTTATAATGAACCCCTCCTATTACATCTGTTACAGTTCCTTTTTCCAGCTGGGAAACTTCTGCTTTAGAAAGAAAATCAACCTGAAGCCCTAATCTTTCAGCTAGTATCCCTTCATGTTCAATTTCTATACCTGTTTTATCAGTTTTAAACAACATTAAAAGTCCTTTTTCTTCATAAAAAAAAGAGCTGTTCTGCCTGGCAAAATCCTGATATAGTTCTTTGCTCAAAAGCGACAAATCCCGAAGTGCGGGCATTGCTTTTTCGACATGTTTATAATTGGCATGTTTATAAAACTGAAGTCCCCATTTCATTAAATCTAAATTTAAGCGGGGTTTAACATAAAACGGACTATGACTGTCAAACATCCATTTTATGCCCTGGGCAATCATTCCGGGTTGTGCCAGCGGAATTATATGAGAAGGGACAATCATTCCGGCGTTACCATATGAACAGCCGTCATTCATATCTGATTTATCAAAAACTACTACTTCATATCCTTCTTTGGCTAAATAATAAGCTGAACACAATCCTATTATACCTCCGCCTATTATACTTACTTTTTTCATTAATATTATAAATTTAAAAATTCATTGGTCCAGGATTTTTGTAAACCAATGAATTTTTGATCGTACTCTTTTTTCTAAATTACCTGAAATCCAAAAGCATAGGGATCATCATCTTCATCAATGATGATGTTGTTATAACCGTACACTTTTGCCCAGCCCTGAATGCTTGGTACAATGGCTTTGATATCGCCTATTGAAGTTTCTTCTTCTACTTTGCCAATAAATTTGCTTCCTATAAAGCTTTCATGGATATATTGTTCTCCTTTTTTTAGTTTTCCTTTTGCATGCAGCTGCGCTATTCTTGCCGAAGTTCCGGTTCCGCATGGTGAACGGTCAATTGCTTTATCTCCGTAAAAAACGGCATTTCGCCCTGATGAAGCGGGATCAATAGGATCACCCGTCCATAACATATGGCTTACATCACGAATCGTATCATTTTCGGGATGAATGAAGAGATTGGGATATTTCTTATTGATGCTTTTGCGGACTTCCTGACTGTACTGCACAATTTTTCCTGCTGTAAAATCCTGAATGCCTGAAAAATGCTGCTGCGGATCGACAATCGCATAATAATTCCCGCCATACGCTACATCAAACACTATTTCGCCTAATTCAGGACAGTCAACCGTCAGGCCTTCGGCAGCCAGATATGATTTTACGTTGGTTAAACGTACCCAGTCGACTTTTTTCCCGGTCTGCTGATATTCTATCTGCACTAAACCTGCCGGGGCTTCCATTTTTATTTTTCCGGGAATTTTTGGTACTATCAATCCTTCTTCTATAGCAATGGTTATGGTTCCAATGGTTCCGTGGCCGCACATAGGGAGACAGCCTGATGTTTCGATAAACAGGATTCCGAAATCATTTTCAGGATTGCTTGGCGGATATAAAATGCTGCCGCTCATCATGTCATGACCTCTGGGTTCAAACATAAGTCCTTTTCGAATCCAGTCGTATTCTTTTAAAAAGTGCTGGCGTTTTTCGCTCATATTGTTTCCAACGAGGTTTGGACCGCCTCCGGCTACTACTCTTACAGGATTTCCGCAGGTATGTGCATCAACGCAAAAAAATGTTTTTTTTGGCATAAACTAAATAGGATTCTGGGTTAATATATCGTTTACTGTTCTGTTAATACGTAACGGATTTTTATCCTGCAGTGCCTCCGGCAGCAATTGATCCGGCCAGTCCTGAAATGTTACGGGACGCACCCATCTTTTTACTGCTGTTAATCCTACTGATGTAAATTTGCTGTCTGAACTGGCAGGAAACGGGCCTCCGTGTGTCATTCCTGAGCAGACCTCAACCCCTGTCGGGACATTATTAAATATTAAACGCCCTACTTTATTTTTAAGATTTTCGATTACTTCTTTAAAATCTTCCCATTCCTGTAAGTCTGAATTTAAAACGGTTCCTGTAAGCTGACCTTCCAGATCCTGAATAATTTCGTTGAGCTGTTTTATATCCCTGCATTTAACCAAAACTGAAAATGGACCAAAAACTTCCTTATGGAATGTTTTGTTTTTTAAAAAAGTATCTCCATCTACAGCTATAATATTTTGTACGGCATAATTTGGTTTTACCTCTTTTTGTAAAGTGGTCTGCTGTGTATATCCTTCTTGTTCAAGAACTTCTGATTTAAGATTTTCATATTGGCTTTTAATTGCCGGATGAAGCATACACGATGGCTCTGACAAATCTGTCTCTCTTGCTAAAATAGAGAAAAAATGGTTTAATTCCTCACTGTCGATCCCTAAAATAAGCCCCGGATTGGTACAAAATTGTCCTGTACCTGCAGTAATGGATGCTGCATAATTTTTTGCCCATTTTTCACTGTCTGTTTTTAAGGCTGAAGGTAAGGCCAAAACAGGGTTTATACTTCCCATCTCGGCGTAAACCGGAATTGGTAATGGTCTGCCGGCTGCAATTTTACAAAGTGCCGTTCCTCCTTTTATACTTCCTGTAAAACCAACTGCTTTTACAGACGGATGTTCTACTAAGGTTTTTCCAACTTCGATTCCGCTGCTGTTAAGGTTTGAAAAAACGCCATTTGGCATTCCGGTTCGTTTAGCGGCTTTTATAATGGCAGAAGCTACTAATTCACCTGTTCCGGCATGAAGCGGATGTGATTTTACAATTACAGGGCAGCCAGCTGCTAATGCACTTGCTGTATCACCTCCGGCGGTAGAAAAAGCGAGCGGAAAATTACTGGCTCCAAATACAACGACAGGTCCTATTGGAATCTGCAATCGGCGGATGTCTGGTTTTCCTTCAGTTTTGTTGATAATGGCTTCGACCCAGGAACCTTCCCGAAGCATTGCTGCAAAAGCTTTTAACTGTCCTGTTGTTCTGGCACGTTCTCCATTTGCCCTGCCAGCCGGAAGCCCTGATTCCTGAATATAGGTTGTTAACAGTTCTTCGCCTAATGCTTCTATTTCTTCGGCAATAGCATCCAGAAAATCAGCTTTTTCAGCGTCTGCTGTTTTACTGTAAGTTTTGAATGCTTCTTCGGCTAAAAGTACGGCCTGATTTATTTCGTCTTCTGCAGCTTCATAAAAAACGGTTTCATTTTCTATATTGAGCTCCGGATTTATGGTTTTAAATGTCTTTTTGCCTTTTGCGGAAAGCACGTCTCCAATATAGTTTTTTCCTGTAGTCATCGCTTTCTTTTCAAGTTTACTTAAATAGTTTTGTATTCTGGTAAAACGGGTCTGTTTTTCATTGCAAGATCAATAATAGACAAAACACGTTCTCTTTCAGTTCCCTGTAAAGGAAGTCTTGGTGCTCTTACATTTTCTGTCCCCAGTCCGGTTGCTACTTCTGCAAGTTTTATGTTTTGTACCAATTGCGGGGAAATGTCCAGTTCTAATAATGGCATAAACCATCTGTAAATGTCTACGGCTTCATTCACTCTACCGGCTTTTACTAATTTGTAAATGGCTACAGTTTCTGCCGGATAGGCTACTACTAAACCTGCTACCCATCCATCGGCTCCTGTTACTAAACTTTCGAGGGCTAATGTATCAACACCGCAAAGCACTTTTAAGCGGTTTCCAAAACGGTTTCTTATTCTTACCACATTGCTGATATCACGAGTAGATTCTTTTACAGCCTGAATATTTTCGAGTTTTAAAAGTTCTTCAAACATATCCAGCGTTACCTCTATTTTGTAATCAACCGGATTATTGTAAATCATAATAGGTAATGAAGTACTTTTTGCAATCTCTTTAAAATACACTACCGTCTCGTGATCTGTTGCTTTATAGCGCATTGGCGGCAGTAACATTAAACCATTTACACCCAATTCTTCAGCTCGTTTTGCTAAAGTTACTGCTTCGCTTGTTGTCTGCTCTGCAATATTTACGATAACCGGAATTTTTCCCTCTGCTATTCTTAGAGTGGTATTTATTAAAACTTCTTTTTCTTCCTTAGTTAAGGTACTGGCTTCACCAAGGGTTCCGCCTAATATAATTCCATTAACTCCGGCATCAATCTGCGCTTTAATATTTTTCTCGAACATTACGAGGTCCAGTTGACCTTCTGCTGTAAACTTAGTCGTTACAGCTGGCATTACGCCTTCCCAGTTTATCTTCATATCTTAATTTTTATCAAAAATAAAACTTAAACAAAAAGGCGTCTTTGTCATTATTAACCTATATCAGGACTATATTACCACATCTATTGTATAATCTGATTTTTTTGATAATATTTACATATCCAAAAAACAAACCTTGAAAATCTTACCCTTTAAAATACCAAAAACCGAGAGAGAAGCTCTTATCTATCAGGAAGATATTGAGCGCGTTTTTTACGATCAGCTGCATCAGCATGAAGAAATTCAGATCAGCTATATTGTAAAAGGTTCCGGTACACTGATCGTTGGGGATTCTATTAATGATTATAAGGAGGGGGATATATTGGTAATTGGTGAAAATCTGCCTCATGTTTTTAGAAGTAATGTTGAAGCAAGCCCGGAGTCTATAATGCTGACTTTATTTTTTACGAAAACTTCTTTTGGAAAAGATTTTTTCAGCCTGAATGATATGAGCAGTGTCGAGGATTTTTTTAAGGAATCAGAATATGGAGTGAAAATCCTGTCGAATCAAAAGAAAATTACACATCATTTTGCCAAGCTAAAAAAGCAGAATAAAATACAGCGCATTGCTTCTTTCCTAAAAATTATAAACATTATTATTTCTTCAGAGAAAACACCTCTTTCTTCTTTTGTTTACAGGAAAAAATATACTGATGATGAAGGAAGACGAATGAGTGCTGTTTTTGAATATGCGGTTGAGTTTTACCACCAGAATATTACTCTGGAAGAAGTTGCGGATAAAGCAAATATGAGTAAAAATGCTTTTTGCCGTTATTTTAAAAAGCGTACCAATAAAACGTTTTTTCAGTTTTTGATTGAAATCAGAATTGAAAATGCTTGTAAACTGCTGCACAATAAAAAGGACCTCTCTATTTCGTCTATATCTGAACTCTGCGGATTTCAGGATATAGCTAATTTCAACAGAAAATTTAAGGAGTTAAAAGGTATATCTCCATCTCATTATCGTGCGCAGTTTTAATTTATTGATCTATTTTTTTTCACGCAGATTTAGAATTTTTTATTGAATTGCCTCCTGCTTTAGCTGGAGGTACCTATGATTGTTTAAAAAAGGCTTTAGCCAAAAAAAAGTTTTGGCTAAAGCCTTTCTAGTTGACCTTATTTTTCCTCCAGCTAAAGCAGGAGGCAATTAAAAAAACTTTGTGTCCCTCCAGCTAAAGCAGGAGGTAATTAAAAAAACTTTGCGTCTTTACGAGATTAAAAATTTTCAAAAACAGCTGAATACTGCATTTTAATTTCTCTGTTTGCTGTTTTATCTGTTGTTTTACAAGAGATTGATATTTGGCAGATCATCAAAACCAGACTAATCTTTATTGCTTTTAGCAGTACTTTATATACCATATCATTATTTTTTAAAATTTAGAAAAAATGAAAAGCCATCCCCGTTATTATCAGGGATAGCTTTTCCAACACTTACAAGTAACCAACTTGCAACCTTATATTTTCACTCAAAAACGATTTTCTATATTCATTTTTTAATTATATCCTTCATTTTGGGTTAAATTGTGGTTCGAATCCATTTGACTTTGCGGAATTGGAAACACAATTCTAAATTCACCATTTGGTTTATGCGAAAACCATGATTTTTTAGTGTATACCCCAAATCTTATCAAATCTTGTTTTCTATGATGTTCTCCCACAAATTCCCATGCTAATTCATCAAGGAAACCACCGTATTGAATATCACTTCCGCCTTCAAGGTTTGTAATCTGTCCGTTTGCATAGGCACCGTACTTGTAAACGCTTCCTCCTAGTAATTTCGCTCCCGAAACGGCCGCTTTATCAGGGTCTGTTCTTTTAAATGCTCTTTGTCTGATCTCTGTTACTATGGATGCGGCTCCTGCTGCGTTTCCTGTTCGTAATAAACATTCTGCCTTAATCATTAAAGCATCTGTATATCTGTAAAAAGGTACATCATTTGCACTTCCGCCAACTGTTCCTGAACCAATTTCATATTTTACAAAACGATATCCTTCATTGTATTCTGTTCCGTTTACATCAGACATATAATTGATATAGTTTAATTGCTGGCCGCTTTCTAAAATTAAAGGCTCTCCAGATTTCGTAAATTGTAAACCTCCCAGCCAGGAATCTTTTAAACGCTGGTCATCTACGTCGTAAGTATCAATAAACTGAGGAATTCCACCGCTCCCGCCCCAAGGCGTTCCTGATAATTCAAATGTACTCTGACTTGCGGCATATAAGGTTTTATAAGGATAATAAGAGCCTCCTGCAAATTTATCATCAAACGGAATCGAAAATATCTCTTCGACTGATCCTTCATTTTTGATTACAAACGGATCTGAATAATTAGACGCTAAACTAAATTTACCGCTGTCAATGATATCATTTACCTGACTTAAAGCCTGTGTCCATTTTGCAGTTCCCTGATATACTTCAGAGTTCAGGTATAGTTTGGCCAGTGTCATTTTTGCAGCCCATTTTGTTACTCTTCCGTAAGTGGCCTGTGTATTGGCTTCACTTAAGGTAGGTATTGTTTCCAGTAATTCTTTTTCGATAAAATCATAAACTTCTTTATCTGTATTCTGCGTTGGCAAATAACCCGCAGGCAGATCGTAAGTGGTTACTAACGGAACTCTTCTAAAATTATCATACAGTAAATAATAATAAGTGGCTCTTAAAGCTCTGAGTTCATTGATATAAACTTGTTTGTTTTCAATTCCCTCTAAATTCTCAATCTGGTAAATAGCTCTGTTGGCACTGTTTATACCGGCATAAGCGTTGAACCATAAACCATCAATATGTCCTAAAGTTGGTCCCCAGGTATGCAGGTGCATGGTGATGTATAAATCTCCCCAGCCAATTCCGTTTCTAAAAGGTGTTACGATTAAATCTGAAGACTCTTCGTAAAGATCAAAAAGTCCGTTCCATCCCCAATATACGTCTCTGAATTTACTAAATGCAGGAGCTATAATATTGGTTAAATCTTCTGCAGTAAGCTGTGTTTTTTCTGCTGAAATATCACTGTATATCGTTTCATCCAGATCTGTACATGCGGCACATGAAAGCAATACAGATAATAGTGCTATTTTATATTTTTTGTTTAACTTTTTCATAATACTGCTTATTAAAAGGTTATATTAATTCCTAGTGTAAAGGTGCGGCTTGACGGATATTTGTCACGTCCGTCGTTTCCTGATGATAAGATTTCGTCAGAATTTCTTATGATCTCAGGATCAATTCCTTTATAGCCTGTAATTGTAGCCAGATTTGATCCTGACGCATATATTCTTGCCGAACTGATAAATTTCAGGCTTTTAAGGTCGAAAGTATAGCCTAAAGTAACATTGTCAAGTTTAACGTAATCGCCATCTTCTATATAATAACTCACATAGGTCTGAGAATAATTAAGCTGCGTTTTTCCATACACTTTATCATGCGCAGAAGTCAGCATATTATAGTTAATAGTTGGATTTTCATAAAACATACGCTGGAAGTTTAAGATTTGAAAATCGTATGCTCCATTTAGGATTACTCCTAAATCAAAATTCTTGTATCTGAACGTATTGGTCCATCCTGTATAATAAGCCGGAATACCGTTTCCTAAGTATTGTTTGTTTTCGTCATTGTATAAATCAGGCGTTAGTGTTTTTCTTGTACCGTCTTTCGTTTCAATAATCCATTTCCCGTCATCTGTAATATCAACTGATTTTAATCCCCAGAAATTTCCTATTGACTGCCCGACTTCTAATCGATGCGTTGAAAACGAAATTGGATCTCCCGCATCTCCAACATTAATAAAGTTTCCTTCTATCTCATATAAATCATTTGATAAACTTGTCAGCTTATTTTTGTTGTGAGAAAAGGTCATTGTCGATGTCCATTCAAAATCTTTGGTTCTTACCGGCACTATGTTCAACAGTACCTCAATTCCTTTGTTTTCCATTTTCCCAACATTTGCGGTGATACTTGGATATAAATATGGAGGTGTTGGAACACTGTAATTCCATAACATATCTTTTGTTTTTTTGTTATAAACATCAACACTTCCGCTTAGTCTGCTGTTAAAGAATGAAAAATCGACCCCAAGGTTCAGCTCCTGTGTTTTTTCCCAGCGCAAATCAGGATTTGGATTACTTGCAGGTTCTAATCCCTGAACCCACTCTCCGTTATTATAAAAATATCCTTCATATTTATATAATGTCTGCGATAAATAAGAGTCACTCGGAATTATACCTGTTTCTCCGTATCCTGCACGAAATTTCAAATTATTAATAAAACTAAGATTTTTTAAAAATGATTCGTTACTGATTGTCCATCCGGCAGATACAGAAGGAAAAGTTCCCCATTTGTAGTTTGTACCAAATTTAGACGAGCCTTCTCTTCTCACACTGGCAAGTAAATGGTATTTATTATCATAACCGTAACTTGCTCTTCCAAAAAAACCTACTAACGTATTGTCGTTTTTATAACTGCCCATTCCGGCAAGTCCGTCTTTTAGTGCTTTACCTGCTCCTAAATTATAATATGAATAAGCATCTGTCGGGAAATCAAAGTTATTTGCCCAGAATCCTTCATTAGAATTGTACTGATAACTATATCCTCCTAAAACACTAAAATTATGGTTTCCTAATGTTTTAGCATATCTGGAGGTAAACTCCAGGTTATCAGTCTGGCTCTCACTTGATCCCCTTGAAGCAAATCCGTTTCGTCCCTGATTGGTATTTGAATAATGCTTTTTACTTTCAGAATAACCAGTAAAACTAGTATTTCTTTGTGTTGCCAGTAAAAGCTTGTTTTCCCATCCCGGTAAAAGATTCAGTGTGATTGTAGAGCTTAATCGGGTCCAGTCATTTTCGATTATTCCATCAGCTTCTTCAATCATAGCTACCGGATTTGAATATTGAAATCTGTCAGTCTGTGTCCAGGTTCCATCATCATTTTGAGGTCTGTCTGTAGGATTTCTGATTAGCGCCTGTCTATAAATGTTACTGTTAAAAGATCTTCCATCACCCAGTGCACCCATTTTTTGTCTTCCGCTTAATAAGTTTAAGTTGATCTTCAATAAATTATCAAACATAGAATGGTTTCCGTCAAATGATACCCTGAACTCATCATTGTACGATTTTTTAAAAGTTCCTTCCTGTGTAATGTAATTTATATTGGCTACATAATTAGACTTTGCATTTCCGCCTTTTAATCCCAGGTTATTATTTAGGGTAACACCTGTTCTTGAAATCTCGTCTAACCAGTCTGTTGTATATCCCTCATCTTTAAAAGGCATTTTAACACCGTCGGCTAATAATTGCCTCATTTCTGCGGCATTTATAAAATCGGCTTTTCGGCTAAAATTAGATAAGGCGGTGTATTGATTAAAAGTCAGCGTTGTTTCTATATCCTTATCAACTGTTTTGGTAGTAATCAGGATAACTCCATTTGCTCCTCTGGTTCCGTAAATAGCTGCCGCTGATGCATCCTTAAGCACATCAATTGAGGCAATTTCTTCAGGAGCTACACTGTTTAAACTCCCCGGAATTCCATTGATCAAAACAAGCGGAGAAGTTCCTCCCTGTAAAGATGATATTCCACGTAAAGAAACAGAAGGACTTGCAGAAGGATCTCCTGATCCGTTTGAGATGCTTAAACCGGCAACTTTTCCTTTTATTAATTCAGAAGCGTCGCGAACAGCACCCTGAGTAAAGTCTTTAGCTTTTACAGTTGCTACCGCACTGGTTACTTCACCTCTTTTTTGAGTTCCGTATCCAATTAAAACAACTTCAGATAATTCATTTACATCTGATTCTAAAACAACATTCAGAACCTTTTTGCCGTCTAGTTTTATTTCTTTTGTTTTAAGTCCTAAATAAGAAAAAACTAAAATGGCATTATTTCCTTTAGTAACTATTTCAAAGTTTCCGTCGAAATCACTTGCTGCAGCATTAGTTGTATTTTTCTCTAAAACTGATACTCCAGGAAGAGGAAGATTATTGGTGTCAGTGATCTTTCCGCTGATTCTCTGCTGAGAAAAAGAGTTAAAAACAACAAACAAAAATAAAATTGTAAAGAGCATTTTGTCTCTGTAACAAGATGCTGCAATACCTTTTAAAGCATGGTTGGCTGGTTTCATAATTTTACAATATTGGTTAGTGTATTATTAACACTTGTAAAATTATGTTAAATGTGAGCTATCAAAAATGCTTATATTACCACATGCTAATACTATATTATCCGTTTTTTGCACTAAACCATTCTTATTAACTAAAATGTGTTTATTTTCTCAATAAACAACAAATAATTTTAGCACATACATAATTTTTAACTCAAATTAAGAATATTAAATTAATAGACTGCTCTTTTAAATTGTGGATTAATAATAAGCATAAAAAATTGCTGTCATTGACTGTCATGCATAAAAAGATACAATAATGGTACTAAATGACAGGTTATGTATTTTTCAAATTAAAAAAAGCTTTCACAGATATGTGAAAGCTTTTTTTTCCCCTCCTTACTGCTTCCTTATTTTAATTATTCCAGCAGTTTTCAATTTACATCTAAAATGAGGAAAAATAATTTGTTGTATTTGATTAAAGTAAATTATTCCGGACTGATAAATGGATAGTATTTTTCGTCAATAATAGGTTCGATACCGAAGAAATCATTCAAAACAGATTCGGCAGTACAAAATGCACCTTCTACCCAGGCCTGATCGTTTGAATATGTTTCTCCAACGATAAAAATTTCGCAATCTGTTTTTGGTACAAGCTGTGAAGGTTTTCTAATTTTTCTTTGCACATCACCCAAATTATAATGCGATTTATAGGCATGATACCCTGCATTGAAAGGGGGAAGTGACCAATCCATGTATCTCGTTTCCAAAGGTTCAGGCACATACGAATAATCAGCCTGTGGCCCAAAATGCAATGACGCTAATTGTGAGCGAAGCATTTTTACCATTACGGGAGTAGCTTCTCTTGGCCCTTCGAGCGGCTGTAAATCTCTTGATTCAGGAATTTTACGTGTTGCATCTGGCCCAAGTTCTAATGCTTTCCAGAATGTTGCGTATAGAATATCATCATAACTGGCCAAAATACCGTATACTTTTTTTCCTTTTCCGTCTCTGGCATTATCACCAAAATAAACTACTTGTCGGATAGGCATATCTGTTATACTTGGCCCAATAGTATCTAATTCGGCTACGGTCGAAATTTGTTTTTCTTGTTTAAAAGTCAAACGTTCCTCGACTGCGTTTTCTACAGCAGCAATAAAGCTTGCCTTATCGTTAAACGAATTACTAATTATAACTGGATTTTTTGCCGATTCTATTTTTTTAAGATAGTTAGAAGGAAAACCCTCTTTTCTTAATTTCTCAATTCCTTCTTGTGTTAAGAAATAACTTGTTAGTTTAGCAGGATAAGTTGGGCTTCCGGCTTCGGTTGTTCTCCACCAGGGTGTATCGAAAAACATACCTATTTTGTATGAAGGCTCCATTAATACAGACTCTAAATACAACTGTACTTTTTCATGATTTAATACATCCATTCCTTCCTCATCACTGTATCTGGTTGCCTGTGCTACTAATTCAATGGCTGCTCTTGGCATAGCAAGAAATGCTGCATCACATTTTTTTCTTTCTGCAAGTGCATCTGGATCTTTGCGTGTTGCAGTTGTAAAATTCACTCCTGATTTGGTGTGCAAAATAGAACGCAGCCTAACATTTGGATAATAATTTAGAGTGATTCCTTTTTCTTTTGCTAATTTTTCAACTTCTTCAAATAAGCTGTCAAATAAGCTGGAATATCCTTTTATTAAAGTTTTATATTCTGTTCCCGGAAGAAACTCATCATTGACATTAAATGACTGGGCGCTATTGCTGTTTACTACGTTTGAACTATAGCCATTACCATCAGATAAATAACTAAATCCTTCTTGTCCAAGCATATCATAGCCCAGGTTCCAATATCCAATTTCTTTTAACAAGTCTCCTTTTTGAAAGATCGAACTATCAGGCATGTCAATATTGATTCTTCCTTCTTCATAAAATCTGCACCACTCTCTTCGGGTTGTTGGCCCGGATGTTTGTGTGATCGCTACAGATTGTATAGTTGTAAAACCATCATCTGGCGGGGCATCCTGAGCATAATTGTTTGCGAAATACGGCGCTGGCTGGTTAGAATTGATATCTGAGATATACATGTTTTTAGAACGCAAAGACATTAAAGGATCTGCTGACTCATTAAACGGAATTGAATCTTTCTTTAAATCAAGTTCTTCTATCGTTTTAGTCACTAAACGATGTCCTGGCCCCTGAGGAGTGCCATCCCAATATAAATATCTCATACCGCCCAATTCCAGGTATGAATTGTCTTTGTTGTCTTTATAATGCCATGTACAAACACGTGCGCCCGGTTCTCTTGTTCCTGGATTTTTTTTAGAAAAATCGTATTTTCCCCAGTCGTAGAGTTCTAAAACATCGCCCTTAACGAGCATTTTTTGATTTTTTTCGTTTTTAGATTTTCCATCAAGTAATCTCCATGCAGTATAAAGTCCTGCAGCACCTGCTCCAAAAATAGAGTATGTTTTTTTGCTCATGATAGTATGCTTTTAGATTTTTTAGTCGTTTTATAGATAATCATTTTTATTCATTTCCCAGTCTTGCCATTTGTTGTGCCAGATCTTTTTGAGGAATCACAATTTCTACCAAGGTTGGCAGATTTGTTTTTTTCTTAAGTTTTAGCAGTACTTCGTCTAACTCAGTAACTGTTTCAGCGCGGTAACTGTTTGCTCCAAATGCTTTGGCAAGTGCCTGATAATCCCATTTTGGAAGAATATCAAATTCGTCAAATTTATGAGATGGGCCTGCCTTAAACGAGTCCATGTCTACATATACTTGCTCAATTGCGTATACTCCATTGCTCATTACAAAAATTACGGAATTGATGTTGTATTTTACAAGGGTCGAAAGTGATTGTGCAATCATCATAAAACCGCCGTCACCGGCTACAGTCCAGACTTGTTTACCACTCCCAAGCTGAGCTCCAGAAGCTGCACCAGTTTCAAAACCAATACACTGCCAGGCAGCCGAAGAAATATATGCGTTTTGAGATAATCCGTAAATATTGGTAGCTACGTACATTGATGAACTTACACCAAAAGTCATTACAATATCGTCCATCATTTTTTGCTTTTGCAGAAATAATGCTGCATGCTCAAAAAAACGGTTAAATGTTATTACTTCCGGAGTTTTATCATATTTAGGATCTGAGTTGGATCGCCATGGTTCCGGGAATTTTGGCTGAGCAGGAGCTACTGTTTTTAAAGGATATCCCGAAGCTTTTTTAAAACGTTCTGTTAAGGCTTCGATGAAATCTTTTAAAGTTACATTCGAATAGGTAAAATAACCAACCCTTGTTTCCTGAGTAGTAATCTGAATCATATCCGAAAATTTATTTTCTACCAGCCATAAATAATCATCGGTAATAATAGTTCCTAAAGATAAAATACAGTCTGAAGCTTCGACCACTTTTATAACTTCTGGTATTGAGGCCTGATCAGAATAGGTACCTATAAATTTATCGCCTTTCTCATCCAGCACCGTTTTTCCAAGTGAAGTTGTAGTGTACAACATTCCGCTTGCTTTAATAAGTTCTTCTAATTGCTTGGTTAACTTATGTCGTAAAAGCTCTACACCTGCAAAAATTATAGGTGTTTTGGCCTGACTAATTTGGGTCCAGGCCTGAGAAACAGCATTTTCAAGTGCTGCTGCTTCACTCTTTATTATTTCGGCCTCCAGTTTTTTATTAGAAGGTTTAGGGCAAGGTTCGCCCCACACCTCTTTATAGCATGCTATGTACACAGGTCGCTGGTGTGTAAGTGCTGCGATAAGTAATTTATCGATTTTTTCAGGTGCACCTGCAGAAGTACTCAGGGTCTCGGCAGCAACAGTTACTCTTTCATAAACTTCCTGATCTGCGTTAAGATTACCTGTAGAGTGATGGTAAAGAACATTGTACATACTCCCAATTTGCCTTGCATCGGCTCCGGGCGTGGCACTAATTACAACAACAGGGCTGCGTTCTACATAAGCTCCTGCAATAGCATTTAGTGCACTAAAAGTACTTACGCCGTATTGTAAAGATACGGCAGCTAAACCTCTGGTACGTGCGTAAGCGTCTGCCGCATAAGACGCGTCCAATTCGTTTGAAGTTCCAATGGTTTCAATTCCATCAAAATCTTCCAGAGCTTGTGTAAAATGTTTTACATAATCGCCCGGAATCTGAAAAACTTCGGTAACATTTAATTGTTTGAGCCGGGTAAGCAGATAATCTGCAACTGTAAATTCTTTTGTAGGTTTCATTTTTTGCTATTCTAAATTAGGAGTTATAATATCTGGAATTACTATTGCTGCTTGTTGAGCCTGATATGAATATGTTTGCTGTTGTAAACCGTTTAAATTTTCTATTTTGTTATGTTTTTTCAGGTTAGTTACGTTCTTTTATTAAAGTGATTTCAGGGACACACTTTACTTACGCTTCTTATATCATTTCTGTAATAAAATTAGTATGCCGCCATAGTTCAAATTAAAAAAAAGGCACGAGTGCGGGATTTTTATCCATGAGAGGTCAAAATAAAAGCATAAGATCATTTCTCTGCATTTTGAAGTATTCATTTTATTGAAATACACTCCGTTTGAACAACAACACAACAACCTGAAAAACAAATAATTAACAACATATAAATGAAGTAAAACCACATTATTTCAAAATGATATAAAAACAAAAAAACCGCAATAACAATGGGTTTCAGTGTGAAGATTATGGATTATATATACAAAAAACAGATTAAGCAATAACAATCCTTTTCTTAAAATAATTTTCCTGTTATTGATTGCCTATTTAAGACGTCTTTTTACTTTATGTAACGGTTCACCCGCAAAATTGTCCGTTTGACTTTATTTTTTATGACTCTTAAAAAACTGCCTTATTACTTTCGCAGAGCAATATCCTAAAATTCAAATAATGATTCAAATGAAAATTCCTCAAACAGGCTGGCTTACAATCTTAATAGTCATTTTATCTCTTACCAATACTTATGGACAAAATACCAATGTTAAAATTTCTGGTATCCGCTCTGAAAAAGGACAAATTATACTAAATGTATTTAAAAACAGTGAAGATTATGAACAGGAAAAAGTTTTCAAAAAATTAGTCTTTGAAAAAAAAGCAGTTGATAACGGTTCTATGATGATTAATTGTGATATCGAACCCGGTGTTTACGGTATCACTCTTATTGATGATGAAAATAAAAATGGGGAACTCAATAAAAATCTGATTGGAATACCCAAAGAAGGTTTTGGTTTCTCGGACTTCTTCATGGAAAAAATGAAAAAACCAGTCTTTGATGACTTTAAGGTCAATATAAAAAACCCGAACAACAAAATCACCATTAAGGTAAAATATATGTAATTGGATAAAAACAAAGTAAAACTCAAAATTAGAATTATGAAAATCAAAACAATCTTTATTAAATTAATTCCTGTAAAGGTAATGGCTGCGGCAGCCCTGATATTTTTATCATCTTGTGATAGCAACGAAGTAGACCCTTTTGGTTCTGCACACCTTAAAGTTGTAAATGCCGCGCCTAACTCCGGTTCTCAAAAATTTGTTATGGCCAACATTCCTTATATTGGTAATCTGGATTATCTGGAACATTCAGTATCGTACCATGATGTAGCGGTGGGAAACAATCTCGTAAGCCAGTTTAGAGACGAAAACGATAATGACCTATATGCTTCTGAAGAACTTGATCTGGATGATGATAAAAGATATACTGTATACTTAACGGGAGAATCAAGAAATGATGCAGAAGTGAGACTTTATGAGGATAATATAACTGCTCCGGCCAGTGGAAAAGCCAAGGTAAAGTTTATTCATTTAAGTGCTGGTGCTCCTGCCAATATTGATTTCATTGACGCCCAAGGCAATAATCTGGCTTTAAATGTTGCACGCTACAATCAAAGTGATTATTCTGAAATTAATGCCGGTTCATTAGGTATTCAAGTACGCGGCAGCGGGGAATCTGAAAATCTGGCAGCCTTGGCAGCAACTGATTTTGCTGCCGGAAAAGTTTATACCGTTTTTATAGCCGGATCTTCTGCATCAGGATATACAATTAGCCAAATTTCGCATAATTAAGTTATTGCTTTATTTCATAATAAATGACCAAATCTCTAAAATCAGGATAGTATTAGAGATTTGGTCATTTTTTCTTGAAAACGATATCAAAAGCATTTGGATCAAATTATTGTATATATTTTTTAAGAAATATTAGTTCAAATTCTGCTCTTCTCACATATCTTTATGCCTTAATAAATAATCGATTATTATGTTTCCAAAGCACGCTGTTTATATTCTTTTGACCTTCTTATTATTTATCTCGTGCAGCAGCGATAATGATGATACTATTGATGATACAGACGTAACAGATTCTGTTTTGATAGAAATTAATAAACTTAGGGCAACGGGATGTAAATGTGGTACCGATGATATGCCTCCGGTACCTGCATTAGTAAGCAATTCATTATTGGCAAAAACTGCTGTTAATTATGCTCATGAAATGAATACACGTAATTTTTTCTCGCATATATCTCCTGAAGGGACAAGCCCTATACAAAGAGCCGCTGCTGCTGGTTATACCGGAAAATATGTAGGCGAAGTTATAGCGCGGAATTACAGTACTCCTGCCGAAGTTGTAACAGGATGGAAAAATAGCGAAGACCATTGCAAGGCAATGATGAGCAGTACTTATGTAGAAATGGGTGCCGGAAAATCAGGAAATATATGGGTGGCAAATTTAGGACAGTAAGCTAATTTTCTTCACGAAGCTGTTATAACTATACAATAACGTATAAATAAGCCATTTACCTTCTCGACAAATAGGAAAAAAAATAGATTTATTCTCATGATAGTAAGAATAAGTCTATTTTTATTTTTTTTAGATTATATTATTCTCAGTTTTTTATTTTATTTATGGTCAATTTTACCATAACTAACAATTTGAATTTATATTTTAACAGGTTATATCCTGTTTTTATGATAATAATTAAAAAATGCACTTGTTTTACTACAATAAATTCACTAAATACATAATTATTAATACTTTAGTATAACTAATTATTAACCCTTAAAATTAAAATTTTATGAAAAAATCATTTTTATTTGTAGTATTAAGCTTAATGTTTATGAGTTGCGAAACAAGTGAATCAAATGATTCAGAAGTTAAAGCTGCATGGTCATCATCTGCCCAATATGCCAGCTGGTCAAATGGCGGTTATACCGTTTATAATAACATATGGGGTTCGGGTGCAGGAAGTCAGTCCATATGGGCAAATAATTACAGTAATTGGGGTATTTGGGCTAACCATCCAAATACAGCAGGCATTAAATCATACCCAAATTCGACCAAATATGTTGGTAAAGTGTTGAATACAATCAATACACTTAGTACCAGCTTTAACGCAACTACCCCTAGTGGAGGTGCCTGGGTTTCGGCTTATGATCTTTGGGACAGCAATAAAGCCAATGAAATAATGTTATGGTTAAACTACACAGGAAATTCAGACGGTTCAGGAAATGTAAAACCAATTTCTTATAATTATTCCTCAACAGGTGCCGCTGTTCCGGTATATACAAACCAAACTATTGGCGGTCATACCTGGAACGTATTCCGAGGCAACAATGGCTCTAATAATGTATATTCATTTTTACGTACTACAAAAACCAATGGCGGTACAATTGATGCTAAAGCAATTTTTAATTGGATAAAAGATAGAGGATGGTTTGGTAATGTTACTGTTGGAGACATACAGTATGGATTTGAAATCTCGTCATGCTACGGTACAAACGGAAACGGAGCAAACTTTACTTGTAACAGCTATTCTGTAACTAGTAACTAGTAAATTAATAATATGAACAAAACGGGTTCAATTTTTCAAGTTGAGCCCGTTTTATTTTTTTACAATATCATCTACTTGACATTCCTGCAGACTTATTACCGCAATGCATCAGATAGTGAACAACTAATAATTCCATCGCTGGAGACAGTGTTGGTAAGTGTATTTTTCTCAACCCCATTCACATAAATTTTTGCAGTCAGCGTCTGTCCGGGTGTACCCTCCTGTCCTGTAATCGAAGAACCACTCACTCCCAAAGCATAGATTCCTTCCCCAAAAGTCACCTCTTTAGACCAAGGAATACTTACATTGTCTTCCATTACATTAGAACCGCTTTCATTAATGTAGACTACTCTGATATTCTTAGAAAATGTTCCTGTTAATTCATACTTTACCTTTCGGGATGCTCCCGGAGATGTATTGTTATCATCACTGCTGCATGAGCTTACAAAGCACAGCAGAGCTGCCAACCCAAATACTATTTTTTTCATATCGTTACAATTTTAAATTCCACCAAAACTAAATAATGGCAGGTTTACAGAATTGTATGAAAACGACATCGGGTTATTCACTCAGGTAAATAAAGGAAGAACTTTCGGTTCCCAGGCTTTCTTTCCTGATGAACTGATAAGGTGAAAGACCTGAAAATTCCTTGAAATCTGTATTAAAATGAGACTGGTCTGCATACTGAAGATCATAGGTCAATGCTGTAAGATCACCATAAACTGCAGTGGGCAGGACTTTGAGTGCATTCTCAAAGCGGATAAGCCTGCCGAATTTAGTCATAGAAACTCCTGTATTTATTTTAAACCTCCGTTGAAGCTGCCTCTCTGAAAGCCCATAATGACCGGCTAACTGCTGCTGTTTTTTTTCCATGTTCCACAGCCATGACTTATTGCTGTGAAAAAGATCATTGATCGTCTGGTCTATTTTTCCGTGGTATAATCTTTCATAAAAATAGGTGCTCAAAATCTGTACCCTGTTGTGATGATCCTGAGCATCCAAAAGCAAAAATGGAATTTCGGTCTTATCAAGCAAATTAATATCCACCATTCTATTGGTCATTTCCGATGCGTCAATACCAAACAAGGCATGTAAAGCGTGAGGATAAAAACTAACTCCAAAATGAGAAAACTGTGTATCCCAAAAAGCATCAGAGGGTTTGGTATCCAGCCCGCTTAAATAGCATAAGGGCATTATATTTCCATTGGCATCCTTAATTGGAGAAAAAGTATTGATATCCTGAAAGATAAGCCTCGGATACTGATCGGCAAAAGAGCGTATATGCAGCACTTTTTTTTCCAGAGCCATCGAATCATAACTCCAGAAATAACGTATCCACGCTTTTAATTTTTCATGAGGCTGATAAATTTTATATTCCATAAATAATATTCAATGTAAAAACTGTACGGATAAAAATACAAAGCATTTTTACTCCAAGAGCTTGTTTTTAATCAATTGGTTTGTCTGAATATAGATGCTAGATAAAGACTTATAGCGGAATAAGCTCCTAATTTTTTCAATTTTGCTTTTTGTAAAAATATAAAAGCTGTAACCCAAAACCAATATCCCTGTAAAGATTAATATAAAAACTGCTAAAAGAAACGTTTAGCAGTTTTTTTAAATATAGAAAATTTTGCTTATAAAAAGTTTAGCTACTGAACATAAAAGGGAAAGCTGTACAAACATCTTACTCGTTTTCCTCCTTTTATAGCAGGCGTCCAGTTAGGAGATAATTGCAAAACCCTTAGTAGCTCTTCGCCTGATCCATAGCCAAAATCACGAAGGATTTTTATATCAGATAACGTTCCATCTTTTTCAATTACAATAGTTGAAAAGACTGACCCTATCGCTTCGTTTTTAACTGCTTCTTCTGGCATAACATAATTCTTCGTTAAGAAAATATGAAACTTATTTATACCTCCCGGATATTTAGGCAAAGAATCTACCAATGTCGGATTGTAAATTTCCTTATCATTTTCATCAACATTATATTCTAATGCAGTCTTTTTTTGAGATTCCTTTTCAACTTTTAAAGGAGGTTTAACAATTGCAGGTTTACTGCTCTCTTTTTGGCAACTTATAATTATGATAAAACTAAAAAATAAAAAAATCTTTTTCATCATTTCGTTCATCTTTATTTATAATTCTTTTATTATAATATTGCGATACCATACATTGTTTCCATGATCTTGTAAAGCTATTTTTCCTTTTTTGAATGTTCCAAAATCAGGCCATCCGGCAAATTTACTTCCATCTATTAATTTTTTAAAATTATCGTCCCAAAGTACCGTTTCAACTACGACAACTCCATTCAAAATAAAGGTTAATTTTTCTTTATTACTGATAATTTCAGCCTTATTCCATTCTCCAACCGATTTTACAGGTTCTGATTTACTTTGAATCAAATCGTATAAATCTCCCGCACGGTGTTTCGTAATTTTTCCATCGGGATGACCATCATTATCCAAAACCTGCATTTCCAGACCTGTACTAAATGTGTTTTGATATTTTTGAGGATCTTCGTTAACATAAAAAATAATACCGCTGTTGCCATTTGGAGATATTTTCCATTCTAACTTTAAATGAAAATTTTCAAATTCAGCATTAGTTACTAAATCCCCTCCCTGCCCATCTTTAGCCGTATCTGGATTAAAATGCAATACTCCATCTTCTGCTTTCCATCCGGCCCCAGCCGAATTTTTACCATAAGTATGCCAGCCATTTGTAGTCTTCCCGTCAAAAAGAGGTTTAAAACCCTTCTGCGCTTGAATTATTTGTGCAAAAGCTAAAATCAAAACTGCTGCTATAACTTTTTTCATTTGTTTCGTTTTTTAATTAATTGGACCTTGATAAATAACTCATAAAAAATATCTTTAAATATACTTAAAAAGGATGAGCAAAAAATATTCATATTTAGCAATATAGGCAGCAATTCAATTGTAATTTTTTTTTAGTTTATTGTTATAGTTTTTCAGGCTATTAATTTCCTGTTAATCCTCATTTTCAGCTTTACTGATCATTTCTAAAACAATATCAAGAATTAAAAGAGTTTTTAATCTGGTTCCACAGCTCAAATAAATCCAGGTCCCTAAAGATTCATCTGCCGGAAACATACAGGTAATTTGGGAAATACAAACGGTGTACTGGGTTAAATCATCGGTTCTGAATTGGATTGTTTTCATGTGTAGATAATGTTTAGGCGATAAGATAAAGGTTAAAACGAGCTCAATTTCGTTATTAACATTTATATCCGTTAAAGCATTAAAGTTATCTGATGTAATTCGTTTATCTTCTAAATTTTAATTATAATATTATTATAATTGTTTCAACGAATCCTTAATAAGTATAAACCAAAACTATATCAGCATAGCTTATTAACACACTAATTATGAAGGAAATGTAAAATTATTTCTAATTGTAAGATATCATCTCAAGAAATTAAAGCTGCTGCAGAAATCAAGTTAATATACTCTCTGGATCTATGAGTAGTGATCTCTCTAAAATACCTAGTAAATGATGATTTTAAATCAAAACAAGGTTCATAAGTTAAGTCAAGAATATTAATGCTGCTGTTTTTTCAGATAAACTCATTATTTAAAAACGCAAATCCAAAAGTATATTTTTAAAATTGAAACTAAAATTAATAGACTTTTACTGAAACAGATCGTTCGACGGTTTAGTCTTTTAAGATGGGTTCTCAGCGTTAAATTTTTTCTTTCAATATGATTTGTACCAAAACGTTTTACAGAATGCACTTTGTTATCAATCAGAGATCTGTAGTTTTTTAGTTTGTCTGTAAATATCTTTTTTGCTTCTGATAATTTCAGAGTTTCCAAAACACGATTCAGAGTTTTGTTAGTTCGTTTGCCTACATTAAAACTAACCACATTTTTAGAATTCTTTTCCAAAGCATAAACCAGCCAGATATAATTTTTCTTGTGTCTGACATAAGTACACAGTTCATCTACTTCGTAAGTTTTGCCTCTGCTGACAATTGGTCTGGTTATATTTCTCGCAATGGAGACAATTCTTTTCAATAATGTTGTGGTTGATATTTCCAGTATTCTTGCAGTGCTTCTTAAACCTAAACCCTCTTTGGTTAATTGAATAATCTTTTCATTAATATCTAATTTGCAAGCTTGATTTGTATAATATTCTATAAAACGGTGAGAGCACATTTTACAATAGTACTGCTGTTTATTGTTTTTTGTTCTCCCATTTTTAATAACCTTTTGTTCTTTACATTTTGGACAATTCATACCATCACTAACTTTGGAACACCATGTCGCAATTTTACTCATTTTAGCTCGTTTAAGGCAATATTAAAACAAAAAAGATGAGCATTACTGCTCATCTTTAAATTATTTATTTCTAAAATTCACTCAATTTCAAAAGGTTAGATTTTCAAAATCTCATATCACTAACTTTGAAACACTACCTTCTGTATTGGCAGTATTACCAACAAACCCTTTTAAGAGTATTAATAAATTTGAATATTTTTCTTCTCTAAATTTTAAAATAGCATCATCCTTTTTAGATTTAGAAGTAAAGTAGAAGGAAATATATCCCCCTATAAAAGCAGAAAATAATGTAATTAATAAGGTTTGTAAAATCGTAATATCTATTGTCATAATTATTATTTGTATCTCTTAGAAAAGAAATTTGATAATTTCTTTTCTAAACTTTATTTCATTTTTTTGTATAATCTAAACTAATTATAATCATTTTAAACACTTAAATTATAGCTAATTCGCCAATGATTAATTATAAATTTCAATTTCCTTATTTCGTAAAATTGTCCTGATAACACTGTATAAAACACTTGTATTCCAATCTTGATGGTAATTATAACCTCTATTTATCTCCAACGGATTTTCTATTGAATAAATAGAAAAATAAGTGTAATAGTTTTTAGTTCTAACATTTTCCCATGCAATATTTATTCTTTTCTGATTAAACATTCCGCTGATATTTAATGATATATTTTCTTTTGTAAAGTGAACATCACCAATAGTAAATTCTTTACCATCATTATACATATTTATGAAGTCATTAATTATCTCTGCGAAATAATAATCCCATAAATGATCTACAATCTCAGCATACTGTTTATGAAGAATTTCTTTTTTACGTCCAAAATAAGATTTAAAAGTAATTTTTAAAGTCTTGTCTTCCTTATTACGAACAAAGATTTGATATTCTCTACCATAAGTAATTTCAAATTTAATCCAACGAATACCATATCTGAAGTCTTTTATTTCTCCTTTCTGAAAAACTGTATTTAAATTCTGTGCTAAATCTTTATCCTCAAATTTTAAGAAGTTTTGATTAAAAACCAATTCCCTTAAAGCATTATCACGAAAACCTCTTTTGATAAAAAATATTTTTTCTTCCATTAATTAAACAAAACTTTAATTTTAAACATGCAATAATATCATTCCGATTCACCTAAAAAAAATATAGAGTATTTAAAATTTCCTTTATTTAAATGCTGTTTTATGTCCTTTTACATATTTTAACAATAACCCTCCAATATTTTCTTCATAAAGATAAAACTGGTCTTCAAGTTCTGTCCATCTTTGAGAAGTTTTACTATCAATATTTTCCAATAAATCACGCCTTTTTTCTATATCTTTTGGAATTGGATTTTCTGGAAAAATCCTGAAAGCTTCTTGAACTATCTTATAAGTTTTTACAGCACCTATTTTTTTTAAAGCTTCCAATGTCTCTTCTGAGTACTTACCATTTGTATTAAAAAAATATTGGTCAAAACCACCATTATTGACTTCAGCTTCCAACGCTTCAACATAAACAAATGTTTGTTCAGCCTCTGTTAAATTTTCAAAGTCCTCCGACTGTTCCGCTTTCTTCCAGATTATTTCCTGAATTTTAAGAAGCGATTCCGTTTCATCTTCAATAAGGAGTGCCTTTTCTATATTACTCATTTTATTGCAATTAATAAATATTAGAAGTATTAATATATAAATTGTGTTTTTCATTTATAAATTTAATGTGAATATGGATTATGACTAAATACAAACAAATTTTCTAACTAGATACATGTTTTCTAAATGCCTTGATTATTTGAAAAATCATAATCCCCAGAAATATGCGATGTAATAAGTCAATAAAATAAATCCAATCTGTTTGAATCATCTTACCATAAGTTAAATCCGTTCTTCTGACTGGATTAAATAAATTCCAGAAGGTTTTAAAATTCGACATAAAGACCTCAAATGTATTTTTAATATCATAAGGATCACATGAAAATGAAAATAGAATTTTATCCGATATGCCGGCAAGGATTATAACATACACGAATAATGTTAGAAAAAAAACTATTATTACTGGTTTTATCCAATTAAGACCATAATCATTAAACCTGCTAAAGGTCATAATTATTTTATCACTCAAACTATAATTTTTAGACTGTTTGAGTTCATTTCTGTACGATTCCATTTCCCGAGCTTGAAAAAAAAGACTGTCAATCTGATTTCCATTGTTCTTCAAAGCCTGTTTTAATTGTCTGTATATTTCCCGCTTCCTTTTGAATCGATCTTCTTCAGACTGTTCCGCGACTTCTATTTTAAGTACAGCATCTTCAAACCATTTGTTATTAGTCGGCTTAATTTTATCCAAAGTAACATTATCAAAGCGTAACTCTACAAAACTGTTGAAAGCAAATTCATTGAATCTCGTACTTCCTAAATCACAATCCAATAAATTTAAAGTGCTATCATCATATCCTTTACACTTATCAAAACTAATGTCGCTGTAGTTTGTAAAATCATTAATCATAAAAAAGCGAAACGACATTCTTTTAAACAATAATTTTAAATTTTGATTGACCCCGGTAATTAAAGTACTATCTACTATCCAGCCTTCGAATTTAAGTACTCCTTTTAACTCTGGATTGCTTTTTATTTCTAATCTGTCTAATTTTTTACCCAAACCATTAAAATCAAAACCTTGTGTAAAATTTGTTTCTGAAATGTATATTTCTTTAATATATGTTTCTAAATTATTCCCCGTTAAATCTCTATTTTCTAATTCTCCTTTTTTATAAAAATGATCTCCAAATAAAGTAAGCTTCTTAATTCTGGAGCCACTAATATTAAATTCCTCTTTAAAAATGTTTTGATTTGATGAAAAGCCGAATGGACACTCAATATTCCAAAATGCTATATCTTTATTAAATTCATTTGCCAGAAGACCAATATCGCCATTTAAAGATTCAATTCTGACTTCCTTGCTAATGGTAGATCTTTGTAAATTAAAAATAAACTCAGAGTGAACAATATGTAAATATGTAATTATAGTTTCATAAATATTTATCCCTCCATTAACAACTATTGTTTCACTAAAAGAGATGCTTCGGATTTTACATTTATTGCTGATTAAAACTCTTTTTGCCAGATTACATCCTCTTTCAAAAATAATAGATGCTGAATCGCAATTTTCAAATGCAATACTATAATTGTACGAACCGTCAAGAAGCTTTGATTGTATATTTTGAAAAACTATTCCTTTTTCAAATATACAATTAGCAAAGAGAAAACCTGAATTTATGTCGACATCTTTAATAATTACTTTCTCTTTGAAAGTAATATTTTTTATTGCCCTATAATTCCAATTTATAACTGACTGATCTAGAATAACCTCAAAATCAATAGTCATATTATCAATTAATTCATTATCATTTAAGTGTTTATAAAAAACTTGCTTAACTAGTATTGCCATATATTATTATTTAGTTTTCCTTCAACAATTAGAATTTCTTGCTATTATTTCATCAAAACCTTTGAGCTCTTAATCAAAAAAATAAAAGGATGAACAATGAATGCCCATCCTTAAAATTATTTTGTTTCAATACATTGATAGTGTAAGATCAAAAATCATTAAATTTGGATATAACCTATTTGCTTTGATTTAATATCGAATCTATCTTTTTTCTATCCCATAAAAGTAAAGACTTTTTTCCAATCTTTAAGAGTCTATCTGGATCAACATTATTATTTAATGCCCAAATTATCCATTTTTTAATGGTCAACTCCCAATAGATCCAACCAATAGCACCTCCAATAATTGCGCTAATTTTGCCATTTACTTCTAAATAAGCTGTTAAGCCAAACCAAATGAATATTATGATTATAATGGAAGGAATATTGACCCATAAATACCCTTTATTTATTAGTTCTATATTAGATAACACTTTTTTATTATTCATAAATCTATTCTTTAATTACACATTTACTGCTTTGACCATTGTTGTTCTCCATTATTTAATACAGCATTATTTAATTCTATCCACTTAATTGCAGACTCTGAACAGTAACAATTTTTAGAATACTTCTTTAAAAAAATCTTTTTAAATTTTTTAAAGACTTCATCACACCAGCTTACGAAATCTTCAGATTTAGAAACAAAATCACCATTCTCATTATAGTATGCTTTAATATAATAAAAGCGAGCACTTTGTAATGAATTTTTATCATATGGATAAAATCCTCCAATACTAAATTCAAGCAAGGGACTGGAAGTGATATAGTAATAAGAAATATCATCTTCAATCGTCTTAATAACGACATCTTTTAAAAAGTCATTTCTGGTCAAAAAGGCCTGCTTAATCTCTTCATTTAAATCTATTATTGAATTACGTATATTTTTTTCTTTTCCGATATCATCGTTAGTTAATATTATTGCACTACATTCTTTAAGAAAACTATTTATTGAATTATAGTCTTCGGGTGTAATAAAAAAGTTTAACTGTTTTGAACTACTCATTATTTAAATTTAAAAGAATTAATTATAAGGAACAAATTCCGGTTTTTTTCCGGTTGCTTGATGAATATCGTCAATAGCCCGTCTTTCTCTTGCAACAGGTGTACCATTCTTATTTTGTTTCCCTACTTGAATTTGTTTTACTTCACCAGTCTTAGGATTCTTTCCCTCTACATCGACAAATCTTTTAGATTTTTCTCCTTTCGGTGTTTCTATTTTTACTTCCCGCCTTGTTTCAGTAAATCCTTCTTTCTTCAATTTTGCTTCTGATTTATCTACTGTTTTTTGATGTGCCTCTCCGCCATTTTTACCATTCGGATTCGGCACTTTCTTTTCCGAACTTTTTTCAACAACTTTTTCGACTGCCCTAGATTTAGCAGAATTTAATAAGGTTTTAGCTCCACCTGCCAAAACTGCTTCGGACACAAGTGTTTTATTTGATTTAGACTGATTATAGTTTCTAGAATCTACTTGTCTATTACCTGTTGGAGCATTCGCAAATTCAGAAAAGACTAATGCAGCTATAACAAATACACAAATCGGACATTTACCATCAGGATCTTCAAATCTTATAGGATCGTTATAACCATAAGAATAAGGATTTAGATTATCAGTATTAAATATTCCTCCACCATTACCTAAAGTAGTTTTCATTGCGAAAGCTACCTCTTCTTCATCATCTTCATCAATATCATTAGGATCAAACTTAAAATCAAGATCATTTAGAAGTGGATCAGGTTCAATCCAACGACCTAAGTCTGGCATGTAATGCCTAGCTCCATAATCATAAACCCCAAGCCCCAGTTCGTCCTGCAGTTCTTTTCCGTTATACTTATACTTACTCGCTTGGTTTGTCGAGGCTGCTGCAATATTATAGCCTTTGTGTTTTAAACCAAAAGGGTAATAGTTATTCTCTTCGATAATTTCAAGAACTTGGGTTGTCGGGTTTTTGCCGTAACTTAAGCGAACATTACCTAAATGGTCTTTGTATTGAAACACATACGAATAAACACCATTGTCGTTTTTCACATACCCTTCTGCTGTTGGAAAAAACTCCAAAACAGTATTTTTATATTGAAATCCGTCCAGATAATTGGTTGTGGTTACAACTGCTCCCTCAGTAACAATTTTTTCAAGTTTCTCACCTGCCGCATTGTAAATGTACTCAATACTGCCTGTTGTTCCAAAAATTATTTTCTTTGGTAAATTAAGATGGTTGTACTGTATTGCGGTAATGTTTTTGTTTTTATCAAGAGTCAGGTTTCCACTGGCATCATAACCATAATCATCGCCTGTTTTGTTAAAATCATTAAAACCGCTGGTGTTATTGCTGTTGTCTAAAACAGTGCTCAGCTGGTTAGAATTTGCGGGATAAGTATAAGCCAGGTTATCGATTAAAATAGGCTGTACCTGCGGGTCAGTGTCCCCGTTTCGTTTCAGGGACATGATGTTGCCGTTTTTATCGTAGGTTAAATTCTCATCATATGCATTTGTGGTCATACCGGTTTTTTCATAAATCGCATTTTTTAAACGGTTTAGATTATCATACTGGTATCCGTAGGCACGTTCTATATTATCTGACCCGGTTCTCCACAAAGTTTCAGATATATTTCCGTTATACAGCCCGTTAACACCGCTTATTACAGCCTGGGTTGCATTATAATTAATTTTAAAAGCAAACAAATCTTTTGGGTCAGTTCCCTGCTGCAGACCTGCTGTTTTGTTAATCTCGGTAAGCCAGCCTCTAATATTGTAGTTATAATCTACTTTCTGTAAAGGAGCACCTGTACTATTACCAACACTTTTAAGGGTTGGCTGCCCTAAAGCATCATAAGTATTAGCCGCCATAAGCTGCGCTGTTCCTGCTCCTATTTTATGGGTATGCGTGAGCAGACGATCCTGCAAAGAATATGTAAATTTTTCTTCAATATTTATTTTAACGCCGCCGCTTAAACGCTGGTGTTCTGTCTGAGTTGTGAGCGTTTTTCCTGTAAAATCAAGTTCGTTGTCAGTATGGCATACACCAGTTAAATGATTTTTCACATAAGTGCTTATCACTCTGCCTTTAGTGTCATAAAAAATAGTGCTTGTTTCTCCCGCAGTAGAAGCAGCCGTGCTTAATGCCCTTGTCCAGCTTCCGGTTGAAAGTCCTTTTACGTTTGTTAAAACCGGCTGTCCTATTACAGACGCAGGTACTGCCTGAGCACCGGTAAAGGTATAATCATCGTAATAATTAACTGTTAAAAGTTTAAAACTGGTTGGTGCAATGCTATTTTTATAATTAGTGGCAATACCATCAATGGTTGTCACTGCTTTGTCTTCGAACAACGTTGCTGCCGTGTTTTGATTTCCCTGCAGTGTAAACCTTGCTGCAGGACTTACTGCCTGACTGCTCCAGCCTGTATAAATCGGTCTGCCGTAAACATCATATTTGGTAATGATCCAGCCTATTGCAGCATCGTCTTTAAAGGGCGAAAATGCAGGACCTGTGGCTACTGGTCTGTCCAGTTTATCATACACAATAAATTCCCACTGTTTTCCCGGAAGTTTTTTCTCGACAAGTCGGTTTTTATTATCGTATTTATACTGGTAGCATAATCCGTTTAAAACATCAGAAGTTATGGTTCCGTCTGCTTTTGGCGGAATTACGTAGGTCAGATTTCCATAAATATCATAAACATAATAAGTATCATGTTTTGTTCCTGCATCATAAGTTCTTTTTAAAACAACCTGTCCTTCTTTATTTTTAAACTCTACAGTTGAGCCTGCCGTTTCTGTCGGGTTTGCAGCGGTATTTTCATCATAGGTTATATTTTTATAAAGCGCATTTGCGGGATAGTTTCCGGCATCTGAAAATGAAATTTCATATAAGCCTGATCCTGCTGTCCACGTTGTAATGGCTTTAAATAATTTTACTTCTGCAGCCGTGTTGGTCTGATAGTTTACTTTAATTTCGTGACCGCTGCCCATTGCCCATGGAGTTCCGGGAGCAGCTTGTTTCAGTACCCTGTTTAATGGTGAAGATTCTAAACTCTTTTGCGAAAACGGATTGGCTGTGTTTTCATATTTAGCGGTATTATAAAAATTTATCGCTGCTGTTTCAGCATTTGAGTCAAAAGCCATATTAGTTGAAGATGCTTCATACGGCAGGTATTCCTTTACCTGTCTGCCAAAAGCATCGTAACCCATATAGGTTATAATATCTTTTGAGTCAGATGATTGTTTATTTACAATTTGCTGCATTGGCCGTCCAAGACCATCAAAATAGGTGACGTTTTGAGCAGCCTGATCGATTGTTGGGGCTGTTATTTTTACAAGAGAAGGTTTCTTATAAGTAACGGTTTTAACGTAATTTTCGGTTTGTGTCTGGCCTATTGCCGTAAAAGGAAACAAAACCAAAAAAAATTTGATTATATTTTTCATACTGTTTTTGGTTTTATGGCTTGTAATTGTATTGGTTCTCTGATACCACGTTTCCTTCATTATCTTTTACATAATCAAGCCTGCCGTTAGCATCGTACTTGTAAGTTGTTGGAAAACCTTTAGGATCTGTAATAGTGCTTACCCCAATAAGCGGCAGATAAGTATAGGTTGTTACTATTTTGTCTGTCAAAGCAGTCCTTAAAGAATTAAGAGCAGTTGTCAATGCTGCTTCTGTCCCTGTATCAGATTGTGTCTGCAGATTAGCCACGTAACCTGATACAGTGCTGTAAAGCGCATTTTCTATTTTGGCAATAGGCTGTGTTTTATTATACCCCCAGATAATCGAAACAGGAGTTCCGTTTTCGAGTGTGTACTGCAGAATATTTCCTTTATCGTCATACTGGTCAAAAGTTATTTTTTTATCAGCAGTAACGATAGCCGCTGTTCCTTTGTTTGCATACATATATCTTGGCAGTAATAAATTGCTTGTTGATGCATTTCTTTCGTAACCCGTTTTTTGTTCGGATACTTTTACTAAGTTCCTGAAATTTTGTGTGTCTAACGGCATTCCAACCATATTGGCTGCTTTGAGTTCACTTACAAATGGTTCGCCCGCCATTTCAGTATCTTTGGCATAAAAATATTTGGTTTCGAGTGCTTCCTGATTTGAGCTGGTTGAGGTTTGCGATGATAATAGTGTATGATTAATCCCTCTGTAATTATAATTAGTGACTGTGCTGACAGGGTTCCCTCCGTTAAGATCATAAGTGATTTCCTGAGTGGATTTTAAGTAATGCCAGAACGAAATATTGGAATAGGAAACGATACTGATATTATCAATGTTTGCCAGATTTGAAATTGTTTTGGGCAGAGTAACCCCGTAGCAGGGATGCGGAAAATATATTGTTCTGTTATCATGGCCTGGGGCTATACAGGTGTAACCATCTCCGAAAAATATCTCATTCATCATTTTTTCATGTCTATGATTTGCTACACATGACCAATATGGTGTTCTTTTGGTTAAATCTGCCTCTGTACAAACATAATTAACTGGTGCCGAAGCAATTTTTTCATAATTTTTTCTGGCACTGTAGGATATGGCTTCTTTTCTTAAAGCGGTTCTTTCCTCATATTCATTTATAGTCTGCTTAACGGTTTTTAGGTCTTTATTAAAATAGGTGGCTTTTTTCAGCAGGCCGTTATCCCAGCCCAGATTAGACAGAGGTGTGCTTCTTACATCATAAGTTCCTACGACAAAACCGCCGCCGCCATCACGGTGAACAATAAATTCATGTTCTTCACCGCCGTTTAAAAAAGAATCCGATCCGTATGAAATGGTCACATAATTATAAAATACATTTGAACTGCCGGTATCAAATAATGAAGACAAACTGCTGGAAGATAAGTTTAAATAGGTGGCAGTAGTTATAACCCCCTGCATTCCTGCTCCTGCAGATTCTATAGTTTTTTGTACTTTATAAAAATCAATATAATAAGGATCCTGTCCTTTGTTTCCTGTTGATTTGGTCAGATCATCTTTTTTAGCATAAAAAAACCTTTTGATAACAGGAGCTGATGATGCAGAAGGATAATCAGAACTGCGCTGCACCCTTACACCGCCGGTTATAACATTTGATGGTACAACAACCCCTCCTGCGGGTATATAATTATAATTGACAGAAGCTGATGTACAGTTCCAATCAGCACTTAAACTAATAATATAATTTTGATTTGCCCCTGCGACAAAATACAGGTTTTTTGCTGCAGTACTCATACTTGGGGTTATTTGATAAGTATTGAGAGTAACTTCAGCAGCATTGTCTGACCTGTAAAGTGTCTCGTACCTTTTTGCAGTATCATTATAGACGCTTATTGTCGCTTTATTTTTGCCCAGATTTAAATCGGGATCCGGACAGGAGAAACTTACTCCCGCAGTTAAAGGAACATTTTGGGCCATTGAGCCGCTTGTAAAAGTTGATTGGGAAACTGCAGTATTTGCTTCTTCTGTTGTAACAGCACTCACCGAGCTGTAAACCCTGCTGGGCTGAACCGTTATCTGGCCATAATAATCATTTGGCTCATAATCAAATGTAGTATATCCTTTTGTCGGGTAAATAATTTTTGTCATTAAACCAATTTTTGCAAAATTCCCATCAGGTTCTTTATCTGCCCCGTTATAATTTACAGATCCTAGTTCATACGCCGTACTTTTAGGTACGATATTGACATTAGTTTTACCATTATAATACCCCCAGTGGTCCTGGCTCAAAGATAATCTCGCCGGAAAGCTGTTTCTGTTATTGTATTCAAACTGATAGTTTTGGTTTACATCCTTAAACTGGATTTTATCCAGAAAGACCCTGCTGTTAGCTGTTGTGGTATAAGTAAAATTGATGCGGTCAATTTCAGCCGCCGCCTTATCTTTTATAGTAATCTGCGATATTTTGTTATTTCCGGATGTTACATCTGCACTCGAAGCAGAAAGATAAGTAAACGAAACTTCCCCATGAATTGGGTTTGTACTCTTTATGGATTTTATTGTTTTCCCTGCCAGATTTATGGTATGGTCATACATGGAGCTTAAACCTCCTGTGTACTGTTCCAAATTACCTGCAGCATCATATTGTATGCGGGGATACAGCATTCTGTAAGTCTGTGATTTTGAAGCTGTGTAAACAGACACAGCATCATTATAAGTAAACTGGATTTCATCTCCTTTAGGATGAACAATTTTACTCAAATACCATGATGAAACTGTTATATTAGGGATAGAATGACCGCTTCCTAAAACCCTCTGTGTGGTAATTTCCTGATTATCAAAATAATATTTAACACCATCGGGTGCTGTAATTACAAAATTTATACTTTCCGGGGTCAGTGTGTACTCAATCCGAAGTTCCTGGGCAGGCATCAAAGCGACACCACCTTCATTATTTAAGATAAACTTACCTGAATATTTCCCAAAATTAAAATTAAAAATATCAGCTTCGCTGTCCACATCGTTTTCTCCAATGTATTGGTAAAAGTCCAAAGCCGGAGGCGAATAACGCCCCATCTGTTCTGTTATGGAAATTGGAATAGGATAGTCTCCCCGGGTTTCATCGGGTTTGTCCCTTACCACCCTTGTAATAACCCCGCCAAAATTAAGGTTCCAGCTCTGCCCTACATTTGAAGAAATCTCATCTACTTTTATACCATTTGAACTGTAAAACATGCTGATTGGAACTTCTAAATTGGCTGTTTTATAGGTATACAAAGGGATATTTATATTTTGTGATCCGGTAAATAAACCAATAGGTGTGTTTCCATACGTTCCTAATGCATAAGCTGTAGGAGAAGGAGGGATAATATTAGGTACATATTTACTGGGGTCATTTTCTGAAATTTGTCCAAAAATTACCAGCGGCATATATATAACTGTTAAAAAGAACAAATTTTTAATAGTTTTTTGTAGTGATAAAATATTCATTTTCTTTTTAATTAACGGTTTTAATTACTTTCACAGACTCTGTCTTAACATCTGTCTGAATTTTTATAATATAAATTCCTTCTGCATAACCGGTTAAATTCACCGGAACAGTTCTGCTGTTTATACTAAAATGCTGTAAAGTTCTGCCTAGAATATCTACAACTGTGGCGGTACCTTCCTTGAAGTCATAACCAATAATAATATTGGTGTATGTAACCGCAGGATTGGGGATTGCTTCAATACTGGCTTTAACTTTTTCAACTTTTGTTTTATCTTTCAATTTTACAACCCAAAAATCATTTCCGCCAATATTTGAATTTTTATCTTTTGATGAGGCAGCGTTTGATGTTCCGGCCATTAAGTAACCGCCATCTCGGGTTTCGACCAGTTTTCTTAAAATATCTTCACCGTTACTTCCCACGGTTTTACTCCATAACTCTTCTCCTTTATCATCTATTTTGAGCGCTGTGTAATCGTTGATTCCGTCTTTTTCTTTACCAATTCCTGCCTTTTTTGCCAAATCGCCAATTACAGACTGCCTGGTTTCTGTTTTGGTGTGACCGCCGATTAAATAAGTATGATCGTTGTTCTCCACCAGCGATGTCAGGATATCTGCTTTACCAAAATCGAAAGTTTTGCTCCATAAAACTCCTCCCTCTGTATCAAGTCTTAATACCCAAAAATCCGTCCCGCTGCCTACAATCCCGCCTAGTGAAGTTAAGGCACCCGTGCTGTTAGAATTTCCTCCGGCAATATAACGGCCGTCTGCAGTCTGGTGAATTACATACGGCTGATCATCGCCTTCTGCTCCATACGTTCTCTGCCACTCGATTTCTCCTGAATCGTTTAGTTTTACAATCCAGTAATCTCCTGAACCATTATTAGCTTCGGTTTTGTCTCCCGATATTGGAGAAGTTGAATATCCTGCCAGAATATAACCGTTGTCAGAAGTCTGTTCCATACTTCTTAATAAATCTGCATATTCTCCTCCGTATGTTTTCTGCCATTCAATAACACCCTGCCTGTCCAGTTTTACTATCCAGTAATCCATATTACCGCGGCTTTTTTCAGATTTACTGTATAAATCTGTTTTAGCTGAAGCACTATTTTTTTTATCTATAGTATTATTTGAAATTGAAGAAGGGCTGGAACCGGATGAACCGCCCAGAATATAACCTCCGTCTTTAGTCTGAAAAGCACATAAAAGCTCATCCTGACCATTTCCTCCAATAGTTCTCTGCCATTGTTCGGTACCGGAAGCATCAAGTTTTATTACCCAAAAATCGCTGAGACCTTTACATTCTTCTTTCTTTTGAAAACTGTTTCCTGAACTGGAAGTTCCTGCCAGAATAAATCCGCCGTCTTTTGTATTTTTAATGCTTTGAAGAAGATCAAAACCATTTCCTCCAATGCTTTTCTGCCAGTCAAGTTCTCCTTTTTCCGTCATTTTCCAGATCCAGTAATCCAGATCACCATGATTATCATCTGTTTTATTTCCGGTTTTATCAGACACAGAACTTCCTGCCAGAATAAATCCGTAATCTGCAGTCGGCAGTGCATCAAAAAGATAATCGGCATGTATACCTCCATATGATTTTTCCCAAAGGATATCCTGAGAGTAAATTAAAAATGGTAAAAGTGTAAAAAGTAATAAGTAAAATTTTTTCATAAGCAGTCTTAATTTCGGCGCAAATCTAGAAAATGTTATGGTTAAATCTTTACGGGATTCCGTAACATTTTAATAAAAAAACAATCAATTATTTACAAAAATAAGTTTTGTATTACAAAAAAAAGCCAAACTTTACAGTCAGGCTTTTTCTCTATAAAAAATAATATCTTCACATAAACATCATTCCATATTACACTCCCCAATCCAATTATAAATTTCAGTCTGCGCACGTCTTGGTTCATCAATACCTAGGATATCCAATTCATTAGTTCCTTCACTATTTATAGTTCTCCTTTTTGTATTATCTTCTAGCTGCAACTGAATTATTGTATTAATTTCTTCAATGTGTTTTTCATCATACAACGGAAAAGCAACTTCTATTCTTCTGTTTAAATTTCGGCTTAACATATCGGCAGATGATAAATAGATTTTTTCCTCGCCATTATTTGCAAATTTGTAAATTCTGGAATGTTCTAAAAACATATCTACAATCCTATAGATTTTTATATTTTCGCTTACATATTTAATTCCCGGCAGTAAAGTGCAGATTCCACGTACGATCAATGTCACATCAACCCCTGCCCTGCTGGCTTCAATAAGTTTGTCAATAATATCTTTTTCATCAACTCCGTTTACTTTTAAAAATACAGCAGCTTCCCTCTCGGCTTTTTTATTTTCTATTTCATTGTCTATTAATTCTATTAACTTGTCTTTCATGTTAAAACCTGCCGCCAGAATATGTTTTGGTGTTCCTGCTTTTTTCTTGGTTTTTAAAAATGTAAAGACTTTTTTTAAATCATCTGTATATTTTTTTTCAGAGGTGAAAAATCCAAAATCAGAATAAATATTGGCTGTACTTTCATTAAAATTTCCGGTTGACAAATAATTATAATATTTCTTATTTCCGTATTTATCTTTCATGGTTACCATTGCCACTTTTGCATGAACTTTTAAATTCGGCATGCTTTGAATGATTTTTATTCCCGCATTTTTCATTTCGCGGGACCAGAATAAATTATTGTATTCATCAAAACGTGCTTTAACTTCTACAAAAACAGTCACTTTTTTGCCATTTTTAGCCGCGCTTATCAAAGCATTTGCAATTAACGACTGCGATGAAATTCGGTATAAAGTAATTTTTATCTCCAGAACGTTTCTGTTAATTGCCGCCTGATTAAAAAATTGAAGTACATAATAATACGACTGATACGGAAAGTGAAGCAATTGATTTTGTTTGTCAATAATTTCAAAAATTGACTTCCTGCTTTCAAAAGGCAGATGTTTGAGCCCGGGATAATTTGCTCCTTGCAGATTTGGTTTAACAGGATTTGGAAACTTGAATAAATCATAAAAATTATGATGGCTTCCGCCTTTTATCATTTCATTATTGTGCAGGCGGAAAGCTTTTTTACATACCGAAAGTGTTTCAGCATCCATATTGGAATCATACAGAAACCTTGTTGATGAACCTCGTTTCCGTTCTTCAATTTTTGCTTCGATTTTTGCTATCAAATCTCCTGAGTTTTCATCTTCTATCAGATAATTTTCATCGCGATTTAATTTTATCGCATAACAGGAAACCACTTTTCCGGCAGGAAATATAAAAGATAAGCAATTCTTTATTATGGTATCAATCGAAATAATATAATGCGTATCGTCCTGACTTTGCAATTGTTTATAGCGATCCAGTTTATCAGATGGAATATTGAGATAAGCATAATTATAATTACCTGCACTATCTTTTAACTTTACCAGAAAATATAAGCAGCGATTATGTAAAAAATAAGTTTTAGGCTGATTTACCGAAATGTAAATTACCTGAATATAAGAGAGAATAATGCTTTTAAAATAATATTCGATCTCCTGCAGGTGCTCTTCTATAAGCTCTTGATTTTCATAATAGACAATATTATTAGCTGCTAATTCTGGAAGTATTGAAGTGTTCCAAATTGTTCCAAACCTGTTTTGCTGAAGATTTACTTCAGTTAAAATTTTGCTGAGCAGCTCCTTATTCTTTTTTGAATTTTTAATCAGCAGTTTTCTGATTTTTACTCTAAAAAACTCATCTAAATTAGAAGAATGAATGGCTAAAAACTTAATTCTTTCGTATAACGAATTATTGGAGTCCTCGGCTTCATCCAAAATACAGTTATTGAAAGACAGCCACGAAATTTCTGAAGGTATAAGATAGTTTTGCACGTAAAAAATTGGTTTATACTTTATTGATACTTGTAAATTTCAGAATTAATTATTTTAAAATATAAATACAGACAGCAGTTAACCATAATTTAATTTATTGGTAACATGTCCTAATCTGCATAATATCATTATCATAACTTAAGTATACACGTCATTATGAATGTAATATATACTGAATGCCCATTGGCAATTTTATTAACTTCAAAAGCGGCAAATAATCTTAATCCTGTTAACTTTTTGTTAACCGTATTATAATACCGCTTAGATAGTACGATTTCTCCTTTAAGGTACTTATAACTGGTAGGAATTATAACTCAAAAAACAATCGTTCTATTGACAAAATTTTCAGAAATAAAATGCTGTGACTGATTATTTTTTATTCCTCAGCTGGTTATTACTATCAAATAATTTATCAAAATCAATGAATTTAAATATGTTATAAACCATTAAAACCAGAATTATGAAAAAACAGAATCCAAAAAAGGTATTAAGTAAAGCCTTAATTATTATGCTTTCGGCTATTACATTCTCATGTCAGGATACGACATTAGAAGAAACCGAAAATCCTGCTGTAGCAAAAGAGCAGCAAAATTTTAAAAAAATGAGTGCCGCAGCAAGTTCTAATCTTGCAAAAAGGTGGGCTCCTATTCATTACAGAGATGTAGATGCTACAGGAACTTATGCCGAAGGCGGAAAATCAGATTACATTACTGCTATTAATTATGATAATGACTGGAATGGCGAAAACAACTGGAACAACCTTCCTGCTTATGCTAACTCATTAGCTGCACATTGTTACTATTCGGTTGTTGAATCAAATACACATTGGTTTATTACTTATGCTTTTTTCTCTCCACGCGATTGGACAGATAATCCGTTTTTATACAGTTTAGACCAGCATGAAAATGATTTAGAAGGTGTATTAATGATTGTAGAAAAAGATGGTTCTGCTTACGGTGCCTTAAAAGGAGCTGTTACAGTAAGTCATTCCGATTTCTTTTCGTATGTACCATCCGGAAGTCCTTTTGTAAGCGGACTGGAAAGTGTTGACGGAACATTACAAATGAGAGATTACAATGGAGAGTTACACCCTGTTACAGCGCAAGATTCTAAAGGACACAGCCTTAAAGCATGGCCGCAGCACGATATTGACGGGGACGGAATTATTTACTACCCATCTGCAAGTGGAACTGCACAAATACCATCTGATAATTATGATACTTATGTGGAGTACAAACTTGTCGATATTTTTGAAAGCGGAGGATTATGGGATCAAAGATTCAATACTGAATTGTTTTATAATGCAGGCGGAGGATTTAAAGGAAATGATTTTAAAACTGGCGGTGCTAATGCTCCTTGGGCATGGAATGATGGAAATGATGGTATTGTACAAGGCGGAGAATTTGCGACAGATCCTGCAAAATTAGCTGATAATTATTTTGATGGTGTAGGTAATTTTTCACGTGTCTATACTGATAATAAATACAATGGATCAGCCGGAGGTGTTGTTACGGTTTACCAAAATTGTAGTTATACAGGTTATGCAATTGCTTTACCTGCGGGCGATTATACATTGGCTCAGCTAAAATCATACGGCATTGTAAATGATGATTTATCATCAGTTCGTTTAGAAAATGGATATAAAATTACATTCTACCAAAACGATAATTTTGGAGGAGAATCTGTTGTAATAACAGGAAACAATAGCTGTTTAGGAGGTTTTAATGATAAAGCCAGCTCAATAAAAATCAGCGCAATATAACTGATTTTTATTCTAAATATGCAGATAAGAAGCGAAGTTGTTTTTCTTGTCTGCATATCTTTTTTGGGCTTTTTCTAAATTATCAATTCCAATTAAAACAATATAAATCATTGCAATTTCATTTCTTAAAACGGTTTAATTGCTGAGAGAAAAATCCTCTTATCAATCATTTTTTACTAATTTTACGTATCAACATTTAATGAATTTACATGGAAATGAATGATTTGGAATTAGTTTCCATTAAAGAGGTTTACATTACAAAAGTGAATGGATTTGAAAGTTCATCCTTATTAGACATTCTTTCTGTAGAAGAACCGCTTGAAATAAAAATTTCTTACGGTTCCGAAACTGAAAAAACACACAAGAATATCTCTGTAACAATGCGTACGCCGGGCAATGATTTTGATCTTGCAATTGGTTTTTTATTTACCGAAGGCATTATAATTTCTTATCAGGACGTAAAAAAAATCTATCACATACAAACAGACTGTTCCTTTCAAAAGAAAAATATTGTTCAGGTCGATTTGGCAGATAATTTCATTCCACATTTAATGTCGTCAGACCGGAATTTTTATACCACATCAAGCTGCGGCGTTTGTGGAAAAAATTCTATACAATCTATCAAAACGGTTAGCTCTTTTAATCCTTTAGAGAATCCAAAACTGAATATCGCTGCAGAAGTACTTTACCAATTACAAAATAAATTAAAAGCAGCTCAAAGCAGTTTTGCGGTTACTGGCGGCATTCATGCGTCAGGCCTTTTTACTATTGAGGGTGATTTAGTTCTTTTACAGGAAGATGTTGGGAGACATAATGCTTTGGATAAGTTAATTGGCACTGCCTTAGCAAATAATTTACTGCCATTAAATAAACATATTTTGCTCCTTAGCGGAAGAGCTAGTTTTGAGTTAATCCAAAAAGCGGCTATGGCAGGAATATCTGTTGTTGCTGCTATTGGTGCGCCATCGAGTCTTGCTGTAGAATTGGCTAAAGAATTTAATATTACTCTTTTGGGCTTTCTTAAAGATGACAGATTTAATATATATAATTCCAGTGATATCAGGTAGTAATACCAACTTCTTAGAAAAATTAAAATAACCCGTTGGGTGTAATTCATAAAAAAAATATTAAACACATAGAAACATAGATTTTATGTGTAAAAAAGGATACAAAAAGAAATATATTTCTTTTACATAGATAGTCCCGAAGCATCGGGATGCATTTTAAATAAGTGAAACGCCTTTTTTAAGTAAACAAAAGCTATGTTTTTATATGTTAAAATAATTACACCCAACGGGTTAAAATAAGAATTTTTTATATAATTGATATTAAAATTATAATAACAAAAGCCTTTACAAATAAATTAATTAATTGCAAAAGTGATGAAAAAAGATAAATCCCCAAAAGACATCGACGCTAAAATTACGAGAGAACCAGATGCAGAAAATCCATATAAACTTTCAGATCTTAAGCTGACAAAAGTTGGAAAATGGGCTGCCGGCGTTCCTGGTGTAGTGGCCGCTTTTAGCGATCTTATCGAAGAAAAAACGGTTGTTCGCGGGACAAAGGCTTTATTTAAGATGAATCAGGCTGGTGGTTTTGATTGTCCGAGCTGTGCATGGCCTGATCCCGATGATGAGCGATCACCTTTAGGAGAATACTGCGAAAACGGCGTTAAAGCTTTAGCTGAAGAAGCGACTACAAAAAAAATCACAGCTGACTTTTTTAAACAAAATTCTGTCTATGACCTTGCCAAATTAGACGATTTTCAAATTGGAAAAATGGGAAGATTGACCGAACCTATGTACCTTCCTAAAAATGGCACACACTATGAACCTATAAGCTGGGATAATGCATTCAAAAAAATAGCAGAGCACCTCAATGCATTAGAATCACCAGATGAAGCCGCATTTTATACCTCAGGAAGAACAAGCAATGAAACATCATTTCTTTATCAGCTCTTTGCTAAAGAATTTGGTACCAATAATATGCCAGATTGTTCTAATATGTGCCATGAAACATCAGGATCTGCTTTAAGGACTACAATCGGAATTGGAAAAGGAACCGTAACACTAGATGATTTTTATGATACCGATGTAATCGTAATTATTGGTCAAAATCCCGGAACCAATGCACCAAGAATGATGACGGCATTAGCAAAAGGCAAAAAAAACGGAGCAAAAATTATCGCTGTAAATCCATTGCCGGAAGCTGGTTTAATGGGTTTTCATAATCCACAGGAAATTAACGGAATTATAGGAAACGGTGTCAAACTAGCCGATCTTTTTCTTCCTGTAAAAATAAATGGAGATATGGCACTGTTAAAAGCCCTTGAAATTATATTATTTGAATTGGAAAATAAAAATCCCGGAAAAGTCTTTGATTATGATTTCATCAAAGAAAAAACTACCGGATACGATGCTTTTCTAAAACAGTTTGAAGATTATAATTTAGAGGAACTTGTCCAACTTTCGGGTGTTTCTAAAGAAGCACTTTATGAAGCTGCAGAAATCATCGCTTTCAAAAAAAGAATTATTGTCTGCTGGGGAATGGGACTTACACAGCAGCCCAACGGTGTAGAAATGATTAGAGAAATTCTTAATATTCTGCTGCTTAAAGGAAGTATCGGTAAACCCGGTGCAGGTGTCTGTCCCGTTCGCGGTCATAGCAATGTTCAGGGAAACAGAACCATGATGATTGATGAGAAACCTACTAATGAACAACTCGACCGCCTTCAGGCTTATTTTGGTTTTAATCCTCCCCGTAAACACGGATATGATGTTGTAAGGGCCATTAAAGCCATGAAGGAAGAAAAAGTAAAATTACTATTTTGTATGGGAGGTAATTTTCTATCAGCAACGCCGGATACAACTTATACAGCAAGTGCGTTAAGAAAACTGAACTTAACTGTAAATGTATCTACAAAACTCAATCGCAGCCACTTGATTCATGGACAGGAAGCCATCATTTTGCCTACTCTATCCCGAAGCGATATTGATATCGTGAATGGTGAAGCACAATTTATAACTACAGAAAACTCAATGGGCGTTGTACAATCATCAAAAGGAATGCTCAAACCTGTATCTGATAATCTTATTAATGAAACTCAGATTGTGTGCAGAATGGCTATGGCAGCTCTGGGAAATAAATCGGTTGTTAACTGGCAGCGATATCATAATAGTTATGACGATGTGAGAGACGCCATTGAAAAATGTATTCCCGGTTTTGAAAATTATAATTTCAAGGTACGGCAAAAAGGAGGTTTTTATTTGCCTAATGCGGCACGCGATGGAAAATTTATCACTAAAGATTTTGGAGACCGTGCACCATTTACATTAACGGCAATACCCAAAAATGAACTTGCCCCAGACGAGTATATGATGGCAAGTACCCGGACACACGACCAGTTTAATACCACAATTTATGGTCTTGATGATCGTTATCGCGGTATAAAAAATGAACGCAGGGTAATATTTATGAACCAAAAAGATATCGAGCAGGCGGGATTCAAGTCCGGCGATAAAGTCGATTTATTTAACTACGATGATGATATCGAAAGAATTGCCCCTTTGTTTATTATTGTTTCATATCAAATCCCTGAGAAAAACGCTGTTACTTATTTTCCCGAAACAAATGTTCTGGTTTCTGTTAATAATGTTGTCAAAGATAGTAATATGCCGGCCTCAAAATATGTAAAAATTAAAATTAGAAAACATGATCCTAAAATTTATGAAAGAATAAATCGATTGTAACATATCCAACCACTCTAAGATTCTTTAGCCTTTTAAAAATATAAAATTTAGTACCTTTATTTCAAAATATTTGAAGCTATGTATGAACAGCTTTTCAGCTATATCAGCAGGTACAGCGAATCTCCTCTTACCGAGGAAGATGAAGCATTAATAAAAATATCTCTGAAACCTGCTAAATTAAAAAAGAAGGAGTTTTTTCTGGAACAGGGAAATGTCTGTCAGTTTACTGGTTTTATACTAAAAGGTGCTATGAGGCAATTCAGCATTGACAGTGCCGGTAATGAGCATATTATTCAGCTGGCTCTTGAAAACTGGTGGATCGTGGATCGTGAAAGCTATCTTATGAAAACACCTTCTGTTTATAATATTGATGCATGGGAAGATACAGAACTCCTCGTGTTAGAAGCTGATGATCTGCAGCGTCTCCTTGAAATACCTGCAATCAAGGAAATGTTCTGGAATATGAACCAGAACAGTTTTATAGCTTCCCAAAAAAGATTAAATAACTCCATTGCCCTTCCTGCAATGGAAAGATATGAGCAGTTATTAAAAAGTTATCCTGACTTTGTACAGCGTTTTCCCCAGCATATTATTGCTTCTTATCTTGGTATCAGCAAAGAAACCCTCAGCCGGGTACGCAGTAAATTATTCCAAAAATAACATTTGCCTCTGTTCTAAACTTTCTAATGTTCTTTATTGACAAATGTCATCGTTTTCTGCTCCAGAGCTGAAATAACTTTGCCTTATAAATCAGTAATAAAATTTATAAAACATTAGAAAAAATGAAACAGTTTACAAAAGATGATACCGTAATGTTATTAATAGATCATCAAACAGGCACACTTAATTTTGCAGCTAACAGACCACATGAAATGATTGTGAGCAGAACAAGAGCATTGGCTAAATTTGCAAAAGCTTTAGACATTCCGGTTGTTCTTACCAGCAGTCAGGAAGATCATGCACAGGGACCATTAATTCAAGATTTGCAGGAACTGCTTCCTCAGGAATTTGCAGACAGGGTAAAAAGAGAAGGAATCACAAATGCATGGGACGACGAGAATTTTAAAAATGCCGTTCTAAAAACTGCTGCCGGAAGAAAAAATGTAATTATGGCAGGGCTTACCAATGATGTATGTATTGTATGGCCGTCAATTTCGATGCAGGAAGAAGGATTTAATGTTCAGGTCGTTCTTGATGCAGGCGGATCTCCTTCACAAATTGCTGATGATATTGCACAGCAGACATGGGAAAGCCAAGGTGTAAGAACTACAACTATTAACCAGATAATATCTGAAATGGTACACAATTGGGCAACAGAAGACGGACAAAAAGTACTTCCAATTCTTTTTGAAGAAGTAATGTCTAAAGTAGGACAGTTCTCTTAATTACCAGCTTACATAATAGAAGCCGGATATTGATGTCCGGCTTCTTTAAAACAAAAAATTATGATACAGAAAATAAACAGTTCCATGTTTATCGGACACGGCCCAATTAAAGTATTGTATCCCGGATCGGCGGTTTCAAATACTGATACCGGAATAGGAAGTATTGGACGAATTGACCATCCTGAAATTAACAGCAATACGGTTATTAAAATGCATCCTCACATTAATGATGAAATACTTTCTTATTTTAGAACAGGTGAAGCAGAACACAGTGATTCAGAAGGATTTGTTAAGATAATTGGCAGAAAGACACTAATGCTGATGAAAGCCGGCAGGTCATTCTTCCATGAAGAAAAAATAATGGGACAGCAGGAAACTATGGAAGGACTTCAGATTTTTATCCGTCCCCAAAAAAAAGATCTTGACCCTGAAGTGGTATTCTTAGAACTGGACAGCCTGCACAGTGAAAACAGCTGGCGTTTAATTGGATCCCCCAATCCTGAAACTAAATTTCAATTCAGCAGCCAGACCTGGATTTACGATATGAAACTCCTTAGCGGAAGCACTTCTGAAGTTCTTGAATTTCCAAAGAAAAACCTTACTGCCCTTTTGTATGTTTTTCAGGGATCGGTGCAGGTAAATGATATTATTGCTCTTAATAAAAAGGAATGCATCGTATTTAAAGATGAGCCTGTTTTAATAAAGGCTTCAGAAGATGCTGAACTGGTTTTATTCTTCACTGATGAGCAGGCAGAAATATATAAGGATGGAATGTACAGCGGAAATCAAATATAATTATGAATACAACTATCCAGATTATCAGTAAAAATGAAGGGGAAAGATTAGCAGTTGCCGGAGGCAATTACAGAATTATAATTTCAGGTGAGCAGACCAATGGTAATTACGCCGTTATTGAAATGACAGTTCCTCCTGGCGGGGGACCGCCTCCGCATGCACACCCAGAAATCCAGGAAATGTTTCATGTACTGGAAGGAGAACTCGAATTTAAAACTGAAACCGGAAAACAGATTGTAACCCAAGATGGTTTTATAAATATCCCTTTTGGAGGAGCCGTACACTGCTTTAAAAATATTTCAGAAAACAACGCATGTCTCTTATGTACTGTAGTACCTGCAGGTTTGGAGAATTTATTTCAGGAAATAGGTATTCCCGTAGAAGCCGGTGAATTCCTGCCCATTCCTGAATTGACAGAAAAACGCAGGGAATTTTTAAAAGAAATAGATATTAAATACGGCCAGAGAACATATCCGTCTAATTATTTAGGGTAACAGTTCTTAATAATACTAAAACTTCTAAGTATTATCATACAGCACTTTTAATTTAAAACAAGCATTCGGTTTTGGTCTAAATCAGTTAAATCCCAGCGCCGAATTTAGATCATAATGATCTTCGTTAAAACTACTTTACAGGGCTACAATAAATGAAAATCATCTATAACTATTCAGTAATTTAAGTGCTCGTTTTAATTAAAAAGTGTTGGCCTGTATATTTAAAAGAAGATTATTATTTTATTTTAACCACTACTTTTCCTTTCGCACGCCCGCTTTCTACATACGATAATGCTTCGTTGGTTTTATCAAATGGAAAAATCTTATCTATTACCGGTTTAATTATATCAGCTTCAATCAGCGCTGTAATTTTGCTTAACTGCTGCCCGTCTGCCTTCATAAATAAAAAAGAATACTCAACATTTTTATTTCTTGCTTTTTTGCGAATTCCTGAACTTACTAAAGAAAGAATAATTTTGATGAACCACGGAGTTCCAATTTCTTTTGCAAAATCAGGAGTCGGCGGTCCCGAAATAGAAATAAGTTTTCCTCCCGGTTTTAATATTTTAAGTGATTTTTCGAGTGTTTTTTGATCCTGGCTGTTTAGCACCACATCATAATCACTCAAAATGTTTTCAAAATCACTGTTTTGGTAATCAATAACAATGTCAGTCCCTAAATCTTTAAGTAAATCGAAATTTTTTGCGCTCGTTGTCGAAGCAGCCACAGCACCTAAATGTTTGGCCAGCTGAATTGCTAAAGTTCCTACACCTCCGGAACCAGCCTGAATGAATACTTTTTGCCCTGCTTTAATTTGGGCCCTTTCTATCAAAACCTGCCATGCCGTAAGCGCTGCTAAGGGAATAGATGCTGCTTCTTCCATTGAAATATTTTTAGGTTTAAGCGCCGCATCTTTTTCATCTATGGCAATAAACTCTGCAAATGTACCTATACGATGATCAGCCGGTCTGGCATAAACCTGGTCGCCAATTTTAAACTTCTTTACATTTTTACCGGCCTGTACTACTACTCCGGCAGCATCATGCCCCAAAATTAACGGCAGTTTATAAGGCAGGATAAGTTTAAATTCTCCTGATTTTATTTTAGAATCTAAAAGATTAATTCCCGCTGCATGAACTTCAACTAAAATATCATTATCCTTTAGTTTTGGTATTGGCATATCAGCATACTGCAGGCTCCCTTTTTTATTGTACTTATTAATTATAAATGCTTTCATCTTATTTGGTATGTAATTTTATGGATGGTTTTAAACCCGGGTAAATCTTTTTAGGATTTACTAAATCAAAAGCTATTTTTGGAAAAAACCTGCTTACGATATATAATGCTTTTGTATCTCCGGCGCGAATAATAAACTGGTCTTTTTTTATCCCTTTAATAAGTGTTTTTACCAATTCTTCCGGAGCCATTTTTTTATCAGTTCTTTTTGCTGTCATCTCAGTTTCAACAACCGGAGGCAGTAACTCAAATACTTTTACAGTACTGTTTATTATTTCCAGGTTCTTCCTAAGCAGTTTAGTATAAAAACTTAAGGCCGCTTTTGTTGCAGAATAGGTTGGCTCTTCTAAGGCTGGTACCAGACTTAAAATAGATGTGGTATTAATAATTGCACTTTCTTTTCTGGATTTCAACATATCGATAAAAAGATTAGTAAGCCTTATAACACCAAAATAATTTACATTCATTTCGTAAACGGCATTCTTTAAAACTTGATCATCTGCAATACCAAGATTAAGAGCCGGGCTTCCAACTCCTGCATTGTTATACAAAATATCAATTCCGCCTAAAGAAGTTACTTTTTCTAACAGCGACTGTGCATCATTTTCATTTTCAACATCACTTTTTATAACTGTTAATGCCGGAAGCATTTTTTTAGCAGCATCTAATTTAGCCTGATTTCTCCCTGTAATTATTACATTTGCCCCTTCAGCTAAAAACTGTCTGGCTGATTCAAGCCCAATTCCGGAAGCTCCTCCGGTGATTAATATTGTTTTCCCTTTTATATCCATGTTAATTTTAAATTTTAGTATTAAATTATTTATTCTTGTATCGTTTCTAATTAAAAATTTTAATAATTATACCTTTTAGTCTATTTTAAAATATACTTTTTAGTTTATTTTTAAGTAAAAAAAATTAAATTGAGTATTGTTCTAATTCAGACTTTAGGTTTTTAATCAGCCCCTGCATAGGCTTTGCTGTATCCATCACCCTGCACATTATGATTCCACCTTCAATTGCTGCTACCATTTTAAAAGCAAAAACACCAGCATCAAGTTCATTAGAAAATTCACCTGAAGCAATTCCCTGCTGCAGCAATGCGGTAAGCTCTTCCTGGCCGGCTCTTAATATTCGGGCAATTTTTTGTTTTACAACTGGGTAATTATCATCCGATTCTACAGCATTATTAAATATTGGACATCCCCCGGGAATTTGTGTATCAATCGGATTTTTATAAAAATCCATAAATGCAAATATTTTACCTTTTGCCGTTTTACCTTTATAAACTGCTGCCCTGATTTTGTCCGAAGTTATCTTTAGCGCCAGGTCAATAACTTGTTCAGAGAGATCTTCTTTATTTTCAAAATGACCATACAAACAGCCTTTTGTCAGCTTTGTCGCTGCCAGTACATCATCTATATGTACACCAGAAATACCTTTTTCATTGTAAAGAGGTACTGCTGTTTCTAAAATAAACTGCTTGGTTTTTTCTGCTTTTGTTAACATCACACTTAAAATAATAATTACAAATATACTAAAAAGTATATTTTAAACTAAAAATAATAAAGTTTTTTTTAATTTAAGAAATAGTATATCGATCATAAAATGATTTGGGCATCCCCACACTTAATTTCAAAATCCTGAAAATGTGCTGACGAATCTGGTTTTCTTTATTTCCTAATAAGGTATTTTACTTATTTCTGTAATGCTAAAATCAATTAAGATATACTTTCAGATATCCAACTCAATGTTTAAATTTGATACTGAACATTATTAAAAAGATAATCAAATTCATATATACCATTGATAGTTGTTGAATAACAACTAAAAGTAGCGTAAATACAACTATAAGTTTTTGTTTTTTTTTGATTCTGGAAAAGGACGCAAATACCTTTGTAGTGTCGAAAAAATAAATATAAAAAGATAGTACTTATGTTAAACACTAAAATGATTGGCAATAAAATTGCCGAAGCGAGAAAGAAAATAAATATTTCTCAGGCCCAGCTTGCTCAACGTTTATTTATTAGTTCACAAGCTGTGGGAAAATGGGAACGCGGAGAATCAATGCCGGACATTACTACTTTTAATCGTCTTGCAGAAATCCTGAATGTTGATCTTAATTACTTTTCAGAAAACTTTCAATCTGAAAGCATTGTAACTGCTGTTGAGCCTTTTTTAGATAAACAATCGGATGAAATACCATCAGTAAAAAAGAAAAAAACACTGAGCTGGAATATGTCAAGCGGAAACTGGGTAGACGCTGACTTTTCGGGGTTGAAAAATCTGCATGAAAAATTCAGCTCGTCCAATATGCAGCGCTGTACTTTCATTGGTTCAGATATGTCGGGACTGCTGCTTAAAAATAATAATGTTGATCGCTGCGATTTTTCAGATTCTGATATTAGCAGCAGCGATATCCAAAATTCAAATTTAGCAAACAATATATTTAAGGATTGTTCACTGAGAAAAACTGAATTTTCAAGAAACTATATAAAAGGCTGTGATTTTTCTCGTGCTAATTTTATTGAAGTGAATTTTCTAAAAAATAATTATATTGATAACTGTAATTTTTCAGATGTTGATATAAGCAGCGGCCACATTCAAAGTTCTGAATTATCAAACAATATATTGAAAAACTGTTCTTTGAAAGATACTGAATTTTTAAAAAGCCATATCGAATCCTGCGATTTCTCTAATGTGAATTTTACAGGAGCGGAGTTTAAATCTGGTACCTTCGTAAAGAATACAATAACAAATGCTTTGTGGAATAATACCTCTTTTATTGGAATGCAGATTGACAGTATGGTTTTTGACGGCACATTAGAGGATTGTTATTTTGAAAACTGCGACTTTAAGAAAGTAACATTTCAGAATGTAATCCTTAATAACACTTTCTTTAAAAACAATAGTTTGAAACGAATCAAATTTGTAGACTGTCAGGCAGATCGAATCACCTACGAATTTCTAAAAAGCGAAAAAGCAGATTTGAGTGGTATCGAGCTGCTGGTTTCATAAAAAACAAAATCAATTCAATAAAACGTAAAGTTTTTTATGAAATACCTTCATGTTTTTTACTTTTTTAGCTTCTGATAACAATAAAAAAAATGTGCAGCCTAAAAAGTGCTGCACATTTTTCTTTTGATTTAATGAAATAAATTAAGATCCTTTGGTATTAGTAATACGATTAGATAAATTTAAAAGAAGGTTAAAAGCAATCAGGAAACAAAGTATGCCTAAAATGGCAATCCAGAGATTAGCCGTTTCTGTTTTATGTTTTACACTATCGTTTTTATTCTTGATCGCAGTCATATTCAATTTCATAATCTGAAAAATATCCTGGCGAATTTGGCTTTTCAGGGTCTCATCTGTCCAGTTCTTTTTTAAAGAATCAAATTTTTTCTGCAGACTGCTCGTTACTTCATCTTCACCAGCTTCTGTAATGTTTCCCTTTTGTCTGGTAAGATTATCTTGAAATACTGCTATTGTTTTTTCTTTATCCGAATTAGTTTCATCTAACGAAAGGAGCATGTTCCTGGAATATTCGAGCGTGTTATAATTAGCCTTCAAAATATCCTCAGTATCGTTTTCGATCGAAAAATTATAGTATGCACTCACCAATGAAAGAAAAATAATCATTAGAAAAAGCAGACTGGCTCTTAGATTTAATATTATTTTCATTTTTAGAATTATTTTAAACTATCCGTTGTTACTTTGTTATTTTCTTTTTTAAGTCAGTATAAAAAACTGAATTTCAATAAATTATTAACAAATTCTAATTTACGACTCTTAAGTTTTAAATCCTAATTTAAAACTCCTTACTTTTCTTCTCTATTTTTTCATCTATACTATTTGGGAGATTAGCAAAAGGGCAATAAAGAAAACAATGGTAAACACCATTAAGTTAATAACCCTGTCTTTATTCTGTATAGATTTATTTGACATATATAGTTTTGTAATCTCTTTATTTCTTGTTTTATTTGTTTTCATGTTAGTTTTAAATTAACTGGCTTGATTTTTCTCTAACAAAAACAAATGGTGTGCCTTAACATTTTAAAACAACACAAAACATTGACTAACAATAAAATATAAAAACAGAATTATCATACTACTTATAAATTCCTATCAAAATGATATAAATACTTATCAAAATGATAAGATTACCCACCAAAAATGAGAAGGAAAGAAATCAAATGAAGGGTCAAAAAAAAAAGCTAAATCTTTCGATTTAGCTTTTTGTATTTAGTAGAATATCAATTCGCATCAAACCATAATTTCGTAGTAAGCAAATCTTTTCCTTGTACAGCAATTGCTGCCTGGTAGCTGGCACCGTTCAACGACTGTTCAGTACCCGGATAGAAGAAACGAGAAGGCAGCTTTCCGTCCAAAACCGTAGCAGGACCGGCAGTTAATACCGGATAATCCAGTCTTCTCCACTCCGTAAAAGCATCAAGGCCTTGTCCGTAAAAAGCAATCCATTTTTGTGTACCTATCGATTTGGCATAATTTGATGCGTCGTATTTCACAACTGCCTGATTAAGGTAGGCAGCAATAGTCGCTGCATTAGTAATACCAAACTGATTGAACGATGCTGTAATTGCATCATTATAAAGCTGTTCTGCATTTCCGGAAATATAACCACGAGCAACAGCTTCGGCAAGATTGAATAATGTTTCAGAATAAGAAGCAATTACAGCCGGCGATGACGAAGTCAGGAAGTAAGTACCCGGTTTTGATGTTTTGGCAAAACCCTGACTATTGGCATCACTATTAGACAATCCGTTAGTGCCTCCAACATATTTACCCACAGTTGCATCTGATGGCAGTTGAGCGTAAACTGGTAAACGCGGATCAGCGAGCTCATTTAACTTATCAACCAATGTTTTCGAAATACGATAATCATCACGGGTTTCAAACCAAGCCGATGCCGGATTTTGCTGAGGCGAACTTGTATAAGTAAACTTAAAAGTATCACTGTTACTGCTAAGTACCCCAGCAGCATCGCTTGTTGCATCAATTGCAGTTTGTTTCGCTAAAACTGGTTCTCTGTCTGAAATTCTCAATGCGATACGCAGACGAAGTGAATTTACCAGTTTTTTCCATTTTGAAATATCGCCTTTATAAGCCAAATCTCCGGTTACAGTACCGTTTGCTGTATTTAGCAAAGACTGCGCTTGTTTCAAATCTTCAAGTAATCCTGTATATACTTCTTTTTGAGTATTATATGCCGGTGTTACTTTTTGACCTGCTTCTTTATAAGGAATACTTCCGTAAGCATCTGTCAGCAACAAAAATGTCCATGAACGCAGCGTTAGTGCAATCCCTTTGTAATTTGAATTTGCCTGGTCTGCCGGGAAATTAAGAATTGTGTTCAAATCTGTAATTAAGGTTGCATATCCGGTATTCCACAATGAAGTGAAAGAAGTATTCGATACATCGTACCTGTCCGGTTCTGTGTATTGGATTTTAGCCCAATGCTGAACAAATAACAAAGACGAGTTAAAATTATTTTCCGATCCCCAGTATAAGTCAGCACTCTGTTTTAATGTTCCAGTTAACAAGTAAGGTGCCAATGGTGTTTCTGTTGCATTTGGGTTTTCATTAATATCATCCAAGGTATCACTGCACGAGGTCAGTGTCAATGCAAATAGAGTTATATAAGCTATTCTTTTTAGCATGATTTTGTGTTTTAAAATTTAAGATTTAAATTAAGGCTGAAATTTCTGGTTGTCGGCAGCGCTAAACTCTCCAATCCTTGAGCATTTCCGGTATTGAAAGCTGTTTCAGGATCAATATTTGGTGCATCTTTGTAAATAAAGAACAAGTTACGGCCTGCAGCAGTAATACTTGCCCCATCAAATCCAATTTTTCTGGCTAGTTTTTTATCTACATTATAAGTAAGTTTTACTTCTCTTAATTTTACAAAAGTTGAGCTGTAGATATAAGCTTCGCTGATATTGTATGATGCTTTGTAATATTCCTGCGCACTAAGTACCTGAGTATTTGGAGTTCCATCAGCATATACACCGTTAAAAATCATACCATCATCGTATACCGTAGCTCCACCTGGCGCAGCTGCACCTGCCGGCAATAAAGTTTTTGTAGTACCTGCTAAATAGTAGTTTAACCCGCCATTTGCAGCATCACGTCCTTGCATTGTTTGAGCCAGCACCCCTGTATAATTACCCGTTCTGTTAGTTCCAGAGAAAAGCTCTCCCCCTACACTGGCATCAACAAGAAATGAAAGTTCAATATTTTTGTACGTTAATGTGTTTGTAATACCGCCAATCCAGTCTGGAGTATAATGTCCTAATACTTTTTTTTGCGGATCAGCTTTTGGCAGTCCGTTTGCACCTACAACAATATTTCCGTTTGCATCACGCAGATAAGCTGTGCCATAAAGTGCGCCGTAAGCCTGCCCAACAGATGCTAATACATCAACACCTCCCGAAGAACCAATGGTATAGTTTTGAATTTGTCTGTCGTAGTCCAAAATCTTTACTTCGCTTTTATTCTTAGAATAATTTAAAGCGACATTCCATTTGAAATTTTCAGTTTGAACAGGGTTTCCGTCCAATTGAACTTCGATACCACGGTTGTTTATTTTTCCTGCATTGATTAATTGTGAATTATAACCGCTTGAAGCCGTTGTTTTGATTTCCAAAATCTGGTCAAAACTATTCGTGTTATAATAAGCAGCATCAAAGTGCAGTCTGTTTTTCCAAAAAGAAGCTTCTAAACCTACTTCTGTAGAACGAGTTGTTTCCGGTTTCAGGTTCTCATTAAGTTTTCTCTGTGAAGAAGTTTGAATTGGATTTCCGTCAAATGCAGTTTGGAAATTGTAAACTGTAGACAATTGGTACGGATCTGCATCGTTACCAACTTCAGACCAGCCGCCGCGTACTTTTAAGAAATCAAGTGTATTACTTTTCAAATTCAAAGCCTCAGATAAAACTAAACTTCCGTTAAAAGAAGGATAAAAATAAGAACGGTTACTGCTCGGTAATGTCGATGACCAGTCATTACGTGCCGTAAGATTTAAATAAGCATAATTTTTATAACCAAACTGTGCCGAAGCATACGCGCTGTATACCCTCAATCTTGAATATGCGTTTGATGAAGTTAACGGATCACGAGAATTCGTCAAAGTATATAAATCCGGTACAGCCAAACGTGGTGCTTTTTGATAATTGTTTGCATCGCTGTGGTTACGAATATTGAATCCGCCAAGAGCATCTAAACTAAAATCATCACTCAGTTTTTTGGTATAAGTAAAAATACCTTCTGTATTTCTTTCGCTTACAGTATATGCATCTTCAGCATACAATCCGTAAGGAGTTCCGTTTGTACCATATTTAATCTTGTATTTTCTGCGGTCGTTATAATAGTCAATTCCGGTACGGAACCTAAAATTAAGTCCTTCTGCAAGCTTTGCATCCAAATGGATATCTCCAATTAAACGGTTACGCTGCTGGCTGGTAGTATTATAATAAGCATTCCAATACGGGTTGCTGTAATAACTGTTGTTCCAGTTAACGTCTCTATTACTTCTAAGCTGATTGATATCGACCTGACGTCCGAACCAAAGAAACTGAAGCATTACACCCGCAGCACGATTACCGGATGGACCGCCCGGTAAAGCCGGAGCATCAGTAACAATATAGTTGCCCGTTACCCCTACTTTAATATTTTTAGAGATTTGGTAATTAGAATTAATACTAAAGTTTGTTTTGTTTACCTCACTGTTAGGTACAGTTCCTAACTGTTTTTGATTATTTACACCTAAACGAAAATCTGACTTTTCATCTGATTTAGCTACAGAAATACTGTTATCATAAGTAAGACCAGTATTAAAGAATTCCTTAACATTATCAGGATGAGAAACAAAAGGCACCGCTTCGCCATTTGAATAAAATTGAGGAATAAGACGCCCGTCCATTTTAGGTCCCCAGCTTTCATCAACTCCATCATTAATTCCGCCTCCTTTACCATCTACATAACTAAACCTTCCGTTTGAACCTTGTCCAAATGTATTTTGAAAACGAGGTAAAGTAGTAACTTGAGAAACCGTTATACCAGTACTAAAACTGATGCCAAGTCCTTTTTGGTTTTTACCAGATTTTGTAGTGATAAGTACAACACCATGCGCCGCACGCGATCCGTAAAGAGCCGCAGCATTTGGACCTTTTAGTACCGTTAATGATTCAATATCCTGAGGATTTAAATCGGCAATTGCATTTTTAAAATCACGGGTAGCCCCGCCAACACTTCCTAACTGTGAGTTATCTACCGGAACTCCATCTACCACAAATAGCGGCTGGTTATTTCCTGCAATAGAGGTTTCTCCACGAATAATAATACGAGAAGATCCCATATCTCCCTGTGAATTGGTGATTCGCACACCTGCCAGTTTACCGGTAAGATTATTTAAAAAGTTGGTTTCTTTTGTATCTACCAATTCCTTATTTTTAAGTGACTGGGTAGTATATCCTAAAGATTTCTTTTCTTTAGTAATACCTAATGCGGTCACTACAACTTCTGACAACTGATTTTGTTCCTGATCAAGACTAATAACAACTGAATTTTGAGTAACTACCGTTTCTGCTTTTTTATATCCCAGAAAACTTACTACCAGCGTATAAGGAAACTTTTGTCCTGTCTGGAAAAAAAACTTCCCGTCAAAATCTGTTAAAACACCATGTGTAGTTCCTTTAATATTTACCGAAGCTCCAATAACAGGCTCCTTTGTAACAGCATCTATTACTGTTCCCTCAAGTTTTGACTGGATTAAAGGTTTTGTCTCCTGAGCTTTAATCCCTATGGAAATCAACAAAATACATATCCATGTATATCTATTTAATTTTTTTTTCATTACTTTTTTTAGTTTAATAAATAAGGTGGGGCGAAAATAGATTTTACTCCACTCTCGCTTTCCTTATAGAGAGATGTACAATTTCTTTAAGCTTCACCATTTCTGCTGCAACAGAAATGTTTTTTATCTGCAGCACATTCGTTTCTTCATTTTTTATTTTTTTTGATTATTATTATTTTAATTGGCCTGTATACTATTTTACTTCAATCTTTTAGGTTTCTTCTTATTGAAATATTTTATGACTTAGAAACTAAAATATTTATAATTCCAGTATTTACTTTAAATACTACTAATTTGATAGAACAAAAGTAGATTAAAAAAATTAACTCAAAAACTTTAACTGATATTTTTGCAAAAAAAATGTTAATTACATTAATCTACTTTTTTTAAACCTCTAAAATAAAGACACTTACCATTTATTTGCATTTTTTTACCGTGTAAGAATTTTTCTAAACCGGCAGGGTTAATTAAGAATATCTGTTATTTTTTTAAACCATAATCGGGAAAAAGAAACAGCATTATTATTCAAACCGATACATCTTAAGTTTAAAAAATAATCACTAATTTTAACATAACTTCATTCTTTAACTATGATCAATAAATCGCAGCTCCGAAGTTCTATTTTCAGACATCTTGACGGCCTGGCTGTTGCTCCGGCAGCAATAGCACTAAAGAATTATGCAGTTTTAGAGTTTATCTTAAACAAAAAACAAGTACAATTAACAGAGCTTGCAACAGCTTTTAAAGCAAATGAAGGTTATCTTAATGTGGGTTTGAGAATTTTGGCTTCTCAGGGTTTTTTAGATTATGAAGTCAATAATAAAACTCAGGTAATTACAATCTCTGTAAATGAAAAAACCGAAACGGCCTTTTCGATGTTTTATCTCTATGAAGACGTTATTGATCTGCTTCAGTTTTCTATTCAGTTTCATCCTCGTCTCTTTGAAGATGTACCGTTTGAAAAACTGAACCTTATTTTTGAAAAATATAAACAAAATTACGGAATTGAATTCTCTGATGATCCATTAACAAATAGCATTCAGGAACAAATTTTAAAACATATTGAGGGTTATTTAATCGGGCCGACAATTGTACGTCTTGCCATGAACGGAATGTTTCATAAATATTTTATGGAGACTTCTTTCAGGCCTGAAGAATTTCATAAATCCCCTGAAAATTTTAAAAAGATATTAGACTTTTTTGTGCATCTTGGATGGTTTCTGGAAAAAAACGGCAATTATCAATTTACCGAAACAGGTTTGTTTTTTGCAAAACGGGCCACTGCTTATGGGGTTACGGTTTCATACCTGCCAACATTTGCTAAAATTGAAGAATTAATTTTTGGTGATCCGGCTGTTTTAAGAATGATAGCCGATGGCGAAAACGAAATTCATGTTGATCGTGAAATGAATGTTTGGGGAAGCGGCGGCGCTCACGACACTTATTTTAAAGTTGTAGATGAGATTATCATTAAGCTTTTTAACCTGCCTATTGAACAACAGCCAAAAGGAATCCTGGATATGGGCTGTGGTAATGGCGCTTTTCTGGAGCATATTTTTGAAGTAATCGACAGGCAGACCCTGCGAGGCGAAATGCTGGATGAATACCCGTTATTTCTGGTTGGAGCAGATTATAATCAGACAGCCCTGAAAGTTACCAGAGCTAATCTTATAAAAGCTGATATTTGGGCAAAGGTAATTTGGGGAGATATTGGACGTCCGGATGTGCTTTCGGATGATCTGAGTGAGAATTACAACATTGACCTGAAAGATTTGCTTAACGTGAGGACTTTTTTAGATCACAACCGAATTTGGAAAGATCCGAAACATGTTGACAAAAACAGGATTAGTAAATCTACCGGTGCATTTGCCTTTAGAGGAAAAAGAATCAGCAACAATCTGATAGAAGATAATCTCTTGGAACATTTACAAAAGTGGTCGCCTTATGTACGCAGATTTGGTTTGCTTTTAATTGAATTACATACTATAAGCCCAAAGCTGGCAGCTGGTAATTTAGGAAGAACCCCTGCAACAGCTTACGATGCAACTCATGGTTTTTCTGACCAATATATTATCGAAATAGATGTTTTTAATGATGTGGCTGCAGAAGCCGGATTATTTCCGGATAAAGCAATTTTTAAACGATTTCCAGAAGCTGATATCGCTACGGTAAGCATTAATTTATTGAAGGGAAACTGAATAAATAATTACAGTGATTTAATAGTAAAAAGCAAGTTCTGTCATTAAATACAGGAAGTATAATTCGACATCAACTCATAGTCTATAATGAAAATAACGAAGCACTCTGGTCACGAAGTACCTTTCGACAAAGAAAAATTAAAACTTTCCCTTAAAAAATCGGGAGCTGCCGATGATCTTATACGGGAATCCCTGGCTGAAATAGAAAAGCAAATGTATGATGGTATAACCACCAAAGAAATCTACAAACTAGCCTTCGCTATTTTAAAAAAAGCAGCAAATGGACATGCAGCACGTTACAATATTAGATTGGCTTTACAAATGCTGGGTCCAACAGGATTTTTCTTTGAAAAATTCATTTCAAGATTGTATGCTGCCGATGGATTTAAGACAAAAATAAACTTAACGCTGCAAGGAAAATGCGTTTCGCATGAAGTAGACATAGCCATTATGAAAAATAACATAATATCTATGGTTGAATGTAAATTTCACGGCAGCAAAGAAGGATCTTCGGATGTAAAAGTTCCTATGTACATCCTTTCTCGTTTTAATGACCTTAAAGCAAAACAGCACACTCTTTTTTCTAATAGCGAAACTATTAATTCCTGTATTATAGTAACCAACAATCGTTTTACAAAAGATGCTCAGGATTTTGCCAATTGCAGCGGAATCTCTCTTTTAAGCTGGGATTATCCGCAATATAACAACCTCAAAGATAAAATAGACAAAGGAACTCTTTATCCTGTTACCTGTCTTACAACGCTGTCAATGGTAGAAAAAGAAAAATTGCTTATTCTGGATCAGATACTTGTAAAAGATCTTATTGATGATTCGCAAGGTCTTCATAAAATCGGGCTTAGTGAAAACCGGATCAAAAATGTATTGCATGAAGCTTCACAAATTTGTAAACTTATTTAAAATGAAAATAAATTTTATAGGAGGTGCGGGAACTGTAACGGGTTCAAAAACCCTGATAGAAACTAAAGACAGCAGAATATTGATTGACTGTGGTCTTTTTCAAGGTCTTAAATCACTCAGAGAACTCAACTGGGATCCATTACCTATTTTACCTTCTACAATAGATTGTGTACTTCTCACTCATGGTCATCTAGATCATTGCGGCTGGCTGCCCCGACTAATATCTCAAGGTTTTAAAGGCAAAATATACTGTACAGCCCCAACCAAATCCATAGCTAAACTTGTTCTTTTAGATAGTGCCAAAATTCAGGAAGAAGAAGCCTATAAAGCTAATGAAGAACAGTATTCTAAACATACACAGGCAGAACCACTCTATACAATCCAACAAGCTCAGGACGTTACTTCTTTTTTAAAAGTCATACAGCCAAACACACCAGTAGTTGTTGCTAATGATATCACGGCTGTTTTTGAAAGTTCCGGACATATTATAGGCGCCTGCAGTATTACACTAACTCTCGAAGGCAAAACTTTAGTATTTTCAGGTGATATAGGTAGAGATGACGATGTATTGATGTTTCCGCCAACAAAACCCACAATGGCTGATTATCTATTTCTGGAGAGCACTTATGGAGATCGTCTGCATCCTGATTTGGATGTAAAGAAAGAACTGGAAACATTAATAAATACTGCTATAGAACAAAAAGGAACTGTGATCATTCCCGGCTTTGCCGTAGAGAGAGCGCAATCAATAATGTTTCTATTATGGCAGCTTAAAACAGAAGGCAGGATTCCTAATATTCCCTATATACTGGATACACCAATGGGAGCTAATGCACTGCATGTATTTCTGGAAAATTTACAATGGCATAAACTTTCCGTTAATGACTGCCATGAAATGTATAAAATGTTTACTATTGTCTCTGAGTTTGAAGAAACAATACGCATTATTGCAGACCCTCAGCCTAAAGTGGTCATTGCTGCAAGCGGTATGGTGACAGGCGGACGAGTATTATCATATTTTGAACATTACATAAGTATTGAAAAGACTACCGTTATTTTTGTAGGCTATCAGGCAGAAGGTACTCGTGGAAGAAGGCTGCTTGAAGGAGCTGATGAAATTAAAATATATGGTAATTACTATAATGTAAGGGCCAAAATCTTTCAAATAGAAGGACTCTCTGCACATGGAGACCAGGAAGATCTCTTAAACTGGCTTTCGGCTCTTAAAAACATTCCCAAATGCATTTATTTAGTACACGGTGAAAATCTGCCGGCAGATGCGCTGCGAATTAAAATTCAGGATCGATATCATTTTAAATGCAAAGTTCCTTTAATGGGAAATGAAATAGAAATTTAGGCTTTCTCACAGCTACTTTTAAACTGAAAAAAGAGTTTTATTTGATTTAGATTGTATGAAATAATAAAAAACAACCCGAAGGCTTTCTTTATTATGATCATTATTAAACTTTTATTAATTGAAATAATAATATTTTATATTTCCTGGATTTTCCTCCAAGGTCTAAAAAGACCTTAGAGGAATTAAAATCAATTGTAAATCATCAACTTAATAGTCCATCATTTAACAATCAGTTTTTTAGAAACATTAAAAGCATTAGAATTAATTGTAACAACATATATTCCAGCCGCTAAATTATAATTAATTTTTGCAGATGAGTTGAGTTTTTTTACCAAAATCTTTCTCCCGTTAATATCCGTAACCGTTATTACTGCCGTGTCGCCCGCTTCTAGTTCTGGTAAAACAATATTAAATTCATTGTTGGTGGCAGGATTTGGATAAATATTAACCACAGAATTCTCAACTGCTGTTTCTGCTTCATTAACATTAACTTTCTTTGATGCAGAGGCTGCTTGAAACTGCCATTGTGCACTTTCCCAATTGTTTTGAGCTCCGATGTATTGAGCAGATCCCGTTAGGTTTTCAATATGTATCATACTTCCTGTCTGCCACCTGTTTTTAATTCTTACCCAGGTGCCGTCAACATTTTCACTTGACCATTGTGCGCTCCACCAGCCAGATGATCCTGTAGTACACTGCACTACTCCTGTTAAATTTTCAATATGCATTACATCTCCGGTACCTACGTTTTTTATTATATAATAAGTGGCATCAACAGCAACTTTTTCCCATTTGTAATTGTTGTTTACAATAGCTGCACCATACCCAGCATTGGCACCCGCATCATATAAATAATTCCCTGTCCACCTATTTTTTATTGCAAAATAATTTCCTGTTGCAGCATTAACGGTAATTGCTGTTGTACTTGTTTTATTTCCGTCTGCAGTTGTTACCGTAATTGCAGCTGTACCAGCTGAAACTGCTGTAACTAAACCTGATGAATTAACCGATGCCACACCTGTATTGTTTGAAGCATAACTCACAGATTTATTAGCTGCATTAGATGGCAAAACTGTCGGTGTTAATTGCTGCGTTCCACCTACAGTTAAAGCTGCTGACGAAGGACTAAGACTCACACTTGTTACCGCTACATTTGATGAATTTACTGTGATGATACTAGTTGCAGTTTTAGCACCATCCTGAGTTGTCACCGTAATGGCTGCCGATCCCGAAGCAACTGCCGTAACTAAACCTGCCCCGTTTACAGTCGCAACACCAGTATTATTAGAGCTATAACTTACCGTTTTGTTTGCAGCATTTGTTGGAGCAACAACTGGCGTTAATTGCTGTATTGCTCCAACACCTAAAGTCGCTGTTGTAGGTGTGATTGTAACGCCCGTAACCGGAACATTTGTAGTGGAACAATTAGAACTCTGCGTCCATGAAAATGCACCAATTGCACTGATTTCTTCATTAGCCGCAGCATTTCCGCCTCTGTTAGAATAGTTCATATTGCAATACGTACCATTACCACCTGGAGAACCTGCTATAAGTACAAAATAACCTCTGCCCCAATTTCTGTTAAGCACATTATTGTTTGGAAATTCTTTACCAGTTCCGTTAACCGTTATGTCTTTAAACGAAAGATTGTAAATACCATCACCTGATCTTTTACTTATAGAAATAGCATCATTTCTTGAATCTAAGATATCAATACTATAAAACTGTACGTTTTTAACCTGAGTTCCGGCATTAGAAGCACTAAAAATGTCAACAGCCGCCACTGGATTATTATAGGTATCATTAAAAGTTCCGCATGCTGTTATGGTAATATCGTGTATTTCGTGCATACCATCATTGTTAAATGGTGCTCCGGGAAAATTATTACTAACCCTGATTCCTGCTTCCAGATTGTCTTTTATAATCAAATTATACCCTTTGTTATTTTTTCCGCCGTAAATAGCAAGACCACAGGCACGCCAGCAGTTTTCAGAAGTATTGTATCTAAACGTATTATTGATACATTCCAGTCCATCTGCAGACCAAATTGCCTGGTCGTCATCGCCATTGTTTCTAAAATTACAATGCTCTACAATTGAGTTTGCAGTTCCTTTACAAAGATTAATTCCATCGGCATAATTGTTTCTAAAACGACAATGAGACAGCGTAAATCCATCGGCAATTGCAGGACCTCCAGTATTGTATTGTGCAATCCAGGCACCGCATTCAAAATGTTCTGCCCAAATATTTTTTACCGTTGAACCACTTGTAAAAACCCCATTTATACCTTTATAAGAATTGCTTCTCGAAGCCGAATTTGTTGTCAAATAAAGATCGCTGAATGAAATATTACTCGCATTGGCACGCAATCCTCCGTTTAAGCTGCTTGTATTGGTAAAATTAATTTGAGTATACCACATTCCTGCTCCAATTAAGGAAGTGTTTGCCGAACCAAAATACAATTCACGATTTACGTTATAAACTCCACTCGGAACAAATATCTTTTTACCGCCGTTTGCATCAATAAAAGTCTGAAGATCACTGCCGTTTCCGGTATAAGTCACTGAACCGGCCGGAGCGGTAACAGCCGTTGGAATTGGTTCCATCTCTGCAAAATCCAAATGAATATTGCCTGATTCCCTTACGAGTTTTAAAGTTCCGGAAACAGCAATTTTAGCAGGAAGTTTATAACGTACTTCATCAAATCGCATTCTTGGGTTTTGATTTGTAATTCCGTTATTATTCGGATTTCCGTTGCTCCACAAATATTCCCAAGACCATGTTGAAGTCAATGTAAGGGTTGTCAGCTTTGTGTTTCCGTTATACACGCCTATCGTACCCGTTTGCCCATCTGGAACACTGTATCTAACTACAAGCCCATCGGCAGCTTCTGTAAGTGTCCATTGTACAGCAGCATTGGCAGCTGAAAGGTTTACACATTGCTGGTCTGAAGCTTCAGATTGAAGATCGGCCTGAATATACGATTTTGAAGTAACAGAAGCACCATTAGACAATTGTCCTAAGTTTGCTTCGTATCTTTTGTACGGCGCATCATAATAGCCGCGCTGGGCATAAGAACTTGAAGTTAAGAGAACGAAAAAAATCCACATAATAATATGGCAGTATTTGTCTCTTTTAAAAAAAATAACATGTAATTTGTTTCTCATAAGTTTCGGTTTTTTAATTAGTTTGTTCCCTGTAAAAAGGACCATAACGAAACTAGAGTTTAAAAATAAATTAAGGAAAAAGTTGACAAAAAATCAAGACCTACACAACGATTTCACAAACATAAGAAACTAATAGCCAACAATATATGACTTAACAGAAAATAAAAAATCAAGAATAAATATAGATACAAAGTTCATATTTCAAGATCTAATTAATGAGAATGTAAAAATTTTTAACATCATTTATAAAGACATTCTCAATTTTAACAAATATTAAAAAAATTCACTTTTACAAATGCAAAAATCACGATAAACAAAAATCCCATTTCTAATGAAATAGGATTTTTTATAATATTAAGTAAATAAATCTGTTCTTAAATAGTGCTAGAAACGTTTTTTGGGTCGTACATCATTGCTGTACATAAACAGTTTTTTCTTTCTTTGTTTAATAATATAGGGCAATTGACACATGACTTGCAGTTTTCCCAGAAAAGTTCATCGGTAGTAAGCTCTGAATAAGTAACAGGCTCAAAACCCAGTTCGTGATTCATTTTCATTACTGCCAAACCTGTTGTTAAACTGAATATACGAGCCTCAGGATATTTCTGACGGCTAAGCTCGAAAATTTTTCTTTTAATAGTTTTTGCAAGGCCTGTATGCCTGAATTCGGGGGCAACAATCAATCCGGAATTAGAAACATATCTGCCATTATCCCAGGAGGAGATAAAAGAAAAACCTGCCCATCGCCCATCTGATGCAAAAGCAATGACCGCTTCACCTTTATGTATCTTTTCTATAAGCAGCTCAGGTGAACGCCCGGAAATACCTGTTCCTCTTGCTATAGCAGAGGACAATGTAACTTCACAAATTTCTTTTACCCAGAAAGCATGATTAGAATTGGTGACTTCAACTGTAAACTCTGGCAGTTCTTCTTCAGTTATCTTACTATTCAATAAGAAAGCTTTTTTTTCTGAAAATGGTTCTGCTGACAAAAACTCTTGAGCTGAAAAATCTATAGTTTGTTTTTGGATTTTCATATTCGTTTATTGTACTTCCAATTTTAGTACTCAGAAATACAAAAACACTATATCCAAATTAAATACCAATATTAAAATTACACTAAGATTTAAGCATACAGACAGCCTATAAAGGAATCCTTTAGCAAATTATAATTTAATACTCATTAAAACCCATATCAAAATGATAAGGTTTTATTATTTTGATACAATGAAAATGCATAAAAAAACTCCAAAATCAAATGACTTTGGAGTTTAATAAGTTTTTGCAGACTATATATGTTATTACATTTCGTTCAAGTCATTGAATTCGTGTAAAGATTTTAATGTGTTTTCGTAGAATAAAATTGCCGCGATAAGATTCCCTTTATCAGAGTAAGGCATCATTTTTCTTTGAAACTCTACAGTAGTATCTAAGAAAGTTGAAGTACCAATTGCCTGGTTATCTAATATTTTTTTGTGGTCACCATCGTCTGGAATACCTAAATCTGCCATTGTAACACCTGGTTTTGTAACCAAAGCAATGTAAGGAAGTGTTTTTACTAAAACTTTAATACGCTCGATGTACAATTCTAAAAGTTCTCCTTTTTGCATACCGCTCAATTCTTTTTGATCGTGGTATTTGCGAATTAGGGCTGTTGTACTAATGATACTTCTTGGGGCATTTTTTGCCTGTGCCATAATAGCACCAGTTGTCAAGAAGAAAAGGATACTTAATAATATAATTTTGCTCTTCATTTTATAGATGTAAATTAGTTGTTGGTTGTGACAAAAATATATAAATTAAGTTAAATCACAACTTATTTCATTTCTTTTTTTTAGAAAACTTTAACAATGTGCATTATTTATTCTATCTCGTCCTCATAAGTGACAGTCTCTTCAGAAAATTCGGTAATTTTATGGTTGTTTTTTACTCCATCCGGTGACTTGATTATTCTAAATCGTCCCGGATATTTTATCCAAATACTTTTTTTGTTGCCATAATAATCCATAAATTCTTCACAAACAAAAACTGCATGCGCAGTTGACCATGCCACAACGCCGCAAAATTCATTTCCTGACTGCCGCTTTAACTTTTGAATTTGTTTGCCTTTTTCGAATCCTAAATACTTATAAATTGTTGGGGTATATACTTCACCATCTTCTAAATCTTCTAATGCTTTATCAAAAGTTGCTTCCTTATCAATAATCTGCTTATATTTTGCCATTACTGCGTATGCCAGTATTGCATAGTCAGTTATTACTTCACTCTCACAGTTGTCTTTAATTAAAACAAAACCGGCAGAAAATCTGGCTTTATCGAGTTCATTATTTTTCAGATTAAATGATGCATTATTTTTTAGCGTTATTTTTTGCTCGCTGTCATTTATTTTTTCAGTTACAAAAAGGTTGTCTAATCCATAAATATTTAAAGCAGCTTTTATTAAAGCAATCGAGGAACAATTGGTACGTTCTCCTTGTTTAAAGCTTTCCCATATTTGATCTGAACTCAATTGAGAGTAACAATTTGAATAACCAAGTAGTAAAAATAAAAATATTGAAGTAATGAATTTCATTGTCTTTGGCTTTTATAATTGTTTCCCAAACTAATTTTTGGAAATTATAGATTTGCAAATCTATAAAAATCAACCCATAGTTTTTTTTACTTCTTAAAATTTTATTAAAAATTGCAAAGTGTACTCTAATTGAACCTTTTTCAAAATGTTATTAGATGGTTCTGAAATTTAAAGTCTCAGAATCAAAACAAAACAGCAATTATATCTCAATAAAATTCAATTTGTGTATATACTAATTTCGCTCTAAATTTGCCCATTCTAAATTTTGTACAAAAAATTTAGTTTTAAAGAAACGAATATGTGGACTACTTGCCAGGAATGTCAGGGACGTGGTAAAAAAAGCCGAAGGCTTAGTAAAAAAGTGCGGCTCAATTACCAGATGGCATTCGATCAATTTGAGAAAACAAAAGGCAATGGAACAGCTCCGGTTCGTCCTAAGGCTAACCTGTACAAATGTTTAAACTGTAACGGATCTGGTTTGATGAATTCTTCCAGTTATCCTGAACCAGATAAAGAAAACTATCCTCACGTTGCCATTATTGGTGCCGGAATAGGCGGAGCTGCACTTGCTGCGGCTTGTTTGCACCGCGGAATTCCTTTTACTCTTTATGAGCGCGATAATAACTTCGCTGCGCGATCTCAGGGCTACGGACTCACTTTGCAGCAAGCCAGTAAAGCGATCGAAGGATTAGGTATTTTTTCATTAAAAGACGGAGTAGTTTCAACAAGACATTTAGTTCATACTACAGAAGGAAAAGTGGTTGGTGAATGGGGAAATAGAAAATGGATACAATCTGACGCTAAAACGACTGCAAAACGTACCAATGTGCATATCGCAAGACAATCTCTGCGCTTAGAACTGCTTGAACAGCTTGGCGGACATGATGTCGTACAATGGGGACATCAATTAGTTGATTTTAAAAATTGTGAGGATGAAAGTATCGAGCTAAACTTTCAGGTAAATGGTGAAATAAAAAAAACCAAAGCTGATCTTGTTGTGGGTGCCGATGGTATTCGCAGTTCGGTGCGAAAGCTGTTAATTGGTGATGATATAACACCTTTACGCTATTTGGGCTGTATTGTAATATTGGGTATTTGTCCTTTAAGCATGCTGGAAGGTATTAATAATTCTTTACTGGATTCGGCTACTGTATTTCAAACCGCCAATGGCAATGAGCGAATCTATATCATGCCGTATACTTCATATTCTGTGATGTGGCAATTGAGTTTTCCAATGCCCGAAGATGAAGCAAAATTTTTAAGTACTCAAGGACCTTTAGCCCTCAAGGAAGAAGCGTGCCGCAGAACACAATGGCACGATCCTATTCCGCAGATTTTAACGGCAACTTTAGAAGCCCAGATTTCGGGCTATCCTGTTTATGACCGTCAGTTATTGAATTCTCAATTATTAGAGAAAGGAAACTCCTCAACACTGATTGGTGATGCTGCTCACCCAATGAGCCCGTTTAAAGGACAGGGTGCAAATCAGGCACTGCTGGATGCATTGTCGCTGGCCAGAGCGATCTCAAAAGGATGTAAACCTTTATCGCAATGGAGAAAAACCGGAATCAGGAAAAGTGTATTAACAGAGTTTGAATCTGAAATGTTAGAGCGCAGCGCTGCCAAAGTAAAAGATTCTGCAGATGCCGCCCAATTTTTACATTCTGAAATTGTACTTCATAAGGGTGATGAACCAAGGGGACGATGCTTAAAGAAAAAAGAGCAATAACAAACCAGCTGCGAATTTAACTTACAGCATTATAATTTAAATCCCGCTTTTGCATTCCTTAAATTTGAAAGATTTTTTTTCTTAATTTAGTTGTTACATTACTTCTAAAAACAACTACTATATGGATACGAGTATTCTCAATCAAACTGAAGCCTGGATAATTGCTCTCCTGCTTTTTATATTAATGCTTATTTCAAGCTTTATCGGAAAAGTTGCCGGAAATTATATTCGAAATAAAAAACCAACAGAGGAAAAATCGACAGAAACATCTGCACTCATTGCATTGCTTTTTTTCTTACTGGCGTTTACATTTAGTATGAGCAGTGATCGTTATGATTCCCGAAGAAAAATTGTTGTCGACGAAGCAAATATCATAGGTACTGCTATACTGCGCAGCGATTTGTATCCTGATTCAACACGAGCATTGTTCCGCAAAGATTTTAAGGATTATGTAGAAACAAGAATTTTGTACTATGAAACGGGTCCCCATACAAAAGGAATTTTAAGAGCCGACAGTTTATCTCAGGTAATTTCTTCGAAATTATGGAAACGTGCTGCCAAACTGGCTAAAGATCCAAATAATCTTGCCGCAACCCAGCAGATGATTCCCGCACTTAATGACATGATTGATGTAACTACTTCCCGCCTGTCTGGAGAAAAAGCAAAAGTTCCAGAAAGTATTTTAGTCATGCTGTTTTTCCTGTCTATGATTATTGCATTCTATGGCGGATATTCTGAAGAGCGCAAAGGCAGAGTTGACTGGATAGTTCAAGTCGGGTTTTGTCTTTTAGTTTCGTTAGTTATTTTATTTACACTCGATTTAGACAGGCCCCGCAGAGGTTTTGTAAATCTTGACATGCCTAATCAAACCATAATTGATTTGAGAAAAAATTTTGAGTAACTTTTAATCTAAAACTTAATATATTTTTTGTTTTTTTCAGTCTAATCGGCAGGTTAATTTTATATTTCCTGCCGCATAGAGATAAAATTCGATGTTTGATAAAGAAGTGTATCCTTTTGGAAACAGCATAAAAAAACATCTGACATTAAATTTCTTTAATGCCAGATGCGCGTACAAATCAACCTTCAATTAATATTTTTATTTTACCAAATACGAAACTTTATCTGCTTCACAAAGCCTGAAATAACCAAAAGCATAATTATTAGAATCTGTTGTGTTTACAATGTTTCCGCGTATATTGCCCGGAGGAATCGAGAAGGGACTTCCTCCATATATTTCTAAAATTAAATTCATATAGTCATAAAAGTTTTTAGAAATGCCTCGATGTGTAATATCAACCGTATTTCCTGCTTTCATATCTTCATGAGAGTATCTTGTGCTTACTTCATTTCCATTAAAAAAGTCATCATCTGTAAGCTCATATTCCGGATAAATCAGGAAACTGCTTTTATAATCTGAAAGATAATAATTAACCTGATCGGCAGGATCTTTATAATAAAATGTCAATTCTATTATATCCTTGCCGTCAAAATCCGGAACTGTCTCTTGCTCTACCCTGTCAATTGGTGTTACAGAAGTTAGTTTTTCTACTGCCGTAAAACTCTGACCTTCGGCTTGTACATAAAGTGTATAATCTGTATTTAAAACAGGAACAAAATTAGTACATACATAAATGCCCGGTTCAGTTTCATTAAAAGTAAAAACAGTTCCGGTACTGTTTTCAACCCTTACCTGCGCTCCTGAAACTTTTGGTGTAGTGTTATTATAATACGGAGCTGTTTTACTGATCTTTATGGTTTGTTCGTTACCAGGAGTTCCTTTCTGCCAGATAATTTCAGCATCTACTACTATTCTTGTCTGTCCAGTTTCTAAATCAAGATTGACTACATCTTCACAAGATGATAAAAACAGCACACAAAATAAGCTGAATAAAACTAGTGCTTTACTTTTAAAATTATATTTATTAATCCTTTGCATACTCATTAAAATTTAAAATTATAAGAAATTCCAGGTACTATCCCAAAAATAGAAAGTCTTCTGGTTTCATTCGCTCCCGTGTCTTCATTTGTTGTAAACGTCATAGATGCTGCATTTTTTCTATTGTAAACATTATAAAGGCTGAATACCCAATAGCTCTGCCATCCTTTCTTTTTGTCCGGTTTAGGCGTGTAAGTTGCTGCCAGATCTAAATGGTGGAAAAGCGGCAGCCTGTTTTCATTTCGAAGTGAAAAATTCGGTATATTAATTCCTCCAAATTCATAATACCCATTTGCATACGTTACCGGCTGGCCCGACTGTAATGTAAAATTAGCATTAAAAGACCATTTAGGATTGTATTCATAACTTCCCACAATACTCAAATTATGCAGTTTGTCATATCCAGACAAATACCAATTACCGTTTGCAACTCCGGGTTCTTCAGCAGTTCTGCCGGGTGTTTTTTGTTCTGCTCTTGATAAGGTATATGAAACCCATCCGGTAAAATTTCCGGTATTTTTTCTAAATAATAATTCCATACCGTACGATCTGGCTTTACCATTTAAGATAACCTGTTCAATATTATTATTTGCCAATATATCGGCACCATCAATGTAATCGATACGATTTTGTATATTCTTATAAAATAACTCTCCTTCAAAAGAATAGTCACCATCTTTAAAATTCCTAAAATATCCGGCCGCATACTGATCCAGCAATTGTGGTTTTGTAAACGGACCGCTTGGCGTCCAGATACTTGTTGGCAATGGCGACTGAGTATTAGATAAAATATGAATATATTGTGCCATTCTGTTGTAACTAGCTTTTACAGACGAATTATCATTAAAAGCATAAGACAATGCCACACGTGGTTCAAGGTTATTAAAACTGCTTATTTTTTCTCCGCTTCCGTACGATATAGTTCCTGTTGGAGTACCTTCTTGATAAATATGATATAACGGATTGTATACTACTGCCTTTCCATCTTCATAAGTATTAATGGTTTCATTACCTAAACGATAAAACATACTGTAGCGAAGTCCGTAACGAAGGTTTAATTTTGGAGTGATTTGATTCTCAAAATCCACATAAGCAGATGTTTCTAACGAATATTTTTTATCCAGCTGTTTATAATTAAACTGCGAATCTGAGCTTGTAGGCTGTACGGTACCGGGATTAAAATTATAGTACTGGCCGTCAATTCCGTAATTTAATTTAAACTTATCTGTTACAATATGATTCCAGCCATACTTAAGTCCGTATGTTCGAATATTATTGTTCCAGTCAAAATCTTCTTGTTGTAAGCCAAGGTTAAATTTATAATCACTGTAAAAAACAGATAAATTAGTATTCAGGTTATCAGAAAATTTATGTTTCCAGCTTAAAATTCCCATTGTGTTTCCGTAAGTACTGGCAAAACGGTCATTTATATCAAAAACATCATTCCCAAAATATCCGGAAAAAGCAAGTGAATTATTAGCGCCCAATCTATAATTGAACTTAGCATTAATATCATAAAACATAGCCGAATTATTATTATCAGCCAGTTTTAAAAATAAATGTGCATAAGAAGCACGACCTGCAATAAGAAACGAACCTACATCTTTTTTTATGGGTCCCTGCACTAAAAGACGGCTTGATATTAAACCAATGCCTCCGTTTACTTTGAAATTTTCAAAATCTCCGGTTTGCTGCGTTACATCTAGAACAGAAGATACACGTCCGCCAAATTTAGACGGAATTCCGCCTTTATATAAATCCAACCCGTTTACAACATCAGCGTTAAAAATAGAGAAAAACCCAAACATATGCGAATCACCATATACCGGCCCGCCATCCAGCAGAATTAAATTTTGATCTGCAGCACCTCCCCGAACATTAAAACCAGAAGAAGCTTCTCCTGCATTTGTAACTCCTGGCAATGTTAATATTGATTTTAAAGGATCCGGCTCGCCCATTGCCACAGGAATTCGCTTAATTTCTGCCATCGAAAGTTTGTTAACGCTCATTTGAGTATTCCTCACATCAACAGCCTTACTATTGGTTACAATTACCTGCTCCAGCTCCTGACTGTCAGAATCCATGTTGAATTTTATTCTTACATCATCATCAACTGCAATCTGTCTTTCTTTGTTTTTTAAACCCACATAACTTACAACAAGATTATAAATCCCTCTGTCGAGTTCTATGGTAAACATTCCATTAATATCTGTTGTAATACCGGTAGAAAGTTCTATGATGAAAACATTCGCACCTATTACGGGCTCCCTGTTTTCATCAAGAACCTGTCCTGTCAGTTTATTTTTTTTTTTAGCTGTTTTAACGGCTTTCTGCTTCACAAAAATATTACTGCCTACAATCGAAAATTGAATCGATGTACTTTTATTTAATTCATTAATAAGCTGCTTGATTTCGATATTATTATATGCACTTTTTTGAGTAAAATATCTTTGGCTCGTATTAATTTGATCTGTAAAGGCAAATTTAAAATCGGTTTGATTTTCAATTTGTTTAAAGAAGTCCTTTAATGTTACCGTTTGATCTACAGTTACCGTGACGTTTTGAGAAAATACTCCCCAACTGAATAAAAAAAAGCACGCTGAAATTATATGCTTCATGAAATTTTGTATTTTTGAATATTATTAAATGGAATAGTTTTATACTATCCTGACTAGTAGGAAGGATGTTTTTAGTTTCGCGGCTAGTGCATCCTTTTCTTTTCTATTGAAAAGTAATTTGTTTTAATTTTTCATTTACTTCAAAGTTTAGGTTATACATTTCTGATATTAATTGGATAATCGTTTTTAAATCTTCTTTTTTATTGATGCGTACCGTGATTCGCTGATTATGATATTCCTGCGGAATAATCATTTTATAACCGTAATTTGACTCAATGTAAGTGCTTACGGCAGTTAGCTTTTCATTATCAAAATCTACAAATCTGTTGAATTCAGTAACCGATGCGGAATTGTTTCCATACGTAAATTTCTCGCCCGGTTTTAGTATCCATTTTTCATTCAGGTTTTTTACATTCATCTGAACGCTTCCTTCATAAAGTTCAACTGTTACTTCTTTTTGAGTATATCCTTTTACTGTAAAAGAAGTTCCTAAAACAGTAGTTGTCGTTTCATTGCAAAATACCTGAAAAGGGTGTTTTTTATCTTTTTTAACTTTAAAATAAACTTCTCCAAAAACTTCAACTTTTCTATTTGCAGCAAAATTACCGGCGTATGCAATTTTAGAATTCGGACTCAATTCTACTACTGAACTATCTGGCAGGACTGCAGTTTTTATTATAGAAGCAGGGTTTTCTATTATATTTTCGGCAAATTGAATATTATTGCTTGCGGGGTTGCTGCTGTTAAAATAAAGTCCGGTTCCAATAAGAGCAAAAATCAAAACAGCCGCTGCAGCCGCATAATAACGCCAAGGCTTATTTTTTTGTTTCTTAGGAGAAAATGCCTTCGCTTGAAACTGCTCCCAGGACATCTCTTTTTCATTATCAGAATGCGAAACAGGGATTTCGTCCCATACTTTTTTTAATTCTTCTTCTATTTTCTTTTCATCCATGTCTTTAGAGCGTTAAAGTTTTTGACAATAAAATCCCTGTTTATTAAAAACACCATATACCATTTCTTTAATCTCTCTGTTTGTTTCGATTTTTAGAATATGATCGCAGTTTTCTACCTCAAAATTCATCGAACAGTCAGAAATGACAAACTGCAGAAGCACTACAATAAAGCTTGCATCTTCCTTTGTTTTAACATCAGTTTTATAAGATTCAATATGCATTTTTTGTTTCTGTTTATTAGTATAACAAACGAGAACAAAAAAGTTCCTAATGATCTTCGATTTTTTTTCTAATAAATTTACTGGCAAGATAAATATGATTGGCAATTGTCTTTTCAGAAAGGTCTGTCATTGCTGCAATCTCCTTATAGCTAAGGTTTTCCAGTTTATGTAAAGTAAATATTTTTTGCTGCTGCTCAGGAAGCTGATTTATGAAAGTATATAATTTTTCTTTTCTTTCTTCAAAAATTACATCATCTAAGTCCTCGTTTTCGATTTCAAACCCTGAAGGATCAAGCTGAATTATTTTATTTTCTCTGTTAACATGATTGATAATAATGTTCTTGCAGATAACAAACAGTTGTTTATCAAATAAAACATCTTCGTTAAGCAGTTCTCTTTTATTATAAAGCCTTAAAAAAGTTTCCTGTACAAAATCCTGCGGGGTAAGAACTGTAAAATTAAATCGTCTGGCAATGTTTATCAGTTTATCATAGTAATTTAAGTAAGCTTCTTTGAAAGAAGCCTCATTACCATGTTTTAAACTTAATATAAACTTTCTATTGTCCATAACGTAAATATGATTAGTCTTAACTCAATGTTTAGTATAATATTGTAAACTATTTTTTACAGCGAAGACTGTATTCATTTTTTATAACTGCAAAGAACAGAAATTTATTCTAAAAATATTTAACAGAAAAAATATAGTTTTAAACAAAGGTACTGTCAAAATTAATACTTACTGTTAAATTATTGTCAGCTTTTTTCAGGACAACTCACAGTTTAAAATCCGGTCATCATGATCTATAAACCGGTTATTTTAGAATACATTTTTTTTAAACCTAAAAATTTAGCTGCATTGTAATTCCGGCAAAAAAAATATCTTTTCCTGTTCCTAAAATTTTTATATATCGTTATCAGATTAAAAGTGACGATATAACACTGAATAATTTAAATTAAAACACGTATTTATACTTTAAAAAGAGACGCTTTAATTAGGTTATTTTTGGAATAACAATTAAATTTAGTAATAATCTTAATGACGATTTCAATTATATTTTAACAACCTGCCTAACGAGCAGAAACAATAAACGTTTATAAAATTATGCCTTGGACTATTCTTGAAAATTTATGGAAACGTACTATAAACAACTCTAATGCTATAACGGATACACAATGGGATCAGGAAATTAAAACCTTGTACCTGCTAGGAATCAGTATGGAAGATGCCATACAGTTTTTATATTTCGAAAAACCTGATTTTGAGGCTTTTAAAACCTGGATTAACAATCAAAAAAAAGACGAAAATAATACCGTAAGTTCTATAGACAATGTATTATCAGAACAAGATCTTGAGTTTTGGGATACAAACGGTTATGTAATTATAAAAAATGCTGTTTCAAAAAAAGACTGCGAAGATACCGTTAAAGCAATCTGGAATTACTTAAAAATGGACCCTGATAAAAGTGAAACCTGGTATAACAGACATGAAGATCAAAAAGGGTTAATGCTTAATTTTTCTGATCACAAAACATTAAATAAAAACCGTTTTTCACCAAGAATTAAAAAAGCATACGAACAGCTCTACAATTCAGCCAAAATTTACAAAACGATTGACAAAGTAAGCTTTAACCCTCCTGAAACTAAAGATTTTACTTTTTTAGGAAGCCCGCTGCATTGGGATATTAGTTTAAAACAGCCCATAACTTTTGGTTTTCAGGGACTGCTCTATCTTACGGACTGCGGCAGTAATGACGGTGCTTTTCACTGTGTTCCGGGATTTCATAACAAAATTGATGATTGGCTGGATAATCTTGGGACAAATGAAAATCCAAGAAATAAAGCTATTGAAACCTTAAAACCGGAACCTATAACGGGCAATGCAGGCGATTTTATAATTTGGAACAATACTTTACCACACTGTGCATCGGCAAACAGAGGCAAAAGCCCAAGAATGGTGCAATATCTTACCTATCTGCCAGACGGTTATGATGCTTCGGGAGAGTGGATTTGATTTATTAAAATTCAAAAATTTCTTTAAGTTCGATTATTGTAGTTCCTTCCGAAAGTATTTTTGGAGCCTTTACTAATTTTGCTGCAAGAATCTGTGTTTCAAGCGGTTTAAATTTGGTAAGAATGCCAATTGCATTCAGAAAATTGAAAAGTTTTACCGAAATCTTTTCGCCCAGTCGGTCTGTATCTTCACGTACTAAAGGCCCGGGCCTAAAAATAATGTATTGCCAAAAGTTCCGTTCGGCGATATAATCTTCCAGTTTCCCTTTCATTTTAGAATAAAAAATATTGCTTTTGGCAGATGCTCCGTAAGAAGAAACCAGTACAAAAGACTTTACTTCATTTTGTTTCGCAGCCAGAGCAAATGCAGCCGGAATATCAAAATCTATTTTCCATTGTTTTTCTTTCGAACCGGCAGCTTTTAAAGTTGTCCCAAGGCAGGAAAACAGAACATCTCCGATTATCTGATCTTTAAAAGATTCAATTTCATCAAAATTGACAATATGTTCTGTCAGTTTAGAATGTTCTTTCCCCGAAGGTTTTCTAACAAAAGTTACGACAGAAGAATAATCATTATCCTTCAGCAGCTGATCTACCAAAAATTTCCCTGTTGAGCCCGTAGCTCCAATTACCAATGCTTTCATAAAATAAAATTTAATAGACTGGTTGTAGTGCAGCGTTAAAGATAATTAAAAACAATGAATTCAAAATGACGTTTTAAACAAAGTAAAAATGACGTTTTAAACAAAATCGAAAGTTTTACATCTCTATAATTTTGCTTCATAACAATTTAATATTTATAAAAATGAAAACAAATAATTATCAGGGAGCATTACAAAAACCTATTAATTCAGGATTTAATGCAAAATCAACTTCTGCAGATGTAATTAAAGGAATTGACCTTACAGGAAAAATTGCCATTGTAACCGGCGGACACACCGGAATTGGGTTAGAAACCACTAAAACACTTGCGAATGCAGGCGCCACAGTAATTGTTGCTGCAAGAGATATTACAAAAGCTCAAAAAAATCTTGACGGAATTGCAAATGTCGAGCTGGAAACTTTAGATTTCATGAATCCTGACTCTATAGATTCCTTTACTGCAAAGTTCTTATCTTCAGGAAGACCGCTTCATCTTCTTATTAATAATGCAGGAATTATGTGGGTTCCGTTACGCAGAGACAACCGCGGATATGAATCGCAATTGGTAACAAATTATCTTGGACAGTTTCAGCTTACTGCAAAATTATGGCCGGCTCTTAAACAGGCAAATGGAGCGAGAGTTTTAAATATATCTTCGTACGGGCATCAAATGGCGCCGTTTAATTTTGATGATCCTAATTTTCTTCATCGGGATTATCATACTTTACAAGGTTACGGACAGTCAAAAACTGCCTGTAATTTGTTTGCATTAGAATTAGATAACCGCGCTAAGGTGTTTAATGTAAGAGCATATTCAGTACATCCGGGAAGTGTTTTGGGTACTGATTTAGGAAGAGAAGAACCTATAGAATTATTTAAACAAATAGGAACGCATGATGAGAATGGAAATTTAAAACCAGAAGTTGCCGCTTTATTAAAAACGGTACCACAAGGCGCTGCAACAACAATTTGGTGTGCCACAAGCCCTTTGTTGAATACTATTGGCGGTGTTTATTGTGAAGATGCTGATATTGCAAAATTAGATCTTGGAAACATAGAACATAAATTTGATGAACCCAAAACGATATATGGCGTACAGCCTTATTCGTTAGATCAGGATAACGCTAAAAGGCTTTGGGATTTAAGCGAACGTCTTTTAGGAATATCATTTGATGTTATTTAATGAAGGTTTAGAAAATAATATACCGTCAGGATTTTTATCTTTGATACTCGAAGAAAAGCCTGACGGTTAAAACAGCTGCAAAATGGAACATATATCAAAATATTTAACGCCTGAGATCAAACTCTCTTGTTATGAAGATAAATTCTTCAAATCTGATTTGGTTTTTGATGATCATATGCTGATTTGGTTTATTTCCGGAGAAACCAGGATTATACAAACCGATGCTGTTTTTACTTTTAAAACCGGGGATATTTTTCTAATTCCCAGAAATTTGCTTGCCACTATTATAAATTATCCCAAAAATGGCCAGCCGCATAAAACGGTTGTAATGCATCTTTCTGTTAAACGTTTGAAAGAATTTTATAAAAATATTGATTTAAGTGCCAAAACTGGTTCTGAGCAAAAAATCATTTCTTATAACAATCATCCGTTATTAGAAAGCTGTCTGACTTCTTTAATGCCTTATTTTGACATTGAAGGAGATTTTCCCGAAAACATTGCTTCATTAAAAATTACCGAAGCCATCAGCATTTTAAGGGCAATCGACAAACGAATAGATAATATCTTAGCGAGCTTTGATGAACCGGGCAAAATTGATTTGATCGATTTTATGCAGCGAAATTTTATGTTTAATATGCCAATGGAAAAACTAGGCTATTTAACAGGCCGAAGCTTGTCTACTTTTAATCGGGATTTTAAAAAATACTTCAATACAACGCCTCAAAAGTGGCTTACCAAAAAAAGACTCGAATTAGCGCATTATCATTTGGCAGAAAACAAAAAAAAACCAACTGAAATTTATTACGAAGTTGGCTTTGAAAATCTCTCTCATTTCTCATTTGCATTCAAGAAACAATTTGGCTATTCGCCAACTGCATTGTTAAATATTGAATAGTTTATTTTTTGTTTTTTTAGTAAACAATTATATTTTTTAAAATTATCGCGATATGTAAACAAATTTTTACACTATTCGATATGGTTATTACAAAACTTCAATTTCTGGTAATATAATTGCTTTTTGAGGCAATAAATGCCCTAATCGATTGTTATAAATAGATATTAAGAAGTTAAAAATGACTTCTAATACATTTTAAAATAAATCAAAATATATGAAAAGAATATTGTTTTTAATTATAATTGGTGCTTCACTGCAAGTTTATTCGCAGGAAGAAGTTAAAGGAAAATATCAGCCTATTCAATCTAAAACTCCGGAAAGTAAAGAAGTAATTCCGCCAACGGAAACTCCGCCGCCAAATGAACCAACCCTTGCAAAAGATCCGATAGTTTTAAAAATAAATCCAGATGAACTTTTTAAAAATAACACACTTTATAAAAGAGAAGCCAATGTTGAGGGTATTTTTTACAGACGAAATGAGTATCTAGGCGGTTTTGTAACCAAATCTACAACCTCAACCATTCGTTACCGTGATGCCGCTTTTGTAGACAGCGATAAAATCAGAGTATATCTTAATGATAAAGTTATCGAACCAGAAGTTAGTTTGGTGGGAGAATATAAAGGATTTAAAATAAACCTGGTAAAAGGTATGAACAAAATTGATTTTGAGGCTTTAAACGAAGGCTCAGCATCACCAAATACTGCCGAATTTCAGGTTTATGATGACAACGGAAAGGTTATAGAAGCAAGCCAATGGAATGTTGGTACAGGCTACAAAGCTGTTATTATTTTATATAAAGAATAAACACCTGACTTAACTATTAATTCAATGAAGAAAGCCTGCAGAAATTGATCTGCAGGCTTTTTGTTTTTATTATACTTTTCTTCCGTAAAGTAAAATTCTTTTAAAAGGATAAATAGCCGGAAATTTAGGAAAATGTTCCGCTATTCGCTCTTTAAAGGTTTTAATAAAAAGTTCTTCCTTTTCTCCGCCAAGTCTGTCGATATAAGGAATTAATGCCGAACCTGCGATAAAATTATATAGTGTATCATGGTCGTTTGCAATAATTGGATAAACCCTGTGCATGAGCTGTATATCTTCCATACCACCGTCAAAAAGAATTTGGGCATAATAATCCATACTTAAAATTGGTGAATCTCTTTTATAGCTGTTTAAATACGATTTAAACGGTTCTTCATCAGCCAGTTTATAAAGTATTATATTGAGTTTGTTTTCTGGCTGAACCGGCATTTGTACTGCAAACTGCCCATCTTTATTAAGTAATTTTAGTAATTGCGGAAATAATTTTTCATGATCATTCGACCATTGCAAAGCTGCATTACTAAATATTAAATCCCATTTTTCTCCAGTGGCTATAGTTTCTTCAGTGGTTGCTTTTCTAAAATGCAGGTTTTTCATTTCAAGAGATTTTGATTTCGCCAGCATTTCAGAAGAAGCATCAACACCAAGAAAATGGGCTTCTTTAAATTTATCTGCCAAAATAAAAGTCTGCTCTCCCGTACCACATCCTAAATCAATAGCCTTCATTCCATCTTTTGGCTGTATAAATGCTATTAAATCATAAAACGGTTTATATCGAATATCTTTAAACTTATTATAAATCTCTGGGTCCCAAGGCATATTTAGATAATTTAAATTGAAAACAATTATGCTGCAAAACGCAAATTCAACAACAATTACTAAGATACTAAATTTTCAATCTGTGAAATAAAACCTTATCGCAATAATCTCACAAAAAATAATTGCACAAATCAGTCTTTAAATCATACCGATTGGTATATATTTGTATAACAAAATTATTTCAAGATGAGTAAAGCGGAAAAAACAAAGCAGTTTATAATAGAGAAAACCGCCCCAATCTTTAATACAAAAGGATACAGCGGTACATCTATAAGTGATATTACAACGGCAGCCGGTCTTACAAAAGGAAGTATCTATGGAAATTTTGAAAATAAAGACGAGGTAGCAATTGCTTCTTTTAAGTTTAACGTGAAAAAACTTCACGATGTTTTAAGCCGGGAAATCGAAAAACAAAGAACCTTTAAAGAAAAATTGTTGGTTTATCCCCGCATTTATGCCAAATATCAAAATTTAGAAGTTACACCTGGCGGATGTCCGATATTAAATACCGCAATAGAATCTGATGATACACATCCGGTTCTTAAAAAATATGCCGAGAGAACACTGCTCTATTGGAAAGAAAAACTAATGTACCTCATCTGTCAAGGTATAAATGCAGGAGAATTTAAAGCAGAATCGATAAATGCAGAAAATACAGCTTTAACCATAATTGCACTAATTGAAGGTGCCATAATGATAAGCAAATTAACCGGAAATGGTAATGATTTATCAGCTGTTATGCTTTCGCTTCATAAAATTATTGAAGACTTAGAATAAGGCAGTATTTACGATTACTTTTTTTATACATAAAAACATACCGATTGGTATAATAATTATAATTTTAAATTGAATTAAATGAAAACTAAAACAAGATTACAAGTATTGCAAGATCACATTGGCGGCGAATTTATTCTTTCCCCTTCTCCTTTTATGCTTTGGATGAAACCCATAGTTGTTACAGCCGGACCCGGTACGGTAACTTTTAAATATCAAATTAGAGAAGAAATGACCAACCCAATTAAGTCCTTACACGGCGGGGTAACGGCTGCAATTGCAGACGACTGTATTGGTGCTACATTGTTTTCTCTTGACGAGGAAAATTTTTATACCACAATAAACCTAAACATTGATTACTTTGCTCCTGCTTATTCTGGCGATATTATTATAGCCAAAACATTAATAATAAAAAAAGGGAAACAATTTGTGAATGCACAATGCGAAATCTGGAATGAAACTGAAACAAGGTTAATTGCGAGAGGATATTCTAATCTTTTTAAAACCAATGTAGTCAAAAAAGTTCTTTGATACTGAATCACTTTTATAAAAAACTTTGCATAAAAATGGCAATTATATAAAATCAGATAAAAATTATATAAAAAACTGAACTATATAGCACTTAATTTTGAGTATAGTAAATTTCTTAGGTTTTTAATTTATTGTAACCAATAAGTAAGTAATTTTGTAGTTAGTAAAACTAATTCAAATAACTTTTTTTACAATTTAGATTAGTTTACAATCATACTTTGTTTTCCGTTTTTTTTATAAAAGTGAATTCTTAATCATGCAGATAAGGAAATAGCAGCTGTTTTGCTGCAGGCAGAAATATATAATTAAGGGTTTAGTATTACTTGAAATATAGTTATTCGACAGCATCTGATTTTTAATTAAAATAAAAGTTATGAAAAAGATTACCTTACTAATTTATATAATTTCTATTCAAAGTTTTGGACAGATTTATGTTGGCGCCAGTACTCCCGTGTATGTAAAAAACCAGGTGCTTTTCGTGAAGCAGGATATAAATTTAGCAGCAAACTCAAACTTGTATCTGCGTAATTTATCTCAATTGGTACAAGGTACAACAGGAACTTCAACTAATGTTGGAACCGGAATTGTGTCTATTTACCAGGAAGGAACTGCTGATAATTTTGACTACAATTACTGGTGTTCTCCAGTAGGCATCAATGTGGCAGCATCCGGCAACCAGAATTTTGGCATTACGATGCTAAACAGGCCAACAACCTCAACGGCTTCGACTCCCGCAACAATTCTTCCATTAGCAAATTATGACGGAAGTGCAAATCCGCTCTCAATCGCATCGCGATGGATTTATAAACTTACCAATGCCAATAGTTATTCGCAATGGGTTCAGGTCGGAACTACAACCACAATAGCGCCAGGTGAAGGTTTTACGATGAAAGGCACCAGCGGGTCTGACGCTGTAGATCCGGAAGGAACGGGAATTGTAAATAATCCCGGCACAGGTGCACAACGCTATGATTTTAGAGGAAAACCAAATGATGGCAATATTACTGTTACGGTTGGAGCAAACAATGCCTCAACTTTAACAGGAAATCCATACCCGTCTGCTTTACATTTAAATGCTTTTTTATTAGATCCTTTAAATAATGCCTGTACCGGAATTGCTTATTTCTGGGAACAGGACAAAACTGTAAATTCACATTTAATTGCGGCTTACAGAGGCGGATATGCCACTTACTCACCCGGAACTTTAGGTTCAAACGGTATTTATGTTCCTGCCACTTTTAATAGTTATAATGGCGATGGTTCACTAAATAACGTTGGAACCACATTCGGACTTATGCGTGAGCGTAAATATGCGCCTATCGGGCAGGGTTTTGTAATTAAAGGAGCCGCAGATGGCACTGTAACGTTTAGAAATTCGTATCGAATATTTTATAAAGAAGGCGAAAGTTTGTCGCATTTTGAAAAACCTGCAAGAAACAAAACTACTGCTAAAAGTGGAGAAACTGCTAAAAATGAAGAAGCAGAAGCATCTAATGATATTCCTCATATCAGGATAAATGCCATTATCAACAATCAATTTACAAGACAGCTTGCCCTTGCTTTTTTACCCGAAGCTACTGATGGTATTGATAAGGGTATCGATGCTTTAAGTATGGACAATAACTTTCCTAATGATGCCTTCTTTTTACTGGAAGGAAAAAATTATGTGATACAGGGCATTAATTTTGACATTACAAAACAAATTCCGTTAACGGTAAAAGCAGCCGCCAATACAACACTTAAGTTTTATATCCCTGAAGTTATAAACTTCGATCCTTCGCAAAATATATTTTTATATGATGCTGCAGATGGGTCTTTTCACAATATTAAAACCGGGAATTATGAAGTCACAATTCCACAGGGCGTATATCCCGACCGATTTAAAATTACTTTCACAAACAAAGGATTGGGTACAAGTGAAGAAACTAAAAATAATTTTTTCATTATGCAGGATAATGCAGCCCGATCATTAAAAGCTTCCAACCCTGATTTAATCCAATTCAAATCATTTCATCTCTACGATATTTCTGGCAAAACGGTACGATCTAAAAAGAATCTGGGTGCTGAAGAAAATTATAGTTTCTCTACATCAGGTCTAAGTTCCGGAGTTTATATTGCGACATTTTTAACTGCTGAGAATAAAAAAATATCTCAAAAAGTAATTATTTCAAATGCAGGAAATTAATAATGTTTTTTTTTGATTTTCAACCTACAAAAACCTGAAATTATGAAAAATACAGCCTCAATAAATTGCCGAACACTATTAATACTTACTCTTTTCTTTTTATCATATTTTACAAATGCACAAATAGGAATTGGAACAGTTACACCTGATGCAAGTTCTGTGTTAGATATAGCATCGACAAGTCAGGGAATGCTGGCTCCCAGAATGACAACTGCCCAAAGAAATGCAATAACCTCTCCTGCTGACGGATTAATTGTCTATGATACTGATTTAAAAGCTTTTTACCATTATTCTTCGGGTTCAACATCATGGTTAGTAATGAGCAGTGGTACAAGTCCAAGAGTAAATTTTAAACGTATAAAAGCTGCAGATAACTTAGCAACTGTTCTCGCAACTGAACTGTCAAACGGCGGAGGGACTAAATACCTTTTAAGCTCCAATACATTGTATGAAATAAATGGCCTCATTATATTTGATCATCCTATCGACCTCAATAATGCTTATATTCAAGGTTTAGATTCTACTGAAGATATTATACTTAGAACTACGGGAAATATTTTTGAAGGTGCTACAGGCGGGAATATTAAAAACGTTACCATTAGAGCCGCAACCGGAAGTATTTTTAACCTGAGTGGTTCGGCAGCTCAAAATTTAGTTTTTAGGGACTGTATAGTTGCCAACTCAGCCAGTGTAGGAACAATATCTGGTTTTGGATTGGTTTTTCTTAGTATTGTTCAATTTTCAGGAAATACAACCGGAATCACTTACAACAATATAACGCAGCTGCTATTAAGTAATATGGGCTGGTTTGGCAATAATACAGGTACTTACGAAAAACTAACCGGAACATTTACATTAGTAGAAAAACAAGGAGGTTTTAGCCAGGTCGACGGTACTGCGATAGGATTTGATGTTTCTACATCAGGACTTACTATCACTGGAGATGCAGTATTAGAATCTGTTGTTTTTACTGGTACAAACACAGCAGGATATGTAAAAGCCTATACAACGGGAACGTATACAGGATTTAATTTTAATAATAGCTGGAGTGTAAGATCTGCAGGAATACCAACAGAAACTGATGCTAGTGCTACAGCCGATTTTTCTATGGATTATGCTGTTGGATCCGGTCTTGGAGTCAGCTTTACAAATGGTGCTAATCCAAGTAATATAGTAAAAGTAGGCTCAGGAACACCTTCTACAACATATTCGAATTTATTTAGATTTTCAACTGATGCTGCAAATCGATTACGATATCTGGGAAAAAAGAAAAGAATTTTCCAGGTTGGAGGATCTATCTCTTTTCAGGTACCTGCTGCCGGTATATACATCATTTATATTGCTAAAAATGGAACTGCAATAAGTCAATATAAAGTTTACGGAAGAGGACTGGCTGCAAATGATATTATTGTACTGCCATTAAATGCAACCACAGAATTAGTTAACAATGATTATATCGAAGTTTTTGCCCAGCGATATAGCGGAAGCAACGGAGATATTGTAGTACCCAATATGACACTTACAATTGAATAATAATAAAAGCTTATCAAAGCTCAATGTTCTGAATCAAATCAAGATCAAGCATAATAAAAAAATAAACCCTATAATTTTTATTTTTATATAGGGTTTATTTTTTTTTTCAGCAATAGATTAACAATTAATAATTATTTCTTATCTATTTTATAAAGTCTTCCCTGATCTGTTACAGCATATAAAGCACCGTCAGCACCTTGTGTAATATCTCTAAAACGCTGGCCTTCACCTGCAAGAAGCCTTTCTTCACCAGCCACTTTATTATTTTTTATTACAAGTCGGGCAATGTGGGTTCCGCTTAATGAACCTATGAACAGATTATTTTCCCACTCTGGCACACGATTTCCGGTATAGAAAGTCATACCACTTGGAGAAATCACAGGATCCCAGTAATAAACCGGCTGTTCCATTCCTTCTTTTTGCTGAATAGCATCGCCAACAACTTGTCCGCTGTATTCAATTCCGTATGTAATTGTCGGCCAGCCATAATTTGCTCCTGCTTTAAGACGGTTAATTTCATCGCCGCCTCTTGGCCCGTGTTCGCTCAGCCAAATTTCTTTCGTAACCGGATGCACAGCAAGTCCCTGCGGATTTCTATGTCCATAAGTATATATTTCAGGAAGAGCATTTGTCCCGCTAAAAGTTGGATTTCCAGCTGCAGGCTGTCCGTCTTTTGTAATTCTGACTACTTTTCCAAGACTTGACGTTAACGATTGTGCCAAAGGCCTTGTTTGCAATACAGAACGCTCTCCCGTACTTACAACAAGATTCCCGGTTTGGTCAAATAGAATACGTCCGCCATAATGTAAATCACTTGGATTTGCAGGACTTGAACGATAAATTACTACAGCATTTTCTATTGTTTTTTCGTCGTTTGCCAATTTTCCTTTTGCAACAGCCGAAATATTTCCGCCTGTTACAGCCTCAGAAAACACCCAGTAAACCATTCTGTTTGTTCCAAAATCAGGATCAAGGCATAAACCTAATAAACCTCCCTGATTAGCAGGGTTTACTGCCGGCAGACCTGTAATTGGTGCACTAACCACTCCGCCGGTTGTAACGATACGTAATGTTCCCGTTGTTTTTTGAGTTACCAGAAGCCGGCCGTCAGGAAGAACTTTCACGCTCCACGGGCTGGTAAGCGCCGATGTAATAATATCGGCTTTAAATTCTGTATTGGTAGTCATTCCGTTAATTCTGGTCTGACCTGAAAAAGCAGGTTTATATTGTGAATTTGCTGGATTAGTTTCTACAGGATCAGTTACTGTTCCGCCTCCATTTTCAGGGCTGCCATTGTTATCATTATTGTTGCAGCTAAAAACAAATAATACCCCCGAAAGAATGAAAATATACTTTAAATTTTTCATAGTAGTCATTGATTAAATTAATTTGGGTTATAGCTAGTAAATATCAATAATTAAAAATGGAATATTTTATATAATTTAAGGGTAGACTTACAGAATTTTTATTAAAAAATCCCATTTCTTTAAAATGAGATTTCTTTAATTCCTAAAAATACTTTTAATATTTAATCGCAATTTTTCCAATCGTTTTTCCAGACTCTAAAAGCTGATGCGCTTTTTTAAGATTCTCAACAGAAAGTCCTTTGTAGGTTTCTTTTAAAGTCGTTTTTAAAACACCATCGTCTAATAAATCGGCAATTTTATTCAAGATATGATGCTGTTCGATCATATCTTCTGTTTGAAACATCGAACGTGTGTACATCAATTCCCATGAAAATGAAACACTTTTGCCTTTCAGTTTATTTAAAACAACAGGTTCAGCGCTTCCGGTAATAGAGGCAATGTGTCCTTGAGGTTTAATCAATTCTGCCATAATATCCCAATACGCATTCGTATCAACAAAATCTAAAATAAAATCTACATGCTGGAAACCAGCTTCTCTAACAGAAGAAATTAAATCTTTATGATCTACAACAAAATCGGCACCCTGCTTCTTGCACCAATCAATAGTTTCAGGACGTGAAGCGGTTGCAATTACCGTTAATCCTGCAATTTTTTTTGATAGCTGAATGGCGATAGAACCAACACCGCCGGCACCTCCAATAATCAAGATTGATTTTCCTTTGTCTTTTTCAGGATTTATTCTAATTCTGTCAAAAAGAATTTCCCAAGCTGTTAAACCTGTTAACGGAATAACGGCAGCTTCTGCATTGGTTAATGATGTTGGTTTATTGCCTGCAATTCTTTCGTCAACAATTTGAAATTCTGCGTTGCTTCCTTGTTTCGTTAAATCTCCGGCGTAATAAACCGGATCACCAACTTCAAATAAAGTTACTTTTTCGCCAACTGCCTGAACAATTCCCACAGCATCCCAGCCAATAATTTTTGGGGTTTCAAGAACGGTATCTTTTGCACCGCTCTGGCGAATTTTAAAATCGACCGGGTTTACGGAGACTGCATCAATTTTTACTAATAAATCGTGCGCTCCGGGTATTGGTTTCACAGTTTCAAATTCGATAAAACTGTCTTTTTCTTCTATGGGTAATGATGATTTGAATCCTATTGCTTTCATCGTTTTTTAAATTTTTAATTAAAATATACTAACAAAGATACGAGGGGTTTGATTCTTAAAAGTGGTATATTTTTATTTTATATTGGTAGAAATTCAGCAATTTGAAAAGGTTCTGAGATTCTAAGTTACTAAGACGCTAAGTTTTTATTTCACGCAGATTTTACAGATTTAGGCAGATTAAAAAAGATCTGCGTTTATCTGCTTAAATCTCTTTTAAATCTGCGTGAAAAACATTTTTAAAAAGTAAATTTGCTTTAAAATCTCTTTAAAATGAATATCCGTAAAGCCAATATATCCGATTCAAAATACATTGCTCCTATTTTATTATTGGCAATGGAGGACATCATTTACAAGTTTATTGCTAAAAAAGATTATGCTGCTGCAAAAGACTTTCTTCAGTATTTTGTAGAAAGAGAAAATAACCAATATTCGTATCAAAATTGTTTTGTGGCTAAAGCCGATAGCGAAATCACCGGCGCAGTAAATATTTACAACGGTTCTGATATAGAAGAATTACGCACATCAATAATAAAACATGTCAGAACGAATTTTAATCCTGAATTTGATCCCGAACCTGAAACAAGAGCAGGAGAATTTTATATCGATTCATTAGGTGTAAATCCGAATCATCAGGGAAAAGGAATTGGTTCAAAAATACTTCGGTTTTTAATTGCCGAATATGTCCATAAAAACAAACAGACATTAGGATTATTGGTTGAAGAAGATAATCCGCTGGCAAAAAATCTCTATTTAAAACTCGGATTTAAAGTTGTTGGAGAAAAAACTTTGGTTGGGAAAAAACTCGAACATCTACAAATAAGTCCAAATTAAAATTCGGCTCTGCCAAAGAAAATTAGTATTTTTAAACCAAAACAGGCTCGATGAACCACCAAATATTTGAATCGAATTATAAAAAACTGGGATTTTTAATTCTAAATCGGGAAACTGTTGAGGAAATTAATGGTGATGGTTACAAAGTTTATATTAAGGTCTTGTATTTACCCGAAGATTATGAAATAACAATTGATTTTAAACAATATAGAACTTACAGCCCTTCCCTGTTTTTTATAAACAGTAATCAATATTTACAAATTAATAAAGAAGGAAAAAAGCAAGGTTATTTCATGTATTACAACCGTGATTTTTATTGTGTGCAGATTCATGATGCCGAAGTTGCCTGCGACGGATTGTTATTCAATAATATTTTTGAAATGCCAATGACAACGCTGCCTGAAAAAGAGGTTTTATTTGTAGAAAGTATATACAGTCAGATTCAGGAAGAATTTGACGCTCCCGATTCTTCTCAGGAAGAAATGATCCGAACGTATTTGAAACAGCTTATTATTAAAGCAACCCGAATCTGGAAAATACAGCAGTTGGGTGTTTTGAATGATGAACCATCTAAGGAAATGGATTTCTTTAGAGATTTCAGCCGATTGGTCGAAATTCATTTCAGAACCAAACATACTGTTGCCGATTATGCCGATATACTGGGCGTTGCACCCAAAACGCTTTCGAACAAATTCAATCGTTTAGAACTTTCGCAGCCCAACGATATTATTAAAGACCGCATTATTCTGGAAGCCAAAAGGCTTTTGGGGTATTCTTCATTAAGTGTCAAAGAGATTGCCTATCAGCTCGGATATGAAGATCCGGCTTATTTTAACCGGCTTTTTACCAATAAAGTTGGAGATACTCCATCAAATTTCAAGAAAAAATACCTTCAAGGGAAAAATGTACAATTAGAATAGACTTTTGTCTATTTTTACAGCCTTATTACCACCATATCTTTGTCCTATCAAATTATAAATGATAAAAACAAAAGATATGAAAACTATTAAAGTATTACAACAGGGTTTATTTATTGCAGCATTGTTAATTGTAAATACAATTGCTTCAGCACAAGAAAGACAATTTAAGGGACAAAATGACCCGGAAATTTTTACAGAAGTCAGAGGCTTTTTAAATGCATTAAATTCAGGTGACGGAAAACCTTTAGAACAATTATCTATTACAGACGCACGTAACGTATTAGTTGGTGCACAAAAATCTGTAGAAGTTGATTATTCTGGTATCGAAGAATCTGAAAAAGTAATTTCTCAAAACGGTTTAAAAGTAAAAATTCATATTACAAAACCTAAAGGCGCAAAAGCAAATACTCCGGTATTTATATTTATTCACGGCGGCGGATGGGTTTTAGGAGATTATCCAACGCATAGAAGATTAGTGAGAGATTTAGTTGTAGAAAGTGGTGCAGTTGCTGTTTTCCCAGATTATACACCTTCTCCTGAAGCTAAATATCCGGTTGCAATCAATGAAATTTATGCAGCAACGCAATGGGTAGCCGAAAATGGAAAAGAAATTGGTGTAGATGGTAAAAACCTGGCTGTTGTGGGGAACAGTGTTGGAGGAAATATGTCTGCAGCAATTACTTTAATGGCAAAAGATAAAAAAGGTCCTCATATTAAACTGCAGGTTTTATTATGGCCGGTAACGGATGCTAATTTTGAAACTGAATCTTATAATTTATATGCCAACGGACGTTTCCTGACTAAAAACATGATGAAATGGTTTTGGGATAATTACTTGCCAGATACTGCTAAAAGAACCGAAAAATATGCTTCACCGCTGCAAGCAAGTTTAGAAGAATTGAAAGGCTTACCTCCTGCACTGGTTCAAACTGCCGAAAATGATGTTTTAAGAGACGAAGGTGAAGCGTATGCAAGAAAATTAAACGAAGCCGGAGTTCCTGTTACCTTAACAAGATACAACGGATTGATTCACGATTACGGGCTTTTAAACCCAATTGCAAATGTTCCTGCTATACAAACTGCGGTTCAGCAAGCTGCAATTGTAATTAAAACAACATTGAAATAAGAATTCCATATTTAAAACCAAAAAGGGATAGAATTAATCTTCTAATCCCTTTTTTGGCATTTTATCGTTTATTTTAAACAATTTGACGATCATTCTGCCGTTATTAAAAAATAACCGGACGATTTTTCCTTAATTTTCAAAAGAAATTCGTTTAATGACATTGAAATAAAAATTAATAATCAGAATGAAAAACATAACCATATTAGAAGCAGGTTTAATTTTAAGAATAGTTTTAGCAATCACAATGCTTTCAGCGGTAGCTGATCGATTTGGACTTTGGGGCGCACCCGGTTCAAATGGTGTTGCATGGGGAAATTGGGAAAATTTTGTCGTTTATACACAAACACTTAATTCTTTTGCCAACAAGGCCACAGCAGAAATTTTAGGCAGTATCGCAACTTTCTTCGAAATTTTACTAAGCCTATTATTAATATTCGGTTTTAAAACTAGAATTGCCGCTTTAGGAACTGCCCTTTTACTGTTTCTTTTTGCATTTTCAATGGCTGTTTCAGTTTCGGTAAAAGCGCCTCTTGATTATTCGGTTTGGACGAGTGCAGCGGCCGCCTTATTGCTTGCCAATATCGGAAAAACATCTTTTGCAGTTGATAATAGAATATAAAAGTATGTCGCTGTCGCAGTCGCCATAACTTTGACAAAGTTCGTAACTCATAATTCATAATTCAAAAAACATTTTTAAGGTATATTTAAGGTCGTAAACTTATCACGGACAAATATGTATTCGTAAATTAGCAGATACAAAAACATATCTTAAATGACAATACTTACCTTTACTCTGATAATGCTTCTTGGGGCTTTTTTAGCAGGCTTTATTGGTTCATTATCAGGTCTGGGAGGCGGTATAATTATTATTCCACTTCTAACTATTATTCTCGATGTTGATATTCATTATGCAATTGGAGCCGCTTTAGTTTCGGTAATTGCGACTTCTTCGGGTTCTGCGGCGGCTTATGTTAAGGAAGGAATTACTAATATGCGCCTCGGAATTTTTCTGGAAATCGCTACAACCATCGGAGCCGTTTGCGGAGCTTTACTTTCCACCATCGCTCCTACTTCATTTATAGCAGTTTTATTCGGACTTACATTAATTTTTTCGGCTATAAATTCGCTTCGCAAAAAAGAAGAGCATATTGTTTTAGAATCAAGTCCTTTGGCAAAAAACTTAAAACTTCAGGGAACTTATCCAACACATGACGGACAAGTGGTAAGCTACGGGACCAAAAACGTTATTGGCGGTTTCAGCATGATGGGAATTGCCGGAATGATGTCTGGTTTACTCGGAATTGGTTCTGGTGCTTTTAAGGTAATCGCAATGGATAATATTATGCGAATTCCGTTTAAGGTTTCTACCACAACCAGTAATTTTATGATGGGAGTTACGGCAATGGCGAGTTCTGTAATTTACATTCAAAAAGGGTATATCGAACCCGGAATTTGTATGCCGGTTGTTATTGGCGTTTTATTTGGCGCAATGGCCGGAGCAAAAATTTTGGTTAGAACAAATCCTAAAAAACTTAGAATATTTTTCGCCTGTTTAATTTTTGTGTTAGCAGTTAATATGGTTTATAACGGAATTAATGGAAAAATCTAAAGTTATGACGCACGAAAAATTTGGAGAAAAAAGTTTTCAAACCATTATTGGGAATTTATTGCGCTATGGTGTTTGGATTTCATTATCAGTAGCTTTTATTGGCGGAATTGTTTATTTAATGCATCACGGAAATGACATTGAAGATTATTCTGTTTTTAAAGAAAATGACCGAAATATATTTGAAGTTATTACAGCAGTTGTTAATGGGGTAATTTCAGGAAGCGGCGAATTTTTGATTTTCTTTGGAATTATATTATTGTTTCTAACCCCTGTTTTCAGGGTTTTACTTTCTCTTTTCTCTTTTTTGATCGAGAAAGATTATTTGTATGTTATTATTACGCTGATTGTTATTCTGATTATTATAACCAGTATTTCATTTGGATTTTCTCATTAATATGTTGCTGTAGGCTTTAGGCTGTAAGCTATAGGCTTTTCAAAAAAGCTTAAAGCCTATTACCTAAAGCTTAAAGCCCAAAAAAAATACTATACGCTTTATGCCGTAAGCTATAAGCTCTCTAAAAAAAGCTTAAAGCGTACAGCCTAAAGCCTAAAGCTAAAAAAAATGGAAATAGGAATCGATAGTTTTGCTTCGGCAATGTATGGCGACAACAATACCCTGAGCGGTGTTGATGCAATGGAACAACTCCTGCAGAGAATTGAATTTGCAGATCAGGCTGGATTGGATGTTTTCGGGATTGGGGAACATCATAAAAAAGAATTTCTGGATTCGGCAACAGCGGTAATTTTAAGTGCCGCGGCTGCAAGAACAAAAAATATACGTTTGACCAGTGCGGTAACGGTTTTAAGTGCCGCTGATCCTGTAAGGGTTTATCAAAGTTTTGCCACATTGGATTTGATTTCGAAAGGAAGAGCCGAAATTGTTGCAGGCCGAGGATCTGCTATTGAAGCTTATCCCCTTTTTGGATATGATCTTAATGATTATGATGCACTTTTTAAGGAAAAACTCGAATTGCTTTTGCAAATTAGAGATAACGAGTTTATAACCTGGTACGGAAAATTTCGTCCGGAATTAAATAATCTTCCGGTTTATCCAAGGGCTTTACAGGAAAAAATGCCGATTTGGCTTGGAGTTGGCGGAACTCCCGAATCTTTTATCAGGGCCGGAAGTTTAGGTTTACCTTTAATGGCTGCTATTATAGGCGGACAAACGCACCGTTTTAAACCTTTGATTAATTTATATCGCGAGGCCGGAAAAACGGCTGGTTTTAAACCACACGAATTAAAAGTTGGCTTGCATTCGCCGGGATATGTTTCAAATACGACCGAAAAAGCAATTGAAGAATATTATCCGGGTTATGCTGAATTGTGGACAAAATTAGGAAGAGAACGCGGCTGGCCTCCGGTTACACAAGACAAATTCAATGGTTTAATTGATGACCTTGGTGTTTTAATTGTGGGAAGTCCTGAAAGAGCTGCAGAGAAAATTTTACGCCACAGCGAAGCACTCGGCGGAGTTGAAAGATTTACTTTCCAAATGGACAATGCCGGATTAACGCATTCACAATTAATGAACGCCATAGAACTTATTGGAACAAAATTAATTCCTTTGATTAAGAAAGGGTAATAGTTTGTGTGGTTTTTAGGCCACAGATTAAACGGATTTACGCCGGTTTGTTTTAATCGAATGTATAAATAAAACTGTGAAAACCCGTTTAACCCGTTAAATCCGTGGGCTTTTTTTGCCACAGATTACACAGATTAAACGGATTTTTTATTTTCTTGGAAGATTCAAAAACTTTGAAACTTTGTCTCTTTGAACCTTTGTAACTAAAAAATTTAAAACAATTTATAAGTAACTCCAATTCTAAAGTTAATTGGCTGTTCTGTCTGCCAGTAGTAAGCATTTAACCATTGATAGTAAGAGCCGCTGTAAAGGTATTTGTCTAAGATATTAAATACGTTTCCGGTAACTTTAAATTTACCTGTTTCATAAGATAAACCACCATCAAGTCTAAAATAGTTTGGAAGTTTTTCTAAACCTTCACTCCAGGTATCAGTTTGACGCCCTGCAAGGAAAGATCCTCCAATAGAAGCACCAAAACCTTTAAGCGCACCGCCTTGAACTGTATAGTTTAACCATGCATTTGCAGTATGTTTTGCGTAACCTGGTACAACAGAACCTTCCCTAATACTCGAAACATTAGAATCAAGAACTATAGATTCTGTAAAAGCATAGTTGGCAATAAGGTTAAGACCGTCGAATAATTTTCCTCTTACATCAAATTCAACACCTTCGGCTCTCTTTTTTCCTAAAATAACCTTATATACCTCATTTGGCTTATTATTTGGATCTGAGGTAAGTTCATTTTCTTTTAGAATTCTGTATGCTGCAAGCGTAGTGCTCCATGACCCGTCAAACCAGTCTCTCTTAATACCAAACTCAAAATTACTTCCTGTAAGAGGTTTTATTGGATCTCCATTTTGTGTAATCCCTGATTGGGGTGTAAAAGCCTGATCGTACAATCCATAAATGGCAGTACTTGGATCTATAGAAAAACTAAGTCCGGCACGAGGCGTAATGTGGCTGTCTTCCTGGGTATCTCCCCAAGCTGACTGATTGATCCAGGTATATCTCGCTGCAAGAGTTAATCTCAGTTTATTTTCAAAAAAGCCAAGTTCATCCTGAATATAACTCGCAGCATATTCTGAACTCATACGTCCGCCTGCTCTTTTACTAAGTGGAGTTTCATGATCAAAAGCAGGAAACCCGTTAGATGGCGTACCATAATTTGGATTATATACATTAAATGGATTATCAACTGTATCAAGATCGTGAGATTGTCCCCAATCTGCCATATAATCTTTGTTTCCTAAATCTACTCCACCTAATACTTTATGAGTAACAGATCCTGTATTAAATTTTCCGTTTACAAAAATCTGTCCTAAGTACATATTGCTTTCTGCATCCCAGATACCAACATTTCTGATTATATCTCCTTCTCCAATAGTTCCTTCCGGAATTCCGTTAAAATCTCTGTCAACATCACCAGGTCCAACAACACCAGGCCAAGAACTGTAACCCTGCTGAATGTATTTAAAGTAAGAAGTCTGTGCAGTAAGTTTCCAGTTATCATCAAACTTGTGTTCGAATGTAAGGTAACCGCTGTGATCCTGAATATTTGTATCAGGCAGTCCTGGCTGTGTCATTGTAAACCCTACCGGAAGTGTTGCATACCCGCCAGATACAGGGCCAAATACATAATAAGAACCAACTTCAGTCATATTTGCATATTGGAAATTATATTCTGCAGAGATTTTCGTTTTATCATCAATTTGATATGAAATTACCGGAGCAATTACATAACGGTTATTGTGCTCATAAGCACGGTGAGAGCCTTTATTCTGAGCAGCTCCGTTAAATCTGTAAAGTAATTTTCCTTTTTTATCTAATTTTCCGTCAAGATCAAGACTTACCCGGTAAAAATCGTAGCTTCCGCCAATTGCAGTAACTTCACCTTTAGTAATTCCGGTTGGCTTTTTAGTAACCACATTATAAAGTCCGCTTGGATCACCGCTTGAAAGCATAAAACCTGCAGGGCCTTTTACAAATTCAATATGGTCAACAAAACTCATATCTTCAGTTAATGGTCCCCAGAAAGAAGAAACCACATTAAATCCGTTACGGAAAGCCTGAATCTGCGAACCACGCATTGTAATATTCGTATATAAATCGCCCCAATGCTCTAAACGTACAGCACCACTCACATTACGAATAACACCGTCGCTCATACTTGTAATCTGCTGATCTTTTAAAGTTTGTCCGCTTACAATTTGTACGTTTTGCGGAATTTCCAACACCGGAGTCTGAAGACGTAATGACAATGAAGGCTTATCTTGTTTGTATTTATTTTTTGTAATAACAACTTCATCAAGATCTTCCTGACTTTCAGAAAGTGCAAAGTTTTTTGTTGTAGTCTGCTTTGCAGTAACTACGATTGTATTTTCAACGGCGTGAATTCCAACTGCACGAATACTAATGGTGTATGAACCCGGCTTAACATTTTTAATTTCATATTGACCATTGTCATTTGTAACTGCCGAATATCTGGTGCCTTTAAGAACTATAGAAACACCTGGTGCCGGTTCATTACCGCTTAAAGAAATTTTTCCGTTTACTTTTCCTAATTCCTGACTCATCGCGTTTAGTGAAGTCAAAAGAACCATCAAAAAACAAACTTTCTTAATGATATTTATACTCATTTTAGTAATATTTTAAGTTTTATTTGGCAAAAGTAATTTCTAATATTCTGTTTTCCAAATTATTTTTAATCATTCTAAATAAAAAGAAGGAATTATAGACAAACACCCTTAAAATAACGTTTAATGAACTAATATTCTCGTTTAAATAACAAATTAATAATAAACTCTGCTTATCTTTAAGCTTAAAATGAATCGTCAGAAATAATTTTTTTAAGATGAATACTACCAAAACTGTTAGAAAAGTTGCCATTGTGGGTTATAACCGAATTCCGTTTGCAAGAGCTAACACCGCTTACGCAGAAACTGGAAATCAGGAAATGATGACCGCAGCCTTAAACGGACTTATTGATAAGTACAATTTAAAAGGCCAATTATTAGGTGAAGTTGCCGGAGGCGCTGTAATTAAACATACTTACGACAGCAATTTAATTAGAGAATGTGTTATGAAAACGGCTCTTGATCCTGCTACCCCAGCCTGCGATTTACAGCAAGCCTGCGACACAGGAATAGAAAGTGCTGTTTATATTGCCAATAAAATTGCGCTTGGCCAAATCGAATCCGGAATTGCCGGCGGAGTTGATTCTATTAGCGATATGCCAATTGCAGTAAGTGAAAAATTGAGAAAAACTTTACTTAAAGCCAGACAGGCAAAATCATTGGGAGAAAAAATTAAATTGTTTTTAAAACTTCGTCCAAAAGATTTTAGCCCTTTAGTTCCACGTAATGAAGAATCTCAAACCGGGCTTTCGATGGGCGGACATACTGAAATTACAGCAAAATATTATAAAATTTCAAGGGAAGATCAGGACAATCTGGCGCTTAAAAGTCATTTGAATATGGCAAAAGCCTATGATGAAGGTTTTTTTGATGATATGATTACGCCTTTTAACGGACTTGATAAAGATAATAACCTAAGAAAAGACAGCAGTATAGAAAAACTGGCTAAACTAAATCCTGCCTTTGATAAAGCACACGGAACTTTAACTGCCGGAAATTCAACTCCTTTAACAGATGGTGCATCCTGCGTACTTTTAGCCAGCGAAGAATGGGCAGAAGAACACGGATTACCAATCCTGGCTTATATTACATTTGCAGAAATTGCGGCGATTGAATATGTCAAAAATCAGCAGAATCTTTTATTAGCCCCTTTATTTGCAGCCAGCAGAATGCTTGAAAAAGCCGAATTAAACCTGCAGGATTTTGATTATTATGAAATTCACGAAGCTTTTGCTGCTCAGGTTTTAGCTACTTTAAAAATTTGGGAAAGCCCGGAATTGAGTGCTGAATTAGGTTTAAAGAAAACCCTTGGTGCAATCGACAGGGAAAAACTAAATGTAAAGGGAAGCAGCCTAGCAGCCGCACACCCTTTTGCTGCAACCGGAGGAAGAATAATTGGCGTTATGGCAAAATTATTAAATGAAAAAGGCTCCGGAAGAGGATTTATTTCAATTTGTGCCGCGGGCGGACAAGGTGTCACCATGATTATAGAGAAATAATATTATTGAATTTCATTTTATAAATCTGCCGGATCTGCGTGAGTAATTTTTGCACACAGATTTGGCAGATCCAGCAGATTTTTTAATTTCTCTCCATTTTTTAAAAAGCAAATTCTTCAACAGAAGACAAAGCTTTTGGTAAAGCATTTTCTGCAAAATCAGGAATTGCAGTTCCTTCTACACGGAAAGTGGTAACATCTGTCATCCCCAAAAAGCCTAACACAGCTCTAAGATACGACTCAGAGAAATCGTAGCTTTTATATGGCCCTTCAGAAAATATAGCCCCGGATGCAATCGATAAGTACACTTTTTTATCTGTTACTAACCCTTTTGGTCCCTCTGCACTATAACTAAAAGTCTTGCCTGCTCTTGCAACCTGATCAATCCATCCTTTTAAAACTGCAGGAATTCCAAAGTTATACAAAGGCACGCCAATCACAATAATATCAGATTCTAATAACGTTTTTATTGCTGCATCAGAATATTTCAATACTTCTGTTTGTTCCGGCGTATGTGCTTCTGAAGGCATATAAACAGCATTAATATGTGCACCAGTCAAATAAGGTAAAGGTGTTTTAGTAAGATCAAGTGTCTGTACTTCAGTTTCTGTTTGTGCTGTTAATTTTTCGATAATAGCATTTGATAATTGATTACTAAACGAAGTGTCTCCTTTTGTGCTGGTAATTATTCGCAGAATTTTCTGGCTCATGGTTTAAATTATTTGTTTTACGATACAAACTTATCTACATTTACTATCTCTTTTATAGTACTATCCTCAAGGATAGCACTATCCTTGAGGATAGTAACGTGATAAATATGGAAACAGAAGTAAAAACTCAAAAAATAGACGAAAAAAATTACAGGCCACAAGAATGCATGGCGGCACTGCTGCCTGTAAGAGATGCTTTGGAAATTTTAAGCGGAAGATGGAAACTGCCCATTTTAATTGCTTTGTCTGACAGGCCAAAACGTTTCAAAGAAATTTCTAAAGACATCAACGGAATTACAGATAAAATGCTTTCTAAAGAGCTGAAAGATCTTGAAATAAACAAACTTGTTACCAGAACTGTTTATGATACTTTTCCGCCAACAGTCGAATATTCACGAACAGAACACAGCAAATCTTTAGGAGAAGTTATTATGGCCTTAAAAGACTGGGGAACTTTACACAGAAAAGAAATCATCGGAAAATAAAAAATATCCGAAAAGACAGAAGATTGTTTTTTTATAAAGCCGCAGATTAAAGGATTAAAATGATTTAAAAATCTGCTTAATCAGTAAAATCTGCATGAAACAAAAACTTAGCGAATCTGCAGTCCCGATAGCTATCGGGACTGCAGATTAAAAAACTTAGTAACTTAGTGCCTTTGCGGCATAACTAAACCGCAAAATAAGGCGATAGAATATCTTCAAAGCTGTACAATCCTTTTTTCTTGTCTTTTAAATTCTCAGCGACAAAAACAACGCCGCTTCCAAAAGCTTCCCTTGAAATCGATTCGTGAATTAAACGAACCGTTTGATATGGAAATCCAAAGATAACTTCATGTTTCCCAACAATTCCTCCTGCTCTGACCGAGTTGATACTTTCTTTTTCAACATCAAGCGCTTCGGCAATTTTTATGGCCGTTCCGGATGTTCCTTCTTTTTTCTTAAAATGCTCTTCGTTTACTTCGATATCAACCCAAGGTGCAATTTTCTTTAAAAACCTGGCGGCAAACAATAAATAATTGACACCCAAAGTAATATTTGGAGACCAAAAAACAGTTGTTTTATCAGCAAGTTTTTTAAGTAGTTTCAGCTCTTTATCCTTGTAATGCGATATTGCAGATATAATCTTTACATTTTTCTTTGCTGCAGATTCTCCGTAAAAATAAATCCCCTCATCTGAAGAAAAATCAATGATTGCATCTACAGGATGTTTTTCAAGCAAATCGTTAACATTTGTATTTGAACTTGAATAAATTAATCCGGGTTCGTTAGATTCAATTCCTAAAAATTCCGGGGCAGATCTGTGTTCTAAAACCTTGCTTTGTCTTAAAACCCATTCCAGTGAGAATTTTTTATTTTCAAGTAATATTGATGCTACTGATTTTCCTGTTTTTCCAAATCCTATTAATCCTATTTTCATATTTTATTTTTTAATTTGAGTATGAAACCCGTTAGCAGAAATTGGGTATTGCTATGATGAAATACAATTGAAGAAATTGTTTTAAAAATATCGCAGCAAATAACCCTGTTTGATAAAAATAGGAAAATTACAACAAAGCATCTAGAAAAAATTTTTATTTATAACAATAAACAAGCTTGTTAACAGGAAATATTTTGTTATTTAATTTTTGCCCTAATAAAATTTGAATGAACTTTTAGATGAGTATTTTACTTTTTGCAGCTAAATTTTTACGGTTCTTTTTTAATCACTTTTTCTTCATAATATTTCAATAAAATAGCAGTAAAAAAAGGATTTAGTAATATACAGCTAAACATATTTTGAGTAGTTTTATGACCTGATACCCCCAAATCAATAAAGTAAAGAATGGCTTACAATAACAAAGAATTACTTCGATTTTTAGACGCTCAAAACAAATTGTACCTGACTGCTCTTGATGAAATTAAGAAAGGCAAAAAAAAATCTCCATGGATGTGGTTTATTTTTCCACAGATAAAAGGAATGGGTTCGAGTGATACATCAAAATTCTACGAAATTAAAAATGCCGATGAAGCAATTGCTTTTCTCGAACACCCAATTTTAGGAAAACACCTTATTGAAATAACAGAAGAATTGGTCAAAAAAGACGAACTCGACGCTGTAGATATATTTGGTACGCCAGATGTTGAAAATTTACAATCGTGTATGACGCTTTTTGCAAGCATTCAAAATACAGAGCCCGTTTTTCAGGAAGTTTTGCATAAATACTTTGACGGATCTTCTGATTTTCATACGCTGCAACTATTGTACAGTAATTTGTAAAATCAGCAAATACAGCCAGTTTACAATATAATCATTAAAAATATAAAGCTGAAATTAGTGCATTTCTAAATTAAGTATTTATATTTGCAACACTGTTGCGTTTGTTTCTTTCATAATGAAAAGGTTAAATATCGCAGCAGAAATACCACTGAATGAAAAAGAAAATCGTAGTTGTAAATTTACTGATGTCTTTTGCAGTATTGTTCGCCATGCTGTTTCAGACGGTTCACTCCTACGAACATATTTTAAGGCAGACTTCAGAGAAACACTGTGAGCACAAAACTACCGCCGGACAAAAACAAATAACGCACAGCCATTCGGTTGATGCTAATTGTCATATTTGCCATTTTGCCTTTAGTACTTTTATTCCGAATTCATTTCAGGCATTATCATTTCATAAAATAACGGTCGAAACCTCTTATAAATTCTTTTATTCGAAGGTTTATACTGCATTTTTTAAAGGCAGTCTCTTTGCACTGCGCGCGCCTCCCGCATTCATTTAATTTACTGCATTTTACTTATTTAAATAAAAGCAGCTTTTTACCTATATAATAAATTGAGTAAAAAGAAATACTGTTTTACAGCTGTTTGGTTCCTTTATTTGGACTCAAACCAGCCTTTTAACTCTTGTAGTAAATTATCCCTTCTCAAAATTAGATATTCATAATCAAGCCTTTACAAATAAAGTAAAAGCCTGGGATTTCCATATCATTTCCAAAATCAATTTACCAAAATACATAAAAACTATGCTTACAGCAAAAAATCTCACCAAGAAGTATGGTGATCATACGGCTTTGAATTCCTTAAATTTAACCATAAACGAAGGCGAAATCTTTGCGCTTTTAGGACAAAACGGCGCCGGAAAAACGACTACAATCAATCTTTTTTTGGGCTTTATCAAGCCAACATCGGGAGAATTAGAAATCAATAACATTTCGGTTACTCAAAATACACAGGAAACAAAAAAGCATGTGGCCTACATTCCAGAAACTGTAATGCTTTATCCCAATTTAACCGGTTTAGAAAACCTAAAGTTCTTTTCATCTCTCGCCGGATTCAAATATTCTGCAGGAGAATTAACTTATTTCCTGAACAAAGCCGGTTTACAGGCTGCAGCGCACGATCAAAAGCTGGATGGGTATTCTAAAGGAATGCGCCAAAAGGTGGGAATCGCCATTGCAATTGCCAAAAAAGCTAAGGTGCTTTTACTAGACGAACCTACGAGCGGTTTAGACCCAAAAGCTTCCAACGAGTTTTCGCAGATTTTAAAAGAGCTTTCTGCCGACGGAACGGCAATTTTAATGGCAACACATGACATTTTCAGAGCCAGAGAAGTCGCTTCGCACATTGGTATTATGAAACAGGGAAATTTAGTCACTGTAATCGAAGCAGCTAAAATCTCAGCAAATGAGCTCGAAGATTTGTATTTACAAACCGTTTAAAGGAAAAGGTATTTCCAATCAAAACCAAAATGAAACATTTAATTCTCTTTTTATTTATAATAATCACCGCGCAGTCCGCACAATCACAGACTATTAACAAAAAAAATACTGACAGCATTGCTCAGGATTCTGTTAAAATGACCAAAAACGAATTGCAAACCGTTGAAATTGTGGGACGTTCGACCAAAAAGTACACCAGCGATTATTCGTTTGCTGCCACAAAAACGGCAGCTTTAAACAAAGATATTCCGCAGTCTATTTCAACCATAACCAAAGAACTAATAACTGATAAAGGCGCTTTTTATCTCGCCGATGCTGTAAAAATGGCAAGCGGTGTAATTCCGGCAAGTTATTACAATCAATATACGATTCGAGGTATCAGCCAAAATGAAGAAGGACAGATTATCAACGGAATGCGAACGCGCCAATACTATTTTTTACAGCCTTTAACCAGCAATATTGAGCGTGTCGAAGTGATAAAAGGTCCGTCGAGTGCGACATTTTCTTCTGTTGATCCGGGCGGAAGCATCAATATGGTGACTAAAAAACCTTTGGCAGTTGACCGAAAAGAAATCAGTATGAGCGTGGGCAGTTTCAGTACTTTACACGGAACACTTGATTTTACAGGCCCTTTAAACGAATCAAAAACACTTTTGTATCGTGTAAACGGTGCATATCAGCAGGCAAAATCATTTCGTGATTTAGTGAAAAATAAATCGTTTTTGATTTCACCTTCCTTCAGTTATATCCCAAATGAAAAAACTGCCATTAATACGGAGTTGATTTTGAGCGATATGAACGGAAATCTTGACAGAGGCCAGCCAATTTTTGGTGCCGCTGCCGGAAAAACAAGTTTAAATAAAACCCCAATCAGCTTAAATCTAGGATCGCCAAGTGATTTCTTTAAATCGAAAGAAATGATTTTGATGACGAATTTTGCCCATAAATTCAGTTCTAAAATTGGTTTTAATGCATCGTACATGAAACAAACCTGGACAGAAGATCTTCAGGAACACAGAACTACAAATGCATTTGCGGTCGATATAAACAATCAGCCTGTTACAAATCTGGCGATGATGCAGTTTGTGCAGCGTCAGCAAAATTGGGATATCGACAATTTGAGTGCTTATTTAAACTTCGATTTCAAAACCGGAAAACTCAATCATAAATTACTAACGGGTTATGATTTAAGCAGCTGGAACAAAAACAAAGGCGGCGGACAAAACGCGGCAAGAGGTTATTTATTAAAAGACGGAACGGTTGCGAACACTTTTGTTTTGGCAAATTCCTCAAATTATCAAACCATTACAGTTGACGGTGTTGTAATGCCAAAACCAAATGTAGAATATTTTAATTTGAATAATCCAACTTACAAAATTACAAGCCCTGAGGATTATACGCTGAACGTTAGAACAGCGCTGCCATCGGCACTTACAGCAACCAATGCCATTTATATTCAGGATCAGATTCAATGGGAAAAATTTACTTTTTTATTGGGTTTGCGAAACGAATGGTTTGAGGATATTACAAACTACGAAACCAGTAACGAATTAAAAGTAAAAAAAACGGCTTTGCTGCCAAGAGTTGGGATTACTTATGCGGTAAATAATGCTATAAATATTTATACAACTTATCTCGAAGGTTATCAGCCGCAATCGAATACGGTTACATTAATGCCTCAAACCGGCTCATTGCCTGCCGGAAGTTTATTCGATCCACTCAAAAGTGATTTGAAAGAAGCAGGAATAAAAACAACTTTTTTAAACAACTCAATGAGTTTTAACGCAGCGATCTATGAAATCAGACAGCGCAATATTTTAATGAATGCCAATGATCCTGCAAATCCTGATTTATTGGTTACAAGAGGTGCAGAACGAAGCCGTGGTTTTGAGTGCGATTTAGCAGGTTATATTACACCAGACTGGCAGGTAAACGCTTCGTACAGTTATATCGATGCCGAAATTATAAAAGACAATAATCCGGCTTTAATTGGTGCCAGAAAACAAAATACGCCAAAAAACAGTGCCAATTTATGGACGCGTTACAACTTTAAAGCAGGTTCTGCTTTGCAGGATTTAGGAATTGGTTTCGGAATGCAGTATCAAAGCAGTAAGATTCCTTGGTTTACAAGAGATTTTACACTTCCTGATTTTACCATTTTTGATGCAGCGATATTTTATAAACCTAGCAAAAGCAATGTGCAGATTGCTGTAAATGCCGGCAATTTATTAAATAAAACCTATTGGCTTGGCGCACAGAATTACTTGCGTTTATTTCCCGGAAGCCCAAGAAATGTGAGCCTTACCATAACTTATAAATTTTAATTCGTTGAGTTGAAAAATATTTAAACACATAGTCCCGAAGTCTCGGGATGAATTTATACAAGTGAAACGCCTTTTTTAAAATCGACTAAAAGCTATGTTTCTATGTGTTTAAACAAATTACACTCAACAGCTAAATTTTAATTAATATGAAATTATTACACACAGAACTCCTTATAGCCAGACATTTTAAAAATGCTGTTTTTAAAAATTCGGCAGTTTATATTATTACACTTTTTATTGGCGTATTGCTTTTATTCGCCGCTTTTTCAGGCTGGGATAATTACAAAAGCCAAAACGAAACCAGTGAAAAATATCAGCATGAATCCCGCGAAGACTGGTTGAAAAATCCAGATAAAAACCCGCATAGAATGGCACATTACGGGAATTTTGCTTTTAGAAAAAGTACTTCGTTAAGTGTTTTTGAATTTGGAATGGAACCTTTTTTTGGAAATGCAATTTTCCTCGAAGCGCATAAACAAAATACCGCTAATTTCTCTGAAGCCGGATTCTCTAACAGTATGCTTCGTTTTGGCGAAATAAGCATTGCCATGGTTTTGCAGGTTTTACTGCCATTATTGATCTTTTTTGCTGGGTTTAATTCTGTTGCCTACGAAAGAGAAAACGGAACTTTAAAAATCCTTTTAAGTCAGGGAATCAGCTGGAAACAGCTTTTATTTGGTAAAATACTTGGGATAGCCAGTATCATTATGCTGTTTTTTGTTCCAACCATTATCGTATTGGTTTTGATTTGGTTAATGCTTCAAAACTTTTCAATTTCGGCAGATGAAACAATTAAAATGCTGTTGTTTATTGGGTTTCATTTTATTTATCTGATGTTCTTTTCTGTCATTGCCGTTTTGGTTTCGGCGTCAAGCAAAACCTCAAAAAAAGCGTTGGTTTCATTAATTGGAATCTGGCTGATTTTTACCATAATTCTCCCAAGAACTACTCAGTCAATTGGGGCATATTTATATCAAGCGCCTTCGAAAATCCAGTTTAACAGCGATATTGAAAAAGATATCCTGAAACAAGGTGACAGTCATAACCCGAATGATGTGCATTACAAAGCCATAAAAGATTCTTTATTACGTGTTTACAAAGTCGATTCGGTACAAAAACTTCCTTTTAATTATTCCGGATTTATTATGACCGAAGGTGAAAGAATCAGCTCGAATATTTATAATAAACATTTAGAAGATCTGCTGAAAATTTACGAAAAACAAAATAGTTTTTCTAAAGCCGTTTCGTTTTTAAATCCGTACATCGCAATGAAAAATCTGTCGATGGGATTATCAAATACAGATTATGATTCGTACATCGATTTTCAAAAACAAGCGGAGCAATACCGTTACAATATGGCGCAGAAAATGAATGCTTTGCAGATCAAATATATCAGTAATAAAAAAAACGGATCAAACGATAAACCGCAGACGATCGATAAAAACCATTGGGCCGATGTTGAAGAATTTCACTATGAACCAAAACCAGTTTGGGAAGTCTTAAAGACTGAAATTACTGCTATCATCTCCATATTGCTATGGATAATTCTGCTGCTTGTTTTGATTAAAGCTGCTGCTAAAAACCTAAAAGCCATCTAATATGTTAGTACTATTATTTAAAAATTTCATACGCTCAAAAGGCACCAGGATTGGATTACTTTTTTTATTAATCATTGGTTTTATAAGCCTTTTAATCGGCCGTCAGTTTCAGGAAAAACAACAAAAGAATATTACCGAAGCTGTAATTTATCAAAAAGAACACATTGCCAGAAATGCTGCTTTTCATAAAGACGAAATTGGGCTTCTGCTCTACTACATCAAGTTTTCATTGGTTAATACGACTTTACCCATCAGCAGTCTAGCAATCGGGCAGCGTGATGTAAATCCCTCAATTCAAAGTGTTACAATTCGTGGACTGGAAGCTCAGAAATACGATTCGGAACTCAATAATCCAAGTAATCTTTTGTCCGGAAATATCGATTTTAGTTTTGTGCTTTTATATCTGTTTCCGCTTTTGATTATTGCTTTTTCGTATAATATTATTTCCGAAGAAAAAGAATCAGGAACCTGGAAAATTGTGACAGCGCAAAGTCCTAATATCTTTTTATATATTTTAAAACTGTTTTATGTTCGCATTTTAAGTTTAATTGCGCTTTTGTCTCTCCTGCTTTTAATTGCAGTTTTCTTTTTGCAAATTCCAATTGACAAAACGTTTATTCTATTTTACGGAATCGCAGTTTTGTACATTTTGTTTTGGTTTTCGGTTTGTTTTTTTATTGTTTCGCTTCAGAGAAATTCCAACTTCAATGCCGTTATTTTATTAACGATCTGGTTGTTTTTGATTATTATTCTTCCGGCTGGAATCAATACGTATATCATCAATAAATATAAAGTTCCCGAAGCTTTAGAATTAACACTTACCCAGCGAAATGCATATCACGAAAAATGGGATATGGATAAGCAGGCAACGCTGGATAAATTCTACAAACATTATCCGCAGTTTAAAAATTACCCTCTGCCGGAAACAGAATTCAGCTGGCTTTGGTATTATGCAATGCAGCAAATGGGCGATGATGAATCTGCCGTACAATCCAAAGAATTAGAATCAAAATTAGAGCAGCGAAATAATACCGGCGAATTGATTGCACAGTTTATTCCAACGCTTCATACTCAGATTCAATTGAATGAAATTGCAAAATCTGACTTGCGGAACCAGCTTTTATTCCTGAAAGAAACGAAGCAGTTTCACGAAAAACTGCGGCTGCATTTTTATCCGAAGATATTTGATAATGCTCCTGTCGACCAGCAAAAATGGAACAATTTTAAAGTAGAAACGTTTAATGATAACTCTGAAAATGGTTTTGTAAAAGCGTTTTTACCATTACTTCTTTTCAATTTAGTATTGATTGGTTTGGGATGGCGAAATTTTAAGCGTTAGGTTTTTTACGGCTGATTTTTTTACCGCAAAGCACGCAAAGTTTTTACGCAAAGATTTTATGTAAACGGTTTTTATAAAAAACTAAGTTCACAAAACTTTTTCTTTTTCTAAACCTTAGTGAACTTTGCGTAAAAACTTTGCGTGCTTTGCGGTAAAATCTGCATTTTAATAACACCCCTCCTCCCGTATTTAAAACCTTTGCGTGCTTTGCGTTAAAAAAATTTGTTTCTTATAAAACTTTATCGTAATATTGCTATATTAAAATTTAAAATAAAATGGGAGCTACTAAAACGGAACATTTTACTGAAAAACAAAATCAAATCGCAACAATAGCAAAGGCTTTGGGGCATCCTGCAAGAATTGCTATTATTGAATATCTTTTGAAAGTAAATGAATGTATTTGCGGCGATATTGTAAATGAACTTCCACTTGCCCAGCCAACGGTTTCACAGCACTTAAAAGAATTGAAAAATGCCGGGCTTATAAGAGGAAACATTGAAGGAAATGCTATTTGCTATTGTATTGACGAAAGTACTTTTGACATTTTAAGGACATATTTTTCTAATATTATTGCTGTTACAAAAGAACAGAAGTGCTGTTAAACTTTTTTTTAACAATCATATCGTAATATTGCATTATAACTATAAATAAAAGAACAATGAAACTATCAGACATTAAAAACATTCTTCCAAATTTGGAAAATGTAACATTTCAATTAGAGAACGGAACTTTTGTTCCTGAACACTTTCATGTGACCGAAATTGGAACCAACAGTAAAAAATTTATTGACTGCGGCGGCGTGATTCGCCATGAAAATGCAGTTAATTTTCAATTGTGGAATGCAGATGATTATGAACACAGATTGAAACCGGGCAAACTTTTGCATATCATTAAGTTATCAGAAGAAAAATTAGATATTGAAGATTTTGAGATTGAAGTTGAATATCAAAATGATACGATTGGAAGATATGATTTAGAGTTTAATGGAACTCATTTTATTCTAAAAAATAAAACTACTGCATGTCTGGCACAAGATGCATGCAAAGTTCCTTCATCAAAACAAAAAATAGCTTTAACTGAACTCTATAAAAGCGAAGCTAATAGCTGCGCACCAAATTCAGGCTGCTGTTAATTATGAAACAGAAAATACTTAAGTACAAAAAACCAATTATCATCACAACATCTGTAATTGTGCTGCAACTCATTTTTGGTTTTGAGCCAAAATTCTGCATTATCAATATCATTTGGTTATTAGTTTAAATTATGACAAAAAACATTTTAGTACTCTGTACAGGAAACAGCTGCAGGAGTCAAATTGCCGAAGGTTATTTAAAATACTTTTTAGGAGATAAAGCTAAAGTTTACAGTGCCGGAATAGAAACTCACGGAGTTAATCCAAGGGCTGTAATAACTATGAAAGAAGATCAGATCGACATTTCTAATCATACTTCAAATCATGTTGACGAATACCAAAATATAGATTTTGATTTTGTAATTACAGTTTGTGATAATGCAAAAGAACGCTGCCCGTTCTTTCCTTCAAAAGCTCAAAAAATACATCAAAACTTTAATGATCCTGCTAAAGCAGCAGGAACTGAAGAAGAAATTTTGCAGGAGTTTAGAACAGTAAGACAAACTATAAGGGAATTTTGCGAACAGTTTTCGAGAGATAATTTCTAATTATAATTCAAAAAAATGAGGCTGTCTCAAAAGTCAAGGCAGCTCTTTTACTATAATTATTTGTTTAAATGTAAACTTAACTTGTTTCTACCAATGAAATGTTCCTGCAGAACAAAGAAATATAACTTGTTATTTATTTGATATCGGGTTTCATTCCATTAGGAATGTTTCATAGGTAGAAAAAATAGAGGTCGGACACATTTACGTTCCGTAGGAACGTTTGATATGCCCGATTATTAAAAAACGATGTCAAAATCAAACGTTCTTACCGGAACGTAAACGATGATAACAATATAATTTCTACTATGAAATGTTCCTACGGAACAAAGAAATATGTAAAATAAAAAGGGGCTGCTCCGACTTTTGAGACAGCCTCATTTTTTAATTAATCGGCAAACGTTACATTTTTCTATGACTCTTCGATTATAGTAAATCCCCATGCAGGAAGCGAAATTTTACTTTGTGAAGCTAATTTTTCCTCTGTCAATAAAACATTTCCTTGTTTATGCGGATATATAAATGACACCTCTTCGCCTGAATAATTGAAATAGTAATGAATTGTTTTTCCTAATTGATTGGTACCTGATTTTACAATAATTGGAAACTTTAATTCCTGATCTTTACCCCAAAGTCCGGCATTTTTAACAGCTCCTTCCAGAATTTTATCATTTAAGGCTGGATTTGTTCCAAAACCAATATAAGTTGCGACACCTTTTCCATAATTATTCTGAGTCACGGCAGCATAAATTCCCCATTGAGGATGGTCATAATAAGCTAAAACTTTTGCTGTAACAGGAACTAAAAGTTCCATCCATTTTTCTGCTTTATTATACTCCTTCCCTACATTAAAAGGATCATTTTTAAGACCAGCCTTTTCAGGAATAGTAAATTCGCTGTACGTAATACCACAGGCCTCACTAATAACTCCCGGCTGGCGCACCGTTCTTACTTTATTGTGTTCATCAGAAAAACCACTTTTAAAAGTATAGACAATATGGCCTCCATTTTTCACAAAATTGTTTAAGCGCATCAATAAACTATCAGGTGCAGCATATAAGGCAGGTACAACAATTAATTTATACTTCTCAATATCAATGCTTGACGGATCAATAAAATCAACACCAACATTCATCTTGTAAAGCGCATCATACATGGGTCTTAAAATTCCGTTGTAATTTCCCGGACCAAAAGAATTATAGGCCGTCAAAGCTTCGTTACTAAATAAAATAGCTGCATCATTTTTCTTTTGCAGATGTATTAAATGCGGGCTAAATTTTTTAAAATCTGCTCCAATTGTTCCAGCTTCTTCATAAGTTGGATTAGGCTCAAAATCATGGCTTAATAATCCTTTCCAATACGTTTCTGCAGAGTTATGAATTGAATGCCAATGCCAATACGAAACCATATCTGCCCCAGATGCTAAATGGCTGAATGCCTGCAATCGCAGCTGACCCGGATATGGCACCCATTCTGCAAATCCCTGAGCTTCAGTTTCCATTACAAGATAATTCTGCCCGCCTTTCATAGAGCGTGCAACATCACCGCCAAAAGAGATTTCCAGTCCCGTAAGTTTATCTTGCGATGGATGGTAGATATCTACACCCGAAATATCAAGTACTTTTGAAACTGCAAAATGATCAACCTCTGGCTGAATCCCATAAGTATGTCCCCACCAGTCAAAATCAAAATTCTGGGTTACAAACTGATTTGGCTTTTTATATTCACGCACCATTTTAGACTGCCAGCTTAAGTATTCTGTAACCAGTGAACGTTGAAATTTAGCAAACTCGGCGTTTAAACTTGCATTAATACTTCCGTTTACAGACGGAAAATCATCCCAATTGTTGATTCGGTTACTCCAATAATCCAGACCAAAAATCTTGTTTAAATCATCAAGCGATGGATATTTTGATTTCATATAAGCAACAAACTGTGCCTGAACATTTGGTCCGCTTGTTCCATACGATTTAGTTTCGTTATCAATTTGATATCCTATAATTGCAGGGTGATCTTTGATATGCTCTAACATTTTTCGAATCGCCTTTTCGGCATAATTTCTAAAATGAACATTCGTAATATCCATATTTTGGCGAGATCCATACTGGTTTGTTCCCCTATTTGTAATTGCCAGAACGTCTGGATGTTTTTTTACCAGCCAGGCAGGCACAGCATAAGTAGGCGTACCAATTATAACACTAATCCCCGCTTTGTGCATCGCATTAAGAACACGATCTATATGGCTGAAATCAAAAACACCCTCTTGCGGTTCCATAGTACTCCAGGTAGATTCTGCAATGCGAACTACATTGATACCTGTTTCCTTCATCATTTTTATGTCCTTATCCAAACGTTCATAAGGCATATATTCATCATAATAAGCAACTCCGAATAATAGTTTATCCTGCTTAATCTGGGCAGAAACCGAATTAAGGCTTAATATAAATGTAAAAACAACACTTATAAAAACGAGCAAAATTTTTTTCATGAATTTGTTTTTTTACGAATATAGAAAAAAATAGGATTGTTTTATAAATGCATAGAAATTTAAAAGTATCAATTCAGTAAAAAAGAAATCCTGACTTCTGTAAAATCAGGATTTCTTCTAAAACTTAAAACTGCATCTTTTGAATTCTAACTGCATTTAATATCGCCAATAAAGCCACTCCAACATCAGCAAAAACAGCTTCCCACATTGTAGCAAGTCCGCCGGCACCGAGAATCAGTACAAAAGCTTTTACTACAAAAGCTAAACCAATATTCTGCCAGACAATTTTTTTGGTTTGTTTACCAATGTTTATTGCCATTGCAATTTTACTTGGTTTATCGTCCTGAATTACAACATCGGCGGTTTCGATTGCGGCATCACTTCCTAAACCTCCCATTGCAATTCCTACGGTACTTAAAGCAATTACCGGCGCATCGTTTACACCATCTCCCACAAAAGCAACCGTTTCATTTTTAGCTTTAATTTCGTTTACTTTATTGACTTTGTCTTCTGGGAGTAAATCTCCAAAAGCTTTTGCAATACCAAGTTTATCAGCCACAAACTGAACGACATTGGTTTTATCTCCGCTCAGCATAGTTACTTTTATGCCTAATGCTTTTAGCTTAGAAACCGTTTCGGGAGCATCTGCTTTAATTTCATCGGCAATGGTTAAATAACCTGCAAATTTCTGGTCATAAGCAATGGCAATTGTTGTATAAACTACAGAACTTGGATCTATATCATAGCTGATGTTAAACTTATCCAGCAATTTAAAATTCCCCACATAAAGTTCTTTTCCGTTTACTTCTGCTTTTAATCCGTGTCCCGAAATCTCTTCGACGTTTTTTAATTCGATCGCTGTATCAATCTTACCAGCGTGATTATGAATTGCAGTCGCCACCGGATGCGTACTGTGACTTTCCAGAACATTTATTAATTTCAGAATTTCCTCTTTATCAAAATCAGGTTTTATAATAACTTCCTGAACTTTAAAAACGCCTTCGGTCATTGTTCCGGTTTTGTCCATTACAACATTCTGAATCTTTGAAATACTATCCAGATAATTACTTCCTTTAAATAAAATTCCGTTTTTACTTGCAGCGCCTATTCCGCCAAAATAACCAAGCGGAATACTGATAACCAAAGCACAAGGACAAGAAATAACCAGAAAAACCAAAGCTCTGTACAGCCAGTCGCTAAAAATATAATTGTCGACAAAAAGCATTGGCAGTAAACAAATTGCAATTGCTAAATACACCACAATTGGGGTATAAATTTTGGCAAACTTGCGGATAAACAACTCAGCTGGCGCTTTTTTAGCTACAGCATTCTGAACCAATTCTAAAATTTTCGAAAGTTTACTATCGTTGTAAGCCGTTGTAACTCTTACCTGTGCAATTGTATTTCCATTTATCATTCCGGCTAGTACCTTATCGCCCTTCTTTTTAGTATCTGGTTTACTTTCTCCCGTTAAAGCTGCGGTATTAAATGAAGCCGAATCTGATAATAATTCGCCGTCTAATCCTAGTTTTTCTCCCGCTTTAAGCTGAATAATATCGCCTATTTTAGCATCTTTAGCCTTTATTTTTACTGCAATATTATTTTCTAAAATATTAACCTCATCCGGGCGCTGATCCAGCAGACTTTTAATATTAGATTTTGCTTTACTCACTGCCATTCCCTGAAATGTTTCTCCAATGGTATAAAACAGCATAACGGCAACACCTTCGGGATATTCTCCAATGGCAAAAGCTCCAATGGTAGCAATACACATTAGGAAAAACTCTGAGAATACATCGCCTTTTACAATACTTTCATAAGCTTCTCTCAAAACCGGAAGCCCAACTGGGAGATACGCAATAACAAACCAAGCGATTCGAACATATCCTGAAAACCAGCTTTGAGGAAAATAATGATCAAAACCAATTCCTATAAGTAATAAAATAAGAGATATGATGGATGGCATGAATAATTTAAACAAACTGTCTTTGATATTATGCTCATGATTGTGCCCATGGTCATGTCCGTCATTAACAGAATGTACAGGTTCGTCGTGTGAACAGCAGCAGGATGGTTTGGTTTTATTTTTAGTATTTTTTACTTCTAAATCTTGATGTATCATTGCAGCGTTTCAGGTTTAAAGTTTCATGTTTTAGTTTCTCTGAAACTTCGTTAAAATTATGCTCTAAATTTAATCATTTTACGGCAATTACTCTTAAGTAAAAATGTTTTTAATCTCGTTTTTGCCACGAAGACACTAAGGCGCTAAGCTCTTTTTAAGCTGGTGTGAAATAATCTCGCAAAGTCGCAGAGTCGAAAAGTTTTTTAAGATTTAATTTCAATTGCCTCCAGCTTTAGCTGGAGGTTCTAAAATAAGAGTAAGAAAAGGCTTTAGCCAAAAACACGCAAGTTTGGCTAAAGCCCTTGAAATTGAGCTTTTATGACCTCGAGCTAAAACTGGAGGCAATTGATTTTTTTTAGTTTTTTGTTTCAAGTTTCAGGTTTCAGGTTTCAGGTTCTGGAACTTGCGAACTTTGCGTGATTCTTTGCGAGCCTTGCGGTTAAACAACTTGAAACCTGACCCGAGGCTAAAAGCCGAATTGGCGAAGCAAACAAAGAAAACCGGAAACTTTTTTAATGCTCATGCTCACCTCCGCCCTTCATTGCAGACAATAAATAAAAAGCACCTTTTGTAACAATTTTAGCATCAGGCTCAATTCTATCAACAAACTTAACTTCTGTAAAACCTAAATCGGTTGTGCCGGGAATCACTTCGATTGCTTTAAAATGAATTTCTTTTTCTTTCGGTTTCTCATTTTTATGTTCTTCTTCCTGCACAAAAACAAAATACTTGTCGGCATTTCGAACAACAGCATCTTTTGGTAAAGCCGGAACTGTGGCATTTACAATATTGATATTTGCCGAAACATACATTCCCGAAATCAAATCTTTAGCATCGGCAGGATCAATTTTGGCATGAACAGCAACAGTTTTACTTTCGTTCGAAAAGGATTTATTGATTCCGAAAATCTTTCCTTTAATGGATCTATTCGATTGATTTGTCAGTACAAAATCGATTACCTGACCAATAGAAATCGACCCCAGGTCTTTCTCATAAACATTCAAATCCAAATGCATCTGACTGTTATCTACAACTTCAAACAAAGAAACTCCCGTTTGGGCAAAAGCGCCTTTAGCAATGCTTATTTTTCCAACATAACCACTTATAGGTGCCACAATTGGCACTAAAGAAGAACTTCCTTTTGTAGAAACATGCAAGGCTTCCAGTTTATTTTTTGCTGCCTGTGCTCGGGCTCTTTCGGCAGCTAATTTGGCTTTTACTTCCTGAAATGTTTTCCTCGGGTTTACGTTTTCATCACTCAAAGTTTTCTGGCGGTTGTATTCTAACTGCAGGTATTCAACATTGGCTGTTGCTGAATGATAATCTTCCTGCATTTCAATTACTTCTAGATTTTGAATCGTTGCCAAAACTTTTCCTTTATTGACAAACGTTCCTTCTAAAACATAAATATCTTTTACTGTTCCGCCAATTAAAGTCGAAACCTCAGCCGAATTTTGAGGCGGAACCGTAGTATAACCATTGGCTTTGATAATTTTATTCAGGTTTCTGTCTTCTACAAATCCCGTTTCAATGCCAACCGTTTTATATTGAGATTCTGTTAAGACAACTTCTGTCTGCGATTTTTTTTCTTCGTGGGTTTCTTCGGCTTTTTTCTCATTGCAGCTTAAGTTAACCGTAAAGAGCGCAAAGATTACGCAAAGCACGCTAAGTTTTATTGCCTTGCGGACTTTGCGTTTTTTCTTTGCGCTCTTTGCGGTTAAATTATTATCTATATCTTTCATTTTTAATTGTTTTTGATGGTTGGAAACTGGAGTTCGATAGCACTTTGATTATAACTGTGCGTAGCTTCGGCAAACTGTTTTTTAATGTCAATGGCCTGATTTAAAAAACTGATATACGACCAATAACTCATATCGCCGTTGGCATAACTTTTTTGTGCCGTATCAATAATCTGGTTGGCGTATTGCAAACCTTCATTTTGATAATAATCTAAGTTTTTCTGCTGTTTTTGAAAGTTGTTCTGCAGTTCTTCTTTTTGCAGATTTAAGATAATTTTGTTTTTATCTAATGCCAGCTGCGACTGCGAAATACTAATTTCCGAAGCTTTGGCTTTTGCTGTATTTACCCCTCCAAATAACGGAATCTGAAGTCCGGCCGTAAAACCCTGAAACAATGATTCGGTATTAATAGTTTGCGCAAAATAACCTAACCCTAATTTTGGTGTTCGCGCTGCTTTATGCGTTCCGGATTCTTTTTGGTAAACCGAAATCTGCTGTTGGTAAAAATCTGTCATTAAACTTTCTGCTTTTGAATCCTGACTTTCTATAAAAGCATATTTTAAAGAAGTTGTTTCATCTGGAATTATATTTTCTGTCGTCTGCACAAAAAACTGAAGCTGTTTTTGGTAAATAGCCAAATCGTAATTTAATTGTTCTTTTTGCGTTTCGATTTCTTTTACTTTGGCTTTGGCACTGATTACTTCGATGTTCCCGCTTTCTCCGGTTTTAAAACGGAGTTCGGCATTCTTTAGGAATTTGGTATAAATCTCATTTAATTCTGAGTTTAATTTTTGAATTGAAATTCCATATAAATATTGATAATAGGCTAAAGTCACGGCTTTTTCGAGTTCGTAAGATGATAAAGCTTTTCGTTTTTCGGCCAGTTTGGCAAGTTCTTCCTGCAATTGTCGATTGGCTTTTGTGACATTTCCTAACGGAAAGAATTGCTGTACCGAAACATTATGGTCGAAATCAACGCTGTTGAACTGCCCGCCTTGATATTGAACCTGAAGTGGATCAGGCTGAAAAGCGGTTTTCTTTAAAACGGTTTGTTTTTCTATTTCTTTATCGACGATTTTTAAATCGATGTTGTTTGATTTGGCGAGCTCTATTGTTCTCTCTAAAGATATTTTGGCTTGCGCCGATGTTATCGTACTTGCCAATAGGAACGCAATTAACCGCAAAGGATGTGCGATGTTCGCAAAGTTTATTGTTCTTAAATTATATAGTAACTTTTTCATTTTCTTTAATTTTTTGTTTCATGCAGATTTTAAAAAAATTTAAGCAGATATACGCAAATTATTATTTTCATTTTTTTAATTAAATCTGTTTGAGTCTGCTAAAATCTGCAGAATCTGCGTGAAAAATCATTTTACTTTGCGGTTAAACTTCTCTAACATTAAATACAAAATTGGTAAAACGATTAACGTTAATAAGGTTGCAGAAATTAAACCGCCAATAACTACCGTTGCTAAAGGTTTCTGTACTTCTGCCCCGCTGCTAGTGGATAATGCCATTGGCAAAAAACCTAACGAAGCTACGGCTGCAGTCATTAAAACGGGACGTAACCTTGTTTTGGTTCCGATGATAACTCTTTCAAGCGGATCGAGAATTCCTTCTGATTTTAATTGATTGAAATTGGAAATCAAAACAATTCCGTTAAGAACCGCAATTCCGAATAAGGCAATAAATCCAATTCCGGCAGAAATACTAAACGGCATTCCTCTCAGCGAAAGTGCAAATACACCGCCTATTGCTGACAACGGAATTGCTGTAAAGATTAAAAGCGCCTGTTTATAGCTCTTAAATGTAAAATACAGCAATGTCAAAATCAATCCTAAAGCAATTGGCAATGCAATCGAAAGTCGTTTTGTGGCTTCGATTAAATTTTCAAATTGTCCGCCATACGTTACATAATAACCGGCAGGAAGTTTAAAATCTTTATCCAGTTTTTGCTGAATATCTTCTACAACGGTTTTTATATCTCTTCCACGAACGTTTAAGCCAACAGCAATTCTACGTTTTCCGTCTTCGCGCGTAACCTGCACCGGGCCTTGTTCGTAATCTACCGCTGCAACTTGCGAAAGTGGTACTTGCTGCCCGTTTGGCAGCGGAATAAACAAGTTGCTGACATCGGTAATATCAGCTCGATTGTCCTGATCCATTCTTACTACAACATCAAAACGTTTGCTTTCTTCATAAATCTTTCCTGCACTTTCTCCCGCAAACGACGAACGAATAATCTGGTTGATGTCTGAAATGTTCAATCCATATAAAGCGATTTTATTGTAATCGTATTTTATTGTAATTTGAGGTAATCCGGTTACTTTATCAGCTTTTAAATCTCCAATTCCTTCGATGTTTTTAATTTTAGAAATCAATTCTGATGCTTTTGAATCCAGAATTTCCAGATCATCACCAAAAATTTTAATGGCAATATCGCTTCGGCTTCCGGTCATTAATTCGTTAAAACGCATTTGGATGGGCTGTGAAATCTCGATATTGGCTCCCGGAATCACTTCCATTTCTTCTTTCATGGCGTTTGCCAGTTCTTCCCAATTATGATATTTGCCTTTCCATTCTTTTTTGTCTTTTAAAACAATAATCAAATCACCGCTTTCAATAGGCATTGGGTCGGTTGGAATTTCGCCGCTCCCTATTTTGGTTACGATCGTTTTAATTTCAGGGAATTTGGCTTTTAAAATCTGTTCGTATTTTGTCGTAGTTTCTACCATCTGCGTAAGCGAACTTCCGGTCATAATTGAAGCGTTTATGGCTAAATCGCCTTCTTCAATTGTTGGGATAAATTCTCCTCCCATATTCTGAAAAACAATAAGTGCTAAAGCAAAAAATCCTAACGAAACTCCTAAAACCACTTTTTTTAATGCTAATGTTTTACTTAAAAATGGGGTATATAAATTCTCAAACCAAAGCATCATTCTGTCGCTGAAATTTTCTTTGTGTTCCGGTTTTTTCGAAAGAAACAAAGCACTCATCATAGGTACATACGTCAGCGAAAGTATAAAAGCTCCAATTACGGCAAAACCTACTGTCATGGCCATTGGCTTAAACATTTTCCCTTCGGTTCCAATTAAAGCGAGAATAGGTAAATACACTATTAGAATAATAATTTCTCCGAAAGCGGCACTATTCCTGATTTTTGAAGCCGAATTGTAAATTTCAGCATCCATTTCTTCCTGAGAAAGCTCTTTTTTATGTTTAAGTTTCTGCAGATGATGCATTGAAGCCTCTACAATAATAACAGCTCCATCGACAATAATCCCGAAATCTATTGCGCCTAAACTCATTAAATTTCCGCTTACGCCAAAGGCATTCATTAAAATAACAGCAAACAGCATCGCGAGCGGAATTACCGAAGCCACAATCAATCCTGCACGAAGGTTTCCTAAAAACAGGATCAGAACAAAAATAACAATTAAAGCTCCTTCAAGTAAGTTTTTGGTAACGGTGCCAATGGCATTATCAACGAGTTTTCCCCGGTCAATAAAGGCTTCGGCTGTAACACCTTCGGGCAGGCTTTTATTAATCTGAATCATTCTTTCCTTGACCCTGTCAACAACGGCGCTGGAGTTTTCGCCTTTCAGCATTAAAACTAAGCCAGAAACGATTTCTCCTTTTCCGTCTTTTGTCGATGCTCCGTAGCGCAATGCAACACCTTCGCGAACCTGCGCTACATCTCGCACGAGAACGGGAGAGCCATTTCGGTTTTTAACTACAACATTGCCCAGGTCTTTTACGCCTTTTGCCATTCCGACACCGCGAATGAAATAGGCATATTGATCTTTTTCTATATAAGCGCCTCCGGTATTTTGATTGTTTTTTTCGAGAGCGTCAAAAATTTCGGTAATCGTTACGCCCAGACTGTTTAATGTGTTTGGGTTTACGGCGATTTCGTATTGTTTTAGTTTTCCGCCCCAGGCACTTACTTCGGCAACACCTTTTACACCTTGCAATTGCGGAATAATAATCCAATCCTGAATGGTTCTTAGCTTTACTGCGTCGTATTTGTTTTCGTAGCCTTTTTTGGCATAAACATCATATTGATAAATTTCTCCAAGGCCTGTAGTTATTGGGGCTAATTCCGGCGAACCTGCATAAGCGGGAATGTTTTCCCCGGCTTGTTTTAAACGTTGAAATATTTGTTCACGCGCCCAGTAAATATCGACATCGTCTACAAACACAACGGTTACAACAGATAGGCCAAAACGGGAAATACTGCGTAGTTCTATAATATCCGGAACTGTTTTTACTGCTTGTTCTAACGGATACGTTATTAATTGCTCTACTTCCTGACTTGCCAAAGTGGGTGCTGTGGTAATAATCTGAACTTGATTATTGGTGACATCCGGCAGGGCATCAAGCGGCAATTTTTTAAGCGAATAGCTTCCCCACGCTATTAAAACGAGGGTAAATAATAGTATAACGAATTTGTTTCGTATACTAAACTGAATGATTTTATCTAGCATTTGAAATATATAATGACATGAGAAATTAGACAAAAGTTTGTCTTATCATTTTGTGGAAAGTCCACAACTCTTTAACCCAGAATTAACCGGGCATCATTATGATATTTGAGGGGGCTGCCAAATACTTCCGTAGAAATTAGAAGTAAATACAGAATTGTAACTTGGTAAAGGGATTGAAATTTTTGTGCAAGCCGAAGAAAACTCAAAGCTTGGAGATGTCTGGTAACTTAAAACCTGTGCGCCGCAGCAATTGCAGGCGCAGAATGGAGAACACAGATCATTGTCTTTATCATGCGAATGATTTTCTTCTGATGAAAACCGGGCTGTTTTATGCATAGCACTGTTCACTTCCATATCTGCACAAGGCATATTTGAAAGTGCCATCAAATAAATTGACATGACTATTGCTATCCATTTCATATCTGCAAAAATAGCATTTATTCTTTTTCCTTTAAAAAAAAAATATAAACCACTGATTATTAGAGATGTTTTAAGAAAAAAAATACAAGGATAGAAAATTTTAATTAACTTTAACACTAATTAACATACTAATAATCTAAAAAGTTTGTAATTGATTCTCTTTTTTGCGTTTATTTTGTAAGATAAAACATATATTTGCCTTCTTTGTTTTAAAAACTAACCATTATAAAATTCAAATCCATGAAAAGTAATTTGTTAATAACCGCGTTTTTATTATTGTTTTCTATTCAAATTTTTGCCCAAGTTTATACTGATAAAATTGTAGGAGAAAAAAACCAGGAGTTAAAAGACAGTCTTAAAGTAGAGAAATATCCATATGCTTTGCCTATCTGGGGAGAAAAAGTAGCCCAAAAAGGGTATAATTTACCATATTCAGCAGGATTGTCTGTAAACTACTTTTGGCAGGATTCTGAAATTGTAATAAGTAATTTAGAGGTTGGTTTTAATAACGGCCCGCTTTACAATCTTGATGAAATAGTACGTTTCGATAAATCTTCTGTTGAAGCTGGTGCATTGACCATACGACCAGATATTTGGTTACTTCCTTTTTTAAATATTTATGGAATTTTTGGTAAAGCTAATACAACAACAAAAATAAATGCCGGAATCTGGGTTCCGGATGCTGATAATAATTGGTCTGAAGTTGCATCGTTTGGTACATCTGCAAATTTTGATGCTACTACTTTTGGTTTTGGTATGACGCCCACAATTGGTATTGGCGGCGGATGGCTGGCATTAGACATGAACATGGCCTGGACAGATATAAGTGCGCTGGATAAACCTGCATTTTCTTATGTTTTTGGTCCAAGATTGGGTAAAACGTTTAAGTTTCATAAACCGGAACAAAATATTGCAATTTGGGTTGGAGGTTTTAGGGTTCACATTAATGGCGGTACTAATGGAAATCTTGCTTTATCGGATATTTTTGATTTGAGTACTGCACAGACTAAAGTGGATAATGGTTTGGCAAAAGTATCTGAAAACCAAACAAAAGTCGACACTTGGTGGGATGGTTTAACTCCTGCGCAGCAGTCTAATCCTAGTAACATTGCAAAACATAATACTGCAAATCGTGCTTTAGAAAGAGCGGGGACTTTTTTAACCACTTTAGACGGGGCTTTGAGTACTGCAGATCAATCTACTATTCAATATTCATTGCAAAAAAGACCAAAAGATATGTGGAATTTTATTGTGGGAACACAGTTTCAATATAATAAACACATTATGTTTAGACTTGAAGCAGGCTTTTTAGGAAGCCGTACACAGGCTTTGGCTGGTTTACAATATCGTTTTGGATTATAAAATTACTTTATGAAAAAAGTTTTAGTATTGCTCATTACAATATGCTGCATCAATCAGGCAAAATCGCAGGTTTTAATTTCTTTGATTTTTGGTGATAAACTAAATTCTCCTTTTTTAGAGTTTGGCTTAGAAGGCGGCATCAATCTTTCGGATATTTCTAATCTTGAAAGCTCGGGAATGAACCCCGGTTTTAATCTTGGTTTTTATTTTGATATCAGGTCAAAGCAAAATCCTGCCTGGATGATTAATACAGGAGTGATTGTAAAATCTCCTATGGGCGCGCGGCAGATTCCTGTTTATTCTTTAGAAGATGAAAATCTGGATAATACTTTTGCGGGAGGAACTGTTGATCGTGAAATTCGATATTTTAATGTTCCTATTTTGATTAAGTATCAGTTTAAAAATCGAATTTATCTTAAAACGGGACCTCAGTTTGGACTTTTGGCTTCTGCTTTTGATCAGTTTAAAAATGAAATCAATGATAACGATGTTGTTTACAAGAAAAAAATCAGGGATCAAATCAGGGTTATTGATGCAGGAGTTGCTTTTGGTACGGGATATCACATGAATGTGGGCAACGGATTAAATATTACGATTCAATATTATTACGGACTGGTTCCTGTTATGAAGGGCGATGGGCCTAATGTTTACAACAGATCTTTGTATTTTACCGCCGGAATACCTATTGGGAAAGGAAAAGCAGCACAAAGACGCGCTGAAAAAGAAGCCGAACTCAATAAAATTATCCTTCCCGAAGACGAAGTTCCTAAACCTAAAAATTAAATCAATTGTATTGAATTATTCTGCAATTCTGGTTTTTCATCGTTATCTAGAGTATAATAATATGGTGTTCCAAACAACTTCCTGCGTATAATTAACCAAGGAATTACCATTTATAAGCTTATAACGGTGATAAACTAATCGTAAAACCCAATAATGAAATCTGGTGAACTAATCGGCTGATTTTTTTTAAACCTTACATTCTGTATTTATTCGTGTTTTAAAGGAAGAACAATAATAAATCTTGCTCCCTTGCCTACTTCACTTTTAGCAGTAATTAATCCGTTGTGTTTTTCGATGATTTTTTTGGCAATTGCCAATCCAATTCCGGTTCCTTCATACATCCGGCGATCGTTTAAACTCTGAAAAATAATAAAAATTCGGTCGAGATAAGCTTCATCAAAACCAATTCCGTTATCTTTTACAATAATTCTGCAGTATTTCCCTTCCGGAGAGGCTGGGCTGTCGAAAGATTTATCGGAGATTAATTCTGAGGTGATTTCGATTACCGGCGGATTTTCTGTGTTGGAGAATTTAAGGGCATTTCCAATCAAATTCTGGAATACTTGTCGAAGCTGACTCGGAATACTCTCAATTGCTGGGAGTTCTGTTGTTTTAATTGTCGCATTTTTTCTCTCGATTAAATAATCAAAATCAGAAAGCACATCTTGTAAAACAATATTTAAGTTGGTAATTTCAGGTTTAACCTTTGCAGATAAACGGGAATAAGCAAGAAGATCTGTAATTAAGGTCTGCATTCTTTCTGCAGATTTTATGGTTCTGTCGATATAATCAATTCCTTTTTCATCATTTTTTAAATAAAGCTCTTTGATTATTTTTATAAAAACCTGAATCTTCCGTATGGGTTCATTCAAATCGTGCGAAACTACCCAGGAAAACTGCTGTAATTCGTGATTTTTCATCTCCAATTCTTCGTTTTTCAAAACCAGTTTCCTTGTTCTTTCGGCGATTTTAGTTTCGAGGTTATCCTGTGCTTCTTTTCTAATTTTAATTTCTTTAGAAAGCAGGTCTTTTATCTCTTTTAATTCGTTTTGCTGTTCGTAAATTTTAATGAAATTTTTTACTTTCAGCATTAGCAGATCAGTATCGACAGGTTTTGTAATATATTCTACAACACTGGTTTCAGAACCTTTAAAAATGTATTTCTTTTCAATATTTAAAGCTGATAGGAAAATTACGGGAACATCTTTTGTCTGCTTATTTGCAGAGAGAATTTTAACTACTTCAAAGCTATCGAAATCCGGTGTTTGAACGTCCATAATAATAAGACAGTAATTGTTTTTTAATATCTTTTTCAGGGCTTCTTCACCAGACTCGGCGGTATCTACATCAATATTATGTAATTCTAATGTTTTCTTTAAGGCAATAATATCTGCCTTGATATTATTTATAATTAATACCATGCCGTAGTGGGGGAATAAAGCGTTAAAAGAATTAAAATATATTTGAAAAATCGTTTTTAGGCTATCATTTTGAACATCTGATCCTATTCAAAAAGGCAGTCAAAACTTTCAAATGTATAAATTAAAAGCACAAAGCATTTTTATCCAAAATCAAATTCGTTACATAATTCCCATGTTGGCAAACCAGCTTTAATTGTTTTTTTTTTAGGCGCTAAGGCTCTAAATTTTCAAGGCCCTGAGTTTTTCTCTGCAATAGGCTTAGTTTTTCAATCCAGACAGCTGTCTGGATTGAAAAACTAAAAAATCAGCACAAATCAAATTAAATCCGCGCGAAAAAACAAAACCCGCGCAAACCCGTGCAGCCTGTGGTCTATAAAAATGAAAAAACAGCTTTTTAGAAAGCTGTTTTTTCATAATAGCAGTTATTGTCAGCCGGCTAATTTTTGATTATATGGTTTAAATGAAAATGATATTTTGATCTAAAATGTCTAGCTGCAGCAAGTATTACAGAAAAATTCATGGCAAAAATTCGTTTGATTTCACTAACCGGTTTCATTGTCAGATTAACAACAGGATCAAAGGCTCTTGGATAATTAGAACTGTGACGCACTACTTCTGTTTCTATAATATTCATTATAATACTTTTTTTAAGCTGCGTTCCAACAAGTCCTTTTTCCGGAACTGTGTTGTATTCTTTTATCTTATCTGATATTTTTAAATTTTCTTTTCCAATGTAAATGTAATTTCCGGAATCGTTTGTAAAATGGTGTATAACCTGCGAAACCAGTTCAGCATTTTTATTATCAATAGTCGGTATTCCTAATAATGTAAATTGTATGCGTTTATGATTTTCAAAATACAAAACGCTATTTATTACTGAAGAATTGCTTAAAACAGCCGATTGATTTTTGTTTAGTATCTTCTTTTCTCCATTTGCGCCAAAACTATGGCTTACATTTCCGTTTTCGCAATAAACAAAAAAGACAGGTGCTGTTTTAAATGATTCAATACTTAAACTAACCTCGTGGTTAAATTCAAGATCAAAATGCATAAATAAAACTCTGTCGTCAAATCGGGTTCCTTTAATAGAACCTTTTGTCCATTTTGAATTTATTTCTAAATTATATTCATTGTTATCAGCAGTAAGTTCACCACCAAAACTATCTTTAAAATCGTTAAAAACGGCATCAAATCCCCCAGAATTTATGTAAAGTTTTTTCATTTGCTTTATGGTTTTAAAAAAGCAGCTTGTATTTATATACAAAATCAACTTTTGGTTTTTTCCTCATTTTATATAATCTAAATTTCGTACTTATTGCAAATCAAACTCTTATACAATTTCAATTAGAAATTTCATAATTTTTAGTTGGTAAGGAACAAAGGTGCAAAGCAGCAGAGAAACAAAGGTCTTTTACATTCTTAAACAAACCTTTTGAACCTTTGAGTGAAGCTCAAAAAAAAACAGCTGCTCCAGAATAAATCTGGAACAACTGATCCTCAGCAAAATAAAAATACTTATCTATTTTATTTTATGTAAGTTGACTGATTTCTATATATAGTCGGTTTCATGTTTTGCTCTTTTTTATGATTTCATGGGTGTTAAGATTATAAGATTAGTTAATTCAAATTTCATCATTAAAAACAATGAAAATTAACTCTATTAATTTTAATATTAGCTCATTCAAAAACAAAAAACAAACCGAAATTTATTTTATAAATTCTAAACTTTATTCAAAATATACAGTATGTTGATTATCCTAAAAAAACTTATTTCTGTTTAAGAATTACTAATAACAAAATTGGCTTTGAAGATGAATATAAAGTTCGAAGCTGTAGTTTTTTTAAATATAGTAAAAAAAACTAATATATTGTATTACAAGTATTTAAACTAATCATGTAAAGCAATAATTTAAGTTAATGATTAAAATAAAACACATCAGAAATTCCGCGTAAACAAATATAAACAAGCAGCAAATTTTGAAAATAGTTTGTAGCAACTGTTGATGGCCTTACACAGCAAAACGTGATATCATTTTCTAAAAACCGTTAAAATCCCTTGATATCACTGGGTTTTTACAGAAAAATTAAATTATTTTTTTGAATTTCAAATCTAAATTCCTGATAATTTACTATAATCTTTCTAAAGCAAAACAATAACTCGCGAAAACTAAAATAACACGTAGATAAGCTTTTCTTTTAAACCTGTTTTGCAGACATTATAAAATTCTGAAAGAAGATTTCAAAGCCCTAAAAATTGTTTAATATGTATAATTTCTTTAAGCGTTTTTACCAAAAAAGAAAATTTATCGGTACTTTACTGCTTCAATTATTAAAAATTACAAGCATCAAAAACATCTTAAAGTTTTAATTAAATTTAAATAACATAAAACACTGGAAATTAAACAAAAATAATCATTGATATGTCATATTGTCAGGATGTAAAATCCACTTCAAACACCGATTATTACAGCCTGAATATCTATTAAAACTTCATTTTTCAATTTATGCTCCTGTTGATAATTATTATAGAAAAAAAATCGCCGCTTTTCTTCCCTGTCATTTTTTTTATAACGGGTAAATTGCATCTTTTAGATTTTTTTTTGTGAGTATGTCTGCCAATGTTATTTGAGTTCGAATTTCTTTTTTTAATACAAAAACTAAAAACTGTTAATCGAACATTCGGCTGTAAATTCCTTAATTTTTTCTGGTGGAATTTTTCAAGTCAAAAATTCAGGATGAATAAAAACATCTTTGCTCCAATCGTAATATTGATACTGAGCCTTCCTGAATCTTTACTGAACAAGTATAAAAGTTGATTTCTCTGCTTGTAAACACTAAATGCAACTTTGATGCAATATTGTTTTTTATTAATTAAGCAGACACCTGAACATCATTAAACGGATTAAAATTGTGAAAAATTAAAAATGTTTTTCCCTTATTTTATAGAATCGTTTATCTCTCAAACGTTACAAATTGTGCAGCATTTTACTCTAATTAGCTCTTAAAGATTTTATCAAACTTCTTTTATTCATATAAGAACGTCCTGAAATCCCCACCTTTTTAGCTTGTTCATAGAGTTCTTCCTTTGTCCATTCTTCATAAGGCCTTGCTCTTCCGCCTTTTTCTCCTGCATCTGGTGTATTCGCAATACGCGCCGATTTCTCTTTACTGTACCCCTTTTTAACAAGGGCTTCGTATTGTGCTTCGTTTTTAATTCTTGAATCTGGCATGACTTAATAAATTAGATTAGTAATTAGTTGTATGGTTAAGTCAAAGTTCCCTAAAAGAAAGATTTTTCTGTTATATAATTTTGGTTATAACTTTCATAGTTATGAGTTTTTGGTTTTGGGTAAAAAAAAATCCTATTCGCTAAACGAATAGGATTATATCAAGAAAAAACTTAGGATCTTAGCAGCTTATTTTAAAGACGCCATATCAATTACAAAACGATATTTGATATCTCCTTTTAATAATCTTTCGTAAGCATTGTTCACATCATTTACACCAATTATTTCGATATCGGATGTAATGTTGTGTTCTGCACAGAAGTCTAACATTTCCTGAGTTTCAGCGATTCCGCCAATTGCAGATCCTGCAAAACTTCTTCTTCCTAATATAAGACTGAATGATGTTACAGGAAGCGGATCCATTGGGGCACCAACTAAAGTCAATGTTCCATCTACTTTTAATAAATTTAGGTATGAATCGATGTTATGTTCTGCAGAAACACAGTCTAAAATAAAATTCAGGCTTTTAGCATATTTAGCCATTTGTTCCGGATCTGTAGATAAAACTACCTCGTCTGCACCTAAACGTTTTGCATCTTCGGTTTTAGATAACGAAGTGGTAAAAACCACAACATGAGCACCCATTGCTTTTGCCAATTTAATTCCCATATGCCCTAAACCGCCAATACCAACGATTCCAACTTTTTGTCCAGGACCAACTTTCCAGTGTTTTAAAGGAGAATAAGTTGTGATTCCTGCGCAAAGTAAAGGTGCAACTCCCGCAAGGTCTAATTTATCTGAAATGTGCAGCACAAAACTTTCATCTACAACAATGCTTTCAGAATAACCTCCAAAAGTTTGTATTCCGCCTAAATGTTTGTCTGGAGAGTTGAATGTCAAAATACTTCCTTCATCACAATATTGCTCTAAATCATTTTTGCAATTCTCACATTCTCTGCAAGAATCAACCATACATCCTACTCCGGCTAATTCGCCAACTTTGAAATTTTTAACGTGATCACCAATTTTTACAATTCGGCCCACAATTTCATGTCCGGGAACAATTGGGTAAATCGTTCCGTGCCATTCATTTCTTGCAGAATGCAGATCAGAATGACAAATTCCACAATATAAAATTTCAATTTCTACGTCATGTGCCTGTACCGCGCGGCGTTTAATATCTAATGTTTTCAACGGTGCTTCGGCAGCTTCTGTACCAAAGGCTTTTATGTTTTTTGTTTCCATATTGTTTTTTTAGTTTGTTTCAGGTTTCAAGTTTCAGGTTTCAAAAAACTTATAATCTTAGCATCTTAGAAACTTAGTGACTTAACAGAAAATACTCTCCATCAGTTACTTTTTCTAACCAGGTTCCGTGGCCTTTATCAATTTCTGTAATAATGGCAACATACGAAAACTTATCAAATGGAGTTGCTCCATACCAATGTTCTACTCCCGGTAAAATTGTAACTACTTCATCCTTAAGAAGTATTCGGGCTGCGCTTCCTCTTTCCTGATAATAACCTATTCCATCTTTTGCAATGAGCATGTGCAGACTAGCATTTATATGCCAGTTGCTTCTTGCACAAGGTTCAAAAGTAACTTCCTTAATAACAGTATTTTCAGGATGAATATCACTGCTTTGTTTCTTATAGGAAACGTCGCCCGTCATATATGTACCAGGGACTTTTCCTTCTTCGATAACGGCTGAATAATTTGTTGACATAAATTTAGTTATTTTTTTGAGATTTACTTTATTAAAATTACTTATATATTTCATTATCAGAATTATAAACTAAATTTAAAAAGCTAGAATCCGCTTTATGAAGTATTTATTTAGTCTGTCGAAAACCGATAAATTATTTTACTGTTGTAATTTCAAAGCAAAATTAGCTCAGGAATGCGTTCCGGAAATAACAATATTCAAACAAAAAATTATGAAATTGAAACAATTTACATTCTCAACGATTTCGGAATCGTTCCTGTAAGTCTTTTAAAATAGTTATTAAAATAACTCGGATATTCAAAACCAAGCGAATAACCAATGTCTGAAATACTCCAGTCCGTATGCTGCAATAAAGCTTTTGCTTCGCTAATAATTCTCTCGGTAATATGCGCCGTTGTTGGTTTTCCTGTAATTTCTTTTACAGAACGATTTAAATGATTTACGTGTACGGCAAGGCTCTGCGCATAATCCTGAGGCGTTTTTAATGCCAAAGGTTCGTCTTTTGTTTCTATTGGGAATTGTCTTTCTAATAATTCTAAAAATAAAGACGTAATTCTTGCAGAAGCATTTTTATGTTTAAAGAAGTTGTCTGACGGCTGCATTTTCATCGATTCATGAATAATCAAGTTGACATAACTGCGCATTAAATCGTCTTTAAAAACATAATCAGTTTCATATTCCTGAATCATTTTTTGAAACAATGAATCTATAAATATCTTTTGTTCAGCATTTAAAGAAAAAATTGGCGTTCCTCCTATTTTAAACAAAGGTGATTCGTGAAGTGTTTCTGAACGGTCTTTTGCTTTCAGAAATTCTTCTGTAAAAACGCAGGCATAACCTTCATAACCCTCAGAAACAGTTTCCCATGAATATGGAATAATTGGATTACCAAAAAACAGAATAGTTCCATCAGTTTCTATTCCGCGATCAGCATATTGTATAATACTTTTACTCGTGTTGATACAGATTTTATAAAAATCCCTGCGGCTGTAAACGGGAATTTTACTTAAATCTCCATTTATCTGATATACTTTAAACCCCTTCAGCTTTAAATCTGAAGTAAAATCGCAATTCTGAGTTTCTATTTGATTATTCATTTTGCAAAGTTATGAAAATCAAATATATTTTTAGTTTATTTTGTTTCAGGTTTCTCCCGAGGCTTCGGGATCAGGTTTTTTAACCGCAAAGGCGTAAAGGTTTCGCAAAGGTCGCAAGGTTTTTTAAACTGGAGTCGAATAATCTCGCAAAGTCGCGAAGACGCAAAGTTTTATTTCTCATTGCGTGCTTTGCGTAAACCTTTACGCCTTTGCGGTTAAAATTAATTCTTCAAACTTGATGCCCGTAATCCTTTCGCGGAAGCGAATAAAACAACTTCTCCCACATTTTCCTCTTTTTGGATTATGATTTGTGCATATCCGTTAAAAAGCTTTCTTTTCCAAGGTTCAGCTGGCGTTATTACCTGAATAACTCCCGGATTTGTGTTCATAACGTCCCAGTCTTTTATTTTTTGTAATGGAGTTACGGCAATATGAATCGTATTTTTTCCTTCTTTCAAAATCGCCGAATCTAAAATATACTTTTGAGGATCTTCGGTACTTGCATTTACTTTATTTCCATTGATAAAAACTACCGTTTCTACTCCTATTTTCTTGTAAAAGAAACTCACGATATTGGAAGCTAAATTGTTTTTTAGCTCAAATTCGCCTTTATAAATATAAGATGATGCCTGGTTTTTATAATCCCGATCTTTAAAAGCTGTTTTCCAATCATTTTCAGGATAATTTTGTAATTCCTGAGGCAAAGTAACAGTTGTTCCTTTTTGTTCCTGAAAATTAGTTATTTGAACTAATGAAAGAGCATCAAGAAACTGATCTTTTTCTAAAGAAATTGGATCGCCGTTACCTACTCCCAAAATCTTTCCGCCTTTTATTGAAAATGTAATTTCATCACTGGCTGTTGGAACATGTAAATCATTTTTATCTGTAACCTCAACTGTTACAACCGTTACTTTTGAATTTTGCACATTTTCTTTATCTACAGAAAGTTTAATGTTTTCAGCTTTTTCAGTTGTTTTTTGAATTTCGGTCAATACTTTTTTTCCATTTTTATATCCAATTGCTTCCAGAGTTCCCGGCATATAATTTACTTTCCATTCTAAATGGCTGTTTTGCTCCATTTTCTTTTTCCCGAGACTTTTTTTGTTCAGGAAAAGCTCTACCTCATTACAATTAGAATGTACCCAGACATCAATTTCTCTGCCTTCCATTCCGCTCCAGTTCCAATGCGGCATAATGTGTAAAACAGGTTTGTTTCCCCACCATGATTTTAAATAAAACACATTATCTTTTGGGAAACCGCACACATCCATCATTCCGAAATACGACGTTACAGACGGCCAGCCATAAGGCGTTGGCTCTCCACGATAATCAAATCCTGTCCAGATAAACATTCCTGCCAGATATGGTCTTTCGGCATAAAACTTCCAGCCCTCTTCTATGCTGTAAAAAGTCGGGCGCGGTTTTCGGTCATAAGCACTTTGATAATGTTTGGCATCATCTGTAAAATAAATGCCGCGCGTTGCAAAAGTTGAACCTTCTTCTGTTCCCATTCCGGGTTGGTTTTTAAACTGATTTCGATGTGCGTCGATATCACCGTTTCCAAGATAATTATAGCCCATAATTTCAACTACAGACGAAATCCCGCTTTTAAATCCGCTGCTGATTCCCACTGTTACAGGTCTTGTTGGGTCAATATTTTTTGCATAATTCTGCATTACATTCGTAATACGTTCGCCCACAATATTGCCTTCAATATTCCATTCTTCATTTCCAACAGACCAGCAAAAAATACTCGGATGATTTCGGTCGCGCTCCATCATTCGCTTTAAATCATTTAAATGATAATCGTTGATCCCCATCAAACGTGTTTCATCAATTACAAGCATTCCTAATTCATCGCAAGCTTTTAACAGTTCGGGCGTTGGCGAATGATGCGAACAACGATAGGCATTCGAGCCCATTTCTTTCAGTTTTTTAATTCGGTAATACTGAATATCATCTGGCAGTGCCGTTCCAATTCCCGCATGATCCTGGTGATTATTGGTCCCTTTTAATTTTAAAGGTTTTCCGTTAAGGAAAAAGCCCTTTTCCGGGTCGAATTCAATAGTTCGAATTCCAAATGTGGTTTCATAACTATCAATTGTTTTTCCGTTCTGCTTAATCTGCGTTACTAAACGATATAAATTAGGTGATTCAATACTCCATAAAAGCGGGTGCTCTACATATAATTTTGAACTATGAGTAATTGTTTTGTAAAATTCAGGGGCCAGTATACTTTCAGAAAAATTTGCAGCCTGCTTGTTTTCAGCATTAAAAATAGTCTGAATTATTTCGATCGATCCTTTATAATTTCCTTTATTTTCAACCGTAACATCGGCAATAACATCAGCATCATTATTTTTAAGTTCTGATGTTACATAAGTTCCATTAACTGCTACATGAACCGGATTTGTTTTCTGTAAATAAACATGTCTGTAAATCCCTGCGCCTTCATAAAACCAGCCTTCTTCCATAGATGCATCGGCACGAACAACAATTGTATTTTCTCCTCCATAATTAACATAAGCCGTTACATCATATTCAAATCCGTTATAACCGCTTTGTTCTGTTCCCAAATAATAGCCGTTAAAAAATACTTTTGAGTTTCTAAAAACACCGTCAAATTTTAAACTGATAATTTTACCATTATCAGTTTCCGGGATATTGATTTTTTTTCGGTACCAGCCAATGCTTTTTTCAGGAAAACCTTTTCCGGCAGTTTTAAATCCATGGCTAAAACTTCCTTTTTCGCTAAACTCCTGTTCAACTGCCCAATCGTGAGGCAGATCTAACTTTCGCCACGCACGGTCATCAAAGTCTTTTGCCGCCGGACCATCCCCAAATCCGGTTTTGGTTAAATAGGAAAAATAGCCTGCTGCGTGTCCAAAATCTTTTTCTGTATCATATAAATGACCAAATGAAAATCGCCAGTCCTTATCGATTAAAATCAATTCTCTTTCTGATTTTTGGGCGGAAGCCAGACCTGAAATCAAAAAAATCAAAAACAAAAGAATTCTTTTAAAAAAAATAATTTTCATAAAAATGCGGTTAAATAAAGTTAGAATGATAAAATTATGGTATAAAAATGATTTAAGTCGATAATATTTTATCAAAACCTACACATAATAACTCCTTGTAAACGATCTTAAAATAATGATTAAAATTTAGAATCATTCTATTGGCTATACTTTTTTAAATGATTTTGATTTGGTGTAATTTTATATAAAATTTAAAAAAACAAATATTGTATGAGTGTTATTAAAGATGAAAAAAAGCTTCTTAGTACCATTAAACGTATCGATGAAAAGATCGATAAGAATAATGACCAAAAGATACTTGCCTTTTTTGAATCTCTTGGATTAACAGAAAGAGATGATGTTCCCAAAAATTTTCTGGATTGGGATACGATTCTTATTATCGTACCCAACCGTCATATTTCGCATGAATTAAAATATTATAAATATTCAATATCAAGACTTTTCTTTGTAACAAACCCGTATGCTGATCAAATTCATATTTATGATTTTGACGAATGGAAAAGTGTAACCCGAAATAAAACGCAGTTTCAGATTAGAGAGTTGATGAAAACTAGTTTTGGCGGCGTAAAGAAAACTTCAACAGAAAATGATTAATTTTTAGCCTTATCAAAATGAAATGGATAACACGTGAAAGGCCTAAAATTGACAGAATCGCCTGCCCATGGCTGATCAAAAAATTTGTTGATGCTGATGCCGAATTTATTTATGTTCCTTTTAATGAAGTTTTAGAGAAAGCAAAAAAATTAGATGCAATTCCGTTTGATATTCCAGATGTAGAATTTACGCATTATAATGAAGATTGCACTTTTGATTACATTGTAAAAAAGTATCAAATTGACGATCCGGCTGTTTTAATTATGGCAAAAATTGTTCGCGGCGCCGATACTGACCGCCACGATCTTGCGAAAGAAGCTGCCGGACTTTGGGCAATTTCTGCCGGGCTTTCGCACAACATTACAAACGATGCCGAATTATTAGAAACCGGATTAAAACTCTACGATGCACTATACAGCTGGGCAAAACATTTGTACAAGCAGAACCATCTGCAAAACAGTCCGTTCGAAAATTTACTTCACGAAGTATACAAGAAGTTTTTAATTGAGAAAAAAAGCAGTCAAAAAACGCCTTTGTGGGTAAAAGAATTAAAAAATATAATTCAGGATCAAATAGATGCGCAGTTTACTTTTGATTTAAAGAAAATCTCCAATGATTTAGAATTAAATCCATCCTATTTGTCAAGAGAGTTTTCTAAATATTTTGAAGACCTGAATTTTGGTGAATATGTTCGAAAACTGCGAATTGAAAAAGCGATCAATTTAATTCAAAATTCAACTTATACCTTAACTGAAATTGCTTATATGACAGGGTTTTCAGACCAAAGTCATTTTACAAGAATATTTAAACTGCAAACGGGAAAAAATCCTTCTTCTTACAGAAAAAACAGGCTGAAAAGTAATTCAGATACAAAAGGTAAACAGCGTTCTATTTAAAAAATCTCATTATTAATAGCTTTGTTTCTTAATTAACAAAACTATTATGATTTCATTCAGACACATTTTCGTAATCACTTTATTATTTTTTAGTTATAATTCATTTTCTCAAACTACATATCCAAAAATTACGGGTTATTTTGGAATCATGCACCCTATTGCAACTTTTAGCAATGAACAGACAAGTATAAATTTTAGAGATTATTATGCCGTAGGTTTTCCTACCGGAATCAATATTTGGAAGAGTCAAAAAATAGGTTTTTCATTTGAAGTTGTTCCCAACATTAGAGTACAGGGAAACAGTGATAAAGTAACCAATTTATTATTTCATCCCGGCGTTTTAGTCGCACTGGGAAATGGTTACACATTTGCCGGAAGAGCAGCTTTTGAAAGCAGCGGAAGATACGGTATAACTCCTGTAATTAATAAAACGGTCATAAAAAGCAATAACTGCAGTTATTTTGCCGCTCTGCCTCTGCCTGTTCGTTTTGGTAATGATCACCCTGCATCGTTTACTGTTGGCTTTCAATTTGGAATTGCTTTTTAAAAATATCCTTATCAATGACAGCTGCAAAATATTCATTAAAAGAATTAGCTTTATATTTTCTAAAACTGGGAACAATAGGTTTTGGAGGACCAGTTGCACTTGTAGGATATATGCATAAAGATTTAGTCGAAAATCGCAAATGGATTTCTGAAGAAGAATACAAACAGGGTCTGGCTTTAGCCCAATTAGCTCCGGGGCCATTGGCTGCTCAATTAGGAATCTATTTGGGATTTGTGCATTATAGACTAATAGGAGCTACTTTAATTGGGTTTGCATTTATTCTGCCTTCCTTTATTATGGTTGTTCTTTTAGGAATTATATATAAATTATATGGAGGGCTGCCCTGGATTCAAGCTGTATTTTATGGCGTTGGTGCAGCCGTCATTGGGCTTATAGTCGTAAGTTCGTACAAACTTACCGTAAAATCTATTGGTAAATTTAATATCGAGTCTTTTAGAACAAACTGGTTATTATGGTTGTTTTTTCTTATTACTTTTAGTATAACATTTATCATGCGGCAAGAACCGGTCTTGTTATTTATTGCGGCAGGATTTTTATATATGATCATTAAATCACCTCCTAAATGGTGGAACTCAAAATCTATAAATTCAATATTGCTCCTGCAGGTTCCTTTATGGAATTATGAAAGTAAAACGTTAATCAAAATTGCCATTTTCTTTGCCGAGGCAGGAACATTTGTATTTGGAAGCGGGTTAGCCATTGTACCTTTTTTACATTCAGGCGTTGTAATTGAAAATCATTGGTTAACAGAGCAGCAATTTTTAGATTCTGTTGCTGTAGCAATGATAACACCAGGCCCGGTAGTAATTACTGTTGGGTTCATCGGTTATTTAGTTGACGGATTTTTGGGTGCTCTGGTTGCTGCCTTAGCCACATTTTTACCCTGCTATATATTTACTGTTGCTATGGCACCTTATTTTCATAAAATTGCAGGAAATAAATCGGTTAAATCATTTGTTGATGGAATTACGGCAGCAGTTATTGGTGCTTTGGCAGGTTCGGTCCTTGTAATTGCTTCCCAAACTATAATTGATATTCCAACAGTTCTTATTGCTGTAATAACAATTATTACTTTGTTCCGTGTCAAAAATCTGCCTGAACCTTATATAATAATCATTGCCGCTTTATTTGGCTTATTTATTAAACTTATATAGTATTTTAATTCAGCATCGAACGAAAACAATTATTCATCAAAAGTCTGTAACTAAGACCAATTCTTGAATCATAAATTATGTAAATATTGAATTTCATTACTTGTAAAGTTCATATTTTTTTTTGCTAAGAATACCAAAAACATATCAGCTTGAAACAAAATTACTGCGCTGTCAACAAACTATTAACCATATCTTCCAACGCTTTTCCGTGAATGTTTTTAGCAAGGATAATTCCGTTTTTGTCTATTAAAAAATTTAAGGGAACTGATTGAAGCATATAATCTCCCACAACCGGAGATTTCCAATATTTTAGATCACTTACTTGTATCCATGGTAATTTTCCTTTAGCAATAGCCGCTAACCACAAAGGTTTTTTAGTATCCATAGAAACGCTGTAAATCGAAAATTTATCCGGATAAGCGTTGTATAATTTCAATAATGCCGGTTGTTCTTTAATACATGGTCCGCACCACGAAGCCCAAAAATCGACTAAAGTCAAAGAACCTCGCAAAGATGAAAGCACCACATTATTGCCTTTTGTATCAGGAAGATCGATTTCTGGCGCTATATCACCAATATCAGTACCTACAACCTGTGCTTTTGAACTGGTTATTACACAACATAAGAATCCTAAAATAAGTAGAGTTTTTTTCATAATTGATTAAGTTTATTTGTTTTGGAGAACATTTTTTAATCTCGCAAAGGCACAGAGACACCAAGCTTTTTTTAAGTTTTTTCAATTGAATTGCCTCCGGCTTTAGCTGGAGGTTTATAAAAATTAGCCCGAAAGGCTTTAGCCAAAAATATACAGTTTGGCTAAAGCCCTTTTCCCACCTTTCTCAATATCTCCAGCTAAAGCTGGAGGCAATTGAAAAAACTTTGCGCCTCTGCGACTTTGCGAGATTAATACATAAGCAAATATAATTTTTCTTTCCTAAATTCTTCATCATTTCTCCTCCTCCATCATAAAATTTTCCTAAAAATGTTTCTTTAAATTGATATATCGGGAAAAGTCGATATATTTGCCCTATGGAAAATATAGAAATTTTTAAGGCGCTCTCTAACAAATCCAGATTGCAAATGCTGGAATGGCTGAAGGAACCCGAAATAAACTTTCCCGGACAGCTTGAACATGGCGGATTTGAACACGGTGTCTGCGTGGGACAAATTCAGGCCAAAGCCGGTTTGACACAATCTACAGTATCAGAATATCTGTCTATTTTACAACGTGCCGGATTCATCGAAGCCAAACGTGTTGGACAATGGACTTATTATAAACGTAACGAAGGTGCCTTTGAAGCACTCAGTAAATTAATTCAATCTAATTTGTAAATTACTATGAGTACAAACAACCTGTTTTCGCCATTTAACTTAAAAACGTTAAATCTAAAAAACCGAATCGTAATGGCGCCTATGACGCGCTCTTTTTCTCCTAACGGAGTTCCAACTGATGAAGTAGCTGCTTACTACCAAAAAAGAGCTGAAGGCGAAGTTGGTTTAATATTATCTGAAGGAACTGTTATCGACAGACCTTCTTCATCAAATGATGCTAATGTGCCGCATTTTCACGGGGATTTAGCTTTAAACGGATGGAAAAAAGTTATTGAAAAAGTTCATGCTGCAGGCGGAAAAATGGGCCCGCAGATCTGGCATATGGGAATTATGGATAACCACCATTCAGGATGGGTTCCGCCAGTTCCTTTTGAAGGTCCGTCTGGATTAAACCGTCCTGATTTTAGAAACGGAATTACAATGTCTGAGAAAGATATTGAAAACACCATAATTGCTTTTGGCCAGGCTGCAGCTGATGCTAAAAAATTAGGTTTTGATACTGTTGAAATTCACGGTGCACACGGTTATTTAATTGACCAGTTCTTTAGAGCTGAAACGAATTTACGTGAAGACATTTACGGTGGAAAAACTTTGCCGGAACGTAACCGTTTTGCTATTGAAGTAATAAAAGAAATCAGAAAGCAAGTAGGAAATGATTTTGCAGTTATTATGCGTTTTTCTCAGTTTAAACCTTCTGATTACAATTATAAACTGGCTAAAAATCCACAGGAATTAGAAGCCTGGCTTACACCGCTTGTTGACGCCGGAGTTGATATTATACACGCTTCACAACGCAGATTCTGGGAACCTGAATTTGAAGATTCTGATTTGAATTTTGCAGGATGGGCTAAAAAAGTAACAGGAGCTCCAACAATTACGGTTGGTTCTGTTGGTCTTTCAAGCGATTTCTTTGGTGCTTTTGCCGGAGAAAGTTCTGAGCCAACTTCTTTAGAAGAATTAAACAGACGTTTCGACAGAGGTGATTTTGATTTAGTTGCCGTAGGAAGACCATTATTATCTGACCCAAACTGGACTGCTAAAATTAAAGCCGGAAAAACAGAACAGTTAAAAGGTTTTAGTAAAGAAGCTTTGGGTGCATTGGTTTTAGAATAATTTTTTAAGGTACTGAGGTGCTAAGATTCTGAGATACTAAGTTTTTATGTTCTCTTTTTTAGAATAACTTTATAGACAAAAGGGATAAACGTAATTGTTTATCCCTTTTGTCTTTCATTAATCTATTTTACAATTTTTCGAAATGCATATCCGTAGAGACGCACAGTAGTGCGTCTCCGCAAAGTATTGACACAATATTTTAACGCATTTTTGCAAATTCATACAAAATAAAATCATTTTTAATCCTTTTAATCTGTGGCAAAAAAAGACGTACTGCTGTGCGTCTCTACATAAAAACAAAAAAATAAAGGGATGAAAACATGAAATTTCATCCCTTTTTTGAATATCTATAACTAACAAAATTAGAACTTCAAGATTTTATATACGTTGCGTAGATGCACTGCAGTGCATCTCTACCTTGTACATTTTACGCTATTTTACGTTTTTGAAACTTATTCTGAAGCCAATTTCTAACCGGCTCATCGTATAATTTTAAACATAAATATGCGATTAGAATGCTGGCAATTAAAACACCAATTCCTAAAACATAACCATCCTGAATTGAAACTTTATTATCGACCACCCAAGCTGTGTACCAATAAATTAACGGATAATGGGTAATGTAAATTGGATACGAAATATCGCCTAGAAGCTTGCATATTTTTGTTGAAAAAGCACTTTTAATCTGCCCGCCTGCTCCAATTGCAACAATAACCGGGAAGATTAAAATGATAACGAAAGATTCGTATAAACCATTCAGCCATATACTGTTTTCATCACCAAATCTTGGTAATGCCAAAATAATTGTGATCAAAATACTGCAAACCCAAAATGCGCCTTTTATGTGAATTAATTTTCCTAAACGGGAAAGTAAAATTCCTGCAAAAAACGGATATAATAATCTGGTGAAACCAACATTCATTTGCTCCAGGTTTAATGACCATCCGCCAATTACGTCACCTTTTGGGCCAAAAACGGTATAATTAATTAACAGTCCGGCAAATATCAGCACAAAAACTGACAGTACTTTATTCGAAAATCTGCGAAAAATCAGGGCGTACAAGATGTTTGCGATATATTCGAAAAAAAGTGACCAAGCCGGACCATTTAAAGGATGCATTTCTCCCCAGCCTCTAATTTCCATTGAAGGTGGAATTGGCAGTAAGGTAAAACCAATAAACATTGTTAAAATTAATTTCCACACCGGCATTCCTGCAATTTGCGGAAACAATATATCTGAGGCTTGGAAATAATAAAATACAGCACCAATGATCATTCCCATAATTACCATGGGCTGTAAGCGAATTAATCGGCGTTTGTAGAATTCCCATTGCGTCATGTTCCCCCAGCGGTCGTCATAAGCATACGCCACAACAAATCCAGATAAAAGGAAAAAGAAGTCAACGGCTAAATATCCGTGATTGATAATTTGTATAAAACGGTTTCCGCCGCTAAAGGTTTCAAAAATGTGAAAAGCAACAACTAAAATAGCTGCAACCCCACGCAAACCGTCGAGAATTTCGTAATGCTTTTTTGGTTTAATATCAGATGAAATTGAACTCATTTGTATTTGGTTTAAGTTAAATTATGATTTATAGGTTCAGTTTTTTGGTATTTAGTTTATTGATGGTTTTTCAGCCACTCTAATCTTCTTTGATCTGGTAAATGTTTTACAGAGAAGTTTTCGAATTTAGCTTCAAAACCTTTTCCATCAGGAGAAGCGGCCATTAATCCAACCATTACGGGTGTGTTGTCTTGTAAAGGAGCATTTCTGGTCATAATGTAATTTTTATCATCAAAAGAGTAAAATACCTCAACAGCATCTAATCTTCTAACTGCTTTAATCCAGACAAATGGCGGTGCTTTTTCAAGAGTGGTTACACTCCAATCGCTTTTGTCGTGTGTTACAACCGTACTGATATTGAATTTTCCATCAACAAATTCTACTCCTGTTTTTATGTAATTTTTTTCATCAATGCGAATCATTAAGCCCATTTGGTCAAAACGTGCAATATAATTTCCGGAAATTTTTACTTTGGCTTCAAATTCGCCGCCGTATGCTGCATAATAAAAAGGTGCATCATCAACGGTAAATCCGTAATGAGAAATTCGCCAGTAATCGCTGTTTGCGGTTACATTCATAATAAGTGCATTATTTTTAATTTCCCATTTTTCAGGTTCATTAAACCACTGCATTTTTTCCAGGCTTTGCGCCGAAAGCTTTTGGAATAAAATAAAAACTGCAGCGAATAATATTTGTTTCATTTTATAAATTTAATTAGGATTAAAAAAACTTCTAACTTATAACATTTTATTTATAACTAAAAATATAAAGCAAAGCTGCAACTTTTTACACCTGCAGCTTTACAACCAACCAATTTAGAAATAATGAAATTATTGAAGTGAGAAACCCACTTTAGATTTTATATCTGTCGAAGATGCACCAATGATTGCTTCAAAAGTACCCGATTCTGCAACCCAGTCGTGTTTTTTATCATCAAAGAAACTCAAAGCAGTTTTATCGATTGTAAACGTAACTGTTTTTTCTTCTCCCGCTTTTAGCGAAACTTTCTCAAATCCTTTTAATTCTTTAATCGGACGAGGCAATGAAGATTTTAAATCACTGATATAAAGCTGTACCACTTCAGAACCTTCTCTGCTTCCTGTATTTTTTACAGTAACAGAAAACGTGATTTTGTCGCTGCTTGAAATTTGTTTTTTATCAGCAGTTACTTTTCCGTATGCAAAAGTGGTGTAGCTTAATCCATGTCCAAAAGAGAATAATGGTTTTACTTTTTGTTTGTCTGCCCAGCGGTATCCAACAAAAATTCCTTCGTTATATTTTACTTCGTCTCCACCAGGAAATTCTCCTAAAGCGTGTGCTCCGTTATCAGACAATTTTACAGGGAAAGTGAAAGATAATTTTCCGGAAGGGTTTACATCTCCAACTAAAACCGAGGCCAAAGCATTTCCAGCTTCAGTACCTAAAAACCATCCCTGAACAATTCCCGGAACTTCTTTTACCCACGGCATTGCAACCGCATTTCCAGAAATATTTACGTAAATAATATTCTTATTTACTTTTGCTAATTCGCTGATTAACTTATCCTGACCGTATGGCAATCCTAATTCTTTGCGATCGTGTCCTTCATCATCCTGATTTGGGCTTTTATTCAAACCTCCAATAAAAAGAACAATATCAGCATCTTTAGCCACTTTTAAAGCCTCAGCAGTTAATTCAGCTGGAGAACGCTTTTCTTCTAAACTTACTTTTACTACCACTCCGTTATAATTACTTGTTGGGTCACCAACATAACCGCGGGCGTACACTATTTCAGCCTGACTGCCAATTCTTTTCTTTAAACCTTCAAGAGGCGTAATTTCATATCTTGCTTTTAGAGAAGAACTTCCTCCTCCTACAGTCATCATTTTAATAGCATTTTCTCCAATTACAGCAATCTTTTTAGTTTTAGAAAGGTCAATTGGTAAAATGTTGTTATTGTTTTGTAATAAAACAATTCCTTCCTGAGCAATTTTTAAACCTGCTTTAGCATGTTCTTCAGTTCCAAAAGATCCAAAAGGACGGTTTCTATCCATTGTAGTCAGGAAAGTTAAACGTAAAATACGACGTACTTTTTCATCTAATTCTTTCGTTCCTATTTCCCCTTTTCTAATCATTTCAGAGTATGGTTTTGCTAAGTAATAATTATCATAAGCATTACTTGTTCCCCAGGTAAGTCCGTTTGTCCAGGAACCAAATTCCATATCCAAACCATTATGAATCGCTTGTTTGGTATCGTTTACACCTCCCCAGTCAGAAACTACAACACCTTTAAAGCCCCATTCTCCACGAAGAATATCGTTTAATAAGTATTCGTTGTGGCAGCATTGCTGTCCTTTGTATTTGTTATAAGAACCCATAATTGCCCATACTTCACCATCCTGCACAGCCGCTTTAAAAGCCGGAAGATAAATTTCGTACAACGCACGGTCATCCACCACTACGTTTACTGAGTTACGGTTTGTTTCCTGATTGTTTAAAGCGAAGTGTTTTACACAGGCAGCAACTCCATTAGACTGAACTCCTTTAATATAGGGAACCACCATTTTTGAAGCTAAAAACGGATCTTCTCCCATATATTCGAAGTTACGGCCGTTTAACGGGCTTCTGTAAATGTTTACTCCAGGACCTAATAGTACATTTTTGTTTCGGTAACGCGCTTCTTCACCAATTGATTTTCCGTATAAAGAAGCTAATTCTTTATTCCATGTTGAAGAAAGTACTGTTAAAGCCGGAAATGCAATACAAGAATCATTTGTCCAGCCTGCTTGGTCCCATTCGTCCCATTTTACTTCGGTACGAATTCCGTGCGGTCCGTCGGTCATCCAGTTTTCCGGAATTCCAAGGCGTTTTACACCAGGTGAACTAAATTTTGACTGCGCATGAATCATGGCAATTTTCTCCTCGGTTGTCATTCTTGAAAGCGCATCTTCTACACGCTCACTAATTGGCTTTTTATCATCAAGATAAACCGGAACCTTATTTTGTGCATTCAATCCGAATGAACTCAATAAAACTAAAACAACAATTGTTTTAACGTTTTTAAACATAACTATTAATTTATTTAAGCATTCAATTTAGTTAAAGGTACTAGTGGTCAAATGTACCTTTTAATAATATTGTAAAGCTAAAACGTTATAGTATATTTTGAATTTTTAAACGAAAAAAAGTAGTGAATAAAAAAATTAAAATACTGATTGTCAATTTTTTAATAAAAAATATAGAGCAAAAAAAGTAGTGATCTTAAAATAAATCTTTAGATTTTCAACGTAATTAAACCTATTTTCATCACCATTTCTTCAAAATCGTTTCTCGAAACTGCCGCTTTATTTCGCGCTCGCGTTCGATAATTGTAAATTGTACTTAAAGAGTAACGAAGAAAGGCTGCAATTTTTACACTGTCGTTAATTCCTAAACGAATCAAAGCAAAAATTCGAAGTTCAGTATTTAGCAACTCTCCCTGCTTTAAAACAATTTGTTCTTCTTTAATTAAAAGCGCATTAAAGTCTTTTACAAAAGTAGGATATAGGTTAAGGAAAATGATATCAAAGTTTTTATACAATTCTTCTAATTCTGTATCAACCAAGGTAGTTGATTTTAGCATTTTATAGATTTCGTCGAATTGTTTTGCCGCTGCTTTTTTATTTAACATGATTCGGTAATTCTCCAGTTTATTGATGTAGGTTGAGCAAAGACTGAAAAAATGCGCAATATATTCTTCCTTGATATGATTCGATTCTGATAATTGTGCGTTACGCTCCTGCAGCTGATTATTGGTTTCGGTAATATCCTGATTTAGTTCGGCCAGTTTTCGACTGGTTTCATAAAGTTCTCCACGAATCCTCGAAACCTTTTTCATTTGTTTGTAAACGTAAATAACAGCAACAATCAAAAATACAGAAAGCAGACTGATACAAATTAAATAAAGCTGTAATTCTGTTTTCCGCTTTGCTTCTTTTTCTAAATAAACGGTATTGATAATCGAATAAACTTCTGACATTAAAAGTGTTCGAAACTGCACATTGCAATAAAGCGCATCTTCAATTGCCGATTGTGTGAGTTTATAGGCCATATCGACATCTTCAATTTCGTAAAAAACCAAAGCCAGTTCCTGCAGTGAAGCATTGTCTTTATTAGCATTTTTAATATCGGCTGTTGCCGAAAGCGCATAATATTTTTTTCGTAATTCCAGCTGATGTGTGTTCTCATAAATGCTTCCCAGCAAATAGGTAATCATAGCATATTGCGGATTATCTTCGCTGGCATTTTTCAACAGGTTCATTAATTTTTTTTGAGCAATCACAAGCTTTTGGTGATAAATATCCTGCTGGATTTTATTGATTTGATAATTAATAGATTTTGGGTCTAAAACCATCAATAATGAATCGCGATATTTTTGAATCTGTTCTAAATATTGCCTGCTGAAACTATTAGCGGCGTAATGCTCAAAAAATTCACGATAAGAAGTGTAATAATTGGGAAGCAGTGATTTTGACAATTTATTTTTGTCGATACTTTTTAAAATGGCTTCAGATTCGCGGTATTTCCCTGAAGATGAATAAAGTGTGACCAATTGCAGACTGGCTAAATCTGCTAAATCTTTATTGTGAAGTTCATCGGCAATTTTTAGGTTCTTTTTTACGTATAAAATAGCCGAATCTGAATTGAATTTCTGGTATTCTGTATATAAAGTTTTATTGTAATTGTATTCCTGTTCTTTTGTTAAATCATCAGATTTAATTTTCTTGAAGTTGAGAATTCGTTCTTCTTTTAACCGAACGTAATGCTGCTTGTTTTTTAAAGCAAGATTTAACTTGTCTATAATGTCATCTGTACTTTCCGAAGCCAAAACCGGAAAGCTCATCAGAACGACAAAAAGTAACAAAAGTGGATTTTTCAAACTGCGTTAAAAATAAATGAAACGTACAAATATAATAAAGTGTAAACAGAAAAATGAATTATTTATATATCCGATAAAATAAACGAAAACTGATAATGTTTTTATAATTTTGATTGAAGTGAATTTATAACCTAAACTACTATCAAATGCCAAATTTTATTATCGACTGCTCTGAAAATGTATTAAGATTAAAATCTGCAGATGACATCATGCAGGAAGTTTTTAATTCTGCTTTATCAACAAATCTTTTTACCGCACCAGAAATTAAAGTTCGCATAAATCCTTTTTCACATTATAATAATGGTAATACTTTGAGTGATTTTATTCATGTTTTTGGTTATATAATGGAAGGCCGAAATGAGGAACAAAAAAACAATTTATCAAAAGCAATTGTAACGAAACTAAAAAATTGTCTTCCTGAAGTGAAGTCGATTTCTATGAATATAGACGATTTTCAAAAGGCTGGTTATTTTAATAGTAAAATGATTTGATTGACTTATATGATATAAATTAATTTATCACAAATAACAAGTATTATAATATTACCCGTAATTTTGTCATTCCGAGGAACGAGGAATCACACTAGAAACTCGACAAAGATTGGCGATCTGCTGTGTGGAATTTCCAGTGTGATTCCTCGTTCCTCGGAATGACAAAACTTTGCGTTAAGCCTTATCAAAAGAAAAATAAACTTTGACAAAGTTCTTCTAAAAAATTATAAACCTTATATCACTTATATGATTTAAAAAATGTTTAAAAAACTACACCGCAATTGGCGCCGCCAAACAACTCTCCGGAATATCAAAAGCGTTTACCAATGCCACAGCATCCGGACGAATATTCCAGCAAAGCTGATTAACCAGTTTACGAACCGCTTTAGTTTTTACCGCTTCCATATAACCATCTTCAAGATACCATCCTTTGTTTTTTTCTATCTGCGAAAGCGCATATAATTGATATAATTTGGTCAATATTAGTTTTGAATTTTCATCTTTGATTTCCTTAATTGCTTCCTGAAATTGTTCTAAAACAATACGCTCCAAATAAGCCTGCGCAACATCTATCATTTGATGCTGAACAACATTAAAAGCATCATAAGCTTCTAAACCGCCATCAACCAGTTTTTTGATACGTCTTGCTGCCGAAGCCAGAATTGTTTTTTCTCTGTGTACAAAAGCCTGCAGATGAAATTCGCCATCAAGCAAATGTTCTTCATCAGTTCTTCTTGTCGCAATTGGATTTTTTTCTGTAATGGCCGTTTTGGCATTTTCATAGACATAGTTGATAATTCCCAAAGAGCCCATTTTTCCAAAAGCTTTTCTAAATTCAGATAAACGGTTTTTGGCTACCAACTGCATTAAAACAGTATTATCACCTTCAAAAGTGGTATAAATTTCGGTATCATTTTTTAAAGCATTGATTCGGTTTTCAGATAAATAACCTTTACCACCGCAAGCTTCACGGCATTCCTGCAAAATATCTCTTGTACTCCATGTTGAGTACGATTTCATTCCAGCTGCAAGAGCTTCTATTTCCTGCATTTCGGTTTCTGTCCTATTCAAAAATCTTTTGGTTAGGTATTGAAGCGCAAAATGAACAGCGTAAGTTTTTGCTAAATGTGGTAATAATCTGCGTTGGTGCATTCTGTAATTTAAAATTGGAACTTCTGATCCGCCTTCAGGGCCAAATTGTCGGCGTTGATCACTATAGCGAATGGCAATCGTTAATCCCGATTTGGCTGCTGCCAATGCCGAACGCGGAATCCCGATTCTTCCTCCTACCAAAGTTCCTAACATGGTAAAAAACCTTCTGTTGTCACTCGGAATTGGACTTTCGAATTCTCCTTTATCATTAACAGATGCGAAACGATCCAGCATATTTTCTTTCGGAATCACAACATTATCAAAGCTGATAGTTCCGTTATCTACACCGTTTAATCCCATTTTATGCCCGCAGTCACCAATTGTAACGCCATTTATTGTATTTCCGTTTGTATCTCTTAACGGAACTACAAAAGCGTTTACGCCATAATCATGATCGTCGATAATTAGTTTAGCAAAAACAGTTGCCATTTGTCCGTGAACTGCTGCATTCCCGATATATTCTTTTTGAGCATTTTTGTCTGGCGTATGAATTGTAAACGTTTTATTATTATGATTGTATGTTGCTGTAGTTTCTAAACCTTTTACGTTAGATCCGTGATGTGTTTCGGTCATGGCGAAACAACCCGGAAGTTTTAAAGAACCAATATCTTTTAAATATTTTGCATAATGTTTTTCGGTTCCGAGAGACTGAACGCTCATTCCCCAAAGTCCAAACTGAACGCCAAATTTTATCACCAAACTTAAATCGTGATAACTCAGCGTTTCCATAATTGCAAAATAATCTTCTACATTTCCTCCTCCGCCGTATTCCTTCGGATAGGCCATGTTTCCCAGGTTTTCATCGGCTAAAATTTTACACCAGTTGTAAACCTTTTGACGAAAAACATTAATATCTGTCGAAGTTTCGTAAGCAAATTCAGGTCTTGAAATAATTGATTTTACTTTTTTTATGATGTGAGCTTCTTTTCCGTCCAAAAATTCGGTTACTTTTTGGATATCAAAATTGCTTGTTGTCTGCGAATTTGCGGTAAAAGAATCTGCTTTTGTTTTAAAGTTTTGAAGTGCTTCTTCACCTAAAATTCCAAGGTCATTTTCGAGTTTTGTAAAATCTGATTCTAATGATGAAATGTCCAGATCTTTATCTGAAAGTGCTGCAGCAATATCAAAAATTGATTTTATGGATGATTTATCCTGAATACTTTTTTCAATATCCAGTTTCCATTGTGCCAATTCATTTCGCAATGGCGGATTTGAAATATCAACTTTAGAGAGAAGATATTCCTGTTCTTCAAGTGAAAGGGCCTTTTGAGATTTTATAAATTCTTGTAATGTGGCAAATTCTTTTTGAGTTAAAAGATCATCAGACCACACTAAATAAAACAATGGAGTAAAAGCTTGAAGTTTTGCTGGTTTCATATAATAGAGATTCGGTTTTAATTTTTTTTGCCACAGATTAAAAGGATTAAAGGGATTTTTTTTAGCCACGAATTACACGAATTTTTTTTTATAGTGATTCTTTAATCAATTGAATTCGTGAAAATTAGTGTAATTCGTGGCAAACTTTCTACACAAAGAAAATAATCCTTTTAATCCGTATAATCTGTGGCCTATATTTCATTTTACTGCATAAAAAAACAGGAATGAAAAATACTCATTCCTGTTTTAAACCCCTGTTAAGATTCTCGTAATTTTACATTTAAACCAATAAAAATACAAGAGTTACTTTATTGAGAATCTTTAGACGACAGGATATATTTTTGTTTTATGGCAAAAATATGATGTGAATTAAAAACTAAGACTGCAATAAAAATAATGCCGTATGCTATAATTTGTACAATACCAAATGGTTCTTTATAAAAAAACATGGCCAGAAGAAAAGCAATCATTGGATTGATGTTTAAAAGCATTCCAACGGTTGAAGAATTTATTCCTGAAAGCGCATATAAATTAAGAAACAAGGGAAAAATGGTAAACAAAATAGCAATAGTTTCGATACAGAAATAAAACCTAAATTCTGTTGGAATTGGTCCGCTGTAAGCTGGGAAAAAAGGCACTAAAAATAAAGCTGCCAAAGTAATATGAAACGTCAGGACTATAAATTTATCAAAACCTTTGTTAACACGCTGGCTTACTAAATAAGATGCATACGTAAAGCCAATTATGATGCTGAAAAACATATCCATTATGTTTGCATAAGACAAAAGCAGACAGCCGGAAATACTTAATCCAACTGCAATCCATTGTGTTTTACTTAGTTTTTCGTGCAAAATAAAATAAGCAAGCAATGTGGTTAAAATTGGACAGACTAAATAAGCCAAAGATGTGGCTTTTACGCTGACATGATTCATAACGTAAATAAACGTGAACCAATTGGCCATTAAAAAAACGCTTCCGCCAATGTTTAGCAGAGTCGATTTTCTTTTTTCAGCTTTTGGCATTGCTTTAAAAACTGCTATCGCTTCTTTGACTTTTTTTCGTCTAAATGTAACAGAAATCAGGAGCATTAAAATGCTGCAGCTGAAAACACGATAGAATAAAATATCTAATGAAGGGTAGTCATGTATTGGCTTTAAAACCAAACTGAAAAATCCCCAGATTACAAAACAGGTAATGGCAGCAATATAATATTTTGTTGTTTTCACGACAGTATCTTTTTTACTTTTTTGATGAAACAAATTTCTAAAAAATAAAATAGCAATACAGATACAGTTTTTGTAAATTGCAGCATAACAGTTTGTTTTCATGAAGAGTTCAAATTACTTGTATTTACAGTTTGCCGATGTTATCGAAAATCAGATAAAATCAGGGCTTTTAAGTGTTGGAGACAAACTGCCTTCGATACGGGAAGTCTGTGCAGAAACGGGTTACAGCATGAGTACGGTAAGTAAAGCGTATTATGAAGTTGAAAGTAGATCGCTGATTGAATCCCGCCCGCAGTCTGGTTATTATGTGAGTAATATTTCGGCACGCATAATTGCAGAACCTTCTGCAAGTACGCCAATTTTAACCGTTGAAAACATTGAACGCGAAGATTTAGTCGATTTGGTTTATGGCGATATGCGCAAAAAAAACTTAACGATGCTTTCGCTTGGTTTTCCTTCAAATGAATTACTTCCTATTGCTAAACTAAATAAAGGAATGGTTCAGGCGATGCGGCAATTACCAAACAGCGGTACGAGTTATGAGGAAATTCAGGGAAACAGCAATTTGCGAAAAGAAATCGCACGCTGGTCTTTTACCTGGGGCGGTTCTTTGACGGAAGAGGATATTATTACCACTCCGGGTTGTATTTCTGCCATTTCTGATTGTTTATTGACTCTGACAAAACCGGGAGATACGATTATTACCGAAAGTCCGGTTTATTTTGGAATTCTGCAATTGGCCAGTTCTTTAGGTTTACATGTGATGGAACTTCCAACGAACATGACAACGGGAATTGAACTGGAAGCGGTTAAAAAAACGCTTGCAGCCAATAAGGTAAAAGCCTGTGTTTTGATGAGTAATTTCAGCAATCCGTCTGGAAGCATGATGCCAAATGAACATAAAAAAGAAATTGTTCGCTTAATGGATTTTTATAATGTTCCGTTAATCGAAGATGATATTCACGGCGATTTGTACTTTGGCGCAAGCCGGCCAACGAATTGCAAAACATATGATGAAAGCGGCATTGTGCTTTGCTGCAGTTCGGTTTCTAAATCTTTGGCACCAGGATATCGTGTTGGCTGGGTTTCTCCTGGGAAATTTAAAAAAGAAGTTTTAAGGACAAAATTATATCATACGATCTCCTCGCCTACTATTACGCACGAAGTTGTGGGTGATTTTTTGAAAAACGGACGTTATGAAAATCATCTTCGTAAAATTCGTCAAATCCTTAACCGCAACTGCAATAATTATATCAATACGGTTTTAGAATCTTTTCCGGCAGGAACAAAAGTAAGTCAACCACAAGGCGGATTTTTTCTTTGGGTCGAATTAGATCAAAAAATTGATACGGCTGCTTTTTACCATTTGGCTTTAAAACATAATATCAGCATTGCGCCGGGAAGGATTTTCTCTTTTCAAAATCAGTTTTCGAATTGTATGCGTTTGAGTTTTGGGCTTCCGTGGAGTAATGAATTGCGGGAATCTATTCGAACTTTGGGGAGATTGGCTGCGAAACAGTTATAAAGTTTGTCTTCACGATTAGTTTGTCATTTCGAGGAACGAGAAATCACACTAGAAACTCCGCACAGATATTTGCTAATCTTTGTCGATTTACGAGTGCGATTTCTCGTTCCTCGAAATGACAAACTATTGCTTTTAAAATAAAAAACTCAGAACCTTAGCAGCTTAGAATCTTAGCAACTTCAAAAAAAAGACTGGACAGCGTTAACCAATACACTGTCCAGCCAACAATTAAAGAAGACCAAAATTAAAATCTTATAACACGAAATAAGCGTCTTTTTCGATTTTCTTAGGTTCGTCGTCTAAGTGGAATTCTTTCAGGATATCAAATTCGCTTTGATATTCGTTCAGCATTTGTTTGATATTTTTTTCAATTGTGTTTGCAATTGATGTAACCGGCGTATCTGTTGGCCTGTTTTCAAACGGATCTTGCAAATGTATCGCCATTCTTTCGATCAAAAAGAAAGCAGCTGCAATTGCAGTAATCAACGGAATAGCAAACCAGCTTAATACACTTGTTAACCCAAAAGGCAGTAAGAAAATAAACAAACACAGGGTTAATCTAATATACATACTGTAAGTCGTTGGAAAAATCGTGTTCTTGATTCTCTCACATTTACCCATTTCATCACATAATCGCGATAATGTATTATCGATTTCAACTTGCTGGTACATGTTGATTTTTTTCTCGTTTTTAGCATTTCTAAGGTCACGTGCGTGAAGCATTAAAATGGCATTTGGAACATTTTGATGGTTCTTGATGTATTTAATTTCATCTTCACTCATTAAACCTTTTAAGGGTTTTATGGCATCTTTATTTCGAAGTGCCTGACCTAAACTATAACACCATGCGATTTGTCTTTTTGCAAAGTTCTCTTTGAATTCGCTTGCTTCAACAGAAAAATCAGGGTCTTTATAAAATGTCAGTACCTGACGTATTAAGGTTCTTGAATCGTTTACAACTGCTCCCCAAACAATTCGTGCTTCCCACCAGCGGTCGTAAGCCTGATTAGACTTAAAGGCTAATAATAAGGAAATAATGGTTCCAATCATGGTTGGAATCGCAATTGGGATATCTACAGGAAGGTTGATAAAATAATGATGAAATATTTCAAATAATATGGTATAAGCCAGTACGAGAGCAATTTCTATTTTAATTTTCCCGAGAACGTATTTCATTGGTATTCTTTTCTTTAATAACATATTTTCGGTTTTAAATTATTTTTTTAGTCCTTAGTGAATAGTAATTAGTCTTAGAATCAATTATCAATTACTTAAACTGTTTCTTCATACAATGAAAGTACCGGAAGCCCCAGTTTTTCATTAATATTTTGTTTTTTTACTTTTTTAAATTTGATTTTTTCTCCTTTTCGGGTTTCTACCAAAAGGTCAATTTCATATTTTGAAATAGCTTCGGTCAAATAAGGTGCAGCTGCTTCGTAATTATCATCCACTCTTGAAGTCTGGCTTACAATTTCATATGAGAAATTTTCATTTAAAAACTGCTGTACATCTTTTACATGAACATTTGCAGCGCTGTTTTCTATATAAAGTGCTTTTGTAAAATCTTCTTTAAAATCGTTTCCTAAATGCAGAATCGGGCATTTTTGATTTGCCGCTAATTGCACTAAATATTGATGAATGCGTTTAGTTTCCTGTTTATAAGAATGCGTTAAAATGACTAATTTTACAGCAAAATGTTCAATTATTCCTCTAAAAATTGGAGACGAAAGTCCGTATTGATTGTGAATTTTAATTTTGCAGTTTTTTGTATGATCAATCATATATCTGCAGGTTTCGAGAACTTCTTCCTGACTTTTGGTAAGTCCAGCTCTCATTTCGCGTAAAAAATTAGATGATGAAAATGCATCCGGAACATCAGAAACCATCATTAAAACAATTTCACAGTCAGCTTCTTTTGCCTGACAAATTGCTGATTTTACAGCAGAAATTGTATCATCTTTTAAAGTTGTGGGTATTAGGAAATTTTTCATATGTATAATCTTTTAGTTTATACATACAAAATAAGGGGCTGTAAATTAGAAGGGTATTAATCTTAAATTAGAATTTTCTAAGATTCAACATTAGATTTTTTAATGTTGGCCTTTTTAGGGTTTATCTTTTTAAAGATGATCGTTACGATTGTTCCTTTGTTTTGTTCAGACTGTACTTGTATTTCGCCATCGTGCATACGAATGATTTTAGAAGCCAGCGGCAATCCTAAACCGTAACCAATATATTTGGCCGCAATTTTTCCTCTAAAGAAAGGTTCGTACAAATGCGGAATATCTTCTGGCGGAATACCAATACCGATATCGTTAATCGAAATTTTAATCGCATCCTGATTGGCAGAAAGGGTTACAAATACTTCATTATTATCTGAATATTTTACGCCGTTGGTAATAATGTTGTTGACCGCCAGTTCTAAAAGCGGTTTATTACACGGAATTAAAAGCAAATTAGAATCTTTTGGTGCAAAATTCATTTTGATGCTGACTCGATTATCAGGATAAATTTTATCTAGATCTGATTTTACCTCTAATAACAGTTCGTCGATCCTGGCAATATCCAGAACTTGTTTATTTCCGTCGTAACCGGTTTGTGTCAATTTTAATAAGCTTTCGGTCAGGTTTCCTAATCTTGATGCCTGACTGTAAATATTTTGCAATGATTCTACATATTCTGCTACTTCACGTTCTTTTAGAAGCATAATTTCTGCCTCGGCAATTATGGTTGTTATTGGTGTTTTTAACTCGTGCGAAGCATTATTTATGAAGTTTGCCTGAATTTCAAATGATGTTTCCAGCCGGTCTAACATATCATTGAAAGTCTTTGTCAAATCTGAAATTTCATCAGAGTTTTTAACGGCCGGTAATCTATTGTGAAGATTTGATGCACTGATTCTGTTAACTTCTTTGGTAATTCTTGCTACCGGATTTATAACTTTTTTTGCCAGAAAACGACCTAAAAAGAAAGCCAGAAGTATAAAACCTATGCCTCCAAAAAGTAATATTTTTATAATATATATAGACGTTGTTTTTCCGCGACGATCGCGTGCACCAATAATTACAATGTACTTTTGACTGCTTTCTGTAAAAACCTGACCTAGATAATATTTACTGTTTACCTCAAAGTAATCTTTTCCTGTTGCGAGAATATTAGAATAAAACTTGTTAGGGAGATTTAGTTTTGTGTTGTAATCAAAACTATTGGCGCTGTTTATTTTAAGAACATATTCTTCTTCTTCAATAAGTTCTTCCAGTCCGTTTTTCTTTAAATTTCTATAGTATTTGATTTTTTCGGGATCGTGCTGAAAGTGAATTGAAGCTACAATTTTTGCACGGTCTTCTAACCTTTTTAAGAAATGGTAACGGTTATTTTCTCTAAATAAAACGAATACTATGATACTCAGCAGCAATGTACTAAAAGTAGAAAGTGCTACATAGGTAAAAGTAATTTTTTTTCTAATATCCATTCTATGGCTTTATAACATAACCTAAACCTTTCATGGTATGAATAAGTTTGGTTTTAAAAGGTTTATCAACTTTCTTTCTTAAATATGTAATATATACATCAACAACATTGGTATTCATATCAAAATTAATATCCCAAACGTTATCTAAAATTTGGTCTCGAGAAACAATTCTTCCGGCATTTTTTCCCAGATAATACAGTAATTTAAACTCTTTTGCCGTTAAAATTATCGATTCTCCATCTCTTTTTACCGTTTTGGCACGGCCGTTTATTTCTAAATCGCCAATTGTAATTACATCAATTTTATCGGTTTCCTGATGTGCTCTTCGGTGTAAAGCATTTACTCTTGCATCAAGTTCACCAAATTTAAAAGGCTTTACTAAATAATCATCGGCACCGGAATTAAGACCGGTTACAATGTTTTCTGAAGTTCCCAGCGCTGTTAAAAGTAAAATGGGAACAAAATTTTTGCCGGCGCGAAGTCTGCGGCAAATCTCGATTCCGTTAATATCCGGTAACATAACGTCTAAAATAACAACATCAAAGTTATAATTGTGAATCATTTCAAGGGCAGTTTTGCCATCTAGAGCCACACTTACTTCGTTGTTGTTTTCGGCAAATCCTTTCCTTAAAATCGATAAAAGATTGGGTTCGTCTTCGACTATTAGTAACTTCATATTAATTTGTATATACAACAAAAATAAGGATTGAGTTCAAAAATCTTATTCATAATAGTTATAAATTATGATTTAATTATGAACATTTATATTGAAGCATAAAAAAAGCAGCTTTATCTAGCTGCCAATTTTTACTTATAAAGTTACACTTATTATGTCTTATAATTAAACACATAGTCCCTCCGGGCAATGTCATTAAGTTAAGAGGAAATCTATAAAATTACTTAACAGTTTAATTAAGAAAGTCATTAGAAAAATCAGTTTTTATCAGCGTTTTCGCTTTAGCGAATCAGTAAAATCAGCGTCTAATTGTGACGCGGATAAAACAGATTTACTTCGTAAAAACGCGGATAAACACGGATTTGATTTGCAGTAATTTTATTTTCTAAAAGCTTAACTTAATGACATTGCCCGAAGCCTCGAGATAGATTTTGCGGCTGCTTAAAGGCGTTTCACTTGTATTAACAAACATAGGCTATGTGTAAAATGATTTGTCATTTATTTTATTCTTTATTCAATTAATACATGAATCTATGTTTCTATGTGTTAAATATTATTCTTTCTAATTTTTAAAGTTAAAACTCAATACTGCTCCAAGTCCAAATTGAAAAGTCGAAACATAATCATCAACCGCAACTGGTCCAATATACGTCCAGTAATAACTCTCTCCAACGGCTGCCGACATCGATTGTAGATAAGCGTTAATATTTACAGAAACGGTCGAAGCAGTTTTAATCTTTACCCCGCCTTTTACGTCCCAGCCAAAATAAGTACCGCTTCCACCCTGAGGTGTTTCTAAAATACTAACTCCTGCTCCAGCTCCCAAATAAGGCAATAAATTTGACCCTGTATCAAAATAATGAGTAAAATCTGCTAAGATAAAATTAAAGGCACCTTTATCATTTCCGGCATTTAATTGATTTCCTGCCAGACCATAAAAAGGTATTTTTACATCTGATCTTAAATACTTTAACTCAACTGAATTATTTGTTGAAAAGAAATACTCAAATCCTGCTCCATATTGAAAACCATCTTCAATTGTTGCAGAATAACCGTCATAATCCAGCTCGTCTGAAAAATTATAGCCGCCATACAAATTAAGCGAAAAAGACCTTGCATCCTGAGCCTGCATTCCTATCGTCGACAGGAATACAACTAATAATAAACTGTACTGTTTCATAAATCACATATTTGAAAGTTAAATTGTACGTCAAATTTAAGTTTTTTCTTGTAAATTCTTACATTTTTAAAACATAAAATTCATCATATCAAATACTTAACAAAACAAACATCAAAAAGTTTCTCCAGCATTTAGATAAAATCCTTTAGAATTATTTCCCCACGCATTATCGACAATCAAGTTGGTACGTGTTTTTTTATCAATTAGTATTCTAAGACCAAGGCCGGCTGCAGGTTGAATGGCATGAAAAAGAGATACATTATTATCGTCATTACTTGCGGTTACAAAATTGGTAAAAACGGTGCCGCTAAACATTTGATTACAGGTTATAGGAAACCGAAATTCTGTTGAAAGATATACAAGTCCGTTTCCTCTAAATAATCCCTGTGTATAACCTTCTCCACTCCTGCTTCGCTGGTCCCAGCCAATTGCGGGCAGATTTAAATACGGAACATCTCCTCTTGTTACAAACTGTCCGTAAGCCCAGATTCCGAGGATGTATCGAGGATTTTTCTGCGAAAGCGGAATAAAATTTCGATATTCTGCATATAAAACGTTGCTGTATTTTTGATTATCAAAAAATACCGGATTAAAACGATAATTGATATTGGCAAACCAGCCCCGTGAAGAATTTACCTGATTGTCTCTCGAATCGTAAACCATATTAAAACTTACTCCGGTTAAAAAATATTCTGAATTATCAAAACCATGTTCCTGATTATAATTGTAGTGATAAGTTAGATTTCCGTTTTCAACATCCAGTTCTTTATCTTTTATATTGGTGTACCAATCAATATTGATTCCTGCACCTACATAAAAATTCTTTCTTACTTCAAAAGAAGCAGTTTGATGAAATTTGAAATAATTATAATCCATTTCCTGAGCCAATGAATCGATACTAAAACCGGGTTGCTGATCGCGATGAGGCGGAATTATATCTGTTCCGAGTCCGTAGTTTGGCTGTGAGAATATATAAAGCCTGTAATCGCCGCTTAAAAATATTTGGTTATTTTTTAGCAGAATATTGTTTTTGACATTAATCAGCCATTGCTTTTTTACGGTATAGGTTATACCCAAATTAGCTACTGAATATTTATCTGATTCTTGTTTTCCTTTGAAAGTATATTGCGCAACGGCACCAAAAAAGAATCCGGTTGCGGGTTGTGAACCAATTGCGGGAATTACAAGAAAAAAATTGTTTTTTGTAGGTTTAACAACTAATGTAGAATCCGTTTTTTTAAAGATTTCTAAAATAGTTTTAGGAGGACAAATTTCTTTGTTTTGAGAATTTGTTTGACTTTGGGCTGCTAGAAATAATGGAAATAGAAAAAGCAGAACTGCGATTTTAATTTTATGCTGAAAACTTGTATTTCTGAAGAATTTCACCATTATCAAGTTAAGCTTTTTTAATTACTACCCAATCCTATTGTAAATATAACTCTTATTTTCAATATTTTACAAAACGATGTACTGCATTATTTAATTTAATTTATACTAACTAAGGCTAATTTGCTGCCAATCTTTTTTTATTGCAATTTTTTTTACAATAAAAAAGCCGTCAATAAAACTGACGACTTTTTTTTCTTGCTAAAAATAAATTTAGGTTTGCTTAGTTTTTAAAATTAAAGCTAAAAACTGCCCCTAATCCAAATTGGTATGTACTTACGTAATCTTGTACTCCAACAGGTCCGTAGTAAGTCCAGTAATAACTGTTACCTACAGCTGCAGACATTGATTGAAGGTATGCATTAAGATTTACAGATACTGCAGAAGCTGTTTTGATTTTTACACCTCCTTTAATATTCCATGCAAAATAAGTTCCTCCGTTATCTTGAGGCATTTCTGTAATTCCTACACCAATTCCACCACCTAAATAAGGTAACATTTTTCCACCAGTCTCAAAATAATGAGTTCCATCTAGAAAAATATAGTTAAATGCCGCTTTTTCATCACCAGCATTTAATTGATTACCAAGAGGGCCATAAAATGGAATTTTAGTATCGTTTCTTAAATACTTTAATTCGATAGAGTTATTTGTCAAAAAAAAGTATTCTACACCAGCTCCATATTGAAAACCATCTTCAATTTTTGCAGAGTAACCATCATAATCAATAGTATCTGCAAAATTGTAACTCCCATATAAATTAAGAGAAACAGATTTTGCCTCTTGAGCTTTCATCATAATTGCAGACATAAAAACTACTAATAATAAACCGCATTTTTTCATAATTTTAATTTTTTAAAAGTTTAATTTACATTACAAATATATGTATTTTCTTATAATAATAACACTAAAAAATATTAATTATCTTACATAATAATAACAGTCTCTAAATAACCATTTTATGTTTTTTAATTTCTTTATCAACATAAAACTCAGATCACTCAGAACAATTCAACCATAAAAAAATTATAAAAACTAAAGCAACATTATCCCATTTTACAACAACTTAAATCAAACAAAACACAAAACATCATAAAAAAAGCCGTCAGTAAATTGACGGCTTGTTATTATATTTTTTATAGCAATTTTACTTTGTGATAAATTTTGGATGTATTAAATTTTCTAAAGAATAGATTTCATTCCATTTTTCCTGTGTAATCAGCTTTCTTTCTAAAACCGCAATTTGATGTACACTTTTGTTTGTTTTTAAAGCCTCGCCCGCTATACTCGCACTTTCTTCATAACCAATAATTGGGTTTAACTGCGTAACGATTCCTATGCTGTTCATGACCATATTATAACAGTGATCAACATTTGCCGTGATTCCGTTAATGCATTTATCAATTAAGGTTTGAATAGCATTTGAAAGATAATCTAAAGATGTAAACATCGCAAAAGCAATAACGGGTTCCATTACATTCAATTGCAATTGTCCTGCTTCTGCCGCCATTGTAACGGTTAAATCCTGGCCAATTACATAAAAACAAGTTTGGTTTACGACTTCTGGAATTACCGGATTTACTTTACCCGGCATAATCGATGAACCTGGCTGGCGTGCCGGTAAATTAATTTCGTTTAAACCTGTTCTAGGCCCTGAACTCAACAATCGTAAATCGTTACAGATTTTAGAAATCTTAACGGCAGAACGTTTTAAAGTCCCCATAATTTGTACATAAGCTCCGGTATCGACCGTTGCTTCGATTAAATCTGGTGAAAGTGTCAACGGAATTCCAACTTCTTCAGCTAAGTAAGCAACACAAATTTCAGGATAACCTTCTGGTGCATTTACTTTTGTTCCAATGGCCGTTGCGCCCATATTGATTTCCAGCAATAATTCCTGAGCATTTTTTAAGCGTTGTATATCTTCTCCAATTGTTGTGGCGTAGGCTTTAAATTCTTGTCCTAAAGTCATGGGAACAGCATCTTGCAGCTGTGTTCTTCCCATTTTTAAAACTTCTTTAAACTCTTCTCCTTTCTTTGCAAAAGCTACTTCTAAACCGGCAAAAGTTTTAATAAAGCTTTCCATTTTTAAATACAACGCAATTCTAAATGCCGAGGGATAGGCATCGTTTGTAGACTGCGAACAGTTAACGTGATTGTTTGGGTGCAAAAAGTTATATTCGCCTTTTTTATGTCCCAGATATTCGAGTCCAATATTGGCAATTACTTCATTGGCATTCATGTTTACAGAAGTTCCTGCGCCGCCCTGAATTAAATCACTTACAAATTCATCATTAAATTTTCCCGCAATAACCTGATCGCTTCCGTAACAAATAGCTTCGGCAATTTTTGGATCGATTGCATTACAATCTTTATTGGCTAAGGCTGCGGCTTTTTTTACGTAACCTAAAGCTTTAATAAATAAAGGTTCTTTTGAAATAGGAATTCCGGTAATATTGAAGTTTTCTACCGCTCTAAAAGTTTGGATTCCGTAGTACAGATGATTCGGAATTTCTAATTCCCCTAAAAAATCATGCTCCTTTCTTGTTGATTCCATATATTTAAATTGATGTTTTTAACGTAAAAAATAAACGTAAAGCTACATCAATTTCTAAATTTTGTTCACAACTTTTACTTAATATTTTGGCTTAAATTAGTACCTTTTCGCTCTTAAAAAATTTTAAAATAAACTTGAAAAAAGAGAGCGAATATTTTCTTGATAAAGAATATAATACGATTATTTATGCCAAAGACGATCTTAATTTTAAAGATTTCGAATGCTGCGTTTTTAATAATTGTAACTTTTCTGCCTGCACTTTTTTAGCAGTTACTTTTATCGACTGTGTTTTTAATGACTGTATTTTCACCGAAGCCAAAATTAATTATGTTGCTTTTAGAACCGTAACTTTTAACGGATGCGAAATTAAAGAAGTCAATTTCGCCATGTGTGATAAATTGATTTTTGAAGTTCGCTTTAATGACTGCATTCTGGACTTTTCAAAATTCTATACTTTAAAAATAAAAGGAACGCCATTTACCAATTGCAGTTTAATTGCCGTCGATTTTATGGCTGCGGATCTTACAGGTGTTCTTTTTGATAACTGTGATTTATACCGTTCCGAATTCGACAAAGCCATTGCCAACAAAACCGATTTTAAAACGAGTTATAATTATACGATCGATCCATCTAAAACTAAACTTAAAAAGGCTGTTTTTGCTTTGAAAGAGCTGAAAGGTTTGTTGTTTAAACATGATGTTATTGTAACGTAATTTCTAATAAATAGAACGCGGATGACACGGATTTGCTCCGAAAAAGCGCAGATGAAACTGATTTTTTTATCATAATTTGAAAATTAAATCCGTTTAAATCCGTGTCTTTGCAAAGCAAATCCGTGTCATCCGCGTTCAATTCTATTAAAACTTTTTCCCCATCACATAATCTTCCATTAAATAACCATTTCCAATTTCTATATCAACAGTTTCCTTAATTTCGAAACCTAGTTTTTTATAGAAATTCAATGCTGTATTAAAACGGTTTACGTTTAATAAAAGAGCTGTTGAATTGTTTTCTAAAGCCAGTTTTTCAATCGATTCAAAAACTATTTTTCCGTAACCTTTTCCTTGCGTTTCCGGCAAAAGATAGATTTTATGAATTTTGGTTATGGCTTCATTTTTATAATTATGCTCAATTCCGATAAATCCAATTGTTGATTCTGAGTCTGAAATCAGATAAAATAATTGTTCTTTATTCTCTATTTGCTTCGTTAAAGCTTCTTCAGAATAAAATAAACCTAACATATAATCTAACTGCGTTTGCGATAAAATTTTGCCATAAGTAATGGGCCAGGTAATATTTGTGATTTTCTGAATTGTTTTAATATCACTTACCCCTGCTTCTGAAATAGTAATCATATTGTATTTTGAGATATTTTTAATTTGTAAAAACCTGATTTTCCTGTTCGCTTACACGGATGAAAGTCGTTCGTTTGGTAAGTTCTTTCAATTTTGAGGCACCAACATAAGTACAAGTGCTTCGTAATCCGCCTAAAATGTCTAAAACTGTAGCGATAACATTTCCTTTAAACGGAACTTTTACTGTTTTACCTTCGCTTGCCCTGTATTCTGCAACGCCTCCTACATGTTTTTCCATTGCAGTTGCTGAACTCATTCCGTAAAATTGTTTGAATTTTTCACCGTTCATTTCGATTAAATTTCCTCCGCTTTCGGTATGTCCGGCAAGCATTCCGCCCAGCATTACAAAATCAGAACCTGCACCAAAAGCTTTTGCAATATCACCCGGAGTTGAACAGCCGCCATCACTTATAATATGGCCGCCTAAGCCGTGTGCAGCATCGGCACATTCGATAATGGCAGAAAGCTGCGGATAACCTACGCCTGTTTTTACACGTGTGGTGCAGACAGAACCCGGTCCAATTCCCACTTTTACGATATCGGCACCAGCCAAAAGTAATTCTTCAACCATTTCGCCAGTTACTACGTTTCCGGCAATAATTACTTTATCTGGATATTGTTTTCGGGTTTGTTTTAAAAACTGAACAAAGTGTTCTGAATAACCGTTTGCAACATCAATACAAATAAATCGCAATAACGGATTTGAAGTAATAACTTTGCCTATTTTGTCAAAATCTTCTTTTCCGGTTCCGGTACTTATGGCTATATAATTGTAGAAATCCGGCGTTACATTTTTCAGGAAATTATTCCATTCTTCTAAAGTGTAATGTTTATGAATGGCGGTGAAAAGCTTTTCTTTTGCCAAAACCTGAGCCATTTCAAAAGTACCTACCGTATCCATATTGGCGGCCATTATGGGAATTCCTGTCCAATCTGAGGTGCTGTGTAAAAACTTAAAATTTCGTTCTAATGAAACTTCAGATCTGCTTTTGAGCGTTGATCTTTTTGGGCGAATCATTACGTCTTTAAATCCTAATTTCAGATCGGTTTCTATTCTCATGGCTTTGAATTTTGGTTACTTTCAAAGATAGGAATTTTTAGATTGCAGATTTAAGAATTTAGATTTTAGATTGCTAAACTTTGCGCTTAATTGGTACACGGATGACACGGATTCGCTTTCGCGAAAGCGCGGATTTGATGCGGATTTTTATTTTTGTTATGTTTTGTTTCAAGTTTCACGTTTGTCACGTTGAGCGAAGTCGAAACTCGCTCCAATGAAAAACTTGAAACTTGAAACTTGAAACCTTAAACTTTAAGCAAAACTAAAACTATCCGTGAATAGTCTCATTTTTTCCGTAATTTTTAATAATCGATTCTTCAAACTCCAGCCATTCTCTCCAGCGTTTTTCAACATCAATTCCTGTTCCGTATTTTCTTGCGTAGGTTATAAATGTGGTGTAATGCCCGGCTTCGCTTTCCATTAATTCTCTGTAGAAAACGGCCAATTCTTCGTCCTGAATATTTTCAGATAAAACTTTGAAACGTTCGCAGCTTCTGGCTTCAATCATTGCTGAGAATAATAATCTTTCAACCAAACCTGAAACACGGCTTCCGTCACCGCTTTTTTTCATGTATTGGTACAATTCGTTTACGTATTCATCTTTACGTTCACGTCCTAATTTCAATCCTCTTTTAATGATGATATTATGAACCTGCTCAAAATGATCGATTTCTTCTTTGGCTAAAGCCAGTAAATCTTTCACTAAATCCTGATGTTCAGAATTATTGGTGATAATCGTAATCGCATTTGTTGCTGCTTTTTGCTCGCACCAAGCGTGATCTGTTAAGATTTCTTCTATGTTTTTCTCAACGATATTTACCCATCTTGGGTCGGTTGGCAATTGTAGTCTTAATACGCCCATTTTTTTAAGTCTTAAAGTTTGAAAGTCGAATATCATAAAGTCATTTAGAAAAACTAAAAAGAAAATCGAAGATCAAAAACTAAACACAGAAATTCGCATTCCATTTTAGACTTTCGACCTTCGACTTTATGACTTTACAACTAATTTTTAATATGCAAAAATCGGTCTTTCGCTCATTAATTCATTTACTTGTTCAGCAACTTCTTCGATAACATCTTCGTTTGTATGATCTGTAAGAACTTTATCGATTAAAGCTACGATAGTTTCCATATCTTTTTCTACTAAACCACGAGTTGTGATTGCAGCTGTTCCAACACGAATTCCAGACGTGATAAATGGTGATTTATCGTCAAAAGGAACCATGTTTTTGTTTACTGTAATTTCTGCTTTTACTAATGCATTTTCAGCTTCTTTACCAGAAATATTTTTATTTCTTAAGTCGATAAGCATCATGTGGTTATCAGTTCCGCCAGAGATAATGTTGTATCCTCTTTTTACGAAAGCATCTGCCATTGCATTTGCATTTTTTTGTAATTGCATTGCATATGTAAAGAATTCGTCTTTTAATGCTTCTCCAAAAGCAACTGCTTTAGCAGCAATAATGTGCATTAAAGGCCCGCCTTGGTTTCCTGGGAAAACAGCTAAATCTAATAGTGAAGACATCATTCTGATTTCTCCTTTTGGAGTTTTTAATCCTTGTGGGTTTTCGAAATCTTTCCCCATTAAGATCAAACCTCCGCGAGGTCCGCGTAATGTTTTGTGAGTCGTTGTAGAAACGATATGACAATGTGGAATTGGGTCATTTAATAATCCTTTTGCAATAAGACCCGCTGGGTGAGAAATATCAGCAAATAAAATTGCTCCTACGCTGTCAGCGATTTGTCTGAAACGAGCAAAATCCATATCTCGAGAATAAGCCGAAGCTCCTGCAATGATTAATTTTGGCTGTTCTTTAGTTGCAATTTCCTGAATTTTATCATAATCTAAACGACCAGTTTCAGCATCTACACCATAAAAAACCGGACGGTATAAACGTCCTGAAAAGTTTACAGGTGAACCGTGAGTTAAGTGGCCTCCGTGAGATAAATCAAAACCTAAAATAGTATCTCCGGGATTTAAACAAGCATGGTAAACAGCAGTATTTGCCTGAGAACCAGAGTGAGGCTGTACGTTTGCGTATTCAGCACCAAATAATTCTTTAGCTCTGTCAATAGCAATCTGCTCGATAACGTCAACTACTTCGCAACCGCCGTAGTATCTTTTGCCTGGATACCCCTCAGCATATTTGTTAGTTAAAACAGACCCGGCTGCTTCCATTACCTGATCACTTACAAAATTTTCTGAAGCAATTAGTTCTAATCCGTGAATTTGTCTATCTTTTTCTTCTAGAATAAGATCAAAAATTTGTTCGTCGCGTTGCATTTCTTCGTTTTTCGTTAATTTCCTGCAAAAATACAAAAAAACGTTTGTGATACTGTTAGATTATGATATATTTGACATGTAATTTTTCAACAAATAATTAACATCTCACATGCCAATAACCGCCAACGATACTAAAAGAAAATCATGGTTAGAAGTACCAGAAAATAGCGACTTCCCTATTCAAAACATCCCATTCGGTGTATTTCTTACCAAAGAAAATGTCGTTACAGTAGGAACTAGAATTGGCGATTATGCTATAGATTTAGGGGCTTTACAACAATTAAACTATTTTGAAGGAATAGATTTAACTGATGATATGTTTATGCAGGACACGCTTAATGATTTTATTTCTGATGGAAAAAAAACATGGCGTTTGGTACGAAACCGTATCTCTGATATTTTCGACGAAAACAATCCTCAACTTAGAGATTCAACAAAAGACCGCGATATTGTTATTTTTAATATTGACGATATAGAAATGCAGCTGCCTGTTTTAATTGGCGATTATACCGACTTTTATTCTAGTAGAGAACATGCTACAAACGTAGGTAAAATGTTTCGTGATCCTGAAAATGCGCTTCTGCCAAACTGGTTACATATTCCGGTTGGATATCACGGAAGAAGTTCTACTATCGTTCCGTCAGGAATTCCGGTACACAGACCAATGGGACAAACCTTACCGGCAGGCGAAAAATATCCCGTTTTTGGCCCGTCTCGTTTAGTAGATTTTGAATTAGAAACTGCTTTTATTACTACAGATGTAAATGTAATGGGCGAAAATATTTCGACTTATGAAGCCGAAGATTATATCTTTGGAATGGTTTTACTGAATGACTGGAGCGCGCGCGATATTCAAAAATGGGAATATGTACCGCTTGGACCATTCTTAGCTAAAAACTTTGCTTCTTCAATTTCTCCGTGGATTGTAACAATGGATGCTTTAGAACCTTTTAGAACAAAAGGTCCAAAACAGGATCCAACTCCGCTTCCTTATTTACAAACAAAAGGAAAAAAAGCTTTTGATATTCATTTAGAAGTTTCGATAAAACCCGAAAATGCTGAAGAAACTGTGGTTTCAAAGTCTAATTTTAAATATTTATACTGGTCAATGACACAGCAATTAGCACATCATACTTCAAACGGATGTCGTGTAAATTCTGGCGACATGATGGGATCTGGAACTATTTCGGGGCCAACTCCTGATAGTTTTGGTTCTATGTTAGAATTGACCTGGGGAGGAAAAAATCCGCTTAAATTAAATGACGGAAGCGAACGTAAATTTATCGAAGATAATGATACTGTAATCATTAGAGGTTTCTGTGAAAATGCAGAAGTTCGTATTGGTTTCGGAGAAGTTGCAAGTCAGCTTTTACCTCCGTTTATCAGACAATGAAGAGCAGATAAAGTATTTGAAGAAATATAGAAAACAAAAAACCTTGGTTAACGTCCCAAGGTTTTTTTATGCATTTTTTTTGATATAGAAAGGGATTTTTTTTATTTTATTTTTTATTTTCGTTTTTTAAGTTTAGTTTATCTCTGAGTGTTTTTAATCTCGTAAAGTCGCTAAGACGCAAAGTTTTTAAAATTTAAATTTATTAGTAGCCGCCAGTTTTAACTGGAGGAAAAATAAAGTTACTATCGAGGGCTTTAGCCAAAAATAGAGTTTGGCTAAAGCCTTTATTCGTTATAGCAAATAAATACCTCCAGTTAAAACTGGCGGCTACTAATAAATTTAAATTTTAAAAACTTTGTGTCTTAGCGACTTTACGAGATTAAAAAATTAAGCAGGAATCTGCTGGCTTAAGCAATGCAGTGTTCCAAATCCCCAGATAAAATCTATACAGCTAATTCCAATTACTTCTCTGTCAGGGAAACATTCTGAAAGTATATTTAAAGCTACGCGATCGTTACTGTCATTAAATGTCGGTACTAAAACACAATTATTCAGAATTAAGAAATTAGCATAGCTTGCCGGTAATCTTAAATCTTCAAAATCTACACGTTTTGGCATCGGCAATGCTACAATAACAGGCGATTTTCCGTTTTCTAGTTTTGCATTTTGCAAACGTTTCAAATTATCCTGCAAAGGTTTATAGTTTGAATCGTTTTTATCTGTTTCCACAATAGTTACGATAGTATCTTCGTTTACAAATCGGCATAAATCATCGATGTGTCCGTGCGTATCATCACCTTCAATTCCGTCTCCAAGCCAGATAACATTGGTAACCCCAAGGTATTCTTTAAAAACTGCTTCGTAATCTTCTTTAGTAAAACCTTGATTTCTAACCTGAACTGCTGGGTGCATTAAACATTCTTCAGAAGTCAATAAAGTTCCTTTTCCGTTTACGTCAATTGCGCCGCCTTCAACAATTACCGGTTTTCCTTTATAAGTAACCTGAGTTAACGGCACATCAATAAAATCAGCCACTTTACCCGGAACAAATTTATCTAATTGATAGTTTTTATATTTTGCCCAGCCGTTAAAATTAAAGTTTAATGCTTCTCTTTTAGAGCCATTTTTTACAATAATCGGCCCGGAATCACGCATCCAGCTTCTGTTGGTTTTATGTATTATATAGGAAACATTTTTGATATTTACACGGGCTCTTTCAAGCATTTCGGCTACTTTTTCTTTTAGTTTCTCATCGGCTACGACCAAAAAAACAGTTTCAAAAGCGGCTGCTTTTTTTATAAATTCTACAAAAGCCCATTGAATTGCTTCATATTTTCCCGGCCAGTCGTTACCATTATGCGGAAAACATAATACAATTCCTTGTTGTTTTTCCCACTCTGCCGGAAATCTTCTATTATTTGCTGCCATAAAAGGTTCTAATTTTTAAAAGTGTACAAAGATAAGCATTCATCAGGATTTTAAAACATCTGATTCAAAATCATCTGTAATTTCACAAATAATATCTTCCAAAAATTAAGTTAAAGATTAAATAATAAAGGCTTAATATTTTACCAAAATGAGGTAATTACATTTGGTAAAACTAAAAAACTAACAAATGAAAAAAGTAACTCTTTCATTATTAGCAGCTTTATTTTTAATGGTAAGCTGTAATAACGATGAAAATCCAAACAACGAAGAACCAGAAGTTGTTGTAAATGAAGATCCTGCCGCTTTTAAAGAAATTGGTTCGATTACAATTGGCGGAGAAGCTGCTGCAGAAATCTCTGCTTACTGCGAAAAAACAAAAAGACTTTTTACGGTAAATAACAGTGGAACTAATCAAATTGATGTTATTGATTTAGCTGACCCGACAAAACCGGTAAAAATTGGTAAAATTGATTTAGCTGCTTATGAAGGTGCATCAAACAGCGTTTCTGTTTATGATGGGAAACTGGCAGCAGCTTTAGAATCAACTGTTAATAAACAAGGAAATGGAAAAGTTGTTGTTTTTAATACCAGCGATTACAGCTTAATAAAGCAAGTCACAGTTGGTGCATTGCCAGACATGATTACATTTTCTGCTGATGGAAAATATATTATGACTGCTAACGAAGGTGAGCCTAATGCAGATTATTCACAAGATCCAAACGGAACTATTTCTATAATTGAAACAAGTACTTATGCTGTTACAACTCTTGATTTTGCTTCTTTTAGCAATCAGGCGGCGGCATTGGCTAAAGATGGGTTCAGAATTTCTAAGTTTGCAAAAAGCTTTGCTCAGGATATTGAACCAGAATATGTTACAATTTCTGACGATTCAAAAACGGCATGGGTAACTTTGCAGGAAAATAATGGTGTTGCAAAAGTTGATTTAACTTCAAAAACCATTACTGCTATTTATCCTTTAGGATTAAAAGACTACAATACTGCTGAAAATGCTATTGATGTAAGCGATAGTGACACTAAAATAGCTTTTAATCCTTGGAAAGTAAAAGGATTGTATATGCCGGATGCTATCAGTCATTTTTCTTCTAATAATGTTCCATATTTTGTAACTGCAAATGAAGGTGATGCAAGAGAATATACTGCCTATACCGACATTAAACGCATGAAAAGCCTGAATCTTGATGCAACAGTTTTTCCTGATGCTGCTACTTTAAAGCTAGACGCTAATTTAGGAAGGCTTAACCTTATTACTGATATGGGAGATACTGATGGTGATGGAGATTTAGACGAAATGGTAAGTTTTGGTGCAAGGTCATTCACTATTTGGAATGGAAACACTGGCAAAATTGTTTATGACAGTAAAAATGATGTTGACAAAAAAACAAATGAATTAGGTACTTATGATGACAAACGCAGTGATGATAAAGGTTCTGAACCAGAAGCTGTAGTTGCTGTTAAAATGGGAACTCAAAATATTTTGTTTGTTGGTCTTGAAAGATCTGATGCTTTTATGACTTATGATGTTACCAATCCTGCTTCGCCACAATATTTACAAACAGTAAAAACAGGAGACGCTCCAGAAGGTGTTCTTTTTATTCCGGCTGCAAAAAGCCCTACTAAAAGAAGTTTATTAGTAGTAAGCAGCGAAGGTGACGGAACTATAAAAATCTTTCAGCCAAATTTAAAATAACCAGTATTTTAAATAATAAAAAAGGCAGTTTCAAATTATTGAAACCGCCTTTTACTTTATAAATAGAAATTTAATTATCTATCAATGGCTCTTTTTGTAATGTCTCCAAAAGCATCAATTCTTCTGTCTCTGAAAAATGGCCAGTTCTGACGCACATTTTCTTGTAAATCCAAATCAACTTCGGCAATTAAAATTTCTTCTTTATCGTGAGAAGCCTGAGCTAAAATTTCTCCTTGCGGCCCAGCAATAAATGATGCTCCCCAAAATTGAATTCCTTCTGTTCCTTCAATATATTTTTCAAGACCAATTCTATTTGCTGCGGCAACGAAAATACCATTTGCAACTGCATGGCCTTTCATTACATTCATCCATGCTCCGTATTGGTTTTCTCCGTATTGTTCTTTTTCTTTTGGATGCCATCCTATTGCTGTTGGATAAAACAAAACCTCGGCTCCTTTTAATGCTGTAATACGAGCTGCTTCAGGATACCATTGATCCCAGCAGATTAATGTTCCAACAGTTCCTTTTTTAGTTTTTATTGCCTGAAAACCTAAATCACCTGGAGTGAAATAGAATTTTTCGTAGAAATGCGGATCATCCGGAATGTGCATTTTACGATATAAACCAGCTTCTGTACCATCTGTATCAATGATATAAGCACTGTTATGGTAAATTCCTGCCATTCTTTTTTCGAAGAAAGGAACAATAATTACTACTCCAAGTTCTTTTGCCAATTCGCTGAAAGCAATAAATGAAGTGCTGTAAAGCGGTTCTGCTAATGCAAAATTTTCTACATCTTCGCTTTGGCAGAAATAATGACTGCTATATAATTCTGGAAGTAAAATAACTTCTGCACCTTGGCTTGCAGCATCTCTTACCCAGCTGATACATTTTTTAAGATTATTTTCGGCTACATCATTCAGGTTTAACTGAATTACCGATATTTTATATTTTCTTTTCGACATGACATAAAATTTAGAGTGCAAAAATAGTAATTTTTAGAGGAATGGCAAAAGTATACTCTTTTAACAATGCATAAAAAAAGAGCTAAACAGCTCTTCTATAATTGTGCGGAAGAATCTCGTTTAAGAGAAAATATCTTTACAATAAAAACTACTTGATTTTCTTCTTTGTACAGTAATTTGTAATCTCTTATAATAATTCTTCTATACTCAGATTCTATCTCATCTCTTTGAAATTGTTCACTAAAATTTATTTTTTTAGCAGCATTCAAAATATCATCCTTTTACATTATTTGCTCCTTGAACAGATTTTTCTTTGTAATAATTATAGATCGTTTTTAGTTGATCTTGGCTGTATTAGTCCAGACATTTTTTTGAACTTCACCCATTACCAGTTCTCAGATTCTTTTTCTAAATCTTCCTGCGAAATTATCTTACCGTTTTTAATCTCTAATTCAGCATTTGCTAATTCAGTTTTATTAGCAGCTCTTGTAATAGGTTTTCCATCAACATAAAAAGCAACTATTTCTTCCTCTTGATAACTTTCAATAACCGCCTTAACGACTTTTAAAAGACGTTCATCAGCAGTATTGATATATTCTAAAACACTATCTCTCAATTCCAAGGCTCCCATATCATATTTCTTTTTAATTATTCAAAGATAACTATTTCTGCTTATTTAATAAAAAACCATTTCACATCAGCTTAAAACTTAAACATCTGCAAAATGGTTTTGACCTAAAAATATATCGCTTAAAGAGTATTAATCTATAATCACTTTCTGAATCAGAAATTCAGTTTCTGATTTTTTGAATTTGATTTCAAAAGTTCCTTTTACTGTTGATTTGAATTTGTAAACTGTCTTTTTAGGGTCTGGAACTTGCTGTGTACAAACTCCTGAAGGGTATTTTGCCACAACCTGCAGTCCTTTTACTGAATTAATCGTTACATCGCTTATTTTATCAAATTCTCCGCAAGCATTGTCTACTACAAAAGTTACATCGTAACTAAGTTCTACGTTTACTTTTCCTGTCGAAGGTCCTTTAATTTCTGTTACCAATGCTGCTTTTGAAACTGGATTATCTACTGGTTTCTCGTCGTCGTCATTATTGCATGAAATAAATACAATTGACAAGAATAAAACTACTAAAACTGATTTTAATTTAAAACTTTTCATATAAAATAATAATTAATTGTTATAATATGAAGATGCGGGATAAATAAAATGGTTGCTTTGTTTAAATGTTAATTTGGACAATAAAAAGATTAATCTTTTGTAATTGAGAAACTTATTCGATAAAAATAATTTCAAAAAGAACCGTAATATCTTATGAAAATAATTTTTTCTCGTGCAGCCCCGATAGAAACGGCATCCTTTTGTCTGCTTCTTTAGCAGGCAAAAGATATAGCGGATAGCGGGACTAATCGTAATTTTAAATTTTGATTTCGTACTCCAGGAAACAAAGTTTCGATATATTACAAAATAAAAAAACCGCTTTACGATTGTAAAACGGCTTTGAATATTTAAAAAGATTAAAATTAATCTGTTATAACTACTTCTGTTACTATATACTCTGTTTCAGATTTAGCAAGTCTTAAGTAATAAGTTCCTGCTTTAGACGTAGTAATTTTGTATATCGTTACTCTGTTTTCAGGATCTGGTCTATTACAAGTCGCTTTTGGATATTTTACTTCTACCTGGTATCCCGGCACTTTATTAAATTCAACATCTACTAATTTATTAAATTCACCGCACCCGTTTTCTACTTGAAAAGTGATGGCGTAGCTAAGTTCCTGTCCTACTTTTCCAGTTAATGGTCCTGAAACTTCTGTTGCATAAGCACTTTTGTAAACAACATCTTCAGTTGGAGAATCATTATCGCTGCTGCAAGAAGTTAATGCTGTAATGAATAATAACATTAATGCAATTGATTGTAATTTAAAGTTTTTCATAGAATAATAATTTGTTCTTATTTGTACATAGATACTAATAAATGATTATAGTTGCTTCTAAAAATGTTAAATTTTTTCAAACAAATCACTAATTAGTTATAAATAAATATCTTAACAAAAAAAATGCCAAAAAAGTATGTCTTGTTATGATTTTTTTCTGAATAATTTTTTGAAAAGATTCACAAGTAATAAAACGATAAGTCCTAAAGCAAGTCCAATTACAAATTCTTTTATAATTGATGGAATATTAATTTCAGCAGCTAAATGATGAAAATATGGAATGTAGTGCACAAAGATACCTCCGGCAACTAATATTAAAGCTATTGTACCAATTACGGTTAAACTTTTTATGACCAATGGAAGGGCTTTAACCAAAATGTTTCCAATGAATTTTGAGATGCTTTTATCTCTTTTACTAAATTTAATAAGTTTATAACCTGCTTCATCCATCCTTACAATAAGAGCTACAATACCATACACTCCTATGGTTGCTATTAAGGCTATTATTGAAGTTACAATAATTTGCTGCATAATAGGTTTTCCTATGACTGTTCCCAGCGCTATAATTACTATTTCGACAGATAATATAAAATCGGTTACGATTGCTGATTTTATTTTGTCTTTTTCGACTTCCAAGATTTGCTCTTCTGTAAGGGTTTCTTCGGTAATTCCTTCTGATTCTTCGTGTGCATGAGGAAAAATAAATTCGTAAATTTTTTCGGCTCCTTCATAGGCAAGAAAAAGTCCGCCAAGAACCAGAATTACAATAATTGCAATAGGAAAAAATGCACTTAATAAAAAAGCAACAGGTAAAATAATGATTTTGTTAAGAAGTGAACCTTTACTTATTGCCCACAATACAGGAAGTTCTCTCGATGAAGCGAATCCAGAAGCTTTCTCGGCATTAACCGCTAAATCATCGCCCAGAATACCTGCCGTTTTTTTTGCTGCAACTTTACTCATTACCGCAACGTCGTCCATAATTGCTGCTATGTCGTCTAGTAGTACGAAAAAACCTGATGCCATTATATTTTATTTAATTGTGCGAATTTAAGACTTTTTATCCTGATGTTTTTAATGATTACTGGTATTTAATTTTTAGCTGCACTGACCTAGTAACAGCCAGATAATTACAAACACCAGTATAGTGCCAAAACATCCGCCGCCTAATTTTTTCGCACCGTATCCGGCTATTAATCCTCTAAATATATTGTTCATGATAATTATTTTGTGTTATAGTAAATTTGAGAACTAAATCAGAATTTCTGTTTATATGACTTTTGAAAAAAGTTTCATTATTTACTGATATAAACAAAAAACACCAGCATTTCTGCTGATGTTTTCTTTTTACTAGGAAAGACGCACTGCTATGCGCCTCTACATAGTGTGTTCTCTACAATTATTTTACTTCCTGGGTTTGGTTTCTAAATACCAATTTCCCATCGAAGGCATCCAGTAAGATGATACTGTCTGTTGTTATATTTCCTGCCAGGATTTCTTTTGACAATTGATTTAAAACTTCTCTCTGAACTACACGTTTTACAGGTCTTGCACCAAAATGAGGATCATAACCTTTGTCTGACAGGTAATCAATTGCTTCTGGCGTCGCATCCATCGCAATACCTTGCAAAGCCAGCATTTTTGTAACACTCTTCAATTGCAGGCTCACAATTTTTGAAATATTATCAACTGTAAGCGGTGTAAACATTACGATTTCATCAATACGGTTTATAAATTCAGGACGAACGGTTTGTTTCAACAATCCTAAAACTTCATTTTTAGCAGCTTCTGTCGCTGCTTCAACGCTTCCTTTTAGATTTTCAAACTTTTCCTGAATAATATGACTTCCCATATTTGAGGTCATAATAATAATCGTGTTTTTGAAATCGGCAAGACGGCCTTTGTTATCTGTTAATCGTCCTTCATCTAAAACCTGCAATAAAATATTGAAAGTGTCCGGATGTGCTTTTTCGATCTCGTCTAACAAAATTACAGAATACGGTTTTCTACGAACGGCTTCAGTCAATTGACCTCCCTCATCATAACCTACATATCCCGGAGGCGCCCCAACCAAACGGCTCACACTGTGACGTTCCTGATACTCACTCATATCGATACGCGTCATGGCATTTTCATCATCAAAAAGATATTCTGCCAAGGCTTTTGCTAATTCCGTTTTACCAACTCCGGTTGTTCCTAAAAACAAGAATGTTCCAACTGGTTTTTTCATGTCCTGTAAACCGGCACGGCTTCTGCGAACGGCATCACTCACAGCTTCTATAGCTTCTTCCTGACCAACAACACGTTTATGCAATTCATCTTCAAGATGCAATAGTTTTTCTCTTTCTGTCTGAAGCATTTTCATAACCGGAATTCCAGTCCATTTTGCTACAACCTCAGCAATATCTTCACGAGTTACTTCTTCTTTAATTAAAGAATGGCCTGATTGAAATTCCAGCAATTGTTTTTGCAATGCATCCTGGCGTTCTTGTGCTTCTTTTATTTTTCCATAACGAATTTCGGCTACTTTTCCGTAATCTCCGTCACGTTCTGCACGTTCAGCTTCGTATTTAAAATCTTCGATTTCTAATTTTACAGCCTGAATTCCATCAACAATATCTTTTTCAGATTTCCATCTTGCATAAATTTCGTTTCGTTCTTCTTTCAAGTTCGCTAAATCTAAATGCAAAATTTTAAGTTTGCTTTCTTCTTTCTCACGTTTGATAGCTTCAATCTCAATTTCCAACTGCATGATTTTACGATCCAAAACATCTAATTCTTCTGGTTTTGAATTGATTTCCATACGCAGTTTAGAGGCCGCTTCGTCCATTAAGTCAATCGCTTTATCTGGTAAAAAACGATTTGTAATATAACGCTGTGAAAGTTCAACGGCGGCAATAATAGCCTCATCTTTAATCTGCACTTTATGATGCGTTTCGTATTTTTCTTTGATCCCACGTAAAATTGAAATCGCACTTTCAGTATCCGGCTCATCGATCAGCACTTTTTGAAAACGTCTTTCGAGGGCTTTATCTTTTTCAAAATATTTTTGATATTCATCTAAAGTCGTAGCACCAATTGCTCTTAATTCTCCACGGGCCAAAGCTGGTTTCAGGATATTAGCCGCATCCATTGCACCTTCTCCTCCACCCGCTCCTACAAGTGTGTGAATTTCATCAATAAACAATACGATATCACCTTCGGCAGAAGTAACTTCTTTTACAACCGATTTTAAACGCTCTTCAAATTCTCCTTTGAATTTTGCTCCGGCAATCAATGCACCCATATCTAATGAGAAAACAATTTTTTCTTTTAAGTTTTCAGGAACATCTCCGTCAACAATTCTATGCGCTAAACCTTCTGCAATTGCAGTTTTACCAACTCCGGGTTCACCAATAAGCATTGGGTTATTTTTTGTTCTGCGTGTTAAAATCTGCAATACACGGCGGATTTCTTCATCACGGCCAATTACAGGGTCTAGTTTACCGGTACGTGCTAATTCATTTAAATTTTTAGCATATTTATTCAATGAATTATACGTTTCTTCGGCAGAAGCCGATGTTACTCTTTCTCCTTTGCGAAGTTCTTCGATTGCAGCTTTTAAACCTTTTCCGGTAACACCCTGATCTTTTAAAATTTGTGAAATCTTACTTTTTGAATCAAAAATTGCTAAAATTAAATGCTCGATCGAAACATATTCGTCGTTCATTTTTTGTGCAATGATCTCGGCTTCGTTCAAAGCTTTGTTTGCGTCTCTTGAAAGCAGAATATCGCCTCCTGAAACTTTTGGAAAACTCTGAATTGTACTGTCTAAAATTTGTAAAAACAAGGGCACATTTACATTTAATTTCTTTAAAATAAATGGCGCTACATTTTCATCAACTTCAAAGATTGCTTTAAAAATGTGTTCATTTTCAATTTGCTGCTGGCCATATCGCTGCGCTAATTGCTGCGACAACTGAATGGCTTCCTGCGATTTAATGGTAAATTTATTTATATTCATATTTTTATGATTTGATTGATTTTTTGTTTTAAATATTTTGGTTACATTAAAGTTACAACTTATCGAGATAAATTTTTAACTCAAAAGATTTAACTTTGCTGTCGAATATTCAAATTATATTCCACAGTAAAAACAAAGACAAAATGACGCAAAAACTCTGATTTTAATCAGTTTTAAATGTCAAAAAGTCATAAAACAAGCCAAATTATGAGTTTTTTTAATTCAATCTTCGGGAGTTCAGAGAACTCAGATTCTCCAAAAAGTAAAGTTAACTGGACTGAATTGACCGATATTCATCAATTAATGGAAATCGAAGCAGTATCTAACGAAAAACCTGTCATAATTTTTAAGCATAGTACAAGATGCAGTATCAGCCGAATGGCGCTGAAACAATTTGAAAGAGAGTTTGATCTTGAAGAAGCTGTCGATGCTTATTTTCTTGATCTAATTACGTATAGAGACATTTCTAATGAAATTGCAGACAGATTTGATGTTTATCATGAGTCTCCACAATTGATTTTAGTCAAAAACGGAAAAGCAGTTTATAATGTTTCGCATAGTGATATCGATGCAGAAGCACTAAAAAGTAAAGTATAGTTTTTTGCCACAGATTATATTGATTAAAATGATTTTTTCTGCCACGAATTACACGAATTTTCACGAATTGATTTGTGTAAATTCGTGTAATTCGTGGCGGCTTGACAAAGATTAGAAAATCATTTTAATCAATATAATCTGCGGCTAATATATCAATCTAAAAACTCTCTCCAGATCCGCCGCCGCTAAATCCTCCTCCTCCAAAATCCATTGGCGACTCAGTTTTAACTTCTGGTTTCATGCCAAAAGCTGAAGCTGCGATTAAAGTCTGAGCATCTAAAAATGCTGTTGAATTATTGATTCTGTCTGGTTTAAAAGTCAATCCTGATTCTTTGTTTTTTAATTTCTGAATTGAAAAATAAGCAATTGCAGACATTACTAAACCTCCAATCGTTAATGCTGCTTCAATTGGTAAGACTGAATAATAAAATCGGATTGTGAAAACAGTAAAAGCTATTACAGCAAAACTTATCCAAAGCATGATTCTGTCTTTGGTTTTTAAAGCATGAACCAAATACACAACCGGAACTATAAATGTAAAAGCGTAAAAGAAATAAGCAAATGGAATATCCTGTCCCGGCTGTACCTCAGCTCCTAAAAGTTCTGAAGAAAGTTCTCTTACAACTAAATAATTACAAGAGAGATAAAATAAAATCAAGCAGAAACTATTGGCTAATAACAATCCGTTATAATAATAAACCTCTTTTAGGCTCTTAATTCTTTTTTTAGTAAAGAAATAAAATCCTGCCGAAACCAGCATTCCAGCAAATGGTAAAATTGTTTTACCAATATCTCCAATTTCAAACATCCCGAAAAATAAAACTGCTGAACAAGCCATACAAAAAACAAGTACAGATAATAAATGTAAATATCTTCTGTAAGTTAAGAAAGAAGCAATCGCCACAAAAACAGCCGGTATTAATCCTGTCTCAAAATTTTCTGTAGAAATAAAAACACCAACCCCAATGTTTAAAAGTATTCCTAAAATAAATGCATCGTCTAAGCCATGTCTATAGTACGTTTGATTTGATAATAGTTCAGCGCCAACAATACCTACAACCGCAAAAAGATAACAGCATATGTTTAAAAAAGCACTTTCAGAAGATGTTAACCCCATTAATGAGATAACACCACAAATCGATAAATACAAAAATGCTCCCAGTAAAAAGAATCCTAAACGAACTAAGATATTATTTTGAACTTTAAAAGAAGGTAATTCGTTCTTAATTATCTTTTTTTGTTCTTTACTTATAAAACCTGCATTTTCCAGCAAATCTGCTTCTTCAATTAAAGCTAAATTGTTTAATAAATTTTTATCGTGTACTATCATTACGCTGTTTCTTTATTAAAATTTTTAATCAGTTTTATAAATAATATAATCGAGCCAATAAAATATGCCGGCAATAAAAGAATAAAAAGCTCCCAAATGTCAGAGAAATCGATATTCTCAAAAATTCTGAACAAAAAAATATTAATTCCAATATAGGCGTAAATAATCATAAAAACATAAAGGGAAATCGCTTTAAGCTGATGACTTATTTTATAAAAATAGTAAGATGAAACAGCTAAAACAACGGCAAAAAGAAACCAGATTATGTCATAACGATATAGATTACTTATTGACGCAATACTAATAATATGGAGCGCAAAAGTAAGATAGATGAAAGCAAAATGAGTTTTTAAATTAATCCTGAAACTGTAAATTGTCCATAATATCAATAAAATCCCAAACATAACAGCCGAATAACTTAAACTCTCATTAGCATAAAAGTTATTGTTATCGTTGAAAATCTCCTGCGGCGTTACCGAAAGTCCTATATAAGCGGCCAAGCCGGTTACAGCAATTGTTAAAACACTTTTATTGTCAAAATAATAAGCACAAACAAAGCTGACAATGGTTGGAATTAAAGTTGCTAAACCATAATGCGTTCCAAATGCTTCATATTGAAATTGAAGATATCCAATAAAAATGCAGGTGAGAACATTTGCTGTTAAAACCACATATTCCAGAAAATGACTTTCTGTTGCAGCTTCTGTTTTCTGAAAACCTTTAGAGTTTTTAAAACAGTAATAAAAACAACCGCAGGTAATGGCAAACAAAATAGATAGCAGCGCAATGTGTCCAATACTGTCAATATTATCGTAAATGAGAATTCCAATTCCGGAAGTAAACATTAAAACCGAAATCGAAAGCAATAGTTTCAGCTCTACATTTAAAGAGAAAATATTCAGACTTCTATACTCTTTAATTTCCTGAAACTGATTTTCGGTGATTAGATTTTTATCCAGAAGCGCTTCAGAAGCTTTAGCATCAAATTTATTCATATTTTACTTTTAAAAAATGTTAACCAAAAATAGTCTTTTTTGTTATCAATAAAATCTAATTTGTAAACAAAGCCTTCCTTTAATTGAAATAAAAACGAGGTTACTATCCGTAAATCATATAAATATTACCTGCTAAATTTAAAATTCACTAAAAAAAATGAAAAAGATTATTGAAAATATTCAAAATTAATTACATTCGAGTAATCGATTACAACAAGCCCTAAATAACTTTTATAAACCTAAATTATTACTCAAAATGAAAAGAAATCTGTTCTTATTAATCTTGTTTTTAAGCTTTTCTGCAATTTATTCGCAAAATTATTATATGACTGCACCTGAAGGATATGGTGCGGCGGCTTCAGGCGGCGGAACTGCGGCACCAGTAACCGTTTCTACCTATGCCGATTTAATAGCAAAACTAAAATTAACTTCTCCTCAGGTAATCCTGATTTCCGGAACTATAAATTGCAGTTATACAAGTTTATTGGTCAATGATAAAACGATTATTGGATTGACCGGAGCAAGATTAGTTAATACTGATCAAACCGCAGCTGGATCTGGAATTCTTAATTTAAAACCAGGCTCAAATAATATTATCATAAGAAATTTGATTTTTGAAGGCCCGGGAGCTTATGATGTTGACGGTCATGATAATTTAACATCTGAAGCTGCCAATATTTGGGTAGATCATTGTGAATTTCAAGACGGAATGGATGGTAATTTTGATAATAAAGGAACTGCTGATAATGTTACTGTCTCATGGTCTAAATTTACCTATTTAAAAACGCCTAAAGCAGGAGGATCCGGCGGTACAGATGATCATCGTTTTTCAGATTTAGTAGGCTCTTCAAAAACTGATGCTCCTGCTGATGGTCATTACAGCATTACTTTTAAAAACTGTTATTGGGCAGAAGGCTGCAGAGAACGTATGCCGCGTGGAAGAAATGCAGAACTTCATGTTCTTAATTGTTATTACAATACTTCAGTATCCGGTTCACTGGCAATTGGTTTAGGAGGAGGTCAAAACAATACAACCTGCTATGTTGAAGGTACAGATTTTGCAAAAATAGGAACAGCTTTCAAAAATTATATCAGTACTGATGGAGGAACCGTTGGAGTTACTTTTTCAGACTGTCTTAAAGCTCCGGATGATTACGGAAATGCGGTTACCAAACCTTCTTATACATACTCTGCTTTTCCAGCGGCAGAAACTGCTGACTATATTACCAATACCACATGCGGTGCGGGTGCAACACTTCAAGTTGCTGCAGACGGCAAAATAAGCTCTTCTTGCAGCAATTTAGGAATTAATAATATAACTGCTGATTTAGATCTTAAATATTATCCAACAATTATTGATAGTATATTAAATATCAAATTTTCAAGCCATGAAAATGGCAGTGCTTTTATAAGTATCTTTTCTTCAAATGGTGCTAAGGTCTATGCAAATTCAAAAAGTATTGTATCAGATGAGAATTTACAACTAAATATCGGAAACCTTGCTAAAGGGACTTATATCTGTAAAATTCAGATTGAAAATAGAATTAAAACATTTAAAGTAATTAAAAACTAAATTTCAAATAAAAACCGATTTGCATTAAATGCAAATCGGTTTTTTATTATTGAGTAAAATATTTTTAAAAAGCTGCTTTCATTTTATCTTTAATCGCATCAAGGCATAAGTTATTAATACTTCCCTCATGCGTGTGTTTTGTTTGTTTTGGAGATTTGTATGTTCCTGCTTCCAATTGTTCTGCAACGGCTTTGTAAGCGTCTCTAAAGGGCATTCCTTCTACAACCATTTCGTTTAAAGTATCAACCGTAAACAAATAATCGTATTTTTTATCTTCCAGAATATGATCTTTAACTGTAATATCTTTTATTGAAAATATAGCGATATCTAAACAAGCTTTTAAGTTTTGAATCGCCGGAAACAAACCTTCTTTTAAAAGCTGTAAGTCTCTGTGATAACCGCTTGGAAGATTATTCGTAATTAAAGTGATTTCATACGGAAGCGCCTGAATCTTATTGCATTTCCCTCTGATTAATTCAAAAACATCTGGGTTCTTTTTATGAGGCATAATGCTTGAACCTGTTGTAAGATGAGCAGGAAGACCAATAAAATCAAAATTCTGGCTCATATACAAACAAACGTCCATTGCAAATTTTGACAATGTTCCTGCAACACTTGTCATGGCAAAAGCAACTGTTTTTTCTGCTTTTCCGCGACTCATTTGTGCGGCAACGGCATTGTATTTTAAGGTTTCAAAACCTAATTCTTTTGTTGTAAACGTTCTGTTGATTGGAAATGAACTTCCGTAACCCGCAGCAGAACCTAACGGATTCTGATCTACAATTTTAGAAGCTGCGTTCAACATTGTAATATCATCAATTAAACTTTCAGCGTAAGCAGAAAACCACATTCCGAATGACGATGGCATAGCAATTTGCAAATGCGTATAACCAGGCAATAAAACATTTTGATGTTTTTCTGCAGATTCCATCAACAAGTCAAACAAAGTTTTTACTTGTTCTTTTATTGCTTTTAATTCGTCTTTTAAATACAAATGAACATCAACCAAAACCTGATCGTTACGAGAACGCGCCGTGTGGATTTTCTTTCCTGCATCGCCTAGTTTTACGGTTAGTAAATATTCTATTTTAGAATGTACGTCTTCAAAACTGTCTTCGATTTCAAAATTACCGACTACAATATCAGCAATGATTTCGTTTAAGGCATCAACTAAAGAAGTTGTTTCTTCAGCAGTTAATAAACCAATTTGCCCAAGCATTTTGGCGTGTGCTATAGAGCCTAAAGCATCGTATTTTGCTAAAACCAAATCAAGTTCACGATCATTCCCTACTGTGAAATGTTCGATTTGTTTATCTGTTGGTATTCCTTTTTCCCAAAGTTTCATAAGGTGTATGTTTTTTGTTTCACAGAGATACTCAAAGGTTCTCAGAGATTCACAAAGTTTCTTTTTTACTTAATGTTTCTAAGTTCCTGAGTGTCCTAGCCCCGATAGTAGTGGAAATCCTTTTGTGCCGGGGTTCGGCACAAAAGATTGGAACGGATAGCGGGATTAGCTCCTAAAAAATATTATAATTTAAAGAAATCAGTTAGTATTTTGATATACAAGTCGATTCCTTCTACAATTTCATTTACAAAAATAAATTCGTCTGCTGAATGTGACCGCAGCGTTTCTCCCGGCCCTAGTTTTAAAGACTGACAGCTCAAAACCGATTGATCTGAAAGTGTTGGCGAACCATAAGTTGTTCTTCCTAAAGCAATTCCTGCCTGAACTAAACCGTGTGTAACTGGTATAGACGAAGCATTTAAATGCATTGATCTTGGCGTTACTTCGGCATTTACATTTGCTTTTACAACTTCTAAAATTTCAGCATTTGTATAACAATCTGTTACTCGAATGTCAACAACCAAATCACATTCTGACGGTACCACATTATGTTGTTTTCCTGCACTAATTTGTGTTACAGTCATTTTTACCGGACCTAAAACGTCTGATATTTTGTCGAATTTATAGTTTTTAAACCATTCCATTACCGGAATTGATTTGTATAATGCATTATCATCGTTTTGATGTGCAGCGTGACTTGCGGTTCCTTTTACTTTTACATCAAGAACCAATAAACCTTTTTCGGCAACTGCTAACTGCATTAATGTTGGTTCTCCAACAATAGCACAATCCAGTTCTGGCAAACTTTTTAAAACACTGTTTAAACCGTTTTTTCCACTGCTTTCTTCTTCTGCCGAAGCTACAATTACAATATTGTGAGAAAGGTTTTGATTTTCGTAAAAATGCACAAAAGTTGCTAGCAATGAAACTAAACATCCTCCTGCGTCATTACTCCCTAAACCGAATAATTTTCCATCTTTTTCAATCGCTTTAAACGGATCGTTGGTGTAAGCTTGATTTGGACGTACTGTATCGTGATGTGAGTTTAGTAAAAGTGTTGGTTTCTTTTCGTCGAAATATTTGTTGAAAGCCCACACATTGTTGTTTTCTCTCTTAAAAGGAATCTCATTTTGATTGAACCAATTTTCGATTAACAAAGCCGTTTGATCTTCTTCACTTGAAAATGAAGGAGTTTCGATTAAGCTTTTTAATAAACTGATTGCTTCTTGGGTAAGCGTATCTATATTTTTCATTTTGTTGTGCTCTTGCCACAAAGGCGCTAAGTCGCTAAGTTTCTTTAAGCTTTTACTTTCTTAACTAAATAATATGCGACATTTTTAATTTGCGCAAATTTCTTAAAATAATATTTAAAAGTACTGCGCAGTTCTGTTTTTTTGCCACTAATTGCACGAGTTTTCACAAATTATCTTTTTGTAACAGATTTAAAATCAAAATAGACTTTTTAATGTCCATTTAAAATTATTTTCTCTTTTTTAAGCAGAAAAAATTAGTGTCAATTCGTGTAATTCGTGGCTATATCTTTACAACGTAATCGTTGTATATGGAATATCTGAATTTTCAAGCATTCTGTGATGTCCAATTTTGATTTTCTGCACACCTCGTGATAAACTATTGAAGCAGTTATCCAATTTTGGAATCATTCCAGAATGGATTATTTTTTCTTCTTTTAGTTTATTATATAAAGCTTCGTTGATTTCTGTAATTACAGATGAATCATCTTCTGAATCCATCAAAACACCTTGTTTTTCAAAACAATATGTAAGCGTAACATCAAAAACTTCAGATAGTGCAATTGATAATTCGCTTGCAATTGTATCAGCATTTGTGTTTAACAATTGTCCATTTTTGTCGTGTGTAATCGCACAGAAAACAGGAACAACTCCAGCTTCTAATAAAGTTGCCAGTAATTTGGTGTTAACTTGTTTTACATCGCCCACAAACCCGTAATCAATAGTTGGGTGATTTCTTTTTACTGATTGAATTAAATTTCCATCTGCTCCAGAAAAACCAACTGCATTATTGTCTTTGGCCTGCAATTGCGCCACAATATGTTTGTTGATTTGTCCGGCATAAATCATGACCACAACATCAAGCATTGGAGCATCTGTAATTCGGCGTCCGTCAATCATTTGTGGAACTAAACCAATACTCTGCGCCATTTTCGTAGCCGATTTTCCTCCGCCGTGAACTAAAACTTTATAGCCTTCAATTTTAGAAAAATCGGTTAAGAATTGTTCTAATTCTGCTGGATTGTCAATGATGTTTCCACCTATTTTTATTACTGATACGTTCATTTCTTTCAAGGTTCAAAGAGGCAGAGGTACAAAGGTTCAAAGGTTTTTCTCAAGGCTGTAAAACCTCTGAACCTTTGCCACTTTGGACCTTTGCACCTAAATTTACAATTTCTTAAGAATCTTTTGTAAAACTAATTGTGCTGAATATGTTCTATTATTGGCTTGTTCGATTACGATTGAATTTTCTCCGTCTAAAACTTCATCGCTTACGATTACATTTCTTCGAACTGGAAGACAGTGCATGAATTTTCCGTTGTTGGTTAAGGCCATTTTTTCGGCTGTAACTGTCCAATTTGGATCGCTGTTGGTTACTTTTCCGTAATCGTTGAAATTACTCCAGTTTTTAACGTAAACGAAATCGGCATTTTCAAAAGCTTTGTTTTGATCGTATTCGATTTTACAGTCTTTTGTAATTTCTGGGCTTAGTTCGTAACCTTCTGGGTGTGTGATTACAAAATACATATCTTTCTGCATCTGCATCATTTCTACAAATGAATTCGCAACTGCCTGTGGTAAAGCTTTTGGATGCGGCGCCCATGAAAGAACCACTTTTGGTTTGTGTTTTGTTTTGAATTCTTCCATTGTAATGGCATCTGCCAGCGACTGCAACGGGTGACGAACAGCGCTTTCCATATTTACAATTGGCACTGTAGCGTATTTCAAGAATCCTGAAATTACAGTTTCCTGATAATCTTTTTCTTTGTCAACCAAACCTGCAAAAGCACGGATTGCGATAATATCACAGTATTGAGAAACTACTTCTGCCGCTTCTTTAATATGTTCTGATGCGCCAGAATTCATTATAGCGCCGTCTTCGAATTCTAATGTCCAGCCTTCGTTGGTAAAATTCATTACCATAACGTTCATTCCTAAATTCATAGCCGCTTTTTGAGTACTCAAACGCGTTCTTAAACTCGGATTGAAGAATAACATTCCAAGAGTTTTATTCTTTCCTAAACTCTGATTTTTAAGCGGATTCTTTTTGATTTTAATCGCTTGTTTTACCCATTTTGATAATGAGTTTATGTCTTTTATTGAAATATAGTTCATTTGTTTTCTTTTTAATTTAGATAATGTGATAATTAGAAAATTTGATAATTGTGCATTGTCTAATTAACTAATTTTCTAATTGACTCATTAGATTATTTTCGTAAAAGGAATTTCATCTTTTAATCCCTTTAGAATAAAATTATCATTCAGTCCATTGACAATCCAGGTTTCGATGTTGGCCGCTTTTGAAATCGCAGCTGCTTCTATTTTAGACTGCATCCCTCCTGTTCCGTGTGATGATTTTGAATCTCCGATTTCTTTCTCGAGCGATTTTAAATCATTTACTAGTTTTATTGTTTCCGGAACTTCATCATGAATTGATTCTTTCGTATAAATTCCATTTGTATTAGTGGCAATAATCAGAATATCAACATTTAGCAGCACTGCCGTTAAAGCCGCTAATTTATCATTATCTCCAAACCGAATCTCGTCTGTGGCAACGGTATCATTTTCATTGATGATCGGAATATAATTGTTTTTAACTAATACATTAATGGTATTTACAATGTTCTTTTTGGTCTGCTCTTTTTCAAAATCAGAATAAGAAAGTAAACACTGCGACGTATTTAATCCTAAATCCTTAAAGTTTTCATTGTAAATCCGCATTAAATGTGGCTGACCGATAGAAGCTAAAGCCTGTTTTACAAAAACATCTTTATCTTGATTATCCAGCTTCACAAACTGCTTTGCTGCTGCAATTGCTCCTGAACTTACTATGATAAATTCATATTCATCGTTTAAAGCTGCAATCTGCATTCCGAGGTCTTCAATCTTTCCCCGCGAAATATGATTAGTTTCTTTGGTTAAAGTATTACTTCCTATTTTTAATAAAATCCGTTTTTTTGCCATGTCTTTTGTTTTTGCCACGAAGGCGCTAAGGCACTAAGTTATTTTTAACGCAAAGGGCGCAGGTTTTTTTTATATTCTTTGTGTTTACAAACGCTAAGTTCGCAAAGCTTTATCTATAGTTAAATTCTAAAAAATAAATTCCAAATTCCAATAATCCGAAATCAAAAATCGTTAATCCTCAATCTATAATCTGAACTCTAAAATCTACAATTATCTTATTTGTCCTTCTCCGTATATATACCATTTATTGGTTACTAAATGCTGTAAACCAATTGGACCGCGCTGGTGCAATTTATCAGTACTTATGGCTAATTCTCCGCCAAGACCAAATTGTCCACCATCCGTAAAACGGGTTGAGGCATTTTGATAAACTGCTGCTGCATCTATTGCTTCCATAAATTGCTGTGCAGCTTCATTATCTCTTGAAATAATTGCTGCTGAATGTCCACCGCAATATTTATTGATCATTTCGATGGCATTTTCCTGAGAATCGATTGTTCCAATTACGATTTTATAATCTAGAAATTCTTCGTACCAAATATCTTCGTTTTGAAGTGTTTTAGTATTTTCGAAATTTGATAAAGATTGATCTACAATAACTTCCACTTTTGCTTCGATTAAAGCTTCAATTAACATTGCTGTGAAACCTTCAAAATTGGGCAGTTTAGAATCTATTAAAACTTTATCCAAAGCATTGCAAGCTGAAATTTTAGATGTTTTAGCATTTAAAATAACTTTTAAGGCTAAATCTGTATCAGCTTTTTCATGAACGTAAACAAAATTATTTCCTCGTCCGCTTACTATTACTGGGCAAGTCGCGTGCGCTTTTACAAACTCAATAAGTTTTTCTCCGCCTCTTGGAACAATTAAATCAACTTTTTGAGTTGGTTTTTCTAAAAAAGCCTGAGTTTCTGTTCGGTTGTAATTCAGATACTCTACCCAATCTTTTGAAACTCCATTTTCTTCTAAAGCTTTGTGCCAAAGACTTACGATTTTCAAATTTGATTTTAAAGATTCTTTTCCGCCTTTTAATAAAATCTTATTTCCGGATTTAAAAGCAATTCCTCCAGCTTCGATTGTAACATCGGGGCGGGATTCATAAATAATTAAAATCGTTCCAAAAGCAGCGGTTTTATTCACCACTTTTATTCCATTATCATGAGTAAAATGAAAACGCTCAACTCCAACGGGATCTTCCTGAGATGCCAATTGGTTTAATGATAAAATCATCTCATCTACTTTTTTATCATCTACTTTTAAGCGTTCTTCCATCGCTAAATCTGATCCGTCGTAATCTGATAAATCTTCTTGATTGGTCAAAATTATCTCATTCCGCTCCTGCTCGACCAGCTTTGCCATAGTCCGCAAAACCGCATTGCGTTTTTCAATTGATAATGGATTCATTTTTTTGGTTTAATTGGTTAGTTGGTTTAATCGTTAATTTGCTTAACCATTAATTCGTTTAATCGATTAACCAGTTAAACGATTAAACAAATTAACATTATAGTTCTTCTAAACTTTCTTTCAACGCTTTTACAAACGTATCAATGTCAGCTTTTTTCACAGTTAAAGGCGGTAAAATTCTTAATAGATTTTTATTATTGGCGCTTCCCGTAAAAATGTGTTTTTCGATAATTAATTTCTTTCTCAAAGCAGCTACGTCAAAATCAAATTCTACTCCAAGCATTAATCCTTTTCCTTTTACTTGTTTAATTCCGTCAACTTCTTTAATTTTTTCTAAGAAATACTCATAAACTTCGTTTACATTTTTTTGTAAATCCAGTTTTTCAATTACGTCTAAAACTGCAATTCCCGCTGCACAAGACAAATGGCTTCCGCCGAAAGTTGTCCCTAATAATCCGAAACTTGCTTCAAATTTTGGAGAAATCAAAATCGCTCCAACAGGGAAACCATTCCCCATTCCTTTTGCAACTGAAATAATATCAGCGTTGATTCCGTGGTGTTGGAAAGCAAAGAATTTTCCGCTTCTTCCGTATCCTGATTGCACTTCGTCTAAAATCAAAACAACATCGTGTTTTTTACATGCTTTTTCTAAAGCCTGGAAAAACTCAGTTGTTCCTTGATCTAAACCTCCAACTCCTTGAATTCCTTCGATAATTACTGCTGTAACATCTCCTTTAGCCAATTCAGCTTCAACTAATTCAATCTGGTTTAGAGGTAAAAAAGTAACTACTTGTTGCGCATTAATTGGTGCAACGATTTTTTTGTTATCTGTAACAGCAACTGCTGCAGAAGTTCTTCCGTGGAAAGAATTATCAAAAGCTACAACTCTTGATTTTCCGTTATGGAAAGAGGCTAATTTTAAAGCATTTTCATTGGCTTCGGCACCAGAACTGCATAAAAACAATTCGTAATCTTCAAGACCAGAAAGTTTTCCTAATTTCTGTGCCAATTCAATCTGCAAAGGGTTTTGAATAGCATTCGAATAAAAACCTAAATTATCTATCTGATTCTTCAATTTTGCTACATAATCCGGCTGCGTGTGTCCGATAGAAATCACACCATGTCCGCTGTATAAATCTAAATATTCTACTCCTTTGTCGTCAATAATTGTACAATCGACTGCTTTTACTGGAGTTATGTCGTATAATGGGTAAACGTTGAATAAGTTCATCTTTTTTAGTTTTTGGTTGATTGTTGATGGTTGTTGGTTTAAATTCGATATCTATCAACTATAAACCAACAACCATCAACTAAAATTAAAATCCGCTTGGTTTCAAATGTAAACCTGTGGTTTCTTCTAAACCGAACATTAAATTCATGTTTTGAATCGCTTGTCCTGAAGCACCTTTGGTTAAGTTATCTATAATTGAAGTTATTAAAACCCGGTTTCCTTTTTTCAATAAACTAATGATACATTTATTCGTTTGCACCACTTGTTTCATATTGATGTTTGTTGTGGTAATGGTTACGAAAGGTTGATCTTTATAGAAATCTTCGTATTTAGCAACTAATTGTTCCAAACTATCATCACATAATGTATAAAGCGTTGCAAAAATCCCTCTTGGAAAATCTCCTCTATTTGGAATAAAAAGCAATTCGCTATCAAAATCATCCTGCAATTGAACTAAACTTTCTCCGATTTCACCTAAATGCTGATGCTCAAAAGCTTTGTAATGCGACATATTGTTGTTTCTCCAACTGAAATGAGAAGTTTCAGAAAGACTTACTCCTGCTCCGGTACTTCCTGTCGTAGCATTAATATGAACATCATTATTCAACAGATTATGTTTTGCTAACGGCAATAAAGCCAACTGAATAGCAGTTGCAAAACAGCCTGGATTTGCGATATAATTTGTTTTTTTTATCTCAGCTTTATTGATTTCAGGCAATCCGTAAACGAAATCTTTTCCTTCAAAATGAGCATCTTTATTCAATCTGAAATCATTTCCTAGATCAATGATTTTCGTATGACTTGCAAACTGATTTTCTTTCAAAAATGAAATTGATTTTCCGTGACCTAAACACAAGAAAACAACATTCACATTTGGATTGATTTCGGCTGTGAAATTCATTTCGATATCACCCATCAAATCGTGATGCGCCACAGAAAGAGGCTTTCCAGCGTTTGTTGTGCTGTAAACAAAATCGATGTTTACTTTTGGGTGATACATTAAAATTCTGATGAGTTCTCCGGCCGTGTAGCCCGAACCACCAATAATTCCGACATTAATCATGATCTAATTTGTTTACAGATGAGAATATGTTTTGTGCATTTCCTAAAATCTTGATAAATCCTTTTGCATCGTCAGATGTCCAAGCATTGTTCATTTCTCCATATTGACCGAAACCTGTGTTCATTAAATCATTTTCAGATTCGATTCCGTCAAGTGAGAAATGATATGGTTTTAATGAAACTGTTACGGTTCCGTTTACAGTTTTTTGTGTGTCTTGCAAGAAAGTTTCAATATTTCTCATAACTGGATCTAAGAACTGACCTTCGTGAAATAACATTCCGTACCAGTTTCCTAATTGCTCTTTCCAGTATTGCTGCCATTTTCCAAGAGTATGTTTCTCTAATAAATGGTGTGCTTTGATAATAATTAACGGAGCAGCAGCTTCAAAACCAACTCTTCCTTTAATTCCGATAATCGTATCTCCAACGTGAATATCTCTACCAATTGCATAAGCACTTGCCAATTTTTCAAGAGCTACAATATTGTTTGATGGTTTATCCGTTTTTCCGTTTAGTCCAACTAATTCTCCTTGTTCAAAATGAAGTGTTACTTTTTCTTCACCTTCTTTTTGCAATTGTGAAGGATAAGCTTCACTTGGCAATGGCTGACTTGAAGTTAAAGTTTCTTTTCCTCCAACACTTGTTCCCCAAAGTCCTTTATTGATAGAATATTGCGCTTTTTCCCAAGAATAGTGAACTCCGTTTTGAGCTAAATAGTCTACTTCTTCTTGTCTCGAAAGTTTTAAATCTCTAATTGGAGTAATGATTTCGATTTCTGGAGCAATAGTTTGGAAAATCAAATCAAAACGAATTTGATCATTTCCTGCACCAGTACTTCCGTGAGCGATTGCAGTTGCTCCTACTTTTTTGGCATATTTTATAGCTTCAATTGCTTGAAAAACACGTTCAGCACTTACTGATAACGGGTAAGTATTGTTTTTTAATACGTTTCCAAAAATCAGGTATTTGATAGCTTTATCGTAATATTTATCTAAAATTGTTAAATTAGCATGCTGTGCGCTTCCTAACTCATAAGCTCTTTTTTCAATAGCTGTTAATTCTTCAGCAGAAAATCCTCCTGTATCTACAAGTACAGTGTGAACTTCGTATCCTTTTTCATTTTTTAAATATTTCAAACAATACGAGGTATCTAATCCTCCGCTATAAGCTAATACTACTTTTTTCATTTTTTATAATTTTGGCTAATACTTTCGTATTTAGCAGTTTGAGATTTCTTTTGGGTTAAATTTTAAATAAAAAAATAAATGACAATAATTTATTCAAGAATAAAGCCTGTTTAATTTTTTTAAGTCTGCTTAAAACAGCTTCGTTAAAAGGATGTCTTGGTGGTGTTTTTTGCTTTTCTTTTGGGTCGTATAACATTCCGGTACAAAGGCACATTTTGTTTTCTTTGCTTTGCAGGATTTGATAATTGGTACAGGTTTTACAGCCTGCCCAAAAACTCGGATCTGTTGTAAGTTCTGAGAACGGAACTGGTTTGTAACCTAGTTCTGAGTTGATTTTCATAACAGCCAAACCAGTTGTGATTCCAAATATTTTAGCATCTGGAAATCTCTTTAAAGAATAATCAAAAACTTTCGATTTTATCTTTTTAGCCAAACCTAAACTTCTGTAGTCAGGATGTACAATTAATCCGGAATGTGCCACGAATTTTCCGTGCTGCCAGCTTTCGATATAACAAAAACCTGCAAATTTCCCGTCTGCCAGAGCAATCATTGCATCACCATTCGACATTTTTTTCTGAATATACTCAGGAGTTCTTTTAGCAATCCCCGTACCTCTTAACAAGGCAGATGATTCTATCGTATCGCAGATTTCTTGTGCGAATTTGAAGTGTTCTTCCTGAGTAACAACAATAGAGATCTTCATTTCAATAATTGAAGTTAAAGTTAAAAATTAAAGCATATTGTTTAGTTTGAAATCCAGAATTGAATCCAATAAAATTAAGCAAAATAGAAGTAACATCTTCAAAATCAAAAGATTGATTAATAAAATTTACAAAATAATAAATACTTTTAGGATATGTTTGTCCAATGGACAAATTATGTGATTTCAAAATGAAAAATGGATATGAATAAATATACGGCGAAAAACTCTGTGAATACTATAGAGATAGCATCCGTACTTCGGGAGAAGTACCAGGCAGGTTTGTCCGTGACAAAGAAGTTGTATGTAAACTTATTTTATTCATCGGTGCAAAAGTACACTATTTTTTAATTCACAAAACAAAAAATTAAAATTCTAACATTTTTTTAATGAAAAGTTATTTTTAGGAAGTTACAAAGGTTCAAAGGTTCTGAGGAACTAAGGTTTTAAATCTGGGCGCAAAACTGAAACCTGAAACTTGAAACAAAAAACAAAACCCGATAACTATTTCTAATTATCGGGTTTTTAAATATTTCTATTTTTGAATTATTACTTTTTCGTAAATGGTATTACTTGTCCATTATCTATAAGTGTCATATCGAAACCTGTTTTGGCTTCATTAAATTTAAATTTTAATCCTGCTCTTTTTGATTCAAATGTATCTTTTTCATTTGCTACAGGAGTTAAAGTAAATTTTGGATAGTTTGGCAGTTCTGCGTTTAAAATACTGTTTTTCTCTGTCAACTCAATTGTTAAAGGTGACCTTGCAGTAACATAATTCCCTACATAACCATCCAGAATAATATCTTTTTCAATTTTTCCGTTTCCCGCTTTCCAAACATTATTACTATCGTTATAATCCGGAAATGCATTATCAGGGTCTAATGTAATACTTTCAATTTCTTCTGTTGAATTGTGTTTGAAAGACCACTCATTATTTCGCTGCCAAATTTCTACCGGAAGCTTAACTCTGGTTACTTTTCCGCTTTTTGTTTTTACATCTAATACAATTGGCATTGGCATTTTATCGAAGTTCTCAACATTGATTATTACACCTTTTGCTGGATCATTTTTCACATATTTAATCCAATTGATTCCTTGATCAAAACGCCAGTTATTTACAAACCAGCTCCTCCAGAACCAGCTTAAATCTTCGCCGGCAACATTTTCGATTGTTCTAAAGAAATCGTCCGGAGTTGGATGTTTGTAAGCCCAGCGTTCTACATAAGTACGCAATGCTTTATCAAAACGCTCTTGTCCTAAAACCTGCTCTCTTAAAATAACTAATCCTGCACTTGGTTTAGCATAACATAAAACACCAATATTAGCTTCCTTCATATTATCAGGAGAACTCATAATAGTTTCTAATTTTGGGTCTGTAAAATATTCTGCTTCTTCATGCAAATTACTTGCTGGCTGTTTGTATTCGCCATTATTAAAATCATAAGAACTTACAGAGTTGATAAATGTATTGAAACCTTCATCCATCCAGGCAAAATAACGCTCGTTTGAACCTACAATCATTGGGAACCAAATATGTCCAAATTCGTGATCTGTAACTCCCCATAAATCATCTCCTTTAGATTTCCATCCACAGAAAACAATTCCGGGATATTCCATTCCGCCCTCATTTCCTGCTACGTTTGTAGCTGCAGGATAAGGATATTCGAACCATCTTTTAGAATAATTTTCGATAGACGCTTTAGTGTATTCTGTAGAACGTCCCCAGGCATCATTTCCTGAACTTTCAACAGGATATGCAGATAATGCTAATGATTTTTTTCCGCTTGGTAAGTTTATTTTTGCTCCATCTAAAATAAAAGCCGGAGAAGATGCCCAAGAAAAATCACGTGCATTTTTAATTTTATAATGCCAGGTTTTTTGTGCCGAAGCATTGCTGTTTGCTGTTGCCGCTACTTCGTCTGCAGAGCGAATTATAACGGTTTTATCACTTTGTGAAGCGTCTTTATAACGTTTCAATTGTTCAGCAGAAAGAACTTCTGCTCCGTTTACTAATTCACCAGAACCCACAACGTAGTGGTTTGCAGGGACAGTCAATTTTACATCAAAATCTCCATATTCTAAATAAAACTCAGATGCTCCTAAATATGGCGCCGTATTCCAGCCTCTTACGTCATCATAAACACACATACGCGGATACCATTGTGCAATTGTGAATATTTTTCCGTTTTTAGTTTCTAAAACTCCCATTCTGTCTGAACCTTCAAATGGTGCAATGAATGAAAATTCTATTTTAATTTTTACAGAAGCGCCTTTTGCCGCTAATTCCTGTGGAAGAAAAATCTGCATTCTGGTATCTGTAATGATATATTTTGCCTCAACTTCAGTTTTGGTTTTCCCGCCAGAAATTACTTTTACTGATTTAATTTTATTACCTCCGTCAAAAACCTGACCTTGAGCCCCGTTACGGCTTCCCGTTAAAGGCACAACAGCATTTCCTCTGGAATCTTCTTTAAATAAATTTTGATCTAAATTCAGCCAAAGAAATTCAAGTTTGTCAGGACTATTATTTGTATATGTAATTTCATCTGTACCTACAATTTCATTTGTAGTTCCGTTTAATTTTGCCGTTATTTGATAATCGGCTCTGTTCTGCCAGTATTCAACTCCCGGCTGACCGCTTGCAGTACGGGTAGAAGTACCGTTTTTAGTATAAAAATGTGGTGCAAATGCATCATGATAATTATAATTATTTACTGGATTTGCTGTCGTCGCCGGCGGAGTCTGCTGCGCCCAAACTGAAGAAATCCCAACAAATAAAGCCATGGTCAATAAGGCTTTTGAAGATTGTTTTTTCATATTTTTTAGCTGTTTATCTAGCAAATTAATGAAAAAAAAAGCTATTTACAGAGAAAACGAAAAGGATAAATTTAATTTTAGTAAAATTTTATTAAAAAAATAATTCTAAGCATTTTCCTAAAAAAATAAAATTTATAAAATATATTTACATCAAGATTTAAGACTAATTCTTTTCAATTATAACATTTTGAACACAACTATATCAAATTCAACACTTAAGGCTTCGATCAAAAATGCCGGGGCAGAATTGTTCTCTTTAAAAGACAATCAAAATAAGGAATATATCTGGGAAGGAAATCCGGATTTTTGGGGCAAACACTCTCCTGTTCTTTTTCCAATTGTCGGCACATTAAAAAACAATACTTACACTATTGATAAAAAAGAATATCAATTGCCAAGACATGGTTTTGCAAGAGATATGGAATTTCAACTGACTGAAAAAACAGGTAACAGCGCTGTTTTTTCTTTAGAATCAAATGCCGAAACTTTAAAAAAATATCCGTTTGAATTTGAACTGCAGCTTATTTATACGTTAGAAAATACTACATTAAATATAGAATATGTGGTTATAAATAAAAGTGAATCAAAAATGCCTTTTTCAATTGGTGCGCATCCGGCGATTGCGCTTCCTGAAAAATTTGAAAACTATGCTTTTAAGTTTGAAAAAACAGAACCTTTAAAATATAATCTTCTTGAAAATGATTTGATTTCGAATAAAACCGAAACTTTAAAAACTACCGAAAATGTAGTTCCGTTAAATTATAAACTTTTCGAGAATGATGCTTTGGTTTTCAAAACTTTAGAATCGAATTCGCTAACCATTCTTGAAAATTCAAAACCTTATGTTCAAGTTGAATTTGAAGATTTTCCGAGTTTAGGAATCTGGACAAAAGACCAGGCTCCTTTTGTATGTATCGAACCTTGGTTTGGATATTCGGACACGGCAGATAATTCTGGCGATTTATTTAAAAAAGAAGGGATTTTGATTTTAGACGTTGACCAGTCATTTCATTCAAAATTTAGTATTAAAATAGTTTAATTTAAGATGTTAGAATTTAACTTTCACCCATTTCCGGTAATCGAAACAGAACGTTTACTATTAAGAAGAATTACAAACAACGATGTAAATGAAGTTTTTGAATTACGTTCGAATCCTGAAACTATGAAATATATTCCAAGGCCATTAGTTAAAAATAATGAAGATGCTTTAGAACATATTGCTATGATTGAGGAAAAAATAGAAACTAATGTTGGAATTAATTGGGGAATTACACTAAAAGATAACCCTAAACTTTTAGGAATTATTGGTTATTACAGAATGCAGCCTGAAAATCATCGTGCAGAAATTGGTTATATACTGTCGCCTGATTTTCATGGAAAAGGATTTATTCCTGAAGCTGTAAATAGATTAATACAATATGGTTTTGAGGATTTAAAACTGCATTCGATCGAAGCAGTAATTGATCCAGAAAACTATGCATCTGAAAAGGTATTACAAAAATGTGGTTTTGTTAAGGAAGCTCATTTAAAAGAAGTTGAACTTTATGAAGGTAAATTTCTGGATAAAGTAATTTATTCTTTGCTGCAGAGATAAGCTTTTATTTTTTTCTAATTCTTGTTGTTTCTGCAATAGTAAATGTCATATTGCGTTATATTTGTGGCCGAAAACAAATTATGTCTGCGATCACAAAAAAATACCATGAAAAAATTATTCGCCTTTATTGTTCTTTTTTTATCAATACAATTACAAAGTCAAACTTTTATAAAATTTAACGGAGCTACTGCTTTAGTTGGTATTCCAAACGTTGGAATAGAAACTAGTATTGGCGAAAAAACTACATTTAGCTTTGATGTTATGGCTTCTTTCTGGAAATCGTTTAACGGAAATAGCCCAATGGAATTTTACACTTTTACTCCAGAAATCCGTTATCATTTTAAAGAAAAATACAACGGATTTTATGTTGGTGCTCACGCCGGTCCTGATTTTTATCAGTTACAAAAATGGAATTATTGGGATACTAACAAGTATGAGCATGGTTTTGGATATCGTTTAGGGGTTACCGTAGGTTATAATATTAAATTAAACGATAAATTTTTGCTGGATATTTTCGCAGGTGGCGGATGGCATCAGGGTTTTTACCACGGATATTATAATGATGGAACGCCAGGCAGATATGAAAAAGCCCAAAACTGGAACAAAAGCGGCGAATGGCTTCCGTATCGCGGCGGTGTGATGATTTCGTATAAACTGAACTAAAATTTAGTTGAATTTAGGACGCGATTTTATATATAATTCTTCCACTTTTTTTCTTGCCCAATCGGTTTTTCTTAAAAAAGTAAGACTTGATTTTACACTCGGGTTCGACATAAAACATTTTATAGGAATTAATTCTCCTAAAGTGTCAAAACCATAATGCTCAACTAAGGTTTCTACAATCTTTTGAAGTGTGATTCCGTGTAGCGGATCTTTAGATTTGCTTTCCATTTTATATAATTTAAATAATACAAAAGACCGTCCTCAAAAGAACGGTCTTTTTTGCAAAATTAACGAATTTACCTAATACAATTCGCTAAATTAGAATATGAATTTAAATCCAAAAGAAAGCGGTGAAGTTAAATTTGGATTACTTCCTGCCAGAGCCGTGTTATAAAACGGATCTACATTTGCAACATGTGCCAATCCAAAATTTGTAACCGTTGTTTTTTCTCCATTTTTAGGCTCTAGAGTCGTAGAAGTAAAATTAGCTAAATCGTAAGAGAACTCAACAGAGAAGTTTTTCGTTACAAAATAATCAAAACCTCCTGATACTGATAATCCAACCTGATTAACTTTTAACCCGCTTTCTTTTTCTTTTCCGGTAATAACTGGCAAAGCAGCTTGTCCGAAGAAATACAAAGAACCCGCTATATTCCAATATTTTCTTGCTAAAGGCTCAATAACATATAAACCTGTATTAGCAGCAGTTCCTGCATTAGAATCTGCTTTGATATTAATGTAACCAATACCGGCTCCAACTGCTACAGATGGCGTTACGAATGTTCCCACTATTGGAAGAACAGATAAACTTGTGTTTTTTTGATCTGCAGTTTTTGTTTGCTGATAACCGAATTGAGAAGTTGCAAACCAAGCTCCTTTTAAGCCTTGAGCCGAATCCTGAGCTTTTACAGATAAGCCAATTAATGCAATACCAACTAGTGTAAAAATCTTTTTCATTTTAAGTTTGTTTTATAATTACAGAACAAACTTATGAGTAAGCTTTTGAGTTGAAGCTGATTAAAATCATAGATTAAAAAAAATCTTTAATTATATTTGACAATAAGAATGTCTTTCAATTTTCTTACTTTTGCCACCATGTTAAAATCAGTCAATATACTTAATAAGAGAGCTCGTTTTGATTACGAGATAATCGACACTTATACTGCCGGAATTGTTTTGGCGGGAACCGAAATCAAATCAATACGTTTAGGCAAAGCCAATATTACCGAAAGCTTTTGCGAATTTAGCGGCATGGAGCTTTTTGCAATCAATACTTACATTGAAGAATATTCGTTTGGGAACCAGTTTAATCATAAATCACGTAGTGAACGTAAGCTGCTTTTAAATAAAAAAGAGCTAAAATCACTGCATAAAAGTGTGCAGGCAAAAGGATTAACTATAGTACCACTCAAACTTTTTACAAATGAAAAAGGGCTTGCAAAATTGCAAATTGGCCTTTGTAAAGGAAAGAAAAACTACGATAAGCGTGAATCTTTGAAAGAACAAGATACCAAACGTGATTTGGATCGAATTAAAAAGGCTTTCAATTAGAAGAAATTTCGTGCTGGTTTAAATTTTATTGTTATTTTTACTACAAAAATAAACTATAATTATGAAAAAGCACTTAATTTTTTTATTCGCTATTTTGGTCCTGACCTCATGTGGAAGCAATACCACAATTGTAAACAGCTGGAGAGATCCAAAAATAACAGTTGCACAGGAACATTTTAAAAAGGTTTTGGTTGTGGCTTTAGTTAAAGATGAAGCTTCGAGAAGGGTTACAGAGAACAGAATTGCGGCAAGTAATCCGATTTTTAAAACTTCTTACGAATATTTGAACGAAACTACCAAAGAGCTTACGAAGGAACAAAAGCTAAAAATTCTTCAGGACGAAAATTTTGACGGCGTTGTTACAATGCGTTTAGTAAGTACCGAAAAAGAAACTACTTACGTTCCAGGATCTTATACCGGAATGTATTACGGCGGTTTTGACGGCTTATATTCTGGAGTTTACGGTTATGGTTTCGGAAATTGGTACGGAATGTATTCTCCTGCGTACTATGATCCCGGTTATTATCAGGAAACAACATATTATATGGTTGAAACTAATATTTTTTCTTTAAAAGATAATAAACTAATCTGGACCGGAACAACAAAATCAGATTATGTTACAGATTTAGGTCAAACTGTAGATGCTATTATGCAGGCTGTAGTTCAGGAAATGAGAAAAGACGGTTCGTTGCCTCCAAAATAAAAATCAATAAAGAAAATTGTTATAAATTTTTTATTCCAAATAAAATGACTAATTTTGTCAAGACAATTAAAGTCGTTTAATGAAATGAAAACAATTATTAAAGATGCCAGAGAGAAAAAAGGCTTAAAAACCCGTGAAGTAGCACAACTGATGGGAATCGATCAGGCTTTGATAAGCAAATTTGAATCTGGGACCAGAAAACCTACCAAAGATCAAATTTCAAAATTAGCACAGATTCTGGATATCGACTATGAAACCTTAATGATTGCGTGGTTAAAAGAAAAGATATTATATGAAATAGGTGATGATGAATTTGCCTTAAAAGCATTAATGGTTGCCGAGCAGGAAATTAAGTATAATAAAACTGCCTCAAAAATAGAAATCTCACCTACTTTAGAAAATATCCTAAAGGAAATAGATATTTTAAAAGCAAAATTAGATACGTACAGGCAATTTGACAGTTACAGAATTACGCAGGCATTAGAGCTGGAATATACTTTTGAAAGTAATAGAATTGAAGGAAACACCATGACGCTTCGTGAAACAGATATGGTTATCAATGAAGGATTGACCATTTCAGGAAAAAGTATGCGGGAACATCTTGAAGCTATAAATCATCAGGAAGCAATTGGTTTTATTAAAGATTTAATGCAAAGAAATACTTCCTTAAACGAACGCGAACTGTTATCAATTCATAATCTAATTCTTAGAGGAATTATTCCTGAAGATGCCGGACGTTACAGAAAAGTGCAGGTTATGATAAAAGGCAGCAGCCATATGCCGCCTCAACCTTATATGGTTGCTAAAGAAATGGAAGATTATTTTATTTGGTATGAAACTAATAAAAACAAACTTCATCCTGTTGTTTTGGCAGCCGAAATGCACGAAAGATTAGTTACAATCCATCCTTTTATTGATGGAAACGGAAGAACTTCGCGTTTAGTCATGAATTTAATTTTGCTTCAAAAAGGATACATTATTGCAAATATAAAAGGTGATTATGATTGCCGTATGCAATATTATCAAACTTTGGAAACAGCACAAACTAAAAACAGTAAAGAAGATTTCCTGTTATTCATTGCTCAAATAGAAAAAGAAAATCTGGAACGATATATTGGTATCATCGCTCAATAAAAAAAGCCCGGTTTTAAAAACTGGGCTTTCTTTTTAATTTTTATCTTCTAGTAAAGGAACAAATCTAAACTCTCCAAACTCATGTTTTTCAAATTGAGTTTCATTCTTTCTGATTAGTAAAGTCATAATCTGAACGTCTTCTCCAAGCGGAATAACCAACCTTCCTCCTATTTTTAATTGCGCCATTAACGGCTGAGGAATAAATGGTGCGCCTGCCGTTACAATAATACTATCAAATGGAGCATAATGCGGCAACCCTTTATAACCATCTCCAAAAGAAACATGTTTAGGGCGAATGTTTAGCTTTGGAAACAAAATTGAAGTTTGCTTAAACAATTCATTTTGTCTTTCAATAGTATACACTTTTGCACCCAAAGCAAATAAAACTGCCGTTTGGTAACCTGAACCGGTTCCAATTTCTAAAATTTTATGATCTTTTTTTACTTCTAACAGCTGCGATTGAAACGCCACAGTGTAAGGCTGAGAAATAGTCTGCCCTGCCCCAATAGGAAATGCCTTATCCTGATAGGCAAAATCTTCAAAACTTGAATTTAAAAAAAGGTGTCTTGGGATTTTTTTTATCGCATCCAGAACCGCTCTATCAGTAATCCCTTTTTGTTCTAAAGTGCTTACTAATTGATTACGAAGTCCTTGATGTTTGGCAGTGTCTTTCAAAATAGGTCGGTTTTATTTTCGCAAAAATAAGAAAACAAATCATCAATTATCAAGTACTTTTTAATCATTTAATTTCTATTTTTGATTTATTCTCTAACCTGAATGAATTCTAATATTTTATGAAAAAAATTATACTCGGTTTATCTTTATTATTTTCTCTTTGGGGAATTTTTGCATCCTTCTATTTTGTTTTTTTTAGCTTTGAAGATTTTACAAAATTTCAAAATTTTCTCATATTTAATGGCAAACCTTATCACTATTCAGGAATGAATATTTTTGTTGTTATAGAAAGAACAAGTGGATATTCATATAAAAGCACATCCATAGCACTTCTAAATTTATTCTTTTACTTAACTTTCCTTGCCGGCTCCCTTATTTATTATTTTTCAAAGTATAAGGAAAGCAAATTATTAGTTTTTAATTACAGCTTAATATTTTTAAATTCTATAATAAAAATATTGGCGTTTACTGCTTTTTTCGATATTGATAAACTGAGTTTTTATGGTATATTATATATCATAATTGTCTTAATATACCTTTTCATCTCCTATTATATTATAACTAAAAATCTAAACGTTATCGAAGAAAAAGTTATTGAAAATGATAATCAGATAATCGAAAACGATCTTGAAAGGGCGTCAAATTATAAACGTTTTTTAAATTCATTTATCGATTCTTTTATTATACTCATTGTTGCTTTTGATTTTATAAGTTACTCTGAGATGAATGAAAGTCTAACTACTTTTTTCAGTTATTTAAAAACATCTTTTGGAGATAAATTTGGGCTTATAGTTTTCTTTTTTCTTATTAAATTTACTTATTATCTAATATTTGAATCTGTCTTTAAAAATACTCCTGCTAAATTCATAACCGCCTGTTATGTAACAGATGAAAAAGGAAATCCCCCTTCCTTTTCGATAATTTTAAAACGAACTTTACTAAGATTTGTTCCATTTGAAAGTTTCTCTTTCTTAATGGGGAAAAATTTACATGACGACTATTCAGATACTTATGTTATCAATAAAAAAACTGACCTTACAATTGAAAATCGCTATCTGCAATTTTTAACAATTGCATTCGGCATACTATTAGTCACCTATTTTTATATGTCATTTAAAGAAATATTATTTCCTTAGTAAAAAACGAAAGTATAGCAAATCAAAGATTAATTTATAAAAACCAAATCTTTACTGCATACATTTTTACATTCAACAAATAAATTATATTTTTGTTTAAAATACATTCTCATGTTAAAAGTAGGAGTTTTAGGTGCTGGTCATCTTGGTAAAATACATTTACGCTTATTACAACAATCTGACAAATACGAATTAGTTGGATTTTACGACGAAAATCAAGAAAATGCCGAAAGAATCTCAAAAGAATTTGGCTATAAAAATTTCAGCACAATTGCAAAACTTATACACGCTGTCGATGTAATCGACATTGTTACCCCAACTCTTTCGCACTATAAATGTGCAAAAGTGGCAATTAAATCAGGAAAACATATCTTTATTGAAAAACCAATTGCCAATACCGTTGAAGAAGCTGAAGAAATTATCGCTTTAGCAAAAGAATACAATGTAAAAGGGCAAGTGGGTCATGTTGAGCGTTTTAATCCAGCTTTTATCGCAACAAAAAACATGATCGAAAATCCGATGTTTATTGAAACGCATCGTTTGGCCGAATTTAATCCGCGTGGTACAGACGTTCCTGTAGTTCTGGATTTAATGATCCATGACATTGATGCCATTTTAAGTGTTGTAAAATCAAAAGTAAAAAACATTAATGCAAGCGGTGTTTCGGTTATCAGCGAAACTCCGGATATTGCCAATGCCCGAATCGAATTCGAAAATGGCTGTGTTGCCAATTTAACTGCCAGCAGAATTTCATTGAAAAATATGCGTAAATCACGTTTCTTCCAAAAAGATGCTTACATTTCAGTTGACTTTTTAGAGAAAAAATGTGAAGTAGTTCGTATGAAAGATGCGCCAGAAGTTCCGGGAGATTTTGATATGATCCTGCAAAATGCCGAAGGTGTAAAAAAACAAATCTATTTTACAAATCCTGATGTTGAACATAATAATGCAATTCTTGATGAATTGGAATCTTTTGCAAATGCAATCAATACAGATACGACTCCGGTTGTAACGCTTGAGCAGGCGACAGATGCATTGCGTGTAGCTTATCAAATTATTGATTGTTTCAATAAATAATATAAAAATATAACTCATTATTTTAAGGTTTAAAGCTGGCAGAAAAGCCGCTTTAAACCTTAACTTTTAAAATTTAAATACCAAAATTAAATGAAAACTATAGCTGTAATTGGTGCAGGAACAATGGGCAACGGAATTGCTCATACATTTGCACAAAGCGGATTTACCGTAAAACTAATCGACGTTTCTGAAAAATCATTAGATAAAGGAATGGCAACTATTGCGGCCAACTTAGACCGTATGCTTGCAAAAGGGACAATTACACAGGAAGATGTTGCTAAAACAATCACCAATATAATTACCTATACTGATATTAAAGACGGCGTTGTTGGCGCCGATTTAGTTGTAGAAGCCGCAACTGAAAACGTAGAATTAAAACTGAACATTTTCAAGCAATTAAACGAAGCTTGTTCTCACAATACTATTTTAGCAACAAACACTTCTTCAATATCCATTACACAAATTGGTTCTGTTGTTGCACATCCTGAACGTGTTATCGGAATGCATTTTATGAATCCGGTGCCAATTATGAAATTGGTAGAAATCATTCGTGGTTACAATACCAGCGACGAAGTAACAAAAATCATCATGGATTTATCTGAAAAATTAGGTAAAGTTCCTGTTGAAGTAAACGATTACCCAGGTTTCGTAGCTAACAGAATTTTAATGCCAATGCTAAACGAAGCAATCGAAACGTTATATAATAAAGTTGCAGGAGTTTACGAAATTGATACCGTAATGAAATTAGGAATGGGACACCCAATGGGACCGCTTCAATTAGCTGATTTTATTGGTCTAGATGTTTGTCTTGCGATCTTAAATGTAATGTACGAAGGTTTCAAAAATCCAAAATATGCTCCTTGCCCATTATTAGTAAATATGGTAAGAGCCGGAAAACTGGGTGTAAAATCTGGTGAAGGTTTTTACGATTACAACGAAAGTAAAAAAGCAGAGAAAATCTCTAAGCAGTTTTTATAAAAAAGAAATACCATGTCGATTCAATCGAATTTAAATACAGTTAAAGCAAGTTTACCTGAAAATGTAACCCTTGTTGCCGTTTCAAAAACAAAACCTGTTTCAGACTTGATTCAAGCTTATGAAGCTGGCCAGCGTATTTTTGGAGAAAACAAAATCCAGGAAATGACTGAGAAATGGGAACAAATGCCAAAAGACATTCAATGGCATATGATTGGTCATGTTCAGTCAAATAAAGTCAAATTTATGGCACCGTTTGTGAGTTTGATTCATGGCGTTGACAGTTTGAAATTATTGCAGGAAATAAACAAACAAGCTTTAAAAAACAATAGAACAATAGACTGTCTTCTTCAAATATATATTGCCGAAGAAGAATCCAAATTTGGTTTAGACGAAAACGAACTAAATGAACTTTTAACTTCTGTGGAGTTTAAAGAATTAAAAAATATTCGTATCTTAGGTTTAATGGGAATGGCAACCTTTACAGAAGATCAAAATCAAATTAAAAAAGAATTCACCCATTTAAAATCGATTTTTGATTCATTAAAAAACATTGACGGATATGGTAAAGACGCACTGCAATGCGTCTCTACAATTTCAATGGGAATGTCCGGAGATTATCAACTCGCAATTGAATGCGGCAGTACAATGGTTCGCATTGGAAGCAGCATTTTTGGAGGAAGATAATTTTTCATAAACCACAATCGTAAGACGCACTGCGGTGCGCCTCTACAAAAAAACTGAATACTAAAAACTGAGACTGAACACTTAATTTGTACGCAATACTTGACATAGAAACCACTGGAGGACAGTTTAATGAGGAAGGAATTACGGAAATCGCCATCTATAAATTTGATGGACATGAAGTAGTAGACCAGTTCATAAGTCTTGTCAATCCCGAAATTCCTATTCAGCCTTTCGTTGTAAAACTGACCGGAATCAACAATGCTATGTTACGATCGGCACCAAAGTTTTATGAAGTTGCCAAACGTATTATCGAAATCACTTCTGATTGCGTTATTGTCGCTCACAATGCTTCTTTCGACTATAGAATTTTACGAACAGAATTCAGACGTTTAGGCTATGATTTTGAAGCCAGAACACTTTGTACAGTAGAATTAGCAAAAAAACTAATTCCAGAACAACCATCATACAGCTTAGGAAAACTAGTGCGTGCGCTCGGAATCCCTATGGCAGACAGACATCGCGCCAGCGGAGACGCTATGGCAACTACAAAGCTGTTTAAAATGCTTCTTGAAAAAGATGTTGAAAAAACAATCGTAAAAGACTTTATAAAACTTGAAGTTGAAAAAGGAATTGCTCCAAAATTCCTTGACCTTTTAAGTCAAATGCCAGCAAAGACTGGTGTTTATTATATCTATAACGAAAATAGTACTTTAATTTATATTGGTAAAAGCCAAAATATCAAAAAGAGAATCAATCAGCATTTTACCGGAATTACAACTAAAAGTAAAAAAATCCAGACCGAAGTTTTCACCATTACTTATGATGAAACCGGCAGTGAATTAATAGCGCTTTTAAAAGAAAGTCAGGAAATAAAAGTTAATCGTCCGCGATACAATCGTTCTCAAAAAAAAATAGTTTTTCCGCTTGCTTTATATGCCGAAAAAGACTCTAATGGTTATTTAAATTTAAAACTCGAAAAAGCCGACGGACGCAAAAAAGAAATTACATCTTTTGCTTCTTTACAGGAAGGCAAAAATGCACTTTTCAGGTTTACTTCGAAATATCATTTGTGCCAAAAGTTAACCGGCTTATACCAAACAAAAAAAGAATGTTTTCAATATAAAATAAAAGAATGCGACGGTGCATGCATTGGCGAAGTTACACCTGAAATTTATAATTTAAGAGTACAGCAGTTTATCTCTGAAAACAGCTTTGAAAACAAAAGCATGATTTTAATCGACAGAGGTAGAAATATAAACGAGCGAAGCGCTATTTTAATCGAAAACGGGACTTATAAAGGATATGCTTATTACGATCTTAATTATCAGATTACCAATGTAGATATCCTAAAAAAGATACTAATTCCCATGCAGCACAACCGCGATGTAAAAAATATAATTCAAAGCTACATCCGCAAGAGCAAATCTCTAAAAATCCTCAATTTTTAACAAAACAAAACTTTCATTATCTTCGCAGATATGAAAAACAGAAAATCAAAATACGAAATCTTTAGAGAAAAAATCAAAATTATCCTGTATGGTACCAACACCATTTTGGGCCGAATGTTTGATTTGGTTCTTTTAGGTTTAATTTTATTAAGTGTTCTTTTAATTATGATGGAAACCGTTGAAGGGATTAATCAAAAATACCATCAACAGCTTATTATCTGCGAATGGATTATAACTGTCTTTTTCACAATCGAATATATTTTAAGAATCATCTCAATTCAAAAACCTGTTAAATACGTTTTCAGCTTTTACGGAATCATCGATTTACTTGCCGTATTGCCTATGTATTTATCAATATTTTTTCCAGGTGCAAGCGTCTTATCTGTTGTCAGAGCATTACGTTTTTTCAGATTGTTCAAAATATTACATATTCCGCAAATTTCTCATCAATCGGCACAGCTTCGGGATGCAATCGAAGCCAGTAAAGAGAAAATTTTAGTATTCATCTATTTTGTACTCATCAGTACCGTAATCATTGGTACAATTATGTACTTAGTCGAAGGTAAAGAATCAGGATTTACCAGTATTCCAATGGGAATTTACTGGACAATAGTAACCTTAACAACAGTAGGGTATGGAGATATTTCGCCTCAATCTCCTTTAGGACAGTTTATTGCTGCACTAGTAATGATTTTAGGTTACGGAATCATTGCCGTTCCAACCGGAATTGTAACGGCAGAATTTGCAAAAAGCAGCCTGAGAAGCAGTTCCGTAAACATTAAAAAAACATGCAAAAAATGCCAGTCGCAAGTCCATTTTGATAACGCCAAATACTGCTGCGAATGCGGAACTCAATTGCAAATTAATTAATTTATGGAGCTAATCCAGCTGTACATTCCAACTCCTCCTTATCTTTGTTGTTTTTTTAAGGCATAAAAGGAGCTTCCGCCGGTCGCTCTTTTATACCAAAAAAAACGAACAAATATAAGTCCGGGGTTTCCATTTCCATCTGGGCTAAAAAATATGAAATACCTAATCACCATTGTCGGACCAACAGCTATAGGCAAAACAGCCTTGAGTATTGCTTTGGCACAGCATTTTAAATGCGAAATCGTTTCTTGCGACAGCCGTCAGTTTTTTAAAGAAATGACAATTGGAACAGCGGTTCCAAATCAAGACGAATTAAATGCTGCCAAACATCATTTCATTCAAAATAAATCCATCTTTGAAAATTACACCGTTGGCGATTACGAAAAAGAAGCTTTAGCCAAGATCGAAGAACTATTTCAAACCAATGACTTTGTAATTCTTATTGGAGGATCAGGCCTATATGTTGATGCAATTTTAAAAGGCTTTGACGAATTTCCGGAAATTGATCCGCAAGTTCGTTCTCAAGTAAATTCAAATTACGAAAAACTAGGAATTGAATATCTTCAGGAACAATTAAAAAACTTAGATCCGGAATATTATCAAAAAATAACAGTCGAAAATTCACAAACATTGCAAAACCCGCAGCGAATGATGCGTTTTGTAGAAGTTTGCATTGGAACTAAAAAACCATATTCCTCATTTCTAAATCAAAAGAAAAACAATAGAAACTTCACTCCTATTTTAATAGGTTTAGACGCTGACAGAGAAATAATTTACAATCGAATCAACCAGCGTGTTGACATTATGATGAACGAAGGTTTACTTGAAGAAGCAAAAGCATTGTATCCTAATAAAGCGTTAAATGCACTTCAAACCGTGGGTTATAGAGAATTATTTAGTTATTTTGATGAAGAATTCACTTTACCATTTGCCATTGAAGAAATCAAGAAAAACACAAGAAGATTCTCCAAAAGGCAATTAACGTGGTTCAAGAGAAATGAAAACACAAAATGGTTTGATTATGCAGCAGATAGAAAAGAAATTTTAAGTTATATAGAAACTGTAATAAAATGAAATCTTTAAAACTAATAGGAGATATTTTCTTTGTTTTCTGTACAGTTATTTTAACTACAGTATTTTATACAACACTTAAGGAAAAAATTGAAAAACCAAATTTTAAAAATTTAGATACTACAGGATTCATAATTTTTGGAATAATCGTATTAGGTCTTATTTTTATAAGCTTTAAAATAGTATCAGCATATTTCAAAAAAACCAAAATTTAAAATCTATTCTCTTTCATCTTTCTTCTATTCTTAAATAGAAAAAATCTAAACTCAACAATCTAAAATCTAAAATTTAAAAATGCCAATATCTCCAAATTTCACATCAGTTTTAACTAAGGACTGGGAAATCAATTTCACACAATGCACCCCAACTGGTTTTTTAAAATATACCGATTTGTGTAATATTTTACAATTAACCGCCGCAGCGCATTCAGAAATTGGGGGAATTAGTTTTTATGATATGCAGGAATTTCACCAAGCCTGGGTTTTAAGCCGAATGCGCGTTGAAGTTCACTCTTTACCAAAATGGCAGGATGTTGTAACCGTAAAAACATGGATCAACAGTCTGGAAAATTCACACTCGGTCCGTGCGTTGGAAATGTATGTAAACGGAAAAAAAATCGTAGGCTGCGAAACGTATTGGGCCGTTTTCAATACACAATTACGCCGTCCGGAAGCTTTGGCTTTACCTTACGAACATTTTGAATTATTCCCTGAAAACAGAGCTACAGAAGAAGGTTTTTCTAAAATAAACATCAATCACGAAAAAGAAGCTGTTTTTCAAAAAATAGTTTATTTATCTGATTTAGACATTGTAAATCACGTAAATAATGTAAAATATCTGGAATGGTGTCTTGATCACGTTGACCCAAAAAGAATCCTGAAACAAGAAGTTAAAAGCTTCGAAATGAACTTTATGAAAGAGCTTTCGCTAAAAGATAATGTTGTAATTCATGAAAGCGAAGACGATGATCATACAACAGCGACATTCAGTATTACAAAAGGTGAAAAAACTTGCTTTGCGTTAGAATTACATTGGAAATAAACGGCTATTTCATTCCTGCAAGGTTTTCAAAACCTTGTAGGTATTTACATTTGCAAGCGTTTTACTCAAATTTCGATATTAATATCTAAATAACAAACCTACAAGGTTTTGAAAACCTTGCAGGAACTTATACTAAATAAAAAAAACGATGCAATTTGCATCGTTTTTTTATCAAAATCATTTCGATTTCTTTTTAGAATCTTTTTTAGATTTCTTTTTCTTCTTTAGTAAATCAATTTTGCCTTCAATTCTTTTCTCTACATCGCTAATATTACATTCGTATGCAAATTGTAAAGAATGAAGCTTAGCATTTTTAATTTCCTTCAAAGCTTTCTTAAACTCATTCTGTGCTTCAAATAAAATCGCTTTTTTAACGTAAATATCAGATTTATTAATTCCTTTTATCGTTAAAGCAAAATCAATTAATTTTTGTGCTTCTTCATAATCTTCGTTCAAAATTAAAGTCTGCAAATAATACGGATAAACTTCAAGCGCATGAATATTAATCGATAAAGCTTCCTGAAAATAGGATTTAGCCTCATCATAATTCATTAACTGTTCTGCCTGAATTCTTCCGTACAAGCACAAAACCATTGTATTTTTTGCATCATAAGAAAAAGCATAATCTAAAGATTCAATTGTTTCTTCAAGCGAAAACGGATAGTTATCCAAAGCCTGAAAAAGGTATTTATCAATTGTTTTCATTTTATGTGTTGATATTTATTGTTTTTTTTGGTCACATATAATTCGCATATCATCATTGTTTTTTACGACCAGCTTTTTAATTATGCTCATTTCGTAAATCGTTTTTTAATTTCTGACGAGTTCCTTTGTAACTTTTCTCTACTTTGTTCTTTTTAAAATCACTCCCGGTAAAGACCCTCACAGGGTTGCCACGCTCAATATTGAGCTGATTTTCCCATTGTTTGCCCACGTGATTTTTAAGCTGAACCAGTTTCTCGTCTTCTAGTTTTTTTAATAATCTTTCTGTTGCCAGTTTTTTGTTTTGGTGCTGCGATCGGCTGTCCATAGAAACAACTGCAATTCCTGTTGGAATATGTGTTGCCCTAATTGCCGAACTCACTTTGTTTACATGCTGGCCGCCAGCGCCCGAACTTCGCATTGCCTGATATTGAATATCATTTTCTGAAACTGATGCATTTTTCTGCGGTTCGATTTCAAAAATTCCAATAAACCAGTTTTTACGTTTGTGCATTTTCCTAAACTGACTTTGGCCAATCCACTGAATGGTTCCAATCCATGATTTCACAAAACTCTCAGCATTTTCTCCTTTTATCGAAATTGAAGCTGTTTCAACTGTTCCATTTTCCTGACCTGCTTCTCGTTGAAGTAAAACAGTATCTAAATTTTGATCTTGTGCTTCTTCTAATACTTTTTTAAGCACTTGGGCGACAACCCAAGTGCATTCTGCAGGTCCGCGACCCGCTGTTATTTGAATTATTCTTTCCATTTTAAATCTCTTTTAGCGATCCATTCTAACAATCTTCGGCGTAAAAGTTCCTAAGACTTCGACCAAATCGGTTTGGTTTGCCATCACTTTTGTAATGTCTTTGTATGCCATTGGCGCTTCATCAATATTTCCTCCAATCAAGGTTACATCATTGGCTTTCAAAACCTTTTTGATTTCGCTTTGTGTAAAAGTGCTTTTGCATTTCGCTCTCGAAAACAAACGTCCGGCGCCATGCGAAGCAGAATTCAAACTCTCTACGTTTCCTTTCCCTTTCACAATATAACCAGGCGCAGTCATTGAACCGGGAATAATTCCCAATTGCCCTTCTGCTGCTGGCGTTGCTCCTTTTCTGTGCACAATACATTCCTGACCGTTTACCATTTCTTTCCATGCAAAATTGTGATGGTTTTCAATTGTAACCACTATCCTTTTCCCAATCGCTTTAGCAATTCGTCTATGAATATCATCGTGACAGGCTTTTGCATATTCTCCAGCTAAATTCATTGCCAGCCAATATTCCTGACCATCATGTGTATTCAAATCCAGCCAGGCTAAATGCTGTACATTTTTTGGTAACGGACATTGTTTTGCTGCCAAGTAGGTATAATGCTTCGCAATATTTGCACCTAAACCACGAGAACCACTATGTGAAAGAACGGCGAAATACTCGCCTTTTTCAAGCTTCCAATCATTCTCCGGATTTTCAATTTTAGCAATTCCAAATTCTACAAAATGGTTTCCTCCGCCTGAACTTCCTAATTGTTTATAAGCTTTTGGTAAAAGATTCTTTAGCAGCGGAATATCCTGAAATTCACTTTTATGAAAAACTTCATGATCTACTCTTGAAGCGTATGTTTCATTCATCCCGAATTTTGTATTGTCTTTTAAAATTGCTTCTAACTGATGTTCTTTTCCTTTGAAATGCGACGCTGGCAAATCAAAAATTGAAAGGCTCATTCGGCATCCAATGTCAACTCCAACTCCGTACGGAATCACAGCGTTATCTGTTGCTAAAACTCCGCCAATTGGCAGTCCATATCCCGAATGTGCATCCGGCATTAAAGCTCCGGCTACTGAAATTGGCAGTTTCAACGAATCATACAATTGAAATTTTGCCTGCTGGTCAATTTCATTTTCTCCAAAAATCGTAAAAGGAGCCCTTGTTGATTTAAGCTGATGCATTCTTACCTGAACCGGTTTTATCAAACCTTCAGCAACTTTTCCCCAAGTTCCGTGGCCTTCAAATTTTTCAGGATTCAACAGAACGTCTTTCGCCTCTGTTAAAATAGATTCCTTTTTTTCTCTTTTTCTATATCTGTTTATCTGCCCTAAGGCGATATTTATTGAATTGTTTTTTGGAAAACCCAATTTAATCAGGTCTTTACCAGTTAATTTATTTCCCATAAATTTTTATAATTATGTTTATGCATAATCAAGTCAAATTGAAACCAATCAAGGATTCAAGAATGAAATAAGCATGCGGATTTTTTATCCTTTCGGATAGTTTGTAAAATATTTTTCGGGAAAATTTTGAAGTGTCTAGAATAAAAAAAGCCCGAAACTAAATGTCTTCGGGCTTTTTTATATATCTAAAAATGTATTTCTAAGATTGAAATAAGCCACGAAGAAGTGCTGCACCAAATCCGTTTGGTGTGAAGTTTTGTGATGTCGATGTAAGTACAAACATTTTTCTTCGTTTTTAAAGGGTTATTATTTTTTTCGTCTGCAAATATTCAGAATTGTTTTTTGAATTTCCAAATTTATTTTTCAGAAAAGTTGTATGAAAAATATTTTTAGCTTTAAATTCTTCAACAAATAAGAAGTTATTGTTTTGAAAATGAAAGCAATAGATTATGTAGAAATAAAATTAGAAATTTTAATATTTTATCTAGTGTTTGTCATTTCGACTGAAAGGAGAAATCGCACGCGTATATCGACAAAGATTGGCGACTTACGTTGCAGATTTACGAGTGCGATTTCTCCTTTCAGTCGAAATTACATGATTGTGTTGCAAATTTAAAACCAAATTTTAGGACATAAAAAAAGCCCTGATTACTCAGAGCTTTTATATCGTTTTTAGATGAATTTATTATTCAGAAACTTTGCTTTTTACAACTAATCTGAAACCTTCTCCGTGAATGTTAAGAATCTCAACATCTTCATCAGATTTTAGGTATTTCCTAAGTTTAGCGATGTAAACGTCCATACTTCTTGAAGTAAAGTAGTTGTCATCTCTCCAGATTTTAGTCAAAGCTAATTCTCTTGGCATTAAGTCATTTTCATGAAGAATTAACATTTTAAGCAATTCATTCTCTTTTGGAGACAATTTAATTGGCTCTTCATCCTGGAAAGTCAAGAATCTAAGTTTTGAGTTTAAATGGAATTTACCAATATTAAATTCAAATTGTACTTGCTCTGCTTTTGTATCAGCTGATTTTCTTTGAATAATCGCTTTGATTTTCATCAATAAAACTTCTGAATCAAAAGGCTTATTTAAATAATCGTCAGCACCAGCTTTGTATCCTTTTAATACATCTTCTTTCATAGATTTTGCTGTCAAGAAGATAATTGGCACTTCGCTGTTCTTTTCTCTAATTTCTTTTGCTAAAGTATAACCATCTTTATAAGGCATCATTACATCAAGAATACATAAATCGTAAACGTCTTTCTTGAATTTTTCGAAACCTTCCATACCGTTTTTAGCTAAAGTAACTTCAAAGTCATTTAACATTAGATAATCTTTAAGAACCGCCCCAAAATTTAGGTCATCTTCTACTAAAAGTATTCTTTTGTTAGTATTTTCCATATTTTAATTTATTAATGGTATTTTTATTATAAAGGTGCTACCTTTTCCTTTTTCGCTTTCAACATATACTTGACCATTGTGATCCTCTACAATTCTTTTTACATATGCCAGACCTAAACCATGTCCTTTTACATTATGAAGATCTCCTGTGTGCTCTCTATAGAACTTTTCAAACACTCGTTTTTGAGCTATCTTACTCATTCCTAAACCATGATCTTTTACTTTTATCAAAATCATGTCTTTTACATTCTCTGTAAAAATTTCAATTTCAGGAGTATCAGGAGAATATTTTATGGCATTTTCTAAAATATTTACCAAAACATTTGTAAAATGAACTTCATTGATTAAACAAGTCGTTCTTGCTGCATTATAATGTTTTACTACAGTACCTTTTCTATCTTCTAAAATAAGATTTACATGCTCAATTGCATCGTCAATTACATCAGTCACCACGGTTGGTTCTTTAGTAATATCAAGTTCTCGTTTTTCTAATTTTGAAATACGCAAAACGTTTTCAACCTGTGCATGCATTCTTTTATTTTCATCCCTTATCATTTGAAGATATCTATAGACTTTGTCTTTATCTTCAATAATTTTAGGATTTCTAATTGCATCCAGTGCTAAATTTATTGTTGCAATTGGAGTTTTAAACTCATGTGTCATATTATTAATAAAATCTGTTTTGATTTCAGAAATATGTTTTTGACGCAATAATTGATTTAGGGCACTTGTATAAGCAACTATTATAATTAAAGTAAAAACTATTGACAGAATAGTGATACTTAATAATTCTGATAGCAAAAATTTCTTTTTATGAGGGAAAGTAACTGACAATTCATACCTGCTATTTCCTTCATTATCAGTATATATCGGAATATTATATGTCGCTTCTTTGTCGTAGTGAAATCCATCTGATTTAATCTTAGTTGGAACACCGCTGCTATAAATCCCAAATTCGAACTTCGTCTTAACTCCGTATTCTTGTAATTCTTTCTTTAAAAGCTTAGAAAGTTTATCTTTAGTAATTCTTCCTTCAATTGGAGTTAAGGATGCAATATCTTTATACTGAATTTGCTGCTGAACTTTATTTAAAATATCTAAACTTCCTGATTTTTCAATTGTAAGGTCTGGTATTATGCTTTGACCTAAATTGTTATTATCAATTCCGTTATTGTTATTATAAACTTCGGTTACTCTTTTAGAGCTGAAATTCTTAAATCTCTCACTACTGAATTTTTTATTAAAAAGCGATCCGCTTATATCGTAATCTTCAGAAGTCAGCGTATTAGAATAAACTATTGTTTTATTTGTTTTTGTATTTCTCTGCACATAAAATACTTCCAGTAAATCTTCCTTTTTAGGAATTTTACCTGTACTGTCTTTTATGCGATTATATTTATCGTAAAAACTGTATTCTTCTTGCTGTTCAAGTTTGTCTGCAACATTTCCGATAACTTGGGTAACGTGGTATTTAAACTGCTCTTCATTATTTTTAAATGAAGAGTTAAACCAAAATACCTGCACCAGAATTATCCCTATCAAGGACAAGCTCATCAGTAAAACAAGTATTCTAAAAAATAATTTATTCATCGAAACAAAATTAATATTTTAACAATATACTAAATAATACATTAACCAAATATTAACATTTAAGACTGTTTTTGTTTTATATTCAAAATTTTAAGAATTTTAACAACTTCTTCTTTAGCAATTTTAAGATTACTGTTATTAATAACAAAATTGCTCAAAGAAATTCGTTTTTCATCATCCCACTGCATTTTCATTCTGCTTAAAACGTGTTCGCGTGTTGCATTATCACGTTTCATCACTCTCTCAATTCTTAATTCTTCAGGAGCAGTAACTGTAATTATATAGTCCAGTTCTTTGTACTTGCCGCTTTCAAATAAAATGGCAGCTTCATAAACTACAAAAGCTTCATCTTTATTTTGTGATAACCAAAATTGAAAATCTTTTTTTACCGCAGGATGTACAATCGAATTTAAAACTTCTAATTTATCTGCATTATTAAAAACAATATCAGCTAATTTTGCCCGGTTTAAAACATTATTTTCAAAGAGCGATTCTCCAAAAGCATTTTTTAATGCTGCAATAATTTCTGCCGACTGCATTATTTTTTTAGCTTCATCATCAGCGATGTAAACAGGAACCCCCATTTCCTTAAAAAAAGCAGTGATTGTCGTTTTACCGCTTCCTATTCCGCCGGTCAAGCCGATAATTTTTGTCATATTATATTTTAAAAAACATACGAGGAAAAGCTTCTTGCGGTTTCTTCTTTAGTAAAATAACTTTCACAAAAGATTCCAAAAAACCTGTTCCATAACCATAAAATTGCTTCCAAACAGCAATAACCGATAAATACCCAATTTTGATACTTTTATTCTGAATACTTGCTGTAAGAAAAATAATAACGAAATATACAAAATATAATTGTAATAAAATATCAATATTGAAAATTAATAGTAAAAAAGCTATCAATAAACCTACAATAAATACGGTTGGAAAGAAGAAAGTAAGTTTATTATGTTCTGGATACCAACTGTTTAATATTGGTCTTGCTATACCGAATTTTTTTACCTGAATGGAGAATTTTTCCCAGTCAATCCTACGTTTGTGGTACACAAAAGCCTCAGAAAACAGTCTGGTTTCAAATCCTAAGTTCCATAAACGGATCGATAAGTCGGGATCTTCGCCAGGATGAATATTTCCAAAGCCTTTTGAAGCTTCAAAAGCTTTCTTCGAAATTCCCATATTAAAACTTCTTGGCTGGAATTTATTAATTTTTTCAGAACCGCCACGAATTCCGCCTGTTGTAAGAAAAGATGTCATTGCAAAATTAATTGCTTTTTGAATGTTCGAAAAACTTTTCAAGGCTTTATCCGGCCCGCCAAAACAGTCCACATATTTTTCATCTAAAGCTTTACGAACTTCAGTTAAATAATTATATGGAATAATACAATCAGAATCAAAAATGATAAAATAATCCCCTCTCGCCTTCTGCATTCCAAAATTTCTAGAATCGCCGGGACCAGAATTTGGTTTAAAATAATATGAGATATTCAATTTCCCATCATAGTTCATTACAACATCTTTACAAGGAATCGATGATCCGTCTTCAACCAGAACAATTTCAAAAGGTTCATTATAATCAGATTTTGTAAGACTTTCTAAAAGTTCATCAACTTCGTCCGGGCGATTATACACGGGTATAATTAAAGAAAAAATCATAGCAGGAATGCGGTTTTAAGTGGAATATTTTAAACTTTGAAAATTTCAGCAAAGATAGTTATATTCATAAAAAAACCACCAACTTTTGGTTGATGGTTTTTACTGTAAGATTTATGTGTTTTTATTTGATACTGTCAATAGTAACTACTTCATTAGCTTCTGCTTTGTAGTCAACTCCTGCAAATTCAAATCCAAATAAATTTAAGAAGTCATTTCTGTAACCTGCTAAGTCTCCAATAGTCGGTAACGTTTCTGTTGCAGCTTCTTTCCAAAGTTCAGCCACTTTTGCCTGAACATCGTCACGCATTTCCCAGTCGTCAATTCTAATTCTTCCTTTTTCATCAACAGGAACTTCAGAACCGTTGTATAATCTATCCTGAAATAAACGCTGAATCTGCTCGATACATCCTTCGTGAATACCTTCTTCTTTCATGATTTTATACAAAAGAGAAATATATAACGGAATAACCGGAATTGCAGAACTTGCTTGTGTAACTAATGCTTTGTTTACAGAAACATAAGCTTTTCCGCCAATAGATTTTAAGTTATCAGTAATAGTAAATGCTGTAGCTTCTAAATGGTCTTTTGCACGGCCAATTGTTCCTTTACGGTAAACTGCTTCTGTTAATGCCGGCCCAATATAAGAATAAGCTACTGTTGCAGCACCTTCTGCCAATAAATTTTCATTTTTTAAAGCATCAATCCACATTGCCCAGTCTTCACCTCCCATTACTGCGACTGTGTTTTCAATATCTTCTTCGTTTGCAGGAGCGATCGAAACCTCAGTTACATTTCCTGTATGAAAGTCGACTGTTTTGTTTGTAAAAGTCTGCCCAATTGGTTTTAAAACCGAACGGTGTAAAACTCCCGTATTAGGATTTGTACGCACTGGAGAAGCTAAACTGTAAATTACAAGGTCTACTTGTCCTAAATCAGCTTTTATTAAATCTAATGTTTCTCTTTTTATTTCGTTTGAAAAAGCATCTCCGTTGATACTTTTTGCATATAGACCTGCTTTATGAGCTTCTGCTTCAAAAGCTGCAGAGTTATACCATCCTGGTGAAGCTGTTTTTCCTTCAACCGGCGGTTTTTCGAAAAATACTCCAATTGTAGCAGCATCTGATCCGAAAGCACTTGTGATTCTTGAAGCTAATCCGAAACCTGTTGAAGCACCAATAACTAATACTTTTTTTGCTCCGGCAATTGCACCTTTTGATTTGATATATTCAATTTGATTTTTAACATTTTGCTCAGCTCCCTTTGGGTGGGCAGTCAAACAAATAAATCCTCTCATTCTAGGTTCTATAATCATACTTTTTTTATTTACTCATAAATCAGCCATTAATCAGGATAAACGACGATTTATTTATGTTTGTTTAATTATTTTTCGATGACAAATATAAAGTATTTCTTTAGTTCAACAAGGCCTTGGCGTGATTTAAAGCCGAATCTGAAACGACTGCTCCGGATAACATTTGAGCAATTTCTATAACTCTTTCGTCCTGAGACAGTAACTTTAATTCTGACTGTGTATGATCGCCTATTGTGGCTTTAGAAACTTTGAAGTGCGAATCTCCTTTTGCTGCAATCTGCGGTAAATGTGTGATCGCAAAAATCTGCATTTTGGCACTCATTTCTTTCATAATCTCTCCCATTCTAATGGCAATTTCTCCCGAAACTCCGGTGTCAATTTCATCAAAAATTAAGGTCGGTAATTTTGAATACTGTGCTAAAATTGCTTTAACTGCCAGCATAATACGAGACATTTCCCCGCCTGACGCTACTTTTTTCAATAAACCGAAATCAGTTCCTTTATTGGCTGAAAATAAGAACTGTAATTCGTCTTTTCCGTTTTGAAAATAAGTTTCAGATGGTAAAAGTTCAATATTAAAACGAACATTTGGCATTCCTAATGTTTCTAAAATCGATATTAGCTGATTTGATAAAACCGGAATTGCATTTATTCTATTTTGATGAATTGTTGCTGCAAAAGCATCTAATTCTGTTGCTTTTTCTTCGATTGATTTCGATAAGGTTTCGATTTCTTCTTCGATATTATCTAATTCTAAAAGTGTATTTCCTAAATCTGCCTGAATTTGAAGTAATTCGTCTACAGAATTAACATGGTGTTTTTTTTGCAGATTAAAAATTAACTGCAGTTTTTGACTTACTAATTCTAATTGCTCCGGATCGTTTAATAATTTTTCAGAAGCGTTTTGCAATTCTTTTGAAACATCATCAAATTCAATAGAAATACTGGTGATTCGTTCAAAAAAGTTTTGATATTCTGCCGAAAACGGCGCAATTTTTTGCAGTGCATTTTTAATTTCATTCAGATTATGAAATACACCAAACTGCTCTTCATTTGCAATTACAAGCGATTTATCAATTGATTCTTTTATAATTTCGACGTTATTCAGTTTTTCAAAATCAGCTTCTAATTCTGCCTGTTCTCCAGATTTTAATTTAGCCGAAACCAATTCGTTCAATAAAAAAGTATTGTACTCTTGCTCTTTTCCTGAATCACTTTGTTTTTTTAATAAAGCATTTAATTTTGATTTCTCTGATTTATAAACTTTTAATAGATTTTGATAGGTTAGAATTGTATCAAAATTATCAGCAATAGCATCAATTATTTTAAATTGAACCGTTTCATCAGACAATTCCTGGGTTTGCTGCTGCGAATGTATATCGATTAAAAAAAGACTCAAATCCTGTAATTCCTGAAGGTTTACCGGACTGTCGTTTATAAACGCTCTTGATTTTCCTGAAGGTAAAATTTCACGTCTAATTATGGTTTCATCTTCATAATCGAGATCATTTTCTGCAAAAAAATCTTTTAAGCTGTATTTAGAAATTTCAAAATGTGCTTCAATAACACATTTTTCTTCTTTGTTTTTTAATGAAGTTAAATCTGCCCTTTTTCCTAAAACAAGTCCAATTGCTCCTAAAATAATCGATTTTCCTGCACCTGTTTCACCTGTAATTATAGAAAAACCTTTTGAAAAATCAATAGAAAGCTTTTCAATTAGAGCATAATTTTTAATCGATAGTGAAGTTATCATAAAGGGAAATTATAAAAATAAAGTGCTACGAAGAAAGGAAAAAAAATTAAGTTTTTAAAACTTAATTTGCGACCATTTTGAATTATTTAAAGGCGAAACTCTATTCAAAATATCGGTTAAGTCCGTAACAGGAATACTTGGGCCTCCGGAAAAAACAGAAACTATTTCATCTGATTTTGCATCAAAAAATACGCGGGTTAAAAATGCATTTGGCCTAACTGAATTAACTTTTCCAATAAGTAATAAAGAAGATTTTACTTTTTCTTTTGCTCCTTTTAAATCATTGCTCATAGTATCTAAACCTGTATGATATAAAAAAGTTGTCTGACGTAAATCAGTATACATTGGAGAAAGCATATCTGTTATTAAATAATAACGATTTTGAAGTCCGTCTGTCTGACTCCATCCTTTAAATCCGCCTTGCTGAGCAACGCTTGCAATGTTTTGAGCCGTTTCAAAATATTGATTTCCGGCACCACTTTGAAAGGTATCAGCGTCCATACCCAAAATTATGTAACTGTAAAAAGATACTACAGATACTAAATTCGATTCAAAAACAGATGGATTGAACAATAATGGTTCGTATTCTGTGTATCTAAAATTAAAGTCTTTGTCATTAAAATTTAGAACTGGCGAAGAATAAGTCGAATTGTAAATTAATCTTGAAGACTGCACCTGAATAGTTCCTGTAAACTGGTCAGAACTATAGGATGACAATGTAATATACATTGAGCAATTAATTCTTTCATGCTGTTTTAAAGCAGATCCTGATCCTGTCCAGTCTGTTTTATTTACAAATTCAGACAAAGATGCCTGCAGCGTTTTAAAAACCTGCTGATTTGGTGTAGGAAGCCTTTCAGTATTGATAGTTACTGTACAATTTAGCTGCTGCGCCTGAGTAAAGCCAAAAATAAAAAATACGAAAAGTGTAACTATTTTGTTCATACAAATAAAATTTTATTACCCGCAAAAATAGAACAACTATTCTTACTTTTTATAAAATATTTTAAATCTTTATGATTTTGAAAAATGCGAAACCACTTTGTTTAAAATATCGACAGCTACAAATTCTTTCGATTTTAATTCCATTGGTTCGATATTAAAATTTTTATCAATAAATGTTACTTTATTGGTTTCTTGTTTAAAACCGGCACCTTCATCCTGCAAAGAATTTAGAACTATCAAATCTAAGTTTTTTTTCTGGATTTTCAGCTTAGCATTTTCAATTTCATTTTCTGTTTCAAGGGCAAAGCCTATTAAAAACTGATTTTTTTTAATAGCTCCTAAAGAGGACAAAATGTCTTTTGTTTTCTCTAATTCAATCGAAAACTCACTTGCATTTTTCTTAATCTTTTGTAACGCAACTTCTTTGGGTCTGTAATCTGCTACGGCTGCTGCTGCAATTGCTGCATCACTATCATTAAAATGTTTGTGACAAGCATCGTACATTTCCTGCGCTGACATTATATTTATAACTTCAATCGAAGGATTTTTAGCTTTATAATGTGTTGGCCCCGAAACTAAAACAACCTGAGCCCCAAGATTTGCGGCTGCATTTGCAATATCAAATCCCATTTTTCCAGAAGAATGATTTCCTATAAAACGTACGGGATCTATTGCTTCGTATGTTGGACCTGCAGTAATTAGTATTTTTTTTCCTTTAAGGGGTAGTTTACTTTCTAAGTCTGCTTCAAGAAAAGCTATAATATTTTCTGGTTCAGCCATTCGGCCTTCTCCGGATAAACCACTTGCTAATTCTCCTTTTTCAGCCGGAATAATTGTATTGCCGAATTTCTTTAAAGCATTAAAACTAGAAATTGTAGAGGGATGTTTGTACATGTCCAAGTCCATTGCGGGAGCAAAATAAACAGGACATTTAGCCGATAAGTATGTTGCAATTAAAAGATTATCGCAATTTCCTACTGCCATTTTTGACAATGTATTTGCTGTTGCCGGAGCAATCAGCATCAAATCGGCCCAAAGGCCTAATTCAACGTGGTTGTTCCATACAGCATCTTCATCATCCTGATTAAAGAAACTGGAATGTACAGGATTTTTTGATAACGTAGATAACGTAAGCGGGGTTACAAAATCCTTAGAAGCAGGTGTCATTATCACTTGGACATGTGCACCTGCTTTTATAAAAAGTCGTACTAATGAGGCTGTTTTATAGGCTGCAATTCCACCAGAGACTCCCAGTAAAATTTTTTTCCCGTTTAAAACTGACATTATACTATATTATTTGTTTGAACCTCTGTGGTAAGTTTTTCCGTCTAACCATTCCTGAACAGCTAAAGCGTGTGGTTTTGGTAATTTTTCGTAAAATTTAGAAACTTCGATTTGTTCTTTATTTTCAAAAACTTCTTCAAGACTGTCATTGTAAGTTGCAAACTCTTCTAATTTCTCTGTTAATTCTTTTTTAATTTCAGAATTAATTTGGTTTGCTCTTTTAGCCATAATGGTAATTGCTTCATACACATTTCCTGTTGGCTCTTCAATAACTGTTTTATTGTAAGTTATTGTGTTAACAGGAGCATTCGTCTTTTTTAAATCCATGACTTATTTTTATTTAGTATATTTTTGTAAATCCGTTTCAACTCTGGCATTCATTTCGTCTGCCTCTTTTTTATATTTTGTATCGCTTTTAAACTTAATTAAGTTTGCGTAAGCTGTTTTTGCAATATTTAAACGTTCTTCCATTTTTGCAGGAACACTGTTTATTGCTAATTTATATGCTGAATCATATTTGTAAAACAAAGCGTCTTCTTTGAAAGGAGTTCCCGGAAAATCAGCTATAAAATTATCAAAAGCTACCAGAGCTGATTTATAATCTGAAATTTCATTGTATCCTTTAGCATTTTCGTATGCTTTTTTCTCTAATTTTCCATTCAAAACCTGCACAGTTTCATTTGCCTGAGCGATATATTCAGAATTTGGATAGTTATCAATAAATGCCTGTAATTTTTCTAAGGCTTTTACTGTATCTGTCTGGTCTAAGCTGTAAACCGGAGACAATTTTGAATAACTGTAAGCTCCTAAATAAGCACATTCCTGTACTTTTTCGCTTCGTGGATATCCTGAAACAAAACTTTCAAACTGATATCCTGCCAGATAATATTGTTTTGTTTTGTAATAAGACTGTGAAAACATATAAAAAAGTTTTTCAGCCTGAGGTTTACCTCTATATGTTGGCGCTAATTGTTCAAAAAGACGAATTGCTTTATTATACTTGCCCGCTTCGTACATTTTTGTCGCCACTTCGAACTTTGCCGCAACATCTTCATTTTTCAATGCCTTTTGGTAATCACTACAAGAACAAAAAAGGGCGACAACAATTAATAGAGATACTATTTTTTTCATTTATTTACTTTTATTATGATTTTCTTAGACATTATGCCAAAGTAAAAATCACACCGAAGCTTTCGGGTGCAAATTTAGTCATTAATTTAGCGACTGCAAAATAATTTTTTAGTATCTTATAATACTAACACTTTAACAATTATTTAATGCTGTTTTTTACAAACTCATTTAATCTTGCCGCTAAAGCGTCATCTACAGAAACCAGTGGTAAACGAACTACATTCTCAGCAATACCAAGAGCTTGAAAGATTTGTTTGATTCCGGCAGGATTTCCCTGTTCAAAAATCATATCAATACAATCTGATAAAAAGTATTGTGTTTTAAACGCTTCAACAGCTTTTTTATTGAGTCCTAAGCGAATCATTTCTGAAAATTCTTTTGGAAAACCTTGTCCTATTACTGAAATTACACCAGCACCGCCAGCTAAAACAATAGGCAAAGCAATCATATCGTCTCCAGAAATTACCAGAAAATCTTTTGGTGCATTTTTTATAAGTTTTAATGCCTGTGCCATATCACCCGCAGCTTCTTTTATTGCTACGATGTTTTTAAAATCATTTGCTAAACGAACCACGGTTGAAGGAAGCATATTGCTTGATGTTCTTGCCGGAACGTTATATAATATTACAGGAATTGGAGATGCTTCTGCAATTGCTTTAAAATGCTGATAAATACCTTCCTGAGTTGGTTTATTATAATATGGTGAAACTGAAAGTATCGCCTCAAAAGCAGAAAAATCTCTTGTTTTTAATTCTTCAACAATCTGCATGGTGTTATTTCCTCCAACTCCAAGAACCAATGGCAGTCTTCCTTTATTAACATCAATTACGGTGCTGATAACTAACTCTTTCTCTTCTTGTGTTAAGGTAGCATTTTCTGCTGTTGTTCCCATAACAACAAGATATTCAACTCCTCCATCAATCGAAAAGTTAACGACACGCTGCAAGGCTTCAATATCTACTGAAAAGTCTTTTTTAAATGGGGTTACAAGCGCAACACCAGTTCCTATTAATGATTGCATATTTTGATTTATAATTTTATTTTATACTTTTTAAATACTTAAACAATTCAGTAATGAAAAGTTTATACTCAGCCATCGCAGTATTGATCATCCATCGATTTAATTTTTCGTCGACTGAAGAAAATCCTACTTTAAATTTTGCCTTTGATTTACTTGTTATCATCATTAAAATAGAGTTTTCCTCTTCATAATAACTAATCAAAAGATCAAATTCTGTATCAATAAATTCATTTAAAAAAACTTCTGTAACCTTCCCTCTCCAATCGATATGTTTTTTACCGAAAGTAGGTCTTGAATACATTTTTTTCTTATCGAACTTACGTCTGTACGCAGCAACTTTTATGTTTTCTGGAGCAATTCCATTTATCAAAAGTTCTTTTATTAACTCTTTAGAATGGCGAAATTCACTCTCATCAACCAACAAACCAACGGTTTGTATATTACTGGTAAAAACTTCGTCTTTGATAGTTTTTAAGTTATTTTTTAATGATTTTTTTACAAAAAATTCCTTTATATAATTTAAAAACATAGTACTTTTACGAATTACAAAATTAATTATTTAAGCCGCATTTAAAATGGTAAAACTAAAAAAGTATAACCGATTTTTAAAACTTTTTGTTATATTCTTAACACTGATTTCAATATTTTCCTGCTGCACCAAGAATTATAATTTAACGAAGATAGAAGGAAAACAGCTTCCTGTTGCAGAAAATAGTGCACAAACTCCCGAAATTGAGAAATTTATTAAGCCTTATCGAGATCATATTAATAAAGATTTAGACAGTGTTCTTGCTTATTGTCCTGAAACACTAGACAAAAGTACAGGAAAATGGCAGACCACTATTGGAAATTTATTGGCCGATGTTTGTTTAGAAAGAGGTAATAAAGTTTTTAAAACCCGCGAAAATAAAAATGTTGATTTATGCTTTTTAAATCATGGCGGTATCAGGGCAATTTTACCAAAAGGAAATGTAACGACAAGATCTGCTTTTGAAATTATGCCTTTTGAAAATAATCTGGTTGTCCTGGCTTTAAAAGGAGATCAGATTTTAGAGATTACTTCTTATATTATAAGAGAGAAAAAACCGCATCCTTTGTCTGGAATGACTTTTACTATTGCAAAAGACAATACGGCAAAAAATATTATGATTCAGGGTAAACCACTTGATGTAAATAAAACATATTATGTTGCTACAAACGATTATTTGGCAAATGGCGGCGATAACATGAGTTTTTTTGCAAAAAATATTCAGAAATATGATTTGAATTATAAGCTTCGAAATCTGTTGATTGATTATTTTAAAGAAGTCGATACGATTCCGATTCCTAGAGATATTCGTATTACAGAAGAATAAAAGACAAGAGCTTATTACATTTTTTTCTATATGCGTAAAAATTTTAGCCACAGATTAAAAGGATTAAAAAGATTTGCACAGATTTTTTAATCTTTTTAATCCTTTTAATCTGTGGCTAAAAAAAGTTAAACACTAAAAATATAAAGTTCCCGCAAAAAATATACAAAATGAAAAGAAGAGAATTTATCGAAAAAACTGCTGCAAGTACTGCCTTATTAAGTTTAGGATTGTCATTGAGCAGTTTTGGAAATGACGATATAAAACACTTAACGATTCTGCATACAAACGATGTTCACAGTCATATAGATCCATTTCCGGCTGATGATCCGCGTAATCCAAATAAAGGCGGCGTATCACGTCGTGCGGCACTTATTGAAACAATTCGTAAGGAAAATCCAAATGTTCTTTTGTTAGACGCAGGCGATATTTTTCAGGGAACTCCGTATTTTAACTATTATGGCGGTGAACTGGAGTTTAAGCTGATGAGTATGATGAAATATGATGCCTCAACAATAGGAAATCATGATTTCGATAACGGTCTTGATGGCTTATATGCTCAAATGCCTCATGCAAGTTTTGAGTTTATCTGCTCGAACTATGATTTTAAAAACACCGTAATGAACGGTCTGGTAAAACCTTATAAAATTTTTAATAAAAATGGTATTAAGGTTGGGGTTTTTGGTTTGGGAATTGAGCTTCAGGGTTTAGTTGACAAGCAATTATACAAAGAAACTGTTTATAATAATCCTGTTGAAATTGCTCAGGATATGACGCAGTTATTAAAGAAACAAGAGAAATGTGATTTGGTAATTTGTCTTTCGCATCTTGGATACAGATACAAAGATGAACCTTCGAAAATTTCTGATTTAAAATTGGCTGAGCTTACACAGGATATTGATTTAATTATTGGCGGCCATACTCATACTTTTCTTGATAAGCCAACGATTGTAAAAAATAAGACAGGAGAAAATGTATTGGTCAATCAGGTTGGCTGTTATGGAATCAATTTAGGGCGTATCGATTTTTATTTTGATAAAGATAAAGCACACAGCAATCAGGCCAAATCAATTATTGTATAAGGCCCTTTTTTGCATTTTTGTTTTTTCGAGGAAATATTCGACCATAAAGTAGTAGGCTAAAATTTGTGTAATATCACGTATCAAAACCAGAACTACGGACTGTGAAAAGTATTCGTTGAAGATGTAGAATATATCTGAAAATATATAACTAACTGTCATTAATGACATTAAAAGGGTTATAAATGTGCCTTTTGTAATATAGCTTACAAAAGAGAAATAACTTATATAACTTAGAATTATTCCGTAGATGATATATATATAATCAAAGCTTTTAGTGTTGTCAAATTTCATACTGAGTACTGAAATGAGCAGATAAACAATAAAAATTATTACTAAAGATATTGGCAGGATATCTTTTTTCTGCAGTTTTATTCTTTCGTGTTCTACAATAAAAAGTTTCATAATTAAGGCATACACGACAAGAAAACTTAATACAGCTCCAATTTCAGAAACCTCAACATCCATAAGATCAAAAACCTGACCTATAAAGCAAAAAAGAAAAATAAAACTTTCGGTTTTCTTGATTTTGAATTCACTGCTGATTAAAAAATAAATAAAAATGGCAGGCAAAACTATTGCCTTCGCATAAATTGCAAGGAAATCTTGTTCTGTCCAATCAAAAATAATTGTAAACAGTAACGCCAGGAAGAATAAAATTAACGATGGTTTATTAGCCTTCATTGAGTTTAGTTATAAAATCATCTTCAGATAGTATAGGAATATTTAATTTAGTTGCTTTTTCTAATTTAGCCGGCCCCATATTATCTCCCGCCACGACAAAGTCGGTTTTTGCAGAAATCGAACTTCCTACTTTTCCACCGTTATCTTCGATCGTCTTTTTTAATTCATCTCTTGAAAATTGACTGAAAACTCCTGATACTACAAAAGTTTTTCCAATAAATTTTTCGGTAGCATTTGGGTTTATTCTTTCTACGGTTTCAAATTGAACTCCATAACTTTTAAGACGTTCAATTATGATTTTATTTTCTTCGTTTTCAAAAAACTCTATTACGCTTTTGGCAATTCTTTCTCCAATTTCATCAACCAGAATTAAATCCATTAAAGAAGCCTGGCTTAAAGCGTCGATGTTTTTATAATGTTTGGCCAGTTTCTTGGCAACGGTTTCTCCAACAAAACGAATTCCGAGTGCAAACAGTACACTTTCAAACGGAATTTCTTTTGATTTTTCTACCCCATTTACCAAATTTTCGGCTGATTTTTGTGCCATTCTTTCTAAATGCAAAATATCCTCAACTTTTAATTCGTATAAATCAGCATAATTGTATACTAATCCGTTATTAAAAAGTAATGCAACAGTTTCTCCGCCAAGTCCTTCAATATCCATTGCTTTTCTTGAAATGTAATGCTGCACCCTTCCTATAATCTGAGGAGGACAGCCGTAAAAATTCGGACAGTAATGATTTGCTTCTCCGATATTTCTGACCAGTTCAGTCTGACATTCCGGGCAATGTGTAATGTATTGTGTTATTTCTGAATTTTCCGGACGTTTTTCTAAATCAACTGCAATAATTTTAGGGATAATTTCTCCTCCTTTTTCAACAAAAACGGTATCATTTATTCTGATATCCAGTTTTTCAATTTGATCTGCATTATGCAGCGACGCTCTTTTTACAATAGTTCCGGCCAATTGAACTGGTTCAAGATTAGCCACGGGAGTAATGGCTCCTGTGCGCCCAACCTGATAAGAAATTGATTTTAATTTGGTTGAAACCTGCTCTGATTTGAATTTGTATGCAATTGCCCAGCGTGGTGATTTTGCTGTATAACCTAATTCTTCCTGAGAATGAATGTTGTTTACTTTTATTACAACGCCGTCTGTTTCATAAGGTAATTGATGACGATGTATGTCCCAATAGTCAATAAAATCAAAAACTTCCTGCATATCATTGACCAATTTGGCTTCGTTTGGCACTTTGAACCCCCATTTTCTGGCTAATTCTAATCCTTCGTACTGCGTTTCAAACGGAAGGTTATTTCCTGTTACGAAATACAACAAACACTCTAAAGGACGTTTTGCGACTTCGGCACTGTCTTGCAGTTTTAAACTTCCTGAAGCTGTGTTTCTTGGGTTTGAATATGGAGTTTCTCCTATCTCGATCAATTCCTGGTTCATTTTTTCGAAACCGGCATATGGAAGAATAATTTCTCCTCTAATGTCAAATTTTTCAGGGTAATCTCCTTTTAATTTGATTGGGATTGATTTGATTGTTTTAATGTTATTGGTAACCTCATCTCCCTGAAAACCATCACCGCGTGTTAATGCCTGAACAAGTTTTCCGTTTTCATAAGAAATACTGATTGAGGCTCCGTCGTATTTTAATTCGCAGGTATATTGCAGGTTTATATTTCCTAAAACACGCTGAATTCTGTTTTCCCAATCAATTAAATCTTCTTTAGAATACGAATTATCCAGCGAATACATTCTGTATTGATGCGCAATGGTTTTGAAATTTTTTGTTACCGTTCCGCCTACTCTTTGTGTTGGAGAATCTTCATCGAAAAACTCCGGGTGTTTATTTTCTAAATCCTGAAGTTCTTTTAGTTTAATATCAAAATCGTAATCAGAAATTGTAGCGTTATCCAACACATAATAGTTGTAATTGTGTTGATTAAGTTCGTCTCTTAATGTTTGGATGGTTTCCTGAATATTCATAAAATATTAAAATAATGCTGATTTTGATTTGAAAATAAATGAATATCAAAATTATGATTATTTTGGTTCAAAAAACATTAAAAAAAACGAAAGTTTTATAAAATCAAAAATCAGGCTGCAAAAACTTGCGGCCTGATTTTCTCCTTGTCCATTATTCTTAAAAAAGAATCTTAAAAAAACCAACTTCCAAATGGTTTTTGCGTTCTATATTTCACAATCTAATTATCAATAAATTAGATTGAAAATACAGTACTATTTTTGAATAATGATGAAATCGGAGCGTCTGTTTAACAAATGTTCTTCTTCAGTACATTTTACTCCATTTTTGCATTTATTGATTAAACGACTTTCACCGTAACCAATGGCACTTTCGATTCTTGAAGCGTCTATTCCTTGTGAAATAATATAATCTCTTGTTGATTTTGCTCTATTATCAGAAAGTTTTAAGTTATAAGTATCTTTTCCTCTTGAATCTGTGTGTGATTCAATTTTGATTCTGATGTTTGGAAATTTTTGCATGATGAAAACTACTTTCGCCAATTCTTCGATTGCCAGAGGTGTAATATCGTATTTGTCATAGTCAAAATAAATTGGGTTAACATCTACTTTTTCAACACCTTTCTTTTTTACAACTAAATCGTCATAATTACTGAGTTCAAAATTAACGTTTGGAATTTCGCCTTCGTTTTCTTTTGTTGTCTCTACGGTTTTATCATCGCTGCTGTAATTTTGTTTAGCTGCAATCATTTTAACCACTTTATTACATGGAACGACAATGGCATATTTTCCTTCGTAATTCGTTTTTGCTTCACCTAATACTTCTTTAAAAGAATTGTAAGCCATTATGGTAACATCCGGTAATGGAAGTTTAGATTTTCTGTCGATTGCCATTCCTGAAATGCTTTGGCTGCAAACAGGTTTTCCTTTTACAAAAGAATAAATATCATCGTCGCCTTTTCCTCCTGTTCTGTTTGATGAAACGTAACCGTAACTATCCGACTTATCCACGATATAAGTAAAGTCATCTTTGTTACTGTTTATTGGAGCGCCCAGGTTTCTTGGTGTAGAAAAAGTTCCGTCTGCAAAAAATTTACTTTCGTAAACATCTAAATCTCCTAAACCATAATGCCCGTCAGAAGAAAAATAAAGCATTCCGTTTCTGTAATATGGGAAAAGATCATTACCAATTGTGTTGATTTTTGGTCCCAGATTCAGTGGTGTACTCATAGTTCCGTCATCGGCAATTTTTACTACATATAAATCCGTTTCACCAAATCCGCCCGGCATATCTGATGCAAAAAACAACCATTGGCCGTCGTCGCTTAAACAAGGATGCCCTACAGAATAATCATCGCTGTTAAAGAATACATTTTGCGGATTTTCCAGTTTATTATCGACAACTGAACCTCGTACAATCTGAAAGTTATTGATTTTATTTCCATCTACAACTAATTTGTTTTTCTTTAGAATGTTAGTGGTGTAATAAATCGTTTTTCCGCTTGCATCAAATGTGGCTGTTGCTTCGTGATATTTGCTCATTACGTTTGGTAAAAACAAACTTTCATTGAAGAGGCTTCCATCTGCCGGGTTTCTTTCGGAAACATATAAATTCAAAAATGGCTGATTGTTCCATGTGTATAGTTTTTCGCTAAACTTGGTTGTATCTCTTGCCGAAGTAAAGACGATTTTTTCCTGAAAAAAAGTGGTTCCAAAATCAGATTTACTGGTGTTGATATCCAGATTTTTTATTTGATACAGTGGTTTTGCTTTCGCTAAACTATCCAGCTGCTTTTTCTGGGCAACATAGCGGTTTATTTCCTTTTGATCTCCTTTTTTATCTAAATATTCTTTGGTTACTCTATCTGCTTCTTCATAATCCATAACAGCTTTCATACTTTGAATATATCTCAGATAGTAAATATCGGTTAGATTATTGCCCTGAGCTTCGTATAGTTTTCTATACCATTTAAGGGCATTTCTTGCATCAGAAATGAAATAATAGGAGTCTGCGGCATTTTTTAATGTTTGTGCTGACGGACTTTTAACATTCTGTAAAATTTCTTCGTAAGCCTTTGATGCATCTGTATATGAATAATTTCTAAACAAAGCATCGGCTTTCTTTAAATTAGTCTTTTGAGCAAAACTAAACGTAATGCTCAAGACTAAACTTAGGATATATATTTTTTTCATATGTTTTGTTTTTAGAAGAATCGAGGAGATTTAATTTTGCTTTGTCCTTTGTTGAATGTATAACGCAGGATGAATTCATGTGTTCCATCGTTGTATTTATTCAATTGGCTTACAGTGTAATCAAATGCATATCCGAGATAAAAACTTGGAGATATTTGAAAACCTGCCAGAATACTTACTGAATCATCTGTTCTATATGACCCGCCAATAACAAATTTTTCATAAAGCATAAAATTCGCCGATACATCTGCAGTCAGCGGCGCTCCGCTCACTGCTTTTACTAAAAATGCCGGTTTGAACTTCAAATTTGGGTTCAAATCAAAAACATATCCTCCCATTAAATAATAATGCAAACGATCGTAGTCTATCGATTCCTGCACATCATCATAATAGTTGTTTGAAATAAAACTTGGAACAGAAAATCCTAAATACCATTTTTCTGTGTAATAGTAAATTCCTGCTCCTACTGCCAATTTCATTTGATTGTCTATATTTTGGTTTAAGAGAACATCATTGTTATTATAATATCTCCCTTTAGACCAATCTATATTCAGCATTCTCATACCTGCTTTTATACCAAATGCTAATCTTTTTTCATACCCAAGAGGTAATGAATAAGAAAAGTTTCCGTCAAGGTATAACTCATTTGAAGGTCCAATTTTATCATTGACAACACTCAGCCCTAAACCGATTTTTTCATTTGAAAGCGGTGAGTGAATGGAAAACGATTGTGTTTCTGGTGCTCCTGAAATTCCTACCCATTGAGAACGGTGTAAAAGCGTGGCTTCGAGAGTGCCGGTAGATCCGGCATAAGCCGGATTTACCGCCATTGTATTATACATATACTGCGTATATTGAGGATCTTGCTGTGCGCTGGCACAAACAGTAATAAGAGAACATATTAAAATTAAATACGTTTCTAATGGTTTTATATATAGTTTCATAACGATACTTATTTAGTTTAATTAATTAGATGATTAATAGAATGTTATCTCATTATTGATAACCATCCTTTTTTAACCGTTCCATCTCCAATGGTAATCACATAAAAATAAGTACCTGTTGGCAGCATATCTCCTCTATTAACTACTCCGGATACATTTGCAGTTCCGTCCCAATCGTTTTCATAGTGGGCTTTGCTGTACACTAATGCACCATATCTATTAAAAACTTTTAACTCATTGTTAGAATGTGTTTCGATACAGTCAATTCTAAACAAATCATTAGCTCCATCATTATTTGGTGTAAACTCATTGTAAACTGTTAAACAAATTGGCACAACCGAAACTGAAGCTGTATTGTTTGCCGCATCGACATCTAAAGGAGTTGAGTTTTCAATTGTGGCAACATTTAAGTAGTTTCCACTTGAAAGTACTTCTGCAACTATTGTTAACGTAACACTTTGTCCTGCTGGCAGCGTTGGAATTGTCCAAAGTCCCGTTGCCGGATCATAAGTACCTGTTGATGTATTAGAACTTACTAAATTGTATCCTGATGGCAGCAAATCACTAACAATTGTATTAATGAAACCACCTTCGCCAACATTGTTTACCGTAATTGTAAATGTTACGTTATCACCAAAATTAGGCGTTGGATTATCAACCACATTTGTAATTGTTAAATCAGAACATGTTGCAACTGTTACATTTAGGAATTTAGTTGTGGTTTCGTCACAGTTATTAGTGTAAGTAACCTCAACTCTTCCCGGTCCAATATCTGACCATGAAATTGTTGCAGATCCATCTGCAGTTCCTCCGCCGGAAGTGATTGTTCCGTTTGTAACTGACCAAACATAATTTGATTTTCCATTTGCAATTGAATAGGTTACTCCCTGGAAAACACATGGTGTGTCGTCTGTAGTTGTAAGCTGTACTAATGCATCATTTTCAAAGGCAATTGTAATACCCAGTCTTGCAGCGCTTTCACATCCGTTTGTTGTGTTACTAAGTGCGGCAGCATAATAGGTGCCTGCTGTTAGTAATGTTCCTGCCGGCAGCGGTGTTCCGCCTGTTGCAGCTGCATAGAAAACAACATTTGGTTCATTAACCAAGATGTTTGCTATCGTTGGCAGTTTAGATAAACAGAACGTTTGTGTTGTATTTGGCGTTGTAATTATACCCGGAGTATTTACATTTACTGCAACTGCTAATCTTGCTGGATTTTCACAATTTATAGCGCTTGACACAGCTCCATAATATGTTCCTGCTGCTAAAGCTGTTGTAGACGGAATTGCTGTTCCGCCTGCAGCAGAAGTATACCAAATCACATTTGCTTCATTTACCTGAATGTCGGCAACTGTTGGTGTATTTATTGAGCAGAAATCCTGTGTAGTATCTGTTGTAGTTGGCGTCGGGCTCGGATCTGTCACCGTTACAGTAACCTGTAAACGAGTTGAGCTTTCACAACCTGTTGCCGGATCTACAATATTACCATAATAAACTCCAGATGTTAAGGCTGTTGCAGCTGGAATTGCTGTTCCGCCTGTTGCTGTGCTAAACCAAGTTACATTGCTTTCGTTTACCTGAATGCTTGCAATTGTTGGTGATGTTGTTGAACAGAAGCTTTGGGCCGCATTATTCGTTGTTGGATTAATTGTATTTCCAACTGTAACTGCAACTAATAATCTCACACTGCTTTCGCATCCTGTTACCGGATCCTGAATAGCTCCATAATAATTACCTGTTGCTAGAGCTGTTGCAGCTGGAATTGCTGTTCCGCCTGCAGCAGAAGTATACCAAACTACATTTGTTTCATTTACCTGGATATTAGCAACTGTTGGTGCGTTTCCAGAACAGAAAGTCTGTGCAGCATCTGTAGTTGTTGGTGTAGCAGGATCTGTTACAGTAACTGCAATTGCTAATCTTACCGCACTTTGACAATTTGTTGCTGGATCTAAAATGGCTGCATAATAGGTTCCGTTTACCAAAGTAGAAGTCGAAACAATTGGCACTCCGCCTGTTACAGTACTGTACCAAACAATGTTTGACTCATTAACCTGAATATTAGCAAAAGTTGGTGCATTAACTAAACAGAAGTCTTGTGTGGCATCTGTAGTGGTTGGTGTTCCCGGATTGGTTACGCTTACGGCAACTGCTAATCTAACATTGCTTTCGCAGTTGGTTGCTGGATTTAGAATTGAAGCATAATATGTTCCTGTTGCTGTTGCTAATACTGTTGTCGAAGGAACTGCTGTTCCGCCAGTAGCTGCTGTATACCAAACTATTGTGCCAACCGCTGGTGCATTTACCTGAATATCGGCAACTGTCGGAGCATCAACTAAACAGAAATCTTGTGTGGCATCTGCTGTAGTTGGTGTTCCTGGATCGGTTACGCTTACGGCAATTGCTAATCTAACATTGCTTTCGCAGTTTGTTGCTGGATTTAGAATTGAAGCATAATAAGTTCCTGTTGCTAATGCTGTTGTAGAAGAAACTGCTGTTCCGCCTGTCGCAGCTGTGTACCAAACTATTGTGCCAACCGCTGGTGTGTTTACCTGAATATTGGCAACTGTCGGTGCATCAACTAAACAGAAATCTTGTGTCGTATCTGCTGTAGTTGGTGTTCCTGGATCGGTTACACTTACGGCAATTGCTAATCTAACATTGCTTTCGCAGTTGGTTGCTGGATTTAAAATTGAAGCGTAATAAGTTCCTGTTGCTAATACTGTTGTCGAAGGAACTGCTGTTCCGCCAGTAGCTGCTGTATACCAAACTATTGTGCCAACCTCTGGTGCATTTACCTGAATATTGGCAACTGTCGGTGCATCAACTAAACAGAAATCTTGTGTCGTATCTGCTGTAGTTGGTGTTCCCGGATCGGTTACACTTACGGCAATTGCTAATCTAACATTGCTTTCGCAGTTTGTTGCTGGGTTTAGAATTGAAGCATAATATGTTCCTGTTGCTAATACTGTTGTCGAAGGAACTGCTGTTCCGCCTGTTGCGGCAGTATACCAAACTATTGTTCCAACGGCTGGTGTGTTTATCTGAATATCGGCAACGGTTGGCGCATCAACTAAACAGAAGTCTTGTGCTGCATCTGTAGTCGCTGGTGTTCCAGGATCGGTTACACTTACGGCAATTGCTAATCTAACATTACTTTCGCAGTTTGTTGCTGGGTTTAGAATTGAAGCATAATATGTTCCTGTTGCTAATACTGTTGTCGAAGGAACTGCTGTTCCGCCTGTTGCGGCAGTATACCAAACTATTGTTCCAACGGCTGGTGTGTTTATCTGAATATCGGCAACGGTTGGCGCATCAACTAAACAGAAGTCTTGTGCTGCATCTGTAGTCGCTGGTGTTCCAGGATCGGTTACATTTACGGCAATTGCTAATCTAACATTACTTTCGCAGTTTGTTGCTGGGTTTAGAATTGAAGCGTAGTATGTTCCTGTTGCTAATACTGTTGTAGAAGAAACTGCTGTTCCGCCTGTTGCGGCAGTATACCAAACTATTGTACCAACAGCTGGTGCATTTACCTGAATATCGGCAACTGTCGGAGCATCAACTAAACAGAAGTCTTGTGTGGCATCTGTAGTAGTTGGTGTTCCCGGATCAGTCACGCTTACAGCAACAGCTAATCTTACCGCACTTTCACAATTTGTTGTTCCGTTTAAAATTGATGCATAATAAGTACCTGTAATCAAAGCTGTTGTAGAAGCGATTGCTGTTCCGCCTGTTACGGCAGTATACCAAACTATTGTTCCAACGGCTGGTGTATTCACCTGAATATTGGCAACTGTTGGAGCATCAATTAAACAGAAATCTTGTGTAGCATCTGTAGTGGTTGGTGTTCCAGGATCGGTTACATTTACGGCAATTGCTAATCTAACATTACTTTCGCAGTTTGTTACTGGATTTAAAATTGAAGCGTAATAAGTTCCTGTTGCTAATGCTGTTGTCAAAGGAACTGCTGTTCCGCCTGTTGCGGCAGTATACCAAACTATTGTTCCAACGGCTGGTGTGTTTATCTGAATATCGGCAACTGTTGGCGTATCAACTAAACAGAAATCTTGTATTGCATCTGTTGTTGTTGGCGTTCCTGGGTCAGTCACACTTACTGCAACTGCTAATCTAACATTGCTTTCGCAGTTTGTTGCTGGATTTAGAATTGAAGCGTAATATGTTCCAGTTATTAATGCTGTTGTTGATGGAATTGCTGTTCCGCCTGTGGCAGCTGTGTACCAAACTATTGTGCCTGCTGCTGGTGCATTTACCTGAATATCGGCAACGGTTGGCGCATCAACTAAACAGAAATCTTGTGTGGCGTCTGTTGTAGTTGGTGTTCCCGGATCAGTCACACTTACGGCAACTGCTAATCTTACGCTGCTTTCACATCCTGTTATTGCATCTGTCGCAGCTCCATAATAAGTTCCTGTTGTTAATGCTGTTGTAGATGGAATCGCTGTTCCGCCTGTTGAAACATTATACCAAACTACATTTGATTCATTTACCTGAATACTTGCAATTGTTGGCGCATCAACTAAACAGAAATCTTGTGTAGCATCTGTAGTGGTTGGTGTATTTGGATCACTTATTATAATTACGGCATCTTGTAATGTTCCTGCAAGATTTTCACAAGTATTATCACTGGCCGCCGCCGCATAATAAGTAATTGGACTCATTGCTTTTGTTAATCCTACAGCTGTTAAAACACCCGCTGTATTGATTGTATAAGTAACTCCTCCTATAACTGAACCATTTGTTATTGGCTGTGTCCTAGCTGCATCTAAATACCAGGTAAATACCGGATTTGTTAGTGTTGGTGCAGTTGGAGTTAATGATGCCGATACGCTGTGACAAACTGTTAAGTCATCAACTAAAATATCATTTACAGTTGAAGGAGGCAGAATTGTAAATGTAATTTGTTTTCTGTCTGCAGCTGCAGTTTCACAAAATTGATCTCCGCTAACTCCTACATAATAGGTGTAAGTTCCCGGAGCTAATCCGTTAACGATTAACTGTGAAGTTGTTTCTCCGGTAATTAACTGACTTGTTGTTCCGTTAAAACTGTACCAATAGTAAACTGGAGTTGTTAAAACTGGTGTTCCGCTCAAACTTGCGGCTAAAGTTACAGTTCCTGATGGAGAACAAATTGAAGTTGCCGTTCCTCCGTTTAACGTAATATTTGTTAAAGCATTTACCGGAGCAGAAGCTTTAATTTCAACTGTTACTTCTCCTCTTGCAAAAGTTTCACAGCCATAACGTACTGGCTGAACATAATATTTATAGATTCCTGCTGGTAAACTTGCCGGTACTGTATAAGTAATTCCTGTAGCAAGTGCAGTTCCTCCTGTTGGTGCATCATACCAAATATAGGTTGAACAGGCTTCTTCGGGTATTTGAAGCGTTATATCTGCTCCCGGGCAAACTGTTATTTTATTATCCGGATCGGCTCCTATTACGGTTGTGTTTGCAGCTCTTTCTACCGTGTGAATTCTTAATAAATCTAATACTCCTACAGTTCCCCCTAAACGAATTCTTACTCTATCGTATGATTCTGTTGGTGAAGAAACCAGAACCATTGCCATTGTATTTCCCGGCAATAAGTTTGAACTAAATGATGGGCTTGAATTGTCAATTGGCGCTCCAACAGCAACACTTCCTAAGTAACGCTGAATAGTAAATCCATTTAATAAATTAACACTTAAAATTGAACCTGGTCTTGAAACGACAATCCTTAGTGTATCACTTACTACTGATGGTGTTTTAAATTCGACTGTTAAGTCGGCTGCGGCCAAAGCCCCGGCTCCGCTGTACATTGTAGCAAAAGTTGCAATATCATTGTCTGCAACATTCCACGCATCGCTCACTCCTATTGCACCTGTAACAGTTACAGCTCCCAAATCAGTTGCTCCATAAAAAATATCGCGAATATCACCTGGCGTACAAACCGCACTTGAAACTGATCTGTTGTAATGAGCATCGAATACTTTTGTGTTTTGAACAACAGTTAAAAGCGAAGCTGACTGAATACGTATTCCGTCATAATTCTGCGGACCCGAAACATCTGAAGGAACAAAAGTAAACTCAAAGGTATTATCTCCAGGAATTAAATTCAATAATGGGCCAGATACGGGCTGCATCGTTCCAATATCAACTCCGCCTATAGTTCCTATTACTGATAAATTTTGACCAACCGTTAATACGTTGGATTCAGAACCTAATTTAATAGTTACCGGCGTTCCTTTTACAATAGGTGCCGGCCAGGTTAAATTTTGCCAGGTTGTACCAACTCCTAAAAGTCCTAAACCTGTTGTAATTGTAGAGAACGTCTGCGGATTACCGTCAACTGCATTTGCACCGTCAGTAACAGTTCCTGTAATCATTGTTCCTGATGTTTGTGCAGTAGCATAAACTCTTTCTGTTAAAGATTGACAGCTGCTAAGATCAATTACATTGATAACTTTTGCTGCAGTTGCAGAACAGATTCCGTCATTGGCAACAACGGTATAAGTATAAACTCCCGGTGTATTTAAAACCCCAGTAGTAAAAGTTGGTCCCGTTAAAGCATTTCCTTGTGGATCAAACCATGAAATTGTTCCTGTTGAAACCGCTGTTAAGGTAACATTTGAGCCTATATTTACTGATTCTGATGGGTTTGTTACTACCAGGCTTGGCAAGGCATTTATTGTTACTGATACAGACTGAAGCACTGAAGGACAAGTAACTCCATTACCCTGAGCCAAAATTGAATAAACACCGCTTACTGTAATATTAGCAGCAGCATCTGAAGTTATTACATTATTTGATGGATCGTAGAAAGTATAAGTTGTATTTCCTGTTGAATCAAAATTAGTTATTGCATCTCTTAAATTAGCACTTCCACAGCCTGTCAATGCTGCGTTTACAGTTAAAACAGTAGTAGAAGGAAAGTTAACAGTTACTTGTTTTAATGTTCCATTAACATTTTCACAAGTACCTCCATTTAAAATTGAGACAAAATAATTATAAGGTGTTCCTGCAGCATTTAAACCTGCAATAGTAAGTTCTCCTGTTATAGCATCTTTAGTAAATGTTACTCCCGGCTGACTTACTACAGTTGTTCCTGTTATAATTTCCTGAGTTTTATTTTGATCCGTATAATATCTAAACTCAGCTCCTGTAATTGTTGATGATGTTGGGGTTAAAACTGCATCTCCGGCACAAGTAGCCTCAACCGGAGTTGTAATTATAACATCAGCATCTGTAGGAATTTGCAGTACTGTAACGGTAACAGCCTGACGTAAACTATTAATACAAGTTCCTCCTCGAGTTCCTTCTAAATAATATGTTGTAGTAGATGTTAAAGGGGCAGTTGGATTAACTGCAGCAATGTTTCCTCCTGTTGGAGCATCATACCATGTAAAGGTTTCTGTTCCTGTAGAAGAAGCTGTCAAAGAAGCTGTCTGCCCTGAACAAATTGGTGCCGAAGCTCCTGTTATTACTGCATTTGGAAATCTGTAAGAAGCTGCATAAATGTATAAATTAGCTAATGCTGTTGCCAAACCTCCTAATCTTACCTCAACCTGATCAAATGGTGCGGCTGCAGTAAAACTTGCTTTAAATCTATTTCCTGTCAGTGGCTGAAGGTTCAATAAATTATTGGTAATTGCAACCCTGTCGTTATTATACGTTACTCCATTATACGTTGCCAGGCTAACCGCTCCTAATAATGAATTATTAGATAATCCGCCTGGTATTTCTAATTCAACATCAATTATATCTCCTGTCTGACCTGGCGTAGCAAAAGTCAAAAGCTGCTGAATATAACCTGTAACACCAAGCGGTACAGTAAGTTCTGCATATGTACTTATATCACCATCTACAGAATTATTTTGATTAGCAGAAGTACACAAAACACACAAACCACCTGTACTTGTTATTTGAGAGCCAGCTTGCAAACAACTATTAATTGCATTAATTACTGTAACATTAATTACAGCTTTTGCACTACTAACACAATCTGTTGCTAAATCTACAGCCTCCACATAAAATGTTTTATTTGCAGTTAAAGCCGGAGTTGGAGTATATGTACTACTAGTAGGCTCTAAAATAGTTCCTCCCGTTGGAGCATCATACCATGTATATCCAATTCCAGGTGAACTTGTAACTGCCAACATCACACTCTGACCTGACTGAATAATCACATTTGAAGAGACAGGAACAGGTACTGAAGGTTGTGGATTTATATTTACATTTACCGGAGTACGTGCAGCACTTAAACAACTTCCAATAACCGCTTCAACATAATAAGTTACAGGAGCAGTTAAATTTGGTGTTGTATAAGAAGTCCCTGTAAACAATAAATTTCCGTTTGAAGCCGCATCATACCAATTATAGGTCGTGCCTACAACTGGTGATTGAACCGTTATTGTTGTTGTATCTCCGCTACATATATTTGCAGGTGAAGCAACAACTGATGCTGGTGCAATTGGATTATTTACTGTAACAAGAACCGGATTTCTTTCACTGTTAACACAGCCATTTCTTGTTACTTCAACATAATAAGTTGTTCCAGTTGTTAAAGCCGGAGTCGTAAATGCGGCTGTAGAAGCTAATGAGGCCCCGCCAGTCGCTGCACTATACCAATTAACAGTTTCACCAACTGCAAGAGCAGCGGTTAATGTTGTCGTTTGTCCGCTGCAAACAGTTGTGCTGCCTGTTATAACCGGAGCTTTATATCTATATGAAGCCTGATAAATATCTAAATTTGCTACTAATGCAGCCAAACCTCCTAATCGAATTTCTACACGATCAAAATTTGCTCCGGCAGTTACACTTGCTCTAAAACGGTCTCCGCTTAATGCTTGCAAAATAATTGACGGATTGTCAATTGAAATTCTGTCATTATTATATGTAGCTCCATTATACGTTGCCAGACTAATCTCTCCTAATAATGAAAGATTGGTTAATCCGCCTGGTATTTCTAATTCAACATCAACGATGTCACCCGTTTTACCTGGATTGGTAAATTGCAATGTCTGCTGAATCCATCCATTAATTAAACCTAGAGGAACCGTAAGTCTCGCTGCAGTTGCTGTATTTCCATCTACAGAATTATTTGGATCTGTAGAACTACATAATAAACACAAACCATTTTGTGTTGTCTGCTGACTGCTGGCTTCAAGGCATCCGCCTAAAACCGACGATTGTACCGTAACCGTTACAGGAACTCTAGCTGCACTAACACAACTGCCGTTTGGACTTTGAGCTTCAACATAATATGTTGTTGTTGCAGTTAAAATAGGTGTCGTAAAATTTGGTGTATTTGTTGCAACCGGCGTTCCGCCTGCAGCTACATCGTACCAGTTTAATTGTACTCCGGGTTCAGAAGTTTCTGCATTTAAAGTTGTATTCTGACCTGACTGAATCGTAACACTTTGCGTTAACACTGTTGGCGTTGCAGGAACTGCTGTAGAAACTACATTTACTGCAGTTCGAGTAGGACTTATACAACTGCCTATCGCACCTTCGACATAAAAGGTTGTGGTACCCAAAGGTACTGTAGATGAATAATTATCTCCTGTCGCCAGTGCCGTTCCGCCGCTTGAAACAGAATACCATGAGTATGTTGTTCCCGGAATAGGATTTAAAAGCGTTAAAGTGGTCTGCTGCGTTGCTCCCGTAGAACAAATAGCTGTCCCGGCGTTATTAACCGCCGGTGCAACCGGGTTAGAAACATTAAGAACAACTGGTACCCGGACATTGCCTTCACATCCGGCAGTTCGGGAAATACTAATGTAATAAGTGGTATTAGTATTTAAAACAGGGGTTGTATAAGTATTTCCTGTTGCTAATGGTACAGTCGACGCTTCAGAACTATACCATGCAAGCGTAGTTCCTGCGGCCGGAGTCGCTGTAAGCGTTGTCGCAGACCCGGCACAAACAGTTTGTAATAAACCGCCAGTAACTGTTGGTTCTGCAAACTCTAAACGAACATCATAAAGTCGTAAGCTGAGCAAAAGACTTAAATTCCCTCCAACCTGAATTTGCACTTGATTGGCATCGCCTGTTAAGGTATATTCTGCAACCGCAACAGTGTTTCCTAATAAAAAATTCAAATTCAAATTTGGATCATTTAAAGCCACACTTGAACCTACATTTGTACCAGACATTTTGGCTTGAAGAGATACATTAGATAACAATCCAAGATCCAGCAAACCATTTCCTGTACCAAAGTAAATTGCAATTTGATCTCCTGCTCTGGCCGTCTGGTTCAAGGTCATTGTTTCTTCTACGAAACAGCTTACACCAACAGAATTTGTCAGGGTTGCAAAAGTCGTTAAGCCAGCGCTGTCATAAGCATTGGCAGGGCTATCAATGTTTAATCCTACGCACAAAAATCCGCCTTGACTATTTGTTTGAGACACTGGTCTGCAAATAGTCTGCGAAAATACATTTGTGCATAATAAGAATAAAAATAATAGTCCGAATAATCTCTTCTGAAAATTGAGACTACAAAAAGTAAATTTTTTTTTCATAATTTGGAAGATTAGAAAATGGACAATAAAATACCTGCTGCCATAAGCACGCATGCTTAGGCAATTAAAAAAAACATTAAAAATCAATTAGTTAAACTCTAAAACAAATCCTTAGCACATAAAGACTATAGTTTAAATTTTTATAAAAAAATTATGTTGTATCTAATATACCGAAGTATACAGATGAGAACTTTTTATTTTCTTCCAATAAAAATATTCTCGAAACTTTTGGGGAATATTGATCTGAATCAATCTTCCAAATGAAGTGATTTGTTTTTAAATGAATTTTCATAAACGAAAATTTAAAGTGTGGGAGGAGAATTTTAATTCTATAATATTTAATCGATTTCAAATAGAAAGCTGATTTACTCTTTCTATGATTTTGATTCATCTAAAACCAAATTCGAAATTGAATCAATTAAACATTAAAGGTTTTATCCATTAAAAAATTTAACAGACAATATTATCGTCAACACAATGCAGACAACACTTTAAATATTTAGAATTGAATATTGAAAACTTTTGAAAAAAGTCAGTAACAAAAAAAGTAGAATCAAAAGGATGTAGAAGTTTGTTTTTCTTCAGAATAATAAAAAATAAAGCTAAAATAATATGAAGACCTAATGCAAACTCAATAAAGAAAGTAAATGTCAATTCCATAAGCACTCGATTAAAAGTTATTATTACAAAGCCAATTCGATTATAATTATTACATAGTATACATTTTGATTTTAAAAAGTCATACAGATAAATCTTCTTTTGGTATTTAGTGAAGTAAAGCCGAAAACCATTTTGTTTAACTTTTGTATCCTAAAATTATAAAAAACAAAATTATAAAACAAGCGTAAAATTCTTATTTTTTTAAAGAAAATAAAATTTAAAAAATAATAAATCTTTGTTAATATAAGAAAATACGGAGTTTTTATTACGAAACACCCTGTTTTATTAGGCTTAAAAATACTTACATTTTTATGTTAAATTTAATATTTATAAGTTAAGTACTACACAAAACATATCGAAAACGATTGAAATTTAACATTTTGACACACATTACAATTCAAAATCTGTTAAAATTAGATGATATTTCAAAAATTTAATTATTAACAAAAAAGCACGTAGAAATACGGGTATAAAAAAACATAAAAGTATAAACAAAAGTTAAAAAAGTAAAAAAAGGATAAACAATTAACATGATTGCTTATCCTTTTTTAAACTTTTGAAAATGAACTTATTATAAACTAAGATTCTAAAATTGTATTAATTTGCGTAAATAATTGTCCTTCACTTAGAAAAGCCCCCTGCTTAATCAATTCAAAAATTGAAGAATTTCTATCCTCAGTAAAGACCTTTTTTCCAACTTTCATTTCGATATTTTCAGTAAACATATTATCACTAAGCCACTGCAAACCTTCTTTCGTCAAAAAATCAGTTTCCGGAAGTAATGATTTCAATACTATCGATTGTACGTAAGTATCAAAACATTGAAATAAAAAAATATGATTCTTTGAAAAATGTTCTAAAAATTCTGCTCTGCCTAAAACACCTTCCCAGATTAAATCTGAAAAAACATCCAGTTCCTGCTCAGCAACTTCCGGTTTATTTACTTTAAGAGAATCCCATTCTGCTTTATCTATTGCCTGAGTTGCTAAAAAACTTGCAAATTCTGCATGTAATTCATCAAACTGCTCTTTTGTTAATCTTGCGTACTTCATTATTTTTTTATTGTTTAAACGCCTTAAAAGAACTTTTAATAATAAAAAAAAAGCCCTCGCAAATGCGAGGGCAAATTTATAACTTTTTTATCATTACTAAAAAATGTATCTAACACCAAATTGAGCCTGCCATCTCGACGTTAAACTGGCATCATAACTAAATGTTTTGGTTTGGGTATTATTAAACGTATAAGTTGGCGTATTTCCAACAACAGTTACCCCAATAGGCTGAACACTAGTTGGTACCTGAACAACACCCCAATCAGAATTTAATAAATTTCCAAAATTTAAAATATCGATACTAAACTGAATCGTGTTTGTTTTTTCAGATGCCGATGAATACTTAAAATTATAATCCTGTAATAATTTAATATCACATCGTCCCCTCCAAGGTGATATTGCACCATAACGTTCTGCATACTGCCCTCTTCTGTCTTTCATATATTTATCCTGCGAAATAAATTTATCAAAAGCTTCTCCCTGGCCAGCACCGCTAAAAGTCATTTGGGCAATTTCTGCAGTTGTTGGAATATAAATCAAATCATTTACTGTAGAACCATCTCCGTTAATATCTCCTCCATATGTATAATTAAAACGTCCTCCCTGAGCATATTCAAAAAACGCAGAAACTGTAGTTGCCCACTTATCTTTTCCGTATTTCCATTTTTTTGAAGCTACTCCAATAAAACGATGATTATCACCATATTTTGAATTCGAAAGCACATCATTATTTACATTTCCTAAAGCAGGATTAAAAGAAAAAGCATCTCCGGTAATCTCTGCTTCAATAGAGTTAACATCTTTTGATTTCATATAATTATAAGCAATACTTGCATACAATCCATTTACAAATGTTTTCTGCACTTTAGCAGAAGCATTAAAAGCACTTCCTTTGCAAGAATTTGTCATTACATAAGCGTTATTCTCGCCATGATCTGCCGCCACATAAATTGGTCTGTTATCCACACCCGCCAATACTCCTGTTGGAGGTTTTAAACCCCAGTTTTGTACATGTACCGCATTAATATCTTTATTATATGACAAATCAAGCGTTACGATATAATTACTTTCAAATCTATGATCGTAACCTAAACTTGTTCTCCATACTTGCGGCCATTTATAATCCGGATCCATAATTTGCAAAAAGCTGTCATCTGCGCCGCTTACCTGATTTCCTAACCAAACAAACGGAATTCTTCCTGTAAAGATTCCAGACCCTCCTCTAAGCTGCGAAGTCGCATTGCCTTTTACATCCCAGTTAAAACCTATACGTGGTGACCACAAAATCCTGTCGCTGGGTAAATCCGTCGAAATCAATTTAACAGCTTCTCCCGTTTGAGGATCATAATAATCAATATCATTATTTCTACCTGCCCCGCCGTTATCAGTGTCAATATATTTCTGAATTAAGTCTGCAGTATTAAAATACAAAGGCTTATCAATTCTTAAACCTACGGCTAATTTAAAATCATCACTTAAACTAATATCATCCTGAGCATAAAAAGCCCATTGACCTACATTTAGCTCTGCCAGCTTCCAACCGCCATCACTGCCTACAGCAAATTGACTTTTTGTATTATATGTATCTTGAGCATATTGAAGATTTTGTGCAATAATACTTGTAGCATATGGCTGCGCAGCATCGTTTAAGAAATCCTGTACTGTAAAATAAGGTGTAAAAAATGTTCCCGCATAACCATTTGGGTTTCCAAAATTATCATACCCTGCTAAATTGAAAGAATTTTTAAATTCAAATTTCTCAAAAGAAGTTCCAAAAGTAAAAGCATGTTTCCCTACAGTATAAGTCAAATTATCAGTAATTTGAATTACTTTTTGATCTAATGTATTATTTATAGAAAAAGGTTCATGACCTGCAATAATATAATTTGATCCTGCACCGTCCTGAATATTTATAACAGGCGCAGGAACAGAAAACGGTTCTCTGTAATCATCAAAATGAGTATAACCTGCCTGCAGTTTGTTTGATACCGATTCGCTGAATTTAGAATTCAGCTCCACTAAAAAGGAACTCAATTTATTATTGATTTGATATCCTGAATTTTGAAATTGCAATATAGAAGCATTTGGTCCTCTAAAACCAAGAGCTGTCGGGTGTGCCGGTTTATCTTTTGAGGCATCAAGAAAATTATAAATAACCGCTAATTTATGATTATCATTAATATTCCAATCTAATTTTATAATCCCTTTGCTTGAATTTGATTCATGCTTAAATCCCTGATAAGCACCCGTATTGTAACCTAAATTTGCCAAAGCGTTCGAAACCGCGATTAAATCTGATTCCAGAACTCTTGATTCATTAATTCCGGTAACCCCATCATTGTTATTAGCAACAAAATTAGAGCCTAAATCACTTCGCTTATCAATTTCAAAATTCCCAAAAATGAATAATTTATCTTTAATAATTGGTGCTCCCAAACTAAATCCGGCCTGAGTCTGCTCTAATGAAGGCACAAATATTTTCTCTCCTTTAATCTTGCTACCTGTCAAATCCTGATTTCTATAGAATGCATAAGCTGTACCATGAATTTCATTCGTTCCTGATTTGGTAACCGCATTTACAGAAGCTCCTGTAAAGCCGGATAAAGTTACGTCATAAGGAGCTGTAGCAACCTGAATCTGCTCAATTGCATCTAACGATATTGGCTGAGCACCTGTCTGCCCTCCTGGAGTTGCAGCATCAAGTCCGAATGGATTATTAAAAACCGCTCCGTTTAAAGAATAATTGTTATATTGATCATTTCTACCACCAAAAGAACCTCCGCTTGCAGTTGGCTCTAAACGGGTAAAATCTTCTGCCGATCTTGAAATTGTTGGAAGCGCTGTTAGCTCTTTCCTTCCAATTGTTGTTTCAGCACCGGTTTTCCCGCTTTTAAAAACTTTATCTTTTGAGGTAACTTTAACTTCCTCAAGCGTCTGACTTTCATCAGCCAGAAGTACATCTATATTAAATGGTTTTCCTAAATCCAGATATATGTCATTATATTCCTGACTTTGATATCCAACAAAGGTTACTAAAATCTTGTAAGGTCCGCCAATTCTCATATTCAAAATATTAAACCTTCCATCTTCATTGGAAACGGCAGAATATTTAGTTCCGGTTGGAGTATGAACTGCTAAAATACCAGCTCCCGGCAATAGTTCATTACCTGAACTTTTTACTATACCCTTAATACTCGACGTAGTGGTTTGTCCTGTGGCCGCGGTGAGCCCCAGCACACATAACATTAATGCAAATAGTTTTTTCATTTTCCTGGTTTTGAGTGAGTTAATTCACTCAAAATTAGGCAAAAAAAAATCACTCCTAAGAGTGATTTTTATATTTTATTAACAAGAAGTTAACAAAATGTTATTTTTCAGCAATGATCTCGTATGGTAATTCAACGATAACATCTCTGTGTAAACGGATGCTCGCAGAATATTTCCCTGTACGTTTCACGATACCGCTAGTGATGAATTTTCTGTCGATAGCGTTACCAGATTTCTCTAAAGCTTCAGCAATATCGATGTTTGTGATAGAACCAAAAAGTTTCTCTCCACCAGCTTTTGCAGTAAGTTTAATTTCAAGAGCTTTTAAAGTTTCAGCTAATGCTTTTGCATCAGCAACAATTTTAGCTTCTTTATGTGCTCTTTGTTTTAGGTTTTCAGCTAAAACTTTTTTAGCAGAAGGAGTTGCTAATGTAGCAAAACCCTGAGGAATTAAAAAGTTACGACCGTAACCAGGTTTTACAGATACTACATCATCTTTAAATCCTAAGTTTTGTACGTCTTGTTTTAAAATAAGTTCCATGTTGTTGTCCTTATATTTTAGAAGTTAGGTTCTGATTTAACAGAAACCAGCGACTAGAGTTTTTAATTATTTTAATAAATCGGCCACGTATGGCATTAAAGCTAAGTGACGAGCTCTTTTTACAGCTACAGAAACTTTTCTTTGGTATTTTAATGAAGTTCCTGTTAAACGACGAGGAAGAATTTTTCCTTGCTCATTTACGAATTTCAATAAGAAATCAGCATCTTTATAATCGATGTATTTGATTCCTGATTTTTTGAAACGGCAATACTTTTTAGTTTTGTTAGTTTCAATGTTTAAAGGCGTTAAATATCTGATATCTCCGTCTTTTTTTCCTTTTGCAGATTGCTCTATTGTAGACATAATAATTAAGCTTTAGTAGATTTTAATTTTGCTCTTCTTCTCTCCGCCCATGAAATAGCATGCTTGTCTAAACTTACAGTTAAGAAACGCATAACTCTTTCGTCACGTCTAAATTCAGTTTCAAAAGCAATCAGAACTTCTCCAGCTACTTTGAACTCAAATAAGTGATAAAAACCACTTTTTTTGTTTTGGATTTCGTAAGCCATTTTTTTAAGACCCCAATCCTCTTTTGATACCATTTCAGCTCCTCTGCTAGTAAGAAATTCTTCAAATTTCGTTACTGTTTCCTTCACCTGAACCTCAGATAAAACGGGATTTAAAATGAAAACAGTTTCATAATGATTCATAAATAAAAAATTTATTTGTTAAAATTGGGTGCAAAAGTAACCAATATTTTTAAATATACAACACAATTTTTCTATTATTCGTCATAATGCAAAAAATATACGTTCATTTTAGTTTTTTTTCCAAAAAAACTATATATTTACTACTGCTATCCTGAATTTATTCTAAATTAAAATGTTATGAAACTAAACTGTGTTGTTGTGGATGATAGTTCTATACAAAGGACAATTATTGCAAAATTAGTTAATAATCACCCAGGTTTGCACTTAATCGGGGATTTTTCTAATGCAATAGAAGCAAAAAGTTGTATCTCACTAAATAATATCGACTTAATTTTTCTTGATATAGAAATGCCAGTCATCAATGGCTTTGATTTTCTTGATGGTTTAAAATCTAAACCACAAATTATTTTTATCACTTCTAAAGCTGAATATGCTTTAAAAGCTTTTGATTATGATGCCACAGATTATCTGCAAAAACCAATCGCTGTAGACCGTTTTAATGCTTCAGTAAAAAGAGCAATTGATATGCATTTGCTTAAAAAAGAGGTTAAAGAAGAAGAAGGCGAACATATTTTTATTAAAAGCAACCTTAAAAAACTTAAAATATTTACAGCTAAAATCAAATGGATTGAAGCTTTTGGGGATTACGTAAGGGTGGTAACTGAAGACGACAGTAATCTGGTACTTTCGACAATGAAATCTTTTGAAAACGATTTATCAAAAGACAAATTCATTCGTGTTCATAAATCGTATATCATTAATATTGATAAGGTAGAACGCTTTAATAGCAAATTTGCTGAAATTGGAATTACCAAAATTCCGCTTAGCCGAAACAAGAAAGAAGATTTAGTAAAAGCATTGTCGACATCTAATTAATTCAAGCTGCTAGTTAATAAAGTGTAGTCCCTACGGGCAATGTCATTAAGTTAAGAGGAAATCTATAAAATTACTTAACAGTTTAATTAAGAAAGTAATTAAAAAAATCAGTTTTTATCAGCGTTTTCGCTTTAGCGAATCAGTAAAATCAGCGTCTAATTGTGACGCGGATAAAACAGATTTACTTCGTAAAAACGCTGATAAACACGGATTTGATTTGCAATAATTTTATTTTCTAAAAGCTTAACTTAATGACATTGCCCATAGGGACATTTGAAATTCTTGGAAATATCTTTTCTACCGATATGTAATCCAGAGATATTTTTTTGTTACTCCGTTAGGAGTTAAATATTGGCAGCAGAATAATAAAATCTGCCAGAAAAAATATCCCGCAGGGATTAAATTTTTTTAGAGCCGATTTATTTATTGAATTATTAAACTAGCAACTTGAATTAATTAATAGAAGTCGACATTGACAACAACTTTTATAGCTCTGTACTGAGCAACAGCTTCAAAACTATTCAACATTTTCTGAATAGTTTTTTTTGTATTTCCTAAATGCAGGTTTTGTGGAATCTTAATTAAGATAGTTCTTATATATTCATTTCGAATTCTGCTTATAGCCGGTTCTTCCGGACCTAAAACAGGCATATTCAGGTTTTGGCTTAAAACCTGATACAGCCACATTGAACCTTCTTTCAATTTATCAAAATCGCGATGTTTTATCGTTAGTTTAATAATCCTGAAATACGGCGGATATTTATAAATCTGCCTGTCATACAATTGCTCCTTATACATACCTATATAATTATGGTTTGTAACCTGTTGAATTGTATTGTGACTCGGATTATAAGTTTGAATAACAACTTTACCCTGTTTCTCTGATCTTCCGGCTCTTCCTGCAACTTGTGTCATCATTTGAAAACTGCGTTCAAAAGCCCTGAAATCAGGATGATGCAGCATATTATCAGCGTTCATAATTCCAACCAGGCTTACATTATCAAAATCTAAACCTTTGGCCAGCATTTGAGTTCCAACCAAAATATCGATTTCCCGATTTTTAAAGGTATCGATAATCTTTTCAAAACCGAATTTACCACGGGTTGTATCCTGATCCATTCTTGCTGTTTTAGCCTTCGGAAAAAGTGATAGTAACTCCTGCTCTATTTGTTCTGTTCCAAAACCTTTAGTCGTTAAATCAATGCTGGAACAGCTGTGACAATGCGTTGGTTTAGCAATTGCATAACCGCAGTAATGGCAGCGTAATTGGTTTTTAAATTTATGAAAAGTCAAACTCACATCGCACTGCTGACAATGTGGTACGTGTCCGCAGGTGATACACTCTATTATAGGAGAATATCCTCGTCTGTTTTGAAACAAAATTACCTGCTCTCCCAGAGACAAAGCCTCAGCAATTTCTTCAATTAAAAGATCGCTAAAATGCCCCGTCATTCTCTTTCTGAAATGCTTGTCTTTTAAATCAACCAAAACAACTTCCGGCATTCGAACATTGTTATAACGTTCTGTAAGCGTAACCAAACCGTATTTTTCGCTCTGCGTATTAAAATAGGTTTCAATACTTGGCGTTGCCGAGCCTAAAAGCACTTTGGCATTATGAAAATTAGCCAGTACAATTGCCGCATCTCTGGCGTGATATCTCGGCGCTGGATCTGCCTGTTTAAAAGTCTGTTCATGTTCTTCATCCACAATCAATAAACCAAGATCATTGAAAGGTAAAAACAATGCCGACCTCGCTCCTATTACAATTTGAGCTTTTTCTGAATTTTCGAGTGTTTGTTTCCAAACCTCAACTCTTTCATTATTACTATATTTAGAATGAAAAACAGCCACTTTATCTCCAAAATGCAATCGTAAACGAGAAACTAACTGTGTTGTAAGTGCAATTTCCGGAAGCAGGTACAAAACCTGTCTTCCCGTTTGCAGATATTCTTCAATTAATTTGATATAGATTTCTGTTTTTCCGCTTGATGTTACGCCGTGAAGCAAGCAGACTTCTTTTTCAGAAAAACTTTCTTTTATAGCGATAAAAGCATTTTGCTGTGCTTCGCTTAATTGTAATTCCTTATCTGTTTTTTCTCCGTTAAATAAAATACGATCTTGCTGTAAATAATATTCTTCTAAGATTTCATTTTTAATCAAAGTTTTCACAACTGCTGAACTTGAGCCTGAAACTTCAACCAGTTTATTAACTGTTATTGGCTTTTTTTCTGAAGCACTTATTTGAAAATAAGCCAAAACAATTTCTTTTTGTTTATCACTTTTCAGAATATTCAACAACTCACTCAAACCCTGATCTGTTTCGTACTGTGAATGTAATTTTACATACCGAACCAGTTTTGGTTTGTAATTTTCTTTTATTTCCTCTTCTAAAACAATAATATCTCTTGCTATTAATTTTTGAAGAATGGGCAGGATATTTTTTCTATTTAAAATCGAAGCAATTTCCTGAACTTTAAGCGAATTCTGATGCTGCAGCGCTTCGTAAACCAAAAATTCATCATCAGAAAGTTCAGAATCGTTTACAACAACTTCTGGTTTATGCGAAACAATAGTTTCACTTTCTAATAATAATCCGGTTGGGAATGCGCCGCGGTACACATCACCAATACCGCACATATAATAATTAGCAACCCAAAGCCAGTGTTTAATCTGCGTTTCGGTTGCAATGGGTTTTTCATCTAAAATTTGATGAATTTCTTTAGCCTCATATAAAGTCGGTGCATTTTCATGTATATCTAATACAAGTGCTGTATATATTTTACTTTTACCAAAAGGCACCGCCACACGCATTCCTTTTTTTATAAAATGGAATTCGGCCTCAGAAATACGATATGTAAAGGTTTTTGCTAAGGAAAGCGGTAAAATAACTTCGATAAAAAACATGCAGATATTTTAATAAAGATTGAAGAATGTATTTGAACAAAAATATTTAGCTTCTTTCAAACCAGTTCTCCATTTGAATTCCGTCTAAAAGCTTAAAATCTTTAGTATTATCAGTAACCAAAATCAATTGATTCTCGATTGCAGTTACTCCAATTAAAAGATCAAACTCGTCATTAATAGGTTTTCCTAATTTTTTAAGTCTAACTTTCTCAATGGCATATCTCTTTATTGACCCAAAAATTGGAAGTATAGTTAATCCTTTTAGAATATCCCATTAAAACTTAATTTCCTTATCCTTAAAGTTTCTATTAGCTTTTATATCAGAAACAATTTCTTCTGCAGATTTTTCAGATGCAAAAGCTCCAAAAGATTTATAGAAACTATTTTCTTTTGACTTATTACTTTTAATAGACTTTGTTAATCTTTCTATAAGTTCAATTTTATTTGAAAAACTAAGTCCTTCAAATAAATTTGAGTAAGTTTCCAATATATTTTTATCCGCTACAGTCATATCTCCTCTTATTAATTCAAACAAAATTAAACTATTTTTTAACTACAATCAGAATTTAATAGTTATCTGTTACTTTTTAACTGAAGATTTTTGAGCTAAATACTCATCAACCAATTTCAAAGTATGATTTAAAGATTCTGTATTAGTCCAGTCTTCATGACCGGGAATAATATATTTTGGATTCTTAAATTTTGCCTTCACTCTACCAATCGATTTTTTCCATTCTTTTACGTCAGAATCTCCTAAATAACCAAGATCCTGAGCATCGGCACTTTTTATAAAACAAGCTCCGTAAAGTACTTTTTCTTTATTAAACCAAACTACAATATTATCAGGCGCATGGCCTTTTCCCGGATAGTAAACCTCAAAAGTATGCTGTCCAACTGTAGAAAACTTATCATTTGGAATTATAAATTCAGCTCTCGGTTTATTCTCTTTTTTAAGAATATCATCTGTTAACTTAATCGAATATGTTTTGATTCCTTTTTTTCTGTAAAAATCAAATCCTCCTGCACGATCATCATGAGAATGTGTTGCAAAAAGCATTATCACTTCTTTATTATGTTTTGCTTTTATACTATCTAATAAAGGCTGAAACTGAGTTTCGTCCCAAGGAGCATCAAACAATACAACGCCTTTATCTGTAACAAGATACATGGCATTGGCAGAAATCAACGTTCCATTATAATCATGAAATGTTTTATAAACATAAAAGTCACCTGTAAGATGACTTATTGGTAATGGCGAATTCTTCTTTTGTCCAAAACTATTTAAGGTTATGACTAAGAATAAAACTATTGAAGCTAATTTTCGCATTTAATTTTGAATTAGTTTTTCACTCGCGTCCAGTACTGCGTTCTTCCCATAATAGAAATTCCAACATAACCGCGAAGTTTTAATTTATCTCCAGATTCTAATGAAATATAACATTTGTATTTTTTACCGCTGGTTGGGTCTAAAATTGTTCCTCCGTTATATTCTGAACCGTCTTTTTTAAGACCGTTAATAATCATCATTCCTAAAATTGGTTTGTTTTTTTCGGCACCTTCACACTTTATACAAACATCTTTTTTATGATTTTCGCGAAGTATTTCTACAATCTTTCCGTAAATTTTTCCTGATTTTTCATAAATCTCAACTACAGATTTAGCTTCTCCTGTTTCATCATCAATTGTCTTCCATTTTCCTATAACATTTTGAGCCTGAATACTCAATGCAAAGAAAAACACACCAATCATTAACATCCAATTTTTCATATTATTTATTTTTTTTTTGTTTTAATTTTCTGATAGAAGCATTCAATTCGAACCCTAAAAGCAGAATCATACAGTTTATCCAAATATAAAACATTAGAATTAATAATGTTCCAATTGAACCATAAAGTTCATTGTATTTTGAGAATTTTATAACCCAAATCCCAAAAAAGAACGAAGATATAACAATTAGTACCGTTGTAAAAACAGATCCAATACTTATAAAAGGCACTTTATTGTACTGTTTTGTGCCATAACGTAATAATATTGAAGATGTTATCAAAATCATCAGAACAACAAATAAATATCGTCCTAAAATGATAAGAGGAATACGGTCACTCAATACATCCTGAATGATTGTTTTTTGAATAAAAACCTCAAAAACAACAATTGTCGCCACTGTCACAAACAATATAATAGTCATTAAAAGTGAAATTGCCAAGGCAACCAGGTATTGTCTGAAAAAACCACGTTTATCAAATACGTGTTTAGATGATTCGAAACCACTTAAAATTCCGTTAACACCATTGGCCATCAAAAAAATAGAAAGCAAAAAACCTGATGATAATAAACCTGAATGACTATTATTTAAGATGTCACTGATAATTTTACTAATAGCATCATAGGTATTTGGAGGAACGCCTTGCTGCACAAATTGAAGAAAATCATTCTGAAAATTATCTATAGGGATAAACGGAATTAAATTTAAAATAAATAAGGCAAAAGGAAATAAAGCCATAAAAAAACTAAAAGAAACTGCACTGGCATGATACGAAAATGCTCCTTCAAGAATTCCTAAAGTGTACATTTCAAGCAAATCATACAGTGAAAAACCTTCTAACCAAGGTAGTTTTATTCTCTTAAAAAATCGGGCTGCATTGCGTATTACAGGCAGTTTTTCAATCCGATCTTCTATTTCTTTCGACATATTTTTTTTGATTTTAGATTTTAGAATTCAGATTTTAGATTTATTTATAATCAATTGTTTTCAAAACCAAACTCATAACTCATAACTTATAACTCAAAATTCATAACTTCATTAAAAAGCTTTTAAGCTCAAATCCATATTGTAAACAGAATGCGTTAAAGCACCTGATGAAATATAATTTACACCACATAAAGCATATTCACGAACTGTTTTTTCACTTATATTCCCCGAAGATTCAGTCTGGCATTTTGTACCAATCAAATTTACTGCTGTTTTTGTATCTGCATAATTAAAGTTATCAATCAGTATTCTGTAAACGCCGTCGCTTAGCAAAATTTCTCTAATTTCATCAAGATTACGGGCCTCCACAATAATTTTCAAATCCAGATTATTCTCTTTTAAATACTCTTTAGTTTTAGATATCGCACGTGTTATTCCGCCGGCAAAATCAATGTGATTGTCTTTTAGCATAATCATATCATAAAGGGCAAAACGGTGATTTTCACCTCCGCCTATTTTTACAGCCCATTTTTCAGCAACTCTAAAATTTGGCGTAGTCTTACGTGTATCTAATATTTTAGCATTAGTTCCTTCTAAAAGTTTCATTAAATGACTTGTTTTTGTAGCAATGGCAGACATACGCTGCATTGTATTCAAAACCACTCTTTCGGCCTTTAAAATAGACTGTGAGCTTCCTGAAACCTCAAAGACAACTTCGCCGTATTCTACATGTGTTCCGTCTTCAATAAACGTTTTTACTTTTAGTTTTGGATCTACATGTTCAAATATCATTTTGGCTGCTTCAACACCGGCAATTATTCCCTGATCTTTTACCAGTAATTTTGCCTGGCCATGAGCAGTATCAGGAATACAGGCAAGTGAACTATAATCGCCTGAACCAACATCCTCTCTAATGGCATTGCTTATCAAAAGTTGCAATTCTGCTTGAAATTGAGCTTCGCTTATCATTTTTCTAATTTTAATAATATGCTAAATTAGGACTTATTTTATGGATTTGAAAATTTAGAGCATTTGAAAAAAACTTAATTTTTTATTTAAATGTTGATAACAAAGTGATTCCATTACAAACCTGCAAAAAAAACTTATAATGTTATTTTAAAAACTTTTAAAGGATGCTTGTTAGTTCATTTTAAAAATACCTTTATCAGAATAGCTATTAAAAATATCAAAACCAGTTTAAACAGTATGAACTATTTACAGGAATAAAATTTCAAAATAGTTTCAAAAAATTTAAACCTATTCTATTAATTAAATTTTATAAAGATGAACAAATTTACGCTCTTATTGATTTTTGCTGCACTTTTATTTTCTTGCGATAAGGAAGATAATCCTGCTCCTCAGCCTTATATTCCGGGAGAACAACCCACGGCAAATTTACCCGCCTATCCAGCTCATCGTCAAAATAATTATCCTATAGTACTCGTACATGGAATGTGCGGCTGGGGAAGAGATGAAATGAATGGTTTTTATTATTGGGGCGGTAAAGGTGATATTCAAACTTATTTAAACACACAGGGCTATACAACCTATACCGCTTCAATGGGGCCATTATCCAGTAATTGGGACCGAGCCGTTGAATTGTATTATAATATAGTGGGCGGTGTGGTCGATTATGGAGCTGTGCATGCTATGCGCCACGGACACAATCGATACGGAGAATCCTACCCGGGATTTTACCCTAAATGGAGTGCTGCCAACAAAGTTCATTTTATAGGACATAGTATGGGAGGCCCTACCCCAAGATTATTAATTGAGTTACTCGAAAACGGTGATGAACAAGAGAAAGCCTATATTCCCGGCCCTCATGAAGCACCAACTTCTGATTTATTTAAAGGTGGAAAAAATAACTGGGCAGCTAGTCATACAACCGTTTCTGGTGTTCACGATGGCGCCCTGCCTGCAGATTTTGTAGATTTTCGTGATAACATAAAGAAAATGCTGATTGGTATGGGTGCAATGGGCGGAATTGTGCTCGAAGAAAATGCCATTTATAATTTTGATTTGGGACAATGGGGGCTTCAAAGACAGGAAAACGAAAGTCCTAAAGCATACATGGAACGTGTTTTTGGCAAAACAGCGGCAGATGAAGGTTCTGCAGCCCGTTTTTGGCAGTCACAGGATAATTGCGTTTATGATTTAAGCGTAAAAGCATCGCAAATGCAAAATTATTGGGCAAAAAGTTCTCGTAATGTATACTATGCTTCTTATTCATTTAATGATATGACAGAGCAATCAGATGGAACCTGGACACCTTCGGATAATATGAATCCACTATTAAAACCAGATGGAGCTGGCATAGGTAAAACTACCTTAGACTTACCTTTGGGGTATAATAAGTGGAGACCTTGCGATGGATTAGTAAGTGTGCCTTCTGGCCAATATCCAATTGGACATGATTATATTTTAACAGATACAATTCATAGAAAATTAGCCCCAAAAGGCGTTTGGGATGTACATCCCGTTATTCAGGGGCAAGACCATATTAGTATTATTACACCAGATAATAAACAATCTACAACAAACTGGTTGAATAAATTTTACTTAAAAATTGCTAAAGATCTTTCTTGTTTACCAAACTAAATTATTTAAAAGCCGAAAAATCAATATTCATAGTTTTGATTTTTCGGTTTTTATTTTATTACTTACCTATAACTCAATTTATTTTATAAAACGTTAAAAAAAACGCATTGTCCTTTATGATATATCTTAAATAAAAATCCCTGTTCTTAAATAATTTGTTTGTCAAAAATCAAAGAACATTAAATATCTTTGAGGCTCAATCAAGCAAAATTTATGGGATTAATTAAAGATATTTACTCGGTTTCTTTTTACGAAAAATTTAGTCAGGCTGTCGCCGAAGTATATCCGCCATTCAACAAACAAAAATTTATTGAGGTAATTTACGAAGGTGATTTTGCTCAAAAAGAATGGAAAGAAAGAATGAAACATACCACAGTTGTGTTTCACCAATTTATGCCGCAAAATTTCCCCGAAGCCGTTTCTATAATTGATAAAATCATCGAAAACTTAAAGAAAAATAATTTTACCGATGGTAATCTGGCATTCATTTTCTTTGCCGATTATATCGAAATGTACGGTTTAGCCGATTTTAAAACTTCGGTGAAAGCCTTTGTTTCTATAACTCAGTTTATAAGCTGCGAATTTGCAGTTCGTCCTTTTATTTTAAAATATAAAGAGCAAATGATCGACGAGATGACAAAATGGTCTTTGCATAAAAGTCATCACGTTCGAAGATTAGCCAGCGAAGGTTCACGCCCAAGATTACCGTGGGCAATGGCAATTCCCTTTTTGAAAAAAGATCCTTCCCCTATTCTTCCAATTTTAGACAATCTAAAAAACGATCCATCAGAATATGTCCGCAGAAGCGTTGCCAATAACTTAAATGATATTGCAAAAGATAATCCGCAGATTGTACTTGAAATTGCTTCAAAATGGAAAGGACACAGTAAAGAAACTGACGGAATTATAAAACACGGCTGCCGAACTTTATTAAAACAAGGTCATCCTGAAATTTTAAGTCATTATGGCTTAGAAAGCTCCAATATTGAGCTTTCTTCTTTTGAAATAATAACTCCCATTGTAAAAATTGGAGATTATCTGCAATTCCAATTTCATTTAAATAATAAAAATAATGAACCAAAAACGATTCGTTTAGAATATGCTGTTCATTATAAAAAAGCAAAAGGGCATTTGGCGAAAAAAGTCTTTAAAATCAGTGAGAAAACCTATCAGCCCAATCAATTAACCAAAATCGAAAGAAACCAATCTTTTAAATTGATTACAACGAGAGTTTTTCATACGGGAGCGCATCAGTTGTCGATTATTATAAATGGAACTGAGAGTGAAATTTTAGAATTTGAATTGATTGATTAATTTCTAAACACATAGAAACATAGTTTTCAGTGCTGTAAAAAGGCATTTCACTTGCATTAACAAACATAGCTATGTGTGAAAATCTAGATTTTTTTTTAGATAATCTTCCTTTTACAATTTTAAATCTATGTTTCTATGTGTTAAATTTAATCTACACTACAAAAACAACATCGTAGGTTTTCCTTACTTTTATAATTCAAAAACAAGTTTTCTTAATCTAAATTAAGTTACAAACACGCCCAGTTGTTCTAATTTTGTTTTCAAATCAAATAAAAATACCATGTCAAATATCAGTTTAATCATCGAAGAACGTGCTGCCAATATTGGTAATTTTATGGTGGGTCGTTTATTGCCTTTCCGTGAAAAAAGAGCTGTCGGACCATTTGTGTTTATCGATCATATGGGACCTGCACATTTAAATCAACATCAAAATATGGATGTTCCGCCGCATCCGCATATCGGACTTTCGACTTTGACCTTTTTGTTTGAAGGAAGCATCATGCACCGTGATAGTTTAGGAACAGAATTAGAAATAAAACCAGGTGCTGTAAACTGGATGACTGCCGGAAAAGGAATCGTGCATTCTGAAAGAACACCAGAATATTTAAGACATTCAGACAAAATGCTTCACGGATTGCAGATTTGGGTAGCGCTTCCTAAAGAATTAGAGCAAATGGATCCGAATTTTACACATGTTGAAGCTGATGGTATTCCAGCTTGGGAAGAAGACGGAGTTTCATATAAATTAATTGCCGGTGAAGCTTTTGGCAAAAAATCCCCGGTTCCTGTTTACAGTCCGCTTTATTTTATTGAAATCAAAAGTACCGATGCTAAAAAAATAAACATTGGCAAGGATTTATTCGGCGAAAGCGGTTTGTATATTTTAGAAGGAACAATTAAAAGCGGTGAACACGTTTACGAGCCGAAACAAATTTTAATAACAACCGACAGTACACTTTGCGAGTTTGAAATTTCCGAAAACTCTAGGGTTTATATCTTTGGAGGAACTCCGTTTCCTGAAGAACATTTTATCTTTTGGAATTTTGTTTCTTCAGACAAAAACCTCATCGAAAAAGCAAAAACTGACTGGACAAACCAAACTTTCCCAAAAGTTCCAGGCGAAACAGAATTTGTTCCATTACCTGAACCGAGAATCAAATAAATATGAATACTATATCAGCAAAAATAGATACGCGCTTGTATCGAACAGAAATAGCATCAGCCAGCGGAAACATTTTAATTTCTGATGAACCTCAGGAAATTGGAGGAAAGAATTTAGGCCTGAATCCAACAGAACTTTTGGCGGCATCATTGGCTTCCTGCACAGTAATTACTTTACGAATGTACATTAATCGTAAACAATGGAACGTTTCAGAAATTAATGTCAAAATTGATTTCGAAAGAAATTCTGATCGAAATGTATCATTATTCACAAGAAAAATTGAAGTAATTGGCGAAGTTGACGATACACAAAGGCAACGATTAGAAACTATTGCCAATAGCTGCCCAATACATAAAACACTTACACATTCAATAGAAATTAAAACCACATTAATATAATTTATCATGGAAATTCAACAAATTAACGATACAAGAAGAGGATATTTTGAAGCCGTAGAAGATGGAAAACAAGCCGGAAAAATGACTTACACCTGGGCTGGTGACAGCAAATTTATAATCGACCACACAGAAGTTAACGAAGAATTTAACGGAAAAGGTGTTGGCAAAAAATTAGTTATGGCTGCCGTAGAATATGCGAGAGCTAATAACCTGAAAATTATTCCGCTTTGCCCTTTTGCAAAAAGCGTTTTTGACAGGGTTGAGGCAATTCATGATGTATTGTTTTCTTAAGGTTCAAAGTGGCAAAGGAACAAAGGCTCAAAGGTTTTTTCGTAGAGACGCACTGCAGTGCGTCTTTCGCATTTTATGAACTTAGGTAATCTAAAAAAGACTTAGCGTTCTTTGCGAAAAACCTTAGCGAGCTTTGCGGTAAAAAACCAACACAACGAAAATCAATTTTTTAATCTCCTCCAAAACTCTTACATTTGCATGTAATTTAAACTTAGAGTATGACAAGGATAATTACGCTTTTCTGTATTTTTATAGCGCAAATCGGCTTTTCTCAAACAGCTGAAAGTTATTTAGAAAAAATCAGAAATAATGAAGCTCTCTTAACAGCTTTTTTTCAACAAATGCCAAAAGGAGGCGATTTACACCACCATTTTTCAGGATCGGTTTATGCAGAACCACTTTTAGAAAGAGCCATTGCAGAAGACTTTTATTTGAATTTAGAAACCATGGAAGTTTCTAAAACCAAACCTGAAAAAGGAAACTGGCAGACTTTTTCTTCTCTTAAAAACAACGGAAAATTAGCTCAATACGAACAACAGGTAATGCAAACCTGGTCGGCTAAAGATTATAATGGCTCTGTTCCTTCTGATGATTTATTTTTTGATTCTTTTATGAAATTTGAACCCACTATTGCAGGTCATTTTGCAGAAGGAATGCTTGAATTAAAAAAACGCGCCATTAGTGAAAATGTAAGTTATATAGAAACACAACTATCAACAATTCCCTGCGATATGAATATTTCTGATTTAACTGATTTTAATACAAAACTTCGTCAGGCAGCCAGTCAAAAAGATGAAAAAGCAGTATTAAAACTTTTAGACGAATTGTACAAATCGATTGAGAAAAAAGATGCTAAAAAATATGCCGAAGATTTCAATAACAATTTCATAGCAAAACTGCATAAAGATTTAAAAATTGACGATGAGCGTTTTACCATGCGTTACCAAAATTTTGTGCTGCGTTTTATGGAACCGGTTGATTTATTTAAAAATCTGATTATCGCTTTCATTTCTTCAAACGAAAGCAAATTAACTGCCGGCGTAAACATAGTTTCTCCTGAACATGGAGAAAATTCAATGAAAGATTACTGGTTACATATGGTAATGTTTAAATACTGCCACTCTAAATTTCCAGATGTAAAATATACTCTTCACGCTGGTGAATTGACTTTAGGTTTGGTGCAGCCAGAAGATCTAACATGGCATATTAACGACGCCATATATGTTGCCGGTGCAAACAGGATTGGTCACGGAGTTGATATCGCTTACGAAGCAAATTCGTATGATTTATTAAAATATATGTCTAAAAATAATATTCCTATTGAGATCAATTTAGCAAGTAATGAGTTCATTTTAAAAGTAAAAGAAAACAGACATCCGTTTACGCTTTACAAAGAATTTAATGTTCCAATTGTAATCAGTACAGACGATGCAGGAATTTTAAGAAGTAATATGACCGAACAATATGTTTTATTAGCAAAAAGATATCCTGATGTTAATTACGAAGTAATAAAGAAATACGTTTACAACAGCATCAATTACAGTTTTATTCAGGATGAATCGGTTAAAAAACAATTAATAAAAGATCTTGATAATAGGTTTAAAATTTTTGAAGCGAAGTTTTCTAAAAACTAAAACTGTTAATCTGTGTAAAAATTGCACGCAGATTTTAAACAGATTTAAGCTGATGAACGCAGATTTTTTTTATGTCAAAATATTAAAAAATAAAATCTGTTTAAATCTGCAAAATCTGCGTAAAAAAAATATTTATAAATATGATTCTAGAAGCCGCATATCTTTTTGTAAAACCTGAATTAGCACCTCAATTTGAAGCTGATTTTGCAAAAGCAAGCCAATACATCTCATCAATTGATGGTTATTTAGGACATCGCTTAGAGAAATGCCTTGAAGTTGAAAACAAATATCTTTTATTGGTTGACTGGAATACACTTGAAGATCATACTGTAGGTTTTAGAACTTCTGAAGCATATCTGGAATGGAAAAAGATTTTACATCATTATTATGAGCCGTTTCCTATTGTAGAACATTTCGAAACGGTTTTTGAAAATAAAAAATAATCTTAGCCACAGATTAAAAGGATTAAAAAGGATTTTTTATTTTCCTTTAAACAATCTGTGAAAATCCTTTTAATCTGTGGCAAAAAAAATAAATTCATGCTAATTCGAGCAATTCGTGGCAAAATAAAAGAACAATGAATATCAAACTCATCGCCATTGGCAAAACTGATAATAAATCACTTCAAACCTTGATTGACGATTATACCAAACGTTTGTCGTTTTACATCAAATTTGATTTGGAGATTATTCCCGATATCAAAAACGTAAAAAACTTATCTGAAAGTCAGCAAAAAGAAAAAGAAGGCGAATTGATTCTGTCTAAACTTTCACCAGCCGATCAGTTGATTTTATTGGATGAAAACGGAAAAAACTTCTCCAGTGTTGGTTTTTCTGAAGAATTGCAAAAGAAAATGAATTCGGGAATCAAAACTTTGGTTTTCGTAATTGGAGGCCCATACGGATTCTCTGAAACGGTTTACAGTAAAGCTCAAGGAAAAGTTTCGCTTTCGCTGATGACGTTTTCACACCAAATGGTTCGCTTATTTTTTATCGAACAATTATATCGTGGGTTTACAATTTTAAGGAACGAACCTTATCATCATCAATAGAGTTTTTTGTTTTTTTGTTTCAGGTTTTCTTTGTTTCAGGTTTCAAGTTTTAGTTAATGAATTCTACCGGAAGTTTATCAAGATTATAAGTTACATGTTTTTGCAGTAGAATTTTATACTGAATATATTCTTCATAACTCATGTTTTTATCGAAGAAAAATACCAAATTTGGCACTCTTTCAAATTTTATAGTGTAGAAACGTTGTAATATTTCTGAAATTTTTATTTCCTTATTTGCCATGAAAACCTGTTTTTTTCCTTTTCTAAAATAAACTACCAAATTTTCTCTACTTGGCTTTTCCGTTTTATAATACACTTTCGTAAAAGGTACAAAGGCTAGATTTTTCCCGATAGAATCTGCGTAAGAATAATAATTTTCGGCATTTTCGTTTTTATGGGCGCTGTCAGCTCGCTTTTTTTCCTGTAATTTCATTACTTCCGGAATTACCAATTTTAAAGGCAGACGTTTGTCAATATTGAAAATCCAGTTGGTTGAAATTATCGCACTTTTACGGTTTACATCTGCGATTGTATCTTTTCCTTCGGTTTCAAAAAAGATATAAATTGGCGAAAGATCTTGTACGTCTTTTACAATTGTTATGTTTGATTTTGGAAGTAAAACATCTTGTTTTTTTCCGCAGGAGAAAAGAAGAAAAGCAATAATTAGAGCAACGTATTTCATATTCATTTTTATTTTAGTACAAAGTATGTCATTCCGAGGAACGAGGAATCGCACTAGTACTTCCTCAAAGAAAGTCATCAATCTTTGTCGAGTTTCGAGTGCGATTCCTCGTTCCTCGGAATAACAAACCAAGCGATTATTTATATCATAAACTTAATTTATTAAACAAAGCCACACATTCCACCGCTTCTTTTACATCGTGAACACGAAGGATTTTCGCTCCTTTTGTCAACGCAATTGTATTCAAAAAAGTTGTTCCGTTTAAAGCTTCCTGCGCCGTAATATTAAGTGCTTTATAAATCATCGATTTTCTTGAAACACCTGCTAAAACAGGTAATTCTAATAAATTAAAAAGTTCCATTTTTTGCATGACTTCATAATTCTGATCTGTTGTTTTTGCGAAACCGAAACCGGGATCAAGAATCAAATCGTTAATTCCTAAACTTCTGGCTTTTTTTACTTTTTCAGAAAAATAGAACAGTATTTCTTTTACAATATCATCATATTGCGTCAAACTCTGCATTGTCTGCGGATTACCGCGCATGTGCATCATAATGTACGGAACGTTGTATTTTGCAATAACTTCAAACATTTTATCGTCTAATTCACCCGCTGCAATATCATTTATAATCGCTGCACCGATTTCTATGCTCGCTTTTGCAACTTCGGCCCTAAAAGTATCGATTGATAATAAAGCTTTCGGAAAATGCTTTAAAATCAATTCTATGACAGGAATAATTCGGTCAATTTCTTCTTGTTCCGAAACAAATTCGGCACTGGGTTTACTTGAATAGGCGCCAATATCAATAAATGCCGCCCCTTCAGAAAGCATTTTATCAACCTGAGAAATGATTTCATCTTCGTTTTTATATTTTCCTCCATCAAAGAAAGAATTGGGCGTGATATTCAAAATTCCCATTATTTTAGGAATCGATAAATCTATAAGCTCACCTTTACAGTTAATCAACATTTTGTTTCAAGTTTTATTGGTTTCAAGTTTCAAGTTGATGCAGATTACGTCAGTTCGAGAACTTGAAACCTGAAACTTGAAACTTTTATTATTTCTTAGTTTCAAGTTATCGGCATTAACACTTTGTTTAGAAAAAACTTGAAACAAAGAAAACCTTAAACTTGAAACTCTTTAATTTAATCCTTATTTTTGGAGAAATTTTAGCAAATATACAGCAATAAATGAAGAATACTTCCCTTGAATTTGATAATGTAATTACGGTTTGCCGAACCTTATTTATCAATAAAATGAAAGATTACGGCAGTGCATGGAGAATTTTGAGACTTCCATCATTGACCGATCAAATTTTCATAAAAGCACAACGAATCAGAAGTTTACAAGAAAATGATATCCGTAAAGTTGATGAAGATGAAAAAGGAGAATTTATCGGAATCATCAATTATTCTATCATGGCTTTGATTCAGTTAGAATTGGGTGTTGTTGATCAGCCGGATCTTGATGTTGAAAAAGCAACCGAATTATACGATGCTAAAGTAAAATTAACCAAAGAATTAATGGAAGCCAAAAATCACGATTACGGCGAAGCCTGGCGTGACATGCGTGTAAGTTCTTTAACAGATTTAATTTTACAAAAGTTACTTCGCGTAAAACAAATTGAGGACAATAAAGGGCTGACTTTAGTCTCTGAAGGTATCGATGCTAATTATCAGGATATGATTAATTACTCCGTTTTTGCTTTAATTCTCAATCCGATAAACAAATAAAATTCCAAAAAAATAATCCCGAAGTTTCGGGACCAAATTCCAATTTTCCAACAAGATTTTGGAATTTGTGATTTAAAAATTCGGAATTTCAACTTTAATATTTACTCCATGAAAAACATCATTACTCAATTCTCCCGATTATTTGTCGGTGTATTATTTATCATTTCCGGATTAATAAAACTAAATGACCCCGTTGGTTTCTCTTATAAATTAACTGAATATTTTAGTGAGCCGGTTTTCAATATGCCATTTTTAGAGCCATTAACATTAGGATTAGCCATTTTCTTAGTGATTTTTGAAGTAGTACTAGGAGTTATGTTATTGGTTGGATACAAAACAAGAACAACAATCTGGGCTTTATTGCTATTAATCGTTTTCTTTACATTCCTTACCTTCTACTCTGCTTATTTTGATGTGGTAAAAGATTGCGGCTGCTTTGGCGATGCGCTGCATTTAACACCTTGGCAGTCATTTACAAAAGATGTTGTTTTATTATTTTTTATTTTGGTTTTGTTCATCAATCAAAGATTAATAAAACCATTATTTTCAACTCCAAAAACCAATTTTGCAGTTTATGTAAGCGTAGTTTTATGTGCTTTTATAGCTGTTTGGGTTTTAAACCATAATCCGATAAAAGATTTCCGTCCTTACAAAGTTGGAACTAACATCGAAAAAGGAATGGAAATTCCTGAAGGTGCTCCAAAATCAGTAGTCGAAATGGTGTTTATTTATAAAGTAAATGGCGTTGATAAAGAATTTACAGAGAAAGATTTAATGAATATTCCTGAAGGTGCAACATTTGTTGACAGAAAAGATAAAGTGATTACAGAAGGATATGTACCGCCAATTCACGATTTTACAATGACTAAGGACGATTCTGATTACAAAGCAGAATTACTAAAAGAACCAAAATTATTGATTTTTGTAACTTACGATTTAACTAAATCTGAACCGGCCGGGATGAAAAAACTAGCCAAAGTTACTGCAGAAGCTAAAGCAAAAGGTTATAAAGTAATTGCAATGACGGCTTCTGGAGCGGAGGAAATTGCAAAAGCAAAAAAACAATATAATTTAGATGTCGATTTTTATTTCTGCGATGCAACAGCTTTAAAAACTATTGAAAGAGCAAATCCAAGTATTGTAGTATTACACAACGGAACTATTGTTCAAAAAGTACACTATAATGATGTTGATGATTTAAAACTATCTGATGTCGCTTATGGCATTTAAAAAATAATATCATATCATTCAAAAAAGCTGCAATACAAATTGCAGCTTTTTTTATTGAAACCTGACGTTTTTTTGCCTTCAAAATTAGTCTCAAAATAAAAAAGTCATTCATTTTTTGTATTTAAAAAAATACCGGTCAAAAAAATCCAGGATTTTAACCTCAACTATTACGATTTCATTCAGCTTTTTCTAACCGAAAATTAACTTTTTGTTACAAAATAAACGACTCTTCAAATTTTGTTAATCTCTATTTGGCTTTCCAATTGTTTGTTTAACTTTGTTAAAAATCATTTATTGTATGAAACAATTAGCGCTAATCATTATTTCATTTATAACTTTCTCATGCACACAGGCTCAGAAAACAAGTTTTTCGAAAGAAGCTTTGTCTGAAAAATTATTAACCCTTGATGGAGGCCAGGCTTCTTTCAAAAACATTTTAAAAAAATATAAAGGAAAAACTTTAGTCATTGAAGTTTGGGCTTCATGGTGCGGCGACTGTGTAAAAGCTATGCCAAAAGTTAAAGAGCTGCAGGCTAATAATCCTAATGTTTCATATCTATTCCTTTCTGCAGATAAAACTGCTGAAAAATGGAAAATTGGAATCGAAAAACACGAATTAAAAGGCGATCATTTTATGATGAACGATGGAATGAAAGGTGTTTTTGGAAAAGCTATTGACTTAGACTGGATTCCGAGATATATTATCGTAGACAAAACTGGAAAAATTGTTTTATACCGTGCTATCGAAACTGATTTCGACAAAATCAATGAAACTTTAGCAAGTCTAAAATCAATATAAATGTCAAAAATCAATTTCAATTTTTGACTTTACTTCATTAAAAACAAAAAATTAAAAAAATAACAAAAACTACCAAAATGAGAAAAAAGATTGTTGCAGGAAACTGGAAAATGCATAAAAACGCAGCACAGACTGAAGAATTGTTAAGCGAATTAATTACTAAAATACCAGCACAAACTACTGCGCAAGTAATCGTTGCTCCAACATTTGTAAACTTGCAAGCTGCTGTGGCAAAAGTAAAAAACACAACTATAGGTGTTGCTGCTCAAAACGTTCACCAGGCTGAAGGCGGCGCTTTTACAGGAGAAATTTCTGCAGATATGTTAACAAGTATTGGTGTTAATACCGTAATTCTGGGTCACTCTGAGCGTAGAGCTATTTTTCACGAAACTGATGCATTAATCGCAAATAAAGTTGATACTGCTTTAAAACATGATTTAACTGTAATTTTCTGTTTTGGAGAAGAATTAAAAGATCGTCAGTCAGGGAATCATTTCAATATTGTTGAAAATCAATTACGTGATGGGTTATTCCACATTGCAAAAGAATCCTGGACAAAAGTTGTTTTAGCTTATGAGCCTGTTTGGGCAATTGGAACTGGAGAAACTGCTTCGCCAGAACAAGCACAGGAAATGCACGAATTTATCAGACAAACTATCCGTAAAGCTTTTGGGGCTGAAATCGCTGATGAAGTTTCTATTTTATACGGTGGTTCTGTAAAACCAGAAAATGCTAAGGAAATCTTCTCTAAACCAGACGTTGATGGTGGTTTAATTGGAGGTGCTGCTTTAAAAGCAGATGATTTCTTAGCAATTGTAACGGCTATCTAAATTTATTTTTTAGCCACAGATTAAAATGATTTACACAAATTTTATTTTCTGTGTTTTTTCGCCACAAATTCAAATTAAAAAAATTCGCGAATTCGTGGCAAAAAAAATCCTTTTAATCTTTTTAATCTGTGGCAAAAACAAAATATAAGCGATACTCAAAAAGTGTCGCTTTTTTTATATTTTAAATAATTCTTAAATTAAGAATGTTCACTTAGATTTTTGAACAACTTCTGCTTTGGATTCTTACCTTTGCAAAAAAATTATTTATGTCAAATATATATTTAGGATATCATTTTACGATAGAGCCAAAGGAACTTGGTTCAGAAATTTTAGTTGCTGAATTAGGCGAAAAAGCGTTTGAAAGTTTTACAGAAACAGAAAACGGAATTTCGGCTTTCGTGAAAAAAGATTTATGGGATGAGAATATTCTGGATGATATTTACATTTTACAATCAGAAGAGTTTAAAATTGAATATACAATTGAAGAAATCGATCAGGTAAACTGGAACGAAGAATGGGAAAAGAATTTCGAACCTATTGATGTTGACGGAAAATGCCATGTCCGCGCTCCTTTTCACCCAAAAACAGATGCAGAATTTGATATCGTAATCGAACCAAAAATGAGTTTTGGAACCGGGCACCACGAAACAACCCACATGATGATTCAGCATTTATTAGAAATGGATGTTAAAGGCCTTAAAACTTTAGACATGGGCTGCGGAACTGCTATTTTGGCTATTTTGGCAGAAATGAAAGGTGCAGAACCAATCGATGCCATTGATATTGACAATTGGTGTTATTTAAATTCTATCGAAAATGCCGAACGCAATAATTGCAGACATATCAGCGTTTACGAAGGCGATGCTGCTTTATTAGCCGGGAAAAGTTACGATTTGATTATTGCTAACATCAATAGAAATATTTTATTAAACGATATGCAGAGTTATGTAGATTGTTTAAACAAAAATGGAATTATATTATTTAGCGGTTTTTATGAAGAAGACATTCCTTTTATTGATGCTTCCTGCACTGAAAAAGGGCTAACATATGTTAAAAAAATTCAAAGAAACAACTGGGTTTCATTAAAATACGTAAATTAGTTAATAGTAATTACAGCAGTACAAAAAACTAAAAAGAAATGAGTACTAAAGAAAAAGTAAGAGAAAGAGTTCGCGAAAAAGAGGCGACCGGATTCAATAACGAAATCATTGTGTATAACGACGATGTGAACACTTTTGACCACGTAATTGATACCTTAATGCGAGTGTGTAATCACACATCTGAACAAGCAGAACAATGTTCCTTAATTGTACATTACAACGGAAAATGCACTGTAAAAACAGGACCAATGGATAAATTAAAACCTCAATGTACACAACTTTTGGAAGCTGGACTTAGCGCCGAAATTGTTTAATTTACCAATAATTTAAAAAACATTCTATTTTATTCTATATTTGGGATAAAATAGAATGTTTTTTTATGGAAGAATATGGAAAAATATTAATTATCGCAATGCCTATTTTTTTAGTCTTAATTGTAATTGAAAAACTATATGGCATTTACAAAAAAAACGATACTGCTCCATTAATTGACAGTGTTTCCAGCATCAGCTCTGGAATTACCAATTCTGTAAAAGATGTTTTGGGACTAAGCGTCACTTTTCTTTCCTATGAATGGATGGTTTCAAAAATTGCTATTTTCCATCAGGAAGCTAACGTTCTCTCCTATATTATTGCCTTTTTTGTCATCGATTTTTACGGCTACTGGAGCCATCGACTGGCGCATCAAATTAATTTCCTTTGGAACAAACATGCCATTCACCACAGCAGTGAAGAGTTTAATCTTGCCTGTGCGCTTCGTCAGCCCATTGCAAGTTTAGTTAATTTGTTTACTTTCTTGTTGATTCCTGCGGCGCTATTGGGCGTTCCGGCTTCTGTAATTGCTATTACACTTCCACTCCATTTGTTTTTACAATTTTGGTATCATACCAAACACATTAAAAAAATGGGATTTGCAGAGCACATTATAGTAACGCCTTCGCATCATCGTGTTCATCATGCTATAAACCCTGAATATTTAGATAAAAACCATTCGCAGATATTTATTTTCTGGGACAAACTTTTTGGTACTTTTCAGGAAGAATTAGATGATGTTCCTCCTGTTTACGGAATCACAAGACCTGCCAATACCTGGAACCCTGTAAAAATAAATTTTCAACATTTGACGTTATTAATAAAAGATGCCTGGCGTGCTGAAAACTGGAAAGATAAACTTACAATCTGGTTTAAACCAACCGGATGGAGACCTGAAAATTTCGAAGAAAAATATCCGGTAAACAAAATTGAAGATGTTTTTAATTTTGATAAATACGGAACACAGAATTCGCAAAAACTAATTTATTGGTCGGTTACACAAATTCTAATTACGCTTTTGTTTGTGAGTTTTCTTTTTGATAATATTGCCAAAATTGGCCTTCCAGATATCTTTGTTTACGGCTTTTTTATTCTCGTTACTATTTACAGTAATTCTGAATTAATGGACAAAAGCCGATTTGCTGTTTTTTGGGAAGGTTTCCGGTTATCAATTGCTATTGGTATTATAGCATTTTACGGCGATTGGTTTGGTTTAAATTCCGTTTTCTCTTTAAGTAATTATATAATTTTAGGGTATTTAAGTTTATCATTTTTGATAACGATTTACTTTGTAACCATCAATTTTAGAACTAACCAAAACCAAACCATAAAATCTCAAACCACATAATGAAAAACACCGTATTTTTTAAAATTTATATTGCTTTCAGCTTTATTTATTTACTGCTTTTATATCTTGGGTATGAAAGTTTAGACTGTTATTTAAAACCTGCTCTAATTCCTTTGTTAATTGTAGGAGTTTATTTTTCTAAAAAATTCCCAACGCAAAATATCCTTATAACAGCGTTGGTATTTTCCTGGATTGGCGACGTAATTTTGCTTTTTGCAGACATTGCTGAAATCTATTTTATTCTGGGGCTGGTTTCTTTTCTAATCGCTCACATTATGTATTGTATCCTTTTTAATAGACAGATTAAAGAGAAAGTAAAAAAGGATGCTATAATTTTTATTTTCGGAAGCCTCATTATTGCTTGTTATTTAATCGGAATGTTATCGGTTTTACTACCTGCTTTAGGCGATTTAAAAATTCCGGTTATCATTTATGCCAGCGTAATTTCTGTTATGCTTTTGTTTGCTTACAACGGACTTTTAATTTGGAAAAAACCTGCGAATCAATATGTTTTTTTTGGGGCGCTGTTTTTTGTAGTTTCTGATAGCATATTGGCAATCAACAAGTTTCATATGCCAATTCAAAAAAGTTCGTTCATTATTATGCTTACTTATCTTGTGGCACAATATCTGATTGTAAAAGGTATATTAAAACTGAATTTAAAAAAGGAAGTATAATAGCACGCAGATAACACAGATTAAACAAATTATCAAGGAGTTTTTATTCTATTTTCTTTTTGAATTTATAATCTGTGACAAAAACCTTTTACATTTGTGTGACCAAAATAAACCTCAACCATGAAAAAAATAAGTCTTTTTATTATTCTATTAATTTCAGTAACTTCTTGTATCAGTACAAAATCTACTTTGAAAAATGTAGACGATAATGCTCCTGATTTAATTTTAAATAAGAATAATACGTTTGTTATTACACAATTTAGCAAAGACAAAAAATACGGCTATGATCCTGATTATCCTGTAAATATATTTTTTAGAAATACGCAGGATGAAGCGACAAATGAGGTTCGTTTTTTGAATGCTTTAGCCGGCCCTAATGGTGAAAAAATCACTTATAAACGTTTAGAAACCTGCTGCCCTTTTCCAACTAAAAGAAGCAACATGGGCGCCGGATTTTTAAATGTATATGAACTAACCTGGGAAGGACAAAAAAAGCCTGTAACACTGTATTTGAATATTTATGAAAAAGGAATTTTAATGGTTCCGATGGGATTGTCTTTGAAGAAAGAGTAAATTATAATTGACAAAAATATAAGCCGAAATGTTTGGGACAACTCCTTTAATTTTAATCGTTTTACCTTTATTATTTCAATTAATATTTGGCACAATTGCAATTTTAAAACCTATTTTCTTAAGGTTTAAAGCTGTATTAATTACAAATATAGTTCTTCAAATTGTTCTCTCAATTGTTTCATTTTATATCGGCTCATATAATTTTTCAAAGTATTTTGAACAAAATCCTACTTCTACAAGATGCGGAATGCCGCTTATCGGTCTTGCTTCATTTATTATATTTTCTTCTTTAGTTCTTCTGATCGTTATTATTATTCAATATTTTGTAAAAAGATTACTAGATCGTAAAACTAAATTGTAATGTTTTATTATACTTGTTTTCGAAGCAAAAATTCTTTTTTGAGAAAGCCATTTTTTTGACTTTTATAAAAGAATCCAGAAGTTTCGGCACAAAATCATTCTAAAAAGCAAGAAAAAACACAATTAAAGAAAAATATTACATTATTAACAATTATTGGTCTTAAAATAATCTTAAATCTTCATCTGCTATTCATAAATCATAACTACCTTTGCATTGCAAAAAAAATAATTTTATGAACTTACAGCATATTCCACAAATTAAGCATACTGACAGCGGGAATTTCTTTTTATTGGCGGGGCCTTGCGCTATTGAAGGAGAGGAAATGGCTCTTAGAATTGCTGAAAAATTAGTTGGTATTACCGACAAACTTCAGATTCCTTATGTTTTTAAAGGGTCTTTTAAAAAAGCAAATCGTTCCAGAATTGATAGTTTTTCTGGAATTGGAGATGAAAAAGCTTTAAAAATTTTAAGAAAAGTTTCAGAAACTTTTCACATTCCAACAGTTACAGACATTCATACTAACGAAGATGCCGATATGGCAGCACAATATGTTGATGTTCTACAAATTCCTGCATTTTTAGTCCGTCAGACTGATTTAGTTGTTGCAGCAGCTAATACCGGCAAAACAGTAAACCTGAAAAAAGGGCAATTTATGAGTCCGGAAAGTATGAAGCATGCTGTACAAAAAGTATTAGACTGTAATAATGAAAATGTTATGGTTACAGATCGCGGTACTATGTTTGGTTATCAGGACATGATTGTTGATTTTAGAGGAATTCCTACTATGCAGCAATATGCAACAACGGTATTAGATGTTACGCATTCTTTACAGCAGCCAAACCAAACTGCCGGAGTAACAGGAGGAAGACCTGATATGATCGAAACTGTAGCTAAAGCTGGTATTGCAGTGGGTGTTGACGGAATTTTTATCGAAACACACTTTGATCCTGCAAACGCAAAAAGCGATGGCGCTAACATGCTTCATTTAGACTATTTTGAAGGTTTAATGAATAAGTTGGTTGCTATTAGAAAAACTGTAAACGCCTTTTAATTTTTTATCTAATATTTCTTTGAAAACAAAATTTTTATTTTTGCCTTTCTTTTTAATGTGTTTTGCTGTCAACACATTTGCTCAGGAAGAAATTGCAATACAAGACAAATACACAGCACACAATAAAGGAAAGTTCTTTGTTTCTTGGGGTGGTAATAGAGAAAGTTACTCAAAATCTGATGTGACATTTACCGGAAAAGATTACAAGTTTAGAGTAGAAAACATGGCTGCTCACGACAAACCTAAAGGATGGCATGTTGATTATATCAACCCTGCTAATATGACAATTCCGCAGACTAACCTGAAATTTGGTTATTTTATCAGCGATCATTACAGCGTTGCCATTGGTGTTGACCACATGAAATATGTAATGACTCAGAATCAAACGGCCAAAGTTAATGGTTATATTAATTTACCTGCGAATGATCCTGCTGCTGCTCTCTACAATGGAGATTACATCAATAAACCTGTAGATATGTCTTTAAATGGTGCTATAGAAGGTGGTTATGACATGGGTGTTACTAATCCAAATGGTCCTGCATTTTTAATGTACGAGCATACAGATGGTTTAAACTACATCAATACAGAAGTTGCCAGACATGATGACATTTCAAAATGGTTTGGTTTACCTAATATTGATAAAGTTCAAATTAATTTAACTGAAGGTATTGGCGGAGGAATTTTATATCCTAAAACAAATACAACTCTTTTAGGAAAAGAACGTCACGATGATTTTCATGTTTCAGGTTATGGTTTATCTGCAAAAGCAGGTATTAACTTTACTTTCTTTAAACACTTCTATCTTCAGGGTGAGCTAAAGGGCGGTTATATTGATATGCACGATATCAAAACTACTGTAAGTAATGAGGATAAAGCATCACAACACTTTTATTTCTTTCAAAGAATTATTGCTGTTGGCGGTATTTTTAGAATCTAATACTTCTTCAAAAATATATTCTAAAAATAGTTATCATTTATTTGGTAACTATTTTTTTTATTATTTACTTTGCAACTCAAAGTACTTTAAATACTTTTTGCTAAGCTATGAAAAAACAAAAATATATTTTTCTAATCATTACATTTCTGCTGAGTTTTGGCTGTGCATTATTTGTGGCGATGAAAGTTTTTCCAAATAATCCATTTTCTAAAGCAAAATCTGAAACGAATATAGTTTTAGATAAAATTCAGGATGGAGATATTATATTCCAAACTTCACAATCTCCTCAATGTGAAGCGGTGCGAATTGCAACCAATTCTAAATTTTCTCATTGCGGTATCATTTATAATATAAACGGAAATTGGTTTGTTTTTGAGGCAGTTCAGCCTGTGAAACTTACACCGCTTGATGAATGGATTCAGCACGGAAAAGACAATAAATATGTGGTAAAACGATTAAAAAATGCTGATAAAGTTTTAACCCCGCCCGTTCTTCAAAAAATGAAAGATTACAGCCAGCAGTTTGATGGAAAAGAATATGATGCCTATTTTGAATGGACTGATACAAAGATTTATTGTTCTGAATTAGTTTGGAAGATTTATAAAAACGCCGCCGGAATCGAACTTTCAAAACTAAGAGAATTGAAGAGTTTTAATCTAGAAGATCCAAGGGTTCAAAAAATATTAAAGGAAAGATATGGTAATGAAATTCCGTTAGAAGAAAAAGTAACTGCCCCTTCTGACCTAGCCAATTCAAATTTGCTTACAGCTATAATTGATAATTATTAAAATTCAATAAAAGCTAATGCTAAAACCAATTAGCTTTTTTATTTCACTATTCACTTTGAAATTCAAAGAACTTTTAACTACCCAAAATATGAGAGATTATTTAATTGAAAGATTATATGAATACACAAAAAAGCCTTATCAAAAATATTTTAAGAAGAATGAGCCATGGGAAATTAATAAAGCCGAATTAATGAATTTCCCGAAAGATAGTTTGGGATATGGTTTAGGAAATTTTCTCTATAAACATCATTTTGATATTCAGGAAAAACTGGAAGATCATGATATTATTCATGTTTTAACTAATACCGGAATTTCTGTTTATGAAGAAATCGGGATGCAGTATTATCTTCTTGGCAATGGAAAAAGAAGTTTGTATTTGTTCATGGTAATTTTATCAGGAACATTATTTTATCCAAAACAGATAAAATACTTCGTTCGACAATTTATCAGGGGAAAACGAGCGCATTCATTCTATTATCTGGATTTTTCAAAAATGCTTTTAATGCCCATAGTATCTATTCAGCAAACATTTAAAATTTAAACCTTATGAAAACCATCAACCATAAATCTTTTGAAGAAAAACAATCTACTGAATTAGCAATTGGAACCTTTATAATCATTACACTGCTGTTTATACTTTATATTGTGTCAAATGAAAGTTCAAATATCTTAATCATTGCGTGGCCATTTGTACTTTCTGCAATAGTATTAAATACGATAATGCTTTTTTATTTAACAGAAAGATTTATTCATCTTCCTGAGCAAAGAAGAGATATTGCGGTTAAAATTTTAATTCTGTTTTCTAATATTCCAATTACATTTTTTTATTATTTAGTAATGAAAAATTAAACTTAGAATTTTATCAAATAAAAAAAGCTGCGAGTTTATACTCGCAGCTTTCAAATATGCTGATTAAAAAGTCTTAATTTGCTGATGGAAGAACAATTCCCGTTTGGTCTATTAAATAGATTAACGAAGTCATCGTTGCTGCCCCAAGCTCTAATTCTCTTTTGTTAATGGCATCAAATTTATCGTTTGCTGCGTGGTGATAATCAAAATAACGCTGTGAATCTGGCATTAAACCTGCTTTTACAATTGTTTTTGAAGTTAAATGCTCAATATCTGAACCTGCATGTCCTTTGATAAAACTATTAATAAAATATGGCTCGAAGAAATCTTTAAATCCTTGAATCTTTTTAAAATTAGCATCATCAGCTTCGATAGAAAAACCTCTTGGAGTAAATCCGCCTGAATCACTTTCTAAAGCAAAAATATGGTTCTCATTCTTTTGTTTTGAAACTTCCTCATATTTAGCACCGCCTTTTCCTCCATTTTCTTCATTCATAAACAAAACAACGCGAATAGTATTTTTTGGTTTATAGTTTAGGTTTTTCAAAATACGGACAACTTCCATACTTTGTACTACTCCTGCTCCATCGTCATGAGAACCATCGGCTAAATCCCAGGAATCTAAATGCCCGCCAACAACAATAATGTTCTCCGGAGTTACAGTTCCTGTTAATTCTCCAATAACATTATAGGATAATGCATCCGGCAATGTTTCACAAGATTGTTTGAAATAGAATTTTAAAGCCGGATTTGCTTTTAATAATTTACTCAATAATTCAGCTCCATTTGTGCTGATTGCCGCTGCCGGAATATATTGATTTTTAGGTAAATCATCGTAGCTTTGAGCTCCTGTATGAGGAAAATCGTCTAAACGAAAATTTAATGAACGCACAATTGCACCCACTGCCCCAAGTTTTGCAGCTTCTTTTGCACCACTTCTTCTTTGATCTCCTGCACCTGAATAAGATTCAAATGCTGCGATATTTTCAGGATTCATTGGTCTGTTAAAAAATACAATTTTACCTTTTACTTTATCTCCAAGACCTTTCAATTCGTCAATGCTTTGTACTTCGATTACCTCAGCAGTAATTCCTGTTTTTGGAGTTGCAACTGAACCTCCAAGTGCGCAGATTGGCACCGCAGTTTTTACTTTTCCATCTAAAATAAAAGCAGTTTCTTTTTCGCCTCGAACCCAGTGAGGAACCATAACTTCCTGAAGATAAACTTTGTCAAGCCCCAGACCTTCTAATTGTCTTTTTGTATACTCAACAGCTTCTGCAGCACCTTTTGATCCAGATAAACGGCTTCCGATATCATTTGAAAGATATTCTAACCAAGAATAACATTTAGCTTCGGTTAAAGCTTTTTTATAAAATAATTTAATGTTTTTTTCATCATTTGACTGAGCAAAAGATGCGGTCAATCCATTTAAAACTAAAGCAGTTAAAAGAATCGTTTTTTTCATAATTTTAATAACATTTTGGGGTTATGTTGCTTTTTTGGCTTCTCTTACAAAGAAACAAAATTCTATAGAACTGTCAGGTATTTTTCGCAGCCTTTTCTCAAAAAAAAACTCTAATTATAAACCTTTTTTGTTCATAATTAGAGTTTTTCTTGTTTTCTTTAAAATAATGTTACTTTACTTCGATAATCTTATTTTTTATGCCAATACCGTTTTCATTAAAGGCTTCTATAGTAAAATAATACTTTGTTCCTTTGTCTAATCCTCTAAAATCGTACGTGTTATCTCCATAAACCATAATACTGTTGTATAATTTATCCGGAGCAATTCCATAATAAATATTATATCCAACGGCATCATTTTGTTTTTTCCATGAAATCATAGCGTTTCTTGAATCCAGTTTATTTCTGTCCACTTTAAACGACGTAACCGCTTTTGGTTTCTCTGATAATCCATTTCCAAAAACTCTGAAATCTGAAATAGCAAACAATCCAGATGCATTGTGAATGTTAACCATTTTTATGTAACGTGCTTTAAACGATTTTGTTAATTCAACATAATCATGTGGTGCATCTTTATCATTTTTAGATTTGTCAACCACCAAAGTCCAGTTTTGTGCATCATCAGACATAAAAATTTTATACTGATAATAAATATCCATCGCCTTGTTATACTGCGTTGCTTTATGGTCTGCATAATTGATCTGCAAGGCCTTAATTTCCATTTGACGGCCTAAATCCATTTGAAGCCATTCGTCCGGATTTCCTGTTTTAGCAGACCAATAGGTTTGGATATTTTCATCGGTTAAATTTTCAGGACCATAACAAAATTTCTCGTAAACTTTTTTTCCGCCGTTATCCATTCTGTGTGTTTCAACTTCTAAACATTCCTCAGAAGAAGAAACAGTTACAGGCTTTTTATACGAAAGTAACATCCATCCAGATGAAGCACCCTTTGTTTGGTCACGCTGACTTGTTGGAAGAACAATTGGAAAATCTCCATAAGAGGTTATCGAATACATTACATCATCTTTATCAAAACCTGCCGGAAACATATCGATACGGCGCTCGAAACGGTCTTTTATAGAAATCTTGCACGTTCCTGTGTTCCAATAATTTCCGTAGTTATCTGCAAAAGTATTTCCGTGTCCAGCTCCAATCACAAATCCGCCTGGCTTATATGACATTGGATTGTGTTTTTGATAGGTAAATGGCCCTAACGGATTATCTCCAACATGAACTCCATTTGCATAACCTTTAAACTCGGTTGCCGGAGCGCCATACTGCATATAATATTTTCCGTTGTGTTTGGTCATCCACGCTCCTTCAATGAAATTTCCCCAAGGTGCTGGTTCCATATCATTGTTTGGCCCAAAACGTTCCCAGCCGTGCGCTGCAGGGTCTAAAACAGCAACTTCTTTGATCTGCCCATACGGACGCTGAATATCTTCTACTTCTGTTGCTTTGTATAATTGTGCATAATCGGCCTGATTTCCTTTTGGAAGCCATGTATTATAATCAACCTCTGTTCCTACAAGCGGCAGTTTTCCGCTTGAACCGTAATACATATATACTTTCTTGTCATCATCCTGAAAAATCGCAGGATCCCAAGTTGGCAGCATGGCTTTGTCTACATGACGTGTCCATCTTCCTGATTTTGGATCGGCAGTTTTCCAAATTGGATGATCTCTATTCCATGTTGAACCCACATAAAATAAAGTATCGTTTACAACCCACGCCGCAGGGGCGCATTGATCGTCGTCACCAGGTTTTCTTTGAAAACTTCCATAAACAAAATTCCAGTCTGACATATCTTTACTCCAGAAGAAACCTGCCTGATTCGTAGCAAATAAATAGTATTCGCCTTTATAGGTAATAATTACCGGATCGGCACTGGAACGGCGCGATTCAGGAATTCCATTATGATTGTGAGTAGTAAAATTGTATCCAATATTAATTGGATTACAATAAGTTGTTGCAGGTTTATTTGGGTCAAACCAATCTGTTTTCCCGGGAATATTAGCTTTTTGCGGCCAAATACTTGTTGTACAGGCAGCCAAAAGCAATAGGAATATCTTTTTCATTTGTATTCTTTTTAAGTTTATAGAATTCAATCTCTTAGTAAAATGATGATGAAAATCTATTTTTTTTCTTTTAATCTTTCGCTTAAAAGTTCAGGTTCGTTTGTGGTAATGTAATTGAATTTATTTTCTATAATCCAATCCATATCAGCCGCTTCGTTAACTGTCCAGGCATTTAGAATTATATTATTGTCTTTTGCTTCTTTAATCCATTCAGGATGCTTTTTAAAGACTGAATAATGATAATCAACACCGTTAATATTATCTATTTTTACTTCTTTCGGAGATTTATTTCCTTCTAAATACTGCAAAACCGTTTTCTGGTCAACTTGTCTAATTTGTTTTAGAATTTCATAGTCAAAACTTATGTAACAGGTATTTTTATCTGCTTTTAGTTTTTTGATGGTTTCAACTGCTTTTATGGCAGTTTGTTTTCCTCTTTCTTTACTAATTTCCGAAGGTTTTATTTCGCAGACTAAAAGAGTGTGTTTGTTGTTCTTTTTTCCTTCTGAAATATATTCGTGTAATGTTGGAAGTTTTTCTCCATTAGAAAGTTTAAACTTTATTAAGTCAGCATAATTGGTTTGTTCGACAAGCAATTTGTTATAATGCGCATCGTGGTTGATTACGAGCGAATCATCTGCGGTTCTCCAAACGTCAAATTCTGAACCGGGTAATTTTAAGTCAATGGCATGTCTTAAAGATGCGATAGAATTTTCGGGAAGATTATTTTTTTTCCATGCACCACGGTGTGCCACTATTGCATTCTCTTTTACGCAGCACGATTGAAAAACAATTGTTACTGCTAAAAAAAGTGGTATTCTGAGTGCTTTACTAGTATTCATTATTTTAAAAATTATGATTTATAAAAAATGTTCTTTTATAAAAAAGCCCTCCGTCAACCAAACGAAGGGCCCTTACTAATCAATAAACCAACTATTTAGTTAACTCAAAACTAACTTTCTTGTCGGCAGTTGAATTTCCTCCAACGAAAATATCAAACTGTCCAGGTTCTGCTGCGAATTGCAAATCAGAATTATAAAATTTTAAATCTTCAACAGTAATATCAAAACTTACTGTTTGTTTTTCACCTTTTTTAAGTGCTATTTTTTGGAAACCTTTCAATTCTCTAACTGGTCTTGTTACGGAACCAACTAAATCTCTAATGTATAATTGAACTGTTTCTTTTCCGTCAAAATTTCCTGTATTTGCTACGTCAACCGTTACTTTTAGTTTTCCGCTGAAGTTCATTTTATCAGAAGAAATTTTAAGGTTTGAGTAATCAAAAGTCGTGTAGCTTAAACCAAAACCAAATGGGAATAATGGCTCGTTTCTTTCGTCAATATAGTTTGATCTGAATTTTTCGAATTTTCCTTCTGTATTAGAAAGCGGTCTTCCTGTATTTTTGTGTGCGTAGTAAATTGGTAACTGCCCTACACTTCTTGGAAAAGTTGTTGTTAATTTTCCAGAAGGGTTTACATCTCCAAATAAAACGTCAGCAATTGCGTAACCTGCTTCTGTACCCGCAAACCAAGCATTTAAAATGGCTGGAACTGTTTTTTCTTCGTCAGTAATCACTAACGGACGTCCGTCAAATAATACTACAACTACTGGTTTTCCAGTTTTTAATAATGCGTTTAATAAGTCTTTTTGTGCTTGTGGAATTTCTAAATTCGTACGGCTGCTTGATTCCCCGCTCATTTCAGCAGATTCTCCAAGTGCAGCAATAATTACATCTGATTGCTGTGCTACTTTTAAAGCTTCTGCTAATAATTCTTCTTTTGAACGACCGTCACGGTGTAATGTTTTTCCAAACATTGTAGCTTTAGTTTCAAATTCTTCGTCGTAATCTAAATTACTTCCTTTAGCATATAAAACTTTTGTTGATGGTCCTGCAACTTCTTTAATTCCTGCCAATAATGAAACGGCATTTTCCATTCTTGTAGCTACACTCCATGTTCCCGGCATGTTTTCTTTAGCATCTGCCAAAGGCCCGATTAAACCAATTGTTCCTGATTTTTTAAGAGGTAATAATTGATTTTGGTTTTTTAACAAAACCAATGATTGTGCAGCGATTTGACGTGCTTCTTTTCTGCTGTCTGCTGTGAATATTTCAGTTTTAGCTCTTTTTTCATCACAATATTTATATGGATCCTGGAATAATCCTAAATCATATTTTGCTTCTAAAATAAGTCTAACGGCATTGTCTATTGTCTCGATAGAAACTCTTTTTTCGTCTAATGATTTTTTCAATGTTCCTAAGAAACCTTCTCCAACCATATCCATTTCTACACCAGCATTTAATGCTAAGGCAGAAACGTCTTGAAGGTTCCCCATTCCATGTTCGATCATTTCAGGAATTCCTGTAAAATCTGTCACTACGAAACCTTTAAAACCCCATTGTTTTCTTAAAACATCTGTCATTAACCATTTGTTTCCAGTTGCAGGAATTCCGTCAATTTCATTAAAAGAAGCCATAACCGAACCTACACCAGCGTCAACAGCTGCTTTGTAAGGTGGGAAATAGTCATTAAACATTCTGATATGGCTCATATCAACTGTATTGTAATCACGACCACCTTCTGGCGCTCCGTACAATGCAAAGTGTTTTACACACGCTAAAATGGAGTTGTTTTTTGAAAGATCGTGCTGTTGGTATCCGTTTACCATCGCTTTTGCAATCTGGCTTCCTAAGTACGGATCTTCTCCTGAACCTTCAGAAACTCTTCCCCAACGCGGATCACGTGAGATATCTACCATTGGTGAAAATGTCCAGTTGATTCCGTCTGCACTTGCTTCTTTTGCAGCAATCTGCGCACTTCTTTCAATTAAAGCCATATCCCATGTACAAGATAATCCTAACGGAATTGGGAATGTTGTTTCGTAACCGTGAATAACATCCATACCAAAAAGCAATGGAATTTTTAAACGGCTTTGTTCGACAGCTATTTTTTGTACTTCTTTAATTTTTTGCACTGATTTTATATTGAACAAACCGCCCACTTTTCCTTCTGCGATATTTTTTGCAACATTTGAGCTGTTTGCCTGCCCTGTTGTAATATCACCAGATGTTGGTAAATTTAACTGTCCTAATTTTTCCTCTAATGTCATTTTTGACATTAACTCTGCTACAAACTCTGACTTAGGTTTAATTTTCACTGTACTTTTTGTGCTCTTTTTTTGAGCGTAACCCAAAACAGCACATCCTAAAAAAAGTAAGACTAATTTGTTTTTCATGTGTATTTAATATTTGTTTTTTAATGGAACATGGAATCGCTTTTCTTCATTCTATTTGTAATTTGGAATCATAGCGATTTCATTCTATAATATTTATTTGTTCATATTCAATTTTTTCTGTTTCAACATCCAGTCATAAATTTCGGGATTGTCATAAACTCTTGTCCAGCTGTCATGTCCAGCATCATCAAAAATAGTTAACTGAACATCTTTTGCATTACACTTTTTTAGCTCTTTATAAACGCTTATGGCATAATCTACTTTTACCACATCATCTAATAATCCGTGGAAAATTCTGGTTGGAATATTGGCTATTTCACAAGTTTTCTCTAACTGAATTAAATCTACAAAGCCAGCGACAGGTACGTTTGCGGCAAATAGATCCGGATGTGCAAAAGCCAAATTCCATGATGCCCAGCCTCCTGAGCTCAAACCAGTAACATATATTCTTTCTGAATCAATTTTGTTCTCTTTCTGAATTTTTAAAATCAGTTCGTAAATTGATTCTGTATCCCAATTCTCCTGTTCTTTGCATTGCGGCGCCAAAACATAAGCGTCTAATGTATTTGTTTTTAAATATTTTAAAGGGCCGTGAACTTTTATTTTTTCAATATCTGTCCCTTTTTCTCCATCTCCTGAAATAAAAACTATTAGCGGCTTTTTATCTTTCGTATTTGCTGGTTTGTGTAGTACATAACCTAATTCATAATTGGTTACTACAACTGTTTTTAACTTTCCTGTTGTTTCACTTTGAGCAAAACCCAATACGGAAATAAAAAGCAATACTAAACCCAGTTTATATTTCATAATAGATTATATCTTAAAAACCGTATTTTCCTGATGTAAAGCCAAGCTTTTTTAAACCTTGTTTAGTATCAGATGCATTCATAAATAACTTCCATAATAAACCAGTTCTGTAGTTTTCTATCATTGGCGCTATTGTTCCCTGATCGATCGCTAAATATCGAGGTGTTACCCAATTGTATTGCGGCGAAAAAGCATCATAAGGCCCTGCTATTCCAACATATTTTGCTTTGTTTTCATCATATAAATAATGCAGAAACTTCATAGATTCTACCGGCGTATAAGGAAACGATGATAATGCAGCAGTTGGCGAAATTACACCATTGTCATTATTAGGCTGGTGTGCTGTATAACCTGTTGTACCATCTGGGTTTCTGGTATAGCTTGCTGTTAATCCCCAGCATTTATCTGAATAATCTTTAAAGCCTTTTGGGTTGGCGATACTGTACTGAACCATAATTTTAGCATGGTTTTGAGTCAATTGCCAGTAATCTGCATATTTATCTTTTAAGTTATTTGGATCTAAACCTAAATAAGAATAATGCGACCAGAACATTGGCCCAACATTTCCTGAAGCCCCATTGTAGTTTAAAACTACCGGAATACCGTATTGAGATCTGCCATCTGCTATAGCCCCATTTCTTGCCCAAGCTTTATGATAAGCTTCTGCAGAAATTGGATGTGTTGGCGATGAAGCTGCCATTACATACGTAATTAAACATTCGTTATATCCTTCTAGTTTAAAGTTCATTTCCCAACCATAATTTGGAGACCAATGCCAGTATAGTGCATCTTGTCCTTGTGTGTACCAATCCCATTCTACGCCTTTCCAAAGTTCATCAGCTTTTGTGGCTAATTCTTTTTCAGCTGTGCTTCCGTTTTTAAAATATTCTCTGATAGTAATTAATGCCTGGCAGACAAAAGAAGTTTCTACTAAATCTCCTCCATTATCTTTTGTTCCAAACGGAATTACTTTTCCTGATTTATTATCCATCCAGTGCGGCCATGCTCCGTGAAAACGTTCTGCTTTTTCCAGAAAAGTTAATGCTGTTGTAAGTCTAGAAACAGCTTCTGCCCTAGGTAAAAAACCTCTTTCTACACCTACAATTATGCTCATTAAACCAAAAGCTGAACCTCCTGTTGTTATAATATTTGCTTCAAAATTAGGATCATCAGTAAGATATCTTTCTCTTGCAAGTTTTGAATTAGAATCTGCATATTCCCAAAAATATTTTATTGCATCTTTCTGCACCTGATCCATAGCTTCAGCATCTGTTAAAGGCTTTGTTGGTGTAGTTGGAGTTGTTGGTAATGGGGTTCCTCCAGAGGTTCCGTCTGGTCCAGACGATGAACATGAGTTAAAAAAACTAAAAAGAGAGACTATGTATATTGAAATTTTCATGTCGATAAATAATGTATTAACTAATTAAAATACACCTGGAGGATAAACCTCCAGGTGTGTAAAAAATGCTTATCTTTTGTCTTTTTCTAATTTATAAAGAGCTACGACTTCATTGTCAGTAAGGGCTGCATCATAAATTCTGAATTCGTCCATTAAGCCTGTATAATGAAGCATCCACCCATCTGCATTGCCCCAAGGAGCACCTAAATGCTGCTGATAACCTCCAATGATAAATTTAGAAACTTCAGAATTTGCTAATTCTCCATAAGGAGCTCCTCCCGTTGTAGGATCGCTCGCATATCTTTTTGCAATAGATGCAGGGATATTCAGCTTTTGTCCATCAATGTAAATGCTATAAGTAGAGCTTGTACCATTGTATGTCCATACTAAATGTTTCCATGTTCCAAACATATTTGTTAAAACATTTGCTCCGCCATGCTCAATAAATTGCCCTGCCCAGGGAATACTTGGTGTAACATCTTTTTGAATATGGTTTTTAAGCAGCATTGTTGTTGCTGGCCCTGTTCCTTCAATAAGTGTAAAAATATTTCCCCAAAAATCTGTTTTTTTAGGAAGCATAAATAATGATTGTGCACCGCCAGTATGTGGATCTGTTTTAATCCACATTGAAACTGTTATGCTTTTTACGTTTACTACTGAATTTGCAACTGTATTATATGAAATAAAAGAACTAGGAGATCCTTTATAAGCTTCTCCTTTTATACCGGTTTCATAGGTTACATTTGTTGCTGATCCGTCTGTTATACTATTTTTTGAATCTGCTATGTTACCGTCAAAACTAAATTTAGATACTAAGTGAGCAGCTGCAATATCATCTGAATTTTCATATCCTCCAATTGACTCATACGGAATTGGACTGTTTACTTTATCAATACTATCTTCGCAGCCAGCAAACAATGCTGAAACCAAAACAAAAGAAAGCATGAAAATAGATTTATTTTTTTTCATTTTTAATGTCTTTAAGAATTAATAACCAGGATTTTGAGCTGATAAACCATTTGCCTGTTTGATGAATGACGCCGGGATAGGAAATAATTCGTTTTTACCCTCAGTAAAAGTTTTTCCATCTACTGCAAAAGCAGCTTTAGCCTGACCTGTACGTACTAAATCAAAAAATCTGTCGTGCTCAAAAGCCATTTCTACTCTTCTTTCTTTCCAAATTGCAATTCTAACATCTGCTTGAGAAACTGCCGGAGTATTTCCTAAACCTGCTCTGTTTCTAATTTGGTTTAATAATGGAATAGCGTCTGAAGTTTGTCCTAGTTCATTTAATGCTTCTGCTTTCATTAATAAAACTTCGGCATATCTTAGGTATTTAATGTCAACATCTGTTTCCCAAGCACTAGTGTATAATGATGAGTAAGCTTTGTAGTTGTATCTTTCATTTTCAACTGTTGTTGGAATAAGTCTTCCATCATATAAAGTTTGTCCTCTAAAAATGATAGTTGCAGCTTTTCTAACGTCACCAGCCTCGTATGCGTTTACTAAACTTTGAGATGGTGTATTAAACCCCCAGCCCCAGCCGCCAGTACCACGAGCACCTTGCGTGTTAGAATACCCTTCGATTCCTTTAGCAGGAACAGCTCCTTGTGCATAAATTTCGAAGATAGATTCTGAATCAAATTTTCCTGATGCTCTGTACATTGACGCATAATCGCTAACAATTGAGTAACCTGTAACTTTGTTAGCATTATCAATTACTTGCTGCCATTTCTTTTGATATAAACTTACTTTTGCTAATAATGCATAAGCAGCACCCTTTGAAGCTCTTGATTTTTCATTAGCTCCATAAGCTCCTTTTTCAGGTAATGCAGCAATTGCATCATTTAAATCTGCTTCGATAAAAGCATATACTTCTGCAGGTGTTTTACGAGTTAACTGCATTATTCTGTCTGAGTCTGAACCCGGAACCGGTAAATGATCTACAATTGGTACTCCACCATAACATTTTACCAAAGTAAAATACATAAAAGCTCTTAAAAACTTAGCCTCACCTGCTAATCTGTTTCTTAAGGCAGCATCTACTTTATCTAATTTTGGAAGTATATTTAAGGCCTGATTACATCTGTTTATTCCATCATAATTGGCTATAAAAGTACTTTCTGCAGAAGGATTAGAAGCATTATAAGTCAAAGCATCCAATACATCTTTATCTGTTCCTGTATCTCCGGCAGAAGATCCTTTATCAGCATCATCAGATGTAATACTTGATAACCCGATCCAGCCGAATGAAGTCATATCCCAATTTAGAAACTTATTATAAATTGCTGTCACGAACTGAGCTGCTCCTGCATCGTTATTAAATAACTCTACATCGCTTGTAGAAATAGATTCTGTTTGATCTACATCTAAATAATCGTCTGCACATGCTGTAAAAAAGAATGCTGATAATACAAACGCTGCTATATATATCTTTTTCATAATATTAAAATTTTAAATTAGCACCAAGTACAAATGATCTTAAAGTTGGGTAAGCATCAAGCTCAACACCTTGAGTTCCATAAGGATTTCCATCTCCGTTTAATTCTGGAGTGAACCCTGAGAATTTTTGTGTAATAAATGGATTAATCGCATTTAAATAAATTCTGCATGCACTTATGAAACTACCTTCCTGCAATGGTAATTTGTATCCTAGTGTAATATTGTTGATTCTAAAAAAGTCACCTGATTCTAAGTAATAAGTAGAAGCCACCGGCACCTGATTAAAAGGTGCAGGATTTGAAGCTGTTACATTATTTGCTGTCCAGAAATCAGTAGCAATTGAGTTTTCGATGTTTTCTCCGTAAAAACGCTGTGCTTTTTTCCCGTTGTATACTTTTGCACCAGCGGTACCATAACCATCAACAGAAAAATCAAAGTTTTTGTAATTGAATCCTAAAGAAACTCCGTAATTAGATTTTGGTAAACTTGAACCAACATATTTTTTGTCGGCTGTAGCACTCAAAGCATCCTGAGTTACTTTATCTCCTGCAGCATTGTAGTATAACATTTTTCCTGTTGCAGAATCAAAACCAGCGTACTCATAGATATAAAAACTTCCTAATGGCTGACCTATAGTAGTGTTATCAAGTAATTTGGTATCCTGACCATTTCCTAATCCACCGCCAATAACCGGAGATAAAATAACATTTTTTAAACCAGTAAGCTCATTTTTATTGTTAGAGAAGTTACCCCCAACATAGTAGCTGAAATTTTCGCCTATTTTATCATCCCAACGTAAAGAGATTTCAAAACCTTTGTTAGACACTTCTCCAACGTGTGCCGGTGATGCAGAAGTAATTCCTGATGTCATATAAGGCTTTGTATTCAAAATTACGTTGTCTGTATTTTTATCATACACGTCAAAAGTTCCTTTTAATCTGCTGTCTAAAAACTCAAAATCTAAACCTGCAGAAGATTCCTCAGTAACTTCCCAAGACAAACTTGGGTCAATTTGTGAGTTAATTGTAGTTCCTTCATTTAAAATAGAACCTCCTAAATAGGCATTCAGACCTGAAGTATAACCCTGACTGTTAAGCGGTACATTTTGATTTCCTAATTTACCCCAGCTTCCTCTTAATTTTAATAAGTTAAGTCCTTTAACATCAGCCATGAAATTTTCTTTGGTAATGATCCATCCTGCTCCAAAAGCCGGGAATGTTCCCCAACGATAATCTTTAGCAAAATTTGAAGATCCATCACGTCTAACTGTTCCTGTCAATAAATATCTATCCATCAATTTGTACTGGAAACGACCTAAGTAAGATGCTAATTTAGTTTCGTTAAAAACCTCATCTTTATAACTTGTTACATTTGTCGCATATTCAACATCTTTTAAAGACCAATAATTAGCATCAGCATTTACATTCTTTCTTTTAATGGTCAATTTTTCTCTTGATCCTTTAACATAGGTTTCAATACCAGCAGTCACTTCAACATCGTGGATTTCGTTAAATACTTTATTATATGTTAAGTAGTTAGATAAACTCCAGTTATAGTATTGTTCTCTTCCTTTTGTTAATAAATTGATATTAGCAGTTGGAAACTCTGTTCTATAATCCGTTGACGTTTTATTAGGATTTGCAGCTAACCAAATGTTTTCTGTATCATCATAATTATATTGTTTCCAAGTATAATATTCACCATTAAATTGTGAAGTAAATTTTAAAGATTTAAAAATTTCATAATCTAATTTTAAACCTCCTTGTAAAGTAATACTTCGTTGTTGTTCATCAAAGAAATCAAGTTGAGCAACCGGATTTCCAACATTATTAATTGAGTTTCCAGTTTCACTTGCAAAACCATCATCTCCAACACGAGCCACTCCATATTTGCCATCTGCAAAATACACAGGAACTACAGGTGATTGTTTGTAAGCATTTGTAAAAGCTGATAATGGCTGTGGAGCTGATTTCGTTGATGTTAAACTAAAGTTTTGAGTTAAAGTTAGTTTCTTAGAAATTTTATATTCATTATTATTTCTAAAAGTAGTACGGCCATAATCTAAACCGTTTAATATCCCTTTTTCTTCATAATTTCCTAAACTGAAAAAGTATTTAATGTTTTCTGTAGCTCCAGAAACAGATATGTTATTTTGAGTATAACTTCCTGTTCTTGTAATCTCGTCAAACCAATCTGTATTAACAGGCTGGTCCTGAGAATATGTAGTAGATTGTAAAGCTGAATTGGTATAGTATGCGTATTTATTACTACCCGCCATTTTTACTTTTTTAAGCGGAGTTCTTACACCACCAAAGCTTTCAATTTCAACAGAGACTTTATCTCCTTTACCTTTTTTAGTAGTAATAATGATTACTCCATTTGCAGCTCTTGTACCATAAATAGCTAAGGCAGAAGCATCTTTTAAAATGTCATATGAAGTAATATCATTTGTATTGATATTGTTGATATTTTCTGTTGCCATACCATCTACAATATACAAAGGTGTTCTTCCTCCTAAAGCTGTACCTAAACCTCTAATTACTACAGAAGGAGTACTTCCTGGTACATCAGAAGAAGTTACTTGTACACCTGCCGCTTTACCCTGAATAGCCTGAGATGCATTTAGAACTTTTGTTTTTGCTACATCTTCTCCTTTTAGTGAAGAAATTGCTGTAGTATTATCAATCTTTTTTCTTGTACCGTACCCAATTACAACAACTTCTTTTAAGGCAGTATCAGCTGATTCTTTTAAAGTGATTGTCATTGGTGCGGCAGTTGCCGGTACAGAAACTGAGTCAAAACCTAACATAGAGACTTTTAAAATGTCTCCAGGTTTTGCATTGATGGTAAAGTTTCCGTCGAAATCTGCATCAGCAGTTGCTCTGGCATCAGATGAAGCAATTACTGCTCCGGGAATTCCCATTCCGCTGCTGTCAACTACTTTTCCTTTAATTGCTTGTACCTGCCCAGACATATACGCTGGCAGTAATAAGAGCGCTAAAAAGCTAAAAATAAAATTTTTCATACAGTTTGTAATCGTTTAAGTTAGTAGAGCCAAATTAAGCAATTACAACGTTGTAGTACATCAAAAACCACTACAGCATAGCCACATCATTGTGTTAAAACACAAGCGTATCCTAATGATTATCAGTATCATAAATGTTAAATTAATTTCATTAACATAACCTTATGATGTAGTAATGATGTATTGGAATTATGTAAATTTTGATGTGAAAAAATATAAATTCTATAAAAAACAAACTCAAATCTTACAGAGTTAATAAAAACTTTGACAGGTTTTCGTCCTGAGTCAGATTTAATTTCTTTCTTAGACGATATCTGTGCAGTTCTACACCTCTAAAAGAGATGTTCATCATAGGTGCAATTTCCTTAGAAGAAAGGTTCATTTTAAGATAAACACACAGTTTTATGTCCTTTGGAGTTAAGTGCGGATATTTTTTTGACAGATTTATGATAAACTCATTATGAATTTGATTCAAGTTTGTCTCGAATATTTCCCATTCGTGCTTATTTACTTCATTTATCTTGATTGCTTTTTTTATCTCGCTTTTAAGTTTGTTAAAATCTTTTTCAGAATCTAAAATGCTTTGGATATTGTCAATCATTTCGCTTTGCTTAGCAATTGATAAAGATTTTCCGGCAACCTCAGAAGATTTTGTCAGCAGTTCCAGTTCTAAGATATGTTTTTCATATTCCTGAATATTTAATTCGTTTTCCTTTTTTAATTCCATTTCAAGAATTTCACGCTGGTGCTTTAATTCTTCGGCCTGTAATTTTAATTTTTGAGTGTAACGAAGTTTATTCCATTTATAATAGAAAAATAAAACCGCTGCTATTATTAACAGGTAAAGTAATATCATCCAAAAGGAGAAATACCACGGCTGTGCCACTCTAAAATCAAAACTGGAAACTTTATCGTAATTGGCTCCGTCATGTTTAAAAATTGCAATTGAATGCGAACCGCTGCTTAAATTATTTAAAACTATTGCTCCATTTGAAATTGGGATATAATTTTTGCCTTTATTAATTTGATAAAACAAATTTGGTTTGCTTGCACCATAAATTCCGGAAATAACATTTATTCGAAGTTCTGTATTGTGTTTTATTTTTCCGTCGTTCTCAAGCAGTTCGTTATCATTATAAGCTTCAACTTTAACGCCTTTGTTTTGTTTGTTTTCATATCCTAACTGAAGCGAAATAAATCCATCATCAAGATTGAGTAAATAATGATTCTGACTTCTAAAAATTCTCAGGTTTTCGTTAATCAGCTTTCCTTTATAATATTTCTCCTGAATGATGTTCCAGACAAACTTATTATCGTGCGAATATATATGGTATAGAATTCCATCCTGAAGAACCATAAAATGATCCTTATCGATTGCTACAACGTCAGAGATGTTTTTGAAATTGGTGTTGAATAATTCATTTTCTTCTAATTTATTTGAAATAGAATTAAATGTGTACCAAACATTATTAATCAGAAAAAGGATTTCATTTCTAAATTCAAAAATCTTGACACCAAAATCATTTTTGATTTTGCTTTGCTGGGTGATATTTTCAACTTTTACAGTTTTAAAATTATCATCGAGAAAAACCCGATATAATCCGCGATAATTGTCAGCTGCCCAAATTTCATTTTTTTTGTTTTGGGCTACATATTTAATGGGTTTCGAAAGATCATTTATCCTCAGATTCTGTGTTAGTTTTGATGCATTATCATAAACTAAAACTCCGCTGTATGTAGACTGAAAGTAAGTATCGTTAATAGTACTTTTTGATAAATTCCATCCTCCGCTCACATTATTTATTTTTTCTAAAACTCCATTTTCATAGCAAAAAGTTCCGTCGTTATGACCTATAACATATTTATTGCCAATTTTAGTAATATTCCAGCCCTGTCCTTGTGTATTGGGAAGCATTTTAAAATTACCCGAATCAAATTCAAAAATTCCGTGATTTGAAGCAATTAGATAACCTTTATCAATAGTAGCAACCGAATATACTGATCCCAGAATTCCGGAATTATCATAAAAGAATGAAATAGGAGAATTGACCTCAACATGAGCAAGTCCGTTATCCAGGCCCAGCCATAAATCTTCTTCTTTATCAAAACCAATACTTAAAACCGAATTGTTCATTAAAACATTATTCCGGTCGATATTTTTAAAAGTATTGGTATTAAAATCATATATAAAAACCCCTTTATTTCCGGTTCCGACAACTAATTTGTTGTTTTTAATAAACTTGGCTACATTAATTCCATTTGATTTTAATGTTTCATTTAATGGATTATTCCAAGGTTTTAAACCATTATTTTCAGCAATAAAAATCCCTTTTTTTTGTGTAAAAATATAAGTCCTGCCCTTGTATGTTTCGATCGCATGAACAACAGTGTTTTTTAAAACATCCCAGTTTTTTGGGGTTGCAATTTTGGAACCTTTCATTTTAAAAAGGCCTTTATCAACCGAAGCGACATACAAATTATTATCAACTACAAAACAGTAGGATATTAAAAAAGGAAATTTAATTTTTTGAATGCGTTTTCCATCGTAAATAAAAACGTCATTGAAAGACTGAAAATATAATGAGCCATTAAACCTGAAAATTTTCCAGATTTCTTCATTGTCTTTTTCATCAAATAAGCGAAGATTTTTGGTAATTGAAACGTAGCGCATTTTACCATTTTCTCTATACCAATATCCAAATTCTTTATAAGAACCGGAATAAATTCGATCTCCCTCAATTAAAATAGAACGAATGATAGTTTTATTTGGCAGAGAATATTTTTCCCAGATAACGCCGTCATAACGCAATAAATAATGGTTATTGGCAAAATACATAGCTTTATCTATACCCTGAGCCACATTCCAGATTTGGTTATCGCCCTGATAGTCTGATTTATTATAATTTTCTACGAAAGGAAGTAGTTCTTGTGCTTGAATTTGAAAAGCAGCGAAAAACAAGAAAATTGATTTTAAAAGTATCGATTTCAAGATATTCGGTTTTATATTCAAAGATACTGACAAATATTCATTTTTTAAATGCAAAAAAAAGCTTCTGGATTGAGAAGCTTTTTTTTGCATTTTCGATAAAATTATTTTTTCAACCTGAATAACACCGATTTAGGGGAGTAATTAATAATAAATCCTTTTTCTAAAGATTTTTTCACTTGTTCTAAATATTCTTCATTGAGAGTTTTTCTATCTTTAAATTCCATCAATTCAGTTTCAGTTTTTAATTCAGTTTCATTTCTAATTTCAAACATATCCCATTCAGAATAATCTTTTGGATTAATTAAACAAGAAACTGTCTGTGGTCGAATACTATTTACAAACTCATCAAAATTACAAATTCCATTTTCTAATTTATAATTCAACCAGTCTTTATCTGCAATATCAGAAACATGAAAAACATGCACTGTATTTTTTATCTTATTTAATAGTACAATTTCCGTAAAATTGTATAAATGACCTACTTGAAGAAAATGATCTGAAATTTCAGATCTAAACTCTTTTTCAAAAACATCTAATTCTTCTGATGAGTTTAAAAAACTAAATGGCTTTTCAAATTCATCATCGTCACCATCGATAATTAAATTTGCTGGGATAGAAAGTAGATTATCTCCAAAAATTTTATATGTATAAATTTCTCTAAAATTTTCAGGAAACAACAAACGGATTTTTATGTCTAATTGAGAATATTCAGAATAATCTTCCAGTTATTTTTCAAGCTCAAATAGTTTATTCTCCATCTTAAATCTTAATTATTTAGCAACTGAAAAACCTGATTTGCAATTTCATATTCTTCATCAGTTGGCACAACCAGAACTTTAGTTTTTGAATCTACTGTACTAATTTCTCTTATTTCTTTTGACCGAATTTGATTTTTTTCCTGATCAATTTCAATTCCAAAATAATCCATATCAGTACAAATTAATTTACGCATGTACGAAGAATTTTCACCAATCCCTGCGGTAAAAATGATAGCATCTAATCCGTTTAAAGCTGCTGTATATGAACCTATAGTTTTTCTAATTCTGTAGGCATTTATTAATAAGGCTAATTGACAATCTTTATTTCCTTCTTCGGCTTTTGCTTCGATATCGCGAAGATCGCTATAACCTGTTAAACCAAGCATTCCACTTTGTTTCAGTAAAATAGAATTTACTTCATCTGGTGTATAGCCTAAATTTTTAACCATATAAAAAATAACCGATTGATCGATATCACCGGCACGAGTTCCCATAACCAAACCATTTGCCGGAGAAAACCCCATTGTTGTATCGATACTTTTTCCGTCTTTTACAGCGGTCATACTGCAACCGTTTCCTAAATGGATTGTAATTATTCTCGAAACTTTTTCTAAATAACCAATGGCTTTTTCTGAAACATATTTATGACTTGTTCCATGAAAACCATATACACGAACTTTATGTTCTGTTAAAAGGAAATTTGGAATAGCATACTTATAAGCCTCTACCGGAATTGTCTGGTGGAAAGCAGTATCAAAAACTGCTACTTGTTTTGCTCCCGAAAAAATTTCTTCGGCAACATTTATCCCTACTAAATGAGCAGGATTATGAAGTGGAGCCAGTTCTGAAAGTTCTTTTATTTTCTCTTTAACTTCTTCAGTAATTATAGTTGTATTTGAGAAATAACTTCCGCCATGCACTACTCTATGACCAACTGCAGTAATTTCTGAAGTTGTTTTTATAACTCCTTTTTCAGCATCTAAAAGCATATCGGCAACCTTTTGCAAACCAATTTTATGGGTATGAACAGGCAGTATTTCTTCATAGGAATTTGAAGCTGTTTTAAAAGTAATATTTGATGTTTCTAAACCAATTCTATCGATCATACCCGTACAAATTACTTCATTTTCCGGCATAACCATCAATTGGTATTTTATGGATGAACTTCCTGAGTTTATAATTAGTATTTTCATTTTTTATGTTTTTGCCACAAAGGCGCTAAGTCACTAAATTTATTTTAATCTCGAAGACATTTTTTTTGCCGAGATTGGCACGCGGATGACGCGGATTTACTTCGTAAAGACACGGATTAAAACGGGTTTTTATTCTATCAAAAATAAAATCCGTGTAAATCTGCGTTTTCGCGGTAGCGAATCAGTCTAATCCGCGTTCTATTTTTTAATTTTTAATTGATTTATAATCCCTGTGCCTGTATTGCCGTAATTACAACCGTATTGATAATATCATCAACTGTACAGCCTCGGCTTAAATCGTTTACAGGTTTGTTTAAACCTTGTAACATTGGACCAATTGCTAAAGCCCCTGTTTCTCTTTGAACGGCTTTATAGGTATTATTTCCGGTATTTAAATCAGGGAAAATAAGTACGCTCGCCTGCCCTGCTACTTCAGAATCCGGCATTTTGCTTTTTCCAACTTCGCGGTCAACAGCAGCATCGTATTGAATTGGTCCTTCAATTTTTAAGTCAGGACGTTTTTGTTTTACAATTTCGGTTGCCGTTCTTACTTTATCAACCTCATCTCCTTTTCCAGAAGCACCGGAAGAGTAAGAAAGCATGGCGATTTTTGGCTCAATTCCGAAGGCAGAACTTGATTCTGCAGATGAAATTGCAATTTCTGCTAATTGCTCTGCCGTAGGGTTTGGATTAATGGCACAATCACCAAAAACAGAAACCCTGTCTTCTAAACACATAAAAAATACAGATGAAACAACCGATGAATTTGGTTTAGTTTTAATGAATTGAAGTGCTGGTAAAATAGTATGCTGCGTTGTATGCGACGCACCCGAAACCATTCCGTCAGCATGACCTTTGTACACCATCATAGTTCCAAAATACGAAACGTCTTCCATTAAATCCCTTGCCATTGTAATGCTTACATTTTTAGCTTTTCTAAGTTCGTAATACGTATTGGCATAATCTTCATAAAGTTCAGATTCTTTTGGATTAATGATATTTATCTTCGAAAAATCAAATGCAATTCCAAGTTCTAACACTTTACTTTCAATTTGTTTTTTGTCTCCGATAATTGAAATATCGACTACATCCATCGCTAAAAGTCTTGAAGCTGCAATAATAATTCTATCATCATTTCCTTCAGGCAGAACGATATGTTTACGGTGCTGTCTGGCTCTTTTAACCATGTTGTATTGAAACATTTTTGGCGTCATGCCTTCTGCTTCAAAAGTGATTAATCTTTCAGATAAAGCGTCGTTATCAACGTATTTCTCAAATGTAGTTATTGAAGTTTCAATCTTGTGCGTATTGTTAGCGTAGATTTTAGATTTAATAGACCCAATTCTGTTTGTAATGTGATAAGTTCCACCGTCAACTGCAATAATTGGAACAATGGCAGAAAGTCCTTCAATCAGCTTTAAAATACTTTCCTCCGGAACTATATTTCCCGTTAGAATTATTCCTGAAATGGTTGGATAATTTATTGATTCATTTGCCTGTAATGCGCCCAGAATAATATCAGATCGATCTCCGGGTGTAATTACAAGTGCGTTATTGTGTAAGTGAACCAAATAGTTATGCAATTGCATGGCTCCCACGCTAAAATGCCCAATCTCATTATTAAGATAATTTTCTCCAAACAAAACTTTTGCATCAAGTTCGTTTACAATTTCCTGCATTGTTGGATTGTTCAAACTTGAAACTAGCGGAATTGTATTTACTAAAACATTTGAAGGAAGACTTTTTTGAAGGCTTTTTGTAACTAATTCAATATTTTCGGGCTGTACTTTATTGGCAAAAACAGATAAAACTTCAACCTCTTTTACTTTGAAAGAATCATAAACTAAATACAAACTATCAACCAGCTCTTCCAGCGTTTTTCCAATCCCTGAACCAATAATTATGGTTGGAATTCCGAGGTTTTTTGCAATTAAAACATTCAAATCTAATTCGATAGAGGTCCCTTCACCCGTAAAACTCGTTCCTTCAACTAAAACAAAATCAAAACGTTCTTCAAGTTTTTTATATTTCTCGATAATTAAATCCAGAACCTCTCCTATTTTTCCTTTGTTTTTCTTTTTAATAAGTTTGCTTTTTGTAATGGCATACGCATCTTCAAAATGAATATCAAGGTTAAAATAAGACAAAACTGTTTCGATATGATTATCAACCTCTCCATCAACAAAATCTTCGATTATAGGCCTGAAATAACCCACTTTAGCCGTTTTACCAATCAAAATGCTCATTAAGCCGAGTGTAATTATCGACTTCCCGCTGTTTTGATCGCTTGTGGCTATATATACCGCTTTACTCATAATTTATATTTTGAAACTAAACATCTGTATTTGAATTATATTTTAATACTGCTAAAACCAACGTCTTTTTTTGAAATAGACAATTAGAGCAACAACTAAGAAAAACATTGCCATCATAACGCTGTGATAACCATATTTAAATTTAAGCTCGGGCATATTTTCAAAATTCATTCCATAAACCCCAACTATAAAAGTAAGCGGAATAAATATGGCCGAAATAATGGTCAGCGTTTTCATAATCTCATTCATTTTTCGGCTTTGCTCTGAAAAATAAAAGTTTGAAGCACTTTCTAATGAACTCATATCAGATTCGATTTGCTCTAAAAGTTCTAAACTTTTTTGATGCAGTCGAATGAAAAAGTTAAATGTATCTTTTTGAATTAAACTATTTGTTTCGTCATCTTTAATCGTTTTAAAATAGTACAAAGAATCCCGAAGCGGTATTATAGAACGTTTTAAAAAATTAAAGTTATCTCTGTGGTTTTCAATTTTTTCCAGAATAACAGGATCAGCTCCTTTTTTGGTTAAATTAATCAGCTCTTCTATCTTTTCCTCTTCATCTTCGATCGTAATGTAGAAATTTTCGATTACAGAATCTAACAATAAATAGAGCAGATAATCTACTTTTTTATTTCGTATAATCCCTGTATGTGTACGCAGACGTTCACGGATATGTGTAAAAAAATCACTTCTCTTTTCCTGAAATGAAATCAAAACTCCATCTTTCAAAATAAAACTAAGCTGTTCAACACTAATATTATCTGAATATCCCGAAGGCAAAAGTGATTTTATACTAAAAAATAAAATATCCTGCTGCTCTTCTAATTTGGTCCTTTTAGTCGTATTTAATATATCCGCCAGCAGAAAATCATCCAATTTAAAATGTGCACCAATAGTTTTAATAAGATTAATATCGTTTAATCCGTGAATGTTGAGCCAATTATTTTTGTTGTAATTAAAACAAGAATTTAATGCCAGAACAGTAAACTTTTCATATTCAACAATATCAGCATCGTCATATACAAAAAGCTGCATTTCTGATTTATGGTCTTTATGAGAGCCTGTGTACTCTAAACTAGTATGTTGTAATTTACGTCCCTTTTTGTATTTGATCTTTCTCATTCAAAAAAATTTACAATAGTAATATTACGAAAAAGAATCTGAATGCGAAATGACAATTATCATTTTGTAAAAAACCTTGTAAATAGACGCACTGCAGTGCGTCTCTACATTAAATAACAGACATAAAAAAACCGAGTCATTTCTGACCCGGTTTTCATATTCAATTGTAGAGACGCACCGCAGTGCGTCTTTATGTAGTAAATTATTTTACTTCTTCGAATTCAACATCTTCAACATTGTCTCCAGACTGCTCTTGTTGTGGAGCAGCTTGCTGACCTTGGTCACCACCTTGAGCGTACATTGCTTCTGTAGCTGTTTTCCAAGCTGCATTTACATTGTCTAATCCTTTTTGGATTGCATCAAGATCTTGAGATTGGTGAGCCATTCTCAATTCAGTTAAAGCATATTCGATAGCTGTTTTGTGCTCATCTGTAAGTTTATCTCCCAATTCTTTCAATTGACTTTCAGTTTGGAAAATAGTACTATCAGCTTCGTTCAATTTCTCAGCTCTTTCTCTTGCAATTCTGTCTGCATCAGCGTTAGCTTCAGCATCTTTTTTCATTTTTTCGATTTCTTCAGCTGTTAATCCAGAAGAAGCTTCGATACGGATATCGTGAGATTTTCCAGTTCCTTTATCAGTTGCAGAAACTTTGATGATACCATTAGCATCGATATCGAAAGTTACTTCGATTTGAGGAACTCCTCTTGGTGCTGGCGGGATACCATCTAAGTGGAAACGACCAATAGTCTTGTTATCAACTGCCATAGCTCTTTCTCCTTGTAATACGTGGATTTCAACAGATGGTTGAGAATCAGCAGCAGTAGAGAATACTTGAGATTTTTTAGTTGGAATAGTTGTGTTAGACTCAATTAATTTAGTCAATACACCACCCATAGTTTCGATACCTAAAGAAAGAGGAGTTACGTCAAGTAACAATACATCTTTTACATCTCCAGATAAAACTCCACCTTGAATAGCAGCTCCAATAGCAACAACCTCATCAGGGTTAACACCTTTAGAAGCTTTTTTACCGAAGAATTTTTCAACTTCGTCAGCGATTCTTGGCATACGGGTAGAACCTCCTACAAGGATTACTTCGTCGATATCAGATGTAGATAAACCTGCATCTTTTAATGCTTTAGCAACTGGCTCCATAGAACGTTTAACTAATGAATCAGTTAATTGCTCAAATTTAGCTCTAGATAATTTTTTTACTAAGTGTTTTGGCCCTGAAGCAGTAGCCGTTACATATGGTAAGTTGATTTCAGTTTCTGAAGAAGAAGACAATTCAATTTTTGCTTTCTCTGCAGCTTCTTTCAAACGCTGCAATGACATTGGGTCAAGACGTAAGTCAATACCTTCTTCAGCTAAAAATTCATTAGCTAACCAGTCAATAATTTCGTGGTCAAAATCATCACCACCTAAGTGAGTATCACCATTTGTAGATAATACTTCAAATACACCGTCTCCTAATTCAAGAACAGAGATATCAAAAGTACCTCCACCTAAATCGTAAACAGCAATTTTTTGATCAGTTCCTTTTTTATCTAATCCGTAAGCAAGTGCAGCAGCAGTTGGCTCATTGATGATACGCATAACTTTAAGACCAGCAATTTCACCAGCTTCTTTAGTAGCCTGACGTTGTGCATCGTTAAAGTAAGCAGGAACAGTAATAACTGCTTCAGTTACAGTTTGACCTAAATAGTCTTCAGCAGTTTTTTTCATTTTTTGAAGTGTCATTGCTGACAATTCCTGAGCAGTATATAAACGACCATCAATATCCACACGCGGTGTATTGTTGTCACCTTTTACAACTGAATAAGAAACTCTTTTTGCTTCGCCTGTAGTCTCAGCAAAAGTATGTCCCATAAAACGTTTAATAGAAGCAATCGTTTTTGTAGGATTCGTTACTGCTTGTCTTTTTGCAGGATCACCCACTTTAATTTCGCCACCTTCAACAAAAGCGATGATAGATGGAGTTGTTCTTTTTCCTTCTGCATTAGGGATAACAACTGCTTCGTTACCTTCCATTACAGAAACACAAGAGTTCGTCGTACCTAAGTCAATTCCGATTATTTTACCCATTTTTTATATATTTAATTTTGATTTAATTTCATAACTCACGTGGCATAAGTCAATCTTTGTGCCAAGATAAAAAACCAAAGTAAATTGTCAGTTTTAATATTGGCACGACAATAATCATCTGACAACATGACATTTTTCAAGACTGACATACATGGCATAACACTATTTTACATGTCATTTTTAGGAACTTATTCCCAATAGCAGCGGCATCTGTTTCCTAAAAGATTTTTTTATATTTCCAAAATCAGAATAATTTTCAATTAAATATTGAATTAAGTACATTAGCGTTATTCTAAATCCAAAAAATGGAAAACTACAGCATTATTATATTTATACTTGCCATTGTTATAGGATTATCTGCCTTTGCTGATAAAGCAAAACTTCCCTACCCTATTCTGCTTGTAATTGTTGGAATCGCCATTGGTTTTATACCAACCATGACCGAAATCCAGATTAATCCCGAAATTATCTTTTTAATTTTTCTGCCGCCCTTATTATATGATGCTTCGTTTAATATTTCTCCAAAGGATTTCAAAACCAATCTAAACACAATCAGCACGCTGGCAATAACCCTGGTTTTTCTTACTACCTTTTGGATTGCCGTGGTCGCACATTATATGATCCCGAATATAACCTGGCCGCTGGCATTTGTACTTGGCGCCATACTTTCTGCAACCGATGCCGTTGCTGCTGTAAGCATTACCAAAGGTCTCGGAATATCTCATAAAACCATTACGATTCTTGAAGGCGAAAGTCTAATAAACGATGCTTCGGCACTTGTTGCCTATCGTTTTGCCGTTGCTGCCGTAATGGGATCTGCCTTCATTATCTGGAAAGCAGCACTGCAATTTATTTTTTTATTGGGAGGCGGTTTTCTTGTAGGGATAGTTATTGCAAAAATTTTAGCCTTTATACTGAGTAAAGTACATAAAAATACCAATGTCACCATTAGTTTTATGCTTTTGATGCCCTTTGTAGCCTACTTAGTGGCAGAACAATTTCATGTTTCAGGAGTAATTGCAGTAGTAGTTTCTGGACTGGCAATTGCCCGTTTCAGCAAAAAAATATTCCCCGAAAACTTAAAAAACAGCTCCCGAAGCCTTTGGGATATTATCATCTTTCTATTAAACGGATTAATTTTTATTTTAATTGGTCTTAATTTTAGATATATCTTAAAAGATATTGATAACCACATGATTTTGCCTTATATCGGTTATGCTTTTATCATTACAATTGTGGCTTTACTAATTAGAATGGTTAGAATATTTCTTCAAAAAATAAATCTTCAAAAAGCCTTTAAAAAAAATCGAGGAGGAAAAAGAAAAGTCAGTGAAGATGCCCTTTTAGATTTTAACAATAGTATTATTTTAGGCTGGTCAGGAATGCGTGGTATTGTATCTCTTGCGATTGCGATTGGACTCCCAAAATTCCTTGAAGACGGCAGCCCGTTTCCTGAAAGAAATACTGTCATTTTTATTTCTGTGGCCGTTGTACTTTTTACTCTTATCGGGCAGGGACTTACGCTTCCGTGGATCGTTAAAAAATTAAATACTAATAGTGTAAAAGAACATAACGTAAATTAAAATTTAAAACAAAAATAAAATACCGCTTAAAAATACAATACTATTTTACTTACATTAGCTTCATTAACTTTAACAAAAAACTGCTAATGAAAAAAAGTATTGCAATTTACGGCGCTTACGGACATACTGGAAAATTCATCACAGCCGAACTTTACCAGCAAGGTTATACATTGGTTCTTTCCGGAAGAGATGAAGAAAAATTACTATCTTTAAAACAAAAACACCCTGAATCAACAATAAAAACTGCCAATATTAATGACGAAAAAACATTAGATAATGCTTTTTCCGGAGCAGATATAATTATAAACTGTGCCGGTCCATTTTTAGATACTGCAGAACCTATAATTCAATCGGCTCTAAGATTAGGCATTCATTATATTGATTTGAGTGCCGAACAAAAAGCAGTTTTAGATGTATTTGAAAATTTTTCTGAAAAAGCCAAAGGCAAAATTTTAATAATTCCTGCCGTTGCATTCTATGGCGGATTAGGCGATTTATTAAGCACGGCAATAACTCACGATTGGGACAAAATTGACGAAATAAACATTTATATTGGTCTTGATTCATGGCATCCCACAAAAGGAACCAGATTAACTGGCGACAGAAATCATTATACCAGATTAACATTAAAAAACAATCGCTTACAAGAGCTGGAACCAAGTTCTCCAATAGAATGGAATTTTAAAAACCCAATTGGAATTAAAGAAGTTGTAAGCCTGCCTCTTTCTGAAATTATTACCATTTCACGCCATTTAAATGTAAACACAATCAATACTTATCTAAGTCTAAACTCTTTAAACGATCTTCGAAATAAAGATACCCCGGAACCGGAACCTACTGACGAAAAGAACAGATCCTCGCAGCATTTCTCTTTAGAAGTTGTCGCTTTAAAAGATAATCTCAAAAGAACAATTACAGCACAAGGACAAGATATTTATGCCGTGACTTCTCCTTTAGTTGTAGAAACAGTAAACAGAATATTTTCTGGCAAAATAGCAAAAACTGGTGTTACTGTTATCGGGGAAATTTTTGATGCAAATGATTTTTTAAAGTCTTTAAATGAAGATGACATAACAATTTCTGTTGCAGAAGAATCTCATTTATAATTTTTATTAAAAAAAACATATCTGTAAAGCCCAACAAACACTAGGATTTTATAATTATTTCAAAAAAAATAAAATATTTTGTCCAATTCTGAAAGTTCGATTGTTATTAGAGTATAACATTAAAACTTTATACAAAATGGAAACAAGAATTAACATTCACGCAAAAGGACAAGACGCTTTAAAAACACTTTACGGAATTGGCGGCTATTTAAAAAAATCAGCTGTAGAATTAGCTCTTTTAGAATTAGTTTACTTTAGAGTTTCACAAATAAACAGCTGCGCTTATTGCCTGGATATGCATTATAAGGATGCACGTCATAAAGGTGAAACGGAACAGCGTTTATATGGACTAAGTGCATGGCGTGAAGCTCCTTATTACACAAATCGCGAAAGAGCTGCCTTTGCCTGGGCCGAAGCCGTAACTAAATGTGATGTTCCTGATTCAGTTTACAAAGAAGCCGTAAGCGAATTTTCAGAGCAGGAATTAATTGATTTAACTTTAGCTGTTACAACAATTAATATGTACAACAGAATTAACCTTGCTTTCCCTAACGAACCGGGAACTTACAAAGTGGGGCAATTTGGTTAATAAAAATAATTATCACATAGAATTGATGACATTAAAAAAAACAATAACATGAACGAGTTTGTATTAATATTTAGAAGAGATTATGTTACTAAAGAAACACAGCCTTCTCCGCAGGAATTACAGGATTCACTTAAACTCTGGCAGGATTGGCTGGGCGGAATTGCCGCTCAGGATAAACTGGCAAAACCATTACAGCGCTGGGATGGCGAAGGCAAAATTGTAAAATCTAACAAAAGCGTAATCAATGGCCCGTATGCCGAAATTAAAGAAGCAATTGGCGGTTTGATTATGATAAAAGCTGCAGATTACGACGAAGCCGTGAGTATTGCAAATGGATGTCCGATTTTAGAATTGGGCGGAAATGTTGAAATTAGAATGGCCGTTACCGGAATATAATAATCTTAAAAAAATAACTTCTTATTCTTTTAAAAAGGAATTTTATAAAATGGAAGAAAGTCAGCTTTTACCCAATTTATTTAGAACAGAGTACCGAAAAATAGTTTCGGTACTCTGTTATTTATTTGGGATTGAAAATATCGAAATCGCCGAAGATATTACCAGCGATACATTTCTCGCTGCAACCGAATTATGGAGCGTAAAAGGAATTCCGGAAAATCCAACTGCATGGCTATATACCGTTGCAAAAAACAAAACAAAAAATCACTTAAAACGAGATATACTCTTCGAACAAAAAATCGCTGTCGAAGTAAAACACAATGCCAGTAAAGCTGAAGAAATTGAAATTGACTTATCCAATAAAAACATTTTCGACAGCCAGCTTGCCATGATTTTTACAGTTTGTAATCCTGTAAATTCTGCCGAAGCGCAAATTGCATTGGCACTAAATCTATTATGCGGATTTGGAATTCAGGAAATTGCAGACGGATTTTTAACCAATAAAGAAGTCATTTACAAAAGAATTAACCGCGCTAAAGAAAAACTGAAAGAAGCCAATGTAAAAATTGAACAGCCCAGCAGTTCAGAAATAAATAACAGGCTCGAAAATGTCTTAACAACGCTTTATTTATTATTTTCAGAAGGTTATTATTCAACTTCTCAAAACACTATTTTACGAAAAGACGTTTGTGCCGAAGCCATGCGATTGACTTTCTTATTAATCGAAAATCCCGCAACAAACCTGCCACCCGTAAATGCATTGCTTTCATTAATGTGTTTTCATTCTTCAAGATTTGATGCAAGAACAAACAGTGATGGAGAAACGATATTATATCAAAACCAGGATGAAACACTCTGGAACCAGGAACTTATCGAAAAAGGCACTTATTTTCTGGGTAAAGCTTCAACCGGAAACACACTTACGAAATACCATCTCGAAGCCGGAATCGCCTATTGGCATACTCAAAAAGAAGATTCTAAAGAGAAATGGGAAAATATATTACAGCTTTACAACCAATTATTAATTCTCGAATATTCGCCCATTGCAGCGCTCAACCGTACATTTGCTTTAGCAAAAACAAATGGAAAACAAACCGCCATTACCGAAGCTGAAAAACTAAACCTAAGCGAAAATCATTTTTATTATTCTTTATTAGGAAACTTATATACAGATATTGACAATAAAAAAGCGCTTGAACATTTTAAAAAAGCTTTGCAGCTTGCCAGTTCCGTTTCTGATAAAAACATCATCAAACAAAACATCGATATGCTAAAAATATAGTTTAATCTCATTTTTACTTTGTCAGTCCCATTCACTTTTTATTTGTAATTTAGATTTTTTAAAAATGTATGTTCAAAAAACAATATTAGAACAGCTTTAAAATATTATTAAAATACAAATACAAAAATGGCTTCATTTATTAAGGAAATCTCTTTTCGCTGGTCAGATCTTGACCCAAATTTTCACGTTCGTCATAGTGCTTATTACGATTTTGGTGCGCAGCATCGTATAGAAATTCTCGAAGAACTCGGCTTGACTTTAAGAGTAATGCAAACGCAGGGTTTTGGTCCCGTTTTATTTAGGGAAGAATGTGTTTTTAGAAAAGAATTAAAACTTTCAGACAAAATATTTATTCATACCAAAACATCAAAAATGAAAGCCGATGCTTCGCGCTGGTCCATCATTCACGAATTTAGACGTGAAGATGATACACTTTGCGCAACCATTACGGTCGACGGAGCCTGGATGGACACTAAACTTAGAAAACTGGCTTCTCCAACACCCGAAATTGCAATTCAGGCATTAAGCATTTTTCCAAAAAGTGATGATTTTGTTGGACTGTAAAACAAAAAACATAACAGACTCTATTGCCAAAATAATCGTAATACAAAATCAGGATATAAATCTGAAAAAAGTAAATAAAAATTGGCCGATAGAATCTGTTATATCACATTAATTTAAAAAATCTCAAAGCTATGATCGATTACATAAAAGACTTTAGAATTGGATTTTTTGTCGCCATAATATTAATTACCACAATAATATTGGGTGCTGTAACAGACAAAATACTCCGCTATTTTTTATATCGAAAATTGAGTGATAAAGAATACGATGCAACCGGATTTAAGTTTCTAAAACATTTAATTATAACCGTAATTTATATTCTGGGGATTGCTTTTGCCTTAATTCAAATTCCCGAATTTAAAATAATAGGACATTCCTTTTTAGCCGGCGCAGGTGTCATTTCGATAGTCGCAGGTTTAGCTTCACAGCAGGCTTTGAGCAATATTGTCAGCGGAATATTTCTGGTGATTTTTAAACCTTTCAGAATCAATGACAAAATCACGATCAATAATTTTGTTGGCACAGTTGAGGATATCAATTTGAGGCAAGTTGTTTTAAAAGATGCCGAAAACAACAGAATCATAATTCCCAACTCCGTAATCAGCAATCAGATTATTGTTAATACCAATATGCACGATACCAAATGCTGTAAAATAGTTGAAATAGGAATTGGTTATGAATCTAATGTCGAAAAAGCATTAGAAATAATGCAGGATGAAATCGCAAAACATCCGCTTTTTATTGATACAAGAACCGCCGAAAATAAAAAACAAAAAACACCTTTGGTCGTGGCAAGAGTTGTGGCTCTCGCAGATTCCAGCGTAACATTAAAAGCATGGGCATGGGCAAAAAACTCTACAGATGGTTTTGTAATGTATTGTGATTTATTGCAAAGTATCAAGAAACGTTTTGACGAAGCTGAAATTGACATTCCTTATCCGCAAAGAGTTGTAACGCTTAAAAAGTAGTTTAAAACAGACGCAGCTTCTTTTTTCTGATAATTTTATGAGTATAACTTTAGTTTTTCAAAATGTATTGCGGTAAATTTAATCTTTCGATCAATCTATAAAACCATTAATCGTATTTTTGAAACAATATTTTTTTTGTTTGCCACGAATTACACGAATTTTCAGGAATGAATTTTTCAGCATTACGTAAATAAAAATCAGTGTAATTCGTGGCAAACCTTAACTTAAAACTAAATAATATGTTTACAATCGATCAAATCAAAGAAGCACATGCTAAAGTTAAAAGCGGTGCCGATTTTCCAAATTATATACAAGACTTAATTATTCTGGGTGTAAAAGGTTATGATACATTTGTGAATGACGGACACGTTGAATATTACGGTGTAAACAATTACACTGTAACTTCTGATGAAAAATACAATCCTATTTTAGTAGCTGTAACGGTTAACAAAGAACTTTTTATAGAGTTTTTAGTAAAACACCAGCATGGAGAAACAGACTATCTTACTTTTTGCCGCCATGCCGGTCAATGCGGAATTGCAAAATGGAGAGTTGACATTATCGAAATGACCTGTACTTATTTTGACAGCGCAGAAAATGAAATTTTAATTGAAAAAATCCCTGATTAATTTAGCAAAATTTAATCCAATTTATTCACTAACCAAAAAAGATATTTTACTGCTGCTTTTTTTATTAGTTTTTCAGGTTTTTCTCAGCATAAAAAAGAAAAAACAAAGTTTAAAGTAATTGCTTTTTACACAGCAAAAAACGATCAGGCGCATATAAGTTTTGTGCATAAAGGTTATTGTCCTTTAGTTTGGACAAACAAAAAATACAAAATACAGTATGTCAATATGGGACACAATAATATTGATTACGAAGGAGGGATTAACAAAACACTTTCGTTTGCATTTGAAAATAAAATACAAAGCAAATTCATTCTTGATGCATTGCTTTGGCTGGGGCTTCTAAAAAATAAATTCATTAAAAATGTCTAGTAAACTTTCTCCCATCACAAACGCTGAAGAGTTATTAAAGCTGAATAACTCTTCGGAAATTATTTTAATCGACGCCAGAGCAGGAATTAATGCCGAGGAAAATTTTAAAGCAGAACATTTAAAAGGGGCTCGTTATGTCGATTTGAACAAAGATTTAGCAACAGTCGACTGCAATCCAAAAAATGGCGGAAGGCATCCTCTTCCCTCTTTTTCAAAGTTTTCGGAAGTGCTTTCAAAACTCGGAATTTCACCTTCATCTCATGTTGTAATTTATGATGATAAAAACGGTTCAAATGCTGCTGCAAGATTTTGGTGGATGCTAAAAGCTGTGAAACATGAAAAAGTTCAGGTTTTAAACGGAGGTTTGCAAGAAGCAGTCAAAGCGGGTTTTCCTGTAAATTCAGAAATAGAAAATTTTGAAAAAACAGGAAATTATCCGATTACTGAATGGAATTTAAAAACTGCTGATATTGAAGAGGTCGAAAAAGCCCGAAATAACAGCGAAAATATTGTAATTGACGTAAGGGATAAAAATCGTTTTGATGGTCTTACAGAACCTTTAGATTTAATTGCCGGACATATTCCGGGTGCTGTAAATTTTCCGTTTAGTGAAAATCTGGACGAAAACGGCCTTTTCAAATCTCCTGAAGTTTTAGCTGAAAAATATGCTGAAATTTTAAATAATAAAACGTCAGAAAATGTAATTGTACATTGCGGTTCGGGCGTTACGGCTTGTCATACTTTATTAGCGTTGGATTATGCCGGAATTGAAATTCCAAAACTTTATGTAGGTTCCTGGAGTGAATGGTCAAGAAATGACCGCGAAATGGCAGCTAAAGAAACAAAATAATCTCTTTTTTAAACACATAAAAACATAGATTTTTATTGTGTTTAAAAAAGTATAAAAAGAAGCACGCTTCTAACACATAGCATACTATGTTTATTAATGCAAGTGAAACGCCTTTATTTAAGTTTCAAAAAAACTATGTTACTATGTGTTAAAAATGCAGACAACAGTTTAAAAATAGAAAATAAAAAATGCAGCATTGGGATATACTTTTATCTAATCAGGTAAATAAAAAAGCATTCATAGACAGTTTACTTAATGGAGAAGCAAAAGGAGAATTAGCCGTTTTTAATAATCAAAAAGGTATTTTATTTTCTGATATTGCTATCGAAAAATTCATTGAAAAAGAATACCAATACGACAGCGTAGAAGCATCTCCTGAATCACACAGGCAATTACGTACATTTTCATCCGGTGAGCGTAAAAAAGAATTTTTAAAATACTGCATTAATCAAAAACCGGATTTTATCATTTTTGACAATCCGTTTGACCATTTAGATCAGGCCTCGAGAGTAACTCTGGCAGATTCCTTAAACGATTTGACTAATAAAATTGCTATTATTCAGCTCTTAAATCGTGTTGTGGACGTTCTGGAATTTGTTCCAAATAAAGCGCAGATTAACGACAATACATTTGAATTATACCCAATTTTAAAAACCGAAAATCATTTTAAAACCTTAAATACGGCATCAATCCCAAAAGCAATTGAGCTGCATTCCTTCCACGAAAGTGTATTAATAAAACTGGAAAATGTTTCGGTTAGTTATGATGAAAGAAAAATTCTTGACAACATTTCATGGACAATTAAACAGGGTGAATTCTGGCAGTTAATTGGGCCAAACGGTTCCGGAAAAAGTACTATTTTATCCTTAATTACGGGGGATAATCCAAAAGGGTTTGGTCAGGATTTATATTTATTTGGAAGAAAAAAAGGAAGCGGAGAAAGCGTTTGGGACATCAAAAAACAAATCGGAATTTTTGCAACTTCAATGACCGATTTATTTCAAAAAGGCCACACTTTAGAAGAAATGATCCTTTCCGGTTTTTTTGATTCAATCGGACTTTATATCGAGCCGACAACGCATCAAAAACAAATTGTTTCACAGTGGCTTGAAGTTATTGAAATGACACATTTAAGAAAAAAACGTTTTATTGATCTTTCTATCGGTCAGCAAAGAGTTGCGTTAATTGTACGCGCCGTTTTAAAACATCCGCCATTATTAATTTTAGACGAACCCGTAGAAGGTCTGGACGACGAAAATGTAGATTTGGTAATTCAGCTTATCAACACGATAAAACAAGAAACAAACGTTACGATTCTATACGTTTCACATAGAATAGAACAAGGCCTCGCTCCTACTTCTGTTTTCGAACTTTTACCAAATCCAACGGGATCGATTGGTAAAATAAAGTATCATTCGGAATTAAATTAAAACACGAATTCCACTAATTTACACGAAAATTAATCTGTGTAAATTAGTGGAATTTGTGTTTAAGAAATTATCTAATTGACAAATTATCTAATTAATTCTCTTCGTCTTCAGTATTATGTGACTTCACGTAAGTACGCCATTTTTCAATACAATCCTGAAAATCCTGTGGTAACTCTGTATCAAAACGCATCATTTCTCCCGTATTTGGGTGAATGAACCCAAGAGTCTTAGCGTGTAAAGCCTGACGTGGCAAAGCTTTAAAACAATTTTCAATAAACTGTTTGTATTTTGTAAACGTTGTTCCTTTCAAGATCAAATGTCCGCCGTAACGTTCGTCATTAAATAACGGATGCCCGATATGTTTCATGTGCGCACGAATCTGGTGCGTTCTTCCGGTTTCCAATTTACATGAAATCAAAGTAACGTAACCAAAACGTTCTAAAACTTTATAATGTGTAATTGCCGGTTTACCTATTTCAGGATCAGCAAAAACAGCCATCTGCATGCGGTCTTTTAAATGTCTGGCAAGGTTTCCTTCAATAGTTCCTTCATCATTTACAACATTTCCCCACACAAGGGCAATATATTCACGTTCTGTAGTTTTAGCTTCAAATTGTTTCGCCAAATGCGTCATTGCGGCTTCCGTTTTGGCAACAACCAAAAGTCCAGACGTATCTTTATCAATTCTATGAACAAGGCCGGGACGCTCGCTGCTGTTCATTGGCAGGTTATCAAAATGATGTGCCAAAGCATTTACAAGAGTTCCGGTATAATTTCCGTGACCCGGATGCACCACCATTCCCGGCTCTTTATTGATTAATAAAAATGCATCATCTTCATACACAATATTAATCGGAAGATCTTCCGGCAGTATATGGTTTTCATATGGAGGATGCGATAACATAACTGTAATCACATCAAAAGGTTTTACTTTATAGTTTGATTTTACCGGAACATCATTTACAAAAATATTTCCGTCACTTGCTGCGTTTTGGATTTTGTTACGTGTAGCATTCTGAATCAAATTCAGCAAATATTTGTCAATACGCAAAAACGCCTGACCCTTTGGGACTTCAAATCTGTAATGCTCGAATAATTCGTCTTCCAGATCTAAATTTTCTTCAATATTATTGTTCATCTTTTGGGGTTTCTGCAGGCACTGCTAAACTATCTGCAGCCTGACTGTCATCTACATAACTCGCTTTTCCGTCACCTAAAACCAAATCAATTTTAGATGCTTTCAAAACACGGTCTCCTACTTTTAAATTTCTGCCTTTATAACGCATTTCCAAAACCATATCTTTTCCAAGATTTGGAATATAAGTAATTGTTCCCGGCTCAAGTCCTAAAGCTTTTAAAGTCGGCACCGCTTCACGATATGTTTTTTCAATTAAATCCGGAATTTTAACCGACGAAAATCCCGATGAATTAATTTTAATATATATTTTTCTTCCTACTTTCACTTTAGTTCCCGGCAGCGGATCCTGCTCAACGACACTATATTTCGGATATTCACTTCGGTAATCAACGCTATCCAAAAGCACATAATCTAAATCCAGCTCGTCTAGTTTTTCTTCAACTTGTTCTTCAGTCAGTCTGGCTAAATTAGGAACCGCAATTTCGTGTCCGTGATCAGTTGTAAAAGTCAGCCAATGCATAAACAAATAACCCAAAACTGCAATAATAGCAGCCGCACTTAACACTTGTAAAAAAAATACCCGGCTAGTTAAATACTTACGTAAACTCATAAATTTATTTTTAGTTGTCGCAAAGATAAAGTATTTCATTTCAAAAAAAATGATAATTTTGTTTAAAACAAGAAAGTCTTCCCTTAAGCATGTAAGCCTAGCGAACACTGGATATTAATGGCACACAGATTTTGCAGATCTAAACAGATTTCAAAAAAATAATTCGTGAAAATTCGTGAAATTCGTGGCAGAAAACCTGAAACCTGAAACAAAGAAAACCTGAAACAAAATATAAAACAAAACATATAAATGAAAAACATTGCCATCATCATGGGCGGATATTCAAGCGAATACAAAATTTCGCTTATCAGCGGAAACGTTGTGTACCAATATCTTGACAAAACAAAATACAACGGATTCCGAATTCATATTTTTAAAGAAAAATGGGTTTATGTAGACGCAAATGATACCGAATTCCCAATTGACAGAAACGATTTTTCTGTAACGGTAAATGGAGAAAAAATTATATTTGACTGTGTTTTCAATGCCATTCACGGAACTCCGGGCGAAGATGGACTAATGCAGGCATATTTTGAATTAATTGGATTACCGCAATCTTCTTGCGATTACTACCAATCGGCATTGACTTTCAATAAAAGAGATTTATTATCTGTTTTAAAACCATACGGAATCAAAACAGCAATTTCCTATTACTTAAACAAAGGCGACGAAATAAATACTCAGGAAATCGTTAAAAAAGTAGGTTTACCATGTTTCGTAAAACCAAACAAAGCCGGTTCTAGTTTCGGAATCTCAAAAGTAAAAACTGAAGCCGAACTTCCTATCGCAATTGAAGTTGCTTATAAAGAAGACAACGAAATTATCATCGAAAGTTTCCTTGACGGAACTGAAGTTTCTGTGGGCGTAATTAATTACAAGGGAGAAGTTATAGTTTTACCAATTACCGAAATTGTATCTGACAATGATTTCTTTGATTACGAAGCCAAATACGAAGGAAAATCACAAGAAATCACGCCAGCCAGAATCTCTGATGAGCTGACAAAAAAAGTAGGAGAAACTGCAAAACGTGCTTACGAAGTTTTAAAAATGAAAGGATTCTCAAGAAGCGAATTCATCATTGTAGATAACGAACCGTATATGCTGGAAATGAACACTATTCCGGGTTTAACAACCGAAAGTTTGATTCCGCAGCAAGCAAAAGCAGCCGGAATTTCTCTGGAAGAATTATTTACAAATGCAATCGAACTAGCCTTGGCATAGTTGCTAAAATATTAAGGTTCTGAGATTCTAAGATTTCAGAACCTTAATTTATACAACTGTCAGACTGAGCGAAGTCGAAGTCCCGTCCAAAAAGAAAAACCTTTGAACCTTTGTCACTCTGAACCTTTGAACCTCAAACAAAAAAAATGCGAAAAGCCATATTTCCAGGATCATTTGACCCTATTACACTTGGACACGAAGATATTATCAAAAGAGGAGTTTCTTTATTTGATGAAATCGTAATTGCCATTGGTGTCAATGCCGAAAAAAAGTACATGTTTTCACTAGAAGAAAGAAAACGTTTTATTGAAGAAACCTTTAAAGATGAACCAAAAATTTCGGTTATAACTTATGAAGGACTGACAATAGATTTAGCCAAAAAACAAAAAGCAAACTTCATTTTAAGAGGTTTACGAAACCCAGCCGATTTCGAATTCGAAAAAGCAATTGCACACACGAACAGACGTCTTTCTAAAATCGAAACGGTATTTTTATTAACTGCAGCAAAAACGTCTTATATTAGTTCTAGTATTGTTCGTGATGTATTGCGAAATGGCGGTGAATATGAAATGCTGGTTCCGGATGCGGTAAGAGTACAAAAATAACAACACGCGCAAAGTCATTGCGAGGAACGAAGCAAACACACTATGATTTTCACTCTGCTAAAACCTAGCAAATGAGATTGCTTCGTTCCTTGCAATGACTAAAACCAAAAACTTGCAAGCGAAGCAGATTATAAGTAATTTCGCCAAAAAAATAAACAAATAAGTAATGAGTATCGAAAGAGAATTAAGCAAACGAAGCGGGTCTAAATGTGAACTTTGCGGCGCCGAAGAAAACCTGAAAGTATATCAAGTATTACCAACTCAAAAAGGCGGTATTGACGAAGCAATATTAGCATGTAATACCTGTATTGACCAAATTGAAAATCCAGATAACGTCGATTTAAATCACTGGAGATGTCTTAACGACAGCATGTGGAATGAAAACGTTCCGGTTCAGGTTGTTGCTTGGAGAATGTTAAGCCGTTTACGTTCTGCCGGCTGGCCTCAGGAATTACTTGATATGATGTACTTAGATGAAGATACGCTGGCGTGGGCACAAGCAACCGGCGAAGGCGAAGATGACGAAAATAAACTGGTTCACCGCGATAGTAATGGTGTTGTTTTACAGCACGGAGATTCTGTTGTATTAATTAAAGATCTTAAAGTTAAAGGATCAAGTATGGTTGCCAAACAAGGAACCGCCGTAAGAAACATTCGTCTAGACCACGAAAATGCTGAATACATCGAAGGAAAAGTCGATGGACAACAGATTGTTATTATTACGCAATATGTAAAGAAAATTTAAAAGGTGATAAGGTTCTAAGTTTTTTTACTCCCTTATCTAACCGTAAAGCATGCAAAAGTTAACTCAAAGTTCGCTAAGTTTTATTCACAAAGCTTTGCGGACTTTGTACTTTTACAAAAGCTTTGAATTAAAAAACTTAGCGAACTTTGCGTTAAAATCAAGACAACGTTAAGCAACCTGAAACCTGAAACAAAGAAAAACCTGAAACAAAAAAAAGCCGTTCAAAAACTGAACGGCCTTTTTCAATATATTGTTTTTGACAACAAACTATTTTTGAAATAATTTGCTGATTTGATCTTTTACAAATGGCTCAGATACACTGTTTGTTGCAGCATCTCTGTCTTTGCTGGATACCATAAACTGAACTGTAGCTTTATCTGGTACAACATTTCCTGTATAGTGCAGCCAAATGTAGTTGTTTGGTAATTCTAATTTAATATCATACAAAGGAGAAGCGGTAAAACCTCCCATAATAATGTTGTAAAGATTTGTATAATCGTTATCAACATTTTTAAAAGTAAATTTTCTCAAACTTGAAGCATCATCTTCGTTTTGAATACTTGTGTAATAAACTGTGTATTCGTCTCCAATTTTCTGAATGTAATTGTTATTTACTTTTCCTAATTTCTCAACAGGAACTGTCTCAAGAACTTTGATTTGTGCAAATGATACAAAACTAAAGAACAAAATGGCAATGGTAATAATCTTTTTCATAGTGGATTTGGGGTTTACAATTTTACTGCAACAAAAAAACACAGAAATATTGAAAAAACACCTATCAATTCATTATTTTTTTAACACAAAATTGTTAATCTTGTTCGATTAATGATAAAAAACTGATATACAACAACATAAAACAAGGCAAATACAGTTATATTATCCTAAAAAGGCTAAAATTTCTTATTTTTTTCTTCTTCTTTCTTTATAACATTTCGGGCAACTTCAATTTTAAACTTCTTACCCTTCATTTTTTCGTCTTTAATGTTTTTCAGAAGCTCTTTTACCTTTCCAAATTTTACCGCCGCAAACGAAACAAAATCTTTTACTTCAATAAGCCCTAAATCATCTTTTTCCAGTTTTCCTTTTTGAGAAAAGAAACCTACTATATCAAACTTATTCAGCTTTGTCTTTTTTCCGCCGCTTATATAAATTGTTTGAAATTCTGGTGGTTTTGGCAGAGAAATTACATTTTTCACATCCAAAACTGACATGCCATAATCAATGTAATCTAATTGTTTCTCACTTTCGTGAACAATAATATACGCCGTTCCGGTTGCCTGCATACGCGCTGTACGTCCGTTACGATGTGTAAATTCATCTTCTTTTAATGGTAAATGATAATGAATTACGTGTTTCATTTCAGGAATATCCAATCCACGAGCAGCAAGATCTGTCGTGATGAGGTAACTTATACTTCCGTTTCTAAACTGAATTAAAGCGCGCTCACGTTCGTCCTGATCCATTCCCCCATGATAATACGTGGCGTAAATTCCTTTTTCGTTTAAAGTATCGCTGATACGTTCTGCAGCATCGCGATGGTTACAAAAAATAATAGCCGACTGTGATTTTAAAGAACAAATTAAATTGAACAAACTTTCTAATTTATCTTTAGAAGGAGAAACAATCATTTTCATAGAAAGATTTGCCTTTTCCTCCTCTTCCACAATGAAATCTAAAACCCTTGGATTTACAACTCGTGTATATTTTGGAATCTCAATATCAGACGTTGCAGACACTAAAACTCTTTTGTTTACTTTGGGCAGTCTTCCAATAATAAAAGACATTTGTTCATGAAACCCCAGTTGAAGCGATTTATCAAACTCATCTAAAATCAGCGTTTGAATTTTATCTGTTCTAAAAGTATCCCTGTCAATATGATCGGCGATTCTTCCCGGCGTTCCAATTAAAACTGCCGGAGGATTGCTTAAATTCTTGATTTCAGTATCGATTGAATGTCCGCCGTAGCAAATATTCACTTTGTACTGCGTTCCCATTTTTTTCCAAACCTGTTCAATCTGCAGCCCAAGTTCACGCGACGGAACTAAAATTAAACACTGAACCGATAAAATTTCAGGCTGTAATAATTCTAAAACAGGAAGCAAAAAGGCTAATGTTTTTCCAGATCCGGTTGGGGAAAGCAATAAAACATTATTATCGTTCAGGATTATGTCCTGAGCTGTTTCCTGCATTTCGTTTAGGCTCTCAATCCCTAAATTCGAAAGTATATTGTTAGAATGGTGTTTTTTATTCATTTTGCAAAAGTAATTAAAAGGTTTCAAGTTTCAGGTTTTCTTTTATTTCAAGTTTTTTTTTACCGCAAAGAACACAAAGGTTTACGCAAAGTTCGCAAAGTTTTTATCCGCAAAGCTTTGCGAACCTTGCGTTTTAAAAATCTTATACAAAAAAAAACTTGCGTTCTTTGCGGTTAAAAAAACACAAAGTACATCAAACTTGAAACCTGAAACTTGAAACAAAAAATCCTATATTTGATTCATAATAAAACCAAAACCATGAAACTTTTTACCATTGTCTTTTCACTTTTCACAATCACTCTTTTCGCTCAAAACAATAAAAAATACGATACTTTTTTTGAAAAAGGAAATGGAAATCAATCGGCTTCATATCAGGAAACTATTGCTTATTTTAAGCTTTTAACCAATGATTTTCCAACAATTCAAATTAAAGAAATGGGGTTAACAGATTCTGGTGAACCTTTGCACATGGTAACTTTTAATCCTGACAAAGAATTTGATTTCGACAAAATTCAGAAAACTAAAGCAGTTCTTTTTGTCAATAACGGAATCCATGCGGGAGAACCGGACGGAATCGACGCCACAATGCAATTTTACAGAGATTTAGCTATAGGGAAACTGAAAGCTCCAAAAAATACCGTTTTAGTCTGCATTCCGGTTTATAATATTGGAGGTGCTTTAAATCGTAATTCGACAACGCGTGCAAATCAGGACGGACCAGAAATTTATGGTTTTAGAGGAAATGCGAGAAACTACGATTTGAATCGTGATTTAATGAAATCGGATACGAGAAATACAAAGAGTTTTGTCGAGATTTTCCAGAAAATAAATGCCGATGTTTTTATTGACAATCACGTAAGTAATGGCTCTGATTATCAATACAAACTGACTTATATTATGACACAGCATAATAAACTGGGAACTGTTTTGGGCGATTTTATGAATAACGAAATGATGCCTGCTTTGGTAAAAGATTTACAGAAAAAGAAAATCGAAACAACGCCTTATGTAGATTCTTTTAAAGATACGCCAGACAAAGGTTTCGGGCAGTTTGTCGATAGTCCGCGATATACAACGGGTTACACTTCCCTATTTAATACTATTGGTTTTGTGGTCGAAACACACATGCTGAAAAAATATGCCGAACGTGTAAAAATGACGTACGAATACATGAAATCGACTTTGGATTTTACCGATGCCAATTATCAAAAAATCAAAGAACTTCGAGTGAAAAACTTAGAACAATATCAGCCTAAAAAATCGTATACTTTAAAATGGGAATTAGACAGCACAAAAGCCACAACTTTTTCATTTTTAGGATATGAAGCAGGTTACAAAAAAAGTGACGCCACAACAGGAAATCGTTTGTATTACGACCGAAGTAAACCTTATAAAAAAGACGTTCCGTATATCAAAGAATTTAAATCGGTTAAGGAAATTGTGATTCCTACAGCTTATATTGTTCCAAGGGGATATTGGAATATTATTGATCTTTTGAAAAACAATAATATCTCTTTTTCACAACTTAAAAACGATACAATTATTGAAGTTGAAAGCTACAAAATTGCCGATTTTAAAACCGTTCCGTCTGCTTACGAAGGACATTATTTACATAGAAATACAACCGTAACTTCTAAAATCGTTAAAATGGCTTTCGCCAAAGGAGATTACTTAGTTCCTACTAATCAAAAAGGTGTAAAATATCTTTTGGAAGCTTTTGAACCGGAAGGCATTGATTCGTTTTTTAACTGGAATTTCTTCGATCCTATTTTACAGCAAAAAGAACATTATTCAGAATATATTTTTGAAGATACTGCTGCACAGCTTTTAAAAGAAAACCCAGCTCTAAAAGCGGAATTAGAATCTAAAAAACAAACTGATGCTGAATTTGCTAAAAATCCTGATGCGCAGCTAGATTGGATTTACAAGCATTCTGTTTATTATGAAAAGGCACATTTGCAGTATCCTGTTTATCGAGTGCTTTAGTTTTTTTTAACCACAAAGATTTTATAATAGCCCCTAGCTTTAGCTAGGGGAATTAAAATACCAATCGAACAGGCTTCAGCCAAATCGGTTTTTTTTGGACTAAAGCCTGTTTGTTACGTTTAAATTTTATCATCCAGCTAAAGCTGGACGCTATTCAAATTCATTTTTATATTCACTAAAAGATGACATACAAACTCTTTCTCGACGATATTAGAGATGTAAATATGGTTTATAAAAAACTAACTAATGAAGATTTCATTGTGGTTAGAAATTCTCACGATTTTAAAAAAGTAATTCTTGAAAAAGGACTGCCAGAACTAATTAGTTTTGATAATGATTTAGGTCTTGATGAAAATGATCAAGTTGCCGAAGATGGTTACGCTTGCGCCAAATGGCTGGTTTATGAATCTGGAATAGATTTAAAGAATCTAAAATTCAATGTGCATTCGGCTAATCCTGTTGCCAGTAAACAAATTCAGGGTTTGCTTGATAATTATATTAAACATTTAAGAAGTCAAGCAATGAATTAATATTTGTAAAATCTTGACTTTTAATCTGCTCTTCGAGTTACTCATTTGCAAGACTCTCTTATTACTGTGCGAAGTCTCCTGACTTTGTACTCATTCCAATAGTCCACAAAGAGAGTAAAAAATAATTTTGAAACGGAATATAGAAACGGGTACGAAGTCAGGAGACTTCGCACAGCAATTACAAACACTTCGCAGAGCGGATTGGATTTACAAGCATTCCGTTTATTATGTAAAGGCGCATTTGCAGTATCCTGTTTTATCGTGTACTTTAGTTTTTTTAAAACCACAAAGATTTTATAATAGCCCCTAGCTTTAGCTAGGGGAATTAAAATACCAATCGAACAGGCTTCAGCCTAATCGGCTTTTTTTTTGGCTAAAGCCTGTTTGTTACGTTTAAATTTTATCATCCAGCTAAAGCTGGACGCTATTCAAATTCATTTTTATATTCACTAAAAGATGACATACAAACTCTTTCTCGACGATATTAGAGACGTAAATATGGTTTACAAAAAATTAACTAATGATGATTTCATTGTGGTTAGAAATTCTCACGATTTTAAAAAAGTAATTCTTGAAAAAGGACTTTCTGAATTAATTAGTTTTAATAATGATTTAGGTCTTGATGAAAATGATCAAGTTGCCGAAGATGGTTATGTTTGCGCTAAATGGCTCGTTTATGAATCTGGAATAGATTTAAAGAATCTAAAATTCAATGTGCATTCAGCTAATCCTGTTGCCAGTAAACAAATTTTGGGATTACTTGATAATTATATTAACCATTTGAAAGATTAAAAAGTTTTTTCTATTCAACGATTATTACAAATTAATATGAAAAACATACTGTTAGCATATTTACTTATATCATTTTCAAATCTTGTATTTGGGCAAAAATTAATTTCGGGCGAATATGAATTTGGAATGAATCTTTCTTACAATGAATCGTCTAAAATGCTGACTGGTTATTTTGAAAATTATACCGGATTAGATGAAGAAACAAACAACCCGAAATTTTCATGCATTTTTTATATTGAAGGAAAAGTTACGAGGAAAAAATTTAGCGTAAAAACTTATTATCCGGAAGATAAGGGAGATGATGTAATTTTAGGAACAATCGAGATAATTAATAACAAAACAATTAAAATAAAACTTCCAGAAGAACATGGCGGGTGCTGGAATGTACAGCATTTTGCAGATAAGCCTGAACAGTTTGAGCTGGAAAATAAAAGTAATTGGATACAGGTTAGATATGTAAATAAAAACAAATCGTTCTTTTTTAAAGAAAACTCTAACCTTAGTAAAACAAAAATGTATTTAATTAAAAATAATATTGTTTATGTCGAAAAAATTGAAAACGGAAAAGCATATTGTAGTTACAAAGGAAAAAAGATCATAAAAGGATGGATTAACATTAATGATCTAAATAAATTATAACAAAAAGATCTAAATCTCAAATTTTTAAATTCCAAATTCCAATTTTATAATCTTTGGAATTTGGAATTTTTATTATTGGATTTTTTCCTCCTGAAACAACAGCTTAATATTCTCATACGAGTTTTTAAGTGCGTCTTTGATCTGTTCCGGATTTAGCCAGGCAACTTTTTCAATTCCTTCTTCGATTTGTCCATACGGAATTCCTTCAAAATCAGAATGCATTTCGAACCAATGCGTGATTTTGAGTTTGTATTTTCCGTTGCGTTTGAAAATATGATAGGTTTTTTGAAGTTTTTGAACAATACGAAGTTGGTTTACGCCGGTTTCTTCCTCAACTTCTCGCATGGCGGTGGCTTCAATGTCCTCGCCTTTCTCGATTCCGCCTTTAGGTAAATCCCATTTTCCGTTTCTGAAGATAAATAAAACCTCACCTTTTTTATTGTACACAAAACCTCCGCCGGCTTTATTTACCGGAATTTTGGCTTTAAGGGTTTTCATTATCTCACTTTCGTCAGGATGATATAAAATGGCTTTTTGAATTTTATTTTGAAAAATTTTTATGATAAGCTGTTCGATATCAATACTTTCTAACAAGAACAATTGAAAATCTGTCTCGCGGGAGATTTCATTTGTCAAAAAAAGTGGTTTGTCGTTCACAAAAACTTTATACATTTGTACTATGATTTTTAATAAAGATACTGCCGAAAAAACAGCCGAATTGCTTTTGCAAATAAATGCAATTAAATTGAATCCCGAAAATCCTTTTACATGGGCTTCTGGTTGGAAATCTCCTATTTATTGCGATAATAGGTTAATTCTTTCATTTCCGAGCATCAGAAACTATGTTCGTGATGAGTTTGCCAAGAACATCGAAAAACAATTTGGGAAACCTGACGTTATTGCCGGTGTTGCTACTGGAGCCATTGGAATTGGAATTTTAGTTGCCGAAAGTCTAGGGCTTCCGTTTGTATATGTTCGTCCGGAACCAAAAAAACATGGCAGACAAAATCAAGTTGAAGGTTTTTTTCAAAAAGGCCAGAATGTTGTAGTTGTCGAGGATTTAATCAGTACAGGAAACAGCAGTTTACTTGCTGTTGAAGCTTTACGCAATGAAGGCGCTAATATTAAAGGAATGGCAGCGATTTTTACCTATGGTTTTAATGTTGCCGAAGAGAATTTCAAAAATGCTAATGTTGACTTGTTTACATTAAGCAACTACGAAAATCTTTTAGATTTAGCAGTTCAAAAACAATATATAACAGAAGACCAGCAATCTACTCTACAAGAATGGAGCGTAAGCCCATCGACTTGGGGGCAAGAGTAATTTTAGATTTTAGATTTTAGATTTTAGATTTTAGATTTTAGATTTTAGATTTTAGATTTTAGATTTTAGATTTTAGATTTTAGATTTTAGATTTTAGATTTTAGATTTTCTAAAAATCGCTTCGCTCTTTTTGGGATTTGGAATTTAAAAAATTGGAATTTATTTTGATTGCTACATACAAATAAAAAAACAAAATATTATATGAACTTAGAAAGTCCAAAAGTTACCGTTCAGAAATCAGCTCAGGATTTATTCGATCAACTGACTGATGTTAAGAATTTTGAAAAACTAATGCCGGATAACATCGCTAAATTTGAAGTAACAGGCGAAGATGCTTTTATTTTTGGATTGAAAGGTATGCCGGAAATCAAATTAAAAATGAAAGATAAGGCAGCGCCAAACAAAATTGTTCTGGGTGCTGCAAGTGATAAACTTCCGTTTACTTTAACTTCAAATATTGATACTATTTCTGATTCAGAAAGTGCCGTTCAATTATTCTTTGAAGGCGAATTCAACGCTATGATGGCGATGATGGTTAAAGGTCCAATCAGTAAGTTTATTGAAACTTTAGCAAACAATATGAACAAACTTTAATAATGGTTAATTATTAATTGTGAATTATAAATGAAAAGCCTGATTTAATTGTCGGGCTTTTTTTTGACACAGATTAAAAGGATTAAAATGATTTTTTTCTCACGCAGATCTGGCAGATTCTGCAGATTTATTTTAAGCAAAAAATCTTTGAACCTTTGCCTCTCTGCACCTTTGAACCTCCTAGTAAAGCATCTGGATCTCCTTTATCTCAAATTCTGAAACAGAATCATCTTCCAATAAAACCTGCAATTTCCCAATAGAAGAAACGCCCTGAATAATTCCCATGAAATTTTTGTCCTGAAGGTTTTTAAAAGGCATTGGAATTCCTTTTTTGAACAGCGAATTAAAATAATCTTCCCAGAAAACGGAAGATGTCGTTTTCCATAATTCGGTTTTTTCTTTTATTTTTTCTGTAATTAAAATTGTGAGATCGTTTTTATCAAAAGTTTTTCCGGAGATAACTGCCAACGAAGATCCACGAGGCAGTTCTTCAAAATTAGTTTGATTGACATTTATTCCGATTCCGACAACTGACACTATCCTGCCATCGCTTTTTAGGGTATTTTCGATTAGTATGCCACCAATTTTTTTATTGTATGACATTATGTCGTTTGGCCATTTTATACATAAATCAGGAATATTTAACGATTTTAAAGTTTCTAAAACCGCTAAGGAAACTACAATACTCAAATTAAAAACCTGCTCATTATCAAACAGAAAATCTTTTACCAAGACGCTCATAATTAAGTTTTTACCCTTCTCAGAGCTCCACTTTGCCCCCATTTGCCCTTTGCCTTTTGTCTGATTTTCAGCCGTTACCACCATAAAATTCTCCAGTTCATCCTGACTTGACAACGATTTTAAGAAATCATTTGTAGAATCTATGGCATCGAGTTTGATTAGTTTCATTAAATAATTTAAATATCTTAATTTAATATTTTGTTAAGGTTCAAAAATAATCACAAAATTTGGTAACTTTACAAATTCATATAAAATAATTCATGGCGAAAAAGACTATTAATAATGATGTTCTATTGGCGAACATAATCAAAGGGATTGAGGAAGTAAAAGGAAATGATATCGACATTCTTGACTTAAGAGATATAGACACAGCGGTTTGTGACTATTTCGTCATTTGCAACGGTAGCTCAAATACCCAAGTTAACGCCATTGTAAACTCAATACAAAAAACAGTATCTAAAGACTTAAAAGACAAACCCTGGCACGTAGAAGGAACCGATAACGCAGAATGGGTTCTTATGGATTATGTGCATATCGTGGTACATGTTTTCCAAAAACACATTCGTGAATACTATAATATCGAAAGCCTTTGGGGTGACGCCAAAATAACTACAATCGAAAACAAATACTAAAAGAAAAATTTTTCTAAATGGCTAAAGATAATAATCCAAATCCGAGTAAATTTAAAATAAGTCCCTGGTTAATATATACTGCAATACTTCTAGTTTTTTTATTTATAAGTTTTGCAACCGGTGGATCTAATTTAAGCGAACCTGCTCAATTGACTTCTTCTAAATTCAATACTTTATTAGAAAAAGGACAAATTGAAAAAGTTATCGTTTATAACAAAGCCGAAGCTGAAGTATACCTAACTGCTGCAGCTCTTAAAGATCCGGCAAATGAAAAAGTTTCTAAAGATATTTTTAAAAACCCAAACAAAGGGCCGCATTATACTTTAGAGATTGGTAACGACCAAATCTTTCAAACAAAACTTGAAAAAGCAGTTGGCGAAGGCAAACTAAAAGATTTCAATTTCCTTCAAAAAAATAACTGGAGCGATATTTTAATCAGCTTACTTCCTATCATCATTATTATTGGTGTATGGATATTCATTATGCGTAAAATGTCTGGCGGAGGCGCTGGCGGAGGCGGACAGATTTTCAATATTGGAAAATCGAAAGCTAAACTTTTTGATGAAAAAACAGATATCAAAACTACATTTAAAGATGTTGCAGGTTTAGAAGGTGCAAAAGAAGAAATACAAGAAATTGTAGAATTCCTTAAAAACCCTGAAAAATATACAAATCTTGGAGGTAAAATCCCTAAAGGAGCTTTACTTGTAGGACCTCCTGGAACTGGTAAAACATTATTAGCAAAAGCTGTTGCGGGTGAAGCGCAGGTTCCATTTTTCTCTTTATCAGGTTCTGATTTCGTTGAAATGTTTGTGGGAGTTGGTGCATCTCGTGTACGTGATTTGTTTAAACAGGCAAAAGAAAAATCTCCGGCAATTATCTTTATCGACGAGATTGATGCTGTAGGTAGAGCCCGTGGAAAAAGCAACATGTCTGGCGGAAACGACGAAAGAGAAAATACTTTGAACCAGTTATTGACAGAAATGGATGGTTTTGGTACAAACTCTAATGTAATTGTTTTGGCTGCAACAAACAGAGCCGACGTTCTTGATAAAGCTTTAATGCGTGCAGGACGTTTTGACAGACAAATTTTTGTTGACTTACCAGACATTCGCGAAAGAGCTGAAATTTTTAAAGTTCACTTAGCTCCTATCAAAAAAGTTGAAGGTCTGGATCTTGATTTCTTAGCAAAACAAACTCCGGGGTTCTCTGGTGCTGATATTGCAAATGTTTGTAACGAAGCTGCCTTAATCGCTGCCCGTAATAACAAACCTGCAGTTGACAGACAAGATTTCCTTGATGCTGTTGACAGAATTATTGGAGGTCTTGAAAAGAAAAATAAAATTATTACTCCAGAAGAAAAAAGAGCAATCGCGATTCACGAAGCAGGTCACGCTACTGTAAGCTGGATGCTGGAACATGCTGCCCCGCTTATTAAAGTAACTATTGTTCCCCGCGGACAAAGTTTAGGTGCTGCATGGTACTTGCCAGAAGAGAGACAAATCGTAAGAACAGATCAAATGCTTGATGAAATGTGCGCTACTATGGGAGGAAGAGCTGCTGAAAAGGTAACTTTTGACAGAATTTCGACTGGAGCATTAAGCGATTTAGAAAAAGTAACACGTCAGGCTCGTGCAATGGTAACGATTTATGGTTTGAACGATAAAATTGGAAATGTCACTTATTATGATTCATCTGGACAAAGTGAGTACAACTTCTCAAAACCATATTCTGATGAGACAGCAAAAATTATTGACAAAGAAATTTCAGAATTAATTGAAGGTCAATACCAAAGAGCTATTGAAATTTTACAAGAAAACAAAGACAAGTTAAATCAGCTTGCTGATATATTAATTGAAAAAGAAGTTATTTTTAAAGATGACTTAGAAGCAATTTTCGGAAAACGTACTTTTGACAAAAATTTAGAAGAAGTCGTTTCGTAAATTATTCATTAAATACACAATATTTTTTAAAATCTTAATTCAAAATACCCTTTTGAATTAAGATTTTTTTATCTTTGAACGTTTTCAATTAACATGTAAAGTATTTCATATAAAAAATGAATTTTTTCAAAAAAATATTTGGTTCCGGCGAATCTGCTTCTGACGAAGAACACGAAAGTGAGTACGCAGGAACTCCTGCCCCAAATAGTCATTTGTCTTTAGACGAACAATTCATTTTCAACTTCAAGAAAAATGGCGGTAAATTTTTGTATTGTGAAAACAGTCAGGAAGCTGCAGAACAATTCGAAAATATTTTAGAAGAAAACGACTGGTTTGAAAGTGAAGTATTGTGTTACGAGCCGGCTCTTTTTCATTTATTAGAAGAAAACAAATTATTCTATATTGCACCGTCAAAACCTAAATTTTTATTAGCAAGCTGCGAAAATCTAATTTCAGATGAAGGTTCTATTCTTTTCTCTTCAAAACAGATCAGACAAAATAAACCAAACGAATTACCAGCAAATATTGTAATTATTGCCACAACAAGTCAAATTCTCCCAATGAAAAGTGATGGTTTAACTGCCATTAAACGTAAATACGATCGAGACATTCCAACTAATATCACCACAATAAAATATTTCGAAAAAGCAAAAGAAGAAGATTTTACCCAATACGGAAGTGTTGCCAAGAACCTTTATTTATTGCTCTTAGAAGATCTTTAAGATGAACGAAACGCTTAAAAGAACCCTTTCTGGTGCTGTTTATATTGCTCTGTTGTTAACGTCAATCTTGTTTTCTACTGAAAGCTTTATCATACTTTTTGGTGTTTTTCTAATTATTACCATTTATGAATTTTCAAATATTGTAAACTTTAATAAAGTCTTTGCTATTTTATTTGGAACTTTACTCTATACAACCGTAATACTAATCAGCCATTACAACAAACAAACTTCTGCTTATTTAAACGATACTTTTAAATCAAATCTTGATTTAGAAACCAATATCCAGCAGCTAGATCTTGTACTTTTGGCTATTACACTAGTTGTATCTGTTAAATGTATTATCTTTTTATTTTATGACTCCGTTCAAAAAGTAAGCATTTCTTCAAAATATCTATATCTTTTAGGATATATTACATTACCCTTTCTTTTTATCGTAAAAATTTCTTTTGGAACAAATGATTACAACCCAAAGATTATCATAGGTCTGTTTGTGCTAATCTGGACAAATGACACTTTTGCGTATCTGGTTGGAAAATCAATGGGAAAACATAAATTATTCGAACGCGTATCTCCCAAAAAAACAATTGAAGGCTTTTTAGGCGGAATGTTTTTTGCGGCTTTTGCAGGATTTTTAATATCAAAATTATATATACAGCCTAATCCGGCTTTTAGCAGTAAATCTATTTTAATATGGACTATTATTGCTTTAATCGTGAGTATTTTTGGAACAATCGGTGATTTGATCGAATCGAAATTTAAAAGAATTGCCGGTATTAAAGACAGCGGTTCCATAATGCCGGGACACGGAGGTATCTTAGATCGACTAGATAGTGTTATATTTGTAGCACCAATTATATTTTTATTTTATCAAATTTTATATTATGTTTCATAAAGAAGGAGCCCCATCTATTTTATTAGGAACAGTTTTTACTGTTGTCGTACTTGTAATTGCTGATAGATTTATTGATATCAATTGGCTAAGAATGCTTGTTCAAATAGCAGCATTATTGATTTTGATCATTATTTTACAATTTTTTAGAAATCCTAAAAGAATTGCCGTTAGAAACAGCGATCACATACTTGCTCCGGTTGATGGAAAAGTTGTGGTTATTGAAGAAGTTTATGAAGGTGAATATTTTAAAGATAAACGTTTACAGGTTTCTATTTTTATGTCGCCTATCAATGTTCACGTTACTCGTTATGCGATGGACGGAATTATAAAATTCAGTAAATATCATCCTGGGAAATTTTTGGTTGCATGGCATCCAAAAGCTAGTGAGGAAAACGAAAGAACAACAGTTGTAATCGAAAATGATACTTTTGGTGCAATTCTTTACAGACAAATTGCCGGTGCATTAGCACGTAGAATTGTAAACTACGCTCAGGAAGGAATGCAGGTAATTCAGGGAACTGATGCTGGTTTTATCAAATTTGGATCGAGAGTAGATTTATTTTTACCTTTAGGTACACCAATTAATGTGGTTTTAAACCAAAAAGCAATTGGGGGAAAAACTATTATTGCTACAAAAGCTTAAATGGCAGAAAAAGATTTAGATACACGCTTCAATGAGGCTGTTGAAATTGCAATGAAAATGACTCAGGCCTCGCTGCCGCAAGATGTGCAGCTAAGACTTTATGCGTTTTATAAACAGGCAACTTTTGGAACTGCCGTTTACAATCAGTCTGAGAATTTTGATTTGAGAAATGCTTTTAAAACTAATGCCTGGATGCAGATTAGTCATTTATCAACAGATGAAGCCAAAGAGAATTACATCGAAATCATTAATTCACTAACATCAAAATAAATTAATATTATGAAGAAAAACATTACTCGTTTTAGCATTTTAGCTTCATTTTTTCTATTATTTTCTTGTAATGATAACAATAAGCTAACCGAAGTTGTAGAAGTTCCGCTGCCAACTAAGGAAGAAAAAATAACGATTGGTTCTCCAAATGACGTAAAAGCAGATCCAGGTTCATTTGAACTTACAAAACTGCCTTTTACCTACGACGGATTAAGTCCAGCTTTACGTTCCTTAACTTTAGAAACACATTATTCAAAACACTATTTATCGTATACAAATAATCTTAATAAAGAAATTGTTTCAACTGAGTTTGAAAATATGCCTATTGAGGATATTTTAAAAAAAATGCCTCTTAGTAATCTAAAACTTCGTCAAAATGCCGGCGGATATTACAATCATACGCTTTATTTTAATATTCTGACCCCAAAAGAGCAGACTCCAAAAGATACTCTTGCGGGTTCTATTAATAAAGAATTTGGATCTTTTAATAATCTTACCAATCAATTTAAAGGTCAGGCAGAGAAACAATTTGGTTCTGGCTGGGTTTGGCTGGTTGTCGACAGATACGGAAAATTACAAATTACGACTACAGAAGATCAGGATAATCCGTTAATGAAAAATGCATTAATTCCCGGAACGCCAATTTTAGGCATTGATTTATGGGAACATGCTTATTATCTGGATTATCAAAATAGAAAAGGAAGTTATATCGATGCTTTTTATGGACATATAAACTGGGAAAAAGTAAACGAATATTATGTCGAAGCCCTCAAAAAGGTCAAGAAAGTATAAAAAAGTAAAGCTGGTACTAAAAAGTACCAGCTTTTTTTATGTTCTTATTTTTCAAACATAAGCTCTTTATTAATCAAAGGCAAAAAATATGACAAAAATCATAGCGTGGCAATGCATATTCATATATCTTTAAACATTGTGAAAAAATTTCTTTAAATCAGGAATCATATCACAAACGAAACGATATAACTTTTGAGTAAACGAAAGATGACTATGCCGGGTGAAACGATTAAAAAAAAGTACAGTGAAAATTAAATCTATTCTCTTATATTTTGTTCTGATGATTTTCTTTTCATGTGACAATAGAGAGAAAGCCGTTTCTGTCAATAATTCTCAAAAGAGTTCGTTTTTAAAAACTACTCCGTTACATATCCATAATCAGAACTCTAAATCAATTGATATAGAGTATTCGTCTGAGCAATTGGATAATAATAAAGGGCTTTCTAACAGTTCTATTAATGCTATTTTTCAGGATTCTGACAATTTACTCTGGATAGGAACCTGGGATGGTTTAAACCGATATGACGGCAGCAATTTTAAAATTTACAGACCGGAAGCTAATAATGAAAACAGCCTAAGCAATCAGGTTATTTTAAAAATAGATGAAGACGGCAAGGGAAATATTTGGATTGTCACCATACACGGCATAAACCGATTTGATAAAAAAACGGGCGTTTTTCAGCGGTATTATTTTTCAAGAAAAGACATCTCTCCATTATCTGAATCTGAATTCAACATGGCGCTGGACTCTTCTAAAAGAGTTTTTTGTGCTGCAAAAAATTGGGGAATTGGCTATTTTGAAGATGATGCTTTTCAATTATTAAATTCAAAAAACCTTCCTAAAAAAGCGGTAAAAAAAATGCAGTTTACACAAAAAGGTGAATTGCTGGTTTTATTTGAAAATAATGATCTCTACAAATTATCCATTAAAACAGCCAAAAGCGGTAAAAAAGCAATTTCAGGAATACAACTCATTTCAAAAAACATTCAGTCGTTTGATGAAATTTCGAAACAAAAAATAGTTACTGTATCGCTAACCGGAAAAAGCAATTTATATTCTTTAAACAATGAAATTGTCCCCTTCAATAAAAACCATATTGAAAAAATTATAGGAAAAACTTCTGATGGTCTTATCGTTCTGGACAAATCAGGATATGCTGTTTTAGATCAAAATGGTGTTGAGGTAAAAAAAGATTGGCTAAAACATTTAAAAAACAAAACTACTGTTCTCATTCAGGGAAACGAAAACATATTTTGGGCAGGAACAGATGGCGACGGAATTTTTAAAATAAGTCCGCTAAAAAAACCTTTTAATCTGGTTTCCAAAGCAGAGATTCCAGAATTAGATGGTGCCATTGTAAGAACATTTTTAGAATTAGAAGATCATTCTTTTCTGGTTGGTACAAAAGGAAAGGGCTTGTTTAAATTCTCTTCAAATTTTTATTTAAATCCTGAAAAACCACTAGATTACAAAAATTACAACGAAAATAATAGTGCCATAAATAATGCAGTTTTTTCTTTGCACAAAGGACAAAATGATTTAATTTTTATTGGTACGGATGGCGATGGTATTGCCGTTTATGATTCGAAAAAATCAAAATTATTTACCTGGAGAGAAATTATAGGTAGCGAGGCTTGTGCTTATTTTAAATCTGTTTATTCTATTTATCAGGATGAAAATGGGTTTATCTGGGTTGGAACTAATGGTTATGGCATGTTTCGTTTTAAGATTGAGCATTTAGGAAATAATCTAAAAGTTTCTGATTTTAAAAACTATGCGGCCAATAATAATCAAGGCAATGAATTGAGCAGTAATATTGTTTTTTCGATAATTCCAAAAAATAAAAATCAACTTTGGATTGGCACTCGTTTAGGCGGATTAAATTTATTTGATATCAAATCAGAACGGTTTTATGCTTACAGAAATCATAAAAATGATGCCGAAAGTTTATCCAACAATGATATTTTATGTTTGGTAACCGATGCTAAAAACAGGCTTTGGATAGGAACTAGTCTGGGTTTAAACTTATTGGAAACAAAAAATGGAAAACCCGTATTTAAAAGTTTTACGGTAAAAGACGGTCTTCCTAATAATACGATTCACGGAATTGTTTGTGATAAAAAAAATAATCTTTGGTTAAGCACCAATTTTGGTCTTTCTAATTTTAATGTCAACGAATTAAATTTTACGAATTACACTAAAAACGAAGGTCTTCAAAACAATGAATTTGCTGATGGGGCTTTTTATCAAAATTTAAAATCTGATTTTATATTTATGGGCGGTATAAAAGGTTTTAATTATTTTTTACCTCAAAATATAAAAGAGTCAAGTGTGATTCCAGATCTTTTCATTGATAAAATAAGCGGGCAGAATCAGCCAGTGCCCTATTATCAAGGATTGGTTATTGCTCCAAATTCTACTTCTCATCCTTCTATTGTTTTAAATCATAATCAAAATTTCTTTGACATTGAATTAACTGCCCTGACTTTTATCAATACTGAAAAATGTCAATATGCTTATCAATTAAAGAATTTTGACAAAGACTGGAATGTTATTGATAATCGAAGAATTATTTCTTTTACAAACGTTCCTAAAGGAAACTATTCTTTATGGATAAAATGGTCAAACAGTGATGGTGTCTGGACTAAACCGGTTCATGCTGTTGATATATGCGTAAAACCGGTATATTGGCAGTCGAACATTGCTTTTTTAATTTATGCCCTGCTCCTATTGGCTTTTGCGTTTTTTATTCAGAGTTATTACAAAAAACGTCAATCCTTAAACCAAAATATCTTATTTAGGAAAAGGGAAATGGAAATACATGAAAATAGGCTTACTTTTTTTACAGAAATAGCGCATGAATTTCAAACGCCGCTTACTTTAATTGTTGGTCCAATTCAAAAACTTTCGGAAGTAACAAACCTCAGCGAAAGAAACACGAAATTCATCCACATGATTCAGCGAAATTCTTCGCGTTTATTGTTTCTAACGCAGCAATTACTAGAGTTTAGAAAAGCCGAATTTGATCATATTGAAGTAAATGTGAAAAACTTTGATTTGGTAAATTTAATCGAACAAATAGCTGAATTGTTTGATGAATGGGCAATCGAAAAAAACATTAGCTATTCACTTGATATTCCTCCAGTTTTATTGGGCTGGTTTGACAAAGATAAAATCGAAAAAATCGTTTTTAATCTAATGTCGAATGCTTTTAAATATACACCAGAAAACGGAAAAATAACCTTAAAATTCAGCATTAAGAACATTGGCACAGAAAAATTAAATATTACCATAACCAATACAGGAAAAGGGATTTCGAAAGAAGAATCAGATTCATTATTTGATCAGTTTTTCTTAGCTAAATTAAATACCGAAACGGATAATACAATGTTTAGAACCGGTATTGGCCTGGCGTATGTAAAAAAATTAATTACGGCATTAAGAGGCGAAATTTCTGTTTCAAGTCAGGAAAATATCGAAACAATATTTACTGTTTTACTTCCTTGCAATGAAGCTTCGTTTGATGAAAAAGAACTGGATAGTACAGTAAGTCCTATTCTAATTTCAAATCATTTAAAAAATATTTTGGAAGAAACTCCGGTTAAAGATGAAGAAACTCCGGACAAAATTTCATCATTAAGCCATATTACAGATGATCGAAAAGCGATATTAGTTGTTGAAGATGAAAAAGAAATACATTTGCTTCTTAATGATTTATTAGATCAAAAATATAAACTTATCACAGCTTACAACGGTTTAGAAGCTTTAAAAATTATTGAAAATGAAATTCCTGACCTTATTATCAGCGATGTGATGATGCCTTTTATGGACGGAATTGAGTTTTGTAAAATAATCAAGAACGATCTTAAAACCTGCCATATACCTTTTATTATGCTAACCGCAAAAGATTCTGTCCTGCATCGAATTGAAGGAATAGAAAGCGGTGCCAATTCTTATATCGCAAAGCCATTTTATCCAGATCATTTACTAATAAGGGTTCAAAAACTTCTGGAAGAAAAAGAGTTAATATCAAGACATTTTACGCAAGATACCCCTATTGAAAACCTTGCTTCTCTGCCTATTAATAATGACGAAAAAGACTTCATCAAAAAAGTAATAGAACTAATTCGCCGCAATATCGATAATGAAAATCTTCAGAGTTTATATATCGAAAAAGAATTAGGTATCAGCAATTCGCAATTGTATAGAAAAATTAAACAAATTTTTGGTTTTACGCCGGGCGACTTGATTCGAACCATCAGATTAAAATATGCTGCAGAATTATTACGAAAGAATATTTTAACGGTATCTGAAGTTTGCTATGCGTCTGGCTTTAATAATCGCTCTTATTTTTACCGCGAGTTTAAAAAACTATATAATACTACCCCAAAAAATTACCAGCTCAAATATAAAACCAAGAGCTAAAATAAACACAACTAACTAAATACCAACACAATAAACACAAGTGTACACTTTTGAAGAAATAGTGTACACTGTTTCTTGTATGCACCAGCTAATTTTATAAACGATAATTATTTCAATCGTTATCGTAAAACTTTAAAAACATCTCTAACCTTTTTAACCATGAAAAAAAACAATCAAAACAGTAAACTAACTAACACTATCTTATGATGAAAAAACATATTTATAATTTGTTCCTATTTGGAATAATTATGCTGGGAAGCATTATGAATGCTCAGACCGTAAAAGGTGTGGTTTCTGATATTGATGGGCCAATGCCACAAGCTAATATCAATGTAAAAGGAACTTCTAACTATGCCATAACCGATCTTGATGGTAATTATATCATTACGAATGCGGGTCCTGATGCTGTCCTGATTTTTAGCTATATGGGATATCAAACCCAGGAAATAGCTGTATCTGGCAGAAAAGAAATAAATGTTACCCTGACAGCAGATTCAAATACTTTGAATGAGGTTGTTATTGTAGGATATACAAGTGAAAAAAAATCGGTCATAACAGGTGCTGTCGCAACTGTAGATATGAGCGAATTAGCTAAAACAAAAGTATCAGATGTTGGGCAGGCACTGCAAGGACAAGTTGCCGGTGTTTCGGTTTCGGCTAATACCGGTGCTCCCGGTGACGGACTTAAAATACGTATTAGAGGTGAAGGTACACTTGGTAACAACGAAGTACTTTATGTTGTAGACGGTGTTGCTACCCGCGATATTTCATTCCTGAATATGTCTGATGTAAAATCGATGACAGTATTAAAAGATGCCGCCGCAACTGCCATTTATGGATCAAGATCTTCGGGCGGGGTTGTTATTCTTACTACCAAAAGCGGTGCAAAAGGAAAAGCAAATATTGATGTAGAATATTATGGAGGAACTAGTTATGCTACTAACCTGCCAAAAATGCTAAACGCAGATCAGTATTTAACTGTAATGGATCAGGCTTGGCATAATTCTAACAATAATCCTGCTAATGCCATAAGCCCTTATCAAATCGATAGAACTAACGGACAGGTAAACGGTATTGCTTTATCAAACACAAACTGGTTTAAGGAATTATTTGGTGCGGGAAGAACAGATAATTTTCAGATTTCGGCTAGCGGAGGTACTGATAAAACACAATATTTAATTTCCGGCGGTTACTTTGGTCAAGATGGTATTGTGGTGGGCGATAAAGATACTTACAGACGTATCAATTTTAGGGCAAATATCAATACCGAAATTACAGAACGCTTAAAAGTGGGTACAAACTTTCAAATTACAAGCAGCAGGCAGGATAAAATGTCTTCGAGCGGAGATTCTCCCGGAGTAATTAGACACGCTTTACTGCGCCCATCTGTTTTAGGGATTTATAAAGATGTAAACGATCCAACGTACAAACAAGACGATCCTTATACTGATCTTCCTTTTTACTTAAATAACAATCCTAATGGAGGATGGAGCCGAAATTATGAGCTGACCTCTAATCCTATTGCGATAGTTAATTATACAGATGATGTACGATCTGCCTTTAAAACCTTTGGAAATGTTTATGCAGAATATGCTTTTCTGGCCGATAAATCATTAAAATTCAGAAGTAATTTTGGTGCCGAAATCACTTTTGACCACAATAAAGCTTTTGGCGAAAATTATGGAGATGATAATGACAACGACCCAAATGAGTTATATCCGGGACAAGGCAGACAAAATAGACCTTCTAGCTTAAACGAAAACAGGGGCGAAGCCACAACTTTTACGTTTACCAATACTTTAAACTATACAAAAACCCTTGCCGAGAAACACAGTATGAATGCATTATTAGGGGAAGAAACGGTTAGTTTCGACCAGTCTGCAGTAGGCGGAAGCAGAACAAATTATAACAATACGACAGATCCTTTCCGTTATTTGGATTACGGAAGTGATGTCAATAAAAACAGTTCAGGATCTGCACAAAGCTGGAATCTTATTTCCTTTTTTGCCTCTGCAAATTATGCGTACGATAATAAATACCTAGCTTCAGGTACAATAAGAGCCGATGGTTCTTCTCGTTTTGGACCTAATAACAAATGGGGGTTTTTCCCTTCTGTTTCCGGAGGATGGGTTATGTCCAGAGAAAAATTCATGGAAAACACAAAATGGGTTTCTAACCTAAAATGGAGAGCGAGCTGGGGACAATCTGGTAATCAGGAAATCCCTAATAATGCCTATGAAACCCTTGTTACCGAAACTGGCGGAATCATAAATGTGGTTCGTTACGGTAATCCTGACCTAAAATGGGAAACGACTACGCAAACCAACTTTGGTCTTGACTTAGGAGTATTAGAAAATAAACTGACTTTCACCGTCGATTATTTTGATAAAACAACCAATGATATTTTACTAGCCGTAGGGCTGCCGTCTGCAACGGTTGGCCAAATCAACAAAACCTATGTTAATGCCGGTATTGTAACTAATAAAGGTTTTGAATTTGGAACTAACTTTCAAAACAACGACCACGAATTTAAATACGGCATCAGCGGAAACATTGCTACTTTAAAAAATAATGTAGAACAATTGCAGCAATATGTTTCTGAGATTACAGATGATAAAACCCATACTAAAACTGTAGTGGGACAGCCTATTAGTTCCTATTATGGATTGAAATTCGATGGGATTTATCAAAATCAGGCAGAAATAAATTCTACATTATACTCAAATTCAAACAATGCAAAACCGGGCGATATTAAGTTTAAAGATTTAAACGGAGATGGACAAATTAATGCTGATGACAGAACATTTATAGGAAGCCCGATTCCTAAAATAACTTACGGCTTTTCATTTAATGCCGAATATAAAAGATTTGATATGTCGTTTCTTTTCCAAGGCGTTTCGGGTGTAGATCGTTACAATGATTTAAAACAAATTTTAGATTACGACAGCCGTCCTTTTAATTCTACCACTTCAGTATTAAACGCTTGGAATGGCGAAGGCACAAGCAGCACAATTCCTCGTAACACACTAAATGATAACGGCGGAAGTCAGGTTTCAAGTGTTTTTGTAGAAGATGCTTCTTACCTGCGATTAAAAAATCTTGAAATTGGATATACGTTTGATCCTAAAATAATTGGCGATACGTATTTAAGGTTGTATCTATCCGGACAAAACTTATTGACTTTTACGAAGTATACTGGTTTAGATCCAGAATCGACTTCTTTTATAGATCAGGGTACTTATCCTCAATCTAGTACAATACTTATAGGTTTAAAATTTAAAATTTAATAATCGAATCATGAAATATAAATATATAACAGCGATACTAATTGCGCTGGCCTTAACAAGCTGCGAAGATGAACTTACCACAGATCCTATAGGGGCGCAAACTATGGAACAGGCAAATTCTAAGCCTACGTTAACCTCTGTAGAAAGTTCTGTAACCTCTTCTTACGATATGTTATCAAATAAATTAAACCAACTGGCCGAATGGGATTGGAATGGAGGTTTAGTGTTTCAAAATGATATTATTATTGATGATATCGCATCTGATGACATGGAAAAAAAATGGTCTCCAGACGGCGACCAGCCCTGGATGGATGAAATCAATAATTTTACTTTTACTTCGACAAATGGAGGTCCTAACGGATTGTGGAAATACAATTATGAAGGTATCAAAAGAACCAACATTGCATTGAATTTTTTATTAAATCCAGACATTGAATCAATTACCGGAATTACAACCCAAAGAAAAAACCAATTACTGGGCGAAGCTTATTTTTTGCGTTCATACTACTACTTTTCATTGGTAACAAATTTTGGCGATGTCCCTTTAATTCTTGCTCCTATAAAAACATATCAGGAAGCTTTTGATAAAGCCGTAAGAGCGCCAAAAGAAACCGTATGGAGCCAGATTAAAACCGATTTAGAAACAGCAAAAACACTTTTGCCAAACACAAAATATTCCTCAAGTACAGAAAAATGGAGAGTTTCTAAAGGAGCGGTTATTGCACTTTTGGCCAAAACAGCGTTATACAACAAAGACTGGGCGGACGTAACTACTTTAGTATCAGAATTAGAAACGACAGGTTTTTATAGTCTTGATGCGAATTATTTTGATAACTTTAATATGAATAAGGAGTATGCAGACAATGAGGTAATTTTTTCTTATAACCACGTTAAGCAAGCAGATCCGAGAAAAGGAAATGGAATTTGTGCGCCTCTTGGATGGGGATTTTTTGCTCCAAGTACTGATTTCTTAGCCTCGTTTGAACCAAATGATCCTAGAAAATTATATACCGTAAATACTTCTGAACAATGGGTTAATAAACTTTTAGGAACTACAGACGGAGGAAACAAAGGCGATGACGATGCTCCAAACAATAAAGTTTTCATTCGCTATGCCGACGTTTTACTTTGGAAAGCAGAAGCACTTAATGAAACTGGTAATTATTCAGGCGCTATTGATATTATAAACCAAATTAGAGCAAGAGCCAGAAATACAGTAACAACCGTTACGGTTAGAGTCATAGACCCTAAGTCGACAACTACCCCACCTGAAACGATGCCAGTTACTTCTGTTGGTCCTCCTCCACCCGCAGGAACATTACCAGACAGGCCAAATTCTGGAGATAAAGCTACTGTAAAAGCTTGGTTAATTTCTGAAAGAAGAGCCGAGTTAGGTTTTGAAAATCAAAGAATGCCCGATTTAAAAAGATGGGGAATTGCTAAAGAAGTAATGACTGCTCACGGAAAAATTTTCTTAGACAAACATATGCTGTATCCAATTCCGCAATCTGAAGTAGATGCCTCAGCAGGACTTTTAACACAAAATCCTGGATATTAAAACAAATCTATTTCCAATTTTTAATTGCCTCCAGCTTTAGCTGGAGATCTGGAAAGGAAATGAGACCAGGCTTTAGCCAAAACACTTAATTATTTCGGCTAAAGCCAAATTTATTATCAATTCTTCAACCTCCAGCTAAAGCTGGAGGCAATTAAAAACGATAAAAATAAAACTAAAAAATATGAAAGATATAGCAAAACGTTTTGCAGATAACCCATTATTATCACCTGCAGACATCCCAGCAAGCAGAGAAGGATTAGAAATTACCTGTTTATTAAACCCGGGAGTATTTCAATATGAAAATAAAACCTGGCTGGCAGTACGTGTTGCCGAAAGACCAAAACAAAAGGATAATATTATTTCTTTTCCGATATTGACTGAAACCGGTTCTATTCAAATTATTGAAATAGCAAAAAATGATCCTGAATTAATAGCTACGGATGCCAGAGTAATTAATTACAAAGGAGTTGATTATCTAACGACATTATCTCATTTACGTTTATTATGCAGCGAAGACGGACATAATTTTTATGAACCCGAAAATTATCCGTCACTTGTTGGAGAAGGTATGTTAGAAACTTTTGGTATAGAAGACTGCCGCGTTGCCGAAATCGAAGGAACGTATTATCTAACCTTCACTTCAGTTTCAGACAACGGCGTTGGTGTTGGCCTGCGTACTACAACCGATTGGAAGAACTTTACCAAACACGGTATGATATTACCCGCACATAATAAAGACTGTGCCATTTTTGAAGAAAAAATAAACGGATTATTTTATGCTTTACACCGCCCAAGCAGTGTAGATATTGGCGGGAATTATATCTGGATTGCCTCGTCTCCTGATGGCATCCATTGGGGAAATCATCAATGTATTATAAAAACAAGAAAAGGTCTTTGGGACAGTAAAAGAGTTGGTGCCGGAGCCGCTCCAATAAAAACAGAAAAAGGATGGCTCGAAATTTATCACGGAGCCAATGAAAATCATCAATATTGTCTGGGTGCTTTTTTAATGGATTTAAAAGATCCTTCAAAAGTAATTGCAAGAACCATAGAACCCATTATGGTCCCTGCGACAGAGTATGAATTAAGCGGATTTTTTGGAAACGTAGTATTCACCAACGGTCATATTGTAGAGCCAGACGGAGACACACTTACCATGTATTATGGCGCATCAGATGAATTTGTATGCGGTGCTCAATTTTCGATTAAAGAAATCCTTTTACTTTTAAAAAATAGCTAATGTTTAAAAAACTTATATCAGAAATTGATCATTTTAAAAGCCAGACCCATAATTTTCGTATTCTTATTTTCACCAACTTAGTCTACGCATTAGTATTGCCGGTTATCGATATATTTGTTGCCGCTTATATTATGCGAAACTCTAATGATACCTCAAAAGTAGTTATATACCAATTGGCAATTTATACCGGGATTCCGCTCACGTTTTTATTAAACGGTTTCCTGCTGAAACATATCAATATCAAAAAATTATATTCAATTGGGATGATGCTCAGCGGCGTTTCGATGATTATAATGATGTCTTTAAAAACGCTCGATTTAATCGGGATTGGTGTTGCCGGGATTACTATGGGACTTTCATTTGGTTTGTATTGGTCAAATCGCGATTATCTGGCTTTGTCCATAACAAATGATGACAATCGAAATTATTATTACGGATTAGAAACTTTTATTTATACCATAATTGCCATTGCAATACCAGCAGCAATCGGCTTGTTTATACAGTCAAAAATAGGCGAAGATCAAAAACATCAGGCTTATGAAATTATAACTGCTGTTGTTTTCGTAATTACCATTATTGCTTCGGTGGTTTGTTATAGAGGTCAATTTGTAAATCCCGTTCAAAAGCAATATTTGTTTTTCAAATTTCATCCGCTTTGGTACAAACTGTTATCACTTGCAGCCTTCAAAGGTTTGGCACAAGGGTTTTTAGTTACCGCTCCTGCCATGCTTATTTTTAAAATATTAGGTGAAGAAGGCGCATTAGGGAAAGCACAATCTATCGGAGCTGTTTTAGCCGCAATTATTATTTATTTCATAGGCCGTTTTTCTAAACCATCAGACAGGATCAAAACATTTTCAGTTGGATTAATTCTATTTGCTTTAGGCGCATGTTTAAATGGTTTCCTTTTTAACAAAATGGGCGTAATAATCTTTTTATTATTACTGCTTATAGCAAAACCTTTAATGGATTTAGCCTACTTCCCTATTCAGTTAAAAGTAATTGACATTGTTTCTAAAATCGAAAAAAGAGGTGAATTTGCTTATATCCTAAACCATGAAGCCGGTTTATACCTTGGAAGACTTTTAGGAGCTGGAACTTTCTTAACCTTGTATTTTGTTGTATCTGAAGATTTTGCTTTAAGATATGCCATTGGTATTATCGCATTATTGCAGTTATGTTCCATTTACATCAGCAAAAAAATCATCAAACAAGGTCTTGAACTTTCACCAGATGAAGAAACAGAACCTAAAGTATTAGAAGCAGCAGCGGCAAGACTGCTTTAAATTAAAAAAGAACAAAATGAATACATTTATAAAAATAAGCACTTCGTGTCTGTTAGTTTTAAGTTTAACAGCAGCTGCACAAGTAAAACAGCAAAACATACCCCGTGTAGCACAAATGCCTGATTTACCACAGCCATTAAAAATTATTGATTATAAAAAACTGGCTTTAGATTTTGATAAAACAGTTTACGATTTTAATGCTAAAGGTAAATTTTGGCCAATGGTCTGGATGGATGACAGCAAGAAAAATTACCCGCAAACAGTTGTTGGATTATATACTGCTGTTGCAGATGTAAGACAAGGTCAAAATCATAATAAAGGAATGTTTCATGAAGCCCTCGCAACAATGGGCGCGACATTAGGAGCCACATTAGTAGGAATAGACAAAAACAATTCGCAAAACCTAAACTATGTTGGCATGTTGAAAAACTATTTCAACAAAGACACCAACTGGAATATTATGATGAATAATACTTGCCCCGAAGTTGCTTTATTGGGCGGAGGTTATGGACGTGATTGGTGGTATGATGTATATCCGAATCTTCTGTTTTATGCTATTTATGACAAATATCCTAACGAACCCGGTTTTACAGAAATCGCCAGAAGTATTGCAGATAAATTTTATGAAGCCGATGTAATTTTAAACGGCAATTACGAATACTCCTATTTTGATTACAACAAAATGAAACCCATGACAAACAACATCTGTACACAGCCAGATGCTGCGGCAGGACATGCATGGGTTTTATACATGGCTTATAAAAAATTTGGTGATGCCAAATACTTAAAAGGAGCCAAAAGTGCATTAGCAGCATTAGAATCGCAGTCTAAAAACCCTACTTATGAAGTTTTAATGCCTTTTGGAGCTTATTTAGCAGCAAGAATTAATGCAGAACAAGGCGCAAAATACGACACAAATAAAATGCTGGCTTGGACTTTTGACGGAACACCAATTTGTCGTGAAGGCTGGGGTTCATTAGTAGGAAACTGGAATGGTATTGATATTTCGGGTGTTTTTGGCAGTACAGTAGATCACGGCGGATACGGCTTTTTAATGAACACTTATGATGCTGCCTGGCCGCTTATACCAATGGTAAGATATGATCAATCGTATGCTGTATCAATTGGAAAATGGATGTTGAATGCTGCCAATGCTTCTCGTTTTTTCTATCCGCAATATATGCCGGACGAACATGAAACAATACCCGAACTAGCTGAAGTTTCAAAAGGCGTTATCGGCTACGAAGGAATTATAAAGCAATCTAGTTATAAAGAATATGAAAATCTAAAAGGCCCTGTAGCACAAGGCGACGGCCCGCTTTGGGTACCTGGAGAAAATCCGAAGGAATCTCAATTTAGTGTTTACGGCAGCGGTCACGTTGGTATATTCGGAAGTATTATCCGTGAAACCAATGTTACCGGAATATTACAATTAAATTTATTAGCAACCGATTTTTATAGCGATAAGGCTTACCCTTCTTATCTGTATTATAATCCATATTCAGCAAGTAAAACAGTAACTGTAAAGGTTGAAAAAGGAGCTAAAGTAGATTTATACAATACTGTTTCTGGAAGTTTTATTGCTAAGAATATTTCTGTTTCTGCAAAAATAAAAATGGATGCATTAAGCGCCGCTGTAATTGTTCAAGTTCCTTCTGGTGGAAAAGTAAGTTATGAAGGTTCAAAAATGTTAGTTAACGATATTGTGGTAGATTATAAATCGCAAGACAAAAAATAAGAACCCTTTTCGGTTTAGTTTTATACACAATCTTGTCATTCCGAGGAACGAGGAATCACACACGACACTCGACAAAGATTGGCGACATTTCTTTGCGGAGTTTCTAGTGCGATTCCTCGTTCCTCGGAATGACAAAAATGAGGATAATTAAATGGACAATAATACTATGAAATCTAATACCTTAAATTATATATTCATTTTTCTAATAATCCTAAATATAAATCCAGCAATCGCTCAAAAAACAACTGATCAAAAATGGTGGAAAGAATCTGTTTTTTATCAAATCTATATGCCAAGTTATGCTGATAGTAACGGAGACGGATATGGTGATTTTAAAGGAATGACTAAAAAATTAGATTATCTAAAAGAATTAGGAATAAAAGGCATTTGGCTTACACCTTTTCTGACTTCGCCAAAAGTGGATAACGGTTATGATATTGCCAATTATTATGAAGTAGACCCAACGTATGGTACTAAAGCCGATTTTGACATTTTTTTGAATGAAGCCCATAAAAGAGGAATAAAAGTAATTATCGATATGGTTTTAAACCATACCTCTACAGATTGTAAATGGTTTCAGGAATCGAGAAAATCAAAAGACAATCCGTATCGCGATTATTATATCTGGAAAGATGAACCCAATAATTGGGAATCTTTTTTTGGAGGTACAGCTTGGGAAAAAGACGCCGCAACCAACCAATATTACTATCATAAGTTTGATAAAAGAATGGCCGATTTGAACTGGTCAAATCCAAAAGTAGTTGCTGAGGTTCAAAAAATACTTCGTTTTTGGCTTGATGCCGGTGTAGACGGTTTCAGGTTAGATGTAATCAATTTCCTGACTACAAATGGCATTACAAAAGATAATCCGATAAAAAACGGGCAGCAGGAACATCTAAACGACATTGATCAGGAAGGCGTAAAAGATGCCATGAAAATTATAAAATCGACCGTAAATGAATACGATAACCGTTTTATTGTAGGAGAAATTGGAAGCGATAAAATCGAGGTTTTAAAACAATATCAATCGCAAGATTTATTGGATGTTGTTTTTAATTTCAATTTTGGAAGTATCAAAGAATTTTCGGCTCAGCGTATTTTTGATGAATTGCAAAGTATGGAAAAAAACATGAGTAACTATCCTACTTTGTTTTTTGGAAGCCATGATATGCCCAGAATGATTGACAGACTGGCTGACGGAAATAAAGACAGAGCTACTGCCCTTGCTGCTTTAATACTTACTGCAAAAGGAGTTCCGTTTATTTACTATGGCGAAGAAATTGGTATGCATAATATTATCGCCCAAAACATAAACGAAATGGTCGATATACAAGGTAAAACCCATTATCAATTGGCAATTGCACAAGGTAAAAACGACAAAGAAGCACTTCTTGAAGGAAACGAACACAATCGCGATAAATCACGAAGCCCAATGCAATGGAATGCAGAAGCATTTGCAGGATTTTCAACAGAAAAAACCTGGATTAAAATCAATCCTGATTATAAAGAAATAAATGTAACTGCTTTAAAAATTCAAAAAAAATCTATTCTTAACAGCTATAAAAAATTGACTGCTTTACGAAATAAAGAAAAAGTTTTGCAATATGGCAGCTATGATAATCTGGAACTTAATGGAGATCAAATTTCATTTACACGATCTTTTGAAAATGAGAAAATTACTGTTGTAATTAATTTTGGTATAAAAAAAGTAATAACACTACCAAAGGATGCAAAAATATTATTAGGTCAAAAAGAGTTAAAACCAAATAGTTATATTATTTATAAAAATTAGTTTTCATCCTGCAAGGTTTTCGAAACCTTGTAGGTCTTAACTATTTTAGAACCATACCTACAAGGTTTCGAAAACCTTGCAGGACTAACAAATCTAACTGTTTAATTGTCGACTATTTCAATTCAAAAATAAATGATTCTGAAGGCGCTATTTCAACTATAATAGTCCCTTCTCCGTTTTGTACAGTCAAAATGTTTTTCTTATCCAAATACAATTGATCCGTAAGCACATATTCACCATCTTTTAAATTCCATTTTAAAATAACATCAGATGGAATTTTCAAATTAAACGTACTAGTTTTTTCAGATGAAAAATTAGCAATTATAATCAGTTTTTGATTTTCTGACCAACGAACATAAGAATAAATTGATTCATCATGACCCACATTATTTTGGCGGTTTACAGATTGAATCTCTTGAAAATCTCCCATTAAAGCGGAACTGCTAATGGAAAAATTCAATAATCTTTTATAAAAATCACGAAGATTTTTTTCTGACTCAGATAATTGTCCGCCGTCAAATTTTCCTTCGTTCATCCATTTTTGATGATTTGGAACCCCAATATAATCGAAAATAGAAGTTCTCGAACGAGTTCCGAAACCTGCATTTTCATTTCCCGCCTCTCCTACTTCCTGTCCAAAATAAACCATTGTTGGCGATGTACTTAAAGTTGTCGAAACCACCATTAAAGGTTTACCTCGTTCTGGCGTTCCGGCAAATTCTGGAGAAGCTAAACGCTGTTCGTCATGATTGTCAAGAAAATGAAGCATATGATGTTCAATATCCGCCATTCCTTTTTGAATATCAGATAATCCATCCGGAGAAGATTTTCCGCGAATAACATCTTTCAGTTTATCATACGTTTCTACTTTATCATACAAATAATCCATTTTTCCTAGACGAATGTAATTTCTGTATTCCTTTGGATTATAAACTTCTGCCAATAAAAAAGCATCAGGATTTTTCATTTTAATTGCAGAATTCATATAACTCCAAAATTCGTATGGAACCATTTCGGCCATATCATAACGGAAGCCGTCAACACCTTTTGCTGTCCAGTATAAAGCTATTGATTTAAATTTCTTCCACGAATCTGGAACGTCTTTATCCTGCCAAAACGCAAAATGTTCCTGATATGATTTTTGGTCAAAACCAACCGGAAGTTCAGGGAAATCTTTTGAACCATCTGGGCGAACACCGTAATTTACTTTTACTGTTTCATACCAGTCATTTTGATCTGGTTTTACTTTACGGGAACCATTTCCTGTCCACTTTGCCGGATTTTCATCAAAAACACCATCAACAAGCGCATTTTTTTCTCCATTTAAAGGAATATCTCCATCTGGAATTTCAAAATGCACATTTGGAATATAGTAGAAATTATTATCCCGTTTATATTCGGCAGTTATATCATCATCGGCACCAAAATCTTTTACACCTTCGGGATTATTTTTCCCTTCGTATTTACGCGCAATATGATTTGGAACTATGTCGATAATTAATTTTAAACCTGCTTTATGAGTACGGGCAATTAAATCTTCAAATTCCTGTAATCTGTTTGCAGGATTTACTGCTAAATCAGGGTTTACATTATAATAATCTTTTACAGCATACGGTGAACCCGCACGGCCTTTTACCACTTCAGGATCGTCATTTGAAATTCCGTAAGCTGTATAATCATGAACTAAAGCATGATGCGGCACGCCTGTATACCAAATATAAGTTACACCTAAATCTTTTATTTCGTGAAGCGCTTTATCTGTAAAATCATTAAACTTTCCAACCCCGTTTTCTTCAATAGTTCCCCACGGTTTATTCGTTTTGTTTTTATTCCCAAATAAACGGGTAAAAACTTGGTAAACAACAATTTTATGATCTTTTGAATTTTCTTCCTTTACTTCACTCATTTTTAAATCTTTTGTCTTGCAGCCCGAAAACAACATCGCTGCGGCCATTCCCGCAGCAATAAATTTACTTTTTATCATAGTTTTTTAAATCTAAACGTATCTTTTTGTGGAATTAGAAATCTAAATCCAATTCCTAAATTTAGTTTATTTTTTATAACTCCGAGGAATGCTATTTCAATTTATCATTTTACAATAACGAAATCGTTAACTACAACGTGAGAGTTCATGGTTTTGTTGATAAATTCAAATGAGGTTCAAAGGGACAAAGGCTCAAAAGGACAAAGGTTTTAAAATCATAAAAAACTTTGAACCTTTGCCACTTTGTACCTTTGTCCCTTTTGTATCTTTGAACCTCTGAACCTAAAAAGATAAATTAATGCTAATAACAATCTAAGGTTGTATCCTTTTTTATAAATTTGACAAAAATTTAATCACTTGAAGAAATTACTCTTTTTTATATCTTGTCTGCTTTTATTAAGTGTTCAAATCATTTCTGCGCAAGCACCAAAAAATGCGCAGGGGCCAAAAAAAATCAACATAGAACATTCTGATTATTTAGATGTAGATCAAGCTACAGCACCTGATGCAGTCTTGCTTACCGGAAACGTAAAAGTAAACCATGACGGCGTAGTTCTTACCTGTAATAAAGCGTATTACTTTCAGAAAGAAAATTATCTTAAAGCCTTTGGTAATGTACAATTAGTACAAGGTGATACTTTGTTTTTAAATAGTAAATATGCCGAGTATAACGGAAATATGAAAAAAGCTTTTGCAACCGGAGATGCTGTAATGACTTCACCAGATGCAACTCTGCAAACAGACACTATTAATTTTGACCGAAATACCCAAGAAGTTTTCTATAATACAAAAGGCACTATCGTGAACAAAGACAATACTTTAGTGAGTAAATCTGGAAAGTATTTTGTAGCCGAGAAAAAATTTCAGTTTTTGACAGAAGTTACCATAACGAACCCAAAGTATGTTATAAAATCAAATCATTTGGATTATTATAGTAATTCCGGTCATACTTATTTACTTGGTCCATCTACAATTACCAGTAAAACCAATTATATTTATACTGAAAAAGGGTTTTACGACACGAAGAAAAACCTCGCCCACTTTCTGCGGAAATCATATATAAAGTACGACGACCGACTCATTGAAGGAGATAGTTTATTTTATAATCGAAACACTGAATTTGCATCGGCAACACGAAATGTAAAAATTACCGATTCTATTAATAGAGGGCTTGTAAAAGGTCATTATGCCGAGATTTACAAACTAAAAGATTCAATGTTTGTAACCAAAAGAGCGGTTGCTATTAATTTAGTCGAAAACGACTCTGTTTATATTCACGGACAAAAACTAATGGTTACCGGAAAAGAAGGCGAACGAATTTTAAGAGCGTTTAAAAATGTCCGCTTTTATAAAACCGACATGAGCGGTAAATGCGATTCGATACATTCAAATTCTAAAACTGCTTTAACAAAACTGATTGGAAGTCCAATTTTATGGAACGGCGACAGCCAGATTACCGGGGAGGTGATGCATTTAATTGGTGATAACAATACAAGAAAGTTAGATTCATTAAAAGTTATTAATAACACTTTCCTCATTTCCAAGGACACTTTAGGAACGGGGTATAATCAGGTCAAGGGACTCAATTTATTCGGAAAATTTAAAGAAGGAAAACTCCATGATGTTGACGTCGTCAAAAATACCGAAGTCGTTTATTTTATGCGGAATGATGCCAATGAATTAATCGGGATTAATAAGAATGTGAGCAGTAAAATAAACCTGATTCTGGAGAACAATGCCGTAGAAACCATTACATTTTTTAATCGTGTTGACGGAGATATTTTCCCAGAAGCTGATTTACCTGAAAATGCCCGTAAACTACGAGGTTTTGTATGGCGCGGCGACGAAAGAATAAAATCAAAAGACGATATTTTTACTGCCGAAGAAAATGAAATGAACGACAAATTAGTCAAAGAAGGAAAAGAGCAGGAAGAAAAAGATAAAAACGTTCCTATGAAGGTCAGGAAAGAAACTTTAGATTACGATAAGAAAAAACCAGCCGTGAAAACAGAAACTAAACCTAAAGTTAAATAGTTTTCAGTTTTCAATCGCAGTTTTCAGTCACGGTCGCAGTCTCAGTTTTCAGAACTTGAAACACATTTTCAGTTTCAGCTTTGAGATCTTTGCATCAAGATGTAATCTTAATTTTAACCTTACAAACTTTGCGTAAATCTTTGCGATCTTTGCGGTAAAATTAGTCGTAGTTTTTAGTTTCAGTATTCAGTCGCAGTCATAGTTTTCAGAGTCTGAAACAAAAACCTGAGAACCTTAGTACCTTTGTCACTTTGAACCTTTAAAAAAATGAACCCAGATTTTATAAAATACCAGGCACAAACTTCTCCTTATCCTTTAGGAATGGAAGTTTCGCACGCCATAGGATCTTACATATACGATACAAACGATAAAAAATATCTAGACTTTGTTGCCGGAGTTTCGGCTTGTACACTCGGGCATCAGCATCCGAGAGTAAATCAGGCTATAAAAGATCAGTTAGACAAATATTCGCACGTAATGGTTTACGGAGAATATTCGCAAAGCCCCGCAGTACAATATTGCAAATTAATGGCCTCACTCCTGCCTGAATCCCTAAACAAAACTTATTTAGTAAATTCAGGTACAGAAGCAATTGAAGGCGCTTTAAAATTGGCAAAACGAACAACAGGACGCAGTCAGCTTATTTCTTGCCACAATGCCTATCACGGAAACACAATGGGTTCTATGAGTGTTATGGGATTTGAAGAACGCAAACGAGCTTTTCGTCCACTGCTTCCAGATGTAGATTTCATTACATTTAATAACGAAGCCGATTTAGAAAAAATAACCACCAGAACCGCTGCCATTCTGTTAGAAACTATTCAGGGTGGTGCCGGATTTATTCAGCCCGAAAATAACTTTCTGCAAAAAGTCCGTAAGCGTTGTGATGAAGTTGGAGCCTTAATGATTGTAGATGAAATTCAGCCGGGTTTCGGGAGAACCGGAAAACTTTTCGGTTTTCAAAACTATGATGTTGTACCAGATATTGTTGTTATGGGAAAAGGTATGGGAGGCGGAATGCCTGTTGGTGCTTTTATTGCTTCGGCTGAAAAAATGGATCTTTTAACCGAAAATCCTAAACTGGGACATATTACCACATTTGGGGGGCATCCTGTCATTGCGTCAGCTTGTTTGGCTACTTTGCAGGAATTAACTGAGACAAATTTAATGCAGGAAGCATTAAAAAAGGAAAAACTCTTCAGATCGCTTTTGGTACATCCTTTGATAAAAGAAGTTAGAGGAAAGGGATTAATGCTTGCAGCAATGACAGAAACGGCAGATATAACAAATCAGGTTATTTTAAACTGTCAGGATAAAGGATTAATACTGTTTTGGCTTTTGTTTGAAGGATGTGCTATCCGGATAACACCGCCGCTTACCATTTCTGAAGAAGAAATAAGAGAGGGCTGTTCCATAATTTTAAATGTTATGGATGAAATTTTAAAAGCGGGCAAATAACTAAATAATCTGTTAAAAATCAGAATATTATATTTAAATTTGGAGCGTAAAATCTAAATTCATTGTTAATTAAATTGTTCAAAACAATTAATTTTCCTTCCCCACATCAATTATATGGATGCCTAAATTTATAACAGGCTAATTTCAAATAAAACAAAGTATGCAATTAAGCAACGAAGAAGAAGATTATAACCTATCCTTATCAAAATTTGAGTCGATGTTAAAAACTAACAAAGTGCTCTTTTTTGATTCTGAAGAATTTGAAGAAATTATTCTTCATTATTTAGATATAGGCAAGGCTAATTTAGCAAAAAAGGCCTTAAAACTTGCATTAGACCAACACCCAAAATCTACAGGCTTAAAATTAGTACAAGTAGAAATGCTGGTTTACGAAGACAAACTTGAGATCGCTGAGAAGCTTTTAAACGAGTTGTATGCAATCGAACCAAACAACGAGGAAATCTATATCCAAAAAGCAAATATTTGTTCTAAAAGAGACCAGCACGAAAAAGCGGTAGAATTACTTAAAATTGCCCTGCAATATACTGATGACTACGCCGACGTGTACAACTTGATTGGAATGGAATATCTTTTTATGGATAATCTTGAACTGGCAAAAGAAAGCTTCATCAAATGTCTTGAAGAAGATTTAGAAGATCAATCTGCCTTATATAACGTGGTTTACTGTTTTGAATTTTTAGATCAAAATCAGGAAGCTATTGTATATCTGAACGACTACATTAACAAAAACCCATATAGCGAAATTGCATGGCACCAGCTTGGAAGACTGCATTATGGCGTAAAAGAATACGAAAGTGCTATTCGTGCTTTTGATTATGCAACCTTAATCGACGATGAGTTTTTAGGTGCATTTATGGAAAAAGCAAAAGCTTACGAACGTCTTAAAAAGTACAATGAAGCTATTGAAAGCTATAATCGTACAATTGAATTAGACGACGCGACTTCGTATGCCTTGCTGCGTATTGGTAAATGTTATGAAAAATTAGGAAATGCTGTAAAAGCACTTCAGTATTACAACCAGACTGTTCACGAAGATCCGCTTTTAGATAAAGGCTGGATTGCAATTACAGATTTTCATGTTCGACAAAAAAACTTTCAAAAAGCATTATTTTTTGTCAATAAAGCATTAGCAATCGACAATCAAAATCGTTTGTACTGGAAACGTTATGCAACGATAAACAAACAAATGAACTTTTTTGAAGAGGCTGAATTCGGATACAGAAAAGCAGTTGAATTTGGAGATTATGCTCTTGATACCTGGTTATATTGGGTTGATATTCTTCAATTTCTTGGTGAATTCGAAAGTGCTATTCAAACATTGCTTCAGGCATCAGAATATTTTCCTGAAGAAAATGAAATTGAGTATCGTTTGGCAGGATTATATTTTATGATCCAAGATAATACAAAAGCAAAATTCCACTTAAGCAATGGACTTCGTTTAAACTTTGATAATTATATTCTTATCGAAGATTTGTTTCCGGTTGTATGGACAAAGAAAACAGTTAGAAATTATATCGAAAAACACAGAAAATAATAATGATTGGTATTTTAAAAAGGCGTTTTGGCTTATTGGGCCGTAATATTAGTTACTCATTTTCAAAAGGTTATTTTACAGAAAAATTTAATGACGAAATTTTTGCAGGCAACAGCTACGAAAACTTTGACATTGCTGATATTAACCACTTTACCGGATTACTAAAAAACAATCCGGATTTGAAAGGCTTAAATGTTACAATTCCTTATAAAGAGCAGGTCATTCCTTTTTTAGATAAACTATCAAAAAAAGCAGCTTTAATTGGCGCTGTAAATACAATTAAGTTTACCAAAAATGGAAAACTAAAAGGTTACAACACCGATTATTACGGCTTTAAAAAATCATTAAAACCATTACTGGAACCGCATCATAAAAAAGCATTGATCCTTGGTACCGGCGGGGCTTCAAAAGGTGTTGCGTTTGCACTTGATGAGCTTGGTATTCTTTATACGTTTGTTTCAAGAGAAGCAAAAGAAAATATCATTGATTACAACTTGATTAATGCCACTACTTTTGATAATTATCAAATCATAGTTAATTGTACACCAGTTGGTACAAGTCCAAATATTGAAGCTTGTCCTGATCTTCCTTATGAGTTTTTTACAGAGAAACATATCGCATACGATTTAATTTATAATCCTGCCGAAACTCAATTTCTTAAAAATGCTAAAGAAAAAGGGGCTGTAATTAAAAACGGATACGATATGCTTATTTTTCAGGCAGAGAAAGCCTGGAAAATTTGGAACAAATAAAAAAATACAAAATGTAGGAAATTAAAGTATTTTTTGTAAATTGGTCTACTCATTTGTAGACAGTTATGAAAAAATCAATACTTTACTTCTGTATTTTATTTTTTATTTCACTTGCTTCCTCAGCACAACAGGATTCTCAAAACACAAATAAGCCTTCGAAGAATCCATACACAGAAGCCCGATATCATTATTATCTAAAAACTATTTTACTTTTTAATGAATATTTAGATACTGATTCCGGCTCATTTAATACAACCGAGCTTAGGTTTCTACACCCAATCGCCAATAAGGCATGGAATTTAAGGGTCGATCTCCCTTTAATTTCTACTAATACTTCTTCTATAAACAAAACCGGAATTGGGGATATTGGAGTTGGAGTCAGCTATATTCCATACTTAGAACATAAAAACGGAGGAGTCGCTTTTCGCGCCCGTGTTATATCAAATTCTGCCGTTGATCCTGCTTTAGGGTCAGGAAAATGGGTTGTTGCCCCTGCTGTTTTCTATGGAAAATATCTGGTTATGAATAAATTGCTATGGATAAGTTCTTTAGAAAACCAATCTAGTTTTGCAGGATCAAGTAATAGAAGTGATATCAATACAACATCTTTTGAAAACTACTTTATGTACATTTTTGGAAAAAACTGGTTTGCTGCCGATGCCGCTTTTAGATACAATAATACAAATAAGGGTTACCCCAATAATGCTTTTGTAGAATTTGGCCGGAAAATAACAGCAAATGATATGGCATACATACACCCAAGTGCTGCTTTTGGAAATCATAAGTCTTATAATTGGGGAATTGAAGTTGGAATGCTGATTTTATTTTAATCAGGAATCAACAAAAGTTTCTATCAAAAAACGTTAGTTTAACCTCAATCTTCTAAAAATAATAGGAAATCAAAATTTTTATTTCCTTCAAACAATTTATAAAAATTATCATATCAGAGGTGTAAACAAGAGTAAAGAATAAGAATTTCATCGTAAAATACAGCATAAACAAACGATTTATTTTGTAGTTAGAAACACCTTTACTATCTTTCGCTCTGTTTAAAGTAAAAACCTTATACATTTAAAATGTTAGAAGAAAAGAATGATAACCTGCAAGAAGCAGACGGAAAATTGGGAATCGATATTAGTGATTCTACACAAGATGATACAATAGAAGCTGCAAAACAACATGAAACAGTAACTGAAACTACTCTTTCAAATCCTGAAAATGAAGTTGAAGAAACGGCTGAAATTGAAGAATCAGATCATCAAAGTGCATTAGATGCCATAACAAATTCAAACGCCGAAGAAGGTGAAGATGAAACGCTAAAAGAGCGCCATGATATTCCTATGAAGGATTATGACACTTTTTCTTTAGATGCACTGGTAGATGAGCTTAAAAAATTGGTTAATACAGATAAAACAATGTCTGTAAAAGATCATATTGAGGAAATTAAAAAATCATTTTTACTGCAATACAACCATCTTATAGAAGAAAAAAGAGAAGAATTTAATGCTTCAAAAGAAGATCCAAATGAAGAATTTGAATATCATTCTCCTTTAAAATCTAAATTTGATGAATATTATAATGTTTTTAGAGAGAAAAGAAATGCTCATTTTAAACATTTACAAACTAATCTAAAATCTAATTTAGAAAACAGGCTTGCTATAGTTGAAGAATTAAAAGAACTTATAAATCCGCAGGCAAATATAAAAGACACTCTTAAACATTTTAATGATTTGAGAGAAAGATGGAAAAATGCCGGAGCAATTCCAAAAGACAAATACAATCACGTTTGGAACAATTACCATTTTCATGTAGAAAACTTTTATGATTATCTGCATTTAGACCGCGAAGCAAGAGATTTAGATTTTAAACATAACTTAGAACAAAAGCAAAAAATTATTGCAAGGGTCGAAGAACTTGTAAATGAAGCTGATGTAAGTAAAGCGTTTCGTGAGTTGCAAGATTTACACCGACTTTGGAAAGAAGATATTGGTCCGGTTTCTAAAGAACACCGTGATTCTATCTGGAATACATTTAGCGAACTGACTAAAAAGATTCACGATAAAAGAGAAGTTTTATTTGAAAGCCAAAGAGCAAACGAACAGCAAAATCTTGAAACTAAAAAAGATATCATTTCTAAAATTGAGGTTTTAGGAACTGAAAAAGTGAACTCGCACTCGCAATGGCTTGTCCAGATTCAAAAAGTAGAAGCATTAAGAAATGAGTTTTTCGCTGCCGGAAAAGTTCCTTCTGAAGTAAATGAGGAAACCTGGGCTTCGTTTAAATCCGCAGTTAGAAATTTCAATGCTTTTAAAAACTCGTTTTATAAGGACATCAAGAAAGACCAAAACGATAATTTAAATAAAAAAATGGCTCTTGTAGCTAAAGCAAAAGAATTGCAGGAAAGCACAGATTTTGGTTCTACTACTCCAATCATGAAACAAATTCAGGAAGAATGGAAACAAATTGGCCATGTTCCTAAAAAATACTCAGATAAAATCTGGAAAGAGTTTAAAGATGCGTGTAATCATTATTTTGATAAATTAAAAGAACACAAATCTGAAGAAAATGCTGATGAGGTTGCTGCATTCGATAACAAAAAAGCGTATTTGGACATCTTAAGAGCTTATCAGCTTACAGGCGATCATAAAACAGACCTTGATGCTATAAAACAGCATATTGAAATCTGGAAAAGTTACGGAAAAGTGCCTTTTTCAAGACGTCATATTGAAGGCAAATTCAATAAAATTTTAGATGCACTTTTTGAAAAACTGAGTTTAAGCAAAAAAGAATCTGAAATGATGCGTTTTTCTAATAGAATCGATTCGTTATCAGACAGTAACGACACGAGAAAATTAGATAATGAAAAGATTTTCATTATGCGTAAAATTGAAGAAGTTCAGAACGAAATTTTCCAGTTAGAAAATAACATTCAGTTCTTTACCAATACTAAAAATGCTAAAAAAGAGAATTCAATTGTTACAGAAGTACGCAAAAACATTGCTATTCACAAAGAAAGCCTTGATGTATGGAAAGATAAACTGAAACAATTAAGAAACTTAAATCAGCCGGAATAATTGTCAGGTTGAGCGAAGTCGAAACCATGTCTAGTCCTAAAATAACGATACAGGATTAATAACAGTAAAAATACATTTTTTTAGACAGAAGTAACTTCCGAGTTACTTCTGTTTTTTGTTTTATAAGTTTTCATTTTAATACTTCTCTGTAAGTGCATTTGATCAGGAGTCAGCATATAGTTTGAGCAATGTGGTCTAATCTGGTTATATTTATTAATAATCTCAGCTACCAGTTTCTTCATTAAATATAGTTCAAGATGATAGGCATCAATCCTAAACTCTTGTTTTAATATTCCGTTTATTCTTTCAGCCACTGCGTTTTCATAAGGGTCTGAGTTTTGTGTCATACTGCATTTTAGACTGCATTTCTTTAAAAAATACTGGTACTCATCCGAACAATATTGTATGCCTCTGTCTGAATGATGTATCAATGGTTCAGTTCTAAAGACCCTATTCTTATGAGCCATTTTTAAAGCATTAATACATCCTTGTGTACTAAGGGAATCAGACACCTCATAACCCATTATCTTTTTTGAATAAGCGTCGGTTATTAAACTTAAATAACAGGGTTTCTCACGTTTGCCGATATAAGTAATATCTGAGACCCATACCTGTTCAGGTCTTTTTATATTTAACTCTTTTATCAGGTTGGGATGTTTCCTAAAACGATGGTGCGACCATGTGGTAAGGTGATAACTTCTCTTAGGTTTGATCAGCAAATGATTTGCTTTTAAAATATTAAAAAATTTATCTCTTCCCACTTTTAAGGCTTTAAGATTTAGATTGAGGATATGATATAGTTTACGTGTGCCAAGCCGGGGCTGAGCTCTACGCTGTTCTTTTACAAGCTCTACAACCTGTTCTGCCAAGGTTCTCCTGAGTTTAATACGCTTAATGCTTCGATAATAAACCTGTCTGTCTATCCCGAACAAGCCACAGCTAAAGCTTATGCTTTCCTGCCTTTTTTTCCTAAAGGATTGGATTGTCCGGGTGGTAAGTTTTTTCGAATATCAATATTATATTCCTTTTCAGCCAGGTCTATCATCATATCAAAAATAATAGCTTTAGAATCAGAGATATGATTTTGTTTTTCAAGCAGGGCTTTTTGTTTTTCCAAAAGTTTTACCTTGGCTTCGAGCTCCATAATTCTTTGTTCAGGTGTCTTGGGCATATTTGATGGTGTTTGATTCTCCCAATCAAAGTTACCATATTTTCTGAGCCAATTTACAACGGTCGAGCGCCCCTGGATTCCATAATGTCTTTGTGCAGATGTTACTGAGAAAATCCCAGACTCAACTTCTTTAACAACTTCAAGTTTAAAACTAAGTGTGTAATCTTTCTGTGTGCGTTTTGAATAATTGTCCATGCGATACTTTTTTGTGTATCGCTATTTCAGGACGGGACACCATTTAAATATAAAAGGTGTAATGAAATTCATTGCACCTTTTTTTATGCTTATTTTTTTAACCGCAAAGCACGCAAAGAAATTTATTTATTGGGGATTTATTAAAGCGCAAAGTTCGCAAAGCTTTACTTAAAAACTTTGCGAACTTTGCGTAAACCTTTGTGTGCTTTGCGTAAACCTTTGTGTGCTTTGCGTAAACCTTTGTGTGCTTTGCGTAAACCTTTGTGTGCTTTGCGGTTAAATCATAACAAACCTAAAACTTAACATTCTCATTAAATTTCGTAAAACTATTCTGCAAAATATTGATTATATTTGAGTTACCACTATTAACAAACAATCAAACAAATAACATTTAATACTAATTTTTAAATTAAGAAGAATATGAAATTTACAAGAAAAGCAAATGCCAACTGGAAAGGAACCGGCATGGAAGGAAAAGGAACTATAAGTACACAAAGTACAACATTAGATAACGCACAATTGTCTTTTAAAACAAGATTTGCAGATGGAGTTGGAACTAATCCTGAAGAATTAGTTGCGGCGGCACATTCCGGCTGTTTTACAATGCAGTTAAGCTTTTTACTTAACGAAGCAGGTTTTACCGCAGATGATTTATCTACAGAAGCTGCAGTAACTTTTGAAGATGGTTCTATAACATTAATTCATTTAGACTTAAAAGGAAAAGTGCCATCAATATCAGCAGAAGAATTTGAAAAAACTGCTGCAAAAGCAAAAGAAATCTGTCCGATTTCAAAACTTTTAAATACAACAATAACTTTGTCTGTATCATTAGTAAATTAAGCTATTTTACTAAGCATAAAAAAACCATCAGTTGTGGCTGATGGTTTTTTTATAAAATGAAATGACTAATATTAGTTCATTGTAGCTTTTAAAGCTTTTGCCTCAGCAGTCATTTCTAATGCCTTGTAAACTCCTAATAATGTTTTAGCAACATCTTCGTTTTTAGGATCTAATTCATTTGCTTTTTTAAGGTAAGGAATTACACCTTTAAAAACCCCTTCTCTCTGCGCTTTTAAAATATCATAACGTTTCATATCTTTTGCAGAAGTACCCAATTTATTCATTTCATCAATAATTGGCTTTTCAGCTTCTAACTTTAATGCCGCAAGGTTCAGGTATGCATTAGTATAGTTTGGATTGATTTCAATAGCTTTTAAGTAGTATTTCTCAGCATCTGCATCGTTTTTTGCATTTGCACTTAACACTCCTAAGTTGAATACTAAATCAGCATTGTTTGGATCTTTTTGTAACGCTTCTCCAACTAGTTTTTTGTACTGCTCATAATCTTTTGTTTCAAGATATAAGTTAGCTTCTGTAAGAATCAAAGAACTGTCATCCGGATTTGTTTTTCTGGCATCAGCAATTGCTTTCTTAGCTTCTTCAATTTTTCCTTTTTGAACTAAAATCAACGCTAAATTTTTGTAGATTTCACCTCTTTTTGAAGGAATAGCTTCTGTTTTTGGTTTTTCGTGAGTTCCTAATTTTATAGCTAAATCTCTTTCTTTAGCGTTAGCAAAGTTATCTTCATTGTTATTTGCTTTGTTTGTAGCTAAATATAAAGTCCCTTTACCAGAATAGTTTAATTTTTTTAACTCTTCATACATCGGAAGTGCAGTATCGAAATCCTGAGCGTTTACAGCTGTAGATGCTGCATAGTACAGGTTGATAGTGTCATTTTTATCTAACAAGTAAGCATCATATAATTTTTTAGCTCCGTCAGCATGTTTATTTGCCTGAGTATCTGCAATTGCAGAATTAATCAACAAACCTTTAATATTTGTAATTGAAGTCGCTGCTTGTGTAGAATATTTTTGTTTTCCAGATGCTTTCTCAACTTCGATTAATTTTTTATAGCTGTCAGCAGCTGCGCTTAAATTTTTACTTTCTTCAACTTTTTTGTTAGCAAGATCTAAATAAGCATTCCCTTGTACAAAATAGTACTGTGCCTGCTCCGTATCTTTTGCATTCACAATTAAGTTCTCTGCATCTTTTAGCTGAGCAAGTGCCCCTTGCGCATCACCGCTTTTTAATGCTTTTTCAGCATTTTTAATCTGATCTTTTTGAGCAAATGTAGCTACAGAAATCAGTAAAGCTGACGCTAGTATAACATATTTACTTTTCATAATGTTCAATTTGTATATTTAATTTAATTTTCTTGTGGTTTTACTTTTATTCTTCAGATTCTTCTTCTTCAGAATCATCTTCGTCTTCCACTACATCATCAGAGTCATCGTCATCGTCATCAGCAGTTCCGTCATCTTCAAGAACTTCTAAATCCGGTTTAACTCTTTCAATAGCAGATTCTACAACGTTACCATCTTCATCTACAACAACTTCTTCTGCATCATCTTTCATAACTTTTGTAACAGCAGCGATAGAATCTTTTCCTTTTAGGTTAATCAATCTAACACCTTGAGTAGCACGTCCCATAACACGTAAATCCTCAATCGCCATTCTAATTGTTAATCCAGATTTATTGATAATCATTAAATCATCAGAATCCGTAACGGCGTTAATTGAAATTAATTTTCCTGTTTTCTCCGTGATATTAAGAGTTTTAACCCCTTTACCTCCACGGTTTGTAATTCTGTAAACATCTTCTCCATCATCATCAACTAATTTAGTACGTTTTCCGTATCCGTTTTCAGTTACAACTAATATTTGAGAATCAGCAACATCATTTTTAGCAACAGTAACCATACCAATTACTTCATCAGTATCATCTTTTAAAGAAATTCCACGAACTCCAGAAGCTGTTCTTCCCATAGGGCGTGTTTTGGTTTCTTCAAAACGAACTAATTTACCAGATTTAACTGCCAGGATAATTTGGCTTTCTCCATCGGTTAATTTAGCTTCAAGTAATTCATCCCCTTCTTTAATTGTAATAGCGGCAACTCCATTTACACGAGGTTTAGAATATTTCTCTAAAGAAGTTTTCTTAACCTGTCCTTGTTTCGTAACCATTACAAGGTTATGCGTATTGATATAGTCTTTATCTTTTAAATCTTGTGTACAAATGAAAGCCTTTACTTTATCGTCGCTTTCAATGTTTACTAAGTTTTGAATTGCCCTGCCTTTTGCAGTTTTACTTCCTTCCGGAATTTCGTAAACACGCATCCAGAAACATTTTCCTTTTTGCGTAAAGAACATCATATATTGGTGGTTTGTTGCAACGAACATGTGTTCAAGGAAATCCTGATCTCTTGTTCCGGCGCTTTTTTGACCAACTCCGCCTCTATTTTGTGTTTTATATTCTGTAAGGTTTGTACGTTTAATATAACCTGCGTGCGAAATTGTAATTACCACATTTTCATCAGCAATTAAATCTTCGATACTTACATCTCCTCCAGAATATTCAATTTGAGAACGGCGGGCATCGCCATATTTATCGCGAATTTCAATAAGCTCTTCTTTAATCAAATTAGTTCTTAAATTAACATCTGCTAATAAAGCTTTTAAATGCTCGATTAATTTCATTAATTCTTCAAACTCAGCTCGTAGTTTATCCTGCTCCAGTCCTGTTAACTGACGTAAACGCATTTCTACAATTGCACGAGCCTGAATGTCAGATAATTTAAATCTTTCGATTAATTTCTCTCTCGCTTCATCTGTGTTTTTAGAACCTCTAATTAACGCAATTACTTCATCAATATTATCAGAAGCAATGATTAATCCTTCTAAAATATGTGCTCTTTCTTCTGCTTTACGCAATTCAAACTGCGTTCTTCTAACCACTACATCATGACGGTGCTCAATAAAGTAGTGAATCATATCTTTTAGATTCAACAATTGAGGGCGTCCTTTTACTAATGCAATGTTGTTTACACTGAAAGAAGATTGTAATTGTGTATACTTATATAAGGTATTTAAAACTACGTTTGGAGTAGCGTCGCGTTTTAAGATATAAACGATACGCATACCGTTTCTATCAGACTCGTCACGAATATTTGCAATACCATCGATTTTTTTATCATTTACCAAATCAGCCGTACGTTTGATCATTTCGGCTTTGTTAACCTGATAAGGAATTTCGGTAACGATAATACATTCTCTTCCGTCAACTTCTTCGAAGCCAACTTTCGCACGCATTACAATACGTCCTCTACCTGTTTTAAAAGCTTCACGAACGCCTTCGTAACCATATATTACACCACCGGTTGGAAAATCCGGAGCTTTAATATGTGTTATTAATTCGTCTACTTCAATATCATTATTATCAAGGTAAGCTAGTGTACCATTAATAACTTCCGTTAAATTGTGCGGCGGCATATTGGTTGCCATACCTACTGCAATACCAGTTGCTCCGTTTACCAATAAAGTAGGAACTCTTGTTGGCATTACTTTTGGCTCATATAAAGTATCGTCAAAGTTTAGTTGAAAATCAACTGTTTCTTTTTCGATATCTGCCATAATATCTTCTGAGATTTTGCGCATTCTGGCCTCAGTATAACGCATCGCTGCCGGACTGTCTCCATCGACAGAACCAAAATTACCCTGACCATCAACTAATAAATATCGCATACTCCACTCCTGAGCCATACGAACCATTGCATCATAAACTGAGGTATCTCCGTGAGGGTGATACTTACCCAGAACCTCCCCTACAATTCTTGCAGATTTTTTGTGGGCAGATCTTGAAGTTACACCTAAATCATACATTCCGTAAAGAACTCTTCGATGCACTGGTTTCAAGCCATCTCTAACATCAGGAAGCGCTCTCGATACAATTACTGACATCGAATAATCGATGTAAGCAGATTTCATTTCATCTTCAATGTTAATAGGAATTAACTTTTCTCCTTCAGACATAAGTTGTTATGTTTAAATAATTATTTAGTTTCAAAGCGTGCCAAGATACGTTTTTTTAAAATTTTTTCAGCTATTTCCTTACACTTATTTAAATGATTTATTAACAACTTTATTTTAGCTTTTAGTTAATAAATTAAGCGTTTTTTAACGCTTTTATTGTTATTTTTTTTGTCAATTAGCTGACAGTAGTTCTCGATGGGTATGGTTTTTGTTTTTCAAACTGTAATTCATTAAATTTACAATACCAATTATATATTATGGATGATAATTTTTCACCAAGAGTAAAAGATGTTATTACATACAGTAAGGAAGAAGCCCTTCGTTTAGGACACGACTTTATTGGTACTGAACATCTAATGCTGGGCATTTTAAGAGATGGTAACGGAAAAGCTATTCATATACTTAATAACCTGGCAGTCGATTTAGACCATTTACGCAGGAAAGTAGAAATACTGAGTCCAGCCAACCATAGCGTTGAGGTAAATGCCGAAAAGAAAAACCTTCATCTTACCCGACAAGCCGAAAGGGCACTGAAGACCACTTTTCTTGAAGCTAAAGTATTTCAAAGTTCATCGATTAGCACAGCTCATTTGCTTCTATGCATCTTACGAAACGAAAACGATCCAACAACCAAGCTGTTGAATAAGCTAAAAATAGATTATGACATAGCTAAAGAACAATATTTAAACATGACGCCAAACGAAGAAGAATTCTTAGAAAACTTGCCAAGAAACGAATCGTACAATGACGATTCAGGACAAGATGACAGTCTAAAGGAAAGCAGTTTTAATAATCCAGCCAATAAGTCAAACAAAAAATCTAAAACTCCGGTTTTAGATAATTTTGGGAGAGATTTAACAGAAATGGCTGAAGAAGGAAAACTAGATCCTGTTGTAGGACGCGAAAAAGAAATTGAACGTGTTTCACAAATTTTAAGCCGAAGAAAAAAGAACAATCCGCTTCTTATTGGAGAACCCGGAGTTGGTAAATCTGCTATTGCAGAAGGACTTGCCCTGCGTATTATCCAGAAGAAAGTATCACGTATTCTTTTTCACAAACGTGTTGTTACTCTTGATTTGGCAAGTTTAGTTGCCGGAACAAAATACAGAGGACAATTTGAAGAACGAATGAAGGCCGTCATGAACGAGCTTGAGAAAAACGATGACATTATTCTTTTTATAGATGAAATCCATACTATTGTAGGAGCTGGAGGAGCAACAGGTTCGCTTGATGCCTCAAACATGTTTAAACCTGCATTAGCAAGAGGAGAAATACAATGTATTGGTGCTACAACTCTTGACGAGTACAGACAATATATTGAAAAAGATGGTGCTCTTGAAAGACGTTTTCAAAAAGTAATTGTAGAACCAACTTCTGTTGAAGAAACAATTGCCATTTTGAACAACGTAAAAGACAAATACGAAGACCACCACAATGTTACTTATACGCAAGAAGCAATTGAAGCTTGTGTTAAATTAACAAACAGATATATGTCTGAGCGTTTCTTACCAGACAAAGCTATCGACGCGATGGACGAAGCCGGATCTCGTGTTCACATTACTAATATTGATGTTCCAAAACAAATTTTGGATTTAGAGCGTCAGTTAGAAGAAGTTCGCGAAATGAAAAACATGGTAGTTAAGAAACAAAAATATGAAGAAGCTGCCAAACTTCGCGATGATGAAAAACGCATCGAAAAAGATCTTGCTTTAGCACAAGAACAATGGGAAGAAGATTCTAAAAACAACAGAATTGAAGTTACAGAAGATAATGTAGCCGATGTTGTTTCCATGATGACAGGAATTCCTGTAAACCGAATTGCACAAACAGAAAGCAACAAATTAGCACAATTACCTGAATTAATCCAAAATAAAGTAATTGGGCAAAATGAAGCTGTTCTTAAAATTGCACGTTCTATTCAACGTAACAGAGCCGGACTTAAAGATCCTAATAAACCAATTGGTTCATTCATTTTCTTAGGTCAAACCGGGGTTGGTAAAACACAATTAGCTAAAGTACTGGCAAAAGAATTATTCGATTCTGAAGATGCGTTAATTCGTATCGATATGAGCGAATACATGGAAAAATTTGCTATTTCTCGTTTAGTTGGAGCGCCTCCGGGATATGTAGGTTATGAAGAAGGCGGTCAGTTAACTGAAAAAGTTCGCAGAAAACCATATTGCGTTGTACTTTTAGACGAGATCGAAAAAGCACACCCGGATGTGTTTAATATGATGCTGCAAGTTTTAGATGACGGATATTTAACCGATAGTTTAGGTCGTAAAATCGACTTTAAAAACACTATTATTATCATGACATCCAACGTTGGTGCACGTCAGTTAAAAGATTTCGGACAAGGTGTAGGATTTGGAACTGCTGCAAAAGTAGCTCAGGCCGATGAAAACTCAAAAAGTATTATCGAAAATGCTTTGAAGAAAACCTTTGCTCCTGAATTCTTAAACAGAATTGACGACGTAATCGTATTCAACAGTTTAGAAAAAGCAGATATTGATGTGATCATCGAAATTGAATTGAAAAAACTATATTCTCGTATTGCTGAATTAGGTTACAAATTAAGCTTAACTGATAAAGCAAAAGCATTTATTGCAGAAAAAGGTTTTGATAAGCAATTTGGAGCAAGACCGCTTAAAAGAGCAATTCAAAAATATGTTGAAGATTTGTTAGCCGAAGAAATCATCACTTCAAAAATACATTCAGGTGATGAAATCTTAATGGATTTAAAAGACGACTCTCAAGAACTTTCAGTAGAAATACACAAAGCCGAAGAGCCGACAAATCAATAAATTAGTTAAAAATCATAACAAAAATAATTTACCCGTTACGTTTTCATAACCTAACGGGTATTTTTTTTGAATAATTTACTATCTTTAGTAAAAGCAAATAGCTACTTTTGAATTTAAATTCTATAATAAAAAACAACGTATGCTTCAACACAAAGTCATTTTAGGCAGCGAAGAATGGTGCTCATTTCCAGAATTAGGAATCCCGACAATTAAGGCCCGCGTCGATTCTGGTGCCAAAACTTCGGCAATGCACGCTATAAACATAGCTCCCTTTATAAAAAATGATGCCAATTGGGTGAAATTTGACATTAATCCAATTCAAAATAATATCAAAACCATCATTCACTGCGAAGCCCCGCTTGTTGATAAAAGAATTGTAAAAAGTTCAAGCGGTTTTAGAGAACACCGTTATGTAATTCAGACCAGCATTAGAATTGGCGACTCAAAATGGCCAATCGAAATGACCCTGACCAATCGCGACTCAATGGGTTTTAGAATGCTTTTAGGGCGCGAAGCCATGAGCGGACGTGTGCTGGTAGATCCGGAAGAAAAATATCTGTTAGGGCAGCCAACGCCTGAATCTCTAAAAGAATTATATCAAAACTCAGAAAAAGCCAGTTCCGGTTTAAGAATTGGACTTTTAGCCAGTAATCCTGAATTGTACAGCAATAAAAGAATCATGGAAGCAGGTGAAATGCGCGGTCATGAAATGCATTTTTTAAACATCAAAGAATGCTATATGAAACTGGATGCCAAAACACCTGAGATACATTATCGCGGCGGAAAAATACTGAATCAATTTGATGCTATTATTCCTCGTATTCGTCCAAGCATTACTTTTTACGGCTGCGCCTTAACACGTCAATTTGAAGCTTTGAAAGTTTTTTGTTTAAATTCTGCTTCAGCAATAACCCAATCGCGCGATAAATTATATTCTCTGCAATTATTACTGCATAGCGGAATTGGCATCCCTACAACTGGTTTTGCTAATTCTCCTTTAGATACAGACGATTTAATAAAAATGGTTGGAGGTTCTCCCCTAATTGTCAAATTATTAGAAGGGACACAAGGAAAAGGGGTTGTTTTGGCCGAAACCAAAAAAGCCGCAGAAAGTGTTATCAATGCTTTTAAAAGCTTAAATGCTAATATCTTAGTTCAGGAATTTATTAAAGAAGCAAACGGAAAAGACATTCGCTGTTTTGTAATTGACGGTAAAGTCGTTGCAGCAATCCAGCGTGAAGCCATGCCGGGCGAGTTTAGAGCTAATATTCATCTTGGAGGAACTGCATCTGTCATCAAAGTAACTGCCGAAGAAAAGAAGATCGCTATTAAGGCTGCAAAAGCTATGGATTTAAAAGTTGCCGGAGTTGATATTATTCGTTCTTCAAAAGGACCTTTATTGCTTGAAGTAAACTCTTCTCCAGGTCTTGAAGGAATTGAAGGCGCAACAAACAAAGATGTTGCCGGGGAAATGATCAAAGCAATTGAAAAGAATTTCAAACTTAGTTAAGTTCATTTAAAACTTAATACCGAATAAATAATTTAGCAGCTTTGTCAAAGTTTTTAACTCTGGCAAAGCTTTTTTTTAACCTAAACAATTTAAAATGATGGTTTTTCCTTATTTAGACATTATTTTACGAAGCGTTGCTGTATATTTTTTTATGACAATTGCCTTGCGCATTTTCGGAAAAAAAGAACTTTCACAATTAAATACTGCAGACATTATTCTGATTTTACTAATTAGTAACTCCGTTCAAAATGCAATGGTAGGATCAGACACCAGTCTTACCGGGGGTTTAGTTGCCGCATTAGTTTTATTTGTAATCAATTTTATTATTAAAAAATTAACTCGCAGATATAAGGTTTTTGGCGATCTGTTATTAGACAAACCCGAAGTATTAATTCACGATGGAAAACTAGATTTTAAGGCTTTAAGTAAGTTAGATATTTCTGATGAAGAATTAAAAGAAGCCATGAGAGAGCACGGAATCGAATTTTTTAAAAATGTAAAATTGGCAATGTTAGAGATTGACGGCACAATCAGCATAATTTCTAAGGATCAGGAAAAACTAAAACAAACACATTATAAGCGTAAACATAATCGCAAAAACCTGCAGAAGTTTTAGAAAAAAATTATTTCTTAAAAGGAATTTTTGATTTACCATAAAATGACAAAAGCAATTCTTCATTGGCAAACCTGCCATCTAAATCATATTTCATAGGCGTTTTTACCAATAGTGTACTAAAGTTCCCTTCTACATCAATATAAACCTTTTTCATATAATATCTTTCAGAGGAAGCTAAACAATCTTGTATTGCAAATAACATTTTTTTTCGTGAAGCCTTTTGAATTCCAATCATATCAGTAACCTTGGCGATTACTAAAATAGTATCGTTTCTTTCTACCGTATAATATTTTAGTTTATTGGTATCAATCCCTTTTAAAGATTTACCAACAGATTCTTTTATAAAGCATGAAATTATATCTGATTCCTCATTTGGATTGCTGGTCACTTTTTTTCGGTCTATTTTTAAACTAATCATCCTTACATCATCGTCACCTTTACAGGAGAAAAGTAAAAAAATTGCAAATAGAAAAAATAGCGGTGAAAGTTTATTTTTTTTGAAGATATATATCAATTGTAATTAGCAGTTTTCAAACTCATTTCAATCTATTTCTATACTTTAGACAATGAATTTACTGGTTAGATAATCCTGCAAAGATCAATTTATAAAATAATAAAGGATGACTGCTATAAATTTAAAAAACATCATTTACAGACATTTTTTCATTTATAAGTTAACAGCAATAAAAAAGCCGGCTTCAATTGAAACCGGCTTTTAATATTATATTGACAAAATGCGATTTACATTTCACATTAATCATTTTACGAAATAAACAAACTTAGTACAAAATACACTAAACCTGCTAATATTGCTGAAATTGGAATAGTTAGAATCCAAGCCCAAACCAAGCTTACCGTAACTCCCCAGCGAACTGCAGAAACACGTTTTGTTAATCCAACACCAATAATAGATCCTGTAATAGTATGCGTTGTACTTACCGGAATTTTTAAATGCTCTGTAAAATAAAGCGTTAAAGCTCCAGCAGTTTCAGCAGCAACACCTTCAAACGAACTTACTTTGGTGATTTTAGATCCCATTGTTTTTACAATTTTCCATCCACCGCTTAAAGTTCCCGCTGCAATTGCAGAATAACAAGCTAACGGAATCCATCCCGGCATTACCCCTTTTATTCCCAAATCATCATTTGGCAGCACAACATCTAACCAAGAATCCATGTGAACTCCAGGATTTGTATTAATATAAACCGCTACAGCAGCAGCAATAATACCCATTACTTTTTGAGAATCATTTCCTCCGTGACCTAAACTAAAAGCCGCAGAAGATAATAATTGCATTTTTTTCAAAGCTGCATCGGCCTGATGAAGATTTAAACTGCTAAATATCAAACAAAATGCACTTACAGTTAAGATAATAAAGGCTACTAAAAACCATTTAATATTATGAGCATCAAAAGCTACACTCCAAAAATGAGAATCAAAACGCGGTTTTCCATGCTCTATAATTTCTTCGTAAGGAACCATTTGAGTATATACAAACCAAACTGTAGCTATCATTAAGGCAGCAGTAAATATTTTAGGCCAAATACTTTTACGAGAAGCATTTAATAACCAAATTGAAATTAAATAAGATGCTAAAGCCCCTAATAAAGGTGCTAAAACTATAAAAGCAATAATGATAAGAACTCCAGAAGGCATTGCACCATCTTTTCCAGCCTTATACCAGCTTACAATTTGATACCAATAATGTGTTGCCCCATCTTCTCCAACATAACCAGAAAAACCATGAACTGCAATAGCATGCGCAACAGCCGCACCGGCAAAACCTCCAATTAAAGTATGAGAAGAACTTGAAGGAATCCCTAACCACCAAGTCAATAAATTCCAGCAGATAGCCGCAATTACTCCTGCAAGAATTACTACAAGGTTAATTTCCATTGTATGCGCTGTTTTAGCAACAGTATCTGCAACACCAAATCCGAAAACCCAATAAGCTAAAAAGTTAAAAAATGCTGCCCAAAGAACGGCCTGAAAAGGCGTTAAAACCTTTGTTGCAACAACAGTCGCTATAGCATTTGCCGCATCATGAAAACCATTGATGTAATCAAAAATTAAAGCTAATACTATAATTAATAAAAGTAGCGTCATAAAATTATAACTTCAGAATGAAAAATTGAATTAAGAATGTTTTACAGAAATAGATTCTAGTATGTTCGCAACACTCTTACATTTGTCTGTTGCTGATTCTAAAACAGATAACACTTCTTTATATTTAATAATATTTTTAGCGTCTGTTTCGTTTTCAAAAATTTCAAAAACTGCTTTGTTATATACATTATCAGATTTATTTTCCAGTTTGTTAATTCTGGCGCAAGCATCTTTAATGATTTTAAAATTCTTTAAGTTTCTTAACTCTTTCACAGCACTGTCAATGTTTTGACAAGCTTCAAGGTTAATTTCTGTCATCTTTCTGATAGATTTTGTAATCTTATCAACCTGATACAATCTCATACGGCTTGCTGCACCGTGAAGGTAATCAGCAACGTTATCAATAGAAGTAATTAATGTATGGATATCCTCTCTGTCAAATGGAGTGATAAAGTTTCTGCTCAATTCCAAATTGGTCTGACGGGTAATGTCCTCCCCTTTTTGTTCTAATTCGTCAATCTTTTGAAAAAGAATTTCTCTTTCTTTTAATGGAAGGTTAACCGCTTCGTGTAAATTAGAAGCTAGTTCAATTAAATTGCTTGAAGCTTCTTCAAAAAGTGGAAAGAATTTCTTGTCTTTCGGCACTAAAAATTGGAAAATACTGTTTATTGACATTTTTATATTTTTGATACGGCAAAATTACTTCAATAATATTTTACAATGTTAAGCCATTGTTAACAAATCGTTTTCTATTTGGAAACTGCCCAGGAATGAAACGGTATTTTCAATATCATAATGCAAGATTCTGTCTTCCTTAACCAACGGAACAACTTCTCTATAACTATTTAAAAACATTTCGATAAAATCACTTGATTTTAGCGGCTCTCTGTAAGCAATTGCCTGAGATGCATTTAATAATTCAATTGCCAAAATACGCTCTAAATTATCTAAAACCCGTAAGGCTTTTGTCGCCCCGTTTGCTCCCATACTCACATGGTCTTCCTGCCCGTTGCTCGAAACAATACTGTCAATACTCGACGGCACTGCCAATTGTTTGTTTTGACTTGCAATACTCGCCGCAGTATACTGCGGTATCATAAAACCAGAATTCAATCCCGGATTATCAACTAAAAATGCCGGAAGACTACGCAATCCAGAAATTAACTGATAGGTTCTTCTTTCAGAAATACTTCCTAATTCTGCCAAAGCAATTGCCATAAAATCTAAAGCCAAAGCTAAAGGCTGTCCGTGGAAATTTCCTCCTGAAATAATCTGATCGGCTTCAATAAATATATTTGGATTATCGGTAACTGAATTAATTTCCGTCTTAAATACTTTTCTAACGTAATCAATCGCATCTTTTGAAGCACCATGAACCTGAGGCATACAACGGAAAGAGTACGGATCCTGTACATGTTTCTTTTCCTGAGCGATAATTTCACTCCCATCTAAAAATTCTGTGATGCGCTGTGCCGTTACAATCTGTCCTTTGTGCGGGCGTATATAATGTATCAATTCGTTGAATGGCTCAATTCTGCCATCAAAACCTTCTAAGGAAATAGTTCCAATTAAATCTGCCAAATACGAATATTTATATGCTTTAATTAAAATGTGAGCTCCATAAGCGCTCATAAACTGCGTTCCGTTTAACAAAGCCAAACCTTCTTTTGACTGTAAAACAATTGGTTCCCATTTAAAATGTTTTAAAACTTCGGCAGAAACCATTTTTTTTCCTTCAAAATAAACTTCTCCTTCTCCTAATAAAGGTAAAGATAAATGTGCCAAAGGCGCTAAATCTCCAGAAGCCCCAAGTGACCCCTGAGCATAAATTACAGGTAAAATATCATTATTGTAAAAATCAACCAAACGGCTTAAAGTCTGCAGTTGTATTCCAGAGTGTCCGTAGCTTAAAGATTGGATTTTAAGCAAAAGCATCATTTTTACAATTTCTAACGGAACTTCTTCTCCCGTTCCGCAGGCGTGGGATTTTACTAAATTTTCCTGAAGTTTAGATAAGTTTTCATTTGAGATTTTCACACTGTAAAGTGATCCAAAACCTGTATTGATTCCATAAATTGGTGCTGTATGCGATGCCATTTTTTTATCTAAATAATCACGGCATTTTTGAACATTTACTTTAGCTTCTTCAGATAATTCAAGCATTTTATCATTTGCTAAAATCTCGTGCAGGGTTTCTAATGTTATGGTTTCAGTACTTATATAATGGATTTCTCTCATGACAATTTTTAATTTAAGATGTCAAAATTCAACAAATCAATATTAAAAAGCAACATTTTATCACAATAATTAAAATTTCAATATAACCTGTTTCTCACTTTTATTTATTTCACAATATTAATCATACAAAATTGATGTGATAATTAAAAATGTTTTTAACTTAAAGCCTTAGAATTTTGTATCAAATCTTAATAGAGAATTTAAAAAAGTGTATGTTTCTGAAATATTTTAATCAAAAATCAATTGCTTCTCTTGGTTTATTTCTTAAAATCAGAACTTGAAATATATCAAAACTTCAACTTAACATATTTAATTTTAACAAAAGCTCAATATTGAATTCTAAGGATTTAAATTATTAAAATATTCGTAAAAAAGCCTTCAAAGTTTTTAACTCGTATAAAAATCTGTACTTTTGGAAAATCAAAAATGAAACATAACAGCGCAAAATATCAATCTACAATGACAACTCAAACAGGAGTTGCAATTGCTGCTGCAACAATTTCTACTACAACAACTACTACCCCTTAGGGGTATACATTTTTACATATAATCCAGATTATCTATACTTTTTTCGCAAAAGAAGAAAGGTATTGGATACATAAAAAACATTTACAAAGAAAAAAATAGTCGCAGTTTTCAGTTTCAGTTCACAGTTGATAACCTTGAACCTTTGTTACTCAAAAGCTTTGCACCTTATTAAAAAATATCAAAAATGAAAGTATTAAAATTTGGCGGAACTTCGGTTGCCAATGCTCAAAATATAAAACTCGTTCTCGAAATTGTTAATCAAAAAGCTAAAAATGACAAATTAGTAGTTGTAGTTTCTGCACTTAGTAAAGTAACTGATTTATTACAATTAGCAGCGGCAAAAGCAGCAGCAAACGACGAAGGCTTTAGAGATATTGTTGCTGAAATCGAGAAAAAACATCTTGACACACTTAAAGAACTCATTCCCGTAAGTGAGCAAAGCAGTTTGTTAAGTCATGTAAAAAGAATTATCAATCATCTTGAAACTTTATTAGACGGTTGTTTCCTTTTAGGCGAATTATCACCAAGAACTGCCGATACTATTTTAAGTTTTGGAGAATTGCTTTCGTCTTATATCATCGCGCAGGCGTTTCAGCAAACTGAAAAAAATGCGGTTTATAAAGACAGCCGCGAGTTAATTAAAACAAATGCTGATTTTGGAAAAGCAGCTGTTAATTTCGAAATTTCAAACCGATTGATTCAGGAATATTTTGCCTCGAATCAATCAAAAATCAATATTCTTCCAGGTTTTATTGCGCAGACTTTAGACGGGATTACTTCGACTTTAGGACGCGGCGGATCTGATTATACTGCGGCAATTATTGCAGGAGCAATCGATGCGGAACAACTGGAAATCTGGACAGATGTAAACGGAATGTTTACAGCAAACCCAAAAATCGTAAAACAAGCACGACCAATTGCGAACATTTCATATCAGGAAGCGATGGAATTGTCGCATTTTGGTGCCAAAGTTTTGTATCCGCCAACAATTCAGCCGGTTTTAAGAAAAAACATTCCTATCCTGATCAAAAATACTTTTGAACCGGAGGCTGAGGGGACTTTAATTTCTGATACTGTTGTATCAAAAGATACCGTTGTAAAAGGAATCAGCCATATCGATCATATTTCGCTGCTGACACTTGAAGGCCCTGGAATGATTGGTGTTGCAGGTTCTTCAAGACGTTTGTTTGAAGTATTGTCTCAGGAAAAAATCAATGTAATTTTTATTACTCAGGCTTCTTCTGAACATTCAATTTGTATCGGAATTTTAAATTCTGATGCTGATAATGCCGAAGCTGCGATTAACAAAGCTTTTGAAATCGAAATTGCACAAAATAAAATCGATCCTTGTTACGTAGAAAAAGACCTTTGCATTATTGCTTTGGTGGGTGAAAACATGAAAAATCACCAGGGTTTAAGCGGAAGAATGTTCAGCACTTTAGGAAAAAACAACGTAAACATTCGTGCAATCGCGCAAGGTGCTTCAGAAAGAAATATCTCGACTGTAATTAACGAAAGAGACGTTAAAAAAGCATTGAATACTTTACACGAAAATTTCTTTGAAGAAAACACAAAACAGCTCAATTTATTTGTAATGGGAGTTGGAAATGTGGGTGAAAAATTCATCGAGCAAATCCACAGCCAGAAGAAATTCTTAAAAGATAATTTAAAAATTAATGTCCGCGTAATTGCTTTATCAAATTCAAGAAAAATGCTTTTTGATGAAGACGGAATTTCTTTAAAAGAATGGCAGGCTGATTTAGATAAAGGAGAAACTGCCAGCAAAGAAGAATTTATCGCAAGAGCAAAAGAACTGAATTTACGTAACAGTATTTTTGTTGATATTACAGCAAATGCAAGCGTTTCTGAAACGTACGAACAATTCTTAAAACAAAGTATTGCGGTTGTAACTTGTAATAAAATTGCCTGCTCATCTGCTTATGACAATTATAAAAAACTAAAAAGTTTATCACGCCAGTACAACGCCCCGTTTTTGTTTGAAACCAATGTTGGTGCGGGATTGCCAATTATTGACACTGTAAAAAACCTTATTGCATCTGGTGATAAAGTACATAAAATTCAGGCTGTTTTATCGGGAAGTTTGAACTTTATTTTCAACAATTTTGATGAAAATAATTCTTTTCACGATGTTGTAAAAGAAGCCGGAGTTCAGGGATTCACAGAACCAGATCCAAAAATTGACTTAAGCGGAATCGACGTTGCTCGTAAAATTCTAATTCTTATTCGCGAAAGCGGTTACGAAATGGATATTGACGCCATTGCAAACGAATCGTTCTTGCCAGCAGAATGTTTAGCAACAACAAACAACGAAGATTTCTTTGCATCGTTAATCAAACACGCAGCTCATTTTGAAGGTATTTACAACGAAGCTTTAGCCAAAGATTCAAGACTGAAATACGTCGCTCAATTCGAAAACGGAAAGGCAAGCGTAGGCCTGCAATTCATTCCAAAAGATCATCCTTTCTACAACCTGGAAGGAAAAGATAATATCGTGCTTTTCTACACAGATCGTTACGTAGATCAGCCTTTATTAATCAAAGGCGCCGGAGCCGGAGCAGCCGTAACGGCATCAGGAATTTTTGCTGACGTTATTCGTATTGGGAATGTTTAGCCACTAAGACACTAAGACGCTAAGTTTTTAAGTTTTCTCTTTGAGACTTAACGCAAAAAATAAAAAAACTTTGTGCCTTAGCGCCTTCGTGGCAAAAAACAAAAAATAAAAAAACCTTTGCGTCTTAGTGCCTTAGTGGCAAAAAACCAAAGCAATAAAAAATAAAACTTTGTGACTTTGTGCCTTCGTGGCAAAACCAACCAGAAATGAAAGAAATAAAACTATTTTGCCCGGCAACTATTGCAAACCTCTCATGCGGATTTGACGTACTTGGGCTTTGCTTAGACAATGCGGGCGATGAAATGATTGTTCGAAAAGTCGATCAAAAAGGAGTTCGAATCACTAAAATTGTGGGTGCCGATTTGCCTTTGGAAACCGAGAAAAACGTTTCTGGAGTTGCAGCTTTGGCAATGCTGGAAACTTTGGACGAACTAGATTTTGGATTCGAAATCGAAATTTACAAAAATATCAAAGCCGGAAGCGGAATCGGAAGCAGTGCTGCAAGTTCTGCCGGAGCGGTTTTCGGGATTAATGAATTATTGGGAAGACCATATTCTCGTAAAGATTTGGTTCAGTTTGCGATGCAGGGCGAGAAATTGGCCAGCGGAAATGCGCATGCCGACAACGTTGCTCCTGCCCTTTTAGGCGGATTCACTTTGGTAAGAAGCTATGCTCCTCTTGATATTATCAGAATTGACAGTCCTGAGGAATTGTACGCAACGGTGGTTCATCCGCAAATTGAGTTAAAAACATCTGACGCGCGTTCAGTTTTAAAACAAAATGTTTCCCTAAAAAGCGCCATTATGCAATGGGGAAATGTAGGCGGACTTGTTGCAGGTCTTTACACTAAAGATTACGAATTGATCGGGCGTTCGCTTCATGACGAAATCGTAGAGCCTTTAAGAAGCGTTTTAATTCCGGGATTCGATCAAATCAAACAAACAGCTTATGAAAATGGTGCTTTAGGTTCTGGAATTTCAGGTTCTGGCCCATCAATTTTCGCTTTAAGCAGAGGAAAAAATACCGCCGACCAAATCGCAAAAGCCATGAGTGACGTTTACGAAAAAATGAATTTACCATATGAAATTCACGTTTCGAAGATAAATCCAGATGGAGTTAGGATTTTGTAGAAAAGTATTAAGTACGAAGAATTAAGTATTAAGACAAAGTTTGTCAGACTGAGCGATCCCGAGGCTTCGGGAGAAGCCCGCACAAAGTAAAGACACAACGTTTGTCATTTCGAGGAACGAGAAATCGCACTAGTTTGTCGACAAAGATTGGCGAAATTCTATACGGAGTTTCGAGTGTGATTTCTCGTTCCTCGAAATGACAAACTTTGAGAATTTACTTTATGTCTATACGTTGCGCGGGCTTCGACTCCGCTCAGCCTGACAAAAGCGACACATAATTGAAAACATAAATTATTGGAATTTGGAATTTTAGTATTGGAATTTACTCTCCAAAAAATCTAAAATCTAAAATCAAAAATCTAAAATAATGAAATACTACAGTTTAAACCATAATGCCCCAAAAGTTTCTTTTCAGGAAGCTGTTATACAAGGATTAGCAACTGACAAAGGATTATATTTTCCAGAAAATATCACACCTTTAGATCCGTCATTTTTTGATAAAATCGGAAGTTTAAGTAATGAAGAAATTGCGTATGAAGCGATAAAACAATTCGTTGGCGATGAAATCCCTGCTTCAACATTAAAAGAAATCATTGCCGAAACTTTAGTTTTTGATTTTCCGGTTGTGAAAGTTGAAAACGGAATCTATTCGTTAGAATTATTTCACGGACCAACAATGGCATTTAAAGACGTTGGAGCACGTTTTATGTCACGTTGTTTGGGTTATTTCAATAAAGACAAAAAAGACGCTAAAAACACCGTTTTAGTAGCGACTTCCGGAGATACGGGCGGAGCTGTTGCAAGCGGATTTCTAGGCGTTGACGGCGTTGATGTTGTCATTTTATATCCGTCAGGAAAAGTGAGCGATATTCAGGAAAAACAATTGACCACTTTAGGACAAAACATTAAAGCACTAGAAGTTGACGGTGTTTTTGACGATTGTCAGGATATGGTGAAAAAAGCATTTTTAGATGAAACTTTAGCGCACAAAAACCTGACTTCTGCAAACTCTATTAATATTGCGCGCTGGTTACCGCAAATGTTCTATTTCTTCTTTGCTTACAAAGCATTGAAAAACCAAAACAAACCATTAGTTTTCTCTTGTCCAAGCGGAAACTTCGGAAATATCTGCGCCGGAATTATGGCAAAAAAATTAGGTTTGCCAATTGAGCATTTTGTAGCGTCTACAAACGTAAACGACACCGTACCAAGATTCTTAGAAAACGGAAAATACGACCCAAAACCTTCTAAAGCAACAATCTCTAACGCAATGGACGTTGGAAACCCAAGTAACTTTATTAGAATTCAGGAATTATACAATAATGACTTAAAAGTTTTTGAAAAAGATTTCTCTTCTTATAGTTATACTGATGAAGAAACGCTAGTTGCTCTAAAAAATATTTATAACACAGACGGTTATATCGCAGAACCGCACGGTGCTGTTGGCTATTTAGGTTTGAAAAAAGAACTTGAAAAACACCTTCACGCGATTGGTATTTTCTTAGAAACGGCGCATCCTATTAAGTTTTTAGATGTTGTTGAACCTGCTTTAGGAATTACACTTCCGATTCCAACTCAAATTGAGAGTGTTTTGGATAAGGAAAAAATTAGTGTGAAGATTGGGAGTTATGAGGAGTTGAAGATCTTCTTGGGATAAATTAACAAAAAAAGCATCTGAACGAAACTCTCAGATGCTTTTTATAAAAACTTTTACAACTAACTATGCACAGCTATTGCTTTATCTAATTTTTTTATAAATATCTCAAAGTATTTACAAGTCAATGTTTTTTCAAAATCTAACAAATCAAAAATTTGTGGATTATGAGACTCATTATATTTTTTTGAAGCATTTTTTAAATACTCTTTCGGTTCGGAAATTAACATAACGTCCTCTACTTCATCTAAATTTGAATCGTAAATACTATTAAAAGTTTCAACATCAGTTAAAATTAAAGCTTCAATCTCATAAATATGCAACAAAGGAATTCCTTTTTTATCAACTACACTGTTTGAACCAGTAAAATAATCCTTTCTCTCATATAACTTTTTCATGTTAGGTAAAATAGAATCCAAATCCCTAATAAATATTACAATATCTGGCTTTTGAGCTTCATATTCTATCCTTAAAAATCTTTTAGTTTTTTGACTATCTAAATTTGCTCCATTAGTTCTTTGTAACATAAAAACAAATTCGAACTCATCTAAAATATATTTTTTAGATAATAAATTCTTAATTGACTGGGTATCATTTGGAGCTTCCCCTACTAGGCCTATCTTCATCAAAATCTATTTTTCTAAGTCTGAATAAAGCCAATAATCACTTAAGAAATCCTCCTTAATATATGCATTTGCTTTTATTAACTCTTCTTCTGTCAAATGTCTTAATTTGGTTCCTTCTTGAGATTTTGTTGAAAAAGCAATTATTATTCTATTAAATTCATTTTCATCTAGAGCATCTAAGGCTTGTGGAGAATGTGTTGTAATTATAATTTGTTTTTGAATTGCCTGTTCCTTTAAAAATTCCATTAATTTATGAAACTGATGAGGGTGAATCCCTAACTCAGGTTCTTCAATCAATATAATTCTACTTATTTCCCATTCAGGATAATATGTTCCATTATTTGAAGGTCGTATTTTTTTTGATTCATAACCTGAAAGCTCAGAAATTATATAAAATAATCTTTTCGTTCCATCAGATAAATTAGAAAAAGGAAGCCAATTTCCTTCAATTTTAAACTCTAAAAACAAATTATTTAAAGTAAAACTTTCCTTATTTTCTTCGATAAAAATATTATAATTTTTACTAAACCTTATGTCTTCAATAGGAGAATACAACTTTAAAACATTTTTTAAAGTCTCAATCCTTTTGAATACACTATTAAATTTTACATGAATATTATCAATTTCAAAACTCTCAAGATCATATGCTTCTAAAACAATATCAATTGCAAGACATTTTAAGAAATAAGGATTACCACTATTGCCCCTAAAAATATTAAAAACATCACTACTAAGTTTTTTCTTTTCCGCATTAAAAGAAAAAGGCTTATCAACTATTAAATAATCAGAAGGTAATCCATGACATAAAAAGGTACTGTCAAGTACTATATTGTTTTCAATAAGCTTTTCTTTTAAAGTTGCTTCTTTATCTCCCTTATCCTTAATCTTTTTTCCGTTTACAGTTAAAATAGAATCTACTTTAGAATTTAATGTTTTATTATTAAAAATTTCATCAAATTCTGTATTTCCTGAAACTTTTATCGAAACGTCCTTTCCATTTTTAAAAAACAAATTAGATGAAAAATTATTAAGCTCATTATAATCTAACAAAAGACTTTTACTTAAAAATTTTAAAAAATTTGTTTTTCCTGCTGCATTTTTTCCTATAATAATATTTAATCCTTTTTGGAACTCAATATCAACATTAACTATTGATTTATAACCACAAAGATTCGCTTGTCTTAAATATAAAGAATCACTATCAGTATCTTTTTTTACCATAATTTTAAATAATTACCACAAATATATACTATTCAACACATTTAATAGCTAAATATTTTATTCATAAAATTAAATGTTATAACAAAATTATATTATTTATTTTTTAAACTAACTATACAGCCTCCGCTAGCGCGAGCGTCCCGCTCGTGAACACAAAGAAATTCAAAAACCATTTGGGAACGTTCACGAGCGGGACGCTCGCGCCAGCAATTGACATAGGAACGGATTTTCAATAATAAAGTTTCTTATAATTTAAATTATACACTATGGCATGGCACAGAATTAAAGCACAGATAATTACAAAAGATATACTTATAAAAATCCCCTGCTCTACGAAGTATTACGATCGCTGTGCGAAGTCTCCCGACTTCGTACCCGCTCCTATATTCCATTCCAATGTATTGTAATTTGCTTTGTGGTTAATTGGAACGGGGACGAAGTCGGGAGACTTCGCACAGCATAAGAAACAAGCATAAAAAAAAATCTTGAAGATCTCTTTTTATTAATATATATGTCTAAAAACGGTTATTTCCCGTTTAATAATTTCTCTAAATATTCAACTTTATCTTTTTCAGCTTGCACCAAACGTTCGTAAAGTTCAACAACTTTATCTAAAGGATTAAAAGTGCAATTATAATTAAGTCCTGCATTTACAATACCATTATCGTGATAAGTATTACCAATAATATTTAAAACCGCTTCTTCCGAAAAGTTTTTAATTGCTTCAACAGAAACTCCAAGAGCTTTTGCAATCTTATTGCTGTACTCATAATTCAAAGATATTTAAAATTCTTAAACGAAAATTAATTTCGGTAAAAAACAAATACTGCTTTTATAAGATACGCTTTTCATTATTAATATAAACTACTGTTTATCAAACTTACAATTAAATAAACCAATATTTGCGCACAATATTAAAATCAATTGCCTCCAGCTTTAGCTGGGGGTTTTGTTTTGCACAATAAAAGGCTTTAGCCAAAATACACAAAAGATCAGGCTAAAGCCATTTTCTACTCTAACTTTGTCCCTCCAGCTAAAGCCGGAGGCAATTCAATTTTTATAAAACACAGTCCTCCTGCTCCACAAAGTGTTCTTTATCAAGAATCGTAGTCGCTGCGCGAAGTCTCCCGACTTCGTATGCTGTAACTATAAATTTTGCAGCTTTTTTCATAAAAATAAATTTCATTATTAGATTTCTATAAGTGAAATCATTAAGTTTGAACTAAATAAAATAAGTTATTTTTATCCCTGTTTGTATTTTGTTTTTTGCCCCCCATAAAACATCAAAAATAAATTAATGATGAAATTAATTACAAAAGCAAAAAAAGGTGAATACCCTGAATATGCCGAAATGTATATGAAACTATTATCTGATGATGGCTTGATTTTAAAACATCTAAAAGATAATTTTTTGATGATAAAAGACTTCATATATTCTTTACCCGAAGAAAAATTATTGCATCGTTATGAAGAAAGTAAATGGAGTATTAAAGAAATATTAGTGCATATCATTGATGACGAGAGAATTTTTTCTTATCGCGCATTGAGATTTGCAAGAAATGAAAAACTAAACTTAATTGGGTTTGACCAGGATTCTTATACTATTTATTCTGAAGCAGATAAACGGGATTTGGATAATATTTTTGAAGAATATGAAGCCGTAAGAAATTCCACTATTGCCCTTTTTAATGGACTTCCCGAAGAAGCATTTGACAGAATGGGACATGGTACCGGAACTGCAAATGATGCAACTGTCAGAGCATTGGCTTATCATATTGCAGGACACGAACTTCATCATTTTAATTTTATCAAAGAAAACTATTTGTAGAAAAGAGATTTAAAACCAATCAAAATGAAAAAAAATATTTTTTATATTTTATTGCTATTTATAATAAGTTTTTCGAGTATTGCTCAACATTCTTTAAATAGAATCTGGATAACTGATAGTATTTTGCCAATTCCTGAATCGGTATTATATGACAAAACAGATCAGATTTTATACACCTCTTTAATGGATGGCTCACCGGCTGAACGTGACGGAAAAGGAAGCATAGGAAAATTAGCTCCCGACGGGAAAATCATTAATTTAAATTGGATACAAGGTTTAAATGCTCCAAAAGGCATGGCAAAATTCAAGAATAAGTTATTTGTAGCCGACCTTACAGAAATTGTAATTATAGATATAAAACAACAAAAAATACTAAAAAAAATAACCGTTGATGATGCCAAAATATTAAATGATGTAACTATTGATAAAAAAGGAATTGTTTATGTGTCTGATCCAAAAGTTGGTAAGATTTTCAAACTAGAAAATGATATTGCAACTGTTTATTTAGAAAACCTAAACAAGCCAAATGGTCTAAAATTTATCGATAATAATTTGTATTTTTTAGACAATGGATCATTATACAAAATAAATGATAAAAAGACTAAACAACTTTTGGCAGAAGGCATGGATGAAAATACAGATGGTATTGAGCCGATAGCAGACAATGAGTTTATTGTGAGTTGCTGGACTGGAATTGTTTATTATGTAAATAAAGATGGCTCAAAAGAAATTCTTTCGGATACCAGAAAAGAGGAATATTACTCAGCGGATATAGGACTCGACAATGAGAAAAAAATAGTCTATGTGCCTTCTCTTTTCAAAAAAACCATAGCAGCATATTCACTTAGATAAAACAATAATAAAAGTCTGTCTTTCCTTTTAAAATATCTATTTTAAAAACCACTTATTATAAACTAAAAGCTACAACTACAATTTTGCAGCTTTTTTTATCTTTCAAAAATCAATCTCAAGAATATATTACTCGTGATTACAAAAGCAACTTTACAAGACATTCCTGCATTAACAACCTTAATAAACTCAGCATACAGAGGAGAAACTTCTAAAAAAGGCTGGACAACCGAAGCCCATTTACTAGAAGGAAAAAGAACCGACGAACAGGAAATGACCCAAATTTTCCTTGATCCAAAAAATACGATTCTGAAATTTACGGAGAACGATAGAATTATTGGTTCGGTTTTATTGGTTGAAAAAGGACATCAATTGTATTTAGGAATGCTGACCGTTTCGCCTGAACTTCAAAATAGCGGAATCGGGAAAAAGCTTTTGGCTGAAGCCGAAATTCATGCTAAATCTCTTGGTTTGTCTGGTATTATTATGACGGTTATTTCGGTTCGTGAAGAACTTATTGCGTGGTACAAACGTCACGGTTATGTTGATACGGGCGAAAGAGAACCATTCCCTCAAAGCGAAATTCATATTACAGTTTCAGAAGAACCTTTGGAGTTTATATTTCTAGAGAAAAAGATTTAAGTTTTTTTTGCCACGAAGGCACAAAGACGCTAAGTTTTTTTTTATAAGTGATGTAAGCTTATTTAAACAGGATTTAAGATGTATCTGGAAATTTGAAATCATATTAAAATATTCAATAAATGAACATACAGCTTTTACCTAAAAAAAGTAGTAAAGCTTCTATTTGGAGTGGCGGATTGACATATGAATATATGATATATCCAAAAACAGCAAACTATACTGATAGAGATTTTGTATTTAGAATAAGCAGTGCTGCAATAGAGAAAGTGCCTTCTGAGTTTACCAAATTTAAGGGCTATTACCGATACTTAGTTATGCTTGATAACTGCTTGGATATTGAGGTAAACAAAGAAAGAAAAATATATGAGAAGTATGTAATCATGGAATTTAATTCAGATGATAAAGTGACTTCTTATACAAATGGTATGGATTTTAATTGGATGGTTTCTGAAAAAATAAGCCATCATAAACTGGAAATAACAAATAGTAATCAGAATTGTAATGCTCAAATAATAATTTTATTTTCTTTACATACAACAATTATTAAAATTAATGAAAAAACATACGATCTGGAACCTTATGATTTATTAGTCATTGAAAATCAAAAAAAGGAAAACATAATGCTTCATTTTTCTAATGAATGCCTATTTGGGCTATTGGATTTTTAATAGAATCGAAGTTGTTTTGCCACGATGGCACAACGGTACAAAGTTTTTTTTGAATCTAGCAAAGTCGCAGAAGCGCAAAGATTTTTCACGCAGATTTTGCAGATTTAAGCAGATTTAAAAAGATCATTTATTAAATTAAATCTGCCTGAATCTGCAAAATCTGCGTGAAACAAAAATCATTTTAATCCTTTTATCCCGATAACCATCGGGAGTGGCTAAAAATCTTATGTTAGACGCACTGCAGTGCGTCTCTACAGAAAACCTTTGAACCTTTATTACTCTGTACCTTTGAACCTTTAAAATTAAGAAACCCTTCTCTTAATCTTTGATAAAAACTCGTGCGAAACGCCCAAATATGATGAAAGATTTTTATTGTTTATGGTCTGGACTTTTTGCGGGTAACGATCTTTAAAATCTAAATAACGCTGTTTTGATGTTTTATTCAAAACATCTAACAGTCTTTGCTGGATAGCCACATTAGCACTCTCAATCATTAAAACATGAAACTGAATAAGTTTGGGAACTTCTGCAAATAACTGCGCTTTTTGGGTTTTATTTATAACCAAAATTTCGCTGTCTTCGATGGCCCTAATATTATAAGTCGTTGGCTTTTGATGATAAAAACTTTCCAGGTCACACATCCATTCATTTTCGAAAGAAAAGAAAATCACACTTTCTGTTCCGTTTTCATTTAAAATATAAGTTTTAAATGAACCTTTTAAAATAAACCCTTCATAACTGTTGTTCGAATCCTGAATTTGAAGAAACTGATTCTTTTTGAGTTTAATAAGTTCAGCTTTTGAAACAATAATATTCCATTCTTCATCAGTGAGCGGGATCTTTCGCTCAATGTTTTTTCTTAGTAGGTTGTACATGCTTGTGGTTTTTTGTTGGAAATAAATTTGTTTTTTTCAATTCACTATCTATTAGGGGTTTAGAAAATGTAATCGATTACGTAAAAGTACACTATTTATGCATTTTTGTAAATTAACAACTGTTAAAAAAACGAATTTCACAGAAATTTTTACAAAAGTTTGAACTTGTTCAACTTTTTTCCTGCAAATTATAGTCAGATTTGTGTTGTTAAACTTTATTAATAACCAAACCTTAATTATGAAACTACAATCAACACTTTCAATGTTTTTACTAACATTGACTTTCGGTTTTACGGCATGTAACACTGAAGAAATTGCTTCCCCAAATGAAGAAGCAAGTATCAAAACAACAAATGAAGTTCAGTCAGGTTCGACGAATTTAACTGCAAAAATTGGGAACTGCTCTGAAGTTCCGGGATGGGCTTCTCAAAACGGAAGTACAACCGGTGGTGGCTCTTCGGCTGAAACTACTGTTACTACTTATGCTCAATTAAAATCTGCTATCGAGAACAGCTCAGTAAAAGTCATCAAAGTTTCCGGAACTATTACAGTTACCACAAGGTTGTCATTTCAGGATCAAACCGGTAAAACAATTTATGGTGCGAGCGGCGCAAAACTGGTTTCGACTAACCAGACTAAAGATGCTTCTGGTATTATCAGTATCAAAAGATGTAAAAACCTGATCATCAGAAATCTTATTTTTGAAGGTCCGGGAGCTTACGATACTGATGGGTGGGACAATGCAGTTTTGGACGACTGTCAAAATGTATGGGTAGACCACTGCGAATTTAGAGATGGTGTTGACGGAAACTTCGACATCAAAAACAAATCAGATTACATCACGGTTTCGTATACCAAATTTGGGTACTTAAAACCACCAAAAGCTGGAGGTTCTGGCGGAACTGACGATCACAGATATTCAAACTTAATTGGTTCAAGTGATGGTGCTACTGCAGATCGCGGAAAATTGAGAATTACTTTTGCAAGATGTTGGTGGGCTCCCGGATGCAGAGAAAGAATGCCAAGAGTTCGTTTTGGAAAAGTACATTTGGTTAATAACTTCTACAACAGTACTGTGAGCAACAAATGTGTTGCCGCTGGTTTTGAAGCTGATATTCGTGTAGAAAGCAACGTTTTTGAAGGTGTAAAAACACCTATTGAATTAATGAGCGGCTATACTGCTGTTACCGCAGCTGATAACGTTTTCACGAATACAACCGGAAATCAAGCCGGAAGCGGTACTGCTTTTACCCCGCCATATTCTATTATAAAACTTAGCAAAACAGCTGTTAAAGCAGATATTTCGGCTAATGCAGGAGCAACTTTAGGCGGTAATACCTGCGGTTCGTTTTAAAAAATGAGTTAGTTTAGTTTTTATTTTTTAAACCATATAAGTGATATAAGTTATTTAAGTTTTGAGCTTAAATTATAATTTATAGTTCTTATATGGTTTTTTATTTAATTGCTGAATTCACTATTTTTTATATACTTTGCGGCTTCGTGTCTTTGCGAGATTATTTTTTAAGATAAGAAAACCTATGTCCCTTTGCTCCTCTGAACCTTTGAACCTCTTTAAAGAATTAATTCTTCAAACAATCTCTGAATCGTTTTCTCTAAATCTAAACACATCCCCGGATGAGGTCTTGAAGTTTGTATTGCCGAACTTCTAATTGCGGTTAACCAGCGAAAACGGGACGGAATATCCATTTCGGCAATTGGGCCGCCGTCTTTGGCTCCGTTTGCGATTTTCTCCAGTGACGTTAGATTGCATTCTAATTGTTGGATATCAAAATCGTTTGAAAGGGCTTGAATCCTGGTTTGATCCAGATGAAAAAGCACTTTTATAAATTTAGCTTTTTTGCAAAACAAAATGATTCCGATATTCAGGAATTCTTCGCGTTCTACCCTTGGCACAACACGAATCACAGCATATTCGTATAAGTGATTATCTTGCATTTTGAGCCTGATTTACAAATATTTCTGAATTATCTAATCTCGTCTTTAAAAACTGTAAATAAACGTTTCGCAAGTTTTCCGGTGTTTCATCTGCATCTTCCCACTGCAGCCATTCCAGCGGAATTGTATTTACAATTTCTTCTAAAATTTCTAACGTTAAAATCTCTTTAAATTCGGCATCGACTTCTTTTAAAAGTGAAGCCTGCGGCAGTAAAACATGGTCTTTTATCAATGCAAACGGACTTTTAGCATGCTGTTCCCAATTGTTCCAGGAATGATGAAAATACAAACATGCCCCGTGATCAATTAACCATAATTCTTTATGCCAGATCAGCATATTTGTATTTTTGAAAGTGCGGTCAACATTTGTAATATAGGCATCCAGCCAAACAATCTGCGAAGCTAATTTTGCATAGACAGTTGTTACAACGGGATCAAAAGTTATGGCACCTGACAAAAAATGAAGTGCCAGATTTAACCCCTGGCTTCCCTGCAGTAAATCCTGAATTTCTTCATCGGCTTCTGTTCTTCCAAAGGCTTCGTCGAGATTAGCAAATACTAATTCCGGAAGCTGTAATTTTAAGGCTCTTGCTATTTGTCCGCCAACTAATTCGGCTATAAGGGCTTTTACGCCGTGTCCGGCACCTCTAAATTTTAATACGTATTTAAAATCGTCATCGGCTTCTGCCAAAGCGGGTAAAGAACCGCCTTCGCGCAGCGGCGTTATATAACGCATGACATTTACCGTTCTGAGATCGAAGTTGTTTTTCATAAATACAAACTTACGATTTTTGATTTTAGATTGTAGAGGGTAGATTTTAAATTTTTTTCTAGTTGCTTTGCTTTTTAAAGCTCGCAAAGATTCATCGCTATTTTTGTCATCCTGAGGAACGAAGGATCACACCAGAAGCTCGACAAAGATTGGCGATTTAATTTGTGGTTACTGTGTGTAGTTCTAGTGCGATCCTTCGTTCCTCAGGATGACAAACTGGATGTTGTGCTCTAACAATAAAGCCTTTGTGTTCCTTCGACTTCGCTCAGGATGACAAAAATGAGGAGCACCACTTTGCGTTTGCGAACTTTGCGAAAAAAAAACTTTGCGAGCTTTGCGTTAAAATTACTTTTCTAAACTCAAAAATGCTTTCCCTAAATTCTTGATTATATCTGAGGCTATAAAAGATTCGTAACCAGTTTTTCGCAAAGCAATATCTGCTGTTAATCCATGAAGATAGACTCCGAATTTTGAGGCGTATTTGGGTTCGTAGCCTTGCGCCAGGAGACTTGTGAGGATTCCGGTTAAAGTGTCGCCGCTTCCTGCTGTTGCTAAAGCTGCGTTTCCGCTTGTATTTTCGTAGACAGAATTTCTGTTTATAGTGAATGTTCGTGCGCCTTTCATGACTACAATAACTTTATACTTTTCTGAAAAGGCGATTGTTTTTTGAAATTTTTCAGATTCTGAATTCCATTTTCCAATCAAGCGTTCTAATTCTTTTGAATGTGGTGTCAGAATAGTATCTTCGGGAACTAATTCCAGCCAGGATAAATTTTCAGAAATAATATTTAAGGCATCGGCATCTAAAACTAATGGCGCTTTGTTAACTCTTAAAAATTCAAATAAGGCTTTTTGTGTTCCGAGTTCCTTCCCTATTCCCGGTCCAATTCCAACTGCTTGTGGAATCAATGGCAGATGAATATTTGTAATAAAATTTATGCTTTCATCAGTAACAGTCATTACTTCGGGAATTGAAATTTGAAGAATTTGATAACCGCATTTTGGTATAAAAGTAGTAACGAGACCACACCCAGATTTTAAACAGGATTTTGAAGCTAGAACGGCTGCCCCTATTTTTCCATAACTTCCGGCGATAATCACAGCATGGCCCTGAATTCCCTTATGTGTATGAGGGTTTACTGGTTTATAAATTCTTACTATTTCTTCTTTTGTAATTAAATATGGAGATTTCATTTGACAGCTTTTGTTGGTACTTTTATTTTTAAACACATAGTCGATAGTTTTTTTTATCGAGAGAGGCGTTTCACTTGTTAAAACAAACACAGACTGGATGTGGAAAATATGATTTTTATAAATATAAACCATTTAATTAAATTGGCTTCTTTATACTCTAAAATTACATAAAAAATCGAAAGTGCAGATGTTTATTGTTACCGTTGAGTCCTAGCCCTGATAGCAGCGGCATCCTTTTGCTTTTTTCTTTAAAAAGCAAAAGATATAGCGGATAGCAGGAAATAGCTCCTAATTGTTGCGAAATTTATAATTTAGACTGCTAAAATTTGATATTTTTTGAATAAATTTGCGACTCAATTTTATAAAACAACACAATGAAAAATACTGCGCTTACGCACATACATGAGAGTTTGGGAGCGAAAATGCTGCCTTTTGCGGGTTATAATATGCCTATTACATACGAAGGTGTAAATGCTGAACATGAAACGGTTCGTAACAGTGTGGGCGTTTTTGACGTTTCGCATATGGGTGAATTTTTGCTAACGGGGCCAAATGCTTTGACTTTGATTCAAAAAGTGACTTCAAACGATGCTTCAATTTTGACTATTGGCAGAGCGCAATATTCTTGTCTGCCAAATAATGAAGGTGGAATTGTAGACGATTTGATTGTTTATAAAATGAAAGAAGAACAATATTTGCTTGTTGTAAATGCTTCAAATATTGAAAAAGACTGGAACTGGATTTCATCGCACAATGACTTGGGTGTTGAGATGAAAAACCTTTCTGATGATTATTCGTTGTTGGCGATTCAGGGACCAAAAGCTGTTGAGGCTATGCAGGCTTTGTCGTCTATAGATTTATCTACTATACCTTATTACCATTTTGAAGTTGGTGATTTTGCAGGAATTGAACATGTAATTATTTCTGCAACAGGATATACTGGTTCTGGCGGATTTGAAATTTATTGCAAAAACAGCGAAGTAGAACAAGTTTGGAACAAAGTTTTTGAAGCTGGTGCAGCTTTCGGCATTAAACCAATTGGTCTTGCTGCACGTGATACTTTACGTCTTGAAATGGGTTTCTGTTTGTACGGAAATGATATTAATGATACTACTTCTCCACTTGAAGCCGGTTTAGGATGGATTACTAAATTTACTAAAGATTTTACAAACTCTGAGGCTCTTAAAAAACAAAAGGAAGCTGGTGTTACCAGAAAATTAATTGCTTTTGAAATGCAGGAACGAGCGGTGCCAAGACATGATTACGAAATTGTAGATGGTTCTGGGGCAGTAATTGGAATTGTAACTTCTGGAACAATGTCTCCATCTATGAATAAAGGAATTGGTTTAGGATATGTTACTGTTCCTAACAGCACTGTTGATAGTGATATTTTTATCAGAATCAGAAAAAATGATGTTCCTGCTAAAGTGGTAAAATTGCCTTTTTACAAGAAATAATTAAAAATATAAATATTGTGAAATGCATTACTATAATTGGTAATGCATTTTTTTTTGCCGCAGATTAAAATGATTGTACGGATTAATCCTTCAAATCTTTTAATCCGCGGCATCTTCTTTGTAATTTATATGTAAGATTATTTAGAAAAAATATAAATCTTTTTCAAAAAATTAGCGTAACTTTAATATAAATGTTGACATTTCACCTATGAACAAATTTTTGTCGTTATTTTTTCTGTTTACCACTTTCCTATTTAGTCAAAATAGCGCCGAGACATGCGAAATTCTCAACAAAATAAATGCTGTTATTCAAACAGAACATTTACGTCCAAAACCTGTTGATGACAGTTTATCAGTTTTTGTTTTTGATAATTTAATCAATGAATTGGATCCTTCAAGAAACATTTTCTTTAAAAGCGAATACGATGAAATGTCGGCAAAATATCGTTATAATTTAGATGATTTGATTCTTCAAAATGACTGCAGTTTTTTGACTGATATTACTGCGAGATATATAAACGGATTAATTAGAACCAAAGAAGTACTTGAAAAAATCCAGTCGACTGCATTTGATTACACAAAGAAAGATACTATTAGATTCTACAAAAAATCCTTTCCTTTTTATTTAAAGAAAGAAGATTTAGAGAAAGTATGGCGTAAAAAACTGCGCTATCAAATTCTGGATGATATCGCTGAAACCAGTAGTAATCTGGATTCTATTAAAACCAATTTCACTTCTATTGAAACAAAATCCAGAAAATTAATTCTGTCGAATGAAATTTGTCGTATCAACACACTTTTAGAAACTAAAACGAAACAAGACGAAAACCTTTATAATTTTTTTTGTACTTATTTTGATCCACATACCGCTTATTTTAGCGACGATTCTAAATCGAGTTTTGTAGCTTCATTATCAAAAGAACATTTGTCATTGGGAATGACAGTAAATCTTAATGAAAAAAATGAAATTATTGTTCACGAAATAGACCCAAATGGTCCGGCATATCAAACAGGGCAGATTAAAAAGGGAGATCAGATCATTTCTGTTTCAAATCATAAAGAAACACTTCAGGTTTCCTGCGCTTCGTTAGAATCTATTTCTACAATGATTTTATCTGAAGCCAATAGAAGTCTTACGCTTACGCTGAAAAGAAACTCGGGCAAAAATTTTGACGTTCACATTGAGAAACAAGTAATGAAAGATGAAGAAAATTCGGTTTTCAGTTTTATAATTGGTAAAGAAAGTAAAATTGGCTATATAAAAATTCCAAGTTTCTATGCTGATTTAGATGGAAACAGCCGAAAAGGCTGTGCCGATGATGTTGCCCGTGAAGTCATTAAACTCGAAAGAGATAATATTAAAGGTTTAGTTATTGACTTAATTGACAATGGCGGCGGCTCGATGGAAGAAGCTATAAAAATGGCTGGAATGTTTGTTGATTATGGACCAATTTCGATTGTAATTGATCACAGTAAAGAAAAATCAGTAATAAATGATCCTTATAAAGGTATGATTTACAGAGGTCCAATTGTGATTTTAGTGAACAGCAATACGGCTTCTGCAAGTGAATTTTTCTCTTCGATAATGCAGGATTACAATCGTGCGCTTTTGTTAGGAAGCAATACACTTGGAAAAGCTACTATGCAGACGATTCTTTCGCTTGACGAAAATAAAAATACTGATTTCCTGAAAATTACTATCAATAAATTCTATAGGGTTACCGGAAAAAGTCATCAATATATTGGGGTTACACCAGATGTAATTTTACCTGAGTTTTATGAAGATGTTTATCAAAAAGAAAGTGATTTTCCCACTGCTATGAAAAACGACAGTATTGAATCGCTCTTAAAATACAGACCCTACGTAAAACGCAGCTTAATTGATAAACTGGCTAAAAACAGTTCTTTAAGATTGGCTGATAATTTTTATTTTAATGATATTAAAAAGATCAATCTAAAAATAGATCAATTGGTAAATACGCCAAAAGCAGAGATTCCGATGACTTTGGATGCGGTTTTTAAACAAAAGAAAATCGTAAATTCTCTTTGGACAGAGATCAATACTTTTAATGACGAAAATAATCCGCTGGATGTTTACAATTCTTCTGTAAATCAGTTTTTATTAGGCGCTTATCCTAACGATAAAACGATTAATCAATACCAAATGGATAATTTAAAAACAAATCCTTACCTCAACGAAGCGGTGAATATTATTAATGACTTTAATTTTTCGAAATAAAGATTTTTGTTTCAAGTTTTTTTTGTTTCAGGTTTCAAGTTTCACCGCAATGATCGCAAGGTTGTGCCAACTTGAAACATGAAACCTAAAACTTGAAACAAATAAAAAAAATTAAAATTTTGATTTTGGATAAATAAGGAATAACCTTTATTTTTGCATCACAAAACTAAAAATTAGAAATGGGAAGAGCGTTCGAATTTAGAAAAGGAAGAAAAATGAAACGTTGGTCTGCAATGGCCAAAACATTTACCAGAATTGGTAAAGACATCGTTATGGCTGTTAAAGAAGGCGGCCCTAACCCTGACGCCAATTCTAGATTAAGAGCTGTTATACAAAACGCTAAAGCGGCTAACATGCCAAAAGACAATGTTGAGCGCGCGATTAAAAATGCCAGTAATAAGGATACTGCCAACTATAAAGAAATTTTATTTGAAGGATATGCTCCTCACGGAATTGCAATTTTGATCGAAACTGCATCTGATAATAATAACAGAACTGTAGCAAACATTCGCAGTTATTTTAACAAATGCAACGGTACAATGGGAACTCAGGGTTCTGTTGAATTTATGTTTGATCATACTTGTAATTTCAGAATTGCAAATAATGGTCTTGATGCCGAGGAATTAGAACTTGAATTAATTGATTTTGGTGCTGAAGAAGTTTTTGAAGATGAAGACGGAATCTTAATTTATGCTCCTTTTGGAAGCTTTGGTGCTTTGCAAAAAGAACTAGAAAACAGAGGTTTAGAAATTTTATCTTCTGGTTTTGAGCGTATTCCGCAAATCACAAAAGAATTAACCGAAGCTCAAATCGCTGACGTTGAGAAACTAATCGAAAAAATCGAAGAAGATGATGACGTTATGAACGTTTATCATACTATGAAAGAGGAATAATATTTTTCTTTTAATAAAAAATTTAAAAGCTCTGATTTTTTTCAGGGCTTTTTTGTTTTGTTAAAATTTTATGCAGAAGAAAGCAAAATATTATAAAAAGTAAAATAAACTATTATATTTGCCGCAATCAGATCATAATTCCTTTAAACAAAAACAAATATGCAAACATCAAAATACACAAGATTTGCCGTAATTATTCTGGTAATCTTATTTGTAGTGCTTAGTGTAATAAGCTAATAAAAAATCAAAAAGAGGCTGTCTCAAAAGTCGAGACAACCTCTTTTTTATTCGGATACCTATCGGAGAAATTTTCCATTTACACGATTCTCAACAGCTTGATTTTACTTTTGAGACAGCCTCTTTTTTTTTATAGAAAATATAAAATTACTTTTTTGGTGTGTTTGTTACTTTGATCAAATACGTTCCTTCTGGCAAATCGCCAATATTAGAAGCGTTTGCCCCTATTATTTTTTGACCCTGAGAGAAAACCTCAACATTTTTACTGCTTTTAGCAGTTTCGGCAGAAGGTGCTGCAGCTGGTAATTTTACAGGTGCTGCGGCAGCTTTTTTTCCCGGACTTGAAACTGGTACTGGCGGGGCTGCCACTGTTTTAGCCGGCTTTGAACTGGTATAAGACTCCATAACCTGTTCATCTGTCATGGCAACCGTATACAATTTAATGTCGTCAATATCGGCATTGATACTTGCAGCCGCATTTAATTTTCCGATACTTAAAATATAACCTTTCGTCGAACGCGAAATTCCCTCGGCAGCTTTTAGTAATTCACCATTACGATAAATTTTTGAAATATTGCCATCGTAAGTAATGCTGTACATGTACCAAATATCTTTTGAAAGCGGTACAAAAGCAGCAACATCATTTCCTGGTCCCCATCCCGCAAGATTTACCTCAGAATTACCTCCGGCTGATGCTTGCTGTACGAATCCGAAATATTGCGTATTTGCCGCAGTACCATAACCTAAAACATAATTGGCTGCAGTTACGGCATTAAATTTAACCCAAATAGATATTGTTCTTGGCTTATTTCCCTGCGGAAGGTCGCCTACAACGGCCTGAAAAGCTTTATTAGAAAGCCGCAAAGCCCCTTTAGCAGTCCCCATTCTGTCATTTACAAAAACTGGGGTTCCTAAAAAGGAAATGGTATTATCTGCACTGTTTAAATTTCCGTTGAAATTAAATTCCTGAACCGGATTTTGCGAATTAGCATTTAAAAAACTTACAAACATTAAAGTGAGTAATATTTTTTTCATAGTTTATATAGATTTTTTACTGGATATCTTTTTATGATAAATCTTTATTTGACAACAAATTTGAACAGCTAAATCCAACTATTACAAATTTTTGAATATTTTTTTTATAAATTTTGTTAAAAATATAATTTTAATTCAGCATAAACAAACAAATCTTACACACAAATACAGAATTCTCACAAAATATAAAAAAATATGGGCGTAACCGGCAAAAAAAAGCCTTATGAATTCAAAAGGCTTTTTCCCTAATTCAAAAAAACTAATTGCTGCTAAACAATATTAAAAAACTAACTATTAAAAAAATTAATTAAATGGCCTTATTTTGAAGTTATTTTTTTTGCAGGTGCACTCGTAATTCTTAATAAATATGTTCCTTCAGGAAGATCGTTAATAGTCATTGAATTATCCCCTACTACTTTTTGTCCTTGCGAATACACTTCTATATTTTTGCTTCCCATATTTACATCTTTACTTACAATTATATTGCTTGATGTAGTTTTTGCCGCAGTTTTAGATTTTATGGCAGCACCTTTTGCTTTAGGAGCTGCTGTAATTTCTGCAGCAACTATTAAAGGTTTAGAACTATTATAAGACTCCGCTGCCTGTTCATCAGTCAAAGCTACATCATAGATTTTTAAATCATCCACATCAGCATTTATACCAACTGTTGTATTTATTTCACCTAATCTAAAAATAGTACCTTTTGTAGAACGTTTTAAACCGCTTATGTATTTTAACAACTCTCCGTTACGGTACATTTTAGAAACTGTTCCATCAAAAGTTATCGTATATTGATACCAAACACCTTTTGCTATTGGAGTCGAAACAATAAGATCATTTGCAGCGCCCCAGCCAGCCAGACTTAAATCTGAATTAGAAGAGACTGTCGACTGCTGCAGCAAACCAAAATATTGAGCATTATAGGCTGAACCATAACCCCAGATATAATTTGCCGATGCTATATCATTAAATTTAATCCAAATGCTAACAGTTCTCGCTTTATTACCTTGCGGCAGATCATCTACAACGGCTTCCAGTGCTTTATTATTTAATCTTTGAGCATTTCCGGCAGCTCCAGATCTATCGGGTACAAAATCATTTGTTCCCATAAAAGAAATTGTATTAGATTCATTATTTAAAGTCCCATTGAAATTAAACTCCTGAATTGGATTTTGAGCAGTTGCATTTAAACAACTTACAAACATTACTGAGAGTAGAAATTTTTTCATAATAGCAGAATTTAGGGTTATAAATAAAGTGTTTCATTTATACAGAGCTAAACTATACTATTATGTTTTTCGTCGGAAATTTTTTCGTTAACATACCTAAATAATCGTTAAAATAACCAAAACTGATGATTTTTTACATAAAATTAATTTTAATTATACTACTAAAACAATTCTTAAAATTATAAATTAACCTCAATTACAATTAAAATATCTTACGTATAAATACGGTATATTCAAACAAAACAAAATAATTAACATTTAGGAATTTTATGTTTCAAAGTAATATTATCCTATTATACTGAATCTTTAAATAACGTAAAAGTTCACATAAAAAACTCCATTCGCAGAACGAATGGAGTTTAATATTTTTAAAAATAGTTATTATTTTACAAATTCAATTTTTTGAGTTTCTTCTTCATTAACACTGTCAAAGAATCCTTGTTCGTTCATCCACTCATCACTAAATACTTTACTCATATAACGTGAACCGTGATCAGGGAAGATTGCAATAATGTTGCTGTCTTTTGTAAACTCTCCTTCTTCTGCATACTGTTTAATTGCCTGCATTACTGCTCCAGATGTATATCCAACAAATAAACCTTCTTTACGAGTGATTTCTCTTGCTGAATGGGCACTTTCTTCATCGGTAACTTTCATAAACTTATCGATGATATCAAAATCTGTTGCCGAAGGAATTAAATTTTTACCTAAACCTTCAATACGATATGGATAAATTTCTTTATTATCAAATTCTCTTGTTTCGTGGTATTTTTTCAATACTGATCCAAAAGCATCTACTCCTAAGATTCTAATATTTGGATTTTGCTCTTTTAAGAATTTTGCTGTTCCGGAAATTGTTCCTCCGGTTCCGCTGCAAGCAATAAGATGTGTGATTTGTCCTTTTGTTTGTTCCCAAATTTCGGGACCAGTAGTATTGTAATGGGCATCAATATTTAGCTGATTGAAATATTGATTGATATAAACTGAACCCTTTGTTTCTTCGTGTAATCGTTTTGCTACATTGTAGTATGATCTTTCATCATCTGCAGAAACGTGAGCCGGACAGACATAAACTTTTGCACCTAAGCTTCGCAGCATGTCAATTTTATCCTTGGATGATTTTGAACTCACGGCCAAAATACAATTGTAACCTTTTATAATGCTTACCATTGCTAAACTAAAACCTGTATTACCTGATGTAGTTTCTATAATGGTATCGCCTGGTGATAATATTCCTTTTCTTTCGGCTTCTTCAATAATATATAACGCTATTCTATCTTTTGAGGAATGACCTGGATTAAAAGCTTCTACCTTTGCGTAGAAATTTCCTTCTAACTCTTCGGTGATTTTATTTAGTTTAATAAGCGGGGTATTACCTATTAATTCTAAAACATTATTATAAGCGTTTATTTCTTCTTTCATAAAAAAATAGTTAATCAAAGGTATTTTTTAAGCACCTTGACAGGTTGCAAATTTAACAAAAAAAATCTAATTAGCTTTTAATTTTTTCTAAATCTAATAAAAAACTAAATTCTTTTGCTAAATCTTTTAAAGCTTCGAAACGTCCTGAAGCCCCGCCATGTCCGGCATCCATATTCGTATCTAAAAACAATTGATTATTATTTGTCTTTAAATCTCTTAATTTAGCCACCCATTTAGCTGGTTCCCAGTATTGTACTTGAGAATCATGCAATCCTGTAGACACATACATATTAGGATATTTTTGTGCTTTTACGTTGTCATAAGGTGAATACGACAACATATAATCGTAATACTTTTTATTGTTTGGGTTTCCCCATTCGTCATACTCTCCGGTTGTAAGCGGAATACTATCATCCAGCATTGTTGTAATAACATCTACAAATGGTACTTGCGCTATAACACCGTTGTACAACTCTGGTGCTTCATTTACGATCACCCCCATTAAAAGTCCTCCTGCAGATCCACCTTCAGCATAAAGATGTTCTGGCGAAGTATATTTTTCGTCTATTACAAATTTAGAGCAATCGATGAAATCTGTAAAGGTATTTTTCTTTTTTAACAGTTTCCCGTCTTCATACCATTGTCTTCCTAAATCTTCTCCACCTCTAATATGGGCAATTGCATAGACAAAACCACGGTCTAGCAACGAGAGCCTTGTCGAAGAAAAATAAGTATCCATTGTAATTCCGTATGAACCATAAGCATAAAGAAGTAAGGGATTTTTACCATTTTTCTGCATTCCTTTTTTATAAATCATCGAAATTGGCACTCTTACACCGTCTCTTGCTGTTGCCCAAACTCGTTCTTCGACATAATTTTCTTTATCAAATTTTCCGCCTAAAACCTGTTGTTCTTTTAAGATTACTTTGGTTTTAGTTTTCATATTAAAATCAATTACAGATGACGGCGTGGCAAGCGATTGATAGCTGTAACGCAGAATATCGGTATCGAAATCAATATTTGTTGTAGTAAAAGCATTGTATGTTTCGCTTCCAAAAGGCAGGTAATAATCCGGCTCATCATTCCAAGGCATAATTCGGATATGATTTAAACCATTCGAGCGTTCTTCTACAACTAAAAAGTTTTTAAATATCTCGATCTCTTCCAACAAAACATCTTCCCTATGCGGAATAACATCAACCCAGTTTTTTTTGCCCGTTTTATTTTCAGGCGTTTTCATCAGCTTGAAATTGGTTGCTTTGTCTTTATTAGTTAAGATATAAAATGAATCTTCATAATGAGAAATGCTGTATTCTAAACCACGAACACGGGGCTGAAATACCTCAAATTCTCCATCCGGATTATCTGAATTTAGTATTCTGTATTCTGTGGTTAAAGTACTCGATGAACCAATTACAATATATTTCTTTGATTTTTCTTTACTTATCGAAACATTAAAAGTATCATCTATTTCGTCATAAACTAAAACATCATTTTTAGAATCTGTGTTTAATTTATGTCTGAAAATCTTGTCAGCTCTTAAAGTTACTTCATCCTGTTTGGTATAAAAAATAGTTTTATTATCATTTGCCCAGACAGATCCTCCTGTTGCATTTTCGATTTTATCTGATAGAATTTCTCCTGTTTCAAGATTCTTAATTTGAATGGTATAAATCCTTCTTCCAACAATATCAGTTCCAAAACTGGCAAATTTATTATCAGGGCTTATACTCAACCCTCCTAATTTAAAATAAGCATGGCCTTTTGCCAATTCGTTACAGTTGAACAAAATTTCTTCTTCTGCTGAAAGGCTTCCTTTTTTTCTTGAAAAAATTGGATAATCCTGTCCTGTTTCAAAACGTGTAATATAAAAATATCCGTTGTAGAAATAAGGAACTGATGAATCATCTTCTTTAATTCTTCCTTTCATTTCTTCATACAAAGATTCCTGAAAACCTTTTGTATGAACGGTCATTTTTTGGTAATATTCGTTTTCTTTATTCAGATAATCAATAACTTCTGGGTTTTCTCTGTCATTCAGCCAAAAATAATTATCGATTCGGGTTTCTTTGTGTTTTTTTAATGTTTTTGGAATTTCCTTAGCCTTTGGAGCTTGTATATTTTCTTGCATTGATTGAGCATTTGTTTTTAAATACGAAGGAGCAAAAGTAGTACAAACGCAACAGAACAAAATTAATTTTTTCATAAAATATTCTATTGATTTAATAAAGCAATATACTAATTTTGTATGAAATAATTTAAAAATCAACAAAAAATGGATTTAATGGGAATGATGGGGAAACTTAAAGAAACCCAGCAGAAAATTGAAGATACAAAGAAACGCCTTGACACTGTTTTAATTGACGAACAAAGCGCTGACGGATTATTAAAAATTACAATTACTGCCAATAGAAAAATAAAATCAATCTCTGTTGATGATTCTCTTTTAGAAGATAAAGAACAACTGGAAGATTATTTAATTGTAACACTAAACAAAGCCATCGAAAGAGCTACAAGCGTAAACGAAAGTGAACTTGATGCTGTAGCAAAAATGGATATGCCGATGATTCCGGGAATGGATAATTTGTTTAAATAAAGAGACAAAGGTTCAGAGTTACAAAGAGACAAAGGTTAAAAAAAAAGGAGGCTGTCTCAAAAGTAAAATCAAGCTGTTGAGAATCGCGTAAATGGAAATTTTCTCCGATAGGTATCCGAATAAAAAAGAGGTTGTCTCGACTTTTGAGACAGCCTCCTTTTTTTAGGTACGACAAAGAAAACCTTTGTCTCTTTGTAACTCTGAACCTTTGTCCCTCTTTCCTAAATCTTCGAAAACATCTCCAAAACATAAGTATGCATTACTTCTTTATAGTCTAAATGGGTAACGATTCTTAGTTTGTTATGTCCTAAGGAACTTATTAAAATATTTTTTTGTTTTAATTTTTCAATCAAAAGCTGATCACTATAACCTTCGGCCAATGAAAAAATCAAAATATTTGTTTCTACGGGTTCTACAGATGCAATCCAGGATTTTGTACTTAAAATAGCCCCTATTTCTTTTGCTCTGCGATGATCTTCTGCAAGACGTTCAATATTGTTAGCCAGTGCGTATAATCCCGCTGCGGCTAAATAACCCACCTGACGCATTCCGCCGCCTAATATTTTTCTGATTCTTAATGCTCGGTGAATATCTGCTTTGCTTCCCAATAAAACCGAGCCAATTGGCGCACCCAAACCTTTTGATAAACAAACCGAAATAGTATCGAAAATGGCACCAAATTCCTTCGGGTTTTGTCTTTTGGCAACCAATGCATTCCAAATTCTGGCTCCATCCAAATGAAACTTCAAATTATTAGCATCACAGACTTTTTTTATTTCTCTTAAATCTTCTAATTCATAACAAGCTCCGCCGCCTTTATTGGTCGTATTTTCAACACAAACCAAACTCGTCAGCGGACTATGATAAAATTCAGGATCATTAATCGCTGCTGCCACCTGTACCGCATTTATCATTCCCCGATCTCCATCCAGCAAACAGCACGAAACGCCGCTGTTAAAGGAAACTCCACCCCCTTCATAATGAAAAACGTGAGCATATTTATCGGCAATTAATTGTTCACCGGGCTGTGTATGCAGTTTGATTGCAGTTTGATTCGCCATAGTTCCCGACGGAAAAAAAAGTCCAGCTTCCATACCAAAAAAATCGGCTATTCTTGTCTCTAATTCGATAACCGTAGGATCTTGTTTGTATACGTCGTCTCCAACCTGAGCGTTAAACATATACTGCAGCATCTCGTATGAAGGTTTGGTAATGGTATCGCTAATTAAATTTATTTCCATATAAAAACTATATCTTTTTTGGACAGCAAAATTACATATTACTGTTTGTTATTAATCCCAAGTTTTAATAAATTTTAACTTGTGAATTACTTAGAACCAAATTAACGTAATATTTATAAAAAACATATAAAACTAGCATTAATAATTCGAAAATTGATTTCTTGCTTTAAGAAACAATTGTGTCTGCTAAAAAAAGTCTTTTAGGGTTTGTACTTTTTGCACAACAATTTAATGCTGAATTCTAAAAACTAAATCTTATTTTTGCAGAACGAAATTACACATTAGTTTTTTTTACCCAGCCTAATGTAATATCAACAAAAAACATCTAAAAAAACAAGTTATTAATTTATGACAACAGCCGAACAAGTAAAAGGTATTGTGGAGCGCCTTGGTGCGTTGAGGAGGTATCTTTGACGTTGATGCCAAGCTAATCGAAATCGCAAACGAAGAAGAAAAAACTTTTGCACCAGATTTTTGGAACAATCCAAAAGAAGCCGAAAATATTGTAAAAAATCTTCGAAACAAGAAAAAATGGATTGAAGATTATGATAAAGCCGTAGGTCTTACAGATGAACTACAGCTGGCTTATGATTTTTATAAAGAAGGAGAACTTTCGACAGAGGAGTTAGATGAACAATACACCATAACTCAATCTCATATAGAAAACATCGAATTCAAAAACATGCTTTCTGACGAAGGCGATAGTTTAAGTGCAGTGGTTCAGATTACTGCCGGAGCCGGCGGAACAGAAAGTTGTGACTGGGCAGGAATGCTGATGCGTATGTACATGATGTGGGGAGAAAGTTATGGATATAAAATAAAAGAACTTAACTTTCAGGAAGGTGATGTTGCCGGTATTAAAACCGTAACTTTAGAGTTTGAAGGCGATTATTCCTTTGGATACTTAAAAGGAGAAAATGGCGTTCACCGTTTGGTTAGAATATCTCCTTTTGACAGTAATGCCAAACGTCATACTTCATTTGTATCTGTTTATGTTTATCCGCTTGTTGATGACAGTATCGAAATTGACATTAATCCAGCTGATATCGAAATTACAACCTCTCGTTCGAGTGGTGCCGGAGGACAGAACGTAAATAAAGTGGAGACGAAAGTACAATTAGTTCACAAACCAACCGGAATCCAGATTCAGTGTTCTGAAACGAGATCTCAGCAAGATAACAGACAGCGTGCTATGCAGATGCTTCGTTCTCAATTATATGAAATTGAATTAAAGAAACAACAAGCACAGCGTGCCGATATCGAAGCCGGAAAAATGAAAATTGAATGGGGTTCGCAGATTCGTAATTATGTAATGCAGCCTTATAAATTAGTTAAAGACGTTCGTACAGGTTATGAAACCAGCGATGTTGATGGTGTAATGAACGGAAATATAGATGCCTTCTTAAAAGCCTATTTAATGATGATGGGACAAAAAGAGGAGGAATAAGTCACAGTGTTCAGTTTTTAGTATTCAGTCTCAGTTTACAGTAAACTTGAAACGTGAAACATGAAACCTCAAACTAAAAAGAAAAGATCATGATAAAATGGGCAGATGTAATTCATTTTACAAATAAAGGAAATCCGGCTCCTGAAAAAAGAGTGGAGAAAACAGAAGAAGAATGGAAACAGCTTTTAACTCCGGAAGAATATCTGGTAACACGTTTAAAAGGAACCGAAAGATCTTTTAGTTCTGAATTATGCAGTTTATTTGACCCCGGTATTTATGAGTGTAAATGCTGTGGAACCGTTCTTTTTGATGCAGGCGAAAAATTTGAATCCGGAACTGGCTGGCCATCATTTACGCAGCCTATTAAAGAAAATGCGATTGGTTATCATGCCGACAAATCATACGGAATGATTCGCGTTGAGGTTGTATGCAATGTGTGCGATGCGCATTTAGGTCATGTTTTTCCTGACGGGCCGCCGCCAAGTGGTTTACGATACTGCATTAATGCTGTTTCATTATCAAAAATTAAAGAATAAATTCATGAAGCGATTCCTTTTAAAAGTGAATCGCTTTTTTTATCAGAATAACTTAACAAAACAAATGTAAGTTACTGCTTACCAATAAAATAATTTATTTTATCGAAAGTAATTTTTAAGATAATTCGCCTAAAAACATAATCTTCACAAATCAATTTATTAAAAAACACGCAAAAATTTAATATTTAAAATGTTAATTTTGTAATATTTATACTTCTATTTTAAATATTTATTAAGAAATGCAAAAAAAATATTAGGTAATTAAAATCTAATTTATTTTATTTGGCAAAAATTAACCCTTAGTCGATTAAAAATTGTCAATGAGATCCTATTCAATTCAAGAAATTAATGAAGTAATTAATGGCGTAATTTACGGCACAACTTCGCAGAGCATTACCGCAACAGAGCAATTAGAAAAAGCTACAACTTCAGAAATTTCGTTTATAGGAAACAAAAAATATGAAAAATACTGGTCGACATCAAATGCATCAATTGCTGTTGTCAACGAAGACATTTCGATTGAACCTGGAGAAAACCGCGCTTTTATAAAAGTAAAAAATGCCGATTTGGCCATGTCGCAAATTCTGGCACTTTTTGCTCCGCCTGCTCCAATTTTTCATAATAACATCCATAGAACTGCTACTATAGACGAAACAGCAATTATTGGCGAAGGTGCTAAAATTGGTGCCGGCTGTTATATTGGGCCAAAAGTTGAAATTGGTGCCAATGCAGTAATTTATCCAAATGTTACTATTCTGGATGAATGTACCATTGGAAAAAATACCATTCTTTGGTCAGGAACAGTTGTTCGTGAGCGTTGCCATATTGGAAGTGATTGTATTATTCACCCAAACGCAACAATTGGTGCTGATGGTTTTGGTTTTCGACCTTGTACTGAAAAAGGTTTAGTTAAAATTCCACAAATTGGGAATGTAATCATTGGCAACGGAGTTGAAATTGGAGCAAATTCTTGTGTTGACCGTGGAAAATTTAGTTCGACAGTTTTGGGAGACGGATGTAAAATTGATAATTTAGTTCAAATTGGACATAACAGTAAATTAGGCCGATTCTGTATTATGGCAGGAAACAGTGGTTTAGCAGGTTCTGTAACTTTAGGAAATGGTGTTATTATTGGCGGAAGTGCCTCTATAAAAGATCATACCACTATTGGAGACGGAGCTGTAATTGGTGCTGGATCTGGTGTTACCGGAGACGTCCCTGCAGGAAAAACAATGCTGGGTTATCCGGCTGTTGAAGCTCGTGATGCTTTAAAACAATGGGCGATGCTAAAACGAATGGTTTGCACTCCTAAAAAATAAATTAATCTATAATTCTTAATATATTTAACACATAGAAACATAGATTTTGTACGCTCAAAAAGGCGTTTCACTTGTTTAAATAAACATAGTTAGGCTATGTGTTAGAAACTAGTTTCTTTTTACTCCCTTCTTTAAACTATAAATCCTATGTTTCTATGTGTTTAAATAAAAAACCAGGATTATAAACTTTTTCTTAATTCACAAAGCAATCGGTTTATTTCAATGGATTTTGTAAATTAGCCAACACTATTTTGTAAAATCAATATTATATCATGGATTTAAACTTCAATAAAAACGAAGATCACAATAAACTATTACTTTCAGAACTAAAACAAAAATTTGCTAAAGTAAAACTGGGCGGCGGCGAAAAACGTATCAAAAAATTACATGCCGAAGGAAAAATGACGGCTCGTGAACGTATCGCTTATTTGTTAGACGAAAATTCAGAGAATATTGAAATTGGCGGTTTTGCCGGAGAAGGAATGTACGCTGATCATGGCGGATGTCCTTCTGGTGGAGTTGTTATTAAAATAGGATACATAAAAGGGAAACAATGTGTTGTAGTTGCCAATGATGCTACTGTAAAAGCTGGTGCCTGGTTTCCTATTACAGCTAAAAAAAACCTGCGTGCTCAGGAAATTGCAATCGAAAACAGACTTCCTATTATTTATTTGGTAGACAGCGCCGGAGTTTATCTGCCAATGCAGGATGAAATTTTCCCCGATAAAGAACATTTCGGCCGCATCTTTAGAAACAACGCTCAAATGAGCAGTATGGGAATAACGCAAATCGCTGCCGTTATGGGAAGCTGTGTTGCCGGAGGTGCTTATCTCCCAATTATGAGCGATGAAGCTTTAATTGTAGACAAAACAGGAAGCATTTTCCTTGCAGGGAGTTATTTAGTCAAAGCTGCAATTGGCGAAACGATTGATAATGAAACTTTGGGCGGCGCAACAACACACTGCGAAATTTCGGGAGTGACTGATTATAAAGCCAAAGATGATAAAGATGCTTTAGACAAAATCAAAAATATTGCTGATAAAATTGGTGATTTTGATAAAGCCGGCTATAGCCGAATTAAAGCTGAAAAACCTGCTTTAGACCAAAATGATATTTACGGAATTTTACCAAAAGCAAGAAACGAACAGTACGATATGATGGAAATCATCAATCGTTTGGTTGATAATTCAGAATTTGAAGCTTATAAAGACGGTTACGGTCAATCTTTAATTACGGGTTATGCTAGAATTGACGGCTGGGCAGTTGGTATTGTAGCTAATCAGCGTAAAGTGGTGAAAACAAAAAAAGGCGAAATGCAGTTTGGCGGCGTAATTTATTCTGACAGTGCTGATAAAGCAACTCGTTTTATTGCTAACTGTAATCAAAAGAAAATTCCGTTGGTATTTTTACAAGACGTTACCGGATTTATGGTTGGTTCAAAATCAGAACATGGCGGTATTATTAAAGATGGTGCCAAAATGGTAAATGCGGTAAGTAATTCTGTTGTGCCAAAATTTACTGTAATTGTGGGTAATTCATATGGAGCAGGAAATTACGCCATGTGTGGAAAAGCCTATGATCCAAGATTAATATTTGCCTGGCCAAGTGCAGAACTTGCTGTTATGGGCGGAACACAAGCTGCTAAAGTTTTAGCGCAAATCGAAGCTTCTTCGCTTAAAGCAAAAGGAGAAGTTGTTGACGAAGCCAAAGAAACAGAATTATTCAACAAAATAAAAGCACGTTACGACGAACAGACTTCGCCTTATTATGCTGCATCAAGATTATGGACAGATGCGATTATTGATCCGCTGGATACCCGCAAATGGATTTCAATGGGAATCGAGGCTGCCAACCACGCTCCTATACAAAAACCGTTTAATCTGGGTGTAATTCAGGTTTAATATTTCACTAAAACAGATAACGTGTTAAATAAATAGTAAAAAACTTATTTTCAGATACTTAAATTAAATATATCATTAAAAAATTATTAACTTTATATATAATTTTTAATCACGTAGTATCATGGAAAATGTCAAAAGCTTAAATAAGTGGGCAAACGCCCATACTTATTTACCAGTAGATTTAGTACGTATAATATTGGGTGTTTTTCTATTTATGAAAGGAGTTTCTTTTGTAACAAACGTTCAGTATTTACATGATTTAATTTCTCCAATTGATCGGTTCGGAGGCGGAATGTTTCTTCTGCATTATATTGCACCGGCACACATGATTGGAGGCATAATGATTGTTTTTGGGCTACTTACCCGCTGGGCAATTGCAGCTCAATTACCAATACTATTTGGAGCTGTTCTCGTAAACTTTATGGGACACATGCATTCTGAAAGCTTAATTCTTGCAATTGTAGTTTTACTCATTTGCATCTTCTTCTTATTTTACGGAGGAGGAAAACATTCTGCCGACTATTATTTTAAAATGCAGCAATAAAAATATTTTATCCTCAACTTTTAATAGTTGAGGATAAAATAATAAAGCCATTTTTAAGAAGTAATTAGCACTTAAAATTTTATTTATTGTGTTTTATGAACTAAATTCGCCGCCATGAATTGGATTCGTAAAACCATACTTTTTCTATCACTTTTGATTATAGGTCTTTTTGCCGCTCAGGTAAACGAACTTCCTGTGCAAAAAACGGAAAGCCAAAAAACAGATACCAATTTTTCTAAACAAACTGCAGATTCTTCAGCATTTATTCAGCCTCAGGCAAGCTATCATTTTGCTGCAAATATCAAAACAGATCATACTGCATCAATTAAATGGTTTGATTCGTTACTTATTGTTATTCCGCAGTATAAAATAATAAAAACTGCCTTTAACTTTACCAACCCATTTCCTGCACAGAGCAAAAAAATCTCATTAATGCTCTACGCCTTCCATTTTTTCTGGTAATTAAACTTTGAAATTTTAACCTGAAGAAACAATTCTTCACCAGTAATTAAACCGTTTCTATCCTGAAACTGTTTACTATTTCATATTATTTACCAAATTAAAAAAAACAAACATGGAAACAAGTGTAACCATAATTGGTATTGTGATTGCGGTCATAGTAGCCATTCCGATATATTTTTCAGCACGATCGAGCGCAGCAAACAAAACAAAAATTTTAGACATCAAAAAGAAATACAACCCAAACAATCCTCAGGAATTTGATTTGACTGAATCTCAAAGCAATAAAACATTAACAATCGATCAAAAAAACAGAAAATTTATTTTGATGAATTTCAATCCAAACCAACAAGAATCAACTTATGTCGATTTGAGAACTGTTTCATCTTGCAAATTAGTTTTAACTACAGAAGGAAACTCAAATACAATTGTAAAAATTGATTATGAATTTCTGGAAAGAGAAACTTCTAATAAAATTACAGTTCCATTCTATGATTTTGATGATGACCGCATCAAACAAATAAGTGCGTATCAAGATCATATGTTTGCCAAAAAATGGCTTAAAATCATTCAGGATTCTATTTAGTGTTAGTTATTTAATTCAGTAGAAAGAGGCTCATAAAGAGCCTCTTTTTTTGTCTCATACATGATATTTGTCATTTTATGTCTGTCGTTCAAATAGTAATTTTGATGTAAACTAAATCCGTCTTTATGAAAATTTCATTGACCCAGAAATACAATGTACCTGGCCCAAGATACACGAGTTATCCTACAGTTCCTTATTGGAATGAAACTGCTTTTACAGTTGAAGAATGGAAAACATCTTTTCAAAAAGCATTTGCTGAAAGCAATTCAAAAAACGGAATTAGTCTCTATATTCATCTTCCTTTTTGCGAAAGTATGTGTACCTTTTGCGGATGCAACAAACGAATTACAAAAAATCATTCAGTCGAAGAAAAATACATTCAGGCACTTTTGAAAGAGTGGAGTTTGTACTGCAGATTACTGCCAGAAAAACCTCTTATTAAAGAAATACATTTAGGTGGAGGAACGCCTACTTTTTTTTCAACCAATAACTTAGAACATCTTATTAATGGTATTTTTAGCTTCGCAAATAAAGCTGAAAATCACGAATTTAGTTTTGAAGGACATCCTAATAATACGACTTACGAACAACTTAAAAAATTATATGATTTGGGCTTTCGCCGGGTGAGTTTTGGCGTTCAGGATTATTCAGAAAAAGTACAGAAAGCAATTAATCGTATTCAGCCTTTTCATAATGTTGCCAAGGTTACTTTTTGGGCTAAAGAAATTGGTTATAAATCTATCGGACATGATATTATATTCGGATTACCTTTCCAAACTTTAGATGATGTTGTTGATACTGTTGAGAAAACAAATTCCTTAAAACCAGATCGACTGGCTTTTTACAGCTATGCTCACGTTCCGTGGATTAAAGGAAATGGGCAGCGCGGATTCAACGATGAAAATCTTCCAAAAGATGCCGAAAAAAGACAGCTTTATGAAATAGGCAAACAGTTACTTTCTCTAAATGGTTATCATGAAATTGGTATGGATCATTTTGCTTTATCTACTGACAGCTTATTTCATGCGGCACATAACAAAAAAATGCATAGAAATTTTATGGGTTACAGTGCATCAAAAACACAGCTTATGATTGGTTTGGGTGTTTCTTCCATTAGTGACAGCTGGTACGGTTTTGCTCAAAACACTAAAAATCTGGAAGATTATTATCAGTTGTTAGAATGGGATCAGCTTCCAGTTGTAAAAGGTCATATTTTAACTGATGAAGATCTAATTATTAGAAAACACATTTTGAATTTAACCTGCGAACTTGAAACCTCCTGGAGTAAAGATTTTTTATATTTTAAAGAACTACCCCAAGTCTTAATGGCTCTAAAAGAAATAGAAAACGATCAATTAATTGTAATTGAAGAAAATAAAATCAAAATTACTGAAGCCGGAAGACCATTTGTTCGTAATATTTGTATGGCTTTTGATTTACATTTAAAAAGAAAATCACCGGAAACTAATTTGTTTTCGATGACGGTTTAATGACAATTAGGAGTTCCCTGAACAAACAAACTCATATTTGAAGGAGATAAATAGGGAATTCCTAAACCTAAGCCTCTTAGAATAAATAATACTCCAATTATAATAGCAACATAAGGAATTGCTTTTTGGATTTTATTTCGAAACGGTAATTTTAATAATGAGTTGACGTAAACTACAACTGTCATTAACGGAATAGTTCCTAATCCGTACAATAACATATATAAAACTCCAAAGCCGGCGCTCTGCATGGCAATTGCTCCAAACAGAGCCACATATACCATTCCGCATGGCAAGAATCCGTTTAACAAACCAATTGTAAAAAGAGATTTGTAGCTTTTCTTTTTAAACTGGCTTCCTAAACTTGTTTTTATATTTGAAATAACTCTGTAAACGGGTTTTGAGAAATTGTATTTGGCGAATACTTTTTCAGGTATCAGAGCAATTAAAATCATTGCAATCCCAATAAAAATTGACATTCTTTGCTGCATTCCGGCTAAGAAAAAACCTTTTCCCAGTAATCCGAAGATTAAACCAATTGCTGAGTAAGCGGTTAATCTTCCTAAATGATACGTTATAATCTGTGTTACTTTTTTAGCTTCATTTCGATGATCAACTGGAAGCATCATAGCAATTGGACCGCACATGCCAACACAATGCAGACTGCTGATAAGACCTAATATCAAAGCTGAAAATAACATTTTTTATTTATTTTTTATTGTCAAATTTTCGGTTATCATGTGTCCCTGCGGGACACTTTTTTATGGAATTTTATATTTTTTCTACCAATCAGTTGTTCCTAACATATCTCGTAAAAATTTTATATATGTAAAATACTGTAGTCCCTACGGGACATTTACATTATTGATATGTTTTTTTCTACCGATATGTTGCTCCTAAAGGAGCAGATCTTATTTAAATTAATTAGCGATATTTTCCTTTGACAGCATATTATTCAAACATATCTCGTAGAGATAAAATATCGGTAAAAAAGAAAATACTCAAATACTCTATTGTCCCGTAGGGACTAAACTTTCTACAAAAAAGACTAAATCACTTTACGTAGATAACTTCTTTCGTCAGGTATTTTTCCCCTTCATACTGCCATTCCATATTAACATCCCAACGACCTTTGATTAGTTTTTTATGCGGAATTAATAATGAAGAATTAGTCAAAACAATTTCTGTATTAAAATCGAATTTCTTGTTTGAAGGTCGGTATAACAAAATATTTCCTTTTATTTTATCACTTTCAAAAGTGGCAGGAAAAGTAACTTTTACACCATCTTCTTCAAACTTTACTGAAGGTTTATGCTGTAAATCATGCGCATTTTGAATTCTGGCCATTTCCTCTTGAAAATGGGTATCGTGTTTGTAATACTCTTCTACAACCAAATCATTGTCGTACTTACTATTTGACTGTACTTCAAAAACAAAGTATAATATAAAAGTCATAAACAAAGCAAATGCAATGACAATTCCGGTTCCCCAATTAATTTTCATGATACTGTATATTTTAATTAAAACTTCGCGGCCCTAAGAAATTTGTTGTGGTGGTTTCGAGTAATTCTTTGCCATTATACACACCAATTTTCACATTGGTTTTGTCACTCTCCAGTAAAACTTCGTCTATTTCTATAAATAAAGTTCCTTGCGAAATAGCTTCTTTTGCCACTTTAAAATGCTCTTTCCCTACATTGTTAATTTCACCTTTTTGATCGATTAATTCAAAATGAATATCATTATAATCTTTCATGGTTTTGTTGACAATTTTATAGGTATAAACATTACTTATTTTATCTCCTTTATGTTGAAAAAGCTGTCCGGGTAAACGCAGAATAACGGCCTGAACATCTGTTCTTAAAAACAACATCCCAACAAAAATACCCATTAAAATAAAAAGAACTGCACTGTAACCTTTCATTCTGGCAGTAAACTTAAAAGGTTCTTTTTTAACGATTTCATCTTCTGATGCATAACGAATAAGACCTTTCGGCAATCCTACACTTTCCATTATATGATCACATTCGTCAATACAAGCGGTGCAATTTGTGCACTCTAGCTGAGTTCCGTTTCTAATGTCAATTCCCATTGGGCATACATGAACACATTGAAGGCAATCAATACAATCTCCTTTCCCAGTTAATGCTCTGTCTTCTTTTTTATTGAATTTTGCCCTTCCTTCTTCTTTTTCTCCTCTCACAAAATCATACGTAACGTTGATAGATTTGTTGTCTAAAAGAACGCCCTGCAGTCTTCCGTATGGGCAGGCTATGATACAAACCTGTTCGCGGAACCAGACAAAAACAAAATAGAAAACTCCGGTAAAAATAAGTAGTGCAATAAAATTACTTGCCTGCTGAATTGGCCCTTGTTCAACCATTAATAGTAAAGAATCACTTCCCACTAAATAAGCCAGAAAAACATTGGCAATTCCAAAAGAGATTAAAAAGAAAATCGTCCATTTAGTCAATCTTTTTCTGATTTTTTCAGCATTCCATTCCTGTCTTGCTAAACGGGATTGTGAACCACGATCGCCATCAATCCAATATTCGATTCGGCGAAAAACCAATTCAAGAAAAATGGTCTGCGGACAAATCCATCCGCAAAATATTCGGCCAAAAACAACTGTAAATAAAAGTACAAAGACAACGCCAATAAGCATTGAAATTACAAAGAGGTAAAAATCTTGGGGCCAAAAAGGAAAGCCGAAGATATTAAAACGACGTTCAATGATATTGAACATCATAAACTGGTTTCCGTTTACTTTTATAAACGGATTTATTATCAAAATTGCCAATAAAACATAACTGACAATTTTGCGGTAATCATAAAATTTACCAGACGGTTTCTTCGGAAAAATAAATTTTCTTTTACCACCTTCATCTATAGTTCCAATGGTATCTCTAAAAGCTTCGTCTGGTAAATTTGACATGATATTCTAATTATTTTTTAACTTGTGTGGTATCTTTTTTTGTATCTGCAGCGGCATCTGTTTTAGGAGTACTTTCATCTACCCAAACATCTCCTTCCGGTGCTTTAGGATCTTTTGGATTCGATCCTTGCAATGATAAAATATAACTCGCCACTTTTTGAATTTCTTTTGGTTTCATACCATTTGTTTTCCACGAAACCATCCCTTTTCCATCTCGTCCACCGTTGGTAATAGTATGAAATACATTTTTAATTCCTCCACCTAAAATCCAATGATCATCTGTTAAGTTAGGTCCAATTTGTCCTCCTCCGTCTGCTCTGTGACAAGCGGCACAATTCATTGCGAAAATTTCTTTTCCTGCAGCCAAACTTGCATCATCAGTCAGTAAAACAACCGTTTTTTCATCCATTAAATCCGGAGCTGTTTTTAAATATTCTTCGACATCAATTTTAGCTTGTGCCATTTCTTTTTTAAGTTCCATTTCCTGATCATCAGCTCCTAATACATCATAACGAACTACATAGATTACTCCAAAAATGATACAGATATAGAATAAATAAACCCACCACGGCGGTAAATTATTATCAAGCTCTTTGATGCCGTCATAATCATGGTCCATCAATAAATCTGCTTCTTTAGACATTGGTTCTGTCTTAGTAAGCTTGTGCATTAATTCTTTGAACCAAGTGCTTTCCTGAAGACTTAAACTATTCTCATAATCTAATTTTGCCTTTTCTTCTGGTGACATTAATTGATACATCACTTTATTTACAGCACTAAGTGTAATTTCGATTGCAATCAAAATAAATAGAAAGACAAATAAAAAAACTGATACCATTGGGTATTTTACAAAAGCAGGTCTGTCGCCTGAATCAATAAAATATTCCATCAAAGCAAATACAATGAAGAAAATTAACGGTACTCTAACATATACTGGGAAAAACTTTTTCATTTTTATCTATCTTTTGAGATTATAACTTGCCCTTCTTCTAAGGGTATATTACTCATTTCCTGAATTTTATCTTTTTTATAAGAAAACACCCAAATGCCCAATCCTACGAAAAAGAAAAAGAAAATCAAGAGGGAAAGTATCGGGTAAATTTCTACACCCGATATCGTTTCCATATTGTGTTTTATCTGTTCAAACATAATGCTGTTATTTAGAAGTTTCTTTTACTTTAATATCAGTACCAAGTCTTTGAATATATGCAATCAAAGCAACAATTTCTCTTTCATTCATCGGAATGAATTTTTCACCTTTTGCGGCAGCTTTTTTACGGCTGTCTTCATAACTTTTTACAAAGTCAGGATCATTTTCAAGGCTTTTCTCTATTTTAACTGCCTGTTCTCTCAATGTTCTTTGTGCATTTGCAACATCTTCTGACGAGTAAGGAACTCCAAGTGAAATCATTGCGTTCATTTTCTTTTGAGTCAATGAGATATCTAAAGGCTTATTATCAAATAACCATTTGTAACCTGGCATAATTGATCCTGCAGATGTACTTTGCGGATTCCACATATGGTTAAAATGCCAGTTGTCATTGTACTTACCTCCTACTCTTAACAAGTCCGGACCTGTACGTTTTGATCCCCACAAAAATGGATGATCGTAAACAAATTCTCCAGCTTTTGACTGAGGTCCATAACGTTCAACCTCACTTCTAAACGGACGAACTGATTGTGAGTGACAGCCTACACATCCTTCTCTAATATATAAATCACGTCCTTCAAGCTCCAATGGTGTATATGGCTTTACACTTGAAATAGTCGGAATATTTGATTTTACCATAATCGTTGGTACGATCTGAATAACACCTCCAATTAAAATGGCAATTGTAGCCAAAATGGTTAACTGAATTGGTTTTCTTTCTAACCATGAATGGAATTTTTCTCCACTTAATCTATTACTGCTTATTTTTTGTAATGCCGGAGCTTGTGCTAATTCATCTTCGATTGTTTCACCAGCTCTAACTGTCATGATAATATTGTAAACCAATGTCAGCATTCCTATTAAGTACAAACTACCTCCTATTGCTCTCATCCAATACATTGGCATAATTGCAGTTACAGTTTCAAGGAAGTTTCCGTACGTTAAAGTTCCGTCTGGATTAAATTGTTTCCACATTGATGCTTGTTGAAAACCTGCAACGTATAATGGAATTGTATACACAATAATACCAAGAGTACCAATCCAGAAATGGAAATTTGCTAATTTTTTAGAGAATAATGTTGTTTTTGTCATTCGTGGAATCAACCAGTAAATAATGGCAAACGACATAAATCCGTTCCAAGCTAATGCACCAACGTGTACGTGTGCAACGATCCAGTCTGTATAGTGCGCAATAGCATTTACATTTTTCAGAGATAACATTGGTCCTTCAAAAGTCGCCATTCCGTAACCTGTAATCGCTACAACAAAGAATTTTAAAACCGGTTCTTCACGAACTTTATCCCACGCACCTCTTAATGTTAATAGTCCGTTGATCATACCTCCCCAAGACGGGGCAATAAGCATTACTGAAAATGCAACACCTAAATTTTGAGCCCAGTTTGGTAAAGCTGAATATAATAAGTGGTGCGGCCCTGCCCAGATATAGATAAAAATTAAAGACCAAAAGTGAATAATAGATAATCTATAAGAGTAAATAGGACGATTTGCAATTTTAGGAACGAAGTAATACATCAATCCTAAAAATGGCGTAGTTAAGAAAAATGCAACTGCATTATGTCCGTACCACCATTGTACCAATGCATCCTGAACACCAGCGTATACAGAGTAACTTTTTAATCCTGAAACAGGAATTTCAATATTATTGAAAATATGCAATACGGCAACTGTTACAAATGTTGCCAGATAAAACCAAATTGCTACATATAAATGGCGCTCTCTACGACGCAGCATGGTCCCTATCATATTGATTCCCATGACAACCCAAATTAACGCTATAGCAATATCAATAGGCCATTCAAGTTCTGCATATTCCTTCGAAGAAGTATATCCTAATGGCAATGTGATGGCTGCAGCGACAATGATTAACTGCCAGCCCCAAAAATGCAGATTACTTAAAAAGTCGCTAAACATTCTGGCTTTCAGCAATCGCTGCATTGAATAATACATCCCTGCAAAAAAAGCATTCCCAACAAAGGCAAAAATAACGGCATTTGTGTGTAAAGGCCTTAAACGACCATAACTAAGCCATGAAATCCCATCTGTAATATTGGGAAAAAGGTACATAACCGCCAGGGTCAGCCCCACTAACATACCCACAACTCCAAATAGAATGGTGGCGTAAATGAATTTTTTTACAATTTTGTTGTCGTAATAAAACTGTTCCATTTCCATAATTTATACTTGTTTTTCTTCGATTGGTGAATTATTATTTTGGGATGTAATTTTGGTCTCGTCGTCAAAAAGAATTCTGACCGAGGGCGTATAATCATCATCGTATTGCCCTGATTTTACAGCAATAATAAAGGCAATAAAGAAACAGATTGCTACGAAAATACTTACTGAAATTAAAAGATAAATAACACTCATACCGTAAATTTATGTTAACAAAATTACTAGGTGATTGGCTTTTAAAATATGATAATTATCATAGTTGTAGAAGAATGTTAAAAATAAGAAAAATAATCTTACAATCGTTTAAAATTAGTCTAAATTCTTACAACTTAAATAATTAGACATAAAAGTAACGAAGCTTACAATCGTAATAGTGCTTAAAGGCATAATGATTGCAGCAACTAAAGGGAGCAGGTTTCCGGTAACGGCAAACGTAAGTCCTACAATATTATAAAGAAGTGACAGACCAAAACTCATTTTGATAATCAGGATAGATTTATGAGAGAGTTTTAAGAAGTAATTTAATCGTGAAAATTCACCTGCGTCGAGAATTGCATCGCAGGCGGGAGAAAATACATTTACATTTTCGGATACAGAAACACCAACGTTGCTTTGTGCAAGAGCCCCCGCATCATTTAGGCCATCACCTACCATCATAACATTTTTTCCTGTTTCCTGCAGTTTCTTGATAAATTCTAATTTCTGTTCTGGCTTTTGGTTAAAAACCAGTTCGGTATTTTTAGGCAAAATAGCTTCGAGATTTTCTCTTTCGCCATCATTATCCCCAGAAAGTACTTTTATATTATATTCTCTGCTAAGTGTTGCAAACAATTTTTCAAGTCCTTCGCGATATTGATTTTGGAAGATAAATTTTCCATAATATATATTGTCGATTTTAATATGAAGTGAGGTTCGTTCTATTTCTGAAGAGTCTAAAACCTCGCTTTCAACAAATGATGAAGAACCTATTTTTACTTCTTTTTCTTCGGCGAAAGCCAAAATTCCTTTTCCTGTAATTTCCTGAAAATCATCAATTTTTATTCTTTCATATTCCGGTAAAAAGTCATACAGCATCCTGCTTAAAGGATGATTTGAACCTCGAAGCACATTTTTTATTAATTGCAAATTTTCATCAGAAAAATCAATTCCTTCATATAAAATATTAGATTTTTTATTGGTTGTAATGGTTCCGGTTTTATCAAAAACAATAGTGTCAACTTTAGCTAATTGTTCGATTACTAAAGCATTTTTCAGATACATTTTTTGTTTTCCCATTATTCTGAGAATATTCCCAAAAGTAAACGGGGCCGTAAGTGCCAGCGCGCAAGGACACGCGACAATTAATACTGCTGTAAAAACATTAAAGGCAATATTAGCATCGATAAATATCCAGTAACCAAACCCTGCAAAGGCAATAAGCAGTAAAATTGGTGTAAAATAACGACTTAAAGCATCTGTAATCGTTTTGTGTTTTTGCTCTACTTTTTTCTGGAAAATTTCGTTGCTCCATAATTGGGTCAGATAACTTTGTGAAACAGAATGCAGCACTTCCATTTCGATTACTTTTCCAATTTGTTTTCCGCCGGCGAATATTTTATCTCCTGATTTTTTTGTTATTGGAACTGCTTCCCCGGTAACGAAACTATAATCGATTTCGGCCTTTTCGCTCATTAAAATTCCATCTACCGGAATTAATTCCTGATTTCGGATCAGCAATCTATTTCCTTTTAGAACATCATAAATAGGTACGCTTTCTTCAGAAAAATCTGCATTGATCCTCGTTACCGCAATTGGAAAATAGGATTTGAAATCTCTTTCGAAACTTAAAAAACTATAGGTTTTTGTTTGAAACATTTTCCCCAGCAGCATAAAGAAAACCAAACTGGCCAGACTGTCAAAAAATCCCGGTCCGTGATCCATCAGCATATCATAAGTACTACGGATGAACATTACAATAATTCCTAAAGCTATAGGAATATCAATATTTAACATTCTGGTTCGTATACTGTGATAAGCCGAAACGTAATAACCACTTGCAGAATATAAAAAACTTGGTAATGCTAAAAGAAAAATTAAAATTCTAAAAAACGGTTTATAGCTGTCTAACCAGAATTCTTTGATTTCGAAATATTCAGGAAATGAAAGCAGCATAATATTTCCGAAACAGAAAAAAGCAACGCCTACTTTATAAGTCAAACTTCTGTCTACTTTATTTTTACCTGTTTCGTAATTTTCTAAACTAATATAAGGCTCGTAACCTATAGAACTTAATAAGTATACAATTGATTTTAGAGAAACGGTTTCTGAATTGAAGGTGATTCGAACCTTTTTTTCGGGGAAATTAACTTGTGAGGTGCTGATTCCGGGCTGTAAACGATTTAGGTTTTCAAGAATCCAGATACATGAACTGCAGTGAATATGCGGAATATTTAATGAAACTATTGAAGTATTTGCTTCCTGAAATTCGAGAACTTTAGCTAAAATTGCTTCGTTGTCTAAAAAGTCATATTTGCCCTGAATATCTTGAGGAGTAGCACCTGGCGATTTTTCGAAATCATAATAGCAGGTTAAATCATTTAGACTAAAAATTTCATAAACTGTTTTACAGCCTGTACAACAAAACTTTTTTTCATCAAAATTGATTTCTTCATTTTTAGGAATAGTCAGCCCGCAATGAAAACAACTCTGCTCGCTCATAATTTGTTTTTTAATTTGCAAAATTCAATAAAAGCGGTAACTATAACTATGACATTTATCATGTTATAATGAAATCTAATCCTAAAGTAATAAAATAATTTATCAAATCTAAATAATACCTTTTTCTACGCATTTTTAGCCGTAAAAGTACTTTTAAACCACAAGAATTGGTTAATTTTACACCAAATTACTCCTGCTATGAATAAATGTGATCAATGTATTGTTCGTCAGCTTTCTTCTTTAAAAGCCCTGAATAAAGATGAAGTTGTAAAATTGGCTAATAGCAAAACCACCTACACAATTAAAAAAGGCGAAGCTATTTTTGAAGAGGGCGAAGTTACTAACGGTGTTTTCTGCGTTAAGGACGGAGTTGGAAAACTTTCTAAATTAAGCGCCAACGGAAAAGATCAAATCGTTAAACTTGTAAAATCCGGAGAACTTTTAGGACAGCGTTCGATGATTAGCAATGAGCCTGCAAATTTATCTGCAAAAGCAATTGCTGACATGGAAGTTTGTTTTATTCCAAAATCTGAAATCATCCATTTCTTTAACAACAACAATCAGTTTTCTTTAAATTTGATGCAGTCTGTATGTGAAGATTTGAAAGAATCTGAAAATGATAAAATTGCCTTAGTTCAAAAAACGGTAAAACAGCGTTTGGCAGAAACTTTATTGCATTTGCATAATGAGTTTGGAGAAAATGCAGATAAAACCCTAAAAGTACAGCTTACCAGAGAAGAACTTGCAGGAATAATTGGAACAGCGACTGAAAGCTGCATCCGCTTATTATCTGACTTTAATAAACTGGAATTAATAGAATTAGTGGGTAAAAAAATTATGCTTAAAAATATAAAAGCATTAAAACGAATGGCAGAATAGATTACTGCTTTTTAGCTTCGTTCCAAAAAACATCCATTTCAGCCAGAGTCATATCCATTAAAGGTTTTCCTAACTCGCCTGCTTTACTTTCTAAATATTGAAAACGCTTAATAAATTTTTTATTTGTGCATTCTAAAGCATCTTCCGGGTTAACATTTAAAAATCTGGCGTAGTTTATCATCGAGAATAAAACATCGCCAAATTCGGCTTCAATTTTGTCCTGATCACCTGCTTCAACTTCAACCTGCAATTCGTTTAGTTCTTCCTGAACTTTGTCCCAAACCTGATGCGGTTCTTCCCAGTCAAAACCCACTCCTTTTACTTTATCCTGAATTCGGCTTGCTTTTACTAATGCCGGTAAACTTCTCGGAACTCCTTCTAAAACTGATTTCTTACCTTCTTTAAGTTTTAGTTTTTCCCAGTTTTGTTTTACTTCTTCTTCATCTTTTACAACGGTATCAGAATAAATATGTGGATGACGGTGAATTAATTTATCGCAGATTTCGTTGCAGACATCGGCAATGTCAAAATCGTTGGTTTCTGAGCCTATTTTAGCATAAAAAACAATATGAAGCAGTAAATCTCCAAGTTCTTTTTTTACTTCATTTAAATCATTGTCCAAAATGGCATCGCCTAACTCGTAAGTTTCTTCAATCGTTAAATGCCTTAATGTCTGCAATGTCTGTTTTTTATCCCATGGGCACTGCTCACGAAGTTCATCCATGATAATTAATAATCTTTCGAAGGCTTTGAGTTGAAGTTCTTTGCTCATTTTTTTATTTTAAGATACCAAAATTAAAATAATTTGCTGATTAAACGGCTCTTTCTTAAACTAAAAAAGAAGGTAAAATACCTTCTTTTTAGTTTAGATTGACTCTTTAATTTTTCTTCTATTTAATTCCTGAACACTCCTAAAATTATTCAACGGCATTATCTTTTTTAAATCTGTAATCATTTTAACAGAAACCTCTATTGGTGTTTTAAAAATGAACCATTGTACGCTTTCTGTGCAAGGCGGTGTTGTCAATGAGCCTGTATAGGTATAATATGATTTGCTTTGAGGAAGAACCTTATTGATATTAAAGTCTTTGTTAACTTTTATAGTATCATTAGCTTTTGCAGGCAGGTATTTATCCAGAAATTCAAAAGTTTCATTGTTTTTCTTGTCTTCTTGTGCCATAATAGAAACTACGGCAAATTTTCCGTCCTTATTTTTATGAACCATGTGGATTTCTAATGGATAACGCACGCCTTTTATAGTATGTTCTGCCGATTCATGAAAATGAAATTGTTTTAGTTCATATTGTTCTCCGTTAATTACGATATAATCGCCTGGCTCAAAATCAAACTGAATAGTGTGTCCGTTATTGATAACATCGTGAATTTTTGTTTTTATATTATAATGAAAATCAATAGGTTTTATTGTTTTATCTTTTTCAGTTTCTACGATATCAATTGGAGATTGTGTTTTTCCTCCACAATCATTTTGGTCTATTTCTGACCAATGCTCTGGTCCTGCTTCACCTTCATATTCCCAATGTTTCTTATGGTTTTCTTCGGTTTTAGTTGTGTCTGATGAAGTTACAGATTGCTCTGTCTCTTTTGATTTGTTATTGCAGGCTGTCGCCAATACCATAGCTGCTATTACAACAAAATTTTTCATTTCCTTTTTCATTTTTCCTATCATTTAAAGTTTATTTTCAAAGTCGAAAATCGTTTCAAAACATCTACAAAATATACGTAAAACACTTATTTACAAATAGTTGAAAATAACCCGCAAACTATAAATAATAATTTTACTGAAACAATTTTCTTACAAATTTATATTTTAAAACCTAAATCACTAATAATTTTAAATAAAAAAATCCTGTTAAGAAATATCTTAACAGGATAATGATATTTGAATTCAGAAAAATTACTTTTCTTCTTTTTTAGCTTTTGGCTTTTTTGCAGCTGGTGCTTTTTTTGGTTTTTCTTCAACAGCTGGAGTTTCGTCCGGAGCTTCGGCAGCAGCCGGAGCTAAATCAGTCACTAAACCTTTAGTCTGAAGTGTGTTGTACCAGTTTAATACTTTTTTAATATCTGAAGGATAAACTCTTTCTTCATCATAATCCGGTAAAATTTCTTTAAAGTAAGCTGCTAAAGTTGAATTATCTTCTTTGTGAGAAATCGCCTGGCCTTTGTTTTCTTTAGCAGCAATTTTCTGCATTACTTCAGTCAATGGTTTTTCTCCTTCGTGTGTATAAATTGAAATTTCTGATAGTAAACTTACATTACTTTTTAAGTTTACTGTAATTTTTTTTCCGTCTAATAATGATTCTGCCACAAAACCTGTACGAGTCTGCACTTTCAATACATATAAACCTGGTTTCCCAGAAATGGCTAAAATTTTGTCTAAATTCATGTTTATTAAAATTAGTATTAAGAATTTTTGTCTTTATTAATGTTCTAAATTATTTAGAACTTTTATCTGCCTTTTTTTGCAGCGGCAAATCTCATTCTGTATTCCTGAAAAGTCTTGCCTTCGGTAATGTTTTTTAATTTCTTTTGAATCAAACGCTTTTTTAAAGAAGATATTTTATCTGTAAATAATATACCTTCAATATGATCGTATTCGTGTTGAATAACTCTTGCAATTAAACCGTCAAAAACTTCTGTTTTCATTACAAAATCTTCTTCACAATATTCAATAGTAACAGTTGGTTTTCTGTAAACATCTTCTCGAACGTCCGGAATACTCAAACATCCTTCATTAAAACTCCACTCTTCACCTTCTTCTTTAACGATTTTAGCATTGATAAAAGTTTTTTTGAAACCTTTTAAATCTTTCTGTTCGTTTTCTGGTAAATCATCATCGTCGCTAAAAGGTGTTGTATCAATAACAAATATGCGAATAGCAAGACCAACCTGAGGTGCTGCAAGTCCAACTCCTAAAGCATTATACATGGTTTCGTACATGTTTGTTATTGTCTCTTTTAAGTTTGGATAATCTGGCGTAACTGCCGTTCCTACTTTTCTTAAAACAGGATCACCATATCCTACAATTGGTAAAATCATTTGTAATTATTTAATGTTTTATCTAATGAAAACCCTGTATTAAGGTTAACATATTTCAGCTGGCAAAAATAGTAAAAAATAGTCAACGATTAGCTGTAAAGGCACATTATAACAAATTTTTATATGCTTTGGAAAACTCCGCCATAATTATGCCAAAATATTTCGTACAATTCTTAACTTTGCTAGTAAACCTTACAATATGCTTGATCGAATCTCAAAATTCACAAACAGTACTTCTTTTTTAAATGCATCAAAAGTCACTATTGCTTCGGTTGTACCTGTTGTAGTTTTGAATTTTTTAGGACATTTTGAAATAGGTTTTACTATTGCCCTTGGTGCTTTTTATACGTATCCAAGTGATATCCCGAGTTCATTAAGCCACAAAATCAAAGGATTAATTGTTGCTTCTATAATTGTTTCGGGAGTAAATCTATTAGTAAATCTTGCTTATCCTTTTCCTCTTTTATTTTATCCTTTTTTAGGATTTTTATTGTTTTTATGTTCCATGATTTCGGTTTACGGGCAGCGTGCCACTTTGGTTTCATTTTCTGCTTTATTATCGATTTCATTATCATTTGGGCATTTACACGAAGGCTGGGAAGCTTTTCAATATTCGGGATATATTTTTGCTGGAGGAATTTTATATCTTATAGTTTCGCTGATTTTTCATTTTGTACAGCCATATAAATATGTAGAATTACAAATTGCCGAAGGTATAAAACTAACTGCAAAATATTTAAAATTAAGAGGCGACTTATGGAGCCCGGCTGCTGATCGTCAAAAAATCATAGAAAAACAATTAGCGATACAAGTTGACCTCAATTTGATTCATGAGGATTTACGTAAAATGCTGATTGGAAACCAAAACACATCTGGAACCACCAGCCAGAATCGAAAAATGCTTTTGGTTTTTATTACTTTGGTTGAAATTCAGGAATTGGCGCTCTATACATCGTTTGACCATAGTAAACTTCATGAAAAGTTTGCAAAACATCCAGAAGTGCTGCGTACATATCAAAATGTAGCTTATAAACTGGCATCTACTCTTAAAAAGCTTTCAAAAAATGTACATCATATTGCTGTTTATGTAGATAAAGACGATCTAAAAAACGAATTAGATGCACTTGAATTTGCCATTTTTGATTACGAAAAAACTTTAGGTAAAGAAGAAGCTGCAGAAGGGGTTTTGATGCTGACCAATATGCTGAAATATGCAAAAAATCAGGTCGGGAAAATTAAAATTATTCAGCGTGCTTTTTCGCTTGCGATGCAGTCTTATAAATTAAAAGATAAGGACAAGGAATTAGAAAAATTCTTAACACCACAATATTATCCTATAAGAACCCTTATTGAAAACTTAAGTTATTCTTCGTCAATATTCAGACATTCGCTTCGATTAACGATTACCATTTTAATTGGTTTTATAATCGGAAAATTTCTGCCGTTTCAAAATGTGTACTGGATTTTATTGACGATCGTAGTAATTATGCGCCCAGGTTATGGTTTAACTAAGGAGCGTTCTTATAACAGAATCTTCGGAACTATTTTGGGCGGTTTTCTTGCGTTTGGAATCGTTTCTGTAATCCAAAACCATGTTGCTTTGAGTATTTTCTCAATTGTGTGTATGCTTTTAGGAATTTCCTTTACACAGATTAATTACAAAATAAGTGCAACATTTGTAACGATGTATGTGGTATTTATTTACGGAATTTTAACACCTAATGTGGTTGAGGTAATTCAGTTTAGAATATTAGACTCGCTTGCGGGAGCAACTCTGGCTTTTATTGCCAATCAGTTTTTATGGCCGGCTTGGGAATTTATTAATACACCAATTCATATCGAAAATTCGATCAGGGCAAATAAAAATTATCTTAAAGAAATTGCCGATTTTTATAATAAAAAAGGCGAAATACCAACGTCTTACAGATTGTCCAGAAAGAATGCTTTTGTTGAAATAGGAAATTTAATGACTTCTTTTCAACGTATGATGCAGGAACCAAAATCGAAACAGAAAACAATGCCGCTGGTTAATAAATTGGTGGTTTTAAATCATTCTCTTTTATCAGCTTTAGCATCTTTATCTACTTATATCCAATCTCATCAAACAACATCGGCTTCCGAATCTTTCAATTATATTATAAAAACTATTTTACAAAATCTGGAGCATTCGATTTCTATTTTAAGAAATGAAACCATTATAACTGATACTTTTTTTGATAAAGAAGATGTGACTTTACAGTTTGAAGAATTGAAACGTAAAAACTTTACACGCCTTGCAACCGACGATGAACTGGATAAAGAAACACGTCAGGCAAAAATGCAGGAAGCTTCGATGGTTATTGAGCAATTGATCTGGATGAGTAATCTTGCGGAGAAAATTTTAAAAATAACAAAAGAATTAAAAGCGGTAAACAACGATTAATATCGTTTATATCAATAAAAAAGAGGCTGTCTCAAAAGTCGAGGCTGCTCTTTTACTATAATTATTTTGTTTGTTTTTAGTGACTTAATTGGTGACTTTTTGATATCAGGTTTATCACATTCCATAGGAATGTTTCGTAGGTAGAAAAAATAAAGATCAATCACATTTGCGTTCCGTAGGAACGTTTGATAGTCAGATTATTAAAAAAATGTAAAATCAAACGTTCCTACGGAACGTAAACCATTATAACAATATAATTTTCTACCAATGAAATGTTCTTACAGAACAAGGAAACATGTAAAATAACAAATAGGCTGTCTCAAAATTGAGACAGCCTATTTGCTATTTTAAACGAAAGTTTTATTTAATTTTTAAAACTTCTGCTGTATGTTTTCTCATTTCTGCTAAAAGCTCTGGTTTATCATTCAGCGTTTTACCATAAGATGGAATCATTGTTTTCATTTTAGCTTCCCATTCTGGTGTTTTAATTTGATTTGTAAAACATCTGCTGATTAAATCAACCATAATGGCAACTGCTGTTGATGCTCCCGGAGAAGCTCCTAATAATACGGCTAAAGTTCCGTCGTGTGTTGTAATTACTTCTGTTCCAAATTCCAGAACTCCGCCGCCATTTTCACCTTTTTTAATTACCTGCACACGCTGACCTGCTTTTTCTAATTTCCAGTCTTTAGATCGTGCACTTGGCAAATATTCACGAAGTGCTTTCATTCTGTCTTTTGGAGACTGACGAACCTGCTCTATTAAATATTTTGTTAGTGGAATATTGTGAAATCCGGCTGAAAGCATCGGGATTAAATTGTTTGCTTTTATTGATAATGGCAAATCTAAATAAGATCCATTTTTAAGAAAACGTGTTGAGAAACCTGCAAATGGTCCAAAAAGAAGTGCTTTTTCACCATCAATTACACGTGTATCAATATGCGGAACAGACATTGGCGGAGCGCCTACACTTGCTTTTCCATAAACTTTTGCCTGGTGTTTTGCAATAACTTCCGGGTTTGTACATTTTAACCATTGACCGCTTACAGGAAAACCTCCATAACCATTACCTTCAGGAACATCTGCTTTTTCTAATAATGGTAATGAACCGCCTCCCGCTCCAATAAATACGAATTGGGTATAGGCTTTTCTTTTTTGACCTGTAGCTAAATCTGTGATTTTAATTCTCCATGATTTATCTTCACGTTGTCTTAGTTTTTTAACCTCGTGATTAAAATATAAAGTTACCCCGTCTAATTTTTCAAGATAATTAAACATGCTTCTGGTTAAGGCTCCAAAATTTACATCGGTACCAATTTCCATGTGGGTTGCTGCTAATTTTTCTCCTTCTTCTCTGCCTTCCATTACAAGAGGCATCCATTCTTTCAGCTGATTAAAATCTGTACTAAAAGTCATTTCAGAAAAAATCGGGTTGCTTTGCAGTGCTTCGAATCTTGTTTTAAGATATTCTACGTTTTTTTCTCCCCAAACAAAACTCATGTGAGGAACACTTTTAATAAAATTTTCCGGAGAAGGAACTTTATTTTGTTGTACTAAATACGACCAGAACTGGCGTGAAATTTCAAAAGATTCTGCTATGCTGATTGCTTTTTTTGGATCGATACTTCCATCTTCTTTTTCTGGAGTATAATTTAATTCACAAAAGGCAGAGTGTCCGGTTCCTGCATTATTCCAGGCGTCTGAACTTTCGGCAGCTGCCACATCTAATCTTTCGTAAATTTCAATTTTTATATCGGGCTGCAGCTCTTTCAAAATTAATCCAAGAGTTGCACTCATAATTCCAGCTCCAATAAGCACTACTTCACTATTGGAACGTATTGTATTGTCAGGCATAACAGTAATTTGTTTTAAAATGCAAAGGTACTTTTTTCAATTGCAAAAAAAAACTAATTTTTACATGATAAAAGTTAGGAAATTATAAATTTTTCTAAAAATGAAGATTTAACCAGAAATACACTTAAAAACGTTTAGACGAGAGATAATCCTGAAGCATAATGGTTGCCGAAATTTCATCGATCAAGCCTTTATTTTGGCGTTGTTTTTTACTAAGTCCGCTGTCAATCATCGTTTGAAATGCCATTTTTGAAGTAAAACGTTCATCACCGCGAATTACTTTCATTTCTGGAAAAATATTCGAGAAATGAGTTACAAAACCATTTATCACAGACGCGCTTTCTGATGGCTGACCATTCATTTGTTTTGGTTCGCCAATTAAAACTGCTTCTACTTTTTCTTTAGCAAAATAATCTTTTAGAAAATCAATTAAAGTATGAGTAGGAATTGTAGTTAAACCAGATGCTATAATCTGCATTTCGTCTGTAACAGCAATTCCGGTGCGTTTTTGTCCGTAGTCTATGGAAAGGATTCTTGGCATTTTATTAATTTTAAATAAAGAATTTTCTAAACAAGGTTGAAAAAAGAAATATTTGAGATAAATGCAAAATTGTACAATATGCATAATAAACCCACTTGAGGAAAGTTATTTGTTTTTCATCAATAACTTTCCTATACCAAAAACCACTCAAAAATCCACCTTTTATATAAATAAATGGTTCTCCAAATAATTCGTTGTTAATCAAAAACAATGCTCTATTTAATAATAAAACAATTAATGGAAATGAGTAAATAAAAATCGTTTTAGAATTCGACCAGTAACTCAAATCAAAAAACACTAACAAAGTGCCAATAATTAAAACTATGACAGCAATTAAAAACATCTTTTTAAAAATTGAAAACAGCTTAATATCCTCAACTAATAGATAAATAAAAAAACTAAAAATAGAAACTAAACCTGCTAGAGTATAAAAATAAATCTCTCCTAAACTCATTCTAAAGTTTTTCTTTATCTAATAATTAATTCAACTTCATCTATTGAATATAATTTAGTTGTTCCATTTTTTAATTTAGAATAAGCCTCATGCACTTTTATTTTATTTTCATAAAAATCTGAATCTTCAAAAATTATTTTCAATTCATCCGAAGAAAAACAACTCAACATTTCTAATAATCTTTCTTTAATTTCAGACTTAAACTCTATTCTAATCACTTCCATAATATTGCATTTTCAATACAAATATAGAGCTTTTTGAATCTATATGCTTTCTAAATAACAAGTTTAAAACCAAAAGGCCCGCCTTGAAATAAATCAAAACGAACCCGAACCTAAATATTTAAAACTAAAAAATTATTCTCTTTTATCGATTAAATAATCTGCCGAAAAAACCTCTGTGTTCCTCTTCTTCTCCATCTTGTTCTTCTTCATAATGAGCAAACTTTGCCTGATTTTTTTCATGATCATAAATTAACTCCTTTATATATTCAACATACGATTTCTTTTTTTCTTCTAAGAAACCAACCAAATATTTCTCGCTAAATTCTACACCGCTTGCTGCTTCGATTTGAAGCAGCTTTTTGTACAATGGCTCAATATGCATGGCAACCACTTCTTGCGGAACAGATTGTCTTCTTCCAAAATAATTTACAATTACGCCGTTTTCGTCTCTTGCAATATCAAAATCTGTAATGACCCAATAATATCTTCCAGATTTTGCCAGGTTTTTTACGATAGCATGAAAATTCTTTCCTTTTTTTAGATTTTCCCAAAGCACTTTAAAAATAACTTTTGGCATATCGGGATGGCGAATAATATTATGCGGCTGCCCCATTAATTCATAATCTTCGTAACCACAAACGTCAACAAAAACTTCATTAGCATATTCAATAATACCAAAGGCATTTGTTTTACTCATAATTACCTGCGTTTTATCCCACGTTACTTCTTTATCGATAACTGTAACTGGGGTTCGAAGTTGATTTTCCTGATTCATGTCTAGTAGATTTTATATGTTTTGGATTGGATTTTTAATGCTTATTTCTCAGAATTAATCCGGCAAAAGTAGCCGGAAGAAAAAGGAAAGAATCTGACATTTGTCATATTATGATATAAAAAAAACTTTTAGTGGTATATTATTGAAATCGAAATTATATTCAGAAAACGTAATTTATCAAATTAAAAACAAAAAGTTATATTTATAACACTTTCAGCTCCGTTTACTTTTTTGCTTTTCCGTAAATACGTTATCTTTGCCAAAAATTTAAACTATGAATTCTTTACAGACTATAATCGAACAAGCTTGGGAAAACAGAGCTTTATTACAAGAAAAAACTACAACTGACGCTATTAGAGAAGTTATCGAATTAGTTGATGCAGGAAAATTACGTGTTGCTGAACCTGTTGGTGACGCATGGCAGGTAAACGAATGGGTTAAAAAAGCGGTTGTAATGTATTTCCCAATTCAAAAAATGGAAACATGGGAATCTGGTATTTTCGAATATCACGATAAAATGTTGCTAAAAAGAGGTTATGCTGAAAAAGGAATTCGTGTAGTACCAAATGCTGTGGCGCGTTACGGAGCTTACATTTCAAGCGGTGTTATTTTAATGCCGAGTTATGTAAATATTGGTGCTTATGTTGACGAAGGAACTATGGTTGACACCTGGGCTACTGTTGGAAGCTGTGCACAAATTGGTAAAAATGTACACTTAAGCGGTGGTGTAGGTATTGGCGGTGTTTTAGAGCCATTACAAGCTGCTCCGGTAATTATTGAAGACGGTGCTTTTATTGGTTCCCGTTGTATTGTTGTAGAAGGAGTTCACGTTGGTAAAGAGGCTGTTCTTGGTGCTAACGTTTGTTTGACTGCTTCAACAAAAATTATCGACGTTACGGGCAACGAACCAGTTGAAATGAAAGGGTTTGTTCCTGCACGTTCTGTGGTAATTCCTGGAAGTTATACTAAAAAATTTGCTGCTGGCGAATTCCAAGTTCCATGTGCATTAATTATTGGTACTCGTAAACCATCTACAGATTTAAAAACTTCATTAAATAATGCACTTCGCGAATACGACGTTGCGGTATAATTTATAAAGAACAAATAAATTAAAAAATCCAAATTCCAATTGATTATGATTGGAATTTGGATTTTTTTTGCTTCAATTTGTAACCAATTAAAAGATTCCCTTTTTAGATGAAGATACTTGTTATTCAACAAAAAATGATTGGAGACGTTTTAGTGAGCAGTATTATTTGCAATAATCTGCGTGCTGCTTATCCAGATGCTCAAATAGATTATTTGGTTTATGCTTCGACAACTCCGGTTTTAGAAGGTAATTCAAGTATTGACAACATCATTTTATTTGAAGAAAAACATAGAAAAAGCAAAAAAGAATTATTGAAACTTGGTTTTCAAATTCGAAATAAAAAATACGATCTGGTTATTGATGCTTATTCAAAATTAGAAAGCTGGATTTTAGTGTTTTTAAGCAATGCCAAAAGAAAAATCTCTTATAAAAAACCCGGAAGAAATTTTCTTTACACAGATAATGTTCCGTTTGCACCTTTTCCTAAAACTAATTTAGGTTTGGCAATTGAAAGAAGACTTTCATTAATAGAACCTTTAGATTTAAAAATTGAAATAGATCCAATCCCGAAGTTATTTGTTTCTGAAAAAGAAAACCAGGAAGCTTTAGCAGTTTTTGAGAAACATAATGTTCGCAAAGACAGAAAAACGGTAATGATTAGTCTTTTAGGAAGCGAAAAATTAAAAACATATCCGCTGGAATTTATGTCGAAAGTGGTTGATTATATTGCAGATAATGCTGATGTAAATATCCTTTTTAATTATTTTCCGAAGCAGATTGAAGATGCTAAAACTGTTTTTAACGCCTGTAAAACTTCCACTCAGGAAAAAATATATTTTGATTTATTAGGCGGAGATTTACGTTCGTTTATTGCCATTATGAATCGATGCGATTTAATTATAGGGAACGACGGCGGTGCAATAAATATGGCTAAGGCTCTGGAAAAACCATCGTTTATAATTTTCTCTCCCTGGATTGAAAAGAAAATCTGGGCTACGTTTGAAGACGAAATTCATCATCTTTCTGTTCATTTAAAAGATTATCGATCTGATTTATTTGAGCAGAAATCTGAAAAAATGCTAAAAAAAGAAGCTTTGTCTTTGTATCAGGAATTTAAACCTGAATTTTTTAAAGGCAAAATCGAATCGTTTGTAGAAAAAAACATCCGCTAAAAATGATTTCGTCTCAAAAACAACTTTTATCGGCTTTACTAATCACTTATAATGAAGAATCTAATATACGTGAGGTTCTTGATAATCTGGCTTTCGCCGATGAAATAATAATTGTTGATTCTTTTAGTACCGATAAAACTTTCGAGATCGCATCAACATACAAAAATGTAAAAATTGTACAGCGTGTCTTTGATAATTTTGCGCTTCAACGAAACTATGCAATAGATTTAGCTTCAAATTCCTGGATTCTTTTTATCGACGCTGACGAACGATTAAGCCTGGAATTACAGCAAGAAATTATTACTGAAATAAATCAGTTCAAAAGTGCTTCAGCCTATTTTTTTCGTAGAGATTTTATCTTCGAAAACAAGAAATTATACTTTAGCGGCTGGCAGAATGATAAAATTATCCGTCTTTTTAGAAAAGAAAATGCACGTTATAACAACAATAAAATTGTACACGAAAAACTAATCATAAAAGGAGAAATTAGAAATTTAAAGCACAAATTAACGCACCATTCTTACTCTAATTACGAAGATTATAAACAAAAAATGATTTTCTACGGGCAGTTAAAAGCACAGGAAGAGTTAACAAAAAGTACTAATCCCAGCTTTTTTCATTTCTATATTCGTCCTGTTTATCAGTTTTTAAACCAATATTTATTGAGACTCGGATTTTTAGACGGAAGAAAGGGAATTATTATCTGTTACTTAAATGCTTTAAGTGTAGCGGTTCGTTTTCAGGAGCTTAAAAAAATCCAGAAACAAATTAAGATTTCTTCCAGAACTTAAGTTTCTTTTTCAATCTTTTCTTTCTTGCAAATTCTTCCTGAAAGTCAGAAGTTGCCTGCCACATTTTTTCGAAAATTTCTGTTTCTGATTTATCGGTATAAAATTTAGAATATTCATTACTCATTACAGCAATCATTTCTTTTTTAGGCGTTAAACGGCTAAAATTATTCATACGCTGTTCAAAACTCATATTATCATGAAAATTCATTCGGTTTAAATCGACCAAAAAGAAACGATAGGTATTGTTTTCGTTTTTTTTAATTAATGTATTTCCCGGCGAATGATCTAAAAACTCCACTCCTTTTTCATGAAGATCAAAAGTAAATTTTGTAAACTGTCTTAGAATGTTATCATTATCAGGGTACTCTGGAATTTCTACCAATTCTCTATAAGTCAATTCAGTAATCAAATGTTCGCTGGCATAATAACTGTCTTTTAAACCAACCAAATTAAAGTTTTCAAGAAATGCTATTGGCTCTGGAGTTCCAATTCCTTTTTCTAATAAAATTGTGGCATATTCAAACGAACGTCTGGCTTTCGATTTTCTGAAATATCTGTATGCAATTTTGTTGACTATATTCGGAATTTTAAATGATTTGATATTTATCTTTTTACCATCTAAATCAAACAATTTTATCTTATTACGATCTCCGTTTCCAAAAAGTTCGCCAGATGAACTGAACATTTTGATTGTGTCCAGAATTGACGGAGCATTATTTTCGAAAGAAGGATTTACTTTAAAATTCATTAGCTGATTTATCATAGTAACAAAAATACATATAGAATTTTAGACTTCAAATTATTATTGTATTTTCGTTAAAAAAAATATGTCAGATAGGAAAAGCGTTTTTTTAGAAACTCACAATATTAACAATAGAGCAACTGGCTTGGGTACTTTTAATTATGAACTAATTAAAGGACTAAATCAGCTCTCATTTGATAATCTGGAGATTCAACTCAATTCTGGTAAACCTGACTTGCTTAGAAATGAGTTTGGTGATAAATTTAAATATCATAAATACAGATCATTTCATAGATACAAGCCTTTTAGACCTATGGAAAAATTTGATTTATGGCATTCTGTAAATCAAAATTCTAAATTAGAGCCAAGAACGGACACCAAATATCTTCTCACAATTCATGATGTAAATTTTGTAGAAGAAATATCTGCAGACATGAACCACAAACGCAATGGCTTATTCATTGAGAAATTAAACAGAGCTACAGAGATAACTTATATCTCTGAATTTGCAAAAAAACAGACTCATCAATACTTTCAGGTTCCTAATGTTCCTGAGCATATTATTTATAACGGAAATCCAATTTCTACTTTATTAGATACCTCTAATTTTGTAAGCAGTCTACCTTTAGACAAACCTTTTTTTTATACAATAGGTGATTTTATTGAACGAAAAAATTACGTTTCAATCGTTAACATGATGAAGTTAATAAAAGATTTTAATTTAATCATTTCAGGAAATAATAATAAAAAATATGGATCAGTGATTAGAAAGCTAATCGATGAAAATGGTTTACAAAATCGAGTATTTTTAACCGGTAAAGTGAGCGATCGAGCCAAGCAGTATTACATGAAAAACTGTACAGCTTTTCTTTTTCCTTCTATAAGAGAAGGTTTTGGTCTGCCTCCAATTGAAGCTATGAGTTTTGGTAAACCTGTATTTTTATCCGACAAAACTTCTTTACCGGAAATTGGTGGGGATATAGCCAATTATTGGACAGATTTCGATCCCGAGTATATGAAAAATATACTTTTTAACGGATTAGAAAATTTTGACCGAAATAAGGAAGAAATAGAAACTTTGCTTAAAAAAAGAGCAGCAAGTTTCGATTGGAAAATTGCAGCTTCGGATTATTTAAAAGTCTATAATCAAATTTTAAAGTAAACTACTTTTTTGTTAAGTGTTTAAACCATTGTCCAAAGTTTTTCTTCCATATATATAAATCTGAAGGCAGTACTTTTGAAAAATCTAAATTTTTACCAATTTCATTAAAGGTCGTGCCCTTTACAAATGCAAGTTTTTTCCATTTTTCAGGTTCCATGTAAAAGAAGTTTCGCATACTTTTGTAGTTGCTTTCATTTACCGTTTCCCATTTTTCCAAAAACTCTTCTTTATTAATATCTATATCATGTCCCCAATTATTAAACTTCATCTCCAGCTCTTCCTTTGTTCTGGATATACATTCATGAAGTATTAAACCTTTATAATAAATTATTCTCTTACGAGTCTGTCTTCCTACCTTGTAACTTGGGAAATTTGTGGCAACCATAATTTTTGTAGGTTTTTCAACATACAATATTCCGTCATCTATCCTTTTATATAAGTTTATCAAATAAGGAGATACCTGAATTTGATTTTTTTCAGGATTATCGAGATAATAATTCTTAGATTTTAAGAATTTTACAAATGCCTTAAAATCAAAAAAATATTCATCTGCATCTAATTGTATGAGCCAGTTTCCTATGCCCATTTTTTCAGCAAGAATTTTTCGTTCCAAAACTTCACATTGCATGCTGGTCAATTCAGGATGATAAAAATTGTCTTCTAATATTTCTATTTTAAAATCGACATCAATAGACCTTAACCATTGAAAAAAGCTGTCTTCTATTACAAAAGATTCTCCTTTCCAGGTCTTTCTTTCTTTATCAATTGCTAAAAAAATTGAGTCAGATTCTTTATATACTTGTGGAATCGCAATTTTAAGCAATTCATAATCATACGACACTAAAAATCCAACTTGAATTTTTTTCATTTATTTAAATTTGTTGGGCAAAGATAAAAACATTCCGAAATTATCTATGAAATTTACTTTTGATTTTTTAAGATAATTTTAACTCAAACCTTATCTTTGCCTTTTAAAACAAAAACCATGCAAATTCTTCGATTTCCTGAAATTTCTGTGATAATTCCTGTCTATAATGCAGCTTCATTTTTGTACGAAAGTATTGAAAGTATTCTAAATCAAACATTTTCAGACTTTGAGCTTATCATTTTAAATGATAAATCTACAGATGGAAGTTTAGAAATAATTAAAAGCTTTCAATCTAAAGATAATCGAATAATTATTATCGACAAAGAACAAAATGTTGGACCGGCAAACCTTAGGAATGAAGGTATTAACGCTGCAAAAGGCACTTATATTGCATTAATGGATGCTGATGATATTGCTCTCCCAACACGTTTTGAAAAACAAATTGCAGTACTTAAAAACAATCCTGAAATTGGAGTCTGCGGTACATGGTTTACTTTTTTTGGATCAAAAAAAGATAAAATCATAAAACATAATACAAATCCAGATGCTATAAAAGTATCTTTTTTACACAGTTGTAACATCGGGAATCCAACTGTAATGTTTAAGAAAGAAGTGTTAGGCGATCTAAAATTCGATAATGAATATGTTCCTGTTGAGGATTATGATTTATGGAGCAGATTATTAGCCAAAACTAACTTTTATAATATTCCTGAATCTTTATTAAATTACAGACAGCACAATAACAATATCAGTAAAACAAAAATTGATAACGTAAACCGATCTGTAAAAAAAGTAAAAATAAATCAATTGGCTGCACTTGAAATAAATCCTGCCGATTCTAAAATTGATTTTTACCTAAATGCTGTTTCGTTTAAAAAAGGTCTTTCTCCAGAAGAAATTATCGAAACTATTAATGCATCAAAACTCCTGCTTTCGCAAAATGAAAAACTAAGATATTTTAACCAAGAAATTTTTCAAAAACATATCACTAAAAATTTAATACGCACTATTCGCAATGCGGGCTCGTATAAACGTTCATTTTTTAAACATTTGAAAAATAACGAAAGCACATTGTTTCAAAAAATAAATTTTGTTGATAAAGTACTGCTCTATTTTAAATCGTTAACCGGCAAATAGTTGTTATATGCTTGATTTAATATAACGCCACAAGTATTTAAGTTTTAAAGAAAATCCTGCTTTATCTAAAAATTCATTTATAGCATTTTCATGATCTTTGCTGTTTTTGAACTCTTTATTTTTACGCAATTTTAAAGCCTCAAAAGCTGAAGCTTTTAGCAAGGTTCTCAAAACTTTTTTAATGTTTTGCGTTCTGGACTGCGGAATGTTTTCAAATATCTCTTTTAAGTTTAGATAAGATGAATAACGCTGCAGGAAAGGTGTCTGCAAAGAATAAATCCCGCCTGAATGCCATCTGTAAACAGCGCCTTGAAAATTCAAGAAAGCTCCTTTTCCGTTACAAAGAGCCAAAGCATAAAGTGTATTATCTTTACTGTATCGGAATTTTTTGTAATCTAAAGGATCAACTGCATCTTTCTTGAAAACGCTTGTTAAAGTATAAGTACAATAAGGTTTAAAAAGTGTATTAAAATCAATTGTATAAACAGCCGGCAAGGTACTGCTGAAATTATTAGGGATTAATTCAGCTTCTTTTTTAGTATAAAAATCCGTCCAGGTAATTACATAATCAAGATTGTTTTCTAAAAAATCAACTTGTTTCTGCAGTTTTAATTCATCTATCCAGTAATCATCTCCTTCGCATAAGGCTAAGTATTTTCCTTGTGTCATGGGGAAAGTAAAATCGCTCCATATATTAACCTCTTTTTTAGAATATTGATTTTCCTTTTGAAAAATCGGTGTAATTATTAAGGGATATTTTGAGACAAAATCATTTATTATACTAACCGTATTATCTGTAGAAGCATCATCATGAATTATTATTTCAAAAGAAAATTTAGTCTTCTGACTTAAAAAGCCTTCTAAAGTTTCCTTTATAAAGTTTTCGTGATTAAAGGTGGTACAAATAATACTAACCAACGGGTGAGTTTCATTATTTTCCCAATTTGAAATGATGCTGTTTTGATCTTTCATCTTAAATTCTTTATTTTCTTGAAACATCATTAAGCTATACTTCTATTATAAATTGGAATCATTTTTTCTTTAAATGCCTTAGTTCCAAAACTGGATATTGCGTTTTTAGATATCAATTCAGAATTAAATTGTAATTCTTTATTCAGGATTTTTAAAATATTTTCAGCAATCGCTTTAGAATCTTTTATAGGAACAATAATTCCATTTTCCTTATTAATAAATTCATTCACTCCGCCTGATTGAGTAGTGATTACAGGAACACCTGTAAATAAAGCTTCTAAAGGAGAAATCCCAAATGTTTCGCAAATACTTGTAAAAACAAATACATCTGACTTTTGCAAAGCCAAAACAATTTCTGTTTTTGAGGCTAATTTGACAATTTCAATTTCGATATTTTTGAATTTAAAACTTGAAATTAAACTATCGACTTCATCTTCTGAACCAATTTCCCAAGCATTTATACCAATCCAGGTAAATTTAATTTTTGGATAATTTAGATCGTCAATAATTTTCAATGCTCTTAAGGCTGTAATTTGATCTTTTATAGGTGCAAAAGCTCCAACGGTTGTAATCTCAAAAAACTCACTTGATTTTCTATTGTTATTATTAAACAATTGCTCATTCACCATATTACCAACGTTTACAAAATCGCTGAAAAAATAATTAGCAGCAAATTGTCTAACTAAATCATTACTTACTACTAAATTAAACTTTGAGTTTTTTAAAGCAGAATCAAGTTTTTTAATTTTTGGTTTTCTGATATTTCTTAATGTAAATTGGTTATGCTCTGTTAGCAAATAAGGCGTTTTATACTCTTCGTGATAACTTAAAGCCCAAAATACTGCATCAAAAACACTTTGTGCATGAACCAGATCAATTTCAATTTTATCTTTCTTTAAGTATTTACGCAAAACTCGAAATGCTTTCTTCTCAATTAACTTCAAAAAGAAATTGCTTTTAAAAATTTTAAACACAGGATAATATAGATAAAGAATGGTTACTTTATCTTCATAAATATTTTTTTCGATCTTAAAAATTTTATTGAAATTTTTAGGTTTTAATTTTACCGGTCTGAAATTTATCAGAATAAAATTAAAATTATCACTTAACACTAAAGCCTGATCCATAAAAAAGCTGCCTAGTCTCAGTTCATAATCAAGCCAGGAACAAATCATTAAAATATTTTTCCTATTATCCATTTATTTCTTTTCTTTAAAACTCCATTTTTTTTGCAGGAACCCCAAAAACAGTAGTGTTTTCTTTTACGTTTTTAATAACAAGGCTGGCAGCACCAACTGTTGCGCCTTTTCGAACGATAATATTAGGTAAAACTGTAGATCGAGTATTTAAGCATACTTCTTCTTCTAAAACAGCATAACCTCCGGTAAAACTATAGGCATTTATATGGCACCATTTACCAATTTTTGAATCATGCCCAATGGCTACAAATCCCTGAATGGTTACAAAATCATCAAGCACGCAGTCGTTGCTAATGTTAGAATACATGAAAATAATTATACCGTTACCCAATTTTACGTTTGATGTAAAAACTACCGTTGGGTGAATCAAATTAATAAATTGACCTCCTTTTGATAAAATTATTTCGACATAATGTTTTTTCCATTGCAGATCTCCAAGTGCGCAAACAAATACATCATTATCCTGAATTTCATAATTTTCTACTGATGAAATGATAGCCGGATAATTTTCAAAACCATCTAAAGCATCTAATTTATCATCTAAGAAACCTTTTATAGTATATTCAGTATTATAGCCCGAACATTGTCTTGCAAGTCCACATACCTCACGGCCGTATCCTCTTGCTCCTATTATGATTAAATTTTTCATCTTTAAATTATTAAGTTACAAGCAGCCCAGGAATATCCTACGCCAAATCCTGCCAATATTAAATTCTTGGATTCTATTAATTTCCCTTGCTTTTGAGCTTCATATAAAGCAATCGGAATTGTTGATGAAACTGTATTTCCACATTCTTCCATTGCAATAAAGAACTTTTCTTCGGGAATTTTTATTTTCTTTCTCAGGTGATTAAGCATATATTTATTTGCCTGATGAAAGATATATAAATCAATATCTTCTTTAGTTAAGTTCGATTTCTCTAAAATAGCCTCAGTAAGTTTGGGAACAAATTCTCCTGTAAAATTGAAGATTTCTGCGCCGTTCATGTACAAGTTTTTATCATTTCGAACGTTTCCATATTCATCCTGAATATCTTCATTTTCATTAGATACAGGAAAACGCATTCCGCCTTGTTTTACAATTAAGTTTTCTGCCCCTTTTCCATCCGTTCCAAAAATAAATTTATCGAGAGAACAAAATCCTCTTTCGCTTGATATTAATGTTGCGGCAGCGGCGTCCCCAAAAATAGTTTTGTTACTTTTATCTTTATGATGAATGAATTTAGAATAGGTTTCTGAGGTAATCAACAAAACATTTTTTGCCATTTCTCCTGCTATTAAACCTTTAGCCAAACTTAATCCATAAACAAACCCTGAACATCCAAGGTTAAAATCTAAAGCTCCTATTGAAGTATTTAGTCCTAATTTATCCTGAATAATACAAGCCGTTGTAGGCAGGAAATAATCTGGGCTTTGGGTACAAAACAATAAATAATCAATAGTCGATTTATCAATATTATGCTCTGCAAATAATCGTTCTGCGGCTTTTACTGCCATATCAGATGAAAACTCATCTTTTGCACTTATATGTCTTGAATTGATTCCCGTTTTAGAGCTGATTTTTTCAATATCCCATTCCGGAAACTCTTTATTTATTAAATCATTCGACAGAATTTCTTCCGGAAGATAATAAGATATGGCTTTTATATTAGCTTTCATTTTCCAGGAATTTTAAATATTGTTTTTGAAAATGATGTACCCGTTCTTCTTCATCAGAAAGTTTTCCTGATAAATTAGTATGTCTTACTCCTTGCTGAACAAGCTGACATACCGCTTTATCTTCATCAAAAACCTGTCTGTTAAAACCGATTAAAGATTCTTCAAAAGCTTTAATAACAATTGGTGTTTTTTCAGAATCGTTTGCAGCCGCTGTAAAAACGTAACTTGTAAATTTTGTACTGTCTGGTGTAATTGGTTCAATTAAAGAATAATTAAAAGAAATACCGTGTGTACTCGATATCAACAAATTAGGAAAAACAAGTATATGTTTGTAACCTTCTATATCGTAACTTCTTGGTGAATAATAGGTGTCGATTTTTTTATAACCGCCTTTATCTTTTACTATATTCAAATCACTGGTCCAGCTTGAATTATTTTTATCAAAAGCAAAATCTAATCCCGAAGGTTCTAATTTGGCAAGAGTTTCGGCATGTACTAAACCAACGTGATAACTTTCAAGCGTATTTTCGACAATTACTTTCCAGTTTGCATTTATTTCCATAGAATTAACGTCAATTCTATTTCCTAAACTTAATGACATTGTTTTTAATTCATCATAAAATACGCCTATAAAATCTTCTAAAGGTTCAATCTCTTCATTTAAGGAAACAAAGCATAAATCTCCACAAAATGAAATTTTAAATTCCTTTAATTTCATTTCGCAAAGTTCTTCTTTAGAGAATTTTTTAAACAAAGGCTTTTTCGGAATTCCGCTTGGAATTCCGTTTTTATCATATGCCCATCCATGATAAGGACAAACTAAAGGTCTATTTCCAGAGGTTTCTTGCTGAATTATGGAAAAGCGGTGTGAACAAACATTTAAAAATGATTTAATTTCACCTCTCACATTTTGAACCACAACCGGTGTGCCTGCAATTTTTAAAGCAATGAAATCATTATCATTTAAAAAATCTGATCTGAACCCCACAAAATGCCACACTTTTTTAAAAAGCATATTGTTTTCTTGCCCAAAAACAGCGTCATCATAATAATGAAAAGCAGGTATGTTTGAATTCATAATTTTTATTTTAATGTGAATCCGCCATCAATAATTAAGTCAGAACCTGTCATCCATTTACTCATATCGCTTAATAAATACATAACCAGTCCGGCAACATCTGATGGTTCTCCATATCCCAGCGGATATTCTAATTCAGCTTTTTTTAATTCTTCTTCAGAAGCTGCGTCATTTGCCTGTTCTGTCATTGCTGTTTTAACAATTCCGGGGCAAATACTGTTTGATCTAATTCCCTGCGGAGCCAGTTCTGTAGCCAATACTTTAGAAAAAGATATTAAAGCGGCTTTAGACGCTGCGTACATAGCAGTCCCGCCCACGCCTAATTTTGAGGAAATTGATGATATAAAAACAAGAGATGCTTTTTTATTGAGTAATTTCTTTTTGATTAATTTTTGGCTTAAAACAACATTACTGTCAAAGTTTACAGAAAAAACAGCGTTTATTTTACTTTCGTTCAAAAACTTAACCGGCAGATATTCTACAATACCAGCGTTAAAAATAACACCGTCATAAGGTAAACTTTGCGATATTAATTCATCGATATCTGCAGCATTAGAAAGGTCAACAGCCTGCATTTTATGTCCGTTACCGCTTAATAATGAAATAGTTTCCTGCAGTTTTTTTACATTTCTCCCAACTATAGTAACAGTTGCTCCTAATTTTGAAGCAGAAATTGCTATTTCTCTGCCAATTCCCTGAGATGCACCTGTAACTAATATATTTTTATCTTGTAATGTAATCATTCTATAATTCTATTAATTCCAGAACCTCTATTTTACAATCTTCAACAAACACCGTTCCCCATGATAATCCTACACCAAAACCGCACATTAATAAATTAGAAGATTTATTTTCTATTTTATCTTTTAATTCTGTTACTATCGTCAACGGAATTGTAGCTGATGAAGTGTTTCCAAAATGCTGTAACGAATATGGAACTTTTTCAACAGGAAGTTTTAACTTTTTAGCAATCATTTTATTCATCATCAAATTTGCCTGATGAAAAATAAAGTAATCTATTTTTTCTTTATCAATCGCGTATTTTTCTAACAGTTTATTTACTGTTTTAGGCCCTTGCGATATTCCAAAACCAAAAACATCCATACCATCAAGAACTAAATCACAGGAATTACGGCTGATGCCTTCTTCAATAATTTTTATTTCTAAAGAATCTGCGTTTATTCTGTTTCTTGATCCTCCGTCGGGTACAATTATCGTTTTATAACCTGAGCCATCTGTACCTAAATCAAAAAGCCAGTTTCCGTTATTTTCACTAAGTTCAAATGCAGTTGCGCTTCCGGCATCACCAAAAAGCGGCAATGTACTTTTATCCTTATCTGAAACAATTTTACTAATTGTATCTCCTGCCAAAAGCAACCCTTTTTTTAAACCTGCTGCTTTCATCATTCCAGCAATAATCGACATTCCGTATACATAACCTGAACATCCCAGCGGAACATCAAAAGCAATACAATTGGTAGACAAACCTAATCTGTCCTGAAGAATGGCAGCAGAAATTGGTAAAATATAATCGCCTGTTTGCGAAACAAAAACCAGAATTTCGATTTCGTCTTTCTGCCAGTTTAAATCTTGAATTAATTTTTCGGCAGATTCACAGCATAAATCAGACGTACAAATTTCTTTTGCAGCAATACGTCGTTCTTCAACTCCTGTTACATCTATAAATTTTTGAATTTCTTCCTTTGTCAATATATCCAAGTCAATATTGCGTTCCTTATTTTTAGGAACACAGCAAGAAATACCTTTTATTATAATATCATTTATTGAAAAAACGGCCATTTAATTATCCTTTATTTTTAATTATTTCGAAGATATCATTTAATGAATCTGAAGATTTAATATCATCTCCCGTTAACTTCACAGAATATTCTTCATCTGCCATTGCAATTAATGATAAAGCTGTTAATGAGTTCCACTCATCTAAATCTCTAAAAACAGTTTCCTGTGTAATTAAAGCTGCATCAGTATCATCTAAAATGTCTGCAAAATTTTTCAAAAAAGCGTTGATTTCCATAGTAATCCTATAATTTATTTTTGTTTATTCTTTATTATTGATTTTTTAAAACATCAAAAAAGTATTCCTTTAATTTTATCAATAACCCTTTAAAACCCTGTTAGCCAAGTATGTTAACAACGAGTTGAACTTCACACGATGTTATAATATTTATTAATACCAAAAATTAAGGTTTCTTTTCCTAATTTTACCCCGCAAATATAACAATAGTTTATCCGTAATGATAAATTAAACTCATTAAATCCATAATTAAATGATTCCTGTAACCAAAACTTTTTTACCCCCGCAAGAAGAATATAATTCTTATGTAAAACGTGCATGGGATAAAGTTTGGCTAACAAATAGAGGTGAACTTACATTAGAATTAGAAGATAAGCTTAAAAATCTTCTTGATGTTTCTAATTTGATAATTACTAATAACGGTACAATCCCTATTCAAATTGCATTAAAACTTTTTGGAGAAGGCGGTGAAATTATCACAACACCATTTTCGTATGTTGCTACATCTGCGGCAATTGTATGGGAAAACTGCAAGCCTGTATTTGTAGATATAAATCCGGATTATTTAACAATTGACGAAACCAAAATTGAAGCTGCCATAACACCAAAAACAACTGCCATATTAGCAACTCATGTTTTTGGAAATCCATGTGATGTTATTACTATCGAAAATATTGCAAAAAAACACAATCTAAAAGTTATTTATGATGCCGCACATTGTTTTGGAGTAAAATTTAATAATCAGTCTGTATTTAATTTTGGCGATGTAAGCACTTGTAGTTTTCATGCCACTAAATTATTCCATACAGGAGAAGGCGGCGCTATGTTTTGCAACGATGCGGCCATTTTTCATCAACTCTATTACAGCCATAATTTTGGACACAATGGTCCTTTAGCTTTTCATGGTTTAGGGATAAATGCAAAAATTTCTGAATTGCAGTCGGCATTAGGTCTGGCAGTACTTCCTTATATGAATCACATCATTTCTGAAAGAAAAAATGTAGTTGATTTTTATAATAACAACTTAAATTTCAATACTGTAAAATCTTTAAAAATAAGAGAAAATACAGAATGGAACTATAGTTATTATCCTGTAATTTTTGATTCGGAAGAAACTTTATTACGCGTTTCAGAGGCTTTAGCAAATGACAATATAATTCCCCGACGTTATTTTTACCCTTCTTTAAATACTATAGAATATACAAAAGGAGAAAAAATGCCTGTTTCTGAATCTATTGCATCACGAATTTTATGTTTACCATTATATGTGGGAATTTCTGAAACTGATTTAGAAAATATAATTCAAATTATAAATACACAAACAGCATAATAAACAGTTTTATACTGTTATTATTAAAATATTTAAGGTCATGAATCAAGATATAAATATTGAAGTTCACAATGCTTACGAAGTAATTAAAGAGGGCGGCATTATTCTTTACCCCACAGATACTGTTTGGGGAATAGGCTGTGACGCTACTAATCCTGATGCTGTTGCCAAAATCTACAAGTTAAAACAACGCGCTGAAACACAAAGCATGATTGTTTTAATGAATGGTGAAAAAATGATTTACAACGTTTTTAAAAACGTTCCCGAAGTGGCCTGGCAGATTATGGATTTATCTGAAAAACCAACGACTTTAATTTTAGACGAAGCCAGAAACGTTGCACATAATATTATTGCAGCCGATAAATCTCTCGGAATACGATTGGTAAAAGAACCTTTTTGTTTCAAATTAATGGAAAGAATGAAAAAACCATTGGTTTCGACTTCTGCAAATATTTCAGGGCAGCCTACGCCAATATCTTTCAAAGACATTAATCCCGAAATCATTAAAGGTGTTGATTATGTTGTAAAACTAAATCAGGACAAAATTGCCGGAAAACCATCAACAATCATTAAATTAACAAACGATTCGCAGGTAAAAGTTATTCGTAAGTAATTTTAGATTTTAGAGTGTAGATTTTAGATTTTTTGAATAAAGGCTTTTGACTTTGCTCAGCCTGACAGGTCAATAATGTCATCCTGAGCGAAGTCGAAGAATATTTTCAATTAAAATTTAGAAAAAACTTAGAATCTTAGTACCTCAGAACCTTAGCACCTTTTTAAAAAACCTTTGAACCTTTGCTGCTCTGAACCTTTGAGCCTCAAAAAACTAAACAACTTTAAGACTCTCAATTAACCAATCAATATCTTCTTTTGTGCTGTAGTGGCTAAATGAAATTCGAAGATTTGGTAATTTTAAATCATCGTCAGAAAGCATTTCTTTTAAAACATGCGAAGGTTTTATACTTCCGGACTGGCAGGCACTTCCTCTGGAAACCGCAATTCCTTTCATATCTAAATTAAATAAAAGCATTGAAGTTTTATCCGAAGAAAAAGGCAGCGTGATATTGATGATATTATAAAAATCATCTTTTTTTCCGTTAATTCTAAAACCTGGAAAATTAAGCTCTAATTGTTCGATAAGATATTTTTTTAGACTGGAAATATGATTTCTTTCTGCGTCTAAATTTTCATAAGAAAGAGACAAAGCCTTTGCCATTCCTGCAATTTGATGAACGGCTTCTGTACCTGCACGAAGGCCTTTTTCTTGTTCTCCGCCAAAAATTAAAGGCTGTAGACCCGAATTTTTACGGATAAAAGCAAAACCAACACCTTTTGGTCCGTGAAATTTATGCGCACTTGCCAAAATAAAATCTACAGGGATTTTTTGAAGATCGATTTCAGTTTTTCCAACTGACTGAACGGTATCTGAATGAAACAACGCATTGTATTGCTTACAGATAACTCCCACTCTATCCAAATCTAAAATAGTTCCTGTTTCGTTGTTTACATGCATTAAACTAACTATAGTTTTCTTTTCATCAGCAAGCAAATTAGAAAGATGCGTTAAATCAATACTTCCGTCTTGATTAACGTTTACATAATCAACCTGAATATTATAATCTGACTGCAATGCCAAAACGCTGTATAAAACGGCATGGTGCTCAATTTTAGTAGTTATGATACGCTCTGCTTTAAGATCTTCAACAGCCGATCTCAGAATCCAGTTATTTGCTTCAGTTCCGCCAGAAGTAAAAATAATTTCCTGTGCAGAGCAGTTTAAATACCTGGCAATACTTTTTCTTGAAAGTTCTAAAACAGTTTTGGCATTTCGCCCAAAACTATGTGTAGAAGACGGGTTACCAAAATTTTCTGTCATAATTTTGGTCATTTCCAGAATTACTTCAGACCGCATGGCAGTTGTCGAGGCGTTATCGAGATATACTTTTTTCATTGATGCAAAGTTATGAAATATCAATTGTCTAATCTAAAAGATCATTTGCCAAATTTTTCACTATTTTTGACCCAAATAAAATTACGATGAAAAAATATGCAAGCCTTTTAATATTGGCTCTTTTGTTAAACGGCTGCGACGACGGCGATTTAACAGTAGATACAATCGATTTTGAAGATGTTCTTACTTCGTCGAGCTGTCCTAATTCAAGTACAGACGAGACTGCTCCAACTTTAATTTATAAATTAAAAACTCAAGAATCATTAGTAATCCAGATGCCTGCAAACAGCATTTTAAATGATGCTACGCCTGTAGGCGAACCGCTTACTTATGACATTAACAATTCAACTTACCGAGTAGTCTACAGAGCTTATGACGGTACAGTGGCAGTCGACAATATTTGTGGTACAATACCGCCAAGAACACCAAATGTAACAGAAGAATGGCAGGCTACTGCGGGTATAATTGAAATTACATCGACACAGGTTACAGGTGATAAAAGTACAACAGACGGAAGTACAAGAATTACAGGTTATAATCATCAAATTGTTTTTAGAAACATTACATTCTTAAAACCTGCAGGGCCTCAAACCCAGGAAGAATTTGTTTTTGGAAATTATACCTCTGGACCAGATCCAATAAATTTAACTTTTACAAATGAACCACTGCAGTGTACAGATAAGAAACAAGTTTTAAATTACAATACGACATCTTACATGCAGGTTACTAATCTGGATCCGTCACTTATCCAAAAAGTAGAAGGTACAAGATCTAAAGCAATAACAGCAACGGCAAACAATGTAACTTATACTACTTTTAAATCTAATACAGGAACATTAACCGAATCATATTTTTGTGTAAGTCCTGTACCATCAGCTCCTACCGTAAGTACAGTATGGAACGGTGTAATAGATAATAATGGTACTATTGAAGTTACAACAGTAGCATCAGGTACAACAAACATTACTTATAAGCATACTATTACAATAAAAAATGTAACTCTTAAAAAAGGAAACAGCAGTTTTTATTTAGCTGACAGCTTTGTTCTTGGTACAATAACTGAGACCAACTAAAGCATTTTATAAAGAGTAAAAAACACTTTTTATTCTTACAAAAAACGTCTGCATTTTGATTCGGTTTTTTATTAAATCAGATTCAAAAAACAGACGTTTTTTTATCGTTGAAAATAAACGAATTTTAGATTATAAGATTTCTTTATTTATTATTTTGACGAATATAAACTTCGGTTGCGCCTAAGCCATATTTTTGATAATTGGCATCCTGAAAATCAATTCCGTCATAACGGCCTAATAAAAAATCAAGTTCGGCTTTTAAAATTCCTTCGCCGACACCGTGAATAAAAACGATTTTTGGAATACGGTTTTTAATCGCAAATTCGATATGTCTTTTTGCAGTTTCTGTCTGCAGTGTCAGGATATCATAATTTGACATTCCGCGTTTATTGGGAACCAGTTTTTCGATATGTAAATCAAATTCCGGAGCCGAAATTTCACGTTTATCTTTCTTTTCCCTGACAAAACTTCTTGGTTTTGGCTCTGTTTTTTCTTTCGAAATTTCTTCTAAATTAATTCTTTTAATAGAATTCATTAAATTACTGGAATCCTGAATTTTAAGCAACTCATTGACAAAAAATGTCATCATAAATCCATCCTCAGTTTCAATCAAAACTTCATTGTTTTTAACCGAAACTACTGTTCCGTTTATCGCTTCATCTAAGACCGAAACTTTATCTCCCTTAGTCAACATCCTGCTCCTCTTTTTCTTGATTTTTACTCGGCGTTTTTGCGCTTAACTGCATCATTCCATACATAAAAACTGCAATTGCAATTACCATTATATAGATATTTCTATCATCAGAAACCTGCTCATATAATGCAACTGAAATGGCAAGAATCATAATTAAAATTTTAAAAGCTTTCATTTTCTAAAGTTTAAGAATCCAAAAGTATAAAACTTTAAAATAGAAGTTTCTTTCTTCTGAAATGTTATCGAATATTTTTTTGTAAAATTGTAAAAAATTACCCTGTGAATTTAGAAAAATATATGATCCCCTGCCTGTTCAAAAAACTCTTTGGTTTTGAGTGTCTGGGCTGTGGTTTTCAACGTTCTTTATTCTTACTTTTTCAAGGAGAGTTTTCAGCCGCTTTTAAAATGTATCCGGCAGTCTACACTACGCTGCTATTTTTAATTTTACTAGCTTTATATTTCTTAGATAAATCCAGAAATTATCAAAAAATTATCTGGAAAGCTGCAGCGATAAATATTATTTTTATGTGCTTGGGTTATTACTACAAACACTTCTATCTTTAATATTTCAGACCTGTTTTTATTTCTTAATCTGATTCAAAATATCATTCATCATCTCGATTTGAACTTTCTGAATTTCGATTAATTCCTGCTGCTGATGCATAATCAAATGATCAATTTTATCATGAATCATCCTTATTTCTAATTCAGATTTCAGGTTAATCATATAATCTTTTTTAGCGCGGTTTCGGTCTTTTTCTTCCTGACGATTTTGACTCATCATAATTACCGGCGCCTGAAGTGCAGCTATACAGGATAAAATCAAATTCAATAAAATAAACGGATACGGATCAAAACCTTTATTCAATAAAAGATAAACATTTGAGCTAATCCAAACAACAATAAAAGCCACAAATGAAATAATAAAGGTCCAGCTTCCGCCAAAATCTGCCACTTTATCAGCTATTTTTTGTCCAAAGTCTCTTTTTTCATCTTCATCTTCAACAATACTTACAATTGATTTATCCTCTTTTAAAGATGAAATAACACTTTTTTCAAGATCTGAAAGCGTACCAATTTCTGCCGATAAATAATTAGAAATATATTTTTGACGGTATTCATTCAATTCCTGAACCGAAATACAGTCATCATCACAAAATGAAGGATGATCTTTTATTATGAGACCTAAAATTGGGTCATGAATAGACTTACCGTAAATTTTCTCACTTTCGGGAAAAGAAATATCAGAAATCGAACTTTTAAAAGTTGAATTATTTTTCATTTTTGTAAATTTTATTCGCTAATTTACACAATTAACTTCTTAAGAATTATATAAAAACATAACCAATTATCAATCTTTTATTTATCACAAATACAATTCTGAAAACAAAATTTCTTTAGTTAAATCATGCACTTATTTACAAAAAACGCCTTACTTTTAACGTTTTAAAATATCCACTCAATTTTACCATTGTGACAAAAGACAATATCATACAAAGTATTAAGGCTTTAAAGAGCCATTCTAATATAAACTACGGTATCAAAACCAAAACTGAAGATTTTACCGAGAAGCTTTTCTACACTCTTTTTGATTCAAATGCTGCTCTTGACGAAAGTATTGATGAACTTGAAATCCGTTTTAAAGAAATAGCTGTTTTAGCCTGCAAAAAACCTCAAAATTTATGCGAATCGATTTGGGACAGATTTGTAGCAAAACTTCCGGGCGTTTTAGAAAAACTAAATCAGGATGCCGAATATATTTTAGAAAATGATCCCGCATCAAACAGCATTGATGAAGTTTATTTAGCATATCCGGGTTTTTACGCTATTGCTATCTACAGATTAAGCCATGAATTGTATCATTTAGACTTATTGCTGTTTTCAAGGCTAATGAGCGAGTATGCACATAGAATTACGGGAACTGATATTCATGCAGGTGCAGATATCGCTTCACCATTTTTTATAGATCACGCCACAGGAATTGTTATTGGCCAAACTTCCGTTATTAAAAAACACGTTAAAATTTATCAGGGTGTTACGCTGGGAGCTTTGAGCGTAAGCAAAGAAATGAAAAACTCTAAAAGACATCCAACTGTTGAAGCAAATGTGTGCATTTATGCCAATGCAACAATTTTAGGAGGTGAAACCATTATTGGAAAAAACAGTATTATTGGCGGTAACTCATGGATTACTAAATCTATTCCTGAAGATTCGATTGTACTCAATACCACCACTACAGAAGTTAAAATAAAAGAAAAAAAATAAAATGGGCCCACAAAAGTTACTAAACTTAATTGGAAATACTCCATTGATGGAAACTGTCAATTTGGTTAAAAATAAAAACGTTAAACTTTTACTGAAGCTGGAAGGAAATAATCCGGGCGGAAGTGTAAAAGACAGAGCGGCATATAACATGATTGCCTCGGCTCTTGAAAGAGGAGAAATTAAAAAAGGAGATAAATTAATTGAGGCAACAAGCGGTAATACCGGAATTGCCCTTGCAATGATTGCACAATTATTTCAAATAGAAATAGAACTAATTTTACCGGAAGATTCTACAAAAGAAAGAACACAAACTATGCGTGCCTATGGCGCTACAGTTATTTTAACGCCTGCTGAAGAAGGAATTATTGGCTCAAGGAATTATGCCGACAAAAAAGTGGCCGAAGGCGGTTATATCATGTTAAATCAGTTTGCAAATGATGACAACTGGAAAGCACATTATAAAACTACCGGTCCTGAAATTTGGAACGATACTGACGGAACTGTAACACATTTTGTTTCTGCAATGGGAACCACAGGAACTATCATTGGAACTTCGACTTATTTAAAAGAAAAAAATCCTGCTATTCAAATCATTGGCGCACAGCCAAGCGACGGATCTCAAATTCCGGGAATCCGTAAATGGCCTCAGGAATATTTACCTAAAATTTTTGATCCTTCAAAAGTAGATACTCTTATTGATGTAAGCGAAGAAGAAGCCCGAGAAATGACCAAAAGATTAGCACTTGAAGAAGGCGTTTTTGCAGGAATGAGCAGCGGCGGTTCTGTTGCTGTGGCACTAAAAATAGCAGAACAATTAGAATCTGGAGTTATAGTAGCCGTTATCTGCGATCGCGGTGATAGATATTTGTCTTCGGATTTATTTGACTAAAAAGAGGGACAAAGCGACAAAGGTTCAAAGGGACAAAGGGTTAGCGTAACTACGTTTTTATAAACTGGTTACAACAGCTTATAACTCCCTATAAGACGCACTGCTGTGCGCCTCTACAAAAAACCTTTGCAACTTTGTATCTATGAACCTTTGTAACTTAAAAAGAAAATGCTTTACAGAAAACTAGGAAAAACAAACTTTAATATATCAGAAATCTCACTCGGAACCTGGCAGGTTGGCGGGAAATGGGGATCAGGATTTAATGATAAAACTGCTGATGAACTTATTAATACAGCAATCGACAACGGCGTAAATTTTATTGATACTGCCGATGTTTATGAAAACGGATTAAGCGAAACTGCTGTTGGAAGAGTGGTTCGTTCACGTTCTGAGCGTATTTATGTTGCCACAAAATGCGGGCGTCAGATTAATCCGCATGTGAATAATGGATATCAGCCAAAAGTGCTTCAGAAATTTGTTGAAGACAGCCTTAAAAGAACCGGATTAGAAACTTTAGATTTGATTCAGCTGCACTGCCCGCCAACAGAAGTTTATTACCGACCTGAAATTTTCGAAATGTTTGATCGTTTGAAAGATCAGGGTAAAATTTTAAACTTGGGCGTAAGTGTCGAAAAAGTTGAAGAAGCCTTGAAAGCAATCGAATATTCGAATGTAACAACAGTCCAGATTATTTTCAATTTATTTCGTCAGCGTCCGTCGCAGTTATTTTTCTCAGAAGCCAAAAAGAAAGATATTGGCATCATCGCGAGAGTTCCTCTTGCAAGCGGACTTTTAACGGGTAAATTTGATGCAAAAACCACTTTTGACGCGCAAGACCACAGAAATTTCAACAGAAACGGAGATGCGTTTGACAAAGGCGAAACTTTTTCCGGAATCGATTATGAATTAGGTTTAAAAGCTGTTGAAGAATTAAAGGCTTTATTTCCTGAAACCGCAAACCTCGCTCCTATCGCTTTGCAATGGATTTTGAGTTTTAACGAAATTAGCTGCATTATTCCCGGAGCTTCAAAAGAAAGCCATATTCTGTCTAATTTATCCGTATATGATTTACCAAAATTAAGTTCGGAGAAAATTTCGGAAATGAATAAAATTTACGAAAAATATATAAAACAAGACGTACATCATCTTTGGTAAAATATAATGAATAACCTCAAAAAAAGGGAAGTTCATCAAACTTCCCTTTTTTTATATATCTACCCTATTTTATTGCTTAAATATCTTTTAACGACTTTTATATAAGATTAAAGTTCTCTTCTTTGCATAGAACATTAATAGTAGGATATTTTTTTTCGCTTATTCGCGCAACCTTTAAAAAAAACAGGCATCTTCATAACAGATCCAGACCAAAATTACCAAACCATGAAAAATTTAAGTTTTTATTTAAAAATTGTATGCCTTTTAATTCTTTCCCGTGAAAGTGACGACGAGGAATTAATGGATGAACAAAACAATTGAAATCAAAAGAAAAAACTTAGTTCCGCCAGCTATCGGGATAGTATCTCAGAACCTTAGAACCTCAGGTTTCAAACTCAATCTTAAACTCAGCCCCTTTATTTTTACCTTCGCTTACAGCACTTAACCGGCCTTTATTTTTTTCGATAATTTTTTTGCATAAATAAAGCCCGATTCCGGTTGAGGATTCGTTAGCAGTTCCTAAACGGCCCATTTTGGTGAATTTTTTAAATAATTCTTCCATCTGATGTTTATCAAAACCAATTCCTCTATCTGCAACAGTAATAACAACATTTGAATCTTCTTTATAAATCCTGACTTTAATATCACTGTCAAAATAAGAAAACTTAATCGCATTGCTAATTAGATTTACCAAAACCTGAACCAGCAGACCTTCATCAATCCAAAGTTTAGCTTCGTCGATTTCAACACTCAAATTCAATATTATATTTTTGTCCAGTAATCGCTGTTCAACCTGTTCATTTATGAAAGGAAGAATGTTTTCAAAATAAATGGTTCTGGTTTCCTGATTTATTTTTAAAACCTGGTCTTGCTCTTTTAACAGCTTAATAAAGTTTTCGATATATCGAAATTGCAAATTAGTCGATTCGCAAATTAAATCGGCCAGATGTTTAACAGATTCCGAAGGATTTTCACTTAAGATTAATTTCGCCAGACCCTGCGGATTTCCGGCAAAGTTTTTTAAATCGTGCGAAAGCATATAAATTAAATCCTGCTTTTCATTAATAAAACTTTCAGACTCATAAATAGACTCCTGAATATTACACATTAAAAGCCCGGCTTCGTCAGTGTATTCTGTTGGAAGAATTGACAATTTTCTTTTATTCCTATATTCATCTAACGATCTTGAGGCAAGCGAAATAGGTCTTATCAGCTGTTTTAAAACCAAAAGAGTTACAGCAGCTGCCAATAGTGTCATTATCAATGAAAAAATCAGAATTGATGCCGGAGAGATAGTATGCTCGAAAAAAAGGACAAAAAATAAAATTCCAATTAATGGAATATGAATTCCTATCAAAGCGACAAATAAAAATTTTGACGCATAACTTTTTTTCAAAAAGCTAATTTGTGAAAGATTATGATACAATTTCATAAAAACATAACAAAACTATTGACAATATATTGTAGCTTAGGGCTGAATATCAGGAACAAAGTTAACTTTTAAAGTTAATTAAACTAGTAAATTACATAATTTGACAAAATATTATGAAAATAAAATTTGTAAAAGTTTACAAAGCCTTATTTTTGCGCTATGGGAAGAAAAAATACAGACAAAGTTGTCTTTCATCAAATTCAGGTTCTTGATGCCGGAGCAAAGGGAGTCTCAGTAGCAAAAGCTCCTGACGGAAAAGTAATCTTTATTCCGAATGTCGTTCCTGGCGATGTTGTTGATGTACAAACATTCAAAAAAAGAAAAGCATACTACGAAGGAAAAGCCGTAAAATTTCACGAATTATCTGAGCATCGTATTGATCCAATCTGCGATCATTTTGGTGTTTGCGGCGGATGTAAATGGCAAAACATGAAATACAGCCAGCAGCTGCATTACAAACAAAACGAGGTAAAAAATCATTTGCAGCGTATAGGAAAAGTTGAACTTCCGGAATTTGAAACTATTTTGGGTTCTGAAAAACAGTTTTTTTACAGAAATAAAATGGAATTTTCGTTTTCTAACAGCCGTTGGTTAACCGAAAAAGAAATTGGAAGTACAGAAGATTTAGGAAACAGAAATGCTTTAGGATTTCATATTCCAAAAATGTGGGATAAAATTCTTGACATCGAGAAATGTCATTTACAAGAAGATCCTTCAAATGCAATCAGAAACGAAATCAGAGCATTTGCCAACGAGCATAATTTAGCCTTTTTTAATCCGAGAGAACATTCCGGCTTATTAAGAACTTTAATGATTCGTACTGCTTCGACTGGCGAAATAATGGTTTTGATTCAGTTTTTTGAAGATGATAAAGCAAACCGCGAATTGGTTTTAGATCATTTATACGAAAAATTCCCGCAGATTACCTCTTTACAATATGTGGTAAATGCAAAACAAAACGATACGATTTACGATCAGGATATTAAACTTTATAAAGGAAGAGATTATATCCTGGAAGAAATGGAAGGTTTAAAATTCAGCATTAACGCTAAGTCTTTCTACCAGACCAATTCAGATCAGGCATACGAATTATATAAAATAACCCGTGACTTTGCCGGATTAACAGGAAATGAAACTGTTTACGATTTATATACCGGAACAGGAACTATTGCCCAATTTGTTTCTAAAAAAGCAAAAAAAGTAATTGGTGTAGAGAGTGTTCCAGAAGCAATTTTAGATGCTAAAGCAAATGCTGAACGCAATAATATTACAAATTGCGAGTTTTTTGTTGGAGACATGAAAGTTGTATTTAATGAAAGTTTCATTGCACAACACGGTAAGCCGGATGTTATTATTACAGACCCGCCGAGAGATGGAATGCATGCTGCTGTAATTGATCAAATTTTAAAAATTGCTCCAAAAAAAGTAGTTTATGTAAGCTGTAACTCGGCAACACAAGCACGTGATTTAGCATTAATGGACGAGAAGTACAAAGTAACCCGCGTACGTCCGGTTGATATGTTTCCACAAACGCATCATGTTGAAAATGTTGTACTTTTAGAACTTCGATAATTATAAAACGCTAGATGAAAAAAATAATCTCTCTTTTATTAGTCTTTACATTTGGTTTATCCAGCTGTGAGAAAGATGATATCTGCGACGCAAACACACCTACTACTCCAAGATTAGTAATTAAATTTTACAGCAGTGCAGATCCGTCTACACCAAGAAGTGTAACCAATTTAAGAGTTGTTGGTATTGGCCCTGACGCTGATCCTAACGGAATTGTTTTTAATGAAAGCGGTACGTCTACAACAAAATATCTGGCAAACGGGAACACTATTTCGATACCGCTAAAAGTAGATGAAGATACGACAAGTTATAGATTTATATTAGACTCTGATGATCCAAATCCGGATGTTACTAACAGTGATATAATAACATTTAACTATACACGTCAAACCTCTTATGTATCCAGGGCCTGTGGTTTTAAAACTACTTTTTTGCTTAATGAGCAAAGTAGTGCAGAACCTGCTGCTTCTGGCTATATAAGAACTGATGACCCTGATACACAAGATGGCGTTTGGATGAAGACTTTAAATTTAAAAACCCGTAACATTGAACTGGAAGATGAAACACACCTTGAAATATTATTTTAGTCTTTGTTTCGTTTTTACAATGCTTTTGGGGAATGCTCAGGAAATAAAAGATTCGACAGCAACAAAACCAATAGTTACCGAAAAACCAAAAGCCAAAGCCGCAAAACCAGCCGTTCAGGAAGTTAAGACAGACACTATTGTTAAGCCAAAAACAGATCGTTACGGTTTGCGCGTAGGTGTCGATTTATACAAATTAACCAGAGGTTTTTATGATAAGGATTATAAAGGCGTAGAATTTACTGGTGACTGGCGTTTAACAAAAAGATACTATTTAGCTGCCGAATTGGGTTTTGAAGACAAAACTACTGATGACGACAGATTAAACTCTACAGCTACAGGAACCTATATTAAAGGAGGTTTCGATTACAATTTGTACGACAACTGGCTTGATATGGAAAACCTAATAACAATTGGTATGCGAGGTGGTTTCAGTTCTTTCAGCCAAGATTTAAACAGTTATAAAATTTACAATTCAAATCCGTATTGGGGTGAAAAGCCTGCAATTGAAGCAAATCAAAAAAACAGTGGTTTAAGTGCTGCCTGGATTGAAGTTGCAGGAGGAATTAAAGCAGAAGTTTTCGATAATCTATTCGTAGGTTTTGGTGTTCAGTTGAAGCTTTTAGTAATGAACAATAAACCTTCGGGCTTTGACAACCTTTACATTCCGGGTTTTAACAGAACTTATGACGGAAGTTTTGGTGTAGGTTTTAACTATACTGTTTCTTATTTCATTCCTATTTACAAGAAAAAGGTAATCGTGCCCGAAATTCAAAAACAAGCACCTAAAAAGAAATAGTTTTTACAAAAAAATAAAAGCCACGAATTCACGAATCTAATATTTTAAATTCTTGAATTCGTGGCTTTTTTATGCTTATTCTTTTATTAAGACAATTGAAATTCTACAGCCGCTTTTGCATGTATCAATGTTGTATCAAAAATAGGAACCGACAAATCTCCCTCTTTTATTACTAAAGGAATTTCAGTACAGCCTAAAATAATTCCCTCGGCACCATTTTTAATCAGTTCATCAGCGATTTCTATATAACGTTTTTTCGTTTCATCGGTTACAATTCCTCTTCCTAACTCTTCAAAAATCGTATAATGAATAAAATCTTTATCATTTTCGCTGGCAGGAATTATTGCTTTAATGCCTTGTGCAGCCAGTTTATCTTTAAAAAAGTCCAGTTCCATTGTAAACTTAGTTCCCAATAAACCCACTTTTTTCAGCTGCTGTTTTTGAATTTCAACTGCAGTTTCAACAGCAATATGAATAACTGGTAAACCTATCGCTTCCTGAAGTTTATCTGCAATTAAATGCATTGTATTGGCACATAAAACAATGGCTTCTGCCCCGCCCGATTTTAAAAATTCGCAGCCTTTAAAAAGCATTTTAAAAGTAGCATCCCAATCGTTATTGTCATTATTCTTTTTAATATCAGCATAATTAAAAGAATAAACCAAACATTCAGAGAAGTTTAAACCTCCCAGCTTTTCGTTTATTCCCAGATTTATAAGTTTGTAATAATCTGTAGTCGAAACCCAGCTTATACCGCCAATAAGTCCAATTTTCCTCATATTGCTGATTTTAAAAAATTATCCAATAACTCTAATCCCTTTTATAAAAATCCATTTCATAAAAAGTTTTTCGCCGTCTTTTGTTTTAACAGCCTGAAATTTAGGCGCAACAATAGTCGCCGCAACAAACGATGTCATCGGAATCCAGATTCCTGTTAATCCTGTATATTCTGCAATTATAAATCTTCCTAAAATAAATAGAATCGCGAAACTTCCTAATTGGTATAGAAAAGCTCTTACTTGTAGTTTTGTCATTTTTTTTTCTTTTAAGGTTCAAAGTTGCAAAGGCTCAGAGCAACAAAGGTTTTTCTTTGAACCTTTGAACCTCTGAGCCTTTGTACCTAATTTATTCAGAAACCTGAAATTTCGTTCTCTTGCTTCCTTCGTACATTTCGTATTTAACCAAACGTGCTTCAAGGCTTCCGTTAAAAAGTTTGATCTTTCTTGACGGTTTTAATCCAACAAATTTTAAAGCTTCAAGATTTGCTGTGATGAACCAAGCATTTGTTCCCGGATAATTTTTCTTTAAAGTATCACCAATGTTTTTGTAGAATTCTTCCGTATGAATATCCAAACGTTCATCATACGGCGGATTAAATACAATATGCAGTTTTCCTTCTATTTCTTTTTCAGAATCAAAAAAGTTATTGTCTTCAATCGTTACGTAATCTTCAAGATTCGCATTTCTGATATTATCTTTGGCTTTGCTTACTGCACTTGGTGCTTTATCAAAACCTTTTATAGTATAATGAAACTCTTTTGTTTTCTTCATCAAACTGTTCACAATCTGATCAAATAAATCGTTGTCCCAGTCCTTCCATTTTTCAAAAGCAAACTCTTTACGGTTAATGTTTGCCGGAATATTGCAGGCAATCATCGCCGCCTCAGCAAGGAAAGTTCCAGAACCGCACATTGGATCTAAAAAGTGACTTTGTCCTTCCCAGCCTGATAATAATAAAATTCCAGCTGCCAAAACCTCGTTTATAGGCGCAATATTCGTTGCCGTTCTGTAACCACGCTGATGCAATGAATTTCCTGAAGTATCTAATGCAACCGAAACCTGATCTTTATCAATATGAATATTGATTCTTAAATCTGGATATTGTTTATCAATGCTTGGTCTTTGTCCTGTTCTTTCTCTAAACTGATCCACAATTGCATCTTTACATTTTTGAGAAACAAATTCAGAATGGTTAAAATAAGTAGAATGCACTGTAGCATCAATCACAAAAGTCTGGTTGGCATTCAATAATTTAGACCAGTTTATTCCCGAAATTCCTTTATATAGTGCCTGCTCATTATTAGCTCTAAAAGAGTAAATAGGTTTTAGGACTTTTAGCGCCGTTCTAAGCGATAAATTAGCTTTGTACATAAAACCTTTATCCCCTTTAAAACTAACCATTCGCACTCCTTTTTCAACATCCTGAGCCCCAAGCGTACGCAATTCCTGTTCTAATATCTCCTCAAAGCCAAAAAAACATTTGGCAATCATTCTAAAATTTTCTTCCATCTTTATTTTTGTATTAAAAAACAACTCCAATCGCAGGCAGATGCCAACGTTTATTTAGGTATCATCGCGAAATAGTTATTTTTCGGCAAAAATACACTAAATTTGCCGGACTTTATATTAATTGAAATAGAATAAATGTCTGACGCGCCCAACTCATCAACACCAAATCAGGATAGAAATACCGAAAACTGGTTTACATCATGGTTTGATACTCCATATTATCACATCCTGTACAAGGATAGAAACTATAGAGAAGCTCAGATTTTCATGGACAATTTAACGCATTATCTAAATCTTCCCGAAAAAGCAAAAGTGCTTGATCTGGCTTGCGGAAAAGGACGGCATTCTATTTACCTGAATCAATTAGGTTTTAATGTTTTAGGTGCTGATTTATCTGAAAACAGCATTGCCGAAGCCAATAAAAACAGCAACGAGCATCTTCATTTTAAAGTACACGATATGCGTGAACCTTTTGAAGAAAAATTCGATGCTATTTTTAACCTTTTTACTAGTTTTGGCTACTTCGAAAGTGACGATGATAACCTGACAACCCTTAAAGCCATCAAAGAAAGTTTATCTGAATACGGATTCGCCGTTATTGACTTTATGAATGTGAATCAGGTAATTGAAACTTTGGTTCCACAAGAAGTAAAAACCGTTGACGGAATTGATTTTCACATCAAAAGATATGTTGAAGACGGTCATATTTTTAAAGAAATTGATTTTGAAGACCAAGGCAGAAAATTTCATTTTACCGAAAAAGTAAAAGCCCTGACTTTAAAAGATTTTCAGGATTTAATGAATGAAGCCGGAATTTATCTTCTGGATATTTTTGGAGACTACAAACTCAAAAAATTCCATAAAACCGAAAGCGAAAGATTAATCATGATTTTTAAATAGGTTTAATTGGTAAACCGTTTATTTGTTTAACCGTCAAACCGATTAAACAAATACAACGATTAAACGATTAAACAACAAAAAACGATTAAACAACAAAATGAACTATTTACTACCCTTATTTTCTGTACTTTTAGGATATAGTGTGGCTTTGTTTTTAAAACCAACCAACAAAACCAATTTAAAATTACTGCTCGCATTCAGCGGTTCATTTTTGTTATCGTTAACCGTAATGCATCTGCTGCCAGAAGTTTACAGTTCTCACAATCATAAAATTGGTTTGTTTATAATGGTTGGGATTCTGTTTCAGATCGTTTTAGAGTTTTTCTCCAAAGGCGCTGAACACGGACACGTTCACGGGCATGCAAAAATGTCTCAAATTCCGTGGCTTTTATTTATAAGCCTTTGTATTCATGCCTTTTTAGAAGGTTTTCCGGTAAGTCATCATCACGATTTAGCCGTAGGAATTGCGATTCATCATTTGCCAATTGCCGTGATTTTAACGACATTTTTCATTAATGCCGATTTAAACAAAAAAGCCATTTTTGCTTTCATGCTGACTTTTGCCATCATGACGCCGCTTGGAACTGTTGCATCTGAATATCTCCCAATATTAAACGATTATTATACCGAAATAACTGCAATCGTAATTGGTATTTTATTCCATATTTCGTCGACAATTATTTTTGAAAGCAGCGAAGGACATAAATTTAATGTTGCCAAAGTTTCAATGATCGTTCTCGGAATTCTATTAGCATTCTTTTTATAATAAATTAATTAGAAAATGTGTCAATTAGATAATGAGATAATTCTCTAATTGACACATTGTCTAATTATCTGATTTAGTTTCCCGTTCTCTTTTTCTCATCCTGATTTCCAAAAGCGCGTTCTTTTACATTTATTTTCTTGTTTCCAAAATTATAAACCACAGACAAACGAACGAACCTATTACTCTCATTTTGGCTGTAAACTTGTTTTACACCATTTACAACCGAAGTAAAATCTTTTAAATAAGACGTATTAAAAATATCATTTGCCAAAAACGCAATCTGCATTGTTTTATTAAACAAATCCTGTTTAAAACCAATATCAAAACTCGACGCATACCCTATTTCATACAAACCACTTTCAAAAGGCGAACTATAACTAAAATCAATTTGCAGTTTTGTTGTTTTGCCTAAAATGAAAGTATTATTTGTCGAAAAATCAATTTGCAAACTATTTGACGGAGTGGCATTAATATTTTTAATAAACTCTGTTTTTGCACCTAAAAAGTACAATGAATTTTCACTTGACCACCATTCTGCAAAATTCGCCGAATAACTTTCTCCAATGCCGTAATTTAAGCTTTTAAAATAATTCTCACGTGTTACAATTTGTGTATTCGTTTCAGGATTTGAAGTAAACAAAACTCCGTAACCATTTGTAATTACATTTACAAAAACACTTGTTCTTAGGACTTCTTTATAAGAATGAGCAAATTCAAAATTATCACTAAAGGAATGTCTCAAAAACGGATTTCCTTTAGAATAACTATTACTATTAATATAAACCTTAAACGGATTTAATAAGTCAAAACGAGGTCTGTTGATTCTTTTTCCGTAATTTAAACTAAAAGTATTGTTTTCATTTTTCTTATAAGAAGCGTAAACTGTTGGAAACAATTTCAAGTAATTATTTTCTATTTTGACCGTAAATAAAAAAAGGCGAGAGCAAAGACACAAAAATCGAGATTCTGCCAAATCCCTTGTAATAAATCTAATTTATCCATTTAACTTTCATTACTTAACAAGTATAATATTTTAGTTCTTTTAACAAGATTTATAAAGTGGTTTGATCTAAAACAAAATCACCTGAAAAAGTTTTTAAAACTTAGCCGCTTTGCTGTCTAATTTTTTCCCGATTTGCCATAAAAAAGTTTAATTTTGGAGGATAACTATTTCGACAAAAAATGACCTTTACAAAAACAACCGAACAATCTTCAAAATACGAACATTTAGAGAAAATGTCAGTTCACGAACTACTGACTAATATTAACAATGAAGACAAAACTGTTCCTAATGCTGTAGAAAAAGCTATACCGCAAATTGAAGCTTTGGTAGCTCAAGTTGTTGCTAAACTAAAATTAGGCGGCAAAATATTTTATATCGGTGCAGGAACATCTGGACGTTTAGGTGTTGTTGATGCCTCAGAATGTCCTCCTACTTTTGGAGTTCCGTTTGATTTAGTAAACGGAATTATTGCTGGCGGAGACACCGCAATTCGACGTGCAGTAGAAAATGCAGAAGACAATGCAACACAAGCCTGGATTGATTTACAAGCACATAATATTGGTGCAAATGATGTTGTAATAGGAATTGCAGCTTCTGGAACTACTCCGTATGTTATTGGCGGTTTAGAAACTTGTAATCAAAATAATATTTTAACGGGCTGTATTACAAATAATGCGGGAAGTCCGCTGGCGTTGACAGCAAAATTCCCAGTTGAAGTTGTAGTTGGACCAGAATTTGTTACCGGAAGTTCGAGAATGAAAGCCGGAACTGCTCAGAAACTGGTTTTAAACATGATTTCGACCGCAGCGATGATTCAGCTTGGAAAAGTAAAAGGAAACAAAATGGTCGATATGCAGTTGAGTAATATTAAACTGGTTGATCGCGGTGTAAAGATGATTATGGGAGAAATTCCTATTTCGTATGAAGAGGCATCAGATTTATTAAAAAAATACGGCAGCGTTAGGAATGCTGTTGATAATTATAAAGCTTAATTGCTGTAGAATTTTAATGCAAAGATTGCAAAGGTTTTTTCGCAAAGTTCGCAAAGTTTAAATAAAGAAGGCTGAGTTCGCAAAGATGGAATAATACTCTTTGACAAAGTTTTTAACTTGAAACTAAAAAAAAACTTGAAACCTGAAACAAAAAAAGACTTGAAACAAAAATAAATGAGTACAAACAAACGATTATTAGGAAAAGGGATTAAGTATTTAACAGGTGCTCTGCCTTTAATGTTTCTTGGGCCGTCGTTGATTTATAATGCTTTTATGAATCAGCATACTAATTGGCATTATTTAGTTCTTGGAATTGGGATTGTGGCTTGTTTGAGTTCTATGCTTTTGATTTTTTTAGGATTGAGAATCATTATGAAAGCTTTGTTTAATGACTAAAAAATCTTCTAAATAAACCAGTCGGGTTTGATCATCTCTACAATTTTAATCTTTATCCAAACAAAAAATGGAAGAAATAATTCACATTCAAAAAACATTCGAAAAAGTTATTTATATCGATAAAAAAATAAACCATCGGGAGTTTGAGGATTGTGTTTTTAAAAACTGTGATTTTTCGAACAGTAATTTTAATTCTAATAGTTTTCTTGACTGCGAATTTATTGATTGCAATCTCTCCATGACAAGTTTGGCCGGAACTAGTTTAAAAAATGTAACTTTCAAAAACTGTAAACTTCTTGGAATTGCTTTTAATGAATGTGATGATTTTTTATTTCAGGTTCATTTTGAAGAATGTACATTGGATTATGCTATATTTTCAAACAAAAAAATGCCAAAAACCAAGTTTATAAATTCGTCTCTTCGTGAAGTAACTTTTGTTGGAACAAATCTAACAAGTTCTGTTTTTGATGATTGCAATTTAGATGGCGCTATTTTTAATGAAACACAATTAGCAGCAGTCGATTTTAGAACTGCTTACAATTATAAAATCGATCCTGAATTTAATGCCATGCGAAAAGCACAATTTTCGACTCAGGGAATTGTGGGTCTTTTAGATAAATATGATATTAAAATTGTTTAAAAAAGAAGCCACGAATTACACGAATTAAAATTTAAACATTTTCTATGAAAAAATTCGTGGCAATTAGTGAAATTCGTGGCAAAAACAAATAATTCCAGCGTATGAAAATTGATGAATCTTATTTAGAAAGCGTTAAAAAGCAATTTTTATACTATAAAGCATTAGGCGAAAAAGCAATTGAGCAATTAGAGCCAGATCAGCTTTTTATTTCTGTTAATGAAGAGACCAATAGCATTGCAACAATTATAAAACATATTTCAGGTAATATGCTTTCGCGCTGGACAGATTTTTTAACGTCTGACGGTGAAAAGGAATGGAGAAACCGTGACTCTGAGTTTGAAAATGATTTAAAGTCTAAAGATGAAGTTCTCGAAATTTGGAACAAAGGCTGGAATTGTTTAGAAAATGCTTTGAACAGTTTAAAACCTGAGCAGCTTTCAGATATTATTTATATTCGAAATGAAGGTCACACAGTTATTGAAGCCATAAATCGACAGCTGGCACATTATCCTTATCATGTTGGGCAGATTGTTTTTTATGCCAAACAATTAAAAAAGAGCTATTGGGAAAGCTTATCAATTCCGAAGAATAAATCAGGAAATTATAACGCCGAAAAGTTTGCCAAAGAAAAAGAAATCAAGAACTTTACTGATGATGAATTAAAAAGATTGAAATAATAAAAGCCATAAGCTTTAAGCTGTATGCAATAAGCAAAACTGCTTATTACCCAAAGCTTAAGACATATTGCCTAAAGCATAAAAAAATGAAAAAAATACTATTCTTATTTCCGGTACTGGCTTTAGTATCATGTTACAATGCTGAACACAATTGTAAAGATTTTAAAACCGGAAAATTCAAATTTGAGTTTGAAGTAAACGGTGTTAAAAAAACTACTTTTTTTGAGCGTAAAGACAGTATCGAAATTGAAACTTTTGACGGAAAAACTGATACCGCTACAATACGCTGGGTGAGCGACTGCGAATACATTTTACAGAAAAAACATCCAAAAAATATGGCTGAGGAAAAAGCAATCAGCATGAAGATTTTAACAACCGCAAAAGATTCTTATACGTTTGAATTTGGAATGGTAGGCTCTGAAGAAAAACAACGCGGTAAGGTTTTCAAAGTTGAGTAAAAGTTAAAGTCCCATAATTGGGGCTTTTTTTATGGCAAGTTTTGCCACAAAGACACAAAGACGCTAAGTTATAATTTCTTTGTGGCTTTGAGCCTTTGCGGCAAAAACAAATAATTAAAGGTGTTTCTTTTACATTTCTATTTTAAATAGTATTTTAGAACTTTAATTTAACCCAATGAAAAATACCATTTCGCAAAGAGTTGCAGACTTTCTAAAAAATTATCCGCCGTTTAATTTCCTGCATTCAAAGGATCTTGAGAAACTTTCGGAGCAGATTTCTATTGTATATAAAGATAAAGATGCCATTATTTTTGCCGAAAATGATCAAACACACGATTCCTTTTATGTGGTTCACAAAGGTGCGGTAGCATTAAAGAAAAGCACAAAAAATACGGTTCTGGATATGTGCGACGAAGGTGATATTTTTGGATTGCGTCCGCTTTTGGCGCAGGAAAATTATATTATGGAAGCTGTGGCTCATGAAGAAAGTATTCTATATGCTATTCCAATCGCAGTTTTTAAACCTTATGCGCTTGAAAATAGAAATGTTGGTAATTTCCTGATCGAAAGTTATGCATCAAATACCAGAAACCCATATTCAGATATTCATAAAGATAAGTTATATGGAGATGATGATTTACTAAATGAAAACCATCATTCCGGCAATGATTCATTTGACTTAACCCCAATTAAATATTCTAAAAAAATTGTGACCTGCAGTCCGTCAACAACAGTTAAGGAAATTGCCAGGATCATGAATAAGAAAAAAGTAGGCGCTATATTAATCGTGGATGAAATGCTTCCTATTGGTATTTTGACTGATAAAGATCTTCGCAATAAAATTGTTACCGGAGACTTTCCTATAACAACTACTGCCGAAACCATAATGACGAAACCTGTTATAACGTATCCTAAAAAAATGACAGTTACCGAAGCACAAATGGCAATGATGAAAAGTAATATCAGTCATTTATGCCTTACAAAAGACGGCACAGTTAATACCAAAGCGGTTGGGATTTTATCTAAACACGACGTAATGGTGGCTTTAGGAAATAACCCTGCCGTTTTAATTAAAGCTTTGAAAAGAGCAAAAAAAACAAAGGAAATAAAACCTATCAGAAACCGAATTATGCAATTGCTTCAGGGATATTTAGACCAAAATATTCCGATGACCTTAATTGCTAAAATTATAACTGAACTGAATGAAGCCTGCACCACACGTGTTATCGAAATTTGTTTAGAAAAAATGAGCAGTCCGCCGCCTGTTAAGTTTGCATGGCTGGCGCTGGGAAGTCAGGGACGCGGTGAACAAATGCTGCATACCGATCAGGATAATGCGATTGTTTATGAAAATGTATCAGAGGTTTTTAGAGATGAAACACGTATATATTTTTTAAAATTTGCCGGGCTGGTTAACAAAGGGCTTTTTGATATTGGTTATGATTACTGCCCTGCCGAAATGATGGCCTCAAACCCAAAATGGTGCATGTGCCTTGATGATTGGAAAAATCAGGTGCATCATTGGATTACAAATCCGGGAAAAAATGAAGTTTTACTTTCCTTTATTTTCTTTGATTATAGTAAGACTTATGGTGATGCCGAAATAGTTAGTCAATTATCAGATTCAATTTTTGAAAATGTAAAGGCTAATCCTATTTTTTATATGCATTTGGTAAGCGGTGCATTGCAAAGCCCTTCTCCTACCGGATTTTTCAGGCAGTTTTTAGTTGAACAAGATGGTGCAAACAAAGACAATTTTGATATTAAAAGAAGAGCTTTAATGCCTTTAACTGATGCTGCGCGTGTTTTAATTTTATCACATTCTGTTAAATCGATCAGTAACACTGCAGAGCGTTTTGAAAAACTGGCAGAACTAGAACCAAATAATAGAGAGTTATATTTATCGTGTTCTTATTCGTTTAAAGCTTTATTAAAATTTAGAACAAAGCAGGGACTTCTGCATCACGATTCGGGGCAGTTTATTGCTTTGGAATCTCTATCAAAAATGGAAAAGATTAAACTGAAACGTACTTTTAAAACGATTAAAGAACTTCAGGAACTTATTTCGGTACGTTTTAATATTTCAAATTTGGTATAGCGATGGGTTTATTTAATTTTTGGAAAAAAGAAGAAAATCTCTTCGATGAAAATATCACTATCGAAGAAACCCGGTTTGTTGTTCTGGATACTGAAACTACGGGATTCGATTATGAAAATGATCGTATTTTATGTATTGGCGCCCTGATCCTCCAAAACGGAACAATCTCCGTTCAAAATAGTTTTGAAATTTATCTGCAGCAAGATCATTATGATAAATCTACAGCCCAGATTCACGGAATTTTAAGAGATTTTATTATTAAACACCCTTCTGAATTAGAGGCTTTAGAACAATTTTTATCTTTTCTTGGAGATTCTATTATCATTGCACATCATACTATTTTTGATGTTACAATGATTAATAAAGCATTGGAAAGAAATAATTTACCTCAACTTACCAACAAAACTTTAGATACGGCTTATTTGTATAAAAGAACTTTAATTAAATCGCATTTGTTTGAACGAAAAGATCATTATACATTAGACGATCTTGCAGATAAGTTTGATATTTCAAAGAAAGACCGGCATACTGCTTTGGGCGATGCTTATATAACTGCAATAGCGTTTCTGAAAATTGTAAAGAAATTGAGAGACAAAAAAGCAATTAATTTGAATTCTCTGTTTAAGTATTAATTATTTCTGAATCTATTTAGAAAAATCGCTCTCTTTATTATACATATAAAATCTATTATACTTTAAACTTTTCTTTGAAAATTTCCCCAAAGAATCTGGTTTTCTGCATATCCTTTTAGAAGCATAACCTTCTCTTTGCAAAAATATTGTACAAGGTAAATTTGACTTTACTTTCATACTAAAATAACCAGTACTATCTGTTTGAGTGGTATCGTCTTTAATATTTACATACACATTTTTAATTGGTTGTTCTGTATCATAATCATAAACATAACCATTCAATTCATCTTTGCCGGTACAAGAACAAAGTAGTAATATTAAAAAAACCAATTTATTTTTCATTCTTCTTTTTTAATTTGTAATTCTTTTCAAAAACAAATTTAGGCTGGTGAATAGCAATAAGAAGTCTGTCATAAATTATAAAAATATAACTTTAAGGTAATTTATTAAGTTATTGGAATAAAAAACGCTAAGAAATTAATCTTAGCGTTTTTCATTTTTTAGTCTAAAACTAAACCTATCTGGCCATCGTCGTCTAATTCTGTTTCAACAGGATCATCTTCTGATAATTCCGGTTTTTCAGGAATTTCTTCGACCGGTTCTTCATAAGGAAGCGGGTCTAATAAATTTACCTGCTTTAATTTATCTGTAGTTAATTGATTTCCTAAAGCTTTAAAACCTTTTACGGCTATAAAATCTTCAACATCAATATGCAAATCTTCTTTTTGAACTCCTTTTACTTTCGCAAAAACTAATTGTGCCACCGGACGATAATCTGTAGATACAATTTCTAACTGTGAATTTGGATGGTCTGTAATAAAGCTTTCTTCTTTACCTTCATTTTCAACAAGGAAACGTTTCAGGAAATAGCGCTCTTTTTCTCCATCATAATAAATAGCCGAAATTGGTTTTTTAGGTTTCCATTTCTCCAAAACAATCATATCTTCTTCAAAATGAGTCGATAATTCAGGAATAATCACTTTTAATTTACCTGTCTGGCTTATAACTAAGATTTTATCGCTTGGTTTAAATTCACCTAACAATTCACCTCTGGCATCAACATTTAAACGTTTTACAGTATCATCAAACCAAACTTTTCTTGGCAGTAAAGTCGAAATTCCTTTTTCTTTTAATTCAATTTTCTTGATTGGATATTTCGTTACCAAATTTCCTTTTGATGCACGTCCTTTAATCGCTAATTTGGCAAAATCAATATCAAATTTTAATTTTTTGATAGTTCCAACCTGACGTAGTAATATGGTTACGACCTCAGCTTCTCCGTTTGGATTATGTGAAAAATAAACAACCTGCGAACCATTAGTTCCGTTTGTTAAATCATAAGCTTTATCACGCGTTACTCCAGTAACGTTGAAACGTTTTATATACGAAGGTCCTGATTTACCATCACGATACATCATATTATAAATAGTACGCTTATCACTCTTATCAAAAACAGCAACGTGTATAATATCTTTTCCTATAAAAGTTTTGGCATCGACTTTTGTAATCATCATTTTACCGTCGCGTAAAAACACAATTACATCATCAATATCAGAACAATCAGCTACGTATTCGTCTTTCTTTAAGCTGGTTCCAACGAAACCTTCTTCTCTGTTTACAAATAGTTTTGTGTTACGCAAAACTACTTTTGTAGCCTCAACATTATCAAAAACACGAAGTTCAGTCTGGCGTTCACGGCCTTTTCCGTATTTCTCTTTTAATTTGGTAAAGTATGCAACTGCAAAATCTGTTAAATGCTCCAGATTATACTCAACCTCTTTCATTTCCTCTTCTAACCTTGAAATCAATTCATCGGCTTTATCAGAGTCGAAACGAGTAATACGAATCATTGGGATTTGAGTTAAACGTTGTAAATCATCGTCGGTGATTTCTCTGACAAATGATTTTTTGAAAGGCTCAAAACGATCGTATAAGTATTTGTAAAGCGATTCTCTGTCTCCATACAATTTGAAATCAATATACATTTCTTCACGAATGAATATTTTTTCTAAAGTAGAGAAATGCCACTTATTTTTTAATTCTTCTAAATGAATTTCTAATTCCTGACGAAGTAAATCAACCGTTCTGTGTGTCGAAATTTTCAACATTTCAGAAACCCCAATAAACAACGGCTTATTATCTTCAATAACACATCCTAAAGGCGCAACAGATGTTTCGCAGGCTGTAAAAGCAAACAAAGCATCGATTGTTTTATCTGGTGAAACGCCCGGAAAAAGATGAATTAAAATCTCAACATCGGCAGCAGTATTGTCTTCAATTTTCTTGATTTTGATTTTACCTTTATCATTGGCTTTCAAAATACTGTCAATTAAAGTCGATGTATTGGTCGAAAACGGAATCTGTGTAATTACCAGTGTATTTTTGTCTAATTGCGAAATTTTAGCACGTACACGTACACGTCCGCCACGCATTCCGTCATTATAATTCGAAACGTCAGCAATACCTGCGGTCATAAAATCAGGATAAAGCGTAAAAGCTTTTCCTTTTAAAATCTTGATCGAAGCATCAATTAATTCATTGAAATTATGAGGAAGTACTTTTGTAGAAAGTCCCACCGCAATACCTTCTGCTCCCTGTGCCAAAAGTAATGGGAATTTTACCGGAAGATTATTTGGTTCTGCACGACGACCATCATACGAAACACCCCAATCTGTAATTTTTGGAGAATACAAAACCTCCAAAGCAAATTTAGATAAACGTGCCTCAATGTAACGCGAAGCTGCTGCTCCGTCGCCCGTTAAAATATTTCCCCAGTTTCCCTGACAGTCAATTAATAAATCTTTTTGACCAATCTGCACCATGGCATCACCAATACTCGCATCTCCATGTGGGTGATACTGCATGGTGTGACCTACAACATTGGCAACTTTGTTATAACGACCATCATCCAGCTCTTTTAAAGAGTGCATAATACGACGCTGAACAGGTTTGAATCCGTCCTCGATAGCAGGAACTGCACGTTCCAAAATTACGTACGAAGCATAATCCAAAAACCAATCTTTATACATTCCGGTTACTTTGGTAATAACGTCTTCGCCTTCTTCTTCCTGATTTTCGTAAAAATGCTGTCCTTCAAAATGTTTAGCATCTACGTTGATAATATCCTCGTCATCTCCATCCTGATTATCATCCATCAGGTTTTCATCTTGATTATTTTCGTCGTCGTTTGGAATTATGTTATCCTCTTCTTCGTCTTTCATATATTTTGTTCAGTATAACTACTAAAAAATTCTTCTATAATTCTTTTTATTATCTTTTAAACCTCCTCAAGCTCATCAATTTCAACCTTCAAATTCTTGATAATAAACTCCTGTCTGTCCGGTGTATTTTTCCCCATGTAGAAAGATAATAACTGTTCAATTGAAGTATGTTTATCCATCATAACCGGATCAAGGCGGATCGTGTCTCCAATAAAGTTTTTAAACTCATCTGGCGAAATCTCTCCCAAACCTTTAAATCGGGTGATTTCCGGTTTTGGTTTTAGTTTTTCGATAGCGTCTTTTCTTTCTTCTTCAGAATAGCAATAAATCGTTTCTTTTTTGTTTCGAACCCTAAAAAGTGGTGTCTGCAAAATATACAAATGTCCTTCTTTGATTAATTCAGGAAAAAACTGCAAAAAGAAAGTTATTAAAAGCAAACGAATGTGCATTCCGTCGACATCGGCATCGGTTGCGATTACGATGTTGTTGTAGCGTAATTTTTCTAATCCATCTTCGATATCAAGCGCTGCTTGCAGTAAATTGAACTCTTCGTTTTCATACACAATTTTTTTAGTCATTCCGTATGAATTCAAAGGCTTACCACGCAAACTGAAAACGGCTTGTGTATTTACGTCACGCGACTTTGTAATTGATCCGGAAGCCGAATCTCCCTCAGTAATAAAAAGCGTGCTTTCTAAGTTTCTTGGATTTTTGGTATCTGGAAGATGCGCACGGCAGTCTCTTAATTTTTTATTGTGAAGATTAGCTTTTTTAGCACGATCTGTCGCCAGTTTTCTAATTCCTGATAATTCTTTTCGCTCGCGTTCGGCTTGAAGAATTTTACGCAGTAAAGCCTCTGCAGTTGTTGGATTTTTATGCAGGTAATTGTCTAATTTCGTTTTGATAAAATCGTTAACGAAAGTACGAACAGAAACCGCTGGCGTTCCGTCATCAGAACCCATATCTGTAGAACCTAATTTTGTTTTGGTCTGAGACTCAAAAACGGGTTCCATAACTTTAATACTAATTGCACTTACAATAGATTTACGAACATCTGATGCTTCGAAATTCTTATTGTAAAACTCACGAATCGTTTTTACAACTGCTTCACGATAGGCCGCTAAGTGCGTTCCTCCTTGTGTTGTGTTCTGACCATTCACAAAAGAGTGATATTCTTCACTGTACTGCGTTTTACTATGCGTAAGCGCAACCTCGATATCATGCTCTTTTAAGTGGATAATTGGATATTCTAAATCTTCTTCACTGATTGTTTCTTCTAATAAATCACGAAGTCCATTTTCTGAATAGTATTTTTCTCCGTTAAAAATAATAGTCAAACCATTGTTTAGATAACAATAGTTTTTAACCATTTTAATAACGTATTCTAAACGGAATTTATAGTTTTTGAAAATCGTTTCGTCTGGCGTAAAAGTTACTTTTGTTCCTTTTCTCTTTGTGGTTTCGATTATATCTTCTTCAAGAACTAAATTTCCGGCAGAAAACTCTGCTCCTTTTTGTTTATCATCACGAACAGATTCAACACGGAAATAATTTGAAAGCGCATTTACCGCTTTTGTTCCGACACCGTTCAAACCAACTGATTTCTGGAAAGCTTTAGAATCGTATTTTCCACCCGTATTCATTTTCGAAACTACATCGACCACTTTTCCCAACGGGATTCCACGTCCGTAATCACGAACAGAAACCGTTTTATCTTTTATCGTTACCTCAATAGTTTTTCCTGAGCCCATTACGAACTCATCTATACAGTTATCTAAAACCTCTTTTAAAAGGATGTAAATACCATCATCCGGCGAAGATCCGTCTCCCAATTTTCCGATATACATCCCGGGACGCATACGGATATGTTCTTTCCAGTCGAGTGATCGAATATTATCTTCGGTATATTGATTTTGCTCTAGCATAAGGTGAATTGGATTTTTGGCTAATGTACCATTTCTCTGCAAAAAATGAAAGTGTATCATTTTAAAGTTATCAATAAAATAGGTTTAAATTCTATTTAAATTGATTATAAAATAATACAAGGACTAAAAATATAAAAAAGAAGCGATGAAACAAAAAAATACTATTTTATTCCGAGTACTTCTTTTGCCAAAGCAATCATTTCGGGCGTTCCCGTATTTTTGTTTTTTTCGTCAGAAAGTTTAACTACACCCTGCCAATGTATATTATCGGGTTTTGTATCGGTTAATTTTATCACCATATTCATTGCCGGAAGTCCAACATCGTTGGTGAAATTTGTTCCAATTCCGAACAACATTTTTATTTTATCCCGGCAGAAATCAGCTATTGTTTTTACTTTATCAAAATTTAGCGAGTCTGAAAAAACAATAACTTTAGATTTTGGGTCAATTCCCATTTTGGTATAATGCAAAATTACCTTTTTTGCAAACTCAATAGGATCGCCGCTGTCATGCCGAACGCCGTCAAAAAGTTTGGAGTATTTTTTATCAAACTGATTGAAAAATATTTCTGTAGTATATGTGTCTGTTAAAGCAATTCCAAGGTCGCCTCCATAAACTTGTGTCCAATGCTCAAGACTTATCGAATTGGCCATTTTAAAGCCGTACTGCGCAGCATGAAACATAAACCATTCATGTGCGTGAGTACCTAACGGACGTTTATTATTGACCATTGCAAAATGCACATTGCTGGTTCCTATAAAACTTTGTCCGCCAAAAATCCCTAAAGTTTCGTTTACTAAACTATGAACATCATAAGAATGGCGCCGTCTTGTACCAAATTCCAAAATAGAAACTCCTAATTTATTATAATTATCAATTTTATCTTTCGTCAGGCTTTTTATGGCTTCATCATTTAAACAAATTAAATGGTTTGATTTATAAAAAAGCTCCGAAATTAAAGCCATAAGCGGAACTTCCCATAAAATAGTCCGGTACCAAAAACCTTCAACAGTAACTTTAATATCCGAGCCTTCCTGACTAATCTGTACTTCTGACGGATCGAAGCTGTATCCCTGCAGAAAATCTAAATAAGTCGGATCAAGATAGGGACAGTAATGTGACAGATAATTTTTTTCTTCTTTGGTTAAACGAAGGTCGGCCAGTTCATCTACAGAACGGCGAAGTAAATCTGCAAAACCATCCGGAAATACGTGTTTTCCACGATTTATAAATCCGTATCGAACCTTTGCCTTTGGAAAAAGCCTTATTACAGCATGCTGCATTGTAAATTTATAGAAATCATTATCTAAGATCGATTTCAAAAAAGTTGTTTCCATGGCATATTAATTCAAGTCCTGAATTGCTAAGATACGGCAATTCAATAAAAGAAGAAAACTCAATCGATAAACAATATTGACTTTATCTCGGAATAACTTTAAAAGAAACAATACTATTTGTGTTTACAAAAATTGTAATATAATCACCAATATTATTGTCGTAAAGGATTTGAAATTCTAAACCGCCTCTTTTTTCTTTTGCATTTTTAATAAGAACAGGCTGATTTCTTTTATTTAAATAAAAAACCTGATCTGATTTCGTCAGATTTTTAATTTCAACATTTATTTTATCTCCATATTTAGCTTCTATTATTCCCGAATTTGGAGATTTAATTTTAAAATCGTTCTCGATTGTTTTGTTGTAAATTAAAGGTCCGTTAAGAAAATCATCCTTGTTTAATTTATCTCCTAAATAAGAACCTGAATCCGGAAAATGTTTAGCGAAGAAATAATCCGGATCTGTATCAAAGTAAATTGATGAAAAATCAGTTACCATTCGACCCTTACTGCTGTCAAAATATCCCTGTCCCCAGGTTACATCAATTAGACGCCATTTTCTATCAATTAAAACAATATTCCATGCATGATTTGAAGAAGTGTTTTTTCGGCCAATATCTCTTACTGAAATTTTAGAATCGCCTCTAATTATCTCACATTTTAAACCTGACAATTCTGCCAAATGCTGGTACAAAGCAGTAAAACCTTCGCAGACCGCTTTTTTAGAACTAAAAGCTTTTTGGTATAATCTATCATTCAGTTCTTTGATTTTTCTTTGTTTTTCGGCTTCAGTCGAATAAGAAAAGCCCTGCGTCCTCTGCGGATTCAAAAAAGCATTATAATCATATCTAATATTAAAAGCAATCCAGCTGTAAATGGCTCTCGCTTTATCAATATCAGATTTGAAATCCTGATTGATTCTTTCTGCTAACTTTTCTGTCGTACTAAAATTTTTGGGATATTTTAAAACGATTTTATCAACCTCATTATATTTCTGTGCAAATGTTGAACAGGCAAAAATGATATTCAACAAAAGGAATATAAAACCAGTCTTTCTTGTTTTCATTGATTAAAAGCTTGATTTTATAATATTTTTCAATTCCTGATCTAGTTCTGGATTTGAAATTTTATTTTGTTCTAAGTCAAAATTTGTGTTAAAAGACGGCAGCGAAAAAGATCCTTTGATCTCGCCCCCATAACGTGGAAAAAGATTTTGAGCGATTCCTAAAACTGATGCCCCTCCTCTTCCTCCCGGAGATGTTGCCAATAACAGCATTGGTTTATGCTGGAAAATATCTTTTACAATTCTGGAGCTCCAGTCAAAAACATTTTTGAAAGCAACAGAATAGTTTCCGTTATTTTCTGCCATTGAAATGACCAAAATATCAGCTTCACCAATTTTACTTAAAAAAGCTTTTGCGATTTCATGCTGACCTATTTCTTTCTCAACATCAACGCTGAATAACGGCATGGCATAATCGTTTAAGTCTAAAACTTCAACTTCGGCATTCTCAAACAAACTTGCTGCATAAGCTGCTAAACGCTTATTAATCGACTGCTGGCTGTTACTTCCTCCAAAGGCTATAATTTTCATATTGTGGTATTTGTTTTTGTTTTTGAAACCATATAAGTTATATAAGGTAATTTTAGTTTCTCTTTGATTAACACAAAGTATTTTTAAATAAACTTATATAACTTATATGGTTTCAAATTTATTTCTATTCAATTTCAAAAATCTTCTTTTTTATTTCTACCGAATAATCATTGGGAGAAATCTGACCTCCGTATGATTTTGCATAAACTTTAGTAAATTCTGCACCAAAATATAAAATTATGGCCGAATAATAAACCCAGACTAATATTATAATTACTGAGCCTGCGGCCCCATAAATACTTGCAATGGTAGAATTCCCTAAATAAACTCCAATAGCAAATTTACCAATCATAAATAAAATTGCGGTACAGGATGATCCAATAAAAGCATCTTTCCATTTTATAATTCCGTCTGGTAAAGTTCGGAATATAATAGCAAACAGCAATGTTATACTCGAAAAAACAATAATCAAATTTATCACGTAAAAAAGATATATAGTTGTGTCTGGAAAATACAATTTTAAGCGCGCATTTAAGACATCAAGTGTTGCATTGAGCATTAAACTGACCAACATTAAAAACCCGACAGAAACGATCATTGAAAATGACATTATTCTATTTTGAATAAACTTTTTTAAACCCTTATTTGGTTTTGCACGCAATCCCCATATATAATTTATAGAACTCTGAATTTCTGCAAAAACTCCCGAAGCCCCAATTAAAAGCATAATAACACCAAAAACAGTTACAAAAACATTACTATCAGATAATTGTACATTTTTTATAGCTTCCTGAATCTGCACGGCTGCATTATTTCCAACCAATCTGTTTATTTGTCCGTACAATTGTCCGGTTACAGCTTCTTCTCCAAAAAAGAATCCGCAAATTGTAATAATGATAATTAATAACGGAGGTAATGCAAAAATGGTATAATAGGATAATGCAGCACTTAATTTGATGGCATTATCATCATTAAATTCCGTAAATGTATTTTTTAGCAAATACCATGATTTCGAAATGATATTTTGATTTTTCATCTCCTGAGTTTTTGATACTCTCAAATTTACGCAATAATGAAAAATTTTGGATTCTTGCTTTTTAATCGAATTTTACATTTTTTCCATATACCAATGCGAAATATTTTACGTGTGTATAAAAAACATTGGCTGACAATATTTAATTCCTAACGGAATTTCCTGTGGTGCATAAATACCTATTTATTACTAACAGAATAATTCCGTAGAGATTTAATATCGGTAACCAAAAAAAACTGACATACAGCAATTGTCCCGTAACCCAATGTCATTAAGTTAAGAGGAAATCTATAAAATTACTTAACAGTTTAATTAAGAAAGTAATTAGAAAAATCAGTTTTTATCAGCGTTTTCGCTTTAGCGAATCAGTAAAATCAGCGTCTAATTGTGACGCGGATAAAACAGATTTACTTCGTAAAAACGCTGATAAACACGGATTTGATTTGCAGTAATTTTATTTTCTAAAAGCTTAACTTAATGACATTGCCCGGAGGGACTATACGTTCATACTTTATTTATAATGACAAAAAATCCCTTTATCATAAACAGTCCATAAACTTGCTTTTTGGTTTGCTGCTTTTAAGGCATTGTTTGCCCAGGTATTGCAGGTATAAAAAAGGCTGTAACTTCCTTTTGCTTCATAAAAAGCATCTTTCTTTCCGTAACTGTGACCTTCTATCCATTCCGGGTGAATTGGATCGCTGAAACTATCTGAAATATAATTAACCAGACTTTGATAATTTTCTTTTGAAATCAAAATACGTTTGCAGTCCTCCCCTTCTCTCAATTGTTTAAAAAATGTAGTATGCATTGCCGATGAACTGATTCCGAATGCGGCTTTGCAGGCTGTACTTACTTTTAAATCTGACCACTCTGGTGTATCAAGATAAAATCCTTTGTCACCCCAGCCAAAAGCAATAAAATTCATTAAAGAATCTTTTGATTGTGTTTGGTTAAACTGAATTTCGTTTCGCCAGTCTTTAATTTCGTTTTTTACAGGAACTACAATATCAGTATGAACGCCGTTTGAGAGAATATAAATGGGAACTGCATTTTGCTCTTCGACCTGAGCAACATCAGAATTAACGGTAATTTTAGAAATCAGATAAACTGATAGTACATAAAGGACAAGAAAACTAAAGATTCCGAAAAGCGTCCATTTTAGTATTCTGAAAGTTTTTTTTAGCATTTTTATTGGCTTATTTTAGATTAGTGATTGGTTATTTTTCTGTAACCAATTTTTGAGCCAAAAATTTTCAAACTGTAAATTTGCTTGCGAAATGACACGTGGATTTTACGGATTCGCTTTCGCGAAAGCGCGGATTTAAACGGATTTTTTTATTCTCATTTTTGTCATCCTGAGGAACGAAGGATCACACTAGAATTTCCGCAATCTAAGTCGTTAATCTTTGTAGAGTTTCGTTTATGATCCTTCGTTCCTCAGGATGACAAACTTTGTGGTTATTCATTTTATAACAAAAAAACTGCTGAATTCCTCCAGCAGTTTTAGTATATTCTCTATAATCTTTCTTCTATTCTCTAAAAAAAATTAAACGTTAAAACGGAAATGCATTACATCACCATCTTTTACAACATATTCTTTTCCTTCAACTTTAAATTTTCCAGCTTCTTTTGCTTTTGATTCAGAACCGTATTGAACGTAATCATCGTATGAAATAACTTCGGCACGAATAAAACCTTTTTCAAAATCAGTATGGATAACTCCTGCTGCTTGCGGCGCAGTTGCTCCAATATTGATTGTCCAGGCACGAACTTCTTTTACACCAGCTGTAAAATAAGTCTGCTGTTTTAATAATTTATAAGCTGCACGAATTAAAACTGATGCTCCCGGCTCTTGCAATCCCATGTCTTCTAAAAAAACCTGACGCTCTTCGTAGCTTTCTAACTCCGTAATATCAGCCTCAGCACCTACTGAAAGTACAATAACTTCAGCTTCTTCATCTTTTACTAATTCACGAACCTGGTCAACATATTTGTTTCCGTTTACTGCAGAACTTTCATCAACATTACAAACATATAAAACCGGTTTTGCAGTAATTAATTGAAAACCTTCCATTAAAACCTCTTCGTCACTATTTTGAGGAATGATCGTTCTCGCAGATTTTGCCTGCAATAACGCTTCTCTAATTCTATTAAGTAACGCTTCTTCAGCCTGAGCTTCTTTATTGCCTGTTTTAGCAGCACGTTTTACTTTTTCTAAACGTTTTTCGATTGTTTCTAAGTCTTTTAACTGTAACTCAATATCAATCGTTTCTTTATCACGAATTGGATTTACATTTCCATCAACGTGAACAATATTATCATTATCAAAACAACGCAAAACGTGAATAATAGCATTACATTCTCTAATGTTTCCTAAAAACTGGTTTCCAAGACCTTCACCTTTACTTGCTCCTTTTACCAAACCTGCAATATCTACGATATCTACAGTTGCCATTTGTACACGCTCTGGTTTTACTAATTCTTCTAATTTGTTGATTCTCGGATCCGGAACGTTTACAACACCAATATTAGGTTCGATTGTACAAAACGGAAAGTTTGCACTCTGCGCTTTTGCATTAGATAAACAATTAAATAATGTTGATTTTCCAACATTTGGTAATCCTACAATTCCTGCTTTCATCTGTTGTTTCTATTTATTTTATTTGGACTTTGAACTTATCAAAGTCCCCATTAACTCTCTATTTTAATGGATTATGATTTACGTGTTTCTTTTTGTTTCTGCCAAAATGATATTTTTTGGCTTTAAAATTTTGCAAATATAAGATTTAATACCTCGTGAGCGAAGTAAAAATGTGCATTAATATAATTTTAGGGTAATTCTTAAAAATTTTTAAACTTATTATTAAGTTTTTGTTAAAAAATATTACTTTTATAAAAGTAATCAACAAAAAACCAAACAAAAAACCAACAACCATGAAAAAGATTGCATTATTTTTATTACTGCTGAATTCAGCGTTTCTTTTTGCTCAAAAAGAAGTCTCGGGTGTCGTTAAGGATAAAACCGGTACACCGCTTCCGGGTGTTAATGTTGTAGAAAAAGGGACTTCGAATGGCGTTTCTACCGATTTTGAAGGTGGTTATAAAATCAAAGTTAAAGAAGGCGCAACATTGATTTTTAGTTATGTAGGCTTTGCAACAGTCGAAAAATCAGCTTCGGGAGACAAAGTGGATGTTTATTTAGACGAAAGCGGCGGGCAGGTTTTAAGTGATGTAGTTGTTACAGGTTCCAGAAGTACTAAAAGAACCGTTGTAAACTCTGCCGTTCCTATTGATGTTATTAATGTAAAAGATGTTACAACGCAAAGTGGTAAAATTGAAATCAATCAGTTATTGCAATATGTTGCCCCATCTTTTAACGCTAATAAACAATCGGGTTCTGATGGTGCAGACCACGTAGATCCGGCTTCTTTAAGAGGGATGGGACCAGACCAGACTTTGGTTTTAATTAACGGAAAAAGAAGACATCAATCGTCTTTAATCAATTTATTTGGAACAAGAGGACGTGGAAATACAGGAACTGACTTAAATGCGATTCCGGCGGCTTCTATTAAAAGAATTGAGATTTTGCGCGACGGTGCGTCGGCGCAATACGGTTCTGATGCCATTGCCGGAGTTATCAATATTATTACAAATGATAATGTAAACGAACTTACAGGGTCTGTAACTTATGGTGTTTTTAATACGCATGCAAAAGGAGATTTTCTTCCGGGAACACCAAATACTAAAGGATACAGATTAGATCAGGACGGAAATGGAAATTCATATGGAAAGGATCAGGATTTTGACGGAGGTTCTGTAAGAGTTGCTGCTAATTATGGTGTGGCATTAGGGACTAAAGGCGGCTATATAAACTTTACGGGTGAGTTTTTAAATAAAAACAAAACTCTAAGACCTGCTTATGATTTTAGAAAAGGTTTTGGAGATGCCAGTATGCACGGCGTAAATTTATTTGCCAATTTATCTATTCCAATTGATGATAAAACAGAATTTTATGCTTTTGGAGGCAGTAATTTTAGAGATACAGATGCATATGCTTTTACCCGAAATGATGGTGAAAGAGTAGTTGAATCAGTTTATCCGGGTGGTTATACACCTAGAATTACATCAAAAATTAATGATAATTCAGTTGCTGCCGGAATTAAAACCCTTTCTTCGGGAGGATGGAAATTTGATTTAAGCAATACTTTCGGAAAAAATAAATTCCAGTATGATATTAAAGGAACTATAAATGCTTCGCTTGAAGAAAAATCGCCGCATGAGTTTGATGCCGGAGGACACAGTTTGCTTCAAAACACAACAAATTTTGATATTTCTAAAAACTACGACAGCGTTCTTAATGGTTTTAATATTGCTTTTGGAACTGAATTTAGAGTAGAGAAATTCGAAATTTTTGCAGGAGAAGAAGGTTCTTACACAACCTACGACACAAACGGACAGCCAATTACTGATCCAACAACTCAAAGCGCGCCTATCGATCCTGTTTCTGGAAATCCCAGACCGGGAAGTTCGCAAGGTTTCCCAGGTTACAGCCCGGCAAACGAAGTTAACGAAAGCCGTACCAACTTCTCTCTATATGCTGATGGTGAGTTAGATGTAACTAATTCTTTTATGGTAAACGCAGCCGTTCGTTTTGAAAATTACAGCGATTTTGGAAGTACTGTAAACGGAAAATTAGCTTCAAGATTAAAACTTGGCGATCACTTTAATTTAAGAGGTTCTGTGAGTACAGGCTTCCGTGCACCATCATTGGCTCAAATTTATTATAATTTACGTTTTACAAACTTTAATGCAAGCGGTGCAACCGAAGTTTTACTCGCACCAAACGACAGTGAGATTACCAGAGCTTTTGGAATTGGTAAATTAAACGAAGAAAAGGCCGTAAATGCCTCTTTAGGTTTTACAGCTTCTTTTGGAGATTTCACTGCAACGGTTGACGGTTATTATATTAAAGTAAAAGACCGTATTGTTCTTACCGGATATTTTGATGCAAGTTCTTTAAATCTTGGTGTTTCTGAAGCACAGTTTTTTGCTAACGGAGTTGACACAAGTACACATGGTCTGGATTTAGTTTTATCCTGGAAAAAAGCATATGATTTTGGAAATTTCGGAGCAACTTTGGTTGGAAATATCAACGATATGAAAATTGACAAGGTTAAAAATGGCAATTTAGATGAAGCTACTTTCTTTGGAAAACGTGAAAAAGCCTTTTTACTAGCTTCTGCACCTGACAGCAAATTTGGTTTAAACTTAACTTATTCCAAAAGTAAATTCGACGCTGGTTTAGCTTTTACTCGTTTCAGCAAAGTGGTTTTAGTTGATTATGCTGATGAAGATGACGTTTACAACCCAAGATTAGTTACCGATTTAACTATAGGATACCAAGTTACTAAAAGCTTAAAATTAAGCCTTGGAAGCAATAACTTGTTTAATGTTTATCCAACGAAACAAGACGAACAAGGAAATACAGAAGCCGGTGGATATTGGGATGCTGTACAAATGGGTTTCAGCGGAGCTTATTACTATGCCAGACTTGGATTTAATTTCTAACCCAACTTATCCTGACTAGATATGTCATCCTGAGCGAAGTCGAAGGACACATTCTGGTTTTAACGAAAGTTATACAACAACAAAAAGGGCTTGGACTTCGCTCAACCTGACAATATTTCAATTATACAGAACAAAAAATCCTGAACTTATTTGTTCAGGATTTTTGCTATATAATTGTTTAACAACTTCATAACTTATAACTCATAATTTATAATCCAAAGATGCAATGATTGCCTTTTCTTCATCAGTGGCAACAAAGCCGGAAATATCCCAATAATTTGTCAAGATTTTGTTTTTTTTATTAAACAATGATTTCTCTTTAAAAACATCACTTTCATTATAAGTAAAATTCTGTCTGTTAAAATTCGTAGTTACAAAACTATTTCTCACCTGAATTTTCTTTACCTGATCTTTTAATATAAGGTTATAGGCAATTTCTTCATTTGAATTCAGCAGATAATAATCTTGTCCGTCAAATCTATAATCTACTCTTACAGAAGACTTTGTAATATTTTTTGAGTTTACCGTTGTTTTCTCTTCAATTTTATCAAGATTTTGAGGAGTAATATCTATTGTAAAACCCATAATAAGTTTTTTTACAGGATCATAAACTATCTCAAAATTATCTACAGCTTCCTTCGCTTTATCGAGAGGTGTAATATACATTACATAATAATCTTTATTTTTAGCGTGGCCTCTAATAACAAAATCATATTCTTTTTTTGCTTTTGAATCCAATAACGGATCAAAATATTTAAAATCAGAATAATTTTTCATGATATTATTCAAATCATATCCTCTCAAATCAGCACTTATATCAGTTTCTAATAATCCGTATGACCTGTTTTGTTCAACAAGCAAAGTAGTTGCATTATTATTTTTATCGAACTGAAAATTAACTAATCCGTCATTGTAATAAGAATACTGATTATTGAGCATAAAAAACTCCCTTACATATACTTTTTGTCTATGCGAAATGCTGATTTTTTTCGTAGAATTTGAAACTAATTTCTGCAGTATTTTTTCCGGATCCTCTCTAGACAAAACTACTTCGTCCAGTTTATTGTTTTTACTCTTTAAATAAATAACAAATTTTTGATCTCCATTTAATGATGTCCAGCGTACCGTTGCATCCTCATAATCAGTTTGAGAAACCTGAACATTAGAACCGCCCGTAAGCATAAAAGTTACCTTACCTTCTTCATTGCTTAATAAAATCTGTTTGGTTTTCATTATTACAACAGTAGCATTTTCAATAGGCAGTAACGTTTCTATATCTCGCACAAAAATAGAATATTCTTGATTTTGTGAGAAAACACAAACACTAAATAAAACAAAAAATAAAAGTATACTTTTCCTCATAAGCTTGTTAAATTTTCAACTAAAGTATTGTTTTTTTAACATTAAAGCAACACCCTGAAAAATAAAACATTCGTTATCAATAAACTAACTTTTACAAATACCTGATATCAGGGCAAAAAAAACCTAAGCAAGTGCTCAGGTTTTTCAATATAAATATACTTTTAAAGAAATTATTCTCCATGTAAAAACGCCTGTCTGTTCAACAAGGTTTCTTCATCTTCTACATGATTATCATCCGGCACACAGCAATCAACAGGACAAACAGCAGCACATTGTGGTTCATCATGAAAACCTTTACACTCTGTACATTTTCCTGGAACAATATAATAGATTTCGTCAGAAATTGGAGTCTGAGCGTCATCAGCGTCAACTTCAGTTCCATCAGGTAAAATTACAGTTCCTTTTAGGTTTGTTCCGTCTTTATATCTCCAATCATCTGCTCCTTCATATATTGCTGTATTTGGGCACTCTGGTTCACAGGCCCCACAGTTTATGCATTCGTCAGTTATAATAATTGCCATCTTTTTATTTGTCTTAAAGTTAAAAATCTAAAGTCTTAAAGTTAAAAAAAGTACGAAAGAGACATTTCTCTCTTTTGACTTTAAGACTTTCGACTTAATTATGCTTATTTTTGTGCAAAATTACAATCAAAACAATTCATAAACAAACATTATGACATTAGAAACAAAAAAAAGTGTTTTTGTTGAATTAGGAAAATTTCTAAGTCAGTTTTCTGAAGAGCAGTCTATGCAAAAATCTGACGTTTTATATAATGATATCTTTTTTGATGATTTCGAAAAACTAATCCATTTATCACAATCTCATAATGGATGGTACACACCGGAACAAGTATATTTTGCAATAAAATCCTGGGCAGATGCTTTAACAGAAGAAAACATCAGCAAATGGATTTCTCAATATTCATCTGACTTCGCTCAGAATGATAAAAAAGAAAAAACAGTTGCTTTGATTTTAGCAGGAAATATTCCACTTGTTGGTTTTCATGATTTTTTATCAGTTTTAATCACCGGAAATAAAGCTTTAGTAAAAACATCCTCAAACGATCAGCATTTACTGCCGTTTTTAGCCAAGTATTTAATTGCTGTTGATGAAAGTTTAAAAGATAAAATCACTTTCGTGGATGGTAAACTGGAAAATTTTGATATCGTAATTGCCACAGGAAGCAACAATACAGCCCGTTATTTTGAGTATTATTTCAAAGATAAACCTTCCATCATCCGCAAAAACAGAAATTCGGCAGCAGTTTTAAACGGAAAAGAAACTCACGAAGAATTAGAAGCTCTTGGCGAAGATATTTTTAGATATTTTGGTTTAGGATGCCGAAATGTATCTAAACTTTTTGTTCCAAGCGGCTATTCATTTGACGCTTTTTTTCAAGCCGTTTTTAAATATCAGGACGTTATTCATTACGAGAAATACGCCAATAATTACGATTACAATAAAGCGGTTTTTTTAATGAGTAATTTTAAATTATTGGATAACGGTTTTTTAACTTTAAAAGAAGATTCAAGCTACGCCTCGCCTATTTCGAGCGTTTTCTTTGAATATTATGAAAATCCCGAGGATTTAAAATCTCGCCTTGAAGCCGATGCAGAACAAATTCAATGTATTGTAAGCAACAATTTGATCAAAAATAGTGTTGCATTTGGTCAAACACAAAATCCTCAATTATGGGATTATGCAGATAACGTTGATACTATAACGTTTTTGTTAACAACAAAGTAAAAAAATGTTTAATTATTTCGAATTATTTATCGCTTTTTCAGCTCCTATTGCCGAAATTTGCATCTTTAAAATTTCGACTATTAACAAAAACCATGAAAAAACACAACTACAGCGCAGGACCAAGTATTTTACCTCAGGAAGTTTTTGAGAAGGCATCAAAAGCAATTTTAAATTTTAATGATTCAGGATTATCTATTCTTGAAATCTCGCACCGAAGCAAAGATTTTGTTGCTGTTATGGATGAAGCTCGTTCGCTGGCTTTAGAATTATTAGGACTTCAGGGAAAAGGATATCAGGCTTTGTTTTTACAAGGCGGTGCAAGTACTGCATTCTTGATGGCTCCATATAACTTAATGAAAGAAAACGGAAAAGCAGCTTATCTTGATTCAGGAACGTGGGCAACTGCGGCTATTAAAGAAGCTAAACTTTTTGGAGAAACTATTATCGTAGGCTCTTCAAAAGATGATAATTATACACATATTCCAAAAGGTTACGAAATACCAAGTGATGCTGATTATTTTCACTGTACAAGTAACAATACCATCTTTGGAACTCAAATGAAAGATTTTCCGGCAACAAACATTCCTGTTGTCTGCGACATGAGTTCTGATATTTTTTCTCGTGAATTAGATTTCTCTAAATTTGATTTAATCTATGCCGGAGCTCAAAAAAATATGGGACCTGCAGGAACTACTCTTGTTGTAGTTAAAGAAGAAATTTTAGGTAAAAACGGAAGAACAATTCCTAGTATGTTAGATTATGCTAAACATATCAAAGCAGAAAGTATGTACAATACTCCTCCTGTTTTTTCAGTTTATGTTTCATTATTAACTTTACAATGGATTAAAGAAAAAGGCGGAATCGCTGCTGTTGAAAAATTAAACAACGCAAAAGCAGATTTACTTTATGCTGAAATCGACAGAAACCCATTATTTAAAGGTGCTGCTGCAGTAGAAGACCGCTCTAAAATGAACGTAACTTTCTTACTAAACAACCCGGATCATACAGAAACTTTTGATGCTTTATGGAAAGCAGCAAACATTTCTGGATTACCAGGACACCGTTCTGTGGGTGGTTACAGAGCTTCTATTTACAACGCTATGCCTATCGAAAGTGTACAGGTTTTAGTTGATGTGATGAAAGCACTTGAGTCTAAAGTTTAATCGTTTATACGTTTAATTGTTAATTTGATTAACTGTTTAAACGTAAAATGTTTCCTTTAGAAAAATATCATAAAAGAAAAATAATAGATTGGTTCATCGATTAAACAAATAAACGTATAAACGATTAAACAGTTAAACCGATTAACCAAATAAACAACATACCCAAAATGAAAGTATTAGCAAATGACGGAATTTCTAAAAGTGGAATTCTAGCCTTAGAAAAAGGCGGATTTGAAGTTATAACTACAAAAGTAGCTCAGGAACAAGTAGCTAACTTTATTAATGAAAATAATGTAGACGTAATTTTAGTACGCAGCGCAACTAAAGTTCGTAAAGATATTATCGACGCTTGTCCTGGTATCAAAATCATCGGCCGTGGTGGTGTTGGTATGGACAATATCGATGTGGATTATGCTAAAAGCAAAGGAATTCATGTAATTAATACTCCAGCTTCATCATCAGAATCTGTTGCCGAGTTGGTATTTGGGCACTTATTTTCTGGTGTTCGTTTCTTACATGACTCAAACAGAAATATGCCTCTTGAGGGAGATTCAAACTTTGACGGTTTGAAAAAAGCATATGCAAACGGAGTTGAATTAAGAGGAAAAACTTTAGGTATTGTTGGTATTGGCCGTATCGGACAAGCTACTGCAAAAATGGCTCTTGGTTTAGGAATGAAAGTTATCGCTGCTGATAGCTTTATTCCTGAAGTAGACGTAAAAGTTGAGTTTTTTGACGGTCAGTCAATCACAACTAAAATCGTTTCTCAATCTTTAGAATCTTTATTTAAAGAAGCAGATTTCATTACATTACACGTTCCTGCTCAAGATGGTTATATCATTGGAGAGAAAGAACTTGAAATCATGAAAGATGGTGTTGGAATCGTAAACTGTGCTCGTGGTGGTGTTATTGATGAAGTAGCTTTAGTAAAAGCTTTAGATTCAGGTAAAGTTGCTTTTGCTGGTTTAGACGTTTTCGAAAGCGAACCAAAACCAGAAATGGCTATCTTAATGCACTCAAAAATCTCATTGACGCCTCACATTGGAGCTGCAACCGGAGAAGCACAAGACAGAATTGGTACTGAATTAGCATCACAAATTATTACTTTGTTAAGCTAGTAATCAAAAAATAGATTATCTTTAAAGGGATTTACTATATATTTGTAGTAAATCCCTTTCTTTTTTATTAGTTTTGGTGTGTAATTTAAACTCTTAAATATTATGTTTGAACAATTAACCCAATTAGTACAGCAATATGGAGGCGATGCTGTTGTTAACAATAGCGCTGTCCCAAACGAACACAATGAAGCCGTAATAAGCGAAACCAGTTCTTCTATTTTTGAAGGATTAAAAAAAATTGCTTCTGAAGGCGGTGGTGAACAACTAGCCGGTTTATTCAACGGAAATTCTCCTATAGACAGCTCGAACCCTGTTGTACAGCAAATCACACAGCAATTGTCAGGAAACCTAGGCGAAAAATTTGGTTTAAGCAGTGCCGATTCATCTGGAGTAGCTTCAAACTTAATTCCGCAGATTTTAGGCTCATTAGTAAATAAAGCAAAAGATCCTAATGACAGCAGTTTTCAGATTTCGGACATTATCAATTCGATTTCAGGAAACAGCGGACAAGCATCAGGAATCATGGATACCATTTCAAAATACGGAACACAATTCGGACTTGACCAAAACAACGACGGAAAAGTCGACGTTGCAGATGCACTCGCAGTTACCAAAAGCAAAGGAGGCATCGCCGGACTATTTGGAAAATTGTTTGGAAGCAAGTAAGATGCTAAGGTTCCAAGCCGCTAAGATTCTAAGCAATAAAATATTAAAAGCTGTTTATTATATAAACGGCTTTTTTTATTTCTAAAACAATTAAAAACTCTGCACTTCCTAATCTTAGCAGTTTAGAACCTTAGCATCTTAACAACTTCAAAAAAAATTCGTAACTTTAGTTCTCAAAAGTAAATGTTATGAAAAAGTGCATTTCCATATTGATTTTATTATTAACAATAATAGCTTGCTCTACAGCTTCGCAAAAGATTGCCAGTACAGATAATAATACTTCAAACAAAAAATTAAGCGATACCGTTAGAATTGCAAATGATTCTTTGGAATATGAAGTAATAATTATCGATAATGGTTTTAGCAGCTGGCTGGCATCAAGGGCATATCCCAGAAATTATCATTCATTAGAATATCTTGAAAACAAAAATAACTTGTATGTAACAGAGTGGAACAGCCGCGTATTACAGCCTCAGCGCTATAATCCAAATTTATACGAAATGTCGATTAATTATCGACCAGACATTCACTACGGCTACGAAGTAAACTACTTAATTTACAATTACATGATTTATTTTCAAAATACTTACAAACAAAAACTTTGGGGGTATGTTCCTTCAAGATAATTACTATATTTGTAATCATTACAAATAGCAATGAATAAATTAAAAGAACGCTGGGGAATCTCCTCAAATCTACAAGCCATTATAATACTTACCGTTTTTGCCATTACAGGATCGGCTTCTGCCTGGCTGTCTAAACCATTTTGCGTTTGGCTGGGAATCACCAAAGAAGATTTTGGAGGCTGGTTTACCTTAATTCGCCTGCTAATAATTTTCCCTATTTATCAGGTTCTATTAGTTGCAATAGGAACCGTGTTTGGGCAGTTTAAATTCTTTTGGAACTTCGAAAAGAAAATGCTCAAAAACATGGGATTAGGTTTTTTATTCAAAGACTAAACTTTCATTCTCTCTCCCGAAAAGAAATAAGTATAAATCCACGTAAGTGTAAAAGATGGAATTACATCTGTAAACGGAATTATTTCTTCCAGAAATGTCAAAACACCCGCAACTTTTCCAACCCTTCCTTTATACATTCGGGTCATTATAAAAGCCGCAATTGGAGCCCAGATTATATCTCCAAATTCAGCAAATCCAAAAACAGAATAAGTCAGCATACCAATTCCGTCCAAAATTAAACCAATTATTAATTTTGACATTCTGTTATCTTCTACAACATTTAATTCCTGCATTTTAAGTTTGATTTGAGTTTATCCGAAATTAAAAATAATTTATGAAACTCATTTTATTCCAATATTAAATTTAATTTCAAAATTCCCATATCAAGAAACGAGCCGATTTTTAAATTGTAGATTGTAGATTGCAGATTTTAGATTATTTCTTATTATGAATATCAACGAGGCAAAGAATTGGAATTTGGAATTTAAGATATTGAAATTTGATTCTAACCATAATCTTCGTTTCTTTGTAAAAACAGTTTCAATAAATGATACACGCAAAAAACATACATAAATTCTACGATAAACTTGAAGTTTTAAAGGGAGTTGATTTACATATTAAAAAAGGCGAAATTGTTTCGATTGTTGGAGCTTCCGGTGCCGGAAAAACAACTTTACTGCAAATTCTGGGAACCTTAGATGTACCAGAAAGAAACTCAGATTCATCATTAACCATTAATGGCAAAAACATTTTGAAACTGCAGGATATTGAAACTGACAATTCAAAACAGGAAAAAGCATTTAAAATTATAACTTGGTCAGGTTTAATTTACGCTGTAATTCTGGTTGTTTATTTGTTATTTTTCAGAACGAAAATTTTCGATGACACGTTAAGATTAGTAATAACCGGAGTTTTATTTTTACCAATATTTTTGGTGTTTGTTTACTATAACAGCTATTTTAAGAAGAAAAGCAAGCAGGACAAAATATTATCTGATTTCAGAAATTTAAACCTTGGGTTCATTTTTCAGTTTCATCAGTTATTACCCGAATTTACAGCTTTAGAAAACGTTTGTATTCCTGCTTTTATGGCCAACAAACCAAAAGCTGAAACTGAAAAAGAAGCTAAAAAAATCCTGGACTATTTAGGTTTATCTCACAGAATTCATCACAAACCAAATGAGCTTTCGGGCGGAGAGCAGCAGCGCGTTGCCGTTGCAAGGGCCTTAATCAACAAACCTGATGTGATTTTTGCCGATGAACCGTCTGGAAATCTTGATACACATTCTGCCGAAAATTTACATCAATTGTTTTTCCAGCTTCGTGACGAATTCGGACAGACTTTTGTAATCGTAACCCACAATGAAGAATTAGCCAATATGGCCGACAGAAAATTAATTATGGTCGACGGTCAAATTAGCAATTAGGAGCTATTTCCAAAAAAACTTCGGGGCCATCAGGGCTAAGGCACTCGAATAAACAAGAACATTTCATTTCAAATGAATCAGAAAGAACTCAAAGAATTTCTCGACGAAAAAGTTATTCAATATAACAATCAGGATTTTATCGAAAGTGATCCCGTGCAGATTCCACATCTCTTTACTCAAAAAGAAGATATTGAAATTGCCGGATTCTTAAGCGCATCAATCGCTTGGGGAAATCGTAAAATGATTATCAGGAATTCGCATAAAATGATGGAATTAATGGGAAATACACCTTACGATTTCGTCATGTCTCATTCTGAAGATAACTTGGCTGATTTAGAAGCCTTCGTTCACCGCACCTTCAACGGAAAAGATTTCGGCGGATTCATTAAAGGTTTACAGCACATTTACAAAAACCACAACGGACTCGAAGCGGTTTTTGCTAAAAATCAGGAAAAAGACAGTCTGCAAAAAAGCATAAGCGAATTCAAAAAGATATTTTTCGAAATAGATCATTTACCACGAACCCAAAAACATATTTCAGATCCGTTGAATAATTCTGCTGCAAAACGCATCAATATGTATTTACGCTGGATGGTTCGCCAAGATACAAAAGGCGTCGATTTAGGAATCTGGAAAACTATTTCTCCATCCGTATTATCTTGTCCGTTAGACGTGCATTCAGGAAATGTTGCCCGCAAACTAGGAATTCTTTCGCGAAAGCAAAACGACGCAAAAGCTTTATTAGAATTAGATACAAAACTTCGTGAAATGGACGCTGCAGATCCTGTAAAGTATGATTTTGCTTTGTTTGGGTTAGGCGTTTTTGAAGGGTTTTAAGCTTTTAAATTAATATATTTTATTTAAGGTTTTGTGCTGCCAGGCTGAGCGAAGTCGAAGCCCACGTTCCAATTGGCACGCTCTTCGACTTCGCTCAGAGGGACAATCAAAGTGAAAATACAACATCTAAAATTACAAAATCAACAAAAAACCGTCATTTTAATGTACATTTGCACAAAATTTAATGCAAATGAGCACTTTCGAAAAATTCAATCTCCCAAAATCATTACAAAAAGCTGTTGACGAATTAGGCTTTGTTACGCCTACTCCTATTCAGGAAAAATCTTTCTCTGTAATCATGTCTGGACGCGATATGATGGGAATTGCGCAAACCGGAACCGGTAAAACATTTGCCTATTTACTGCCTCTTTTAAAACTTTACAAATTCACCAATACCAATACGCCAAAAATCGTAATTCTGGTTCCAACCCGCGAATTAGTAGTTCAGGTTGTAGAAGAAGTAGAAAAATTAACCACCTATATGTCGGTTAAAACATTGGGTATTTATGGAGGTGTAAACATCAATACACAAAAAAAAGCCGTTTACGAAGGTGTCGATATTTTAGTCGGAACTCCGGGTCGTACAATGGATTTAGCACTTGATGCTGTTGTTCGTTTTGATGAAACTCAAAAATTAGTAATCGACGAATTTGACGAAATGCTTAACCTTGGTTTCAGACCACAGCTGACTTCACTTTTGGCGATGATGAAAACTAAACGTCAAAATATATTATTCTCTGCAACAATGACTGATGAAGTTGATGATATATTAAACGATTATTTTGATTTTCCAGAAGAAGTTACCCTTGCAGCATCGGGAACGCCGCTTGAAAAAATTACGCAGATTACATACAACGTTCCAAACTTCAATACAAAAGTAAACTTGCTGAAACATTTATTGCAGAATGACGAAAGCATGGATCGTGTTTTGGTTTTTGTAAACAATAAAAAGATTTCAGATATGCTACATACTCGCATTGAAGAAGATTTTGAAGGACAATTTGGTGTAATTCACTCGAATAAATCTCAAAATTATCGTTTGAGTACCATGGCAGAATTTCAGGAAGGAAATCTTCGCGGTTTAATCACAACCGATATTATGGCAAGAGGTTTAGATATTTCTAATATCTCGCACGTAATTAACTTTGAACTTCCAGAAGAACCTGAATTATACATGCACAGAATTGGTCGTACAGGTCGTGCAGATGCTACAGGAACAGCAATTAGCTTTGTAACACCAAGAGAAGAGGAATTTAAAATTGAAGTCGAAGTTTTAATGAACCAGGAACTGGATATCACTGATTTTCCTGAAGAAGTTGAAGTTTCATCAAAATTAATCGAGCCTGAAAAAGACAAACAGCCTATTAAGTTTTTAATGAAAAAAGTAAAACTCGAAGGAGACGGAGCTTTTCACGAAAAATCTAAAAAGAATAAAAAAGTCAATTTAGGAGGCCCTTCAAAAACAAAAAAGAAAACTCACGGTTCTGTCAATCGAAATATGCTGAAAACGAGAGATAAAAAGAGGAAAGATAACAACAAATAGTTTCTTTGTAAGAGACAAAGGTTCAAAGAAACAAAGAGACAAAGTATAAAAAGGCTCAAAAGAAAATTTAATTTTCTTTTGAGCCTTTTGCTCTAGTTCAAACCTTTGTATCTCTGAACCTTTGTCTCTTTGAACCTTTTTAAAAAACTAAATTTTCGTAAATACAAGCCCCACAGGCGAACACAATTGAATTCTTTTTCCTGTATCTGTAATTTTTCCTGTTGCGATATCTCTTTTAAAAATAACAATATCGTTAGTATATTGATGACCAACTAAAAGGTAATTTCCTGTTGGGTCAATGGCAAAATCTCTTGGGCCTTTTCCTAAAGTACTTTGCTGCTCTACTAATTCTATATTTCCATTTTTAAGAATTTTATATACTGAAACAGCATTAGCATCTGCACGATCAGAAACATATAAAAAATTTCCGTCTGGTGAGATTTTAATAGCCGCTGCGCTCGTTCCGCCTTTAAAGCTTTTAGGTAAAATACTGGTTTCGGCAATTACTTTTAAACTTCCGGTTTTATTGTAGCTAAAAGTTGTCAGCGTACCATCTAATTCCTGAACTAAATAAACAAATTTACCATCTTTACTAAAAGTTAAATGTCTTGGGCCGCTTCCCGGTTTTACATCAACACTGCCTTTTAAAGTCAGAATTTCATTTTTAGAAGTTGGATTGTATTTGTAAATAAAAACTTTATCTAAACCTAAATCATTAGAAAGCACAAACTTTTTATCTGGAGAAAAAACCACCATATGTACGTGCGCCTTTTCCTGACGTGCTGCATTAGATCCTTTTCCTTCATGCTGAATCAATTGCTGTACTTCAGAAATGCTTCCATCAGTATTCTTTTTATAAACAACGATATTACCTCCGGAATAATTGGCAGCAATTACATTTTTATCATCATTTATTAAATGACAAGGATCTGCTCCCAATGCATCATTTTTATTCAAAAAATTAATTTTTCCTGATGCAGAATCATATCCAAATGCACTTACCGTACTTTGTGTTCCATTCTCATTTACCGCATAAATAAATTTATTATCAGCAGAAACCGATAAATAACTAGGACTCACAACATTTTCAGAAGAATTTTTAAGTTTAAACTCACCTGAATTTGCATCAAATTCATAAACGTAAATTCCGTTGCTCTGGCATGTATTAGTATAAGTTCCAACTAACAGGTTAAATTTATTTTGGGCTTCAACAGTTGTGACTGCCAAAGCTGAAAATAATACTAGATATATTTTTTTCATAGTTTGTTTTTTTGAATACGCTAAAATAAGCAATAATATCTTTTAGATCATTACAAATAAAGTCAGAAAAGTTACATTTTTCAAAAAGGATTTCTACCATATAAGTTATATAAGTTCATTTAATTAAAACATATTAACTCCTGCTTATAATCTCTCATATAACTTATATGGTTTAACTAAATATTGCCTCTATGGTTTAATTAAAAATTTGTATTTTTGACCAGTATCTTCGCGAAAAATAAAACGTAGCGAAGTAAATCGAAGCCAGAATGCATTTTAAACATCCCGAAATTCTATACTTTCTTTTTTTATTGATTGTTCCAATTTTGGTTCATTTATTTCAATTACGACGATTTAAAACCTCTTATTTTACCAATGTTCGTTTCCTAAAAGAACTGGCAATTCAGACTCGTAAAAGTTCTAAAATCAAAAAACGATTATTGCTTGCCACACGCCTTTTATTACTTACTTGCGCCATTACAGCTTTTGCACAGCCATTTTTTGAAGCCAAAGACAGTAAAAATGCATCAAACGAAATGTATATTATTTTAGACAATTCGTTTAGTATGCAGGCAAAAGGCAAAAAAGGAGAATTGCTAAAACGTGCCGTTCAGGAATTACTTGAAAACACGCCCGAAACTGCTCAATTTTCGCTGCTTACAAATACCGAAAATTACTGGAATACCGATATAAAATCGACTAAAAGTGCTTTACAGAATCTAAAATACAGCGCAGTGCCATTTGAACTTTCATCGATTATGGCAAAAGTAAAAGCACATAAATCAGTACATAAAAAAGATATTGTTATTATTTCTGATGTTGTTGGTTTAACTGAAAATGATATTAAAAATATTGATACTGAAGAAAAAACCTATTTTATAATTCCCGAAGCCGAGCAAAAAAATAACGTTTCTATTGACAGCGTTTACATCAATCAGACTTTAGAAAATTTCTATGAAATAAGTGTAAACTTATCCGGTTATGGTGAAGATTTTAAACCTATTTCGACTGCTTTGTACAATCAAAATAAACTGATTGCCAAAACAATCATTAATTTTGATACTAAGAAAAAGAAAATCAGCTTTACGATTCCAAAAGAAGCTTTTCACGGTTATGTTTCTATTGAAGACAATGGTTTAACTTACGATAACAAATTATTTTTCAGCATTTCTAAAAACAAAAAAACAAACGTAATCAGCATTGGCGAACCTGAAAAAAGTAATTTCTTGTCGAGAATTTATACTTCTGCCGAATTCAATTATAATAATTACTCTATCAGTTCTTTAGATTATAATAGTTTAGAAAAACAAAATACAATAATCTTAAACGAATTAGTTGAAATTCCGCAGGCTTTGCAAACGACTTTAAAAGCCTTTGTTTCTAAAGGCGGAAATTTGGTTGTAATTCCTTCTGAAAAAAGTTCCATTTCAAATTTAAATTCCTTTTTAGGAAATTTTGGAAAGGTTCAGTTTAATAATCTTAAAACAGAAAGTAAACTTATTACCAAAATTAATTTCGATCACCCTTTATTTTCAGGAGTTTTCGAGAATAAAATTACGAATTTTCAATATCCAAAAACAAGCAGTTCATTTGATATTTTGAGTCCATACCCGGCGGTTTTATCTTATGAAGATCAAAGTACATTTGTAACGGCAATTCAAAATCCTACGGCTGGAATTACTGTATTTTCGGCACCAATAAATGCAGTAAATTCAAACTTTCAGCAATCGCCGTTAATTGTTCCGTTGTTTTATAAAATGGCGCAGAACAATCAAAAAACGGGTGTAAATGCTTTAACTATTGGAAATAATCAGCCGTATTTCGTTGATGTTTTGCTGACAAAAGATGCTATTTTGGAGGTAAAAGGAACAGAAGATTCGTTTATTCCGATTCAGCAGATTTTGAATAATAAAGTCAAATTAACGTTTAATGATTTTCCGGAAACAGCTGGAAATTACAGCATTTTTGATAAAAAAGAATGGGTTGAAAATTTGAGCTTTAATTACAAAAGAACCGAAAGCGATTTGAGTCAGGTAAACACAAACGTAGTTTCTGATTTTAAAACCGCCGATACGATTTCGACCATTTTTAACACCTTACAAACTGAGCGGACTGACAGCCAAATTTGGAAATGGTTTGTTATCTTTGCACTGTTATTTTTAGCATTAGAAATGGCGATTATAAAATTCGTGAAGTAGATTTCTAACTGTTCGTTTTCGTATGTCATTTCGACCGCAGGGAGAAATCGCACATGTTGAGAACGCACTGAGCGGAAAATTGGATGCGATTTCTCCTTCGTCGAAATGACATACAGGAATCTTTAAATAAAAAATAAATTTCTCTACATATGAAAATAATCATCAAAAGCGCCAAAATTATCGACTCAAAAAGTCCGTTTCATAACCAGACCGTTGATCTTTTAATTGCAGATGGTTTAATTGAAAAAATAGGAGTTTCTCTTCCAAATGATGATGCAGAAGTAGTAAGATTCGACAATCTTCATGTTTCTCAAGGCTGGTTTGACAGCAGTGTTTCGCTGGGCGAGCCAGGTTATGAAGACAGAGAAACTATTGCAAACGGATTAAATGTTGCGGCAAAAAGCGGTTTTACAGCAATTGCTTTACAGCCGAACTCCTTCCCGATTATTGACAATCAATCTCAGGTCAATTTTGTAAAAAATAAGGCAAATGGTTTTGCTACAGAAATTTTTCCAATTGGTGCTTTAACAAAAGCCAGCGAAGGAAAAGACATGGCAGAGCTTTATGATATGAAAAAAGCCGGAGCAATTGCTTTTGGAGATTATAACAGAAGTATTGATAATGCTAATCTGCTAAAAATTGCATTGCAATATGTTCAGGATTTTGATGGTTTGGTTATCACTTATTCGCAAGATCCAAATCTAAAAGGAAACGGAGTTGCCAATGAAGGAATCGTTTCGACAAGATTAGGTTTAAAAGGAATCCCGAATTTAGCTGAAGAACTGCAAATATCAAGAAACTTATTTTTATTGGAATATACGGGTGGGAAACTTCATATCCCGACGATTTCTACAGCAAAATCAGTTCAGTTAATTAGAGAAGCAAAAGCAAAAGGTCTAAACGTAACGACAAGTGTTTCTGTACATCATTTGGTTTTAACTGATGAAAAACTAGACGGTTTTGACACTCGTTTTAAAGTTACGCCGCCATTACGCACAGAAGTTGACAGACAGGCTTTACTAAACGGAATTGCCGACGGAACTATCGACACAATTACATCAGACCATAACCCGATTGATATTGAATTCAAGAAAATGGAATTTGATACGGCTAAAAACGGAACTATAGGTCTTGAAAGTGCTTTTGGAGCATTATTAACGGTTTTACCTCTAGAAACTGTAATTACAAAATTGACTTCAGGAAGAACTGTTTTTGGTCTTGAAAACAATACAATTGTTGAAGGTGCTAAAGCAAACTTTACTTTATTTACTCCAGAAGGAAAATCAACTTTTACGAAAGAGAACATTCTTTCAAAATCTAAAAATTCTGCTTTTTTAGGAACTGAACTTAAAGGTTCTATATACGGAATTTTAAATAAAAATAAACTTGTTACAAAATAATATAATGAACAATACAATCGAAGAAGGAAAATCAATCGCCATTACAAGTTATATCCTAATTATTGGTGTTTTGATTGCAATGTCTATGAATTCTGAAAACAAAAACAGTTTTGCGTCTTTTCATATTCGTCAGGCTTTAGGTTTATCACTGACTTTTATTTCTTTCGGAGCTATAATCAGTAATTTTGACAGTTTTTTAATCACTTTCCCAATGTGGATTTGTATTTCAATTCTTTGGACTTATGGAATTTTCAACGCTATTCAAGGCCAGATGAGACCAATTCCTTTAGTTGGAAATCTGTTTCAAAAATGGTTTAAATCTATAGGTTAGGAAATTTCAATGTTTAAATTCCAAAAAAGAAATCCGTTAAAATCAGCATTTTCGCTTTAGCGAATCTGTTTTATCGGCGTATAAATTTTGAACACGGATGACGCAGATTTGCAAGCAAAAACGCAGATAAAAACAGATTTTTCATAATAACATAAACAAGCTTAGTCAAAGTTTGAAACTGAACACTAAAAACCGAACACTGAACATTAAAAAAATGAATCTATCTTTAGAATATAAAATACAAGAGCCAAAAGTAATTTTAGATAAAAATCCGTTATTGCTTTTATTACATGGATATGGCAGTAACGAAGCCGATTTGTTTTCGTTTGCTTCTGAACTTCCGGATAATTATTATATCATTTCGGCCAGAGCGCCTTATGATTTACAATATGGTGCTTATGCTTGGTACGCAATCAATTTTGATGCTGATCAGAATAAATTTTCAGACAACGAGCAGGCTAAAACTTCAAGAGATACAATCGCTGCTTTTATTGATGAATTGATAGCAAATTATCCTATTGATGCTAACAATGTAACTTTGATTGGGTTTAGCCAAGGTTCCATTTTAAGCTATTCAACAGCACTTTCCTATCCTGAAAAAATTCAGAGAGTTGTGGCGATGAGCGGTTATTTTAATGAAGAAATAATCAAAGATGGTTTCGAGAAAAATGACTTTAAAAACTTAAAAATATTCGCTTCACATGGAACTGTAGATCAGGTTATTCCAATTGAATGGGCTAGAAAAACTCCGGCAATTTTAGAAAAATTAAATATTCCGGTTACTTACAAAGAATATCCTGTTGGTCACGGCGTTGCACCACAGAATTTCTTTGATTTCAGGAATTGGCTGGCTCTTTAATTTTAAGGATTTTAGTCCATGAAAATAACTTGGTTTTTAAACAAAGAAAACAACAATTTAGATTTAATTAGAATCTTATTAGCTTGTATTGTTATAGTAGGACATACAATTCCATTAAATGGAGAAACCCCTTATTGGACAGATCCTTTAAGTTTCTTTTTGCCTGTAACTTATTCTGGTGCACTTGCTGTAAAACTTTTCTTTTTTATAAGCGGATTAGTTGTCACAAATAGTTACCTAAAAAATGACAATTTTGTATATTTTACAATATCCAGGGTGTTTCGGATTTTGCCTGCTTTACTGTTTCTTTTACTAATTACTGTCTTTATAATTGGACCAGTTTTTACTAATGTCAGCATTTCAAAATATTTTTCAGACATAAACAATTTTAAATATATAATAAGAAACCTGCTTTTTCAAACCAAATATACACTAACAGGAGTTTTTAGTGATAATTTATATAAGGATATTGTTAATGGCTCTTTGTGGAGTTTGCGTTATGAAGTAAGGTGTTACTTTTTTTTAATGTGTGCTTTTTTGCTTTTTAAAAACAAAAGAACAATTATTTTCAATATTATTTTTATAGCAATTTTTATTGAAAGTTTTTTACCAACTCATATTATTCTGAGCAGACTAAGCACCAATCCTGAAATTTATTATCTCCCTTTTTCTTTTGCTTATGGTACTTTTTTAGCAATAAATCAGAACAAATTTGTAATGAATTTACCAATAGTTATACTGTCTTTTCTTGTATGCTTTCTATTTAAAAATAATCCTGCAGAAGAACTATTTCTAATAATTGCTTTTTGTAACTTAATCATCTTTATTTCTTCCAGAAAATTTATTTTAAATTTTAAGCCTAAGCATGATATTTCGTACGGAATATACCTTTGGGGTTTTTTAATTCAGCAAATAGTTTATTTTATTTTCGGAAAAATATATGCTGGATTCCATTTCCTAATAGCTTCTATTGTATCAATCCTGATTGCTTATATTTCATTTATCTTGATAGAAAAACCATCAATGTTATTTGGCAGACAGATTTTAGCCTTTATAAATTTAAGAATGAACGAGATTAAAAAAAAGAACTAGTTTATTTTAGTATTCAGTGTTCAGTTTTTTAGTATTCAGTTTCGAACTATAACTGTAAACTGCAACTGAATACTAAAAAACTGAACACTGAACACTAAACTACTCTCCTGTATAAATAATCTTCCCGTCTTTTTTCAGGACATAGCCTTTCCAGGGAATTAATTGATAGTCATCTTTATTCCACGAATCTCCTTCTGATTTTCTTTCTAAAATAATAGATTCTTTTTGCGTATCCAGAAAAAGTTCGGCTTTATTTCCATCAAAAATTACGTAGGCAGCGGTTGTATAAGTTTTACCTGTTTCTTCTGTATGCGTTAGTTTTGTTCCTTCAAAAATTCGGATACATTCTTTTTTTAGAGTTGACCAGGTATAACCTGCAGAACCTTTGCATCCGTGTGCGTCAGAATCTCCTCCAACTAATTTCTTTTCCTGCGGTTCTTTAACAACTGTGCTTTCCTGTGAAACTTTTTTTGCGCAAGAAAATGTCACAGCTGCAATAATCATAAACAAAAACATTTTTTTCATAATCCTCATTTTTAATTATTAGTCAAAAAAAAAAGGATTTTATAATCCTATTTTTGATATAACCAAGTTTGATTTACTTCAAAGGTAATATTATCATTGTTATCAACAAAGTATTTTAACAAGACTTCTCCCCATAATTCACCATTACTATAATCTGCAATGATCCAGCGGTGGTTTAAAATTTTTACTTTATTGATGATAAATTTATTTGGGCCTATCTGATCTTGCCCTGTGTATGGGTTTCCTTTTGGATTTGAATTGAAATCTAATAATTTTTCTGTTACAACCGGAATTAGTTTTTCAAATAAAATTACTTTTCCTCCAGAAGCACTGTTATCAAAATAGTTTTGCGCATTTTCATTGTGTTCTAAAGAAAAATAATCTGCATCGGCTAATTTAGCCGATACTAAATTAATACTGTCTCTTAGCTTTTTAGTTGTTTTCTCATATCTTTCTTCACCAAATTTCACTTCACGGCTGTAAAACATATAAGTAAAAACATTCATTAATATCGCAAGGATAAAAAGGTAAAGCATTAAGGATTTTTTCATTTTGTGGTATAATTAAATTGTAATTTCTAAATTATCGTAAGCCAGAAAAACGTTTTCAGGAAGTTGTTTCTGCACTTCTTCGTGAAAACCTAAAACATGGCTGATGTGCGTTAAATAAGCTTTTTCAGGTTTTACAAGATTGATAAAATCAAGCGCTTCCTGCAGGTTAAAATGTGTATCATGAGGTTCAACGCGCAAAGCATTTACAACCAAAACTTTTAAGTCTTTAAGTTTATCGATCTCCGTTTGTTCGATTGTTTTTACATCGGTTAGATAGGCAAAATCATCGATTCTATATCCAAAAACCTGCAAATCACCATGCATAACGTTTATTGGAATTGCTATTTTATCACCAGCAGCAAAAGATTCATTGTTTTTGACTTCAATGGTTTTTACACTTGGGGCACCCGGATATTTATTTACGGTTTCAAAAACATAATCAAAACGGCGTCTTAAATTATCGAGTACACGTTCATGTCCGTAAATTGGGATTTCGCCTTGTCTGAAATTATACGGACGAATATCATCTAATCCTGCCGTGTGATCTGCATGTTCGTGCGTGAATAAGATGGCATCAAGTTTACGGCATCCGCAGGAAAGCATCTGCTGTCTGAAATCGGGACCGCAATCGATTACAAATGAATGCTCATCCCATGTAATCCAGATGGATACACGGAGCCTTTTGTCCTTAGCGTCAGTGCTTTTGCAAACAGGATGATCAACTCCGATAATCGGAATGCCTTGAGAAGTACCAGTACCTAAAAAATAGACCTTCAATTGAACTTAATTTTTTTACAAAAATAGGATTATTTCTCTTTCATTAGAACCCTAATTTACTAACTTTGTAACAAATCTATTTAAAATAAAATGGGTACAGAAATAAAACTCAAAGGTGACAAGGTCATCGAACAGATTCCTTCTATAAAAGACAAAGCTTTACGCATTAATTTAAACGAGAATATTTACGGAACATTTGCTGAAATTGGTGCTGGACAAGAGACAGTTAGACATTTTTTCAGGTCTGGAGGTTCTTCAGGAACTATTGCAAAAGCGATGTCAGCTTATGACAAAGATTTTAGTGATGCTGTTTACGGAGTTGAAAGTGACGGAAGATATGTTACTGAAAACCGACTAAAAAAAATGCTCACATTTGAAGGGGAATTGATCGAAGAACGTTTGAGCAGAGAAAAACACCCAAATAAACTTTTCTTCAGCTACGCTAATACGGTAGCAACCATAGATTTTGCGAAACAATTTAAAGGACACGGCTGGGTTGGAATTAGATATCAGATTGAACCAGACGAAGCTTACAACGAAATTATACTTCACATTCGTTTTAAAGAAACCGATGCCAGACTACAACAAGAAACACTTGGAATTTTAGGTGTAAATTTAATTTACGGTGCTTTCTATAAATATAATGACCCAAAACGTTTACTGCGTTATTTATACGACCATTTAGACAAAGATCAGTTAGAGATTGATACGATTAACTTTTCAGGCCCGCGTTTTGCTGATGTAGACAATCGCTTGATGAGTTTACAGCTGGTTAAAAATGGAATGACAGATGCCGTAATGTTTAATCCTGAAGGGAAAAATATTCTTCCGGCTGCTATTTTATACAAAAAAAACCTTTTGGCTTTAAGAGGAAGTTTTCGTCCGGTTACGAAAGTAAATATGGACATGTATGAGAAATCGTTGAAAATGTTCCTTGAAGAAAATAAAGTTGAAAAAGATAATACGTTAGTAGTTTTTGAAATTACGCTTTCGAATTTACGTTCTGACGGAGAAATCGATGAGCGCGACTTTATGGACAGGGCCGAATTACTTTGTTCGCTTGGTCAGACGGTTATGATTTCGAACTTCCAGGAATATTACAAAGTAGTTGAATATTTTGCCAATTATACTAAAGCCCGTATGGGATTAGCAATGGGTGTAAACAACCTTGTAGATATTTTTGATGAGAAATATTACCGTCATTTAAGCGGCGGAATTCTGGAAGCATTTGGAAAATTATTCTATCGGGATATGAAAGTTTTCCTTTATCCAATGCTGGACGAAGATGGCGTATTGATGAATTCAAGTAACTTAAAAGTTCATCCTAGAATGAAAGAATTGTACAAATTCTTTAAATTTAATGGAAAAGTGATTGATATTACAGATTACGATCCGCATAATCTGGAAGTTTTCTCCCGCGAAGTTTTAAAAATGATCAACCAAGGCAAAAAAGGCTGGGAACCAATGCTTCCGCCGGGTATTGCAGAAATTATAAAAGAGCATCATCTTTTTGGATATCATCCGCAAAAAGAACTGGAGCAAAATACTTAAGAAAAAGTCCCTTATTTGGGATTTTTTTATTTGTTTCAGGTTTTCTTTGTTTCAGGTTTCAGGTTTTTGGGACTGAATATTTTTTTTAACGCAAAGTTCGCTAAGGTTTTTTTATATAGATTGTATTTACAATGCGCAAAGTTCGCAAAGCTTTGTGTTGATTAAGCTTGCGAACTTTGCGTTTTCTTAGCGTGCTTTGCGGTAAAACTACACGCAAAACAACCTGAAACTTGAAACCTGAAACAAAAAACTATTTCAAAATCTGCGCTGCGTGTTCTTTTGTTTTTACTTTTTCGATTACTTCTTCAATGATTCCTTTTTCGTTGATTACAAAAGTGGTTCTGTGGATTCCGTCATATTCTCTTCCCATGAATTTTTTTGGTCCCCAAACTCCAAAAGCATTGATTACTGATTTATCTTCATCAGCAATTAACGGAAAAGGAAATTCATATTTATCTTTAAATTTTGACTGTGCTTTCCGGCTATCGGCGCTTACACCTAAAAGTTCATAATTATTGGCTTTAAAACGCTCAAAATTATCTCTCAAATCGCAAGCTTCAGCGGTACATCCAGGCGTACTTGCTTTTGGATAAAAAAATACTACTAATTTTTTTCCGGCATAATCTGCCAGTTTATGTGTTTTCCCATCCTGATCTGTTCCTGAAAAATTTGGCGCTTTATCGCCTGCTTTTAATGTTGTCATATTTTTTATTTTAGATTTCAGATTGTTGATTTTAGATTTAAAAACAAAGATAACTCATAACTTATAATTCCCTATTTTTACACTTTAAAATTACGGAAATGAATAAAGAAGCTCGCGTACAATTTGTTATAAATACGTTAAAAGAACTCTACCCTACTATACCTGTCCCTCTTGATCATAAAGACCCTTATACCTTATTAATTGCTGTTTTACTTTCGGCGCAATGTACAGATGTCCGCGTGAACCAAATTACACCTCTTTTGTTTGCCAAGGCTGATAATCCGTATGATATGGTGAAGATGTCTATAGAAGAAATCAAGGAAATTATTCGTCCGTGTGGTTTGTCGCCAATGAAATCTAAGGGAATTCATGGTTTATCTGAAATTTTGATTGAAAAGCATAATGGTGAAGTTCCGCAGAGTTTTGAAGCACTTGAAGCTTTACCGGCAGTTGGACATAAAACAGCAAGTGTTGTCATGTCTCAGGCTTTTGGGGTTCCAGCTTTTCCGGTTGATACGCATATTCACAGACTGATGCACAGATGGAATCTTTCGAATGGAAAAAATGTTGTTCAGACTGAAAAGGATGCTAAAAGATTGTTTCCAAAAGACACGTGGAACGATCTTCATTTACAGATTATTTGGTACGGACGTGAATATTCGCCTGCAAGAGGCTGGAGTTTAGAAAAAGATATTATTACCAGAACAATTGGTAAAAAATCTATAATAGAAGAAGCTGCTAAAAAGAAAGTATAGCAGCTTCTTTATTTATTTTACATACCGCTGCCACTTTTTAAGGCATTGTATTCATTTATCATATCCAGCGATCTGTACACTCCTAAAAGTGATTTAATTACATCCGGATTTTTAGGTTCTATCGTTAAGGCTTTTTGAAGGTATGGTATTGTACTTCTTACAATATCATCTTTTTGAGCGCTTAATTTTTCATACTCCTTTTGTTCATTAGGAGTATTACCAAGCTGATCCATTTGGTTAACCAGTTCTTTTTTGAGCTGCATTTTTACATAAGTAAGATTGATATAGCAGTCCATACAATTTGGATTTAACTGCAGATCACTTTCATAGTATTTTAATGCATTTGCATAATCATTTCTTTCCAGATAAGAAAATGCCAAAGAGATTAAAACTTCTTCTTTTTTAGATGGCGGCAAAACATTTCTTGGTTTTTCATAAAGACCAGCCTGAATGTTAGATTCTCTGGCACTAACAGAAATAAAAGCTTCTTCTTCTTTAGTTTTTTTGTTTGTAGCGTAGTAAACCATTCCTTTACCGGTATAGTTTATTTTTCTCAATTCTTCGTAATATTTAATTGCAGAGACATAATCTTTACCCGTTAAAGCCGCCCCGGCCGCATTAAGCAAGTTTAATGTATCTTTTTTGTCAATTAAATATACTTCATAACTTTTTCCCGCGCTTTCTTTGTAATTTCCAGCTTTATAATCTTTAAAAGCCCCGTCTACAAGTGTAGATTTCATTCCTTTTAAAGCTAAATTTGCTTTGAAAGCGTACTTGTAATTACGAGAATCATTTTCATACAAAAGGATATCCTGATAAGCGCTCGAAGCTTGAGCAAAGTTATTTACAGCATCTATATTTTTAGAAGCCAGATCTTTACATACATTTCCTTTTATATAAAAGAAATCAGATTTATCTTCATCGGATGCATTTACGATCAAATATTCTATTTTTTTTAAAGCTGCCAATGCTTCCTCGCTTTTTCCTTTATCGTATAAAGACTGCGCTTCTTTTATTTGATCTTTTTGAGCAAATGCTGCGACATTTATCAATAACAGCATTGATAATATCTTTAGGTTCGTTTTCATATTTCGGTTAGGTGTTGGTTGTTAAAATAGATTTTAGGTTTTTGGGTGAATTTTGCCGCAAAGATGATAGTTTAGGACTTCAGCCTGCGTTTACTTAAAAATTAAGATTCAGAGATTAAAATTGTAATACATCTCTAAATTTAATTTCTCATAAAAATCAAACTTCTTAGTATATCACTAAGAATTATAACAAACAAAACGAAATAAGGCAGTGTAGTTTTTCTTCATAGATTTTTAGTTATTGGTTGAACATAATTAGGGTGATTCAAATGTTTTAATACGAAAAATTCTTCTATTTTTATGAATTAATGGTTATTTTTTAACTAAAATAAAATTAATTATTGAATAAAGAAATATTTTCAATAAAAATATTAAATTTTAACAAAAATATAATTTTCAGTCAAAATTATATTTCAGGCTCATTTAAGGCAAGGCGAAGAAATATAGTAAGTGATTGGAGAAATCTGTATTGGAAAAATACACATCAGAATGTGTCTCAACTGAGTAAAATTTATGCATTTAAAGCAAAAAAAAACTCACTACCTGTATTTGCATACAAATAGTGAGCTTTCAACCAAAACGACCATTTGGTTTTTCTTTCGAAATAAACATCCGACCAAAGCAGCGGGCTGTTTAATTAGCTATAATCTCAAAATTTTTATCTTCAATTTTCACAACTGTTAAAGCTTGTGAATAATTTAATAAAAAAGAAACAACTTCTTTTTTAGGTTTCAAATCTTTAGAAGCTAATGCTTTTTTTGAGTAAATTTTCGCCATACTATGTAAATGTTTTATACTAGTATAACGGACTAATATTCAAAATAGTATTAGTTGGTTAAAATAATTTGATGTTTGTCTATTATTTTTCTCAAATTCATAAGCGCATAACGCATTCTTCCTAATGCTGTATTGATACTTACATCGGTTAATTCTGAGATTTCTTTAAAACTCATATCCTGGTACATTCTCATAACCAAGACTTCTTTTTGATCTTCAGGAAGTTCTTCGATCAGCCTTTTTAAATCGACCTCAACCTGATCTACAATCATTCTGCTTTCGATATTTAATGAATCGTCAGACATGATGGAAAAGATTGAGAATTCCTCTGTTTCTCTGTACATTGGCATTTTTTTGGTTTTGCGAAAGTGGTCCACAATTAAATTGTGTGAAATACGCATTACCCAAGGAAGAAATTTACCTTCTTCGTTATAGGAATTACTTTTTAAAGTTTTGATTACTTTAATAAAAGTGTCTTGAAAAATATCATTTGAAATATCTCTATCAGCAATCTTAGAATATATAAATCCATATATCTTAGATTCGTGCCTTTTTATTAATGTTGCAAGAGCAGCTTCACTGCCTTCAACATAATTTTTTACTAATAGAGCGTCTGGAATATGCAGATCAGCCATAATACTACTTTTTTAGTTTTAATAATTTGGAGTAATTTTTCTAAAAAGTAATTTTATTTTATAGGCGTGATCTTTTTTGAGTTATGTTAATATTGTGACCAAATTTAACAAATATTTATTTTAATAAGCAAACAAAAACAATAATAATTAACATTTAATCGTTAAGTTTTTTGCTTCAGAGCCCATTTTTGATAGAAATAGTTTAAAAAACGCTGTAAAAAACAATTCAAAAACAAATGTAAATAACTTACAACTAAATATTTAAGTTATTTACATCTGCTTTTTGGTTAAAATTTAATTCTATATTTTTTATTGATAAACACGCACGTAATCGACGTAAAATTTTTGAGGAAGGATAGTATCATCGACTTCAGGACCTCCAAAATTACCTCCAATTGCTAAATTTATAATAATATAAAATGGTTTATCAAATGGCCATGTATCTTCATCTTTAACTTCGGGATTGAAAGTATAAACTAAAGCCGAATCAACAAAAAATTCGATTTTATCTTTATTCCATTCAATTGCATATATATGATAACCTTCTTCGATATTTGGAAATTCGGTTCTTTTGGTATTGATTGTATTTCCGTGGCTGTCCTGTGTATGAAGGGTTGTATAGACCATGTGCGGATCTCTTCCTATATATTCTAAAATATCAATTTCTCCTGTTTTTGGCCATTTAACCTCATCAATATTGGCGCCTAACATCCAGAAAGCCGGCCACAAACCGTGCCCGACAGGAAGTTTTGCCCTGGCTTCGATTCGGCCATATTTAAATTCTTTTTTGCCTTTTGTGGTTATTTTTGTAGATGTGTATTTATTTCCTTCTTTTCTGGCTTCAATAACAAGGTTTCCATCTTTAAACTTGTGATTTGTTTTAGTATAAATTTGTCTTTCATTGTTTCCGTACCCGCACAAATTTGGGCAGCCGTCGCCAAGTTCGAAATTCCATGCTTTTTCGTTTAATTTTTTAGTATTGAAATTTTCTTCCCATACCAATTTTCTTTTTGTTTCCTGCGCATACGAAATACTGCAGATTAACAATAGTAAAACTATTTTATTCATAGTATCATTTTAAAATTAAGAAGGCCAGCCGAAACTGACCTTCCAGAATTACTTATTAATTAACTCATATTCTATTGATAAATTCTCACGTAATCAATCTCCATAGAAGACTGTGTGAAAGCGCCATCAATATTACCGCCTAGATTACCTCCCATTGCTACATTTAATATCAGGAAAAAATCGCTGTTAAAAGGTAAAGAACCATCGTTTGGAACTGAATGGAGCAAATCGTCGTCTACATAAGTTTTTACAGATGCAGGGCTCCAGATTACTTTATAAACATGAAATTCTGTCGAAACATTAGCATAGGTTTTAGAGCTTGAAACACCATTTCCGCCTGAATGTCCGGGATAATGAAGTGTACTAAGAATTACATTTTGATTGTTGCCAACATGCTCCATAATATCTATTTCGCCACAGGCCGGCCAAGGTTGAGAAGCATAGTTTTGCCCAAGCATCCAGATTGCCGGCCATGTTCCTCCACCGCTCGGAAGTTTAGCTTTAACCTCAACTTTTCCGTATGTAAAAGCAAATTTAGCATCTGTTTTTAATCTTGCCGATGAATAATCTGCATCGCCGGAAGCTTCTTTTTTAGCTGTAATAACCAAATTACCGCCTTGTACTTTTACGTTCGTTGCTGCATTGGTATAATTTTGTTTTTCATTATTTCCCCAGCCGTTATTTCCTCTGCCTAAATCGTAATTCCATTTTGCCGCATCCGGAGCTCCATCAGTATTAAACTCATCTGACCAAACCAGATTTGTATAATCTGTTGCCGGATTTTGAGTTGGCTTTGTAGTGGTAAAAATATGGTACCAGGCTAATGCCGGGTTTCCTCCCATTACAGCTCTTACAACCATTCTGTTTGCAGTAATAGACAGGATTTCATAAGAACTTTGACCGATATAATACCCCATAAATCCACCATCTGAGAAGTTCATTGTTGTTCCTCTGGTTTGTGTTGCATGATTTGGATTTGCCATTACAACAGATTCTGACGGGCTTAATGAAACTGTTTTAACTCCGCTTGTGTTATAAGTTAAACAAGCGTCGTCTGGTCCGCTTCCTCCTCCTACGCTTGCAAAGGCTGCGTTGAAGAATGTTGATCCGCCGTTGTCTAATTCAAATTTCAATTGTTCCCCGTCTAAAGAGAAAGTCAATACGTTTTCGTATAAACAGCTGCTTGCTGGTGAACCGGCTTTTTCAAACGGTCCTGCCTGATAGTAGTTTGCATAATAGTTTTTAGCTGCATCGGCATCGTTTTGACCAACTCCTAAATGTCCTGCTTCTGAAGCTGACCAATACCATTTTTTAGATGTACCGCCCGTTAAGAATGCTACAGCTTCATCATCGCTAAAGTTACTCAATACCGTAACATCAAGTGTTGTGTTTGATGCTACACCGCCTCTTCCATTTGCAATTACTGTAACAGTATAGGTATTTACGCCTGTTTTTGTGAAACGTTTTGTAAAAATCCCGCTTGGCGAATTTTCTGAAGTGCCATCGCTAAAAACAAATTTATAAGAAACAGCATTATCTGCTTTTGCAGTCAATTTTACCGTTCCTGATCCGTCTCCATTTGGAGCGTCGGCAGTTTTTCCTATAATTTCAGCTGCTACCTGAATATTAGAGGGCGCCACTAAATCGCCAAAAGCGTAATCGTCTTTTTGACAACTTATTGCTGAAAGCAGAGCAAAAAGTAATACGAAGTATTTATTATATTTTTTCATTTTGTTATTTTTTATAAAATGTAAATTCATTTTAATTTCGTTGATAATCCCTGCTTTTATTTATGGAAATAAACGTTGTCAATATAAATGGTATGACTTCCGCTTGGGTTTCCTGAATAAATAAGCTGCGCAATATGAGCTCTGGTTGTTAATCCTGTAAAATCACTTAAAGGAATATCCAGACTCACCCATTGTCCTTGTGCAGGAGCGGTAAACTTAAGTTCGTGTTCTTTGTCATCTCCTCCTCCATTGTAAACTCCGTTTGCTCCAAAATCAACTAATTTAACTCTGAATTCTGTATAATCTGAAGACCAGACATCTACGTGGAAATGTGTCATTCCTGTTGCATCAATTGTTGTTACAGGTTCGATACCCACAAAATTTAAATCTGAATATTTTTTAACTGCATTTCCTGCAACAGCCGTTTCTTCAAGTGTCGCTGCCGACCAGTCTGTACGCCAGGTTTGAATTGCAATATTTGTGTAAGCATCACTAAATAATGAAATAACGTCTGCCGCCGGTTTTGTTGGTGTTGGTGCTGCGGTATTTAATGTTTCGCTGTCTTTGTAGAAATAAATATTATCGATAAATACAGTTCCTCCGGCCCAAGGTGTTCCAACAAATTTCAATTGGAAAATATCGGCTACAGTTAATCCCTGACTTGTAAATGCCGAAATTGGAATATCAATACTTGTCCATTGATTTGCTGTAAGATCTTTTGTAACTGGTTTTTCACCATTTGTTTTACTAATTAATGAAGTTTCGATTTTTTGTAAATCTGCTGTCCAGACATCCATGTGAATGTAATCCATTCCAGAAACGTCAACTGTTACATTATCTGCCAAAGCAATTCCCTGGTAGCTTAATTTAATATAGTTCAGCATTTTGTCTCCGTTTAGATCAAATTCTGTCCAGCTGCTTCCTTGTCCTGCTTGTCCCCAATCCGGGAAATAGTTTGTTCCGGCAACATTTGTGTATTTAGAACCATAAATAGAAATTACATTTCCGGCTGCTCTGTTTGGAGGCGTTGGTGCTGAAGTTGTTGGATTAAGAACTAATTTTGCTTCAAACTCCTGAGATTTTTCAGTTGTTTTAATCGCTGCACTTTTTGAAACTACGCGAATGGTGTAAACTCCAGCTTGCTGATACGTATATGAAACCGATTCTCCGTTATTTGCAGTAAGCGGATCTGGTTTTCCTGCTTCTCCAAAATAAACATCATAAAACAATGCAAAATCTGCTGTTGCTTTTACGGTTACTTTTTTAGAAACTGATAAATCGTTTGTTATTACTACTACTAAATTTTCCGGAGCTCTAAAAGAAACCAAAACTTCCTGCGTTACTTCGGTTGTTTTTCCGTTGATTCCCATTGCAATAATTTTGCTTTGGTAAGTTCCTTCTTTGTAAACGTGTGTTACGGTTCCTCCTGAAGGGAAATAATCCGATTCAGGTGATCCGTCTCCGTAATTTATTTTGTATTGCGTTACTCCTTCTCCTTTTGGTAAAAAAGTTACTTTACCGGAGTTGTCCTGAGTTACTGTGGTCAAAGCAGATATGTTTTCGGGTGCGCTGACACCTTCTAAATCAATATTGCTGTCATCGCTTGAACAGCTAAAGAATAGCATTAAAACGACAAGACTTAATATATAATGTAATTTTTTCATAATAGTATTTTTTTAATATCCAGGATTTTGAGACCAGTTTCCGTTTGCGAATTGAATTTCTTCTATTGGAAGCGGAAATAATTCGTTTTTATTTGCTGAAAATCCAGGGATTGTTCCAGCAGCTTTACCGGTTCTTACTAAATCAAAGAAACGATGTCCTTCTCCAAAAAGTTCTACTCTTCTTTCTGCCCAGATAAAATCTGTAAGAGCAGCTCCAGAAGCCGTTACATTATGGTTATTATCTCCAAATGCACGCTGTCTAACAAGGTTTAAATAGGTTCTTGCTTTTCCGTCGTCAATTCCGCCTCTGTTGTAAGCTTCTGCAGCCATTAAAAGAACGTCTGCATAACGAATTGATCTATAATTATTTGGATTTGTTAAATTCAAATCTCCCTGTGCATTTGCGCTTCTTTTTCTTGGAAGATATTTTCTGTTAAAGAAACCTGTGTCTTCATTTCCTTTTCCGTAGCTGACTCCTTTTCCGTTATCATAATTAGCATTTGCAGCGGCAAAAGCAGCGATGTCTAAAATGGCCGCATCTTTGCGTCTGTCTCCTACTTCAAATGCATCTGCACCTTCCTGAGTTGGCACATTAAAACTAAATCCTGAAGAGAAAAGCGGTCCTGAAAAATTTCTAACGCCGCTAAAACCTACAGCTACATTACCTTCACTACATTGCAAACATCCAAATCCTGCACCTTCAGTATCTGTATATTGTACTTCAAAAACAGACTCTGCTCCGTTTTCTCCGTCCATTTCAAATATTGAATTATAATCTGTTACTAAAGAATATTTTCCTGAAGTAATTACAGATTCTAGTACTGCAGCAGCCTGAGTAAATTTATTTTGATATAAGTATGCTTTTCCTAATAATGCCTGAGCTGCAGTTTTTGTTGCACGGCCTTTTTGAGAAGCATTTGGTGCTAAATTAGCCGATGCGAAAATTAAATCAGCTTCGATTGAAGCATACACTTCCTGAACTGATGAACGCGGTATCGTTTTTTCATCACCAATTTTAAATCTCGCATCGCCTTTCATTGGTATACCGCCAAACCATTTTACTAATTCAAACTGGTAATATGCTCTAAGAAAACGAGCTTCGGCAATAACCTGGGTTTTCTCCGGAAAATCTGTTTTATCCTGAAATTCAAGAATATAGTTAGCTCTTTGAACTCCTGCAAACATCCAGTTCCAGATATCTCTTAAATTGCTGTTTACCGGCGTGTGTATCATATCATCAATCTGCTGGAACCCGATAACGTCTGTTGGGCTTTCTCCTCCTGCCAATGTATTATCTGAAGCAATTTCTCCTAATAAAACATTTACATAAGAAGCCTGAAGCAAATCGTAAGCTGCAATCAAAGCCTGATCGTAATCTGCTTTTGAATTAAAATAGTTTTCAGAATCTATAGAATATTCTGGAGTTGGGTCTACAAACTCATCCGAACATGAAATACTTATGGTCGAAAACAGAGCAAGAGTTATAACGGTTGTAAAGAAATACTTTTTCATTTTAATTGAAATTAAAAATTAATGTTTAGCCCCATTAAATAGGTTCTCGGAATTGGGTAGAATCCGTAATCGATCCCTCCGCCAATTGGCGCTCCACTTGAAGCTCCCGGATCAAAACCTTTGTATTTAGTAAATGTGTACAGGTTATTTACTCCTGCATAAAGTCTCAATTTTGTGATTCCTGCTTTCTGAGCTACACTTGGGGCAAGAGAATATCCTAACTGAATATTCTGAATTCTAAAGTAAGAAGCATCTTCTACAAAATACTCAGAGAAAACATTGTTTGCTGTTGCACCTGTTGTAACTCTTGGAGTTGAATTTGTTGAGCCTTCGCCTGTCCATCTGTCTAAAACATAATTTAAGCGATTTGCATCAGAAAGTGTTCTTTCGTAGTTGCGAACCATATCGTTTCCTACAGAAGCAAATGTATAAACTGCAAAATCTAAGTTCTTATAGTTTAACTGAAGATTGAAACCCATTGTAGCATCAGGAATTGGATCTCCAATGTTGGTTTTATCTTTTGTATCAATTACACCATCGCCATTTACATCAACAAAACGAAGATCACCCGGTGCTGCGTTTGCTCCTAAAGCCAATTGTGATGGGTGTGCATCAACTTCTGCCTGGTTTTGGAAAATTCCGTCAGTTTTATATCCATAGAAATAACCCAATGGTTTACCTATTTCCATACGTGCAGGAGCCGGCTGTCCTACTCCAAAAGCTCCACCTTCAATAAACCCTGTACCATTATTTACTTCTAGTACTTCATTTTTAAGGAACGTTACATTGTAACCTACGCTAAATGAAAATGCATCTGAGAATTTATCTTTATAATCAATTGCAAATTCAAAACCTTTATTTCTAACAGATCCTGCATTTAAAGTTGGAGCACTTGCCCCCGGAGCACCTGTACCGTTGATTCCTGAAACCGGAATATTCGGGATTAATAAATCTTTTCTGGTATCGATGAAATAATCGGCAACAATGAAAACTTTATCGTTTAAAACTTTTAAATCCAGACCAACATCAAATTTTTCTGCTTCTTCCCATTTTAAGTCCGGGTTTGGCACTTGTCCTGTTGCTGTTCCGTTTACTAAAGAGCCATCAAAAACATAAGTTGCTTCTCCACTTAAAAGTCCTAAATAACCGTAATTCGGGATTTGGTCATTTCCTAATGTTCCGTAGCTGGCTCTTAACTTTAAGAAACTAATTGCTTTTGGCTGTCCGAAGAATCCTTCTTCAGAAACTACCCAGCCCCCCGTAACCGATGGAAAATAACCTACTTTATTTCCTGGTCCAAATTTGGTAGAAGAATCACGGCGAATCATCCCAGACAATAAATATTTCTTTTTATAATCATATTGAAGTCTTCCAAAATAAGATAATCTTCTTTGATCGTAAACGTATGAACTGTTTGTCAACGTTTCTGAAACTCCTTTTGTTAAAGAAATATCTGCAAATTCCCAAGAGTTATTAGGTACATCAAATCCAGTTGCAAAAAGTCCGTTACCCCATTCTTTAAAAATAGTTGTACCTATTGTTCCTGTAATATTATGAGATTCTGCAATTTGTGCAGTGTAATTACCAAAAAGATCAAATGAATAGTTGTTATCATTTACAGCTCCCTGGGTTACAGAACTTCTTTGAACATCAAATACTTTTCCGCCATAACTGATTTGTTTTGCAAAAGTTTTTGATTCGCTGTTTGAAGTATTAAAACCTATTGAACTTGAAAGTGTAAATCCTTTAAAAATTTTATAATCTAAACCAAAGTTTCCGTTTAATTTTTTATAGTTATAATCATTATAAGTATTTGCAATCTGAGCAAGCGGATTTATAATTTCAGTTCCTAATCCTGTTGTACTCGGCACCAAAGTAAATTGTCCATTTGCATCATAAGGTTTTAACGTTGCAGGAACGTTAAGTGCATTGAACAATACAGAACCAAGTCCGTTTTCGTTTAATGTTCTTCTTGTGAAATATGTATAAATAACATTGGTTTTTAATTTGAATTTATCGCTTAAATCAGCACTCAAACCGAGTCTTGCCGTGTTTCTTAAAAAACCAGATTTATCTCCGCCAACAATTCCTTCCTGATCTAAATGCGATCCGCTGATAGAATATGTGATTTTGTCTGAACCTCCGGTAATTGTTAAATCATTATTAATGATAGGTGCTCCTTTTTGAAAAACTTCTTTCTGCCAGTCTGTACCCGATCCTAAACCAGAAACATTAGGATAAGGAAGCGGTCGTCCTCCATTTGCATAACTTTCATTTAATAAAAGTGCATATTCTGTAGCGTTTAGAGTTGGTAATTTTCTGGATGTTTCCTGAAATCCTGCATAGCTGTTAAACGAAACTTTTGTTTTAGAATTCTTTTTACCCATTTTGGTTGTTACCAAAATGATTCCGTTTGCTCCAATTGTTCCATAAATTGCCGCCTGGGCATCTTTTAAAACCGTTATTGTTTCAATATCGTTCGGATTCAAAAGTCCTAAATCTCCAACATAGCCATCAATGATAGCTGTTGGTGCATTTTGTCCGTTTGTAGCAATACCACGAATACGAATATCCAGCGGCGCTCCCGGCGCTCCTGACTGTGTTGTTACGTTTACACCAGAAATTGTTCCCTGCAAAGCCTGCTCAATACGGACAGGTTTTAAAACATCGAGTGTTTTACTGTCTACAACAGATACTGCTCCGGTAACTTCTCTTTTTTTCTGGCTGCCGTAACCAATAACAACGACTTCTTCAAGTGATTTAGCATCGTCGGCCATTTTTACAGTCATTTTAGTCCCCGAAACCACAACTTCTTGTGTTCTGTAACCTATATAACTGAAGACAACTGAAGATCCTTTTGGAACTCCTGATAACTTAAAAGATCCGTCAAAATCTGTGGTTGTGTTTTGAGACGAACTTTTAACTTTTACATTAACGCCAGGCAATGCTAATCCCGACCCATCTACTACCGTACCGTTTACATCTATAGACTGCGCAAACGCAAAAGATGTACACAGTGATAGTACAATTAGTAATAATTTAGATTTCATAATTAGTTAGTTTTTATTGAAAGCTAAATTTATCTGTTCCATTTATGAAAACAACAAATTTAACCTCAACAAAAAACATACATCATAAAAAAACAAATAGTAAATTCAGGATATCACAAAATAAACCGCCGTATAACTATAATTTACGAATGTTAATTTCTTTAACATTTTCACTGCAATTTCCTAATAAATGCATAATGTTGTGGTAATGTATAGTTTTTTTGAGCTGTTTTTTGAAATACTATACAGCCAAAATATATTCTACTAAACCGATTTCGTGCTGCAAATCCATTTTTTTACGCAAACGATATCTTTTTATTTCAACACTTCGAACAGAAATATTAAACATTGGCGCAATTTCTTTTGATGAAAGGTTCAGTCGAAGATAAGCACATAAACGAAGATCGTTTGGCGTTAAGACAGGATGCATTTGTTTGATACGTTTTAAGAAATCTTTATCGGCGCTGTCAAAAGCTTCTTTAAATACGTTCCAGGAATCTTCTTCGGTGATATTTTTATTAATCGTACTAATTACAGATTTGATATTTGAACTGTCATTTTGAGCAGTTTTCTTTAAATCTTCTTTAATGAAGGCTAATAATTCGTTTTTACTGTTTAAACTCATTGTCGAAACCGCCAGTTCACGATTTTTATTATCAACGTCCTGCGAAAGCTGTTCGTTTCGAAGTTTCATTAGCTGCTGTTCGTTTTCAAGTTCCTGAATCTCCAGTAAAAGGTTATTTTCTTCGATAAGTTTTTCTTTCTGTTTTTGATAATAATTTCGATATGCTTTATTAATGAAATATGCCATTGCCAAAACCAAAAGAAAATAAACAAAACAAGCTAAATTGGTCAAATACCAAGGCTTTAAAACTATAAATGTATATACGGCAGTATTTTGCAGAATTGTATTGGCATATTTAGCCCTTACTCTAAAAGTGTATTTTCCCGGCGAAAGGTTTTTAAAATTTACAGTCGCCTTTGTACTCCACTCGCTCCAGTCGTCCTGAAAACCTTCTAATAAATATTGATATTCAGAATTAATGTATTTATTATATTCCGGAACGGTGTAATTAAGTGTAATGTTATTTTCATCAGAATCAAAACTGCCTTCTCTTTGAATACCAACATTTTTAAACGTTTCATTTTGCTTGTTTATCAATATATCTGTAATAAAAACATCATAGTTTTTAAAACTTAAATCATCAATATTTAATGTATAATAACCATCTGTCGTACCTATTAAATAAGTTGATTTTGAAATTTGGGTAATATTTTCATAACCCAGCATCGAATTGGTTAAAGAGGATGGAATAGGAATTATATTCTGCTTTAATTGATTGCTCAATTTACTGGCAGAGAAATAATGAATGTAGTTTTTAGAAAACAACCAGATTTTATTCGAATGATCTACAATTAATTTACCCGATGTATATTCGTCTTTTTCAAAAATCGAACTCAAAACAGCATCTTTTTCGAACTGTTTTGTTTTAGGATTTAATTTAAAAATCCCTCCTTTGTAAGCATAATAAATCGAATTATTAAATGTGGTTAAACTGGCACTGATTCCTTTTTCGGGAGATTTGTAGGTATAAAAATCATGTGTTTTTAAAAGCCCTTTATCGAGTTTTAATCTAAAAATCCCTTTGTATTCATGGCTTACATAAACATCAAGATTTTTTGTGATTTCAAAATACCGCGATGAATAATCAAAACCCTGAATTTTGTTTTTAAAAACCCACTGATTATTTACTTTCTCTAAAACCGAAAGTCCGTAATAATTTCCCTGAATTAATTGGTTTTTATTTGTTGGAACTGGTTCAAGCTTCCAGGTTCCGGAACCCGAAAATATATTTTTTGCCGAATCATTTTTCACCACAAAAGTTCCCGAATCGTGTCCGCAAAAAAGTGCATTATCATACATAAACAGCGACCAAACCTGACCTTTTGTTCCATTTATAAATTTAAATTCAGCATTACTCTGCATGGGTTTACAAAACAATCCCTGATTTGTTCCAATGTAAAGCATTCCGTTAAAAACAGCCGACGCATAAACGGTTCCTAAAACCCCTGTATCGTCTGTAAAACTATGTACCGGCGATTGAATATTGATGCAGTTGATTCCGTTATCCAATCCAACCCATAAATTTTGATCTTTATCTTCAAAAAGCGACAAAGCTGTATTATTGCTCAAACCTTTACTTTGTGTAAGATGATATTTTAGTTTTCCATTATCCGATAAAATAAAAACTCCGTTTGAAACTGTTCCCAAAGCAAAACTGCCATCCTGAAGACGCTGGCTGCTGTATACGAAACTTGATTTTAATTCCGCATCTATATCTGTAGCAGCTCTGGTTAGAGAATTTCCTGTCAGTTTGTAAATTCCGTCCAACTGTGTTTGAATCAACAAACCATCATCTGTCGTAAAAACATTCGCAATTGTAAATTTCTTTAAAATCGGATTATCTGAAACTAATTTTGCTCTTCCGCTTTCAAATTCAAAAAGCCCTTCTTTAATGGTTTGGAAATAAATAGCATTTTTTGCAGCAAATGATTTTATAACACCATTTTTTGGTGCGATGATATTAAATTTTCTGGTTTTAGTATCGTAAATATAAATTCGGTTTAAAGATTGAAACAGAATCCATTGATCGTATTTTAAGATGTTCCAAAACTGTTCATCATCTAAAATTTTACTTTTAATTTTATCGCTGAGTGATGTGTATTTTAGTTTGCCGTTTTCATTTCTGGTCCAATAACCAAAATTCATATAACTGCCTGTATATACTTTATTCCCAATCACTTTTACAGATCGAATAATAGTTTCATTTGGTCCTGGGTACAATTGCCAGCTTGTTCCGTTATATTCTAAAAGGCCATCGTTATTAGCGAAGTATAAATAATTTTCATCGTCCTGCGAAATCATCCAGCTCTGATTTCCTGCTCCGTAAACAGATGAAGAATATTTTACAATTGGTGGAAGTTCCTGCGAGAACAGCAAGAAATTCATCAAAAACAACAAAATAAATAGTTTAGTTTTCAAATTTGGTCAGGATATTAAATAATACTAAAACAGTTCTAAAATAGCATATTTTAGAGTGAAACAATAATTTTTAGTAAAATAAAAGATTTTGCATAATAGACTATGTTTTCACCCTGGGAGACAGATTGTGATAATATCTTGCGTTTTGATCAAAATGAAACACCTCAATTCTGTTAAGATTTGGGACAATATCCTTAACAAAACTCTATTCAAAATTGATTACTTTTGTAAAAATTGACTTTTTTTATGCAAATTGATCTTTCTACACTCGACCCGAAGCAAAATATTATAATAAAAGGCGCACAGGTACATAATTTAAAAAATGTAGATGTTGCCATTCCGAGAAACAAACTTGTAGTAATTACAGGGCTTTCGGGATCAGGGAAATCAAGTTTAGCTTTTGATACTTTATATGCCGAAGGGCAGCGCCGATATGTTGAAAGTTTATCATCATACGCGCGTCAGTTTTTAGGGCGTTTAGACAAACCGAAAGTAGAATACATAAAAGGAATTGCGCCTGCAATTGCAATTGAGCAGAAAGTAAATACAACAAATGCTCGTTCGACTGTAGGAACTTCTACCGAAATCTACGATTATATTAAACTTTTATTTGCCAGAATTGGAAGAACATATTCGCCAGTTTCTGGTCAGGAAGTCAAAAAAAATACCGTTACAGATGTCGTTTCTGATGTAAAAACACTTGAAATCGACAGTCGATGGCTTTTGCTCGCTCCTATTCATTTAGAAGAAGGCCGTCAGCTTGAAGATAAACTTAAAATACTTTTGCAGCAAGGTTTTGCCCGTATTTTAGTCGATAACGAAATGGTTCGTTTAGATGAATTTACCCCAACAGAACTACATAAACTGGATAATAAAGATATTTTATTAATCATTGACCGTATTGTAGTTAAGGAAGAAGAAGAGTTTTACAATCGCCTTTCTGATGCCGTACAGACTGCCTTTTTTGAAGGAAAAGGAATTTGTTACCTTCAGGAAGCAGGTTCAGAAAAAAGATTTTCTTATTCTAACAATTTCGAATTAGACGGAATTACATTCTTGGAACCAAACGTACATTTATTTAGTTTTAATAATCCATACGGAGCTTGTCCGGTTTGCGAAGGCTACGGAAATATTATTGGAATTGATACTGATTTGGTTGTGCCGAATACTTCATTATCCGTTTTCCAAAGTGCGATTTATCCTTGGCGCGGCGAAAGTATGAGCTGGTATAAAGATGAATTAGTAAAACATGCTTATAAATTCGATTTCCCAATTCATAAACCTTATTTTGAACTTTCAGAAGATCAAAAAGACTTAATCTGGAAAGGAAATCAATATTTTCAGGGTTTGAACGATTTCTTTAAAGAACTTGAAGAAAAAAATTATAAAATACAAAATCGTGTCATGCTTTCGCGTTACCGCGGTAAAACGAAATGCCACGCCTGTCGTGGAAAACGTTTACGCGAAGAAGCTTCATATGTAAAAGTCAATGGAAAAACGGTTTCAGATTTAGTCGATCTTCCGATTAGACATTTGGTTACTTTCTTTAAAAATATCGAATTGAATGTTTACGAACAGCAAATTGCCAAACGTTTGATGGTTGAGATTAATAATCGTTTGTCCTTTTTGACAGAAGTTGGTTTAGATTATCTAACATTAAACCGAAATTCAGCTACACTTTCCGGAGGAGAATCGCAGCGTATTAATCTTGCTACTTCATTAGGAAGCAGTTTGGTTGGTTCGATGTATATTCTGGACGAACCAAGTATTGGTCTTCACCCAAAAGATTCAGAACGATTGATTAAGGTTTTACTTTCTCTTCGTGATTTAGGAAATACGGTTATCGTAGTAGAACACGACGAAGATATCATGAAAGCTGCCGATATGATTATTGATATTGGCCCAGAAGCCGGAACTTTTGGAGGAAAACTAGTGGCACAGGGAACTTATGCAGAAATTTTAAAATCAGATTCGCTTACTTCGAAATACCTGAATGGCGATTTAGAAATTTCTGTTCCAAAGAAAAGACGAAAATTTAAAAACCATATTGATATTATTGGTGCCAGAGAAAATAACCTTAAAAATATTAATGTTACTTTTCCTCTTGATGTTTTAACCGTTGTGACAGGAGTTTCAGGAAGCGGAAAAAGTACACTGATTAAGAAAATTTTATTTCCTGCCATGCAGAAAAAACTGGAAAATGCTGCTGAAAAAGCGGGGCAGTTCAGTGAAATATCAGGTTCTTTTTCTCAGATCAAACATATTGAATATGTTGACCAAAATCCAATTGGAAGAAGTTCGAGATCAAATCCTGTAACATACATTAAAGCTTATGATGACATTCGTGATTTGTATGCGAAAGAAAAGTTATCGAAAATAAGAGGATATCAGGCTAAACATTTTTCTTTTAATGTTGATGGAGGCCGCTGCGAAACTTGTAAAGGAGAAGGCTCAATAAATGTTGAAATGGTTTTTATGGCCGATGTTTCGCTGCCTTGTGAAACCTGCGGCGGAAAACGATTTAAAAAAGAGATTCTCGAAGTTACTTTTGATAATCAAAACATCAACGATGTTCTAACCATGACAATTGATGATGCAATTGCTTTTTTCGAAAAAAATAAGCAGACTAAAATCACTCAAAAACTACAGCCACTGCAAGATGTTGGTTTAGGATATGTTCAATTAGGACAATCGTCCTCTACTCTTTCCGGTGGTGAAGCCCAGCGTATTAAATTGGCCTCATTTTTAGTAAAAGGAGCAACAAAAGATAAAGCTTTGTTTGTTTTTGATGAACCTACAACAGGATTGCATTTTCATGATATTAAAAAATTATTGGCCTCATTTGATGCCTTAATCGAAAAAGGACATTCGATAATTGTAATTGAGCACAACTTAGATTTAATAAAATGTGCAGACTGGATTTTAGATCTAGGCCCTGAAGGCGGTGAAAATGGGGGACATTTATTAGCCGCAGGAACACCCGAAGATGTTGTTAAAATCAAGGAATCTGTTACAGGAATTTATTTAAAAGATAAATTATAAACTATAACAGCATTACTATAAAAAAAGTTAGCCATAAATTACATTCATTAAGATGATTGTAATTTATGGCTAAACTATTTTAAACTGAAAATATTTATGCTACTAAACATTTTTCTTCAAAAGGAAAACCATCTTCGTCAATGGCGACTAATACCTTTTTTTGTTTGGAAGCCTCTAATGTTAGATACAGCCATGCAAATGACCATAATCCGAGGGTTAAACAAAAAATCATGAAATTTAAACTGTGGTTAACTACTTTTCCTCCTTTAGAAAGAACTGCAAAAAGTAATTCATCATTTCTCTCTTCTAATGTAAATCCATTATGAACTTTGTTCGATATCATATTGGAAAACACCTGTACACTTTGTTCTTGACTTAGCTTATTGCTTTTCATAATCATTTGTTTGGGTTTGTCTACATGTGATACTTAAATTTAACAATTTGGGATAGCTATTTAATTTAAAAAAAACATTAAGACACCGCTTTTATTGCCTTTATGCAAATATTATTCATACTATCAATGAAAGAGATGTAATAAAAATCTACATAAAATTAATTGTAATAAATTGAATTACAAAATAAATCGAGCGAATTTTTTAAGATTTCCTTCACATTTTCAATATGTTATATAAAAACAAAGCTTTTATTTTGGATAATGAAAAAAATGCACATTTAAATAATCAAGTTAGAAATTCAGCAATATTAAATCTCGTGATATTACTAGCAAAAATTCTTAAATTTTGACTCCGATCTTTCTTAGCATATTATCAATAACTTTATTAATATCCGGGGAGATATTAAATTTATAGTTTAGATAAACATATAGAATTGTTACCAAAATTGATTTTAAGGCAATGCTGATAAGCTGGAAAAATGGAAATTCCCAAAAATAGAAAACAAGAAACAATACAAATGTAAGCAGTATTGAGGAAAGCGTTTCTTTTGTAAAAGGATATAAATGAAGTTTCTTTACAACGAAAAGCAGCTTCGCTAAACTGTATAATGTAATGGATAATAAAGTTGCAAAAGCTGATCCGAAAATTCCCAAAATTGGAATGAAAATCATATTTAAAATTATCGTTAGAACAACCAGCATTAATCCTAAATACAATACCATTCGGTAATATTTAGTATTGAAAATAATCGCATTGTTGTTTCCTAAAATTAAATCAAAATATTTAGACAAACCAATCATAAATACAACTTCAATACCGCCGCTGTATTCTTTTGGAACCAATTCGTACAATTGATTAATATTTACAAATATGCAGAGCATAACAAAACCGCCAACCATTTGTAAATTTATTGAGGTCTTTTTATAAAGTAAATTCAACTCATCATGCTTGTTTTCGTGCATTAATTTTGCCGTAATTGGATACACGATTTGATGCATCGCACGACTTGGAACTGAAATCACCAAAGCGATATAAGTTGCAACCGAATAATACGCGATATTTTCGATTTTCATATATTGGTTCAGCATCAGTTTGTCGCCATCTAAAAGCAAATTAGCAACACTTCCCGAAAGAATAATATAAAAAGTATATTCCATTACACTTTTCACATTTTCAGGAATGGTAATCTGGAAGTTTGGTTTTTTAATATAAAACGCATAAAACATCGTTACAATAAATGCCAAAAAATAAATCGCCGCAGTTACATAAACAAATTGTACCAATGAAATCCAGCCAAAATAAAGACCAATTAAAGCAGCGGTAGAAAGTAATCTTAAACCCACTTCTTTAATGAAATTCCCAAAAACCGAATGCATGTGAACTCTCGCCCAGGCATAAAAGATTTCAAAATATGCCATACAAATTCCGATAAAAGGAATTAAAAGCATAAACTCTTTTACTACAGGATTTTCTTTAGAAACAAAATCTGTAATATCATCATAAAAGAAAATACCAATAAGCCCTAACGGAATACACATTAAAATAGGAAATAAGGCCGTAAATGACAAGAACTGTTCCCGTTCTTCTTCTGTTTTGTACTGAGAGTAAAACTTAACCAGTGTATTTTGCATTCCAATAGCAAACAAAGGCATAATAACATTTGCCGCAGATGTAATATAATTTGTTAATGCATAATAAGTTGCCCCTAAAAAAACAGGATATAAATAAAGCGTATTAATGGCTCCAATTGCAAAGCCTATATATGTTATTATAGTGTTTTTAAAAGACTGGTTTAAGACAATACCCATTTTTTGATTGCAGAGTTTAGATTGTAGAGTTTAGATTTTTGATTTTCTGCTCTCCTTTTGTTTTTGAAATTGTTATTTTAATTGATCAATTGTACTAATTGCTTAGTAAGGTTTTTTCGTGAATATTGCTGTAAACCAACACCATTAGCTTGTAATTTTCCTTCCAAAAATTGATTATAAAAGTCCAAAATTACACTTTTTAACTTCGCTTTTTCTGAATAATCAAAAAATACACCTGTATTGGTTTCTTTTATAATATCGGCAAAATCAGACCCTTGTGGTCCAATGGCAATAATTGGACGATTAGAGACCATATATTCAAACAATTTCCCCGGAATAATACTTTTAGTGTCTTCAGAATTTATTTCGATTAAAAGTAAAACCTGAGACTTTTTTTGGTGAGCAATAGCTTCATTATGCGAAACATATCCTAACAGGTTTAAATAATCGTTTAGTTTAAATTCCTCAATAGAATCTAAAACTTCCTGACTTACGGCACCAATTAATTTAATTTCTAAATGCGTTTTAAAATCTGGAATTTCCTGAAGTAATTCAACCAGACATTCCCATAAAAATTTTGGGTTTCTGTCTGATAAAAATGATCCAATATGAGCAAGCGTAAACTTAGTATCTAGCGTTTGTTTCTCAACATTCTCAATATCGTAACCATTTGTAATTACTGAAATTGGTTTATTCGTAATTGCCTGAAATTCGGCTTTTGTAGTTTTACTAGTTACAATTATGGTATCAGCAGAGTTGAGAACTTTATGTTCTAAACTTTTATGTTTTTTAGCTGCATAACTGGATAAACGTAACGCTTTATGATAACCAATCGTTGTCCACGGATCACGAAAATCTGCAAACCATTTTACATTTAGTTTTTCTTTTAATTCTAGACCAATTAAATGCAAACTGTGCGGCGGTCCCGACGTTACAATTGTATCAATATTATTTTCTTTGATGTATTTTTCAAGATAGGAAACAGAAGGTTTTACCCAAAAAACCCTCGCATCTGGAATAAATAAATTGCCGCGTACCCAAAGAAAAGCTTTGTCTAAAAAAGTCTGCTTTTTTTTATGCGGAAAAATTCCCGAACTGATTTTCTTGGTTTTGTTTTTTGAGAAAACAGAAGCTAACTGGTAAGGTTCCCAAATTTTGTTTTTAAGAACAATTACTTTATCAGATATTTCACTTACCAAACCTTCGTCAATAATTGGGTAAGTTGGATTTTCTGGAACATAAACAATGGGCTGAACACCAAAGTCTGGCAGATATTTTACAAATTTCAGCCAGCGCTGTACTCCCGGTCCACCAGCTGGAGGAAAGTAATAGGTTATAATTAAGAGCTTTTTTTGTTCCAAGGAAAATCGGTTTATTATTTTAAAGTGCAAATTTAGAGCTTATTACCGACTTTGCGAAACTCGGTGAGATCTTTGTGAATCTTTGCGAAATAACATTTCACAAAGCCACACAAAATATCGCAAAGATTCACAAAGCAAGACTGAGACTAATTACTGAGACTGCTTACTAAATTTCTTTCTTTCGAAATAAATACCTCCAATTAAAAGCACAAACATTCCAATTGAACTTATAAGGTTAATTGTACCACCTGTTTTAATAACCTGTGGTTCGAACTTAAATTCGATAGTATGTTTTCCACCAGGAATTTCCATTGCTCTTAAAACATAATCAACTGGGAAATGATCTGTCAATTTTCCGTCGATATAAGCATTCCAGCCATTTTTATAATAGATTTCAGAGAAAACAGCTAAACCATCTTTTCCATTATCTGATTGGTATTTGATATAGTTTGGTTTGTATTGAACTACTTTTATTGTTCCAGTTGTATCCCATTGTTTCTTCATTCTGGCATTTTGAAATTTACTTTCATGCTCATGAACGTTAAAAACCGCCACTTTCTTAGTATCAATATGATCTAAAGCTTTCATGACATCATCTGGTTTATTTACAAGTTTAACTGCACTTACAAACCAGGCATTTCCATTCGCATCAGGATTTAAGGTCGGAATTTGATTTCCATCTTTATCAATTTGAATTACATACTTAACGTTTAACATATTAAGTACTTCCAGATTATTTTTAGCGATTTGGTAATCGTACAATTGCTGCATTCTTCTTGGTCGTACTGCACTATAACCTCCGATAGTTTTATGAAAATACGAAGATCTTCCCTGCAATTGTCCTTGTAAATCAAATACACGATAAATTGAAGTATCTTTTAAAATCTGAGTATCGGCTGGTGTTTCCTGAAATGGAGCTGCGATCTGAACAGGGCTTACAAAATCTTTTGCCGAAACGTATTTTTTATCTACAAAAAACAAGTCAAAAATCATTAAAACTGCAACAATAATTAATGCTGTACTTTGAGAAAATTTATTCTTAATAAATAACCAAAGAACTCCAAAAGTTACAACTATAAAAAATCCTGAACGAAGTAAATCTGCAGAATATAAAGACATTCTGTCTTCTTTTAATACATCTATAAATTCCGCACCATAACTTTCTAGGTAATATTTATCACTCATTCCTGTAAAATGAAAGAAGCCTTTTGCAAATACCAAAATCAATAAAACTCCAAGTCCGAAAACAGTAGTTTGAATTAAAGCTTTTTGCTGTAATTTAGGTTCATCTTTCGCTTTAAAAAATGATTGTAATCCCATAACTGCAAGTACTGGGAAACATAATTCTAAAATAACTTGAATAGACGATACTGCTCGAAACTTATCGTACATTGGAACATATTCAATAAAGAAATCAGTCAGAAGCGAAAAGTTTTTACCCCAAGAAAGCACTAATGTAAATAATGCACCTGAAAGGAAAACATATTTAATTTTTCTATCATCTATAAAAAGTGCCAAAACAGCTAAAAAGAAAACTACAACTCCAACATAAGCAGGAGCTGAAACTATAGGTTGATCTCCCCAATAAGTTGGCATACCTGACACAAAATCTAAAGCTTGACTTTCAGGAACACCTTTCTCAATCATAAAAGAGTACATACGACTATCTGTACCAACATTTTCATGACTTGAACCTCCAAAAATCCTTGGAGCAATTAAATTCAAACTTTCAGCAATTCCATAACTATATTCAGTAATATAATCAGTTGTCATTGAAGCCGTTGTTTCATTTTTAGAACCGTCAGGATTAAAAGTCAACTCACTTTTATCACGAATACTATATTTTGCATATTCGCTTGTTGCTAATAAATTTCCTGCATTAGCTCCAATTGCAAAAATTCCGGCTGCAGCCAAAGTTCCAATGGCAATTAAAAGCGGTTTGTATTCTTTATCTTTTATAAAAGTAAAGGCAAAATAACCTGAAAGTATCAATAAGAAAATCAATAAATAATAGGTCATTTGAAAGTGGTTCGCATTAACCTCTAACGCCACCGCAAACATGGTGAGTAATCCTCCCCAAATATATTTTTTTTGAAAAACGAGTATAAATCCAGCAATAACTAACGGCATATAAGCAATTGCATGTGCTTTTGCATTATGTCCAACGCCAAGAATGATAATTAAATAAGTAGAAAAACCAAACGCAATAGCGCCGATAAAAGCTTTTAAAGGATCTGTTTTTAAAACCAATAACAAACCATAAAACCCTAAGAAGTATAGAAATAAATAATCAGCCGGACGTGGTAAAAAGCGTAAAACATCATCTATTTTACCCACAAAATCGTTTGGATAATTTGCTCCTAACTGATAAGTAGGCATTCCGCCAAAAGCAGAATTTGTCCAATAAGGCTCTGCATGTTCTGCTGCTCTAAAGTCATTTTGCTCTTTGGCCATTCCGGTATATTGAGCAATATCTGACTGGAAAATTTGTTTTCCCTGCAGAACAGGATAAAAGTAAATTAAGGAAACGAGAATAAAGCCCAGGACTACAAGGGCGTGCGGATAGAATTTATTTACTATTTTCAATTTTGGCTGGTTTGGTTAAATGATGAATCCTAAATACTAAAGGATACAAACTTAGTCTATTTCTTCGTAATCAACATAATCGCCTACCTTTTTGGTTTCACGAGGTTTTTTGGCATTAGCGGTATTAATGATTATTTCGTCATTATTGTTATTACGGGTTTGCTGCCAGGAATTATCCTGACTGTATTGTTGTTGTCTTTGAAAATTTTCTCCTGCTTTTTCAACCGCTTTTTTTACCAATACCGGCAAAAAGATTCGGGCTAAAAATTTAAAAATATAATAAAACGCAATAATCCACATTATCGTTTTAAACAAATTTGTAAAAGATGCTTCTTGCATGATCGTATAATTTTTTTCCAAAATTAGTAAATCCGTTGTTTAAAATTAAAATATCAATCTTAAATAAATAATAAAATATAGTACATTTGAAATGCGTTATAGCTTTTAATCAAAAAATACATTTATGTTGAAAATTAAAAACTTACTCTTTGCATTCCTTTTTTTAATACCACAATTTTTCTTCGCACAATATACAGATGTGATTAATTCGAACCGTCCGGGCGAAACAATGTCGGCCTATGCGGTTGGAAAATCTGTTATTCAGGGCGAAATTGGTGTTTATGGCATTAAAGAAAAACACGACTTATTAGATTATGACGCTAGCGGCTTTGGTACAGATTTAACCGTTAGATATGGTGCTTTTTTTGAACAGCTTGAATTTATTTTAGATGTTCAGTATCAAATGGAAAACTTTGATACTCCGTATACCAGCTATAAAAAAAATAATTTCAGACAAACCGTTTTAGGGGCTAAATACCTGATTTATGATCCTTATAAAAACTACAAGAAAGAAGCTAATATTTATAGTTACAAAGCGAATCACAGTTTTCAATGGCGTGAATTGATTCCGGCCGTTTCTATTTTTGCGGGAGCGAATTTTATTGGGGTTGATAATCCTTATTATTTTTCTCCAGATGGCGAAATTTCTCCAAAAATTGCTTTAGTGACTCAAAACTTATTTGGAGGCGGAAGATGGGTTTTTGTAACCAATATTATTGCAGATTATATTGGTACAGATTATCCAAGTTACGGTTACGTTTTAACTTTAACTCACGGATTTAATGACAAATGGTCTGGATTTATTGAAAATCAAGGATACAAAAGTGATTTTTACAGCGATGCCATTGTTCGCGGTGGTGCTGCCTATCTTTTGTCCTCAAATATGCAGGTTGATGCCTCTATAAGTACTAATTTCAAAAATACACCTTCGGTTTTATATGGCGGAGTTGGTTTCTCATGGAGATATGACGGATGGTACAAGGAAAAACAAATCGCTAATAAAAACAGAGACAAAGCGAAGAAAAATCCTGAGAATAAAGAAACTATAGATTATCAGGAAAAAGAAAGAAAACGTAAAGCTAAATACGAATAAATTTAATAATCAAACCTTTAAACAAGGAGCTAATACCACCTTAATGATTACAATCAAAGAAGCCAAAACTAAAAAAGAACTAACCGAATATATAAAATTTCCGTTCTCTCTTTATAAAGACAATCCGTATTGGGTTCCTCCTATTATTGCTGATGAATTAGAATCTTTTGATAAAACTAAAAATCCTGCTTTTGATAATGCAGAAGCCTATTTTTATCTGGCTTACAAAGGCAGCGAAATTGTTGGGAGAATTACAGCTATTATAAATTGGGCAGAAGTAAATAATCAGCATAAAAGAAAGGTTCGTTTTGGATGGTTTGATGTTATTGATGATATCGAGGTAACAAAAGCCCTTCTTGAAAAAGTTTATGAATTAGGAAGAAAACATAACTTAGAACATGCCGAAGGCCCAATGGGTTTTTCTAACTTAGATAAAGTTGGGGTTCTTACAGAAGGTTATGACCAAATGGGAACTATGATTACCTGGTACAATAATCCTTATTATGTTACTCATTTTGAACAATTAGGTTTTCAAATTGAGAAAGAATATATAGAAAGTATTTTCCCTTTTTCGAATGTAAAACCTGATTTTTTCCTAAAAGCACAGGAATTAATTAAAAAACGTTACGGACTTAGGGCATTAACTTTCAACAAAACAAAAGACATAATGCCGCACGTTGACAAAATGTTTGATTTGTTTAACGAATCTTACTCGAAATTAGCTTCTTTTGTGGCGATTTCAGATGTTCAAAAAGAATATTTTAAAAAGAAATACATCAGCTTCATCAATCCGGAATATATAAAATTTGTGGTTGATAAAGACGATAATTTAGTTGCTTTTAGTATTGTAATGCCAAGTTTTAGTGAGGCGCTGCAAAAAGCAAAAGGAAAACTTTTTCCGTTTGGTTTTATTCATCTTTTGAAGGCAAGAAAGAAAAGCAAAGATGTTGTTTTTTACCTTATTGGAGTTCATCCTGATTACCAAAACAAAGGTGTTACGGCGATTATTTTTGATGAATATTTTAAAACTTTTTCTGAGAAAGGAATTCAAAATTGTATCAGAACTCCTGAACTAGCCGAAAACACAGCAATTCATTTACTTTGGAAAAACTTTGACCCGAAAATTCACTGTCAGAGAAAGACTTATTTGAAGTATTTATAAGCTTTCAGTCGCTGTCTCAGTAATTCAGTAATAACATAAAAAAATCCATTCGCCCCCAAAACGAATGGATTTTTCACATTAACAGCAATTCATTATTCTACTTTGCAGTCAACTTTGGTCAGTTTGTTTTTCTGATCAAATTTCAGCTTTGTTTTATCTTTAAATGATACTTTGTCATTAGTTTGTACAACATCTCCGTACCCTTCAATAAGAGTTCCGTCTTTTTGTAAAAAAACAACTTCTCGTACTGATGAAGCCCCTTCAGAATTAAAAGTATAATCCGCAACTAATGTATCGCCTTTCATATTTCCAATCAGTGTTCCTTCATTTTTATCTTTTTCTGCCAGGTTATAACTTAATTTTCCATTTACTTCCTGGTGAGAATTTACATTAAAACTTATTTCAATTATACTTCCATTTGCTTTCCAAATATAGCATTGATTTCCTGCCGGTTCTACAATTTCTACCTCTTTTTGAGGGCTTGGTGTAATTTGTACCGGCTCTGCAGCGGCAGTTTCTTTTTTACAGGAAATAAGAGCTGTTAAAATAAGAGTCGATATTGCTGCTGCTTTTTTCATAATGCTGTATTTATTTTCGTGTTTATATAAAGTTAATTCAAATAAAAAAAAATCCATTCGTATAACAAATGGATTTTTTTACATAATTCCCACTTAAGGAAATCTATTTTTTAAATTAATTACGAAACATCTACAGTTGTACGTTCTGCAATTTCTTTATAAGTTCCGCTGACTAATTTCTCACGAATAGCTTCAAAAGCTGTTAATGTTTCTTCGATATCTGCTAAAGTATGAGAAGCTGTTGGAATCATTCTTAACAAAATAATTCCTTTTGGTATAACCGGATAAACAACAATAGAAAGAAAAATACCATAGTTTTCTCTTAAATCGTTTACCATTATCATAGCTTCAGGAATACTTCCTTCTAAATAAACCGGAGTAATACAAGTATTGGTATCTCCAATATTAAATCCTTTTTCTTTAAGACCGCTTTGCAATGCATTTACATTCTCCCAAAGTTTATCCTTAATTTCAGACGAATTACGTAATAACTCTAAACGTTTTAATGAACCAATTGTCTGGATCATTGGTAATGCTTTTGCAAACATCTGCGAACGTAAATTGTATTTTAAGTAATCAATAACTGTTTTATCTGCAGCTACAAAAGCTCCAATATTTGCCATTGATTTTGCAAAAGTAGAGAAGTAAACATCAATATCATCCTGAACTCCCTGCTCCTCACCTGCTCCGGCACCTGTTTTGCCAAGTGTACCAAAACCGTGTGCATCATCAACCAATAAACGGAAATTGTATTTTTGTTTTAATGCTACAATTTCTTTTAATTTTCCCTGCTGTCCACGCATTCCAAAAACACCTTCGGTAATAAATAAAATACCTCCGCCTGTTTCTTCGGCCATTTTAGTAGCACGCTGCAGGTTTTTCTCCATACTTTCAAGATCATTATGCTTGTAAGTAAAACGTTTACCCATGTGTAAACGAACACCATCAATAATACAAGCATGAGAATCTACATCATAAACAATGATATCGTTTTTTGTAACCAAGGCATCAATAATAGATACCATTCCCTGATAACCAAAATTCAACAAATAAGCTGATTCTTTCATAACAAAAGCAGCTAATTCATTTTCTAATTGTTCATGATAAGTTGTGTGTCCAGACATCATACGGGCTCCCATAGGATAAGCAGCACCATATTGAATTGCTGCATCTGTATCTGCTTTACGAACTTCTGGATGATTGGCTAAACCTAAATAATCATTTAAACTCCAGTTTAAAATATTTTTTCCATGAAATGTCATTCTCGGACCCAACTCTCCTTCTAACTTTGGGAAAACATAATAACCTTCTGCCTGAGAAGCCCATTTTCCTAAAGGTCCTTTATTGTCCTGAATTCTTTCGAATAAATCTTTTACCATAAATATATTTTGAAGTAATAATTTTATTTATACAGGTCGCAAAAATAATGATTATTATTCTAAAATAGAGTTGGGCTTTTGTTTTTATTAAAAAAATATCAAAATATTAATTTACAAAAAATTTACATCGGCTTAAAGAATTGAATTTAAAATAGTTAAGCATAACAAAACTATATACATTAATTTAATATAAGGGTATTATTTGTAAGTATTACATGATTTTTATCATAATAAAAGATAAAATAGTCTTTTATTTTTACTCCTGATTTAAAACTAAATAAAACCAAACCTTATGAAAAAGAAAAATAACATTTCGATTAAAATGAACATGTTGTTATGCTTACTTTTTACTATTTTTTTAGGAAGCTGTAAAAAAGAAGAGTCAGTAAATTATGCTGATATAATGACTGAAGGAGAAATGAATGCTGAACTTACTGCTCCGCCAATGGTTCCAAAACCAGTTGGAAACAGAACAGCCATGAAACTCAAATTAAACATGGAAATCAAAGAACAGGAAGGCACAATGACTGATGGCGTAAAATATACGTATTGGACATTTGGCGGCTCTGTACCGGGAAGCTTTATTAGAACTCGTGTTGGTGATGAAGTAGAATTTCATTTAAAAAACCATCCTGATAATAAATTACCGCATAATATTGATTTACATGCTGTAACCGGGCCTGGAGGCGGGGCAACTTCATCGCTTGTTGCGCCTGGACACGAAAAAGTTTTCAGTTTTAAGGTTATCAATCCGGGATTGTATGTATACCATTGTGCAACAGCTCCTGTGGGAATGCATATTGCAAACGGTATGTATGGTTTGATTTTAGTTGAACCAGAAGGCGGGCTTCCTCCTGTTGATAAAGAATATTATGTTATGCAGGGCGATTTCTACACACAGGGTGAATATGGAGCAAAAGGCTTACAGCCATTCGACATGAATAAAGCCGTAAAAGAAACCCCGGATTATGTTGTATTTAATGGAAAAGTGGGTTCGTTGACAAACGGAAACGAGTTAACGGCAAAAGTTGGAGAAACAGTCCGTTTATTTGTTGGTAACGGCGGTCCAAACTTAGTATCATCTTTTCATGTTATTGGAGAAATATTTGACCATGTTCATGTAGAAGGGGGAAATGTAATTAACAAAAATGTGCAGACCACTTTAATTCCGGCCGGCGGCGCAGCAATTGTCGATTTTAAAGTAGAAACTCCGGGAACTTTTATTCTGGTTGATCATTCTATTTTTAGGGCATTTAATAAAGGAGCGCTGGGAATGCTGAAAGTGGAAGGAAAAGAAAATAAAAACATTTATTCAGGAACTATTCAGGAAGGAATTTATCTGCCTGAAGGCGGAACGATTCAAAAAATGCCTGAAAGTACAGCTGTAAAAACTGCAACACCTAAACGAACTGCCGAAGAGAGAATAAAAATTGGAAAAGAAATTTTTGGGACTACTTGTTTTGCTTGTCACCAAGCCGAAGGGCAGGGAATTCCAAATACCTTTCCTCCTCTTGCAAAATCAGATTATTTAAATGCAGACTCAAAACGTGCTATTAAAACAATTTTACACGGTTTAACCGGAGAAGTAAGCGTGAACGGAAAAAAATATAACAACGTAATGCCTGCACAAAATTTATCTGACGATGAAATAGCAAATGTGCTTACTTATATCTACAACAGCTGGGGCAATAACAAAACAGAAGTTACTCCGGAAATGGTAAAAGCACTGCGATAACAATCAAAAATAAAGCATGAAAAAACACATTTTCATTCTTACCTTTTTCCTGATGCTTACAGGCATAACAATAGCTCAGGAAATTAGAATGGCTCTGATAAAAGAGGGACGTTTTGTTCCTCTTTACGGAGCCTCATCTAAAAAACCTGTATCTGTAAAATCTTTTTATTTAGACATTTATCCAGTTACGAATGCTGATTTTTTGAGTTTTGTTAAAAAAAATCCCGCTTATAGTAAATCGAAAATTAAGGGAATTTTTGCTGATAAAACGTATTTATCTTACTGGGAAAATGATTTTGATTTTGGCAGTTCAAAACCAAATTCGCCCATAACGGCTGTTTCCTGGTTTGCTGCAAAAAAATACTGTGAATGTCAGGGAAAACGTTTACCAACAATGAATGAATGGGAATATGCAGCGATGGCCGATGAAAAAACAATTGATGCCAGAACCAAAAAGGAATTCAATAATTACATTTTATCCTGGTACGAAAAGTCAAAAACGTATGAAAATGAAGTAGGAAAAACGTTTAAAAATTATTGGGGAGTTTACGATATGCATGGTTTGGTTTGGGAATGGACATCAGATTTTAACAGCATTTTTTTATCGGGAGAATCTAGAAAAGACAAAAGCAGTGACAAGAATTTATTCTGCGGAAGCGCTTCTGTAAACGCCTCCGATTTAATGGATTATGCTGCATTTATGCGTTATGCCTTTAGAGGAAGCCTTAAAGCACAATACTCAACCCGAAATCTTGGTTTTAGATGCGCCAGTTCTACAAAACCAAAAATTAATCTTTAAATTAATTGCAATGAAAAAAATAATAATTGCGGTTTTTATTCTGCTGTTTTCGTTACAAAGCTGTAAAGAAAATAAAAAGGATACTGCAGTAACAAAAAAGGAAATAAGTGATTTATCCATCTATAATCTTCCTTCTAAATGGACGACTCAAAACGGAAATGATATTGAACTAAAAAGCCTTAGAGGAAATGTACTGGTTATGGTAATGATTTACACAAGCTGTAAAGCCGCCTGCCCCAGATTAGTAGCAGATATGCGCGATATTGAAGCAAAACTCAATAAAAATACCAAAAAGAATGTAAAACTTATTTTAGTAAGTATTGACCCAAAAACTGATACGCCTGAAAAATTAAAAGCTTTTGCAATTTCAAATAAAATGAATCAGGATCCGTGGCTTTTTCTTCGATCTTCTGAAGAAAATACTCGTGAATTTGCAGCTGTTTTAGCTGTGAATTACAAACAAATATCTCCCGTAGATTTTTCGCATTCTAATATTATAAGCGTTTTTAATCCCGAAGGAGAATTAGTTTTTCAACAAGAAGGTTTAGGTGTAAACAATGAAAAAACGATAGAAACCATAAATAATGAAGCAGAAAAAATTTAAAATTTTGAATAGGTTGAATTAGTAAAAAACAAGAGAAGATTTTTAGGAATGAATCGACTCTTGTTTTTTGTTTAAAATAGCGGCTGTAATCAATAGTAATCCTAAAACCAGCAATAAACTAAAAACAAAAATACTTTGATAATAGCCTAAAATTATTCCATTATTAAAAAAGAAAAATCCTCCCTGTAAAAACAATAAAACTTCGGTTGCGATATATCCGAAAATAAAACATCTCACCCCTATTTTTAAAGACAAAGAATCACTGGAAAGCATTTTATTTTGAAGCAATATTCCAAATAAAAAACCTGTGATAATCCCTAAACTGGTTAAATGAATAAATCCAATCACAAAATTCCTGACTTGGTGTGAAACTTCAGCAATATTTGGGAAAATGGTCAACAATTGAATTCCTATTTTTAAAAATAAAGAGCATAATGCCAAACCGTAAACCATTTTAGCCTCTTTACTCAAATTAGCCTTAAAATCGTTTATTTGGGGCTGGAGCATTTTGCAGAAATAAATAAAAGCTGTTAACTGTAATAAAACTCCAAAAATATTTACCCAGTTTAAAACATTGCTCTCTACAAACCAGCTTATTGGGAATGTAACAGTTAATAGTATTGAAATAATCAAAATAATACAGAATTTTTTAAACCTTGCTTTTTTAATTTTATTCTGAAACTGTTTTAAAAACAAAGCCAAAACGGCCAATAAAAACCAGCCATTAAACTGAAAATGCAGAAAAAACTGAATTGCAATTTGATAAAAGGCACTTTGTTTTCCTAATGTGGTTACTGCCGGACCCAAACACCAAACGCCAAAAGTAGAAAAAACCATAAATAAAATCGAAGCGCTTAAAAGTCTTTGTGAAGGCGTTTTCTCTTTCGGAAGATCTTTCCAAATTAATCGACAGAAAACGTAACTCAACAAAATATGAATTGTCGAAAATATAATAGAAAACAATGCGTAACCCTGAATAGGAAAAGCAATCATCATTCCTATTACAGAAAGTTCAGTTAACCAAAACAATCTATTATAAATAGGTTTCCGGCTTTTTTCTTTCGGAATAAAAAAATGAATTACTAAGACATAAATAATCATATAAACCCAGCCAAGCATGGCAACGTGAGAATGCGCATGAAGTATAAAACTGTAGTTTATAAAATCTAAAGGAAAAAGAAACATAAACCGCATTAATAATCCAAATGCGCAGGCGATCAGAAAATTAAAGAAACAACAGATTATCCAGGTTTTTTGGAGATTCATAACGTATATTTTTTTAAACACATAGAGACATAGGTTTTGCAGACTTAAAAAGGCATTTCATTTGCATAAACAAACATAACTATGTGTAAAAATCTAGATTTTTTTTAAATTCTCTTTTTATAATTCTTCTAAAACCTATGTTCCTATGTGTTTAATTTTTTAAGCTCAATCTAATAAAAAACACCGATAATACTCCACAACTGGAATTTATCAGTGTTTTTCTCTAGTTAAAATTATAGTTAAGCAAATTCTTCTTCCAGCGCAACCGCTTTTGGAAACAAAATATTATTCTCTAAATGAATATGCTTGTGCAAATCTTCTTCAAACTCTTTTAGCATAGCATAAGTAACTTTATATGTCGTGCAGGCATCAGCAGGAGGTGTATAATTATTAGTCAAATCTGCAATTTCCTTAAAACGGTCACCTTCATTTTCATGTTCGTGCATCATCATGGCAATTGGGTTTGAAACCGTTCCGAAAGAAGGCTGTGATAAAATTCCGTTCCCGTCTTTAGTTTTTACCATTCTTTTTACAAAAGGAAATAAAACTAGTTCTTCCTTTTTCATGTGCTGTGACAATTCTCCCGCACATCCAATAAACAATTCATTAATTCTAAACAATTCAGGATGGTTAGCCCCGTGAACTTTGCATAATTTATCTAGAAAAGTCAGCAGGACTTGTGTTTTTTCTTCAACATAACGGTGATGCGTTTTTTCTATATAATCTGCCAATAAATCTAAAGGCCATGAATTAAAGTCTATTCCACTGTTGTTTTCTGACTGCAAAACATCATAAATATTTTGAAGCAGTGCGTCAGAATTAATTTCCTGTTTCTCGCATACTTCAGAAACGGTTCTGTTTCCTTTACAGCAAAAATCTATTTTATATTTAGAAAATACGGCAGCAGTTCTATAATCCTGAGCCACAAATGATCCGATTGTTTTGTTTTTTAAATTTTCCATTTTTCGTAAAAATTAATATTGATATTTATTTTGATTTTTAATAAAAGACAAAATTATCTTTTATTAATATTTTAAAAAACTCCAAACCAAAATCAGGTTTAGAGTTCTTGTATTTATTCTACAATTAATACCCCTTTCATCATGGCTACGTGGCCAGGAAAAGTACATAAAAAGTTGTATGTTCCTTTTTTATCAATTGTAAATTCGATAGTATCTTCTTCACCTCCGCCCAATAATTTTGTATGAGCTACAATAGAAGCTTTTTCAGAAACCGGAATATAATCTGTAGCTTTTGCTTCGATCGCTTTCGCTGCAAAAGCACTTTCATCTGTTCCTTGCTGAAGGATTACCAAGTTATGCCCCATCGCTTCTTTTGGAATTGTCCCTACATGTTTTAAAGTAAGTTTTATAGGTTTTCCTGCAACTGCTTTCAGTTCATTTTTATTAAACTGCATTTGATCATTTCCTTCAATAACCAGAACATTTTCAACTGCAGCTTCTGGTTTTACACCTTCATCTGATGTTGTTTCATTTATTTCTGTTGATTCGTCAGCAGGAGCTGCTTCTTTCTTTCCGCAAGAAGTTACTGCTAAAAACCCCATTAGCATTACCATCGAAATTGTGACTTTTTTATTCATTATTTTATATTTAAATTATAAGATTTATTCGCTTTTATTAAAGATTTTTAAATAATAATTTCCAGCATTTACACCAAGTGCCAGCTCCTCTAAAGTAGTATTAGTAAGCATTGCCAAAAGTAGTTCGCGTATTTTTTTAAATTGATTATGTACCGGACAAGGATGAATTTCTGAACATTCTTTCAGGCCAATTCCGCAGCCTTTATAAATAGTATTTCCGTCAATTGCATCAACAATTTGAATTAATTTTATCGATTTTAATACTTCTTTCGAAACCTCAAAACCTCCTCCTACCCCTTTTGCCGAATAAATGATCCCGTTTTTAGTTAAAATCTGCATAATCTTAGCCGTAAAAGGTTCCGGCGAATCAATCTCTTTGGCAACATCTTTTATTCCAACCCTAATTCCTTCTGAAGATTTGGTTGCAATAAAAATGGAAGCCCTTATTCCATACTCACACGCTTTTGAAAACATATACCTTTTGATTAATTCCTTACAAATGTATTTAAATTCATTATAAAAGACAAATTTATCTTTAATTAATTTTTCTAACAAAAATCTTATTTATAACCAAAATAATTAACACGGTCAAAAACACTTATTCAACAATAAACTCATATAAAAACGAATTTTAATTTTAACTTTGAGTGTACTTAATTTCTAATATCTAAAAAAATGCCTGCCAGCAACTCCAGAGAATTAAAATTAGCTGTTCTTATTGACGCCGATAATGTACCCTACAGCAATGTAAAGGGTATGATGGAAGAAATTGCAAAGCTTGGAACACCAACAACGAAACGAATTTATGCCGACTGGACTAAGCCAAACGCAAACGGATGGAAAGCGGTTTTACTGGAGCATGCCATAACTCCTATTCAGCAATATAGTTATACGGTTGGAAAAAATTCTTCAGATTCGGCATTGATTATCGATGCTATGGATTTGCTTTATTCGGGGAAATTAGATGGTTTTTGTATTGTTTCCAGCGACAGCGATTTTACCCGTCTGGCGATTCGACTTCGAGAATCTGGTATGAAAGTAATTGGCATTGGCGAAAAGAAAACCCCAAGTTCTTTTATCGTTGCCTGCGACAGGTTTATTTATATTGAGGTTCTGGATGGTGCTATTCAAAAGAAAAAGCCAAAAGCAACTGCAGCAGATACCAAGAAACCTGTAGAAAAACCTGCCGAAAAAGCACTTCACAAAGTCGACAAACAAACCATTGACCTTATCGAAGCTACAATTGAAGATATTGAAGATGATGACGGCTGGGCATTTCTTGGCGATGTGGGTAATTTGATCGTAAAGAAAAAACCAGAATTTGACCCAAGAAATTATGGTTATTCTAAGCTTACCCCAATGCTGAAATCATTAACGGATATTCTTGAAATCGACGAAAGGGAATCGGATAAAAAAGGCATTAAACACGTCTATGTTCGATTACGGTTCAACTAATTAAATTATTACCTTATTTACTATTATTATTCAAAACATGAGAAAAAAATTCTTCATTTACGGATTCTTATTGTTTCTAATTGTTCTTGCAATTTACCATTACACAGATCGAGGTTATCTACTCGTTTTTATTATCCCAATTTTACTGATTATTGGAGCTTATAATGCTACTCAAAAAAAACATGCCATTTTAAGGAATTTTCCGGTTTTGGGTTATTTCAGGTATTTATTTGAAATGATTGCTCCGGAAATACAACAGTATTTTATCGAAAGATCTACTGATGGAAAACCTTTTTCAAGAAACCAGCGCTCTCTTGTTTATCAAAGAGCCAAAAATATTGATTCGAGTACCCCTTTTGGGACACAGCAAAATTTAAATACCGAAACTTATGAAGGTATAAAGCATTCTATTTTTCCTGCAAAAGTAAATGAAGAATTACCGCGAGTTTTAGTGGGCGGAAAAGATTGTAAACAACCTTATTTAGCTTCTTTATTTAATGTTTCGGCCATGAGTTTTGGTTCGCTGAGCGAAAATGCAGTTCGTGCCATTAATATTGGTGCTAAAAAAGGAAACTTTTATCAAAATACAGGAGAAGGCGGTTTAACTGAATTTCATCTTGCCGGAGGCGGAGATATTACCTGGCAGATAGGAACTGGATATTTTGGATGCCGAGATGCCGAAGGAAATTTCAGCCCTGAAAAATTCTCGGAAAAAGCCAATCTCCCAAACGTTAAAATGATTGAAATTAAACTTTCACAAGGTGCAAAACCTGGACATGGCGGTGTGCTTCCGGCGGCTAAAAATACAGAACAAATTGCTAAAATTAGAGGGGTTGAACCGCATACTATGATTCTTTCTCCTCCGGGACACCATGCTTTTTCTGATGCTAAAGGACTTATTCATTTTGTGAAACAATTACGTGATTTATCAAATGGAAAACCTATTGGTTTTAAATTATGTATTGGAAATACAACTGAATTTGAGGCAATCTGCCACGAAATGATTGCCGAAGATATTTATCCGGATTTTATTACCGTTGATGGTGCCGAAGGAGGAACAGGAGCCGCTCCGCTAGAATTTGCAGATGGTGTTGGAATGCCTTTTGAACCGGCATTGATTTTCGTAAACAAAACACTAATTGGCTTAAATATTCGCGACAAAATACGCATCATAGGAAGCGGAAAAGTTATATCCGGATATTCAATCCTGCATGCCGTAGCTTTGGGCGCTGATATGTGTAACAGTGCACGTGGTTTTATGTTCTCTCTGGGGTGTATTCAGGCTTTGCGCTGCCATAACAACGAATGTCCAACGGGAGTTGCAACTCAAAACAAAATGCTGATGAAAGGTTTGGTTGTAACCGATAAATCTGATCGTGTTTATCATTTTCATAAAAATACGCTTCATGCTGCAAACGAACTTTTGGCTGCAGCCGGAAAAACATCTTTTGCAGATGTTGACATTAATATCTTTATGCGTGGTGATGAATTTACAAATCTATCAGAATTGTATTTTCCTGATAATTTAACAAACGTTACGAGACGTAATTAAAACAAAAAGCCTCTTTTGAGTTTTCAAAGAGGCTTTTTTAATTTTAAGAAATTTATTTCTTCTCTTTCATATTTTGAGAAAAGAATTCAATAGCACGTCCTTTTAATTTATCAAGAGGAAGTTTGTTACTTTCGAACTCGTAGAAACTAAGAAATCCATCATTTTTAAAACATAAAGCATAACCATTATACCTTTTACTTTTTTTGGTTATTTTGTATGATATCGCCTTAACGTCTCCAATAGTATTTTCTACTTTAAACTTTTGCAGGTTGGCGCCGTTTTTTAGATTTTTAAAACTTGATTCAATTTCTGCTTTAGATTCAAAATCATGAATAAAAACATTTAGATTATCCGGTGATTTAAACGCCATTCGCAAGGAATCATCATGTCTGTTTTGAAGATAAAAATCCTTTGGTATTTTTATCTGCGTATCTAATGCGATGTATATTAATGAATCTTTTTCCAGTTTTTGAATACCGTAATTGTCTTTTTGCAAAGCTGATAAACTATCTAAACTTTCATAATTAGTATACAATATAGTATTAGACAATTTCTTTTGAATTTCTCGCTGCTGCCTAAAATTCTCTTTCATCGTTTCCTGAGAATTTCGAAAACTTTCCATAACAGGATCATTTTCATAACGGGGTTTATTCATATTAGAACAAGTATACAACAGTCTGCCTCCTAAAATTATAACAGATAAAACACTTAATACGGTTCTCCATGTTGATCTTTCATCCATGATTATTTTAGATCTTTTCCTGTCAAAACAATATCATTTACCAGCTTACCTTTAGCATCCTGATATACATATTTTATTGTTGTAATGTTATAACGCTGTATAGAACCCAGAATAGTTTTTAAATCAGTGCTTCTTAAAATGCTTTCTTTCATTAAAACCTTTGCTCCTTCACCTTTAAGCAATTCAGAATATTGTTTTGGCACTTCAATTTTATAAACCAATTCATTTTTATCGCTAATTTCAATTTTCAGGATTTTTGTTCCGTCTTCATTTGTTATTGGCATATTCTGGTTCATTATGGCCAGCATTTGCTCCATCTCAGGATTCAAACCAGAACTTGAAAGTTCTTTTCTATCTATAGAAGCTGCGTTATTTTTGCTTAATATTTTATTTAACTCCTTTTCATCAACTTTCAATTCAGCAAGTATTGTACTATTATTAGCTAAAAAAAACATTTCGAACGTTACGCCTTCTCTAATTAGTTCCATTGAAGCTGCATCGCTTTTCAACATTTCGCTAAGTATAGAGGGAAACATTTGGCTATAAATAGATTTACTGGATTCGTCTGCTTCTAAATTGGTATCGATTCTTATTTCAACCTTATTTTCGGCTAAAAAAGCTTTTGCACTTGCGCTGCTGATAACATCATTTTGAAAAAGCACACTCGAATTATTAAACGTATTAACATATTCCTGAATTTTTTGCTTTGTATTTTTACAGCTTACTAAAAACAAAGCAATAGCAATCGTGCATGTGATTTGGGTAATTTTTTTGATCATAGTTTTAAAGATTTTATTAAGTAGACTTTTACACAAACATAACCTAATGTTGGAATTAATCCAAAAGAATTATTTTTTCTTAACAAAAAGAAAATAGCCTCTATGATTTACAAAGAGGCTATTTTCAATACTTTATTTAATATTTTTAAATTAAAGTTTTGCGGTTTTCTTCTTTCCTTCCGCAGTTCCTTCTAAAACTGCTAATTCTTCTTTATCAACTATTTTTTTAGCTAATATGATATTATTATAGGCCAAAAAGTAAACATCAAACGTTACGCCTTCGCCAATTAATTCTGTAGAAATTTGATCATTCTTAATCATTTCTTTTAGTAAATCAGGAAATGAATTGGCAGCGGCCTGCTTATTAGCCTCATCACCTTCTAAGTTTGTTTCAATTCTAATTTCAATTTTATTATCATTTAAAAATGCTTTTGCAGTAGTACTGGTAATTCCGTTACCTTTTATGGAAGACGAATTATTGTAAGTACTTACATGTTCCTGAATTTTTTGCTTGGTATTTTTACAGCTTACCAGCAATAATGCAACAGCAAAAGCAAATGCGATTTGGGTAATTTTTTTCATAATTTTTTAGGTTTTTGGTTTATTTTTAACTCAAACATAATAAACTTTTAACACAAAAGCAAAATGAAAAAGCAAAAGTTTAAAATGTAATTATTTGACTACAAATAGATTATCCCGACAAAAGAATGAAAAGAATTAACTTAATAACTAAAAAAAAATCCTCTTTAAAATTGCTTAAAGAGGATTTAATAAATATATAATCTGAATATTATTTTAACAATTCGGCCAGAGATTCTTTGTTGATTATTTGTTTTACAAAAACGGTATTATCATCGGCTAAAAAATAAGCATCAAACTGAATACCTTCTTCAACCAGTTCCTTAGGAATTTGATCTTTGTTAATCATTTCTTTCAGCAGTTTTGGAAACGACGACTCGGCCTTTACTTTATTAACTGCATTTTGCTCTAAATTAGTTTCAAATCGCAATTCGATTTTATCATCATTAATATAACCTCTGGCAGTTGTGAGCGTAACATCTTCAGCCTTAAAATTTGCAGCAACACTGTTATAAGTCGTTACATATTCCTGAAGTTTTTGTTTTGCATTTTTACAGCCCACAAGCATCAACACCATGATAACTGTACATAAAATCCGGCTTATTTTCCTAATCATAATTTTAAATTTTTATTTCAGTTTTTGAAGTCTTAAAAGTGCTTCAAGATAATAATAATCTGCGTAATTTATAGAACAATCTATTTCGCTTCCGGCAGGTTTATGGCCTGTAGAATGCAATAAAAATGCTGAGTTAACATCATGGCTTTGGTAATTATCTGAAAGCGATACAATCATTTTTTTAGATTTTGTCAAATATTCGTTTTTCAGCATTTTATCTTTCGTATAAGAACTCAACTCTAAAAGTGCCGAAGAAACAATAGCAGCAGCCGATGCATCTCTTGGAGCATTTGGAATATCTGGCGCGTTAAAATCCCAATACGGAACCAAATCTTCTGTAGTTAATTTATCCAGATAAACACGAGTTAATTTATGAGCAAAGTCTAAAAATTTTGGATCTTTTGTTTCTCTGTAAACCATTGTAAATCCATAAATTGCCCACGCCTGCCCGCGCGCCCACATACTGTCATCACTGTAACCCTGAGCCGTTCTTCCTTTTATTTTTTTACCAGTTTCAAAATCATAAATTACAACATGGTACGAAGTATTATCTGCTCTAAAATGGTTTGCCATTGTTGTCTCGGCATGTTTTACCGCAATATCATACAATTTTTTATTTCCTCCGTTTTTAGAAGCCCAAAATAACAATTCTAAATTCATCATATTATCGATGATAGTATTGTGACCGCCCATTTTATTATGAGGCCAGGATTGAATTGTTCCTACTTTTGGATTAAAAAGTGCTGCCAGAGTATCGGCTGTTTTTAGAATAATTTCTTTGTATTCTTTGTTTTTAGTCAATCTGTATCCGTTTCCAAAACTATTAAAAACCTGAAAACCTAAATCGTGATCTGCAGCTTTACTAACAGACAAAGGTGTTAAAAAGCGTGTAAATTTATCGGCTTCTTTCTCCCATTTTTTATCTTTTGTCGCTTCATACAAAAACCATAACTCTCCAGGCCAGAATCCACTTGTCCAGTCTTTGTAATTTACAAATTTCCAATCTTTGCTCCCATTCAGAACCATTCTTGGCGAAGTACCGTCATTCGGAATTACCTTTAATGTTTTTGAAGCCTGCTCTGCGCAATACTCCAATTGTTTTTTAACGTTAAACAAATTGTCTTTTTGAGAATAACCCTGATTTCCAAGAAGAAATAAAGCTGTAATCAGAGTAAAAAATTTTACACTCATATGGTTATTTTTAGATAGGTAGTTTTTAGAACCGATAAATTTATAAAATAAAGTAAACTTATTTCAGCCTTTGTATTTTTCGTCCCCTAAAAATGTATTTTATTTTATTTTATTTTATTTTATTTCCATGACACAATCTTGTCATTCCTAGGAACGACAAAACTGCAAGACATAAAACAAGAATAAATCTGTTCAAATCAGCGTCATCTGCGTACCATTACGTCCAGCTTTCTAACTTTTGTTAGTGCGGTTGCTTCGTTCCTCGCAATGACAAACTTTATCTACAAATAAAAAATTTAATATAAATTTGCTTTTAACTAAAGTCTTTCTAAACTTGAAAAAATCCAGAATCTATTATTTCTTAATTTTTCTCTGCACAATTCTTCTTGGAATCCTTTCAAGAAAAATCTTCTTTATTCCTTTATGGATTGGAGATTCTCTTTATGCCGTTATGATTTATTTTTTGGTGAGAATATTTTTTCCAACTAGAAAAGCTTTTATAATAGCTTTATTTTCTCTTTTGCTATGTTACTGCATTGAGTTTTTACAGCTTTATGAGGCAGAATGGATTGTTGAGCTTCGAAAAACACTTTTTGGAAGATATGTATTGGGGCAGGGTTTTCTTTGGTCAGATATTCTTGCTTATACATTTGGAATAATATTTATCTTTTTAATCGAAAAATTCACTTTAAAATATAAAATACATGAAACTGGTTTTCGCTTCAAATAATTTAAATAAAATCAAGGAAATTCAAAGTATTCTAAACGGATCTATTCAGCTATTAAGTCTGGAAGATATTGGCTGTCACGAAGAAATTCCTGAAACTGCTGATACGATTGAAGGCAATGCAATTTTAAAAGCCAATTATGTAACCGAAAAATATGGCTATGATTGTTTTGCTGATGATACTGGTTTGGAAGTAAAAGCTTTAAACGGAGAACCCGGAGTTTATTCTGCCCGATATGCGGGAGAACAAAAAAATGCCGATGATAATATGAACAAGCTTTTGGAAGCTTTAAAAAATGAAGAAAACCGCAGTGCACAGTTTAAGACCGTTATTGCTTTAAATTTAGAAGGAAAGCAGCATCTTTTTACCGGTTTGGCAAAAGGAAATATTATTTTAAATAAAACCGGAAATCACGGTTTTGGATATGATCCGATTTTTCAGCCTGAAAATTACAGTGAAACTTTTGCCGAATTAGCTGCAGAAATTAAAAATAAAATCAGCCATCGTGCAAAGGCAACTGAGCAACTTATTGATTTCCTGAACACAAGAAAATAATTGTTTAAAATACAACATTTTATTGGGCAAAATTGATATTTCACGACGTATTTTTTTTGATTTCTTTCGAAAATGATTTTACGCTAAACATAACTTTTTGATAATCAAATCATAACAAATCCATAAATCTTAAAATTGCATTAGTATATCTGAATAATTAACAGTAATTTTGCACCCTATTTTAAAAACACATATGAATAAATTTGAACAATTAGGATTGAATGAATCGTTACTGAAGGCGATTTTAGATCTAGGATTTGAAAATCCGTCAGAGGTACAGGAAAAGGCGATTCCCCTATTATTGGAAAAAGACACGGATATGGTTGCGTTGGCTCAAACAGGGACAGGGAAAACGGCAGCTTTCGGTTTTCCGCTAATTCAAAAAATTGATGCCGACAACAGAAATACACAAGCATTAGTTTTATCGCCAACACGCGAGCTTTGTTTACAGATTACTAACGAACTTAAAAACTACTCAAAATACGAAAAAGGTATTAATGTAGTAGCAGTTTACGGAGGAGCTAGTATTACAGAGCAGGCAAGAGAAATAAAGAGAGGAGCGCAAATTATTGTAGCAACTCCGGGAAGAATGCAGGACATGATTAACAGAGGATTGGTAAACATTAAAAATATAGATTACTGTATTCTTGATGAGGCTGACGAGATGTTAAACATGGGATTTTATGATGACATCGTATCTATTTTATCAGATACTCCAGACGAAAAAAGCACATGGTTGTTCTCTGCAACAATGCCGCAGGAGGTTGCGAGAATTGCAAAACAATTCATGAGTGATCCTTTAGAAATTACTGTTGGGACTAAAAACTCTGGTTCATCTACAGTTTCTCACGAATTTTACTTAGTAAATGCCCGTGATCGTTACGAAGCTTTAAAACGTTTGGCAGATGCAAACCCGGATATTTTCTCTGTGGTTTTCTGTCGTACTAAAAGAGATACTCAGGCTATTGCCGAGAAATTAATTGAAGACGGATACAGCGCCGCTGCATTGCACGGAGATTTATCTCAGGCACAGCGTGATGGTGTAATGAAATCTTTCCGCGGAAGACAAATTCAGATGCTTGTTGCTACTGACGTTGCTGCGCGTGGCATTGACGTTGATAACGTAACACACGTTGTGAACTACCAATTACCTGATGAAATCGAAACGTACAACCATCGTTCCGGACGTACTGGTAGAGCCGGAAAATTAGGAACTTCTATTGTAATTGTTACAAAAAGTGAGTTGCGTAAAATTTCTTCTATCGAGAGAATCATCAAACAAAAATTCGAAGAAAAAACTATTCCATCTGGAATCGAAATCTGCGAAATTCAATTATTGCACTTAGCAAATAAAATTAAAGATACTGAGGTTGATCACGAAATTGACAACTATTTACCAGCAATCAACAATGTTCTTGAAGATTTATCTAAAGAAGAATTGATTAAGAAAATGGTATCTGTAGAATTTAACCGTTTCATTACTTACTACAAAAAGAATAGAGATATATCTACTCAATCTTCTGGGGAAAGACGTGAAAGAGGTGATTCTGAACCAAGAGAATTCAATAATAACGGAGCAGTTCGTTATTTTGTAAACATCGGTTCGAGAGATAATTTTGACTGGATGTCTCTTAAAGATTACCTGAAAGAAACATTAGACTTAGGTCGTGATGACGTTTTCAAAGTTGATGTAAAAGAAGGTTTCTCTTTCTTTAATACTGATCCTGAGCATACTGATAAAGTAATGGATATTTTAAACAACGTTCAGTTAGAAGGACGTCGTATTAATGTTGAAATTTCTAAAAATGACGGAGGCGGAAGACGTGACCACAACAACCGTGGCGGCGGACGTAATTCTGGCGGACCAAGAAGAGAAGGAAACTTTGCTCCAAGACGTGAAGGTTCTGGCGGAGGTTTTAGAAGCGACAGAAATTCTGCTCCAAGACGTGAAGGTTCAGGCGGAGGATTTAGAAGCGACAGAAACTCAGCTCCAAGAGAAGGTGGTTTCAGAAGAAACGAAGGAAGTTCTGACAGAGCCCCAAGACGTTCTGAAAGTTTTGGTGATTCGCCAAGACCAAGAAGACCAAGAAGAGATTAATAATTTAATATCTTAAAATATAAAATCCCAAATTCCTGACATAAATGGAATTTGGGATTTTTTTTATATTAAGAATCTTAACCCGTTGAGTATAATTAATTTTAACACATAGAAACATAGATTTAGCACTCTCAAAAAAATCGTTTCACTTATTTAAAACAAACATAGAGAGCTATGTGTTAGAAACAAGTTTCTTTTTATATCCTTTTACACATATAAAACCTATGTTTCTATGTGTTAAATGTTTTTTTTACACCCAATGGGTAAATTTTAATCTCTAAAAATGAGTTTTGTAATTCAAAAACAATGTAATTTAATCTTCCTTTTCTCTTTTTATTTAAATATCAAAAGCACTACTGCTGACTTTGTTAATTTTCTGATAATTATATTCGAAGACTGCGAAATATTTAATCTCTATTTACTACTTTTAGTGCTTTAAATCAGGATATGAAATATTTCGCAGTTTTCTTTTTTTTACTATTCTCTGCCGTAAGTTTTGCACAAGATGCCGAACCTACAACTCCGCAAAGGGTTTCAGGTTACATTATAAACGATGATAGTAAACAACCTCTTCCAAATGTAAATATCATTAACACCAATAAAGTACGCGGCGCAAAATCTGATGCAAAAGGGTATTTTGAGATTGATGTTCAGCCTAATGATACAATTCATTTTTCTCTTTTAGGATTTCAATCTCTTAGGATCAGAGTGACAAATGACTGGATAAAAAATAAAGTAACTCGAATTCAGCTTACTGAAAAAGCAATTGCGCTTGAAGAAGTTATTATTGCTCCATTTAATTTAACAGGTTATCTTGAAATTGATTCGAAGTTAATTCCAACCAAAGAAAACTACCGTTATAGTATTTCAGGACTTACCCAGGGTTACGAAGCGGGTGAATATTCTCCAAATGCTTTTGGAAAAGTATTGGGTTCTATTTTTAATCCGGCAGATATGCTTTATAATTTCTTTGGAAAAAACAGCCGGGAGCTCAAGAAACTCAAGGACATGAAAAAAGACGATACGATTAGAAATCTTTTAGAAACTAAATACGATCGCGAAACCATAGCAGTTCTGTTAGGAATCAGCAAGGATGAAATTCCTGAAATCATGCATCGCTGCAACTATTCTGACGCTTTTATTCAAACCGCAAATGACTTACAGATTTTAGATGCTATAAGCGGCTGCTACGAACAATATAAAGTATTAAAAAGGAATTAAATTTTACTTTTATAAAAACATACAAATCCTCAATTTTAAAAATTGGGGATTTTTTTTATGTCTTATAATTTTTTAAAAAACTATATTTACTATAATAAAACAGTAAAACAAATAAAATCAATACATTATGGCAAAAGGTCAAGATGCTAAAAAAACGGTAAAAAAAGAACCGTTAAAAACGGCTAAAGAAAAGAAAGAAGAAAAAAGAGAGAAGAAAAATTCTCCTAAAAGAGATTAAAAAAAGTGTTCAGTGTTCAGTTTTTTTAGTGTTCAGTTTAGTCAACAGATTTACTGATTACTAAACTGAACACTGATTACTTTTTTATTTAACCGGAATATTTGAAAGAATTTCTAATACAAATTTCCAATATTTTTGAGCAGATGAAATACTGGCTCTTTCGTCTGGAGAGTGCGCCCCGTGAATGGTTGACCCAAAAGAAATCATATCCATATCTGGGTAATTTGTTCCTAAAATCCCGCATTCTAAACCAGCGTGACAAGCCACAACTTTTGGCTGTTCGCCATTTTGTTTTTCGTAAATATCTTTTAGAACTTCTAATATTTCTGAATTTACGTTTGGAGTCCATCCCGGATAAGAACCAGAAAGTTCAACTTCGCATCCTACTAATTCAAAAGCAGAACGTAAAGAATTAGCCAAATCAAATTTTGAAGATTCTACAGAAGAACGCGTTAAACATCCAACCAAAATTTCTCCATCTTTTACAACAACTCTTGCAATATTGTTTGAAGTTTCAACCAAATCAGCCATATCCGCGCTCATTTTGTAAACTCCGTTTTGTGCCGCGTAAATCGCTCTGATAATTCCTTCCTGAACACCTAGATCCATTACTTTTTCAGGTAAATCAGTTTTTACGATTTCGATAGATAGGTTTGGTTCAGTAGTTTTGTATTCTGCTTTGATGTCAGAAATAATTTCCTGCATATCATAAACATACGCTTCATCAAACATCTGAGAGATAATTACTTTAGCAGTACTTTCTCTTGGAATTGCATTTCTAAGACTTCCTCCGTTAATTTCAGAAACCTGTAATCCAAAGTTTTCGAAACCATCAAATAATAAGCGGTTCATGATTTTATTTGCGTTTCCTAAACCTTTATGAATATCCATTCCAGAATGACCTCCATTTAGGCCTTTTACGGTAATAGTATATCCAACAGAACCTTCTGGAACTTCTTCTTCCTTATAAGTTCTTACAGCCGTTACATCGATTCCACCGGCACATCCTATATCAATTTCATCATCTTCTTCCGTATCCAGGTTCAATAAAATCTGACCTTGAAGAATTCCTCCCTTTAAGTTTAAAGCACCAGTCATTCCGGTTTCTTCGTCAATTGTAAACAACGCTTCAATTGCAGGATGCGGAATATCTTTACTTTCTAAAATTGCCATAATTGTTGCCACTCCTAACCCATTGTCAGCACCAAGCGTTGTACCTCGGGCGCGAACCCAGTCACCATCAACATACATATCAATTCCCTGTGTATCAAAATCAAAAACGGTATCTGCATTTTTTTGGTGAACCATATCTAAGTGACCTTGCATTACAATGGCTTTGCGATTTTCCATTCCCGGAGTTGCGGGTTTTCTGATGATTACATTTCGTATTTCGTCTTCAAAAGTTTCTAAACCTAAGCTGTTTCCAAAGTTTTTCATAAACTCGATTACACGCTCTTCTTTCTTTGACGGACGCGGAACGGCGTTTAAATCTGCAAATTTGTTCCAAAGTGCTTTTGGCTCCAGATTTCTTATTTCCTGACTCATTATATTTTGTTTGAAGTTTAACAATTAAGAGCTTCAAAGTTACAAAGTTTAAATGCTTTTTCCGCCACGAATTAAACGAATTAGCACAAATTATAATGGCTCTAAAGTTGAATAGATATGAATACTCAATTTAAAACAATAAAATTTAAATTAAAATTCAAACTTCTTAAAGAGGATATTTTGAGGGATTTAATGATGTATTAAAAACAGACATAATGTATACCGTTTTCACTTTCTCATCAATAAAATAAAAGATAATAAATGGAAATTTTTTAATGGGAAGACCTCGATAATCCTTATATCTAATTTCAAAAAAAGGGTTTTTCGATAATGTATCCAAATGCTCATCAATCACTTGATAAAAATATTCACCTAAGCCGCTTTGCTTAGACTCATAGTAATCAATCGCTTCTTGTATATCTGCAAGTGCTCTCGGTTCAATAACAATATTAAAAATCATTTCTCTGATTTGAAACGTAATTGTTTTTTAGCTTCGTTCCAAGGAAGAAAATCATCTTCTTTTGAAGTTGATCTTCTATCGTCTAACAAATTTTTCATTTCTTCGCTTACAGAAAATTCATTAATTACGGTTTCATAATTAAATTTCTCTATCAACTGCATAAAGAATGACAATTCGTTATCAGGAATATTTAAAGTGATTTGTGTCATTTTCTTCGTTATTGAATAACAAATTTACAAAAAAGAAAACGAACTAGTATTTTAATTATTATTTTTAACCCAAAAGTAAAACCGTGACACGAAAATATATCCTTCCTTTATTTCTTTTAGTTCAGATTATCTTTTTAAAAATTCTGCCGTTTTTTCCTGATTTTGTTGAAGGTTTTTACAGTAATAATGTATACATCAGAATTTCGCATTTCTCACGAGTACTTTTAGGCAAAATTTCATTTTCTGTTGGCGATTGTATTTACGCAGTTTTAATTTTATCCATGATAAGCTGGTTTTGGAGAATTCGAAAAACATGGAGAACAGATTGGAAAGATCATCTTTTAAAAATTACAGGTAAAATTTCTGTTTTTTACTTTTTCTTTCATTTGCTTTGGGCTTTCAATTATTATCGCAAACCACTTTTCGAGAAAATAGAAATCAAAAGGGAATATACTGATGCTGATTTATTAGCCTTTACAAAAAGACTGATTGTTAAAACGAATGAAATTCAGTTTAAAATCACAAAAAATAAAGGCGAAAAAATCAATTTTCCGTATTCTCAGGAAGAAGTTTTTAAGATGAATTTAAACGGGTATGATAATTTAGCCAAAGAACATTCTTATTTTAAATATGACGTTTTAAGCGTAAAAAAATCACTTTTTAGTGTTCCGTTAACTTATATGGGATTTGGCGGTTATTTGAACCCTTTTACTAATGAAGCACAGGTAAATGATTTATTGCCTATGTATTCTTTTCCAGTTACTGCTTCACATGAAATGGCGCATCAGATAGGTTTTGCCAGCGAGAATGAATGTAATTTTATAGGCGTTTTAGCATCTGTAAAAAATGACAATTTATATTATCAATATTCCGGGTATAGTTTTGCGTTGCGCTATTGCCTTGGAATCTGGAAATTTAAAAACGAGAAAATTTTCGAAATTTTAAAGAGACAAGTAAATTCGGGGATTTTAAAAAACTATCAGGAAAGTCAGGATTTTTGGAAACAATATGATACTTTTATTGATAAGGGTTTTCATTTTGTTTATGATAGTTTCTTAAAATCAAACAATCAAAAAGATGGAATGGAAAGTTATAGCAAGTTTATAGATTTAATGATTAATTATTATAGAACAAGAGAATTATAAATTTTGCCACAGATTTAAATGATTAAAAAGGATCCATAAACCTTTCTTTATATAAAATAAAAAATCATTAAAATCTGTTTAATCTGTGACAAAAAAATAAATTCAACTGTAACAAAATAGATTTCAATACTACTAATACTTTTATGAGCGAAAATCTAGAACAGTCATTTGTTGCGCAATTGCAGGCAAATCAGAATATAATCCACAAAATTTGTAGATTATATACTGCCGGCGAAGATGCTCATAAAGATTTGTTTCAGGAAATCACTATTCAGCTCTGGAAAGCTTATCCAAAATTTAGAGGCGACAGTAAATTTTCGACCTGGACATATCGTGTCGCTTTAAATACTGCTATCACCTTATACCGCAAAACCAAAAGAACTATATCTACCGTAGATTATGAGAGTCATCAGCATTTTGTAAAAGATGTCGATTACAACTATGAAGAGGAAGAACAGATTAAATTGATGTACAAAGCCGTTTACCAGCTTAATGACATCGAAAAAGCATTAGTTTTTATGTATTTAGAAGACAAAGATTATCAAGAAATAGCCGAAACCTTAGGAATCAGCGAAGTGAATGCGCGCGTGAAAATGAACAGAATTAAAGGGAAACTTAAAAAAATACTAAATCCTTAAAAATTTATGAAAGAACTGGATTTACTAAAAAAAGACTGGAAAAAGAACTCGGATTCTTTTGAACAAATTTCTGAAAAAGAAATCTATAAAATGATTCACAAAAAGTCATCTTCAATTGTCAAATGGATTTTGATTATCAGTATTTTGGAGATTTCGTTTTGGACTTTTTCAAACTTATTTATCAATACAGATGATGTTTTGCGAAAAATAAATCATCCGGAAATTGTGGTTACGCTTGAATACTTGACTTATTTGAATTACTTAGTTGGATTAATTTTCGTGTTTATTTTTTACAAAAACTACACTACGATTTCTACAACCGTTGCCACAAAATCTTTAATGAGTGCCATTTTAAGGACCAGAAAAACAGTTCAGTATTATGTTTGGTACAATTTGGGAATGATTGTAATCACTTCAATTTTAAGTTTCTTCATCGCTTTTGTTTACAATCCTGATATGGCTTTTTTAAGGGAAAAACTTGCAGTAAACGGAAAAGCAATGTTTGCTACAATTGGAATCTTAACCTTAGTAATATTAGGTTTCTTTGGATTATTCTGGTGCTTTTACAGATTGCTGTACGGAACTTTATTACGCAGATTATACGCTAATTATAAGGAGTTGAAGAAAATTGATTTCTAATTGAGGTTCAAAGGTTCAGAGTGACAAAGGTTCAAAGGTTTTCCTTTAAGGCGCCATCCCGAAACTTCAGGACTTAGATGTTAAGGTTCTAAGTTTTTCTAACTTGAAACCTCAAACTTGAAACAAAAAAATCTAAAATCAGAAATCTAAAATTAGTACTCCCACTGTCTAAATTTATTTAGTTCTTCCTGTGCTTTGATTTCTTCGGCTGGAATTACTTTTAAAAATGAAGGGTGCTGTTCGATAGCGTATTCTACTTTTTCTACGATTTCTTCGATCGTGTCGTTTTCATAATCAATTTCAAGAGGTTCTTTGATGATGAAAGACTGCAGGATGTTTTTCTTTTTCATGCGAAGCCCTTTTTTATCAAAAGAACGACGGAAACCATCTATAACAATAGGAATTACGACAGGTTTATGCTGTTTGATTATGTGTGCTGTTCCTTTACGAACGGGTTTAAAAGATTTTGTTGTTCCCTGCGGAAAAGTAATAACCCATCCGTCTTCAAGGGCAATGCGGATATTCTCAGTATCATTTGGATTTACGTCACGTTTTTCGGTAACATCAACCCCTTTTGACCTCCAGGTTCTTTCGACAGTAATTGCTCCAACGTAAGCTAAAATTCTTGGCAGTAATCCGGCCTGCATTGTTTCTTTTGCAGCTACGTAGTAAATATTCATTTTAGGCTGCCATAAATAACCAATGTTCTTAATAGTATCTTGACGTCCGCTTAAACTTGCGTTAAACACATGAAACATCGCCACAACATCGGCAAAATAAGTTTGATGATTGGATATAAATAAAACGTTTCTGTCTGGAAGTGTTTTAATAATTTCAGATCCTTCAATCTGTAATTCATTAAACCCCCTATATCTTCTATGGGTCATGGCTCCCAAAATACGGATTAACCATTTCTTGATGAATAATATATGCCCAAAAGGATTTCGTTTAAACAATCCCATAACGTTGTTTTGTGTTTTTTGGTTAAGTCGCAAACATACAAAATTTATTCTTTTAGCAATAGTGTTATACAATTTACGAAATAAATCTATATATTAATGATTATCAAATTATTAAATTAACGTTATTGTGGTTTTTCTGAAAAAGTAAGTTTTAAAACATCTCTCAATTCGCTTAAAATCATTGCGGTTGCCCCCCAAACAATATGATTTTGAATATTAAATGCGGGAACCAAAATATCATTTCCGTAAGAGGTTGATAATTTGGATTCGATAATAATTTCATCATCTAAAAAAACTGATAATGGCAATTCGAGAACACCGGCTACTTCTCGGGCATCGGGATAAAATGCAAGTTCTTCTTTAGCAATTCCTAAATAAGGATGCACTAAAAAATTACTTGGCGGAATATACATAGGTGTAAAATGCTTTATAATTTCAATTTTCTCAGGACGAACCCCAATTTCTTCGCTGGTTTCACGCAAAGCTGTTTCCTGATAATCACGATCTGCAGGTTCATATTTTCCGCCCGGAAATGCAATTTGCGATGAATGAACGCCATTGTATGCATTACGGACAATTAAAATCAAATGCGTTTTTTCGTTTTTAGGATAAAACAACATCATAACAGCAGCGATTCTTGGCTTTTTTGCATTAATATCTAAATTTTTCAATGCCTGAATACGCTCCAGAGGTGCCATTTTCGCATGTGCCGATTCCGCCGGAAGTTCAACTGGAATTAAATTAGGAACATATTGCAAAAAATCTTGAAAATCCATATTCAAAGTTTATTTTTGTACTTTCAAATTAAAATATAAATATACTCTAGAAAATGCGGTTCTACAAGTTTTCTAAAACAAAGCCATAAAAATGTACAGCAGAGAAGAATCACAAAGAATAAAAAGGGAATTTTGGGTTGCTTTTGCAGAAAAGTACCCAAGAAAATGGGTTCTTTATGATACCAAAATCAAGGATTTCTCTTTTAAATTTTATGTAGACAATAAAAAAGCACAGGTTTTAATTGACATTGAACACCGAAGCGACGAAAAACGAAATGCTTATTTTGAAAAGATTGAAGCTTTAAAAAATATCCTTGAAGAGGAATTTATTAAAGATCTTGTTTTCGAAAAAAACTACACTTTAGAAAGCGGTAAAACCATTAGCAGAATATGGGTTGAAAAACTTGGGGTAGGTTTTAGCAATCGCAATAACTGGGACGCTATTTTTGATTTTTTCAACGAAAACATGCATGCTCTTGAAATGTTTTATCTGGAGTATGATGAGTTTATTAAGGAAATTGAAGTTTAGAGGAAAGTTTCTAAGGTTCTGAGATACTAAGATTCTAAGTTTTTTTATATAGCTAACCCGACAGGTTTTTGAAACCTGTCGGGTTTATTTTCAAATATCTATGAACTAAGCGGCAGTAATCAAATGTCTTGGCTATCATTATTCTTTTTTAGCTTATTATTCAAAATAATTAATAGCAGCCCTATTATAAAAAATACAATAATCATAACTCCTACATTCATTAAAACTGTTTTATAACCAATTTGTACCACATTTAAAAAAGGATAAGGGTACCAGTTTGTAATTACACCTCTAATTAATGAATAAATGAGATAAAAAAAAGGAAAAATTGCCCAGTAAACGCCATCTTTCCAACTTAACTTTTCTTTTTCAGAATAACGTAACCAATACAAAATATACAAAACAGGATTTAAAACATGCAGTATATTATCTGCAATTAACCTCCAGCCTGTTACAATCAATATTCCGCGTAAAACAGTATTGTAAACTAATGCAACTATAAATATGTACAATGCTATAGCGGTTTGCACTGATAGACTTGAAAAGAATTCTCCTATTTTTGTTTTGGGCAAGAATATCGAAAACGTAAGACTCAATGCAATCAACAAATTAGATAGAATTGTAAAATAACTGAAAAAATTAGCAATACTTCCTTTAGTGAGATAGAATTGAAAAATGATAGCAAACCATGCAAAAAATGCAGTAATTGAAGCATAAAAAATTTGGGTATTTGATTTTCTATTTTTACTATTCATACTCTAACTTTTTCGGGTTCAAAATATTCTTTCAGTATATAATTTTACCTCCCCTTCTTGATGATACATTCAAAATGAAAGTCAATGATAAATATGTTTTTAAATTTACGATTGAAAAAATTCTGCATCGTTACACCGTAAAAATATTATAAACAATAATATGATCGTCGTAATTGATATAAAGCTGTTTGCGATTATCTTGTTTTTTACGTGTGATAATAGAAAGTTTACATTCTCTTCCATCATTGTCTTTACACATAAAAGAATATACAATATCTGTATCGTTTTCTTCTCGTTCGATGTAATCCAGAATACTAAAAAGCTGTATTTCCTGAGAATATACTACTATCCTATGCTTATCAGTATCAAGAACTACAGAGAGATTAACCAAATCAAGATCAGACCACTGCCCCCACTTTCCTTTTTCATTTTTTTCTAAAACACTAAATCCTGAAGTTTTAAAATGATACGACTGACTCTGAACTTGTTGTAATCCAAAAGCCAGAAACAATACTATTATATAGGCACGAATATAATTCATAAAATATTTCTTACAGGTAATTAAAACTCAAATGTAGCTTTTTCTTTGCATGCATCTCTAAAATCAGACATCATTTCTTGAACAATTTGTTCTACAGGAAGAATTTTATGAATCAGTCCGGCGATTTGTCCTATTTCAAGTTCACCTTCTTCAAGATCACCTTCAAACATTCCTTTTTTAGCTCTTGCTCTTCCTAAAAGCTGGATTAATTCATCTTTAGAAGGGCATTTTTCATACAAAGCCTGAACATCATTATAAAATTTATTCTTTACCAATCGAACCGGAGCTAATTCTTTCAAAGTCAATTGTGTATCTCCTTCTTTTATATTAACTATCGTTTCTTTAAAATTATTGTGGGCAGAAGATTCTATCGATGCCGCAAAACGACTCCCAACCTGTACTCCATCAGCACCTAAAATCATTGCGGCCAGCATTCCTCTCCCCGTTGCAATTCCGCCAGCGGCAATAAGAGGAATTTGTATTTTTTCTTTAACCATAGGAATCAAAGTTAAAGTTGTAGTTTCATCACGACCATTGTGCCCGCCTGCTTCAAAACCTTCGGCAACAATAGCATCTACGCCCGCTTCTTGTGCTTTTAATGCAAAAGTGCTGCTGCTAACAACATGAACAACCGTTATCCCTTTTCCTTTTAAAAACGAAGTCCAGGTTTTAGGGTTTCCTGCCGAAGTAAAAACGATTTTTACACCTTCTTCGACCACAATATTCATAATCTCTTCAATATTGGGATATAACATCGGAATATTAACTCCAAATGGTTTATCAGTCGCTTTTTTACATTTCTGAATATGTTCTCTTAAAACATCAGGATACATTGATCCAGCCCCAATCAAGCCTAAACCACCTGCATTACTCACTGCAGATGCTAATTTGTAACCACTGTTCCAGATCATTCCGCCTTGAATAATTGGATATTTTGTATTGAAAAGCTGTGTAATTCTGTTCATTAAAACTATTATTGTTTTATTATTTTTCCTGTTTTTTGTAAACCTTCAGACTTAAAAGTATAAAAATACAGTCCGCTGGTTAAACTTTCAACAGAAAGAACCGGATTTTGGTTTGTTATTTGTTTTTCAATCAGCTTTTGTCCTAAAATGGAATAAATACATACAGAAGCTGTTTCATCAGCAAACAAAAAAGAAATATTAGATTTTGCCGGATTTGGATAAACTGAAAAATCTGATGAAGACTGAAAAACATCTACACTTAAAGTCGACCCAAAATTTGGTATTCCATAACCATAATTATTATCAGGAGTTGTATATCGATCTGCAGACCGCAGAATCATTTGTTTAATTTCCTGATTTGTTTTTGATGGAAATGCCTGCCAGAGACAAGCTATCATTCCTGCCATAATAGGGCATGAAAAAGAAGTTCCGTTAGCCGTACCAATAGTTCCTGAAGTGTTTGCAACAACAGCGGCAACACCCTGCGCCATTATATCTGGTTTTATACGATTATCAAAACTTGGTCCTATAGAGCTGGAAGAGGCTTTAACTTTTGCAGCGTTAACAGAACCAACCGTAATAACTGAAGCTCCATCTCCGGGCGATCCAACATGATTTTCAACCTGATTTCCTTCGTTTCCCGCAGATGCTAAAACGATAATTCCTTTACTAAAAGCTATTTCGGCACCTTTTGTAATAAAATTTGTTGTGCCATTCATATCGCTGTATGTATGACTGTAATTGGTGTTATCAAAACCAAAATAACCTAATGAAGTTGTAATGATATCAACTCCATAGGCATCAGCTTGTTCTGCAGCTTCAACCCAATACGATTCTTCGACAGGATTTTCAGAAGCATCATTTTCTGTTATAAATAAATAATAAGAAGCATCTGGAGCAGTCCCTACCAAAGAATTCTCTGTGTAACCGCCCATTGTAGATAAAACTAAAGTTCCGTGATCGTCTCCGGCATAAAAATTCGTACTTCTGCTTACATAATCATAACCTCCTAAAATTAAATTATTATCTCGTAATCGTTTAAAAGGTTCTGCTGTATTTACACCGGGATAACCAGCATCTAAAACAGCAATTACTTTTCCGGACCCTGTATAATTCTGCTGATGCAGAACTTGTCCGTTAAGCATTTGAATTTGATTTGCAGAATTTCCATAAGCATAATCAATCGTAGTTTCCAGCTTATTTTTTACCGCTGCAATACTATTTTGCGAAACTTTTTTTGAAGTTACATTCAATGCTTTATTTGCAAAAACTACTTTATCAACATACGAAAGGGACTTTAAAGCCGTAATATTGGCTTGAGTTCCTCTAACATGAAGTGCATTTAACCATTTCGACTGTGCCATTACAGTTATTCCTGTACTGGCTTTTACCTGATTTACATACGTAATTTCAAGAGGTGCATCTGTAGTATTTAATGCAATATTTTGTGCAGTACGGCGATCTAATGATCTCTGCGAAAGGGTCAGCGACGGATTATCGAAAAAATCCTGAGCATTTGGTTTTCCAGTAAAATATACCCAGGCATCTTCTTCCTGAGAAAACATTACAGTAGAAAACAATAGTAAAAGAAAAGTAAAGCTGTGTTTCATATATACTCTTTTAAAAGGAAGTCCTTCGTAAAAAAGTATAAAGCTAAGAAATTACTCCCGAACCAACTAATTCATTTTCTAAATACCAGGCAACAAACTGACCTTCTGTTATTGCAGATTGTGGTTCTTCAAAATGAACGTACATTCCGTCTTCAAATTGATGAAGTGTCGCTTTTTGTAACGGCTGACGGTAACGAATTCTCGCCATAACTTCCATTTTTTCACCCGCATTTAACTTCAAATCTTCGCGAACCCAGTGTACTTCAGATTCTCCAACAAATAAAGCTTTTTTAAACAATCCAGGGTGACTGCTTGTTAAACCGGTATAAATGGTATTAGTTTCAACATCTGTAGCAATAACAAATAACGGATCTGTGGTTCCGCCAACATTCAATCCTTTTCTCTGACCAACAGTAAAATAATGTGCACCCTGATGTTTGCCCATAATTTTTCCCATTGTTGGAAGATAATGCAGTTTTTGAGCTTCAATTTTTAGATCTTCTTCTAAAGATAATTCAGCTGGTTTTTCAACATTATAAATCGGGTCGTTTTTATCAATTTGAACAATTTTACCTTCTTTTGGCTGTAATTTTTGCTGCAAAAATTCTGGTAAACGAACTTTTCCGATAAAGCAAAGTCCCTGTGAATCCTTCTTTTCGGCAGTTACTAATTCCATTTCAGCAGCAATTTTGCGAACTTCAGGTTTTGTCAAAGCACCAATCGGGAACAATGCTTTAGATAATTGTTCCTGTGATAACTGGCATAAAAAATAAGACTGATCTTTGTTAATATCATTTCCGGCAATCAATTGATAAACCGTTTTTCCGTCAACCTCAATTTCGCTTTTTTGGCAGTAATGCCCAGTCGCAACATAATCAGCACCAAGGCTTAGTGCAATTTTCATAAAAACATCAAATTTGATTTCGCGATTACAAAGCACGTCAGGATTTGGAGTTCGTCCTTTTTCGTATTCGTTGAACATATAATCAACGATTTTTTCTTTGTATTCCTCGCTTAAATCAACAGTTTGAAACGGTATTCCAAGTTTTTCAGCCACTAATAAAGCATCATTACTATCTTCTAACCAAGGACATTCGTTAGAAATAGTAACTGAGTCATCATGCCAATTTTTCATAAAAAGCCCAATAACTTCGTATCCCTGCTGCTGCAATAAATAAGCAGCAACACTAGAATCTACCCCACCAGAAAGACCAACAACTACACGTTTCATTTTAAAATCTTTATAATTTTACAAGGGTGCAAAGGTAAGTCATATTTTAGAAAATCTTACTGGTTTTAATTAGTTTATATAATCCCGCAGTAGATAAAACTTATGGTTTAAATACTTACTTTTAATATTCAATACAATTGTCATGAAAAAATACATTTACATCTTATTTTTCTTTTTCATTTTCATGTCTTTAACTGCGCAAAGATATTCTTCATCATTAGCAAATTATGAAGAATATAAAGCATTTAGAGGAAAACCTTTATCAGATAAATTTTCAAATATCGAATCGGTAAAAGTCGTTTATGATTTAAGAAAACAAAAAATGTATTATTTCAATAGTACTTTGATTCCGCTGCATTATGATTTTGTAACCAATTATCTGAGATACAATTACGACTTGCAAATATTTAATAATGAGAATTACAGCAGCACTTTAAAAGACAGAGATTTTTTATTGGGAAATCTCAACCACATAAAAGGAACTGATAAATGGATTTTTGAACTCGCTGCTTCAGATCATATGCCCGTTCCGTTAATTGAGCGTTTTTTCAACTTAGTAATTCAATCTATTTTTATTGGTCAAAATTTAAAATTTTATTTGAATAATCCTGAGCAGATGGAATGGTTTCGTTTAAAACAATTTAAAATTCCGTGTGTAAAATCAGATTATATTTTTAATGAAATAAAATATCAGGAAGTTGTTTCAGGAAACAACGTTGGTATTTTAAAACAATACAAAATCAAAGAGCTGGATAAAGTAAAACCAAATCCTGATGAAATTATTATTTTAGACGGAACACCGGATATTTTACCCAATGTAAGGGGAATTATTGTCAACGAACTGCAAACGCCATTGAGCCATTTAGTACTGTTAGGCAAAAACAGAAAAATTCCAATTATGGCATATACATTAGCCTTAAAAGATGAAAACATTAAAAGATTACTTTCTAAAAAAGTAGAATTAAAAATTCAGGTTGATACTTTTTTTATAAAAGAGACTGATAAAAAGATTGTTGTTAAAACAAATTCTAAAAAGAAAAAATTAATTATTGATAATAGCATTACTGATTTAGTTGATTTGTCTAAAATTTCAAAAAAAGGAGTTAATTACATTGGATCAAAAGCACAAAACATGTCGTATTTGATTGCTATTTCAAAAGAAATTCCATTTAAAACCCCAGAAGATGCGTACGCTATTCCGTTTTATTTTTATACAAAACATATTCAGAAAGAATCGATTTCTCCTTTAATACAAGAGCTTTTGAATTCTTCGAAAAAAGATTCAACGGTTTGGGTAAATCAGCAATTAAAAAAAATTCGTGATGCCATTAAAAAAGAGCCTGTCGATCCTGAGTTAATTTCGAAATTGAATGTAACATTTAAAGATGCGAAATTCAAAAATTTCAGATTTCGTTCCTCAACAAATGCCGAAGATCTGGATGATTTTAACGGTGCCGGATTGTATGATTCTAAAACCGGAATTCTAGAAGACAGCATCAAAACATTCGAAAAAGCAATTAAGCAAGTTTGGGCAAGTGTATGGAATGAAGCTTCGTATAATGAAAGAGAGCTTTTTGGAATCGATCAGCAGAATATTGCAATGGGTGTTTTAGTACACCGTTCTTTTCCGGATGAATTAGCAAATGGCGTTGTGATTACAAGAAACATTTTTAGGAAAAATTTTTCCGGAATTACGGTTAATATTCAAAAAGGAGAAAACTCTGTTGTAAAACCAGAAAAAGGAGAAATCTGCGAGCAGTTTGTAGCCTATCATTTAAACTCTGGAACTAACGATGACGATTTTGATGTCGATTATATCTCAAATTCAAATCTCAATAATAATGAACCTTTATTGAGCCGAAAAGTAATGAGCCGGCTTTTTCTTGTCAGCAAAAAAATTGAAGAAAAAATGTATCGATACTGGAAGAAAAATCTTTTCCATCCTGTAGATATAGAATTTAAAATCGTTGGTGAAAATCGGGATTTATATATCAAACAGGTTCGTCCTTTTAATGATTAGACACAATTCAATAAAAAAAAATAACATTTAGCTATCGGGAGCGAAGATGTAAAGTTTATTCTGCCACAGATTAAGGGATTAAAATGATTCATAAAATGTGTTGGCAAAACTCTCGCAAATTCTGCAGATTTAGCAGATTATTGTTCGAGAAAACTTTATCAAAAAATCTGCTAAATCTGCAAAATCTGCGTGAAAAAAAACTTATTGTACTATTTTATAGCTGCCTTACTTCTGAATTTGGCTGACTAATAAAAAACTAAAAGATCTATTTCATTAGAAACGGTATTGACTAAAACAATTTTAAAATCAAAATCCTGAATGTTTATTTTTTCCTGAACTGCTTTGCGGATATTTCCATTTTCTAAAGAAAAATCGTTTATCAGCGGGATTTTCACATCGACAGTATTGAGGTATTTTGAAGATTTTTTGTTCACTATAATAGACGCTGCAACATAAAACCCAATAATGATGATTTGAAAAAATAAGAGTATTTCTATTTTCTCAAAAGGATACATAATATCTAAAATAGAAAGTGTTATTGTTGCAAAAAGAAAGATGATCGCGTTTACAGTAAACGATTGTGTCCTAAATCTTAAAATGGAGAAAATAGCAAACAACCCAAAACCAATCCCAACTCCTATTTCAATTTTTGTAAATAAGTAACATAGAGAAAAAGTACAGAGACCAACAATAACCATCAACGGATTTATGGTTTCGTTATCTTTTCTGTTTGAGAAAAAGTACAAAACCAAAATCGAAAAAAACAATAAAAAAAATCTTCCTGTAAGTTCGTTTAAATCCATTGAATCAAAATATTAGCTCAATCAAATTTAAACAATTGAGTAAAAAATCAGCCACGAATTCACGAATTTATTTTGAGAAAAAGTTTGCCGCGAATTACACTAATTTCCACGAATTAATTTTTTGCTTTAGTTAAATAAAAATTCGTGGAAATTAGTGTAATTCGCGGCAAAAAAAATGCCCTCAAAGCGGGCAAGTATGTTATTCGTTCTTAGGTTTTGAATCGGCTTTATAAGCACTTTTTGGATCGCTCATATTAACTTCTTTGGTCAATTTCCCTCTTGTATAAAACTGCCAGATTCCGGCTTTTTTTCCTTTTACAAACTTCCCTTTAGAAGCTACAACTCCATCTGCATCATAAAAAACAGCATCGCCTTCATACTCGTTATTTTTAAATACAGACTGTTCCTGAATAGTTCCGTTTTGCCCTAGCTTTTTATAATTTCCTTCTTTTAAACCGTTCACATAAGTCATTTCTTCAGCAACTTTGGCATTTGGGTAATAAACCGTTCTTAAACCTTGTAATTTACCTTTTTTATAAGTTTCTGAAGTCATCAAAACTTTTGACGCTTTATGATAGTATTTCCACTCACCTTCTCTTTCCTTCCCAACTTCTTTTCCTTCGCTTACTATATTTTTATTCTGATCATAGAAAATAGTATACGAACTTCCATCATTAGCTGTAAAATCGCGTGTTGCAATTACATCGCCTTTTTTTGTATCATCAAAAAATTTAAAAATTCCGGTTTCTTTTCCGTGACTGAAAGTTCCTTCATATCGCGGACGTTTTGATTCGTAAACACCTTTCCAAACGCCGTCTTTTTTTCCGTTAGCATCTAATTTATTAAACTCAGTTTGGGCATTTACAAAGAAAATATTCAGCAATAAAATCCCAATTATTATTTTTTTAGAAATCATCTTATATACAATTTTTAACTTAAACGAAAATTAGTTTCATAAAGTATGTTTTGCCGCTCTCAAAGTTAAAATTTTCATATGCAATTTGAAAAGGAAACATACTCTTTAAAATAAAAAATCCCGATTAGATCGGGATTTTTAGAATTTATTTCTTTTTATTTTGAGCCTTTTTTGCTGCTTCCTGCTGCTCCATCACATCCTGAAGACGCTGTTGAAATTTGCTTGGCTTTTTAGGTTCTTTTAATTTATTTTCCTGAATTTGAGCATGAATTTTGTCGCTGTCTACGATATAATTTTTAATAACAAACATAATTCCGATAGTAATTAAGTTCGAGATAAAGTTGTACAAACTTAAACCTGCACCATAACTATTAAAGAAAATTAACATCATTAATGGCGAAACATAAATCATGATTTTCATCATTTTTGCCATATCCGGCATACCTTCCTGCTGAGGCGCAGCCATTTGCTGATCTCCAGAGGTCATTTTCATATAGAAGAAAATTGCAATTGCTGCCAAAATTGGAAACAAACTGATATGATCTCCGTACAATGGAATATGGAAAGGTAATTTTACAACCGAGTCAAAAGATGATAAATCGTCTGCCCAAAGGAAACCTTTTTGTCTTAATTCAAAAGCTGCAGGGAAAAACTGGAACGATGCATACATAAACGGAAGCTGAATCAATGCGGGAATACATCCTGCCATTGGGTTTACTCCTGCTTTATTGTACAGTTTCATTGTTTCCTGTTGTTTTTTCATTGGGTCTTTTTTGTATTTTTCTCCCAACTCTGTAATATCAGGTCTTAAAACTTTCATTTTAGCCTGAGACAAGAACGATTTATATGTAATTGGCGACATGGCCAACTTGATAATAATTGTGAAGATGATAATCGCAATTCCTAATGACAATCCAATTGTTGAACTCAGGAATCCAAACAATGGAACAAAAATTAATTTATTGATCCATCCAAAAATTCCCCATCCTAATGGAATAATTTTTTCGAAATTTTTATCATACGATTTTAAAACTTTATAATCTGCCGGCCCAAAATACCATTGCATTTTATAATCAATTTCACCATTTGTGAATGCTAAAGGAACATTTGTTTTAAACTGTTTCGTAAAAACAGTATCAATTTTATCGTCATTTACTAAATTAGTTGATTCTAGTTTAGATGTAGCAAATGGTTTGTCTGTTACTAATATAGAAGTAAAGAAATGTTGTTTATAAGCTATAAAACTAACTTTCTCAACAGTCTCTTCTTCATGTTTTCCTAAACCTGCGTAATTTATTTTCCCATCTTCATGTTCGTAATAAATTTCGGCATAACGATTTTCATAAGAAATACTTTTTTCGTTTCTGTATGTTTTTAAATCCCATTGTAAATCTAATGGTTTAGAAGAATTTAAAACTCTATTCAATCCTTGGGAACGAATATCAAAACCAACTAAATAATCGTTTGGTTTTAATACATATTTATATTCTAAAAATTCATTAGCTCCAGCTTTTAATCGCATTGTTAAAATTTGGTCTGCACCATTTTTTGTCAATGTAGGTTCAAAAAACAAATCTTTAGAGTTTAAAGTTCTGTTATCTGTAGTTTGTAATTGAATGTTTAAATTAGAATTATTGTCTTTAATTAATTCAACTAATTGTCCTGAATTTTTCTCAAACTTTTTAAATTCTTTTAGAACAGCTTCAACAATATAACCACCTTTGTTAGCGATTTTAAGCTTAATCTTTTCGTTTTCGATAGTTGTAAAAGACTCTTTTGCAGAAGGAAGCGTAGCAGAATATGCAAATCCGCCTAAAGTTTTTTGCAATTGTGCTAATTGAACTGTATCACCTGGTGCAGCAGCAGTAATTGGTGCAGCAACGGTTTTAGCTTTATCAGCTTTTGCCTGAGCTTCTTGTTTAGCTACTAATTCTTTCTTGGCTTTTTCAGCAGCAATTTCTTTCTCAGAAGGCTGATTTTGGTACATAATCCAAATCAAAATTCCAAATATCAATACAAAACCAATGATTGAATTAAGGTCAAATTTTTTTTCTTCCATTATTTATTTAAAAAAGTTATCCGTCAGAAGTTATTAGTTATGATTATAGCTTAAAAGTTACAACCCCTTAGAATATTAATTATTATTTTTTATGCGCATTTACGGCAGCTGCTACGAAGTTTACAAAAATCGGGTGCGGATTTGCTACCGTACTTTTGTATTCCGGATGGTATTGTACCCCAATAAAGAACGGGTGGTTTTCAAGCTCTACAATTTCTACTAATCCAGTATCTGGGTTAACTCCAGAAGCTTTTAAACCAGCTTTTTGCAATTCGTCTGCGTATTTATTATTGTACTCATAACGGTGGCGGTGACGCTCTGAAATGGTTGTTGCACCATAAATTCTGTGTGCCAGCGTATTTGGTTTAATATCACATTTCCAAGCTCCCAAACGCATTGTTCCGCCTTTATCTGTAACATTTTTTTGCTCTTCCATTAAACTCACAACCGGATGAGGCGTTTTTTCGTTCATCTCAGTAGAATTGGCTTCGGTATAACCTAAAATATTTCTGGAATATTCGATAACAGACATCTGCATTCCCAAACAAATTCCGAAAAACGGAATATTATTTTCACGCGCATAACGAACTGCTTCAATTTTTCCTTCAATACCTCTTTCTCCAAATCCCGGAGCCACTAGTACGCCGTCAAGATTTTCTAATTTCTCAGCAACGTTATCAATATTGATATGTTCTGAGTGAATAGAAATTACATTTACTTTAGTTTCATTTGCAGCGCCTGCATGAATGAATGCCTCTAAAATAGATTTGTAACAATCCTGCATTTCTACATATTTTCCAATCAAACCAATGTTTACCGTTTGTTTTGGACTTTTTAATCTGCGTAAAAAAGTATTCCATGTTTTTAAATCCGGAGATGCTTTTTTAGGTAAATCTAATTTTTTCAAAGCCACAACATCTAATCCTTCTTCAAGCATTAAATTTGGAACTTCGTATATTGTTGAAGCATCAATTGACTGAATAACCGCTTCTTTTTTAACATTACAAAACAAAGCCAGTTTTTGACGTAGTTCCTGAGACAATTCGTGCTCAGTTCTACAAACTAAAATATCTGCTTTGATTCCGCTTTCCATCAAAGTTTTTACAGAGTGCTGTGTTGGTTTTGTTTTCAACTCACCCGCAGCAGCCAAATAAGGAACTAATGTTAAATGAATAACAATTCCGTTATTTTCTCCTAATTCCCAAACTAATTGACGAACAGACTCAATATAAGGTAATGATTCAATATCACCAACTGTACCACCAATTTCAGTAATTACAATATCATAATCGCCAGATTTACCCAGCAATTGCATTCTGTCTTTAATTTCGTTTGTAATATGAGGAACAACCTGAACTGTTTTTCCTAAAAATTCCCCTCTTCTTTCTTTTTCAATAACCGAAAGATAAACTCTTCCTGTTGTAACGTTATTTGCCTGAGAAGTAGGAACGTTCAGGAAACGCTCATAATGACCTAAATCTAAATCTGTTTCTGCACCATCATCTGTTACATAACATTCTCCGTGCTCATACGGGTTCAATGTCCCCGGATCCACATTAATATACGGATCAAATTTTTGAATAGTTGTACGGTATCCTCTTCCTTGTAACAATTTTGCTAAAGATGCTGCAATGATCCCTTTTCCTAATGAAGAAGTCACACCGCCTGTAACAAAAATATATTTTGTTTGATTCATTCTGTTGTTGTTTGTAAGTAGTTGTGTAAAAAACTTGGCAAAAGTACAAATTTAATTAGATAATTTATCAATTAGAGAATGAGATAATTTGCAAATTTTTAAACAGATTGATTACTTGGTTTTGTAATCGATAATTTTAAGCTTTTATTAGAATATTTTTTAAGAAATATCTTTAAATTGGCTTTGGGTATTGCTTTTTAATATTCCTGATTAACTCTTCCAGTCCATTTAATTTCAGTTCATAAATAAGCTGTAACTGCTGCCCTAATTCTCCTTTTGGAAAACCTTTATTGTGATACCAAACCACATAATATTCTGGTAAATCGATTAAAAAACGCCCTTCGTATTTTCCGAAAGGCATTTTGGTATGCGCTAATTTTATGAGAAGTTTTTTGTCTTGTTCCATTTTTTTAAAGAAAAAAGAAGCAAGAGGAAAGAAATACAGGCTCATTCTTCCTTCTTGCTTCTAATTGCTTACAAAGCTATTCTATTTTTTTATTTTTCTTCTGCCACAGATTAAAAAGATTTAAATGATTTTTTTCTCGCCACGAATTACACGAATTTAATTTGTGGAATTCGTGATAAAAAACCTTAGAATCTTAGCATCTCAGAACCTTAGTATCTTAATAGTGCCATCTCACGAAAGCTTCCATTGCTGCATAAGTTGCTAAACCTAGCTGCTGATACAAAGCTGCTGTTTCGCTGTTTCTGTCTTCGGCCCTCTGCCAAAATTCTCTTGCATCAGTTCCCTGAAAAACAACACCATCTTTTTGTGACTGATGTTTGAAGATTCCGTGGCGTTTTGCCAAAACCTGATCCGGGCTCATTGGCACCGCCATTTCAACTTCGTCAATTCCCCACTCCTGCCATGCACCACGGTATAACCATAACCAGCAGTCATCCATAAATGGTTTTGGTTTTAAGGCTTTTACAGCTTCAAAAATAGCATCAAGACAAACTTTGTGCGTTCCGTGCGGATCTGCTAAATCTCCTGCAGCATAGATTTGGTGCGGTTTAATTTTTTCAATTAAATCCATTGTAAGCTGAATATCTTCTTGTCCAATTGGTTTCTTTTCAATAGTTCCGGTTTCATAAAATGGTAATTCCATAAAATGAATCTGATCATCGGTTAATCCAACAAAATGACTTGTTGCTCTTGCCTCTCCTTTTCTGATTAATCCTTTTATGTAACGAACTTCTGGAATATCAATTTCACTGTTCTTTTTATTCTCTAAAAATGTTTGTGCTTTTTTATAAATGTTATCTGCTTCTTCGCTTTTAATGTTGAATTTTTCATTGTAATCAATCACGAATCTTGCAAAACGTAACGCTTCGTCATCTGCAACAGCGATATTTCCTGAAGTTTGGTACGCTACATGAACTTCATGTCCCTGCTCCTGCAAGCGCATGAAAGTTCCTCCCATACTAATGATATCATCATCAGGATGCGGGCTGAAAATCAATACACGTTTTTTAGCAGGCTCAGCCCTTTCCGGACGGTTTGTATCGTCTGCATTTGGTTTTCCGCCTGGCCAGCCTGTAATTGTATTTTGTAATTTATTGAAGATTTTAATGTTGATGTCGTATGCCGGACCAGAATCTGCCAGTAAATCGCTCATTCCGTTTTCGATATAATCAGCATCAGTAAGCATTAAAATTGGTTTTTTAAGATCTAATGCCAATCCTAAAACTGCTTTGCGAGTTAATTTATCTGTCCAAGCGATTTTCTCAACCAGCCATGGTTTATTAATTCTCGTTAGTTTTGAAGAAGCTTCTTTATCTAAAATAAAAACAGCATTATCATGTTCCTGCAGAAACGAAGCCGGAACTCTATTAGTAACTTCGTCTTCAACAGATCTTTTTACAATATTTGCTTTTCCTTCACCCCACGCTAATAAGATAACTCTTTTAGCTTCCATGATTTTTTTCACCCCAAGTGTAATTGCAGTTCTTGGCGTATTATTTAATCCGAAGAAATCTTTACTTGCAGCAACTCTTGTAATATGATCCAGTGCCACTAAACGTGTTTTCGAGTTTTGAAGCGAACCTGATTCGTTAAAACCAATGTGTCCGTTTCCTCCAATTCCAAGAATTTGTAAATCGATTCCGCCCAGAGCTTCAATTTTAGCTTCATATTCATGACAGTAATCTGCAATTTGTTCTTTTGTCAAAAGTCCGTCTGGAACATGCGCGTTTTCAGGTAAAATATCGACATGATCAAACAGTAATTCTTTCATAAAACGAACATAACTGTTGATAGAGTTTGGTTCCATCGGATAATATTCGTCCAGGTTAAAACTGATTACATTTTTAAAGCTCAACCCTTCTTCTTTATGCAGGCGAACCAGTTCAGCATACAATCCTTTTGGAGAAGAGCCTGTTGCCAAACCTAAAATACAAGGCTGATTTTCTTTTTGTTTGGATTGGATTAAAGCTGCAATTTCCTGCGCAACAGCTTTTGAAGCTTCACCTGAATTTTCAAAAACAACAGTGTTGATGTTTTCGAAGCGCTTTTCAAAACCGGTTGCTTTGTCTATTTTACTTTTTAACATGATATAGTTTTTTTTATTCTTCGGATTATGTATTGGCTTTAAGCCTTAAAATTTTATTTTACATCGCAAAAACGCAAGTCAAAACATTGCTAAAACAATAGCATTCAATACCATATAAAGATAAAACCTTTATAAATGGAATACAACAAAATTTAAATTATTGATTTAGGGCAGAATTTGGAATATCATTTATATCTCACTTAGAGATTCCAAATAATATTGAAAAAGCGATTCTCGTTTTCACTTTTGAAACTGCATTATTTTTGCATAAATATGCATATTTTTTGCACATCAAAGATACTTCATATTATATTTAAGAACCAAAATTTGATATGAATATTTTGTTAATTTTTTCAATTATGAGAATTACATAAAAAAACCGTCAATATTGACGGCTTTTAAAATATATTGCAAAAAAAATTATTCCCAATTAAAGGTTACATTTTTTTCAATTTCGGAACTTAGGCTTAAAAACACCGGACAAGTCATTGCAGCACGTTCTAAGATAGTTTTACTCTTTTCATCAGCATTGCTTTTTAGTTCAAAAACAACTTCGATTGCACCAATTCTTCTTGGTTCAGCATTCATAATTTTAGTTACTTCGGCAGTTGAGCCAGTTAAATCTACGTTTAAATCACAGGCTTTAATTCCCATAATTGTAAACATACAGCTTGCTAAAGCATTTGCAACTGTATCTGTTGGAGAAAAAGCCTCGCCTTTACCGTTATTATCAAGAGGTGCATCAGAAATGATTTCACTTCCGGATTGTATATGAATTGATTTTGTCCTTAAATCGCCTAAGTAGGTTACTTTTGATGTCATTAATTTGCTTCTTTTAAAGTTAAGTCTGAATCGTAATATAATATGTAGACACCTTTATTTGCGTGTCCGCCATCTTCTTTTTTATAAAATTGAAATTTATTGTCAACCTGTTGTGTTGTCATTAAATCTGCTGTTTCCTGATACGTTTTTCCCTGAACCAAACGCATCATGGTATCAAAAGTTACATCAAAACCTCTGGTTGCATAACTATTTGGATAGATTTTATTTTTCAATTTATATTCTTTTTTAAAGATAGAAACTGATTGATCTTCACTGTCACGAGTTACAGACGGGTACATTAATTTTAATTTTACCAAATTATCAAAATTAATTTCGTCTGTATCAAGCGTGCTGTTTGGCTCTAAAATAACCAATTGCACCTGACATGATTTTTGGGCATCGGTCAATGCTTTTATTGTCGTTTTGATCATCGCCGTATTTCCCGTTTCCATTACAACATAATTCATTCGGTTTGGCAGTAATAAGCTCTTTAAATTAGCAACATCTAAACCTCCAGTTTCTGTTAAAGCCGCAAAAACAACTCCTTTTTGATTTTGTTTGATATAATTGATAACCGACTCTTTTTTCTTGTCTACAACAGCCACAATGTTTCCGTTTTTAGCTCTCATATAATCGAAAATTGCATTTCGAACCACATCGTTTGATGGTATTGTCTGGTACAAATTATCGATAGGATTTGCAGTATCTTTTGATAATGGCGAAATAACAGGAACATTATACAAACGAAGTGAATTTGCAGTAGACTCTGCATTATTTTGGTAAAATGGTCCCACAACAGCATCTGCTTCCTGCAGTTTATTTTGTGCAATTAAACTCGAAATATTCGATGTAGTTTTTGTTTCCTGCGAATCATAAATTGAAACATCAATAGGTAATTTCAATGTTTTAGCCGAATCTATTGCCATCATTGCTCCCGAATAAAAATCAAGGGTCATGTTTAAAAACTTATCTGTTTTTAAACGCGCAGCTGTTCCGGTTGTATCGCTTTGTAATTTTGCCAGATTAAATGGCAATAACAAAATCACTTTTTTGCGTTCGCTTTGACCTCTTTTTTTAGTTAATTCTACTATTTCAGGATCTGCAGAAACAGTTTCTGATTTTACTTTATCTACAATTTTAATTCCTCCTCCTCTGCTTTCAATTGGTTTTTCAATCGCTTTTTCAGTTGGTTTTTCTACAGAAGTTTCTATAGCTTTTTCATCTGGCTGCGATTGTACAACAATAGGAGCCGGCGCTATATATCCTGCAGGAACTTTTAAAATCATACCTTCTTTTACACCTTCTGAAAGCGATGGATTTAAGGCTGTTAATTCTTCCTGGGTTAAGTGTAAAACTCTTCCTAAACTATAAAATGTTTCTTTTGGTTTTACCTGATAGTCCATATACGAAACTGCTTTTTTAGATTCTGCAGTTTTTTTAGTTTCCTCAGGTTTTGCAGCTGCAGCCACAGGTGCAGCAGTTTCCGTTTTTGGAGCAGTTCCTTTAATTGTCAATCGATACCCAACTGGTAAACTTGTTACAATTTCAGGGTTTTTCTTTTCTAATTCTTCAATCGAAATTCCATATTGTTTTGCGATTCCAAATTTAGTTTCCTTTGCCTGAACATCATGATAAACATATTTTTCGGTTCCTTTTCCTTTCTGTTTTTTGTCTGAAACCGCAGCATTTTTTGGCGCAGCACCTTTTGCAGGAATCGTTAACGTCTGCCCCGGCTGTAAACCATCAGTAATCAAAAAAGGGTTTGCCGCTTTTAAAGCTTCATCAGTAACACTATATTTTTTTTCAAGACCAAACAATGTTTCTTTCGGCTGTACTTCGTGTGTAACCGTTTTTGAGTTAACACTCGATTTTACCGCAGCAGTTTCTTTTTTGTCTGTACTTTTTCCGGTTGGAATCAACAAAACCGTATTCGGTTTCACGCCATTGCGTGCATCCGGATTTAATTCATAAATATCAAAAGGTGTAACCTTAAATTTTTGGGCAATTTGGTTAACCGTTTCTCCACTTGAAACTGTATATTTTACCACTTTTCCTTGCGAAAAAGCCGAACAGGTTACAAAAAAAACAAGTAAAAATAATGTTGAATAATATTTCATAATAAGGCTTAAAACAATTTTAATTTTTAATTCAAAAACAAGATACTAATTTCTCTCATACAAGATTCACGCCACAATCAATTCTTCAAAAAATTATCGAAGATCGACTTCTAACTTTGCAATAATAACGTTCTTATATAACTCATCTTCTTCTTTTTTCTTGCATTGATACAGAAGTTCTTCCATATTTTGGAACTTATCTGAATAAACATAATAAGAAAGACTGTTTATATTAAAGAAAAAACTCGCATTAAAATCACCTGAATCAATAAGTTGCATAATTAACTTATCTCGCTGCGATGCGTCTGTAAATATACCTAAAACTAAGTAATAGCCATTTGAAACTTCTTTAAGATTATCATAAACTTCAATCTTTATATTTTTTTCATTTTTAAACGGATTTTCTTTTAGTTCGCGTTTCATTTCTTCCAGCGAGACTGCTTTTGAAGTTTCTGCAGGAGCTGATTTTTTAATCGCTTCATCCTGATATTTTTTCAATTTAACCAAAGCCAGTTTATCATCAAATTTTCTGGCTTCCATACTATAATAAGAAGCTTTGCTGATGTGACGTTTTACTTCGATTTGCTTTTGAGTATCCAGCGAATCAATTTTAGAAATTAACTGCTGGTTTTTGGCATCGCCCTGCTCCTGTTCGATTTTATAACGTTTAATTTCGTCTAAAGAAAGTCTTTGCTGAATCGAAGTAACATTTTTATTTTTTTCGTTTTCGCGGATTTTCTTCTTGTATTCCTGATTTTCTTCAACAGCGATTTTCTCTACTTTATTCATTAAACCGGCATACGCTTTTCGGTTTTCAGCCAGTTCCTTTTTTAACTGAGACGATAATTCACTTGTTTTTCCGATGCTTTCATATGATTGTTTTTCTAAACGTTTTGATTCATCAACATTTAAAACATCCATTCGTTTTAATTCGAGCAAATCATTATTCATCGTGTTTACTAACGAATCTAATTTTGCCATTAAAATATCCTGAACATTTTTATTGGCTTCTAAAACCAAACGCAGTTTTTCAACCGAATTTTCTTTGGAACCATTCATATCATTCAAATTAACTTTTAGATCGTTAATTTTAATAATCTTCTCATTCATTTCTTTTTGAATAACCAGCCTGTCTTTTAAATCATCAATTTCAACAGTTTTGGCTTTTGTTTTTTCGACCACAACTTGTTTTTCGGCAAGAGCCAGCATTAATTCTTCACTTTCATTTGCCGGTTTTATTTCTTTTGTATTAATGGCTAATTTATTACCAACAATTAATCCGTTAATAATTTCCGGATTTTGAGATTCCAGCTGATCGATTGTAATGCCGTATTTTTTAGAAATCGAAAATTTGGTTTCTTTAGGTTCAACCACATGAAAAACAGTTTCCTGATTAATCACGCGAACTTTTCCGTCTAAAGTTTTTCTTTTGTTTGGAATAGCAATTGTCTGACCAATCTGCAGTCCGTTTTGCAATAATTCTTTGTTTAGATTTTCTAAATCCTGAACCGAAACATTGTATTGTCTCGCAATGCTGAATAAAGATTCTTTTGCCACAACAAAATGTGTTCTTTTTGAAGCAGCTGCAATTTCTGTTTTTGGAAGATTTGAAGTGCTTTGCGGAATAATTAATTCCTGCCCAACCTGAAGTCCGCTTGCAAGAATTGGATTTGCATTTTGAATAGCTTCTACAGAAACATTATATTTTTTAGATAAACCGTACAGAGTTTCTTTTTCGCCAACAACATGAGTAATTTGCTGTTCTTGATTTGTTTTTTGTGGAGAATGAACGGGAATCTTGATAATTTGGTTGTCTTTGATTCCGTTTTGTGATTCGGGGTTGAGTTTGTAAATCTCGTCTACAGAAACCTTATACTTTTGGGCAATAAAATAAGCAGTTTCCCCTTTTTGAATCTTGTGCTCAATAATTGAATCTTGCGCAGCTATTTTGTTAAAAGACAAAATAAACGCAAGAGAAATCGTTAAAAGTTCTCTCATAAATAGTAGGTTATAAAAAATTAAGGCCTTACAAATGTAAGACCTTAATTTTAAAAACAATACTATTCCCACTCAATTGTTGCAGGTGGTTTTGAACTTATATCGTAAACTACACGATTCACGCCTTTTACCTTGTTGATGATGTCGTTTGACACTTTCATCAAGAAATCGTAAGGTAAATGAACCCAGTCAGCAGTCATACCGTCTGTTGATTCTACCGCTCTAAGCGCTACTACTTTTTCGTAAGTACGCTCATCGCCCATAACTCCAACACTGTTTACCGGAAGCAAAATTGCTCCAGCCTGCCAAACTTTGTCGTATAATCCCCAAGATTTTAATCCTTCTATAAAAACAGAATCAACATCTTGTAAAATTTGCACTTTATCCGGAGTAATATCTCCTAAAATTCTAATTGATAGTCCTGGTCCAGGGAAAGGGTGTCTTCCTAATAATTCTGGATCTATTCCTAATGTAGCTCCAACTCGCCGCACTTCATCTTTAAAAAGCATTCTAAGCGGTTCTACAATTTTTAATTTCATATAATCTGGCAATCCACCTACGTTGTGGTGCGATTTAATTGTTGCAGATGGTCCTTTTACCGAAACAGATTCGATTACGTCTGGGTAAATAGTTCCCTGCGCTAACCATTTTACGTCTTCGATTAAATGTGATTCATCATCAAAAACTTCGATAAATACACGTCCAATAGTTTTACGTTTGGTTTCAGGATCACTGATTCCTGCAAGTTCAGAAAGAAAACGATCTCCGGCATCTACTCCTTTTACGTTTAATCCCATTCCTTTGTATTGATTCAATACATTTTGGAATTCGTTTTTACGCAAAAGTCCGTTATTTACGAAAATACAATAAAGGTTTTTACCAATTGCCTGGTTTAATAAAACCGCTGCAACAGTAGAGTCTACTCCGCCTGATAATCCTAAAACTACTTTATCGTTTCCTAATTTCTCTTTTAACTCTCCCACCATTTCTTCTACGAAAGCGTTTGGTGTAAAGTTTTGAGGAACTTCGGCAATTTTTACTAAAAAGTTCTCCAGCATTTTTGATCCGTCTGTAGAATGGAAAACTTCTGGATGATATTGAATTCCGTAGGTTGTTTCGCCTTCAATTTTATAAGCGGCAAATTCTACATCGTGTGTGCTTGCTAATTTTACAGCATTAGTTGGAAGTGCTTTGATACTATCACTATGGCTCATCCAAACCTGACTGTTTTCTGAAACTCCATCAAAGAAAACTTCACTATCTTTTATGTAAGATAAATTTGCCCTGCCATATTCTCTAGTGTTAGAAGCGGCAACTTCACCTCCGCTAAAATGAGCTAAATATTGCGCTCCGTAACAAACGGCAAGCATTGGAAGTTTACCTCTAATTTGAGATAAATCTGGATGCGGGGCATCTTCTGCGCGAACAGAAAACGGGCTTCCGCCTAAAATTACTGCTTTGTAAGCTGATAAATCACTAGGAAAGTGATTGTAAGGGAAAATTTCGCAGAATATATTTAATTCGCGAACTCTACGCGCAATAAGCTGTGTATATTGCGATCCGAAATCTAAAATAAGTACGTTGTGTTGCATGCGCAAAAATACTTTTTATATTCGAAATTGAAAAATCAGAACTGTGAAAAAAAAATTTTTTTTTCACAGTTCTGATTTTAGGCTCAGAGTTGAAAAAGTACAAAGGTTCTGAGGTTTTAAAATTGAAGATTTTTTTTTTACTTTGCGCCTTTGTTCCCCTGAACCTTTGAAACTAAAAAACATTTATGAAATCAAAATTAATTGCCCTTACTCTTTTATTATCTCTATTTTTTACTTCTTGTAATGCTGTAGATGATTTATTGACTTTCAATATTTCAAACGAAACTTCGATTAAAATTGAAAGTACATCTCCAATTAATCTGCCAACAGAAATAGTCACACCGGATGTAACAACCAATTCTTCAGCCGAATTTGAAAACAATAAAACTAAAGCAAGTTTGGTAAAAGATGTAAAAATCAGATCGCTTAAGCTTTCTATTTCAGATCCTTCAGATAAAACTTTTACGTTTTTAAAATCAATACATTTATATATTTCAACAACAGATTCTGATGAAATAGAATTGGCGTATCAGGACAATATCAATTCGTCAAGCAATACGATTGATTTAATTTGTACCGATAAAAAACTGGATCAATATATTAAAGCAGACAGTTATAAGATTAGAACACAGGTTACAATTAAAGAAACGCTTACGAAAGATGTAACGATTAAAGCAGATATGACATTTAAGGTTACTGCAGATCCGTTTTAGTCTGAGGTTCTAAGCTTCTGAGTTGCTAAGATGCTCAGTTTTTTTCATAGAGTATTAGCTTCATATTAAAAGAATAAAGTTCTAAGATGCTTAGAAAAAACTTAGCATCTTAGAACCTTAATATCTTAGTATCTAAAAAATCACTCTTTCGTAACAATAATTGTAGCCCTAAATCCTGCTGCAAGATTGTTCCAATAATCATTTGTAATTAATTGGCCTTTATCATCGTAAACCCGAATTTCGGCCGTATTTCCGCCCAAAGAACCTAAATTTAGTGCTTCAAAATCTAATTTATTAAAGCCCTGGGTCAGATTTATTTTTACATCTTTATAGTTAGAATCTAACAGGATTTGATCTTTAATTACCACATCATTTGATGAAACTTTTACCAAATCGCCGTCGATTGCACCAAAATCACGGAATTTAACAATAAAATATTCCGATTTGGTTTTGAAATCTCCAAGAGAAATATTTGCTTTTACCAATGTACCGCGGCCTTCAAGTAATCCTGCGTCTTTTAAAGCTTTATTTAAATCTTTTTCCATCTTTGCCACATATTGATCGCCTGGGTTAGCAAAATCATTTTCTGTAGACATTGTAAATTTACTTTTCTCCTCTCCAATCTGAAATTGTGACTTAGGAGTTATACTCGTATTATCAAAAACATTTGGTGTTTTAATACTTGGTACATCTGCAGTTTCTGCCTGTGGATCTTTGACCTGCGAAATTGGTGTTTTTTTCTTTGTGCTAAACTTAGGTGCCGGAATAGGCTTGAATTTTGTTCCAAATTCAGTTTGCGCTGAAACAGTTACAGCAGCAAAAAACAGTATGAATAATAAAATATGCTTCATTGAAAAATGGTTATCGAATCGGCTTCATAATTTTTACAGAACTCAAGTCTAGCATCACAAAAATAGCATAAATAAGTTTGGTGCGACAACTTTAAGACTATTATAACAATATATTAGGCTAATTTTTGGAATCAAAAAACCTGCCAATTATTCCCTTTGTTATCAAAATAAATTCCAATCCCGAAGCTTCGGGATAAATTCCAAATTCCAAAAACGTGCGTTAATTTTTATTTTAAAACCATACATCACTTTGATAGTTAACAACTTATTCTTAACTTCAATATCTCAATTTATTTTATCCTAAAATTCAAAAAGATGGATTATATCGACTATTATAAAACCTTAGATGTTACAAAATCTGCTACAGAAGCCGAGATAAAAAAAGCATATAGAAAACTGGCCAGAAAATATCATCCGGATTTGAATCCGAATGATAAAGAAGCAGAGAAAAAATTCAAGGAAATCAACGAGGCCAACGAAGTTTTAAGCAATCCTGAAAATCGTAAAAAGTACGATAAATATGGTAAGGACTGGAAACATGCCGACGAGTTTGAAAAAGCTGGTTACGATCCAAACCAGCAGCAATATTCCAGACAACAACAAGGTAATCAGGATTTTTCTGGTTTTGGCGGAGGAGACTTTTCAGGAAGTAATTTCTCAGATTTCTTTAATTCTATGTATGGTTCAGGGCGAAGCAGCCGGGGTCAGTCCAAATATAGAGGACAGGATTTTAATGCCGAACTGCAATTAGACCTGGCTTCTGCTTACACGACGCACAAACAAAGCCTGACCGTAAATGGTAAAAATATCCGAATTACAATTCCGGCCGGTGTAGAAAACGGCCAGGTTATCAAAATTCCGGGACATGGCGGACCCGGCGTAAATGGCGGGCCAAACGGCGATTTGTATATCACTTTTATAATTGAAAATAATCCTGATTTTAAAAGAGAAGGAAACAATTTATATTCTAATGTTAATCTCGACCTTTATACTGCAGTTTTAGGCGGAGAAATAAATATTAAAACTTTTGACGGAAAGGTAAAAATTAAAGTTCCTGCTGAAACTCAAACCGGAACAAAAGTCAAGTTAAAAGGAAAAGGGTTTCCTATTTATAAAAAGGACAATCAGTTTGGAGATTTATATGTAACATATAATTTAAAAATTCCTACCAAATTATCTGAAAAAGAAAAAGAATTATTTGCAGAATTATCTAAACTTAGAAATCATGAGTAACAAGAACTTAATCCAAATAAAACAATTTTGTATCTATCACGAAATTGAAAATACTTTTATAACTGAACTCAACAATTATGGTTTAGTAGAAATTATTACCGAAGAAAATGATGAATATCTTCAGCCGGAACAACTGCCTTTAATAGAAAAAATGATTCGCATGCATTATGATCTTAATATTAATTTAGAAGGGATTGATGCCATTTATCATTTGCTGAATAAAATTGAGGTGTTACAGCAGCATTTGACAAATACACAGAACAAACTCCGAATCTACGAAGAAAACCAAACGGAATAAAACGTAAAATCTCTCTTTTGAAATATCACAAAAAAGAAAGATTTTTAATGTGATTTCAACTCATTATAATTCTTTTTGATGGGCATATTTCATAAATTGCAGCACATTAATTAACCTGAATTTGTTTTTAAAACGAAACAAAACAATTCAAAAAACCTCATAAAATGAAAAGAGAGAATATCTTAACAGGATCGCCGTGGGAAGACAAAATGGGATACTGCCGCGCTGTAAGAATTGGCAATATCGTTGAAGTTTCGGGAACTGTAGCAATTGTTGACGGCGACAAAGTAAAAGCCGACGATGCTTATGCGCAGACCTATAATATTATTGAACGCGTTGAAAAAGTTTTAGAAGACTTAAACGTTGGAATTAAAGACGTTATCAGAACCCGTATTTTCACAACTGATGTTTCTACCTTTGAAGAAGTTGCGAGAGCGCATTCTGCTTTTTTTAAAGATGTAAAACCTACAACCGGTTTTTATGAAATCAGTAAATTAGTTGCTCCTGAATATTTAGTTGAAATCGAATTTACAGCTGTTGTACAGTAAATAGTTTTTTTGCCGCAAATTTCACGAATTTTTACTAATTATTTTTTGTTTTGCCACTCCCAATAGCTATTGGGGTAAAGGATTTAAAAAATTTCTTTTTGTTTGTCTCAATTAAAAACATATTAATTCGTGAAAATTCGTGAAATTCGTGGCTAGAAAAACATCACAAAAAGTTAATGACTTCCCAAACCCCAAAACAAATCCTGCTTTCCATCCCTAAATGGATTATTATTTGTGCTTTAATAGGCCTATTTTCAGGATCTGCATCCGCATTTTTTCTTGTTTCTTTAGAGTGGGTTACACAATTTAGAATTCATCACGACTATATTATCTGGCTTTTACCTTTGGGCGGATTTTTAGTTGGTTCTATTTATTATTATTATTGGGGAGAATCTGTAGTAAAAGGCAATAATTTACTGCTCGAAGAATACGAAAAACCTAAAAAAATCATTCCGCTTAAAATGGCTCCTTTAGTTCTTTTAGGAACTTTGTTGACCCATTTATTCGGAGGTTCTGCAGGACGCGAAGGCACAGCCGTACAAATGGGAGGCGCAATTGCGGATCAATTCACCAAAATTTTCAAACTCGATAATGCCGAACGCAGGATTTTAATTATTCTGGGAATCAGCGCGGGTTTTGCTTCTGTTTTTGGCACTCCTTTAGCAGGCGCCATTTTTGCTTTGGAAGTTTTGTATTTCAGTAAAATCAATTTAAAAAGTATTGTACTTTCTTTTATGGTGGCTTATGCAGCTTATTTTACAGTAGAATTTTGGGAAATAAAACATACGCATTACAGCATTCCAATTGTTCCTGAACTTAGTATCGACAACGTATTTTACACTGTATTTGTTGGACTTCTTTCGGGATTTACAGCTTTATTATTTTCACGAAGCACTCATTTTTGGGGTTTCCTATTTTCGAAAAACATTAAATATCCGCCGCTGCGTCCAGTTATTGGCGGAATTATTTTAGCGATCGCCATTGCAGGTTTAGGGTTTACCAAATTTTCCGGACTTGGCGTTCCTGTTATTGTCGATTCATTTTCGAACCCGAGTGAATGGTACGATTTTCTGCTTAAAATTTTATTTACCGGATTTACTTTAGGCGCAGGTTTTAAAGGCGGAGAAGTAACACCGTTATTCTTTGTTGGCGCCGCTTTAGGAAGCACATTATCCTTATTTATCCCGATGCCAATTGCACTTTTAGCCGGAATTGGTTTCGTTGCCGTTTTCTCCGGAGCAACCCACACGCCTATCGCCTGCACCATTATGGGACTGGAATTATTTGGTATTGAATCTGGAATTTTTATTGCTATAGGATGTACAATTGCTTATTTTTCATCAGGTTCTGTTGGTATTTACAAATCACAAATTGTAAAAGGGGCAAAATATAAATTGTACCAAAGGTTTAAGGGGAAAGAATTGGAACATTTGTAACAAATATTTCGTGATAACTAAAAGTTTTTTTTGTAGTATTGTTTGACCTAAATCAAAACTATTAAAATGGCCTTTGGATTTCCAGCAGCGTACTCTCAATTAACGCCTTTAAATAATTTACCTCAAAAAACATTTATTTTAAACGCTGTCAGCATCTGCAAAAAACTAAATTGGAGGATTATTTATATTGATGAAAATGAATTAAATGCAGTTTCTCAAAACAATAAAAATATCTGGAACGAAACTATTTCATTTTCTTTTGATGAAAATACAGCTATAATAACAAGTTCTTCAAACGGAAATCAGATCTATGATCGTGGAAGAAATAAAAAAAACACAGAAATCTTTTTAGACCTATATTTTGAAGAACTTAAAAATATTTCTGATTTTGAAATAAATGAAACTGATTTTTCGGAGCAAATAAAAAACGAAAATGTTTCAAATAAAGAAAAAACAGAACCTGAAAACATATCAGCGTTTTATTCATTCTTTTCGATTTTTACTCCTTCAAAAGGTTATTTGATTACTCCTGTTTTAATTTACATAAACCTTGCGGTTTTTCTTGTCATGACTTTTTCAGGAGTACATTTTTTTAAACCTGAAATTCAAAATATTATTGACTGGGGAGGAAATTACGGACCAATGATTTACGAAGGTCAATTCTGGAGATTACTAACTTCCTGCTTTATTCATTTCGGTTTTTTTCATTTAATTCTAAATTGCATCGCACTTGCTTATGCAGGACTTCTTTTAGAACCTTATTTAAAAATTTGGACCTTTCTGGCAACTTATCTTTTCTGTGGTGTTATTGCCAGTTTAAGCAGTTTATACTGGAATAAAGATTTGGTAAGTGCAGGTGCTTCAGGAGCCATTTTTGGTATGTATGGAATTTTACTTATTGTACTTTTATTTAAAACTTTTGAAACTAAAATAAAATTAAAATTATTACTCAACATTGCTGTTTTGGCTGGTATCAACATTCTTTACAGTTTTAAAGACGGTATAGATGCTGCGGCACATATTGGAGGTTTTGCCTCTGGTATTTTATTTGGTTTAATACTTTCCATTATAAGAAAAAGAAAAGATTACAGCATGGCACTTATTTCATCACTTGCTACAATAATAATTGCTGTTTTATTTATAAATTTTAAAAATTCTAAAGTCTATATATATCAGGTAATGGAATATGAAAAAAGAATGCAGGAATTTAATGATATGGAAAAAATGGCTCTCGAAGCTTACAGTATTCCATATGGAAATTCGATCGAAGAAAACAGAGAAAGTATCTTATACATGATTAAAGATCGTGGTATTTATTACTGGAATGAAAATATCACTTTGGTTAACGAATTAGATAAATTATATCTGCCGAAAGAAATACATCAGCAAAATGAAAAAATAATTGAATATTGCGAATTAAGAATCAGCTTATATGAGTTAGCATATAAAAAAATCTCTGAAAACAGCCCTAAATATGATGAACAAATGCTTGCTCTAAATTTCAAAATTGCCAGTACTTTAAACCAAATTAAAAAGGCACAGACAAAGAGCTAAATTTAAAAACCAGAAACGATAATTGGACTCCTTTCCTAAAAGTGTGTTAATCCACAAAATGATTTCAGCATTACATTAAAAAAATGTAAATTCGCACACTATGAAAATACAAGATATTCAGGCAATTCAATTATTGCTTGCTGCTCCAAAGAAAATTGTAATAATTCCTCACAGAGGACCAGATGGCGACGCCATGGGTTCTACTCTAGCTTTATACCATTTTTTATTAAAAAACAATCACCAGCCAACAGTGATTGCACCAAATGATTTTCCTGATTTTCTTGCTTGGCTTCCAGGTTCAGAAACAGTAAAAATCTTTGAAAAAGATACTGAAAACTGTACCGGAATATTAGAAGAAGCCGAGTTGATTTTTACACTCGACTTTAATGCTTTTCATCGTACGGGCGAAATGGAACACACTTTAGCTAAACTAACTGCTCCATTTATCATGATCGACCATCATGAAAAACCGCACGATTATGCTGCATATACATATTCTGATACTTCATACGGATCGACTTGCGAGATGGTTTACAACTTTATTACCTTTTTAAATAAAAAAGAAGATATTGACAAAACCATTGCAACTTGTATTTATACCGGAATTTTAACTGATTCTGGTTCATTTCGTTTTCCGGGAACTACAGGAAACACACATAGAATTATTGCAGAATTAATTGATTTAGGAGTAGAAAACACACAAATTCCGGTTTTATTATACGATAACAGTTCCTACAGTCGTTTGCAATTATTAGGACGTGCACTGCAGAACATGAAAGTTTTTGAAGAACATAAAACTTCCTACACTACTCTTACCCAGGAAGAACTAGATTCTTTTCATTATATAAAAGGCGATACTGAAGGAATCGTTAATTACGGATTAAGCATTAAAGGAATTGTTTTTACTGCTATCTTTATCGAAAATAGAGATGAAAAAATAATTAAAATCTCTTTCCGTTCGCAGGGAGGATTTGACGTAAACCAGTTTGCGCGCGACCACTTTAATGGGGGCGGCCACATAAATGCAGCCGGCGGAAGATCTGAGTCTACAATGGTAGAAACAGTTAAAAAGTTTGAAGATTTAGTAACTAAACTAAAATTATAAAACCAATATGAACTACTTAAAACTTAGCATTTACTCACTGCTTTTTGCAGTTTTATTGGTGGGCTGTAAACACCATGAAGAAGCACGAAGACCCATTTCGAGAGCTTCGGGTACTTTTATGAAAAAATCGGCTGACAGAAATAAAAAGTTAGTAGCAAGCGAAGAAGAAGTCATCAAGAAAATCATCAAAAGCAATCCGAAAGTAAAATATTACGCTACTAAAAAAGGATATTGGTTCTCTTATGATGAAAAAAATAATACTGAAACTACAGCTCCAAAAAAAGGAGATATTGCCTATTTCAATTTAGAAGTTAAAAATATCGACGGTACACTTATTTATTCAGAATCTGATCTTGGCCCGCAGACTTATTATGTAGACAAACAGGATATTATGATGGGATTACGTGATGGAATCAAATACATGAAAAAGAATGAAACTGTTACTTTTCTGTTTCCATCTCATATTGCGTATGGATACCACGGAGACAATAAAAAGATTGGGCCTAATCAATCCTTAATCTGTACCGTTACACTTCGTAATTTTATTCCCGATCCGGCACAAAGCACAACTGCTGCTCCGACTGCGACAGCGGTAAAAACTCCAAAACCTGCAGCAGCAAAACCAGTCACAGCAATTAAAAAAGATACAATAAACCCATAAAAAACATTTTAAGAAATGAAAAAAAGTATTTTATTATTACTACTAGCCGTAAGCTCATTGTATTCATGTAAGGATGACCACAGTAATTTACCAGATGGTTTATATGCTGATATCGAAACTAATAAAGGACACATCATTGTTGAATTAGATTATAAAAAAGCTCCAATAACTGTTGCAAACTTTGTAACATTGGCAGAAGGAAAAAACGAATTTATAACGGATGAAAATTTAAAAAAGAAACCATTTTTTGATGGTTTAAAATTCCACAGAGTTATTACAGATTTTATGATTCAATCTGGAGACCCGCTGGGAACCGGCTCTGGAGATACTGGATATAAATTTAAGGACGAATTCTCAGATTTAAAATTCGACAAAGCCGGTGTTTTAGCAATGGCAAACAACGGGCCAGGAACAAACAGCAGCCAATTTTTTATTACACATGTTGAAACTCCCTGGTTAGATAATAAACATACCATTTTTGGCCAAGTTGTTGAAAAAGGACAAGAGGTAGTAAATAAAGTAGTTCAGGGTGATAATATCGTTGCTGTAACTATTATCAGAAATGGTGAAGCAGCTAAGAAATTTGATGCTGTAAAAGTATTTCACGATTATTTTGCTGATATAGCTAAAGAAAAAAGCAAGTATGCAGGAGCTCAAAAAGAAAAAGTAGATTTCTATGCTTCTATAAGACCAAAAGCGACAAAAACTTCAACTGGTTTAGAATATGTTATTACCGAAAAAGGTTCAGGAAAAAAACCTGCAGCAGGAACTCAGGTTTATATTCACTATGCTGGTTTCCTTGAAGACGGAACTTTATTTGATTCAAGCATTGAAGAGGTTAATAAAACTTTCGGAAAATTTGATGCTGCAAGAGCAGAACAGCACGGATATCAGCCAATTCCTTTTCAGGCAGGAAAAAAAGACGGTTTAATTCCTGGATTTATCGAAGGAATCGAAAAACTTTCTTTTGGTGATAAAGCGGTTCTTTTTATTCCATCTCATTTAGCGTATGGAGCAACTGGAGCTGGAGGAGTTATTCCGCCAAATGCAAATATTATTTTTGAAGTTCAATTATTAGAAAAACCATAATTATTTTTATAATTAAATTCTTATAATTAGTTTTACAGACTTAAATTCGAAACACAATGAAATTTAAATTTCTATTTTTATTCTGTCTGGCTGTATTAAACATTCAGGCACAAGCAAAAAAAACTACTGCAGCAAAACCTAAAACAGCTGTTGCGGCTAATTCTGCTGAAGGTATTTTTGCAACAATTTCAACAACAAAAGGAGACATTGTTGTTTCATTAGAATATGTAAAAGCTCCAGTTACTGTGGCTAACTTTATTACTTTGGCAGAAGGAAAAAATCCTTATGTAAAAGTTGAAAAACTTAAAGGAAAACCTTTTTACGATGGTTTAAAATTCCACAGGGTTATTAATGACTTTATGATTCAGGGCGGTGATCCGGACGGAAATGGTTCTGGAGGTCCTGGATATGCATTTAAAGATGAATTTGTAGAGGAATTAAAATTTGAAAAAGGCGGTGTTTTAGCAATGGCGAATTCAGGCCCTGCAACAAACGGAAGCCAATTTTTTATCACGCATAAAGATACTCCTTGGTTAAACGGAAAACATACTATTTTTGGTCATGTAGTATCCGGGATGGACAATGTAAACAAGATTGTTCAGAATGATATCATGACAAAAATTACAATTACACGTAAAGGCGCCGCAGCTAAAAAATTTGATGCGGTAAAAGTCTTTAGTGATGATGTAAAAAAACAAGAAGCCAAAAAAGACGAAGCTAAAAAGGTAGTAGCTGAAAAAGCTGCTTATTTTGCTGCAACAAAAGCTAAAGCGACTGCAACTGCATCTGGTTTAAAGTATGTAATTACTAAAAACGGAACAGGAGTAAAAGGCGCCGCAGGTTCTACAATTTATTTTCATTATGCAGGATACTTTGAAGATGGAAATCTTTTTGACAGCAGCATAACTGATGTAGCAAAAGCATACGGAAAATATGATGCAAACAGAGACGCTCAAGGCGGTTATAAAGCTTTTCCTTTTACAGTTGGTAAAAAAGACGGTATGATTCCCGGTTTTATTGAAGCTCTGGATATGATGACAGATGGAGAAAAGGCAATTTTCTTCCTTCCTTCAAATTTAGCTTACGGAGAACAAGGCGCCGGAGGAGTTATTCCACCAAATGCTACTTTGATTTTTGAAATTGAAACGTATCAAAATCAACCTGCTAAATAATACTTTAAATCCATTTTATAAAAATAGTAAAGCCGTCAAAATGTAGATTTTGACGGCTTTTTTTCATTTCTCCAATTCTGTCAAATCTTCAAATTTGAATACCATAATGCACCTCAGACACACACATTGACAATATTTACATATATTTTCTATTAATTCTTAAACAAAATAACTTACCTTTGCCGGCTTGAATTTTTTAAAACAAACAATCAAAATGTCACAAAATAACGTATTAAAGGGAGTGCTTTTAGTTGCTTTAGGAGCTACAACTTACGGAATGTTAGCCACTTTTGTAAAAATGGCATATTCTGAAGGATATTCAACAGCAGAAGTAACAACCTCTCAATTTGTACTTGGAATAATTGGTATTTTGATCATCAACACTTTTCAAAAAGTAAAAAATAAGGAAAAGGTTGTAAAAGCTACTTCAAAAAATATATTTCATTTAATGCTTGCCGGAACCTCGTTAGGAATGACAAGTTTGTTCTACTATCTGGCAGTTAAATTTATTCCAGTTTCAATTGGAATCGTTTTATTAATGCAGACTGTTTGGATGGGAGTTTTACTTGAAATGATTTTAGAAAAAAAATTACCCTCAAAACAAAAAGTCATTGCTGTTTTTATTGTGCTGATAGGAACTGTTTTAGCTACTAATATTATCAATAATGATATTGTGCTTGACTGGCGCGGAATTGTATGGGGAGTTCTCGCTGCAGCTTCATTTACTACAACAATGTTTACTGCAAACCGTGTTGCAACAGGAATTTCTTCTGCACAACGCAGTTTATATATGCTTCTTGGCGGAGCCGTAATTGTATTTACTTTCGGTTTTTTTACTCAGGTTACACCTTTCAATCTGGCAATTTTCCTGAAATGGGGAATTGTTTTATCTTTATTCGGAACTATTATTCCACCACTTTTAATGAACTTAGGTTTTCCATTAACCGGAATTGGATTAGGAAGTATCGTTTCTGCATTGGAACTTCCGGTTTCTGTAATGATGGCTTATATTTTATTAAACGAACAAGTAATTCTTTCTCAATGGGTTGGAATCATTTTGATCATCTTGGCAATCATTATTATGAATGTAAATTTTAAACAAAAAAATAATGTTTTTTTGCAATAATTAAAATAAATGATCTTGTAGTGTAATAATTGTTAATTTTTTTATAAATTCGTGATAAACAATTAATTATCATGATTTTACCCTGGCATTTATATTTAATGGCGATACTATATATACTTGCAGGTATTAATCATTTTCGAAGTCCGGAAATGTACATCAGAATCATTCCTCCAATATTCAAGAAACCTAATATAATAAATATTTTAAGTGGAGCTGCTGAAATACTATTTGGCATTCTGCTGATGCTTTCTTTTACAACACATTTGGCAGCATGGGGAATTATTGCATTACTAATTGCTATATTTCCTGCAAATTTATACATGCTGCAAAATAAAAAAGCGAGTTTTGGTTTATCAAAATGGATTTTATTTGTACGTTTGCCCTTACAGTTTGTTTTGATTGTTTGGGCGTATCTATATACCTTTTAACAATCAAATCTATTAATCTAAAATTATTTTATTATGAAAAAATTGTTTGCAGAGTTCTTTGGAACTTATTGGCTGGTTTTTGGAGGTTGTGGAAGCGCCATTTTTGCTGCTGGTTATCCTGAATTAGGAATCGGGTTTGCAGGTGTTGCTTTAGCATTTGGTTTAACTGTTTTGACAATGGCATATGCCGTAGGGCATATCTCAGGCGGGCATTTTAACCCGGCAGTATCATTTGGTTTATGGGCTGGAGGAAGATTTCCTGTCAAAGATCTTATTCCGTACATTATTGCACAATGTATTGGTGCAATTGCTGCTGCGGGAACATTATATACAATCGCATCCGGAAAGGCAGGATTTATAATCGATAATACCAAAGCCGGAGCATTTGCATCTAATGGTTTTGGCGCATTTTCTCCTGATGGATATTCATTACAAGCAGCTTTCATAGCCGAATTTGTACTTACTTTATTTTTCTTATTAATAATTTTAGGTGCAACAGATAAATTTGCAAACGGAAGATTTGCCGGTATTGCAATTGGTCTTGGACTAACATTGATTCATTTAATTAGTATTCCAATTACAAATACATCTGTAAATCCTGCAAGATCATTATCTCAGGCAATTTTTGCAGGCGGAGAACCACTTTCGCAGGTTTGGCTATTTTGGGCAGCTCCAATTTTAGGTGCCATTGCAGCCGGGTTTATTTATAAAACATTACTTCAAAATCATGCAGAAGCATAACTGATTTTAATTATAACTAAAAAAAATATTATGGAATTTTTGTATTTCTTATTAATAGGAGCAATTTCCGGCTGGTTAGCTGGTCAAATTTGGAAAGGTGCCGGTTTTGGTTTAATTGGCAACATCATTGTTGGAATTATTGGTGGATTTGTAGGCGGCTGGATTGCCGGTAAATTTGGTATTGGCGGCGGCGGACTTTTATGGCAGATTATAATTGCTGTGGGAGGTGCATGGGTCTTATTATTTATTATCAGCTTGATTAAAAAAGCATAAATATTTAATCATTTTTAAAATTTAAGGAGAAAATCAGATATATTTATATTTGGTTTTCTCTTTTTCTTTGGTTTAAATCAAAAAAAGTTTCATTTCAACTCAAATCTTATTTGTTATGAACGAAATTATTTCTTATTTCAGCTCTATTCCGTCTTCACACCGGAGTCTTATCTTAGTTGGCGGAATTACACTTTTTTGGGTGATAGAAAATACTTTTCCGCTATTTCAAATGCAGTACAAAAAATGGCATCATGCCGGAATTAATATTTTCTTTACCATCACTACTATTATTGTCAACTTTATTCTGGCTTTCATTTTAATAAAAACAGCCAGCTGGACAACTGAGAATAATTTCGGGATTTTACAATGGCTTCCGGAAATGCCTATTTGGCTTTATACTATTATTGGATTGCTTTTATTGGATTTGGTTGGTGCCTATTTAGTACATTTTATAGAACATAAAATAAAGTTTTTATGGCGTTTTCACATTATTCATCATACTGATACCTGGATTGATACAACAACAGCAAACAGACATCACCCGGGTGAGAGTGTAATTCGTTTTCTGTTTACTGCGCTTGGCGTATTAATCGCAGGAAGCCCAATGTGGATGGTATTTTTATATCAGTCCTTATCTGTTATATTCTCACAATTTAATCATGCAAATATTTCGCTGCCAGATAAGCTGGATTTTTTCTTAAGTTACTTTATAGTTTCTCCTAATATGCATAAAGTACATCATCATTATGTTCTTCCTTATACAGACAGCAATTATGGTAATATATTTTCTGTTTGGGACCGGCTTTTCGGCACATATATCACTTTGTCAAAAGATAAATTAGTTTACGGTGTAGATACTCATATGCTGCCCGAAGAAAACAACCAATTGAAAAATTTATTGCAAATTCCGTTTCAAAAATCAAGATCTGCAAAAAACACTAAAAATCAATAAAAAAAATATACTTAGGCGTACCAACTAATTATTTTTTTTATTAATATTGATATATAAAATGAAAATCAATCTATTAATCATTAACCCTCTATTTTGAATTAATTTTCACGAGATGAAAAAGAGTAACCGCAAAGAATTGAATTGGGAACAAACGGAAAGACTAGTTTCGTTAGCCTTAGAAGAAAGAAATCCATTTGAAATCATAAAAAAAGAATTTGGATTGGCAGAAAAAGAAGTTCTTGAAATCATGAAAAAGAAAATGCCTCTTGAAAAATTTGAGATGTGGAAAAAGAAGGCTATTGCAAATAAGCCGAAACCCAAACCAATTAAAATTGATGATTTTGACGAAGACCTTGACGGAAAATATTACATAAAGAATAAGTTAGACTAAGATCAAAACTCCTGTTTTTCAGGAGTTTTTTTATATTTATAAATTATTGTAACATTTTTGTGATTTTTAAGTCATATACACATAACTAAACAATATCAAATGAAAAAAATACTTTACACTTTAGCTCTTGCAGTAACGCTTTGGAGCTGTAAAACGGGAAGTTCTTCAGTTTCTGAAAAAAATGTCGTAGACGTTAACATTAATCTTGTTGATGTAAAAAATGACAAAGTTTTGGTAACTGTAACACCTCCTCCAATTAAAACAGATGAAATCATCTACAGCATTCCAAAAACAGTTCCCGGAACTTATTCTACTGATAACTACGGAAAATACTCAGAAGATTTTAAAGCTTATGATGCTAAAGGAAATGCTTTAACAGTAAATAGACTTGGTGATAATTCATGGTCTATTTCTAATGCTAAAGCGCTAAAAAAAATTACTTATTTAGTTAATGACACTTTTGACACTGAAAAAGGAACCGGATTTGGTAATGATGATATTTTCTCACCTGCAGGAACAAACATCAAAGCCGGAGAGAATTTCTTAGTAAATACACATGGTTTTGTTGGGTATTTCAAAGACAAATTAGAAATTCCGTACAAAGTTACTATTACACATCCTGAAACACTTTGGGGAGCAACATCAATGAATGATGAAGATGCAAGCAAAACAAGTGACGTTTTTACAACACCTCGTTACGCCGTTTTGGTTGAAAATCCAATTATGTACTCTAAGCCGGATTATACTACTTTTAATGTTAACGGAATGGATATTTTAATTGCTGTTTATTCTCCAACAGGAAAATTTACTGCAGAAAGTATTACGCCAGAAATGAAAACAATGATGACGGCTCAGAAAAACTTTTTAGGTAAAGTAAATTCAACTAAAAAGTATACTGTTTTATTATACTTATCAAGTATGGCAAAAGACGATGCACATGGGTTTGGAGCTCTGGAACACCCAACAGCTACTACAGTTGTGCTTCCGGAATCTATGCCAAAAGAAAGACTGGTAGAATCGATGAAAGATGTTGTTTCTCACGAGTTTTTTCATATTGTAACTCCATTGACTATTCACTCAAAAGAAATCCAGTATTTTGATTATAATGACCCAAAAATGTCTGAACATTTATGGATGTACGAAGGTGTAACAGAATATTTTGCAAATCTTTTCCAGATTAATCAAGGTTTAATTGATGAAGCAGAATTCTACACTAGAATTGCTGATAAAATTGAGCAGGCTAAAAAGTTAGATGATACAATGTCATTTACTAAAATGAGTGCTAACGTTTTAGAACAGCCTTATAAAGACCAATACTTAAATGTGTATCAAAAAGGTGCTTTGATTGGGATGTGTATAGACATTATCATTAGAGAAAAAAGCAACGGTGAAAGAGGAATCCTTGATTTAATGCACAAATTATCAACTGAATATGGTGTTGAAAAACCGTTTAACGATAATGAGTTATTTGCTAAAATTACACAATTAACTTATCCTGAAGTTGGAGATTTCTTAAACAAATATGTTGCCGGAACTACTCCAATCCCTTACGATTTTTATCTTGCAAAAGTTGGAGTAACTAAATCTACTGAGAAAAAAGCCGGAGCAGTTTTCTTAAAAGGGCAAACTCCATACATTACAATTGACAAGCAGACAAAAGAAATTGCAGTTCGCTCTGATGTTGAACCAAACGATTTTTTCAAGAATTTAAATTTAAAAGGCGGAGATATCATTTTAGCAGTTAACAACAAAGCATATTCTTTAGAAAATATTTACGAACTTATTGGTGAAAGTGAAAAATGGAAAGAAAATGATCCAATTACTGTAAAAATAAAACGTGCCGGTAAAGAAGAAACTATTAAAGGAACTGTAAAATTACCATACGAAGAAACTGAGACTTTTAAAGCTACTGATGCTTCAAAAGACAAACTTAGAAATGCATGGTTAAAAGGGTAATTTCTTTTAAACTCATAAAAAAAACCGACAATCACTTGTCGGTTTTTTTATTTTGTCATCCTGAGGAACGAAGGATCACACTAGGAACTCTACAAAGCATGTCGACAATCTATGTCGATCAACTAGTGTGATCCTTCGTTCCTCAGGATGACAAATTACTATTTCTTAACCGGAAACTTCCAGTCAAACTCATCTTTATTATTGATAATTGCGCCAATTTCAAACTTTACTACCTCATCAAATTCTGTTTGAAGAATAAACCAATTGTCTTCATTGAAATAATTTTCGAAAGTATCAAAAGTTTCCTGATTGTATTTAGTAATTCCTTTTGAAGCGAAATCTTTCTTTACATCAGCAATTTTTCTTCCGATTAATTTGAATCCGAAAACTTCTAAATCATTGCTTGAAGCTACAAGATAACCAAGTTTTAAATCTTCTTCTTCATAAAATGTCAATCTGATTTTGTGTGCATTGTATACAAAAATCACATTGTCATCTTCATCTTTATAATTTTTATCAGGTTTTCCTAAAACAGCTGTAACATCGTTCTGCTTCATTCCGAAAAGCAATTTATCAATTCCTGATTTTAAATTTATTTTCATATTTAATTGTCTTTATTTGAAGTGCAAATTTCGTGAAGTTTTTTGTTGTTCCGCCACGAATTGCACAAATTTTCTCGAATTTTAATATTGTTCTTTTGTCAGGCTGAGCGATCCCGATCTTTGTTTATTTTTTGCCGCAAATTTCACGAATTCTAATTTTGTACTCTTGTCAGATTGAGCGAAGTTGAAGCCCTTTTTTCATCGCAAAAGCCCTTCGACTTCGCTCAGGGTGACATTGGTAATATTACATCACTACAATAAATAAACATCAGTGTAAACCCGTTTCATCCGCCAAATCTGCGGTCATCTTTAATTTTGATAATATTTCTTATTAGGTTTTGCGCTCATATAAAAAGTAATTTTTCCTCCATTAATAACATCTGCATGTTTTAAAAACGGTTTGTCCAATTGTTTTCCGTTCAATAAAACTTTGCTTACAAACACATTTTTATCCGATTGATTTGTCGTTTCGACTTCGAAAATTTTTCCGTTTTCTAAATTGAAAACAGCTTTTTTAACCAGCGGACTTCCCAAAGCATATTCATCAGAACCCGGAGCAACAGGATAAAAACCTAAACTGCTAAAAATATACCAGGCACTCATTTGTCCGAAATCGTCATTTCCGCCTAAACCATCGGCGCCGTTTCGGTACATTTTTTTCAGAATCATTCTGATTTTATCCTGAGCTTTCCACGGAGAATCTGTCCAATTGTACAAGTACACAACATGGTGCGAAGGCTCATTTCCGTGAACATAATTTCCAATAATTCCGTCTCTTGTAATATCTTCTGTGTTTTCAAAATATTTATCTGGCAGGTGCATGCTGAATAATGAATCTAAACGAACTTTAAATTTATCATTTCCACCCATCATTTTAATCATCTCGGCAGGATCCTGCGGTACGTATAAACTATAATTCCACGAATTCCCTTCGATAAAACCTTGTCCGTGTGTATCAAGCGGATCAAATTCTTTTTTGAAAGTTCCGTCGTTTAATTTAGGACGCATAAATCCTGTTTTCTCGTCGTAAACGTTTTTATAATTCTTTGATCTTTCTATGAATTCATTATAAATATCCGTTTTTCCTAATTTCTTCGCTGCCTGTGCAATTGCCCAGTCATCATAAGCATATTCTAAAGTTTTAGAAACTGATGAACTGTTTTTATCTTCAGGAACATATCCCTTTTTTATATAATATTCCAATCCGTCGAAATACGGAACTTTTGCTGTATTTACACAAGCCTGAAGTGCTTTTTCAGCATCAAAATTTATATTTCCTTTTACAATTGCATCGGCAATTACAGAAACGGAATGATACCCAATCATACACCAGTTTTCATTTGCATAATGTGACCAGATTGGCAGCATTTTATGAACACTTTGATCTGAATGTGCGAGCATCGAACTTATCATATCAGCATTTCTGGCAGGCTGCACAATGTTGAATAACGGGTGCAAAGCTCTATAAGTATCCCACAATGAATAACTGGTATAATTTTTAAAATTATCGGCTTTATGTACATTCATATCCAAACCTTTGTAATTTCCGTCAAGGTCCATATATTCTGTTGGGCCTAAAAAAGCGTGGTACATTGCGGTATAAAAATTCACCAAATCTTCTTTTTGAATGGTTTCAACCTGAATTTTATTCAGTTCTTTATTCCAAATTTCCTGACTTTGTTTTTTAACACGTTCAAAATCCCAATCCGGAATTTCTTTTTTCATGTTTTCTAAAGCTCCTGCAGAACTTACAGGCGATAAAGCCATTTTGATTTTGATTTTTTCGCCTTCGTTTGTATCAAAATCAAAAAACAATTTTAGGTTTTGTCCTGCCATTTCGGGGAAATTTTTCGTTTGATCAAATCTTCCCCAAAAGCCTCTGTAAACACTTTTTTCCTGCGCGGCCTGTCCGTAACTTTTAATTGGTTTGCTAAAAGACATTGCAAAATAAACGGTTCTGGTTCTCGCCCAGCCGTTTGTCTGGCGATAACCCGTAACTAAAGTATCGTTTTCTACACGTACAAAAGTCCAGACATTTTTTTTATCATAATTGTAAATTCCCGAAGTTAAATCGAGAATAATGTGTGCTTTATCTGATTTTGGAAAAGTATATTGGTGCATTCCTACTCTGGTAGTCGCCGTAAGCTCGGCTTTAATATTATGATCCTCCAGAAGAACGCTGTAATAAGCCGGTTCTGCTTTTTCTGCTGCATGAGAAAATGCCGATCTGTAACCTGATAATGGTTTTGAAGCAACACCGGGATTCAATTGCAATTTGCCGGTTGTTGGCATAATTAGAAAATCTCCTAAATCAGAGTGGCCAGTTCCGCTAAAATGGGTGTGACTAAAACCTACAATTGTTTTATCTTCATATTGATACCCTGCACAATATTTATAAACTTCTCCATTGTATTTTCCGTTTAAGCTGTATGCAATTGTATCTGTTTCCGGGCTTAACTGCACGCTCCCAAACGGAACTGTAGCTCCTGGATATGTGTGTCCCATTTTTGCTGTTCCAATCATTGGATCTACATATTGAATCAAATTTCCAAGGCTGTTTCCCTTTTTCTGCGCATTTGTATTTGCCGTAAAAACAAACATTAAAATTCCAAATGCAATAATAAAAGCGGTTTTTTGTACAATATTCATCAGGTCTTTTTCAGTAATTGTTTGGTTCAGAAAATTACGATAAAATATAGTTTTAAAAAATTTAAATTTTAAACTCAACTGCATTTGAATATCTTTGGTTTTCTAAACATAACTGCCGAAATGAAAAAAATAACTGTACTCCTGTTTCTTCTAAATTCTATATTTGCTTTCTCTCAAAAAATTGAAAGTTATAAATTATCCAAAGAACAAATAACTCAAAGAGAGCTTGATAAAATTTCTGATTTTCCTATTTACAGAGCTTTTGAATACAAGGATAAAAGCGGGGTTACTAATTTGGTTTTAACCGAAAATCAAAAAAATATTTCAAAAAAAGATACTTTAAATACTAAAATTCAGGCGATTTGTGTCATGAATAATCATGGCGGCTTTTTGGAAAAATGGAGAATTAACGATTTACTGGAAGATTATAATCCGAAAGAAACTACAATTTGGTTTTGGACAAAATATTGCAGTACCAAAGATCTTGATGGTGATGGCTACATTGATCCGGTGATTGTCTACGGATCAAAAACGGAATATGACGAAATTAGACGTGTAAAAATTATTACGGTTTATAACAACAAAAAATATGTAATTCGTGCAGTAGAATGTGATTTAGATCATTGCAGAAGTTTTAAGAAAGACCAAAACTGGAATACATTACCTCAAAAGATAAAAACTCATATTGATCAGTTGGTGGTGAGGCTTCGAAAAGAACAAAATTTGTTATTGAAAGATGGATAAATTAATGAGAAATTCCAATAATGGTTATGGAAAATTCAATTTTGAAATTCCAAATTCCAATAATAAAAGTCAATGGAAATAAATTTCAAGTTTGAATGACAAATTCCGTAGGAACGGTTCATTTAGCATAATAAAATAGGTCGAACCATGGTTCTTTTTTACTTTCTGTTTCTTTTAAACTGGATTGAAATCCAGCCCTACAATATTGGTCGAACCTATGGTTCTTTTTTCCCTTCTGTTTCTTTTAAACTGGATTAAAATCCAGCCCTACAATATTAGTCGAACCTATGGTTCTTTTTTTCCTTCTGTTTCTTTTAAACTGGATTGAAATCCAGCCCTACAATATTAGTCGAACCTATGGTTCTTTTTTTCCTTCTGTTTCTTTTAAACTGGATTGAAATCCGGCCCTGCAATATTGGTCGAACCTATGGTTCTTTTTTCCCTTCTGTTTCTTTTAAACTGGATTGAAATCCGGCCTTACAATATTGGTCGAACCTATGGTTCTTTTTTTTCTTCTGTTTCTTTTAAACTGGATTAAAATCCGGCCCTACAATATTGGTCGAACCTATGGTTCTTTTTTTCCTTCTGTTTCTTTTAAACTGGATTGAAATCCAGCCCTACAATATTGCTCGAACCTATGGTTCTTTTTTTCCTTCTGTTTCTTTTAAACTGGATTAAAATCCGACCCTACAAATATGGAAAAAAACTAACGGCTCTTTTAAAGCTTATTTTTTAGATTTTCTTTTACTTCATCAAACCATTCGTTTTTTAGAATGCTTAAAACGATAGAATCACGACGAACATCGCTATCTCGTGTTGGCATATTGCTTCTTAAAACACCTTCGATTTTACAGCCAATGCTTTTCATTGCAGCAATACTTCGTTCGTTATTATTATCTGCACGAAATTCTACTCGCTCCATTCCAAGGGTTTCGAAAGCAAATTGTAATAATAGGAATTTACAATGTTTGTTTAGTCCGGTTCCTCTAAAAGCAGATCCATACCAAGTATAACCTAATTGTAAGGTTTTGAACTCAAAGTTGATATCGTAAAAACGTGTTGAGCCGGCATATTTTTGAGACTTTTTATCGAAAACTATAAACGGAAATTCTTTCTGGTTTTCTCTTGCTTTAATTGCCAATTGAATATAATTGATCAAATTCTCTTTTCCTTCTGCACTAACTAAAGAATATTTCCAGGTTTCGGGTTCGTTAATAGAAATTTCTAGTAAATTTTCTACATCTGATTCCTGAATAGGACGTAATAAAACGAAGTCGTCTTCTAAAACTATATTATCTGTGAAATTGAAATTTGAAACTGCATTCATATTTTTCTCTATCAATTAAAAAAATTAAGGCTTAAATATTTTACCGCCATTCTTCTATAAAATGTAGTCCCTACAGGACAATGTAAAACTTATAAATACATCGTAGCTACCGATATTTAATCTCTCCGAGATATTTATTCTGAATATCTTGCTTCGCTAGGAATAAAACATCGGTAACAAAAAATACCAAACTACCCATATTTAATTCTCTACGAGATATTTATTTTTAATGCCTTACTCCGCTAGGAGTAATATCGGTAACCAAAAATACTAAACTACCTTATAATCCCTATCAGATTATTTATTTTGAATGCCTTGCTTCGCTAGGAGTAAAATATCGGTAGAACAAAAGTGTCTCATAGGGCAATGTCATTAAGTTAAGCTTTTAGAAAATAAAATTATTGCAAATCAAATCCGTGTTTATCAGCGTTTTTACGAAGTAAATCTGTTTTATCCGCGTCACAATTAGACGCTGATAAAAACTGATTTTTCTAATGACTTTCTTAATTAAACTGTTAAGTAATTTTATAGATTTCCTCTTAACTTAATGACATTGTCCGGAGGGGCTATACTTTTTCTCAATTTCTACTCGATATGCAAAAAATAATTATTCACTCATTTCATCATAACGTTCCGGAACCTGCGGATCGTAAAGCGGACATTTGAATTCTTCCATTAAATCTACTAATTGATTCATGGTTTTTCCTTCGGTGCCGTAACAGTCAATTTTGATGCTTTGCGGTGTTGTAATAACTTGGAATGCTCCTTTTCCGGCATTATTTTTCCAGCTGTTTTCATCGACTCTTTCCCATTTTGAGAAAACAGAATTGATACGATTGATAATTACCTCAACAGGAAGTTTCTCAAGGCCGTCAACTTCTTCTTTTTCAACAAGAGCCTCGTAAACCTCATGATGGTTTAGGTAAATTTCGTCTAAATATCTCCAAAAAAGCAGTTCGTACATAATACTGGCGTTTTATAAATTGTAGAGACGCACAGCAGCGCGTCTTTCGTAATGTTAGACGCACTGCTGTGCGTCTCTACTAAAAATTCAGATGTTAAAAACTTTGTAACTCTGAACCTTTGATCCTTTGCACCTCAAAAAAATTAATATTCGAATGTTCCGTATTCGCTGGTAATAGTTAGTTTTTTAGTATCTGCTGCTTCTACCCTGCCTACGATTTGTGCATCAACATTGAATGATTTTGAAATTTCAATAATATCTTGTACGATGTTTTCAGGAACGTAAAGCTCCATACGGTGACCGCAGTTAAAAACCTGATACATTTCTTTCCAGTCGGTTTTTGATTGTTCCTGAATTAACTTGAACAATGGCGGAACCGGAAATAAATTATCTTTTATAATGTGTAAATTTTGAACGAAATGTAAAATTTTAGTCTGCGCGCCGCCACTGCAATGCACCATTCCGTGAATCTCGTTTGGTGTGTATTTATCTAAAATTTTCTTGATAATTGGTGCGTAAGTTCTGGTTGGAGAAAGTACCAATTGACCAGCATTTATTGGGCTATTTTCAACTTCATCCGTTAAATTTACCTGACCTGAATAAATTAATTCTTCGGGAACAGCAGCATCATAACTTTCCGGGTATTTTTTAGCCAGATATTTCCCGAAAACGTCATGGCGGGCAGACGTTAATCCGTTGCTACCCATTCCGCCGTTATATCCTTTTTCATATGTTGCTTGTCCAAAAGAAGCCAATCCAACAATTACATCTCCGGCTTTAATATTTGCATTATCTACAACATCGCTGCGTTTCATACGAGCTGTAACAGTCGAGTCTACAATTATCGTGCGAACAACATCTCCAACATCTGCAGTTTCTCCTCCCGTTGAATGAATTGTTACTCCAAAAGATTTTAGCTCGTTGATTAGTTCTTCGGTTCCGTTGATAATTGCCGAAATAACTTCAGCCGGAATTAAGTTTTTATTTCTTCCAATGGTTGAAGAAAGTAAAATATTATCCGTTGCGCCAACACATAATAAATCGTCAATATTCATGATTAAAGCATCCTGGGCAATTCCTTTCCAAACCGAAAGATCTCCGGTTTCTTTCCAGTACATATAAGCCAAGGATGATTTTGTACCCGCTCCGTCAGCATGCATGATTAAACAGTGGTCGTTGTCCTGAGTTAAATAATCAGGGACAATTTTACAGAATGCTTGTGGAAATAAACCTTTATCAATATTTTTTATAGCGTTATGTACGTCTTCTTTTGATGCCGAAACACCTCTTTGTGCATATCTTTTGCTAGAATCTGAACTCATGAAAATTAGTTTGTGTTGATGTGGTGCAAAGATAATCCCTTTTTTTAATTCTTTGGCTTATTCAAATATAGGTTTCAAAAAAGTTTGCCACGAATTGCACAAATTTTCACAAATTTCTATTTCTAAAAAACAAAAATCATCCAATAAGGATGATTTTTGAAATATAAATTCGTGCAATTCGTGGCGAAAAAACTATTTAGTAAACAATAATTCTCTGTATTTTGTTAATGTCCAGCTTTCGTCATCCACTAATAATTCTAATTTATCACAGTGATTGCGGATATCTTCAAAATATGGCTTCACATTATTGCAATATGCTTCGGCCATTTTTTGACCATCAGTTAACTGATTTGCTTTCTTTCTTTCATTAGTCATGGCCAAAACTTTAGAATTGATTCCTTCAATATGGCCAGAAATTTCTTTGATTAAAGTAATCTGTTCTTTTGCAATAGTTTCAAATTCTTTTCCGAAGATTTCTTTTAAACCTTTTACATTTTCAATTAATGTATTTTGGTAGCGAATTGCAGTTGGAATTACATGATTTCTGGCAATGTCTCCTAAAACTCTTCCTTCAATCTGAATTTTCTTGGTGTATTCTTCTAATTCAATTTCATAACGCGCTTCCGCCTCAACATGGTTAAAAATTCCAAGTTCGTCGAATAAGTTTAAAGCTTGTTTCGAAACTTTAGCTTTTATCGCCTCCGGAGTTGTTTTAAAATTACTTAAACCTCTTTTTGCAGCTTCTTTTTCCCAGGCTTCGCTGTAACCATCGCCTTCAAAAAGGATTTTTTTAGATTGTTTGATGTACTCTCTTAAAACATTAAAAATAGCATCATCCTTTTTCATGTCTTTCGACTCGATCAGGTTCTCCACTTCATTTTTAAAATCTATTAATTGTTTTGCCACAATAGCATTCAAGGTTGTCATTGCATTCGAGCAGTTTGCATTTGAACCAACCGCTCTAAACTCAAATTTATTTCCTGTAAAGGCAAAAGGCGAAGTTCTATTTCTGTCAGTGTTATCTAAAAGTACATCTGGAATTTTACCAACCACATTTAGTTTAAGATCTGTTTTTTCTTCTGGAGATAATTTCCCGGTTGTTACACTTTCTAATTCAGATAAAACTTTTGTTAATTGTGCTCCAATAAAAACAGAAATAATAGCCGGCGGCGCCTCATTAGCTCCTAATCTATGATCATTACTAGCTGTTGCTATAGATGCCCTCAATAAAGTTTCATAATCGTTAACCGCTTTTATGGTATTAATAAAGAAAGTCAAAAACTGTAAATTGCTCATTGGCGTTTTACTAGGACTCAATAAATTAACCCCTGTATCTGTTGCCAGCGACCAGTTATTGTGCTTTCCTGATCCGTTTACTCCTTTAAATGGTTTTTCATGAAATAATACTTTAAAATCATGACGTTCTGCAACTCTCTGCATTACATCCATTAATAAAGAGTTATGATCTACTGCAAGGTTTGTTTCTTCAAAAATTGGTGCCAGCTCAAACTGATTTGGCGCAACTTCGTTATGGCGTGTTTTTACCGGAATTCCCAACAACATACATTCCTGCTCTAAATCCCTCATATAAGTAAGGGCGCGAGTTGGGATAGATCCAAAATAATGATCGTCTAACTGCTGTCCTTTTGCAGATGTATGTCCTAATAAAGTTCTTCCTGTCATCACTAAATCAGGGCGTGAATTTGCTAAAGCTTTGTCAATCAGGAAATATTCCTGTTCCCATCCTAAAGTTGCAGTTACTTTTTTTACGTTTTTATCAAAGTATTTACAAACTTCTGTAGCCGCTTCATCAATTGCAGATAATGCTCTTAATAAAGGTATTTTATTATCTAAGGCTTCACCTGTATAGGCAATAAAAACGGTTGGAATACATAAAGTTGTTCCATATATAAAGGCTGGCGAAGTCGGGTCCCAGGCTGTATACCCTCTTGCTTCAAATGTATTTCTGATTCCGCCGTTAGGAAAACTTGATGCATCTGGCTCTTGCTGTACTAATTGTGCACCGCCAAATTTCTCGACAGGATCACTTCCATCATACGATGTTTCAAAAAAAGCATCGTGTTTTTCTGCAGTAGTTCCTGTTAATGGCTGAAACCAGTGTGTATAATGCGTAACACCTTTTGATAATGCCCATTCTTTCATTCCCATGGCGATATAATCTGCCAGTTTTCGTTCTATTTTCGTTCCGTGTTGAATGGCATCTCTTACTCCTTTTAAAGCATCTGAAGTTAAAAACTGCTTCATTGCTTTCTCATTAAACACATTTGAACCAAAAAGATTCGATTTCTTATCTATTTCTTCAAAGTGTACCGGCTTTCTTGTAGAAGCTTCTTTTAAAGCTTGAAAACGTAATGTTGACATGTATATAATTTTAAAAATTCGTAATAGTTTTCACTAAAAAAATGAACAACAAATATAAACAATAAAAGCCCCTTTTTTAAACTTAAATCCGAGAATTTTATACGAAGATTTATCAACAGATGATCCTTTTTTTAAAGAATAATAAAGACGATGTAAAGAAATATAACAAAAAAGCTCAGTATTATTCATTAAATAAACATTTTTTCATAATTTCTTAACCCTAAAATTCAAAAACTTACCTTTATTTTTACGAATTTATTTTTTTTAAGTATTCAAAATTGCTTTTTTAAAAATATACCCCTATCAAAATTGCGCTTCTCAAAAAAATTGTTGTCTGATAAACAAAATAGCCCCCTAATTTTTAGGACTAAAAAAATAAATCTATATTTGACCCAGCGAAAAAACAAAAAAAAATAAATTTATATTATTATGGCTAAAATTAAGTTAGAGTACATTTGGTTAGATGGATACGAACCAACTCAAAATCTTAGAAGTAAAACTAAAGTTGAAGAACACGAAAATTTCAAAGGAACATTAGAAGAACTTGGAAATTGGTCATTTGATGGTTCGTCAACAAAACAAGCTGAAGGTGGATCTTCTGACTGTTTATTAGTTCCTGTTGCAATTTATCCAGATCCAACTCGTATTAACGGATATTTAGTAATGTCTGAAGTTATGTATGCTGATGGAACACCGCACCCTTCTAACGGTAGAGCTACTATTGATGATGATAATGATGATTTCTGGTTTGGTTTCGAACAAGAGTATTTCATCATGGATACTAAAACTTTATTGCCATTAGGTTTCCCTGTTGGAGGTTATCCTGCTCCACAAGGTATGTACTACTGCTCTGTAGGTGGAAAAAACACTCACGGAAGAAAATTAGTAGAAGAACATGCTGATTTATGTATCGCTGCCGGAATTAACTTTGAAGGTATTAACCAAGAGGTTGCCTGCGGACAATGGGAGTTCCAATTATTCGCTAAAGGTGCTAAAAAAGCTGGAGACGAAATCTGGGTTGCCCGTTACCTTTTAGATCGTTTGACTGAAAAATATGGTTACTATATTGAATATCACCCAAAACCACTAGGAGATACTGACTGGAATGGTTCTGGTATGCACGCTAACTTCTCTAACAATGTGTTAAGAACATGTGGAGACCAGGCAACTTATGAAAGAATCTGTGAAGCTTTCCGTCCTGTTACTGCTGAGCACATCGCGGTTTACGGAGCTTACAACGAACAGCGTTTAACTGGTAAACACGAAACTGCTTCTATTCACGATTTCTCTTATGGAGTTTCAGACAGAGGATGTTCTATCAGAATTCCTTTAATGACTGTTCAAAAAGGATGGAAAGGATGGTTAGAAGACAGAAGACCAGCTTCAAACGGAGATCCATACAAAATTGCTGCAAGAATTATCAAAACTGTTAAATCAGCGCTATAATTTAAAGCTTAGAATATATCTTAAAAGTGCCATCGTAATTGTTGGCACTTTTTTTATATCCTTGTTTGTCATTGCGGAGGAACGAAGCAGCCGCACTAAAACTAAGGTGCATATAACGGCACACAGATGACGCTGGTTTAAACAGATTTTTTTATCATTTTCAATAAACACACAGTTTTGTCATTCCTGAGGAACGAGGAATCGCACAAAAACTCTACAAAGATTGGCGACTTTCTTTGCGGAATTACTAGTGCGATTCCTCGTTCCTCCAATGACAAGATTGCGTTAAAAATCTTTATCCAAAACTTTGTCAAAGTTTAAAATTTTGACAAAGTTCTAACAAACAACAACTGTCAGTTCGAGCGAAGTCGAGAACCTTCTAACTTTTACCTCTTACATCTAATAAGATTAATTAAATTTAAAAGTACCTTTCTTATAATTACTTTTTAATTTAAACTTCAAAACTTATCTTTGTAATTCATTTAAAAAAACCATCATGATAGTTTGGACTCTCTTTTTACTGGCCGTAGTTTTTATTCTTGCTTTAGATTTAGGCGTATTCAACAAAACACCGCATATTATCAGCACCAAAGAAGCCAGTAAATGGACATTGATCTGGGTTACTTTATCCTTTTTGTTTTCAGGCGTTATCTACTGGCTTTACACTACAGATTATATTGCAAATCCCGACGAATTAAAACCTGCTGTGGCTTCGATGAAGTTTATTACAGGTTATTTAATCGAATTATCTTTAAGCGTTGACAACATATTTGTAATTGCAATTATTTTCGCCTCTTTTAAAATTCCGCAAAAGTACCAGCACCGTGTTTTATTCTGGGGAATTTTGGGTGCAATTGTTTTTCGTGGTTTAATGATATTCTTTGGCGTAATGCTGATTAATAAATTTAGCTGGACAACTTATGTTTTTGGAGCGTTCTTAGTATTTACTGCTATAAAAATGTTGTTTTCAGGAGAAGAAGAAGATTTCAATCCTAAAGATTCTTTTGTATACAAAACCTTAGGAAAAATTATTCCGATTACTTCACATACGGATCATGAGAAATTTTTCATCTTAACCGAAAAAGGAAAAAAGGCCGCTACCCCGCTTTTTGTTGCTTTAATAGTAATCGAAGTTATGGACGTTTTATTTGCCGTTGACAGCGTTCCGGCAATTTTAGCCATTACCTCAGATCCTTTTTTAGTATTTAGTTCTAATATTTTTGCCATTCTGGGTTTACGTTCTATGTATTTCTTCCTGGCCAATATGCTGGCAAAATTCAGCTTTTTAGAATACAGCTTAGTAGCTATTTTAGCATTTGTTGGTTTAAAAATGCTTTTACACGAATGGGTTCACGTTCCAGAATGGGCTTCGTTAGGATTTATTGCGCTTTCGCTTTTAGTTGGAATTTTGGTTTCGCTTAAATTCGGAAAAGAAAAAGAACTTACTGATTCTGATTTGTAATAATATTTCAAAACATATATTCATAAAAAAAGGAAATCTTTCGATTTCCTTTTTTTATTTCTTTTTGATGTAATTATAAAATCATAAGATAAATATTATATTTTAACTTTTAAAAATAAGATATTACATATTTTATAAATACATTTATCTCATTATAAACCTTTAAATATTTTATCATGAGAAAATTTTATTATTATTTGTTACTTACTTTCATTATTACAGGATGTGATAATAAAGAAGAATTATCATCAAAAAGCCAATCTGGTAAAAATCCTACCCAAACCTACATTATTAATGGAGATATTTTATATGAAGCAGAAATTACTGATGGCTCAAAACCAAAAAAACCTATATTTATATATGACATTCCTGAAAAAAGAATTGACAATAAAAAAACAACCAATAAGCTTTCAGACGGAACAATGGTTTTTGATTTTTCATATGGGATAGCCAACAAAACTAATAGTGGTTGCACAGTCGATATTTATTCTAATTCTTCCGGAACGTATTATACAAATTATGGTGTATACGGTTATAATCCTTATCCCTACAACCCTGTTACAAATCAATATTTAATTAGAGGTTATGGTAAACCTTATCATAACTATTATTATAATTCTTTAATACTTCAAACCAGTAATAAAAACAATAAAGGCCTAACTCCAAGAAACAACATTATCATTAATGATAATCTCGCAAAATCTTCCGCAATGTCTATCGAATATAAATTCAAGCCAAATATTACTTACGAAATTTCTTTAAAAACATTTTTTAATGACAACCGTAAATTAGTAGAAAACAAACAAAGTGAAGGCTTTCCAACAGTAAATGTTCATTTAAGTGACTCCCCTTTATTATCAACTATTGAAAAGACATGCGAAAATGATATTATCAGGATTGCTTCTTTAGTAAATTATACAAAGTCATACACACTTGAAGACAACATTATAAAAGACCGAATTATAACATATAAATTTTCACCTACAGAAGAAAAAAATGCATTAATTATATCTTTGGTGCCAAAATTAGGAGAAGACAGATCAATAGAAGTACCCAAAAGCAATTACACAATGGTTCTTTCAACCGTAACTATAAAAGAATTACCTTTCGACCCTTCGATTAATAGTAGTGGTGGTCGTCGCTAAGTTAATTTACGATCATAAAAAAAGGAAATCTTTCGATTTCCTTTTTTTATTCAATTATAAATTAATTGTTTTAACCTTACTATCATCAATGTTATATTTTTTAATGACAGCATTGTAATCCGAATAATTCTCTTTATTAACTGATTTGTTACTAATTGCAGGATTTGCACCCGGAACAACTACAATACGAAATTTTTGATTAGTTCTCATATCAGTTGGTACAGTATTTAATTCGAAGCCTTCTAAATATAGTTCAAAATCCACTCTGGTAAAATTAAATTTATAAGTAAAAAATAAAGTACCATCGTCGTAATAATGTGATTCTGGAATTTGAGTCCAAATGGTTCCTCCATTTGTTGCTACTCCAGTCGCTCTGTAAGCTAAAACTACATCGCCAGGAAAAAGAGTAAAACCAAAATCTATAACTTCTCCATCTCCATTCAAAGCAAAATTAACATTATTGACATCAATAACTGGAGCAAGTGGAGCATCTTCTCCCGGAGGCCCTTCCGGTCCTTCACAACCCGTAAATGCAAATAACCCAACAACAGCGAATAACGTAAGTATCTTTTTCATAATATATATTTTTTTTAAGTTTATAAAAGCATTCCAAAAACCAAACCAAAAATTTTGTTAAATGGGTTTTGAAATGAAATTTTGCATTATTTTTTCACAACAACCTGATTCTTAAACAAGATCTTGCTAAAAAATAATACATGGTAAGGTAAGGAATTTTCCCAATATTCCCAAGTATGTGCGCCGGGACGTTCAGTATAATCGTGTTCAACCTTATTATAAACTAATCGGCGATGTAATTCTCTATTTGGTTCTATAAGGAAATCATCTACTCCGCAGTCAATAATTAAAGGCAGTTTGTTTTCTTTTAATTTATCAAGCATTCCCATAACGGCATGCTGTGCGTATAATTCAGAATTGTCGCTTCTGTCCCCAAAAACAGGCTGCATTAATTTTACTACCTGCGCCGAAGATTCACGATTAAGCATTGTACTCATATCTACTGCTCCGCTCATACTTCCGGCAGCGCAAAACAAATCAGGATGTCTGGCAGAAAGATATAAAGCACCGTGTCCGCCCATCGAAAGTCCGGTAATAACCCTTCCGCTTTTATTGCTAATGGTTCTATAAGTTTTATCTACTTTTTGAATTACTTCCTGTGTAATAAAAGTTTCAAACTGGCTTCCTTTATTTACAGGACTGTCCAGATAAAAACTAAAAGTTTCGCCTTCGGGCATTACGATGATTAAATTATATTGATCTGATAAACTCTGAACCAGTTTTTTATTTGGAGTATTTTTTAACCAGTCACTAAAATGTCCGTACGCTCCGTGTAACAAATACATTACCGGAAACGTCGATTTACTTTTTGTATACGAATTTGGTAAAACTACAGCCGCTTTGTAGGTTTTGTTCATGGCTGCACTTGCAATTTGTAGAGTATCTACTTTTGCGGCGTATGACATTGACGAAATACACAGAAAAACAAGGAATACTAAAATTTTAAGGTTCTTCATTTTGATAGTTTTTTTTCGATTAAAGGAATGTAAATATACCTTTTTTCTGAACAAACTAAATGAAAAATCCGACCAGCTTTTATACTAATCGGATTATGTATTTGTTATTTTTTACTGCCACAGATTAAAAGGATTCTGGAGATTTTCTCTTAAAGAATGATCTGCCACGAATTACACAAATTTCCACGAATTTATTTTCAATATGGCTTATAAACGGATTCTAAAATCATTTTAATACTTTAATCTGTGGCAAAAATATCAAACATTCTTCACAAACTAATTCGTGGAAATTGGTGTAATTCGTGGCAACTAAAAAAAAATCATTTTAATCTGTGTAATCTGTGGCTAAAACCCCTATTATTTTACAAACTAATTCGTGTAATTCGTGGCAAAAAACACTAACTAATAATAATCTTATGTTCGTGGCGGTATTGCGAGGCACTTTTACCTGTATATTGTTTAAACGATTTACTAAAGTGGCTGAAATTATTAAAACCGCTTTCGTAACAAACCTCATTTATACTTATAGGTTTTTCGGCCAAAAGTTTTGAGGCGTGCACCAATCTGTATTCGTTTACAAACTCAGTAAAAGTTTTATTGGAAATCTTTTTAAAATATCTGCAAAACGAAGGCGTTGTCATACTCACTAAATTCGAAACTTCATCTATAGCGATAGACTGCTGAAAATTATCTTTAACAAAATTAAAAACCACATTCATACGATCGTTATCCTGAGTCTGCAGTTCCATTGCAAAGCCATCTGCATTGAGCATTGTATATTCTTCAGACGAATCTAATTCATCCAGAATACTTAAAAGTGTCAGCAAACGTTCAAACGGAAGCTGGTCTTCCATTGCTTCGATTTTTTTTCCAATATGTTTTTTAGTTTCTCCGCCAAAAGCGATTCCGCCTTTCGACTGACTTAAAACATTTTGAATTTTTTTCATTTCCGGTACTCCAAAAAAGCCATTCCCTAAAAACTCAGGTTTAATATGAATAACCGTTTCGTTTACGTTTCCCGTTTGCTCATTCGTAAAGCCGCAATGCGGCAAATTAGACCCTATCAAAATCAAACTACCATTTGTATAATAGGAAACATGGCTTCCTATTTGTCTTTTTCCTGCCCCGCCGTTAATATAAACCAACTCAATCTCTGGATGATAATGCCATAAATGAGCTTTGCTATTGGTCTTTTCGGCGTGTTTAGTGTAGGTAAAAGAACTTCCGTATGAGTTAGTTATCACTTCAAGAGCTGGGGCGATTGTCTTCATGATAATTTCTTTAAAAAATAATAGCAAATTTAACAAAAACACCTAAAATAATTTAAATTTTAACCTATAACGGTTTCGTAAATAAGAATTTTTCATTAAAATAACAAAAAGATAATCTAACAAATTATCCCCAAAACATCTTTTTTTAAACACCCCATATTTTTATTACAGTTTTTTTTAAGATATCGTATTTATTCAATCATTTTTATAGACACTCATTATTTCTGTAAGAATATTGGAATTTTTTAAAAATGTTAACATTTACAAAACATTGAAAAATAACAATGTAATTAACCAAAATACCTAAAATAATTCAAATTTTAACCTATAACGGTTTCGTAAATGAGAATATAGCACATAAATTGGAAAATAGAGTTGATATAAATATTGAACAGCTGAAGTAATTTTACATCAGAGAATTAGAGATAATAATTTTAAAAACAGATACTATGAATAAGATTGTAAAATTAAGTTTAGTGTGTGCAGTACTTTTATCAGGAATTAGTACTTATGCAATTGATGGAAATGAGGACTTTAATCTTCATGTATTGAAAAACGGAAAAATGATCACTTTCGGTCTTAACCAAACACAAAAAGCAAAATTAGCTATATACGATAAAGAAGGTACTTTATTCTATTCTGAAAATGCTTCTGGAAAAGATGGAATTTTAAGAACTTTCAGCTTACAAGATTTTCCTGATGGAACTTACTTCTTAGAAGTTGAAGACAATGCCAAAAAAGTTAGATATGAAATTACTGTAAATAACGAGATTGCTAGTTTATCTTCAAAAGCAATTTCATCTGTTTACAAAACAATTTCAGATAAAAATACCAGCGTAGCAGTACGCTAAACAAGTTATACTTCTCATAAGTATAAAACTAAGGTTAGATAGTTAGTAAAGTTAAAAACGCAAGTTTTAAAAACAGCTCTTTGTGGTTATTGGGCTGTTTTTTTTTGCTCTTTACTTTTTTGAACGTACTTAATTTAGTTTCACGCAGATTCTGCAGATTTGGCAGATTTTTTATTGAGATTATATATTACATCCCGGCGGTTGAAACCGCTGGCAATGTTTTAGATTGCATTTATATTTAAATTATATTAAGAATTAGGGTTTCTACAATAGCTTAACATTTATACTTATATATAATAGATATAAAAATCCCAAAACAGCATTCTGTAAAAACATTGAAAAATAACAACCAAATTAACAAAAACACCTAAAATAATTCAAATTTTAACCTATAACGGTTTCGTAAATGAGAATACAGCATCGAAATTGGAAAATAGAGTTGATAAAAAATAGATACAACTGAAGTAATTTTACATCAGAGAATTAGAGATAATAACATCAAAAACAAATAGTATGAAAAAGAATTTAAAATTGAGTTTAGTATGTGCAGTACTTTTATCAGGATTAAGTACTTATGCAATTGACGGAAACAACGCTTTTAATCTCCATGTATTAAGAGCTAATGGAAAAGTAATCACTTTTGCTTTAAATCAGACTAAAAAGGCAAGTATTAGTATTTATGATAAAAACAATAATTTAATTTATTCTGAAAATGCTTCTGGTAAAGACGGAATCTTAAGAACTTTTAGTTTAGAAGAATTTCCAGCCGGAACTTATTTCTTAGAAATTGAAGACAACTTCAAAAAAGCCAGACACGAAATCACGGTTACAAGTGAATCTACTGTTTTGTCTTCAAAAGCCCTTACAACAGTTTATTAAGCAGATCCCTGCAAAAAAATACAAGTGCAGGAATGCACTGAAAAATTTATACTCGCATACAGTATAAGAATGAGGTTAGATAGTTAGTAAAGTTTAAAAACGCAAGTTTTAGAAACAGCTCTTTGTGGTTATTGAGCTGTTTTTTTTTGCTCTTTACTTTTTGGTAAAACCAGGTTTACAAACAAGTATTTTCTAAACTCTTATTATTAATAAAATGTAAGAAAAAGGTAAAATCAAAGTTTTGCAAATTCATTGAAAAATAATAACTGAATTAACAAAAACTATAAAAATAATTTAAATTTTAACCTATAACGGTTTCGTAAATGAGAATACAGCATCGAAATCAGAAAATAGAGTTGTTAAAATCCAAGCACTTCTGTAGTAATTTTACATCAGAGAATTAAACTAATAATTTAAAACTAACAGTTATGAAAAAGATTTTAAAATTGAGTTTAGTATGTGCAGTACTTTTTACAGGAAGTACATATGCAATTGATGGAAATGAAGACTTTAATCTTCATGTAATAAAAGCTAACGGAAAGCTTATCTCATTTGCAATTAATAAATTGCAGAGAGCTACCCTGGCAATTTACGACAAAGACGGAAATCTAATTTATTCTGAAACTGCTTCAGGTAAAGATGGAATATTAAGAACCTTTAGCTTGGAAGAATTTCCTGAGGGAACTTACTTCTTAGAAGCTGAGGACAATGTAAAAAAAGTGAGACATGAAATTACAATTACAGACGATACAACTGTATTATCTGCAAAAGCAGTTTCATCTGTTTACAAAACAGTTTCTGATAAAAATACAAGCGTAGCAGTGCGCTAAAAAAGTTATACTTCTCATAAGTATAAAATAAGGTTAGATAGTTAGTAAAGTTAAAAACGCAAGTTTTAGAAACAGCTCTTTGTGGTTATTGAGCTGTTTTTTTTATGCCATTTTTTTTCAAAATTTCAATTTTCATTTTTTTTTGAAAAATTATTCTTAATAAATGTATATACCTGGTTTTTACTGCATTAAAAAAAATCAACTTTTTTAAAACCGCAAGCCCCGTATTTACGTACATAGCGCAGACAAAACACAGAAACAGTTTGAATTCAGCATTTTATACCTCAAAAAAGGTGATTTTTTTGCTAAAAATTAAATTTCTATTTGTAGTTTTGACCGTTCCACTTTTAGTAATATAACTTTAAAAAAACATGACGAAATTTACCAAAGCCGGGCTAGTTGCAGCCTTCTTTTTTGCAACTCTATTTTCTTACGCCATTGATGGAAAAGGCGATTTTATTTTAAACATTCAAACTGGAAACGGAAAAGTAGTTAGCTTTACCTTAAACACAGTTGAAAAATCATCTTTTTCTATCTACGACGTAAATCATAATTTACTTTATGCGGGAGATTCTGCAGCAAACAAATTAGAAGTTTCAAAAACAATAAGTTTAGAAGGATTACCAGCCGGAACTTATGTGTTAGAAGTTAAAGCAAACGACAAAGTTGCTAAACACGAAATTAAAGTTGTTGCAAAAAAGGCAAAAACTGTTAAGTTAGACAAATCAGTAAACGAAAGTCCTGGATTTCGTCGTTAACCACTTTTTTTGCCCCACAAAAAAAATGAAAGCAGCTCTATAAGATGGAGCTGCTTTTTTTATTTTTCTTCTATTTGCTGTTTTAATAGATCTTTAGCATTTAGCGATGTAACGATTTTTTTTCCTGTTTTAGATTCTAATTCGTTAAGGGTAACTTTTGCAACATTTCCCCTTGTTGGGCTACTTCCATACTTTTATCAAAATCTTTGGGTTTAACAACACTCGAAATATCTGTAGTCGATGCTTCTGCAAGCATATTCAAAATCAACTCAGTATTACTCATATTATCCCTTAGGTTTTCTTTTTTTAGTCCCTTAAGAATTTTATAATCTTTGGTTGTTTTTCCTGACCAGGTTTTTGAAATAATATCCGTTAAGATGGCAAATTGTAAACCTTCTTTAACACCTCTGTTTTTCCACTCCTTAGTTAGTTCATTACGAATCTCTATGCTTTTTAACCGTTGATTAATCCAACTTTCAGAATAACCTAACTGCATGTATTGTTCTAAAGCCCTATCAATTGTAATTTCTGGATCCTGCATCTCATCCAGTCGTTCTGCTGCAATTTGCGCCAGCCATAACTTAAACGGTTCTGCTTTAGGTGATGGAATAGATTGTATTAAACGAAATAGTTGTTCTGTATCTGCTACATCTGTTAATCTCATTTTACCATCTGCAGCTTCGAGTTTCAAACTGTGACAATTCGTCACGGTTTCATTTCCTTCTTCTTTTAGGCGTTGTTTTAATTTCCGCCAATACGCACCTGAATCTTTACTTTCTGTCAATACAGTAATTATATCAACAATAGAAAAATACCATTTTTCCTCATCCTGATTCCAAATCGTTCTCACTTTTTTTTCTTCAAATATCTGAATCGCACCTTCCTGTTTCATTATTATTTACATTTTTGACTATTTATAAAAGTAAGAAAAAACATATAAATTAATTAAGCGCTTAATAATAATTTTTAAGTATTTGTTCTAAAGACAAATTTAAACAGAAAAGCAGTTCTAATAGAACTGCTCTTAAAATATTATATATTAAATCGTGAATGATACGATTACTTTTCTTTTAGCAATTTCTCTAAATATTCAATTTTTTCTTTTTCTGCCTGAAGCAAACGCTCGTAAAGTTTTTTATTTTCCTCAAAAGATTCTACTAATTTATCTAATGGATTGAAAGTGCATTTGTTATTATGAATACTTCCGAAACTACTATCTGATACCGCTTCATTAAAAGTGTTAAAATAATTAATCATGCTTTCTTCTGAAAAACTTTTAATGGCTTCAACTGTTACACCAAGAACTTTTGCTATTTCAGAAAGTCTGTCTTCTTCAATAGTTTCACTGTTTTCAATAGCCGAAATTGTTTGCTGACTTATTCCCAAAGCCTGCGCCAAAGCTTCCTGTTTCATATCACGAAGTTCACGAATACGGCTTATTTTTCGCCCTATATGATTTGGTTTTGATAATGTACTCATAATTCAAAGATAATAATTAAGTGTGAAAACTTCCTTTGGTAATTAACTTATTTAGTAAAGTACGATACCAGCAGAAATGGTTTGGTAAAATACAATGTATTTCTTCCTTCGCCGAACCAAACAAAAGTACAATTTTTCTTATAATAAATTTATAAAAACCAAATTGTAAAGTAATTATCTAACACAACCTAAATACACGCCTTATGGAAACAAATGAAATGGAAACTTTAGAGAGACTTAAAAAATTAGCTGCAATACATTTTCGCACACTAAAACCTGCAAATAGCGAATCTAAAAACTATATCGCTCAAATTGAGGTTTTAAATTATTTTGAATTAGGCTGCATTATTACCGATATGCTAAAATTATGCATTCTCGCACTCGATCATGATATCCATAATGTTCCCGAAAAGAAAAATCAAGCTGATTAATGTGGGTTTAGTTTTAGAAACTGTTTTGCAGATGTTTCCTTTAAGTGAAATGGAGTTTTTGAGTTGTATTGGGGAGATTGTTGTTGAATAATCTTCTGCTAATTTTTTTCTGTGTAAGCAAATGGATTTTGATTACGGAATTTCTCGTTATGATTGATTAAAATCCATCCCTACAATATGTTTCGTTCCTTCGGAACTCTTTATATAATTCTATAAAAATAACCACAATATTGTCATTTCGACGGAGGAGAAATCGCACTAGTAATTCTGCAAAGATTGGCGATTTGCATTGTCGAGCTTCTAGTGCGATTTCTCCCTTCAGTCGAAATGACAAACTTCATGGGGTTTTATTATTTTGCTGGTGCGAACAAATGGATTTTGATTACAGAATTTCTTTGCCATGATGGATTAAAATCCATCCCTACAATATGTTTCGTTCTTTCGGAACTTTTTATAGAACTTTATTAAAAATAACCACAATATTGTCATTTCGACGGAGGAGAAATCTTCGCAAGAAACTCGACAATGCTAATCTTCTGCTGACGCGAGCGTCTCGCTCGTGCATTTCTTTGCGTTCACGAGCGGGACGCTCGCGCTAGCAGGGGAAACCTCCACATGTTGTGCACGCATCTGCTAGAACAAGTATTATGCATCTGCAAAACAAAATAGCATTTTCACAACTTAATATTAATTGCCTTCATTCGTCTTCTTTTTTATTCTACAATAAATATGTAAGTTTGAAAAAAGAAAATATGATAGATAAAATTACTTCACTATTAGATAATTATAATGGAAAAATTAAAAATCCTTTTATTGGGACAATAATTAGTGTTTGGCTAATTCATAATTGGAGAATTCCTTATGCTATTTTTAATTTTGAAAAAGAATGTAGTCTACAGGATAAAATCAATTTTATTGCTGATTATTTTGGCAAACAAAATTTTTGGAGTGAAATTATTGATGTGATCGGATATTCATTCTTAATTCTACTTCTTACTTTTTTATTAATGGCAATTTCTAGAATGATTACAGATTCTTTTTATAAAATTTTAGAACCATACATAATGACAACCATTGACAAAAAAGCAATTTATACAATAAAAGAAAAAAATAAACTGGAAAGAAGAATTACCAATTTAAATATAAAGATATCTGACAAAGATTCAGAAATACATAATTTAGAACAAGAAAACAATAGGATAAATAAAGAACGAACAGAAACTGTAAATAAGTTATCTGAAGAAATTACTTCAAAAAACGATCTAATACTTTCACTTGAAGAAAATTTAAAAACTCTGAATTCTCGTTTAGAGCCTTTCAATTCTATCAAATTAGAATTTGATCAAGTCTTTAATAAAATATCCAATGTAACTGTAAATACTTTAAAAAGTATTACATCCGAAAAATCTTCATTTAAACTAGAACTTGTAATTGACAGTTTTCTTTTAACTTCTAAAGGTTTAATTTACGATCCAAATGGGAATGCAAAAATTATAGATGGTTCATACGATACTGATTTATTTTTAAATACAACCTTTGAGTTAACTAGTTTAGGAAGACTATTTGTAGGTTATTTGAAAGAACAAACTGAATGGTAATTATTTTGCCTTCATCTGCAAGTGCGAGTGTCTTGCTCGTGTCTTAGCTTATTTTTAAACTCTTTATAAAAGCTTTGAGTTTACAAATATAACGCTCGCTCTAACAAGAGATTTGGACTAAAAAATATAAACAGTAAATTCTACAATAATGACTGAAAAGATATTTACTAAAGAAGCTGATAATGCTGTTGTAGAGCAAATAAACAATAAAATATTTAAACATACTATTCAATTTTTAAAGATTGAAAATGGTAAACCTAAACCATATGGCTCTGGTGTCTTTGCTAAAATTTATGATGATTATTTTATTATAACAGCATCACACGTTGCAAGTTTTTTTGAAGATCATCCTCATGAAGATTTAAGAATTAAGATTGCTAAAGAATTATTTATACCTGTATGTGGCGAAGTAAAATATTCAATTATTGACGAAAATGAACGTATAGATTTAGCATACATTAAGCTTCACAAACAGACGTTCATTTACTTATCAAAGGTTTACATTCCTGTTACTATAGGTAAATTTCGACATCACAATAATTTATTGAATGGAACAAACTATTGCATACTTGGTTATCCCGCTATCAATGTTACTAAAGAAGGAGAACCTTTTAATACAGGCGCAGCATATTTTTTAGGTAGTCCTCCTATTAATGATAAGCCATATCAAATTTATAAGTTCAACAAAAGAGACCACATAATATTGAATGTAAAAGGAAAAGGTACTGATGTTAATACTGGTAAAAAAGCTAAAATAATTTCACAATTTCACGGAATAAGTGGATGCGGATTGTGGTTTTTATTAATTTATGATAATCCTGCAACAGGCAAAACTGAAGTTGATTATAGATTAGTTGGCATAATGACCGAATTTAGAACTGGAAAGTATTTTTGCGTAATTGCCAATAGGATATGGTTAATAATTGAAGCTTTTAAAGTGGCTGAAAAATTTACGTTTAAAGAAAAATTTATAAAAAAAGGATTCGTTGCCTAACGACTTTTACTATTTGATCTGAGAACTTTTTATTAAAATAAAATCCTCTCATTTCCGAGAGGATTTCCATATTGAACAAGCGTCCGAAAATATCGGACACTTGAAATAAAATTCTACATATTCCTTCTATACTGCCCGCCCACTTCAAACAACGCCGAAGTAATCTGACCCAAAGAACAAACTTTTGTAGCTTCCATTAAATGATCGAATAAGTTTTCATTTTTAATAGCCGCTTGCTGCAAATTATTTAAATGCTCATTAACTTTTGCTTCGTGAAATTGATGCAGGTTATCCAACATTGTAATTTGGTATTGTTTTTCTTCTTCGGTAGCACGAATAACTTCTGCCGGAATTACCGTTGGTGAACCTTTTGAACTCAGAAACGTATTTACACCCACAATTGGGAAATCTCCGTTATGTTTTAAAGTTTCATAATACAAACTTTCTTCCTGAATTTTAGAACGTTGGTACATCGTTTCCATTGCGCCAAGAACTCCGCCGCGTTCTGTAATTCTGTCGAATTCTTGTAAAACTGCAGCTTCAACTAAATCGGTTAATTCTTCGATAATGAATGAACCTTGAATTGGGTTTTCGTTTTTCGCTAAACCTAATTCTTTATTGATAATTAACTGAATCGCCATTGCACGACGTACAGATTCTTCTGTTGGCGTTGTAATCGCTTCGTCGTAAGCATTAGTGTGTAACGAATTACAGTTATCATAAATAGCATATAAAGCTTGTAAAGTCGTTCTAATATCGTTAAAATCAATTTCCTGTGCGTGTAACGAACGTCCCGAAGTTTGAATATGATATTTAAGCATTTGTGCTCTTTCGTTGGCTCCGTATTTGTTTTTCATGGCTTTTGCCCAAATTTTGCGCGCCACACGACCAATAACTGAATATTCTGGATCAACACCGTTGGAGAAGAAGAACGATAAGTTTGGTCCAAAATCGTTGATGTTCATTCCGCGGCTCAAATAATATTCCACGTAAGTGAAACCATTTGAAAGCGTAAACGCCAATTGCGTAATTGGGTTTGCTCCCGCCTCGGCAATATGATATCCTGAAATCGAAACCGAATAGAAATTTCGAACGTTTTTAGTAATAAAATATTCCTGAACGTCACCCATTAATCGCAAAGCAAATTCGGTTGAAAAAATACAGGTATTCTGCGCCTGATCTTCTTTTAAAATATCGGCCTGAACCGTTCCACGAACTTGTGATAACGTTTTGACTTTTATTTCGTTATAAACGTCCAAAGGCAAAACCTGATCTCCGGTAACGCCCAAAAGCATTAATCCTAAACCATTATTTCCTTCCGGTAAATCGCCTTGGTATTTTGGTCTTTCAATACCTTTTCCAGCATATATTTTGTTGATTTTTGCCTCAACTTCTTTTTCTAATTCATTCGCTTTTATGTACAATTCGCATTGCTGATCGATTGCCGCATTCATAAAGAAACCTAAAAGCATTGGCGCAGGCCCGTTTATCGTCATACTTACTGATGTTAAAGCATGAACCAAATCAAAACCTGAGTACAGCTTTTTTGCATCGTCTAAACAGCAGATTGAAACTCCGGCATTTCCAATTTTTCCGTAAATATCCGGACGCAAATCTGGATCGTTTCCGTATAAAGTAACACTGTCAAATGCTGTCGAAAGTCGTTTTGCCGGCAATCCTGCACTTACATAATGAAAACGTTTATTGGTTCTTTCTGGTCCGCCCTCGCCCGCAAACATTCTCGACGGATCTTCGCCTTCACGTTTAAACGGATATAATCCCGAAGCAAAAGGAAATTCTCCAGGAACATTTTCCTGTAAATTCCAACGCAGAATATCGCCCCAACCTTCATATTTAGGCAAAGCAATTTTCGGAATCTGTAAATGTGATAAACTTTCAGAATGCGTTGCAATCTTGATTTCTTTATCACGAACTTTAAATGAGTAAACCGGATTTTTATACTTCGCTGCTTTTTCATCCCAATTCAGGATAATTTCCCAATTGTACGGATCTAAATCCATTTTTACTTTATCAAACTGATTCAGTAAAAGATTTAAAAAGATTCTGTTTTCGTCATGTGGCTGAGCTGCGCTTGGCAAAACAGTCGAATCATCAATTCCCGCTTTATTTATTTGAGGAATTTTTCCAGAAACAGATTCTATAGTTTTGAAAATCCCGTATAATTTCTGCGCTACTTTTTGCTGCGAAAGTGCGATTTCATCATAAGATCTGTTATTCTCTGCAATTTCAGATAAATAACGGGTTCTGTGTGGCGGAATCACGAAGATTTTCTCGCTCATTTCTTTTGTGATTTCAAAAGTCGATTTCAACTCAGAATTCGTTTTTTCAACCACTTTATCCATAATTGCTTTATAAAGCGTGTTCATTCCAGGATCGTTAAACTGCGAAGCAATTGTTCCAAAAACCGGCATTTCATCTGGATTTTTATCCCATAAATTATGGTTGCGCTGATATTGTTTTTTTACATCACGCAAAGCATCAAGCGCGCCTCTTTTATCAAATTTATTCAAAGCCACTAAATCGGCAAAATCAAGCATGTCGATTTTTTCCAATTGTGTTGCCGCTCCAAACTCGGGTGTCATTACATATAAAGAAACATCAGAATGATCCATAATTTCGGTATCAGATTGTCCAATTCCTGAAGTTTCCAGAATAATCAAATCGTATTTTGCAGCTTTCAGAACCTGAATCGCTTCAGCAACATATTTAGATAAAGCCAGATTCGACTGACGTGTCGCCAGCGAACGCATATAAACACGAGGATTATTAATAGCATTCATACGGATTCTATCTCCTAAAAGCGCCCCTCCGGTTTTTCTCTTAGAAGGATCGACAGAAATTAATCCGATTGTTTTTTCAGGAAAATCAATTAAAAAACGACGAACCAATTCGTCTACCAAGGAAGATTTTCCGGCTCCACCCGTTCCCGTTATTCCTAAAACCGGAATTTTAGACGTTGCATTGCTTTCGTGAATTTTATCAAAAACTGGTTTTGCAATTTCAGGAAAATTCTCGGCTGCAGAAATTAAACGTGCAATTGCCGTTGGAACTTTATTTTCGATATGATCGATTTCTCCGTTTAATTTATCTCCAATAGGAAAATCAGCCTGCTGCACCAAATCATTAATCATTCCCTGAAGTCCTAAAGAACGGCCGTCATCCGGCGCGTAAATTCGGGTAATTCCATATTCATGTAATTCAGAAATTTCGCTTGGCAGAATTACTCCGCCGCCGCCGCCAAAAATTTTAATATGCCCCGCTCCTTTTTCATGAAGCAAGTCATACATATATTTAAAGTATTCGTTATGTCCGCCCTGATATGATGTCATTGCAATGGCATTGGCATCTTCCTGAATGGCAGTATTAACCACTTCTTCAACACTTCGGTCATGTCCCAGGTGAATTACCTCAACTCCGGTTGACTGAATAATACGACGCATGATGTTAATTGCTGCATCATGACCGTCAAAAAGCGAAGCAGCTGTGACAATTCTTACTTTATTTTTAGGAATATATGGTATTTGTTGTTCCATTTTATGAATATGATAATTTTAAGGGAGCAATTTACAAAATATTTTAATATTTGTTTATGCTCTAACCTTTATGTTTTTAAAAAATATATCGATTTCGTTAATAACTAGGGTAACAAATTTTATAAACATCTGATTTATACTATATAAACCTACAACATGGCAATCTTGCAAAATCTAAATGTAATAAAGCAACTCATTATCAGTAACCTAAAGTAATTTAGCAGTGTAGAAAAGACCCCAAATTTTTACCCGGAACTTAAAGTCTAAGTACTAACGTAAAATTTGAAATGAAGATGAAAACAATATATCCACTAAGTATAATTTTAGCTCTTAGTTTCACTATATTATCTTTTAGTAAGCATAATAATAGTAATCCCGAAGAAAACATAAGTTTGAATAAATCTTATCAGAATAACAATTCAGATACAAAAGTTGATAATGAAGTTCTGGCTGATTTTTTTAAAAGATATTCTGATCTAAAAAAATATCAAAACGAGGTTGTGTCATTGTACAAAACCAGATCTTATGAACCAATTTGGTTTGAGGATGACAAAATCAATGAGTTTGGAAAAACCTTGTACGCCAAATTGAATGATACTTATGAGGAAGGTTTAATTTTTGAGCTTCCTTATAAATATGAAATTGATCAGATTTTTAAAAAAAGATCAACTGATAAACCATCAAAAACAGATTCTGATATGCTTTTGAGTACTGCATATATTATATACATGAATCGTGTGTATGTTGGTTTGGATGCCGAAACTGCTAAAAAAACAGGATGGCTTCTTCCAAAAAAAGAAATATCTTATGATACTTTGTTAGATTCTTTAATGACCGAACCTACATTATTAGAGAAAAATGACGAGCTTCTTTTTAACCAATACTATAAATTGCAGGATGCTCTTAAAAAATACAGAGAAATAGATAAATCCGGTGTCTGGAAACCCATTGCTGCCGAATCTCCTTATAAAGATTTACGACCTGATGCCAATACACCTACAATTGGACAAGTTAGAACGAGATTATTTATTTTGGGTGATTTAGAGCATGATTCAAAAAGTAATTTTTATGATCGTGAATTAATGGATGGTGTAATGAAATATAAACTTAGAAACGGGTTTAAACCAAATTACATTTTGTCTGAAGATCATATTAAAGAAATGAATATTCCGCTTAAAGACAAGATTAATACCTTGATGGTTAACATGGAACGCTGCCGCTGGATTTCTCCAAAAATTCTAAAAGACAAAGAATATATTATTGTAAATATTCCTTCTTTTGAATTGGTGTATGTAAAAAACGGAAAACCGGAACTTACCTCTAAAGTTTTTGTGGGATCTGCGGTGACTAAAACCACTATATTTAATGGAAATATTGATAAAATCGTTTTCAGCCCGTACTGGACGGTTCCTCAAAGTATTGTTGAAAATGAATTAAAAATGAAAATAGCTGCTGACCCTAATTATTTGGCAGATCATAATATGGAAATGGTAAACGGTTTGGTAAGACAAAAACCGGGTCCTAATAACTCTCTTGGATTAGTGAAATTTATTTTCCCAAATCCTGAAGATATTTATATGCACGATACGCCTGCAAAAAGTTTATTTGATTTTGAAAGAAGAACTTTCAGCCATGGCTGTATTAATGTAAACAAAGCCAAAGAATTAGCCATTGCAATACTTAAAGATTATCCGGAATGGACAACTGATAAGATAAATACAGCAATGGAGGGAAAAACTGAAACTACATTTAAGCTGCCAAATAAAATACCTATTTATATTACTTATTTTACTTCGTGGGTACATGATTCCGGAGAAATTAGTTTTTATCAGGATGTTTATGAAAAAGATACCGAGTTAAATAATTTCTTATTTCCTGTTGATGGTGTAGCTGCAAACTAATTATATTAAATCATAAACTAAAGATAATCGGAAATTTACTTAAATAAATTTCCGATTATTCATTTTAAAAAATAACCTAACTTATTAATTTTAAAACTTTTAAGTCTAAAAATATTTCGATTTCTGTCGCAACTTTGCAGTGTAATACTACCACTAATATTAATTGCAAAATCAATTTATCATGAAAACAGAGAATATCGAAGGATTGACACTTTTTGAAATAAACCTACTAATTCAACAAGGCGCAAAATTTGTAATGTTTCCTAATATGATGACTAAATTTAAAAGTTCAACTATTTATTTTGTTCGTCCGGAAGAGAAGATATTGAAATATGCAGTAAAACATTTTTTTAAGAATGTAGCAAATTGCTGGCATACAATACCTTTTAGACCACTTTATCTTTCTAAATCCTTATTTTATTTAGCTATTGGCGGTCAAAATTATACACATGCAGTACTGGCAGATTTAAAAACAATAAATCCTGTTTACAACCCAAACCTTTACTGCTTACAATACGTTTAAACTGCCTTTTTTGTCCCTAAAAATCTTAGTTATAAATTTGTTACGATAAACCAAAAGCTATTCTGGCAATCAGGCAATCCCTACTCTGCTTGAAAAAAAATGTTTTTTTTAGTAATTTGCTTATCTCAAACAAAAAATTAAATCATCTTATAAATTTTATAAGGTGATTTTTTTGTTAATAAGACCTGCGAGACAAAAAATAACAGAAAGATTGGGCTTTAGAGTTTCCTGATTTTTCTATATCTATAAACCAATATATACATGTTACTTGAAGTAAAACCCACATCTTTTTTGTCTTAAAATACTACTTTAAAATCATTTTGAGGCATATATGGTCATAGATTAAATAGAGATTTGCAGATTCCTATATCCATTTGCAAATGAAAAAATACGTTTTAATTTTTAGTTTTATTATAGCAGCTTTATTTATTTCATGCAATAAATCTACAGTAAATGATGGGATTATATCTGATGGAATCAGCAAACCTAAACCGCCAAAAGCTATAGGACCTCCACGTATATTATTTATTGGAAATAGTCAAATTGAATATTTTGTAAGCGCCCCTACACTGTTTCAGGAATTGTGTAATTCTAATAATAAACATATAAATGTGCAGCAATTGGTAACAATGGGAGTTTCACTTGATAAAGTTTATTATACTAATAAAACAGAAGCGAACCAAATTTTTTCTAATATAGATAAGGATGGAAATTATTATGATTTTGTTGTGCTTCAGGAATCGACACCAATTGCATTAACAGATCTTGAAAAATATAGATCAAACTTAAAATTAATCGTGGAAAAAATACATAAAAACAGTCCAGATGTTGCAATATATGTCTATCAAAATATGTCTCCATTAGCTTATACAAATTCAGAATATAATGATTATCATAAAGAATTACAAAAAAATGCCATTTTAGCGGCCGCTTTTATTAAAAATGCAGGTTTATTGAGGGTTGGTGATGCTGTTAAAGATGCATATGAAGGTAAAAACGGTTATAAATATTTAAAAAATAATAAAGATAATCTTCGTTATGGTAAAAATATACTTCACTTTATAAACGATGGTGGGTTTTTACAAGCAGTTTTACTATATGCTACTATATTTGATAAAACACCAATTATTCCTAAAAAACTTATTTTAAGTACTGGAATTAGGGATAATGACAATATGAGAAAACAAGAAGTAAATAAAGTAATCAGTAATCCAAAGGCCTTAGAAGAGATAGCTTTTAATAATCGTTAAACCTTAAAAACAAAAAATCATCTTATAGTTTATAAGGTGATTTTTTTGTTTTGGTTTCATCTGAAAATTAATATCTTTCAGAAAATTAACCTAATCAAAAATTAACCTTTTATTACTATGAATGATGATTATCAGCCTCAAAAAAATTGGTGGGACAGAAACTGGAAATGGTTTGTGCCAACAGGCTGTTTAAGCCTTGTAATACTTTTTGCTTTATTTATTGGCGGAATATTTTTTGGAGTAACATCAATGATGAAAGATTCTGATGTTTTTAAAGAGTCGATGACAGCCGTACAGCACAATAAAATTGTAATCGAAAAATTAGGAAATCCAATTGAAACTGACGGAATGATATCTGGAAGTATAAGCACAAGCAGCAATACCGGAAATTGCGATTTACAAATTCCGATAAAAGGCCCTAAAGGAAAAGCTGCCCTATTTATCGTTGCCACAAAAAGAGGAAAATGGAAATACGATCAAATGTCTGTTTATATTGAGAAAACAAAAGAAGAAATAGATTTATTGAAGAAATAGTTTTTAAAGATGCTAAGGTGCTGAGATACTGAGTTTTTTTACTATTTGATTTTGTATTAAATTAAAACATTATAATTGTTAATAATAAAACAAAATGTTACGAGTCGTTAAATAAATTGTGGCTTTATTTTTGAATAAGTAGTATTTTTGAACCTTAATAAAACCCCAATAAATGAAAAAGATTTTTTTATTAGCCGTTACATTTTCTCTAACGTCATGTGCGCAGGTACAACAGACTTTAAATCAATTACCTCAAATATCATCTCAGATTCCGGGAGTTGGCGGAGTTGATATTGCTTCTGGACTAAAAGAAGCCCTTAACAAAGGAATTACTGAACAAGTAAGTAAATTAACCGCTGTAGATGGTTTTTATAAAAATGAAGCCGTAAAAATTTTAATGCCGGAAGAATTACAAAAAGTAGATGCTACATTGCGTAAAGTTGGTCTTGGCTCACTGGCCGACGAAGGAATAAAAGTTTTAAACCGCGCAGCCGAAGATGCTGTAAAAGAAGCAACACCAATATTTGTTTCGGCTGTTAAAAATATGTCATTTACAGATGCTAAAAATATTTTATTAGGAAATGACAGTGCTGCAACTAGTTATTTACAAGGAAGTACAACAACAGCTTTATACGGAAAATTTAATCCGGTAATTAAAAGTTCTTTTCAAAAAGTGGGTGCCGATGTTGTCTGGACAAAAATCATTAACAAATACAACACCATTCCGCTAGTAAAAAAAGTAAATCCTGATCTAACTGATTATACAACTAATCAGGCACTAGCAGGAGTTTTTAAAATGATTGCCGTAGAAGAAAAAGAAATCCGTAATAATATCAGTGCAAGAACAACACCTTTATTAAAAAGTGTTTTTGCAATGCAGGACGGAAAATAGTTTCCGTTTAACTGTTTAATCGTTTAATTGTATAATCGAATTTACGATTTAGCATTAAACGATTAAACAAATCAACGATTAACCGATTAACCAATAAAACCAAATGCAAAAAATAACCTTTCTCATTCACTGCAAAGATCAAAAAAATATCATCGCCTCGGTGACTACTTTTATTGCAAAAGTTGAAGGAAATATTACCTATATCGATCAGCATGTTGATGTGGAGCAAAATGTATTTTTTATGCGATTGGAATGCGAATTTACCAATCCGAAAATTACGATTGAAAGCCTGAAAGAAGATTTCAACAAAACTCTTGCTGCCGATTTTAATATGTCATGGGATTTGTATAATCAGGAACAAAAGCCAAAAATGGCATTGTTTGTATCTAAATATGATCACTGTTTATTTGATATTTTAGGACGATACAGCGCTGGGGAATTAAACGTTGAAATTCCGGTTATTATCAGCAATCATAATGATTTAAGATCGATTGCAGAACGATTTGATATTCCGTTTCACTGTGTGCCTTTTACAAAAGACAATAAAGAAGAAGGCGAAGCCAAACAAATTGAACTTTTAAAAAGATACGAGATTAATTTTATCGTTTTAGCTCGCTATATGCAGATTATTACTCCAAAATTAATTTCGCTTTACGAGAATAGAATTATCAATATTCACCATTCTTTTTTACCGGCATTTCCTGGTGCAAAACCTTATCACTCGGCATTTAAACGCGGGGTAAAAATTATTGGGGCTACAAGTCATTATGTTACCGAAGAATTAGACGAAGGACCAATTATCGAACAGGATATTGCAAGAGTTTCTCATATTCATTCAATCGAAGATTTTATTATGAAAGGCCGTGACTTAGAACGAATTGTTTTAGCCAGGGCAATTAAATTGCATTCTGAACGCAAAACGATGGTTTACAGTAACAAAACCGTTGTATTTTCATAATGCTTTTTTTTTAAGCACAAAGAACGCTGAGTTTTTTTTGATTTGTGAATTCTGTTGATTTTTTGAAGATCGCAAAGACTGTTGTCTATAGATTTTTACCCGCAGATTCAACTGATTGAACAGGCTTTCGCTGATTTCTTATTATGCTTTTTCAAAGCTAAGTACGCTAAGTTTTTGCTTATGAATTCTGTTGATTTTGAAGATCGAAAAAGCTGTTTTCTATAGTTTTTTTGCCTGCAGATTGAACAGATTGAACAGGTTTTCGCTGATGGTTTCTTTTCTGATAACTTTGAACCTTTGTAACTCTGTCCCGATAGCTATTGGGATTGAACCTAAAAATAAACAAACCCGACAGCCCCGAAGCTTCGGGATAAAATCTGTCGGGTTTTATTTTTATTATAAAGTATAAAAGCTTTGAACCTTTTAAAACTATTTAAGTAAATCGAATCGGTCCAGATTCATTACTTTCGTCCATGCTGCAACGAAATCTTTTACAAATTTTTCTTTGGCATCGTTACTTCCGTAAACCTCAGCTATAGCACGAAGTTCAGAATTAGAACCAAATATAAGATCTGCACGGGTTGCAGTCCATTTTATTTCTCCAGTTGCGCGATTGCGCCCTTCAAAAATTTCTCCGGTTTCGTTAATAGCTTTCCATGTTGTACCCAAATCTAATAAGTTAACAAAGAAATCATTATTTAATGTTCCTACATTTGTGGTAAGTACACCATGTTTAGAACCGTCGTAATTAGCATTCAATACTCTCAAACCTCCAACCAAAACTGTCATTTCAGGTACTGTAAGGTTTAATAATTGTGCTTTGTCTACCAAAAGTTCTTCTGTTATTGCACTCGTTTTAGCACTTTTATAATTTCTGAATCCATCTGCTTTTGGCTCTAATGCTTCAAACGAATGCACATCTGTCTGCTCTAAAGTTGCATCTCCTCTTCCCTGTGTAAAAGGAACCCCTATACTTAATCCAGCATTTGATGCTGCTTTTTCGATCGCTACAGATCCTCCTAAAACAATTAAATCTGCTATAGAAACTGTTTTCCCTGAATTGGAAAATTCATTTTGTATCTCTTCTAAAGCTGTTAATACGTTTTTTAATTGATTTGAAGAATTCACTTCCCAACTGATTTGAGGTTCAAAACGAATACGTGCCCCATTTGCTCCTCCGCGTTTATCAGAACCACGGAATGTAGACGCTGATGCCCAGGCAGTATGTACTAATTGTGAGATCGAAAGACCGCTTGAACGGATTTTCTCTTTCAAAACAGCAATATCATTATGGCTTAATTCATTTTTAGCAGCAGGAATAGGATCTTGCCAGATTAATACTTCACTTGGAACTTCAGGTCCTAAATAACGCGTAATTGGCCCCATATCTCTGTGAGTCAGTTTGTACCATGCTCTGGCAAAAGCGTCAGCAAATTTGTCAAAATTTTGCATATAATCTCTTGAAATTGGTTCATAAATAGGATCCATTTTCATTGCCATATCCGCCGTTGTCATCATAGGAGCATGTCTTTTTGTTGGGTCATGTGCATCTTCTACGATTGTAGCTGCACTTTCATCAGTTGGAGTCCATTGATGCGCTCCTGCAGGGCTCTTGGTCAATTTCCAATCATATTTAAATAATGTTTGAAAATAGCCATTGTCCCAAGTTGTAGGATTTGGTTTCCACGCACCTTCAAGACCGCTTGTAATAGCGTCTCCTCCTACTCCGGTACCAAAACTATTTTTCCATCCTAACCCCATTTGTTCGATACTTGCGCCTTCTGGCTCTGCTCCTACCAAGGCTGCATCTCCGGCTCCATGCGCTTTCCCGAAAGTATGACCGCCTGCAGTCAAAGCCACAGTTTCTTCATCATTCATTGCCATACGGGCAAAAGTTTCTCTGATGTCTCTACCAGATCCTAGTGGATCAGGATTTCCGTTTGGTCCTTCAGGATTTACATAAATTAATCCCATTTGCACAGCCGCCAGCGGATTATCAAGTTTGCGCTCTCCTTTGTATCTTGCATCACCCAGCCATGTTGTTTCATTACCCCAATTAATATCTTGTTCCGGCTCCCAAACATCTTCTCTACCACCTGCAAATCCAAAAGTTTTGAATCCCATAGATTCTAAAGCGCAGTTACCTGCTAAGATCATCAAATCGGCCCACGAAATTTTATTTCCATACTTTTGCTTAATTGGCCAAAGTAAAAAACGTGCTTTATCTAAATTACCATTATCCGGCCAGCTGTTAAGAGGTGCAAAACGCTGACTGCCTGAACTCGCGCCTCCACGACCATCAGATATACGGTAAGTTCCTGCACTGTGCCATGCCATACGAATAAACAAAGGACCATAATGACCATAATCAGCCGGCCACCAATCCTGAGAGTTTTTCATTAAATCAAAAAGATCTTTTTTGACTTCATTTAGGTCTAAAGTCTTAAACGCAGCAGCATAATTAAAACCTTTTTCCATAGGATCTGACAAACTAGAATGCTGACGCAATATGTTTAAGTTTAAACGATTTGGCCACCAATCTTTATTAGATGTTCCTGTACCAGCAGTTTCTTTCATTTGTCCGTTGTGAAAAGGACATTTACTTTCGTTTGAATCACTCATTTCTTTTGTTTTTTATTATTAAAGTTAACTATTTTCTATGAGATGCTATTTTTTTTAAGAAATCACATTTCACTGATTTTTAACACTTTATCAAATATACAAACTAATCTCTACGATATTCATAAACAAAATTGATTGTTATTATATTTTAATAGTCAAAAATTATTTAACGTTACAGAAAGCTCAGAATAGCGATTTAAAGAATCTTAACTTATGTCCAACAAAGTAATAACAAAACCTTAACAGCTTAAGATCGATATATGTCGGACATTTGTAATGTAATAAACTGGTTATTTATTATTTTGGTTTTGGTTAGTTAAATGATGCCGGCGTCTTCGAGATGCCGGCATTCTTTTTTGTAATAATTTGGTTTCAGGTTTCAAGTTTTCTTTGTTTGAGGTTGCTTGCTTTGAGCATAATTTTTACCGCAAAGAGCGCAAAGGTTTCGCAAAGCACGCAAAGTTATATATGAAAATCTCTAACATTAACTTATATCCAACAAAGTAATAACAAGACCTTAACAGCTTAAGATTGATATATGTCGGACATTTGTAATGTAATAAACTGGTTATTTATTATTTTGGTTTTGGTTAGTTAAATAATGCCGGCGTCCTTAAGATGCCGGCATTATTTTTTATGTCAACTTAGTTTATTTTGTTTCACGTTTCAAGTTTCAGGCTACTTTACTTTGAACATAATTTTTAACGCAAAGAGCGCTAAGTTTTTTTTGTGAGTGTTTTATACAAACGCAAAGTTCGCAAAGCTTTGTGTAAAAAACTTTGCGAACTTTGCGGTTAAGCTTCCAAGAACTTGAAACCTGAAACTTGAAACAAAAGAAAACTAATTTCTAAGTCTTTCGTGCAGTAATTTAAAATAAGAGAAAGCCTTTAATAGTCGGCTGCCGTGCCAGGAGAACATTTCGCCGTCTACGAAAATGGTTTTGGCATGATGCGTAAACCTTCCAATCTCGAAAGCGTCTTCTTCTTTAAAAGGATAAGGTTCTGAGGAAAGAAAAACGATATCAGGATCGCCTTCTAAACGCATTTTTTTAAGTTCGATTTCAGGATAACGTCCTTTATCGCTGTAGATATTTTTAAAATGATTCAGTTTTAGTAACTCATTTATATAAGTATCTTTTCCGGCAACCATATAAGGATTTTTCCAAATAAAATAAGCTGCTTTTTTTTCCGGAATATCCTGAATATATTTTTTGAAATCGCTTAAAGCGAAAGTCAGTTTATCATTCCACTTTTGAGCTTCGGTTCTGCAGTTGAATAATTGCCCGAAATCTGAAATCATCTGGAAATTATCTTCTATAGAAACTATATTCGTAACCCAAACCGGACAAATTTCCTGCAATTGTTTTACGATTTCTTCTGTGTTTTCTTCTTTATTACAAATGATAATATCAGGCTGTAATAGTTTTATTTTTTCGAAATGGATTTTCTTGGTTCCGCCAACAATCTTTTTGGTAGATTTAAGATGATATGGATGCACACAAAACTTCGTAATCCCGATGATTTTATCTTCTAAACCCAAATCATAAAGCAATTCTGTCTGCGAAGGCACTAACGAAATAATACGCTTTGGAGACGCCTCAAAAGAATGTAAAGTGCCGAATTGGTCTTTTAGTTGTTTCATGTTTCGGGTTTTGTTTGTTTCAGGTTTGTTGAGGTGTTTTTTTTTACGCTAAGTTCGCTAAGTTTTTTCTGCAAAGTGCACAAAGAAATTATCTGCAGTCTTGTAAAAGTTTTTTTTAGTTCTGAGAGTATGAGTTTTGCTTTATTTAAACTTAGAGAACTTAAAAAACTTTAATTCAGCAAACATATAAACCTTTGCAGCCTTTGCGAAAATAACTTAGCGAACTTTGCGTTAAAATTGTGTTCAAAGTAAACTTTAAACCTGAAACTTTAAACGAATAATCTCTTCCATTTCTTTTTGAACTGATAAAGCCTCTTGTCTTGCCTTTTCTGCAAAGTCAGCTCCTTTTGAGGCGTAGATAATTGCTCTTGCTGAGTTTACCAGCAATCCTATTTTATCATTCATTCCGTATTTGCATACTTCAGACAAGCTTCCGCCTTGAGCGCCAATTCCCGGAACTAATAAAAAGCTGTCTGGAACAATTTTTCTGACATCGGCAAAATATTCTGCTTTTGTAGCGCCTACAACATACATTAGATTATGGCTGTTTTTCCAGGTTTTAGACGTTTCCATAACTTGTTTGTATAATTCTGTTCCGTTTATGTTTAAAGTTTGAAAATCAAAAGCGCCTTCGTTTGAAGTTAAGGCTAACATGATCGTATGTTTATTTTCGAAAGCAAGAAAAGGTTCTACTGAATCTTTTCCCATATAGGGTGCAACGGTAACACTATCAAAATTCAAATCTTCAAAAAAAGCTTTTGCATACATACTCGAAGTATTTCCAATATCGCCGCGTTTTGCATCTGCAATCGTGAAAATTTCAGGATAATTTTCGTTGATGTAATTGATCGTTTTCTGCAGAGACATCCATCCTTTTATTCCATATGCTTCAAAAAAAGCAGTGTTGGGTTTGTACCCAACAGTTAAATCATGCGTTGCATCAATTATGGCTTTATTAAATTCAAAAATAGGGTCTTCTGTTTCTAATAAATGAGCCGGAATTTTAGTTAAATCAGGATCTAAGCCTACGCATAAAAATGATTTTTTTTGAAGAATTTGTTCGTGTAGTTGTTGTGTTGTCATATTGTTTTTTTAGTTCTTTTTCAAAGAATATATTCTTTTTAGAAAGTATGCAAAAATAAAAAAAGCCACTCAATTAAGAATGGCTTTTTAGTTTTATATTCAACAGCTCTTATAAATTACCTAAGTAAACAATTTCTGTTCTTCTGTTTTCTGCTCTTCCTGCTGCAGTTTTATTTGTTTTTACCGGTTTTGAAGCTCCGTAACCTTTAGAAGTTAAATTAGCAGGATTTACTCCTTTTTCAATTAAAAGATCCATTACTGCTTTTGCTCTTGCCTCAGACAGCTTCTGGTTTGCTTTTGGATTCCCTACATTATCTGTATGTCCGTTAATTGCAAATTTAGCATTTGGATAATTCTTTAAAATCTCTTTAATCGCATCTAATCTTCCTGAAGTTTCTCCCATTTTAGCATTGTCTAAAGTGGCTTTTCCTGTGTTGAAGAAAATAGATTTTGCTTCTACTTTTAATTGTGCTAATGTTTCTTTAGTTACTTTAGGACATCCTTTATTATCTGCTGGTCCTGCTATAAGAGGGCAGTCGTCTTCTTTGTCTAAAACACCGTCTTTATCAGCATCTAAATCAGGGCATCCTTTATTTACTGCTAATCCGGCAACAGTTGGACAGGCATCATCTTTATCTAAAACGCCATCTCCATCTGTATCTGGCCACGGACAGCCTTTATTTTCTACCGGACCGGCAATTGCCGGACAGGCATCTACATTATCTAATAAAGTATCTCCGTCAGAATCTTTCCACGGACAGCCTTTATTTTCTTTTGGCCCTTTTACATCCGGGCAGGCATCGTCTTTATCAAAAACTTTGTCATCGTCTGCATCTGGCCACGGGCATCCATTATTTTCTTTAGGCCCGGCTATTTTTTTACAGGCGTCTTCTTTATCAATAATACCATCTTCATCGGTATCTTTAAACGGCTTTTCGTAAACCGGAATTTTCATCCCAATATGAAAATCTGCCCCTTTTGATTCTTTAGAGACTAAATTACTCAAAATAGAACCAGAACCTATAAAGAAAACTCCCGTACGCAAACCTGTACCAACCTGCATACCGCTGTATTCCATATACGTTACGGGAACATAAAAACTAAACCATCTGCTTTCATAGCGAGGTGTTAACGTTACTCTGTCTGCAATTCCGTATGAATTTAGTTTATCAGCAGAAACCATACTTATGTCTCCGTTAAGGTTCAAATAGAATTTATTATACATATTCCAGTCTACATCAGCATGAATGGCTGTTGGCAGGTTTGTTTTAACTCCTTTTGAAGTAGAAACTTTAGTATAATGCTCGTTTAAGAAATCATATAAATTATCTGCATCATCAATCATTTGCTGAGTCACGACACCATTTACATTATATGTATCCAGTTTAGAATTTTTGTAGTTAATAGATCCAATATCGGTAACTGATAATCCGAAACGTAATTTGTATTTGTTAAAATCTCTAAAATTATTATCTGCAGGTTTTGCGTTTCTTAAATCATATTGATCGTAATCTGGTCTCCATTCGTAAACAAGACCGAAATCAAAACCAAATCCGCGTGAAGCAGAGTCAAAATCATAATCTTCATTATTTTCCCAATCCTGGCTTCCACCTACAGTAATTTCTCCACTTGATTGTAATATTCCCAATTGCGGATTTGTTGTATTCTCGATATAGGTTACACTTACATCTTTTCCCTTAACATAAGCATTTGCACCGCCTTGTAAATATTTAGCAGTTAAACCTCCTTTTAAAAAATGCTGATTGTTTTGGTATAAAACTGCCGCATACGAGATTCCTAATTCTCCCCAGGCATTTGAAGATCCGTTTGGGCTTCCTAAATTAAAATTAAAATCGCCTGCCTCGTCTAAACCATCTTTTACCTGATCTACCAGATATCCGTTAATTTTATTGGCATTAGTTATTGATCTTGCTCTTGTAAATACTGCAATAGTATGTTTTGGAGCAATGTTAAACATAAAAGACGGCCCCATAACGTCAAAATTTGCCAATCCGTTATTGGCATTTTTTGGAGTCATTTTAGACTGACTGTCAAAGTCATATCCATCTTTATAAGTATCAAAAATTTTAACACCGTACAAATCGTTTTGTACAGATCCGCTAACAGAAAATAAATTGATATCTGTTTTAAAACGGGAATCGGCTATTGAAGCCGGATTAAAAAGAACACTTTGTACACCCGCATAATTGTCATGAAAATAACCAATATAAGATTGTCCTTTGGCTGATACGGAAGTAATTAAAATAAATAAAATGAGTAACTGTTTTTTCATTAAATTTTGGATTTTAGTTTTAGTTGGCGCAAAACTACAATATTGAAATTATATACAGGTTATGATAACATTGAATTCATGTAACATCTTTGATAAATTATGTAAGATGTACCGGGTTCTTCCTTTTTATTTTTGAACTGAACCCGAAAAAACAGACAATTATGACTCCAAATATCGGAATATCAACTTCAAACTTAAAAAAAAGCTCTACTATATTAGCTACGATCTTATCAAACGAAATGACACTTTACGTGAAAACGAGAAAATTTCACTGGAATATTTCAGGAAATAGTTTTATGGAACTGCATAAATTGTTTGAAGAACAATACCGCATTTTAGAAGCACAGATTGACGAGGTCGCAGAAAGAATTAGTCAGCTTGGCGAAAAAACAATTGGTACAATGAAGGAATTTATCGAAAATTCTACTCTTAAAGAATCTCCAAAAGAATATGCTTCGCAAAAACACATGCTTGAGGAACTATTAGAAAACCATGAACAATTGGTTACGGAATTTAGAGATTATATTCCGGTTTTTGAAAATGAAACAAACGATAGAGGTTCTGCAGATTTTGTTACCGGATTGCTGCAGGAGCACGAAAAAATGGCTTGGATTTTGCGTCGTTATCAGGCTTAAATAAGCACAAATGTAAATTATGCAATGTGCATCGAAATTCTTGTAACACATTTATTTGAGAAATGCTGCTTTACATTAACCGATAACAAAACAAATGCGGTCATGAATACTACAGAAATAAAAGAAAAACAGGAATGAGTTAAAAGAAAAACTAAAGAAGAATTCTATCAAATTTTGTCAAATTTGTAAGCCTTCTGACTCAATCAGGAAATACCGTCTAGTAATTAAATCTATTAGGCGGTCTTTTTTTTTGAAGTTTTTAATGATTATTACTACTGTTTATCGATTTTTTAAAAACATTAAACGCTGTAACCCCAAATAATTTATTTATCTTTAACCAAATTTTTTTCAAAAATGAAGCTATTTATAAAGTTCGACATAAATACCATCTGTTCACTTTATCTAAAACAAAACCTGGAACAACAAAATATAAATTTTACTAGTTTAGGATTTGGCGAGATCGAGATTGATGATAATTTTGATGCTGATGCTCTCGAAACTTTAAAAAGTAATTTAAGTCCGCATGGTTTTGAAGTTGTAGAAAATCAAAAAAGTGTTTTAGTTCAAAAAATTAAGGACGCTATAATTGAACTGGTCTTTATGGAAGATAGTAATAATTATAAAAGTTCTGTATTTTTGGCAGAAAAGCTCAACCATAGTTATGGTTATTTATCTAACATTTTTTCAGAAGTCACTTATTCATCTATCGAAAATTTTATTATTTTACAAAAAATAGAAAGAGCAAAACAATTAATTATTATCAATGAAATGAGTTTAACAGAAATTGCTTTTCTGTTAAATTACTCAAGTGTTGCGCATTTAAGTACGCAGTTTAAAAATACGACAGGAATTACACCCTCGGCATTTCAAAGAATAATTAAAAAACGAAGAGAAAATTTAAAATAAAAATACAAATACCACACTAAAATGCAAAAAAACGCATTAAATATTTTACTGGCGGATGATGACGAGGATGATCGTCTTTTTTTTAAGGATGCTTTTGAAGAAATCAAGATACAAACAAACGTAGAATTTGTTCACGACGGAATGCAGTTAATGGAGCATTTAATGGACTTTGATAATAAACTTCCGGATATTTTGTTTCTGGATTTAAATATGCCAAAAAAAACTGGTAAAGAGTGTTTGATAGAAATTAAAAAAGCAGAACATCTTAAAAATATAATTATTGCAATTTATTCTACTTCATCTTCAGAAGATGATATAGAAGACACTTTTATTCAGGGTGCCAATATTTATATCAAAAAGCCAAGCGATTTTAATACGCTGAAAAAAATAATTAATGAAGTCGTGACCGTAAACTGGCACTATCATACCTCTGGGTTAAATCGTGATAATTTCTTGCTGCGACTAAAATAAAAGTATACCAAAATGAAATGGATACCAAATTTTAATTCTTCAAACTCTTTGAGAGTTATTTTTGTAATCGCAGTTTTCATTCTGTTATTTCTGTCTTCTATCGCTTATAAACATAATCAGGACTTGAATGAATCGAGCAAAGTGGTTATGCACACATACGAAATAAACATTCAGTTAGAAAGATTAATGTCGGCAATTAAGGATGCCGAAACCGGACAGCGAGGTTATATTATTACCCGAAATGCCCGTTTCTTAACTCCTTATATTTATTCGCGAGACAAGGTAAACACTTCATTTATTACATTAAAAAAATTAACCGCAGATAATCCCGTCCAGCAGGAAAATCTTCGAAGGTTATTTAAACTCATTATTCAGCGTTTTGTTTCTTTTGAAAATTGTCTAAAATACAGTGATCCCAAAACATATGACAAACGAAGGCTTGACAATCATATGTTTGGGGGACGAATCCTGATGGAAAACATTCGTTTTAAAGTAGACGAAATGAACGACATCGAGAAAACATATTTAAAAAACAGACTTAAAATTTACGATGACGAAATTTCTTTAAGTCCGCTTTTTTCTATCTCTCTTTTTTTAACGGCTTTATTTTTTATCCTTTTAGCCTTCAGGCAGATCAGTAAAGATTTCCAGCGCTTAAAGGTTTTCAATAAAAAACTTTTAATATCAAACGGATTAATTTCAGAGTCAGAAGTTATTGGAAAATTTAGTACCTGGCAATGGGATTTAGATGCCAATAAAATCGATTATTCAGACAATCAATATCGTTTACTTGGTTACCAGCCAGGTGCATTTATTCCTGTAAAAGAAACTTTTTTAGATTTTGTACATCCTGACGATAAAGAAACCGTTTCTAATTCTATTGAAGGAATTATAAGACACAAACAATTACCTTTTGTTTATTATAAAATCTTACTACCCAGTCACGAAATCAGATATTTTAAATCGACTGGAAAATTATTGACCGATCAGCAGGGAAGTAATATTTTACTGGGAATTAATTTTGATATTACCGATGAACATCTGCTAAATATAGAATTGCAGGAACGTAATAAAGAACTTGAAAAAACGAATAAGGAACTTGCGTCTTTCAATCATGTGGCAAGTCATGATTTACAGGAGCCGCTGCGAAAAATCCAGACTTTTATTTCGAGGATTTCTGATGCTGATAAAGCTGTTATGTCTCAAAGTGCAATAGATTATATCTCTAAAATTGAAGTTTCGGCAAAAAGAATGCGTGTATTAATTGACGATTTACTTTTATTTTCGAGAACAAATACTACCAAGAAAGAATTTATAAAAACAAACTTAGAGGAATTGCTTGAAAATGCCGAATCTGAACTAACGGAGGTTATCGAAGAAAAAAGCGCTGTAATTGTGGCTAATAAACTTCCAAAACTTGCCGTTATTCCATATCAAATCGAACAGCTTTTTATCAACTTAATTGGAAATTCTTTAAAATACAGCAGACCAAATGTTATACCTTCGATTACTATTGAAAGTATAAGGGTTAACTCTGAAGATTATCCGGAAATACTGGATCAGAATATCAAGAAATTCCATAAAATAACTTTTACTGATAACGGAATGGGATTTGATCCTCAGTTTAAAGAAACGATCTTTATTTTGTTTCAGCGTTTACACTCAAAAACAGATTATCCCGGAACCGGAATTGGTTTAGCCATTTGTAAAAAAATTGTTGACAACCATAAAGGACATATTATGGCCGACAGCGAGCCGGACAGAGGGTCTGTTTTTACAATATTTCTTCCTGACTAAATTATCGTCAACACCCTAAAAACCTACATAATAAACGTTATATAATTTCTTTATGGGAATTATATAACGTTTATTTTTTATGCTGTAAAGCAAAATGTTGTATTCGTTAGCATCTTTGTAATGTAATACTTTATGAAGTAATAATGAAAACTAACCCCGTACTTAAAGTGACCATTTTTAAAGTACTCTTTTTATTATTTATAATTTGTGTTCCATCATGCACAAAAAATAATTTGATAGAAAGTACACTGAAAAAAAATGAAACTTTTGCGAAAAATGAGGAAGAAGAAACAATTGCTTTTTTTCTCATTGAAACGGCAAATATTGGAAAAACAATTATTTCAAAAAGTCAAATTGCACAACAAAAAAGTTCAGAAAATTCAATAGTGATTTTAGGTAAAAAAATCGAAGGACATCAAAATCAACTGCTGCAGGAAATAACAGAATTAGCTAATAAAAAGCTCATTATAATTTCTGAAATTAATGCAACACACAGAAGAGATACTTATGAATTGGTTACCGCAAATCCTTCAAATTTTGACAGAGTTTATTTGAACTCTATGAAAGAATACCTGGAACAGCAGATTAAGTTATTAGAAACTGTTTCGAATGAAACAAACGATAAAATAATTTTAGAATTAGTATTGAAGTATTTGCCTGAACAATTTGATCTCTTAAGAGAAACCGAGAGAATTATTAAAGAAAACATTTAAAAGCCCAGATTAAAACTAACTAAATTATTTTTTTATGAAAATGCAAACCAATTTTTTATGTGCCTTGACCCTTTTTATTTCAGCTTCATTTGGAATGCTGCACGCTCAGAACAATAATGCAAACACAGAGTTTGGTATAAAAGGCGGATTCAATATGTCGAATTTATATAATGATGATGCTGATGACGAGAATATATTATACGGATTTAATGCCGGTGTTTACGCAACATTACCAGTTTCAGATTTTGTCGCCATTCAGCCTGAGATTTTGTTTACAACAAAAGGTGCCAAATTAGAATATAACAATGCTTTGCTAAGTGGAAATGCTAAATTCCGATTAAACTATATCGAGGTTCCGCTTTTAGTGCGAGTAAATATTACTAAAAACTTTAATGTTCATGCCGGTGGATATGCTTCTTATCTGGTAAGTTCTAAAGTCAGCGGAGACGGCGATATTTTTTTTAATGAGAATATCGACACAGACGATTTAAATAAATTTGATGCGGGTGTTTCTGCAGGTCTTGGATTTGATTTTAACCCAATAAGCATTGGTTTACGTTATAATTACGGTCTTACAACTATTGGAAAAGAAAGAACAACAGTTGCCGGAACGACTTATACGTTTCCTGATGCCAAAAACAGCAGCTTGTCTTTATACCTTTCGTATAAACTAAACTAAAAACAGTTAATTATTAACCTATTAAATAAAAAACCATGTCAAAGTTATTAGATACCATCGCAGTAATACTAGTTATTCTATGGGCTCTTGGTTTTTTTATATACAATTTCGGAAATATCATCCATGTTTTATTAATATTCGCCATTATTGCAATTTTACTGAGCCCTGTCAAAGGCCGGGAGGTTTAAAAATTAATCAACATTAAATAAAATATATTAATCTATTAAAAATCAAATATTATGAAAGCAACTAGCACAGTTTTAGGAATCGCTGCAGCGGCAGCGGCAGGAGCGCTATTAGGAGTATTATTTGCACCGGATAAAGGTTCAAACACAAGAAAAAAAATTAAAGATAAATCGAAAGAATACAGCGATAATTTAAAAACAAAATTTGATGGTATTGTAAACACAATTACTTCAAACGGTAAAGACATCATCGAGGAAGGAAAAGCAAAATTCAACCAGGTAAAAGATGATTTCAATACAGTTAAAGATGAACCTAAAACTGTATAATCTAACTAATAAGAAGTGATTTTTTCAAACCATAAATACCAGCATCATGGAACCAAATGCAACAACAAACGAGAATTTGAATATTTATGAAAGAGCTGAAAATTATACAAAAACAAGTTTAGAATTATTAAAACTCAAAACAGTATATTCAGTAGCCGATGGTGTTTCATCATTAGCATCAAAGATAGCAGTTGGCGTTGTTGTTGCATTTTTTACCTTATTCCTAAATGTTGGATTAAGCTTATGGATTGGTAAAGAACTTGGGGAATATTATTTCGGCTTTTTTATTATGTCACTTTTTTATTTAATTGCTGCCATTATACTGCACAAAATGCATCACAGGCTGATAAAAACTCCCATTGGAAATTCGATTGTATCGAGTATTTTAAAAGAGAAATAAAACTGATTAAAACTATTAATAATTAAAAAAGACTATTATGGATCCTATTTATACTATTGATGAGTTAAATCAGAGAATTAAATTATTAGAAGAACGTCAGAATACTGAATGGTGTGCGATTAAAGACCATATCGATGATATTAGAGAGAATTTAAAACCTCTTAACCTCATTCGAAATACAGTCGAAGAAATCAACGAAACAGTTGGTTTTAAAAGCCATCTGGCACAATCTGTCATCAGTATTGGAATTGGATATCTGGCTAAAAGATTTATAGTAGGAAAAGGCGATTCGATGTTAAAAGGAATTTTAGGATCAATCGTTCAGCTTATTATAACCAACCTGATTTCAAAACCCGGCGAAACTTCAGAAGAAGAATCATCATCCAGAGAGTAATTTGTTAAACTTTAATTTTAAACATTATGGAAAAGCTAAGCCACATAGTATTAAAAAACGGTGTATACATGTACTCTAATCTATATAAATGTTTTGAATACACACGAGTATTTTTTGGTATCTAACTCGTTTATACGTTTCTGCTATAACAAACGGTTAAACAGTTAATACTTTTAATATAAAGGTTCTGAGGCACTAAGGTTCTAAGATGCTAAGATTTTTTAGTTTCGAAGTAAAAACTTAAGAATCTCAAACCAAAAAAAAGAGATTGTTTCACATAAGTGAAACAATCTCTTTTTCATTTTAAAACCTTAGCCTCTCAGCACCTCAAAACCTCAGAACCTTTAATTGTAATTTTGATAAATTGGAAGTTTCAAACCTACATACACATTGGCCCCTTTCGAATTGTTTGAAAACAAATTTGAAATCAGCGATCCTGAGCCAATAAATAATGGTCCGGCTCTAAAACTGGTTCCTATCTGCGTTCCGCTGTATTCCATCCAGGTTACGGGAACATAAAAGCTAAACTGTCTGGTTTCATATCGGGGTGTAAAAGTAACCGAATTTGCAATGGCAGTTCCGTTGATCTTTTTTGCATCAACTAAACCAAAATCACCGCTTAAATTCAAATAAAACTTATTGTTAATATTCCAGTCAAAGTTTGTGTGCAATGCCGTTGGCAAATTTGCCTTTACTCCTTTTCTGGACGAGGTTTTGGTATAATAAGTATCAAAAAATTGAAAAATATCATCTGCATTATCAATATCTTCCTGAGTGACATTTCCTGTCAGATCATATGTATTTTCAGTAAGGTTTTTATAATTAAGCTTACCAATATCTGTTACAGCTGCGGCTGCTTTAAACTTATATCTGTTGCCTATGCAAGTATGACAATTGGTACGGTATTCATAAGTAAATCCCAAATCAAAACCTATACCTGCCGAAGCCATATCAAACTCCGGATCTTTTCCGTTTTCATAATCATAACTTGCAGCTGTTTTCAAAGTTCCTGTTGAATTATAGGAACTCAAAGCCGGATTCGCATCATTTTTATTAAAAGCAACACTCAAATTATTTCCGTTGATATAACCGTTTACCCCAGCCATTAAATATTTTACCGTAATACCGCCTTTAATAAAATGTTCATCACGATCTAGCAATATGGTTCCGTAACTGGCTCCAATTTCTGCCCACGAATTGCTGACACCGTTAGGATTTCCTCCAGATATTAAAAAACTATTTGAAGCATCAATATCTTTGTTTACCTCATCAATAAGCTGTCCGTTTACATCAATCAGATTGGTAATGCTGCGTACACGTGTAAAAACACCAATACTATGCTGCGGTGTAATATTCAACATAAAGGAAGGCCCTAGAATATCGACATTAAAATTCCCTCTGTTGTTAGATTTAAATTTCTTTTTTGCATCTGTATCCAGATCGTAACCGCCGTCAAATATTTCGGCTAAATTAACACCATACAAATCATTTTGTCCCGTTATACTTGCTGAGGCAATTGTAACATCTGCCCTATATTTAGAATCTACAATTGCCGACGGATTAAATAAAACTCCCTGAATTCCGGCATAATTATCGTCCCGAAACCCAAAATAAGACTGACTCCGGACATAAAAAAAGCTTCCAAAGAAGCATAATAAAAGTAAAGTTCTTTTCATAAATTGGCTATAATTGGTTGATTAGTAGCGCAAATATGAAATAAAAAATGACAATACAAAAAGTTATGAGATGCTAAGTCACTGAGGTTCTGAGTTCTTAAGAAAAGGCTTATGTTTGAGGGATCAATATTGGTAAAAAAGTGACAAAGAGACAAAGGTTCAAAGGGACAAAGTTTTTAAAAACAAAAAGCCGAACAAATGTTCGGCTTACTATTTTACGTCAGAAAAGAAACCTCTGAACCTTTGTAACTATGTATCTTTGAACCTAAGAAGTTTACGTTAGTAAACTTCTGACGCTTCCTTCAATTTCTCCATATTGTTTACCAATTGTAACTCGGCAACAATTTTTTGGATATCACCATTCATGATGTTTCCTAGATCGTAAAGCGTTAAACCAACTCTATGATCCGTTACACGGCCTTGAGCGTAGTTATAGGTACGAATCTTAGCCGAACGGTCACCAGAACTTACCTGAGAGCTTCGTTTTGTAGCATCTTCTTCTTGTTTTTTGGCTAATTCCATTTCGTATAAACGAGAACGTAATACGATTAAGGCTTTATCTTTATTTTTATGCTGCGATTTCTGATCCTGACATTGCGCCACTAATCCCGTTGGAATGTGCGTTAAACGTACTGCCGATTTCGTAGTATTGACAGATTGTCCTCCAGGTCCAGACGAACAGAAGAAATCTACACGAACATCGTTCATATCGATTTGAACATCAAACTCTTCTGCTTCTGGTAAAACCATAACAGTAGCTGCCGATGTATGCACACGACCTTGTGTTTCTGTCTGCGGAACACGCTGTACACGGTGAACACCAGCTTCAAACTTCAAAGTTCCGTAAACATCCTCTCCCGAAACCTCAAAAATAACCTCTTTGAAACCTCCAGAAGTTCCTTCGTTCATATCCACAACAGATGTTCTCCATCCTTGTGCTTCACAGTATTTAGTATACATTCTGAATAAATCCCCTGCAAAAATACTAGCTTCGTCCCCACCCGTTCCGGCGCGAATCTCAACCATTACATTTTTAGCATCTTCAGGATCTTTAGGAATCAACATAAATTTGATTTCCTCCTCTAGCTGCGGCAAGCGTTCTTTTGCTTCGTCAAGCTGCATTTTGGCCATTTCGGTCATATCAGCATCGCTTCCGTCAGCAATAATTTCGTTTGCTTCGTCAATATTTGCTAAAACAAGAATGTATTCTTCTCTCTTTTCAACCAGTGCTTTTATGCTTTTATATTCCTGGTTAAGCTGCACATAACGTTTTTGATCAGCAATAACATCCGGCTGAATAATCAAATCCGAAATCTCATCAAAACGCTGCTTTACATATTGAAGTCTATCTAACATTTTCTAATTCCTTTTATTGGACTGCAAAATTACAAAATTTTTGTGGAAAATTCTAGTGTTGATTTTTTGGGAATTTTGAGGGTGGTTTTGGGGGAAATTTTAGTGGAATTATGAGTTTTTTTTAGGAGCTGTTTCCTGCTATCCGTTACAATCTTTTGTGCCGAACCCAGCACAAAAGGATTTTCACTTCTATCAGGGCTAGGGCTTTTGAATTTATTTAGAGCATTTACGGTTTCCCGTAATACAATTGTTTTTAAAGGGATTAGATTTGACAACACTTAAAAAAATAAATAAAAATATTATGAAATTCAATAAAATATTAATTACACTTTTATTACTCTTAATCGCATCAAAAAACTATTCTCAAAACGAAAAACCAAATTCTGAAACCAGACAATTTATTGATAATGCAGAGATAACTCAGATTAATAAAGATTGGAATGTTAAAGCAGAATTTAAATCTGGACTAGGTGAAGTAGTTTCTTTCTTTCCAGTTGAAGCAATTGACCTCAAATCAAACAAAAAAGTAAATTCATTACAAATGGATATGACTGTAATATATCAATTTGCAGGAAGAAGTAGTAATTATTTCAAATCTTCTTGGATTGATTTAAATGAAGTAGACGAGTTTATAGTTTTTATTGAACAATATGTCATTCCAAATCTGAAAGATAAAACTGAAAGAAAGCAATCTGTTACATATATTTTTAATTCAAGAGAAATTACGTTCAGTTTTTATATAGAAAAAAGTACTAGAAGAATATCAATTTATTTAAAAGATAACGGAAATACAGATAATGAACATTATTTCTGGACAGAATCGCAAGTCAGCAAAATTCCAGAATTACTTATAATGTTGAAAGAAATTAAATAAAGTTATTATTTTTCATCTCATTTTAGTTATAAATCAGGTGTTTTTACTTAGTTATAAATTTAAATAAAATACGATGTTTGTTTTTATATAAATTGTTCAACTGACCAATTTAAAAATACAACAAATCATTATCTTAAGAAGAAAAGACATTGTTAATTAAAAAAACACAAATATGGTAGATATTATAGGAAAAGAAATTTTAGTAGAGTCATTCAAATTAGTTTTTGAAAAAGTAATTAATAGGATTGAGAAAAATTATTTTAATACTTCAGAAAAAAAAATAAAACTAGCTGAAGCATTAACTTCAATAAATCAAGCAATTTTGGAGACCAAAAAATTCATTAAGAATGAAGGTTACATTGATAATACCGAATTAAGCAGACTGTGGCATGAAGCTTTAAACAAATCAATTGCTGCAGAATTAAAGGATGGCTTGCCCGAATATCTCTATCATAAAGCAGACTTTTGGGGAGAACCTCAAGAATGGTTAGATAAAAAAGTAAGTATGGAAATTGTTCCTAAATTAAATGAATTAAAAAAACTTTGCGATAATATTTTAGTAAGAATTGTATAAATAATAGCCTAATTAGTTAAAGAAACAATTAATAATTTTAAATCATGGAAGAATTAATATTACAAGAATTTGAAAAACAAAATTCTAAAGCAGGTCACATACTAATGCTAAAAAATCTAAATTTTGGCTTATTGCAAAAATTGAATCCTAAACAACGTGACCAATTTGAACCCGCAGTTAACTCTCTTATTGAAAAAGGTTTTATTACTTATGAAGATGGAAAAAATGGTCCTGAATGTTTTAGATTAACAGATTTGGGTTTTGGAAATCTATATTTAGATAGTAGAAGTACTGATGATATTGAAGATTTAATATTAAAAAAATTTGAAGAACAAAATTCAAAAGCTGGGCACATTTTAATGTTAGCAAATTTAAATTTTGGTTTATTGCAAAAACTAAATCCTAAAGAAAAAGAAAAATTTGAAGAAGCAATTAATTCTCTTATTGAAAAAGGTTTTATTACTCATGAAGATGGGAAAAATGGCCCTGAATGTTTTAGATTAACAGATTTGGGATACGAAAATTTATATTAAGACTATATCCCTATGATATTTTTATTTTTTTATTTAAGGAAACGAAAAAAAGACATGCTTAAAGCAGGAGATATTGTCAAAGCAGTTCTTGCAGGAATACCATTATCTCATGTATGCATAATTTTAGAAGATGAGCCAAAAACTGGACATGTCAAATGTTTACCAATATGTAATTTCACAGGAAGCGAAGTACCTCCTCGAGAATATTCAATAGACATCTCAGAATTTGATTTACCAAATCACTGGTTCGAAGATAAAAAACCTCAAACTTGGCTTCGTTGCAACGAAATTGATTGTGTTCATTCAATTAATGTTGATAGAAAAAATAAACTGGGAAACATCATAGAGTCATTCCCTTTACTTTGGTCAAAAGTTTGTGCGGCTGTTCATGATTGTCCAATTGCAGAAAAACTTTCCAAAGCATGTGATTGCGATTACAAGATTTTTGAAAAACAAATTAAACTAGGTAAAAAGGAAAAGTCTAACTGCGGTTGTAAAAATTAAACACATTTGATAAAGAACTTTACCTTTTTAAACACTTACGAGATTCGAGCTCGTAACCCACTCCCCGAAGTATTCTTTCTTAAATGTCGAGACTGCTGTGCGAAGTCTCCTGACTTCGTACCCGTTCCAATAAGCAATTATTACTTAACAAGTATTTTATTAAAATAAAATATTCAATTTATTTGAACGAGAAAATATAGAATGGAAATAGCATGCGGGTACGAAGTCAGGAGACTTCGCACAGCAAGGGCAAATAAAATGAGTCAGACGGTATTTACCAAAATATACAACAAATATGAAGACAATAAAAGACTTTATTTACTTTGATTATGACAAAGCAAAATCTTTGCAAAGTCAACTCAGCGGAGGATTGTTGCAAGAAATAACTAGAGCAATTGAAAACGAAAATGGTGGTGATGCTGAAATTGGTTTTGATATAAAAATTATTAGTGGAAAAACTGGAGTTAATGACAAAGAAAAAACTATAAAAACAGAAAAATTAGAAATCTTTCATGAACTACTAAATGATATTGAAACGAAATTATTTGAAAGTAATACTCTAAAAGAATTAAATAATGAATTTGATAGCACTTTTAATAATTTTCTTGAAAAAGTCCCTGAATTCACATATATCAAAGCAACCGGTTGGTGTACATTTGAAGATTACCAGAGATTTACTACCGTTCTTGAGAATTTTAATGAAATTCAAAGACTAATATTTGGCTCCGCACATGAATCAGACCCAGAAATAATTAATTTAAAAAAAGAGATAGATGCTAAAAAGAAGAGTCTGAAAAGAGCTCATAATCAAAAAGAAATAAATCAATTAAAAATCACAGAGAAAAAATTTGATGAAACTATTCAGCAATTGTCCGGAACAAATCTATTAGATGAGACATTTGTTGAGAGGATTAAAACGTTCTTATCAACCTTTAATCCAAATCGCCTAAATTTTAAACTTATTCCATTTGAAAATTTTCCAGATTTTCAAATAGTTTCTAATTTAAAAAATCAATTCTTAGTTAATGGGAACTTTGAAAATATTATATACACTTACGGAAGTAGACCAAATGTAAAACTTACAATTTTTGGGATAATTACCTCTTGTCCACAGCCCATTGACAAACGAACTAATCCAAATGATGAATTTAAATATTATGATGAAACAGAACTCTCAGTTGAAAAAGTTTATGAAAAAGCGTTTCGAGGGGTTTTCTCAGCTATAGAAGGATTAGAAAAATTTTTCGAAGTATATCATCCAAAAGTTTCTGTCAGTCCAATAGGAATTTATAGAGAGATTATAATTGGCGAATAGCACTCTCTACGAAGTGACCCCGCTCCCCAGAGTATTCTTTCTTAAATGTCGAGACTGCTGTGCGAAGTCTCCTGACTTCGTACCTGTTCCAATAAGCAATTATTACGTAACAAGTATTTTATTAAAATAAAATATTCAATTTATTTGAACGAAAAAATATAGAATGGAAATAGCATGCGGGTACGAAGTCGGGAGACTTCGCACAGCAAGCAAGGTTAAATTCACATAGACAATAACTAAAGACAAATATTAACTAATTAAACAAAACAATTATGGGAAGAATTGGAGCAACAGAATTACTTGTAATTGTAATTCCTTTTTTAGCACTTTACTTTTTACCATCATTTATTGCACTGAGTCGCAAGAAAACTAATCGCACTGCAATAATATTATTGAATTTCTTTTTGGGCTGGACATTCATTGGATGGATAGCTGCATTAGTTTGGGCTTGCACAACAAATAACGAACCTCAAACAATTGTAGTAAACAATAATCCCTATCCGAAAGAAGAAAGCACCTTCGATTTACAAAAGAATGTTTTTGATGAAAAATTAAATAGTTTACAAAAACTAAAAGATTTGTTAGATTCCGGTGTTTTATCTCAAGAAGAGTTCGAACAACAAAAATCAAAAATTTTGGCTTCATAATTCACTCGCTGACACGAGACGCTTGCGCTAGCTGAGGGAGTCTTTTTTTTTACTAAGTTTGTTTTCGGTAACAAATAATACGTTACCCTTTATTTCCACAACGTCGCATATATGTGAAACGTTTAAATAAATTTACAAACCAAAAAAATTATGACACTAATTGCAATTTTCTTTCCCTTTGCTTCATTCTTCTTGAGAGGAAGAATATTAACTTCAATTATTTGTCTAATCTTGCAAATAACTTTAATTGGCTGGATTCCTGCAGCAATTTGGGCTGTTATTTCTTTACAGAATTCAAGAGCTGATAAACGTAATAAGAAACTAATAAAAGCGATAAAAACCAAATCTTAAAAAAATAAAGAACGTCCTCCCTATCGTGAGCGTTACGCTTATACACGCAATCTACATAAAGAGAAAAAAAGTAGTCCTCTGCCGGTCAAGACATGATATAATGCTCACTAAATAAAAAACATTATTTTCGTTGGTAAAAATATTCCGTAAGAAAAATCTATATTTACAAAGCAAATTTATAATAAGATGAAAATACACACCACCAACTATTTTGATACTTTTATAGAAACAGCAGAAGACAGCAAAGCTTCTCACGGAACAAAACCACCAAGCAAAGACAAAAAAACAGTTGCAGAAATGCAATACGAGTTAATTAGCAAAAATCCATATAAATATTCCTCAGATGATGTTCTTTTTCAGGTATTTGCTAATAGAAATGATTTAACAAAAAACGAATACGAAAAAGCCAGACAAGATTTTTTTTCTAAAGGACAAGCTTGTTTTCGCGCCTCACCTCTCTCAAAAACATATGGTTTTGGAATTCATAATGACCACAATGGAAAAATAGCCCTTTTCGGAATGGAAACAGATGAATACCTAAAGTTTTTAAAAGATCCCAAAATCAAAAAAGTAAAAGCCATGAAATCTGCTCGATAATTTCTCCCCCGCTCTACGAAGTGTTCTTTCTTAAATATCACGACTGCTGTGCGAAGTCTCCCGACTTCGTACCCACTCCAATAATCCACAAAGAAAAATAAAACTATTCCAAACGGAATATAGCATGCGGATACGAAGTCAGGAGACTTCGCACAGCGCCTTTAGGATTTTTATAAAACTTACAAATGAAGTTTGTATAAATCATTCAATACCCTCACTCTACGAATTGTTTCTTCATAAATATTGCAACTGCTGTGCAAAGTCTCCCAACTTCATACCCATCCCATTATGCAATAAAGATTATCAAATATTTATTTGTAAGAAAAATAACTATATTTGAACAAAAAAAAATGCACGACGGATACAAAATAAGAGATCAAAATTTACCTCATTTTATAACAGCAACAGTTGTAGATTGGGTTGATATTTTTACAAGAAAAAACTACAGAGACATAGTTATAGAATGTTTAGATTTCTGCATTAAAAACAAATCTATGATTTTATATGGCTATGTAATTATGAGTAATCATATACATATGATTGTGCAGTCTGAAAAGGGAGAATTATCAGATTTATTGAGAGATTTTAAAAAATTTACCGCTGTAAAAATCATAGAAAAAATAAAATCTGATCCAGAGAGTCGAAGAGAATGGATGTTAGAACGTTTTAAATTAGCAACTGAAAGTCATTCCAGAAACAAAAATTATCAGTTTTGGCAATATGGTAATCATCCCGAAGAAATTTATACTAACAAATTTATGTGGTCAAAGTTAGATTATATTCATTTAAATCCGGTTCGTGCTGGTATTGTCGAAAAAGCATCGCATTATATTTATTCTAGTGCCAATAATTATGTTTCTGACATTGGTTTATTAAAAATCGTAAAAGCCGACGTTCTCATTGTTGATACATTGAATTTGAAAAATTTTATGCGATATAATGAGTATTGAATTTGAAAATTGCGATGGAATATCAGAACGGGTACGAAGTCGGGAGACTTCGCACAGCAAAGGACACTCGCGCTAGCACATAGAAATCATCAAAACAAAAGCTGCAAAAAATCATGCAGCTTTTTTATATTTAGAAACAAAACAATCTTTACAGACACAGATTACAAATCCGCACTATCGAATATCGGAATCACTTTTTTGAAATCACGCAACAGCACATTCAATCTTTTTTTGTTCCATTATCTGCATATCAATTATTTTTTGAGCAACAGTTCCTCTTTCGAATAAACGAATGAATTTGAAAACGGCACTAACAAAATACCCCGGATTTGAAACTAATCGGGCAATTTCTGTTATTCTTTCATCTCTTTGCTGAATACAGACTTCTCTTTCATTTTCAGGAACCGCCACAAATTCATTGGCAAATTTCCAGGCACCGTCTCTTGCGGTTTCCATACTAAAATCAATAAAGAAGTTGTCTATTTTTCCTGTAAATTTTAGTATCCACGTGAGCGTTGGCCAAATTTTGATTAAGCATTTTTCAACATCTCCTACCAGATTACTAAGAATGGTATTTATATGGTCAAAATCGGCTTTTAAGTCCCCGATGTTTTCTACCGTACTGACCTGAGCTGAGGCTATTCCTAAATCAAGGTTCACATGTGCATTAATTCCGAGCAGTAAATGCTGAACAACTATTGGCCAAAACTTTTCGGCTTGTTGAAAGGCAAATCCCCAGCATTCTGATGGTTTCTCTTTGGCTTGATATTGATAATAGGCTTTTAAGTACCGATTGGCAAAAATGACATCCAATTTCTCCATTCGTTCACCATTTTGAAAAGAACCATCGTGAATACCTTCTTTTATTTTTACAGTAACTTCACGATATAGGGCAGCAAATAAACCTATAGCGCTTTGCTCTATTTTTGATCTTTCTATTATTTCATCCAAAAGCTGAATTACTTCGTCTATAGTATTTGCTTGTTTCATGTTGGTTATTGTTAAATTAAGAAGAACGAATATAATTATTTTAATCTTTTAATAAGCCTTTTTTTGAAGCAATTATCTTGTTATTTTTCCATTTTTAATACAAAAAACGGATCTGCATACAGATCGATGTCTTCATCAAAAAAATATCCCAAAAGAAAACTCTTTTGGGATGTTACTATACTTAAATCGAAAACAATAAAAATGTTAAGCCTCTACTTCTACTTTTAAAATTTCTAATTTTAAATTTCCTTTTTTAGCAGGCCATTCGATAAGATCCCCAACCTTGTAACCAACCATTGCAATACCTTCATCAGAAAGAACCGAAATTTTGTTTTTACTCACTTTTACTTTTTCCGGACCAACAAGAAGAATTGTTTTTTCTTCGTTTTTAATGTGATCTTTATAAGTTACTTTTCGGTTTACCGAAACAATATCTTCTGGCAGATTTTTTCTCAATACCTGAGACGCATGTTTTAATTCGCCTAATAACAGTTCTTCTTCTTGCGGCGTTACTTTTTTTCTTCTTACGTGATCTTTAATTAAATCGTATGTTCCTGTGGTTAAAATAATATTTTGTGACATAACTTTCTTGTTTGCTCACTTTTCATAGAATATGATATACAACTCTTCATTGAATATCTTGCAGTTCCATCTAATTCAATGATATCGCATCCTGAATGAAAATTGAGGTTAAAAAAACGAACTAATAAATAAAAAGGATCCCTGCCTAGAGTTGCGACAGGGCATAATGAATAAACTCTTTTGAGTTTTTTAAGAAAGTGTCATCATGCAAATATAATAATGTGTACATCAAGCACATCAAACAGCTGTTTACTAAATAAAAATTTGCAGTCATCATTATTATTACAATTCTAATCTTGTTGCAAGATACATTTATTTTCTTACAAAAAACAAGAAAACAAATAATACCATTCCGTATTAGTAAAAACGGCTTTACGGTTTCTCCGTAAGATTATTGATTTTAAAGAAGCTATTTTTGAAAATGAGGTTTTATTATAAGTTTTATGCTGTTAATTTATTATTTCACACAACCAAAGAAATAACATTTGTAAATCATTCATAATTAAATGGTTTTAACTAATAGATTTTATAATAAATATTTCAAAAAATTCCCTGATTTAACTAAACAAGTCAAAATTAAATTTGAAAAATTATGAAAAAAATGAAAAACCAGTATTACGGTAAATCGTTACTTTTTGCGTTTGCAATTTCAATCCTGTTCTTATTTCAAAATTGTTCTGAAGAAAATTCCAATCAAGGCAATATTGAAAGCGAGTTAAAAGAAACGCCTGTTGTAGCAAAACTTACCTCGTTAGGTTTTAAGAAAGAAAGAATCAAAGAATATGATGATTTTTATCTTGTAGAGGGCGATTTAATGTTTTCAAAAGACATTAAAACATATTCAAAAAACAATACCACAAGCAGGCACGCAGCTACAAATAATTTAGTTTCAATATTAAAAATTACATTTATGTCTGTTTACGTCGATCCTTCTATTCCATCGAGCGGAGAAGACAATTGGAGAGATGCCTTAAGTTATGCCGTAAGTGATCTCAATAACATTAGCGGATCTACAGTTCATTTTAATATTATTACTAGTAGCAGTCCCACCGCAGATATAGTTATAAAAAGCGATGGGAATGTCCTACAGGATAATGTTATAGCTTCGGCAGGATTCCCTAACAATAATAATCCTTACAATCAAATTCTAATAAACTTAGATTTTTGGAGCAATACAAGCGTTAGTGAAGGAAGTAAACGATATAATTTGGTACACGAGCTAGGTCACTGTATTGGTTTACGACATACAAACTGGGATGACCCTAACAGGTATGAAGGTCCGGGAAGTTATGGGGCAAATGTTATCCCAAATACCCCTGCTCAGGATCCAAATTCAGTAATGAATGGTGGTACTGCAAACTATTCCTGGAATGGATTTTCAGTTTATGATTTAGTAGCTATTAGATACCTATATCCAGCAGCTCCGGTAATCTTACCGCAAGTAACAGCTACAGGACCTGATTATTTACAGTCTGGACCAAATATATTTACATGGGCTTATACAGGAAATTTGGCAAATGCTGATTTAGACAGTATTATTTGGTGGTACTCAAAAGTAAATGACGTTGGAGCTCCTTATGCTATTGGCTGGGGTGCAACAGGTTATTTTATGTCTGTTGCTGATACTTTTTATTCAGATACTGGAAACCAAACTTCTAATTTTAAAATATATATTACCATACGAGATACAAGTGGAAACCTTTATAGAAGTCCGGATTATAATATTATGAAAAAAGGAAAATTTAAATTAGAAGGTTCATTATAGGCGATTGTTATTTTTATTCGTACTTAAAAAGCTGCAAGAAAATAATTCTTGCAGCTTTTTTTACAATTCAAAATATTAATATTTCCCAAAAACTCCATCTTTTAAAGCAATTGCAAATGAAATTGATGCAAATCATCCAATAACTCCATTTCTTCTTCTGGCAGAAGCTGCAATGCAATTTCAAGCAGAGTCATTACATTAACATCATCCTTTAAAACTGACATACTTCGGGCATCTTTATTAAGTAAAATAATACTTGCTTTTAAAAGATCTGAAACCATTAAATTTAATTCGTTATAACTCGATACGTTTAGCGTTACCCTAAACGAATTTTCAAGATTATTATCTGGTTTTAGTTTTTTGAAATCTTTTCCTTTTTTCAGTAATTCTAAAAGCTTTGTTGTTTGCTCCGTATATTGTGTTTTCATTATTTTCTACATTTTTTTCTTCAAAACGAAATTAGAAATAACAAATAACTTTTAGGTGATTGTATACAATCGGTTGTATTCAACCGATATCTTTTTCATAAAAATGATCTTAAAAACATTAAGGAAATACCTTATATTTGATAATAAATTAAATCCATCTAAAATGAATAAGCTGATCAACCTAAATCTTATTGGAGCGATTTTATTTCTTAATTCCTGTTCTTCTTCAATGTCTCCAATACAAGTGAATAATACACTTCCCACTTTAACAAAATCGAAATACATTTCACAATCTGAAATAGAAACAAGCAATTGTAAATACTTAACTAAAAATAGAAGTTATACTGCTCCAATTGGATTGTTCCCAAAAGATGATTTAAAAAATGGAGCAAGAGGAATTGATGAATGGGTAACTTTAGATAGTGGAAATGCTTATATCTTAAGAAATTATAGATGGGTTAATGTAGGTGATGAAGCAACACAGCTTCATTTAGAATTTGATACTTTGTTGTGTGAATAAATAAAATTTTAATCATGGAAAACTTCGACTGGACATCCTTCACAAAAAAAATAGCGATTAAGGCTAAACTCAGCGACATTTATAATGCCTGGACAATTGCAGATGAATTAGAAAAATGGTTTCTCGAAAAAGTATCTTTTTTTGATACAAATCAAGAACCAATCAGTAAAGACAAAAACGCTGCAGAAGGTACAATTTATAATTGGCTTTGGTATTTGTATAAAGATTCCATGAAAGGAAAAATCATTTCTGCCAACGGAAAAAACGAATTACAATTTACTTTTGAAGAAACTTGTCTGGTAGATATAAAACTAACCGAAACAAACGGTTATACCGTGGTCGAACTCCACCAGTACAATATCCCTACAGATGATTATTCTAAACAATATATCAGACTCGGCTGTTCAAACGGCTGGGGTTTTTACTTAACCAATCTTAAATCAGTCTATGAAGGAGGTTTAGATTTACGTAACAAAGATGATAATTTGAATCCTATGATTAATAATTAAATCATTCTTAAAATATAAAAAGCCAAAAATGCGTAAGGGTCAAAAAAGACTTTTACGCATTTTTTTATGGGAGTGCTTTATTACTACTTAAAAAAGGAAATCCGTAATTAATTTTTCTCATTTACGGATTTCCGTAAAACTACTGATTGTAAAGCCCTTAGTTTTGAATAACAAATTTATATCCTGATTTGTTCATATGTTTTTATGCTATAAAGAATCGGGTATTTTTTGAAACCAAAAACTAAAACAGATACATAATCTTAAATTTTACAAACAATGAGTAAAAAATCAATTCAAGTAACCGACATTTTTTTGGCTATACTGGCTGTATTATTAATTAGTGTAAGTTTTTACCAGACCTGGCTGGGATTAGATCAGATTTTTGGCCCGGCTTCTTTTATAATTGCCTTAGTTTTATCTTTCTTATTATTGTTTTTAATCTGGATGATCAGAACTGCAAAAGTAGAAGGCCGCACCACTTCAAATCTGGTAGGGATTTATCTTTTTATTGCCTCCTTTTGTTTCATAGCAAATTTTAATGCTTTGTACACCAGATTCATGAAAACCGATATTTATACTACTGAATTAAGGGATATAAACGAACGTTTTAATAATCTGGAAGCTGATGTTCAGTCCAAACTAAGTTATAAGTATAACAAAGAAACTGCTCAGGATATCGAAATTAAAAAGAAACAAATGATGGAGCAGATCAAAGATCCCGGAAATAAAGGAATAGGCACAAGAGCCCAGTCTTTAATACGTGACATCGAAAAATTAACCGGACAAAAAGTTGATTTCCTGACTCCGGTTGCTAATGATTATGATGATCTGGCAGAAAGAATGGGACTGCAGGTCGACAATATGATTTCTGACCTTTCGCCCGAAGAAAAAGCTTTAAAAACAGATATAAACAATGCCGTATTAAAATGGAATAAAAAGATTCAGGATTTATTACTGCTTTCAAAAAAAGAAAAAGACGATCTCTCTCAGGGACTAATTGATGATTCATTATCGGAATATAATAAACTTGGAAATCGTGCCCATTCCGTTTTAGGTGACGATAAATTTAAATTCACTCCTGAAATCTCCAAAACACAAGATGTTGGAAAAATTGGTTTTGCCTTTGATCATGCCGTCAAAAACTTTGGAATGTATCAGTTTGTTGTATTAATGGGCTGTATCCTGTTAGACTTTGTTATTGTGATTATTGTATTACTTGCAACCCCAGGCAGCGGAAACAGCAGTAATAACTCCAGTATATTCAGCAGCAGTAAAAGAAACGGAAAAGTATTAATTGCTAAAAACTAAAACAAGATGACTGAAGATAACAATACTTTAAAGCCTTTAACCCTGAGCAATGAAACATTAAAACCAATTTCGTATGATGCTCAAAATAATGCAAAACCTGATTTTGTTCCTTTGGCCAATGCCAGTACCAACCAAATTAAAAATAAGGAAAGTAATTTCATTTTCTTTTTTGGTGTAGGAGAATCAGGCAAATCGGTTATTCTTTCTTCTATTTTGTATTATTTAAGTTCGCAAGCCGGCGTTTTACGTCCAAAACTGGGTACTCCCAATACAAAAGAAGCCCAGGTTTTACTGGCCGATTTTTTTGAAAACATAAGACAAGGTATTCTGCCCAATAGAACTACCCGTGATCAGGTTACGAGACTCGACTTAATCTTTGAACCTAATAATAAGTCTAAAAAAGTGCCGCCCATAAACCTGACTTTTCTGGAAACATCGGGAGAAAACCATAAAGATATCAGCAGAGGCGGTACTTATCACAGCAGTATCGAAGCGTACCTGAATGCTAATATTCCGCTGACATTTATAATCGTGACCAGTTATGACAATGCACATCTGGAAGATACTTTAATAAACGAATTTCTGGACGAACTCGAGAGAAAAGGGAAAAACCTGAAATCGATAAATGTAATTTTAGTTGTTTCTAAATGGGACAAATCTGGCAGGACAGATGTTTCAAATGAAGATGAACTGGAAAACTTTATAAACGAAAGGCTGCCGAGAACCAATACCCGAATAAATTCTTATGAATTGAATAAAACCTATTTCACAATTGGCAGTATTGAAAACAATGGGAACGGAGAAAGAATCACACTTTTAAATTTAGCTCCTGCCGAAGTTTTGTCAAACTGGCTTTACGAAAGCATTGTAGGCTATTCGTTAGATTATGAAGGAACTTTCTGGGAACGATTAAAATTTAGCTTTTAAACTAATGACACAAAATATATACCTGCTGGCTTTTGGTACATTTGGGAACCCTTATGGTTTTAGACAGACCTTTTATTTAGGAAATCAAAATATTGCAAAATCAATTAAAACCTTCGACCTTAATACCAACGCCATAAAATTATTCGAAAACAGTATCCTGTACTCCATTCGTAAAGAATCAGTAAACGGATTAAACGCCATTGCATACACTAAATATTCTTTTGCAAAAGAAAAAAACTCTGACCGAGGGGGAACATTTGTTGGTGCCAGTATCTTGTTTACCAACGAAATTGCAGAAGATAATCTGACGATTACCAAACTCAATGAATTTCATGAAATATTAGTCAGCAAAAATATCGATGATAAAACCATAATGGTAAATCATTCTGATGACTTTACTGTTGATATGCCTAAGGATTTTGACAAACTCAGCTTTCATCTTAAAAACATTGACGAGCCTTCTAATTTCAGGTTATCAAATTCAAATCTGGTTGTTTATTCTCATATAGATGAAAACACACTGCAGCAAAACCTGAAAAAATCATTAGAATTATTAAATAATTTTGACACTATCTTTTTTACTGACCATGAGGAAATTGCAAATTTTACTGTTGCTAAAAACCTTTACAAAACAATAGATGAAAAAGGATTTAATGATGAAATACAAATTGTAAAAGAAGAAAAAAAGAAACAGCGGCAAATTATACTTCATGATTTTGAAAAAGAATTTTCTGAACTTGAAGAAAACAAGAAAAACAATATTAGGTCGCTTAAAGAGAGTATTGAGCAAAACATAAAACTGCATCAGGAAAATAGCAGAAAAATAGACGAGTCAAAAAAACAAGTTGATGTTGTAGAAAATAAATATTCGGAATTTTCAAGAAAAATAAAAGAAGCAATAAGTTACATACACACCGATAAAAAAATTGAGGAAATAAAACTATTCCACAATGAAAACAAACGTGAATTTATAAATTATATAAATGAAAATACGAAACCGCAATACCTAAATAATTTAAATAATATACAGTCGAAAACGGATTCGACTGTTAGAAATCAACCTACTCCTGACTGGCTTGAGCCTAATAATACGTTTCAAAAAAGAAAACGAGGAGAAAAAGAATCATCTCGAACTTATATATTCTTTTCGATTTTATTTTTCTCATTATGGCTTTTAACCTTTTTATATTTTCTTTTTTTAGATGATATAAATAAGCTGCTTTTAAGTGCATAATTTTAACGTTTATCTTTCTCGACTTTGCGCCTTTGCGAGAACCAACACAACAGTATAAAAAACTTAGCGCCTTTGCCCTTTGTGGCAAAACCAAAAAAAATCCTAACTTCGCTCTTTAAATAAGAAAGGAGAAAATGAAGGTCTGTATTGCTGAGAAACCAAGTGTAGCACGCGAAATCGCATCCGTTTTGGGCGCCAATACCAAACACGACGGATATTACGAAGGCAATGGTTATGCCGTAACCTACACTTTTGGGCATTTATGCACCTTGAAAGAACCCAACGATTACAAACCGCACTGGAAAAGCTGGGATTTAAACAACCTGCCAATGCTTCCAGAAAAATTCGAAACCAAAGTCGTTCAGAATTCGGGAATTCAAAAGCAGTTTAAAATCATAAAAAGTCTTTTTGACAAAGCCAAATTGGTCATAAACTGCGGGGATGCCGGGCAGGAAGGAGAATTAATCCAGCGCTGGGTAATGAACGAAGCGCATTATAAAGGCGAAATAAAACGTTTGTGGATTTCATCCCTAACCACCGAAGCCATAAAAGAAGGTTTTGACAACTTAAAACCATCCGAAAACTACGATAATTTATTCTACGCCGGATTTTCAAGAGCTATTGGCGACTGGCTTCTCGGCATGAATGCTACACGTTTGTATACCGTAAAACATGGCGGTTACAAACAAGTATTATCTATTGGACGCGTGCAGACACCAACATTGGCAATGGTTGTAGACCGATTTAAAGAAATCGAAAATTTCAAACCACAACCCTATTGGGAATTGCAGACTTTGTACAGAGAAACACTTTTTAGTTATGAAGAAGGTCGTTTCCTGAAAAAAGAAGACGGAGAAATTCTGGCCGAAAAAGTCAAAGAAAGTGATTTCGAAATCGTTTCTGTCGATAAAAAGAACGGAAACGAATATGCACCAAAACTATTTGACTTAACGGGTTTACAGGTTTATTGCAATCAAAAATTTGGGTTTTCGGCAGAAGAAACGCTTAAAATTGCACAGACTTTATACGAGCAAAAAGCCATTACATACCCGAGAGTTGATACAACTTTTCTGCCAGGTGATATTTACCCAAAAGTGCCGGGAATTTTACAAAAACTGACGAATTATGGTCATTTAACAGAACCGCTTTTAGGAAAAAAAATAAAAAAATCGCCTAAGGTTTTCAACGATAAAAAAGTAACAGACCACCACGCGATTATTCCAACAGGAATAGAAATTAATCTGCCATACAATCAGCAGCAGGTTTATGATATAATCGTAAAACGTTTTATTGCTGTTTTTTATGACGATTGTCTCGTTGCCAACACGACAGTGATAGGAAAAGCAGCAGATGTAATGTTTAAAGCCACAGGAAAAGAAATCCTGAAAAAAGGTTTCCGCGTTGTTTTCGATACTTCGGCTTCGCCCAATACAAACGCAAAAGAAAAAGAACCCGATTTACTGCCGAGTTTTATTGTGGGCGAAAAAGGCCCGCATGAACCGTCTTTCCTTCAAAAAGAAACCAAACCGCCCAATCATTTTACCGAAGCTACTTTACTGCGTGCGATGGAAACCGCAGGAAAACAAGTTGATGATGAAGATTTACGAGAATTAATGAAAGAAAACGGAATCGGACGTCCGTCAACACGTGCGAATATTATTGAAACACTTTTTAAACGTCAGTATATTGTCCGCAACAAAAAACAGGTTTTACCAACAATAACCGGAATTCAGTTAATTGATACAATTCAAAATGAATTGATAAAATCGGCTGAACTTACGGGTTCTTGGGAAAAACAGCTAAAAGATATCGAAAAAGGAACTTTTACAGCTGCCGCTTTTATTAGAAATATGAAACGCATGGTCGAAGCTTTGGTTACCGAGGTTCGAAGCGAAACGAGACACGCCAATATTTCTCATGCAGCAACGATTCAGAAACCTGTTGTAAAACCTGAGAAAAAGAAAGCCGATGGAATTTTGGCAGAAACTTGTCCGAAATGCCAGAAAGGGAATTTTATAAAAGGAAAAACGGCTTTTGGGTGCAGCGAATATAAGGCGGGCTGTGATTTTGTGCTGCCTTATGTTTTTTCAGGTAAAAAAATTACCGAAAGCCAATATTTACGATTGGTTCAAAAAGGCTCAACCGTAAATATAAAAGGCTTTAAAACTGATGCTGGAACGGTTGAAGGTTTAATTCGTTTTGAGGAAAATTACAAACTCAAATTAGAACCAAAAAAAACCGAAACGAAGAAAACAACGCAAGAAACATCAGATTCTTTAATCTGTCCGAAATGCAAAAAAGGAACAATTCTAAAAGGGAAAACCGCTTACGGCTGCACTGAATATAAATCGGGCTGTGATTTTAAAGTCACTTTTGATGAAGTCCGTGCCAAATTAAAAGATCAAAAACCAACTAAGGAATTGGTGTATTCGATTTTAGAGGAAAATGTTTAGATTTTTTTAAGCCACAGATTAAAAGGATTAGAAAAGATTTTTTTGTTTTTTTGCCACGAATTACGCGAATTTTCACTAATTCTTTTTCACGCAGATTTAAAAAAAATTTAGCAGATGTGCGCAGATTTATTTAACTCAGAATCAAAATTAAATCTGCCTAAATCTGCAAAATCTGCGTGAAAAAAATCATTTTAATCCTTTTATCCCGATAGCTATCGGGAGTGGAAAAACATTTCCAGTTTTTCAAAAACTAATTCGTGAAAATTAGTGTAATTCGTGGCAACCAATTTTTTTCATACTTTAGTACAATCAAAACTCATAAATATGTTTCAGAAAATTACTCTTTTAACTCTTGTATTAGCTGTTGTTTCTTGTCAAAAAAAAGAATCTTCAGAAACTGATAAAATTAAAATTGCCGACTGGCTTATCGGAAACTGGGAAAACAAATCTCCAGACGGTGTTTTAACCGAAAACTGGGAAAAACTAAACGACAGTACTTTCAACGCTTATTCTTATTTTATAAAAGAAAAAGATACTTTACATTTTGAAACTATTGTTCTCGCTCAAAAAGGCGAAACCCTAACCTATTTCGCAACCGTAAAAGGTCAAAATGAAGAGAAAGCTATAGCTTTTCTATCAACTGCAGAATCAGACAAACAATTGGTTTTTGAAAACGCTAAACACGATTATCCTCAAAAAATAACGTATACAAAAGGAGCAAATAATACTTTAACTGCTGAAATTTCCGGGAATTTAAATGGGAAACCGAGTTCGGAAAAGTTTGTTATGACGAAGAAATAATTTAATAAAACTTGTCGTTCCTACGGAACTTCCAGATTTATCACAAATTGGTTTCCACGGATTGAAATCCGTCACTACAATACGATTCATTCCTCCGGAATTTTTCACAATACTAGAAGAACCGGAGGTTCGATCAATTTTGTAGGGCCGGATTTCAATCCGGTTTAAGCAAAGAATTATCTACAATGCATATAACAAAAACAGCAAAAAAACCTTAGCACCTCAGCATCTTAGAATCTCAGTAACTTAAACAAAATTACTCATTCTCCCCGATCTTATTCACCATAAAAATCATAAGTATACCTAAAAGCGCCATTATTAAAAACGCCCATTTCATACTTAAATATTCAGAGATAAAACCTACCATTGGGGGAACTAGCAAAAACCCAAGATAACCAATTGTAGATATAGAAGTTAATGCAGAGCCGCTGCTGAGTTTTGAAGATCTTCCGGCAATGCTAAATACCAGAGGAACCACACAGGAAACCCCAAACCCTATTAAAACATAACCAAAAATAGTTGGGTAAGCATACGGTAGAATAAAACAAAGAGCGAAACCAGAAGTGATTAAAATACCGCTGTAAAGCAAAATTCGTTTCGTACCAAATTTCATTACTCCATAATCACCAAACAAACGTCCTAAAGTTACTGCTGTGGCAAAAAACACAAATGCTGCGCTGGTTAATTTTGGCGACGCTTTCAATATATTTTCAAAATAAATACCGCTCCAGTCATACATTGTATTTTCGCAAGCCATAGATACAAAACAAATCAGGGCAAACTTGACAAGATTTTTTTCCGGCATCGAAAAGAACTTCTTTTTAACCGGTACAGGCTCGTTGTGAATACTCAACGGATAAAAACAAGCCGTAAGAGACAGCATAAAAACACTTACTCCTAATAAATGATGTGCCGGTGCAATATGCTGTGTTACCATTACATAACCTAAACCTGCCCCCGAAAAAACAGCAATACTCCAAACGGCATGAAAACGGGTTATAATCGATTTTGGATATAATTTCTGCACTTCCAGAGATTGTGCATTAATCGATAAATTGAAAATATTACGAGAAGCACCAAAAATTAAAAGTATAATAACCAGCTGCCACACAAAAGCCGCTAAACCCGGTAAAGAAAGAACAATATTAAACATAATCGCTCCTAACAGCATAATATAACGGCTGCTGTACTTATTCAACAACTTTCCTGTAAACGGCATTGTAAGCATTAAACCTATTGGAAATGCAAATAAAACAGCTCCAAACTCAGCTTCACTTAAATGTAATTGCGCTTGTATGTGCGGAATTCTCGATACCCACGAAGAATAGCCAAATCCGGAAAGAAAAAAAAACACAGTATTTGCTATACGGAATCCCCTAGGCGTATTTTGTATTTTTTTGAAGAAGGGTAAAATCATGAAGTCTGTTTTTCAGATTGCAAAAATAAAGCTTTTAAAGGGAATTACTGCCCTTTTTATATTTAATAAAACCTTATAATTTTTGACTTTTATCCCTTCATTTCTTCTTTATTCAATTATAACAAATCATTAGTAAATGAACTTAAATAATGTTTGTTAACGAATTTATAATTTTTACATTTGTATTGTTTTTATTTATTCTAAATAAAATTAATTATAAACCATTTAAAAAGAAAAAATGAATTACCTTAATTTGAAAACACCTCGTTTTCTATTTACAATTAGTTTTCTATTAACCTTCCTTATTACATTTGCTCAGCAAAACAACGGAAAAATTAAAGGAACCATCACAACATCAGACGGTGAGCAGGCAGCCGGAGTTAATATAGTTTTAAAAAATTCAAAATACTGGACAGTTACAAATGAAGACGGAAGTTTTGATTTTAACCGCATAAAAGCAAATACTTATATGCTGCAGGTTTCATTAGCAGGTTATGAAACACTTGAAAATGAAGTAATTGTTGTAGAAAGTGAAACAACTATAATTAATTTAAAACTAAAAGTTTCTAACAAAGAACTGAAAGAAGTTATAGTAAACGGCAAGAAAAATATTGTGTCTAAAAAAACCGATTATGTGGCGAGAATGCCATTGAAAAATTTGGAAAATCCGCAGGTATATAATGTTATTCACAAAGAACTTTTGCAGGAACAAATTGCGGTTGATATAAGAAGCGCTGTTCTAAATGCTCCCGGCACAACTACCAAAATTTATCCTTCGGGAGGGCTTGAAATTACTTTTAGAGGTTTCAGTACCGGAGTTAACGCCAGAAATGGTATGGAAACCCTTTCCGGAAGAAGCTCAGTTTCTATTGATAATGCAGAACGAATTGAAGTATTAAAAGGGCCTTCGGGAACGTTATTTGGCTCTTCGGTTTCTTCTTTTGGAGGAGTCGTAAATCTGGTTACTAAAAAGCCTTTTGAAGCTAGTAAAACAGAAATTTCATATACCGGAGGCAGTTTTGGGTTACAGCGTATTGCAGTCGATTTTAATATGCCGCTGACTCAGGACAAGAAAGTATTGTTTAGGATGAATGCTTCTGCAAACACAGAAAACAGTTTCTTAGATTATGGTTTTAATAAAACGGTCTTGTTTGCACCAAGTATTATTTATAAAGTTACAGACAAATTAACGTTGAGTTTAGATACCGAAATTTATAATACAAATAATACCCGACCAACTTACGGACGTTCTTATGCAGCCGGACTTACAAACCCGACAGATCTAAAATTGGATTACAGAACCAGCCTGTTTGCTGATGATGCCGATGCTAAAACTTCTTCTCCAAAAATATTTGCTCAGGCAGAATATAAATTATCTGATAAATGGAAATCGACAACGCTTTTTTCATGGGTAGATGAAAGAGTTGATTACAGTTATCAATATTATACCGTATGGAATTCTCCAACAGAAGTACAGCGAATAGTATCGCGTTTTGGTCCAATCCACAACAACTTTACCAATTTTCAGGAAAATATTAATGGTGAATTTTCTACAGGAAGCATTAAACATAAATTATTAACCGGTATTAATTACAGATTTACAAAAGGAACTTTCAAATATGCTACAACAGGAGTCCTGGATATAATAGATATCACAAAGGATTTTGAACCTATTAGAAAAAAAGAAGTCGATGCAGCATTAAAAGATTTAGAATTTGGTGTTCCGGATGAGCAGACTTTTAGTGTATATGCCTCAGATGTAGTTAGTTTTACAGATCGTTTATCTATAATGCTGAGTCTTCGTTTTGATAATTTTGTTCAGAAAAAATTAGAAGATACTGAGGGTTACAATCAAACAGCTTTGTCCCCAAAATTAGGTTTAGTCTATGAAATTGTGAAAGATCAGGTTTCTTTATTTGGGAACTACATGAATGGTTTTCAAAATTCCGGGCCAGTAAACCAGCCTGACGGAACATTATTAATCTTAAAACCAATTTATGCTAATCAATACGAAGGTGGTGTAAAAATAGAAGCATTTGATAAAAAAATAAGCACAACACTTAGTTATTACAACATTACTATTGATAATGCCACCAGAACAACTCCTGACGGATTTAATGTTCAGGACGGAAAACAAGTAAGCAAAGGAATTGATTTTGAATTTATTGCTAATCCTATTGCGGGTTTAAATATTATAGCAGGTTATGCATATAATGACAATCGTATCGTTAAATCATCAAATACTGCTATCGAAGGTAACAAGGCAAGCGGTGCTCCGGAAAATGTTGTGAATTTTTGGCTGTCATATAAATTTCAAAACAAACTGAAAGATTTAGGGTTTGGTATTGGAGGTAATTATGTAGACAAACAATATAAATTTGAAAATGAAAGTTTTTATGCTCCTTCTTATTCTATTTATAATGCAACAGTATTTTATGACAGACCAGCATGGAGAGTTGGTATAAAGTATAATAATTTTACCGATACAAAATACTGGGATTCTTATGGAATGGCACAAAATCCAGCCAATGTATTAGTCAATTTAACGCTTAAACTTTAGGCTTCATTTTAAGTAGAACCATTCGCTGCGGTGAATGGTTTTATTTTTTTATACTAAATACATTCCTAACAATAAATTTTGAAAATAGATTTTTTAAAATCCTGCTATATGTTGTTAAAGAAATTATAATTTCTAAATTTATCTTGTTTTTATTTATTCTAAATAATAATGATAACTAATTAAAAATAAAATCATGAATTATTCTAACCAAATTACAAAGCAGTTTCTCTACACAATCTGCTTGTTCTTTATTTTTATTGGTGCTGTAAATGCCCAGCAAAATAACGGAAAAATTAAAGGAACGATTACAACCTCTGACGGCGAGCCGGCACTTGGCGTAAACATCATTCTTAAAAACTCAAAATACGGAACTGTTTCTAATGAAGATGGTTCTTTTGAATTCAATAAAGTAAAACCAAATACATATACCGTTCAGGTTTCCTTAACGGGCTACGAAACCCTTGAACAAGAAGTGACCGTTGCAAGCAATGAAACAACAGCATTAAGCTTACAATTGAAAGTTTCTAACAAACAATTAAAAGAAGTTATCATTACCAATTCGAGAGGAAAAGCATTCCCTAAACAAAGTACTTATGTATCAAAAATGCCTCTTAAAAACATCGAAAATCCACAGGTTTACAATGTCGTTTCTTCTGAATTAATGAAAGAACAGGCTATTACAACTTATGACGATGCATTAAAAAATGTACCGGGAATTCAAAAATTATGGGAATCTACAGGCCGCGGCGGCGATGGCGGTTCGTATTATACTCTGCGCGGATTTGAAGTTCAGGCTAATATCGTAAACGGATTACCGGGCTTGACTAATGGAAGCCTTGATCCTGCAAACGTTGAAAGAATTGAGGTTATCAAAGGCCCGTCTGGAACTTTATTTGGCAGCAGTTTGGTTAGTTATGGAGGTCTTATTAATACCGTGACCAAAAAACCATACGAAGGTTTTGGCGGAGAATTTTCATATACGGCAGGAAGTTTTGGCCTTAACAGAGTTACCGCTGATGTTAATACGCCATTAGATGATAATAATGATATTTTATTTAGGGTAAATGCTTCTTATCAAACAGAAAACAGTTTTCAGGATGCTGGGTTCCGCACAGCACTTTTTTTCGCTCCTTCCCTTTCTTACAAAGTAAATGACAAATTATCTTTTCTTATTAATACTGAGTTTATGCAGGAAGAAAAAACAACTCCGCCTATGTTGTTTTTAGGAAGAGAATCTCAGCTGCAGTATGCAAATCTTGATGAACTGAACTATAATACTCACCTTTCTTTTTATAGTAATGATTTAACTATGAAAAACCCAAGGTTCAATTTACAAGCTCAGATGAATTACAAAATTTCTGATCAATGGACATCGCAAACCACTTTTTCGAGAGGTTCTTCAAAATCTGATGGTTATTACTCTTATATTTATGATAATCAAAATGGTACGAAAGAATTTGGTCTAAGCCTTACTAAAGAGCAGTCACAAACCACAACAACAGATATCCAGCAGAATTTTGTCGGCGATTTCAAAATCGGAAACATGCGTAACCGTTTAGTTGCCGGACTTGATTATTATGCAAAAGAAGTAATGTTTGGCGGCAGCGGATATGCATGGTTATACAATGTAACAGCACAGGGAGCTGTAAGTTATATTGATCCTGAAACCGGTATCGAAGCTAGTCCGAGATATCCTACCCGCAGTTCTGTAGATAACGTTTTGGCAGCATCGGGAGTAACAAATTACACGAGTAAAGAAGCCACATACAGCGCTTATGCATCTGATGTTATTAATATAACACCAAGTTTACTTGCAATGGCGAGTTTACGTGTCGATTATTTTGATACTGAAGCTGATGTAACAACAGATAAAGATGATTATGACCAAACTGCTTTATCACCAAAATTTGGTTTGCTTTATCAGCCAATACAAGATAAACTTGCCGTGTTTGCAAATTATATGAATGGTTTTAGAAACATTTCTCCAGCCGTTACATATGATGAAGTTACAGAAGAACCAACTGGAACAAAAACATTCAAACCAGAACATGCAAATCAATTAGAGTTTGGAGTAAAAGCAAACCTTTTAGCAGATAAACTAAATGCAACAGTAAGTTATTATGATATCGAAGTAGAAAATTTAGTTACTGCAGCACTGGGAAGCGTAGTAAATACAACTCAAGGAGGTACCGCAAGAAGCAAAGGATTTGAATTTGACCTGAATGCTGCACCAGTAAAAGGCTTAAGTATTATAGCAGGCTACAGCTATAATGACAGCAAAATAGTAAAAGGAGATGCTGCAAATTCATGGCTTGAAACCGGAAAAAGACCATTTTGGGCAGGACCTAAAAACCTTGTAAATCTTTGGGCAGCTTATAAATTTGACGAAGGTTTCTTAGAAAATTTCGGAATTGGTTTTGGAGGAAATTATGCCAGCGACAATATTATTTTGGACAGCCAGGTAACAGGAAAATTTGTTTTGCCGGAATACACCGTAATCAATGGTTCAATTTTTTATAGTTCGGCTAAATTTCGTGCAGCTTTAAACATAAACAATATGGCAAATAAAGATTATTTTAATGGCGGATGGTCTACAGTTAATCCGCAAAAACCAAGAAATGCTTTATTGAGTTTTTCTTATAAATTCTAAAAATGTTTAGAGTTTGTCATTGTCAGGCTGAGCGAAGTCGAAGCCCACACAGTGTAAAACCCTTTGACTTCGCTCAGGGTGACAGCTCTTCATTCTAGTTAAATATCAAAAAAAGGGACTAATAAAAAAAGTCTCTTTTTTAAACTCCACTATCGATAATTAATCTAAATAAACATTGCTCAACAAATATTAAACAGTACATTTGTGACACAAAATAATAACCCATAAATTAAAAATCCTGAGCGTTTATCAGGATTTTTTCAATATTAATTTTAAATCTTATTATCATGAAATCAAAAACTTTTAAATTAATAACATTTGCATTTTTAATGCTTTTTGCAACACCTCAGCTTTTTGCCCATGCACTTTGGATCGAAACTAAATCAACCGGAACAAAAGGGAAAGCACAAGAAATTTCTGTTTATTTTGGAGAATTTTCAGAAAACGATATTACAAAAGCAGATAAATGGTTTTCTGATTTAAAAGATTTCTCTTTGGTAGTAATTTCTCCATCAAAAAAAGAAACAAAACTTACTGCAAAAGCTTTAGACAATAAATACCAGGCGTTTTTTACTCCAGATGAAGACGGAGTTTATACTATTGTAATGCATCATACAGTAAAAGATGTTTATGGCACAATGAAATTAGATTATAATTCTAGTGCAACTGTAGTTGTTGGAAACAAAGCAGCAGGAAATGTGGCTGCAGTAAACAATAATATAATTAGTGTTTTTTCTGAAAATGCTGATATTGCGAAAAAAAATACAGTAATAAATGTTTCAGCTTTATATAATGGAACTATTGCAAAAGAACAAAAAATTAAAGTTATCGCCCCAAACGGCTGGGAAAAAGAATTATGGTCAAATGATAAAGGTGAAATTTCTTTTACGCCAATCTGGTCAGGAAATTACATGGTAGAATTTGCTTATACAGAAAAAGCTGCCGGAGAACACAACGGTAAAAAATATGATGAAATCTGGAAAATGGCCACATACTTAATTGCTGTTAAATAATTTTCAAAACTGTTTTTTTAAAATTTTATTCTTCAATCAAACCTTGTTCCTATGAGCAAGGTTTTTTGTTTTTATATTACATATTTTCACACACAATTCTTTAAACAATAAAAACTACAAAAGCAATATCTTAAGACAATCTTAAGACAAAACTAATAAAACTTTAATAAAGATAATCACTTCATAATTTTTTGTTAAGGTGTCCGTCTCTTTATATTTGCAATCGATAATTTTTATTGAATCTAAATAAATACCATGAGACAAAATTTAATAACACTCTTAGCTTTAATATGCTTTGCTTCTTCTTATAGCCAGGATTATACCAGTACAGAAAATAATACAGCAAGCGATACTGTAAAAAACAAAAAAGGAGAAATATTAAACGAAGTAATTGTTACCAAAAACAAAGAACCAAAACCTGTAACAGCAGTTCGTTCTGGTTTAAAACCAATGGATAATCCGCAAGCTATACAAGTTATTGGAGCCGAGATTATCGAGCAGCAGCAAGCCATCAGATTAAGTGAAGTTTTAAAAAATGCTAATGGTGTTTATGTAAGTTCTGCGCGCGGCGGTGCTCAGGAATCTTTTTTCTCAAGAGGTTATGACATGTCTGCCAACAATATGTTTAAAAACGGATTTCGTTATAATGCAGGTTCAATTCCAGACGTTTCTGGTTTAGATAAAGTAGAATTTCTTAAAGGGGGCTCGGCTTTATTATTTGGAAACGTAGCCCCGGGCGGAATCGTAAATCTTGTGACAAAAACACCTCAATTTAAAAGTGGCGGCGAAATTTCTATGCAAATGGGAAGTTATGCTTACTACAAACCATCGATCGATTTTTATGGTCCTCTAAGTAAATCGATTGCTTTTAGAATTAATGGTTCATATGAAAACTCAGAAAGTTTTAGAGATGTTGTAAAAAACGAACGTTTGTATGTTAATCCATCATTACTTTTTGATATTAGTGCTAAAACGCAGATTACAGTACAGGGAGATTATTTAAGTGCTGACTGGACTCCGGATTTTGGAACAGGAATTATTGGAAAAGAACTTGTAGATGTACCACGCAATAATTTTTATGGAGCACTTTGGTCTAATGGAAATACAAAATCTGCAAGCGCTTCTGCTTTAGTAAACCATAATTTTAATGACAATTGGAAATTAAATTTTAATTCTTCTTTTCAAAATTACGACAGAAGTTCTAAATCTACTGCTCAATTAGCAACGGTAGATGCTAACGGAAACTGGGCCAGACCATTGGTTCAAAATAAAAATTTAGAGCAAATACTTGGTGATCAGCTAAGCTTACAGGGAACATTTAATACAGGAAGCGTTAAACACCAAATATTTACCGGAGCAGACTGGGAAAATTCGTTTGCAACTGCTTATACATTTGCTTTTTCTCCAGCCAACTACGATACAATCAATCTTTATAACTTTGATCCTTCAACACAACGAAACGATATTCCAGACGCAAGAACTACTCAAATTGCAAAAACAGAAACAAATCGTTTTGGGGTCTATGCTCAGGATTTAATTTCTTTTACAGAAAAAATCAAATTACTGGCTGGTATTCGCTGGTCTTGGCAGGAAGCTGAAGTTACTACTTATAAAGAAGTATACAATAACACCACAAAAGTTCAAACTACATCGCCGGAAAATGCGGTTGCGGTTGTAACACCAAAACGTTTAGACAATGCATTTTCTCCTAAAGTGGGATTAGTGTATCAGCCAACAAAAGATATTTCAGTATTTGGAAGTTATTCTAACTCTTTTACGCCAAATACAGGAACAACTGTAGATTTACAGCCTATAAAACCTTCTATCATTGACCAATATGAAGCCGGAATTAAAACTGATTTCTTAAAAGGATTATTAAGTACAAATGTTACAGTTTATCAAATTACAAACAGCAATTTTGCACAAATGGCGCAATTTAAAGCTGACGGAACAGCAAATGCAGATACAAACCTTAAAGTATTAAGCGGCGAGACTAAAAGTAAAGGTGTAGAAATCGATGTCACTGCAAGACCTGTTGAAGGTTTAAACATTATTGCAGGTTATAGCTACAATGATATGCGTTACACAAAAACATCTGGATTAAATGGAAGTTTTATCGAGGGGGATCGTTTGGTAAGAACACCTCAAAATACTGCTAATTTAAGTTTCTTTTATACTCTTCAGGAAGGATTTTTTAAAGGAGTTTCTGTAGGTGCAATAGGGAATTATGTAGGAGACCGTTTAGGCGGATGGAATGATCAATACAACACTGATACTACCAAATATCCTGATGGTATTTATCACAGAGAAATACCATTAAAAGGTTATACTACAATCGATGTTTCAGCAGGATATACCTGGAAAAAATTCTCTATTCTTTGCAAATTATCAAACATTACAAATGAATTAAATTATACAGTTCACGAAAATTACAGTGTAAACCCAATTGCGCCAAGACAGGTAATGACAAGTTTACGTTATAAATTCTAAAATTTTGAATTAGATTTTTCCCATTCAAAGTTTTCTGATTATTAGAGATTACAATGTTTTTTTGGAAAATTTAAACCTCATCTTGCAAAAGGTGAGGTTTTTTATTTTGTTAAAAATGTGTCTCAATTTATAATTACTTTTGTCCGCATAAACCATTACAAAACTTAAAATTCAAATATGTCTGATTCTACAAAAAACCAATTAAAGAAAAGTTTAGGGCTTAGTTTTAATATTGCCGTATTAATTGGAGGAACCATTGGCGTTGGCATTTTAAGAACCCCGGGAACTATTGCAGAAATGCTCAACAATTACTGGTTCATCCTTGCCTCCTGGCTTTTTGGTGGTTTGTACGTTTTATTGGGTGCCAATTCGTATGCTGAACTTGCAACGATGTTACCTAAGGCCGGGGGATCTTATAATTATATTAAAAGGGCTTTTGGCGAATATGCCGGATTTCTTTCCGGGTGGTTTGATTATATTACTAATGTTATTCCGCCCGCATTTTATTGCATTGTAATCAGCGAATATATTGTTATTTTGTTTCCGGCTCTTGCTGATTACTCGACAGTAATGGCAATTTCTTTGTTAGCTGCTTTTGTATTGATTCATTTAAGCGGTGTAAAAAACGGAAGTATAATTCAGCAGATTACGAGTTTCCTTAAAGTAATTTGTTTTATGTCCCTGGTTGTGGCTTGTTTTATGTATACCGGTGTTAAAGTTCCGCTCATAAAAACTGATAACACCCTCTTTCAGATTGGTTTATTATTTGGATTTTTCAAATCATTGCAGTTAATCATCGGGACTTATAATGGCTGGAACAGTGTTTGCTTTTTTGCCGAAGAAAATGATAATCCAAGTAAAAACATTCCGAAATCATTATACAGCGGCGTTTTTCTTGTTGCTGCTATTTATGTTTTGGTAAATGCGGCTTTCTTTCATGTTTTACCAATTGAAATTTTAGCCAAATCAAATCTTGCCGCCGCCGATGTTGCTAAAATTCTATTCGGAGAAAACGGTGCTATTATCGTTACTGTAATTTCAATATTTTCTTTAATCAGTATTTTAAATGCTTTTATGATGATCCCGCCAAGAATTCTTTACGGATTAAGTCGTGACGGTTTTTTTATAGAAAAAGGAACAACAGTGAACAAAGGCGGAACTCCAATTGTCGCACTTTTAGTTTCATCATTTGTTAGCTTATTTTTGATTTGTATTGGTTCGTTTGAAGTACTGTTCTCCTTCGCCGCATTTATCTCAATTATTGTTTGGGGACTGGCTTATTTATCACTTTTAAAATTAAGAACTTCAGAACCAAACTTACCTCGACCGTATCGTTCTTTTTGGTATCCGTGGACAACTATTATTGCTATTATCTCTTCTATTACCTTACTGATTGGATTTATTTACAGTGATCCAAAAAGCTTTATTATCATTATGGGAATTACAGTGATTTCTTATCCTTTGTTTTTAGTTTTGAAGAAGAAACTATAATGAAGAATTTCTGCTGACATACTGTTGTCACTTAATGTGATTTAATTTGCAATATAAAACATAAAAAAATGGACAAATTAGATTTAGCAAAAACTGACAAAGTATATTATACTGCTAAAATTAAGCCTGAAATACTTCATATAGAAAAAACAAATTATATATCGATTATTGGTAAAGGAGATCCTTCAGGAAAAGAGTTTTCAGAAAAAATTCAAGCGTTATATGCCACAGCTTACGTTATTAAATTTGTGCTAAAGGCAGTAAATAATGATTTTGTTGTTCCAAAACTAGAAGCCTTATGGAGTTTTGACGACAAAAAATACAAAGATATTTCTATGGATGAAGCGCCTGTAAAGATACCTCGCAGTGAATGGAATTACAGAATTATGATCAGAATGCCGGATTTTGTAACTAGAGAACAAACCAAAGCCGCTATTGATACAGTGGCTAATAAAAAACTAATAGAATTAGCTAAAGCAATCGAATTTTATGAAATGACAGAAGGCAAAGTGGTGCAGATCCTTCATGTTGGGCCTTTTGAAAATGAACCGCAAACACTGAAAAAAATTCAAGAATTTACTACCAAAAACAATTTACAAAAAAACGGATTACATCACGAGATTTATTTATCAGACTTTCGTAAAACATCTCCCGAGAAATTAAAAACTATACTTAGGGAACCTGTAAAATAATAAATTTGACAGATTTTAAAGAACAAAACAACATGCTATTGTCCATTCTGACGAAAACAAAAAAGCTGTCCGAAATGGACAGCTTTTATATTAAAGAATAATCTGATTCTTATTTCAAACCAGCTAAACTCTGCTCGATTGTAGCAATTTTTGCTAAAGCATCGGCTTGTTTTTGTTTCTCTATATTTAAAACTTTTTCCGGAGCTCCATTTACGAATTTCTCGTTTGAAAGTTTTGCTTCTACAGATTTAAGGAATCCTTTTGTATAATTCAATTCTTCTGTCAGTTTTGCAATTTCTGCTTCCACATCAATATTTCCGGTAATTGGAATGAAATATTCATTTGATTTTACGCGGAAAGATAATGCACCGTCAACTTTAGCAGAAACATATTCAAAAGCAGAAACGTTTCCTAATTTTGTTACGATTGAATCAAAATGCGTCGTTAGATTCTCGCTGTTGATTGCTTTTAATTCGATAGCATCTTTAAACGGAATATTTTTGTCTTTTCTGATAGTTCTAATTCCAGAAATTACTTCTGTAATATTATCAAAATCAGAAATTAAATCAGCATTGAACGGTTTTAATTCTGGCCAGGTTGAAACAATTAAAGCTCCTTCTGGCGTTCTTTCGGCAATTAACTGCCAGATTTCTTCTGTTAAGAAAGGCATAAACGGATGAAGTAATTTTAAATTACTTTCTAACATTTCGATTGCTTTATCAAACGTTGCCTTATCAATTGGCTGCTGATATGCTGGTTTGATCATTTCTAAGAACCAAGAACAGAAATCATCCCAAACCAATTTGTAGATTGCCATAAGAGAATCTGAAATTCTGTATTTCTCAAAATTATCTTCAATATCAACTAAAGTCTGCTGCAATTTTGCTTCATACCATTCGATCGCCACTTTTGATGATTCTGGCTGTGGAATTGTTTCTGAAACTTCCCATCCTTTAATTAATTTGAAAGCATTCCAAATTTTATTAGAGAACGCTTTCCCCTGATTACATAATTCTTCATCAAACATAATATCATTTCCTGCAGAAGCACTTAAAAGCAATCCTACACGAACACCATCGGCACCAAATTTATCGATCAAATCTAAAGGATCAGGAGAATTTCCTAATGATTTAGACATTTTACGACGCTGTTTATCACGTACTAAACCTGTTAAATATACGTTTGTAAATGGTTTTTCACCTGCATATTCGTAACCAGCAATAATCATTCTGGCAACCCAGAAAAACAAAATATCCGGACCTGTAACCAAGTCATTTGTTGGATAATAATATTTGTAATCTGCACTTTCGGGATCCATTATTCCGCCAAAAACAGACATTGGCCATAACCAGGAAGAAAACCATGTATCTAACGCATCGACATCTTGTTTTAAGTTGTCGGTTGTTAGTTGCTGGTTATTGGTTTTGGCTTGTGCTAATTTTAACGCGTCTTCTATATTTTCTGCCACTACGAAATCTTCTTTTCCGTCTCCGTAATAATAAGCAGGAATTTGTTGTCCCCACCATAACTGGCGAGAAATATTCCAATCGCGAATATTGTTTAACCAATGCGCATAAGTGTTTTCAAAACGTTTTGGATGCAATTTAATATCCCCTGTTTCTAAAACAGATTTAATCGCAGGTTTTACCAATTCTTCCATTTTTAAAAACCATTGATCTGATAATCTTGGTTCGATCACCGCTTTGGTTCTTTCAGATGTTCCTACTTTATTTAAGTGGGTTTCGGTTTTTGCCAAAGCTCCAATTTCTTCCAGTTCTTTTGCAATTTCAATACGAACTACAAAACGATCTTTCCCCTGATAATGTAATCCGAAACTATTTAATGTAGCGTCTTCATTAAAAATATCAACGATTTCAAGATTGTGTTTTTCTCCAAGAGTTTTATCGTTCATATCGTGCGCAGGAGTCACTTTTAAACATCCTGTTCCGAATTCTACATCTACATACTCATCTTCGATAATTGGAATTACTCTGCCGCAAATAGGAACGATTGCTTTTTTACCTTTTAAATGTGTAAAACGCTCATCGTTTGGATTGATACAAATGGCAGTATCTCCAAAAATAGTTTCCGGACGAGTTGTGGCAATGGTTAAAAATTCCTCAGTTCCTTCGATTTTATATTTCAGGAAAAATAATTTTCCTTGTTGTTCTTCGTAAATAACTTCTTCATCAGATAAAGTCGTTTTTGCCTCCGGATCCCAGTTTACCATTCGGTATCCTCTATAAATCAAGCCTTTGTTGTATAAATCAACAAAAGAACGAATTACAGATGCAGACATATCCGGATCCATCGTAAATTTTGTACGCTCCCAATCGCATGAAGCACCTAATTTTTTAAGCTGTTCAAGGATTGTTCCGCCATATTTATCTGTCCATTCCCAAGCATGTTTTAAGAATTCTTCCCGGGTTAAATCGTTTTTATTAATTCCTTCTGCTTTTAATTTCGCAACTACTTTTGCTTCAGTAGCAATTGATGCGTGATCCGTTCCCGGAACCCAGCAGGCATTGAAACCTTTAAGACGTGCTCTACGAATTAAAACATCCTGAATAGTATTATTTAACATATGTCCCATATGCAAGACACCAGTGACGTTTGGAGGCGGAATTACAATAGTATACGGCGTTCTATGATCTGGTTCTGAATGAAAATAGTTGTTTTTCATCCAGTAATCATACCATTTGTTCTCAATCGTCTTAGCGTCAAATTGTGCTGGAATTGTCATTTATTAGGTTGTTTAATCGTTTAACTGTTTAATCGTTTTTTTGTTTAACTGTTTAATTGATTTTTACTTTTTTAAATCGTCAATCGATTAAACGAATTAACGATTAAACAATTAAACAGAAAAATTGGTTCAATTTTTGTAATTGTAATTGACAGCAAAAGTAAATAATTAAGTACACTATAAAAAGCGAATTAATAATTTGTGTGTTAATTAAAAGAATGTATATTTACTTACAACTTAAAAATAATTTCAAGATGAAAAATGTTGCCTCTTTTATTGCAATCGTATTGTTTAGCGCAATAGGTTATGCACAAAATGGCCCAAAAATTGAATTTGCAGCCCCGGACAATACAATTGATTATGGAAAAATTTCTAAGACTGATAATGGAGTTCGCTCCTTTGAGTTTACTAACACCGGTGACGCTCCGCTTTTAATTATTGGTGCAGAATCGACAGTTAGTTCTATAGTTGTTACAAAACCTGCAGCAGCTGTAATGCCTGGTAAAAAAGGAAAAATTGATGTTAAATACAATATGACAAGCGGGCCAATTCGTAAAACAATTACTGTTGAAACCAATGCTGTAAACTACCCTGACGGCAGGGTCGCCTTAAAAATTAAAGGTGAAGTTTTATAACAAAAATAAAATCTTAAAAAAACTAAAGCCGTTTCAAAATTAAGAAACGGCTTTAGTTTTTTTAGAGAAGCCAATCTTGCTTCTTAAATCTTTTTTCTTATTTACTATTCAGCACATTCAGCGCTTTCAAATTTATATTTTACACGATCAAAATCGATAGGTTTATCTTTTACTAAATAAGTAACTCCCATCGTGGTCTGCATTGTTCCGTTTCCTAAAATAAGCTGCTTGTCTTTCTTTAAAAATGCCATAGGATTTTTAAACGTTTTGTCTTTACTTGCTAAATCCTTAAAAGTATAATCTGCAAATAACGTATCTTCATGAAATTCGCCTGCAATTTCGCCAGTTCTTACTGTTGAAGGCGCAACTTTCATAATCATATTTCCACTTAATTTTCCATTTTTTAAAGTGTTAAGCTTTAATTGAATAGTATCTTTTTCATATACGGCCTGATAGCATTCTGTTTTTATAACTGTTTCAGCATCAGCTTTTGCTGCTTCTGCCTGTTTTTGTTTTTCTTCATTTTTACAGCTTTGAAATCCAATGCAGATAACAAGCATACAAGGTAAAACTAGATTTTTCATATTTTAATATTTTGTTTCAAGGTTATTTTATAAAATTAAAAAAAAAGAAGCCAAAATAAAGGCTTCTTAATTAAATTATTTGTTTTCATAGAATTTATAAATTCTTAATTACAAATTCAGATCTTCTGTTTAATTCATGTTCTTCTTCAGAGCATGCATCGTCAGTTTTACATTTTACAATTGGTACAGATTCCCCATAACCTTTTGCCGAAACTCTTTTTGCATCAATTCCGGATTGTATAATAAATTCTCTGGTCGAATTGGCTCTTTTTTGAGATAAACTTTCATTGAATTTTGCATTGCCTCGAGAATCTGTATGCGAACCTATTTCGATTACCATTCCCGGGTATTTATTCATCAGTGCCACAACTCTACCTAAAACAACTTTTGATTCTTTACGAATGTACCACATATTGTAATCAAAATAAATTGGATCAGTTTTGATAATTAATCTGTCTTTATCTCTTACAACATCTTTTTCCTGCTCTAAAATTTGTTTTACTTTTTCGTTCTTTTTGATTTCTGCGGCAGCAATTTCAGCTTCCTTCGCTTTCTTTTCTTTTTGTTTTAATTCGATTACGGCAAGTGCTTCTTTCTTTTTATTTTCTTCTTCTATAATAATTTCCTGCTGTCTTTTCTTTTCGGCGTTTTCTTTTTCTTCAAGTTTGATTTTTTCCAAAGATTTTAATGCTAAAGAAGCGTCATTTTCTTTATTTCTAATATTATCTAAAGTTACCGTTTTAGATTCATTTGTATATTTTTCTTTAAAAGCCGAGACTTTATACGAAGCTTCACAAAGAGCTCTAAAACTAAACTTTCCGTCTGCAGAAGTTGTTGCTGTATTCAGTGTTTTATTATTTGAATCCTGCAGTATTACTGTGGCATTTTCTAAAACCAATTTAGTGTCAATATCTGTAATAACTCCTGCAATCAACTGATGGCAGTCTTCAACAATTAAGTCTTTAGTTTCTTTAAATTGATAAATATCGTCGCTGCCCTTTCCTCCTTCTCTATTTGATGCAAAATATCCTTCTTTGGTTTCAGAATCGATATTGAATGCAAAATCGTCTAAGTTTGAGTTTAATGGAAGTCCAATATTTATTGGTTTTGAATATTCAGTTCCGTTTATTTCAGAAACAAAAACATCCAAAGATCCATAACCTAAATGCCCGTCAGAAGAAAAATAAAGTTTATTATCTGCAGAAGCAAAAGGAAATTGTTCTCTTCTATTTGTATTAATTTCCGGGCCTAAATTCTTGGGAGTATCAAATGCACCTTTATTTATGTTTACCGAATAAATATCAAAAGAACCAAGAGATCCCGGCATATCTGAAGCAAAATACAATATTTTTTCATCAGCACTAAGTGCAGGGTGTTCTACTGAATAATTTGGGCTGTTAAAAGGCAGTGACGTAATATTTGTCCATTTTCCATTAACTAATTCAGCTTTAAAAATCTGAAGATTTGAAATTTCCTTGTCGTCTTTCTTTTTCTTTCCGTTTTTAGAATTATTTCTGGTAAAGTAAATTGTTTTACCATCTTTTGTAAAAATGGCATTTGACTCGTGCATTCCGGTTTTTAATTCCTTAGCAAAATAATATGTAATAGAATCTGCAGAATTAATATTTTTTAGCGGAACTGTAACCAAATTTAAATAGGTTTCGCCATCCCATTTAAATTTTTTATCGAACATTCCCGGCTTCAATTTAACACTAGCAAAAACCAAATTGTCTTTGTGTTTTACGGCTCCAAACTCTGAATTTGGTGTATTTATTGGCAGGTTTTTAATTTCAAATCGTTCTCCAATTGCCGAAACATTTTCCAGGGTTTTAATATCTTCTTCAAAATTGGCAGCATCTTCAGGATTTGATGATTTTGCATAATATTCTTTTAAAACATTATTTGCATCATTGTATGCATTTGTTGCTTTTAATGTCTGAGCATATCTAAAATAATATTCTCTGTCTAAATTGTCTTTATAATTTTGAAATAACAGACGATAATAACGCTGCGCTTTTATTAAATCATTTGTATAATAATAAGAATCTGCAAGGTTTTTTATAACTTCTTGTGATGGCTTTTCTTCGGCTAATTTTTCGTATAAAATAATAGCTTCGCTGTAATAAGTTCTATCAAAAAATTTCTTTGCTCTAATCAATTCCTGATCTTGGGCATTTATAAACTGTATTGAAAATACGAATATAATAACGAGTAGTTTTTTCATATTTTTCATTTTAGAAGAATCTTGGTGATTTATCAAATCCTTTACCTAATAAATCTAAATCAAAAAGCAGCATAATTTCATGCGTCCCCGAATTAAACTGACCTAAATTTGTAAGTGTATAATCGTAGGCATAACCAACTCTTAAAGTAGGTGTTACATTAAAATTAAACAAAGCACTTACAGAATCGTCTATTCTATAAGCCGCACCAAATTCAAATTTTTCATTGTACAAAACATTGGCTGTTAGATCTATTGAAATAGGTGCTCCTTTTACAAATTTTGTCATAAATGCGGGTTTTAGTTTCCACATATCATTTACCTGGAAAACATATCCAGCAGTTAGGAAAGTATGAATATTTTCGGCTCCAAAAGCATTTACTCCAGACTTTTCTTCAATATATTTTGTTTTCAATAAGTTAGGTACCGAAAGACCTACATATAAATTATCTCTAAAATAATAAGCTCCTACTCCAATGTTAGGTTTTGTTGCATTTATGTTTTCGGCGAAAGCCATGTCAGTTGCCGGATCATTAAACTTAAACCCATTAAAATTAGTCTGCATTGATGATAAGCCTGCTTTTAATCCTAGTGAAAGTTTATTCTTTCCTCCTAAATTTAAAACGTATGCAAAATCAGCATAAATATTGTTTTCTTTTTTAGCACCATCTCCAATATCATCTGATATAAATGAAAGTCCGGCTTCGACCTTATCCGAAATCGCCGTGTGTCCAAAAAAAGTAAAAGTTTTTGGAGCTCCAACAGCACCAACCCATTGTGTTCTGTACAATCCTCCAAAATTCATCATAGCAGGAACTCCTGTCGCATACGCCGGATTCACCACGCTCATATTATACATATAATGCGTATATTCAGGATCCTGCTGCGCAGAAACTGATGTCATATAGAAGAAGAAACTTATATAGAGTATTATTTTTTTCATTTGAAATTTATATTAAAAATTATCGATTTAGATAAAGACGTCCTTGTTGAGGGGGTCTATTGTCTTTATTAAAATAGAGAATGTAAAAATATACTCCGTTTGGTGCTATTCCGCCTCCAATTCCACTTTGCTCGTAATTTATTCCATCCCATGCCGGCTTATTTTTAAAGCCTTTATACATTCCGTTTCCATATCTGTTAAAAATTTCCAGCGAATAATTTGGGTATAAAAAATCAATGTCAGGAATAGTAAAAGTGTCGTTAATTCCGTCTCCATTAGGAGAAAATCCATCGGGAACAAAAAATGTATATTCCGGAGAATCACAAACAATTAATGAAACCGTAACTGCAATGTTTTCTTGTGAAAGACAATTTACTGCCGGCGAAAAATCAAACCCATAATAAGTTGCTTTATCAACTAAAGGAGTTGAAGGCGAAAGTAAGTTTCCATTATTTGGTGCGTCATACCAAACAACTGTTGAAGGCGATCCAGTATTATTTGAAAGATTAAGAATTGTAGGATTGTCTAAACCACAAAAATTTTGTCCATCCTGATTTAAAGCTGGAGCCGGCGTATCGTTAATTGTTACTGTAATTTTGGTTGCAGGAGATACACAGCCAGCTGCAGAAGTTTCCTTAACAAAATAATCCTCAGATTTTAAAACATAAGTATTTGGAAGAGGTGTAACTTCGGCAGCAGAGATATACCATTTATATTGGTTTCCCTGAGGCTGCAAATGTGCAATTGTCGATTGATCTGTTTTACAAAATGCCTGATCAGCAGCTATTGGTAAAGCTGGTATAGGATTTAGCATAAAAGCAGCAGATATTCCTGTTACATCACTCTCGCAAGTAGTAATATTGTTCTTTAATTTAATAATAGAAATTGTTGTTGAACCAGAGTTTACCAATAAGTTTGATGGAATAATAAAACCAGCGCTTCCATCTACAGCATTTAAAGCAACAGTTTCTACATTAGAAATATTACTGCCAGAAAGTTTATAAGACAACGTAACATCGGTCAAAGTCTGAAAACCCGAGACATTGACAGTTACTTCTTCGCCAAAACATACATTTTGAATCTGCAATCTTAAAAGTGACCCATTTGGCAGAGGATTAATAAGAATCTCTCCTGATAAATTGGCTGCATTAACGCATTGTGAAATTACATGTGTAATTGCTGTAATAGTTACAATAGAAGTTCCGCTTCTTGAGTTAAATATTTCTGGTACAACAAAAGTTGCATTTCCTCCCAATACTGTGATTCTTGCTACTTGCGAAGAAACATTTGTCGCTCCTGATAATCTGTACACTATATCATAATCTCCATCTGCCAGTTTTACAGCATTTGAAATCTGGATTACAGCATCTTGATCCTGGCAAGTTACAGCAGGACTAATTAGTGCTCCATCTAAATCCGGAATAGGATAAATTATTAAATCGTCTGATAAATTATTTATTGTATTAATACAGGATCTTTGACTATTAAAGGCATAAATATCTAATATGGTTACAGTAAATTTTCCGGCTTGTTGGAAAAAATCCGGTCTGATTGGAAAAATAAGAACTCCATTGCTAAAATTTGCCAAAGCTGTTTCTGTCGCTGCCCTTGGCCCTGAAACACTATATTTAACATAATAACTGCCATTTGGAATATTTGCCGGACCTCTTGTAATAGTAACAGTATAATTTGCTGTTGTAATTTCACTTTCACATATATCAGAGTTAACCTCTAAAACTGCTCCGCTAAAATCAAGTTTTTCTTCTAGTCTAATTACAACTGTTGTCTGTTTATTGGGGCAAATAGGATTTGATGAATTGACTCTATAAGAAAAGCTATATTCGTTAGATCCCATAGTATTATATATTTTTTCTATATCAATAACATGATCGCCTTTAAAGTTAAGTTCGCCAGTATTACTATTATCTACCCATGTCCCTCCTGGATCTTGTCCTGAAATTAAATTAAACAAATCATAATTTCGGTATGCTGACAAACCATTATTGGCGCATAATGTTAATCTTTGAGAATCACCCGATTTTGGTGCCTGGAAAACAGTTATAAATACTGTTGATGCTGCAGGCGAAGGACAAGTACCTATAGCCGGCATCGTATAAGTAAACTGGTAAGTACCTGCTAAATCTTTAATATCAACAGATGATCCCGTTATATTTTGATTTGTAGTATCATTATGCCATTGCCCATTAGAATGCGGCCCCAAATAAGCACTATCAAAAGCCTGAAAAAGATTAAATGGACTATCTTCGTTGCAAACTGTTGCTGTTGGAGAAGGTTTTCCTGCATATCCTCCAATAGTTACTGTAACTGTAGCTGAATTATCAAGACAGCCATTAACACCGCTAACTGTATATGTATATTGATAAATTCCACTTTGGCGAATTACATGTGCATTTAAAATACCGGTAGCAGTATTTAAACCGCCTGAGCTATTATCATCGTTCCAAACACCACCAGCAGTTGCCGATCCTAGTAAGGAAAATAAATCTATAGATTGATTAGCAGGGTCTGGAATATCACAAACTGTTAAACTTGTATCATTACCTGCACATTGAGCATTTACTGTTTGAGATAAAAATGATAAAAAAACAAAAAATAAAACTACACGTAAGAAATCATTGCATTTTTTGACCATAAGCTATTATTTTTTGACAAACTTAATAAATTATTAATGTTGCTTAAACAAAAAAATAATTTTAATAATTATTTTTTTACAAAATTAAAGCGGTTAAAAAAACTTAGCTAACCCATTTTTTTTAATCCAAAAAATTAATTAATCAATAATTCATAACTCATCTTCGAGTCTAAATCTAAATCTCAAAATCAAACTATTACGTTCTACTTCGAGTGTAATCCATTTATCTTCTTCTGATTTTAAAAGCTGATTAATCTGCTGTAATGAATATTTATAAGGTCTCTCACCATTTATAGATGTAATAAGATCACCTTTCAGCAATCCGCATTTTTCTGCTGCAGATTGTTTTCTGATATTGACAATTTCATAAACAGGTTTCAAAGAAAATTTATATCTAAAGTTACCATTATTATTTTGATTTGGTTCTCCCTCATTTAATGATACAGCAACCTTTACGGTTTCTAAATGAACTGTTTCCTGAACCCACTGCAGCCCGTTATGCTGAATTGTAATTCCGCTTTTATTATAAGTAAAAGGATCTTTAAACTTGTGGTTTTTCTTTAGGTACAGCTTTTTATCAGCATAATCTAATACTACCGTAAATCGTTTTAAAATTTCTCCTCCTACTGAACCTATACGATCTGGAACCATCTTAACATTTCGAATAGAGCTAGAATCTGGAAATGCTACAATTGGTTTTTTAAATTCAAATTCATCAATCGTAAATTTTTGAATTCTGGCACGGTGCCCTTCAATATCACCACTAAAACCTTTTCCAAGAAAGTCAGGAAAATTTCTCTTTGGAAGTTTTATTTTATTATTTTCAAAAATCCAAAAAGCATCACTATTACCAATATCAATTAATAGTTTTGCTGGAATTTCTTCGTTATCTACAAAGGCAGTTGTGTAAATATAAGGCTTAGATTTTTCAATTGTAATAGGAATCGCTTTAAATTTTTTATCTAATTTTTTTCTGATAGATTCATTATCTGAATGCACAATAACTTTTCGCTTTTCATAATTCACTTCTACTATATTATTTTTAAAGAATTTATGACCGATAATTCCATTTACCGGAATACCAATATGAGACGAAAGATTAAAACTTTGATCTAAAATCACAAACAACATGTGATTATCAGATCTTAATCCGTGTGTTTCAAAAGTATTTTTTGTCGATTTAAGCCCTTCTATTTCACTTTCAGATCCTAATCCTCTAAGTCTGATTTTTTCGACATTATTAAATTTAACCTCCTGCATTTCATCCATGCTAAACAAAATCGTTTCTTCGACACCGGAATCTAATAAGAAATTCAGCTCGATTCCATTTACTTTAATCGGAATAAAAATGAGGTTATTTATCAATTTAAAAGGGATTGCCACCTTTTGTTTGTTATTTTGGATAATGAAACTATCCTGAGATTTTGCACAAAAAGGTATCAATAACCCAAAAAACAACACAATATATTTTTTCATTGACAATATTTTATTATAAAATTAGTAAATATATTTATTATTGTTAGATTTTTATAAGTCCATGCATTGTTTACGTTAAATTCGAAAAAAAAATGCAAATTTGCACTTCAATAAAAAATCTCATGCCAACAATTTCAAACAAAGGCAGAAACATGCCCGAATCACCGATACGCAAGCTTGCTCCTTATGCAGATATCGCAAAGCAAAAAGGACACAAAGTGTATCACTTAAACATTGGTCAACCGGATATCAAGACTCCCGAAGTGGCCATCGAGGCGGTAAAAAATATTGATTTAAGTATTATCGAATACAGTCCGTCAGCCGGATACGAAAGTTACAGAAAAAAATTAGCTCAATTTTACCAGCGTCAAAATGTAAATGTTAACTCAGAAGACATCATCGTTACAACGGGTGGCTCTGAAGCCCTTTTGTTTGCACTGGCCACAATTACTGACCCTGGAGATGAAATTATTATTCCAGAGCCGTTTTATGCTAATTATCATGCGTTTGCCTCTTCAACAAGTGCAACAGTAGTTCCTCTTGTTTCAACTATTGAAACAGCATTTGCTTTGCCAAGTATTGAAGAAGTCGAAAAATTGATTACTCCAAAAACAAAAGCAATCTTAATTTGTAATCCGGGAAATCCAACGGGGTATTTATATTCAGAAACAGAGATTAAACAATTAGCCGGTTTAATTAAAAAATACGATCTATATTTAATTGCTGACGAAGTATATCGTGAGTTTTTATATGATGGAGATGATGTACATTTTTCAGTTATGAATTTAGAAGATGTACAGCAAAATGTAATCATGGTCGATTCAGTCTCAAAACGCTACAGTATGTGCGGCGCAAGAATTGGGTGTTTGATTACTAAAAATAAACAAGTACTGGCGACAGTTATGAAATTTGCTCAGGCGCGTTTAAGTCCGCCAACAATTGAGCAGATTGCCTGCGAAGCTGCAATTGATACGCCACAAAGTTATTTTGATGAAGTAATTGCAGAATATAAGGAACGACGTAATACTTTAATTTCAGAACTAAACAAAATTGAAGGTGTAATTGTAACCAAACCCAAAGGTGCCTTTTACTGTATTGCACAATTACCAATAGCAGATTCTGATGATTTTGCTCAATGGCTTTTAGAAAGTTACAGCTTAAATGGCGAAACGGTTATGATTGCCCCTGCAAAAGGGTTTTATTCAACTCCGGGAATGGGATTGAATCAAGTTAGAATTGCGTATGTTTTGAATAAAAAAGATTTAATTACTGCTGTAAATATCTTAAAAGAAGCACTTTTAGTATACAACAGCAAATAACAAACAGACTAAACTTAAACTTTCAAAAGACAGTAACCATTTGTGTTATTGTCTTTTGTATTTTAAAGAAGTCGCAATTAGACCAATTTTAAATTATATCCAAAAAGGATCGATTAAATAGTAAAAACCATAGAAAAGGTTTCCTATTTATTAATTATCTTTACCGCCTTAAAAAGATATACCCATTATAATAGTAGTTTTTAATGATAAATAACGAAGATTTTTTAGACGAAATAGGTGACAGTCATTTCAGCAGTAATGCAAAAAACCCTCTTAGAGCGGACGCATTTGACATAACTGATGAGGAAAAAATAGAAAAAATTAAAAAAGATGTTGAAAATATTCTGCAGACATTAGGAATGGATTTGACAGATGACAGCATAAAAGGTACTCCAAACCGAGTAGCTAAAATGTTTGTAAAGGAGCTTTTTGGTGGTTTAAATCCTGCGAAACAGCCAAAAGCGTCAACTTTTGACAACAATTACAAATATGGTGAAATGTTAGTAGAAAAAAACATTACCGTTTATTCTACCTGCGAACACCACTTACTGCCAATTATAGGACGTGCTCACGTTGCTTATATTTCAAGCGGAAGAGTTATCGGCTTATCAAAAATGAACCGTATTGTTGAATATTATGCAAAAAGACCTCAGGTTCAGGAGCGTTTAACTATGCAGATTGTTCAGGAACTTCAAAAAGCTTTAGGAACCGAAGATGTTGCCTGCGTTATTGATGCAAAACACCTTTGTGTGAACTCAAGAGGAATTAAAGATATCGAAAGCAGTACAGTAACTTCTGAATTCGGTGGAAAATTCAAAAATCCCCAAACGAAAAGAGAGTTTTTAGACTATATTAAATTAGATACTCAGTTTTAGTTTAATCGTTAATTTGTTTAATCGCTTCGTCACTAAACCTTAATTTTCGATTAAACGATTAAACAAATCAACAATTAAACAGAAATCCATGTATCTTTTTTCATTTGAAAAGCTAGAAGTGTGGCAAAATGCAAGAATCTTTATTTTGGATATTTATAAATTAACTAGTAAATTTCCATCAAATGAATTGTTCGGAATTACTTCCCAAATAAAAAGAAGTTCGTCATCAATCGCTACTAATATTGCAGAAGGAACTTCCAGAAATACAAATAAAGACAAAGCTCATTTTTTAACGATTTCCTATTCATCAGCGATGGAAACTTTAAATCTCTTGATTATTTCAAAAGATTTAAATTATATGTCTGAAATAGAATATGTAGAATCTCGTGAAAAAATTGAAAAAATCTGTAATCAGATAAATAGTTTAAAAAAATATTATCTTTCAAAAGAATAAAACGCAGCTAATTAAAAAACAATAAAACGTTTACACGATTAAACAAATCAACGATTAAACGGTTAAACAGAAAAAAATAAATATGCCACTATATAGCAGTCAACCCCTAAAAATATACAATTCACTTTCAGGTGAAAAAGAAAATTTCAAACCAATCCATGAAGGAAATGTTGGAATGTATGTTTGCGGACCAACGGTTTATAGCAATGTGCATTTAGGAAACGTGAGGACTTTTATGTCTTTTGACGTGATTTTCAGGTATTTTTTGCACCTTGATTATAAAGTTCGTTACGTTCGTAATATTACCGATGTTGGTCATATTGTGGATGATGTTGATGAAGGTGAAGATAAAATTGCTAAAAAAGCACGTTTAGAGCAGTTAGAACCAATGGAAGTTGTTCAGCGTTACACTGTTGATTTTCACGATATTCTAAAAGCTTTCAACTTTTTACCGCCAAGTATTGAGCCAACTGCAACCGGGCATATTATTGAGCAAATCGAAATCATCAAAAAAATCATTGATACCGGAATTGGTTACGTTGCCAACGGATCTGTTTATTTTGATGTTGTAAAATATAACGAAACCAATAATTACGGAGTTTTAAGCGGTCGAAATATCGAAGATATGCTTGCCAATACTCGTGATCTTGATGGACAATCAGACAAAAGAAATCCACAGGATTTTGCACTTTGGAAAAAAGCCGAGCCAGAACACATTATGAGATGGCCTTCTCCCTGGAGCGATGGTTTCCCGGGCTGGCACTTAGAATGTACCGCAATGAGTACTAAATATTTAGGAAATCATTTCGACATTCACGGAGGCGGAATGGATTTAAAATTCCCGCATCACGAATGTGAAATCGCTCAAAACGAAGCCTGCACAGGACAATCGCCGGTAAATTACTGGATGCATGCCAATATGCTTACGCTTAACGGAAAGAAAATGGCAAAATCTACCGGAAATAACATTTTACCAGGAGAGATTTTAAGCGGTGACAATACTATTTTAAGCAAAGCCTTTTCTGCTTCGGTAACTAGATTTTTTATGCTGCAAGCGCATTACAGAAGCATTTTAGATTTCTCTGATGATGCTATTACTGCTGCTGAAAAAGGATATAAAAGATTAATAGAAGCTCTTGAAGCATTACCAGCAATAACAGCCGGTTCTTCAAGTTCGATTGATTTTGCTGCATGGAAACAAGTTTGTTATGATGCAATGAACGACGATTTTAACACACCAATTTTAATTGCGCAGTTATTTGAAGGTGTTCGTTATATCAATTTATTAAAAGAAGGAAAAGAAACTATTTCTGCCGAAGATTTAAAATTATTTTCGACAGCTATAAACGCTTTTGTTTTTGATGTTTTAGGTTTAAGCGATGAAAAAGCAGCCGACAGTAATAACGATAAATTAGAAGGTGTGGTAAATATGCTTATCGGAATGAGAAATCAGGCAAGAGCAGACAAAAATTTTGCTCTTTCAGATCAAATTCGAGATCAGTTAATTGCTTTAGGAATTCAGCTAAAAGACGGTAAAGAAGGAACTTCTTTTAGTATTTAATAAAAAAGTATTAAGTGTTCAGTATTTAGTGATCAGTTTAACGCAAAGCACAAATCTGAACACTAAACACTAAATACTGACCACTAATTATCATTGATTACTAAAAATATGTTTTCAAAATTTTTAATATATCCGTTTGTAATACTGGTGCGCTTTTATCAAACTGCGATTTCACCTTTTACACCAGCCTCATGCAGGTTTGAGCCGACGTGTTCAACATATATGATTCAGGCATTGCAAATGCACGGATTATTTTACGGAGGCTATTTAGGAATGAAACGAATTTTAAGCTGTCATCCTTGGGGAAGAACTGGTTATGATCCGGTTCCTGAGAAGAAATGTTCACACAAACATTAACTTTTTATAAAGACTTGCTCCACATTTAATATTTATTTTTACAACATATATAAAACATTACACTATATGACACAGCCTTTAAACATCGTTTGGAATCCTTCAGAAGGAATAGATTTAGGATTTTTTATGATTCGTTATTACAGTTTAATGTTCGTAATCGCTTTTGGTTTAGGATGGTTCCTAATGAAAAAGATTTTCGAACGCGAACATGAATCTTTAGACAAATTAGACTCATTATTTGTCTGGACTGTTTTAGCAACGTTAATAGGAGCTCGTTTAGGTCATGTTTTCTTTTATGACTGGGAATATTTTAGAAATCATTTACTGGAAATCTTTTTACCATTCAAATTCGAACCAAAATTTGAATTTACTGGTTTTCAAGGTTTAGCCAGTCATGGTGCAGCTATTGCAATCATTTTTGCAATGTATTATTACAGCAAAATGATTTTAAAACGTCCGTTATTATGGATTTTAGATCGAGTTGTAATTCCTGTTGCCAGCGGTGCTATTTTTGTTCGTTTAGGGAATTTTTTCAATTCTGAGATTATTGGACATGAAACTACATCGGCTTTTGGAATCCGTTTTTTACATGATAAATTCAGCAAGGCAGAAGCGGTAAATGCAACGCAAATTGCAAATCCAAAAGAGGCTTATAATGCAATAGCAACAGATCCTAAATTTGCTGATTTATTAGCACAGGTTCCTGCAAAACATCCAACGCAATTATATGAAGCTTTTTGTTACATTTTTGTATTTGCAATTTTATATTTCTTGTATTGGAAAACTAATGCAAGACTTAAATCAGGATACTTATTCGGATTATTTTTAGTTCTTTTATTTGTAGTTCGATTTATCGTTGAATTTGTAAAAGAAAGCCAGGGAGGTATTGAAGAAGAATTAGGTTTATTCTCAACCGGGCAATGGTTAAGTATTCCTTTTATTATAATTGGTCTTTTCTTTATTATTAGAGCGCAAAGAAATCCTTTAGCAGCTTCTTAATATTAAATAAAAATCTTTAAAAATATAAAAGTCCAGTATTTCGAAATACTGGACTTTTTTATAATGGATATGAAATCCCAAATTCTATATTTTTAGTATTGTAACCTGCATTTGTACTACTCAATCCTGCATTAGAAACATGCCGTATTTCAGAACGAATATCAAATTGGATCTTCTGTACCTTAAAAGAAAAACCAAGCGCTAAAACGTCTGCAAAAGCAAAACCTTTAGACATTCTTTCGGTTTCCGTATCTGTTATCATTGGACCAACACTTCCCAAAGCATAAAAAGAACAGTTTTTATTAATTGGTTTCCGAATTAAAAAACCAAGATTCAGTACATATTCCCGCACATCTTTTAACTGCGTATATTCATCTCTTTTTTCCTGATAATCCGGAGTTTCTGGTTTAACAAAATAGAAATTCAACAATTGATGTTTGGCAAAATTAATTTCGGGCTGAACCAGAATTTCATATTGAAAATGTTTCGTTTCTTTTAATTTATAATATAACTGCGCTTTATAAAATTGATTTTCAAAAGTGTAATCTTTATTATTGAATTCACTTCCAAAACCATAATTAAAGCCAATTGAAAATCGTGAGTTTTCTTCTTGTGCTGTAATTCTTAATGTGTAAAAAAGAAGTAATAAGCATAAAAGTAATTTTCTACCCATATATTATTTTAAAGTTCATTAAATATAATACAAAAAAAAGATCCAGCTTTCACCGGATCTTTTTTAATATAGTTTAAGCAATTAATTATGCTTTGCTATGCTTGTCTTCGATTGTATGTTTTTCAATAATTATTTAAATAAAATCTAAACATGTTTAACAATCAAAAATAAAATAATTTACTGTTTGGTTAATAAAACCTCATTCTCTACTGGTAAAAGCTTATCTGCGACTTTTTGCCCAGGACAATTTTGTATATTGATCATAACCTTATCAGGTATTAAAAAAAGCTTTATCTGGGTAGGTAACTTGGTACCAGTAATAAAAAGATTACCACTTTGCCCGCAATCAGCATTTTTACCCATATAAGAGGACACATAATAACTAGCCGTTTTATTAAAATAATCACCTTTAATTACATAAGAACTATCATCAGACAAACTTCTGGTGTCTTCTATAACTGTTCCATTACTTGTTGTTATTAAATAACGAATCATTAATTCATCTTGAGATACACCTCTGGAGAGATTATTTTTATATTTTATTATCACAAAAGTGTAATTTTTATTATCAACTGTACCCTTCCATGTCCCTAAGTATTTATTAAGCAAACCATTTATATCTTTAAGATACACGCCGTCTGGAACACCACTATCAGCATCTCTATATTCTATTGCCTTTTCTACGGGTATTATTACCTGCTGTGCTTTGCAAGACAATGTTCCCACAAGCACTATTATCAATGTTATTATATTTTTCATTTTATTCTATTTTAGCAATTTATATCTACTATTTTGTTCTTTGCATCCAGAGTCTTTTTTGTCGTTGTACCGTTTTTATTTATTTTATACAACTCAATCCCGCTTATATTTGCCTTATCTTTTAAAAATTTCAAAAAACCAACCTCTGCACTATCATTTTTAAAATAAGTTTTGTAAACATTATTTAAGTCTGTCCATTTAATTGGAAGTATGTTATCAGGATTTCCTGTAAATCGCAGTTCATAAGTTCCTGAACTCGATACCATAGCACCATATACAGTACTTATAGGAATGTTGTTTGTTTTGGCATTTTTTACCAATGTTAAAAAAGCCCCTACATCTGCTGGGGAAAACATTTTTATAGCTTTATTTAAATAAGGATTTCCATCATTATCAAATTTACCGTTCTCAAACTCGTCAATATGCGTATGCATATAACCTATTATATTAGGATCAGTAGGAAGATTTAAAGTATTTGCATCTACTACACCCAGAGAAGTAAAAGGCCCATTTTTATTCTGTGAAAATCCTGTTTCTGCTTTCTGACTAGTTTTTTTACTTAACTCATCTTTTTTACTGTTAAATAAAACATTAGCCATTTGTTCTTTTATCTTGTCGCAAGGGTTAGTAGCATTTAAGGGAGCGGGCGATGGTACTGGAGAACTACCGCCTCCTGTCGAATTCCATGATACTCCTTCGCTGCTGCCTCCACCGCCGTATATAGAATTCCAGCTAAATTCATCTACCATTGGTATTCCGTGTGTTCTGTTCATAATTATGACTTCATCTAATTCAATAGATTGGGCATTAAAACTATCAAGTCCAATTCCTTTTGCAGTCCTATTATTTTTTTCAGACAAATTAGACTTGACAAGTCGGCTTACTATTATATCATTTTCAGCCCTAAAACCATTCAAAAATTCACCATCCAGAGAATTGATAATAATTTTTCCCGAAAACTTTCCCTCAATAGTGCTTTTTTCCAAATACATACTAAAAATAACACCTTTTATTTCATTGTTTATCTTCGTTAATAAAATTCGGTCATTTTGAATCTCGTTGTTTGTTGAGAAAGGAATAACAGCAAGAAACTGATCACTGCCCTTAAGCTCTTCATAGGTCATCTTATCAAGTTCCAGCTTATCCATTGCATTTTTAAGCGATTTTGAAAAAGTATTATTTACCTTGTTGCTTAAAAAAAATTTTGCTTCAGCGCTGCTAACTGTTTGTATACTGCTGCTACTCAAATCATCATTAGATTCATTAATATCTTGACAATTAATAAAGATTAATGTCAGTCCGAAAAGTATAATACTTTTTAGCTTTTTTAATTTTTGTAATTTATAATTCATAACAATTTAATTACCTTTTCATTTAGCTTTACGCAGGGTAGAAAAGGATTTGCTTATCCCATTCATTAAAAAAGATTAAAATATTGGCCAAACATTTATCTTTTACTAATATATAGCTTTTTTATTACAAAAAATTGATCTAATAATTTTAAAATGTTAATACTGTAAGATTTAACATATTTAAAACTATTTTTATGAAATTGTAATACAAAAAAAAGATCCAGCTTTCACCGGATCTTTTTTAATATAGTTTAAGCAATTAATTATGCTTTGTTATGCTTGTCTTCGATTGTGTGTTTATCATCGCTTGAAATCGTATCTACCAATACTGGTGTCGCGATAAATAATGATGAATAAGTTCCTACGATAATACCAATTAACATGGCAAAGATAAATCCTCTGATTGATTCTCCACCAAAGATAAACATTGTTAATAATACAATAATCATCATTAATGAAGTATTCAATGTTCTTGATAATGTAGTATTAATAGAAGCGTTTACGATATCTTCGAAAGTTCCTTTACGGTTTCCTATAATAAACTCTCTAATTCTATCAAATACAATTACTGTATCGTTCATAGAGTAACCAATTACAGTAAGAATTGCTGCAATAAAGTGCTGGTCCATTTCCATGTGGAATGGCATAAATTTATAACATAAAGAGTAAATTCCTAATACAAAGATTACGTCATGCGCAACAGCTGCAATCGCACCTAATGAATACTGCCATTTACGGAAAGAGATCATTAAGTATAAGAAAATAACTGCCATCGCACCAAGAACTGCCCAGTAAGAGTTTGTTTTGATATCTTCAGAAATAGAAGCTCCAACTTTAGAAGCTTGCAAAACACCTACTTTTTTACCATCATATGAGTTGATAAATTTATCGTAAGTACTATTTGGGAAATATTTAGTTAATGCTTGATATAACTTTTGGTTTACTTCCTCATCTATAGCAACACCATCTTCTTTAATTTTGTATTTAGTTGTGATTTTCAACTGATCGTCATCACCTAAAATTTTAGCTTCAACCGGAGTTCCAAATGCAGCAGATAATTCATCAGAAACTACAGTTGCATCAACTGGTTTTTCGAATTTAACCTGGAAAGTTCTTCCCCCGACAAAATCAACACCTTCATCTAATCCATTAACGAAGAAGATAGAAATCAAACTCACAACTACAACAATTGAAGAGAAGATATAAGTGAATTTTTTGATTTTAATAAAGTCAAAGTGGAAATTAGTAAACCAGTTTTTAGTAATGTTTGTAGAGAAAGTTAAATCACCTTTTCCAGCAATGTTTCTGTCAATGAAAATTCTGGCAATAAAGATAGAAGTAAACAATGAAGTTACAATACCAATAAGCAATGTTAAAGCAAATCCTTTGATTGGTCCTGTTCCGAAGATGAACAAGATCGCTCCGGTTAAAACGTGAGTTACGTTTGCATCAATAATAGAACGCATTGCACCATGCCATCCGTAAGATGCTGCTACAGCTTCAGATAATGATTTACCTTCACGCAATTCCTCTTTTGCTCTTTCATATATAATAATGTTGGCATCTACTGCAGTACCTAATGTTAATACGATACCTGCAATACCTGGTAATGTTAATACAAAACCAAAACTTGCCATAATTCCGAACAAGAAAAGTAAGTTCAATAATAAAGCAAGGTTTGCATACCATCCAGCTTTACCATAATAGAATACCATCCAAACACAAACTAATAAGAATCCTAATACAGATGAAATTGTTCCTGCATCAATTGCCGCCTGACCTAAAGATGGTCCAACAACAGTAGATTGAATAATATCTGCAGAAGCTGGTAATTTACCTGCATTTAATACGTTAGCTAAATCTTTAGTTTCAGCAACATCAAAAGAACCTGTAATTTCAGATCTTCCTCCGGCAATTGGTCCGCTTGTAACACCTGGCGCAGAATATACGATGTTATCTAAAACAATAGCGATATAACCTTTTTGAGAGAAAGCTCTTCCTGTTAATTCTTCCCAAACTTTAGCTCCCTGACTGTTCATTTGCATTGAAACAGCTGGTTTACCCATTTGGTCAAAAGTATCTTTTGCATCAGTTACAACTCCACCGCTCATAGCTGGTATGTTATCTCTGTTACCTTTTAAAGCATATAATTCAACTGCTTCAATATCTTTAGCGCTTGCTAAATCTTTTGCTTTAGGATCTTTTACAGTAGTTGGTTTACTCCAAACAAATTTTGCATAGTGTTGGTCAGCAGCCAATAAAATTCTGATTTCTGGTCTTTTGAAATAAGCATTGATTGCTGCAGTATCTTTTGTAGCGAAGTATCCTAAAACCGGACCGCCGCCTTGAGTGATCATTTTGTCAAATAAAGGATTGTTTCCTTTTTTAGTATCAACTGAATCTTTAGCATCAGTCAATAAAGCATTTAATGAATCTTTAGCAACAGTTTTGGTTTCTGCTTTTTTAACTTCAGTTTTCTTTAAAGCTTCGTTAGCAGCAACTAAGAAGTTACCAACTTCTTCAATTTTATAAGTTTCCCAAAACTCTAATTGAGCTTTTCCACCTAATAATTTTTTAATCCTGTCAACATCTTTTGCACCTGGAAGCTCAACTAAGATTCTTCCTGTTTCTCCTAATTTTTGGATGTTTGGCTGTGTTACACCAAATTTGTCGATACGCTCTCTTAATACTTTGTAAGCACTTTCGATAGACTCATCAACTTTTCTTTTAATTACTTTTTGAGCTTGCGCATCTGTCATTTGAAAATCGATCCCGCCTTCACCTTGTAAACTTCTGTTTGCAAAGATATCTGGCGAAGCCAATTTTACAGTTCCGTTTGAGTTTGCTTCAAAAGCTTGAAAAAATTTATTTAAATAGGTCTTATTTCCTTCTAAATTTGCAGTTGCATCAGCTAATGATTTATTAAAAACCGGGTTTTTAGAATTGTTTGCTAATCCTTTTAAAACATCTTTAACAGAGATTTGAAGAATTACGTTGATTCCTCCTTCTAAGTCAAGACCTTTATTTAATTGTTTGTTCTTTACTTCATTATAAGTGAAGTCTGTAAAACCAAGATTAAACACTTTTTCTTTACCAATAGAATCTAAATATTTTAGCTCTTTATCAGGATTATCTCCTGCAAAAGCTTTAGCCTCACCTTTGACATTATTTGCCACAAAAGTGAAAGAAAGTTGGTAAATACTTACCAATGCAAATAGAATTGCGAAAAATTTAATAAGTCCTTTATTCTGCATTATTACTAAAAATTAATTATGTTTTATGTTTGTTTTTGGTTTTAAATCCCCTAAAAATAAGCCCTGACATGAGTTTTTAAAACTAAAAAATCGAGATCACGAATTACAACATTTTTTTTAAATCGAGCAAATATATAATTAACGAAAAGATTAACCAATTTATTTATTAATTAATCTCAAAAAAAAGACTGCAAAAGTGCAGCCTTTTCCTTTTTTTCTTGTTTTTATTATACTAAAATCGATTTTAGAGCATCATTCATACTGCGAACCGCATCTGCACTTTTGGCAAATAAAGCCTTTTCCTGATCGTTTAAATGAATATCTACAATTTCTTCGATACCGTTTTTACCAATTATACATGGTACTCCTATACAGATATCGTTTTGCCCATACTCTCCTTCTACAAAAACAGAACATGCAATCATTTTCTTTTGATCGTTTAGTATACTGTCTACTAAATAAGCAACAGAAGCTCCCGGAGCATACCATGCAGACGTTCCTAAAAGGCTCGTAAGTGTTGCACCGCCAACCATTGTATCTGCAGCAACTTTCTGTAGTACTTCTTCTGAAAGAAATTGCGAAACCGGAATTCCGTTATAAGATGCTAAACGTGTTAACGGAATCATAGTGGTATCACCGTGACCTCCAATTACCATCGCAGAGATATCATTTGCCGGTTTATCTAAAGCAAGAGAAAGATACGTTCTAAAACGAGAACTATCTAAAGCTCCTCCCATACCTATAATTCTGTTTTTTGGCAATCCTGTAGCTTTCAAAGCTAAATAAGTCATAGTATCCATTGGGTTTGAAACTACAACTATTATAGTATCAGGAGAATATTTCAGTACATTTTCGGCAACTGTTTTTACAATTCCGGCATTTATACCAATTAATTCTTCCCTTGTCATTCCTGGTTTTCTCGGAATTCCTGATGTAATAACCACTACATCACTTCCGGCAGTTTTAGAATAATCGTTGGTTACACCAGATACTTTAGTATTGAACCCAGTATTTGTGGCGCATTGTGTGATATCCAACGCTTTCCCTTCGGCAAAACCTTCTTTAATATCCAACAACACTACTTCACTGGCAATTCCTCTATAAGAAATAACATCTGCACAAGTAGCTCCAACATTTCCTGCTCCTACAATGGTAACTTTCATATTTTTTACTTTATCGGTTATTAATTTGTTCGTTTGTTTTATAAATGACAATTCGCTTAATTGTTTAAGTAAATTTAAACAATTAAACGAATTGAAAGTTAATTTTTATTAGGCATCGATATTTGCGTAAACTGCATTTTTTTCGATAAATTCTCTACGTGGCGGAACTTCGTCTCCCATTAACATAGAGAATACTCTATCTGCCTCTGCAAGACTATCAATTGTAACCTGACGTAATGTTCTGAAGTTTGGATCCATTGTAGTTTCCCATAATTGCTCCGCGTTCATCTCTCCAAGACCTTTATAACGCTGGATAGCTGCACTTCCTCCCATTCTTTCATTCGCCTGATCACGTTGAACATCGTTCCATGCGTATTCTTTTTTGTTTCCTTTTTTAACTAAATATAAAGGTGGCGCTGCAATATAAACATGACCTTCTTCAATAAGTTCTTTCATAAAACGGAAGAAGAACGTTAATATTAAGGTAGAAATGTGACTACCATCGACATCGGCATCACACATGATGATTACTTTATGATATCTTAGTTTTTCAATATTAAGTGCTTTGCTGTCTTCTGCTGTACCAACTGTAACTCCTAAAGCAGTAAATATGTTTCGAATCTCTTCGTTTTCAAATACTTTATGATGCATCGCTTTCTCAACATTCAAAATCTTACCACGTAATGGTAAAATCGCCTGAAAGTTACGGTCACGACCTTGTTTTGCTGTTCCACCAGCCGAATCTCCCTCGACTAAGTAAACCTCGCATCTTGCAGGATCCTGCTCTGAACAATCTGATAGCTTTCCTGGTAATCCGCCGCCGCCCATAACGGTTTTACGCTGCACCATTTCACGCGCTTTTTTCGCCGCATGACGTGCCTGAGCTGCTAAAATTACTTTTTGAATAATGATTCGGGCATCATTTGGGTTTTCTTCCAAATAATTTTCTAACATTTCTCCAACTGCCTGAGAAACCGGAGAAACTACTTCTCTGTTTCCTAGTTTTGTTTTTGTTTGTCCTTCGAATTGAGGTTCAGCAACTTTTACCGAAATAATAGCTGTTAATCCTTCACGGAAGTCATCTCCCGCAATTTCGAATTTCAATTTATCTAACATTCCAGATGCATCTGCATATTTTTTAAGGGTTCTTGTTAAACCACTTCTAAAACCTTGTAAATGCGTTCCTCCTTCGTGTGTATTAATATTATTTACGTAAGAGAAAATATTCTCTGTGTAACTTGTATTATAAATTAAGGCAACCTCAACCGGAATTTCACCTTTTTCGTGATCCATGCTGATTACATGAGAAATAATTGGCTCACGGTTTCCATCTAAATAACGAATGTATTCTTTTAGACCTTCATCAGAATGGAAAACTTCGCTTTTAAATTCGCCTTTTTCATCTACTTCTCTTTTATCTGTAAACGTAATTGTGATTCCTTTGTTTAAGAAAGAAAGCTCACGCATACGTGCTGATAATGTGTCATAAGAGAACTCTGTAGTTTGCGTAAAGATTGTATTATCAGGATAAAAAGTCTGACGTGTACCTCTTTTTTCTGTTTCTCCAATTTGTTTTACCGGATATAATGATTTTCCTCTTTCGTATTCCTGCTCGTAGATTTTTCCTTCTCTAAAAACAGTCGATTTCATATGAACCGAAAGTGCGTTTACTACAGAAACCCCAACACCGTGAAGTCCTCCGGAAACTTTATAAGAATCTTTATCAAATTTACCTCCGGCACCAATTTTAGTCATTACAACCTCAAGTGCAGAAACTCCTTCTTTTTTATGTAAATCAACTGGAATACCACGTCCGTTATCTTCAACTGTAATAGAACCATCTTCATTAATTGCAACACCAATAGTATCACAATGTCCGCCCATCGCCTCATCAATAGAGTTATCAACAACTTCATAAACCAAATGATGCAGTCCTCGAACTCCCACATCTCCAATATACATGGATGGACGCATTCTTACGTGCTCCATTCCTTCTAATGCCTGAATACTATCTGCTGAATAATTGTTCTTCTTGATCTCTTCGCTCATATAATTTATTCTAAAAAATGTATTTACTGTCTAACACGCAAATATATAAAAACGCAGACTATATACCCATAAAATTCCGACTTAAAGCACTTAAGTTATTAACACAATTGTCTTAAAAACCAAAAAATAAATCTAAAAGGTAAGTTTAAATTCCAATTTTCATAAATTCCAAATTCTAAAAATGGGAATAACATAAAAAATATCAAATTCTAAAAGTCAATAAATTCCAATTTTCTTAAATTCCAAATTCCAAACTTTACCAGCTGTATAAAAAAAACCGAAATACAAATGCATTTCGGTTTTAATGATTTCAAAATTGGATTTTGGATTTTCTCAATTTTGGAATTTCTTTTTTTTATTGTTTTTTATTAAAATCCCCAGCATAAATAGAGGTCATTTTATCTAAAGTCAGGTATTTTTTCAATACTTTATTTACTTCATCTACTTTTAAAGCTTTTACTTTAGTCTCCAGTTGATCATAATCATCAAGAGCTATTCCGTATTGCAAATAAGTATTTACTAACTCCATTAAGGTATTATCAACCCCTAATCTTGTTTTTCTTTCATTTTGCCAGCTCACTAAATTTGATTTTAATTCTTCTGCTGTAAATCCGTCTTTTAAAGCTTTTGCAATTTCCTCTTTTGCAGCTGTTTCAACAGCATTCTTTTTCGTAGGGTTTAAGAAAGCATAATAAGTCCAGGCTGCCGCATCATTGGTAATTGGTACATCAATAAATGAACCTGCACCGTAACTAATACCCTCTTTTTCTCTTAATCTCATCGGAATTCTGGCGCTTAAAAAACCACCGCTTCCTAAAATTTCATTTGCCATAACAAATGCCGGATAATCTGGATTTTTTCTATCCATTTTAAAACTGATTCTTCCTAGCGCCACAGCATTTTCTTTATCTGGTGTAATAATATCTTTATCTAATTTTTGTGTTTCAAAATAAGCCGGCTGAGCAAGTTCGTATTTTGATTTAGAATTCCATTTTCCAAATGTATTTTCTAAAATCTCTCCTGTAGTTTTTACATCTAGATCTCCCACTACACTTCCTATTCCATTATTTCCGCCTAAAACATTAGTATAGAAATCAACAATTTCAGCTTGTTTTATCTTTTTAAAGGCATCAATCTGCTCCTGAATAGTTGGTGTATAAAAAATACTTCCTTTTGGATATTTAGTAGTTATTCTCGAAAGTTCTGTAAATGCAACAGCTTGCGGATCATTTAAACTTGACTCCAAATAGGTGTTATATTCGCTGATTGTTTTAGTTAGTTCATTTTCAGGAAAAGTCGAATTCGCTAATAAATCTGCTAAAATTCCCATTACTTCTTTAAAGTGCTCTTTATAAGTATTAACACTAACCGATAATGTTTGTCTTGAAAAATTAAAATTAATTGACGATTTCAATTGATCTAATTTATCCTGAATTTGTTCTTTAGTCTGTGTTTTTGTTCCTGTTTTTAATAATTGAGCCAGAATTCCGGCAATATCATTTTTACCTGTTAAATCTTTTTCATTACTAACCGGAAATTTAAAACTTGCCTGAATTTTTCCGCCTTTAATCTCTTTTTTGATTAAACCGTATTTGATACCATTTGTTAATTTTCCTTCAACAAGATTTTGTTTTAAATTTTTAATGGATGCTTCAAATGGTGCAGCTTCTTTCTCTAAAGCTTTTCCTTTATAATCTTTAGTAAGTGCCAATAATTGTTCATCAGTATATTCATTTGCTTTTACTCTTACTTCATCTTTAGATGGAATAAATACACCAACAGTTCTATTATTTGGTCTAAAATATTTCTCGGCAACTCTTTGAATATCTTCTTTTGTTAATTTCTCAACAGCATCTCTGTATAAATAGCCAAGTCTGTAATCGCCCGCTCCAATAATTTCGGTTAGATTGATAGCATACGAAATAGTATTATTTTTTACGGCTTCTATTTGCTTGATAATTTTTGCTTTTGCTCTGCTTACATCCTGATCCGTATATTTTGTGGTGGTTATCTTATCCAACTCACTTCTTACAATATCTTTTGTTGCATATACATCTTTATCATTAGGAACTGCAACCCCAAAATAGATAAAACTTGCATCTCTTACCGAAGGCTGCCAAAAATAAATATTTGACACTTTTTGTGTCTCAACTAATGTTTTATATAAATAACCAGATGGATCTGCAGTTAAGATTTCTCCTAAAGCATCAATCGCTGCATAATCTTTATCTGCATAAGATACCGTATGATATAAAGCACCAACATTTTTGCTGTCACCAGCTCTTTTAAGCTCCACATATTTTTCGCCATCCTGAACAGGTTCTATGGTATACGTTTTATCTAAAACTCTTTTTGGTCTCGGAATTGCCCCAAAATACTGCCCAACATATTGCAATGCTTTTTGTTCATCAAATTTACCTGCAATTATCAAGGTTGAATTATCTGGCTGATAGTATTTTTCATAAAAAACGCGAAGTGTATTTGCTTTTACCCTTTCAATATCTTCTTTACTGCCAATGGTGCTGTTTCCGTAATTGTGCCATAAATAAGCCGAAGAAAGAATTCTGTCCTGCAAAACGCCGTCAGGATTATTTTCTCCTATTTCAAACTCATTTCTAACTACAGAAAACTCTTTATCTAAATCAGTTTGCAAAATAGTAGAGTTAATCATTCTGTCAGCTTCCATTTCGATGCTCCATTTTAGGTTTTCATCGCTTGACGGAAAAACTTCATAATAGTTTGTTCTGTCAAACCAGGTGGTTCCATTGGCATTTCCTCCTTTGTCTGAAAGCATTTTTTTAATATCCCCCAAATTCTTAGTGCTTTTAAAAAGCATATGTTCTAATAAATGCGCCATTCCTTTTTCTCCATAACCTTCATTTCTGGAACCAACATTGTAAACAATATTAACTACCATATTACTTTGAGAAGCATCTGGAATTAAAAGAACTTTTAATCCATTATTTAAAGAATATTCTTTGACACCTTCGACATTTGTGATGTACTTGGGTGTTTCCGCTTTTTGCGCATAAACTGAGCCCAATGAAACTAATGAGCAGCATAAAACTCCACTGAGAAATAGTTTTTTCATAAATTGTTTTTAAGAGTTATTTAATTGTTCGTGGTAATCAAATATAGTATTTTTCTGAAATACGTTTTATTCTTATTAACTTACTTTTAGCAATTTACGGGAAACCACAAAAAAAGCCGAAACTACATTGTGAATGCATTTCGGCTTTTTATATTTTAGTTCCAAATTGAAATTCGGAATTTGGAATTTGGAATTTGGAATTTTTTTATTGAAATTTTCTATATTAAACAGCAACTCCAGATTTTACATTTTCAAAATTTCCTTGTAAGTGGGCTGCATTTGCTCTTCCGCTTGGATCAAGATTTTCCTGCCATTTCGGAATCCATTTACGAACGGTTTGCGCTGCACTAACCTGTGGATAGTATTTGTGAAAAATAGATCTGTAATAATACGCTTCTTTTGTTGTTGGCGTATTATACAGAAACTCTGCACTTGCACCGGCCAATTGCTCGTCTGTAACCTGCGAAGCACAATATTCGATTAATTCATCAACCCAGTTATATCCAACTCCATCAGAAAATTGTTCTTTTTGTCTCCATAAAACTTCTTTTGGCAAATAAGGATCATTTGGAGTATCAAAAGCTTTTCTTAAAATGTATTTTTCAATTCCTTCATACGTTTTAGGCTGTTTTTCTTCGGTTTTAATTCGAATGGTAACATCTAAAAAATCTGTATCTAAAAACGGAATTCGTGCTTCGATTCCGTTTGCCATAGTAGTTTTATCAACACGAAGTAAATCGGCCGTAAATAACTTCTGAACTCTTTCTATAGTCTCATCCTGAAATTCTTCTGCCGAAGGCGCATTTCTAAAATACAAATGACCACCGAAAATTTCATCGGCACCTTCACCCGAAAGAATCACTTTTACTCCCTTATCAATTATTGCTTTTGATAATAAATACATTGGAACTCCTGAACGAACCGAAATAATATCGTAAGTTTCAATATGCGAAATCACTTTTTCTAAAATCGCAACACCTTCTTCAACTGTAAAATGTATTTCATGGTGATCTGTTCCTAAAAATTCAGCTGCTTTTCTTGCCGAAACATTATCCGGAGCATCAGCATCTAATCCGATAGAAAAAGACGGAAGTTTTTTACCATTTTCTTTTAATAATCTAGATGCGATTGATGAAATTAAAGAGGTATCTAAACCTCCTGATAATACAACTCCAACAGGAACTTCACTCATTAATCGTTTGCGGGTTGCTTCGATTAAGGATTCACGAATTAAATCTAAATCAAGTGACTGAGTGGCATTTTTATGATCTTCGTATTCTGGATGATAATATTTTACAAAACCGCTTTTTGCTGTATAATAATGTCCCGGAGGAAAAGTCGAGAATGACTTACATTGATCTGCAATTGATTTCATTTCAGAAGAAAAATAAATTCTTCCTCTTTCATCTAAACCATAATATAAAGGTTTAACCCCAATTGGATCTCTTCCTGCAATATATTTATCTCCGTCGATTATTACGAAAGCAAAATCTCCGTCTAGTTTATTACAAAAATCATATCCAAATTCTTCGTACAAATGCACAATTACTTCTGAGTCAGAATTTGTTCTAAAAGTATGATCTTTTAAAACGGTATTTTTTAATTCCTGATAATTATAAATTTCCCCGTCGTGAACCATCCAGGCTTTATCTGTTCCCTGAATAGGCTGTTTCCCCGATTTTAAATCGATAATAGAAAGACTTTCATGACAAAGAATACTGCCATTTTCCATAATGTGCAAATCGCTTTCATCAGGACCGCGATGCGACATTCTTTCAGAAAGTGCTTTTACAAGCTGCGGGTCTTTTCCTTTACCAATAACGGCCAATAATCCAGACATACTATTCTATTTTTTTATTTTTATTCTACTGTTTCAGACTTAAAATAAGCCGAACATTAAAAAATCATTAAAATTTTCTGCTGAAAGCAAAACTAAATATTATTTTTTGCTTTCCTACATTTTCAGTATTAAAATCTTAGGTATTTAACTTTTTTGGGGAATGCCAAATATAAAAAAAGTAAGTTAAATAATTATCGAAATATTTTTATAAAGAACTGAAATATAGAATTTAACAATTTTAGACAAGAAAGACGTTCTTAAAGTAAGAACGTCTTTCTGCAATATATATACTAATTCTAATAATTAAACGTGTTTATGCTTTTACATAGGCATCATCGTGAACACTTGCCACAGCTCTACCAGATGGATCGTTCATGTTTTTGAATGCTTCATCCCACTCTAAAGCGATTTTTGTACTACAAGCTACACTTGCTTCCTGAGGAACGCATAATGCTGCTGCATCGCTTGGGAAATGTTCTGTAAAGATAGAACGATAGTAATATTCTTCTTTTGAAGTTGGCGTTTGTAACGGGAATTTAAATCTCGCGTTTGCCAATTGTTCGTCTGAAACTTCTCTTGCTACTACTTCTTTCAAAGTATCAATCCAGCTGTATCCTACTCCATCAGAAAATTGTTCTTTTTGTCTCCACGCCACACTTTCAGGAAGCATATCTTCAAAAGCCTTACGAACAACCCATTTTTCCATTGGGTGTTCTTTGTTGATCATTTTATCTTGTGGGTTGATGCGCATTGCAACATCCATAAATTCTTTATCTAAGAAAGGAACACGTCCTTCAATTCCCCAAGCCGCTAAACTTTTGTTTGCACGTAAACAGTCATACATATGAAGTTTACTTAATTTACGAACGTTTTCTTCGTGAAATTCTCTTGCGTTTGGTGCTTTGTGGAAATATAAATATCCTCCGAATAACTCATCTGCACCTTCTCCAGAAAGAACCATTTTAATTCCCATTGATTTGATAACTCTCGCCATTAACCACATTGGAGTTGAAGCTCTTACTGTAGTTACATCATAAGTTTCAAGGTTGTAAATTACATCACGAACAGCATCTAAACCTTCTTGAATAGTGAATTTAATTTCATGGTGAATAGTTCCAATATGATCTGCTACTTTTCTTGCTGCTGCTAAATCCGGAGATCCTTCTAAACCAACAGAGAAAGAGTGTAATTGCGGATACCAGGCATCTGTAGTATCATCTGACTCAATACGTTTTTGTGCAAATTTTTTGGCTACAGCCGAAGTAATAGACGAATCTAGACCTCCAGAAAGTAAAACTCCGTAAGGAACATCACTCATTAATTGTCTGTGAACCGCTGCTTCAAGCGCTTTTTTGATTTCAGGAATACTTGTTTCGTTGTCTTTAACCGCATCATAATCAACCCAGTCTCTTTTGTACCATTGTACAAATTCACCGTCTTTGCTTGATAAATAATGTCCCGGAGGAAATAATTCGATTTTTGTACAATATCCTTCTAAAGCTTTTAACTCAGATGCTACATAGAAAGTTCCGTGTTGATCCCAACCAATGTATAATGGAATAATTCCCATATGGTCACGAGCAACAAAATACTCATCTTTATCAACGTCATAAATCGCAAAACCAAAGATTCCGTTTAATTCATCAACAAAACTTACTCCTTTTTCTCTGTATAATGCTAAGATAACTTCGCAGTCACTTTCTGTTTGAAAGTTATATTTTCCTTCGAATTGCTTACGTAAATCTCTGTGATTGTAAATTTCACCATTTGCAGCCAAAACCAATTTTTTATCTTCTGTAAATAAAGGTTGTTTTCCTGAAGCTGGATCTACAATTGCCAAACGCTCATGAGAAAGAATTGCTTTATCATTGCTGTAAATTCCGCTCCAGTCTGGTCCGCGGTGACGAATGATTTTAGACATTTCTAATACTTGAGGTCTTAACACTTCGGCTTTTTGCTTTAGATCAAAGGCACATACAATTCCACACATAATTTTATATTTTTAACTTTTAAATTTTATTTTGATAAGGCAAAGATGCGGTATTGGTTATAATTGAAAAACACAAATATCAATTTAAGTTACAATTTAAAACCATAAAAAAGAATTTACATATAAAATGTAAAATTTTAGCATAAAAAAAAGCCCGAAACTTATAATTTTCAATTTTGAAGGTAAAACGCAAGTAAAATATACGATTTTGAAGAAATTTTTGAATTAAATTTTGAGATATTTAAGTATCCATGAAAGATTCATAAACAGAATAGAAAAAGCTGTTCAAAAATTATTCTATATTCAATCTTGCATTAGATATTAACATACTGTTTGTCATTCCGAGGAACGAGGAATCGCACTAGAAATTCTACAAAGATTGGTAATTACTTTATAGAGTTACTCGGAATCGAAAAAAAACATAGCCAATGGTTTCAACCATTGGAACGCAATATTAGCACGTCCCTATTATTTCCTGCGGTTGAACCGCAGGAAATGTTTGAAAATAAAATCTCCAAACTTTGTCGAGTTTCTAGTGGGATTCCTCGTTCCTCGGAATGACATACTTTGCGGAACTACCGATATTTAATCTCTACGAGATATTTAATATTTAAGGGTAGTCCCTACGGGACAATTTTATCATTTAATTATTCTGCTTTCTACCGATATTTAGCTCCTAAAGGAGCATAACACGTAAGTTTATCTCGTAGAGATTAAATATCGGTAGAAAAAAATACACAAAAAATAAAATTGTCCCGTAGGGACTACACCTAAAACAATTAATCACAAAACACTTTCAATAATATAATGCGTCTTATTAATCTCAAATTTAAATCCGGCTTTATTCCCCATTAAATGATTTCCTAAAGGCGACTGTGGAGAAAGCGCAATAACATTAATTCCATCAATTGCGATTTTTGGGAGCGCCACACTTACGTATAAATAAATTCCGTTTGCTTTTACCAAACTTCCTGAAATGATATTTTCGGTTGTTTTAGCCGAATCAATTTTATCTAAAACTGCTTTTTGCGCAATAGATTCTTTAAGTTTATTAGTTAGCTTTTCCTGTTCGATATGCATCATCGACAAAGCCGTTTCGTGTTTATCGCCCGCAGAACCTTTGGCATCGTTTTTAGAATCTTCTGTCAATCCCGAAATCATGTCTTTAAAAACATCAATTCGGTCTTGAACCATTTGTAAATAATGAGAATGTATTTTTTGTTTGAAAGTCATTTTTTTGAGGTTCTGAGGTACAAAGGTGCAAAGGTTTTTCTGCTGTCGCAAAAAAATAGCCACGAATTCACGAATTTACTCCAAAAAATTCACGAACTCATGGCTAAAAAAAAGGCGCTTTTTATATTTTATATAATTTTTGTGCCTTAGTATTTCATGGCAAAACCTGCTTAAAAATCGAATTTATAATTTCCTCCCACTAAAACCTGAAAGCCCTGAACAGGATAATTCAGCCATCTTTCATAAGCTTGGTTTCCTATATTATTTAATTTTAAGAAGAAAGTTAAACGCTCATTATATTTATATCCTAAATGTGCATTGGCATCAAAATAACTTTTTAAAGTGGTAATTACAGGATCTGTTACCAGAGTCAGATTTGACTGCATGTCTTTACGTTCTCCAACATAAAATACATTTAAACCGGCATACCATTGTTCTGTAATATTTACATCAAGATTGGAACTCAATTTCATTGAAGGTAAATTCCACGCTTCTAATCCATCCGTTTTGTAACTGTTAAAAGTTCCGTTTATTCCAAAAGAAACACTCTGAGAAAAATCTGCTTTTAATTCCCCGTAAAAACGGAAAGTTCTAACATCATCATAAACTACACTAAGTGAATTTCCGAAGGCATAATTTTGGTTCGAAAAATCTTCTGTATAATCGTTGCTTTTAAATAATGCTTTATCTTTTTCATTCAAATAAGAACCTGTCAAATTATAACTCACATTATTAGCCAGTTTTCCTTTTAAACCTGCAAAAACTGTATATTGATTACTGGTTGGTCTCATATTTAAAGTTGGAGACAAAAAAGGATTTTCAGTTACAAAATCAGCATATGAGTTTTGATTTAAACTTCCGTTAACTCCTGTATAGAAAATCATTAAATCGCCAACTAATTTGTATGAAGCGTTTACTTTTGGATAAATATAAAATTTGTTTCCGCTGTTTTCAGAATCTAAAGCATAAAATAAACCAGCACCTAATTCTAAAGTCCAGTCGTTTTCATGAACCACAAAACTTGGTTCAATCCCAAAGTTTGTCAAACTATATTTTAAAGGTTCAACATTATCCCATGCATAATTATGTTCAAAAGAACCGCTAACGTGATCTACAATAATATTAGTATTGATTGCCTGATCCATAACATCAACTTTAAAAGTTGGTTTTAGATAAAAACGATTTTCTGAGGAAGAAAAACTATCTGAAAAATGCGTAAATCTAGTTGAGATTTTGCTGAAAATACCTTCCGTAAATTCAGCATTTCCGCCTAAAGAAATTGTGTTATAAGAATGATTCGGATTAATGCCTCTAATTAAATCTTCCTGTGTTCCCGGCGGCAGCGTCATTCCAAAATCTGCAGGTAAACCGTACCAGTTGTATATTTGATTTTGATAGCCTACATCAACACCCCAAGACATATCGCGATTGTTTACACCGTAACCTATATTTAAACCTGTATCGTAAAATTCATCGTTTAAATTCACATCTTTAATTCCCCCCTGAGAAGAATGATGACGCAGCATTCCGGCTAAATAATCATTATTTCCTAAATCCTGAGTTACAAATAATTCTGCATTAAGCGTTCCGTAATTTCCAACTCCAAGAGTCGCATAATTATTGAATAATCTTTCCTTTTTAGACTTATCCACAGCTTGTGCATTTCCTTTTGACGGCGTAAAAGTCGAAGCCACCGGAACAGACAAAATACTATATTTAATAGTTTCTTTTGGCTGATTTCCCGCATCGTCCAGCGAAGGTGTTTCTTTCACTTTAAAAGCGTCAGATATTGTTGGCGAATAAGGTTTTACTACGTTTACCGTTTCAGTTCCAATGCTTTCATTCTTCTTAACCTGCGAAAACGAAAGCTGGCAGACCAATAACACTAGTAAAACGATAATTTTATTTCGGCACTTAATTTTCATATTTCTTTTATTTTGTAAAAATGTATAGTGTAAGATGTGAGTTGTAAAATGTTAAATGTTTTTACACCTTATTTTTTACATTTCACTTTTCACAATTTTACATTTTACAATTATCTAATTTTCTAATTCTCTAATTCTCTCAATTTTCTAATTTCTACGCTTCCCACTCTCCTTTAGCAACAAACTGAGCTTTTCCTCCAATATTAATATCGAACTGATTCTCAATTAATTTCCCTTTAAAATAAATCTGAGACGGACGCCCTATATAATCTCCCTGATAATTGATTAATTCAAATTTAGGTATATGGTATTTTAACAGAAAAGCCTGTAAACATGTACTCGCACTTCCTGTCGCTGCATCTTCTAATAACTGATTGTGCTCAATGTATAAAAGTCTGCTAAACAATTTTGAACCTTCTAAATAATAAAAATACAAGCCTCTATGGTCGGTTTTACAATGATTTTTCATCCATTGATCTGCTTTATCTTTATCTAAAGTCAGGTTTTCCAATGCTCTTTTACTGCTTAATCCAACCATTACAAAGGCGCTTCCGGTTGTAACTTCCTGAATTGGGAATTGATTTTCAAAATCTTCTTTTTTCAGATTACTGAATAATGTAAAATCATCTTTGGAGAAAATATCCCAAAATTTTGGCTGTGCTGCTTTCAACCAAATCAAATCTTCTGATTGCTGAATTTGAATGGGTCCAATAGGAACATTCAACGTTATACTTTCAGGCGAATTATCAAATACTTTATTAATCAAAACCCATGAAGTCCCAATTATCGGATGTCCTGCAAACTGCATTTCATGAGCCGGTGTAAATATTCTTATTTCTGCTTTATTATTTTCTTTATCAAGTTTGGTAATAAATGTGCTCTCTGCGAAATTAATCTCGCGCGCCATTTGCTGCATTTCTTCTGAACTTAAATTCTCAGCTTCTAAAAAAACCGCCAATTGATTTCCGGCATATTTTTTATCAGCAAAAACATCAACTATATAAAAAGGTAAACTCATTGTTCTTATTTTTTGTTGAGAAAATAGAGGAAAGAATAAAGAGAAAAGACTTTTCAATCTTGTTTCTTGCATCTTTCTTCTTTTCTACTCTCTTTTCTTATTTATTGATCGACGAATTCGTTTTAGACTCTTCTAACTTAATCGCACTTAATTCTTTTTTCGCTTCTTCAACAACATCCTGATAATCTGTAAAATTGTTGATTACGTTATCTAAAATATAAGTTGCCTGATAGCTGTCTTTTAATCCGTAGAAGTTTTTTGCCATTAAAACCAATCCTTTTGCTCCGTAATATTTGTAGGTAGAATAGCTTTTTGCCAGTTTTTGAACTGCAGTATTTGAAGCTTCAAATTTTCCTTCTTTGGTTTTAAAGTAAGCATCATAATACAATGCTTCTGCTGCTAATTCTCCTTTTGAAGTTGTAGACAATTTTGCATACGCCGCTTTTGCCTTATCTTCATTTCCTGTTTGTATGGCAGCGCGTGCAACAATAATCTGTGCATCGGCTTTTACGTTTGCATCGGCTTTTGGATTCGCTAAAACTTTATCAGCAGCAATAACCGAATTATCATAATCATTTTTGTCATAATAACATTTCATCAGGTTGGCCTGAGCAAAGTTTTTATTTTGCGGATAATCGGCTTCGTTTTCTAAACGAACTAAAACCGGAATCGCTTTATCACAATCTTTAGCTTTTAAGTAAATCTGAGCCAGTCTGTTTAAGGCTTGTTCTGTAAATTCATTTCTTGGCTGGTCAATTACATACTGATAATTCTGAGTTGATTTGGTTTCAGAACCTTCCGCATAATATAATTGTGCTAAATTGAAATTAGCTTCTAAAGCATGTAATCCGGCAGGAAATTTGCTCACATAACCTGCAAACCCAGTAATCGCTGCTTTGCTGTTATTTTGACTGTATTGTTTATTAGCCGCATCGTAAGTATCATTATCCAATTCAGCATCTGTAACCGAAACGAAATCTAAAGTTCGAACCCAGGCTGCGTATTCATCTACTTTTCCTGAATCAACATAAATTAATCTTGCTGTCGAAACGGCTTCAAGAGCTTCCGGAGTTTTTGGGAACTCGGCCGCCACTTTCTTGAATTTTGCCAGCGCTTGTTCATCACGATCTGAATTGTAATAAATCAAACCTTGTTTCAAAATAGATTTTGAAGTAAAAGATCCGTTTTTGTATTCAGAAATTAACTGATCGTATGTTTTAATCGCTAAATCATTCTTTTTATCCGCCACATATGTATTTCCTAATTCGAATAAAGCATCATCACGATATTCTGATTTTTTATACATTTTTAGGAAGTTATTCAACTCGTTGATTTTTTGATCATTTTTAGACATAAAACCATACGAAAGTGCTTTTTGAAACTGAGCATAATCGGCATCTACACTTTTTGCGTCCATTGCTTTTCCGTAAGCTTCATTTGCCTGAGCATATTTAGAATTCACAAAACGTGAATCTCCTAAACGTAAATACGAATCGTTTAAACGTGCTTTATCTGAAGGAGAATTATCAATCTGCGCCTGAAACGAGTTCGCCGCCTGATCGTATTCTTTCAATTTAAAATACGTGTAACCAATGTTATAATTGATGTTTTTATATTCGTCTGTAGATTTTGCTGCAGCAAGTCCGGCAAATTGTTTGTACGTCAATAATGCATTTTGGAAATCATCTGAAACATATTCTGTTTCTGCTTTCCAGAAAGTGGCACGCGCTGTAAATTCAGGTGTTTTTTGTTCGCTTATCGCGCTTTTAAACATCTTTCCGGCTTCCGTATAATTCGATTCGTTGAACAATTCAACTCCTCTGTAAAAAAGTACTTTTTGGTATGCTGCTTTGTTTTCGGCACTTCTGTTTTTTTCTAATAAAACCAAAGCTTCTTTGTAGTTTTTAGTCGAAATATAAGAGTCAACTAAAAGTTTTTCTACTTCTGCCCTGTTTGAATTGTTTGGATATTTTTTTAAGAAATCAAGTAAAATTCCCGGAACGGTTTGGTAAGCATTTCCAATATCATAACTTACTTTGGCATAATTTAAAGTTGCATCTTCCTGAATCTGTGCATTGAAATCCATTTCTGAAGCATTTTTAAACGCATTCAAAGCTTCTTGCTTTTTACCTGTATTTAAATAACTTAATCCTAAATGATAATAGGCGTTTTGAGCTACAAAATCTTTTCCTTCAATAATTTTATTGAACTGAGAAATGGCTTTTTCGTAATTTTTCTGCTCATAATACGCATAACCTAATTGGTAGAAATCAGTATTATTCCATTTTCCTTTTTTTCCTGCGTATTGCTCTAAATATGGAATTGCTTTTTCATATTGTTTTAAGTTGAAATAACTTTCGCCAATAATTTTATTCAGTTCAGATTTTTCCATTTCATTTGATTTCGCCATTGCTTTTTGGCCCAAATCGATTGCTTTTTGAAAATTTCCAAGTTTGAAATTCATATCAGCCTGATAATACGAAAGCTTTTCTTTGTATTTTTCTTCGCCTGAAACTTCATCAAAATACTTCGTTGCTTCTTTATAATCGTCGCCCTCATATGCCATAAATCCTAAGTAATATTTAGCTTGTGAACCAAATTCAGGAGAGTTTACTACTTTATTAAAATACGTTGTGGCTTCTTTTTTATTTTTAGCATTAAAATAACTATAGCCTTTTTGGAAATTAAATTTATCCGAATCTTTTTTACTCATGTAACCTTCGTCAACTTTGTCAAACCATTGCAAAGCTTTTGGATAATTTCCCTGCTCGAAGAAATACTGTGCCACTTCAATATAAGCCTGATTTTGTTTGGTGCTTGTTGGATAATCGTCAACAAATTTTTCCATCAAAGCATCGGCATTTGGCTGATTGGTTCTAATAGCACAATTGGCTATGTAGTAAGCACAGTCTGACTTTACTTCTTCTGTTTGCGCTGTATTATTTTTTACATACTCAAAAATATGTTGTGCCGAAGCGTATTGTTTATCGTTATATAAAGCCTGTGCTTTGTCAAAATCCTTTAAATCGTAAGTATAAATAGCTGATTTTTGTGCCGAAACTATGGTCGAAGTAAGGATAATTTGGAATAAAAAGAACCAGGAAAGTCTACGCATTTTAGTTATATTTAGTATTCAAATTTATCATTTTATACCGTTTATAACGAAACGTTTCTTGAATTTATTATGAATAAATGTTTTAATCGCAATTATTAAACAGCATCTTAAATGCCAAAAGATTGGTTCTCAAACTTTCTACAAATATTTTTCTGTTTTACAATTACAATAATAATCCTGTTATGTTCGCCACAGATTTCACAGATTCTTACAGATTAAAAATTAGCTTTCGCAAAAGGAATAAAATCATTATAATCCTTTAATCTGTGGCTATTTTTTGAAATTTCTCACAGAAATGATTGAAATTTATTTTGAATACAAACGTTATCTTATTACTTTTACCATTCAAATCAATTTTATTATGTCAGAAACCGTACTATCTCTTAAAGAAGTCACTATATACCAAGAAGGAAGAAAAATTTTATCTCATATTAACTTAGATGTTCAGCATGGAGAGTTCATCTATATCATTGGGAAAACAGGTTCAGGAAAAAGCAGCTTTTTAAAAACTTTGTACGCAGATTTACCTTTAACAGAAGGTGAAGCTCATATTGTTGACTTTGATTTGGCAACTTTAAAAGAAAAAGATATTCCGTATTTGAGACGTAAAATTGGTATTGTTTTCCAAGACTTTAAATTACTTCCAGATCGTTCTGTTCAGGACAACATGCTTTTTGTTCTTAAAGCAACTGGATGGACTGAAAAAGAAGCGATGGAATACAAAATCGACGAAGTTCTGGATAAAGTTGGAATGAAAGATTTCCTTAACAAAATGCCTCACCAGCTTTCTGGCGGTGAACAGCAGCGTGTTGCAATTGCAAGAGCTTTACTTAATGACCCTGAATTTATTCTTGCCGATGAACCTACAGGAAATCTTGATCCGCAGACAAGTTCTGAGGTTTTAGAAGTATTAAAAAACATCAACGCACTTGGTAAAACCGTTATCATGGCAACTCATGATTATGCTTTGTTAATGAAATTCCCATCGAAAACATTAAAATGTGAAGATGAAAGAATTTTTGAGGTGGTACAAAGAAGCGTGTAATGCTTTCTATTTTAATTCCGGTTTATAATTATAATGTTTTATCGCTCGTTAACGAACTTATAAAACAATGTAATGTATGTGGAATTAACTTTGAAATTCTTTGTCAGGACGACGCTTCAAACTCTAAAGAAAACATTCAAAATCAAGAAATTAATTCTTTTCCTAATTGCTCATTTTTTGTAAATGAAACTAATTTAGGACGAGGAAAAAACATAAATAATTTAGCTCGAAAAGCAAAATATGACTGGTTTTTAATTTTAGACTGCGATACTTTTCCGGCCCACGGCAATTTTATTCAAAATTATATTACTGCGATTTCAGCAAGAACGAATGTTTTTTTTGGCGGAATTATTTATGAAGATAAAAGACCTCCCAATGAACAGCTTTTACGCTGGATTTATGGGCAAAAAAGAGAAACGGCTTCAATTTTAACTTCTAATCTATCAATTAAAAAAGATATTTTTCTTCAATATCCTTTTGATGAATCAATTATACAATATGGTTACGAAGATTTATGTTTTTTCTCTGTTTTAAAAAAGAATCATTTTGAAGCGACTCGTATTGAAAACCCAGCTTTTCATCTTAATTTAGAAACTTCTGAAGTATTTTTAAAGAAGACAAAAACGGCTTTAGAAAATTTAGTTTTTCTTTATAATTCTGGAAAAATTTCTTCAGAAGAAAGCAAAATAATTAAAGCCTTCGAAGTTCTTAAAAAATTAAAACTAATTCGTTTTACAGCCTCAGTTTTCAAAAAAAATCACGATAAAATCGAAAGAAATTTACTTTCAGAAAAACCATCTTTATTTCTTTTTGATATATATAAATTGGGATCCTTTTGTGAATTAAACAATGTGGTTACAAAGAACCTGTAGGGCAATAACGTTTAGGAAAAAGCTCCGGAGGAGCAAAATATTTATAGCCAATCTACAGCATTTCGAAAAGAACTTCAGCGGAGCGAAATCTATACTTTTAAAAAAATATCACCCCAATGGAGTTTCCTTAAAAACGGAAACTACTTTTCTATAAATATTACATCCCGCTGAGACTTTAATCATTTATAAACTTTCAAGAAAGTGTCTCCATTTCTCCATTATTTTCTCCATCGAATAATTTTCAGAAACCAATTTTCCCTTCTTACCAAATTCCAGTCTTGCTTCTTCATTTTCAATTAAAAAAGAAAGTTTTTCAGCATACATTTCAAAATCATTATCCGGAATTAAAAATCCATTCTCTTCATTTGTAATAACAGCACCAGGGCCCGTAGGACAATCAAAAGCAATACAAGGCAAACCAAAAGCCATAGCTTCAAGCAAAACCATCGGAAATCCTTCTGTTCTGGAAGTCATGGCATAAATTGATGATTCCAGATATTTTTCTTCGATATTTTTTACAAATTTGAAAACATTTATCGTTGAAGTCATTCCTAAATCAATGACAATATTGTTTAAAGACGCAGCTTCATCAGTAAAAATATCTAAAGTCCAATCTTGGTGTTTTTGGCTGGCTTTTTCCCAAATCAACAATAATCGGTCTAAGCCTTTTTCATAAGAGTTTCGGGCAATTGCTATAACTTTTTTACGCTTTAAATCAGCAGTTTTTTGAGTTTTTATCCAGGAAGGATTAGGAATTACAATGGCGTTTTTCAAATTCCACTCTTTTAAATTTTCATCTGAAAGAGTCACAACTTTTGTAAATTTTTGAACAGCAAAGTCTTTAAAACTATATTTTATTTTTCGAATTGATTTTGAAAAATAATCTTTCTTTTGCTTTTTTTCTTCAATAAATTTAGATCCATGCGCTTCAAAAACAATCGGAATTTTTGTTTTGATTATAAATGGAAAAATAAAGGCTTTTAATCCATTATCGGCAACCAAAATAATATCGGGTTTTATTTCCTTTACCTTTTGACTGACTTGTTTTTTATAAGATTTTAAAAAATGAAAAGCATTCCCTTTTAAAACTATATCATGGAATACGACTTTAGGGCTAAAATCATAGAAAGGTTTTTCGTCTCCTTCATTTTGGGATAAAATATGAATTTCGTAATTAAAATGCTCAGCAAAATAATTGGCTTTAATCGATAAAACCCTTGCAACGCCTCCCGTATTTTTTATTTTGGGAACAATGTAAAGCAGTTTCATTTTTTAGAATTCAAGAAAGTTTCATAATCCCGAATATAATCAGTTTCATCAAAAACATCTGAAGCCAGAACCAGACAAACCGCGCCGGAAGAAAAATTTTCCAGCTCTCTCCAAATTCCTTTTGGAAGATATAATCCAACATTTGGTTTGTTGAGTAAATAGCTTTTTTTCTCTTTTCCGTCATTTACCGTTACTTCAAAACTTCCGCTTAAAGCGATCAAAACTTCATGCTGTACTATATGCGAATGCCCTCCGCGAAAAGCACTGCTTGGAACATCAAAAAGATAATAAACACGCTTAAATTCAAAAGGCAGGACTCCGTTTTGAATAAAAGCCAAATTCCCGCTCAAGTCTTCTACCACCGGAATTTTAAGTACTGAAATATCTTGAATTGTTGTCATATTATGAATGTTCCTCAAGCAAATTTAACCATTGCTGTCCAATTTTTTCTAATAAAAAGGACTCAATACTTTTTAATGCATTTTTTTTACAATGCTGATATAAACTTTCATTAACCGTAAATAAATTCATTGCTTCTGTTAGTTTGTCCCAATTTTGATTCTCGACTAAAATACCATTTTCAAAAGAAGTAATCATATCTCTTGGCCCAAAATCACAATCAAAAGATACAACTGGAGTTTCGCAGGCTAAAGCTTCTAAAATCACATTTGGAAAACCTTCGTTTTTACTGCATAAAACCAAAAATTTGGCTTTCTGTACATATTTAAACGGATTATTTTGATAGCCTAAAAGATGAACAAACTGGGAAACATTATTTTCTAAAATTGCTTTTTTGAGCTTTGTTTCATCACCATTTCCTATAATTATCAAATGAATCTGTTTTTGAGGCAGATTAGATCTGCTGTAACTTAAAATCAGTTTATCAAATTGCTTGATTTCATTTTCATATTGACCAATTGCGATTATGAAATCAAATTCCAATTCTATTTTTTCATCTTGTTTTTCCTTAATTTCTTCAAGATTTACCGGATTGTGAATTGTAATTACATTTTGCAGTTTATGTGTACTTTCAATCAACATTTTCATTTCATCTGTAATCGCCACATTGGTATAACAATGATTGTACATCAATCGTGTCAGCCACGGTTTTTTGGGCATATAATGATCGATTAAAAAACTGTGAACGGTAAAAATAGTTTTGGTATTATATATAAATCGGGCTAAAATAAGTTCCTGCAGGATTTTTGTACGAAAACGAAAATCAATAATAAAATCAAACTGATTCTGGTTTAAATATGCTCTTAAAACCTTTAATCTTTTGACTTTATTATACAATCCGTTGCTTTTGTTTTTCAGCAATCCTAAGTTTACCAATTTTCCTGAATAGGGAAAATTAACTTCATCCAGAACAATAATTATATCAACATCAAAACCATGTTTTTCAAAAAAAACAGACAAATTTGCCATTACTTTATCGCTTCCGCCTCCGCTTAAGCGATAACCAATAAGAGCAATTTTCTTTTTTTTGTGAGATGATATCATTCTTGATTTCTTATTTTCGTATCAAATATATCTTTTTAACACATAGAAACATAGTTTAAACCTTCTAAAAAAGCGTTTCACTTTCGCATCAAGTCACATAGCGTGTCTATGTGTGAAAGCTTGCTTTTTTAATGATCTAAAAAACAACAGCTAATGATCTATGTTTCTATGTGTTTAATAGATTTTTATCCATTTTAAATTAAACAAATCTTTATAAACAATATGCAGGATAAATCAATAGTGAGCATTATATGCCTGTGCTATAACCATGAAAAATTTGTTTTGCAGAGTTTATTATCTGCTCTAAATCAGGATTATCCTTTTATTGAATTGATAATTGTAGATGATTTTAGTACTGATAATTCGCGAGAAGTTATAAAAAACTGGATTGCAGCTTATCCGGAAATTCAATTTATTGAAAATGAAACTAATTTAGGAAGTACAAAATCTTTTAATAAAGCACTAAAACTTGCCAACGGCGAATATATTATTGATTTGGCTTGTGATGATATTTTATTACCCGATTGTGTTTCATTACAATTAAAAGCTTTCGAAAAAAACAGGTTTGAAAATCTTGGGATTGTTTACGGAAATGCTGAACTAATTAATGAAAAAGGCGATTCTTATTTTTATTTTTTTCCGGTTGATGAATCCAAAAAAACAATCGAAAAAAGAGAAACCGGAGACATTTATTTGAGTGTACTTTCGGGTGGAAATAGTATTTGCTCTGTTTCATCAATGGTTAAAAAATCGGTTTTTGATGATTTACAGGGTTATGATGAAAATCTGGCTTATGAGGATTTAGATTTATGGATTCGTGCTTCACGTAAATATGATTTTGATTATATCGATGAAATTTTAATCAAAAAACGAATTACAACAACATCTTTAGGGACTCATTTTCATATCAAAAATGATTCAAGATCCAGAAAAATCAATTATTCTACTTATTTGATTATCAAGAAAGCTATTCAATTAAACAGAACAAAACAAGAGGATAAAGCTATTTTAAAACGAATCCATTTTGAAATGTTTTTAAACTTTAAAACCTCTAATTATAAGCTGCTGTCAAAATATATTCTTCTTGAAATAAAGCATCGGTTTCGTATATTATTTAAATGATTAATAAAACGCGGATTAAAACGGATTTTTTTATTATCTATTTAAAAAATAAAATCCGTGTCAATCCGCGTCTTTACGAAGTAAATCCGTAAAATCCGCGTACCATAAACGCATTTTTAAATTGTCAAAAAATCATCAAGCTGCTGTTTTTCTCCGCTCCAATCGCGTGAAATATTACTTCGGATTAATTTAGCCGGAACACCTCCTATTAAGATATTTTCGCCAAGCGAAGTATAATCTTTGGTACATAAACTATTTGATGCAACGGTGCAGAAATTTGGTGTTTGAGTTCCTTTTAAAACAGAAACCCTGTTGCTCATAAAATTATAATTTCCAATAGTAATTGGAGCTGATTTTTTAAGTTTTTCTCCGGTTTGAGTATCAATTAAATCATGGAAATTGGTGTCAATAATCTGCGATTCAGAGCCGAAACGGGCATATTCTCCCAAAACAATTTTTTCGGTACAAATTATTTTTCCGCTTGAAGCGAGAGAAGCCATATTTCCGAGTTCGCAAACAGCATGCTCTCCAACAAAAACAAAACAATCTTTGCCAAACTGGAATTTTCCTTTAAAAATTAATTTTCCTAAAATATTGATTTCAGCGATGCCTTTATGAACAGTATTCAATTCATAAGGCTGACCAAAGCCAATCATTCCTTTTTGGATTTTTCCATCTAATTGAATTTCGCCATAAATAGAAGTGAATTTTACTTTTCCGTAAAAGAAAACAGGCAGTTTTTTAGCGGTTGCAAAAGGGAATTTTTTAAAGTTAAAATACAGCGTTTTGATCCAGTTTACTTTCCAGTAAAACTTTAGTGTATGATAAAATGACCTGCATTTTCTATAACTATTCTGAATCATTATTCTCTTTTTTTCGCTGAACAAATGACGTAAATATTTCGCTTAAATTCATCTTTTTATCAATATGATACAAACTAAAACCGAAAGATATCAAAATCATAACCGATAATAACCCATATTTTAAAACCGAAGTTTCGATAAATCGGAGTAAAAATGAAGCAATACAAATTACCAAACAAACCAAATAGATTTGGAAAAACTCTGTTTCAAAATAAAAATTATATCTTTTTTTAGTGATGATTTTTAAGCCGATAAAATGACATAAAAAATAAAGACAGAAACTAAAACCCAAACCTTCTAATCCGTAAAAATAATAGCCTAAAATATTCATTACTAAAGATAAAACATTAAAACCAACGGCAGTTTTTATAAACATTTTAGAATCACCTTTTGCAATTAAAATAAATCCCATTGCCCAGGAAACAGCGCGAAAAAGCATTCCTAAAATTCCAATGCAAATCATGGGTAAAATAGCCTCAAATTTTAAGGTATAAAGCATCTTAACAATAACTTGGCTGAAAGCAAGAAACAAAACAATAATGGGCGTTATAATTAAAACCGAAATAAAAGCCTGCTGCTGTACGCTAACTCTAACTTTATCATTATCAGAGTTTATAGAAGCCAATTTCGGGAAATAATCGGTGCTCATAACCGTAAAAATAATTCCCACATAGGAGTTTAGCAATGTAAATCCGGCGTTATAAAATCCTACTTGTTCCAAGCCTCCGGTTTTGCCAATATAAATTTGAATTAGATAAGCTGTCAAAAGCGTTAAAACACTGCTTATGGTAAGCATAAAGCCTAATTTTATAATCGATTTTCCTTCGGTTACAAAGACATCGTTTGTAATTTCTCCTTTCTTGCTTTCTACTCTAACTTTATTTGAATAATAAAACGAAAAAATCAATGAAGTTACGGATGCCAGCAAAATGGTTGGAATTATGGCATCGATCTTAAAATAGATATAGAGTGGAATTGAAAACAATAATCCGAATAAATTTCCATAAAAATTGGCTTTAGCCAAAAACCTCAAATGTCTTAAACCTTGCAAAACAGCCAATTGTCCAGAAGATAATTGTTTGAATAAAATAGTAAGGGAAAGAAATATAAACGAATACGTTTGGCTCGAATCTCCAAAAGTGAGAATACTTAAAGCTTTTGAGAAAATTATAGTCAATAGCATTCCTAATATTCCGGTAAAAAAAACAATTCTTTTTACAATTCGAATCGTTATCGAAACCATCCGAATATCGTCTTTATTAAAATTTTCTGAAATACTTTTGACCGCGCTGGTTTCAATACCCAGACCCGAAATACTGCTTAAAACACTTAATGTAGAATTTAATAAAGCTATAATTCCCATTCCGGCCGGACCTATAAAAACGGCAATTAATTTGGTGCGGATTATTGAAATTAAAATCGAAAAAAACTGAACGCCTCCAAAAAGTGAAGTTGTTTTTAAAATCTGCTGATATGATTTTTTGCTATCAGTCACGAATTAATACTGGTTTAGAATTTCGATAATATAATTTACTTCCGTTTCTGTCAAAACGGGACTCATTGGCAGACTCAAAACTTCATTGTGAATTTTTTCTGTAATAGGAAATGATAAGTTATTCCAGTCTGGAAATGCATTTTGTTTATGCGGCGGAACCGGATAATGAATTACGGTTTGGATATTATTTTTGGTCAAATACTGCTGTAAATAATCTCTGTTTTTAGTTCTTATAACAAATAAATGAAAAACATGATTGTTTGAAAAATCCCAAAACGGCAATTCTATTTTATCATTTTTAATTGCAGCTAAATAACGTTTTGCAATTGCTCTTCGTTTCTCATTATCGGCATCTAAATTGGACAGTTTTACGTTTAAAAATGCGGCTTGTAATTCATCTAATCTTGAATTTACGCCAATATATTCGTTATAATATTTTTGCTCTGAACCATAATTTCGAAGCGAAAACAACACTTTTACTAATTCTGGATCGTTGGTTGTAATTGCTCCGCCATCGCCAAGACAGCCCAGGTTTTTTCCGGGATAAAAACTATAAGCGATTGCAGATTTTAGATTGTAGATTTTAGATTGTAGATTTCTTTCTGCTCCATGCGATTGTGCTGCATCTTCAACAATTATCAAATCATTTTGCAATGCAATTTCATTTATTTTATCCATTTCGGCTAATTGTCCGTAAAGATGGACGGCTAAAATGGCTTTTGTTTTTGATGTGATTTTTTCGGGAATTAAATCTGGGTTGATGTTGTAGGTTTCTAATTTCGGTTCAACCAAAACGGGAACTAAATCTGCTTGTAAAATGGCTAAAACACTGGCAATATAAGTATTTGCAGGAACAATAACTTCATCGCCTTTTTTGAGTTTTCCCAGTTCAATATAACCTTTAAAAATCAAAACCAAAGCATCAAAACCATTCCCTACTCCAATGCAATATTGGGTTTGGCAATATTCACCATAAGCTTTTTCAAAGGTTTCTGTTTCTTTTCCTAAAATATACCAGCCATTGTCTAAAACCAGTTTCAGTTTCTCCTGAAAAGCAGCTTCATACGGTTCATTAATTTTTTTCAGATCTAGAAACGGTATCATTTTATATCCAATTTATAAAAATCCTGATTGTAAACTTTACAGCCTAATTCTTCTTTTTGTTTTAGCAGACCAGAATGATAACCGGATTCATTTTCTTCATTTACAATTCCCATATCAAAAAAATGTTTTCCTTTTCGTTTGTATCGGTGAATCAAATTAATGAATAAAAAATCTAATGCCCGCGTTTCTTCCCCTTTTTTAGAAGTGGCGCCATATTGTGATTTTACAACATTTTGGGTTTCAAAAATGGTTATTCCCGCAATAATTTCATCGTTTTGATAAACTGAAAATTGTTTGATATTTTTTGGAAATCGTTCTTTTAAAAGTGCTATTTCTTCTTTTGAATGAACTGGTTTTTCATTAAACTTCTCTAATAATCTCGGTTCTAAAACTTCATTCCAAAACGGTTCAAAATCTTCTTCTTCAATGATATCCAAATCAAGATTTTCAATTCTTCTAAAATGTTTTAATTTACTTTTTGAGATTTTTAGTGGAGAATTTAAATTGGCTGCCAAATTCATTTCTTTCCGTTCTAAAACCGCTCCTCTTTTAAATAAAAAAAAGTCAAGTTCCTGATTTCCTTCCGGAAAGTAAAAAATCGGAATAGGCTTGTAATAAAAAGTTTTAATTGCGTTTTCTTTCAAAAACAATAAAACCGAGTTTAGAATTGACTCTGTTTTTTCGGCATTTAATTTAGACGAAAAAACCAATCCTCCATAAGTAAGACCCTGATGCGAATAAATGGAGTTTTCTTTTTTATTGGCTGGCAGAATGGCTTTTAGTTTTTCTTCTTCAAAAATTAAAAGTGAAAAATCTTCAAACCGATCCTGATGATATTCCATAAAATCACGATGAAATAAAAACGTTGCATTTTTGGCCTGAACAATAAAGTCATTCCACAATTTATAATCGTTTTGATCGTATTTTTTTACGGTGTATTTCATTTTTATGCTACTCCCGATAGCTATCGGGAAAAAAGATTAGAATGATTTTTAATTAGCAAAGAAAATCTTTTTAATCAATTTAATCTGTGGCTAAATTTAAAAATCTTTATTTATGTTCAAAAGCCGGCAGATACCATTTGTATTTTACCGCCAGTAAACGAACTGAAATTATTACAACAGAGGTTACAAGGTACAAAACATCATCTTCTAAATTTAATTTCTTAAGGCCAAAGAATACGATTCCTCCAAAAATACAGATTGTTGCGTAGATTTCTCTTCTAAAAATCGTTGGGATTTCGGTACATAAAATATCACGAATTACACCGCCAAAACAAGCTGTCATAGTTCCTAATGCCACACAAATTACAGGATGAAGACCCGTTACAATTCCTCTTTCAAGGCCAATTAAGGTAAAAACCCCTAAACCAATGGTATCAAACAAAAACAGGGAAGTTCTTAGTTTATCAAACTTTTTTCTGAAAATAATAGCCAGAAAAAAACCTAAAATAATAACATAAACGTACTGAAGATTCATCATCCAGCCCACTGGAGTTCTTCCAATTAAAACATCACGAAGCGTTCCGCCGCCAACAGCCGTAACAAAAGCAATAATAAAAACCCCAAACGGATCGAGTCTTTTATGCATTGCTGTTAATGCTCCGGACATTGCAAATGCCATCGTGCCAATAATATCTAATAAATGAAACATTTTTTAAGGTGCAAAAAATTAAAGGTGCAGAGATACAAAGATTAAATTAATTGCAGCTCCTCAATTTGTTATTTTTTTGTGTAAATAGGGCTTCTTTTCAATAAATAAGTAATTGAATCGACCCAGCTGTCTTTTACCGCCAAAAACGGTTTACGAGTCTGCGAATATATTTTTGTGTTGTTTTTATACATGTCAAAATAAACCGTGTAATAGTAATAAACCTGTGTGTTTGCAGTTGTTGTCGAAACATCATTAGTTTTTACCTTCTTATTATTGTCGCTTACTTTTGCGCCTCCGCTGCTGTAAGTTGTGGCAGTTGTTCCTGAATTCATGGTATAAGAAACTTTTGCCGCTACAACATTATCGACACCAAGAATTTTTTCAAGATCTTCAATTGGTGTTTCATCAATATTGTTGTGATCAATTCCTGCTTTGTGCAGTAAACTATTCGTTGTTCTTAAATCCTGAACTGTAAGCGGAAAAATATTCGACGATTTATCGATCAATTTATTATAAAGATCATTCTGGGCAAATTTTGCCATATCTTCTGAGCTTTCCTGTGTATCTGAATTTAAATACGGAACCGGAAGTACAGCAATAGTATTAGGTTTTGTTTCTGCAGCTGCAATAACCGGAGGATTTGAAGATGCATTATTTCCCTGACTTACATCAAAAGTCTGCGAACGCCCGCTTGCAAAATCGATTCTGGCAATTTGCGAAACATCGAGAGAAATGACCAGCGTTTCTCCGGGTAAAGAATATTCAATCGTTTTATCAGATATTTTACTAATTGTACCTTCAATAATCTGATAATCTCTTTTAATAATTTTATCTAATTTTTTTCCGCCTTGAGCAAAACCAAAAAAAGATACAAAAAACAGTAATAATACTGCAGTTAATTTTTTAATCATCATATCATTTAGAATTTAATTTATAATCCTGATTTTACAAGTCTGATAAATTTATAAAATTTATGGATAATTAATACTAAGAAATACAATGAATTAACTCTAAGCAATTCATTACATATGCTGTGTATAAAAATTGTAATCTTTTAAAATTACCCTAATAAAATCACTGTTATTTCCTGATTGATTTTTGATTCCGGTAACGCTTTCGATTTTTGCAACCAGTTTGTAGATAATTTCGTGATCATTTTTAGCCAGCGCACTTTGGTATGTTTCCTTAATAATTCTCATATCATTATCAGATAATTTAATTACTAAAGGATAAGTCGGTACATAAGCTTCGCCAATATCTTCAAGGATTGTATGGCTGATATTAATTTTGTTTTTTAAAGTAATTACAGCTGTTCCGGCTGCCATATCCCCTAATCGCTGTGATTTTTTACTCGAAGCCACTGCAATTAAACCAATGATTCCGTTGAATAAACTAAAATCAATAATTCTAAAAAACCAGCGAATAAGGTAATCGCCAAAACTTGCTTGATAACCGTCTATTTTTACAACTTTAATTTTAACTAGTTTTTTCCCAAAGGACTGTCCTTCAAAAATACTTTCTAAAGTTATAGAGTAAATAATCAGCGGGAAAAATAACACCAGAAATATGGCCCCTCTTGACCAGGTATCTAAATTTGTCATTAAGCTATCGATGTCCATCCAGTAAAAAAACACCCAAATAATCAAAAATATATACGAAAGTTTAATGCCTGCATCAATGAAATAAGCACCTAATCGCTCACCTACAGAGGCGGCGACAAAATTTATTTTAACATTTTGTGTTGTGTTAATAGATAATTCTGACATATTTTATATTTTAGCCCTCAATGAGAGAAGTTGCCTTTATAAAACAAAATAAAGAAAAATGGCTGGAATTTGAGCTAGCTATTTTCGGTAAAGCTAAGAAAAATCCTGACGAATTAGCTAATTTGTACATTCAATTAATGAATGATCTTTCCTATGCGCAAACTTATTACCCTAAAAGTAAGACAGTTATCTATTTAAATCATTTAGCGTCACAGATTTATCAAAAGATTTATAAAACGAAGCGAACGGAAAAAAACAGGATTGTAGAATTTTTTAAAATAGAAGTGCCGCTTTTGCTTTTTGAATACAAAAGGTATCTTTTATACGCTTTTATCCTCTTTTTTGCCACCGTTGCAATGGGGGTAGTTTCTGCACGCTACGATCCAAATTTTGTTCGATTGATATTAGGCGACGATTATGTCAATATGACTTTAGAAAATATCAAGAAAGGAAATCCTGTAGCTGTTTACGAATCTGGGTCGAACTGGGGAAGTTTCATTGGCATTACGATGAACAATCTTTATGTTGGCGCAAGATGTTATATGTATGGAATTTTTGCAGGAATTGGAACGTTTTATGTTTTTCTTCAAAATTCATTAATGCTGGGTTCTTTTCAATATTTCTTTTACGAGCAAAATGTTTTCTGGAAAAGTGTCCGCGGAATCTGGATTCATGGTTCTATGGAAATTTTTGCCATTGTAATTGAATCTGCCGCCGGGTTTATTTTAGGTGCTTCCATCCTGTTTCCTAAAACCTATTCAAGAATTAATTCTTTTAAAATTGGTTTTAAAAACAGTTTTAAAATATTTTTAAGTACTTTTCCTTTTACCATTGGTGCAGGTTTTCTTGAAGGATTTATTACGAGATATTCTATCGATATGCCTAATTGGTTAAGCTGTTTTATTATATTATTTACTTTAGGAATAATTTCATTTTATTACTTGGTTTATCCTGCTATTGTTTACAAAAAAGTACATAAATTATCAGCCAAACCGAATTAATTAAACCAGTAATGAATAAAATTTTATTTATTTTATCTTTTTTCCTTTTCTGCAGTATTTCGAATGCGCAGGATTCTTTGATGACGGAAGATCCTCCAAAAATTGCTTCGATAAAATACACTGAAAAAGATATTCAAATTGATTCAGACTCAATTGAAAGCAAGACTTTTTCAAAAAATTACCAGAAAAAATATACCGATCCAGATTTTGTTTACGAACATAAAGCTCCAGAAAAAGGTCTTTGGGACCGTTTTAAAGACTGGCTTGCCAGTATTTTTAGAAGCCTGTTTTCGTTTAGTACAACCGAAGCTTCTTTGAACTTTGTGGGTATTTTAATCAGGATTATTTTGACGTTAGGAGTTATTTTGATGATTTATCTAATCGTTAAAGCAATTATCAATAAAGAAGGACAATGGATTTTTGGCAAAAACTCTAATAAAAGAACTGTTTATTATTCTGATATCGAAAAAAACATTCACCTTCTTGATTTCGAAAAATTAATAAAAGAAAGTCTAGAATCTGGCGAAAAACGTGCTGCAATTCGATACTATTATCTTTGGCTTTTAAAAATAATGGCTCAGAATAATTATATCGAATGGGATATCGAAAAAACAAATTCAGATTATTTATACGAGCTTCAAAGACCTGCTCATAGAGAAGAGTTTACATACTTGTCATATTTGTACAATTATATTTGGTATGGCGAATTTGAAATTGATGAAAACACTTTCAACAAAGCACAAAATAGATTTAAGAATGCAATAAAAACCTTTAGTTAATGAATAAAAGTATCAAAATATACATTTCTGTTCTGGTTTTTATTTTTATCTTAATTCTGGTTTCAGATTACGACAAACCAAAACCTATTGACTGGCGTCCAACTTACTCTGTTAATGACAAAATCCCTTTTGGGTTATATGTTTTTGATAAAGAAATTGGCGGGATTTTTAAGAAGCAAAAAATTCAAAGAATTTCGGCTGTAACACCTTATGAATTTTTAGATTCAAAATACGATGAAGATTCATTAGTAGAGACTTATTCTGCAAAAGGGACTTTTGTTAATATTTCTGTACAAAACAATATTGACGATCAGTCAATGAAGGAGATTATGTATTTCGTTTCACACGGAAATAATGCCTTTTTAAGTATGGCAAATTTTCCCAAACCTTTATTAGACAGTTTAAAGTTTGAGTATACTTCAAATTTCCGTCCAACAGATAGTGCTTTTGTTTGGATGGCTAATAAAAAACTGAGCCGAAAAGCATACAAATCAACTGGTGATATTGCTGATTATTTCTCTAAGATTGATACGCTAAACACAATTGTTTTAGGTTATCAGGGAAATCCGAAAAAGAAGAAAAATATCAATTTTATAAAAATCCCTTATAAAAACGGAAATTTCTTTCTGCACATGCATCCTGTTGCTTTTACAAATTATAATATGCTCAAAAAGGATCGCTATCAATATGCTGAAAATGTGCTTTCGTATATCCCAAAAGGAGATGTTTTTTGGTACACAAAATTGCAGACAGATGAAAATATTTCCGGGTCACCGCTTCGATATATTTTAAGTCAGCCGGCCTTAGCATGGGCTTGGTATTTATTCCTGATTGGCATGTTGATTTTTATGATATTTAATGCCAAAAGAAAACAGCGAATTGTTCCTATTTTACAGCCCCTGTCTAATTTGACAATCGATTTTACCAAAACAATTGGTAATTTGTACTATCAGGAAGGCGATCATAAAAATATAATTGATAAAAAAATCATTTATTTCTTAGAAAGAATCAGAACCGAATATTTAATCGACACCACAAAACTGGATGACGAGTTTGTTAAAAAACTGCATCATAAAACTGGTAAAAACGAAAAAGATATTCAGGAACTAGTATTTTTAATTAACGAACACCGAAATAGTTATCATGACAGCATTGAACAGGATTTAATCCGAATTAATAATGCAATCGAAAAAATTATACATTAAAATATTTGTCAAGATTTAAAAAGCTTTTCTAAAATCATTTTAATCCTTTAAATCTGTGGCAAAAAAACAAAATAAACGAACTAAAAAAACACACCAAACATGGACGATATTAATACACCAGAAACAGAAATCACAAATGAAAATGTGAATTTTGAAACCCGAATAAATTTAGCACCGCTTTTAGAGCATGTAAACTCCATTAAAAAAGAAATTGAAACCGTAATTGTGGGACAGCATAAAATGGTTGACCAGCTTTTGGTTGCTATTTTATCAAACGGGCACGTTTTATTAGAAGGTGTTCCGGGAGTTGCAAAAACAATTACAGCAAAATTATTGGCAAAAACATTAAATATTGGTTTTAGCCGAATTCAGTTTACACCAGATTTAATGCCATCTGATATTTTAGGAACTTCTATTTTCAATTTAAAAAGTTCAGAATTTGAATTCAAAAAAGGGCCAATCTTCTCTAATTTAATTTTAATTGATGAGATCAACCGTGCGCCGGCAAAAACACAAGCCGCTCTTTTTGAAGTTATGGAAGAACGCCAGATTACAATTGACGGTTCCGGATATAAATTAGAAACTCCGTTTTTGGTAATTGCAACGCAAAACCCAATTGAGCAGGAAGGAACTTACCGTTTACCAGAAGCGCAATTAGACCGTTTCTTATTCAAAATCACAATCGATTATCCAAAATTAAATGAAGAAATCCTGATTATTCAGAGAGAGCATTTATTGCAGGATCACGGAAAATTAGAAGCTATTCAAACGCTTCTTTCTTCTGCAGAAATAAATCAATATCAAGCTTTAGTTAAACAGATTAGAGTTGAGCAAAACTTATTAGAATATATCGCAAGAATCGTAGTAAACACACGCGAAAATGCCTTTTTATATTTAGGAGCTTCGCCTCGTGCATCGATTGCTATTTTGAATGCTTCAAAAGGTTTCGCTGCCATTCGCGGACGTGATTTTGTTACTCCGGAAGATATTAAAGAAGCTGCAATTCCTGTTTTACAGCACCGTGTAATCGTTGCGCCAGAACGCGAAATGGAAGGAATTACAAGTTCTGAAATTATCAAACAAATTATTGAAACCGTAGAGATTCCCAGATAATTCTCTGTTCCTACGAGGTTTTCAAAACCTCGTAGGTATTAATTGTATAATTTATTCTAAGTCAAAAATACCTACAAGGTTTTAAAAACCTTGCAGGAAAACTTGAAACTTGAAACCTGAAACTATAAAAAAAGTGAAATTCATAAAAAGTCTATATCTCAATAATTTCTTCTTCTATGTGCTTTTGGGCATTATAGCATTATTTGTCTGCGCTTTTATTTTTCCGAATTTATACAATGCAGTTTGGTTTATTGTTTTGGTTTTGATCACTTTTGTAGGTTTGGATATTTTAATATTGTATCTGGCAAAAACAGGAATTGAAGCCGAGAGAATTACACCGGAAAAGCTTTCAAACGGAGATTTAAATCCAATAAACATTCAAATAAAAAATCATTATACCTTTCCAATTTTGGTTAGGATAATTGATGAAATTCCGTTTCAATTTCAGGTTCGTAATTTTAAAATTGCAAAAAGAATAAAAGCATCAGAAGAAAAAGAAATTGGATACGATCTTCGTCCAACCGAACGCGGCGAATATCATTTTGGTTATTTAAATGTTTATGTTTCTTCACCTTTAAGATTAATTTCAAGAAGATTTTCTTTTGCAAAAGATCAAATGGTGCCAACTTATCCGTCATATATTCAATTGAGAAAATACGATTTAATAGCATTTTCAAATAATTTATATCAATACGGAATTAAAAAAATCCGCCGAATTGGTCATACCATGGAATTTGAACAAATTAAAGAATATGTTCAGGGTGATGATCTTAGAACTATAAACTGGAAAGCCACAGCAAAGAAAAATGCACTGATGGTGAATCAGTTTCAGGACGAAAAATCGCAGTCTGTTTATTTGGCAATTGACAAAGGGCGCGTTATGCAAATGCCTTTTGATGGTTTAAGTTTATTGGATTATGCGATAAATTCAACGCTAGTTTTATCAAATGTAATTTTGAAAAAACAGGATAAAGCAGGAATTTTTGCTTTTTCGAAAAAAGTAGAGAACAGAGTTTTTGCAGAAAGAAGAGGTTCGCAAATGCAAAAAATCCTTGAAACTTTATACAACATCAAAACCGACTTTTTCGAAAGCGATTACAGCCGATTATATGTTGATATCAAGAAAAACATCAACCAAAGAAGTTTGATTATTCTGTACACAAACTTTGAAACAATGGACGGTTTACACCGTCAGCTTCCCTATTTAAAAGGAATTGCAAAAAGTCATTTATTGGTTGTTGTCTTTTTTCAGAATACGGAACTAAACGCTATCATCAATAAAAAAACAGATACCATTCAGGAAGTTTACGATAAAGTAATTGCCGAAAAATTCATGTTTGAAAAACGTCTTATCGCAAACGAATTAAAGAAATACGGAATCCACTCGGTTTTAACGCAGCCTGAGAATTTAACTTTAGATGCTATTAATAAGTATTTGGAGATTAAAGCGAGAGGGATTTTGTAGAAATAAAATAAATTTCTAAACTAATGACAATCATATTATGAAAGGTAGTGGAAAAGATTTTTTTTCAACATTAATAATTATCTTAATAAACGTCTTAATTGTTGGGTTCGGATACTTATTTCTTCTTCTTATCAATTATTCTTCTAAAATTGATAATTTATTTTTAAAAATAGCTCTGTACATAATAATTTGCATAATTATTTTTCAAATAAATAAAAGGTTCCAATCTCGGATTCTTAATATAATTGCCCAAATAATTTATTTACCTATTACAATTTTAGCATTATTTACGGCTATTGCAATTCCTGTCCTAAGTATACAAATTAGTTTGTATCTTTATTTGGCACTATCATTTTTAATTCCAATGATTGCTTATCGATTAGACCAATATTATCAAATTACTGTTATTAATTTAGAAACGTGGATCTATCTAGTTTTAACAGTTGGAGTAATCTTTGCTTTTTTATTACATAATCAAATAAAATTTGTAGTTGACAAAACGGTAGTATACTTCCATAATGGATCAAAAAGAATTCAACATTTCAAACTTATAGAGTTAAATGATTATATAATATCTTTAAGTAATATTAAATTCATCATATTCTTTCTATATCTAATTTATTTAATAATTGTAAATGTGATGACTCTTCAAAACACAAGTTTTTATGAAAATCCAAACATTGACAAAGCTGTTTTACAGTCCTTTGTAACATTTGTCGCATTTGACAGAGTATTATCTACAATAAAATTAACAGAATTTAGACCTTCTAAATTATTAGAAATATTAAAAAATTCATTCAAACATCTATTTGAGCAATAAAAGACAACTCTTACCCATTCAGTTTTAAGAATCAGTTAAGAAAATGTCAATCAGTTATCTTCTTCATAAAACGAATTAAATTTGAACTTATTTATTCTAAATCTTGCAACTCAATCCAACATGAAAAAAGTAGTCCAAATTCTATTCATTTTAATCAGCTTTTTATCTTCTGCACAAAAAACAGAAAACATAATCATTATTACTACTGACGGTTTTAGATGGCAGGAAGTTTTTAAAGGATTAGACCCGGCGATTGCCAATGATAAAAAATTCAATCAGGGAGACAGTACTTATATTTATAAAAGATACTCCGCTTCAGATTTTGCAGCATCTCGCCAAAAAATCATGCCTTTTTTCTGGACAGAAATTGCTTCAAAAGGACAAATTTATGGAAATCGTGATCTTGGAAGTAAAGTAGATGCATCAAATCCGTATTGGTTTAGTTATCCTGGTTATAGCGAAATCATGACAGGAAATGTTGATGTTCAGATAAATTCTAACGGTTACAAACCCAATCCAAACGTAAATGTTCTGGAATTCCTAAATAAACAATCTAAACTAAAAGGAAAAGTTGCTGCTTTTGGTGCGTGGGACGCTTTTGACCGAATTTTAAATGAAGAAAGAAGTGGTTTTCCGGTAATTTCTGCTTTTGATAATGTGGGCGGAAACAAACCTACAGCCTCTCAAAAATTATTAAACGAAATGCGAAATAATTCGTTTAAACCTTTTCATGAAGATGAATGCCTTGATGTTTTTACGCATTATGAGGCAATGGACGAACTTAAAAACAAGAAACCAAAAGTATTATACATTTCTTACGGCGAAACTGACGAATGGGCGCATCATGGTCATTACAGATCATATCTTGACGCCGTTAATCAGGTAGATAAATGGATTAAAGAAATCTGGGATTTTGTACAAAATGATCCACAGTACAAAAACAAAACGACTATTTTTATTACCGTAGATCACGGCCGCGGTGACAAAATAAAATCACAATGGACAGATCACGGAGCTGATATTGTTGGCGCATCGCAAATTTGGTTCGCCGCAATGGGACCAGAAATTGCCCCAAAAGGCGAAATCAAAACAGATTCGCAATTCTACCAAAAACAATTCGCCCAGACTTTTGCAAAAATCATGGGATACAATTTCACAACAGATCATCCTATTGAAACTGAAGTTAAAGAAGTCTTTGAGAAATAACTGAGTTCTTGTTTGCCACAAATTACACGAATTTTCACGAATTTATTTTGATTATGTTCAATTATAATTAGTGAAAATTCGTGTAATTCGTGGCAAAAACCATAACAATTCAAAACCTACAAGGTTTTAAAAACCTTGCAGGAAGAAAAAAACTCTGTACCTTTGAGCCTTTGCAACTTTGAGACTCAAAAAAATGAAACAAATAACTTCAGTTCAAAATCCGTTTATAAAATCGCTTGCTTTATTACAGGAAAAAGCAAAAGCCAGAAAACAAACCGGAACATTTTTAATTGAAGGACAACGCGAAATTTCATTAGCCATAAAAGGCGGTTACGAAATTGAAACCATTTTATTTTTACCCGATTTAGTTACAGAAAGTCAAATTAACAAACTAGTTACTCAATCAGTTCAGTTAATCGAAATCAACAAAGAAGTTTACCAAAAACTAGCTTATCGCGATACAACCGAAGGTATTTTGGCTGTAGCCAAAACCAAATCCTTAAAATTATCTGATTTAAAATTATCTGATAATCCATTAATTTTAGTGGCTGAATCTCTTGAAAAACCCGGAAATGTTGGTGCCGTTTTACGTACCGCAGATGCCGCAAATCTTGATGCCGTTTTAATTGCTGACCCAAAAAGCGATTTATACAACCCGAATATTGTGCGCTCCAGCGTTGGCTGTTTATTTACCAACCAAATCGCCACTGGAACAACCGAAGAAATTATTGCATTTTTGAAAGAAAAAAAGATCAATTTTTATTCGGCTACTTTACAAAATTCAACTTCCTATCATACCCAAAACTTCACCACTCCAACCGCTTTGGTTGTGGGTACAGAAGCTACAGGCCTAACACAAAAATGGCGTGAAGCCGCAACACAAAACATCATTATCCCAATGCAGGGCGAAATCGACAGCATGAATGTTTCGGTCGCTGCCGCTATTTTAATTTTTGAAGCGAAAAGACAAAGAGGGTTTTAGATTTTAGATTTTAGATTTTAGATTTTAGATTTTAGATTTTAGATTTTAGATTTTAGATTTTAGATTTTAGATTTTAGATTTTAGATTTTAGATTTTAGATTTATAAAAAATCGCTGCGCTCTTTTTTATTGGGATTTGGTCCCGAAGCTTCTGGATAAAAAATTGGAATTTATTTTTAAATAAGCTGTCAGGCTGAGCGAAGTCGAAGCCCTTTCCAGAGACGAAAAATCTCAAAATTTCACCCTCAAAAATCTAAAATCTTAACTCTAAAATCAACAATCCATTCCCTTGTATATGTTCTAACTTATTCTTATTTTTAGTACTTGAACTATGCCGTTATGATAGAAATAGATATTGAAAAAGAAAACAAAGCAATTGCACACGAATACAAGGAATTACTGCGAATTAGTTACCAGACTTTAAGCCCTGCCGACAAAAAATTAATTCGGAAAGCTTTTGATGTTGCTGTTGATGCCCATAAAGAACAAAGACGCAAATCTGGTGAAGCGTATATCTTTCATCCTATTGCAGTTGCAAAAATTGTTGCCTCAGAAATTGGTCTGGGAGCGACCTCTATTGCCGCGGCTTTATTACACGATGTTGTCGAAGATACTCCTATAACTGTTGAAGATATTGAGCGTTTATTTAACCCAAAAGTAGCGCAGCTTGTTGAAGGTTTAACTAAGATTTCATTAGTCCAAAAAGACTTAAATGCATCCATGCAGGCGGAAAATTTCCGCAAAATGATTCTGACTTTGAACGATGACGTACGTGTAATTTTGATAAAATTAGCCGATCGTCTTCACAACATGCAGACCATGGATTCGATGGCAGAATATAAACAGACAAAAATTGCTTCGGAAACGCTTTATATTTACGCTCCTCTAGCCCATCGTTTGGGACTTTACAATATCAAAACCAAATTAGAAGATTTAGGATTAAAGTACACAGAACCTGCTGTATACGAAGATATTGTAAGCAAAATTAGAGAAACTAAAGAAGAACAGGATGCTTATATCAAAGATATTTCGGATGTTTTGAAGAAATCTCTTGATGCTGAAAATATAGATTATATTATAAAAGGCCGTCCGAAATCTATTTATTCGATCCGCCGTAAAATGCGTGCGCAAAACGTAAGTTTTGATGAAGTGTACGACAAATTTGCGCTTAGAATTGTTTATAAATCAGATCCGCATGATGAAAAATTCATCGCCTGGAAAATATATTCCATCGTAACCGATCACTACAGACCAAGCCCGAGCCGTTTGCGTGACTGGATTTCATCTCCAAAATCAACTGGTTATGAAGCACTTCACATTACGGTTATGGGACCCAAAGGACGCTGGGTCGAAGTTCAGGTTCGAAGCGAACGTATGGATGAAATTGCCGAAAAAGGTTATGCGGCACATTACAAATATAAAAATGGCGCAAGCGAAGAAAGCGGCTTAGATGTCTGGCTGAATTTACTTCGCGAAGCTTTAGAAAATCCGGAGACAAATGCGGTAGATTTTGTAGAAGATTTCAAAATGAATTTGTACTCAAAAGAAATTTTCATATTTACCCCAAAAGGAGAAATAAAATCATTGCCAAAAGGGGCAACTTCGCTCGATTTTGCTTTCAGCATTCACTCAGAAATTGGAATTAAAACAAGAGGAACCCGCGTAAACGGACGTCTTGTGCCTTTAAACCATGAATTAAAAAGCGGCGATCAGGTTGAAGTTATTACATCGGCAAACCAAAAACCTACGGTAAACTGGCTGGAATACGTAACCACTTCAAGAGCAAAAAATAAAATCAAAAATGTTCTTAACGAGAACACGAAAAAAATTGGCGAGGAAGGAAAAGAATTACTTACCCGAAAACTTAAACATTTAAAAATTACGCTTAACGAGCAAGTTACAAATGAGTTGGTTAACTTTTTTAAATTAAAAACCAGTTTAGATTTATTTTATCGCGTTGGAATTGGCGCTATAGAAAACCAGCAGTTAAAAGATTACGCAGCACAAAAAGGAAATACGTTTATCAATTTCTTTAAAAATAAAATTAAAAGAAATAAAGACAATACCGCTGCCGAAGATATTCATAAACCAGTCATTAGCAGTAATTACGACATGCTGGTTTTTGGAACGGAGCATGATAAACTGGATTATAAACTTTCGCAATGCTGCAATCCAATTCCGGGTGACGATGTTTTTGGTTTTGTAACGATAAACGAAGGAATTAAAGTGCATAAAAAAGATTGTCCAAACGCAATTGGAATGCAGTCAAACTACGCATACAGAATCATGAGTGCCAAATGGATAGATTCTTCTCAGGAAGAGTTTAAAGCCATTATCAATATTACCGGAATGGACGTTTTAGGACTTACAAATCAATTAACCCGTGTAATTTCAAACAATATGAGCGTTAATATTCAGAGTATTTCTTTGAGTACTGATGCCGGAATTTTTCACGGTCAAATTGCTGTAATTGTTCAAAACAATACCATTTTGAAAAAAATGATTAATGCCATTAAAAAAATTGACGGCGTTGATAAAGTTACCAGAGAATATAGAACCTAAATAAGTCAAAAGTTTAAAGTCTTAAAGTCAAAAGAAATACAACATCGTGACTATTTTACTTAAACTATTGATATAAATATTTTTTTATGAACGCAAATTCCTTAGAAATTCCCGAAGTTATTTTTGATGAAAATGGAGAACTTTTAATTGTCGCTTCTAAATCTTCCTCAAAAGATGATTTCGATTTCTTTCAGGGAAAATCAGTTATTCGTAACAAAAAATTAAAAACAAGATTTGCCAGTTGCACAGAATGGATTGAATTTCCATCGACTCAGGAAATGTATAAAATTTTAAACGGGATTGGTAATATTGATAATTTTCTTGCCACTTTTGATGGTGAACCTTTTGAAGGAATGACCGTTAGATTATTTAATCCGAAAACAAAATTGTGGAGCATTTACTGGGCCGATTCCAATTCAGGAACATTAGACAAACCCGTTGTAGGCTCTTTTGAAGATAAAATTGGACATTTTTTCTCAAAGGATATTTATGAAGGCAGAAATGTAATTCAGGTATTTAGATGGGATGCCCGTGATGAAAATAATCCGGTGTGGAGTCAGGCCATGTCTGACGATCAGGGAAAAACATGGGAATGGAACTGGTATATGTATATGTCAAAAACGAGCTGAAAATCTGTTATTTTTATCCTAAATTAAAATAATTATGTTAATTAAGTTCTATTGAACTTTGTAAAGTATAATAGCGTAAAAGCCTAAAATTGGTGCATTGCCCCCTATCAAATTCCAGTTTAAACGTTAAACTTTAAACCCGAAACTTTTATTCATTAAAAATAAAAAATTATCTTTGCAGGATATGACACTTATTTCAACTGACAACACTAAGAATCAAGAAATTGTAAAAAATGTTTTTACAATGTATCTTGAACAAAAAGGGCATCGCAAAACTCCTGAGCGTTATGCTATACTTCAGGAAATTTACGATAGCGAGGAGCATTTTGACATAGAAAATCTATACATCAAAATGAAAAACAAAAACTACCGTGTGAGCAGGGCTACGCTTTACAACACGATCGAGTTATTGTTAGACTGCGCTTTGGTTAGAAAACATCAATTTGGACAAAATCAGGCTTACTACGAAAAATCATATTTTGATAAACAGCATGATCACATCATTATGACAGATTCTGGTGAGGTAATTGAATTTTGCGATCCAAGAATTCAAACCATCAAAAAAACTATCGAAGAGATATTTGATATTGAAATCACAAATCACTCGCTTTATTTCTACGGAAACAAAAAGCAGAGCTCACAGTCTTAAAATAAAGACTTTTTCAAAAAATAAAAAAAAAGAAAATTAACTACATAATCAGTAGGGCAAGTTTTGATTGTCCTAACGCAAATTAAAAACAGAATGACCGTAGATTTATTACTAGGATTACAATGGGGAGATGAAGGTAAAGGAAAGATTGTTGACGTTCTTACCTCAAATTATGATATAATTGCACGTTTTCAAGGAGGACCAAATGCAGGACATACATTAGAATTTGACGGAATTAAACACGTACTTAGAACTATTCCTTCTGGAATTTTCCATAAAGATTCAATAAATATTATCGGAAATGGTGTTGTAATTGATCCTGTAGTTTTTCAAAAAGAAATTGAAGGTTTAGAGAAATTCAACCTTGATATCAAAAAGAAATTAATCATTTCAAGAAAAGCACATTTAATTTTACCAACGCACCGTTTGCTTGATGCGGCTTCTGAAACTTCAAAAGGAAAAGCAAAAATTGGTTCTACTCTTAAAGGAATTGGCCCAACTTATATGGACAAAACGGGTAGAAACGGTTTACGTGTAGGTGATATCGAACTTGAAGATTTTAACGAGCGTTACAGAGCATTGGCTGACAAGCACGAAGCTATGATTGCTTTCTACGATGTTGCGATTCAATACAATTTAGCTGAACTTGAGAAAGAGTTTTTTGAAGCTGTCGAAGAATTAAAAAAATTAGATTTTATTGACAGTGAAGAATATATCCACCAGGCTCAAAAAGCAGGCAAATCTATTCTGTGCGAAGGGGCTCAGGGTTCATTATTGGATGTTGATTTTGGAACTTATCCTTTTGTAACTTCATCAAATACTACTGCTGCCGGAGCTTGTACTGGTTTAGGAATTGCTCCTAACAAAATCAAAGAAGTTTACGGAATTTTTAAAGCTTATGTTACTCGTGTTGGAAGCGGACCTTTCCCAACAGAACTTTTTGACGAAGTTGGTGCAACAATGGCAAGAGTTGGTAACGAATTTGGATCTGTAACAGGAAGACAAAGACGCTGCGGATGGTTAGACCTTGTAGCTTTAAAATATGCTGTTCAGGTCAATGGAGTTACACAGTTAATGATGATGAAAGGCGATGTTCTTTCTGGTTTTGATACTTTAAAAGTTTGTACAGAATACAACTATAAAGGACAAAACATTGCTCACTTTCCTTATAACATTGAGCCAGAAAATGTTACTCCGGTTTATCAGGAATTCAAAGGCTGGAAAGCTGACTTAACGGGATTGACAACTTACGATCAATTACCAATTGAGCTAAAAGAATATATTGAATTTATTGAAAAAGAAATCGAAGTGCCAATCAAAATTGTATCGGTTGGGCCAGACAGAAAGCAGACAATAACAATATAATACACTTAAACGCTCTGATAATCAGGGCGTTTTTTTTATGAAACTATTTTCGAAATGAGAAAAAATCCAGAAATTGAAATTACAGAAACCAAGTTATTATCAGACAATTGGTATATTTTAAACCGAGTTTCTTTTAGTTATAAAAAAGAGAAAGAAGAAGCACAAATTCATACCCGAGAAGTTTATGATCGCGGAAACGGTGCCGGAATCTTACTATATAATTCAGATAAAAAGACCGTTATTTTAACGCGTCAGTTTCGTTTACCTACTTTCCTTAACGGAAATAAAACAGGAATGATGATTGAAGTCTGTGCCGGACTTTTAGATCAGGATAATCCTGAACAGGCAATTATTCGTGAAACCGAAGAAGAAACCGGATATCGAATAAAGAAAGTACAAAAAGTAGTAGAAACTTATATGTCCCCTGGTGCTGTAACAGAAATCTTGTATCTTTTTGTTGGAGAATATGACGAAAGCATGAAAGTAAGTGAAGGCGGCGGACTGGATGCTGAACAGGAAAATATTGAAGTCCTGGAATATACTTTTGATGAAGCTTATGCCATGATCGAATCTGGTGAAATTACTGATGCTAAAACAATTTTGTTGCTGCAGCATGTAAAAATTAAAGGTTTGATATAGTTTTTTGAGTATTTTTAGGTTCTAAAAACTTTAAAATGCTCAAATCTAAAATATTCTTTTTTCTGTTTTTTCCGTTTCTTCTAATCGCGCAAAATGTAAAACTGCCGATTGAAAAACTAAAACAAGATCTTATTATTTTTAAAGATATTAGAGAAAAAGCTAATTCCGGGCTTTATAAATACCGGACAAAACAGCAAATTGACAGCATTTATTCTTGGGCGTTTTCACAGATAAAACAGCCCAAAACACTGCTGGATTTTTATAAGATTATTTTAAAAATTACCGATTTCGAAGGCAGCCTTCATAATGGCACAACACTTCCTGATGATTTTCAAAATAAATATTCATCAGGAAATGTTTTTTTTCCTTATCCTGTAAAATTGATTGAAAATAAACTAGTTATTAATTTTCAGAATACTGAAATTCCGTTAGGTTCCCAGATTCATTCAATTAACAGAATTGCTATCAATCAAATATTAGATGCGTTTTCTAAATATTACACAACCGACGGTTATAACATCACCGGAAAATCGATTGGTATTGGAAGTTCGTTTGCTAAATATTTCGAAATGGAGTATGGACCTCAAAAGTTTTTTTTAGTTGAATACTCCCTTCCCAATAAGTCTCAAAAATTAAAAAAAACTGTTGCAGCAGTTTCTAATGAAATTCGAAAAGAGAATTTCAAAAACCGCCACTCACTTCCTATTGACAGCTTACAATACGGAAAAATAAAAGGTAAATATTCTTTTAAAGTTATTTCACCCAATACAAGTTTACTTGCCATTAATACATTTGCAATTGGCAGAAATGCAAAAGACAAAGAGCATTTGGCTTATAAAAAATATGTGGACAGCTGTTTTCAATATCTTTCTGATAATTTACAAATAAAAAATCTAATCGTTGATGTTAGAAATAATGGCGGAGGAACTGATCCAAATGATATAATAACTTTTTCATATTTAGCGCAAAAACCATTTAGGGAAAATGCTCTTGCTTATGTCAATTTTCAGGAGATTCCATTTCCGGAATATCTTGTTTATGAAGAAAATGAACTTCAAAAACAACAGGAAGAAAAAAAAGATTTTGAAGATGAAATAAAAGACGAGTTTCCGAAATTAGAAAACGGTAAATATATTCAGGACGAAAAATTCAATCTTTTATTACAACCTGATAAAAACAATTTTAAAGGGCAGATTTATCTATTAATAAGCCCGAGAATTGCTTCTGCAGGATCATTATTTACCTCTTTAGCAGCAGGAAACACAAATGCTGTTGTTATTGGCGAAGAAACAATGGGTGGTTATTTCGGACACAACGGCCACACTCCTATCGAATATGAGTTACCAAACACAAAAATAAAAACACAATTTTCGATTGTAAATTTAGAGCAGGACGTGCCTAAAAAAGCCAGTCAGATTTTTGGAAGAGGAATTATTCCCGATCATGAAGTTAGGCAAACTTTAGATGATTTTTTGCGAAATAAGGATACGCAGTTTGAATATACTTTGAAATTAATTGAGCAGAAATAATCTTTACAATTTTATCTGTTAAATGAAAATCCAGCAAACTATTCAAAAAATTGTGTAAGGTATATTGACGAGTATAGTTATAACTTTATTTTTATAAAAATTACGACTTATGAAAAAGTTATATCATACAGCAAACGTATTACTTATATTAATGTTAACTTTAGTTGTTTCTTGTAAAAAAAGCGACACCGCCAATTTAACCAAAAATACTAAGCCTAAAAAAACAATTGAATACAAGAAACCGAAATCGGCTGTTTCTTACCAGATTGAAAGAACAAAAGACTGGCTTAAAACTAACGAAACAAACAGCAGTAAACTAAATATTCTTTATGCCGTAAACAGAACTGACAAAGCAAATTTTAAAAAATTAGACTCAGTAGTTATTCCGGCAGATTTTAGCGGAGATTTGGTTTACTACTTACCATTTCCATTGCATGTTACTGCTTTAGAAGAAGTTTCTAAAATCATTATTTTTTCCTATCCTTCGCAAGCCTTTGCTGCTTACGAAAACGGTGAGTTGGTTCGTACGGGTCCAACAAACATGGGAAGAAAAAAGGCCCCTACGCCAACCGGATTGTTTTTTACCAATTGGAAAGCAGAAAAAACAACAAGTACTTTTAATGACGAATGGGAATTAAAATGGAATTTTAATATCGAGAACAAACTCGGAGTTGGTTTTCATCAATATGAATTACCGGGTTATCCGGCATCACATTCCTGCTTGAGATTATTGGAAAAAGATGCAAAATATCTTTACAAATTTGCCGATGAATGGATTTTGAAAGACGAAGAAAATGTAAAAGTAAAAGGAACTCCGGTTGTAGTTTTTGGAAATTATAATTTTGACGCTCCAAAACCGTGGCTGCAATTAACAGCTGATCCAAAAGCTTTAAATATATCTGAATCTGATATTGAGAAAGAGGTAAAACCTTTTATTCAGAAGATTTTAGACAATCAAAAATTAAGGGAAGCGGAACAAACTAATTCGCTTTAAAAAAATATTTTTTCATAAAAAAAGCAGCTTATAATTTATCTATAAGCTGCTTTTTTGTTTTTAATCAAAAACTAAAAATTTAGATAAAATAAAATTTTCATTGATGATAATTTGTCTACTTTCGTTTAACAAAACGTCAAATATCTATCGTACTAACTTTCACACATGAAAAAATCATTTTTACTATTTTTTATTATTGTACCATTTTTCAATTATGGACAATCGAACGAAATTTTAGACTTCAAACCGGGTTACTCACCTGAAACTATTTACACTCAAACAGTAACTAATTCTTCAGATTATGAAATGACATATTCAGGATCTGAAAAATTACTGGAAATACTAAAGAAAAACGGAACGGAAAATCCTGTCAAAATAAAAAGTTCATTTAATGTAGAAACTGTTTCTAAAACTGGAAAAATTGGTAAAGACGGAAATTTCCCTATAACCATAGAATACCTAAAATCTTCTGATAAAGACGGAAAAAGTGTAATTCCAAGCGGAACCCTTTTGTTTGGTAATGCCACACTTTCAAGCATGCCAAAATTAGATTCGATCGTAGGTACAGGAATGGAAGAAAATTTTAAAAAAAGTATTTTTCAAATGGTTCAAAGCACTTTTAATCAACTAGCTCTGCCGGAGAAAAAATTAAAAACAGGTGAATCTTTTTCACAGGAAAGTCCACTTACACTTCCTATTGGCGGTATGAACATCGAAATGGTTATTACAACAACGTATAACTTAAAAAGTATTACTGAAAAATCTGCTTTTTTTGATATTATCCAAATATATTCAATGAAATTCACTAAAACTGGCTTTGAGTCAAGTGGTTCAGGAAATGGAACAGGAAAATTAGTTTATGATATCCCAAATCATTTTGTAAGTGAAAATACTTTAAACATGGAATTAAATCTTAACTTAAAGCATACCGACTTTAATATCGATTTAAAATCAAAAAGTGATTATAGTCAACTTGCTAAAATTTCCAAAAAATAAATCAAAAAAGGCATAAGAATTGAACTCTTATGCCTTTTTTAATATTTAAAAAAACTAAAAATTATCTAGAATAATTTGGAGCTTCTTTTGTAATAGTTACATTATGTGGGTGGCTTTCAGTGATTCCACTTGACGTGATTCTAACAAAACGCCCAGACTCTTGTAAAGTTGGAATATCTTTTGAACCACAGTATCCCATTCCGGCACGAAGACCTCCAATAAACTGGAGCATACTTTCGTTTAATTCACCTTTATAAGGAACACGACCAACAATTCCTTCCGGAACTAATTTTTTAACATCGTCTTCAACATCCTGGAAATAACGATCTTTTGAACCAGTCTGCATTGCTTCAACAGAACCCATTCCTCGGTATGATTTGAATTTTCTTCCTTCAAAAATAATAGTTTCACCCGGAGATTCTTTTGTTCCTGCTAATAATGAACCTAACATTACACAATCAGCACCTGCAGCAATTGCTTTAGGAATATCTCCTGTATAACGAATTCCACCATCAGCAATTACAGGAACACCTGTTCCTTTAATAGCAGCAGCAACTTCTAAAACCGCTGAAAACTGAGGAAAACCAACACCTGCAACGATACGTGTAGTACAAATAGAACCAGGACCGATTCCTACTTTTACACCATCGGCACCGTTTTCTACTAAATATTTAGCAGCTTCCGGCGTTGCAATGTTTCCAACCACTACATCTATTTGAGGGAATTTTGATTTTACTTCTTTTAATACATTTACCACACCTTCAGTATGTCCGTGTGCTGTATCAATAATAATAGCGTCTACACCGGCAGCAACTAAAGCTTCAGCTCTTTGAACTGCATCTCCGGTAACGCCAATTGCAGCAGCAACTCTCAAACGGCCAAAAGTATCTTTGTTAGCGATTGGTTTTTGAGTCAGTTTTGTAATATCTCTAAACGTAATTAAACCAACTAATTCGTTTTTAGCATTTACAACTGGCAATTTTTCGATTTTATGGCCTTGTAAAACTACTTCGGCTTGTTCTAGTGAAGTTCCTTCGGCGACAGTAACTAAGTTTTTACTTGTCATTACCTCAGCGATTGGTCTTGCTCCGTTTTTTTCGAAACGTAAGTCACGATTGGTAACAATTCCTTTAAGGATTCTGTTTTCGTCAACGATTGGAATACCGCCAATTCCGAATTCTCTCATGGCGTTTTTAGCGTCTGCAATAGTTGAATTCATTGGTAATGTTACCGGATCGATAATCATCCCTGCTTCAGCACGCTTTACTTTTCTAACCTTTCCAGCTTGCTGCTCGATGGTCATATTTTTATGTAAAACTCCAATTCCGCCTTCTTGTGCCATAGCGATTGCCATTGCACTTTCGGTCACTGTATCCATAGCAGCAGATACGATTGGAACGTTTAATGTTATGTTTCTTGAAAATTTTGATTTGATACTCACTTCGCGGGGAAGCACATTCGAGTAGTTAGGTACTAATAATACATCGTCGTAAGTTAAACCTTCGCCGATAATCTTGGAGTTGTGTGCTATCATGGTGCAATTTCTAGTTGAATTGCGTGCAAATATAGTGAATAAATTGCTAACTTAAATACTAACTTATTCATAAATTTAAGTTTACAGGAATCGTCTTACGATTTAAATTCCAAATTTTAAATCCCAAATTCCAATCAATAAAGCAAAAATAAAGGCCTTACTCAATTGGAATTTAAAGTATTGGAATTTTATTTTTTATCTTGAAAAATGAAGTTAAAACCAAATTGAAAGGCAAGACTATTGGCTTTTGTGACATCTTTATACTCTAAAACATTATCGAATAAAGCGTAAATATTAAATTTTCCGAGTGTTCCGGAAAGTCCTAAACCAATATTTTTATTTGAATACGGATCGAATGTATAAGTGACTTTGGCATTCAGCTTTTCAAAAATACTGCGTTTATAAAAAGCCGTCAAAGCAGCATAAGGTTCTATTGGCATTGTCATTATAAACAACTGCGCGCCAACAGCATTTAAATATCTTGTTTCACTTGAACCTTTACAATTACACTCTCCATCGTATCTTGATTCGCCAAATGAATATTGAATGGAGGAATTAAATTTTACGGGGCGCCAGGTTGTATATTTATTATAAGACGTATCTCGCGGAATAGCCGCATCAAACTCATCAAAAATATTTTCCGGTTCATTTACAGCATCAAAACCTGGGTTTACTCCGTCATATCTGTAAGCACCTTTATATGTCAACGTCTCAATGTCTTTAGTATGCTTTATAAAACCAACATCAAGTATACTGGCAGTAAGCTGTAGATTTTCTTTAATATTATAAGTAATACCGGCATCAAATCCTAAACCTAAACTTCCATTCAAAAAAGTATTGTGTGCAATATCACTGGGGATACTTCCTTCGTATTCATCTTTTGTAAATTTCCCGATGCCCGAAGTTTTAAGCTCTAAGTTTGATTCGATTATTTGAGTGTACAAATTAGTTCCCGTTCCTTGCCCGGTATAAATATATCCCGAGTTTTTAGTTGAAGTCGCATTGGCACCGCTTGAATAAATTTTAGCCCGCCCGCCTAAAACCAGTTTTTTGTTTAGTTTTTTGTGAAATCCTACGTGGAAAACAGAAAGCACTTCGGCGCGTAAATTTAAATCGGCCAAGTTAAATGATTTCCCAATATAATTCTTGTTTCCGTCTACCCCTAAAATGGCAATATCTTTTGGGAAATACATTAAAAAATCAAATTCCTGATATGCCCCAAACGAAATATAAGATTGACTGTCCTCTCCTCCTACTCTAAATCCCCCAGAGAATATTTCAAGCTGCTGGTTTACCTGTGTTTTATCATTTGCAGATGATTTATTGATAATATTTCGCACTTTATCATTAAAATCAACGCCGTTATCAGCAAATAAATCATAAGCCGAAAAACTGCTGGAACCAATATTTGCAGAAACTCCGGACAGAAGCGGAACGCCAAAATAATATTTATATGAAACATCGGCCCCTGGGTTTACAAGCGAAGACTGTGGAATTGACGTAAAATTGTACAGCACTTGTTTATTTTGGGAATAACAAAAAAGCTGCAACAGAGGCATTAAAATTAAAAGTGCTTTTCTCATTTTACTTTCATATAAACGGTTGCACCTGATTTAAATTTTAAATTACCCGAAATATCGCCTGATCCAGATCCTGTTACGGTTGTTACTACAAAACCAATTTTCATGGTCTTTTTTAATAAATTTAACCGTTCTCCCTCAAAAACTTCTGTAGGATATTGTATTATGTTTGAGCCTCCGGTATAGGTTGGAACAGCCAAATCAATAGTTTCTAATAGCTGATTATTGGCATCTATAAACTGCAATTCGATTTCAAAAGCTCTGTTTATAGTATTTTCAATTTCGAAATTAAGTTCGGCTTTTACCAGATTATCTGTAAAAAATTTCTTTTTAAAAACATCAAATTCTTCAACATCAGGCGGTATTTGCTGTCCCTGTCCATTATCATCAATTTGATCTGCAGTAACATTAAAGTAAGCGAGATTTGCCACATAAACGGGTTCAAGCACAAAATCATCGATTTGGTCAAAGTCTAAATCACTTGAACAAGAGAGAAATAAAACTGCGGAAAAGAGTGCTATAGAGATTCTATATAAAAGATTTCGTTTCATTTTTAATTAATTAAGATTAATAAAAACGCCTTTTCTTGTCAGATATTACTTATTTTGTATTATTTTTTTAATGAAATTTTCCAAATAATTTAGATGCCTCATTGTAAGCACTTTCAAAACTTAATGAATTAAGTCCGGTTATTTTTTTATTAGCAGTAAAATAAGAAATCAATTTTTCTGTCGGCATGTTTCCAGTTAATTTATCCGTCGCCATTGGGCAGCCGCCAAATCCCTGAATTGCTCCGTCAAAACGTATACATCCGGCTTTTGATGCGGCGTCAATTTTTTCAAACCAGCTGTCTGGCGTAGTATGCAGATGCGCCCCAAACTCGATTTCAGGATATTTCGGAATTAAATTCGAAAACAAATACGTAATAACATCCGGCGTAGAACTTCCTACAGTATCTGAAAGCGATAAAATTTTAACGCCCATACCGGCCAGTTTTTCTGTCCATTCTGCAACAATTTCAACATTCCACGGATCTCCGTACGGATTTCCAAATCCCATTGAAAGGTACGTCACAACCTCTTTGTTTTTTTTATCGGCGATTTCAAGAATTTCTTCAAGAGTTACTAAAGACTCTGCAATCGTTTTATGTGTATTACGCATCTGAAAATTTTCAGATATAGAAAACGGAAATCCTAAATATTGAATAGCTTCATGCTCTGCAGCCTGAGCTGCGCCTTGCGTATTGGCAATTATCGAAAGCAATTTACTGGTTGTCTGCGACAAATCTAATTGTGCCAAAACTTCAGCCGTATCCTGCATCTGCGGAATTGCTTTTGGAGAAACAAAACTTCCAAAATCGATTGTATCAAACCCTACGCGAAGCAAGGCTTGTATATAAGTTACTTTATTTTTTGTTGGAATAAAGGTTTTGATACCCTGCATGGCATCTCGTGGACATTCTATAATCTTGATCTCTTTATTCAAAACTTATTCTTTTGTATAAGCTAAGTTAGGTTCTTTTTTAAAGAAATAAAAATTAACTCTTTGCGAATTATTTATTTTAACCTTATTAGGCTGTTTTTTTTAAAACCATATAAGTTATATAAGATCATTTAAATGTATTGCTTATATAATTTTGATTATAGGAATATAAGTTTTCTGAATTATTTTTTTTACCCTATAAATTATATAAGTTTTTTTTAAATTTTAATGCTGGATAGTTTATCGTAGTTAAATATAAGTGCTTCTGTCTTTATTACATAATATCGTAATAGGTATATTTATTACATAAAAATGTAATATTTTAAAATATTACCAAAAAGTGTAATAATTAAAAATATTACTTATATTTGTAATACAATTTTTATTATTTTTAATTATATTTGATTATGACTAGTGTAATTACAGGCGACATAATTGGTTCAAGACAGCAGGAGTCTCAGCATTGGGTCGAGGATTTAAAAAAAATCCTGGCTCCGCTTGGTAAAACACCAGGCGAATGGGAAGTTTATCGTGGTGACGAATTTCAAATAGAAGTTCAAAATCCCGAAGATGCTTTATTGACCGCTGTTTTAATCAAAGCACATTTAAGAGCCATAAAATCTGATGCACGAATGAGCATTGGTTTTGGGAATAAAACGCACAATGCCGAAAAAATATCTGAAAGTAACGGAACGGCTTTCATCAATTCGGGAGAGTTATTTGAGACTTTAAAAAAACAAAAAGTGACTTTGGCTTTGCGGACAGGCGATGCTGCTTTTGATGAAAAGCTGAACTTAATGATTCAGCTTGCTTTGACTTTTATGGATAACTGGCTGGTACAATCAGCTGAATTTATTGTAAAAGCAATAGAAAACCCAAACCTTTCGCAGGAAGAACTGGGGCAAAAATTAGGTATTAATCAAGCTGCCGTAAGCCGAAGACAAAAACGCGCCCAGTTTGATTTAGTTATGAATTTAGATCGTTATTTTAGAACACAAATAAAACAACTTACAGCCCCATGATTTTATTTATAAAACTATTTTTGGCGCATTTATTAGGCGATTTTATCTGGCAGCCTAATTCCTGGGTAATTGATAAAGAGAGTAAAAAACACAAGAGCATTTACTTATATATTCATATTTTACTGCACGGAGTTTTAGCCGCGATTCTGGCCGGAGAAATGAATTTTATTCCGTATGCTGTTTTAATTGCGGTTACACATGGCATCATCGATTTAATCAAACTCAATTTTCAGAAAAACAAAACAAAACGTACTTGGTTTGTTGTGGATCAAATTGCACATATTTTGATTTTAATAGGCGTTGTGCTTCTTTATCAAAACAAAGGCATCATTTATTTTTGGCAGGATAACACATTCTGGATTTTGATAACCGGATTTTTACTGCTGACCAAACCAACTTCTATTTTCATCAAAATCGTTATTTCAATCTGGGCGCCCGAAAACGAAAACAGCCATCAGGATAACTCGCTGATAGCTGCCGGAAATTATATTGGTATTTTAGAGCGCTTATTTGTATTCGGATTTATTTTAACCGGACATTTTGAAGCGATTGGTTTTTTACTGGCCGCAAAATCTATTTTTAGATTTGGGGATTTAAAAGAAGCCAAAGACCGAAAACTAACGGAATATGTTTTAATTGGCACATTAATCAGTTTCGGAATTGCAATTCTTGCCGGAATACTAGTTCAGGCGCTTCTTTTACAACTGCCCTAAAACCTTTTTATTGATTGCTTTTATCAACGCCGGCCCTTCATAAATAAAACCTGTGTATAACTGCACTAAACTTGCTCCTGCATTTAATTTTTCGATGGCATCATCGGCAGAGTGAATTCCTCCTACTCCAATAATTGGGAATGCTTTATTGCTTTTTTCCGAAAGAAAACGAATAACTTCTGTTGAACGTTTTGTTAATGGTTTTCCGGATAAACCTCCCATTTCAGATTGATTTTGAGACTGAAGTCCGTCTCTTGAAATAGTAGTATTTGTCGCAATTACACCTGCAATTTGGGTTGTTTTTATGATATCAATAATATCTAATAATTGCTCATTTGTAAGATCCGGGGCAATTTTTAAAAGAATTGGTTTTACTTTTTGATTACTTGTTTTTTGCTTTTCGACATTTCTGTTTTGCAAAGTTTGTAACAAGGCTGTTAAAGGTTCTTTATCCTGCAGCGCTCTTAAATTTGGTGTATTTGGAGAACTTACGTTTACCACAAAATAATCTACATGGTCAAAAAGTGCATCAAAACAAATGATATAATCGTCAACCGCATTTTCGTTTGGGGTCACTTTATTTTTCCCTATATTTCCGCCAATTAAAACGCCTGAATTCTTTTTCAAACGTTCTACAGCTTCCAGAACTCCGCCATTATTAAAACCCATTCGGTTAATAATCGCCTGATCTTCTTTTAAACGGAATAAACGTTTTTTAGGATTTCCTTCCTGACCAACCGGAGTTACGGTTCCAATTTCGATAAAACCAAAACCAAAATCAGAAAATTCTTTATACAGCTTTGCATCTTTATCAAATCCTGCCGCAAGTCCAACCGGATTTTTAAATTTAATCCCGAAAACTTCTCTTTCTAAACGAGAATCCTTTACTTCATAAATTGATCTTATAACCGCCGAAACTCCAGGAATTTTTGAAATGAATTTTACAAATGAAAAAGTAAAGTAATGCACTTCTTCCGGATCAAACCAAAAAAGTATTGGGCGAATTATCAATTTATACATAAGAGTTGTGTTGTTGTTATTTTGGCTACAAATTTAAATATTATAGTTTAAAAAGGGGGCTTTTTATAAAAAACTGTTTTATATGATTTTTTATATTCAAAAATATATCAGCTAACAAACTCTTTAAAAAGAACTTTAGTATTCAATTCTTTTTATAAAAGTGCATTTTACATCAAGAGAACATTTTACTATATTTCTTTGTACTACTCAAATATTTTTTTACTTAAAACAATATTTTACTTACAAAATATTCACTTAAACCCTCTTCAGTCATTCATTTTTTTAATAACTTTATCTGACTTAAAATACTGAAAATGAAAAATATAAACAAAACAATAAGAAAAGCAGCAACAATATGTTTAGTCGGATCGTTTTTTTTTAGTTTCTATTGACAGCATAGCACAACGTCGCGCAGGCGGCGGTGGCGGCGGAGTTCACAGAGCTGGCGGAGGAACTCAAACCAGGCCATCGATAAACAGGTCAGCCAATCAGTCAAGACCTACAGTAAATAGACCTGCCGCAACAAGACCTGGCTCTAATGGTTCTGGAACCAGAGTTACCAGACCTGCCAATGGTTCAACAACAAATATCAATAACAGAAACAGCATAAATAATCGAAATTCAGGCAGCATAAGAAATTCCGGTAATCGAAATACCAATATAAGCGGTAATACAATAAATGTAGACCGAAGCAGAGATATCACAATAAACAACAACAGAAATACCGTTGTTAGACGAAATACGGTTGTTTATGCCCGTCCTCCTTATGTATATGGCGGTTATAGATATCATGCTTACAATCCGTACTACTTTCATCCTTACACTCCATTTTATTATGGCCCCGTTTGGCATCCTTGGGGATTTTTTGTGGCTGCTTTGGCCGTTACAGCAATTGTAGTAAGTGTAGAAAGCACCCAATATCATTATGATCAGGGAGTTTGGTATGCGCCTTCAAACGGAGGTTATACTGCAGTGCCGGCACCAGTTGGGGGAACAGTAAACAATATTCCGAGCGGTGCACAAACCGTTAATACAGGAACAGTAAACAATTACTACTACGGTGGAACTTATTATGAAAAAGATGGCAGTACTTACAAAGTTGTACCGCCAACGGCAGGAACAATAGTAGATAATTTGCCAGAAGGTGGCAAAGAAGTTACAATTGGTAATGTAAAATATGTGAAATTTGGTGAAACATATTATCAACCCATACAAGTTGACGGTAAAAATAAATATGAAGTAGTTTTGGTCGAAGAAGATAAATAAAAATTTATTATAGTTTATTAACTCTATATGATAAATAGGATTATATTTGTTTTTTGATATATTTATTTTTTGTATATATTTACTGACAAAATATTACTCGCTAAAAAACCATAAAAATGAAGAATAAAACCTTTTGGATTTTTGCCATACTGACAATCTCTATAATTTCAATTACTTACGGTGTAACAAAATTAATTACACCTAAAACAAAAGCAACAGAATTGGCTTTGGATTGTCATGAACTTCCTAATACAGCAGAATCATCTGCTTTTAAACCTACAATCGAAAATAAAAACAAACCAAAAGGAAAAGCTCCCGAAGGCATGGTTTGGATTCCCGGAGGCGAATTCTCTATGGGAAGTAATGTTGAAGACGAAAGTTTATGCAGCTTAAAAGGCGTTACAAAAGATGCTGCCCCTATTCATCGTGTATATGTAGACGGCTACTATATGGATGAAGCAGAAGTAACTAACGACCAATTTGAAAAATTTGTAAAAGCTACGGGTTATATAACTGTTGCTGAGCAAAAACCAACCAAAGAAGAGTTTCCAACGGCTGCAGAGGAAGATTTAATTGCAGGATCTGTAATATTTAACCCTACGCCATCTGCTGTAAATTTAAATAATTTCTATCAATGGTGGGCTTACGTTGGCGGCACAGACTGGAGACATCCGCTGGGGCCGGAAAGTTCTATAAAAGGAAAAGGCAATTATCCTGTAGTACAAGTTGCATATGAAGATGCTGCAGCTTATGCTAAATGGGCTGGAAAACGCCTGCCTACTGAGGCCGAATGGGAATTTGCAGCAAGAGGCGGTAAAACCGGAGAAATTTACGCTTGGGGAAATACTTTAAAACCTAAAGGAAAATTTCAGGCTAACATTTACCAAGGGCATTTCCCTATTAAAGATGGTGATACTGGCGAAGATGGTTTTAAAGGAATCGCACCTATTAAACAATATGCTCCAAATGCTTACGGATTGTATGATGTTGCAGGAAATGTATGGGAATGGACAAACGACTGGTATAGTGTTGATTATTACAAAACATTAAGCGAAAGCGGAAAAACAGCTAGAAATCCGCAAGGGCCAGATGCTTATAATGACCCTAACGATCCAACGCAGATAAAAAGAGTTCACAGAGGCGGATCATTTTTATGTACAGATCAATACTGTACAAGATATATGGTGGGGACCAGAGGAAAAGGCGAAGTTAGATCTGCTGCCAATCATCTTGGTTTTAGATGTGTAAAAAGTATTTAAAAGATAAAAATTTATCATGAAAAAGGATTCTCAATACAGAATCCTTTTTTTTATTTTTGAAGATAAACCGCAAATTTACCTGCTAAAAAAAATGTCTATATTTGCTAAAAATAAAAAGAAATGCAACATATCATAGATCGTTTTATCAGTTATGTAACAATTGATACTGAATCAGATCCGAATTCAAAAACAACCCCAAGTACAGAAAAACAATGGAATCTTGCCAATAAATTAGTCGAAGAACTAAAAACAATTGGTTTAACAGATGTTACGATAGATGACAAAGCTTACATTATGGCAACGCTGCCAAGTAATGTGGATCACGAAGTTCCTACAATAGGGTATGTTTCTCATTTTGACACTTCGCCAGATTTTAGCGGAGCAAATGTAAAACCTCAGATTGTAGAAAATTACGACGGAAAAGATATTGTTTTGAATGCTGAAAAAAACATCATTCTATCTCCTAATTACTTTAAAGATTTATTACAATATAAAGGACAGACAATTATTACAACGGACGGAACAACTTTGTTAGGTGCTGATGATAAAGCTGGAATCACAGAGATTGTTTCGGCAATGGAATACTTAATCCAGCATCCCGAAATTAAACACGGGAAAATCAGAATTGGTTTTACTCCCGATGAAGAAATTGGACGTGGTGCGCATCATTTTGATGTGGAAAAATTTGGCGCTCAATGGGCTTATACAATGGACGGAAGTCAGATTGGTGAATTAGAATATGAAAATTTTAATGCTGCCGGAGCTAAAATTACTTTTAAAGGAAAAAGCGTTCACCCAGGATATGCAAAAGGAAAAATGATCAACTCGATGTTAATTGCAAATGATTTTATCAATGAACTTCCGAAAGGTGAAACACCGCAGGAAACAAAAGGTTACGAAGGTTTTTTCCACGTTCATCATTTAACAGGAAGTATTGAAGAAACAGTTTTAGAATTGATTATCCGCGATCATAATAAGAGTAAGTTTGAAAAACGAAAAGATTTAATTGGAAAAATTGCCAAAAAAATCAATAAGAAATTTGCAAAACAATTTGGCGAAGATATTGTAACTGCTGAAGTTAGAGACCAGTATTATAATATGAAAGAAAAAGTGCTTCCGGTAAAGCATATTGTTGATATTGCCGAAAAAGCAATGCGTGAATTAAACATCAAACCAATCATTAAACCTATTCGCGGTGGTACAGACGGATCCCAATTATCATACATGGGATTACCTTGCCCGAATATTTTTGCCGGCGGACATAATTTCCACGGAAAATACGAATATGTTCCCGCAGAAAGTATTCAAAAAGCGACTGATGTTATTGTAAAAATTGCTGAACTTACAGCAACTCCTGGAATTTTTGATGTAAAAGAAAAATCTAAAATAAATAAATAAATAAATAAATTGGAACCAGCGTCAGAAAATAAAGGCATGTGGAAATATAGCGGCCAATGGGAAGAGGAATTACTTCTCCTAAAAGCTATTATCGACAAAACCGAACTGACAGAAACCACAAAATGGGGCGGTCCGGTTTATGTTTACGAGAAAAAGAATGTCATTGGTTTAGGAGGTTTTAAAGATTATTTTGCGATTTGGTTCTTTAATGGTGTTTTCCTGAAAGATGATAAAAAGAAACTTATCAATGCTCAGGAAGAAGTTACAAAATCACTGCGTCAATGGCGTTTTACTTCAAAAGGAGAAATAAATGAAAAAGAAATATTAGAATATATCTTAGAAGCTATTGAAAATGAAAAGCAGGGAAAAATCATTAAACCTACAAAAAAAGAAGCTATAGTTTCTGAACTTCTTAATGTAGAAATGGTTAAAAATCCGGCTTTAAAAGATGCTTTTGAAAAGTTTAGCCCTTATAAACAATACGAGTTTCTGGAATATATTGAAACTGCCAAACAGGAAAAAACTAAACTTTCGAGAATTGAAAAAGTGATTCCGATGATTTTAGGAAATGTTGGTTTGAATGATAAATACAGGCAGATTTAATTATCAATATTTAAATTCCAAATTCCAAGCTATACTAAACCTTTGTCAAAGTTTAAAATTTTGACAAAGGTTTTCGCATTTTTGTCATTTCGAGGAACGAGAAATCGCACTAGTGAATCGACAAAGATTGACGACAAACTTTGCGTGGTTTCTTGTGCGATTTCTCCCTTCGGTCGAAATGACAAGATTGTGTTATCCTTTTTATTTGAAATATACAACACAATCTTTATCCGCGTTTTTATCATTGAGGAACGAAGCAACCACACTAACATGAACATCGTGATAAGCATCGTGAGATTGCTTCGTTCCTCGCAAAGACATTCCAGTCGTTTAGCATAAACAAAAAAAATCCCAAACTCCTCCCGATAGCTATCGGGATGGAATTTGGAATTTCTCCCGAAACTTCGGGATTGGAATTTATTTTTTTTGAGTAAAAAAATTAAGCCTTTTTATTCAAAGCAGCACTCATTTCCATAGAAATAGCTGAGCGCTCTAATTTTAATTTTCCTGACATCGTTTCAATTACTACAGTAGTTTCTGCTAACTCAGCAATTTTACCGTGAAAACCACTTTTAGTAACTATTTTATCACCTACTTTTAGGCTGCTTTCAAATTCTTTTTCGTTTTTTGCTCTTTTTTGCTGTGGTCTGATCATAAAGAAATAGATTACCACAAACATTAATAGAAATGGCGCAAATTGAGTTAATTGTCCCATAATTTAAATTCTGTTTTTTTGATTTATTATTAATATTTTTTTTCTTCGACTTCGCTCAGAGTGACATTACTTTTTTATTCAATTTTGTTCGATTCTAATTCAGCTTGGAATGCTCTTCGACTTCGCTCAGAGTGACACAAAGGTAATTGTAATTTGGGATTTTAAAAATTGATTATTTTAAAATTTTACATCAAACCTCTACCTACTTTTACCATCTTTTTATTAGCGGTAAGTTCTTTTACAAGGTTATCTAAAATTCCGTTGATAAAAATACTACTTTTTGGTGTAGAATACTCTTTTGCAATTTCTAAATATTCGTTAAGAGTTACTTTTACAGGAATTGAAGGAAATTTCAAGAATTCGCAAATTGCCATTTTCAGGATAATCGTATCGATTTCGGCGATCCTTTCGCTGTCCCAGTTTGGCGTTTTATCGTCATATTCTTTTGCTAAAACAGCTTCGTTTAAAACTGTTCTTCTAAACAAATCTTTAGCAAAATCTTTGTCTTCAACATCCTTGTACAATTTAGGAACTCTAAAATCGTCTGGGTTATCTGTTTTGATTGCTTTTAATTGTTTGATAATATGTGTATTTACAACCGGAATATCATCAACCCAAGTCAATTTATCATCTTCTAAATACTCGTATAATTTATCATTCGGAACAATAACCTCAGCAAATAAATCAGCAATAAATTGTTTGTCTTCTTCAAAAGTATTGACATTATTGCTCATGTATTTTTTATACAAATCGCTTGCTTTAATATCATTTAAAAGCAAAATGATATAATCGTCGTTTAACGACCAGTTATTGATTTTACGATTTTCTAAGGCAATGCTTAAAGAGTTACTTTCGGCAAGAAGCTGAAAGATTTTGTTTTTGATGAACTTTTCGTTCGGGTTACGTTCTGCTGCAGTAGCAAGATGTTTTTTGCTTGAAAGATGCAAGAATACAGATTCTTTTTTGCAAATTTCAATCAATGAAGAAAGCATTATAAGATATAAATCCTGAATATTATCAATACTGTAAAAAAGAAACTTCTCTTCTTTTTCCATATTATCAGAACCGCTTTGGTGCATTGCATAAATGGATTGCATTACTTTAACGCGTATGTGTCTTCTATTTACCACCTTGTAAGAACATTTAAAAATTAGTCTGCAAAAGTATAACTTTTAAGGCATATTTTAAAATTAATTCGCAAAAAAGTCATGGTTTTAGTGGTCAGTCTTATTATACAGATAAATAAAGTCTCAGCTTACAGACCAAACTGTAAACTGAGACTGAATACTATACTGAACACTAAAAAAAGTGAACACTAAACACTAATTATTTCTTAGCGTTTTCAATTTTTCTCGCATCGATACGATTTTGAGCAATTGTAAGTGCAGCTTTGTGAGTTGTCATACCGTTTTTCACAGCATAATCAATAATTTCTAAAGTAGTATTGTAGATATTTTCGGTTTTAGCCATGATTTCAGCTTTACCATAATGCTCTAATTCAGCATAAACATTGATGATTCCACCAGCGTTAATCAAAAAATCAGGAGCATATAAAATTCCTCTTTCCTGTAATCTTGGCCCGTGAACATTTTCATCGGCTAATTGGTTGTTTGCCGCACCGGCAATAACTTTAGCTTTAATTTTGTCTACTGTATTATCATTAATTGTTGCTCCCATTGCACATGGTGCATAGATATCAACATCTGCAGTATATAAATCTTCACCAGTATAAATTGCTGCGTTGTATTTTGAAGCAACCTGATATAATTTTTCTTCGTTGATATCAGTAATCGTTACCTGTGCTCCTTCTTTAGTTAAATACTCAACCAGAGTTTCACCCACGTGTCCAATTCCCTGAACTAAAACTTTTTTACCATCTAAAACATCAGAACCAAACTGACTTTTTGCAGCAGCTTTCATTCCTAAATAAACTCCGTAAGCCGTTACAGGAGAAGGATTTCCAGATCCGCCTCTTTCTTCAGAGATTCCAGTAACATAAGGCGTTACATCTCTTACAGTGTCCATGTCTTTAGTTTCCATCCCAACATCTTCAGCTGTAATATATCTTCCGCTTAAAGAGTGAACAAACTCACCAAACTTACGCATTAATTCAGGAGTTTTCTGCGTTTTTGCATCACCAATAATTACTGCTTTACCACCACCAATATTTAAACCGGTAATTGCAGATTTATAAGTCATACCTCTTGAAAGACGCAAAACATCATTTAATGCTTCCCATTCAGTATTGTAATTCCACATTCTAGTACCTCCTAAAGCTGGCCCCATAACCGAATTATGAATACCAATAATTGCTTTTAAACCTGTATCTTTGTCATTGCAAAATACAATTTGTTCGTGATCGTCAAAAGATAATTGACCAAAAACAGGATCCATTTTTTGAAGTTCCTTTCCAGTTGCGAAAGTTGCATCCATAGCGTTACTATTTAGTTGTTTAAAATTATGAATTTGTCAAAAAGACAACTCAAACATAAACAAAAAATATACATGTGCTAATTTTTTATCTTTAAAATAACAATTTTACAATATAATTGTTTTGATTAAATTACATTTTATTATAATTTTAATTAATAATAATTCATAAATTCAAATCAATTCAATATCGAATCTCTTAAAAAAATGAAAGAATTAAGCTATTTAAACAAATATTTTATCAAATATAAATACAGTTTCTCTTTAGGTATTTTAATCACTATAATCGCACAAATATTCTTTTTATTTACTCCAAAACTTGTCAGCCGCTCTTTTGATGTTATCGAACGGTTTTTAAAATTATCTGATGCCGATCGAAAATCTTCTATAATTATAGATTTTTATCAGCAGGAATTAATTCATAACGTACTCTTAATCACAGGAAGTGCAATTGTTGGAGGATTCCTGACCTTTTTAATGCGCCAAACATTGATCGTAATGTCGCGCCATATTGAGTTTGATTTAAAAAATGAAGTTTTTAAACAATATGAAAAACTTTCTCAAAATTTTTACAAACAAAACCGTACGGGAGATTTAATGAACAGAATCAGCGAAGATGTCTCTAAAGTTCGTATGTATGTAGGTCCGGCCGTAATGTACACCATAAATACATTTATCCGTTTTGCAATCGTATTATTATATATGTATAATGTTTCGCCTTTACTTACTTTATACACTATACTGCCTTTACCTATTCTATCTTATTGCATTTTCAAACTAAGTTCAGAAATCAATAAACGAAGCACTACTTTTCAGCAGTATTTATCTAAAGTTTCTAGTTTTACACAAGAAATTTTCTCAGGAATCAGAGTTATAAAAGCCTATTCTTTAGAAAATCAGCATCAAAATAACATGATAAATCTTGCGGAAGAAAGTAAACGCAAGAGTTTGGATTTAGCAAAAGTCCAGTCGCTGTTTGGGCCTTTGATGATTGCCCTTATAGGAATTAGTAATTTGGTTGTAATTTATTTTGGAGGTGTTATGTATATCAACGGCACGATTCCGAATATTGGTACAATTGCCGAATTTATTTTGTACGTTAATATGCTAACCTGGCCTGTTGCTTCTCTTGGATGGGTTTCGTCAATGGTTCAGGAAGCAGAGGCTTCTCAAAAGCGTTTAAACGAATTTTTGAAAATTGAACCGGAGATTAAAAACAACAATCAAAACCCATCAGATATACACGGTTCAATTGCTTTTGAAAATGTAAGTTATACCTATGAAGATACGAATATTGAAGCTTTAAAAAATGTAAGCTTTACAGTAAAAAAGGGAGAAACGCTGGCAATTTTAGGAAAAACCGGTTCTGGAAAATCTACCATATTATCCTTGATTTCCCGTTTGTATGATGTTACCGATGGCAGAATTACAATTGATCAAAACGAAATCAGTTCTTTAAATTTAAATGATTTGCGAAACAGCATCGGAATTGTTCCTCAGGATGCTTTCTTGTTTTCTGACACGATTAAAAACAACATCAAATTCGGGAATCAAAATGCAACTGACGAAGAAGTTATTGAAGCTGCAAAAAATGCTGTCGTTCATGATAATATCATCACATTTAACAAGCAATACGACACTATTTTAGGAGAAAGAGGAATCACTCTTTCCGGCGGGCAAAAGCAGCGTGTATCGATCGCAAGGGCAATTATAAAAAATCCTGCTATTTTACTTTTTGATGATTGTTTGTCTGCAGTTGATACCGAAACTGAGGAAACTATCCTACATAATTTATTTGAATTTTGTAAAAATAAAACTACAATAATTGTCAGTCATCGGGTTTCTTCTGCCAAAAATGCCGACAAAATCATCATTCTTGAGGATGGTGAAATAATTCAACAAGGCTCTCATAATCAATTAATAAATCAGGAAGGTTACTATGCATCGTTATATTTAAAACAACTTTCGGAAAAAGAATTACTTTAATTGTTGTGTAATCGATAAATTTTTATGATTTTTGAGTACTATTAATTACCAAAAATGATAGAACGTATTATGAGAGAAAATGACATGTTAGAAAAAGAAGAGATTTTTTCTAAAGTATTACGAGCAGGAAGAAGAACTTATTTCTTTGATGTGAGAGCTACTAAAGCTGACGATTATTATATTACGATTACCGAAAGCAAAAAATTTACCGAAGAAGATGGTTCTTTTCACTTTAAAAAACACAAAATTTATTTATATAAAGAAGATTTTAGTGCTTTTGCCGAAATATTAGAAGAAATGACTTCATACGTTTTGAACCACAAAGGTGAAGAAGTAATCTCTGAAAGACATCAAAAAGATTTTAAGAAAGAATACGGTTCTGATAAAGCTGAAACACCAAGATCCAGCTTTACTGATATTGATTTTGACGATATTTAATCTTATATAACTTTTCTAAAAGTTCAAGTCCAATATGTGCTGCATTTTTGGACTTTTTTTATACATTTAAGTTATCGGTTTTAGATTGTAAACTGTAGATTTTAGATTTTTGGAATTTAAGATTATTTAATGCAATTCAATTTTTTAAAAATGAAAAAGCTAACTATTTTACTTTGTTTTCTATTTATTGGAATTTCATCATTTGCCCAAAAATTAGAATATGAAACCAAATCAAATATTCAGTATTATTCTTCAGAAATAAATAAATCCGACAGTTACATTAACGAAAGATGTGTTCTGGATATTTATTATCCAAAAAACACAAAAGGCTTTGCTACGATTGTCTGGTTTCATGGCGGAGGTTTAACAGGTGGAAATAAAGAAATTCCTGAAGCTTTAAAAAATAAAGGTTTCGCCATTATTGGCGTAAATTATAGATTGTCTCCAAAAGCAAAAGCAGAAAAAGCTATCGAAGATGCGGCTGCAGCGGTAAGCTGGGTTTTTAATAATATCAGCAGTTATGGCGGTGATTCTTCTTTAATATTCGTTTCCGGTCATTCTGCAGGAGGATATTTGGGTATGATGATTGGCTTAGATAAAAAATATCTTCAAAAAGAAGGAATTGATGCTAACAGAATTGCAGGATTAATTCCGTTTAGCGGACAATGTATTACGCATTTTGAAATTAGACGAGAAAACGGAATCCCGGAAAAACAACCCACAATTGATGCTTTTGCACCTTTGTATCACGTTCGTGCCGATGCTCCGCCGCTTTTATTAATTACCGGAGATCGCGAACTGGAAATGTTAGGCCGATATGAAGAAAATGCATACATGGCAAGAATGATGAAACTAGTCGGTCATACGCAGACTAAACTTTACGAATTAGACGGTTACGGCCACGGAATGACTGAACCTGGTTTTCCGTTACTGGTAAACGAAGTCAACCGAATTGTAAAAGAAAAACGAACCAAAAAATAAACAATATAATTCCACGGCAATGGAAACACAACTATTAATTTTACCCGGATTAGGAAATTCCGGAGAAAAACACTGGCAGACCTTTTGGCATGAAAAATTTAAAAATTCAATTCGTTTGGTTCAGGACAATTGGGACGAACCTGTTCGCGAAGATTGGATTGCACGACTAAATGAAGCCGTTTCTAAATTGGAAAGCCCAACGATTTTAGTAGCACATAGTCTTGCTGTTTCACTAGTATTGCATTGGGCAGAAACACATTCAAATAAAAACATAATCGGAGCTTTACTTGTGGCTCCAGCCGATGTTGATTCACCTGAACATACACCGGATGTTATTAGAAATTTTTCTCCAATGCCGCTTTATAAATTGCCTTTTCCATCAATAGTTGTGGCAAGCGAAAATGATCCTTACGCCTCACTTGAAAGAAAACAATATTTTGCAGAAAAATGGGGAAGTGCTTTTGTAAACATTGGTGAACAAGGGCACATTAACTCTGACTCTGATTTAAGATATTGGGAAGAAGGACAGTTGATATTAGAACAATTAATTGCGAAAATAGATACTAAAAACTAAAGCTATGCAAGCGAATTTAACCGCAAAGTAAGCCAAAGGTTTTTACGCAAAGTTCGCAAAGTTTTTATTAAAAGCTTGCTGAATTTTTGATTCATTAAAGTTCACAAAGCTAGAGTTCAAAGAATAATTCGTGTAAATTGGTGCAATTCGTGGCAAAAATGAGCGGCAACATCAAAAATCCTTTTAATCTGTGAAATCTGTGGCAAACTGAAAAACTGCGACTAAAAATTAACCGCAAAGATTCTGTGTTGATTTCCAAATTAAAATCTTAATTTTTATTAGTTTTGTTTTTTCAAGACAGTCTTTGAGCTAGTCTCTATAGCGTGTAAAGCCATTTGTGTTTTCACGCTATTTTTTGTTGTATAGTTTTTATTGTAAAGAGTTTGGTTTTTGAATAAAACATAGATAAGTTCTAGTATTTTTCTTTGAATGCTTACCAATGCTTTCATTTTAATGCCATGCTTAGATGCCAGTCGTGCGTATATATCTTTAAAGTTATCGTCCCATTTTACTGCAGTTAATGCTGGAAGATGCATGGCTTTTCTTAAATTTCGATTTCCCTTTTTTGATATTCTGGGCTTTCCTTTTATTGAGGTTCCTGATTGCTTCTCCTTTACATCAAGTCCTGCATAACTTGTTAATTGTGATTTATTCCTAATGAGTTCAAATCCATTTGTTTCTGCCAAAACAATCACTGCGGTCAATTCTCCAACTCCAGGTATTGAAGTGATTTTATCGATGGTCTGCTTTAAGTTAAGATCTGCAGCTATTAGACCTGCAATGTCTTCTTTGATTTCCTTTTCCTGTGAATTTAAAAATCCTATTCTTGACTGCATTCGCTGCATACTTTTTTGATTTGGCTCCGCTTCTGCATTTTCGGCATGCATTTGATTTTTAATAATGCTTCTTTCCTGTACTATTTGATCTCTTTCGCGGGTTAGCTGCTGCAATTCCCTATAAACAGCTTTTGGCCTGCTCCAAATATCCAATTTTCTCTCTAACCCAAATTGGGCTATTGCTTGTGAGCAGCTTTTATCTGTAATAGTTTTTAACTCCAAAGTCCGCATATAATTGCTGATTTTATTAGGCAGCACAATACTTGCTTCATGGTTATTGTCAGATAAATAATAGGCAAATTTCTGATGATACACACCTGTGGCTTCCATTACATATCGAACAGGGATTTGATTGTCAGTGAGTGAATTTGTCCATTCAACCAGCGACTTAAAGCCTAAATCGTTATTCCTAAATATCCTGTAGGCAAATAATTCTATAGTAAAATCATCTAAAAGACGACCTAAGGTAACCACTAATTCTTTTTGGGCTACATCAATTCCTGCTACTTGTTTTACTGCTTTACTCATCTTTGTCTTTTTAAATTTAATTATAAAGTGATGAATCTTCCCTCGTCTTTTCTCCTGATTGGATATTCTGGATATTAAGCATTGCATAATTCCTTACATTCTGTTCAGACTCTAAAAGATAAAAAAGAATGAGGTAATTTCTTTGCGAGAATATGTTTCTTGAACTATTTAGGCGCCAATGGACTCTCATTCCTTTTCACTTAATTATTGCAAATTTAAACATAACGATCACTCATCGTAAATTAACTTGACAAACATAGGAGCACGCAAAGGTGTTACGCAAAGTTTTTATTAAAAGTTGTAAAATCTTTGATTTATTAAAGGTCACAAAGCTGGAGTTTAAAGAATAATTCGTGTAAATTAGTGTAATTCGTGGCAAAATTTAACCGCAAAATAAAAAATCCTTTTAATCTGTGAAATCTGTGGCAAACTGAAAAACTGCGACTAAAAATTAACCGCAAAGCACGCAAAGGTGTTACGCAAAGTTTTTATTAAAAGTTGTAAAATCTTTGATTTATTAAAGGTCACAAAGCTGGAGTTCAAAGAATAATTCGTGTAAATTGGTGCAATTCGTGGCAAAAATTAAAAATCATTTTAATCTGTTAAATCTGTGGCAAACTTAAAACTGCGACTGTAAACTTATCCTATACGAAGTCCATTTGGTATTTTAAAATCCGGAGCCAATAAAATAACATCTCCCTCCTCTCCTACAGCGCCAAGAACAAGACATTCGCTCATAAATTTTCCTATCTGTTTTTTAGGGAAATTTACAACCGCTACAATTTGTCTGTTTATTAAATCTTCTTTTTGATAGCGTTTTGTAATTTGTGCAGATGATTTTCTGATACCAATTTCGACACCAAAATCTATTGTGAGTTGAAAAGCAGGTTTTCTCGCTTCGGGAAAATCATTTACTTCGATGATAGTTCCTACCCGCATATCTGTTCTTTCAAATTCGTTCCAGCTTAAATCCATTTTTAAAAGTGTTTATTTACAAACCTATAAATTTTGTAATTAATACAACTAATTCTATAATCATTTTTTGATGCCAGCGGTTAATATCAGTGCTCAAATTTAATAATCATCTTAATCTGTAAAATCTGTGGCAAAAAAAACTCTAAGCAGAATAACAATTCTTCTTATACTCTTTTATTTACAGATTATTAAAGCTATTTTTGAGAATTAATTTTCTGTAAAAAATGGCACGCACTCCTTCAAATATGATTCCGCTTGGAACACTTGCTCCAGACTTTAATCTAAAAGATACAAATTCGAATAACATTTATTCGTTTGAGGATTTAAAAGGATCAAAAGGTACACTTGTTATTTTTATGTGTAATCATTGTCCGTTTGTGCTTCATGTTATTAATGAAATCGTAATGATCTCAAATGATTACCGCGTTCAGGGGCTTGGTATTATTGCTATTTCAAGCAATGATATCGTAAAATATCCGCAGGATTCTCCTGAATTAATGACTGATTTTGCTTTACAGCATAAAATTGATTTTCCATATTTATTTGATGAAACGCAGGAAGTGGCAAAAGCATACGATGCAGCCTGCACACCTGATTTTTATTTATTCGATAATCAGGACAAATTGTTTTACAGAGGACAACTTGACGATTCAAGACCCGGAAACGGAATTCCGTTAAGCGGAACTGATTTAAGAAATGCAATTGATGCCTTGATTTACAACCGAATTTTAAATGAAATTCAGAAGCCGAGTATTGGGTGTAATATCAAATGGAAATAAAATTTGTAAGAATCAAAAAACTTTACTTATCTTTGCAGATCATAATTAAAATCACTCATTGTGAACACTATAACAATATTTACAGTTTTTATCCCGTTGTTTTCCCTTACAGAAAAACCGCTCTCTGCTGTATTTATTTCACATAGTAAGGCCTTTATTAATTAGGCCTCCGTCTATTTCAATTCTTCTTTCAGGCGGAGGATTTACATCAATTTAAACATTATTTATTTGACAAAAATCAAATTTTGGTCAGATATTTTTTTGTTTTTCAAACTAAATACTTTAGTCGCTTATCTTGTTTTAAGAACGGGCTGAGCAGTAACTCGCTTTAGAAAGCATAAAAGAAGAAAAATCATTCAAATTTTATAACAATAAATTCAATATAGATATGAAACCAACACCCACTTTCTGTAAATCAGATTATCAATTTTTAAGGGAATTGATTTTAAAAAGTAAAAATTCGACAAATACTAAAGAAGCAAATCAGCTTTCGCAAGAATTAGACCGTGCTGTAATAAGCAAAGAAAGCGAACTTGACAGCACTGTTATCAGAATCAATTCTTTTGTAACGATTGAAGATGTAATAGCGAAGAAGCAAATGAAAGTTCAGATTGTTTTACCATCATCTGCAGATATAAAGCAATCAAAAATTTCAATTCTGGCACCTTTAAGTGTTGCTATTATTGGTTTTAAAGAAAATGACGAAGTTGACTGGGAAATGCCGGCCGGTATCAAAACTTTAAAAATTATCGCGGTAGACAATACGGCTGTACATCATTCCTAACTTTTTAAACACCTCATTTTGTGAAGGTGTTTTTTTATATCTATTTGAAAACCAAAAAAACCTGTTCAATAATTTGAACAGGTTTTTTGTTATGCTTTTTTAAATACAGAATTACAATTGTGAATCAATATAATTTGTAATTGATGCCATTTGGGTTTCATCTAACTTAGCTTTTTTGCCCATTCTAACCAAAATTGGCCCCCATTCTTCTTTTGTATATTTCTTTGGATCTTTCAATTTGTGGCATTTTGCGCAATTGTTTTCATACAAATCTCTACCTGCTTCTAATTCAGGAGTTAATACCACTATTTTTGCAGGTTCAGCAGGAGTAGCTGCAACGGCTGGTGTTTTTTGAGTTCCGCAGGAAACTGCCAATAAAGCAAGTGCTGCAAGGATAAAAATATTTTTCATTGTCTTTGTTTTTATAGTAAATATAAAAAAAATCCCATTCGGCAGGCGAATGGGATTGCTATTTAAAACAATACTAAATTGCTTCTAAATTCTTTATTTTACGTCCATTAATTCAACGTCAAAAATCAAAGTTGCGTTTGGCGGGATAACTCCTCCAGCTCCTGATGGTCCGTAAGCTAAATCAGATGGAATTACAAAACGAGCTTTGTCACCCACTTGTAATAAAGCAATACCTTCGTCCCATCCTTCAATAACTTGTCCAATTCCTAATTTGAATTCGATTGGTTTTTTACGTGGGTAAGATGAATCAAAAACTTTTCCGTTTTCTAAAGAACCTTCGTAGTGAACAGAAACTGTTTTTCCTGCTTCAGCTCTTTTACCTTCACCTTTTTGGATCATTTTGTAACGTAAACCGCTTTCTGTTTTATCAAAACCAGCAGCTAATTGTTCCATTTTTGCTTCTGACTCAGCTTTTAAAGCTGCTTCACGTTTTAAACGAGCACCTTTTAAACCAATAAAAGCTTCAATAGCATTCCATTTTTGAGCCTCTTCTCCAACTCTAATGATTTCTAAAGTTTCTAAAGCATCTCCCTGAGCAACAGCATCAACTACATCTTGTCCTTCTACAACGTGACCAAAAACACTGTGTTTTCCGTCTAACCAAGGAGTTGGAACGTGTGTAATAAAAAACTGAGAACCATTACTTCCAGGTCCAGAATTTGCCATAGATAAAACTCCCGGACGATCGTGTTTTAAACTTGATACAAATTCATCATCAAATTTATATCCCGGATCTCCAGTTCCAGTTCCTTTAGGACATCCACCCTGAATCATAAAATCAGGAATTACTCTGTGAAAATTTAATCCGTCGTAGAATTTTTGTCCTTGAGGTTTTACTTTATTCTCCATATTTCCTTCTGCAAGAGCTACAAAATTCCCTACGGTTCCTGGTGTTAAGTCGTGTGTAAGTTTAACTAAAATCGAACCTTTACTTGTGTTGAATTTAGCGTATATTCCGTTTTCCATGTTGTTATTTTTTAATTGAACGCAAATTTACAAATTAATTTCTTAATCAATTTGTGCTTTTTATTTTTTAGTCCCAACGCTTCGGGATGATTTATAAGTCAGTCCGTAAACGGTTAATGACAGTGCCGATAAAACCATACAGCCAATTGTTACAGCGTGCCATCCGCCCAGTTTCCACAATAATAATCCGTAGGCAGATCCGGCAGCAGTTCCTAAAAAGCTAAACGACATAAATACCGTATTTAGTCTGTTTCTGGCATCTGGCAATAGTGAATACACTCTGGTTTGGTTTGAGATGTGAACTCCCTGAATTCCGATATCAATAAAAACAATTCCTATCGCAATTCCGATTACGCTTTCTATAGAAAAATAAAAAATCAGGAAACTTATCAGGATTAATAAACAGCCGTAACCAACTGCAATTCTTGAATTTCCTTTATCTCCGATTTTCCCAACCAAAGGCGCGGCCAAAGCTCCCGATGCACCAACAATTCCGAATAAACCAATTGTGGCACTGTTAAAATGAAACGGTTCGCCTGAAAGCAATAAAACCATTGTAGTCCAGAAAGCTCCAAACTGAGCAAAGCTGAAAACGTTGATTGCTGTAGCTTCTCGCAAAACAGGCTGTGTTTTTATAAGTGTAAATAAAGACTTTATTAATTGACCGTAAGTTCCCTGAAACTGAGGTTTGTTTACCGGGAATTTACTCTGAATGACAAAAAAGATTAAAAGACAAATTATGGCTGCGATGTAAAACATCGATCTCCATCCCAAAACTTCTCCAATAAAACCGCTTAAAGTTCTGGAAAGTAAAATTCCGACCAATAAACCGCTCATAATGGTTCCGATAACTTTTCCCCGCTGTTCAGATGTGCTTAACGAAGCGGCCAAAGGCAAAATAAGCTGCGGTACAATCGAAGTGATTCCGATTAATAAAGAAGCTATTTGCAGAATAAGAAAACTTTTTGCCGTTGCTGCAATAAGTAATGCAATTACTGAAGCAAAAGTGGTAATTAAAATCTGCTTTTTTCGTTCTAATTTATCACCAAGCGGTACCATAAAAAACAAACCAATAGCATAACCCGCTTGAGTTAAATAAGTTATAGTTCCGGCGCTGGCTTCTGGAATTTTAAATTCGTTGGCAATTAAAACAATCAAAGGCTGGCAGTAATAAAGATTTGCAACTATAAGACCAGTGCAAACTGCCATAAACAGGACGTTGGTTTTAGATAAATTCATTTTGCAAAAATACCATCAATATTTAATCTGAACTTATAATTAAAGTTATTTTTTTTATAAAATCCGTGTAAATCTGCATCTTCGCGATAGCAAATCTGCGTCATCAGTGTTCCAAAAATTGACGCTGATTAAACGGATTCGCTATCGCGAAGACGCAGATATTTACTGATTTTCTTTATTTATTTCAAAAAATCTTCTCTTGCTGGGCTAAAAACGTCTGTAAGCATTCCGCTTTCTAAACAAACAACTCCATGAATTGCGTGAGGCGGAATATAAAAACTATCGCCTTCTTTTAAAGTTTGCGTAACTCCGCTTATGGTTACATCAAATTTTCCGCTTGCAATGTAGGTTACCTGAGAATGATAATGTTCATGTAAAACACCAATTCCTCCTGTTTCAAAATGAACATTTACAAGCATCACTTTATCATCAAAAACCAGAATTTTTCGTTTAATTCCTTCTCCAACTACTTCCCACTCTATTTCGTCTCCTTTTATAAATTCTTTGCTTGTTTTGATATTCTGCATAACTTTTAAAATTGATTTTTATAAAAATAAGCCATTTTGATGATTCCGTTTTAGATCAATTTTTTTGAAATAAAATCAAAACTTGTTTTAATGGATTGAAAAGAATCTCCAGCATAATTATTTTCCTGTTCTACAAAAAAGTGAATCATTCCAGATTGTTTTGCTTCTCTAAAGAAAGGTTTAAAATAAATTGATCCTGAACCAATTTCTGTATTTAAAGCTGGATTTGTTTTGTCCATGTCTTTTACATGCCACATTTTAAAACGTCCCGGATTTTCTTTGAATAATTTTAGCGGATCATTTCCTGAACGAACTACCCAATATAAATCTAGTTCAAAATAAACCAGGTTTTTATCAGTTTCATTTAATAAAATTTCATATCCGGTAACGCCATCATGTTTTTGAAATTCGAAATCATGATTGTGATACGCTAGTTTTAAACCTGCTTCTTTGCACATTTTTGCTGCCTGATTCAAACGCTGCGCAATCTTTTTATAATCTTCGATACTTTTTCTAAAAGGTTCATCGACCCACGGAACGGTTAAAAATTCGTTTTTTAAAATCTTCGCCGCTTCAATTGCCGCAATTAGTTCTGCTGTATTTCCGTCGTACAAATAACTTCCTAAATTATAATGTCCGCTAACCGCTTTTAGTTTGTTATCGTCTAATATCTTTTTCAATTCAATTGGAGACAATCCCCAAAATTGATCTTTAATAGAAAAACCATACGTTTCTACATTTGTATATCCTGATGCAGCAACTTTTTCTAAAGTCTGTTTTACATTTTCCGGAAGTTCTTCACGTAATGTATATAACTGCAAACCTATTTCTTTTTTATTCATAGAAAATGCCAATGATGGTAAAGCCAGAACTGCCACAGCAGCCAGACTTGTGTTTATAATAAAATTTCTTCTTGTAACCATTTTGATCTGAATTTTAGAAAAGTAAATCTACTATAAAAATTGATTCTCAAAGTTATTTATAAAATTTTGAAGCGCAACTTCTGTTTCTTCATTTATAATTTTTCCTTCAGCATCGATTTTTCCGCGAATACCCTGAATTAAAAGCTGCGTATTATCGTCAAATTTAGCTTCAAGGGTTTTCATAATCAACAAAAGCTGTTCATGCCCCATTTCTCCTGATGCTGAAGCGGTTATTAATCCCACTTTTTTATTAGAAAAAATAGTGGTCGACACACACCATTCTAAAGCATTCTTTAAACTTCCGGGCAGGCTAAAAACATATTCCGGTGTGCAGATTATAATTCCGTCGACCTCCATTATTTTATTTCTGAACAAACGAATTTCTTCCGGCGGATTCTCTGTATCTAAATCTGGATTAAAATGTGGAATCCGATCTAAATCTTCAAATATTTCAACTTCAAAATTCGGTTTTATATGTGCTGAAATATGCTTTAGAATTTTAAAATTACTTGAGTTTTTCCTTGTACTGCCTGTTATGGCAAATATTTTTATTGCTTTCATTTTTCTCGAATGACTGAAATATCTTTTTTCATTATATCAGATTCCTCGATAAGATTATTTCTTTTAAAAAAATTGTCTAAGTCGGTTAATCTCTTTTTATTATCATATTGAATACATGAATTTAATTTTCTTTGACAGACAGAACACAATCTAATCGTACTTCTATCAGTTTCAGATAAACTGTTAGTTCCATTCATTACACAATCAGCATTAATACAATGATGTATTCCAAACATATGTCCTATTTCGTGAGAACTTGTTTTAAGCAGTCTTGTCAAACACAAATTAAAATTTTCGGCAGTAAGTTCACCATCCTGAAATCTGTAAATAGAACTTACACCCACTTTATCTCTGTAAGAAGCCAGTCCAAAAACATAATTCCATTCGGGTTTAGGATATAAATCCAATTCTGAAAGTCCCATTAATGCAATTCTATTTTCAGGTTTTTCTTCTTTTAATACATCATTTAAAAGATATCCTGCTAATAATTGTTCATGACCTTCAGTAGACATTCTTCTTGCTGAGTTTGGAACTACATCATTAGAAATTGGTTCTAATGTTTTTGTTTTTAATTGAAAAAAGAACTCTAAATACTCATTAACAAGCTGAATCTGTTTCTTTTGCAAAGAATTAAAATTTCCAATTGGTTTTATGTAAATAATATTTTCCTCTTTAGTGGGAACAATGTGCTTAGATCTATAATATTGCTCAAAAGTCTGTCCATCTTCAGGATGAGAAAACAGCCAATCTCCATAAGATGGTTTGGGTAATTTAACGTCATTTATTTTGATATCCTTAAAATAGGACGCTTCTTCTGGAATTTGTTTTGGAGCTTCTTTTGTAGTTTCTTTGGCTTTTTCTTTGTTACAAGCACATAATAATATAAGAATGAAGAAGGTTATTTTTTTCATTTACGTTTTTGGATATAATTAAAAAACCAATTTTAAATTAATTCCTTAAAAATAAACTTTTCATCATAATCAACTTCAAATTTTTCGAGAAAATTGATATACTCTTCTTTAAAGGTTTTCTTTTTATGATGCTCTTCCTGATGCTCTATATAATCAGCAACTGCACTTAATTGAGATTTACTGTATGAAAATGCTCCATAGCCTTCCTGCCATTCAAAATGAATGTTAGTAAATTTATTTTCGTTTATCCATTTTGATGAATTTTGCTTTATGCTTTTCATCAATTCAGATATTGATTGTGCCGGTCTTATTCCGATTAAAACATGAACGTGGTCAGAAACACCATTGATGGCTAAAACCTTATGATTATTATTTTTAATAATTCCGGAAATGTATTTATATAAATCATTTTTCCAATTTGTATGTATAGCTGCTTGTCTATATTTTACAGCAAAAATAAAATGAACGTGAATTTGTGTGTAGGTATTTGCCATAATTGTGTGTAGTCTCTACGGGACATTTTTTTTTGAATATTAATTTATTTTTCTACCGATATTTTATCCCTAACGGAATTTTTGATCGTTTTCAAATATATTAAAAAGAAGGAATATTCTTTCTTTTTGATATAACATAAATATTATAGTCCCTACGGGACAAAAAATGTGTGTGAATAAAAATTGCTACCGATATTATGTTCCTAACGGAACTTTCTGTCGTAATTCCATTTTAATAAATTCCAATTAAAGTCAATTAAGATATCCCGTTAGGGATAAAATATCGGTATAAAAAAAAGTAGATCAAGGTTCAAATGTCCCAGAGGGCATTGTCATTAAGTTAAGAGGAAATCTATAAAATTACTTAACAGTTTAATTAAGAAAGTCATTAGAAAAATCAGTTTTTATCAGCGTTTTCGCTTTAGCGAATCAGTAAAATCAGCGTCTAATTGTGACGCGGATAAAACAGATTTACTTCGCAAAAACGCGGATAAACACGGATTTGATTTGCAATAATTTTATTTACTAAAAGCTTAACTTAATGACATTGCCCCTAGGGACTACACATCTAGACAAAGAATAGAATCTTTGAAAAAATTAAAATCCTATCCATAAATACTATACATTCAAAAAAAAATTGTTCCGCTAGGAACAAAATATCGGTAGAAAAAATTTGCATCGACATGATTTTTTGTCCCGTAGGGACTATACATTTTACATCTTCATTTTTAACTTCGTATCTTTGCCCCAAATTATTGAAGAAAAAATGAGAATTGACATTGTTACACTTTTACCAGAATTATTAAGAAGCCCTTTTGAGGCCTCGATTATGAAACGTGCCATTGATAAAGGCTTGGTCGAAGTACATTTTCATAATCTTCGTGACTACAGCACTAATAAACAAAAAAGTGTAGACGATTATCCTTTTGGCGGCGGTGCCGGAATGGTAATGACAATTCAGCCTATTGACGATTGTATTACGCATCTTAAAAGTCAGCGTGAATATGACGAAGTAATTTATATGTCTCCAGACGGCGAAACATTAAACCAAAAAATGGCTAATAAAATGTCTATGTATAAAAACATAATTATTTTATGCGGGCATTATAAAGGTGTTGATCAGCGTGTTAGAGATCATTTTATTACTAAGGAAATTTCGATTGGTGATTACGTTTTATCTGGCGGAGAATTGGGCGCATTAGTTTTATCAGATGCGTTAATCCGTTTAATTCCTGGTGTTTTAAGTGATGAAACCTCAGCATTGACCGATAGTTTTCAGGACAATTTACTTTCAGGACCAATATACACAAGGCCTGCCGATTATAAAGGATGGAAAGTTCCGGAAGTTTTAACCAGCGGACATTTTGCCAAAATTGACAAATGGCGCGAAGATAAAGCCTACGAACATACTAAAAACAGACGTCCGGATTTGTTAGAAGGAAACTAAAGTTATTTCAAGTTTAAAGTTTTTTTTGTTTCAAGTTCTCACACAAGAACAATTTGAAACCTGAAACTTGAAACAAAAAACGCCCTTAAACATCATTTTATCAACAACTTAAAATAATTTCAAATTTATAATTCATAATTTATAATTATTTTTTACATTTGCACCCGAATTAGACTAACCTCTGGCGAGATCCGTGAATGTTACTCTATTAAAACTATAATAATAAAATTATCATGGCAGATTTATTAAAGTTCGTTCAAAACGAATTCGTTGCTAAAAAAGATTTCCCTGAATTTGGAGCTGGAGATACTATCACAGTTTTCTACGAAATTAAAGAGGGTGAAAAAACAAGAACTCAGTTTTTTAAAGGAGTTGTTATTCAAAGAAGAGGTTCTGGTAACACAGAAACTTTCACGATTCGTAAAATGTCTGGAGCTATTGGAGTTGAGCGTATCTTCCCGGTAAACTTACCAGCTTTACAAAAAATCGAAATCAACAAAAAAGGTGCAGTTCGTAGAGCTAGAATTTTCTACTTCAGAGAACTTACTGGTAAAAAAGCTAAGATTAAAGATAAAAGAAGATAATCATTTATCAATCTGTTATAAAAAACTCGTTTCATATCATTTGAAACGAGTTTTTTTTATGCCTTTTTTGTAGCCAATATCAAAACTGTAATTTTTTAATATCAAAATCATCGATTTGATAATTTAAAGCACCCGAAATAACAATCTGATAATTCATCCTTTTCTATATAAAACTACACCGTTTTCGGACTGTTTTTATTATATTTGCTCCGCTCATTTTGAGCCGACTCATACCTTTTACATCGCCATTCTTTGACGACACGATTATAAAAAAAAAAAAAATGACACAGAATTCAAAAATTTTTTACACCTTAACTGATGAGGCGCCATTATTAGCGACTTATTCTTTATTACCTATTGTTCAAGCTTTTACTTCGACAGCTGGTATTGCTATTGAAACTAGAGACATCTCTTTGGCAGGAAGAATTTTATCTAATTTTCCTGAGTCTTTAACAGATGCTCAAAAAACAGGAGATGCTCTTGCAGAACTTGGCCAATTAGCAACTAAGCCAGAAGCTAACATTATCAAATTACCAAACATTTCAGCATCTGTACCACAATTAAAAGCTGCTATTGCTGAATTACAATCTCACGGTTACAACGTTCCTAATTTCCCGGAAGATCCGCAAAACGATGCTGAAAAGGAAATTAAAGCAAAATATGCAAAAGTATTAGGTTCTGCTGTAAACCCCGTTTTACGTGAAGGAAACTCTGATCGTAGAGCTCCAAGAGCCGTTAAAAACTTTGCAAAAGCAAATCCGCACTCAATGGGTGCATGGTCTGCTGACTCAAAAACTAAAGTAACTTCAATGACTGGCGGTGATTTTTACGGAAGTGAAAAATCATTAACAGTAAACGAAGCAAACGATGTAAAAATCGAATTTGTTGCTAAAGACGGAACTACAACTGTTTTAAAAGCAAGTACTCCGCTTAAAGCCGGTGAAATCATTGACAGCTCTGTTTTAAGTGTAAAAAAATTAAAATCTTTTGCTGCTGAAGCAATTGCAGAGGCTAAAAAAGAAGGTGTATTACTTTCTGTGCATTTAAAAGCCACAATGATGAAAGTTTCAGATCCAATTATCTTTGGCGCTATCGTTGAAGTATATTTTGCTGATCTTTTCAAAAAATACGAAACTTTATTTGCAGAATTAAATATTGACACTAGAAATGGTTTAGGTGATATCTACGCAAAAATTGCCGGAAGACCTGAGCAGGCTGAAGTTGAAGCTGATATTACTAAAGCAATCGAAAACGGACCAGCTTTAGCAATGGTTAATTCTGATAAAGGAATTACAAACTTACACGTTCCATCTGATGTTATTGTTGATGCTTCTATGCCGGCAATGATCCGTACTTCTGGACAAATGTGGAACAAAGATGGTAAGGCACAAGATACTATTGCAGTTATTCCAGACCGTTCTTATTCTGGTATTTATACTGCAACTATTGATTTCTGTAAAAAACACGGTGCTTTTGATCCTAAAACAATGGGAAGTGTTCCTAACGTTGGATTAATGGCTCAAAAAGCAGAAGAATACGGATCTCATGATAAAACCTTCCAAATAAAAGGTGACGGTGTTGTTCGTGTTGTTGATGCAAACGGAACTGTTTTAATGGAACAAAATGTTGAAACAAACGATATTTTCAGAATGTGCCAGGCAAAAGATGCTCCTATTCAGGACTGGGTTAAACTAGCTGTAAACAGAGCTCGTTTATCTAGTACTCCGGCTGTTTTCTGGTTAGACGAAAACAGAGCGCACGATAGAGAATTGATCACAAAAGTTCAAAAATATCTTAAAGATTACGATACTACAAACTTAGATATCCGTATTTTAAACCCGGTTGCTGCAACAGAGTTTACTTTAGACAGAATCATCAAAGGTTTAGATACTATTTCTGTAACAGGAAACGTTTTACGTGATTACCTAACAGATTTATTCCCAATTTTAGAATTAGGGACTTCTGCAAAAATGTTATCTATCGTTCCTTTAATGAACGGTGGCGGATTGTTCGAAACTGGTGCTGGAGGATCTGCTCCAAAACACGTTGAGCAATTTACAGAAGAAGGATATTTACGCTGGGATTCACTTGGAGAGTTTTTAGCTCTTGGTGCTTCATTAGAACATTTAGGACAAACTTTAGATAATTCTAAAGCAATTATTTTAGCTGAAACTCTTGACGAAGCAAACGATAAATTCTTAGCAAACGATAAATCTCCGGCACGTAAAGTTGGACAAATTGATAACCGTGGTTCTCACTTTTACCTTGCATTCTATTGGGCTCAGGCTTTAGCTGCTCAAAATAAAGATGCAGAATTAAAAGCGATCTTTACTCCTATTGCTGCAGAATTTGAAGCAAACGAAGCTAAAATCGATGCAGAATTAATTGGTGCACAGGGAAAAGCTCAAAACATTGGCGGATACTATCAGCCAACTCCTGAGCTAGTAAGCAAAGCAATGCGTCCTAGTGAAACATTTAATGCAATTATTGCAAAAATAAAATAAGAAATGCACTCCGTGTATTTTTAAAATATAGACAAAAAGGGCAGCTTTTACAGGCTGCCCTTTTTTATTCTTAACTAATGTTTAACAATAGTTGGACTCTAATATTTAGTAAGAATTGCTAACTATGTAACTCAAAACCAAAACGATGATTACAAAAAAGATTAGTTTCCTTCTTATCATTATTTTTACCACACTTCATTCTTTCTCTCAGGATAAATTTACGCTAAGCGGTACTATTAAAGATTCAAAAAACAACGAAACCTTAATTGGCGTCAATATTTATATTCCGGCTTTAAAAATAGGAACTACAACAAACGAATACGGTTTTTATTCTATCACAGTTCCTCGCGGCGAGCATGAAATCGAAATTAGTTATGTGGGCTATCAAACTATTCAGCAAACCATCACTTTAAACCAAAATACCAAAAACAATTTTTCCATCAGCGAAAGCGGAGAAGAACTTCAGGAAGTTGTTATTACAGATAATAAGGGAAAAATAAATATCAAATCGCCAGAAATGAGCGTTAACAAACTCTCTATTTCAACCATAAAAAAAATGCCCGTAGTTTTAGGTGAAGTCGATGTTTTAAAATCAATTTTATTACTTCCGGGAGTTACAAATGCCGGCGAAGGAGCTTCTGGATTTAATGTTCGCGGCGGCGGCGCAGATCAAAATTTAATTTTGTTGGATGAAGCAACAATCTTCAATTCCTCTCACGTTTTTGGATTTTTCTCTGTTTTTAATCCCGATGTTATTAAAGATTTAAAACTATATAAAGGAGGAATTCCGGCACGTTTTGGCGGAAGAGCTTCTTCTGTTTTAGATATTTACCAAAAAGACGGAAGCAGTAAAGATTTTCATATGAATGGAGGAATTGGTTTAGTTTCAAGCCGATTGCTTCTGGAAGGTCCAATTGTAAAAGACAAAGGTTCTTTTTTAATTGGCGGAAGAGGCTCTTATGCCCATTTATTTTTAAAACTTTCAGAAGACAACAAAGACAACTCTGCTTATTTTTATGATTTAAATGCTAAACTGAGTTATAAATTAAACGACAATAACAATTTATATTTATCGGGATATTTTGGGCGCGATGTTTTTAGTTTAAACAAAAGTTTCACTAATATTTACGGAAATTCAACTTTAAACCTGCGCTGGAATCATTTATATTCTGATAAATTATTCTCTAATTTATCGTTAATCTATAGCGATTATTATTACGGACTTGACTTGGACTATGTTGGTTTTAAATGGGATTCGGGAATTCAAAACTATAATATCAAATACGATTTCAAACATTATATTTCTGATAAGTTCAAACTGAATTATGGTTTAAACGGAATTTACTACGAATTTAATCCGGGAACTATTATACCAAGTAATACTACTTCTGGAATTAATCCCGATCAATTGGATAAAAAATATGCATTTGAACCTTCGATTTATTTAGATGCCGAAAATCAACTTTCGAAGAGAATAACGCTGGCATATGGATTACGTTACAGTTTATTTTATCGTTTGGGTTCTTCAACCATCAATTATTATGACAATAATAGTCCGGTTGTTTTCAATTCAGATATGCAGATTTATGAAAAGGGAACCCCGACTTCAACAAAGTATTTCGGCAAAAACAAAGTAATTCAGGATTATAATAATTTTGAACCAAGGCTTTCAATATCATATCAATTAAATGATAATCAAGCCATAAAAGCGAGTTATAATCGTATGGCGCAGTACCTTCAGTTAATTTCAAATACCTCATCTCCCACTCCGTTAGACGTTTGGATGCCAAGTGATAATTATATAAAACCGCAAATTGCAGATCAGGCTGCTTTAGGATATTTCCGAAATATTAAAGAAGGTGCATATTCGTTGGAAATCGAAACTTTTTACAAAAAAATACAGAACAGATTAGATTATATTGACGGTGCCGATTTAATTGCCAATAATGCTATCGAACAAGTTATCCTGAACGGAAGAATGCGTGCCTACGGTTTAGAAATAATGGTTAAAAAAAATGAAGGCAGATTTAACGGCTGGGTTTCTTATACTTTATCAAAATCAGAACAGCAGACACCTGGAAGAACGCCGGAAGAAATTGGAATCAATAATGGTCAATGGTACAGTTCTGCTTACGACAAAACACATAACTTAGCGATAACTTCTACTTATAATTTAAACGAAAAATGGTCTTTTGGAGCTAACTTTGCTTTGCAATCCGGACAGCCGGTTACTTATCCGAACGGGCAATATGAATATTTAGGAATTACAGTTCCTAGTTACGGTCTTCGAAATGAAAATCGTCTTCCGGCTTATCATCATTTAGATGTTTCGGCAACTTTAACACCGAGAAAAAATAAAGGCAGAAACTGGAAAGGCGAATGGGTTTTCAGCATTTATAATTTGTACAACCGAAGCAATGCCGCCTCAATTAACTTTAGGCAAAATGCCGACACAGGTTTAAATGAAGCTGTACGATTATCAATCTTCGGAATAGTTCCAGCCGTTAGTTATAATTTCAAATTTTAAAATTCATTTCTGTAAAGAAAATAAAAAAATATAGTATGAAAAAAGTAATCGCATTAATCGTCTTCTTTACATCGGTTTTCTTCACAGGCTGCGAAGATGTTGTAGATGTTGATCTGGATACTGCACCTCCAAAATTAGTTGTCGAAGCTGCTATAAACTGGCAGAAAGGCACCACAGGAAAACAGCAGACAATAAAATTAACGACAACTACAGGCTATTTTGAATCAGTAATCCCAACTGTTTCCGGGGCTGTTATTTATATTAAAAACAGTGAAAATGTACAATTTAATTTTACAGAAGTTCCAAAAACGGGACGTTATGTGTGCAATAATTTTGTTCCTGAAATTAACGAAACTTACATGCTTACCGTAATTAGCGGAGGAAATACGTATACAGCTTCTGAAACTTTAAAATCTGTAGCACCAATTACACGTATTGAACAAAATAACGAAGGCGGATTTACAGGAAAAGATATCGAAATAAGAGCCTATTATAACGACCCTGCAGACGCAGACAATTTCTATTTATATAAATATGTGTACTCAAACAAAATCACATCTAATTTTTATGCTGATGAGGATAAGTTTTTTCAGGGAAATGAATTCTTTAGTGTTTCTGATGACGATGAACTCAAAGCTGGAGACGAAATAGAAATAACGCATTACGGCATTTCAAAACAATACTATAATTATATGAGTATTTTGGTAAGCATTGCCGGCAGTAATGTTGGCGGGCCTTTTCAATCGCCGCCCGCAACCGTAAAAGGAAACATCATCAATACAACGGATAAAGCAAATTACCCCTTAGGTTATTTTTCACTTAGTGAAAGCCAGACAAAAAAATTCAAAATAGAATAATAAATATGGAAGCCAGAATTGAAACTTTAAACGAAAAAAAGCTTATCGGAAAACGTATTGAAATGTCATTTATCGAAAACAAAACATTTCAGTTATGGAATAATTTTATGCCAAAACGAAAAGAAATCAAAAATACAATTAATGAAAATTTATATTCGCTGGAAGTGTTTTCTCCCGCGCATTTTGATAATTTTGACCCGGGCAGAACTTTTCAAAAATGGGCTGCAGTAGAAGTCAAAAATTATGAAGATGTTCCATTAAACATGGAAACTTTAATTATTCCAGATGGCTTATATGCCGTTTTTGTACATTACGGACCAGCATCAGAAGGACATAAAACCTATCATGCAATTTTTGCAGAATGGCTTCCAAATTCAGAATATTTAGTTGACGACAGACCACATTTTGCCGTAATGGGTCATAAGTACAAAAATGACGATCCGAAATCGGAAGAAGAAATCTGGATTCCGATAAAAAACAGGAATTAATCTCTTCGCTATGAATTATTCTTCTTAATTTACAACTAAAAAACATGTTAATCGAAACACTAAAAATACTTTTTAACAGGGATTTAAACAAACTCAAATTTGAAATTGAATCATACGAATTCGAAAAACAAATCTGGGCCGTTGACAAAAACATTTCTAATTCTGCCGGGAATCTTGCGCTGCATTTAATTGGAAACATCAATACTTACATTGGAGCCCAAATTGGAAAAACTGGATATATCCGAAATCGTCCTTTAGAATTTTCTCTAAAAGATATTCCAAAATCAGAATTAATCGATAAAATTGAAAATACAATTATAGTTGTAAATGACGTGCTGGATATTTTAACTGAAGAAGATTTAAGCAAAATATATCCTGAGATTGTTTTTGAAAAAGAAATGACAACAGGATTTTTCTTAGTTCATCTTTCGACACATTTAGCGTATCATGTAGGGCAGATCAATTATCATAGAAGATTATTAGATATATAATAATATGCCACAGATTAAAAAGATTAAAAAGATTAATCATTCTAATCCTTTTAATCTGTGGCAAAAAAATCTAAAATCAACACTCTAAAATCTAAAATTCAAGCCGTACCTTTGCCCTACATTCAAAAAAACTCACATGTCATCACATCATATAGTTCGCGACGATCAGGAACCAGCTTTAATAATTGCAAATGGAGCAGCCTGCGATCCTGAATTATTAGGGCAATTGCTAGAATGGTCTCCGCTTGTTATCGTTTTAGATTCGGCAATAGAAAGAGTTATTGAATTGGGTATTAAAGTCGATGTACTTTTAGGGGATTTTGACAGAGGCTTTGATCCAGAGATTTACAGAACATCGCAATATCCAATAGAAATTGTACATACTGAAGATCAGGAAAAAACAGATCTTGAAAAAGCCTGCGATTATCTCGTTGAAAGAAAAATTCCTGCCGTAAACGTAGTCTGGGCAACCGGAAAACGTGCAGATCATACTATTACAAATCTTACTAATATTGTTCGTCATCGAGATACACTTAAAATTGTAATTCTCGACGATCATTCAAAAATATTTCTTCTGCCAAGAAAATTTGAAAAATGGTATACAGCAAAAACTCCAATTTCACTAATCCCAATTGGTGTTGTGAACGGAATTTATTCTACCAATTTAAAATACGAATTGAATAATGATACCCTAACAATGGGTTACAGAACCGGAAGCAGCAATTCAGTAGCAAACGACGGTTTAGTTACTATTAATCACACAAATGGTGATTTGTTATTAATGGAATGTTTTGATTAATTTCTTTTTAAACAAATAAAAACATTCCTAACGAAAAGAGCCAGAGGCTCGGTTCATTTTGTAGGGCCGGATTTCAATCCGGTTTAAGCATACACAGAAATCAATAAAAATGAAAGCAGAAAACAATTCCCAAAAAGACAATTTACACCCAAGAAATCTTCATCGTTCCAGATATGATTTTGAACTTCTTATTTCAAATTGTCCTGAATTAAAAGCTTTTATTTCCATCAATAAATACGGAATCGAAACAGTTGATTTCAGTAATCCTCTCGCAGTAAAAACTCTAAATAAAGCTTTACTGCAAACCTATTACGATATTCAAAACTGGGATATTCCTAAAAATTATCTTTGTCCGCCAATTCCGAGCCGTGCAGATTACATTCATTATATAGCTGATTTATTAGCTGAAACAAACAATAATCAAATTCCAGAAGGAAATTCTGTTTTAGGATTAGATATCGGATCGGGTTCAAATTTAATCTATCCGATATTAGGAAATTCAATTTACAACTGGAGTTTTGTTGCGACTGATATTGACAAAAAAGCAATCGAAAACTGCAGCAAAATTATCGAAGCTAATCCAAGATTAATCGATGCAATCAGTTTACAGCAACAAACAGAACCCCGATTTATCTTTAAAAACATTATAATTCCCGAAGACCGATTTACATTCACAATGTGTAATCCGCCTTTTCACGCATCAGCAGAAGAAGCCAATAAAAGCACTTCGAGAAAAGTTTCCAATCTAAATCCAAAGGAAAAAAGAAACACAAATCCAGTTTTAAACTTCGGAGGCCAAAATGCAGAATTGTGGTGCAGTGGCGGCGAAATTGGTTTTGTAACCCAAATGATTTACGAAAGCGCAAAATATGCTTCGCAAGTTTTGTGGTTTACAACTTTGGTTTCTAAAAAAGAAAATCTTTCTTCGATTTACAAAACTTTGAAAAAAGTAAATGCTGTTGAAGTTAAAACAATTGAAATGTCACAAGGACAGAAAAATAGCCGTATTGTGGCGTGGAGTTTTTTAAATGAAGCTCAACAAAAATCTTGGAAACTAGATAATCACAAAAATTCATCTGAAAACTATTTACAAGAATATAATGACGATTTAGAAACTGCCGAAAAAAATATCAAAAAAAGTAACTTCCATTCACATAATGAAATGAAAGGCAAAATTAAGCAATGGAAAAAGAAGTAATTTAGAAATTTACTACTTACAATTTAAAATTTTAGACCAACAAAACAACACCCTATATTACTGATTTTCAACTAAATTCTTGATTATATAATTCGGTTTTGCTAAATTTAGTAAACTATTTAAAATCAAGATCATGGCAGAATATATTGGTTATCTAGCTTCCTTTTTTATTGTTGGAGGTTTTTTGCTTAAAGATCTTAAAACAATACGACTCATAAACTTATTTGGATGTATTTGTTTTGTAGTTTACGGCATCTTTTTAAAAGATTACAGAGATTTTAATCAATGGCTTTTACCTATTATTATTCCAAATGCGATTTTATCATTTGTTCAAATCTATCATTTGACAGCCAAAAAAGCATAACAGATTGTAATTATGATATTTTAAAACAAAATTCTGATACAATTTCCTTTTTCTATAATCGTAACTTTAAGTTCAAATTGAACTTATAACCATGTCAAAATTATACTCCAGATTAGCAATACTCTTATTTTTAGTCACAAGCTGCGCTTCAACCAAAAAGGCAAAATTTGAAGATTATGTTTTTAAAACCAAAAGCGAAGAACAAAAATATGAAACCGCTTATAACAAGGCTTTAAAACTTTGGGATATTCTGTATACCGAAGAAAATGTAAAAACAAGTTTTGGAACTGCACATGTCATTATCGCCGGACCAAAAAACGGAAAGGATTTAGTTTTACTCCACGGAATGGACGCCAGTTCGACAATGTGGTATCCTAACATTAAAACTTTAGCTAAAAATCATCGCATTTATGCCATCGATTTTATAATGGAACCCAACAAATCTCATTTAACAGCAAAGCCGCTTTCTTCAGAAGAAATTGTCATTTGGTACAACAAAATTTTCGATCATTATAAATTAAAGAAATTCGACATAATTGGGGCTTCCCGAGGCGGATGGATTGCAGTATTATTGGCCATTCAAAAAGAAAATTCTATAGATAAAATTGTACTGCTAAGTCCGGCACAAACTTTTAAATTCATTGACAAACCTAGAAAAACATCATCAGCTTTACTTTTAAAACTTTTTCCTAGTGAAAAGAAATTCAGCAAAACATTAAAAGCATTTTCTACGCATCCGGAAAAAATAAGCCCAACCTATAACAGGCAATTTTATTTGGCTAATAAATACGCCAAATCAAATTCGAGTATGTTAAAAATGACACCTTTTTCAGATAAAGAATTAGAATCAATCAATAATCCCGTTTTGGTTTTAATTGGTGACAAAGATGTTATCAATTCCGAAGAAAGTTTAGAGCGGGCACAAAAATACTTAGCCAACAGCAAAACAAAAATCATAAAAGATGCAGGACATTTTTTAACTATCGATCAGCCAAAAATCATAAATGATGCCGTTATTGATTTTTTAGAATAAGATCATTTGCCACGAATTTCCACGAATTTATTTAATTGGATTATAGAAAAATTAATTCGTGAAATTTGTGGCAAACTTGTATCTTAAATGTAGTCCCCTACGGGACAATTTGTACAAACGAATATTTGTTTTTCTACCGATATTTAATCTCTACGAGATATGCTTAATGGCAAATTATTTGTTAGAAAAATTATCATTTGGCTATTAAATTTGGTTGAAAAATTTCACTTGTATCTTAAAATAAATTCGAAAAAATTGAGGCTGTCTCAAAAGTCGAGACAACCTCTTTTTTATTCGGATACCTATCGGAGAAATTTTCCATTTACGCGATTCTCAACAGCTTGATTTTACTTTTGAGACAGCCTCTTAATATCGGTAGAAATAAATGATTATCATATTTTAAAATTGTCCCGTAGGGACTATACAAATCGCCACCTTTTTTATCTTTTTTATAGCATTCAAACTTTGTATCTTTACAAAACCAACTTTTCATCAATAAAAAAATGAGTTTCCAAGTAGCTTCAGAATATAGTCCAAAAGGAGATCAGCCGCAAGCGATTCAAAAATTGGCGCAAGGTGTAATCGACGGAGAAAAATATCAAACATTATTAGGAGTTACAGGATCTGGTAAAACATTTACCGTCGCTAATGTTATTCAGGAAGTACAACGTCCAACTCTGGTTTTGGCACATAACAAAACTTTGGCTGCGCAGCTGTATTCAGAATTCAAACAATTTTTCCCGAATAATGCGGTTGAATATTTCGTTTCTTACTACGACTATTATCAGCCGGAAGCTTTTATGCCTGTAACAGGAGTTTTTATTGAAAAAGATTTATCTATCAATGAAGAGCTTGAAAAGATGCGTTTAAGCACTACTTCTTCCCTGCTTTCCGGTCGACGTGATGTTTTGGTTGTAGCCTCTGTTTCTTGTTTATATGGTATTGGAAACCCAGTTGAATTTAAGAAGAATGTAATTGAGATAACCAGAGATCAGGTTATTTCGAGAACTAAATTGCTGCATAGCCTTGTACAAAGTTTGTATGCCAGAACTGAAGCTGATTTTAATCCGGGAACTTTTAGAATTAAAGGCGATACGGTTGAAATTTATCCAAGTTATGCGGATGATGCTTACAGAGTTCATTTTTTTGGAGATGAAATTGAAGAAATAGAATCTTTTGATGCAAAGACTTCTCAGGTTATTGAAAAGTTTAAAAGACTGACTATTTACCCAGCCAATATGTTTGTGACTTCACCAGAAGTACTACAAGGCGCTATTTGGGAGATTCAGCAGGATTTAGTCAAACAAGTTGATTATTTCAAAGAAATAGGCAAACATTTAGAAGCCAAACGTTTGGAAGAAAGAACCAATTTCGATTTAGAAATGATTCGAGAATTGGGTTATTGCTCCGGAATTGAGAATTATTCCCGTTATCTTGACGGACGACAAGCCGGAACAAGACCTTTCTGCTTGCTAGATTATTTTCCAAGTGATTTTTTAATGGTTGTTGACGAAAGCCACGTTACGGTTTCTCAGGTTCACGCAATGTATGGAGGTGACTGCAGCCGTAAAGAAAATCTGGTTGAATATGGTTTCCGTTTACCTGCCGCAATGGACAACAGACCTTTGAAATTTGAAGAGTTTGAAGCCTTACAAAATCAGGTAATTTATGTTTCGGCAACTCCGGCTGACTATGAATTACAAAAATCGGATGGTATTTATGTCGAGCAGATTATTCGTCCAACTGGACTTTTAGATCCGGTTATTGAAGTGCGCCCAAGTTTAAATCAGATTGATGATTTAATTGAAGAAATTCAGGTTCGCTGTGAATTAGAAGAAAGAGTTTTGGTGACAACTTTGACTAAAAGAATGGCCGAAGAATTAGCCAAATACTTAACTAAAGTCAGCATTCGATGCCGTTATATCCACTCTGAAGTGGATACTTTGGAACGTATCGAAATCATGCAGGATTTACGAAAAGGTATTTTTGATGTTTTAATTGGAGTAAACTTACTTCGTGAAGGTTTGGATTTACCCGAAGTTTCGCTTGTAGCAATTCTTGACGCTGATAAAGAAGGTTTCTTAAGAAATTATCGTTCTTTAACTCAAACTATTGGTCGTGCGGCAAGAAACTTAAATGGTAAAGCGATTATGTATGCCGATAAAGTTACGGCGAGTATGCAGCGAACAATCGACGAAACCAATTACAGAAGAACAAAACAAATCAATTTTAATGTCGAAAATAATATAATACCTCAGGCATTAAACAAAAAAATAGAAAGTGCTTTTACTAAAAATCCTTTGGTAGAATACGAATTAGGTCACACTTTGTCAGTCGCTGCAGAACCGGAAACGGCATATATGTCTAAAGCTGATCTTGAAAAAATGATTCGTGAGAAACGAAAATCGATGGAAAAAGCAGCTAAAGAATTAGATTTTATGCAGGCTGCAAAACTGCGTGACGATATCAAAAAACTACAGGAACAATTACCTTAATTGTGTTGTTCCTGAAAAACTCTTAATAAAACTTTAGGCTCTATCATGGCATTTGGAGCCTTTTTCATTAAATCTAAAATGCGTTTTACTGCACTTGGGTTCAATCCCATTTCAATTGCAATCTGCTGAATGCCTATCGCTTCTTTTTCATGTAAAATTCCGTCGCAGTGCATGATTAAAGCCAATCTGTAAAACTGCTGAATACGCTGAAATTCTGATTTTACAACTACAGGTTTAATTTCCTGATGGAACAAATCATGAAAAACATCCAAACTAATATTTAATTCCTGAGCAACGTGCCACAAAAAATCATACTCTCTTTTATGCAATTGCCCATCAACTGTAGAAAAGGCAATCAATTCTAAAAGTAAACTTTTCTTTTGTGCTTCGGTATTCATCAATTTGTTATTTTTAGCTAAAATATTGCTTTTAAATTAAAAACACAAAATCTAATGATAAGGGGATTTTTCATATTTATATTTCTTTGGATGATTTCCGGAAATGCACAAAGTACGGCTTCAAAAAATGTATCCACTTTCGAAATTGACGCACCTCAATTAAAGACCAAAAAGAAAATCTGGATTTATCTTCCCGAAAATTATTCGGCTTCAGCCAAAAAATACAGCGTGATTTATATGCACGACGCTCAAAACTTGTTTGATGCCAAAACTTCTTATGCAGGCGAATGGAATGTCGACGAAAAACTAGACAGTTTAAAAGCTCAGGTTATTGTTATTGGAATTGAACACGGAAATGAAAAACGTATCGAAGAATTAACTCCTTTTAAAAACGAAAAATATGGTGGTGGAAATGCTGATAATTATTTAGAATTTATCGTAAAAACACTAAAGCCATATATTGATAAAAACTACAGAACCAAAACAAAGGCTAAGAATACAATCATCTTTGGAAGTTCACTTGGTGGTTTGGTTTCTTATTATGGAGCTTTAAAATATCCCGAAGTATTTGGCAAGGCTGGAATTTTTTCGCCTTCATTTTGGTACACAAATGATATTTTCACTTTTACCGAAAAGATCCCCAAAATTAAAACCAAATTTTACTTTTTATGCGGCGATAAAGAAGATGAAAATATGGTGAAAGACATGACCAAAATGGAAAAATTATTAGACACAAAGCGTTGTTACTGTCTTCATCTTACCAAATCTAAAATTGTAAAAGGCGGCGAACATAATGAAAAATTGTGGCGGGACGGTTTTGTAAAAGCGGTTCTTTGGCTTAATTATTGAGAAAAAACATAAAAAAACAGCACAAAAATCATGAAACTAATTTTAAGAGAATATAATCTAAAACTAAAACACACTTTCACGATTTCAAGAGAATCAATTGATTTTCAGCCTTCGCTGATTGTTGAATTGCAAAGTGATGGTTTTTCGGGTTTTGGGGAAGCAACTTCAAATCCGTATTACAAAACAACGGTTCCAATGATGATGCAGGATTTAGAAAAAATCAGAAGCATTATTGAAAATACAGAAAATGAGACTCCAGAAGTATTTTGGGCAAAAATTCATCCGTTTTTAAAAGATGACATGTTTGCACTTTGTGCTTTAGATTTGGCCTATAATGATTTGTATGCTCGTAAAAAAGGTAAAAAGTTATACGAATTATGGAATTATACAACCGAAAGAAATCCGCTTACGGATTATACGATTGGAATTGCTTCTATTGAAAAAATGGTATCAAAAATGCAGGAACTTCCCTGGCCTATTTATAAAATTAAATTAGGTACCAAAGAAGATATTGCCATTGTAAAAGAACTTAGAAAACATACCGATGCTATTTTTAGAATCGATGCCAACTGCGGATGGGGCGTTGAGGAAACTATTAATAACGCCATTGAATTAAAAAAACTGGGCGTTGAGTTTCTGGAACAGCCTATGAAAGCAGATAATTGGGAAGCGCATAAAGAAGTTTTTAAATATTCTGTTCTTCCTGTAATTTCCGATGAAAGCTGTATTATTGAAGAAGATGTTGCCAAATGTTATAATCATTTTCACGGAGTAAATGTAAAATTGGTAAAATGCGGCGGTTTAACTCCTGGGAAAAGAATGATTGAAGAAGCTAAAAAATTGGGATTAAAAACAATGGTAGGCTGCATGACCGAATCTACTGTTGGAATCTCTGCGATTGCCCATTTATTACCTCAGCTTGATTATGTTGATATGGATGGTGCGTTACTTTTAGCACAAGATATTGCAACCGGAGTAACCATAAAAAATGGTGCTGTGAGTTATTCTGAGCTTAACGGAACCGGAGTTACGCTTCTATAAAAATGATAGTAGAAAAATTTCCCGACCGTATTATTGAAATTGACCAAGAACAGTATTTGTATTTTGGCGGAACGGCTTATTTAGGATTGCCAACAAACAAAGATTTTCAGGATTTGGTGATTAAGAACATTCTTAATTGGGGAACAACTTACGGAAGTTCCAGAACTGCCAATATCAAATTAAAGGCTTACGATGAAGGCGAAAAATTTCTGGCGTCTCACATAGGCTCAGAAAGTACGGTTACAATTTCTTCAGGAATGCTGGCCGGAAAATTGGTTATAGATTTAATGAAAACGCAGACAGATTGTTTTTTTCATTTTAATGATACGCACAATGCAATCAGAATTGAAAATAGTCTTCCGCTATTCGTTAATGGCAAATTAAATAACCGCTTATTAGATTTAAAATCGGAGAAGATAACTATTCTTACTGACGGTGTTCCTTCTTTTGAAACAAATCCTGTTGATTTGTCATTTTTAAAACAAATTCCAACTCATAAAGAAGTTACTTTAATTTTGGATGAATCTCATTCTTTTGGGATTTTAGGTAAAAATGGAGCTGGGATTTACGCATCAGTTGATTTCCCTCTCAAAAGAAAAATCATGGTTTCTTCTCTGGGAAAAGCTTTCGGATTAACCGGAGGAGTAATTGCTTCCGATTTTGATTTTATCAATGAAATTAAAGAAATGGAAACTTTTACAAGTGCCGCGGGAATGAACCCAGCTTTTGTACAAACCCTTTCTGATGCTGCAGAAATTTACACTTCACAGCACATAAAACTGCTGGATAATTTAAAGTACATAGATTCGATTTTAATCAAAAACAATAATATCAAGTTTGATAAGAACTATCCTTTGATTTATCTTTCATCAAAGGAATTAGTTGAAAAATTAAAAACCAAAAAAATTATTATTGCCAGTTTTAAATATACCAAAAACGCTGAACCTCTAAATCGAATTGTAATTACAGCAAATCATCTCAAAGAAGATTTAGATAAACTTGCTAAGGTTTTGAATTCTTAGTATTATTAAGATTGCCACGAATTTGCACGTTTTTTTTGCCACAGATTAAAAGGATTATGAGGATTTATAATTGCTTAAGAAAATCATTAAAATCTTTTTAATCTGTGGCAAAAAACATAAAAAAATTAATTCGTGAAAATTAGTGCAATTCGTGGCAGAAAAAATAAATCGGCTGAATTGTTTTTAAACCGTACCTTTGCAAAAAATAAACGATGACAAATAACGATATACTTAAAAAACTTCGCGTGGCTTTGATGCTCCGTGATGACCAAATAGTTGAGATTTTAGAATTAGTAGATTTTAGAATTTCAAAATCAGAATTGGGTGCTTTTTTTAGAGCCGAAGATCATCCTAATTATATGGAATGCGGCGATCAGGTTTTGAGAAACTTCTTAAACGGATTGGTTATTCATTTAAGAGGAACGAAAGAAAATCCTAAAAACCCAACGGATGTTTTAGCAAAACACAAAGCAGAGATTCCGAAGAAAGAAACTTCTAAAGAAAGACCTGAGTTTAAAGCTGCTCCAAAAGATTCAGAAAAATATAGAGGCGACCAAAGTTCATCAAAGTCGGGTTCAGCAGCGGGAAAACCTAAAAAGAAATCATTCCCAAAAGGAAATGGAAAACCATCTGTTGTAGAAAAAGTGGTTTACAAAAACGGTAAGAATAAGAAATAATTTAACCGCAAAGAACGGTAAAATTTTTAGCCACAGATTAAAAAGATTAACACAGATTTTTAAAATCCTTCTAATCTTTTTAATCTGTGGCTTATTTTTAATTAGAGTTTTTTACGCAGAATATCGTAGAGACGCACAGCAGTGCGTCTACGTCTCGTGAATCCATAATGGGAAATACGTTGCGTAGACGCACTGCTGTGCGTCTCTACGATATACTTTGTCTTAAAAAATATTCTCAAACAGAATGTTTTTTGACATAATTACAAAAAAAATCCCTCCGAGAATCGAAGGGATTTTCTATATAATGATATTTCTTATTTAATTAAGAAAGAGCAGCTTTAACTTGGTCAGCAGCTTCCTGGAATTGAACAGCTGATAAAATTGGCATACCAGAGTTGTCAATTAATTCTTTTGCAATTTCAGCATTTGTTCCTTGCAAACGAACGATGATTGGCACATTGATAGCGTCACCCATGTTTTTGTAAGCATCAACAACACCTTGAGCAACACGGTCACAACGAACGATACCTCCAAAGATATTGATTAAGATAGCTTTTACGTTTGGATCTTTCAGGATAATTCTAAAAGCTGTTTCAACACGTTTTGCATCAGCAGTACCTCCTACGTCAAGGAAGTTAGCAGGCTCAAAACCAGCGTATTTAATTAAATCCATAGTTGCCATTGCAAGACCAGCTCCGTTTACCATACATCCTACAGTACCGTCAAGGTCAACATAATTCAAACCTACTTCTTTAGCTTCAACTTCGATTGGATTCTCCTCACGGATATCTCTCATTTCAGCATATTTAGCTTGTCTGTATAAAGCGTTATCGTCGATATTAACTTTAGCATCAACAGCTAAGATTTTGTTATCAGATGTTTTTAAAACCGGGTTGATTTCAAACATAGAAGCATCAGAACCAATGTAAGCATTGTATAATGCATCGATGAATTTCACCATTTCTTTAAAAGCATTACCAGAAAGACCTAGGTTAAAGGCAATTCTTCTTGCTTGAAAACCTTGTAATCCAACAGATGGATCAATTTCTTCAGTAAAGATTAAGTGTGGAGTATGCTCAGCAACTTCTTCGATATCCATTCCACCTTCAGTAGAATACATAATCATGTTGCGTCCTGTACCTCTATTCAATAAAACAGAAACATAAAACTCAGAAGTTTCACTTTCACCAGGATAGTAAACATCTTCAGCAACTAATACTTTGTTAACTTTTTTACCTTCAGGCGGAGTCTGAGGTGTAATCAACTGCATTCCGATGATTTGTTCTGCTAACTCTTCAACTTGCTGTAAGTTTTTTGCCAGCTTAACTCCACCGCCTTTTCCACGACCACCTGCGTGAATTTGTGCTTTTATTACGTGCCATCCTGTACCAGTTTCGGCAGTTAATTGTTTTGCAGCAGCTACAGCTTCAACCGCATTGTTAGCCACAATTCCGCGTTGAACGCGTACTCCGTAACTTGCTAAAATTTCTTTTCCTTGATATTCGTGTATGTTCATAATATAGAATTTGTCTGGTTCTGAATTTATTTCAGAATAAAAGTGCGACAAAAGTAACAAAATACAACTTAAAAGTAAAATCTTTTTCTATTAAAAAATGACACTTAATAGGTATTAAACGTTTATTATTTCACAACGCAAAGAAATAGTTAACTAAATGATTTGTTAAAGTTAACTCAAAACCACTAAAACGTTTGATATTTAACAAAAACATCACCGTATTTATTAGCCTTACGATGATTTTTCTTAATATATTTTAATTTGGATTATCATTTTATCATTTCGCAATGGTTAATATAATATTATTGTCAATTAAGAAGCCTTTTTCTAATATTACAACAAAAATGTAAGCAAAAATATAATTTCAATACATTATGTTTAACGAAATCTTTATTTTTGTAGAAAAAATATCAAGAATGAAAGTTAAAGAACAAGGGCTTTATCTGCCTGAATTTGAACACGACAATTGTGGTGCAGGATTTATTTGTAATTTGAATGGTATTAAATCAAATGATATTATTCACAAAGCATTAGACATCTTAATTAAATTGGAACATCGTGGTGCCGTTAGTTCTGATGGAAGAACTGGAGACGGAGCGGGAATCTTATTTGATATCCCTCATGATTTTTTTAAGAAAGTATGTGACTTTGAAATCCCGGAAACGCGTGAGTATGCAGTAGGAATGGTTTTTTTACCAAAAAGCAAAAACCAGGTGTCTTTTTGTATCAATGCATTTGAAGCAACTATTAAAGATCAAAACTTAAAGATCTTGGGTTGGAGAGATGTACCTGTTGAAGTTGAAAATTTAGGGCAGATCGCCGCAGAAAAAGAACCAACAGTTAAACAAGTTTTCGTTTCTAAAAACGGACAGGAATTAACTGAACAAGAATTTAATGCAAAACTTTTTGCAGCTAGAAAAATTGCTGAACATGCCGTAAGAGGATCTAAAACTTCTGAAAGCCACATGTTTTATTTTACTAGTTTATCGACAACTACTATAATATATAAAGGTCTATTGATGCCGGAAGACATCAGCCGTTATTATATAGATTTGAAAGATCCGGATCTGGTGACTCGTTTAGCACTTGTACACCAGCGTTTCTCTACAAATACATTCCCATCCTGGGACTTAGCTCAACCGTTTAGATATATGTGTCATAATGGTGAGATCAATACACTTCGTGGAAACGTAAGCCGTATGCGTGCTCGTGAAGAGCTTATGCAGAGCAAAGTTTTTGGCGACGATATCAAAAAATTATTCCCAATTATCTTAGAAGGAAAATCAGATTCTGCTTCTATGGATATGGTGGTTGAACTTTTATTAATGACAGGTCGTTCATTGCCAGAAGCGATGATGATGGTTGTTCCTGAAGCTTGGGAAAAACACCAGACAATGTCTCCGGAGAAAAGAGCATTCTACGAGTTTAATGCCTGCATCATGGAGCCTTGGGATGGTCCAGCTTCTATTCCGTTTACAGATGGTAACGTAATTGGTGCATTACTAGACAGAAACGGATTGCGTCCTTCTCGTTATACATTAACAAAAAGCGGTTTCGTAATCATGTCATCAGAAATTGGTGTACTAGATATCGATCCTGAAGATGTAATTCAGCACGGTCGTTTAGAGCCAGGAAAAATGTTCTTGGTTGATATGAATGAAGGCCGTATCATCGAAGACGAAGAAGTTAAAAAAGCAATCGTTACAAAACGTCCGTACCAGGAATGGTTAGACGCTAACTTACTGCCTTTAGCAAAAGTTCCTTATACCAATAACCCTACTCCGGTTGAGAAATTAGATTTCCAGACAAGACAGCGTTTATTTGGTTATACAATTGAAGATTTAAAAACAATCATCAACCCAATGGGAGGACAAGGTGCTGAAGCAATCAGTTCTATGGGTAACGATACACCTTTGGCAGTATTATCAGACCAGCCTCAATTGTTGTACAACTATTTCAAACAATTATTTGCTCAGGTTACCAACCCGCCTTTGGATGGTATTCGTGAAGAAATCATTACCGATATTAGTTTAGCTGTTGGAGGAGATTTCAATATTTTCGAAATTGAATCTAAACAATGTAAAAAATTAAAAATCCAGAATCCGGTTATTTCAAACGAGGATTTGGATAAAATCAGAAACATTGATCACGTAGATTTTAAATCGGCTACTATTTCTACATTATATAAAATAGAAAAAGGAGTTAACGGTTTAGAGCGTGCACTTGAAAAATGTGTTCAGGCAACTTACAAAGCAGTAAATGAAGGATGCAATATTATCATTCTTTCTGATAGAGGCGTGAGCGAAGAATTAGCTCCAATTCCAATGTTATTGGCTTGTTCTTACATTCACCACTCATTGAATATTTTACAGGTTCGTTCTAAATTCGGAATCATAATCGAATCTGCAGAACCTCGTGAACCTCATCATTTTGCTTTATTGTTCGGATACGGTGCAAGTGCAATCAATCCATACATGGTAAACGAAATTATTTACGATCAGGTAGCACAAGGTTTCATTACCGGAGTAAAAGCTGATTATGCAGTTGTAAACTACAACAAAGCAATTGCAAAAGGAATCGTTAAAATCATGAATAAAATTGGTATCTCTACATTACATTCATACAGAGCTGCCCAGATTTTCGAGATTTTAGGTTTAAATAAAACATTTACTTCTAAATACTTCCCTTACACTCCATCTAGAATTGAAGGAATTGGTTTAATGGAAGTGGAGAAAGAAGTGAAAAAACGTTTCCAAAAAGCTTTCCCAAATTCAAAAATTGCAAACTTGCTTTCTCTTGAAATTGGAGGTATTTACAGATGGAGACGTGGTGGCGAAAAACACATGTTTAACCCAACCACTATTTCTAAATTACAACAAGCGGTTCGTTTAAACAGCCCGGAAAGTTATAAAGAATACTCAAATGCCGTTAACGAGCAAAGCTCAAACTTAATGACTATTAGAGGTTTATTTGAATTCAACAATTTGGACCCAATTTCTATTGACGAAGTAGAACCTTGGACAGAAATTGTGAAGAAATTTAAAACGGGCGCGATGTCTTATGGCTCTATCAGTCAGGAAGCACATGAGAACTTAGCCATTGCAATGAACAGAATTGGTGGTAAAAGTAACTCTGGAGAAGGTGGAGAAGATCCAAAACGTTTCCAGAAAGAAATTAACGGAGATTCCAGAAACAGTGCAATCAAACAAGTTGCATCAGGACGTTTTGGTGTTTCAATCAACTATTTGACAAACGCTAAAGAAATCCAGATTAAAATGGCTCAGGGTGCAAAACCTGGTGAAGGTGGCCAGCTGCCTGGAGAAAAAGTAGTGCCTTGGATTGCTGAAACTAGAAACTCTACACCTTATGTGGGTTTGATTTCACCTCCGCCACACCACGATATTTACTCTATTGAGGATTTATCTCAGTTGATTTACGATTTGAAAAATGCAAACCGTGAAGCGCGTGTAAACGTAAAATTAGTTTCTGAAGTTGGAGTTGGAACCATCGCTGCCGGTGTTGCCAAAGCAAAAGCTGACGTTATCTTAATTTCTGGTTACGACGGAGGAACGGGAGCTGCACCATTAACATCTTTACAACACACAGGTATTCCGTGGGAACTTGGTTTAGCTGAAGCTCAGCAAACTTTGATCTTAAACGATTTAAGAAGCCGTGTAGTTCTTGAGTGTGACGGACAGTTAAAAACAGGTCGTGACGTTGCCATCGCAGCTTTATTAGGAGCTGAGGAATTTGGTTTTGCAACTGCACCACTTGTAGCTTCTGGATGTATCATGATGAGAGCTTGTCACTTAAATACTTGTCCAGTTGGTATTGCAACTCAGGATCCAGAATTGAGAAAAAATTTCAAAGGAACTCCAGAGCACGTAATTAACTTTATGTATTTTATTGCAGAAGAATTAAGAGAAATCATGGCTCAGTTAGGATTCAGAACTTTAAAAGAAATGGTGGGCCAGTCACAAAAATTAAATGTGAACAAAGCCATCAAACATTATAAAGCAAATGGCTTAGACTTGTCTACAATTCTATACAAACCGGAAAAAGCTAAAACGGTTCCAAATCACAATACAACACAACAAGATCACCAGCTTGAAAACGTATTGGATTTTGATATCATCAAAGAAGCGATTCCGTCTATTTATAGAAAAGAAAAAACAAGAGTAACATTTAAAATTAAAAATACAGACCGTTCTGTAGGTGCGATTTTGAGTAACGAAATCTCAAAAATTTATGGCGCACAAGGATTACCTGATGACACTATTTTAGTTGATTTTGAAGGTTCTGCCGGACAAAGTTTTGGTGCATTTGCAACAAACGGATTGTCGTTTAAAATTCACGGAAACTGTAATGATTACTTAGGAAAAGGTCTGTCTGGAGGAAAACTAATTGTAAAAGTACCTCCTACTGCAACTTTTAAACCAGAGGATAATATCATTATTGGAAACGTTGCCCTTTACGGAGCTATTACCGGAGAGGCTTATATTAATGGAATTGCCGGAGAGCGTTTCTGCGTAAGAAATTCTGGAGCAACAGCAGTTGTTGAAGGAATTGGAGATCACGGATGCGAGTATATGACCGGTGGTACAGTGGTGGTTTTAGGAAAAACAGGAAGAAACTTCGCAGCTGGTATGAGCGGTGGTGTAGCTTATGTTTACGATCCAAATAAGAAATTCGATTCAACAGTATGTAACATGGAAATGGTTGCATTCGATCCAATGGAAGAAGAAGATCTTACCAAACTTAAACGATTGATTAGAAATCATTCATTGTACACAAGCAGTCCATTAGCAAAAGGAATTTTAGCAGACTGGGATAATCAACAAAAGCACTTCGTAAAAGTAATGCCGACAGATTACAAAAAAGCATTACAAAGAATTGCAGAAGAGAAAAAAATAGAAGAATTAATAGCGGGATAAATGATTTTAGAATTCAGATTTTAGATTTTAGATTGAACTAACCCTCAAAGCTTTGCGAACTTAAAAACTCTCAAAGAATATCAAAAAAAGCCTTTGCGCTCTTTGCGGTTAAAAAAATTGGAATTTGGAATTTAAGAATTGGAATTTTAATCATTTAGATTTAATTAAAATGTCATGGGTAAAATAGGCGGATTTAAAGAATATAACAGAGCCGACGAAAGTAATTTAGCAGTAGCAGAACGTGTTTCTAACTACAACGAATTTACTATTCCGTTAGCAAAAGATAAAGTAAAAGAACAAGGTTCAAGATGTATGGATTGTGGTATTCCATTTTGCCACAGTGGTTGTCCGTTAGGAAATTTAATTCCTGACTTCAACGACATGGTGCATCAGGAAGAATGGCAGAGTGCATTAGAGATTTTACAATCTACTAATAACTTTCCGGAATTTACAGGACGCTTATGCCCTGCTCCATGCGAAAAAGCATGTGTATTAGGAATCATCAAAGATCCGGTATCAATCGAAAACATCGAGAAAAATATTGTTGAAATTGGTTTTGCTGAAGGTTGGATTAAACCTCAGCTACCAAAAAAGAGAACAGGAAAAACAGTTGCCGTTATTGGCTCTGGACCTGCTGGTCTTGCAGCCGCTCAGCAATTAAACAGAGCTGGGCATACCGTTACAGTTTTTGAAAGAGACAATGCCATTGGAGGTTTATTACGTTACGGAATTCCAAATTTCAAATTAGAAAAAGGAATCATCGACAGACGTGTGGCTATTCTTGAAGCAGAAGGAATCACCTTCAAAACTAATGTAAACGTTGGTGTAAACTTTAGCGTAGCAGAATTAAACACTTTTGATTCTATCGTTTTATGCGGTGGAGCAACTGAAAGAAGAAGCTTGCCAACTAAAGGAATCGAAAGCAAAGGCGTTGTTCAGGCAATGGATTTCTTAACACAGCAAACTAAAGTTTTATACGGAGAATCAATTCCAGACCAAATTAAAGCTACTGGTAAAGATGTAATCGTTATTGGTGGTGGAGATACTGGTTCTGACTGTATTGGAACTTCAAACAGACACGGAGCAAAATCAGTAACTAACTTTGAGATTTTACCAAAACCTCCGGTTGGAAGAAGCGAGTCAACTCCATGGCCTTTCTGGCCTTTGCAGTTAAAAACCTCATCTTCTCACGAAGAAGGTTGTGATAGAAACTGGTTGATCAATACAAAAGAATTCATTTCTAACGATAAAGGCGAATTAACCGGATTAAAAACAGTTGAAGTAGAATGGAAAATGACTCCGGGACAAAGACCTGAATTAATCGAAAAAGAAGGTTCTGAAAAAATCTGGCCTTGCGATTTAGCTTTATTAGCTCTTGGATTTACAGGTCCAGAGAAAACATTAAGTGAGCAATTAGGAATCGAAACTGATATAAGAAGCAATTACAAAGCACATAATTATCAAACAAACGTTCCTCACATTTTCACTGCTGGTGATATGAGAAGAGGACAATCATTAATCGTGTGGGCTATTTCAGAAGGTCGCGAAGCAGCAAGAGAGGTAGATTTGTTCTTAATGGGCTCTACCAACCTGCCTACTAAAGGAAGAGGAGATTTACCGAGTTTATAATTTTTATAGATTCTGAGATACTGAGATGCTAAGGTTCTAAGTTTTTTTTCTTGCATTTTATTTAATCTTTATTCCAATAAACAACATAACTACTTACAGACCCTTGAATTATATTCAGGGGTTTTGTTTTTTTGCCACAGATTAAAAAGATTAAATGGATTCTTTTTGTCACGAATTACACGAATTTTTATTTTCTCACCGATTTCAATTTCAAACATAGCCCGTGGTTTCTAGCATTTTGCGGAAAATCTACAATTAAAAATTTGTGGAAATTCGTGTAATTCGTGGCAAAAAACCTTTGTACCTTTGAATCTCTGTTCCTTTGCACCTTTTAAATAGGTTACAGAAATTCAAAATAAGCAACTTTTTGTTTAAAATAAAACAATTTGTTACAATTTGTTATTTTTCTACAAATAATTTGCAGTTAGTTAAAAGTGTAATAACTTTGCTCAAAATGATTTAAAAAATGCAAGCAAAAGATTTACTGCAGTTAGCAGACCAATTTGGAAGTCCATTATATGTTTATGATGCCGAAAAAATCCAATCTCAGTACAATAGGTTAACTAAAGCTTTCTCTAAAGTAGAAAACTTAAGAGTTAATTACGCCATGAAGGCATTGTCAAACGTTGCGATTCTTCAGTTATTAAAGAACATGGGGTCTGGTTTAGATACTGTATCAATTCAGGAAGTTTTATTGGGACTTCATGCTGGCTATGATCCTGACAAAATTTTCTTTACACCAAACGGAGTTTCTCTTGAAGAAATCGAAGAAGTTGCCGCAATGGGGGTACAAATCAATATTGATAACTTATCTATTCTGGAGCAATTCGGAACAAAATATCCACAAATTCCGGTATGTATCCGTATCAATCCACACGTAATGGCGGGAGGAAATGCTAATATTTCTGTTGGACATATCGATAGTAAATTTGGAATCTCTGTTCATCAAATTCCACATATATTGCGAATTGTAGAGAATACAAAAATGAGCATCGTAGGGATTCACATGCACACAGGATCTGATATTTTAGATATCGAAGTATTCTTATATGCTGCCGAAATTTTGTTCGATACAGCAAAACACTTCAAAGATTTAGAGTTTTTAGATTTCGGAAGCGGATTCAAAGTTCCTTACAAAAAAGACGATATCGAAACTGACATCGAAGAACTAGGTAAAAAATTATCAAAAAGATTCAATTCTTTCTGTGCTGAATATGGCAGAGATTTAACGCTGATTTTCGAACCAGGAAAATTTTTGGTGAGCGAAGCAGGTTTCTTCTTAGCAAAAGTAAACGTAGTAAAACAAACAACCTCAACAGTTTTCGCCGGAATCGATAGTGGTTTTAACCACTTAATTCGTCCAATGTTTTACGGTTCACAGCATTATATCGAAAACATCTCAAATCCAAAAGGAAAAGAGCGTTTTTACTCTGTTGTAGGATACATTTGCGAAACCGATACTTTTGCCAACAACCGCAAAATTTCGGAAATTACCGAAGGCGATATTTTAGCTTTCAGAAATGCCGGAGCATATTGTTTCTCAATGTCTTCGAACTACAATTCAAGATACAAACCAGCCGAAGTTCTATGGATGAACGGAAAAGGAATCTTGATTCGTGCTCACGAAACATTCGAAGATTTACTTAAAAATCAAATTCCGTTACCGCAAGAAATTGCAGCAACAGTTTAAAATAAAAAAAAAGAGAATATCACTCGAAGTCCCGTTTCTTAATTGAGGCGGGATTTTTTTATTGTAGATTTCAGTCCCAAAGCCTCAGGATAGATTTTAGATTAATGAACGTCTGTCAGGCTGAGCGAAGTCGAAGCCCAGCTAGCAGGAGAAAACTTAAAACATTAAACTCATTCTTCATAATAAGCCTCCTGAATTTTCATAATATACCCCATTACTTTCCTTTCGTGTTCACCATATTTAAATTGAATATTAAGAAAAACTCCTGCTGTAGTAGTCTCTAATCTTAATCTCCCTAAACCATCATTTAAACCTTTTATGGTAAATTCAGGATAAGATTCTGATGATGAAATTTTATCGTTTTCAGGTATAATATCATACCAAAACCCTTCCTTAAGAACCTCTATTTTAACAGCAGCACCATCAGCATTATATGTATAATCAATTACCTCTACAGAAACCGAAACTAATTTTTGTATTTTCGGTGAACGCGAAGATGCTGCGTAATATGCATTAGCTGTAATTTTTACCCCGTTATAAGGAACTTGCTGATTATTGCTGTTTCGGTTCCAATCACCTGAATGCCAAATATATTCTTTAGAGTATTCCATTTATTTTAAAAAATTAACAGTCAAAAATTTTCAAATTATTTTACATTTTCTAAAACAAAATTAAATGGAGCAGAATTTGGACCTGCTCCGCCTCCAGTAAGCACAATGTCTGCACTCGTAATTCCAAGCAAATTAATTTCTGTATTAATAGTAGAAATAATATCAGAATTTAATATATCACCCGCTTCTATTTCAGAAGCAAGTCCAATAAAAATTCGGGGTTCGAATTCAAAATATGCTTTTTCTCCTGGCCTCACTTTTGTTTTTATTGCCAGTAGCTTCATATTTCTATAACAGCTTACATCAATTGCACCGGTACGCCGCAAGTTAGTTACTTCGATTTCTGAAGGATTGGCTGCCTTTCTTGCCGAAACCTGAAGAAAAAAATCAAATTCCTTTTCGACAAACTCATACGTATTTCCGGCATCAGCAGGAATCATTGGACAAAAATTCCCGTAAGAATCAGCAGCAGTAATACCAAAATCCAATGAATATTCGAAAGGATGATTGTCCATTACACCACAGTTTTTAAATACTTTCCATGCAACAGCAATTTTTCCAAACTCCTGAGCTACATTTTGCTGAAAAATAACAATATTACTGTTATTTATATCATTTGATTTGTTGATGAAATTTAATTTAATATTGTCCATTATTTAAATAATTTGGGATTAAAAATTTGTTCAGGTTTCTAATTCATTGACAATTTAATTCAAAAAATTAATTATAGACAGCGTATTTATACCTATTTTAAAAGCACTATAAAATTTACTATATATACAACGTGACAGCATAGATTTGAACCTTGTCTGCAAAGAGAAAACCGATAAGGTAGATTTGAGCAGATTTATTTGACTTAAAATAAGGTCAACTCGCTTGAAAAAGTTCTATTTTTGATGTACAAAAATTTCCGAACAAAATAAAACATTAGAATATTCTTTATATTTGAATTAGGAATTAAGAACCACTGTACATGTCGAACCTGGTAATAGCTTCAAAATTTAAAACTTTAAATAGAATCTTCTACTTATTTGGAATCCTCTTTTTTTCTTTTTTAAGTTTTCTTTCTTTTTCAAAATACAACCCTAATAACTTCATTACATATCCCAAGTTAGCAATTGGAAGCTGTTTTATGCTTTTTTCTTTCTACATCCTTTATTCGATACTTATTTTACCAAAAATCAATATTTATTCTGATAAAATAGAATTGCATAGATTTTTGGGACTAGACAAAAGAACCGTGCTTTATACTGAAATAAATAGCTGGATTGTTAGAAAAAAAGAAAGTAAATATGGCAACTATGAGTATTTGTATCTTACTTTAAACAAAAACGAAATCATTAAATTGAACAGTTTTGGCTATGTTAATTTTGAAGAAATAAAACGGAAAATAGTCAAACAAAAGCCTCAAAATAATATTCTAAATGAAAAACTCGACAGAAAGGAAAAAATAAAATTCTCTATTATACTAATTCTTTTGGGAATTCTCTTTATTTACATTGCAAGCCAATTTTATAAAGACACCAGCTTAACTAAAAACGATGTGTATACTGTCAAAGGAACTTTATCTGAGGATATCGAATTAAAGCGTAGTAAAAAATCCAAATCGTTGGTTTTCAAATTAGAAAATCTAAGCGATTTCGAATTCAAAATTGGAAGTTTGGCATTAGATGAAACTTATTATGAAGATTTAATGAATGATTTAAAAAAGGGAGATGAAATTTATCTCACTATCGAAAAAGATCAATATCAAAAGAAAATAAGTAAAAAGGCACATATGTCATTTTTGGATAAATACTTTCATTACGAAAAAATTGATGTAGTTGAAGTAGAAAATAAAAACTTTAAATATTTATCACTATCTGACTTTAATAAAACAAATCGAAACAATGATTATTGGGGAATTGGTTTCTTTGGTATATTTGGGTTGCTTTTAACGACTGTAGGTATTTGCATTTATCCTAAAAATAAAAAAGTTCCGTTACTAACGCAAATATCCCGCTTGTAAATAAAGTCATTCCATTAAAAACAAACAAAATGAAACCACAAATACGAATCCTCCTTTATTCAATTCTCTTCTTTTTATATCTTACTGCAACTTCCCCTTTATTATTGCTGGGCGAAAAATTAAAAACAGATCCATACATCACTTTAGGCTGTGGATTTGCGGTTTTAAATCTTATTTATGCTTTTTTAGCCTTAAAATGGAAACCTTTACTAAATGTACTTTTCGCTGTCGGAATTGCTGCTTTGGCGTTATTTTTAGCTTTAAATTTTACAAATTTGCATCTGTTTTTTAATTACGATCCGTATCAGGTTAAAACGGCAATATTTGCCAATGCTGTGTTTTCTATTATTTTTTGGGAAATTGTTTATCAGGTGAAAATTAGAAGAGGATAAAAAACATGAAAAACCTACTTTTCTTAGTACTCTTTTTATTCTTTTTTCAAGCATCTTACTGTGATGTCGTTCCCGAAAACACACATTATTATAGAAAATGCGTCAAAATAATAAACATAGATGAGTTTCCTGATTATTCTTTTATTGGCTACATAAAGCAAGTGTCAGGAGATCACTCTACTGAATCGTATATTATAAATTCTAAAGATTGTATTCACAAAGGATATAAATTCAACATGTTTTATATCGTGGCTGCCAAGAAAAGCTATCTTTTAAATAAAAATTTAGATAATCTTAATTGGTTAGAAGATAAAAATGTTCTGAAGGCTAATATTTCCATCGGCAGTGAAGGCGGATATACCGATAATGACGATCCTATGTCATTTCTCGAAGAACATTATAAAATTGTAAAACTTACCAAAACAAGAATCATTTTATATAAAAGTACCGAATTACTGGAATATAGTAATGGAGAACCGTTTTCGGTAAAAGAATATGCATATGAAGAACAAAGCAAAAGCGATGTTTATCCTTTTAAAAATGACGACAGAGTAATTGAAATTTATCCCAACACTAAAATATTTCATTTTTTACTCGCATTTCTGGTTACAATTTTCATCGAAACCCTTATTTTATTTCTTCTATTTAAAACCAGATACAAGAAACTAAACATAACAAATAAGTTGTTGTTAATTACAGGATTTATAACTTCATTTTCAACTTTACCTTACGTTTGGTTTGTTTTTCCTGCCTTTATAACATCTCGATTTCCTTATATCGCATTTAGCGAATGTTTTGCAATACTTATTGAATCGGTTATAATCTATAAATTATTAAAAATAGACTATAAAAAAGCGTTTTTAGTTTCTATAATCTGTAATGTAATTTCATTTTCAATCGGACTGCTTATCAATTGGAATAATGTTTATGATATTATTGTGAATTTTATAAACTCTTAAATGTATATCAAACTAAAACCATAAAAAACTTAACCTAAATCAAATTAAAAACCTATGAAAATTACGATTCCCCTATCGGCATTATTCTTATTATTTACGGCAAATGTATTCAGTCAGACACTTGCAGATTTAAAACTAAAAACCAGAGAAGTTCCCAAAGGTTATACTCCTAACGACGGTCAGATCTGTGTTACTCCCCAGGCTTGCAATTTTTATACTGATATCGAAACGTACAGCAACATTGTTGGAACCGTAAAAAGCAAACAAATTCAAAGTTTTAAAAATAGAGCAGACAGCGGATCTATTATGTATTTTGAATTTGATCACGTATTTAAAGGCGATCGATTTCTGCAAGGACTTTTATGGGGAAAAGACGGTCAGCCAACGGATGAACATCCGGAAGAATATCTGGCAAAAGGAAAATTTCTAATCATCTGGAGTTTTCATCCTGACAGTCCCATTAAGGAAAAATCTGAAGCCAAAATAGAGGCAATTTTGAATAAATAAATTGTTTTAATCAGGAAACGAAATTTGTTTGATTTCTTATGAAAACTATTGTTCTGGCTTAGCCCCGACAGAGCCGATATCCTCGTAATGGAATGGAGAGATAAAGGCGAAAGCGGGACTAAAGGTTATAATGAAAAACAGAATTCCCTGCTTCTAAAAAATTTTAAAAAGGCATAGTTGTTGAAAGCTAAAAAAGATATATTTACACCTTCAAAAATGAATACCATGCAAAAAATTACTTTTTTATTTTCTATATTATTTTTAGCCTTTTCTTCATGCGGCGTTAAGACAACTCAAGCTTTAATAAGCGATGGTAATTACGACGGTGCAATTGATCGTGCTGTAGAAGCTTTGAGAACCAATAAGGATTCTAAAGGAAAACAAGATTATGTGTATTTGCTTGAAGAAGCCTTTGCAAAAGCAAAAGACAGGGATTTGCGCAATCTTGATATGATGTCAAAAGAAGCCAATCCGGCAAATGCCGAACGTATTTACAATACGTATTTACAACTGAATAATCGTCAGGAAAAAATCAGGCCTTTATTGCCCCTGCCCTTATTGAAACAGGGAAAAAATGCCAATTTTCCGTTTGATAATTATTCAAGCCAAATTGTAAGCAGTAAAAATGCACTTTCAAAATATTTATACGAAAATGCCTCGGCACTTTTAAAATCAAACAATAAACTGGATTTTAGAAAAGCGTATGATGATTTTTATTATCTGGAAAGCATAAACCCAAATTACAAAAACACCAAAAAGCTGATGGACGACGCTCAGTTTAAAGGAACTGATTTTGTGGATGTTTATGCTAAAAACGAAACAAATATGGTGATTCCGAAGCTGCTTCAGGATGATTTATTAGATTTTAAAACTTACGGACTCGACGATAAATGGACGGTTTACCATAATGCGAGACAAAAAAATGTAAATTATGATTACAGTCTGATTATCAATTTCAGACAAATCGCTATTTCTCCGGAACAAATTAAAGAGAAAGAATTTATTAAAGAAAAACAGGTTAAGGATGGTGTAAAAACACTTCTTGACAGTCGCGGAAGACCTGTAAAAGATAGTTTAGGAAGGGAAATAAAAGTTGACAATTACAGAATGCTCCGTGCCAATATTTATGAGTTCAGACAATTTAAATCTTGTCAGGTAACGGCAAAAGTAGATTATGTTGATTTAAAAACGAATCAGCTGCTGCAAACTTTTCCCGTAAGCAGTGAGTATATTTTTGAAAATATTTATTCGACTTATAAAGGTGATCGAAATGCCTGCGATGATAGTTACATTTCGTATTTTAATAAACGTGCAGTTCCGTTTCCAAACAACGAGCAAATGGTTTATGATACGGGCGAAGACCTGAAAGCTAAATTGAAAGATATTATTGTTCGAAATAAATTTAGAGGATAGCACTAATTTGCATTCAAAAATTATTTAAGATCAATTTTGAACATTTTTCCTTTAAACCAAAAACCATGAAAAAACTCATAACGTATCAAATTGATTCTTTTACAAAAGAAAAATTTAAAGGAAATCCTGCGGGAGTAGTTGTAAATGCAGACGGATTAAAGGATTATGAAATGCAGCAGATTGCGAGAGAATTAAATAATTCTGAAACGGCCTTTCTATTCTCTCCGGACGATAATGACTGTGATGGTGTAATACGATATTTTACGCCAAGTATAGAAGTCCCAATCTGCGGTCACGCTACAATTGCCGCAATGTATGCCAAGGCTCTTGAAGACAACTTAGATTCTTGCGTATTAAAAATGAAAACTAAAGTTGGCATTCTTCCTTTTGAGATCATTAAGGAAAATGGAGATTATCAAATTGTAATGACTCAGGGAAATTTTGAAGTCAGTCCCGCATTTGATGACGATACAGCCAAAAAAATGATAGACGCATTAGGACTGGACAATACTGATATTGATGAAAACTGCCCAATTCAGATTGCTTCTACAGGACATTCAAAAGTTATGATTGGGATTAAAAGCAGAGCGAAACTTAATGCTTTGTTACCAAAATATAATGATTTAGCCGATTTAAGTAAACAGATTAATTGTAACGGTTATTTTGTCTTTACGTTTGATTCTGACAGCAAAGACATCTTAACTTATGGCAGAATGTTTGCTCCTGCAATTGGCATAAACGAAGACCCTGTTACCGGTAATGCAAATGGGCCGCTGGGTGGTTATTTAATACAAAACAAGATTGTTGATTTTAAAAATAACCTATTTGAATTCAACGGAAAACAAGGAGAGAAAATAGACCGGCTTGGTATTGTAAAAGTAAGAGTTACGATTCAAAACGATAAACCTAACCTGATTCAAATAAAAGGCGATGCTGTTGTTGTATTCAAAACCGAAATAGAAATTTAAGAACATCTCTCTATTTACAGTACTTAGAAACGCATAGGAGTACGTTTCTATTCCAATCAAACAAAACATTTTCATAAAAAAATCGCAAAAACATTTTGCGCAACCAAAAAGTTGCTTATATTTGCAACTGATTAGTTGCGTAATTTATATTAAAAAATGAAACGAGATATTTTTCAGGCGATTGCCGATCCTACTCGAAGAGCGATTTTAGTTTTAATTTCTGCCAATGCATTAACACCAAATGCAATTGCAGAGCAATTTAATACTACCAGACAAGCAGTTTCGAAGCATATTAAAATTCTAAACGAATGTGAATTACTCGACGAGAAAAAAGTAGGCCGGGAAATTTATTATCAGCTAAAAATTGAAAAAATGAAAGAAGTTGACCAATGGCTCGAACAATTCAAAAAAATATGGGAAAGCCGTTTTAGTCAGCTGGATCAAGTATTAATTAATCTAAAATCTAAAGAAAATGAAATCTAATCTATTAATGAATTTTACTGTAGACAAAGAAAATAAAACCGTAAACATAAAACGCGAGTTCGACGCATCTTTATCAAATGTGTGGTCAGCCTGGACAGAACCGGAAATTTTAGACCAATGGTGGGCACCGGCTCCGTTTAAATCTAAAACAACAAGTATGGAATTTAAAGAAGGCGGAAAAAGACTATATGCCATGGTTAGCCCGGAAGGCGATGAACGCTGGAGTTTTTTTGAATACACCTCGATTTCTCCAAAAACAAACTTTAAACATTCTTCAACTTTTTGCGATGCCGAAGGAAATCCAAATTCAATTTTCGGCAGTTCATATTGGGATTTAACCTTTTCTGAAAAAGGCGATTTAACAGTTGTTGATATTGCAATTAAACGAGACAGCCTGGAAGAATTAGAAAAAATAATCGAAATGGGCTTTAAAGAAGGAATTACAGCCACAATGCAAAGTTTGGATAAAATCTTTGAAGCACGAAAATAAAAACAGTTTCAATAAAGTAATAATGAATTTAAAATCTAAAGAATATGAAATCAAATCTTTTTTACTGTAGACAAAGAAAATAGCACTATAAATGTAAAACGTGAGTTTGATGCATCATTAGCAAACGTTTGGTCTGCATGGACAGAACCTGAAATTTTAGATCAATGGTGGGCGCCGGCTCCGTGGAAATCCAGAACAAAAAACATGGATTTTAAAGAAGGCGGACGCAGATTATACGCAATGGTTGGCCCGCAAGGTGAAGAACATTGGGCAATTGCTGATTTTACTTCGATTAGTCCAAAAACCAACTTTAAATATCTGGATGCTTTTAGCGACAGCGAAGGAAACTTAAATACTGATTTTCCGAGATCAAATTGGAATGTGAATTTTTCTGAGCAGGGAAATTCAACCATCGTTGATATTGCAATTAAACATGATAAATTATCCGATTTGGAGAAAATCATCGAAATGGGTTTCAAAGAAGGTTTTACAATTGCAATGGAAGGTTTAGACGATATTTTTGCCGGAAAAACAAAATAAATCGCTGCAAATGGTATAAAAGACGAAAGCTGCAAGAAATAAAAATTGTAACTTTCGTCTTTACAAATCATTTTACTTCAATAATGAACAATTTTTTTACCCTCACTTTTTTATTTCTTTCCTCAACACTAATTTTTAGCCAAAGCAGCAAATCTAAAATCACAGAAAAGACCAAACCTTTTGTTTTAGGGGTTATAGATGAAATTCAATCTAAGGAACTAGGCGAAAATAGAATTTTAAATATTTATCTTCCTGAAGGTTATAATCCAAAAGATCAGGAAAAATACCCGGTAATTTATTTATTGGATGGTTCTGCCGATGAAGACTTTATTCATATTTCGGGTTTAGTACAGTTTAATAGTTTTGAATGGATTAATCAGGTTCCAAAATCGATTGTTGTAGGTATTGCAACTGTCGATAGAAGAAGGGATTTTACTTTCCCCACAACTATTGAAAATGATAAAAACCGATTTCCAACAACCGGACATTCAGATAAATTTATTGCTTTTATCGAAAAAGAATTACAGCCTTTTATTGATAAAAAATACAATACAAACAATTCTAAAACGATTATTGGCCAATCTTTGGGCGGATTACTGGAAACAGAAATCTTATTTAAAAAACCATCTCTTTTTAATAAATATGTAATTGTAAGCCCGAGTTTATGGTGGGACAATGGTTCTGTTTTAAATCAGGACTCTGAAATTTTTCAGGAAAACTTCAATCAGCAGACAGAGATTTACATTGCTGTAGGTAAAGAAGGACTTACTCCAACCCAAGTTCCGCGAGTTATGGAAGTTGATGCTAATTTACTGGCCGATAAAATAAAAGCTTCAAAAAGTAAAAACATCAAAGTCTATTTTGATTATTTCCCTGCAGAAAACCACGGTACAATTTTACATCCGGCAGTTTCGAATTCTTTTAAATTCTTTTATCCAAAAAGCAAAGAATAAAATGAAGTTTCCAACTACACCTGAAGATTTAAAAAATGAACTATTTAATTCCGTGGATAAAATAAATCTGGTTGGAGATTTGCGCATTCGTCAATTGATTCAAATTCTGCCAAAGGTCAATAACAAAGTAATTATTGAGGGTATTATTCAGATTTTTGAAAATGAAAAAAGAATTGATTCTGTTTATACAGATCAAAAATATGCCGGGATAATTCTGAAAAAAATAAATCCAAAAACAGAAGAAAGCGCGGCTTCAATCCTCAGTAGAATATTAAAAAACTGGAATAGAAGTGTAGAAGAATTACCTTTCTGGCTTAAAGATAATTACGGAATTGAAACCATTAAACAAGTATTTTCTGAATTGGAAAAAACTAATTTAACTGCATTAGAATCAGAAAAGCTAAAAACAATGAAATGGTTCTTAGGGATTAAATCTTAGAAATAATATTCTTAATTTAGTTTAAAATTTTAATCATGACACCAAATAAACAAACCGTAAACGAATACATGGCCGCTTTTAGAGTAAGCGATCATGACAGAGTTCTTGCTTGCCTTACAGATGATGTAATTTGGGAAATGCCCGGAATTTATCAGCATGTGGGTAAAGAAGCATTTGATAAGGAAATCGAAAATGACAATTTTGTAGGCAGTCCAACGATTCAGATTATAAAATTAATTGAAGAAAATGATATCATAATTGCCGAAGGCGCCGTTCAGGGAAATATGAAAAACGGAAATAAACTCGATGCCGTTTTTTGCGATGTTTTTGAAATGGAAAATGGAAAAATTAAAAAGCTTACCTCCTATTTAATGTCTAAAAATGCCAATTTAAAATTTGAATAATCCGGTATTCAAATCTTAAAAAATATTGCTGGCAAATTACAGCCCAAGACAGGAACAGTTTACAAAGCCGATTCTAAAACAATTTACATCGATCAGGATTATTCGCTTATTGAAAATCAAATTTTGGTTTATGAACAAGCTCAGAAATTTAATGTTTCTGGCTTGCAGGAACATGATATAAAAATGAAGCTGAATAAATTTCTGTTTTCGCAAAATGACTAGAACAAACCTTGTTTCGCTTTAAGCGGAGGAGAAAAAATGCGTTTAATGCTTTGCTGTTTAACGATTAATAATCAGACTCCGGATATTATCATTCTCGATGAACCAACAAACAATCTTGATATTCAAAATATCGAAATTCTGACTGCTGCAATTAATGAATATAAAGGAACTTTAATTGTGGTTTCGCATGATGTTCATTTTTTGGAAGAAATCCATATTGAGGATTTTATTGAGTTGAATTAAGTTTTTTGTCATTTCGAGGTACGAGAAATCGCACTAGAAACTCGACAACAGTGCGTACTCAGCGTGTGCGATTCCTCGTTCCTCGGAATGACAATACTTTGTGTCCAATACATTTACAATCTAAAATCCGAAATCTAAAATCATCCAAGCCATCCCTCACGGTCCAAACTTCGATATTGAATAGCCTCCGCAATATGCTGCGAAATCACAACTGGAGCATTATCTAAATCCGCAATAGTTCTGGCAACTTTCAAAATCCTGTCATATGCTCTTGCAGAAAGGTTTAAACGTTCCATGGCATTTTTTAAAAGTTCTTTTGATTGTTCATCTAATGCACAATATTCGCGAATTAACTTGCTGCTCATTTGTGCATTGTAATGGATGTTTTCGACCTCCTCAAAACGTTTCGTTTGGATTTCGCGCGCAGCAGTTACACGTTTACGAATTTCTACACTGCTTTCGGCTTTGCGGTCGTCTGCCAGTTTATCAAACGGAACCGGAGTAACTTCGATATGAATATCTATTCGGTCTAAAAGCGGACCTGAAATTTTACTCATATAACGCTGCATTTCGTGCGGCGATGAAGTATTGGGCATACTTGGATCATTAAAAAATCCACTCGGACTTGGGTTCATACTCGCCACCAGCATAAATGATGACGGATATGTAACCGTAAATTTAGCTCTCGAAATAGTTACTTCTCGATCTTCAAGCGGCTGACGCATTACTTCTAAAACATCACGTTTAAATTCCGGCAATTCATCTAAAAACAAAACGCCGTTGTGCGCCATCGAGATTTCGCCCGGCTGTGGATAACTTCCACCTCCAACCAAAGCAACATTAGAAATTGTATGGTGCGGACTTCTAAACGGGCGCTGATTCATTAACCCAACTTCTTTCAATTTTCCGGCAACGCTGTGAATTTTAGTCGTTTCAAGTGCTTCGCGCAAAGTCATTGGCGGTAAAATACTTGGAACACGTTTGGCGAGCATTGTTTTTCCGGCTCCGGGCGGACCAATTAAAATAATGTTATGTCCGCCTGCTGCCGCGATTTCCATACAGCGTTTTATGCTTTCCTGTCCGCGAACGTCTGAGAAATCAAATTCTGGAAAATCTAAGGTTTTGTAAAATTCAACTCTTGTATCAATTAAAGTTGGTTCAAGAATCCCTTTTCCAGCAAAAAAATCAATAATTTCCTGCAGATTCGAAACGCCGTAAACATCTAAACCGGCAACAATTGCAGCTTCTTTTACATTTTGAATAGGCAGAAAAAAACCTTTATAACCTTCTTCTTTTGCTTTTATGGCAATGGGCAAAGCACCGCGAATAGGCTGTAAACTTCCGTCAAGAGAAAGTTCACCCATAATAATATATTGTTCAATTTCCGGTGCTTTTATCTGATCTGAACCTACTAAAATTCCCATTGCAAGAGGCAGATCATAAGCCGAACCTTCTTTTCGAAGGTCGGCGGGTGCCATATTTATGGTGATTTTTTTTCCGGGAAAACTTAAATTATTATTTTTGAGAGCTGCCGCTATTCGGTAACTGCTTTCTTTAATGGCATTATCCGGAAGACCAACTAAATGATAACCAATACCTTTATCCATATGAACCTCGATCGTAATCGTTGTGGCTTCAACTCCAAAAACAGCACTTCCGTAAACTTTTACTAACATAATATTCCTTTCATTAATTGTTTTTAAAACTAATGAAAAAAATTATTAAATGTAAATATTTTATTACAAATAAAAGGCTCTAAAATGGAAGCTTAATTTGGGTTTTAATTTCTTCAACCATTCTACTCAAATCCAAACTATTTTGATGTGACCAAAGTTTACTTTCGATTTGATTATTTCTGACACAATTATTACACTCTATTATTTCATGTGCATATCCTTTCCCTAAAGTTGGCAAATTATAAACAACTTCTTGTTCATTTTTAAAAACAGAATACCCATCAGCCATAAACCACGGCGAATTTAATTCGATTCGGCCTTTTGTTCCACCGATAATAGCTTTCATATCAGATTCTGAAACTATAGAAGAATGTAAAACTGCCTGCGCTTTATCATACTGCAAAATCATTGAAGTTTGTAAATCAATTCCATTTTTATGATAAACAGCTTTTGCAATTATCTCTTTTGGAATTCCGAATACTATATAGGAGAAAAATAATGGATAAACACCAATATCAAACAATGCGCCGCCGCCGCGGTTTTTATCAAAAAGCCGGCTTTCTCCTGCATCATTTCCTATAAAAGCAAAATCGGCTTTTATATAATTTGCTTCGCCAATAATTCCACTTTCAACTTTTGCCAAAACATCCTGAACAGCTGGAATAAAACGTGTCCAGAAAGCTTCCATAAAAAATTTATTATGTTTTTTAGAAGCCTCAATCATACGTTCTGCATCTTTATAAGAAAGTGCAATTGGTTTTTCGCATAAAACATGTTTACCGCTTTCCAATGCTTTTATAGACAATTCGGCATGCGAATCGTGAGGCGTTGCTATATAAACAATATCAACTTCCTGGTCTGCAAAAAGAGCTTCATAAGAGTCGTATGCTTTTGCTGCATTGTATTTTGCTGCAAATTCATCAGCTTTCAAAATATCCCGTGAAGCAGCGGCAAGCAAGTCTGCATCTGCTGCTAATAATAAATCTGTGGCAAATTGATGAGCAATATTTCCCAAACCAATTATTCCCCACTTTATTTTTTTATTTTTCATTCTTAAATTTTAATTATAAAAAGTGTTAAAAACATTATATTTACTTCAACAAAAAAACACAATTAGATGTTTTTAGATAACAAACAACAAGTTTAACTCAAAAAAGTGTATTAAAAAAATAGGAAAAATATTCGATTTGAAAACCAAGTAAAAAAAAACGCTGCCAAAATGTAAATTTTAAGTCTGTTTTAACAAATAGTTTTAAAATTGAGGGGGTTAAATTTAAAAATTAACAAAAATTAAACATTAGACTCTATTTTATTAGGGGGTATTAAATCATTTTATACTTTTATCAAAAATTTTAAAACTAAATAACTATGCGAAAAATTATTTTAAGTGTGATTCTTATCACTATTTTGGTACTAACCTTTATATCGAATTTCATCATCGCCGATAATCCAATTCCGGCAGAAGCTGTAAAGTTTGATACAGGAGATACGGCTTGGATGATCGTTGCAACTGCTTTTGTATTGTTAATGACTCCGGGATTAGGATTTTTCTACGGAGGTATGGTAGGTAAGAAAAACGTTATCAGTACTATGCTTCAAAGTTTTATGGCAATGGTAATTGTTACAATTTTATGGGTTGTTGTTGCTTTTGGATTAGCTTTTGGCCCTACAATTGGAGGAATTATCGGAAATCCATCTACTAATTTATTCTTTGAAGGTGTTGGAACAAGTACAGCATGGAGCCTTGCACCAACAATTCCGTTTATGTTATTCGCATTATTTCAAGCAAAATTCGCCATCATTACTCCTGCATTAATTACAGGTGCATTTGCAGAACGTGTACGTTTCTGGGCTTATTTATTGTTCATGGTTTTATTCATTATATTTATATATTCACCTTTATGTCACATGACTTGGCATCCTGATGGAGTTTTCTTTAAAATGGGAGTTCTTGACTTCGCTGGTGGAACTGTTGTACACATGAGTGCTGGATGGGCTGCATTAGCCGGAGCAATCTTTTTAGGAAAAAGAAAAATTCAAAAAGTTAACCCTGCGAGAATTACTTATGTATTATTAGGAACAGGTTTACTATGGTTTGGATGGTTTGGTTTTAACGCAGGATCTGCATTAGGATCAAATGGTTTAGCTGTACAGGCTTTAGGAACTACTACAGTTGCTGCTGCTGCTGCTGCAATGGCTTGGGTTTTCCTTGATAAAATTTTAGGACACAAATTATCTGCACTTGGAGCTTGTATTGGAGCTGTTGTAGGTCTTGTTGCAATTACGCCTGCAGCAGGTTTCGTTAGTATTTCTCACGCAATCTTCATTGGTTCATTTGCTGCAATTGTAAGTAACCTTGTAGTAAGCAAATTCCCTAAAGGAAAAATCGACGATGCTCTGGATGTATTTGCTTGTCACGGTGTAGGTGGTATGGTAGGTATGTTATTAACTGGAGTTTTTGCTTCAAAAGCTATTAACCCTGTTGTTGGAGATAATCAAGGTTTAATCTTCGGAACTCCAACTTTATTTATCAACCAATTAACTGCTTTAGTTATAGTTTCAATCTTCGCTTTTGTAGGTTCTTATATTTTATTCTTCATTGTAAATAAAATTACTCCTCTAAGAGTTACTGAAGAAAAAGAAGAATTAGGTTTAGATATCTCTCAACACGGAGAATTCTTATAAGAAATTAATTTTTATATACTACTTGCTGATAAAAAAAGCACTCTATATATTTTAGAGTGCTTTTTTGTTTGAATTAACCTTTTAAATATTTTAGATTTTAGAGTGTAGATTTTAGATTAAAGCTTCATATCGACAAATATCTAAAGACAAACTTCTTAAAACATAGCCCGGGTTTCAACCACGGGACGCATAGAATAGAGGTTTGATATTGATTACGTTCCCGTGGTTGAAACCACGGGCTATGTTTTTGAAGGTGCTGATATTTTGAATCGCCAGCAATTAAAAATTAGAATATCTCTTAATTCATAACTCACAATTCATAACTTACTTAAAGTTCGCTATTCCTTCTTTTAACCACTTCAAATATTCTGCAGCACTTACATAACTAATTGTTGGTTTAGAAGTGTGCAGATTATTACCTTCTAAGTCAGTAATTACATATAAAGGCTGTGTATTGGTTTTATATTTAGAGATCATAAAATCTGTCCATTTATCACCAACTGTAATGATTTTGTCTCCGGCAGCAGTTACAAATTGCTCTTCTTTTGGCAATTCGCGTTTATCATCAACATAAAGAGAAATCAAAACAACATCATTTTTTAAGATTGGTAAAATCGTTGGTTCAGACCAAACATTGTTTTCCATTTTTCTGCAGTTTACGCAGGCATAACCTGTAAAATCAAGCATGATTGGTTTATGGATTTCTTTTGCATACGCTAATCCGTCTTCGTAATCGTGAAAAACCATAATACCATGCGGGCCTAATTCTGCTCCTTCAGGAAGTCCTTTTACATCAGTACTCAAACCTGAATTACCAGATCCTCCTACTCCAAACGGGCTTTCGCTATATTGCGGCGGCGGCGGAAATGCGCTGATTAATTTCAATGGTGCTCCCCAAAGTCCGGGAATTAAATACATTGTAAATACTAAAGTAAGTAATCCTAAATACAATCTTCCAACAGAAATATGCTGTAACGGACTATCATGAGGCAAAGTAATTTTTCCGAATAAATATAAAGTCAATGCAGCGAAAATAGCAATCCAAATTGCAATAAAAACTTCTCTTTCTAAGAAATGCAATTGTAAAACCAAATCGGCATTTGATAAAAATTTAAATGCCAATGCTAATTCTAAAAATCCTAGAACAACTTTTACAGTGTTTAACCATCCGCCAGATTTTGGTAATGAATTTAACCAGCCCGGAAACAAAGCAAACAACATAAAAGGTAAAGCTAATGCCGATGAAAATCCTAACATTCCAACAATTGGAGCAATTCCTCCGTTTGAAGCCGCTTCAACCAATAAAGTTCCAACAATTGGCCCAGTACATGAAAATGATACAATTGCCAAAGCCAAAGCCATGAATAATATTCCAATTATTCCACCTTTATCTGCCTGCTGGTCTGCTTTATTTGCCCATGAATTTGGAAGCATGATTTCGAAAGCCCCTAAAAATGAAGTGGCAAAAATGATTAAGATCACAAAGAAAATAAGGTTAAACCAAACATCTGTCGACAATGCATTTAAGGCATCAGCACCAAATATTTTAGTAACAATAAGCCCTAAAATTACATAAATAGCGATAATAGAAAATCCGTAAATAATAGCATTTCTAATTCCTTTTGCTCTGCTTTTGCTTTGTTTTGTAAAGAAACTTACTGTCATAGGAATCATCGGAAATACACAAGGTGTCAGCAAGGCTGCAAATCCTGATAAAAACGCAATAAAAAAGATCGACCACAAACTTCTGGCTGGTGCCGGAGCAGGAATTTCTTCATTTATCTCTTTTTCAGTTTCTGCTTTTACTTTTTGATCTTTCGTTACTTCTGCTTCTTTTTTAACGGTATCAATTGCTAAACCAGTTCTTTTAGTTTCGTCTAATTGCGCTGGTGCTATAACCGGAACTTCTTCCATTTTAAAGGTTGAAGGAACTGCAATAGAAAATTTCTTATTTGAATTGATACAAACATCTTTACAAACCTGAAAATCAAAATCTACATCAACCGTTTTTAGATTCGGGTTAATAATTTTAATTTCCTGCTCGATATGCGCTTTTCCTTCAAAGAAAGTTTCATTTACACCAAAAACATCATTAAAAGCAGTTCTGGTTTTACCTTCTTTGGCTTTGCCAATTAATTCATAGTTTCCTTTTTGATTTTTAAAGACTATTTCTAATGCAAGCGGTCCGCCTTCTGGAGTGAATTGCGAATACATATGCCAGTCTTTTTCAATCGTACCGTCAAAAATTAAAACGGCATTATTTCCTTTTTTTTCAATTTTAGAACTCCATTTTACAGGCTCTAAAATTTGAGCATTACCCGCCAAAGCAAAAAAGAAAAACAGAAAAAAGACAGTGATTTTATTCCAGATATTTTTAGCAAATATCATTTGATGGTTTTGATTAAAGTTCATTATTGCAATTCTATTTTAAGTATTTTATTTGTGGTGTTTTTTATTCTAAAACGTTCATCCTGCCTAATTCCAACAACCCATACGATTTGATTATCAGATGTTAAAATCCATGTTTTTTCCTTTTCGATCAGTGATAGTTTTTCGTCTTTAAAAAGTTTGCTCACTTTTTTAGACTTTCCGTTCATTCCAAAAGGCTGAAAAACATCTCCTTCATTCCATCTGCGCAAAACCAAAGGAAACCCGATTTTTTCGGCGTCCACAAATATAGTTCTATTTGAATCTATACTTATGTGATCAACGTTACAAAGTCTCAATTTTAAGGGAAAATTAACTTCTGTATCATTCGCATCGATTTGAAATTCTTCTTTTTCAGATATTTCTAAAATCGGGCTTAAAATCAATGTTTCCCGATTTTTCAGCAATCTAAATTCTTCCGAAAGAACCTGTTTTCCTGATTGTCCATCAACTAAATCATAAATATCATTCCACGCCGAAAAGCCAAATTCATTCAGCCATTGGTACAAATACGATTTATAATTCGAAAGTTTTTTTAGCTGATTCAAATCAAAATAAATATCCTCTCCAACTTCTTTTGCAGCCTGCTGATAAATCATAATCGACGCATCTTCAACCATAACCTGCGATTCCTGCAGATACGATTGTGTTTTTTGAAATGCGTTTAAAAAATTGGGATTGATTTCTTTAAGAATGGGAACTAAATCGTGGCGAATTTTATTTCGCAAATATTTATTAGATGCATTGCTGCTGTCTTCTCTCCATTTTATATTATTTTCTTCGGCATATTTCAGAATTTCTTCTCTTGAAAATGGCAGAAGCGGACGTATTATTTTATCATTTTCTTCTGGAATTCCGGTTAATCCTTCTAATCCTGTTCCGCGGGTTAGATTAATAATAAAAGTTTCCAGATTATCATCTGCATGATGCGCTGTTAAGATATAATCGAATTTTTTTTCTTCCAGAAGTTCATAAAACCAATTGTAACGAAGTTCCCGCGCGGCAACCTGAGTAGAAAGTTTATAATCTTTTGCAAAAGCTTCGGTATCAAACTGCGTTATAAAAACGGGAATATTATTTTGATCGCAATATTCCTGAATAAAATTCTGATCTCCGAAACTTTCTAAACCGCGAAGCTGGAAATTGCAATGCAAAACAGCAATTTCATACGGCAATTGTTTCAATAAATGTAGTAAAACCATACTGTCTAAGCCCCCGCTAACAGCAAGAAAAAGCTTTTTCTCGACTAAAAATGGAAATCTGGATGCGATATGATTTTGAAATTTTGAAAGCATTTGATAAAAGTAACAAATTAAATTTTATCTATTTTTAAATGAAATGTTAAGCGGTGATTTTTTTTATTTGCCACGAATTACGCAAATTTTCACGAATTATTTTCATTCAGATTGAGTAGTTTTTTGCCACAGATTTAAAGGATTAAAATGATTTATTTCTAAATTTTAAATTAAATCTGCAGAATCTGCGTGAAACAAAAAAAATCTTTTTAATCCTTTAAATCTGTGGCTATATTTTTTTACATCAAATTGAAGAAAAAAAATTAGTGGAAATTTGTTTAATTCGTGGCAAACCTTCTTTACTGTAAAACTTTGTGCATTGCTTTAGCTTTTAATAGACATTCTTCGTATTCTTTTTCGGGAATTGAAAGGGATGTTATGGCGCTTCCTACTGAAAATGAAGCGTATTGCTTTTCCTGATTGTATAAGATACTTCGAATAACGACATTGAAATCAAAATCACCTTCTGGTGTGAAATAACCAACAGCACCGCTGTAAAGTCCGCGTTTGGTTTCTTCCAGGTTTTCGATGATTTTCATAACCGAAATCTTTGGCGCACCTGTCATACTTCCCATTGGAAAAGTTGTTTTTAAAACGTCTGCCGGAGAATATTCAGGATCTAATTTTGACGTTATGGTCGAAATCATTTGATGAACCTGCAAGAAAGAATAGATTTTGCAAAGTTCTTCAACTTCAACAGAACCTTTTTGTGCTGTATGTGATAAATCGTTCCGAACTAAATCTGTAATCATAATATTTTCGGCACGTTCTTTTGCATCAGATTCGAGGAATTCTCTTGATTTTTGATCTTCTGCCGAATCTAAAAATCGTTTTGAAGTTCCTTTTATAGGCTGAGAAATAATTTTATCTCCCACTTTTTTCAGATAACGTTCCGGTGAAGCTGAAAGTAAATATTGTTTGTGATTTTTGAAAAAAACTGAAAATGGTGCTTGCGAAATTTCATTCAGTTTCTCAAATTTTTCTAACGGATTAATTATTGCATTTTCGGCAAAAAATTCCATGCAAAAATTTGCTTCATACATATCGCCTTTATGAATATGTTCAAGCATTTTAGTTACTTTTTCAACATATAAATCTCTGGAAATACGCTGCTCAATTTTTAAAGATGCTGCACTTTCGACTTTTGACTTTTGACTTTCGACTATCTCATTAAAATCATCTTCAACCTCATCATCACAAAGCAGCAAATATTGAATTTCAAGCTGATTTCCTTTTAATACAAATATTTTTTTTGGCTGAAAAAAGAACAAATCCGGAAATTCTAATCCATCAAAATTATTTGATTTTAAGTCTTCAATATCATTTTTTAAATCATAAGATAAATAACCAAACAGCCAGTCTCTTGTGGTTTGCTGATATTGTTTTAAGTCATCAAAAGCGTTGTGAAAATCAGTTTTTAATGATGTAAAAGCATCTACAGCCAATAAACAATCAAAACTTGAATATCGCTGCGGATAAGAATTACTGTCTAAAAAAATGACTTCACGAAATTGCTGTGCCCAGATTAAAAGCTGTTGTTTAAACTGCTCCGGGTTTGAAATAGGCTTGGTAATAGAAACTCTCAAAAATGAATGGATTTTTAAATTTCAAAATTACAACAAAAAAAGACCTTCGATAAAAGATTCGATAAAAATTATTGGCACGCTTTTTAGTACATCGGTTTTATATTAATTCACAAACATTTTAACAAATTAAACAAATTAATACCATCAAAACATTTTATTCATTAATCAAATTTTAAACATTTATGAAAACAACTGCAAAATTAGGTTTGACCGCCTTAACTATTATTATTTTATTATTTTCCTGCAAAAAAGCAGATTACGCTTCTGAGGAATCAGCAGATTCTAAAATGACGGCAGACAGTACTGCTATTTCATCTTCTGCAGCAGTCGAACAAAAAGACAGCAAACAGAAATTTATCCGAACTGCTGATATTAAATTCAAAGTTAAAAATGTCGTCAAATCTACTTACGCAATTGAAAATGCTGTTCAAAAATTTGGCGGTTTTGTTACTTATACAAATTTACAAAGTAACATTCACGATCAGATTAAAACTAAAATCAGCCAGGACAGTACACTTGAAACTACTAAATATTCAGTAGAAAATAATATTACAATTCGTGTTCCAAATACAAAGCTCGACACCATTATTAAAACTATTGCCAAACAAATTGACTTTTTAGATTACAGAATAATACAGGCCGATGATGTTTCAATAAAGTTACTTGCCAATCAGCTTTCGCAAAAAAGAGGTGCTGTAAGCGAAAAAAGAGTAGAAAAAGCCATTGATTCTAAAGGCAAAAAAATAAATGATGTTATTGATGCCGAAAATACGCTGGCTAACCAAAAAGAAGAAAATGATAATCGCATCATTGAGAATTTATCGATGCAGGACCAGGTTAATTTCAGCACAATTACTTTACAGCTTTATCAAAATGAAACTATCAAACAGGAAATAACTGCGGGCGAAAAAGACAGTTCTGCGTACAAACCTAATTTAGGAATCCAGATTATTGATGCTTTAAAAAGCGGATGGTATATTTTGCAGGCAATATTAGTTTTTTTCATTAATCTTTGGCCAATTATATTACTTGTAATCAGCGGATTCTTTCTTTATAAAAAATATTATAAAAAATAAGAAAAGTGTTAATAAAACAACAATTTCGTAATAAAAAAATCATTATATTTGATACAGCATTAAACTAATCCCAAAGTAGAATATTATTGATTGTTAAATTCTCAATAAAATAAGACTTAAAATAGATTTCCGTTTTATTTGAAGAATATTGATTTGTATTATCAGCACACTAATTATATCATTTAACCTATTCAAATTCTAAGTATTATGAAAATTGCTACTATTATTGTCCGCGTTTTGATCGGCCTTCTTCTGCTGTTTGCTTCTATTTCGTTCTTTTTTAAACTTGCGCCGGAACCAGAAACAACAGGAAATTTTAAGGCTTTTAATATGGGTTTAGTTGCTTCAACTTATTTGCTTCCGTTAGCAAAAACTGTTGAGCTGCTTTGTGGTCTTTCATTTGTAACAGGTCGTTTTGTGACTTTGGCAAATATTCTGATTTTACCAATTACGATCAATATTTTGTTTATCAATTACTTTTTAACGCCTGAAGGCCTGCCAATTGCCGGATTACTTTTTCTAGGCAATTTATTCTTGATTTACAGATATTGGGATAATTATAAAACTGTGTTTACGCCTTAATTATTTATCGTATAAAAACAAATAAACCCGACATTTAGAATGCCGGGTTTTTTATTTAATTTGATTTATCGTATTTTACCCAAACCAAGTCTGAATATGATATACTCTAATTTCCTGAGTTTTGATAAGAAAAACTGTTTTTAATACTTTCTGGCATTGTAGTTTCTCCAGAAAGATTCATATGTATTTAAGCTTTCGCCCGCAACAAGAGTATGTTTATAATCGTTGTTTGCTGCAACAACATTACATCCTGAATAAAGGACCAAAAAATGAGACTTTGAGCATACCAACATTGTCTTTTCTGACAAATTTGGCTTTCCCGATGCTCTGTTCCCACTTGTCTTTTTTGACACCATAGCCCTTATTATCGACTCTAATGGTACCGGTTATCGTTGAGAGAATATTTGGCGGTAACATTATCTAAGTTTCTTTCCCAATTGTAATCTGATCATGCGATTTTATGCCATCTTAAATATCCGGCTTTATCAAAATTGGTAACTGCAGCAGCTTTTTTAGGAATAATAGAACCGCAAGAATAAAAAACAGATTGCGATTCTTGCTCCTAACAAAAACTGGAGCTATATATCTAGTTATCAAGATGTAATATTTTTATTACCATAAAGATTACATCTGAATTACACATCTAATTTACAAAATTTTTCTCCAAGTTTATATTTTTTTAGGCATTAAAATTTGCTGTAAAATAAAAAAACCATCAGAAATAATTCCTGACGGTTTTTAAATATGATTGTACGTAAAAAATTATACGTGTAAAGCTCTATTTTCTGTCGCTGCCAATGCTGCTTCTTTTACCGCTTCCGCGAAAGTTGGATGCGCATGGCTCATTCTTGAAATATCTTCGGCAGAAGCTTTGAATTCCATAGCAGTAACCGCTTCAGCAATTAAATCGGCTGTACGCGCTCCAATCATGTGAACTCCCAAAACCTCATCTGTTTTCTCATCAGCCAAGATTTTTACGAATCCGTCTAAGTCAGCACTTGCTCTTGCACGTCCTAAAGCTTTAAATGGGAAACTTCCAGATTTGTATTTTACTCCAGCAGCTTTCAATTGCTCTTCAGTTTGTCCAACCGCAGCAACTTCTGGCCAAGTGTAAACTACACCAGGAATTAAGTTATAATCGATATGCGGTTTTTGACCTGCTAAAATTTCAGCAACCATTACTCCTTCTTCCTCTGCTTTGTGCGCTAACATTGCCCCGCGAACAACGTCACCAATTGCATAAATATTAGGAACGCTAGTTTGTAAATGATCGTTTACTTCTACTTGTCCTCTTTCTGAAATTTTAACTCCGGCTTTGTCAGCGTTTAATCCGTCTGTGTAAGGACGACGACCGACAGAAACTAATGAATAATCTCCTTCTAAAGTGATTGTTTCTCCTTTTGCATTTTCAGCCTGAACTACAACAGCATCGCCGTTTCTTTCTACTGATTTTACTTTGTGAGAAACGTAGAATTTCATTCCTTGTTTTTTCAACACTTTAGTCAATTCTTTTGAAAGGGAACCGTCCATTCCCGGAATGATTCTGTCCATGAATTCCACTACAGAAACTTGCGCTCCCAAACGTAAGTAAACTTGTCCAAGCTCGATTCCGATAACTCCACCACCGATGATAACTAAATGTTTTGGAACTTCTTTTAAAGCTAAAGCTTCAGTAGAAGTGATGATTCTTTCTTTATCAATTTTGATGAATGGTAAAGATGATGGTTTAGAACCTGTAGCAATTACAGTATATTTTGCTTCGATAGTTTCTGATGTTCCGTCAGCTTTTGCAACTGCAATGTGCGTTGCGTCTACGAAAGAACCTAAACCATTGAAAACAGTAATTTTATTTTTTTCCATTAGGTAGTTAATTCCACCTACGGTTTGATCTACAACGGCTTGTTTGCGTGCGATCATTTTCTCTAAATTGATTTTTACATCACCAGAAACTTCAATTCCGTGATCTGCAAAATGAGCAATTTCAGCATAATGGTGAGAAGAAGATAATAATGCTTTTGAAGGAATACAACCTACGTTAAGGCAAGTTCCGCCTAATGAATTATATTTTTCTACAATTGCAGTTTTGAAACCTAATTGTGCGCAACGAATTGCTGATACATATCCGCCAGGACCTGAACCTATAATGACTACGTCAAATGAACTCATAGTATTTTGTTTTTATTTTAGCGGTTACAAAATTAAGCAATAAAGTTTTGTTTAAAGTTTAATTTTCAATGTTTTTTGTGTGAAATTTTGGAGGAAGGTTTTCTGCCACGAAGGCTCTAAGACACAAAGTTTTTTTATTTTTTTTTAGTCTCGCAAAGACGTCGAGGCGCAAAATTTATACTCAAGCTTGTTATCCTGAGGAACGAAGGATCACACGAGGGATTCTGTAAAGATTGGCAACTTGCTTTACGGAATTACTTTATGGAGTTTCTAGTGTGATCCTTCGTTCCTCAGGATGACAAACTGGACGTTAGACGCACTGCAGTGCGTCTCTACAAAAAAACCTTTGCTCCTTTGCTTCTCTGAACCTTTGAACCTTCAATCTAAGGTTTTCTTTCTGGATTTCTTGAAGTATGAAATACTGAATAAATAATTATTTCAGCACCAATAATCTCATAAATTATAACAAATGGAAATTTAACCAACGTCATTTCTCTATAACCTGGCTTTTTTTTAATTTCAAATAATTCTGGATTAGTTTTTAAAACTTTTAGATAAGATTTTAAATAAGTTAGAAATTGTTTTCCTAAACCTTTACTTCTACTTTCATAAAATTCAATAGATTCATCAATTTCTTTTCTGCCAATGGTAAAATTTTGATTTTAAAAACCATATTTAGCATTCAGTCGTTGCTCTGCTTCTTCCCAAGTACTTGCTTCTATTTCTCCAGACAAATATTTTTCTCTTTCTTCAGCAACTTTATTGTAATGTGAATCTGGAACGATTGACTCTTTTTCATCGTGATTGATGGCATCAAAAACGCTTTCCAAAATTTCTAATTTTGAATCGTCATCAATGATTTTACCAAAATCCTTTATAAGCTTGCGTCTTAATTCCTTCGTTTCCATTTTGTTTGTATTTAAACTCAAATTTAAGTTTTATAATGATTCAATTATGTTAAAACTTGTTTTTGACACGAAGGCTCGAAAGCACAAAGTTTTTGTTTTTTTTAATCTCGCAAAAACGCAAAGGCACAAAGTTTATACCCATGCTTGTCATCAGGATCACACGAGGAGCTCCGCATGCAAAATCGCCAATCTTTGTAGAGTTTCGCTTGTGATCCTTCGTTCCTCAGGATGACAAACTGGACGTGAGACGCACTGCAGTGCGTCTCTACAGAAAAACCTTTGCTCCTTTGCTTCTCTGAACCTTTGAGCCTTTGAACCTTCTAAAACGAAATCACCGTCGAATTCTTCACCTCACTAATCATAAACATACTTTGTGTACTTCCTATATGCTGCAAACTTGTGAGTTTAGTTACTAAAAATTCCCTGTAAGCTTCCATATCTTTTACTAAGACTTTTAGAATATAATCGTAATCGCCGCTTACGTGATGGCATTCTAGAACTTCATTGAGTTTTATGACTTCGCTTTCGAATTTGGTTAAGAATTCTTTAGTATGTTGAATGAGTTTTAAATGGCAGAAAACTACAAATCCTTTTTCAATTTTGGATTTATCTACTAAGGCAGCATAGTTTTTTATTATTCCTTCTCGTTCTAATTTTTTGATTCTTTCATAAACAGCAGTTACCGAAAGATTAAGTTTTAAGGACAATTCTTTATTGGTCTTTTTGCTATCAGTTTGCAGTAAAACCAGGAGTTTTTTATCTATTTCGTCTAAAGTCATTATAGTTGATGGTTTTTGGTTGATGGTTGATAGTTTATCACAAAAGAAAGAAAATCTATTCAACTGTGTTTTTTACATCAAATTTAGATTAAAAATCAGCACAAATATACTTTTATAGTTTTAAATTCTAATTTTTCATTTTATAGTTGATTAATTTTCTTATTAGATCTTATTTTGAATAGAATTTCTTTTGAAATATGAATGTCCTGGCCCTGATAGAAGTGGAAATCCTTTTGTGCCGGTCCCGATAGCTATCGGGAGGCACAAAAGATTGGAACGGATAGCAGGAATAGCTCCTAAAAATCAACACTAGGTTCAAACAACTTGAAACCTGAAACTTGAAACAAAACAAAAAAACTAACTATAATGAACAACTTCAACCCAGCAGATAAAATTCAGGATTTGCAATATTTTGGGGAATTTGGCGGCGTAAACCCATCGATTTCTGATTCTTCGACTTATACTTTTCTTTCAGCTAAAACCATGTTTGATACTTTTGAAGGTAATATGGAAGGCTGTTATTTGTATTCGCGCCATTCCTCGCCAAGTAATTTGTATTTGGATCAGGCTTTGGCTGCGATGGAAGGAACAGAAACGGCAAATGTTTCGGCTTCGGGAATGGGAGCGATTACACCTACTCTATTGCAATTGTGCGGCGCGGGCGATCATATTGTTTCGAGCCGAACTATTTATGGCGGAACTTACGCTTTTCTGAAAAACTTTACACCAAGATTCGGGATTGAAACGAGCTTTGTAGACATTACTAAACTTGATATTGTAGAAGCTGCAATTACGCCAAATACGAAAGTTTTGTATTGCGAAACGGTTAGTAATCCGTTATTGGAAGTTGCTGATATTGCAGGTTTAGCTAAAATTGCTAAAAAGCACAATTTGAAATTGGTTGTTGATAATACGTTTTCGCCATTATCAGTTTCTCCTGCTAAATTGGGTGCTGATATTGTGATTCATAGTTTGACAAAATACATTAACGGAAGTAGCGATACGGTTGGTGGTGTAACTTGCGCTTCTAAAGAATTTATCAATTCTCTGAAAAATGTAAATTCTGGTGCAAGCATGCTTTTAGGCCCAACAATGGATAGTTTGCGTTCTGCAAGTGTGATGAAAAACCTTCGCACACTTCATATTAGAATTAAACAGCACAGCCATAATGCGCATTTTCTGGCCGATCAATTTGAAAAAGATGGCTTAAAAACGGTTTATCCTGGATTGAAAAGTCACCCGAGTCATGAATTGTACAAAACAATGATTAATCCGGAATATGGTTTTGGCGGAATGCTGACAATTGATGTTGGTTCTTTGGAAAAAGCCAATGAATTAATGGAGTTAATGCAAGAAAGAAATCTAGGTTATCTAGCGGTAAGTTTAGGTTTTTATAAAACCTTATTCAGCGCGCCTGGAACTTCAACTTCTAGTGAGATTCCGTTAGAAGAGCAAAAAGAAATGGGACTAACTAATGGTTTAATCCGTTTTTCTATCGGATTGGATAATGATATTCAACGTACTTACGAAATGATGAAAGCTTGTATGAAAGAGCTTGGAGTTTTAAAAAAAGATTCTAAGGTTCTGAGTTGCTAAGATTCTAAGTTTTTTTACTTCCCCTCGCAGATGTAGCAGATGGGGCTGATCTTTTTTTTAGCAAAATAATCTGCTTAATCCGCGAGAGAAAAAATTATCCACAATAAATAAAATACATCTCTCAATAAATAAATTTGCACATTTTTTTAGATTGTTTTGAATCCGCTGGAGATCTTTCTCAAAGCGGATTTTTTATTTACCAAAAACACTCATTTACAAGTGTTTAAAATTTACAAATATCAATTTCATATTAAAAAATAACAAATTTTACGATTAATGTTTTTTAACTCATTATTTCTGATAAAGTTTTAAACACTAAAACGTTGTAGTAATTGGATTTCAAATTATTAGGTATTTCAAGTGTTAATAAAACATACTTTTGTCAGAAATTTAACCATTTAACCAACTAAACCGAAATTATGAAAAAAAACCTACTCTTGTTTTATGCCTTATGCATTCCCTTTACTTTTTTGCAAGCACAAGTGCATACTTCTTACTTATGGCATCTGCATCAACCGACTTATTGGGGAGATATAAGTAAGAAAAATCCAAATCGATACCAAATTGTAAAAGAATCTCAAGACTTGAAAGTCTCGGGTGTCAATAACGATAAAAACGGATTGGCTCACCCAACTAACAATCTCGAAGAAATTTTTGGAGCAGGCGATCGGGTTGCCGCTTATCAATTTGCTCCAAAAAATGCTATTAATTCTATTCGTGATTTAAGCAAAGCGGGAGCACAAATTACCTACGGCGGTTCTTTGATGGAAAATGTCAATGAATTGGCACAAGCAAATCAATGGGGATATTCGAATTCTTGGACACAGAATATCAAAGACGCAAAAGGATGGAAAACTTCAAGCGGATTTTCTCGTATGGAGGTGGTTTCTTTTACAATGCATCATGCGCTTTCTCCTTTATTGAGCGACGAGGCTCTAAAGAAAGAGATAAAAGCACATCAATACTATAGTGCTCAATTATTTGGAACTCATGATTCTAAAGGATATTGGCCAGCAGAATGTGCTTTTTCTGAAAGAATTATAAAAACTTTAGCTGAATGTGGCATCGAATGGTCTGTAATTGCCAACAGTCATTTGTCAAGAACTTTGGCCGATTATCCAATAAAATATGGCTCTGGCGGAAGCATGTGTGATCTTCCAAATAAAGCAGATCAGGTAGAAACTCTTGGAGGAACTTGGTTCTCTGCGCAAAAAGATGCCCGTGGCGGACAGTTTGCCGTACCTTATTCTTATCTTCCTTATAAAGCGAAATATGTTGATCCTGAAACTGCTCAGGAATATAAAATCACTGTAGTTCCAATGGCTGATTACGAAAGTTATGAAGATGGATATGCTGCAATAGGCACTTCCTTAATTGCTCCAATTGTGGCAAAAGCATCGACTTCGCCAAGACCGCCATTGGTATTATTTGCTCATGATGGCGATAATGCCTGGGGCGGCGGATCGTCTTATTACAACGAATCGGTGACGGGCTTTTCTCATGCATCTTCTGCTAATGGAAATATTGCAACTACAATTCCACAATATTTATACGATAATCCTGTTCCAGAGTCGGCGGTTGTACACGTTGAAGACGGCGCATGGGTAAACGCAGATGGAGATTTTGGACATCCACAGTTTACCAATTGGCTTTGGCCTTTCTTTGATCCGGTTACTAAAAAATTTAATCCAAATGGCTGGACCGAAGATATGATGAATCAGGCGATAACAACTGCCGGAGAAAATCATGCAATTATGGCTGAGCAATTGGAAGGCAATAATCTTAGAATGAGCGAAATTGTAAATCCAACCGCTGCAGTAAGTCCTGCTGAAAAAGCATGGCACTTTTTAATGGCTGGCTATGACAGTGGAAATGCTTATTATGGACTAGCTGAAGATTTAGAAATAAAAACAACTCTTGCTGTTAATAGATGCGTGCAATTTGCAAAACCAACTTTAGATGCACATCCAGGAGCTGATGCAACAAAACCATCTGTTTTTATTCCGCAGCGCTGGCCTTATAATCCTGGTGAAAAAGGATATGGAGCGCCTTATGCGTATAAAGATTTCTTAAACTCTGCCGACTTTACCGTATATACTTTTGCTTATGATGTAAGCGGAATTGAAAGAGCGGAATTAAAATATAGAATTGATGCTGATGGAAAAAACAATCTGAATTCCAATCAAAATGAAACTTATGCTGGCGGAAGCGAAGTAGGAAGCTGGATAACGCTGCCTATGGCAGAAAGAGTTTTCCCGAAAGGAAATGTTACCAATAATCCGCAAGCTGATTTATACATGCTTCCAGATGTAATAGCAAATCAATATTCTGCTGAAATTGCTGGAATATCAGAAAAATTATTAGACTATTATGTGGAAGTGACCGATAAAAAAGGAAATACCACTAAATCTAAAATTCAGCACGTTTGGGTTGGAAAAAACTTAGATGTTGCACCAAAAATTGCTTTTACACCAGATGCTGGAAATTCGACTACGGCTATAGATGTAACTATTACAGCAACAGACAGCACAGATCCAAAACCAAAATTATATTACACAATTGATGGTTCTACTCCAACAACAGCTTCGCCAGTTGTGGAGTCAACAAAAACAATCAACATTACGCAAACTACAACAATTAAAGCTTTTGCAGTAGATAAAGACGGCAATCAATCTGATATTGTAACCAAAATATATACTATTGGTACACTTCCAGAATTTACGGTTTATTTTAAAAAACCATCTAATTGGAACTCTGCCGTAAAAATTTATTATTGGTCACCAACGGGAACTGCTCCTGCCGTAACTTATCCTGGAGTTGCAATGACTCAAGATTGTGGAGACTGGTATAAATATACTTTCCCATCGACAGTAAGCGCTTCAAATTTATTGTTTAATGATGGTTCACTAAAAACAGGTGATTTAAGTTCAACTGGTGGAATCAAATTTTATGATAACGGTTGGCTAAGTGCTGAACCTGCAAACAGATGTCCTTCTGTCGCTCCCGATTTCACATTCTCGCAAGCAGGTGGAAATTTCACTACAGGAACCACTTTAAATCTGACTTTAACAGCAAACGAAAGCTCTTCTGTAATTTATTATACTCTTGATGGAACAGAACCTACCACAGCTTCTGCTTCTGCAGTGGGTTCACAAGCAATTACAATAACAAGCACAACGACACTTAAAGCATTTGTCAAGAATGCTGCGGGAGTTAGTTCTGCCATAAAAACAGAAACCTATACTTTTAGTACTCCTGCTGCTTTTACGGTTTATTTTAAGAAACCATCCAATTGGAGTTCTTCAGTTAAAATTTATTATTGGTCGCCAACAGGAACTGCACCCGCAGTAACTTATCCTGGTGTTGCAATGACGCAAGATTGTGGAGATTGGTATAAATATACTTTTCCGTCAACAGTAAGCGCTTCGAATTTATTGTTTAATGATGGAAATCTAAAAACTGGAGATTTAAATACTACAGCAGGAATTAAATATTATGATTCTGGCTGGCTGAGTGCTGAACCTGCGAACAGATGTCCTGTTATTGCTCCAGATTTCACCAATTCTAAACCAGGAGGAACATTTACAACTGGAACCACTGTCAATGTTATTTTAACCGCAAACGAAACGTCTTCCACCCTATATTATACTTTAGACGGTACAACTCCAACAACAAACTCTGCATCGGCAATTGGCAGTAAATCTTTTGCTTTTACTACAAATACAACTTTAAAGGCTTTTGTTGTCAATACGTCTGGAGTTTCATCAGCTGTAAAAACAGAAACTTACACTTTTACTGCAGTTCCAACACTTACAGTATATTTTAAACCTCCAACAACTTGGACTTCTGCTCCAAAAGTATATTATTGGAATGCTGTTCCATCGGGAAGTGTTGCTAATGCTGTTTGGCCAGGTGTAACAATGACAGCTGATACAAATGGTTTTTACAAATACACCATCACTGGACCAACATCGATCAATGTTATTTTCAATAATGGCTCTAGCGGTTCTGCAAATCAAACTGCCGATTTATTAAGTAAAACTGATGGCTACTCGTACACATGGGGAGCAAGTACGGCAAAAACGGCAATTAATGTAGCTGATAAAGAAGAAGCACAAGAAACCTATGCTGTTCGTTTATACCCTAATCCCGCAGATCAGACACTTCTTATAAACTCTACTATTGCAATAAGCAATTACACTATTATTTCTGCTCAAGGAAGTATTGTTCAGGAAGGAAAATCTAATACAAGCAGTATTGATGTAAGCCGTCTAAGCTCTGGATTGTATTTTATTACCATCCGTTTAGAAAATGGCGTAGAAACAATGCAAAAGATTGTGAAAAAATAAATCTATTAAATTATTAATTTTAATAAAAAAGCCGTTCTGAATAATTCCAGAACGGCTTTTTGCAATTTATCTCGGCTCAAAATGTCTAAATGACTGCCAGTATTTATCTTTGTAGAGTTCGTAGCTTATTTCAAAAACCCCACTGTATTTTTTAATTAACTCATCGGCAATTTTGGCTGGTTTTCTAAAGTCTTTGCAAGTAAAAAAGATTTCTCTTTTATTGTTTGCCGTTTCTCTTCCAATATTTAAAAACCCGTCAGAATCTGGCAAAATTTGAATCATTTCCTCTTCTATTTCGTCTAGCAATTTATACGTTCTTTCATCTGGCAATCCGCCGTTGTTACAATCTTCAAAAGGAATTCCAACAATAAAAATCCACGGATGCGACGCTTTTTTATCCCACTCAATTAACGTTGTATTTATTAATGCCAAAACTACCAAACCATCCTTCCCTTTTCCTTCAAAATTAGCATAACTATCATTCTCCGTATTATGTCTTGTCCCTTCGTATTTTTCGACGAATTCCTTTTCTCTCCAAATTAAATAATCTTTTAATTTTTCGATCGGAATTAATTCTTCAGAAACATTTTCTGGGCCTGTAACAACCAAATTATCAATTAAAGTTACAGAATGCAGTTCTCCCAAATAATTATCTAGAAAAATATATACTCCGTTAGCTATATTAGATTTTTTCTCTTCAACAAAGTGATCATAAACAATTACCAGATCAATTTCGTCTGGATACTCTTCATGAATGCGAGGGTAAAATTTCAGGTTTTCTTTACTGAACTCAAAATCCTGATAAGTAATACCTATATTATTGATATCTGAAGCCGGCTTTAGAGCTGTAAATTTCCAGCCTTCAATTTTAGGGGCATTAGCAACTAATTCCTCAATTGCATAAATATTTCTAATTGCTCCGTCTGACGTTAAAACCAATTCGGCTGTCTGATCGTCAAACATTCCGGCAAGGAAATAAATTCCTTCGTGCATTTCATCTAGCTTTGGGGCAAGTTTATCAAAAAAACCTTGATGTATATTTTCTCCGCTTTGAACGGTTTTAAAAAACGCTTTTTCATTTGCTGAAAACCAATTCCAGAAATCATTATAAGATTGTATTGGAGCTTCTTTTTTGCCCAATATTTTATCTAGAAAACTCATGTATTACTAATTAAAATTTCACTAGAAACAAACTTAAGGAAAAGCGTTTTTAAAACATAGGAATATTTCTATAAAATATCAAGAATGCAAAAAGCCGTTCTGAAGTACTCAGAACGGCTTCTATGGTATTCAATTTTAATTTTACCCTATATTTTCTGTATTAAGTTTACTATTTTTTCTACTGTAAGTAAAGTAAATCAGTAATCCGATGATTAACCAGATTGTAAAATAAATCCAGTTCCAAACGCTTAATTCGGCCATCATATAAAGACAGCAGATTAATCCTAAAAGCGGAATTAAAGAAAGGTTTTTTCTAAAAGCCCAAACTGCTAGTCCAACCAAAACGAATAAGAATATCCACATTGGAATTTTGTGTTTGAATAAACTAAATCCTGATTCATATTTAGCAGAATCTGCAATTGGTAAACCTTTTACAACCTCAGCATATTTCGCTTCGTCGTCTTGATATTGTCCTAATAAATGTTCTAAATCCGAAGTTTCGGCAGTTTTATTGTTTACTTCGATACTTTCTAAATATTTGAAAACTTTTTCAGATTCTGATTTATCCAAAGATGTTACGATTGAAGCAGCATCATAAATTTGTGGCTCATTATTAATAAAAGCCATTGTCGCTTTATTATTGAAAGCAAAAGCATAATACAATCCAACGATCATTAAAACCGGAAGAATAAACTTCGAGTTAATATAAGGCGTTTTGAATTTTCCTCTTGGAATTTCAGGTTTGTTTTGTAAAACCAAAACTCCTGCACAAACCAATACAAAAGCAAATAAAGTTCCGATACTGCATAAATCAGTTACCATTGTCAAATTCAAAAATAAAGCTGGAATCGCTACCACAAAACCTGTTACGATTGTAGCAAAAGATGGAGTTTTGAATTTTGGGTGAACAGTAGAAAATTTCTTTGGCAGTAAACCGTCACGGCTCATACTCATCCAGATACGAGGCTGCCCCATTTGAAAAACCAATAAAACGCTCGCCATCGCTACTACTGCACTAACTGCAATAATTCCCGACATCCATTTTAAATCTAATTTATCGAAAACAAATGCAAGAGGATCTCCAACATTTAATTCGCGGTATTTTACCATTCCGGTTAAAACCAAGGCAATAGCAATATATAAAATGGTGCAAATAATAATCGCCCACATCATTCCTCGAGGTAAATCTCGCTGCGGGTTTTTACATTCTTCGGCAGTTGTCGAAATAGCGTCAAAACCAATATAAGCGAAAAAAACAGCCGAAACTCCTTTTAAAACCCCGCCAACTCCATTTGGAGCAAATGGATTCCAGTTTGCTGTATCTACATAAAATACACCAACAGCAATTACTAAAAGCACCACACAAAGTTTTACAACAACCATTAAGTTACTCGCGTTACGAGATTCTTTCATTCCTCTGTAAACCAAAGCTGTAATTAAAATAATAATGAATAATGCAGGTATATCGGTAACGAAATGAAAAGATCCAATAGTTGGCGCAGTTGTCCACGCTGTGTGTGCCTGCTGCAAAGCGACACTTAAATTTTCAAAAGATTTTCCACCACGCATTAGTGCTTCGGCATCTTTAAATCCGTTTGAAGCGGTTAAATAATCCATCTGAATCCATTGTGGCAAGTGAATGCCGCCGCTCTGGAGCAGTCCCGTAAAATAGTCACTCCACGATATGGCGACGGTTATATTTCCTACGGCATATTCCATAATTAAAGCCCAACCGATAATCCAGGCAATTAATTCTCCAAAAGCTACATACGAATAGGTGTAAGCACTTCCTGAAACTGGAACCATCGAGGCAAATTCGGCGTAAGCAAATGCTGCAAAACTACATGCTAAAGCCGTAAATAAGAACAAGAAAATAACAGCTGGGCCGCCGTCTGCGCTGGCTTTTCCAATTGTACTAAAAATTCCCGCTCCAACAATAGCCGCTATTCCAAAAGCAGTTAAATCTTTGGTAGTCAAATGTTTTCCTAGTGCATTATGACCATCTGATTCATTCTGAGCAACTTGCTTCAGAATATCCTGTACTGTTTTCTTTCGGAATAAACTTGAAAATGCCATATATGTTTTGTATTATAAATTAATTTAATTCAGTTGTTATGGTTTTATTTTGCAAATAATGCAAAAATTATCCTTATTTCAAATATATAAAACGATTTTGTTTTTACAGGCGTTTTTTTTCTGCTGCAAAGACACTAAGTCACAAAGTTTTTTTGCCACAGATTAAAAGGATTAAAATGATTTTTCAATCTTTATCTAAATAATTTTTCAAGCAGATTTCGCAGATTTAATTTTAAATTAGATATAATTAAAATCTGCGTGAAATAAAAATCATTCTAATCCTTTTAATCTGTGGCTAAACTTAAAATAAAAAATCCGTGTTCATCCGCGTTTTCACGAAGTGAATCCGTGTCATCCGCGTGCCATTTCTCAACGCAGACAATTTCTCAAAATACTAACCGGATGCAGCGCCTCACGTTTTGTTCCATCATAAATTTGATGGCGGCAGCTCGTCCCAGCAGCAGCAATTTTTACATTTTCGGCAGTGTTGCGTACTTTTGGAAAAAGCGTGTCCTCTCCCATTTGCATGCTCACTTTATAATGCTCTTTTTCATAACCAAAAGAACCCGCCATTCCGCAGCAGCCCGAATTATAAATTGTAACCGTATTATTTTTAGGAAGGTTCAGCATGGCGAAAGTCGCTTCAACAGAACTCAATGATTTTTGATGACAATGTCCGTGAATTTTAATTTCTTTCGTTTCTTCAGAAAAAGAATCTGGCGTTATTTTTCCGTCAATGATTTCTTTTTTGAAGAATTCTTCGATTGTAAAAGCATTTTGAGACAAACGTTCAGCGCTTTCTTTATCCGATGCCAATCGCAAATATTCATCTCTAAAAGTCAAAATCGCCGAAGGTTCAATTCCAATTAACGGCGTGTTACTCGAAATCAAATCTTTGAATATATTGACATTGATATCCGTTATCTTTTTCGCTTCTTCCAGAAATCCTTTTGAAAGATAGGTTCTTCCGCTTTCTTCATGATTTACGATTAAAACTTCGTAACCTAATTTCGTCAACAATTCAAAAGCATCAATCCCGATATTTACGTCGTAGTAATTCGTAAATTCATCTACAAACAAATACAATTGTCCGTTTGGAAAATCTGCGTTTTTGGGTTTATTACTTTCATACCATTTTCTAAAAGTCTTTTTTGCCAAAAGCGGAACTTGTCTTTCGGGCGCAATTCCCATTGTTTTTTTTACCAAAAATTGATTCGAAATAAAATTCGTAATCGACGGGAATTTACTTCCCATTTTGTTCAATTTTGCGTTATTGGCAAAAATCTTATTTCTAGTCGAAAATCCGTTTGCTTTTTGATATTGGTATAAAAATTCGGCTTTAAGAGTCGCAACGTCAACATTACTCGGACATTCGCTGGCGCAGGCTTTACAGCTTACACACAACTCAAAAACTTCATATAATTCTTTCTGGTCAAATTTGTTTTCTTTTTCAGAATACGTCAAATATTCGCGCAAAGCGTTTGCTCTTGCACGAGTCGTTTCCTTCTCGTTTCGTGTCGCACGATAACTCGGACACATCGCTCCTCCCGCTGATGGCATTTTTCGACAATCGCCAGAACCATTACATTTTTCGGCAGCACGCAAAATACCCAAACTGTCTGAAAAATCCTGAAACGTTTTGATATCGGGTTCTACTCTTCCTGAAACTACACGATGGTTTTCGTCCATTTTCAAAGCGTTGACAATCTTCCCGATATTTAAAACCGAATTCGGGTCAAACGCTAATTTGATTCTTTTCAGTAATTCGTAATTCTTCTCGCCAATCATAAACGGAATAAACTCGCCGCGTACAATTCCATCACCATGTTCACCACTTAACGAGCCTCTATATTTTTTTACCAAATGCGCCACTTCTGTTGCAATGGTTCTAAATAATTTTAAATCTTCAGTTTTCTTCAAATTCAAAACCGGACGCAAGTGCAGTTCTCCCGCACCCGCATGCGCATAATAAATCGCTTCCTGTCCGTGACGCAGCATCATCGCCGAAAACTCTGCAATATACGCTGGTAAATCACTTAATTCTACGGCTGTATCTTCAATAGAATCAGCCGCTTTATCGTCTCCTACAATACTTCCTAAAAGTCCGAGACCGGCTTTTCTCAGTTCGTTGGCTTTATCAATATCAGCTCCGTAAATTTTAACAAGAGCGTAACCAAAATTGTGTTTTTCTAAATCTGCAATTAAAGCATTCGCCTGATTTTCGGCATCTTCTAAAGTGTGAGACGCAACTTCAAACAACATAATCGCTTTGGGTTCGCCAACTAAAAAGAAACGGTTTTTAATATGTTCACGATTCGTTTTCGTACAATCCAAAATCGTATCGTCTATCATTTCGCACGTATACAAATGATGTTTCATCGCCACCACAACAGATTCTAAAGATTCCTGAATGGTGTGATAATGTCCAACGACCATAATACTGTGCGCTGGCGGTAAATCGTCAACTTTTAAAGTAATTTCGGTCGTAAAGGCCAAAGTTCCTTCGCTTCCGCAAAGCAGTTTTCCAAGATTTATAGTTGGTTCTGTTCCGCCAAATAATTCTGATCGTAACAAAATATCAACGGCGTAACCTGTATTTCGTCTGTGAATTTCTGGTTTCGGAAACTCTTTTATAATTTCTTCCTGATTCTCTTTTACCGAAAGTTCGTCGTAAACGCTTTTGTAAATTTTATTTTCTAAAGAATCACCTTTGGTTTTCTCGATAAATTCCGCCGAAGTCAATTCGCCAAAAGCTACCTCTGTTCCATCGCTCAAAATCGCTTTTACCTCAGCAATTTTATCACGCGTTACACCATAACGAATCGAAGTTGTTCCAGATGAATTATTTCCCACCATTCCGCCAATCATTGCACGGTTTGAAGTTGATGTAATTGGTGCAAAAAATACTCCGTATAGTTTTAAATACAAATTCAATTCATCGCGAATAACGCCAGGCTGAACCGTTACCGTTTTTTTCTCAGCATTATAACCTAATATTTTGGTGAAATGTTTCGAAACATCAACTACAAGTCCATCGCCAACGGCTTGTCCTGCAAGTGAAGTTCCGGCCGTTCTTGGCGTAATCGAAATATTATGCTGCGCCGCAAAGCGAATTAATTTACTGATATCTGCTGTCGATTTAGGCAAAGCCACCGCATTTGGCCGAATCCGATACACTGATGCGTCTGTCGAATAAAGTGTTTTATGAAGATCATCGTATAAAAGTGTGCCTTCGAGTTCGCCGGCTAATTGCTCTAAATGAGATTGGGTCAACATGTAAATGGTGCTTTTCTTTAAAAATAATTGCTCAAAAACTGAGACAACAAATATAAAAATATAGCTGCGTAAAATGTATAAAATGCCGATTTATCTTAACAGCCCGTCAACATTTTATAAAATTAAAGCCAAATTCTGTAAAGCACCAAAATTACGAAATGGGTAATTTTAATATTTTACTTTTTACGCCTTACAATTATGGAAAATTTCGTTCAGGACGTCTTCAAACATTTAGAAAACTATTATTACAGCATTGTCGATCTTACACCAAAATTTATTCTCGCCATTGTTGTCATTCTCGTTTCGTGGTTTATTGCAACCCGAATTGGTATTTTTACAGGAAACCGACTCAAAGCCAGAATGCACGACCGACTTCTCGCGACTTTTATTGCCCGTTTAATTAAATCGGTTTTGATTATTATTGGGGTTTTGTTCATGTTCAAAATTATTGGTCTTGACGGAATCGCTCAAAGTATGCTTGCCGGAGCTGGAATTTCGGCTTTTGTAATTGGTTTTGCGCTTAAAGATATTGGCGAAAATTTCCTAGCCGGAATTCTGCTCGCTTTCAAACGTCCGTTTTCTATTGGCGATATTATCGAAAGTAATGGCGTAAAAGGCGAAGTTATCAACCTCAACCTTCGCGATACCGAAGTAAAAAGTGATTCTAAAATCATTTATATTCCCAATGCACTTTTAATTAAAAATACGCTTATTAACTACAACAGCGAAGGTTATCTACTTCAAACTTTCACAGTCGGACTAGAATACGGTTCTGATTATGGAAAAGTAATAGAACTCGTAAAAGAAGTTCTAAAACGAAATGAAGAAGTAACCGAAAAAGATCATGAAGATGCAGCCGTAATAACTGATATTTCCGGGGCGATCATTCAGCTAAACATCCGCTATTGGGTAAAAACCGGAACCAATAGAAAAAGCGCCGAATGCCGTTCTAAAATCATCGCCGAAGTTTTGAATACTTTAAAGGAAAATGAGTTTGTGCTTAAGTAAGGTTCTAAGGTTTTTCTTTTTCCTTGCCTTTAAACTTTACTGTCATCCTGAGCGTAGTCGAAGGCTTATGAAAAATAAATTTCTCCTTTTGGATTTTGGTGTACTTACAAAAATTGGAATTTTATTTTTTAGGAGCAATTTCCTGCTGTCCGCTATATCTTTTACGCCGAACCCCAGTGCAAAAGGATGCCGCTCCCATCAGGGCTAGGACTCTCGGTTTCATAAGGCAATTTATTGAATAAAAAACGATTCTTCAACAACTCTATAACACATAAAAACACATCCAAAAGCCTTTCCTTCAATTCTTTCGTAAGCTAACCATTCTAAAATTCCTTTATTTATAAGTTGATAGAGTTCATATTCAATAAACTCAGCAGTATAATTTAATTTCTGATATTCAGGATGAGTTCTAATAAGTTCTGTTAAATCCCATTGTGTGAAAGTAATTTCATTTATTGAAATATCGTAGGTATAAATAATTTCATCTTTTTTAGCTGTACAGCCACTTCCGTGAAAATGATATTCAATTCCATTAATTGATCCCAATCTTTCAAAGAAGGTTCGAGAAAATGAACATGGATTTATATCTTGTTTGTATTTATCTTTTAATAAAGCTTCAAAGCTTCTGATAAATGTGATGTAGTCGGTTAAGATTTTTTCTATCATAATTTGCAGTTCAAATCTAAATCTTAAAATGTTATTTTCCAAAGAGATTCTCCAATCTTGTCATTTCGACCGAAGGGAGAAATCGCACTAGAAATTTCGCAAACATAATCGACAATCTTTGTGGTTACGAGTGTGATTTCTCCCTTCGGTCGAAATGACAAACTGCCTGGAAATTTATTTGAGTTTATTTTTTTACTATACTAAATATATTATTTTTCTTACTTTAATTTTTTTTATACTTTTGCAATTCTTAAACTACGACATTCAGAATTTAATAATCTTTGCTATTGATGGATATTGAAAAAAAAAAAATCCAACACTGGCTAAAAATGTCTAGTTATGATTACAAACACACTTTCAAAAGAAACCCAAATCAGGCTTTTGAATTTTTTCAACGAAAGTATTGAACCTGAAGAAATGGCTAAAACACTAAGACAAGTAAATTTCACACTCGCATTAGGCGTTATGAGCGAACAGGAAGAACTTCAAAACGAAATCAACAAATTAAGAGATAGTTTTTACTGGCTCAATGAATTAGCTGAAACTTTAAATCCTTATTTGGATTTGGAGTAAGGATTTAAAAAAACAAAACCTCGATTTTGAAATCGAGGTTTTTGTTTTAATTTTTTTCAGACGCCGCGCTAATAGGAAGCTTGTCTTTTATATATAATCCTATGAATTACTAATAATGATTTTAAACAAATTTATCCAAATAGGTATCATCTAAAAAATGTTCTGTTGTTAAGCTGTGTGCCGCAAGCATTGCTGTAATTTGTGATGATGTGACAGTCTCAAGATCATGCGATGAAAATTCATTAAAAAAAGCTTTTATGTTTCGATGGAATAAATTCACCTTGTTTTTTTTCATAATTTTTACTCTTTTATCACAAGAAGCATCTTTTGACAATTTACGCGTGTTAATTATCATTATTGGAGTTAAGTCCATCTTAGGATAATTTTTTTCAAACCAATGTATTGAATTTGCCATTTGTCCACTTTCTTTCTTATAAATTTCTGCACGATTTTCATCAACTTCATTTTTGCATTCAAACAACAAATATTTCCCCTTTGCAATACACCATAAATTATCCGGACCTTCTTTCCAGTATTTTTCAGGTCTTTCTGACTCAAAACCAAGACATTCACCAAGTAGTTCAAGTGATTGCTCAAATTTATCAGCATTAGATCCAAATAAAAAATCTCCTAGTAAAGCATCTAATTTATATTTTAAGTCAATAAAGCCATTACATTGTTTAATCCATTTTTTTATTTTTTCAATTCGATCTTCATTTATCGTTAATCTTGTAATTTCCATTCCATTATTCGGTTTATATAAACTTCTGTTATTTCTATGTGCATTAATTTGAAATTTATTAGAATCTATTGAATTTTTAGGAAATAGAAATCTAGCTATCTGTTGGAGATACCAGCCACGCTCTGTAATATTAAATTTATCGACATAATTATCTAAAATACTCTGGATCAAGCCCTGTGCAACTAAATATTGACCACTAGAATAAGCTTCTTCAGAATCTCTCTCTATTTCAAGAATTTCAAGAATTTCTTGATTTTTATGAGATTTTTTTATTGAGTCCATTTCTTGCTTATAAAAATCTTTCCAGTTTTCATCTCTCTTTAAACACTGATTGATTGTATTAATCAACAAGTTTTGTGCATCATCATTCTCAGCATCTTCAACCGCAAATTTTGTTACTTGGAGTCCAATTTTAATTTGCATTTGTGTTTGTTCTGAAAAAAATTTCCTATATCGATCATTAGAAACAACATTTAATATATCATTTCCAATTAAGAGAATTACACAAAAATCTTTTTCTCCTCTAACTCCTCGACCAAGACCTTGTTCTATTTTTTGAGCAATTTTTACGTCAATTACATCACTATCCAATCTTACCTCTTCTTGATACTTATCATATAATGTTTCAGAAAATGGTTTTGAATCAATAATTAGAACTCTACAACTTGAGTCTGGTAGGTCTATTCCATCATATCGATTAGCAAATACTAAAGTCTCATCAAAATGACCATCAAGAAGACGGCCTACTTTTTCTTTAATATTTTTAGACGTTATAACTGTTGCACCTGCATTTTTCCAAGTATTTGTTCTGCTAAATCCAGTAGTTAAACCAATAATTCCTAACTTTCGTTTTGGATCATTTCCACTAAATAAAGTTATAACTTCATTTCTAGTAAGTCTATCGTCCATATGATATGGAAATAGAATCATTTTTTCTCCCGACCAAAGATTATTATTAAAAACAATCGGATTAAGAATTGTTTCTTTTTTCAAACCCAAACCTTTAATAAAGAACGAATCATTATTAGTAGTTGCAGACATAAATATTCTACAATTTGCATTATAGAAACTACCATATTTTTCAATTGGATTTCTATAAGGTTTTATTTCAATTTTATCTCCAGAAATAAGACAAAAACAATCCTCAATGTTGTCTTTAATTAAATCCCAAGCAAATTTATAACTAGATTTTTCTTCATCTTTATGATGTGATAAAACATCTGTTATATCTTTAAATTTGTTTCTCCAAATCCAATAGGGCACACTTAAAACTTGCTCCCTATCTCCATCTTTTATTTCGTATAACTTTGCATATCCTTGATCTTCTAATAAAGTTTCAAGCAAATTAAAGATTTCATCATAAATTTCATTATTATCTTCTCTTGAAACTTTAACAGTGAAACTATCTTCAATAGTATCAATACAAGAATGAGAATCATCGAGAACAATGGAATCTAACTTTAAAGATTTAGTCTTTAATCCAAATTTTGTTTTCCCATTAAAAATTAATTGAGAGTGAATAATAAGAATTTTATCTCCATTAATAAACTCTTGTGGTAAAATTTTATCCTCACCGTATACACAAAATGGGATTCCAAATTGTTTTGCTTGATTGCAAGTCTGCTCAACTAAATAAATATTTGGACAAACATAAATACATGCTCCTTTACCGGAATTTATTCTCGACTGTAAAATCAAAAGACCTATTAAAGTTTTTCCTTGCCCAGTATGCAATTTAATTATATGATCTCTTTGTTCTTGCCTACTGTTAAACCATTCTTTTAAAATTTCATTCTGAGAAGGTCTAAGTGGTCCTTTATCACTTGCTCTATCTAATGTATCGTATATTTCAATTGGATTAATTTTTAAATCCGCTTTAACACCTTCGAGCCTTTTTTTAAAATTTATCATAATTCAATTTTTTAAAAATGATTAGTAGTTGGAATTTTAATACAACTAAAAAATTTCTTAAGAATATTTCATTAAAAGCATCAGAAATAAAAGCCGACGAATATTCTAATAAAAATATTTATAAAAATATTATTTAACCAATATAATACAACAAGTAATTATACCTGTTTATTTAAATTGTTTTAGAATACCTCTAAAATTCTTTAAATCCATATTTTATATACTCAGAACAATCAAAATAATAAAAAAGAAAAACCGCTCAATAAATCTCGATCAAATCAAAATCTATTAAACGGCTTAAAAATATTTTATAAAAAGAAATCTACTCCTTCCCCCAAATCCTAGTATTCAAATCCAGTTCATGAACGATATCATGCATGAATTTTACAATCGAAAGATCGCCGGAAAGTAAATCGGGATCTAAAAGCGAAGAATGAATAGGCGCTTCAAAATAATTTTCGGACAACGGAAAAGCAATATACATTTTAGAATGTATAAACGAAACCGAAATCGTTTCGTCGCATTTGCCGTTTAAGTCCAGAATTCTTTCCATCATGGCAGGCGTTAAAATATATCGCGCCTCGATTTGGTTACTGGAATAGGTTACAAATTTATTACTGAAATCGGTGTTTTCTAATTCGATAACATCGGTGTTTCCAAAACTAAAAACATTTTTAGAAAACCAGGAACCAAAAGCTTCTCCAAAACCTTTTGGGCGAACAACTGTCGAAACATTGAAGTTTTTATTGAAATCGGCCACAAAAACAATTCCTTTAAAAATAGTATGCCAGTTTGTACGGGTTCCGTTTTTTGTACTAGTTTCGGTTTTGTATTCGGCGTGAACTTCGGCAAACCAAAAAGAAGTTTTATCGTTTGTTCCGCTTATTAAATCCTGTGTTTTATAACGATCAGATTCGGTTGTAAAAAGCTCAGAACTTCTAAACTCATATTCAGGAAGTCCGCTTTGCGGCGTTATCGTTAAACTTTCGTTGATATTTTTTAATGCAGATCCTACAACATTGGTCTTATAAGCCATTTTGTATTTCTTAACATCGTCGCCAATTCTAAAATGCATTACGATGCCTGTAATAGCAGAAACGGCAAATCCCAGAAAACCTAAAGTCGGAAACCTGATCAATAAACCAATTACTAGCATCACTATGGCGAGACCAAATAAAATGTAAGTGGTTTTATAGGTTTCGGCAATCTTTTTTCTTTCAACTTCTAATGTATTCAAAACCTCCTGCAAGGCTGAATTGTTGCTAATTCCTGAATCCATTAATTATTGAAAAGTTCTTTTGCACTAATATTTTTACGTTCTTCTTCTGGCGTTGCTAAAACATCAATTTTAGTATAATTCAGCATTCCTGCAAACAGATTTCCCGGAAACATCATAATAGCGTTATTGTAACTCGTAACCGAAGCATTGTACGTTCTTCTCGCAGCAGCAATTTGTTCCTCACTTTCTGTCCACGTACTTTGCAGGTTTAGGAAATTGGTATTTGCTTTTAAATCCGGATAATTTTCAACCGTTACCATTAAACCTTTTACAGCCGTGCTTAATTCCGTATCTAAACTTGCTTTTTCAGCATCGGTTAAAGAACCTGAAGTTGCTCTTGAACGAAGTTCTACGATTTTAGTTAAGGTACTTTGTTCGTAATTGGTATATTGTTTTACAATCTCCACTAAATTCGGAATCAAGTCAAAACGTTTTTTCAGCATTACATCAATAGAAGAAAAAGCATTAGTAACCTGGTTTCTTTTTTCGATAAGGGAATTGTAAATGAACACTCCGATTATGATGAAAACAAAAAGGATAATAACAACAATCATGGTTTATTTTTTAATTAGTTTGAAAACAAATATATAAAAACGGAAGTAAGTTTTGTTTAGCATTGTGTTTTTATTTAAACACATAGAAACATAGTTTTTTGGGAGTGAATAATAAGGATTAATAAAATCAAGATTTTACACATAGCTATGTTTGTTTAAAAAAAGTGAAACGCCTTTAACCACAAAGAAAAACTATGTCTCTATGTGTTTAAAAAACAATTATACGCAACGCAAAAAAATAAATCTCAAAGTTTACTTATATTTATATGTAAAAAATCCCATTTTAGCATTTCCAAATAAAATGCTTTTTTAAAACATCATTTTAATGAATAAAAATATAAGCTCTCTTTACGAAATCGCTCAAAAAGAGACCCGAAAAATACTAGGCTTAATGTCTGGAACTTCACTCGACGGACTCGATTTGGCTCTTTGTGAAATTTCTGGCGAAGGCGAAAACACAGTTGTCAAAATCGAACAATTTGAAACCATCGATTACAGCGAAGAAATTAAAACCGAAATCAGAAAAGTGTTTGCTAAAAAAACAATCGATTTTCAGCATTTGGTTTTGCTCAACGAATGGATTGCAGATTTACATGCCGGAATGATTAATGATTATCTTTCAAAATGGAATATTTCCGCAAGCGAAGTTGATTTAATCGCATCGCACGGACAAACAGTTTTACATGCACCAAAGTTTCTGCATCAGCAGGAAAAATTTCCCAATGCGACTTTACAAATTGGCGACGGCGATCATATTGCAGTAAAAACCGGAATTATAACTTTATCTGATTTCAGGCAGAAACATATTGCAGCGGGTGGCGAAGGTGCGCCTTTGGCCGTTTATGGCGATTATTTGTTATTTAGCAAAAAAGGCGAAAACCGAATCATGCTTAACATGGGCGGAATCGCAAATTTCACTTATTTACCAGCTTCACAAAACGCCGAGGAAGTTTTTGTAACCGATACCGGAACAGCAAATACCTTAATAGACATTTTCACCAAACAGTTTTTCCCTGAAAAAAGTTACGATAAAGATGCGGAAATTGCTAAAAGCGGAACTGTAAATCAGGAACTTTTAAGCGAATTAAAAAGCAATTCTTTCTTCCAGAAAAGTTTTCCAAAAACGATTGGCCAGGAATTATTCAACCACGATTTTGTGAACTCGGCTTTGGTAAAATTAGGTTTAGAGAATATTTCGGCACCAGATTTGCTTGCGACTTTAACACGCCTTAGTGCCGAGACAATTGCCGAAGCAGTTTTGTTTGTTGTACAAAATACTAAAACACCAATCGAAGAGTTTACAGTTTATATGTCTGGCGGAGGCGCACGAAATCCGTTATTGGTGAAATGGTTACAAGAATTATTGTCTTGTAAATTTGAGAAAAGCGATGTTCTTGGAATTTCAGGCGATGCAAAAGAAGCCGTTTTGTTTGCCGTTTTGGCCAATGAAACCGTGGCGGGAGGAAATTATAATTTTGGTTCAAAAAAAGGAATTCCATCCGTAACAATGGGAAAAATTTCCTTTCCAGACTAAATAAATAAGTTTGCCACAGATTAGAAGGATTAAAAAGATTAATCCAAATAATCCTTTTAATCTGTGGCTATAAAAAATGATTGCCACGAATTACACGAATTTTTACGAATTATTTTTTAATGCTTTGAGAATAAAAAATTGGTGGAAATTTGTGTAATTCGTGGCAAAAAACATTTAAAATAAAATTTAGCAGAATTCATTGAATTCCTAGCAAAACAAACTATTTTTGGTTCTTGTTAAAATTAAAGATTAAAATGCATAAAAATCAGCACTTACTATACTCAATCATACTTTTATTTTTCTTTGGATTAAAATCTAACTCACAAGAAAAAATAATGCATCCTAAAAATGAATTTAGAGGTGTCTGGATTGCAACCGTAGTAAATATTGACTGGCCAAAAACCGCAGCTGATATTGTTGAAAAAGAAAAAGCTGATTATTTAGAAATTTTAAATACTTACAAAAAACTAAACTACAATGCTGTTATTGTTCAGATTAGAAGTGTGGGCGATGCTTTTTACCCAACAGAATTAGCGCCTTGGTCTAGATTTTTAACCGGAAAAGAAGGTATGGCTCCAAGTCCGTATTACGATACTTTGGCATGGATGATTGAAGAAGCGCACAACAGAGGTTTTGAATTTCATGCATGGCTGAATCCGTATCGAGCAACTTTTGATTTAAATAAACAGCAGTTAAGTCCGAACCATGATATTTTTAAACATCCGGAATGGATGATCGAATACGGTGGAAAATATTATTACGACCCTGCATTACCCGAAGTTCAGACGCATCTAACGAAAGTTGTAAAAGAAGTCGTTGACAAATACGATATCGACGCGATTCATTTTGATGATTATTTTTACCCGTATACTGTTCCCGGAAAAGTTTTTAACGACAGTGCTTCATACAGAAAATACGGCGCAGGTTTAAGTCTTCCCGATTGGCGTCGTGCCAACGTGAGTAACTTTGTACACACTATTTCAACAACTATAAAAGAAAGCAAACCGTGGGTTCAATTCGGAATCAGTCCATTTGGGGTTTGGCGAAATAAATCTGTTGACCCAAGAGGTTCTGACACTCAATCGACTGCAAATTACGACGATTTATACGCAGATCCTGTTTTATGGATGGATCAAAAATGGATCGATTACATTCTGCCTCAATTGTATTGGAGTATGAATAATACAAGAGCATCATATTCGAAATTAGTAAAATGGTGGGCCGAAAATTCTAATAATACTGCTGTTTATATTGGTCACGCCTCTTATAAAATTAGAGGTGACAGCGACAAAAGCTGGAATTTTGTTTATGAAATTCCAAACCAGATTGATTTTGCCAGAAGTTTTAAAAATGTTTCCGGAAGTGCTTATTTCAGCGCCAAATGGTTCATGGACAAAAACTTTGATATTGTTCGTCTTTTAGAAGAAAACCAATATAAATATCCGGCGCTTCCTGCTGCAGTTCCAAATTTGAAACGTATTATTATTGATACGCCGGTTATTACAGATTTTACAAAAGATACTTTAAAATATAATTTCAGCATCAAAAATCCGCTTAATACAAAGGTGCGTTACATTGTAATTTATGGCGGAGAACATATTTCTAAAGTAAATACAAACGATGCCGAGAAAATAATTGACAAAGTAAGAGCTGTCGAAAAAGACGGCATTATATCATTTTCTATTCCTGCAGAAAAAATCAATATGTATAAAGCTTGTGCTGTGACATTTATTGATTATTTTGCAAACGAAAGCACCCCAACTGCTGCCGACTTAAAAAAGAATTTTAAAATCTATTCACCTGCTCAGCCTAATGAAAACAGATAATAAACCCTGGTTCTGGATTCCGCTTCTTAACTTCGCTTCTGGATTTCCTTATGTTATTATCATCTCCGTTTCGGTTTTGATGTATAAAAAGTTAGGAATAACTAATGAAGATATTGGTCTGTATACAAGTTTGCTCTATCTTCCTTGGGTAATCAAGCCTTTATGGAGTCCATTAGTTGAGCTTTATGGAACAAAACGAAAATGGTTTATATGGATGCAATTGCTTATTTCTATTGCTTTTTTAATTGTTGGATTCACTATTCCTTTACAAAATTTTTTCCTTGTTACTTTGGCAATATTCTGGGCTGCAGCTTTTGCTTCTGCCTCAAATGATATTGCAAGTGATGGTTTTTATTTATTGGTTTTACCAAAAGAAGAACAGTCATTCTTTTTAGGAATAAGAAGTACATTTTACAGAATCTCTATGATTGCCGGAAATGGACTAATTATACTTTTAGCAGGATATTTAGAACATAAATACAGTGATAATACAAAAGCCTGGTCGTATACCATGATTTTTGTTGGTCTGTTAATGACTCTTATTACCATTTACAATTTCATTTTTACACCTAAAAACGAAATTAATTTAGCAGAAAATAAAGAACATCACCATCAAAGTTTTGGAACTATTTTTATCAGCTTTTTTAAGAAAAAACAAATTGTAATAGTTTTAATTTTTATTCTGGTTTTTAGGTTAGGAGAATCACAGTTGTTAAAAATGTTAACACCTTTTTTAGTTGACCCCATTAAATATGAACTAGTACAAAAAACTGCCGACTCAAATGAAAAAAAGGCATTATACTTATATAATACTAAAGTAAAAGCAGGTGTAAAACTTGAGGCCTCAGAATTACAACTCTTATATTCGAAATTGCCAATTGCTGCTGATACCAGAAAAGAGAAAAAACCTATATTAGAAACTCAACCAAAAAAAGGCGAAGAGTATAACAAAGTAAATGAAGCAAGAATTCATTTTGTCGATGAATTAATTACTACGAATGGAAATCAGGCAACAATTCACAAAGGCGGAATGGGACTTGAAACAGAAGATGTTGGTTTAATTTACGGAACTTTTGGCCTTATTGCTTTAACCTTGGGCGGAATATTAGGGGGAATTGTACTGTCTCAGCAGGGTCTTACGAAATGGATGCTCCCAATGTTTCTGGCAATGCACCTTCCAATTTTAGGATTTATTCTATTAGCTTTCTTTCATCCATCATCAATTTATTACATTTACGTCGTAGTTATTTTTGAACAATTTGGTTACGGTTTCGGATTTACCGGCTTTATGATGTATTTAATTCATGTTGCCGAAGGAGAATCAAAAACAGCGCATTATGCACTTGCAACCGGATTTATGGCATTAGGAATGATGCTTCCGGGAATGTTGAGCGGTTATATACAACAATATTTAGGCTATCAAAATTTCTTTATTTGGGTTTTTATAGCGACAATTCCAGGTCTTATTTTATCACGTTTTTTAATTTTCCCGAAAGATTTTGGGAAAAAATCTGAAGAAGTTTAACCCCAAATCAAACTCTTACTTATGGAAATCAATGAAAATCTGCAGGCCGAACGCAACTTAAAAGGAGCTGAGTTCGAAAAAACCGGAAATCTTGAAAAAGCAATTGAATTATATGAGGAAAATGTCGCAGAAAGCTTTAAAGGAAACCATCCTTATGATAGATTAGCAACGATCTACAAAAACCAAAACGATCTCGACAATGAAATCAGGGTTTTAGAAAAAGCTATTGTAGTTTATGAAGAAATTACAATCGAAGACAGACTCGAAGGGCTTCCAAAACTCTTCCGTTTTAAAAACCGCTTGGATAAAGCAATTGAAACCAAAAAACAATTAGCTAAACAAAAAAAAGCAAAATTGAAATAAAACATTCTTTTAAACACATAGAAACATAGATTTTTTTGTGTGAAAAGAATAGAAAAGAGAAACTCGTTTCTCAACACATAGTCCCGAAGTGTCGGAATGTATTTAAATAAAGTGAAACGCCTTTTCCAAGAACTAAATACTATGTTTCTATGTGTTAGAAAATTAAACGATACTAATCTAAGCATTCTAAATCATGAACATAAAACGAACCAATTCAGATGATCCCGATTTTATAAAGTTGGTAGCTTTATTAGATCAGGATTTAGCGATTAGAGATGGTGATGATCATTCGTTTTACAATCAGTTTAATAAAACCGATAAAATAAAACATACGATTGTTTATTATGAAAATGGCATCCCTGTTGGCTGCGGCGCATTTCGCGAAAAAGAAAGCGATAAAACCGAAATAAAAAGAATGTATGTTCATCCTGATCATCGAAAAAAAGGTATCGCTTCTAAAGTTTTAGCCGAATTAGAAATTTGGGCTAAAGAAGTTGGCTATACTTATACTATTCTCGAAACCGGGAAAAACCAGCCCGAAGCCATAAATTTGTACCAAAAATTAGGTTATACTATAATTCCAAATTATCCTCCTTACGAAAAGATGGATAACAGCGTCTGCATGAAAAAGACTTTATAATAATGAAAATTACCGCCGAAGCATTACGACAAAAAATAGGACAATTCTTTTTTCCTGCCGTTTTTATTAACGATACCGAAGAAAATATCCAGGAAACCGAACGTTTAATAAAGGAACACAATATTGGCGGATTGACCTTTTTTCACAGCCGCGCAAGCGCTGCAACAAATTATGAAAGCAAGAAAAAAGTTGTTTTTAATGATGACAGCTATCAAAAAATAAAAGAACTCATCGTTCGTTACCAAAAAGCCGCTTCTACTCCACTTTTAATCAGTATTGATGCCGAATGGGGCCTGGCAATGCGTATCGAAAAAACACCGCAATATCCGTATGCAATTACACTTGGTGCTTTGCCTGAAAACAAATCGAATTTAATTTATGAAGTTGGAAAACAAATAGGTTTAGATTTAAAAGCAGCCGGAATCCAATATAATTTATCTCCTTTGGCAGACATTAATAATAATCCAAACAATCCCGTTATTGGCTATCGTTCTTTTGGTGAAAACAAAGAAAAAGTAGCCAGTTTTGCTGTTGAATATTTAAATGGAATGTCTGAAGCTGGTGTTTTAGGCTGTCTGAAACATTTTCCCGGACACGGAAATACCAATGTCGATTCGCATTTAGGACTACCGGTTTTAAAAGAAACACTGGAAGAATTATTAGAAAATGAATTGTATCCATTCATTAAAGGAATTGAAAGCAATGTCGATTCGATTATGATTGGACATTTGGCCGTTCCGAGTTTAAATGATGGAAAAGATACATCGGCAACCTTATCAAAAGCAGTTATTCAGGATCTTTTACGAGACAAATTAGGTTATGATGGTTTGGTAATTTCTGATGCTTTAAATATGCACAGCGTTTCTAAATTATACGAGACTAAAGGTCAGCTGGAATGGGAAGCTTTTAATGCCGGAAATGATATTTTATGTTTCGCCGAAAATGTTCCCGAAGGAATCGAAGCTATCTTTAAGAATGCATCACCAGACCGTATATTCGAAAGCTATAACAGAATCATGAAAGCTAAAGAAAAAGCAGGAATTCTTTCTGGAAACACTGCTTCTTCAGGCGAATTAAATTTTGAAAAAACATCTGAACTAAATCTACAGATTGCTCAAAATGCGATCACAGCCATTATTGATAATTCAAATTCAGAATTGGCATTTGAAGCACAGAAAAACAACAAATTAGCCAAACTGAATTTATATAAAAATACCGAAAATACTTTCTTTAAAACTTTAAATTCAAAATTACCTTCACCTGAATTTGCTTTTGAAAATTTAGAGGTTTCGGATATTTCATCTATCAAAAAACAATTAGAAAATTTCGAAACAATCTTAATTTCATTATTTGTTCCTAAAGCAAAGCCAGCAAATAATTTCGAAATTGACAATGCAGTTTTAGAGCTGCTTTCTGATTTACTTCAAACCAAAAAATGCATCGTTTACGTTTTCGGAAATCCGTACGTTTTACCAATAATTCCGAATTTAAAAAAGGCTTCAGGATTGGTTCAGGCGTATCAGGATTTTGAAGAATTTCAAAAAACAGCAGCAATTCAATTTTTAAATAAAATTTCTTTAAACGGCACTCTCCCAGTAAATATTGATATCCAATAAGTTAAAACATTAAATAGTCAAAATTTATCAACTTATAAATTTTTATAATCACGTCTTATTGTAAGAATCTGAACTTATACCCTACTTTTGCACCAGAAATAAATTTTTAACGTAAAACGAAAAATATGTCTTTAGTAGGAAAAAAATTCCCAAGTATTGCAGTAGATGCTATCTCAGAAATGGGTGACAATTTAAAAATCAACATTTTTGAAGAAGCAGTAAACAACAACAAAAAAGTATTATTGTTTTGGTACCCAAAAGATTTCACTTTTGTTTGTCCAACTGAATTACACGCCTTTCAAGCTGCATTACCAGAATTTGAAAAAAGAAATACTATCGTAATTGGTGCTTCTTGTGACACAAACGAAGTTCACTTTGCTTGGTTAAATACTCCAAAAAACAATGGTGGAATCGAAGGTGTTACTTACCCAATTTTAGCTGATACAAACCGTAACTTAGCTAACATTTTAGGTATTCTTGATATCGAATCTACAAGCTACAGCGAAGAGACCGATTCAGTTATCATCGAAGGTTCAAATGTAACTTACAGAGCTACTTACCTTATTGACGAAACTGGAAAAATTTTCCACGAAAGTGTAAACGATATGCCATTAGGACGTAACGTAAACGAATACTTAAGAATGGTTGACGCTTACACTCATATCCAGACTAAAGGTGAAGTTTGCCCTGCAAACTGGGAAGCTGGTAAAGAAGCTATGTCTGCTGACAGAATTAGTACTGCTGAATACTTAAGCGCAAACTAATTTTTTATAAAGGTACAAAGGTTCAAAGGTACAGAGTTGCAAAGTTTTTTTGCTGCTTAAAAAATTATCCCATTGAACCTTTGTTACTTTAATTCTCCTCTAAAAAAAATACCAAAGAATTTTATCGGTCTCAAACAACAAATGTAATTTGTTGTGATTTCTTATACAGTTTAAAAAACTTTGAGCCTTTGAACCTTTGTAACTTTGAACCTTAAAAAATAAAGAAATGTTAATCGACTTAAACGAAGATACGTTAGCAGATTTAGTTGCTAAAAACGAAAAAGTAGTAGTACAATATTCAGCTTCATGGTGTGGGAACTGCCGTATTATGAAACCAAAATTCAAAAAATTAGCAGCAGAAAATGAAGCTATTACTTTTGTTTTGGTTGATGCAGAAAATTCTCCTGAATCAAGAAAATTAGCTAATGTAAGCAACCTGCCAACATTTGCAACTTTTGTAAACGGACAGTTAGCTGGCGAAACGCAGACTAACAAACAAGAAGTTTTAATCGACTTAGTAAACGCTATTGTTTAATTGATTATTTGTTTATTCGTTTAATCGATTAAACAAAAAAACGATTTAACGCTTAAACAAAAAATTATGAAATTACCAGTAATAAAGCATTTAACACAATTTATCGAAGAAAACGATCAGGATTATATCATCGAAACGATCGAAGTTCTTGAAGCTATGACCGAAATTCCTTCTCTTAAAGATGAAGAATTAGATGTAATTGGCGAATTGATTTCGAATATGTACGGTGCTCTTGAAGTACAAAAACTTGTAGCTCAGGGAACAGATAAAAAAGAAGCTTTAAATACATTTATGAAACGTGTTTTAGGTTCAATCGATAAATAAATTGACCTCTTTTTCAAATAAAAAACAAAAAAACATGACTGAGAAAGCGTTTCATTTTTGAGACGCTTTTTTTTGTTGTAGTAAAATGGCACACGGATAACGCGGATTCACTTCGTGAAGTCGCAGATTTAAACGGATTTTTTTGTTTCATACGTAAAGACAATAGAAATAAATCCGTTTAGATTTGCATTTTTGTGTAAGCAAATCCGTGTCACCCGCGTTCAATCTATCCGGAAACCAAATAAAAATTCACCTCCTTAATCTCACCTTAAACCCTTAACAAATACTTTTAGATTCAAATATTAATCCTTACTTTTGAGCCTCATTAATTTAAACAAAAATCATGGCTTCAATCACATTAGGAGGAAATCCGGTTCATACATCAGGCGAATTACCAGCAGTTGGTTCAAAATTGGCTGACTTCAAATTAGTACAAAACGATTTATCAGTTGCTTCTTTAGGTAACTTCGCTGGTAAAAAATTAGTTTTAAACATCTTTCCAAGTGTTGACACAGGAACTTGTGCAACGTCTGTTAGAAAATTCAACCAAAGTGCAAGCGGATTAGAAAATACAACTGTTTTATGTATTTCAAGAGATTTACCTTTTGCTCAAAAACGTTTTTGCGGTGCAGAAGGTTTAGAAAATGTAGTTAATTTATCTGATTTTCAAACAGGAAGTTTTGGTAAAGCAAACGGTTTAGAAATTGTTGACGGACCTTTAGCGGGTTTACATTCAAGGGCTATTATTGTAGTTGATGCTGATGGAACAATTACTCATACAGAACAAGTTGCTGAAATTGCAAACGAACCAAATTACGAAGCGGCTTTAGCAGCACTATAATATTTTCCACTAAATGGAGTTTCAAAAAGATAATACCTTTGTTACAGGTCGTTTAAAGAGTGTAACTTACGCTTTTAAAGGAGCTGTAAAATTGATAAGAACAGAACACAGCGTTATGGTCCAATTCTCATTGGGAATTATTATGACCATTGCCGGGTTCTATTTTCATATTTCTCAAACCGAATGGCTATGTCAAACCTTAGCCATTGGTTTGGTTTTAAGCATTGAAGGATTAAATACGGCAGTTGAAAAAATCGCCGATTTTATCCACCCCGATTACAGCAGACGAATTGGGTTTATTAAAGATATTGCTGCTGGAGCGGTATTTTTTGCCGCCATGACAGCAATAGCAATTGGTTTGATAATTTATATTCCAAAATTTATATAGGCGGAACGCAAGAATGGCAAAAACAAAAAAAGAAACTGTAGACAAAAAAACCGAATCAAAAGTCGCAGGCATTAGATCCTGGACATTATCCAAGCAGCAAAAATTTGTGCTGGGCTGCCTTTTGATACTCTTTTCTATTGCATTATTAGTTGCATTTATTTCTTTTTATATCAACGGGCAATGGCAGACAGACCAAAGTGCGGTTACTCAAATTGGTGATCGTGACGAAGTAGTACAAAACTGGCTCGGAAAATTTGGGGCTTATCTCGCTGATTTAATTGTTTACAGAGGCTTCGGCCTTGCCTCCTTTATAATTGTTCGTTTATTCTTTTTAACCGGATTATTTCTGGCATTAGAACTTTCGACCAAAAAATTAAAAAATACTTGGTTCTGGGATTTATTTGCCATTATCGTTGTTTCTATTTTATTTGGCTTTTTTGCTACTTCGGCACCAGAATTAGGAGGAACAATTGGTTATGAATTAAATCTTTTCCTTCAGGATTATATCGGGAAAACCGGAACTTTATTGAGCTTACTTTTTGGACTGATTGTTTATTTGATTTTCAAAATAAAAGTATCTCCGGAAAAAATACAGTCTTATTTTGATTCAACTAAAAATGAATTAAAATCTGAATTAAATTCTATCAAAAAACCGCAGCAGGATTTAGAACCTGAAAGCGCTTATAATTTAGAAGAATTTGCAATTGAAGAAGATCCTGAACTGGATAATATTCATTTAAAAACAGATGATTCTAAATTCGAAATCAACAAAGAAGCTTTAAAACCAACTATCAATCATTCGTCTGAAATTGATTTGAATCCGGTTTTAAAACCTGTACAAATGAACGTAAATCCGGTAACAGAAACTCCTCCTGTACACACAGAAGAATTTGTTATTGAAAAAGCCGAAGAAGAAGATATTATTGAAGAAAACCTTGCTTCTCGCCTGGTTGCTGATTTCGGATTATTTGATCCAACTTTGGATTTATCCAATTATAAATTCCCAACTATCGATTTATTAAAAGAATATTCGACTGGCGGAATTACAATTAATCAGGAAGAATTAGAAGAAAACAAAAATAAAATTGTAGATACGCTTCGTAACTACAAAATTGAAATTGCACAGATTAAAGCAACCGTAGGTCCATCGGTAACTTTATATGAAATTGTACCGGAAGCCGGAATCAGAATCTCTAAAATTAAGAGTTTAGAAGATGATATTGCTTTGTCATTATCGGCTTTAGGAATTCGTATTATTGCTCCAATTCCAGGAAAAGGAACAATTGGTATCGAGGTTCCGAACAAGACTCCAACTATGGTTTCTATGAAAAGTGTTATTGGCGCTGCGAAATTTCAGGAAGCTGAAATGGAACTGCCAATTGCTTTAGGAAAAACCATTTCGAACGAGACTTTTGTGGTCGATCTTGCCAAAATGCCTCACTTATTGATGGCGGGTGCAACAGGACAAGGAAAATCGGTTGGATTAAATGCAGTTTTAACTTCGCTTTTATACAAAAAACATCCGGCAGAAGTAAAATTTGTTTTGGTCGATCCGAAAAAAGTTGAGCTTACACTTTTTAATAAAATAGAAAGACATTATTTAGCAAAACTTCCAGATACAGAAGACGCTATTATTACTGATAACGCAAAAGTGGTTAATACTCTGAATTCACTTTGTACCGAAATGGACAACCGTTATTCTTTATTAAAAGATGCGATGGTCCGTAATATTAAAGAATACAACGAGAAATTCAAAGCAAGAAAATTAAATCCGGAAGCCGGACATCGGTTTTTACCTTACATCGTTTTGGTTGTCGACGAGTTCGCTGATTTGATTATGACGGCAGGAAAAGAAGTCGAAGTTCCAATTGCTCGTTTAGCCCAGCTGGCGCGTGCTATTGGTATTCACTTAATTATTGCTACACAAAGACCTTCTGTAAACGTTATTACAGGTTTAATTAAGGCCAATTTCCCTGCGAGAATTGCATTTAGGGTAACTTCAAAAATTGACTCGAGAACAATTTTAGATACTCAGGGAGCTGACCAGTTAATTGGACGAGGAGATTTATTGTATACAAATGGAAATGACGTAACACGTGTTCAATGTGCTTTTATTGACACGCCGGAAGTCGAAAAAATTACAGATTTTATTGGTTCTCAAAAGGCGTATGCCACAGCATATTTGCTTCCAGAGTTCATTGGAGAAGAAACTGGCATCAATCTTGATATGGATATTTCCGAAAGAGATACCTTATTTAGAGAAGCTGCAGAGATTATTGTTAATGCACAGCAGGGTTCTGCTTCATTACTGCAAAGAAAATTAAAATTAGGTTACAACAGAGCCGGTCGTTTGATCGATCAGCTGGAAGCAGCAGGAATTGTTGGACCGTTTGAAGGCAGTAAAGCAAGAAGTGTGAACATTTTAGACTTAAGTGCTCTTGATCAATTCTTTAATAATGAACAAAATTAATCCAATCATGAGAACAAACATTCAGGAAATCAAAAACAATTCTATCACTAACATGACTAAAAAGTGTTTTCAAATGGCAGTTATATTGCTTTTGAGTTTCACTTCTATTCAAGCTCAGGATAAAAAAGCCAAAGATTTATTGAACGAAGTGACTGCAAAAATAAAAAGCTACGATAATATTGTTATTGATTTTAAATACTCTCTAAATAATGCAAAAGAGAATATTAACCAAGATAGTAAAGGAAATGTAACCATGAAAGGAAATCAATATGTATTGAATTTTATGGGTGTTACCAAAATTTTTGACGGACAAAAGACGTATACAATTGTTCCTGAAGACGAAGAAGTTACAGTTTCTAAAGTAAACGAAAAAGACGACAATGCTATCACACCTTCAAAAATGCTTACTTTCTTTAATTCTGGTTACAAATACAATATGGATATTGTACAAAATGTAAAAGGAAGAAAGATTCAATACATTAAATTAGTACCAACTACCGGAAAAGATCAAAGAAAAGAAATTCTTTTAGGCATTGATGTTCAGACAAAACACATCTATAATTTGATTGAAACTGGAAAAAACGGAACAAAAACAACTTTAACCGTTAATTCTTTTAAAACCAATCAGCCATTATCAAAAAATCAATTTACCTTTGTAGCGAGTAAATACCCGAAATACTACATCAATAAATTAGATTAATCAGAAGGTTGAAAATTCTAGACAAATACTTATTAAAAACTTTTTTAGTTACATTTACTACGGTATTTGTAATTCTTTTTTTCATATTCATACTGCAGACAGTATGGCTATTTATATCAGAACTGGCAGGTAAAGATCTCGACTTAATATTGGTCGTGAAATTCCTGCTTTTTTCTATGCCACGTATTATCCCGCTGGTTTTACCGCTTTCGGTTCTTTTAGCTTCGATTATGACTTTCGGAAATTTAGCAGAGAATTATGAATTTGCTGCCATGAAATCTTCCGGAATCTCACTTCAAAGAGCAATGCGTGTTTTAATTATTTTTATATTCGTTTTGAGTATTGTAGCGTTTTGGTTTGCCAATAATGTTATTCCTTTTGCTGAATATAAATTTGTGAACTTCCGTAAAAATATCGCACAGGCAAAACCTGCTATGGCAATTGCCGAAGGTCAATTTAATGATGTTGGAACCTACAACATTAAGGTAAACAAAAAATCTGGTGAAAACGGAAATATTCTGACAGGCGTTACTATTCACGAAAAGGCTAATAATTTTGGAGAAAACAAAACTGTTATTAAAGCCAAAGATGGAGAATTAATCAGCAACGAAAAATCGAGTATTTTGAAACTTGTTTTAAACGATGGTTACTACTATCAGGATGTTACTCCAAAAAAATATGAAGACCGTGCTAAACTTCCTTTTATTAAAGGAGCTTTTAAAACACATATCATTAACATCGATTTATCTGAATTAAACAAAGTTGACGACAGTAAAGAAAGTATCGCCGGTACAAATGCCATGCTTAATGTTAATGAATTGCGTTATACTTTAGATTCTTTAAACAAGAACCTGGATAATGAGATTATATCATTTTCAGAGAATATAAATCAGCGTGTTGGATTTAGAAAATCAAGCACTCTAATTAATCCAGATAAAAAAGAAAAAAAGAAAAAGACTTTACCAAATGATCTTTTGTCTTTATACACAAATAAACAGAAAGTTGATGTCCTTAAAATGGCAGGCAGTAATGTTACCAGCAACATCTTCTCTATTGAATCAACCCAAAAAGATTTAAAGGACAAACAGCGTGATATCAACAAACACTTAACAGCATTGTATGAGAAGTTTGTTATAGCTTTTGCATGTTTTTTAATGTTTTTTATTGGTGCACCTCTGGGGGCGATTATCAGAAAAGGCGGACTTGGTTTACCAATTGTTTTTGCGGTATTAATTTTTATTACTTTTCATTTCATTAATACTTTTGGAAAAAGATTATCGCAGGAAGGCGGAATGACTCCTTTTATGGGTTCTTGGATGTCGTCGTTTATTCTTTCTCCATTAGCAGTATTATTAACTTATCGTGCCACAAACGATAACGGATTGATTAATTTTGATGCGATAACGACCCCAATATCACAACTATTTCAAAAAATTTCCGAGCGGTTTTCACCAGCTCAAAACAAACAATAATTATGTCAACAAAAATTCAACTTAATACCATTGAAGAAGCTATAGAAGATATTCGTCAAGGTAAAGTAATCATTGTAGTTGATGATGAAGATCGCGAAAATGAAGGTGACTTTTTAGCCGCAGCCGAAAAAGTTACTCCTGATATGATCAATTTCATGGCTACACACGGACGCGGATTAATCTGTACACCACTTACAGAAAGCCGCTGCAAGGAACTTGATTTACGTGCCATGGTTACCAATAATACAGATCATATGGAAACTGCTTTTACGGTTTCTGTTGATTTAAAAGGAAATGGTGTTACAACCGGTATTTCTGCTGCTGACAGGTCTAAAACGGTACAATCTCTAGTTGATCCAAATACAAAACCGCATGATTTAGCTCGCCCGGGACATATTTTTCCTTTGATTGCTAAACAAGGTGGTGTTTTAAGAAGAACAGGACATACGGAAGCTGCAATTGATTTTGCAAGATTAGCAGGTTTCAAACCTGCTGGTGTTATCTGCGAAATTTTGAATGAAGACGGAACAATGTCTCGTTTGCCTGAACTTATAAAAGTGGCTAAGAAATTTGATTTAAAATTAGTTTCGATTGAAGATTTGGTTGCTTACAGAATGCAGCATGACAGCCTTATCATTAAAAAAGAAGATTTTGATATCGAAACCCGTTTTGGAACTTTTAGATTAAGAGCTTACGAGCAGACTACAAATAAACAAATTCATATTGCTTTAACTAAAGGAACATGGAACCTTGGAGAGCCTATTTTGACAAGAATTCACTCTTCGCAGGTAAATAATGACTTATTAGGAACATTGACTAATAATGCAGAACAGCAGTTAGACGATATGTTTAAAGTAATTAATGAGAATGGAAAAGGTGCTGTTATTTTTATCAATCAGGATATGACGGCTGTAAATTTATTAAACAGAATTTCTGAGCTTAAAACTTTGCAGGCACAAGGAACATTAAAAGCGCCGAAAGTCATCATAGACAGTAAAGATTACGGGATTGGGGCTCAAATCCTTCACGATATTGATATTTCTAAGATTAGACTGGTTTCGAACACGGAACAAACAAAACGTGTTGGAATGATTGGATATGGCCTTGAAATTACTGAATACGTAACTTACTAATCTTTATGGGTACATTAGAAGAAAGAATTTTAAAATCTGAAACACATATTTTCAAAGCAGTTTTCCCAAGTACAACGAATCATTATGATACTTTATTTGGAGGAACTGCGCTTCATTTAATGGACGAAGTGGCTTTTATTTGTGCTACTCGTTTCAGTCGTAAAAAAGTAGTTACGATATCAACAGGTCAAATCGACTTTAAAAAAGCGATTCCGGCCGGTACTTTAATCGAATTAGTGGCAAAAGTTGACAGCGTTGGAAGAACGAGCTGTAAAATTCACGTTGATATTTTTATGGAGCAAATGTATTCTGAGCTTCGCGAAACGGTAGTTTCAGGAACTTTCTCGTTTGTTGCTGTCGATGAAAACAAGAAACCAACACCAATTTTGGACAACTTGGATTAATTTTTTCTAAAATCTATTTTCGGAAATACTGATAATTAGATACTTGAAAATTATTTAAAAAAAGTTTCAAAAAAAAGTCTAAAAAAAGTTTTGAGAACCGAAAAACCGTCTTATATTTGCACTCGCAATCACGAAATGATAGCGACATACTGGAGAAATGGCAGAGCGGTCGAATGCGGCAGTCTTGAAAACTGTTGACTGTAACAGGTCCGGGGGTTCGAATCCCTCTTTCTCCGCTGAAAAAAATCCTAAACGGTATCAAAACCTCGAAAATCATAAGATTTTCGAGGTTTTTTGCTTTTACAGACTTACCAAATTATTCATCGAATTCCATCTCTAAAGGAGCAAACGCGAGACCCTAGAAAAAATAGAAATTTAGGGTCTCGCTAAAATTTGCAAACATTAGGTTTAAGAATGTGTTCAATAGCTTGTTCCTAAAAATTTAAGGACTACTCAACACTACACAAAAGTTTTGGATAGAAAAGTAAGAGAAGATACGAGGATACTAAAGAATAAATTTCAACTTAATAATAACCAAAGTGCAAAAAAACAGACAGTTAATAATCATAACTGCCTATAATAAATTAATTCAAATTTCTGTACTCATTTGGAGACCTCCCAACCTTTTGCTTGAATATAAAATGCTGTAGATATTAGAACCTTAATTCACAAGCAAGCTACTTCACTTAATGAATTTATTAATATCAAAAAATCGCTCTTTGACTATATCTATTACTTTTAGTTTAAATATTTTTCTTGTGCAGAAACACCAATTTCTTTCTTAATAAATCTCCGAAATAGTTTGCTGATAAATCCAATTCTTGGGTGCAATAACCAACAGATTCCTTCTTTTTTTTTTACACTACTAAAGTAAATTATACATTAATTGATTGATTGAATAGAAATTGTAGGTCCTACTTCTGTATCTCCTAAGGTTGTATTTGTAGTATTTCCTGTAGAGGTTCTAACACTTACTACCAATGGAGTTGTTCCTACAGTTACTAAATGAAAAAAACTAGTTGTTCCGGTAAAAGCGCCTCCGTTTACTGCCTCACAATGTGCAACACTCGATATTTTTGTATTAGTAGTATCATTATAAAGAGCAAATCGGAGAAATACCCCATTATTAAAATGTACCCATCCTACAGCAAAATCTATTCGATAGGTTTTTCCCGCCGGAAGTGTAAAAGTCCGATTAGTAGAATCGTAAACTATTGATGTCCCTGAGGAACTTAAAGTAGTTCCAAATGCAACTTTAGCACCTGTTGAACTGGTTATTGTCTGACCTGCTAAATTTGTATATAAACCATAATATAAATCATTTTTTACACGCACCCAACTTGTGCTGTCCCAATAATAAAAACCGGGTGTAACGATAGTAGCATCACTGCCATTTGTGGCTGTATTATAAACTAATGTTCCATTTATGATTGAGCCTCCTGCAGGGTTTGTTACCGGACTTTCACTGTTAGATGCTGTTAATGAAACTCGGGGCATCAAGAAGCCTTGTGTACTTGAAGTTATATCTAATATTCCATTAGGATTAGTCGTACCTATACCTATCTGAGCATTAAGGAAACTAACAAAAAAAAACATAAATAATAAGGTATTGATTTTCATAACTAATGAATTTAAAATTAATATTTGTTTTTTACCAAACTAAATCATAAACCTTAACTCAAAGATTTCAATTTTGAAATGCCAATTTCAAATATCAAAATTAATTTTTTTTTTTCAAACATTATCAAAACATCCTTTTTACAATAAAAAACTATATTTACTGAAAAAATTGCAAAATATGGAGTTTAGTATAGATACGGCAAATGTTATGTGTTTTTATACCGATATTTCTGTGGTAGATATACATTATCACAGTTGCTATCAAATTGTTGTAAGTACTAAATTTACTTATGATAGTGTGATTGAAAATAAACAATACAAAAATCTTAAAGGATTCATTATTGATAAATACACTAAGCATTCTTGTACTGCACCTGTAGGAAGCTTTTTAGTTTATTATGTGGAAAGTAAAAGTTTTCTCGGAAAGCAGCTTAAAAGGATTTTGAATAAAGAAATCTTTATTGATATAGAAACCATACTTTCAAAGGAGCAATTAGATAAATTAAAGCTGGATTTTTCCAAGCCTGATTTATCGACAGCTGAAATTAAAAATTTGTCTGATGAATTGTTGTATAATATTTTTAACCTTTCTATAAGACCTCTTACTAACGAAAGCACAGATGATCGAATCATAAAGGCAAAAGAATTTATTAATCAAAATTTAAGTGAAAGCTTAACCTTAGAAAAAGTAGCAAATCATATTTATTTGTCTCAGGAAAGAACCCGTCATTTGTTTTTAGAACAAGTAGAATTACCCTTCTCGCAATACGTTCTTTGGAAGCGTATAAAAGCGGTATTGACCTCGGTAATACAAGGCAAACAATCTTTTTCTGAAGCTTCACTATTATATGGTTTCACCGACCAATCTCATTTCAACAGATTCTTTAAAAGAATGTTTGGCATTTCCGCCACAGTCATTTTAAAGAATAGCCGTTTTGTACAATTTATCTACCCGGAATTATAGCGATTTTTACCATATTTTTATGGTAAAATGAATAAATATAATTTAATCTCAGGATTTCGTCTGCAAAGAATTGAAGCCATAAGCGATGGTGTATTTGCCATCGCCTTAACCTTTCTTGCTTTAGATATTAAGGTTCCTGTAAACGATTTAGTGCATAGCGAAAAAGACCTTATCATTACATTTCTACAACTTACGCCTAAACTGCTCACCTACTTTTTGAGTTTTGTTACTATGGGTATATATTGGCTGGCTCAATCCACTCAGTTTCATTATATCAATAAGAGTGATAGAAACCTGAACTGGATAAATTTATTTTTTTTACTGGCAATTTCAATAATGCCTTTTACAACAGCATTTTTAAGCCAGTATATTCACTTTAAGTTTTCAATCTTTATCTATTGGTTCAATCTTAGTCTATTAGGACAATTATTAGGTATCAACTGGTATTACGCAAAAAAGAAAAACATTTTAAGCATAAATGATGATGAACAAAAAACAGTAACGAAGTCAATTAAAAACAGAATAATTGAATCACAAATACTATATACTATTGCGGCTCTGTGTTGTTTCATTAATGCTTATTTAAGTATTGGTTTATTAGTAGTTATACAGCTTAATTATGCTTTTGCTGTATTCTCAAAAAAAGATAATGTAACAAAAAAACATTCCGATGAATAGACGAGATTTTTTAAATACTGCCGGAGTACTAGGAATAAGTTCTGCTATTAATAGCGAATCTGTATTTGGGCAAACCAATTATGAAATAATGATGAAGCCATTAAAAAAAATAATTACCATTGAAGAACATTTCGTACTGAAAAAAATCTCCCAAAGAGCAGCAGAATTCAATAGTAAACAAAACGGAGGAATCTTGTCTAATGATCCTGTTCAAAAAGAATTGATGGCAATTGTGCTGCCTACATCTGATGATATTGAAGATGTGGGTAACAGAAGGATAAAATTTATGGATGAAAGCGGTATTGATATACAAGTGCTTTCTTATGGAGCAGGAAGCCCACAAAATATTACAGATCGTACATTGGCTATCGAACTATGTCAGGAAGCCAATAATGAGCTGGCTGGTTTAATAAAAATGCACCCGACACGGTTTGCAGGCTTTGCTATATTACCTGCTGCTGACCCAAATTCGGCGGCTGAAGAATTAGACAGAGCCGTGAAGCAGCTAGGATTTAAAGGAGCTATGCTTTCAGGCACTTTCAACGGACGTTTTTTTGATGAGCCTGAATTCTTGCCTGTTTTTTCCAAAGCCCAGGAGTTAAACGTGCCTTTGTACATGCATCCTGCCATAATTCCTAAAAGTATTGCCGAGTATTATTATAAAAGCGACAATTGGCCGTCTGTTGCAAGTGCTATGTTTGCTACAGCAGGTTATGGCTGGCATTTAGATTCTGGTATTGCAACAGTACGATTAATAGCTTCAGGTATTTTTGATAAACTGCCTAATTTGAAACTAATTTCAGGTCATTGGGGCGAATTAGTACCTTTTTATTTAAACCGACTTGATGACCAATTAGGCAAGACATTACAATTAAACCGCAAAATATCCGATTATTATAAAAACAATATTTATGTTACCCCAAGCGGATTATTCTCAGAAGCACAACTGAAATATGTGATTGAAGAATTGGGCGCTGACAATATTATTTATTCTGGCGATTATCCTTTTTTAATTGATAAAAACACCAGAGGATTTCTTGAAAAAGCTACTATTTCAAGAGAAGCGAAAGAGAAAATAGGTTATAAGAATGCGGAAAAATTGCTGCATTTATAAAATGTTACGAACATTAAAAATCCTTAATAAAGATGACTATGAAAGATAATATCAACTATAGAAAAAACAAATTTAATCTAATCTTATTCCTATTATTCATAATGACACTAAGTTTTTCAACAGAGACATCGGCGCAGTCAAATGAAACATATATGCGTATAGCAAAAATTGTGGTTGATGGTACCCAATTAGAAAACTATAAAAATGCCCTCAAAGAGCAAATGAAAAATGCCTTAAATCTTGAAAAGGGCGTATTGGCATATTCAGCAGTACAGGACAAAAATAATCCTGCCCATATTACAATTTTAGAAACTTATGCCAGTGTTGAAGCTTATCAGGAACATACACAAGCACTACATTTCAAAAAGTATAAAGTTACGGTTGAGGATATGGTAATATCCCTTGAACTGATAGAAGTCTTTCCTATAGCAATAGGCGATAAAAACAAGATTTCATTGTATTAATATGGCGTTTGCTTTTTTTAAACAGTCTTATTCTTTAAAAAGTTAGCCGTTTTATACAATTATTTACCCATACGGTGATTGTAAATTTACGACACAATTTAAAGAACAATCACAATGAAAAATTTACCATTAGTAGCACTGGGAACCTGGTCCTGGGGTACTGGCTTTGCAGGCGGAGATCAGGTTTTTGGAAATAATTTAGCCTCTGAGGATTTAAAGCAGGTTTTTGATGAAGCTGTTAATTCAGGATTAATACTTTGGGATACAGCAGCAGTTTATGGCATGGGTTCATCAGAGAGTATTTTAGGGGAACTTATTAAAGATTACCCGCGTGAAAAAATAATATTATCTACTAAGTTTACTCCTCAAATGGCAGGGTTATCGTCTAACCCGGTTGAAGAAATGCTGAACAGCAGTTTTGAACGTCTTGGTACAGATTATATTGACATTTATTGGATTCATAATCCTACTGATATTCAAAAATGGACTCCCTGCCTAATACCATTACTAAAAAGTGGTAAAGTAAAAAAAGTTGGAGTTTCAAATCACAATTTAGAAGAAATCAAGCAGGCAAATGACATACTTTCAAAAGAAGGCTTTTCGATTTCGGCAGTACAAAATCACTACAGTCTTTTGTATCGTTTTTCAGAAGATACAGGTATAATTGAGTACTGTAAAAAGAATGATATTACATTTTTTGCTTATATGGTTCTGGAACAAGGAGCATTATCCGGAAAATATAATATTCAAAATCCACTTCCTGAAGGCAGTGGCAGAGGCACTACCTACAATAAAGTACTTCCAAAACTGGAAGATTTAACCAATGCAATGAAAGAAATTGGTAAAACTAAAAATGCTTCTATAGCTCAGGTTGCAATTGCATGGGCAATTGCAAAAAATACACTTCCTATTATTGGTGTTACCAAAACTTCACAAATAGAAGATGCCCGAAACGCAATGGAAATCAAACTATCTGAATCAGAAATTAGACTTATTGAAGATTTTGCTCATAAAACCGGTGTCGATACCAAGGCTGCATGGGAAAGTCAAAAAAAAAAATAATTTTTTAATCTCTCTGAATCCGCTGGGTGTAATTCATAAAAAAATTATTTAACACATAGAAGCATAGTTTTTTTAAGCTCAAAAACACACTATAACATAAAGTTAATTAAGAAAAACATATAAAATGAAAACAGTTTCAATACTATACCATAGTGGTAACGGACATACGCAAAAATTAGCTGAAGCCGTCAATTTAGGTGTATCATCAGTTTCCGGAATTACAACAAATTTAATTTCGATCGACCAAAACGACATTATAAACGGACATTATAAAAATGAAGAAGTATTTAACAAGCTCGATGCAAGCGATGCTATTATTTTCGGGAGTCCAACTTATATGGGAAATATTTCTGCACAATTCAAAGCTTTTGCAGATGCCAGTGTAGGCAGTTGGTTTCAGCAAAAATGGCGCGATAAACTTGCTGCCGGGTTCACAGTATCAGGTACTCCAAGCGGCGACAAGTTAAGCACACTTCAATACCTAAATACTTTGGCAATGCAGCATGGTATGATATGGGTTAGTCTTGGAGAGAGTCCAATGCAGGCTAATGGCTCAAATCGACTGGGAAGCTGGATTGGAGTTATGGCTCAGGCTGAAAATGATTCTCCGGAAGTAACACCTGGAAAAGAAGACAAATACACAGCTATACAACTTGGTAAAAGAGTCGCTGGACTTGTATTAAAAATCAATTAAAAGATTAAAATAATTATGTTTAAATCAGTAAAATTTAAGAACAGAGCAAATACACTTGCTGGAAATCTTCATCTGCCTGAAGGCTTTGATAAAAGTAAAAAATACCCTGCTCTTGTTGGAATTCACCCTGCAGGTGGCGTAAAAGAACAAGTTATTGGTCTTTATGCCGAAAAATTATGTAAACACGGATATGTTGTTTTAGTTTACGATTCTTCTTTTCAGGGAGAAAGTGAAGGTGAACCTCGCTTGTTAGAAGATCCAACAGTAAGAGTAGAAGATGCTCGTTGTGCAGCAGACTACTTAACCACATTACCTTTTGTTAATGCTGAAAGAATGGGTGTGTATGGAATATGTGCTGGCGGCGGATATGCAATTAGTGTAACTCAAACTGAGCGCCGTTTTAAAGCAGTCGCTACTGTAAGTGCAGCTCCGATTGGTGAGGGATACAGAAATTATTTAGGTACAGCAACTCCTCCCGCTGAACTTATAAAAATGTTAGAAACAGCGGCTAATTTAAGAACTGCCGAAATAAATGGAGCAGCTCCGTCATATACTCCATTTGTCCCTGAAAGGTTTGAAGATATTAATGAGAATACTCCGGATCTTTTAAGAGAAGGATATGAGTATTACAGAACACCAAGAGGTCAGCATCCCAGCTCTAAAGGGCGCTTCCTAACAGCCAGTATGGATAAATTGCTGGCTTACTCTGCTTATGACCATATTACAGATTATTTATCGCAACCGATGCTTATCATAGCAGGCAGTAAAGCTGACACAAGACTTTTTAGTGAAATGGCTTTTGAGTTATCTAATGGTCCTAAAGAATTAGTATTAGTAGAAGGTGCCACTCATATAGCGATGTATGATGTACCTGAATACGTAGAGCAGGCGGTTAATAAAATGGTGCGCTTTTTTGAAGTATTGTAATTAAATAATAAATAAACAATTAAAATTTAAAAAAATGAATAAAGGAAAAGGAACAGCAAAAATGTTGTTTGTAGTAACAAGCTGTAATGTAAAAGGAGAAACTGGTATTCCGACTGGTTTTAATCTTAGTGAAGTAACACATCCATTGGAAAAACTTGAAGAAAAAGGTGTTGTAGTTGATATTGCTTCTATAAAAGGTGGTCATGCACCATTAGATGGATTAGAGGATTTTAATGATCCTGCAAATGCTAAATATTGGGCTGATACCGATTTTAGAAATGCTTTAGAGAACACATTAAAGCTAGATGAAGTAAATGCAGCAGATTATGATGGAATATTCTTTGCCGGAGGACATGGTACAATGTGGGATTTTGCAGATAGCCCGGCGGTGTTAGAAATAGTTCCTGAATTTTACGAATCAGGTAAAATTGTTTCAGCCGTTTGTCATGGTCCGGCAGCATTAGTAAATGTAAAATTGAGCGATGGTTCTTATTTAATCGCTGGTAAAAGCGTAGCGGCATTTACAAATGGTGAAGAAGAAGAAGTACAATCAACGAATGTGGTTCCATTCTTATTAGAAGATGTTTTAATAAAGCATGGAGCAGATTATAAACATTCTCCTAACTGGAATAATAACATTGCTGTTCATGGCAGATTAATTACAGGTCAAAACCCACAATCAGCTGCAAGTGTAGGTTTAGCAATTGCAAAAGCCCTAAAAATTAATAACGATGAAAATACAGCTCCTAAGCCAGGTCTAACTGCCGACTTTGTTGGCAGCGTATCGCCATCACTAAGCAAATATTCTGTTGATACCTTAACTGCTGAAGTATGGGAAAGACCGGGTTTATCTAAACACGACCGCTGTATAGTTACTGTATCCAGCCTAATAGCCCGTAATCATACTGTTGGTATGCCTCATTACTTTGCAAAAGCTTTAGACAATGGAGTTACGCCGGGTGAACTTTCAGAAATAATCACTCATCTTGCTTTTTATTCAGGCTGGCCAAATGCAATTTCAGCAGTAGGTGTTGCAAAAGAATTATTTGAGAACAATAATATTTTGCAAGCTGAACTGCCATCTACAGACCCATTGAGGCTAAATAAAGATGAAGCATTACCTGGTGATGAAAACAGACTTGGATTTATCCAACAGAATATTGCACCAATATCAAAAGGCTTTGCTAAATATACCAATGAATTGTTGTATGGCGAAGTTTGGCTTCGTTCAGGTTTATCATCAAGAAGCAGAAGCCTGGCAACCGTATGTGCTATGATTGCGGCTGGTGATATACAATTTCTTGGGCTGTACATGGCCAGAGGCGTACAACACGGTATAACTAAAGAAGAAATGGACGAAGTCTTAACACAACTTGCATTTTATGCCGGCTGGCCAAAAATAGTCTCAGCATCATTAGTGGTAAAAGAAGTTTATGAAAGTGCCGGAAAATAATATTTTTCGATCTACAACTAACTATTGTTATTGATTGTGGTTAATCAGTGAGAAGTGCCCCTTGATGATCAATTGATAAATGGATAATGCTTTCATAATATCAGAAACTATTTCTAACCATATAACCTACTAACTATAAAATGATGATGAAGAGATTTATCATCATTTTTTTTATAATTCTCAATTTTGAATAATAACATTAAGTTTATATCACAGCTGGCAAAGCTAAATGAGCAACTCAATTTTATTGATTTAGAGATTGACAATCAAATAAAAAAATGTGAAAATGCAATTGACATTATTTTAAAGTCAATAAATACAGTCAAACGAATTGTTACTAAAACAAGTTCAGGTCAGACTTAGACGAAATCCACTTTTTCAAAGAAATAAAACCACAATTCACTTCAAAACTTATTTATTATAATATATAAGGTTGAAATAAAAAAACTTAACGGCGGAAATCGAATACTAAAAAATATTACCATAATAGAGTTTATGGAATTCGTAGAAACCTACGGATTGCCAAAAGGATATTCTGTAGATTATAGCAGTTAATTAAAATTATGGGTAAAGCCTATTTGATAAGAAATAATTAATTCAAGCCGCTAGTTAATAAAGTGTAGTCCCTACGGGCAATGTCATTAAGTTAAGAGGAAATCTATAAAATTACTTAACAGTTTAATTAAGGAAGTAATTAGAAAAATCAATTTTTATCAGCGTTTTCGCTTTAGCGAATCAGTAAAATAAGCGTCTAATTGTGACGCGGATAAAACAGATTTACTTCGTAAAAACGCGGATAAACACGGATTTGATTTGCAATAATTTTATTTTCTAAAAGCTTAACTTAATGACATTGCCCGTAGGGATTAAACTTTTTTAGAGCCAATTTATTTATTAAACTAACAACTTGAATTAATTAATTTAGCAGAGAAATAAGTATCTTTAAACAGAAATTCAAACAAAAACAGTTATAATATGTTTAGGCACATCGGCGAAAAAAGAACTTTAAAGCATGACTTAGGGATTGCTTCATTGTTATCATTTGTTGCTGGTGTTGTTAATGTTGCAAGTTTTATAGCTATTCAGCGTTTAACAACAAACGTAACTGGGCATTTTGCTTTTTTTGTGGATGAAGTTTTTAAATTTAATATGTGGCAAGGATTTATCTACTTTTTATACATTTTCTTTTTTTTCTTAGGCTCATTTACATCAAGTGTCTTAGTTGAAATTATGTCTAAAAGAAATAATAGGCAAATCTATTCAGTTCCTGTAATTATTGAAAGTATCATTCTATTTACAGTAGCAATATTTGGGCAGCAATTAATTTCCGAATCTCCTAATATTTTGGCGTTCTTATTGTTATTTGCAATGGGATTACAAAATTCACTCGTAACGAAAATTTCTAATGCAACTGTTCGCACCACTCACTTAACCGGGTTATTTACAGATTTAGGAATTGAACTTTCACAACTTTTTTTTTACAAATTAAAAGATCAAAAACAAAAACTTTATTCATCAATAAAATTACGCTTGACAATTATTAGCTTCTTTTTTTTGGGCGGAATTTTTGGAGGAATCTTCTATTCCATAGTTAAACTATATGTATTGGGAATTGTTGGAACTATTTTATTGATTGGGTTGGCATATGACGACATAAAACTGAAATTTTCAAATAGGGCAAAATAATCGATACCATGATATATGAGATTAAATGTAATCGAATTGCAATGATACTTTAGCTAACATTTTCATACTTTAAGAGTCTTTATAACACCTTACCATGGTTCTTATAAGATATTAAATAAATTAAAACTATCAGGTCAAACTATTGTTCATGCTTCCCACTTTGAAAAAGCTGCTTATAGTAATCAATTAGAAGAAAACCAAACTGAAATAAATAATGATTACACACCAATTGACTTAGTCTGCTTTCCAGAAACAGATGATTTAGTTAAAATTAGGAATCATTTTATACTAATAACAAATCCATTAGAATTCGATAAATTTCATCAAAATTGGAACAAAATAATTCAAAATTTAGATAAATGTAAATTAAAAATTATTGAATCAGATTTTGAATTAGATGCTTCCCTGAACATTTCTTAAAGAAAATTTAATCCCAGTAATTGATCCCTTTTTTGATAAAGAGTCTAACTTATTAACTTCAGGATTTGAAATTCACAGCATGGAAAAAATTATTTCTAAAGCAAATCATAAACGAGAAAAATGGAAAAAGAACAACAGCAAAACGGTTTACAACCATAAACATCATGAGGATTTCAATCTGGGTGTATGATGTTTTCATTTAGGGTAAAACCTCATTTCCTTCCAAAAGCAACACCCGAATTTTTATTGTAAACCTGTTAAACAATCTCGACCAATTAACCAAAAACCCAAAAGAAGCAGCATCAAAAGTGAAATCCAAAGCAAAAAAATGAATGCTAAAAAGCTAAAAAAATCACTTCAGGAATACGGTAATGTTAAAGCAAAAAATATTGGAGCCAGTTTTAACAACACAATATGTCTGACTACTTGCAGATAGTTCTGTAATTAAAAATATAAATTTAATTCTGAGAAAAATAAACGAGGGCAGAATTTGCCCTTGAAAATAAAATAAGGGAGATTTTTTATCATATTTGACCTTGAAAACAAAACAAAGGTAAAAATTGCCCTCGTTCAAAATCTTTGAAAAATGAGTAATAATAAATACAATTCAGCAATTCCATATAATGATTTACCCTTATTGCCACCACAAGCAGAAATAGGAAACACAGTTATTCTAAAAAAACAATTGCAGCAAGTAGAGCTTTATCAGAATTAAAAGGAGCAATCACAAATTTGCCCAATCCAACATTATTTATATATACAATCAACTTGCAGGAAGCACAAGCGAGTTCGGCAATAGAGAACATCATCACAACCCAAGATGAACTATTTAAGGCTTCAATCGCTGACAGGAAAAACGACAATCCTGCCACAAAAAAATAATGAATTATTTACGATTAAAAGGGAGTAAAATCGGTTACCCCAATTTAAAACATTGATATATAGTGATTAAAAAAAATCCTATTCCCTCTTTCTCTGCAAGAATTTAAAACCTCAATTTTTATTGAGTTTTTTTGCTTTATATTCAATCTTCTTTAAACATTTACCCAGTGATAATAAAACAAAAAAAGCCTTTAAATATTAGAATATTCAAAGACTAATTTTTTTTATACCCTAAAGTTTAGATTTCACATCTAAACTAAAAAATCAAACTTCTAAAGAATAAATTTCACAACCTTATTACATCATCGTATTAATACGAATACTGGCTTTTATAAGTGCCAATGCTGATATTTTTGAAATATGTATATCTTTTGGCTGATGATGCGAATTCTGGCTTACCAATTTTACAAACTCTGATCCCTGCTCTGATTTCTGAACATATTTTACGGTAATATATTCTTCCCAGTCATTTAATTTGACGCTTAAAAGATACATTTCTCCAAAAAAGATATTATCAAATTCTGTTTCCTTATATAAAATTATATCTCCGGATTTTAATAACGGATACATACTATCTCCGGTTACAGAAATGGCTCCATCGCATTTCGGCAGATTTGGAATTTTTATAGTATCCAAAACTCTTTGCGGCTTTCCACTGCTAAATAATTCCCTTAAACCAGCTACAGCTTCTAAATCATATAATGGTATTTCCTGACTCACATGCAGCGAATCAATTGTTTTTCGGTCATTATTCATAATTACAATATTAGTGTTATCCTCTTTTATCATGGATCCATTTCCGGTTAAAAGCCATTCTGAATTTATCTCTGGGTAGTGGTGTAAAATTTTACACGCTTTATCCGTTCCCATATTGCTGCTATTATCTAAAAACTTATTAGAAAAGCCTAAATCATTACAGAACTTATATTTAGTAATCCCTTTATAATCAAGGTATTCTCTTATTCTTTCAGTCGACCCCATAAAAAGATGTATTTTTTTACGTTAAAAATTTGTTTTGATGTATTATTTTACATTATATTTGCAAAGTAAAGAAAAATAAATTTTAAAAACAAGACAAACACATACAAATTTATGCGGCATAGAAACTACACTCGAAATAAAAAACACAAATAAATAATTGATTATCATATAATTATATCATATTAAAAACATTGAAAAGGAAAAACAAAAACACTACACTAAATCAGAATAAAACTACGAATGACTAGTAATATTAATCATTAAAATTAAAAAAACCTTATTCATCATTACTTAAATCATAAAAATGGAAACAAATCAAATCAAGGAAAAAATTCAGGAACTGGAAAATTGGCTGATTGAAAATCCAAATAGTCCCGAGAGAAACTTAATAGAATCTGACATCAAAAAATTACGAACCTTATTAAATAAAAATCATGAGTAGAAATCAAATCGAAATAAGAATTGCACAATTGTATCTGGCACTTCAATATTGTTCTGAAAGATCAAAATCTTTTACGCCCGGAGAAAGAATCTGCATTAATCAGGAACGTTTTCAATGGATGCATATTCTGGACGATGAAACCGCTTCTCCCCGTCCCGTTTCACAAGCAATAGAAAACAAATTAAAAGAAGTATTAAGACTTGCCGATCACTATAATTTTAAACCCTATTACGGTAATCCGTTTAAAGAAGAAATTCTTATTGCATAACTAAAATTATTATAAAAACTAAAAGCCAATTATTATGAACACTGCATTAACAAACACAATCAACCCATCTATGGATTTATCTCAATTTTCTGCACAGCAATTAAAAGAGGCCCTAAACCGAATTGAAAATAAAAAGAATGAAGAACGAGATGCTTATAAAAAGCTGGTAGCCGAAACTATTCCGAAAGCGCTTTCGAGATTACACGAAACTTCTGAAATGATGCGAAATGCGAAAACGGAAACTTTTCAATTGTTTGAAACTATTCTGGATTTAAAGAATCAGGTTTATGGTTTTAAAGAAAAGCAGATGTCTCATACTTTTTCTAATGATAAAGAAGAAATCACGATTGGATATCGCATTAATGAAGGTTGGGACGATACGGTAACAATTGGTATTGAAAAAGTGCAGAATTATATTTCGTCGCTTTCTACGAGTAAAGAAACAGCATCGTTAGTAAAAATTGTTTTCAATTTATTAAAAAAAGATGCCAAAGGAAATTTAAAAGGTTCACGCGTTTTGGAACTTCAAAAATTAACTAAAGAATTTAATAACGAAGAATTTACAGATGGTGTTGAAATTATTGCTTCTTCATTTAAACCAATTCGCTCAAGCTGGTTTATTGAGGCGAACAGAATTGATGAAAATGGTGTAAAAACCAATATTCCGTTGTCAATGTCATCTGTAGATTTTTTACAGGGATATGCTTTTAATTTCTTTAACCAGCAAAACGAACAAAGCCATGCAGCCTAATAATGATATTTACGCATCGGCTCTTTTAGGTCTTCTGCTTATTGCAACCAATTTAAAACCAATTCTTTTATTCCGTGAATGGTTTTATTTCAGAATTAAAATAATTTTTAAACAATACTTAAATGAGCGTAAAAATAAAGCCAATTACTGACCACGAAAGTTACAAGGTTAATGAACATACCATTTTTAAAGACGGACTTGGAAACTGGAACTGCAAAAATGATTTATCCAATAAAGAACGCCAGGCTTTTAATCAATATGAAAGCATCGTAATCAAAAATCCGAGATTTAAAAAACACACAACTGCCACTTACAAAGGCTGAATAACCCCCTCAAAATCTACGTTATAAAAACTTAAGTAAACATAAAAAAATGGTTCCTGTTTTTCGCTTCTTTCTGAAGGAAAACAGGAACCGAAGATGGGCGGTTTTTACCCAAAAAAGCAGCCAAAAACCATTCTTTCTGTAAAGTTCCCAGTCTTTAGAGCTGCGGAACGAGATCATGATAGGAAGAGTACAGACCTCAATTGTTAAAAAATAATCTTTAACAAATAGCACCTCAGAACGAGGTTCAAAAAAATGGCATTTGAAGTAGAAAAACCATTACTTAAAAAGATTAAATGGTTTGGCTGCTGTAAATCTTTATGTCGTTATATCGTATTCAAATAATTCTTAATCATGATTAAATCTTCATTTTAATAATTCTTCTCTTTTCAAAAAATCTTTCTTCATTTTCTATCACTCAATAAACATCATTATCATGCCTATATCCTCAAACAGAAGCCTCGGAATTCAAAAAAATAAATTATTGCGCTACAAACTTGTTAAAGAATTGTATCAAAAACACAAGACAGAAGATATTCCTACTACGGTAGTATGGCGTAAATATGTTTATCCTGTTTACCCAATTTCACGAACTACTTTGTATGAAATTCTTTGTACGCCTATTACTTCAGAATTAAAAAAAATCGAAGAACTTATGAGCAATCAGGAAAAATCTTCTTAACTATTATAAAAGAAAAGCGAAATCTTTTGAGCTCCTAAAAAACATTGTTTTTATGGTGCAAAGATGAGCCATTTACCTTCGTAAAAATGAGCTTTGTTCGCTTTCTGTACAACTATGTAAAGCCCTAGAATACTAATGTTCACACACCTTGCATTCGTTTTTTTTAGGGCTTTTTTTACCCAATCTTTGCAATCACAAAAGGAAAGGACGGCAGAAATCTAACTGCAAAAATTTAAGATTGCGCTTCTTTCAAAAAACAATATGCTGCTGTTGTTTTTCCCAAATCACATTTATCAAATTTTCAACATTAATACATTCAATGGAACAGTTTCTATACCCATCTCTTACGGCATTTTTTGCCGCTTTTATAACCTGGTTTTTCTCTATGCGAAAATCATTGGCCGAAGACCGCGCCGCCGAACTTGACAACGCTGTAAGTGCCGTAAAATATTACCGTGATCTTCTTGATGACATTACCGCTCGCCTGACCGCCGCCACAGATACCATAAAAAAAATGGAAGTACAACACAAAGAACTTATGCTTATTAACCAGCAGCTGGTTGATGAGTTACAAAAATTTAAACAGTTAAACGGAAAAAATTCATGACACTAACCCAAAAAACCTTAGAAATCGCCACGGCACAAATTGGTGTCGAAGAAATTCCCAGAAACAGCAACTCCGGCCCCGAAGTCGAAATTTATTTACGAAGCGTTGGCTTATCAAAAGGATATGCCTGGTGTATGGCTTTTGTTTACTGGTGTACACAAAAAGCAGCGCTGCAGATTAATGCCAAAAATCCTTTAAAGAAAACTGCCGGAGTTCTGGATCAATATAATTCGAGACCGCTTTTGGTAAAAAAAACACCTCAGCCCGGAGATGTTTTCATTATAGATTTTAACAACGGCGCAGGTCACACTGGTTTCGTTGAAAAAGTAACCGGAACCACTATCTACACAATCGAAGGAAACACAAATGACGCCGGGGGCCGTGAAGGCTACAAAGTAGCCAGAAGAAAACGTGATATAAAAAGCGTAAAAGGCTTTTTACGTCTGCAAAACTAAATTTATAAACCAATTTTAATTATGACTAAAAAACTAAAATGCTTTGTTTTTTCACTTTTGATTATTCTGATCGTGATTTCATGCCGAAGTCCGAAACCTGTTGAAAACGAAAATAAAGTTCAAACTATTACTATTACAGAAACGCTGCACGATACTGTTTTTAAAATAGCCAAAGACAGCAGCTCTTATAACGCATTACTAGATTGTATCAACGGAAAAGTAGTTCTCAAAAATGTTATTCAGGCCGAACCAGGGCGTACATTAAAAATCCCAAGGGTTCGACTTGATAACAATAAACTCAGCGTTGACTGTGACTTAAAAGAACAGGAACTCTACGCTTTCTGGAAATCAAAACAGGTAAAAGATGTTCAGGAAAAAACAATTACGATTACCAAGTTTGTCAATTACTTAACTTTTTGGCAAAAGGTGCAGATTTGGCTGGGGAGGATTCTTCTTATTGCTCTGGTCTTTTTACTTCTAAGATTCGTCTACAAAATCTATAAGCCTTTGATGGTTTAAAATTAACTTTTAAATAATTCATTTAAATATGTCTTCACAATCTCATTTTTTCGTGGAGTCAGGAGGCTTTACGCAAAGCCGCGAACAAGCTTTTGGTCCTCAATCGAGTACCGAGTTTAACCTGACCTCCAAATTTTCATTAGCTTCTCCCAAAAAGACTTATGCAATCTGCAAAGGAGTTGTTTTAGTACAGCCCCAAACAGGCAGTCCTGATAAAGTAAACCTTATTCTTCGTCCTTACAAACAGCCATTTCCTGGATTAAATATCAAATATTTCATTTACAGAGGGCTGCAAAGAAGTGATTTTTTTACAGTAGGTTCTAATCCTATGATAATTCAGCAAACAGAGCAAACATCTGATTTTATCAATAAGATTAATATTGATTTTGATGCTTTTCACGATAATCGTAAAGATGATCAAAACAATCCTATACAAAAACCTGATTTTGTTGCTAAATACATTGGTTATAAAGACAACCCAACTGAGGAAGAGGAAGCAACAGAATTAGCAATTCCACTTTCTAGTTTCTTTTTTAAAGAGTCTGAATTTGTTGAAGCCGATAATACTTTCGACGAAACAGACAACTTCGAACTTCCTATGATTGATATGGGAAAATCGTTGGGAAAATTTGCTCAGGGAGAATGCGGAATTGATGTTGTTTTAAATTATGGCGATTACAAACATAATTTTGATAATGGCGAATTTAAGTTTGATTTAGAATATGCTCGTAAAGCTTTCGCTTCTATTTCAATTACAGAAGGTACTCCGTATCAACAAAAATTACTGCGCGAGCAAAGTATTCAGTTTATTGATATTGCTGCTTTTTATGGTTTGTTTGTTCCGCAAGATTCTGTAGATGTTGTCAGCGCAGGAACTAAAACAACAAAAAAAAGTGCAGAAATTTTTAATAGTGTTATCAATAATTTTTTCACTAAAAATAATTGGTACATCTATATTCAGAGTGATCGTACGCGCAGTTATGATTTTTATGGAAATTACAAAATTGGCGATGACCCAGAAAATCTTAAAACAGGCTTATTAGCGAATTCAGAAGGAATTGTTCCAATGACAGCCGTAACTTATAGCACGGAGGGCTGGCCAGTTTTAATTGATAAACAAGAGCAAGTAAATACAGTTACGACAAATAACCTTTATCTACAATTTACTACAGACAACAATAAAAATACTGCTTTTTACGGACAAATTGCAAAAGTTGCCAATGCACAAAAAGATAATTTCATTAATGCCGACGGTTTGCTATTACCACCAGATGAAGAAGGAAATTACGCAGATTTGACAACAACAATTCAGCTTACATCTCCTGCTGTTCAAGGTAAAAATATTGCTGCGCTTAGTATTTTGCTGTATCAGGGAAAAGTTAATACTTATAAGGCAGATGAAGTACTTAATGAAAATGGAGATCTGGTTGTTGTAATTGGCCAGGCTAACTTTTTTGATGATGTGTTTAGTTTAATTAAAGCTGAACCATTATTAAAACTAAACGGCGATGACAGTTATTCGAGAATGACTTCTGAAAAACTAAATCTTATCAATGAATTTTACGATAAAAAACAGCAGGGAATTTCAATTGTACAAACTCTTACTGTAAATGATGTTATTGAAACCGGAATAGAAGAGAAACCTTTTATTGAACGCGTTACCTATCTTACAGAAGCCGTAGATGTTATGAACAATGCCGTATCTGCAACAGGAAGTACTACATCAGATACAAAAACAACAGCTTCTGCAAGCGGTGCAGTTACAAAAAGTAAAACGTATCAATTATCAGATCCTTATTACTATAATTTGAAACTGTTTACAGACAGTACACAAACTATTACGGGACTGGAATTAAAAACGCTGGATGGCTCTACTCCTAATAAAATTATTCTGGGATTAACGAAAGATGAAAATGATATTATAAAAGCATTAATTACAGATGACACAAAAAATCCTCGTTTGTTTTTGATTGATTTATTTGAGGATGATAATGAACTTGTTTCTCCTGAAAATATTAAATATCAGAAATACAAAGTTGCGATTGTAGCTGAAAATACTGAAGGTAAAACTGTATTGTTTGAACCAGGAATTCCTGTTTTTGTTTATTCACTTGATAGGAAATATCATTTTAGTACGGATTATAGTGAGTATATGGGAGAAAGACAGGCACAAGATCTTTTTATTGGATCAAATTTAAATATTTTTTAAGATGGCATATGTAGGTTACTTTAAAGGACAAAGTGTGTACAACACTGATTTGATGTCAGATATTAGATATGATGACAGAGGTCATATAGTAGAATTTAAATTATTAGAAACATATATTTATGTAAGTTCCCAAGATTATAGATCTGAGGAAGCTGGAACCATATATGCAGTTGCAGGGTTCTTTAAAAAAGAAAAGTTTTTAGAGTATTTGGCAAAAAAAATTGATCGTTTTGAAATAAAAAAATTTCAACTAAATTTCAAAACATTAAAAAAAGCAATTAACGGAGATATTTTTAAAACAACAAAACTTAATACTGAAAATCCATATGATGATTTCTGCAAAGTTATTTCTTATGAATGGAAATTCGAAAATGGATACAAACTATTAGATGTAAATTCTAACCTTATTATCCCTTCTCCTACTTTCGAAAATTTCGTTAAAAATGAAAAGATTATGGAGGTAAATCCTGTTGCTAAAGATTTCTTTTTACACAAGACAGGAATATTTATAAATGATATTATTGATGAAACTGAAAAAAGGGAAAAAACATATCAATTGGTTAAAATTGCATTATGCATTCATTGGATAAATAAAGATATCTTTTCAATCTTTGAAAATAATTCTACTCTCGTTGATTATATAGAAAGTCAAAATACAGAATGGTCATCACTACCAATATTTAACAATCCAACTATTGAGGATTTTCAAGAGTATTATAAAAGTGTAGTTACCTTTTACAAAAGCGTATACTCCAACCAATTATTTATACAGAATACTAAAGAACAAAACAAATTATATTGGTTAGCACAAATTCTGTCACCACAAGGACTTATCCCAATCCCTGTTAAAGATAAAATTAGCCTTTTACGATATATTGCAGAAGGTACAATTAAAGGTGAAACCTCAAATATATTTGGCGAGGTAAATGAAGAGCAATTTGTATTAGATATTATAAGTTCAATTACAAATGTTAATCATCAAATAGATTATTTCTTTTCAAGTTTAAAAAGCGTGAATTATAATGGAAATTCTCAAGATCAAAGTCTTTATGAGATTCTATATTCTAAGATTCATGATAGAGGTTTAGGCGCAGAAAATTTGAAAAAGTTGATGAACTTATTATATCAAAAGTGGTTATTAAGTTCAATTTATCCATATAATCTTGATGGAAGCGTTAAAGATAACTTGATTAACAAAAACATTTATAACAAAAAGCCAATTAATATAGATTATAAAGCTACTGAAGTTTTATGGATGTTTAATAATACAAATTATGACTTTAATTTTAATGGCAAAAATATTAATATCACTAAGGATGGATATGAAATTAATCCTGCCACAGGAAATGCTATTCCAAAAGAATATGTAGTTGGATCATATGATTTATTTCAAGCAATTACCATTAAAAATACAGATGATAATACTGAAAACACTAAATTCATTACAACAAATATTGGAGGAGAACAAAAAGCAATTCTACCTATATTTTATTTAAAATATATTGATGATAAAAAATCAACCGAAAACTTAGTTACTGCTATTGAGTTGACTTTCGATTTAGCTCTGACAGCTACTGGAATTGGTAATTTAGCAAAACTTAGACATTTAAAACATTTGACTTCATTAGGAAGAGTTGCATTAGGTTTGGAAGCAGCTGTTCCTGGACAAGCATTAATAACATACGAATTAGCACAAGGTGTAGCAGGATTAATTGAAGTTTCAAGTTCAGTTGCATCTATTTTACTATCTTATGGAAACACATATCGGGATACTTATTGTAATCAAGAAAGTCAAAGCTATGATCCTGAAAAATGCAAATTTTACACTAGATTAGATGTTATTGTAAACGTTATGCAAATTTTTTCAGGAGTATTAGATTATGCCACATCGAGACAATTGAAAAATGCTTCTAGAAAAATACTTGATGGTCCAATACCTGATGGGTTCGACCCTGATGCTTTGATTATCTTACGTAAATTTGCAGGAGATATTGATGAAATTAAAGAAGTTTTTAGAGCTAAATTATTTGAAATTTATGGAAATAATAACTCAAATATTTGGCAAAAATTAAATAGCTTGCCTACTTCCCCAATAAATAAACAAGAATTATTTATTTTGGATTTTGAAAAAGCAACGCAAAATACTCTTTTATCATTAAATACTAATGGTGGTTTATTGATTGATAGATGGAGTGAATTAGCTTCTAGAGATATCATTTTTGAAAGAAAAAGTCTTGATTTTTTGAATAACACTGATTTAATAGGTTCAATCATTAGATATTATGATCAACCAATTCTAAAAAATATTCTGTCCAAATTAGACCCTATAGCGAGAGAAAATTTTTTAAAAGAATTCGGAAAAATAATTCAAATAAGCCCGACATCTTTTAATAAGTTAATTCAAAATCCAAATAAGTTAGAGCTAATTTTAGATTTTCAGAAAAAATTAAAATTGAATAAATATGATGAATTTAGCAAAACTGATATATTGGAAATTGTTAATTCTAATCTAAACAATGCACAAATTGATTTACTGAGAATAAAAAGCACAACTACTATTGGTAAATATAGTTTAAGTTATCTTCTTGATATAAAAAATATAAATATATCATTACAGAGGTTAAAAGATATTCAAAATGGAGATGCCTTTCCTTTCTTTAGTAGTTTAAACAAATACAAAAGAACAAAATTTAAGTCTTCAAATAAGCTATTAGTAGATATTCAATTTTTTAATGGCACTAATCCTTCTTCTGAAAGAATTATAGAACATTATCTGTCAGGAGATGCAAATGAGATTTCAAAAATATTTCCTAATAATAATTATTTAGGCAATTTTATAGAACCTACAAATTATTCAAAATTTGAAATTTTTAATAAAAAAGCTATTCAGTCTACCGGACGTGATAGAAGAAGTGATACTGAAGTTAAATTTATCTTTAATCTTTTAGAAAATCATTGGAATAAAGGTAATAGATTTGTTATTAATATTGAATCAACATTATATGCGTGTCCAAGTTGTCAATCCTATTTTATTTATTTGAAGGAGCTTGCAAAAAAAGACGGAAAAATATTAGAAATAAGCTTTTATTCTAAAACAAACCTCAAAACAATGAAAAAGGTAAAGAACAAAATAAAATAATAAAGAAATGAAAATACAGTATTTAACAAAATTAAAAGATTATCCATATGATGATAATTTAAAAAATGATGATACCTTGGTAAATGAAGGAATTTCTTTAGAAGAAATCAATTCTCTTGAGCAAAATTGGAATAATGGAAACAAATTCCCATTAATTTTAAGAGAACTTTTATTTTTAGCTGGTAATTATTGTAATGTATTTGATTATGGGGTTTTTGATTCACAAGAAGACTTCCAAGAGTTTGCCAGAGAAGATTTTACAGAATCCAACAAAACAATTTCTCGCCCTTTTTTTGTATTAGATTATAATACCGGCTATAATTATTTATTTATTTATTTAGATGAAGGAGATAACCCAAGAATTCATATGGCTTCTCCTAGCCACGATAGCTTAAATTGGATAGAATATTTATCGGATTATAATATAAAAACTTACAGTGAATATGCTATTGATTGTATAAGAAAAGGTATCGGATTTTATTGATTTTTTGTAACCTTTTTATTCCCCACGCTGGCGCGAGCGTCCCGCTCGTGAACGCAAAGTATTTCTTACATTAGCTCAAAAAACAATAAATGAGCAGAAAGTACAAATTTGGGGATAAAACCGGAGCTTACTTTATAAGTTTTGCTACAGTTTACTGGATAGATGTTTTTACAAGAGAAGAGTATTTTGGGAGTATTGTAGAATCATTAGATTACTGCAGAAAGAACAAAGGAATGGAGATCTATGGATATTGTATTATGCCAAGTCATATTCATTTAATTTTTAGATCTGAAAAGGGAGATCCTTCTGGTCTAATAAGAGATTTTAAGGGTTTTACTTCTAGAAAAATGCTCAAAACAATTGAAGAAAATCCGCAAGAAAGCAGAAAAGAATGGATGCTTTGGATGTTTGAAAGAGCAGGAAAGAAAAACAGCAATGTAAAATTCAGGCAATTTTGGCAGCAAAACAATAAGCCTATTGAAATTTGGTCTCTAACAGTTTTTGAGCAAAAACTAAACTATATTCATTTTAATCCAGTTCAAACAGGCTTTGTTACTAATCCTGTGGACTGGAAATACAGTTCAGCAAGAAATTATGGTGATAATGATCAGACAGTTTTAGAAATTGATATTAATTGATATGCTGTGTGTTCACGAGCGGGACGCTCGCGCCAGCTGGGGGATGGCATCACATTGAAGGAAATGTTAGCTCTAATAATTTCGGAAGAATTGATAATATTGTAGATGCCTCAGATTCCAGAGGTTATTTTACAGCGAACGTATCAATTAAAAATACAAGTGGAGTTTGGATTCCTAAAAGAGATGGTCTAGGAAATTTAATTGATAATGATATGTTTCCGAGACACTGGTCAAAACAAGAGCTAATTGAAAATATTTCCGTTGCTTATACAAATAAAGTTCATAATGGTATTGGAAATCAATATCGAGGTCTTATGAGTGATGGAAAAACAGTAATTATTTGTATAAATGGTAATTCAAATTTGATAGATCAAACAACAAGTATTAAGACCTTATGGCCAAAAAGATAATTTTATTAATAAATATAAACATATGAGTGCATTAAAGACCTACAAAGTACAACTTACAAATAGACCTGGGTTCGGTAAACAAATATTTACAATTAATACATGGTTATCAGCGTATATTAATGATCATTATTACGTTGAAGAAGCGGAGAGGCTGTTAATAGGTAACATAAACAAAGTCCTTTCTGGTGAAGCATATAAAGGAGGAGGACAAACTCAGAGTTTATATTTTGCTGAAATATACAGAAACGAAACTAAAATATATCAAGATTTAGAAGCATGGGAACAAAACAATAATATTACCCCAGATTTTGTTCTTCCTACAACTGATTTTAAGGTAATTGTCGAAGCATGGAGAGATTTTTTGAAAAAATGATCTGATAAAAAACCCTGCCTATCGCTAGCACGAGCACCCCACTCGTGAACACAAAGTCTAAAAAGCTCAAAGACAAAAAAGTCTTTGAGCTCTCTTAAAAACATCATTTTCCTTCATAGAAAAATGATGCTCTAATAAATCCAAAAATCCCATTTTAAAACCCAATCCGGAACTTAAAAATTAAGTTCCCTAACCTTTTATTGGCTTTCCTGAAAGCCAGATCATTACCCAAATATTTTACAAATTCTGTAAAATAAAACTATTGTGACGCCACTAACACAATTTTTAAAACAATCCATTTTGGTTGAAAACATGCTAAAAGAAGGTATAAAACATCCTCTCTAAAAGCAAAAATTAATCAAAATAAATTACGGTAACCCCCATAAGCCTTAATAAATGCCTATAAATTTTAAACCCCGTAATAATTAATTAAAAATGAGTACAAATCACAACAGAATCAGAGTGGCAGATTTAGAAACAAATAAGTCTAACAAAATTTTAATAACCAACGAAAAAGGTGAACTGGAGTTTAATGATGTAAACAATCTGCAAACCGAAAAATATAATGCACTTGACTGCACAACCGAAGGTAAAGCATTAGATGCCAGACAAGGAAAAGTATTAAAAGATATGATTGATAATATCAATGTGTCTCCGCCTTCTTTAGTGAATGATCTTACAACAGGAGGAACAACGAAAGCTTTGACTGCTGAAATGGGAAAAACTTTAGAAAACACAAAGCTTACAGCATCACTAGCAACAGATGCAGAAACGCAAATAGCATCAACTATAACAGAAGATATAAAAGTAATAAGCCGATTGAAATTATTCAACTGGTGGGCATGGATTAAGTCTCAGGCTCAAACTATTTCCGGAGCTTGGAATTTTACTAATAAAGTTACATTGGCATCTGGTACTATAAATTACCCTCCTTTAATTTTACCTACTGGTACTTTTACAAATACAGCACAAAATGGGGCTATTGAACGTGACAGTTCTGGAAAACTCTGGACAACAAGAAGCGGAGTAAGATATATGCTTACTGAAGATGACGGAAGTTACATTAAAATCATATTGAATGGTGGACAAAAGACTTTAGACACTCCATCACCTTATATTACAACAAACACAGTAACTGACACACTATTGGGCACATTCAATGCTGGTAGTTTGTCTAATAGTATTTTGGCAAAATTATCAATGATGGGAAGCGCTGGTGACGTAGTTGCAGGCGGCGGAACTATAGCGCCAACAGTAAACAAATTTCAAATTGTTATAAAATTCACTAATGCTCTTCTGTCTTCTTCATATTGGGGTCCGGGCACAATAAGCGAGTTAGTTTTGATAGATAATCTTAATGTAACAGGAACTACTGCAATGCTTACTGGTACTTATGCCGCATGGGATTCAAATGTTGGTTTGTTCAACGGTTTATATGCATGGGATAGTGCAAATCCGGCAAGTCCAAAAAACTTAAATGGCGTATCTGCGCAAATTTTTTGTAGAAGACGCACCGAGTTTGCCGATGCTACAAATGCAAATGGAAAAAATCAAGCAATAAGAGTTTATACAGCAATAACCTCAACTTTAATAGAGAGAATAAGAATGTAAGTTTACCGCCCTCTTTCTACAAAACTTAACCTATCTATATCCACTCTCTTTACAACTCTGTAAAGCCCCAGAACATCAATGTTTAACCACTAAGCAGCTGTTTTTTAAACCTCTTTTTTAGGCTGATCTTTACACTATCAAAAGGAAAATACTGCAAAAAAAAAACAATTTTTCAGCTGCTTTTTTCGAGGCATTATCTAAATCAAAAAATACAATAAACCTGATCATCAAATAATCGATTCATTATTTGAATGCTCAATTTGGTTTGTCAAAACAAGAATTTAATCATGCAAAAACACGAACGAAAATTAAAGTCAAAAACAAATTAGAATATGCCAACTAATCCAATTCCAGCAACTCCAATTCCTACGGCAAGGTATTATCCTAGACTATCTGAGGTAATTACCGTAGATGACTTACCGGAGTTTTTATCCTTTGTAGAAAATGGCTTAAATGACATTTTCAATAAAATTCATTACAAAAACTTACAATATTCAAAAGGATATCGCGGCGACTCGGCTTTTTACAGTCTTGATATTGTAACAAGCGAAAAACTTGCTATTCCGTTACCGTTTGGTTTAGGTCTTGTACTTAATCCAGACCTTGACGGCGATTCGTCTATTTCGTCATTCCCAATTACATTAGAATATCAGTGGGAAATTTTAGCTTTCCTTAAAACATTCAGTTCAAGCAATTTTTCTTTTTCAATAAAAGATTTTTATTCGGTAGGATTACAAGTTTTCCGCATCAGCGAAGAACAAGTTGTGGCTCACATGCTGAATATTTTTGTTGAAGCTGAAGAAGGAAAAACAAAATACGAACAGCTTTTAGAAGATATTAATGATATTGAGAATTTAACTGGAGTACAAAAATTAGAATTCCCAGAAGGAACTGAACAATCTATTAATGCTGTAATCACGCTTATTAAAAACAATCCGGCAATTACAGAATCTGTTTCGCTATTATTATTTGCAACTTATATCTTAAAATCAGATTTAAGCGCAACAAAACAAAAACTACAGGAATTCTACAACATTATTGTTCCAGATGGTATTGAAGCTCATATTAAAAGAATTATTACACCAAAGGCGAAAGCAACCTTAGCTTTAAGTGCCGGTATTGAATTTCCTCGAAATATCTTAAAACCAGTTAATTCAAATGGTTCTAATTATGGTAATGGAACTGAAAAATCAATGTTTACATTTGGTCAGGCACAATTGTATGCTGATACCGAAGAGGGAATTGGTTATCAATTAGAACTAGGCGGATCATTAAAACCGGAATATGCCATGATTGGTAATACGGGTTTAATTCTTCAATTAGATACTTTAAAAGTTGATTTAAGCAAGAAAACCAATATTCCTGAAGCTGATGCAGACGGACGTCCAAACGATTTCGTTGGGGTATATGCACGTGCCGTTTCGGTTACTCTGCCTTCAACATGGTTTAACAACATTGAAGAAAATCCACTAGATACAACTCCAACATTAAAAATTGGTGCCTCAGATTTATTAGTAGGTTCTGGAGGTCTTTCGGGAAATATTTATTTGGAGACAGTTCCAAGCGCAAATGGTGCTTTCAATTATTTCAATGACAAATTCAATTTTAATTACCCAATCACGATGTTCGAAAAAGATCAAAGTGGTGTGGCAAATAAAAAAGAAATTGCTGATTATGCTTCTTTACTTGTTTTTTTACAAGAATTAAATACTAAAAAAACTCCTTATGCTTTTGATTATCCTTTATCATTAACAACACTTTCTTCAGTAGTTTCCTCTATTGAACCTTCTACAACATATATTTTTACAGAGGCTAAAGATTATCAGAACTTTTTATTGGAGTTGTATGATAATACACTTTGGAAAACAATTGGCTCGTCAAACAAAGGCTTCAAAATTGGTTTCAATAAGTTTGATATTTCATTTAAACAAAACAAAGTAATTGGCTCTAATATCAAGGGTGCCTTAGAAATTGAAAAATTCAAAAAGGGCAACGATGCTTTTAAAATAGATCTTGAAGGTCACTTACAAGATGATGGCGACTTCAATCTTACCGCTTCTTTCCCTAAAGAAAATAAACCGACAGCAAACTTATTTGATCTCGTACAATTTGATTTCAACAGTTTCGAACTAGGAAAACAAGATGATGACTTTTATATAGGAACTTCATGTCATGTTTCTTTCCCTGAAAATTCTTTAATTGGTAACCTTATGAAAGGTCAGGGATTTGACATTGAAAAACTTCGTATTTACAGCGATGGAAATATTGAAGTTGAAGGAGGTTCAATTCCTATTCCTATAAGCCTTTCTGTAAATCTTGGGCCGGTACAAATGGCAGTTACCAATATTAGTTTTGGTTCAACCCAAATTAACGGCCGTAAATATAATTTCTGGGGCTTTGACGGAGCTATCAGTATCAATCCGCTTGGGGTAGATGCTCGTGGAGAAGGTGTGAAATTTTATTACTGTACCGAAAATGATCATTCAGATTCTTTCCTAAGAATCCAAACTATAGAAGTTGATTTAATCATTCCGGGAACTGCTACAGAAGCATCTGCAATGGCAATCATTAATGGTATGATTTCGCTTCCTGAACCTGGAAAATCTCAGGAATTTATAGGTGAAGTTGGTTTAAAACTTCCAAAAGCAAAAATCTCTGGTGGTGTTGGAATGCGTTTTATGCCAAAATACCCAGCATTCTTAATTGATGCTCATATCGAACTCCCTACTCCTATTCCACTTGGATTTCTTGCTATTTCTGCTTTTAGAGGTTTGCTAGGTTTTAGATATGTAGCTACAAAAGAAGCCGCAGGATTGAAAAAAGATAATTCTTGGTATGAGTTTTATAAAGCTCCAAAACCTGGTATTAATATTAGAAAATTCAGCGGGCCTCCAGATTCTATGCAGTATGATTCTCCTTTCTCTATTGGAGCTGGAGCTACTTTTGGAACTGTTGCAGATGGCGGACATGTATTGTCTTTAAGAGCAATGCTTTTATTATCCCTGCCTACTCTGTTTTATATAGAAGCAGGATTAAATGTTATTGCCGGACGATTAGGACTTATTGAAGATGACCCTAGTAATCCTCCATTCTTTGCGATGGTAGCATTTGGTGATGATTCATTAGAACTGGCAGCCGGAGCAGATTTTAGTATTCCAAAAGACAGCGGACAAATCTTTAAACTTCATGCATTATTAGAGGCAGGATTCTTCTTTAAAAATCAAAAACCGTGGTATGTAAATATCGGATCTAAAAAAGACCCGATTACTGCAGAAATTTTGACATTATTTACTGCAAAGGCTTTTATTATGCTTTCGGCTCAGGGAATCGAAGCCGGGGCCAGATTAGATTTCAATTTAGATAAAAGCTTTGGTCCTGCTAGAGTAAGATTATGGGCTTACTTAGAATTGGGAGGGAAAATTTCGTTCAAGCGTCCGCAAATGGGTGGATATATTACAGCCGGCGGAGGTATTCAAATTAAACTTTGGATCATTAATGTCGAGATTGTTTTAGATACTATTTTCTCTGTAGAATCATTTAAACCATTCTTAATTTATGCTAAACTGGAGTTGAGTGTTCGTGTAAAAATTGGTTTTATAAGAGTCCGTAAAAACTTTGTAGTCGAAATTCAATGGGATATTAACAGAGTTGTTGATCGTACACCTTACAGCCCGCTGCCAAAAGGAACATTTGGTGATGGAGTTGACAACAGAACTTTAGAAAATGTAAAAGGAGTTCACATGCTTACCAATCAAGCTTTTGCACTTGATTATTTCAAATCAACAGATGATAATGACTATGATCCTAGTAAGTTTTCTAATGGAATGCCTAAAGCAGATCTTATTACACAAATAATCCCTTTAGATACGTACATCGATATTAAAATGGCTAAAGGAGTATTACCAAATCCTGAATTGTCTCAAAAAATTGGAGGTTATACCGGAGATGCAAAAAACTATACCGATTTTATGCCCCCAAAAGACGATAATCCTAAAACAGCTAAGAAGCCACGTCAGGTAAAACATCAATATGCAATTGAATCCATTGGAATAAAATCATGGAATGGTACAGCATGGGAAGATTATCACCCATTTGAAGCTGTAAAAGATCTAAATACATCCGAAGATTTAAGCAATCTGCCTTGGGCACAATGGCAGAAAGCAATTGATCAATATGATAGTATTCGTGTATTAGGAACGAACCCGTTTTCATTCTTAAGTGCAGCTGAACCTGGATGGCACGTTCCGGAACAATTCGGAATCACCTCATCTAAATTATTCTGTGTTTCTCAAGAACTTGAACCTGAACATACCGATTTCCTTAATAAACAAATTGGACAGCGCTATTATGTACCATCCCAATATGAAGCAGATAAGATTAACGGCTTGTTTTTTAAATTGATTGGAGAGCTTCCTGAAATTTTAGAAAACAATAAAATTGAAGCTGGTGATTTTATGGCTATTTCAGGCGAAAGAAACCCGCATAATTATAGTAAATCATTATCATTTCAAAATTATAATGAATTAGAAATTATTTTCCCGGAATCTGCAATAGAACCCGTTTTAAAACTTACGACACATGCCAAAGAAGTTACCATAAAAGCCTATACCTCAATTATTGAAAAAGAAGGTGATAAACTAACTACCTATGTACCTGTTGAAATAAGAAAAACAAAAGAATCAGCAGCTTTTGAAGAACTGACTTACACTAAAGCCGAATTACTAAATGATATAACATTATTTGATGTTGAAAGTGATGCTATTAAAAAAACTAAAATAAATAAAATTGTTATTACTCCTGTTGCAGCAAATGCAAAGCGTATAAAAGAAATCAGAAATGAAATTGCTTCATTATTTGAGACAACTTATGTCAATCAAACTGATGAAACTACGATTACATTACCAACTGATATTGATAAATATAATTCATTATTAGCTGAATTAGCTGCATTAAAAATCAATGCAGGAAATGATAATCCATCTGCAGAAACACCTGGCAAATTAACCTTTACAAATTATTACGGATATAAAGGAAAAAACATTTATGCATTTGATAAAATAATTAAATTCAACGATACTTACATTATCACTTTCCATCCAAAAGTCGATACAACAGTTCTTTTGCAAGTTGACTCAAAAGGAGATATTTTAAGGGAACGCTTATTGAATGGAGTTGTGACTTCGATGCAGATTGTAAATGATACTTTACTGGTAACACAGGCACTGAATGCTAAACAATGTAAAGGAATTGGAGATGCTATTATTGATTTTGATCTTATTATTGGCTGTGAATCTCCTATTGATGCGATGGCTGTTACTGAACTTGATGATGAATTGAATTTAAGTTCGGGAGTACAATATTTAAACAGTTATTCTTTAGGATTTAACAAAGTACTGCCTCTTGCAAATAACGAATTGCTTTGGGTTAATGCATTAGAAACTGAAACACAAATTAACTGGGTTAACGGAACTGATCGTGCTCTTGTTCAGCGTGCGACAATCAATGGAACTGCAATTAAAGTTCTACAGCATAATGCTGCTGAATTTAGTTTAGTTACTAAAGACAAAAAGATTATTCATTTTAATCTTAACACCAGTACAAATACAATTTCTGTAATGGATACAAAAGTGCTTTCTGATCCTTCAGTATCTGAAATTATCGATGCTGTCATTGCAAACGGAAAAATTTTAGTTACGGTTAAGTTCTCAAATGAAAAATTTGGTTTAGCTCAAATTACAGGAAATTCATTAGATATTGTAAAACAAGATACTGTTTTTGATTCTGAAATTTATTTATCAAACAATACTCTGGCAGATAATTCGGTTGTTGCTTATAACGAGCAGTATTTATTCGTATTTAGTTCAGCACTAGCACTTACAAGATTAATTAAGAGAGGAAATGACTTAGAAAATGCATCGATCATTCATCTTCAAAATGAACCTTCTGAAAATGAAATTTTAATGCTTTCATCTAAACTGAAAGAAAAAGGAGTTTATTTCTCATTGTTTACAGATCAGTTTGATAATTGTTCTTTATATCCTGAACAAACTGTTACAATAACTACTTCTTCATCAGCTTTAACAACTGAAATAACAAGTTTAACAACAGCTGCTTCGGTTGAAAAAGTGAATTATACTAGAACACCTAAAAATTCAAAATTAATTTCGGTTAATGAGACAATTTGTGCTAACGGAAATGCTGAAGAAGATCCTGAATTGGATTATACAACTTCAATTCAAAGTATTGAATGGCTGAGTAAAGAAAGTTATTTCCATAACACAACTATTCCGCAGATAGAAGCTGTTGAAGAAGATAGAGAAGCAATGAAATCTGCAGTTGAAAATACCGTTCAGCCCATCTGGAGACCTAATACAACCTATTGTTTAGACTTTACTTTAACTGATAAAGTGGATGACAAGGATACAACTGAATTTAAATACTATTACGGATTTAAAACTTTAGGACCAGTAGGACATTATCCAGTTCCAGATCCGGTAACTCCTGAAGGTGAACAGCCGCCAGTTAAAAATGAACTAACAGAATTGTCGAAATCGCCATTAACTTCATTAAGACAATACTTAGATTATAACCGTTCTTACCCAAATGCTGATGGAAGTTTATTGCAATCGAAACCTGCTTTTTATGGAAATCAACAATGTAAAGTATCCTTGTTTTTTACAAATCCTTATGCGTATCACATGTTTAAAAATTGGGGACCATATACTGAAACCGTACCTGAAATAAAAGGAAAGTTAAATCTTTTTATTAAAGATCCGCTGACTGATTTGCTTATCGAATATCCGTTTAAAAATGAAGCGATCGCATATCCAAAACCAAATGAGGAAATTCTCGAGTGGAAAGACGATAACGATCCTAGGATTCCATTGGGTATTCAATTGATAAACAATATTCTTACTGATAAATCAGCGATGAGATGTAGTTTAGAATGGGGCGAACCTATAAAACCAAAATCATATAGATACGAGGTAGAATTAATTGATTTAAAACCTTCAAAACTTTATACCGTTTTAGTAAATAACTTTTTTGATGATGCGCAGCATGGAACTACCAGCACAAGCAAAAACGTATTGGTACACCAATTCGGTTTCCAGACTTCTCGTTACAAAGATTTCAAAGAACAAATTGAAAGTTATTATTTAAGTGAAGATCAATCACAAAGAGCATTATATGATGTCAAACTTAATGTAGTTCAGGATCAAATTGATAGTCTATATCATTTGGTTTCCGCAGAAAATACGGCTAACGCATTAAGTGATTCAATGGCATCAAAATACCAGCATTCATTTGACCGTGCAATTGAAGGAATCTTAAAAATATCTCCTCTTGATCCGGCACAAAACACGGAGGTTAATAAAATTATTGATATCAATACTGGTAATACAATTGCTCTTTTAGTGCGTAATCCAGAGCCATTTAATATACCAAAAATGCCTTTAGAAGAAATCAAAGATTCAATTGCAGTAGTTGATGAATTAGGAAGTCCTAAAGCTGGATATAAAGTTTTGCATTCAAAAGATTATTCACAGGTTTTGGTTATGCATAGTGGCAAAATAATTCCAAAGGAAAATTTAAACATTCAGTTTGATTACAGAATGTGGAAAAATGGAGGAACAGCATTAACCGAATCTATTAACAAGCAAAACATAGAAGTTCAATTATCAGAATTAGAAAATACAAATCTTTAAAAACAAGAAAAAAATGAGTTCTATAAATCTTCAGGAAAGCCAGCTCTCTGGCTGCGAAAAATATATAGCAATCGTTGTTGACGAATCTGGTTCGATTAACACCAATGAAGCGCAGCAAATTAGAGACGGGCTGACTTCATTTATCAATTCTCAGGCTCAAAGCAACATCACACTTTCATTAATCGGAATGTCTAACAGCGATACTGCTGTTAGATCCGATAATGTTATCCAGAAAAGAATTGCAGATAACCCACAGGATTTTTTAAACTGGATTAATTTGTTTGGTAACGGAAGAGCCTACATTCAATCTGATTATTGGGCTTCTGGTTTAAATGCGGCTAAGAATCTGGCTGTTACTCCTGATATTGTTTTTGTTGTAACTGATGGTCTTCAGGTAAACAACTCTGAATTATTAAAAGGTTTGTTTTCTGATTTAAATCTTAAATCTCAGGTTTTTGTTTATGGTGTTACAAGCGAAATCGGCAATGCAAACGAGTTAACAACTCCATTAAATACCTTTTTGGGCAGAACGCCAAAATTAAAAGACAGCAGAACTTCGGCTCTAGAATCTGATTATCTTAGAGTTTCTGATTTCAGCACTTTAGGAGTAGAATTAAACAAACTGATTACTGATTTATCTACTGCACAAACAGGCTGTATTCCGAATGTAAGTATTATTGAAAATAAAATTGTTTATCCGGTTTTAAAGAAAGGTGTAAAAGTAAAGCTGGAAGCCGGAAGTTTAGTACTTCGAAACAAAAGCCGTGTCCCTCTTACTTTAAGCGCCGGAACGAGAATTCATGATGAAAGCAGTTTAAATGGTTTAATTTTTAAACTTCAAAATGCAGTTACAATTCCCGGATCGGCACAAATTGAAGCTGCAATTCGAATTGAAGGAAAACCATTATCTCTTGGAAATTCTTCAGCTCCAATCTTTTTAAGCAACATTAAAAATCCTTTTGGCTTCAGCATTAACTTTAATGTTGGTAAAGAATCTGCTGTAATTGATATTGATCCGACAAAAACAAATCTGCAGTCAACTTATTTACAAATCGCAGCTGCAGGTTCGAGAGGAGTTGACAGTACAAAAGGTATTCACCTTCGCTGGATGCTTACCGGCAAATTAGGCGAAAAACATCTCCCAAAAGGAGATTTATATACTGGTCCGATATCTAATTTTAATAAACCAGATGACTTCGTAAAAGTTTACAGAGCTCCTTACGTGAAGAAAAACCATGTTCTGGATTTAAGTCAGGAACCAAATGTTGTTGATAATCAAAAAGGATTATGGATTTATAAAACTTCCAATTCAACACGATCAATTTATGTTACTTTTCATAATAAGACAAAATACAGATCGGTTAAACTTGCGATAGATCCATTGGTTAATCCTGCTGATTTTATTGAGGCTTACGGAAATAATCTGATCGAAATTGAAAATAAATCTGAGTTGTTTTTTGCTGCTGAATTAAATTTTTCATCTGCAAATGATTCCCGTAATGTAAGATTAGAAACATTATCAGTTGCTGAAAACAGTTTTACAGCTGCAAAAAGAGTTTCGAATCGTAAAACATATTCTTCATCTCAAGCAGACAATATTCGTTTAGTTGCTGAGAATGGAAGAAGCATCCGATTTAAAGCTAATAACTGTCTTTTAAATTCAATAAGTTTTGAGTTTTATTCAGATTTTATCACACAAGCTAATACAAACGGAGACTGGACTTTAAAAGGAAAGTATGCATTAAGTGATAATGACACTAAAGTTTTTGAACAATTAGAACCAAAACTAAATGCAGTTCATGGAAAATGGCTAAAATATAATGATGATGATTATGTAAATATTGCTAATTATAAAGATAAATGGAACAGACCAGCCGCTGGAACAGATAACAGTGACAAAAACATTAAACAAATTGTAAGCCAATATCTTGATTTAAGTAAAGAAGCTGATAATCCAACTGCATCAGAGATAATCAATTTTGGAGATCTTGACGCCGGAAAAACTCCAACAGAGGAACAATTGGAGGATGAAAGATTTACACAAATATCTTATCTGGATCTCTTAAACATTGCTGCAAATGACTATCATATTGCGCGTATGTTAGGTTTGGGATGCATTGATATTGATAACGAAGTTTTATCAGGAGAATTTGTTTATCTAACAGAATATACCACTTTGGGCGATTTAGATGGCGCGGGAGCAAATGAAAGACAGCATCTTTCTATGAGTATTCCAACATCTTTAAATACAGAACGTCAGTCACTTCCTGTACAATTGAATAAAATTGTTCCTGGTTTAAATATGAATTCTGATGAAAGTCAGACTACAAAAATTACAGATCCCGAAGGTTACAGTTTTGATGGAAAGAAAAGATATGTAAGTTTATTTATGGATGATGTCATGGATTATGACATTAGTAAAGACTATAGAGATTTCTTTAAATCTACTTTAGAGTATGACGGAAGTACTTTTACTTTTCCACTTTATGCAGGAGTTGATTACAAAGTTAAAGAGCTGCATGAAAATTGGGTAAAACCTGAATTATCGCATGATTTAGAATACAAAAATGTCAATAAAAATCTTGGGGAATCGAATTATGAATCTGTTCCAATTATCATTCCCGAATCTGGAAAATCAATTATAAATATCCGTCAGGAAGAAGTAGGGAAAAAAACTTATATCTATCAGGGATATGGTATTAATATTTTCTCCAGAGCAACAACAGGAAGACAAATAAGTATTGAATCAGATATTAAACCGGCAAACAATTTAATGCCGCCAGGTAATATCAACTCGCTTTTAATTACAGAAGAAAGCCCGTTAATGTTTACTTCGGTGTCTGAACAAGAACGTCTGGGCAAAATTACAGGAACGGATAAAACATTAGTTAGAATCCTGTTCGATTATTACTCTGCTCAGGAATTGGTAAATTATACTGTTCCCTCAGATATGTCTGCACAAACAGCTGAAGAAGACATTAACAGTATTTATCCTGATAATGAAGAAATATTTTCAGATCATTTTAAACTGTATTACAAAGATGGGCTTCCAGATGTAGAATATGCAACAATTACAGATATTGAAAATAATACATCTGATAATCTTACTTCAATTATTACAATTAAAGAATACAAAGTTCTTAGCAGTGGTCAGGAAATCAAAATATCATTAACCAATGATAATAAGACAAAATATGATGGAGGAATCCTTACTATTGGGGATCAAAATTATGTTGTTAAAAATATTGAAGTTTTCACTAAAACAGTAGGTGCTGATGTAGTATTTGATTATGCATTAATCGAAGTCCTGAAAAAAGAAGTCAGCGACAGTGTTCATTCAGATGGAGGTGCGACAATAGATTCTTATCAGATTAAATCAATTCAGATGCCAGAAAACAAATTGTGTACTCTTGTACAAAATATGCAGACGGCTTCAAATTGGCATAATCCAGAAATTGATTTTAAAGTTGAATATCCTGCTTATTTTAATGAAATCCATCGTGAAGTTATTCAGCCAAAAAGTGAAAACACAAACGATTTACAACTGGAAAAAACAAGAGGAATCTGGAAACCTGCTGTAATTGAAAGAGTTTTGGAAAAAACTTATGAAATGAATGCAGATGGAACATATAAATTAGATGAAAATGAAGATCTCATTCCATTAAGTACAGATAAACACTTAGGATTATATAAAATAACTTTCACAGGTTTTCATTTACCTCAACATCCTCAATTCAATTCAGAAAACGAAAATTCTGTAGAATGGTCTAATGGTATTGTCCGTTTGTTTAGAAAAAGTGCTGTAAAAGAAGGAAGTACAATTCACGTAGAATCACGAAAAGAATTTAAAGTTTTTAGAACAGAAAATATTGGCGAAACAGGAGATTTGGTTTTATATATTAATGATACCGATTTTAAATTAGGAGATTATGTAAATCAAACAATGGCTGATAACTATAATGAAATCATTATCGGACAGCAAGACGTAAACTATTATCCTAGTTACAAAGTATATCTATACGCAGATTCGGCATCAGGAATTACTCAGGAAAACATTCAGCCAAGAGAAAATGAAAGTACACACTACTCTATTTTCGGAATCAGTACGCGTGCTGTAAGACCAGATTTTGAATACAGATCAAAGATTAGTATACCTAGTCCGATGTATGCGGTTAAAATTGAAAAACCGATAAAGCCTGAAGAGATAAAATGTGATAGTTATTATGCTACAAGGCCAGATTTTTATAATCGTTCGACTTTCACTTTTACAACAAAATATAAAAAAGACCGCAAACCTTATGGTGCATTGCATTACAGAGCCAATGAAGAGAATTTCTTTAATGTTTTGTACAAAAGAGAAACTATAAATACGATTCGGGAAGAACTAAAAAAACTTGGCGGAAACGATGAAGTTAATTTTAAAGAAAGATGGAAAAACTTTTTAAACTTTAATCAACTTGAAACAGACGGTCTTTATAAAATTTTTCCGGAAAACAATCCTGAAGGCTTTGGTTTTCCTTTACCTGATAATGACGAATTAATAAAACTAATTAATGACTTCATCAAATGGCATAATGAGACACAAAAACCTGTAATCGAAGCTTTAGAAATTGAGAGTTTAACTTCATTAAATCAAATTTTAATTCCTAAAGGTGATGAGCTTGAATCAGATATGCTGGCTGTTTATTTTATCGAACAAGCCATTCAGTCCGCTTTTGTTCCTTTAACTGAAGTACCTATTATTTATGAGCATATTAAAGGTCAGGAATATACTCCAACCAATAAAAAGCAAACTATTAAAGATAAAAATGGTCATACCTTAAAACCAACTGACACTAATTTCGACATTGCCCCAATGATGAAAATCGTAAGTAAAACTGACAATATAACACAGTTTACCGATTTTAATCTTGATGGAAATTCGCAGAGTATTTATTTCTATGCGGTTCGTGAAATGGATATTAAGATGAATTTCAGTGAATTTAGTGATCTTTTAGGACCTGTAAAATTAGTTTCTTCAACTCCGCCTAAAATGCCGGAAATTAAGAGAATTATGCCAATTCTTGAAAATCAGGTTTTAGGAATTAAGCCTGCTATTCAATTCGAATTAAATGCTTATCAGCCGGAATTCAACGTTAAGAAAATTAATATCTATCGTGCTAAATCGATGCAGGAAGCACAATCGATAAGAACCATGACTCCGGTTAAAGAAGTTTTAATTGATGAAGAAACTTTGTCTAATGAATTTGATAATGTCTGGACTGTGTATGATGAATTTGAAGATCTTGAATCTGTTCCTTTTGGAGATGGTCTTTTTTACCGAGTTACCGTTTCAAAAGAAATTGAATATGCAGATCCGAGCTCGACTGAACTAAATCCAATTGTTAATATTGATTATGCGCCTTCGCAGCCATCAAAAATTACGGCAACTATTATTGCGGATAATGTTTCGCCAGAATCTCCAGTATTAGAAGCTTCGGGAGTTGAAACCGGAACAAACGGAGAAATCTTAAAGCCAGTAATTTTTAGCTGGGAAAAAACAGTTCACAATGGTAAATATCATTTATATAAAATGAATAATCAAGGCAACTGGGAGAAAATTCATGAAATAGCATCTAATGAGATTAATGTGAATTTGCCTCTGCAGGAAACTAAACTGGCAACAGATGAATTAGTTATTAAAAATGAAGATGGAGAAAGAATCTATCATCACTTTAAAGTAATTTCTGAAAACTCTTCAGGAATGTTCAGCAGCGAAGAAAAAATTCTAACTCTTTAAACCCATAAATACCAATGACTAACCTCATTGGTATTTGACTCAGGTTTTATTAAACAAACATTTAAAGCAAGAAATAAAATTAAATAACATGGCAACAAGCAGAAATGACTTTCACAGCAAATTCAATAATGGAGATATTCCGTCACATGCTGACTTCGTCGAAATTTTTGACAATTTCGTTCATAAACAAGATGACAAAGCCGATTTTCAAATGGTCGAAACTGGCACATCTAACGAACATTATATTACTCCGGCACTTTTAAGATCAGTTTTTCAAAATTCAGGAATTATTTCAGGAAACTGTTATTTTCCTTATAAAGAATATCGAGATGATTTTACCGGCACATTAATCCAGTTAGAAAATCCTCCTGTTGAAAACAGCGTTAAAATATTTAAAAACGGACAGCTTTTAGAAGAAAATGAAGATTATGCATTAAACTATAATACTGCCGAAATTAGTTTCTCCGGAGAAATTACAAGCAGAAATATCGAAATAAATTATTGGTATCAGAATATGAATCCAGAATTAGGAGATTCTGATTCAATGTTTGGAAAATCGTCCATTCCGTATAAAGAAAATTTTAGTGCCGATGTTTTTAACAGTGATACTATTATACTGCAAAACAAACCTCTAAGATACAGCGTGAAAATTTATAAAAACGGACAGTTACTTAGAGAAGGAGAAGATAAAGATTATGCAATAGTTGATGGCACTAATGTTATTACGTTTTCTGAAACAATAAGCGATCGTAATATTGAAGTAGATTATTGGTTTGCAAGCTCAATATCGATAACTGATCAGCAATTAAATTCAAAATATGTTGATTTAACGACAGATCAAACCATTGCAGGAAATAAAACTTTTACAGAAGTGACTGAGAGCCAAAGCTTCGTAAAGACTGGCGGAACCTCTAATCAATATCTTATGGCAGATGGCTCTGTTTCTACTTCTACAGCATCTGATTATGATGCAGGACATTCTGGTTTTGATATGTTAACAACCAGCGGCTACCAAAAACTTAGTAATGGGTTAATATTACAATGGGCATATCTAACATCTGGAAGTGTAAGCTACAGTTTTCCTCTTGCATGGCCGGTAGGGGCTTTTAGTGTGGTATTATCTACTATAAGAGACTCCTCTGGAAATAAAGGTTTTAACCATGTCGCTAATCTTTCAAAAACATCATATCAGGCTATTATTGACGGTAACTACGGTTACATGTTTGCAATTGGGCGTTAATCTAAAAATTTAAAATAAAAAAATCATGTATAAAGGAACATACAACAAAGATGGAGAATACACAGGCTTTTATGTTGAAGGAATCCATGAGAATATCCCACAGCCAAATATTGAATTAACTGCAGAAGAATGGCAGCAGGCATTATCTAAAAATTATAAGGTAATTAATGGTAAACATACTTATTCTGCTTTCGTACAGAGTGAGGATAGTATTTTAGAAAATCTAAGAACAACCAGAAATGTACTGCTGATTAGTAGTGACTGGACACAATTAGATGATTCGCCTCTTTCAGAAGAGAAAAAAACAAAATGGAGAAATTACAGACAGGCATTAAGGGATTTAACTGGTCTCGATGACTTAACATCTATTGTCTGGCCTGCACAGCCATCATAATAAAAACAATTATTCAATGACTTTCTAATGGTTTTTAGAAAACAAAAAGACAACATTATTATTAACTAAAACATAATGTATGGAAGAAAATACAACATATAAACCTTTTAATTATTTAGAAAATTATACTCCTATAGAGGGTACAGAGGTTTATTATAATACAGAAAAAACATTAGCAGTTAAAAAAAATGATTGTTCTAAAGGAACAACCGGAAATCTGGTTACTTTAACCGCTAGTGCAAATAAATTTGTGTCAACTGTAAGTATAGCTGATGCAAATGAACAGGCTGAATCATGGCTTAATGCAAATGCTCAGGCTTATGCTAATAATACTGGTATCTGTAGTATTAGAGAAACGGCATGGCGTGGAGCAAATCCATCTTGTGTAATTGAACCGCCAACTACTTTACAACCTTTCGATTATATGGTGATTAAGTACAGATGGGCATTAGGAGCCGGAAGTGATTTAGATACTTTTACTGGTTTTGTAAATACTGGTATTGATACTTTAGACAATCAGTGGGTAGGCTACGGACTAAAAAACGAACTTCCTTTAAATGCAGCTGCACAGGATTCTTATATCATGTGGGGCGGTGATATTACAGATTTAACGGGCACAGAAACATGCTTAATAAATTTCAAAAAAGTAAAAGAAGTTTATTCCAATTTAAATAATATTCAGGTAAGAATGGCTGCCGTTTGGTGGAGTTCTAAAGCCACAGGGAATATTGATGTAGAAATTACCACTTTCCATGGTGGTACAATGGAAAAAGTAGGGAAAGACATTATAAATAATAATGGCGAGCAAATCCAGCAATTAAACTTTTCAAAAAATATTTCTATACAAGGAAAAAATCTGCCAATAAACGATGTTGCTCATATTGGTTACATTAATTATTCTAATAATCTCTCAACCGCAAAGGTTATAATAACTTATTAAAATATGGCAAATACAGGATATAAATCTTTTACTTTATTAGAAAGATACTATAAAGACGATGGTACTTCGACTGGAGATATAAAACCAAATGTGACAACCGATCCAGATTACATCGCACCCATTTTAGATACAATAAGCTGTCCTCCTGATACAAGATATTATAATACAGAACAAACTAAAACTGTAACAAAAAATAACTGCTCTGCCGGAGAAGCTGGTACAGAAATTACTCTTACTGCTTATGCAAACCAGTTTGTATCTAATATCAGTGTTATTGATGCAAATAACCAAGCCATTGCCTGGCTGGAAGAAAATGTTCAAATTTATGCAAATAATTTAGGGACTTGTGTAATTAATATTCCTGCTATTACAAGTAGTCTTTCATCTGATGGAATGACGATAGATTTATCATGGTCTGTACCGCATAATAATATCGGAATTACCGGATATCAGCTATATCGAAAAGTAGATTCTGGTGGTACATGGTCACCGCACATGTCAATAAACACTGCAGATATAACAACGTATTCAGATAATGCATTAAGCCCTAATACTACTTATTATTATAAAGTTTCAACAAGAAATACAGCCGGAGACCTTTCTGTCCCTAGTAATGAAACTTATCAGACAACTGGTGATAATTCAACTGGAGGATCAGGCGGCGGCTGTTTTGTCGAAGGCACGTTGATTACACTTCCAGATGGTTCTAAAAAAGCTATTGAAGAATTGCATCTCGATCAACTGCTTCTTTCTGCTGAGATTGAAACACTCATTGATACCAATAATGCTAATGAATTATACAAATGGTCTTCTAATTCTTTATCAGAAAAAAGAATCACATCACCAATCACTAAATTAACGCAAAAAGATGCTTATAAAACAATAATTGTCAACGACGGATTATTGGAAGCTACTCCAACTCACTTACAACTCATTCAACGTAATGGCTCTTGGAGATTTATTCCTTTAGGAGATATTCAGGCTGGTGATAACCTTTATGGCATTAATAATGAAATTATTCCGGTTACAGCAGTTACTATTAATTTAGAGAAGAGAAGAATCTTTCCTTTGACATTAAATCCATTTCATACCTATTTCGCAAATGGAATTTTAACTCATAATTATAAAGAAGGAGAAAATCCAAATCCTTAAATTAAAATTGGATTTAAGTAAAAACTAAAACATTTTTCTTCTTTTAAATCTTTAAGATTTTCAAATTCGGCATAGATAAATTTAACCTAAACAGATTTTTAAATTTAAAATAGGATTTATAATGCCGGATTTGGAATTAAATTATCATCAATCAAATTTAAGGGCTAAAAATGTTTTTAAAATAAAATAAAATGGGTTCACTAATACAAAATACTATTTTTGGGAAATCCAATTATAAAATAAATACATACATAGGCGGTATTGGCAATGCTATAAATACACCTGCTCTATTAGCGGCTAAATTAGGCATTTCTGCCAGTCGTATTAAAATGTTCCGCATTTTAGATAATAATATTGAATGTGCAATTATTGGAGGTACATACAGCTTAACAAATAGCAGCTGGCTGAGCAGTAATATGACTTATTTTATTGACGAAAAGAATTTAGCAGTAACAGATGAAGGTCGGGTTTTCAGGTCAGCCACGCTATTACAAAAAATAAAATTAAACGGATTACTAAATACTGGAGACGAATCTTTTACTAATACAAATCTTGTAGAGATATCATTACCAAATGTAACTAACTTAAAAGGACGTTATGGATCATTTAGAATCAACCCTAAACTAAAACGAATAATTCTTCCAGAAGCTTCTTACTCTGAGTGGAGTTTTTCAGGTATGGATGGGTGTACCTCATTAGAAACTGTCTACATTCCAAAACTAGCAATTCTAAGAAGTGGGTCATCAGCAGCCTTAAATAACTTTGTATTTGCTTCAAACAAAACCGGTTTTAAGATTTACGCCAGCCCCTTAGCGCAAACAAGCTACTTGGGAGGTGTGGATAAAGATATTGCCTGGGCTATTACAAATAGATCAGCCATTGTTAGATATGTTACAGATTTTACAAAACCAAATGCAGTTATTGATTTATCGGTAATAACCATTAATAGTACTTCTATGAAATTTCAATTTACTACTCCATCTTCTCAAAATGGTATAGATTTTTATGAAGTATATGTCAATGGTGTTTATAAACAAGAGTTAAAAGCATCCGGTGATATAATTAGCGATTTTGTAGAAAATACCAGCTATGCTATTAGTTTAATTGCTGTTGACATTTTTTATAATAGATCGGACTTAAGCAATGTCATTAATTTATCAACTAATAACGCAGCTTAGATATTGGTGCTAAAAACTTTATTCATGCAAAACTGGTGCCTTCATTACAATAAATCTTTTTTTACAAACTTGTAATTCCGGTTCTCCCAATGGCGATCTTCAATATGCTGCAAGCTCACAAAGAGCAGCAGTTATTTATGTTTCGCAAAATAAAAAATCAAATTCATCAATTTGATTTTGATATTCAATATATAAATATTCCGTAAATCATACAAAATGGATACAAATCATAACAGAATAAAAGTTGCTGATTTAGAAAAAAATCAGCCTGACAAAATTTTAACAACAAATTCTAATGGTGAATTAGAATTTAGTGATGTTAATAATATTAAAACTGATAGTTACAATGCGTTAGATTATACGCAAGAAGGTAAATCATTAGATGCCAGACAGGGTAAGGTTTTAAAAGATTTAATTGATAACATTAAAGATACTCTTAAAACTTATTTTGATACGCTGTATTTGGGAATTTCAAACGATCAGACTGTATTGGGAATTAAAACGTTTCTTGCCGGTAAATTAGGTTTAAGAAATGCTGCAAATACTTTTACTTCATTTTTTACGAACGCAAACACAGCATCAAGAACTTATACTTTACCAGATAAAAATGGCACTGTAGTATTAACATCAGACATTACGGGAAGCCCTAATTTTATGCCTAAATATAGTGCAAGTGGAACTGCTTTAGGTAACAGTAGAATTGCAGACACAGGTTCAAAAATTTTAATTGACAGTTATCAGATTGCAGAATTAGATTTACAATTTAATTCTATAAAAAGAGAAAATAGTATTGGCTCTGAATCGGCCTCTTCAGGTTTTGATGGAACAGATTTTATTTTAAAAGGAGGTAATGCAAGTAATTCTCAAGGACATAATAATATAAGAAAAATGTCTGCAGGGTTTCCAATCTATCCAAGTAGTGTCTTTTCTTCCAATTACTCTGATAATGTTTATGCATGTGCAGGAACAGTTATGTATAAATTAGATAGACTTTCTGGTATTTTTTCAGTTTATGCTACAGGCTTAGCCACTGGAAATAATATGTGGGGAGGTTGTGAATCCCCGAATGGAGATGTTTATTACATTAATCAAGCAAAAAATATATTTAAACAAACAAATGGGGTCGGTGCCTTTGTTTTATATGCGTCATTACCTTCGGGATTTTATGGAACCGGAATTACAATAACACCTAACAATGATATTTATGCATGTACTTTTGGAACAGGTGGCAAGGTTTATAAACAAACAAATAGTACTGGTTCCTTTGTAGATATAGGAGAAACTTCCCGTAATTATGTATCATTAACTTCTGATTTAAACAATAATGTTTACGTTGCAGAAGGAGGTAGTACATTTTTAGGAGGTAGTAACGGATATTTATACAAACAAACTAATAGTACTGGTTCTTTTACCCAAATGGATAGTACTTTACTACTTTGGAACGGAATTGTTTGGGATCGAATAGGTGGAGATTTGTTTTGTTCATCAGGAACTGGTCTCTATAAATTTGCAAATGGTTCTGGCTCTGCAATAAGTCAAAATGCTTCTTTTGGATTTGCCTGCGGAAGTTTAGCATTATGCAGAACAATTCTTTTTACAGCCTGGATGAATACATCATCAGGTTCACAGGATATTTACAGTTACAATATTAATTCATCTGGTCTGCCTAATTTAAATGGAGGTACTTTAAAACAAAAAGCTGGTGTTGGAAAAGGTGCCGGTCAATCGAGAATTCAATTTATAACTGGTCAAAAAACAACATCAGGAACAAATTTACAAACCGAAACATTAAGATGTTACATTGATGAAAATGGGTATTTAGTTTGGTTAAACATGCCAACTTATCCAGATAATTCTACAGCTATTGCCGCTGGTCTTCCTGTAGGATGTGAATACAAAACAGCAACTGGAGATCGTAAAATTGTTTACTAATTAAAAATATAAAAGAAATTTTAATTTCATTAATAATAAAGATTTTATAATAATTAAAAAAACAACGAAAATGAGCACAAAATATAACAGAATAAAAGTAGCCGATTTAGAAAAAAATCAACCAAATAAAATTTTAGTAACTAATGAAAGCGGTGAATTGCAATTTAGCGATGTTGCTCAAGAAACACAAAACCTACAATCTGTATTAGAGAATGGAAATTCTGCCACCAATACAAGTATGCAGTTTATTGGCTCGCCATTCAGTTCTGTAGTTAATATGGACTATCAAGGTATTAACGTTTTAGTTCCTTCTACACAGATGAAAACATACATACAGCCTTCTGCTATTTCTGTTACGGATGAATCAATTAGTTCAAACACGATAGCGACTAGAATTACTCCTAATCAAATTGTATTTGCAAAAGGATCAATTTATTCTACGGTACTAACTTCTGATAATTCATCTACAACTAATATTGAGTTGAAACTGCCTTCAAAATCTAATGGTTCGTATACTTTAGCTACAATAGATGATATATACAGTCAATTAGAAATAAGTACAAGTCAAGCTATTCCCGCTTCTTGGCATGGAAAAACAATACTTTTCACAACAAGCTGCACAGTTACAGTTCCATCTTCGTTAATTGACAGTTTCATTTTTAACGGTATTACATTACCTGGGGTAAATGTAACATGGGCAATTACAGCACCTCATACATGGTTATTTGGAACACCTTCTGTAACTGCTGAAAAACAAATTTTCACTTTCACAAAAAGAGGTAACACAAATAGTATTTTATTATTAGGAGTATAATTATGGGAAGCTTATTACAAAATACTATATTTGGAAGAAGAAAATCCAAACTAGAAGACAACCTAGCTGCGTATTACAAATTTAATGGAGATGTTACCGAGTCAACTGGTAAATCTCCTAATGGAGTTGCTACAAATACAAATTATGTAACTGGAAAAATAGGAAACGCAATAAATTTTCCTTCATCAAGTCTAGCATATGTTGATATTGCAAATAATGCAAATTTTAGTTTTACATCGGGAAATGGAGCTGACATCCCTTTTAGTGTTTCATTCTGGTTTTATGCGACTACTTTTTCATCTACTGGGAACTGGATCATAAATAAAAGAGGCGGAGCAACTGATACTGAGTGGCAAATACATTTAACTCCTTTTGGCGCCGCAACATTAACCAAATTTTCGGGAGGATCAAATGCTATGTACCAAAGTGCCATTACACCAAATGGAATTATATCTTTAAACAATTGGTACCATATTGTAGTTACAGATAATGGTTCTAAAACAGTTCCTGGCACTAATATATATATTAACTCAGTTAGTCAGACAATAAACGATACAAGTATTGGCCAATATTCAGGAATGAATTTGGGAACAAGCATAACTAGAATTGGTACCAGTACCTGGAGTACAGCTTCAAGCCTTAGACATGTTGGATATGTTGAGGAGCTTGGGATTTGGAAAAATAGGGTATTAAGTCAAGATGATGTTAATAAACTATACAATTCAGGAAATGGGATGTCTTTTCCATTTTAAAAATAAACTTCTAAACAACTTTTAATACAATTTATTAGTTAATCATCAGTCCTTCAATTGAGTAACACAAGATTTTAGGACTGATATAAAATAGCACTAATTAACAACATTGCAAATACATAAAATAAAAATGAATATGGAGATATTAAAATTAATATTGAAACTGGAGAAATTGTAAAAAATGAGCACAAAATATAACAGAATAAAAGTTGCTGATTTAGAGAAAAATCAACCTGACAAAATTTTAACAACAAATTCAACTGGTGAATTACAATTCAGTAATTTGAATGAAATCAAAATTGATAATTACAACGCACTCGATTATATTGAAGAAGGAAAATCTTTAGATGCAAGACAGGGCAAAATCTTAAAAGATTTAGTGGATAATAAAATAGATAAAACTTTTGGTTCATTACAAGCAAATAAGATTTTGGGCACTGATGTGAATGGAAATTTAAAAATGTATTCATTGCCAAACTTCCAGGCTCCATTTATAGGAGATGCTGTACTTACATTTTTACCTGATACTACTGGTAATTTAACTATTAAAGGAGCTTTCTTTACTCCTTCAATGACAGTAACTATACAAGGACAAACTGTAAATTATATAACATTTATTAACGACAACGAAATACAGGTTAATCTAACTACAGGTATAATAGAAGGTGATTTTGATGTCATTTTAAATAATGGAGTTAGTGCAACATTCAGCAGACGCATGCTAATTGTTTTAGGCACAGTTTATAAACCAGATATTTCAAATTGGACCGTTTTTAGTGGAACACCTGATTTAAGTACTAAAGGAGATATTAAATTAAATTTATACAATGTTCCTTGTGCGGCAACATGCTTTACAATTCCAAATAATAAAAATTTTAGAGTTTATTTTACCCTTACAAGATCGCCCCTAGGTGCAGTGGTTGGTTCTCCAGATGAACCTTCTATATCATTAATATCTGCAGTCGACAATTCAGTGAAATTTGCTGCGAAAGTTTATTTAAATGGACCAGATACAAACTCACATTTATATGCTTATCAAGAATCTACAGGTCTTTTTTATGGCAGTTCCATTGGTTATTTAGAAACTTTTGTAATGAAAACAAATCCACCTACTTTTTATTTTGAACGTATCGGAAGTCAATATCGTATCAGAGACTATAATACCAATATTGTGTTCTCAGATGTTTTTTCTGGGGATTTAAAAATTAGGGCCGATATTAGACGATTTAACATCACTAATATTAGATATGTTGAATTAGTAAGTTAAAACATTATTTTATATTTATGCCATTTTCGTTAACCAAATTTCCCATTTACAAAACCATTCCTATCCAAAAAACAATTAAATTTGGAGACCTTAAATCACCAAATTAATTATGATTTCAAAAAGAAATTCTTATTTATCCGCCTTACTAATGATACTATTTTCTGTATCATTTTCTTACTCACAGAATGCAGCTTCAAAAACAGAAAACAAGTCTAAATTATTTGAAGAAACCGCAACAGATAGTGACTACTTAATGTCAATTGAAAAAGCCGGAGATGTTTTACAATCAGCTGCTAATGATTCCGAATTTGAAGGTAACACTTTTCATTTGTTTGGGGAAATTAAAAGAACAGAAAGTAAACTCGATTTAATATTGGCAAGCCTTAAAGGTGCTAATCCAAATGTGCGAAATCAGCAAATGTACCGCATTGTTTTAAAAGAAATCGAACAGGAATTAAATGAACAAAATAAAGCGATAGATCACCGCAATGCAAATCTGGAAAAAATTAAAAATAAAATTCTTGATCTACGTAAAGACAAAACTTTATTTACACTTATAAAAGATACCATTCGCAGAAAACAATTTAAAACAGAATTAGCCAGTCTTAAAAAAAGTTATCTAAAAACAGACAGCCTGATGACAAAAAATCAGGAAATTTTAAATGTCAAAAAAAGGCTGACAGTAGAACATAAAATAGCAGTTTCTAATGCATTAACAACTGTAGAGACAAAACTCGAAAAGTCTGGAATAAGCATTCTTAAAAAAGAGTATCCATCGTTATGGAGCACCGATTCTACAGCAAAAAAAGTGGTGTCTCACAACATTAAAGCAAAAGTTATAATTGAAGAAAATGTTGCTGCTTATTATTTAAGCTATAAAGCCGGCGGGTTAATTACATTATGTTTCTTCATGGGACTTTTAGCATGGTATATTTCTCGTAATTTGAAATATTTAAAGTCTAATGGTCACGCCGAGAATCTTTCCCTTTTTAATTTTAAATATTTAAACAGGGGTGTAATTTTACCTGTAATTGTAATAGGTTTAAATATTGCTGTCGTTACAAATTTATATGCTCCTGCCCTATTTTTAGAACTGCTTCAGCTTGGCTTGTTAGGTGTGCTGACAATTTTATTTAAGAATGACTGGTCTGGAAAATCAATGCGCAACTGGCTGCTGCTTTTTGGATTATTTTTTGCGCTATGTTTCCTGGATCTTTTTATTGAAGTTGGACTGTTTCAACGCTGTTCTTTTATTATTATAAATATTCTGGGAATTCGATATGGCTTAGTTCAAATTAAAAGTTTAAAAGATCAATTGTATATCAAAGGATTTTTTAAATGGGCCAGCATTATTTTCATCGGATTAAATGGATTATCAATTCTTTATAATATTTTCGGAAGAGTTTCGCTTTCAAACATGTTGAGTCTAACAGCATTTATTTCGCTGACGCAGATTGTTGCTTTAAGTGTTCTTTTAAAAATAATTCTGGAAATAATCCTTTTACAGATTTATACAACAAGAATAAAACGCGGAATTGAAAAGATTTTCGATTACGAAAATTTATCGGATACACTTAAAAAACCGTTCATTATAGTAATCAGTTATATGTGGCTGGTGGTAATTGCTTCCAATTTAAATATCTGGGAGTCTTTGCGTTCTTCTATTGGTACTTTACTAAGTCGACCAAATACCATTGGAAGCATCACTTTCACTTTTGGGAATATCGTTTTGTTTTTCATTATTGTCTGGGCCGCACATTTACTACAGAATTATGTTGCTTACTTTTTTGGAGAAATTGAAGACGAAAACGAAGAAAACATCAACAAAAGACAGCATTCTAAATTATTAATTACAAGACTTATTGTTTTGATTGTGGGTTATCTTTTAGCCGTTGCCGCTTCTGGAATGCCTTTAGATAAACTGAGTATTCTTTTAGGAGCATTAGGGGTTGGTCTTGGTCTTGGACTTCAAAATGTAGTAAACAATTTCGTTTCGGGTATTATTTTGATTTTTGATAAACCTATTCAAATTGGAGACGTTATCGATATCAGTTCTGAATCTGGAAGAGTAAAATCAATGGGATTACGTACAACGAAAATCAATGCCCCAAATGGTGCCGAAATTATTATCCCAAATGGTAACTTATTATCTCAAAACATTACCAACTGGACGTATACTGATAATTTTAAACTGGTAGATATTGCTATTGAAATTAGCGGCGATGCAACTCCCGAAAATATAAATGCAACTATTTTAAGTTCGCTTGAAAGTCTTCCTTTAGTAAATAACACCAAACCATCTCAAATTTATTACAATTCTATTTCTGATGGAAAATTCAAAATACAGATTAAATTTTGGTGCAGTATTTACAGAACCGAAGAAACTATAAGTACAGCTAAGCAAGTTTTGTTTAGTAGTTTTAAAGCTAAGGGGTTGGCTTTTTCGACATAGAAAATTCTTTAATTTCAACCATTATAAAAGCAAAGAGCAAAGTCATTAGATTTTGCTCTTTTTTTGTTTCTGGAAGTTAGATTAGAACTAAGATTATTTTAAAAAAAATATCCAAAATGAGGTTTCCCGTAAAGAAAAATGAATATAAAAATCAATATTTGCATGTTTTACGAATAACATTACGTAATAAATTAAAAATACCGCTTAATCTAAACAACAAAAACATAGCACAAAAAACAGAAAATCAACGACTTACAAATGTTAAAAAAAAGACAAATTACACTTATAAATTAACAGTAAATTGATTAATATTGTTAAAATTATCCTAAGAAACAAAAATGAAAAAAATGCCTTTGTATGCTGCAGGTTTTGCAGTCCTTTTAAGTATTATTGCAATCTATTTTGCAAAATCAAGTTCAGAATTAGTTTATGTAGATGTAAACAAATTAATCACCGGATACAGTAAAACAAAAGTTGCAAAAGCTGAGTTTGACAAAAAAGCTTCTTTAATGAAAGCCAACGTTGATTCTTTAATCAGTAATTGGCAGAATGAATTAAAAAATTACGAAAAAGAAAGAACTTCTTTATCTCCTAAAGAATTAAAATTAAAACAAGAGCTGTTATCTAACAAACAGCAGCAAATTAATGGCTACCAGGAAGCTATCCAGAAAAAAATTCAGGAAGAAGACAAAAAAGTAACGCAAACCGTAATCAATGATATCAACGATTATATCAAAGAATACGGAAAAGACCATAACTACAAAATCATATTTGGCGCCAGCGGTGGTGGTAACATCATGTATGCAGATGAATCTACTGACCTTACCGAAGAAGTATTAAAAGGCCTGAATGCTGAATATGACGAAAAATAAACTTTTAGTATTTCTTTTATTATTATTCATTTCCTCTTGTACCAAATCATTTGATACACAAGAGGAAATGAATGATTATATACAAGATGAAGATAACGGTTATCATTACAAAAAAACCGTATCCGATGTTGACTATGTTTTACAATACAGACCCACTGATTTATTAGTAAAACAGGAATTAACAGACAATAATAATCCTTCTAAAATAGAAAAATTAAGAAAACAATACAGTAAATACATGTATTTCAATCTTTCTATGTCAAAGAACAATCAGGAATTATTAAATGGCGTTGCACAGGACAAAGCAAAATTTGGACAAATGGTCAATGAACTGGCTTTTGGAATGGAAGAAAAGCTGCATGTTTACACTCCTACAAAAGACACTCTTGCCCTAGCCGACTTTATTTATCCCCGAATGTATGGTATGAGTAATTCTACATCAATAATGATTGTATATCCTCGTGATGAAAAATATCTGAAACAAGATTACCTAAATTTTGTAATCGAAGATTTAGGTCTTGAAACAGGAGATGTTAAATTCAAATTAAATACCAAAGCCTTAATAAACGAACCTCAATTAGCCTTTTAAAAAACCAAACAATGACCAAATACCACAAGCGCCATCGCATAATTGCTACTTTTTTCTTGTTGATATTTTTTCCAACATTATTACCTAATAATTTATTTGCTTCTAATAATGGGCCCAAATCCCCTGAAGCTGCAAGTTTTGAGCCAGTTGATGCAACCGATATGGTTAATTTAATTACCGGACAGTATAGTTATGTTTTACCTCTTTTGAATGTACCTAGCCCTGAAGGTGGTTATCCCTTATCTTTATCATATCATGCTGGTATAGCACTTGATCAGGAAGCTTCATGGACAGGTTTAGGATGGAATGTTAATCCTGGAGCAATAGAACGAAATGTTAATGGTTATCCTGATGATTATAATGGTTCTAAAATAGTTGAATCCTATTTTGATTCTGGTTCACAAGAATCAGTTAACAGTATATCACTAAATTATTCTTATGGCGTAACAGTAGGTGTTGGATTTAACTGGGGAAGTAATCAAGCTTTGGGAGGTTATGTTAGTGTAGGATATGGTGTAGGCGTAGGAGCAGGTGCTAGCGTTGGTGCATCCGTAACTGCGGGTACAGAAGGTGTTGGATTTGGTGTAAATGCACAATATGCAGGAGGTTTAAGTGTTGGAATAAATGCGGACAGTAACAATGGTGCATCAATTTCTGCAGGATATACCTCTAATGGTGCAGGTCTCTCTGTTGGTGTAAACCAGTCAGGCGGAATTTCTGCAGGTTATAAAATTGCTAATTTAGGTGTCTCATTGTCTTCAAATGCATCTGGAAAACGAAGTACAATGCAAGTTTCAGGAATAGGAATTAATAATTCTTTTAATAGTACTGCAAAAATGGGTGATTACAGTACCAGGCATACAGAAAATATTATTCCTATAGTTGTGCCCACCCCTATTGGAGTTTTTAGTTTAAGTTTTGGAAAACAAAAATATCAGTATTGGTTAAATAAAAAAGAAATTAATGCTGTTTCTGGTCCATTAAATTATCATACAAGAAAATTTGGGGTTAGTTGGTATGCACCAAATAGTTTACGTTGCGGCGGCGGAATGCAAACGGCAAATTGCTATTATACAGTACAAGGACAAGAGTTTTTTGAAACAGAAGAAGAATCTACAGTTTTTTATAATAATCTTCGATCAACAAATCCAACTTATGTGGTTACTCAAGATTCTAATAGTAATAGCTTTACTCCGTATCACTCTTTATTTTTTGACATTAATGAATTACCAACAGATCAAAACAGTTTTTCGCCTTACTCAAATATTACAGCAAATAATCCTACATTTCCTAATTATGACGGTTACAATGTAAGTGCACAAGGATTGTCTGGAAATATGAGTTCCACAATATTCGAAAATGGAGCATTGTTTGGATTATCTGATAGAGAAAATGATAATGGCGTAAAAATGAAATATTTTGCAAGTGACATTGCTTCTCTACCTGTTCCTGAACAGGCTAAATTTGAAACTAAACCTGAATTTTATTTCGAAAATGAAATAAGTACATATATTGGAAACACAAACGTTGCTAATGCAATTTTAAACACAAGAGCATCTAATTCAAATATATTTGAGCACTATGAGAGCGGTGTTGACTTTAATGCCAAAAACAGAAGGAAAACATCTAAATTTATTGAATATTTCACAAATAATGAAATCAAAAATTTTTCCAGTAATTTAAAAGAAAGAGGTTACTTACAAGCTAGTAATATATCCGTAGACAGAGGAAACATGCCTAAACAAGGAATAGGTGCTTTTAAAATTACTACATTAGATGGAAAAACTTACCATTACTCATTACCTGTTTATAATCATGAAATTTTAACACGCACATTTGGATTAATAAAAAATAGGCCCGAAGAAAATCAAGCCTACTTAGAAAAGAGACAATTTCAACCATTTGCAACACATTGGTTACTTACCGCAATTACGGGCCCAGATTTTGTTGATAATGGAGACGGAATTGCCGGTGATGGTGATTTAGGGTATTGGACAAGTTTTGAATATGGCAAATGGACAGATGCCTTCATATGGAAAGCACCTTACAAGAAAGATTATATTGTAGATGAAGAAAATCCTGAAACTAAAACATGGATAAGAGGTCGAAAAGAATTATACTATCTCGACAAAATAAAAACAAGAACACATACAGCATTGTTTATTAAAAGTGAAAGAACTGATGCTGCTTCAGAAAATTGGACATATAAATCTGTAAATGGCGGTCATACATCTGGACAACCAGATTTAACTTATTACGATAGATTTACAGTTCCTTCACAAAAGCAACTAAAATTAGATAAAATAATATTACTTAAAAATATTGATGATCATGTAGATAAAAAATACGGAGTTGACAACAATTTAAATGTTACAATTGATTATTCTACAGGTTCACAAGATGGTCGGGGTTCGGATATTCTTAATAATTATTACCAGAAAATTGACCATGCGAAATATAACATATACGATAATGTATTGGACAGCAATGATAATTGGACAGAAGCTATTTCAAAATCAATCAAAGTTATTGATTTTAATTACGACAATAGTCTGGTTCCCGGAGATAATCGATTAACATTAAAGAATGTTAATTTCAAAGGTAAAAATGGAGTGAGCACCTTACCTCCATATCAATTTGATTATAAAAATAGCACCGTCAGTTTTAATATTGATAAAAAAGATGGTTGGGGTTACCCTTTAAATAACCCTGAAACTTACTCTTTAAATAAAATTACTACACCACAAGGAGGTACAATAAATATTGAATATGAGTCAAATAATTTTATCAGTTCGGTACCTAATGAATTGACTTTTTCTAGTGAAAATAGTCTTTATTACACAGCAGATAAAAATATAAATTCAACTAGTAATCCTATAACCAGTACTATTGAAGTCGGAAGTGAAAACTATTATCCTATTGCTGTAGGACAAACTGTTAATATTAATTATTACAAATATGTAGTAGCTGGTAATATACGTAATTACACCTACAAAGGACCAGGTCATATTTCAGCAGTCTTAGGTCCTAATAAATATCAAGTTGTATTTGACGGCACAATAGTAGATGAGACCCAAAGTTGCGTAGGCTGTACCGGAGGTGGAGGCGGAGGTATATGGTCTGGTATAACTGTAAGTCTCAAATTAAATAATTTACCTTTTTTAGGAGGAGGCCCACGCGTAAAGAATTTAAGAGTTTCTGATGGTATCAATAACTATATTACTGATTATAAGTATGGCCAAAATGAAGACGGCATAGGATACGTTAGCTATATACCTTATTCTCAAAACATTGCAAAAGAATTACCATACAGTTCTGAATTACCCGCGCCAAGAGTTATGTACGAATATATAACGATGAGTTCTCATAAAGAAGGTGTTGAATCCCAAGGGAAAACTCGATATAAATTTAATATTATGAAGAGTAAGGATCCTAACAAAATTAAATATGGTGATTTTTATGAAATAATCGAGACCGTGCAACCCAAATTTGTAAATTCTACTGATAAGGAAGTTAGTATCAGTACGTTTATTGTTAAAGATAATTTGGCATCAATTGGTCAATTACAAGAAGTAGTTACTTTGAATAAACAGGGACAGCAATTAAACAAAATTAGTAATTCTTATTATGGAATGATTGACAATTCTGATAATATTGGTGTTACTCAGGAATCCTATCAAACCTATAAAACTGTAGATTATACAACAAATTCAGCTGCAGTGAAAGATAAATGGATTGTAAATTCATCAACACGAATCAAATATCCAAGCATTCTAAAATCATCTACAGAGCAAAAAAATGGATATAATTATACCACTGAATTTTTAGATTATGATTTAATATCTGGAATAGCCAAAGAAACCAAATCGTTTTCAAGTGATGGCCAATCTATCAAAACAAAAGTTGTTCCAGCGTATTTAAAATATGCTGAAATGGGATCGAAGGTTGATAACATCAATAACAAAAATATGTTAGCTCAAATTGCTGCTAATTATTCTTATATTTTTGACAAGAATGACCCAATTAAACCTTGGAAAGAAACAGGGGTGGGTATAACTACTTGGAGCAACATTTGGGAGTATCGAGATATTACTGGTATTTCGACACCAGCAATGGGCGCAAAAGAGAAAGTCTGGAGAAAACATAGGACTTATATTTGGAATGGAGTTAAAGATAACAACGGTATTTTTGAATCTTATAATAGCAGCAATGACGGTGATGATGGTTTTGTCTGGGGAGTTGGATTACCACAGCCAGCAAATTCAAAATGGAAACAAGTTTCAGAAATAACCTTATATGATCATTATTCAGCAGCTTTACAAATAAAGGACATTAATGGAAATTTTACATCTACCAAAATGGGAGACAATGAATCTAAAGTTATTGCTACTGGTAATGCTGGATATGGAGAAATGTTTTATGCCGGTGCTGAAAATATAACTGGTGTAGAAGACATAAATATTCCGGCAACAAATTGGCTCGAATCGGGATTACAAATGATTAATGCTAAAAGAAGCACCGCATATTTTCATACGGGAAAACGTTCAATAGAAGCTACAAATACATCATCTTTTGGTGTTTTATTAAGCGGTACGCTTATTAATGGAATACCTCAGCACAGAACAGGCAAATATAAAATCTCTGTTTGGGTAGAAAAGACAAACGCTTCGAAAGCCCGAATTATAAACAATGGAGCAATCGAAAATTTCACTGAAACATATACAGCTGGAAATTGGGTTTTAAAAGTAGGCTATATCAATAATGTTACAGCCGGAAATTATAGTATCTATGTTACATCATTTGATACTACAAAAGTGTATTTTGATGATCTGATGATTCGTCCTGTATATTCTTCTATAGCTGGTTATGTGTATAACGAATGGGGTGAACTTACCTATATAATTGGCAATAATGGCCTGGCTACTAAGTTTGAATATGATGCTGGAGGCAGGTTAATTAAAACATCCACCGAAATTCTTGATGACTCAGCAAACGGTATTGCAACTGGTGGGTTTAAGGTTGTAAAAACGAATGTGTATAATAATCGATATTTTAATTAATATGAAGAAGAATATATATCAAATATTGTGCTTAACACTTTTGTTACTATGTTACAATAATACATATAGCCAAGTTACACAAAAACAGGAAACTGCTACACAGATGATTATCGAGCCCGGTGACTGTCCTGATCCTATTCGTTGGTATTTTGATGGTGATAATGACGGATTAGGAGACCCTACAGATTATCAGTTGGCTTGTACAAAACCTCCAGGGCAATATGTCACTAATGGAAATGATTGTGATGATAGTGTCTCTTCAACTACCAGTATTTGGTATTATGATGGTGATAAAGATGGTTATGGCAGTGCCAGTAACCCAATGACTAGCTGTACACAGCCTGCTTATTACGTTGATAATAATGAGGACTGTGATGATAGTAACGCAAATATTAATCCTACCACAAAATGGTACATTAATATTGATACTAACGGTGATGGAATTTTATCTGATTTAGACGGAAATGCAATTGTTGGATGTACAAAACCTGCAGGTAATTATTCTTATACAACTACAGACAAAACCAATCACTGGATTCATCAAGTTACTTATGATATAAAAGGCATAACCGTAGGATCGACACGATCTTACTTTGATGATTTAAGTAAACCAGATCTTAGTTTATCTAAAGATTATGTTACTAATAAAATATGGGGTACGGAAACTATTTACGATGATTTTGGGAGACCAGATAAAACATCCTTTATAGCTCCTTCTCCCTTGAGTAATTTTGATAAAACCAATTTTTTTAAAACACAAGCTGAAATAAATGCAAGTAGTATATCAAAAACTCAAACAATAGCAACTCCTATTACATCTAGTACAACAATAAATGCGATTGACGAAATTATTGCTTCATCTGCAATAAGTACAGGATTAACTGTTAACTTTAATTCTAATGCCATCATTTTAAAACCTGGCTTTAGTGTTACGGCTAGTTCCGGAAGTAGTTTTAAAGCATCTATAGTAGCGCTTTCTGATAATAGCCCTGCAACAAGTCTGGCAAATTATTATAGTGACATTAATACTGATGAATTATATCAGGCAACTGCTACTCATCCTTTTGCACAAACCAATTATGATTCCTTAAACCCGGGTAGTGTTATAAATGTGGTGGGCGGGAATAGAATAAATGGAGAATGGAGAACAGGATATTCTTATACTGTTCCAGCTGCTCAGGAAATGTATTATGTTTATGGTTCCGATTATTATGATGGAACAATTACTGCTGGAAAAGAAGAGGTAATTACTAAATTCTATAAGTCTGTAGGTGTTGATGCAAACGGCAATGAAAATGTCTCTTTTACTGATGGAGAAGGAAAACTATTGGCCTCTGCTCGTTCAGGAGGGGCTGCCTCCTACCCTGTAGTATCGCTTATTGGTACACAAGGCTTTGTAGATGTACATATACCTACTGGTATTTCCAGTGGCCAAATAGCTTTAATAGGATCATCATCTTTATATAAAATTTACGATCTAAAAACTGGAGCACTAACAACAACTTTAACAGGTGGAAATGCTTATAGGATACAGGCCATAACTACTCCAACATCAGACCCCAAAACTTATATTGCTTCTGGAGCGCCAACATACGATGCAGGTTCACTAGGTATTACTTATAGAGTAAATTACTATGATTATGCCGTAAACGTATACAACAAAACTGGTCAACTAGTAAAATCAATACAGCCAAACGGTTACGTAAGCAATACAACAGTAGTAGCAAGTCCTGCCTACATGACTTCTACAAATTTTGCATCAACTTATAAGTATAATACATTAGGTCAATTAATTGAATCATCTAGTCCAGATGAAGGTATTAGTAAGTTTGCTTACCGAAATGATGAACAAATACGTTATTCTCAAATTGCGCTTCAGGCAGATACCAACGTTTCTTATACCGACTATGATGATTTAGGGAGACCAAAAGAAAGTGGTGTAATTACAGGTAGTAGCGGTATATGGGCTACCGCTGCCGCAAACTCTAATAACACTTCTCTAATAACCGGAACACGTTCTGAACAATCATTTATAATTTATGATTATCCTGAAAATAATACAACATCTGTAGTATTGCCAACCACACCCACTAATCTAACTTTAGCAGGGGTATTAGTAACAGCAGGAATTAGTAGTACAAATTATACCCAAAACAATCTATCCGGAAATGTAGCCATTACTTATACCAAACCAGGATCTACAATTTCAGCAATTACCTGGTACAGTTATGATCCATATGATCGAGTAGAATGGCTGGTGCAATACAATGAAGGGATTGGAGCCAAAACTATCCATTATGAATACGATTATAAAGGAAATATAAAAAAAGTTTTATTTCAAAAAGACAAAACCGCTGAGCTTTTTGTACATCAATATACTTATAATGCAAATAACGTACTAACAAAAGTAGAAACGTCAACCAATAATTCTACTTTTACAACCCATGCTGATTATAGTTACTATAAAACTGGCGAATTAAAAAGAGTTAACATTGCTCAGGGAGCACAAGGACTAGATTATGTATATACACTTGGCGGGCAGCTTAAGAGTATCAACCACCCTAGTTTAGAGGCTTCTAAAGACCCAGGTGGAGATACAAACGATGTCTTTGGATTAACGCTTGACTACTATAATGGTGATTATTTGCGAACCAGTAGAAACATCACTTCCTCTCCTACTGCCGGAGCAGATTATAACGGAAATATAAAAGCTGCTCGTTGGGCAAATAAAGGAATAGCCGGTGATTATTCTGGAAGCACAGCAAATCAAAAAGGATATCTATACAACTATAACCGTAACAACTGGTTAACTGGTGCTACATTTGGTAATACAAATTCTAGTACAGCCGTTATTAGCCCTATTACTGGTTTAGCAGAAGGCGGATTAACTTATGATGCCAATGGAAATATCCAAACTCTACAAAGAACAAATGACGCAGGTACAATTGTAGATAAACTTACTTACAACTATACCAATACAGGAACTAACCAATTAAATAGTATAACTGAAAGTGCTGCTGTAACTGCAGATGTAACTGATATTGAAAACCAATCAGCAGGAAATTATGTTTATGATGCAGTTGGGCAGTTAAAACAAAATGTTTCTGAAAATTTATATTACTTTTACAACACACAAGGATTAGTAACCGAAGTTAAAAAAGGTTCTAACACTATAGTCAAGTTCTTTTACAATGAGAGAGGACAGCGCATCAAAAAAGAAAGTTACAACACCACAACTTTTGTATTACAAAATACTACTTATTACCAATTAGACTTATCTGGCAATACAATGGCTGTTTATAGTTTGCCAAATGGAGGTAGTATAACACAAGTAGAATTAGCAATATATGGATTAAACCGTTTAGGAATTTATAAAAAAGCAAGCGGAATTTCTAGTTATGAAATCAAAGACCATCTAGGAAATGTTAGAGCTGTTATAGAAAAAGAGAGTGGTCTTCCAGCTATTAAATCATTTGCTGATTATTACCCTTTCGGAGAGCTGTTACCATCACGTAACTCTTTAAATTATCGCTACGCTTTTCAAGGGCAAGAACTTGACACAGAAACAGGAATGGAAGCTTTTCAACTCCGCCTTTGGGACGGAAGAATTGGAAGATGGTTGTCTACAGACCCATATGGGCAATATGCTTCTCCATATTTAGGAATGGGAAATAACCCGATCTCTTCTATAGACCCTGATGGAGGATTTACAGAAGACTGCTGTCCTGACCCTAGCGAATTAAACGAAGTCGTTGTATTTGGTAAATCTAAAAGTGATTGGCAAGATATTTTTAATGATTTTACAAAACAAATGGCCGTATTTAATGCTAATTATTTTGGAACGATTGCTACAAATAATATGACATTTGGCTTAGTACAAGCTCCACATGCATTTACAGGTACTAAATACGAAGCAGCAGAAAGGTTTGGCAGACTAGGTGGCGACATCACAACAATGGTTCAAGGAGTAGGTGAAGACATAGTCGCTGTTGGAGCAGAAGTTTTTTCTTTTGGAACTCTGACTGTTCCTGCTGGTGCTGTTGCCATTCATGGAAGTACTGTTGCATTAGGTTCAGCATATGCAACTGGTGGAGAGGTACGAGGATTAGTGGACTACTTTGCTAGAAGAGGCAGCGGAAGTTCTGGAAATGGAGGAAATGGAGGTAATAAAAATCCTCCTAGAGCGTTCAATAAAGCAAAAGCACAAGCTGAATCAGGAAACCTACAGCCTCGTAATATATATCAAGGGAGAGAAAATCCTAGATGGGCTGGCGCAGAAGAGTATGATGTACCTGAATCTCCTGCTGGGGATAGATGGAGAGTTCTTAAATTAACAAAAAATGGGAAAGTAATTTGGGGATATACTGAGCAACATTATGAAGCAGGTACTATACATCTTTTCCCAGGATCTAGTTGGTAAAATTTAAAAAATGAATAATAAATTAAAAGTAGAGATTTTTAATAAAGGAATATTAAAATCTAAATGTGATTATGTTTTTATTGATTATTATCATGATGATGATGACAATAATGAAGTCTATTTACTTTATTTATATAATGTAAAAAACATAGAAAACTGGAATTTAATAAAAGACGAATCATTTATTATTTCTTCAAAATTGATAAGGAATAACCTTGAAGTTGAGGACATTTCGTTTTTAAAAATTACTCCTTTGCACAATAGAAATTTTGGAATCACAAACAATATAGAAATTGAATGTACTATAGACTTTGATTTTTATGACGAATCTAGTTTAACAGCTAAAGAATATAATCAGGATCTAATAGATCTTTATTTCTTTTGGGATCAGGATAAAGATTTTTTGAAATATCGAAAAAACCAATTGTTATATACTAGAGCAGCATTACGTTATTCGGGAGTTCCTCAGTATATACCAAATGATAAGCATATAGTAATTGATGGTAATTTTATTTCTGGAATTTTTGATTTATATAATAATTTAGCCGAACAACTTTTAGGAAATAAAACTTATATTGCTAGTACACTAGATGGTTTAGAAGATTCATTGGTAGTTTCAAATATTGACAAAAATTTAAACACGAACACAATTGAATTATTAAATCATAATATTTTGAAAAAAACTTTAAATGTTCGATTAGATGATTATTTTGAAATTTTTATTGAAATTTTAAAAAATTTTGGCTTTAATGTTGTAATAAAGGATTAAAAAGAGTTTGAATAACCTAATGAATTGGAGGATGTCAACCACTTGCTGGCGTGAGCATAATCAAAATAAAAAAGCCACTTCATATCGGAGTGGCTTTTTGTTACAATATTATTGTTTAAAAACTTACTTCTTCTCTAACAATTTCTCTAAATAAGCATTTTTCTCTTTCTCAGCTTCTAACAAACGCTCATAAAGTTTTTTGTTTTCCTCAAAAGCTTCTAATAATTTATCCAGCGGATTGAAGTGACAAATATTTTGATTTCCTATTGGTCCCTGATTAATACTATTATCACTGAAACTATTAAAATAATTAATAGCAGCCTCGTCCGAAAAATTTTTAATTGCTTCCACAGTAACGCCAAGAGCTTTTGCCACTTCTGCAAGTTTATCATCGTCGATAGTTTCACTGTTTTCCATAGCAGAAACTGCCTGCTGGTTAGTTCCTAAAGCCTGTGCCAAAGCTTCCTGCTTCATATCTCTTAATTCACGAATACGGCTTATTTTTCGCCCTATATGGTTTGATTTCGTTAATGTGCTCATAATTCAAAGGTAATAATTAGGGATAAAAAATAATGCAATCTGTAAAAAACATATTTATTTCTGTACGATACAGATCAAAATGATTCTGTACGTCAAGCAGTCTTATTTAATTGCATACATAAAACAAAAATACAATTTTTCGGACAAGTACAAATTAAAAATTCAAATCCCGTAAAAGAGTAAAAATCCTTCTAATAAATACCCGCCAAAAAGAAATCTAAAAAAATTAAAAGCCAAACAAAGATTATGGAAAAAGAAACAGAAAACTTAGAAGATCTTAAAAATTTAACAGCCGGATTTTTAAATACATTAAAACCTAATAGTGATAAAAAAGACATTTATACTGCCGAAATCAATTTTCTAAATTATTACGAACTAGGCTGCGTAATCACTAATATGCTAAAATTATGCATTTTGGCAATTGATCAAGAGACACATAAAGTTATAGAAACAGATAAAAATTCATCAATTAATGTCGGTCTTATTTTAGAGGTTGCACATCAACTTTTTCCAATGGATGAATTTGAACTTTTAACTACTATCAGCCAGAAGGTAAATTCTGATTTTAAAGCTATGCCAGCCGTCTAAACAAAAAAAGCCGTTTCGTTATAGAAGCGGCTTTCTGTCATATTACTATATTCCATTTATTTTCCTTTTTCAAGAACTTCTAACCTCTTATTCTGCTCTTCGATAATCTTCATTAACTTTTCAGTATTTTTTTGCTGTTCAATAGCATAAAGGGTTAATTCCTCTATCTTCTGCAAAAGCTTAGAGTTCATTTCTCCCAGATTAATTCCATTTTTCAGAACTTCTTCTTCGCTAGGGATGTTTTCTAAATGTCCTTTTTCTACAATATGTTTTTCAACCTGTTCCAACGTTGGTAAATTGTATTCTTTTTTAAATACAAAATCAGACCAGCCTAACATATCAACTTTTACTTCTTGAGAATGAATCGTACCTTTAACATCAAGTTTGTTAGTTGTTGGAGCCGTTGTACCAATACCAACATTACCTTCGTAAGATAAAAATAATCCATCTCTCTGCCACTGAAAAGAAGACCCAAAAATTGAAGGCTCTACATCGTCTTCGTTAGAAATTATTTCTTCAACAAATGCCAAAACGGTATATTTACTAGTATGTTTTGTATAAACTTTTACTATATTATTCTCTACAATAAGCAAAGGGTGATTTGAAGAGTTTCCAGACAAAGTAACTGCCCTAATCTGCCAAGAAGCAGTAGTTACATCATTCCATACTAAATATTCAGCACCAGTTTTAGTTCCTGTTCCTGTAACTACCAATTGGACTTTATAGATATTGTTTGTATTTAAGGATTGCCCCAAATCATCTGTTAACTCTAAAAGAGTTACATTGTTAACATAAAAGCTTTTGTTAAAAAATCTTCTTCCTCCTGTTTGCGAAAAAATATTTTGCGCAATTAGCAATACAATTATAAATAAAAGGCTTTTTTTCATATCTATTGGGATTATTTATTTTCTGGTTTTTCGTTAAGTAAATTTTCAATTCTTTCTAATTTAGCTTTTACAGCATTTAATTCTTTTTGTTGCTCAATGCTATATAAAGTCAATTCTTCAATTTTCTGCAAAAGCTTAGCATTCATTTCACCCAGATTAATTCCGTTTTTCAAAACTTCCTCTTCACTTGGGATATTTTCTAAATGTCCTTTTTCATTGATATGTTTTTCAACCTGTTCCAATGTTGGCAAATTGTATTCTTTTTTAAATACAAAATCAGACCAGCCAGTTGCCTGAACTTTTATTTCTCTTGCACCAATTGAACCTTCTACAGCCAGCTTATGTGTACCTGTTGTAAGAGTACCAATTCCTAAACTGCCGTTAGCTGTTAATATCATTTTTCTATTACCATATGAATCCCAAGCAAATAATGGTCTTGTAATTATAGCTGCTGCAGTTGTTCGTGAATCAAATGTCATAAGAGGATCTGTACCACTATCAATATTAGGCTCAGTAATAGCTGTTAAATAAAGTGATGCTCTGTTATCACTGGTTCGGTACCCTTGTAAACTTGGAACGAATTGATTATTGGCACTCGTACCATTTGCAATTCTTATATAATCTTGGGCAGCATCACTAACACTCAATTTTAATAATGTTTCTGCCCCTGTTACAGCTGGAGTTTTAATTTCAAGACTGGCAGAAGGATCATTTATTCCAATTCCAATATTACCAGTTGGAGAAATTCTCATTCTTATTAGTGGTGATGGACTTGTACCATCCCAAGTTAAAAAACTAATCCCTTTATTATAACTACTATTGCCATTATCATGTGAATTCCCCTGAATCATTAATTCACCATATTGATTAAAAGGAAAATCACCTGTTCCATTGTCAGGAAATCGTCTTGATCTATAAATAAGCGGCGTAGCTCCATAAGCATTTGTTGAAGTCCATGTCATCGCTCCTAATTCTGTTTTAGGAATCACACTTGAAGAAGAAGTAATTGCATTTACACTATTATCCGGAGAAGTAATAATTCCTTGTGCTTTTAGGGAATTAAAATTTAAAATAATTACTATAAATAAGAGCTTACATAATTTTTCCATTTTTTTTTATTTTTATTATATTATTAAATCTTTATCGTTACTTATATTTTTTTTATAACAGAACTTATTTTACTTTTTGCATACGAAATCAATATCAAATTCATTGCAAATGTTACAAGTGACAATGCAAATCTTTATGATGTATTAAATACAATTAAGATTTAAATTCCTTTATTTTTCTGCATAATAACCTCTACAAATAATTGGTCTGTATTTGTTTTATAATTTCTCTTTTTAATGAAATTTAAATGTTTAATATTTCCAAGCATGGGATTATTTTCTACCTTGTTAAGTACTGCCAGACATCCATTAAACGATCCTTCAAGAGAAAATGTATAACTAGTAACAGTAAATCCTTTTTGCGAGATAATATGAGGCTCTTTAAAATCAACGATCTTTAAATGGTAACTATCACTGTAAGAAGTCAGTTGTTTTAATAAATCATTCTGGAAAGATTCTGAAATATTTACATCGTAATTATCCAAAATCTGATCCAGCTGCTTTTCTTTTTGAACCATCTGAGCCACGAGTTTTGGCATATCACTATCCTGAGCTATCTCCCGCTCTTTATCTTTATATTCAGTATAATAATTTATTGTATTAGAAATCGCAAAAGAATAGCAGATATAAAGCACAATAAAAAAACCAATTACCAGCAGTTTATTTTTTTTGTTCAGTTTCATCTTACTTCAGGGTTAAATTTATAGAAAATGTAGTTTCATTATCTTCATTTTTACCAAAATGTGTAATTAAAACCTTGTGAATATATTGCAGCTTTTCAATATCTTCTACCCATTTAGTAAAAGACTGATTTGCAATTGTAGTTCCCGAAATAGTGATTATTTTATCTTTTGTTAGTATCGCTTCTTCTGCTTTAATCTTTTTTTCCAGAGGATTAAAAGTTAATTCGGTCAATAAAATTGAAGAAGGTACTTTATTAGCAATTTCATTGATAATTAAAGAACTTCTGGAAGTCATTCTGCCATCAATAGCTTTCACTTTCTCTTCTTTTACTATAATTCTTTGCTTTATTTTACTGACATCTTCAATAGACGATTTATTTACCAGTAAAATTTCAGATGACTCTTGGGCTAATTTATAATAGTGTGTAAAAAAAATAAAATTAAGAAGTAGTATTGCTAATATAACTCCAACCATTATTTTAATTCCTTTATTAAAAAATGTATTCTGATTGTAGTTATCATATAGCTCATCGCTATAAGAAATGATCGAACCTGTATTAAGAGTATTATTTAGTATCAATCGTAAAATACCTGAAAAAGCAAGTAATTGTCTATTCTCAATTTGAAGATCATTTATAGTATAGGTTATTGCAGATTCTAAAGAACTCGCAGAGATTATCTGAGTCTCTTCTTTAGATATGTTTTGATGATTGGTATAAAGGTTATTTTCCTCAGTATATGCAATAATATCCGCTATAGAACATACACCAAGACTGATTCCTGCAATTATTATTTTTTGATTTTGATAATCTTCCAGCAAAGTGGTAACATATGATTTTCTGGCAATAGCAATAACAGATTTTGTTTTTAATCTCCAGATTTCATAATAAAACTCATCCCAGTTTGTATTAGGGAAAGATTTATGTAATAGTTTTTCATCTGATGGTTCAACTCCTAAAACCTCTTTTTGAATAACCTGATTTGAATTTATAACAACAAAAAAAGGTATTTTGGTATCCCATTTTTCTGCTATTTTTCCGTTATAACTAACCCTGTCTTTTTTACTAATTACTAATCCCTCTTTTTTCTTTTCAACTAGTAATAGAGCAACTTTATCTTCATTATTTATAGTGAAGTGCTCAACGCCAATGTATTGTTTTCCAAGCAAAAAAGTATGTAAGGAGAATGCGGCCATTAGTAAATAACTGTAGGTTTAATCAATACACTTAATTTTTTCTTCGAATCTTCTCGTTTTCTTGAACTAAATAGCCACTTTAGAATTGGAATTCTCGATAATAAAGGAACTCCTGTTCCTGAATCATTTTTTACAGATTCTTCAAGTCCGCCTAATACTATAATATCTTGGTCTTTAACTCTGATAATGGAAGTAAATTCTCTTGAATTAATCCCCGGAGGAGCATCTTTATCTACTTTTTGACCATTAAAACTCGATTGAATCACTTTAATATCCATTGTAATCTGCCCATTACCAGAAACCAAAGGCATTATAGTTACTGATAATTCGGCATCGATAGGCTGATAGTTTTTAACTTCTGAAGCCTGTGGAATTTGTGATCCATAATAATTCTGGTTTGTGACAACATAATACGTTGTTTCACCAATTGACAGGTAAGCTTTATGCCCATTTAAGGTAGATAATCTAGGGGACGAACGTACTTTTAAGTTTCCGTTTGTTTCCATAGCTTTTAAACTTAAATAAAAGTTAGGCACCACTTGTCCTATATTTAAAGAACCAAATCCGTTAAAACCATCAATAATTTTATTAATTGTTGAAGCTCCTAAATTAATATCTGCATTCGGAAAAACAGTTCCTTTTGTAGTAACAGGTTTATCTCCAATTCCTGCTTGAATACCTGTTTCTACTGTCGCGCTTCGATTTACTTCTAACAACATCACTTCTATTAAAATTACAGGGACAGCTTTGTCAATATAATTTATAAAAGATTCAAATCGCTCAATGTTAGCTGCAGGTCCATTAACCAAAAAGCTATTCAGCTCTTTGTCAATTTTAATATCCAGATCTTTTTTTATTTCATCAGGTATAATGGTCAAAATAGATTCTGAAGGCCCACTGCTGCTGCTAGAAGACGAATAATTACTACTGTTATTATTATAATTACTATTTTGGTTCGAGTAATTAGAATTTGATGTTGATCTATTAGTATTGTTATCAAAAGAACTATAATTTGAATAGTTGTTCGTATTATTTAACCTGCCTGCACTCCTGCCCTCTTTTGACGGATCACTTAAAAGTTCAATAGAACGGTGCATTAACGGAATCGATTTAATATTTCGCACCACTAATTGATCTTTTGTTCCAAAATAATAAACAGAACCACTTCTTTTAAAAGTATAACTGCCTCCGGAAGATGCCATAGATCCTGCTTGACTATTACTGTTAAACTGCTGCGGGTTATTACTTTGTGCTGAATAACTATCAGTTTTTACTTCAAACAATTTTGCCAAAAGCTCGTCAAAAGTGATGTTTTTGGCTTTTACTGTCCCGTTACCAGCGTTTTCTAAAGGACTTGATATAAACATATCAATGTCAAGCTCATGACCTATATCATAAACAATACTTGAAATTGGAGTATTTTCAAAATCAACGTTTAGGAGTTTTTTATCCGCATCAACTACAGTAAAGAAAAAATTAGATTTTCTTGGGCGTTGAGGTTTGTTTTGTCTTACTTCTCCATTTTGATTTCCTGTACCTTCAACAACAAAATTTCCATCTAATTTGTCAAAAATATAAAAGTTGTCTCTTGATTTGGTTACACTTAAATTATTAGCAAAAGCCAATTTATTTAATGCAGCATCAAAAGGCATACTTTTTATATAAGCAGTTAATGGTTGATTTTCTAAGCCAGGGGCAAAAACCAAATTTTTGCCGCTTACATCCATTATTTTTCTGAAAACGTCATATAATTTATCATCTTTCAGGTTTAGAGAAAGTAAATTATTTGCATAATCATGGGCAACATCAATCTCTTTTACCTTTTGAATTTCAACTGGTTTTTCGTATGATTTTATAGCCAGGATATTTCCTGTAAAATCAATAGTAAGATTATATTCTTTACATAAAAATATAAGCAGATCCCCTACCGTAACATCCGAAAAATTATTTACAATAGTAATCTGGTTTAGATTTGTTGCTACACTAAAATTAAGTTTGTGAATTTGAGAAACTGCCAATAAGAAACTTGACAAAGAAGCTTCTTTAATGTTAACGTTAACTTTTTCATTAAGTCCCGGAGCGTCAGCAGAAATGGATTCTATGTTATTTTTAAGCTGTAAAATCCGATTATCTTGTGAATATGAAATCTGGAAAAGTATCAGCAAAAAAAGGGTAATTATTTTTTTCATGAATTTATGTCAGTTGTAGGACTTTTATATTTTTAATTTACAAGAGTAATGAAAAAACTTCATCGACAGAAGTGATTCCCTCTTTTATTAATAACAATGCATTACGCTTTAGTGTAAAAATGTCTTTTTCTTCTAAATAATCGTTGATATCCAGTTGGTTGTTTTTAATTAAATTAGATAATTCTGACCCAATTGGCAGAATTTCATAAATCGCCTTTCTCCCGGAATAGCCTGTATGATAACAATGCTCACATCCAACCGCAACATGATGAGATTTTAAGTCATTTGGGATTTCAAAACCAGTTGGAAAAATTTCTTCAGCAATTGGCTCTTCACTTTTACAAGAATTACACAATTTACGTACTAAACGCTGTGCAACACTAATATTAAGAGTACTTGCAATTAAAAATGATGGAACTCCCATATCGATCAATCTCGATACTGTTGCCCATGCTGAATTTGTATGTATGGTTGATAAAACAAGATGCCCTGTTAATGCAGCACGAATCGCCATATTTGCGGTATTCACATCACGAATCTCCCCCACCATAATAATATCCGGATCCTGTCTTAAAAATGTTCTTAAAGTTGCGGCAAAATCAAGCCCAATATTTTCTTTTAACTGAACCTGATTAATTCCTTCCAGCGTATATTCTATTGGGTCCTCAACCGTTAAAATATTAGTATTAGGAACATTTAATCTTTTTAAGGTAGCATATAAAGTTGTTGTTTTTCCTGAACCTGTCGGTCCCGAAATAAGAACTATACCATTCGGGCGTTTTATATTTTCAAGATAAGATTCTAATTCTTTTTCTGTAAAGCCCAAAGAATTAATATCGATATCGCTGGTATCTTTACTTAAAATACGTAGTACTACTTTTTCTCCATGCAGCGTTGGTAAAACTGAAACACGAACATCAAAATCCTGATAATCCGTAACCATTGTTATACGTCCGTCTTGCGGTAACCTTTTTTCTGATATATCGAGCTGGGCACGAATCTTTATTTTGTTTACAATAATAGGGTATTCTTCTACCGAAATATGAAATTGTTCTTTTAACTTTCCATCTAAACGAAAACGAACCCTGGCGTTTTTTTCATAAGGTTCAAAATGAATATCACTGCTCCCTATTTCCTTAGCATTTAATACAATTTTTTCTAAAAAATCAGAAGTATAATGAATCTCAGAAACGTTATTAGACGATTTTCTATAATTGGTACTTAAATAACGGTTTATATTTTCTGTAGAATCTGTTTCTAATTGAACAGGAAAACTAAGAAGAATGCTTAATTCATTTTGTAAACCTGCGATATCAGAATTATCAGTTTTTAAAACTACAATCTGCCCATTTTTACCAACAGGAACAATTCTGTAATAATAAGCCTGTTCTGCTTTTACAAGCTGCTGGAATTCTATAGAAACATCAAAATTTTCCATTTAATAAGCGTATAAAAATGTGTCGTTCCAAAAAAAAGAAACTGCATAAACAACACCAAAAAAAAGCGACATATAACCAGCTAATGGCACTGTAGACTGCTCTTTTTTGTTACTTAAAACTAAATGCAAAATCAAGGAAAATAAAAGGGAAAAGACAAATAAAACCAAAAAAGAAACTATCGAAAATGTACCGGCTATAAAAAGAAAAAACAGGACGTCTCCTATCCCGATCGTATTTTTAAAATCTAAATTTCTAGACTTGGCATAAATCAAGCTTACAGCCAAAATTAAAACTACAAACATTAAATTAACTCCCCAATTGGTCAATGCTATTGACGAAGGCAGATTATGTAGTTGAATTGCAAATGCTAAAATCCCAATAATTGGGTATAAAAACCAGTAAACTAAACGGTTTTTAAAATCCTGATATAATACGAGAGCAAATACAATAAGTAAAAGTAATTTCAAATACCACATTAATCATTTATGATTTGTTTTGGAACACCATTCTGATCAATTTCCCAAACATTAAAAACCCCATTTCCATTAAAATCAGTAATTGCTGTAGCTTTTACTTTAAACTCATTATTTGTTGATTGCACTATTTCATAAACATAATTAGCACTTCCGTTTTCTTTTGTTGTTTTTGGTGCTTCAAAGTCTATTTCGGTAAAATTAGGGCTGTATTTTGAATACATAAAATAGTACTGTTTCTCTGCATTATATATTGCTTTAAGCTGTACTTGTGCCTCTACACTTTTTGCTTTTGTAATCAAAGGCATAAGGTTAGGCAAAGCGATTAAAAGCAAAATTCCTATGATAGCAAGAACAATCAACATTTCCTGTAGATTGAAAGACGGCAGTTTTTTTAGTAGATTTTTCTTCACAACAAAAGTGTAATAATTTTTTACAAATATATCTTTTTTATTGAGAAAACAAGGATGTTGATAATGAGAAATAATTTGGTAGTAATTTTTATTTTAAAAGAAAAAACTTATTTTTTTCATTACAGAGCACTCGAGACAAAATTATAGAAAGTCTTCTAATACTATCATTAATTAAAAGTACTATATTATGCCTTAACAATTTTGAGCGATTGAAGACACTATTAGTTTATTATTCAGATCATTATATATTTTTTTAAAATTTTAACAGTAATTTTCTTTAAAAAAAATATAGTTATATAAGTTATTTTTTATTTTTATAGAAAATAAAACAGAATATGAAAAAGTTTATATTACTATCACTAATTTATTTCTCTTTGACAGGAATTGTTGACGCTCAACGGTTAGAAGAATCAGTAAATTATCCCATTACACCTCAAGTTGCTGCAATTTTTAAAGCGATTGCTGCACCTGTATCATATTATACGGGACAACCCGATGTATCAATTCCTGTTTATACTATTACTCAAGATGGAGTACAGATTCCTATTAATATTTCCTTCAACACTAGCGGTATATTTGTAAATGAAGAGGCTGGAAATATTGGTATAGGTGTAAAACTAAATTGGGGAGGATCTATTATACGAACCCCTAATGGACAGGTAGATGAAAGAGGTTTTTTTACAGAATCATATAGAATTCCCTTTCTTAAAGAGGAGCTTCAAAAAGATTATACTAACACTTCAATCCCTTCATTTTTTCCATATAATGGATTCCCAGCAAGTTTTTCCACAATAAAAGCACGAGAAAACGAGTATGCTAATATAAATTCATATAATGATCCATATGCTAATGGTAATGGCAATGTTATTGTTTCTGATTTAAGACCTGATGATTTTTATTATAATGTTTTAGGAAAAAGTGGTCTCTTTAAATTTAATCAAGTAGATAGAACATTTATCACCTTTCCTTTAGATGATATAAAAATAAATAAAACATTAGCTAACAAATATTTACAAAGTTTTGAAATAATAAGAAGTGATGGTGTAAGAGCTATAATGGGTGATGGTGCTGAAGAATTGTCTACAAAAGAAAATAAAAATATTTACACAAATTATAATCAAGGCGTTGTTCAAAGTTGGTTTGTAAAAAAGATAATAACTTCAAAAAACACACTTATAGATTTTTCATACATAAGCAATCAGTACAAACAAACTACTGAATCCAGAACAATAACATTTAATCCTGCAAAACCCTATTCGTCATATGAAGAAACTCATATAACTGGAGACACGTATACCACTACTGAAAAGTTGATAGAAACGATTTCTTTTAAAGATGGCAGACTCGATTTTATATATGTAAATGACAGAGTCGATTTTCCTAGCACGATTGTTTCTAGTAATGAACTTAAACTTGCTCCTAGATTATCTCAAATCATATTGTCAGACTCGAAAAATAATAAAATAAAAAAAATTCAATTTCACCAAAGTTACTTTAAAGGAGAATCAACTTATGCAAATTTAAACAGCCGCTTACGTTTGGATTCTTTGAGCATAAATGACAATCAATCAAAAAATATCGAAAGATATAAATTTGAATATAATGACAGTAATATAATTCCTGCAAAAAATACAATCGCTACAAATAAAGATTTATGGGGATATTACAATAATTCATCCAGTAATAGATATATTAACTCAGATGTCAACAAACTTTTTACAATTAAAAAAATTATATTTCCAACAGGAGGAGAGAGAGTATACACTTTTGAAAATAATATGGTATCGTGGAATAGTATGTATAGTGGGAAATTAAAGGAGATTTCTAATGACGGCTTCGATTCTTATGAAAACAACTATTTTGTTGGTGGTTCATCGCTAGATATTTCCTCAGGTAACCCAATTGTGGGTGGTTCTGCTCCTTATACAAATACAATTAGAACGGTTTATGGTGATGAATTTACAATACAGGGTGCTGCAAATGTGTATTCTGAAAATATTGTTTTCTCTGCTGAAACTAGTTATGTCAATCCTTCTATAACATTATCACAGGTTAACGGATGGCCTTATAAAATTGAAGTCGGCTTGCAAAAGAAAGAAGGTATGACTTTTATTGATTACACTTCTACTTCAATTGATAGAAATCATACTAATCTTTTATCTACAAATAAGATTAGTTATAATCTTACCTCAATGGCTAATAGTACGTACCGATTTTACGTAAAAATGACTTGTCCTCCAACAAATATTATGGCAAATTGGCCATTTAGACCAGGACATATAACCACATTAAAGTTAAAATATTTAAAGAAAAATTTTAACGATATCAAGGTTGGTGGGTTGCGTATAAGGGAAATAGTAGATATTGAAAAATCTAATCAATACAAAACTACTTACGAATATATTGGGACTAATAATATTTGCTCTGGACAATTAATTACAGCACCAGAATATAAAGAATATGTGACACAACGCATTATAAAACCTGGGAGTTACAATACTCAAGAAAATCCTGATTACATCAATTATTATGGAACCAGGATAAGCTCTGAACCTATTTTTCCTTTATTAAAAACGCAAGGGAGTAATGTTGGTTATACAAATGTGATTAAAAGACAAATAAATAGGACAGAAGAAATAAAAGAAGAGTTTGTTTTTAGTTTTGTTCCCTCTCAAAGAACAGGATATCTAAAGGAGTACTATCAAGAGTTAGAACCCAAAATATGGCAAAGTGGTAAATTACTTTCAAATAAGAAATACAAAAATAATATGATAATTAGTGAAGAAATATTTGATTATTACGGATTAAGTAATGAAACAAACAAAGGTTATGTAGAAGAATTAAATACGAGCCTTGTAGATGCTGAAGGCGATTCGTATGATATTCAAATTGATAGAAGATTTGAAAACCCTTTAATGATTGGAAACCCTCCTTATCGCCTAGACGATGTTAAAAATTTATATGCCGCTGATAATTTAAATTTCCATTATTTTGATAGATTTTTCGAGAAGCTTTCTCCACCGACAAAAATACCATATTTCAAAATCTATACAGGTTTTGATAAATTAAAAAGTAAAACAACAATAGATTATTTAGAAGGAAAAAGTGTGTCACAAACAGAAAACTATTACTACAATACAACCCCAACAAGTTTACAATTATCGTCACAAACAACAACAAATTCAAAAGGAGAAACTCTAGAAACAAAATTTTACTATGCTCAAGATCAAACCATGGTAAATGAGCCTTTCAGAAATGAATTGCTTTCCAAAAATATTGTTAGTACACCTTTAAAAACAGAAGTTTTTAAAGGCTCCAATAAGTTATCAGAAAAAAGAATTGAATATGGAAGCTTTACTTCTGCAGTTCTTGCAGACCCATTGATATTACCTAAATATATTTATACAAAAAAAGGAAGTGTTTTACCAGATCAGCTAGAAAAAAAGGTTAGCTATCAATATGATAATTTTGGTAATATTACTCAATATACTATAGAAAATGACAATCCTGTTTCTATTTTATGGGGCTACAATAAAACCCAGCCAATTGCAAAGATAGAAAATGCATCCATTGCACAAGTATCTGCTGCACTTGGAATATCAGATTTAAACAATGTAAACGAAACCAATTTAGGGGCCATAAACAATTTACGTACTTCACTTCCCAATGCTATGGTAACCACTTACGCATACAAACCTCTTGTTGGTGTCAGTACTATTACAGATCCGAAAGGTCATACAACCACTTATACTTATGATAGTTTTGGCAGACTTGAATTTGTAAAAGATAATGAAGGAAATATACTTTCAGAGAACCAGTACAATTATAAGCCATAAATAAAACCAAAAGCATCATGAAAAATCTAATCCAATTCCTTTTGGTTTTGTTTCCTTTTATGGCAATAAGCCAGACACAAACCGAGAATTACATCAAAACTGTAACCTATAAGAAACCTTCTCTTGTAAAAATAGTCGCACCCACAATTTCTGAGGCTTCTCAAAATGTCACTTATTTTGACGGACTGGGAAGGCCTATTCAGCAAATAGCAGGTCAGCAGTCTAAATCAGGAAATGATATCATCACCCATATCGCATACGACGGTTTTGGAAGGCAAACACTAGAATATCTGCCTTTTAAATCGTCTAATACCAATATGACTTATGATACAGCTGCTGAGGCGAATGTTCTATCTTATTATAAAACCCCTAGTCTGGCTATCACTGGGAATTCTGCTATGGAGGCTACTGATTACCCTTTCAGCCAAAAAGAACTGGAAGCTTCTCCTCTGAATCGTATCCTGAAACAAGCCGCACCAGGCAATGACTGGAGATCAGGATCGGGACATGAAATAAAAATGAGCTACCAGACCAATATTGCAGATGAAGTGAAATTATTTACAGCCCTTACAGCATGGGATGCTGCATCTGGGTTGTATAAAATTGCTTTTGTAAACAGCGGATCTTATACCGCAAATGAACTCTATAAAACCGTTACTTATGATGAAAACACAGCTGCAGTGCCATCTGAAGCAAACGGTTCAACGGTTGAGTTTAAAAACAAAGAAGGACAGGCTGTTTTAAAAAGAACCTATGCCGCAGTTGGAACAGGGACAGTGAATCAAAAACACGATACTTATTATGTTTATGATATTTATGGAAACCTGACTTATGTGATCCCTCCAAAAGCTGTCGATTTAATTGGAAGCACCGTGAGTACTGAGATTGATATAACTTCTGCTGCAGTGGTTACATCCTCAAGTGGCACTTTGAATTTAACAGCATTCAATTCTATCCGCCTTCTGCCGGGATTTCATGCACAGAGTGGAAGTACATTTTCAGCTGTCATTGACAATGGAAACCAGACTGTTTTAGATAATTTATGCTACCAATATAAATACGATCACCGCAACAGGCTGGTGGAGAAAAAACTACCCGGAAAACAATGGGAATTTATCGTTTATGACAAACTGGACAGGGTTGTAGCCACAGGACCTGCTAACTCACCTTTTTCAGATTTAAGTACTGTGGGATGGATCATAACCAAATATGATGCTTTCAGCCGTCCGGTATATACTGGGTGGGCAACAGCTGCAGCAGCTACGCCTGCAGGAAGGATCACCCTGCAGAATGCGCAGAACAGTCCTTCACTTACCCAGCTTAACGAAACTAAACAAACTACAGGAACTCTGGACAATATTGCCGCTTATTACAGTAATACAGTAGAACCAAAAACCTTCAAGCTCCTTACGGTTAATTATTATGATAATTATACTTTTCCAAGTACACCTGTCATTACTGTACCCACAGATGTAGAAACACAGACAGTACTGACTACAGCACAGATAAAAGGCCTTGCAGCCGCTTCCTGGACAAGGGTACCAACCACCAGTACAGCCGCGCTGGGCGAAACAACGGCCACTTTTTATGACAGTAAAGCAAGACCGATTAGGATTTATAAAACAAATCATTTAGGCGGTTATACTTATACAGACAATAAACTTGATTTTTCGGGTAAGTCTGAATACAATATTACAAGACACAAAAGAACTGCTGCTGACACGGAGTTAATGACCAAAGATGTCTTTACTTATTCAGCCCAGGACCGATTATTGATCCAGACCCATCAAATAAACTCAGGAGCAATTGAACTTATTGCCAGTAATACCTATGATGAACTGGGGCAGTTAATTTCTAAAAAAGTTGGAAATACAGAAGCCCTTCCGACCCAGAATATTCATTATACCTACAACATACGCGGGTGGCTTACAACTATTAATGATATAACATCCCTTACCAAACCAAACGACCCAAAAGATTTGTTTGCTTTTAGGATTAATTACAATACAATCCCATCTGGAATTCCAGATGTAAAAGCATTGTATAACGGAAATATTGCAGAAACACAATGGATAAGCACTTCTGAAGCAACACCAGTAATCAGGGCTTATGGTTACAAATACGACAATCTTAACCGATTAAAAGAAGGTGTCTATAAAAAAGGAACTGTATTGAGCGCCTATAATGAAACTTTATGGTATGATAAAAACGGAAACATTACAGCTCTTACCCGTAACGGAAACAGCGAAACTACTCAACAGATCGATAATTTAATCTACACTTATGCCAATAATAACAACACTAACACGCTGATGAAAGTTGCTGACAGCAGCAACAAAACATTAGGTTTTGTAGACAGCGCAGCCAACACCGTTGATGATTACAGCTATGATGCCAATGGCAATATGACCAAAGACAACAACAAAAATATAACAGCCATAACCTATAACCATTTAAACCTGCCCACAAAAATTACCTTTGCCGCAACAGGGAATATTGCTTATATTTACAATGCTGCAGGGGAGAAAGTGCAGAAAATTGTAACTAATGTTTCTCCGGCAAATATTACAACAACCGATTATTTAGGAGGTTATCAATATAAAGCTGATTGTCAAACCTGCAGTCCATTATTAAAGTTTTTTCCAACAACAGAAGGATATGTAGAGGCGGTTACAGCAAGTTCTTTTAAATATATTTACCAGTACAAAGATCATCTTGGTAATGTCCGTTTAAGTTATGATAAAACTCTGGCTATACAAGATGAGAATCATTATTATCCTTTTGGATTAAAACAAATAGGGTACGGAGCTCCTATTGTTAGTTCTAGTTATAAGTATAAGTACAATGGAAAAGAGCTTCAAGACGAACTGGGGCTTGGGATGTATGACTATGGAGCAAGGAATTTTGACCCTGCAATTGGACGTTGGATGAACATCGATCCACTGGCAGAGAAAGGTCGTAGGTGGACTCCCTATAATTATGTTTATAATAATCCTTTGAGATTTATTGACCCTGATGGAATGATGGCTAAACCAACTCCATTAGAAGCTGCATTGATGGCAAAACATGTTTATGCTGATAAAAATGATAAAGTAGAGTTACAAGGCGGATGGAAACCTTCTACCGCAATGTCAAATCTAAATTATAGAAATGAAAAAACAGGTTTTAAATCTGCATTATACGAACGAACTGTCGATGGAAAAACAGAATATACCTATGCAACAGCAGGAACAGAAGATGGAAAGGACTGGAAGAATAATGCAACTCAATTAGCTGGTGCTTCCGAGCAATATAGCCAATCAGTTGGAAATGCTAAAGCACTTGAAAAAGGATTGGATGGCGAAATTACCTTTACAGGACATTCACTTGGTGGTGGTCTCGCTGAAGCGAACGCTATAGCAACTGGCGATAGTGCTATTACTTTTAATGCGGCTGGAGTTTCGATGTTTACTGGTGGTATAACAAAAAAATCAGAAACAGATGCTTATATTATGTCAACTGACCCTTTAAATGGAATTCAACAAGTAGTTAATTCTTCGTTAGTACCGACAGCTGGTGGAGAAAAACATTTTTTAAGTCCTAGAAATGCAAGTGGAATTTATAATGGACATAGTATTAATTCTATTATAGATTCATTATCTCAACCAACAGCGATTCAAAGTATGTGGAATACTATTAAACAAGCATTAATCCCTCCAAGCTTTCATTAATTAGATAGCATCAAATAATAAAATGTAATGAAAAACAAAATCATATTGATAGTTTTATTTATAGCTGTTAGCTGTAATAATAAAGAAGAAAAAGTAAATAATAGAGAAAGTAAAATAAATAAGAGAGAACTTTTAGGAAATGACGTCAGGTTATTTCAAGATACACCAGTTTGGAATTTAGCTAAGGCTGTTGAAGATGAAAATCTCACATTAATAAAAGACGAAATAAATTTAAAAAAAACAAATCCAAATTACAAAGAACCAAAATTTGGAAGTACATTGTTAATGTTAGGAATAAAAAACAACAAGTATAAAAGTGTAAATCTTTTATTAACTTTAGGTGCAGACCCAAATTTAGGAGATTCTTATACAGGAGAAACTGCAATGATATGCGCTGCGAAAAGTAGTGATATAAAATATTTGAAATTACTTTTGAAATATAAAGGCAATCCAAATTCAAGAGAAAATGTTCAAACAAAAAATGGTGACCAAGCAAGAAAAACAGCATTAACTTCAGCTATTTCATATTATGATTCTGCTAGCCTTGAAAAAGTAAAATTGCTAATTGATGCAGGTGCAGATTTAAATTATTATAATGAAGGACATACCGATTTGCCTCTTGGATTATCGCTTACATTAGACAAAATGGACGTTGCTCTTTATTTAATTCAAAAAGGAGCTAATTACAGTTTACCAATGTCAAAAGACTCAAAAGGTCAAAATATTTACATTTTAAAGGCTTTACGACAATGTATTTTTGATTTAGAATCAACAGAATTTCAACAAAAGAAACAAATTATAGAATATCTAAAAAATAAAGGACTAGATTATTCTAATGAGCCTATTCCTGAAAAAACTTTAAAGAAGATTAAAAAAAAATATTCAAAGAATTGGATGGAATATATTGAAAAATATTAAGACAACAATTCAATTTTATATCTACTAGTAATCGTTGCAATCTGTTCCCTTGCTGGCGCGAGCATCTTGCCATAAGTGTTCGAAACCTCAAAATTATTATATTTGAGTATAAACCAAACTTATGAAATTAGAAGAAGTTTTAGGCTACATTCCCAAAGAAGAATTAGAAAAACTATCACTTGCCTGCAATGTAGATCAACAGGTAAAAAAACTTCATGGACAGACGATGTTTCAATTGTTACTTTTTTCCATGCTGAATATCAAACATAATAGTTTGAGAGCAATGGAAGAGTTTTACCATTCATTGACTCAAAAGTATTGCCAATACAAGCTGTCAAGGTGTAAAATACAATTCGATCAGGGATCGATTAGTAAATATAAATCCTGATTATTTTGAAGCGATATCCAATAGTTGTCTAAAAAAGTATCACGATAAATATTTGAAGAAAAAGCATAATATTATTTCTTTCGATTCAACACTGGTTAGTATTTCTTCTAAATTATTAAAAGAAGGGATGGTTATTAATCAGAATAGCACGAAGAAATCGGTTAAATTCAGCATAGCATTTTCAAATATCCCTGTTCATTCAAAAATTTTCACAGAACAGCCATTTGTTTCAGAGGATTTTGCTTTAAAAGAATTGATAAAAGAATGTCCCCCGCTCCCGCACAAATCCTTTCGTGTGGCGCAAAGAGCATCGGCAAAGAAAATAAAAAACTCAGCTTTTAAAGCAGGTGCTTCATTGTCTCTAAGTACAATGAAGTTACAAAGTGTTCTTCTACAACCTAAAAAATAATGTTAAATATAATAAGCCTCATGAAACAGATACTTGGATACATATCATTTTTATTTCTAATTTTAATTGTTTCTTGTAATGGACAAGAAAATAAAAACAGGAAGATTGATACCTCAAAAGTAAAAGAAATTACAATAACAAATAAAGTTTTTGTAGTTTTCATAACCTTAAAAGTGGAAAGATAGTTGTTACAAATCAAGCAAAGATTGAGAATATAATTAATGTACTCTCCACTTCAGAACCAATTACAGGCGATGTTAATATGAAAATGAATAATGGGTTTTTCGATATAAGTTTTTACGAAGGAGACAAAGAATATTTGTACACTATAAATTACACTATTTACAATGGTGTAATTTTATGGAATGATGGAAATCCTTATAAAAACGACAAATTTGAAGTGCTCATTTCTCAAATGGTTGCTAAATAGGTAATTTATCAGATGTATTGGTTGTCAATAATCCCAGCTCTTCGAAGAGTTCTAATGGAAAGGCTGTTCTAATGTCTCTGACTTCGCACCGACAAAGAGAATCGACAAAGAATATAAACAAAAAACCTCGCCAGCTGGCGAGGTTTTTTGCGTTTTAAAACTTTTAGTAATCGTGCTTGTTTTTGCTGCATAAATGTCGCCCACGCTCTGCGAAGAATTCTACTGGAAACGCTGTGCGAACGTCTCTGACTTCGCACCCACAAAGAGTATCGACAAAGTATATAAAAGAGAAAACCTCGCAGTCTATTACTGCGAAGTTTTTTTGTGTGTCTCGTCCTAAAATAAGTTGACACAAAATCGACTTTCATAAAAAATGCACGACGCTGTAGACATTCGTATATTTTTTATATTTAAAACTATTAAACTCCCCTAATATTTTCAAAAACATTCTCTAGACTATTTCTTTTCTAGACTTTCAATCTTTTTCACTAACATCTTATTTTCTTCAATAAGCCTATCATTATTATCCTGAAGTACATTTATTTTCTTATTTACATCAATCATATAAAGTGTGAGTTCTTCAATTTTCTGTAGCAATTTAGCATTCATCTCCCCTAAAGATATTCCATTTTTTATAGCTTCTTCCTCACTTGGAATATTTTCTAAATGACCTTTTTCTGTGATATGTTTTTCTACTTCTTCAAGAGTTGGCAAATTATAATTGTTTTTAAAAACATAATCAGGCCAGCCTGTAACATCTACTTTAACTTCTCTTGCATGAACTGTTCCATTTACATCAAGCTTATTTTGAGGGGCATTTATACCAATACCTACATTGCCTAAATTATAGAATAAATTCGTACCATTATTCTGCCAATTAGTAGCCGATTGCGTCAATAATCCTGAATATGGAATTGTAGCTTCCGGATGAATAAAAAACAGTTCCGACAGACCAACATTTCCTCCCTGGCCATTATAAAATGTAAATTTTAACTTGCTGTAAACACCGCCAACTGGAATCTTCACTGAAAAATTATAATTTCCATAATCAACATCTGAATAATCAGCTATCACTCTCCATACATTTACCCCATTATACGTATCATAGCCTTCAATCTTAAATCTACTTGCCGGTAAGTATCGTGTTGTCCATCCAACCCATGCTCCTGCTTGTGTATGATACCCTGACAAACCTTCAATAAGAATAACTTTTGGAGTTGCTGGTGTAACTCCTGCCATATAATAAGGATTCATACTTCCATCAAACAATCCAGCCAAATTAATTGTTGGCCCTTCTTGAGTTACTGTATAACGAGTTACGGAATTAAATAAAATGTTATGCTCCCAGCCAACAGGTGTTAAATTTGTTGAGAATGTTTGACAATTGATAATTTGACATACTAATAAAGCCAAAAGTGCTAAAGTTTTTTTCATAATTAGGTTTTAAATTAAAAACCAAATATAAGATGTTACCTCACAATTTAAGTTGAAACTTTAATAATTTTAATTTATTACACAGCAAAATTAAACTGAAGAAAATCAAAGCGAAAAATCAGAAACAAATCTGCAATTTAGGCCAAAAATAAAAGATTTAATTTTAACAATCTATTACATCAATTTTACTAGATTTGTTAAAAAATTACGGTTAAAAATAATGTTATAAAATATTATTTTTTAATAGAATTATTATATTTTTCCATCTATAAAAAAGAACATTATGTTAAAAAAAATTGTTGTCTTGATAATTATAATTTGCAGTGCCTGCCAGACAACTAAAATTAAAAATGACAACTATAAATTCTCCTCTTCTGTTGTCGAATTAGGAAGTATCGGAACATCAAAATTATCATATAATGAAAATATATTTGAACCAAAGGGTTTGCCAAAATTGGAAAATAATATTCGGGTAGAAATTGGAGTTGTTCCTTACAATCGAAAATTAAATAAAATTTATAAATCTAAAGCCAAATACAATCAGAATCAAACAAAGGTTGCTTTTATAGATAGTCTTCCCATAAAACCTGAATTGGTAACTATTAAAATTTTAGATATTGCAGGTTTAGTTCAGGAAATCAATGCCGATTATAATACTAATATTTTAAAATTATTAACTGATACTCAAAACTTGAAAATTATTTCAAGTCTTGCCGTAAGCCTTCCTGTTGAAGAAATAGCCAAAATCAGACAGTCAGATGCTTTTTATTTAACAAATAATCAGTACAAAAAATACACAATTGCTCTATTCAAAGGAGGAAAAAAAACAGACATTATTGACATCAATCCAGAAACCATTGTTGCATATCAGGTAAGTTCTTTTTGCTGGGGTAAATCCATGAAAGGCACTTGGAATGTCGCTGATATTGTAAACGAAAGCAATAGCTGTTCTGGAATCACTAAACGTAAAATAAGTGAAAAGAAAAACAATAAAGATTTGTTTGATATGTAATCCTTCAAACATTTATTAATTATATAAAGTCTATTTCCTAAATATCATGCATAAAATTTCATTTAAATATTTTTTATTTCTAGTTCTTCTAACTTTTATTTCTTGTGAAGAAATATTAATGGTTGATGATATCTCTAAAAAAGAAGTATCATTAACAGCCCCGGCAAACAATTCAGCTTTATCTTCAACAGGGATTACATTCTCATGGGAGACCGTTGAAGGTGCCGATAAATATCAATTACAAATTGCGATTCCAAGTTTTGACTCCCCGCAGCAAATAATACTTGACACTTTGGTCACAAAAAACTCTTATACACAGCAATTAAATATTGGAAAATATGAATGGCGCATAAGAGCGGTTAACAGCGCATATGAAACTGCATACTTCAAAAGAAGTTTTGAAATTTTAAATAATGATGATTTTCAAAATAATACAGTTGTGTTATTAACACCAAGCAACAATTTAATTACAAAAACTGCTTTACAAAAATTATCCTGGGATGCTATTATTGGTGCGACAGACTACCAGCTTCAAGTTCTGGATGAAAACAGTACTTTAGTAAAAGAACAAAACTCAGCATCGACATTTTTTAATTTTACCTTTGATGAAGGTAAATACACCTGGAAAGTAAGAGCCAGTAACGGAACCGCACAAACCCTTTATACTTCAAGATCAATTTTAGTAGACACAAAAGCTCCCAACACCCCCATCTTGTCTACTCCGACAAATGCAAGTACTACAACGAATAAAAGCATAGATTTTCAATGGAACAGAACCCCTATTTCTGGAAGCATAGAAAGGGACAGTATTTATGTTTATACAGAAAGTGCATTGACTAATTTAAACTTTAAAGACAGGGGTACCAGTCCGTATAATAAAACCCTGACTGCCGGAACATATTATTGGTTTGTAAAATCGTTTGATGAAGCCGGAAATCAAAGTACCAGAAGTGCAGTTTTTAATTTTACTATAAATTAGAATATATCTTAATCCCAAATTTTTCTGTTTATCTATAATACCCCTTAAAACATTATGAAAAAACTATTCATACTTACAATATTATTTACTTTTTGTCAACCAAAAATTTCAGCTGGCTCTTTAAGCAAATTATTTCAAAAAAGCATGTATGTTACAGAATATGAAACCAGCGTCACTTTTCCTGCAGGATTCGTCGTCGGAGATTATATTGAATTTTTAAAAGTAAGTCCAAAATCTCTTGCTGGTGGTTATTATGAAATATCCATAGCATATACAAGAGGAAACATAGCAGCAGCAGCTACTCACGTAGCCGCAATATCACATGCTAACCCAGCAATCTGGAGAGAAGTTGGACGTAGTAATAATAATCCATATGTAGGAACATCAATTAACTTTACGGTTGACTGCAATACCGAAGCGGCAAATCCTCGATTTAGAATAAGAGCTATTAATACTTTTGGAGTAACTACTGATAATCTAACTGTTTATATAAAAGTAACAGCTGTAAATTTAAACAATTCTTTTACTGCATTAAATAATACCGGAAATGACACAACAGTTTCAAAATTTCTTCCAATGACATCAGATTGGGATTTATATGTAGGGAATGTTTTTTCTTCCAATGGAGCTTCTCTTGCTATCAAGGCCTTGCAAAATGGAAACATAGGTATCGGTACTCCAAATCCAGATGAAAAATTAACCGTAAAAGGAAAAATCCATACGCAAGAAGTTCGTGTTGATATGCTGGGGCCGTTAGTTCCTGATTATGTTTTTGAAAATGATTATAACCTTAAATCATTGGAGGAAGTTGAAAATTATATTAAAGAAAATAAACATTTGCCTGAAATTCCATCTGCTCAGGAAATCGAGAAAAATGGTTTAATGCTGGCTGAAATGAATTTGGCCTTACTAAAGAAAATGGAAGAAATGACGCTTTATATCATTAAGCAAAATAAAAAAATAAATGAACTTGAAAAAGAGAATAAAAAACTTGAAGATTTAGAAAACCGATTAATAAAAATAGAAACTAATTCAAAATAATAAACATGAAAATCATTAAAAACATATCTGCAATACTATTTATCTTATTCTCTACAATAGCGCATTCACAAACTTATTTCCCATCAAAAAATGTAGAAACAAACCTAGAGTCTTTTTCTGGAATAAATGGACAATGGATTGCTGTTTCTCCTACAAACAATACTTTAGGTGCCAATTATTATCAGGGGTTAAATTTTGGTTTTGATGTTAATAATTATGTCAGTTTAGTAAATGGTGTAGGAACTAATGAATTATATTTCGGAAGATGGTCCAGTCAATGGAAAGGATGGAATAAAATTTGGCACTCTGGAAATCTAAATAACTCCAATACCGATTTTACCGCTAAAACCTTAAACACCACAAAAATAAATTTAAGTGTACCAGGTAGTGCAGAACAAATTGATGCTTTTACTATTGATGTAACTTCATTTGGAACAACAGAAAACGCTGCACGAAGTAGTTTCTTTAGAGTTCGAGATATTGGAGCGAGTAATATGATTCCATTTATTATAAAAGGTAATGGAAATGTTGGTATTGGAACAACAACTCCTTCAAACAAACTTGATGTAAATGGAACAATTCATTCTAAAGAAGTAAAAGTAGATATGATAGGCTGGTCTGATTTTGTTTTCAAAAAAGAATATGATTTACCAACACTTGAAGAAGTAGAAAAACATATCGCTGAAAAAGGTCATCTAAAAGATATTCCAAACGAAGAAGAAGTTTTAAAAAATGGAATTAATCTGGGAGAAATGAATTCTAAATTGCTTCAGAAAATTGAGGAACTTACTCTCTATATGATTGAAATGAAAAAAGAGAATGAAAATATGAAGAAAGAAAATACAGAAATGAAAAAAGATATTTTAATCCTAAAATCTAAACAAAACAAATAATAAAATGAAAAACTATAAACTAATTGCTTTACTATTTATTACATATCCAATTTTTTCGCAAAATACGTTTCCGACTTCTGGGGAAGTAAATTTCGATACTAGTCTAAAAATTGGCACCCAGGTATCTCCTACACAAGAAGGGCAGATTATTCGTTTAGTTCTTCAACCATATCGTCATACTGGTGGTCCTTGGAATTTTAAATCCCGAGACAGCAATACTTATGGAGCATTTCTAGATTTTGATTATGGAACTACCGGTACGGCATTAACAATGTCAAGTGATAGAAAAATTGGTATTAATTCATTAACTCCATTGAATACATTTGAGGTAAAAGTACCAACAAGCACAGGTGCATCTAGTTCAGATGGTATTTCGATACATGATGGTGCATCTTATAGATTAGGTCTTAATATTGGAGTAAATTCAACAGATGAATATTCTTATTTACAAGCTGTAAAGGGTGGTATTGGCCAGAAAAATATTGCTATTAATCCCATTGGTGGAAATGTTGGTGTTGGTACCATTTCTCCTGTAAGTAAATTGTCTGTTTTTGGATCTTTGACTTTAAATGGAGGTTTAAGTAATACACTACAAAGGCCATCAATAAATGCAGGAACATTAACATATGGGGAAATTCGAGGTTTTAGTAATTCAGTAAATTCAGCGTTAGGAGATGATGGTTTCTTAAGAATTTCTGCCGGTGGCGGTACAAATTCTAATACAAAATCTTTTATTGATTTAACAGGATATTCAACAATTCCAGATATGAATAGAAATATTGTATTTGGCACTTTAGGATTAGAACGTATGAGAGTTGATATTAATGGTAATGTAGGAATTGGTACAATAACAACAGGGTCTCATAAACTAGCAGTAGAAGGATCAATTGGAGCAAGAGAAATAAAAGTTCAGGCAACGGGCTGGTCTGATTTTGTTTTCAAAAAAGAATATGATTTACCAACACTGGAACAGGTTGAAAAACACATAAATGAAAAAGGTCATCTAAAAGATATTCCAAGCGAAGAAGAAGTTTTAAAAAATGGAATCAATCTGGGAGAAATGAATTCTAAATTACTTCAAAAAATTGAAGAATTGACTCTTTATATTATTGAGATTAAAAAGGAGAATGCAAAGGAAAATGAGAAACAAAACGAAGAAATAAAAAATCTTAAAATTATAATAGCTTCAAAAAAATAATATGAAATTTAAATTAACTACAATACTTTTAGTTATTTCTGGCTTCATTACATATGCGCAGCAAATTGGAGACGGACATGCCCCGGCAACTATAGCAGATTTTTCAGCACCACTCAAATCTGGTATTTATAACGGATTAAACACAACAACGACTGGGATGGCTCCTGACAATAGCAATGTGTGGCAGCATTTATTTGCTGCAAGACACATTAGTACTATAAACAATTATCAACTTCAAATAGCTTCTTCTTTTGCCGTAAATGATCGTTTATTTTTTAGAAAAATTGTCGCTGGTGATTTATCTTCTACAAATACAAATTGGGTTGAATTAGCGACGAGAGGGTTAAATACTTTTAATGGAAATCAAATTATAAATGGCAATGTAGGTATAGGTATTTCTGTTCCTTCTGCAACTCTCGAAATTAAGACACCAGCTGTTACAGGATCAGAAACATTATTAAAATTAAGTGTTAGTGATGCTGCCCAAGATTATATAAGAATTGCAAATGGCACGAGTGCCAATAATCAATTTGTTCCGAGTTTACAAGGTTATCGCATTAGTGATAACAGAGCATCACTTTATTTAACGGCTATAACCGAACCTAATATTGACAGTGGTACAGATCCTCTTATGACATTTGATTCTCGAACAACTGCTGCTGCTATAATTACAAGACCATTATTTGCATGGGATTCATATGGTAATAGAAAAATGATTTTAACCGCTAATGGCAGCTTAGGAATTGGTACTCTTACAACAGGAACACATAAGCTGGCCGTAGAAGGATCAATTGGAGCAAGAGAAATAAAAGTTCAGGCAACGGGCTGGTCTGATTTTGTTTTCAAAAAAGAATATGATTTACCAACACTTGAAGAAGTAGAAAAACATATTGCAGAAAAAGGCCATTTAGAAAATATTCCAAGTGAAGAAGAAGTTTTAAAAAATGGAATTAATCTTGGAGAAATGAATTCTAAATTACTTCAAAAAATCGAAGAATTAACACTTTATTCTATTCAGCAAAATAAAAAAATTGAAGAGCAGGCAAAAGAAATCGAAACATTAAAAGCTTTAGCTTTGCGAATAGAAAAAATCGAAAAAGAACTGGGCCAAAAATAGGTTATTAATGAAAAACAAAAAAAACATATACATTCTTTTACCACTCGTTTTATTTGTTTGGGGTGCTGTTTTATTTCAGGTATTTTCATTTACAAATTCAAATGAAATAATCACTGAGAACAATCCTGAATTTAATTTTAAACCTTTAAAAGTTAATAAAAGAGAATCATTTGCCATTAATGTAAACTACAGAGATCCTTTTTTAGGAAAGATGTACAATCCTGAAACAGTTTCCTCTGCAAAAACAACTAAAACTAAAACTGTAAAAGTTATTAAACAGCCTGAACCTTTGGTTTGGCCAAATATTGTTTATAAAGGTTTAATTACTGATACAAAGGGTAAAAGTAAAATTTTCATGCTTATTATTGAAGGTAAAAATTACTATATGAAAATTGGCGATACAGAAAATGAAATTTTCCTTAAAGACGGCGACAAAGAATCTGTGTATGTTAAATACAAAGGAAACCTTAATCTTATAATGCTCCAGGATTGAAACTGAAACTTAAATCTGGCGCTTTACAGTTTACAGTTTTTATTGCTGTATTAATTGCTTTGCTTTTGGCTGGTCTTGTTTTATATGCATATACATTTATATATATGAAAGAACAGTCAAAAGGAGCAATTGAAAATATCCAGATTGCTGATATAGGAATGCAGACACTTTTAGAACAAAAAGAATTAAATACTGACACGCTTACGATTGATTTCATAAAAAAAGAAAATCAAACTATAAAAACCCATTTGTCACAATGGGGTGTATTTCAAAAAGGAACTACAATAACACAATTCCGAAAGAAGAAATTTACTAAAATTGCCATAATAGGATCGCTTATTATAACAGACAAGTCTCCTACTTTGTTTTTACAGGAGACACATAATGCACTAACTGTAGTGGGAAGCACTAAAATTAAAGGTATAGCCTATCTTCCAACCCAAGGTGTAAACTCAGGTTATATTGCAGGTAACAGTTACTATGGAACTCAATTAATTTACGGACGTATTGAAAAAAGTACTTCTGAACTGCCAAAACCGGAAAAAGCTTTTCTTGATGCCGTAATTTTTTATCTAAAAGAATATAAAATAGATCGCCAGGAAGATTATATCAATCTAAATTCGGCTATGAAAATTACAAATTCTTTTAAAGAAAAAACAAAAGGGTTTTATTCTCAAAATGCCATAATACTAGAAAACAAAATTATATCTGGAAATATTATAATAAAATCAGAAACGGCTATTAAAGTTAGAAAAACTGCTTTGTTAAATGACTTAATTTTAATTGCACCAATTATTGAAATTGAAGATAAAACAATTGGAAATTTTCAGGCTATTGCTTCTAAAAAAATTACATTGGGTAAAAAATGTAATTTAAGCTATCCATCAGCTTTACTTCTATTTCAGGACAATAAAAATAGTGTGGCTGATAACTCTAATTATAATACTTTATCAGAAAACCAAATTTTCATAGATGAAGGAAGTATTTTAAGAGGGTGCGTAAGTTATATTCAAACCAAAGAAACATCAGATTTTCAGACCCAAATTGTATTAGAAAAAGATTCTAAAATAAAAGGCCAAGTATACTGCAATGGCAATTTTGAAATAAAAGGAACAGTCTCGGGATCAGTTTATACAAAACAATTTGTGGCAAACCAAGCTGGATCTATTTTTATGAATCATGTTTATAATGCCACTATTGAAAACGAAACTGTACCAGCAATTTATGGAGGTATAATTTTAGAGCAAGAACCTAAAACTGTTTTGAAATGGCTATACTAAAAAAAATAAAATCAGCAACATTAGTCGAAGCCATTGTTGCAACGGTTTTAGTAGTCATTATATTCATCGTTGCAAGTTTAATATTAAACAATCTGGTTTTTAATACCTTCTCTAAAAACACACATAATATTGAAAACCGAATCAATGAACTTGAATATGAAGTTCAAAATAACACCATCAAATTGCCCTATCAGGAAGAATATAAAAATTGGAATATCAGCATTCAATTAGAAGCAGTATCTGCAAAAAAGATGATTTCGATTTCAGCAGTAAATAACATTTCCAGAAAAGAAATTACAAAACAACAAATAATATGGCAGCAGGAAAATTAAAATCGTTTACATTGTCAGAAATGATCGTGGTTATGATTATTACTGCTATTGTAGTCGGTATGGCATTTAGTGTTTTGCGAATTGTTCAAAAACAAATTCATACTATTCAAAACAATTTTGAAAAAACGAGTACTCTGGCACTTTTTGAACAAAAACTTTGGCAGGATTTTAATGAACCGCATAATATAATGTATGATAGTGACAAGCAGTTATTAATAATGATTTCAGAAATTGATACTGTAACTTATTCTTTTCAGGACAAATTCAGCATGCGAAATAGTGACACGATTAAATTGAAAATTGCCCCAAGAAAAGCTTTTTTTAAAGGAAAAGAAATAAGCAGCGGACAAATAGATGCTTTATCAATATTTGCAGAAACAGAATTACCGGATTATCAAATTTTTGTTTCGAAAAAAAATGATTTAACCTTTTTTATGAATCAGGAAAATGGCCTTTAAAATAGAGAATACACCCAATAGAAAAGCTGTTCAATCCAAAAATCAGAATAGTATTGAAACCTTATTGAAAAAAGAAATTACTCTTTTTGGTGACAGCTTCAATAACAAAAAGAAACAGGCCTTTTACCTCGAACTTGCTGTTTTATTAAAAGCAGGGGTTAGTTTTAAAGAAGGATTATTACTGATTATCGAGTCGTTAAAGAAAAAAGCGGATAAAGATTTAATCCAGACAATTCTAAATGATGTAGTAAACGGAAAACCGTTTTCTGAGGCTTTAATGACTTCAAAATCATTTACAGAATACGAATATTATTCGATTCAAATTGGAGAAGAAACCGGAACTACAGCGCAGGTATGTGAAGAACTTGGTCGTTTTTTTGAACGTAAAAATGAACAAAAAAGAATTATCATAGCCGCACTTACCTACCCTTCTATTGTATTGAGTACAGCGGTTCTGGTTGTAATTTTTATGTTGAGTTATGTAGTGCCTATGTTTCAGGATATTTTCAAACAAAATAATATGGAGCTTCCGTTTTTGACACAGTTAATTGTAAAATTATCCATCTGGACAAAAACATACGGACTTTACTTTTTCTTAGCAATAGTTATTTTTATCTTTTCAACCCAATTTTTTAAGGACAATCATAAGTACAAAAAAGCATTGCATTACTTTCTCATAAAAATACCAGTTTTAGGGCCTTTTATGACAAAAGTGTATCTCGCGCAATTTACTCAGGCTGTAACATTACTTACTACTGCTAAAGTTCCTTTATTGAACAGTATACAAATGGTAAAAAAAATGATTCGTTTTGTACCACTTCAGGAAGCACTTGAACAAGTAGAGAATAGCATTTTAAAAGGAAATAGTTTAAGTTCAAGTTTAAAGAACACTCCCCTCTTCGATAACCGAATTATATCCCTCGTAAAAGTAGCCGAAGAAACCAACCAAACAGAATATGTCTTCAAGCAGTTAAGCGAGCAGTACAATCAGGAAGTGGTCCAGCAGTCTAAAGTTATGACTACTGTTCTAGAACCCTTTATTATTCTTTTTGTTGGGGTTTTAGTAGCTGTTTTATTGGTTGCGATGTATTTGCCAATGTTTCAACTGAGTAGTGCGATTGGGTAGCTATTTACTAAAAAAAATAAATAAAACAATAAAAATTAAAAATTTAATTTCAATTTTTGTCAAGACAACAAATAAGTATTTGTTAACAAAATCACAAAAGAAACACATAATATACCAACTCGTCTTGTTAATTTCACAAACAAATTAATTAACAAACACCTTCCTATCAAATATAAAAAGCCTATTAAATGAAAAAGTACTTTTTGCTTCTGCCTTTACTGTTTTTTAATCTATGTATTGCTCAGAGCCCTGAATTATCAAAAATTATTGCCCCATCACCAAATGCTTCTGCACTAGCTCAATATGCAGATGTGCCTGTAAGTAATTATACTGGTGTTCCTAACATTTCAATACCACTAATTAATGTTAAATCAGGAGCAATAGAATTACCCATAACTGCAAGTTATCACGCTTCCGGTATCAAAGTTGCTGAAGAAGCGAGCTGGATCGGATTAGGCTGGGCATTAAATGCAGGCGGAATGATTACCAGACAAACCAGAGGCCTTGATGATTTTGCTTCACAAGGAGGATATATTCGAACCCAATTGCCACCTGCAACATCACAAAATTTACCTGATTGGACTGATCCTACAAAACCTTTACCAAACAGTGCAAATTCAGACTATTATATTAATAATTATTATAATAACATAGAAAATGAATTTTTAGACCCTGAACCAGATATTTTTTATTATAATTTCCTTCAATATTCAGGAAAACTTATATTTGAAAAACAAACGGGGGATGTTTTTAAAGCTATCTCTGTAGATCAAAACAATTTAATTTTTTCATATGATACAATCTCCAAAATATGGACTGTAACTGATGGAAATGGATGGAAATATTACTTTGGTTCTTCCAGTTTAAACGCTATTGAGACAACAACAAATCATAGTATATCAGGCATAAATCCTATAGAACCAACTAATGATAGAATTTCTGAATATGATCCAGATATTTTTGACAGTGCTTGGTACTTAACAAAAGTTATTACTCCTGAAGGCGATAATATAAGTTTCCAATACGAAAGTCCCGGAAAAACAATAAGTCAAATCAGCAGATCTGAACAATTGAGGGATTATTTAAGAACAGTCTCTGAGTCAGGTGGACAATACGCTTATCGTTACGATTTTGATAATGTAAAATCTAAATTTTATTCTGCAAGTATGCAGGTAATAAATCCCGTTTATTTAAAAAGAATCTTATTCCCTAACGGCTATGTAGAATTTTTAACAGAAGACAGAACCGATATAAGAACATTTACTACCACAGATCCCAAGCCGAAAAGGCTTAAAACAACAAAGTTGTTCAATATAGATGGAAAATTAATTAAACAATTTGATTTTAATTACAGCTATTTGGGCAGTACATCTTTAGGAAGTGATGTAACAATTGTAGATAATGAAGAGAGAAAATCTAGATTAAAACTGGAATCTATTCAGGAATCTACAACAAATGCCAGTAATCAAATTATAAAAAACCCACCTTATGTTTTTTCATACAATCCGACATCTTTACCCGAAAAAACTTCTTATTCAATTGATTATTGGGGATATAATAATGGTCAAACTAATAATTCAATAGTTGATTACCAGTTTTTAAATCTTAATATGCAGGATCCTATTTCATTAGCAGATCGCGGATCAACAATATCAACAAAAGTTCTGGCTCCTTTCTATGAAAGTACTTCAGGGGGTAACATTTATTTATCTGGAGCAAACAGAGAGGTAAAAAACGAACCATTACAGGCTGCTATTTTAAAAAGCATTAAATATCCTACAGGAGGAATCGTAAACTTTGAGTACGAGCCAAATGATTACTTTGATGAGAATCAAGCTTTATTTGAAGACAGCTATATTACAGAATCATCCTTAGTTAATGGTCAAACAGGAAATAGTACTGAAAAATCATTTACACTAGACAAACTTACTAAAGTTCAGTTATACTTTAACATATACAATCTCATGTCACAAGACATAACTGATCAAATGACAGTGGCTTTAGAAAATGCAAATGGCAACAAATTAATATCACTTGCTCCTTGGTTAAAACCAAATACCACACCTGGTTCATTTTTCTCCTATGTAACTGTTTTTTTGCCTGCAGGAACTTATAAATTAAGAACTAAAAATAACACTAGTTATACGGTAATAATGGAGGCAACTGCCAGATATATAAACAAAATTCCTACAAACAAAAAACTAGGCGCTGGGCTTAGAATTAAATTTATAACGACCTATGATCAGAGTAAGTTTTTGAAACAAAAAAGTTATACTTATTCCAAAAATAATATTTCGACCGGGCGTCTAATTAGCCCATATCAATTCTTTTATACCGACAGATTATTAACATTAGGTTATTCAGGAGGATATTATTCAAGTTTAATTTTTCAACAAATAAATGATTATTTGGTCAGAACTTCAGATAGTTCAATCCCGTTTGGGAGTTCTGCTCAGGGAAATGTCATTGGGTATAATGAAGTGAATATTTCAGACACGGATCTTTCCAACAATACGATAGGCACCTCAAAATATTTTTACAAAAATATCACAGAAATCCCTTTAGAGCTTTTTATACCAGGAGTTCCAAACATTGTTAATCTAAATAATGGACAATTATTAAAAGAAGAACACTATAACAAAAACAATGTAAAAGTTAAAGAAATTACAACAGAATATTTAAAGGAAAATACTACAAAGAATTTAAAAGGTGTAAAATTGTATACTGCTCCAGGTTCTACAAGTACAGATATAAGGTTTTATGATGTCTTATCAGAATGGTGGCACCCTAAAAATACTACAGAAACAATTTATGACCTTAATGGCCAAAATCCTGTTACAACTACATCGGTATTTAAGTATGATAATCCACTGCACAAAAATTTAACAGAAACCCAGGTAATAAATAGCGTTGGGCAGACTTTAAAAACAATTAATAAATATCCTTCCGATTTAACTTCCGGGATAGATGAAACTACAGCTGCTACTATTTCAAGTATGATAAACAGTAATGTACTAAACCCTGTAATTAAATCCGACGCTACTGTTAATGATATTACAGTACAATCACGCATTAATAACTATACGATTAAAACCCATACAGAAACAAATTCTTCAAACAATATGTACCTGCCAAAGAATATAAAAATGCTAAAAAAAGGTACAACGGCAGACTATGAAGAGTTAATTCAATATAATATGTACGATAATAATGGTAATATCCTGCAAGAACAGCAAACTAACGGAACACCTATTTCTTATATCTGGGGTTATAAAAACGAATATCCTATTGCCAAAATAGAAAACTCAGCTTACAGCACTATTCCCGCAAATTTAATAAGTGCTGCCCAAACAGCTGCTGATTCAGGAAATGAGGCTTCATTAAAAAACGCATTAAATGCTATTAGAAATGCACCTGAGCTTGCAAATGCAATGGTAAGTACATATACTTATATTCCAATTATTGGAATTAGCACTATTACAGATCCAAAAGGTTATACAACCACTTATACTTATGATAGTTTTGGCAGACTTGAATTTGTAAAAGATAATGAAGGAAATATACTTTCAGAGAACCAGTACAATTATAAGCCATAAATAAAACCAAAAGCATCATGAAAAATCTAATCCAATTCCTTTTGGTTTTGTTTCCTTTTATGGCAATAAGCCAGACACAAACCGAGAATTACATCAAAACTGTAACCTATAAGAAACCTTCTCTTGTAAAAATAGTCGCACCCACAATTTCTGAGGCTTCTCAAAATGTCACTTATTTTGACGGACTGGGAAGGCCTATTCAGCAAATAGCAGGTCAGCAGTCTAAATCAGGAAATGATATCATCACCCATATCGCATACGACGGTTTTGGAAGGCAAACACTAGAATATCTGCCTTTTAAATCGTCTAATACCAATATGACTTATGATACAGCTGCTGAGGCGAATGTTCTATCTTATTATAAAACCCCTAGTCTGGCTATCACTGGGAATTCTGCTATGGAGGCTACTGATTACCCTTTCAGCCAAAAAGAACTGGAAGCTTCTCCTCTGAATCGTATCCTGAAACAAGCCGCACCAGGCAATGACTGGAGATCAGGATCGGGACATGAAATAAAAATGAGCTACCAGACCAATATTGCAGATGAAGTGAAATTATTTACAGCCCTTACAGCATGGGATGCTGCATCTGGGTTGTATAAAATTGCTTTTGTAAACAGCGGATCTTATACCGCAAATGAACTCTATAAAACCGTTACTTATGATGAAAACACAGCTGCAGTGCCATCTGAAGCAAACGGTTCAACGGTTGAGTTTAAAAACAAAGAAGGACAGGCTGTTTTAAAAAGAACCTATGCCGCAGTTGGAACAGGGACAGTGAATCAAAAACACGATACTTATTATGTTTATGATATTTATGGAAACCTGACTTATGTGATCCCTCCAAAAGCTGTCGATTTAATTGGAAGCACCGTGAGTACTGAGATTGATATAACTTCTGCTGCAGTGGTTACATCCTCAAGTGGCACTTTGAATTTAACAGCATTCAATTCTATCCGCCTTCTGCCGGGATTTCATGCACAGAGTGGAAGTACATTTTCAGCTGTCATTGACAATGGAAACCAGACTGTTTTAGATAATTTATGCTACCAATATAAATACGATCACCGCAACAGGCTGGTGGAGAAAAAACTACCCGGAAAACAATGGGAATTTATCGTTTATGACAAACTGGACAGGGTTGTAGCCACAGGACCTGCTAACTCACCTTTTTCAGATTTAAGTACTGTGGGATGGATCATAACCAAATATGATGCTTTCAGCCGTCCGGTATATACTGGGTGGGCAACAGCTGCAGCAGCTACGCCTGCAGGAAGGATCACCCTGCAGAATGCGCAGAACAGTCCTTCACTTACCCAGCTTAACGAAACTAAACAAACTACAGGAACTCTGGACAATATTGCCGCTTATTACAGTAATACAGTAGAACCAAAAACCTTCAAGCTCCTTACGGTTAATTATTATGATAATTATACTTTTCCAAGTACACCTGTCATTACTGTACCCACAGATGTAGAAACACAGACAGTACTGACTACAGCACAGATAAAAGGCCTTGCAGCCGCTTCCTGGACAAGGGTACCAACCACCAGTACAGCCGCGCTGGGCGAAACAACGGCCACTTTTTATGACAGTAAAGCAAGACCGATTAGGATTTATAAAACAAATCATTTAGGCGGTTATACTTATACAGACAATAAACTTGATTTTTCGGGTAAGTCTGAATACAATATTACAAGACACAAAAGAACTGCTGCTGACACGGAGTTAATGACCAAAGATGTCTTTACTTATTCAGCCCAGGACCGATTATTGATCCAGACCCATCAAATAAACTCAGGAGCAATTGAACTTATTGCCAGTAATACCTATGATGAACTGGGGCAGTTAATTTCTAAAAAAGTTGGAAATACAGAAGCCCTTCCGACCCAGAATATTCATTATACCTACAACATACGCGGGTGGCTTACAACTATTAATGATATAACATCCCTTACCAAACCAAACGACCCAAAAGATTTGTTTGCTTTTAGGATTAATTACAATACAATCCCATCTGGAATTCCAGATGTAAAAGCATTGTATAACGGAAATATTGCAGAAACACAATGGATAAGCACTTCTGAAGCAACACCAGTAATCAGGGCTTATGGTTACAAATACGACAATCTTAACCGATTAAAAGAAGGTGTCTATAAAAAAGGAACTGTATTGAGCGCCTATAATGAAACTTTATGGTATGATAAAAACGGAAACATTACAGCTCTTACCCGTAACGGAAACAGCGAAACTACTCAACAGATCGATAATTTAATCTACACTTATGCCAATAATAACAACACTAACACGCTGATGAAAGTTGCTGACAGCAGCAACAAAACATTAGGTTTTGTAGACAGCGCAGCCAACACCGTTGATGATTACAGCTATGATGCCAATGGCAATATGACCAAAGACAACAACAAAAATATAACAGCCATAACCTATAACCATTTAAACCTGCCCACAAAAATTACCTTTGCCGCAACAGGGAATATTGCTTATATTTACAATGCTGCAGGGGAGAAAGTGCAGAAAATTGTAACTAATGTTTCTCCGGCAAATATTACAACAACCGATTATTTAGGAGGTTATCAATATAAAGCTGATTGTCAAACCTGCAGTCCATTATTAAAGTTTTTTCCAACAACAGAAGGATATGTAGAGGCGGTTACAGCAAGTTCTTTTAAATATATTTACCAGTACAAAGATCATCTTGGTAATGTCCGTTTAAGTTATGATAAAACTCTGGCTATACAAGATGAGAATCATTATTATCCTTTTGGATTAAAACAAATAGGGTACGGAGCTCCTATTGTTAGTTCTAGTTATAAGTATAAGTACAATGGGAAAGAACTGCAAGACGAGCTGGGGCTTAACATGTATGACTATGGGGCTAGGAATTATGACCCAGCACTTGGACGTTGGATGAATATTGACCCACTTGCGGAACAAATGAGACGATGGTCTCCCTATAATTATTGTTTTGATAATCCTATGCATTTTGTTGACCCTGATGGAATGGGACCTCTAGATTGGATTAAAAATATTTCAACAGGAGAATATACATGGAATAATAATGTGACTAAAGAATCAGAAACTCCAGAAGGATATAGTTATGTCGGTAAAGAAGATAGCTCAATTGTAAAAGACATAGGATGGGTAGGAACATATCAATCACCTTCAACGACAAAAACAGGATTTGTTGCATCAGATTACGAACAACAAGGAGGAGTAACAATGTCCGCTGTTCACATGACAACCGTCACAGCAGAAGCGAATATAAGTGTTAATGCTAACGTCACCACAAGTATAAGTTCTGATGGTCAACTTTCCAAAACATTTAATGGAATAGATATTGGAATTGGAGTAAAAGGTACCGCTACTGGAACTGATAATGTGGAAGTCACGGGTATGGCAACTACCACTTTTGGAGGAAAAGATTATGGTACAGGACTCCAAGGACCTGACGGAAGTAAATCTTTAATCCAACAAACAGGACCAGCAAGAGCTAATTCAATTTCAGGTGATATTTTTATTCCTGCATCTGATATATATGCAGAAAAAGGTCCGAAAATATTTCCTGGTGCAAATGTCTCAGGAGCGTGGCAAAATGTTAGAGATGATGGTAGTGGTTCAGTTCCAGTAACTGGACGCATTGACCAAAGCGCCAAAACTTATAATTTTCAATATTCGCCATATACACCAATAAAGCATTAATAAACTCTTAAATAATTAAAAAAATGAATCATTCACTTTATAATCGTAGAATATTTTTTAACTATATAATTATGATAACCTTTTTGTATAGTTGTAACGGACAAACAACAAATAAAGATGTTTGTAAAACAAATTACATAATTGCCAAAAATAAATTTGATAAATCTTATACAGACAAGAATAAAATGTTATTGTCCGAGGCATTGAAATATGTCCAAAAATCTTTGGATTGTCCAGAGACAAGAACTGCATCAATCGAACTTAAAATATCTGCCCTTTCATTTTTGAAGGAATATAATAAAGCTTATGTGTTTATAGATTCCCTTGAAGAAAAAGATTTCTCAAAACCGTATGAAAAAAAAATGCAATACAATTATTTTAGAGGACTGGATTGTGAATTAAAATTAAAAAATAAAGAGAAAAAAAAATATTTTGAAACAGCAATAATAGAAATTCAAAATTTTATAAATAATCAGAAATCAATTGACCAAGAAGCATATTACAATTTATTTCTTGTAAAATCAAAAATTTTAAATTCAAAACAAATTAATGAAGAGCTTAATGAATTAAAAATTAAATATCCCAATGAAAAGGATTTTTTTGAATCTCTTAAAGAATCATTTAATGAAGAAACAAAACAAATTACTGTCTCTGCGGAATAAATATTGAAATTACAATAGAAATAGAATTATCAAGCCATTCCATAACGGAGTGGCTTTTGCTTTTAAAGCACTTTAAAGCGTACCAAACTGTTAAAATAGAATTCATGTTAGCCTGCAACTGCTAGGTCATCTCAATGGATTTGAAAAATAGTACTCAGAACATCCTCCCTCCCGTATCGGCTATTTCAGTACTAAATTCCACGATTTAAACATCAAATTACCTCCCCGTACTATAAAATTGTGTACTTATACCAACCGATACCATTCGTGTTCCAAGTGAAAACTCTACAGTTTTTCAAATTCTAATGACCAGTGTGTCATTTTGGAACACATATTTACCTAGCCAGAAAAATATTTTTGAAAAAAAAGTGTTAATATGCTTCACTTTCACAGGTTTGATTGTATTTATTGTAAAGATGCTTGACTAACCTCCTTGTATGGAGTTCCTGTATCTAACCAATAACGAGATACTAATCAACCAATAAAATGAAATATGAGAATTTAAAGAAATTTTTAATAAGCACAAAATCAAGCAAAAGTACAATCTATAGATTTTATAAAAAGAATGAAGACTTATTCTTTGAAACTAAAATGAGTATTGGAAAAAGATTGTTTCCTGTAGACCACGCAAGATATTTTGATTCTGAAATCATGTTTGATGAGAACAAAATATTAAGACAGGAAAACCAGTCAATGCGAAACCTTATAGACTGCTTGGCAGATAAAGAGAGTCTGCAACATACCTTCTGGCAGATGGACTGGAGTTTTTTCTTTACGGTAGCCTACAAAACAGACCGTAACAAGACAAGCTGTTTTAAGCATATGCATGGTCTGTATGATTATCTGAACCAAAAATACGGAGCATCAACAGAAATCCGATTATTCTTTACAACCGAGCCGTTCCCAAACCGAAAAGGCTGTCACAACCATTTTGTGGTCTACGCTTCTGACAAAAAACTTCATGAGCAGATTGTAACAGATATTCAGGACTACTTCAACTACGACAGAACCGATGTGAGCATTTATGACCGATACAAAGCGGGATTGTTCTACATGTCCAAAGACGGTCTGAGCGGAGAAGACTGGGATTTTATCAGCAACAGCACAAATACTACAGAAGATGAGAATTAAGTTTAAACTTTCTCAGCTCAAACACATATTGCAGTTCCAACCGCTCAGACTGCCTATTAGTTTTAAAAGAGAAAATTTTTCAGACAAAGAGTTTTCAGAATTTACGCGATTGATACAATCCAAAGAACGAGGCTAACGACCTCGTTTTTTTGTGCTCTGAAATGACCCTAAAATCCGTAAGCCCAGGAAATCCAGGATTTTTCTTGCTTAATCCAATTTACACCTGGATATTTGTTTCACTTTTTGAAAGAAGTGAAAGCGACTATGTAAACTCAATGAAATCAATGGTTTACAAAGCATGAAGAATCGACCGCTTTCAGATACATATATTAAGGTAGAAAAGTGAAACTAAAATCAAGCATTATGGCAGGTCAGAGGTCAGTACTCAAGCCATTTTATGAGAAAAACCTTAGGCAGAAGAATCTGGGAGGTTAATAAATACTCTGACCAAGCTTTGCTGTTGCTATCTCAATTATTCAACCATTCGAGTGTCTCAACCACTAAAATCTATCTTGGAATCCGAGAACAGGAAATAAGCAACTTGTATTTGAGTGTTTAATTATAAGAAAACACATTATTTTTTATTCTATATAACTCAATTAAGTTATCTAAACGGAATTAAACTGGAAAAAAAAGAAATTAAAAGTTAATTATTTGTTAAATAAATAGTTAACGTTTTGTTAAAATAAAACATAATAAGTTGATTTTCAGGTATGTTACATAAGTTAATCAGCTTATGTAATTTTGGCTTTTTTTCCCATTTTCTAGTCTCAAATACATAAGTTACTTTTGTAAAAGAAATCTAAAGGAAAAGATTATTGCAAGAGTCTTTTCTCCATTCTGACAGCTAAGGAGTGGAAAAAGAGCGGGTTGTAAAGCTGAACAAGAAGCTCAAAAAATCAAATTATATTACAGAATGCAGATTCGGTGCAATACCCGAGGGTGTCTTCTTGTGTCCAAAAATTACCTAAAAAAACTAAAAGATAAAACTTATGAAAAATACATTAGAAACGCTTTTCCAGTCTTTTGAAACTGGCATCAGAAGTTCCAAAGCGATAAAACCAAAAGAATACCTTAAAAACAGAGGTCTGGATTTTGCAGAGCTTAGAATCGGCTTCAATTCTGGACAATTCCATCATGGAGAATCCCAAATTTGAAGCGTTAGGAATGCTTAAAAAGAGCGATGCAGGCGTAAGACAGCAAGACCTGACGGCATACACAGCATTTGGTAGGTATGGACTGATTTTTCCGCTCCTAGACAAAGAGAACACAATCGTAAACTACTTTACTTTACGCTTTAATCTCGAAACGCCAAAAGAAGAATACCTCAACAGTGAAGGAATCTACCCCGCTCCCCGAAGAGTTCAACTGAAAAGCTGCGCAAATGTCTCTGACTTTGCGCACTTTTTTTGTCCTTAGAAATTATAAACGTCTCAAAAGTCTCTGACTTTTTTGAATAGACTTTCTGAAGAAATTAAGTTTAAACTTATTTCTAAATCATCTTAAGGTAGGAAACTTTGAGATGTCTACACTTTTTAAGTATATTTGAAGCAGCACAAAGTCAGAGACATTTACGCAGCGCGGTTCTAATGGAAATGCTGTGCGAATGTCTCTGACTTCGCACCCACAAAGAGAATCGACAAAGAATATAAAAAAGCCCCCCCTGCTCGAGAACGCAATCAAGGTCAATAAACAAAAAGCATCTTTTTAATTTTCCTAATCCTGCTTTATAAAAACCAATTCCTCATCATAATTTGCAATACTTACCAAAGCATTATAAATATATTTACTCACCAAAGCACCGCCTTCAAAATTAATTAAATCAATATCATCTTCGGGAGTGTGATATTGCGGATGCCCGCCTGTGTGGAAACCTACTGCAGAAATCGAAGCTTTGTAAAAAGAAACATGATCAGATCCGCCAACATCGCCGGCGAATACAACTGGGTTTAGTCCGCTGTTTTGGCCTAGTTTTTTCATTAGGTCGACTCCGTTTGGAAAAGTCCCTGCACCGCCCATATAGATTTGTTTTTCGGTATTTAATCTTCCTACCATATCCATATTCAGCATTACTTTTGCAGCTTCTTTTTTTATGGGTAAATGATTTATAAAATATTTCGAACCTACTAATCCTTCTTCTTCTCCACTAAAGGAAATAAAAATGATACTTCTTTTAGGTTTGGTTTTTAACTTAGAAACTTCTTGTAAAATACATAACAAAGCCGAAACTCCGGATGCGTTATCATCAGCTCCATTATGAATCGCAATGGTATCTTTCTTTTTGCTTCCGGAACCGCTTCCGCCCCAGCCCCAATGATCGTAATGTGCGCCAATAACGATAAATTCATTTTTGAGTTTTTCATCAGAACCTTCAATATATCCTAAAACATTTTGAGTTGAAACACTGTCGGATTTTGCTTTGTTGATTCCCTCTTTTACAAATACTTTAAAAGGCTGATAATAGTTGTTATTAAATTCCTTTAAACCATACTTTTTAAAATATTTTTTAATGTATAAAGCTGCGTCGTTATTTCCTTTTGTTCCAACGAAACGACCTTCTAATTTATCAGAAGAAAGATATTTATCGTGTTTATAAAATGTCTGGGCCAAGTTGCTTTTTTGAGCATTTACAATAAAACTAAAAAGTAACAAACCGTAAACAAAGTTGATCTTTTGCAAAAATTTCATAATTATAATTGTCTAAAAATTGGCACACGGATGAAACGGGTTCACTTCGTGAAAACGCTGATTAAAACGGATTTTTATTTATAGAATTTTATAAAAAATCTGTGTCTATCCGCGCCTTTGCGAAACAAACCCGTTTCATCCGTGTGCCAACTTATTTAAGTTCAAAAATTTTATCCATTAAAATCCATTTTTCACCGGATTTGGCTTGCGGTAAGGCTTTTTGGAATTTCCACATTAGCGTTTCCCATTCCTGCACTTTTGGATTTTCGGCATCAAGTTTTGCTTTTTCTGTAAATGAGAAATCATCATTGGCTTCGATAATCATAAACAAACGATCGCCAGCATTGTAAATCTCTAAATTGATAATTCCCGAATCTTTGATGCTTTTCTGAATTTCAGGCCAGACATTTTTATGGTAATCAATATATTCTGCGATTAAATCTGGGTGGTTATTTAAGTCTAAGGCAAGACAGTGTTTTTGCATAATTCTGTTTTTAAATTTTATTTCAAATCAAATGTTGTATGCTTAATAAACTTTCGATTATAAGTATACAAAATATGAATCTTTTTATCAGAAGTCTTAATAATCGCCGGATAACTGAATTCACCTTCCGGCTGGTTTTCTAAATCAAATAATTTGTTCCAGTTTATGCCATCTTTAGAATATTCTACATCTAAAACATTTCTACCGTTAAACCAGTCTTTTCCCATCTTTAGTGGATTATTCACCAATAAAAAAGATTTATTAGACAAAGTTACGGCATCAACTCCTGAATTTGAGTTTACAACATTAATGCTGTCTGTTTTCTGCCATGTTTTTCCGTTATCTTCAGACCATGATGAAATTAATTTATTATGTCGGCTTCGGGATAAAATTTGAATTTCTTTATCAGAGTGAACTAAAAAAGTCGGCTGTATAATATCAAAGTTTTTCTTGTCATTAATATTCGTAATCGTCCAGCTGTCTGTCGCTTCTGCATAAGTTTCAATAAAAACACGCCATTTATTATCGTCAATACTTTCGGTGCTGCTTCCGCATAAAATAATTCCGGGAGTAGTTTCGATTGGTTTATTACGAATTGGTCCTAAAATTCCTTTTGGAAGATATTTTGGATTACTCCACGTTTTTCCGTCATCTTTTGAAACAATCATGGCACCAAACCATTCTCTCGGATTTTTCCCTATTTTATAAAATAAGTATAAATTCTGACTTTTACTTTTAAACAAGACCGGATTCCAGCAAGGCAGCGTGTCGCCATCTTTAATTAATGGTTCGATAAGTTTTTTAGGTGCCGACCATTTTTGTTCTTTGTAAGATGAAATATAAATACTGACATCTTTTGCGCCTTCGTATTTTCCACCAAACCAGGCGGCTAAAAGTGTATTGTTTTCTAACTCAACCAATGTTGAAGCGTGACTAGCTGTTGTAACTGGATTTGCTGCAATATAGTTTTGAGTAATGTTAACTGCTTTAGGTTCGTTTTTAATTGATTTACAAGCAAGAAAAACAGAAACTAATAAAACTATTGATCCATATTTTTTTAAATTCATAATCTGACTTTTATATAAAACAAAAGGAGAGTTTCCTCTCCTTTTGTCATTTTAAGTAAAGATTGTGTGTCTCTTTACTCAACCAAATAATTATTTTGTATCCCACCAAAGTTTAGTTCCTCCAGAATCAGGACCACCAAGTTTCGAAATTCCATCTTCAACAGCTTCTCTGTTTGAAGAGTATTCGTTTGTAACATAAATGATACGTTTCATTAAGCTTTTTCCAACTCCCGGATCATTATTGTCGGTATTAAGCGGCGGATAAATAACTTTTGCATCACTTCTGCGTAAATCAGCCCAAGATTCCCAAGATTCAGGGAAAATTGCTAAATATTTCTGAACTGCAATTTGTGTACGCTGATTCGCTTCTGTTGAAGACCAAGCCACAGGTAATTTAACCGGAATATCTAGTAAATCTAAAGTTGGATAAACTGTAAGAACGTTTGGTAAAGTTGGTAAAGTCGACCCTGCAATGTAAGCGTTAATTGCTGTATTGTCAACAATTCCCCATTGCTGTAAAGACAATCTAATACCAGTTTCGTATAAACTTTGTGCTGTTCCGCCCATATTCCATCCATTTAAAGCTCCTTCAGCTCTGCTCAAATAATTTTCAGAAGCCATGAAGATTTCAATATTTTTAGATTCACTAAGATTTCCTGCAGATCCGTTACCCAAAACATCATTATTGAAAGCTGAAAATTTAGTTGTTCCAAATTGATCTTGCAAACCTCCAATAGGCTGACCTCTGTAAACTCCTGTATCGATTGGAGCAAACCATTTTGATAAACGCGGGTCATTATATCCAACCAAAATACTTTCCATAGAAGCGGTCATCACATAACCCCAGCTGTTTACAATCATATTTAAATTGTTTGGAGTAATGTTGCTCGCTTTGAAATAAGCACTTTGATCGTTTGTCTGCATTACACCTGCTGCTACAGCTGCTTCTGCTTCAGTTTTTGCTTTTGCAGGTTCTTTATCAGAAATTCTCAAAGCTAAACGAAGTCTTAAACTGTTTCCAAAAACTCTCCATTTGTCCACACTTCCTGCATACACTCTGTCGTTTGACTGAAATGAAGCCACAGTTGTTGCAGAAGTAGACGATAATGTAGCATTTGCTTCATTCAATAATTTAAAAAAGTCTGTGTAGATAAACTCTACACTATCATACGCCACTTTTTCTTTTCCGTTTCCTGCTTCAGTATAAGGAATTGGCCCGTAAGCATCAACCATTTGATTGTACATAAAAACTTTCCAGATTTTAAGAACTGCCAAAGCTTCAGCATTTCCTTCAGATGCTTTAATAGCATTGTTTAAAGCCGGAACTGCAACGGTGTAAAATCTTGTCCATCCACGGCCTTCGTAACCGTTTACGAATGCATTTCTCTCTGTACCGTATCTACAATCTAAATATTGAATAAAAGTAGAAGATAAAATACCTGTAGCAATACCCCAAGTTCCCTGGTCATCAACACCTGGCGATGAATAAGACCCATTGTGAATACCAGCATAAAGCGCTGATGCAAATGAAGGCCCTGCTAACGTAGCATCTAACTGATCTTCAGTCAATGAATTAGGATCTTTGTTTATTTCATCAAAGTCGCTGGTACAGCTTGATAAAATCGAAACTGCCATTAATGCAACTCCTAACGTTTTTATTTTAAAACTATATTTCATGATATCTCTTTATTTAATTAAAATCCAAATTTAACATTAACTCCATAATCTCTCGTTGAAGGAATGTTGAAAGATTCTATACCTTGCAGGTTCCCTGTTCCTGCTCCTGCCTCTGGATCAAAATATTTAGCTTTGTTCACAAAGAAGAATAAATTTCTTCCTACCAATGAAAAATCAATACTTGTAAATCCTGAATCACCTAACAAACGTTTTGGTAAAGCATAACCCAAAACAAGCTCTCTTAATCTAATGTTTGTTGCATCATAAATAAATGGCTCTGCAATAGGCGTTCTTTGTCCAATAGCTGTCCAGTATTGCTCTGCAGTAATACTTGTAGTATTTGGAGAATAAGTTCCGTTTCCGTTAGAAACAACACCATCAACAACAATTCCACCGCTTCTTCCTGCTAAAGTAATATCGCTAACCCCTAAACCAGCTTGTCTGGCCTGAGTGTATGAAATAACCTCGCCGCCAATTCTAAAATCAACTAAGAAGCTTAAAGAGAAATCTTTGTATTTAAAGTTATTTTTAAAACCTCCAGTCCAGTCTGGGTTAAAGTTACCGGCGCGAACATCAAAACCGTTTGTTGCTAATGGAATACCTGCACTATTTACAATAATATTTCCGTTTGGATCTCTTTGAAAACCTTTGATATATAAATCTCCGTATTCGCCGCCTACAACAACTTTACTTCTTACCAAACGACCTTCTCCCAGAACTAACTCTTCTCTTCCATCTGCAATAGATTTAATTTTTGACTTATAAGAAGCGTAGTTGGCTGTTATGTCCCAAGTAAAGTTCTCTGTTTGGATAGGAGTTGCAGTAAGTGTAAGCTCAATACCTTTATTTTGAATATCTCCACCATTTACGATAGCTCTGGAATATCCAGAAGACTCAGGAGTATTGATGTAGAAAATTTGATTATTTGTTAATGAATTGAAGTAAGTAAAATCTAAACCTAAACGATTATTGAAGAATCTAACATCAGCACCAAACTCTGCAGAAGAAGAAATCTCTGGTTTTAAGTTCGGATTTGCTTTTGTACTTTGTCCGTATAACATACCGCCATTTCCTCCTATATAAGAGAATCTTTGTTGTGTTTGATAAGGATCAGTATCGTTACCTACTTTTGCGTATGAAGCTCTTACTTTAGCAAAACTAATTACTTCAGGTAATTTAACCATATCAGAGATTACAGCTGAAAGACCTACAGAAGGATAAAAATAATCATTTGGTAAAGTAGAAGACCAGTCATTTCTTGCTGTTAAATCCAAGAATAAATAGTTTCTGAAACCAATTTGACCAAACCCGTAAACTGAGTTAATTCTTTTTTCTGAAGCTGTAGAAGTAGATGTAACTGTTGAAACATTACTTAGAGCAAAATAGTTTCTTTTACTTAAAACTCCTCCAGAAGTTAAAGCTGAACTATTTTGCTGTAATGAACTGGCACCAGCATTAAGTCCAACAGAAAAATCTCCAAATTTTTCATTGTAAGAAAGTAAAGCATCAACGTTCAATTCACTTACTGTTTCATAAGATTCGCTGTATGAACCTAAGTTATTATTGAATGCTACAGTTGCATATCTGTTTCTTTCGTTTTTGTTTGTCATTTGGTCTAAACCAGCTCTACCCTGTAAACTTAACGTTTTTGTAAATTCGTATTTAAGAGAAGCTAAACCAATAAATCTGTTTCTTTTATCTGTACGGGCATCATCACGTAATGCAGACCAGAATGGGTTTCCTCCTGGAGATCCAGTTTCGTCGACAAAATAATTTAATTGTCTTTGTCCTGCACCATCAAAATATTCGAAATTTTTATAATCGTTATAAGCGATACTACGAGGTAATAAATAAGCAGATGTTCCGATAGATTCTTCACCTGTTCTCAATAAGTTATCAATATCCTGAAAGATGTAGTTAGTTTTTACATCCAATGATAATTTATCAGAGATTTTGCTGGTCAATCTTAAGTTAAGATTGTGTCTGTCTAATTTGTTTCCGCCAACGATACCTTCAGCACGGGTGTTAGTATAAGAGAAATACCCCTGAGCTTTTTCGTTACCTGTTACAACAGTTAAAGTATTAGCTAAATTGTAACCCGTTTTGTAAAAATCAATAACGTTGTTAGGCTGTGGAGAATAACTTTGTGTAGCCGGCCCTGTATAATTTGGGTTACGAACTAACTGCCAGTTTGAAACCTGGCTTCCGTCTAATCTTCCTCCCCAGCTTGATGTAGAAGTTGGATTGTAAACTCCATTTGTTCCCTGACCATACTCATTTTGCAAATTCATCAAATTATAAGCAGATGAAGCCATGAAGTTAGACGATACCGAAACAGATGTTTTTCCTGCTTTTCCAGATTTTGTTGTAATTACGATAACACCATTACTCGCTCTTGATCCGTAAAGAGCTGCTGCCGAAGGTCCTTTCAAAACAGTCATCGAAGCAATATCCTCCGGATTGATGTTTGAAATACCATCTGGCTGTGTAGTTCCTCCAGTATCAATATCAGGGTTAGTTGTCGTTGTACCATTACTAATCGGCACACCATCTACTACATATAATGGCTGGTTATTTCCATTAAGAGATCTGTTACCTCTTAATGTAATTCTTGAAGAAGAACCGACACCATTTGAAGTTGTAGAGTAGTTAAGACCTGCAACCTTACCTGATAGTGAATTAGCAACGTTTAATGATCTTGCTTCTGAAAGCTCATCTACAGAAACGTTTTGAGCTGAGTAAGTAATTGCTTTTTTCTCTCTTTTAATACCAAGAGCAGTTACTACTACCTCACCTAATTGTTGTGTAGCAGCACCTAAAGTGGCATTAATAGTAGTTTGGTTTCCTACGGCTACTTCTTTTGAAGCTGAACCAACATAAGAGAAAACCAAAACTGCAGATTGATTTGGAACAGTAATAGAGTATTTACCATCAAAATCTGATGATGTACTTGTTTTTGTTCCCTTAACCACAACATTTGCTCCAGGGATCGGAATTCCGCTTTGAGCATCTGTTATCGTTCCTTTTACCGTTGTTTGTGCCTCTAGATTTTGAAATCCAAATAAGCATATCACAAACAGTAATTTTAGTACGTTCTTGATCATATTTAGTTGTTTTTTGAGTTAATAACATGTTAAACTTAAGAATACATTTTGTTAACAGGATATAATTTCGACAAATGACAAGTTTGAAAAGGTGTTGGGAATACATTTATCATTTTAGGGTGCGAAAACGTTTTAAATTGTAATCTTAATCCTCCTTATTTTACTGATCTCTAATCGAATTAATCGAATCAATTTATAGTTTTTTTAACAGCATTCTTTTTTAATTATCTTAAACGTTAAACATATTATTCATTTTACAGATTTTAGTTCAAAACTTTGAAATTCGTTTTTAATAAATCTGTAGAATTTCCTCCAACCATTACTTCAAAATCTCCTGGTTCAACAACTCGCTTCATTTCTCTGTTCCAAAGAGATAATTCATCAGGTGTAAGTATAAATTCAACGTTTTTCGTTTCACCTTTTTTAACATTTAGTCTTTTGAATCCTTTTAAGGTTTTTTCTGGAGTTGTAGTGCTGCTGTAAACATCTTTAATATATAATTGTACAACTTCATCTCCGTCTCGGCTTCCAATGTTTTTAACATCAACCGAAACTTTCAATTCTCCGTCAGCTTTAATTTCAGTAGTATTGATTTTAAGATTTGAGTATTCAAATTTCGTATAACTTAATCCATAGCCAAAAGTGTATAATGGATGTTCACTCTCTGCCACGTATCTGTGAATCGCAGATCGTTTTTGGTTGTAATATATAGGTAACTGCCCAACAGATTTGGGAACTGTTATAGGAAGTCTTCCTCCTGGATTGTAATCTCCAAATAAAACATCAGCAACCGCTCTTCCTCCTAATTCTCCCGGAAACCAGCCTTCAACCACTGCCGGAATATTTTCAGCAATCCAGTTTGTCGAAAGCGGACGACCGTTTAACAATACGCAAACCACAGGAGTTCCTGTTTTTTGAATTTCTTCAATCAATTCCTGCTGCATTCCATATAAGTCTAAAGAAGCAACATCTCTGTTTTCTTCAACCAATTCGTTTGATTCTCCTAAAACTACAATTACAACATCTGCTTTTTTAGCAGCATCAATTGCAGGCTGTAAGTTTACTTTTTCTAAATTCCAGCGTAAGTGGGCTCTGGCTCCCCAGCCTCCTTCCCACATTTCAATGCGGACTTTGTATTTTTTTCCTGCTTCTATATTTTTTGGAGTTGTAACCATGCTTGTCGCACCTTTTGTCCAGTTGTCGATTACCAATTGATCGTCAATCCACATTCTGATTCCGTCATCAGAACTTAAACCTAACCAGCCGTCAAATGCTTTATCTGATTTTATGTAACCCGTCCATCTAATTGAGAAATCATCATCAGTAACACCATCACCGGGAGACCAGGGCCAGTCAAACTCTAATTGGCTGTCAATACGTGTCAATGCCGGAGTTCCTTCAACATTTCTGTTATTGAAATATTCCCCTTTTAATCCGTTTTGAGATTCATCTGGAGTAAATAAATATTTCGACGGAATAATCTGTCCTTTTACAATCAAAGGCACACCTTCTTCATAAAGTACATTTGCGTTTTTTCCCACAATTTGCTGTACTCCTTCTAAAACAGTTGTTCCAACTTTGTTCTTAACCGCATATCCTCCTAGTCTTGAAGCATTTGCATTTGGCCCGATAACAGCAACTGTTTTAATGTCTTTATTTAAAGGTAATAAATTATTCTCATTTTTTAACAAAATGATAGATTTATGTGCAGCTTCTAAGGCCACATCCTGATTTTCTTTAGTATGAAAACGTTCTTTAATGAGGTTTTTATCTGTATATGGATTTTCAAATAATCCTAATAAGAATTTCAATCTTAAAACTCCTCCGGCAGCGCGGTCAATCTGTGCCATTGTCAATTTCTTTTCGTTTACCAATTCTATAATGGTGTTTTGCCAAAATTCATTTGTAAAGTCATAAAACTGCATATCAACTCCCGCCGCAATCGCTTCTTTTATACTTTCTTTTGGAGAACTTGTTACATAATGTGTCGTCTGCAAATATTTAATAGCTCCTAAATCTGAAACTACAATTCCTTTAAAACCCCATTCGTTTCTCAAAACATCTGTTAACAGCCAATGATTTTCGGCACAAGGAATTCCGTCTAATTCAGAATACGCGCACATAGTTCCCAATGCTCCGCCTTTTCTAAATGCTTTTTCAAACGAAGGAAGATGGTCTTCTCTGGCCGAACGTTCTCCTACCAAGATTGGAGAAGAATTTCCTCCTGCCTGCGGAATACCGTGAACAGCAAAATGCTTAGGTTCTGCAATAATCGAACGATCTGATTTTAAATCATCGCCCTGCATTCCTTTGATCATCGCCAGACCAATTTCGCTGTTTAAATAAGCATCTTCACCAAAAGTTTCAGCAACACGTCCCCAGCGTGGTTCACGACCAAGGTCTAAGTTTGGGCCAAGACCAAAATGAACTCCGTGTGCTCTTGCTTCCATAGCAATTACTTTTCCCACTTTGTCCATTACATTAACATCCCAGGTTGCTCCAAGACCAATATTCATTGGGAAAGCAGTACTTCCGTCATCTAAATAACCATGAAGCATCTCGCACATAATCAGCGCAGGAATTCCCCATTTATTCTTTTTAATTACTTCGCTTTGAAGGTCATTAATCATTTTTGCCGAACGCGGATAAATGTCATGAATCGCTCCAATTCCCAAATTTCCAATTTTAGCATCTGATTTTGATTTAGAGAAATCTTCCTTTTCTTTAAAAAATTCACCTTTGTACATATCCATCTGGCGTACTTTTTCTTCAAGCGACATACGGCTTAACAAGTCTTTTACCCTATCTTCTACTGGTAGTTTTGCGTCTTGATACGGGTATTTTTTCTGTGCATAGGTTTGGTTAAAAAAACCTACAGCCATTACAAAAATAATGGCTGTTTTTTTGATTTTTAGCTGTAACATAGTTGTGCGGTTTTAATTTTGAATCACTTTCAGTGTTCCTCCATTCACAAAATCATCGTGTGAAATAAAATAACTGTTCAGTGGCTTTCCGTTTAATTCCATTGCTTTGATTTTTCCGTCAGTATTGACTTCTTTTTCAATGACAATATTTTCTTTTTTATAATATCTTGAATCTAATTTGATCGTTACTTTATCGAACATTGGTGTTGTGATCGTATAAATTGGGTCGCCGGGAGATATTGGATAAAACCCCATCATTGAATATACTAACCAAGCCGACATTGTTCCGGTATCATCATTTCCCGGCAGTCCTTTTGGTTTGTTTTGAAAATATTCCTGTACCAGTTTTTTGACCATTTCCTGACTCTTCCATTCCTCTCCTTTTATATAATTGAATAAATAGGGATAAGCAATATCCGGCTCGTTTGCCATATCAAATTGTTTGGTATCAAATACTTTTTGCAATTGATCTGAAAAAGGCTTATCACCGCCCATTAATTTTATCAATCCCCTGATATCATGCGGCACCATAAAAGCATACTGCCAGGCATTGCCTTCAATAAACCCTGCATTTGTCTGAAAATTAGCCCCTGCTTCAGGATCAAAAGGTTCATACCATTTTCCGTTAGCAGTTCTTGGCCGCAGTAATTTTAAATCTTTGTCAAATAATTTTCGATAGGATAATGAACGTTTAGCAAAACGCTTATAATCTTCTTTTTCACCCAAAGCTTTCGCTAAAAGAGAAATCGCATAATCTGAAGTATTATATTCCTGCGTTGTCGAAACAGGTCCTGGATAATTAGTTGATAAATACCCTTTTTCTATATATTCTTTAAGCCCCGGACGCAGTGGATTATTTTCAATCTGGTCTGCACCTTTTAGCATGGCGTAGTATGCTTTGTAGACATCAAAATCCTGAATCCCCTTTAAGCAGGCATCTACAATAACTATACTTGCCGGATCTCCTACCATTGTAAATGTTTCTGTAGAATTTAATTCCCATTTTGGCAGCCAGCCGTTTTCATCATACATTTTCAACATGCTTTTTATCATATCAGACTGCTGCTTAGGATAAACTAAAGATGTTAAAGGATGCATATTTCGGTACGTGTCCCATAATGAAAATACGGTATAACGGGTACCATCGGTTTTACCAATTTTGCTTCTTTTTATCTGCGGATACTCTCCGTTGAAATCATTTAGAGTATTTGGATGAATTAACGTATGATACAAAGCCGTGTAAAAAATCGTTTTATCATCTTCTGAACCACCTTCAACTAAAATCTTCGAAAGTTCTTCGTTCCATTCGTTATAAGTATCTTTATAAACGGCATCAAACGATTTATTTTCGGTTTCTTTTTCTAAATTTTCTCTGGCATTTTCGATACTTACATATGAAATTCCAATTTTAACTTCAACGGTTTCTTGTTTGTCGAATTTATAGGTAAAATAACTTCCAATACTATCGCCAACTACTGTTTTGATCGTATTTTTCATTATTCTCGCCTTACCGTTATATCCCATCCATTGTGCTTCAACACCGCTGTATTTGGAAGGTTTTTTCCAAACGCCGAATTTTTCAGCAGGTTTCGAAAACTTAGCCACAAAATAAACCGGATATGCATCCTCAGGGCTATTATAACAAAACGAACCAACAGAACGCATTCCTTCAATTTCTGTCGAAGAAACGACTTTGATCATCGAGCCTTCTTCATTTGTTAATCCTAAACCAAGATTTATTAAAATGTTGGACTGCCCTTTCGGGAAAGAAAATCTGCTTACTCCTACTCGTTTTGAAGCTGTAAATTCTCCTTTAACCTTATATTTCTTGAGGTCAACGCTGTAATATCCGGCTTTTGCCACTTCATTAGAATACGTCGATCCATATTTTAAATGATCGATTTCTACATTTCCAGTTGTTGGCATCAATAAAATAACGCCCAACTCCGGACAACCTACACCACTTAAATTAACCTGACTAAATCCGGTTAAAAAGGTGTTTTCGTTTACATATGGATTCGAAAGCCACTGACTGTCTTTTTCCATTGGAGTATTTTTTGCCCCGGCAACATTAAACGGACTTATACTTGCCATACCGCGCGGCGCAATCGGCCCCGGAAAAGCGGCTCCAAAGTTGGAAGTTCCAATAAACGGATTCACATAATCTGCCGGTTGTTGTGCAAAATTTGTGATGCTAAAAAACAGCATGTAAAAACTACATGCTGTTTTCGATATTATTTTTGATATTGAAAACATATTTTTATCTGTTAATAGCTTCAATTTTTAAAGTCCAGGCTTCTTTTGCAGGTAAATTATTTCTTAAACTTTCCGGAATTAGAACTTTAAATCCTTGTCCTTCTTTTGTCCATTTTAGAGAAGTTTTAGAACCTAACATTGTAATTTTTGTTCCTTTTTTAGGGCTGATAGATTTTACAGTAACTACAGCAGGAATTTTATCTTCTCCGTCTTTTGCTAAATAAAATGCGAATACATTTCCGTCTTTGTTTTGTGTAAAACAAATATTATCTTCTTTAAAAGGCTCAATTGGTTTAGTATCATAAATCGCTGAACTGTTTACTTTCATCCAGTCTGCATAAGCTTGCAATAAATCATAAGCACCTTGCTGCCATTCTCCTTCCGGGCTTGGCGCAACGTTTAATAATAAGTTTCCGCCTTTTGCTACAATATCAACCAGCATATGAATTCCTTGTCTTCCAGTCATGTATTTTGCATCTGGAGTATAAGACCATCCACCTCCAGAAGTAATACAAGATTCCCAAGGATAAGGCAGTGTTTTTGCAGGAACACGACCTTCTGGAGTTAAGTAATTTTGGTTTTTTCCGTGAACCGCTCTGTCAACTACAATTAATCCTGGCTGTTTTTGGCGTGCTTTCACCACCAATTCGTCCATTTTAGGATCCTGATCTACAACTCTGTGTTTAATGAAACCGTTTTTAGATTCGTTTTCAGCAAATTTCTCGTCGTAGTTTTCTTTTAAGTTTTGCTGATCTCTTTTTCTAACCCATCCCCCATCAAGCCATAAAATATCTACTTTACCATAATTTGAAAGAATTTCTAAAATTTGGTTGTGTGTAAAATCAACATATTTCTGCCATTTTTCAGGATATAACGACGGATCGTAGTTTACGTTTCTGTCGAAAGGAGGAAAATACGGATCCCAGTAATTTTCGTTATGCCAGTCTGGTTTAGAGAAATACGCTCCGGTTGAAATATTTTCGTTTCTAAAAGCAGTAAAAACTTCTTTTAAAATATCTGCTTTTGGATTAGTACTGAAAGGACAAGCTGCATCTGTTACTTTATAATCAGAATATTTAGTGTCGTACATATTAAATCCGTCATGGTGTTTAGTGGTAAAAACCATGTATTTCATTCCCGCTGCTTTTGCTGCTTTTGCCCATTTTGCCGGATCAAATTTCGTTGGATTAAAAGTCTTTTTCAAGCCTTCATAATCTTGTACATATTGGTTATAATTGGCCGGATTACTTCCTTTTTTACGTTCGCACCATCCATAATCTTCCGGGCATATTGACCATGATTCAACAATTCCCCATTGGCTGTACGTTCCCCAGTGCATTAATAATCCAAATTTTTTGCCCTGCCAAACTTCTAAATTTTTCAATACTGCAGGATCTGTTTCCGGTACGTATCTTTCATCTTCATAAATCGCCTGAGCGAATATTTGAGCTGAAAATAAAAGGGCGATTATGAATATTCCTCTTTTCATCTTTAATCTGTTTATTAGGTTTATTATTTTTTGTTTTCTTGTTTAATAGGTAATCTCAATTTAATTTTTCAAGTATCGGTTGATCTGTAAAAATTAATTCTGTTTTGTTACTTTCATTAAGTTGCTCTAGTACAACAAACTTATTCTCGCCCGCTTTCAACCAACAGCCCGGTACATAAAGCGTTTGTTGTGGTCCTACTTTCCAGTAGCGTCCAAGATTGTGGCCATTAACAAATACAATTCCCTTTCCCCAAGCAGACATATCAAGAAAAGTATCGGCTGGTTTATTTATGTTCACAATAGATTCATATAAAACTGGGCGTCCTGGTTTTATCGTCTCATTTTTAATAATTGGCACTTCATTCATCGGCATTTTATACATTTCCCATCCACCACTAATTTCATATTCATTAATGAATACTGGAGAAATAATTCCTTTAGTATTATGTACTATTTCGGCTCCGTAATTAATACGCCCCATATTTTCAACTAGAATTTCTAAAATACCGTTAAACGGAATAGAAACGGTCAACTCGTAATTTTTGAAAACTCTATTCAATTCACCCACCTTAACTCCATTTACATAAACTGCAGCAAAGTCTCTCAATCCCTCTATTTTTAATTTACCTGAAATTGGCTGCGTAAATCGTTTACGATATAAAACATATCCATTTCCCTGACCTAACTTTTCAAATGTTAAGGGCTGGTCATTTACAACAGCTTTTTCTTTTTTGATCCAACTTAAAACATCCATACTGGATTTGATAAGCTGATTAGGATATTTTGTAACTGGTATTTTCTCTGGAATCGGTGCTAATTTTGTTTTAGAATACTTTTGCATTACTTCACGTATAGCCATGAACTTTGGTGTTGCCCAACCTGCTTCGCTAATAGGCGCATCATAATCATAGCTTGTAATATCAGGCTGAATATCACTTTCTTCATTATAATTTGCTCCAGAGGTAAATCCAAAATTAGTACCACCGTGTACCATATAATAATTAAAAGAAACACCTGCATCAAGGTACTTTTTAGTTTGACTTGCAATCTCCTCAGATCCAATTTTTATAAATGGTTCTGCCCAATGATCCAGCCAGCCAGAATAAAACTCTGCGACCATGTAAGGCCCTTGCCCTTTGTGGTATTTATCAACCTGTTTTTTTAAATTATCTATATTTGTTTCCCCATTTGCAGTTGGTAACACGCCTTCAACCATACCTCCTTCAAACAGCCAAGTACCGTCAGAAGTAAAAAAAGGTTCTGGGAACCCAGTTTCTTTAAGCATATTGTAAATTGCAGTTTTGTATGCTTTATGATCCTCAGCACTAATATCGGTTCTTTGAGAAACATAAGAACCAAATTCATTTTCTGCCTGAACCATAATAATTGGCCCTCCTTGATTAGCAAAATTTCCTTTTACCACTGCATACAAATTTTCCAGATACTTTTTGCAAGCTTCTAAAAATGCTTTATTATTGGTACGAATTACTAAATCTGGATTGTTTTGCAGCCACCAAGGATATCCTCCAAATTCCCATTCACCACAAGCATACGGGCCTGGTCTAAGAATTACATATAATCCTTCACTTTTAGCAATGCGTAAAAACTCTGCCAAATCTCTATTTCCTGTTTTAAAATCCCATACACCTGGCTCAATTTCATGATAATTCCAAAACACATAAGTTGCTACGGTGTTCAATCCCATAGCTTTAATCATTTGCAGCCTATGTCTCCAATACTCTTTAGGAATACGTTCATAGTGCATTTCTCCCGAATGTATTTTTATAATTTTCCCATCTTTTTGAAATTCTCCATTAGATATAGAAAATCCTTTGGTTTGCGCCGTATTAAAAAACGGCATCAAGCAAATCAATAATATCCCGAGCTTAAATAATATCTTATTCATTTTTTTTCAGATTATACATTTATAAACTTAAAAAACTGCAATCTTAAAGTAGTAAACAGCCTTGATAATCAAATACTACAGAGAGTTATTCTTTAATAATTTTACTTTATCGAAGTGACAAACTTTGACAAAGCTGTCACAAGCATTTCGCATTAAGCTATGTGTTGGAAACTAGTTTCTTTCTAAACTTTTTTACCAAGTTTTAAAAAAAAATCTATGTATCTATGTGTTTAAAAATATTTAATTCACCAAAATTTCATCCACAAACAACCAAGAGCTTTCTCCTTTCGGGCTTTTCTTCAGGTTACCGCCAATTACTTTTACAAAACGTGCATTTTGCTTTTGGAAATTGATTTTGAAATCTTTCAATTCCGGAACTGGATTTACTGCATACGCACGTGTTATTTTCCCAACTTGCGTATATTTAATTCCATCAGTAGAAATCAATACTTTCAATTGAATCGGGAAATTAACTCCAGCACCTTGACTTTCTAAAGCTCCAACTGTAACTTGTTCAATGCTTTCTGTTTTTTCAAGATCAATTACCAATTCCATATCATTAACCAGCCAAGCCTGCCATTGCCCGTCATGGAAATTTTTGCTTCCTCTAATACTGTTTACCATAGTATTGGCATCCCCTTTATAATTATCATTAAAAGGCGTTAAGTATTTCACTTTTTTCGCAAATCCCTTATGGAAAACTATAGTATCTGTAAATGTTTTTCCAACTGGTTTTTCGTCTTGAAACAAAGAAGCTTTTAAAACTGTAGTTTCTTTAATTTCAATTGGAGTAGTATATTTTATAGCATGATGATCAATGCTTTGGTTTCCAAAAACATAGCGGATATCTGGATTAGGGAATTCATTTTTCAACTCGACTTTAATTTGTTTATTAGCCAAATCAGCCGTTGAAGAAGCGGTAACCAAATAAGCACTCTTCGCATAATTTAAACCCTGATAATCGTAACGTTTGAACATTGAGAATAATCTTGATGTAAAATCATTCCAATTGCGTTTTTCTTTCGGACTCCATAAAGTCTCTGATAAAGCTGCCAATCTTGGAAAAATCATATACTCAGAATCTTTTGGCAATGCTAAATGTTCTGCCCATAAATTAGCCTGTCCGCCCAATACGTGTGCAACTTCCTGAGGTGTCATTGTTGAAACTACAGGATCAAATTTGTACACTTCGCTTAACGGATTATAAGCATCAAAAGCTAAAGGTTCTTCGTTTTGAGGACCTTGGTAAAAATTGAAATAACAAGGAGTTTCTGGTGTCATAATAACGTCATGACCTTGATCTGCTGCTTCAATTCCGCCTTTCATTCCTCTCCAGCTCATCACAGTTGCATCTGGAGCTAAACCACCTTCTAAAATTTCATCCCAACCGATAACTTTTTTACCTTTTGAGTTGATGTATTTTTCCATGCGTTTTACAAAATAACTTTGTAATTCTTCTACGCTTTTTAAATGTTCATCTTTAATTCTTTTCTGGCAATTCGGACATTTTGCCCAATTGGTTTTCGTAGCTTCGTCGCCGCCAATATGAATGTATTTTGAAGGAAAAATTGTGATTACTTCATCAATTACATTTTGTAAAAACTCAAATGTAGATTCTTTTCCAGCACAATAAATATCTGTAATTGGCCATAATCCACCAGAAGGAACTCCAATTCTCTGATTGAAACAAGCCAATTCTGGATAAGCTGCAATTGCAGAACTTACGTGAGCCGGCATTTCGATTTCTGGAATAATTTCGATTCCTTTTGTAGCTGCGTATTTTACAATTTCTTTTAATTCTTCTTGTGTAAAAAATCCACCGTAAGTTCCTTTTTCGTCAGGATTTGTAGTCAATCTGGCGTTCCAGCTTGTATTTTCCTGATCTACTCTCCAAGCGCCGACTTCTGTTAGTTTTGGATATTTTTTTATTTCAATTCTCCAGCCTTGATCATCAACTAAATGCAAATGCAAAACGTTCATTTTGTGCATTGCCAAACGATCAATTGTAGCCAGAATATAATTTTTATCAAAGAAATGACGTGATAAATCCAGCATTAAACCTCTCCACTTAAAACGCGGTTCATCATTAATCGTTAAACTTGGAATCTGCCATTTTGCAGAAGTGATTGTATATTTACTTTCAATAGCTTCAGGAAGTAATTGTCTAACGCTTTCTAAACCATATAAAAAACCAACATTTCCTTTTGCAGAAATAACAATACTTGTCGGATTAACATCTAAAACGTAAGCTTCATTTTTTAAGTTCGGATCTACTTTAAACTGAACAAAATTGCTTATTGGAGCTTTTGTTATCGTTTCTGGTTTCCATCCTGCAGCAACTTCAAATTTAGAAGCCAAAGCATTTGCAGCATCTTTTTGGAAATCACCGTTTACTACAAACTTTGTATCTTTTGTAAATTCAAAAACACCTGTTTTAATAAGAGTCTGACTTGGTTTTGGAATGATATGGATATCACTTTCTGTGTAAACTTTCTGCGCACGAGCCGAGAAAATTGAAATGATTAGGGTTAATAGGACTAGTAATTTTTTCATTCTTTGTTTTTTGGTTTTTGTTTGTCATCCTGAGGAACGAAGGATCACACTAGGAATTCCTCAAAGCAACTCGCCAATCTTTGTCGATCTACTTGTGTGATCCTTCGTTCCTCAGGATGACAAAACTGTGTCGTTAAACTTTGTCAAAGTTCTAAACGTGATAATTATTTATCCCAGGACATTTTAAATTTAGCATCTTCCATTCTGTGGCCTTTTTCGTCATCAGAAACAGCATAATTAAAGCCAGATCTAAGGCTGTAACCTGCATGTTCGCCATTTTTATTTAAGGCGATAAAACCAACCTGCAGGTATTCCATGTCTTTGTGGTTTTTGTGTTTGTTGTAAATACGTTCTGTAATTTCTTTACAGGCATCAAAAGGTGATTTTCCCTGACGCATTAATTCGACAACCATTGCACTTCCAGCTGTTCTTATTACAGCTTCGCCCAAACCGGTTGCTGCCGCAGCTCCTACTTCGTTATCCAGAAAAAGACCAGCGCCAATGATTGGGGAGTCACCGACGCGGCCATGCATTTTCCAGGCAGCGCCGCTTGTTGTGCAGCCGCCCGCAAGATTACCATCCTGATCTAACATTAACATACTTATGGTATCGTGATTTTCTATATTAATTACTGGTTTGTATTTAGAATCTTCCAGCCACTTTTTCCAGTCTCTTTCTGATTCCGGAGTTAGTAAATTTTCTTCTTTAAATCCTTCTGATAGAGCAAACTGCAATGCGCCATGTCCGGCAAGCATTACGTGCGGTGTATTTTGTAATACTCTTTTTGCTACAGAAATTGGATGCATAATATTTTGTAAAAAACAAACCGAACCACAATTACTGTTGTGATCCATAATACAGGCATCAAGAGTTACTTTTCCTTCGCGGTCCGGATATCCTCCATAACCAACGCTGCGAACATTTGGATCTGCTTCGGGAATTTTCATTCCGGCTTCAATTGCATCTAAGGCTGATTTTCCGGCTTTTAATTCTTTCCAGGTTTCCTGATTTGCAGGCAAGCCGTGATTCCATGTCGAAATAACAACTGGCTTTTTTACTTTTTTTGAAGGAAATTCTAATACGCCTTCTTTTTCATTTTCTTTCTCTTTCGCAAATCCGCTAAAACCGACAGAACTTACGGCTGCTGCGCCTAAAGCTGCTTTTTTGATAAAGTCTCTTCTATTTGACATGCTGTTTACTTTTAGTTTTATTTAAACACATAGGGACATAGTTTTTGAAACCGAATAAAAAGCGTTTCACTTGCATTAACAAACATAGTTATACCGGATGAACTTTGTCAAAGTTTAAAACTTTGACAAAGTTGAATTATCTATATTATGTTTCTATGTATTTAAAAAATATTACTTTAAACTTGCTTTTGTTTCTTTGATTGTCTTTAAATTGCTTTCTGACAATGCATTTCCGTCAAAAAATGAAACACCGGCTGCTCCATTTTCTTTTGCTAACAAAATAGCTTCTTTTAGTTCTTTATCGTTTTTCAATCCCGGAATATAAATTCCTGTATTGATTTTCGTTTTCTTACCTTCTAAATCTGCAGCACCTTGTTTTGTGGCATAACCTACCCAGTCAATTTCTTCATTGTAAAAACTGTGGTAAATCATTGGATATACTTCGTCAATATTCCATTTGTCCCAGCGCTGGCGCACCATATGGTCTGCCATTTCCGGATAAGGAAATACAGCTGCGGTTAATTGTTTGTTGTGTTTGTGCGCAATTGCGTAAGCATCGTTTACAACGGCTTGTATTGCATTTAATCTGAAGTTTTTCCACTCCATATCGATAGAAGTGTTGTGGCTTTCTTTTGGATTTTTATGGTGGATTTTTTCAAATGCTTTTACACATTCGTCACAATAACAAAAATCAAATTGAGGTAATTCTACATCCTGAACCAAGTTGTATTTTGGTAATAAACTAATTGGTAAAAAGATGTCCGGGAAACGAATATAATCTAAATGAACACTTTCGATTCCATCAACTTTTGCCAGTTCTTCAACTAAATGTAAAACATGTTCTCTTGATTCTTTTCTGGTTGGGCATAACCATTGATAATAATCAACATAAGGGCGGTTATCGAAGCAGGATTTACCTTCTTTGCTTACCTGATACCATTCCGGATGTTGTAATGCAACAGAATCTCCGGGTCTGTTCATGGCCATAATCCAGGCGTGAACTTTTAGGCCTTCTTTAGTGGCAAGGGGTACTAATCTTTTTAAAAGTTTAGGATCTGTTGTGGTATTAATTAATACTTCGTCAATACCGCCGTCTTTATATTTTTTGAATTCTTTTGTGTAGTCTGCATCTGATTTTTTGGCGTCTGCGGTTGTCCAGACCCCAAATTTAAATGTGGTTTCTTCTTTTTTGGCACAAGAAAAAATGCTGAATGCCAGTAAAAAAAGTAATAGTTTTGGTAGTTTCATAGTGGTTTACTTTGTTATTATTTTCCCGTCCTGCTTTATAACAAATGTTTGATTTGAAAAAGGACTTTTTACTGAAATATTATATCCTGCAGAATGGTTTTCTAAGATAGGCTTTAAAATTTTATTATCAACACTGATAGTTTCTTTTGTTAGATTCGACAGCGATTTTGCCCAAACTTTATTCTTTTGAAAATACTCTTTTTGAGCTCTGTATAAATTGTAAAGTTCCCATTTTACTTTTTCGTCCTGCGGAATTGTAAAGTTATCTTTTGTTTCTTTAGTAGAAAAATAAACATAACCCCATTTTTCAGGTTCATGCATATTAATTACCCCCATTGGCGACCAAACCCAGTTGTACTCTGGCAGAAATTTTCCTTCAGCATCTTTTTTGCGTTCGTATTTACCGTCAACAATTGAATGCTGCCAGTTTACCCTTGAGAAATTGACTCTCCAGAATTTATCTGCAGGCACGTTTTGATCGAAATAAGATGTTTTGTAAGATGCCCACGGAATCGCCATTTCTAAAACCCAGCCCTGATCAATATCGGTTGGATTATTAAGTGTTCCGTGAATTTTAACTGCTGATTTTAAACCCGGAATGTTCCAGTCGTTTAAAACAACATTATCGTTTTCTCTGTAAGGTTTTGATAAGAATAGATCCCAAGCAGTGTTCAAGGCGTTTATTTCTAATTCGTAATAGTTAAAAGTGTCGCTGTCGGGATCTATAAAAACTTCAAAGTCATTGTTGTAAAAAATAATAGTGTCACGTTGCTTTAAATTTGCCCAAACATGCGGCTCATCAATCTTTGCTAATATATAAAAATTGGTTTCGTCCCACAGCATTTTAACTTTTGTTGCATATTTAGGCTTTACATCATTTTCTATATCTTCAAAAAGATCTGTCCAGTCTGCTTTGCTCCATGAAACGTCAGATTCGTCTCCATCGATTGTGATTGGACTTGTCGTTTTTGCCGCTGTGTATGTTTTAGGAATAATCGTATTTTTTTTTGACTGTGCAAAACCCACAGCCGAAAAAGAAACTAGAACAACTGTTAACCATTGAAATTTTAAACGCATGTTTTTTTCTATAAACTATTATCTTTTGTAAACTGAATCACTTCACTTAATTTACCAAATGCAATGGCTACGGCTGTATCTGCTGCACCATAATAAACGGCCAGTTTATCTTCCTCAGTATCGTGTAAAGCGGCACATGGAAAAACAACGTTAGGCACATCTCCTACCATTTCATAAATCTCTGCTGGCCCTAATAAATAAGGCTGTGTTCTGTATTTTACTTTGTCTGGTGAATCTACATCTAAAAGCGCTGATCCCATTGCATAACGGAAACCATTGCAGGTATTGATAACTCCGTGATAGATCATCAGCCAGCCTTCGTTTGTTAAAATAGGAATTGGTCCAGCTCCTACTTTTGTACACTGCCATGCGCTTTGCTCAAAAGGACTTGGTTTCATTACCAAACGGTGTTCTCCCCAGTATTTCATATCCGGGCTGTAGCTGATCCAGATATCTCCAAAAGGCGTGTGTCCATTATCACTTGGACGGCTTAACATCGCGTATTTTCCGTTTATTTTTTGCGGAAATAAAACTCCGTTTCTGTTGAATGGTAAAAAGGCATTTTCGCATTGAAAAAACTCTTTAAAGTCAAAAGTATATCCAATACCAATTGTTGGTCCATTGTAACCATTACACCAGGTAATCCAGTAACGGTCTTCGATGAAAACCACACGCGGATCGTATTTATAAGCAGATTCAATCATGTCAGTATTACCTGACTGCATTACGATTGGTTCGTGGTTAATGTCCCAATCGATTCCATTTTTACTAAAGCCGGCAAAAATATTCATTTGAACCGCTTTATTATCACATCTGAAAACTCCCGCATAACCATCTCCAAAAGGAACTACAGCACTATTAAAAATACTGTTTGATGATGGTATTGCATATCTGTCGATAATTGGATTTTCAGAATATCTCCACATTACATCGTTACTGTTTTCGGGTCTGTCTTGCCAAGGAATACTGCTCATTTTTTTGTTTTTTATTGTTTTTATTTTTTTGTTTGTCATCCTGACGAAGGAAGGATCACACTAGAAACTCCGCAATCTAAATCGATAATCTTTGTCGAGTTATGTGTGTGATCCTTCCTTCGTCAAGGATGACAAACTCTATCTTTAATCTTTTTTCTTAATCTTCAATTTTTCTAACCTTATCCAACCATGTGAATTTTAATATCGTAGTCGTTACTAAAAACACAATCAAAGCCGTAATTGCTTTTGGATAATCTCTGATGATGAAGAATATCGGAAGTAAAATCATGCTTGACTGCCACACAATTCCTATGGCGCAATTCAGCATATCTCTCCAGAAATCATTATTTTTTTCGAAAGCCAGATCTTCTGCTTTTAATACTTTATAAACCGGATTCCAGAATCCCCAAGGTCTTACGTTAGTATAAAACGATTTTAAAACTTCCATATCTGTTGGTTTGCTTAAGAACGTTCCTAAAACACATCCCAAAATAGAGAAACCAAATATCAGCGGGAAAAGGTAAATAGCCTGCACTTGTGCTAAATCATATAAAAATGATCCCTCGGTTAAACTTCCTTTGCTTTGACCTAAAACAAATTGCAGAGAAGCTATGATTAATCCGGCGAACATTCCCCAAAAATAACCCCAGCCGTTAAAACGCCACCAAATCCATTTTAGGAAATTCGCTGCTACATAACCTCCGTATAAAGCACTTGTAATCCACAGCGTTAAGGAATTGATTGAATCTGCAAAGAATCCCATAAAAACTCCTAAACCAACCACTAAAAAAGATGAAATCTGACTTACTTTAATATAATGTTCGTTTGTCGCAACCGGCTTAAAGTATTTTTTATAAATATCGTTTACAATATAGGCCGGTCCAGCATTTACAAACGCTGAAAATCCAGACATGAAAGCGGCTAATAAACCTGCCAGTAAAATTCCTTTAATTCCAACCGGGATATATAAATTTACGACTTTTGGCATTAATAATTCCAGATCGGCTCCTGTTAATCCTGCATTTGCATTTAATTCCGGTGCTAAGTTTACCAAAGCAATTACCACAATTCCTGTGATTAATAAATATCTTGGGATGAACAAAATTAAATTGGTGAAACCGCTCATATACGCCGCTTCTTTTACTGATTTAGTCGAAAGAACTCTTTGTAAATCATAACTCGGCGTTGGCCCGGCAACACTTGCAAAGAAACCTTTGAACAAGGTCATTCCAATAAAGGCACCAAACATTTTATAACCTTCAGAGTCAATTAAGTTATTGAAGGTTTGGAATTTATCGCTCCATTGGGTTTCAAACTGCCATCCGAAGAAAACATTTTTCCATTCTTCGGTAATAACCGAATTAATCTGAATATCAGTATAATTGATAAAAGCATATCCGGCAATTAAAACGCCGGCTATAATCATAATTAAATATTGTACAACCTCTGTAGCCACTACAGAAAACATTCCTCCCTTAACGGTATAAATCGTAGTTAAAAAGATGATGATTAATGCATAAGAACGCTCTGATGTTAATAAAATCAAGTCGCCATAATGAAGCGTTAAATCCCACGGAAGAATAATGGTTACAAATTTTCCGATTCCTTCGAAGAAATAAGCGATGAAACCAATTGTCGAAATAATGGCAAAAATAGCCACAATAATATGCGATGCTTTTCCGGCTCTGTCACTACCAAAACGGGTTAAAATCCATTCAGAACCTGTCATTACTTTTGATCTCCTGATCCAGACTGCAAGGAACATCATAACAAAAATCTGATTCCAGATTGGCCAAAGCCACATGAACATAAAACTTTTTACGCCGTATAGAAAAAGTACCCCAATCATCCAGGAAGTTCCGGAAACATCAAACATTCCAGATCCATTACTTAGACCTAAGAAATACCATTTGATTGTTTTTCCGCCAAGAAAATAATCATCTAATCCTTTTTTTGCTTTTCTTGAAATCCAAATCCCTATACTTACCGAGAGTAAAATATAAGCTACGATTATCGATACGTCAATAATATCCATTAAATTATTTATTAGTTAGGTTAGTTTCGTCTTTTGTCTTTGTTTATTTTTTTACTCCCCAGTTTTTATTTGGCTGTGCCCCCATTACAAAATGTAAAACCCCTCCTTTTAAAATCTGCTGATGTGTGATTGCTGTTTGATTGAATTCAACTCCGTTTAAAACAGCTGACTGTATATAAAAATTTTTGTCTGAAACATTTTCTGCTTCAATTACAAACGTTTTTCCTTTTTCAAGATTAATGGTTGCTTTTTCGAAAATCGGACTTCCAATTTCGTATTCTCCAGAAGCCGGGTTCATTGGGTATAATCCCATTGAGCTGAAAACATACCAAGCGGACATTTGCCCGCAGTCTTCGTTTCCGCTTAAACCATTTGGTGTTGTATTGTATTGTGTATCTAAAATATGGCGCAGCCAATATTGTGTTCTCCAGGGCTGACCTGCGTGGTTGAACATATATGCAATATGATGGCTTGGCTCGTTTCCGTGTGCATACTGCCCAATTAATCCCGAAATATCTGCCGAAACATTGTTTCCTGTAATTTCTGAACTTTCGGTAAACAACTGCTCTAAACGTTTGGTAAAAATTTCATTGCCGCCGTGCAGCGAAATTAAATTATCAACATTTTGTGGTACAAACCAACTGTGCTGCCAGGCATTTCCTTCGGTATAATCAGTGTGTTCCCTATGATTGGAATGTTTTGGATCAAAAGGTTCGTTCCATGATTTTCCGTCTTCAGATTTTCCTCTCATAAACCCTGTTTTCGGGTCAAATAAATATTGATAGGCCTGAGAACGTTTTAAGAAAAATTGATAATCGTCATTTTTACCCAAAGCTTTCGCCATTTGTGCGACACACCAATCGTCGTAAGCATATTCCAGAGTAATCGTAACCGATTCGTCTAATAAATTATAAGGTATATATCCGTATTTTTTATAGAAATTTAAACCACGTTCGTCCTGCATCATGGTAGTTTTCATGGCTTCGAATGCTTTTTCGGCATCAAAACCTTTTATACCTTTCAAATAAGCATCAACAATTACAGGAATGGAGTGATAACCTGTCATTGTGTTCGTTTCGTTCGCATATAAAGTCCAAACCGGTAATATTTTTTTCGTATCGTAATACGTTAACATTGAGTTTACAATGTCTGAAGTTTTATCTGGAGCCAATAAAGTCAATAAAGGGTTTTCGGCTCTAAAAGTATCCCATAGTGATAAAGTCGAATAAGCAGTATAATCTTTTGCCGTAACAATTTGATCGTCCTCTTTTCTAAACTGTCCATTTTTATCACTATAGGTTACAGGGGCAACTTGTGTGTGATACATCGCAGTATAAAACATTGTTTTTAATGAATCTACCGGTGTTTCAACTTTAATTTTGCTTAATACGTTATTCCAAATCGAAGAGGCTTCTGATTTTATATTGTCAAAAGCTGCATTTTCTCCATCTAAATTTTCTTTGGCATTGGCCGTACTTACAGATGATAAAGCTACTTTTATAAATAATTCATCTGAGTTCTTCGGATCAAAAAATAATTGTGCTGATGTATTTGCTGCTTCTGCTTTTTTAGAATTAACTATTTCTTTATCAGCCGTTAAAACTGATTCTGAAATAGGTTTTGAAAACTTAGCCACAAAAAATACTTTTTGGTTTTTTGCCCAGCCTGTACTGTATCGGTAACCGCTTATAGTGTATTGGTCTTCAATTGTAATTCCGGTTTTTAAGGTTTTGTCCCAATTTATGGCAAATCCTAAATCGACAACTACTGATTGTTTGTCATTTTTGGCAAATGTATACTTATGATAAGCTGTTCTTTGTGAAGAAGTTAATTCTACATTGATTTTAGGATCCTTAAGAAAAACCTGGTAAGAACCCGGTGCTGCTTTTTCGTTAACATGACTGTAAAATGATTTATAAGGTGATTGATCTCTTGAAGTTGTTTTTAATGTTAAATCGACTTTTTTGTTTGTCGGCATAAATAAGATGTCTGCCAAATCGCCAATTCCCGTTCCGCTTAAGTGCAAATGACTAAAACCAGACACTATAGAATCTGAATAATGATAGCCTGAACACCAGTCCCAGCTTGAGATTCCGTTATCCGGGCTTACTTGTAACATCCCAAAAGGAACCGTTGCTCCCGGATATGTATGACCGTGTCCGCCAGTCCCAATAAAAGGATCAACGTGATTTACAAAAATATTTTCTTGATTATTATTTTTGTATGATTTTATTTTACAACTTGTAACCAGAATTACAAATAAAGCAGGCACGAGAAATTTCTTCATATAAAACAACCTTAATTTAACTTTAAATTTAAATAAACTGTTTTTTTATTAAAACTTATTTAGACGGATAACACATAAACTTAGATAAACATCAAAAAAAGACAAAAAACATATCATATTATGAATTTCAATTCTAACAAATTATATCGTATCCCATTGTATTATCATGTGGTTTTTTGGCTGACTTATTTCTTATTTAATACTTTTAGATGGGGAAGCTATTTTAATGATTATTGGTATTCGATAAAAACCAATTTACTGGGTTTCCCAATTCACATGACGCTGTGTTATTTGAATATCCTGATTTTTATGCCTTATCTGGTGTACCGAAAAAAGTATGTACTTTATATACTTGCCGTTTTATCAGCCATCTTTATCATGGTACTTATAAAGTTCAATCTTACTTATATGCTAATCACGCATAATGTATGGCCGGAAGGTCCGCAGACAATTGATAAACTAACGCTCAATTACACGATAGATATGATGATGGGAGAGCTTTATGTAATGACTTTTGTGACGGCGATTAAAATCACTTTAGACTTTTTAAAAGAACAAAAAAGAGTTACCGATCTTGAAAAATCACAATTAGAAACAGAACTGCTTTTTCTCAAATCGCAAATCTCACCGCATTTTTTCTTCAATACTTTAAATAATATCTATTCTTTATCTGTAGAAAAATCAAACAAAACACCAAAGATTGTTTTAAAACTTTCAGAATTAATGCGTTATATGCTTTATGATACGCAGGGAAAAAAACAAAGTTTAGAAAACGAGATTCTCTGTATTCAGAATTATCTTGATCTGGAACGAATTAGAAACGACGAACGCCTGGAAGTTAACATGGAAGTTTCCGGGGATATTCACGATAAGGAGATTTCTCCGGTAATTTTATTGACTTTTGTTGAAAATGCCTTTAAACATGGCGTGAACAAAAATACAGGAAAGGTTAGAATCAACATTGACTTTAAAGTAAAAGAAGATTTTCTGCATTTTACAATTTCAAATCCAACGCCAGAAATTACACAACATCAGGATAATTTTAACAAGTCAAGTGGCATAGGGATTGAAAATGTTAAAAAAAGACTGGAATTAGGTTATAATAAAAGTGACTATAAGCTTTCATTTAAAAATAAAAAGAATATTTTTGTTGTAAAGCTTGTTATTAAAGTAACCTAATACAGCTTTTCCTCGTATATAATATAAAGTTTACCTGCTAAATTATTTCGCTCAAATAACATAAGATTATAGAAATGAAAATAAAATGTTTGATTATCGACGATGAACCATTGGCAATCAATGTTATAAAAAACTATTTAGAGCCACTTGAAAATTTTGAGGTAATAGATACTTTCAGTAATCCGATTGAGGGCCTAAACTTTTTGAAAAATAATAGGGTTGATGTTATTTTTCTGGATATTAACATGCCGGTTTTAGACGGAATTAATTTTATAAAAAGTCTTGAAAATCCGCCTTTACTGGTAATTACAAGTGCTTACAGCCAGTTTGCAATTGAGACTTATGAGCTGGATGTTTTAGACTATCTTGTAAAACCAATCGAGTTTCCGAGACTAATGAAAACGCTGAACAAAGTCAGCAAAAGATTGGAAAATAAAACCAATTCTCCACAAGAGAATAACGCAGACAGTCCTTTTATTTTTGTTAAAATCGATAAAAAGAGAATGAAGAAGATTTTCTTCAACGAAATTTTGGTTATCGAAAGCCTGAAAGACTATCTAAAAATAAACACCTTAACAGGGAAATACATCATACACAGCACATTATCTGACTTCACGGATTTACTGCCGGAAAAAAACTTCCTGAGAATTCACCGTTCATACACCATCGCAATTGACAAAATTGATGCCGTTGAAGGAAACAGCATTGAAATTGAAGGACTTAGATACGTTATTGGAAGATCGTATATCGATCATGTAAAACAGAGAATTTTAAATTCTTCAATTTAATCGATTGTCAGTCTGAGCGTAGTCGAAGACCTTTTTTATATAATGAGACCTTTATCAAAGTTTGAAATTTTGACAAAGGTTTTTTCGTTTTAGTTGAGGTTTGTCATTTCAGAAATGACATAAAATGCGGAGCTTCTTTGCGCCCTTCGACTTCGCTCAGGGTGACAAAAAATGAGAAAAAAAACTTTGCTCCCGATAGCTATCGGGATTGCGTAAACCTTAGCACTCTTTGCGGTAAAAAAAACTTTGTGGTTAAATCTCAAAAACAAGCATAAAAAAAATGCAGCCAACCACGGCTGCATTTCAAAACTTGGTAACTAACCAAATAAACCACATGAAATAGTCTATTATATTTTAAAGATTTTCTTAGAAAAAATACCTCTTAAAGGCCTCAATTGCAGAGTAATCTGCCAAACCTAAAGCGTGATATTTTTCTGCAGTTAATCTGTTTCTGTCTTCTGCTCTAATCCAGAATTCTCTGCTGTCATCTCCCTGAAACATTACACCATCTTTTTGAGACTGGTGATAGAAAATCGCGTGACGTTTTTTCAGCACCTGATCCGGACTCATTGGAACCGCCATTTCAATTTGGTACGTTTCCCACTCATGCCAAGCACCTCTGTACAGCCAAACCCAGCAGTCATCCATAAAACTTTTGTGTTTCAATCGTTTCAAAGCTTCAAATAAACTGTCGAGGCAGACTTTGTGTGTTCCGTGCGGATCTGCTAAATCTCCGGCTGCATATATTTGATGAGGTTTTATTCTTTCGATGATATTACACATAATTTCAATATCAGCTTCGCCAAGATTATTTTTCTTTACTGTTCCTGTTTCATAAAAAGGAAGATCAAGGAAATTTACATTAGAATCCGGAAGACCTAAATAACGTGTTGCTGCAAGAGATTCGCTTCTTCTAATCAAGCCTTTTAATTTTCTAACTTCCAGCGAATCGATATCATTACTTTTTTTGTTTTTCAAAAAGTCAATAATCTTTTCAGCTTCAGCAGAATCAGCATTTAATGCTTTTGTAATTTCAGCAAATTTTAAAGCTTCCTGATTCGAAACCGCAATATTTCCAGAAGTCTGATATGCAATATGAACATCATGTCCCTGCTCTACCAATCTATCAAAAGTTCCTCCCATTGAGATAACATCATCATCAGGGTGCGGACTAAAAATGATAATTCTTTTTCTTTCCGGAGCAGCACGTTCCGGTCTGTATGTATCATCGGCATTTGGTTTCCCGCCTGGCCAGCCCGTAATAGTCTGCTGCATTTTATTGAACATTTTAATATTCAAATTGTATGCAGTTCCTTCTTCGCTTAAAACACTAGACATTCCGTTATCGTTATAATCTTTGTCAGTCAGTTTCAAGAAAGGTTTTTTAGTCAATTCGCTTAACCAAGCCACTGCTTTCAGCTTTAATTCGTCTGTCCAGATTACAGATTTTACTAACCAAGGCGTTTTTACTCGCGTTAATTCTGACGAAGCTTCGGTATCTAAAACAAAAGTTGTGTTGTTGTGCTGCTGTAAATATGTTGCCGGAACCCGGGATGAAATTTCACCTTCGATTGTTTTCTTTATAATTTCTGCTTTGCTGATCCCCCATCCAAGAAGTACAATTCTTTTAGCATGTTTTACTGTACCAATTCCCATTGTAATTGCTTTTCTAGGCACATTATCAATTCCTAAAAATGATGATGCCGCATCAACACGCGTTAAGTGATCTAAGGTAATGCTTCTGGTTCCTGAATTTACGTGAGAACCCGGCTCATTAAACCCGATATGTCCCGTTCTTCCAATTCCTAAAAGCTGAAAATCCAATCCGCCGTAAGCTTTAATTTTCATTTCATAATCAATACAATATTGCTGAAGGTCTTCATTGCTGATGTTTCCGTCGGGAATATTGATGTTTTGAGGCAGAATATTAACATGGTTAAAAAGATGTTCATGCATGAAATACCAGTAACTCTGAATGTCTTTTTTATCCATTGGATAATATTCGTCTAAGTTGAAAGTTACTACGTTTTCAAAACTTAAACCTTCTTCTTTATGAAGACGAACTAATTCTTCATATACTTTTATGGGTGAAGATCCTGTTGCCAAACCTAAAATACAAGGTTCGTTTAATTCTTCTTTTCTCTGAATTATATTGGCTATTTCCTGAGCTACTAAAATAGATGCTTCTTTAGACGAATCGAAAATTACATTATGTATCTTTTCAAAACGCGTTTCTTCAAACTTTCCTGCTTCTTTGAAATTTATACTTTCTTTAATCATTTGCCTGTAGTTGTAATTATTTAGTATAAAATTAAATATTACATAATGTAAATAATCAAAAATTCGACTAATAACCTATAAGCTTCGCTATAGGACAAAATTTGAAACTTTAAGCAAAAAGATTACAATTCAAAAGGCAATTATAATGTTTCGATCACGTTTATTTCTGCAATAGAAACAGTTGATCCCTTCGCCACCGCTGACTTGGCAACGAAACGAATGTATCTGGCTTTGGTCTTTTTGAAAGTCTTAACCTGCTCGATTGGGTTGTGTTTAATATTCGAAAATTCACCTTCAGACTGCAATGTCCAGTTCACATTATCAATACTTGTGTAGAACTCATAATTTGAAATTAAATTAAGATTATTACCCACTTGCTGCGGTATATACGTAAAACCGTTTAAGTATAAAAGGCTTCCCATATCGATGGTTATTTCCTGCGGTAGTTTATTGGTTTCATTTCCAAAACTCCAATCCGTATTTGGATTTCCGTCGATAATTCGGTTTGCAGAGCTTAAATCACCGCTTGAAGCCGTTACAATTTTCCAGTTTTCTTTAGATGCACCGTATTTTGCCGTTTTTACAGCACTGCTGATATTTTCTGCAGTATCAATAGCAGCCGCTTTTATAGTAACCGCTTTGTTGTATTTAAACACCCCTTTATATAAAGTGCTTTTTTTCGTTGGATTTTTTCCGTCAAGCGAATAATAAACAGGATTTCCATCTTCAGATTTTATGGTTACATTGCCATTTTTATCACGCTGAATTTCCGGCATACGCACAAAAGTAGGCGCATTGTAAGCCTGAATATTCGAAATTACAATGTTTGCTTTTGAATCGGTAATATTGATTCTTAATGCCGATGCTTTAACTCGGTCAATTCTTAAAATTCTTTTGTAACCAATAGTTGTTTCATTTGCAGCGGTTTTCCAGTTTCCATCAACTTTAACTTCAACATTAAACGCTTTTACACGCTGTCCAAGTGGAATATATTCCTGAAGCAAAATCCGGTTTATAGCCGTAGGCTTGTCAAATTCAAAAGTAATGGAAGCTGTTTTTACATTATCGTCGGTTGCCCAATACGATTTTTTATTTCCATCAGAAACGTTTTTTGCTGCAAATTCTAAACTATTCCCTCTAACATTATCCGCAGAAATTTTTGTTTTGGATAATAATTCCGTTTTAAAATCGGCTTTTATAGTTGCAACTAATTCTTTCAGTCTTGCTTCATCATTTTCATGGACCAAACCTCTTCTGTCAACCGGAAGATTCAATAATAAAGTCGCATTTCGTCCAATTGATTCATAATAAATATCGACCATTTCATCCAGCGAACGTACTTTATCATCTTCAACCGAATGATAAAACCATCCCGGTCTAATCGAAACATCAGCTTCGCCCGGAACCCATTTTTCTCCATCTTCATGCCCCGACATAAATTCAGTATAATGAACCTTTCCAGCCAATTCATCTTTTTGACGAAGAAGAGACCAATTTGTTTTTCCGGCCCGGCCTTCTTCATTTCCAATCCATCTGGCTTCAGAAGGGCCAACTCCCCAAACCAAAGTTTTAGGTGCGATTTTATAAATTAATTTATAAGTTTCATCCCAATTATAATATTCAAGCGTATTGATTTTTCGGGTTTCATTTGCACCTCCATAATATCCATCACCTCCATTGGCACCATCAAACCACATTTCGAAAACATCCCCGTAATTTGTCAGTAATTCTTTCAGCTGATTTCTAAAATAGGTAATATATTCCGGTTTGCCATAATCTGCACGGTTTCTGTCCCAAGGCGAAAGATATAGTCCTAATTTTAAATCGTATTCTTTACAGGCTGCTGCCAGTTCTTTAACCAAATCGCCTTTTCCGTTTTTCCACGGAGAATTTTTCACAGAACGTTCTGTATACGCCGACGGCCACAAACAAAATCCATCGTGATGTTTCGCAACCAGAATAATTCCTTTCATCCCGGCCGCTTTCACGATACGCGCCCATTGACGAACATCTAAATTTGTCGGGTTAAACAATTCCGGAGACTCATCGCCGTAACCCCATTCTTTATTGGTAAATGTATTTAATGAAAAATGTACGAAAGCATAAAATTCCATTTCCTGCCAGTCAATTTGTTTTTGCGTAGGAAGCGGTCCAAAAGGTTTTGGGACATTCGCCAATTCCTGACTTATACTGTTAGAAATCACGCCCAAAAGACATAAGGAAAGAAAAATATTTTTCATTGCTGATTTACTTTAAAATAGTCTATAAAACATAAATGTACAATAAATTGAAATTTGACGATGCAGAATTTCGACCAACAACGGATTTGAATTGTTAATTGTTAATTATTAATTGTAAAACAAAAACAAAGTATATCGTAGAGACGCACAGCAGTGTGTCTTATGCGTAAAGTTATATACGTTGCGTAGACGCACTCCTGTGCGTCTCTGCGGAATAAAATGAGAATATTTAATTCTCTAAAAAAAATGAATTGCCTCCTGCTTTAGCTGGAGGTTTAGGATATGAAAACATGAAAGACTTTAGTCCAATTTTAAACTTTTGGCTAAAGACATTTTTTAATAACTTTTTTTCCTCCAGCTAAAGCTGGAGCTGATTAAAAAAAATAAAAATCAACACAAAATACATCGTAGAGAAGCACTGCTGTGCGTCTTATGCACAAAGTAATATTCGTTGCGTAGACGTACTGCTGTGCGTCTCTGCGGAATAAAATGAGAATATTTAATTCTCTAAAAAATGAATTGCCTCCTGCTTTAGCTGGAGGTTTAGGATATGAAAACATGAAAGACTTTAGTCCAATTTTAAACTTTTGGCTAAAGACATTTTTTAATAACTTTTGTTCCTCCAGCTAAAGCTGGAGGAACAAAGTAATATTCGTTGCGTAGACGCACTGCTGTGCGTCTCTGCGGAATAAAATGAGAATATATATTCTGTCAAAAAAATAATTTAGTCTCAACTTGAAACCTGAAACTTGAAACAAAAAACTTCCCCATTATGATTTGAATCATAAAATGAAGCAATCCTGCAGGATTAAATTTGCGGATATCAATTCTAAGATCTTTTATTTCTTAGAATTTCAATTTTAAATCCTAATCAAATTATTTAAAATGAATCCACTTCAAAAAGAGCTTATTAAAGCTACGATTCCTATTTTACGTGCAAGCGGCGAAGACCTGACCAATTATTTTTATTCCAGAATGTTTAAACATCATCCTGAATTACGAAATATGTTTAATATGGGAAATCAGGCAAACGGAAAACAAAGATCTGCTTTGGCAAATGCAGTTCTGGCTTACGCCGAAAATATAGAAGATCCGTCAGTTTTAATTGGCGTATTGAAGGGAATTGGGACCAAACACCGAAGCCTTAATATTCAGCCGGAACAATATAAAATAGTAGGAACACACCTCATTGCTTCTATTGGAGAAGTTGCCGGAGAAGCCGCTACAACAGAAATTCTTGAAGCATGGACGGCTGCTTTTCATGAACTTGCAGAAATTATGATTGATCTTGAAAAAGATTTATATAAAGAAAATATCGCGAAACCCGGAAGCTGGAATGGCTGGAGAAAATTCGTAATTAAAAAAATTGTCGAAGAATCGACTGAAATTAAATCGTTTTATCTTTATCCCGAAGACGGAAAAGAAATTACCAATTTCCATCCTGGACAGTTTATCAGCGTTCAGGTTTTTGTGCCTGAATTGAATCTTTTACAGCCAAGACAATATAGTTTATCAAGTAATTTTAATCCCGAATATTACAGAATTTCGGTAAAAAAAGAAACCGGAATTTCACCAAATCCAAATGGACTGGTTTCTAATACGATGCATTCTAAATCTGAGGGCGATATTATTTCGATTTCTTCTCCCGCAGGATTATTTCATTTAGAAAAAGATTCTGAAAATCCTTTAGTATTAATAAGCGGAGGAGTTGGGCTTACGCCGATGTTAAGTATGCTGGAAACAAATTTAAATTCGTTTCAAAATAAAAAAACAATCTGGATTCACGGCTGCAGAAACGAATCTGTTCATGCTTTCAAAGATCAGATTTCTGCTTTAAAAAATGAGGCAAATAACTTAGAAACCTTTACTTTTTATGATGCTGTTACACCTGAAAACACGATTTCAAATGAAATAATTCACGGTCGCGTTGACCTTCATAAATGCAAAGATTCTATTTTATTAGAAGAAGCCCGATATTATATCTGCGGACCAGAAATGTTTATAAAAACCCAATATGAAGCACTTATTAATTTAAACGTAAATCAGGAAAATATTTTCTACGAAGAATTTGGACCTCAGCTAATTAATTTGAATTAAGATAAGGATTGTCTGGTTTTATAATAGAAAATTATTAATTCAAATACTTCAAAATCCGAACCAGAATGAGTTAATTAATATTGTTCGTAAAACATGCTGAATTGCTTTTAAACGAAAATTACATTTTCAGTTGTTGATATTTGTTCGCGATATACGTTGTGTAGACGCACTGCAGTGCGTCTCTACAGTAAAAAATGGGTGCAAAAATGACAATACTATTAATACAAAGCATCCGTAGAGACGCACTGCAGTGCGTCTCTTATACGCAAAGTATTATTCATTCGGGATATAAAATTATTTAATATCTGCTTCAAAAGGCGACGCTGGCAAATTTTCTTTATTGTATAAATTCGCTTTTACTGGATTATCTGCCCAGGCATATCTTACTTTTACGGGATTCGCGACTAAATCACTACTAACAATAACTTTATCACCATCGATAACAGCTTTTGCCCAAATAAATTTTCCATCATTTGCGGCGATTGCAAATTCTTTTAATTCATTCCCGTTTTTTATTTGCAATCCGGTTCCAACATCTGAAAAACTTAGAATTAACTTGTTTCCTTCTTTTTTTATTGATTTAAAAAGCGGCCCGGAAGCAACTAAATTTTTCTCGCCATAAACCAGTTTTCTTGCCTGAAGCGATAATCTTTTCCCAACATCGTATTTGTTTAAAGGATGAATATCGTTCCATTCGCCTAAATCTATTGTTACGGCCATTCCGGTATTTGGAATTTTTAGAGTATTTAATTGCTGCTGCCTTAAAGCAGCCCAGTTACTTTCGACCGGTTCTGATTTTGTTTCCATATAATTGGTAAGCTGAACGAGTAAAAAAGGCAGTTTTTCCTGTTTCCATTGCGCACGCCAATTGGCAATTAAAGTTTCCATTAAAGCCAGATATTCTGATGGCTTTTTGGTACTCGATTCTCCCTGATACCAAAGTACGCCTTTTATGGCGTAATTTTTTAGAGGCGCAATCATGGCATTATAAAGTCCGACTGGTTTTAATCTGACGAAAGTCTGCTCCGGAAGCGGTAACATTTTTGATCCTAATTTGTATTTCCAAATTCCTTTTAAATCAATGGTTTGGCTGCCAATGATTAACTCATAACGCTTATCGGGTACAAAACCGCCTTTGCCCGAATTACTGATTACGCGAACGGTAATTTCGTTTTTTCCTTCTTTTAAAATATTGGCATCAAAAGGATAAATTCTTGGCGGATATTGATAGGAAGTTGTGCCAACAAAATGTCCGTTTACAAAAACTGAATCGGCATCGACAATTCTTCCTAAAATAATTTTCGCCTGATTTTCTTTTATTTTTTCCAGCGTAAATTCTTTTTTAAACCAAACGGAACCGTTTATATTTCCGAGTTCACCGTCTGCCCAATAACCGGGAATATTCATAGTTTTCCAATCGGAATTATCGATTTCAGCTGTCCATTTGTTTTTTAGTCCGGGATCTGTTTCGTCTAATAATTTGTCCCATTCTGAACTTACTTTATCGTCATTTTCGTCGATTTTTTTTTCGAGGCTTCCATCTTTAAATCTTAAATACTCCTGATAATAATCGGGAAATTTTTTAATGTTTTCTTCACTGATCCAGGCTTCTGCAGGAGAACCGCCTAAAGAGGAATTGATTATTCCAATTGGGATTTTGTATTTTTCATAGATTTCTAAAGCAAAAAAATAAGCAACTCCGGAGAATTTCAAAACGCTGTTTGGGTTTGCTGCGATCCATTCTCCTGAGGAAAAATCGGTATTTTCTCTTTCAAAAAAATATTGATTGGGAACTAAAAATTGTCTGATATTTGGATTCTCCGCTTTAGCGATATAATCCTGATATTTATATTTAAGCCGTTCCATTGAAAGCTGCATATTTGACTGACCGGAACAAACCCAAACGTCACCAAAAAGTATATTTTTCAGGGTGATTATGTTGGATGCTTTTAAGGTCATTTCGTAAGGACCGCCCGCATTTTGTGAGGGAAGCTGAATCAGCCATTTTCCGTCTTCGGATGTAATGGTTTTGTATGTTTTGTGGTTGAAATTGAGTTCGATTTTTTCTTTTGGTGACGCCCAGCCCCAGATATTGACTTTTGTATCGCGCTGCAAAATCATTCTGTCGCTTATAAGTCTTGGAAGTTTTATTTGAGCATTGGCATTGAAAACTATAAGTATTGCTAGTATTATTTTTTTCATTGATCTTGTTTATGTTAATTGACCACGGATGACACCGATTGTACAGATTTACACTGGTTGTTTTTTTACCACAGATTATAAGGATTACCACAGATTAATTTTAAAAAATCATTTTAATCTGTGGTAATCTGTGGCTAAAAATTTTCACGCAGATTAGGCAGATTAGGCAGATTCTTTTATTTGTTTAAAAATAATTTGTGAAAATTCGTGAAATTGCTTCGCCTGTTCGCTATCGCTCGGGTCGTGGCAAAAAAACTACTCATAAATGTATAGTTTTATTTTTTGAATTTCATAATCTCCTGCTGAAATTCTCAGGTGTCTTCCCTGATGGGTCTGGTCTCCGTTGAAATGTCTGATGGTTCTCCATTTTTCGTTTTCAAATTTTCCCTGGTCTGTTTTTAGTATTCCGGCGTTTGCAGTTTTATTTTTTAAAGGTTTAAAAGTTACCACAATTCCTGAACCTGCGATGTAAAATTCATCGGGTGCGATTTCTATAATTATTGCGCTTGATGTCGGCCAGATATCTGCTTTTGCGCCGTCAGACCAATTTAGGGTGTAATCGTGTTTAAAGGTAAATTCGTAGTTCCCTAAAGTAATAATCTGTGAATTATTTATTTTGTCTAATAGAACGCCGTCAATTTTTCCTTGTCCTTTATTGGCTTCAATAACTGGTGTTAACTGCTGTACTAAATCATAAATTTTTCCTAGCGGTTCTTTTTTGGCATCGGTAACAGATTCTATCGAAAAAGGTGAAAAACCAATGGCTTCATAATGTCCAATTGCGTATAAACCTTTAAACGGAGCAGTTTCATCAAAACGATGTTCGGGAATAAATAACGGATTGCCTTGTCGTGTAAACAAATCATTCCATTGTTTGAATAACGGATTATAAAAGTCTGGTGAAAGAAAATCTATGGCGTTTCCGGCTGCTTTCCAAACATCCATTACGTGCGGCAACGGTCCTGCGCTTGGATATTCTCCCGGTTTTTTTTCTGGCGCGTTTAAGGCTGCGTTTACAAACATCGGAATTGGGTATGCATCTTTTCCGGCTTTGGCAATGGTATTGGTGAATTTTGAAAAATACCAGGCCATAAAAATTTCATCTGTCTGAAGACTTTTTCCGAATATTTCTTCCCAGTTTCCTGTTGCTTTAAATCCGTTTTTCTTCCAGATTGCTGAGAATTCAGGAACTAATTTTTCTTTATTTTTCTGCAGATATTGGATGAATTCTTTTGGAACTTCTTTTTTGAAAGCTTCATTTGCTAATGGATGATAATCTCTTGCAGTTGGCAGCATTCCGATTTCGTTTTCGACCTGAACCATAATTACGGTTTGCTCTTTTTGGTCAAAATCTTTAATATGAGACATTAGTTTCTGGAAAGCTTTTAAATCTGCCTGAAGGTTTTCTTCGCTAAAAGGCGTTAGAATTTCATGGCTTTTATTTTTGTCGTCTTTTATTCTTGGATATTTTTTCTGATTCAGTTTTACCCATTCCGGTGCGTGGCTTGACATACTGTTTTTCCATGATCCAAACCAAAGAAACACCAGTTTTAGATTTTCTTTTCGGGCTCTTAAAATCAATTCATCAACTAACGAAAAATCAAATTTGCCTTCTTCCTTTTCTATCAGTTCCCAATAAATTGGCGTTAAAACTGTGTTGAGGTTCATATCTGTCAATTTTTGCCAAATTGGCTCCATGCTTTCCATACTGGTTGCCGAAGAATTACCTAATTCTCCACCCCGAATAATGAAAGGTTTGTTGTTAACGATGAACTGTGTTTTATTTCCTTTTTTTTGAAGATGCGGTATTTTTTCCTGAGAATATCCGAATTGTAAAAAAGCCAAAAACAGAATAACAATTGTATTTTTTGGAAACGTAAACATTCTGATTCTTTTAAATTAAAAAACAAATAATCCATAATACAAATCCTTTTACAGATTCATATTATGGATTAAGACTACACTAAACTTACTTAACCAACTCTCCTGAAAAATCTTTACTTACATCTTTTCCTGCAAGACCATCAGCAGTTCCTTTATAGGCGTGTTTACGAACGTAATTTGCATCCCAAAGATTTGGTGATTCGTCCGGAAGCCAGAATTCATGCTCTTTGGAGTTATCAGAAACTCCCCAAATTGTAATACCGTATTGCTGCGCTGCAGGAATGTATTTTTTATACATATCCACTACATATTGATACATTTCGGCCTGCGATGCCTGCTGTGCAACGGTTGGAGCATTTGTTCCTAATCGAACATCTAACTCAGAAATTTTAATCAATTTTCCTGTAGCTGCCAGTTTTTGGAACATCTGAGCAATTTTATCTTTATCTGTAGTTAGACCAATGTGCATCTGCGTTCCAATTCCGTCGACTTTTCCGCCCTGACTTTCGATATATTCAACATAATCAATCAATCCGTCACATTTGTCTAATCTTGATTCTAAATTATAATCATTAATGAAAAGCTTATCTGTTGCATTTCCGTATTGACGTGCCAGTTTAAAGGCTGTTACGGCATAGTCTTTTCCTAAGTATTTTATCCATGAGAAATAATCGGCTGCGGTATCACCTTCTGTTCCATTTCTTAATGTTCCGTCTTCTTTCATTGGTTCATTTACCACATCCCAGGCAAAAACGCTTGTTTTGTAGTGTGTCATCATTTTAGAAATCCAGTCGGCCATTGCATCGCCAATGATTTTTGTTTTCTCGGCATCGGTTTTATCGATCGTAATTGGTGCTGTTGGTCCTCCGCCTGATGATCCATCCGTTACTGAAACATTGTCTATGTAATAAGTTCCGGCAGTTCCTCCTAAATCAAAGTTTAAACCTGTTTCAGTTCCGTTTCCGGTAAATTTCCATTCTATTAATTTCCATGTTGGTGATGTTGCCTGATCTCCCTGATAATGTGCCGTTGTTCCTGTTGTTGAACATCTTACAGAGCCAGCTGCTTCAGAACGAATCATAAATGAAATTGTATATGCTTTTCCAGATGTTAAGGTTGAGGTAAAATTAGCATGAATCTGTGTTTTCCATTGATTAGCTGCATCAGATACTGCGTTTACGACTTTCATCGCTCCGTTTCCTTCATATGCATCTGCTGCACCTGCTGCACTTAAAGCATCTGCTGCGCCATTGTATTTTGACCATCCGCTGATACCTGCATTAAAATCACCATTTGTTACCAGATTTGTAACTGTTTGTGCCGCGTCAAGGTCTACAACCGCTAATGTATTTACATCAATTAAATACGTCACATTTGGCAGATATCCCAAATCGATATTGAACTTAAAATTAGTACTTCCGCCAACGAAATCCCCTGGAGCTAATTTAATTTTAACTTGCTGCCATGTTGATGTCGTTGCAAAAGCTTCTGTCCACGATCCGCCTGTGCTGAACCAGTCTTTATACGGATATTGGTTTGTTAATGAGTTATTGAAAGAAATACGTCCTTTTCCAGTTACATCTGATTTAATGTAGAAAGAAATTTCATAATTATGACCGCTTACAATGGATACGTTTGGAGATGTTAACTGCAGATTATAGGCTGCAGAAGATGTTGCGCTCGACTCTAATTTTATGGCTTGTGAAGTACTTGTTAAACCTTCATCTGCCACAATAGAAATTCCTTTTCCTGGATTATTTCTCGCCCAGTTTGTAAATGTTCCGTTTTTTAAACCTGCTACATCTAATGTATTGGTTCCACTTGAACCGGGAATTACGGTTGGAGCAATAATACTGTTTAGATAACTCGCATTTTGATTCGAATGCCAAACCAAAGTATGACCAAAAACTGTTAATCCAGCTTTTTTGGTTTCGGCAATAAAGGCATCTACTTTAGTAAAATTAATTTCACCTTTTGAGTTTACCATTGCACCGTGTTTCATTTCATAACCCGGTGTAACCTCATCAAAGTTGTCGTTTACAATTTTGCGGTACGCTGCGTCAGTCAGGTATAAATCGGCACCAATTCCGTTTCCTAAAACAAAATCTGTGTAGGTTTTAAGCGGTTCATATCGGCTTATTTTTTCGACTAATGCCAGCGGAAGTTCTGCCCCTGTTACCTCGCCATGCTCCGGATCTTTTTCCCATTCCATTAAATTATCATCACAAGATGCCAGAAGCATTAAGGATGAAGCAATTACTGGCAATATATATTTATATTTCATTTTGGTGTTTTTTTTAGTTAGCAAAATCATTATAAACCGGAGTATCTAATGATACAATTCTCCAGTTGTCTGTGTACACTTTTACTGAAGTTGGTTTTGAAGCAAATTCTACTTCACTTGCAGTTCCTGTAACATTTGAAAGTTTTATATCAGAATTTTCAAAGTAAAAACCGAAATTTTGATACGTTGCAGCTTCACGATATGCTAAAACTGTTTCAAAAGTAAATGCTTCTTTAGACCATGCATAAAATTTATTTAGCGGAATTGTAACTGTTGTCCATCCTGTGGTTTGAAAAGCAACCGATTTTCCGTCAACAATCCAAGGGACATAATTATAGACAGCTCCTGTCCATTCTCCTCCATTAAAATTATTGGCCATGCATATTTTTAAGAAACCTGAATCTTTCCAGGCATCCGGAACATATACATCAAATTGTAATGCTACTTTGTCAAGCGGTGTGCTTGCCGGAATATATGGTGTTAATTGTGTTCTCCAGTTATCGACGCCGTTTCCTGCTGTCCAAACTTCTGAGCAGCGGTTTTTGGCAGCTTCAAAAGAAGCAATTCTTGCCGGGCGGTGCGGTACATATTTTCCTTGTGAAAGATTTCCTGTTCCTAAAGCTAATGATTCTAAATCTCCCGGCTGGATCATGCTCGTTGAAGTTCCCCAATAGCCATGCTGTCCTTTTCCGTCAAAATTTAGTAAAATGCCTTTTTTGAAGTTGAAATAGGCCGGAGAATAAACGCCTCCGTTTGAACTCTGAACAAATAATGAACCTCCATTTTCTGAAACCCCATTTGGTACAACAACGGTAAAAAATTCGCCATCTTCATCAGAAGTTATTCCTGATGTTACTTCGATATTGCCCGGAAAAACAACTTTGCTTACTTCTGTTAAACCCGTTCCATAAACAGTAATAGTTTCTCCTGCATTAGGCATTGTGTTTGAAATGTTTGTAATGGCTGGTTTTCCTGCGCGGATTTCAAATGAAAATGTCGTCTCGTTATTATCGTTTACAAATCTAATTGTATTTCTAACTGACGGATCGGCGTCTAAAATTGGCGTATCGGCAGAAACATTTACCAGCATCGAATTATCTGATACAAAAACGACATTAAAATAAGTCGAATAGCCATTTATATAGACTTTTCTTAAACCTGTAAAACCAGAGCCTTGTATACGTAAAGCCTGTCCTAAACGGGCAAAAGTAACTTCTCTATCCGGTACAGTTGAGTTTACATCTTCCAGAAAAACTTTTGTTATGGTTATTTTTCCGCCCTCTGAATCGTTATTATCACAAGAAGTAAATAGCGTACTAAAGAACATTATTCCCAGCAGTGCAATGGGAGCCCAATACTTTTTATTTAAAATATATTTCATATTAATATTTTTTAGATTGTTGTTTTTCAAAATACTAGAACAAGTCTGTTATTTTTTCTTCTGTAAATTGATACGGAACCGGATTTTCTCTCAACAATGGATTTTGTACCAGTTCTGATTCCGGATAAGGCAGAAGGAAAATTGTTGCATCGATTACGCCAATAGAACGCGGACTGCTGCTTCTTGACGGATCTATAGAAACTGTATTTGTTGCTGTATCGTAAAGAATTGGCTGAATTGTACCACGGTTTTGTGCTGTTACATAATTTACCACTTCTTGCTGCTTGTAATATGCTCTTCTAACTAAATCGTACCAATACTGCCCTTCCATTGCCAGTTCAACTCTTCTTTCGTGAATGATATCTGCATACGTTAAAGTTGTTTTTGGGTCAAGACCTGCACGAACACGAAGTTTGTTTACGCCATCTAAAGCTACAGCATCTGATGTTGAAGCGTTGTTTCCTAAAGCTGCTTCGGCATAATTTAAATACACTTCTCCTAAACGCAGCATATAAGTATTTAAAGCTGAGTTCATACGGGTAATTTTTGAATTATCTTTTGTAGAACCTACAACTCCTTTTTTTACTGTTAAGAATTCTTTTGCGTGATCGACTGTATAACCTCCGTTTGATTTATTGATTTCAGGATAAAAATCATCATCGCCCATCCAGGTCGATTTACGTCGAAGGTCTTTAGATTCGTATTCTTTTAAAACATCGTAAGAAGCTCTTGTCCAGTAACCCCAGGCTGCATCATCTCCTGTAATATCAGAACCTAAAGCAAAATAAGCCTGTTGTGTGTTGTTAACTCCGTAATCTCCGTTTGGAACCCATTGCAGTGCAAACATCGATTCTGTATTGTTATTGTTATCGATCATAAACAAATCTGCATAGTTTGTCATTAAACTATAAGGGCCTGAATTGATTACTTTTTCGGCTGCTTTTTTTGCTAAATCTAAATATTGCTGATTTCTTGATCCGCTGTTTGGGTTGTCGCTTACTCCCGAAAATGATAAGTAAACACGAGACAACATTCCAAAGGCGCTGTATTTTGTTAAGCGTCCGGCTTGTCCTGCAGTTTCAGGCAGATATTTTGCTGCAAATTCTAAATCGCGAATCGCAAATTCGTAAACATCTTTTAATGGATTTTTGTTTACAATTGGATTTTTAACCAATTCTCTCGGATCTGTAGAAATAATTACATCTCCCCATAAAGAAGCTAAATACCAATATGCGGTTCCTCTCATAAAACGTGCTTCGGCAATATATTTGTTTTTAACGCTTTCATCTACTTTACTTCCGGAAATACCGATAATAACATTATTTGACTGCTGTACAACATTGTATAAAGATCCCCAGGCCGAAACCAATGGCCCTGTTAATCCTGTTTCAGATAAATCAGTAAACGGGTAAACATAATCAGAAAATGGAGCGTATAAGTTATTAGAACGTCCGTCTCCTAAACCGTAGTAGAATTTATCATTAAAGTCAAACCAAACCCTGTTGTAAAGCGGGCCTGTTGCCGATTGAAAATCTGCTTCTGACTTATAAAAGTTTTCTTTGGTGATTTGATCTTCCGGTTCAACATCTAAAAGATCACTGCAACTAGTCCAGACAAATGGCAATGCGATCATAAGAACCGTGTAAAATATTTTTTTTGTTTTCATAGTCTGCAAATTTTAGAAATTAACGTTTAATCCAAGCGTAGTAATAATTGGCGAAGGGTAACGGCCATTATCGATACCGCTTAAAAGCGCATCCTGATTAATTGATCCAACTTCGGGATCATAACCTTTGTATTTTGTAAATGTTAAAACGTTTTGGGCGTTTGAATATATTTTTACATTTGAGATTCCGTATTTGGCAAATAATTTTTTAGGAAGATTATACCCAATCGAAATATTTTTAATTCTCACATAAGAACCATCTTCTACAAAGCGGTTGCTAAAACGGTAGTTTGAAGCTGATGATGCAGACGACGCCGCAATTCTGGTCATATAAGGATCTCCGCCCACAATCTGCACATTACGATAATCGTTTGGGCCATTTGGATCAATTAATTCTAATTGTGCATATCCTAAAGCTGATTTCAATAAATTAGTGTTTTCACGAGGATTTTCCAGCCAGCGTCTTTGGTAGTTTACAACATCATTTCCGTAAGAACCTGTCAGTAAAATGTTGATATCAAATCCCTGGAATGAGAATGTGTTTCCGATTCCGAAAGTGAAATCAGGGGCCGGATTTCCGATGTAATCACGGTCTTTTTCATTGATGATTCCGTCTTTATTTACATCTTCAAAAATATAATCTCCAATCCAAACACCGTTTTCCCCAATCGCCATTCCTTCTGGTAAAGCAGTTGGTTTTACCACTCCGTCTTTATCTTTATAATAGAAATCTGTTGCTTTTTCAAATCGGCCAATCACTTTATATCCGTAAAATTGCCCAATTGCTTCTCCAACTGCCGTTCTTGTAACTGTTGTAACATCAGAACCTTGTTGAATTGTTTTGTTTAATACGCCAGATTCTGTATTAAGTGCCAGAACTTTGCTTCTGTTCATAGAGAAAACAACATTTGATTTCCATATAAAATCTTTTCTCTCCATATTGATGGTATTCAAACTGAACTCAAATCCTTTATTTTCAAGAGATCCAATATTTACTGTCGGCGGTCTTGTAGATCCCTGACCAGTTGTTCCTACATAAGCCGGCAATGGAAGTTCAAGAAGTAAGTCGTTTGTTTTTTTGTAATACACATCGGCAACTAATTCTACCCTGTTATTAAAAAGACCAAGGTCTAAACCTAAGTTGCTTGAATAAGTAGTTTCCCATTTAATGTCTGGGTTTGCGGTATTTCCTGCCAATTGTCCTGTTCCCCAGTTTGTTGCTGAAGATCCATAAATTGAAGTATAAGCGTAGTTTGGCGCGCTTTGATTACCAACTGCTCCCCATCCTAAACGTAATTTTAAATTGTTGATAGTTTTATTTTCTTTTAAGAAATTTTCATTTGAAATTTTCCATGCCAAAGCGGCTGACGGAAACCATCCCCAGCGGTTTTCTTCTGCAAATTTTGAAGATCCATCTCTTCTTAAAGTCGCAGTCAGTAAATATTTATCATTGAAAGAATAAAACAATCTTCCGAAGTAAGAGCTGATAGAACTTACACTGCTTGCATTAGAGTTTCTGGCTGTTGTAGCATCTCCGGCATTTAAATCTGTAGCACCGTTTGTGATGTAACCAGAACGATATCCGTAAAGGTTTTCCCAGCTTGATTCCTGCATTTCCTGCCCTAACATGGCATTAATTGTATGTACGCCAAAAGTTTTATTGTAAGTCAATAAATTGTTCCAGCTCCAAAATGCACTGTTTGATTTTGTTCTTGTTCCTTCGCGCACATCGTTTACCAATGCTCCAAAAGTATAAGATGGATTAAAAGTATAGTTGTTTGCAAAGCCATAATCTAATGAATATTGTGTTTTGAATTTAAGGTCTTTTGTAAAACCAATTTCAGCATATGTATTAGCTCTAATGGCGTAATTTTTATTGTGATTGTCTTTTATAGAAGCTAAACCTATTGGGTTGTTTTGAACGAATTCTGTAGTATCAGGCCCATCAAATGTTCCATCAGCATTACGAACCGCAACGTTTGGTGTTTGTTTTAAAGCTGTTATAATTAAAGCATCGTCTGTAACAGTTGTTGTTTGGTTGTATTGACTCAGGGCAAAGTTTACTCCCACTTTTAAAAAGCTTTTTACCTGCGAATCGACAACTCCTCTTAAATTAAAACGATCAAACGAAGAACCAATTGCGATACCTTCCTGGTCTAAATAACCAATTCCTAAAGAGTAAGTGGTACTTTCTGATCCTCCTGAAGCTGATAAATTGTAACTCTGCATTAAAGCGGTGTTGAACAATTCTTTCTGCCAGTCTGTTCCTTCGCCTAATAAATCAGGACGAATAAAGGTATTGTCGCGCTGTACAATTCCTAAATCTGAACGTGTATTTTTTAATGTTCCGTATTCTCTAAGGTTTAATAAATCTAAGTGTTTCGGAATTTCCTGCCATCCTACATAACTGTCAAAGTTTAAAGTAAGATCACCTTTTTTACCGCGTTTTGTGGTTACGATAATAACTCCGTTTGCTGCTCTTGAACCGTAAATTGCAGTTGCAGAAGCATCTTTTAAAACATCCATCGAAACAATATCTGACGGATTAATCATAGAAAGCGGATTAGTGTTTACTGAACTTGTTGTATTGTCGATAATAACACCATCGATTACAAAAATTGGCTCATTTGATCCGGTTAACGAACTGATACCGCGAATACGAATGGAAGAACTTGCTCCCGGTGCACCGTTGTTTGCCTGTACGTTTACACCCGCCGTACGTCCTTGCAAAACCTGCTCAATCGAAGTTGTTACAGATTGTGCAACAGCCTGACTGGTTACAGATGAAATTGAACCTGTTAAGTCTGATCTTTTCATGGTGCCGTAACCTACAACTACAACTTCTTTTAAGCTGTTTACATCTTCTTCTAGTATTACATCTATTTTGCTTTTGTTCGCTACTGCTACATCTTTTGCTTTATAACCAATAAAGCTGAAAGATAAAGTTGCATTTGCGGGAACCGGGCTAATGGTATAAGTTCCGTCAAAATTAGAAACCGAACTGATTTTAGTTCCTTTTACAAAAATATTTACTCCCGGTATTGGTCCGTTACTATCAGTAATAGTTCCTGACACAGTGGTTTGTGCATTTACCGCAGCAGAAAATACTAACATCAGGATTAGGCACCCTAAATTTTTAAAGTATTTTGATTTGCTTTTAGTAATTAAAAGGTTAGTCATAAATAATTAGTTTAATTAGTTAATAGTATGGTTTAGTTAGTTGATTTTTTTGGTTTGATGTAAAAGCTGATTTTTAGAATAAAACAACTTACAATCATTATTGAAACAAATATATATAAAAAACAATAACACACAATCGGTTGCGTTAATATTTTTTAAGAATTATAAAAAAATATTAGATTAAAAAAACACATAGTTTATTTATAAACCTAAAACATTGAATTATATTCATATTTCAAAACTTGTTAGTTTAAAAGATTATGAATTAAAAGATGTTTTATTCAAAATATTAAAAAATATATAAAATATAGAATTTAAGATATTTTTAATATCCCTACATCGTTTTAGTAATACTAAAATTACAGGATAATTGAAATTTTAACTTAATATTCTAAAGAAAAGCAGAATACGAGCGCATCTCTAAAATTATTTACTTAAAAACAGTTCAGAAAGGCAATCGGTTGTTGAAAAGTCATAAAAAAAGCCCTTTTCAGAACGAAAAGGGCTTTAAACAGTTGTATGTTTTTTCTAGTTTAGAGATTCATTTTTTTAGCATCTTCAACAAACTGTTTTAAACCAATGTCAGTAAGCGGATGTTTTAATAATCCCTTAATTGCCGAAAGCGGTCCGGTCATTACATCTGATCCAACTTTGGCACAATTTACGATATGCATTGTATGTCTTACCGAAGCTGATAATATTTGTGTTTGATAATCATAATTATCGTAGATCTCTCTGATTTCAGCAATTAGGTGCATTCCGTCTGTCGAAACATCATCTAATCTTCCTAAAAATGGAGAAACATATGTTGCTCCGGCTTTTGCGGCCAATAAAGCCTGGCCTGCAGAAAACACCAGCGTTACATTAGTTTTTATCCCTTTAGAAGAAAAATATTTACAAGCTTTTACTCCATCACCAATCATAGGTAGTTTCACCACAATCTGCGGATGTAAAGCGGCCAGCTCTTCTCCTTCTCTTATCATTCCTTCAAAATCAGTAGAGATTACCTCAGCAGAAACATCGCCATCGACTATATTACAAATGTCTAAATAATGTTTCAGGATATTTTCTTTTCCGGTAATCCCTTCTTTTGCCATTAAAGACGGATTAGTAGTTACACCATCGAGAACACCAAGTGATTGTGCTTCTCGAATTTCTTCCAGATTAGCGGTATCAATAAAAAATTTCATAAGTTTTTGTGTTTAAGGTTGGTCGTTATTGTGTGGTCTGCAATTGTTTTAATGGAGTATCTGAGGTTTGTCATTTCGACTGAAAGGAGAAATCGCACAAGTAATTCGACATGTAAAATCACCAATCTTTGTAGAGTTTCTTATGCGATTTCTCGTTTCTCGAAATGACAAGATTGTGTGTAGAAACGCACAGCAGTGCGTCTAACTTTTAGTGAGTGAAAATGTGCATCTCGACCGATTCTGCTCTTCAAAAAACCTTCAATAAAAAAATAACTCACTTAATAATTTTATCAAACTGACTTTATTTTTAAACTTCAATTTTCAAAAAATAGTAACTAAACCTTCTAATCTATTTTTCTTCAATTTTCATTCAAAAACAAGTCATAATCTTAATACACATTTCTCATTTTATATCACAAAAAATAATCAAAAAAATCGATGAGGCAGCTGTTGAATAATTGCCACTTTCTAAAGCTGTCACATTAAAATTTAATTTTATTTCTTAGATAGTTTCTCACTAATAAATTTTAAACACATAGATACATAGTTTTCTTTATCGATAAAGGCGTTTCACTTGTTTAAACAAATCCCAATAACTATCGGGACTATATGTTAAAATCCAGATTTTATTTAAACAACCTTATGATAAAATTTAAATCTATGTTTCTATGTGTTTAAATAAAATATTAAATATATTGGTTAATGATATTTTCAAACAATTCCTGTTTACCGCTTTGAAGCGTTAACTCTCCGTTTTGGTTTGCTATATCGTATAAATCTTTAAGGTTTAATTTTCCGTTTTCGAAATCTTTTCCTTTTCCAGAATCAAAAGAGCTGTATCTTTCTGTTCTTAATTTTTCGTAAGGAGAAGAAGTGATAATTTTATCTGCAGTCAATAAAGCTCTTGCAAAAGTATCAGCACCGCCAATATGAGCTAAGAAAACATCTTCAAGATCTGTTGAATTTCTTCTGATTTTAGCATCAAAATTAACTCCTCCGCCTTGCAGTCCTCCGGCTTTTAAGAAAACTAACATTGCCTCAGTAGTTTCCTGAATGTTATTTGGGAACTGATCTGTATCCCAGCCGTTTTGGTAATCACCTCTGTTTGCATCTATACTTCCTAACATTCCTGCTTTTGCAGCCACTTCTAATTCGTGTTGAAAAGTGTGCTGTGCCAATGTTGCGTGGTTTACCTCGATATTGATTTTGAAATCTTTATCTAAGCCATATTCTTTTAAGAATCCAATTGCTGTTGCCGAGTCAAAATCGTATTGGTGTTTTGATGGCTCCATTGGTTTTGGCTCGATAAAGAAAGTTCCTTTAAAACCTTGCGCTCTTGCGTAGTCTCTGGACATTGCTAAAAATTGCGCCATGTGGTCTAATTCTCTTCCCATATCTGTGTTTAGTAAAGACATATAACCTTCTCTACCACCCCAGAATACATAGTTTTCTCCGCCTAAAGCAATTGTTGCGTCAAGCGCTAATTTTACTTGTCCTCCAGCTCTTGCCACTACATTAAAATCAGGATTTGTAGCTGCACCGTTCATAAATCTTGGGTTTGAGAAACAGTTTGAAGTTCCCCAAAGCAATTTAATTCCAGACTCTGCTTTTTTCTGTTTTAAGTAATCTGTAATGAATGCTAAACGTTTTTCTGATTCTGCGAAAGTTGCACCTTCAGCAATCAAATCGTAATCGTGAAAACAGAAATAATCGAATCCCATTTTACTGATAAATTCAAAAGCAGCATCTGCTTTATCTTTTGCAGCCTGATACGGATCTGAAGACTGATCCCATGCAAATTGCTGTGTTCCTGGCCCGAATGGATCACTTCCTTGCCCGCAGAATGTATGCCAATATGCAATTGCAAATTTAAAATGCTCACGCATTGTTTTTCCAGCTACAATCTGGTCTGGATTGTAATATTTAAATGCCAACGGATTATCAGATTCTTTTCCTTCAAATTTAATTTGGCCAATACCTTTGTAGTATTCTTTATCTCCTAAAACTATCATTTGATTTTTTATTTAGTTGTTAATATTAATTCTAATTCTTTTTTCCATTTTTGGTAAGCCGCTTCATATTCCTCTTTATTTTTTAAAGGTAAAAAGGTCATTACGTGATCGTTTGTTGTAATTCCTGAACCAAATTTTTCAAAGTCACCATCTGTCAAGCCTACTGCTCTTGCCGCTCCTACTGCTCCGGTCGTATTGTAAATTTCTATTTCATGTCCAATTAATGTGGCAACTGTATTAGAGAAAATTTCGGAACGGAAAAGGTTATCATTTCCGGCTCTAATTACATTAATCGTTGCATTATCATCTTTCAGGCATTCCATTCCGTAAACAAAAGAAAATGCAATTGCTTCCAAAGATGCTCTGAATAAATGCGCGTTGGTATGAATATTAAAATTCAGATTTAAAATATGTGATCCAATGTTTTTATTATTGAACATTCTTTCAGCGCCATTTCCAAACGGAATGACAACCAATCCTTGCGAACCTACATTTATCTGAGATGCTTTTTCATTCATTTCTTCATAAGACTCATTTCCGATATTGTTTCGCATCCATCTGTATTGGATTCCTGCTCCGTTTATGTTCAGCAATTTTCCAACTCTCGGATTTGATTCAGCATAATTTACATGAACGAAGTTGTTTACACGAGTACTTTTTCCTGAATTTGTTTCTGTAACGGCATAAAAAACGCCTGATGTACCACCTGTTGCTGCAACTTCTCCTGGACGAAGCACATTTAATGACAAAGCATTATTAGGCTGATCTCCTGCTCTGTAAACGATTGGAATTCCTGCAGGAAGCCCCGATTCTTTTGAAGCTTTCTCTGTAACAATTCCCTGGTTCGTAAAATTCTCTACAATTTTTGGTGTCAGCGATTGGTCAATTCCGTAATAATCTAAAAGCCAGTCAGCTACTTTATTTTCTTTATAATCCCAAAGCATTCCTTCAGACAAACCATTTTTGGTAGTCGTTACTTCGCCTGTTAATTTCAAAGCGATGTAATCTCCCGGAAGCATGTATTTATCAATTTTATTGTAAACTTCAGGCTCGTTTTCTTTTACCCATTTTAGTTTCGAAGCCGTAAAATTTCCCGGAGAATTCAGTAAATGTTCCATACATTTTTGCTCTCCAATCTCGGCGAAAGCCTTGCTGCCAATTTCAACCGCACGACTGTCACACCAAATAATTGAGTTTCGCAGCGCATTTCCGGCTTTATCCACAATTACCAATCCGTGCATTTGGTACGAAATACCAATTCCCTGAATTTTAGATGCATCTATATTAGCTTCGCGAATTGCTCTTTTGGTTGCCGTACAAATGTACTGCCACCAAATTTCAGGATCTTGCTCTGCCCAGTCCGGGTGAATCGACAAGATTTCCATTTCGTTCTGCGGTTCATTCAAAACGATTACTTTTTTACCCGTTTCTGCTTCTACCAAGGCTGCCTTGACCGAAGAACTTCCAATATCATATCCGATATAATACATAATTTACAATGATTCTCTTATTATTAATTTTGTCGGCACATAACACTGAGTTTCTTCTTCATGCGTAATAAATGCCGCTGCTTTGGTTCCTAATTCCATAAAATCAGTTGACACAACTGAAATTCCTTTGTATATAAATTTCTTCATTGGCGTTTCGTTATACGACAAAAACCCAACGTCTTTTCCTGGTTCAAAATCTTTCTCTTTACACTGCTCTAAAAAGTGTCCCAAAATCCTGTCGCTTACACTGATATAAGCAATTCCTTTTTCGATATTGAACTTTTTAGAATCTGTAACAATCTCATATTCAAAATTAAAATCAGCACAGAATTTCTTAAAAAAATCAACCGTTTCCTTCGGGTGATTTGTAAAATCAGGATACACAAATTGTATCTTTTTGTACTTTTTAAACAAATCAGCTGCTTCTGTCAAAGACTCATAAAACGCTTTCCCAAAATCCTGAAAGACATAATTATTACTTTTATCTGCCTGAATATTCCAGTCTATCAAAAGCAATTTATCTTTTGAAATTGACGACAAAGCCGAAGCAATTTCTTTGTGATCAAAATTCATAACCACATATTTATAATACTTCCCAATTCCGTTATTGATGATCGTTTTAAAAACATCAATATTATAATGATGAAACTGCACATCAGTAATCACATTATCCGGCAGATTATTCACAAACGAATGATATAAAACTTCTTTATATGCCTTAAAAGTGTCTAAAACCAAAAGCACTTTTCTAGTTTTACCCGAAACGTAATATCCTTTATTTGGTACAGAATCAATTGTATTCTGGTCTTTTAAAATCGTATATGCTTTAAAAACCGTATCTCTCGACAACTGATTCGTTTTACAAATACTATTTACCGAAGGCAGCAAATCTCCTTTCTTCAATATATTTTCAGCAATGGCATTTGTTATTCCATCTACCAATTGCTGGTATTTAGGAATATCACTTTCATGATTTATTTCAAATACAAATTTTTCTTGTTCTTCATTTAGCATACCGTTCTGTTCCGTTCTGTTATGGCTTGCTAAAATAGTTAATTGTCTTTTATAAAAAAATACTTTTTACATTTAAATTGTTATCTTTTTATTTTATTCAAATTATATACTTTGGGCTTGCCCCTTCTGGTCGTCCCCAAACTTCGGGATCGTTTCAGGTCCTCACACTTCTTTCGTCAGGCTCCGGGCTTTCCACTGCTATCTCTCACGCAAATAATACATATCAAAAGCCAGCATAAATTACACAACCGATTGTAATTTTTGTGAAATTTTTTTAATCAGAATTTAATCAATTAATCTTCTTATTCCATAAGGGTCAATTGTAACAATCGAACCATCTTCAAGATAATCAATTTTAGTTACTTTCATGCTTCTTAAATGCGTCACACCTTTTGATAAACTCGAATCGTGATAAAACAAATACCATTCGTTTTCAACCTCGCAAATAGAATGATGCGAAGTCCAGCCCACAACCGGATTTAAAATTCTTCCCTGATAAGTAAACGGACCATACGGATTATCGCCAACTGCATAACAAATAAAATGCGTATCTCCTGTTGAGTATGAAAAATAATATTTTCCGTTATATTTATGAACCCACGAAGCTTCAAAAAAACGACGGCTATTATCTCCGGCCAACAGAATTTCTCCGTTTTCATCCAGAATTTTAATTTCTTTTGGATCTTCTGCAAACTCCAGCATATCATCACGAAGCAAAGCTACAATTGGACCTAAAGCAGGTTCATTTCCATCAGGTTCTTCATTTTCCTGATCGTATTTATTGTTTCTGTATTTTTGAAGCTGCCCGCCCCAAATTCCGCCAAAATAAATATAATGTTTGCCGTCTTCGTCTTCAAAAACTGCAGGATCAATGCTGTAACTTCCTTTTATGGCATCTGGCTGAGGTATAAAAGGCCCTGAAGGAGAATCGCTGATCGCTACTCCTATTTGAAAAATTCCGCTGGCACGTTTTGCGGGAAAATACAAATAATACTTTCCGTTTTTATGTGCTGCATCTGGCGCCCACATTTGTTTTTCTGCCCAGGCAACGTCATCAACATGCAATGCAATACCATTATCTACGGCTTTTGATGAAATGCTGTCCATCGAAAAAACGTGATAATCTTCCATCCCAAAATGATCTCCATTATCATTAAACGGAATTCCGGCATCGATATCATGCGACGGATAAATATAAATTTTACCATTAAATACATGCGCCGACGGATCGGCCGTATAAATGTGAGAAACTAAAGGCTTTGAAATCGCCAATTCATTAATTTCCTCGAAATTAATTTGTTCAATGCTATCTTCGGACATAGTAATATCTTGGTTTTAAATAATTAAATTCTTCTTTCTTTTAACTCGGTTTCAATCTGCACTTCCATTTGTTTATTGATTTTATAGAAAAACAATAATCCGGCTCCAATTAAAAATGGAATTGCAGGAAATATGCTGACTAATAATTTGATTCCGTTAATTGCAGTTTCGGTCTGTACTGCAGAATTTGGGGCATAGTGAAAATATCCTAAAAATAATGTTGTCAATGCGCCGCCAATACTCAATCCGGCTTTTAAGCCTACCATCATTGCTGAGAAAATAATAGCTGTGGCCCGGCGATTGTTCAGCCATTCTGAATAATCGGCAACATCAGCAATCATCGCCCAAAGAATTGGAATTGTTATTCCGTAAAAAAATCCGTGCAAGATTTGAGAGAAAAATATCAGACTAATTGATGTTGGCGGAAAGAAATAAAAAGCGATAATAAACAGCGTTGAAATAAATAAAAACAAACCAAATATATTTCGCTTTCCATATTTATCTGCAAGGTTTTTAGAAAATGTAATTCCAACAATCATAAAAATAATTCCGCCGGCATTAAACAATCCGAATCCGGCCGAAACAGAGTCTTTACCAAAATGATTCAAACCAATATTCGATAAAGCATCTAAAATAGGCTGAATAAAAACGGCTAATTGATCCTTATCTACATAGTTTTCAAAATAATACACATACGAACCGCCTTTCATTGCCAGCGTAATAAAAACCAAAGTTGTAAGCGAAAGCATGATTACCCATGGTCTGTTTTTTACTAAATCGCTTAAATCTTCTTTTATACTTGATTTTTGTTCCGGTTTTGGAATAATTCTTTCTTTTGTCGTTAAAAAGGTAATTAAAAGCATGATAGTTCCAATAATCGCTAAAACCGTCATTACTTTTTCGATACCAATTGCTTTATCTCCGTTTCCGGCACTTTTAATAATTCCAAGCATAAATACCTGAACAAAAAACTGTGCAAACATAACGGCCACAAAACGATAGGATGACATACTGTTTCTCTCTGACATATCGCCTGTAATTACGCCACTTAAAGCGGAATACGGCAGGTTATTTCCTGCATAAAAAAGCAGCAACAAAGTATAAGTTGCAACAGCATAAATTACTTTTCCTTTATACGAAAAATCAGGAGTTGAAAATGCTAATAATGCCACTATTCCAAGCGGAATTGCGGTTGCCAAAATCCACGGTCTGAATTTTCCCCATTTAGTACTGGTTCTATCTGCTAAAACGCCAATAATGGGATTGAAAATAAAAGCTGCAACTAAACCCACAATCAACATGATGATAGAAGAATCTGTTGGCGATAATCCGTAAATATCGGTATAGAAATAAGCCAGATATGTCATCAAAGTTTGAAAAACTAAATTGGCCGCCAAGTCTCCTAAGCTGTATCCAATTTTTTCTTTGATGGATAATTTTTGTGAAGTGTTATTCATTTTGTGGTTTGTGGTTAGTTAATTTTTTTGTTTTAAACTTAGTTCTTTTTTGTCAAGGAGGAACGAGAAATCTTCGTTTGCTGACCCAGCTTGTGGAGTTACTTGCGAAGATTTCTCGTTCCTCGAAATTGACAAGATTGTGTTGAATTTTATTTAAAACAATCGGTTGTGTAAAATTATACAAAAAAACATATCATGCAAATTTACTTTACTTTATTTAAAGAATATTTTTAAAAACAACCGATTGTTAATAATATTTTAATTCCAAACCTGATTTAACTCGTTATTCTTTCGTTTTCTTCAACTTTAAAATACTATCGTAAGCTTGTTTATGTTTCAAATCTTTATCAAATGGAAGCGGATAATTGGTTCTTCCTTTTATCGGCCAGTCGTTTAACCACGATTGTCCATCATAAACTCCCCAAAAAGTTACTCGACTAATCTTGTCTTTATGCTTTAAAAATAGTTTAAAAATTGATGCATAACGTTCTACCAGCTGTGTTTGAACAGAATCAGGCAGTTTTTCAGGATACGGATTCATTTTGGCACTTCCTTCAAATTTCTGATTTACATCCGCGCCTTTTAAATCCCACGGATTTGGTAAAACGGTAATATCCAGTTCTGTAAAAGCAACTTTAATTCCCAATGCTGAATATTCTAAAATACTTTTTTCAATTTCTTCTATCGATGGGCTTTGCAGTCTCCAATGTCCCTGAATACCAACACCGTCAACTTTTCCTCCTGCTGCTTTTATTTTTTTGATTAAAGCAATTGCTCCAGCTCGTTTTGCCGGTTCTTCAATATTATAATCGTTGTAGTACAACTCCACTTTTGGGTCGGCTTTTTCTGCCAGTTTAAAAGCATCTACAAGATATTTTTCACCAAGTATTTTAAAAAAAATAGATTGTCGCAAAGTTCCATCATCGTTCAAAGCTTCATTTACAACATCCCACGAATTGATTCTGCCTTTGTATTTTGAAACGATTGTCGTGATATGATCTTTCATAAAAGCTTTCATATCGGTACTATCTTCTATTTTTTCCATCCAAGGGGCTAATTGACTGTGCCATATCAAAGTATGTCCATGAATGAACATTTTGTTTTTCTCGCCGTACGCCACAAATTTGTCTGATAAAGCAAAATCATATTTGTCTTTTTGTGGATGCGTGTACATCGATTTCATGATGTTTTCTGCTGTTATAGCATTAAACTCTTTCTTAATCAATGAATCAACTTTTGCATCTTTTTCTTCAATTTGATCCGCACTTAAAGCTGTACCAATGTAAAAGTCCTTTTTATAAACATCTTTTAATGAAGTGACTCCTTTTTTAGCAGAACAGTTTACAAACAAAACCGCTGTGACTGCCAGTAAACATGGGTTAATAAATTTCATATATTTTGGGTTTAATAGTTATTTTGTCAACAGGGACCTGATAGGTTTTAAAAACCCGTCAGGTCTAAGCTGCGTTTATAGTTTTGTCAATTTCGACGAAGGAGAAATCTTCCGCAGGAAACTCGACAAAGATTGAATTCTCGTTGCGGAGTTACTTGCGAAGATTTCTCGTTCCTGAGAAATGACAAACAGAACTTATAATAATTACTCTTTTCTAAAACTCTCCGGCGGCCCTAAATACGACTTCAAAATTTTACCTTCTTCAGTCTCAATTACAATCTTCTGAAGCACTAAAGCCGGATCAATTCCGTAAAATTTTAAAACATGATTTCCAGCCTTTTCAATTGTATGCACTGATGTGATAATTTTGATATTATTTGCAACAGATTCCGCCCAGTTTTTCTCTGAATTATCTGCATTAAAATTGATTATTTGAGGTTTTTCTTCATCAAAAGCAATTCCGTATTTCAAACCGTCACGAGTCGTAAAATTAATCGTTGGCGAAAAATATGCATGAACTTTTACATTCCCTTTGCTGAAAAAATGAACATCGTATTCTAATCTTGGCGATTGTTCTGAAATTTCAATAGGTTTAATATTCGAAGGCTTTAAAGTTACTCCGGATTCTGTTCTTCCAAGATTTGGAATTGTGGTCCATTTTACTGCATCTGAATTTATTGCTTTTGAATAATTTTTACTTTCTATTGAAATGTAACCGTTGTCCTCAACAAAACCACGAACATGATATAAATCTCTATTTTTATTAATCGATGTTTCAGACTTTGGAAAATCCTCCGCAGCAATCTTTGTCACCTCTTTTATTGCAAGCTCGATTGTTTTTGTTTGTGGAATTATATTTTTATCCGGCTGCTGCCAATTATCATAACCAATGTGTGTCTGCGACATTATATGATTCCATTTTCCGTTGGCCAATTTTGTATGATAATAATTCGTGAGCAGACTATCTCTTTCAAATAATTCTTTTACTTTTTCAGCATATAAATTGGCTGAAGCTCTTCCCTGACTTGCATATAACTGATTTTTAGCCGCAGCGACATACATTTCAATTAAATTGGAACTCGCTAAAACAGGAAACAAAACCAATTGATAAAAAGCATCTTTATATTCTGGCTGCAATTTTTTGTTTATTGAATTGGCTTTCTGAACCAGTTTTTTATAATCTTCGACAACTTTTTCCGCTTCATTATAATTCATGATGCTGTACGTTTTTGAATCTAACAATTCTGGTTTTCTTCGGGAGTTGTATTTGGTGTATAATTTTAAAATTTCGGCAATATCATTTGTATTTTGGTCTCCAAAATTTTCTTTTGCCCAATTTACATAATATTGATCTAAATTTCCGGCATTGAACTTTTCAGGATTCCACGCCATATCTAAGAAAAATTCTATTGGAAATTCCATGGGTTTAATGTCGCCAACATTTACAATCCAGATTTTATCAACGCCGTATTGATAAGCCAAATCCATTTGTTCCCAGATACGTTCAATTTGGTTCGTGTTGATCCATTTGTAATTTCGCGGCCCGCCTACGTAATCAAAATGATAGTAAATTCCGTAACCGCCTTTTCTTGGTTTTGAATCGAGCTCCGGCAGTTTTCTGATATTTCCCCAATTGTCATCACACAACAAAAGCGTAATATCATCAGGAACTGTCATTCCTTTGTCGTAATAATCCTGAACTTCTTTATAAAGCGCCCACATTTGAGGCGTTTCTTCGGCTGGTTTATTAGTAATTTCTGCAATGATATTTCTTTGGGTTTTTACGATATTTTCTAATAACCCAATTGCAGTTCCTTCGGTCATAGGTTCGTCGCCGTCACCGCGCATTCCAACAGTCACAATTGTTTCGTTGTTTCCCATTCTTTTAATTCCGTCTTTCCAGAAATTAATCAAAGCTTCTGAATTGGTATTAAAATCCCATTTTCCGTTTGACTTACCCCATTCTGCATGTGCCCTTGTTAACGGTTCGTGATGCGAAGTTCCCATAACAATTCCGTATTCGTTGGCCAAAACAGCATTCTGCGGATCTTCGACATAAAACATTCTGCCCCACATTGCTGGCCACAAATAATTGCCTTTCATTCGCAAAATCAATTCAAAAACTTTATCGTAGAATTTCGAATTGAATCCGCCATATTTTTCAAATGCCCAGCCGGATAAAGCGGGAGCTTCGTCGTTTATAAAAATCCCTCTGTATTTTACTTTTGGTTCTCCCTGCGAATGAATTCCAGGTACAACATGTAATTCTGATTGTTTTTTAATCGGAACATCTGCCCAATAATACCATGGCGAAACGCCAATTTGATTGGATAAATCGTAGATTCCGTAAATCGTTCCTCTTTTATCCGAGCCTGCAATTACCAATGCTTTTTTAATTCCTTTAAAAGGATTCTCGACAATTTGTGTGGTAAATTTTTCCCATTTTCCGCGAAGTTCGTTTGCATTAATTTTTCCTTCTTTGGCTAATTGATCTATAATTTTGCTTTTTCCGAGTGTTCCAATAATGACCACAAAATCCCGAGCCTCTGAAATTGCACTAATCCGTTTTGGATGTAAATCTGAAACCTGAAAAATGTCATTTTCTAGATGTCCTGCCACTTTTAAAACGCCTGAAAAATCAGTTTTGCTTATTAAAATTGAAGCTGTTTTTCCTTTTGAAACCAAAGGGAAATTTTCGGCGGAAGCCTGATTTACTATGTATTTCTCTGGATTTATGGCATACGATTTTGTGCTTAATCCGAGAAGGAAAAGCGACAAAAACATATTTAACAGCTTAAATTTTAAACACATAGAATCATAGATTTTCTTTGTTTGTAAAAAGACGTTTCACTTGTTTAAACAAACATGATTTTCTCTCAACAGAGACCTGACAGGTTTTAAAAACCTGTCAGGTCAAAATTCTCGACAGTACCCCCAGTTTTGTCATTTCAACGTAAGGAGAAATCGCACCCGGGATTCGACAAAGATTGGCGATATTTTGTGCGGAGTTCCTGGTGCGATTCCTCGTTCCTCGGAATGACAAACGAAACGTTTTACAAATTCAATTTATAAGCAATTCCTATTTCTAAACCTCGCAATTCAGCAAGCCCTTTTAATCTTCCTGTCAAAGAATATCCAGGGTATGTTTCTTTCGTTTCGTCAACCGAATGTAGAAACCCATGATCGGGACGCATTGGCAGGCTGATTTTTGTTTTGTTCATTAACAATAATAATTTTTCTACGATAACTCCCATATTGGCATCACCATTTAAATGTTCTGATTCCCTGAAAATAGTTTCGCTTTTGCGGATGGTATTTCGAAGATGTAAAAAGTGAATTCGGTCTCCAAAATCGTCTATAATTTTCTCGAGATTATTATCTGGGTTTGCTCCTAATGAGCCTGTGCAATAACATAAACCATTTGCTGTTGATGGAACGGCACTGAAAATGACTTTTAAATCAGCTTCTGTCGAAACAATCCTCGGAAGTCCTAAAACCGAAAATGGCGGATCGTCTGGATGAATGGCGAGTTTTAAACCTGTTTCTTCTGCAACTGGAACAACTTCTGATAAAAAATAAATCAGGTTTTCTCTTAGTTTTTCGTTATCAATATTGGCATAATTATCTAATAAAGATAAAATCTGTTCAGCCGTAAAATTGATCGTACTTCCCGGCAATCCTAATAGAACATTTTTAAATAACAATGCTTTTTCAGGTTCCGAAAGTTTGTTCCCAAAATGCAGTGCATTTTGTTTTTGAACTTCAGAATAATCATTTTCGGCGTCTTGTCTTTTTAAAAGAAAAACATCAAAATAGGTAAAAGCATCCTGATTATATAGCAAGGCTTTACTTCCATCTTCGTTAATAAAATTATGATTCGTTCGCACCCAATCCAGAATTGGCATAAAATTGTAGGTGATGATTTTGATACCGCATTCTGCCAGATTTTGTAAACTGATTTTATAATTTTCGATGTATTGCAGATAATTTCCTGAAGCTCTTTTGATTTCTTCATGAACCGGAAGACTCTCCACCACAGTCCATTTTAGTCCGTTATTTCGAATGATTTCCTGTCTTTCTTTTATATCAGCAATTGTCCAGACATCGCCAACGGGAATTTGGTGCAAAGCGGTTACAATTCCTGTTGCTCCGGCTTGTTTAATATCGATTAAACTTACGTTGTCGTTTGGCCCGAACCATCGCATGGTTTGCTGCATTTTTATCATACTGACTATTTTTTGTGCCACGAAGTCGCTAAGTCACAAAGTTTTTTAAAATAGAACTTTGTGACTTAGCGACTTTGTGGCATTTTCACAATTAAAACCCGATACTATTTCCGCCATCAACTGGCAAAACGGTTCCTGTTGTATATTTTGATTCGCTTAAAGCGAAATAATAAACGGCATCTGCAATATCCGAAGGTTCTCCCAAAAAGCCCATTGGTGTTCTTCCGAGTACTTTATTTTTTCTTTCAGGATCATTGTCTAAAGCTGTTGATGACATTTTAGTTTTAATAAATCCCGGTGCAATGCAGTTTACACGAATGCCAGACGGAGCCAATTCTACCGCCATTGCTCGCGTCATAGATTCGATCGCACCTTTACTTGCCGAATACGCAATTACTTTTGGGATTCCGTACTGCGAAGCCATAGAACTGATGTTGATAATGCTTCCTCCTCCATTTTCTTTCATGTTTTTTACCACTTCCCGGCTCACGGCAAAAACACTTAAAAGATTGGTATGAATTATCGATAGAAAATCTTCATCGGTTACATCTGTAAATTCTTTTTTGAGATTGATTCCTGCATTGTTGACCAAAATATCAATTGAGCCATTTTTGGTGATACTTTCGATCATAGCGGGAATTCCGGCAATGTCATTTAAGTCAAATAAAACCGGAATTGCATTTTCGCCAATTTGGTTACAGGCTTCTTCTGTTTTTTCTTTTGTTCTTCCTATGATGTAGGTTTTGATTCCGTTATCGCATAATTTCTTTGCGGTTGCAAACCCTAAACCCGAATTCCCTCCGGTTACAATTGCTGTTTTTTTGCTCATAATTTTTAAAATATTTTTTTTGGTAATTGCTGCTTGGTGTTTGGTACACAGATGACACGGATTCGCTATCGCGAAAACGCTGATTTACACGGATTTTTTTATCTTGTTTTATTGAAAAAAATCCGTTTTTTCCGTGTCTTCGCGATAGCGAATCCGTGTCATCCGCATTACATTTACTCAATTTATTATCCATTTCCCGGTGCAAATGGAAATTTTAATGATTTAAAATACTCTAAAGTTTGTGTTGGTTTTTCTACTCCTGCAGGAAGTTCTTTTCCTGAAAACTGCTGAAAATACAATAAACAGGCATCTCTCCACCATTTTGCTTCTTTCTGCTGAATTTCTAGTAACATTTTAACTTCGTTGAAACGTTCGCTGTCCACATATTTTTCTGCTTGATTCCAAACATTCTGCATTTCTTTGACTTGATTTACACCTTCTTGATATTTCAATGCTAAACCATTCCAAAGTGTTTGTCCGTTTTTTAGTTTATAATCCCATGAAACGTGATGAAACCATAATAAATCTTTCTCTGGGCAGGTTTCTGCAGTATCAAAAAGTTTCTCTATTTTGGGCGCATATTGCGAAGTAGCATTGGTTCCTAACTTTGATCTGTCAAAACCAATTCCATTTTTATCTGCTTTATGATAATAAACCGGGTTCCATTCAGGGCGTGATAAATTAGAAACCCACGGTCCAGGTCCATAATGATGTCCTGTATCCATAATATGATGCAGACCCAGCGGTGTCATATAATTGACAACCGCTTCACGCGAATTTATCATCATATTTTTAACTGGTTTTATGAAATTTTCATCGTTCGAAAATGTACATCTTAACCATTCATCGGCAATTGTTTCAGAATCTAAATAGGGATTCCAGGCCAATCTTCCGAAACCATACCAATTGGCCTGTGCAAAAGGATGTCCCGTCCAGTTTAAATCGTTCCCAATGTTTGATACTCCGGCAATTCCGGTTAGTTTGTTTTGATATAAAGTGCCGTCAATAACTTTGGCTACGGTCGAACCTTTTCCTTTTTGATAAGTATCTGATTCTAAAACTTCCTGAAATAATTTTGGAAGAAAAACCAAATGGGTGCTAAATCCTAAATATTCCTGCGTGATTTGAAATTCCATCATTAAGGGCGTTTTGGGCATCGCTCCAAATAACGGATGAAACGGTTCTCTGGGCTGAAAATCGATGGCTCCGTTTTTTACCTGAACGATTACATTTTCTTTAAATTTTCCATCATACGGCTGAAACTCAGCATAAGCTTGTTTTGCCCTATCGTTTGCATCGTGTTCTGAATATACAAATGCTCTCCACATAATTACGCCTCCAAACGGAGCAACTGCATCTGCCAGCATATTTGCGCCGTCAACGTGATCTCTTCCGTAATTTTGAGGGCCGGGCTGACCTTCTGAATTGGCTTTCACTAAAAAACCTCCAAAATCAGGAATTCGTTTGTAAATTTCAGCAGCTTTATTTTTCCACCAATTAATTACTTCGGGATCTATTGGATCGGCAGTTTTTAGATTTCCTATTTCGATTGGTGCTGAAAATCTTGCCGTTAAATAGACTTTTATTCCGTAAGGTCTAAAAACATTTGTTAAAGCTTCTACTTTTTCTAAATATTGTGGTGTCAGGATTAATGCGTTTGCATTTACATTTGTCAAAACCGCTCCGTTAATGCCAATTGATGCATTTGCTCTCGCGTAATCAATATAGCGCTGATCGGTAAAATCAGGCAATTTCTGCCAATTCCATAAAGAGAAACCTGCGTAACCGCGTTCGACAGTTCTATCCAGATTATCCCAATGATTTAAGATTCGGATATTTGTTTTTGGTGAATCGGCAATACTTAAGTTTTTGATTGATTTATTGGTCTGCATCAATCTTAAAAAATTAAAAACACCGTATAAAACTGCCACATCATTTTTTCCTGAAATGACAAGCTGCTTTTTATTTTTAAAACTAATTGATTTAATGATAAAACCTTCGTTGCTTATTTTATCAAAATCTGCTTGCAGCGCTTTTTGTAAATCAGGGTTTAAAGAAAGTTGAGAACCAATAATCAGATTATTTTCTCTTTTTATTTCTGTTTTAATTTCCAACTTATTTCCCAGCATACCAGCAATTCCGTTTTCTAATTCTTTTACAGCAATTCCTGAAGTTTCGGAATTTCCCAAAGAAACAATTCCCTGAATATTGTTTTTATATTCTGAAGCAATTGTTGAATTTGTTATTCTGTTATATTGAAGCCATAATTTATAATCCTTTTGCGCTAAAGCCGAAAAAGAAATCGAAAGAAACAGGAATACAAATTTTACTGAAGTCATTTACTAATTAGTTTATTCTTAAAAATTTCATTTTACAGCATCAGCATTTTACAGATTAATAATATTATTTGATAAAATTTTAATCTAAAAAATACATTATTATAAACAAAACAACAATTGCAATCGGTTGCGTAAAAATATAGGATTGTTGTTTAAGAAAAAAATTTTAGCTCTCTTTTTTTCTTAAAATATATTTCTATAACAAATAAAAGCAGGATAATTATAAAAACTATCCTGCTTTAACGGGGTTGAATTCAGACTCTAAATCCTGAAATTAGATATTATAAATTTGATTTTATCGTTTGTAATAGGCAACAATACTCGCCTTTGCCAAGGTTTGATTCCAAAGATTAAAACCAACTACAGCCGGATTTGTATTTTCGTTAGTTCCCAATTTATCGGTTTTTAATGCATAAACAGTAATTATATATTGATGAAATCCGTGACCTTCCGGCGGGCAAGGACCTCCAAATCCTTTAATACCGTAATCTGTAATGCTTTGAATAGCTCCTTTTGGAATTAAATTGCTTTTTGTTCCAGCATTAGTAACCAATTCATTTACATTTTCCGGGATATCAACAACTATCCAATGCCAGAATCCGCTTCCTGTTGGCGCATCCGGATCGTACATCGTGATGGCAAAACTTTTTGTTCCTTCTGGAGCATTTTTCCATGACAACTCTGGAGATTGATTTTCTCCCGAACATCCAAATCCATTGAATTCCTGAATCTTAGTGATTTCTCCACCTAAATCCTTACTGGTTAAGGTAAATGTTTTTTGGGCAAAAATTGTTGTTGTAAAAATTAGTGACAACACCAAAATTAAATTTAGCTTTTTCATTTTACTACTTTTTAAAATTTTAAGCAAATTTAAGTTCGGCGATGCCAAAGAAATTTTAGAGAAAGGATCAAAAACTGTTGCTAAAAGTTCAGACTTTTTTGTGATCTCTGGGCGTAACACCGTATTTTAACTTATAAGCCTGGCTAAAGCTTGAAAAGTTTTCGTAACCGGCTTCAAAATAAACTTCGGAAGGGCTTTTTTCCTGACTCAGTAAATAATGTGCATGCTCGAGTCGTTTATTCTGAAACCATTTCATAGGAGATTCTGAATAATATTTTTCAAATTCTCTTTTAAAAGTTGAAACACTCATATTACACAAAAATGCTAATTCTTTTACAGTTAGTTTGCTGAGATGGCTGTTTTCTATAGTACGAATGAATTTTTGAGCAGTATGGTCGCCGTTTGTCACAAGAGAATAAAGAAAATCAGTTCCATATTTATCAGTTAGATAAAGCATTATTTCTTCAAACTTCACTTCAAGCAATTTTCCCTGAACTGTTACCGAAAGTTGGAAAATATCAACTAAACTGTCTACAAAACGTTTTATAAACTCATCATAATCAAAAGCATAAACAGATTTTGACACTATTGATTCATGTCTCTCTAATTCCATTTTTCTAATGAAGTTATTTACTGTATCATTAGAGAAAAATAAAAGTATGCTTTTGTAATTTGAATTTTCCGAAATCTTTTTTTCAGTCATCAAACAATTTCCGGATCTCATTATTATAAATTTAGAAGGATCTATAGATGATGCTGCATTATCGAAAATAACTTCTTTCGTTCCTTCAATAAGAAAACTAATGATATTCTGATTTAGTATAATCTGTTGTTTAGAAACATCTTTAGAACTATTGTAATCCACAACATGCACCAACTGTGCTTTTTCTAAATTCATTTCATCAGGAATTGTAATTGTTTTCATAATTTGTATTCTAAAAAATAAGAATATAATAGCTTACCAAATTACAAACGAATTGATATGCCATAATTAGAATTGCGTTAAATTTATTTCTGAGAAGATTCTCTTGCCAGCACTTCTGTATTTAAGAATGTAATTTCTTTTGCATCATCGTTTTTAGATGATTTCAAATTTTTGATAATAATTTCTGCTGCTGCTTTTCCCATTTTTTCGGCAGGATGGGTTATAGTCGACAAATTAGGATCTATAATTTGCGAAATGGGGTCGTTATTGAAACCGATTACTTTGAATTCTTCCGGGACTTTAATGCCCCTTTTTTTAGCTGTCTGCACAGCACTTACGGCCAAAATATCTCCGGGAGCAAATAATCCGTCTGGCATTGGTTTTAGATCAAATAAAGCGTTGCTGGCCTTTACTCCTTCTTCGTAGGTTACAGAATTCAAATTAATAATCAATTCTTCTTCTACGGAAATATTATGATCTTTTAAAGCTTCTATATATCCTCTTTTCCTTTCATTGTACAGATTACCTAATTCTGAACCGGCAGTTAAATGTGCAATACGAATGCAGCCTTGCTCAATAAGATGTTTTGTTGCTTTGTAACCTGCTGTATAATTATCGATAACAACTCTAAAAGTATTGTAATCTTTAGGAACCCTGTCAACAAATACTAGCGGAATATTATTGTTTGAAAACTGATGAAAATGTGCCGTATCTCTGGTTTCCATTGCCAAAGAACAAATTACACCGCTTACACGATTGCTATATAAGGATTTAGCCATATTTACTTCTTCTTCATAAGAGTCATGTGACTGCATAATAATTACGGTATAATCCGATTTTTGAGCCGTAATTTCAATTCCGCTGATTAAGGACGATAAAAATGGCTGTGTAACGGTTGGAATTAAAACACCAATAGTTCTGGTTTTATTACCGCGTAAACCCGCAGCTAAAGTGTTGGGAACAAAACCCATTTCTTCGGCAGTTTTTTTCACTTTCTTTATCGTTTTATCACTAATAGTGTGATGGTCTTTTAAAGCGCGCGAAATAGTTGATGTTGCCAGATTTAAACGCTCGGCAATATCATAAATTGTTACATGTTTATTCTCTTCCATGAAATAAAAAATAGAAATGTAAATATAAACTATTTTCTCTCAAGATGTTCTTTCGTAAAAACTGGTGTTAAATAAAAGTATTTATTTTTCTTTTATACCATTCTTTTTATCTTTTAGAATTTTACCGTCTTTTGTAAACTCTAAATCGATTTTGTTTGTTAAATCAACATCCAAATCTTTGTGTCCATAGTCTATATGCGTTATTTTTTCGTTTGGATGATTTTTGGCAGCATAAGCTTTGATATTATCCGGAATAAAAGCAGTTGGAATTGGTTTGTCTCCACCATCCACTTCTCGATAAGATCCGTCTTTCCAAAATTCTACTTCTGTTCCGTCTTTTAATTTTACTTCAAAACCTTTTTCGCCATATTCTGCATCTTTTTTGGCACTTACAACTGTGGTATGGCTAAAATGTTTTTTTAAAAATTCCTGTGCTGGTTTTGGCAGTTCTGTGACTTCTATTTTCTTCTGTGCACTAGCCGAGATTGTTATGGTGAACAATGCTATGGCCAAAAATATTTGATTTTTCATAATTCGTTTATTTAAGTATAGTCTCACTAATTTACTGCAAGAAAATTTGGCTTCAAATCTATTTAAGAAATTTTTAAAGTTTTTAAAACATATACACTATAATTTGTAACTTAGTCTAAACCATTAAATTATAAGCACATGCGTTATATTCTAGCATTAACAATTATTCTCCTTATTACATCTTGTAAAAAAGAAAACAACACTAATCTTTCCAATTATTTTACTTACGATCAAAGTAATGTTGAATCTGCAGGAGTGAAAATGATACCGATAAAAACACCTGCAGGAGAATTTAAAGTTTGGACAAAACGCTTTGGCAATAACCCAAAAATAAAAATTCTGCTATTGCATGGAGGTCCGGCAATGACACATGAATACATGGAATGCTTTGAAACATTTTTTCAACGGGAAGGTTTCGAATTTTACGAATACGATCAATTAGGGTCTTATTACAGTGACCAGCCAAAAGACAGCAGTTTATGGACAATTGACAGATTTGTAGACGAAGTGGAACAAGTACGTAAAGCAATTAATGCCGACAAAGAAAATTTTTATGTTCTGGGAAATTCCTGGGGAGGAATACTTGCAATGGAGTATGCCTTGAAATATCAGCAAAATATGAAAGGGTTATTAGTATCGAACATGATGGCCAGTGCTCCAGAGTACGGAAAATATGCTGACGAAGTTTTAGCAAAACAAATGAAACCCGAAATTTTAGCAGAAATAAGAGCTTTAGAAGCTAAAAAAGATTTTAGCAATCCAAGATATATGGAATTATTACTCCCAAATTTTTACAAAGAACATCTATGCCGATTACAAGAATGGCCAGACGGATTAAACCGTGCCAACAAACATCTAAATGGAGAAATTTATACTATGATGCAAGGACCAAGTGAATTTGGCATTAGCGGAAGATTAGCCAAATGGGATATTAAAAATCGTTTACATGAAATCACAATTCCAACTCTGATGATTGGTGCAAAATATGACACAATGGACCCAAAAGCAATGGAAGAACAAAGTAAATTAGTCAAAAAAGGACGTTATTTATATTGCCCAAACGGCAGTCATTTAGCAATGTGGGATGATCAAAAAGTCTTTATGAATGGTGTAATTCAATTTATTAATGATATTGACAATAAAAAAATATAGCAAAAAACAAATCATAACATCCTGTAAAATATTGCCTGCGGTTTCAACCGCAGGATCGTTCTGCATGAACGTTATACATATATTATGATTAGAACTCAAGGAGAATTTAAGATACTAAGGATTTCCAGAAAATATTTTGGTTCTGGACAAAACATCTGTAAAACAAAAAAAATCCCCATCAAATGAATGATGAGGATTCTTTAAAGAAAGGCGACGACATACTCTCCCACAATGATGCAGTACCATCTGCGCAGGCGGGCTTAACTACTCTGTTCGGGATGGGAAGAGGTGAGCCCCGCCGCAATAACCACCTTAAGGTTTTTAGTTGTTGGTTTGTGGTTGTCGGTTGATGGATTTCTCCAACAACTATCAACTCTTGACCATCAACTGCTCTGCGTCGAGCTAATATTTTAACATACTGAGATAAAGAAAAGTAAGTTTTTGTTTAGAAAGTTTCTTCTCCCGACCGTAGTCGGGAGAAAAGGGTGTACATAAGCTTACGGATTATTAGTACTACTCGACTATGACATTACTGCCTTTACATCTATAGCCTATCAACGTGGTCATCTTCCACGATCCTTAAAAGAAATCTCATCTTGTGGTGGGTTTCGCGCTTATATGCTTTCAGCGCTTATCCCTTCCAAACGTAGCTACTCTGCGGTGCCCCTGGCGGGACAACAGATACACTAGAGGTTTGTCCAATTCGGTCCTCTCGTACTAGAATCAGATCCACTCAAATTTCTAACGCCCACAGTAGATAGAGACCGAACTGTCTCACGACGTTCTGAACCCAGCTCGCGTGCCACTTTAATGGGCGAACAGCCCAACCCTTGGGACCTTCTCCAGCCCCAGGATGTGACGAGCCGACATCGAGGTGCCAAACCCCCCCGTCGATATGAGCTCTTGGGGGAGATCAGCCTGTTATCCCCGGCGTACCTTTTATCCTTTGAGCGATGGCCCTTCCATGCGGAACCACCGGATCACTATGCTCTACTTTCGTACCTGATCGACCTGTATGTCTCTCAGTCAAGCTCCCTTATGCCATTGCACTCTACGCACGGTTACCAAGCGTACTGAGGGAACCTTTAGAAGCCTCCGTTACTCTTTTGGAGGCGACCACCCCAGTCAAACTACCCACCAAGCAATGTCCCCCACACTATGGGGTTAGGCCTCAGATAAACAAAGGGTTGTATTTCAACAATGACTCCACAACGCCTGGCGACGCCGCTTCACAGTCTCCAACCTATCCTACACATCATTTATCCAAGGTCAATACTAAGCTATAGTAAAGGTGCACAGGGTCTTTTCGTCCCACTGCGGGTAAACGGCATCTTCACCGTTACTACAATTTCACCGAGCTCATGGCTGAGACAGTGTCCAGATCGTTACACCATTCGTGCAGGTCGGAACTTACCCGACAAGGAATTTCGCTACCTTAGGACCGTTATAGTTACGGCCGCCGTTTACTGGGGCTTCAATTCAATGCTTCTCCGAAGATAACATCTCCTCTTAACCTTCCAGCACCGGGCAGGTGTCAGGCCCTATACTTCATCTTACGATTTTGCAGAGCCCTGTGTTTTTGATAAACAGTCGCCTGGACCTCTTCACTGCGGCCCCGATTGCTCGGGGCGACCTTTCTCCCGAAGTTACAGGTCTATTTTGCCTAATTCCTTAGCCATGAATCTCTCGAGCACCTTAGGATTCTCTCCTCAACTACCTGTGTCGGTTTACGGTACTGGTACTAATTACCTGAAGTTTAGAGGTTTTTCTTGGAAGCCCTTAGGCGCACTATCTCTTTGTCCGAAGACTCCGAGTACTATCGTATTTCACCAGTCTCTGCGGATTTGCCTGCAGAGCCTATAGCTAGGTACTTTAACGAACTATTCCGTCAGTTCGCGGCGCTTTCATCACTCCGTCACCCCATCACAGTAATTAGTAGTACGGGAATATTAACCCGTTAGCCATCGACTGTCCCTTTCGGGTTCGCCTTAGGACCAGACTAACCCACAGCTGATTAGCATAGCTGTGGAAACCTTAGTTTTTCGGTGTGCGGGTTTCTCGCCCGCATTATCGTTACTTATGCCTACATTTTCTTTTCTAACCAGTCCAGCTCTCCTTACGAAAAACCTTCTGCCCTGTTAGAATGCTCCCCTACCACTTACAATTGCTTGTAAATCCATAGCTTCGGTAATATGCTTATGCCCGATTATTATCCATGCTCGTCCGCTCGACTAGTGAGCTGTTACGCACTCTTTAAATGAATGGCTGCTTCCAAGCCAACATCCTAGCTGTCTGGGCAGACAAACCTCGTTCTTTCAACTTAGCATATATTTGGGGACCTTAGCTGATGGTCTGGGTTCTTTCCCTCTCGGACTTGGACCTTAGCACCCAAGCCCTCACTGCTGAGAAACATTATACAGCATTCGGAGTTTGTCAGGAATTGGTAGGCGGTGAAGCCCCCGCATCCAATCAGTAGCTCTACCTCTATATAACTTAATTCAGCGCTGCACCTAAATGCATTTCGGGGAGTACGAGCTATTTCCGAGTTTGATTGGCCTTTCACCCCTACCCACAGGTCATCCGAAGACTTTTCAACGTCAACCGGTTCGGACCTCCACTGTGTGTTACCACAGCTTCATCCTGCCCATGGGTAGATCACACGGTTTCGCGTCTAACACTACTGACTAAAGCGCCCTATTCAGACTCGCTTTCGCTGCGGATCCATGGCTTAACCACTTATCCTTGCCAGCAGCGTTAACTCGTAGGCTCATTATGCAAAAGGCACGCCGTCACCCCACGAAAGGGCTCCGACCGCTTGTAAGCGTATGGTTTCAGGATCTATTTCACTCCGTTATTCACGGTTCTTTTCACCTTTCCCTCACGGTACTGGTTCACTATCGGTCTCTCAGGAGTATTTAGCCTTAGCGGATGGTCCCGCCAAATTCAGACAGGGTTTCACGTGCCCCGCCCTACTCAGGATACCACTATCTATTACATTTATTACCCATACGGGGCTGTCACCCTCTATGGCCCGACTTTCCAGTCAGTTCCGGTTCTGCATGCATAAAATGTCGTGGTCCTACAACCCCATCATTGCCGTAACAACAATGGTTTGGGCTAATCCGCGTTCGCTCGCCACTACTTACGGAATCACTTTTGTTTTCTTCTCCTCCGCCTACTTAGATGTTTCAGTTCAGCGGGTTTGCCCACCTATCGGTGTACTATGTCTTCAACATAGTGGGTTGCCCCATTCGGGTATCTGCGGATCAATCAATGTGTGCTTGTCCCCGCAGCTTTTCGCAGCTTATCACGCCCTTCATCGCCTCTGAGAGCCTAGGCATCCCCCATACGCCCTTATTTTGCTTATTGTACCAATCTTGTTAATTAAAACAAGACCGTTTTTTTTTGTTTTTTGTTATAAATAACAAAAAACGCTTTCTACTTTCTTATTATTTTCTTATCTCAATATGTCAATGAACTTTTATTTAGCCCAAGGTCTAAAGTCTAAAGTCTTAAAGTAAATCACTTTGGACTTTATGACTTTAATCTTTATGACTAAAATCGTGGAGAATAACGGAGTCGAACCGTTGACCTCCTGCGTGCAAGGCAGGCGCTCTAGCCAGCTGAGCTAATCCCCCATTTTTCAATCTTAGATTGTAGAATTCAGATTTTAGATTTAAATTCCTATCTAATTTCTTTGGTGAATCCCAGCTTCCAGAATTTCCTTTATTTCTTAAGTTTTCAGTTTTTAATTTGTTGTTTTTATAATTTACAATTCATAATTTATAATTAACAATTCTTAAAAAGTAGTCCCGGGCAGACTCGAACTGCCGACCCCTACATTATCAGTGTAGTACTCTAACCAGCTGAGCTACGAGACTCTGTTTTACTTAAGTTTTCATTATTTTTTTTAAATTAACAGCAAGAGTAATACAATCTCAGACTAAAACCAATAGGTTTCGCATCTTTTTCCCTCAGCGTGCATATAGCTAACACTAAGGCTCTAGAAAGGAGGTGTTCCAGCCGCACCTTCCGGTACGGCTACCTTGTTACGACTTAGCCCTAGTTACCAGTTTTACCCTAGGCAGCTCCTTGCGGTCACCGACTTCAGGCACCCCCAGCTTCCATGGCTTGACGGGCGGTGTGTACAAGGCCCGGGAACGTATTCACCGGATCATGGCTGATATCCGATTACTAGCGATTCCAGCTTCACGGAGTCGAGTTGCAGACTCCGATCCGAACTGTGACCGGCTTTATAGATTCGCTCCTGGTCACCCAGTGGCTGCTCTCTGTACCGGCCATTGTAGCACGTGTGTAGCCCAAGGCGTAAGGGCCGTGATGATTTGACGTCATCCCCACCTTCCTCACAGTTTGCACTGGCAGTCTTGTTAGAGTTCCCGACATGACTCGCTGGCAACTAACAACAGGGGTTGCGCTCGTTATAGGACTTAACCTGACACCTCACGGCACGAGCTGACGACAACCATGCAGCACCTTGTAAATTGTCTTGCGAAAGTTCTGTTTCCAAAACGGTCAATCTACATTTAAGCCTTGGTAAGGTTCCTCGCGTATCATCGAATTAAACCACATGCTCCACCGCTTGTGCGGGCCCCCGTCAATTCCTTTGAGTTTCATTCTTGCGAACGTACTCCCCAGGTGGGATACTTATCACTTTCGCTTAGCCACTGAAGTTGCCCCCAACAGCTAGTATCCATCGTTTACGGCGTGGACTACCAGGGTATCTAATCCTGTTCGCTCCCCACGCTTTCGTCCATCAGCGTCAATCCATTAGTAGTAACCTGCCTTCGCAATTGGTATTCCATGTAATATCTAAGCATTTCACCGCTACACTACATATTCTAGTTACTTCCTAATAATTCAAGTTCAGCAGTATCAATGGCCGTTCCACCGTTGAGCGATGGGCTTTCACCACTGACTTACTAAACCGCCTACGGACCCTTTAAACCCAATGATTCCGGATAACGCTTGGATCCTCCGTATTACCGCGGCTGCTGGCACGGAGTTAGCCGATCCTTATTCTTACGATACCGTCAAGTCCCGACACGTCGGGATGTTTCTTCTCGTACAAAAGCAGTTTACAATCCATAGGACCGTCATCCTGCACGCGGCATGGCTGGATCAGGCTTGCGCCCATTGTCCAATATTCCTCACTGCTGCCTCCCGTAGGAGTCTGGTCCGTGTCTCAGTACCAGTGTGGGGGATCTCCCTCTCAGGACCCCTACCCATCGTTGCCTTGGTAAGCCGTTACCTTACCAACTAGCTAATGGGACGCATGCTCATCTTTCACCGTTGTGACTTTAATAATTAAACCATGCGGCTTGATTATACTATGAGGTATTAATCCAAATTTCTCTGGGCTATCCCTCTGTGAAAGGCAGATTGCATACGCGTTACGCACCCGTGCGCCGGTCTCTATATCCGAAGACATATACCCCTCGACTTGCATGTGTTAAGCCTGCCGCTAGCGTTCATCCTGAGCCAGGATCAAACTCTTCATCGTATATTGTAATATTATATATTCGACGCTTCCTCTAGTGGTTTATTCTAATCTTACCGATTCTATTACTCTTATTCTTTTGTTCCGATCTGCATCGGAACGGCTGTCAATTCAATATGTCTACGAACGTATTTCTTTTTGTTTTCCGCTTGTCTCTCAAAGCGGGTGCAAAACTAAAACTTCTTTTTGTTTCTCGCAAGAAAAATTTAAAAAAATTTGAAACTTTTTTTTCGTTTCTTTTTTCTTAATTTCTCCTCCAGTCTCTCAATGAACTTCCGTGTTTTGCGGGGTGCAAATGTAAAAAGCATTTTCAAATCTCACAAGCTTTTTTTAATCTTTTTTCTGAAAAATTTTTCAGTTTTGATTTTCATTTCTTGCCAGTGTTTCAGGGAACGTCTTTCGCTGTTGCGGGTGCAAAAGTACACAACAATTCCAGTTACGCAAGCCTTTTCGCAAACTATTTTTAATCTTTTTTATAAACCGCTGGTTTTGCGTTTTTTACAACGCAAAGTTTTTTTCATCGTTTTATCTCTATTGCGGTTTTTAGCCATTTTGCCCTGCTTGGTCCGGTTCTGCCGCGAAGGCAGTAAGTCTCGAAGTCTGGTTTTTTCGGGGTTCTTTTTAATCTCGCAGAGACGCAAAGACGAAGAGTTTTCTTTTTTTTCTTCGTTTTTTCTTCTGAGATTGTCTTTTCCTTCGGGAATTTTATTCTGGAAACTCATGCCCCAGCCCCTATAGTAGTGGAAATCCTTTTATGTTGGAGTTCAAAATAAAAGATTGGAACGGATAGCGGAAAATAGCTCCATTAAAAGTAAATTCTAAATTTTTTAAATTCCAAACTCAAAAGGGCTTCGACTTCGCTCAGCCGGACATTACTATATATAGGTATGGGTGAATTAGATTTTTTTTGGAGATTCAATTCGTCTTATACAGGACGTAGACGCACTGCTGTGCGCCTCTACGAAGAATTGGGGCGCAATTATAATGTTATACATATATATATGTATAGAAATAAACCCAACAGGTTTCCAAAACCTGTCGGGTTGTGAGAATGAAATTTACACTTATATATTATGTATGCTTATATATGTATACTTTCGTTTAAGCTATCGATTGCTTCTTTTGTGATTTGAATGCTTTTTAGTTTTGCCTGATGATCGAAGATTGGACTTGTAACCATTAATTCGTCGATTCTTGCGTAGTCAATGAACTTTTTCAAATCGGTTATTAACTGTTCTTTGTTTCCTGTGAAGGTTCCGGCTGTCATTTGATTAACATGGAAACGTTCTTGCTCGTTCATGATGTCATCTAATGACGGAACTGGCGGCTGCAAACCTTTACGATCGTTTCTAATTAAGTTTAGGAACATTTGATATAAACTTGTAGACAATAGTTCTGCTTCTTCATTTGTATCTGCTGCAATGACATTAACACAAGCCATTACTTTTGGTTTGTCTAAATATTCTGAAGCCTGAAAATTTTCTCTATAAAATTCAAATGCCTGAATCATCAGCTTTGGTGCAAAGTGTCCAGCGAATGCGTAAGGCAAACCGTAAGCAGCTGCCAAAGCCGCGCTGTCCATACTTGATCCTAGAATCCAGATTGGAACTTTTAAGCCTTCGGCTGGGAATGCGCGCACTTTTCCTGTTGCGTTTTCGGTTGAAAAATATTCTTGAAGTTTGCTTACGTTTTGTGGAAAACGTTGTGCCTGCTCAAAAAAGTCTTTTCGGATTGCTTCTGCCGTTGGCTGATCTGTTCCCGGTGCTCTTCCTAAACCTAAATCGATTCGGTTTGGATAAAGTGTTTCAAGAGTTCCAAATTGCTCGGCAACTACTAAAGGCGAATGATTTGGAAGCATAATACCACCAGAACCTACACGGATATTTTTTGTCTGACTGGCAACATAACCAATTAAAACAACTGTCGCCGTACTTGCAACGTGTGCCATATTGTGATGTTCAGCAAGCCAAAACCGTTTGTATCCTAAATTATCTGCTAATTGTGCTATGTCTTTTGTTTTTTGAAATGTTTCTGAAGCGTTGCTATCCTGAGTAATGATAGCGAGGTCTAATAATGAGACTGAAATTGGTTTTTTCATATAAAAAATGCTAATAGGCAAAATTAGTTCATTTATACGGATGCCTTTTATTTTCTAATGTTAATAGAATTATAATATTCTAAAAACTCTTCAAATTTGTAATTTTTAATAATTAATTATTGTTTTACGATAATTAATTATACATTTGCAATATCAATTTAATTTTTAAATATATGAAAACAACTCATATTGTATCCAGAATATTATTTTACTTTACCCGATTTTTGTCGGTTGTTTATTTCTTTTTAGCCTCATATTCTGTTTTTACTTTGGTAACGGGATTATTTTTGACATTTAAAGACAATGGAAAATATTTTCAGGTTTGTTATCCTTTTACTTCTCATCCTTTAATGCTTGGTGATTACAACCTGCCGTATATTCTTTTTGATTTTTTGGCTCCTTTGAGTTTGTACGGACTTTTCTTTTTATTGAGCAGTAATGTTTTTAAAGTATTTTTTCAGCCTAAATTATTTACTCCTTACGGGGTTTCTCATTTAAGGCGTTTCTATTTATCGAATTTATTAATTCCGGGTATTGTATTATTTATTGCTTTCTTCTTTGTTTCGCTGGATAATGAAGTTTGGCTTTTTATTATACTACATGGAATGCTTGGATCTTTTGCTTATTTTTTAGCAGCTATTTTTAAGCAAGGTTTAAACCTTCAGAACGAACAAGACTTATTTATATAACTATGCCAATAATTGTAAATGTTGATGTAATGCTTGCCAAACGCAAGATGCAGAGTAAAGAGTTGGCAGAAAAACTAGATATTACGCCTGCCAATTTATCGATTCTAAAAACTGGAAAAGCAAAAGGAATCAGGTTTGATACTCTCGAAGCTATTTGTAAAATATTGGATTGTCAGCCTGGCGATATTTTAGAGTATGTAGCAGAATAGCTTTCTTTTAAATCTTATTTCTTTATCATAAAAAATCGGTTTTTGAAGCCGACAGGTATTCTATTGCCTAAATTTTTCAAATCGTAGTTTAATTCAATCATCTAAATCAATCAAAAAATGAACAGTTTATCAATCCAAAATCTCAGCAAAACGTATGAGAACGGTACAAAAGCGATTGACCATTTATCGCTTGAAATTACAAACGGAATGTTTGGTTTATTAGGTCCAAACGGAGCCGGAAAGTCGACTTTAATGCGAACTATTGCCGCTTTGCAGGAACCAACTTCGGGAATTATTGAGTTTAACGGAATTAATATTCTGGAAAACCCAATGTTTATCAGGCAAAATCTGGGTTATCTGCCACAGGAATTTGGTGTTTATCCTAAAATTTCTGCTTATCGCCTGCTCGATCATCTGGCAGTTTTAAAAAGAATCGTTGATAAAAAGGAACGTCACGATCAAATTTTATATTTATTACAGCAGACTAATTTATTACAGCATAAGGATAAAGCGGTTCATTCTTTTTCTGGCGGAATGCGTCAGCGATTTGGAATTGCTCAGGCTTTACTTGGAAATCCGAAAATTATCATTGTGGATGAACCAACTGCAGGACTTGATCCAGAAGAAAGAAACCGATTTAATAATTTATTAAGTGAAATTGGCGAAAGCATTATTGTGGTTTTATCGACACATATTGTAGAAGACGTTCGCGATTTATGTCCAAAAATGGCAATTATCTCTAACGGAAAATTGATTTTGGAAGGAAAACCAAATGAAGCGATCGATTCTTTGAAAGATAAAATCTGGATGAAGACGATTGAAAAAGCAGAACTTAAGGATCATCAATTGAACTTTAATATTATTTCGTCCAACTTAAATTCAGGGAAAATCAACATTCATGTTTTCTCAGATGGGCGGCCAGATTCTGGCTTCGAATTGATATCGCCAGATTTAAGCGATGTTTATTTTAGTGTTTTAACTCAAAATCAATTTAAAAATTAGTGTTATGCTTTCTAAATTAATTCAATTTGAATGGCATAACAATACCAGAAGCTGGGCTTTTTATGCCACATTTATCATTTATTTGGTTTTAGGATTTTTTGTGAGCGCTTTTGCCAATTTCTCTTTTTCGGGTGCTTACAAAAATAGTCCGTATGTGCTTACGTATGCGATTGGCCTGATTTCGTTAATGACTATTTTTTCGATTACACTTCAGGTTGCGCAAAGCTTTTTAAAGGAATATGAAACGAAATTCGATTCCATTATTTTCTCCTCTCCTATTTCTAAGTTTCATTTTTTGGCACCTAAATTTATTACCGCGTTTGCAATCGCCGTAGTTTCTTTTGGAATGTTTATTATAGGAATGATCGCAGGGCATCAAATGTTGTGGCTTTCTAAAAGCGAAATTGGGCCTTTTGAAATTATAAATTATGTCTGGCCATATCTTGTAATTGTGATCCCGAATATTTTACTGTGCCTTTCGATATTGACCGCTTTGGCCTGGCTTACGCAAAGCAAACTCTTCATTTATGTTGGCGGTTTATTAATTTACATCTTATATATAGCGGGTTCGATTTTTTCTAATTCACCCCTATTTGCAAATGCTTCTCCATCTTCGGCGAAAGCCATGTCTTTGGCAGCAAAAATAGATCCGTTTGGTTTAGCGGCGTTTTTAGAACAAACGCGATATTGGACTTCAATTGAAAAAAATACCGAATTGGTTTCTCTTTCGGGGAACTTTTTATTTAACCGATTGTTATGGATTTTGGTTTCCCTGTCTTTGCTTTTTATTTCCTATCGCTTGTTTTCTTTCCGAAAAACAAAAACTAAAAAGATAAAAACGCCTAAAATTGTTTCAAAAGAAGTGAAAGTCCTTTCTTCGGAAATTCCAAAAAGCATCGAGTACAAAACTTTCAGGCATAATTTTGTTATTTTTAAAAGCAATATCAAAATGGATATTTTTTTAGTTTTAAAAGGAATTCCGTTTTTATTGATTGTTCTTTTACTTTCGGGATTATTAATGATTGAGATTTCGGATGAAATTGACGGCGGAATCCGACTAGCAGAAAAAATTACGGATACGGCTTTAATGATTTCCACTATAATGGATCGTCTGCCTTTTATTCTGATCTTAATTCTCCTTTTTTACAGCAGTGAATTATTAAACCGAAGCGAAAATTCAAAATTTGAAATGCTCGAAAACACGGCGCCGTATTCTCAATTTGTAGTTTTACTATCTAAATTAACAGCGCTTTTTATAATTCCGTTAATCATTATCAGCATTAGTATTTTGATTGGATGCGCCTTTCAGATTGCAAATGCCAATGCTCCAATAGAAATTGGTCTTTATCTTTCTTTGTTTTATTATCTCGGATTTCCGTTGCTGCTGATCTCTATTTTGGTAATTGCGATTCAGACTTTTATTAAAAACAAATATATCGGACTTTCATCTGCTGCTTTTGTCTCTATTTTGTTTTGTACCGGAATTGGAGAACAATTAGGAATTTCGCATCCTTTACTGCGATTTGGAAATGCTTTTAAAACTGAATATTTTGATTTGAATGGTTTCGGAAAATACACTTTTCCTTTTCATATTATGATGTTGTACAATTTCGGATTGGCTTTACTGCTTCTTACTTTGACTGGAATTTTGTGGAAAAGAAACGCTTCAATCCTAAAAACCTTTCGAAGAAATTCCTGCAATGCCGTTCAAAAAGCAACTTTTGCATTGGGAATTATTCTTTTTATTGGTTTTGGAAGTTATCTTTTTTATAAAACGAATATTGAATATCCATATTTGACCGAAGAAGATCAAAATAACTGGAGCGAAAAATATGAAACTCAATTTAAAAAATATACCAATCTTGAGCAACCTACGATTGTTTCTGTAAAAAGTAAAGTCGATTTATTTCCTGAGGAAAATCGCTATGAAGTAAAAGGCATTTATGAATTGATCAATAATTCTGAAAAACCAATTGATAGTTTACTCCTATATATAGATCGAAATTCAAAACTGACTTCTGTTGAAATTCCGAATTCGAAAAATCTGGATGATGTTACCGTATTTCATCATTATTGGTATCGATTGGAAAAGCCTTTGAAGCCGAAGCAGAAAATGAAAATGAGTTTCTCTTTTGAGTCTTCCTGGTCGCCGTTTAAAGGACATACTGCCTTTAATTCTATAATCGAAAAAGGTTCTTTTATGCGAATAAGCCGTTACTTTCCACTTTTTGGTTATCAGGAATCGAATGAAATCAGCAATAAAAAAGAGCGGGCAAAAAGACATTTAAAACCACAGACGCCTCTTAAAAAACTGGAAGATAAATCGGAAATTAGATATGATTTTGTTGATTATGATGCTGTGGTTTCGACTTCTAAAAATCAAACCGCGATTGGTGTTGGAGATTTAGTTGGGAAATGGAAAAAAGACAACCGAAATTATTTTCATTATAAATCTAATGGCAGGATTCCGTTTCGATTTGCTTTTTCTTCTGCCGAATATCAAATCCAAAAAACGAATTATAAAGGCATTTCTATTGAAGTTTTTTATGATAAAAGACATTCCAGAAACATCAAGAAGCTAATTCAGGATGTAAAAAACACTTTAGATTATTGCCAAGGTAATTTTGGTAAATATCCGTATAAAACGATTCGTTATGCCGAAGTTTCTGCTTTCGCCGATGGATTTGCAGCAACTTCATATCCGTCAACAGTTTTTATGAAAGAGAATTTTGGATTCTATAGTGATCTCAAAAATAAGGATAAAGAAGATGTTATTAATCAATTAACGGCTCATGAATTGTCGCACGAATGGTGGGGAAATTCACAAATAAGCCCGGAACAAAAAGAAGGAAGCTGGATTTTGACCGAAACATTGGCGCAATACACGGAGCTGATGCTTTATGAAAAAGAACATGGTTTGGAAAAAACGCTCGAAACTTTAAAAATTCATCTCGATTTATATTTGAGCAGCCGAAGTTATGATCCTGAAACATCTTTGTATAAAACCAATTACGATACGCCGCATTTGCCTTATGACAAAGGAATGCTGGTTATGCATCAGCTTAGAATTTTAATTGGTGAAGAAAAAGTAAACCTGGCTTTGAAAAATTTTCTCAATCATTATAAATATCCAAACCCGTTTCCTGATTCTGAAGATTTACTAAAAGAGATTTATGCTGTGACAGATCAAAAACTGCATGCTAAATTAAATGAAATGTTTAAGCAGATTATTACGTATTCGTCAAAAATAGAATCGGTTTCAAGTATTAAACAAAATGGTTTTTATGAGGTTTCTTTTAAAGCGGTTTCTGAAAAATTCAGAGAAAATGCAACTGGAGAACGAAAACAAATTGCAAACGATGCCACTATATATATTGGTATTTATGATGAAAACGGAAAGTTGTCTCTTTATCCTTTTGATATCAAAAACAATAAAATTGAGGACAAAATTAAACTAAAAACGAAACCTCAACGCATTGTTATTGATCCATATTTAATGAATATTGATACTTTTATAAAGGACAACGAAAAGGAAATTGACTAGTTTTTTTGCCACAAATTCCACGAATTATTTTTTTTGCCACAGATTAAAAGGATTAAAATGATTTTTTTGCTTGCGCTAAAGTTTATCCTGAAAATAAATAATCCTTCTAATCCTTTTAATCTGTGGCAAAAAACTTTTACTCCAACTGAATAAAAATCTGTTTGTGAGTTGTTTTTCCGTCATCTTTAATGTTTAAATCTTTATTCGATTCGATTTCAAATTTTGAAGAAGTATCAACTGCTAATGAAATATCTCTGTATCGAAAGTTTTCTGGAATTTCCGGCAGTTCAATTGTAACTTCTATTTCTTTATTTTTTTGTTTGTAATCGACTTTAATCCTGTCTCTTAACCAAATATATTCGTAAACTTCCTGCCATGGCGCCATCCAGATTGAATCGTTTCCTTTTGTGCCATATTTATTAGCAAGCGTTGTCATGTAATATTTAAAATCAGGAAAACACATGCTTAAATTCCACAAATTTGTGTTTCCTGTTCCGTGTGTAAATTCGTTAAACCAAACCGGATTTGGCTGTTTTACTATCGAATCTACTATTTTCAAATAACGATCCATCGTTTTAAAACTGGTAGTATCTTTTGAGCTTTGCACAAAAGTTCTGGACGTAATCATTTTATCTAAATTTACTTTTGAATTAACATTAAAAACGGGTCCAACGCCAGAAGATGCAACTGAAAAAGAGCCATTTGCAAGTGCGTCTTTTTCATATTCTAAATGATAACCTGCGTCACCTTCTCCACCGGGAACCACAAAATGCGACATTGTAAAATCAAGATTTTGTTGTATCGAAGCTGTATTTTCGGTTACTTCTGTCAAATAATTTGTGCCGTGTTTTGTTGCATGGTGAAAACCGTGATTCAAAATATCCCAGCCGGCATTGTACATTTCTTTAATTTCCGGCCACGAAAGACGTCCGCGATTTACTGGTAAATCGTGAATTAAACCGCCGTTAACAGCCAAAGCCAATTTAAACGGAATTTTATTTCCAAATCCGTCCGAATAAAAAAGACCTTTTGATATTGTTCCGTCTCCGCCCTGGTCAATTTTCCATTCATTTTTATCTGGACTACTGATTTTTCCTCCATTCAGTAACGGAAATGCTGTTAAGTAAGCCGATCGATACCCATCATCGAGCGTAAAACTATAGGCGAAATGTTTGTTGAACTTTAAAGGAGCTGGTTTTAATTTGACTTTATTGTCTGATTTTAATTTGATTTTAAAGGAAATAATTTTCGTTTTTGTAGAATCTGTTTTAGTAGTATAATCATTTCCAAAACAAAAAAATGCTGAATTAATCAGGAGAACGAAAGTCAATAAAAATGGTTTTATTTGTGAATGTGGTACTTTCATTTTAAGGTTAGAATTAGAGGTTTTAAAGATACAAGATAATTGATAAGTTTTGAGTGTAATAATTGCACACGGATAAAACGGATTCACTTTGTGAAAACGCTGATAAAACAGATTTTAATAACAAAAAGAATGATATTTCAACACAGTAAACATATTTAACGAAATATAATAAGTCTGATTAAGATAAAAAAGAAAGAAATCCTTTACAATTAATGCTTCGCAAAAGGAAATTATGCGATTGCTGCTTTTTATGCTGGAAGAAAAAATCTCGAAAAAGCTACTTATTACTCTAATAAAGTTTTAGCACTTTCTAATAAATATGACAAAAGTTTCAACTCTTAAACTTTAATGACGTCCTTGTATCGAATTGATTCTTTAAAAGGTGATTTTCGTTCTGCCCTTGCCAATTATAAAATCTTTAAAAAACTGAATGATTCTCTTTATAATATTTCGAAAAACAAACAAATTGAAGAGTTAAAAATTCAATATGAAACTCAAAATAAAGAAGAAAAAATCAATCTCTTAAATAATCAATCTAAACTTCAGGAGAGTGAATTACAAAAATCGAAACTTATAAATAGTGTGTCGATCTGGAGTTTAGTTTTATTACTAATTACAATTGGATTATTGTATAACCGATACTGATTGAAACAGCGAAATCTCGCCAAACTCGCAATCGGCTTATTTGGAAAATGATATGGCTTTATCTGCAATTAAAAACAGTCCGCACAGAATACATTCTATGTCATTGATTCATCAGAAACTGTACAATTCTGAGAATATTTCGACGATTAATATGCCGAATTATATTAAGGAATTAGTCGAATATTTACGAGAATCTTTTTCGCTTGAACAGAGGATTCATTTTGATGTAAAAATTGATCCGCTGGAATTAGATGTTGCACATGCCGTTCCGCTTGGATTGATTTTGAACGAAGCCATTACGAACTCTATCTAATATGTTTTTCCCGAAGATCGAACAGGAATGATTTATATAACGCTTGAAACCAAAGCTGAAAATCAATATTTATTGACAATTTCAGACAACGGCATTGGTTTTGACACTAACCTCAGCAATAAAAGCAAACTCTTTCGTAATGAGCTTAATAATACGGCTTAACAGATGATCTTGACGGAAAATTAACAATGAAAAATAATAACGGAATGATTTTAAAAATCGAATTTTCGCAAGAATTTCCGCTGAATCAAAAAAGGAAAGTGATTTAAAACCTAAATTTGTACATCAAAACACCAATTCGGTTTTAGTTTATCTGCAAATGACACACAAAATTTTAATTATAGACGACGAAGAAAAACTTAGAAGTCTGCTGGCGCGTATTATAAAATCAGAAGGGTTTGAAGTTATCGAAGCCAAGGATTTAAAATCGGGTTTTAAAAAATTAGAACAGACGGATATTGATGTCGTTTTATGTGATGTCAAACTGCCGGACGGAAACGGCGTTGATTTTCTTCAAAATATAAAAGGAAGTTTTCCGCTGACAGAAGTTATTCTGCTGACTGCTTTCGGGAATATTCCGGATGGCGTTCAGGCAATGAAAAATGGTGCTTTTGATTATATTGTAAAAGGCGACGATAACGATAAAATTATCCCGCTTCTTTATAAAGCAGTTGAAAAAGTACATTTGCAAAAGAAAGTACAGCAGCTCGAAAAACGTATCAGCGACAAATACTCTTTTAGTACCATTATAGGGAAGTCGAAAGGAATTGAACAGGTTATTGATCTCGCGCAAAAAGTAGCCAAAACAGATTCGACTGTTTTGCTTACCGGAGAAACCGGAACCGGAAAAGAAGTTTTTGCACAGGCAATTCATGAAAACAGCAATCGTGCAGGAAAATCATTTGTGGCTTTAAACTGCAGTACATTTAGTAAAGAAATTCTGGAAAGCGAACTCTTTGGTCACAAACAAGGAGCTTTTACCGGAGCTTTAAAAGATAAAAAAGGCTTTATTGAAGAAGCAAACGGCGGTACTTTGTTTCTGGATGAAATTGGCGAAATGCCAATTGACCTGCAAGCCAAACTATTGAGGGTTTTAGAAACCAGCGAATATATTCCGGTTGGCGATACCACTCCAAAAAAATCAAATTTCAGATTAATAGCCGCTACAAATCGGGATTTAAAAACAGAAAGTGATGAACATCGTTTCCGCTCTGATTTGTATTTCCGTTTGAATATCTTCGAAATTAAACTGCCTTCTTTAAGAGAAAGAATCAAAGATATTTCGGTATTGACTCATCATTTTGTTAAGCAGTTTTCTGAAAAAACAAATAAAAAAACATTACATATCGCTGATGATTTTCTACAGAAACTAGAAAATTATTCCTGGCCGGGAAATATCCGCGAACTTAAAAATATCATCGAAAGATCGGTTATTTTGAGTAATGGCAATACTTTAACTTCGGATGTTCTGCCTTACGAAATCCAGCATCAAACTGAAAAAAGTACTAAACCAATGTCAGCTTTCTCCATGCAGAGTATTGAAAAACTCCATATACAAAAGGTTTTAAATTATACTAAAGGAAATAAAGCTGAAACGGCAAGATTATTAGAAATTGGAATTGCGACTTTGTATAGAAAGCTGGAAGAATATGGAATTGAAAATTCCAAAATTTAAATTCCAATGGTAATAGCAATGACAAACTTCAGCATCAATTTTCAAAGCTTTGGAGAAACGTAATATTTATAGATTCCCATTACCATTAATAAAAAACTCCAGCGGAGCGACACTTACACAATCCAAAAATATGTTACCCCGGTGGGACTCTAATATCTGTGCTTGTTGTTTTCTATAAACATAACATTTCGCCGGAACTTGAAAATAACATATCAAAACGAGAAAAGCTTATCAAAATGATAGGCTTTTTTTATGCCCGATTTTTAGCATAAAACTACATTCCTTTTATTGACAGCACTTTACCTATAACTTCTTTTTTTCGGAACATATTTTGGCATAAGGAGAGAGAACATTAAAAATTCATTTCAAATGAAAAATCAAGTTACCTCAATCTACAAACAAGCGGAGCGATTTGCCGAAATCACTAAAAAATCGATTATTTCCGGCAATATCGTGAGAGCTAAGAAATGTCTGGCTCTTGCTGAACGTTTGTTTATAACCGGAAGCATCGAAACTAAAAATGCCATTTCTAATGTGTATGTTTTTTCGGTTTCTTCTTTTATGGAAGTACGTCACTGCAATATTTCACATCTTTTTCCACAAACGCTTAAAGCAGAATATATCAAGCAGGTCAATGCTTCGGGTGTATAAAAGTTCAATTGGTTAACTGTTTAATCGGAAAAATCTAAAATCTAAAATCTAAAATCTAAAGTCTACAATCTAAAATAATCATCCTATGGTCACTTTTCTTTTACTCGCACTGGCAGTTTTACTGTTTGCAATTTGTTTTCTCTCTGTTGAATTTTTTGAAAAAATCTAAATCATGACCGCACTATTTATTATTTCAATCGCCGTTTTCGTGTATTTGGTTTATGTATTAATCAAACCCGAAAAATTTTAAAATATGAATTTTTAGAATTTAAGATTGTCTCAAAGAAATCTAAAATCTAAAATCAACAATCTAATATTAAATATATGAACACAGAATTATTAGGCGTCATTGGTATTTTTATCCTAACTATTATTTTAGCAATCCCTTTAGGAAAATATATTGCTAAAGTTTATTTGGGAGATAAAACACTTCTTGACCCGATTTTCAATCCAATTGAAAAATTTATCTTTAAAATCAGTGGTATAAATCCTGCCGAAGAAATGAACTGGAAACAACACTTAAAAGCACTTTTAAGTATTAATATGGTTTGGTTCTTTCTTTGCTTTTTTGTCTTATTATTTCAGGGTTCTTTGCCACTTAACCCGGATAACAACCCATCTATGACACCTGATCTGGCATTTAATACAGCTATTTCATTTTTAGTCAATTGTAACTTACAGCATTATTCAGGCGAAAGCGGGGTTTCTTACCTTTCACAAATCCTCCTGATGTTCCTTCAATTTGTTTCTGCTGGTATCGGAATGGCTGCTGCCGCAATGATTTTTACCGCAATGAAAGAAAGAACGACAGAGCAATTAGGTAATTTTTACAATTATTTCATCAAAAGCTGTACTCGTGTTTTATTACCGCTTTCAGCAGTTGTAGCTATTATATTAGTTTTCAGTGGTACTCCAATGACTTTTGAAGGTAAAGATGCTATTACAACTTTACAAGGCGATCATGTAGAAGTTTCTCGCGGACCTGCTGCTGCATTTATTGCTATCAAACATATTGGTACAAACGGTGGTGGATTTTTTGGAGCCAATTCAGCGCATCCATTAGAAAATCCAACTTATTTTACTAATCAAGTTGAGCTTTGGGCACAGATGATTATTCCGTTTGCGATGATTTTTGCTCTTGGTTTTTTCCTAAACAAAAGAAAACTTTCTAATATTATTTTTGGGGTAATGACCGTTGGATTTTTATTCTTGGTAGTTCCAACAGTTATAAGCGAAATCAACGGAAATCCTGCTATCGAAAAAATGGGTATCGCACAGACAACTGGAGCGATGGAAGGAAAAGAAGTTCGGTTTGGACCCGCAATGTCAGGTTTCTGGAGTATTGCTACAACGGTAATTTCTACAGGTTCTGTAAACAGTATGCACGATAGTTCAATGCCCATTTCTGGTGCTATGCAATTATTATCTATGATGGTGAATGCCTATTACGGCGGATGTGGGGTTGGTGTTTTAAACTATTACATTTTCATTATTCTGGCTGTATTTATCTCTGGATTAATGGTAGGCCGAACTCCTGAGTTTTTAGGGAAGAAAATCGAAGCCAGGGAAGTTAAAATTGCCGCTTTTATTGCCATTCTTCACCCATTATTAATATTATCCGGAACAGCTTTAGCTTCTTATTTTGCTGCACATGATACTGCAATGGGTTATTGGTTCAACGGAAACGCAACAGGCTGGTTAAATAATCCCGGTAATCACGGATTTTCAGAAATGTTATACGAATACACTTCAAGTGCGGCCAATAATGGTTCTGGTTTTGAAGGTCTGGGAGATAATAATCCGTTTTGGAATATTACTACAGGAATTGTGTTACTGTTAAGCCGTTTCATTCCAATTATTGGTCCATTGGCAATTGCAGGTTTACTGGCAGGTAAAAAATACATTCCAGAGAGTGCAGGAACTTTAAAAACTGATACATCAATTTTCGGAATCATGACTTTTGCTGTAATCGCAATTATCGCTGCTTTATCATTCTTCCCAGCGTTGGCACTTGGTCCTTTAGCGGAATATTTTACACTAAAATAAAAATGCTGGATATTTTAAACACATCGAAACATAGAATTTAAATCTATAAAAAAAGAATAAAAGAAAACTCGTTTTCACACATAGTTAGGCAATTCAATATAGCCCGTGGTTTCAACCACGGGAAACGGATTGCGGAGAGACAGATTGCGATATACACTGCGTCCCAACGGTTGAAACCGCCTGGCTATGTTCTATAATCTATGTGTTTTTTAGGGCATAACATTTAACAAATAACATTTAACTTTTTACAAGAAAATGACAACTAATAAATCCACATCATTGTTTGAAAGTAAGCAAGTAAAAGAAGCCTTAGCGCAGTCTTTTGTGAAGCTTAATCCAAAATTGATGATCAAAAATCCGGTAATGTTTACCGTAGAAATTGGAACTGCCATTATGTTTGCCGTTTGTATATCCATATTAATGGGAGCAAATGATCAGGGTAGTTTTACTTATAACCTAATTGTATTTTTAATTTTATTGGCAACACTTTTATTTGCCAATTTCGCCGAAGCAATTGCCGAAGCAAGAGGAAAAGCACAAGCCGACAGTTTACGAAAAACAAGAGAAGAAACTCCTGCTAGACAAATTTTGCCAAACGGAGAAATTAAAAACATTAGCTCTTCGGCATTAAAAAAAGACGATATTTTCGTTTGTGAAGCCGGTGATTTAATTGCTGCCGATGGTGAAATTATCGAAGGTCTGGCTACTATCGACGAAAGTGCCATTACTGGAGAAAGTGCTCCTGTAATCCGGGAAGCCGGCGGAGATAAATCATCTGTAACCGGAGGGACAAAAGTATTATCTGATAAAATTAAAGTAAAAGTAACTTCTGAACCTGGCGAAAGTTTTTTAGATAAAATGATTGCTTTGGTTGAAGGTGCGAGCCGTCAGAAAACACCAAACGAAATTGCCTTAACCATTTTATTAGCCGCATTTACTTTAATCTTCGTGATTGTGTGCGTTACGCTAAAACCGTTTGCCGACTATGCAAATGCACCCATCACGATTGCGGCTTTCATTGCTTTGTTTGTATGTTTAATTCCAACTACTATTGGAGGGCTGCTTTCTGCAATTGGTATTGCGGGAATGGACAGAGCTTTACGAGCTAACGTAATTACAAAATCGGGTAAAGCGGTTGAAACTGCTGGAGATATTGATGTACTGCTTTTAGATAAAACAGGAACAATTACAATTGGAAACAGAAAAGCAACTAATTTTTATCCAACAAAAGGAATCTCTTTAGATGATTTTATTAAATCTGCTGTGTTGAGTTCGCTTGCAGATGATACTCCGGAAGGGAAAAGTATTATTGAGTTGAGTAAAACGATCAACCTAAATGGTAAAATGCAGGATGACATCTCACATTTCACAGATAACATTTCACATACGATCAAATTTACTGCCGAAACCAGAACTTCTGGAGTTGTATTAAAAGACGGAACTAATATTAGAAAAGGCGCGCAGGATGCGGCTAAGAATATTGCGCAGCAGGCAGGAAATGCTTTTCCCGAAGATACTGCACAGCAGGTGATTACGATTTCATCTAATGGAGGAACTCCGCTGGTTGTCATTAAAGATAATGTAGTTCAAGGTGTTATCGAACTTCAGGATATTATAAAAACCGGAATGAAAGAACGTTTTGAACGCTTACGCAGAATGGGAATCAAAACGGTAATGGTAACAGGAGATAATCCGCTTACGGCTAAATTTATTGCCGAAGCAGCTGGTGTTGATGATTTTATTGCCGAAGCTAAACCTGAGGATAAAATGAATTACATTAGAAAAGAACAGGCCGAGGGAAGACTGGTTGCCATGATGGGTGACGGAACAAATGATGCTCCGGCTTTGGCTCAGGCAAATGTTGGAGTTGCCATGAACAGCGGAACGCAGGCTGCAAAAGAAGCAGGAAACATGGTCGATCTAGACAATGATCCAACAAAATTAATTGAAATTGTTGAAATTGGAAAACAGCTTTTAATGACTCGTGGAACATTAACTACGTTCTCAATCGCTAATGACGTTGCTAAATATTTTGCAATCGTTCCGGCACTTTTCATTACAGCAATTCCTGCTTTGCAAGGTTTAAATATTATGCGCTTACACAGTCCAGAAAGTGCAATTTTATCAGCTGTAATTTTCAATGCGATTATCATTCCAATTTTGATTCCGCTTGCGCTGAAAGGTGTTGATTATCGTCCAATTGGAGCAAGTGCCATCTTAAAAAGGAACCTTTTGATTTATGGTCTTGGCGGATTGATTGTCCCATTTATCGGAATTAAAGTTATTGATTTACTGGTTGCCTTATTTATGTAAATAAAAGTTACTAAGGTTCTGAGATACTAAGGTGCTAAGTTTTTTCTTAGTCCCTTAGAACCTTAGCTCCTTAGAACCTCTAAAAATAAAAAAAATGAAAACTATATTTTCACTATTAAAACTTACACTGCTTACTTTAATCTTATTTGCAGTGATTTATCCTTTAGCAATTTACGGAATTGCACAACTGGCTCCAAATCAAGGAAAAGGAGAAACTATTTCGGTTAACGGAAAAGTTGTTGGTTATCAAAAAATTGGTCAAAAATTCGATAAGTCGAATTATTTCTGGGGAAGACCTTCGGCTGTTGATTACAATGCTGCAGGAAGTGCCGGAAGTAACAAAGGCCCAAGTAACGCCGATTATTTGGCTTTAGTTCAAAAAAGAATTGATACTTTTTTAGTAGTTCATCCTTACTTGAAAAAATCTGAAATTCCATCTGATATGGTTACAGCTTCAGGAAGTGGTTTAGATCCAAATATTTCTCCTCAAGGTGCTTTGATTCAGGTAAAACGAATCGCTAAAGAAAGAAAACTGGATGAAACCAAAGTAAAAGCTTTGGTTGAATCTAAAATTAATACCGCTGTTGTTGGACCTGAAACGGTTAATGTTTTGGAATTGAATGTGGCGCTGGATCAGCTTCGCTAAGACTCTAAGATGCTAAGGTTCTAAGATACTGAGATTCTAAGTTTTTCTCCTGCAAGGTTTTAAAAACCTTGCAGGTATGATAGACTAGTTGATACGAATTTTCATTCTTGTTCTATGCGCATTCTTGTCATTTCGACGAAGGAGAAATCACACTAGTAATTCGACAAAGATTGGCGATTAACTGTGCGGAATTTCTAGTGTGATTTCTCCTTCGTCGAAATGACAAACAGAACGTAAAACTTAAAATTAAATACCTACAAGGTTTTGAAAACCTTGCAGGAAACAAAACGCCTTTTTACCCCAAATGCCCTAGCCCCGATAGTAGTGGAAATCCTTTTTCTGGCTCCTTTAGCCAGAAAAAGATTGAAACGGATAGCGGGATTAGCTCCTAAAAAATCTACTAATAAATAATAGAATACCACAAAAATGAAAAAAATAATACTTACTGCTTTAATCGCTTTTGGTTTTAGCAATTTACATGCACAAGAAGAATCAAAAAGTCCGTTTACGTTTTCAGGATATGTAGATGCTTATTATAGTTATGATTTTGCAAAACCGGAAGATCATACACGCCCGGGATTTTTTTACAGTTACAATAAAAGCAACGAGGTAAACCTAAATTTAGGTATGGCAAAAGTGAATTATTCGAAAGAAAATATTCGTGGAAATTTTGCTTTAATGGCCGGAACTTATGCTGAATATAATATGGCTGCCGAGCAAGGTTTATTGAAAAATGTTTATGAAGCAAATGTTGGGGTAAAGATTTCGAAAAACCATAATTTATGGATTGATGCCGGAATTATGCCTTCGCATATTGGTTTTGAAAGTGCAATTGGAAAAGACTGCCAGACTTTAACGAGAAGTATTCTGGCTGAGAATTCTCCTTATTATGAAACGGGAGTTAAAATTGGTTATACTTCTGAATCTGGAGCATGGTATTTGGCTGGTATGTACTTAAATGGCTGGCAGAGAATTGAGAAAGCAGAAGGAAATCAGACGCCTGCTTTTGGAACTCAGGTTACGTACAAACCATCAGATAAAGTGGTTTTGAACTGGAGTACTTATGTTGGAAATGAACAGCCGGATATTAACAAAAAATGGCGTTATTTTAATAACTTTTATGGGCAGTTTAAAGTAACAGAGAAAACAAATGTTACGGCCGGTTTTGATGTTGGATCCCAGCAATCGGCTAAAAGCAGTAATAAATATGATACTTGGTTTTCACCCGTTTTGATTCTGCAATACAAACCAACAGATAAAATTCAGCTTGCGGCACGCGGTGAATATTATAGTGATGAAAAAGGTGTAATTATCGCAACAGAAACTCCAAATGGTTTTAAAACTTATGGATTTTCAGCTAACTTTGATTACTTAGTTACTGATAATGTTATGTTTAGAATTGAAGCCAGAAATCTTTCTAGTAAAGATGAAATCTTCACAAATAAAGATAATCTTCCAACGGATACAAATACATTTGTAACGACTTCGCTGGCGATTTCTTTTTAGAAAAATATTTCCTGCTGCAGATTAAAGGATTTTTTTTCTGCCGCGAATTACACTAATTTTCACTAATTTTTATTAAATATAATTCGTGGAAATTAGTGTAATTTGTGGCAAATAAACAACACAAAGCATGCAATAATCCTTTTAATCCGTGTAATCTGTGTAATCTGTGGCTAAAAAAATAAAAAACTTTGTGATTTAGCGCCTTCGTGGCAAAACTATGAAAGAAGAAAAAGAAAATAATGCTCAGCACTTTTTAGATTTAATTCAGAAATCACGAAAAGGAAAGTTTAAAATCTACATTGGAATGAGTGCCGGTGTAGGCAAAACTTTTCGTATGCTGGAGGAAGCACATTCGTTATTAAAAAACGGAATTGATGTAAAAATTGGTTACATCGAAACGCACATGCGAAAGGAGACTCATGAATTATTAGCAGGTCTGCCTATAATTCCGAGACGGACTATTTTTTATAAAGGAAAAGAACTTGAAGAACTCGATGTTCAAGCCATCATCAATCTTAGACCCGAAGTGGTTATTGTTGATGAATTGGCGCATACGAACGTTGAAGGAAGCAAAAATGAAAAACGCTGGCAGGATGTTTTAGAAATTCTGGAGGCTGGAATTAATGTAATTTCGGCTGTAAATATTCAACATATTGAGAGTTTAAATGAAGATGTAAAGCGTATTACAAACATTGATGTTCAGGAACGTATTCCTGATAATGTTTTACGATTGGCAGATGAAGTCGTAAATATCGATTTAACATCTGAAGATTTGATTGCGCGTTTGAAAGAAGGAAAAATTTATACTCCGGATAAAATTCAGACGGCTTTAACGAACTTTTTTAAATCGGAACAAATTTTACAGCTTCGAGAACTGGCTTTGAAAGAAGTAGCGAGTCAGGTCGTTCGAAAAGTAGAAAATGAAGTTCCGAATCTTCATGCTTTACGACATGAGAAACTTTTGGCCTGTATTAGCAGTAATGATAAAACGGCCAAAATTGTAATTAGAAAAGCGGCGCGACTGGCAAGTTATTACAACGGAAGCTGGTATGTTTTGTATGTAGAAACTCCGCAGGAAAGCAGTACAAAAATTGCTTTAGACAAACAGAGACATTTAATTAATAATTTTAAACTCGCCGTACAATTAGGCGCAGAAGTAATTAAATTAGAAAACAAAAATATTGCCGATGCGATTTTAATTACCGTCGAAGAAAAACAAATTACAACTGTATGTATCGGAAAACCGCATTTGAATTTATTTAAAGTAATTTTGTCTACAACAATTTTCAGACGCTTGTTAAACAAACTGTCTTTATCAAATGTTGATCTTGTTATCCTGTCATGAAAAATTTTTAAACCATATAAGTTATATAAGTTCATTTAATACTGGGCGTTAATTTTTTTAAACGCAAAGTTTGCTGGGATTTTTGCTCGCGAAGGCGCAAGACTGCAAAGTCTTTTGCTCCTTCCTTAATTATACATCCCCTTATATTTTCTTATATCACTCATATGGTTCAAAAAAAATTAAATGTTTTATAAAATGAGAATTAAAACCAAATTGAATCTGGGAGTTGGATTATTATTTGTACTAATAATAATACTCACATTAGTGAGTGCCTTTTATATTTTTTCTATAAAAAAAGACACTGAAAATATTCTGAAAGCGAATTATAATACGCTTGAATATTCGCGAAACATGCTTTTGTCTTTAGACGAAATTAATACTAGTAAAGATAATGCAATTATTATTTTTAAAGATAATCTTCATAAACAAACCCAAAATGTTACTGAAGCCGGAGAGAAACAAGAAACGGATAATCTCGAAAGAAGCTTTGCTCTTTTAGAAAAAAACAGCTCTGATGAATCTTTAAAAATGCAAATCAGGCAGGATATTTTTGAGATCATGAAACTCAATATGAATGCCATAAAACAAAAAAGCGATATCGCCAAACATACCGCCGAAACTGCCAATTTATGGATTGCCATTGTGGGAACCTTATGCTTTTTGATTGCTTTTAATTTATTAATCAACTTACCAACTAATATTGCAAACCCAATAAAAGAATTAACGCTGAGTATTAAGGAAATTGCGAATAAAAATTATTCTGAACGCGTTCATTTTACCAATCATAACGAATATGGAGATTTGGCAAAATCGTTTAATACGATGGCGCAGAAACTTCAGGAATATAATGATAGTAATTTATACAAACTATTCTTCGAAAAGAAACGATTGGAAACGCTTATTAATAATATGCATGATCCAATTATTGGTTTAGATAATAAACATATCGTTTTATTTGCCAATGATGAAGCTCTCAAAATTGTTGGAATGAAACTGGAAGATGTTATTGGAAAATCGGCTTCAGATTTAGCTTTATCAAATGATTTGATTCGTTCTTTAATTTTAAAAGAAAATGGTGAGTCTCCTAAAAAACAACCACTTAAAATTTTTGCTCACGGAAAAGAAAGCTATTTCGAAAAAGAAATTATTAACATTACTATAATCCCAACCGGGGAAGAAAAAGAAATCAATATTGGCGATGTGATTATTCTGCGAAATATTACGCTTTTTAAAGAACTGGATTTTGCTAAAACCAATTTTATTGCAACAGTTTCGCACGAATTAAAAACACCAATTGCTTCTATAAAATTAAGCCTTCAATTGCTTGAAAATGGTAAAACGGGCGATATGAACGACGATCAGAAACAATTGGTTGAAAGTATTAAAGATGATAGTCAGAGGCTGTTGAAAATTACAGGTGAACTGCTTAATTTATCGCAGTTGGAAACTGGAAATATTCAGCTGAACATCGAAAAAAGCAATCCGCACGAAATTGTAAATTACGCTGTTGAAGCCGTAAAAGTCCAGGCCGATCAAAAGCAGATAAAACTAATAATTGATGCTGATGAAAATCTGCAAGACGTGAAAGCCGACAGTGAAAAAACAGGCTGGGTTTTGATTAATTATTTGTCAAATGCAATTCGGTATTCTTCCGAAAAAAGTACCATTTTCATCAAATTAAAAAAAGAAAACAACCAAATCGTATTTCAGGTTATCGACACCGGAAAAGGAATTGACACAAGGTATAAAGACAAAGTTTTTGATAAATATTTTCAAGTCCCGGGAAGCCAGAAATCCGGAACGGGATTGGGATTAGCGATTAGTAAAGAATTTATTGAAGCGCAGAATGGAAATGTTGGTGTAGAAAGTAATTTGGGATTGGGAAGTACATTTTGGTTTTCGTTGAAAATATAAGATTAATTGTTAAAAGAAAAAATTATAAAAAGCCGCAGGCTCGATCCATATTGCAGGGCTGTCTATTAAACAATACGAATCGTCCCTGTGAACCTTTTGCAATATGAATATATTTTAACCGGAAATCCGGCCCTACAATATAAATTGTCCCTTCGGGGCTTAAAAATGTGAGATAACATCAAATTCACAACATATTAAAATTACTCGTTTATTGAATTTGTTATTTTCATTGTCATTCATATTCCATTAATTAATATTCGCTTAAGGTTCAATTAAGCAAAAAATAGTTAGATCATGCCTTCGTTATTATTGCAATTTATAACAATAATGAAAGATGTTTTACAAAACAATTTCTCTGATATTCCTATTCGGTTTATTTTCTGCGAATGCACAACAAAATGATTCCATTACAAAAATTGACAGCACTTCAAATCATTTAAAATTCAATTACAAACAATTAATTATTCCTGGGGTGTTAATTGGCTACGGAGTTATAGGTCTGGAAAGCGATCAGCTGCTGAGTTTCAATTCGCAAATCAAAGCTGAAGTTACCGAAGATATTGATGAGAAAATTACAATTGATGATTTTTCACAATACGCGCCTGCGGCATCTGTTTATGCTTTGAATGCATTTGGTGTAAAAGGTAAAAATAATATGCGTGACCGTTCTGTTATATTTGTGACTTCGTATGCTATTATGGCAACAACCGTTTTAGGTTTAAAATCGATTGTACATGAACAAAGACCTGACGGGAGCTCGAACAACTCCTTTCCTTCAGGACATACCGCCACTGCTTTTGCCGGAGCCGAATTTTTATGGCAGGAATATAAAGACAAATCAATTTGGTACGGAATTGCCGGTTATGCCGTCGCAACCGGAACCGGATTATTTAGAATTTATAACAATCGCCATTGGTTAACCGATGTTGCGGCAGGGGCCGGAATTGGCATTTTGAGCACAAAAATTGCTTATTGGATGAATCCATATATTACTAAAAAATTATTCAAGTCATCATCTGAAATTAAGTCAACTTCTATGATTGCACCTTTTTATAATGGACAGCAATATGGTTTGAGTTTTGTGAAGGTTTTTTAAAGATTCATTTATCGCTTATTATCATCTGGTTAATAAAGTTAAGTAGTTCACTCTTAACAGTATTCATAAAAAAAATCTAAAAATATTTGTGTAACTCAAAAGTTACATATAAATTTGTGTAACCTTAAAGTTACTTAAATATGAAAACAGAAATTAACCACAAATGGTTTTACAGTCAAACTCCTGAGGAGATTTGGATGTATCTTACAGAGACAGAATTAATTGCACAATGGATCATGCCAAATGATTTTAAACTTCTTTTAGGACATCATTTTACATTTCGTACCAATCCGATTCCAAGTTTAAATCTTGATGGAATTTTTCATTGCAAAATATTAGAAATCGTTCTTTTCAAAAAACTTGTTTACAGTTGGAAAGGGGGGCCAGGAAATGATGAAACTATCTTTGAGACTATTGTCGAATGGACATTGGAAAAAAAAGATAATGGTACCGAATTGCATCTCCTTCATACCGGATTTAAAGAAGAAAATGTTTCAATCCTAACCGGAATGACAGAAGGCTGGCTGAAAAAAATGGAGAAAGTGGAGAATCTTTTAAATGAAAAATAATGTCACTGCCTAATCTTGATGCCTTACAAGTAATTGCAGATCCAAACCGCAGGCAAATTCTGCAATTGCTTACTAAAGAAACGTATAATATAAATGCGCTGGCTGAAAACTTTGATATGAGCCGTCCTGCTGTTTCAAAACATATTAAAATATTGCAGCTGGCGGGTTTTATTTCTATCCAGGAAATTGGACGGGAACGTCATTGTGTTTTAAATCAAAAAGGATTTGATGATGTTAAAGCGCTGATCAGTCATTTTGACCAGTTCTGGGAAAACAAACTCAGCAGACTGGAAATTATTTTGAACAAAAAGAAAGATTAATTTAAAAAATTAGAAATCATGCAAAAACAAATCTTGCTTGATCTTTTAGATCATAACCGCTTTGTCTGTAATCTTACATTTAAAAATATAACTCTGGAAAACAGCCGCTTTCAATTGAATGAAAAAACAGCTTCGGTTGGATTTATTTACAGACATATTGGAGAAACAGCAAACATTCTGGGAACGTTTTTTGGAAATAAAACGGATGTCGAAAACACAACAATCGGACAATCTGATACCGGAAAAGATTATGATCTTCAAACAAGTCATACATTTATAGAACAAGGATACAAAACACTCGAAGATGTTATAAATAATTCTTCTGATCAGGATTGGTTCGAAGAAGTAGAAACTTCTTTTTTAGGAACAGTTCCAAGAATTAAATTATTATCTATTATTCTTTTTCACAATTCACATCATTGCGGACAAATTGCATCGGCGATTGTTAAAGGAAACTAAATTTATAAAGGAAAGATCGTTTGACCAAATATATTGAAAAGCAGCAAATGGAAATAACGCAAAATATTGGCTGATAAAATCCATGTCTGTCACAGGCAATTATAGAAAAAGAGGAGTTAAAATTTAAGAACTTTTTTGTCCATTTGCACTTTTCAGAATTTATAAAAATCTTTTTATGCTAAAATAAACTTTTATGCATTCGTCGTATTATTCTTAATCTCCATAACTTCTCTCTTAACTTCTAAAAGCAGTTCTTTCATGCTTTCGGTTTCAGATAATGTTTGTTTTTTATCTGATCGGCCAATGCTGCATTCGTATTCCCAAATCTCTAAAATATCAGAAGCTTTCACTTCATAATTTGGATAAAAACTATTATCCGATTCTAAAACCAAAGCGTTCTTTTTATTTTTATTGAGACGTTTGTATACCATCCCTTCATTTTTGGTAATCAAAATATACGTCCTGCCATCCATCACCTCTCCCAGCCTTTCTACATAACGGCCAATAATAATTGAACCATCTTCATGCGGCGGCATCGAATCGCCTTCTACAGGAAAACCTCTGTGCTTGCCCGGTCCTAAAAACGGGAGTGAAACCTGCTGTAAACTTTCAATGTATTCCGGATCGGCATATCCGTTTAAGTAGCCTGCTTTTGCTTTTTGAGATACAATTTCGATATAATTTTCTCCAAATTGATCCACTTGAATTGGCAAAATAAGTCGATTGCCTTCTAATTTTATCAAATTTTCCACGTCAATTTTACGCACATCGACAGACAATAATAAATCAATGCTCATATGAAAATATAAAGCAATCTGCTTTAAAATATCATACGGTGCTTCTGAAGTTCCGTCTTCATATTTAACGTATCTACCTCGGGTAATCTTTAGGTTTCCAGCTAATTTCTCCTGCGATATTTTATGCTTAACCCTTAATGCTCTGATGTTGTCTGAAAATAAGGACATAATTAATTTGTTATAATTTAGAACAGCAAATATATAAAAAAATGTTATTATCTGTACTAATTTTGCTTTATACAAAAAAACTTTTTTTGAAGTGATTATGAAATTGAGCAATATAAATACCACAAAATCAATAGAATTGTACATCCCGGATGTAAGTTCGAAAGTAATGCTGCCTTTTTTTGACGTTGGTATCAGCGCAGGTTTTCCTTCGCCTGCTGATGATTTTATCGAATTATCGATTGATCTCAACAAAGAATTTATCAAACATAAATACACTACTTATTTTGCCAGAGTAAAAGGACATTCTATGAAAAATGCCGGTATCAATGATGGCGATTTATTGATTATTGATAAAAGCCTGGAACCACAAAACAATAAAATTGCTGTTTGCCAAATTGATGGCGAGTTTACTGTAAAGCGTATCAGAATAGAAAAAGACATAATCTGGCTTATTGCCGAAAATGAAGATTACCAGCCTATAAAAGTAACCCCGGAAAATAATTTTGTAATTTGGGGAATTGTGGTTCATAGTATTAAATCTTTTTAAGTTGAATGTCACACTGAGCGAAGTCGAAGCGCTTTATAACACAAAAGGTCTTCGACTTTGCTCAGACTGACAAAATAGAAATAAAAAAACACATTTAGAAAATGTTTGCTTTAGTCGATTGTAACAATTTTTATGCTTCGTGTCAAAGAGTATTTGATCCACATTTAAGAGGAAAACCTATCGTTATTCTCTCTAATAATGACGGGTGTGTTATTTCACGTTCTGATGAAGCTAAGGCTCTTGGCATACCAATGGCTATTCCGGCTTTTAAGTATGAATCTGTTTTTAAAGAAAAAAACATATTTGTTTATTCTTCTAATTATCCGTTATACGGCGATATGAGCAATCGGGTCATGAACCTGCTGCAAACTTATACTCCCGAAATCGAAATTTACAGTATTGATGAAGCTTTCCTGAAATTTTCAGGTTACGATTTATTTGATCTGAATATACTGGGTTTAAAAATGCGGAAAGAAGTGACACAAGGAACAGGCATTCCTGTTAGTATAGGTTTTGCTCCTACCAAAGCTTTGGCAAAAATGGCGAATAAAATTGCCCGAAAATTTGCAGATCGTACGCAGGGTGTTTATTGTATTGACTCAGAAGAAAAAAGAATTAAAGCATTAAAGTGGGCTAAAATTGAAGATGTATGGGGAATTGGCAGAAAACACGCCAAACGGCTTAAATTAAAAAAAATCAACACAGCATATGAATTTACCCAGCTTCCGGATGCTTGGGTAAGAAAAGAACTGTCTGTAGTCGGGCTTCGGTTAAAACATGAATTAGAAGGGAAACCAACTTTGGAATTAGAAGCCGCCGCAGACCGGAAAATGATTGCCACTACAAGGTCTTTCGAAAAAAGATATACTACTTATGAAGAAATCTCAGAACGAATCAGCACGTTTACAGCTTCCTGTGCTGAAAAATTAAGACGTCAGAATTGTCATTGTAATATGGTAACGGTTTTTATCCAGACTAGTTTTTTAAAGAACGAGGAATCACACTATTCACGAAGTATTACCATCACTACTAATTTTCCAACCAATTCAACGATAGAACTCAATGAAGCCGCACAAAAAGGATTTAAAGCTATTTTTAAAAAAGGCTATCGTTATAAAAAAGCTGGTGTAATCGTAATGGGGTTAACACCAAATAGTGAAACACAGCTTAATTTATTCGAAACTTCGAATCCTAAACATCAGCCTTTAATGAGTGTGATTGATAAAATGAACCAAAGTTATGGTAATAATAAAATTAAATTCGGTGTACAGTCTTTGGGACGGCAATGGAAAATGAGGCAGAACAGATTATCTCCCAAATTTTCTACTTTGCTCAAAGATGTTATTACGGTTAAAGTTTAAATATAAGCAGCAGAAAAACAATCGGTTTTACGTTATATACAGATGAGAAATACGGAGTATGCCATAGTCGATATTGAAACCACAGGCGGAAATGCCAGTGGCAGCCGCATTACAGAAATTGCCATTATTATTCATGATGGCAAAAATGTACTTGACCGTTATGAAACACTTGTAAATCCAGAGCAGGACATCCCTCCTTCTATTTTTGGATTAACAGGTATTAATAACGAAATGGTGGCTAATGCACCTATTTTCGATGACATTTCAGAAAAAGTATTAGAAATGCTTACTGATCGTATTTTTGTTGCCCATAATGTAAACTTCGATTATTCATTCGTTCATCATCAGCTTGAAAAAGCAGGTTTTAAATGGTCGGCAAAAAAACTTTGTACCGTTCGTGCAGCCAGAAAAATCAAACCGGGTTTAGGTTCTTACAGTTTAGGAAATCTTTGCAACTCCTTAAATATAGGTTTAGAAAACAGACACCGCGCCGGCGGAGATGCAGATGCAACGGCTATATTATTTTCGCTTTTACTGGAATGGGACGATGCCGGAGAAATCGATAAAATGATCAAAAAAACAGCACAAGATCAACGTTTACCACCGAATCTTCCGCCTGATGATTTTAATAATTTACCCGAAAAACCGGGCGTATATTATTTTTATAATCAACAAAAAAAGGTGATTTATGTTGGAAAAGCCATCAACTTAAAAAAACGTGTGGCTTCTCATTTCAGCGGTAATAACATCAACCCGCAAAGGCAGCACTTTTTAAGGGACATTTATGGAATTTCTTTCGAAATCTGCGCTACTGAATTAATGGCTTTGTTATTAGAATGTACCGAAATCAAAAAACTCTGGCCAACTTATAATCGTGCCTTAAAACGTTTTGAAGCAAAATTTGGAATTTATCAATACGAAGCCCGAAACGGTTATAAATATCTGGCAATTGGAAAAGTGAGCAAATTTCAGGTTTGTATCCATGAATTTAACAGCCAGTACGATGGGATTAATTTACTACGAAGCCTGGCAGAGCAGTTTGAAATTGATCATCGCTTTTGCAAGTATACGAGACCGGAAGAAGGGGATTTATTTCAAAATAATGATACAAAAAGCTTACCTGATGTTTTACTTCACAATGAACAAGTTGATAACGCAATTGATTTTTTATTAAACAACAGGCCAACTTTTGCCATTATAGACAAAGGAAGATCAAAAGAAGAACGCAGCTGTATTTGGATCGAAAACGGTCGTTTTTATGGTATGGGATACATTCCATCAGATATTTCGATTCATGATCCCGTAGAAATAAAAAACTATGTCACAACTTATAAAAGCAATCAATATATTGAACAGCTGATTTTTGCTTTCGCAGAAAAATACCCGGGTAAAGTATTATTTAACAAACAGTTACTAAAAAAATCTATTTAGATTAAATGCTTAATAATCAGTAAATTTAATAATACAAATTAATTAAATGCACCATGAAAATAGCAACATATAATGTAAACGGAATAAACGGACGCTTACCTGTATTATTGCGCTGGCTTGATGAAACGGCTCCAGATATTGTCTGTCTGCAGGAATTAAAAGCGCCGCAGGATAATTTTCCGTTTAAAGCAATTAATGATGCAGGTTACAATGCCATTTGGCACGGACAAAAACAATGGAACGGCGTTGCGATTCTTGCCCGAAATATGGAAATTGAAGAAGTAACACGCATTCTTCCGGGAGATGATGAAGATATTCAGAGCCGTTATATCGAAGCTTTGATTAATGGAATTGTGATTGGCTGTCTTTATCTGCCAAACGGAAACCCTTTGCCGGGTCCGAAATTTGAATATAAGCTGAAATGGTTTGATCGTCTTGCTGAACATGCAGAAACATTATTGAATCTAAAAATTCCAGCAATATTGATTGGCGATTTTAATGTTATGCCGACAGAACTGGATGTTTACAAACCCGAAAAATGGGGTAACGATGCTCTTTTCAGACCTGAAATTCGAAAAGCTTTTGCAGCTATAGTTTCACAGGGATGGACAGATGCTATTCGGAAATTATATCCTGACGAGAAAATTTACACTTTTTGGGATTATTTTAGAAATGCTTATGAGCGAGACGCCGGTTTAAGAATTGATCATTTTTTACTGAGTCCGCAAATAGCCCAAGAATTACGCTCAGGCGGTATTGACCGTCATGTACGGGGCTGGGAAAAAACAAGCGATCATGCCCCTGTTTGGATTGAGATTGACAAAAAATAAATGGAAAATGACATTATTTAACGACACCGAATTATTTACCACAGGTTTGGCAGGAAAAAAAGTGTTTGACATTCCTGATTCTGAATTAATTTTGATCGATAACTTCTTCACAAAAGAAGAATCGGATCGTTTTTACGAAAGACTGCTTCGTAAGACGAAATGGAGAGAATATGAAATGGAAATTTATGACAAAACCTATACAGTTCCCAGAATGATTGCTTGGTATGAAGATAAAGATAATCCCGGAGCAGATCAAAAAGGACCCGACTGGAACTATGAATTACTGACTATTAGAGGCCGCGTAGAAAAAGAAACACAGCAGGATTTTAATACCGTTTTACTTAATTTATACAGAGATGGAAATGACGGCGTGGGCTGGCACAGCGACAAAGAACATAATACAGGACCAAATCCTATTATTGCTTCGGTCACTTTTGGAGAAACGAGAATGTTCAGGCTTCGTCATAAATACAGTAAGGAAATTCCGCAAGTCGAAATTCCGCTCCATCATGGATCTTTTTTACTCATGGCGGGAACAACAAATAGTTTTTGGCAGCATCAGATTCCTAAAACAGCACGAAATGTTTTACCAAGAATCAACCTTACTTTTAGACAAACCAAACGTAGTGTATGATTTATAAACAATTCAAAATGAGTTTTTTTACCGTTTAATAACGATGAGGAAAATTCTGTCGAAAAAAGTTAAAATACTGATTGTATGAAGGTTTTATTAGGCAGACCCTTTCTTTTTTACTAGTTTTGCAACCCTTTTTTAAAATATAATACCAAAATGGCTTATTCAAACAATGATTTAACGCGTTTCTTGGATGCGCAAAATAAACTTTATCTTACTGCCCTTGCTGAGATCAAAAAAGGAAAAAAAGAAACACACTGGATGTGGTTTATTTTTCCTCAGATTAAAGGATTGGGCACTAGTGATACTTCAAATCTTTATGCGATTGCCGATCTAAAAGAAGCTTCAGAATTTCTGGAGCATCCTATTTTAGGAAAACATCTTATTGAAATTTCTGAAATCTTATTGACTTTTAAAAGAAAATCAGCTGACGGGATTTTTGGCGATTTAGACGCTCGAAAATTGCGTTCATCGATGACTCTTTTTTCGATGGCCGAAAATACCAATCCGATATTTCAGGAAATTTTAAATGCTTTTTTCTCTGGAGAATCAGACCCGCTTACTATAGCTATTATTAATTCAACTATAAAATCATCTGCTGAAACTGTTGCTTTATAATTTACAACATTCATAGATTTTTACATATTAAGGTACTGCGTAATTGTAGTGCCTTTTTTGTTTTTCTCTGCTGCATTTTTTGTCTTCACACACGAAAACATAAAGTTTTATATTTCTAATGTATTTAGTTTTACCTTGCATAAAAAACAAATCATGACCAAAAAAATCAAAACTCTTCAGATTATTCACCTTGCAGTTTGTGCAGGAACAATTGCTGTTTATTTCTTTTTAGGCGAACTTTCAGTCGAAAAACTAAATATCCCCAATATTGATTCATCATCATTGATCTATGTTTTCATCCCTGTTTTGGCTTTTGTTTTGAGTACTTTTTTATTCAAATCACAATTAAAACAAATTGATCCTAAATTAAAAACTGAAAACAAGTTCCCCATTTATCAGACAGCTTCTATAATGAGATGGGCAATTTTAGAAGGGGCTGCTTTTTTAATATTGTTTTTAAAACCAGATTTCGTATTATTTGGACTTCTTATTATTATATATCTTATTTTCCTGAGACCAACAGAAGAAAGAGTTAACAACGATTTAAACAACCTTTAATTCTTTTATTTTACCCACGGATTTTACGGATTAAACGGGTTTACGCTGTCTCTTTTTTACTATGCGATTCAAAAATAATAACCCATTTAATCCATAAAATCCGTGGGCACATTTTCCAGACTTTTTGAAGAATTTTATTTTTGATTATAAATTTGCTGCACAAAAAAACACCTTGAGGTTATCAAGGCGCTTTTATTATTTATAAAGTTTAAACTTGAAACCTCAAACTTGAAACAAATTTTTACTCTTTTGGTTTTGTTAAGTAGTAAACCGGAATTCCTGTAAGCATAATTAATACTCCCCATCCGCAGGTTGAGAATTTTGTAATTAATAATGAAACACAAATTGCCGTTGCTGTAATAATGTATAATAATGGTAAAAATGGATATCCAAAAGCTTTATAAGGTCTTTCTGCATCTGGCATTTTTTTACGCAAAATGAAGATTCCGTAGATTGTTAGAATATAGAAAATCAAAACAATGATAATTACGAAATCTAATAAATCGCCGTATTTTCCGGTCAAACATAAAGCAGAAGCCCAGATACATTGTGCCCAAAGCGCCCAGGCAGGAACACTTGCTTCGTTTAAAACAGCCGCTTTTTTAAAGAACAAACCATCTTTTGCCATTGTATAATAAACCCTCGCACCGGCCATAATTAATCCGTTGTTGCAGGCAAAAGTCGAAATCATAATCATAATCGCGATAATCAACGTTCCAATATTTCCGAAAATATATTGTGAAGCTACAACTGCCACACGATCAGATTTTGCTGTTGCAATTTCCTCTAACGGAATTACAGCCAGATACATAATATTAGTTAGTACATAAATAATTGTTACGATAAAAGTTCCCAGGAATAAACTGAAACCTACATTACGTTTTGGATTTTTAATTTCACCGGCAATAAAAGTAACTCCGTTCCAGGCATCACTCGAAAATAATGATCCAACCATAGCGGCAGAAATTCCTGTAATTAAAGCTGTTCCGCCAATTGGCAGCCAAGAACCCGTTTCTTTGTTAAACGAACGTGTATTCCAGGCATCAGCCCAGTTGGCATCCCAAACCGAAGCTTTTGCTGCAAGCGTTAATCCAAAAACAATTAATCCAAGCAATGATAAAATTTTGATAATCGTAAGAACGGTTTGAAGAATTTTTCCGTTTTTAACACCGCGGCTATTAATATAAGTCAATAAAATAATAGTAAAAATCGATACTAACTGCGCAGCATTTAGTTTGAAAGAACCTATTTCATAAAGTATATTTTCATCACTCAAAGGTTCGTATAAATAAGCGGCAAATTTTGAGAAAGCAACTCCAACTGCTGCAATTGTTCCGGTTTGAATAACGGCAAAAAAACTCCAGCCATATAAAAAGGCAATTAATTTGTTGTAAGCTTCTTTTAAGTATACATATTGTCCTCCGGCTTTTGGAAACATCGCACTTAATTCGCCATAACTTACGGCTGCAATAATGGTAATTAATCCTGAAATCAGCCAAATTAAAGTAAGCCATCCGGCAGATCCTACTTGTCTGGCGATATCGGCACTTACAATAAATATTCCAGATCCAATCATAGAACCAACTACAAGCATGGTTCCGTCTAATAATCCTAGTTCTCTTTTAAAGTGTTCTTGGTTTTCTTCTTGCATTTTTTTGGCTTTTGGGTTGGTTAAAGATATACTTTTTTCTGAAATTTTAGATTTTCTGTTATAGATTTTAGATTATTAAAAATTTATAACATAATCAGCCTCTTGAGTATAAATTTGAATTAAGTCTGCAGATAGTAATAAAAACAATCTGAAAACTACATAATAATTAATTATTTCTAAAACAATTATTTTATCAAATCTTGTTTTATAATAGTATTCCTTTAAATTAAAATAATATTAATACTTTAGCTACTAAATACTGCTTTTTAAAATGTAAACATTTTTTACAGATTAATTTTATTTTAATATTAAATCACATTATGAGCCTTACATTAAAAACCAAAATCGACGCTATTAAAAACGTCTGTCCTACAATCGAAGATTTTCTAAAAAAGGGTTTTGATCAGGATTATGCTGAACAAATAAGTTCTGATTTTTCAATTTCAATAAAACCCAATGCTGTATTTCTAGAAAATGCAATTTTATTGGAGCAATTCAATAAAAATGTAAATTTTAAAAATTTTTCGTTTTTAGGTTTTACACTAAAAAATCATGAAGATCATAAAGATTTCGTTAGTATTGGTTTTCGTGATTCTGACTTATTAATTGTAATAAAAGAAACCAATGAAATTGCTTTATTAGATGAAGAAAATTTTGAAGTAGTAAATTATATTTCAAAAGATTTTGAGTCATTCCTTGATCTAATTTCAATTTTAGTATCTTATGATAAAATTGGCTTTTTAGGCGATAGTTACACTTCTGAAATAAAATCTGAAACACTAAATAAGGTAAGAGAAATACTGTCTGATCAAAAATATTTTTCTTTTTTTTCTGAAACAATTGTCGGAATTAAATAGAATTATGCCTTATAATCGGGGATTTAAACACAAAATCAGCAAAAAAAAAAATAAATTAAAGCATTCAAAACTTAAATAAAACTGCATCGTGGATTTGAATTTTAGAGAAAAACTTATTAATCAAATTGCACAAGATAAAATTGATTTTAAAATAGGATTACAACTGCTGCTAGATGATAATGGATATGACTTTCACAGCCTTTTTATCACTTTGAATAATTATATTATTAATTCTATTCCAAATAAAACCGATTATAATACAGAAACCTATCAAACGGCAATAAATACTATTCCGTTAAAACCAACTTATACCCCAATTGTACTTCTAAAAACTTATCCAACAAAAATTGCATTACAAAAGTTGGTTCAACTTCCTGAATCTGAAAATAAAAAAACGATAACGTCAATGCTTTGGATCTTTAAAATAACAGATACTGAAAGAAGAAATACGAAATGCAAAAATGGATGCAGTCATTTTTGCATGAACTGGAATAGTGATATTTAAAACTTAAACAAACACTATTATACAGCCTTTTTTATTAAACAAAAAAAATTTCTTCATTACAACGTTTTGTGTCAAACAAAATAATGATTAAATTCAACCTTTTAGTTTTCAATAGTCAAAAGTAAACACAAACAATTAACTATCAGAAATTTAAAACTAAAACATAAAAATTAACAAGAAAAAAACAGCTCCTTGTAAAAAGATTCATATTTTTTATTAAATTTGGTTAAAGACTCAATAAGTCTTAAAATTTAAGTATTTTCATTAACAATTGTTCATTTTCTACCTTTAAAATAGTCCGCCTCAAAACTATTCTAAAAGAGAAAATTATGCAAGCTTGATTTAGACCGGATATTAATATTAACCTACTAATATGGAAATCATGTACAAGATTCGATCTTTAAAAAGCTTTCGCTTACCAAATGTTTTTATTTTAATTTTGATCGTTTTTATTTCCTGTGCATTGTTAATCTGCATCAACTTTTTTACGATCAAAATATTATCTGCAAACAGAGCATATGTAAACGGCGAATCTCATTACTCCAAAGGACAAAAAGATGCTTCGCTTCATCTCATTACCTATCTATACAACAAAGACCCAAATCAGTTTAAACTATATACAGAAGAACTAAAAGTTCCTCAAGGTGACGGAATTGCCAGAAAAACACTTTTAAAAGCCGGCGATAATAAAGTCGCAAGGCAGGGTTTTACAATTGGTCGAAATCATAAGGATGATTTAGATGACCTTGTTTGGTTATTTGTGAATTTTAAAAAAGTTCCATTTTTAGCAAAGGCTATTCATGAATGGGAAGAAGGAGATGCTTTAATAGAAAAACTTTTTATCATTGGAACTCAGGTTAATGCCAAAATACAGCATAACACATTAACTGCTGCTGATCAAATAAGTTTTCTTCATCAAATAAACAATATTAGCAATAAGCTGACTATTAACGAACGAAATTTTTCGAATACGCTGGGAGAAGGAACCCGTAAAATCAAAAACCTACTTATCATTACTAATATTATTTTCACTTTAATTATTATTTTAAGTGTTTGTTCTTATTATTCAATAATGGTAAAACGTTTAATTGTTTCAAAAAAAGAAATTGAAATTAAAAATGAAAATCTAATTTTAGCAAATAATGAGTTAGACCGTTTTGTATACAGCGCCTCACATGATTTAAGATCGCCCATAACTTCTTTAAAAGGCTTAATAGAAATTACACAATTAGAGGATGATGTTGATCAAATAAAAGATTATCTGCGTTTAATGCATCAGAGCCTTGCTAAGCAGGATCAATTTATCAGCGATATTATTGACTATTCTAAGAATAAAAGAAAGCAAATTATTATGGAACCTGTAAGTCTGCAGGAGATATTTAATGAAGCTATTTCGCAATTGATGCATATTGAAAATGCCAGTAAAATAACCTTTAAACAGGAACTATTAGTTGACCAGATTGAAAGTGATGGTCTTCGTTTAAAAATCATTATCAGCAATTTACTTTCTAACGCTATTAAATATGCTGATAACACTAAACAGGAGATGTTTATTTCTATCAAAACTTATATCCATGAAGGTTTTAATAAAATTGAAGTCGCTGATAATGGAATTGGAATTAACGACGATTGTAAGGATTATATTTTTGAAATGTATTTTGGGACAAACAAAAACAAAGGTTCAGGATTAGGTCTGTATATCGTTAAAGAAGCAGTAGAAAATATTAAAGGAAATATTTCGGTATTTTCTGAAAGCAATATTGGGAGTAAATTCATTGTAACAATACCTACTTCTTATGGAGCTTAAACCATCATTTTTATTAATTGATGATAATTTAATTGATCAGCTTGTTACCAGAAAACTGCTGAAAAAAGTTCTGGATATAGATCAGGTTTTTGTGACCAATAACGGACTTGAAGGTTTGCAGTGGATTATTAAAAATAAAAGAATCTGCCGCTCTTTAATTATTTTATTAGATATTCAGATGCCGATAATGAATGGCTTTGAATTTCTGGATATATTCGAAACATTAAATGAAGAAATTAAAAACGAGATTCAGATTTTCGTAATGTCTTCAACTCTAGATCAGGAAGAGATTGAGCGTATAAAAAAGAATATATATGTAAAGGATTTTTTAAATAAACCTTTTCCGATCGAAGAATTAAAAAAACAACTTACCAGTAATTTTTTATTCTAGAACTCGGTTTATTTGTGAAAAAGCTCTTTGGTAATATGCTTCTTTAGTTGAAGAAATCATAACACCTCCATGGGTCGAGGAATGAACAAATTTAATTTCGCCGTCAGTATTTTCAACTACCATTCCTACGTGATTAATTTGACGCCTTCCGTTAGTTTTAAAGAAAATCAAATCTCCTTTTTGCGCTTCTGTAGCAGCTACTTTTGTCCCAATGCGAGATTGCTCAATAGAACTTCTTGGCAGTTTTATATCAAAATTCCCGAAGGTACAGAACATTAAACCAGAACAATCAAAACCAGCTTTTGTAGTTCCGCCAGAACGATAACGGGTACCTATATTTTCTGTTGCGGTTAGAATTAACCGATCAATTAAATCAGAGTGATTACCATTGTAAACAAAAGTGGAATCTTTTTTAATCACTGAATTGTCTGCAATTTGAGCTGCAGGAGCCAGATTTTCATTTAATTGAGGTTCAGGAGAACTTACAGAGCCGGCAGCATCTGCTTTTTCTTTGGTTGTCCTTATTTTTAAAACGTACCCAACCGGAAGTTTCCCTTTTATAAACGGATTTTGACGTTCTAATTCCTTTATCGTTATTCCATATTTCCTGGCTATTGCATATTTTGTCTCTTTTGGCTGTACTTCAACAACAATTTCAACATTTGCTGCAGGATCAATTTCTGTTTTTCCTCCGTCAGCTTTAATTGTACTTTCTGAAGTTGCCGCAGATGTACTATCATCTTGTTTCAAATCAGTTCCTGGGACATTATTTTTAATAATATTTTTTTCAGCAACCGGAGTTTGAGCAGCAATAGAAGTATCTTTTATATCCTGATTTACTGCTGAAGTACGGATTTTCAGCATGTAACCCACAGCTAATTTCCTTTTAATAAAAGGATTTTGACGCTCTAATTCTGCAACAGTTATTCCGTATTTCCTGGCTATTGAAAATTTTGTTTCCTTGGGCTTTACTTCAACAATAATTTCAGTATATGCAGAAGGAATTGTTTCTTGTTTTTCCGGTTCTGGATTTTTTACTGTATTTTCAGAAACTGCCAAATTACTATTTGTTGGAATTATAATTTTCCGGCCAATTTTCAATCCTTCCGTTTCTAATGTGGGATTTGCTTTTTTTAAATCTTCAACAGAAACATTATATTTTTTTGATATTCCCCAAAGCGTTTCTTTTTGTAAAATTTCATGCGAACCAGAAGTATTGTCTGCAATTGATTGGGTAGTGTTTTGTGAAGTCTTTGTGCTTTTATTCGGAATTAATAAAATCGAATTGAGTTTTAAAACTTTAGGTGCGTCAGGATTTGCCTCTTTAATATCTTTAACTTTTAATCCATATTTTTTAGCAATTACAGTAAGATTTTCTCCTTTTGAGATTTTATGTTTGATAAATTTTTCCTGAGAAAAAACTCCAACACTAAAAAAAAACAATACTATAATCAATCTAAAAACCATGTTTACCTATTAAAGTTTATTAACCCTTTTTAAGTTTAGACAATATTTTAAACTCAAAAGAGCGCTAATATATTACCTAAAAAGGCGAATTTAACTCTTTAAACTAAAAAACAAACCTTTTTTAACAACTAATTTACTTCAAATTAACAAGCTCGGCATAAAAATTGAGCCAACTTTTTGAACCGCAGTTTTTTAAGAATAATCATAAAATTCATAAAAACTAAAAATAACTTAGCCTTAAAACTTGTAAGAAAAATACTTTTTATTTTTCTTTTATTTCAGATATTTTCAATTGCGCAAGAGTTAAAAGGAATTGTTGTTTCTGCCAATAATCAACCTGTTCAAGATGTAAATATTTTTTATTTATCTAAAAATATAACCGCTTTAACTAATAATAAAGGGCAGTTTAGTTTAAAATCCGAAATTAATTTCCATGAAAATGACACCCTACAATTCTCTCACATTAGTTACAAGACAACAAAAATCACCGTAAATGAACTTAAAAAAGTAAATTTCAAAGTTATTTTAAAACAAAAGACAGAAGATTTATCTGAATTAACAATTAAAGCTAATCATGAGTTAAGCTAAAATCAAAATTAAGTTATGAGTTATTAGCTCCACTCAAAAACCCTATTTTCTCTTTTGGGTCATTTCTAAAGATGGCAAAATTTATATAATTGGAGGAAATAACGGAAAGCTTTTATCTGAAATTGAGACTTTTGATTTAATTACCGAAAAATGGCAGACAGAAGGCCGTCTTTTTTCGGTTTTGGAAAGACCTGCCATTACTTATCATGATAATATCATCTGTTTTTTTGAAGATCAAAAAATGTATGCATATGATATAAAATTAAAAATCTTAAAAGAATATTTAGTTGATCTTCCTTTAAAATTTGGTGCGATGCATTTCTACAATAATAAATTGTACATTATTGGCGGTTATACTTATAATGATTATTCTAAGATGCCATCTGATAAAACCTATAGCATTTCCATTGAGGAATTTGAAAATACAATACCAAATCGTATTAAAACTTTATCTCCAGAATCAGATTTGGTTAAAACTAATTAACAAACTTACTGCCTTTAATAACATAGAGCAAATTTTGCTTTCATAAGGTATTACTAGAAAAAATAAAGCTTACGGTTGCTATCAAAAAATCAATCACTAAATTTGAACTAAAACCTAACGATTTAGATTTGGATGATGTTTTATCATCTGCAGCCTGATGAAACGCTAGCCTGAATTTTACACAAATCTGTATAAACAATGAACAATCTTTTAAAATATATCCGTACGCTGACAAATTTTTCTGATGAAAGCTGGGAATTGCTGCAGCCTGCATTGGAGAAACGAGCATTTAGGAAAAATGAATTTCTACTAAAACAAGGACAAGTTTGTAATTCATTATTTTATATTGACAATGGGTATTGCAAAAGCTATTACGAAATAAATGGTATTGTTAAGAACACAGGATTTTTCTTTGAAAATGAAATTGCGACAAATATCAGCAGTTTTGGCAGCGGACAGAAAACCGAATTTAACATTGCAGCCTGCGAACCATTAACTGCCATAATTTTTGACAAGGATAGATTATTTCAAGCAGCAAAACAAGCAATAGAAATAGAAACTTTGGGGCGTAATTGTATTCGCCTATTTGCCTCTAAACAAGAAGAATTCTCTGTTTTGTTCAAACTTTATTCAGCACAAGAACGGTTGCAATATTTAGAAACCATGCACCCTGAAATCTTGCAAAGAGTTCCACTTTCACAATTGGCCTCATTTCTTGGAGTTTCAAGAGAAACATTACGTCGAATTAGAAAGCGCAGAACCCTGTCGTAATTATGTGACGTTTGTCACAGGTCTATTCAAATTTCATTTTTCATTTTTGTTAAAAATTAATTACATTATGAAAAAGCTGAAAAAGATTGATGAACAAACCAATGTTTTAACTTGGTTTGAAATTCCTGTAATAGACACAGAAAGAGCTAAAAAATTTTATGAAACCATATTAGACATTGAAATGACTACTCGTCTATTTCCTGAAACTAATGAAGAACTGACATTTTTTCCTTATGACCCAAAAATTATTCAGGCGACATCAGGACGAATAACAGGCGTTTTAACAAAATCAGATACTAATCATCCCTCTGACAAAGGATCATTAGTATACATAAATGCTTATCCTGAAATTCAAATAGTTCTTGACAAAGTAGAACAGAACGGAGGAAAAATCATTGTACCAAAAACACAAATTCCAGCTGGGTTTATTGCCATAATCATTGATTCTGAAGGGAATAAAACAGGACTTCATGCAGAACGGTAAATGGAGGATAAAAATTCATTTACGATATTACCGGTATAAGTTTTCAAATATGGCGGCTGCCAAAGTAGTAAAATGGAATCCCGATTGATGATAAAATATTTTTAATTGGAGGAAATAATGGAAAACCTTTAATAATACAAATAAAACGCCCTGTTTTCACAGAGCGTTTTTGGTATGTAATAAATTTTAAGATTAAGCTTTTCCAGCTGCAATTAAGTTTAATGCAGAACCCGCAACAAACCATCCAATTTGTCCTTCGTTATAGGTATGGTTTGCCAAGATAATATCTTTTGTACCATCTGCGTGAACGAACTCTAATGTTAATGGTTTTCCCGGAGCAAACTCAGTTAAATCAGTAAAGTTAATAGTATCATCTTCCTGAATTTTATCATAATCTGCTTCATTTGCGAAAGTCAATCCTAAAAGCCCTTGTTTTTTAAGGTTTGTTTCGTGAATACGGGCAAAAGATTTTACCAATACTGCTTTAACTCCTAAGAAACGAGGCTCCATTGCAGCATGCTCACGAGATGAACCTTCACCATAGTTATGGTCTCCCACAACGATAGATGGAACTCCAGCTGCTTTGTATGCACGTGCAACAGCAGGAACGGCATCGTATTCTCCTGTTAATTGATTTTTTACCGATTTTGTTTTTTGGTTGTAAGCATTTACAGCTCCAATTAACATATTGTTAGAAATATTATCTAAATGTCCGCGAAAACGTAACCATGGCCCGGCCATAGAAATGTGGTCAGTAGTACATTTTCCGAAGGCTTTGATTAACAATTTAGCACCTGTGATGTTTTTACCATCCCAGGCATCAAACGGAGCCAATAATTGCAAACGTTCTGATGCAGGATTTACTACAACCTGAACGCCTGAACCATCTGCAGCCGGAGCCTGAAATCCTGGATCTTCGGCATAGAAACCTTTAGAAGGCAGCTCGTCTCCTGTTGGAGCGTCAAGCATTACTTCTTCACCGTCTTCGTTAATTAATTTATCTGTTAATGGGTTGAAGCCTAAATCTCCGGCAATAGCCATTGCAGTTACTAATTCTGGAGAACCTACAAAAGCCAATGTATTAGGGTTACCGTCTGCACGTTTTGAGAAGTTACGGTTAAAAGAGTGAACGATAGTATTTCTTTCTTCTTTTTCTGCTCCTTCTCTATCCCACATACCAATACATGGTCCGCAGGCGTTAGCAAAAACAGTTGCTCCAATTTTATGGAATGTATCAATAAACCCGTCTCTTTCGATTGTAGAACGAACTACTTCAGAACCCGGAGTAATGGTAAACTCAGCTTTTGTTTTTAAATTTTTATCTGCAACTTGTCTTGCCAATGAAGCTGCACGGGAAATATCTTCATAAGAAGAGTTTGTACAAGAACCTATTAAACCAACCTGAATTTGTAACGGCCAGTTATTTTTGACTGCTTCTTCTTTCATTTTAGAAATTGGAGTAGCTAAATCTGGAGTAAAAGGACCGTTTAAGTGTGGTTCTAATTGAGATAAATTGATTTCGATAACCTGATCAAAATATTTTTCCGGGTTTGCATAAACCTCTGGATCTCCGGTTAAATATGGAGCGATTTTATCAGCAGCATCAGCAACATCTGCTCTGTTTGTAGAACGCAGATAACGCCCCATTGAAGCATCATAGCCAAAAGTCGAAGTTGTAGCTCCGATTTCTGCTCCCATGTTACAAATAGTGCCTTTACCAGTACATGACATAGAAGTTGCACCTTCTCCAAAATATTCAACGATTGCACCAGTTCCTCCTTTTACAGTAAGGATACCGGCAACTTTAAGAATTACATCTTTTGGAGCTGTCCATCCTGATAATTTACCAGTTAATTTAACTCCAATTAGTTTAGGAAATTTAAGTTCCCAAGCCATACCCGACATAACGTCTACAGCATCGGCTCCACCAACACCAATGGCTACCATTCCTAAACCACCTGCATTTACAGTGTGAGAGTCGGTTCCAATCATCATTCCTCCAGGGAAAGCGTAGTTTTCAAGTACTACCTGGTGAATAATTCCGGCTCCCGGTTTCCAGAAACCAATTCCGTATTTATTAGAAACCGACGATAAGAAATCGAAAACTTCGTTACTTTGTGTTTTTGCTCTCGCCAAATCGGTTGCAGCGTCTACTTTTGCCTGAATCAAGTGATCGCAGTGAACCGTTGTAGGCACTGCTACTTTAGATTTTCCAGCGTGCATAAATTGTAATAATGCCATTTGAGCAGTTGCATCCTGACATGCTACACGATCTGGCGCAAAATCAACATAATCTACTCCTCTTCCAAATGCCTTCACTGGATTTCCATCCCAAAGGTGGTTATACAAAATTTTCTCCGTTAAAGTAAGTGGACGACCAACAATCTCGCGTGCTTTATCAACACGATCCGGCATGTTCTCATACACTTTTTTTATCATTTCAATATCAAAAGCCATAAGTTATAATTGTTTTTGTTTTTTTTATTTAGAACATGACAAGTTACAAAAAATAGAAGAGTCAGAAAAGAAAAAGCCCGAGTTTATCACCCAGGCTTTTGAAATATTAATAATCGTAAGATTACATTACTAACGATTTATTAGAAGGCGCAAACTTAGTTAAGTTGATACCGTCTACAGCCGTTGTATATTCAGCTAATGTTGGGGTTCTGCCTAAAATTGTAGATAAAACTACAACTGGCGTAGAAGAAAGCAATGATTCTCCTTTTTTACCTTCAGAATCTTCTACAACTCTTCCTTGGAAAAGACGTGTTGAAGTTGCCATTACTGTATCACCTTTTGCTGCTTTTTCCTGGTTACCCATACAAAGGTTACATCCGGGACGCTCTAAGTATAACATATTTTCATATTCAGTACGCGCAGCACCTTTTGGAGCATTATCATCAAATTCGAAACCTGAATATTTTTGTAAAACTTCCCAGTCACCTTCAGCTTTAAGCTCATCTACAATATTATATGTAGGCGGAGCAACAACTAGCGGAGCATTAAATTCAACTTTTCCATTTTGTGCTTCTACGTTTTTCAACATTTGAGCAAGGATTTTCATATCTCCTTTGTGAACCATACAAGATCCAATAAATCCAAGATCTACTTTTTTCACACCTCCGTAGAAAGAAAGCGGTCTGATTGTATCGTGAGTATATCTTTTAGAAACATCAACATTATTTACATCTGGGTCAGCAATCATTGGCTCTGAAATTTGATCCAAATCAACTACAACTTCAGCATAATATTTAGCGTTTGCATCTGGAGTTAAAGCTGGTTTCTCTGCTGATTTAATCTCTGCAATTCTCTTATCTGCTTTATTGATTAATCCTTGAAGAACACGTTTCTCATTATCCATTCCTTTATCGATCATGATCTGGATTCTGCCTTTTGCAATTTCCAATGATTCAATTAAAGTATCATCTTCAGAAATACAGATAGACGCTTTTGCTTTCATCTCTGCAGTCCAATCTGTAAATGTAAAGGCTTGGTCAGCAGTAAGTGTTCCAATGTGAACCTCAATAATTCTACCTTGGAAAACATTCTCTCCACCAAATTGGTGAAGCATCTGCGCTTGTGTAGCATGAACCACATCACGGAAATCCATATAACCTTTCATATCTCCTTTGAAAGTTACTTTTACAGATTCAGGAATTGGCATTGAAGCTTCTCCAGTAGCAAGTGCAAGAGCAACAGTTCCTGAGTCAGCACCAAAAGCAACACCTTTTGACATTCTTGTATGAGAGTCACCACCAATAATGATAGCCCACTCGTCGATAGTAATATCGTTAAGCACTTTATGGATTACGTCTGTCATTGAATGATAAACACCTTTTGGGTCACGAGCTGTAATCAAACCAAAATCGTTCATGAATTTCATCAATTTCGGAATGTTTGCCTGCGCTTTTTTATCCCAAACCGAAGCAGTGTGACAACCTGATTGGTATGCACCGTCAACGATTGGTGAAATCACTGTAGCTGCCATAGATTCTAATTCCTGAGCCGTCATAAGACCTGTAGTATCTTGCGAACCTACGATATTAACTTCTACACGAACATCTGAACCAGCGTGTAATACTTTACCCGCAGGCACACCAACAGCGTTTCTGTTAAAGATTTTTTCTACAGCTGTAAGACCTTGTCCTTCAATAGAAATTTCTTTTGATGGTGCAAATACAAGAGGAGCATCAACACCTAGAACTTTTGCCGCTAATGTTTGAAGTTTTTTACCAAATACAATTGCGTATGAACCACCGGCTTTAATGAATTCCATTTTTTGAGGCGTAAACGCCTTAGAAATATCAATTAATTCCTGATCGCCGTTATAAAGTTTTTTTTCTTTAATATTGATTGTTAAAACTGTACCCGTTTCAACAGAATAGGTTTGCTCTAAAATTGGTTCGTCGTTTTCGTTACGTACAACATTACCATTTGCATCAACCTTTTTAACCCAGTTTTTAAGGTCTAAACCAATACCACCAGTAACATCTACAGTTGTTAGGAAAATTGGAGAAATACCATTTGTTCCACCAACAATTGGAGCGATATTAACAAATGGAATATATGGGCTTGCTTGTTTTCCTGTCCAAAGTGCCACGTTGTTTACTCCTGACATCCTTGAAGATCCTACTCCCATAGTTCCTTTTTCAGCGATCAACATTACACTTTTATCAGGATGTTGTGCTTGTAAGGCTTTAATTTCTTGCTGTGCCTGAGGCGTAATCATACATTGGCCATGAAGCTCACGATCTGAACGTGAGTGAGCCTGATTACCCGGAGAAAGTAAATCTGTTGAGATATCACCTTCACCAGCAATAAAAGTAACTACTTTAATTTCGTCAGCCACTTCTGGCAGTTTTGTAAAAAACTCAGCCTGAGCATAACTTTCAAGAATTTCTTTAGCAACTGCGTTATTATTTTTAAATGCCTCTACTAAACGGTCTGTATCAGCTTCATAAAGAAAAACCTGTGTTTTAAGAACTTTTGCTGCATCTTTTGCAATTGCAGTGTCATTCCCTAAAGCTAAATCAAGCAAAACTTCGATAGAAGGTCCGCCTTTCATGTGTGATAATAATTCAAAAGCAAAAGCCGGTGTAATTTCTTTTACTACAGTCTGCCCAAGAATAATCTCTTTTAAAAACTTGGCTTTTTCACCAGCAGCACTTGTTGTTCCTGGTAAAGTATTGTAAATAAAAAACTTAAGAGAATCTTCTCTATACTCGTTATCTAAATCTTTAATTTGTGCAATAATTTCGCTTAATAATTCAGCACTATCGATTGGTTTTGGGTGAAGTCCCTGATTTTTACGTTCTTCAATCTCTTGGATATAATCCTTATAAATATTCATAATTAAGGCAGATTTATTTTTTTGAGGCAAATTTAAGCATTAAAGCCGATAATTAAAAATAATATAATAGAAGTCGCCTTTTCAAAAATTATTATTGTTAAAAAACGATTTTCACTGCTTGTTTTTGTCAAAATATCAATTTTGTATTAAAAAAATGAATTATTGATATTTTAAAATCTTTTCTTTAACAAAGTCGAAATTAGATGTTATAAAGTAAGTGGGATTTTACCTCTATTTTCACAAAGAATAGTTCTAAATAAACAATTATAACGTTATAGTTACAATTTTAAGGGTCAACTTTAGCCGTTTTGCAGAATTGAAATTTTAATGATTTTTAAATAAAAAGCAAAAAGCCTGATAGTAATTTATCAGGTTTTTATAATCTCAATTCTATCATAATTTACATCAGCTTTTTAATAATAACTTCTTCCGTTATTCCCTCAGCGTCTGCTTTGTAGTTTTTAATAATTCTGTGACGTAAAATTCCAGCTGCTACGGCTTTTACATCTTCAATATCCGGCGAAAACTTACCGTTGAAAGCTGCGTGAGCTTTTGCTGCCAGGATTAAGTTTTGCGAAGCTCTTGGTCCTGCTCCCCAATCTAGATAATTCTTTACAAAATCATTTGTCAAGGCATTATCCGGACGTGTTTTACTTACTAAAGTTACCGCATATTCTATAACATTATCGGCTACAGGAATCCTTCTGATTAAATGCTGGAAATCGATAATTTCCTGCGCTGTAAATAAAGGATTAATTTCTACTTTATTATCAGATGTAGTCTGCTTAACCACTTTTACCTCTTCTTCAAAAGTTGGATATTCTAATTTAATGGCAAACATAAAACGGTCTAATTGCGCCTCTGGCAAAGGATAAGTTCCTTCCTGCTCAATTGGGTTTTGTGTTGCCAGTACAAAGTATGGCAAATCTAATTTATAATTCTGTCCTGCAATTGTAACCGAACGTTCCTGCATAGCTTCCAATAAAGCTGCCTGCGTTTTTGGCGGCGTTCTGTTGATCTCGTCAGCCAAAATAATATTAGAAAAAATGGGGCCTTTTATAAATTTAAAATGCCTGTTTTCATCCAGAATTTCACTTCCTAAAATATCTGAAGGCATTAAGTCCGGTGTAAACTGAATTCTTTTAAAATCTAAACCTAAAGCTTGAGACAAAGTATTTATCATTAAGGTTTTTGCCAAACCAGGAACACCAATTAAAAGAGCGTGTCCTCCTGAAAATATACAAAGTAAAATTTGGTCAATAACGGCATCCTGCCCTACAATGATTTTTGCTATTTCGTTTTTTAATTCGTTGCGTTTCTGAACTAAGTTATGAATTGCTGTTACGTCAGACATTTATGAATGTATTTTAAATTAAAAAGAGTTAGTTGAATGAATTCATAAAACTAACTCTTTTTCTTTATTTAATAAAAATTATTTTTTTAACCAGTTGTTAGCAAACGTACAGTCTCTGTACTCTCCGATAATTTTGATATAAGTATCTTTAATTTTAGTATCAAACCATTTTGCAATTGCGTTGATTTGTTTTTCTTTTAAAGCTAATTCTTTAATTTTTGTGTAATCTTTAGCATAGTCAGCAGTATGCTCGTCAATTCTGTTTGTAACAGTTATCAGCTTATACGTTTTTTTACCTTTATCATCCGTATTTAAAAGCGGCTGAGAAATTTCATCATCTTTTAAATTTGAAACCTGACCATATAAAGTTGGATCCATTTTGGTTAATTCAAAACGAGTATCCTGAGTATTTGGATTTATTAAAGTTCCTCCGTTTGCTCTAGTTTCCTTTTCGTCAGATTCTGTTCTTGCAGCCTCTGCAAAAGTAATTTGCTTGCTTACGATTTTAGCTCTAATATTAGCAGCTCTTTCTTTTGCTTCTTTCAAAGCACTTTCAGAAACTACCGGAGCAATTAAAATATGTCTTAATTCAACTTCCTGTCCTTTTATTTTGTCAACCATTATAATGTGGAAACCAAAAGTAGTTTCAAATGGCTGAGAAATTTCGCCTTCCTGCAGACTAAACGCCACATCTTTAAATTCCTTTACGAAAGGTGTTTTACGTGTCATTTTATAATAACCACCATTTGGTGCAGATCCCGGATCCTGAGAGTATAAAACTGCTTTTGTAGCAAAACTGGAACCTTCTAAAACATCTTTTCGAATGGCATTTAATCTGTCAATTACCTTTTGTTTATCTTCTTTTGAAACTTTTGGTTCAGCAACAATTTGTGCTACTTCCATTTCTGCTCCAAAAGTCGGCAATTCATCTTTAGGGATTTTTTTAAAAAAATTACGAACCTCCTCAGGAGTAATCTCCACATCTTTTACGATTTTATCTCTCATTTCTGAGGCTAATTTTTGCTCTTTTAAGATATCTGCAAAATAGGTTTTAAATTCTTCTACAGAACTCTTTTTATAGTATTCTACAACCTTATTGATATCTCCAACCTGCTGAATCATATAATTCAAACGCTCTTCCATCATTCCTCTAACTTCGGCATCACTTACAATAATACTATCCTGAATTGCCTGGTGCGCGTATAATTTATCTTCTAAAAGTTTACCAAGCATTTGGCATCTTGTAATATCTTTAATATTACCACCCTGACTTGCAATCTCTAAATAACCTTTGTCAATATCAGAATCTAAAACAATATAATCTCCAACCGTAGCAATGATACCGTCAATTTTTTGTTTTCCATGTACAGTTTCTGCCGGTTTCTCAGCTACAACATCCTTAATAATTTCCTGTGCTGAAATTACTGAGTTGAAAAAAAATAAAAAACACATTGTTAAGGCTGCCTTATAATCAATCGTTTTTAGCTGTAATTTTTTTAATGACATTATTTTAAATTTAATTTTTGGATGTAAAGATCTGTATTCTAAATTTTAATTGGACTATTATTTATTTTCAAAAGCGATTCTGAAAAACTAAATAATGAACTTCTGTTTTCTTTTATAAAACGAACAAAAATAACAATTCAATTACATAATACAACTATCAGCCATAGTATTAACAAAAAATTATGTGGATTGTATTTAAATACGCTGCAGGACGTTCAATTCTCAAATCTTTTTCTTTTATAAAATGCCATTCGCGCAAAAACAATTAAAACAATATTAGTTGATTTTCAGCCTTGTAAAAAAAAGTTTTAAACACTACAACGTTTTCGTTGTAAAACTATTTTCTTACAAAAACAAATCAAATCAAAAAACCTCTACTTTAGATGCGTTATTGATAATTTCAGGCAGCAAAAAATAAGAATATCTTGTTTTTAAAGTGTTAAAATTAGCAATTACAAACTTTATTAATTTAACTTTAACCACAATCTATTATGAAAAAACCTATTGTAAGATTAAGTTTTCTTACTGCAATTACAGCTTTTTTGTATTCTTGTACACAAAATGAAACTAATGATGCTGACTCTAAAGCAGAAAGTCAGCAATTTAAAATCATCAATGTCACACACCACGATGGAAAACCTTTCAGTACCGGAGCCTCTTTATCATCTGCTGCCGGAAAATATGTAGACAATCCGGGCGGAGGTGTAATGATGCAGGCTTTTTATTGGGATGTTCCTGCTGGCGGAACCTGGTGGAATACCGTAAGCGGCAAAGTAGCTGCCTGGGGTAATGCAGGAATTGGCTCAATATGGTTACCGCCTGCTTCAAAAGCACAAAATGGTGCATTCTCTATGGGATACGATCCTACTGATTATTTTGATTTTGGAGATTACAATCAAAATGGCTCTACTGAAACCAGATTTGGCTCTAAAACTGAACTAGTAAGTTTGATTACAAATGCTCATACTGAAAACCTTAAAGTATATGCTGACATCGTAATTAATCATAATAGCGGAGGTCAGTCTGAAGCTAATCCATTTACAGGAACAAATACATGGACTAATTTTACTGGAATAGCTTCAGGAAAATTTCCCCGCACTTACAATGACTTTTACAAAAACAGTTATGGCAATAATGATGAAGGTGCTTTTGGAGGTTTTCCAGATTTATGCCACGCTGCTCCAAATGTTCAAAATTGGTTGTGGCTTAGAACTGACGGGGTTGGTAAATATTATAAAAACACCATGAAATTTGATGGTTGGAGATTTGATTATGTAAAAGGTTTTGCTCCATGGGTTGTACACGATTGGAATGCAAACGTAGGCGGGTTTTCTGTTGGAGAATATTGGGATGCCAATGTAAACACACTTGAATGGTGGGCAAACAATGCTAATAGTTCTGTATTTGATTTTGCTTGTTATTACAAAATGAACGATGCTTTTGACGGCAACAATCTGGCACTTTTAAATGATGATATGATGTGGAAACGAAATCCGTATAAAGCGGTAACTTTTGTAACCAATCATGATACAGATGAAATTTGGAATAAAATGCTGGCCTATTCTTATATTTTAACTCACGAAGGATATCCAACAATTTTCTACAGAGATTATGAAGAATGGCTGGATAAAGCAAAATTAAACAATCTTATCTGGATTCATAATAACAAAGCAACCGGAACAACTTCTATTTTATATTCTGATAATGACGAATATGTGGCAAGAAGAAACGGTTACAACGGAAACCCAGGATTGGTTGTTTACATTAATAATTCTGATGTTTGGCAGGAAAGATGGATTCAAACCAACTGGGCAAATACGCAGATTAAAGATTTTACAGGAAACTCATCTTGGTATCCTACAACTCAGGCAGACAAATGGGTAAAAATTCAATGTCCGCCAAAAGGATATTCTGTTTGGTCAATTAACCAATAATTTATTTTTTAAATATCAATTTAAGGCTGTTTTAAAAAACAGCCTTATTTTTTTATAAAAAGTACTGTTTTGAAAAATTATCTCTTTCAAATTAAGAAGTGAATATTTTTATTAAGCCGTAATTAATAGTATTTTTGCAACCTATTTATACGAAATATGAGCTTTTTAAAAGAAATACAACGCAGAAGAACATTCGGAATTATATCGCATCCCGATGCTGGTAAAACTACATTAACAGAGAAATTATTATTATTTGGAGGTGCCATTCAAGAAGCCGGTGCTGTAAAGAATAACAAAATTAAAAAAGGAGCAACGAGTGACTTTATGGAAATCGAACGCCAAAGAGGTATTTCGGTTTCGACTTCTGTGCTTGCTTTTAATTATAAAGATAAAAAAATCAATATCCTTGATACTCCAGGACACAAGGATTTTGCTGAAGATACATTTAGAACTTTAACTGCGGTTGATAGCGTAATTGTAGTAATTGACGTTGCAAAAGGGGTTGAGGAACAAACGGAGAAATTGGTTTCTGTTTGTAGAATGCGTAACATTCCGATGATTGTTTTCATCAACAAGTTAGACCGTGAAGGTAAAGATGCTTTCGATTTGATGGATGAAGTGGAACAAAAATTAGGATTAAAAGTTACGCCGCTAAGTTTCCCTATTGGAATGGGTTACGATTTCCAGGGAATTTACAATTTATGGGAAGAAAATATCAATCTTTTCAGCGGAGACAGCCGTAAAAATATCGAAGAAACTATTGCTTTTTCTGACGTACAAAATAATCCTGAATTAGATAAAATTGTTGGCCAAAAAGCGGCAGAAAAACTTCGTGAAGAATTAGAATTGATTGATGAAGTGTATCCTAAATTTGAACGTCAAGATTATTTGGATGGAAAAATTCAGCCTGTATTTTTTGGTTCAGCTTTAAATAACTTTGGAGTTCGTGAATTATTAGATTGTTTCGTTACTATCGCTCCGTCTCCAAGACCTAAAGATTCTGAAACTCGTTTGGTTGATCCAGCAGAAGAAAAAATGTCTGGTTTTGTTTTTAAAATTCATGCTAACATGGATCCAAAACACCGTGACCGTTTAGCTTTTATAAAAATTGTTTCTGGAACTTTTGAAAGAAACAAACCTTATTACCACGTTCGTCAAAAGAAAAATTTAAAATTCTCAAGTCCGAACGCCTTCTTCGCAGAGAAAAAAGAAATCGTTGATATTTCTTATCCCGGTGACATTGTTGGTTTACACGATACAGGAAACTTTAAAATTGGTGATACTTTAACAGAAGGTGAAGTGATGAGCTTTAAAGGAATTCCGAGTTTCTCTCCAGAACACTTTAGATACATCAACAACGCCGATCCTATGAAAGCTAAGCAATTAGAAAAAGGAGTCGATCAGTTAATGGATGAGGGTGTAGCACAATTGTTTACTTTAGAGATGAATAATCGTAAAGTTATAGGAACTGTTGGGGCGCTTCAATATGAGGTAATTCAATATCGTTTAGAACACGAATACGGTGCGAAATGTACTTACGAAAACTTCCCGGTTCACAAAGCCTGCTGGGTAAAACCTGACGATGCTAAAAATGAAGAATTCAAAGAATTTAAAAGAATCAAACAAAAATTCCTTGCTCATGATAAATATGGTCAATTGGTATTTTTAGCTGATTCTGATTTTACAATTCAAATGACACAAAGCAAATATCCAAGTGTGAAATTATACTTTACTTCTGAATTTGATTAATCACTTCTTTAGAAAATATTAAAAGGCTGTCTATTGGTAGACAGCCTTTTTCATTACATCCCTCAACATTTTGTTTTATTGATCTGTATAATTAATTCCCAATCCACCGGCAATAAAAATTTTAGTCAGTTCTTCTGAATCAACGATTATATTTTGTGATAAAACATTATTTTTAACTGATTTTATTGCAAAAGGTATTTCTTTTGAAAGATAATAATCACTTCCTGAAATAGTAACTATTAGCGCTTTACTGTTTTTTAAAACTTGAGCTGTTATAGAAAATTCTCCCGTTTTTGGATTTACTTTCACAGGAGTTTGTGAACCATTAACAGCGAGCATTAAATCTGGATATGTTTCTTTATCAAAAGGTTTATGCGTTTTTGTTTCTAATAGTTTTCCTTTTACTGTTATTAAAACTTCTTCATTTACAGTTTGGTTATAAGCTACTTTACCTAATCTATACATAGGCTCTGTACAAACTTTTTCAATTTTAACAGGCTCTTTTTCCTGCGCGGTAAGATTTGATGCAAGTAGAACAGATGCTGCAACTGCCGCATATTTTAAAGTACTGATTTTAGAAGTTTCGCCGTATTCAAACTGTTCTTCAAGCTGTGTAGTTTTTAATCGTGCACAAATGTTTGCATCTTTATTTCCGGCAATGAATCTGGCAACCTCAGAATTCGTTTTTTTACTTAAATCGATCACATTTTTCATGCATGAATCACAAAATGAACCATTTGCATTAGGAATCATTTTATCAAAATTTTCAGAACAAGGATTTTTTATTTCTAAGGTGAATTTCTTTTTCATACTATACTTTATTTAAGTTAAAACCTTTAGTAATGGCTCTTACTTATATAGAGTAGATTTTGTATTAAAAGGTTGGGACGGAATAAAAATATTTTCGAATTATAAATTGAAATACTTATGTACGGGCATAAAAAAGAGACTGTCTCAAAAGTCAAGACAGCACTTTTACTATAATTATTTGTTTGTTTTTAATGTAAACTTAACTTGTTTCTACAAATGAAATGTTCCTACGGGACAAAGAATATAACTTGTTATTTTTTGATATCGGGTTTCATTCCATTAAAAATGTTTCATAGGTAGAAAAAATAGAGGTCGGACACATTTAGGTTCCGTAGGAACTTTGATATGCCAGATTATTAAAAAACAATGTCAAAATCAAACGTTCCTACGGAACGTAAACGATGATAATAATATAATTTCTACCTATGAAATGTTCCTACGGAACAAAAAAAATGTAAAATAAAAAGAGGCTGCTCCGACTTTTGCACTGCCCCCAAATAGAGTCTAACTTTTTGGGTGCGGTCTATTTTGAGACAGCCTCTTTTTTTTGGTTTATATAGGGTTGTATTAGCAGATACAAAGAAAATATTCAAAGCAAAAAGAGGAATTGAAAAATACTTTTTTTTTATTCTATTTTGAAATACAGCTCGTGGTTTCAACTACGGGAATATATATAATGATCGTTTAATTACATCCCAATTGACATCGATTATACTCTTTCAATTTTACAAATAAAACAACAAGCTTCTGAATTTCTAGCATGAAGATATTCAACATCTTTTTCAGTTTCAAAGATTTCAGAAATTAACTGATCAACATCATTGTCACCAACCAATTTTGTAAAAATCATTTTTTGTTCTTTATTATAACCAATTAACGACAAAGGAAAATTTTCTTTATCAGCTTTTATTTCTGGTGGAAAATTATAAATATCTGAATATTCTTCCACCTCATTTTTATGAATAAATATAGGCCCAGATTGATTAAAAGCATTGTTTTGTGAAAAAGGACTGTAAGCCAAAACTAATCTGATATCTTCACCGACCTTAAAAGGTTTTAACGAAATCCTGCATGGTCCTTTTCCAGATGCTGGTTGTTCATAAACTTGATTGCCAAAATTATCAATATTCGTTTTACGGATTTTGTTTGCAAATTCTTTTGTTACCGGAACAATTTTAAATTTTTTCATAACTTTTAAACTTTAATTTAAACAAAATTACATTCTGTTTTTTTCAATTAAAATCCGTTTCTTGCTCAATAAAATGACGACTATAAAAGTATATAAACAAAAAAGAGGCTGTCTCAAAAGTGAGGCAGCTTTTTTTGTGGCATAAAAAAAGGAAAGCTTTCGCTTTCCTAATTCTTGCAATTTGATTAAATTGCGGTGTGTGTGTAGCTTCAAAAGTAGTCTTTAAAGATTACATTCCCAACCAAAATGTGCTTTTTCCTCCGAATTTATCGGAGCTGATTGACATTAAGCACCCTGTAAGAATAGTTTCCAATATCGTTGATGGTCTTGATCTAAAAAGTCTAATCCATAGATACAAGCCTGGTGGCACATCAAGTTACCATCCAAAAATGCTTCTAAAAGTTTTGGTTTACGGCTATTTATGCAATATTTATTCTAGCCGCAAGTTTGAACAAGCCCTTAAAGAAAACATCAATTTTATGTGGCTTAGTGGGATGAGCCAACCCGACCACAATACTATTAATCGCTTTAGAAGCCAACGGTTAAATGGGCAAATCAAAGAAATTTTTACCCAAATTGTTCTTTTGCTAGAAAGGGAAGGCATCGTAAATCTTAAGACTGCCTTTGTTGACGGCACAAAGATTGAAGCCAATGCCAACCGCTACACTTTTGTATGGGGGAAGGCTATTAAAAAGAGTAAAGAACGTATTGAACAACAGCTGGAAGAACTTTGGAATTATGCACAGAGTGTAGCCAAAGAAGAACTCAAAAATACAGAATCTGTTGATTTTAGGGCTATTGATAAAGAAAAAGTAGAAGCTGCAATCAACACGATCAATGCAGTTTTGAAAGAGAAAAAAGTTCCTTCGAAAGTACGCCAGAAGCTCAATTATGCCAAAAAGAACTGGCCAAAGAACCTTGAAAAGTACAAACAGCAAGAAGAAATTCTTCAAAACAGAAACTCGTTCTCCAAGACCGATACCGATGCCACTTTTATGCGCATGAAAGAGGACCATATGCTAAACGGCCAGTTAAAACCGGCTTACAATCTGCAGATCAGTACCAATAAGCAGTTCATTCTGCACTACAGCCTGCATCCGAATCCTACTGACACAAAAACGCTTAGCCCGCATATTGATAGTTTTGAAAAATCATACAAAAAAGTTCCCAAAGAGTTAGTTGCCGATGCTGGCTATGGTTCGCAGGAAAACTACAACTTGTTAAAAGCCAGAAAAATAAAAGCCTTTGTTAAGTACAATTATTTTGACAGAGACTGCAAAACCAAACAGGTGACCGCCTCGCAAAACAATCCTGAATTGGCTCAAATAAGGCAAAAGGCATTTGATTTACTTAAAACAAAACGGGGAGAACAGCTCAGAAAGCAAAGGTGTCATGATGTAGAACCCGTATTTGCCCAGATCAAGCACAATAAAGGATTTAAACGATTTATGCTTCGAGGACAAAACAAGGCCGAGGTAGAAATCGGATTGATTTCTATTGCCCATAATTTACAAAAAATGGCCTTTACAGGATAAAAACAGCTCGTTTTTACCTAAAATCAGCAAGAAATAAAAAATTATCTTGAAAGTGGAATCCGAAAAACCTGAATTAATGTTTTTAGTGGACAATCTTGTTTTTACCAAAAAAAAGAAGCTGTCCTTTTGAGACAGCCTCTTTTTTTAATTTGAATTAAATCAACCTTACTAAGTCATTATATTTCAAAAATTAATCTTTTATATGCAGGGCAAAACTAGAACAATATAACCACACAAGGAAATTTAGTCGATTAAAGTAAATTAAATCAGATTAACTGCATTTATTATTATTCCCAGAGCAAAAAAAGCCCCATTAAAATGGGGCTTTAAAATTTATGCTTGTCCTGCCGGACCAAAATTAAGCGGTATTGGTGCTTGTTCCGTTTCTTTGATTTCGCCGTGAGCTGCCTCAAATCTATGGATATTTTCACCTATTGCTCTTAATAATCTTTTAGCATGTTGTGGTGTCAAGACAATTCTTGACTTTACCTTGGCTTTAGGAATACCCGGCATAATGCTGACAAAATCTAAAACAAACTCTGATGATGAGTGATTAATAATCGCAAGATTAGAATAAATTCCTTCTGCAATAGTTTCGTCTAACTCAATGTTAATTTGCTCTTGTTGTTGTTTCGGATTACTCATAGTTTCCTAAATTAATAAATATATTCTTCTTTATTAGCCATCATTTCATTGTAATCATCTTTAGATCCTACGATAGTATTATCGTACTCTCTCATACCAGTTCCCGCAGGGATTCTGTGTCCAACAATTACATTTTCTTTCAATCCTTCTAAATCATCTACTTTACCAGCTACAGCAGCTTCGTTAAGTACTTTCGTTGTCTCCTGGAATGAAGCCGCAGAAATGAATGATTTAGTTTGTAACGAAGCTCTTGTAATACCTTGAAGAACTGGCGTTGCAGTTGCAGTAATTACGTCTCTTGCTACAACAAGATTTTTATCATTTCGTTTCAATAGTGAGTTTTCATCACGCAATTCACGAGGAGAAATAATCTGACCTGGTTTCAATACTGAAGAATCTCCAGCATCTTCAACTACTTTCATACCATATAATTTATCGTTTTGAACGATGAAATCTTTAGTGTGAATTAATTGATCTTCTAAGAATAAAGTATCACCTGGATCCTGAACTCTTACTTTACGCATCATTTGACGAATAACTACCTCAAAGTGCTTGTCATTAATTTTTACCCCTTGTAAACGGTAAACCTCTTGAATTTCATTTACCAGGTACTGTTGAACAGCAGCCGGTCCTTGAATTCTTAAGATATCATCTGGTGTAATTGCACCGTCAGACAATGGAACTCCCGCTCTTACGAAGTCATTTTCTTGTACTAAGATTTGGCTTGAAAGTTTAACTAAATACTTTTTAACCTCACCAAATTTAGATTCGATAACGATCTCACGGTTACCTCTTTTGATTTTTCCAAAAGAAACAACACCATCAATTTCAGATACAACCGCTGGGTTAGAAGGGTTACGAGCCTCAAGAAGCTCGGTAATTCTTGGTAAACCTCCCGTGATATCGCCTGCTTTAGAAGAACGACGCGGAATTTTTACTAATACTTTACCTGCTTTAATTTTCTCACCGTTTTCAACCATTAAGTGTGCACCTACTGGTAAGTTGTAAGAACGAATCAATTCACCTTCTTTACCATAAACCAATAAAGTTGGAATTAATTTTTTGTTTCTAGCCTCAGAAATTACTTTTTCCTGGAAACCAGTCTGCTCATCGATCTCAACCATGAATGATTGTCCTTGCTCTAAATCTTCGTAAGCAATCTTACCAGTAAATTCAGAAACAATTACACCATTATAAGGATCCCACTTACAGATTACAGTTCCTTTAGCAACAGTTTCGCCATCTTTAACAAAGATACTAGAACCGTAAGGAATATTATGTGTATTTAAGACGATTCCCGTTTTCTCATCAACTAATTTTAACTCAGTTGAACGTGATACTACGATATCTACCGCATTACCTTCGCTGTCTTCACCTTTAACCGTTTTTAAATCTTCAATCTCAAGTCTACCATTGAATCTTGTAACAATACTAGACTCTTCAGAGATACCTCCAGCAACCCCTCCAACGTGGAACGTACGAAGTGTTAACTGTGTACCTGGCTCACCAATAGACTGAGCTGCAATAACTCCGACAGCTTCTCCTCTTTGTGTCATTTTTCCAGTAGCTAAGTTTCTACCGTAACATTTAGCACAAATACCTTTTAAAGCTTCACAAGTTAATGGAGATCTAACTTCTACTTTTTCAATTGGAGAAGCTTCAATAGTTCTCATGATTGATTCTGTAATTTGCTCTCCAGATTTAACCATTACTTCGTTAGTAAGAGGATTAATAACGTCTTGTAATGCAACACGTCCTAAAATTCTCTCTCCTAAAGATTCAACGATTTCCTCATTTTTCTTCAATGCAGCAACTTCAACACCTCTAAGAGTTCCACAATCTTCAATGTTAACAATAACATCTTGAGAAACGTCATGAAGCCTTCTTGTTAAGTAACCAGCATCGGCTGTTTTAAGAGCCGTATCCGCAAGACCTTTACGAGCACCGTGAGTAGAAATGAAGTACTCAAGGATCGAAAGACCTTCCTTAAAGTTAGAAAGAATCGGGTTTTCAATAATCTCACCACCACCAGCAGTAGATTTTTTAGGCTTAGCCATCAAACCACGCATACCAGTTAACTGACGAATCTGTTCTTTAGAACCCCTCGCCCCAGAGTCAAGCATCATATATACAGAGTTGAAACCTTGTTGGTCTTCTCTAATATTTTTCATTGCTAACTCTGTTAACTGCGCATTTGCTGAAGTCCATACGTCAATAACTTGGTTGTAACGTTCGTTATTTGTGATAAGACCCATGTTATAGTTAGTTGAGATCCCTTCAACTTGCTCTCTGGCATCTGCAATTAACTTCGTTTTTTGTTCTGGAATTCTAATATCGCCTAAAGAGAATGATAAACCTCCTCTAAATGCGAATTTATACCCCATATCTTTCATATTATCCAAGAAAGCTGCCGTTGTAGGTACATCAGTCACACTTAAAATGTGTCCGATAATATCTCTAAGGTTTTTCTTAGTCAATACGTCATTGATATATCCAGCTGCTTCAGGTACTACTTCGTTAAATAATACACGTCCTGCAGTTGTTTGAATAATTTTGTACACTAATTCTCCAGCGTCATTAAAATCTTTTGCTCTGATTTTCACACGGGCATTCAATTCTAATCTTCCTTCGTTTAATGCAATGTTTACTTCTTCAGCAGAATAGAAAGTCAAATCCTGACCTAAAATAATGTGATCTTCTGTAGAAATACGCTCTTTGGTCATATAGTATAGACCCAAGACCATGTCCTGAGAAGGTACCGTGATAGGAGCTCCATTTGCAGGGTTCAAGATATTATGAGAAGCCAGCATTAATAATTGAGCCTCTAAAATAGCTTCTGGTCCTAAAGGTAAGTGAACCGCCATCTGGTCACCATCGAAATCGGCGTTGAAAGCCGTACAAACTAATGGGTGCAACTGGATCGCTTTTCCTTCAATCAATTTTGGCTGAAAAGCCTGAATACCAAGTCTGTGCAAAGTAGGAGCACGGTTCAGTAATACTGGGTGTCCTTTAATTACATTTTCTAAAATATCCCAAACTACCGGCTCTTTTTTGTCTATGATTTTCTTAGCAGATTTTACTGTTTTTACAATACCTCTTTCAATCAATTTACGGATAACGAAAGGTTTGTATAACTCAGATGCCATATCTTTTGGTAATCCGCATTCGAATAATTTCAACTCAGGACCAACAACAATTACCGAACGAGCAGAATAATCCACACGCTTACCAAGTAAGTTTTGACGGAAACGTCCTTGCTTACCTTTTAATGAGTCAGATAATGATTTTAATGGTCTGTTAGATTCTGTTTTAACAGCAGAAGCTTTACGGGTGTTATCAAATAATGAATCTACAGATTCTTGTAACATACGTTTCTCGTTTCTTAAGATAACTTCTGGAGCTTTAATCTCCATTAATCTTTTCAAACGGTTGTTACGGATGATTACACGACGGTATAAGTCATTTAAATCTGAAGTTGCAAAACGACCTCCATCAAGCGGCACAAGCGGACGTAATTCTGGTGGGATAACTGGAACCACTTTCATAATCATCCATTCTGGACGGTTTTCGCGGTTTTCGTTAGACTCACGGAAAGACTCAACAACTTGTAATCTTTTTAAAGCTTCAGTTTTACGTTGTTTAGATGTTTCGTTGTTAGCACTGTGTCTTAATTCATAAGATAAAGCATCTAAATCAATACGAGCCAATAAATCCATAATACACTCTGCTCCCATTTTGGCAACAAATTTATTTGGATCTAAATCATCTAAATATTGGTTTTCCTGCGGAAGAGTATCTAAAATATTTAAGTATTCTTCTTCAGTTAAGAAATCTAGTCTTTGTAAAGATTCTCCATCTGCATTTTTAGCAATACCAGCCTGGATTACTACGTATCTTTCGTAGTAAATGATCATATCTAATTTCTTAGATGGAAGACCAAGGATATAACCAATTTTGTTTGGAAGAGAACGGAAGTACCAGATATGAGCAATTGGCACAACAAGGTTGATGTGTCCTACTCTGTCACGACGTACTTTTTTCTCAGTAACTTCAACACCACAACGGTCACAGATGATACCTTTGTAACGAATTCTTTTATACTTACCACAAGCACATTCGAAATCTTTTACTGGTCCAAAGATTCTTTCGCAGAAAAGTCCGTCACGCTCTGGTTTGTGAGTTCTATAGTTAATTGTTTCCGGCTTTAAAACCTCTCCTCTTGATTCTTTTAGGATAGATTCTGGCGAAGCCAATCCAATAGAAATTTTGTTAAATCTTTTTACTGGATTCTTATCTTTATTGTTTCTGTTATTCATCATAGTTTTTACTATTGATTTATTTTGCAATTAAAAAATTGATTCTTATCCTAGTCGAAAGTCAAATGTCATAAAGTCACGAGCGACTTTGGACTTTTAAACTTTTGACTTAAAACACTACCTCGGGTTACTTCTCTAAACTTCAAATTCTTATTTGAAGTGCTAGTTATAAAATGCCTCGCATTGTTATAAAAAATCGGAACGGGTTACGGGTATAAATCTTTAAAAACTTTTATAAATTACGAATGTAGAGACGTGATTAATCACGTCTCTACATTTTTTATTATTCTTCCAAACGAAGATCTAATCCTAGACCTTTCAATTCGTGCATTAATACATTGAATGATTCTGGTAAACCTGGTTCTGGCATAGTTTCTCCCTTAACGATAGCTTCGTAAGTTTTAGCTCTACCAATAACGTCATCAGACTTAACAGTTAAGATTTCACGTAGTGTACTAGAAGCTCCATAAGCCTCAAGTGCCCAAACCTCCATCTCTCCAAAACGCTGACCTCCAAATTGAGCCTTACCTCCAAGTGGCTGCTGCGTAATCAATGAGTATGGTCCGATAGAACGTGCGTGCATCTTATCATCAACCATGTGTCCTAATTTAAGCATGTAAATTACACCCACAGTTGCTTTTTGTGCAAAACGCTCTCCAGTACCACCATCAAATAGGTAAGTATGTCCGAAACGTGGTACGTTAGCTTCATCAGTCAAGGCATTGATTTCGTCAAGAGAAGCTCCGTCGAAAATTGGAGTAGCAAATTTTCTACCCAAGTTCATACCAGCCCATCCAAGAACAGTCTCATAAATCTGACCAATGTTCATACGTGAAGGTACTCCAAGTGGATTCAATACGATATCTACTGGTGTTCCATCTTCTAAGAAAGGCATATCTTCATGACGAACGATTCTTGCAACAATACCTTTGTTACCGTGACGTCCTGCCATTTTATCACCCACTTTTAACTTACGTTTTTTAGCAATATAGATTTTAGCCAATTTCAAGATTCCAGATGGTAATTCATCTCCAACTGTAATAGTGAATTTCTCTCTTCTTAAAGCTCCTTGTAAGTCGTTCAGCTTAATTTTATAGTTATGAATTAAATCATTAACCATTTTATTTGTAGCATCATCAGCAACCCATTGACCTTTACTTAAGTGAGCAAAATCCTCTACTGCGTAAAGCATTTTTTGAGTATATTTTTTACCTTTTGGCAAAACTTCTTCACCCAAATCGTTCATTACACCCTGAGATGTTTTTCCGTTAACGATCAAGAATAATTTCTCAACTAATCTGTCTTTTAATTCAACAAATTTAGTTTCGAATTCCATTTCTAAAGCGCCTAAAGCGTCTTTATCCTGAGTACGTTTACGTTTATCTTTTACGGCTCTTGCAAATAATTTTTTGTCAAGAACTACACCATGTAAAGATGGAGAAGCTTTTAATGAAGCATCTTTTACATCACCTGCTTTATCCCCGAAGATTGCACGAAGCAATTTCTCCTCTGGAGTTGGATCTGATTCCCCTTTTGGTGTAATTTTTCCGATCAAAATGTCGCCAGGCTTAACCTCTGCTCCAATTCTAATCATACCGTTTTCATCTAAATCTTTAGTAGCTTCTTCAGAAACGTTAGGAATATCGTTTGTTAACTCTTCGTTTCCTAACTTAGTATCTCTAACCTCTAATGAATAATCATCAACGTGGATAGATGTAAAAATATCATCACGAACTACTTTTTCAGAAATTACAATCGCATCCTCGAAATTATACCCTTTCCATGGCATGAACGCAACTTTTAAGTTTCTACCTAAAGCTAATTCTCCATTTTGAGTAGCATATCCTTCTGATAATACTTGTCCAGGAATAACTCTGTCACCTCTTCTTACGATTGGTTTCAAGTTAATACTTGTACCTTGATTGGTTTTTCTAAATTTAATAAGGTTGTATGTTTTCTCATCAGCATCAAAACTTACCATTCTCTCGTCTTCTGTACGATCGTATTTAATAGTAATGATATTAGCATCTACATATTCAACAGTACCATGCCCTTCAGCATTAATCAATACTCTTGAATCTGAAGCTACCTGACGCTCTAAACCTGTACCAACAATCGGTGCTTCAGGACGGATCAAAGGAACTGCCTGACGCATCATGTTTGATCCCATCAACGCACGGTTCGCATCATCATGCTCCAAGAAAGGAATTAATGACGCAGAAATCGATGCAATCTGGTTAGGAGCAACGTCTGTATAATGAACTACTGATGGCTCAACAACTGGGAAGTCACCTTCCTCACGAGCAATAACATTGCTTGCTGTAATTTTACCAGAAGCATCCATTTCAATGTTTGCCTGAGCAATCATTTTACCTTCTTCTTCTTCAGCACTTAAGTAAACTGGGGTACTTTCTAAATCAACTACACCATTAGTTACTTTACGGTAAGGAGTTTCAATGAATCCCATTCCGTTAACTTTAGCATAAACACCAAGAGATGAAATCAAACCAATGTTTGGTCCCTCAGGAGTTTCAATCGGACATAAACGACCATAGTGTGTATAGTGAACGTCACGAACCTCGAAACCAGCTCTCTCTCTCGAAAGTCCACCTGGTCCAAGTGCAGAAAGTCTTCTTTTGTGTGTAATCTCAGCCAATGGATTCGTTTGATCCATAAATTGAGATAACTGGTTAGTTCCAAAGAAAGAGTTGATAACTGATGATAATGTTTTAGCATTGATCAAATCAATTGGTGTAAACACCTCGTTATCTCTAACGTTCATTCTCTCACGAATAGTTCTAGCCATACGTGCTAAACCAACACCGAATTGTTGAGACAATTGTTCACCAACTGTTCTAACACGACGGTTTGATAAGTGATCAATATCATCAATCTCTGCTTTAGAGTTGATCAATTCGATCAAATATTTTACAATTGTAATGATATCCTCTTTAGTAAGCACTTGCTTATCCATAGGGATATCTAAATCTAATTTTTTGTTCATTCTGTAACGACCAACTTCACCTAAGTTATAACGTTGATCAGAGAAGAACAATTTATCTATAATACCACGAGCAGTTTCCTCATCAGGCGGTTCAGCGTTACGCAACTGACGGTAAATGTGCTCTACAGCTTCTTTTTCAGAGTTTGTTGGATCTTTTTGTAACGTGTTGTGGATAATAGCATAATCTGCTTGGTTATTATCCTCTTTGTGCAACAAAATAGATTTTACGTTAGAATCGATGATCTCTTCAACATTATCTTTGTCGATAATTGTATCACGATCAAGGATGATTTCGTTACGCTCGATAGAAACTACCTCTCCAGTATCCTCATCTACGAAATCCTCATGCCATGTGTTCAAAACACGCGCAGCAAGTCTTCTTCCAATATATTTCTTAATTCCTGTTTTAGAAACTTTAATTTCTTCAGCTAAGTCGAAAATCTCTAAGATATCTTTATCTCTTTCGAATCCGATAGCACGGAATAAAGTTGTTACAGGTAATTTTTTCTTTCTATCGATATACGCGTACATTACGCTGTTAATATCTGTAGAGAATTCTATCCAAGATCCTTTAAAAGGAATTACTCTCGCAGAATAAAGTTTAGTTCCATTTGCGTGGAATGACTGTCCAAAGAAAACCCCTGGAGAACGGTGTAATTGAGATACTACAACACGCTCGGCACCATTAATAACAAAAGTACCACTAGGAGTCATGTAAGGTATTGTTCCAAGATATACATCTTGTACAATTGTTTCAAAATCTTCGTGTTCTGGATCTGTACAGTATAGTTTTAACCTAGCTTTTAAAGGCACACTATAAGTAAGACCTCTCTCTATACATTCTTGAATTGTATAACGCGGCGGATCAACAAAATAATCTAGGAATTCCAATACAAAGTTATTTCTTGTATCTGTAATTGGGAAGTTTTCCATGAAGGTATTGTATAACCCTTCGTTGCCTCTTTCGTCAGATTTCGTTTCTAATTGAAAGAAATCTTTAAAAGATTTAACCTGTACATCTAGGAAGTCCGGATAGTCAGGAATATTTTTTGTAGAGGCAAAATTCAATCTTTCAGTCTGATTTGTTATCATCAATGGACAAAATTTTGATTAAAAAAAAGTAATTTTTTTGTGTAAAACACACTGTTTAATCTATACTTTCTTATTATAATCAATACATCTTTAAAAATAAACAGATAAAGTAAGTTATATTTTTTTTCTTCGTATTGATCAAAAACTTTTTCGTATTTTAAACTATTTGATAATAAAACTTGATATATTTTATTATACGAAAAATGGTTTAGACCCTTGGATGATTCCATCCAAGGTCTAAACCTAGTTCTAAACTGCGTTTTGTTATTTTAACTCAACAACAGCTCCAGCTTCTTCTAATGATTTTTTAAGACCTTCAGCCTCTTCTTTAGAAACACCTTCTTTAACAGTACTTGGCGCACCATCAACTACATCTTTAGCTTCTTTAAGACCTAAACCTGTAAGTTCTTTAACTAATTTTACAACAGCTAATTTAGAAGCACCAGCTTCTTTTAATACAACTGTAAATTCAGTTTGTGCTTCTTCAGCAGCACCTTCTCCACCACCAGCAGCAACTACTACAGCTGCAGCAGCAGGCTCGATACCATACTCGTCTTTTAATATTGTTGCTAATTCGTTAACTTCTTTAACTGTTAAGTTAACTAATTGTTCTGCGAATTGTTTCAAATCTGCCATTTTTTCTATCGTTTAAAATGATTTGTAAAAATATAATTTATTTATTGTGCGCTAATTAAGCCGTAAGAAAGTATTCTTTCTTACATTTATAATTACTCTGCTCCCTCTTCGCTTCCTGCGAATTTGTTTTGTAAAGCAGAAATAATTCTTTGAGCCGGAGATTGCAATAATCCAATGATTTCTCCAATAAGCTCTTCTTTAGATTTAATTGTAGCTAATGCATCTAATTGATTATCTCCAATATATACTTCAGAATTGATGTATGCTCCTTTCAAAACTGGTTTATCAGATTTCTTACGGAAATCTTTGATAATTTTTCCAGGTGCGTTAGCAACATCAGAAATAAATATAGCACTATTACCAGTTAAAACTGTAGGTAAATCACCATAATCATTAGCAGAAGCTTCCATTGCTTTAGCAAGCAAAGTGTTCTTTACAACCTCTAATTTGATACCTGCTTTGAAGCAAGCTCTACGCAAGTTTGAAGTTGTCTCTGCGTTTAAACCAGAAATATCAGATACATAAATGATATTTGTACCAGCTAACTGCGCAGTTAAATTTTCAATCGCGATTGATTTTTCTTCTCTAGTCATACTAAAAATTTTTAACTACCAATTATACTGCTTTTGGGTCTAATGCAATAGCAGGACTCATAGTGCTTGTAAGGTGAATACCTTTAATGTATGTACCTTTAGCAGCAGTTGGTTTAAGTTTTATTAATGTTTGAATAATTTCGTGTGCGTTGTCAACAATTTGCTCAGCTCCAAAAGAAACTTTACCAATTCCTGCATGAACGATACCAGTTTTATCAACTTTAAAGTCAATTTTACCAGCTTTAACTTCTTGAACAGCTTTTGCAACATCCATAGTTACAGTACCTGTTTTAGGGTTTGGCATTAAACCTCTAGGTCCTAAAATACGACCTAACGGACCTAATTTACCCATAACAGCCGGCATAGTGATGATAACATCAACATCTGTCCAGCCATCTTTAATTTTTTGCAGGTAATCATCAAGACCAACATGATCTGCTCCAGCTTCTCTTGCTTCAGCCTCTTTATCCGGAGTAACCAATGCTAATACTTTAACATCCTTTCCTGTTCCGTGAGGTAAAGTTACCACACCTCTTACCATTTGATTCGCTTTTCTTGGATCTACACCCAAACGAACTGCGATATCAACAGACTCATCAAATTTTGCAGAAGCAACAACTTTCAATAATGCCGCAGCATCTTTTAGAGAGTATAATTTGTTCTTTTCAATTTTTGAAGCAGCCTCTTTTTGCTTTTTTGTTAATTTTGCCATGTCTTTTTCTTAATTAAAAAGGAGCATCTCCTGATACAGTTATACCCATAGATCTAGCTGTTCCAGCAACCATACTCATTGCTTTTTCTACTGTAAAAGCATTTAAGTCAGGCATTTTGTCTTCAGCAATAGCTCTAATTTGTTCCCAAGTAACACTAGCTACTTTTTTACGATTAGGCTCACCAGAACCAGATTTTAGCTTTGCAGCTTCCATTAACTGAACTGCTGCTGGAGGAGTCTTAACAACAAAATCGAATGATTTGTCTTTGTACACAGTGATTTGCACTGGACAAATTTTGCCAGGTTTATCCTGAGTTCTAGCATTAAACTGCTTACAAAACTCCATGATATTAACCCCAGCAGCTCCTAAAGCAGGTCCAACCGGTGGCGACGGGTTCGCAGCACCTCCCTTAACTTGTAGTTTAACTACCTTACTAATTTCTTTAGCCATTTTTAAAAAATTTAATATCACAATCAATTGGAAGCGATTGTGATAGATATTATATGTAACAAAAAATTATACTTTTTCAACTTGCATAAAGCTCAATTCTAATGGAGTTTTTCTTCCGAAAATCTTAACCATTACTTCAAGTTTACGCTTTTCTTCATTGATTTTTTCAACCGTACCATTGAAACCATTAAAAGGACCATCGATCACTTTTACTGTTTCACCTAAGCTGAAAGGAATAGCACGAGTATCTGTATTTACAGCTAACTCATCTACTTTACCTAACATACGATTTACCTCAGACAATCTCAAAGGAACAGGTTCTCCTCCTTTAATCTCCCCCAAGAAACCAATTACACTTGTAATAGATTTAATAATATGAGGTATCTCACCAACCAAGTTAGCTTCGATCATAACATATCCAGGAAAATAAACTTTATCCTTAGACATTTTTTTTCCTTCTTTTACAGTAACCACTTTCTCAGTAGGTACTAAAACTTGGGAAACATAATCACCCATACCTAATCTGGCAATCTCAGTTTCGATGTAAGCTTTAACCTTATTTTCCTGGCCGCTTACAGCTCTAACCACATACCATTTTTTCACATTATTATCTGCCATCACAAAAAAATTATCCCTTTAACCAGTTAAAAAATCCAGCCAAAGCTTTTGCAAAAAATTCGTCTACTCCCCAAGTTGCCAAAGCGAACAGAATCGAAAATACAGCCACAACAATTGTCAATTTTTGAACTTCAGCCCAAGCAGGCCAAGTAACATTTGACTTTAATTCTTCGAAAGCCTCTGATAAATAATTAGTAACTTTTGTCATTTGATATATTTTTTTATTGCACGGGCGGAGGGATTCGAACCCCCATCAACGGTTTTGGAGACCGCTATTCTACCCTTGAACTACGCCCGTAATTAAAAGCCAGTGATTTCAGTTAAGAAAATCAACTGGCTTTTTTTTGTATTATAATAGAATTACTCTACGATTTCAGTAACCTGTCCAGCACCTACTGTTCTACCACCCTCACGGATAGCAAAACGTAAACCTACGTTCATAGCGATTGGGCTTAATAAAGCAACTTCAATAGTTAAGTTATCACCTGGCATTACCATCTCTACACCTGCTGGTAAAGTAATAACTCCTGTTACGTCAGTTGTACGTACGTAGAACTGTGGACGGTAGTTATTGTGGAATGGAGTGTGACGTCCACCTTCTTCTTTTTTCAAGATATAAACCTCAGCTTTGAATTTAGCGTGTGGTTTTACTGAACCTGGCTTAATAATAACCATACCTCTTTTGATATCAGCTTTATCAATACCTCTTAACAATAAACCTACGTTATCTCCAGCTTCACCTCTGTCAAGGATTTTACGGAACATCTCAACTCCTGTAATAGTAGAAGTTAATTTTTCAGCTCCCATACCGATGATCTCAACAGGATCTCCAGTGTTAGCAACTCCAGTTTCGATACGACCTGTAGCAACAGTTCCACGACCTGTAATTGTAAATACGTCCTCAACTGGCATCAAGAATGGTTTAGCTACGTCACGTACTGGCTCTTCGATCCAGTTATCAACAGCTTCCATTAATTCGATAATTTTAGGTACCCAGTTTGGATCATTGTTTAATCCTCCTAAAGCAGAACCTTGAACTACAGGACCATTATCTCCATCATATTCGTAGAAAGATAATAAATCTCTAATTTCCATTTCAACAAGCTCTAATAACTCAGCATCATCAACCATATCCACTTTGTTCATGAAAACAACGATTCTTGGAATACCAACCTGACGTCCTAAAAGGATGTGCTCACGAGTTTGCGGCATTGGACCATCTGTAGCAGCAACTACTAAGATAGCTCCGTCCATTTGAGCAGCACCAGTAACCATGTTCTTTACGTAATCCGCGTGACCAGGACAGTCAACGTGAGCGTAGTGACGGTTAGCAGTTTCATACTCTACGTGTGATGTATTAATAGTAATACCTCTTTCTTTCTCCTCTGGAGCGTTATCGATTTGATCAAACGATTTTGCTTGACAGTAACCAGCATCTGACAATACTTTTGTAATTGCAGCAGTTAATGTAGTTTTTCCGTGATCCACGTGTCCAATTGTACCTATGTTTAAGTGCGGTTTGGAACGATTAAAATTCTCCTTTGCCATTTTACTTAATTTTTAATCTTAGTTATATATTAATTTTCAATTTCCTACTTACTTGAGCCAATGTCGGGATTTGAACCCGAGACCTCTTCCTTACCAAGGAAGCACTCTACCCCTGAGCTACACCGGCAGAGTTTCAATTTTAGATTTTAGATTATTGATTTTAGATTAAAACAAAAAAAATGAATCGAGTTCATTTTCTCTTAAACCTAAATTCCGAAATCATTAATCTGAAATCAAAATCGTGGGGAGAGCAGGATTCGAACCTGCGAAGTTCACACAGCAGATTTACAGTCTGCCCTCGTTGGCCGCTTGAGTATCTCCCCTAATAATTTACAATTTCAAATTTACCGCTTTAAATCAATCTCAAAACTGTTTTTTTTGTCGTAAATTTCTGTTTTTCAATATTTTAAAAGAACCTATTTCAAATTGCATTTGAAATATTTTTGAGCCGATAGAGGGACTCGAACCCACGACCTGCTGATTACAAATCAGCTGCTCTAGCCAGCTGAGCTACATCGGCGAATACATTAAAAAAGTCCGCTATTTCTAACGGACTGCAAATGTAGCTATTTTATCTTTGAATCAAAACATTTTTTTAAAAAAATTTCAATTAAATATGTGCTCTGATTTTTTCTTTCCTTTTTACCAGTAAACGTTCTAAAGATTCTGCCGAAAGTTCAACTGCTTCCTCAAAGGTTTTACATTGCTTTTTAACCAAAAATTCATCTCCCGGAACATTAATCTTAATCTCTACCGCCTTATTCTCCTTATCACTTGTTCTTTCAACTTTTAAAAAAACATCAGCCGAAACTACTCGGTCGTAATACTTTTCAAGTTTATCCATTCTTTCTTGAATAAAATCCACCAATTTTCTGTCGACAGTAAAGTTAACTGCATGAACATCTACCTTCATAATAATAATTTTAGGGTTAAACATTTCAGAATTATTATTTATTTCTCGGATGAGCATCTGAATAAACTTTTTTAAGCTCTGCTAAACTATTATGAGTATAAACTTGCGTAGATGCCAGACTCGAATGCCCTAATAACTCCTTAACTGAATTTAAATCTGCTCCGTTATTTAATAAGTGAGTCGCAAAAGTATGCCGAAGCACGTGAGGACTTTTTTTTACCTTTTCAGAGACCCTACTAAAGTAACAATTTATTAATCGATACACAAACGATTCACTCAATTTTAACCCTTTTTTCGAAATAAAAAAATAATCCAAATCCACAATTTCCCCAACCCCCAGTCTTTCTTTTAAATACAAATCAATCTGGTCTGCAACAATAGGCAGAAGCGGAATAATTCGCTCTTTATTTCTTTTTCCTAATACCTTAATAAGATTTGAAGATAAATCAACATTTTTTACCATCAAACCTATTAATTCTGCCCGACGCATCCCCGTTGTATAAAAAAGATCAACAATAAGCTTATCTCTTATTTCTTCAAACCCAGAAGGAGAATCTACCCCAAGCATTAAATCATTTATTTCCTTTTCCGAAAACGGAATCTGGACAATTTTAGGTGTTTTAAGTGCTTTATGTTTAAGCATTGGATTTACATCTATCTGCTTAATCTTTAAAAGAAATTTATAAAAGGCTTTTAAGGAAGCCATTTTTCGATTTACAGAAACATTAGAAATTTCCTGATCGACTAAAGAAACTATCCAGCTTCTTACCTGACTATAATTAACCTTCTCAACATTTTCCTGCTCAAAACGAGATTTATTAAATTCTTCAAAAAAATTTATATCGTTCAAATAAGCATTAACTGTATGTGGAGAATATTTTTTTTCCAGCTGTAAATAATCACGAAAAGCTTCTTTATTTGATTTCATAAGAAAGTTTTTTTTTGATTTATACCTATTATATATAAACCACAAGAAGATTAAAAAAAAAAAAAAAAAAAAACCGTTAGCATCAAAGTTAAAACTTTTTGATGACTAACGGTAATTATTTTTGAAAAGCGAAATACTAACTTTCTAAACTATCTTTCAAAGTTTGAATGTAAGCAGCTTTTTGAATTTGAGCTCTTTTTACAACAGAAGGTTTAATAAAAGCAGTACGTGCTCTTAATTGACGAACAGTTCCTGTTTTATCAAATTTTCTTTTATAGCGCTTTAATGCTCTATCGATATTTTCTCCGTCTTTAATTGGTATAATTAACATAATATAGACACCTCCTCTCGTTAAGGCTGCAAATGTAAAAATTAATTATTAATTATTAGTTATAAATTATGAATTATTTTTTTTTGAAAAAAGAGAAAAGAATCAAAGTAGCAAGATATATAGATATAATATTCTTTATTCTTTATTCTTTATTCTTTATTCTTTATTCTTTATTCTTTATTCTTTATTCTTTATTCTTTATTCTTTATTCTTTATTCTTTATTCTTTATTCTTTATTCTTTATTCTTTATTCTTTATTCTTTATTCTTTATTCTTTATTCTTTCAACAAATTTCTCGAGATAACTAATTTTTGAATTTCAGTTGTTCCTTCTCCAATAGTACACAATTTAGAATCTCTATAGAATTTCTCTACCGGAAAATCTTTTGTGTAACCATAACCTCCGTGAATCTGTACTGCTTCATTTGCAATTTTCACACAAGCTTCTGAAGCATACATTTTTGCCATTGCACCAGAAGTCGTAACGGGTTTGTGCTGTTGTTTTAAATATGCAGCTTTGTGCAGTAACAATTCAGAGGCTTCGATTTCTGTTGCCATATCGGCCAGTTTAAATGAAATTCCCTGAAAACTACTGATTGGCTGACCAAACTGATATCTTTCTTTTGAATATTTTAATGCAGCTTCATAAGCCCCTTTTGCAATTCCTAATGATAAGGCTCCAATTGAAATTCGGCCTCCGTCTAAAATTTTCATTGCCTGAACAAATCCCTGCCCAACTTCTCCCAATCTGTTTGCATCTGGAACCCGGCAATTATCAAAAACCAACTCGGCAGTTTCACTTGCACGCATTCCTAATTTATTTTCTTTTTTACCAGAAGAAAATCCTGCCATTCCTTTTTCTAAAACAAAAGCAGTCATTCCTTTAGAATCTCCTTTTTCTCCCGTTCTTACAATTACAACCGCTACATCTCCAGAAATAGCATGCGTTATAAAGTTTTTAGCCCCATTAATAACCCAGAAATCTCCATCTTTAACTGCAGTTGTATTCATTCCTCCTGCATCAGAACCTGTATTATGTTCTGTTAAGCCCCAGGCGCCAATATATTCTGCAGTAGCGAGTTTTGGTAAATACTTTTTCTTTTGTTCTTCGTTTCCAAATGTCAAAATATGGTTTGTACAAAGCGAATTATGTGCTGCTACTGATAAACCAATTGAAGGATCTACTTTCGAAATCTCCTCAACAACTGTAACATATTCGTGATAACCTAATCCGGACCCTCCATATTCTTCGGGCACTAAAACCCCCATAAATCCCATTTCTCCAAGTTTTTTAAATAAATCAACTGGAAAAATCTGGGCTTCATCCCACTCCATTATATAGGGTTTTATATTCTTTTCTGCAAAGTCTTTTATAGATTGGGCAATCATAGACTGCATTTCGTTATAATCAAAATTCATTATTTACTAATTTTTTAGAACTCCAAATATAAACTAATTATTTTTGCTTTTTCAACAGGAAAACCTTTAATTTTTGATAAATCCTCAATATTATTGAAATTTCCATTCATACTTCTATATGTGACAATTTGTTTTGCAAGAAAATATTTAAAGTACGGAAATTGTGCTAATTCTTTTAATGTCGCGTCGTTTATGGCAATCTTCTTAAAACCTGCTGGTATAACAACCTTAAAATGGCTATTTAGCTGTGTTATAACTTCTGGCGAAAGTCCCCAAACTTCTTCGAGCTGTTCCATAGAAACAAAACCGCCTAAAGTTTCTTTCTGTTTTAATATTCTTGAAGACAATGCTTCTCCAATACCATATATTGCAATTAAATCTTCCTGACTGGCTTCATTTATGTCTTTAATTATTACGTTTTCTTTTTTAGAAAATGTTTTTTGAACATATTCTTTTTTCTCCGTCTTAAAGTCGTTTTTCTTTTGTGTCCAATCCGGGAATTTAAACAATGGAGACATTACCTTTAATAATGAATCTGAGATTTGAGTTACTTTTTGAAACTCTTCGGCTGAATTTACATATTTATCTTCTTTTCGGAATGCTAATAAACGGTCTATTTCTTCAACAGACATTCCGAGTTTGTATCCTTTATAATCAGAAATGAAATTAGGATTAAAAGTATATACCTTTTGCTTCTCATTATATTTTATCTCTTTCGCTGCATCAATTTCTTTTTGCAGGGACAGCCATTTATCTTCTTCAGAAAAAGTTACTTCAGACTGATTGAAATCAGCAAAGAAATAAATTAACTGCAATGCGATAATAATTATAAAAAGTAAAAAAATACCAATTCTTTGCTGACTAGTAAATTTAAAAAATTGCTTGAACATCTTGAAATTTGTGGTTGTTATAAATGTATTGATATTATAAAAGGCATAAAATACGGGATAATATTTTTATTTATTAAGAAAAATACTAAAAATATTATTTTCTAAATTGATACACCTAACTTAATCGATATAATAGAGATTAAATAAACACAGCTTTAGCAGAACATTGATAACAGGAAAAATCAAAAAATTAAATATTTTATAACTTAAAATATGATTATTGTTTTTATTTTTTACAAAAAACGATACATTTGGAGCTTAATAACAATAAACCAATATTATAATATGTCAATTTGGAAAACTAAACCTCTTTCGGTCCTGCTTGGTGAAGCATCCGAATCTGAAAAAGGATTAAAAAGAACCTTATCTTCACGTTCGCTTGTTGCACTTGGAGTAGGAGCAATTATTGGAGCGGGACTATTTTCGCTAACAGGAATTGCAGCCGCCGATCATGCGGGTCCAGCCGTTACAATTTCTTTTATCTTAGCAGCAGTAGGATGTGCATTTGCAGGCCTTTGTTATGCTGAATTTGCTTCGATGATTCCGGTTGCCGGCAGCGCCTACACTTATTCATATGCCACTATGGGAGAATTTATGGCATGGATTATTGGTTGGGATTTAGTTTTAGAATATGCATTAGGTGCCGCTACAGTGGGTGTAAGCTGGTCCCGTTATTTACTTGAACTGCTTGCTAAATTTAATATTCATCTTCCTCCTGACTTAATTTGTTCTCCTTGGGAAACACTAACACTTAGTAACGGAACTGTTATTGAAGGTGGAATTATAAATCTGCCAGCTATATTTATCGTTTCATTACTTTCTTTATTATTAATTAAAGGAACAAAAGAATCAGCAACAATAAATAACTTATTAGTTGTTGTAAAAGTTGCCGTTGTTATCATATTTATTGTATTAGGATGGAAATTTATTGATCCAACCAACTACATTCCTTACATTCCTAAAAACACAGGGGTATTTGGAGAGTTTGGATGGTCAGGTATTGCAGCTGGGGCTGGAACTGTATTTTTTGCTTTTATTGGTTTTGATGCTGTTTCTACTGCTGCTCAAGAAGCTAAAAATCCACAAAAAGGAATGCCTATTGGTATTTTAGGTTCATTAATTATCTGTACGCTTTTATATGTATTGTTCTCTCACGTTATGACAGGACTTGTACCTTATTATAAATTTGCAGGAGATGCAAAACCTGCTGCAACTGCTTTTGCCGTAACGGGATATGATTTTTTACAAACTGGTTTAATTATTGCAATTTTAGCCGGTTATACTTCTGTAATGCTGGTTATGCTTATGGGACAAAGCCGTGTTTTCTATACAATGAGTAAAGATGGTTTATTGCCTCCTTTCTTCAGTGAAATTCATGCAAAATTCCGTACACCTTGGAAAACTAATCTTTTCTTCTTAGTATTTGTTAGTTTGTTTGCCGGGTTTGTTCCTGTAAGCGACTTAGGACATATGGTAAGTATTGGAACCTTATTAGCCTTTGTGTTAGTTTGTATTGGTGTTATGGTAATGCGTAAAAAAATGCCAGATGCTCCAAGAGCTTTCAGAACTCCTTTGGTTCCATTTGTTCCAATTGCAGGAGTTGTAATTTGTTTAGCTTTAATGTATTCGTTACCAAACGAAAGCTGGGCTAGACTTGTTGTCTGGATGGCTTTAGGTATTCTTATCTATTTTGTATACGGTAAGAAAAACAGTAAATTAAACAATCCGGAAAAATAATTTTCTGAACACAAAATAAATAAAAAAGGATCATGAAGTTATAATTTACTTTATGATCCTTTTTTATGCTTAAATTTTGAACTATAAATCGAAAACAGAAGTTCTTTTTGCCCGGATTAAATCTTTAAGGCGAATCCAGAAGGCCAATGTAAGATAGACTCCAAAACCTAAACCAGCTGTTACAAACGAAATGTAAATAAAAAACAATCTTACACTTGTTACACGCATTCCCAGTTTATCTGCAAGCCTTGACGATACATGAAAACCATATTTTTCGAAAAAGAATTTTAGTTTTAAAATAGCTGACATCTTGATTTTAGATTTTAGGCTTTATCCTTCGACTTCGCTCAGGATGACAAAAGTACAAATTATCTCATTAATACATTTTCTAATTGCTTAATTATTTTTAAGCAGCTCTAATCCTAATGCGCATTTTAAACAAGCTTTGTGGCTGCAATATTCATTTTTAAGTTCCAGTAATGTTTGGGTTTCAAATGCATTTTTAGATTTTATTCCGAAAGAAGTAAACTTGTCGATAATGGCATTTTTTTCTGGTGCAACTTCATTCATAAACTCTATTAAATCTTCAGAAACAGATTCTCCCATTATGGCAGAATAAGCAAACTGAATTGGAATTATAGTATTTATAATAACTAAATCAAGAAACGATTTGGATAATGTTTTCGTTTTCTTCGGGCTTTCTTTATCAAATTGATAATGATTCTGCCAATATGGGCTTACAGAAACATTTAGCAGTTCATACACACTTTTAGCTGATTTTAAAGCAATTATTTTCGAAAACAAGTTTTGATGTTTATGATACAAATTAGCCAGCTGAGAAAGCCTGATTGTTGGAAAATTATCTGGCCTGTGTTTAAAAAACTGAACGGGATCTATAAATGATTTTTCTAACTGATATTTATGCAGCAGATAAAAATACCTAAACCTTAAATCTTTAAAATAAACATCTTCTTTTTCTCCATCCAGTAAATTTAAAGTTCCCAAAAGCAATGATTCCAGGTTTTCTGCTTCAAAGCTTTCTTTTCTTATAATTGAAAAAGGAATTGATTTTGACATTTGAAGAAAAGCTGAACCATTAGTGTTTAAACCAAAATTCTTCGCCAAAAGGCAAAATAAAACTGCTTCCCAATCCTGATTTGTTTCTTCAAGCAATTTATAAACAAATCTCGACTTGCGCTCTAATCGCTCAAAAAACAATCTTTCCTGCCAGTTTTTAAAAACAAAATCATCGATTTCATTTATTTGTTTTTCGCACGAAATCCAGGTTTTAGGAGAAAGCAGCGCATTGTAATTACCTAAAACTTCTTTTTCTACATAATCTTTAAGGACCAGAACTGGAATTTCAGTATTATTTTCTCTAAAAATTGCAGTATCGTTTTCCCAAACTACATGAAGAATTACATTTTCGTAAGCGGCATCTTTTTCATGGTTGTGCAGATACCAATCTGAAGATTTTATGTGTATCTCTACATTCCCGGCCCATTTTTGATCGCCGATTTTAATATGAGCATTAAAAAAATCCGGCCCCGAAAGTTCTAAATAATCGCCGGTTTTAATAATCGTGATTGGTTCATTTTGAGTAGTTTTAAGATTCAAAGTATCAAACTTTTTGAATCTCCAGAGATAATGAAGAAAGTCTTCTTTCATTTTAGATTTTATATTATTACAAAAGCTAAAAGTACTAAATTTAATATTATTCTTACAAAAAAAATATATTATCTAATTTCAAGAAGAAAAAATCCATAAACCTAATTGCAAAACAATCAGATTTATGGATAGATTTTATATAAAGGCGTATTTTTATTTTATTGAGCCAATAATATCATATTTAGTAATAATGTGATGGTTCCCGTTTCCTAAATCAACTAAAACGGCATCATTTTCTTTTGTAAATAATTTCGAAACTTCTTCGATTGGAGTTCCTAATTTTACAATTGGAAAAGGTTTTCCCATTACTTCTTTTATTGGTTTTTCGGCTACATTTTTATCGGCAACATAGCTTCTAAACAAATCCGTTTCATCCACAGAACCAACAAATCCGTTGATATCAACAACCGGAATCTGCGAAATCTTATATTTACGCATACGTTCGATAGCATGCGAAACTAATTCTTCTGTACGAACAACGATCAATTCTTTATCAATATGATCTTTAATAACATCTTCAGCCTTCGTAACGTTTTCTTCTAAAAATCCACGTTCGCGCATCCAGTCATCATTAAACATTTTTCCAACATAACGGCTTCCAGAATCGTGAAATAATACCACAACAACATCATCCGGTTTAAAATGCTCTTTTAACTGCAGTAAACCTTTAATACAAGCTCCGGCAGAATTTCCAACAAAAATTCCTTCTTCGAGTGCAATCTTTCTTGTATAAACTGCAGCATCCTTATCGGTTACTTTTGTAAAACCATCAATTAGAGAAAAGTCAACATTTTTTGGTAAAATATCTTCTCCAATTCCTTCTGTTATATAAGAATAAATTTCGTTTTCATCAAAAATTCCGGTTTCGTGGTATTTTTTAAAAACAGAACCATAAGTATCAATTCCCCAAATTTTAATGTTCGGGTTTTTCTCTTTTAAGTATTTTCCAACTCCGGAAATTGTTCCGCCCGTTCCAACTCCTACAACAAAATGTGTAATTTTACCATCAGTTTGTTTCCAGATTTCCGGTCCGGTCTGCTCGTAATGTGCCAATGAGTTTGACAAATTATCGTATTGATTTACATACCAGGAATTTGGTGTTTCTTCTGCCAGACGCTTTGAAACTGAATAATACGAACGAGGATCAGTTGGTTCAACATCTGTAGGACAAACAACTACTTTTGCGCCAACAGCACGCAGGATATCCATTTTTTCTTTAGATTGTTTGTCTGAGATTACACAAATCAGTTTGTAACCCTTTATAATTGCAACAAGAGCAAGTCCCATTCCGGTATTTCCAGAAGTTCCTTCAATAATAGTTCCGCCTGGTTTAAGTCGGCCGTCAGCTTCGGCATCTTCAATCATTTTTACAGCCATTCTGTCTTTTACAGAATTTCCAGGATTAAAAGTTTCGACTTTTGCTAGTACTAACGCATCAATTTCAGCAACAATTTTGTTGAGTTTTACCAATGGTGTATTACCAATTGTTTCTAAAATATTATTTGAAAAGTCCATTTTTATTTAAATTTAATATTTGGTTTTTTAAGTAAAGTTACGCTCAGTTTTTTATTGGAAGAAATTCCAGACTAAACCAAATCTGATTACAAAATCACGATACGGATTATTAGGCGCAGAGTAATAATTACTGCTGGAAAATAAAGCATTTAAATGTTCTCCTTTTAGATAAAAACGCGTTTGACGAATCCTTGCGTTTAAGAAAACATCAAAAGTGGCATAATTTCCAATTTCTTTTTTATCCTGTACAAAAAACTCCCCAATTACCGGGTTATAATCGTTAGCATAATATTTAGTAAAGTAATTAAATACGATTCCTGCCTGAGCATATAATGCTTTTTTGAAATAATGATTTGAATAGTAGAAAGTATTTCTGGTTACAAAATCCGGTACATTCAAAATCAAATCTGACTGATCTACTTTTTGATATAAAAGTGTATTGTCTAAGGCAAATTTTCCAAATTTAAATTCTTTATTCGCCTTTATTTCTAAATAATTAATTGCATTTCCGTATTGGGCCGGGCTTATAATTTGGGTTCTAACGGCATCCTCTTCATCATCAGATACATCTTCAAAATACAAATGATCTTTTAAAACAGTATAGTTAACTTCGGCATTTAACCAAGGTGTATAAATATTGGCCCCTAACGAATTGATTTTTTCATTTTTAAAATCATTCGACCAGTTGTATGATACATAACTGCTTTGGTACAAGTTATAATTGTTGTTTGGCAGTTTATTAATGTTTCTGTATCTAAAATCAAACTGAATCTTCTCGCTTAAAGTATAACGCAGTTTTGCATCAAGATCAGAAAGAGATTGATTTGTAATAGATCTTGTATACAGGAATCGGCCATTCCATTTATTTTTTTGATATTCGTACTGACCGCCTACATTGTTAATCTGTAGAAATAAATTATCCTGAATAGTTCTTCCATCTTTAAAAATAATAATTTTATCGTATTGATAATTAGATCTGTAATCATCAACAAAGAAATTAAACTTTCCTAAAAGAGAATTTTCATAAGCAGCTCCAACTTTGTTATAAAGTCTTTCAAAATGTGTTTGATCGTTTATATTACTGGTCACATACGATTCACCAAAACGTTTTACAGGATCTTCGATTCCGTCAACCGCAGAAAGTACTGTTGGCTGGTTGTATTCGAAAAATTTATTCTCGTAATTTAATTGATGGTTTATATATAAATTATTGTCTCCATGTGTAGGATTTATTCTAAAAGCATGATCAAAAAACAAACGTCTTCCTTTTAAAAATGACTTCGCATCTGTTAAATAAACCTGCAGACGCTGACGGTTTTTAAAATCGGGATCGTCGCTTTCAAAATCTTCCGTAGTGGTAATCCCTCCGTTTTCTTCATTCGAATTATCCTGATACGTATAATGTGCATTCAGTGCATACCTTCTGCTGGTAGTTGCGTAACTTGTTGTAAATCTAAAATTTCCTGCGCTGACCAATTGGTTTATATAATCTCCTTCTGAACGTAAACCTTTGTATGCAATAGAAAAATTAAGATTTTTAGAAACATTCAGCGTTATAAACGAATCAACATTTTGCCCTTTATTAATAGTTGTATTAAAAAACAGTTCAGTAAAAGGTGTCGCCGCAGAGTAATATCTAACTTCGTCTGCCTGTATATAATTAGAATGCATGGCACTAAAACCAATTTCCGGATACGGTGAAAAACTCGTTAAACTATATTGTAATGTATTTAACGGCTGGCCAATATTCGAAAATTCTAAAAGCCCGAAAAGATCTTTTCTAAGATGATTTTGTTTATAAGCACTTTTTATTGTCAGCGAAGTATCGGCATAAATAGTATCATGTTCAAGCGTAATAATTTGATACTGATCTATTGTTGCAATTTTTGCCTTCTTCTTTTTAACAGTATCTGTTATACTGGAATATTGCGTATTCATATCTAAATTATTTTTAGAAGCTGGTTTTGGTTTTTCCTGAGAAAACAATAATGCTGGTACAATTAATAGATATAGAAAAATGAATATTCTCATTTGATGGCTTTATATGTAATTATTTCGACAAAATTTGTTGAGCAAAGGTAAAAGATAAATATGTATAAATAAAAAAACACTTCAATTTATACAATTACCTTAGCAGACAGTATGAAAACGAATATTTTTACATAAAATTTTATGATATTTGCCTTTTAAAATTTCAAAAAAATGCTTGCAAAAAATTTCTCGGGATTTGTTTTAGAAACTGGAACTGACGAGGCTGGCCGCGGCTGTCTTGCAGGACCTGTAACTGCTGCAGCCATAATTCTGCCTGAAGATTTTGAGCACGAAATTTTAAATGACAGTAAACAATTGTCTGAAAAAATGAGGTTTTTTTTAAAGCCAATTATCGAAAAACATGCAGTTTGTTTTGCTGTAACACATTTGTTTCCAGATGAAATTGATGAAATAAATATCCTGAATGCTTCGATGAAAGGAATGCAGGAATGTATTTTAAAATTAAAACATGTTCCTGAATACATTATTGTTGATGGAAACCGCTCGCTGAATGCAAAACTTGGCCTAAAAAACACTTTTGGAAAGCAATTTTCTAAGGAAGAAATTGCATTACTAAAATCAATACCAAATAAAAGTATTATAAAAGGCGATGCAAAATTCCTGAGTATTGCTGCAGCTTCTGTTTTGGCAAAAACCTATCGGGATGAATATATGGATCAAATTCACGAAGAATTCCCTATGTATAACTGGAAAAAAAATAAAGGTTATCCAACAAAAGAACACCGCGAAGCCATTAGAAAATATGGCCCAACAAAATACCACCGAATGAGTTTCAGACTTTTACCAGATCAATTAGAACTCAATTTCTTTGAGGAATAAAAAAGACTTAGCAAATTAGATAAGTCTTTTTTATTGAAATTCTTTATTAACTAAAAACTTTAAAAAACAGAAACATAACATTGTATACGGTTATTAAACTTCCCGTATGCTATTTTCTGCTTTTTAAGAATTCTGCAAATTGTTTGGTATCAAAATAAAATGGTCTAATTGCGGTAATTTTTCCGTTTTTTAGATCAAAATGTTCTGAAATGGGCATAGAAAGTGTTTTACCGGATTTTTTTGCTTTACATTTTATTGTAAAATAAATAATCACTTCATTTTTTGTCGCATCGCTAAAATAAACCGGTTCTTTTTCTATTTCCAAGTCAAAAAACTCATTAGATTTTGCATACATTTTCGTCCATTCATTAAACCCAGCATACGTTCCGCCATAAGGCAGTCCTTCTGCCTGACTGTAAATTGCACCATCTTCTATTAACGCTGCCATTTTAATAAAATCTCTGGTTTTAAAAAGACATTCATAATATTGCGCGACAACCTTAAAATTATCGGCTTCAATATTTTGCAAAACTTCAGCCTCAAACAAAGTAACATCTGTATTCCAAAAACCGATAATCTTACTTACCTGACCTTTACCGTTTAATCTGGCAAAATCACGACCTCCCATTATAGGCTCTTTTTTCTTTGAATCAATAATTTTCCAGTCCCAGGTTACATAATTGTCTTTTACAACTTTTGCCCCCGATGTTAATACGGCATCAGGAAACTTTTTATAAAACTCATTTATAACATTATTTAAAGCAGCCTGTCCTTTTATAGAAGCCGAAGGGTCTTCAAAAGTACTATCGTCCAGCCAGATTGTTTTAATCAGTTTTAATCTTGCATCACTATTTTTCTCCTGCCAAGCTTTTTCATAAACCGCAATTGGATTTAATTTATCTTTCTTTTGAGCAAAAAGACCATTAAGCATAAATAGGAAACATACAAAGTAGATTTTTCTCATAGGTCGTTAGATTATATTTGGTTAAAGCTTATCTTAAAGTATAAAACCAAATTTACCATAAAAACATTAGAAAACCACGATATTCCTGTAATTTGCTGTCAATTTAAAATCTTGGTCCTTAGCTGGACATTTTTAGATTTTATGCAATAATTCTTTTTTAAAATAAATTTCTATTGAAAAACAGAAACTACATCAATCAGTTTAAAAGTATTTTTAAGTTGATTTTCCCATTCTGAAACACTTTCTGCCGAAGCTCAGTCAGCCTTATCAAAATAAAAATGCTGTTTTATTTTTGGCGAAATAGAAGTGCTAAAAAACAGTTTCAAATGCTGAAGGAACCGCAATTCTATAATTGTTATTTTCTTCAGCATTTTTCATACTATATATTTCAGAAGCTTAATTAATAAATTCAGCTTCAAATAAATTGGTTAAATGTTTGATTATTTTAGACTTTACTTCTTCTTCGTCAACTTTTTCTACGCCAAGCTCAACGTTTAATGATGTAACGCCTTTTCCGCGAATTCCACATGGAATAATATTATCAAAATAGCCTAAATCGACATTTACGTTAAGAGCAAATCCATGCATGGTAACCCAGCGTGAAGCGCGAACACCCATTGCGCATATTTTGCGTGCAAACGGAGTTCCGACCCCCAGCCAGACTCCGGTTTCACCTTCACTCCTGCCCGACTCTAAACCATATTCTGCCAAAGTCAGAATCATCGCTTCTTCAAGAAACCGTAAATATTTATGAATATCGGTGAAGAAATTTTCTAAATCCAGAATTGGATAACCTACAATTTGTCCCGGCCCGTGATATGTAATATCACCGCCGCGATTGATTTTATAAAAAGCTGCTCCTTTAGCTTTAAGCTGTTTTTCGTTTAATAATAAGTTTCCCAGATCGCCGCTTTTGCCTAAAGTGTAAACATGCGGATGCTCAACAAACAACAAATAATTTGGTGTTGGCAAGTCAAGTTCTTCTCTTCTGTTTTTGATTTTTAAGTCGACAATATCCTTAAAAAGTTCTTCCTGATATTCCCAAGTCGATTTATAATCCCGGTTTCCAAGATCTTGAAGTTGAATTTTTGTATTCATTTTAATTATTTTTCAAACTCGACTTCAAAGTTAAGTTTGTCAGGATTCTCCATATAATCCGTGAAAGTGTATTGAATTGTAATTGATTTTCGATCGTCGCTGAATAAAGCATTCGGGTTTGATACTTTTTTTATTTTCTTCGGAAAGTGATATTTGATAATATAATTTGATGAAGCAAACATCATTTTAGACATATCTGCTGCTGAATCTTTTTTTACTTCGGCCAGTTTCTGCTGATCGATTATCGCTTTTCGGGCAAATTTCTTTCCGTCATAAGTATAGTTTAATTTGCTGTTATTGTTTCCAAAACCGCTTCCCATTGGGTTTGGCGGAGCTGCCCCTCCTTCTAATTTTTGAAGTGTACTTGCGGTTTGTAAAATATCCTGAAGTTCGTTTACGTTTTTAAAATCGGTTGAAAAAGTCATTAAAAACTGTTTTTTTTCAGCACTCATTTTGGTATTAACTACAAAATTTTCGAGTTTTTTAATTTCTTGCTGAGCTTCCGGAGACATTTTTGCGATGCTGTCTTTTTTATCTGCAAATAATTGTTTGAAAGTAAAAGTAGAATCAATGTCTTTTTTAGCATCGGCTCCCATCTGGCTTCCAATTTGGTCGCCCGCCATTTCCATCAAAGCAGAACCATCCATATCTACAGAGAATTTTCCGCTTCCGTTATCGTTGATGTAAATATTTTCAGTAAAAGTACAGCTTGTTAATGTCGCTATTAAAAAAGAAAAACTAAGTAATTTGTATAATTTCATCGTAGTACAATTTTTTATCAAATATACGAACTCTATTTTTAATTGGTTAACTGTTGATATGTTTAATCGTTTATGCGAAAATTGGCTCACGGATTTCACTAATGGTACGGATTGAACGCAGATTATTGTTTAGCTTTAACTTTTACAAAGTTTCTCTCTGTAAAAAGAAATCCGTGGTCAATCCGTACCATTAGTAAAATCTGTGGTCTATAAACCAATCCCCCATTTTTCACCCATTTTAAAGATTGAAATACAATAAATTGCTATAACAAAAAATCTAAAATCAGCATTCTAAAATCTACATTCTTTTCTTTATCTTTGCACACTTAAAAAAAGAGCACAAAATGGCATTATCAGAACAAGAAATCATCAGAAGAGAAAAACTTCAAAACTTACGCAGTCTGGGAATCAATCCTTATCCAGCTAATCTTTTTCCTGTAAATCATACTTCTAAGCAAATAAAGGAGTCGTTTGAAGAAGGTAAGAAGGTTATCGTTGCGGGTCGTTTGATGAGCGTGAGAGATCAGGGAAAAGCTTGTTTTGCTGAATTGCAGGATAGCGAAGGACGTATTCAATTGTACGTGAACCGCGATGTTTTGTGTGAAGGTGACGATAAAACTTTATACAACCAGGTATTTAAAAAATTAACTGATTTAGGTGACTTTATTGGTATTGAAGGAGAATTGTTTACTACACAAGTTGGTGCAAAATGTATCCGTGTAAACGGATTTACTTTCCTGAGTAAAACGTTACGCCCGCTTCCTTTACCAAAAGTTGATGAAGAAGGAAACGTACACGATGCATTTAATGATGCTGAGTTACGTTACAGAATGCGTTATGTAGATTTAACGGTAAATCAGCATGTTAAAGAAACTTTCATCAAACGTACAAAGTTGTTTAGCGCTATGCGTAACTATTTTAATGATGCCGGTTATCTTGAAGTTGAAACTCCGGTTTTACAATCAATTCCGGGTGGAGCTTCGGCAAGACCTTTTATCACACACCATAATTCGCTTGATATCCCGCTTTACATGCGTATTGCAAACGAATTATATTTAAAAAGATTAATTGTTGGTGGATTTGAAGGTGTTTATGAGTTCTCTAAAAACTTCCGTAACGAAGGAATGGACAGAACGCATAATCCTGAATTTACTGCAATGGAAATATATGTAGCTTACAAAGACTACAACTGGATGATGGAATTTGCAGAAGGTTTACTTGAGCATTGTGCGATTGCTGTAAACGGTACAAGCGAAGTTACTTTTGGCGAACATACAATCAACTTTAAAGCGCCTTATGCACGCGTAACAATGACCGATTCTATCAAACATTTTACTGGATTTGATATTTCAGGAAAAACAGAAGAAGAATTGTTTACAGCCGCAAGAGGAATGGGAATTGAAGTTGACGAAACAATGGGTAAAGGAAAATTAATTGATGAGATTTTTGGAGCTAAATGTGAAGGAAATTATATTCAGCCAACTTTCATTACTGATTATCCTAAAGAAATGTCTCCGCTTTGTAAAGAGCACCGCGACAATCCGGATCTTACAGAGCGTTTTGAATTGATGGTTTGCGGTAAAGAAATTGCAAATGCGTATTCTGAATTAAATGATCCAATTGATCAGCGTGAGCGTTTTGAAGATCAAATGCGTTTATCTGAAAAAGGGGATGATGAAGCAAACGGAATTATCGACGAAGATTTCTTAAGAGCTCTTGAATATGGTATGCCTCCAACGTCTGGAATGGGAATTGGAATGGATCGTTTGATTATGTATTTAACAAATAATGCTTCTATTCAGGAAGTTTTATTGTTCCCGCAAATGCGTCCGGAGAAAAAACAAGCTCAAATTGAATTGTCTGACGAAGAAAAAGTAATCATTACTTTATTGAAAGGAAACGAAAATAAAATGGAATTAGCGCAGCTAAAAGTTACAGCTAACTTAAGCGGTAAAAAATGGGATGCGTCTATGAAAAACTTATCTAAACATGGTTTGACTAAAGTTGTCGTTGACGGCGAGTTCAAAACTGTTGAATTGGTGGAGTAATTTTTGTCTTATTTTATTACAAATACAGCCCGATAGGTTTATAACTTATCGGGTTTTTCGTTTTATTTACATAACTTTGATTAATGAAAATTGTATTATTATGAGCACTTTAGAAATAAAATTAGAAATATTTGATAAACTAAAAAATGTTGAGGATGTCAGCCTGTTAGAAAAAACCAGAAATCTTCTAAAAAATGCAGATACTTCAGAAGTTTATCAATTTGAACAATATGAATTGGATATGCTGAGAGAAAGTGAAGAAGACATTAAATATGGAAGAGTCATTTCTCAAGAAGATTTAGATACGGAAGATTTAGAATGGCTGTCAGAATAATTTGGACTAATACAGCTGTTAATCAAAGAAGAAAAATATTGAATTATTTGGAATAAAAGAAATAAGTCAAAAACTTATTCAAGAAAGTTAGTTACAGAAATAACACAAAGAGTTAAGTTTCTAGTGAATAATCCTGAAATTTACGTTAAAACCACTTTTCCAGATATTAGATTCTCAACATTATGACATTATAATATATTTTATAGAATAACTACAAAAGAATTAATTGTCATAGCATTTTGGGATAATAGACGAAATCCAAAAATACTTTCTAAAATACTAAAAAGGTAATCATATAACACCCCGACTGGTTTTAAAAGCAGTCGGGGTTTGTTTTTTATATCTTATTGCTGTCGAATTAGATTGCGTAGACACACTGCTGTGCGTCTCTACTGAATATCTTTGTGTACATTTTCAGGTATCGTAAACCCGACAGGTTTTTAAAATGAATACTTCACCAACTTCTTATCATAAATATCTAAAACCTTTGTACTTTCTTTTGGAAGATCACCTTTCCATTTTTCCTGAACAGATGGATTTGATGGATATTTCCCATTCTTCATTTTTATAAGATGGAATGAACCACCGCTTTTCATTAAAAGATTATAAAATTTTTCAGTTGATGAAGTCGTTACATAAATAGGAAAATCAGTTACGGTGAAAGAATTGATTAAACTTCCTTTATTATTTAAAATATAACCAGAACAGCCCCCGCTTCCACAGAAATACGAATTAGAGAAACCAACAAAATATTCATTTTTCTGATCGTTATTTAAATCAAAAGCTTCGTAATAAAAGAACCTGTTTTCTTTTGTCAATACGGGAAGATCGTTCTTTAATAGAACCTTTAATTGCTTTCGAATTAATTTGGCTGCTTTATCTTCTTTTGCAGGAGCATCACTTACATCAGCAGTTCCTCCAATGGTTTTTGACAATGTATCCTGAATAATCGTTTTAATAATATTTTTTGATTCCGTTTTACTTTGACATGAATATAATGCCAGAATTGCGATTAGAATTAGAATTTTATTTTTCATAATCTGATATTTTAAATCTACATACTCATTTTCAAGTAATTAAATTACGAAAAATATTCGACAAGCAACCCGACAGTCCCGAAGTCTCTGGATAAGAACCTATCAGGTTTAATGCAGCGGATAATTTAAACTAATAATGCCGCTTTATTTTCAATATCATTTTGCTTCAATAATGATTTTATATTATTGAAAGTTACCAATGCAATCTGCGTTAAAGCTTCGTTGGTAAAAAACGCCTGATGCGCTGTTACCAAAACATTCGGAAAACTCATTAAACGCTGAATTGCATCATCCTGAATAATATCTGCAGATAAATCCCTGAAGAAAAGTTTTTCTTCCTGTTCGTAAACATCAATTCCTAAATAGCCAATTTTACCTTCTTTTAAACCTTCAATTACGCAGGAAGTTTCAATTAATCCGCCGCGGCTAGTATTAATAATCATTACGCTGTCTTTCATCAAAGCAATTGAATCTTTGTTAATTACATGCTTTGTTTGATCGTTTAGCGGACAGTGAAGTGAAATGATATCGCTCGATTTAAATATTTCTTCTAAACCAACAAAAGAAACACCGTCTTTAGCCATTTCCTCATTGGTTACAATATCATAAGCCAAAACTTTACAGCCAAAACCCAAAGCAATTTTTGCAAAAGCTTTTCCGATATTTCCCGTTCCAATAATTCCAATTGTTTTTCCAAACAAATCAAAACCTAATAATCCATTTAAAGAGAAATTTTGCTCACGAACCCTGTTATATGCTTTATGTGTTTTTCGGTTTAAAGTCAAAATCATTGCCATCGCATGTTCAGCAACTGCCTGCGGAGAATATGCCGGAACACGACAGACTTTTAAATTGTGTTTTTTTGCTGCTTCCAGATCGACATTATTAAAACCTGCGCAGCGTAATGCAATAATTTTTACATTTTTTTCTGCCAATTGTTTAATTACGGCTTCGTTTACAATGTCGTTTACAAAGACGCAGACAATTTTGGTTTTTTCAATTAAAATTACAGTTTGTGTGTTTAATTGTGTTTCGAAAAAATCCAGTTCAAAACCAAAATCAGCATTGTATTTATTGAAGAAAGCTTTATCGTAAGGCTGCGTTGAAAAGAAAGCAATTTTATTGTTTAACAAAGAGGAATTCATAATAATTTGTTTTTGGAAAATATTTTATTGGTCTTCTAAAAATAAGAAAATATTTTCAATATACAGGAAAGCTGCAGCTTTAAATATTTACATCTCAAAAAGTTAAATAAACAACAATTCACAATATTAATTAAACCTATTCAGTTTAATAAAGTCTAAATACTATAACCTTAAAAAAAGACAAATCATGAAAAAATTATTTATCGCAGCTATACTATTAGTTGGAATAGCAAGTTTTGCACAAGACACCGATCAAAAAACAGCACCTGAACAAAAAGAAAAATTAACTCCCGAACAGCGCAGCGAAAAACAATTAAAAAAGTTAACTACAGAATTGAGTTTAGATGCCAATCAACAAGCACAGGTAAAACAATTACTAGCTGAAAGAAGTGCTAAAGCAGAAAAATTCAGAGAAGCCAGAGAAGCAAAAAAGAACAGTGATGTAAAGCCAACTGCAGCTGAAAAAGAAGCTTTTAAAAATGAAATAAAAGCCGAAAAAGAAGCAAATGACGCAAAAATGAAAGCAATTCTAAACGCTGATCAATATGCAAAATGGCATTCTTTACAGGAAAAAAATAAAGACAAAGCCAGAGAAAAAATAAAAGAATACAAAAAAGAAAGCAACTAAATATAGTTTATACAAAGAGGCCGTTGAGCCTCTTTGTATTTTCAAATATTTTTAAAACCACATTATATTTTCATTAATAGTTTCTGTTAAATAAAAGATAAATCTGACAATCTCATTAAACTTATTAAATCTGTAGAAGTCTAATTGCAATAAACCTTTTAAAAAGACGAAAAATGAAAAAATTATTTATCGCAGCTTTATTGTTCGTTGGAATAGTAAGTTTTGCACAAGACATCAATCAGAAACCAGCACGTGATCAAAGAGAAAAATTAACTCCCGAACAGCGTAATGAAAAGCATTTACAAAAACTAACTTCTGATTTGAATTTAGATAAAAAACAGCAGGAACAAGTAAAGCAGCTTTTGGCAGAGAAAAGTGCTAAAGCGGAAAAGTTCAGAGATTCAAGAAAAGACAGTAAAACAAAACCTACTGCAGAAGAAAGAGAAGCTTTTAAAAAACAAATTACCGCCGAAAGAGAAGCCAACGATGCTAAAATGAAAGCCATTTTAAATGCGGATCAATACACAAAATGGACGGCTCTAAAAAAAGAACATGAAGGCCGCAGAGGAAAAGGAGATCATAAAGATCATAAAACACCACAGGAACGTAATCAGGCGCATTTACAAAAATTAACGACTGACTTAAATCTAAATGCTGATCAGCAAAAACAAGTAAGTGAACTTTTATCTGACAGAAGTACAAAAATGGAAATGCTTAAAAAAAGCAGAAGAGATTCTGGTGTACAGCCAACTGAAGCTGATAAAAAAGCCATGAAAAAACAAATGGAAGAAGATCACAAAGCTTATGATGCAAAAATGAAATCTATTTTAAATGCAGATCAATACAAAAAATGGACAGCAATTAAAAAAGAACATAAAGACAAAATGAAAGATCACCGAAAAGATAAAATGTAATTGAGATCAAAAAAAAGAGGCTGTCTCAAAAGTAAAATCAAGCTGTTGAGAATCGCGTAAACGGAAAATTTCTCCGATAGGTATCCGAATAAAAAAGAGGTTGTCTCGACTTTTGAGACAGCCTCTTTTTTGCTATTAAAATGTTTTCGAAACCTTATCGATCGCATTAATAGTAAAATCTAAATCTTCATATGTTAAAGCATCTGTAATAAACCATGTTTCGTATGCAGATGGTGCAATGTAAATCCCTTCCTGCAACAGTCCGTGGAAGAATTTCTTAAACGTTTCGTTATCTCCTTTTGCAGCCGTTTGAAAATCGGTAACCGGATCCCCATCAAAGTGAACAGAAATCATAGAACCTACTCTATTGATGGTAAAAACAACATTATTTGCTTTTAAAACTCTGTCAATTCCTGCTTCTAAATAAGCCGTTTTTTCTTCTAAACGAGTAAAAATTTCACGGTCATTGTCTAACGCTTTCAACATTGCATATCCAGCCGCCATTGCTAACGGATTTCCAGATAATGTTCCAGCCTGATAAACTGGACCAAGAGGTGCTAAATAATTCATGATTTCTTCGCGGGCAGCAAAAGCTCCAACCGGAAGTCCTCCGCCAATTACTTTTCCAAAAGTTACAATATCAGCATTAATATTATACAATTCCTGAACTCCTCCGCGGGCTAAACGAAAACCTGTCATAACCTCATCAAAAATCAATAAGATTCCGTTTGCTGTACACAATTCTCTTAAGCCTTCTAAGAAACCTTTTGCAGGCGGAATACAACCCATATTTCCTGCAACCGCTTCGATAATAATGGCCGCGATTTCTCCTTTATTCGCTTCGATTAAAGTTTTTACATTCTCTAAATCATTGTATTTGGCTAACAAAGTATCTTTTGCAGTTCCTTCTGTAACTCCTGGGCTGTTTGGCGATCCAAAAGTTACGGCTCCACTTCCTGCCTGAATCAAGAATGAATCAGAATGTCCGTGATAGCAGCCTGCAAATTTGATGATTTTATCTCTTTTTGTAAATCCGCGAGCCAGACGAATCGCACTCATACAAGCTTCTGTTCCAGAATTTACAAAACGTATTTTATCAATATTCGGAACCATAGAAACTGCCAAAGCAGCAATTTCTGTTTCCAGTTCTGTTGGCATTCCAAATGAAGTTCCCAGTTTTGCTTTTTCGATTACGGCATCAACAACCGGCTGATAAGCGTGTCCCAAAACCATTGGCCCCCAAGAGTTGATATAATCTATTAATTTGTTTCCGTCTTCATCATATAAGTAAGCGCCTTTGGCACTTTTTACAAAAATTGGAGTTCCGCCAACTGCTTTAAATGCTCTTACTGGTGAATTTACTCCTCCCGGAATTACTTTTTCTGCTTCAGCAAAAAGCTGACTACTTCTTTTATATAACATTCTTAATTTTAGATTTTAGAGTTTATATTTTAGATTTAATTACTTAAACCTTGATCTAAAACAAACTCATTAAAATATTTTTGATCTATTTGTTCTTCTTCTGAAAGCTCTTCTATTTTTCTATCAGACATTCCAATTGGTGAATAAAACGTCCACTTCCAAGTTGGTCTATATTTTATAAATAAATGTTTTGTGGCAAATTCATCATGAATATAAACTCCGCAAAAAAATCTAATTATTAAAACCGCTGCAAAAATAAAAATTCCAAATAAGATTTTCTTTTTCATTTATAATTAACAACTAACAATTGATAATTATTTTACTCTCAACTTCTGTCCTATCGAAAGCGCATTATCTGTCAGATTATTTTTTTGTTTTAAATCGTCAACTAATAAATTGAATTTTTTTGAAATTGAATACAAAGTATCTCCTTTTTGAACTTCGTACAAATTCGGATCGTTTGAGTTCATATTTAGCTTTGGATCAGAAGCCACATCATAAGATGATTTTCTTGCTGGAGCCGTTTTATTTATTGCAACGTAATTTTTTCCGGTTACCTGACAATCGTATTGATGCAGATTATAACGCTCGATATAACTAATTAATTTATCGGGATAATTAGGATCTGTTGCGTAACCCGCAGCCCGCAAACCTTTTGCCCACGATTTATAATCGTCTTTTTCGTAAGTGAATAAAGTCGCGTATCTGTTTTTTCCAACTAAAAATAAAGCATGATCTTTGTATGATTCTGCAGCTTCGGGATACTTTCTAAAACATTCCTGTGCCGAATCATCATCGTGACGAACACTTTCCCCAAGCCAGTCTTTATGGCATTTAATTCCGAAATGATTATTTGCTTCAAGCGCTAAATCTCCTTTTCCTGCACCCGATTCTAAGATTCCCTGCGCCAAAATAATACTAGCCGGAATTCCGTAAGTTTTCATATTTCCCATTGCAATATCTTTGAACTGCAAAATGTAATTATTGATTAAATCGCTGGTAACAACTGTTTTTGAAGTAGATTGAATAACCTCAGTTGTATTATTTGTAGAAGGATAATTTTTAACTGCTGGTTTGCTGTAAGCTGTTTTTTTCGTCGTCGCTACTCTTGGCTTCTGAACCGTCGTTTTTTTCGTCGCAGCGACAGCCGGTTTGCTTGACGAGCAGCTTGCCAAAACTATTATTGTAAAGAGCAGTACAATTTTTTTAATCATTTTTTTTGAGTATTGGTAATTTTTTCTGCTTCAATTTTATATTCATTCCTTCAATTCCCTGTAATCCGCCGGTGTGAATGAGTAATATTTTTGAATGTGCAGGAAAATAATTTTTGTTGATTAAATCTATAACGCCAAAAACCATCTTTCCTGTATAAATTGGATCTAAAGGCACTTTTGTTTCTTCAAAAAAACCATTGATAAATTCGATTAATTCTAAATTTATCTTGCCATAACCTCCAAAATGATAGTCAGAAATTAAATTCCAGTTATCTTTTTTTGCAAAAATACGAATTTCATCGTTTAAAAAATCACCTTTTAACGCCGGAAAGCCCAAAATTTTCTGATTTTCCTCAGCACTATTTATTAATCCCGAAATTGTCCCGCCCGTTCCAACAGCGCAGCAAACGTAATTAAAACTTGCATCTTCATCAGTTAAGATTTCTTCGCAGCCTTTTACGGCGAGTCCATTTGTTCCGCCTTCGGGAACTAAATAAAAATCGCCAAACTTCTCATTTAGTTTTTCTATATAGGAAGTTTCATTTTTTAAACGATACTCTTCGCGAGAAACAAATTCAAATTTCATTCCGTTTTCCTGGGCGAATTTTAAAGTTGGATTTTCTTCGATTTTATCAAAAAGTTCATCGCCGCGAATAATTCCGATCGTTTTAAAACCCTGCTCTTTTCCGGCAAAAGCCACCGCCGCAATATGATTCGAAAATGCACCGCCAAAAGTCAATAGAGTCTCTTTATTTTCGGCTTTCGCCTGAAGTAAATTGTATTTTAATTTTCGGAATTTATTGCCCGAAACAAACGGATGAATTAAATCTTCTCGCTTTATTGTCAAAGAAATATCATTGGGAAAATCAATAGAAATATGTTGATTGAAAACTGGGTTCATTTTTTAAAGTTGAAAGTCGAAAGTCAAAAGTCGAAAGTGATAATTCATGTCTTAATATCTTTAACGCTTAAAGCTTAAAGCCTATTGCTTATTGCCCACTTTAATGTAATGTAGAAACTGAAAAAAGGATCGGTTTTTCAGATAATTAAAATCGGTTTCTTTGGTGTAAGCCTCTCTTTCAAAACTGATATTTCGATAAGCTGTTTCCGCATTTTTATATTGAAGTAAACGAATTAAATATTCCAGAAAATACCAGATAAAAAACGGAATTACTAAAAGTTCTAACTGCTGTCGCAAATGGATTTTTTCATGATTAACAAAAACTGCATTTGCTTTATCAAAACCATATTTTACAATTACAAACGGAAATACAGCCATTCCGCGATATCCTTTCGGAATTAAATATTTGGCAACAATCAGAAACATTGGCTGTAAAATTTATAAATTTGTAGCTATAAAATTGTTCGATTTCAATAAAATCATAATCAAATATTTATATTTTTGATTTTTATATTATTCAAAAACGAACGCGAAGCAGATTTATGAAAGAGCAAAGTAATGAAAATAAATTAATCGAAGGCGAAGATTTTTACTATACACCCGAAGGTTACAAATGCTTTACTGAAAAACACCATTTAAAAAGAGGCTACTGCTGTAAAAGCGGCTGTCGTCATTGTCCGTACGGTTTTGATAAAAGAACGGGAGAAATAAGAAAAAAAGCTAATTAGTCAATTTGAAAATGTGCCAATTAGGTAATTCAAAAATCTAAAATCAACAATCTAAACTCTAAAATCATTAATGGATATCCATTCAAGAAAATTCAGGATTAAAATCCACAAGTCTTATCACAGGTCGGATATCCGTTATCCTTAGTTTTTTTTAATTAGAAAATGTGACAATATGGGAATTAGATAATTTAGATAAATTTTAAATTCAAAATTCCAATTGCATCAATTAAATGTTGATCACATTTAAACCTCAGAATTAAAAAAACAAAAAATTAATCTGTTGTTAATCTAACTAAAATATCTTAGCAACTTAGCATCTCTAAAAAAATGACTTTCAAGGAACAAATACAACAAGGGATTCCAAATATATTACCTCAAAAAGCAGCGTACGATCCGGCTATTAATCACGCTCCGAAAAGAAAAGAAATCCTTTCGGCTGAAGAAAAAAAGCTGGCTTTAAAAAATGCATTGCGTTATTTTGAACCAAAACATCACGCTGAATTAATTCCCGAATTTTCAGAAGAATTAGAAAAATACGGACGTATTTATATGTACCGCCTTCGCCCTGATTATAGAATGTACGCAAGACCAATTGACGAATATCCTGGAAAATCATTGCAGGCAAAAGCGATTATGCACATGATTCAGAATAACTTGGATTATGCCGTGGCACAGCATCCGCATGAATTAATAACGTATGGCGGAAACGGCGCTGTTTTCCAGAACTGGGCACAATATTTATTGACGATGCAGTATTTGTCTGAAATGACAGACGAGCAGACTTTAACGATGTATTCAGGACATCCTATGGGATTATTTCCTTCGCACAAAGAAGCGCCAAGAGTTGTGGTTACAAATGGAATGGTGATCCCAAATTATTCTAAACCGGACGATTGGGAAAAAATGAATGCGCTTGGAGTTTCGCAATACGGACAAATGACGGCGGGAAGTTATATGTATATTGGCCCGCAGGGAATTGTACATGGAACGACAATTACGGTTTTAAATGGTTTTAGAAAAATAAAACAAAATCCGGAAGGAAGTTTATTCGTAACTTCTGGTTTGGGCGGAATGTCTGGCGCACAGCCAAAAGCCGGAAATATTGCCGGATGTATTACGGTTTGTGCCGAAGTGAATCCGAAAATTACAAAAATCCGTCACGAACAAGGATGGATTAATGAAGTCGTAACTTCTACAGATGAATTGGTAGCGAGAGTAGCTTTGGCGAAAGCCAATAAAGAAACCGTTTCAATTGCTTATTTAGGAAATGTGGTGGACGTTTGGGAACGCTTTGATCAGGAAAATATCAAAATTGATTTAGGTTCAGATCAAACTTCGCTTCATAATCCGTGGGCTGGAGGTTATTATCCTGTTGGAATTTCTTTTGAAGAAGCAAATGATTTGATGGCTGAGAATCCGGATTTATTCAAAGAAAAAGTTCAGGAAACATTACGTCGTCACGCAGCAGCAATTAATAAACATACGGCGAAAGGAACTTACTTTTTTGATTACGGAAATGCGTTTTTACTTGAAGCTTCACGTGCCGGCGCAGATGTAATGGCAGCAAATAATATCGATTTTAAATATCCGAGTTACGTTCAGGATATTATGGGCCCAATGTGTTTTGATTACGGATTTGGACCTTTTAGATGGGTTTGTACTTCTGGAAAACCAGAAGATTTACAAAAAACAGATACCATCGCAAGTCAGATTTTAGAAGAATTAGCGAAGACTTCTCCAAGTGAAATTCAGCAGCAAATGCAGGATAACATTAAATGGATTAAAGGTGCGCAGGAAAATAAATTGGTTGTAGGTTCTCAAGCAAGAATTCTTTATGCTGATGCCGAAGGTAGAATTAAAATTGCTGAAGCTTTTAACCAAGCGATCGCAAAAGGCGAAATTGGAGCTGTTGTTTTAGGACGCGATCATCATGATGTTTCGGGAACTGATTCGCCTTACAGAGAAACTTCAAACATCTACGATGGATCTCGTTTTACGGCCGATATGGCGATCCAAAACGTAATTGGTGACAGCTTTAGAGGAGCAACCTGGGTATCAATTCATAACGGCGGCGGAGTTGGCTGGGGAGAGGTTATAAACGGCGGATTTGGTATGGTTCTTGATGGTTCTAAAGAGGCTTCAAAGCGTTTAGCATCAATGCTTTTTTGGGATGTGAACAACGGAATTTCAAGAAGAAGCTGGGCCCGAAATGACGAAGCTATTTTTGCTATAAAAAGAGCGATGCAAGTCGAGCCTTTATTAAAAGTAACTTTACCAAATATTGTTGACGAAAGTCTGCTTTAGTTAAAGTTTTTTAAAAAAATTTTATCATAAACGCAATGTTATCCTGAGCGAAGTCGAAGGCTGGTAAGCAAAAAAGGGCTTCGACTTCGCTCAGCCTGACAAACGTAAAAGCTGCTTTTATGATAAAACAAACAGAACAAGAACATTAAATTTCTAATAATTATGAAAACATTCAAGTTAGTTCCGATTTTTCTGCTTTTGATACTTTCATCCTGCAGCAGTGTTACTGTTTATTCTGATTACGACAAAAATGTCGATTTTGCGCCTTATAAAACTTATGCTTTCTTTAAGCCCGGAATTGACAAAGTTGAGATTTCAGATTTGGATAAAAGACGTATTCTTCACGCCATTGATAATGAAATGGCAGCAAAAGGTTTCACAAAAAGTGATAATCCTGATTTATTAGTAAACATTTTTACAAAATCTAGAGAACAGGTAAATGTAAACCAATTTAGCGCTGGCTGGGGTTACGGCTGGGGCTGGGGTTGGAATCCTTATATGATGTACGGCGGACAAACTACGGTTTCGACTTCTACAGAAGGAACTTTGTATATTGATTTAATCGATGCCAAAAAGAAAGAAATGATCTGGCAGGGTGAAGGTTTAGGAACTTTGACTAAAAACGTTGATAAAAAAGACGAAAAAATTGCTGAGTTCGTAAACAAAATTTTAGCTCAATATCCGCCGGTTAAAAAGTAGTATTCAGTTTTCAGTATTTAGTTTTTTTTACAAAACTGCTGTTTATTACTTCGAAAAAAATAAGTACATTTGTTACTCTATCAGTTAAAAATGAAAAACTTTAATAACATTATTATCGCGATTATCAGCATTATTGCAATTCAGCAATGATGGCGAGGTGTTATATAAATAAGTAAAATATAATTTATAAAAACCTCCCACATCGGGAGGTTTTTTATTTTTAAGAAGATTAAAAACGAAATATTTTTTTGCCACAGATTTAAAGGATTATAATGATTTTTTTAATCTGTGGAAATCCTTTAAATCTGTGGCAAAAAATAAAAAACAAACAAATTATGAGTTTATTTAACGAAGTACTTAACGCAAAAAAGCAGCTAGAAAATGTAGTTGCCGCGACGCCCCTTACCCAAAATTTAAATCTTTCAGACGAGTTTAAATCGACTATTTTATTAAAACGGGAAGATTTGCAAATTGTTCGCTCATATAAAATTAGAGGTGCTTACAACAAGATTTCTACGTTAAATGATAAAGAAAAAGCAAATGGAATTGTTTGTGCCAGCGCAGGAAACCATGCGCAGGGAGTTGCTTACTCCTGTAATCTGCTGCATATAAAAGGTAAAATTTACATGCCAAAAACAACTCCAAAACAAAAAGTAAAACAAGTACAATTGTTTGGAAAATCGTTTGTTGAAATTGTTTTAACGGGAGATACTTTTGATGATGCTTACGGATCGGCAACGGCAGATGCAATTAAAAATCATAAAACATTTATTCATCCTTTTGATGATGAAAAAGTTATTGCCGGACAAGGAACTGTAGGACTTGAAATTTTGGAAAGTTATACAAAACCAATCGATTATGTTTTTGTTCCGATTGGCGGCGGCGGACTTGCTTCTGGTTTATCTGAAGTTTTCAGGCATTTAAGTCCTAATACTAAAATCATCGGCGTTGAGCCAAAAGGCGCTCCTTCGATGAAAACTTCCATTGAAGAAAATAAAAATACCCCGCTTAAAACAATCGACAAATTTGTTGATGGCGCGGCTGTAAAACAAGTAGGCGATAAAACTTTTGAAATCTGCCGTTATAATCTGGAAGATATTATTTTGGTTCCCGAAGGTAAAGTCTGCACGACCATTTTACGATTGTACAATGAAGAAGCTATGGTTGTAGAACCTGCAGGTGCTTTAACAATTGCCGCTTTGGATTTTTATAAAGATAAAATTAAAGGCAAAAATGTAGTATGCGTAGTGAGCGGAAGTAATAATGACATTGAAAGAACTGCCGAAATCAAAGAACGTTCTTTACTTTATGAAGGTTTAATGCATTATTTTATGATCCAGTTTCCGCAGCGTCCCGGAGCTTTAAAAGAATTTGTAAACAATATTTTAGGGCCGGATGATGATATTACTTATTTTCAGTTTGCAAAGAAAAACAGCCGTGAAGTTGGTTCTGTTATTGTTGGTTTAGAATTGAAAAAGAAAAAAGATATTCTGCCTATCAAAATGAAAATGACACAATACGGATTTGAATTTCAATACTTAAACGATAATCAGGATTTGTTTACACAACTTATTGGATAAAAAATAAAAGGCTGCCTAAAAATTAGACAGCCTTTTAAACATCAATATAAAATTACTAATTGAATTCTCGATTTGTAATTATTGCTTTAATATTTTTTTAGAATAAGATCCCTGACTATCCGTTACTCTTACTACATAAACTCCTTTTGGAAGTCTTGAAATTTCGATTTCTGCTTGATTTCCTTTTACAAAGTTTACATTCTTTTTCAAGATGCTTTGTCCCGCAATATTGAATATTGCTACATCGGCACTCCCTTCATGATTGGTATCAATTTTTAAATAATCGTTTGCCGAATTAATAAAAATAGCCATATCGTTTGTGCTTTCACCATCTTCTGTTATTGTCAAAGCTTTTTTTGCTGTCGATTCAACCTGAACAAACTGCCATTGCTGATTCAGTCCGCCCGTGTAATCCCAAACCTGAATATTAGCGCCATTTGCTGTAGAAACATTTTCAACATCAAGTGATTTACCTGTATTTACATTGGTAATTTTATAGTATCCGCCGCCAAGACTTGCAACCGTCCATTTAAATTCATTAGAGCTAGAGAACGTTTTTTGCTGTACTTTCAATCCATTTGCTGTTCCATTATTTTCAACTGCCAAATACATTCCGGTTGATTTTACAATGATGTAATAATTCCCTGCTCCGTCAGAAACAAATTTCCAGCGCTGGTTATTTCCGCCGCCGCCTGTTACATCATATTGCTGTATTCTTCCGCCGCTTGCAGTTGAATTATCTGCTACATCCAGTCCTTTATTACTATTTCTTGAAATAATATTATAATACCCCGGAAAACCAGTTGGAGGTGGTGTTCCTGCTCCCCAGGTAAAAGTAACTGCTGATGATCCCGGAACTGTATAGTTAAATGCTGATGATCCTGAAACTACTTTTATGGTATTTGATCCTCCTGAGTTGTAAATTACAAGTGCGGTTGAGCCATCAGGATTTTTAAATCCAACAGATAAAATACTGCCGTTTGTACTTGAAGAACCAATTCTTACTGCACCCGGTTTTACATATTTAGAAATTTGACCAATAATATAATAGGCCACATTTTTAGTATAACTTGTGCTGTTATTAACTGTAATCGCTCCTAAACAAGTATTACATCCACCCGGAGTTCTTGGCCCTAAACTTGAATTGTTTGCAGCATTCCATTCTAAAACTGTTTTAGACCAGTTGTTTGTACTCCCAATAACAACGTTTTGCATGTGCCAGCCAAAATCTCCGCCAAAGCTTCCGCCAGAACCTGTGTATTGTTCTGTAAAATAAACGTTTTTGTTTGTTGAATTTCGTACTGTAGACATAGCCGAAATATTTCCTAAATATAAATGGAATGCCGCTCCGTCAACATAACTGCTGTTATTTAAAACATCAATTGGATATGCTGTATTGTCGCAGTTGTGATCAAAAGCAATAATTTTTACTCCTCCGTATCCAGCTGCAGCCAATTGAGGCCCAAGTTGTTGATTGATAAAATTCTTTTGTTCTGTAGAATTCATCAGCATACTTGGTTCGTTGTGCGGATTTTCAGGTTCGTTTTGTGGAGTAATTCCCCAAATCGGTATTCCCTGCGCCTGCATTGCCGCAATATATTTTACAAAATATTTTGCATAAGCGGCATAATATTGTGTCTGCAGACTTCCGCCAATCCAGGAACCGTTGGTTTTCATCCAGCGTGGCGCTGACCAAGGTGTTGCTAAAATTTTAATGTTCGGATTTATCAGCTGAATTTTTTTGATAATCGGAATTAGATACGTTAAATCCGGTCCGTTTAAACTGAAGTTATTCATGTTAGTATCTCCGGAAGTTTCGTTATAACTATACGAAGAGTTACTTAAATCTGAAGCTGCAATACTAATACGAATTACACTTGCGTTTAATCCTGTATTAGGATTGTACAAATCATTCAATAATTGGTTTTGCTGCGTTGGTGCCATTCCGCTGATTACTTCGGCACTTCCTTCGGTAAGAGTGTAACCAAAGCCGTCCATTGTTTGGTACGTTGTTCCTGCATTAACTGTAACTGTAGAAGGATTTGTTCCTGAGTTTGTTCCGAAACTTACAGTTGCCTGCTGTTGTAATAATCTCGTTTGATCACCTGATGTTATAAAAGGTGTAACCGTCTGTGCATTTGTTTTGGTAATAAATAAAAGCATTATAATAATGACTTGTGTCATAAAAGCTCTTACTCGGTTTGTAGGTTTTTGAGTAGTTTTGCGCATCTTTTTTGTGGTTTTTGTGGTTTGTTGATAGTTAAATTTTTCTCATTTTATTATGATTATTTTTATTAAAACGATTCAAAAATATATCAATTTTCACGAAATCGTTATAATTACAACTTTACAAATACACATCATTTGTAAATATTACCTTAACAAAAACACATCTTTATTTTTTATAAACAATTAAAAACCAATTATTTAAAATATTAAAAACCATAAAAAACTTACATTTAAATTTCAGTTTTTACAAAACTTTTAAAATCAGTAATTAAATTATCGTTTTTGATTCCCAAATACAACTTATAATTATTTCATAAATGACAAATATCATGGAACGAACCTGAAGTTATATCGTATTTTTGCATTTCAATTTTATTAGAAAACATGGAAACGCTTAAAGATATTTCGACCATAGAGGATATTAAACAAATGGTGAACAGCTTTTATGATAATGTTAGAAAAGATGATCTAATTGGTCCTATTTTTAATGATAAATTACAAGATCGCTGGGAGCCGCATTTGCAAAAAATGTATGGTTTTTGGCAGACTATTTTGTTTGATGTTCGCGCTTATTCGGGAACACCTTTTCCTCCGCACAAACAATTACCGGTAGATAAAACTCATTTTGACCGCTGGATACAAATTTTCAATACTACAATCGATGCGCAGTTTGCAGGAGTAATTACCGAAGAAGCAAAAATGCGTGCCACAAATATGGCTTTTATGTTCAATCACAAAATTGAGTATTTTAGAAATGCCAAAAATGAGTTGCGAAATTCATCGGGTAAATCTTAAAATAGCTGACAAATTAAATTTGGATACTATTTTAAATTAAATAAATTTGATTGACCCAAATACTATCAAAAACCAATCAACTATTTAAAATGAAAAAAATTATTCTATTCTTTATAATCTGTTTCTCTTTTCTAAATCATTTAAACGCGCAATCACAAGCACCTGCTTTTAATTTATACAAAGGAACTGTCGATGGAAAAACTCCAATAACAGTTTATATTAAAACCGAAGAAAATCCATGTACTGCCGATTTGATGTATACGTCTATGTATCGATATGACAAATCAAAAAAATGGATTCAGCTTGATATTACTCAGAATAAAAAGAAAGAAAATGAATTTGTTTTAGTCGAACACGGTTTTAGCGGTGTTTTAATTTTAAAGAAAACCGGAAATACTTTTACGGGATTATGGATTAGTTCTGATGCTAAAAAACAATTACCAGTCGACTTGAAAGAAGCCTCAATGACGAAGAAAGAGCTGGAAAACTTCGAGAAAACATTGGAAAAAGTTAATTATGAAAATAATGACTGCTAAAATTTAGTTTTCCGCTAACTTCAAAAAATCTATAAAAGCGCAATAAAAATCACTTTCGAATAAAAATTTTGTGATGAATAGCAAAAAATAGCGACCTAAATTCGTAATTTTACATTCTAATCTACAACGTTTTCGAAATGAATGCATCTATAGAAACAAATCCGTTATTAGAACGATTGCCAAAACATTTAAAGCAATTTATTAAACCTCAGGATTATAGTGATTATACACCAATCAATCAGGCGGTTTGGCGATATGTTATGCGTAAAAATGTAGATTACCTTTCAAAAGTTGCACATCATTCGTATTTAGAAGGTTTACGTAAAACAGGAATCGAAATTGATTCTATTCCGAGTATGTACGGAATGAACCGTATTCTAACTGAAATTGGCTGGGCTGCAGTTGCCGTTGACGGATTTATTCCGCCAAATGCTTTTATGGAGTTTCAGGCTTATAATGTTTTGGTTATTGCATCAGATATCCGTCAATTAGAACATATTGAATATACCCCTGCACCAGATATTATTCACGAAGGTGCCGGCCACGCTCCTATTATTGCCAATCCTGAATATGCAGAATATTTGAGACGTTTTGGTGAAATTGGCTGTAAAGCAATCTCATCTCACAAAGATTATCAAATGTATGAAGCGATTCGTTTGCTTTCTATTTTAAAAGAAGCCGAAGATACGCCACAAGAAAAAATCGATGAGGCCGAAAAAGCGGTTGCTGATTTACAAAATGATATGGGCGAATTGTCTGAAATGGCTCAAATTAGAAACCTGCATTGGTGGACGGTTGAATACGGCTTGATTGGAACAGTTGAAAATCCAAAAATTTATGGTGCCGGATTACTTTCTTCAATTGGTGAAAGTGCCTGGTGTATGACCGATAATGTAAAGAAAATCCCTTATGATATTTCTGCAGCCAATCAAAATTTTGATATTACGCAGTTGCAGCCTCAGCTTTATGTAACGCCTACTTTTTCTTATTTAAGTTTAGTTCTGGAAGAATTTGCTAATAAAATGGCACTTCGTACCGGAGGACTTTCGGGAATTAAAAAATTAATTCAATCCAATGCTTTAGGAACAATTGAATTGAGTACTGGTTTACAAGTTTCCGGAGTTTTCACAAATGTTATTGAAGAAGAAGGAAAACCAGTCTATATTCAGACAACCGGAAAAACAGCTTTATCATACCGTGAAAAAGAATTAGTAGGACACGGAACTCTAACGCACCCACATGGATTTGGAAGTCCGATTGGGAAACTGAAAGGTTTTAATCTGGCAATTGAAGATATGAGTCCGAAGGATTTACAGGCTTACAGTATTGTTGAAAACGAAACTGTAAAACTGGAATTTGAAGGTAATATTATTGTTGAAGGTGAAATTATTACGGGCTCTAGAAACTTACACGGAGAAATCATTTTAATCAGTTTTAGAAATTGTACGGTTACTCATGGCGAAACTGTTTTGTTTCAGCCAGATTGGGGAAATTACGATATGGCAATTGGTAAAAAAGTGATTTCGGCATTTTCTGGCCCGGCAGATGTAAATAGTTTTGACTTGATCAATATTGTGCCAACAACTAAAACAATAAAAGCAAAACATACTGATGAACGTGATGAATTGGAGAATTTATATGCGTTAGTTAGAGATATTAGAAAAAATAAAGGTTCTAAAACGGAGCTGAAATCTATTTTTGAAAACCTAAAAAATAGTCATTCAAACGATTGGTTATTATCTGTTGAAATTGCGGAACTTTTAAAAGATTCAGATGAAAAACAGCTTTTACAGGAAGTGTTGGTTTATTTGGATCAATTGAAAGAAAAACGTCCTGAAATTGCGCATTTGATTTCTGGGGGATTGGATTTGATTTTTGATAGTTCTTTGCCGCATTTGCCACAAAGACACTAAGACGCTAAGTTTTTTATTGCCTTTTTGTTTTTTGCCCGCAGATTTTACTGATTTAAACTGATATATGCAGTTTTTTTTAATCTTACAAAGTCTCAAACTTTTTTAGTTGCCTCCTGCTTTAGCTGGAGGAAAAAATAAAGCCAACTATAGAGGCTTTAGCCAAAATAAGAGTTTTGGCTAAAGCCTTTTAAATTTCTTCATGTATACCTCCAGCTAAAGCAGGAGGCAATTTAAAATCATTTTAGTCCTTTATCCCGTCACAAACTTTTTTTAGTTGCCTCCTGCTTTAGCTGGAGGAAAAAAATAAAGCCAACTATAGAGGCTTTAGCCAAAACTCATTTTTTGGCTAAAGCCTTTTTAAATTTCTTCATACATACCTCCAGCAAAAGCAGGAGGCAATTTAAAATCATTTTGATCCTTTATCTATAACCATCAGAAGTGACAAAAAAATTCTTCGCATCTTAGTGCCTTTGTGGCAAACCTCTACAACTTCAAATCCTGATTTAATTCGCTTTCAGATTCAATAGTTTTTCCGTTATATTGTAGTTTCCAGCCCATAGAATTTGTCATAATTAAGATCTTAGACAATTCGCTTATTAATCGGTTTTGGGCGTTTGTTTTTAGGGTTGATTTTTCGATTTTTTTTGCCAGATTGGCTTTTACCGATTTATTGATTTTATTGTAATCGTCGCCCGTAAACGGATTCAGTTTGCTTTGTTCGACATCATAAAACTGAATATCAGGATTAATCGTGATTTCTTCTTTTGGGATATTTAGAATCGTAATGGTTTTGTTTTTTTCGTCGATATCGTATTTCATTTTATGCAAATCGTAGGCAACGGTAACATTGGCATTTACCACAATAAGTGCCTTTTTTTCAAATGAAATCATATCCATCAAATACTTCTGCTGATTTTTATACGTGATTACTTCAGAGAAATGTCCTTCGGTAACCACCAGTTTTCCAACATTTAAAATTTGCTGCTGAATTAAATTGGTATTATAATCGATTGTAGAGTCGTCATCTTTTTTAAACTGGCAGTATTTAAAAGCCAGAACAATGACTAAAATAGTAATACCGATACTAATAATTCTTTTAACTAAGTTTTGCATTCCTGTAAAATATTTAGACGAATTTACTTCTTTTTTTCGAAGCTTACTAAAGTTTTTTTGCCACGAATTTCACGAATTTCCACTAATTCTATGTGTTGTATTTATGGGTCAATTCATAAATTAAAATCTCAAAAAAATTCGTGAAAATTCGTGAAATTCGTGGCAAACTTTTTCTAAAAAGGATATCCAATGGCGATATTCAAAATCAGGTTATCTTTTCTCCACGTACTGCTTCCTAAATTAATATCGTCAATTACCCAGCGTTGTCCGTCTGGTAAGGAAGGATTTCGAAGCGGAATAGCTAAATCTGTTCTTAAAATCAGGAACGATAAATCAAAACGTAAACCTGCTCCTGCCCCAACTGCAATTTGTTTCATAAAATCTTTTGAGATTTCGGCTCCGGGTTTATCTGGGTCGGCATTTAAAAGCCAAATATTTCCAGCATCTAAAAATACTGCACCTCTTACGATACTAAATAATTTTGCACGATATTCTGTATTGAATTCCAGTTTTAAATCTGCCGATTGATCTGGAGTATAATTGTTGTTTGTTGTTGGCGGAATAACATAACTTCCCGGCCCTAAAGTTCTGGCTCTAAAGGCTCGAATACTATTAGTTCCTCCTACTACAAATTGTTTTGATGTTGGAAGCGTATTTGAATTTCCGTAAGCAAATCCGGCACCCACAATTAATCGGCTGGCTAATTCGCTTTCTTTTCCTAATTTTAAATAATGCCTGAAATCAGATCTGATTTTTACATATTGGCTAAACGGAACACCAAATATTTTTATCGTGTCATTTTTCTTAATATTCGCGCCTGTAACTAAACCTGTAAGATTACCGGCCAAATCTAATTCTCCATTAAAATAGATTGTATTTTTTCGGCGTTTCTGCATCGTATTTGTATAGGTATAGCTGTAAGTTGGACCAAAAATTAACTGTTTTTCAATTACTTTTCCTAATGCTGCATCTTCCTCAATATCTTCTAAATATTCGGGTGTAACATGGTTTGGACTTACATATGTTACATCGATCACATTTAACTGATGTTCTTTCCGAATATTTTCTTTCCACAAATATCCAAAAGAGGTATTAAAGGAATTTAGTGCATACAACTGCGTTCTTTTTTGATATTCGTATCGCAAAGTTGCTTTAGTTCTTGGTACATATTCACTGTTTCCTTCAATATTAAACGGCGTTATAAATCTCGGCCAGGTTAAACTTGTTTCTGCTCCCAGTTTATAAATATTTTTTCCTTTGTTTACGCCTCCAAGCTGAAAATCGGCACCGCCAAAAACAGATACTGTAAATAGTTCTGCCCCTTTAAATAAGTTTCGGTTATTCCAGTTCACGTTTACTTCTGTTCCAGTATAACTGGCTGAATTTGTTTTTCCTAAAACTTCAACACGAATAAACTTTTTCGGCAGAAGCGTTAGATAGTAATACGAATCCAATGCATTTGGAATACTATCTGAAAGTTTAAATTCATTTTTTACGAAACTAAAAGTCCCCAGATTTACAAACCGATTTAAAGTTAGATTATGGTCCTTTCTGTTATACAAATCTCCTTTTTTAAAATATATTGTTCGGTCGTAAATCCTTGGTTTAAAGGTTTCAGTTGTATCTATAATGGTGAAATCTTTATATTGGGTAATATCTCTTTTTCTATAAACTGCACTGTCATTCGAAAGAGAATAATTGGGATACACAAAAATATTATTAATCTTATAAGCTGTAAGGGCTTTTGGCGGCGTATCTGGTTTTATTATAATTCTGACTTTTACTTCATGATCTCCTTTACTGCTGTCTACTTGTGCCAAAAGATAATCTGGGTTAAAGTAAAAATAGCCTTTCTCTTTAAGTCTTGCGTCAATTCGTTCTCTTTCGGCTTTTATAATATCGAGATCATACGGTTTTCCAACTTTCAATAAACTTCTTCGGCTTGATCTTCCTATAATTCTGGACATTGCCAAAGAATCATCAGGAAAGGTCACGCTTTTAATGATGTATTGTTTTTTAGGTATAACAGTATATTCTGCCGTAACCCGTTTATTTCTAACGGTAGAATCGGCACTGACACGGGTTTTAAAATAACCGCGGTTTTCGGTAAAATTTCGTAAAACAGAAACATTGTAATCTAAATCGACTTTGCTGAAAAGTACTGGCGGCTCGCCTACTTTATTACGAAGCCAATATCTGGTTCCTTTTTGTTTTTTAGGTTCGCCGGCAAAATTGTAAATCCATAATTTAGGACGCAATCCAAAAATTTGTTTGTTTGGTTTTGGGCGTAATAAATCTTCTAATTCTTTCTCGAGCGCTTTTCTTTCCTTTTTCTTTATTAAAGAATCTTTGACTTTTACAGAACCTCCAATGTAAAGCAAATCTCCTTCTGGCAGATATTTTGTATTACTGCAGCCTAAAACAAAAAACAGGCAGAACAGTAAAAAATACTTTGCATATTGATTTTCTATATGATTATGTTTTTTGTTCATTGCCTTCAATTTGATTTTCCTGCTGTTCTTCTTCTGGTTTTCCCTTCTCTTTTACTTCTTTCTTTTTTTGTTTTTCTTTCTCTTTACGGATTTTTTCTTCTCTTATTAGTTCCTTTTCCTTTTCTGTTCGATGAAAAAGTTCTCTGAATTTATTGTAACTCATTGTAATAATAAAAGCAACACCCGTTTCTACAACCTGACCTTCAACCGCTACCTGATATTGATTTTTTCTGTAGGCACGAACCATATAACGGCCGTCTTTTGTAAGCTGATAATCCAGTGCCACGTCTCCCGCAATATTGGTGCTTTCTTCGTTGGCACGTTCTGCGCCTTCGACGCCAAAACTGCTTCCTACAGTTACTTTCAATCTGTCATCCAGCAGTTTTTTAGAAACAGCGACATTCAAATCGGTTCTGTTTTGCATGGTTCCGGAAGAATAATCTTCTGTTGATTCTAAATCAAAATTGACTTCAAATCCCGTAATTAATTCTCCGGCAAGATTGTTTAATTGCTGCGAAAGAATTTTGCTCACACTCTGCCTTGCCAAAGATTCGGCATTTGTACCGCCGCTTTCACTTGCAAATGGATTTTCGCCCACAAATCGGTTTAATAATAAAAGAGCAAAAACCTGTTTATTTAATTCTGCAGGATCTTGTTCTAATTGTTTTAGTTTAGTCTGCGTTAATGTAACAACATCCGAAGAAACATCGTAATTACCATCAGGAAGTACAATTCCAAAAGAAATTTCCGGTTTCATTAATTCCCCTTTCATTTTCAATAAAGTCTGAAACGGAAGCTTTTGTTTGTATGTATTTCTTACGGCAGAATCATCGTTCGGGAGCTGATTTCCAAGCAAATCAATTGGCGCAGCATTTACTTTATAAATTGCCGTAATATTTAAATTTGCCATTGTCGGCTCACCATTCCAAGTGATATAACTTCCTTTTTGAATATCAAATTTTCTTCTAATTCCGTTAAAATTCATTTCATAAGCCCCATCCGAAAACTCATATTTTCCGGTCAAAGTTGTTTTTCCAGATTTATCGATTCCGCCAACTAATTCTGCTTCTCCTTTCAATTTCAAATAATCACCATTTGCTTTATCAATTAACAAAGTGAGTTCTGCCTCTTTATCAATCGAAATGGCGACATTAACATCCATTCCTTTTACTTCAGACTGATCCAGTTTGTTTTGTAAATCAACCCTTTGTCTCAAATACATATTATCCTCGTCAACAAACTCTACAATTCCTTCGCGATCTGCGATTGAAGGATCTGATTGCGGCATTACGACCGTAAACTTGGTTTCTTTATTAATTTTAATTGTTCCGTCGACAACCGGACTATCTAAATTTCCTTTAATATTTAGTTTTGTATTTAAAAACATGTCTCCATAAAACAAATCATTATCAGTTTCTTTAGAATGTACTGCCCTAAAATCATTTGCTGTAACAACTAACCCAAAATTATAATTCTGAAAATCAGATGATTGAATAGTTCCATCTACAGCAAGTTCGTTGTCGTTTTCGTCGTGAAGCGTAAACTTATCGAAAGTAATTACATCATTATTAAAGGTGATTTTTTCCTGATTTGTTTTGAAAAATGAATTCAGCTGTGTGATTCTAAAACCACCATCATTAAAATTTAATTCGCCCGCAGCTTTTGGACTTGATGCATTTCCGAGAATTTTAAAGTTTCCTGACAAATATCCCGTTCCGTCTGTTACGCTGCCCATTGTAAAGCCCTGAATACTTTTAACATACAATTTATTGATATCTAAATTGAAGTCAAGGTTTCCATCATCCATTTTATAATTTCCGGTCAGGTTTACTTCGTTTCCTTCTCCGGTTAATGCCACATTTGCATTTAATAAATTAGCGGTTTTATTATCAACTTTTATTTCAATATCGCCAACTGTTTCTCCTCTAAAAGCAAAATCATCAATTTTTAAATCAGAAGTAAAAGTTGGGGTTGTCATTACGTTTTCTACAACAGCATTTCCGTTAATTAAACCCTGCATCAACAGTTTATCTTTTTTAACCATATTCATAATGGTTTCGATTTTGAAGTTTACAAAATCGACTTGCAATGGCGCATTATCCTGTGTTCCCTGCGATTGAATTTTTAATTCATTTCCGTTATTATTGAAGAAAAATTTATTGACGTAAAGACGTTTATCTCCAAATTCTATGGCATTTTCAGGATCAATGTTCCACTTGTCGTAATTTAAAATGAAGTTTTCGGCATCAATTTTAAATATGTTTTTAGAATCTTCTGCCTTAAATTCTCCGGCAATAAAATATTGAGGTTTTTCTTTTGCGTCCTGAACTTCAAGCGCATAAGTCAAAATATTATTTTCTACTTTTCCTGATAAGCTGGTAAACGGAATTTTTAATGAACCGCTTTCAATCGTTGCCACAGAAACAGAATATTCTAAAGCATTTTCTTTGGCTTCGATATTAATTTTTCCGTCGGAAATTGTATTTTCTGCATACACAATTCTCGGAATTATTCCTCTTATTTCTAAAGAATCGGTTACGTTGTTGTATTTTCCGGTGATTTTAATTGGTTCTAAACCTGTCAGTTTCGGAATTAGTTTAAAAAGAATCGGGTCATTATCAACCGTTACTGTAAAAGCCAAACGCTGCTCGTCAGATTCTCCGTTTGCTTTTGGAGTTTTTAAATCAATATATTTTGACAATGATTTTTTAATGGCCGCTGTCAATGTTGTCAATTTGTATTTTCCGTCGACTTCGGCTTTTAAAAACTGAGACGAGATTTTAATATTATTTCGGGTATTGTCTGAAAAAGCAATAATACGAACCGAATCTAAAACAATTGGCTCTTTATCCTGCAGAATCTGAACGTTTGAAAGAAACACTTTTCCATTCAAAAAATTCGGATTACTATTGGCAATATCAGCATCAACATTGCCGCGAAGCTTCATTGGTCCGGCATGAAGATTTAGTTTTTCAAGATCAGCAATATCCAGGTTTAGTTTTAATTTTATTGACGGATATTTTTCTTGTGTGTTTCCGCTTGCAGCCAAATCAAAATTTAAATTTGGATCTTGCATTCCTGATTTTACTGCAAATGATCCGTTTGCAATATTTCCTTTTAAAGCTAAATATCTGTAGGTATATCTGTTAAAAACTGCTTTCTGCACAATTCCGTCCAATTCAGCCTGCGCCGTTTTCGGGTCTAAACCATTTCCTTTTACTTTCGCTTTAAGCGTAATTTTTCCAATTGAATCGTTTTTGATTAATCGGCCTAAATCAAAATCAAGTAAATAAACCGTTGCATCGTATTTCTCTTTTTTCTTAATGCGCTGATCAAATAAAGCATCAACTTTTGCATTTCCGAAACTACTGTTTAAAGCCAGATTGGTTTTGAAATTCTGAACAGAACCTTTAAATTTTCCCTGCAGGTTTATTTGTGATGGAAGCTGAATATTTTTCGGAATTGTTCCTGCCGGTACAAACGTATTTATATCTTTAGAAGTCGTGATTATTTTTTTGATATCCAAATCATAATACGCTTTTTGAGCATCAGGCAGTCCGATTATTTTCCCCGAAAGGGAAACTTTTGTGGTTCCTATTCCGCTCATTTCGAATTTCGGAATATTCAAATCTTTTACTTTTCCGCTCACACGGCTGTTTATATATAAAACCGCATTTGGATTACTTTTAAACGGATTAGTTTTCTGCAAATCGGGAGCAAATAACAAAATGTCTTTAAAACCGATTTTCGAATCTTTTAAATTGGCATCGACAGCAAGATTTGCAATGTCTTTTTGAAGTGCTGCGAGTGATTTGTATTCAACCTTAATTTTATCTTGTACAAGTGTTTGCGGTGTTTTTAAATACAAATTATTTAAATAGACGTTTTTAGGCCCATAGAAAAAATCTGTTTTTAGGGACTGAATGTTTAAACCGCTTTTTTCTATTGCTGTGAATGATTTTATATTGCCCGAAATGGTATCGTTGCCATAATACAATTTCTCGGCTTCAAGATTGAATTTGCTTAAATCTAAATGGCTGTAATCGATTCCTTTTGCAGTGGGTTTCGATTGCATATCATCAAATTTAAAGGCTATATTTTGTATGTTTATTTTATTGAGTTTTGCTTTCCAGCCGGCTTGTTTTATCGCTGTTGTATCTAAACTTGGTGCTTGAATTTGTTTGTCTTTTACTCCTAAACGCAGATTTCCGCTAAGGTTTTTTAGTTCGAAAGTATCGAAATCTAAAAGCTGTTTGTTTAAGTCAATTTCATTAACGGATAAATCTAAATTTCCGAGTTTTATTCCTGAGTCTAATTTTGAATCTTTATTATCGTACGTAATATCAATTTTTGACAAACTGATTTTGCCGAGTTTTAATTTGAAGTCTTTACGTTTAGAAATTGTATCTACTGTTTTTACCGAAACAACAGCAATTTGTTCTACAACATCCTGATTTAAAACTAATTTTAATCCGTTCAGATTGATATTTGGAATATCAAAATCCATTTTATCCAAATCGAATTTATTGAATTTTGTATCAAAATGCGTCAGTTTTACGGCAATGTCATTTTTAGAAAAATCGTCTTTAAAATTAAATTTAACGTTATCCAGATTTGCTTTTACAACTGATATTTTAAATGGTTTTGCATTTGGATCTTCGACTTTTGATTCTTTTGATTCGAATGCTTTTATGATATAATCGAAATTGAAAACACCGTCTTTATTTCGGGAAATATTGGCTTTTACATTTTCTAGCGAAACAGAATTGATTTCGAGTTCGCTGCTTACGAGTTTAAAAAGATCAACATCTACTTCTAAACGTTTTCCTGCCAGCAGTGTATCTTTCTTTTGATCTTCAAAGTAAAAACCTTCAAGAACTACATCTTTCGGAAATTTAATGGAAATATGATCTAAGGAAACTTTGGTTTTTATCTTTTTATGGAGATAAGAGATCGCTTTGTCTTTGGCGAAATTTTGAACTGAAGGAACCTGAATTAATATTATAAGAAGTAATAAAAGCGCAACTATAGAAACTATGCACCAAAGCAGTATACGAAATGTTTTTTTTAGATAATGAATGGTGGTTTTCTTATTCATAGGTCAATAAAATACAGGATTTAATTGCTTCTGAAAAAAGCATGGCTACGCATCTTACAAAAATGTAAAATTTAAACCTTTAACAATTTACATAATTATTGGGAATTATTCTAAAATTTTGCTGTAAAATAGTTAATTTCTTACTTTTGAGTTTTAGCCACTAAGGCGCTAAGACGCAAAGTTTTTTTATCCAAAATATCTTATAATAATATTTGGTGCTTAGTGAAAAATTAAAATTTAAGATGGGAAATCTTTTCTTCTAAAAGATTCATTTTCTGCTGAAGTTTAGCCAGGAATTTTTGGTGTTGTTCTGATTCGGGATTGAAGCTGCGATGGCGGAGGCTTTTTTGAATTTCATCTACTTCCTGCATCGTTGAAATACTTTCTTGCGAGATATAATTTTCGCTGAAAAGTTTCCAGATATAATCGATTGCGATTTGGTTGGGATGCAGCATATCTTCCTTATAAAAACGATAATCACGAAGTTCGTCCATCATGATTTCGTAGGACGGAAAGTATTCAGTGTTCAGTTTTAAGTGTTCAGTATTCAACGCAGAATGCAAAGCTGTAAATAAATGCGATTTGCTTAATTGATTTTCTACAAAACCATCTTTGATGTGACGTACTGGCGAAATAGTAAAAATGAAATTGATATTTGGATTCAAAGTCTGGATTAAATCTATGGTGTTTTGAATACTTTTTTGAATTACTTCAACAGATAATAACTCTTTTAAAAACTGCTTTTGAGGAACTTTATGGCAATTAGCAGCTATTTCGGTGCTTTCAATATTTCTGTAAATCCAGGAAGTTCCAAAAGTGATAATAATATGTGTTGCTTCTTTAATCTTTTTGCTGGTTTCTGAAATGGCTTTGTTTAGTGTTTCTAATAATTCTTGTCGGTCAGCATTACTTAAGTCTGAATGTACTTCGAAACTGTGCCAGCGTTCGTTGTGAAAAAAAATGTCTTTTTCTGTAAATACATCTTCATTGCAAACTCTGCTGAATAATTTTTCAATCGAAACCGGATTAAATATAATTCCAAACGGATTTGTTTCATTTTGAAACTTGAAATAATCAAATTTCTGTGCCATATTTTCTACAAAACAAGAACCAACAGAAAGTATCTTCGAGTTATAATCAATTGGATTGTTACTTTTTGAAATTGGGATTTGGGTTCTGAATTGCATATTTTCTAAATTTAAATACGAATTTCACCAATTTTCACCAATAAAAAAACCAAATACATGAAGTATTTGGTTCTGGGTAATTAATACAAATATTTTGTAATGGTTGTTACTTGTTTTCCTCCTTTATAATATGTCTCTAAGCTTGGATATCCTTTAACATCATATTCATAGTCTTTTATATCAAGGTAAGCACTTGAAGTGACAGAAAAACTGCTTAAACGATTATTAAAAGATGATTTTTCATCATTTATAAGTAAACTCATACCTAAAATATTTTTAAAAGGAGAATTCATATTATCATAAACATAAGTAAATGTATAAGAATGGATGCCTGTTTTTGTATTTACATAATCCCTTTTAATCAGATTTCCATTTTTTATCTTAAGTAAAGAAAAATAATCATCCTCTGCTTCGATCTTAGTTAAATAATCTGTACTAAATCTTTGTTCTTTAACTAAAGTATCTGATAAATATGTGTAAACCGATCTTATATTAATTATACGAGGATTTGATGCCCAATTGTCTAGATAATTAATCGATGCTAATTTTCCATTTGTGTAAGAATAAGTTTCCCCATTAACTCTAACTTCTTTTCCTTGAACAATATTATAGTAAGTTTTACCTACAATTATATTATCCTCATAATGGTAATAAATTTTATCCTTTTTATAGGATATACTTTTAATTTTATTTTTATCGTAAGAAAAAAGAACAGTATCAGTACTAAATCCAGGATCAATATATATCATAGATTTAGGTAATATTGTCGTATCATCTTCAGTATTATCACTATCATTACTTGAACAAGAAAGGAATGTGAAAATTAAAAAAAGGAGTAAATTCTTTTTCATTTGGCATGTATTAGATTTATACTAACAAACATATCACACACCTCTTACAAAAACGAGCTATTCCTGTCATTTTACTATTACAATAAGGTATTTTTAGCTCAAGAACTAGTAGGTATATTTTCTATTTCTATTCACTAATAATCTTTATCATCATAAATATAGTTTCTCAAATAAATATCAATAATTGCTCATTTTGTTATTGAATAATAATCCCTTCGATATAAGCTAAAGATCAATAAATAAAAATTTACATTTTTAATAACAAAAATCAACTCCATCAAGACAAACATTTGCTTACTTTTGCATCTTCCATTTTTTTAAAATATCTATGAAATTATTATATTCTTATATAATCAAACACAAAATGCTTTTGTTTTTTGCTTTGATTATGGCCTCTATAAACATTTGTTTCAGTTTGTCAGACTCTATTATTACGGGTAAATTAATGCAGGACTGCGGGGTTGGACTGGCAAAGTACAAAGGAAACGAAATTGGGTTTATCAAATCTTTATCATTCTGGCTGGGTCTTTCGCTTGCGGCAGCCATGATTTCCAGAATTACCAAAAACTTTCAGGATTATTTTACCAATGTGGTGATCCAGAGAACCGGGGCTCAAATGTATACCGACGGAATTAAAAAATCTCTGGATTTACCTTATGCTGAATTTGAAGATCAGCGAAGTGGTGAAACTTTGAGTAAGTTAACCAAAGTTCGCTCTGATTCTGAAAAATTAATTACACTTTCTATTTCGCTTATTTTTCAAACCATCATCGGATTCATATTTGTGATTTTGTATGTCGCCCGAATTGATTTCCGAATTTCAATTATCTTTTTAATTACAGCACCAATTATTGCTTTGGTAAGTTCTTATTTAGGTAAAAAAATTAAAATCGTTTCTAAGAAAATTGTTAATCAAACCAATGCTTTGGCAGGTTCAACAACGGAGAGTTTACGTAATATCGAATTGGTAAAAAGTCTTGGCTTAACGTATCAGGAAGAGAAACGTTTAAACTTAAACACTTTTAAAATTCTACATTTAGAATTAGAAAAAGTTCGATTTATTCGAAGCTTAAGTTTTATTCAGGGAACAACTGTTCACTTTTTAAGAACCTGCGTGGTTTTTACTTTGTATTATTTCTTATTTGGAGGAAAAATTATTGTGGGTGATTTGCTGACAATGGTATTTTTTACTTTTTTCATTTTTGGCCCGCTTCAGGAACTTGGAAATTTCATTATTGCTTTGAATGAAACCAAAGTATCAATGGAAAATTTCAAAACCTTATTAAGCGCTCCAAAAGAATTCCGCCCGAAAAGTCCAAAACATGTTGGAGCAATTCAGTCATTATTGTTTTCAAATGTTAGTTTTCAGCACAAAACAGCTAAATTCAAAGCAGTTGAAAATATTAACTTTGAAATTAAACAAGGTCAGACCGTCGCTTTTGTCGGCCCGTCTGGTTCCGGAAAAACAACTTTAGTAAAATTATTGGTTGGCTTGTATACACCTGCAGAAGGTCAGGTTTTGTATAATGATATCGATTCTACAGAAATTGATTTATTAGATTTAAGAAAACAATTGGGTTTTGTAACACAGGACGCCCAATTATTCTCTGGAACAATTCGTGAAAATCTCCTGTTTGTAAAACCAAACGCAGCCGACGAAGATTTATACGATGCCTTAAAAAGAGCAAGCTGCGATAAACTTTTAAAACGTGCCGAAGATGGTTTAAATACTACAATTGGTGAAGGCGGAATAAAAGTTTCTGGTGGAGAAAAACAGCGTTTGTCTATTGCAAGAGCTATTCTTAGAAATCCGAATTTATTGATTTTTGATGAAGCGACTTCAGCTTTAGATTCTATTACTGAAGAAGAAATTAATGCGACAATCAGAAATATATCTGATAAAAACAGAATCACAGTTTTAATTGCACACCGTTTATCAACTGTAATGCACGCTGATAGAATTTTTGTTCTGGAACAAGGTAAAATCATTGAGCAAGGGAAACATGATGATTTAATTGTTGAAAGAGGTTTGTATTATGCTATGTGGCGCCAGCAGATTGGTGAGCGTAAATAATTTTTGAGTTGCTAAGATGCTAAGAAACTAAGGTTCTTCTAAGGTTTTTTAATAGCGTCCAGCTTTAGCTGGATGGGAAAATAAATTAAGACAAAAGGGCTTTAGCCGAACTTTTACGTTTGGCTAAAGCCCTTTTCTTTTGAACTTCAAATAACATCCAGCTAAAGCTGGACGCTATTAATTTGAATTAAATACAAAACCCGACAGATTTTAAAAACCTGTCGGGCTTACTTTATCTATAATTTAAAAATCTTAGAACCTTAGTTTCTTAGATTCTTAGAACCTCAAAAAACTACTTTACAAACTCAATTGCTTTAGACAAAGCCTCTGCGATTCCGTTTGTATTTTTACCTTTTCCAGAAGCAAAGAAAGGCTGTCCTCCTCCATTTCCGTCAATATACTTTCCTAATTCTTTGATAACTGCATTTGCATTTAGGCTTTTGCTTACAACCAATTCTTTAGAGATATAACAATGAATATTTGGTAACCCATCTTCTACAGAAGCTAAAAACACAAACGAATCTGGTTTTAAACTTCCTAAAGCCGAAGCCAAATCTTTTGTAGAAGCCATGCTTAAGTCAACTTGTTTCGCAAGGAAATTTACTCCGTTTACTTCCTGGAAATCTTTTTCTAATTCAGTTTTTAACGAACCTACTTTCTCTTTTAATAATTGCTCAACTTGTTTTTTCAACTTAGCATTATCATCCTGAAGTGAAGCAACAGATTTTAAAATATCCTGTGGATTTTTAAGCGTTTCTTTGATTTCTGCTAATGTATTTTCCTGGTTTAGATAGAAGTTTTTCACCGCATCGCCCGTAATTGCTTCAATACGACGAATTCCAGCCGCAACAGCTCCTTCAGAAATAATTTTGAAATGCCAGATCTCTGCTGTATTTTTTACGTGAATACCTCCACATAACTCTTTACTTTCACCAAATTCAATCATACGAACATTATCGCCGTATTTTTCACCAAATAAAGCCATTGCGCCTTTATCTAATGCTTCCTGAATTGGAATATTTCTGTGTTCAACCAACTGCAATTGCGCTTCAATCTGAGCATTTACAAAAGCTTCTACTTGTTTAATTTCTTCATCAGAAACTTTGCTGAAATGTGAGAAGTCAAAACGCAGGTAATTTGGATTTACCAATGATCCTTTTTGCTCCACATGCGTTCCTAAAATGCTTCTCAAAGCCAAATGCATTAAATGCGTAGCTGAGTGATTTTTAGAAGTTGACGTTCTTAAATCAGTATTTACTTTTGCTGCAAAACCTGCTTCTACATTTTCAGGAAGCTGTTTTGCAAAATGCAAAATCAAGTTATTTTCTTTTTTGGTATCGATAATTTCGATTGTTTCATTTGCCGAAACCAATGTTCCTTTATCACCAACTTGTCCTCCGCCTTCTGGATAAAAAGGTGTATTATCTAAAACGATTTGGTACAAAATACCATCTTTTTTAGAATCAACTTTTCTGATACGAGTAATTTTTACTTCGTTTTCAGTTTTATCATAACCAACAAATGTTTCTACATTTCCGGGAATCAAAACATTCCAGTCTTCCGTTGAAACTTCAGACGCTGCACGAGAACGTGTTTTTTGCTTTTGTAATTCAACTTCAAATTCTGTTTCATTATAAGAGAAACCTTTTTCTTTTAAAATCAAAGCTGTCAAATCTTTTGGAAAACCAAACGTATCGTACAATTCAAAAACCTTAGCGCCAGAAACTTCTTTTCCTGTAGTTTCAGCAACTACATTTTCTAACAATTGCAAACCTTGATCCAAGGTTCTTAAGAAAGAAGCTTCTTCTTCACGAATTACATTGGTAACTAATTGCTGCTGTGATTTAATTTCTGGGAAAAATTCTCCCATTTGGTTTGCCAGAACTTCTACCAATTTATTGATAAAAGGTTCTTTCGTATTTAAGAATGTAAATCCGTAACGAATAGCACGACGCAAAATCCTGCGAATAACATATCCAGCTCCCGTATTTGATGGTAATTGTCCGTCAGCAATTGCAAATGCAACGGCACGAACGTGATCTACAATAACACGAATTGCAATGTTGGTTTTATTTTGTTCTTCTGAGATGTTTTTTACTTCATCAGATGTATATTTTAAACCTGTAATTTGTTCTACTTTTTCAATAAGCGGTGTAAAAACATCTGTATCATAATTTGATGTTTTTCCTTGTAAAGCCATACACAAACGCTCAAATCCCATTCCGGTATCAACGTGCTGTGCAGGAAGTTTTTCAAGAGATCCGTCAGCTTTACGGTTGAATTCCATGAATACATTATTCCAGATTTCAACTACTTGCGGGTGATCGTTGTTTACCAAACTTTTTCCTGTAACTAAAGCTTTCTCAGCTTCCGGACGTAAATCAACGTGAATTTCAGAACAAGGTCCGCAAGGTCCCTGATCTCCCATTTCCCAGAAATTGTCTTTTTTATTTCCAAGAATAATTCGGTCTTCATCAATTAATGTTTTCCAGATATCCCAAGCTTCCTGATCAAATGGGACATTATCTTCTTTGCTTCCTTCAAAAACAGAAACATAAAGATTTTCTTTTGGAATTTTATAAACTTCTGTCAAAAGCTGCCAAGCCCAGTTGATTGCTTCTTTTTTAAAGTAATCTCCAAAAGACCAGTTTCCTAACATCTCAAACATAGTATGATGATAGGTATCAAAACCTACATCTTCAAGATCGTTATGTTTTCCAGAAACACGAAGACATTTTTGCGTATCGGCTATTCTTGGGCTTTTTGGAGTTCCGTTCCCTAAGAAAAATTCTTTAAACTGAGCCATTCCCGAGTTATTGAACATTAAGGTTGGATCGTCTTTAAGAACGATAGGAGCCGATGGAACAATAAGGTGTCCATTGCTTTTAAAAAAGTCTAAAAATTGCTTACGTACGTCTTGTGATTTCATATTTAAATTAGAAAATGTGTCCATTTTAATGTGTTAATTTGAAAATTAGATAATTAGATAATTTGTTTATTTGATGATGCGTTTATTTTAAAACTGAAAATAAAAAACTTATAGTTTACAACAATAAATTCCTTATTTTGCGCATTATCTAATTATCTAATTTGCCCCAATTATCTAATTAACCTGTTCTTGTAAAAAAGCGGTCAACAACTGAAACATTTAGTAATTTTGTTCGACTAATTGATTTTACAAGCTGCAAAAATAGCGTATTTTAAAATATGGCGAAAGTAAAATATTATTACGACTCAGAAAATCTGGCTTATACAAAAATAAAAACCAGAAAAAGAATCAAAATCGGTTATGCTTTACTGTTTTTAGTGGCTTCGGCATTGTTTGGATTTTTAGTTTTTGTACTTTTAATTAACACTCCGTATTTTGAAACGCCAAAAGACCGTTTGCAGGCACGTGAAATTGAAAATTTAAAGCTGCAATATTCGATTTTAAATAGAAAACTGGACGAAATTGACGCTGCCGCTGATGCTTTAGAAGAACGTGACAATAATATTTACAGAGTATATTTTAATAAAGCCGAAATTCCGGATTCTATTAGAAAAGCAGGTTTTAGAAATCCTGAAAGATATAAGGTTTTAGAAGGTTACAACAATTCGCAGCTGGTTTTGAACACGACAAAAAGAATAGATAAACTTTCAAAAGAATTGGCCATTCAGTCTAAATCATTAGATGAAATATTGAAATTAGCCGGTGCAAAAGAAAATTTATTATTAGCGATTCCGGCAATTCAGCCGGTACAAAATGAAAATTTAAAACGTGTTGCTTCCGGCTTTGGGTACAGAATCGATCCTTTTACGAAAGTGCGAAAAATGCACAACGGAATGGATTTTACTGCCAACACAGGAGCACCTGTTTATGCCACCGGCGACGGCGTTGTGGCAAGGGCTGACAACACAGCTTCGGGCTTTGGGAACCATGTTGTCATCAGGCATGGTTTTGGATATGAGAGTTTGTATGCACATTTGAGCAAATATAACTGCAGGCCCGGACAACATGTCAAACGCGGCGATGTTATAGGTTATGTAGGAAGTACAGGAAGATCTGAAGGGCCGCATTGCCATTATGAAGTACATAAAGATGGAAAAGTTGTGAACCCGCTGAACTTCTATTACGGAAATATTTCGGCAGCAGAATACGTAGCAATTTCGCAAATGGCAAACCAGGAAAATCAGTCATTAGATTAATACTACAAAAAGTATTATTTTTGAAATAAATTAGAAACAAAAAAACATGCATATTGAGCTTTCAAAAGATAAAAGATATTACAGCATTGGCGAAGTTGCCAAAGCTTTTAATGTCAATGCATCCTTGATACGATTTTGGGACAGCGAATTTGATATCCTGAAACCAAAGAAGAACGCCAAAGGCAACAGAATGTTTACTCCAGAGGATGTAACCAACCTGCAGTTAATTTATCATTTAGTTAAAGAAAGAGGTTTTACACTTGAAGGTGCCAAAACACATTTAAAAGAAGGTCAGAAGAAAACGTTAGATAAATTCGAAATAATACGTAAATTAGAGACCATAAAAACACAATTAAACGATATCAAAAACGAATTGTAATTAAAAATAGAAATAAACTTAAATCAAAACAAATATGAAAAAGTGGTTAATCCCTGTAGGAATTATTATTGTATTTATCGCTATTATCGCATTTTGGTCGATTGGAATTAAAAATAGTGCTTTGCAATACAGCCAAGCTGTAAATAAAGAATGGGGTAACGTACAAACAGCTTACCAAAGAAGAAATGACCTTATTGGTAATTTAGTAAATACAGTTAAAGGTGCTGCTGATTTTGAAAAATCAACTTTAACGGCAGTAATCGAAGCTCGTGCAAAAGCAACTTCTGTAACTATTGATCCAAGTAATGTAACTCCAGAGCAATTGGCACAATTCAACCAGGCTCAAAGCGGTGTTTCTTCTTCTTTATCAAAATTATTAGTTTCGGTTGAGCAATATCCAACTCTGAAAGCAAACGAAAACTTCTTGAAATTACAAGACGAATTAGCAAGTACAGAAAACCAAATTTTAACGGCTAGAACTCGTTTTAACGAATCTGTACAAGGTTATAATGGTTACATCTTAAAAATACCAAACAACTGGTTCCTGAGCGAATACAAAGAAAAACCATATTTCGAAGCTTCTACAGGAGCAGACAAACCAGTTGAAGTAAAATTCTAAAAAGAATTCAATATTTTTAGAAAATAATCTAAAATCATAAATCTAAACTCTAAAATCATTCCCCATGTCAAATGTAGAAGATTTTTTAACCAAAGCTGAAGAGCAGGAAATTATTGAAGCTATTCGTATGGCTGAAGAAAACACTTCTGGCGAAATTAGGGTTCATATAGAAAAAACAACTTCTAAAGCTCATTTTGACAGAGCTTTAGAAGTTTTTCATGAATTACGAATGGATGAAACCAAACTAAAAAATGGTGTTTTACTTTATTTTGCAATTGATGATAAAAACTTCGTGATTTGCGGCGACAAAGGAATTAACGATTTAGTTGCTGATGATTTTTGGGATTGCACCAAAGACGTTATGACGAATCATTTCAGATCCGGTAACTTCAAACAAGGCATTGTTGATGGTATTTTAAATGCCGGCGAACAGCTTAAAAAGTATTTTCCTTCATTAGCAGACGATACAAACGAATTATCTAACGAAATCTCAAAAGGATAAATGATGAAAAATTCCAAAAATAAAATCTTAAATTCCAATAGAATTTTTCAGTTTACTCTTTTGTTTATCACGCTTTTCATTAGCAATAGTATTTTTGCTCAATTTGATATTCCTAAAAAACCGGATTTTCAAACTTCTGTTTATGACTATGCCAATGTTTTAAGCGCTTCTGAAAAAACGCAGTTAGAAGAAAAACTAATTCGTTATTCTGATTCAACTTCTACCCAAATTGTAGTCATTACTATTGAAAGCTTAAAAGGCGAAGATATTGGAATTCTTACTCCAAAATGGGCTCATGAATGGGGAATTGGACAGGCAAAAGAAGATAACGGGGTTTTGATTTTATTGGCTAAAGCCGAAAGAAGAATCTGGATTTCGCCTGGTTACGGATTAGAAGATCGTTTAACAGCCGGAATTGGTGGAGAAATTACCCGAAACATTATTATCCCGGAATTTAAAGCAGGAAGTTATTATCGCGGACTTGATAAAGGTGCCGATGCGCTTTTTGATGTTTTTAAAGGCAAATATAAAGGAGAACGCAAACAATCTAAAGGAAAAGACTTTCCTATACTTCCATTTATCGTAATTGTTGTAATTGTTTTAATTTTACTTTCCCGCAGCAAAAGAGGCGGTGGAGGAAATTCTGGCAGCAATGGCGGCGGTCCAAGCCTGATGGATGTAATTCTTTTAAGCAGTCTTGGCAGAAGCAGCGGCGGCGGCTTTGGAGGATTTGGCGGTGGTTCATCTGGCGGAGGCGGAGGCTTCGGCGGTGGATTTGGCGGAGGCGGATTCTCCGGAGGAGGTTCTGGCGGAAGCTGGTAGAAACTTTTGTTTCAAGTTTTCTTTGTTTCTGGTTTCTTTTATTTAAGTTTCAGGTTTACTAAATTATTTTAGTTAAATTTATAATTCATAATTTACAATTTATAATTCAAATATAGATGTTATCACATAAAGCAAAATACGCCCTTAAGGCCTTACTTTATTTAGCAGAACAAGACGAAAATCACATTTCTAGAACTATAGAAATTGCTGATGGCGCTAACATTCCTAAAAAGTTTTTAGAACAGATTTTATTAGATCTAAAACGAGGACGTTTTGTGAGCAGTAAGCAGGGAAAATTTGGCGGATATTATCTGATAAAATCAAAAAATGACATCACTTTGGCAGAAATTCACCGATTATTTGACGGTGCAATTGCACTTTTGCCATGCGCTTCTTTAAATTTTTATGAGCCTTGCTCTGATTGTAAAACCGAGTCTGAATGCAGTCTGCGTCAAGGTTTAATGCTTATTAGAGATAAAACTTTGAAGGCAATGGAAGGCATCACAATCGCTTCATTGGTAAATAAATAAAAAAATATTTTCTAATTCCTAGTAAATCGATAGAATTAATATTTATATTTGCACAAAATATTTAACTAACCATTTACAAAATTTTTAACATGAAAGTACATTTTAGTCCATCAGGTGTATCAAAACTTTTGCAAAATAAACAAACAAGGCTTTCAGCTTCTGTGAAAAGAAATTCATCTTTAATGTGTATATGCTGATTTAAAAAAATTTCCTTTAAATTCTACTAATTACATATACTTAATATAAAAATGAAAACGTCTTTACAAAATATCTTTACAATATTATTCTTTTTAACTTTCACTGTATCATTTGCACAAAACATTGAAGGTGTAGTTACAACAAACGAAAACATCCCTTTAGAAGCCGTAAACGTGGTAGTTAAAGGAACTACAAACAGCGCTGTAACAGACAACAGCGGTAAATTTACAATCGATTCAAAAGGGAGATTGCCATTTACACTTTTAATTCAATATGTTGGCTTTACAACAGCTGAAATAGAAGTAACTTCTATTCCGGTAAATCCAATTCAGGTTGCACTTAAGGAAGAAAATGAACTTATTGAAGTTGTAGTTTCTTCAAGAAGAAGAATTGAAAAAGTTCAGGATGTGCCAATTGCAATTTCTGTAATTACAGGAAAACAGGCAGAACAAACCGGAGCCTTTAATGTAAACCGTATTAAGGAATTAGTTCCTTCGGTTCAGCTTTATTCTTCAAATCCAAGAAATACGGGTATCAACATTAGAAGTTTAGGTTCTCCGTTCGGGTTAACAAATGATGGTATCGACCCGGGAGTTGGATTTTATGTTGACGGTGTTTACTACGCTCGTCCGGCTGCAACAACTCTTGACTTTATCGACGTAGAACAAATTGAGGTTTTACGCGGACCGCAAGGTTCTTTATTTGGAAAAAATACAACTTCTGGAGCTTTCAACATTACAACTCGTAAACCAAGTTTTACATCGGGTGCTGACTTTGAGGTAAGCTATGGAAATTATTCTTTCTTGCAGGCTAAAGCTTCTGTTACTGGTGCTTTAGGAAGCAAAGTGGCAGGTAGATTATCTTTCTCAGGTACGTCACGTGATGGCTTAGTTGACAATGTTGCAACTGGAAGATCTACCAATACATTAAACAATCAAGGTATTAGAGGTCAATTACTTTGGACTCCAACTGTAAATACAAATGTTATATTTGCAGCTGATATTACAACGCAGCGTCCTGACGGATATGCGCAAGTTGTTGCCGGTGTTGCTCCAACACAAAGAGCTGCTTACCGTCAATTTGATGCTATTATTAAAGATTTAAATTACCAGCTTCCAAGCCAAAATGCATTTGATCGTAGAATTGATCAGGATACACCATGGCGTTCTAATCAGGATATGGGAGGTGTTTCTTTAAACATTGATACAAAAATTGGAGGCGGGACTCTTACTTCAACAACTGCATGGCGTTTTTGGAACTGGGATCCATCAAATGATAGAGATTTTACAGGATTACAAGTATTGGCTAAGTCTCAAAACCCAACTAGACAAACTCAGATTACGCAAGAAGTTCGTTACGCAGGACGGTTAACTTCTAAAATCAGTGGTGTTGCCGGAGTATTCTTTATCGATCAAACATCTCAAACAGATGGTACTGAAGAATCTGGAAGTGCACAATGGAGGTTTGCACAAAGTTCAACTAGTTCTTTATGGAAAACCCCGGGTCTTTTTGAAGGATACGGAATCAAAACTGATGCAAATATCAGGGCATCTAGTGCTGCAGTTTTTGGCCAGCTTGACTGGGCAATTACAGATCGTCTGCATGTTTTACCAGGTTTACGATATAATTTTGACAAAAAAGATGCTCACTATGCTCGTACAACTTATGGAGGTTTACAAACAACAGATCCTGCATTACTTGCTTTAAAAAAACAAGTATATTCTGATCAGGCATTTGATTCAGCTATTGATAATACAGACTTTTCCGGAAATATTACTGTTACTTTTAAGGCTTCGGATAAAATCAATGCTTACGGAACTTTTGCAAAAAGCTACAAACCGGTTGGTGTAAACGTAGCCGGGCTTCCAACAAACTCAGCCGGACAGCCGCTGCTTGAACTTGCTGTTATCAAACCTGAAAAAGTATATCATTATGAGGTGGGAGTAAAAACTTCTCCTTTCAAAAATTCAATCTTCAATATTGCTGCTTTTAGAACAGATATTAAAGATTTCCAAACTAATGTTCAGGCTGCTGAATTGGGTGTAAACCGTGGTTATCTTGCAAATGCTGACGAAGTACGTGTACAAGGTGTTGAATTAGATGCAAGCTTTGTTATAAGTTCACATTTAACTATAAATGGTGCTGTAACTTATACAGATGGTATTTATAAAAAATTCACTAACGCACCACTTCCGTTAGAAGAAACCGGAGCTCCGGTATCTTTCAAAGATGTTTCCGGAACTAATCTTCCGGGTGCTTCAAGATGGGCAGGATCTTTAGGTGGTGAACTTTCTGATAATGCAAGATTCTTTGGGAATGCGGGAAAAGTTTTCCTTGCTGTTGATTCTTATGCTCGTTCTGAATTTTCTTCAAGCCCTTCGGCTTCAAAATATTTAGTTGTACAAGGATATGCAATTTTTAATGCTCGTTTAGGTTTCCGTGCATCACAAGGTTTATCTGTTCACTTTTGGGGACGCAACCTTTTAAACAAAGATTACTATGAGCAGTTATTGCCGGCAGGAGGTAACGCAGGACAATATGCTGGTGTATTAGGTGATCAAAGAACTTACGGAATCACATTGAAATACAGCTTGTAACAATAAATTAAGAATTAAAACTAAAAACTAAATTAACGGGATGCGTTTAAAAACGTATCTCGTTTTTTTTTTGCAAAATGTTTCATCAAAATACAATTACCCGAAACTGTTATTTTAAAAACTTATAGAAGCGTTTTATTTCATTCTAAACAATGAAATTTAATATTTTTTAGACAATGATTCTTCTTCTGGACGGAAGATATTAGTAATGTAAACAAAATACTAAAATGCAGAATTATTATAATTTTACAGTTTCAGCAAGTCAAATATCATATAATCCTTATTGGTACGAAAAATCAAATATCATTCTAAAGTCTGTATTAGGAATTTTAGTTTTGACTGCGGGATTTGCATTATCACACTTACATAATTTCAAAATTGGATTTATTCTCTCTATTCTGATAAGCGCTGTTTTAGTTTTTAATGGTATTTACAAATTCCGGATTAAAAATAAAACAACATTTATTTTTGACAAAACAGATGGTGCTTTCTACAAAATCACTCAGCTGGGTAAAAAGAAAATTATTTCATTAAATAATGTTTCAGATATTATTTCAAAATCCAGATCAATGAATTATCATTATTCTCTTCTATCTGTGGATAATACAAGAATTAAAAAGATTAAATTAACTGCTGACATAAAAAACGAAAATAGAACCAATCCGGAAGTACGCTTTTTAGAAATGGAAATCATACCACAGCTTGAATCATTTTTAAACTTAGATAATAAAACAGCTATCGTCTTTGATGATAAATATTGTTCTTCTATTTAATACTTAATTCAAGCTGCTAGTTAATAAAGTGTAGTCCTTACGGGACAAAAATTGACATGAATAAATTGATTTCTACCAATATATAATCTCTCCAAGATATTTTTTTGTTATTCCGTTAGGAGTTAAATATTGGCAGCAGAATAATAAAATCTGCCAGAAAAAATGAGGCTGTCTCAAAAGTAAAATCAAGCTGTTGAGAATCGCGTAAATGGAAAATTTCTCCGATAGGTATCCGAATAAAAAAGAGGTTGTCTCGACTTTTGAGACAGCCTCTAAACTTTTTTAGATCAAATTTATTTATTGAATTATTAAACTAGCAACTTGAATTAATTAACCAAAACAATCACAAAATCAATAAAAAGTGCAATAAAAAATAATTCTTGTTTGTATATATTCGCATCCTCAATTGGGCAAATGAAAATTTATAAATTAATTATTATTTTAGGTTTTACAGGTTCTATTTTATCAGCACAGAATCTAAAAAAAACAGATCAGCAAACGCTGACCTGGATTCGTTATTATAATATTCTTCCTTTAACCGAAAAATGGGCTTTACATTCTGAATTTGATAACCGTAGTTTTGTGAATCCAATTCATCAAAATTTATTTGTTATACGATTGCAAGGTCGATACCGAGCCGCAAAAACTATTGATTTGGGTGGTGGTTTTGCTTACTTCAACGTAAATACGCAGGACCCGAACGCTGATCCCGATTTTTCGATTCCTGAATATCGCATACAGCAAGATATTACTTTCATCAACGATATTGCAAAAATTACTTTTCATAATCGATTTCAGCTTGAAGAACGTTTTATACAGAAAGCGACAAGAACAGAACTGCTTGATAATTTTTCCTTTGCATACCGGTTTCGTTATAGGTTACAATCGACTTTTGATCTTTGGAAAAAGGAAAAACAAAGCTTAAAAGGAACAATTTCTGATGAAATTTTATTGAATTACGGAAAAGATAATAAACGAAATACATTTGATCAAAATCGTCTTTACGCTGCACTTCGCTATCATATTAATTCTAATATCGGCTTAGAATTAGGTTATCTAAAAAGTTTTCAAAGACGTGCCAGCGGTGTAGATTTTTATGACCGTGATATTATCCGATTTACTTTTTATCATAAGATTGATAGATTTTAGATTTTAGATTTAGGATTTTTTTTCTATTCTATGTTCCTTTTGAACCTTTGTCTCTTTGTCTCTTTGCTTCTTTGCTTCTTTTGAGCCTCTGAACCTTCAAAAAAAAACTATTCTCGCTGCCTTCTCTTCCCTCCTTTTTCAGATCCTGTGAAGTTTCCGATTTTATAAGCCATGGAAAACATTACATAACGCCTTAAAACGGTATTTTCTTCATCACGGATTGCTGTTGCAGAAATCGTTCGTGTCGCACTTAAATTTTGATTTAAAACATCATAAACTTTTACTTTTGCATACAGCTTTTTATCTAAAAATCCGTACGACAAACTAGTGTTCCATAGATAAAAATCTTTTTTGAAATCGCCAGAAATATTTGAATTATAGGTATATCCAAAATCATTTCCGAAGATTAAATTTTCCGGCCAGTACGTTGTCGTCTGCAAATTGATTCTGTGAACCACATTTGAAGTTGCATCTCGTGAATAATTTTCATATTCCGACTGATTGTATGATAAATTATAAGATGGTGCAATTGTTAATATTTCTCCGTAATCATAGGACAAATAAACTTTTGGTGTTATCGAAGTCGATTTTGCATTATATAAAACGGCATTTGTAAATCCTTTGTCAAAAGAATAGCCCGCGTTTAATCCTAAACCATATCTTAAAGTATGCGCTCCGCCTTTTACCGACTGATTCCAGTTTGCGCCAATAGAGGCATTGTAAACGCCCGAAATATTTACGTAAGTTGTATTTCTTTTTCCGCTTTCGTCATATATAGAAGTTGACACAATATCATTATCATAATAATCTCCTTTTAAATATAAACTGTAACCAGAACGTGAACGGAAATCATAATTTTTGAAATTGAAATTTACACTGCTTTTTTCTATCGGATGTAAATTAGGATTTCCAACAATTGTATTCAGCGGGTTATTAAGGTTCACAACTGGCATTAACTGCGTTGCAGACGGCAATGCGTTTGAATAATCATATTTAAATGATAAATTTTTAGAACGCGTAAACTTGTATCTAAATAAGGCCGTCGCAAATGGCAATGCATATTTTTTACTTAAATCTGTTGCATTATTTAAATACAACGAATGATTATCAAAATTTACGATAGAAGTTCGGCTGTCAAGATTTAATGTAAACTTATTTTTTTGCAGTGTAACTCCAACTTTTGGTGTAACAGAATTTTGCATGGAGCTTGTATAATTAGTTAGAGACAAATTTAGATCACTATATTCCTGTGTATCAGGATTAAAATTAAAAGTCTTTTCATCATTTACAGTACTATTCCAATCAAAATCAGATCCAAATCTAACTCTTAAAGAATCAGTTATTGGTTCTGTATATTCAATATCTGCAGAATAGGCATCGCTGCTGTTTTTCTTTTTTGTCGTTTGATTTCTTTCATCATTTGGCTGATTGTCCTGATAAAAAATCGTTTCAGACAGATTCAAACCGTTAGAATCCGTACTTGTATTATTATTGGTAAATACAAAGCTTAGATTTCGAGATTTCTTTTGAAAGGTTTTATTAAAGTTAATTGTGTTACCAAAATTAAGGTTATCACTTTCAGAATACGATTTAGAATTACTTTCGTTTAATGCATTTCCGTTTTCATCTTCAGAGAAACTTGATGAAGTCAAATTACTGTTTGTTCGCGATTGATTCAGTTTTGGTGCCACAACAATTCGCATACTTGGATTAATTTTATATTCTAATTCAAAATTTACATTATTTCCGGTACTTTCGTTTCTTGTTTTAGAATCGGCTTCAGTAATAATATTTCCAGTTGGTAAAAAACTAAGCTGATTTGATTTGCTGTCATTATTATTAATCGTATTCGAAAAATTATAACTTCCCATTGCCAGCAGGTCTTTTGTCCAGTCGTCAGAATAGTTAAGCCCGACTAGATTTGACTGTGTAATTCCCTTTCCGCTTCCGCCGGAATTTGAGCTGCCGCTTTTACTGTTTCTTCCGCCCCCCATATTATCAAAAACATCATCCATAGAAAATCCGGTTGAATTGATATTATTTGAAGAAGCCAGCAGACTTATTTTTTGTTTATTATTAAAATAATTCAGGTTAACATTGGCTTCATAGCGGTCATTTGTACCGTAACCGCCCATTATTTTTCCAAAATAACCTTTGTTTTTCTTTTCATCAATAGTAATATTAATACTCGAAAAATCTGAAGTTGATTCCTGCTTTGCCAGTTCTTCTTTTTTGGTTTTAAAATCAGAAACCTGAATCTTTTTTATAATATCTGCAGGTAAATTTTTAATGGCAATAGCTCCGTCTTTATCAAAAAAGGTTTTTCCGTTTACTAAAACCTGATTAACCTCTCGCCCATTTACGGTAATTTTTCCATCATTATCGACATCAAATCCGGGTAATTGTTTCAATAAGGTTTCTACATTAGAATCTGGACGGACTTTATAAGACCCTGCATTAAATTCTAAAGTATCTTTCTTGATTGTTATGGGCGTAGCTTCAGTTTTTATAACCACATCATTTAAGGCGTTTACATTTTCAAGCATGTATATTTTACCAAAATCTTTACTTTCTGTAAGTCCTTTATATTCTTCAAAATAGGTTTGATATCCCATATAACTTACCTTCAAAAACACAGGTTTGTCATATTTTTTTATATCCATTCGAAAAGCACCATTTTTATCTGTGGTGGCATATTCAATAACAGTAGAATCTTTAATTGTGGTAAAATAAACCGTTGCCATTTCCAGCGGTAATTGGGTATTTACATCTAAAATTATTCCTCTAATAGTAATATCATTCTGTGCATGGGCGGTTAAGACGAAAAGGAATAAAAACGATAAAGATGAATAAATCTTAGTCATAAAAAATTGGTTAGTTAGATGGTTAGACTACAAATAAGTTAAAAGGTTTAATTGTAGTTTTTACATTTATTCATATAACGTGTCTTTTCTGCAGTTATTAAGATAACTAAAAATACGCCTAGATTTTTATTTTAAAACATAAAATACTGGTTACCAAAAATTTAAACCCTATAAAAAAGGGTAAAACTGCCCTTTTAAAAACAGTATTTAGCCTTACTTCTATTTCATCAAAATACAAAAACTTTGCGACAACAATAAAAGGAGAATTCAGAAAATCCTAAAACAGAGTATGACAGAAAAGTCGAAAACTGATAAGAGTAGGCAACTTAAAAACCCATTACCATGAAAAATATTTTTAAAGGTTCCTTAAGAGGATATGTATGTGAAGATTGTCTTGAGGCCGTATCTGAAGTAGAAATTTTAATTTACCATCCATACAGAAATGTTGATTCTACTGCAAATACAGCCTCTAGTGCAAAAGAAACATTCCGTTTTGTTTCAAAAGAAGAGGCAAAACAAAGAGCAGAATTACTTGCTTACAAAGCAAAAACAGATGCAGAAGGTAATTTTCAAATTGAAGTCGATGAAAAACATACAGACGCAAGCTTCGATATTGATTTTGTCTGTGGCTCAGTTCCGCCAAAACATCCAAAACCAAAAAGAGATGAAATAGTGCAGCTGCATATTACGACTTTTTCGATGCGTTTAGAACTTGAAAAACAAGCGAAAGATGAAAGATACAGATGGGAATATGCTATTGCTTATAAATGGTGGTGTTATATTCGCGGCCACTTTTTTGATGCGTGGGTTATCTGCGGACATTTAATGAACTGCCAGACCAATAAGCCAATCGCTAATGCGAAAGTTACAGCAATGGATGCCGATTTTTTGACCGATGATAATTTAGGAACGGCAACAACAGATTCAAACGGGCATTTTAGAATCGATTATACTTCGGCCGATTTTAAAAAGACATTTTTATCGCCCTGGATAAATATAGAAACTGATCCAAGTTTCCTTTCTTTTCAAAGCGGACCAGATGTTTATTTTAAAGCTGAATTAGGCGGCACAAAATTAGTTGATGAAACTAAAGCTGATGCACGCAAAAATATTGGTTTTTGTTTGTGTGTAAATTTATGTTCTGATGTAAATGTTGTAGATCCTAATGATCCGAATTTCCCAAGTGCATGGACCGGAATTGGATCTAAATTCAGCTCTTCTTATGGAACAAGTGCGCCAGATTTTGACGCAGAAGGTTACGCCAGTTCTGATAAAAATGTATTGTATTCAACAATAAAACTGACTGGACAAGCCGCTTTGAAATCAGCCGCCGGAAATCCGATTGAATATCGTTTTTCCGTAAGTGATGCTACTCTTCCAAACGACGATATTAATAACCCTCCTTTAGCAGGTTTTACTAAAATAGTAGGCCTATATCCTAATTTATTTGTTCCTGGCGTTGTTTCTAAATTAATTCGAAAAGTTTATTCTCCTATCCATAATCAGATTTCAGTGGTTAGTGATCAATCTGATTTTGATGCTGAAGGCTGGTTCGATGTCAACCATGCAATTGAAAGAGCATTAGTAAGTGTTGGTTTTACTCCTGCTAATTTGATATTATATAATATTATTGAAGAAGATACATTAATCTCAATGAATACAGCTGCGTTAACGATAGCTCCGGATGTTCCGAACATTTTTAGCGCAGGACAGCCTATTCCTCCAGCAAATGAAATCCCTGTCGAAAAATTTGCCATCCGTTTTGAGATTAGAGAAGTAATCAATAAAGCTGCAAATCAGTTTGGTGTTATAGATGGCGGAAAAATATTGAATTCGGTCATTATGAATAATAACCCGATTTACAGAAGACTTGCAATTAAAGAGCTTGAAGAAACTACTCTTTGTACGCCAATTAACGGTACCGTACACGCAAAATATACTTTGTACCATCCGTATCTGGCATCTGGTCGTTTACACCTAAATAGTAACAGTCTTAGTATAGACCGAGATGTTACCGATGGTATAATAAATACAACATTAGTTAAAAGAATAAACGACAATTCTGCACTCAACGCTCCACCGCTTGATAATTTGGTACGTTGTACTTACACTTTAAAATTGTATTCTTCAACCAGAAAACATAACGGAGAAAATGGTGATTCTGACGGAGGTACACCACTAGAGCAAATTTTCTTCTATGATGAGAATCAGGTATAAGTTTAATTTGATTTAAAAATAAAAAAGCAACATTTCATAATTTGAAATGTTGCTTTTTTTTTTGATTTCCAAAAAGGATTTTTTATTTCTCTCTGATATAAATATCGATTGGAACTCCTGCGAAATCCCAGTTATCACGAATTTTATTCTCCAAATATCTTTTGTATGGTTCTTTAACATATTGCGGCATATTGGCAAAAAACACGAATTGAGGCGTTTGTGTTGGCAATTGCATACAATATTTAATTTTTACATATTTTCCTTTTGTCGCCGGCGGCGGATAAGCTTCGATTACTTTCAACATATATTCGTTGAATTTTGAAGTTGCAATCCTTTGCTTTCTGTTTTCAAAAACCTGAACTGTAGCTTCTAAAGCTTTCAATAAACGCTGTTTTGTTAAAGCCGAAACGAATAAAATTGGCACATCTGTAAAAGGCATTAATTCTTTACGGATTTTCTCTTCGTAATCACGGCTAGACATGGTATCTTTTTCTACCAAATCCCATTTATTAACCAGGATCACAACACCTTTACGGTTTTTTTCTGCAAGCCAAAAAATACTTTGATCCTGTCCTTCAAAACCACGAGTTGCATCGATTACCAATATACAAACATCAGCGTGCTCAATTGCTCTTACAGAACGCATTACGGAATAAAATTCTAAATCTTCCTTAACTTTTGCTTTACGGCGAATTCCAGCAGTATCAACCAAGTTGAATTCAAAACCAAAACGGTCAAATTTTGTATCAATTGCATCACGAGTAGTTCCTGCAATATCAGTTACGATATAACGATCCTGACCAATTAAAGCATTGATAAAGCTAGATTTTCCAGCATTTGGGCGGCCTACAACTGCAAAACGAGGTAATTCCTCAGTAACCTGAACCGGTTCTTTTTCAGGAAATGCATCAATTAAAGCATCTAATAAATCTCCCGTTCCGCTTCCTGAAATACTTGCAAAAGTAAAATAATCCCCTAAACCAAGATTATAAAACTCAATCGCATCTTTCTCACGCATTGCGTTATCTACTTTGTTTACAGCCAATAAAACAGGTTTTGTTACTTTGCGAAGTAACTTTGCAACCGTTTCGTCCATTGGTGTAATACCTTCTTCTACATCAACTACAAAAATAATAACATCTGCTTCGTCGATAGCAAGCTCAACTTGTTTACGGATTTCACCTTCAAATACGTCATCAGATCCGCGAACGTATCCACCGGTATCAATGACAGAAAACTCTTTTCCGTTCCACTCGCTTTTACCATAGTTTCTATCACGGGTAACCCCAGATACTGAATCTACAATAGCTTCTCTTCTTTGTATCAGCCTATTAAAAAGGGTTGATTTCCCTACATTAGGTCTTCCTACTATCGCAACAATGTTATTCATTTTTTTGAATTTTAGATTTTAGATTTCAGATTTTAGATTCTGTTTTTGACAAAATCATATTAAATCGTAAATCCAAAATGCTGTCTTTAAATTTTTTGCAAAGGTAGTTAAAAAAAGTTGCTGAGATGCTAAGTTTCTAAGTACCTAAGTTTTTATTGTTTTTTGTATAATTTTCAGGAGCTATTTCCCGCTGTTCCTTCCAATCTTTTGTGCCGAACCCCGGCACAAAAGGATTTTCCCTCTCATCAGGGCTAGGGCACCTTGGTTTCAAGAACTTTTCGGTTATCGATTAAACAAATCAACGATTAACCGATTAAACAAAAACTACTGATTATAACCAAATCGTTTCAGCATATTAGCGTTACTTCTCCAGTTTTTATTCACTTTTACGTAAAGTTCGATATGAATTTGTTTTCCAAAGAATTTCTCTAAATCAACGCGGGCATCCATTCCAACTTTCTTTAGCGCAGCACCTTTATGACCAATGATAATTCCTTTTTGTGTATCACGCTCTACCATAATTACAGAACGGATTCTGATAATATTATCGTCTTCATGGAATTCTTCTGTTACAATTTCAACTGCATACGGAATTTCTTTACTGTAATTCAATAAGATTTTTTCACGAATGGTTTCGTTTACAAAGAAACGTTCCGGTTTGTCTGTCAACTGATCTTTAGGATAATAAGCCGGAGATTCTGGCAATAATTCGATAATTCGGCCAAAAACTTCCGGAACATTAAAGTTCTGCAGAGCCGAGATTGGGAAAATTTCTGCATTTGGCAGCTTTTCTTTCCAAAAAGCAACCTGCTCTTCTAATTGTTCCTGATTTGAATTGTCTATTTTATTCAATAATAGTAAAACCGGGATTTTAGCATAAAAGATTTTATTAAAGAAATCTTCATCTTTTAAGTTCTGTTCTCCTATTTCGACCATGTAAATTAAAACATCAGCATCTTCAAAAGCCGATTTTACGAAGTTCATCATCGACTCCTGCATTTCATAAGCCGGTTTTATAATTCCTGGAGTATCTGAAAGTACCATTTGAAAATCTTCTCCATTTACAATTCCTAGAATTCTATGGCGTGTTGTTTGTGCTTTTGATGTAATGATGGATAATCTTTCTCCAACAAAGGCATTCATTAGTGTCGATTTTCCAACATTTGGATTCCCGATTATGTTTACAAAACCTGCTTTATGTGACATTTGCATAATATTTAATTTTACTGCGTACAGTTCGACCTATCGGTCTCGAGTGCAAAGGTAGTCATATCAACTCAATACAGAAAATAAAACATTTTTTAAAGTTTTCGTTGGATTTCACAAAAATCGGCGTATCTTTGCACCCGAAACATCGCGGGATAGAGCAGTAGGCAGCTCGTCGGGCTCATAACCCGAAGGTCACAGGTTCGAGTCCTGTTCCCGCTACTAAGACAAGAGGCTGTCTCAAAAGGACAGCTTCTTTTCGTTTATAAAAAATTAAGATAGCTATAAAAAATTAATTCGGTTTTTCGGAATTCGGCTTTAAAGATGATTTTCCGATTTTTTGACCGATTTTTAGGCAAGAACGGATTGTCTTTACCCTGCAAGTGCCATCTTTTGTAAATTATGGGCAATAGAAAGCAATCCGATTTCTACCTCGGCCTTGTTTTGTCCTCGAAGCATAAATCGTTTAAATCCTTTATTGTGCTTGATCTGGGCAAATACGGGTTCTACATCATGACACCTTTGCTTTCTGAGCTGTTCTCCCCGTTTTGTTTTAAGTAAATCAAATGCCTTTTGCCTTATTTGAGCCAATTCAGGATTGTTTTGCGAGGCGGTCACCTGTTTGGTTTTGCAGTCTCTGTCAAAATAATTGTACTTAACAAAGGCTTTTATTTTTCTGGCTTTTAACAAGTTGTAGTTTTCCTGCGAACCATAGCCAGCATCGGCAACTAACTCTTTGGGAACTTTTTTGTATGATTTTTCAAAACTATCAATATGCGGGCTAAGCGTTTTTGTGTCAGTAGGATTCGGATGCAGGCTGTAGTGCAGAATGAACTGCTTATTGGTACTGATCTGCAGATTGTAAGCCGGTTTTAACTGGCCGTTTAGCATATGGTCCTCTTTCATGCGCATAAAAGTGGCATCGGTATCGGTCTTGGAGAACGAGTTTCTGTTTTGAAGAATTTCTTCTTGCTGTTTGTACTTTTCAAGGTTCTTTGGCCAGTTCTTTTTGGCATAATTGAGCTTCTGGCGTACTTTCGAAGGAACTTTTTTCTCTTTCAAAACTGCATTGATCGTGTTGATTGCAGCTTCTACTTTTTCTTTATCAATAGCCCTAAAATCAACAGATTCTGTATTTTTGAGTTCTTCTTTGGCTACACTCTGTGCATAATTCCAAAGTTCTTCCAGCTGTTGTTCAATACGTTCTTTACTCTTTTTAATAGCCTTCCCCCATACAAAAGTGTAGCGGTTGGCATTGGCTTCAATCTTTGTGCCGTCAACAAAGGCAGTCTTAAGGCTTACGATGCCCTCCCTTTCTAGCAAAAGAACAATTTGGGTAAAAATTTCTTTAATCTGCCCATTTAGACGTTGACTTCTAAAACGATTGATCGTATTGTGATCCGGCTGGCTCATACCGCTGAGCCACATAAAATGGATATTTTCTTTAAGGGCCTGTTCAAGTTTTCGGCTTGAATAAATATTGCACAAATAACCATAGACCAACACTTTCAAAAGCATTTTAGGATGGTAGCTTGAAGTGCCTCCTGGTTTGTAATTGCGCATTAAACTTGTTAAATCTAAACCATCAACGATGCCAGAGACTACTCTTACAGGGTGCTTACTATCAATCAGCTCCGATAAATTCGGAGGAAAAAGCACATTTTGGTTGGGAATGTAATCTTTAAAGACTACTTTTGAAGCTATACACACACCGCAATTTAATCAAATTGCAAGAATTAGGAAAGCGAAAGCTTTCCTTTTTTTATGCCACAAAAAAAGCTGCCTCACTTTTGAGACAGCCTCTTTTTGTTTTATACTTTTTTGCAAAACTGCAATTACCATGATTTAGATTACAGGTGCGAAGTCAGGAGACATTCGCACAGCATTCCAATGAGAACTCTTCGAGGAGCAGGCTATAAGGCTGGCATTCCTGCAGAAAAAACAAGCACAATTACATAAGTTTAAAACGCAAAAAACCTCGCCAACTGGCGAGGTTTCTTTATATTCTTTATAGATTCTCTTTATCGGTGCGAATGTCTCTGACTTCGCACAGCCTTTCCATTAGAACTCTTCGAAGAGCTGGAGTGGGAAATACTATAAATAGTTGATTTATTGCAAATGTTGCATGAAGATAATTAATCATCAACACATCTGATACACACTACTATTAATGTAATTCCTTTGCGTCGCTACAAGGCTTTAAACTAGATGAACTAAAATCAAATTTTTGCAACGATTTGAAAACACACATAAAATCAACCCCGATTAGCAGATCATTAAGTTCGGTCAAAATTTTTTTGATTTTCTTAGGCTTAGATCCAGTTGCACTAATATCTTTAAGCATAAGAAACAAATCATTGCTATTAAATCCCTTTATTCTATAACTATTATTATTTTCTACATTATAACCCAAAATATACTCTTGACAGGACGTCATATGTAAACTTATATCTGTTCTGATATCTAAACTTTTAATCGAATTTTTTCCTAATATAAACTTATAAAAAACAATATTTGGTCCATAACCGTTTAAAGAATCTATATTTATATCAATAATGTCTGAATTATAAATTCTTTCATCAGTCTTAATATCTTTATTAACAAGAATGCCTTCTTCCAAGAACCTTAATATAAAAATATTTTTTATAAAGTCCTCTTTTTGAGAATAGATGTTTAGCGATGATGCCAAACAAATCAATATTATAATTTTTTTCATACTTAGTTAAATTTCTATTTTTTAGTCGTAAGGGTTTTTATTCTGTCATAATTTTCTTGCCAATCCATTGCTGTTTTTGACTGAAATGTATTTCTATTCGTAGGATCTTGACAATTATGAGTATTTGTATCTACCATTGTTTCAGCAGGAGTCGAATAATCTCCTTTCATAGACTCTGTTGGCTGAACAATTTCCCACGTCCCACTAAAATCATTGTCTGCACCACTTGAGTTCACTCCAGAATCTCTATATTGTTGCTTTGAACTCTCATCAACGGCTTGCCAATTTTTATACGAAACGTAAGTTCCATCAATATTAAAAATTGTTACCTTTTTAATTTCTTTATCTATTGGTTCTAGATATTCTGAATTTTCAAATTGTACACCACAAAATAATTCTTTATTGTTCGATTCCCATTTCTTATCATTACCACTCCCATACGCCATAAACGCAAAAATCCCTACCACCACTAATGTTAATATGGTTTTAATCATTCTTTTCATTGTACTTTACTTTTTAAAATTTTAATTAATACTAAATTCATAATTAACGATGTTACTACATCCATAATGTCAAACGTACCATTGATTATCTCGAATAACTGCATCGCCTCCAAAACTAAAACCATAACAAACGGGAGCATCAATAATATTTTATTCTGAATAAAAAAATCTTTCCAAACTAGAAACAGCATGGCTGAAAAGGAATAAACCCATAAACCATCTGGCAACGAATTAAGAAACCATTCAGGCAAATATCTTTTTAAAGGATATACGATTAACCTAATATCATTTGTAATGCCTAAAACACCAATTTTGTCGAGCCAAAAAAAAAGCCGCAGTGTTTTACTCCTAAAGAAGACGTAAATAAATCCCTCTATGGTAATAGCCATAAATACATTAATCCAAAAAAACCTGCTATTATTAAATATCAATTACCAATATATAAATTCTGGAAGCTCTGTATAATCTTTGCTGTCAATCTTAACAGAATTATTTTCTGAAATATTTTGGATGCATTTTCCATCAAGTCTGCTTTCAGTACTCTTGTCATTTCATCAAATTGCTCTTTTTTAAAGCTAATGTTTTCCATATTGTTCAATTTTAAATTAGGTACAAATATATAAAATCTCCTTATAAAGAGTGGTATTATTTAGAGTTACTCAATTTAAAGACATTTAATTGATTTGCTCTATAAAAAGAGTAGTAAGATGGCTTTAAAAAAAAGTGATAATATTAAGGGAAAAACAGAAAATGACGAATCTCTATATCTCAAAAAAATTGGTGCTAGATTAAGACATTTCAGAAAAAAAGCTGGTTATACGAATTCAGAATATTTTGCATACGAAAACAATATCAGTAGACCTCAATATGGAAAATATGAAGCTGGTGCAAATATTCAGTTAAATACACTTATTAAGATTCTCAAAGCAATGAATGTTACATTAGAAGAATTCTTTACTGGTTTCAATGAATATTAGAAGGCGTATAATAATTAACATTAGTTAAAAAACAAATGAGGCTGTCTCAAAAGTGAGGCAGCTTTTTTTGTGGCATAAAAAAAGGAAAGCTTTCGCTTTCCTAATTCTTGCAATTTGATTAAATTGCGGTGTGTGTATAGCTTCAAAAGTAGTCTTTAAAGATTACATTCCCAACCAAAATGTGCTTTTTCCTCCGAATTTATCGGAGCTGATTGATAGTAAGCACCCTGTAAGAGTAGTCTCTGGCATCGTTGATGGTTTAGATTTAACAAGTTTAATGCGCAATTACAAACCAGGAGGCACTTCAAGCTACCATCCTAAAATGCTTTTGAAAGTGTTGGTCTATGGTTATTTGTGCAATATTTATTCAAGCCGAAAACTTGAACAGGCCCTTAAAGAAAATATCCATTTTATGTGGCTCAGCGGTATGAGCCAGCCGGATCACAATACGATCAATCGTTTTAGAAGTCAACGTCTAAATGGGCAGATTAAAGAAATTTTTACCCAAATTGTTCTTTTGCTAGAAAGGGAGGGCATCGTAAGCCTTAAGACTGCCTTTGTTGACGGCACAAAGATTGAAGCCAATGCCAACCGCTACACTTTTGTATGGGGGAAGGCTATTAAAAAGAGTAAAGAACGTATTGAACAACAGCTGGAAGAACTTTGGAATTATGCACAGAGTGTAGCCAAAGAAGAACTCAAAAATACAGAATCTGTTGATTTTAGGGCTATTGATAAAGAAAAAGTAGAAGCTGCAATCAACACGATCAATGCAGTTTTGAAAGAGAAAAAAGTTCCTTCGAAAGTACGCCAGAAGCTCAATTATGCCAAAAAGAACTGGCCAAAGAACCTTGAAAAGTACAAACAGCAAGAAGAAATTCTTCAAAACAGAAACTCGTTCTCCAAGACCGATACCGATGCCACTTTTATGCGCATGAAAGAGGACCATATGCTAAACGGCCAGTTAAAACCGGCTTACAATCTGCAGATCAGTACCAATAAGCAGTTCATTCTGCACTACAGCCTGCATCCGAATCCTACTGACACAAAAACGCTTAGCCCGCATATTGATAGTTTTGAAAAATCATACAAAAAAGTTCCCAAAGAGTTAGTTGCCGATGCTGGCTATGGTTCGCAGGAAAACTACAACTTATTAAAAGCCAGAAAAATAAAAGCCTTTGTTAAGTACAATTATTTTGACAGAGACTGCAAAACCAAACAGGTGACCGCCTCGCAAAACAATCCTGAACTGGCCAAAATAAGGCAAAAGGCATTTGATTTACTTAAAACAAAACGGGGAGAACAGCTCAGAAAGCAAAGGTGTCATGATGTAGAACCCGTATTTGCACAAATCAAACACAACAAAGGTTTTAAACGATTTATGCTTCGAGGACAAAACAAGGCCGAGGTAGAAATCGGATTGCTTTCTATTGCCCATAATTTACAAAAGATGGCACTTGCAGGGTAAAGACAATCCGTTCTTGCCTAAAAATCGGTCAAAAAATCGGAAAATCATCTTTAAAGCCGAATTCCGAAAAACCGAATTAATTTTTTATAGCTATCTTAATTTTTTATAAACGAAAAGAAGCTGTCCTTTTGAGACAACCTCTTCGTTTTACTAAACTTACACAACAAAATTAGAGCAAATATTCATACACGTAATTCTCTTCTTGTAATTGATAGATTGAAAAATACATTCAAAATATAATTTGGCAGTAGCAAATAATTTTAATCACTATTCTATTTGTTCAAAAAAATTAATAAAGAAAAGTTCTTTTTTAATTAAATTAGAATCAATATTTTTTACTTGGTTATTAGCCGTAAATGTCATGACAATCTTATTTTCTTTCTTTACAAAAAATCTATATAGATAATTTTGAGATTTTTTACTACTACAATTTATTAATGATTTAATTTCATTACATTCCAAAAAAGCTTCTTGTAATTGCTTTGAATTTAATTTTACTTCGTGAATAGTTTTATTGTCTTCAATTATAAATACCTTGTCATCTTCGATAAAAATCCTTTTAAAGTTCTCCTTATATTCATATCCTGTTGTACTAGATACACGTATTATATCTAGTGTTTTATTAGATTTTGAATTAAAATCAGAAAAATTATTTAAAATAATTTGACTATTTCCACTGTATTCATTCTCGGATTCAATATTAACTTTTTTACAAATATCGTTTCGAGATTGTTTTTGCGTGGAGCATCCGATAAAAATTATTGCAATAAATAATATCTTACTTCTTTTTATAATAGTCATAACTTTCATTTTTAACGTTGATAGTTTTATTTTTAACTCCAGCCTTACCAGAAAAAGGACTGATATATTGTACTTCCAAAGTATATGTTTCTCGTAAAGGAACTGTAACTCCCCTTGAATTACTTACTTCTCCTCTTACAATGTTTTCAGTATGAGATGCGCTTCTCTCATTGACTTCTTTGTTTTGATTATTAGTGTCAAATGTTTTTTGAACTACATCATTAGGGTTATCCTTTATAGATACACTAGGCATTTCAATTGGAGAATCTACTCCGTTATCAATATCTACTCCATGACCGACTTCGTGAGCAACAACAAATTCATTTTCTGAACCTTTCTGACTCAAGTCAATATTCATATTTGTTCCATTTCCTCCATTTCGATTTATATCCCCTACAGTTTCCGTTACTGAACCACCACTTCTACTAAAAGTAATATTATGTACGTTTTTCGAATCTTTTAATTGATTAAAATTATCCCGATGGGTTTTTGAATCTTTCATGAGTTGTCGATTCTCTCTCTTAAATTCCCTTTTCATCTCTCGGAATTCTTTTCGAGTTTGTCCTTCTTGGCGCACATATTTAACCTCCATACCATTTGGGTCAAATAATTCAATTGGATTATTAAAAACATATGCATATGGATTAATTCCATAATATCTTTCTGCTAGTGGGTCAATGTTCATCCAGCGACCAAGTGCAGGGTCATAATTACGTGCCCCATAATCGTACATGTTAAGTCCTAGCTCGTCTTGCAATTCTTTTCCATTATACTTGAACTTATAAGGGTCTGCAAAATTTTTCTATACAACGAATGCCCTCCTGCAAAAAATCTCTATATAAAGAACGTCATTTATAAAATAAATTTTATTCAATTATCTTTTAAGAAATTATGAAACTTTATATATCACAACAAAAGCAAGACCTTCTATGTTCCAATAAACAACTTACTTTCGTATTTTATTGTTAGAATCATATATATCTCTTAAAAAAAACTGTTGATGCTCTGAAGCCATCTTATTACAAAATTCAGATGCTATTTTAGTTTGATTGTGTTCAAATAAAAATAAAACTAAATCCGTAATATGCTTTTGATTAATATTGTCAATATAATTTTTGAAACTCATTGCATTAATTATTTCTGCAATTAACTTCGCATTTAAAATTGGATTACCTTTAACTCTTAAAACAACAAGCGTTTCTAAAAATTGATGGGTAAAATGACCTTTATCAATATTCCCGCACGATTTTAAGATGAGTTCCTTATATTTTTCGTTGAGTTCTGGAATAAATACTATCCATTTAGATAATAAACCTAAATTTTTTTGTTCTTCGCTTTTTAACGTATTTTCATACTTAACACTTAACAGCTCCCAGAGATTTAGTACACTAGTCTGAAATTTAAATTTTTCTAATTCCGATAAACTTTTTTGATAGTCTTTTTGTTGCCATACAAATGTAATTAAAGAACTTACCATATCATCTGAACAAATTTTTAAAAATTTCAAAAGTAAACTTTCACTTGATAAAGTTTCAAATTCCCAAAAATAAAATGTTGCAAGATGCCTGATTAAACCATTGTTACGTACACTTAATAGTTTTTCATTATTTTCTATAGCTCTTTCATAATGTGGATGGAAAATCCCATACAATTCTTCATTAAAAGGTGGATTCCCAAATAAAACACCTCCCATAAAAGCTAGCCATTTATCTTCATCTAATTTATAATGATCTTGGACTTGATTTATTATCCAGCTTTTATTTAAAAAATAAAACTGTTCGAAGTACAAGCCTTGCAGAATATAAACTTCAATAAATCCTCTATCTGACATGCTTTCAAATATAGATTGTACATCTGCTTCCCATTTATTATCCTCTCCCTTAGGAAGATTTCTAGCCCTACGCAGTGAATATTCTATAAGTGCCTTTAATGATTTTCCTGCAAGAGAATTAAATAAGTAACTGACGTAATCCCTATTTTTTATTTGCGAATCATTGACTACATCTATTCTTTTAATAACATTTATGATAATATCTTTAACAATTGAAATTAAGTAGGTATCGAAAGCATGATTATCATTTTTTAATCCTTCAGTAAGAAAATGTGAAATAGCCCCTAGAACCAAATCAAAACTATAGTCTGACGAGAAATTCTCATTTTTCTTCTCTTGCATGTGTGACTCTTCATTTTTAGTAATAAATAAAAAATATTGAAGAGTTTTTTCTAAATCATACGTATTTCTTTGTTTCCAAGCATCTTCAAGTCCATCTATAATACTATAAATGTAGATGTTCTCAATTTTAAAATACGAATGTATTTCTTGCACGAATTTTTCAGGATTTTCCCTAACTGCAACTTTTAAAGTATCAGATAATCCTCTTATACTTGGACTTTTCCATCCTTTATCAGGTTGAAATGTTTTAATATAATCTACAATTTCAAAATTAGTCATTCTCATCAAATCTTCTTTCGAAAGAGGAGAAACTGAACCACTGCTTATTTTTACTTCTCCAAGTGTTTCATAGTGTTCACTTGTTATATTCAAAGCTTTTGAAAGTTCCAAATATTTTTTATCAAAGAAACTTATATCTTTTAATGCTGAATACCAATTGAGTTGCCAATATTCTTTCTGCTTTTCATTTTCATTTGTTCCTTCATCACCTCCTCTTTCAATTATTTCCTTAAATATTAATTTCTCCTCTGATGTAAATAAATGTTGATTTGTTCGTAATAAGTCAAATAGCTCCTTTTGATATTCATGACGTGAAAAAAAATGAAAAATATCATCATTTTTATTTAATAATTTCCAAAATAGAGGCTTAAGTACATTCCAGTTTTCGCAAATTACATATAGTGCTATTCTATTATAAAAAACAATGTTATATTTTTTATCCTTAGAAAAATGCTCTAATAAAATAATTGTATCATGGGGATCTATCTTTGCTTTCTCATTAAGTAAATCTCTAAAAATTATTCCAAAAACTGTAACTAATTTTTCTGAATTACTGTGTAAGCTATCCAGTTTTCGAATACTATCAAAACCAAAAGCAGAAGTTAAATCTGTGTTCAATGCAAATTTCAACCTTTCAAAAACATCTTCATTTTCATTTTGCGGATTATAAATAATATCACGGATTTTCAGTATTGTAATAATTTCTTTTTTTAATGAAATCTCATCTTTATCTTCCCAGTTATATATAACATCCGTATTATATTCATCTATACTTTCTAATCTTGTTTTGACCAAAAGATTTTCTCTATCAATAAAAATTGTAATGTCATAGTTTTTATCTCCATCAACAATTGAATAATTAATACCATTAGGATAATCTAATAATAGAAATTTCAAAGTTCTACCTAAATTTAAAATAAAATCGTTGGAACAATACTTAACAACTTTATATATAAGTTCATTTTTCTCAAACTTTTCAGCTAAAAAATACAAATATAATCTGGAGTAATAGCTTTCTCCTTCACCGTATATATTACTTTTAATCTGTTCGGTCTTCTCAACATGAAAAAGATGTTCAAGAATTATTTCGGCTTTTAGAATATCTTCATGAGTTGGCTCCTCATTCAAAAATTTAGGTAAAAGACTCTCGCATATCTCGGAAGTTTGGAGCATCGTATCAAAATTTCCGGAAAGCCAAACAGGAATAAAATTTAAAACTTCTACTGGTATTTTTTCATTAGGAATATTTACCAAGATTTTAATAAATCGATACCATGTCTTAAAATTATCTTTAGGATGTTCAGAGACATTTTTAATAACGGCAAGTAATTCGTCTATCTGGTCTAATTCTTTACCTTCATTAATTTGAACTGATAATTTTTCTAGGTATGTTAAGGAATCCCAATAGGGAATTTCAAATCCATTCGAAACTTGAACAGGATCAGGATTATTCTGAGGATCAAAAAAGCCTTCATTCTTTAAAAAATTAAACCAAATCATTATTCCCTATATTATTTAGAAAGTATTGTTTGTAACTTTCATGTCTATTTAATAAATTTTTAATTATTTCTTGCTCAAATGCAGTAGGTGCCTTTTTTAAAAGAATTAAATCTATATATCTTATATTTTCAAGATAATCTATATCTGGAGATGAAATAGAAGTTGAGCTTGTATTCTTTTTATTTTCTAGTAAAGCAGATTCTTGTTGTTCCTTTCTCTCCTTTAAATAACTTTGAAAGCTATAGTCTTTGAGCTCTTTACGTAAAATATTAAAAAGTTTTTTACCAAAATCTGCATTTTCTCCAAAATACTCATAAGTTAAATCTGCATTCTTAAATTCAGATTTTAAACCTTCATGCAATTCAAATCGGCGTCCGCTATCAATGCAAAAATCTCTATAATTTAATGTTGTAAAGATTGAATTTGTGTATTGTTTTTTTTTAAGATAATAAATGAGACTTAAGATATTTACAGTATCTCTATAACTGTCTTTAGAGTGATTTGGAACAATTGTTTGAAGATTTCTAATACCAGATTCTAATAGAATAGAATCATCATATGGTGCTTTTTCCGAATAAGATGACAATATAAGATCAATTCTTTCAATTCTTTTTTGTACATTTTTCTCAATCTCTTCAGAGTTGTAGGTAGATGCTAATTCAGAATTGTGTTTAAATAAAGTTATATCTTCTTTTTCTCTTTTTTGAAAGTATTTTACAATTTCTTTTTGATACTCAATCTTATGTCTATTCCATTCATCAATAATATTTGTTGGCACGATATGTTTTAAATAACCGTTTTCAATCCAGTAACAAAGCTCTTCAAGATAATTATCTTCTTTTTTAAAGTCTATACGAAGAAGTTGTAGCCATACACAAGTATCTAAAGTGATATTTAGCATTAAGTTATAATCTTTTTATTAAATAAACATTAACCATTTTGTTTTCGATATTGCTAATATAATACTATTTTTTACTTACAGTAAATTCATTCAAAAAAACTAAAAGGAAATAATTTCACAGAATGAATAATATATTCAAATCCTTATATAGTCTAGGTTATATATCTCCTATTGCATCATTTTCAAAACTTTCGATATAAGCTTCTAAATTATCCGAAACCTTTATAAAAACCTTATTCAAATATGGTGAAATAGTATCCATATTTAAATCACTTGCTAAGGGAAATCCGTGATAATTATGCAAATGATTTTTTATATCTTGTATTTCCACCTCATCAAGATTCAAAAATGGATTTTCGTTTCTATAATTACTCATAGGTGACAGATGGATAAAGGCACATCCTAGTTTATAAACAGACTTTGTCCAGCCAAATAATAAATTTGACAGCTCGACCATTTGTCTATCAGTAATTGCAGACCTTGAATTAGGCAAAGTCCATTTTACATTTTCTAATGTTTGCTCAACATAGTGTTCTCTTATCGAAAAATCAGGTTCTTCAATGAGAAAAATAACTCTGACCATTGAATCAAGTTCCTGTCTTAAGATTGAAATAGCTTGCCCATATAGTTCATTTTGGAGCATTAAAGTAATTGCTTTTTTATGCTCTAATGATCTTTCTCTTAGAATTGTACAGAATTTTATTTTATTTACCATTTATTCTATTTATCTAAATTTCTCTATTTTACAATTAATTAGTTTTTAAGAACATCTTTAAACTTCTCAAGTAATGAATCAACAGGAAATTTATAATTTATTAATCTGCTACTGATCGGAGAAATTTTTCTAGTCAGATTCTTATTTGCAATTATTTTTGCTTTTTCAAAATCTGTGTGGCTAACTTTTTTATTGGCACTCATACATTTTAAATGATCTTCAATAATATCTCTAAAATTTGAATCATTTTTTTCTAAATAAGGAGACCAGTATATTAATGTATCTATATCGATTAAGGTCAAATCCTTAATAAAATTTGGATTATATTTCTCTCCAAGTTTCTTTTTCACTAGCTGCAAATACCATTGGTTCAGCTTATAATTAACTCCCAATATTTCAAAAATTCTATCATGCACCAGTAATATAGGGTATATAGTAAAATTTTTATGCTTGTTTACATACGTATCATAATTAAAATTATTTTCTACAATTTGAACAATCGAGTTAACTAATTGACCAATTCCAATTGCTTTTTTATTAGTTTCTAAAAATTTTGATTTTAAAACTTGGTCAATTTGATTTACATCTCCTGAACTTTTAACCTTCCCAGCAACTAAGACATCTTTATTCTCAAAAAGGTAAATTCTTTTATTGTGTCTCACATAATAATCAGGTTCCTTATCTTGACCTGGTATACTTGTTTTTTTTATTAAGTAAGATTTATTAAATATTTTATCAAGAATTTTTTTCATTAAAAAGTCTTCCGAAAATTTTGTGTTATAAAACTCAAAAAATCTTCTATCTTCATCTTTCAATTCATGATGCCTGTTAAAAGAATTCTTCAGTATGAATTTTACACTTTTGAAAAATTTATCAATGACAAAAAAGTAATCTATTATAGAAAAAACATCTTCTTCTAATTTATAAAGAGGATGGTTTTTCAGATTAGTAAAATCATCAGCTTTACTAATTTCTGCCGATACTAATGAATTTAAAAAGGCCAGTGATTCCTTTTCAGAAACCTGAAATTTAAATCCATTTTCTAATTTCATACCCAGTAATTTCCCAAAAAGATATTTTATCTGTTTTGCTAGTTCTAAGGAATTTTGTTGAGCAAAATTTTGATATAGGTCATTCTCTAAATATTTATACTCTTCTTTTGATTGCAGAAACGCTTGAAGTACTTCAAACTTCACAATTGTACTGTACAATAATTTCCCAAACTCTAAATCCGTGTTCTCAAATATCCCTAGGTCTCCTGTAGAAAATGTCATAGCTATAGTCATGTCCACAAGCTTTTCAAGATCATCTTCTGAATTGATTGTTTTTTGTTTAGAATTCAGTTCTTTATTTATTACTAAAAAAGCCTTAAAAATATTCAGTTCATCTAGGTCTCGATCACTTTTATCATTTCCTTCAATTAATTGTTTTCTATTAGCTAAAATTATTTCTGCTAATATTAGACTGCCTTCTCGTGAAACAACTCTAGGTTTTTCACCCAGTCTATTCTCTCTACAATGTATTATTACTCTTTGGACAATCTCTTGATGAATCTCTTGGCTTGAAAAAAAATTATCAAAATTGGGCTGAGGAATTGTATTTGAAAAGCCAATAATATTTAAAAGAGAAAAAGATGATACTAATTTTAAATATTCTATTACATCTTTCTTTTCTTCATCAGGAAAAATGTGTTCAAATTCTAATCTAAGAACTGTATTAATCATAGCAGAAAATTTATTGGTAATAAATAAAATATAAAAATATGTGTTTTTTCTTTCAGCGAATATATATTATTTATTCTAACGTTATCCCTTAGGTTATGACAATCTATTTCTTTTTACTTTTATAGTAAGCAACAAGGGCATCACATACTTTGCCTATTGAAAATGCACTAGCAACTATTTTAAAACACTTAGCTGCAACGTAAGCTCTTTTTGGTGGCAAGCAGGCAAAAAGCACATTTAAAGCAAATACCAAACACGAAATAATTATTATAGCAGTCATAATCCCTGTATTTTTTGTTATTAAATTTTATCTATTATGGTTTCAAATTGAGCTATCTTTTTTATAACTTGATGGGACATAGAATTTTCTATATATCACTAAGACAATAGAGGCAGACAATTTGTTTCTGCTAAAGTATTTAACCACCTTAAAATAAAATAGGACACATAAATTTCAACAAACACAACTAGATAAATAACAACAAATGAGTGTTTTATATTTATATTTTATTTTTTCAACAAATTCTAGAAGAACCAAACCTACTTAAAAGACAGGATTTGCAAGGGGACAAATTCAGCAAAATTTATTTTGTCCCCTGCTAAATTTATTGTTTATGTATAAATTAAAAAAGCCCTCATGATAGAGGGCTTTAATATCTTTAACAACGAATTTATACTGCTTCTAATAAATTACGATAATCATATTTTTTATACACTTCAATATTTGCAGATTCTTCTTTTTTCAATTGAATCATTTCATTTTTTAATTCAACTCTAAACCATTGATCTGGTTTAGTATGTGAAAAAGTGCTGAGCTTTAATGCAAGCTGTGCATTTAATTTTCTTTCTCCTGATAGATACTTATGAAGATTGCTGTCTCGCATTTCAAAATGAGCTGCTAATGTTTTTTTAGAAAGGTTAAGCGCTTTCAAATACATCTTAACAAAATCAAGAATTTTCAAAATTTGCGTTTCATTCTCACTCTGAATATAATCTTCCAATTTAAACTGAATAGAAAGCAATTGATTCTTTAATATCTGTTCTTTGGACTGTGTGCCAGAATGTGCTTTAATAATTTCTTTTAAGTCAGCTTTTTTCTTGTCATTCCAAATATCACTAATTTGAATTTCTTTATTTTTCATATCCATTAATTTAAAAACTCTGTAATTAATTTTTCACCGCCCACAGGAGGAATAATCATTGTTGTCTCTCCGAATCTTAGAGCATAATATTTTGTTGAATAAACAGCCATGAGCTTTATCCGATCTTCCTGTTCTTCTTCTAAAACATCAAAAGCCAAATATCCTAGATAATCATCTTTACCGTATTTAAAACTCAGCCTGCAGGCAAATGCAATCAGACATCCCGCTACCTTTTCATATTTTCTGCTGTCTCCTCTATTATGCGGAGCCACTTCAACAAAAGCCATGTAAGGTTCAATCTTGCTTTTCATTTCAAAAATCAGACACCCTTCAATTATATCTGGAGTTTCTTCACTCACTAAAATATAAGTTTCATGACCTGTTTCTTTTGAATGCTTTTTAAAGTTGAATCTCCATCCATCAGTTATGGAAGGCAGATTAACTTTAACTGATTTTGCATCTAAAATCTCAGCATTTACTAAATCATCTGTTTCAATTTTCAGTATTTTTACATTCATTATCTGAAATTATTCGTTAGACAAATGTACAAATAAATTATACATTTTGTATAATTTATTTACACTTTAAGATTAGTTTAATATCAATTTTCATTGCTTTAAATATTTGGAAAATATCGATTAATCAGCTCTCTCTGATGCGAGCTGTTCACTTTGATATATTTCTCAGTGGTTCCTGGCCACTTATGCCCAGCCAATTCCTGAACTCTTTCCAATGGAATGTTTTTTTCATTAAGCCAATTGCAGATTACGCTCATTCTGATGGTCTGCGGATTTAGTTTTCTGTCAGGAAATAATGCTCTTAAAGGCTCTATCATGGCGTGAATGCTGTTCACTACAATAGGCTGTCCAAGCTTTGTCAATATGAATTTATCACTGCTCCCGCGAAGTAAAGCAGGACGTGTTTCATTTATATAATTGTGAAACAGTATCATCTGCTTAGGCACAAGTTCCAGCGTTCTTTTATTGAGATTCGCAGAGCCTTTAATGTAAACTGTACCGTTATCAAGATCAATATCCTTTAGAGCCAGCCTTGCTATTTCATCGCTGGAAAGCCCCTGATAGATTAAAAGGGAAATCAGAACATTGTTTCTTATATCAAGATGTTTATAGCGGTTCTCCCGTTCTATTAAAAGCTGAAGTTCGGCTGAGTTAAACAGATCCTGCACCTGAATGGTCTGGTTGCCCTTTATCTTGATGTTAAGCTTTCTGCATGGGTGGTCATTTCGATAACCGCACATTACCAGATAGTCATAATATTTTTTAATGGCTGAGAGTATTCTGATTCGGTACTGCACGTTAGACTGCTTCTGGCTGACTTTATCCATATGCTTGACTATGTCTTTGTACTGGTATCTTTTAGCCTTTGGATTGGTCTTTAAAAAGTGATTGATTGTATAAAGATAGCTCTGCGCTGTCTTCTCAGCTACAATCCCTCTGAGGTAATTTTCCAGATCAGGTTTCTTGTTTTCCATTGTTTCGTTTTTAAAAGTTTACCACTGGTTTTCTTTTTTTGTTCTGAATCGCATAAATGTAGGTGGTATTGATCTGGGTATGTCCCAGAAAACTGCGTATAAAGTCAATTCCTGCGTTATTCTCAGCCAGGTGAAAGGCAATGCTGTGGCGCAGGCAGTGAAGCGTGATTTCTTTCTGTACAAGCTCGAATTTTCCCGTCTGCTCAATCATCTTGTTTAAAATCTCATTGAGGTTTTCTCCAGTTGATCTTCTGCCTCTGCTGTTGATGAAAAAGGCTTCCTCATTCTGGTTTTTCCCAGTCAGCCGTTCAGGCCTTTCATCCCTGACATATTTTGACAGGTACTGCAGAACTGTATCACTCATTGGAACTTCACGTCTTTTGTTTCCTTTTCCCTGTCTGACAACCAGCATTCCTTTAATCAGGTTCACATCTTTCAGATCAAGGCTGGCAATCTCTGACCTTCTCAGTCCGCAACCATAGGCTATGGATAGCAGAGCTTTTTCCATTTCATTCTCAGCATGCTCATAGACCAGTCTGATTTCTTCAATCGTGAGAATGTTTCTCGGTTTCTGTGTTCCGCCTGTGATGGATGGGATGTAATAGGTATTCTGGATTTCTTTATTTTCAAGCAGATAAACCTGAAAAAGCCCCTGAACAAAAAGATGCAGTTTAATTGTCTTTTCAGCCAGAATGCCGTTTCCTCTTTTCTTTGGTCGTGAAGAAAGATAATCCAGATACTTCACGGATTCTTTAGAAGTCACATTCTGGATTCTGCTGATTCCTGCCTGTTCCAGCCAGATCAGAAATTCCGTTATGATGTTTTTATATAGATTTGACCGTCCCTGCTTGTAGTTCCTTACTTTGACAAATTCTCCGAATGCCACTGCGAGCTTTAGAAATTCCCTGCTCTGTATCGTTTTTTTCATTTGATCTTATATTTCTTAATGTTGATTTTTGCTGTTTATCTTCTGCTTAAAAAAAGTGTCCGCTTGCACACTCCGCGGAACGCGGAACACCAGTATCGTATTGCCAGTGTTTTCAATGCCTTTGGTGTTCCGCTGGCGTTCCGTGGTGTTCCACTTTTGAGTTTTACTTCCTTGATTTCTCTAAAATTCGTCAAGTTGTCTGTGCAGTTCTTTTCGGATTCTGCTTTTAAGCTTTTCCATATCATCCCAGTAGGAGATTATAAATTTAAATCCCCTGTTGAATGAGCCTCCAACAGGCTTGATGTATTCAAGCTCCTGAAGCAGGTTCATATAGCGGAAAGCTGATGTTTTGCTGATATTCAGCCCTTGTCTGATCTCTCTTGCCGTGAACTTTTTTGATGTTCCTTCTTTCTGCTTTTTTATAAAATCTTTCAGGTGCTCAAAAAACTGTCGGGTGCTTTTATCAAGCTCGTCCACTTTGATGATGATCGAACTGAAGAAAACATCTACGGCTGATTTTATATCTGCTTTATCGGCAATCAGCCTTCCTTTAAAATCTGTTTTTCTCTGGTACTGGTGGAGAATTGTGATCTGGCAGACAAAGTTCTGGAACTGCGAGTTCAGTCTTCTGAGCATTCTGGCTTCCAGCGGAAGGCTCAGCTTATCGGCAAAGGGATTTACGACCTCATAGGATTTAAGCACGCGCATCACGTTTCTTAAAAACTGTTTTGCCTGTTCTTCCTTGTCGCTGTCTGCCTGTCCTGCTGTTTTCAGGTTCTGTTTTTTGATAATTCTCAGTGTCTGCTGTTGGCTTTCATCCACTCCCAAAATCACCGAACGGCTCATATTGTCGTAATACACCTCAGCTTTTGTGGTTGTGGTAAGGCTGGCAAAGTGCGCTTGAACCTGCTTAATTCTGCCTCTGTTGTTTCCGAATATGTCTTTTACAACAGTGGAGCTGGTCAGGAACTTGGCAGACTGCATTTCCCTGAAGGCATACTGCGCCTCTTCATCAAGCCCGTCAAAATCCTGAATGATAATCAGCTTGTTGATCAGTTCCTTATCCCTGTAGTGATAGAGCGATTTGCTTGTAATTCGTGTCATATTCATCACATCCTCCTGAGGCATGCATCCTGCAATGCCGTTTATCAGGTGGCTTTTTCCCTCTCCGCTTGATCCCTGAACAAGCCCGTGCATCAGGTAGGGCATTTTATAGCTGGATGCGAGGATGAAAAGTACGATCCTGTTTTCTTCTTCGCCCACAATGCCGTTCTGTTCCAGAAGCCTGTCTATATTTTCCAGCAGTTTGGGTTTTGCGAGAAATGCGATAGCATTTTCCTGCGCCAGAGGCGTAAGCTCTTTTTCGGCAAAACGTTCCGCAATCGGGTTTATTTCAGCCTCGAAAAGCGATTCCCTGTGCTGTTCCAGAAGATCGGTTAGCGTTACCAGATCCTTTTCAAGGCTGTCATAATCAAAACCCTGCTTTTCGGATAAGTCCGTGCACTGGCTCTGAATACCAGCAAAGTCGAACAGGTCGATTTTAAGCCTGTGCTTTCTGTTGGTATTGTATTCCACAATCTGAAGCGAAATCCTCAGATTTCCCAAATCCATCGGCAGGTTTCCCAGAACAAAGAAAGTCCCCGAAAGGCCTTTGTAGCTGATTTTGTAGCCGTTTACAATCTGCAGTCCTTCGCCTGCTTTTTCCGTTTTTGCGCTTTTTAAAAGATTCGATATCCCTTCCGCTCCATAATTGACCCACATGTCATTCAGACTGTGCCCCTCGGGAAGTTCCACTATTGAAAGGGGAACATCTGGTCTTGCCTCCTGCATTTGTAATCTGATCTTCTCCATTTTCTCACCGCTTAAAGATTACTATTGATTCCAGTTCATTCAATGATTTGATAATTTCAATATGCTCATCGAGCAGTTCCCCGTCATGAAGCGCAATGACCGCTTCCCTCTGATCCAGTATTCTGCTCTGCATCAGGCTGGCGCAGTCAATAACAGTCGGTGCCAGATAGAGCTTTCTGGTAAGCGGATGAGGATATGCAGGATAGATTCCTTTCTGGTTTAAATATTCCTCCTTGGGACTGTCCAGATCAAAACGGAGCGCAAAATAGTTCACAATCTCGTTCTCTCTGTCCAGCAGGGGAAATATAAGCCCGTAGCGCCCGAAGACGGTATAGGCTGTCAGAGAATCATCCCGCACTCCTGCATCACTCTTGGTTATTACTCCAAGCTCCTCAAACCTTTTTTTAGATTTAAGGGTCTTGCGGTGGTGGAACTGTCCCGAATTAAAGCCTATTCTCAGGTCTGAATATTCCAGTCCGATGCTTTTCAGGTACGCTTTGGGCTTTAAGGCCTTTGCGCTTCTGATGCCAGTCTCAAATGAACGGAAAAGTGATTCTAAACTTTCCATATGCTTTAATTTTTTAATTGATTTCTGCGCTGTTATAAGCACAGCGATGCCCTGCCTGAAATAATCTTTCAGGCGGAAGTGCGGTATGGGCGTTAATTTTAAAGGCCGTCTGTGACAGGGACAGCCATTTATGAGAATAGAAATCTATAAATAGATTTCTACTGCAAAGATAAACCAGATTTCAATGCGCATCCTGCCCAAAATTTGGGCAGGATCATGTAAAGATAATTGATATTATTTTCTTTTTCAAAGGTAAAATATACCTGTGAAAGCCGTAGAACGTAGTTTTTTATTCGGTAAAGATACTATGCTTTTTTCCCAATCTCATGGACATAATATGTCCATGAAAACGGTTCGGGCACTATTTGGAAAGCCAGTGTTCATTTATCTTCATTCCTCTTATCAAGCATTCTGTAGATTTCATCCAGAACTTCTATTTCTGCGCTTGGAATCAGCTGAAGGGCAAGCTCCAGAACAGAACCTATATAAATCTCCCTGTTATCCAGTTCATCCGAATAAACAACATTCAGGCACATTCTAATCAGATTCACTCCGAGACAAGTCATATCTGCGTAACCATAAAATCTTATCTCACGTATTGATTCCCCCTCTTTGTCCTGAGCAGGTTTGAGCAGTTTAAAATGATAGGATGCAAAATCTTTAAATTCTTCCAGTGTTTTTATTTTGTCAGTTTCCATAATATTAAATATTAAAACTTTATGTTGGCTATTCTGTTTCTTCTTTATTTTCTGAAAACAGATCCGTAATCTCATTTAAAAATTCAAGTTCGTCAACTGGAAATAACTGCAGTGCAATACCCAGTATAAGCCCAACATCAATGTATTGGTTTTGAATCGTAGGCGGAACTTCTGCGCTGTCCTGATCTAAAGCGATAATGCACAGCTTCATTAGGTTTCTGACAACAGAACCGAGTTCGCAATAGCCATAAACCCTGATTTTTGCATTATACATCTCTCTTTTATCCTCTGCTTTTTTCAGGGTATTAAGCAGTTTTCCGCTTAACCTCCTGATGTCTTCCAGTTTTTTGATTTTATCGGTTTCCATAACTTCATTTTTTTTATGCAGATAAAACTTCCTGCTGATGGATTCCCTCAAGCCTCTCAAGTTCCTTCTGGATCATGGCTTCCGCTTCTTTCATAAAATCACGGCATCTGCCTTCCATTATTCCATAGTAATCGTAACCATAACTAATGCTTCTGCTGAAACGAAGCGTGTTTGGATTCTTTTTCAAAATCTTGAACATGTTTTTTTCATCACTGCTGTTTCGGGGAAAATATTCCGAAGTCAAGCTCGTGAAGTATTCGCACAGCTCAAATAAGTACCCCAGTGAGAAGTGATTCGGGGTATATCCCAGAAATACCCTTATAAGGGAAAGGCAGGTCTGTTCAACTATCTGGTGAAGTGAACACATTCTTACCTCATATGAAAAATACTGGTCGTTATTATAGATAAGATCCCAGATCGATTCACTAACATTTCTTCTGTCTCCTGCGTATGCTGAAGTGCTTTTCACATATCTCTTTTCTGGATTCTTAGCCCAGATTATAGGCGACCTGTATGCATCTATATGAATCCTCTGCGCATTCTTAAAAATATTCCAGAAGAAATACTGCTGGTCTCCATATAATTTGACGATGTTTCTCAGGCTGTGCATGAGAATGGTTACCGTGATCTGTCCTCTTGATCTGCTCTTTATTTTATCGGTGAGGTCATTGCCGATATTATCCTCAAACTCTTCCGCTATGACCAGCAGATAAAGATGGACATGCTTTTCTTTTTGGACGGGCTTCTGAAAAGGCTCATTAAAAGTATAACTGCTTTTCTTCTCTGCAAAACAGTAAATGCCTATCGGATCGATGTTCTGTGAAATTACTCGATAAATCAAGTCGGATGCGGTGTTTTGAATTGCTTTCATAATTTTACTCATTTTAGTTAATACTTGTCTGAAAAATTGTATTTTTGTTTAACACACAGGCAAGTAAGCAATTACTTGTACGGTACGGTATCAAATTTTACCGTACCGTACATGAGATTTTTTGTATCATACATGAATCCCGCTTTTTTATTCTTAATTATTATCTTTGAGCTATGAGTACATTAACAAAACCAAATCACATGGGGCGCAAGATCAGCCGTATCCGCGAACTGAAAGACATGAAACAGGAAGCGCTCGCACAGGCTATGGGAACAAACCAGCAGACTGTTTCGATACTAGAAAATAGTGAAGAAATAGATGATGAAAAATTAAAAGAAGTGGCAAAAGCCCTAGGAGTAAGCGTGGAAGCAATTAAAAATTTTTCTGATGAAGGCGTGATTAATTATTTTAACACTTTTAGCGACAATAGTATTAATCAAGGACCAATAGGTAACCAAAATATTTGTCATTTTAATCCTCTTGACAAACTAGTTGAAGTTTACGAAGAAAATAAAAAACTTTACGAAAGATTGTTGAAATCTGAACAAGATAAAATTGAATATTTGGAAAAATTACTAAAAGCCAAGTAAGCTTTTATAAAAGATATATTAATTCGCACAAAAAGAGACTTTACAGTCTCTTTTTTTTATTTTATGCTAAAAGTTTATTAGCTAATTGTAAAGCAAGTTAATCCTAACTTTACCAATCCCTATTTGCAATAAGCTCTTCGACATCTGCCTTGAAACCGTATGATTTGCAAATAAAATCGAAATCCATCGCGATTGCTTCTCTAGCCCCTGTTTCAAGTTCGCTCCCATTTCTATAGAAATCATCTTGCAGGTTATTAATTTTCTCAGTAGCAGTATGAGACAATTCATATAATTGATCAAGATTCTTAGGCTTGCTTTTCTCAATATTGAAACAAAATTCCAATAAGACATCTCTGACCTTGTCAACAGATTTTGGAGGAAAATAAGAATCGTTGTACATTTCTTCTAAAATCCTATAATTTCTAATCTTCTCATTTTTCAGATCATTTTGTTTAACAGCAATAACTTCCCCATCTGAAGAATGATTTTTATTTAGACAGCTTGTAAAAACCAAAGAGACTAATAAAATTATAATGTTTTTCATATTTTAAAAAAATTAAAAGATTGAGCTAAATGTTTCGACTAATTGAAAATAAGGTTTAATAAGTTAATTGATCTAACTCCATAGATCATTTACAACAGCAATATGTAATCATTTTTACCATTTCAAATTTTCATAGTCAAAATCATCATCATTTATTTCAAGTTCAGATATTTCACAGTTTAGCTTCTTAGCGTCTGTTTCTAAAAACGTTAGATAACGTTTATATTCCTCTGTATAAAACACACCTCTTTTTAGTAATTCAGGCAGCTTTCTGAAAGCTCGCTTTCCACCTCCTAAAAGGAAGAAATCAAGATTAATGCTTCTCATAAATTGATATATATAATCATTGCCTCCATAAAGACCATCTTCTATAAAACCAATTAAATTCTTAGCTCCAATTTCATCATAGTCCTTCATTGCTTTTTCGAGCCAAAATTCAATTAAAAGAATTTGTGAAATATCAAGTTTATTAGTTTCACTATATCTCATGTTAAATTTCAATGAAGCAAGTGAAAATAAAAAATGAACCCAAGATATTTGAGCACCATAATGAGTTTGTTGAGTAAATGAAAAATGGCTGTTGTCTCGTTTTAATCTATCTCCGTCCTTTGCCTTACGGATTTCATAAGAAAACCCACTAATTAAATCATCTCTATTCTTAAATCCTTTTTTGTTTAATTTGTTTTCATCATTCCAAAACTTGCTCATAACTTCATAAAAATTGTTTAAATCTTCAGATGTCCCCCAAATTTCTACTCCTAAACCTCCTTTTGTTGGAATTATGTATATCATTATTATAATTTTTAAAATTGTCGAATACTTCTTCCATAATAATATGAGCATTAAAGTAGCCTAACGACACAATACTAAATAAAAAATATAGAAAATCTGTATGGTTTACCGTAAAATTAAAAATGTTTTCTAAATATCAAAATTGAGCCTGCTGGTCACTTCTTTAAAAAATACCCAACATATACCTATATCTTTTGCTAGCTAAAACTACATAAAAGAAAAAAAGCAAAGCAAGGTATTGGACACAGCCAGAGAAGTGCGCATAACATTTTTCTTCGTTCCTCAAAAAATGCCCTTCGGGACTTATAGCACTTCAGCTGTCTGCCTGTCCAATTAAAGACTGCTTTCTTTTTTCCCTTTTTCTTTTTTTAAATGTTTATCTATTGTCACATCCTACAGCCATCATGCACATATTTTGCCCATGATACATTCAAATATTTTCTCTAAATTAGAAGCCTGCTTTTAAAAAATCTCCAAAGATGTCCACGTTCCTGACATCAGCAAGATGTACGGTTGTCTGACAACCGCCTATCTTGCCACCTATTGCCTCGGAACTCGGAGGTGGAGAAACTTAAAAGAAGAGAGTTTGATAACAATGAAAAGGAAAAATGATGGAAAGAGAAAATTCAAACAGATCACGCAGGATAACCCTGCGCCTGACAGAGAAAGAGTATGCAAAAATTGAAAGCCAGTTCAAGGCAAGCACCTGCAGAAAACTAAGCGACTATATCCGTAGGCACATATTCAGCAGACCAATCACAAGCACTTACCGCAACCAGTCATTGGATGATTTAATGGAAGAAACCGTCGTGCTTTCTTCAGAACTCCGTTCAATTGGAAACAACGTCAACCAGATTGCCAGAAAAGTAAATACGCTGAAAATGATTCCCGAGTTTAAGACACAGCTGTTTTTATTTGATCTGGAAAGAAAAGCACTTTCCAATAAATTAGAAGCAATCAACAGTCACACCCAGAAAATATCGGAACAATGGTTGCAGTCATAAAAACCAGCCGTTCGATAAACAGCATTCTCAACTATAACGAAAATAAAGTTAAGGAAGGAGTGGCTGAGTGCATAAACGCCGTGAACTATCCTCTTGAATTAGAGAAATTAAACTTTACTCATAAGCTGAACCGTTTTTTAAAACTGTCTTCGTTGAATGAAAATGCAAAACGGAACAGCGTTCACATATCACTCAATTTTGATCCTTCAGAAAATCATTCTAAAGAAAAGTTGATTGAAATTGCAGACACTTATATGGAGAAAATAGGTTTTGGAAAACAGCCGTATTTGATCTATCAGCACCATGATGCGGGACATCCTCATCTGCACCTAGTCACAAACAACATTCAGAGAGATGGAAAAAGAATTGATCTGCATCTGATAGGCGTTAAAAAATCAGAGCCTGCAAGAAAAGAAATTGAAGAACTTTTTGGCCTCGTAAAAGCCGAAGGAAGAAAACAGAAAGAAGATTTCTCTTTAAAACCGATAAGTGTTGGCAGAGTCGAATACGGAAAAGCAGAGTCCAGAAAGGAAATTAATTCAGTTTTAAACAAGGTTTTATTTGATTACAAGTATTCAAGCCTGCCTGAACTCAATGCGGTTTTAAACCTCTATAATGTTCATGCTGACAGAGGAGGTGAGGAATCGAGAGTTTTTAAAAACAACGGACTGCTTTACAAGATACTTGACCAGAATTTAAAACCGATAGGCGTGCCGATAAAAGCCAGTGAATTTTACAGCAGACCCACCTTAAAATTTTTGGAAGGAAAGTTTAAATCTAATGAGGCACAGAAAGAGTCTTGTAAAAAATATGTAAAAAATGCCATCAAACTGGCTTTCTTTCGCGAAGACATAATTTCTCCCGAAAAATTATCCAAGATATTAGAAAAGGAACACATTCAAATGATACTAAGAAAAAGCGGAGAAGGACAGCTTTACGGAGTAACTTACGTTGATCATAATACAAGATCCGTTTTCAACGGAAGCAGTCTGGGAAAAGAATTCAGTGCAAAAGGGATTCAGGAAAGCTGTGCAATGAACATTCTTGAACTTGAAAGAAAATACCAAAAGTCCAATTCAACCGCTTCGGAAAACTTTCAAGATCTTGAATTAAAAAATTATGTAAAAGAAAATCTTGCAGATATTCTGCTTCGTGGTGAAAAAGTAAATGACTTTGTTTCAAAAGAGTTTAATAAAAAGAAAAAAAGAAAATTGAGAAAAGGAATTTAATAAATAAGGGTGCAATGATGCACCCTTAAATTTGTTTGTTTTTTTGCCAGCAATCCTCTAATTAGATACTTTTATACTCTGCATAGGTTTAAAGTCGCTCTGTTTTTCTGATTTTAATAAATTAACTCCATTATCAACATAAAGTGTTTTCAATAGAAGATTATTAGAAATATCTAACTTTCCAATTTTAGTAGAATTAAGGTAAAGCTGAACTAGCTCAATATTCTTATTGATATCTATCAACTGTAAATTACCATTTTCGGACAATTGTAAGGTTTTTAGTTTAGTAAGTTTATCCAAAATAATCTTTTCGAACATATTTCCTTGCAGATACAACGACTCTATATTAGGAGTGTTAATCAAAACCAGTTCATTTAATCCATTTCTAAAAGCATAAAGTCCTTTTAATTTTGGCATATTTTTTATTACCAATTTCTTTCCTAACATATTTTCTCCTACGTAAATTTCTTCAATAGTTGAATTGTTGAAAAATACATCTAAGTTTGCAAGTTGATTTTTCATTGCATTCACGGTCTTTAGTTTTTTGAAATGCACTAAATCATTTAAGCTTTTTATATTTCTATTTGAAATCTTAAGCTTGCTTATAGTATCTATTTCAGAAATTTGAATTTCATTATCCTTATTCACATCATAACCTAATTCTAACAATGCTTTCTTTAAGTTTTCATCTTTAAAATCAATTCTTTGCGAATATAAGCTCTTTGAAAAAAATACTATTAAGAATAGTAAAATATAATTCAGTCTCATATAGTGTCTTTTCAATTTTTTTTTACAAATAAAGATATAATAAATGCAATAATTCCAAATACTATAATGATAACTATTCTATCATATTTTGAATTATAGTATCTGTTAAAAATTGTATCATTAGGTTTTTTTTTAAAATTTATTAAAGTATAAATTATAAATATAGTACCTATAATATAATATATATAAATCATAATTTTGAATATTTATTTTTTCTCATCTAAAATTGAATCTCCAAGTTTATCCACTCCATTAAAAAGGTTGTCATTAATTATTTGCTCCATTGGACCAAATACACTATTCCCGCCTAGGCCACCTGAAACTCCCTCAATTACTGCTTTTGTGAAGAATTTTTTCCAACTAAAGTTACCTTCAAATGCATCATTTACTAGTTCTAAACCTGTTCCTAATGTAGAAATTTTCCCTCCAACATAAGCCATTTCAGTTGCTAAAGGAAGTCCAACTCCTGTAGCACCTACAGGAACTGCAGCTAATGTTAAACCATCTCCAAGATTCTGTAATGCGCCTGGCACTTCATCTCCTAATGCATCTACTAAACCTTTATTTTTAGAAATATAAGTACCATTTTCAGTTGTAACACCTCCATCATCAATATCAGTTTTTTTACCATTATTTATGACGATATTTCCATCAGCTGCAAACGAAACCATTGTACTGTAATCTGCTGTATGAGCAGTGCCAGATTCAAAAACTTGTTTTACATTTCCGTAACCTTTAGCTTCAGCTTGCTCTACAGTTTTTACATCTTTATCATAAGTTATATGTTGCTGGCCATTTGTTCCAATCCAATTTATCCAATCACTAGGAGCCATACCATCAGGATCAATAAATCGTATGGGATTATCAAATGCATAATTATACGGACTATGTCTTCTCATTTTTTCAGCCAATGGATCAATATTCATCCAGCGCCCTAAAGCAGGGTCATAATTTCTTGCTCCATAATCGTAGAAGTTAAGCCCCAGCTCGTCTTGAAGCTCTTTGCCATTGTACTTATACTTATTCTCTACACCAGTTTTAACAGTATTATAACCTTCTTGTTTTAATCCGAAAGGATAGAAATTACTTTCCTCCTTAATAGCAAACGTTTTATCATAACTCAAACGAACGTTACCTAGATGATCTTTATACTGGTAAACATATTTATAAGAGCCAAATATAGATTCTACATATCCTTCAGCAGTTGGAAAAAATTTCAATACAGCATTATCATATTGATAACCTCCCAAATAATCTGTTGTTATGACAGGTTTGCTTGTTTCGTTTACAATCTTTTGTACTTTCTGCCCAGCAGCATTGTAAAGGTATACAATGTTTCCGGTTGCGGCAAAAGTTATTTTGGTGGGCAGGTTTAAATGGTTGTAAGTAATTAACGTGATGTTTTTGTTGTTGTCTTTGGTCATATTACCATTGACATCATAGCTGTAATCGTCTACTGTATTTGCCACACTGTCAACAAAACCTAAAGTTTTATTACTGCTGTCAGCCACTTTCATCAATTGATTGGCATTGTTATTATTAGCATAACTGTAGACTAAATTATCTATTGGAGCTGCCGTTACATCGCTTCCCCCATTACGTAAAAGAGTTATGATATTCCCGTTTTTATCGTAAGTCAGGGTTTCATTATAAGCATTATTTGCCACAGCAGTACCTCTTTTAAATACAGCATTTTTAAGGCGGTTTAAGTCATCATACTGATAACCGTATGCACGAGTTACCGGTGTAGTTTCAGAAGCACTTGTCCAAAAGCTTTCCGAAATATTTCCATTATATAAAGATTTTGCACCAGTAATTACTGTTGCTGGTGTATTGTAATTTAGCTTAAAAGCAAATAGATCTTTTGGATCTCCCGCTTTAGCCAAAGCATTGATATCATTAATCCCCGTCATCCATCCTCTGATGTTATAAGTATAATTTATGTTTTGAGTCGGAGCTTCAGCAGTATTGCCTACTTTTTTAGAAATCAACTGTCCTAATTCATCATAGGTGTTACTTAGGATAAGCTCGGCTGGCAGCACGCCATTTATTTGATGTGTCTGCGTTAGTAAACGATCTTGATCAGAATAGCTGAACACCTCTTTTGTAACAAGATCAACTGTATCTAAAGATGATCTTCGATGTTTTGTTATAGTATATTCCAATCGTCCGGAGAAATCCTTTAATTTGCTGTCAGTGCAAATATAACCTCCAAGATAATTTATCGTATAGTTACGAATAGGCCTCGCCTTTAAATCATAAAAGATAGCATTGATTTCTCCCAATATTGCTGTACTGGTAGTAAGCACCCTTGTCCAGGATGCAGTTGCCAGTCCTTTTACCTGCGCAGTAGTCAAGGCAGGTTGTGACTCTACTGTTGCAGGTATCGTAATTATGGGATTACTTGGAAAAGTATAATTATCGTAATAATTAACGGTAAGAAGTTTAAAAGAAATTGGAGCTACAGAATTACTGTAATAAACATCAATACCATCTATTGTTCCGCTTGTTTGCTTAGTTTCATTAAGTACGGTAAGTACAGCACTATTCTGAGCCTCCTGCAATGTTTTTCTTCCTAGAGTTGTTGCAGCAGTAGAAGTCATCCAGCCTGTATAAACCGGGCGGTTAAAAGCATCATATTTGGTTATGAGCCATCCGGTAGTACTCAAGTCTGAAAATGGAGAATTAGCAGGTCCTGTAGCCACAGGTCTGTCTAATTTATCATAAACAATAAACTCCCATTGTTTGCCAGGCAGTTTTTTCTCGACAAGTCTATTGCGCAAATCATATTTGTATTGGTAACATAAATTATCCAAAATAGTCTGATTGGTATTATCGATAACCGCACTAAAGGTACTTCCGGCTGTTGCATTAAAGCCTGGCAATAACCTGATAGAATTGCTTGCTGTTAAGTTTAAAGGACCGCTTGCCGTAGTTACAACCGCTGTTGATGTCAGGTCGGCTTGCACACCAGTGGATGTTCCTATAAGATCTGAAGCTTTTGGAGGAATAACATAAGTCAGGTTTCCGTAAATATCATAAACATAATAGGTATCATGTTTCTCGTTTACTGTACCTGTTCCAACAGTCCCATACGTTCTTTTAAGGATAACCTGCCCTTCTTTATTTTTAAACTCTATTGTTGATCCATTTATTTCAGATGGTGTAGCAGCAGTATTTTCATCATAAGTAATGGTTTTGTAAAGCTGATTAGGAAGATAATAACCGCTATTTAAAAAAGTGATTGTGTACAATCCTGCTGTTACATCCCAATTGGTATTGGCAGTAAGTAGTTTTACTTCTTCTAAACCATTAGTTTGGTAATCCATTTTTATTTCATGTCCTAACCCTGATTTCCAATCATTTCCGGGAGCTGCTTGTTTTAGTACCCGATTAAGTGGAGAAGCTTCAAGTTCTTTTCTGCTAAAAGGATTCGTTGTGGCTTCCAGTGATGGATTTCCAGTGATGGCAAGCGTGGGATTTGCATAATACGCCAATACGTTTGCCTCAGCGGTCTGATCAAAGTCCATATTGGTATTAGAAGATTTAAAAGGAAGATATTCTTCTACCTGTCTTCCAAAACCATCATATTTGATATGGGTAATGATATCTTTGCCAGAATTGGATTGCTGGCTTGCAATTTGCTGTATTGGCCTTCCAAGTCCGTCAAAATAAGTTATATTTTGAGAAGCCTGAAGAATAGTTGGCGCTGTTATTTTTGTAAGACTTGCTACTTTATAAGTAACCGTTTTAATATAATTTTCGGTTTGCGTCTGTCCAATTAACATAACTGGAAACAAAACCAAAAGGAGTTTGATTATTTTTTTCATGATGCTTTTGGTTTATTGTTTGTAATGGTACTCGTTTTCCGAAAGGATATTGCCTTTAGAATCTTTTACAAATTCAAGCCTTCCAAAACTGTCATATGTATAGGTTGTTTTCTCACCTTTTGGATCGGTAATAGTACTTACGCCGATTAACGGAATATAAGTGTATGTTGTAACCATAGCAAGGGGAAGACTAGTGCGTAAATCATTCAAGGATAAGATAAGATTATCTTCAGTACCCGTATCAGACAAAGATTGTAAATTCGCTACTTGCGATGCGACGTCAGCATAAGTAGCATTTTCAATTTTTGCAATAGGCCTGGTCTTATCATATCCCCATATTATAGTCACAGACACACCATTTTCAACCGTATATTGTTGAATGTTTCCATTGGAATCATATTGATTGTATGTGATTTTATTTTCCAGAGTCCCAACATTAGGAATATTAGGAAAATTATTAGGAAATTTAGCAGCATACTCGTACTTAGGTAATAGTAATCCTGCTGTTGAGGCGTCATTAACATAAATTGTTTTATTTTCAGATAACTTTGATCCATTTCTATAAGTTTCTGTATCTATTGGTTTTGAAATCCTATTAGCTGCAACTAAATTAGAATTCACAGGATCTGCCGAATCAACTGGATAATAATATTTTTTTTCTAAATTTTCATTTTTAGAGTTAGTTGTCAATTCATTTTTTAATAATAATAAATCTCCATTAAAATTATAATTATAGCTAGTAGTGTTTATTAGCGCAGCTCCATTAAAGTATTCCGTTGTTGTTTTTGTTTTAGGTAAACTAAATCCTAGAAAATGCTTAAAATAGGGTAGTTTTTTAGAAACAGCAGCAGCCTCATAAGTATAAAACATAGAGTCTAAGCAATCATCACCTTGGCCTATAATCATATCATTCATTGCCAAATCATTTCTTATTTCATCTACACTTTCTGTTATATTTGGCTTATTGAAAAAATATTCGTATTCTTCTTTAACTAAAGGATTTATAGCATCAGTAGAATTATAAATTTTCTTCGACCTCAATGATTTGTTAACCCAGTCGAAAGTATTGATAAATGAATAGGGATTTGCATTAAATGAAGTATAATTACTATCACTAGATAGTGTAGACAAATAATATTCATAAACTGTTTTTCCTAAATAAGAATTACCAATCCCATAAATCTGTTCTTCTATATATTGATAAGCGACATTACTCCCATTGGATGTATTAAAGATACCATCTGAACTATAAGACCAATAACGATCTGCAATATATCCGCATGGTAACCCACATTGATCATCAACATAACGATTGAATTTCACTCTTCTTTGCGAAAAAGAGGGGACATAATAAGCCAAACCACTTTCTGAAAAATCATCTGAATATTTATAACCTCTTTTTTTGATTATAGAATTTTTATCAATTACATTTATTTCTTTAATTCGTGCTCCACCTATTAAGTATATATTATCATTGTATATCTGATTAAAATCTTTTTTAACATCGTCCAAATTATAGTTAAAGTTAAATGGTTTGTTATTAAGCTGCGGAGTTAACAGTTTGTTATAAATAAATGAGATTTCAATTTCAAAAGTATCATAATTATCAATTGAAAAGCCTGCAGCATAATATGAAATATATTTTTCATTATTATTAGGTAAACTTGTATTCAATGATCCAGGTCCTGATATTAGGGTTTTTACACCATTTTTTATTAAATATCTTTTTTCTTCAATACCCATGTTTAATTGACTTGCATTTGTTACACCAAGTACTGTTTTATCAAAATTATGAGACAGATTATTTGTGTATAACTTACCTATACTCTTTACGTTTGAGTCATTTATAGGAATACTTGTTCTAAAAATATACTTTTTTTCGTATTGATTTAGAGTAACTATTTCTGAGGGCTGAGGGGATCCAAAGTAAATGCCATCAGCATAAGTTTGACTAAAAAGCCCAAAAACGTTAATGTTATAATTTAGTAGTTTTTGATTTACAGGCAGATACTTGTTAGCTAAACAAAAAAATGTCTGATCAGTATTACTGGAAAGTTTTCCAAAATTGTTTTCATATACATATTCTTGTTTTCCACCAGTTGGGTAGGTAATGCTTTTTAATAAAAAAGTATTAAAAGTTTGAGTATTTATATTTTTATCAGCCCCCGAATAATAACCGCCCATTACATCAGGGTTTTCTTGACCTGTAGTACTATTAATAGAATATTTTACACGAGAAGGGACACCATTTTGTAAAGTTCCATTGTAGTAACCCCAATAATCACTGCCCCCTTTTAATCTGTCAGGAATATTAGCATCGTAATAAGTAAAAGAATAGGATTGTTTTTCTGTATTTATATTATTAAATACATCAATACCATCTAATTTTAGTCTTTTTCCACTGTTTTCAGTAAAATTATCACTTGCAATATTTGCCAAGGTATTTGTAAAATAAGAATAATTAAAGATTATAGTTTTAATTACCTGATTAGCTTTATTTCTAAAAATAATAGAATTCAATTTTGGAAATTGTTTTAAATCCTGTCTATTTGTCTCAGCAATAAATTCTATTTTACCTTCTGGATAGTTTATTTCAGAAACATAACTTGACTCTAAATTGATTAGTTGATCATTACTTATTGAAGTTGAAAGGTTATCCATTAAAACTACTGGTCTTTCGTAATTCTGTAAATTATATAAGTTATATGAAAAAGAAATTACTTGGTTTTTTATATTTTCAATTTTACTTATATTCCATGAATTATAAAAATTATGGGTTAATGGATTTGTTCTCTCTTTCGCATTGGCATCTATTCCATAAAAATATTTAATGCCACTATCATCAGTGATTTTAATAGTATTAATTTTACTTAACTGATAATCAACCTCTATTTTATCCATATTTGAAGGGAAAGCAACAAACTTTTGTTTTAATTGCGAAAACAAAAATTTAGCACTTGAATTAGAGGTTGAATAATTAAATTCATCAGGACGATAATCAGAATTAGTATTCTCTTTTTTTAACGCTGTAGATAGAGTCATAGCGTTTGGTATGGTCTGAGGATTATTGTCAGAAAAATTTTTAATTCCCTGTATTGAATTTAGTGAGTTTGAATCTAGTTGAAAAAACAAACGACTTTCATCAGGAATACCATTTTCTTTTCGAGATACCTTATATCCCGCATTTAAACTCCAGCCTAGACCTACCCATGTTGCTTTTTCATCAACTTTTATACCATCTGAATGATAACTTAATGAAATAGGGACAGAAACACCATCAATATTGATTTCCCCTAAATTAATGTCAATATTAGGTATTCCGGTATTGTATCCAACCGGAGTATCTATAAACTGATTAAATTTAGATGTTTCCGGAGAAGAAGGAATATTAAGTTTGGGTATATATGTAGATGTAACTTGCGTAAAGCCTTTTAATGAAATTAAAAATAATAACGTAAAAAATAGTATTTGTTTTGTTTTTATGTTTTTCATTGCAAAATATAAATAGATTTTTGAGTGTATAAAAAAATATAGATTCACTAGAATATTGTAAGCTTTACTTTTTCATTGCACTTTCAGAAACATTAAACCATTAAAGAGACTTCCTCTTAGACAATTCATTTCCTGACAAAGTATTGGTTATTAATAACTGATTTATAAACATTGAAACATCCATTTTACACAAATAAATCTTGCTCATACTCATGTTTTCAATATAATCGCTGTTAGTGTCTTGAGGTTATTTCTCTTCCACAACTTCCAATCTTTTGGTTAATGTTTCAATAATTTTCGTTAGTTTTTCAGTATTTTTTTGCTGCTCAATTGTGTATAGGGTTAATTCTTCTATTTTCTGTAAAAGTTTTATATTCATTTCAGATAAATTGATTCCCTCCTTTTTCATTTCATCAGCAGAAGCAATTTCTGGTAAATGTTTATTTTCTCTGATATATTTGTCAAGAGCATTAAGAGATAATAAATTGTAGTTGTTTTCAAAAACGAAATCTGCTCCGGCATCAACGGTTACTTTAACTTCTCGAGAATTTATATTCCCTGCAACGGTAAGTTTAGAAGTAGGATTCATTGTTCCCAGACCTAAATTTCCAGAAGTATTAATGTATATATCAGGAGTTGTCCCTGATAATTGTGCGCTAATTAATAATGGTTTTGGATTACCCGGAGCAACCGCTGTTGACTTAAATCTATTATATGCTGCATTTGACCCATCAAAGAAAATCCCTCCATTTGTATCAACGACATGAAATTTTGCTATTGGCGATGTAGTTCCAATTCCAACATTTCCATTTCTTAGAATTTCAAATAACGGAGTACTGAATCGAGAGAATCTAAATGCTGGACTTGTAAGAGTTGCGAAATCAGTACCATCTTCCTCCATTGCTACAAATCTCATATCTGGATTTACGTTTGCATCATTGGTGCCTGTGAAAATTGAGAATCCTATTGAGTTACTGCTTTTACTAAAGATAGTAGGAACTGTGCTTGAACCATTATTTGCAAATGAAATCATACCAGTAGGTAATGCTGCTATTGTTGTGGAAATTCCTGTACTACCGGTAAAAATATCTAGTTTTCCAGTTGGTGCAGTTTGGGAACCGATACCAACGTTTCCTCCTAAGCCTTGTAAAGTAAAACTTCCTGGCCCCGTTCCTGCGAGAATTCCTTGAATATTTGGCATTGAGGTATCAGTAGTTGGTGTTAATTGTATAAATCTATTTCCTACAACACTCCCTACTCCAACAGTAAGTGTTGTAGATATTCTACCGTTACCAATTACATCTAATTTATTAGTAGGAGCATTAGTTCCAATTCCTACATTATCATTTGTTGATGCTCCTTGAATTGTACCTTGTGGTGTATAAATCTGAGCATTTACAGAGATTACAAAGAGAAGAAAAAATAAGAATAGTGGTTTAATTTTCATAAATAATTTTAATTTAATTTTTGTTCATTTTTTTTTTAAGTCTTTCAAATACTAATTTGAAATTTTGATTTTCATTTTTTAATTCTTTATCTGTTTATTTTGTTCAATTATGTAAATAAAGTGTCATTTCTTCCATTTTCTGCAAAAGTTTTATATTCATTTCATCAGCAAAAGCAATTTCAAGCAAATGTTTGTTTCTTTAATGTATCTGTCAACATCAAATTGTAATTGTTTTCAAAAGCAAAATCAGCACCGTCACCTGCAGTTACCTAATGTTCTAAGGTTAATTCTGCCTTATAGAAAGTATAAATGAATAATTACAAGTAAGAAGTGCTGAGAGTTTTTTAATTTATATAGATTAATCTTTTTAATTTAGTGTGCGAAACTAAGCATTTAATTTGTCATATAATTACGCTTTTCCACATTTAGCTTAAACACCACATCAATAACAAAACAGCAAATAAACTAGTAAACATTTCTACATTAATTTTTATTAGAGGACTTATTTTAACTCTGCCCTTTGAGAGTTCTATGAGACCTCATTTTTATTAACATTTTATTTTTTAATTTATTCAAATCAACTAAAAAATGGTTCGAGAATTATCCCATTAGCACTATTAGAAAAGTTCAGAGAAATTTGGAGCTTTTTTGTTTTATACTTTTTTGCAAAACTGCAATTACCTTGATTTAGATTGCGGATGCGAAATCAGGAAACATTCTCATAGCATTCAATAAGAACTCTTTGAGGAGCAGGGCAGGTTTGGCTATTACAAAATTGATTGAATGCACTTCGCCTCCATCTCATGAAGATATAGTTGAATTTAATCGTTCTCTGTTTCCTAAAATCCTAAGAAAATTTAAAGGTTTATATCATAAAAAAACACAGTAAAAACAAGCATTTTTGGTTACTGTGTTTAATTTTTATTAAAAAATGAACATTGTTCAAAAAAAATACATACATTTGCAAAAGAATAAATCAATTATGAGTGTAGCAGATAGAAAAGCAAGAGAAAAAGAAGCATTAAAGAATCTAATTCTAAAAGGAGCAAAAAAACTTTTTATAGAAAAAGGAATCGAACAAACTACCATTAGAAACATAGCTGATGAAATTGATTATAGTATAGGTACAGTTTATGTGTATTTTAAAGATAAAAATGCAATTTTACATGATTTGCATTCTATAGGTTTTCAAGAGCTGGGGGGGTACTTTCAGGAATTGTTTAGTGTTGAAGATCCAATGGAACGATTGAGGAAAATGGGTTTTATGTATATAAAATTCGCCCTGGAAAATTCTGAAATGTATGATTTGATGTTTAACCTTAAAGCACCAATGGAATTCTTGGAAAACTCTGATAATGAAAATTGGGATGAAGGCGTAACAACATTTAGCCTGGTAAAAAAAACAGTTGAAGAATGTATTAACAAAGGTCATTTCAAAGGTCATAACGTAGAGCCTCTTTCATTTATGGTTTGGAGTTTGGTGCATGGTATGTGCTGTCTTGAAATTCGACAAAGAACCAAAGGTGTTAAATTCACTAACCCTGATACTATCTTATTTGATGGATATAATGAATATTTAAAAATAATAGAGAAACTTTAATTTTTTTTTGCTTAAAAAAATGAACAATGTTCAATTAATAAACAATGTATATAATGAAAAATGTAACAACACTGGTAATGATTTGTCTTGGATATCTAGGATATTCACAAAGCAAGCTCGACAATTATATCCAAATTGGATTAACCACTAACGAAGTTATCAAACAGCATAACTTTGACATTAACAAGAGTGTATATGCCCTAAAAGAAGCTCGTTCCCTATTTTATCCAACAGTTTCTTTAAATGCTAATTATACAAAAGCTGAGGGAGGAAGAACAATAGACATTCCTATGGGGGATTTGTTAAACCCAGTTTACAATACCTTAAATCAAATCACAAATTCCAACGCCTTTCCGACCTTACAAAATCAGTCAGTTCTAATAAATCCTGATAATTTTTACGATGCCAAAATTCATACAACAATGCCATTGCTGAATTTTGAAATCATCTATAACAAGAGAATTAAGATGCAGCAAAGTTCCTTACAAAAAATAGAACTCGAAATTTACAAAAGAGAGTTAGTAAAAGAAATAAAAATTGCTTACTACAAGTACCTGCAATCAATTGAGGGAGTTAAAATTTATCAGGATGCTTTAAAATTGGTAAAGGAAAATCAAAGAGTTAATCAATCCCTGTTTAAAAATGACAAAATAAACCGTACAGCAGTTCTGCGAAGTGATAATGAAGTAATTCGTATAGAGGCTAACCTCGAAACTGCGAAGCAAGTAAACAATAATGCTAAGTCATATTTTAATTTTTTGCTCAATCGGAAGCTTGATACCGAAATAGAAGTTGATTCTGAAAATGAATTGCTTCCTAATGTAATAGCCAATGAAAATACCCAAAACAGAGAAGAACTTTCACAACTAAGCTTATTTAAAGAGCTTAATGGCAATGTAGGTAAGTTAACACAATCTTATTGGTTTCCGAAATTAAGTGGTTTTGCGGATTTAGGCTTTCAGGATTTTGATTTTGAAGTCAATAAACAATCAAGGTATTACTTTGCCGGGCTTGGGTTGGAATGGAACATTTTTTCAGGGAACAAAAACAAGTATAAGCTTCGACAAGTTGAAGAAGACACCAAGAAAATAAGTTCCCAAATAGATAATGTAAAACAACAGTTATTACTTCAATTTCAGGTTTCACAAAACAACCTGAAATCTGCACTGGAACAATTCAACGCCGATAAAAATCAGAAAGCATCTGCCAAAAAGTATAATGAGGACATAACTAAATTATATAAAGAAGGTCAAGCTATCTACATCGAACTTTTAGATGCACAAAATCAATGGGTAAATGCCCAACTAAATACTAATATATCTCTTTATAATTCCTGGATTGCCTTTGCTGAATTAGAGAGAGCCAATGCAGCTTTTACTTTAAAATAAATTTAAAAACATAATAATTATGAAATCAAGGATTCACAAACACCGAAAAAATAATTTTATACTTGTGAGTAAAAAATCAATAGCAATATGTCTTTTAGCCTTCCCTATTTTTTATGCCTGTAAAGAAGAAAAAAAAGAGCATGACACATTAGAAACTGCTGATGTTATTTCAATTAAAACAGCAACTGTAAAATCTTTGGTACTTACAAGTGATATAAGTGCTTCAGGTTTAGTAACAACAGAAAACGAAGCTAATTACGCTTTTAAAATTGGTGGAGTTGTTAGTCATATTTTTGTAGAAGAAGGGCAATTTTTCAAAAAAGGACAGCTTTTAGCAACTTTAGATGAAACTGAAATTAGGGCAGGGTTAAATCAAACCGATCTGAATGTAAAAAAATACGAACGTGATTATACACGTGCCTACAACCTTTATAAAGATAGTGTCTACACGCTAGAACAATTACAAAATACGAAAACAGGGCTTGACATTGCTAAAAAGCAGAAAGATGCTGTAGCTTTCAATGCTCGTTACGCAAAAATATTCGCAACCGCCGATGGTTTTGTGGCAAGAAAAATAGCTAACGTAGGAGAAATTGTTGGTGCAGGTTCTCCAGTTCTAGCGATAAATGAAACAACCCAAAACAATAATTATTTGCTAAAAATTGGATTGACAGACCAAGAATGGGCATCTGTAAAAATCGGACAGAAAGCAATCGTCAAACTTGATAGCTACCCTGAAAAGCCATTTGAAGCATCCGTTTTCCGAAAATCACAATCTGCTGATGCAGCCTTAGGGTCTTTTCAGGTAGAATTGAAACTCAAAATGGGAAATATCAAGCCAGCTGTAGGTATGTTTGGGAAAGCAGACATACAAACTGAGAACGCACAAGATTTTATCGTTATCCCTTATAATTCACTTATCGAAGCAGATGGAAACAAGGCCTTTGTATTTATCGTAGAAAATAACAAGGTAAAAAGACAGCCTGTTACGATAAATAAATTTGAAAATAACAGGGTATTTATAAAAAATGGACTCCGAAAAACTGACCAAATAGTTATTTCTAATAGTGCTTATTTAAACGAACAATCAACTATCAAAATAATTAAATAACAACGTCATGAAGATAACAAACTTTTCAGTTAAGAATTATCAGTTTACACTGATTCTCGCTCTTTTAATTGCTGTAGTAGGGGTTCTTACCTTATTCACGATGCCTAGAGCAGAAGATCCCGGAACGCATCCGCCACAATATTTGATTACAGTTATTTATCCTGGTACGAGTCCAAAAGATATGGAGGAACAAGTCGTAAAGCCTATTGAAAATAAGATTTACGGATTAGAAAATATCGAAAAAATACTAACTACTGTAGAAGATGGTGTTGCCGCTTTTCAGGTAAAATTTAAATACGGCGTTGATGTTGATAATAAATATCAGGAAATCTCTACCGAAATGAATGCCTTAAAAAGCAGTGAATTACCAAAAGATATTTATCAGATCAAAACGGAGAAAATTTCGTCTTCGGATGTAAAAATTCTTCAGGTAGCTTTGGTTTCCGAGAGTGCATCTGACAAAAAACTGCGTGATGAAGCGGATAAACTAAAGACAAAAATTGAAAAAATAACCAATCTTAAAGATGTAAAATATGCTGGAATTCCTGAACAGGAAATCCGAGTGGATTTGAATTTGGAAAAATTGGCACAATTAAAAATTCCATTGAATATAGTAATGGGAAGTTTACAAAGTGAAGCTGCTGATATTCCTGGTGGAAGTATTGATTTGGATACCAAAGTATTCAATGTAAAAACAAGTGGTAAATTCAAAAATGCAGATGATGTTGCCAATACGGTTGTTTACAATGCTAATGGAAAAATCATCTATATGAAAGATGTAGCCGAAGTGAGTTACAAATCTGAAGTAGTAAATCATATTACAAGAATTAATGGACACCGATGTGTTTTGGTTACAGCCGGAATGAAGGACAATGTAAACATTAGTGATGTTCAGAAAGAATATTTACCAATAATTGATGAATTTTCTAAAGATTTACCTGCTAACATCAAACTAATAAAAAACTTTGACCAGGCCGATATGGTATCAAAACGTTTGGGACATTTAGGTTTTGACTTCGGACTTGCCATTCTTTTGGTTGTCATTACATTAGTACCTTTAGGTTCCAGAGCATCCCTTATCGTTATGATATCGATACCTTTATCATTGGCTTTAGGATTAATTGCAATGAATGCTTTAGGGTATTCCTTAAACCAATTAAGTATTGTTGGATTGGTGGTTGCTTTAGGATTGCTGGTTGATGATAGCATTGTTGTTGTAGAAAATATCGAACGCTGGCTCCGTGAAGGGCATTCTAAAATGGATGCCGTTTTAAAAGGTACAAAACAAATTGGTGTTGCTGTTGTAGGTACTACGGCTACTTTGGTCATAGCCTTTATACCACTGGCTTTTCTTCCTGACATGGCTGGTGAATTCATCAGAAGTTTGCCTATGGCGGTAATCACGAGTGTATTGGCTTCTATGCTTGTGGCTTTAACATTGGTTCCGTTTTTGGGAAGTCGATTCTTAAAAACACATGAACATGAAGGAGGAAATATATTTCTTCAGTATTTGCAAAAATTCCTTACCAGTTCATACAAAAATATTATGCCTAAAGCACTGAAATTTCCAAAAACTACGATTGCCATTTCAATATTTTTAAGTGTTATCGCTTTTGGACTGTTTTCTGTAGCTGGATTTAAGTTATTCCCAACTTCGGAAAAGCCAATGTTTTTAATCAACATAAAAATGCCGCTTCAAGCCAATATTTTGGAAAGTGACAGGGTAACAAAAATTGTTGAAACAGAGTTGAAAAACCATAAAGAAATTGTATACTTCACCTCAAATGTGGGAAAAGGAAATCCGCAGATTTACTACAACGTACATCCTCAGGACAGAAAATCTGATTTTGCTCAAATTTTCGTGCAATTGGAAGATGAAGCAAAACCTTCAGATAAAACTATTCTTATACAAAAATTGCGCGAAAAATTTAAAACGATGCCCTATGCTAAAGTAGAAGTAAAAGATTTTGAACAAGGAACACCTCTGGAAGCTAATATAGTCGTGCGATTATTTGGCGAAGACCAGGAAATTTTACGCAAGCTTTCTTCTCAAGTGGAGACTATTTTAAGAAATCAAGAAGGAACAGTATATATCAACAACGAGTTAAATACGTATAAAACAGATGTTAAAGTAAAAATTAATAAAGAAAAAGCAAGAACATTGGGTGTACTAACAAGCGAAATTGACAAAGTAATTCGCTTTGCCGTTGCTGGTTTAACAGTTGGAGATTATATAGATAACCGAGGTGATGCCAGAAACGTTACTATTACTTTACCTAGAGATAAGTTTTCTAATCTTGATGCACTAAAAAATTTATATGTAAATAATGTTCAGGGAACACCAATTGCACTAAATCAAATTGCAACAATATCTTTTGAAACAGCACCAACAGCAATAAACCACTTTAACAAATCACGCTTTTCAAAAGTCAGTGCCATGACAAAAGATGGTTATTTAGCAAATAACCTGCTGGTAGATATTATACCGAAATTGGATAAACTTAAAATGCCAAAAGGTTATTATTACAAACTATCTGGAGAAAAAGAATCAGAAGGTGATGCATTAGGAGGTAATTTTCTTGCTGTAATTATATTGAGTACGTTTTTATTCATCGCTGTTTTATTACTGCAATTCAAAACATTTAAAGGAATCATCATCGTACTATCCATCATTCCATTAGGAGTTCTTGGAGGTGTATTATTTTTAATAGCATCAGGAAACCCAATGTCATTGGTTTCTATTATCGGTTTCATTGGATTGTCCGGAATTCAAGTCAAAAACTCCCTTCTTCTAGTCGATTTTACAAATCAATTAAGACAAGAAGGAAAGTCCATTGATGAAGCAATTGCTATTGCTGGTGAAACTCGTTTTCTTCCGGTAGTTTTAACATCAGTTACCGCAATCTGTGGTTTGATTCCTTTAGCCTTGAATTCCAATCCTCAAATATCTCCATTGGCTATTGTATTGATTGGTGGACTGATAAGTTCAACAATTCTGGCAAGAATTGTAACACCGGTAATGTATAAATTGATTCCTCCTAAACTAGATGAGATATAAAAATGAATATTATCTATTATAATATTAAAGACGATTTGATTGTCAATAAATTAAGGGAGACAATTAAGTCCAAAATAGAGAAAATATATTGGATGGAAACTCTAGTTCTAATAGAGCCTGAGAAATCACACTTTAAAAATGTTGCTTATCTTTTATACAGCTTTTTTAAAGAACACAAGTTAGACATTGAGGACTTTGTTTACATCTACAATTTTTCAGGGATTGATGAAAACAATTGGTTTTGCCAAATACTGAAGAAAAGAGGTTTAAAAAGAGTTAGCTCGAATTTTAAATAAAGAAATATAATGAGAAAGTATTCAATATTGTTTTTACTAATCATGACAATGATTGCGAAATCAACTGGACAAACAAATAATTTAATTAATAACAATTCACTAAAAACTAAAATTATGGATTTTAAAAATGTTAAAACACAATCAATTAATATTAAAGGGACAGATTTTTTTTATCGTAAACTTGGCGAAGATAAACCAGGCTTACCAATAATTTTTCTAAATCACTTATCTGCTACAATGGATGATTGTGACCCCAAAATTATAAATGGCCTGGCTTCAGAACATCCAATCATTTGCTTTGACAATCGAGGTATAGGTTCTACAGGAGGTACAACTCCAAAAACCGTTGCAGAAATGGCTACAGATGCAATAGCTTTTATTAAAGCACTCGGTTATCAAAAAGTTGATCTTTTCGGATTTTCATTGGGTGGTTTCATCTCACAGGAAATTTTACTTCGAGAGCCACAACTTGTAAGCAAAGTAATCCTTGCTGGTACTGGGCCTGCTGGTGGTGAGGCTATCAGTAAAATGTCAAAAGTGGTATTCTCCGATGTATTCAAAGGAATTTTTACATTGAGAAATGAAAAATTCTATTTATTCTTCAAAGGGAATGCTAATGGTCAAAAAGCCGCCAAAAGTTATCTTGGACGCTTAAAAGAAAGGAAAGAGAACAGAGGAGAAAAATTAAAAATGAAGCACTTGATGTTTCAACTCGATGCAATAAAAGACTGGGGCTTGCAAACACCTCAAGACTTATCTGTTATAAATCATCCTGTACTAATAGTAAATGGTGAAGACGATAAAATGGTTCCTATTAGTAATTCATACGAATTAAAAAAACGAATTAAAAATTCCGAAATAATTGTTTATAAAGATTCTGGACATGGCGGAATATTCCAAAATAACGAAGATTTTGTAAAAAGAGCATTAGAATTCATAGCGAAATAAGATGGAAAACAGAAGACTTCAATTACTTCAAAGTTTTATTAGCAAACCATTTTTAGAAAGTCCGGTGAGACAAGTCATAATAACATTAACCACACGATCATCAACGAGTGTAGTCGTATATAATCTAAATACGTAAAAAAGATTAGTTTTAAAGACAATCATTCAGCCTATGCTAATATAGCATATTTTAAATATTAAACGATCAAATTATTATTCAGCATAATTTAGATAGTGGATTCTTCGGAATATTCAGTAAATGTCGCAAATCTTCTACAAAAAAGTTCAACATTTGTCCTTCCGAGGCTACTAAAAGAAAAGCTTCAGAGAAATCTGGAGCTTTTTTGTTTTGCTAAATTTATTATAAGACTGCTGCTGTCCGCCACCTAACCTCATTTAACATAAAGAATCTTATTTAACAAAAATATCTTGAATTTAGAAATTAAATACTAAATTAGCTACATATCTTCCTCGTCGTTAAAAACATTTGTGTATTTATAGTTTGATTAAAAAACATAATCTTGTCGAGTTTAAATGCTAATAGATGAACAAAATAATACCCGTTTAATTACATTTATTGACACCGAAATTGAACCATCAAAAGGCAAAATCCTTGATATAGGTGCAATTAAAGAAAACGGTAATCAATTCCATAAAGCATCTTTAGGAGATTTTGTCCAGTTCCTCAAAGGTGACGATTATGTATGCGGGCACAACATTTTAAATCACGATATAAAATATATAGGTAAAGCAATTTATGATGCTGGTATTAATTCTTCTAACATAATTGATACTTTACATTTATCTCCTTTGTTATTTCCAACTAAGCCTTACCATGCCTTATTAAAAGATGATAAACTTCAGACGGAAGACACAAACAATCCGTTAAACGATTCTATTAAAGCACGAGATTTATTCAATAGTGAAATCGCTGCTTTTTGGCAGATTGATAAAACACTTAAAGAAATTTTTTATCTCCTCTTAAGTGAGAAAAAAGAGTTTGGAGCTTTTTTTCGGTTAGTAAAATACAAGAATATAAACCCTGATGCAGAAGTACAGATTAGATTAAAATTCCGCAGTGAGATTTGTGAACACTCAGATTTAACCAAAATAATAGCTGAAAATCCTATCGAATTGGCGTATTGCCTGTCACTGATTAATTCATTTATAATCCATAGAAAGGTTCATTCCATTACGCCCCCATGGGTTCTTAAAAACTACCCCGAAGTAGAACGTATAATGTTATTATTACGGAGTAAACCTTGTATAACCGGCTGTATTTATTGCAACAACGCGCTTGATATCTACAAAGGATTAAAAAAATTCTTTGGCTTTGATGCTTACCGAACTTATGGTGGTGAACCGCTTCAGGAAAAAGCCGTTAAGGCCGCCGTTAACAATAAGTCGGTACTGGCAGTTTTCCCAACTGGCGGCGGAAAATCAATAACATTTCAGGTTCCGGCACTTATGAGTGCTGAAAACTCTAAAGGATTAACCATCGTAATTTCTCCGCTTCAGTCGTTAATGAAAGATCAGGTCGACAACCTTGAAAAAAATGGAATAACAGAAGCTGTTACTATTAATGGACTTTTAGATCCTATTGAAAGAGCCAAATCATTTGAAAGAATTGAAGATGGCTCTGCCTCTATTTTGTATATTTCACCTGAGTCTATACGTTCAAAGACTATCGAAAAGCTAATTTTAGGCCGGAAAGTTGCACGTTTTGTGATTGATGAAGCACACTGCTTTTCATCATGGGGACAAGATTTCAGGGTCGACTATTTATATATTGGTGATTTTATAAAGTTAATTCAGGAAAAGAAAAACCTTGAAGACTGCATACCTGTATCCTGCTTTACCGCAACAGCCAAACAAAAAGTAATTGAAGATATCCGGGATTATTTTCGTGAAAAACTATCGCTGGATCTTGAAGTATTCACTTCAAAAGCGTCAAGGTCTAATCTTCAGTATAAGGTTTTTGAAAAGCAAAATGAAGATGAAAAATATTTGACCACCAGAGATTTAATAGAGGAGAAAAACTGTCCTACAATTATCTATGTATCCAGAACACTCAAAGCGTATAAACTTGCCGAGCAGCTGGCAAAAGACGGTTTTAATGCAAAACCATACCATGGCAAAATGGATAAAAAGGAGAAGACCGAGAATCAGGATTCCTTTTTAAATGGCAAAACACAAATTATGGTGGCCACTTCCGCATTTGGTATGGGAGTAGACAAGAAAGATGTAGGCTTGGTTATTCATTATGAAATTTCAGATTCACTTGAAAACTATGTGCAGGAAGCTGGGCGTGCTGGCAGGGATGAAAATATTTCGGCTGATTGTTTTGTGCTGTTTAACGAAGAAGACCTCAGCAAGCACTTTATTCTGCTGAACCAGACCAAACTTTCCATTAAGGAAATCCAGCAGGTATGGAAAGCGATAAAGGATATTACAAGATTTCGTTCTAAAGTATCTAATTCCGCGTTAGAAATCGCCCGTAAGGCAGGTTGGGACGATAATGTTGTAGAAATAGAAACGCGTGTAACTACCGCAATTGCTGCCCTTGAAGATGCGGGGTATTTAAAACGCGGACAGAATATGCCTAGGGTGTTTGCTAATAGTATTTTATCTAAAAATACCCAAGAAGCCATCGATAAAATAAACACTTCGGGAAGATTTGAAGAAAAGCAAAAAGAACAAGGTGTACGTATCATAAAGAAGCTGTTTTCAAGTAAAAGCAGAAAGCAGACCAACAACGAAACTCCAGAATCAAGGGTAGACTATATTAGCGATCATTTGGGTATTATAAAGGAAGAAGTCATTAATGTAATAAACTTGCTGCGTGAAGAAAATATTCTGGCAGATGCCAAGGATTTGACTGCATTTATAAAGAATACAGATAATAAAAACCGCTCTCTTGCCATAGTAGAGTCATACAGCAAAATTGAAAACTTTTTACTCTCAGTTTTCAAAGAAGAAGAAAGTATTTTTCATTTGAAAGAATTAAACGAGAATGCAGAAAAAGATAGCTGTGATGGTGTAAACACCAATAAACTAAAAACGATAATTAACTTTTGGTCTATTAAAAACTGGATTAAAAGAAAGAACTTAGACCATTCTAAAAACCATATTGCCGTACTCTGTCTTCAAACTAAAGAACAATTAAAAGATAAACTTGAAAAACGCCATGAGTTAGCAGCATTTATCGTTAATTTTTTTTATGATAAAACAATCACCGAAGCGATAAAAGGCCAGGCAGATAAAGAGGAGATTTTGGTGGAGTTTTCAGTACATGAACTAAAGACGGTTTATGATAATAGCTTCAGCCTATTCAAAAGAGAAATAAGCATCAACGACATTGAAGATACATTATTCTATCTTTCGCGAATTGAGGCAATAAAGATAGAAGGTGGTTTTCTTGTAGTTTATAACAGCTTAACGATTGAGCGAACAGAACAAGATAATAAAAAAAGATATACTAAAGACGATTATCAAAAGCTAAACCAGTTTTACGAAAGCAAAGTCCAACAAATCCACATTGTGGGCGAATATGCCCAAAGAATGATTATGGATTATAAGAATGCACTTCAGTTTGTAGAAGATTATTTCCACCTTAATTACAGCTCTTTCTTAAACAAATATTTTAATGGCAGTGATAGACAGAATGAAATTAAACGGAATATTACCCCTGCAAAATTCAGACAGTTATTTGGGGAACTTTCACCTACACAATTAAAAATTATAAAAGATAACGAAACACAACACATAGTTGTTGCTGCTGGTCCCGGCAGTGGAAAAACAAAGGTATTAGTCCATAAACTGGCTTCACTCTTGTTAATGGAAGATGTTAAGCATGAGCAGCTACTAATGCTGACATTTTCACGAGCTGCTGCTATCGAATTTAAAAAACGTTTATTAAAACTAATTGGTAATGCAGCAAACTTTATTGAAATTAAAACATTTCATTCTTACTGTTTTGATCTTTTGGGTAAGGTGGGTACTTTAGAAAAATCGACGGATATTTTAAACACTACGGTTGAAAGAATTAAAAACGGTGATGTTGAGGCTAATAAAATTACAAAGACTGTTTTAGTAATTGACGAAGCTCAGGATATGAATGCAGATGAATTCGCCCTTATAAACGCATTGATGAATCAAAATGAAGAAATGAGGGTTATTGCTGTGGGAGATGATGACCAAAATATTTATGAGTTTAGAGGAGCAAGTTCTAAATATCTGGAACAGTTTATTTATGATAACAACGCCGTAAAACATGAGTTAGTCGAAAATTACCGCAGTAAAAGTAATCTGGTTGCATTTTCGAATCAATTTGTCCAACAAATCCAACACCGTCTAAAAGAAACACCCATCATTGCTAATCAAACCGACAATGGAAAAATCAAGGTTGTTAGGTATCAAAGCAGCAATCTGATTACACCTCTTGTAACTGATATAGTTAACGCAGATCTTTCCGGAACTACGTGCGTACTCACAAAAACTAACGAAGAGGCTGTAAAAGTTGCTGGGTTTCTTTTAAAGGCTGGCATAAACGCAAAACTAATACAATCTAATGATGATTTTAGTTTATATAATCTTATTGAAGTTCGATTTTTAATCGATAAAGTAAATGTTGGAGCTGATATTTACACAATCAGTGATGAAGTTTGGGACAATGCTAAAAAAGAACTAATTAACACCTTCTGTAACAGCAACAAATTAGAGATTTGCCAGAACATCATCAAAGATTTTGAAACCACTAATCCTAATAGAAAGTACAAATCCGATTTAGAAGTTTTAATCCGGGAATCTAAATTGGAGGATTTTTATAATGAAAATGGCGAAACAATTTTTGTGTCAACCATTCATAAAGCCAAAGGAAGAGAGTTTGATAATGTCTTTCTTTTACTTGAGAATTTTAATACTGCTGCTGATGAAGCCAAGCGACAATTATATGTAGCGATGACCAGAGCTAAACGTAATCTAAATGTCCACCTAAATGCAAACTATCTCAATCATTTGGCTGCAGAAAATCTTGAACAAATAAATGATTTTGAAGTTTACACTATACCTGATAAAATTGCGATACATGCCACTTTCAAAGATATTTGGTTAGACTATTTTATTAACAGACAGATTTTAGTTTCTGGACTTACGTGTGGAGAAATGCTACATGTTGTGGGTTATGAATGCTTAAATTCAAGCGGACAATCTGTATTGAAATTCTCAAAACTATTCATTGAGAAAATTGAAATAATGAAGTCGAGACATTATGAATTAAAAAGTGCAAAGGTGAATTTTATACTGTATTGGCTTAAAGAAGGAGCATCGCAGGAAATCAAAATAATCTTGCCTGAGCTTTATTTTGAAATTATTGAGCATAAGTAAAAGTTAGACATTTGTTTTGTAGGAAAGAAGATCAATCAGTTCCTTCGATATTCACCAGTAAAAATGCATGAAAACACTACACGTTTTATATATAGATACTGACATGGCAATAATGCCAGCCGGAATTACAAGGAGAGAGTAGTAATGAACAAATAACGACTAGCTGGGAATACTACAATCATACCAAAGCCTTCTATGATCTTCTGGAAAGTCTTATGCTCGAATGAAAAACTTGGAAAGAACGATTAGCATAGTATGTCGTTTCAAATAAAAACAGAACAATAAAAAACTGCCGTGTCAAAGATTAATAATATGCATATTTAAATAACAAATATAATTTTACTTATCAGCCTAGCTAAATCTAGAACGATGCCCCCCGAAAATATCTAATATTTTTTCTAAATCTTCCAAAAAAATCGACATTTGTTCTGTCGAGACTGTAAAACCGAACAAATAAGATAACAACTTATCTGTTCGGTTTTTTTATCCACTAAAACACTATTAATCGACAAAATGCTCCCTACTATAACATTCACTCTAATTGTTTTTTCGTTTTAATTAGCTTAGTGTTAAACTATTTCTGGATGAAACAGCCTGGTTTCAATTCAAAATGACCACCCTTTTCAGTACAAAGTGACCATTATTTGTAGAAATAGAAAGAAATCTCTATAACAAAAATGCCAGCTCGATAAGGCTGGCATTAAAGGTCTCATAATAGGTTAAATACTATTTAATTTTAAGGTTCTCAGTTATTTTTACAACTAATTTTAAAGTACTTATCTAAACTTATTATTGTTTTTATACTTATATGTATATTCGGTAGACTTCTTATCTCCCGGCAGATTGTACTTCATTAGTATTTCATAATTTCCATAACGCATAAATAGGTAATTACTATTTAAAAAACGTTTTGCAATTGATTCGACACCAGTGTTTCCATTAATGTAAGCATTAATAATTTGATTGTTTAAATCAACCCAGTCTTGTTTATAAAGCAACGGCATATTATACTTAAATGGAAAATTGCCTTTTGTCCAGGATTGATTTATATCATTCTCTATACTGGTCATGTAGTAAGCATTCAGCGGAATTGCTTTTGCAGGAATAACTCCTAACTCATCGGTGTCCCTATTATTAATAGTGTAACTCCCATTTAAAGGATAGTCTTTATACAAATAAGGATAAATATCTATAGTATAATACTCATCATTTAGTTTAGACTGTGCTATAATAATTGGCTTGTTATCACTGTATGTTACTCCTTGTAATTCAGTCAAATCAAATGCTTCCTGACTTGAAATGGTATTGGTTAAATAAATAACATCAGAATACAATACTCCAAAATTATAGCTTTGAGTATTTATAGCATTCATTTTCGCTGTAAATGTTTTGTATTTACTTGTATTAAATGAATAAGATAAACGATCAATACTGCCTTCAGCCTTAGACAATACATCTGCTTGATTTTCTTTTATCTGAATATCATTACCACCATCACTGATTGTATTTGTTCTTGAATTCGATCCAGTGTTTCCAGAGGGAGCTTGTTTTAAACTGCTCACTATAGAAAAGTTATATTTTTTTTCCTGCTTAATATCAGGTAATTCATAGTACACTTCATTTTTATTGGTATCATAATTGAAAGCGGTTGCTTTTGCATTGAAAGCGCCTTCTTCATTTACTTTGATACTGGTTTCCCAGCTTGCATCTTCAAATAAATAATCCTGGCCACGCTTAAGCTGAATATATCCTTTTGGATATTCTTCTTCAAGAAAATATTTCTGATCTACAACCGGATAAGAATATTTAATATTGTTAAGCGGAATATGATTTGGTGCTCCTCCTGTTGTAAATAATCTTTCTTCGTATTCTGTGGCTACTTTTCCATCAACTTTGATAGGCTGAAAAACACCGTTTATCATTTTTTTGAAACTAACTTCTACTTGAACCTTCAATTCTTTGTTTGGAGGTAAAATATCTGTTGAAACAAAATTTACTCTGTCTTTCATAGAACCCCATTCAAAAGTTCCCGGTATTTCGGCCGTGCCATCAAAAACTTTAAATTTTTCTAGGATAACTTTGTAAGTAACATCTCCAGTATCTTCGGGAATTACAAATGCTTCATTCACTTTCATTGAGAAAGCGGCCTGCGGAACAGCAAAAACATCCACATCAGCTGAGCTTTGTTTTGGCGTTACATCGGTTATCAATTTAATTCCACCTAACGGAGATGCATTTTCAAATTGGCATTCTTCGCCAATTTCTAATTTAAAACGGAATTTACCTTTGATTAATCCGCCTAAAACATTCATGTTACCGCCAACATAACCACGCATCCAAACTGGATTTGGCAGTTTGGCCTGCAATAATACTGCTGCTCCTCCTGAGATGATTGGAACTTTTATTTTTACAAATGCCAATTTTATTCTAACTCCTAGTTCTCCCTGCAAATAAGCATACGACTGACCATTTGCATACCAGCCATTTATTCCCACAGTCTTTCCTGTATTCGAACATCTGGCCTCCTGGTAATCTTTCAGCATAATATCGAATCCCATTCCTGCCTGAAAACGAGCGTAGAATAGTAAAAAACTTAAGTCTCCTGTATCAAAATCTAAATTAGCTCCAAAAGCTAAACCTCCACCATTAGCCAATGCATTTTCATCACGCATATAATCTAATTGTTTTGCATCGACGCCTAAAATCTGCGCAACAATTGGCGGTGGGGGCGGACTTGCCGGAAGCAGTGTTCCTGCCATAAAATAGCTCGTTGTTTTTAAGAATATACCGCCAACTCCTAGTTTTATTCCACATCTGTCATCGGGAGTTCCTATATACATATACCAGTCTTTGGGATCTTTATGAAAAACAGCCCAGCCTGCTCTTCCTCCTTCTCCAATTCCGGATAAGAAATTACCCGGAGTATTTATAAAAACATCCATAGTACCATGCATTGAATGATTTTGAAAATCAAATTCTATTGCCGAAGCGACTTTAATACCATCATCTGAAGATAAATCTCCAGGTATTGCCAATTTTGCTTCTGGAATATATTTACTGGTAAAAGACCCTTTAAGATCTGCATCTGTGTCTCCTAGAAAAATTTTCTTTGCTGCTGCATTTGAAGCTACTTTATCGATTAATCCAGTTACACTTTTTAATCCTGGTATTTCTCCCGCCACTTTTGCCTTTCCAAAAATCGCCAATCTATTAATGCCGCCTTTTGAATTAAACGCCATCTCAAATCCTGCTTCTCCATCACATATTGTTTCTGAACCAACATGAAAATAAATTAAGGCTTTAAGACCTAAACTTATTTTTTCATCAGGCGTATAAGAAAGTCCAGATAATGAAAAATCTGAAATTGACAAATCACCGTTTCTTCTCATTTTATAATAGGCCCCGCCACCAAAGCCATTAATCATAAATGGTGACGGCACTGGTGGCCACTTAACTGCGGAATCAAAATACCAATATCTAAAAGTAGAGCGTCCAAAAATAGCTTTTGCCTGAACATTGACAACATCAGCAACATCAACCATCAAATCTGCATTAAAACCATTGCCATAAACTGGATCGTTTTCCATTAGGATAAGTCCTCCTTTTATTTTCAGTCCACTAAACTGGCAGTCAATACTAATGGCAGACAAATCCAGACCTGCATATCGGCTTCGCTGTCTGTATCCATCGTCATACATTTTTCCTAATATTCCAATTCTTGCTGTCGCTCCCGCTCCTACACTCTCCATCAAATTTATCCCCAAATCAAAATCAATTCGGGAGTCATTTCCGTTAATGGCAACATTTATATTACCAATTGAAACTGGAAAATTAGCAAAGCCCATAGTGCCTTTATAGCCCATGTTACGCACAGAAATTATTGGAGAAACGGTTTGGAGCTGTAAGTTTTCAAAAGAAATCCCTTTAAAATCAACCATTCGTTTTCCTTCTACTTCCTTATCATCTGTGGCGCTCTTATTAGTTCCAATAGAAATTGTACCATTTAAATTGGCTCTGGGTAAAAATCTTCCGTTTACTAAATTTAATTCAACGGAACTATTGGGCAGCAATAATGCTTTTGCTTTCCAGATATCAAAAGATAAAGAATCTTTAGTAGCAACAACTAACTGCTGTTCACTCATGGATATAAATCCATTGTAAAGCAATCCCTTTCTATTCGTTTGTGCTGAATTTGTTGAAGATGAACCCGTTGATTTAGTAATTGGCAGCAAAATTTCACCGCTTAGATTTGCTTTCACAAATGTATTAGCGGCAATAGTGACATCAATATGATCCAGAGAATAAGCCCAAGATTTTTCTTCGCTTGTAATTCCTCTATCAAGCGGAAAAACATTATCTGCATAAAAAGTTCCTGAAACCCCATATTTATCTATAATAAGGTTTTGTGCCCCAACATGAATTCTGCCTTTATTGGATGCTGTATCTGTCGTTTGAAATTCTTTTGGCAGCCCAACATCAAAGGTTTGAATGTATACCCCCTTCCAAGCTTCCGGACTTGGTGATAATAATGCGTTTTTTGTATAATATTCCGGAAAGAACACGCTAGGATCATTCTTTAAATCACTTAAATCTAATACAGCATTACTTACCAAAAATGTAAAGTTACCATCAAAATCTTTTCCATTTCGTTTGTCTTTTAAAACAAAAGGCTGCAGGCTTACATTGACTAAAATGTCATTCCAATCACTTGCAGTAAAATTAAATTCTCCTCTAACTCTATTCGGTATTTGCACTGGTTTACCATTATAATAGGTTTTAGTAGTAGTCGTTGCTGCTTCGTCAACTAAACCTGTTCTTGGATCAATAGGTAAAATTAGATTTCTGGAAAACTCGACCGCTCCTGAAATTTTCATTTCTTTAAAACCATCGCAATCAATTGTTACATAGGTCAGGTCTTTGGTATGACCGGCTGCCATATCAAAACCTCCATACAATGATAATTGCCATTTATCATCACTGAACGGAATATCTACATTTCCCAACAGCACTAATTTTGCTTCTCCTATTATTCCTCCCTGATGAGAAAGTTTTACATCATCGGCTCCAAAAAACAGCTGCATCGGCTGTCCGTTTGGACCCTTCTGAGGAATGTCAACCCTGCAGAATACTGTAAGCGTAGTGTATTCAGGGGAAAATACCGCTTTTGTTATCCCGATAGAATACTGCACATTGTTTACCGTATTTCGAATCCCTACAGGAAGTTCGACCAAATCCTGATTGGAGAAATGATCTACCCAGCGGTCTGCCGCAGCAATCTTTTCTATTGAGCCAGCTGCTGCATTCAGCTCTTTAGGAGGTGCTATATCCTGTCCATATGAACTAAAGATCCAAAACAGAATAAACAAGGCAGATAAATGTGATTTGTAAAACTTCTTCATAGTAAATAATCTATATTGTGCTTGAAACCTGAATTTCAATATTTTTTATATTTAATGTACTCTCGCTAAAAGCTGTAACCATAGTTAAAATTCAACATTACATCATTGTTTGCGGGTCGGTTTGCTGCGCTTCTAAACATCGTTATCATAGACAATGCAAAATTGTGTTTTTGCATTAGTGTATAGCTGTTATTGAGTTTTATCCCAAAAACTGAACTTGTATCTACATCACTTTGGGTATTATTATACAATAGTCCAAAATTGGAGTTTAACTTCTCTTTTAATAATTTTTTAGAAACCGCTACTGAAGCGCCCAAAGATGAATTATCAAATAATCCTACTTGATTATTAGTGTAATTTAAAGTGCTGATTAATGCCGTTTTGATTCCGATAAAATTTATGGTATGTCCTAAATTATAGTTTTGAACGGTGCTTGCCTGTCCTTTTCTAATTACACCTCCTTGTTCATTGGCCTGACCTGCAATACTATAATTAAAATTCATATTTTGGTTTTTCTTTTCTCCAAAAGCATAACTAAAGTTTAAGTTAGCATTTTGTGATAACTGCTTATAATCTAAAGTATCGGCTGCTACGACATTTGGATTATTAATAAGTTCAAATTGATCGAGTTTTTTATTGGTATAAGTTGAAAAATTAGAATAACTTCCTGTAAAATTAAACTGCTCTGTAACCTTATAATTCATATTTACAGAACCCACGACCCTCTTAGTATCTTGTTTTTTCTCGTGTGCCAAATCATCTCTTTGATATCCTAAACTTACTGCTATATTAATATTATCATTATAAAAAGGTCTTGAAAGGCGTAATGCAATATTTTCTAAATCATTATTAAAGTACATTGCTCCCAATGTATTGTAATTGGGATCAATACGTTCATACGTTAATCCAAGTCTTGTTTTTTGTATGCTGTAATCAAAATTTACATTTAATGCGTTTAAGAAAACAGTGCTTTCTTTTGCGGAGAAAAGTCTGTCCTTAAAATTTCCTCCTTGGAGTGTTTCTGCACGTGTATCGTCTGTTAATATTGATAGCGCATACTCTACATTAAAAGTTAAATCTTTTAATAATGATGTACCAAAAAGCAGACTGTTTACAAAATTTGATTTAGGTGTTACTCCACTGTCATTTCCTGTTAGGTTGAGTGAGTTTACATTGTCTTTGGCATAAAAGCCAATCCAGCCTATTTTATATCTTTCTTTTTCGAAACTTGTTTTTATGCCGTAGCCAAATCGTTCATAAACGGGAACACCTCCTAACGCATCTTCTTCATTTACAGCTTTTAATAATTGCCCTCCCATTAAACTAATTTTAAACGGGCTTCTTGGTGTCAATTCAAGACCAACTCCTCTAAAAGGATAACCGCTTAAAGTATAAGGCGAAAAAGTCATATTTGCATTACCTATATAAGCTTTTACCCATTTGTATTTAGGCATGATACAAATTCGGTTAAAATCAAAAGGAGCGGTATAACCCAGATCATTTCCCTGATTGGTCAGGCTGTAAAATACCGGAATATTAAAACTGAATGCACTGATATTTAAATTACCTGAAAGCAGATAAGTAAATGGCTCTCTAGAATTTTGCTGATTCGAATTATAAAATATCATGTTAGCATTTACTCCACCTGTAACTTTAAAATTAGGCTTGTAAAATTTCTCTAAATCAACGTCCTGCGAATATCCATTTTTAGTAACTAAGAACAGTAGAACAACTAGGAGTTTTAACCAATTATTTGTATTATTTATTTTCATTAATCGATTCCTCCTTTATTGTTTTTGTACTTTAATGTCGCATAAAATATAAGAGCTGGTTCCGTTTTTTACCATGTCTTTAATTTTGATTGCACCTTTTCTGCCGTCCTGCGTTTTAAATAAAATTATTCTTGGATATGTTAAGCCAAATTGCTGTTCTCCTGCTGCACTGTAACTTATGTTTAATGATTTTATAAGGTTATCATTTACCATGGCATCAAATTGTGTTTCGGTAAAGTTTAGACCGCAATTGCATAAATTTTGAGAGTTTACAAAAATGGTGCTTTGAGCATTTTTAAGAGGCAGAAAGCCATAATTATTAGCCTGATCTGGCGAAATGAATTTGTTGTATGTCAAATTGCTGTTTAGTCCCTGAAACACAATATCTATCAAACTGCTGTTTTCGTCATTGATCTCATTTGCTTTATAAACCTGTCTGGTTGTAGTCGAATACATTGCGCCAATATTATTATTGTTGTGTGCCGAATTTATTCCCAGCTTGATATTGGTCAAAATACGCAGGTTTGTATCAGGCTGTACTATAATTGTTGACTTGAAAATCTGACTGGTTTTATCGTTGGATACTTCTAGAGTAACTTCGTGCGTACCGACGCTTGTAAATGCAGCTATTGGGTTTTCTTCTGTTGATACTGCCGGATTTCCGCCTTCAAAAGTCCATTTGTATTTTGTGGCACTGATTGATTTATTGATGAAATTAATTGTTACGGGTGATTCATAATCATCATTTTCAAACTTGGGTTCATAAGCAAACAAGCTCACCAAAAGTGGTGCAACTGTAATGATTTTGGTTACTTTTTGAGTTTCAAGTCCATTTGAAACGGTTAGGGTAATAGTGTGATCTCCTGGAATTGAAAAAACAACATTTGGAGGTATTTTTCCAGTAAAATTTGCTGGCATTCCATCTTGAAAATCCCATTTATAAGTAAGACCTTCTCCAGCGGTATTATTAGTTAAAATAACTTCTACTGGCGAATAATTACTTTTTATTATTTCACTAGTGAAATCAATATTGATTCCGTCTCTAATAACAACTGTTTTGCTAATTTCTTTACTCTCGCCATCTGCATTTGATGCTCTTAGTTTTATGGTGTAAGTTCCCTGCTTATCATAGAGTACTTCGCCTGGGTTTTTTAAGTTCGAAGTACTCGGACTTCCACCTTCAAATGTCCACTGGTAGGTATCTGCTCCTGTAATTTTACTATCGATTTTAATGACAACCGGTACCGATTCTTTGGCATTAACATACGTAGTCGTAAAATCTCCTTCTACGGCTATAGAAGTTTCCTGATAACAAGAGGTTATTATAATAAATACTAATAAGAGTAAAGCTTTTTTCATTTTGTTGTATTTTAAACCACTACAGTTTTAAGGCTATAGTGGTTTTTTAATCTTTTATTTTTCTGCTGCCGCTTTTGCAAATTTTGTTTGGAAATCTGAAATTTTAATCAAGTCGCTGCTTGTGGCCATATACATATCATTACCTATAAACTTGATCATTTTAATACTTCCAAACGAATTAGTAATTTTTTGGCCAGTCGATCTGACTTTGAACTCTCCTTCTTTAAAAGAAGACAAAGAGTTGTCTTGAAGATTTAATTTATAAATGCCTTTTCCTTTTACGGCTACATATAAATCATTTTTTGAATCGAATGTAATATCATTATAAGATTCATCATTTGTTGTTGAAATTAAAGTTGTTACTTTCCATTCATTATTAACATACTCCACTTTTCTAATATTAGAACTCTTATAAGCTCCATTACTCGATTCGTAAAAATTATCGATTATATACTGTACATTATTTAATGAAATCATTTTTAATACGGTGCCAAAACTTGCATTTAGACCTGTGCCGTCTTTTATTTCATTTTTTTCCGAGCCGGCAACAAACATATCGCCACTTAGTTCAGGAAAAAATCTTTTTATTTGTCTATTGCCGTAATCAAATACAAAAAAAGTATTATCACCATTGTTGCTGATAGACAAAAGATTGATTTTGCTCGCAAAAGGCGAACTTATTGGCTTCATTGTATAAAATGGCTTGAGATCTGAGAAATTATTTTCGAATCGCAATATTTTATCTGAGCCCGGTGTATTACCTTTTGCAACCATCAAAAGATCCCCATTATTTGCGAATGTCAAATTTGCGAAATTGAAATTTCCAAGGTCAAGATATTTAAGTGCAGTTTCCTTTCCTTGTGGATCAACTTTCTTTAATCCCATATACCTTGATCCTTTCTCATCATCTGTCTGTCCTATTTTATATACTATATTATCAGTACCAATGACAAAATCATCAACATAACCATCAATAATGTAATCAGCTACTATCTCTCCTTTTTCAATTGGATTTGTTCCCGGCTGACTTTCTGAATCTGAACTACAACTATTCAAGGTTAAAAAAGTTGTAACACTGCTACTAATAAAATTCTCTTTTTCATTTCTATTTTTACTTTAATTATTTACTGCAATTATTTTTATAATCTTCTAAAACTTTAATCAATCCTTCAAGGGTTTTAAAATCATAGTTTTCAAACACAAACGAATCGCATTTTAGATATTCACTAACATTTTTCCTTAGCTTATCATTACTTGATTTATTGGTGTATAAACCTTTTTCTTGTGCTGGTATTTTTATAATGAAATCAGATGACAGCAATGGATCAACTAGAACCATATAACTACTTTCTTCGTACAAGATTTTATAGAAACTCGAAAAATCAAAGCTTAAGGAATTTAAACTTCCTGCTGCTGCCATTGTATTTCCTATCGTTTTTAATCCTAAATAACATTCTTCTTGTCCGCTTTTTTCGATACAGAATCTGGTTCCGTTTTTTGATTTAAAATTTTCTGTTTTCTCACGGCCTTTTTCATTGGTAAATTTTAATGTTACCGTTTTTCCGTAAGAGGTCATATCTGATGTTCCGCTTGAATATTCAGATTTTATTGACTCAAATTCTGCTGTTATTGGCCCTGATTTTTTTTCTCCTTTTTCATTGATAACGTATCCGTTCTTCTCATAAATGTTGGCAGAATTTGAACGTTCTGCTATTATTTTTTCTGCTGAAGCCTGGGCTTGCCTCTCTACCTTTGCCTGAGCTAAAACTAGTCCCTGATGCTGCAACGGATAACCATTACCTACCAGAACTCTGACAATATTCATAGCAGTAATGTCTTTACTTATTTTATAACCCATTGGGTTACCATGGTTATCAAAAGCAGCCTTAAATACTTTTTTATCAAAAGTGATGAGTTCTTGATTTAATAATTTATCATAACCCGAAGTCATACCAGCCTTTGCATACCATGTTGCTATTCTATAATTATCTAAATCGACTACTTCATACTGTAATTCTCCATTTGTAGCTGGTGATATAACCTTGATATAACCTATTCGCTTATCAAGCGGGTCTTGATTTTGTGCTTTTATGCTATAAATAGTACCTGCATCATCGATTGATAATTGATAGGTATCTGCAACTTTATTTGCCTGATCTATTATATTTTGTTTACCTAAACGCTTTGCAGAAATGCCTGCTGATTCACTATCCAAAAATTTATCAATCTCATCTTTATTCAAGCCTTCGGCAGTAAAATAATTTCGATCTAATAGTTCGTATATAATGCTCCTATCATAATTGAAGGCACTGAATTTTCTGCTCTTGAAATCCAGCTCATTCCATTTTCCTGTTACTTCATCTTTTATTTCTATCCAAGGCAATGTCAACGACGGTTCATTAGGAACACTTTTGATCTCAGCGGTAATGGTGTAACTTTTATCCAGATTGTAAATCGTAAAAATTGGCTTTTTACCTTCTATATACCCTACCGTTTTTTCGTCTAGTTTTATTTCTCCCTTCTCAATTTTAATTTTCTGTGCGGAGATAGAAATAGTATATAGTAATATAAATAGGGTTAAAAAATAATTTTTCATGCGTAAATACTTTTTTATTAATCAGTTTTAATCATAAGTATAGCTAACCAATTTGTTTAAATGGCTACGCTATTCTGTAATTATAAAGTGTGGTATTTGTTGGTATATTTAAGTTGTAAGCTTAATTATGGGGTTGATAAAGCTTCTCTAGACATCTAAATTAATGCTCCCCCCTCAAATATCATTCGCAAAATTTATTTAAATTGATTAAAATCTATAATCCTTTCGTGTGGTACGTTTCAGCTAAGCTCTAAGAATTATAAAATTTATAATTTCTACTCATTTTAATTTATTAAATCTTTATAAAAATACTAGACTTTGACAAGCATAATACTATACGAAAGCATTCGTGCGGTAACAGAGGTATTAGTTATATCTCAATTTTTATCCGATATTTAATTTTAAAACATTGAAAGTTAAATCAACTCCCTTTAATTGATCTAAATTCTGTTTACACTCAAATGCTCTTTCATCCATAAGTCTGTTTTTTTTCTCTATAAAAAACTCACTTATAAATGATATATTTATGATAAATATATCATTTAAGAAAAGAGAATATTCTAACATATCTAGAGAATGATTCTGATCAAGTCCCTTAATTATTAGAATATTTTTGTCTGGAAAGAAAAAAATATTTGTTACTAATACAGCTTTTTCGTTTAACATAATTTTCAAAATTAAAGCCCCAATTCCATTAATCGTTTTAATATTCTACATATTCATCCGAACATACTAATCCGCATTTTTTTTTAATAATTTCCTCTATATCATATTCCATATTTTGTTTTAACTGTATTGTCTACTCATCAACTTTGTAGTCATTTTTACTTGCTATTTATTATAAAATACTTGAAATTTATCAAGCTAATTTTTTCAGCTCATGTGCTTTATATTGTCTTGATTTTTTTTTTCCATCAATAGTTGTGATATAATACAAAAAATCACTATTTTTTTCATGCCAAATTACATCTTCAATTTTACCCATTATCTCAGGACGTTCTATTTCTTGTATCATATCTTCCCATTGAAAAGTCGGTTGGGAAAGAATTTTTTTTATTCCTTCTTTTTTTACTTTTAGCATAAATTTCTTAGATTGTAACACCAAATAATCATTTTCAATAGCTACACATTTGTAAAGCGTTTGCGTTCTGTTATCTTTTACAAAATTTTGAAATTCTTTCTCTACTAAATATAGATTGTTAATCTCTTGAAATTCATCTTTCCAGTATAAATGGATACAAAATACCCATTTATTTAAAAATTCTTTAGTTTCCATATGGTACAAATCCTTGAAAATCGTTAGTAAATGAATTGGTCGGAAATTTTTTCCTGAATATTTCTTCTGCTTCTTTTAAAGACTCAACCGAAGGTTTAAAATGTCCCGACGCATTATCAACTTTATAAATTTTACCTCCTTTAAAACTAATTGTTCCAGCTGCTTTTACTTGAGGATTTTCACCACCTATTAACGTAGGATGAGGTGCTTTTCCTGGAGGATTAGAAAATTCGAAACTTTTTGCTCTTGTCCCAATAATTAGATTATCACTTTCATCAATTACATACATGTATTCACCTCCATTTAATAATTCAGTTGTACTTGCATTTGGATCCAATCTGACTTTTCCTCTTACTGTCCCTGAAGGATTAATAATTAATTCTTCAACCTTAGTGGCAGTTGGATTTTTTAAATATTTACCATTTACCAGTACACCTACTGCTTCATCACCCGCTTTAAAAGCCTCGTCAACTCTGAATAAAACCTTATCAACTTTACTTCCAATATTACTTAACCACTTAAGCTTATTCAAAGATAACCTTTCAAATTCGGGTAAAATAACTGAAAGTGCATTATTTATAGCAATATTTCTATCATCTGCAACCGTTTCTTTTGTTAAAACGTAAGTTATAAAAGCAGGAATTAAATAATCATTTTCTCCAATACGAATATGAACAGGGTCATTTTTCTCAATTATTCCTAAATTTTGTATTTTCTCATTCGAACCTACTAGTGCACCTTTTTCAAAATAATGTCCAGTATATCCTATTTCATATTTAGTTTTAGCCGTATTATTTACACACCAACTTGTGATTGTACTGTAGGACGACTGATCTATAATTCCATCAATCTTTAAAGGTTCCATCAAGTAAAACTGGCTGTTATTGATTTGGTCAGGTGTCCAGTTTTTAAGTCCTATTTGTGAAAGAACTTTAATATAATGCGCTCTGTAATCTAAATTTAATTTGGTAAAAAGATCAGCAAAAAAATCAATATTCGATTTCTGTTTACTAAAGATCCATTTATTGTCAATATTCCTTAAAATATTTAATACACTATTGTTTTCATTTGTACCGCGATAATGGATAGAACATTTTGAGAGAGATTGTAAATCGCTCCAAAGTTTGTCATTACCTCTCGCTGTAATTATAAAATCTGGTGCATCGGCATATAGAAAATCAATTTTATTACAATCGCTTCCTGCTGTTTGAAAAGCTTTGTTGAATTTATTGACAACATAGTCTTTTGCTTTCGAACCTGTTTCTCCAATAGAATATTTTAAAAATCCTAACAAAGCATCATAATCACTTATTCGGTTAGTCTTTAAAATAATTGCCGTTTTATCCTGCCCAGATTCAATTTTGTCGTATAAATAATTGAAATCGTAAGTAATTCCCGAATTTGCAAAATCAATATTTAAACCTATAGGAGAATTTTGTGCAGCAAGTGTAACATAATCTTTTCGGGTACTTAACTGCCCTTTAAAGTTTAGTATTTTCTTCTCGCCATCTACTTCAAATTCAAAATTCTTGTCAATTTTTAAACTTGTCGGAGCTCCAAGACCAGAACCAGTAAGTTCAAAATCTTCATTTAAAAACTTTTCATAATCAAAAAGAACTGTGTTTCCTGAATTTTCCTGCATCCAGGATATTAATTTCTGAAAATTGATTCCTTTGCTAATTTTTTCAGTCAATATTGCCTGCTCTTTTTTATACGCATCCGCTTCTTTTGCAAATTGAGCAACTTTATCAATATTTTCTTTTGAAAAATTCCCTGATGCTTTCCAATCATTTGAGGCTAAATCAAGAAGTACAGGTTTTAAATCCTCTATTTTTTTCTTTAATTCTTCTGGTAAATCAGTATCTTTTTTTAATTCATCAATCTGGTCCTGAATTTTATTAAGATAATCAAATCTTTCTGCTACAAAATCAGCATCAGTTATAGAGTTTTCTTCTTTTTTCTTCAGTAAATCATATAGACCATCAACTGCACTGGTTATGTCAGTAAAAATTTCTTTCACGTTCACAACATTATCCCACTTCGGGTTATAACTAGTCTCAACAACACCGTTAATTAATTGATAATCGGTATTGATCGTAATATTATTGAACTCAACGGCTATTTTAGTATCTTTTAAATAAGGCACTATGATATAACCTCTTCCAGAATATGGACTGTTTTCTCCTTTTAATTCCAGAATGGTTACCGGAAAATCGCCTGCTGTGAAAGTTTCACTCTGAATTAAATTGGTAAGCGGTTTTTGATTCTGAATATTAATTTTAGGGATGATGCCGCAATTATAAGCAGGAACCCCATTAGTTTGTGTAGGCGTTGTAAAGGTGCTGATCGCTGAATAAGTAAACGACTGAATTCCCTCAGTTGCAGGATCACAACTTGAACCTACCCTAAACTGATAGGTTACTCCAGGCTCTAAATTGGTGATTAAACTTTGTGTGTTTAAACTATTGGTCGAGAACCATTGCGCGTTACGTACATCTTGTTTTTTGTATTGAACTTGATATTTAGTATGATCAGGAATTCCCTGCCAGGTTATCTTAACGCTGTTTGGTCCTTGTGCCTCACTTAGTAAAAATGTTGGGGCAGCACAGGATGCTGTATATTTAAAAGAGTAAATTTCGCTGTAACCATCATTTTTGAATATCGCATTCTCTGAAAGTCCTGTAGTTGATATGGCTCTCACACGCCAAGCATAACGCATTCCTGGAGTGAGGATTGGCATACTCAAATTATACAACATAGCAGTGCTAAACAATGTTTCTTCGTATAAAAGCGGCGACATTTGAAACGCAAACTGCGGATCGAGTGTTGAATCGATAAGCTGTTTTAATTCGAACTTATACGATACATTAGTTGCGTTCATCTGGCGCGGTGTCCAGGTGAACATTATATTTGGAAAGTCGCTTGCCGCGATTTGTTCGTTTTTTTGCGGTGTGTTTAAAAGCGGTGGATCGTTTAATAGGAGATAGATACTGGCACAGCTTTTTCGAGATATTTTTTGATTGGTGATATAATCATACATTTCAAAACAAAAATCATACATTCCGTCTGGCAGTGGGTTCGCATATTGCGACGGTGTTATGCCTTGTAAATTTTCTAACCTGAATAAAGCAGAAATATCGGTATTGGTCAGGGTTTGAAATTCTCCTCCATTAATAAAAATAGGTCTTTGTCCTGTTATATAATCACTGCTTCTTATATTGACTCCGTTACCTTGTATGTACAATTTTAAGCGTACCTGTCTTTGCGATATGGTAATGTCAGTAGGGTTTATCAGCAATTGAAATTTGGTATCCATACTAGTTGCGTAGTCGGATATTTTTACACTGTATGGACTTTTAAAAACTGGAGTTAATTGAACAGGGTATAGTTGGGCGTATACATTCCCCCATCCCCCGGGGGAACATTGGGTAAGTAGAATAAGTAAGAATGTATATTTTAAAAGCTTTTTCATTTTTAGTAGATGATAATTTTTTTAACTAGGGTCTGCTGTTCAGTTTCTAATACCAAAAGGTACATTCCGGATTGCAATGAAGTATTAAAATCTACTTCGTAGTTTTTCCTGCCTGAATCTTTTTTCTGCATAGTAAATTCTCCTGTGGTAGAAAACAATCTTAAATTAACTGCACTGTTATTTTCTAAATTGATAAGAGCTTTAAAGTTTCCGCTGCTCGGATTTGGTGTTACGATAAAATCTATAATAAATTTTGGCGCACTACCAGCATTTGGTAATGTGCTTCGCTGTTCTACTGTGATATTTTTATTGTATATGGCGAAACATTCTCCTTGTGTTTGCTGTAGACCTATGGTATAAGTACCCAGGTCATTAAATTTAAGAGTAATGTATTTTTCTTTTAGCTCTACCGTTTTTACTCCTTCAGGAATTATCCATTTTGTGCTTTCGCCAAAAGGATTACTGGTATTAACCAAAATAACTTCTTCATCCAGATATGCCTGAGAACTTAATAAGAATTCAGAACTAATAATGGCCTGACTTGTTTTTATTACAATTTCATCTTCACCTACACATCCTAAAGCCGAAGTTGCTTTTACATGATAGGTTCCCGCTTTTGTTAAACTTACTTTTGCCTGGTTTGAGGTAAATCCGTTAGTAGATGTCCAGCTATATTTGGCATTTTTATCAGCGATAGTTGCGTCAAGTTCTAAAACCTGATCGTTACACAAGGTCCTGTCTTTTCCTAAATCGACTATAATTGGGTTTGGATTTTTTAAACCAAATCTCTTTTTATACACACAGCAGTCCGGACAGCTAATGGTTACCTCATAATTACCTGCAGAAAGATTATTTAAATCTTTGGTCGTAGCTCCGGTATTCCACAAATAGGTATAAGGCAAATTTCCTCCCGAAACATTTAACTGAATTGAACCATCATTTCCACTAAAACAAGTTGGATTTTTTACTGTTTCAGTCGTTAAGATTCCTTTGGGGTCTCCCACAAAAATGCTTCCCTGAACCACGCAGCCTTTTGCATCCGTAACTAATACAAAATAATTGTTTGTGGTAATGTTTTCAATTTTAGAAGTTGTTTCTCCGCTTGTCCACTCATATGTATAAGGAGCTGTTCCGCCAGAAACATGAGCTTCTGCCCAGCCATCATCACCTTTGTCACAGCTGGCATTGAGTTTTGTAAATGTTAAATTTAGTTTTGCAGGCTGCCCTATATATTGAACCGCATCTGTCTCTTTTACCAAAATATTATTGGTATAGGTACCTAATTTTATTCCGTTGGCATCTTCAATATTCAAGGCGTATGTTCCTTCTGAAATGTTGTTGAGTGTTTCTGTTTCTTCATTCCATATCTTCCATGAACCGTCATTTTGCTTTTTCTTCCAGGTGTAGAAATATGGAAGCCCATTATTTTTATCGGCCTGTAACTGGATTCCTCCTTTTACATGTGCGGTTAAAATTCCGTCCTGCGATTCATCTCTTTGATTGTCCTGTGGATTATTATCGGTTTCATTTCCAAATTCATTACTTGCATCACAAGAAATAGTTCTTACTATCTCGAATGTGACTTCGAGCGGATCGGGTTCTTCTAAAGTAATTACAGAATTTGAAATGTTGCAACTCGATTTGTTTGCTGCTGTATCATAATTGGAATCATGAATATTTAACGTATATGTTTCTTCAGGAATTCCGTTTAAAGAAATCGTATAAATACCATTGTTAAAATTAGCAACAGCTGTCTGTATAATCCCTTTACTGTTTTTCCATTCATACCAATAAGAATTATTTGCAGAAATAGTGCCTCCAGTAACTTCTACTACGATTTTTCCGTTTGTTGCCTTATAAAAACTTGGATTTAAAACCTCAGTATATTTTATTGACAAAGGTGCTGATGGCTCAATAATAGTGATGCTTTCCTGCGTTGTGCATCCTTTAGCATCTGTTATAAAAACCCAGTACTCCCCTGCTTTTAGAACCGTATTTTTATCCGTCTCAACGTCATTTGACCATTTATAATCATATGGAGGCGTTCCTCCTGCAACATTTGCCGTTGCCCAGCCGTCGTTTCCACCATTACAGAATACATCGCCTTTGGTTATGGCAACTGTCAATTTCGGAGGCTCCTGCATCAATTGGGTAACATCAATTTCCTGCACCAGCTGATTATTAATGTAAGTTCCTAATACTATTCCGTTTCTGTCTTTTATATTCAACGCATAATTGCCATGTGAAAGGTTGGAAGCGATAGAGTCTTTAATCATCGGAAGGGCTGACCACGAACCGTCTGCCTGCTGTTTCTTCCAATAGAAATAGTAAGGCAAACCGCTATTTGCAGAAGATGCGAGAGGTGTTCCACCTGTAACATGTGCCACTAAAATACCGTCCTGCGATTCGTCACGCTGTCCGTCTTTTGGAGCTGTATCTTTATCATTTCCAAATTCATTATTCACATTACATGAAATAGATCGAACAATTTCAAAAACAACTTTTAGAGGATCAGGTTCAGTTAGCTTTACTTCTGATTCTAAAACTGAACAATTAATAATCTGATTCTCGCCTTCATTATAGTTTTTGTCTTTTATCGTTAGTAAATACTTATCGGCTGGAATACCGTTTAAGCTAATGGTATAAATCCCGTCTTTTATTTCAGTAGCTGCGGTTTGAACATTTCCTGCCGAATTTTTCCATTCATAAAAATAAGTGCTATCATTGTTAGGTGTTCCCCCTGTGATCTCGGCAACAATTTTTCCATTTGTTGCTCCTGCAAAAGTAGGTGCCGTAATTTCCTTATAATCAATTGACACAGCAGATTGAGGCTCTGTTATTACAATACTTCCTTTTATAAAACAGCCTTTTTGATCCGTAATTTCCACATAATATTCACCTACTTTTAATTGAGATATTTCATTGTCATTTATGATCCCGTCATTAATATTATACCAAGTGTAATTATACGGAGCCATTCCTCCGGTTACAGTTGCTTTCGCCCAGCCGTTATTACCTTCATGACAGGAAACATTAATTGAGTCAAATAGTAAATTTAGTTTTACAGGCTCTGCAATTTCTTTCATTGTAGGAATTGAGGTAACTAAAGCTGTCCTATTGTAAGTTCCCTGCTCTATATTATTGGCATCTATAACATTTACTGCGTAATTTCCTTTTGAAAGATTTTGAGCTGTGTTTGAAGTCTGATCGTCTAAAGCATCCCAAACATTTGTATTGGGATTTAATTTTGACCAAACATATTGATAAGGAGGAGTTCCTCCCACAACTGTAGCCGTTAAAATACCGTCTGAGAATTTATCTGCATCTGTATCTCCATTTTCTGTATTGCAAGAAATTGATTGGGTTTCTGCTAAGGTAATTTTAATAGGCTCTGGCTGGGTTAAAACCTGAGAAGACTCTATAATAGAACAATTCGTTTTATTGATTGCTGCTTCATAATTTTTATCTGTTACTGTCAATTTATATTCGCCAGCGGGAGCATTCTCTAATAAAATTGTAAAGGTTTTATCTGCCGCATTATATTGGGTAGTTCCTGTAAATTCTTCTCCAGTTGTTTTTACCCACTTGTAGTCATAAGATTTATCGTCTTTTATGGATCCGCCGCTTATAGAGGCAGTAATTTTACCATTGAAAGCTCCACTAAAAGTTGGATTTTGTTTAAAAGTATAGTTTAATGCTAATGGCGCTAATGGTTCTGAGATAGTTGCTTCTATAATTTTTTCTTCTCCAAGCTGAACTCTTCCTTCTATTAAAGTTTGAACTCTGGCAATACAGCCATTCATGTCTTTTACTTTTATACGATAAGTTCCCGGATTTAAGCCAGTTATAGTACACGAAGCATTGTTAGGAAACGGAATCCAGCTGACTCCATTGTCTAACGAATAATAATCATTTCCTACTACATTACGGGTTCCTCCGGTTGGATTTATGGTTATGATGCCGTCTTGGGCATCATAACATTGTACATTTCTAGTATTTAATGTAAAATCTAACGGAGGCGGGGATGTGATTGTAAATGATTTTAAATCATAATGATCTGTAATAACAGCTGTACTTACACCATCTTTGAACCCTATTAACTGTAATATGTAACTTCCCTTTCTTATACCCGAAATGGTAAAAGATTTATCTGAACCAATATCTAATGAACCATTATAATCAGTAGGAGTATTCTCGGTGGTAACATCCAATATAGTATAATTTAATTGTTCACCATCATATAATGTCCTGTCGAATACAAACTTTACAACTCCATCATCAGTATCACTGCAGGTTGGTTGGGTTACTACTGCCGAATTAACGATTGGTGCAGATAGACGTATAATATAAAAAACAGGATCTGAAACTACTCCACAAGCTTTTTGTCTGATAAAAATTTTATTGCCTACATTATTAAATGTATTTGCTCCAAGAATATCAACTGCATTTGCAGAAAAACTTGATTTTGTGTTATATTGGGGTAAATCTACCCAGTCTGATGAATTAGGATCTTCACTTGGAGATGGCTTTAATGAATACTGCCAATTGTACTCTGAGGGAAGAAAACCTGTGTTTGATTTTATATCAATTTTGGTTTCTGTTGGCAGGTCATTTTTGATTCCAGGATCAGCAATAACAAGAATTGGACGGATCTTTACATTAAAAGAAGATCGCCCCAGTCCATCTCCATCACTATCTACATTCCTAAACTGCTTAAATTCAAAATCTAAATCCAAGCAATGAAACTTATCTGTAGTATAAATTCTTCCCATATTATATGGTCTATTTCCCTTACAGGATTGTCTATCACGTCTGGAAGCAGAAAAAAACATGGATTGCAGAATTTTATCTGCTCTGAATGTAGTTCTAGTATCCTCGTAAGTATAATAGGTAGTAGCCCTATTATCAGAATAAGTAATATCTAAAGCTTTATAATTATCAGCAGGCGTACTAAATTCAAGGGTTACATATGCTGTACCGCAATTATGATGCTCATCATTAATCGCCCAACCTTTAAAAACAACTTCGTATGAGCCTAATTCTGGAGCCTGCCCAAATCCAAACCCAGAAACCATTAAAAAAACTAACAAATAAATCTTCTTCATAAGGCTAATAAACAACGGTTAAAACTTCTTCTTTGGCAGGGCTGTTACTTTCTAAATTTGGAACGAGATGATACTCATATTCCATATTTATTTTTAAATTTTTATCATCCAAAGTAAAAACATCCCCATTTAATTCTTTCCATAATGTTGGTGGGCTGCCTTTTACATTTTTATAAATACTTAAACCAGTTACCTTGTCTTTGCTTTTATTATAATCCCAAGTGAGTATTATTTTTTTATTTTCACGATCAGGGATTCCCTCTAAAAATGAAATCATTTTAACTGGTGTAAAATCTAAAACCTGTACAGTTATTACAGAATGATCTAATGATGACCAAAGATTACTTCTGTCTTTAGCCTGAATAGCATATTGGTACGTTTTTTTATTCTCTACTCTATCATCTGTAAATTCTTGAATGGTATCATTTATCTGTTTTATTTCAAGCCATTTTTCCTGTCCTTTTTCTCTCCTTCTTAAACTGTATCCTACCACATCTTCGCTATAGCTTCGAATCCATTTTAAATGTACTTTACCATCTTTATTATCATAGTCTTTAAAAATTGGAGCAGCTGGCGGAATTTTATCCGGTTTGTCTAAAACCAATACATCAGATGGCTCTGAAATATTAAATCGCATATCTTCGGCAGCAATTCTGTAATAAACTTTGCTGTTTGTCATTTTCAAGCTCACGCTGTCTTTAAAAGTCGTACTTTCATAAGATTTATGATAAATATCTACAAATTCCTCGTCTGGGTTATTTGCTTTTAATATGCGGTAGCCGCGTAAATCTTTTTCCTGATTTGGCTTCCATTTTAATTTTACCGTTCCAAGACTATCAATTACACCTTCTAACCCAATTGGTTTTGCGGGCGGAATAGAATCTACTGGCTGCACCAGCATACTTTGAGAAGTTAATCGCTGATTATTTTTGCCCACAACAGATATGGTAAAATAATTGGATGGAAATAAATTTTCTTTATAATTTAGTTTTCGTTCTGATGGAGAGATTATTTTAGAAACAACTTTGTATGGGCCTTTATCGTTATCTGCCAAATTGATTTCGTACCCTTGAATAAAACTTTCTGATTCTTTGGGATAATCCCATTCGAGATTCACTTCATTTGAGTTAATAATATTATAATCAATTAATCTAGCTGAAGTAACAATCGCTGCTATTCCGGTTGCAGTAATTGGTTTTGTTATTTCACCTTTTTCTCCAAATGAGGTTATACCATACAATCTGTAGTGATACATTTTATCGTTGACACTAAGTGTATCCACATAATACATAGTTTTTGACGGATGATCTTCCTTATCATTTAAATTGACAAGAGCTGTATTTGATATTGGTGTGTAATTTATTCCGTCAGAAGATTTTTCAACCATAAAAGAGGTATAAATTCTTTTGAAAGTTTCGTAATCCCAAGAAAGCATTACTTTTTTATCATCAGGAATGGCAATAAAATCTGTTGGCGCTGGTAAAGCTGTATAATCTTTTAGGCCAATAACATATGATGATTCTTTTACTTTTGGAGTTTCAAATACACTTACCTGATAGGCATATACTTCATTCTTTTTTACATTGGTATCAACAAATCCCCAACCTGCTTTTACCGCTCCTTCAAAACTCATATCTGCGGCATATAAAGCAAAAGTGTATCGCTGATCCAATTCATCAGCCATATTTACAATTTTGGATAATTCTCCCTCTTTTGCTGCAGTTACCTCAAAACTTTCCCCATAAATAGACTGTGCTATAATAGCTGCGTTATTGTCTTTTTGTACCATATCCAGCCATGAATCTAATGGTTCTGGAACCAATGCTTTTGGCATAAGGAGTGTTTTTTCAGGTTTTGGCAAAATAATCCCATCTCGTAAAACTGTAGTTCTTGTTATTACGAATCCTTTTTTGTTTGCTTTTTGCCATTCTATAGGAGAATTAACTGCCCAGCGAATCAAAATTTTATCTTTTTGCGCACGCGCATTGACCATGACTGTCGGGCGCTTAGCTTGAGAGTATGATAACGATACAAATAGTAAAAGAAGTAAAAGAAGTTTATTTTTTGACATTTAAAAATGTGATTATTTCAATAAATAGAAAAAGCAAACACTTCAACTTAATATTGAAGTGTTTGCTTTTATATAAGTTTAAATTAATAAACGTACTGAACAGTTTCAGTATCAGTTGAACCAGAAAGTTTTGTTATTTTTTCTGTTGGATAATTATTCACATCATATGTATAGGTAGATATATATGTATCTGTATGAAGATTACCTTGAGATCCTGAAGTATCAACCTTTTTAATTATGTTTTTAACAGCTGGCTCTTCATCTAATAATAAATTCCAACCTAAAATATTTTTTAAGGGACTATTTTTAGTATCGTATTCATATATTTCCACAGTTTCAAATTTATCGTACAATCTTTCTGCTTTTATTAAATTACCATCTTTGTATGTTAATTTTCCCGTTTGCTGAAATTTTACTTCAAGACCTGTTTTAATGTTAACTTTAAACTGTTCGTAAGAAATTGTACCGTCAGCATTATGCGTATATTTAGTTTTACTATTATGATCATCGTCATATTTTTCAATATAACTTGTCATTAGTCCATCAGTATAGCCATATTCACTAGTGTCTTTTAACAACCCTGTCTCATCAAAGTATTCAATTTTGGTTATTAAATCTCCAGTATAAGTATACTTAGACACGGAACCATCTCCTTCTGTCACACTAACAATTTTATTACCACTATAATGATATTCTTCTGTAAGACGTTCTCCATCACTATAAGTCGTAGTTATTTTTTTAACTAACATTGGAGAAACTGAATCTGATGAATCATTATCATCTTTTGAACAAGAGGTAAATACCAATAATACGGTGCTTAATAAGCATACTAATTTTTTCATGGTTTTGATTTTAAATTAATTTGCTAATTTAAAAACTCACAAAAAATCTTAATCCCTCCATAAGTTATAATAATAACACTATAAGGTTTATTGGCTTTTAATATAACGAAGAGTATGGGAAAGATTTCTACAAAGCGTATCTTCCACTATAAGTCTAAATTATAACACTATAAGACATGTTTTAAAAACCACTAAAAAAAATAGCTTTTTATTTACGATTATTACCAGTTAATATTAATCAATTTTAACCATGAAAAAATTAAAATTTTTAACCGCAATTTTTGCAATCACATTATTATCTTGTAATCATGATGACGATCATATTACCCAAAACCCAGTTGTCTCAGTGGATGATGAAATAATTATGTGCACATTTGATTTTGTAAATTCTCACAATGTCTCTACTTCAAAACCAAATGCTGCTATTTTAAATTCAACTAAATGGCTACCAGAAAGAACTATCAAAATTAAATTTTTGGATGGGGATATTGATATGCAGGAACAAGTAAAAAAATATGCTAGCGAATGGATGACCTATGCAAATCTTAAATTTGAATATGTACCAAAAAATGAATATGCAGATATTAAAATTGGATTTACTGTGGGTAGCCCTGGTGGTGCTTGGTCTATTTTAGGAACAGGCGCATTAAGCACCAAACAAGATCAACCATCAATGCGTTTCGGATGGAATAAAGTAGGAAACGAAGAAAGTGCAAAACGAACTATATTACATGAATTTGGTCATGCTTTAGGGTTAGTACATGAACAAAATAGCCCTGTTGCAAATATTAATTGGAATTTACCGAAAGTTTATAAATATTATTATGATAATATGGATTGGTCCAAAGAAAAAGTAGATGAAAATGTAATTTACAAGTATAGTCCTGAACAAACAAATTATTCAGTATATGATCCGCTTTCTATAATGCATTATTATATTGATCCAAATTTAACTACAGATGGGATTCGTGTTGATCAGCCAAAAGCATTATCAAAAACAGACATGATTTCGATTAATAAATGGTACCCATTTCCTATAGTTTCAAGTATAGAATCTGGAACAAATATTCATGAAATTCCTTGGACAAACTCAATAAAGTCTCCAAGTAATCAATATGAACTAGAATTTTCATATGGTTATTTAAGCGTTTATGACAATAACAACAATAAAACAATATGGCAAGTTGGAGATCATGAATACTCTTTTAAACCAACTTGTTCTCTTGAATTAAATGGTAACATAGTTATTCAGGGAAGAAAGAGAGGTATCATACCTGGTGGATTTTATCGTACAACTTGGACAAGTAATACTGCAGAATTTCCAGGAGCAAAACTTCATTTACAAAATGATGGAAATCTTGTATTAATACATAATGGTATTATAAGATGGTCTTCAAAAAATGGTAAATTATAATTATAAAAAAACGCTAAGAAATCAAATTCTTAGCGTTTTCATTTTTTAGTCTAAAACCAAACCTATCTGACCATCGTCATCTAATTCTGTTTCAACAGGATCATCTTCTGATACTTCTGGTCTTTCAGGAACTTCTTCAACTGGTTCTTCATAAGGTAAAGAATCTAAAAGATTAACTTGTCTTAATTTTTCAGTTGTTAGTTGATTTCCTAATGCTTTAGGTCCTTTTATAGCAATAAAATCCTCTACATCGATATGTAAATCTTCTTTTTGAACTCCTTTTACTTTTGCATAAACTAATTGTGCTACCGGGCGATAATCTGTTGATACAATCTCTAATTGAGAATTTGGATGGTCCGTTATAAAACTTTCCTCTTTATCTGTTTCGACCAGAAAACGTTTTAAATAATATCACTCTTTTTCTCCATCATAATAAATCGCTGAAACTGGTTTTTTAGGATTAAATTTCTCCAGAATAATCATATCTTCATCAAAATGAGTTGATAATTCCGGAATGATAACCTTCAATTTACCGGTTTGATTAATGATTAAGATTTTATCACTTGGTTTAAATTCGCCTAATAATTCTCCTCTTGCATCAACGTTTAGACGTTTTACAGTATCATCAAACCAAACTTTTCTTGGCAATAAAGTCGAAATTCCTTTCTCTTTTAATTCGATTTTCTTGATTGGATATTTAGTAACTAAACTTCCTTTTGAAGCACGTCCTTTGATTGCTAGTTTGGCAAAATCGATATCAAACTTCAATTTCTTGATAGTTCCAATCTGACGCAATAAAATTGTTATTACCTCAGCTTCTCCATTTGGATTATGTGAAAAATAAACAACTTGAGAACCTGCAGTTTCATTCGTTAAATCATAAGGTTTATCGCGTGTTACTCCAGAAACATTGAAGCGTTTGATATATGAAGGGCCTGATTTTCCGTCACGATAAATCATGTTGTAAATCGTGCGTTTATCATTTTTGTCAAAAACAGCAGCGTGTATAATATCTTTTCCGATAAAGGTTTTCGCCTCTACTTTTGTAATCATCAATGTCCCATCTCTTAAAAACACGATAACATCATCAATATCCGAACAATCGCCTACGTATTCGTCTTTCTTTAAACTCGTTCCAACAAAACCTTCTTCACGGTTTACGTAAAGTTTTGTATTTCTTAAAACAACTTTTGTAGCCTCAACGTTATCAAAAACACGAAGTTCCGTCTGACGTTCGCGTCCTTTACCATATTTCTCTTTTAATTTTGTAAAATAAGTAATTGCAAAATCAGTTAAATGTTCTAGATTATGCTCTACTTCTTTCATTTCCTCTTCTAGCCTTGAAATTAATTCGTCGGCTTTATCTGAATCAAAACGCGTAATACGAATCATCGGGATTTGAGTCAGTCTTTGTAAATCGTCGTCATTGATTTCTCTAACGAATGACTTTTTGAAAGGCTCAAAACGATCGTATAAATATTTGTAAAGTGATTCTCTGTCTCCGTATAATTTGAAGTCGATATACATTTCTTCACGAATGAAGATTTTTTCTAAAGTAGAGAAATGCCACTTATTTTTTAATTCTTCTAATTGAATTTCTAACTCCTGACGAAGTAAAAAAGCTTCAGATTTCTCTGTAGCTTTTTTTATTTTACGGCATTTCTTTGAGATTAAGCATTGATAGTAAAATATTATTGTCAATAACATAAAGCCTATTTCTGTAAAACCTTAATTAATTCAAGCTGCTAGTTAATAAAGTGTAGTCCCTACGGGCAATGTCATTAAGTTAAGAGGAAATTTATAAAATTACTTAACAGTTTAATTAAATTAAGAAAGTAATTAGAAAAATCAGTTTTTATCAGCATTTTCGCTTTAGCGAATCAGTAAAATCAGCGTCTAATTGTGACGCGGATAAAACAGATTTACTTCGTAAAAACGCGGATTTGATTTGCAATAATTTTATTTTCTAAAAGCTTAACTTAATGACATTGCCCGTAGGGACAAAAATTGACATGAATAAACTGATTTCTAACAATATATAATCTCTCCAAGATATTTTTTGTTGCTCCGTTAGGAGTTAAATATTGGCAGCCGAATAATAAAATCTGCCAGAAAAAATATCCCGTAGGAATTAAACTTTTTTAGAGCCGATTTATTTATTGAATTATTAAACTAGCAACTTGAATTATTTATAATATTTAAGAATTATAAAAAGAACTTAAATCTTTAAATCCGAAAAAGCTTAAATTATAATCATTTTCAGACAGAACACATTAAACATACCCACTTTAAACATATAAAAATAAAGTAGTTATACCTGATTTACTTATTCTGTTCTAAATTATTTTTATGCCAAAGCTGCCTCATTAGATAAGTCAAATTTTCAGGAAACATCAAATTTGTTGTTTCAATTCATATTTAAAAATTGAACAAATTAATTTTTTCCTTATTAAAATTTTTGAATGTTTTTTCCTTCAAACCCTTGTTTTTACTAAGAATTAAAACAAAGCCACAATATCAGCACAACTAATTAACAACCAATACCTTAAACAAGTAAAAAAAGGGGAAAATTCCCCTTTTTTCGTACCCTTACATTTTTCTAATTTAGTCAACTCTATCAGCCTTGTTTTCTTTACAAGTTTAAAGCACACTCAAAAGCCTATCCTTATTTTTAATCTGCGCCCAGAATCTAATTCCTTTTCAGTAAAATTTCATTTAGTATTTATAATAAATTTTATCAAAAGATGATTTTTGAAGTAATACAAATAATTACAGAACAAGTAAACAACTATCTCGAGGAAATTGGGCTGGACAAATCTGTTGTTCCTGAAAATATTGCTTTTTTAGAATCTCAAAATGATGATATAGCCGACGCATTAAAAAATGCCGTGGCACTTACGATAATTAATTTAGATGAAGAAGCTACTTTAAAAAACTTCCCAAATCATACTATAGAAAATACTAAAACAATTTATAAAAACAATATCGTCAATTTAAATCTGTATATCCTTTTTAGTGCCAACAGAGACAAATATGTCAATTCACTTAAGGACATTTCAAAAATTATCGAATTTTTTCAAGGAAAAAGACTTTTTACTCAAGCCAATACTATTTATAACCGAAACAATATTGCAATGAGCAATGTAGACAACTTTAGATTTACGGTTGAACTCTACACTCCCACTTTTGAAGAGTTAAATTATATCTGGGGAACATTAGGCGGAAAACAGCTTCCGTCTGCCTTATATAAAGTCAGCATGATACAAATTGACCGCAATATTGCACAAGCAGAAGGACAGCTTATCGGTGAGTTCACCGGAATAACCAAAAGAAAAGAACAGTCATGAGTTATTCTTCTACATATGGATTGTTATTTCAAGTAACGCTTCTTCATAATTATTTTTTGAATAACGGAGAAGAAACTTTTGCAAGTATGACAAATGCTGATAAAGAAAAAATGATGCAGCAATTTAGTGCAGATGCATTTATAGCAGTAATGCCAGCTTTAGAAACCAATACTGTACTCAAAAACTACAAAATGGTATTCAAAAAAACTAAAACAGGTTTCGGAATATATATTAAAATGAAAGATGAATTCGACCCATTTATTAAAGTCCCTGCTGATTTAAACCTAAAATTTTTAATCAAAATCAATGATTATCAATTCGAAAATTATACTAATCTGGACTTTGTCCTTAATCAGGTATTCTTATTTAGCAACGTTAGACCTTTAACTGAACCGGTCTCATTTGAATATCTTCCTCTAATAAATGACAACAAGTTAATTTCAAACGATTATTTAGTATCTGAAGAAACAACTGCCAACTTACTTTCAACACTGCAGCCGTCAGAACAGCAAAATGTCTTTGGAATTATTTCGCTTTCCGCTAAAGGTGACAACAGCTCAGGAAATATTATAGACAATTCGGATAAAATGATAAGTCCAAATTTTAAAATTCATTTTGACAATCGAAAAACGTTTTGGAGATACATCAACCGTAAAGCAGGAACCATAATTAAAACTACTGCAGCAAAGCCATTAACGCGATCTGGTTTTGTAGAAATTGACCCTGTTAACGATTTGGATCCTTCGCAACCGGCAGAAAGTCAATACCCAAATCCCTCTGTAAAATCAATAACAAAAATCAATAGTGATTACTATTCGGAAATATTTATTTAATAATTAAAAAACAAATCAATTATGGCAACAACTTACAAAACGCCTGGGGTATATGTTGAGGAAATCGTAAAGTTTCCTCCTTCTGTTGCCCAGGTAGAAACAGCGATTCCTGCTTTTATTGGCTATACTGAAAAAGCCACGAACAAGATTAATGGAGATTTGAAATTGAAACCAACAAGAATAACATCTCTTTTAGAATACGAACGCTTTTTTGGCTTTGCAAAACCAGAGACAACAATTAGTGTTACCATTAATGATGTTTCAACTGATAATGGAGACACAAGATCTATTGTTGTGGACCAGCCAACTTCAAAACAGCCTTTTTTAATGTATTATTCATTGCAGCTGTTCTTTGCAAATGGCGGCGGTCCTTGCTACATTATTTCGGTTGGGCGTTATGGAAATGATTTAGATGAGGAAGACGCTCCTGTCACAACAATCAATAGCATTGCTAAATTGGCTGAAGGATTAACAGAATTAGAAAAAGTAGACGAACCAACACTAATTCTTTTTCCAGATGCAACAAAAGTAAGCGGAATAGATAAAGCTAATTTCTACGGATTATATAATAGCGCATTAATGCAATGCCAAAATCTTCAGGACAGATTTACCATAATAGATACTTTAAGTTATGATGAATCAAGCCCAACAGATCCAAATATAGATGATTTAAGAGGTGTAATTAGTGCTGAAAAAGATACTGTTAAATACGGAGCTGCATATTATCCGCACTTAGAAACCATCTTGGACTATGCTTTTGACAGCAGTAAAATTATATTAAAACATTACTCTTATACGGCAAAAGCGTATGATAAAATTGCTGAGGGGCTAATATCTATAGAAAGTCCAACTTTAGGGATTGATGCAACTGTAGCTAAATTGATTGACGTTACCACTGCTCCCGGAGATATTTCTGGTCAAATTAGTGATTTATTTTTACAGATGTACAGTAATGATGCAACTGGTTTTGATTTAGGCGGAACCTTTGTCAGCAATCCTGCTAAAAAAACAGCTTTCCTTAATAAACTGAATGTTCTTCTTACTTCTTTAGAAAGTTTGTCTCTTTTAAGAAATTCTTTAAACGATGAAGCAAATGCCGCAATCAGTACAATATCTGATGAGGATATGGTTATTGCAAACAACATCACAAGTGCTTTGACTACTTTTAATTCGAATTTTACTACTGCAAATAAAATTGACTCCGTATATAAAAATTTAAAAACATTAAAGAAAAAAATACAGGACGAGAACGCAGTGGCAAAACTGCTTAAAATTGTATCAACAGATGCTGTAAGTTTTGATAAAGAATTAAAAAAACTTGTAGACTATACTCCTTTGACTACTCAAACCGCAATTACGGTAGTTACAAATAATTTTTCCACTATTAAAGCAGACCTGCTTGCACTTTTAAATGCGATTAAATCTGTTAGCGGAAAAGATGTAAATAACGGAGCATTAAACGGAAGAAAATTAAGCACTTTAGAAACTATCGACAATGCAACTTTTAATAAGATACTTACTGAAATTTACAACCTGCCGATAATACTTCCTCCAAGCGCTGCTATTGCGGGAGTTTATGCCAGAGTTGATAAAGACAGAGGCGTATGGAAAGCACCTGCGAATGTAAGTTTGAACTATGTCATAAAACCAACCGTAAAAATAACAAATACCATTCAGGACAACTTAAATGTTGATACTGTTGCAGGTAAATCTATCAACGCTATCAGAACATTTACCGGCAAAGGAACCTTGGTTTGGGGATCAAGAACCTTAGCCGGTAATGATAGTGAATGGCGCTATGTACCGGTTCGACGCTTTTTTAATATGGCCGAGGAATCTATTAAAAAAGCAACCGAACAGTTTGTTTTTGAACCTAACGATGCCAATACCTGGATAAGAGTAAGAGCTATGATTGAGAATTTCTTAATTCTTCAATGGAGAGCCGGAGCTTTGGCCGGAGCAAAACCAGAACAAGCATTTTATGTTAGAATTGGGCTGGGACAAACCATGTCTGCTATGGATATTTTAGACGGTAAAATGATAATCGAAATCGGTATGGCAGTAGTTCGTCCGGCTGAGTTCATCATACTTCGTTTCTCTCACAAAATGCAGGAATCTTAATTAAATCATCATTAAAAAAATATAGATCATGAGTTATCCGTTACCAAAGTTTCATTTCTCAGTTGACTGGGGAGGAACAAAAATAGGTTTTACAGAAGTTTCCGGATTAGATGTAGAAACTGAAGTTATTGAGTACCGTCAGGGCGCAAGTCCGGAATACAGCAAAATAAAGATGCCCGGCATGCAGAAATTCTCTAACATCACCATGAAAAGAGGCACTTTTAAAAGCGATAATGAATATTACGCCTGGTGGAATACGGTAAAACTAAACACCATCGAAAGAAGGGATATTACCATCAAATTACTTAATGAAGAGCACGAACCAGTGATTACCTGGAAAGTAAAAAATGCGTGGCCGACTAAAGTACAATCTACTGATTTAAAAGCCGATGGAAACGAAGTAGCCATCGAGTCAATCGAATTGGTTCACGAAGGTTTATCTATTCAAAATGACTAATCATGGCTAATTATTATCCACCCGTAGGCTTTCATTTTCTGGTTGAATTTGATCAGCTGGGCACAAAAGAAAAAGACCATCAATTTCAATCCGTATCAGGACTTTCTGTAGATCTTGAAACGGAAGAAATTGTTGAGGGTGGAGAAAACAGATTCAAACACAAACTTCCCGTAAAAACCAAATATCCCAATTTGGTTTTAAAAAGGGGGATACTGATTGATTCTGACGTAATTGAATGGTGCAGAAAAGCATTAGAAAATTTCGAATTTAAGCCCGTAGATTTAACTGTAAAACTCTTGAATCAAGACCACGAACCGTTAATGCACTGGAAAGTTGTACATGCTTATCCCGTAAAATGGGCCGTTGAAGATTTTAGTGCTTTAGAAAGCAAAATTGTTGTTGAAAGCTTTGAGCTTGCTTATAATTATTTCACCCTTCATAAAAAATAATTTTACGATGCCAATTGAAATCAAAGAGCTTCACATTAAAATAAACGTGAACGAAAGCTCAAATTCGGGTGCAAAACCAGCTTCTTCACCATCACCTGCTGCAGAAAAAGATACTGTGGCAGAATGTGTCGAGCAAGTAATGAAGATTATTGAACGAAAAAAAGAACGCTGATATGACAACTGGTGAATTAAAAAAACTGAAGATTATTGCCTATAGCGATCCACAATTCAACAATCCCATTTCGGATATTGAAGAGTTCGTTACTTTGATGAATCCCGAAAAATATACTTTTCATTACAAAATAGAGCAAGATACAACCCAAGCCGCCGGAACGAGCAGTCCTGCGCCAAGATTTACAGCAATTGCTCCAGAGGAATTAGAATTGGATTTTGTTTTTGACCGAACTGGCGTTATTGCCGGCAAAGAAAGTACCGAAAACGGTGTTATTGAAGACATTGAGCATTTTAGAAAAGTAATTTTAGAATATAATGGTACAGAACATAAGCCAAACTATTTAAAAATTGCCTGGGGAAGCCTGCTTTTCAAAGGATCTCTCACCGAAATGACCATTGAATATAAACTTTTCAGGCCAGATGGAACACCTATTAGAGCCATTGCAAAAGGAAAATTCAAAGGAGTTGTTGAAGATGAGTTAAGAGCAAAACAACAAAACAATCAATCTCCTGATTTAACGCATACCAGAACTGTAAAAGCAGGCGATACGCTTCCTTTAATGTCTTTTAAAATCTATGGCGATTCAAAATATTATCTCGAAGTAGCAAGAGCCAACAAGCTTATCAATTTCAGAAAATTAAAAATTGGCCAGAAAATATTTTTCCCTCCTCTGCAAAAACAACAATAGATGAACAATAGCGACGTCATACAAACCAGTAAAAGTGCCGATTTAGTAACGCACAAACTGCTTATTGAGGGAACTGAGCTGTCTGGCGTTTACCAGGTAATGAGCATTGTTGTTCATAATGAGGTAAACAGAATACCTATGGCGCAGATTATTTTGACCGATGGAGATGCTGCCGCACGAGATTTTAAATTAAGTAACGAAGATTTGCTCATTCCGGGCAAAAAAATAGAAATCAAAGCTGGCTATCATAGTGATGAAGAAACTATTTACAAAGGAATCGTTGTAAAACATTCCATAAAAATAAAAGACAATTCGTCTCTTTTGATTGTAGAATGTAAAGACGAAGCCGTAAAACTTACTATCGGCAGAAAAAGCAAATATTTTTATGATGTAAAAGACAGCGATGCTTTTGAAGACATTCTTGGCACTTATGGATTGCAAAAAGATGTAGAAAGTACAAATTATAGCCACAAAGAGTTAGTGCAGTACAATACTTCCGATTGGGATTTTATTGTCTCTCGTGCACAGGCCAATGGAAAATTATGTTTTGTTGAAAATGGCAAAATCTCTATTAAAAAACCAGATTTGGCTTCAGAATCAGTTGAAACGGTTGCTTTTGGCGCCACTATGCTCGATTTTGATGCTGAAATTGATGCTCGAAATCAGTTTGCTAAAGTTTCATCCTACAGTTGGAATGCATCCAATCAGGAATTATTAGAAATTGAAGCCAAAGATCCCAGCGTAAGTCTAAACGGGAATTTATCTGCTTCGGATTTATCCGATATCGTAAAACTGGAAAATTTAGAATTGCGCCACGGCGGTAATGTTACCGATACCGAGTTGCAAGATTGGGCTGATGCAAAATTATTATTTCAGCAGCTTTCAAAAGTTCGCGGAAGAGTAAAATTTCAAGGCATTCCAGCCGTAAAGCCCAATACCATTATTACGCTTGAAGGTGTAGGCGATCGTTTTAATGGCAAAGCATACATTACGGGAGTTTTCCATGAAATTGCAAACGGCAATTGGACGGTAAACGTGCAGTTTGGATTAAATCCGGAATGGTTTTCTGAAACGTATGATGTCAATACACCATCGGCTTCAGGGATAATTCCATCCATAAAAGGACTTCATATTGGTATTGTGACCCAGCTTCAGGACGATCCCGACGGCGAAGACAGAATTTTGGTTAAAATCCCAATCATCAATAATGAAGAACAAGGGATTTGGTGCAGAGTAGCAGCTTTAGATGCAGGTGACAATAGAGGCACATTTTTTAGGCCCGAAATTGAAGACGAAGTAATTATTGGTTTTATCAACGAAGATCCCAATGATGCCATTGTTTTAGGAATGCTGCACAGCAGCGCAAAACCCGCTCCTTTAAAAGCAGCTGACGATAATCATCAAAAAGGGATTTTTACAAGAAGCGAAATGAAAGTACTCTTTGATGATGATAAAAAGTCAATAGCCATTGAAACTCCGGCAGGCAAAAAAATAACACTGGACGAAGACAAAGGATCTATAGTTGTTGAAGACGAAAATTCTAACGTGATTACCATTGACAGCGCAGGAATAAAAATGGAAAGTGCAGGCGATATTTCAATAAAAGCAACAGGCGATGTAAAAATTGAAGGTACCAATGTAAATCTAAAAGCAGCCGCCCAATTTAAAGCCGAAGGGAGTGCAGGCGCAGAAATGTCATCAGCAGCGGCAGCGATTGTAAAAGGCAGCATTGTACAGATAAATTAACTCATCCCTTCTACTTTCTCAAACGCTCAAATGAAAGCTTAACTATAAAAAAATAATTATGGGAGCACCAGCCGCAAGAATTAACGATATGCATGTCTGCCCAATGGTAACAGGAACTGTCCCTCATGTTGGCGGACCAATATTACCGCCAGGCTCGCCTACAGTATTAATAGGCGGTCAGCCGGCAGCCTGCTTGGGAGATATGATTGTTTGTACAGGTCCTCCGGATAGTATTATAGCTGGCTCAGCCACAGTGCTGATTGGAGGAAAACCAGCCGCAAGAATGGGAGATTCAACAGCCCATGGCGGAACAATTGTAATAGGATGCCCAACCGTTTTAATAGGTTAATTATGGAAAGTAAAGAAGCTTTTTTAGGTACTGGATGGAGTTTTCCGCCAGAGTTCAAAAAGAACAATAAAGCAGTCGTAATGACATCTGATGAGGCAGACATTAAAAGCAGTCTGGAGATATTGCTTTCTACCAAAATAGGCGAACGCATTATGCTGCCCAGATACGGCTGTAATATGGATGAACTGCTTTTTGAAACATTAGACAGAACACTAAAAACCTATGTTTCAGAACTCATAAAAACAGCAATTTTATATTACGAACCCCGAATTGATGTAGAAAAAATTGACATCACACAAGGCGATGATTTAGAAGGAGAATTATTGGTCATAATCGATTACAGAATAAGAAGTACAAACTCAAGAAGCAATCTTGTTTACCCTTTTTACAAAGAAGAAGGGACTAATGTTTAAAAGTTTATAAGCTATGAGCACCAACGGCAGCCAAATAGACAATGTTATTTTTAAAAGAAATGGAGTTAATCAGGAAGAACGCTTTAGTGACGCATTAGAGCCAGACAACCTGAAACTTCATGATTTTACTATTGAAGACTGGCTGTTATTTGCTTATAATTTTGCCAAAGAAGTCAACTTTTTTGACACTAATAATGATAAAACTCCAGAAGGCGATTGGCAGGAGTTTTTCAGCTATTTTGGTTTTTCAAAAGATAATCTGCCAGATGGTATTCCGAAAAGAACAGATAAGGAATATGCTGCTTTAAAAGAAAACATTACCAAAACATTATCAACTGTTAATATAAATCAGGACCTTACTCCTCACCTAACCTTGTTTGTGTGTTTCCTGAAATTATTGGAATTATCCCAAAACAAGCTTAATCTTATTACCAAAAAGCATTTGGATTTTTTCTATAAAGACATCCTGCAAATTCAAAAACTACCAGCAAAAGCAGATAAAGTCAATATCATTTTTGAACTGGCAAAAAAAATAGCTGAAGAAAAAATAGCTGTCAATACAGAACTTGACGCAGGAAAAGATCCTGATGGCAAAAAGTTAATTTACAAAACCACAGAAGAATTTATTGCCAATAAAGCCAATATAGCGTACCTAAAAAGCGTGTATAATGACGTTGATTTGGGTGAAATAAAATGCAGCGAAATCGCCAATTCTCTGGATGGAAAAGGCGAACCTTTAAAAGAAGACGCTTCATATTGGTTTCCTTTTGGATATAATTCAGATGAAAAAAAGTACCCAAAATTAAGCGATGCCAAATTAGGTTTTGCCATAGCATCTGAATTATTTAATCTTAAAGAAGGCGACAGAAATATTGGTATCACAATTTTTTTTGACGAACCCTTAAAATTTACAAATCAATCATTTACTATAGCGGATTTAGAGAAAAACATTAGCATCCAGTATAGTGGAAAAAAAGGTTGGATTGGAGGTTTCAAACCCGGCACAAGCGTTCCTTTTAATAATATAAATGTATCTTCGAATATTGATGGAAATGTACTAAGATTAGTGTTTCAGATACCAAAAGATAGTCCATCAGTTATTAATTATGATCAGAAAATTTTAGGGGAACATTTCTCTACAGAACTTCCTGTAATCCGATTTCTAATTCATACCGAAGAAGCAAAAGGTCATGCCCTTTTTAGATGTTTAGTTACAAAAACGATAAAAAGCATTACTGCAAAAGTTGAGGTTAATGATGTCAAATCTTTATTATTAGAAAGTGATACCGGTTTGCTTAATGCGGCAAAACCCTTCTACCCTTTTACAACGCAGCCAGAAAAAAACAGTTCATTTATAATCAACTATCCAGAAATCTTTTCTAAAAACTGGATAGGAGCTGATATTAATATCAAATGGAAAAATACTCCATTATCATTTAAAAATCACTATGCTGCCTACAAAGTAACTTTTCTTGAAACTATCAGTAAAGAAATTTTCAACTCTGCAATATTCAAGGATGAAGACAGTCAAACTAAAATGCGTGCCAACCAGCCCGAAGATGCCAGAAAAACCATTTTACAACCAAAAGGTACTGCAGAACCTAACACTATAAAGGTATTTAACCCTGATGGTCCAATTGTTACTGCAGATGACTATTTTAAAGCAACAGTATCAGTTTTAAACAAAGAAGTTTGGAAAGATCAAACGAATGATGTCAAGCTATTTACTGATTCTGATAAAAACAACGTATTTGAATCTAACATCAATGTAAAAGGCGAATATGAAATTGACAAAAGCGGCCCTATCCGATTAACATTAAATCAGTCGTTTTTACATTCATTATATCCCAAAATATATACTTTGGCGATAATGAATGTGGCGGAAGATCCGACTACACCAATTCCAAACGAGCCTTACACGCCACTTGTAGAAAGCATTAGCCTGAATTATTCTGCGGAGGAAAGTATTGATTTTAGGGTTTCTGCTTATGAGTCTAACCGAATAAAACTGTTTCATGAAGCTCCGTTTGGCCAGCGCGAAGAACATTCTTATTTGAAAGAACAGGCCATCAATAAAGAAATTTTAGAGGCTAAAACATCAATTGCAAATTATCTGGTTCCCGATTATTGTCATGGAGGCGAATTTTATGTAGGCCTTCAGGATGCAGAAATATCGCAGCAAATTTCATTATTGTTTCAAATATTAGAAGGAAGCGAAAATATCAGCGTTCCCACTTTTACAGGAAAACAAAAAGTAGAATGGTACATATTATGCGATAATTACTGGAAAAACCTTGACAAGGATATTCTAGCAAATGGCATAGACAACTTCTTAAAGTCGGGTCTCGTAAAATTTGGCATTCCAAAACAGGCAACTAATGACAATACATTGTTTCCAGCCGATACCATTTGGGTAAAAGCAAAAATGCACAAAGACTACGATGCCGTTTGCAAAGTGATTGATGTGAAAACCCAGGTTGTTACTGCAGCATTTTTTGATAACAACAATAATTTAGCGCATTTAGACAGCACATTGCCTGCAAAAACAATATCAAAATTAATTACCAGGGTACCACAAATTAAAAGTATTGAACAGCCTTTTAATTCGTTTGATGGAAAACCATTAGAGTCAGACCCATCCTATTATTTACGTGTAAGCGAGCGCCTGCGTCACAAAAACAGGGCTATAACGCTTTGGGATTATGAACATCTTATTTTACAGGAATTTCCAAATGTTTTTAGAGTAAAATGCCTTAACCATACTTTTATTTCGGGTACAGATACCTCATTTTTATCTCCGGGAAACGTAACGCTGGTCGTAATTCCGGACATCGTAGACAAAAATGTATTCGATATTTATGAGCCAAGAGTAAGCACAGCCACATTAAACAGCATTGAGAGCTTTATTAATTCTAAAAACTCCATGTTAGTGTCTGCAAAAGTAATTAATCCTGATTACGAAAAAGTTATAATAAAACTGGATGTGAAGTTTTATCCAGAATACGATGAGAATTTTTATAAAAAACAGCTCAACGAAGATCTTATAAAATTTCTATCTCCTTGGGCATTTGATACCTCAAAACAAATCATATTTGGAGTTGAACTGCAGCGCAGTATTGTTATAGAATATATCGAAAATCTATATTATGTAGATTTTTTATCGATGCTTGAGATGGCCATTTATGTCGATAAGAATGCCAAAAATGAAGAACCTAAGCCATTGCCATTAGACGATACAGATAAAAATGAGGCTAATATAGATCTTTTAGACTTTCAAACTACACTGTCTCCATCAAGCCCAAAAAACATCTTAGTTTCTGTTAAAAACCACATTATCAGCACCAACATAATAACATGCAAAAAAACAACCCCAGAAGAACCTGAAAAATGTCGATACGAAACCAACATATAACCATTCCTAAAAAATCAGCATCAGAGGACGATTTGGATTTCTTTTATTTAAGAAAAAAAGGAATCGAATATATCGAGTCTTTTGGAAGCAAATTTTGGACAGACTTTAACGAGCATGATCCAGGTATTACGATGCTGGAAATGCTTTGCTATGCCATTTCAGATCTTGGCATGAGGCTCAATCTTCCTATAGAAAATATTTTAGAATCTAATGACATTAATAAAGGCATTCCGAAACAGTTTTTTAAAGCTTCAGAAGTATTGTCTTCTAGTCCTGTCACGCAAAATGATTACCGAAAACTTTTTATAGACATAGATGGAGTTAGAAACTGCTGGCTCGCCAAACATGAGAAAAAAGTCTATGTAGACTGCAAAAAAAATCAGCTTTCTTATGACTTTAAAGATTATAAAGATCTACCCGAAAATTTAAGAAAAACTTTTGAGCTCAATGGCTTGTATGATTTGTATGTAGATTTTGAAAGTTCAAAACCTGCAGAAATAGAGATCGTTAAAGAAAAAATAAGAAAGCAGTATCACGCTAACAGAAACCTTTGCGAGGATCTTGTCGATATCAAAAAAGTGGTAGACTACCCTATAAAAATATGCGTAGATATTGAAGTAAATACTGAAGCTGATGAAGAACTGGTTCATGCCAATGTGATTGATGCTCTGGAAAGTTATTTATCTACAACCGTCAATTTTTATTCTCTAAAACAAATGATTGACAAAGGATACTCAACTCTGGAAATTTTTGATGGTCCATCTTTAGAGAACGGTTTTATTGATACAAAAGAATTGCTTACGGCCGATTTGAGAAACGAAGTACGCCTTTCTGATATCATGAGAATAATCATGTCGGTGCCGGATGTAGTACTGATTAAAGATATTTCTTTGGGTAATTGCGGCGGCGATGATCTGGAAAACAAATGGCTTATCTGCCTTGCTCCTTACCAAAAACCCATTATTTGTGCCAAAAGCGTTTTCAATTACAACAAAGGAGTATTGCCTCTTAACATCAATCAGGCTCAGGTAAAAATTTATTTAGACGCCATAAAAGCCGAAAAAGACAAAGCTACAACCAATGCCAGCCAGAATAAAGAATTAGAAATACCGAATGGTGAATATCTGAACACGGATTTTTATACCACCATACAAAATGATTTTCCTGAAACTTATGGTATTGGCGAAGTAGGTCTTCCAACCAGAGCATCTGTTGAACGTAAATCTAAAGCAAAACAATTAAAAGGATATCTTTTATTTTTTGACCAGATATTAGGAAGTTATTTTAAACAATTAGGTCAGGTAAGCGAATTGCTTTCAGTAAGCGGTAATTTAACCCGAACTCTCTTTACTCAAGTCGTTAAAGACATTGAAGGCGCTAATGACATTGTAGATGGATATGATAATTACACTGATGATAGTATTACAGAACTGCTTTTTGACCAGCAGGACAATAATATTGAACGAAGAAATAAAATTTTAGACCACCTTTTATCACGTTTTGCCGAGAATTTCTCAGAATATGTTTTTGTCAACAAAACCATTTACGGCAATACTACAGATCAGGTAGTATTGCGCGATAAAGAAAACTTTTTAAAAGATTATAAAGTAGTAAGCAAAGAGCGCGGCAATGCTTTTGATTATTACAAACAGCCTATTACCAATTTATGGAATACGAATAATGTTTCAGGAGCCGAAAAAAGGATTTCGAGACTTATTGGTATTAAAGATTACAGCCGTAGAAATCTTTCTAACTCCTTTGTCCAGATGTACAATTTTATTGACACAGACAATCAATCGGTATATAGATGGCGTATTGTCGACACAAATAATGAAATTGTACTTTCTTCAACAGTTGAATACTTTGACACTTCTGCTGCAAATAAAGAACTTTATTTTGCTGTATTGCAAATTATTCAGACACGGGAATATAAAATAAAAGAGGCCTTTAAAAACGGTACAGTAAAAGATTTAGCCATTATCGACAATATTTTAATACAAAAGTCAGATGCTGGGAAATATTCTTATGACATTATAAATCCGGCCATCAAAGACAAGAAAAATCCAAACCGTATTATAGCCCGCAGATTTGAATATTATAATAATCTCCCAGATTTAGAAAAGTCAATTCTGGATTTGATTCAATTTATGAAAGAAGATTTTACCGAAGAAGGAATGTTTTTGGTAGAACACATGATGCTTCGCCCAGATGTAAATCAAACTACAGTAAATCCAGATACTTTCATGCCTATCTGCGCCGAAGAGTGCGGTGATTGCGAACCAATAGATCCCTACTCCTACCGTGTGAGCGTAGTACTGCCAGGATATACATTGCGGTTTGCCAATACCGATTTTAGAAATTATATAGAAAAAATAATTAAGGAAGAACTGCCAGCTCATGTTCTGGCAAAAGTATGCTGGATTGGATATAGGGAAAAAGATGTGAAAGACCCCGCAGAAAACCAGCTTGTTCAATTTGAAAAAACATACAAAGACTACTTGCTTGCCAAAACTGATTTGAATCAAGAGCAGCCGGAACCGCAATTAATCAGTTTTATCAAGGCACTGACCGTTCTCGACAATGTTTATCCAACAGGACGACTGTTTGACTGCAGTGATGAAAACGAGCGATTGTCAGATAAAATTATACTAGGAAAAACGAATTTAGGATCACTATAAAAACTATTGCCATGTCAGCAAAACTTTCAACAATAACAACACAATACCGAAGATTTACAAAAAATCAGGTACTTACAGAAGGAAACCTTAATGAGGTTGTAGATTTTTTTGACGACCAGGATCGCCTGTCCCGCATTTATCTGAGTGGCGTTGGTATAGTTTGCGGACTTTATTCGTCTTATGATGAGGTTCAAAAAACCATTTCAATAACACAAGGAACAGGTATAACTACCGATGGTGATCTTTTTAAGTTATATCAGGCAGATGTACTGGGAAACAAAAAAATAGATTTTGATTCCAAAACATACACGCACTGCAAAGTTTATGATAATACAAAAGCGGGGTATAAACCTTTTTTCTATGATGGTGCAAACAAGCAGCTGCCTCTTTTTGAACTCTTGACAGAAGAACAGCAAAAAAAAGAAAAAGACCCTAATTTTGCTTTAGCAGAATTTACCGCAAATACCAAATTTGAGTTTAAAGAAGCTGTAATTCTTTTGTATCTGGAGTCGTATGAAAAAGAATCTGACCTTTGCGTAAGTCTTTCTTGTGACAATCAGGGATTGGAGATTGCAGGCAATTATAAAGTTTTAATTGTCAGCAAAGATATTGCGGCACAAATAATGAATCACGACAGCATGATTGGCAAAATCAATTATGCTAATTTATACCATACATTACCAGACCTAAAATCAAACAGAATTGTACTAAAAAAAGAAGATTTTGCTCATCTTGAGGCTATAAAACAAACTTTTACCAAAGGAATTTTCAAAAACAATGCTGTTAAAAATTTGCAGGAAGGTTACAATCAACTGTTGACAGGCTTAAATATGCCAGTCGTTTTAGAATCAATTCAAAAAAATATAGACGAATTATTTAATTTCGAAGGAGACCCGGTACTTCCTTCAGATTTTCAATATAGATATGACCTTCTTAACGATCTTGTTGATACTTACAACGAAACCAGAGCACTTTTACTCAATATAGAGGATAGTTACTGCTATCCTGATATTAATGCGTTTCCAAAGCACTTAATGCTGGGCGAACTAATAAAAACGGAACCTTGTTTTGAATTCCGTCATGCTTTTTACAAATCGCCTTTGCTTACAGGAGAAAATCTTAACACTTGCAATGACTGCCTTGCAGATGATGACGCTCCTGTTATAGATTCAAAAGAAAAGAAAAAGGTAAAAGCGGATGAAATAAAAACAGATGAAATAAAAGTATGTTACGGCGAAAACATATCCAGACAAAGAATGTACAGTCTTATTCTGAGAAGTGCAGAATTATTAGAAAATTACAATCCATCATATGATTATATAAAAATTACACCCTCTCTGCAAATGGGCAAATTGGGCAAGAAAGCCATTCCTTTTTACAACAATGTAAACAATTCGCTTATTAAAGCTTGGGATTTCGATAAAACAATTTTAGGATTGGAGAAAAACAATGTTAGTTATCATAACGATTTATTGAATACTAAAGAACCGCTCGAAATACATCTTGACAGTGATTTTTATAGAATTGAAGGCCACCAGGGACGCAATTACAAAGAAGCACTAAAAGCTATCCAGCAAATTAGATTAGAAAACGGACTCGGGTTCAATATCATGATTCTGGCAGTAAATGCAAATGAACTGGATAAAACCATCCAGTATTTCACCAAATATTACCTAAACAAAAATCATGGTTACGAACATAAAGCAGGTGTAGTTCCCGGAGGCACTTTCATAATGATATATCTGGAAGAAAAAATACCTTATTATAAAAGCCGCAGACTTTCTTTAACCGGTGACTTTGAAAAATTTGCTGAAGGCATAAACATTTTAAATCCGGTTGTTGCTGATTTCTCTATACCGTATTTATGTTGTGATGAAAACAATATAGGGCTTACTTTACCAGTAGATAAAATTTGCTTTGACAGCAAAACACCTCCTCTGCCTTTTAAAGTATCTCCAACAGGAGGTTTTGTAAGAGCCAATGTTAGACCTGATCAAAACGGAGGAATAAAAGTAAATGAGTTTGGCGCACTTGTTTTTGATCCAAATATAGTCAGTAAAGAGTTAATAGGCCAGCCTATAACCTTTACAGTTAATAACTTTGATACTGACTGTAAGATAACCATTTTTGAAAAACCAAAATTCGATTTTGTCGCTGTTCCTTCAAAACCTTCGGGAGTAGACGAAACCGAAGTCACTTTTACCGTAACCGGAGAAAATATTGAAGGCAACAAATATACTTGGGATTTTGGAGACAAAACCGATCTTGTAACGGATGATAAAACAGAAATAAAACATATCTACAAGTATAATAGTGAATCGCAAAAAAAATTCACATTTGATGTTACCCTTAGTGCAGACAATGGCAACTGCGGTTTCCAAATCACTCATCCTGTGAGTTTTGAAATTGAAGATCCAAAAGTACTGGTAGATGGCGAATTAGTAAACGAAATATCCTTTTGCCGAAACGATAAACCTGTAGAGCTTACTCTGCAGCCCAATGTAAAAGGGGCCGAAATTTTAGGAGAAGGAGTTATAGTAACATTCGGAGAAAAATATATGTTTGCTCCAGGCGAGGTATCTAAGGATGTCAAAACCGTAACCATTTTTATAGACGACAAACCATCCAATCTTACCATTACACTTTTAGATCTTCCTACTGCTAGTTTTAGCTTTAATCTAGATGCGGCGGGAATTCTAACCCTAAGCAACAATTCTTCAAATGCCACAACATACATCTGGGAAATTAATAAAGAAATAGTAAAAACAGATAAAAAAGATCCAGTAACACGTCCAACTTCGTTATATAATGAATCTTCTATTTCAGTTTCATTAATTGCTGAAGGCAACTGTGGTTCTGTAACTGATGGTCCAAGGTTAATTGAGATTAGAAAAGAACCTGAAGTAAATATATGTCTTAACAATGCTGAACTATTTGTAAAAAATGCAATGGAAACCACTTCCAGTTTAAAAGAAATTTCCGTTTTAAATAAATTCAATGAGGAGACTATTAACTTCATTTCTGAAACTGAAAACAGATTTGCCGAAGTTCAAAAAAACCTTGAGAGTTACATCAACGGTAAGGCAAATGCTAAATTATCTGAATTATTCACGCAGGAATATTTCAATTTTATATCCACAGTTGTCGCCTCTGCCATTAGACTACAAAATCCAGATCAGATTACTGCGGTACAAACACTTATATCGCTAAATACTTCATTGTTTTACACTATTTTGAGATGTCAGGATCAAGAAACACTTAAGGTATCTGAAAAACAAATTATCCCGGCAGCATTACTTTTTAATAATTTATTTAAAAGTTTCATAGAAATAAAATTCAATACAGATAAGGATGGATCATTGAAAGAGTTTTTGTCAGGTATGCTAACAGTATTTTCAAAAATCGATTTTATACTGTCTAATTTAAATATACAAATAGAAGACCTTACAGCTGGTGATAAATTCTAATAAACATATTATCAATAAAGTTTTCCTTGAGATAAATACCAATTCTAAAGAAAAAGGATATTATCTCAAGGACAATATTGATGCGTTTTTGCAAAAGGAAATATTCCCGTTTTTAGAAAACTATTTTAATGAAGTGGATTCGAAAAATCCTTCACACAGCATACAATTAGACAAACTAAACATTGATATTGCCATAAATCAAAATTTGGATTTCGAAGATTTCAAAGAGCAAATTCTAAAAAAAGTAATAACACAAGTTGAAGAAGTTTTTGAAAAAGAAGAAAAAAGCACAGAAAGTTATAAACTAATTCATGCACAGGAAAAGGAAATAGAAAGCTTTTTTTATTTTCTGGAAACAGGAACAAATGCCTGGTGGACAGCCTTAAATCATAATTTTAAAACAATAGTCAACACTACATTTGATGAAGTCTTAAATGATAAAGCTTTTCCTTTTAAGTGGGCTAACGCAGTTCAAAAACCAATCGTGAGAGCCAGGTTTATTAAACAATTTAGCGATAACCAAATTGCGGCAATTATTACAAAAGGAATATTACTAAAAAAAAACAATGCTGAAAGCAGTGCCAAAATAATCAGGATTAGTGCCATAAAAAAACACATTGAAGCATTTGTTTCAAAAAATCAATTAACTCCGAACCAAAGATTTTCAATGTGGGAAATAGTTGTTTTAAGCCTTTTGGAAACACGCAATCCAATGTTAAAACAAAAGATTTCCAAATTGATTTGCAGTGTATTTGAATTGCATAAAAAAAACAGCTTTTTAGAACACAAAGAACTTTTTCTGCAGGAAATTGAAAATCAGATAGAGATCCAAAACGAACTCGAATTACTGGCTAATCTTGATGCTGTTGTTTCGGTTATCGAAAACAAAGCAGCCTCAATTATTTTAAAAGAAAAAGTAACAGGAATAAAAACTATCCAAAAAAACCAAGAGTCAATAAAAACTGAGGCAGAGTCAGAGTCAGAGACAAAACCAAAAACTAAAACTGAGACAAAAGGAAAAACTGAGGCAGAAAGAGAAAATGAAATACAAAAAGAAACAAAAACAGAAAGAATTCAGCAAAATAATGAAAAGGAAGTATCCGATATGGATTTTATTTTATCAAAAAATAAAGATGCAACGGTTCAGAGTGACAATGAAAATATCGCACCCTTATCAAATAATTCAATAGAGAAAACTCTCAATACTCAGGAAGAAGTAATGAATAAAAAAGATTTTTCTATTGAAAAAGAAGAAAAAGAAAATACCAAAGAAGATATAGAAGAGCTGGAAGAAAGCCTAATAGATGCAAACGTTCACATAGATACAAATGTCAACGATTTATATGTTCAAAATGCAGGTTTGCTATTGATTCATCCCTTTTTAAAATCTCTTTTTGAAAATTGCGGGCTGCTCAATAAAGACAACACTATAAACAATCCCGAAATTGCTGCGCACCTTTTGCATTATATAGCCACAGGTCAGGAACAGGATTATGAAAACACTATGGCTTTCGAAAAATTCTTATGCAATATTCCAATAGCCCAGCCCATTGAAAGAAACATTATACTCTCTGAAAAAATGAAAAAAGAAGCAGCCACAATGCTGCAAGCCGTGTTGAGCAATTGGGATGTGATGAAAAAATCATCAGCAGAATTGCTGCAAAATGAATTTTTGCAGCGACCTGGAAAACTGAATATTAATGAAGACGAAAGCCCTGTAATACTTATAGAGCGAAAAACACAAGATGTTTTATTAGATAAATTAAGCTGGAATTTAAGCATCGTGAAATTGGCCTGGAAAAAACGAATCATATATGTTAACTGGTAAAATTAAAAGTATGAATGCTGATAATACTTCTTTTTTAGAATACGATAAAAAAAATATTCTTATTGAGCAGCAAAATGCGTTTGGATTTATATTCAACAATCTCGATTTGTCGAAAATCGCCTTTTGCGGAGGAGTTGCAGATTATTTGAACCTTCGCCAGTACTATCAAATGCGCATAAATGATTTGGATATAATGTATGAAAACGAAGAAGATTTAAATCCAATTAAGAGCAAAGTTGACATAAAGAGATACACCTCTAAATTTTACAAAACCAAAAACGGAGAAACATTGGTTTATAAGTTCAAAATTCATGGCAAGGAAATAAATATAGATAATTTCCCAAATGATTTTTCGAGATTAACCCTTACGCAATCACCTCTTTTGGGCAAAATGGTATGGCATTCCTCATTTAATGAAATGAAAAAATTTCATAACAATGAGATACATCTAAAAACCTCGGAAATAGCAGGAGTAAACTACGAATGGAAACGATTATATAAACACAGCCGAAAAGCTTCTTTGTACAACAATGTAACTTTCTTAGAAGAAAAAAACTTAATTCATACTATTAAAAAGAACATTTTATGAGGGAAGAGCCTAGAATAATTTACAGTTTAGATGCATTTCCTGTTAGTAATAATCGATGGAATCAAGGTAATAAATTTAAAGAAACGATTTATTCGACTGCATTAAGTATACTATACAGCCATTTATGGTATCAGGATATTGAGCTTTATGCAGATGACACTGCGTATAAGTTTCTTTATATGCTTCCTATCAGAGTTACTGAAATTAAGAGCAACAAAGACACCGTTATTTGGATGAAATCGAAAATTGATGTTATGGAAAAACAAATCAAACCTTTTGTGCATCTTGACAATGATGTCTTTATAAAGAAAAAAATAAATTTTGATTTTGATAAGGTAATTGTTGAACAAAACGATTACGAATTGTACGGTATGTACCAATATCGTTTAGATTTTTTTAATCAATATACTCAAAATTTAGACTATTGGAAACCCGATTTGGGATATGCATATAATTGTGGAGTATTAGGTTTTAGAGACTTTGGGCTTCGAGATCAGTTTTTAAAAGTTTTTCACGATTTAGAAGAAATCTTTTTAAAAAATCATAATCCCAAAATAGCAAAAATAGAGCCTTGCATTGTTTTAGAACAATATAATCTTGCGGCATTGTTACATCATCATAATATTAAACCAACATTATTGCTGTGGAAAAAAAACCTGTTCGAAAATTTCCAGTTAGCAGATAAAATTGGCTATTCACACATTGTTGGTCAAAAAAAATACAGAATTGACATTGTTCAGGAAATAGAAAACAGGCTTTCTAAACTGTTTCCGTATTGGTACAAAGAAGTAAAGAATGCCTTAGAGAAAGAAGGTATTGCTTAAAATAAAACCACACGCTGGGTGTAATTGAATACATGAATTTTCTATTTAACACATAGAAACGTAGATTTTACTTAAAAACAAGAAATGCAAAAAAGAAATACATTTCTTTCACATAGCATACTATGTGCGTTTAAAAAAAAGTGAAACGCCTTATTTCGAGCTTACATAATTCTATGTTTCTATGTGTTAAAATAATTACGATTGACAAGTTAAAACTATAAAAGTTATATATGAAACAACGACACAAGATGATTTACAGCCTTGATACGCTTCCTATAATGCATAACAGATGGGATATGGGAGACAAACTAAAGGAAACTATCTACATGACTGCTCTGAGTGTATTATACAGCCATTTGTGGTATGATGAAATTGAGCTTTATGTAGACGAAATAGGCTTTAAATTCCTGTATATGCTTCCTTGTGCCGTTACCAAAGTGCAAAACGAAAACAGAATTGACCTTTGGATGAAATCAAAAATCAATGCTATGGAACGTCAAACAGAACCATTTATTCACATTGATACTGACATACTTATTAAGAAAAAAATAGATTTTCTTTTTGATGATGTTATAGTAGAACGCAAGGAAGATACTTATGAAATCCATTATAAGAAGCAGGTAGAGTTTTTTAATAAATACACCAAAAACCTGCCTTACTGGCATACAAATTTAGGCTATTCTTATAATTGCGGCATATTTGGTTTTAATGATCTCAAACTCCGCGATGAATTTATAAAAAGCTATTATGATTTGGAGAAAATATATTTAGAAAACCAAGAAAACTTTACTGAATTAAAACAAGAAGGTTATGAAACCTGCATTTTAATAGAACAATATACTCTTGCATCGCTATTGAATTATAAAAACAATAATCCTACAATGCTTTTAAAAGGAAACAACATAACAGAGCATGGGAAACATGCCGATATTATTGGGTATTCTCATTTTTTTGGAATGAAAAAATATGACAAATATGTTGTTGATGAAATTGAACTTCGGCTCTCTAAAATATTTCCATATTGGTATAAGCAAATAAAAAATGCATTAGAGAAAGAAGGTGTTATCGCAAATAATCTGCAGTTTGTTTAGTGAAACAAATTAGTATTTCAAAATGGTAAAATAACAATCATGAGAGAATTTGAACAAAAGAAAATAGCTAATCACTCCCCTTCTACTTTTTTTGGACCAAAAGTTCAAAAAAAACTAACTACAGGGACAGTAGGAGATAAATATGAAATAGAAGCCGATAATGTTGCTGATAAAGTAGTAAACAAACGCAAAACTGGAGGTTTACTGCAATCAAGAAGTGAAGAAGCAGTACAGCAAAAGCCTATTGCAGAAACCATTTCAACAGTTCAAAAAAAGGACTTGGCACAAGAACAGCCTCTGCAAAAAAAAGGCAAGGAAAAAGAAGAAGATAAAAAGGTACAAAAGAAATCCGATAAGGAAGAAGACAAAAAAGTACAGAAAAAAGGAGAAAAAGAAGAAGACAAAAAGGTACAAAAGAAATCCGATAAGGAAGAGGATAAAAAAGTACAGAAAAAGGGAGAAAAAGAGGAAGACAAAAAAGTACAGAAAAAATGTGCCGAATGTGAGAACGAAGACAAAAAGGCTCAGAAAAAAGAAGAAAAAACAGTTCAAGCAAAGCTAAAAGAATCGAACTCAGTAAATGAAAAAGTCGAAAGTAATCTCAGCAGCTCAAAAGGCGGCGGCAATGCCATGGACAAAAACACAAAGCGGGAAATGGAATCGGGTTTTGGAGCCGATTTTAGCGGTGTAAACATCCACACTGACAGCAGAGCTGTTCAAATGAGCGAAGAGCTGGGCGCACAAGCTTTCACACATGGCAGCGATGTCTATTTCAATAAAGGAAAATACAATCCAGACTCCAAAGAAGGCAAACATCTGCTGGCGCATGAACTCACACATACGATTCAGCAAACCGGATCCAAACAAAAATCTGGGGCAATACAAAAATCGTCAATAGAAAACCATCAAGAAGATTTACATGCAGAAAGACCTGAAAATCCACAGTTTAAAGGCAATCCTCCATTAGAAAAAGCCAATGATAATCAGATGCTTATTTCTACCGGTCAAAAGGGGCAATATGTTGCGGAATTGCAAAATGGGCTGATGCAGGCAGGTCAAAGTTTACCAAAATTTGGGGCAGACGGCGATTTTGGAAGTGAAACACGAAATGCAGTAATAGGCTTCCAAGCAGAAAACGGTTTGAATAAAGTTGACGGTATTGTGGGACCGGAAACTATAGGAGCTTTAGATAATAAACTGGTAGGACAAAAAGGCGGTGATAATAATTGTTGTGGAGAAGCATTTCAATTACCGCAAAATAATAACGATTTTAACATTAATGATTCCGTTATGTCTTCCTCAACTTTTTGTTCAAAAGGCGATTTTAAAATAACCTCAACTGCCAATTGGGTTACACCACATAATGCAAAACATTATAATATACTATTGACTGCTATACAAGGAGGAACAATACATAAAACCGGCAGAAGATATGATGTTGGCAAAACAGAAACACAGTCATTTGCTGTAAAAACCAAAGATTGTATCTTCTTTAAAGTAGAGGTTAAAGTAATTAATCCTGGAGGTAGTCCAAATTTAAAAGGAAGTTTTAATGTAACCAATTAGAGATGCCAGCATTAAAACAAATATCAAAATCAAATCCTTCGCACTCCGCGTCACACCATGACAAGGGGAAGGAATCTTTTTTTGGTGTTCAGGCAAAATTGAATATAGGTAAGTCTAACGATAAATTTGAAGTAGAAGCCGACAGAGTCGCAGACCACGTGGTGGCCAATAAACAAACGCAAAAAGCAGACTCTTTCTTTTCGCCTTCGCCAGTAGTGCAAAAGAAATTGGCGCGCAATGTTCAAAAGCAAGAAGAAAAAAATAAAGAAGTGCAGCAAAAAACTGCTGCCGTAACCATAACACCTGTTGGACAGTTAAAAGGTGAATCAATCCAAAATAAACTCGATTCCAGAATAACTGAGAAACGAGAAATCAATCCGGCTTTTTCAGGATCAAAAACGTTAATTCAGCATAAGCTAGAAGATAAAGTCCAGAAAAAAGAAGAAACAGTTCAGAATAAAAAAGAAGTCAAAAAACCAGAAACTGTTTCAAAAAGCGCTCCATCAATCAAACCTTTAATTCAAAATAAAGGAGAAGAGGAAAATGTACAGCAGAAAAAAGAAGAGGAAAAGCAAAACTCAGACGAAGAAAAACAACTGCAAAAAAGCGCGGCTGGCGATGCCAATCCTGGCGATAATTCTAATATCGAGTCCAAGTTAAACAGCAGTAAAGGCGGAGGTTCTCCACTATCCGGAAAAGTAAAAACCGAAATGGAATCCGGTATTGGAGCCGATTTCAGCAATGTCCGCATACATAATGACTCTAATGCTGTTCAAATGAATAAGCAATTAGGAGCTCAGGCCTTTGCTACCGGAAACAATATTTATTTTAACGAAGGAAAATACAATCCGAATTCGAAAGAAGGCAAGCATTTACTCGCTCACGAATTAACGCATACCGTACAGCAGGGAGCCGCAATTAGAAAAAAACCGGAACCAATCTCCCCTGCTCCCGAAATGGTTCAGGGTTCGTTCCTCGATTTAGTTCCCGACTGGATCATCGATGGGGCACGACACGTTCCGGGTTACACTCTTTTCACCGTTATTATCGGTTATGACCCGTTACGACAAGTTGATGTAGAGCGAACTCCAATTAATCTGGTTGAAGGCTTAATGGGTCTTATTCCTTTTGGAACAGCCATATTCGACAAGCTTCAGGAATACGGAATACTGCAGCAGGTTTTTGACTGGGTAGAAGGAAAATTAAGCGAACTCGGATTAACAATCGACAGTATTCTTGATCTGGTTGAAGAGGTTTGGGACGAAATATCATTTCCTTACACCGGTATAATTGATTTAGTAACTGAAAAATTTAATGAAGTAGTTAACAGAATAACTTCTTTTGTAAGTGCAACTGTAGATCAGGTGATTACCTGGATAAAAGAAGCCTTGATAGGTGTAGCAGAACCTATACTGGCAGAAAACAAAGCTTGGTCATTAATCAAAAAAATAATCAAATACGATCCGTTACGCGATGAAGCTGTCAATGCCACAACGGTCGAAATATTAGAAGATTTCTTAATACTGATAGACAAACAGACAGAGCTTGAGCAAATGCGTGAAAAAGGCACGCTGCAAAAAACTGCCGACTGGCTTGACACTCAGGTTGGAACTTTCAATTCATTATTAGGCGAACTTCGTGGACTCATAACGGCAGCCTGGGATGCTATTCAACCTGCAAATCTGGTCAATATTGCCGATAATCTTTCAGCACTTGCCGATCAGGCCGGAGGGTTCCTACAAAGGGTTTGGGATTTTGCTTCAGGTGTGGCACTCAAAGTATTAGAGCTTGTTAAAGAATCCTTATTAGCATGGCTTTCTGAGCAGGCTGCAACAGTTAGAGGCTACTCATTGGTAAAAGTAATCATTGGCAGGGATCCCTTCACGCAGGAAAGAGTACCTAGAACAGTTCCTAATCTAATAAGAGGTTTTATGAGCCTTATGGATGGCGGAGAAGAACAATATGCCCAAATGGTAGAATCTGGTGCAATAGCCAGAATTGTGGGCGAAATTGAAGCTGCAGTAGAGACGCTCAACATGACACCGCAATCTATAATACAGCTCTTTACCGATATTTGGGATTCTATGAGCATCGATGACCTCATCCATCCGATAGATGCTTTTATGAGAATCATTGAAAAATTTGGAGAACCTATAGGGCGACTAATTGCTTTTGTAGCAGAAATTGTTCGAATCGTTATTATGGCGATTCTCGAAATCATGAATTTCCCATTTGACCTCATCGGAAATATCATTACAAGAGCATTAGAAGCTATAGATGATATTAAGAAAGACCCAATTGGTTTCTTGAAAAATATACTGCGAGCGCTTAAACAAGGATTCGTACAGTTCTTTGACAATATCGTAACGCACTTAATCAATGGTGTAACTGGCTGGTTAATGAGCGAGTTAAAAGATGCCAATATTCCTGTACTTACTGATTTTTCTTTACGCGGTGTTATTAGCTGGATATTAGAAGTGCTGAATATCTCGATGGAAAGAATCTGGGAAAAACTAGCAGCACATCCTCGCATTGGCCCTGCAAGAGTTGCCAGAATCCGCAGCATGATTAATACGCTCGAAGGTATCTGGACATTCATAAAAGATGTTCAGGAGCGAGGTATGGCCGCCATTTGGGACAAAATACAAGAACAGCTAAGTAATTTATGGAATACCGTTCTCGATGCCGTGAAAAACTTTGTCATGGAACGCATTGTCAATAGAATTACGGCCAGACTTTTAAGCATGTTAGACCCAACGGGAATCATGGCGGTGATAAACGGTGCTATGGCGTTCTTTAATGCTATTCAAAGTTTTATAAAATACTTGCGCGAAATGCTCGAAGTAGTCAATTCGTTTGTCAATGGCGTAGCCGATTTAGCACGGGGTAATGTCGCCACAGCCGCTGATTATCTGGAAAGAACTATGGGGCAAGCTATGCCTGTCGTAATAGGTTTCTTGGCAAACCAAGTTGGTTTAACTGGTATTGGAGCAAGAATTGGAGAAATGCTTATTGCTGTTCGTCAAATGGTTGATGAGGCACTTACATGGCTCGTGAATCAGGCTGTAGACAGAGGAATGGCATTGTTGGACAGAGTGATGGGAAGAGGCGGCGCAGATGGACTGACAACTGTTAGACAAAACCTGCATCAAGAAGAAGAAACTCATTTAACCAATGGTGGCATTACACATGAAAATGCTCAAGCTGTGGCACAAACTGTGGCTACTAGAAATAGTACTTTGGTAAGCTCAATACAAGTTGTAGATGGTGGTGATAAATGGAATTACAATTTAGTTCAGAGAGCAGCGGAAGAAGGTAAAAATAAAGCGGAAGCTGATAGTGATATCCACGAAGGAACTATTATTGGCAGTAATCGCAATAAAACTACAGCAAGAAGTGAATTAACAAGAATAACAATTTCTATGGTTGGTAATGGAATAGATCAAACTACTTTGGATAGATATAAAGGGCTTGAAGACGGTTATTTAAAATATTTACGCACCAAAGGCACCTCAGACATGATTCAATGGCCTCTAACTTATTTAAAACTTAGATCATCACGCAGCAGAGGAAGAAATGGAGAAGAAGGTTGGATTAAGGAACAATTTGGTGAATCAGCAGGAAAAAACAATCGTACGTATAATCCGAGAATAGTTGATGATGAAGGTAGATCAAAAGTGGTACCGACGATCCCCGATTATATAGAAGGCAATGAAATTGGAGATGTTAAGGATGTTAATTACCAATCATATACAGAGCAATTAAAAGCCATAAAACAAGTAGCAAGAGATCAAAGAAAACGATTCTCATTAATTATTCGTAAAGATGATAACCCCAATGGCGCAACGAGTTTGAGCTCAAACTTATCTAATGAAGTACAAGTTGGTCCACATAAAATTATTACACCAGAAGAAGCTTCTGAATAAAATTTAAAATTATGATAGTTTTTAATATATATACTACGTTTCATTTTGACAATTTAAAATCTGTAAATGATTTAATAACTTTTATTATCAACAATAAGTTTCCATTGTTTGAGAACTATGGCACTACTGAAGACGGCAATAAAAAAATAGAAAAATCTAATTTTAAAGCCATCGAAAAGATAATATCAGATTATCCAATACATGCTTTTGGAGAAATTTATTTTAGAACAAAAGACAAAAAAATTATTCTAAAAATAGAAAATAATGTAACAGGGATAAGTCGTTGGACCCTTTTCCTATCTGAAAATAAATTTGAAAACAATACCGCATTAAATCCTTTATTTGATTTTTTTGAACAAATTATTAATAAATATGACATCTTTTTTATTGGAGGAGATATACAAGAGGAATTTGATAGATCAAATATTAGAGAAGAAATTAATAGTAATGGAAAACAAACTATTATAAAAGTTGGTTTTGATGACATTAATCAATTACCAGGCATTTATTGGTTTAATTTTTTAACGAAAAAACTCATTCCAAAAAACTTTTTATCAAGCAAAGCGATCAAATCTGTATTTACTAAAACAATAAATGATGGGGTGTTTATTGTTCTCACTGAAAATATTCTTAGTAAGGATAAAAGAGATATTGCAAATAATATTATTAAAGTATTTCCTGAGAATTTATTTTTTGACAAAAATAAAAACGTGTATTTAGATTGGGCTTTAGATGAAATTATTCTTAAAAATAAAATTCAGGAATACAAACATATTTTACTACCCTACTTCGATATATACAATCACAAAGAAAGTAACAAAATAAACTGGAATACCTATGATGAAAAATCAATTGACAAAATAAAATCTTTAGTTGATTATAAAATTCTAACGCCATTCAAAAATCAAACAAAATTTGAAGATATCTGTACAAGTATACCTTTAATTATAAAAGAAAATTCTGCTTTAAAAAACAAATTGGAAAAGCTTACAATAAGTTTAGGTGTATTAATTGGGGATGCTTTCGTTGAAGAATACAATTGCCAATGGTCAGCAAATAAAGGAATTTTCAATTGCTCGATTATAATTCCTAAGCTTACTCCAAAAGGGTTTTCTCCTTTCTTTTTTATTCTTCAAATTATTGTCAATGATTTAGTACCAGAAGATTTCATTAACGAGTTGAAATATTATATTAAATAAATTCTGGAATTAAAAAATTAACATTTCAGAAAATATAATGTAGCCAATTATTAAGATGGCAACCAAAATAATAACTTCTAAAAACTTTAATCATGCAAAAAACATTCTACCAAAAAGAACTGCTCATTAAAGCAACACAACAAAGAAAAGGAGCAAATAATAACAAAAAAGATATTGAAAAAATTCAGTCCTGGCTTAATTTGTTTGCTATGCAAAATCCAAGTTCGGGAACGGCAACGGGTATCGATGGAGATTTTGGACCAGCAACAGAAAAAGCTGTGCTTAATTTTCAAAAAGCAAACAACTTAGCCCAAACGGGTATTGTAGATCAAAAGGTATTCGATATACTTGTATCTCCTCTTAAAAAAGCTTTTACAAGTCCCATATCTGGAAATAATTTGAGAGAATTGATTTTGAGTGCAGCTCAAAACCATCTTAAAAATCATCCTTTTGAACTTGTAATCAACAGTCAAAGCAATACCGGACCGTGGGTGCGAAGTTATATGGACGGCCATGAAGGTACCGACTGGTTTTGGTGCATGGGATTTGTTCAGGCCATTATTGACCAAGCTGCTTCTGTTCAGGGAAAAAACTTTAAAACCCTTATGCCGTTAACTTATAGCTGCGATACTGTTGGTACAACCGGTCTTCAGAAAAAAATATTGACCCGTTTTCAAACGGCCAGAACTAATCCGGCTTTAATAAAACCCGGAGATATATTTTTGATTCAAAAAACTACAAATGACTGGTTTCATACTGGAATTGTAGCTAAAGTTCAAGGCGATATAATTGAGACTTTTGAAGGTAACACCAATTCTGATGGTTCTCATAACGGAAACGCTGTAATGAACAGAATCAGAAACTTTAAACAATCTAAAATTGACTTTTTTTCAATCGAATCATTAGTTGTATAAAATGGAAAATGTATTCACTTACCTAAAAAACCAATTCGTATTTCAGCTTGACAATCTTTTTCAAGTCGAAAACCCAATGGAAAAACCTGTTTTGAACCAAATCGATTCAAATGGTTTTATCAACGAATTCATCATCGAAAATAATTTAACGGAAATCGATATTCTTTTATTGGGATTGGCTCTTGCACCGCACCTTAAACCTGATTTTTTAAGTTCGGTTATTGCCGAGTATTTACCGAATGGAGGTGAATTGCCTGAATTTGGAGGAATGAAAACGAAGAACCATCGTGGAATTTTACCAACAGGCGAAACGGCTCAGTTTTTAATTGCAGGAAATGATCTGGATAGCCGAATTTCATTTTATGATTATCTGCACAATCAGTCACTTCTTTACCATAAAAGAATCATTAAAATAGAATCAGTTCCTAATGGTGAGCCTAAACTGAGCGGTTTACTGATTTTAGAAGACGAATACATCGAAAAATTCATTACCGGAAAAATCCTAAAACCACAGCTTAGCAGTATTTTCCCTGCGCAATTAATTGAAACTCAATTAGACTGGGACGATTTGGTTCTCAATTCTGTTACTTTAAATCAGATTAAGGAAATAGAAACCTGGCTCAAATTCAACGATATTTTACTTCATGAATGGAATATGAAAGCCAAAATAAAACCTGGTTTCAGGGTTATGTTTTACGGCGCGCCGGGAACGGGAAAAACACTTACGGCCTCACTTTTAGGAAAATATACCCAAAGAGATGTTTATAGAATTGATCTATCTATGGTGATTTCGAAATACATTGGCGAAACCGAAAAAAATCTGTCTTCACTTTTTGATAAAGCGACTGATAAAGACTGGATTTTATTTTTTGATGAAGCCGATGCCGTTTTCGGAAAAAGAACAAATGTTAGGGATGCACACGATAAATACGCCAATCAGGAAGTTTCGTATTTGCTGCAGCGCATCGAAAATCATCCCGGATTGGTTATTCTGGCCTCTAATTTTAAAACAAATATTGATACAGCTTTCACCCGAAGATTTCAATCTATAATTGAGTTTGAAGTGCCTTCATCCAGCGAACGTTTAAAACTATGGCAAAATAACCTGCCTAAAGGAATTAAGATTGCTGAAGATGTAAATCTTAATGAAATATCAAAAAAATATGATATTACGGGCGCTAATATTGTAAATATCATTCAATATGCCTGCCTGAAAACTTTAGAAGATAAAAATAAAAGTATCAACCTTAATCACCTCCTTCAGGGAATTAAAAAAGAATATGCAAAAGAGGGAAAAATGATGTAAATTTTTAATTATTAAGTAATATGAATCAAGAGCTGAAATGTGCCGTTAGGTACAAAATATTGGCTGTCAATATAGGTTCAAAATTCACTGGCGTACCATAGGTACGCAACAAAATGATAACTATTGTGTACCTGCGGCACGCTAAATTTATTTCAATTTATGTTTTCTACCAATATTTAGTGCCTAAAGGCACAAATTGTAGACTTTCAAGCCTTGAATACTAAGTAAACAATATTATGAATAATATAAGCAGATAAATATACTGCCAATTGTTACTATTTTTATTCTTTAGGCAGCTTGCTTCAAATCAAGTATTTTTACCTAAACCCAGTTTATCCTATCTTTATATATTAGCTTTACAAAATAATCGTCATTTTTAATTCTCTTATAAAGATACTATGAGCTATTTCTATCTTACTGCCCTTTTACCAATACAAAAAGAGTATCCTTCGCATGTTTTACCTAATAGAAATTTTCTTCCATTTAATGGCAAACCTATGTATCAGTATATGATTGAAAAATTGCTGAAATTTACTCAATTTGAAAGTATCGTAATTAACACCGATTCAGATGAAGTTAAAGAGTATTGTAAATGGAACGGCAGATTAAGAATAATTGACCGACCGGAATCATTAATTGGCGAAGACATCAAATCAGATCTAATAACGGCTCATACCCTTGAGAAAATTTCGGGTGAACATTTTATCGAATTTCAAAGTTTTAATCCTTTAGTAACAAATTACACCATAGATAGTTTTATCAAACAATATATGGATCATATTGTTCCCGGAGAATATTTTGATTCGGTTTTCAGTATACAGCGTTATGAATTGAGAAATTATGATCTCGAAAAAAGAGAAATGAATGATGAATTTCAATTTTCAATAATCGAAAATGGAATTCTTCATGGTTTTACCCGTACTTCTTTCCGTAAACATGGAAAAAAGATTGGAAAAACAGTCTCGGCATTTGAAGTAAAAGAAATTGAAAATACGCTTCTGGATTCAGACACTAATTATGAATTAGTGAAGTTGGTTTTTGCTAACCAGGATAAATTTCCTGCTATTTTTCATAGCGGCGTTTAAGTGAGAACCGCAGCCATAATACTGTTTATCTATCAAAACCAATCGTTCCTCTTTTTGGCATATACAGTAATTTTAAATCTGAATAATATTTATCAAATTCATCTTTAGAAATTGCTTCAACATTTCGCAGCCATCTCAAATCATTTATTTGAGTTTCGTAGCTTAAATTAGGATCCAGACTTAGATATCTTTCTCGTAAATAATTATCTCTCTCAAAAAACAATGTTGATATGAATTCATTAACAGAACTTTCATTTGGATGTTTTTTAAATAGAATGAGATATCCATTATTATGAGTTCTTATTCTCCATGAATTTTCATTCATAAAAAAATAAACGGTAAATAACACAATTGCTGTGAATGCAAATCCAATCCACATATCTGGATCAGAATCTTTATCATTACGGAAATAAAAAGACATTCCAGCCATTCCAAAAATAAGCAGTGAAAGCACTAAGATGATATTATTTGATGTTTTGTAAGTTGTTTTTTCTTTTGATAAATTTTCAAAAGAAACCATTCCTTCACTTTCACCTCCTATGTAAGATGTTTTATAATTTAATTTATTATCTAGAATATTATATTCTCTTTTTGTAAATAATCTTCGCTGCTTTATCGTCTGCATTTATTTTCTTTAAAAAACGTTGTTAACTTTTATTTTCAAATATATTCATTTTTTCTACAAACTATCAATTCGAAGAAAAACACTTTAAACAGCTTTCAACTGATCAGCAATTTCAATAATATGCTCTTCATCAGTTCCGCAGCATCCGCCAAAAACATTCAAATGCGGGAAAGAATCTTTTAATACTTTATATTCTTTTCCTAATTCTTTAGGCACTCCTCTGTCCAGTTCTATGGCTTCGTCTAATTCGGCGTGGCTTTTACAGGAAGCATTTGCACGAATTGCTTTGATACGTTTTACCCAATTTTCATTTTTACTTGCGTTTAGTTCGTTTAGAAAATGTGTTGGGTGTGCGCAATTAATCATATAATATATCGGAGGAACATTTACACTTTGATCTACTTTTTCAATAGCATCTTTTAAACTCATTCCTGTTGGCAGTTTACCATTTGTTTCTACCGTAAAAGAAATAACCACAGGCAGATTAAAAGATTCTGCTGCTTTAACAATGCCAATTACTTCTTCAATATAATTCATCGTAATAGCAGAAACAAAATCTATAGAAGTGTGGCTAAAAGCTTCTATTTGTGCTGTGTGATATTGCCGTGCTTCTTCAATTCTCATACAATTCTCAGGCACATAACCGTCGCCGCGAGGACCTATACAGCCGCTTATCAAAATAGAATTTATATCATTTTCAAACTCTGTTTTTAAATCTGCTAAAAGCGTAACGGCTTTTTCATTCAGCGCAGCTAATTCATTTCTATGATGACCAATCTTTTCAATCCAATCTGGATTTGTACGCCAGGTGGGAGTTTCTAAAATAAAATTGGTTTGATACTTTTTTGCAATTTTTAAATATCGGGTGTAATAATTTTTAAGGGCATTATATCCTTCCTTATTTTTTAATAAATCAAAAGCGGCGAAATACGGAAGATCAAATCCTTCCAAAAAAACTAATGTTGTTTCGAGTCCGCCATCTGTTAAAAATATTTCATCCGTTTCATTTGGCAAGGTTTTATTATTGTTTTCCATATCTTTAAAATAATTACAAATATTTAACAATCAAATAAATACACATATAAATATACAAAATTTGATACTCTCTAAAAAAATTATTCGAAATCAGGAAAGGCTTTTTTTAATGGTAAAAACCATTTTATTATTCTTTTATATTTTGAACTTTTTTAAGGAACATTTCATCGATTTCATCCAAAAATTCAAATGTATCCAGAGGAAAAAGCTGGTGCACAACTTCTAAAATTAAAGACAAATTAATACTTGTTTTTATATCAGTTTCCGAAGTTTTATGCACGTCGTGATCCACGCCCAAAATACATAGTTTTAGCATTTCACTAATAACGCATCCAAGCTCATAATAACTTGAAAACTTAACCTCAGCAACATAATGTTCATTTTCTTTATTCGCCGATTTTAGGGTTTTAAAAAGTAACGCATTAATTTTTTAAATTTCTCTTCATTTTCCATTTCATTTTTTTCCATAATATTTGATGCTTTTTTTATTTTTTAATATAAGAAAAATCGTATTTTTATTTCTCGCAAGTAATCAATAGATTTTATAGTAATCAACAAATGGTAATTGTATACTACAAAGTATTTTTGTTTTTTACAATGATCAAAAAAATCTAATAATTTTTAAATATCTTTGAGCTATGACTACAACAGCAAAACCAAAACATATTGGAAGAAACATAAGCCGAATTAGAGAGCTTAGAGGTATGAAACAGGAAGCACTTGCTTTTGCAATTGGTGTTACTCAGCAAACTGTATCAAATATTGAAGGAAGTGAAACTATTGAAGAAGAAAAATTAGACGCTATTGCAGAAGTTTTAGGCGTTTCTGCGGAAGCAATAAAAAATTATAGTGATGAAGCTGTATTTAATATCATTGGAAATACAGTTAATAATCATGATAATGCAGCTCTTTTTCAATATCAACCGACTTTCAATCCATTGGATAAATTGATTGAATCTTACGAAGAAAACAAAAGGCTTTACGAACGTTTAGTTCAATCTGAAAAAGATAAAGTTGAGTATTTAGAAAAATTACTGAAATTGAAATAATCTTTAAAAAATATTTAAAAACAAGAAAGAGGCTGTCTCAAAAGTAAAATCAAGCTGTTGAGAATCGCGTAAATGGAAAATTTCTCCGATAGGTATCCGAATAAAAAAGAGGTTGTCTCGACTTTTGAGACAGCCTCTTTCTTGTTTTTAAGATTGCTGCGTAGAATTAGAGACATTTGCGCAGCTTTTCAGTTGAACTCTTTGGAGAGCGGGTAGTATTCTTTTTTTAATTTAGTTTATTAGCATCATCTTTTTTGATGATTACATGAGATCTAAATTTTTGCCAATTAGAATTAAATTCAAACAAATCTTCAATTTTATAGATATAATTATTATTTCCTTGGTTTTTATCAAACGCGTCGATTAAATCTTTACCCAAAAAATGATTTATAGAAATTTTGGTAGAAAGATTATCAGCCATTATAAATTCAGGAATGTTCAATAATGGGTAATGCGAACTGGTGTATGTCGCCCATCTACCTTTATTATTCTCAATTTCATTTAAAAATTCTCCACAAAATATAATAAGATGTATATATAAAAAGTTTTTAGCTTTGTCATATCCAAAATTATATAATGCTTTATTAAACTCATCTAGATTCGTTTCTGAGATTTTTTCTGGTATTTCTAATTTTAGATTTAAAAATAGTTCCTTTATAAAAACTTCTCTAAATAAAGTTGGATTCTTAAAAATCTTACGATACTTAAAATAAGGGGTATTAATTTCCTTTAAGTCTTTCTCATTAAGTGATTTCAAAAAAGATTCTTCAGAATTAAAAAGATATATTTCACTTTCATTTGTTACATGATTATCGCCGTAAAGTGTTAGATCTACGTTGGAATTAGATGTTTCAATAAAAACATCTAAATTATCAAATGCATAATAGATATGACTTTTTTTCAATTTTCGATTTACATCTGTTATAAATCCTAAAATATGGGCATCATTTTTATTTAGGATTTCTTTAAACTCTTCGTATGGAATGCTTTTTTTCATTAGATTTATTTTTTGTGCATAGCATAATATTGAACTTGTCATTAAGAAAAAATAGATAAAAGATTTCATAACTAATTATTTAAATGACGGCTCCATCTGCGCATTAGTTTATTTACATTTAATATAACTGGAACAGTGTGAGTAATATCAAATATTCTGCTTTGTCCATCAGTATGATAAAAACTAATTTCAAAGTTATTATTATTAAATCTATATTGAGAATATATCAACCTTACTTGAATATTATTTCTTCGAGCGTGATTAAGTAAATTCCTATTGATATTTACCCCATGTGATGTTACATAAGTTAAGGTTTTTATTTCTTGTCCACTTGCAGCAAGATAATTAATAAAATTTTTTGCTTGATCTTTATATTCTACTTCTCCCCCATCTCTAATTAGTTTGGCATCATATAGCGATGATCTCATTGACACAGTTATGTTCCTACCATCCACCTTAACAGGGGAAGCAATACCATCAGGAGAAGAACCATTCGCTATCTTTTGATCATTTGCTTCAAAAGAATAATCAGCTCCATTAGTTGTCATCCATTCTAACATTGCTGCTTCAAATAGCCCTGAAATTCCTTTTTCAGTTGTAACTCCTAATTCTTTCGCTATTGCAATAAAACCATCTTTATCTAATGTATTCCAAAAACCACCTTCTTCTACTTCCCCTGCCGAGACTGTTGACCTTTCAATTTCAGCTGCTCTATTTTCATTTTTATATTGTTTGGCTAATCCTGGATCTGCCCCTGGTCTAGAAGTTTCTAACCACTGTTCATTTGTTAATCCGTCAGCGCCAACTGCTTCCATACCATCAGGATCAATAAAACACACAGGGTTATTAAGAGCGTATATATATGGAGAAAAACGTCTTGAAGTCTCTGCTAATGGATCAATATTCATCCAGCGGCCAAGCGCAGGATCATAATTTCTTGCTCCATAGTCATACAGATTCAACAGATTACCTCCAATATTCTCGTCTTGGAGCTCCTTACCATTGTACTTATACTTGCATTTCGGTACGTTCACGAGCAAGATGCTCGCGCCAGCAGAGGGGATTAACGTTTAAATTTTATAGTATTAAATGATTTTAATATTTCTTTTTGGTCATTCTCATTTAGGTTTTTGCCTATAATTGAGAGCCTATTATTTTTATTATCAACACTATCAAAATAAATCCCAACTTCTCCTTTACCAATTATTTTTGGAACTTTAATTTTTCCTCTAACTTTATCAATTGTGACATAATAATAATATTCTTTTAAAAAAGTTCCTTGTGCTTGGTCTATTTCGGGAGCATTAGAGAAAAAAAGATTATCAGTGTCCATTCCCATAGCTTTATATTTTTTTATTTGTGCAATACTGAATACTTTGTTTGTCTCATCAAATTTTTCAGAAAATTTTCCAAAATCAAAATAAATAGAATCTCCATTTTTAGTTATGACAATTTGAACATCAGAATCAATTCCTTGCACATTAATTTTCTTCCAATCCTGTGGTAAAATTATTGAATAGTGTGAAGAATCAGCTTTATTGTTGCTCTCTTTAGTACAACAAATGAAAAGTGTTGCTAAAAGATAGATTCGTATTTTTTTTAAAACATTCATAGTTATTTTATTTTATTTCGATTCAAAAAACTATTTACTTGACTTATTATACCAGCACTATAATTACTGCTCCTTTCAGATTGTTTATAGGTACCATTACCTTCAAAAGGACCAACTTGACCATCAACCACAGTTCCTTTTTCCCTTGTACTTGTAGATGTTGAGCCTTCTATTGTTGGATTCATTAGACCACCATTTTTATGTTCTAATCCTAAAAGGTGTCCAATCTCGTGGTTTGCAGTAGTATCAAATGTTTTGTTTCCGATAGTACCAACTTCAACAGCACTAACTCTCCCTCCAGTTTCAGCTAGTCCTATAGGATCAACTTTTTGATTCCCTTTAGGGATATTATCAACGAGCATCATAACGTGGTCGTTTTTTCCCACATCTTTTAAAGAACTCACAACTTTATAATTAACAGAAACAGATACGTTATCTGACGTAGAAACATCATTACCTCTATAATCTTTTTGTGCAATTCCAGACATAGAATTAAGTCCAACTGATCCTGACGATTTATTAAACATTGTTTTTGATAAGTCAACTCCTTTTGAATTAACAACTGTTAGTGTCATTGTCATTTGCACATTTCTTTGAACATAATGATTATCACCTCTTTTGTTAGACACTTTTGTAATTATATCATCATTACCAATTGCAGCCATCCCATCTGGATCAATAAAATACACAGGATTATTTAAGGCATAAGTGTACGGATTAAATCTTCGCATTTGTTCAGCTAACGGGTCAATATTCATCCATCTACAAAGTGCAGGATCATAATTACGTGCTCCATAGTCATAGAAGTTAAGCCCCAGCTCGTCTTGAAGCTCTTTTCCATTGTACTTATATTTATTCTCTATACCTATTTTAACAGTATTATAACCTTCCTGTTTTAAGCCAAAAGGATAAAAATTACTTTCTTCCTTTATGGCAAGTGTTTTATCATAACTCAAACGAACATTACCCAAATGATCTTTGTATTGGAATATATATTTATAAGAGCCTGATACGGGTTCTACATAACCCTCAGTTGTTGGAAAAAATTTCAATACAGCATTATCATATTGATAACCGCCCAAATAATCAGTTGTTGTAACATTTGCCGGTGAAGTAGTGGTTACTATCTTTTGTACCTTCTGTCCAGCCGCATTATAAAGATAAACAATATTTTCTATCGCAACAAAAGCTATCTGAGCTGGAAGATTAAGATTGTTATATGTTATTGATATTATGTTTTTGTTGTTATCTTTTGTCATGTTTCCATTAACGTCATAACTATAATCATCCACAGTATTGGCGGCACTGTCTGCAAAACCATTTATTTTTGAAGCTGCAGGAGCATTATCAACAACTTTCGTAAGCTGGTTGGTTTGATTAGCTGCTCCATAACTGTACACCAAATTGTCAATTTGAACAGCTGTAGTTTCATTATTACCGTTACGGGTTAAAGACAGAATGTTTCCATTTTTATCGTAGACCAGGCTTTCGTTGTAGGCATTATTTGTAGCGGCAGCTTTTTGAAAAACTGCATCTTTTAATCGATTTAAATTGTCGTATTTATAACCATAAGAACGAATAACTGGTGTGGCTTCTGAAGCACTTGTCCAATAGGTTTCAGATATGTTTCCGTTGTACAATGCTTTTACTCCACTAATACCGCTTGATATCGTATTATAATTTATTTTAAATGCAAATTGATCTTTTGGGTCAGTACCTTTTGTTAATGAAGTAATATCATTAATATTTGTCATCCACCCGCGAATATTATACGTGTAATTTATATTCTGCGTTGGAGCCGCTGTAATATTTCCAACTTTTTTAGAGATCAGCTGCCCTAACTCGTCATAAGTATTACTGGCAATAAGCTCTATTGTTCCACTGTTTATTTGATGCGTCTGCGTCAGTAAACGATCCTGATCAGAATAAGTAAAAGCATCTTTAGTAACAAGTTCCGCGTCTGTACTTAACCTTTTGTGCCTTGTAATACTGTATTGCAACTGCCCGGAAAATATGTCAAGCTTACTATCAGTATGGGTATAACCACCTAAGAAATTTTGTGTGTAAGTACGAATAGGCCTTGCTTTAGCATCATATAATGTATAAGCCTGTTCATTTCTGTAAGTGGTACTGTTTTCCAAAATTCTTGTCCAGCTTCCTGTAGCTAATCCAATAGGTTTTACTGTTGTGGTATAAAATACATTTTGTGTTTCAACTGTGGCTGGAATTGTTGGTGCATTTGGGTAATTATAATCATCAAAGTAACTAACAGTAAGCACATGATAACCTGCAGTTGGCCATGCGGTACTTGTATATCTAAAAGATACTCCATTAATAGTTGTATTCGTTGCAGTTGCAATTTTTGTCTCGCTAAAGTTGGCTGTATATCCATTTTGAGTATCCTGCAGCGTTTTTCTATCTACACTTGTAACCGTAGCAGGCAGCCATGCAGTAATTACCGGGCGGTTTAAAGCATCGTATTTTGTTACAGTCCATCCTGAAGAAGTAATATCTGTAAATGGAGATAAGCTGGGACCGGTTGCAATTGGTCTGTCTAATTTATCATAAACAATAAATTCCCATTGTTTACCAGGTAATTTCTTTTCTACCAAACGGTTTCTATAATCATATTTATATTGATAACACAAATTATCTAAAACTCCCTGATTACTTACAATTGTAGTACTAAATGTACTTCCTGCAACAGCATTAAAACCCGGTAATAATCTAATAGAGTTCGTAGCTGTTAGCTGCAATGAACTGCCTGAATTTACAACGGCAGTTGAAGTTATATCGTTTTGTGCAGCTGTAGATGTAATTAAATCAACAGCTTTTGGGGGAATCACATAAGTTAAGTTACCGTAAGAATCATATACGTAATAAGTATCATGCTTTACTCCTGCATCATATGTTCTTTTAAGTATGAGTTGATTTTCTTTATTCTTAAATTCTACTGTAGATCCGTTAGTTTCTATTGGAGATGCAGTAGTATTTTCATCATAAGTAATAGTTTTATAAAGCTGATTTGCAGGATAAAAACCATTTCCTGTTCCATAATTCAATGATATATCATATAATCCTAAACCTGTATTCCATGTTGCATATGCTAAATACAATTTTACATCGCTATCAACATTTGTCTGATAATCCATTTTGATGGTGTGATTATTCGCCAAAGCCCAATCATTTCCTGGTGCAGCCTGCTGCAATACACGCCCTAGTGGTGAAGCTTCCAGCTGTTTTTCACTAAATGGATTATTGTTCACAGCGCCATAATTGGTCTGGTATTGCGAAATCAAATTAGGAATCAGGGTTGAGGGTTCTATATAACTCAGATTATTCTGCGTTGAGGCAAACGGAAGATATTCCCTGGTTTGTCGTCCAAAGTCATCATATTCTATAGGAGTTATAATGTCTTTTCCTGATGCTGAGGACTGATAGGCATTTTTCTGCACCGGTCTGCCCAGTCCATCAAAATAAGTGATATTTTGATTAGCCTGAAGGATAGTCGGCGCTGATATGCTTGCTGCTGTCGCAGTTTTATAGGTAATATTTTTAATTGAATTCCGATTTTGTAAAACAGATATTAAGCTATTACAATTTGCATTTGTACCAGGAATTGTTGGGCAGTTATCTGTATTATCCAGAACATAGTTTCCATTAGGTTTTGTACATTGTCCAACAACAAAACTTAGGGGATCACCTAATCCGTCAAGATCTTCATCGTAGTACCATGTCTGTGAATTTGCACAGGCTAAATTCATAACAAAATTAAGGTAACAGCCATTCCAGCTAGTAGGTGAATTTGTCAAATAAAAAATTAATGTATTATTTTCAATTTTTGCAGCAAAATTTGCTAACGGACTTCCTGGTGCAGATGACAGCTGCCCAAGTTCCATATTAGGTAAAGCTGGGGAAATCGTAAGAGTTGCAACAGTACCAATTTTTAAATAACTTAAATTAGTCCAGGTTGCAGAAATACTAATGGTTAATACATCATTGTTTATAGAAATTGTACCGCCTCCAGTACCGCTTTGTCCATTATTATTTAGATTAGGAACCGTAATATTTTGTGAGTAATTGGGATAAATTCCAGCTTGAATTTGACCAAAAAACATCAATAAAACGAACACTAAGTAGTAATTGTATTTTTTCATCATTTTCAAATTAATTTTGATACTGGTATTTATTTTCAGATAATATGTTATTGTCTTTGTCTTTTACATTTTGCAATCTGGCAAATGAATCATATGTGTATGTGATCTTATCTCCTTTTGGATCTATAATAGTACTTACGCCAACTAACGGTATATGTGTATATGTACTTATAGGGCTATTTACTAAACTACTGTTATTCCTAAGATTATTGATCGCAGTTAAATAAGTTTCATTATAGCCGTCTAATACGGTAGTTGTTATTCCTAATGCGGCAGCTATTTGAGAATAAGATGCATTTTCAATTTTTGCAATAGGCAGAGTTTTTCCATATCCCCAAAGAATAGTTACACTAGTACCATTTTCCAGAGTATACTGCTGTATATTTCCTTTTGCATCATATTTATCTATAGTGACCTTTTTCTCAGAACTGGTGTAGCTAGAACCATTGGTTCCTTTTCCTGCAAAAACATATTTAGGAAGAATAAAATTAGAAGTTGTAGCATCTTTAGCATACTGTGTGCTTTGTCTTGACAATAGCTCTGTATTTTTACGATTTTCTGTTACCAATGGAATGCCTGTCATTTGGGCAGTAATCATTGTGTTTTCAATTGATAAAAGCTCTGGATTATCATTGGCATAATAGTATGTCGTTGATAATTCATCATTATTGCTATTTGTACTTACCGTTTTTCTTGTTTTTCCCTGACTATTATAGGTCAAACTTTCTGTAGTAGAAACTGTATTACCATTAAAATACTGCTTAGATATAGTACTACTCGGCATATACCAAATCGCAGTAAGCGGATATACATCATATTGATAATGTACTCCATTTAAAGGGCTGTCGCTAAAATATGCAGAAATAGTACCTCCGGCAAAATAATCATCTCCGCAAGGTATTCCATAACTTCCAAAAGATTTTAAAACAGGTTTTATTCCAAAAAAGTTTACCACCGGTTTTATAGCCTCATAGGTATAAGCTTTATCTGTTAACAGGGTACCTATGCTATTGTAAGTTTCCTCTTTGCTAATTAATCCGTTTAATAGATTCGGAATACTTGGTAAACCATTTTTAGTTTTGTTGGGAGTATTGTTGTAATAAAAAGCTTTTTTTCCAATATTGTTTGCCTCTGTATTTTGAATTTCTATCTCTTCGACTTTGTCATAACCAATAGGATTTCCTCCACCAATACCAAAGTCGTCAGAAGACAAACCTATCTTTTTATGAAAACCGATATACTCATAAGAATTTCCTCCTGTAACTCCACCTCCAGTTTTATTGCTATATCTTAGCATTGTTAATGGTTCAAACTTGTTGAGCAGTTTTCCTCCGTAATATTTAAATTGTTTATTAGAGGTTAAAACACCAAAAGCCGAATAATTTTTAATCGATTTAATTCTCATTCCACCTTGATTACTGATAGATGTATCGACACCTGTATCATCATAATAAAAAAACCTGGAATTAACAGATGAAGAATGATAGGTATTACCCGAATAGTCTAAAGCATCAGGCATAAACACTTTTACAGAATAGTATACAGTTGGATCTGAATCATAAGAGACTAACATTGTTTCATCCCATTGTTTTCCATTGTTATTGGTAAAATCAACATTTAAAACAGTTGTCAAATCCCATCTTTTTATTAACGTTGTAGTCGGTGTTCCACTAACAGTTTTAGTTTTTGTAAATTCAATATAACATCCTGCCATTTCTGAATAAGTCCAAGCCGCTCTGTTTACATTGTATGCATTTATTATGTTTGTAAAACTAATAGTTACTTCTCTTGATAATTTAAAAGTTTTTGTGACTGTATTTACAAGATCATTATTATCTAAAAGATAGTTGTTTTTGTAGGCCGCATCGTTTTTATAAACTTCCGGTATAAACTGATTTGAAAAAGAATTCGGTTCATATTCAAATTGAGAAAAACCACCAGTTGGGTAAGTAATTTTGTTCAGCATATATGCTCCAGTATATACATTATTAGTATACCTGTTTGCTGTATTATTGCTAAACTTGAAATACGGTTTTTGAAGAGTGCTGAAAGTCTCATCCAGATCATAATGAAAATAATCCAGATTAGGGATATAACTAGTGTTGTTTTGACCATTGTAGTATCCCCAAAAATCTACTGCAAATGAATTTTTTTGAGGTAAAATGACATCCGTTTTATAATTGAATTTGTACTCTGGTTTACTAGTATCTGTTGAACCATTAGTATTGTAACCAATCTCTTTTACAAAGTCAAGTTTCAGTCTTTTATTAAGTTCGCCGTAAGTTGAATTTGTATTATACCCTGTGGTATTGTTGCCAAAATAACTATATCCAAAATCATAAGATTTAATTTTAGTACCACTAACAGTTGATAAAATATCAATTGATTTTAACCTTTTAATTTTTGCAGTGCTTGTTGAATTAATGTCATCCCTATCTTCTAAATTGAAATTAATAGTAGCAGTAGGGCTTTCTATTTTAGTTAATGTTTTTTTATTACAATTAATAAATGAGAAATGCTTTTCTAAAACAGAAGTTTGCCCCATAAGTGATGATGGCCCCTGAAAATCTATCGATTCAGTATAGAAATAATTAATTGTTTGTTCGTTGGTATAATAATAATTTATTATTTTGCCATTAGATAATACTATTTGACTTAATTTAAATGTATATCCGGATATATCAAACATGTTGTTAACATGTGAATCTTCCAAAACATTAAAATAAAAAACATTACCATCAATTGTTCTGGCAGTAATGCTCGAAGAAGTTACTTGAAATGTAACATCCTCTCCTTTATTATCTAATATTACAATTTGATTAGTATCAGGATTGATGTAAAATCTTCCTGAATGCCCATTAAAATTGTACGAAAAAACATCTGGTTGTCTTTTGCCTCCTATTAAATCGTTCATAGCACAGTAAGGATCCCAATAATCGTGACTTTGATCTTCAAGACAAGGTGATGAAGCCGCAGCCATAGACCTTCCGATTTCATCCAATGAATAATAATCACCTGTATAAATAAATCTGTTTTTAAATGTATTTGTATCTGTATCAGTTACACAAGTGTATTGTTGGTTTCTTTGAATATCTACTTCTCCACGTACCTCTATTGATATAGTCCCTTCAGGACTTAAATCCCATCCTAATCCAACCCAAGTTGCTTCATCTGCTACTTTAATTCCAGAACTGTGGTAGCTTAAAGTTATAGGGATCTCGATACCATCTTCTTTTACAGAATATAGTGGAACTGTTATTTCGGGTGTACCTGTATAATATCCCACAGGGATATCTCCAAATCGACCCAATAATGCCGCTTCAGGAGAAGAGGGAATGCTTAGCTTTGGTGAATAAGTTGAAATATTTTGCGAATACAAAGTTGTATTTAAAACGAAAAACAAAAAAAACAACGTAAAAACGTTGCTTTTTTGCTTTATAAAATTATTACGAATAGGCTTCTTCAATCTGTTTGTTTTTATAATGGTCATATAACTTTAGGTAAATTATTGTAGGTCTAAATTGTATGTTTTTTTAACACAATATTACTGTTTTTTAAGTATAAAATTTTTATTTTCTTACAAGGAAAAACTTCTTTTTTGTTTAATATTTTTTAATATTTGAAAATCAAATATATTATTAAATTTTTGATTAGCTTTTGTATAGTAAAATTAGTCTTAAATTAAATCTTGAGACTAATTTTTATTTACAATTCTAATCTAAAATCAATCATTCCTTTACAAAAAGCAAATACAAATTGTAAATATCTATTTCCCGAATTTCTGATTTATTTTTCCTGTAAAATCAATTCACGCTGCGCAAGTATCTCCTAAAAACCGTTTCAACCGCAATTTTGTCCGTCTCCCCCAAATATATTCCATGAACTAATTACAGCCGTAATACTTTTGGCCTGTATAAAAAACAATAGTATATATATAATAAAATTTAAATTATGAAAATCTTAAAAAAATTATTCATTGGTTCTCTTTTTCTTGTCTCTGCAAGCGGCTTTAGTCAAAGTTTCTTTAAAAACCTGCAGGAACATCTTTATTTTGGCGTAAAAGCAGGGGCAAATTACAGTGATTTTACAAATGCCGATTTTGATACTGAAGGCTTGACCGGGTTTCATGCCGGTGCTTTGGTCGGGTATAAATTCAATGATCACTTTGCTGTTCAGGAAGAGTTTCTATACTCAACTCAAGGGGCAAAAATTAAAGGCGGTACTATGGATGGTGAAGATATAAAGCTTTCGTATGTAACTGTTCCGATTCTTTTAAAATACAAAACAGACTTCGGATTGTACTTTGAAGCAGGACCGCAGATTGGAATCTTGGTCGACGAAGATTTTACAAGTCTGGGAATTAGTTCTGACACGAAATTTGCTGAAAAAATTGACGGCGGAGCTGCTGCCGGTATTGGTTATCAATTTCAAAACGGACTTGGAATTGGAGCCCGATATTACCATTCTTTTACCGATGTTACTAAAATAAAAACAGCGGGCATAAATAGTGATTTTCAAAATAATACTACACAAGTAAGCTTGTTTTATATCTTTTAACAGATATAAAAGTTACGCACTTGCTTTTATTTACAATCAGCAGCTTCTGATACTTCAGAGTATTCAGCAGCTGCTTTTTAAATATAAAATTATATGGTCTTCCCTGCTTTATCACAGTAATAGATCATTAAATTTGTATATTTCCTAAAAGAAATAGAATCTTTATAATCAAGAAAATAATTCGGTAGTTTAGCACTACATATTTCTATGATAAAAAATATAAAAAGATCAGTAACTCCTCAAAATACAAAAGAAATCCGAAGACTTAATATGTTTCTTGTAGGATTGGCTTTTCCGTTTACTTTTTTATTGCTTTTTCTTTTTGAGGAAATCCTTTCAGCCCTCTTTATTCTTGCTATTAAAACTGCCTGCTACATGCTTATCACAAGTAATTTATTAGTCTGGATATTAAAGTATAGTGCTAAAAAGTTTCCTGATAATCTTTTCAAATTTAATTGCTGCAGATATACCTTAAGTTACATTTCGGGCATTACAATCTATCTTACCTTGTGGCCTATTTTTGCTTCTCTGGCTAACATCCCCACGCGTTTAGACAATTATAAACTCTTAGCCGCTTTTATAGCTATTTCTACAGTATTGACTACAATTATACTGTTTCTTCATGATTTTGTAATATTCAAAGAAAATAAAATCCAGACAGAACTTGATTATTCGCGCTTGCAGCTTCGCAGTACCCAGGCTGAGAATCTCTTATTAAAACAACAGATTCATCCACATTTTTTATTTAATTCCTTAAATACATTAAAAGCTTTATATAAAAAAGACCCCGATTTGGGAGAAGTGTATCTGCTGCAGTTAGCTGATTTTCTGCGTTCGGCAGTATCATTAAATAATAGTCATGCGGCTACACTAGAACAAGAATTGGAAATTTGTAAAAACTACTTGAATATGCAGAAAATTCGTTTCAATGATGCATTAGAATGGAATCTGCAGATAGAAAATCCTGAAATGTTAAAAGGTTATATACCTGCTTTTTCGCTTCAGCCATTGCTGGAAAATGCCATTAAGCATAATATATTTACCAAAGAAATGCCATTGAAAATCTTAATTGAACAGCGAGATTGTTATATAACTGTATTTAATGTTATTAACTTGAGAAATGCAGGAGAAACATCTACTAAAAGCGGATTAAGCAATTTAGCCGAACGTTATCTGCTATGGTCTGGTGAAGAAATTATAGTTAAAAATGATGGAATTTCTTTTTCTGTCAGCATTAAAATCATGAGTCATGAAAATCGTAATTATTGAGGATGAAATACTAGTTGCAGAAGAACTTGTCAGCAATCTTAAACAAATAGATCCAAATATTGAGATTGTAAGTATTTTAAGTTCTGTAAAAGAAGCTGTAAATTATTTTAGTGCAAATCCACAGCCGGATCTTATCTTCAGTGATATTCAGCTTGGTGACGGATTAAGCTTTGATATTGCAAAGGATATCACCATAGATGTTCCTGTTATTTTTTGCACGGCCTTTGATGAATATGCCCTGGAAGCATTTCGGGTTAACGGAATCGAATATATCCTGAAACCTTTTAGTCTGGAATCTTTGGGAAAAGCGCTGCTAAAATTTCAAAATATGCAGAAAATCATGGCCGGAAGTATTGCTCAAAAATATGAGGCTGCAATGGAAGCATTAAAGGCTAAGAATAAAAACAGCAGTACTACAATCATGGTAAAATACAGAGACAGACTGCTGCCGTTTTCCCATGATAAAATAGCTTTGTTTTATCTTGAAAATGAAATTACCTATATGCAGTGCCATAATGGAAAAGTTTATTCTATGAGCGAAAGTCTTGAAGAACTGGAACATAAGACTGCAGAGAAATTCTTTAGAATGAACAGACAATTTTTAGTAAACCGTAACGCTATTATTGATGTGACAGATTATTTTCCAAGAAAACTTAAAGTTAATCTGCTCTTTTCATTTGACAAAGATATTATTGTAAGCAGAGAAAAAAGAAGCAGACTGCTGGCCTGGCTTACCGTTTAGAGTAAAATTACAAAAGTTAAAAAGGTGGAAGAGCTGAATAATAAAATCGTCGAAAAAAAGTAAACGGCTGTTTATCATTTATAATTCTAGTTTCAAATCAATCAATACTTTACAAGAAGCAGGTACAAATTGTGAATATCTATTTCCCGAAATCCTAATTTATTTTCCTGTAAAATCTATCTTTGACATCCTTAAAAAATAGAAAAAATGAGTGCAATTTGGTACGAATGCAAAGTAAAGTATAGAAAAACCGATGAAACTGGAGGCCAAAAAGTTTTAACAGAACCTTATTTGGTAGATGCGGTATCTTATACAGAAGCCGAAAAAAGAATTAATGAAGAAATGGCAGCTTATATTAGTGAAGAATTTAAAATCACCAATATTAAAGTAGCAAACTATGCCGAGATTCATCCTTTTGAAAATGCTGACCGCTGGTTTAAATCGAAAGTTTCTTTGATTGCTTATGATGAAGAAAGCGGAAAAGAAAGAAAATCAAATATGTATATGCTGGTTCAGGCAAATGATGTGAGAGAAGCTTTTGACAATACGATTCATGTTATGAAAAATACAATGGGAGAATATTCTATTCCAGCCATTTCGGAGTCGCCAATTATGGATGTTTTCCCATATTTCAGTGGTGAAGAAGAAGAAACCGAAATGCTCGAAAGATTCAACGCTCTTAAAGCTTCAAAACCTGCAAAAGCAGAGGAAGAAATAATAGATCATATGGAATTTGAAACCATCGAGGAATAAATTTTCTTAAACTCCAAAAAATTCCAAATTCCAAAAAAGAACTTTAATTCTCAATATTGAAATTTTAATAAATTAGCTTCAGAGAAATCTGGGGCTTTTTTATTTTTTGGCAGTAAAACTTAGAAGCATTTTCAAATCAAAATAAACCCTATATTCGTTATACAAAACCATTTACAACCAAACCAAAAAACTCTATGAATAAAAAAACACTTATTTTAATTGGGTTTATTATTTTAAAGTTTGTCCTGCAATATGTTTTAATAAGTCCCGAATATGATTTGCAGCGCGATGAATATTTACATCTCGATCAGGCAAATCATTTGGCTTGGGGTTATTTATCTGTTCCGCCGGTAACTTCGTGGTTTTCTTATATTATTTTATTACTCGGAAATTCTGTTTTCTGGGTTAAATTCTTCCCTGCACTTTTTGGTGCTTTGACCCTTTTAATTGTCTGGAAAACTATTGAATTTTTAAACGGTAATTTATACGCTTTAGTTTTAGGTACGCTTTGCATTTTATTTTCCGCTTTATTAAGAATCAACATGTTGTATCAGCCAAATTCATTTGATGTTTTGTGCTGGACATTATTTTATTATATTTTGATTCAATATATTGCTGCAGAAAAATCAAAGTGGCTTTATATAGGAGCTGTTGTTTTTGCTTTCGGTTTTTTAAATAAATACAATATCTTATTTCTTTTAATTGGTCTTTTACCCGCAATTATACTTTCTAAACAAAGAAAAATATTTGCAGAGAAAAAATTATACTTCGCCTTGATTTTAGGATTATTATTAATTCTGCCAAATTTATTATGGCAGTACAATAATCATTTCCCAATTATATATCATATGAAAGAGCTGGCAGAAACACAATTGGTAAACGTAGATCGTGCCGATTTTGTCAAAGAGCAGATTCTATTTTTCATAGGAGCATTCTTTGTCATTCTTTCTTCTTTTTATGCCTTACTTTTTTATAAACCATTCGAAAAATATAAGTTCTTTTTTGCGTCGATAGTTTTTACATTAATTGTCTTTTTATACTTTAAGGCCAAAGCCTATTACGCAATTGGCTTGTACCCTATTTATATTGCTTTTGGTTCAGTTTTTCTTACAGATGTTTTACAAAATGGCTGGAAACGTTTTTTAAAACCTGTATTTATTGCGCTTCCTTTACTATTTTTTATTCCGATGTATTATCTGGCTTTTCCAAATAAAAGTCCCGAAAAAATAGTAGCCGAAAAACTGGAAATGCATCGCTGGGAAGATGGAAAAAAACACAATTTATCGCAGGATTTTGCCGATATGCTGGGCTGGAAAGAACTTGCCCGTAAAACGGATTCGGTTTATGCCCTATTTCCAAAAACAGAAAACACTTTGGTACTTTGTGACAATTACGGTCAGGCCGGAGCTATAAATTATTATACAAAAAAAGGAATTAAAGCGGTTTCTTTTAATGCCGATTATGTGAACTGGTTTAACCTAGAACTTTATTATAAAAACCTAATTCGGGTTAAAGAATTTGAAGAAAACAGTAACGAACTTAAAGAGACAAGTCCGTTTTTTGAGACTGCTTTTATTGCTGGCGAAATCACAAATAAATATGCAAGAGAATACGGAACTACTATTTTTGTTTTTACAAATGCTAAAATCAACATCAATAAAAGACTCGAACAGGAAATCAAGGAAGAAAAAAAATACGCCAAATAAATGATCGATTTCGGCAATATTGAATATTTAAAAACCGGAAATCCAAAACAAATTCGGGTTTACGAAACCTTAAAACAAAATAAGGTTATGGAAGTTCTTTCTGAATTTGATCCAATTTTAGCTGGCACAATTCCCATTAATATTGATATTGAAAACAGCGATCTGGATATTATTTGTTATTGGAGAAACAAAGCTGAATTTGCTTTTAAAATTTCTTCATCTTTCGAAAATAAAACTGAATTTAAAATTCGGGAAACCATTATTGATCAGCGCGAATCTGTAATCGCCAATTTTAAAATAGATGATTTTGAAATTGAAATTTTTGGACAAAATATTCCATCCAAAAATCAAAACGCATACAAACATATGATTGTTGAACATGAAATATTGGAATCTAAAGGCGAAAAATTTCGTTTAGAAATCATAAAACTCAAACAAAATGGTTACAAAACCGAACCTGCTTTTGGCGAATTACTAGGTTTAAAAACCAATCCCTATTTAGAATTACTCGAATATAAAGTGTGATTCTAAAGACACAAACCAACAATGCACTACATATCAAATACTTACACTAAATAATGGTTAACAAAAAATATTTCAATAATTTCTTTGCATAACAGTATTTAGTGCGTATCTTTGCACCCGAAACATCGCGGGATAGAGCAGTAGGCAGCTCGTCGGGCTCATAACCCGAAGGTCACAGGTTCGAGTCCTGTTCCCGCTACTAAGCAAAGCTCCAGAGAAATCTGGAGCTTTTTTCTTTATATAAAAAAGTACTTTGTAAACAATCTGCTTTTTTATTGCTTTTCTTTATGTTAATACATTGAAAAGCAATAATTATCTTAATTATTTATTTAAAATTATATTTTAATCGTAATCCCAATGCTTAAAAAAAACAAGCCCCAAATTCTTATTTTTACTCTTTTAAGTTTATTTTTTTCCATCAATTCATTTTCCCAAAAAAATCTTTATGCCGGAATTGAAATTGGCCGAAGAGCTATAAAAGTTTCCATTCTGGATGTAAGCAATATCAAGAAAGCCGATTATAAAATTCTTTCTTTCTGGACTGAGAGAATTAATTTTGCCGAACATATTGCTAATACCGGCGAACTCACTGAAGACGATATTAACAAAGCCAGTACTATTGCAGCCGATCAACTGGTAAAAATAAGAGCCGAATATAAAATGCCTGAAACAAATATTTTTATCGTAGCTGCTCCCGTTTTTTCATCTGCCCGTAACGTCCATCTTTTAAAAAATAAAATTGCTACACTAACCAACAAAGATCTTGATATTCTTAATGTTAACGAAGAGGCTAAAACACTGGTTAAAGGCGCAATACCTCCTGTTGATTATTCTAATGCCTTTTTACTTGATATTGGCGCACAAACTACTAAAGGCGGATACATTGACGAACTTGAAGATAATAAATTAGAGTTTATACCTTTAGAGCTTGATTTTGGTACAATGACACTTACCGATGCGGTGAAAAAGACGGTTGTTAATCAAACCCAGGTTAATGATATGTCGGCATATCAGGAAAAGTCTTTTGATTTTAACTCAGTGCTGCGTAAGAAGGTACAGGAAATGCTGGACAAAAATCCCCTTTTATTAAAAAAAGACAAAATATATTTATCAGGCGGAGCTGTCTGGGCTTTTGCAACTCTATATTATAATGAAAATGTAAAAGAGCATTATATTTCTTTAAACATGGAAGACATTCTTAATTACGATGCAATCCTGAAAAATAACTTCGTTAAATTCACTAACCTTGCTAAAACTAATAAAGAAGCAGCCAGAGTTTTGAGTACCTATAACCAGGAATATTTAATTTCTGCAAATAACATATTAACTGCCTGTTTGGAAGGTGTTCCTAATTTAGAAACAAAGAAAATATACTTTGTAAAAGAAGGGCAAGTAACCTGGCTTATCTCTTACATTGCAGATCGTTCTAAAAAGGTAAATACTAATTTTTAAGATATCTCCTTTATCATTCTTATAAAGCTTCAGAGAAATCTGGAGCTTTTTTATTTCGCATGGTGTTGAATCTCAATTACCCAAGAATAAATCATAAAAAAGTCAGGAAATTTGTATTAGGTTTAGAACATAAAATAATTTGTAAAATTTTTCTTAATTTAAAAACTAAAAAGCTGTATTTTAGCTGTTTAAAATTAATAGTTTTAATTTTATGTATTCAATAGCTCAATATACAGATTTTTTTATTCGTTATTTGGAGAATCAAATTATTGATAAAGAACCTAAAAATCTTTATGAACCCATAAACTATATAATGTCATTGGGAGGAAAACGAATACGGCCTGTTCTTACTTTACTTACTACAGAAATTTTTGGTACAGACTACAAATTAGCATTACAAGCTGCTTTGGCAATAGAGGTCTTTCATAACTCTTCATTAGTTCATGATGATATTATAGACGAAGACCCTATTCGAAGAGGAAAACCAACCGTACACAAAAAATGGAATACTAATATTGCTATTCTTGCCGGAGATGCCATGATTATTCAAACTTATCAATATCTGCAAGACTATGAACCAAATCTTGCTATGGCTTTGACCAAAGCAGTTAACAAGATGGCGCTAAAAGTTTGCGAAGGACAAACATGGGATGTTGATTTTGAAACCCGACAAGATGTTACGGTTTCTGAATACCTAAAAATGATTGAATACAAAACCGGAGCACTCATAGCAACATCCATGAAAATCGGTGCTATTATTGCTCAAACTTCTCCCGAAAACTGCAATTTAATTTATGATTTCGGACTTAATGTTGGACTGGCATTTCAGCTGCAAGACGATTATCTTGATCTTTTTGGCGACACTCCAACCTTTGGCAGACGATTATGCGGCGATATTATTTCGAATAAAAAAACCTATTTATATTTCAAAGCTCTTGAAATTGTATCTGAAAGCGAAAAACAACAATTAATAAAATTGTATGCTGTTCGCCTTGAGGATAATGCAAAAAAAATTGAAACCATAACAAAATTGTTTCAGAAATCCGGAGTACCAGCAGCAACCCAAGAATCTATTAAAAAATATACTTTTGTTGCTTCAGAAATTTTAGAGAAGATTAATATAGATGAAGATAAGAAAACACTTTTGAAAGATTTTGCAGAAAGTTTAATAGGGAGAAAAGTTTAAATTTCAGCATATGTATTAAATGTTCGTTTCTAACAAATCATTGATCTCATCTAAAAACTCAAGTTCATCCAAAGGAAAAAGCTGTAGCACTAATTCTAAAATAAGCCCCACATTAATAGATTGATTTTTTCCTGTTCCTGAAATTTTATGCGTTTCGTGATCTACCGCCAAAATACATAATTGCAGCATATTTTTAATAACACTGCCTAGTTCATAATAATTTAGGAATTTAATTTTGGCTGTATAAACATCATTTTCATCATTAACACGCTTTAGAGTATTGAAGTACAATGTGGCTATTTTTTTAATATTATCCAAATTTTGAATTTCTTTCGTTTCCATAATTATCTATTTTTCTACTTAATTTTTACTTGATCCAATCTTTATATTTAGTTATCATATAAGATAACCTATTTCAGCAAATATATGACAAAATTTGAATTATCATAAAAGATAATTTATTTTGAAGCAAACTATACAACAAAAGGTTGGAAAAAGAATTCAAGAAATTAGAATTCAGAAAAATATTACTCAACAGGAATTAGCTGCAAAATGTAATTTTGAAAAAAGTAATATGTCTAGATTAGAAAAAGGAAATGCAAATGCTACACTTTCAACTTTAGAAAAAGTTTGCGATGCATTGCAAATAGATTATGTTGAATTATTTAAGTTTTAAAGAACTCCCCCCCCCCCGCTCTACTAAGTGTTCTTAAAGGTGTTACGCAAATGTCTCTAACTTTGCGCTTCTCCAAATATATCTAAAAAAACGTAGACGTCTCAAAGTCTCTGACTTTAAAACTATTTAGAAATAAGCTTAACCGTAATCTTACCAAAAAATCTACTCCAAAAAGCCAGAGGCTTTTAAGACGTTTACAATTTATAAGAACAAAAAAATTGCGCAAAGTCAGAGACATTTGTGCAGCTTTTCAGTTGAACTCTTCGGGGAGCGGGGGGCTATTAAAATTGCATTGAAAACATAGTTTTTACCATATTCAATTAAAAACTTTTACTTTATTTTTTTTATACTATTTAAATATTTTACATATTCTCTTTTTAAATCTTTAATATTTTCATTACGATTATCTAGAATTATTTCTTTTAAGCTATCGCGACTAATCTTTTCAATATAATCATTTACAATAATATCAGTTTGATTACCCACTAAAAGATTATCTATTAAAACAATACTTGCTTTAGAGTTACTTACAAAATCTTTTTCAGTCATATTTGATGAGCATAAAGGTTTAGTAGTAACCCAATTATTGTATTTATTACCGTCTCCTTTATTTTCAATTAAATACTCTACAAAAGACTTTTTTTGTTTGTAAAAAACTTCTACAGTCTTTTTGTATTCGATAGAATCTTTTATAAACTTTAAAGAATCTATATTCCAACATAGAAGAATCTCTTTTTTAGGCATATTAGAAACAACATAATTTTTTTCTAAAGATTTTAAAATCTTTTCATAGTTTTCGTTATTGCTATTACAACTTACGAATAAGCAAACAAGTAATAATGTATAATATTTCATTTTATGTTTAATTTCTTCTATAATAAATTCTACTTGGATAAATTCTCCCTGTTGGTGATCTGAAAGTTGGATTAGGAGAACCGTAGCTAGCAGGAACATTTCTTGGATGGTGTGTTACTAATGGTCCTTGTCCCCATTTACTAGTAAGTTCTATTGCTTGACCTTTACTATTTACTTTTGTAACTATCGCCGAATGTTGAGCTATTGCTCTATTTAATTTGTAATCCCATGCATAATATACTACTCCTGCTCTGCAAAGTGTTCCCTAATCACAACATATTCACGCTGCGCAAATGTCTCTGACTTTGCGCTACTACAAACAAATATATTTAAAAAAACGTAGACGTCTCAAAGTCTCTGACTTTAAAATAATCTAGAATTAGACTCAACTTAATCTTATCAAGAAGTCAATTCAAAAAGTCAGGAGGCTTTTGAGACGTTTATAATTTCTAAGAACAAAAAAATGTGCAAAGTCAGAGACATTTGCGCAGCTTTTCAGTTGAACACTTCGGAGAGCGGGGATCCTATTTTAACAGTTTGGTACGCTTTAAAGTGCTATAAAAGCAAAAGCCACTCCGTTTAGGAATGGCTTTTTTGGTTTTGGGCAACCCGAAGGTTGTTTTAATTTTTATGCGATATTATTACAAATCTCTGATTATCAGTAAATGTTAGATACAATAATTAACCACCAACACATCTGATACATTACCCATCTTTAAATTATTTATTTCTAAAATTTATTCAATTTCAAAAGGTTAGAATTTCAAAATTTCATATCACTAACTCTGAAACACTACTCTGCAAACATTTTATAAATGGCTACTTCTAGTCGGTCATTTCTATAAAGATTTCCATTATGCCATAAGACAACTCCATTATAAATAGTGTAATTTATTGTATAAAAATATTCTTTGTCTCCTTCATAAAAACTTACATCAAAAAAACCATTGTTCATTTTCAAATTAATATCAGTTGTAATAGGTTCCGAATAGGAAAATCCGTCAATTATCTTTTCAATCTCTGCTCGATTTGTAACAACTAAATTTTTACCTGTAAGATTATGAGTACTACAATAAACTTTATTTATTATTGTAATCTCTTTAACTTTTGAAGCGTCAATCTTATTGTTTTTATTTTCTTGCCCACTGCAAGAAGTGACTAAAAATAAAAAAGATATGCATCCAATTATCTGTTTCATTATATTATATTTAAAATTATTTTTTTGGTGGCTGTACTAGAACACTTTGTAATTTCATCGTACTTAAAGATAATGAAGCTCCCATTTTAAAGGCTGAAGCGCCTTTAACAGAAGTGGATACTCCATAGCTTGTAGGTGTCCAATCAAATTTGCTTGCAATTCCCATAGTCACTGTCCCACTGAAATTCTTATATCCTCCCGCTAGTTCTAAACTATTACCCGTAAGTGTATTTCTATCAAAAGTTTTAGCTGTTGATTTTGCTGCAAATATTGCACCAACTTCTATACCACCCCCAGCAGAAATTCCAATTGCAGGTGAAGGATTTTCAGGAGTGTATAAAAATGCTCCTCCTGCATCTTTCCCTGTAAGAAAAGCAGCAACTTGCGTTGAACCACTAATTCCACCTCCACCTACAAAACCTCCTCCTAACGTTACAGAAATAGCATCTGCGTTTCCAAAATTTGGAACTTGAGATTTTATAAGTTCATCAACACCATTTATCACCACTGGCGTAGTAGTGTCCTTATTAGTGATAGGGTCATGTGTCGGTATAACTGGAAGACTTTCTACATCTACAGTTACATCTACAAATTTCGTTTTTACAACTATCGCATTCTGCATCTCTCCTGTTTGTGTGTTTTTACCTCTAATTGTTATATCGTCAGGAGCCATTCCATCAGGGTCTATAAATCGCATAGGATTATTAAAAGCATAATTATAGGGACTGTGTCTTCTCATTTTCTCCGCTAATGGGTCAACATTCATCCAACGTCCAATTGCTGGGTCATAATTTCTCCAACCATAATCATAAAGTCCAAGCCCCAGCTCGTCTTGAAGCTCCTTGCCATTGTACTTATACTTATTCTCAACACCAGTCTTAACTGTATTATAACCTTCCTGTTTCAATCCGAAAGGATAGAAGTTACTTTCTTCTTTAATAGCAAGCGTTTTATCATAACTTACACGAACGTTGCCCAAATGATCTTTGTACTGGTAAACATATTTATAAGCACCAGATACAGGTTCAACATAACCTTCTGCCGTTGGAAAAAATTTCAATGCAGTATTGTCATACTGGTAACCACCTAGATAATCTGTTGTTACAACAGGTTTACTTGTCTCGCTTACAATTTTCTGTACTTTCTGCCCTGCTGCATTGTAAAGATATGCAATGTTTCCTGTTGTGGCAAAAGTTATTTTGGTTGGCAGGTTTAAATGGTTGTAGACAATAGCGGTAATATTTTTATTGTTATCTTTAGTCATATTACCATTGGCATCATAACTATAATCATCGACCGTATTGGCTGCGCTGTCTACAAAACCGCCTGCTTTATAAGTCGTAGCATTATCGACCACTTTGGTAAGCTGGTTTAAATTATTTGTAGGGCCGTAACTGTATGTCAAATTATCAATTTGCTGCAATACTGCATTACCATTACGAACCAGAGACATAATATTTCCGTTTTTATCATAGGTAAGAGTTTCGTCGAAAAAATTATTTATAGTACCGTTTTGTTTAAAAATACCGGCTCTTAAACGATTTAAATTATCATATACATATCCGTAACCTCTTATTATGGTTTCAGAGTTATTACTAGTCCAATACGTTTCGGCAATGTTTCCATTATATAAAGAACTTACACCCGCAGTAGCTGCTGTGTTATAATTAACTTTAAAAGCAAAAAGATCTTTAGGATCTCCTGATTTACTTAATGCATTTACATCATTAATTCCTGTAAGCCATCCACGAATATTATAAGTATAATTTACATTTTGAGTTGGCGCAGCGGTAGTATTCCCTACTTTTTTAGAAATTAACTGTCCTAATTCATCATAAGTATTGCTGGTAATCAGTTCAACCGTACCTCCATTTATTTGATGAGTTTGTGTAAGCAGACGATCCTGAGCAGAGTATGTAAAAGCATCTTTCGTCATGAGTTCAGTATCTGTACTCAGTCTCTTATGTCTGGTAATACTATATTCAGGTTTTCCAGAAAAATAAAGTTTGATATCTGTATAAGTATATCCTCCTAAATGATTGATAGTGTAAATTCTAATAGCTCTTGCTTTATCATCATAAAAAGTAGCCATGGTTTCTCCTAATACCGCTGTACTAGTAGTAGGTATTCTTGTCCATGAAGCAGATGCCAGACCTTTTATTTGAGATGTCCCAAGCACAGTCTGTCCTTCAATAGTAGTGGGTATTGAAATAATGGGAGTACTTGGAAAAGTATAATTATCATAATAATTAACTGTCAAAAGTTTAAAAGATGTCGGAGCAACTGTATTTGTATAATACGCCGCAATACCATCTATAGTTCCGCTAGTCTGCTTACTTTCGTTAATTACAGATGCATTGTTTTGTGCTGTCTGCAGACTAATTCTACCTGCGGTGGTTGCTGCTGTTCCTGTTGACCACCCCGTATAAACTGGACGATTGAAAACATCATATTTAGTTATAAGCCACCCAGCAGTTGTTAAATCTGAAAAAGGAGAATTAGCAGGTCCTGTAGCCACAACTCTATCCAGTTTATCGTATACAATAAATTCCCATTGTTTACCTGGCAGTTTTTTCTCTACAAGTCTATTACGTCCATCATATTTATACTGATAACATAAATCATTAAAGATAGTCGCTGTAAGAGTACCATCGGCTTTTGGAGGTATTACATAGGTAAGATTTCCAAATTGATCATAAACATAATAAGTATCATGTTTTATCCCTGCATCATACGTTCTTTTTAAAACGACTTGTCCTTCTTTATTTTTAAATTCAATCGTAGAACCGTTTATTTCACTTGGAGTTCCAGCAGTATTTTCATCATATGTAACAGTTTTATAAAGCTGAAGAGGAGAACAATACCCGCCATCAACAAAAGATATATCATAGACTCCTGATCCGGAATTCCATGTTGTAACTGCTTTAAACAGCCTTACCTCGTTAGCTATGTTTGCCTGATAATCCATTTTTATCTCATGACCTGCTCCTAGTCTCCAGTCATTTCCAGGCGCAGCCTGTTTCAGAACTCTATTTAGTGGTGAAGATTCAAATTCTTTTTGGGAAAAAGCATTATAGGCAGGACTGATTATTTCTAATGGAAATTTTGCTGTATAATAATTAATCGTAGCAGTCGCAGCATTGGTTTTGAGATAACTATTACCTGTATTAGTAAAAGCATAAGGCAGATATTCTTTGTCCTGCCTTCCAAATGCATCATATTGAATATGAGTAACAATATCTGTATTAGAAGAATTTATTCCGTCTCCTTGTCCAATCCCAATAGTTTGTATCGGACGCCCTAATCCATCGTAATAAGTTACATTTTGAATAAGATTAGTTTTAACAAGACTATTTAAGCCTGCTGCAGATGTTGCTATTCTTGGATTAATAGTATATATAAAATTATTATCACTCATTGTTTGGGCAAATGTCTGAGCCGTTGCCAACAATACTAAATATATAAAGATGTATTTTTTCATACAATTTAAAAGTTTCATTTATTTAACTATTATTATTGAACCATACTGTCTAAACGAACATTTTGAATCTCCTGAGCAAGCACTGTAAATGTTTTAGAAAAAGAAAGCTGGTTTGCTGGTAAAACTACACTCTGTGTTAGGGTTCGGTTAGTCTCATTTAGGTGCAAATAAAAAATAGTAAAATTAAAAGTGGCTTGTGCATGTGTAGACATATTACATTTAACAGTAATAGTCATTTGATTATTTTCTGAATCATAATCATAATCGAAATCATAAATTGGTGTTGATTGTGTACAAATTCCATTAGCATTTGCATAATTTTGACCATTAACATTTGCATCAACATCTGCCTTATTATCTGCATCTGCCTGTGATATTGTAGAAATATAAGTTCCTGCAGGAACATTATAAACTACAGAGGTTCCTGCTGATCCCCATCCGCAATCATTTTTAACATAAGATTTACTCTTAGCAACGCTAGAATAAATTGCTTTTGTACAATCTGTCTGTTGTCCTTTATAATTATAACAGTAACGCTGTAATACATTAAAGTTTTTATCTCTAACAAGCCATAATCTATTATTTTCATCATAACTGTAGTAAGTACCCGCTCCTTTAGGATCTGTTATGCTGCTAATACCAACTAAAGGAATATAAGTATAAGTAGTAACCATTGCGTTTGGTAAAGCTGCTCTTAAACTATTTAGCGCTTCCTTTAAATTTGCTTCAGTATAAGTATTTGACTTTGTTATTACATCTGTCACTAAATTAGCAGGAATACTTGAATACGCCATATTTTCTATTTTAGCTATAGGCTGTGATTGATTATAGCCCCAAATTATAGAAACATTTGTTCCAACCTTATTATGATATTGAAGAATATTTCCTTTATTATCTCTTAAATCTATAACATCTTGCTCTTCCAGAGCCTGTGCACCTACAGATGTAGAAATACTTTTCGATAATATAAGGCCCGAGCCAAAATCGTTATAATTGGATTGCTTAGTATTTATTAAAACATTGTCTCTATAGGTTTTCTCTGTTACTACTTCATCAATTCTATTTTTACTTACCAAATTAGTTAATATAGGCTGAGCAGATAATTGATTTGAAAAATATGGGTATGATTTTTCTATTTTCACATCTGAAAGTCCATTATGATATATTTCATTTGTTACAAAAGGAAGACTTGAATCATATTGGATATCCGTTGTAGTAGTGACTATATTATTATTTAAATATTTTGAATTTGTTTTTTTTGTCAAAAGATTTTGAGAAACCGGTATATTTGAAGTAACTGTGAATCCATAATCATTAGTAACATTAGTATCACAAAGACTATAATATTGTCTATAAAATGCATCTACTCCGGTTGATATTGGAAAGCTGTTAATTATTCGATATGTATATTCATTAATTTCCTGATCCAGAATTTGATTACTAGAATTATAAATTGTTTTGTTAATCAATTTTCCTCTTCTGTTTTCATTATCAATATAAGTTAGCATAGGATAAGCACTATTCTTCATAAAAAGACATTGACAATAAGTACAATCAGGCGTTACAGGTGTGCCTGATATACCTCTAACTCCTGGAGTATTAGGATACTCATTTGGAGAAGAGAATTCATATTTTGTATATCCATTATTTACTTCTGTTTCAGTTATTTTCGAGTATCCTACAAAGCTCCCTGATGTAAGCTCAATACCTCCTTTAGGAATATCATATACAGAAAATGATTTTGCTACCATTGTATCTATATAAAAATCAATTATGTTAGCAAATTTTGGAATATTATTAATATACCCAGAGGATTTACCATTTTGATCTACATAAGTATAATCTATTTTTTTTGCAACATTATTATTATCCGTTAGTTTTTGAGATTTTATCCTTGCTCCTCCTGATAAATAATTTTGACCTAAATATTGAAATTGATTGTTTTCATACTCAAATTCAACACTCCCACCAGTTGGATAAGTAAGCTTCTTTAACAAACCTGTTAGCGAATAAGAATTAGGAATTAAACTATAATTTCCGGGTATAGTTTGAAAACTGTTATTGTTCACTAATGGGAACGGTAATACTGAATTCTCATTATTGTTTTTATAAAAAAATAAAGTTGGTGTTAACAGCACATTTGATGTTGTATTTGCAGCTCCATTATTATTATAGTAACCCAAATAATCTCGCTCTAAAGAACCTCTTCTAGGCAATTTATTGGTATATTCATATTCTAAGGTATAAGTATTAAATACAGTATTATAATTGCTGCCATAAACCTTAACATTTTCTAATTTTAGTCTTTTACAATCAGGATCTGTACAATTTTCTTTTGAATCGAAATAAGAATAATTAAGAACAAAGCGCTTGATAGTATTATCTTTTTTGTCTTTAACAATTATTTCTGTCAAAGCATTTTCACCTATATAATCCTGCCTGATCAAACCATATTGAAAAATTACAGTACCTTCATCAAATGCAATACTGGTTAATCTTTTTCTTTTAGGATTTTTCGTCATTGATGTCATCTTTAAATAATTGTAAGGATCACTTTCTAAATATGGCGTCAAGATGCACTTATTCAATTGATTTTCATTTTGTGAACTTACGGTTAAGTTTACTTTGGTATCAATTAAGATATTATTTTCTAAATTAGAATTACTATAAGTGTCATAAAGAAAATTTACCGTTTTATTTGTTTTATCGTCTTCAATTTTACTTAAATTCCAAGTATGTATTCTCTTATTATAATAATTAGCATGATAACTAAATACTAAATCCATATTCCCTGAACAAGATCCTGATGGCACGGGAATTGTTCCAAATGGACGATAAAAATTCTCATTTACTTCCTCTTCACTAAATTTATATTTAATTCCGTTTGTGTTAACAATATTGAATTCGTAAAAATCTTTAATTTTTTTTAAAGCTGTTACCTGATGATAAGGATTAGCATTTAAAACACTTAAATTATTCTCTCCTAAATTGACATAATTATAAAACCCAAAACCAGGGTTTTCTCTTTTATCAACAATCAGCGAGTTCATTTTTAAACCAGCATTGTCTAAAAAAGTAGTAACAAATCCTGTGTTGTTATTAGGATAAATATCCGTTTGATTGGTATTATTTGTAGTTATAAATTTAGAGCTAAGACCAGGAGCATTTACAATAAAAGTATCTGGTATATCTTTTTGTACATTTGGATCATTACTTGCTAAATATGTCCAATCCGCCCAAAAATGACCATTTTCACCATCTGTTTCGTTTTCATTTATATCCTCTCTATAAAGAAAAACAGGAGAATCGTTTGGGAAATTTGAATATCTATAATATGGAGAAAATAAAGGAATCGTTCCGTTTTTTTTTCTGTTATAACCTTGCCTTTTAATATAAGGCATGATATGAACTCCTGTGTCTCCTCCATCTAAATATTGCGTAGCAACAGTAACTTCATTATCTGGAACATCATTAACAATTCTAATAATATTTCCTCCAGCATTTAAGACCCAACCAAAACCTACAGAAGAAGCTCTATCATCAACCTTTATGCCACTTGAATCGTAATTCAAACTAATTGAAATATTAATATTACCTGAGATAATCTCATAAATAGGGATTTTAACATCCGTTTTACCTGTATATAAATTTACTTCACTAATATTATACTTTTGAAAAGCCATAACATCTGGTGATGCGCTAAATATTTTTTCTGGAACTGGATTTATAATTTGACTATTATAATTTTGAGAAAAAATGCTGAAATTATTAAATAATAAAATTAATAATAAATAGTAAAGATGTTCTTTTTGGAGTATTTTCATTATTCGCTTACTTATTGTTTAATAGGTTCTAAAATTATTTTCTACGCTGATACAAATCGATTTATTAGATTTCCTACTTAATCAATTAATTGTCAACATATTAATTTCTTTGATTTACAAATTATTTTTTTAACAGTTTATAAAGCAATAATAGTAAAAAAAGAACAATATTTTAAGTAAATATTAACATTTAAATTGATAAAAAAAGCTTTTATAAAAGCTTAAATCTATAGAGATTTTGGAATAAAAAAAACCGCTCATTTCTGAACGGTTCTATCAAAACATATTTTCTTAAATAATTAAGCTCTAAACAAAGCAAATTTATTATAGTTATATAAAACCTTATCATAAGGAACATAAAGCGAAACTATTTTTTCTGACGATTCGTCAAATTTAATCCCGTTGTGTTTTCTGAATAAGTAAATTTCTCTCAAACAGTTTGATAAACTTTGGTGGATTTCACTTGTAAAAGCTGGCAGTTTTTTGTCTCCAACCAAAAGATCGATTTGATAATTAGAACTGCTTTTTGATAAGTTATTACCAATGATTCTAATGGTAAATGTAGTTGACTTTCCGTATTGTTCACCTTGATATTGTAGTGTCATAATTTTATAGTAAAAAGGTTAGTATTTTATGTTTAAACTTTCTTTAGAATTGAATTCAATTTTAAAGTTATAAAAAATATTGAATGCTTTATAAAAACCCGCATCAAATTTATTGAAGCAAAGTTACTCAACTTTTTTAAAGGGAAACAAATTAGATTAATTTACAATACTATTTTCAGGCTTTCTTTCTTCATTTACATCTAATAAAAACAAATTTCCATTTTCATCAAACATTGTCATATTCAAAGCGTCTAATAAAGTAAGGTTTTTTGAAACCGAACCTGTGAATTTATTATAAGATAGGTTCATTTCAGAAAGATTAGGCATTTTTTCTAATTCCTTAGGAATTTCTCCGTCCAGATTATTATTGAACAAACTTAAATTTTGCAAAATATTCAAATTAGAAATATCTGAACTTACAACTCCTGATAATCTATTATTATTTAACAGCAGTATTTTTAAAGTCGAAATCTTATACAATGAACTTGGCAGAACACCAGCGATTTGATTATCAAATAAACAAAGAATTTCTAATTGATTCAGTTTTCCAATTTCTACAGGTAATTCACCGGAAATATTATTCTTAAAAAGTTCTAAATCTTTCAAATTCTTCAAATCACAAATGCTTCTAGGAATTGTACCAGATAACTGATTACCAGAAACATTTAAAGCTTCAAGTTCTTTAAAATTACTGATTGAATTTGATAATTGTCCTTTAAGATTATTTTTATGAAGATCAATTGTAATTAAATTTACCAGTTCAAAAAATGCAGCAGGCAGTTCTCCCTGCAGATTATTATCGGCTAAATTTAAAGAAATTACTTTTCCGTTTTCAACACGAACTCCATACCAGGTTGAGACTGATAGTGACAAATCCCATTTTATTTTCCACTGCGAACCATTTGTCGCATGATATAATTTAATTAGCGCGTCTTTCTCTTTATCTGAAACAGTATCTGCAAAAACATTTAGAGAAAAAATAAATGCTAAAAAAAGTGTTGCAAAGCTTTTCATAACAGATTTGGGGATTGTTTTTCTTGCCTCAAAATTAGTTAATTACTAGATGTAAAGCGACTTATGTCGATAAAGTGTTAATAAATAAAAAATCGTCTTACTTTTCTTCTTTTTAAAAATATCGAAATCGTTATAGTTTTTTGATTAATTTTGGAACAACTAATTACAAAAACCTTAAATTATGGAAATTAACTTAATTACATTTTTCGTTGCCGCGATTGTGACACTCATAATCGGTTTTATCTGGTATCATCCAAAAGTTTTTGGAACAATCTGGATGAGAGAAAATAATTTTACCGAAGAAGATTTAAAAAAAGGAAATATGCTCAAAATATTTGGGTTTACGTACATTTTTTCTGTTATGATTTCGATGGCTTTAATGTCGTTTACTATTCATCAGTCGGGTGCAATTGGAATGATTGGCGGCCCGCCTTTTATTGAAAGCGCAAAACCGTCTTTTCATGCTTTTATGGCTGATTACGGAACTGCTTTCCGTACTTTTAAACATGGTTCTCTTCATGGTTTTATGTCGGGGCTGTTTTTTGCTTTTCCTATAGTTGGAATTAATGGATTATTCGAAAGAAAATCATGGAAATACATCTTTATTCATGCAGGATACTGGATGCTTACTCTTACCATAATAGGCGGCATCGTTTGTCAGTTTGCGTAAATTATAAATACTACAGACCCGTTTGAAGCCAAAATTCAAACGGGTTTTTCTTAATAATAGCTTAAAGAAGATGAGTTATTATAAATATTATCTAATTTTGAAGAAATTAGCTCACACTTTTGAATACAACTTATTCTTTTCAAATCTACAACAGCACATCATTACTTCCTTTAGAGTGGAATTCGCTGGCCGCTAATAATATTTTTTTAACACGGGAATATCTCGAAGTACTGGAAAATTCCTCTCCGGTAAATATGATTTGTCATTTTATTGGAATTTTTGAAGAGGAAAAACTTGTTGGTATTGTTTTAACTCAATTTTTATTTGCAGAAAAACTAGAGTCTTTTGGCGAACGCGATCGATGTTTAAAAACATCTGTTCGCAATTTTGCATTAAAGAATTTCGCTTCTCACGTTTTATTTGTTGGAAACAATATGTTAACCGGACAGAATGCTTTTGCTTTTGATCAGAATATTAAAGAAGCAAAAGCTGTTAAAACACTTCATAAAGCTATTAATCAGCTTAAAAAAGATTTAAAAGCTAATGGAAAAAAAGTTCATATAACCAGTATAAAAGACTTTACTGCAAAAGAAATTGAACCATTGCAGGCTGAATTTAAAAACAATTATACGTTTTCGATACAGCCTAATATGATTTTTAAAATCAATGAAAATTGGAAAACTGAACAAGATTATGTTGATGCACTGTCAAAAAAATACCGGGACCAATACAAACGCGCCCGCAAAAAATCTAATGGGATAGAAAAACAGCAAATGTCTTTGTCTGACATTAGAAAATATGAAGATGTTATTTATGAGTTGTACTTTCATGTGGCTAAAAATGCACCTTTCAACACTTTTTTCCTAGCCAGAAACCATTTCAGTTTTTTTAAAGAAATTATGAAAGAGAACTTTTTACTTTATGGTTATTTTTTAGATGAAAAACTAATTGGTTTCAATACACTTATAAAAAACGGTGAGGTCATGGACACTTATTTTTTAGGTTACGATGAAAGTGTTCAGCGCGAAAAAATGCTGTATTTGAATATGCTTTACGATATGATTGCTTATTCTATTAAAAAAGGATTTTCAGCGATTGTTTTTGCCAGAACTGCTCTCGAAATTAAAAGTTCTGTTGGGGCAAAACCTGTAAAAATGTATGGTTTGATAACGCATAGTAATGCTTTAATCAATCATAATATTGCAAGGTTTTTTAATTATTTAGAACCAAAAACAGAATGGCAGGAACGCAATCCTTTTAAATAAATATATCGCTCCGATGGAGCTTTTTTTATATTATCCATTTAATTTTCTATAAATATTGCGCTCTTACAGAGCTGCATAAATATCCTGCATAATTTCTATAAATATTCTGCTCTTCCGGAACGGGGCAAACATCCTTCATAATTTTATAAATATTCTGTTCCTAAACCAGACAAACTCCGTTAGGAGTGTAATATTTATAGAAAAAAATAAGACATCAGTCCTAAGCTCATCGGGGCGATACAAATTGTTTTTTTAGATTAAGGAACAGCCAGTTTCATTTGTTTGGGCAGAATATGAATTTCTAATGACTTTTGTGCTCCGCAATATTCACCGTCAATTTGAAAATGAACCGGATAATCTGTTTTTATTTCTGCCTTATCTGTCGAAATAATAACTATATCTTCAGAATCAATTGGCATGTTTCCGGTAATAATTTTTCCAATTAGTAACAAATCCAGACTTTTTAAAATTACTAATTCAAATTTTCCGTCGTTCATTGCACCATTTGGGTTAATGATTACGCCCGTTCCGTATTTCTGCGAATTAGCAATAACAATCATTCTTGCAACATGATCAACAGTTTTATTGTTTGCTGATATTGTTGCGACAAAAGGTTCATCAGGTTCTGTTAATGTCGTAAAAGCCTGCAAGGCATAACCCCAAAAACCTCTTACATCGCTTTGTTCATAATTTTTGACCAGATTGGCATTCAAACCAAGATCGCTTAAATGAATACTTTTTTTGCCATTAATACAAATCATATCCATTTCAATATAATGATTCTGAAAAGCAATTTTAAGGTTTTCCTCAATTCCCACAGGCAGATTTAAATCGACCGAAAGTCCATTTGCAGATCCGGCTGGCAAAATCCCAATAATCACATCCTGTTCTTCCATCGCTTCAGCAACCATTTTAATGGTTCCGTCGCCGCCGGCAACTATAATTCGTTCCGGCAGATATTGATTATATAGTGCCTGTATTTCTTTTAAATCATTTTTACCCGTAGTTTCATAAACCTTCAAACCAAAATAATTTGTAGCTGCAAACTCCCTAACAGCCTCAATTAAACTTGATTTATCTAGGTCTCCTGAAATAGGATTTACAACAAATAAGACATTCTTTTTCAAAATTTTATTTTTAAAACCAATTAAAATAATTAATTTACAGTGTTATATAAATATACGGAATTAATGAAACCTATTTTACAATTATATCGGGGTTATGCCAATGAAGAAGAATTAATTGTAATGGGACATGTCTTTAAGAGAACGTATGATTATGATTTTCAAAAGAAAAACTTAAAAAATGCACGTTCGGTTGTCAATCAATTCAGAATAAAAACTATTGAAAATTTTGATGTTTACCTAAAATTCAACAAACAGGAGATACATACAAAAACGCTGGACGATGGTTATTTTAATTTTTGCATTCCGCTTGAAAAAGAAACTCATTTTGGGTGGATCGAATATGAAGTGAGTATCAAATATGGTGGCAAAACTATTATTTCAAAAGGAAGCTTTATACGCCCGCATAAAGGGAATTTAGGAATTATTTCTGATATCGACGATACTTTTTTGATTTCGCATACGCGGAATATCTTCAAAAAAATGTACATCTTACTTTTCAAAAATGTAAATGACCGAAAGGTTTTTAAAGATGTTGTACCGCATTATCAGGCTTTAAGCTCGGCCGGACGTCACAATAAAGAAGAAGAAAATGCTTTTTTTTATGTTTCGAGCAGCGAATGGAATTTGTACCGCTTTATTGTACAATTTACCAAAATACATCATCTGCCGCGCGCCGTTATTTTATTAAAAGATATTAGAAGAGGTGTTACTGATTTCTTCATGAGCGGGCGTGGAAATCACGATCATAAATTTGAAAAAATAAAGCATGTTTTAGAATTTTATCCTAATCTTAAATATGTTTTATTGGGAGATGATTCTCAGCATGATCCGGTTTTATACGAGCGAATCTGCAAAATTTTCCCTGTTACCGTAATTGCTGTTTACATTAGACAAACGGGTAAAAGCAAAAAAAAGGAAATCAAAAAGGTCATGAAAAATTTAGAATCGCTCGATGTTTCTGTTTGTTATTTTAAAGAAAGCAGTGAAGCTATTGCGCATTCTAAGTCTATTGGGATTATTAAATAGTTTTTGTTTCAGGTTTCAGGTTTCAGGTTTCAGGTTTTGAACTGAATGAATATTTAACCGCAAACGCTAAGATTTTTTGATCTGCGAGGTTTCATAAAACGCAAAGTTCGCAAAGCTAACTGTTGATAAAGCTTTGCGAACTTTGTACATTATAAATCCAGACTATAAGAAATCTAGCGTGCTTTGCGGTGAAATTTACTCGTCAAAATTGCAACTTGAAACCTGAAACTTGAAACAATCTTAACTAAACATTAAAATTATCAATCTCTTCCTGAACAACTTCCCAGTCTATCAATAATTGTTCTAAATCCTGTTTCTTTTTGTTGTATGCCGTAAAAAACGATGCGTCTTCGATGTGTTTGTCGTAATTTGAAGCGAGCATTTTATCGTCGTGCTGAATGTCTTTTTCTAATTGCTGAATTTGACTTTCAATTTTACTCAATCGGTTTTGAAGTGCTTTTCCTTTTTTCTGGTCTTCGTATGATGCTTTGTTAGTTTCTTTTGGAGCGGCGGCTTTTGCAACATCTTTTTTCTCCACTTCACGCATGTTTTCCAGATTGCGCTGTTCTAAGAAAAAATTGATATCGCCCAAATATTCTTTGATTTTTTGATCTTTAAATTCGTAAACGATATTCGACATTCCCTGAAGGAAATCCCTGTCGTGAGAAACCAATAATAAAGTTCCGCCAAATTTTTGAAGTGCTGCTTTCAAAACATTCTTAGATTTGATGTCTAAGTGATTCGTAGGCTCATCCATTAGCAAAACGTTAATTGGCTGTAACAACAATTTGCAAAGTGCCAAACGGTTACGTTCGCCTCCTGAAAGCACTTTTACTTTTTTCTCGACATCATCACCGCGGAATAAAAATGATCCCAGCATATCTCGCACTTTCATACGATTGGTGTCTGTTGCGGCATCTTCCATAGTTTGAAGCAAAGTGATTTCGCCATCAAGATATTCGGCCTGATTCTGAGCAAAATATCCTAATTGTACATTGTGTCCTAATTTAATAGTTCCGTCGTATTCAAATTCGTTTACTAGTGCCTTAATGAAAGTAGATTTTCCCTGACCATTCTGGCCGACAAAGGCAATTTTACTTCCTCTTTCTACAAGTAAACTTATATCTTTTAAAATCGTTTTGTCGCCGTATGCTTTTGTCACATTTTCAGCTTCAACTACTACTTTTCCTGGTTCTTTTGATACAGGAAAAGAAATATTCATTACAGAATTATCGTCTTCATCAACTTCAATTCTTTCTACTTTATCTAACTTTTTAATTAACGATTGCGCCATCGAAGCTTTTGAAGCTTTCGCACGGAACTTTTCGATTAATTTTTCTGTTTCTTCTATTTTCTTTGCCTGATTCTTTTGAGTTGCCAATTGCTTTTCGCGAATTTCATGGCGTAATTCTAAATATTGAGAATAGGGTTTATTAAAGTCGTATGCTTTTCCTAAAGAAATTTCGATTGTACGGTTTGTAACATTATCCAGGAACATTTTATCGTGCGAAACAATTACGACAACTCCTGGATAATTGCGAAGAAAACTTTCTAACCAAATGATACTTTCGATATCCAAGTGGTTCGTTGGCTCATCCAGAAGCAATACATCATTTGACTGTAATAATAATTTAGCCAATTCGATTCGCATTCTCCAACCTCCAGAAAATGTTTCGGTTTGATTATTAAAAACTTCTCTTTTAAAACCTAACCCTAAAAGAATTTTCTCTGTGTCTCCAACATAATTATAACCGCCAAGAAGATCAAAACGATGTGTATAATCAGATAAATCTTCAATAATCTGCCCATATTCCTCACTTTCATAATCGGTTCTGGTAACCAATTGATGATTGATTTCTTCCAGCTTTTTTTCTACAACTTTAATTTCGGTAAAAGCTTCATAAGCCTCTTCTAATACGGTTCTTCCACGTTCAAAATCAATATCCTGACGTAAAAATCCCATTTTAATATCTTTCTCCTGAGAGATAACTCCAGAATCCGGGGCAAAATCTCTTGCTAACATTTTAAGCATTGTCGATTTACCTGCTCCGTTTTTACCAACAAGACCTACACGGTCGCCGGCGCCTAAACGAAAAGTAACTTCTTCAAATAAATATGTTCCTCCAAAAGAAACCGAAAGATTGTGTATATTAAGCATTAAATTGTTGTTTAAAGTTTAAAGTTTCATGTTTTGATACCTTAAACTGAGAATGAAAATTGTAAATTTGCGTTACCTAAATAAATGGTAATGTAAATTTTTTGCAAATGTTAAAAAAAGGATCCAAACTAAATAGTATTTTAACAGGAAGTTGTCCAAAATGCCAAAAAGAGAGCATGTATTCAGACAAAAATCCGCTTCATTTGACTAAAGTTCTAAAAATGAACGAAAATTGCAGTCATTGCGGTTTAAAATATCAAATTGAACCATCGTTTTTTTATGGTGCAATGTATGTGAGTTACGGATTAAATGTCGCTGTGGGAATTGCTGCTTTTATTGTTTCATTTGTATTTTTTGGAGCAAGTATAGAGGAATCTTTTGTTTCAATAGTGATTACGCTGATTGTGTTGTTTCCTTTTGTATTACGTCTTTCCCGAAATCTATATATTAATATGTTTATTTCTTACGATCCTAAGGCCGGTCAGAAATAAGAGATTTTAAATATCGTTTATGGAATCGCTTGATATCTGCTTCGCGGTCTATAGGAGTTCCGTTTTCTATATAGTCAAATAATGTCTGTGCCATTGCCGGTCCAAGCATTACGCCACGTGTTCCTAATCCGTTAAGAACATGGAGCGATTTATGTATTTCATGGGTTCCAACCAGAGGTCTTCTATCAGCAACTGTAGGGCGGACTCCCCCAAAATGTTTGACAATTTCAAAATCGCAGGTTATAATCTCTTTTATGCGATCTAAAAGTTCTTGTTTTCCTTCTTCTGTAGGGGTATCTGTTTTGTCATGCCAATTGTAAGTTGCGCCTACTTTAAACAGATTATCGCCTAGTGGTAAAATAAAAACGCTCGTATTTACTATTACATCCAGATTTAGATTTGGTGCTTTTATGATAAACAGTTCTCCCTTTGTACCGTCTAAAGGTAAATAATTAAAAAAAGGATTTTTAAGAAGCCCAAAGCCTTCTGCAAAAATGATATGTTTTGCCTGAATATTTTTGTATTGAATTCCCAATTCTAAAAATTCAATATAACTGCTGTTAAAAGATTCTTCAAGAAATAAATTATTCGCAATCAAATATTCTTTGTAGGTATCTACCAATAAAGCTGTATTAACATAACCTGTATGCAGAACTTCTCCATAATCGTATGGTGAATCAATACTGTTGTATTTTCTCGTAATTAGTTTTGTAGATAAAAAAGGGGCTAAATTTATTTTATCTGAAGCTGCAAACCAATTGTTTTGCTCTTCAATAGAGAAAAATTTTCTTAAAACAGGCATTTTAAAATTAAATTTCTCTTTTAATTTCTCTTCAATTTGATTATAGAAATCATTCATCAAATCAAGCTGTTCCTTGGCTTTCCAAACTTCGCTAAAACGCTTTAAAATAACCGGATTATATAAACCGCCAGCAACCCGGGATGAGTTTTGAGATTTATTATCGATAACTAATATAGTTTTATTGTTTTTAAGGGCAACTTCTGCAAAAGAAATACCAGCCAGCCCAGATCCCACGATTAAATAATCAAGCATTGTAAATGTATAGATAAAATAAAAAAACTCTTACTGCAAAGGTAGTAAGAGTTTTTTTTATAATTTGATTTCGGTTGTTAGTAATTCCACATATCTTCTTCGAAGTTACGGATTTTCTCTTTTACTCTTTCTGATTCTAACAACTGATTTTGTGCATTATCTTTCATGTAATCCTTAATCTCTCGATCTCCATACATATTCTCTTCTTTGTAGATAATTGCATTAAAGCGTCTTGAATTCAAAATTTGGTCAAAAGAAATTGGAAGTGCAGAATTGCTGTCGTTAAACGCTTTTGCTTCATGAAGCACTGTTCGCGCATTAGGGAAGAAAACCCAGAATAGTTCAATATAATCCTTTTCATCACTATTCATCGTATAAACGTCTGGTGTTACAGGGCAAATTCCAAGTAAGCGGTATTTCAATTCACTTTGGCGTTTATCAAAATACCAATATCCTTTTACTTTATATTGCGAAACATCCGCTGCTGTAAGGTCTTGTTTTAAAATATATTCAGCAGGAACTGTTCTTGTTGGGCCAACTGTTTGGTCAACATAAGTAACAACTTTCTTTTTACCCGTACCAGTAACCACTTTTTTCTTCACAACACGTGTTCGATAATCATCAGGATATTGGTTGATAAGTTCTCTACCAGCATCTGTTGTATCAACACGAGTTAATGAACCCTCTATGTCTTTCATAGATTTTTTAGTATTGAAATAACTATCTGTATAAACTTCAGTTATTTTTCCTTGTCTGATTCCTTTCGTTAAAACATCATAAAGTGAACGTCTGTCAGAACCAATATTAACAGTATCTACGGGAAAATACAAAGGAAAGTTGATTTTTTCATTTAAATCAATAATCTCCCAAGTAGTTTTTGCCATTAAAACATCACGATCATCTACATAACCATAAGCTAAAGGTTTATCATTATCTGAGATAAGCTGTGCAGCTGTTTTAAGCCCAATTTGGTCAGCTGTTTTAGCATTCAGTAAATTAGATTGAGCATTAGAAGTTATACCACCCGCTATAAAAACAATAACCATTAAAAAACTTTTCACTTTCATCATAATATTTTTTATAATAAACCTAAACGCAGTTTGCTGAATAATATTGTTATTTTTCTTACAATATTATCAATTTATAGAAATTGTAGTTACAAATTTAGAAATTAATTTCTACAAACCATCAGTTAACATGCTTAAAATCAATTACAAAACACTATAAACGTGAGAATTACAAAATAAAATCGTGAATTACTTAATATCTTTCTCTATTGTTCAATTTTTTTGAAAAATCTGTAATTTATTAAAATTTCATATAAAATAGTATTTAAATACTGCCGGTATGTCCAAAAAAAAACTCTTACTACATTAGCAGTAAGAGTTTTTCTTATAATTTAATTTTAGAACTTAGTAGTTCCACATATCTTGTTCGAAATTACGAATCTTCTCTTTTACTCTTTCAGATTCTAATAACTGATTTTGTGCGTTATCTTTCATGTAATCTTTGATCTCACGATCTTGGTACAAGTTTTCTTCTTTATAGACAATCGCATTAAAACGTCTTGAATTTAAAATTTGATCAAATGAAATTGGAAGAGCTGAATTACTGTCATTGAAAGCTTTTGCTTCATGTAATACTTCACGAGAATTAGGGAAGAAAACCCAGAATAATTCGATATAATCCTTTTCATCACTATTCATTGTGTAAACGTCTGGAGTTACAGGACAAATCCCAAGTAAACGATATTTTAATTCGCTTTGACGTTTATCAAAATACCAGTATCCTTTAATTTTATACTGAGTAACATCTGCAGCAGTAAGATCTTGCTTTAAGATATATTCAGCAGGAACTGATCTAGTAGGCCCAACCGTTTCGTCTACATAAGTAACAACTTTCTTTTTACCAGTACCAGTAACAACTTTTTTCTTAACAACACGTGTTTTATAGTCATCCGGATATTGGTTGATAAGTTCTCTACCAGCATCTGTTGTGTCAATACGAGATAATGCACCTTCGATGTCTTTCATAGATTTTTTAGTATTGAAATAACTATCAGAATACACCTCAGTTATTTTGCCTTTTTTAACGGCTTTCGTCAAGACATCATACAATGAGCGTCTGTCAGAACCAATATTAGCAGTATCTACAGGAAAATATAAAGGAAAATTGATTTTCTCATTTAAGTCAATAATCTCCCAAGTTGTTTTACCCATCAAGATATCTCTATCATCTACATAACCGTAAGCTAAAGGCTTATCATTATCAGAGATAAGTTGCGCAGGAGTTTTAAGCCCAATTTGGGCAGGCGTTTTTGCATTTAGCAAATTTGATTGCGCATTAGAAGCAAAACCTCCAGCGATTAGAACAATAGCTATTAAAAAATTTCTTACTTTCATCGTGGTATTATTATAAGATATTGACTGAAGATTTCAGTACTTAATTATTGTATTTCATAAATTACCGGAGCAGTTCTTGGCAATAAATAACTACCAGCCCCAACAAGTTTAGTTTTAATTTCAGAAATAGTAACCTGATCTCCTTTACCTGCTCTTGAAAGTACTTGTTTACATTGTGCATTTAATCTGTTACCACTAACAACAACTGTAGGCTGTCCGGCAATTTTCATATTAAATCCAACAACATCTAAACCAACTTCAAAATCAAAATCAAGTAATTTAGCACCAATAGTAGCAATCTCTAAGTTAGATTTAGGACCTTTAACAACTCCCATTTCTCCTCTGATTGTTCCTGTTGGTCCAGGAATACCTTTAATTCTGAATGATTTCTTATCAGTAACTTTATCTCCGTTTGGTAATGTTCCTGTTACAGAAATTGTAGCTTCTGTACCTGAACCCGGGTTCATGTTATATTTACCTGGTTTACCCGCTGAAGATAATCCTGGAGCACTCGCAACAATTTTGTTAGCATCAACTCCTGCAAATGATACAGAGATTGGGTTAACAACTCCTCTGTACACTACATTCATTTTATCAGCAGAAATTGTAGCTGAGTTTGGTCTTGGAACTACAACGTAAGTTCCTTTAAATTTAAGTGGAATATTTTTACCGTCTTCTAAGAATGTAAATTGACCATTAATATTTTGCTCACCTACACCTCCAGCAGTTAAAGAGATAACAGCTTGTCCGTTAACAATTTGTCCAGGACCTTGGAATGAAGTTGGTTTTGTGTTTTCGTCATAACGACCTAAAACTACTTTACCAGTAACTTTTTCTCCTTGGAAATAAGCATTTTTATCTAAAACAACAATTGCCTGATAGTTGCTATAAGAAGCAGCAGCAACCGCAGCTTTTCCTAAAGCACTGTTGTAAACATCAGTTTCTGCTTTTTTAACGTCATTCTGCCAAGCTGAAAGTTTAGCAGCTGATGCGATTGCAGGGAAACCTTTAAAGTGGTAAGCTAAGTATTTTTCTTTTATACCTTCTTTGTTTTTTACTTCAGAAACATCAAATTTCTTTTCAACTTCTGCAATAATGTTAGCATACTTTTTATCTGTTCCTAAAGCAGCTTTTAAGTCTGCTTTGTATTTTTGAATTTTAGCGATAATTTCGTTACCTTTTTTAGTGTAACCGTCTCCTGTAAACCAGTCGTCGATATTATCACCTCTATCCATAGCTTCGTATGGTAGTTTTCCAGTTTCTTTTTCAACCTCAAATCCTTTGATAGACTGAGCTTTTAAAGTACCTATATAATCGTAAAATTCTTTTGAGATTCCTTCAACTTTGTGAGCAGTTTCTGCTGCAGTAATGAACTCTCCTTTTGCTTCAGCAGCCTTTTGATCTAAAGATTGCAGTAAGCCTTCGTTTGTTGTAACTGAAGTAGTGTTTGCAGCTTCAAATTTTTCATTCATCAAACCAAAAGCAGAAATTACTTCTTTTGATACGTTCATTGCTAACATCGCGATGAAAACCAGGTACATCAGGTTAATCATCTTCTGTCTAGGGGTTAATTTTCCTCCTGCCATTTTTTTCTAATTAGTTCTTATTAATAATTTTAATATAATAGTTAAAAACTAATTATCCTTTGTTACTCATTGCAGAAAGCATACCACCATATACACTATTTAAAGAAGCAATGTTAGCAGTCATAGACGCCATTTGCTCTTTTAATTTAGATGCGTTATCAGCGATTTCTTTATTAGCTTCAGCATTTCTTGCAGCACTTTCTAATTGTACTTTATATAAACTGTTTAATGATTCCATTTGAGCAGCAGCAACTGATAATTCCTCAGAGTATTTCTTTTGTCCTGCAATAGAATCTACTGTTGGAGAAATTGCTTTAGCAGCTCCTTCGAAGTTTTTGATGCTGTTTCCTAAACTTGCCATTAACTCACCGTCAACTTTAGCTTCTTTTAACATTGCATCTAATTTTTGAGATAATAATCCCTGGGCATCAGTTGTTTCTTCTTTATCAGCTTTCTTTCTAGCTTGTCCGTTAGCTAATTCTGGGTAAACAAGAGTCCAATCTAATTCGTCTTCAACTGGTTCAAAAGCAGATAACGCAAAGATTAATGCCTCAGTCAATAAACCTACTGAAAGCATAACTGTTCCTGTTAATGGTCCAATTTCAAAGTGAGTAATTTTGAATAATGCTCCAACGATTACTACTGCCGCTCCCATACCATAAGCGAAATTCATTGCTTTTTTACTTAATAATGCCATAATAATTTTTTTTAGGTTTTAATTTTAAAATAGATTCGATTTGGTTATTGTATTGATTTAATTATAAATTACTATTTCTTTTTACCGGTTCCATTTCCAGTTACTTGAGTTCCCATGTAATCTTGTACAGTTCTGAAACCAATATAACTTCTTGCAGAATCAGCATATTCGTGGTCACGTGTACTTACTTGTAGGAAGTAAGCAACATCTTTCCAAGATCCTCCGCGAACCACTTTTCTTTGGTTGTTTCCATCAATTACGTTAGGGTTCATTGTAGAAACATACTCGTATGCATTTGGATTGTAAGCAGAATCTGTCCACTCTGAAACGTTTCCTGCCATGTTATATAATCCGTATCCGTTTTGCTCGTAAGATTTTGCTTCAACAGTATATAAAGCTTCATCGGCAGCATAATCTCCTCTGTTAGGCTTAAAGTTTGCCATGAAACATCCTCTGTCACTCTTAGTGTAAGGACCTCCCCAAGGATAAGTACCAGACTCAAGACCGCCTCTTGCTGCATACTCCCATTCTGCTTCTGTTGGAAGTCTGAATGCGTTAACCAGGTCACGTCCTTTTTTCTTAGATTTAATATAGCTGTTTTTGTTTAAAGTTCTCCATGCACAAAATGCTTTAGCTTGTTTCCAAGTTACACCTACTACTGGATAATCTCCATAGGCTTTATGCCAGAAATAATCATTATGCATTGGCTCATTATATGAATACGCGAAATCTTTAATCCAAACTGTAGTATCTGGATACACATTAACTTGTTCAGTTTTAACGAAATCTTTTCTTTTTCCAACTTTAGCTTTTGCAGCAGCCTGAATATCCATCCAAGAATAACGGAATTTCAATTTATTTACATCAATTGTTCTTAAACCATTGTATGATTCTTCAATTGGCAAATACATAGAGTCCATTACTTCAGCATAATATTCGTCTGGATAAGCTTTAGTATCTCTAATTAACTTAATTTTTTTGTTTAGTTTTCTACCAGCATACGGATCGTCTTTTGTACCTACACTATAGTAGTTATCATACATATACTTATCGTAAGCTGTCATTTTATCTGGTTCAGAATCATTAAATGCATAATCAGCGATACTTCCACCTTTAGCACCTTTACCACCAGTACTTTTTTGACCTGTTTCATCAGCCAAAATAGCAAGACGCACTCTCATTGTAGAATCTTTTACCCATTCTACGAATTGACGGTACTCACTGTTAGTAATCTCAGTCTCGTCCATGTAAAATGATCTAACTGTTACTGTTTTAGTTGGAGCATCTTCTACATTGGCTAAATCAGCATCTGATTTACCCATAATAAAAGATCCACCAGGAACTAATGTCATTCCATAAGGCTTCTCGGGATGCCATTTCCCTCCTGTAACACCAACTAATTCACCTTTGTCACCTGACTTACCACAGCCGATTACCAGTGTTAACATTGCTGCAAATGCAATAAACTTCTTCATATAAATTTGGGATTATCTATTCATTATTAAAAGTCCGTAAACGTATTTATTATTTATCTAAAAAACAATACTACTTGCGAAATTTATTTTACCGTTCAAAAATAATGTTAAATAAAATAAAAAAAAAATATTTCATCGATAAACTGATTAAAAAAATCGACGTAAAACGTTAAATTTTACAATATATAAACCTTATCTTACTAAATTTTTTAACATTTTTTTGAAAAACTTGAAAAAATTAAGATTTTCATTAAAATTTTCTTCTACAAAGCGTTTTTTCGTTGTGCTTTCCACCATCTTTCTGGCAATTCTTGATTACAAGCACTCAAATATTCTTCATAAGAACACGGTAATAACGTATTTCTTTTTAGTTTATTGCTGCCGTTTGTTTCAAATGGAATTTCGATCCACCAACGCTCTGTTTTATCACTTTTATAAAACACTAGTTCTTCCTCTTCTAAAGGAACAATATATTTTAAATAATTTGTTCTGCTTCCAAATGGGTATTCTTTTGAACGATAATGATATCCTTCAATAAAATACCATACTATCTGAGCCACAATAGGCGATTCCTGAACAGTACTATTGTGATTAAAGACTCCTAACGAAGATACTTTATCACTAATTCCCGCATATCTTGCCAAAGAACAAATCTCTTTTCCGTTGAAACCATTTGGTTCAAATGAAATTACATTACCTGAATCTGAAGACTTTACCGAATTTAAATCGATACTAACTAAATCAGCATCTCTAAAAACGGGTTCTGCCAACGCTATTTTGTTTGAGATTTCACCTAAACGGTAAGCATCAAAAAACAATTTTTCAATTAAATCAATTTCTTCCTGCGAATTATAGTACGTTTGATATCCTATATTACAGTAATTGAAAAGGTTATTAGGCTCATCAATTATGATTTTTGTTAAGTACGAATTAGCCGAAACTGTTTCATCTTCTTTTCCAAAATCAAATCTGTTATCTACGGCAACCATATTTACCATTTGCTCTAAATCATCGTATGCGCGATATAAAGCGTATGTTAAATCCTGCGAACCTCCCAGGACTATAGGAATGACTTTATTTTTAATTAATGCCGATGTAACTTTTTTTACCGCAAAATAAGTATCCTCTACAGAATCTCCAGCAAGAATATCTCCTAAATCAGCAATTGAAGCATCCCAATTTCCGGGGAACATTCCATAAAGCTTTTTACGAACTGTAGTAAGATTAACTTCATTAACCATGTTAATATTGCGTCGGTCTTCTAAAACCCCAACAATTGCAATGTTAATTTTACTAATATCCGGAAATTGATCCTGAGTATGCAGAACGATTTTACTTCCCAGTTCTTGTGAAGACAATGAACTAATGAATTTTAAAATTCCATCATTTAAAGGCTCTAGAAAATCAAATTCCATTCTTTATTTCTTTTTTGCTGCTGTTTTTGCCGGTGCTTTTTTTGCTGCTGTTGTTTTCTTAGCGGCGGTTTTTTTCGCTGGTGCTTTTTTCTCGATCATTTCCTGAACTTCGGCCAATGTTAGCTTTGCTGCATCAACATCTTTGCTTAGCTCAATTTTGATTTTACCTTTTGTAATAACCGAGCGTCCCCAACGGGCTTTTTCAACCAAAATTCCTTCGTCTTCCCAATTGTGAAGAACTTTATCTATGTTTTTTTGTAATTTATCTTCAATTAACTCCTCAACATCAGCCTGTGATAAATTATCAAAATTGTATTTTTTACTCACATTTACAAAAAGACCATTCCATTTAATGAAAGGACCAAAACGTCCCACACCTTTTTGAACATCTTCTCCTTTGTAAACAGCAATTGGAGCATCTGCAAGAGCTTTTTCATCAATTAATTCCTGAGCTCTTTCTTTGGTGACACTCAAAGGATCTTCTCCTCGAGGTAATGAAATAAACACACTTCCATGACGAACATAAGGACCGTAACGACCATTGCTAACTTCTACTTCTTCTCCTTTATAATCTCCTAAAGTTTTAGGAAGTAAGAATAAATTCAAAGCTTCTTCAAGGGTGATATTTCCAATATTTTGATCTGCCATTAAACTGGCAAATTTTTTATCTTCGTCGTCTGCTTCTCCAATTTGAGCCATTGGCCCAAATTTTCCTAAACGTACAGAAACCTGTCTTCCGTCAGCATCTTTACCAAGAATTCTTTCACCACTTTCGCGTTCAGCATTTGCTTCAACTTCTTTTACATTCGGGTGAAATTTATTGTAAAAATCCTGCATCATGATTGCCCAGTCAATATTTCCTTCGGCAATTTCATCAAAATCCTGCTCTACTTTTGCAGTAAAATTATAATCTAGAATATTTCCGAAGTTCTTAACTAAGAAATCTGTTACGATAGTTCCAATATCTGTTGGAACTAATTTTCCTTTATCAGAACCTGTGTTTTCTTTTAAAACCTTCTCTCCTACTTTACTGTTTTGCAAAGTAAGCTGCGTATATTTACGTTCCTGACCTTCAAGTGTACCTTTTTCAACATAATTTCTGTTGATGATTGTCGAGATTGTTGGTGCATAAGTAGACGGACGTCCAATTCCAAGTTCTTCTAGTTTTTTTACTAAAGATGCCTCAGTATATCTTGAAGGCGGTCTTGAATATCGTTCTGTAGCTGTAATGTAATTATTAGCTAGTTTTTCGTTTACTTTTAATGCCGGAAGCATTCCTTCTTGTTCTTCTTCGTCATCATCGTGACCTTCAAGATATACTTTTAAGAAACCTTCAAAAAGTAAAACCTCTCCCGAAGCTGCAAAAATTTCGCTGTGATTATCAGCTTCAATTTTTACGTTTGTTCTTTCTAATTGTGCATCACTCATTTGCGAAGCCAATGTTCTTTTCCAGATCAAATCATACAAACGAGCCTGATCACGATCAATATTCACAGTATGACGTGACATATCAGTCGGACGAATTGCTTCGTGCGCTTCTTGCGCTCCTTTACTTTTCGTTGCAAAAGTTCTCGGTTTCGAAAACTCTTTTCCGTACGATTTTATGATTTCAGCTTCAGCGGCGTCCATTGCATCTTTTGAAAGATTCACCGAGTCAGTTCTCATATAAGTAATAAGCCCCGCTTCGTACAAACGCTGTGCTAACTGCATTGTGATTCCAACTGGCAAATACAATTTTCTTGCAGCTTCCTGTTGAAGTGTAGAAGTTGTAAAAGGTGCTGTTGGCGATTTTTTGGTAGGTTTAGTTTCTAAATCGGCTACCGTATATTTTGAACCGATGTTTTGATTTAAGAAATCTTCGGCTTCTTTTTTAGTATTGAAATTTTTGGGAAGTTTTGCTTTAAAAGCTTTCCCTGCCTCATTTACAAATTCGGCAACAATTGAATAGGTTGCAACAGCATTGAAACTTTGAATTTCACGTTCTCTCTCCACAATCAAACGAACAGAAACAGACTGTACACGACCAGCAGAAAGTCCGCCTTTGATTTTTCTCCATAAAACCGGAGATAATTCGTAACCCACTAAACGATCCAGAACACGACGTGCCTGTTGTGCGTTTACTAAATTATAATCAATTTCCCTTGGATTGTCGATTGCTTTAAGAATCGCAGATTTGGTAATTTCATGAAAAACAATTCGCTTTGTTTTTTTTGTATCCAGTTTCAGTTCTTCCGCCAAGTGCCATGAAATAGCTTCTCCTTCGCGGTCCTCATCACTTGCTAACCAAACCGTTTCGGCATTTTTAGATAGTGTCTTAAGTTTACTTACCAAGGCCTTTTTATCCGGAGAAACTTCATATTTAGGTTTAAAACCATTCTCTACATCTACCCCTATTTCCTTTGATGGTAAGTCTGCTATGTGACCATAACTTGACTCCACCTGAAAATCGTTCCCAAGAAATTTCTCGATCGTTTTCGCCTTTGCAGGTGATTCCACTATTACTAAATTCTTTGCCATTGCTCTTATTTTCTGCAACAAAAGTATTTATTTTTTTTAAATATTAACCTCGCGATTGAATTTTTGAGGTATTTTGATATTATGAAACTTAAAATTGCAGATTTATCTGTAATATTCTCGATAATATATATAGGTATAAGTTTTACAGGATTATGACCGTCAAATTCTTTTATTTTAGATTGTTGATTTTAGATTTTAGATTTCTCATCAATCTTAATTTATTTCTATTAATATAAAATCTAAGCGCTAAAACTAAAAATTTAACCGCAAAGTTCGCAAAGATTTAATGTAAGCTGAAAATTCAGTGCAAAGTTCACAAAGCCTGAAGAATCATTTTAATCTTTTTAATCTGTGGCTGTTTGAATATTTTAGATTGCTGATTTTAGATTTTAGATTCTATCAATATAAAATCTTCTCCCCTAAATCTAAATTTTAACCGCAAAGTTCACAAGGTTTTTTTATGAGCTGAAAATTCAGTGCAAAGTTCACAAAGCTTGAAGAATCATTTTAATCTTTTTAATCTGTGGCTGTTTGAATATTTTAGATTGCTGATTTTAGATTTTAGATTTTTCACGAATCGATTTTCTTTCTATCAATCTGCAATCTAAAACCTAAAATCTAAAATTTCTCCTCTGCCATCTTGTCATATTGACTGTATTTACGCTATCTTTGCACTTTGAAATTTTACAATGGAAAAGATTATTGAAGAAAGTAAACAGGGCGAAAGTCTTGTTTTAGAAAATAAACCTGAGAATACTAAAAAACTATTTATAGAAAGTTACGGTTGTGCGATGAATTTTTCGGACAGTGAAGTCGTAGCTTCCATTTTATCTGAAGGCGGATATAATACTACTTCGGTTTTAGAAGAAGCTGATTTGGTTTTGGTTAACACGTGTTCAATTCGTGATAAAGCAGAACAAACGATTCGCAAGCGTCTTGAAAAATACAATGCGGTAAAACGTACGAACCCGAAAATGAAAGTAGGGGTTTTGGGTTGTATGGCAGAGCGTTTGAAAAGTCAGTTTTTGGAAGAAGAAAAAATAGTTGATCTTGTTGTTGGCCCTGATGCTTACAAAGATCTTCCGAATTTATTAGCAGAGGTTGAAGAAGGCCGTGACGCCATTAATGTAATTTTATCGAAAGAAGAAACTTACGGAGATATTTCGCCGGTTCGTTTAATGAGTAACGGAATTACTGCTTTGGTTTCCATAACTCGTGGCTGCGATAATATGTGTACGTTTTGCGTTGTGCCTTTTACTCGCGGACGCGAACGCAGTCGTGAACCTCAAAGTATTATGACCGAAATTCAGGATTTATGGAACAAAGGTTTTAAGGAAATTACACTTTTAGGTCAGAATGTTGACAGTTACCTTTGGTACGGCGGCGGTTTGAAAAAGGATTTCGTAAACGCTTCGGATATGCAAAAAGCGACTGCAGTTGATTTTGATCAATTGTTGGAAATGGTTGCTGTTGGATTCCCTAAAATGCGTATTAGATTTTCGACTTCAAATCCACAGGATATGCACGAAAGCATTCTGCATGTTATTGCAAAATATCCAAATATTTGTAAACACATTCACTTACCGGTTCAATCTGGAAGTAACCGAATTTTAAAAGAAATGAATCGTCTGCACACTCGTGAAGAATATATGACTTTGATTGATAAAATCAGGGCGATTGTTCCGGATGCTTCGATTTCGCAGGATATGATTGCCGGTTTCCCAACAGAAACGGAGCAGGATCACCAAGATACGATGAGTTTAATGGAATATGTAAAATATAATTTCGGCTATATGTATTCGTATTCTGAACGCCCAGGAACTTTGGCAGGAAGAAAAATGAAAGATGATGTTGAAGAAGAAACGAAAGCCAGAAGATTACAGGAAATTGTTGATTTACAGCAAAAACATGCCTGGTTTAGAAGCGAAGAATTTGTTGGAAAAACAGTTGAAGTTTTAGTAGAAAAAGTTTCTAAAAAATCAAAAGACGAATTTTCAGGAAGAAATTCTCAAAGTATTACGGTTGTTTTCCCGAAAGAAAATTATAAAATTGGTGATTTTGTAAACGTAAAAATTACAAGCTGTACTAGTGGAACTCTAAAAGGTGAAGCTGTTGGATTAAGCAGCATGAATTAATTTTTTTTTGCCACAGATTAAAAGGATTAAAATGATTTTTTTGAATTAATTTTCTTACTTTATTTATTTTTAGATTTGTGGTAAAATAAATATTCATGCAGCATCATAGAGAAAAAGACACTTACAAGATTATTGGAATTTGTATGGAAGTACACCGAAATCTTGGACCGGGTCTGTTAGAAGTAGTTTACAAAGACGCTTTAGAATTAGAATTTAAAGAAAATAATATTCCTTTTGAAAGAGAAAAGGAATACTCAATCGAATACAAGGGTAAAATTTTACCTCATAAATTTTATGCTGATTTCATTATTAATGAAGATATTGTTTTAGAGGTAAAAGCAATAAAAGAATTTTCAAATGAACATATTGCTCAGATTTTAAATTACATAAAACTATCAGATTCAGAAGTAGGATTGCTTGTAAATTTTCAAACAAAATCTCTTCAATATAAAAGATATATTTTATAATTTAGAATAATCTGTGTTAATCCCTTTAATCTGTGGCAAAATAAAATATAAGCCTAAAGTTTTAAGGTTAAACGCTAAACGTGAAACCTGAAACTAATAAAAACTTGAAACAAAACACAAATGGAAACAGTTCAAGCAATAAAACAACGATTTGAGATTATTGGTAACGACCCCAAATTAAATCGTGCCATAGAAAAAGCCATTCAGGTTGCTCCAACTGATATTTCGGTTATGGTAACTGGGGAAAGTGGTGTTGGTAAAGAAAATATTCCCAGAATTATACATTCGCTTTCACACAGAAAGCATGGTAAATATATTGCCGTAAACTGCGGAGCGATTCCGGAGGGAACTATTGACAGTGAACTTTTTGGACACGAAAAAGGAGCTTTTACCGGAGCTACAAGTACTCGTGAAGGTTATTTTGAAGTAGCCGACGGCGGAACTATCTTTCTTGATGAAGTTGGTGAACTGCCATTAACAACTCAGGTTAGATTGCTGCGTGTTCTTGAAAATGGCGAATTTATAAAAGTAGGTTCGTCTCAGGTTCAAAAAACCAATGTTCGTATTGTAGCGGCAACAAACGTAAACTTGTTTAATGCAATCGAAAAAGGGAAATTCCGTGAAGATTTGTATTATCGTTTAACAACAGTCGAAATTACATTACCGCCTTTGCGTGAGCGAAATGACGATATTCATTTATTGTTTAGAAAATTTGTGGCCGATTTTGCCCATAAATATAAAATGCCTCCATTAAAACTAGACGACGATGCGGTTCAATTACTGCAAAAATTCAGATGGAACGGAAACATTCGTCAGCTTCGAAATGTGGCAGAACAAATTTCGGTTTTAGAAACCAATCGCGATATTTCGGCTTCAACTTTATCTTCTTACCTTCCGTCAGAAGGAAGTAATCTGCCATCTGTAATAAGTGATACGAAAAAAGACAGCGATTTTAGTACCGAAAGAGATATTCTGTACAAAGTGCTTTTTGATATGAGAAGTGACTTAAACGATTTGAAAAAGCTGACTTTGGAATTGATGAAAAACGGCACTTCAAAAATGCAGGATATTAATCCGAATTTGATTCAGAAGATATACGGATCGCAGGAAAATGACAGCGAAATTGATTTTGAAGAAGAACCAAGAACTGCGGTTATGACACCAAACGTTCGGGAAGAAAACTACCAGCAGATTCCGGATGATAATTATTTATTTGCCGAAACTATTGAGGAGGAAGAAATTCTGCGTTTAGAACAAAAAGAAATCGAAATGATCAAAAAGTCATTAGAAAAAAATAAAGGAAAACGAAAAGCAGCAGCAGATGAATTAGGGATTTCTGAAAGGACTTTGTACCGAAAAATTAAACAATTCGATTTGTAATTTTTCCTGTAAAGAAGTTAAAACACAAAAATGTTTTAAACGAATTGAATATCTTTGACCCGAACGTTAGCAAACTGACGGAGTAATCATATAAAATAAAATGAAACACTTAAAATATCTTCTAATTCTTTTAATTGCGGCAACTTTTAGCGGTTGTGGGTTTTACAATTTTACTGGTTCAACGGGGCAAATTGATGCTAAAACTTTTCAGGTTAACTTTTTCCATAATAATGCTGATTTGATAGAACCTGGAATTGACAGAGATTTTACACTTGCATTGCAGGATTTAATCCAAAATCAAACCAATTTAAACTTGGTTAGTAATGGCGGAGATTTGATATATGAAGGAGAAATTGTAGATTACAGAATTACGCCAATGACGGCAACAGCTGATCAGCAAGCGGCGCAAAACCGTTTAACAATACGTATTAATGTAAGGTTTACCAATAAAAAGAAAGAAACTGACGATTTTGAGAAACCTTTTGAATTTTACTATGATTTTGAAGGAAGGGATCTTCCAACTGGATCTGTTTTAAATTCTGCTATCAAAACAATTTACGAAAGAATCACGCAGGATATATTTAATGAATCGCTGGCAAAATGGTAAAATGTTTATTTGTTGAATCGGTTAATCGTTTAATCGATTTTGAAATGCAATTAAACAAATAAACGGTTAAACGAATAAACAAAAAAACGATTAAACAATTAATAATGAACGTTACTGATTATACATACTTAATGAACAAACCTGATGCTATTACAGAAAATCAGGCAGAAGCATTAGGAAGTGTTTTGAATGAATTCCCATATTTTCAAAGTGCCAGAGCGCTTCGATTAAAAGGACTTTACAATCAAAACAGCTTTAAGTATAATTATGCTTTAAAAGTAACGGCGGCACATACAGCAGATCGTTCGGTTTTGTTTGATTTTATAACTTCTGAAACTTTTACTTCTATTCAGAATGATTTTTACGATCAAAAACTAAAAGAACTTTTAGAGATTAAAGTATTTGACAGCGAAATTGTTTCATTTGAACCTGTTATAAAAATTCCAGAAATTCGAATTGATCCAATCGAACAATCTATTTTAAAATCGATCAAAGAAGCTACAACTGTTGTTTTTGAAGAGCCGTCTAAAATTGAACAAAAAGCAGCTGAACTATTTATTGAAGAATCGCTATTAGCCAAAATAGAAGAAATTGAATCCAAAACTTTTGAAGGACCTGTAAAAATTCAGGAACAAACAATTGAATATACCGCAGAGCCATCAATTGTAATTCCTACGGAAGAAGAAATACTAAGCACTTTTAAAGAAGTAACAGGTGAAGAAGCAATTGAAAATTTAGTTAATGAGCAGACAATTGCAATTATTAATGAAGAAGAAATATTAAACTCTTTTAAAGAAGTAACTGAAGCTGAAGAAAAAATAATTGAACCAGCATTTATAATAGAGGAGCCAATCTCAGCTTTTGAAGAAGAAAAAACAGAAAGTCCTCTTAATGTCACAGCAGAAATTGAAGATATAACAGTTGAAGCAATTGTTAATGAATCTGTTCTTACCCCAAGCGAAGAAGAAATACTAAATACATTTAGAGAAGTAACAGAAACAGAAGAAAAAATAATTGAAACTGAAACAGTCGAAACTATCCTGACTCCCAGCGAAGAAGAAATACTAAATACTTTTAAGGAAGTGGCAGAAGTTGAAGAAAAAACAACCGATCTTATTATCGAAAAACCTGTTACAAGAATAACTTTCTTTGATGAAATAGTAGAAGATGATGAAATTCCGGAAGTACATGCTGATCCAATTGAAGAATCTATTATAGTTTCTATTAAAGAAGCATCGACAGTTTCTTTTGAAGAACCAGTAATTACTGAAGAACCAAAAGCTGAAGCAGAACCATTAGAAATTGAAGTTCCAAAAATTGAAGTTTCTGAATCTGTAAAAGAAGCGCAGGAAAATTTAGAAATAGGAAAACCGATAGATTTTGTACGTGAAAAACATTCTTTTCAGGAATGGCTGCAATTGTCCAGAGCAGAACCTATTGACAGAACTGCAGAAGCTCCAAAAGATATAGAAAACGATGAAAAAAAAACAATTGAAACGACTGAAATAGTTTCTGTTGAGGAAGAAAAGAAGAAAAAAGCCGAAATAATTGACCGTTTTATTGAAGCAAATCCAAAAATTTCTCCTATAAAACCAACAATGGCTACTCCCCCTATTCAATTTAATATTAATGAAGAAGAGAATTCATACCTAATGACAGAGACTTTAGCCCGAGTATATTTGGAACAAAAAAAATATACAAAGGCCATACAGGCATATGAAATATTAATTTTGAAATATCCAGAAAAAATTAGTTTCTTTGCAGACCGCATTTCGGATATAAAGATTTTACAACAAAATAACAATAACATTTAATACAATGAGCACATTTTCAATTTTCTTAGTTTTAATCACAATAGTTTGCTTTCTATTGATCGTAGTAATTATGGTACAAAACCCTAAAGGAGGAGGATTATCTTCTACTATCAGCGGAACTCAAATGTTAGGCGGTGTACAAAAAACAACTGACTTTTTAGATAAAAGTACTTGGACACTAGCTACTATTTTGATTGCTTTGATCCTGCTTTCAAGCTTAAGCTTTACTGGAGCTTTAGGCGATACTGGATCTAAAATTATTGAAAAATCAGAAGCACCTGCATCTACACCAGCTGCGCCAGCTCAACAAACTCCTGCTCCGGCAGCACCTGCGGCAAAATAATAATTTTGATATAAATTAAAATGCCAGCCTGTCAAAGCTGGCATTTTTTTTAGGAAATAATGTCAGTTTACAGAGCATGGCACAATTTCTGAAAGTTTATTGAACATTAAAAAACGTATAACTTAATATAATATAAAATCATGGCTTTAAACATTAAACCGCTTTCAGACCGCGTACTTATTGAACCTGTTGCAGCTGAGACTAAAACTGCTTCAGGTATTTTTATTCCAGATACTGCCAAAGAAAAACCACAAAAAGGTACTGTAGTAGCAGTTGGAAACGGATCTAAAGATCATACTATGACTGTAAAAGTTGGTGATACAGTTTTGTACGGTAAATATGCCGGAACAGAATTAAAATTAGAAGGAACTGATTATTTGATCATGCGTGAGGATGACATCTTAGCGATAATCTAAATTTGCTGTAAGCTTTAAGCCGTAAGCTATAGGCTCCAACAAAAGCTTAAAGCCTATTGACTAAAGCATAAAGCCAAAAAAGAATGAGAGATTTTAAGAAGTATGATATTTGGCAGCTAAGCCATTCTTTTACCTTAGAGATTTATAAAATAACTTCTATTTTTCCAAAAGAAGAACTTTATGGATTAACAAGTCAGATAAGAAGAGCTTCTTCATCAATTCCAACTAACATTAGTGAAGGTTGTGGAAGAAACAGCGACAAAGAATTCAATCAATTTCTCAACATAGCTTTGGGTTCTGCCAGTGAAACAGAATATCTATTGATTTTAGCTAAAGACCTACAGTATTTCAACAATGAGATTGCTGAAAGCCAAATAGAAAAAATCAACAGTATAAAAAGCAAAATTTACAAATTAAAACAAGTACTAGTTAAGCAATAGGCCGTAAGCCGTAAGCTTTAAGCTCCAACAAAAAGCTTAAAGCGTATTGCCTAAAGCTTAAAACAATTAAAAAAATATTAACCCCGCAGTAGAAAGGCTTAAAGCCTAAAGCCTACTGCCTAAAGCAAAAATAAAAAATGGCAAAAGATATAAAATTTGATATTGAAGCACGTGACGGATTAAAACGTGGTGTTGATGCATTAGCAAATGCTGTAAAAGTAACGCTTGGACCAAAAGGTCGTAATGTAATTATTGGAAAATCATTTGGTGGACCAACGGTTACTAAAGATGGTGTTTCGGTTGCAAAAGAAATCGAATTAAAAGACCCATTAGAAAATATGGGCGCTCAAATGGTTAAAGAAGTTGCTTCTAAAACCAATGATTTAGCGGGTGACGGAACTACAACTGCTACAGTTTTAGCTCAGGCAATCGTAAAAGAAGGTCTTAAAAACGTTGCTGCCGGTGCAAATCCAATGGATTTGAAACGCGGAATCGATAAAGCAGTTGAAGCTATCGTTGCTGACTTAGCAAAACAAGCTAAAGTTGTTGGAAGTGATTCTGACAAAATCAAACAAATTGCTTCTATCTCTGCAAATAACGACGAAGTTATTGGTGAATTGATTGCTGCGGCTTTCGCTAAAGTTGGAAAAGAAGGAGTTATTACTGTTGAAGAAGCTAAAGGAACTGATACTTTTGTTGACGTTGTTGAAGGAATGCAGTTTGACAGAGGATATCTTTCTCCATACTTTGTAACAAACCCAGAGAAAATGGAAGTTGAATTAGACTCTCCATACATTTTATTATACGACAAAAAAGTATCTTCTTTAAAAGAATTATTACCGGTTTTAGAGCCAGTAGCACAATCCGGAAAACCATTATTGATTATTGCTGAAGATGTTGACGGAGAAGCTCTTTCAACTCTTGTAGTAAACAAATTAAGAGGCGCTCTTAAAATTGCTGCTGTAAAAGCTCCTGGTTTTGGAGACAGAAGAAAAGCAATGTTAGAAGATATCGCAATCTTAACTGGTGGAACTGTAATTTCTGAAGAAAGAGGATATACTCTTGAAAATACAACTATCGAAATGTTAGGAAACGCAAAAAGAGTTTCTATCGATAAAGACAATACAACTATCGTAAGCGGTGCTGGTGAAGCAGATATCATCAAAAACAGAGTAAACCAAATTAAAGGTCAGATGGAAACTACAACATCTGATTATGATAAAGAAAAATTGCAGGAGCGTTTGGCTAAATTAGCCGGTGGTGTTGCTGTTCTTTATGTTGGTGCAGCTTCTGAAGTTGAAATGAAAGAGAAAAAAGACAGAGTTGATGATGCATTACACGCAACTCGTGCTGCTGTTGAAGAAGGAATTGTTGCTGGCGGCGGCGTTGCTTTATTAAGAGCAAAAGCTGTTTTAGCTAAACTTAACGCTGATAATGCTGACGAAGCAACTGGAATCCAGATTGTTTCTCGTGCAGTTGAATCTCCATTAAGAACAATTGTAGAAAATGCTGGTCTTGAAGGTTCTGTAGTTGTAGCAAAAGTAGGTGAAGGTTCAGGTGATTTTGGATACAACGCTAAAACTGACGAATATGTAGATATGCTTAAAGCTGGAATTATCGATCCTAAAAAAGTAACTCGTGTGGCTCTTGAAAATGCTGCATCTGTTTCTGGAATGATCTTAACTACAGAATGTGCATTAATTGATATTAAAGAAGAAAGTGCCGGAGGCGGAATGCCAATGGGCGGCGGTATGCCAGGAATGATGTAATCGTTCTTTTCTTAAAACTTAAACGCCAGATATTCATCTGGCGTTTTTTTTTGCCACAGATTTCACTGATTAAAAGGATTTTCTTTTGCCACGAATTATTTATGTAAAAAAAGTTTGCCACAGATTAAAAAGATTCTCACGGATTATAATCTTTTTTAATCCTTTTAATCTGTGGCTAAAAAAAATAATTCGTGGAAATTCGTGTAATTCGTGGCAAACTTTTTTTATTTTATGATTGTTTAACATTCTGTTTTTGCTGATAAAAGCGGTTATTGATAACTTTACAACTCAATAATTCTGAATAATGAAAAAGTATTTAACTGCTCTCCTGTCTTTAATCTTTCTTTCACTTTCTTTTATTTTACAAGCCCAATCTAATAAAGACACTTATGTAGTTTTAGTTTCTATGGATGGATTTCGCTGGGATTATCAAAAACAATTTAATCTTCAAAATTTAAAGCAGATTGCAAAAGAAGGCGTTCATGCAAAATCAATGAAACCTTCTTATCCAAGTAAAACTTTTCCCAATCATTATTCTATTGTGACGGGACTTTATCCAGATCATCACGGAATCATCAATAATGTTTTTTATGACGCATCACTAAATGAAATATTTTCATTGTCATCCAAAGCAAAAAATGATTCACGTTTTTATGGCGGAAATCCTATTTGGAATGTGGCTGAGCAGCAAGGTGTAAAAGCGGCATCATTCTTCTGGCCAGGTTCTGATATTGACAAAAGAAATCCTAGTTATTTTAAAAATTACGATAATAAAATTCCGTATGGAGCAAGAATCGATACCGTTTTAAAATGGTTACAGCTTCCAGAGAAACAACGTCCGCATTTAGTGACTTTATATTTTGATGAACCAGATCATACGGGACATAATTTTGGTCCGCTTTCTCCTGAAAACAAAAAAATGGTCATTAAAATGGATTCTATTATGGGTGAATTGTCTAAAAAATTAGATCAATTAGCCATCGGAAAACAAATCAATTTAATTATTGTTTCAGATCACGGAATGGCTGATATCAGCAATGATAAAAAAGTTGCTGTTCTGGATTATTTAAAACCGGAATGGCTGGGTTACAAAGACGTAATTAATCCAATTATGAGTCTTCAGGCAAAACCAGGTTTTCAGGATTCAATCGCAAAAACTTTAAAAAAAGTACCGCATATCAAATTTTGGAAATCAACAGAAGTTCCGAAGAGGTTACATTATGGAACAAATCCGCGTGTTCATGATTTCGTTATTGAAGCAGATAAAGGATGGAGTTTAGTTGGTAAAGAAAGTACTCACATAAATGGCGGTACACATGGATATGACAATGACGAGAAAGATATGCATGCCATTTTTTATGCAAAAGGACCAGCTTTTAAAGTAGACAAAATAGTTCCAACATTTCAAAACGTTTCAGTTTATCCGCTAATTGCCCATATTTTAGGATTGCAGATTGATCAGGTTGATGGGAAGTTGAGTGATGTAAAATCGATGTTGGTCAATTAGATAATGTGTCAATTTGAAAATTAGATAATTTTTGAATTGATTTATACGTCCCAATTTTCTGTAGAGACGCACAGCTGTGCGTCTAACGCAACGTAACCCCAATATTTGATATACGAGACGTAGACGCACAGCTGTGCGTCTCTACAGAAAATTGGAATCTATTTATTTTTTCAATCATTAAAAAATGAATTGCCTCCAGTTTTAACTGGAGGTTTATTTTATGAAATACATAAAAGGCTTTAGCCGAACTTTTAAAGTTTTGGCTAAAGCCTTTTGCTTTGCTTTATTTATCCCTCCAGATAAATCTGGAGGCAATTGAAATTAGAAATCATTACAACAATCTAACCTCAGAATTAACTAATTCAAAAATTATCTAATTTTCAAATTGGCACATTCTCTCATTGTCAAATTAGAATCCAGTTGATACTGAAACTTCTTTCCATTCTTCCAATTCACCCTGAACACTTGCTATTTTTTGATTTGCCATATTGTATGCATCCTCTCCTAAAAACAAATGTAACGGTGGATTTTGATCTTGACTTGCTTTAATTAAAGCTTCTGCTAATTTTACAGGATCTCCAGGCTGATTTCCGTTGATATCATCTTTGTGAGCACTTTCAGATTCTCTTACGTTTTTGTATTCTGCAATTGGATTTTCTGGCAGTAATAACGAACTGTCTTTTAAGAAATCCGTTCTAAAATACCCCGGATAAACGATAGTCGCGTGAACCCCAAAAGGTTTAATTTCTGCAGATAAAGATTCCGTTAAACCAGCAACTGCAAATTTTGTAGAGCAGTAAATTCCCCAGCCCGGAAATTCTCCATAATAACCTCCAACAGAAGAAATATTAAAAATGTGTCCAGATCTCGCAGCACGCATATACGGCATTGTATTTCTGATCACATTCAGTAATCCGAAAACATTTACTTCGTAATTTTTTCTTGATTCTGCATCCGTCAATTCTTCTAATGTTCCTAATAAACCATAACCTGCATTGTTTACTAAAACATCAATTGTTTTAAAATGGCTGACCGCTAATTCAATTGCATTTTTTACACTTTTCTCATTAACTAAATCCATTTCCAGTGGAAGAAAATTTTCAGATGGATTTCCTAATACTTTTACTAAAGCTTCTTCGCTTCTTGATGTTGCGGCTACTTTATAACCTTCTGCCAATAGTTTTTTAGCTAATTCTAATCCAATGCCTTTTGAGGCACCTGTTATAAACCAAACTTTGTTATTTCCCATGATTTTAAATTTTTACGTTTTAATTACAGGACAAAGTTACTGGTGAAGTGCTTCTGAAAAATTAAAGTAATCAAGCAAGAAGTTACGAAAATCAAACAATTTCGGTTAAACGATAGTTTTTGGGCGAAACCTGAACATTTTTTTTGAAGAAATTGATAAAATGAGACAATTCTTCGAAGCCTAAACACCATGCAATTTCATTAATATTCCAATTGGTTTGTTTGAGCAAAATCATCGCTTCCTGAACAATTCTTTCAGAAATAATCTGCGAAGTTGTTTTTCCTGTGGTTTCTTTTAATGCTTTATTCAAATGATTCACATGTACATTTAATTGGTTTGCATATTCTGAAGGCGAGCGAAAATTAACTTGCTGCGTAATCGATTCAATCGGAAACTGACGTTCTAGTAATTCCAGAAACAAGGAAGAAATTCTTATTGTGGCGTTTGATTTACTATATAATGAAGTAGTTACCGTTTGGGTTTTGAGTGCAAGATGAATAATTTCGAAAACCAGATTTCGGAGTACATCATATTTAAATGCGTAATCAGAATTAATTTCATCAAACATTCTTAAATAAACCGTTTTTAAAGATTCGGCCAATTCCATAGAAATCGGAACAATCGGATTTCCGCCCGGTTGAAACAATGGATATTCTTTTAAATTACCATATTGACTAAAAAAAGCATCGGTAAAAATGCAGAAAAATCCTGTTTGGTTTTCATCAACCTGCTCCCAATTATACGGAATCTGCGGATTGGCAAAAAACAAAGCCTGATCTTCAATTACCGAGATTTTATCAGCATAATGCACCTTGTTTTTCCCGATGATCAAACTGATTTTATAAAAGTCTTTCCGAGTGTATGGAAATGGTTTACAGATGCTTCCAACAAAATCATCCAATTTAAAAACATTAAAATGTCCGATTTCTTTTTTAAGATTCTCGGGCATTCCGTTTACTTTTATCGTGTAAAAATCTTCTAAGGTTTCTGTTAATTTCATTTTACAAAGTTACGAAAATCAAACAAAATTAGATAATTTGATAATTAGAGAATTGAGGTAATGATTTAACGCAATGCATATCTGTAGAGACGCACAACAGTGCGTCTAGGTCTCGTATGTCAAATATTGTGGTTACGTTGCGTGAGACGCACTGCTGTGCGCCTCTACAGAAAATTGGAATGGATAAATTGCTATAATTACAAAAAAATCAACACAACGCATATCCGTAGAGACGCACAACAGTGCGTCTACGTCTCGTATGTCAAATATTGTGGTTACGTTGCGTGAGACGCACTGCTGTGCGCCTCTACAGAAAATTGGGATGATAAATTGCTATAATTAGAAAAAAATCAACACAACGCATATCCGTAGAGACGCACAGCAGTGCGTCTACGTCTCGTATATCAAATATTGTGATTACGTTGCGTGAGACGCACTGCTGTGCGCCTCTACAGAAAATTGGGATGATAAATTGCTATAATTAGAAAAAAATCAACACAACGCATATCCGTAGAGACGCACAGCAGTGCGTCTACATCACGTATATCAAATATTGTGGTTACGTTGCGTGAGACGCAATGCTGTGCGCCTCTACAGAAAATTGGGACGAATAAATTAATTCAACAATCAATAATTAACAATTCACCATTATTAAGACACTACTTTGTACGTAGGATCTTCAATTACATTGACATTAATAACGGCGTCGGCATTTTTAAGTAATTGTCTGCAGTCCGGGCTTAAATGCTGTAATTCTATGGTTTTATTTTCCTGATTGTATTTTTTGGTCAGATTGTTTAATGCTTCAATTGCCGACATGTCAGAAACACGGCTTTCTTTAAAATCAATAATTACATGATTTGGGTCATTCTGCACATCAAACTTTTCTAAAAAAGCAGTTATGGAACCGAAGAATAACGGACCATAAATTTCATAATGTTTTACTCCATTTTCATCAAAAAAATGTCTGGCACGGATTCTTTTGGCACTTTCCCAGGCAAAAACTAAGGCCGAAATGATCACGCCAATTAAAACCGCCAAAGCCAGATTATGCAATACAATTGTAATTAAGGCAACCAGAATTCCGACGAAAATATCATGTTTTGGCATTTTGTTGATAATCCTGAAACTTGCCCATTCAAAAGTAGTAATCGCTACCATCATCATAACGCCGACTAAAGCCGCCATTGGTAATTTTCCAATTACAGGCGCACCAAAAAGTATAATAATTAAAATTGTCAAAGCGGCAATAATGCCTGAAAGTCTTGCTCTTGAACCTGCGCCCAGATTTACTAAAGTCTGCGCAATCATTGGGCAGCCTCCCATTCCGTAGAAAAAACCATTTAAAATATTTGAGCTTCCCTGTGCAATACATTCTCGATTGCTGTTGCCTCTGGTTCCGGTAATTTCGTCGACTAAATTCAGCGTAAGCAAACCTTCGGTCAAACCAACCGCCGCAACAATTACAGAATAGGGAAAGATTATTTTTAAAGTTTCAAAAGAAATTGGAATATTCGGAATATGAAATGGAGGAAATCCGCCTTGAACCGATGCAATATCTTCGACCGTTTTGGTTTCGATATTAAACACAATTACCAAAGCAAAAACAATCATTATAGCAACCAACGATGCCGGAACTGTTTTTGTTATTTTTGGAAAAACCAAAACAATAGCAACCGTAAGCGCAACCAAACCCAGCATAATATATAAAGGTGTTCCCTGAAGCCAGGAAACCTGACCGTTTACAATGGTTTTAAACTGCTCTAACTGCGACATAAAAATCACGACTGCCAAACCGTTTACGAAACCAAACATTACGGGCTGCGGTACTAACCGAATAAATTTTCCGAGTTTGAAAAGCCCGATACAAATTTGTACGACACCGCCAAGTGCGACGGCTGCAAACACGTATTCTATTCCGTGCGATTTCATTAAGGCAATCAAAACGATTACCGTTGCTCCTGCTCCACCAGAAATCATTCCGGGTCTTCCGCCAAAAACTGCGGTAACTAATCCGGCAATAAAAGCGGCATATAATCCAACCAAAGGCGGAAATCCGGCCAAAATAGCAAAAGACAAAGATTCCGGAATCATCGTCATGGCGACAGTAAATCCGGCTAAAATTTCATTTTTATAATTGACCTTTTGGGTAAAATCAAAGAGTTGGAAAGCTTTTTTCATAAGGCACAAATGTAGAAAATAATGCCCAAAAACAGAATTAACTGTCTCATGTTGAAAAAGTATTAACAATAAACCAAACAGTTATTCTAACAAAACTGTTTTAAAAGAAAAACGAAAACCGAAAGTATGAAACTTATCATCTTATTTGTTTAATTTTTAGAAATAAATTATTACACAAAACTATTTATAAACTGATATATTCAGCTGCGTATTTCTACCTGTTTTATTTAATAAAATGTTAATCTAAACGGATACAGGTGTAACCAAGACAGTTTACATAATCTATTATATTATCACACTGAAGTTCAACTCCTTCAACGCGTAATATTTTGTCACAGTCTTCGAGATCAAAATTGATTTTATAATCCGGGAACTGAGCCTGGATAACGGCAATGATATAATTTTTATCTGATTCTTTACAGACGTTTGTTTTAAAAATTTCAACAACCATAACTTTTTATTTAACTTTTAAACTGCTGAATTAATTTCGTTGAAAAAGATTATAAGAGATTCCAATTTTAAAATATCCCTGCGGGTCTTCCTTCTGATCGTACACATATCGATTGGTACGTTCTCCTTTTTCGGTAATACGGGTACTTAAAACATTATTGATACCACCTTTTACAAATCCAATTATTTTGGGTGTAAAACAGTATTCGTAGGTAATTCCGGATTTTAACTCTAACTGATTGAGTTCATAAATGCCTTTTAAATTTGAGGTATTTAAATTTAAGTAAAAACTTTCAGTATTCAGTTCAGTTCCCAGCGAAATTCTTCCATTTTCTAATAATTCCCTTCTAAACAAAAGGCGCTGCGGCAAAATAAAATCCATATCCCATTTAGAATTTTTAAATTTATGATTCAGTGTAAAAAGCGGTGTTACCGGCACAATTGACGACGGATCCAGCAAAACCAGGGCTCCGGCCGTAATTGTTGTATTCTGCGCTCGCTTAAGCACAATAGCAGCCGAAACAAAACCTTTTATACGCTGAAAATCATCTTTATTTCCATCAACAATTGCTGTTGCGTTATATATAACAGGCTTTTTAAAAAGCGACGACATATAAGTGGCACTCAAAGCACCAGCCCAATAATGAAATTCCTGACGCTCTTTCGTATAAGTTTCAGTGCTATTATAGTTATAAATATTGCCAAATTCATAACTTTCAAATTTATAACGAAGCGAAGTCGTCAATACAAACCTTTTAGATTTTGAAGCATAAAAAGGCATATTAAAGGCCGCTTTAAATCGATTATGGCTTTCAATTCGGCCTCTTTCAAAATTATTCCCCATTAAATCCGAATCATAATTTGACGGTCCTAACTGCTCATACTGCACATCAAAAGTTCTTGTCGTTGGAAATTTATCTACCAGTGCTTTACCAAGGGTTTTCATGCCCGGTTCTTTTTCCTGCGCTGCAGCCTGCAAAGATGTAAATACAATTAAAACTGAAATGATTCGTGATTTCATAAACTTTGGATTATATAAACTTTTGTTTTGGATAATAATTGAAATTCGGGTTCAAAAGTAATGGAGCAATTCCTATTATAACAGGATATTTATACCAGTGGCGTATCATTTATACGAATGGCGTTTGTATAATTTATCGGCCGCAAATAGTTATAAACTATAATATTAGACTAATTTTGCCGTTATGACGATTCTTAAAATTTATCAGAACTTTTTCCTTAGAAACCTCATCGTACACAGCTTTATATTTGTGGTAATTTTTGCCTGTGTATATGACGAAGTACGATTAGACGGCCACGATTTGTATTATATGCTCAGTAAAATATCTGTTGGATATTTTCCCTGCATTATATGGATTACCATTTTTAACCTGTGTATCATTAAGTGTTTTCTATTTAAAAAAAAGATAAAAACTTTCTTTATGCTTTTTGCCATTTACTGGACAGCTTTTTATTTTTTTATGAATTGGTTTTTTCCTCTGGTAGGTTTAGGAAACTTTAAAACCCTCCAGATATTATCGCTGATTATAAACGGAATGTTTTTTTATTTTATCCATGTAGTTATTACTAAAAAAATTATGGATACTGATAAGGATATTATGAATTTCAAGTCTGAACTTTCATTTTTAAAACAACAGCTGAACCCTCATTTTTTATTGAATGCCATGAATAATCTTTACGGAGAAGCGCTAACAGAACCAGATAAAGTTCCGGACAGAATCCTAAATCTTTCAGATATGCTGCGTTACCAAATCGAAGCCACTAAAAAAGATTATGTTTTAGTTGAAGAAGAAATTGCTTTCGTTAAAAAATACATTGAATATTATTCTTTTAGGAATGATCGTTTAAACATTACGCAGAATTTTGAAGGTGCTTTTGACGAAATCGAGATTCCGCCTTTGTTCTTTTTGCCTTTAGTAGAAAATGCAGTTAAATTTTCTGCCGAAACTTCAATGCCTTTTATTTCATTAGATTTAAAAGTAAAATCACGAAATTTGACTTTTACCATAAAAAACAATTATCTCGAATCCGGATCACGGCTTTCGGGTACAAGAATTGGAATTGAAAATTTAAAAAGACGTTTGGAAGTTCATGGTTTAAAGCATGATTTAAGCTGTGAAAAAGAGAAAAATATGTTTGTTGTAAAATTAAGTATATGGCACTTACCTACCGTTGTCTTATAATCGACGATGAATCGCCGGCGCATAAGGCGCTTGCCTCACATATTTCAAAGTTTGACGAACTGGAACATTCCGGCAGTGCTTTTAGCGGTATGGAAGCATTAAAACTGCTTAATGCCAACCAATATGATATTATTTTTCTAGACATTAATATGCCTGTAATTTCTGGTGTCGAATTAATGGAACTCCAGCCCAACCGACCGCTCACGATTGTTACCACTGCTTATTCTGATTTTGCGCTTTCGGCTTACCAAAACGATGCTATCGATTATTTACTAAAACCTATTTCGCCTGAAAAATTCACCAAAGCGATTGAAAAAGCTAAAACTTATTTTTCTGGTAACAGCCTGAAAAAAGAAAATAACACCAGAACAAAAGTACTCACTTACCGCTTAAACGGACAGACAATCGATATGCCGCTCTGTGATATTATTTATATCGAAAGCCTTGGCAACTACATGAAACTTTACTCCGCAAAACTTAATTTGCCGCATATTGTTTATGGTTCGCTCTCAAGCATCGCTTCAGAAATTGACAGCTCAAATTTTGTGCAGGTGCATCGCTCTTATATTGTAAACGTAAACAAAATCTCCTCAGTTACGTTTAAAAACCTCACTATGTCTAATGGCGAAATTATTCCCGTTGGAAGGAAATACCAGATTTTACTAGATAGTTTTCTGAAATAGTTTTATTGAACAAAGCTTACAAGAACCTCAAATTAAATTAGTTGAAACTTATTTTTGTAATAAAATACCGTGTAAATACGTACCAGATGTTTTTGAAAATGTGGTAATTTAGCTTAAACAAAAACAGAAAGATTATTCCTCGTAAATCGAAAATTAAGTTCCATTAAAAAGTATTAACTATGAAATCTGAAATTTACCAAGTAGAAAATAATGACAATCCAATCTTTATTACAGTTACAGTATCAACACCTGGAATTGCTGAAACTGAAGTAACCAAATATTTAACTGATGGAAGTTATATTATCATTGCAAATTCTCCAAATGCTACTGGTATTATCCCCAGAACATTATTAGGTACAGCTAAGGACTTAGTTGGAAAATCTATCGAAATTGATACTGACATTTATTTGGACCATATTCCAAAAGATGACTGGCCTGCCTGTTACAAAAATTTACAAATTAAATATTATCTGGAAGGAGGAAAAAAAGAACAGCAGCAGCCTTTTCTCTGTCTTCCGGCAGACAAACATAAAAGTGCATCTGGAAAAACGATTGGAGCTGAGAAATTTATTGACATAACTCTTTAAGCATGAAAAATTGTATTCAATTAATTGTTTTTATTTTCTTTATCACATCAAATGTAAGTGCTCAGAAAGAAATTAATATTGAAGACTTAAAGACGCCTAATTCGCCTGGTTTTCAAATTCTTGATATAGCGCCAACTTCTATTGAGCGCCCGGTCAATCCAAAAGCTTTGGCAGTAAGCCTGCTTAGTTTAACCAGCAGCGGAACGGTAATACCAAAGAATTTTGCAATGGAAATTTCACCTTATTGGTACACAAAATCAGACAACGCAAGTGTTTATCAATATCTTAGTATTAATACCGAAAACAAAGAAACATCTGATTTTAGCGGAATCCTGAGAAAAATGAGCATTTCTATAGCTTCTGTATTTAGTGATTCAACTTCCGGAAGTTTAATAAAGAACACTAATTATATTTCATTTGGTGTCCGTACTAACTTATTCACATATCGAACAGCGGCGCAAAACGAAAAATTACAGCAATCCCTAAAAAATATTACCGAAAAAATAAAAGAGATCAAGAGCAACGATGTCGAAAAGAAAAAACTATTAGGGCTGCGTGTTAAATACAGAAATGATTTAAATAATGAACCAGACCAGGACAAAAAGGCTGTAATTATATCTAAAATCGCTTCAATAGAAACCCAAATTGACAACCTGATTGAGGCTTCACCCGAAGAAATGGAAAAAAAACTGGACGCAGACGAGGATGTTCAAAAAAACATGAAATCACTAAAAGAACTTCCTTTATTCCAGCTGGATGGTGCTTTTGCTTATTCAGAAGCTATTCCTGGAAATAAATATGAAAACAACCGGTTCAACAGAAGCGGTTTCTGGTTCAATGCTTCATTAAATGCTTTTAGCATAGATAAAGAAAAATTAGAAGACAACCTTTCAATATTAGGAACTTTAAGGTTTATAAGAGATAACGCCCTTGTCGAAAACACCCTCGATGAGTTTAAAAAGAACAAAGCTTTTGATTATGGATTCAAAGCAGAATATACCGTTAAAGATTTTTCGATTTCAATCGAATATTTAAAAAGGGAATATTCAGGAAACAGTGCATTGAATAGTGAAAGAACAGTTGGTGTTCTGGAATACAAACTAAACGATAATCTCTATTTTACCGGTACCTACGGTAAAAATTTCGGGCAGGAAAACAATCTTTTTACCCTATTTGGGATAAACTATGGTTTTGGGAAATCTTCATTAAAAACGGAATAATAAAAAACACGGGAAAACAAACCAACATAAACGCCTGTTTACGACTCATATAAAAGTATAGTTTTTTGCTGTTAATCAGCTTCGGTTTATCATCCCTGGTTTAGAATTTATAAATGCTGCTAAAAATGTCAGCCAGAAGTATAAATTAATTAATAACTAACGATCATGATAAACAAAAAATTTTTCTTCGACCAGGTAAAGCTCCGTCTTTTTGGCGGCAGCATGAACACAAAACAAGTAAATGGATTAAATACCATTTTAGAGGAATGGGAGGCTAACTATGCCAAAAATGACGATCGCTGGCTGGCTTACATGCTGGCCACTGCACATCATGAAACGGGACGCACCATGCAGCCTATTGAAGAATGGGGAAAAGGGAAAGACCGCCCATATGGAACCAGATTAAAAATGGCAAAAGGTAAAAACGGAAAAAGAATCCCATATACAGATACTACAGAAATATTTTATGGCCGTGGTTTTGTACAGCTTACCTGGTACGAAAATTATGATAAAGCCGGAAAAAAACTAGGGCAGGATTTTTTACACAATGCTGCTGGTGTTATGAAACCCTCCAATGCTACCAAAATTATGTTTTTGGGCATGACAGAAGGCTGGTTTACCGGAGCAAAACTTTCTACTTTTTTCAACCCAACAACTGAAGACTGGAAAAATGCCCGAAAAATAATTAATGGTACTGATAAATGGGATTTAATAAAAGATCATGCCTTAAAATACTACTCCGCAATTAGCCATACGGTTTAAAAATCTTACGGTGTCTAATGGGAAAATTATTCTTGTTGGGAGGAAATATCCAATTTTATTAGATAGTTTTTTGAAATAATTTTTTTTTGTTTAACAGATTTTACAAAATACTCAACTTAAATTAGTTGAGTGTTTTTTTTGTTTTTTTTAGTAATAAAATACCGTATAAATACGCGGTGTTGTTTTTTCAAATTGTGGTAATCTTGTTTAAACAAATGTTAAAAAATCTAATTAACCCATAAACTATCAAAAAACTACTAATTATGAAAACAACTTTACGCTTTTTATTAATTTCGTTCTTTACTTTAACATCTTCTCTAATATGGTCGCAAGCCATTCCTGAAATTACATCGCTAACAGAAACAAAAGTTATTGGACAAGGAACTCCAAATGCAATACTGCATATTAAGCCCGCAAATGCAACTGCAGTAATTGATATTACTATTCCTGACGATGGAATAATAAATTCACCTTTAAAAGGAGTTGCCGCTGGAGTTGATGCTATAATTTGGGAATCTCTCGCAGGAAAAGAATCAACTAAAATTGTAGAACCAATACTATCGGATTCTGAAATGGTAACATTATTAAGTAATCCAAAATATGTTGGGAATACGGCACGAAAGAACTTTAATACCTCTCAAAGATTAATTGCAGAAGATTTATTAATGAAAAGTACCGTTGCCACCTATAAAAGAACAATTGTTAATACTAACTTCACTATACCCGTAGCACGTTTTGATATAACTAAACCAGAATATGACTCAAGTGGAAATTTAATAAGTGATACTAAAGGCAGTATTTCTCTTTTTTCATCTTTTGGTTTTGGAATTGGAATTTGTGGTGGACGTTCTGAAGTTACGAGAGATAGTAACGGAATAATTATCGACGACTCTTTCTCAAATACATTAGGTGTTTATTTAGGTGTTTTGTATCAAGCAACTACAGGAGAAAATCAAAAAAACGTATTTGCTCCAACATTATCTTTATCAGTACTAGATATACAAGTAGGAATTGGTTATGATTATGGAAAAGTGCCACAAAATCAAGAACGAACATTCATAACTGTATCATATGGAATTCCGTTGTTCAAGCTCTTTAAGACAAATCATAGAGTTTGGTTAGACACTCAAAAAGAGCCAATAAGTGTCAAAAAAATCTAATATTTAAGAACGTAGCGAAACAACTATTATAGGCCTGTGCAAATTTGCAGGTATTTTGTACAGGCTATATTTCTCTAAAAAGTTCCTGACTAAACTTTAATATAATTATTTCAATACTAAGTCTACGGGTATTAAGTAAACTTTTAAATTAAATCCGGTAAAAACATTAGGAGTTTAGTTTGTACTTACCGATATAATTACCTGAAAATAAAATTAATAAGTTACGGATTTTCATAAAATAAAAAATTAAATAAATAAGAAATTTGCTTTGATAAATAAATCAGATAGCACGTATTTGCATTAGATCCTCAAACTTGAAAACCTTGTAAAGTGAATTTCTTTGCGGGCACGGATTGCAAATCTGCGCTATCGCTGCGTATATCTGCCGAATGAGATCAGGTTTTGATCTACAGACAAAGATAGCGCGGATTTGCAATCCGTGCCCGCAACAATAAGACACAAAGTAAAAAAAGCTGCAAAATAAAAAATTGTAGCTTTTTTACTATTTTTGAATCAAAAAATGTCTACTAAATATAAAGCCACAACTCCTGAAAATGCTTATTTTATAACCATAACAACCGTAGGATGGGTTGATATTTTTACACGATTAAATCAAAATTATGTAATCATCAATGCATTGCAATATTGCCAGCAAAGCAAAAATCTGGAAATATATGCTTATTGTATAATGTCAAGTCACATTCATATGCTTTGCAGGGCAGTTAATGGTACTGTTTTATCTGATATTATCCGTGACTTTAAAAAATTCACTTCAAAGAAAATTATCCAAACTATAATTGAAGAACCTGAAAGCCGGAGAGAATGGCTTTTAAAACATTTCGAAAATGCCTGCGAACATCTTAAAAGAGCACAAAAATATAAGGTTTGGCAAGATGGTTATCATGCAGAAGTTGTAGAAAGTAATTGGTTTGTTAAACAAAAAGTAAATTACATTCATAATAATCCTGTCAATTCAAAAATTGTTACACTGCCTGAGGATTATTTTTTTAGTTCAGCCAGAAATTACGCAGGACTAAGTAATGATTTAGACGTAATTGTTTTAGACTTGTTTTGATTCTCTTTGCGGGCACGGATTACAAATCCGCGCTATCTTCGTTTTTTTCGGAAAACGAGCAAATATCTTTTGATTAAAATAACCTGCCTTCTGCCGAAGGAAAGGGTCTGATTTGGGAAAATGAAAACTTTCAAATTGAAAATTCCATAATTGAAATTATTGCTTTTGATAGTACATACTCTATAATAAAATTTAAAGACAAAAACCTGTCTGATAAATTTAAAAACTATTTTCGGGAAGCAATCGAATCAGAAAAATTTTCTTCTTTTTAAAAAAAAATCACATTGAAAATAGTTTTCTTACATAAATAATTACCTTAGCGACCTAAGAAATGTTAATATAATTTGTTAGAAAATGTCCATTTTTAATTTCCTGTTTAAAAAATCAAATTTAGAATGTCCCAGATGTCTTGGGAAAGGCTTTGTTGATTGGGATGATATTAGACGTTTAAACAAACAATTAAAATGGGTTCCGGCTCCCTGTGCCTATTGCAATGGTTCTGGAAAAACTACCGAAGAAATGCTTTCAAAAGTTCCCGTCGATATAACTTACCTTACTATTGATTTACCTGAATCTGAAATTGAAAAAATAAAAAATGGCGATGAAGAAACCCTGGAAAAAGGAAGACAGAAAGAACTTTTTTTAGAAAATCTTATAAAATATGCCCAGGATCATTACCTGAACAACAATATGGATGCCGAAACTATTGCAGATTTATACCTTCGCACCGAAAATGAAAATGCCTTATTTTCGATAGAAAGAGAAAACTTAATACAATATATTCAGGAAATAATTGAATTAAAAAAATCCGAACTCAATTAAAACCTTTGAACCTCAAGAAAAACTAAAAACAGGTATAAATACGCATTGCCAGAATTTTAATAAGTAGTAAAATTGCTGTGAATAATTTTTTCTTTTAGAATATAGTCTTCCGCAAGGAAACTTGTTAAATTTTGTCAATTTTTTTGGAACAAAAAAGTGAGATTTCATATCGCTGGTAACGATTAGAAATCTCACTTTTTATTTTATCAGTACTTAAATACTATTGCTGTTTTGTTTGTAAACCGCAATTTGCTCATCTAAATGCTGAATAATCTTTTTCAGGCTTTCAATCGTTTCCTTTCGGGCTTCAGCAAGGTCTTTATAATTAACAGCCTGCTCAGTAATTTTTTCTGTCTTTTTATAAATCTCACCGGTATCACGCAGGATATCCAGTTTAATCATATCCCCTTCTCCCGTTAAAAGCCATTCAATATCAATATCGGTATATTTTTTTAAGATATTTTCTAATTTATCTACACCTATTGTTTTATTATGTTTTAACTGGCTTGCAAAAGAACCGTTAGACATACCCACCACTTTTTCAAAGGCACCCACTCTAATACCTTTGTAATCTAAATACTGTTTGATTCTATTTATAGTATTCTCTGCCATAATGCGTCGTTTTTTTATAGAAATAATCTAATTTATACTCATTCTTAAGAAATATCTTACTATATTTGTCTTACTTTTAATACAAATTAAGCAATGAACAAAAATATAAAATCTAAGCCAAGTTACAATCAAGATGTGTTAAAGATTATCAAAGAAAAACACGGTTATTCTTACGATTACATTCGCAAATCAATTCGAGGCGATCGTGCAGGCATTATCTGCGATCTAATAAAGGAAGAATATAAGAAGCTTGACAATGAATATAAGATCGTGAGAGAGAATCAGGCTGCCAGATTAAAAAAAGAAAAAGACCAGAATAAATAAAAGTATATACGATTAGAATATTTGGATCAAAATTACCAAAAAGAGCGGCCCTGCTCTTTTCTCCGGGAGCAGGCAAAAGACTGAAATAGAAGAATCCCAACTCTCTATATCTAAGTTTATGCAATGGGCCGCCAAACATCTATTCATACAATAGATACAATATTAGTTGTGCAGCTGATCCGGGCATAATCTAATGTATTTCCCCTAAGAAACTAAGCCGTAAAGAAATATCTTTGCGGTTTTTGTTTTTATCAAAATAAGCAAACCTGCAAAGCGTTTTAATTTTATAGATCTTTTAGCAATAATCAACCGCTGAATTATTTACAACCTTTGTACCTTTGCGCTTCCACGCCAAAAAACAAATTAAAGTCCAGGATCGATATGACTCGAGAACAATATATTCCGTTTAATAAAGAATTCTTACTCGAACAGCAAATTGCAGCTTTCGCCGATGACAAACAAAAGGTTGATGATTTTAAAAAATTATTCGATATTATCGAACATTATTATCACTATGAATCTTTTAACCTTAATCGAAACTTAAAACATAACTACGCGCTCTATGATCCGGATTTGAGCGAAAAAGAACGCGAAGGATTTATTGGCAAGAGCAATTTTTCTGTTTTTAAAGAAACACTGCTTACTGTTTTAGAACGCGGTAATTATTACAGAATCGATCAGGAAACCTTAAAAGAAGCCTTTACAGAATCTGATTTAATAGGTTTAAATCTCGCAATTGATTTTCACGCTTTTAAGGATTACGAATTGTATGTTCGCGGCCATCATAAAGCAAAAGAAACCGTTAAAAAATATTATTTCTGGAAGAAAGAAGTTGAAATCGAATATTATGACCGTGTTCTTATTTACCTCAATTACAGCGATGCCGATTATTTGACCCAGAAGAAAGTCAAATTAGGAAAAATGCCAATTGATCCGGGTTCTATAGCTTTAAAAATCTTTAAGCGCGTTCCTAAAAACGATCTTGAAACAATTTTTCCAAACGCAGTTCCAAAAATGTCTTTAAAAGACAAACTGCTGCTTTGGGTTCCGGGAGTTTTTGGAGGTATTTCATTATTAAGTGCCAAAGTAATACCGGCCTTAATAAAAATGTACAATGCTTATCAAACCGGCGAAGCTATCGATTTATTAAACAGTAAAACCTCCTTAAATCAAGGTTTAATTGCTTTAGGAATTTTATCTGCCTACTGCTTTCGTCAATACAATAATTTCATAAACAAGAAAATCAGATATTCTAAAATGCTTTCAGACAGTTTGTATTTTAAAAATGTCGGAAACAACAGCGGTGCCTTTTATTCCCTTTTAAATTCATCTGAAGAAGAAGCATTAAAAGAAACTATTTTAGCTTATACCTTTTTAAATAAAAGCCAAAATCCGTTAACTGCCCAAGAACTGGATTTTCAAATTGAATCCTGGTTTGCCTCTCAGTTAAATACCGAATTAGATTTTGATGTAAATGATGCTTTACTAAAGCTAAAAAACACCGGCTTAGGAATAGAAACCAACGGAAAATGGAAAGTCATTCCGTTAAACGAAGCGCTTGTTACAATTGATGAATTGTGGGATAACGTTTTTGAGTATAATATGACCAAATAATATAAATGAATAAATTAAAACCTTTTTCAATTTCTGTAATATTGCTTTTTGTATCTGCATTTATAATCTCTAAAAATACACAGCAATTTAGATATATTGATAAATGGAGATGGCTTTATCACGTTGGCTGGATTTCATGTTATACTTTTCAAATTATTTCTTTGGTTTTATCTTTTATGTTTTTAATTTTTGCTTTAAAAAAAGATTTCAATTTAAACATAAAATATAAATTCATTTGGATTGCTCTTGGCTTATTTCCTCTATTATTTTGGTTACTAATTACAATTTTTATTGTTGGTTTTAAGATGTAATAAAAGCTTCGATTTTTTTTACTAGATTTACGTTAACTAACCTTTAAAACCACAAAAAATGAGAACATTAGATCAATGGTTTGCAGAATATGCCGTAAGTCATCAAAACCCAAAAAACAAAGCAATACATTATATATGTGTTCCGGCAATTTACTTTTCTATTGTTGGTTTATTAATGAGTATTCCGAGCGGTATTATTGCAGATACTTTAAAACTAAATGCACCAATTATTGAAAACTGGGCCTTCCTTGTTTTACTTTTTGTTCTTGTTTTTTACATTAGGCTTTCTATTTCAATGGCTGTAAAAATTGCAATTTTTTCAGGAATCTGTTTAGTTGTCAATTATTATATCGGGCAGATTTTTCCGTTGTGGATATTCTCTATCGGTGTCTTTGTAATCGCCTGGATCGGGCAGTTCTACGGTCATAATATCGAAGGCAAAAAACCTTCATTCTTAAAAGATCTTCAGTTTTTATTAATTGGCCCGGCCTGGGTTGTAGAGAATTTGTTTTCGAGAAAATAAGCATTCTCTGAGTATAAACCCATTACAAAATTGATTTATTTTTATTGTTCAGAACTTTAGCCCCAGGTTTATGAAAATAGATACCAAAGAAATAAAGATTGAGAATTATGATATTTTTACATACCGAAGAATCAGGCGGGCTATTGGTTATTTAGGGTTTTTACTGCCTGTATTTTTGGTTGGTTTTTCTTTAATTCCCTTTTTTCAAACCAAAATACAGCCTTCAGTCAGTCATTACTACTACACAAATTTGAGGGAAATTTTTACCGGAACTCTATGTGCCGTAGGCTTATTTTTGATTCGGTACAAAGGCCAGGGAAATAAATCGATTTTAAAAAACGATAATTTACTAACTAATATTGCCGGAATTATGGCAATTGGCGTTGCGCTGGTTCCCACAAATCCCGAAAACATTTCACAAAAAATCTATACCATTATTCCATTTACCGAAAAATGGCTCGGCTGGCTGCATTATGGTTTCGCGGCGTTGCTTTTTTTGATATTAGCTTTACTGGCTATTAATGTTTTTACGATTACAAAGGAAAAAGAAACTGAAACGCCCAAAAGCATTTTAAACGAAAATAATATTTACAGAACCTGCGGTTATATTATTTTGATTTCTATTGTTTTGGTTCCCGTTTCAGAGAGTTTAAAACTATTTATGCATTCTACATTGGTTTTTGAAGCGCTGGCTCTTTTTGCGTTTGGAACCGCTTGGCTTATAAAAGGACGTGCATTAGGAGATCATGGTAAAATTGGGCAAAAATTATATCAGGAAAACAATCCTGTTGATACTGAAAAAGTATTCGAAGAATAATGGTGCATTAAGAATAAATTCTGCAGGTATATTTTTTAGATATTCAACAACTTAACTGTTATCAGTTCTAAAATTTTTATATCATGAAACTTACTCATTACAGACATTCCTGTTTTTCTGTTTATGCAAATAAGTAACATCTTCTCTTCGACCCTTTTATTACTCCAAACGAATTAGCAAAACATATCAATGTCGACGAAATAAAGGCTGATTATATTTTTATTTCGCACGCACATTACGATCATATTCTTGATGTTGAAAGAATTGCAAAAAACACCGGAGCGAAGGTTCTTGGAAATTTTGAGATTTACAGCTGGCTCTTAAAAAATGGAATCGAAAATGCACATCCGATTAATCCGGGCGGAAAATTCAGCTTTGATTTTGGAACTGTAAAATGTGTGATCGCACAGTATCCCAGTAGTTTTATAGACGGAAGTTATGGCAAAATTGCAGCTGGTTTTGTACTCACAACTGCTGACGGAAATTTCTATTGTTCTAAGCCTATTCTTTAAAATTAATCATGGCTTTTACATGTTCATACAACTCTGGAAACTCTTTTTTAAAGATTTCCGGAGTTTCAAAAAAATGTTCCAGAATCACTGCAAGAAATTCAAATTTATTGGTGTAGGCATAATCTCTAAAATAATGTTTTTCTTTAAGCCGATTAGTTAAAACATCTTCATCAAAATACTTTTCAATTTCAGTAAATTCATCATAGAAAATAACCGCTCCCGGATCTGAACTTTTTCTGGAATAAAAATGCAGCACATGCCCAAATTCATGAAGCCCGAGATTGATATTGTCTTTTGTTTGATGTCCGGTTAAAAAATCTTCCCACGAAAAAACCACTGCTTTCATCCTTGGGTTATATTCTCCTTTATGATATTCCTGACTAATTATCGAATAATATGCTGACGGATAAACAATAATATTTTCAAATAATTCGAGCAGATAATTCCGCATTCCAAAAGTCAGCATTATGTAAGTTCCGGCAATGATCAATTTCATTTCCTGAGTAACTTCAATATCTTTTCCGATGAAATTATAGTGTTTAATAAAACTTTTTACACGATGTTCAAAATAGCTTTTCTTTTTATCAGACAGGTTTAAATAATATGAAAATTCTCTGCGCAGGATATCTTTATCCTGGGGATCTAATTTTTTTAAAACCGGATACCAGAATAAGAATAATGGTTTATTAAATATTAGTAAATAAGCCGGCTCAATAATCCTGAATATAATTATTAAAATAAATAAACCGCCAAATAAGACTGCAATAAGGAGAAGAAAAAGCATAGTTTTAATTTCAATTTTGAAACAGAAAACTTTGTTGGTCTCTGTTTGGCTAAAATAAAAATTAAAAATTGAGATTTCGTGTTTTTTTTATTTTCTAAAAAACAGTCAGTCAAGTTAATTACACTCTCTGACTAAATGCTGACTAAACTTTTTGAGAGTTAAAATAGTACCATAAAAAATTCTTAACCCTGAGAATTAATAAGTGAATATCAGTTTCTGCTTCTTGAAATAATGACTTAATTATTTAAGCAAACATTTCTTATATTGGTCTGGCAAAATACCAGTTTTTAAAATTAAGTAAACCATTAAATAGTCTGAATGAATTCTCTAGTCGTACATTTTTAAATTCAATAATCATTCCCCTTAAATATACCCCAAATTTACACAACCTATAAACGATTTAAAATGAACCAAAAAAAATCTTCAATTGACCCGCTAATAAAAGGTGTTTTTTTACTTAGAAACCTAGGATTCTTATTTGTATTACTTATACTATTTGCAATTTGCTGTAATAATACATACAACAGAATTTATGGAGACAGCCATTATAAAAACAAAATAGAAAATTTATTAAAAAATGGAAAAACTGTACTTGCAGAACTCGACAATGATTATGTCACAACACAAATTAAAAGTGGTAATTCTTATAAATTCACATATGAATTTAAATACAGCTTTAAAATAAATGATAAAGTTTATAATAATGTATTCACAACCGAAGAATTCATACCACAAGACCCCAAAAGACTAGTTAAATACCTAACAGTACACTATTTACCCGAAGATCCAGACGTTAATCAAATTGATGCCGAAGCAGAATATGAGTATGCAAAAGAGAAAGTCGATGAACATGGCATTGGAATGCTGCTTTTAAATATTTTTGGTTTATTTATAACCTTTATTTTAATTTTATATGTTATAATTATTATCAGGGATAAAATTAAAAACATAGATCAGCCTATTGAAAACACGCACCAAAAAGCTCAATTTTATAATGAAGTTAGTCAAAAGACAGACTATTCAAACTTAAGATAATTAATTTTATTAAAGACAAAAATCGAAAAGCTTTTGACGATTGTATTTCTTAGTTCATCAATATTTTTGCATAGATAATTAATTTTGTATACACACAAAACCAATATATTATGAGAAAAATAATTGTTTTGTCGATGATTTCGTTAGATGGAGTAATGCAGGCTCCGGGCGGACCAAAAGAAGATAAATCAGACGGGTTCAAATATGGCGGCTGGACGGCACCCTTTGGCGACGAAGCTTATAGTAAAGCTGTAGCAAATGAACTAAAACCCGCAGATTATCTTTTGGGCAGAAAAACTTTTGAAATCTGGGAAAAATACTGGCCTAAAAACGCTGGATTCTGGCCGGGAATTAATGAAGGCAATAAATATGTTTTCTCTAAAACCAGAAAAAAATCAGACTGGAAAAATTCTAATTTCATCAAAAGTCTGGCCGATATAAAGAAACTCAAAAATTCTGAAGGTTCAGACATTCAGGTTTGGGGCAGCAGTGAACTTATTCATTTACTATTGAAAAATGATTTAGTAGATGAACTCAGATTAAAGATTCACCCGTTACTGCTTGGTAAAGGAAAAAAGCTGTTTGACAATACTGCGCACCCGTCAGGATTTACTTTAACAGAAAGTACTGTTACAACAACCGGAGTTATTTTGGCCAGTTATAAACGAGCCGGAAAAGTAAAAACGGGAAATGCCGGAGAAACTATTAAATAATAATTTATAAATCGAAAAATAACAACAAAACATGGAGAATAAAAATAATGTACCTGTCTTTACTTTTGCCATCGCAGCAATCATTGTAGGCGCAGCGCTGTATAAGCAATTTGACTTTGTGACACTAAAATTTGAGAAACCGGCGCTGGCAATTGTTTACTTCATAGTTTTTGCTTTTTCAATTTTTGTTCTAATTAAAAACTTCAAAAAACGAGCAGGAAAATAAACGAAATCCGGCTAAAAAAAACTCAACAAATAAACCTGTTTCTTTACGAAACAGTTTTTTGCGTTTAATGATATTTATTAAAATAAATTATAAGTAACATTTTACAATAATAAATTTTGATTTTTAAAATTTATAGTACTAATCTTATTTTTTTATATAAATTTGAGGCTAATCATTCAGAATTATATTATATGAGGTTACGAATATTTTTATTGTTCTTTACTATTATTTCATTTAACATTCATTCCCAATCTTCAGCCAAAGAAATGATTGATAGTTTAAATACTATTAGCAATCACGAAAAAAAAGTGGCATTGTGCAGTAAAATTGCATTAAAACTTCAAAATTCTGATTGGGACAGAGCCATAAAATATATAGAACTTGCTGAAACTGAAGCAAAAAAATCAGAAAAATCAGAACTAACTCTGGCCCAGGTTTATGTTACGACCGCTAAAATGTATTCGTCAAAAGAAGTTTTAGATGTTGCTTTGCAATATTATTTAAAAGCCCATGACATTTACAAAAATAATGACAGCCCGGAAGAAACGGCCAAACTAGAAAATAATCTCGCAATTATTTACAGCCAGGGAAAAAATAAAGAAAAAGCATTACAATATTTCTTAAAAGTATATCGCTATCAAAAGTCAAAAAACGATCCTGTTAAGTTTGTAAAAATTTTAAACAACCTAGGCACTAATTATTTAAGTAAAAATTTAGACTCTTCATTATATTACTACCATAAAGCCCGAGTAGTCAACCAAACCATAAACGACAATAATTTAAAAATATATGTCTCTACCAATCTGGCAAGAGCTTATGCGCTAAAAGAGGATCAGGCAAATGCCGGGTATTATTTTAATAAAGCTTTTTCTTTAGTAAAAACCACAGATAATAATTTAGTACAGGCATTTGTCTATGAATCTTTTGCTGATTATAATTTAAAAGAAAAACAATATGATGCTGTAATTCTAAATGCAAAAAAGGCGCTGGAATTATACAGGAAAAATGAATATAGTATTTCGGGTTTAAACCTTAACAAAATACTTTATCAAGCATATATAAATAAACAGGATTATAAAAATGCTGTTTTCTATTTTCAGAAATACAATACGATCAATGACAGTATACATATCGAAGAAAAGGCAATAAATCTGGAGAAGATTAAGCTGGAACAGGAGTACAAAGCACGCAGCCAGATAAAATCACTTATTGAACAAAAAAAAATGTTCAAATACTTTATAATTGGATTGATATTAATTTTAGCCACATTAGTTTTAATTATTCTCTTAATAAAATACCGAAAAACAAATATTAAAAATCAGCTGGAAAAAGAGAAACTAAAAACAAAGATGAAAATATTAAATCAAAATCTGGATGCTAAAAATAAGGTTCTTATAGGAAAAGCAATGTCAGAAATACATCGTACAGACAGTATTAATGAAATCCTGAATGATCTTAAAAAGATAAAACTCAAAACCGTCAGTAAAGAGATACAGCAAGCTATAGATTTAGTCTTAAAGCGTTTAGAAAAAAATTTAAATACAAATAGCTGGCAGGAATTTGAAATAAGTTTTGAACAAGTTCATAAATCTTTTTTTTACAAATTAATCGTAGATTATCCTTCTCTTACCCCAAAAGACCGCAGATTATGCGCTCTTTTGTACCTTGATTTAACTACAAAAGAAATCTCTCAAATTACAGGGCAGTCTTTTAAATCGATCGAAAATGCGCGGACCAGACTACGCAAAAAGTTTGATTTAACTAACGAAAAAGTAAATCTGTCTACCTATCTAAACACATTATAATTCTATTTAAGCAAAGATAAAAAACCAAACTAATCGACTGATTTAGTTTGGTTTATTTTTTATTGAGTGTTTTTTAAGTAGTATTTTTTTATCTGCGAGTGTTTTTGTAATAGTGCTTTTTTTCAAAAAAACTGGCATCCGTTCTATATTTACTAAATCATGAAAAGAAAAAGCTTCCAAAAGCTTATACCATTTTTTTAGAAGAAACAGCTGCCAAAAAGATTAGCTCTCCTGAAAATTCTGAAAAATTACAAAAGTCAACCCCCAAGTTGATTTTTAAACCTGCGTTTATGAAGATGGTTTTCCTAATAAACTATTATTCAACGCAATTATTATTTACCAACAAACTATAGTATTAATTTAAATTTAAAAGAAATGAACCACATTTACTTAAAAATCAAGTATTTGTTTATTTTGTTAAGTTTTTTTACCTGTTCTGTAGGGACGGCACAGTCAATTTTTCAAAATACAAATAAAAGCAGTACAAGCACTGCAGCAATGTCTGTTACAAACAATACAGAAAAAAAAAGTGACAAAAAATCGAATTCAGGCCCGGACAATGATGCAGATAATCTCTTTGCTCAAAAAGATGAAAATATAAAAGGTATTGAACTTTCTGCAGCAGAAAGCGAATCAATCAAAAAACAAGTACAACAAAGCCAAAAATTATTTGAAAAAAAACTTGCTGCCCCTTCTGCTGGCAAAACGCAAGATTCAGTCAGTACAAAAGTTAAATCATTTGCCAAATCCTCCAATTTAACTGCAAAAAATATATTTGAAGTTAAAAAGGAAGACTTTGATTTAACTGGAGCCGATAAAATGCAGTTAAAATCAATTTCTGATAATCATGGCAGAACCCTTGCTACTTATCAGCAGCTACACAACTCAATCCCGGTTGAAGGAGCAATTTATAAGGTTAGGGAAAATAAAACCAAAATTGAGGCCTTTGGTTCTGCTGCCAAAAAATTACCCGTAAACAGTAATTATAAAATAAGCGCTGCAACAGCTTTACAAAATGCTCTTAAAACCATAAATGCCACACAATATATTTGGGAGAGTACAAAATTAGGTTCTTTACTTAATAAAAAAATAAGCACAAAACCAAAAGGGGAACTCGTGTATGTTGGTCCTGAATTTTCTTCTCAATTAACAAAATATCATCTGGCATGGAAATTTGATATTTATGCAACTAATCCACAGTCGAGCCAGACTATCTATGTAGATGCCAATTCAGGAAAAACAATATTGACTTTAGATTTAAACCGTGATGTTAATATTCCGGGACAAAGCCCTGGTAAAGGAAGGGCAAGATATGCCGGAGATGTGACTTTTAATACGAAACAATATTCTGATGGTTACAGACTAGAAGCAATTCAAGGAAAATATAAAGTTCCCATTTTTACTTTAAATATGAATCATGCCAACCGTGCATCAGATGAAGTAATTACTGAGTTTATTGATGAAGATAATATCTGGAACGAACTCTACAATAAAAATCATGACGAAGCGGCTATAGATATTCATTGGGGTATGCAAAAAACCATTGATTATTATGCTGAAAAGTTTAACCGAAATAGTGTTGATAACAACGGAATGGAAGTTATTGGTCTTGCACATTTGGGTACTAATGTCGACAATGCTTCATGGACAGGCGGCTGGGCACAATTTGGAGACGGAAACAATAACTCACCTTTTGTTGGTCTGGGTATTACTGCTCATGAGCTGACACATGCTGTAACACAATTTTCTGCAGGTTTAATTTATCAAGGAGAATCGGGTGCTATAAATGAATCTTTCAGCGATATTTTTGGTGTGTCTGTTGAATTTTATGTTGGAAAAGATACTAAAGAAAACATTTGGATGCTGGGCAATGAAATGTATAAACATGGAAGCATGCGAAATATGTCGAACCCAAAAGCGCAAGGACAGCCTGACACTTATGGAGGGGAAAATTGGGCAGATCCATTTAACATTGTCCTAGATAATGGAGGCGTACACATTAACAGTGGTATTACAAATTACTGGTTTTATCTTTTAAGTGAAGGTGGTCAAGGGGTAAACGACCTTAATAATAGTTATGATATAAAAGCTATTGGTCTTGCTAAGGCAGAAAAAATTGCTTATTTAACACTTACCGAATACTTATCTCCTTCTTCAAACTTTAACGATATGCGTCAGGCAACTTTAATGGTTGTAGAAGATTTATACGGATTAAGTTCTGAAGAATACAAACAAGTTACCAATGCATGGTACGCAGTTGGTGTTGGAGCTCCATTTACAAAAAAACAAATAACACTGGTTTCTGTTCAAAAGCCTGCTGCTAGCTGCGGTCCATTAAAAGGTGATGAGCCATTTTATATTACAATTAAAAATACCGGATCTGTTGTCATTAAAGCAAATGAAAGTCTGAATTATAAATTAAGATTAATGATACAATCTTTTGGGGGCAGATTTAAATCTCTTTATACTAATGACAGTACCATTAGTTTTGATAAAGATCTGGGTATAGGTGAAGAAACGATTATAAAAATACAGGATCAGCTTCCGTACGAAGTAAGCGCCACAACTGTAAATTATATCGAAGTTAAACTTGACTTTAAACCTATTGAGGAGTTTGGTCTAAAAAATGGGGTTTCTTTTGTTACGGATTTAAAAGTTCCTCCCGGTCAAAAGGATTTTGATCTTAAAGTGACAGGACTAAATCTACCAGAATCCTCAGGATCAGCACTTTCAGCAAGCCATCCGTTAGCTATTACTATCTATAATTTGGGCTGTAAGGACATACCTGCAGGTTCTCCACTAAAAATAGGATATCATAACACACTTCAGCCAAATGAAATAATCTGGAAAGAGATCACGCTGGAAACAGCTCTAAAAATGAACTCAGAAATGACAATTCCTTTTGATGGAACCATCGATTTATCTGCAGCGGGCGTGCATACTTATGAAGCTTTTGTAACATACAGCCTAGATCCCGTAACAACAAATAACAGCATAATTAATGCAGTATACAGCGGTATGGTAACTGCATTTCCATATCATGAAGGCTTTGAGGGAACTCCTGGCGGATGGTATTCAAAATCGATACTTACCAATCAAAAATTTATATGGCAGCCAACTCCATATTCATTTAGAGATACCAACTCAAAATATTTATGGGTAACTGTTAATCTTGCTAATTATGGAGAGAGAATGGCCCTTAATGCTGATTTTACATTACAATCGCCAATGTTTGATTTTACCAATGTCACTTTTCCGTATGTTGAGTTTGATATAATTTCACTATTTCACAAAGGATATGACGGGTTAATTGTAGAGTATTCTGAAGACAACAAAAACTGGCAAAAAGTTACTGGTATAGATTATCCAGAAACAATACATCTCAACAATTTACTATCTGGGCCTTGGTTTACAGGAATAAACAATGACTTTAAAAAAGCGCCAATAAGAGTACATTTAAATGAACTTGCTGGTAAAAAAGGGGCAATTCGTTTTCGCGTAGTTACAGATGATTATTACGATGGCTTTTTAGGGGCATTTATAGATAACATTTTTGTAGGTAATGCCCCTTATGATTTAGAACTTATTACTGCAAACATAGATGCCGGAACTTGTACTATTACCAATGATAATGCTACTATAAAAGCTCAAATCATTAATAATTTTGCGACAACAAATGAACTGGTAAATGTTACTGTAAAAATATTGGATAGTGAACAAAAAGAGGTCTTTTCTAAAACCGAAAAAGCCAAATTAGTTTTTGCTAAATTCAGAGATACTATAACCTATTCTATGCCAAATATTAATTTGAAAAATATAGGACAAAATACCATTTCAGTTTCTGTTTTTCCTGATATTGAGAGTAAAGACATTAAACCGGATAATAACACGACTACTTTTGATTATGATAATTGGAGTAATGCCGATATGAAAGTATCTGTTCTTCCGTACATAATGGATTTTGAAGATGCTTCTAAATACAAAGGATGGAGAACTTCTGAGAACAAAAACGGCGGCGGCTGGAAACATGGAACAAATACTGATCTAGATTCTCCGGGATGGCGTATCAAAGAGCATACATATTTTATGGCCAGCAATGACGATAAATGTAATTGTGACTCATCAAACGATATGTTGATTTCTCCTGTGTTTGACTTAAGCAATTATAAAGAAGCACATTTAACATTTGATGGTTTTGGTGATGGTGCAGGACTTTCTGATGGATATGTAAAAGTAAGTACAGATGGAGGTAAAAACTGGAAAACTATATTTCAAATGCCTTATATCAATAATTGGATACAATATCAGGTAGATTTAAGCGCTTATGCAGGAAATCCTTGTGTTCTTGTAGCATTTCAGCATGATGACAATGGATTGTTTGCCAGCGGTTTTGCTGTAGATAATATTCAAATTAAGGATAAAGCCGAATATTTGCAGTTGTCTAACTTAAGCGTGGCAGAAAACGTATATCAAGATGTACCGTCGCACCAATTTTTTATAAGTGCCAAAAATTTATTTTACAACGTAGTTGATAAAATTACTATCGAATACCAGATTACACAAAATGGTAAAGCGATAGGAGAACCAATTGTATCAGAAAGAAATGCTAATTTATTGCAATATCAAACAATTGCTTATCAAATAAATGGTCTGCCAGAACTGCCGGCAGGAAATTATGAGATTACGGTAAAATTATTTGGAAACGGGCAAACAAAAGAAAAAGCAGAAAGTCTTACACAAGCGTTTCAAGTTATCGCAAAAACACCAAATTTAGATTTTGAACCTTTTTCTAATGTATCTCAAGGCAGCCTGTTTGGATCAAAAGGATTTGTTTCTAATCAAAGTGATGAAAATTATCCGTGGCGAGCAGTTGTTCAGCCTGATAACACCTATTTATCACTCCCTAAAAAAGACCATACCGGCGATGCTGCTGCAACTATGCTATATAATCAGTTAGAAAATTATTCAGCTTATGGAGAATTGATAACGCCATTATATACCTTATCTGAAAAGACAACTGCTTTAGAATTTTATTATGCTATGCAAAGTAATTATCACAATGCCCTTATTGTTGATATTAAAACAACTGGAGGTGAATGGCAGGAAATATGGAGAATTACTAAACAAGGAATTTATGCTGATATGGAGTGGCAAAAAGGAACTGTGAACTTACATAAATATGCGGGAAAATCTGTAATGTTTAGATTTAGACATGCTAAAGCAGCCGGATATTCTTATATGGTTTTTGATGACTTAAAAGTAATTAACGACCCTCTTTTAGATGTATCTGTTCAAATTCTGTCGCCTAGGGATATTTGCGGCGGGTCTGAATTTAAAGTTAAACTAACTAACGAGGGACAAATTGCAATAAAAGAAAACGCTATTCAATTAGATTTAGAATATGCTAATACAGATGAAGCCATTTCAGAATCTATTAACGTTGCAATTCCGGTTGGTCAAAGTATAGAATATATTTTCAAAAAACAGCCTAAGCTCGATACAAGCGGCGATTCTCACGTTTTTAATGTTATAGCAAAATTAGAGAATGACGTTATTCAGTACAATAATGAAGTAAAAAATTATATCTATCAGGAAGTATCATCAGATTTTAAAATATTTGACAACCCCGTTATATATGGGTACGCAGGTAAAAGCTTATACATTGATTCAGGAATTAATTTTAACAGTAAGAAATTAGATGTCCTTTCTTATCAATGGAGCACAGGAGAAACCACAAACGGTATAGAAATAAGTAAAGCAGGAGATTATACTGTAACCGCCGTAATGGAAAACGGATGTACCTTGACAGGAACCATAACTGCTGTATTCGACACTTTTGAATCTGAATTAGTAAGTGGTAATGTATGCGGTCCAGAAGTTGTTTTATCTCCAGGAAATTACAAATCATACGAATGGTTTGACGGCTCAACAGAACCTACATATACTACAACAGAAAGCGGTAATTATTATGTAACGGTTTACAATGAAAATGGTATTGGTAAAATATTCAACACCACTATTTCTATTCTCGAAAACAACATTGTACCAGAAATTATGGTAGTGGGAGAGAAAAAACTAACCGCTTCAGTCGAAGCAGCTTCATACCAATGGTATTTGAACGACAGACCAATACCAAATGCGACCCAAAAATCAATTATTACAATTTGGGAAGGAAATTACAGCCTGCAAATTACAAATACGAACGGCTGCAGCAGTACAATATCGGCACCATTTGATTCAAAAGGTATGATACTGGGCAAAATAACAAAAACGTTTAGAGTATTTCCTAATCCTGTTATAGATAACCTAAATATCTTTTTAGCAGATAAAGCTGAAGGGGAAACACAAATCAAAATTTACACCACAGATGGTAAAACTGTGTTTAGTAAAGCATATGCGAATATTCCTTCTAACATAAATGTGAGCGCACTAAGCCACGGGGTTTATGTTTTAGAGTGCAGTGTACAAGGCAAAAAATATACCGCCAAGATTATTAAAAAATAAAAATAATACAGAGTGGCAGCTCTACTATTTTAGAGCTGCCATTCTAAAAAACAAAATGCAATGAAAAAATCAATGCTAATTTTAAGCGCACTGTTTTTGTGCGCCGCAGCTATAGCTCAAGATCAAAAAATTAAAGTGGGTTTAAAAGCAGGTTTAAATATTTCAAGTCTGACTTGTGATGAAAGCGAATTAAATTCATCAGCCAAAACCGGATTTACAGCAGGCGCAATGGTCGAAATTCCGCTTACGAAAAGAATTTCGCTTCAGCCAGAATTGCTGTACAGCCAGCAGGGAACCAAGCATTCTTTTTCTGATGAAGATGTAATAAATTCAAACTATAAAGGTACTATCGAATTGAATTACTTAAACATTCCAGTTATGCTAAAATATTTTGTACTAAACGGATTAAGTCTGCAAGCCGGACCTCAAATAGGAATTCTTTTTAATGCTAAAAACAAGTACGAGGATAATTTTTTAGGGTATCAAAACAAGGATAGTTTTGATTTGCTTAATTATTCAAGCGGTATAGATACCTCAGTAAATTTTGGATTAGGTTATCAATTCAAAGATAAATTTTATACTGACTTAAGATATAATATTTCGTATTCGAATGTTTTTAAAGAAAGTGATGTTAATCGTTTCATAAACAATGATATGAAAAATAGGGTTTTTCAAATAACGATTGGGTATTTTTTTAAATAAAATATAAGCAAACTCTCAGAGGTATGAAAAGAAAAACACTTGATTTTCAATATATGTCATGAGATTTAAACAAACTAAATCCAAATTTCTTAATTAAAAACTCGCACTACTGGTGCGAGTTTATGTATGTACATGTTTAATCACTTTTTATTGGAAATGAGTGATCAATTATCACCTGAATTTGCAATATAACTATTATTTTTAACAACAAGTCTTTATATTATTTAATTAAAGTTCAATGTTTTTAGTTAAAATTATTATTTTTGAATAAAAACCATCAATGCACAATACAGCCACTTTTCACCAAAGAATAACCTTCGCAGGTTCACTTATTGCTATAGGAATTGTCTTTGGAGACATTGGAACCTCACCCCTATATACACTCAATGCCGTTTTTCATAACCGTATCATTACTGAAAGCATAGCTCTCGGGAGTTTAAGCTGTATTTTTTGGACCCTTTTTTTTCAGACAACCCTAAAATATGTCATTATAACACTGCAGGCAGATAATAATGGTGAAGGAGGTATTTTATCTCTATATGCTCTAATAAGAAGATACTGGGGAAAATGGCTTATTTTTCCTGCTATGGCCGGAGGCGCATTCTTAATGGCTGACGGTATTATTACTCCTCCAATATCTGTTGCATCGGCTATTGAGGGAGTACAGAATGTAATTCCCGGCTTTAATACCGTACCTGTAATTATTGGAATTTTAATTGGTCTATTTATATTCCAGCAATTTGGTACAGATAAAATTGGTAAAGTTTTTGGGCCTGCAATGGTAGTTTGGTTTGGTTTTATTGCCGTAATCGGAGCCATTTCCTTAAGTGAAAATTTTGCTGTATTAAAAGCTCTAAACCCATATTATGCATATAAAATGTTAGTTCTTGAACCAAAAGGTTTTTGGCTTTTAGGAAGCATCTTTTTATGTACTACCGGAGCAGAAGCACTTTATAGTGATATGGGGCATTGCGGCAGAAACAACATACGTATCAGCTGGGTTTTTATAAAAATAGCACTTATTTTATGTTATGCCGGACAAACCGCATGGCTTATGGGGCATGTAGGAGAAACTATTGGCAATGTTAGTCCATTTTATCATATCGTTCCTCAGGAAATATTCTGGCTTTCATTGATTATTGCTACAGCCGCTACTATTATTGCCTCACAAGCCCTGATCAGCGGCTGCTTTACTTTGATTAATGAAGCTATTCGTCTTGGTTTATGGCCAAGGCATAAAGTGTTATTTCCAGGAAACATTAAAGGACAGCTTTATATTCCTGCCATAAACTGGCTTTTAATGATGGGTTGTGTTTTTATGGTGCTCCATTTTAAGGAAAGCACCAAAATGGAAGCTGCATTTGGATTAAGTGTAACGCTTACCATGATTATGAGCACCCTACTAATTTATTACTACTTACGCGCTAAAAGAGTACCGATAGTCTGGGTAATACTCATTACTTCACTCTTTGTCTGCATCGAATTTAGTTTTCTTATTGCCAATCTTCAAAAAATTGGTGAAGGCGGATGGATTACGTTAGTTATTGGATTTACGCTTTTCATAATTATGTACATTTGGTGGAAAGGCCAGAATACAAAATCTGCACTCATGGAGTTCACAGATATAGCAAATTATCTCCCTTCACTCCAACAATTAAGCACAGATACCAGTATCCCAAAATATGCAACTAATATTGTATTTCTCACCTATTCAAAAAGCCTGCACAAACTGGAGAAAAACTTAATAAATTCTATATTTAATTATGGTACTCCAAAACGCGCAGACAATTATTGGTTTGTTCATGTCAATGTTCTGGACGAACCTTATGGAGTAAATTATGAGATTGATACAATTGTAAAAGATGATATATACTTTATAAACTTTGATTTAGGATTTCGCGAAGAACCACGGCTTGATTTATTCTTTAGAGAAGTGGTAAAAGAAATGATTAAAAATAAAGAAGTTAATCTTCAGGAAAGTAATGAGTTCAAATACAAACACTCTTCCTCTATAGGAGATTTTAAATTTGTTGTAAGGGACAGCTTTTTGTCTTATGATAACAATATGCCGTTTTGGAAAAATTTTATTATGAAAAGCTACTACAATTTAAAATATTTGGCAGTAAAAGAAGAAATTAATTTTGGTTTGGATCAAAGTAATCTTATAATAGAAAAATATCCATTAGTTGTAACTCTTCATAAAGGTTCTAAATTAAAAAGAAAATCTTCCACAAAGCATCCAGCAAATATCTGAGGATTATATCGAAAATTAATTTAGTCTTTCCTCTTAAACCATTCATTTTGAGAAACATATTATCATTTTGATAGTATTTATTTGGTGACAGAAAATTATCCAAAAAAGTAAACTGTTAATAATGAGTGATTTAGAATAAAAACAAATTAAAGGTACTATGTTTGTTATTATCCTGAAAAACCTAAATCATTATGAATCAGCTAGAGAAAAAAGACATTCGGGGTAGTAAAAAAGGCAGCACAAATTTAACCCGGAAGGGAAAGAAATTAACATCTGCCCATTTGTTAATTATTTCTTATACTATTATACTATTTTTTGCATCTATTTTAAAAATTGCGAGCCTATAACATCATAGGTATAAGCAATTAATTTGAACGTCTCTCCGCATACGCTAAACATTCAGAATGTAAGTAGTATGGAGAAAAACTGTGAAATCAATATTTTACGGGCTTTTTAATTTTTTTGCACCCGTGATGGTTACAGAGTTCGAACCATTTACTTGAAGATTTGAAGATTCTAAATAAGATGTAATTATTCTTCCTTTTAAAATTTTTATAGAATCTAAAAAAGACATGAAAAACCTATTTCGTAACGAAATAGGTTTTTGTTTTTATCATCTATAAACATCTAATTGATACTATATCTACCGAAATCACATGGCCTTATACTGAATATTGCTTCAAAAAACATTCTAGAAATAAGTTTTTTAATTCGTGATGATGGACGATTGGTGTTTTCTCAGTGTCGATGACGAGGCTCTTTGAAAATTCTTTTTGATGCCATAATGCAATAAAATCTTTGTTTTTTGAAATGATGTGTACAGGGGTTTTGAACGAGTTTTGATCGGTTGTTATCATTGGCGGCTGGTGATCTCCGAAAATGACAAAAATAGTATCTTCCGACTCGTTTAAAATTAAGTTTTCAATGGTCATTAATTGATATTTAATGGCTTCAAAGTAATTCTCTTTATTATTGTTTTTTGGATCAGTTGGTCTGTAATGCTCTAAAGAAGTGATATTACAGTCTTCCCATTGATCCAGAAGTACGGTGGGGGTATAAAAATCATAATGAGAATTGAGCGTTTCTACAAAAAAAGCGAGAGGCTTACCCTGATTCTTTTCTTTCATAATTTGAATTGAACGATTTAGAAAGTACTGATCTGGTGCTGACTCAAAAATAAATGATGGACCTGTATAATTGAGATCTTTGTGGGTAACGACATCTTGTACATCTGCAAATTCTAAAAATTCTTTCCATGGCACTTTTAAATTTTCAAATCCTCCAATTCCCGAAACTAAGAAGGTTCTGTATTGAAATTTTCTTAATACGGTGAAAATGGATTGCACAGGATATTGATCCCTTAGCAGGACTAATTTACGGTAAAGGGAATCTGTTTTTATTTGTATGCCTTTAAGAACGGAAAAAAATGCCATCCATGAGCCGCCGCCGCTTACAGGTGAATTTGATAAGAAACTTGCCGCGTGCCATTGGTCACTTTGAATTTTTTGGTTCATGGTTTCCAATAGTTGAATGTACGGCTGGGTATAGGCTTCGTTTTCGTATAAAATGGCTCCGTAGGATTCCAAGGCTATAAAATAGATGTTAGGACTTTGCTTTAGCGTTTGATCTCGCGATAGTATAAACTTAGTTTTGTTATAAATCTGAGGTATTAAAACCATCTCACTCTTTACTTTTTTACTAAAAAAGATATTAGAACTAATTAAAAATAAAAGAGCCTGAATTCCCATGCCCGAATAGTGTACAAAGTTACTCTCTGTCTGCAAATAAATATAGTTTATGCGACGATAAAAAAAGTGTCTAAGTGGTATCAATACAATAATTGATGCAAGTATCTGTAATATTATGACATTTGTATTTTGAATTTGTGCAAGCATTATGGTGTTTAACTTAATAATAAGAACTAATAAAATTAAAAAAACACCAATACCAAGTAGTAATTGTTTTTTATAGCCAGCCCATGCAATTTTCAAACCTTGCATAATTAACTGAAAATCAGAATTTATAGCAGGAAAAGTATAGTAAATACCATAAATACTATAGTGATAGTAAAATACGATTAAAGTAAGTATATAATATATTTGATATGGAGTAGCTACATATTGAAAATTAATATATTTTTTTAATATTGACAGCAAGAGTATAACTATTGTGAACTCTAAGTTTAATCGAAATATGTCTTTATTCATTCGTGCAAATAATATTCTACCTGCTAATCGCAAGCTTTTTTGCCCGAATATTTGGTTTATAGGTAAAAAGGTTGAGGTTTCTTTATTGAAGAAATACAAAGGAACAAATAGCAAAAAATTAAGGAATAAATAAATAGTAACTGCAATCATATTATTGTTTATTATGCCTTGTAAGGCCTGTCGTTGTATTAATTCTCTTCAAAGCCAGCCCATGCATTAGGGTTTTCTTTTATTGAAACGCTGATTTTACCTTCAAAATAAGATTTTACCTTTAAGCTTACCTCGTCATAGATATATCGGGCTATAAACTCTGTGGTGGTAAGTTTACCTTTAAAAATATCTAAATCGTCTAAATTTTGATAATCAAGTTTTGACAATATGTCTTTTACTACTTTATGCGCCAGACCAATATCAATTACAACATTATGTTTGTCAAGGCTTGTGGTTTTAAATGTTACGTCTACTACAAACGTTGCTCCATGAACATTTTGTGCCGGTCCAAAAAAAGGATGTTTTAAGGAATGGGCAATCATCATGCTTTCTCTAATTTTTACAAAATACATATTTTTATGTTTGGGTTAATATTTTACTATAGTTATGAAGTCTTCATTAGGTTTGTTTTTTCTAATTTGATCAAAATAAAGAGGTAGTTCATCGAAGAGAATTGTGTTCGATATAAAAATCTTATAATCAATAGTTTTAAGTAAATGCCCTACTAATTGTTTTCGACTTAAAAAGTTATAAACCTCTTTTTTCTCATGTGGTATTGAAGATACTTGTGAACTAATAATCTGCAGTCTTTTATAATGAAAATTTCCGCCTAATTGCAGTAAAACAGGGTTATTTCCGTACCAGCTTAACTCTATTATTTTTCCTTCTTCAACTGTATGGTCAATACAATATTGCAAGCCTTTTTGGTTGGCTGACACATTAAATGTAATATCATATTCGAGATTATCTGCACATAAATCAAACCCAAAGTCTTTTAATTTTTCTTTTTTAACCGGATTTATTTCCTGAACAAATACTGTCGCTCCAATATATTTTTTTATTGTTTGAGCCAATAAAATACCAACGCTTCCGGTACCACAAACTAAAACAATATCTGTTTGTTTTACTTTAGATGTCCAAATGGCATTAATTACCGTTTCGAGATTAGAAAACTGGGTAGCGGCGACAGGATCTATGTCTTCCTGAGAGAAAAAATAACAATCATCATCATTAACAATAATTTGATCTTGATGCGGGTGCATGACATGCGCCCATCTATGGTCATCAGTTTCTCCCACTAATGAATAGCCATATTTTATAGGAAAATCAAAACTCCCCCCCATGTAATTCACTTTCATTTTAGTATAAAGATCTAGGGGTATTTCGCCGTTAGCAACGAGTTTTTCTGTACCTATACTTATTGAAGAATACCTGGCGCGCATTGTAACAGCTTGATTTATATTACTAAAATTAAGCTGTTCAGTTTTTATTTCTGATGTGTTTTTATCGTTATGCCAAAATGCCTTTACTCTCATAAATTATAAATTTGAAACTATCATGATAGCATTTCCTATATTATAATACTTTGGATTATTTAAACATATTGCCTCGTTTAAATCTTGAATTTCCTGCAATTCAATTCCATTTTTACCTGAACCAAATAACATTGGAGCAATATGAAATTCTATTCTTGACAGCATTTTATCTTCAATAAATCTTCTAATCGTTAAAGCTCCTCCTTCTACAAGAACAGAATGTACACCATTTTGTTTCAAAACTTCTAATAATGATTTTATAGGTATACACTCCGTTCCATCATTAATATTAACTACCTCTACATCGGGAGGCATATGATTATAGGACAAGTTTTTACAGCTAAAAAGGTATGTTTTGCCCGGTGTTAAATCTTCAAGTTCCAAAGGTGAATTTGCAATTATGGCTTTAATAGGGTTCTTGCCTTTTACATGCCTCACATCCAGCTTCGGTCTATCAATCCTAAATGTATTACCACCAATAAGTATTGCGTCAACCAGTGCTCTTATTCGGTGGTTATGAATTAAGTTTTCCTGATTGCCAATCCATTTGGATTTTCTGGACATGGTCGCAATTTTACCATCAATAGTTTGTGCCACATGAACACAGGTAAAAGGTATTTTAGAATATTTGTTTACTAATATATAGCCCAAATACAGTTTAAAAACTTTTTTTAGCTGTTTTGGAAAAGTCTCACTATATAAAACTTTAAAAAAAGCTTCTTTTTCTTTATCAGGATAAAAACAAATAACTGCCAGATATTCTGACAAAGATGAATCTGTACTTTTTATTACATTATATTCATAAGTAATGCTCAGCGTTTCTGTTGATACATCAATGCTTTGATAGGTTTCTTTTATATTTAATAACAAATCCCAATAGGCAGGCTTAACTTTCATGTTAAATTATTTTTATATGGTTGCCATTGTTTTCTTAATTCTTTTTGATATTTCATCAGAAATATCAAAACAAAAAGACCAAATTGAAAAATAGCTATCGTAGGTGCAAGTGTTGATTTATCCAAAAATAATATCACACTATTTAATAATACAAATAGGCTGACATAAAAATATATCTTTCGACCGGGAAGTATTTTTGCTTGAATAATCTTGTAAAAAACACAAACATTCAACAAATTTGAAATTCCAATCGTCATTAGCGCACCATTAATTTTCAGCAGAGGTATTAAAAAATAAAACAAAATTGCCATCAATACTATTTTACCAGCTGCAAAATAATTAATCTTTTTAATTTTGTTTTCATACATTAAAATCAGTCCTAAAAAACGCAATAAAATTAACGGCAAAAATGCAAGGGCTACTATCGGGAAATATAAACTTATACCATTATATTTTGGATGATTTAAAAACCAATGAATATTTATGCCAAAAGCCGATAAAAAGCTTAATACCATAAGACCGACTAAAAGATAAAAATCCATTTTTTCCTGAATTAACAATTCAAAACCATCCGTTTTTTTAGAAAGTATCGAAAATAATTCCGGTCTTATTGCATTATCCAGACTATTAAACAATATAAAAATAGTACTTGAAATGCTTAACAAAACTGAATAACGCACCAAATCTTCAAGTGTCAAAAACTTCTCTATAAAAAATCTGTCTAATTGATTTTCTAAATTATATAATATCAAAAACGGAATAAATGGTAACGAAAACAGAAGTGCTTCTTTAATAACTGGTTTTGAAAATTCAATTTTAAAAAGCTGCCTGTTATTAAAAATAATCAACAAAAGCATAATCAGGTTAGCACAAAGCGACGAAAACAAAAACCATAAAAACCCTAATTTAAATATTTTTATACATAATAACTGCAAGGTTGGTGTAAGTAAAATATTGACAATAAAATATAAGCTATACTTCTTAGCTTCAAATTTATTCTGCAAATAGAGAAAATAGAAGCCATTTAACATGCTGACAAACAGCGATAACATCATTATAAAAGTATAAGGAAAAAACGAAAAATTGTTTTTAAAAGCTAAATGAAAGAACAGATCGCCGCACAGATACATAACGAGTGTCCAGAAACAAAAAATAATAATCTGAAAATTAAACAAACTCCTAAACAATACCAGCTGTTTAGACATATTATCCGGTTCGAAAAAATAAATATGTCTAAACGCCTGATCTACTTTTAAGTTTAAAATTATAGAAAATACTGCAAAAAAAGCATTGGATATTGACAATATTGCATACTCATTTGTAGTCAGGTATTTTAAAAACACAGGCAATAAAACAAAACTAATAATTGGCGGCAGAATACCTAAAAACGTATATATTAATGTATGCTTCATTCTTGCTTTGCTATTATGATTAATTGATATTTCATTGCTTTTTTAGCATACAATTTATCAAGTAACAATCCCCCTTTAAAAAGCTTTTTAAGCATTGACTTACGCTTTAATAATTTAAAAAACAGAAGCTGCATGTTGATTTTAAATAAAGATTTTTTAGGCATGAAATGTGTTAAATCTTCTATTTCTAGCGTAAATTTATGCGGCATGCCAGAGAAATGAGACAATGCAAATAAAAAGTTTAAATTCCAATCGTCCATAAAAGCCTCACATGCTGCTGTTGTAATTTTACCTTCAAAAAAATCATCAACAATGACTAACTTACCATTCGGCTTTAATCCATTTAATAATGCATTAAAATCTTTATCAAAGTCTAAGGAATGTTTAAGTGATTCAACACAAAAAATTAAATCGTAATTACAAGATTCAGTATTTTCAAAATTGCTGACTTTAAAATCAACATTGTCAAAATGATATTTATTTTTATTGCGATCAGCACTTTCTATTTCTAAATCACTAACACTGATTCCGGTGATTTTAGCAGCATTGTTTTTTGCAAAAAGTAAGCTGCCAAAGCCCACGCCGCAGCCAGCATCTAAGATATGTTTATTTTTTATATCTATTTTCGAAACCAAAAATTCATAAATATCAGTAAACGCTCCCCCAAAGTCTAACCGCTTATGAATTGGATATTCACCTGCGGATTTTAGTTTAGCTTCAATTTGAAAAAGAGCATTATATAATTGCGTTATGTCGGTTGGTGTATTCAAGTTAATTCTTTTTCAATATGAAAATAAATTCATTAGCATATTGTAATGGTGTAAAACTGTTTTGTTTGTTTTTGTAACCATTAAATTTGCCAAAAGTTAAAATCTGTAATATACGCATTATTGGCCATTGATCTGGAATACAACTTACAATTTCAAGCTGTTGCTGCTCAAATAAAGCTTTCCATTGCTGATAATTTTTTGCGTCTTGATGTCCTTTTTTATTAACTGCAAAAAAAAGTTTCTTAGTAAACAGCCAGCGCCAGGAATTAGAATTCCTTACCATAAAACAAATTCTGGAATCAGCAGTTGTAACTCTTTTAATATCTTGTAACACTTTATCTTTATCAAGCATTCGTTCTAAAGATCCCAGACAGGTAACAAAATCAAACATGTTATCAGCAAAAGGCAGGGCTTCGGCATTAGCTTCTACAATTACGGCATCCGGCAGTTTCAATTTTGCTTTTTCTACTGCCACGCTAGAAATATCAACACCGCTGCATTCTGCTTTATAGTCTAATCCTATTTCTAACATTCTGCCCAATCCACAAGCAACATCGAGAAACTTTGCATCAGGTTTAATCTGAAGCAGTTCAGCAAAAATATAATACGCCTCTTTTGGTCGAAGATACATTTCACCTCTTGTTAAATACGTTTTATCAAACCATGTTTTAATAGTTTGCTGCTGATTATCAATCATTTTTTCCATTTAAAATAATAAAAAACGTTTCGTTCTAGTAATATAATCCAAATATTCTTCCTTAAATAATTTCTTCAAAAATTCCTCTTCAATTTTTACTCTAAATTGCATATAAAAGAAATATAATATCAATCCTCCCCAAATTAAAAAGCTTGGAAACAAAATGCCAAATCCGGTAAAAAACAAAAACATACCATCTAATCCCGGATTTCGGGAATAATTAAAAATGCCGCTTACATGCAGTTTAAAACTATTTTGTATTTGTTTATTTTCTTTTCGCATATATAACATAGACCCAAATGTTATCAATCTGCCTGCAATTACACAAAATGTACCGATAATAATCAGCCAATTATTCGTTTCAAAAACCAGCCATTTACTTTCATGGAGATTCGGAAAAAAATATAAAAAAGGCAGTAAAAAGTAAATATTTATAAAAAAGAACGGCACCGCCAAAATCATAATTTTTTTCCACATCGCCCATTTATAGATTTTAGTAATATATTCACTTTCATCAACCTCGTAATTATTATTTTTTTTGAAAAAATTCTGTGTATTTGCTACACTTGGCACATGAAAAAATATCAGCTCAACAAGTAAACTAAGATACCCAAACACAAATGCAAAAATTATCATAGCTCTTCTATTTTACTTAAAAACAATTCAAAATTAGTCTCCCAGCTTTGCATATTTAACCCTTTTACAGATTGTATCAATTGTAAATACATGGCCGGAGAATTTAGAACATCTTTTACAGTATCTGTCATTTCACTCACATTAAAAGAGTTCAAAATTCCCTGAATACCAATAGATTGATATTTTTTAAAATTACCTGTAGGTGTAATTATACAAGGTAAATGTGCACAAAGTGCTTCCATAATCCCCATGCCATAACTTTCATAATCCGAAAAATGCAGCATCAGATCATATTCTAAAAGCAATTCATTTATATGCTCGTGCGGTACAGCATTATTAAAAGTAATATTCACTAATTCACAACGTTCAACTTCACTTACAAGCTCCAAAAAATAAGGTTTTGAAAGTATTTCGCCGAAACAGTCTACCTTGAAATCTAAATATCTCAACTTTTTAACAAGCTCTAAAAGTTTAGTATGCCCCTTACCTTCAATAAAATTAGCCAGATAAACTATTTTCTGTGGTTTTTCTTTAAAGCTATCTTTCGTCTTCCAACCACTATCAATACCGGGTTCAATTAAGCAGCATGTTTTGGCTGCAGGCTGTATGATATTATTTATATAATCTAATGAGCCCATTCCCGTAACTAAAATCATAAATGTCTCACAAATCGACTTCTCAACCTTAATTAAACTATTATTAACCTGCAAACCATTTACAGAAGGCCAAAGATGGATCAAAAAACAAATCTTAAAGCCCTTTAATCTAGTCACATTCAGTTTTTTATCAATCAAAATACCATCAATTATATAGGATACATCATCTCTAAAATCATATCCATTAATATCTGATACAACATCAACTGCTGCCGTACGGCCTTTTGTTATTAAAAATTCGAAAAGTTTCGTATTGTAAACTGTTCCGCCGCTAATCTTTTTACAAATGTCAGATGTTAAAATAATAATCACGCGCTTCCTTTTTTAAAAAAATGTAAAAACGAAATTAAAAACGAAAACAGAACGAACCCGTTACCAATCGCTGCAATATATTTCCCAAATGAAAAATCCACATAAAAAAACAACACCAGACTAACAAAATAACAACCTGCAAAAAAACGGGCATACTTCTGTTTTTCCTCTGCAAAAACTTTTCTATCCCATACTGTCGTAATAATTTTATAAAAATACCGCATACCTCCCGCAACTAAAACCCATCGCATTTCTGGATGCTCTAATCCAATCAACAACGAGAACATCAAACAGAAAAAAGCATCAGCTTCCATATCAAGCATCCCTCCAAAATGCGTAATCTGATCAAGCCGTCTCGCCAAAAAACCATCAAGACCATCCAGCATTACAAAAGCAGTACCCAAAACAGCTATATTGAAACGATCATTCATAATAAATGGTGCCGTAAAAAGCAGCATCAGCCTAAATAATGTCACAACATTAGGCACACCGCCCCAGTATTTCTTTTCTGTAAATCCAGACCAGTTTTTAGTCAGAAAGATCGAAAAAACCAAAGCACCAGCGATAGGAGAAAAACATACGATCCCATTGACCACGTCAATAAACAACCCAATCAAAATAAAAACCGAGTGATAAAACAACCAGTCGACCGTAAATCCTTTTCTTTTCATAAAATCAAATACATATACGTTCAAAATACCATTATTAAACAGTATCCAAATTCAGAAAATGCTTGAAAAAATCTTTTTTTGTACGCAGGTAACTTTCACTTTCTTTTGTTGATTTTATCTCAATGGGAATACAATCTACCAATACCACATTGGAATCTTCAAAGGCCTTCATTTTTTCAGGATTATTTGTCAAAAGCACGATAGATTTCACACCCAAATCTTCCAAAATAGCTATAGCCTCATCAAAAGAGCGTCCATCTGCTGACAATCCAAGTGCCAGATTAGCCTCTACAGTATCCTTACCTTCCTCCTGAAGTTTATATGCTTTAAGCTTATTAATAATTCCAATATTGCGTCCTTCCTGACGCAAATAAATCAAAATACCACCATTGCTGCTAAAATAATCCATAGCAACATGCAGCTGTTTACCACATTCACATTTTAAAGAATGGAAAATATCTCCGGTCAAACATTCTGAGTGTAAACGAACTGCAACCGGTTTATTAAAATCAGTCTTTTCATGCACTAAAACAATATGCGGCATCCAATCATCTGCATCCTCAGAATACGCCATAATCTTAAAAATTCCCCAATCAGTAGGCAGCTGCGCCTCAACTTGATTCTTTAAAGTCATAAGCCAACGATTAATTTTTTATTTAAAATAAACCAAAAAGGTTTAGATAACGAAAGTATATAACTCAATAAAACAATCTACTTTGCTTTTACCCTACCTAAATTTAAAAAAAATACTTTTACATAGTCCAAAATTCTAAGATAGATGCGTTTACGGATCAAAACGTTCGGCGGCAATCAGGTCAGCTTTGTTCCTTCGAAGAGTAGTTAAGCAATAAAATGCTATTGAAAACAACAAATAAAAAAATACTGTTACCCCAAAAATGCATAATGGCGTGAACATTACACACTATTTGTGTAATGTTCACGCCATGTGAATCTTGAGTTAGTGACCGCGGAGGGGTTCGAACCCCCAACCCTCAGAGCCGAAATCTGATATTCTATCCAGTTGAACTACGCGGTCAGTGATTTATGATTTCAGAGTGTAGATTTTAGATTGCTAATTGAAATCTACACTCTAAAATTATGTTTTAAACTAAAAGTTTCTTTACAATTGCTGAGATTGTTTTTCCTTCAGCAGTTCCGCCTAATTGAGCAGAAGCTAATCCCATAACTTTTCCCATTGAAGCAATTCCTGAAGCTCCAGTTTCAGCAATAATTTTTGCGATTACTGCTTCTACTTCTTCTTCACTTAACTGCGCTGGTAAAAACTTCTCGATTACTGCAACCTGAGCCAATTCTGGTTCAGCTAAGTCAGGACGGTTTTGTTCTGTAAAGATTCTTGCGCTTTCTTTACGTGTTTTAACTAATCTCTGAAGTAATTTAATTTCTTCGTCTTCGTTTAAATCTTCTTTAGATCCAGAAGCTGTTGAAGCCAATAATAATTCAGATTTAACCGCTCTTAATGCTTCTAATGCTACTGTATCTTTTGCTTTCATGGCCGTTTTTATCTCGTCCATTATTTTTGTTTGTAAACTCATCTTTTATTTTTTATTTGAATAAGCAAAAGCTTATAAAATTGATATTTATATGAAAGTTTGTTCTCGACTTCGCTCGAACTGACAACAGAATTAACTTTAAAAGTTAAGTTAAGAAGTCAAATTTCTAAATTCTGTGCGAAGATAAAAAAAATAACCCGAAAATTAAATCCAATTTTCGGGTTATCCTAATATTATGATTGTAAAAATTAATCTACGTTGTCGTGCAAAAATGAATTGTTTGAACGCAATTGCAAATCGTTGTTACTATCTGTTCCAACCGAAATTCTTGAATTTGTATTGTTAGATTGAGAATTCGATAAATCGATTCCTAATCTTTTGTAAGCAGGCTCTTTTTCCAACTCATCGATTCTTGAAACGTTATTGTGAAATTTATAATTAAATTCTTTTAGTTTCTTTCTTCTTTCTTCAGCTCTTAAACGTAAAGTTTCCTCAATTGTCAATTCCATCGGAGAAACTTCTGAAGTTGTTGCAAAATCAGGCTGACTTGCAAAATCAACTCTTGGTTTTAAAGTAATGTTCAATTCCTCTGGAACTGTATCTTCGATCACTTTTTCAACTGGTTTAGAAGCAGTCAATTCGTTTTCAACTTCCATATATTCTTCTAAAGAATATTTGATAATTCCGTTATCAGAAAGTTCCGTTACCGGTACAAATGAAACTGGATCATTTACTTTAATGTTACGAGTTTCGTTTGTTAGCTCAAACATGATTTTATTTTCCTGCTCTGCAGCCGGTTCTCTTTTAACTTCTGGCTCAGACTTGAAAAGCGGTAAATCAAATGAAAAAGTTGTTTGTTCTTCTCTTTCAAACGATCTTTGCTGTACAGGTTTTACTTCCTGAACAACTGCTGCCGGAGTAGAAATTTTAAAATCAATATCAGTAATTGGCGAAACAATTTCAAAAGTTACGTCAAGGTTTTTAATAAACTCAGACATTACTACCAATTCTTCCTGATTAATTGTTGGCGTCGTTATCGGCGCAGCCGGAGTTTGAATTACGGGAGCAACCGTATCTTCCATTAAATCAAAAACTACTTTTTCTTCTGATTTAGCACTAGGCGTCTCTGCATTTAAATCAAAAGAAGTAAGAGGTTTGTTCGTTAAATTATGAACACTTCTCTGCTCATCTTCTAACGTGTGAATGATTTTTTTAGGTTCCGTATTAACAATCTCGTTTTGTTGTTCAACATCAAAACCAGTCGCAATAATAGTTACAGCAATAGCCTCACCAAGAGTTTCGTCTTCACCAACTCCCATGATAATATTAGCGTTGTAACCCGCTTCTGCCTGAATGTGATCGTTGATTTCTCCGATTTCGTCAAGCGTTATTTCGTTAGATCCAGAAACGATAAGCAACAATACGTTTTTGGCTCCTGTAATTTTATTGTCATTTAATAATGGAGAATCTAATGCTGATACAATCGCATCTTTTGCTCTGTTTTCTCCTTCTGCCACAGCAGATCCCATAATAGCCGTTCCGCTGTTTGCCAAAACTGTTTTAGCATCGCGTAAATCGATATTTTGAGTATAGTGGTGCGTAATTACTTCGGCAATACCTCTGGAGGCTGTTGCCAAAACTTCATCTGCTTTTGAGAATCCTGCTTTGAAACCAAGATTTCCGTAAACTTCTCTTAATTTATTGTTGTTTATTACAATTAAAGAGTCAACTTGTTTACGTAATTTTTCGATTCCTAAAAGTGCCTGCTCCTGACGTACTTTCCCTTCAAACTGAAACGGAATTGTCACGATACCAACCGTAAGGATTTCTCTTTCTTTTGCTAATTGTGCGATAACTGGTGCAGCACCTGTTCCGGTTCCTCCACCCATACCTGCAGTAATAAATACCATTTTAGTACCGCGGTCTAACATTTTTTCAATGTCGGCGATACTCTCAATAGCAGACTGCTGCCCTACGTCAGGATTTGCTCCTGCTCCAAGACCTTCTGTTAAATTTACTCCTAACTGAATTTTGTTAGGTACTGAACTGTTCTGTAGTGCTTGTGAATCGGTATTACAAACTATAAAATCCACACCTTTAATACCTTGTTTAAACATGTGGTTGATAGCGTTACTACCACCTCCACCTACACCTATTACTTTGATTACATTTGATTGATTTTTCGGTAAATCAAATGAAATACTTCCAAATTCTGAGTTGCTCATCATCTTTTTGGTTTTTTGAAATTCTTATTTAGTACATTTTTTACTTCTTGACTTGGGGCAAAAAGTAATCCTTTTCTCTTTTTATTCGGCTTATATTTACTCAGCGTTGTCTAAAAAATCTTTGATTTTATCGACATATCTATCAAAAAATGATCTTCTAATTTTTGTTTCTGTAGATTCTGCTGCAACCTTGTTTGTTTTCATTTCCCTTGGTTCTTCAATAGTTTCTACTTTCTCAACGTAGTTTTCTTCGACTTCGTATCGCTGCACCGGCGGAGGAACATTTCTATAAACAACTTTTGGCTGTTCATTTACTACTTCCATTCTAATCGCGCTTTGTGTGCTGTTTTCGATGCTGTTCATTACTAATCCAACTGCTGTCGCAAATAACGGACTTGAAATTTCTTCGCTTGAGTTTCCAGCTAAATGCTCATTTGGATATCCAATTCTGGTATCCATTCCGGTAATATATTCAACTAATTGTTTAATATGTTTTAATTGAGCACCACCACCTGTAAGAACGATTCCAGCAATTAATTTTTTGCGGGGATCTTCGTGTCCGTAAGCTTTGATTTCTGCAAAAACCTGCTCTACGATTTCCACAACGCGGGCATGAATAATTTTAGATAGGTTTTTAAGCGAAATTTCTTTTGGCTCTCTTCCTCTTAAACCAGGAATAGAAACAATTTCGTTATCTTTATTTTCTCCCGGCCATGCTGATCCGAATTTTATTTTTAAAAGCTCTGCTTGTTTTTCGATAATCGAACAGCCTTCTTTAATATCATCTGTAATTACATTTCCTCCAAAAGGAATTACAGCTGTGTGACGAATAATTCCGTCTTTAAAAATGGCTAAATCTGTTGTTCCGCCCCCAATATCGATAAGCGCAACCCCAGCTTCTTTTTCTTCCTGACTTAAAACGGCATCTGCCGAAGCTAATGGTTCTAATGTCAATCCTGATAATTCGATTCCTGAACTCTGAATACATCTTCCAACGTTTCTGATTGAAGAAGCCTGGCCTACTACAACATGAAAACTAGATTCTAATCTTCCGCCGTACATTCCGATTGGTTCTTTTATTTCAGACTGTCCGTCGATTTTAAATTCCTGCGGCAGAACATGAATAATTTCTTCTCCCGGTAACATCGCCAGTTTATTTACCTGATCGATTAAAAGCTGAATATCTTTTTCGCCAATTACTTCTTCCGGATTGTTACGGCTGATGTAATCTGTATGCTGAATACTTCTAATGTGCTGCCCGGCGATACCTACAACAACATCTTTTATTTTATACCCTGAATTATTTTCTGCTTCAAGTATTGCTTGCTGAATCGATTGAATAGTCTGTGTAATGTTGTTTACAACACCACGGGCAACACCTAAACTTTTGGATTTCCCAATACCCAAAATTTCAAGTTTGCCATACTCGTTCTTCTTGCCTATCATGGCAACTATCTTTGTCGTTCCAATATCTAGACCTACTGCAATGTTATCTTTTTCCATTTTCTATTATTTTGTGCAAACTACTTGTTCCGTAAACCTAAGGTCAATCTTACTATATTTATATAACGAACTATCTAAAACTGCTTTTTGAAAAAACGCTTTATAGTTTCTAAATTTTTTATCAACATTCATTGTACGACCAAAATCTATGAAGTAATCATAGTTTCGGTTAAACATTTTTAGGCTGCCATTAGGCATAATTTGTATCGCAATGATGTTTTTTTTCAAAAACGCATCGTCGTAAATTGTGCGAAATAAAGCAGCTAAATCTTCGTTATTTTTTTCATTTATTGCCCCTGAAACAAGAGGAACTCGCGCCGTAAAATTATCTGACAAGGGCATTTTATTTCCCTCATAGTCAATATAAAAAGAGCGATCACCATCATAAACTCGCGCTATTGGTGTCTTCTGTTTTACTACCGCTTTTAGAACGCCGTCGATACTTACAAAAACATCTGACTTCTCAATCATGTCTTGCGTATCAAGGTTTTTTTCTATCTTATTCAAATCTACTTCATCTTTTCTAATACTGGAAGCGTCCCTTTTATTTTCTATCAACAATTTATTAACCGTTTCCGGTTTTACAAAAAGCGTATTTTCTCCTACAAAAACGACCATAGATTTCTTCAGTTTTCTATCTCCGTTTCGATGCTGCGCGAAAGAATATAAAAAAAGAACAAGCCCTAAAATGAGTACTAATCGAATATTTGTCCAATTAAATATTTTCATTTAGCATTTTTTTGATTGACGGTACCATTTCACCAATATCACCAGCTCCTATTGTTACAATTATCGGCGCATCACTGGCTTTAATCTGCGCTAATAAATCTTCTTTTGCAACAATTTTTTTGTTCGAATTGGTCATTTTCTCCAACAGCCATGGCGATGTAATCCCTTCCATCGGTAATTCGCGTGCCGGATAAATATCCATTAAAAACACTTCATCAAACTGAGATAAACTTTCGGCAAATCCGTCGGCAAAATCCCTTGTTCTGCTGAACAAATGCGGCTGGAAAACCGCCAAAACTTTACGTCCCGGATATAACTCCCTAACTGCTTGATGAACAGCATTTATTTCTGTTGGATGATGTGCATAATCATCTATGTAAACTAATTTCTCAGATTTAATCTGATACGAAAAACGTCTTCTTATTCCGTTAAATGAGGCAATAGCTTTTGCGATGGCATCGGTCGGGGTGCCATACGTTTTCGCCATCGCAATAGCCATTAGCCCATTCATAAGATTGTGTTTTCCAGGCAGTCCAAAACGAAGGTCTTTCATAATTTCTGATGGCGTCTGCACATCAAAAACATAACTTCCATCTTCAATTCGAACATTGTATGCTTTGTATACAGCATCTTCATTTATAGCACATTGAACACCTTCAAGAGGCAATTCTTTGGTTATAAATAATTTGCTTTTATCATCAACTTTAGAAGCAAACTCAACAAACGAAGCTTCAATAGCATCGCTTGTTCCGTAAATATCCAAATGGTCTGCATCCATTGAGGTTACGCAGGCAATATTTGGATGTAAGTGCAGGAACGAACGATCAAATTCGTCAGCCTCTACAACAGTTACGGTTTTTCCTGTTCCAATTAAATTAGAATTATAATTCTCTACTATTCCGCCCACAAATGCTGTAACATCTGCACCGCTTTCATATAGAATATGTCCTAAAATACTTGACGTTGTTGTTTTACCGTGTGTTCCGGCAACTGCAAAACTAAAAGTGTCTTTGGTGATAATCCCTAAAACCTCGGCACGCTTTTTAATTTCGTAATTTCTTTCGATAAAATAATTCCATTCTGAATGTGTTTTTGGAACTGCCGGCGTAAAAATTACCAGTGTATTCTCAACAAAATAATCAGTCGGAATCAAATTAATATTGTCTTCAAAATGAATATTAATACCACTTTCAATTAATTCACTTGTCAGCATTGACGGTGTTTTATCGTAACCTGAAACTTGTTTCCCGATATATTTAAAATAACGGGCCAATGCACTCATTCCGATTCCTCCGATGCCAATAAAATAAACGTTTTGTATTTGATTTAAATTCATTTTTTATTTGCTTTTTTTTGCTTTAAGCAATACGCTTTAAGCTTTAGGCCTTTCTAACTTTGCCTTTATTATTTGATTCTTTTTGCTTTAAGCAGCAAGTATAAAGCTTACAGCCTATAGCTTACTGCTTAACGAATTAACTTAACAATTTCAGCCACAATATCTTGTGTTGCTTTTGGTTTTGCTAATCTTTTGATGTTTGCGCTCAGTTGTTTTTGTTTCCCATCATCTTTCAGCAGCGCTTCAAAAACAATGCTAAACTCGCTGTCTAATTCAGTTTCTTTCAACAAAATTGCGCCTTTAGCCTCTACAATGGCCTGTGCATTTTTTGTTTGATGATCTTCGGCTACATTTGGAGACGGAATAAAAATTACCGGTTTCCCCACTATACATAATTCTGAAACTGATGATGCTCCTGCTCTTGAAATAATTACATCTGCAGCAGCGTAAACAAAATCCATTCTTTCAATAAAATCAACCACTCTTACATTTTGCTGATTGTATTTTTTATAATCTTCAAAATATAATTTTCCGCACTGCCAGATTATCTGAACATCCTGCGAAAGAAAATTTGACAATTCTTTCTCAATTAACTGATTGATTCTTCTTGCCCCTAAACTTCCGCCCAGAACCAGCAATGTTTTTTTATTTGGGTCTAAGCCATAAAAAGCAATTGCTTCATCGCGTTTATCATCAATATCAATTAAATCCTGGCGAACCGGATTTCCTGTTAAAACAATTTTATCTTTTGGAAAAAATCGCTCTAAATTTTCATAGGCCACACAAATTGCGTTTGCTTTTTTGCTTAGCAGTTTGTTTGTAATTCCCGGAAAAGAATTCTGTTCCTGAATTACAGTTGGAATTCCCGCCGATCCTGCCGCCTGTAATAATGGACCACTGGCAAAACCTCCGGTTCCAATCACTACATTTGGTTTAAATTTTCTAATAATTTTTCGTGATTCTAATAAACTTGCTGCCAATTTTAAAGGAAACAACATATTCTGCAAGGTTAATTTTCGCTGTAAACCAGCAATCCAAAGACCTTTTATTTCATATCCTGCCTGAGGCACTTTCTGCATTTCCATTTTATCTTTGGCTCCTACAAAAAGAAATTCAGCATCGGGAAATTGTAATTTTAATTCATTTGCAATCGCAATTGCAGGATAAATATGCCCTCCTGTTCCGCCTCCGCTTAGTATGAATTTATACTTTGTCATATCTCGTAATAGTTATCGTTAAACTATTTATCCTTTATTATTTGTTTAAAACTGCATTCATCGGATTTCTTGAATTATCCTGAATTGAATACATAGCTTCATCTTCATAAATCTCTTCCTTTTCATCAACCGGCAGATCTTCTTCGGCCAATTCTTTATCTATTAATCTTTGAAGCGCTTCTTTTCTTCTTTCTTTTTCTTCCTGTTCTTCGGCGATTTCTTCATCCTTCTTGGTTACGCTAATGATGATTCCAAGTGAGAAACAAGTCATCCAGATAGAACTTCCTCCTGAACTTATCAGCGGAAGTGTCTGCCCTGTTACCGGCAGTAATTCAACTGCCACAGCCATATTAATCATCGCCTGAAATATCATCGGGAATCCGAGTCCGACGACGACTAATTTTCCGAATAAGGTATTGGCTTTATGCGATGCGATTACAAATCTGAACAATAACAATAAATAGAGAACTAATATTGAAACTCCGCCTACTAATCCATATTCTTCTACTACAATAGCATAAATAAAATCGGAAGATGATTGTGGCAAAAAGTTCTTCTGAACACTTTTTCCAGGTCCTAATCCGCCTAACCTTCCGGATGCAATTGCAATTTTTGCTTTTTCAATTTGATAATCATCTTCATCCGGTTTATCTGTGGTGAAGTTCATTATACGACTTTCCCAAGTTGATACCCTGCTGAAGAATCTTGATTCCGGAAATGCTTTTGCTACCAAAAGGAAAAAGGCTAACATCGCAATTCCTGACCCAATGATAAAAGCAATATATTTTAATGGATATTTACCAATAAATGTGAGCATCATTACCATTGCAAAAATCAACGCTGTGGTCGAAAAGTTGGCTGGTAATATCAATGCCAAAGTGATAAACACCGGAACCCAAAGCTGAACAAATGAGGTTTGAAACGGCTCGTTTTCTTCTTTGGTTTTCGACAAATAACGGGCTACGTAAATAAACAATACGCTTGCCGCTAATGTTGATGTTTGAAACGTAATTCCAATGAACGGCACCTGAATCCAACGACTTGCATTTGCTCCTGCAATTACAGTTCCCTTCAACAAGGTGTATAATAATAATAACCAAACTACCGGAAGTGCAATTTTAGAAATTGCTCTAAAATAATGATATGGTACTTTGTGAACCCAATAAATAATCAAGAAACCGATGCAAACGTGTGCCAAATGTTTTACCAGATAACCTAATGTATTTCCGGTTCCATGACCGATATACGCCAGATTACTACTCGCACTAAAAACAGGCATAAAAGAAAACAACGCCAATAGAGCCACGAATGACCATATTACCCTATCTCCTTTTAGTTTGTTAACTAGCTCCTTCATCTTAATTTTAGATTTCTGATTTTAGATTTTAGATTATTTCTAAAACCTTCGGTTTTTATTTATTTATTCTTCTGTTTACCGTTTTTAAACTACTGACAAAAATTGCAGTTAGTTCATTTCCTTCTTTCAAAATCATTTCTAATTGATTTATCGCTCCATTTTTTTTCTTTTATAATTTCTAACCAAATAGAGTTTCATCAGATTCTTCCAAAACTATATTCATTTTCGAAATAAACTCTTTATCACTTCTCGCTCTGCAAACTGCTCGATAATTTGCTCCAACAGATGTACCACTTCTCACAATTTGATTTGCAATTACTTTTACAATATATGTACCAGGTAATTTTTCTGCTAAATCAATTACACTCAAAGAGAACTTTTTTGTTCTCAACTTCATTTCATCCGTCGTCATCATCAAAAAGAACTTAAATATTTGCAATCTATATTTCAAAAGTTCAGACCAATCTAAAATCTAAAATCTAAAATTATAAATTGTGAACCGCTTGCTTGAATTGTTTTCCACGATCTTCGTAGTTTTCGAATAAATCAAAACTTGCGCAGGCTGGAGACAATAAAACGGCGTCGCCTTTTTCTGTTAATTTTTGGGCTGTTTTTACAGCGTCGTTCATGTTGTTCACTTCAACCATAATATCAACAACATCACCAAAAGCATTAATAATTTTATGGTTATCAACTCCTAGACATATAATAGCTTTTACCTTTTCACGAACCAATGGCATTAATTCGTTGTAATCGTTTCCTTTATCAACCCCGCCCACAATCCAAACGGTTGGAACATTCATACTGTCTAATGCAAAGAAAGTAGCGTTTACGTTTGTTGCTTTTGAATCGTTGATGTATTGTACATTCTGGATTTTTAATACTTTTTCCAAACGGTGTTCAACACCTTGAAAATTAGATAAACTTTCACGAATCGTTGCATTTCTAATTTGCATCAATTTTGCTACAGAGCTTGCTGCCATTGCGTTTTTCATATTATGTTTTCCTTCTAACGCAATGTATTCTGTTTCCATTGTAAACTCTTCTTGGTTGATCTTTATTTCCATTTTGTTGTTATTTATAGAAGCTCCTTCATCAAATGATTTCGTCAATGAAAAAGGAATTAATTTTGCTTTTGTTTTATTATTCTTTAACCATTCTGTGCTTGCCTCATCATCTCCATCATAAATGAGATAATCACTTTCGGTTTGGTTCATCGTTATTCGGAACTTTGAATTGATATAATTTTGATATTTATATTCGTATCGATCTAAATGGTCCGGGCTGATGTTCGTTATTATGGCAATATCCGGTCTGTAATCTATAATCCCGTCTAACTGAAAACTGCTTAATTCAAGAACGTATGCGTCGAATTTATTTTCGGCTACCTGCCAGGCAAAACTCTTTCCTATATTTCCTCCCAAGCCTACATTGAGTCCGGCCGATTTAAGCAAATGATACGTCAGCATTGTGGTAGTTGTTTTACCATTACTTCCGGTAATTCCAATTGTCATTGCTTCCGTATAAGGAGCGGCAAATTCGATTTCCGAAATCACTTTAACTCCTTTTTCAATCAACTTTTTAACTATTGGAGATTTCTCTGGAATTCCCGGACTTTTCATTACCAAATCAGCATTCAGAATTAACTCTTCAGTATGCTGTTCTTCTTCCCAGGCAATTTTATTAATGATAAGAACTTCTTTATAGCTTTCTTTTATCTTTCCAAAATCGGATACAAAAACATCGTATCCCTGCTTTTTACCTAGGATCGCGGTTCCAACACCGCTTTCTCCTCCGCCCAATACCACTAATCTCATCTATCTTAATTTTAATGTAACAATTGATAAAATGGCTAACATTACGGCAACAATCCAAAAACGGGTCACAATTTTACTTTCGTGATATCCTTTTTTCTGGTAATGATGATGCAGCGGTGACATCAGGAAAACTCTTCGGCCTTCGCCAAAACGTTTCTTCGTATATTTAAAATAAGTTACCTGAATAATTACCGAAGCACTTTCGGCAAGGAAAATTCCGCAGAATAAAACAATCAATATTTCTTTACGAACTGCAATGGCTAAAACAGCAATGATTCCTCCAATGGTCAAACTTCCTGTATCTCCCATAAATACGGATGCCGGAAATGAATTATACCAAAGAAATCCAATTAAAGCTCCAACAAAAGCAGATATAAAAACGGTCATTTCTCCCGAATTGGGGATATACATTATATTGAGATAGTTTGAGAAAATAATATTTCCTGAAACGAATGTAAATATTCCAAGTGCGAGTACCGAGACTGCGGAGGTTCCGGCCGCGAGACCATCGATTCCATCTGTTAAATTAGCTCCGTTTGAAACTGCAGTGATAATAAAAATTACGACTGGAATAAATACTAACCAAGCCCATTTTTCATATCCTTCTCCCATAAATGACAACACTTCGGCATAATCAAATTCGTTATTTTTTACGAAAGGAATTGTAGTTGCTGTCGATTTTTCTTCAATTGGAGCAGGCAAAACTACCGTTGTACTTAAATTTGTTTTAAATGCATCTGTTCTTACCGTATCTGTTCTTACTGTAACAGCTGGATTAAAATAAAGAACTGCTCCAACAATTATCCCAAGACCAACCTGACCAATTACTTTAAAAATTCCTTTTAGTCCTTGTTTGTCTTTTTTGAATATTTTGATATAATCATCCACAAAACCAATAGTTCCCATCCATAACGTAGTTACAATAAGCAGCACGATATAAATATTGTGCAGTCTTGCAAATAAGAAAACCGGAATTAATGTGGCAAAAATGATTATTAATCCTCCCATTGTTGGTGTACCAGCTTTTTCGTTTTGACCTGCAAGACCAAGTTCACGAACTGTTTCCCCAACTTGCTGGCGACGCAAAAAGTTAATCACCCTTTTACCATAAATAGTTGACAAAAGCAATGAAAGCATAAATGCCAATGCCGATCTAAATGTGATATACTGGAATACTCCTGTTCCAGGTAAATCTAATGTTTTGTCAAAATATTCAAATAAATAGTATAGCATATTTTTCTATTTTTTAAATTCCAATTTTGAATTAAATTCCAATCCCGAAGCCTCGGGGTAAACCCCAAATTCCAACGTTATATTGGATTTTGAATTTGGAATTTTTATTTTGTTATTTTCTTAGTTGTTCTAAAATTTCTTTTACAGTCTCCATATCATCAAAATGATGGCGGACACCATTTATTTCCTGATAGGTTTCATGCCCTTTTCCGGCAATCAGAATAATATCATTTGGCTGCGCCAATTGACAAGCGGTTTTAATAGCTTGTTTTCTATCTGTAATTCTCAATATTTTTTTATAATTATGAGCTTCTACACCTTGTTCCATCTCATCCAGAATCACTTCAGGATCTTCGTTTCTTGGATTGTCTGATGTTAAAATTGCTTTATCGCTAAGATCTGTTGCAATTTTTGCCATAATTGGTCTTTTTGTTTTATCTCTGTTTCCACCGCAGCCTACAACTGTAATCAACTGCTCGTTTTTTGTACGGATATCATCAACCGTTTTTAGAACATTTTCTAAAGCATCCGGCGTGTGCGCGTAATCTACAATTGCTGTTATTTTTGAATCGGTAACGATGTATTGAAAACGTCCTGAAACACTTTCTAAATCAGACAGTAAACGCAATGCTTCCAAACTATCTAAACCTAACTCAACTGCAGTTCCGTAAATAGCCAAAACATTATATGCATTAAAAGTTCCAATTAGTTTTACCCAAACTTCATTGTCGTTTACTTTTAACAATAAACCAGACAATTGGCTTTCTAAAATTGTTGCTTTAAAATCAGCATATGATTTTAGAGCGTATGTAAACTTTCTTGCAACAGTATTTTGCAGCATTACAGCTCCGTTTTTATCATCGATGTTTGATAATGCGAAAGCTGTTTTTGGCAGCGAATCAAAAAATGATTTTTTTACGTCTCTGTATTCTGCAAAAGTTGGATGATAATCTAAATGATCGTGCGAAAGGTTCGTGAAAATCCCACCCACAAAATGCAAAGCTTCTGTACGTTTTTGATGGATTCCGTGTGAGCTTACTTCCATAAAACAATGCGTAACTCCAGCTTCGATCATTTCATTTAAATAATGATTGATTGTAATTGAATCTGGCGTTGTATGCGTTGCAGGATATTCTGTATTATCAACCATGATTTTTACGGTTGATAATAAACCAACTTTAAATCCTGCTTTTTGAAACAATTGAAATAATAATGATGCAATTGTTGTTTTTCCGTTTGTTCCGGTTACGCCTACTAATTTTAGTTTTGAAGATGGGTCTTCAAAATAATTAGACGCAATAAAAGCCAATGCTGTATTGGTATCTTTTACCTGAATATAGGTTACTTCTTTCTCAATATTTTGAGGAAGTGTGTCACAAATAATAGCTTTTGCACCTAACTGAATCGCTTTTTCGATATAATCGTGCCCGTTAGATAATGAACCGCGAATGGCAACAAAAATATCATTTAACTCTACTTTTCGGGAATCAAATTCAATTTTATGGATACCAATTTCTGTCGAACCTATTACAGATTCGATAGCCACTTTATATAATATGTCTTTTAGTATTTTCACGATAATTCTAATACTATTGTTGTGTTTTTATTTATAATTTTTTCTCCTGCCTGAATAGATTGCTTTTTCACCTTTCCTACTCCTATTACTTTTACCTTAATTTTTACATTAAGATTTTCAAGCAAAGCAACAGCATCCATTCCCGGCATTCCTTTTAAATTAGGAATTGCATTTGATTTTTTTCTTGATTCTACATCATACTTATCATAACTGCTTTCCTGTTTTGCAATTTTAGAATCCAGTTGTTTAATTTTATTTGTTGACGGCGCGTCTGTAAATATTTTTTGGGCAATTCTTTTAAAAACCGGCCCTGCAACGTCTGCTCCGTAATAATTGTTTTTTGATGTATTTGGTTTATGAACTACTACAATACAAGAATATTTTGGATGCTCTGCCGGAAAATATCCAACGAAAGAAGACGCATAATATAATGCTGATTTTCCTTCTTTTCCTCCATAATTCATCTGAGCCGTTCCTGTTTTTCCTGCCATCGAAAAATCTTTCGAATACAATTTAGAACCTGTTCCTTTTTTAACCACATTCAGCAATACTGCTTTTAGTTTTTTAATGGTCTCCGGCGAACAAACTCTTGGATTTATAACTTCAACATCAAACTTTTTGATGGTTTTGTTCCACTCTTTAATTTCAGAAACAAATTGCGGTTTTACCATTACACCATTATTGGCAACTGAATTATAATATGCCAAAGTCTGCATTGGTGTAACTGAAACATTATATCCAAAAGCCATCCACGGAAGCGTTGTTCCTGACCAATGTTTGTCTCCAGGCTGTGGAATATACGGTCTTCCTTCTCCTTTAAAATGCAATCCTAATGTCTTATTTAATCCGTAACTATTAATATGATTCACAAACTTAGACGGATTACTTTTGTAATTTTCATAAACCGCCTGAACCATAACTGTATTTGACGAAAGTTCAAATCCGCGGGCTAATGAAACTTTCCCATAACCACCTTTATGCGAATCATTAACAGCTCGCCCGTAATATTTAACCTGACCTCCGTGACTATCGAAAACTGTACTTGTATCGGCTACTTTATCTTCTAAAATTGCCATTAAATCAACTAGTTTAAAAGTCGATCCCGGTTCATGAGATTCTGCAATCGCATAGTTTGTGGTTTCATAATACGACCCATCTTCTGCTCTTCCTAAATTTGAAATTGCTTTTACATGGCCTGTTTCTGTTTCCATAACTACCACACAGCCGTGATCTGCTTCGTAATCTTCCAGTTGTTTTAATAAAGCATGATGCGCAATATCCTGAATAAAAACATCTATTGTCGAAATAACATCATAACCATCAATTGGGTCCACTTCGTTTAAATCTCGAATTGGTTTCCATTGTCCTTTTGCAATTTTTTGTTTTAGGATTTTTCCGTCTTTTCCGTTTAAATAACTTTTAAAAGCCCATTCAATTCCTTTTCCAACTTCAATTCCGGTTGCCGGATCAATACGGTCGTAACCAATTGTTCTTTCGGCAATTTTCCCTATCGGATGTTTTCTAACCGTTTCCTGTTCTACAATAATTCCGCCTTTAAAAGCCCCTAAATTGAATAATGGAAAACCTTTAATTTTTACATATTCGGTATAACTTAAATTGCGGGCAATTAAATAATATCGGTTTTTGTTTTGTCTGGCTTTTCTTAATTCTTTTTGAAAATAACTTCCCGGTTTATCTAATATAGTAGCCAGAGAATCTGATAATGCTTTTACATGTTTTTCAAAAGTTTCTGTTTTTGGTGCTTTAGCATCAAAACGAATCTCGTAATTCGGGATTGATGTTGCCAGTAAACTTCCATCTGCAGAATAAATATTTCCTTTGTTTGCCGGAATTACAAAATTTCTAACAGTACGCTGTTTTGCCAGTTTTCTGTAATAATCTCCTTCAACCCATTGAATATTGGTTAATTTAACAACAATAGCAATTGCCATCAAAAAGATGAAAACTGCTACAAGGTAAATTCTGTAGGATATATGTTTATCGTCTACTGCCATATTCTTTTAAAGAAACTTTTTTCTTCTTCTTTTTTAACTTCTATTTTTGTTGGAGGAACTGTCGATGGATAAATTTGCTTTTCCTGCATTTTATCTGATATCGTCGATTCCATTTTTAATTTCATTAGTTCTGAACGTCGATCTACAAATTCAGATCGCAGTTCTTTTACTTCATTATTCAATTTTGCGATTTCAAAAACCTTTTGTTCGTATCGCTGGGTATTTGCAATCATCAAAATAGCCAGCAGAATTATAAAAACAATGAACCTCCAGTTTTTTACTGCGTCATCGTTTATTAGAAATCTTGCTTTTAATATGCTGAATACTCCACCTTTCATTTTTTCTACCTATATATATTATATCTTTTCGGCAATTCTCAATTTTGCGCTTCTTGCTCTGTTGTTGATTTTGATTTCAGCATCATCAGGAACAATCAGTTTTCCTATTGTTTTAAACGGTACCGAATAATTCCCGTAAAAATCTCTCTCAGGCTCTCCTTCAAACATTCCGTTTTTAATAAATCTTTTTACCAGCCTGTCTTCTAAAGAATGGTATGAGATTACTGAAAGTCTTCCGCCCGGATTAAGAATCTCTAACGATTGCTCAATAAATTCTTTTAGAACGTCCATTTCCTGATTTACTTCAATTCGAATAGCTTGATAAATCTGGGCCAATATTTTATTTCGAACTTTTTCAGGTAAAAATTTCTTCAAAACGTCTTTTAATTCATCTGTCGTTTTAATTGGATAATCTCTTCTTGCTTCTACAATAGTTCTTGCTAAAACCGGTGCATTTTTCAACTCCCCATAATCAAAAAAAACACGACGTAAATCCTGTTCTTCATATTCGTTAACCACACGATAAGCATTTAAATCATTTTTCTGACTCATCCGCATATCCAGCCCTGCATCAAATCGGGTTGAAAAACCTCTTTCCGGAACATCAAACTGATGTGATGAAACTCCTAAATCTGCTAAAATTCCATCTACACCTTTAACACCATAAAAACGAAGAAATCTTTTTATAAATCTGAAATTCTCATTAATCAAAGTAAACCTTTCGTCCGGCAGGGCATTTGCTAAAGCATCTTCATCCTGATCAAAGGCGAATAGCTTTCCGTTTGGCCCTAAACGTCTCAAAATTTCTTTTGAGTGACCGCCGCCGCCAAACGTTACATCTACATAAATGCCGTCTGGCTTAATATTTAAACCATCAACTGTTGGATGAAGTAAAACCGGATTATGATATTCCATTGTCGTCGTCATTAATATTTCCCATTACTTCTTCGGCTAAATCTGCAAAATCCATATCTTCGCCGCTTATTGATTTTTCGTATAAATCTTTATCCCAAATCTCTACAATATTAACCGCAGATGAGAATACTACATCTTTAGCAATACCAGAAAAAGCCACCAAATCTTTTGGCACTAACAATCTTCCTAATGCATCAATTTCTACCACTTTTACGCCAGCAGTAAATCTGCGAATGAAGTCATTGTTCTTTTTCACAAAACGATTCAACTTGTTAATTTTCGCCATCATCAAATTCCACTCCTCCATTGGGTACAACTCCAGACACTGCTGAAAAACAGAGCGCTTCAAGACAAAACCGTCCTGAAGAGAAGAAGCCAATTGCTTTTTAAGCGGTGCAGGTATCATTAACCTCCCTTTAGCATCGACTTTACACTCATATGTTCCTACAATTGTGTTCAAGAAAAACCACTTAACATGTTATACAGCAAAAATATAAAAAAAATTACCACATATTACCACTAAATACCACTTTGTTAATAAGTTTAACCACATTTCTACCACCTTATTTAATTATTGCCAAATCAACACTTTAGACATTAATCAGTTCACAGATCAATTCTTTTAACAATTACAAAAATTATATAGTATTTCTCTTAAAAAAGTAATTATTATGCAATGATTTTAACATTTATACATTATCACAAAAAACACTCTAAAAGCTGATTTTTAAACACTTATATATTCGACTAAAATTATGTAGTTAAAAAATGGCAGCAAAAATTCATTTTTATTTATTAAACCCTATATTTGTCGAAATTGAAATTGGCATTAAACTAGATGGACAAAAACTACAAAAAAGAAGGCAAATACAGCTATTTTGAAGCTGGCGAAGGAACCCCTATTGTAATTTTACACGGGTTAATGGGAGGCCTTAGTAACTTTGATGGTGTAGCAGAATATTTCCCAACGAAAGGATATAAAGTCGTTATCCCGGATTTGCCAATATACACACAAAGCATTTTAAAAACGAATGTAAAAAGCTTCGCTAAATACGTTAAGGATTTTATCACTTTTAAAGGTTTTGACAAGGTTATTTTATTAGGAAATTCATTGGGAGGACATATTGCATTGTACCACACAAAATTATATCCTGAAAAAGTAGCCGGACTTGTAATCACCGGAAGTTCTGGTCTTTACGAAAGTGCAATGGGAGACAGTTATCCAAGAAGAGGTGATTATGAGTACATCAAAAAGAAAGCTGAAGATGTATTTTACGACTCAAAAATTGCTACTCCTGAACTTATTGATGAAGTATACGCAACGGCTAACGATCGTATCAAATTGATTAAAACGTTAACAATTGCAAAGAGCGCTATTCGCCATAATATGGCTAAAGATTTACCAAAAATGACAGTTGAAACCTGCATTATATGGGGTAAAAATGACTCAGTAACGCCGCCAAATGTTGCCGAAGAATTTGATAAATTATTGCCAAATTCAACTTTGTATTGGATTGACAAATGTGGACACGCCGCTATGATGGAACATCCTCAGGAATTTAATGAAATTCTTGAAAAATGGCTTACCGAGCAGAAATTATAGCATCTAACTTTCGATTTTAAGGAGGTTTTAAAAACCAAGAATATGAAAATTAATACCGCCGAATTTATTGTCAGTAATTCTGATGCATCAAAATGCCCGAAAGATTTTCTGCCGGAATACGCATTTATAGGCAGATCAAACGTTGGTAAATCATCATTGATTAACATGATTACCAATCATAAAAATTTAGCAAAAACATCTGGAAGACCAGGAAAAACACAACTGATAAATCACTTTAAAATCAACAATAATTGGTTTCTAGTCGATTTACCGGGTTATGGTTATGCTAAAGTTTCAAAAAAAACAAAATCAATTTTCCAGCAGTTTATTACGGATTATTTTGAAAACAGAGAGCAGCTAGTCTGCGCTTTTGTTTTGATTGATATTCGCCATGAAGCTCAAAAAATTGATATTGAATTTATGTCTTATATGGGAGAAAGCGAAATTCCGTTTTGCATTATTTTCACCAAAGCTGATAAAATCAGTAAAGTAAAAGTTGATTCGCATATTGCCGCTTACCGCAAACAGATGTATGCCAATAACTGGGCCGAAATGCCGCAGTATTTTGTAACCTCATCTACAGAATCTATTGGAAAAGAAGAGCTTTTGACTTACATAGATGAAGTAAATCAGGAGGTTTTTAAAAGTAACAGCGGGTTTTTAGATTCGATTTAAGGAGGTAAATTCCAATAAAAAGATTAAATTTTAAAATATAAAAAATCCCAAACTCCAACTTTAAAATTGGAATTTGGGATTTTTTTATTGGAATTTAAAACTACTACTTCGTTAATTCCAGTTTCTCTGCAAAGTAATCACAGAAATCCTTCATTGTATCCGACATTTTTTCGTCGTCTGTTGCACGCTTAAAAGTATCAGCCATTGCAACTAAAGTCTGGTGGAAAAAAATTTTCATTTCGTCTACCGGCATATCTTTTGTCCACAAATCAATACGCATTGTTTCCTGTGCTTTACTGTCCCAAATTGATAACATTATAGCTTTTGCTTCTTCGGCATGAACTCCTCCATCTTGTGCGCTCCATGTTAATTTTTCCGGAACACGGTTTTCGTCTAACTCGACATTAAATTTAATTTCTGATTGTATTGTATTTGACATTATTTCTTAGGTTTATATTTTGACTTTTCGAAAATCTCTTTTGCATTCACTTTTAATAATTCTGACAGCGGCACATTGTTGTTTTTCATATACGAACGAACAATCTGCCATCCAATCCAGGCGCCGACCCTTCCTGGAGAATCATTATCAATTTCTAAATAGAATTTAGAAAATGGGGCCGGTGCTATAAATCGTGTTGTTAATTTAGGGTCTAAACTGTACAACATTTCGTTTTCAAGAAAATAACGCCACATATAACTTTCATTTTCTTCGCACCATTTTATTTGTTCAGGTTTGTAACCTATTTTTTCTGCATCTGTATAATTGGGCAAAAGCAAATCTTTAGCATATAATTGCTTTCCTTCAAAAATCATTTGAGAAACCAGGTTTTTATCAGGATAAGCTGGAATATTTCGGTATGTAAAACTCGAAACTACATCTGGCATAATTTGTTTTTCTTCAAAATTGTATTTTATATATGCCGGAAATTCATAAAATTTATGATCCTTACCTAAATACAGTTCTAAAGCAACAACAACAAGACTATCTGCATAAATTGCTTTTGCATTATAATCCATTTCTCCAATTACGGTAACAACCTTTGGTATTTTAGTTTTTGGGAAATAATATTTTACATGCTTAAAAAGTTCATTGAATTCCTCACGAACAGGTTCAAAGTTGCTGTATTTTTTTTGTACCTCTTCGTAAACTTCTCTCCAGATTGGCTCTTTCATTTTTTGAAGCCAGACGTTATCATCGTTACCAGGAAAAAAGTATGGATATTGTTTTTTTATTTTAGCAAGATCTTCAGGTTTAGTTTCAAAAAATGCTTTATCAAAACGTTCTACTTTAATATCTACCGGGATTTCTTCAACCTCTTTTTCAACCTTTGTTTTTTGGTCACAAGACAAAAAAAACAAGCACAGAACCACTACAAAGCGATAAATTTTCATTTTATTTTATTTAGATTTGTGTTGCTGGAATTTAAGTACTTTTCTACTTAAAAAAATAATTCTGCAAATATACATCCCTGCATTTTAAAACTTGAACTATTATGGCTAAAAAAAGCACAATTCAGACAGAAAAAGTAAATACATATATTGTTGAATGGTTAAAAAATTATGCTGCTAATGCAAAAGTAAGCGGTTTTGTAATCGGAATCTCAGGCGGAGTTGATTCTGCAGTGACTTCTACCCTATGTGCACAGACAGGTTTACAGGTTTTATGCGTCGAAATGCCGATCCATCAGGCTGAAAGTCAGGTAACAAGAGGAAGAGAACACATTGAGCAATTAAAAAAACGTTTTTCAAATGTTTCAAGTGTACAAACTGATCTAACTGACACTTTTGAGGCTTTTAAGGCAGCTGTGCCAACTACAAAAGATTCAACAAAAGTTAATTTATCACTAGCCAATACCAGAGCACGTTTAAGAATGACTTCTTTGTACTATCTAGCTGGTATTCACGGGTTTTTAGTAGCAGGAACGGGGAATAAAGTGGAAGATTTTGGTGTTGGTTTCTATACAAAGTATGGTGACGGCGGTGTTGACCTGAGCCCAATTGCTGACTTAATGAAATCTGATGTTTATGCTTTGGGTGAATTTTTAACTATTCCAAATTCAATTTTAACAGCTGCTCCAACAGATGGACTTTTTGGAGATAACAGAACCGACGAAGATCAGTTAGGCGCAAGTTACGACGAACTGGAATGGGCGATGCTTGCCGCGGAGTCAGGAAAAACGGCGGATGACTTTAATGGGAGAGAAAAATCTGTCTTTGAAATTTATAAAAGATTAAACACCAGCAACAAGCATAAAATGGAAGCAATACCAGTTTGTTTAATCCCAAAAACGTTAAAATAAAATTTTTAACATTTGTCAACAATTAATTACAGAATTTATTTATTAATTTTACAATTCCAAAAACATGATAACAATTCTAAAAAGGTAAAATTATGATTAAAGTATGTCTTGCAGACAATCATCCTGTGACTCACTTTGGCGTTAAGTCTTATTTTAAAGACCACGATCAAATTTCAATTGTTGCCAACGTAGGCAATTTTTCAATGGTTAGAGATATTCTTCAGACGAAGGAGATCGATATTCTGATCTTAGATCTAGAATTAGAAGGTCTTTCAAGTATCTTCGAAGTAAAATCAATCTTGAAAAATTTCCCGAAGACAAAAATTGTAATCTTCAGTGACCTAGCTGAGCAAATGTATGCTCCAAACGCAATTAAAGCCGGAGTATCCGGGTATGTACACAAAACAGAAAAACTTGAAACTTTAGGTCTTTCTATTATTAAAGTACACGAAGGTAAAATTATCATCAACGAAACAGTTCGCAAAAACATGGCCCTTATTGCTAAACAAAGCAAGAGCGAACGTTTGTACAGAAAACTTTCTAACCGTGAAATCGAAGTTTTGCGCTATTTAAGTGATGGTAAGAAAAACAATGAGATTTCTAAAATCTTAAACCTGAACGAGAAAACGATCAGTACTTACAAACTAAGATTATTGACTAAATTGAACGTTACTAATTTAGTTGACTTAGTAAATAAGGCTAAGACTTTAGAAATTATTTAATTTGATGGTAATTTGATTTGCTTCGGCAAGATCATCAACCATAAAAAAAGCTCTATATTGTTTATCACTATAGAGCTTTTTGATTTTTATCCGCCATGGTAAGGAACTACCACCCTTCCTAGCTTTTTAGAAAAATTATTGAGCAGTTTAGAATAATCTACTACCATCGACAATAATTCTGAATTATCTTCTTTCGGATCAGAAATAAGTGAATTTTTTAATTCATGAATAATTTTTGATACCAAAAACCACCGCATAGAAAATATAGTATCTGAAACGTTTTGTTCAATTGTTACGTTTTTATGTTTCGGAAAAATATTCTGCCCTTCCCAGTTGTGAATAGTTACTTTTTCATCTTCCATTAAAATATTTGTTACTTCCTGTGCAAATTCAGGCTGCAGGTGCATCAAATATTTATCAAGGCTAAAAGCTTCATTGTGATTATAAAAATCAATAATATTGGTGTAAATATTTTGAAATAATGTATTTGACAATTCTACTTCATCTTCCTGAAGACTCAAATAGACTTTTTCAAATACTTTGTATTGTCTTTTTTCTGAAACCTCTTTTACATTTCCTTCTTCATCGGCTTTTAGGTAAACATCTTCAAAACTTTCAACAACACTTCCATATAAAAGAAGAATCTCAATGATTTTCCTTTCAAAACCATACAGAATATCTACTTTTTCTGCCTGTCCTTCCATATATCCCGGCTCTCCTGGATAATCATCCGGCGGCCCTGTTCTTGGATCTTCGGGATCTCCTCCTGAATATCCGGTATATTTTGGGTTTTGGTTTCTAACAACTTCAAAAGGTTTTTGTTCCTGCTTTTGCTTTTTATTAGCTTCTGCAATATCTTTTTGAATTAACTGTGCCAGCGTACTTACCAAAACCTGCTCCGAGATATCCATAATTCGGGCACATTCCTGAATATATACTTCACGCTGAATACGGTCTGGTATTTTAGAAATACTAGTTACCATATCACGAATCAAATCTGCTTTTTTGATTGGGTCGTTTTTAGCCTCATTCATCAGGATGGAAGCTTTAAACTGTATAAAGTCTTTACTGTTTTCTTCTAAATAAGCAACCAATGCATCATGCGAATTTTTGCGGGCAAAGCTATCAGGATCTTCTCCATCAGGAAAAGAACAAACCCTAACATTCATGCCTTCTTCCAGAATTAAATCGATTCCTCGAATAGAAGCTCGCAATCCGGCAGCATCTCCGTCAAAAAGTACAGTAATATTTTTGGTCAAACGATTAATCAACCGTATTTGATCCGGCGTTAAAGCGGTTCCTGAAGAAGCTACAACATTCTCAATTCCGGCTTGATTAAACTGAATTACATCTGTATAACCTTCAACCAAATAACAATTATTTTGTTTGGCTATTGACTGCTTTGCCTGAAAGATTCCATACAGGACTTTACTTTTATGGTAAATATCACTTTCGGGCGAATTCAGGTATTTTGCTGCTTTTTTATCGTTGGTTAAAATACGTCCTCCAAAACCTAAAACACGTCCCGACATACTATGAATTGGGAACATTACACGTCCTTTAAAACGGTCAAAAGGACGGTCTTCTCTGGCGATTGTTAGACCTGTACTTTCAAGAAATTCTAATTTATATCCTTTTCCGAGTGCTTCTTTGGTTAATGCATCCCAGGTTTCGGGAGAATATCCTAAATTAAATTTTTTGATACTTTCGGGAGTAAACCCTCTTTCTTTAAAATAAGACAACCCAATAGCTTTTCCTTCTTCGGTATTAACCATAACATCCTGAAAATACTTTGCCGCAAACTCTGAAACCAGATACATACTTTCACGAACATCTGTCATTGCTTTTTCAGCATCTGTCTGCTCGGTTTCTTCAATTTCAATATTGTATTTTTTGGCTAAATACCGAATGGCTTCGGGATAGGTAAAATGGGAATGTTCCATCAAAAAGGCAACAGAATTCCCGCCTTTTCCGGAACTAAAATCTTTCCAGATTCCTTTTGCCGGCGAAACCATAAACGAAGGTGAACGCTCATCTGAAAACGGGCTCAAACCTTTGTAGTTACTTCCTGCACGCTTTAAATTAACAAAATCACCAATAACCTCCTCAACGCGAGCAGTTTCAAAAACAGAATCTATTGTACTTTGTGAAATCAAAACGTAAATTATTTTTTAAAAATTATAGCTTGTAAAAGTACATAAATCCATTTTGAATTTTTGTTATTAAAATAAAAAAAGTGCCTCTATTGAAGCACTTTTTCTACTAACTAAACTCAAACTTTATTCTCAATTCAAATCAAGGCGTAAACCTAAAGAAACATTATTTTCTTTGGTTAAATTATCCTGAAATATGGGATTTAAATCATATTTAAAATACAAACTCAATTCTCTGTAACCAATGTAAGAACTCAAACCGTAAATAAAATTATTTACATTATAATCACCTTTAATTGTGGTTTTATATTTTAAATCGTCTTCTTCAAATTTTAAAATTTGTTTTGATTTTACGTTGATTCCAGCGTAACCCCCAACTCCAAAACGGAAACTTTTGTGTGTTTTGAAGTATTTTTTTCCGTTGCTTTCTCTCGCTTTTGTAAAATCAAATTCTAAGTGAACCGGAGCTGCTAAATACACGTTTCTAAAACGAGATTCTGTTAAATGAACCGGATTTTCTACAAGATCAGTCTGATCGCCGTTTACCACGAAGCTTCTATTTTCTGTTGGACGAATATTATTGTACATTAAGGAAAGTCCATATTTTGCATGAAGCAGGTTATCATTTTTCATTAATCTTGAGTTATAGGTAATACCCCATTCGTAAAAGTGTGAACCCATAAAACGGTAATTTGAGTCCTGAAGTTTTCCGTCGACCATTGTATTATTTAAACCCATAGCAAATACAAATTGCGAAGTGGTTCTTTTTTCACCATGAATAGAATCTTTGTCTCGTTTTGGAGACTTCCAGCGAATCATATAGACCCTGGAAGAATCTTCTTTGATTTTTCCATCTACTTTTTGCTGGACTAGATCGTTTAGTTCATTTTGAGCCAAAGTCACTTTTTCTTCAATAATTACTGCTCGGGCTTCAGCTAATTCTTTTTTGCGTTTATCAGCTTGTTCCTGCGTAATTTTTCCTTCAGACAATTGAACATTTACGGCTTCAATTTCTTGTTTTAAAGTTTCTTTTTCTTCTTTAGTAATCTTTTCGATTTTATTGGCAATTTGCTTTGCTCTTGACTCAAAGGTTTCCTGTCCCAATACTTTGCTTACGAATAAGAAAACCAGGATTACGAGATAAATAGTAAAATTTTTCATGATTGATTTTTTAATTGTGATTGTGATTGATGATGTATTTAATTATTAATTGTGAATTGTAAATGGTTAATTCTCCATCGGGTTAATCCCGAAGCCTCGGGACGACGCTACAATTATGGATAGTTCATTCGGAATCGAAAATCTATATTCTATTTTCTTGTCTCTTTATTGCATTCCCATCGGGTTGAAACCTGACGCTACAATATGGATCGTTCATTCGGAACTGAAAATCTATATTCTATTTTCTTGTCTCTTTATTGCATCTCCATCGGGTTGAAACCCGACGCTACAATATGAATCGTTCCTTCGGAACTGAAAATCTGTACTTTTGTTTCTTGTTTCTTTATTCTATGCTCTTTATTCTTTCTCCTGCTGGTTTCTATTTGCCAAGGCCACTTTTACCGTTTGATAGTTTTTATTGACTTTGGTAATCACTTTTTCTCTAAATGAAAGTTCTAATTCGCCATCGACTTGGTTTAGTAAATCAGAAGCATTGATTTTTACTTTTGATTTTTTTACTGAACTTTGAGCCAAAACGGTTTTTTCGGCCGCTTCGAGTAATTGATCTGTATTCTCTTTTTTAGGGTTTTCGGTAACTGCGACCGGGTTTGTATTCGATTGTTTTTCCTGATTGTTTTTGATGATGACTGAAGACTCCGCTATTTGATTTGATTCATTTTTAATGATTTTATTTGGTGTTTGATTAAAGTTATTTTCTTGTTTATTTGATTTTTGTGTTAGAGTTTCTGTTGAAGTTTTTTCTGCAATCACAGTTTCTGTTTGAACGGATTCAACTTTATTTATAGTTGGTTTAGCAGTAGAATCTTTTTTAATGTTTTCTTCGATTACAACACTTTTAGGCATTTCGATCGCATCTTTCTTTTGATTGAAAAAGAAAGTTCCAACCAATAAAAAACCAATAATACTTGCCGCAATGTACAGCCATTTTCTATTTTTAGCTGGCTTTTTAGTTTCTTCTGCAACACTCAACATCGCATCTAATCGGTCCCAGGCTTTTTCGCTTGGTTCAATTTTGCGTTGGTTTAGTTTTTCTCGGAAATCCTTTTCAAAATTATTCGGTTCCATTATCTTGTTTTTTTAGAATTGTAATTTGTGTTTGCAGCATTTTTCTGGCGTGCGATAATTGCGATTTCGATGTTCCTTCATTAATTCCTAACATCTTGGCAATTTCATTGTGTTTATACCCTTCAATGGCGTATAAATTGAAAATCATTTTATAACCGTCCGGCAGAGCATCAATTAAAAATTGAATCTGATCAACGGTAAACTGACTGTCGATTTCGTTGAAACTTTCTTCTGTAAAAAATTCATCTTCGGCAAATTTTACTTTTTTCTGAACTCTTAAATACGAAATACATTCATTAACCATAATTCGACGAATCCAGCCTTCAAAACTCCCTTTATGTTCAAAGTTTTTTAGATTCGTAAATACTTTCATGAAAGCCGTGATCATTACATCTTCTGCCAGCTGAATATCCTTTATATATTGTCGGCAGACACTTAACATTTTAGAAGAAAACTTACTGTAAATCTGCTGCTGTGCTTGTCGATTATTTTCGACAGCAAGCTTTATGGTTTTAGTTTCTTCTTGATGTAAATGAATAATTTTCATTAATAAGCTTTTCGGTTTTGGTTTTAGAAACAGACTTCTATTAGCATAGACGCATGTCGATTTGAAATGGTTGCATGAGAGGTGAAAAAAAATCAATTTTTAAATTTCAAATTTCAATCAATAGAAATACACAACTGATTTACAACAAAGTAAACCAATTATCTAATTGATAAATTTTCTAATTATCTAATTAAAAAATTATTTCTTTCTCTCAATAACGTAATTCACCATTAAGGTAAGCGCCGCTTTGAATTCAGAATCCGAGTAATTGTCTAAAAGGGAAAGTGCTTCCTGCTGGAACTGCACCATTTTGTTTTCGGCGTAAGCCAAACCATTATTATCTTTTACAAAAGCAATAACTTCTTTTACGCGTTTTTTGTCTTTGTTGTGGTTTTTGATGGAGTTTATCAACCACTTTTTTTCCTGTGGAGTACAGGTATTTAAAACATGAATTAAAGGCAAAGTCATTTTTTGTTCTTTAATATCAATTCCCGTTGGTTTTCCGATGGCTTCTTCGCTGTAATCGAATAAATCATCTTTAATTTGAAATGCCATTCCGATAAGCTCACCAAACTTTCGCATATTCTCCACCTGAATATCATCTTCAATTACCGATTTTGCACCAAGTGCACAGCAAGCCGCAATAAGTGTTGCGGTTTTTTTTCGGATGATTTCGTAATAAACATCTTCGGTGATATCGAGTCTGCGGGCTTTTTCGATTTGAAGTAATTCTCCTTCGCTCATTTCACGAACGGCTACAGAAATGATTCGGAGTAAATCAAAATCACCATTATCGATGGAAAGCAATAATCCTTTTGAAAGTAAATAATCTCCAACTAAAACTGCAATTTTGTTTTTCCAAAGTGCATTTATAGAGAAAAATCCGCGGCGGCGATTACTGTCATCCACCACATCATCATGAACTAAAGTTGCGGTATGAATTAATTCAATTACCGAAGCACCACGATAGGTTCTTTCGTTTACAATACCGCCAGAAACCATTTTTGCCGTCAAAAAAACAAACATCGGACGCATTTGTTTTCCTTTTCTATTTACAATATAATAGGTGATTCTGTTTAGTAACGCAACCTTTGAAGTCATCGATTCGTGAAACTTTTTTTCAAAAAGTTCCATCTCGGTAATAATAGGCTGTTTTATTTGTGAAGTAATATTCATTTCGATTTCAAATATACTATTTTAAATAAAAAAACGTTGTCTATTTTATGTTAGTATATCTATAAATATGCACTAATTTAAAAAAAACAATCCAAAAACACCTCAGCCTAATACTAATTTGAATTCATCTATTAAAAAGTAAAACCAAAAAAAACTATTTATTATGAAAACAAAATTTTTATTAATTGGAACATGTATCGCTTTATCACTATTCACAAGTTGTAATTCTGATGAAAACACAAATGACGGAACTAGTAAAATCATTACTAACGACGAAATAATTGCAAATTCTAAAATAGATGCCTCCATTGAAGATGTTACGAATATTGCTGAAGATCAGTTTAACTCGCAAGTAAACATTAACAGCAAACCTTCTGGAAACGTAAAACACTTTTTACCTGAATGTGCTGTTATTACAACCGTTTTAACTAATAATACTTTTACAAAAACAGTAGATTTTGGCGTTGATGGCTGTACGCTTGATAACGGAAATATAGTAAAAGGAAAAATGGTGATTTCGTTTTCTAATGACTTTTCTGCTTCTACACAGACTATCAGTTATACATTTGAAGGATTTTATCACAATGGCAAACTACTTCAGGGAAGTAAAAGTATTGTTAGAACTGTAAAATCAACCGATTTGCTGGCAGAAGCACATCCGGTTTTGACAGCCGCAATTGATCTGACTATTACTTTTGATGACGGAAGTGTTTATATTAGAAAAGGTTCTTTAGTAAAAGAAATGACTGCTGGTTATAACACTTGGTTTAATTGGGAAGACAATGTTTTTGTAGTTACCGGAAGTGGTACCACAACTTTACCAAACGGAGATACTTTCTCTGCAGAAATTACAACACCTTTAGAATTTATAGCTTCATGCAGAAAATCTTTTCCAGTAAAAGGTGTTGTTGAAATAACTAAAAATAGTGCTTTGGCTACTATTGATTTTGGCGATGGAGATTGTGATACACTTGCATCTGTAACAAAAGACGGTGTAACAGAAGAAGTCGATTTGAAAAAATAAGATCCCTTTTTGCCCGATAAAAAAGCATTAAAAACAAGATTCACCCTCGTTTTTAATGCTTTTTTATGTCTTTATAATATTGAACCCTTTATGTATAGTCCCTACGGGACATTTTCTACATTTTAATCATAATTTCTCTACCGATATTTAACTCCTAACGGAGTTTATATTGAAGAGTCCTGCTGGGTATCTCGGGGAGATTAAATATCGGCAGCAAAAAATAGCATAATCCGCACCTTTGTCCCGTAGGGCAATGTCATTAAGTTAAGAAGAAATCTATAAAATTACTTAACAGTTTAATTAAGAAAGTAATTAGAAAAATCAGTTTTTATCAGCGTTTTCGCTTTAGCGAATCAGTAAAATCAGCGTCTAATTGTAACGCGGATAAAACAGATTTACTTCATAAAAACGCTGATAAACACGGATTTGATTTGCAATAATTTTATTTTCTAAAAGCTTAACTTAATGACATTGCCCACAGGGACTATACCGCATCAGCTTCTTTGTTTGCCAATTGTCCGCAGGCAGCATCAATATCTTTTCCTCGGCTGCGACGCACTTTTACTACAACTCCGATATTTTCTAAAGCTTTAATGTAAGCTAAAATAGATTCTTCTGAAGCTTGTTGAAATTCTCCATCGTCAATTGGATTATATTCAATTAGATTGACTTTACACGGTACATATTTACAGAACTTTACCAATGCATCAACGGAAGCTTTATCGTCGTTGATTCCCTTCCAAACCACATATTCGTATGAAATTTTGCTTTTGGTTTTTCTGTACCAATATTCTAATGCTTCTCGTAAATCTTTTAAAGGAAAGTTTTTACTGAAAGGCATAATCTTCGCGCGGGTTTCATCAATTGCTGAATGAAGGGAAACTGCTAATTTGAATTTCACATCATCATCGGCCATTTTCTTAATCATCTTCGGAATCCCTGATGTTGAAAGCATAATGCGTTTTGGAGACATTCCTAAACCTTCTGGCGAGGTAATCATGTCTATGGCTTTAATTACATTATTATAGTTCATTAAAGGTTCTCCCATTCCCATAAAAACTATATTCGAAAGCGGATGATTGTGATATAAACGGCTTTCTTTATCGATTGCCAAAACCTGATCGTAAATTTCTCCCGGCTCCAGGTTTCGCATTCTTTTTAAACGTGCAGTTGCACAGAAATTACAATCTAAACTGCACCCAACCTGACTTGAAACGCAAGCTGTTGTTCGGGTTTCTGTAGGGATTAAAACAGATTCCACTACTAATCCATCATGCAGGCGGACCGCATTTTTCACTGTTCCGTCGCTGCTTCTCTGCATGGTATCAACCTTAATATGATTGATAACAAAATTTTCTTCAAGCATAGAACGTGTTGTTTTGGCAACATTCGTCATATCCTCAAAACTGTGTGCTCCTTTGCTCCAAAGCCATTCATAAACTTGATTTCCTCGGAAAGCTTTGTCATTATTTGCGACAAAAAAATCTCGTAACTGATCTTTTGATAAGGCTCTTATGTCTTTTTTCTCAATTTGCATGCTGCAAAGTTAATCACTTTTGTCATTTTTTTAATGATTCTTAAATTAAACCTTTATTATAATGATTTAATAAAATCCTATCCATGATTTTTATCAGTTCTTTTCCTATTCGTTTGCAATAAATTTGATCTAAGAAAAAGACAGGAATTTATAATCAATCCCAAACCGAATTGTAAACTGATCTTAGATTTAACTAAATACCACAAACAAATGAGAACGATCAAATCAATTTTATTAGCAGTAATAATCGCATTTTCATTGCAAGTAAAAGCGCAGCGAAAATATACCCTCACAAAATCAGTTTTTGAAGTTGCAGGAACTTCTAATATACACGATTGGGTTATGAAATCAACAGAAGGAACCGGCGGTGCTTACTTAACGATTACAGATTCAAAAATAACTGATATTAAAAACCTGACGATTACATTATTAGCCGAAAGTATTAAAAGCAGTAAAACCAGTATGGATGATGTGGCTTATGAATGTTTAGATACTAAAACACATAAAAATATCAAATATGTTTTAAAATCTGCCGATAAAGTAAACGAAACAATGTGGGTTTTAACTGGAACTTACACCATTGCAGGTGTTAGTAAAGATTACAAAACACAGGTAAAGGTAACAACCTATGATAACGGTAATTTTGTATTACAGGGTTCTAACCGAATGACTTTTACTGATTTTGAAATGACACCTCCGTCAGCTGCACTTGGAGTCGTAAAAGCCGGTAAAGAATTAACAGTGTTTTTCAATATTACTTTTACTGATTTTGCAAAAAGTGAAAATGTTTTAGTTATCAACTAACAATAATTTAAGAACAATAATATAACTCTTCTTTCGTAAAAATAAATTTTCAAAAAAATAAGTCTTCAGTTCCAAAAAGGAAAAATTTGGCACAAGAATTGTCTTGCTCTCAAAAGAAAAATAATCTTACAAAGCGCGCCATAATTTTAAAATTTGTATTTTTATTATTCCACTTTATAACCTTTTAAATTTTATAACCTAAAAAGACAATTTATCATGAAAAAACAAATTTTAAGTTTCGCTGTTGTTGCATTATTAGCTTTGGGATTACAATCTTGTGAGAAGAAAGAACCTAAACCTGCAGATGAAGAATTAACTCTTGGAAACAAAGTTGACTCCTTGACAACAGATATTGAAGAAGTGAAAGACAGCGCTGTAAGCAAAACAGAAGATGCTGCTGCAAAAGCGAAAGACGCTACTGAAAATGCAGTTCAAGAAGTGAAAGACGGAACTAAAAAAGCTGCCGCTGACGTAAAAGATGCTGCCAAAAAAGGCGCTGAAAAAGTTGAAAATGCTGCAAAAGCTGCAAAAGACGGAACTGTGAAAACAGCTAAAGAAGTAAACGAAGCTTTGAAAAAATAATTTTCAAATTAAAACTAAAAACGGAAAACCATTCGCCTAAACGAATGGTTTTTTTATGCAAAATAGCCAGCGGATATTTTTTTGTATTTTTGCATTCAATTAGAACAACTACAAAATGCATTTTATATCACAAGAATTAGAAGATTATATTGAGCAGCATTCTGAAAACGAACCAGAATTACTAGCAAAACTAAATAAAGAAACTTACCAGAAAATACTTTTACCACGTATGTTAAGCGGGCATTTTCAAGGCCGTGTTTTAAGTATGCTGTCTAAATTGATTCGTCCTGTAAATATTCTGGAAATCGGGACCTATACGGGTTATGCTGCACTTTGTTTATGCGAAGGAATGCAGGAAAACGGGCAATTGCATACCATTGATATTAAAGAAGAATTAGTAGATTTTCAAAGAAAATATTTTGACGCATCGCCTTGGGGAAATCAAATTTTTCAGCATTTAGGCGAAGCAATTGATATTATTCCGTCTATAGATGTAAAATTTGATTTGGTATTTATTGATGCAGATAAGGAAAATTACCTCAATTATTGGGAAATGGTTGTTCCGAAAATGAATAAAGGAGGCATTATTTTATCAGATAATGTTTTGTGGAGTGGGAAAATCCTTGAACCGGTTCATCCAAATGATGTAAGCACAAAAGTACTTTTAGAATATAATCTACATTTAAAAAATGACCCAAGAGTGGAAACGGTTTTATTGCCAATTCGTGATGGATTGACAGTGAGCAGAGTTTTATAAAATAAATCAATTACATCCAGCTTTAGCTGGAGAAATCTAATTTAAGAAAAGTCAAGGGCTTTAGCCAAATTAAACACTAGTAGATAATTTGGCTAAAGCCTTTTCTTTAATTCTATTTTACTACCTCCAGCTAAAGCTGGAGGCAATTCAACAAGCATTTAATTATGAATTACAGCACCGAAATAAACTCCGAAGGTTTTGCAATTATAAACAATGTTTATACTGAAAATGAAATTGAAAAGCTGATTTCATTAATAGAAAATATAACCGAAAATGATTCTGACAATGCTGCTTTTAGAAAATCTTAGGATTTATTTGCGATTAGACAATTTCATAAAAAAATACCTGAAACCTTAGATTTTATTTTCAACCAAAATTTAAAAGATATTATTCAATCTAATTTTGGAAAAGGATACTTCATTACCAAATCGATTTACTTTGACAAACCTGAAAAATCAAATTGGTTTGTGGCTTATCATCAGGATTTAACTATTTCTGTAGATACGAAAATTGAAGTCGAAAATTTTGAAAACTGGACTATAAAACAAAATCAGTTTGCGGTTCAGCCGCCAAAAGAAATTTTAGAAGATAATTTTACCGTTCGAATTCATATTGATACAACCACAAAAGAAAATGGTGCTTTAAAAGTTATCAATAATTCACATTCAAAAGGAATTTTAAGAATTGAAAAACTGAATTTTGAAAACGAAAAAGAAACAATATGCGAAGTTGAGAAAGGCGGAATCATGATTATGAAACCTTTATTATTTCATGCTTCAAAAAAAACTACAAACAACGAAAGAAGAAGAGTTATTCATATAGAATTCAGCAAACAGGAGCTTCCTTCCGGATTGGAATGGAGTGAAAGAAAAATTCTTGGAAATAATTAAGACGATTTCAAGAGTATTGTTAAATAAAAAATTCAATAGCCTCCAGCTTTAGTTGGAGGTAATAAAACCTAAAAAAAGGCTTTAGCCAAATACCTAGTGTATTCTGGCTAAAGCCTTCTTAATTTTTCTATAGAATCTCCAGCTAAAGCTGGAGGCAATTTATCCAAATTTTATATATGAAGACTTAGAACCTTAAGTATCTTAGATACTCAGAACCTTTAAAAAATTTATCCCGGAAAATATTGTGGTTTAAGTCTTCTGTAAGCTAAAAAGATTAAAAATCCGAAAAGAGCCCCAAAGAAATATCCTGTTAGAATGTCTCCCGGATAATGTAATCCTAAATAAATTCGGCTGTAAGCAAAAATTAAAGGCCATAAAAATAACAAGCCAAAATATTTGAAATGGCGTTTTAAAACCAAATATAAGAAGGTTGCAACAGCCATTGTGTTTGCAGCATGTCCTGAAAAAAAGCTAAAAGATTTTCTAACCTGAACAACTCTGATAATAGTATTGATATCAGGATTATTACAAGGACGTAAACGCTGAAATGTATGTTTAAAAAGATTGGTAGTTTGATCTGTAAAAGCAATTAAAACAGCTATAAAAAGCAGTAAATACAAAGTTTGTTTTCCTCCTACTTTTTTATAGATAAGATAAAACAGTAATAAAAAAAATGGAGTCCAATACATCTGATTGGTAATAAAAAGCCAAAATTTATCGTATGTTTCAGAACCTAAACCATTTAAATATACTAATAAATTAATATCTAATTCTTCTATTTTTTCCAGCATATTATCTTTGGCGTTTTATAGGTCCTGAAAGAGAGTCAATATCTTCTTTTACTTTATCAATTTCTGTTGCAGTATCTCCCAATAAATTAGTTGTATCACCTAATAAATTAGATTTTGCACTTTCAATTTCTGCATTGATATTACCTGTTAAACTATTCAAAGATTTAGTATCAAGACCATTTGCCTCTGCTCCTTTTTGAATTTCACTTTTAATATCGTTGGTTGCATTTTTTAACTGTGCCATCGCCTTACCCATTGTACGGGCAATTTCCGGCACTTTATCAGAACCAAAAAGCATCAGTACTATAAACAGTATGAAAACTAATTCTCCTCCTCCTATACCAAACATATCTTTTATTTTTGTTGTGCCACAAAGATATTAAATTTTGAAGCGCACAGTTTTAAAATTTACTTAAAAAAAAGACTCTGAAAAAGAGTCTTTTTAGTTTGTTCTTAGTCAAATTTTGATTTTTGCTCAACCTTTGGCCATGAATTATTAGTTACATCAATATCGGCCGTAAGTAATTTTGGATCTATCTGAATACTTTTTACAGCTTTTGTAGTTGCATAAACTTTTTTAGCTGTATCATTATTTTTTCTCCAGATTTGTGCAGGATATTGGTAATTATCTTTTGTTCCATCTTCATAAGTGATTTCAACAAGAATTGGCATAATCATTCCGCCCGGTTTGTCGAATTCAACTTCATAAAAATATTTAGGCGATTTAATACCAGCTTTTTCTTCAGCAGTAAAAGTCTGGTCAACATAATCAGCCAATGGTTTTACATCTTCTAATTTTAATGCTTTTTTGTTTGCAGCATTAACTTCTGGATTGTCTCCTGAAACTAAGTAAACAAAAGGGCCTTTTTCGAATCCAAAACGGCCTTTTCGTACTTTTACATCTTTAATATCAGCAGTTGGAGTTTCAGAAACATAATATTGTTTTACATCTTTAATTCCAATATCTACAAAATCAGTTGAATAAAACCATCCTCTAAAAAACCAGTCTAAATCTACCGCAGAAGCATCTTCCATCGTTCTAAAGAAATCCTCTGGAGTCGGGTGCTTAAATTTCCATCTGTTTGCATACGTTTTAAATGCATAATCAAACAATTCTCTGCCCATAACTACCTCTCTTAAAATATTAAGACCCGTAGCCGGTTTTCCGTATGCGTTATTTCCAAATTGATGAATCGTTTCAGAGTTAGACATAATTGGCTCTAAAAACTTTTGATCACCGCTCATATAAGGAACAATATTTTTTGCAGGTCCGCGTCTTGAAGGGAAAGTTGGATCTAATTCCTGTTCTGCTAAATATTCTAAAAATGAATTTAAACCTTCATCCATCCAAGTCCATTGACGCTCGTCAGAGTTTACAATCATTGGAAAGAACGTGTGCCCAACTTCGTGAATAATAACCCCAATCATTCCGTTTTTAACCTCTTTAGTCGTTACGCCATTTTCATCAGGACGACCAAAATTCCAGCAAATCATTGGGTATTCCATTCCCTGGTCTTCTGCAGAAACCGAAACTGCTTTTGGATAAGGGTAATCGAAAGTATGAGAAGAATAACTTTTTAAAGTATGTGCTACAACCATTGTAGAAGTTTCTCCCCAAAGCGGGTTAGCTTCTTTTGGATAAACAGATTCTGCCATAACAGTTCTGTTTCCAATTTTTACAGCCATTGCATCATAAATGAATTTTCTTGATGAAGCGATACCAAAATCACGAACATTTTTTGCGTTGAATTTCCACGTTTTTTTCTTTTCAGAAAAACCTTTTTCAGCTGCTTCAGCTTCTGCCTGAGTTACAATAACAACAGGTTTGTCAAATGATTTTTGAGCTTGTTCATAACGTTTAACTTGTTCAGCAGTAAAAACTTCACTTCTGTTTGTTAATTCTCCCGTTGCATCAATTACGTGATCAGCAGGAACCGTAATACTTACATCGAAGTTTCCAAAAGGAAGGGCAAACTCCCCGCTTCCCCAGAACTGCATATTCTGCCATCCCTCAACGTCATTGTAAACTGCCATTCTTGGGTAGAATTGTGCAATTACATATAATTTATTACCATCTTTTTCGAATAATTCATATCCAGAACGTCCGCCTTCTTTTCTGTAATTGTTGATATTATACCACCATTTTACCGAAAATGAAATTTTCTCTCCAGGTTTTAAAGGCGAAGCCAGATTAATACGCATCATAGTTTCATTAATGCTATAAGACATTGGATTTCCTTTTGCATCTTTTACCTGTTCAATATTAAAACCACGCTCTAAATCTTTTTTCAAATATTTTGCTGAAAAACCTTCAAGAGGCAACACCTGATTGATTTTTTCTCCTTCTGCCAAAGAAGTCTGTCCGTTAGCTCTGGCTTGGTTTTGATCTAACTGAACCCATAAATATTCTAAAGTATCTGGCGAATTATTAGAATATGTGATAGTTTCTGCACCCGTTAATTTTGAATTTTTATCATCTAATTCAATATCAATTTTATAATCTGCCTGCTGCTGGTAATAGGCCGGTCCCGGTGCTCCGGAAGCTGTACGAAACATATTTGGTGTTGCCAGCAAATCGTACATCTGGCTGAATTTATTTGTGTCGTACCTGCCTTGCTGCTTTGGTGTCGCAGCTTTTTCCTGAGCAACTAACATTGCAGGAAAAATTAATAATAATGAAAGCTTTTTCATAAAAGTCTAATGGTAATTTTGTCAGGGTGTGAAAATAACAATTAAAATATTATTTTAACTTATTAATTAATACTTTAACAATTCTTTCCTTGAAGATTCTGTAAAGAGAACACTTCTTTTAGTACCAAATGCTGAAATATGTGTAATATTCTGCTGTTCAGAACTCCAGTCTACAAGTATAGTATTTGAAATTTCGATCGTTTTAAATTTATCGATATCTTTTATTCGCGAATAACAGATTAACACATCACCTTCAACTTCTTTTGACAAAAAAGTAATAGGTTTTGCCTGTCCGTTTATTTTAATAGTGAAATTTTCAGCAAGGTATTTTTTAAGTAAGTCAAGGTCTGCCTGAGTTTCTTTTTCTGTTCCTACGAATGTTTTTTTATGGTATTTTTTCTCTATCCCATTATTCAAGTCATCTACAAAAATGCGGGATGTAATTTGAATCATTTTTTTCTCGGCAGCATAATCTACCTGAAAAACACCTACATAGAATTTATGAAATGCAAAGGAAGAAAGTGATAAAAACAATATCCCAATAAAAGGATAAATCAATATTTTTTTCATTATTGAGAGGCATTCACTTTTTTAAATTCAGCATTTTTGTTGATTAAAAAATTAATCAGCTCAAATTTTTGATCTTCTTTTAGATGTCTTTTAGATTCGGGATCGTTAGAACAAAACATCAAAAACAAGTCAACTTCGTCTTTTTTCAAGCCTAAGGTTTTAGTATAAAAATCAGGTTTAAAATTAGCTTTAGAATATTCAACAAAAGCAATGTCCGAGATTTCTTCTTCTTTTATTTCATCATTTTTTGAAAGAAGTTTTTTGACATCTTTAAAAATTCGAACAAAGTCCATTCCGTATTTAATAGTTTGATCAGAATACATCACCGTATTTTTTGCCGTTGATTGTTTATCATCTTCAAACTGCATATCAACATATTGCTGCGTATTGCTGTCTAATGATTTTACTTTTAAATCTTTACGAACCACAACTTCTTTTAATTCATTGCTAACCAAATCTAAAGCTACAGAAAAAAGTATCTGCGAGCAGTCTTTCTCTGTTAAAACAATTTTTTTAGACTGAAAAGCCAAACCGGTAAAAAGCAAAGTATCTTTTGGCTGTGCCAAAATATCAAACAATCCGCCGGGACCAATAAAAGTTCTGGATTTTGCATTGATATTCATAACATAGCCACTTTCTATAGAAAGTGATTTGTTTGTAACCTGACCGTGCAGCGACTTTCTTGAGCTATTTTGCCCAAGCATTATTTGACAAAATAAGCAAACAACGAATACTCCTAGTTTATTTTTCATTTTCAAGAATTATTAGATATTTTCGAGCTAACTCTGTTATTAAAAACATACTCATTGTTTTATTCTTTGTATTCAAAGATACGGCAAATTCGGCATCATCCACACAATATAATTGAAATCCTTTGATATCATCTGCCGGAATTTTTAATCTTTCCGTGTAATAATTTTCTTCAAAAAGATACTCAATTTTTCTAAAAAGCATCTCCTTTTTTTCCACATTTACCTCTTTTTTTAACATTGCGGTACGTCCGGAAATTTTATTGAGGATTTTATCTATAGAAGTCGAAGTTGCGGTATAAACTTTTCTTTCTGCAGGCGTATATGTTTTTTGACCATGCGGAACAATTCCTAAATTTTCAGCAGTAATTCCATAATTATCATTTACTTTAACTTCTTTCAATTCGATTTCTTTTGCCGTCATTTTAATCACAAGCAGACTTAAGGTTAAATCTTCAGCAGAAATTCGGAGTTTATACGGTTCTAAATTTACTGCCGAAAAAACCAAGACATCGCCTTCTTTAGCCATAATAGAAAATCTCCCATCTGCATCAGAAATAGTTGAAACTTGTGTGGTATTATTAACAATATTTACTCCGTCAACCGAAGTAGTTTTTTCGAAGATTTGCCCTAAAATTTCTTTAGAAGGTGCATTTTGCCCAAGACCAATTTGAACAAAAAATAGAATTAAAATTATATGTAGGGTATTATTTAACTTCACTCGCAATTATTTCTTTATACTTTACTGCTAATTCGCCTAGCAAAAATTCGGTTGAAGTTTTATTTTTAGAGTTTAAAATATTCGTAAACTGTTTATTTTCGACAGCATAATATTCAAAACCTTTTACATATTCGGCCGGAATTTTTAAGCGTTCCACAAAATGTTCAAGCGTAAACATTTTTTCTAAAAGTCTCATGAAAAATTCCTTCTTCTCTACTTCAACTTCTTTTTTCAGCATCGCTGTCCGGCCCGAGAAAAAGTTCAGCAAGGGATCTGCAGAAATTGATCCGCCAGCCATACTTCCGGCATTTGCCGTTGCATTTAATGCTGTTGCGGTATGTAATTTTCTTTCGGCTTCTGTATATGATTTTTGTCCCGCCGGAATAATCCCCAGAGAAACAGCATTTATATTGTCATATCTTTTTACGATAACTTCCTGCAATTGATGCACTACCAAATTCATTTTTACAGTAAAATTCAAATCGGTAAAATTTTCACAGGTAAGAGAAACTCTATTTTCTTTAAATTGAATGGAAGAAAAAATAAGCATATCATCTGGTTTTGCCAAAATAGAAAAGGCTCCGGATGCATCTGTAGTTGTCATAACTTCAGTTTGAGAATTGACAACATATACGCCTTCTAAATCATTTGTATTTGCAGTAATTTTTCCGTTTATAAGCGTACGTTCCTGATTTTGAGACCAGGAATTCTGACTTATAAGTGCAACTAAAAAAAATACAATATTCTTTGTCAAAACGAAAAATTTAGGAAATTATTAAAAAGGTAAAAATATCCTAATGTCTTCCAAATTTAGTATTAATGAGTTGGTAAAAATATGTTAATTAAACTCCAATTCATCAATTATTTTGGACAGACTTTTTTTAATATCTTTAACGAATTGAATTTGAGTTTAGAATTATGAAAAGCATTATCATCGCCAGCACATCTACCCTGCACGGCGGCAGTTATTTAAACTATATATTACCTGCATTACAATTACATTTTAAAAACTGTACCACTATTTTATTTATTCCGTATGCACGCCCCAGCGGAATATCACACGAAGAATACACACAAAAAGCTGCCGAAGCATTTGCATCTATAAATATTAAGCTTCAGGGAATTCATGAATTTGAAAGTCCTGAAAAAGCCATACAAAATGCCGAAGGAATATTTACGGGCGGCGGAAACACATTTTTACTTGTTACACAGCTATACAAAAACAATATAATGCAATTGCTTGCAGAAAAAGTTAAAAACGGAACTCCCTATTTAGGAACAAGTGCCGGAAGCAACATTTGCGGTTTATCAATGCAGACTACGAATGATATGCCAATTATTTATCCGCCGAGTTTTCAAACTTTAGGATTAATTCCGTTTAATTTAAACCCGCATTATTTAGATCCTGATGTAAATTCACAGCATATGGGCGAAACACGCGAAACCAGAATTAAAGAATTCCATGCTTTTAATGCAATTCCGGTTTTAGGTTTAAGGGAAGGAAGCTGGCTTGAAGTAAAAGGAAACAAAATAACCCTGAAAGGCTCTCTAAAAGCAAGACTTTTTAAGCAAAACCAAAATCCAGAAGAACTAGAACCAGAAAGCGATTTGAGCAACTTAAAATAATTTTTCCACCATATAAGTAATGTAAGTTCATTTAAAAAAGATTGACAAAAAACTTATAATAACTTATATCACTTATATGGTTAAAAAAAATCATAAAAAAAGCCTCAAAAAATGTTTGAGGCTTTTGAAGAGCGAAAGACGAGGCTCGAACTCGCGACAACCAGCTTGGAAGGCTGGAGCTCTACCAACTGAGCTACTTTCGCATTAACAGGGTGCAAATATAAATAATTAATTCTTTTTAAAAAACAAAAATCAAAAATTATTTAAGTTTGATAAAAAAACCGAAACAATTAAGTTCCGGTTTTTTAGAGCGAAAGACGAGGCTCGAACTCGCGACAACCAGCTTGGAAGGCTGGAGCTCTACCAACTGAGCTACTTTCGCATTGCTGGTGCAAATATAAAAAATAAGTTAAGTTCAAAACAAGCTTTTTGGCAAAAAAAATCAATTAAAATCAACAATTTCTTATAACCTATTTAAAATTAAAAAGTTATAAAATCAATTATTTTAAAAAAATCATGAATATTATTAAAGAAATCCCATCAAAAGAAACCTATATTGTTCGCCAGCCTGTTTTAAGAAAAGGCAGACCTATCGAAAGCTGCATCTTTGAGGGAGACGATTTAGACACGACACATCATTTTGGTTTATTTAATAATGAAGATTTAATAGGAATTATTTCGTTATTCAATAAAATCAATCCTATATTTGCCGAAAAAAGTCAAGCACAAATTCGAGGGATGGCAGTTTTAGAAACGCATCAGAAAAAAGGATTTGGAGAAGCTTTAGTTAAGCATTGTGAAACCTGCTGCAATGAAAACAAAGTCGATTTGATTTGGTTTAATGCTAGAACCGCCGCCGTTGGTTTTTACAGAAAAATGGGATACCAGCCCCTAGGTGAACCATTTGATATTAAAGATGTTGGCGAACATTATTTAATGTTTAAAAAATTATAAAATGAGGAAATTTTACTTTTTTTTATTGGTATTAAGTTTAATTAGCTGTAAAAAAGATGCTCCTAAACCGGCTCCAGCTGCAGTAAAAAAAGCACCGCCAATTATACTTACTGATGAACGAAAAGTAGAAGTTGATACAGCACTTTTAAGTACCTTTAAAAGTGAAACCCTTAAACAATTTTATACTTCATCTGAAAATAAAACTGTTTGGGGAAATCTAAAAAAGAGAACCTATGTATTATCTCAGCTGGAAAAATCTGAAGAATTAGGACTTAATCCCGAAGATTATAAAGCATCGCAGCTGGAAAAATTCGAAAAACGAATCAGCAGTCTAAACGATGCTGATTTAGCAACATACGATATTTTACTGACTTATAATTTCGAAAAATATTTAAATCATTTATATAAAGGAAAACTAGATCCTAAAAAATTGTATACAGATTGGGATTTAGATGAAAAACCATTTGATGTAAACAGTGTTCTTATTAATGCTTTTAATAAAAACAAATTAGACAGTATTGTTGAAAACATTCAACCTAAATCTATCATATATAAGCAGTTACTAAAATCTCTTGAAATCATCAATTCTTATCCTGACGAAGATATTACAACTATTGAATCTTTAAAGAAAATTACTTTAAACGACACAAACAATGCGGTAATCAATATTAAGAAGAAACTTTTGTTTTGGAAAGATATGTCTGGTAAAGACAGTTTAACTAATAAATACGACCAAAAAACTTTTGAATCGATTAAAAAATTTCAGGAAAGACATGGTTTAGCCGATGATGGTGTTATTGGACCTGGAACTATCAGCGCTTTAAACTATTCCAAAGAAAGAAGAAAACAGCAGGTTATTGCCAATTTAGAACGCTGGAGATGGTATCCTGCAGAATTTGCCGAAAATTATTTTATTATCAATATTCCGGATTACAGCTTAAATGTTGTCGAAAATCAGGACACAACTTTAGTTCGAAATATAGTGGTAGGAACAAGTAAAAGAAAAACACCTATTATTACATCTGTTTTAAAAACGGTTGTTTTTAACCCAACTTGGACTGTTCCGCCAACAATTTTAAAGGAAGATGTTGTTCCTGCAATGAAACGCAACCGAAATTATTTAGCAAAGAAAAATATAACGATTTACGACACATCTGGAAATGTGGTCGAGCCGCATGCCTGGAACGAAAACAAACCTAACAATTACAGATATGTTCAAAGTCCGGGTTATAATAACTCATTAGGATTAATGAAAATTTTGTTTCCTAATCACCACAGTGTTTACCTGCATGATACCAACCACAGAAATTATTTTGAACGCAACAATCGTTCATTGAGCTCTGGTTGTGTTCGTGTTGAAAATCCGCTTGAATTGGCTGAACATATTCTGGATGATCCTGAAAGGTTTTCTAAAGAAAAAATCGATACTATAATTGCCTCTAAAAAAACCATGAGCTTTAAAATTACCAAAAAATATGCTTTATATCAATGGTATTGGACGGCTTGGAGCAAAAAAAATCAGCTCATTTTTAGAGCTGATATTTATAATCTTGATTCAGATTTGTATGCTAAACTAAGAGATTAGTTTCTCTTCCATCGTAAAGCTTCTTGACGGATGGTAGATATACAAACATGATTTGTCTTTAATAGTTTGGATTATTTCATCTGTCAATTCAACAGGAACAGCAGGGCAGCCTTGGCTTCTGCCTAATCTTTTGTGATCTCTGATAAATGATTCAGATACATAATCAGCCCCATGCATCACAACTCCTCTTTCGCGGGCGTTGTCGTTTAAACCTCTTTCAAGACCGTCTAAACGTAATGAAGCACCATGTTTTCCTTGGTAGATTTCGCCAGTTGCATAAAAACCTAAACTACTTTTAAATGAAGAGTTTAAGTTAGAAAATGCTGATGCAAATTCTTCTCCGGTATTTCTTCCGTGAGCTACCAAAGAATTAAATAATACCGTATTTGTAGTCATATCAATTACCCAAAGACGTTTGGTATTTGATGAAAGACTAAAATCAATCAATGTCAGAATGTTTTTCTGAACAATCCCTCTTTCTTTCAAAAGATAAAATCCTTTCATTGCTTCAGTAAAAGTCCTAAGCTCAGGAAGTTTACAATTGTTTGAATTTAATGTATTATAAACATTTTCAATTTTTGCATCAACAGAAAGGTTTGTTTCAACTTTCGCAATACTTTTTGTTGTTGCAGGTTTTAATTCGGGAGTGTTTTTTGAATCTTTTCCAAAAGACAATAGAAAAAACACCAGCAGCGGGTAAATTTTGTAAATCATTGAATTTCTTTAGGTTAATAATAAATTTGGGTAGAGCAAAAGTATAAATTTTTGAAAATCATCAAAATAAAAGCCTGTAAATCAGGCTTTTTTTGCTTAAAATTTAACATTATTAACATAAAAAAGATCTTTCTGTAAGATTTTATCTCACGCTAAAAATCATAACATTTTAGTCACTTTTCTTAAAAAAAGCAGAATAAAATGGAAATTTTGAAACTTAAACTGTAACAAGTAGAACAAAATGCTGTCTATTATTTCTAAATTAAAGTACTTTTACAATCATTTTTGTTCGAATTTTCATGAAAAAACTTGTTTTTCTAACTCTTCTTTTATCTACTTTTTGGTGTTTCAGTCAAAAAAAAGCATTGCAGGCGAAATCTATTTCGCAAAACATTTCTATTGATGGAAAATTAAATGAAAACGAGTGGGAAAATGCTGCAACAGCCTCAGACTTTATCACCTTCGAACCAGATAACGGAAAAGCCGTTCCGGAGAATAAAAAAACTAATATCAAGGTTTTATATGATAATGATGCGATTTACATTGGCGCCATGATGTATGATGATGAACCTGATAAAATTTTAAAAGAGATTTCGCAGCGTGATAATTTTGGAACTGCAGATATCTTTGGGGTCTTTATAAACGGTTTTAATGACGGCCAGCAGGACTTTATGTTTTATGTTTCTGCTGCTGATGTTCAGGGAGATTGTATTATGACCGATGCAAATGGCGAAGATTATTCCTGGGACGCCGTTTGGATAAGTAAAGCTTCGATTATTGAAAACGGATGGGTTGTAGAAATAAAAATTCCATATTCGGCATTGCGTTTTTCACAGGAAAACAAACAGACCTGGGGAATTAATTTTTTCAGAGAAATAAAACGTACACGTTATAAATATACCTGGAACTTTGTTGATAGAAAAATTGGAACTTTTACGCAGCAGGCCGGGGTTTTAGAAGGAATTGAAAATATAAAACCTCCTACCCGATTGTTTTTTATGCCTTATGCTTCCTATTATTTAAATGCAGGAGAAGGACAAAAAACATACGGAACCGTAAAAGGCGGAATGGACATAAAATACGGGATCACCGATGCTTTTACTGTTGATGCTATTTTAGTTCCTGATTTTGGACAGACAAAATACGACGATCAAATTTTAAATTTAGGTCCGTTTGAACAGCAGTTCAATGAAAACAGGGCATTTTTTACCGAAGGAACAGATTTGTTTAATAAAGGAAATATGTTTTATTCGAGAAGAATTGGCGGTAAACCTTCTGTCGAACCAGATTTAAAAGACAATGAAGAAATTATTGAAACAGTACAAAACGTTAATCTTATTAACGCTTTAAAATTTTCAGGAAGAACTAAAAATGGTTTAGGAGTTGGAATTCTAAATGCCGTTACCGAAAAAACTTTTGCAACCATAAAAGATACTATTTCAGGCGAAACCAGACGTGAAGTTGTAGAACCGCTCACAAATTATAATGTTTTGGTACTGGATCAGCGTTTTAGAAAAAATTCATCGGTTACTTTTATAAACACAAATGTTACCAGAAATGGTCATTATAAAGATGCCAATGTAACTGGTTTAGCATGGGATTTAAATACTAAAGCCAATACTTACAGCTTGTTTGGAAATGTAAAATACAGCACAATAAATGATACCGAAGACACAAACGGTGTTTTCTCAACTGTTAGTTTTGCAGAAACAAGCGGTAATTATCGTTATAGTTTAGGAACTGATTTTGTCTCAAAAGATTTTGATCCAAATGATATGGGAATCAATTTCTATACTAATTATTACAATTTTTACGGAAATGCCAACTACAGAATTCTTAACCCAACTAAACTTTTTAATAGCTTCAAGATTGACTATGAAATGTATTCTGAATTCAATAAAGAATCTGGAAAAGTACAGGCAAACCGAATTGAAGCAGAAGTAAATTTAAGCACCGTAAAAAACAATTATTATGGAGGGGGTATTGAAATTTCTCCATTGGAATCGCATGATTATTACGAACCAAGGGCAGAGAACAGGTATGTTATAATTCCTAGAAAATTAGATGCTTGGGCAAGCGTTTCTACAAATTACAATCATAAATTTGCTATAGATTTTAATCCGTCAATATCCATCGCCGATGAGCCCGGAAGAGCAGCTTATGGTGCCGACATCAGTCCGCGATATCGCTTTAATGATAAGCTTCTATTAATTTACAGTTTTAGCTTTCTTAAAAGAAACAATAACAAAGGATACATTGACAGTTATGATGATGACGATAATGAAACCACTCCCGAAACTATTGTTTTTGCTAATCGTGACGTAATTACATACGCCAATACTATATCAGGAAAATATGCTATTAACAGCACTATGACACTTAATTTAGCCGTTCGCCAATATTGGTCTTCGGCAGAAAACAAAGATATTTTACAGCTTGAACCAGACGGGACTTTAGACCCATATCCGCAATATACCGAAAACAAAAACTCAAGTTTTTATTCCTGGAATGCAGATTTATCCTATTCATGGTGGTTTGCGCCCGGAAGTCAGCTTTCAGCTTTATACAGAAACAATGCCTCTAATTTTGAACGTATTATCGATAAAGATTTTAAACACAACGTAACAGGCTTATTGACTAATGACGCCTTAAAACACATTTTTTCTGTTAGCGTAAAATATTTTATAGATTATAACGCTGTCAAAAATAAGGTTAGAAAAAGAGCTTAGCGTGAATAAATTTTAAAAAATAAAGACTTCTGTAATTAAATTAATATTTTTTATCAGGCTTCATTTTATTAAATATAAATGTACCATTGCATTCTTGCAAAGTTTATAAATGGCTTATCTTTGTAAAAAACAAAAATGTAATGAACAAAAAAGTTATCCTTATGATTTTAGACGGTTGGGGAAAATCTCCTGACCCTAAAGTATCTGCAATAGACAATGCAAATGTTCCATTTATAAATAGTCTTTACAAAAATTACCCAAGCGCTCAATTGCGTACTGACGGTTTAAATGTTGGTCTGCCAGAAGGCCAAATGGGAAATAGTGAAGTTGGGCACATGAACCTTGGTGCCGGAAGAATTGTATATCAGGATTTGGCAAAAATTAATTTAGCCGTAGCTCACAAAACGCTTGCTAAAGAACAGGTTTTAGTTGACGCTTTTACTTATGCTAAAGACAACAATAAAAAAGTACACTTTTTAGGATTAGTTTCAGATGGAGGTGTTCACTCTCATACTTCTCACTTACGCGGATTAATCGATGCTTCTCAAGAATATGGTTTAGATCAGGTTTATATTCACGCTTTTACAGATGGACGTGATGTTGACCCAAAATCCGGAGCAAAATACATTCACGATTTAGATGAGTATATCAAAGATACTCCGGTAAAAATTGCTTCTGTCGTGGGGCGTTATTATGCAATGGACCGTGATAAACGCTGGGAACGTGTAAAACTAGCTTACGATTTAGTAGTTAACGGAGTTGGAACTCCATCAAAAAATGCAGTGGCAAGTGTTCTTGACAGTTATGCTAAAGATATTACTGACGAGTTTATCGAGCCGGTTGTAATGGTTGATGAAAACGAAAAACCTCTTGCGACAATTGTTGAAGACGATGTTGTAATCTTCTTTAACTTTAGGACTGACAGAGGACGTGAACTTACTGAAGCGCTTTCTCAGCAAGATTTCCACGAGCAAAACATGCACAAATTAAACTTGTATTATGTAACGCTTACAAACTACGACGAAACGTACCAAAACGTAAAAGTTGTTTACAATAAAGATAATATTACTGAAACCCTTGGTGAAGTTTTAGAAAAAGCGGGTAAAAAACAAATACGTATTGCTGAAACGGAGAAATATCCGCACGTGACATTTTTCTTTTCAGGCGGTAGAGAAACTCCTTTTGAAGGTGAATCTAGAATCTTGAGAAATTCTCCTAAAGTAGCCACTTACGATTTACAGCCGGAAATGAGCGCTTATGAACTTGCTGATGCTCTTGTTCCTGAATTGAACAAAGGTGAAGTAGATTTCGTTTGTTTAAACTTTGCAAATGGAGACATGGTGGGTCACACAGGAATTATGAGTGCAGCTATTCAGGCTTGTGAAGCAGTTGACGCTTGCGCGAAAAAAGTAATCGATGTTGCTCTTGCAAACGACTACACAACAATCGTTATTGCTGATCACGGAAACTGCGAAACAATGATCAATCCTGACGGAAGTCCAAATACCGCGCACACAACAAATCCAGTGCCGATTATTTTAGTTGACAAACAATTGAAAAATATTCAAGATGGTGTTCTAGGTGACATCGCTCCTACTATCTTAGAATTAATGGGAGTGCAGCAGCCAAATGCAATGACTTGTCATTCGCTTTTGTAAAAAACACTTAAATTATTTTTAAACCATATAAGTGATATAAGTTCATTTAATTGAAGCGCTAAAGCTTTATTAAACTTATATTTCTTATATGGTTTTTATTTTTATATACCCGTTTTGTCACCCTGAGCGAAGTCGAAGGCTTATGGAACCAAAAAGGGCTTCGAATTCGCTCAGCCTGACATTCGTGTTTTTTAACAAATAATAAAATAATGATAAAGCTGTTCAACACCATAAATCACAAGTCCGATTATACCGCCAACCAAAGTTCCGTTGATTCTGATGTATTGAAGGTCTTTCCCAATTTCTAGTTCCAGTTTTTCAGAAACCTCTTTTCCATCCCAGCTTTTTACTGTTGACGAAATTAAATCCCCTATTACTTTTTTATTGTTTAGAAGAACCGATAATAAATCGTTTTTAATAAAATTATTGATTTTGTCAATCATAATTGTGTCTTCTTTAATACCATTCCCGAAAGTTTGAATTAAACCCGAAACACTGTTTTTAATTGAAGATTCATCGCCTTTGTTTAAATCATTGGTTATCGAGAGTTTTATTTCATCCCAAATTCCATTGATGTAATCCTGAACTTCTTTTTTTCCGGCAAAATTCAAAATCATATCGTTGATTTTAATTCGCATTTCTTCGGAGTTTTTTACTTTCTCTAAAAAATTGAAAATATACTCATCAATTTTTTGGCGCACTGCGCTGTCTGGTTTTTTAGCTTCATTTAAAAAATCATGTAAACCATTAAAAACGCCTTCGGTAATACTTTTATCAGCCAGTCCAAAACTTAAAAACGGAGTCGAAGCTTTTACTTTCTGTCTGATTAAATCTTTATTATTAGTCAATTCGCTGCTCATCACTTCCAGAAGATTCGTCAGCATTTGATTTTTTAAATCCCCTTTTTGTAAAGGCTCCAAAGCAACAGCAACCCAGTCCCCAAAGTTTATTCCTTCCAGTTTTTCTTTGAATTGAGCCTGAATAAATCTTCTGACATCTTCGTCTTTTATCGTTTTTAAAATTCCGGGAACAATATTTACTGCAACAACATTGGCAATTTTATCTGCATTTTCTTCCTGCGAAAGCCACTCCGAAGCTTTTGAAGCAAAGTTGAATTCATCCAATTTAATTTCTAGCTTTTCCCTGTTTAGAAATTCTTCTGAAACAAAATTTCCGAGATTTTCTCCAATTTCATTTTTCTTCGTCGGGATAATAGCCGTATGCCAAATCGGAATCCCAAGCGGATGACGAAACAAAGCCACAACCGCAAACCAATCGGCAATTCCCCCAACCATTGCCGCTTCACTAAAAGCCTGTAAAATTGGAATTTTAAAATAAATAGCAATTATAAAAAGAAGCACGGCAAAACCTAAAAGCGCCAAAGCACTTGCCTGCATTTTTCTTAAAGCTTTTATTTTAACTATATCTTGATCCGTATCAGTTTCCATGATTATCTCATTTTACTACTAATTTATGGCTTTTTTCTGAGATATTAAACTAAAAGCACAGCTCATCGCAATGAAAGGGTTTGCCACGAATTACACAAATTTTCGCGAATTACTTTGTCTTTAAAAATTATTCCAAATTTTAGAATTCGTGCTAATTCGTGAAATTCGTGGCGAAAAAACCTAATTCGCGGCAAAAAAATTACTCAAAAAATAATATTAAAAATTGTACTTTTGCGAACTGAAAATCTGAAAAATATGATTATCCAAAAAACGAGAGAGGAAATCGAATTAATGCGCGAAAGTGCTTTGATCGTATCAAAAACATTAGGAATGATTGCTTCTGAAATTAAAGAAGGAGTTACTACATTATATCTGGACAAATTAGCCGAAGAATTCATTCGTGATCACGGTGCAGTTCCTAGCTTTTTAGGATTGTATGGTTTCCCGAATTCACTTTGTATGAGTCCGAATTCTCAGGTCGTACACGGAATTCCAAATAACACACCTTTACAAAGTGGTGACGTTATTTCGGTAGACTGCGGTGCATTCAAAAACGGATATCATGGAGATCATGCTTATAGTTTCGAAATTGGAGAAGTTGCTCCAGAAGTTAAAAAACTTTTGCAGATAACTAAAGAATCTCTTTACGTTGGAATTAGAGAATTTAAAGCCGGAAATCGCGTAGAAGATGTTGGAAATGCGATTCAAAAATATACGGAATCTCACGGTTATGGTGTGGTTCGTGAATTGGTTGGTCACGGTTTAGGGCAAAAAATGCACGAAGAACCAGAAATGCCAAATTACGGAAAACGCGGCCGCGGAAAACTTTTTGTTGAAGGAATGGTCGTTGCCATTGAACCTATGATTAATATGGGAACAAGAAACATCAAACAACATAAAGACGGCTGGACAATTACTACAGCTGACGGAAAAGCAAGCGCACATTTCGAACACGATGTGGCGTTAATCGATGGCAAACCAGAATTATTATCGACTTTTCAATATATCTACAAAGCTTTAGGAATTGAAAGTAATGAAGAAGACGAATTCAGAAAAGTGCCGTTAGTTTTATAGTTATTCCACAGAGATTCACAAAGATATACGCCAAGATTCACAAAATTATTTATTTTACAAGCCTTTTAAATGTTTGAAGAAAACAATGAATCTCGTAATAGATTAGATGCAATTACATATAAAATTATTGGTTTAGCGATTGAAGTTCACAAACAGCTTGGTCCTGGTTTATTAGAATCAGCTTATCAAGAATGTTTATATTATGAAATAGTAAATGCCGGCTTGACTGTTGAACGCCAAAAAGTTTTACCCATAATTTATAAAGACATAAAACTAGATCATGGATATCGAATTGATTTATTAATAGAAAACACGATTGTCATTGAATTAAAAACTGTCGAAGCTTTTAACGATGTACATTTTGCGCAAATACTAACCTATCTGAAACTTGGAAATTATCCATTAGGATTACTTATCAATTTTGATTCAAAAATATTAAAAAACAACATAAAAAGATTTATAAACACTTTGTGAAACTCTGTGTCTCCTTTGTGTAACTCTGCGAAACAGCCCCATGAAAAAACTTTTTAAATTAGTACTTAATACAATCCCGCGTCCTTTATTAATTCGTTTGAGTTATGTGGCGCGTCCCATTTTAGCTTTCTCATTAAAGGGAGATAAATTTACTGATCCTATCGATGGCAGAAGCTTTAAATCTTTTTTACCTTACGGATACGGAAAGCAGCGTAACAATGTACTTTCGCCAAGTACACTTTCGTTAGAAAGACACCGTTTGCTTTGGCTGTATTTAAACGATCAGACTGATTTTTTTACAGCGCCAAAAAAAGTTTTGCATTTTGCTCCGGAGCAAGCTTTTTACAAAAGATTCCGCAAGCAGAAAAACCTGGATTACACGACAACAGATTTATTTTCGCCTTTGGCAGATGTAAAAGCAGATATCTGTAATTTACCTTTTAAAGACAACGAATATGATGTGATTTTATGCAATCACGTTTTAGAACATATTCCAGATGATACAAAAGCAATGCAGGAATTGTTCCGTGTTTTAAAACCGGGCGGAATGGCTATTTTGCAGATTCCACAGGATTTAAACCGTGCAGTTACATTTGCAGATGATTCTATTACAGATCAAAAAGAGCGTGCTAAAATATTCGGTCAATACGATCACGTTCGTATTTACGGACGCGATTATTTTGACAAATTAAGAAGCATCGGTTTTATTGTAATTGAAGAAGATTACACCAATAAAATTGCACCAGAATTGGTAGAAAAATACTGTTTGGCAAAAGGCGAGATTATACCGCTTTGCTTTAAACAGGAAAACTAATTTTTTTCACCATATAAGTGATATAAGTTCATTTTAAAGGAGTTTTCAAATTATTGATATTTTGAAAACTCTTTATTTTTTAGCCCAATTCATAATTTACAAGCCAACCAAATCCCTTCACCTTGGAACCTACAAAATCATTTCAGTTCTGTTTTGACATCAGTTTTGAAAAAAACCTGAATGTTTATATTCCAACATCCTACATAGTTGAGAATGCCAATGAAATCAAATATCTGGACAAAAAAGCAACCGCCGGAATAATTCAAAGTTTCGGAATTGTTTATGACGATTTAGATTCTAATACAAAAAAAATACTGACGGCCTGCGAATCTTTAAAACCTGAATTCATATTCAAAAAATTCAGTGCCAAAATCAAATCGGCAAAAACTATTGCTGATTTGCAAAAAGATTCTAAAATTGAGTTTGCAATCCGTCAGCATTTAAAATTAAATCTTAGTTCTTTTTACAGCCTAATTGTTGAGGGACAATTTCCGTTGTCAATAAACATTGGGCCCGAAAAAGATTTTTATCGTTCGAGAGTCGATATTAGTCCGCTTTATTTTGAGCCGCAAATTCAATTTGACAAACACGCCGAAGGAATTACCTATACCCTTTCTTTAAAGGAAAATGAAAAGGCTTTTTTACCCATGGAAAGCAATATTGATATCCTTTTAGATGAACCTGGCTGGTTAATTATCAATAAAAAATTAGGTCAGTTAACAGCCCTTAATTCTAAAAAACTGATGCCTTTTTTAAAGAAAAAATCAATTGAAATACCATCCAAATTAGTTGATGATTATTTTAAGAATTTCATTCCCGAAATAGCCAAAAAAATTGATATCGAAGCAACAGGTTTTGAAATTGAGCAGCGCGATGAAATTACTTCCTGCACGATTCAGCCGGTTTATGATTTCTTTAAAAACAGTTATTACCTCAACCTTTATTTTGATTATAACGGTTATTCATTTGATGGAAGTAAAACAAAGAAAACGCATTCGTTTGTAGATTTCAGCGTTGCCAATGAACCGAAAATCATTCAGTTTAAACGAAATGCTGATGAAAATTTGTATGTCGATAAATTACTTGAAATTGGTTTAATAAAAATCAAAAATGAATTATTTGGATTAAATTCTGAGGCTGAAACTTCTGATCCTTATATCAACATTCAATTGATAATTGATAATAAAGAAAAACTGGAAAGTTTAGGTTTTAACATTCAAAATTTAAAGCTCGAAAGCAAAGAAATCGTTACCTCAAATCATACGGTTTCTGCATCAAAAGACACAAACGGAGATTGGTTTGACATTAAAATCATCATTACAATTGGGTCATATACGATTAATTTCAGCGAAATTATTCCAAACATAAAAAGCAAAGAAAGGCTTTTCCCTCTGCCTGACGGAAATTATTTCCTGATTCCGTTAGAATGGTTCAGTAAATACAGTTCGCTGGCAAAACTCGGAAAAATAGAAAGCGGCACTTTACTTTTACGCAAAAGTAATTTTACTGCCCTTGATGCTATTGCCGAAATCAAAGATGATGTAACGTATAAAGCCGAATATGTAGCTTCTGATTTATTAAAAGCAACTTTGAGACCGTACCAAATTGACGGTGTAAAATGGCTTTTAGGTCATTTTAATTCCAATTTAGGTGCTTGTTTGGCAGATGACATGGGACTCGGAAAGACATTGCAGACTTTAGCTGTTTTGGTTGCCGTTCAGGAACAATTAGGATTTACTACGAAAACTACCAATTTTGATTTGTTTGCAAACGAAACTACTGTAGAAAGAGAACCATTAAAAACTTTGATTGTTTTACCTTCTTCATTGGTTTTTAACTGGTATAACGAATCTGCAAAATTTACTCCGCATTTTTCAAAAATGCAATATGTGGGTAATGACAGAAAACAACTAGCCGCAAGATTAGCCACAACTGATTTAATTTTTACGAGCTACAGCATTATTCATCGTGATATTTCAATTTTAGAAAAATATGATTTCCGTTATTTGATTTTGGACGAAAGTCAATACATTAAAAATAAAAATTCTAAGATTTTTAAAGCCATTAATAAAATAAGTACAGGTCATAAAATCGCTTTAAGTGGTACGCCTATCGAAAATTCGCTGGACGATTTATGGTCGCAAATGCAGTTTATTAATCCTGATATTTTGGGCACTTATAATTTCTTTGCTGAGAATTTTAAAATCCCAATTGAGAAAAAGCAGAATGAAGAGGTTTTATCTGAATTAAAAAATCTGGTTCAGCCTTATATTTTGCGACGAACCAAAGAACAGGTTTTAAAAGATTTACCTGAATTATCCGAGCAGATTTATTATTGCGAAATGGATCCAGAACAGGAAAAACTGTATGAGCAGGAAAAATCAAAAGCGCGTAACTTTTTACTAAAAATGGATGGCTCAAGTCCAGACAAAATCAGCATTATTAATACGCTGATGAAGTTAAGACAATTGAGTAATCACCCAAAAATGGTGGATCAGGAATCTGAAATTGATTCGGGAAAATATATCGCTGTTACCAATTATCTGGAAAATTTGGTGAAAGCAAAACAGAAAGTAATCATTTTCAGTTCGTTTGTTACTAATTTGAATTTCTATACAGATTGGTGTAAAGAAAACAAAATAGCCTATTGTGAGATTACAGGAGAAACGCCAGCCAGCAAAAGAGAACAGCAGGTAAAACTGTTTCAGGAAAAAGAAGAACCTTTATTGTTTTTTATTTCGTTAAAAGCAGGAGGCGTCGGTTTAAATATTACTAAAGCTTCTTATGTTTTATTTTTAGATCCGTGGTGGAATCCTTTCGCAGAAAAACAAGGAGTTGGAAGGGCGCACCGAATTGGGCAATTGAATAAAGTAAACGTGATTCGTTTTATTTCGAAAAATACGGTAGAAGAAAAAATCATCAAACTGCAGGAAAATAAAAAGCTTTTATCTGATTCCCTTTTAGAGGAAAGCTACATAAATGATGAGATCGAAGCTAATTTAGAATACATTTTAAATTCTTAATAAATCGCTCCGTCCAATAAATGACATCTTATTACGTTTAATAAAATTCTTATATTTACAATCTTACAACGTAATAAGATGTCAAAATTTTTATATCAAAGTCTGCTTTTGTTTTTTGTTTTTACTTTCGCGAAAGCTCAGGAAATACAAACTGAAGTAGTTCCTCCATACAATATCAAAACCGTTACTTTTGTTCAGAATGGCAATAATGTTGTTCCGATATTTGAAATGAATTCTACTTTTGAATTTCAGTTTGATGATTTGTTTGGAAATGAAGCCAATTATTATTTCGAAGTAACACATTGCGATTATAACTGGAAACCAACTGATATTCCGAAAACAGATTATATCCGAGGTTTTGATGGACAGAGAATTACCGATTATTCGAACTCGTTTAACACGCTTCAGGTTTATTCGCATTATAGATTGGCATTTCCAAACCTGTTTACAACACAGATACGATTGTCTGGAAATTATATTTTGAAAATTTTAAATGAAGATAAAGAAGTTATTTTCTCCAGAAAATTCATTATTTATGAAGAACATTGTACAGTTGCGGCACAGGTAAAAAGAACCCGAAACCTGAGCAATATTGATTACAAACAGAATTTAGATTTTTCGATTGTTTCTAATGATATTACTTTTCAGACTCCAATTCAAAATGTAAAAGTTCTTTTATTACAAAACGGAAATTTTAATACGGCTATTAAAAATATCCCGCCACAATACACAATTGGAAATCAACTGGTTTATAAATACGATGCTGAAACGCAGTTTTGGGGCGGAAATGAATTTTTATATTTTGAAAATAAAGATATTCGTGCAGCAAATAATAATGTTGGTAAAGTTGGTGCTAACAACGATATTTACAACGCTTATTTGTATACCAATGCCGCAAGAGGAAATCAGATTTATACCAATTATCAGGACGTAAACGGTAATTTTGTTGTAAAAAATATAAATGGCTCAGATAACAGCATTGAAGCTGATTATGCCTGGGTTTACTTTTCACTTTCGGCTCCGGCTTTCAGGCTTAACAAAGACATTTATGTTACGGGAATGTTCAATAATTACAGCCTGTCACCAGAATATAAACTGGATTATAATACCGATAAAGCTGTTTTTGAAAAAGCAATAATGATCAAACAAGGTTTTACTAATTTTCAATACACCGTTGCCGATAAAAAAGGGAATATAGATAATGAAAATGCCATTGACGGTAATTTTTATCAAACAGAAAATGAGTATACTATATTAGTTTATTACAAAGAAAGTACTGATCGTTATCAAAGAGTTATAGGAAAAGGTAATGCAAACTCCATAAATATCGTTAATTAAAACATTGTTAAGGTTTTAGGTTTCCTGTTTTTTTTTCGTAGCTTTGTACCTATAACTCACACAGATTTACTAGGTTAATATGGTTTCTCAAATTACACGAGGCATAAAAATATCGGTTCTAACTAGTTTTGAAGGCACTTACTTCAAGAACTATAAGATTCACTTTGCTTTTAGTTACGTGGTTACAATCGAAAATCATAGTAAAGATTCTGTTCAGTTAACTTCTCGCCACTGGGAAATCCACGATTCATTAAACGACTTAGATATCGTTGATGGTGAAGGCGTTATAGGTAAAAAACCAGTTTTAAAACCGGGAGAAAACCACACTTACAGCTCTGGTTGTTTATTATCATCTCCTTATGGTGCCATGAAAGGTCATTTTAATATGATCAATTTCACTACAACCAAAACATTCAAAGTAATTGTACCTACTTTTAGAATGTGCGCTCCTTTTGCATTGAATTAATTCAAGTTTTTTTCAGAAAAAAACTCAAACTTAAACATTTACATGGATAGATGTTTTTACAATTTACCCCTATTAGTTTATTAAATTACAACTTTTTAATCTTGTATTGTGATATAATCAAATTATCATTTGTACTTTTGTAAAAAATTAAACAATTCGTAAATTTTAAAATAATTTATCCCATGTTAAAAGGATTCTTTCATGTACCAAAAGCGGTAAACGAGCCTGTAAAAAGCTACGCACCGAACTCACCAGAAAAAGCAGCTGTTCAGGCAGCTTATACTACAATGTGGAACGCTCAAATTGATGTTCCTTTATATATTGGAAGCGAAGAAATCAAAACTGGAAACACAAGAAATATTACAGCTCCTCATGATCACAAACACATCGTTGGAAAGTATCATTTAGCTGAAAAACAACATATCGAAAAAGCAATTGCAAATGCTCTTGAATCAAGAAAAGCATGGGCAAACATGGCATGGGAACAACGTGCTGCTATTTTCTTAAAAGCTGCTGAATTAATCGCTGGTCCTTACAGGGCGCGTATTAATGCTGCAACTATGATTGGTCAGTCTAAAAATATTCACCAGGCAGAAATTGATGCTTCTTGTGAATTAATTGACTTTTTACGTTACAATGTTGAGTTTATGACTCAAATCTACAACGATCAGCCAAAATCAGATTCTACTGTTTGGAACCGTTTAGAATACAGACCCCTTGAAGGTTTTGTTTACGCTATTACACCTTTTAACTTTACTGCTATTGCTGCAAATCTTCCTGCAAGTGCTGCTATGATGGGTAACGTTGTGGTTTGGAAACCAAGTGACAGCCAGGTCTTCTCTGCAAAAATCATCATCGATGTTTTCAAAGAAGCTGGAGTTCCAGACGGTGTAATCAACGTAGTTTTTGGAGATGCTTTAATGATTACTGATACTGTTTTGGCAAGCCGTGATTTTGCCGGTGTTCATTTTACAGGTTCAACTCACGTATTTAAAGATATCTGGGCAAAAATTGGAGCTAACATCCACCATTATAAAACGTACCCAAGAATCGTTGGTGAAACTGGTGGTAAAGATTTTATCATTGCACACCCAAGCGCAAACGTAAAACAAGTTGTTACGGGTATTACTCGTGGAGCTTTCGAATTCCAAGGTCAAAAATGTTCTGCAGCTTCAAGAGCTTATATTCCACAAAGTTTATGGCCAGCTGTAAAAGAACAATTAATTACTGATGTAAAATCTATGAAAATGGGTTCTCCGGAAGATTTCGGAAACTTTATTACAGCAGTTATTCACGAAGGTTCTTTTGATAAATTAGCTAGTTATATTGATCAGGCTAAAAAAGATGCTGATGCTGAAATCATTATTGGTGGAAATTACGATAAATCAGTTGGATACTTTATTGAGCCAACGGTTATTGTAACTACAAACCCAAAATATACTACAATGGAAACCGAATTATTCGGACCAGTAATTACAATTTATGTTTACGAGGATGCTAAATGGGAAGAAGCTTTAGAATTAGTTGATACTACTTCTGAGTATGCTTTAACAGGAGCTGTTTTCAGCCAGGATCGTTATGCTATTGAAACAGCAACTACAAAATTACAAAACTCTGCTGGTAACTTCTATATTAATGACAAACCAACCGGAGCAGTTGTAGGAATGCAGCCTTTTGGTGGTGCAAGAGCTTCTGGAACTAACGATAAAGCAGGTTCTGCATTAAACTTATTACGCTGGGCTTCTCCAAGAACGATCAAAGAAACTTTTGTAACTCCGGAAGATTACAGATATCCTTTCTTAGGTTAATTTTTGTTTCAAGTTTCAGGTTTTGAGACCTGTCCATATAAAAAAGCCGAATCTTTTCAAGATTCGGCTTTTGTTTTTTCCGTTAGACTTACATGAAAATGCTTTTTTAGATACTTCTGGCAATAATAAAGTCAGGTTTCAAATTGGCATGAAGTCTTACATGTACGACAATTTTTAAAAAATGTAGTATTTTTCTTATAACACTAATTATCAGCTATATACACATTAAAAAAAACATATTTTGATATTTTAAAAACTTCTTGTTCCTTACTAAAAAGATGCATGACTCTAAATTTGTCCTCGTAAAAAACTACTATTTATATAAGATAAAGAACTACAAAACATGAGAAATTTAAACAACGTACCAGAGGTAATTTCAGAAGCAAAAAGCATTGGGCATCCAATTAACTTTAAATGGACTAAAAAGAAAATAGATCAGCTTTTAGATCCTATTGAAGGTAATGATGCATTAGAAAGTGTATTAATGCAAATTAACCACAAAGCTTCTGTAGGTCTAACTGCAGCTTTATTAGAATGGATTTACTGGCGTTTTACAGGTTACACAAAATTTACAGAAGATACACAAAAACGTATTGAAGCACTTTGGTGCTCGATTAACGATCGTGAACAAACAAATCCTTTGTTATTTGATTGTGATCTTGACATACCTGCTAACGGATCTGTTAATGGTGCTTTATGGATCGCTCTAATGAATGTGAGAATGGTCGATGTAAAATACAGAAAAGGATCTTACCTGCTTCAAAGCGAACTTGTAGGCCTGGCATTACTAGCCCGACACGTAACCCCAAAAAAGAAAATATTTGATAAATGGTTCGATAATACAATTATAGAATTAATTCGTTTATATCCTTGCCAATACAGTTATGATAATCTTGATGAATCAGATGAAGCAATTTACGACTCATCAAACGAACCTGTTTTATGCAGAGAATTCTTTTTTGATGCTGCGTTTAAATATTCTGTCGAAGCATCAGAAAATGCAATTCATAACTTTATTGATAATTTAGACATAAAAGCAAACCCTTTTCTAGACTTCTCTAGGAAAGCATCTTAGTAGTAGAAACTATTAATTCAAAAATAACCCGCAAAGAAATTCTTTCCGGGTTATTTACTTTTATTTATATTTAGGACTTAAACTTTAAAGGAAGATGAACCACTTTTTTGGTTTCAAAAAATTCATCATCAAATATTGCTGCTAAATCATACAAAGCCGCATTTGGAAAATCTTTTAATTCTTCAGTCAAATCACCGCCTTTCAAATATAGAATACCATTTTTTAAAGTATGCTTATGCTGCTTTTTAATTTTATCTTTTATCCACGAAACAAAATCCGGCATATTGGTTACGGCACGGCTTACGATAAAATCGAAATCACCTTTTACCAATTCAGCACGTTTTTGTTCAGCTTTTACGTTCTTTAATTCTAATGCATCAACAACACCCTGAACCACTTTTATTTTTTTTGCTATAACATCAATTAAATAAAAACGAGTTTCCGGAAAAAGAATCGCTAACGGAATGCCGGGAAAACCGCCGCCCGTTCCAACATCTAAAACTGTTGCTCCGGGCTCAAATTTCATTATTTTGGCAATTCCTAATGAATGTAAAATATGTTTTGTATATAAAGAATCAATGTCTTTGCGTGAAATCACATTGATTTTTTCATTCCAATCGTGGTATAAAAAGTCTAATTTTTGAAATTGTTCAATTTGAAGATCGGTCAAATTGGGAAAATATTTCAATATCTCATCCATTGCTGTAAATTTTTAACAAAAGTACTACTTTACGATTGAAATATTTAACTCAATTTTGCAAATTGAAAATTTATAATAATTACCTTTGAAAACTATTTAAATTAATTATGAATAACACTGCTCCAACTTTTGCAAGGCAAGACAATCTGAAGTTTTTCAGAACACTTAATTCTCGGGTAAACAATTACTTTAAGGAGAATAACATTCAGAAAACCGGGAACTGGAAGTTACATTTAAAAGCCGTTATTCTATTCGCAGTTTTTTTAACTCCATATTTTTTAATACTTACCTTAAATATGCCTTTTTGGGTAATGCTGCTTTTATCGATCGTCATTGGCGTTGGAATGGCAGGTGTTGGAATGAACGTAATGCACGATGGTAATCACGGTTCGTACTCTAATAAAAGCTGGATTAATAAATTCATGGGCGGAACCATTTATGTTCTGGCCGGAAACGTTTACAACTGGCAGGTTCAGCACAATGTGCTTCACCATACTTATACTAATATTCCGGGGCACGACGAAGACTTAGATGCCGGAAGAATTATCCGTTTTACAAAGCATGCAGAGTGGCATAGTTTTCACCGTTTTCAACATTATTACTCTGTTTTCTTATATGGTTTATTGACTTTCAATTGGGCTATTACTACCGATTTTAAGCAAATGAGAAATTATCTTAAAAGAAAATTATCTTACGGAGAGCCAAAAAGCCCAAAAATTCTTTGGACAACTTTAATCATCACTAAAATCATTTATATCTCAATCTGGATTGTTTTACCAATGCTTATTGGAATTTCTTGGTGGAAAGTACTTATTGGCTTTTTCGTAATGCACTACACAGCCGGATTGATCTTAAGTGTTGTATTTCAATTGGCACACGTTGTAGACCACACTACAAATCCATCTCCAAATGAATTAGGAGAAATGGACAACACATGGGCAGTTCACCAATTGTACACCACAACTAATTTTGCACCAAAAAATGCAATTGTAAATTGGTACACTGGCGGATTGAATCACCAAATCGAACATCATATTTTTCCAAATATCAGTCACATTCACTATGGTAAAATTGCAAAAATTGTAAAGGAAACTGCAAAAGAATGTAATTTACCCTATTACGAATACAAAACAATGCGAAGTGCTATTGCAGCTCACTTTAAACATTTGCGTGACTTAGGAATGAAACCTGAATTATCTGTTTAAACTAAAAAAAATCTATTAATAATTAACCTTCCTTAAATTAGCGCAGCAAATTAAGGACATTCAAAATTTTTATAATGAACCATATTCTTTCGGACAGAATCAACAACTTAGCGACTTCACAAACTTTAGCAATGGCGGCTTTAGCACGCGAGCTAAAAGCACAAGGAAAAGACATTATCAGTTTAAGTTTAGGTGAACCAGATTTTAATACGCCAGACTTTATTAAAGAAGCTGCAAAAAAAGCAATCGACGATAATTACAGCACATATTCTCCTGTTGATGGATATCAGGACTTAAAAGAAGCTATCTGCAGAAAATTTAAAAGAGACAATGATTTAGAGTACAAACCATCTCAAATCGTAGTTTCTACGGGAGCAAAACAATCTTTATACAACATTGCACAAGTAATGTTAAACGATGGTGACGAAGTTATTTTACCAGCGCCATACTGGGTTTCTTATTTTGAAATCGTAAAACTTTCTGGCGGAGTCCCTGTTGAAGTTCCAACATCTGTAGAAACAGATTTCAAAATTACTCCAGAACAATTAGAAGCTTCAATCACGCCAAAAACAAAAATGATGTGGTTCTCTTCTCCATGTAATCCTTCAGGATCTGTTTACAGCAGAGAAGAATTAACAGCGCTTGCAAAAGTTTTAGAAAAACATCCAAATATTTACGTAGTTGCCGATGAGATTTATGAACACATTAATTTCTCAGGAACTTTCTGCAGTATCGGTTCAATTCCGGGAATGTTGGAAAAAACAATCACAGTAAACGGAGTTGCTAAAGCATTTGCAATGACTGGATACAGAATTGGATATATTGGAGCGCCAGAATTTATCGCAAAAGCGTGTACAAAGATTCAGGGGCAAGTAACATCTGGAGCAAACTCTGTGGCACAAAGAGCTACAATTACAGCTGTAGATGCAGATCCAAAAGTATTAAACGAAATGGTTCAGGCTTTCCACGGTCGCAGAGATTTAGTTGTTGGATTGTTAAAAGAAATCCCGGGAGTAAAAATCAACGTTCCAGAAGGTGCATTTTATGTATTCCCAGACGTTTCTTCTTTCTTCGGAAAAACATTAAAAGGAACTAAAATCAAAGATGCAAACGATGTTTCGATGTATCTTTTGGCCGAAGCGAATGTTGCAACAGTAACAGGAGACGCTTTCGGAAATCCAAATTGTATTCGTTTCTCTTACGCAACAAGCAACGACATTTTAAAAGAAGCATTACGCAGAATCAAAGAAGCTTTGACTGCATAACAATATTCTAAGTTTATAAAAACGGCTTAAGGTTCAAAAGTTTCATCACTTTTATACTTTAAGTTGTTTTTTTATGGGATTAATTTGGACGTACCCCTCCGGGTCGGGCTTTCGGCTATATCTTTTATTTCGCTCCGCTTCATAAAAGGATACCGCCTCAATCCCTCACGCAAAACGAGAAAAATTCATTTTAAAAAGAAATAAATAACATTTAGTTTAATTGCCTCCAGCTTTAGCTGGAGGTTAAAATAAGCTTCCATACTGGCTTTAGCCAAACTACTATACCTTTGGCTAAAGCCCATTCCTAATCCATTTAACTTCCTCCAGCTAAAGCTGGAGGCAATTAAATCTGAATAAAACAAATCAATATTTTCAAAATTCCCATTCCACAATATTGTAAAACCCTGCACATAATCCTGTAAAACATAACACTTTAGAAATCACCAACTTTGTAATGTATTAATTTAAAAACTATTAGTCATGATACATACAGATGAAACCACGAAAGAAACAGTTAAAACTTTAGAAGGATTAATTTCAATTCTTGAAGACGGAAAACTAGGATATACAAACGCCGCAGAACATGTTGAGAATTTAGCCCTCAAAGCTGATTTTCTGGAATATGCCCGCGAAAGAGCTTTATTTATTGTAGAATTACAAGACGAAATCAACAAACTCGGAAAATCAACAGATACTTCCGGCGGTGGGCCATTAGGCGCATTACATAGAACATGGATTGATATCAAATCATCTTTTACCGGCGGAGATACTAAAGCCATTATAAATGCCTGTATTACCGGAGAAGAAGCCGCTATTGAAAAATACAAAAAAGCACTTGAAGAAAACGATTTGGAACACAGCCAGGTTTTCATTGTTTCAAAACAACTAAACAGTATTCAAAATACTTTATCGCAAATTAAAATGAAAGCGAACTAATTATTATTGACACTTTTATTTTAGGGAAACTATCTGGTTTAAATAATCAGATAGTTTTTTTATTTTTATATATCGACATACATGAGCGGATTAAAATCCGTTCCTAAAATATGTTCCGAACTTACAGCTCTTCTTAATAAAGTTCCGAAGGAACGATTCATTTTGCAGCAACGGATTTTAAAGAAAATAACATTAACTCATTCCATATTAAGTTAACAATTTCAAAAAAATCCCTTCATCGTTAGCAAACTCAAATAATTTATAAGACCTTTGCACACTTTTTTTCGGGAATACCACAAAAGTCTAAAGTTTTAGAAATGAAGAAGAAAATCGAAATATTAGCTCCTGCTAAAGATTTAATTGGAGGAATCGCAGCCATAAACAGTGGTGCTGATGCAGTATATATTGGAGCTCCGCAATTTGGTGCACGATCTAATGCCAACAACTCTATTGAAGATGTTGCTGAGTTGGTAAAATATGCGCACTTATTTAATGCACAGGTTTTTGTGGTTATGAATACCATTTTGTACGACAACGAATTAGAAACTTGCCGTCAAATGATCTGGGAATTGTATGAGATTGGTGTCGATGCCCTGATTATTCAGGATATGGCTATTATGGAAATGGAGCTTCCTCCTATCGTACTTCACGCCAGCACACAAGCCAATAATCGTGATGCAGATAAAATTAAATTCCTAAAAGATGCTGGAATCAAACGCGTGGTTTTGGCACGTGAATTAAACCTGCATCAAATTAAAGAAATATACGACCATGCTGATGTTGAATTAGAGTTTTTCGTAACCGGTGCATTATGTGTATCCTTCAGTGGAAACTGCTATATGAGTGTGGCAAACGGAGAACGCAGCGCCAATCGTGGTTCTTGCGCGCAAAACTGCCGCTTACCATATAACTTAATCGACGGAAACGGAGATACTTTAATTAAAAACAGTCACTTACTTTCGATAAAAGATTTAGATGTTTCAGATCAAATTCCGAATTTGATCGAAGCCGGAATCGTTTCTTTTAAAATCGAAGGCCGATTAAAAGATGTAGTTTACGTAAAAAACAACGTTTCATATTTACGTCAGAAATTAGACAACTTTTTAGAAGGTCCAGGAAGCGATAAATACACAAAAGCTTCTTCTGGAAAATGTACTTATACTTTTGATTCTACCTTAAGCAGAACTTTCAATCGTGGTTATACCGATTATTTTGTAAACGAAAGACATAACACAATTGGTTCTTGGGAAAGCCCAAAATCAAAAGGGCAGTATATTGGTAAATTGATCCGAACTGTTGGGAACGCTTACGAAATTGAAAACGGCGAATTATTAAACAACGGTGACGGACTTTGTTTCATTAACGAAAACAATGAAGCCGACGGAATCTACGTAAACAAAGCCGAAAACGGTAAAATTTACCCGAACGTTTTAAAAGAAGTAAAAGACGGAACTTTCATCTACAGAAATAACGACGCCGCTTTCATCAAAATTGTTGAAAGAGAAGACAGTGCTGTTCGTAAAATCGGTACTACTTTATTGCTTACCGAAAATGAAACCGGTTTTGAATTAATCGCAACCGATGAAGACGGAAACGTAAGTATCGTTAATTTAGAACACTCAAAAGAACAGACTAAAACAGGCGAATCAATCGAAGAAAATATTAAAACACAATTGGCAAAAACAGGTTTCACTCCTTATACTGCCGATGAAATCAATATTATGTTTTCTCAAAACTGGTTCCTTCCTATTTCAAAAATAAACGAAATGCGAAGAACGGTTTACGATCAGTTAACCGAAATTCGTTTGGCAAATTACAAACGTGAGGAACACCAAATGGTAAAAACGTCACATCCGTATCCAGAAACCAAACTGGATTTCATGTACAATGTTTCTAACAAAACAGCTCGTAAATTCTACGAACGTCACGGTGTAACCGAAATCGAAAAAGCATTCGAGTTACAATGGGATCCAGGAAAATCTCGTGTAATGACAACCAAATATTGTATAAAATACGAGCTGGCAAAATGTCCAAAATACCATAGAAATACAATGGAAGGCAAATTAAAAGAACCATTAGTATTAAAACAGGGAGAACTTGAATACAAACTAAAATTCAACTGTAAACCCTGCGAAATGGAAATCTGGGAAAAAGATGCCGAATTTGAAATTGAAGAAGATCATTTTCATTAAAAAAGTTTAACCGCAACGTTTTTTTAACCGCAAAGTTCGCAAAGGAATACTCAAGGTTCGCAAAGGTTTATAAAATCTTTGCGATCTTTGCGGTTAAATTAAAATCTTCCGAATCTCCAAAATCTGCGTGAGAATAAATTCCATTTTTTATCTTTACTCTTCAAACTAAATTTAAATGGAATCCAAAAATAACATTCAAAAACATGCAATTATTACTGGAATTTTTGTTACCTCTCTTTTTCCATTATTAATATTTTCGGATAGTTATTTCATCGATTTATGTATTCAAATATGTGATTTCGGTATTTTTTGGAATTCAATTTTCTGGGGAATCTTATTTCCAATATTCATTGTTTTTCTCTTTTGGAATACCGCTAAAAAAATAAGTCATTCATTAAATCAAATAACTTACTTTCAAGCTTGTTCTCAGTTTTCTTTTGGAGTAAGTTCTAAACTTACACTATCATTTTTTACAATTTACATAATCGGACTATTTGTTAATGGATTATCTGTTGTATTAAGATCACAAATTCCATACATAATTCTATTTTCAATGCTAATGATTTTATTTCTATCATTTGTATTAATGATTTTAACATTTATAAGCAGTTTAATAATGGTAAAGCTAAACCAGAATATCCAATCTTGAATTAAATTGCCTCTAGCTTTAGCTAGAGGTCAAAAAAGAAATCTCGCAATTAGGCTTTAGCCAAAAAAGCAAGAATTTTGGCTAAAGCCTCTTACTTAATCAATTTACCCCCTCCAGCTAAAGCCGGAGGCAACTCATCCTAAAAAATAAATCTGCCGAATCTGCAAGCCAAGCGACAGCGAATAGGCGAAGCAAATCTGAGTGATCCTTTTTAACTTAAAAACAAAAACCTTGCGTTCTTTGCGTAAATCCTTTGCGAACTTTGCGGTTAAACCCACATTACGTAGACGCACTGCAGTGCGTTTCTACACCAATCCATGCGAATAGGCTTTGCGGTTAAAAACATTTTTCGCTACTTTTACTACTCCATTTATATTCCAAAATTTCAAATATCCTCCTATGAAAATACTACTCCTGGGTTCAGGCGAATTAGGCAAAGAATTTGTCATTGCCGCGCAACGAATCGGACAAACCATAATTGCTGTTGACAGTTACGAAAATGCACCGGCAATGCAAGTTGCACACGATTTTGAAGTCATCAATATGCTTGACGGCGAAGCACTTGATAAAATCGTAGCCAAACACAAACCAGATTTTATAGTTCCTGAAATAGAAGCCATTCGCACCGAACGTTTTTACGATTACGAAAAACAAGGCATCACCGTTGTTCCTTCAGCTAAAGCAGCAAACTTTACCATGAACCGTAAAGCGATTCGTGATTTAGCAGCGAAAGAATTAGGTTTAAAAACAGCCAAATATCAATACGCCACTTCAGCAGAAGAACTGCAAAAAGCCGTTCAGGAAGTTGGAATTCCGTGCGTAGTAAAACCTTTAATGTCTTCATCAGGAAAAGGACAATCGACTATAAAAACAGAAAGTGATATCGAAAAAGCTTGGCAATATGCCGTTGCAGGATCGCGTGGTGATGTTATTGAAGTTATTGTAGAGGCTTTTGTCGATTTTCATTCAGAAATTACACTTTTAACGATTACTCAAAACGGCAATCCAACTTTATTCTGTCCTCCAATTGGCCACAGACAAGAACGCGGCGATTATCAGGAAAGCTGGCAGCCGGCGCAAGTTTCTGAAGCTGATTTATATGAAGCCCAGGATATGGCTGAAAAAATTACCGAAGCGCTTGGCGGTGCAGGACTTTTTGGTGTTGAGTTCTTCTTAACGAAAGAAGGTGTTTATTTCTCTGAACTTTCTCCACGTCCGCATGATACCGGAATGGTAACTTTGGCCGGAACTCAGAATTTTAACGAATTCGAATTGCATTTAAGAACAATTTTAAGCCTTCCAATTTTCGAAATCACTTTAGAAAAAGCAGGAGCAAGCGCTGTAATTTTAGCTTCAGAAGATTCAACAAATCCAACTTTTACCGGAATTGAAAAAGTCGCTGCCTTACCAAAAACTGATTTCAGGATTTTTGGAAAACCAACTTCAAGACCCTATCGCCGAATGGGAGTTGTTTTAGCCCAAGATTCTTTATCAACTCCAATCGAAAAAATAACCGAACGTGCCAAAGAAACGGCAAAATTAATAACTGTAAATTCTTAAAAAATGAAAAAACTTATATTCATGCTTTTCCTATTTATTGGAATTGCAGCTCAGGCTCAAGATAAAAAAATAATCAATAAACCAACAATTGTTGAAGCTTCTTGCGGAGAATGCCAATTTGGAATGAAAGGCAAAAGTTGCGATCTAGCAGTTCGTATTGACGGAAAAACGTATTTCGTTGACGGAACAACGATTCACGATCACGGAGATGCACATGCAGAAGATGGGTTTTGCAATGCGATCAGAAAAGCTTCTGTAACCGGAACAATAGAAAAAAATCGTTTTAAAGCAACATCCTTCACTTTAGTAAACGAAAAATAATGGCATTAATTCTTGAAAATATTGCCAAACATGTTTCTTTGACACCAGAGGAAAAGGTACTTTTTTTATCTAAACTAGAAACGAATACTTACAAAGCCAAAACAATTTTATTGAACGCTGGCGAAGTCTGTAAACATTCTTATTTTGTAAATTCAGGAATTTTAAGGAGTTTCAATATCAACGATAACATTGTTGAACACGTACTTTCTTTTGCCTGTGAAGGCTGGTGGATGAGCGATATGTACAGTTATTTTTCGCAAAAACCGGGACAGCTTTTTATTGAAGTTTTGGAAGAAGCTGAAGTTGTTTCTTTATCGAAAGAAAACCAGGAACAATTGTATCTTGAGATTCCAAAACTGGAACGCTTTTTTAGAATTTTAATTGAAAATTCGTTAGTAGCCAATCAACAGCGATTAATGGACAATTTAAGTTTACCTGCCGAAGAACGTTTTGAAAAATTCACTAAAAAATACGGAACATTAGTTCATAAAGTTCCTCAAAAACAAATCGCTTCTTTCATTGGTGTAACGCCAGAATTCTTTAGCAAAATGAAGGCTAGGCTTTTGAAGAAATAAGTTTTTTTGCCACAGATTTAACGGATTAAAAGGATTAAAAATATTGCCACGAATTGCACAAATTTTCACGAATTAAATTGTGTTAAAAATTGAACTAAAATTTGTGGTAATTCGTGTAATTCGTGGCTAAAAAAAATCCTTTTTAATCTGTGAAATCTGTGGCAAAAAAAATAAAGCCAGTTCATTGAACTGGCTTTTCTTTTGAATTAAAATTGCTCAACCTCAGTAGAATGTTTCATTGCTGTTATTGAAGACCTTCCTATCATAACCGTATTTTGAACGGCATCAAAATAAGAAGTACCAACAAAAGCCTGATGTTTTACCGCTCTGAATCCGTTTTTCTGTAAATCAAATTCACGTTCCTGCAATTCAGAGTAACCCGCCATTCCGCGTTCTTTATACGCTTTAGACAATTCAAACATACTCGTATTTAAAGCATGGAATCCTGCCAAAGTAATGAATTGGAATTTATAGCCCATTGCAGCCAAATCTTCTCTAAACGTTTCCATTTCGGCAACTGTTAATTTTGCAGCCCAATTAAAAGACGGAGAACAATTGTATGCCAGCATTTTATCCGGAAATTCTTTTTTCATAGCTGTCGCAAATTTTCTTGCAAATTCTAAATCCGGATTACTGGTTTCCATCCAAATTAAATCAGCGTAAGGTGCGTAACTCAAACCTCTTGCAATTCCCTGCTCGATTCCGTTATTTACATAAAAGAAACCCTCGGCAGTTTTCTCTCCAGTTAAAAACTTCCTGTCTCTTGGGTCGGCATCGCTTGTTAATAAATTAGCTGCATCAGCATCTGTTCTGGCAACAATTAAAGTTGAAACACCCATAACATCTGCTGCCAAACGCGCAGCAATTAATTTATTGATTGCTTCCTGAGTAGGAACCAAAACCTTTCCGCCCAAATGGCCGCACTTTTTAGCAGAACTCAGCTGATCTTCAAAATGAACTCCAGAAGCCCCGGCTTCGATCATAGATTTCATTAATTCGAAAGCATTTAAGTTACCGCCAAAACCCGCTTCGGCATCAGCTACAATTGGAACCAGATAATCTTTTTTATCTTCAATATTATTTACAGTCTGAATCTGATCAGCGCGCAATAAAGCGTTGTTGATCTTTTTTACCACCATCGGAACGCTGTTTACAGGATAAAGCGATTGGTCAGGATACATTTCTCCTGCCAGGTTTGCATCGGCAGCAACCTGCCATCCGCTTAAATAAATCGCTTCTAAACCTGCATCGACTTCCTGAATCGCCTGATTCCCGGTCAAAGCCCCTAAACCAGCTACATAATCCTGACTTTTTAACTTTCTCCATAATTTTTGAGCTCCCATTTTGGCAATAGAATGCTCAATATGATATGAACCCTGAAGTGTAACTACTTCACTCGCAGTGTAAGGGCGTTCAACACCTTTCCATCTTGGGTTCGTTATCCAATCGTTAATCAATTCCTGAATTCTGTCTTCTGTTGTTTTCATAAATGTTTAAGTTAAGTGGTTAGTAAGTGATAGTATTCAGTTCACAGTTAAAAGTGTTCAGTTTTAACTGGACTCATTTTTTTTAACACATAGAAACATAGTTTTCCTTTGTGGTTAAAGGCATTTCATTTGTTTAAACAAACATAGCTATGTGTGAAAATCTAGATTTTTCAAAATTCTTTTATTCACATTTTAAAACTATGTATCTATGTGCTTAAAATCATTCGCAGAAATTTTCTATTCTCATTTTATCTGCCTGATCTGCGTGAAAAATTTATTCTCTCGCAGATCTTACAGATTTAGCGTTTTTTTTCTTATAGATATTTATAACATGGAATCGTTAAGAAATCAACAAAATCAGCATTTACAACTAATCTTTCCAGTACTTTTTCAGCCAGTGGAAATTGTTGTTTTTCGTGATTTTCTTCTCCTAATTCCTCTTTGATTTTTCTAAATTCGTCTAAAGCCAATTCATGATAATAAGCCAAATCTAATTTTCGTCCATTATCCAAAACCACTTTATTCTGAAGCCATTGCCATAATTGCGATCTCGAAATTTCGGCAGTTGCGGCATCTTCCATCAAATTATGCAGTGCAGCGGCGCCTTGTCCGTTCAGCCATGAAGCCAGGTACAAAACTCCCACATTAATGTTTTTTCGAACTCCGTTTTCTGTAATGATTCCTATTGGCGGCTCAATCAAATCTTCTTCAGTTATTTTGCGATGTTCTCTTTTAACATGAATCTGATTTGGAGTTGGCATTCCTTTATCAAAAACTTCTTTTGCCAAAGAAACCAAATCCGGATGCGCTACCCAAGTTCCGTCGTGACCGTTTCGAACTTCTCGTTCTTTATCCGTTTTTACTTTTGCAAAAGCAACTGCATTGGCTTCTTCATTATTTTTAATCGGAATTTGAGCCGCCATACCGCCAATGGCATGAATACCACGTTTATGACATCTCTGAATTACCAAATTTGAATAGGCATTCATAAAAGGCGAAGTCATATTTACCTGATCGCGATCCGGAACGATGAATTTTGGGTTCTTGCGAAATTTCTTGATATAAGAAAAAATATAGTCCCAGCGTCCGCAGTTCAAACCAACGATATGTTCTTTCAATTCATAAATAATTTCATCCAGCTGAAAACTTGCTGTAATCGTTTCGATTAAAACCGTCACTTTTATAGTTCCTCTTTTCAGCTTCAAATAATCCTCTGTAAAATCAATTACAGTGTTCCACCAACGTGCTTCCAAATAATGTTCTAATTTCGGAATGTAGAAATACGGCCCTGAATTGTTTTCTAAAAGTCTTTTATGATTATGAAAAACATACAAACCAAAATCTACCAAAGAACCTGAAACTTCTTTTCCTTCAATTAAAACATGCTTTTCTGGCAAATGCAAACCTCTTGGGCGTACAATTAGCGTTGCAATCTTTTCATTTAAATGATATGACTTTTGTTTCACCAAATCGGTGTGTGTAATTGTTTTGTTAACTGCATCGATTAAATTCAGCTGACCATCCATTAAATTTTGCCAGGTTGGCGAAGTGCTGTCTTCAAAATCGGCCATAAATGTTTTGGCACCAGAATTCAAAGCGTTGATAATCATTTTACGGTCAACAGGACCGGTAATCTCCACTCTTCGATCTAATAAATCTTTTGGAATTTCACCAGCTGTCCAATTGCCTTCTCTGACATTTTTAGTTTCCGGAATAAAAACCGGCATGATTCCCTGATCAAAAGTGACTTGTTTTTGCTCGCGCTGTAAAAGCAATAGTTTTCGCTGTGATTCGAATTTTCTATGCAATTCAGTTATAAAAACAATTGCTTCTTCTGTCCAGATTTTTGGGTAACGAAGCTTCTTTTCGGCTAAAAATTCCATCGCCGTTTCGGTAATTTCAATTTGGTTTTTCATAGCAGTGGTTTTTAATTTTCATCAGTAACAATTGAAACGCTTATATTTTTTTCAAAACACAAAACCATAACAAACTGATAACTAATAATTTCTACACCACAATATTAGAAAAAAGTTTTTTACAAAACAAGCGAACGTTCGCTAAATATTAAAAATAATTTTTTGGCGATTATTTTTAGAATAACTATATTTGATTCATGGATATCGAAAAAGACTATATAAAGCTGATCTTCGGACTAAAATTGAAGCAAGTTCGGACGCAAAAAAATCTGTCACTTTTTGGCTTGGCCAAATTGACAAATCTTTCAAAATCGTATTTAAACGAGATTGAAAAGGGGAAAAAATATCCAAAAACAGATAAAATTTTATTACTCTGCGAACATTTGGACGTGACTTACGACCAAATGGTGTCTTTAAAACTTGATAATAATCTAGCCCCAATCGGCGAAATCTTGAAATCAGGAATTTTAAAAGAGATTCCACTTGAGCTTTTCGGAATTCAGGAAGCTGATTTAATTGATATTATTGCAAATGCTCCTGCAAAGGTCAATGCGTTCATTAGTACGATTATTGAAATCGCACAACATTATAATTTAAGCCGTGAAAGTTTCTTTTTGGCTGCATTACGATCTTATCAGGAAGCACACAGTAATTATTTTGAAGATTTAGAAGATAAAGTTATTGCATTTTCGAAATCTTTTCAGATTAATCTGGATTCTAAAATCAGTATTGAAGAATTAGAAGCAATTCTGGAAGAAGAATACGAATACAACATAAAAGAAATCGCTTTTACAGATCAGGAAGCTTTGGGCGATTTACGCTCCATATATGTTCCAAAAAGCAAAACATTACTGCTTTCTACAGAACTTGATGCTCCGCAGAAAGCTTTTATCCTGGCAAAAGAAATTGCCTATAATTACTTAAAGATTTCAGATCGATTATTGACTTTCAGCTGGATAAAGTTTGAAAATTTCGATCAGGTCCTACATAACTTTTATGCCTCATATTTTGCCGGCGCTTTATTATTGCCGAGAAAATCATTGGTAGACAAAATCAATTCTTTTTTAGAAAATGAAAATCCAAAACCTGAAGAATTTGTGGCGTTAATAGAAAGTTTTGAAGTTTCACCGGAATCGTTTTATCAGCGATTAACCAATTTATTACCGAAAGATTTTCAACTGAAAAACTTATTCTTTTTAAGATTATCTCATCGAGTTGGTTCGGATGTTTACCAAATCAATAAAGAATTACATATTACACATCAGCAGGAACCTCATGCCAACGAAACCAATGAGCATTATTGCAGAAGATGGGTTTCGGTTAAAACGATAGACGAAGCCATCAAACAAAATAAATCTCATTTTTTTGATGCACAAATTTCAAGCTACGCCAATAGCGGCAATGAATATTTAGTTTTTTCATCGGCCACAAAAGATCCTTTCGCAGAAAATTACATCAGAAGTATTTCTGTTGGTATTTTAATTAATCCGACAATGAAAAAGAAATTTAAATTTATTGAAGGAAAACCTTTAGTGAAAAGAATTGTTGGTGTTACGTGCGAAACTTGTGCCGTAAAAGATTGCCTGGAAAGAGCTGCGCCTCCAATTGTTTTAGAAAGAAAGAAACGCCATGAGAATACTGATATTGTAGTACAGCAGTTTATAAATCAATTTAGTTAGAATCTTATGAAATATTTCGCTTTAATAATAATACTCCTTTCTATTAACTTCAATCAGAAAACAGATAAACTTAACGGTCGTTACAATTATTTAATTGAAGATGACAATTCCTATATTCAAAAAGATAAAATTACTTTTAAGGATAGCATTTTTGCTTTTGACAACAAATATCTGCCGAAAGGAAAGGTTTCTTATGGGAATGTAATATTGTTAGAGAATTTCATCAATACTGATTTAATTATAAGCATTCGTAAAGATCAAATTAAAAAAGATACTATTCTGTTTTACATGCATGATAAGAAACATCCTGCCATGAATTATCTTGATATAGTGGTTGGAAAAGGAAAATTGATTAAGATTAAGTAATTCAGCACAATCTTGTCATCCTGAGGAACGAAGGATCACACTCGGAAGTCGACAAAGATTGGCGATTATGCAGGCGGAATTTCTCGTGTGATCCTTCGTTCCTCAGGATGACAAACTGAAACCTTGTATACTTCTGCTTTTTACATCTACACAACTTTTGAAAACAAAACTTCTCGTTTAGCCCCGATAGAAGTGGAAATCCTTTTGTGGTGAGGTTCAACACAAAAGATTGCAGCGAATAGCGGGACGTCACGTCTCTTAAAAACTAATTTTCTGCTTCAAAAAAACCTTAGAACCTCAGCATCTTAGAATCTCAGAATCTTTTCTTAATCTAGGTTAAGTGCTTTTCCTTGACCATCGTGGTATCTTTGTACTATAAAATTACAAAACATACAAAATCATGGAAAATATAATATTGCACAAAGCAGAAACAAGAGGAAACGCAAATCACGGATGGCTTAACGCTTATCACAGCTTTAGTTTTGCGAGCTGGTACAATCCAGAAAGAATTCAGTTTGGAGCACTTCGCGTTTTAAACGATGACACGATTGCAGCCGGAATGGGATTTGGAACTCACCCTCACGATAATATGGAAATTATTACAATTCCGTTAGAAGGTGATTTGGCTCACAAAGACAGCATGGGAAATACTGAAGTTATCAAAAACGGTGATATTCAGGTGATGAGTGCCGGAACCGGAATTCAGCATAGTGAATTTAACCCAAATACAGATCAGCAGACTAAGTTGTTACAAATTTGGTTATTTCCTAACAAAAGAAATGTTACGCCGCGTTACCAGCAAATTACTTTAAGTGCTGCTGACAGACACAATAAATTAGCGCAGGTTTTATCTCCTAATGCAGATGACGAGGGAGTTTGGATTCACCAAGACGCTTGGTTTCAAATGGGAAATTTTGATGCCGGAATTACAACTGAATATAAAATTAAAAAAGAAGGAAACGGAGTTTATGCTTTCGTTTTAAAAGGAAATGTTACAATCAACGGTCAGGAATTAAACACTCGTGATGCTGTTGGAATTTCAGAAACTGATTCTTTAAATATTAAAGCAAACACAGATGCTGAATTCTTATTAATGGACATTCCGATGAATTATTAATTCGTAAAAAAATAATTAATACCTGTATTTTGAAACGATAATAAATCTGAAAATCAGATCATTATCGTTTCTTTTTTTATTCCATTTCAAAAAAGAAAGACTAACTTTATAAATAAGAAAATTGGTCTGACTTTAAAATTAAACTAATCCTTAAAATTTTAAACCATGAATCCAAATAACCTCACTAAAGAATATACAAACGGAGAAGTCACGATTGTATGGCAATCTGGAAAATGCATTCATTCTGCAAATTGCGTAAAAAACAATCCAGATGTTTTTCGTCCTAAAGAAAAACCTTGGATTACTCCTGAGAAATCTACAACTGAGAAAATAATTTCGACTGTTAATAAATGTCCTTCTGGAGCTTTGACGTATTATATTAATAGTAAAAGCTAAGATTACGCAATAGTATTTTTGCCACAGATTACACAGATTAAAAGGATTTTTAAAAAAACGCTGCCACGAATTGCACTAATTTGCACTAATTTTCACAAATTTTAAATCAATTTATTTCGTGGAAATTCGTGCAATCGTGGCGAAAAAAAATCACTTTAATCCTTTTAATCTGTGGCAAAAAAACATCTCATTTTTATTTCTTAATCTAGATTAAGTGCTCCAGAACAACTGTCAACGTAACTTTGTCCTATCAAAATGAAATAAATTAATTATTTAAAAAAATAAAATTATGGCAACTACAAAATGGTCAATTGACCCAACACATTCAGAAATTGGTTTTAAAGTTAAACACATGATGTTTACAAATGTTTCAGGAAAATTTGGAGCATACGACGCAACAATTACTACAGACGGAGACAGCTTCGAAAATGCTGCAATCGAATTTTCTGGTGATGTAGCTTCTATCGACACTGCAAATGCTGACAGAGATGGACATTTAAGAAGCGGAGATTTCTTTGATGCTGAAAATCATCCAAAATTAGCTTTCAAAGCTTCATCTTTCAAAAAAATCAATGATGGAGAATATGAATTAACTGGTGATTTAAACATTAAAGGTGCTTCTAAAACAGTAAAATTTCCTGTAGAGTTTAGTGGAACCATGACTGATCCCTGGGGAAACACAAAGGTAGGTTTAAGCATAGAAGGAAAAATTAATCGTAAAGATTGGGGGTTAAACTGGAACTCAGCTCTTGAAACCGGAGGTGTTTTAGTAGGCGAAGAAGTTCGTTTAAACATTGAATTACAATTTGTAAAACAAGCTTAATACTTTATAATAGGTTTTAATTTGGTTGGTTAAGAAGCCTGCTCCTTTTCTCGGGAGTGCAGGCTTTTTTTGGTTTGCCACGAATTACACGAATTTCCACTATTTTTTTTCCTTCAAAACTGTAAATGTTTTTTCTGCCACAGATTAAAAGGATTTTCACGGATTATTTATTCGTAGAAATGCAGAAAAAAAATCTTTTTAATCCTTTTAATCTGTGGCAAAAAAAATAATTCGTGGAAATTCGTGTAATTCGTGGCAAACTTAAAACTTATCGCACAGTATTTCGAAATTCTGTTGGTGACAATCCTGTTTGTTTTTTAAAGAATCTGGAGAAATACGAGTAATCTTCGTAACCGACTTTAAATCCCACTTCATTAACCGCTAATTGTTTATCGATCAACATTCTTTTTATTTCGAGGATTACGCGATTTGCGATAACTTCTGTGGCGGTTTTTTGCAGAATTTCATTGCAGATTCTGTTTAAATGTTTCAAAGTAATATTTAGTTTTTCTGCATAAAAAGACGGCAATTTTTCGGTTCTAAAATATTCCTCTAAAAGCGTTTCAAACTTATTGATTTTAATATTGTACGAATGGGTTTGATGCGAATAGGTTTCGCCATATTTACGGGCAATTTCGATATGAATTGAATCTAACAAATTCAGCATTTTGTCCAGCTGATATTTATTATTCTGATTATTTTCCTGAATCAGTAAATCAAAATAAGGGAGGATTTTTGGGATTTCTTTTTCTTCAAAAACCATTTCCGGTCGGTTATGAATAGAGTGATAAAAATTATATTCATTAATATTTTTTTGTCCGAAATACAGATTATACAATTCCTGCGAAAAGATAATTACAAAACCTTCAACATCTTCAGATAAACTCCAATGATGCATTTGCCCAGGCTGCAGCACAAATAAACTGCCTTTTTTTATTTCGAATTGATCAAAATCGACTTCGTGCTGTCCGGAACCTTTTGTAAAAAACACCATTAAATACGAATCATGACGATGCGGCTCTTCTACAAAACTGTGGCTTTTTAAATGCTCTGTAAAAGTATTGACGTAAAAATCGCGATGAATATCATTGCAGCTAAAATTCTGAACGCTGTAAATTGGGTATTTCTTCATAAGAAATGTCTCTATTGTGCTATAATAAGCGAAGATATAAAAAAGACTTTTATCTCGCTCTAAATTACCTTTGTGCAAATAAAAACATCAAAGTCATGTCAAATTCATTAACTCATATTTTAAGCAACGAATGTCCTGTTTGTCATAAAGGAAAAGTATTTACAGACAGAAATATTTTTTTATCTTTTGGTCTTCCAAAAATGAATGAATACTGCAGTCACTGCAATTATAAATTTCAAAAAGAGCCCGGTTATTTCTTTGGCGCTATGTATGTAAACTACGGATTAACAGTTGCTCAGGGAATTGCCACCTATTGTATTGCTCAGTTTTTCTTTGAAAAAAATTTCGATTTAAGAATTATTCCAATCATCGCTGTTGTCATTACTTTACTCACTTCTTTTAATCTTCGCTTTTCGAGATTAGCATGGATTTATATGTTTAAGGATTATACGAAATAAAAAAATAGTACTTTTGCCTTCCAATTGAAACTAATTTTCAATTTTAAAAAAAAAGTAAAAATTAAATTAGACAAATGAAAGCATACGTATTTCCGGGTCAGGGCGCACAGTTTACAGGAATGGGCAAAGACTTATATGAAAATTCGGCTTTAGCCAAAGAACTATTCGAAAAAGCCAATGAAATTTTAGGTTTTAGAATTACAGATATAATGTTCGAAGGCACTGCCGAAGAACTAAAAGAAACTAAAGTAACACAGCCGGCAGTATTTTTACATTCTGTTATTTTAGCTAAAACTTTAGGCGAAGATTTTAAACCAGAAATGGTTGCAGGACATTCTTTAGGAGAATTTTCTGCTTTGGTTGCCAACGGAACTTTATCTTTTGAAGATGGTTTGAAATTGGTTTCTCAACGCGCTCTTGCTATGCAAAAGGCCTGCGAAATTACCCCATCTACAATGGCTGCTGTTTTAGGTTTAGCCGATAATATTGTGGAAGAAGTTTGTGCTTCGATAGACGGAATTGTGGTTGCAGCAAATTACAACTGCCCGGGACAATTAGTTATTTCCGGAGAAACTTCTGCTGTTGAAAAAGCTTGTGAAGCAATGAAAGCTGCAGGAGCAAAACGTGCTTTAATTTTGCCTGTTGGTGGTGCATTTCACTCACCAATGATGGAACCCGCAAGAGAAGAATTAGCGGCAGCGATTGAAGCAACTACATTCTCTACTCCTATATGCCCAGTATATCAAAACGTAACTGCCAATGCAGTTTCTGATGCTGCAGAAATTAAAAAAAACTTAATCATTCAATTGACTGCTCCGGTAAAATGGACGCAATCAGTACAGCAAATGATCGCTGACGGTGCTACTTTATTCACAGAAGTTGGCCCAGGAAAAGTATTGACTGGTTTGATTAGTAAAATTGATAAAGAAGCGGTTACTGCGAATGCTTAATTTTTAGTATTCAGTAATCAGTTTTTAGTGATCAGTTTAAAACTATACGCATAAAAAAATCCTCATGAACGAAATGTTTATGAGGATTTGTTTTTTATAGCTGTTTAACTTCTTCGCAATAATTATTTATAATTCCGGTGATCAAATAGTTTTGGTTTCTTTTTTCAAAGAAGATATACCAAGTTGTTCTGAGATTAATTTTATAAAAAATATAATTTGAACCTAAATACTGGTGAGGTTTTGGGGTTTTCTTGTGAGAAAAACTTGAAATACAGGAAATAACAAAACCAACTATTTTATCGGTATAATTCTGAGCCGTTTCAAAGAAACCAAAATATTCCTCTTCAAAAAGTGCAAAAACTAAATTATCAAAATATTCAAGAACTGCTTTTTCAAAAATTATTTTTCCCAAGGATAAGCTTTTATTCTTTTAGACATTTCAGCTTTAAACTCCTCCGGCGTTAACCCTCTTGCAAACTCAGCATCAAAATCAAAAGTTTCAGGATCTATTCCTTTAAATTTAGGTTTTTGAATTTCGTATTCTACTCTAGACTCCTCAACCTTATCATTCTTTTTATTTTCTTTTTTTGAGCCCATAATTCCTACATTTTTATCCTACAAAATTACAAAATAAAAAATCCCAAATGATAATCATTTGGGATTTTTTATGTGTATAGTTTTCAACTGATCACTAAAAAACTGATCACTGAACACTAAATCAAGAACGAACCTTCTGTTCCCATTTCCAGGCACTTGCCATTGCTTCGTCTAAACTTAATTCTGCTTTCCAGCCTAAAACGTTGTTTGCTTTATCTGTGTTTGCGTAGGCTTCAGTAATATCACCTTCGCGTCGCGGTTTAATTACGTATGGCAGTTTTTTATCACTTACTTTTTCGAAACTATGAATCACTTCCAAAACCGAACTTCCTTTTCCAGTTCCTAAATTAAAAGTTTCAACTTTTTGCAAGTTCTTTTTATCCAACAAACGCTGTAAAGCAATTACGTGTGCTTTAGCCAAATCGACAACATGAATATAATCACGAACAGCAGTTCCGTCTGGTGTTGGATAATCATTTCCGAAAACTGATAATTCCTGACGTAACCCTACTCCAGTCTGGGTAATAAACGGAACTAAATTTTGAGGAACTCCTAAAGGTAATTCTCCAATTTCGGTTGAAGAATGCGCTCCAATCGGATTAAAATAGCGTAATAAAATAGCGCTGATATTAGTTACTTTAGCTGTATCTGTAATAATTTCTTCTCCAATCTGCTTGGTATTTCCATAAGGAGACATTGCAGTTTGAACCGGAGCATCTTCTGTAATTGGCATTTTTTCGGCTTGACCGTAAACCGTACAAGAAGAGCTAAAAATAAAACTTGCTTCAGGTTTTTGCTGTAATTCCTGTAAAAGATACACTAAACTGCTGATGTTGTTTTCATAATACAACAAAGGCTGCTCAACACTTTCACCAACTGCTTTTGAAGCCGCAAAATGAATCACCCCAGTAACATCATTATGTTTTTTAAAGAAATCCCGAACGGCACTTTTTTCTCTTAAATCAATTTTTTCGAATAAAGGTGTTTTTCCTGTTATCGCTGTAATTCCTTTTAAAACATCTTCTGAAGAATTTGAAAGGTTATCAATTATCACAACTTCAAAGCCTTCGTTTTGCAATTCGACTACGGTGTGAGAACCTATAAATCCTAATCCTCCTGTTACTAATACTTTCATTTTATTTGGTTGTTTTTTGTGGTTATTTTGGCTGTTAATTATTTATTCAAAAATTCTAAAACAGAATCTGTTATAAATTTAATCTGCTCGTCATCAAGTTCTGTATGCATCGGTAAAGCAATTACTTCCTGCACTAACTGGTTTGTAACCGGAAATTGCTCTTCTTTATAACGAGGATCTAAATATGCTTTTTGTGAATGCAATGGAATTGGGTAATAAATTGCACACGGAATTCCTTTATCTAATAAATACTGCATTAAAGCATTTCTGTCGGCATCTAAGATTCTTAAAACATATTGATGAAAAACGTGATCGTTTTCATTTGCATTAAATTCCGGTGTAACAATATGTTTATTTCCAGCAAATGTCGCATTGTATTTTGTCGCTGCCAAACGACGTGCTTTATTATATTCATCCAACAAAGGCAGTTTTGCATTTAAAACTCCAGCCTGAATGCTGTCTAAACGTGAATTTACCCCCACAACATCGTGGTGGTAACGTTCGTACATTCCATGATTTACAATTCCGCGGATGATGTGGGCTAATTTATCATCATTTGTAAAAATTGCTCCACCGTCTCCGTAACATCCTAAATTTTTAGAAGGGAAGAATGAAGTTGCTGCAATGTGACCAATTGTTCCAACTTTACTTTTTGTACCCGATTTTGAAATATAATCGGCACCGATAGCCTGAGCGTTATCTTCAATTACATACAAATTATGCTCTTTGGCAATTTCCATAATCGCATCCATATTTGCAGCGCGACCGAATAAATGTACCGGAACAATTGCTTTTGTTTTTGGCGTAATTGCTTTTTTTACCGCATCAATATCAATGTTCATATTTACCATATCAACATCAACTAAAACCGGGGTTAATTGTAACAATGCAATAACCTCAACAGTTGCTGCAAAAGTAAAATCAGCAGTAATAACTTCGTCTCCTGGCTTTAAATCCAGACCCATCATTGCAATTTGCAAAGCATCGGTTCCATTTGCACACGGAATTACGTGTTTTGCTCCTAAATAATCTTCAAGATTTTTTTGAAACTGATGAACTAAAGGCCCGTTAATATAAGTATTTGTATCTAAAACCTCTTGAATTGAAGCATCTACAGTCGTTTTTATTTTTTCATATTGACTTTTTAAGTCAACCATTTGTATTTTTTTCATTTTCGATATTTTATTAAAAAAAGCCTTTCTATTAAACCAGAATGTCAGAAAGAAGGAACAAAAATAGTTATTAATACCTTCAAACCAATGAAAATAAACGAAAGAAATGTAATTTAGCTGCAAAAATTACTACATGCTTTTTTTATACAATTTAGCTGTTTCTTTAGCAGCGTTTTTTCTTAAAATAGTCGCACTTTTTAGTCCGAAAATTAAGCTTTTTGTTGAAGGTCGGAAAAATGTATTTTCCATTTTAGAAGAAAAAATAAACCCCAATGACAAAACCATTTGGTTTCACTCTGCCTCACTTGGCGAATACGAACAAGGTCTTCCTGTAATTGAAAAAATCAAAGAAAAATATCCTTCGCATAAAATTATTGTAACCTTTTTTTCACCATCTGGATACGAAGTGCGTAAAAATAACACAGCTGCCGATGTTACAGTTTATCTGCCTTTGGACACAAAAAGAAACGCCAAAAGATTTTTAAAATTGGTTCATCCTGAATTTGCTTTTTTCATTAAGTATGAATTTTGGCTGAACTATTTAAAGGAATTAGAAAAAAACAAAACCCCAGCTTATTTAATTTCGGGAATTTTTAGAGACAGCCAGATGTTTTTTAAATGGTACGGAGGTTTTTACAGAAAAGCACTAAAAGCATTCACTTATTTCTTTGTACAGAACGAAAGTTCTAAACAGAAAATTGAAGCAATCGGATTTAAAAATGTAGTTGTTTCCGGTGATACTCGTTTCGACAGAGTTGCAGCAATTTTAGAAAGAGACAACAGCCTTGATTATATCAAAAATTTCAAGAATAATCAGCAAACCATAGTTATTGGCAGTTCATGGCCAAAAGACGAAGTTTTAATTGCTGAATACATAAATCAGGCTCCAGAAAATGTAAAATTTATCATTGCACCACATAATATAAAAACGGATCAAATAACAAATCTTAAATCCCAAATTACAAAATCGACAGTTTTATTTTCTGAAAAAGAGAACAAAAATTTATCAGATTATAATGTTTTTATAATTGACACCATTGGGCTTTTAACCAAGATTTATAGTTACGGAACGATTGCTTATGTAGGCGGAGGTTTTGGAAACCCGGGAATTCATAACATTCTTGAACCGGCAGCTTTTGGAATTCCGATTGTAATTGGACCTAATTATTCTAATTTTGCAGAAGCTGTTTCCCTGGTTGGTCTTGGAGGCTGTATGACGATAACTAACGTTTCTGAACTAAAAGAAATCTTAAACCGCCTGCTGACTGATAAAACATTTCTTAAAGAAAAAAGCCAAATCTGCGAATCTTTTATTCAGGATAACAAAGGGGCTTCAAATACGATTATGAATATTGTTTCACAATAAACCTCTGGGTTCAAATTAATTTTTTGAGCAGGTATTTTTAAAAAACAAATTAAAAGCAGGTATTTTTTTATTGCTGGAGCATACACAATAATCCTTAAAAAGCAAAATAAACCGCAATTAAGAGAAATAAAATAGCCAAATCAACCATAGAATTTTCAACAAAAAATTATTTATACAAAACATTAAATAATTTAAGATAATTTTATATTTTTGGCATATTCTTTGATAAATAAGATAAACGTGAGCTGGGAAAATATTTTAAAAAAAAAGTGAAAAAATATTTTACATATTAAAAAATTTATATCTTTGCCACGAATTAATAATTAACCTTTTATAATAAAGTAAGATGAAAAAAGTATTTTTAAGTTTAGCTGTTGTTGCTGTTTTAACTGTTGTATCTTGTAAAAAAGCTGACGCTGCAGCTACTGAAACTGTAGATTCTACTGCTGTTGCTGTTGATTCTGCTGCTGCTGTAGTTGATTCTGCTGCTACAACTGTTGACTCTGCTGCTGCAAAAGTTGACTCTGCTGCTACTAAAGTAGAAGAAGCTGCTAAAGAAGTAAAAAAATAATTAGAATCTAAATTCTAAAGATTTTAAAACCATCCTTGTGATGGTTTTTTTTATGCTCAAAAATTAACAAAATAAAATTCCAAATTCCAATATACATAAAGCATTATTAGAATTTGGAATTTTAAAATATTGGAATTTCTTCCATCTAATCTTCTACTTCTTCCTCAACAGAGACCTCCTCATCTTCAAAAATCGATTCATTCGACGAGAAATCCAAAATCTCCGCTTTTGAAGCATAAGTCACAATTTCTTTTATTCCTTTTTGCAAAAGCAATTCTGTGGTGTATTTTCGACTTGTCGCAAAGTGAACACCATCTAACATCAATTTAAAAAAATACTTTCCTCCAGAGCCCTTAAATTTCAAAAATTTAGAAAGATCAACAGTCCTCTTAAATCTTTCAATATCCTCTTCACATTCAAACCTCAATTCATAGCTCAAACTTGTAAAAATCACTTTTCCTTTTCTGGAAGTAAACACAAACTTATATTCATCATTAAATCGCCTGCTAATTACAAAAGCACCCATATTTGAATTTTAGATTTTAGATTGTTGATTTCAGATTGCTAATTGTTAATTTTCCTAGAATCTCAAAAACTTAGAATCTCAGCGCCTTAGCATCTTTAAAGAATTTACCCAATAAAAAAAGCCTCTTCAAAAGAAGAGGCTTTAGTACTCAGAGCGGGACTTGAACCCGCACGAACATTGCTGTTCACTGGATTTTAAGTCCAGCGTGTCTACCAATTTCACCATCCGAGCATTATATGGTTTTGAGCGAAAAACGGGGCTCGAACCCGCGACCTCGACCTTGGCAAGGTCGCGCTCTACCAACTGAGCTATTTTCGCGTTTCAAATTCTAATTAAGAACTACAATACTTGGCTTGCTTCGTATTGCGAGTGCAAATTTAGGACATTTATTCAATTACACAAGCCTTTTTTCAAAAAAATATTTACTTATTTTATAACTTTCTGATAACCTAAACTTTAAACTTGAATTTTTTTTCGATTTATTTCTTGACCAGCATTCTTTTTATTTCATTCAGCTTCATCAATGCTTCAACGGGTGTAATCGCATTAATATCGAGACCTAAAATCTCTTCTTTTATTTCTTCCAGCAAAGGATCATCCAGATTAAAGAAACTCATCTGCATTTCATCATTAGCAGCTTTTACTCCGTTTAATGCATCGCTTGAATGATTTTTTTCTAATTTCTTTAAAAGCTTCTGTGCCTTCAAAATTACAATCTGCGGCATTCCGGCCATTTTTGCCACGTGAATTCCAAAACTATGCTCACTTCCTCCTTTTACAAGCTTTCTAACAAAAAGAACGGTATCTTTTAATTCTTTTACCGCAACATTATAATTTTGAATTCTCGAAAGCGATTCTGTCATTTCATTCAATTCATGGTAATGCGTTGCAAACAACGTTTTTGGCTTTGACGGATGTTCGTGCAAAAACTCGGCAATAGCCCAGGCAATCGAAATTCCGTCATATGTACTCGTTCCTCTTCCAATTTCATCCAAAAGCACCAAACTGCGATCTGAAATGTTATTCAAAATTGAAGCCGTTTCGTTCATTTCAACCATAAAAGTCGATTCTCCCATCGAGATATTATCAGAAGCTCCTACCCTTGTAAAAATTTTATCTACAACGCCCATTCTTACGCTGTCTGCAGGAACAAAACTTCCCATTTGAGCCAAAAGCACAATCAAAGCCGTTTGTCTTAAAATTGCCGACTTACCCGACATGTTAGGCCCGGTAATCATTATAATCTGCTGTGTTTCTCTATCCAGAAAAACATCATTTGCTATATATGGAGTTCCAACTGGTAATTGTTTTTCGATTACAGGGTGTCTTCCGTTTTTAATATCCAATTCAAAAGTTTCATCAATTTCAGGGCACACATATTGGTTTTCAACCGCCATTTGTGTAAACGAACATAAACAGTCTAATTGCGCCACCAGATAAGCATTCATTTGAACTGGCTTGATATAAGTTGCAATCCAGGCAACTAATTGTTCAAAAAGCTCCGATTCAATTTTATGGATTTTTTCTTCGGCGCCTAAAATTTTGGTTTCGTATTCCTTTAATTCTTCGGTAATATAACGTTCTGCATTTACTAAAGTTTGTTTACGAATCCATTCTTCCGGAACTTTATCTTTGTGTGTATTTCTAACTTCAATATAATAGCCAAAAACATTATTGAATGATATCTTTAAAGATGAAATCCCTGTACGTTCAGATTCTCTTCTTTCTATTCCTTCCAGGAATTCTTTTCCAGATGTAGAAATTGCTCTCAGTTCATCTAGTTCTTCATTAATCCCTGCTGCAATTGCATTTCCTTTTGAAATAGCAACCGGCGCATCCTGGTTTAAGGTATTTTTAATTTTTTCGCGTAACAAATCACACGAATGTAAACTATCCCCTATAACCTTTACAGCTTCCTGCGGACTTTCGAGCGCTAATGTTTTTATTGGAATAATCGCATCCAGAGATTCTTTCAAATACACAATTTCGCGCGGCGAAACTTTTCCTGCAGCAATTTTAGAAATCAAACGCTCTAAATCTGAAATTTGTTTAATTTGATATTGAATATTCTGTAAAACATCCTGATTTGATTTCAAATATGAAACCACGTCATGGCGTCCTTTTATTTTATTACTGTCTTTTAGCGGAAGCGCCAGCCAGCGTTTTAACAAACGTCCGCCCATTGGCGAAAGCGTTTTGTCGATTACATCTAAAAGTGTTACTGCATTAGGATTATAACTATGATACAATTCTAAGTTTCTAATCGTAAAACGATCCATCCAGACATAAGCATCTTCGGCAATTCGCTGAATCGCTGTAATATGCTGCACTCTGTTATGCTGCGTTTCTGACAAATAATAAAGGATTGCCCCCGCAGAAATAATTCCTTCTTTTAACTCTTCTACACCAAAACCTTTTAATGAATTGGTTTGAAAATGTTTGGTCAGTGTTTCTAAAGCATAATCTTCTTTATAAATCCAGTCTTCCAGATAAAAACTATGAAAATCTTCTCCAAAAGCGTTTTTAAAATCACCTTTACAATTCTTTGGAACAAGAACTTCACTTGGATTAAAATTCTGCAATAATTTATCTATATATTCGGCATTTCCCTGAGCGGTAAGAAATTCTCCTGTCGAAACATCTAAAAATGAAATTCCGATATTTTTATTAGCAAAATAAACAGATGCTAAAAAGTTGTTTGTTTTAGATTGTAAAACTTCATCATTTAAAGAAACTCCTGGAGTTACCAATTCTGTAACACCACGTTTTACAATCGTTTTAGTCATTTTAGGATCTTCCAGCTGATCGCAGATTGCAACACGAAGTCCGGCTTTAACCAATTTTGGCAAATATGTATTGATGGAATGGTGTGGAAAGCCTGCCAGAGCCGTTTCTGTATCAGACCCAGCGCCTCTTTTTGTTAAAGTAATCCCAAGAATCTTAGAAGCTCTAATAGCATCTTCTCCAAAAGTTTCATAAAAATCTCCTACTCTGAAAAGCAGACATGCATCAGGATATTTTCTCTTGATTTCGTTGTACTGTTTCATTAAAGGTGTTTCCTTCACCACTTTCTCTTTAGCTGCCAAAATTGATATGTTTTTAAATGAAAATTAAGACAGCGAATTTATAATTTTTTGGCGGCATATCGAGCACTTCAAAAATTAAAATATTTTAAGATTTTTTTATGTTCATATATAAGAATTTTATATAGCTTTGTTCTTCATTAAAAAAGACTCTTAAAATGAAAAAAATAATTTTATTCGCTATGTTAGCTGTAGCTGGTATTACGGCTGCTAATGCACAAACAACTAAAAAAGCTAAAGCTGCCAAGGTTGCAAAAGTTGAAGGAGCCGGAATGCTTTTCGAAACAGAAACTATTGATTACGGAACTATCGCTCACAATGCTGATGGTAAACGTGAATTTGTTTTTGTTAACAACGGGACAAAACCATTAATCATTACAAACACTCAAGGTTCTTGCGGTTGTACAGTGCCTACAACACCAAAAGAGCCAATTGCTCCGGGTGCTAAAGGTATTATTGGTGTAAAATATGCTACTGACAGAGTTGGTGCTTTTACAAAAACTGTAACCGTTACTTCAAATGCTGAAGGACAGCCAACAAAAGTACTTACAATTAAAGGTACTGTTTTACCAGATCCTGTAAAAAGCTAATCTGAAAAACAATAAAATAATCGAAAAAGCTTCCTTATCTTTGGAAGCTTTTTTTATGACCTGAATTTAAACCAATGAGAAAACTTGAAAATAGCGAATTAGACAGAAAATCAATTGAAGATTTTAAAAAATCAGACAAAACCCCTTTAATACTGGTTTTGGACGATATTCGCAGTTTACACAATATTGGATCAGTTTTTAGAACTGCCGATGCTTTTTTGATCGAAAAAATAATTCTTTGCGGTATTACAGCAACGCCTCCAAATAAAGAAATTCATAAAACTGCTCTTGGTGCTACTGAAACTGTTTCGTGGGAACATCATGAAAATGTGTTGGAAGTTATAGAAAACCTGAAAAAAGAAAATGTACTAACCCTTGCGATTGAGCAGGTTGAAAGCGCCATTTTTCTTCAGGATTTTAAGGTTGAGAAAAACCAAAAATATGCTTTAGTTTTTGGAAATGAAGTTTATGGTGTAGCTCAGGAAGCAGTTGCAATTTGCGACGGCTGTATCGAGATTCCGCAATTAGGAACAAAACATTCTTTAAATATTTCTGTAAGCGCCGGAATTGTGGTTTGGGATTTGTTTCAAAAACTAAACTGGCCAAACTAACAAATAAAGATTTTTTTCGCTAAAAAGATGTGATTTTTAAATTAGTTTTAGATTTTAAATGTTAGATATTTAAATATATTTTTTTATTATTATAAAATTGATACTTTTATAAAATGAAAACTATCAATTTCTTAAAAATAACCACCTTAGTACTTGTTTTAAGTTTTACAAACTCTTATGCAGTCGAAAAAGTTACAATTAAAAACAGAAATATAATTGGAACTTTTCATGATACCCTTAAGTCAAACAAAAAACGAAATACAAAATTAAATTTTGCTGTTACCCCTCCAGTTATCAAAGCAGTTGGAGATCAATTATACTGCCCGCAAAGCAGCATAAAAATTGTAACCGACGTAACTATTACGCACGATCCGACTGAACCTGCAACTCAGGCGGTTTATATTCAGATTTCATCTGGATATTCCAGCGGATTTGACCTTCTTGAACTTTCAAATCCTGCAGCACACCCCACAATTATTACAAGCTGGGATGTTACGGCAGGAAAATTAAAATTATCAAGCCCAACCGGAGTTGATGTTTTATATACTGAATTTGTTGATGCAATTAAAGATGTTGTATATTCTAATTCTTCAGCAGCAGCTTCTGGAACCAGAACTTTTTCTATAACAATTGGTCAGGCAAACTACCTGCCTTCGACACAGCATTTTTATTTATTTGTTCCGAGTATTGGTATTACCTGGACAACTGCCAAAACTGCGGCAGAGGCAAGTACTTATTATGGACTTAAAGGATATTTAGCCACAATTTTATCTGCAGATGAAGCCAAATTAATTGGCGAACAAGCATCTGGAACCGGATGGATTGGCGGAAACGATACAGAAACCGAAGGTGTCTGGAAATGGGTTACAGGACCCGAAGCCGGAACTGTAATGGGTTATACTTTCTGGAATTCTGGAGAACCAAATAATTTAGGCGAAGAAGATTATGCACATATTACACAGCCCGGAATAGGAATTGGAGGTTCATGGAACGACCTTTCTAATACCGGATCGTTAACGCCCGGCGATCCTTATCAGCCAAAAGGTTATGTTGTTGAATATGGTGGAATGCCCGGAGAATCGGTGTTAGAAATCGCCGCAAGTACTAAAGTTACAATTCCAGTGGCAGTGCCATCAGCAAATCCAGGTCCGGTTTGCGATTCAGGAACTTTTACTTTTAATGCAACAGCAACAGCCGGCGCAGTAATTAGCTGGTATGATGCCGCTGTGGGAGGAAATATATTAGGAACAGGAAACACATACACAACTCCAATAATAAATACTACAACAACTTATTATGTAGATGCCGGCTGCGCATCAAACAGAAAATCGGTTATGGCCACGGTAAATATAACTCCAAGCGCCCCGGCAGCGGGTCAAGCTTCTTATTCGAACTGCGGACCTGGGTCTGTAACTATTACTGCCAGTTCAAATATTGGAACTATTAATTGGTTTACAACAGCAGCAGCAGGAGCAAGTATTTTTACCGGAAATAGTTTTACAACGCCAACAATTTCAGCAAATACAACGTATTATGCCGAGGCTTCAAATGCCGGTTGTATCAACTCAACTCGTACACCTGTAAATATTCAAATTTATACTCCGCCTGTTGTTCAGGACGAGACTGTAACATTATGTCAATTTCAAACCGTAACATTAGACGCAGGAGTTTCTGGAATGAATTATTTATGGTCAAATGGAGCAGCGGCACAAACAATAACTGTTTCTCAAGGCGGCACTTATACTGTAGCAGTAAAAAGCCCATCTCCGGAAAATTGTACAAGCACAAAAACAATTATAGTTGAAGAACATCAGGTTCCAGAAATTGACCGAATTGATGTAAACGGAACGAGAGCCATAATTTACATTAAAAAACAAGCTCCTTATTTTGAGTTTTCTGTAGACGGTGTTAACTTTCAGGATTCAAATATTTTTTATGATGTACCAGGCGGACTAAGAACGGCTTATGTTCGCGAGAAAAGCGGCTGCGGCGGAGACACTCAAAATTTTGTTGTTCTTGTTTTTCCATCTTTTTTTACTCCAAATAATGACACTTATAATGATTTGTGGGAAGTAACCGGAATGGAAAATTATCCGCAAGCAGAAGTAACTATTTTTGACCGTTATGGTAAGCTTATCGCGCAGTTAAATGCTTCAAAAATGAGTTGGGACGGCACATTTGAAAAAACTCTGCTTCCTACCTCTGATTATTGGTATGCATTAAAAATAGACAATACAAAACCTATTTTACGAGGACACTTTACCTTAAAGAGATAATTTCTTAATTAGAGAATGTATCAATTAGGATAATTAGATAATTTATAAAGTTGAGTAAATTCTCTAATTGATACATTCTCTAATTTTCTAATTCAATTTCTTCTGAATTTCGTTTAATACAAAAAAATAGTCTTCCTGTTTTTTTACAAAATCACGATCTGAAACATCGATAATTAAAACATTCAAATCCGTTTGGGATTTAATATATTCCAAATATCCATTGTTGATTTTATCCAAATAATCAGCCTGAATGTTTTGCTCGTAAGTTCGTCCGCGTTTTTTAATATTTTGAAGAAGACGTTCTGTATTTTGATACAAGTAGATGTACAAATCCGGCTTTGGCATTTCTTTGTAAATGATATCGAATAAATTTCGGTATAAACGATATTCGTCTTCCTGCAGCGTAATTTTAGCAAAAATCAGTGATTTAAAAATATGATAATCGGCTACAATAAAATCTTTAAACAAATCAAATTGTGCCAAATCATCAGATAATTGCTGATAACGATCGGCCAAAAAAGACATTTCAAGCGGAAAAGCATATCGGTTTTGATCTTTGTAAAACTTAGGCAGAAACGGATTATCTGCAAAACGCTCTAAAACCGTTTTCGCATTAAAATCATCTGCAAATTTGTGAACCAAAGTAGTTTTTCCGGCTCCAATATTTCCTTCAAAAGCAATATAATTATATTTTTCTAACGGAATTTCACTCAGCGGGCATTTTAAATCCTGAACAACAGTACAAACGCTGTCGTCTGGAGAAACGACAATTAATTCCGAAATAGATTTTTGCAAAACAGGATGTTTCCAGTCTAACTTTAAATCCTGCATGGGCAGTAAAACAAAATTGCGGTTCTGCATTAATGGATGCGGAATATGAAGTTTTTCGGTCTCCATAATTTCATCATCAAAAACAATTACATCAACATCAATAATCCGGGATTGATACCCTTCCTGATTCAATCTGATTCTTCCTAGCTGTTTTTCGACTTTTAAAACCTGATTTAATATTTTTTGTGCCGATGAAGCAGTGTGCAAAAGTAACGCGCAATTATAAAATGCATCGCTCTCAAAACCCCAGGCAGGCGTTTCATAAAGCTTAGAAACCCTAATTACAGTTCCCACTTCCTGATGTATCAAAGCGATACAACTTTCAATGTTTTCTAACCTGTTTCCCTGGTTGCTGCCTATAGATAAAACGACTTGGTGCTGTGATTTCATAATTAATGCAAATTAACTAAAACTATTTTAGAATTAACTAATATATTTGTGAAACGGCACATTGAATCGATTAAAATTTATGTGCCAAATTTGTAACAAATAGCCCATTAACGCTACTTATTAAAAAAATATACTTATGAAGTTTTTAGGAAATGTAATTGCCACAGTTATTGGTATTTTTGTATTTATCATGCTCTTCTTTTTTGGAGCAATCCTAATTGGAGCCATTTTTGGCGGAGACGACAAAGTTTCGGTTAAAAACGATTCGGTTATAGAATTAGATTTAAAACAAATTGATAATGATTACGCAGGAAAATATAAAGATCCTTGGGTAACCGTTTTTTCAGATAAAAAAGGAGTTGGCTTAACTGATGTTATTAATGCCATTGAAGCGGCAGAAACTGATGATAACATTAAAGGAATTTCTATCCTAAACGATCAGTCATCTTTAGGGCTGGCACAATATAAAGATTTGAGAAACGCGCTGGAAAATTTTAAAAAATCAGGAAAATTTGTTTGGGCTTATGCCAATACTTATTCGCAGAAAGAATATTATTTAAACTCTGTCGCCAATACAATTTATTTGAATCCGGCGGGAGATTTAGATTTTAAAGGACTTTCGTCTGAAGTTATGTTTTTTAAAGATTTTCAGGAAAAATCAGGCATACATATGGAAGTGATTCGTCACGGAAAATATAAAAGTGCCGTTGAGCCATTTTTAGAAAACAAAATGAGCGATGCTAACAGAGAGCAAGTTACAGCACTTTTAAATTCGATTTGGTCAACGGTTTGCAGCGATATCTCAAAAAGCCGAAATATTCCGGTTGACAAATTAAACGAAATTGCAAACGGCTTATTAGCCAGAACTCCACAAATGGCAAAAACACAGCATTTGGTTGATATTGTGGCTTATGAAGATGTTTACCACAATGCGATTAAAAAAGCTTTGAAAGTTAATGAGGACGAGGATTATAATAAAATCTCGATTTTAGATTATACTCAAAATAACTTAACAACTGCTTTAGCTAATACTGCCGATAATCAAATTGCCATTATTTATGCTCAGGGCGAAATTGCCAGCGGCGAAGGCGACGTAAATGTTATTGGCGAAGGTTCAATGCGCCGTTCACTGCAGGAAGCCAGAAAAAATGAAGATGTAAAAGCAATCGTTTTAAGAATTGACAGCCCAGGCGGAAGCGCACTGACTTCTGATTTAATCTGGAGAGAAATTGAAGTAACTAAAAAAGTAAAACCGGTAATTGTTTCAATGGGAAATTATGCCGCATCCGGAGGTTATTATATCGCTTGTAATGCCAATAAAATTTTTGCAGAAAGCAATACCATTACAGGTTCTATCGGGGTTTTTGGAGTATTACCAAACTTTACTCCGCTTGCCAACAAATTAGGAATTAATACAGAGCAGGTAAAAACACACGAAAACTCAGCAAATTACAGTCCGTTTGTACCTGTTGATGAAAAATTCAAAGCCTTTACACTTGAAGGCGTTGAACAGATTTACAAAACTTTTGTAACACACGTTGCCGAAGGAAGAAAAATGACTTTTGCACAAGTAGATTCTATTGCACAAGGAAGGGTCTGGTCTGGATCTGAAGCCGTAAAAATTGGATTAGTAGATAAAATTGGAGGTTTGAACGATGCTATTGCCGAGGCAGCTAAAATTGCTAAAATCAAAGACTACAGTACACAAAACTATCCTGAATACGAAAAAACGTTTGGAGATTTAATGGCTAATTTACCTTTTGCGCAATCTAAAGAAGCTTTTATAAAAGAAGAAATTGGCGAAGAAAACTATATGCTTATTGAGCAGGTAAAAAGATTCCAGAGACAAAAAGGAGTTCAGGCGATGATGCCTTTTGGACTAAACATTAAATAATTCCACTTAAAGATGAAAAACATAATTCTGTTTTTAACCGTTTTGTTTCTGACATACGTAAATGCTCAAAGTCCGAAACAAGATACTTTTAAAGAAACACCTGCCATTTTAAAAATCAATAATGATCAGATTTTTGGTACGCTTACTGTTCCAGGCGGAGTAAAAAAATGTCCGGCGGCATTGATTATTGCTGGTTCTGGCCCAACAGACCGAAACGGAAATAATCCGATGATGAAAAACAATTCCCTGAAAATGCTGGCAGAAGAACTGGCAAAAAACGGAATTGCATCTTTACGATTTGACAAACGCGGCATTGGCGAAAGCAAAAAATCTGCAGTAGCAGAGTCTAGCCTGGTTTTTGAAAATTATACCGAAGATGTAAAAAGCTGGATTAACTATTTAAAGCAAGACAAGCGTTTTACACAATTAACGGTTATTGGTCACAGCGAAGGATCTTTAATAGGAATGATTGCGAGTGCAAAAGCGAATAAATTTGTCTCGATTGCCGGAGCCGGAGAATCTGCAGATAAACTGATCAAGACGCAAATCGCTTCTAAATCAAACAAGCAGTTAGAAGATATGACGTTCCCTATTATTGACAGTTTAAAAAACGGCAATAAAGTAAACAAAGTCGATCCGCTTTTAAATTCACTATTCAGGGCAAGTATTCAGCCGTATTTGATTTCGTGGTTTAAATACAATCCGCAGACAGAAATTAAAAAATTGACGATTCCTGTTTTAATCATTCAGGGTAACAACGATTTACAAGTTTCGGTTAAAGATGCTGAAAACTTATCGAAGGCTAAACTGAATTCTGAATTGGTAATTGTTGATAAAATGAACCATATCATGAAAATAATCGATGGCGATCAAAAGGCCAATATGGAGAGTTATGCTAATGAAACTCTTCCCATTTCTGAAACCATGGTCCATAAGATTGTTTCCTTTATTAAAAAATAATTACAACAATAACACTGTTAAATCCGTTTGAAAAGTATCAAGCGGATTTTTTTATTTAATACCAACATAATTTTCTTACATTATTAAGAAAATTTTATCACCGTACTTGAATAAAAAAACTATTTTTGCAAGAGTAAATTTTCAAAAAATAAACCTCAAATCTATAAATATGTTAAAGAAAATTTTAAAAGTAACTGCCATTGTTCTAGTGGTTTTTGTGGCCGCATTATTTGCCATTCCGTATTTCTTTAAAGACCAAATCAAAGCAAAAATTGCCGAAGCAATCAACGAAAGTGTTGATGCCAAAGTTAGTTTTGCCGATGCTGATTTAAGCTTGTTTAAGAACTTTCCGAATGCAGCTGTCGGAATCGAAAAACTGGTGATTATAAACAAAGCCCCTTTTGAAGGAGATACTTTGGTGTCATTAGGAGAATTAAATCTTAAAATGAGCATTAAAGAGCTTTTTAAAGGTAAAGACGAGCCTTTAAACATTCAGGGAATTACATCTGAAAATGGTTTAATCAACATTATCTTCAATAAAGATGGTGTTGGGAATTTTGATATTGCCTTAAAAGACAAAAAAGAAGAGAAAACGGATGAAAAAAGCAGTCCGCTTTCTTTAAAAATTCAAAACTATAAAATTGAGAACTTTACCTTTAGATATATCGATCAGGGTTCAAAAATTAAAATGGTTATCGATAGTTTAAATCACGAAGGAACTGGAGATTTTACTAATTCTAAACTGGATTTAAATACAAAAACTACAGCAAACGTATCTTTAGATATGGATAAAGTTAATTATATGAAAAATATAAAATTGACTTTAGACGCTATTTTAGGAATTGATTTAGAACAAAGTAAATATACTTTTAAAGAAAATAAAGCTTTAATTAACCAACTGCCGTTAGAATTTGACGGTTTTATTCAAATGGTTAAAGAAGGTCAGATTTATGACCTGAAATTTAAAACGCCTACTTCGTCGTTTACCAATTTCTTAGGGTTAATTCCTTCTGCTTATGCTTCTAGTCTTGATGGTGTAAAAACAACCGGAGACTTTACTGTTGTTGGTTTTGCAAAAGGAAAATTAACAGACACAACAGTTCCTGCATTTAACATAGCCATTGCATCAAACAATGCCTCTTTTCAATATCCGAACTTACCAAAATCAGTTCAGAATATTGTAATTGATACTAAAATCATCAACGAAACCGGGATTTTAAACGACACGTATGTAAATTTAGATAAGTTATCCTTTAGAATCGATCAGGATGTTTTTAGTGCTAAAGCAAATGTTAGAAACATTACTGTTAATCCGCTTGTAAATGCAGCTTTAAAAGGAACTATCAATCTTGCTAATCTTTCTAAAGCGTATCCAATTAAAATGGACAAGCCTTTGGCAGGTATCTTAAAAGCTGATGTTACTACAAATTTTGATATGGCATCTGTAGAGAAAAGCCAATATCAAAACATCAAGAATGCCGGAACTATGAGTTTATCAGGATTTAAATATACTGATGAAAACAATAAATCAATGAATATCAGCACGGCTTTGGTTGAATTCAACCCAAGTACAATTAATCTGAAACAGTTTAATGCTACAACCGGAAAAAGTGATATTGCTATAAACGGAGTTTTGGAAAATTTCTACGGTTTTATGTTTAAGAAACAAGAACTTAAAGGAAACTTCAATATGAGTTCTAACCAACTGGCTGTTGATGATTTTATGACTTCTGGAGAACCGGCTAAAACAGAAGAAAAAACACCGGCTAAACCAGCTGAAGCAATGAAAATTCCAGCTTTCCTGAACTGTACTTTAAATGCAAAAGCCGCAACTGTTTTATATGATAATTTAAAACTAAAAGATGTTTCCGGAAAATTGATTATTAAAGATGAAAAAGCACTTTTAGAAAACTTTAAAACGTCAATTTTCGGCGGGACAATTGGTTTGACCGGAGCGGTTTCGACTAAAACAAAAGTGCCGACATTTGATATGAATTTAGGTTTCAATCAGGTTGATATTGCGCAGACTTTTACGCAGTTAGATATGATGAAAAAAATTGCACCAATTGCCGGAATCATTAATGGTAAATTAAATTCGACTATTAAATTAAATGGAAATTTAGATGATAAGGAATTAACTCCTGACCTAAAATCTATTTCAGGAGATTTAATTGGGCAATTACTTTCTACAACGATAAATGCTAAAAATTCTACGGTACTAAACTCTTTAACTTCAAACATTAAATTCATTGATATGAATAAAGTGAATTTGAATGATATTAAAGCAGCCTTAACTTTTGAAAACGGAAAAGTAAATGTAAAACCTTTCGATATTAAATATCAAGACATTAAAGTAACGGTTGGCGGAACTCACGGTTTTGACCAAACGATGAATTACAACTTAAAATTTGATGTTCCTGCTAAATATTTAGGAAGTGAAGCAAATGCTTTTATTGCAAAAATGTCTCCTGCTGATGCGGCTAAATTGGAAAACATTCCTATTAATGCTGTTATTGGAGGTAATTTTTCAAATCCAAAAGTTACGACAGATATGAAAAGTGCTGTTTCTAGTTTAGCATCTCAAGTGGCAAATCAGCAAAAAGAAAAACTGACTAAAAAAGGTACAGCAGCTTTGACTGATCTACTCAACAAAAACACAAAAGCGAAAGATACTACACAAGCTGCAAAAACTGAGAAAGAACAAAAAACTCAGGAAGCAACTAAAAAAGCAAGTGACTTAATCAACGGACTTTTCAAAAAGAAAAATTAAGTTTTTAGTTTAGTACAGAAATAAAAAACTGCTCTGGAAATTACTTTCCGGAGCAGTTTCTTTTTATAGATAATCGATTTGATTATTTATTCAAAATTTTATTTATAGCATTTATATAATCAGGAACCGATAATTTATTTGTGTCAATTCCCACGCTGCTATTTCCGTATGGCTCATATTTTTTAAGAACAGAAATTGAAAATAGCCCAACAGTTGGCGCTTTTGAAGCACTTGATAAATGCATAATTCCACTATCTGCGCCTATAAAGACATTAACATTTGCCAAAACAGAACCAATTTCGCGAATATCCTTACTGTAAAATGAAGGTGCCTGAAAATCAATTTGTGATACATTTTCAACCGGTAAAACTTCAAAAATATTATAATCCGGATATTCCTTTTTTAAAGCAGTATAAAACTCTTCCCACCACGAAACACAATAACATTTTTCTCCTGTTGCAAATGTAAAAATTGCGATTGTTTTCTTTTGTTCATCAACAATATTGTTGAGAATTTCTCTTCCTTTAGAAATTTCTTCCTGAGTCAATTTTAAATCAAGAAGTGCAACTGGTTCTTTCTTATCTTCTATACCAAATTGGCTTAGAAAATATCTTAAATTATAAACAGGATATTTTGCAATATGCTCATGATCATTATAGTTTAACTGTACATTTTCAGGAAGGTCTCCAAAAAATTTATATTTAGCATTTGAGAATTGAACGGCTAACCGGCCCGAAGAAGAATTTTGATCAACATTAATTACAAGATCGTAATTCTGTTTTTTTATTAAAGTCCATACTTTAAAATACTTGACTAATTCTTTGAAAGGTTTTTTAGGCAGATCGATTATTTTATCGACATTATCATACTTTCCAAAAACAATTGGAGCAAGTGTTCCTTTTACAAACAAATCGATTTTGCACCCCGGAAATACAGCAGTGACTTCCTGAATAAGCGGTGTAACTAAAAGCATATTTCCAAGTCTGCCGTTGGGTCTGCAGATTAGTATATTTTTAATTTTGCTTTTATCAATCGTTCCACTTTTACTAACGTTCGCGTTACCAATATTCTTGGTTAAAACACGCATTAGGCCACGCCTGACTTTATTAACGCTAACTTTTTTTAAGCTACTCATTGCAGTATTTATTTCAAGATTATTTTTGGAAACAGCAAAAACAAATTTAGCCTCTTTTTTTGCACAAAAATAAATTCCAATAATAAGCAATTATTACAAAATTGTAATAAAATTTATCATTATTCATGTTTTTTATGCCTTCCAATGAAATAAAAATACAACAATTAACAAAACAAACGACAAAGAATAGACCATTTGTTATTAAGAATCGACAGAGAATAGAAAATACTAGACGTTTATATTTACTACGTAACCTTCTGAACCACGGATATTAAACACTGTTCCGTTTTCAAAAATTAAATACTGCCCTTTAATTCCTACTAGCTTTCCCTGAAAATTTGGAGTTTTGTCTAAATTCAAACTGGATACTTTTGCAGGATAATTTAAAACCGGATAATTTAACTCGTAAACATCATTTTTTTGACTGTAAAAATACTCTTTGACCTCAGCAGGAATTAAACTTTCAACTTTTGATTTTTCCAGAATTAAGTCACATGAACCTGTAGTATATTGGAGCATTTTTCGCCAATTTGTTTTATCTGCATAATGATCCTTAAGCGCGACCTCAGTAATTCCGGCTAAATAACGGTTTGGGACCTCAACAATTGCAATAGCCTGTGCTGCACCCTGATCTATCCATCGTGTTGGAACCTGGCTTTTGCGTGTTACCCCCACTTTTATTTCGCTTGATAAAGCTAAATAAACGACATGCGGCTGTAATTGTGCTTTTTGTTCGTACTCTAAATCTCGGTCAGCAATTCCTAAATGTGCGGTACTCAATTCAGGTCTCATAATCCAGTCGCCTACAGCTGGGCTTGAGTAAAAGCAGTCATAGCAAAAACCTTGTCTAAATATTTTTTTCTTCTTTTGGCAATTTAAACATTGAAAACCGGCAAAACTAATCTCAACTTCTTTGTCTAATAATTGATTAACATTCAAGAAACTATCTTCGAAAACTAAATAATATTGAATTGGGTTTCCAAATTCAGTCTGCATTTTTGTAAGTACGCCTTGATATGTCATTAGGATTTAATTGTAGATTTTAGATATTAGATTTTAGACTGCTCATATTTTTTGAGTTAATCTTTTAGTTTATAAGTAGTGGTTTTTATTACAAAAAAACACTATTTTTGATACAATGACAAAGTTAATATTTGTTGCTTGATATTCAAATTTTAAGATTCGTTTTATATGAATCATAAAACCTAAATCTAAAATCAGCAATCTAAAATCTAAAATTTACACATGCCTTTATCAATAATAAATTCTTTCGCTTCCTGGGTCCTTAAACAAAGGATACATCAAATCGAACTTTTTTTAAAATACCCAAATGAAGTTCAGGAAGAGCTTTTGCATAATTTATTATTGGCATCTGAGAATACAGTTATTGGAAGAAAATACGATTTTGAATCGATAAATTCTTATCAGACTTTTGCAGAAAGAGTTCCCATTGCAAGTTATGAAGAATTACAGCCTTTAATCGAACGTACACGCCAGGGTGAACAGGGCGTTTTTTGGGAATCACCTATTAAATGGTTTGCAAAATCCAGCGGTACAACAAACGCAAAAAGTAAATTTATTCCCGTAAGTAATGAAGCTCTTGAAGATTGCCATTATAAAGGAAGTAAAGATTTACTTTGTTTGTACTTAAATAATAATGAAGATTCTGAATTGTTTTTGGGAAAGAGTTTACGCTTGGGCGGAAGTTCTCAGATTTACGAAAACAACAATACTTTTTTTGGTGATTTATCGGCAATTTTGATTGAAAACATGCCTATTTGGGCCGAGTTTAGCAGTACGCCAAGCAGTAAAACTTCGTTAATGAGCGAGTGGGAAACTAAAATCGCGGCGATTATTAATGAAACCAAAAGCGAAAATGTAACCAGTTTTGCCGGAGTTCCTTCCTGGATGCTGGTTTTAATGAATAAGGTATTAGAAAATACAGGTAAACAAAGTTTACTGGAACTCTGGCCAAACCTTGAAGTTTATTTTCACGGCGGTGTGAGTTTTTCTCCTTATAAAGAACAATACAAGAAAATTTTGCCAAGCAAAGATTTTAAATATTACGAAATCTATAATGCATCTGAAGGCTTTTTTGCGATTCAGGATTTAAATAATTCCAGCGATTTATTACTGATGCTGGATTACGGAATTTTCTATGAATTTATTCCGATGGAAACTTTTGGAACTCCAGATCAAAAAGTGATTCGTTTGGCCGATGTTGAATTGAATAAAAATTATGCAATCGTAATTACTACAAATTCTGGTTTATGGCGTTATTTAATTGGCGACACGGTTCGTTTTACTTCATTAAATCCGTACAGAATTAGAGTTACGGGAAGAACCAAACATCATATTAATGTTTTTGGGGAAGAATTAATGGTAGAAAATACGGATCAGGCGATTGCGAAAGCCTGCCAGATTACTCAAACGGAAGTGATTGATTATACGGTTGCTCCTATTTTTATGCAGGATAAAGAAAAAGGTGCTCACGAATGGATGATTGAGTTCAAGCAAAAACCTGCTGACGTTGGTCTTTTCCAGAAAGTTCTGGACGAAACGCTGCAGACTTTAAATTCTGATTACGAAGCGAAACGCTACAACAATATGACTTTGAATCCTTTGGTGATTAATGTAGCACGTGAAAATTTATTTTATGATTGGCTGAAAGAAAGAGATAAATTGGGTGGTCAGCATAAAATTCCTAGACTTTCTAATCAGAGAGATTATTTGGAGCAGTTGAAGGAGATGTAAATTTTAAAAATTGGCACACAGATGACGCGGATTCACTTTGTGAAAACACGGATTGACATGAATTTCAATATAGATTCTATACAAATTTTCAATAGCCCCTAGCTTTAGCTAGGGGGTTATAATTTATATCAAAGCCAGGCTTTAGCCGAATTCTACGTTGCAAATAATTTGGCTAAAGCCTTAACTCTTTGTCATTTATTATTCCTCCAGCTAAAGCAGGAGGCAATTAATTTTAAAAATTCCTAAGAATTTTGTTAAGTTTTTTTTATAGCCCCTAGCTTTAGCTAGGGAGTCATAATATAATAACGCTAGGCTTTAGCCGAATTCTAGATTGTAAATAATTTGGCTAAGCCTTAATCTTTGTCAATTATTATTACTCGAGCTAAAGCTGGAGGCAATTGATCTTGTATCTTTTAATTTATTTTCTCTTTAAAAATGTTTCTTCCGCTGAGTTGCATGAGGGATAGAGGTGGAAATCCTTTTTGTTTTTTCTTTAAAAACAAAAAGATTGTAACGGATAGCCCGACCCGGAGGGGCATGCCATTATTAAGGTTCTGAGATTCTAGGCGGCTAAGGTTTTCTCAATATTGTCATTTCGACGAAAGGAGAAATCGCACTAGAAATTCTGCAAAGTGAATCGTCAATCTTTGTCGATTATCGTGTGCGATTTCTCCTTTCGTCAGAAATGACAAAAATACGTTGTCAGGCTGAGCGAAGTCGAAGCCCTTCTCAACAAGAAATCCCTTCTCCTGAAGCCTCGGGATCGCTCAGGATGACAAATAGTATTACATCATATCAATATATCTGTCGTGGTAACCTAAAAGGTATAAAACACCATCAAGTCCTAAACTTGAAATAGAGGTTGAAGCACTTTCTTTTACTTTTGGTTTTGCATGGAAAGCGATTCCTAGACCTGCTAAGTTTAGCATTGGTAAATCGTTTGCACCGTCACCAACTGCAATAGTTTGGTTGATGTGGATTCCTTCTTTTTCGGCAATTGCTTTTAGGTATTCGGCTTTCTTTTGTCCGTCTACGATATCGCCTAGATATTTTCCGGTTAATTTACCGTCTTTAATCTCTAATTGATTAGCGTGAACATAATCGATTCCGAGTTCTTTTTGAAGATAATCACCAAAATAAGTAAATCCTCCAGAAAGAATTGCGGTTTTATATCCGTAATATTTTAAGGCTTTCATTAAACGATGCGCACCTTGCGTAATTGGCAAATTCTTGGCAACATTTTGCAAAACGTCTTCGCTCAAACCTTCCAGCAAAGCCATACGTTGTTTGAAGCTTTCGTTGAAATCAATTTCACCATTCATCGCCGATTCTGTAATGGCTCTTACCTGCGCTCCTACTCCGTTTAATTCTGCCAATTCGTCGATAACTTCTGTTTGGATTAAAGTAGAGTCCATATCGAAGCAAACCAAACGACGGTTTCTTCTGTAAATATTATCTTCCTGAAAAGAAATATCAACGTTTAAGGTTCTTGAAATTTCCATAAAACTTGCCGTCATGACAATTTTATTTACAATTTCGCCTGTTACAGATAACTGAATACAAGAACGCGGATATTCTTCTTTTTCTACAATTGAAGTTCTTCCTGTTAAACGTATAATAGAATCGATATTTAAATTTTGATCAGACATTATTTTAGTAACGGCTGCTAATTGTGACGCAGCTAGTTTTTCGCCTAAAATATTGATGATGTATCGCTGCTTAGATTGTGATTTTACCCATTTCTCATAATCTTCGATCGAGATTGGAATAAACTTAACTTTGATTTCTAACTCGTAGGCTTTGAATAATAAGTCTTTTAAAACTGGTGCAGAAGAAGAGCCTGCGGCAATTTCGAACAAAATCCCTAAAGAAAGCGTGTCATGAATATCGGCTTGTCCGATATCTAAAATATTAGCATCATAAGTCGCTAATACAGCTGTTAAACCTGCTGTAACCCCTATTTTATCGTGTCCTGAAACTTTTAATAAAATAATTTCTTTATCCTCTACTACCATTTTATCTTTATTGATTTTGAAGCGACAAAAATCGGCAATCTCTAGGTGATAAAAAAGAATAATCTTTGTTTTTTTGAAAAGAAAAAGCACATATTCATGTGCTTTTTCGAGTAATTTAACAATAATACGTTACTATTAAAATAACGTAACAAGTGAGTTTGTTTTTTTAGCCACGAATTCACAAATTATATAAAAATATACTGTTTAAAAAATTAGTGAATTCGTGGCTAAAAAAATTATTTTTGGTTTTCGTCAAAGTTTACCATCCAGTTGATGCCAAATTTATCGGTAAACATTCCAAAATAAGCACCCCAAAATGTTTTATCCATCGGCATAAAAACGTTTCCGCCTTCTGAAAGTCCATTGAAGATTAGGTCTGCTTCTTCTGTGCTTTTTACATTAACCGAAACAGAAAAATTTCCTCCAAATTTCACATCGCCTGATTGTTCGCTGCTGTCACTTCCCATTAAAATGGTATTTCCAATTGGCAATGAAACGTGCATGATACGGTTGGCATCTTTTTCTGAAACTTCGGTACAACCGCCGTCTTCAGCAGCAGGCATTTCTTTAAATCTTCCGATATATGAAAATTCACCGCCAAATACGGATTTGTAATGTAGGAATGCCTCTTCGCAATTTCCATTAAAAACTAAATAAGGATTTACTGTTGTCATGATATTTTTTTTTAATTGTGAGTTGTTAATTATAAATTGTTAATGTTCTTTGCTCTTTGTTCTATTCTCTTTGTTCTATTTACCCTTTTCTGAAAGTTCTTTTACGACTTCTAAACCTCTAGGAAAAACATCTTTAAAATAATCGGCATATTTTTCGACAGAATCGTTACGAGCAATCAAATCTGTAAATTCATCATCTTGAATTAATCTGTAAGTTTCCATTGCGCCGCTCCATTTTTTTGTTTCTTCATTGAGAGGTTGTTCTTTAAAATCTTTTATCTCGCCTATATGCTTAAAAGCCATATACTCGTTTGGCGTTTTTGTTTCAATTATACTATACATTCCTTCTCCACTTGGTGTCATAAAATGTATTTTATCGCCTTCGTTCCAAGTACTTATGGTATGAGATCCTTCGCAAAAAACACTTGTCCATTTTCTATAGGTTTCATCATTCCATAAAACATCCCAAACTTTTTGAGCCGGGGCTTTAATTCTTATTTTAAATTCTAAAGTTTCCATAATTAAGATAATTTACTAAAATCCATAAATAAAACATTCCAGCGATGTCCGTCTAAATCGGCAAAACCAAAGCCGTACATCCATCCTTGACTCTCAGCCGGAGCAGAAAAAACAGTTCCTCCGGCATCTTGAACTTTTTTAGCTAGTTCATCAACTTCCTCTTTACTTTCGGCATCGATCGAAATCAGAATTTCAGAACTTGCTTTTGTGTCGGTAATTTTGTTTTGCGAAAAACCTTCAAAAAGTGATTCTTCAAATAGCATTACTACAAAATGTCCTTCACCAACAACCATACAGGTTGAACTTGGTGTATCGTGCTGCTCATTAAAAAAGAAGCCTATTTTTAAGAAAAAATCTTTTGCTTTTTCCACATTTTTCACAGGCAGATTTAACCATATTTGCTTTGTCATATTTTGATGTTTTTCGTTAAACTTTTTTTAAAACCATATAAATGATTTATGCTCATTTAAGATTTGGGAAAAACCTTTGAGCCTTTGCTGCTTTTAACCTCTAAAAGAACTAATTTGCTTCGACATAACTTTTAAAGTTATCCAAAATTGCCTGCCAGCCTCCACGCTGCATTTCTTCAGGGTTTTGGGTTTCTGGGTCAAAACTTTCAGTTACTTCTATTCCGTCTAAAGTTTCTTTGAAAGTAATTTCAACCTTTCTTCCGTCGGCCATTACATATTTTATTGCTTTATTTGGTTCTACGAAAGTATATTCACCTTCAAAGTCAAAACTCATGCTTCCGTCTTTTGCTGCCATTGTTGATTTGAATTTTCCACCTTGTTTTATATCGTTTTCAGCATAAGGTGTATGCCAGTCCGGAGAAGCAAAACTCCATTTTGTAATATGTTCCGGCAGTGTCCAGAAATCCCAAATTTTGTTTATTGATGCATTAATTGTATTCTGTACTGTTATCATTATTTATATATTTAAAAATTATACTTTATTCAATACTCCGTTTTAATTACATATGATCTGGTATCTGACTTTCATCCATGTAGAAAACTTCCCAATGATGTCCGTCTAAGTCAAGAAAAGTTCTTTGGTACATCCATCCATAATCCTGTGCTTTTCTATAATCAGTCCCGCCAGCCTTAACTGCTTTCTCAATCATTTCATCAACTTCCTTTCTTGATCCTAGAGAAATAGAAATAAGGGCTTCACTGGTTGTATGAGAATTGCAAATCTGCTTATCTGTAAAAGTTTGATAAAACTCTTCTACCAAAAGCATGAGATAGATATTTTCACCAATAATGATGCAGGCACCTTTTTCATTTGTAAATTTCGGATTCGTAGGAAAACCCAATTCATTAAAAAATTTTATCGCTTTATCTAGCTCTTTTACAGCTAGATTTAAATACATTTTCGTTTCCATAATATATAAAGTTACAATTTATTTAAAACAAATTTAGAGCTTTAGTATTAGCTTTATGATACATTAAAAGTCAACTTTAGGGGCATTTAAGACATTTTTATTACTTTTGTTGTAAAGTCAATCCTCCAAAAAACCACAAGATTATGAGCAAGAAAGTAGGTTTAATCGTTCCTCACGACTATAAATTATTAAGTATAGCCGCAATTTTAGAAGTTTTTGAAACGGCTAATAAATTAAGTCCGTCTACTGACAAGCCATTTGAAATTATGGTTTTTCAATTGGCAGAACAAATCAATCAGAAACATTTGTTTGGATATGAAATTAATTCTATCGAGGATTCTGATAAACTTTTAGAGCTCATTTTGATTCCGGCTTTTACTACTGATAATATGAGTGAAATGATTACGAAGAATAAAAAATTTATTCCGTGGTTACAAAAACAACATCGGGCTGGAGCTGAATTGGCAAGTTTTTGTACGGGTGCATTTTTGTTTGCTGCTTCGGGATTATTAAATGAAAAACTGGCCACTACCCATGTTGATGCCTGCAGTGCTTTTACAAAAGCTTTCCCGATGGTGAAATTAAAACCTGAAGAAACTTTAACGGCCGACGGTAGTTTGTATACCAGCGGCGGATCGACCTCAACGTTTCATTTATTGATTCTTTTGGTTCAGAAATATTGCGGAAATGAAATTGCAGTGCAAATAGCGAAGATTTTCTCAATTGATTTAAACCGATACAAACAAAGTTATTTCAGTACTTTTAGACCGAATCATTTGCATAATGACACTCTGGTTGCAATGTTACAGCAAAAAATTGAAAGTCAGTATCACAGCATCGAGAAACTGGAAGAAATCACTAAAGATATTCCAACTAGTGCCAGAAACATGACGCGTCGTTTTAAACAAGTTACAGGAATTCCGCCAATTGAATATTTGCAGAATATCAGAGTTGAAAGCTCAAAGAAATACCTGGAACAAACCCAGCTTTCGATTTCAGAAATTATTGAAAAAACCGGATATAACGACCCAAAGGCTTTTAGAAAGGTATTTTATAAAATGGTGGGTATGAAACCTATTGAATATCGGGAGAAGTTTAGGGTTCAGTAGTTTTTTTAGAAGCAGAAAATTCCCTTTTCAAAATAACCTTTAGTCCTGCTCTGCACTATATCTTTTGCTGTGAACCACACAGCAAAAGGATGCCGTTTCGATCAGGGCTATTTGAGACGTTTCATTTTCATAATTTTAAAATAAAAAAACCTGTTCAAATAAATGAACAGGTTTGATAAAATGAGCATCGTTATTTTTCTATTCTCGACTTCTTCTTTTTCTTAATTGAAGCAATCTAATTACTAACTCTTTCTATCTTTTAGTTGCTTTAAAAAATAAAACACGCTTCCAACTCCTAAAACAAATAGAATGGGATAAAAATAATTTATAACATAGTAAGTATCGCCAATATTTAAAGTAAAATAGATATCAGAGAAGTAAAAATAAGCAAATAGTAAAATGCCAATTATTAAGAATATTAAAAAATTATTTTTCATTTTCTGTTATTATTAAATTATTAAAAAAAAAGCATTAAACATTGTAAAAACATCCAAAGTCTAAATACTGAAAACTAATATGTTATAAACAGAACTTCACCTCCTTTAATAATATAGTCAAAAGCAAATATTTTCTCTTTTAACAAAGAAAAATACATCACAGGATTACTTTTACTTACCAAAATAAAAATACTATTCGTTTTTTTTGAAAAAATAATCTTATCGTTTTTGTAGTCTTCATATCTTACAATATAAAAATCGGCAGGGTTCAATAACGAGTTTTCTTTTTTTATTTTTTTCAAATGCTTGTTTAGGATTTTTATTCGATCAGCTAAAGAATACTTTACATTACTAATTGGTTCAAAATAAATATATTGGCCAGCAATAGATTTTGCATCAGCATTTTCAAAAAATACTGATTTTACAAAATTGTTTATTAATAATTTTTCATCTAACTTGTTTTGGCTTGTAATAGTTATTGCTTTCAATAACAATATTATAACTATTAATATAGATTTTTTTATTTTCATTTTGATATTCTCTCCATTCGTTTTAGAATAATCCATATTCTCTTTATACACTACTTATTATTATAAAAATTGCACTAACGTGTTAGTGTAAAATATAATCATAAACAGTTTCAACAACTTTCCATTTATCTTTTTCTTTTGTCATAATTATGATTTGATTTCTTTGAATTCCACTTGTTCCCGTAATACCTTCAGAAAACTCAAATATTATATATTTATCATTTTTATAATACATAGGTTCAGAGATAAAATATACATCCATTTGATTATTTTCATATTTATCAAAAAAATTAAAAGTCCACAATCCTTTTCTATTTTGAAAAATAAAATTATAATTAGGAAAATCTGCAGATTTCCAATGTTTCACAATAGTATCTGCAGAGTAAGTTTTATACATTATTTTCCATGCTTGCTCTTCAAATAATGGGGTTCTATAATTAATAGAATAATTTGAAATTTCATCTCCTCCGTAAAAAATTCGTAGAGCGCTTTTATTTTTCTCCTTTTCTTTAATTACCATCGCTTGTCTTTTATTATCAATACCTCTGCTTTCCAAATAATCTTCAATACATTGATAATTTTTCAAATTAGTCTGTGCACAAGAAACAAAGCTATTAACAACAATTAAAACTAGTATTAATTTAGTTTTCATCTAATATTTATTTACATGGTTTACCTACAGGAATTTGATTCCCACGAGATTTATTATATTTTTCTATTGACCCTCTCGAAAGTATTCTATTTCTATCCTTATAGTTTTTATGATTAGGGTCGTTTGGATAATTTTTATTAAATATGTAAGTCCCTTCAAGACCTGCCCAAGCAATATCAAGATAAACCTGATTAGGAAATCCAGAAACAACAGGAAATCCTGTCTCAAATTCTTGTATACTTGATGCAATAGAATTTACGTATTTTGTAGCAATCAACTCATGTTGGGCATCAACTTTCGCTTGAGAACTTCCTGCAGGGATTTTTTGTGTAATATATGCGTCATAAATTGTAGGAAAATCACAAATTTTAGATGTTCCTAACACTTTATATTCATCAACAACACTCAACAAATATGCATGAATTATTTCGTGAGTTAATGTAGTTGCCAATGATAAAGTTGTTGGTGGAGAATTTATCTCTCCCTCTAGAACCCCATTAGTGTATCTTTCGTTAAGAGTAATATTATAATTAAAATTCGATATCGCTACTGTCTCTGCATCATTATTAGAATTTGTAACAACTCCAGTTTTAAAATTTATTGTTAATATCGAAGAATTTGAATCAAATTTTGAAATCATATCAGCAATATCACTTTGCTTCAAGTTCTTTAATTTATCTAAAACAGATTTTGTACAAAGATCTAATTTGTCAGAATTAATATTCTTTTTTGTTATTTGAGCATTTGTCAAGGCAGTCGTGTTACTACCGCTTCCTCCACCTCCTCCACCATAACCTGAAGTATAATCTTCAGAACTCCCACCCATATAATCCGTACCTCTTCTTGAGACATAATACATTGAGTCAATATAATTATTTTGAACAACTACTGCTCTTAATTGTATTCCTCCAACTGTCACTGATGTATCATCATCAAAATTAGATTCTTGAGGTACTTTAGCAGTAGTATTTTTTACAGCGAGCTTATCTTTAGATAAAATTTCTACATCGCCATTCTCTACAATCTTGTCATTTACAAATTTTGCAGCTTTTATAAAACCTGTTTTTAAATCCCAAACACTAATATAACCGTTAAAGTCATTTGAATTAGCATATGCTAAGTTTTCAGGATAAAATTCATATAATAAAGCCTTATAATTATTTTGATCTATTTTATAAATGTAAAGCCTTTGCTCCCAATCTTCATTTTGCTCCTTTTTTACTTCAACAATTGGAACTACAATTAATTGAGTACCATCTTTACCTTCTTTAATTTCGGCTTTTTGCCACTCATAATTTAAATTTTGAAACAATTCAATATTATCGCCATTTCCTTCATACTTACTAAACCATGTTTTGGCCGATGCTAAATTTGTGTCATCATTTTTTAAGAAATACTCATCATTTTGACATCTGGAAAAGATTACAGCAATTACCGAAATAACACTTAAAATCACAATTTTTTTAATGTTTTGCTTCATAACTTTATTTTTGAATGATTATTATTACAAAACAAACATATGAAATAAATTCTTACAAAAAAATAAAATATTAGTGATTTTAGAAAATATTCGAAAATAGGTTGAAGTCTTAACAAATTGCATAAAAAAAACCTGCTCAAATAAATGAGCAGGTTTAAAAGTGAAACTTTGTCAAAGTTATTTAGAGGTTTAAGAAGCAATTTCCATTCGCTTCAATAAGTTTTTACTTAAGGTATGTTCTGCATAATCTTTATCGATTAACAAAACTTTATCGTCAGAACTTGGCAGTTCGTACATTGCATCTGTTAGGATTGCTTCACAAAGCGAACGTAATCCACGTGCTCCTAATTTGTATTCTAATGCTTTGTCTACAATAAAGTCTAAAGCTTCATCTGTAATCGTAAACTCAACTTCATCCATTAAGAATAATTTCTGATATTGTTTTACCAATGCATTTTTAGGCTGTGTCAAAATAGCACGAAGTGTTTCTTTGTCTAAAGGATCCATGTGTGTCAATACCGGTAAACGACCAATTATCTCCGGAATCAAACCAAAATCTTTAATATCTTTTGGTATGATATATTGAAGCAGGTTATTTTTATCGATATTGTCTACATTTTTAGAAGTAGAATATCCTACTGCCTGACGGTTTAAACGTTTAGAAATAATACGTTCTACTCCATCAAAAGCTCCTCCTGCAATAAACAGGATGTTTTGTGTATTTACCTCAACAAATTTTTGGTCCGGGTGTTTACGTCCTCCTTTTGGCGGTACGTTTACAACTGTTCCTTCTAATAGTTTCAATAAAGCTTGTTGTACACCTTCACCAGAAACGTCACGTGTTATGGATGGATTATCGCTCTTACGGGCAATTTTATCGATTTCATCAATAAATACGATTCCTCTTTCTGCTTTGGTTACATCATAATCTGCAGCTTGTAAAAGACGCGTTAAAATACTTTCAACATCTTCTCCTACATAACCAGCTTCTGTTAATACTGTTGCATCAACAATTGCTAAAGGAACGTCTAACATTTTTGCGATTGTTTTTGCAACTAATGTTTTTCCTGTTCCGGTTTGACCTACCATAATGATGTTACTTTTTTCGATCTCTACTTCATCGTCTAATTGTTGCTGCATTAAACGTTTGTAGTGATTGTAAACCGCAACCGACATTACTTTTTTTGTCTGGTCCTGACCAATAACGTATTGGTCCAGAAAAGCTCTGATTTCTTTTGGTTTCTTTAAAATTAAGTCGCCAACAAGTTTCGCGCTTCCGCTTGATTTTAGTTCTTCTAAAACAATTCCGTGTGCCTGCTCAATACACTTATCACAAATATGTGCATTAATACCGGCAATTAATAAATTAGTTTCTGGCTTTTTTCTTCCACAAAACGAACATTCTAATACTACTTTAGCCATTCTTTTTTAGTTACTAAGCTGCAAAGTTACTAAGTTTCTGAGATTTATCACTAAAACCTCAAAAACTTAGTAACTTATTAACTTATTTATTTTTGTTCCAAGTTTAAAAATGTTTGAAATTTCAGGTTAACTACATCAACCTGAAACCTAAAACTTTAAACTAATTTAACTCCTTCTCAACACTTCATCAATCATTCCGTATTCTTTTGCTTCTTCAGCGATCATCCAGTAATCACGCTCACTATCTTTATGAACTTTATCAAAAGTTTGTCCTGAATGCTGAGAAATGATGTTGTATAATTCGTCTTTTAATTTCAACATTTCACGTAAGTTGATTTCCATGTCTGTTGCAACACCTTGTGCTCCTCCAGACGGCTGGTGAATCATTACACGTGAATGTGGCAGGGCCGAACGTTTTCCTGCTGCTCCTGCACATAATAAAACTGCTCCCATAGAAGCTGCCATACCTGTACAAATTGTAGCTACATCTGGTTTAATAAATTGCATTGTGTCATAAATTCCTAGTCCTGCGTAAACGCTTCCTCCAGGAGAATTTAAATAAATCTGAATATCTTTTGATGCATCAGCACTTTCTAAAAATAATAACTGAGCCTGAACGATATTAGCGATTTGGTCGTCGATACCTGTTCCTAAAAAGATAATTCTGTCCATCATTAATCTTGAAAAAACGTCTAATTGAGAAATATTCAACTGACGTTCTTCGATGATATATGGTGTCATATTCGTTGGGTTCATCGCTGCTATGATTTTGTCATAGTACATAGCGTTTACTCCTTGGTGCTTTGTAGCAAATTTTTTGAATTCTTTACCGTAGTTCATATTTTTAGTTTAAAGTTTGAAAGTCTAAAGTCTGAAAGTGACTTAAACGAATTAAAACAAAGTTCATACCTTTTTATAAAGGATGCCAATTTGTCTTCTTTTTTATTTTTAAAGTTTTATACTTGGAAATTTAAGAAATAATAATTCAAAATTACAAGATTATATAATAAAAAGAGCGTCAAAAATATCTTTTGACGCTCAAATATAACTTTTTTTATCTTTCAGTTTCTGTAATAAAATCTTAAATTTTGAAATAGAGCTTTTACAGTATTCCCGTCAACTTTTGACTTTATAACTTTCGCCTTTAGACTAAAATTTATTCTCCGTAAGAAGCTGCAATAAATTCTTCGTAAGTAACTTCTTTAGTAGTTGGATTTGCTTTCTCTTTAAATAAATCTAACAACTTAGCTGCTACAACCTGCTCAGAAAGTCTTTTCACTTCTTCCTGGTTAGATAAAACTCTAGCCACGATTCCCTGAACTTCTTCGTCAGTTGGATTTGTTTGTCCAAATTGAGCCATTTGCTGTCTGATTGCGTTTGATGTAAACTCTTTCAAATCTTCAAATGTAATTTGGATATTACTTTGAGCCATTGCTTTTCCTTCAATTAATTGAAAACGTAAACCTTTTTCAGATCTTGCGTATTCAACTTCAGCTTCTTCTGCAGAAAGTTTTTTCTCTCCAACAGTCTGTAACCATTTTTTAAGGAATTCAGCCGGTAAATCAAATTTTGTATTTTCGATCAGGAAATCCTGAACGTCTAATAATAATTTTTGGTCTGCTTGCTGTGCAAATTGAGCTTCAGCATCTTCTTTAATTTTAGCTTTTAAGTCTTCTAAAGAAGCTACTTTTCCTTCACCAAAAAGTTTATCAAATAATTCCTGGTTTAATTCTGCCAATTCAGCACCGTTGATTGCTTCGATTGTAAAGTTAACTTCGATATCTAAACCGTGAACATCATCATGAGATACTTTTAAGTAATCCATTAATTGGTGATCGTCTTCAAATAAACCTTTTGTGCTTACTTTAACAACATCTCCAACTTTTTTACCAATGAATTTATCTCCGGCTTTTTTGTTGAATGTAGAAACAGAAATTGTAGTTGTATTGCTGATTCCTTTTTCTTCGTTTGTAAAAGTTCCAGTTAAATCAGAATCAACATCTGCTTTATCCTGAGGAATTGCTTTTCCAAATTGCTTTTGGATACGCTCTACTTGTCCGTCTATTAATTTATCATCAGCAGTAACGATATATTTTACGATATTGTTTTTAGCTTCTAAATCAATTTCGAAATTTGGCACTAAACCAATTTCGAATTCAAAAGTTAATTCTTCTGCATCCCAATCAAGGTTTTCGTTTACTTTTGGAAGAGGAGTTCCTAAAAGATTTAATCTTTCAGATTGTACAAAACGCTCTAAAGCCAAATCAACTACTTTTTTAATTTCTTCTTGTTTAATACCTTTTCCGTATTGTTTTTCAACAAGATCTTTAGGAACTTGTCCTTTTCTAAATCCTTTTACTTGTGCCAAAGGCAATTTTTCGTTGATTCTTTTTGCCACTTGACCTTTATAATCCATATGAACAACGTTCATTACAATTGTCTCGTTTACAGCGTCTATTGCTACTCTTTTAATATCCATCTTCTTCTTTAATTTACATAATAAAATTGGGTCGCAAAATTATAAAATTTTTGCAACCCAACCAAGTTTTTAATCTATTGTATTTGAAGCAGTTTTATGTGCTTTTAATTTTGTTTTATTTATCGTCTCCTAATATTTTGTAAGTAATTGACTGAAGAATAGACAAAATAATACTGAAAAACAAAGCTGTCCAGAATGATTCGACTGCAAAACCTCCCACAATATAAGTACATAACAGAATAATAATTGCGTTAATAACCAATAAAAACAGTCCCAGCGTGATAACTGTAACCGGAAAAGTCAATATTACCAAAATTGGTTTTATAAAAACATTTAACAATCCTAGAACCACTGCAACTATAACAGCCGTGGCAAAACTGGCAACATGAACTCCTGGTAAAAAATTTGCGATCAACAAGACTAAAGCTGCTGTGACAAGAAGTCTTAGTATTAATTTCATAACTTTTTCTTTTAAAATTTTAATAAAAGTAATGATTTTTTTCTAATCGTATCCTTTGTTCAGAAATGGCTTGTTGAATTAAAATTTAAGGCTGTTTTGGCATATTAATTTGCTTCAATTCATATTCTCTCTGATAATCTTTTACTGTTTTTCCTTGTCCGTTTGGTTTCCAGCCAGGAGCATAAAACATATATTTCAATCGGTTTTGCCAGCCAATATTAGGCTGTTTTATATCTTGCCACATTTTTTTCCATTCGTAAAATAAAAGCTCAAAGGCACCATCGCTTTTTGGCTTTGGATAAATTCCGAATTTTACGGGTATTTCTGGTTCTTCTTTCTGAAAAGTTCCAAACATCCTATCCCAAATTATTAATGCCATTCCCATGTTTTTGTCTAAATATTTGATATTTCTGGCATGATGTACCCTATGATGCGATGGTGTCACTAAAACCCATTCTAAAATACCCATACTTTTTATACTTTGTGTATGTACTAAAGTTCCATAAACCTGAAACAATGCGTAAGCTCCCATAATATGCCAGGGATTAAAACCTAAAAAAGCCAAAGGGGAAAAATACAAATAGCGGTAAAGCGGCTGGAAAACAGGCGATCTAAATCCGGTAGAAATATTATAGTATTCTGAGCTGTGATGCGTAATATGTACTGACCAAAAAAAACGTGATTTATGATCTACAACATGCAGTAAATAATAAGCGAAATCCTGCAGTAAAAAAACAGCTGCCCAGTAATACCAAATGTGAGTATTCCAAGAAAAAATGCGGTGTTGGAAAAAGAAAAACATAACCCCAAAAGCAAATGATTTCATTATAAAATCTAATGCAAAATTAAACACCGCAAATGTGACATTTACAAAAATGTCATTTTTAGTATACAGGTTTTTTTTACCAAAATGACTAAAGAGCATTTCGGCAAAAATCAAAAGGGCAAAAAATGGAGAGGAATACAAATAAATCAATCCTAAACCACTTTCCTCAAATAAATTATAAAAATTGAAATCCATTAAATTATAAACATTAAAATTCAAAAAGCAAATTTATGAATTTTAATGTTTACATGTAAGTTAATTCTTATTTTTTGGTTTCTCTAATTTCCAACTAATACTATATTGCTGAAAATAAAAAAAAATAATAATTTACCCTTTCAAAAACTCTGTTGTCAGTTCAAAAAACATTTTTGGATTTTCGGCATGAAGCCAGTGTCCTGCGCCAGGAATAGTTTCTAGTTTAAAATTCGGAAACTGTTTTCTTATTTCATCTAAATCTGTATCTAAAATATATCCAGATTCTCCTCCTCTAATAAATAATGTTGGTTTATTAAAAACTAAATTTTCTGCCAAAGGTTTCCCGATAGCATCAAGATTGTTGTTGAAAACCTCAAGATTAAAACGGAAAGCAAGTTGTCCCGGTTCTTTCCAATATAAATTTTTCAATAAAAACTGGCGCGTTCCAAAATCTGAAACATATTGTGCAACGATTGCTTCAACATCATTTCGGCTTGGTTTTACAGAAAAGTCAACTGCGTTTAAACCTGCCAAAATATCCTGATGATGCTGTTTGTAAAATTTAGGGGCAATATCTGCCACAATTAATTTATCTACAAGATCAGAATGTGTCGCTGCAAAAAGCATAGCCACTTTTCCTCCCATCGAATGTCCAAGAATATCGATTTTTGTTAATTGATTTGCCTGGCAATATTCATATACATCCTGTACCATTGCTTCATAACTCCATTCGTTTGAATGAAAACTGCGTCCGTGATTTCTTAAATCTAAAATATGAACCTGAAATCCGGCTTCGACATATTGTCCTGCTAAGGTTTTCCAATTATCAGACATTCCAAGAAATCCGTGCATGATAATAAATGGTTTTCCTTCACCTTCTATTTTTGAGTATAACATTTAATTTTACTTTAAATATTTTTTTTCTTTGATATTCTTCATGAAATCTTTGTACAGCTCTGTGTAATAACTTTTTCGCAAAGATTTCACAAAAGGCTCATAAAATTATTATTTCAATTTATTCAAATACATATTTACTACATTATCCAAACCAAGATAAAGCGCTTCTGAAATTAAGGCATGCCCAATAGAAACCTCTAGCAAACCTGGAATATTTTGTTTAAAAAACTGAATATTATCTAAACTCAAATCGTGTCCTGCATTAATTCCTAAACCTAATTCATTTGCCAATTCTGCAGCTTTTACATACGGATCAATTCCATTTTTGTTTCCCAAATCATATTGATGTGCAAAAGCTTCGGTATATAATTCGATTCTGTCAGTTCCTGTTTTTTTAGCCCCTTCGATAATTTCTAAAACCGGATCAACAAAAATCGATGTTCTGATTCCGTTTCTTTGAAATTCCTGAATAACTTCGGTTAAATAAGCCTGATTATTTATTGTATCCCAGCCTGCAGAAGATGTAATGGCGCCAATTGCATCTGGAACCAATGTAACCTGATCTGGTTTACACTCTAAAACCAAATCAATAAAATTATGCTGCGGATTTCCTTCAATATTATATTCTGTAGTAACAATTGCCTTTAAATCGCGTGCATCCTGATAGCGGATATGGCGCTCGTCCGGACGCGGGTGAATGGTAATTCCCTGCCCTCCAAAACGCTGAATATCGACAGCAACTTTTAATAAATCAGGCACATTTCCGCCTCGTGCATTTCGAAGCGTTGCAATTTTATTGATATTAACACTTAACTTTGTCATATAAATAGATAATTAATTCAAGTAACACTATATTTGTTACGACAAAAATACAAAGTAAAACGCAGCGGTTTTTGGTATTTTTTGATTATTTTGCATCAAATATCTTCGATTGATTTATGACAGAAATTACAAACTATATCACAAATGATTTCAGAGCGATTGATAGTCAGGAAACGATAGCATCGATTCAGGATTTTTTTATTGATGTAAATTTTTCTCATTTCCCGATTTTAGAAGATGGGATTTTCATTGGAAGCATTTCTTCTGATGATGTTGAAACGTTTGATACCGATAAAAAAGCTATTGATTACAAATATACTTTGGAACGTTTTTTTGCCAGAAAATCAATGATCTGGCTGGATGTCCTGGAAGTCTTCGCAAAAAATCACACTAATATTATTCCAATTCTTGATGAAAATAACAGCTATATAGGCTATTATGAAATGGAAGATATTATGAAGTTTTTTCAGGAAACTCCATTTTTAAAGGAACAGGGAGGAATTATTATTGTTCAAAAAGGGCTGCTGGATTATTCGATGAGCGAAGTTACCCAGATTGTAGAAAGCAATAATGGTAAAATTTTAGGCTGTTTTGTTTCTGAAGCTGATGTAGAAAATGTTCAGATTACTATAAAAATAGGTTTGGGAGCCATGAATGAAATCATTCAGACGTATAGAAGATATGGTTATGAAATTATTTCAGAACATCAGGAAGATACCTATATTAATAATTTAAAAGAACGTTCTGATTATTTAGACAAGTATCTTAATATTTAAATTAGAAAATTGGTCAATGAGAAAATTAGAAAATGTTCTCAACTAATAAATTATCAAATTAACACATTTCCTCATTATCTAATTAAGAAGAATGAAAATAGCCATTTACGGACAATATTATCAAAACAGTACCGAACCTATTATAAAAGACATTTTCTTGTTTTTCAATTCTAATAATGTAGAAATGGTAATTGAAGAAAATTTTCTTGACATGCTTTATGATAAGCAGCTTGTAAAAAAGGAGTATAAAACTTTTTCTCCAAGTACAACATTAGATAATAGTTTTGAAATGCTGATTAGTATTGGCGGTGATGGAACGATTTTGAGAGCTGCAGCTTTTGTTCGTAATTCAGGTATTCCATTATTAGGTATAAACGCAGGAAGATTAGGATTTCTTGCAAAAGTTCAAAAGGAAAATATTGACAGTCTGCTGCAATATGTCATCGATCAAAACTACACAACTTCTGAAAGAACTTTATTAGGATTAACCTGTGAACCTCATAATGATGCTTTCGAAGAACTTAATTTTGCCATGAATGAAGTTACAGTAAGCAGAAAAGATACTACTTCAATGATTACTGTTGAGACTTATTTAAACAATGAATATTTAAACTCTTATTGGGCAGACGGTTTAATTATTTCTACCCCTACGGGTTCTACAGGATATTCATTAAGCTGCGGAGGCCCTATTTTAACACCAGATGTAAAAAGTTTAGTAATTACACCTATTGCACCCCATAATTTAACCGCCAGACCACTTGTTATACCAGACGATACTGAAATTACTTTACGCGTAACCGGAAGAGAAGATCAATACTTGGTTTCATTAGATTCCAGAATTTCTTCGGTAAAAAATGAATCTATTCTTAAGATTAAAAAAACAGATTACAAAATAAAAATGGTTGAAATTCCAGGCGAAACTTTCTTAAAGACCTTAAGAAATAAACTGCTCTGGGGAGAAGACAAGAGAAATTAAACTCTTTTCTCCTTCATCACTATACGATAATACCACATTTTCTCGTTCTGCATATAGCGAATCATCATTAAATTGCTCAAAATCATAATGTAAATTGAAAAAAAAGCACATTTATCTAAAGGAACTTTGATTCGTATTGATAATTATTATATTTGCACGCAATTTTGAATTAAATGAAGAAAATTTTTAATTTATTGTTATGTTTTTTCCCTTTTATTACACTAAATGCTCAAATAAATGAGCTTGGTGTTTTTATTGGCGGAAGCAACTTTGTTGGTGATGTTGGAAGCACAACTTACATTAACCCAAATAAACTGGCTTTAGGTATTTTGTACAAATGGAACAAAAGCCCAAGACATTCTTACCGTTTCTCTTATACACAATCTACTATCACTGGGAACGATTTAGATTCTGACGAAACAGGACGCAGCAGAAGGGGATATCGTTTTGATAATGATGTAAAAGAGTTTTCTGCTGGTTTAGAATTTAATTTTTTTGATTTCAATCTTCATGATTACCACACAAAAGTTACTCCTTATATATATTCAGGTTTAAGCTTTTTTCTTTATGATGGTTTATATCGTTATGAAACCAGCCCAAATGTTACGCAAAAAATCAACTCAAACTCATTTGCAATACCAATAACGCTAGGAATTAAATCAAATGTAACGCCGCATTTTGTTCTGGGAGCAGAGGTTGGGGCACGGTATACTTTTACAGATAATATTGATGGAAGTAACCCAAGTACCAGCAATGCAAACATTCTAAAATTCGGAAATTTAAATAATAATGACTGGTATGTCTTTTCAGGTATAACTTTAACGTATACCTTTGGACAAAAACCTTGCTACTGCGCAGAATAATAAAAATGAATTTACTAGACTCTATAGATCAATCAAACTTACCAAAACATCTGGCCATTATTATGGACGGAAACGGGCGCTGGGCTAAACAACAAGGCTTTTTAAGAGCTTTTGGACACGAAAACGGCACCAAATCTGTAAAAAAAACAATTACAACTTGTGCCAAGTTAGGTATTGAGTACCTAACCTTGTATGCTTTTTCTACAGAAAACTGGAATCGTCCTAAACTGGAGGTTGAAGCATTAATGAAAATATTGATCAATTCCTTAAAAAAAGAGCTGGTTACGCTTCAAGAAAACAATATCAGACTTAATGCAATTGGAAATCTTGACAAATTACCAAAAACTGCACAAAAAGAACTTTTAGACGTTATTGAGAAGACTAAAAATAACACCAGACTTACATTAACCCTTGCTTTAAGTTATGGTTCCAGAGAGGAATTGGTAAATGCTGTCAGAGTGATTAGTGATAAAGTTAAAAATAATATAATTTCAATAGACACTATTGACGATTCAATTATAAATGAGCATCTTTACACGCAAAATTTACCTGACGTAGATTTATTAATACGAACAAGTGGAGAACATAGAATAAGTAATTTTTTGCTTTGGCAGATTGCCTATGCAGAATTATATTTTACTAATGTCTTGTGGCCAGACTTTAAAGATCAAGATTTATATGAGGCTATTATTAGTTATCAAAAAAGAGAACGTAGATTTGGAAAAACCAGTGAACAAATTAAATAATTTTTTAGTGTTACAAAAAAGAATACCACAAATAATCTGTACCCTTTTACTATTGGGTAGTTTTTCACAAATAAAAGCTCAAGATAGAGTTCCTTTTGACCAAGGAAAAAAATATATTCTGGCTAAAGTTTCTGTTGTTGGTAAAATAAGCTTCAATGAGCAGACTGTTGTTACTTTCTCAGGTCTTCAGGTAGGTCACGAAATAACAGTTCCGGGGGAAGAAATTACTGGCGCTATTAAAAAATTAGGTAAACTAGGTCTTTTTGACGAGATCTCTTTTTATATTAATAAGGTTCAAAACGATAGTATTTATTTAGATTTAAATATCGTTGAACTTCCAAAATTAAATGAAGTTAAAATCACTGGTGTTAAGAAAAGTAAAGTCGAAGGACTAATTAAAGATAACAATTTAACTAAAAATAAAATTGTAAACGAAAACTTAATTACGACTACTAAAAATTACATTGAAAACAAGTATAAAAAAGATGGCTTTTATAATACAAAAGTTACCATTACCACTACTCCAGACAGTACAGCCGGAAATCAGGTAAATATGCTTGTCAGGGTAGACAAAGGAGATAAAGTTAAAATCAGCAGTATTGATTTCATAGGAAACAAGCAGCTTACTGACACAAAATTAAGAGCCGCAATGAAGGATACCAAGCAAAAAAATCTGCTTCGTGTTTTTAAAGCTTCAAAATTTATTCCTGAAAAATACAAAACCGACTTAGAAAAAGTTGTCGCTGCCTACAAAGAAAAAGGATATCGTGATGCACGTATTATTTATGACTCTGTTACTTATAACAAAGACAAAAATATGCTTGCAATAAAAATTAATGTAGAAGAAGGAAACAAATATTACTTCGGAAATATTAAGTTTTTAGGGAATACAGTTTATTCAGATCAACAGTTAAACCGTTATTTAGGTATCAAAAAAGGAGAAACTTATAATGGTGTTTTGCTAGAAAAAAGAATCGCTGATAACTCAAAACCAGACGGAGAAGATATCACAAACTTATACCAAAACAACGGTTATTTATTCTCTAAAATTAATGCTGTAGAGGTAAAAACGGTAAATGATACAATTGATTTCGAGATTAGAATTACTGAGGGTCCTATCGCTTATTTCAATAAAATCTATGTTACCGGAAACGACAAAACAAATGACCACGTTATTTACCGTGAGCTAAGAACTAAACCGGGAAACAAATACAGCAAAGAAGAATTGGTTAGAACTATTCGTGAAATTGGTCAATTAGGATTCTTTGATCCGGAGGCTATTAAACCAGAATTTAGAAACGTTGACCCTGCTGCGGGAACAGTAGATATCGAATACCAATTAGTAGAAAAAGGATCCAGCCAGGTTGAGCTTCAGGGAGGTTACGGCGGCGGCGGTTTCATTGGAACTTTAGGTTTATCTTTCAACAACTTCTCAGCCAGAAAACTATTTGACAAAGATGCTTACAAACCGCTTCCTATGGGAGACGGACAAAAAGTAGCACTTCGTTTACAAGGAAGTACTTATTTCCAAACGTACAGTTTATCATTCTCTGAACCATGGTTTGGAGGTAAAAAACCGGTACAATTCAGTTCTTCTATTTCTTATAGTAAACAGTTCAATAACAATTATGTAACCAGAACTGTAGATAAAAGCCAAAGTTTTAATATTTTTACAGTACAAGTTGGTTTAGCAAAACGTTTAACTGTACCTGATGATTATTTCGTTCTTTCACAATCTGTTAGTTATCAGCATTATGACCTAAACAACTATTATACTGGATTGTTTACTTTTGGTAACGGGGCATCAAGAAACCTTGCCTATACAATAGGGCTTTCAAGAAGTAATAAAGGGGTTAACCCAATATTTCCAACTTATGGTTCTGAATTTAGTATCTCTGCAAAAGTTACCCCTCCTTACTCATTATTTAATGGCGTGGATTATAAAGATTTAGGAAACCAAAAAGAATATAAAGTACAATATACCGGAGAGGCCAAAACTGGTCCAGACGGTCAGCCTATAAATCCAGGTGATTATATGAAGTCTGAAGTTATAAACGGATCTTCTCAATATGTGAGTGTGGGATCTGATTATAAAAGCGCTGACACCGATGTTGCGAAAGTCGATCAGAAAAAATATAACTGGTTAGAATACTATAAAGTAAAATTTAAAGCAGACTGGTATACTAAAGTGTATGGAAAATTAGTTTTAAGAACATTAACAGAATTTGGTTTCTTAGGAGCTTATGATCAATCAAGAGGTGTTGTTCCGTTTGAGCGTTTCTATTTAGGAGGAGATGGAATGGCAAACTATTCTATGGATGGCAGGGAAACAATACAATTAAGAGGTTATCCGAACAACTCGCTGACACCTGTTAATTCATTAGGACAACAGATTGGAGCTACTGTGTATAACAAATTCTCGATGGAATTACGTTATCCTATTACATTAAAATCGTCTGCATCGATTTATGCCTTGACGTTTTTAGAAGCAGGTTCGTCATATCCAACGTTTAGAGATTACAATCCGTTTGATTTGAGTCGTTCTGCCGGTGCTGGTTTACGTGTATTCATGCCTGCATTTGGATTATTAGGAATTGATTTCGGTTACGGTTTTGATGCCCTTCCTGGGTCTGTTACAAACAAAGCTAATGGCTGGGAAACACATTTTATTATTGGACAACAGTTTTAGTGCGGGTTTTAGTACAAATTTTAATACCTTTGGCTAAAAATTCAAAATAAAGTAATGTTATGAAACAACGGTTTTTATTTATATTTTTAGTCTTGATTGCAGTAAATACAAGTCAGGCTCAAGGTAAAACGACAAGGATCGGTTACATTGATATGGAATATATTTTGGAAAATGTTTCTGATTACAAAGAAGCAAAAGCACAATTAGAGTTAAAAGCTCAAAAGTGGAAACAAGAAATAGAAGCCAAAAAATTAAACATTAATTCTCTTAAAGAAAATCTTAAGACCGAAAAAGCTTTATTGACTAAAGAATTAATTGATGAAAGAGAAACTGAAATTAAATTTCTTGAAAACGAAATGCTGGATTACCAGCAAAAACAATTTGGAGCTGACGGAAATTTAATGAGACAGAAATCAGCTTTGGCAAAACCAATTCAAGATCAGGTTTTTACAGCTGTTCAAGATATTGCCGAGGCTAAAAATTATGATTTCATTTTTGATAAATCGTCAGATTTGACAATGCTTTTCAGCAATAAAAGGTTCGATATTAGTGATCAGGTGCTGCGTGTTTTAAACAGAACCGAGAAAAGAGAACAGTTGACTAAAAAACAATTGAAAGATCAGGAAGCTAAAGAAAGTAAGGAAAATGCAATTGATGAAAATCCGGCAATGTCAGATCGTCAAAAAGTTTTAGATGAAAGGAAAGCTGCGAGAGAAAAACTAATTGAAGACAGAAGACTGGAGCAGGAAGCTAAGAAAAAAGAATACGACGACAGAAGGAAGGCAATTCAGGCAGAGAGAGAAGCCAAAAAAAATGGCACGGTTTCTGAACCAGCAAAAACAACCGAAGCTGCAAAAACAACTGAAACAGGCAAAACCGGAGAAACAGCAAAACCTGCAGCGGCGGCAACTACTGAACCAACGACAACAGAGCCGGCAGTAGATAAAGCGGCAGAAAGACAAAAGCTTTACGAACAGCGTAAAAAAGAATTAGAAGAAAGAAGAAAAAAAATACTCGAGGAACGAGAAGCGGCTAAAAAAGCGAAAGAGGCCGAAACACAAAAAACAAATACGACCAATAATTAATTAATTTTTAAAAATGATGAAACAAATCAAAACTTTACTAATTGCTGCAATACTTATTTTAGGAGCAAGTAACACAATGAATGCACAGGCGAAGGTTGCCCATGTTGATGTTAGCGAGATTATGTCGAAAATGCCTGCTATGCTAGATGCTCAAAATCAACTGCAAAAATTAAGTGGGACATATGATGCTGAATACAAAAAAATGGTTGACGAATACCAAACTAAAATCAAAAAGTATGAAGCTGAAGCTGCAACTGTTACTGAAGCTGTAAACGGGGATCGTTCTAAAGAAGTTCAGGATATGCAAAAAAGAATTGTTGATTACAGAGACAATGCTCAAAAAGAACTTCAACAAAAAGAAACTGACATTGTAAAACCTTTAATGGAAAAAGTAAGAGCTTCTATCCAAAAAGTTGGTAAAGCTAAAGGTTTCCAATACGTTTTAGACGGTTCTACTCTTTTGTTAGCTGATGGTCCAAACATTACTGCTGACGTAAAAAAAGACTTAGGATTCTAATAAACGAATTCTTTTAATTAAACTGCTTAAATTTTAAAAATTTAAGCAGTTTTTTTTTACATTTATTTAAAATTAAAATACATTAATATTTCCAGATTTCTACTAAATTGGAATATATTTTTATTTCAAAAAATACTAATTTTGTATTATGACAAACAATAATCCTATAGGCATTTTCGACTCTGGTATTGGAGGAACTTCAATCTGGAAAGAAATTCACGATTTACTTCCAAACGAAAAAACAATTTATTTAGCCGATAGTAAAAATGCTCCCTATGGTCAAAAATCAAAGGAAGAGATTGTTGCCTTAAGCAAAAAAAATGTAGAATTTTTACTTAAAAATAATTGCAAATTAATTGTAGTTGCGTGTAATACTGCAACAACAAATGCAATTTGGGAACTTCGTAATGATTATGATGTTCCGTTTATAGGAATTGAACCTGCAATAAAACCCGCTGCCAATAATTCTAAAACGCAGGTTATTGGAATCCTGGCCACAAAAGGAACTTTAAACAGCGAACTGTTTAATAAAACTGCAGAGATGTTTCAGCATACTACAATTATTGAGCAGGTTGGTCACGGACTGGTTAAATTAATCGAAGACGGAAATTTATATTCCCCGGAAATGACACAATTATTAAAGGAATATTTGCAGCCTATGATCGATGCAAATATCGATTATCTTGTTTTAGGCTGCAGTCATTATCCCTATTTAATTCCGCAGATTAAAAAAATACTTCCTGAGCATATTCAGATCATAGATTCTGGAGAGGCAGTCGCAAGGCAGACACAAAATATTCTGCGTGAAAAAGTCGGCTTTACTGACACTCCAAAAAGTGAACCTGTATTTTATGTTAACTCAAATCCGGCAGTTTTAAGATCTATATTAGAGGATAAATATCCGGTAATCGAAAAAGATTTTTAAGGAATTAATCAAACTTTCGTTTCACAAACCAAATTCCATCTAAAGATAAATTAATGGATATCTTATGATAATTTTCTTTAATTAGATTATCTGATATCCTGCCCTTTTGACCATAGGAATATGAAATGTTTAAGGCCGAATAAGTGTTTTCAATTGGCAGATTAATCCCAATAGAAATTGATGCATTGTTAACTCTTTTTCCGTCAACTTCAAGATAGCCGGTATCAAAATTTGCTCCCGCAGAATATTTTATCCTGTCCCAATATTTACGAATATTTCTATTGGCATTAAAATAAGTAAATCCAAGGGCAAATCTGTCCTGATTTACAAAATCCCCATAAAGTTCAGACTGTTTCGTATCATTCCACAAACTTTTTTCATAATCTAAAGTCATGTTTAAAACATTCTTAAAACGTTTGCTGATACCTATTCCTATTTCTAAAGGCATATAATAATCATCGACGTTAGACGCTGCTTCAGACTCAATAACATTAGAAACCCCGTCAGTAATTGTTTCAACAGATTGTACTTTCGATCCTTTAATTTGTGCCGGGAGTTTAAAAGTTGTTCCAATTGTTAATGTCGAATCGATTTTATACTGCGTTCCTAAAGTAGCACGAAGTCCGTTATAATCTGTTTTTTTATGTACTGTAGTAATGGAATTCAAAATCGTGAATGTGCGGTCGTCTACAATATTTCCAAATAATAAAGCTGCAGAAGCCCCAACAGTCAGCTTTTTACCAAAACGATATCCGTATGAAAAATCGAAGTTATTAAGTCCTCCGGAACCCACGGCAGTCAAACTATAAGATTCCTGACTATCTGCTATAGGCAGTAAAAGATTTGAAATTTTATAAGTAGAACTCGAATACGGTTTAAGCGCAACACTAAACCCGGAATTTTTTGTTACCGGAAAAGCAAAAGCAACATGCGAAAACTGAAAATTATTTCTGTTTTCTGTTTTGGAGCTGCTTTGATAAGTTGTCCCAATGGCTTTTCCTCCAACATCAAGCATGAAATGGTTTAAAGGCATAAAGCCTAAAGACGCCGGATTTAGATTATTGATGAAACTATCCGATGGCAAAGCAATTCCGGAAGATCCAATTGATGAAATCGCCCCAAAATCTGCATCATACACACTTCCTAAACCATACAATGAATATGGCGAACTCGAAATACTTTGAGAAAATGAAGTCAGCGCCATTAAAATGAAGCAGCTTACAAAAATTATTTTCTTTTTCATTTAATATGAGAGGTAATAAATTTTTATTAGAATTTTATTTTCAGGGTGTTTTTGATCTCCTAAAACAAGTCTGTTAACTGATTTAGAGATTCCAGGCAGTGTTAATATCAGGGACGATCTTGAATCAGATGCTTTCAGCATTTCTTTTTGCAAAAAACTGCCAAGCGGAATTGTATAGCCTATATTTTCATTAAACTCATCGCTTTTCTGGCTCAAAGTACCATAAACTGCCGTTCCTGCGGCATTAAGCAAACTGCCGCTAATTCTGTTTAGATTATCGCCCACATACACTTTTAAAGAATCTGCCAAAGGATATTTATCAGAATACGAATTGTTTACAGGCTTTACAAACATTTGAGCGTCGACAATGGCTCCGTTATCTGAAATATATTTAAGCTGTTTTATGTTTGGAAAATCGATTCGGCAGGCAACTCCGGTGCCAGACTGAATAAAACCCTCTTTGTTTGTTAAGGAACTTGAAAGTTTACTGCTTGAAATGGGTAAATTTTGAATTATAGTTCCTGTTTTATCCAGCGATATGGAGTTAAACTGTGTAGCAGTATTTGACATCAGGAAATCAATAAAAAAAGAATCTGCATCGGCATCACCCTGATATTTAGAATAATATAACCGAACTCTGCTGGTCGAAGTATGAAAGCCTATTACACTTGATGAATTAGAAGCTGAAGGAACAAGCACTAATCCTTTTAAGTATTCTGTAAAAGTATCCAAATCTGTAACTTCCCTCTTTTTTATTTTTTGGAAAAGGGCATCTCCAAAAGCATCACTCATTCTAATATTAATAGAATCTTTTTCTGTTGGACGGGGTTTATAGGAAATACTGCCCAGACTTTCGTCACTGTAACTTAAAGTAGAGTTATTATAAAAACTGTCATCGTCAGTATTTGGTTTTACTTTTTGTGTTAATCGATGAATATCAAATTTTTGAACCTGGGTAGTATCTCCATAGTAATAATTATCATATTTTAAAATCATTGAGATAGAATCAAAAACAAAATTTACTGCCTCGGTATCTGAACCCGAATTATTCAAGGCATAGGAGCTTCCTGAAAGCTGGAAATAACTGTTTGATTTTACTTTCCCAAAAACCGGATCATCATAATTACCTATTAAAATACGGCTTTGCCCCGAGGTAATAAGCGAATCAAAATTTATTGTTGACATTTCGACTGTTAACGTATCGATCATAACAACTTTATTACTCAAAGCCAAATAATCAGAACCAACAACAAATTCTCCTGCATCTGTATCTGTACCGCATGAAAATATAGTAAAAGCAAAAACTAACATTAATAAAAACCTGCTCATAATCAATTTTTTGAACAAATATAAAATGCAGTCTTCTGCACCACACTATAACATATACAGTCTCGTGTTTTTAGACTATAAACGGCTAAAAAACATCTACAATAGAATCTCGCAGATAAATATTTCATTCGACCTTAAAAAGTGCTGTTTTGTCTATCAAAATGAGCCATACATATATCTTCTTTTTTTTAAAACCTTCTCCAACCTACTTTTGAACCAATAAATAAGTAATGAAAATAAGGTTAATAATTTGTTCGGTTTTTTTAGTGTCATTTCTGAATATGAAAGCACAGGAAAATTTTTCAGTAAATATGAATTTAAAAACAGAGCCTACTGATAAAATTGATTTTACCGAAACAAGTATTGGTATCTCATTCAGCAAAAAAATAAGTTCAAAAAGCCTGATAACAAATACGCTCGAATACTCAAATTTGAATATAAACTATGATTTAAACAGTTATGAGTTGTTTGAGAATTTAGACAGGCTGCAGCAGATTAAGGACAAACTTGAATTTTCACAGGAAATATCAAATTCGACAAAACTGAATTTTTCGGTTACGCCAACGTTTAGTTTTCAAGAAAATTTAGGTTTTTCTGATTTTACACTTTTAGGAAGTTTTGAAATAAAACAGCAATTAAATTCAAAAGCAACTTTAAGTATTGGAGCGGCCAGAACTAATGTTTTTGGAAACCCAAAATTCCTGCCGTCAGCATCCTTAAATTATAAAGTTAATGAGAATGCTAATTTGCTGATTGGTTTTCCGGATTCAAGGATTTCTTATTCGAATAACATAAGGAACAAATTTAGTTTAAGTAACAGCTTCAACGGAAGTTTTTACAATTTAAATATTCAGAATGAAATAGATAAAAATGCTGCAAAAGCAGCTTTATCGCAAATGACAACATCATTTGAATATGAAAGAAATGTTGACAAAAACTGGTTTTTAAATTTTAAAGCCGGATATGATTTTGACAAGAAATACAAATTAACTGACGGTGAAAATCATACTGTTTATGATTTCAGCATAAGTAACGGATATGTTTTAGGAATTGGCATCAAATACAAACAATAAATAAATTTTAAACACTATGAATAATCTAAAAAAAGGAATATTATTCGCAACCCTGCTTTCGAGCCTCTTTTTTATAAGCTGCAGCAATGATGACGATGATGATGATTTAGTAGGTAACTGGATTAAAAAATCAGCGTTTGACGGTCCTGCAAGATCTAGTGCAACAAGTTTTGTAATTGGGGATTATGCTTATGTAGCTACGGGTTATACCGGAGATGAATATTTAAAAGATTTATGGGCTTACAACTCTACTGGAGATTACTGGGAACAAAAAGCTAATTTCACGGGTGTTGCAAGAAGTTCGGCATCTGGCTTTACATTAAATGACAAAGGTTATGTTGGACTTGGTTATGATGGAACTAATAAACTAAAGGATTTCTATCAATATGATCCATCTGCCAACAGCTGGACTCAAAAAGCTGATTTTGCAGGAACCGGCCGTTATGGTGCTGTTGGGTTTCAGGCCGGTGGAAAAGCTTATTTTGGCACTGGTTATGATGGAAACTATTTGAAAGATTTTTACCAATATGACGACCAGGCAAATACATGGACACTTGTAAACGGATTTAGCGGTAATAAGAGACGTAATGCGACTGTATTTATAATTTCAGATAAAGCTTATTTGGTAACTGGGGTTAACAATGGTGTTTATCAGGAAGATTTTTGGGAATTCGATCCATCAACTGATGTCTGGACAAGAAAAAGAGATATTGATAAAGATACTGATGATGATTACTCCTGGAATGATGAATATGCCATTACGAGATCTAATGCTTCTGCTTTTTCAATGAACGGATTAGGGTATGTTGTGGGTGGTGAAAACATCAAAACAGTTTGGGAATACAATCCTTCGACAGATCTTTGGGAAGAAAGAACAGCTATGGAAGGTGCTACAAGAACCGATGCCGTAGGTTTCACAATTAACAATCGCGGTTTTTATATGTTAGGAAGAGTAGGTTCTACTTACTTTGATGATGCATGGGAATTTAGACCTCAAGACGAACAAAGCGACGATGACAATTAATACTAAACAATTCTTCTGGAGTAAAATCCAGAAGAATTTATTGCTTTTAATTCTGGTCTTGCAAATTGTTTCCTGTGCAAAAAAGGAAGCTTTTAAATCAGAATCATTCAAAACAAATTCAGGCTGGGGATATTCGATTTCGTATAAAGACAAAATCATAATCAAACAATCGATTATTCCTGTAATAAATGATAATAAAAGTTTTTCAACAGAAGAAGATGCATTAAAAACAGCCGATTTAGTGGTTAAAAAACTCAAACAAAACTTATCTCCAACGGTAACCAAAAATGAATTAATTTTATTAAAAATAAAATTATAAATGACACTAGATACCATTAAAAATTCAAATTCAAATAAAATATTGTTCCATTTTATGATTTGGCTGTTCTTTATTCTGACTTCTTTAATTCAGTTTTACGAAAGCCCTTTCAGAATCAATAATGACTTCTATGTACAATGGGCAAGCGGAATTATTTTGTTTTATCTGAATTATTTTTATTTGGTTCCTGCCCTTCTTTTACAAAAAAAATACTGGCAGTATTTTCTTTTTGCTTTTGCAATTATTGCTGTATTCATGGTTATAAGGATTAATTATTTTATTCCTGAATTCAGACATTTGAGGCCCGATAATATCGTTCCGGCCAGAATGATTCCTCGAGATCCTAATTTTTTCCCCAAAGGAAAACATTTAAGAGTCGAAATGAGACAGCCGCTTTTCTTTAGAGTCGGTCCGTCATTCTTTTATATTTTGATATTGACAATAAGCGCAATTATTAGAACCCTGACAGAATTCTACAATAATCAGCAAAATAAATTAATTGCCGAAACACACAGAACGAATACTGAATTGATATATCTGCGTAAGCAGACCAATCCGCATTTTTTATTTAATTCATTAAACAGTATTTATTCTCTGGCACATAAGAAATCTGATTTGGTTCCTGATGCCATCGTAACCTTATCTGAATTAATGCGGTATATGCTCTACGAAACAGATAATAAAACGGTGGCTTTAGAGAAAGAGATCAATTACATCCAGAATTATATTGAACTGCAAAAACTCAGGCTTAATAATATTGAAGACATTGTAATAAATGTTCACGGTAATACAAAAAACAAGTTTATTGAACCTTTACTTTTAATTTCTTTTGTAGAAAATGCTTTTAAGTACGGAACAGATTACAAAGGTGCCACACATGTAAAAATTAAGATATTCATTTCTGAAAATAATCTGGATTTTTGGATTGAGAATACTATTGAAAATTATGAAAAAGATCCTGACAATTCAGGTATCGGACTTGTAAATATTCAAAGCCGATTGGATTTACTTTATCCAAATGCACACGAACTAACTATTAATCAAGATAATAATTTTTATCGGGTTCATCTAAATCTAAAATTAGACGAAATTAAAACAACATAAATGTTAAATTGATATTTGAATTAATTCAGTATTTTTATGATAATTTTAAAACTTAATTCATTGGTTTAAAATTACTTTTGACCGCCAAAACAAATTTAAAAACTTAATTTTCAACAGATGAAATGTGTAATTATAGATGATGAACCTTTAGCAGTTGAATTATTAGAAGATTTTGTCAAGAAAGTAGATTCGCTTGAATTGGTCAGCACTTTTAATAATGCAATCGATGCCGTTTCGTTTATTAATCAAAATAACATTGATTTGATTTTCCTTGATATTCAAATGCCGCATTTTTCAGGAATTGACTTTTTAAATACAATCGAAAAAAAACCTTTAGTAATTTTTACAACCGCTTATTCTGATTATGCTGTTGAAGGTTTTAATCTTGGCGCTGTTGATTATTTAGTAAAACCAATTCCGTTTCATCGTTTTCTAAAATCTGTAGTTCGGGCACAGCAAATCAATAATCCTGCTGCAGCTGTTCAGCCAATTTCCGAAACCAGTGCCGCACCGGAAACTGAACAGGATTTTATGTTTGTAAGGGCTGAATATGAAAATGTAAAAATGAATTTTTCGGATATTCTTTTTATTGAAGGATTAAAAGATTATGTAAAAATTTACACAACCGACAATAAATTCACACTGACTTTAATCAGTTTAATAAAATTAGAAAATCTGCTTTCAAGCAAAGGATTTTCGAGAATTCACAGATCTTATATTATCAATATAAAACACGTAAAATCAATACAAAAAAATAAAGTTTTGATTAGTGATAAACGAATTCCAATAAGTGAAAGTTATAAAAACGCCTTCTTCGAAAAAATCAACTTATAATTTATTAAATTCCAAATAATAAAAATTCCAAATTCCAATGAAGTGTCGATAACTATTGGAATTTGGAATTTTCATTTTGGAATTTATTGAATTTATTCTTTAAACCAGCCGGAATACATTACGTAATTGTTTGAAATGCGTTCGATTTCTCCGGCAAAATCAGACTGGTCAATATCTTTTACCTTTTTGGCAGGAACACCGGCAAAAATAGTTCCTGAAGGAACAACTGTATTTTGGGTTAAAACTGCTCCGGCCGCCACGATCGAATTACTTTCGACAACGCAGTTATCCATTACGATAGCGCCCATTCCTATTAAAACATTGTCGTGAATTGTACAACCGTGCACGATGGCATTATGTCCTATAGAAACATTGTTTCCTATAATTGTTGGGTGTTTTTGATACGTGCAGTGAATTATTGCCCCATCCTGAATATTTACTTTATTTCCAATTTTAATAAAGTGAACATCGCCGCGAACAACAGCATTAAACCAAACACTGCAAGATACGCCAAAAGAAACATCACCAACTATAGCTGCATTTTCGGCAATATAACAATCTTCTGGAATTGAAGGTGATTTTCCGTTTACAGATTTAATAAGCATAATAAAATTTTTAATTAATTGCCGGACAGTTACAGTCGTAACGTTCCTTTCTGCAAAATATATTAATTCCTAAAGTAATCTGGTGGTATCCGCCAGTATCAAATTTTACATCGCCCATAACCTGAGAATAGGTATAAGCAAACATAAAGTTTTTAAAATTTACGCCCACAATTGGGGTAAAATATTGTAGTTTTTGAGATGAAACCCCGCTTCCTGAGTTAAATTGAGCGCCGTCAAAACTTCTTCTGTAAGAAAAAGCTGCCCATAAACTTCCAAAATCTAAATTCTTATAAGCTTTTAAGTTCAGGTCAATAGATTTTTCTTTTGTCTGATCAAATAATTGAAATAAAATAGAAGGCTCCCAGGTAATTTTATCTCTTTTTCCAAATACATAACCTGCACTAAAAAGAAACTTTCTTAAATTATCACTTTCATAATCTGTATACAATTCTCTTCTGGTTTCAAGCACTCCCTGAACCGTTGCGTGCGCATAAAAATTTAAGTAGTTATAAGAAGCTCCAAAATCTACATTAAAATAAGAGTCTTTTTGAATCGAACCAAAAACAATTGGATCAAAAGTACCGCCAAATTTTGTTTCATCTAATTGATTCTGGATCAATCCTCCGCTAATACCAAATGAAAGCTGATTTAAATCGACTTCATCTCTAGAAAACATAATATGATGCGCATAGGTCAGCTTTACTCCTTTTTCTGAATGATATCCGTTTTTATCATTAAAAACAATAATCCCGGCACCGGAACGCTCTCCTACTCTTCCGTTAAAACTTAAAGTTTGAAGTGAAGGCGCGTCTTCCTGACCAAACCATTGTTTTCTGGCTGTCAATCTAATTTTTGCACAATTTGCAGCTCCCGCCATCGAAGGGTGAATCAAGTAGTAATTATCTGATAAATAATCGGAGTAAACAGGAATTCCTTCTTGAGAATAAGTATAAAAAGTCGTTATTAAAAAAACAATTAATAACTTGATTTTTAATTTCATAATGGCTGGCTGGTTAGTCTAATTTTTACACTCTTAATAATTCAGTACGAATTATTTGAAGAGAGTCTTAATTATTTTATTAAAAAACCAAATATAGGTAATAGTAGAAAATAACTTTAGTAAATTTGCAAAAAATTACTCCCATGACAAAAATCACGATAAAAGAGACTCAAAATCCAACGATATTGAAATTTGAATTTGAAGATTTTATTACACAAAATCAAAACTTTGAATTCAAAAATATTGATGAAGCCCAAGCTTCGCCTTTAGCGCAGCAATTGTTCTATCTGCCGTTTGTAAAAACCGTTTATATTTCGGGAAATTTTATTGCTATCGAAAGATACAGCATTGTAGAATGGAGCGATGTTCAGGACGATGTTGCAGAGCAGATTGCAGCATTTGTAGACAAAGGCGGCGTTATTATTAAAGCGGACGAAAACAAAGCAAAAAAACAGCCTATTACGGTTTATGGAGAATCAACTCCAAATCCTTCTGCACTTAAATTTGTTGTGAGCAGGATGCTGACAAGAAATGCTGTTGAATACAAAAATATAGACCAGACAGCTTCTTCTCCGCTGGCACAGGAATTATTCAAATTTCCTTATGTAAAAGAGGTTTTTATTGATGAGAATTATATTTCTGTAACCAAATACGAAATCAACGAGTGGTCTGAAATCACTTTAGAGTTAAGAACGTTCATCAAACAGTTTATCGAAAACGGAGGAACTGTTTTAGATGAAAGTTTAATTCAGACAACCACTAAAAATGATATTACAAAAGATGAAGCATTTGATAAATTAGATGTTACGTCGCAGCAGATCATCAATATTTTAGAAGAATACGTAAAACCGGCAGTTGCGGCCGATGGCGGTAATATTGCTTTTGATTCTTACAATGAAGATAATAAGACTGTAAAAGTGATTTTACAAGGTGCCTGCAGTGGTTGCCCATCCTCTACTTTTACTTTAAAAAGCGGTATCGAAAATATGCTGAAAAGTATGCTGAATGATGAATCTATTAAGGTTGAAGCTTTAAATGCATAAAAATTTTAATTGTATATAATTTTAAGCGTCTCAAATGAGGCGCTTTTTTATTTTTCATAATTAATTAAACAAAAATTAAATTGTTTTTCTCCAAAAATAATTAATATTGCAACCTTAACTAATCATTTTAAAACCATGGGATTATCATCATTTTTCAGTAATTTGTTTGGCTCGGCAAAAGAAACAGCAGTAGATTTTGCAGATAAGGCCGAAAATACTTTTGAAGAAGCAAAAGAAGCCTCAGAACCTATAATCGATTCTGCAGCAGAATATCTGGAACAAACCAAAGATACCGTGAATGACTATGTCGAAAAGGCATCTGATTCTATACACGATGTGATTGATTCTATCAAAGAAGTAATTACTGAAACTGCAAATGAAGATTATAAACTGGTTACAGAAACAGTAGTTGATGTGAGCGAAGACGGGATTACAGAATTGGACTCTGAAGACGAGAAGTAATGGAAACTATTTTCATATAAAAATAAAATATATCTATATTTGCAAAATTAATTTACCTTCTCTTTGAGAAGGTTTTTTTATTCAAATATTATGTACATCAATCCTGAACAGCTTAGCAGTTATGCTGCAAAATTCATTGATATTTTAATCGATTATTCTCCAAAATTAATCTCGGCACTGCTAATTTTATTTGTTGGTTTATATGCTATTCGATTAATCAACAGAGTAATTCGAAAAGTAATGGTGAAGAGAAATCTTGACCCAACATTAACAAAATTCCTTGCTGATATTTTATTGTGGGCGCTTAGAGTTTTATTGTTTGTAACCTTTATTTCAAAACTTGGTATTGAAACTTCTTCATTTGTAGCTATTCTGGGTGCGATGGGACTTGCAGTTGGTTTATCGCTGCAGGGTTCACTTTCGAATTTTGCGGGCGGAATGCTGATTATCGTTTTCAAGCCTTTTAAAGTTGGCGATACAATCGAGGCTCAGGGTGTTATTGCAACGGTTTTAGAGATTCAGATTTTTGTTACCAAAATGCTTACCGGAAATAATCAAACGGTTTTTGTTCCGAATGGTGCATTGTCAAACGGAACTATTATTAATTATTCGATGCAAGGTGAAAGAAGAGCCGATTTGACATTCTCAGTTTCTTATGATTCTGATATTAAAAAGGCTAAAGAAGTTTTATTGGATGTTTTAAACAAAAACCCAAAAGTGCTTAAAAACCCCGCACCAGAAGTTTTCGTAAAGAATTTATCAGCTAGTTCTGTTGATTTTGCAGTTCGCCCGTGGGCAAAGAATGTTAATTATGGAGCTGTTTTTTCTGACACTTTAGAAAATTGTAAAACAGCTTTAGATCAGGCAGGAATTTCTGTTCAGCCGTTTACAGTTCAAAAATAAAAATTAGTTTATTGTTTTTTTGATGGCTGTGTCATCATAAAATCTTTTAAATAATAAGGTTCAAAATAAGCGACATCAACAGTGTCGCTTTTTTGATATTTATCAAAACTGATTTTACTCATTTCTCTTGCCGAAGGATATTTGATTTCTTCTAAAAACACAAAGTTTTCTTTAGTTAAAACCTGTTTACATTTCTCTGCACAATCTCCAACAAAATAAAGTTTTTCTGTATAGGCTGCAAAAGAATCTTCTGTAATAATCTCCGCCTGAATTCCTCTTTCAACTTCTAAATCAGCATTAAAAATTTCGCTGTATACTTCCATTCTTCTGGCGTCCAGCATCGGGATAATTTTTCCGTCAGAAACATTTGCTTTTGATGCTAAAGTCTGTAAAGTATCTACAGCAATTAACGGAATATTTAATGCGAAACACAATCCTTTTGCTGCCGAAACCCCAATTCGTAAACCTGTATAGGAACCTGGTCCCTGACTTACTGCAATGGCACCTAAATCCTGAACTGTAATACCGGATTCTGCGATTACTTCTTCAATAAAAACATGAAGTTTTTCAGCATGCGAATATCCTTCTTCGGCAATTTCTTTACAAAAAATAGTTTCTCCATTTTTTGCAATTGAGACTGAGCAGTTTTTGGTAGCGGTTTCGATATTGAGAATGAAAGACAATGTGTGGTGCAATTTTAAAATTTATTATTATGTCTGGCTGAGCGAAGTCGAAACCCTCTTTACTTAATAAGCCTTCAACTTCGCTCAGAGTGACGAATATCTTAAATATATTTATTTTTTATTTTTTTGGAGCTTCAGCTTTTTTAAGCTTTACTTTATCCCCGGAATTTAGTTCTTTAGAAACTGTTGTGTACGGCCCTGTAATTACCACATCACCCGGTTTTAATCCAGACATTACCTCGATATTAGTATCATCCTGAATTCCTGTTTTAATAATTCTGATTTTAGCTTTGTCTCCTACTTTTACAAAAACACATTCGAATTTCTTGTCGCTTTTTGGAGCCGGTTTTTTCTCGTTTGGATCTTCAACCGTAAAATCTTTTACAGCAGTTGTATCAGATTTTACCACAACAGAACTTATCGGCACGGCCAAAACATTGTTTTTAGTCGTTGTAATAATATCAACAGTAGCCGTCATTCCAGGTCTAAAAGGGGAATACGCCGCTGGTTTTCCTTCTAATAAATCCTGATATGATTCTTTTAAAATACGAACTTTTACTTTGAAATTGGTAACCTGATCTGAAGTTAATGTTGTACTTGCAGAATTTGAAATACTGGTTACAACTCCTTTAAATTTCTTTTTTAAATAGGCATCGACTTCAACATTTGCTTCGTCGCCAATTTTAATTTTTACGATGTCATTTTCGTTTACGTCAACTTCAACTTCCATGTTATTAAGATTCGCAACTCTTAAAAGTTCCGTTCCGGCCATTTGCTGTGTTCCTAAAACACGTTCTCCCAATTCGACATTCAGCACCGAAATTGTACCATCTGCAGGAGCATAAATTGTGGTACGTCCTAAATTATCTTTTGCTTCATTTACAGAAGCAGAAGCGCTCTGAACGTTATAGTAAGAAGATTGTCTTGTTGCTTTTGCTACTTCAAAAGAAGCGATTGATTTATCCCAGTCAGATTTTGAAATAACGCCTTTATCATACAAGGTTTTATTTCGCTCGTAATTGGCTTTTGCTTCTTTAAAACTAGCTTCAGATTGTGTTAAACCTGCCTTTGTACCAGATAAATTAGAAACAGAACGATTGTAGCTTGAGGTATATAAATCAGGGTTTATTTTGACCAATAAATCTCCTTTTTTTACAACCTGCCCTTCTTTTACATTTAACAAAATAATCTCTCCGGAAACTTCAGGAGAAATTTTCACTTCAATTTCGGGCTGGATTTTTCCTGTTGCCGATACCGTTTCAACAATTGTCGAAGCGGTTACTTTTGAAGTTTCAATTTCTTTTCCTTCTTCTTTATTTCCTATTACTCCTTTAAATGCTATTAATGCTGCAATAACAACTACGGCTATACCAACTAAGAAGTAAACTGTTTTTTTTGACATAATAATTATTTTGTAATAATTGGAACAATTGGAATTCCGAAATAGAACTCAAGTATTTTTATTTTAAACATGTAATCGTATTTCGTTCTGATAACATCAGATTGTGCATTTGTAAGCAAAGTTTGTGCCTGTGTAAAATCAAATGAATTCATTAAACCTACATCATACTTTTCTTTGGCATAGTTGTATGCCTGCTGTCTTGCTTCTAAAGTAATCGTTGAAGATTCATAAGTATTTAAAGCCCCTTTTGCATCTGTAAATGCTGTATAAACGTTACGTTGCAAATCTAAACTTTTTTGTTCTAAATCTATTTTAGATTTCTCTAAACTTACTTTGTTTCTTTCAACATTGTTTTTGGCAGAGAATCCATTAAATATTGGAACACTTAATTGAAAACCAAAATTATGTCCTTTGTTATCACTAAACTGATCAAAAACTGGATTTGGACCTGCGTAAATTGGATTTCCTGCACCGTCAGTTCCTATGATTCTATCACTATAACTCGCACTGGTACTAAATTGATAAAAACCTCTCAAAGTTGGCTGATAAGCTCCTTTTGCAATAGAAACATTCTTTTCGGCAATTTCAAGATTTGTCTGAGCTAATTTTAGTTCTGTTCTTGTTTCTTTTGCTTTATTGTAAATATCAATTGGATTCTGCGCCATGATATTATTTTCATCTTTGGCATTTGTATCATCAATTACATCAAAATCAGCAAATTCTTTTAATTGTAAAAGCTGGGCCAGACTTAATTTCGAAATCAATAAATTGTTTTCAGAAACTGTAATATTTTGTTTATCTGTAGCAACCGTAGCTTTTAAGTCAAACAAATCTCCTCGAGGAATTGTTCCTGCATTTACCATTTCTTCGGAACGCGAATAACGTTTTTCATCAATCGCTAATTGTTCTTTCTTTACTTTTAAATCTTCTTTGTTAGATAAAATCTGAAGAAAAGCATTTGCAACATTCAACGAAATATCTTCCTGCATTTTCAACAGTTGATATTTTGATGCTATAATAGAAAGAGTGGCTTTTCTATATGCATTTTGATTTTGCAAACCTTTGTAAATATCAACATTTGCGTTTACCCCTAATGAAGAATACTGCGTTGTTTGTGTAGTCGCAATATTGGTAACAGGGTTAACGTTCAAACCGATATTCCATGAATGGGAAGCAGTTCCGTTTACTGTTGGAAGATAACTTCCTAATGCACCTTTTTTGTCAATATTTGCAGTTTTGACATCCAGTTCAGATAATTTAATTGTAATGTTATTATCTAATGCGTATTTCACACATTCTTCCAGTGTCCATTGTTTTGACTGCGCATGTCCGGCTAATCCAAACCCAAACAACATGGCAAAAACAAGACTATTATATTTATTTATTTTCATATATTTTGAATGAAAGCGCAGTATACCAAACTACGCAAATTTAACATTTTTAAAACCCAAAAAACTCTTTACAGTTTCAAATTACTTTTTCTCTTCTTTCTCGTCAATTAAACCCTGATTCCAGATTTTAATTTTATTCGTGTTTTTGATTCCGCTTTTAACCTGAACATAGATTCCGTCGCTTACACCCAAAACTAAATCTCTTCTTTCAAATTTCTGAGGCGCTGTTTCAACTTCTACATATGGTTTTTGAGTTTTTTTGTCAAATTGAACTAATGATTCTTTTATAGCCAGAACTTTCTCTGCTTTTTCAAGAATAATAGATGCATTTGCACTTAAACCGGCTCTAATAAATGTGTCATCTCTATTTTCTAACCTTGCTTTTATTTCAAACTGAATTGCTCCGTTTTCTACAACTCCTTTTGGTGCAATATCCGTTAAAACTGCTTCGAATTTTTTATTTTCAATTGCTCCAACAGTGATTTCAATTGGCATTTTTTCTTTGATTTTTCCAACCTCAGATTCGTCAATTTTTCCAATAAAAATCATTCTTCCAACATCGGCAACACTTGCAATTGTAGTTCCTTCATTGAAATTATTACTTTCAATAACCTGGTTGCCTACTTTTACCGGAACCTGTAAAACCATTCCGTTTACTGTTGAACGAATTAAGGTATTAGCATAATTCCCTAACGAAGTAGTAGTACCCGTTTTTACAATATCTAAGTTTTGTTTAGCAGCCAGATATGTTTGTTTTGCCTGTTTGTAAGCCACTTGAGCTGCATCAAAATCATTGGCAGAAATTACATCTTTATCAAAAAGTGTTTTTTGTCTTTGATAAATTTTCTCCTGATTATCTAAAGCAATTTTAGCCGTCTGAACCTGATTTTGAGTACTGCTTACATTAGAAACGTTAGCAACAACTCTAATTTTGGCAATCATATCTCCTGCTTTAATTTTTTCTCCTGCTTTGATATAAACCTGTTCAATAATACCTGAAATGTTTGGTTTGATTAATACCTCCTCATCAGGCTGAATATTACCAGTCGCAATTGTATTTTTTACGATCGTTTTAATCTCTGCTTTCTCTGTCTTAAAAACAATTGGCGATTCCTGATTCTTTGCGTACAAATAGTAAAGCGCGCCAAAAAAGACTATAGCAATTAAAATTAAAATGGTTACGGTTACTCCTTTTTTCATTTTGTTTTTTAGTTTAATCGATTATTTTTTGATTGATAATTTTATTCTGTTCGTAAAGCATCTACAGGCTTCACATTAATTGCAGTCTGCGCCGGGATAAATCCTGCCAGCAAACCTGATCCTACTAATATTATTAAGGCAACAAATACAACTCCTAAATCGACACTCGGATTGGCAAACATGGTGTCATTTCCGGGCGGCATCGAATCTAATGCCATGTTTAAGAGTGCAATAATTCCTGTCGCTACCGCAATACCAAACATTCCAGAAATGATGGTTAGAAATATAGATTCAGATAAAATCTGCCCGCGAATTGCCCCAGGCGTTGCACCTAAAGCTCTTCTAATCCCTATTTCTTTTGTGCGTTCCTTAACTACGATCAGCATAATGTTTGAGATTCCAATAACACCCGAAATCAAAACTAATGTTCCTACAAAATAGGCAATGATTTTTAGAATATTAAACAAACTCTGCACCTTGTTAAATTGTTCATACAAATCAAAATTTCCTACTGCTCTGTCATCGGCAGGATTTATGGAATGAAGCCCTTTGATTATTTCTAAAATTTTAGGCTTCAAGTCGGTAATGGATGTTTCGTCTTTTGCCGTAAGTGCCATCCATCCTACTTTATCTCCATAATTAAAAGCCTGCTGAAAAGTCGTAAACGGAATAAAAATATTCTTTTGTTCCTGTTCTGCATTTCCTCCTTGCTGTTTAGACTTATAAACGCCAACAACCATAAAGTTGATACCATTAATTTTGATATAAGACCCAACAGATTCTTCCTCTTTTCCGTAAAGTTCACTGATAACCCCTTTACCAATTATTGCCACTTTTCTTCTATCCTGAATATCCTGCTGGTTTATAAATCTGCCTTTTATAATATCCATCGGCTGTTGTTTAATCAGCTCTGGATAATCTCCATAAATAGTAAAAGCCGAAGTTTTTGTCCCTCGAACCACATTATTTGTTCCGTTAAAATCTCCCAGCTGATTACGTGGAGAAACATATAACAAATCCGGTAAAGCCGCTTTTAAAGCTGCAACATCGCTGTTTCTAAAATCATAACGACGCGTTTTAGGCAGTCCTTTATAAGCTTTAGAGGTAGTCTGGCTCCACATAAACATGGTATTTGTGGCAATTCCGTCAAATCCTTTTTTAATTCCGTTTTCCAAACCGTTACCGGCAGCAAGGAGAATCACCAAAATAAAAATCCCCCAAAATACACCAAAAGCCGTCAGAATAGTTCTGAAGGGATTCGCCGTTAAGGCCTGTAAAATCTCATCCCAATTATCTTTTTTAAACATGATTATTCGTCTCTAAGTGCTACAATAGGTCTAATTTTGGCGGCTCTGTATGCTGGAAAAAATCCTGCAACGGCACCGGCAAATACAAGTAAAAATAGTGTCGTTAATGCCACATTAAAATCTACTTCGGGATTTCTGAAATATTCACTCTGAACCATCGGCCCAACAAATTCTAACAACAGTAAACTGGCTAAAAGCCCGGTAAAACCTGCTATTGTTGTAATAAAAATGGATTCGTGAAGTATCATCGAAATAATAGAAAATGGCGATGCGCCAAGTGCTTTTCTAATTCCGATTTCTTTGGTTCTTTCTTTTACAATAATCAGCATAATGTTGCTCACCCCAACAACTCCGGCAATAATGGTGCAAATACCAACCCACCAGAAAAACAACCTGATATATAAATTTAAATCGTAAAACTGTTTGGCATCTTTAACGGAGTTATAGGCATTTATTCCGCCGTCATCATCTGGAGCCACAACGTTTTTACTTTTCAATAATTCCTTTAATTCTTTAGTAAATTTTTCAGATTGTGCTAAAGCTTCATCATAATCTTTTGTCTTTTTTAAAGTAAAAAATATGTTACTGATTTTGTCGCCGGCACCAAAAGTTCTTTGTACAGTTGTCAATGGCAGATAAGCTCTTGCTTCTTCTCTTTCCCCTCCCGGATCTGTAAAAACCCCAATTACTTTAAAATTGATATTGTTAATTTGAATTTCTTTTCCAAGGGCGTCTTTGTCTTTAAACAAATCGGTTTTTATCTTCATCCCGATCGCAGCGACTTTTTCGTTATTGGCTAAATCTTTACTATTTACATATCGTCCCTGAACTATCGTAAGGTTTTCAATTCCGCCATAATCCGGATTAACACCTCTATATTGATAATTCCCATTTTCTTTGCCGTAAGCAAATTGTGCTCCCCAATAATTTTGTGTTGAAGCTCTTAAATCTAATTTATCCTCAAATTTTTGAATAGATTGATTGTAATCACTATTTCTAAACTGAATCTGTCTTCCCGGATTCAGTCCTTTATACTCTTTAGTCGTCGTACCAGACCAAACCTCAATAATTCCTGCAGCATCACGCTCGAATTGTTTTTCAATACCGTTTTGAAGCCCTTTTCCTGCTCCAAGCAAAATCACCAAAATAAAAATACCCGATGCCACCGAAACTCCTGTTAGGAATGTTCTGAGTCGGTTTTTGGAAATTGCATCAAATATTTCCTGCCAACGCTCAATATTAAACATAAGATGAAGCTCTAACTTGTTCTACTAATTTATCATCGATAATTAATCCATCTTTCAGGACCACATTTCTTTTGCACATAGCGGCAATATCAGGTTCGTGTGTAACGATCAAAATTGTTTTTCCTTCATCGTTAATTCCTTGAATAAGTTCCATAACTTCATAGGAAGTTTTGGTATCTAAAGCTCCCGTTGGCTCATCGGCAAGCAAAACTTTCGGATTCGAAGCCAGTGCTCTAGCTATTGCAACACGCTGTTTCTGCCCTCCTGAAAGTTCATTTGGCAAGTGATGAGAATGCGAGCCCAAACCTACTTTTTCAAGATATTTCATCGCAATATCGTAACGCTCTTTTCTTTTTACACCTTGGTAATACAAAGGCATAGCAACGTTGTCTAATGCTGTTTTATAATTGATCAAATTAAAAGACTGAAAAACAAAACCCAAAAATTTGTTCCTGTATTTTGAAGCCAATGTTTCGTTTAATTTCTTAATTGGCGTTTTATCTAAAATATAACTGCCAGAATCGGCTTCATCAAGAATTCCTAAAATATTAAGAAGAGTCGATTTTCCAGATCCCGATGATCCCATAATCGCCACTAATTCTCCTTCTGCAATATTAAAATTTATCCCTTTCAACACATGCAGCTCCGAACTTCCCATTTTATAGGATTTATGTAAGTCTTTAATTTCGATCATGGTATTGTTAAATTTTTAAAACAATAATAATATATTTTATAAGTAAATTATGATAATAAAACGTTAATAATTCTGTTTCACTATCTAAATAAGACGGTCGTTATTATCAAATGTTACACTTTATCAAGATAATTTAATTGTTTTCTTAATTTTGCTTCACTTAAAAAAATCATCAATTATGAAATTTTTTTCAATAATCTCAATGTTTGCGGTAACTGCGGTGTTTTTCAGCTGCTCAACTTCTCAAAAATTAGAAACTTTAAAACCAGAACCAGATGACGCAAGTCCGTTAATTTACGATGCCAATCCTTCATTTATAAACCTGCCCATTACAGTTAAACTGAATGATATTGAAAATCAAACAAATGCTCTCTTAAACGGATTAATTTATGAAGACAATAATATCGAAGATGACGATATTGAAATGAAAATTTGGAAACAAGCCCCGATAAAAATTCAAAACGATCCTGCAAATCCTGATAAAAAGATAAAAACTATTCTTCCGCTTAAAGCGAATATCAAATACCGAATTGGAACAAAAAAAATGGGTATTGAGCTTTACGATACGAGAGAATTTAATTTAAATGGCGTTATTACATTATCCAGCGATGTTGCTTTAACGAATTGGAAATTAAATACTAAAACTGAATTCAGATCTTTAGACTGGAACGAAAGTCCAACGATGACTGTTTTTGGAAAAAATATGCCGATTACTTATTTGATTAATCCGGCAATCTCTATTTTTAAATCTAAACTGGAATATAAGATTGATGAAGCGATTGAAAAATCTATGGATTTTAAACCGAATGTTTTATCGGCTTTAGAAAAAATCTGTACTCCTTTTCAAATGAGCGATACTTATGAAAGCTGGTTAAGAATTGTTCCCGTTGAAGTTTATTCTACAAACGCAAAACTGAAAAATGATTCTTTTTTACTCGAAATGGGAATGAAATGCAACATGGAAACTATTGTAGGCAAGCAGCCGGAATCTAAATTTAATGCGAGTAAAATTGTTTTGAAACCGGTTACCAAAATCCCAAATCAGATTTCGGCAAATATTGCAGCGATTTCAAGCTATATTGATGCTTCAAAAATTATGACGAAGAATTTTGCAGGACAGGAATTTGGCTCAGGAAGTAAAAAAGTAACGGTTAAAAATGTTTCGATCTGGCATAAAAACGGAAAAATGATTATTGCGCTTGATGTTTTAGGTTCTGTAGACGGAACACTTTATTTAAACGGAATTCCGCAATATAATGCACAGACAAAGGAAATTTATTTTGACAAACTCGATTATGTTTTAGACACCAAAAGCAGATTAATGCGAACTGCAAACTGGCTTGCGCAAGGTTTTGTATTAAGAAAAATGGAAGAAAGCTGCAGATATTCGATACAGCCTAATTTAGAAGAAGGCAAGAAAAATATGGCCGCCTATCTTAAAAATTATTCGCCAATGCCGGGCGTTTTTGTAAATGGAAAAATGGATGATATTCAGTTTGACAAAATTCAATTAACGAATCAGGCAATTATCGCTTTTATCAAAATAAACGGAACTGTGAATGTTTCCGTAAATGGATTGAAGTAAAAAGAAGATAACAGAATAATTATTATTTAGTCTCAGTCGGAAGAAAAAATCTTCCGATTTTTTTATATATAATATCTTCCCCTAAATATTTAAATCAGTAAAAAATGTTAGATAAGAAAGACATTTTCCTTTTTTCAACTATGAGATTCATAAAACTATTAAAAATAAGAAAAAAGAGATATTAACCATAGATATTTTTTGTTAATATCTATTAAAGCACAATAGTTATTTTAACAAAAATTAAGTCTAAACTTGTATTTTCTTACAAAGAAATATATTTATTTAACATTTTAACACGCCATTACCTAACATGTTTAAGCTCACTTTTTTTAAGCTACTACTAATTGTATTGTTTTTGTCCAATGTAATTTTTTCTCAAATTACTAAAGATCTTCCTAATTATTTTCCGGTAAGTCCAAATGCCGCTTCCTTTGCAAAACAAGGTTTATATCCTGTTGACTATTCTACAGGAAAATTAAATATTAGTATTCCAATATACACTATCAAAACCAAAGAACTAACGGTACCAATCTCTCTTAGTTACAATACTTCTGGAATTCAACTAAATGAAACTGCTTCATGGGTTGGCCTTGGGTGGAATTTAAATGCTGGTGGCGCAATTGTACGAAATACCAAAGGAAGACCAGATTATTTATTAAGCTCTCCAAACTATGCCCCCCAATTCCAACATTATCAGCTAGTTTTGCCTTTACTCAAGAAAATTATAAGGCATTATTTGACATGCAAAAAGGAGATAAAGATACTGCCCCTGATGAATATGTTGTAAATGCTCCCGGATTATCAGGCTCATTCTATTTTGATCAAAATGACTCTTATAAAGCGTATTTTAGGGATTTTCAAAATACTAAAGTGCAAATCATTTCTAGTACTGAAATTGAACTCATAAAAGATGATGGAACCATATATAAATTTGGAAAAAACCTACAAGGTGTTGAAAATCTGGAAATAACATCAAACCCATCAGAATTAGTTCAATCTTGGGGACTTACTTTTATTTCTGCATGGGCTTTAACAGAAATAATTTCACCAAACGGAAAAGAAATAATTTCATTTAAATATAAATCTATTGACAGCGTCGATTACCCGGTAATAACAAGTGAAAGCGTCGATTTTGATAGCCCAAGCAACCCAACAATTAGACCAAATTATCCTTTAGGGAATGGTTATCTTGCTCCAATCAGGAAGCAATTTTTACAAACTATTACTTTTCCTAACGGAAAAATAGATTTTATATCAACTCTTGATCGACAGGATTTGGTTGATGATTATAAATTAAACTCTATTGAAATAAATTCGGTTATAAATAATCAAGTTAGTTTAATTCAAAAGCATAGTTTTACATATGACTATTATTCCAGAACTGGCGGTCAAACATTTTCAGGATCCTATACAGATCCTTTAGCTAACAATACAAAAGTACAAAACAGTAAATCTTATGCATTACGACTAAAAGAAATTATCAATAATAACACCAATACAAAATACAGTTTTCAGTATAATTCTTCCCCTATCTTAAGAAGAGGAACCACAAGTCAGGATTATTGGGGATATATGAATGGTAACACAGGATCACTAATACCTCAAACCTCAATGTCAATAGAGCATTCTATTATGCCAACTATAGATGTAACTTTTGGCAACGGAAATAGAGCTGCTGATGAAAATATTATGAAATCAGGAATTCTCGAAAAGATAACCTATCCAGAAGGAGGATATAGTGTTTTCGAATATGAACCACATAGGTATATCAAAAACATAACATCTACCACGACAGTTGATAAATCATTTACCGTAAGAGCTGATGGAACAGGGGGAACCTGCTCTACTCATTATGGGGAAGGTACTGTTGCAGTAGGACCTAATTATTTAAGAGACAGTGGTAAAATATCTTATTACTTTTCTCCTGCTAAAAATGAAGTAAGTGGTTCTAATTCTTATGTTAAGTATGGTAATTCAACTATATACAGGCTTAATTATGATCCCAGTTTACAACAATACCCTACTTCATCAGGAACAATTAGTAATATAGATGTTTCGGGAATTATTTTGAAAGCTGCTGATTTCAGAAGCGGTGTTACTGGCCCTACAGGTTGTCCTTTTTTAAATATTACGGCATCTTGGAAAGAATTAACAGGAACCATAGTTACACCAACTACAATATTTGTAGGTGGGTTAAGAATAAAATCAATTAAAAATTATTTACCTGGAGCCTCTTTACCGGAAACTCAAAAGCAATATGTTTATGAGCAGGAAAATCTGATTAATCAGGAAGGAATGGGAACATACAAAAGAAAAATTATTTCAGTACAAAATCAAAGCATAGTGAGACCAATCTGTTCTTCTTCTACTATTTACAACAATAATATTGGTAGTGGTCCTAGTATGACTTATGGTAAAGTGACTGAACTAGATATAAATAAAGATACAACTTTAAAAAATGGAAAAATTGAATATTATTATGAAAACATCCCAGCATTTAGGGAAATCGATTTTTTCCCAACAATATTTAAACATCCACAATATAATGATACTACAATACCTTTTTCTAACGGCTTAGTTCCTTTTACAACACAGATCTCTGATTTTGCTTATTATAAAAATGATCTATGGAATTATGGGTCTCTTTTAAATACCAAATACTACAAAAACGATACACCAACCACTTTTAAGATAGTTAAAAATGTTACAAATACTTATCAAAAACTAGTTGAAAAAAAGATACCAAACAATGTAGTCTTTAATATTTTTGATGCACCTTTTGATTTTGGTTATGTTTTTCCAACAACACCTTATGATCAAAGTAGAGATTTTTATAGTTATCAATTTTTCTTTTTCACAGGAAGTACTTCGTTTGGCAAAAAAGTACTAACAAATACTATTGAAACAGATTACGACATCAATGAAACCCCTACCACTCAAAAAACAACTACCAATGGTTACGAAAATCCAGCACATTATCAGTTAACAAAAACTGAAACTACAAACAGTAAAAATGAGACATTAAAAACACAGTTAAGCTACCCTCAGGATTTAGTTTCTACAGGACAGACAACAGAGATGCAGGGATTAATAAATCAAAACAAAATTGACAAGCCGATAAAAACCGAAACTTTTGTCAATAATGTACAGACATCTGAGTCTATTACTAAATACGAACAGAGTACCGCTACAGGAAACCTCCTTTTACCAAAAGAAATCCATTCTTCAAAAGGATTGGTTGAAACCTTCCCTTTCAATAATGCAAACCGTAAAATAAACTTTACCTTATATGATACTGATGTAGTAGGCGGAGTGACAATTGGAAACGGAAATGTCCTGGAATATTCCCTTGAAAATGGTACACCTGTTTCAATTGTCTGGGGATATAATAAATCACAGCCTATTGCCAAAATCGAAAATGCTAATTACAGCCAGGTTTCGTCCTATGCAGCAAACCTGCAGAACCTCTCCAATACAGGAACTGAAGCGGATTTGATCACTGCTCTTAATGCTTTAAGAGCTGCACTTCCAAATGCCATGGTTACTACTTATACCTATCTGCCGCTTGTCGGGGTCAGCACCATCACAGATCCTAAAGGAGAGAAAATCATTTATACTTATGACAGTGCCGGAAGGCTACAATTTGTAAAAGACAATAATGGCAATATCCTTTCTGAAAACCAGTATAATTATAAGCCATAAATAAAACCAAAAGCATCATGAAAAATCTAATCCAATTCCTTTTGGTTTTGTTTCCTTTTATGGCAATAAGCCAGACACAAACCGAGAATTACATCAAAACTGTAACCTATAAGAAACCTTCTCTTGTAAAAATAGTCGCACCCACAATTTCAGAGGCTTCTCAAAACGTCACTTATTTTGACGGACTGGGAAGACCCATTCAGCAGACTGCATCACAGCAGTCCAAATCAGGAAAAGATATCATTATCCATATCGAATACGATGGTTTTGGTAGACAGGTCGAGGAATACCTGCCTTTTAAGGCTGAAACCGCTAACATGGCTTTTGATGCTTCCGCAAAGGCAAAAGTAATATCTTATTACGGCACTCCAAATGCTGCCCTTAACGCCAATCCGTCACTCGAGGCTACCGATTACCCTTTCAGCCGAAAAGAACTGGAAGCTTCTCCTCTGAACCGTGTGCTGAAACAAGCCGCACCAGGCAATGACTGGAGATCAGGATCAGGGCATGAAATAAAAATGAGCTATCAGACCAATATTGCAGATGAGGTAAAATTATTTACAGCCCTTACAGCATGGGATGCTGCATCTGGATTGTATAAAATTTCTTTTGTAAACAGCGGTTCTTATACTGCAAATGAACTCTATAAAACTGTTACTTATGATGAAAACACAGCTGCTTCACCACTTGAAGTAAACGGTTCAACAGTTGAGTTTAAAAACAAAGAAGGACAGGTTGTTTTAAAAAGAACCTATGCCGCAGTTGGAACAGGAACAGCCAGCGAGAAACACGACACCTATTATATCTATGATATTTATGGAAACCTGACTTATGTGATCCCTCCAAAAGCCGTGGATTTAATAGGAAGCACCGTAAGTACTCAGGCCGATATCACTTCTACTGCAGTGGTTACATCCTCAAGTGCTGCCCTTAATTTAACGGCATCCAATTCTATCCGTCTTCTGCCGGGATTTCATGCGCAGAGTGGAAGTACATTCTCGGCTGTTATTGTAAACGGCAGCCAGACTGTTTTAGATAATTTATGCTATCAATATAAATACGATCACCGTAACAGACTGGTAGAGAAAAAACTTCCCGGAAAACAATGGGAGTTTATCGTTTATGACAAACTCGACAGGGTTGTCGCCACGGGCCCTGCTAACTCGCCTTTTTCAGATTTAAGCACTGTGGGATGGATCATAACCAAATATGATGCTTTCAGCCGTCCGGTATATACCGGGTGGGCAGCTGCTGCAGCAGCAGCTACGCCTGCAGGAAGGATAACACTGCAGAATGCGCAGAACAGCCCTTCACTGACCCAGCTTAACGAGGTTAAACAGACTACAGGAACTCTGGACAATATTGCTGCCTATTACAGCAATACAGTAGAGCCGAAAACCTTCAAACTTCTTACGGTTAATTATTATGATAATTACACCTTTCCAAGTGATAAGCCTATTACAAATCCTGCCAAGATACAAGGAGATGATGTTCTGAGTACATCACAGGTAAAAGGACTGGCATCTGCCTCATGGACAAGGGTGCTTACCACAAGCACCGCTACGTTGGGAGAAACCGCTGTTACTTTTTATGACCTTAAAGCAAGACCCGTTGGAAGTTATCTCTTAAATCATCTGGGAGGTTATACTTCTGTGGAGAGTAAAATTGATTTTTCCGGCAAGACACTCTGGACTGTTACAAAACATAATAGATTAGGCACAGCGGGAGCTGACCTTATCTCAAAAGATGTTTTTACCTATTCAGACCAGGACCGATTAATGACCCAGACCCATCAGATAAACTCAGGGACAGTTGAGCTTATCCTAAGTAATACCTATGATGAACTGGGACAGTTAATTTCTAAAAGGGTTGGAAATACAGAAGCAGCACCAACACAAAAAGTTGATTATACCTACAACATACGCGGATGGCTTACAGCTATTAATGATATAACAGCGCTCAGCAAACCAAACGACCCAAAAGATTTATTTGCTTTTAGGATCAATTACAATACAATCCCATCGGGAATTACAGATGTAAAAGCATTGTATAACGGAAATATTGCAGAAACATCCTGGGCATCCAATTCAGATAATGGGGTGATCAGAACTTACGGTTACAAATACGACAATCTTAACCGATTAAAAGAAGGTGTTTATAAAAAAGGGGCTGTATTGAGTGCTTACAATGAAGCTTTATGGTATGATAAAAACGGAAATATTACAGGTCTTACCCGTAACGGGAACAGTGAAACTGCACAGCAGATCGATAATTTAACCTACACCTATGCCAATAGTAACAACACTAACACGCTGATGAAAGTTGTTGACAGCGCACCCGCTTTAACTAAAGGGTATGGTTTTGTGGACAGCGTGGCCAACACTGTTGATGATTACAGTTATGATGCCAATGGCAATATGACCAAAGACAATAACAAAAATATAACAGCCATAACCTATAACCATTTAAACCTGCCTACAAAAATTACCTTTGCCGCGACAGGGAATATTGCTTATATTTACAATGCTGCAGGACAGAAAGTGCAGAAAATTGTAACGAATGTTTCTCCGGCAAATATTACAACAACCGATTATCTGGGAAGTTATCAGTATGAAAATGGAACCTTGAAATTTTTCCCAACAGCAGAAGGTTATATAGAACCTTCTGCAAGTTTTTATAAATATGTATATCAGTACAAAGATCATTTAGGTAACATTCGTCTTAGTTATGATAAAACACTTGCCATTAAAGAAGAAAGTAATTTTTATCCTTTTGGTTTAAAACAAGAAGGATATAACAATGTTAAAACAGGTGTAGAGAATAAATATAAATACAATGGAAAGGAACTTCAAGACGAGTTAGGGCTTAACATGTATGATTATGGAGCAAGGAATTATGACCCTGCTCTTGGTCGCTGGATGAATATTGACCCATTAGCGGAGAAATCACGACGTTTTTCTCCATATACATACGCTCTTAATAATCCGATATTCTTTATTGACCCAGATGGAATGATGGCTTCGCCACCTGATTGGTATATTGATGATAGAACTGGTAAAGTACTTGGTCAAGATGGAGCATCAACAAATAATGTTAGATTGATAGACTCCAATAATTTTAATGATGTTAAAGAAGCAAATGGAGGGGCAACAACTTCAGCAGAAGCTACAGCTCAATTACAAAGTAGTGACATGAGTACGCTCGTTACTGTTAATGATACCCAGATTCAAAATGAGTTGCAACAAGTAAATGACCAATCAAGAAATATTGAACATCAGACTAATATTGTTTTAGATAGAACTAGTGGAGAAGTTAAAGCAGTACGAGGAGAACCTGGAGTGGATGGTTTAACATCAATGAATTATGAGACTCGTACAAATAAGGATGGTGTAAGCTATAATACTCAGGGAGGAAATTTATTATTAGGTCAAGCACATGGTCATAATTTAATTAAAGACTCAAATAAAGTAAATATTCCTGGGACTTCAGAAGTAGATAAGAATACTGCGGCAAGTTCAGGAGTTACTATCTATTCGATAGATGCGTACAATACGCCAGTTGGTGGTCAGGCACAAATCAATCGAGTTACTCCAGCAGGTGTTCAAACCAATGGTGTGGGGACTACTAAAGGAGCAACAGGAACAGGTACATTCAACATAGGAATGGACGCATTACAAAGATGGAGTGGTTTTTAAAATTTATTAATATGAAAAATATATTTAGTTTAGGTTTCTTTTTGTTATTGTTTAGTTGTACATCTATTAAAACCAATGATACTTTAATTCCTTATGTAATTGATATTGGTGCTGAGAAATCAATTTATAACGAAATTTCTAAAGTTAAACATAAGGATGTTGTTTTTTATATAGAGCATCTTTCAGATTCAACCTTGAAGTTTCATCTAATTAATTCTAATGGAAAAGATTTTTTAAGAACTGATAGAAAGTTATTTGTGAATGACAAATTTTATCCGATAATTTTTGATACTGATTATCTTTTTTATTCAGAAATGAAAGATGGTAAGCCCATCGTTTCTTTAGAAGTAAAAAAGAATTCTTATGAAGAAATTCCTATTCCTAGTATACAAGAAAGAGAAAAAAATCCTGAATTGTATGGCTTCAAAAAGAAATCTGTCATGATTGACAACAGTCTTTATTGGATTCTTGACAGAAAAGGAAAATTATTAAAAACTAATACGGATAAGTAATTTTTGAATATATCTAAAATGAATTGAGTATAGTAAAGCCATTCCATAACGGAGTGGCTTTTGCTTTTATAGCGTACCAAACTGTTAAAATAGAATTCATGTTAGCCTGTAACAGCGACAGTATCCCAATGGGTTTGAAAAATAGGACTCTGAACATCCTTCCCCCCTGTATCCCCTGCTGGCGCGAGCATCTTGCTCGTGAACGCACTGATGTCTCGTCTTAAAAAAAGTTTACATATTTACACTTAATCCTAAAATAGATTTACGTTCATAATTTAGTCCTGCTATTCGTTTACAATAGCAGGATTTTTTATTTGACAATTCCACTGTTCCCGCACGAATCCTTTCGTGTGTCACAAAGATAATGGACAAAGAATATAAGGAAAAAAACTTTCATCAATTGTAGTCCCTTGGTGTGATACGTTCTGAAAACTAGATTTTAACTAGTATATAGCTACACGAAAAAGAATTCATGCAAGAGCAAAGTAAATGTCTCCGTTAACGAATTAAAATAAACGAATTAAAATAAAAAAAATGCAGTATAATTATACTGCATTTTTCTTTTTAGACCGGTACATCTTATAAATAAGAAAACCAATTATGGCTACAAGTAAATATGGGATTATCATTAAAAAAACGATTCCGTCATTTACAGCTTCTGCTTTTTTTATGTTAGAATCTCCTGCAAGTGCGGCGCGGCACATAGCACATTGGGCATTCGCACTCAGAGAACAGAATATAGAGAATAGAATATAGATATACTTTGACGAAAAAAAGTTTCTCATATTATTGCCATTTTCTTGAATTCTATTTTCTTTATTCTTTGTTCTATTTTCTAATTTATGCATAATAAGGAGAAATCATTAAATAAACTACAACACCTGTTACTGCAACATATAACCAAAGCGGGAATGTTATTTTAGCTATTTTTTTGTGTTTATCAAAACGCTTCGCAAGTGCTCGTACATACGTTACTAACACAAACGGAATAATTATAATGGATAAAAGAATATGCGTTATTAAAATGAATGCATATAAATATCTAACAGCACCAATTTTAGCTTTTTCTACCGCATCTAAAATTCCGTCATGATTTACATCACCAAATTTAGTGGAGTCAGCAGTCATATGGTACGCAACATACATCGCCAAAAAAGCCAAAGACAAAGCAATTGCAAAAGTCATTAAACGTTCGTGCAGTTTAAGTTTTCCGTTTTTAACTGCAATTACTGCTGCAACTAAAACAATAGCTGTAAGGCCATTTGTAGAAGCATAAATTGGAGGTAAAAAGGAAAGCGGTTCTACATTGATTCCAAAATCTTTTAATTTGATGGCAAAAAGAATCCCTACGAGTACAGGTATAACAATTGAAACCGCAATTATGTATTTATTGTATTTTTTTTCTAATGAATGATCTTCCATTTTTATTCTTCTAATAGTATTTTAATATCTTCCTGAATCTCTCTAACGCCTTTTTTATCTAAGCCATCATAATAGATATTTGGGTTTCCAAATTCATCTTTTCGGCAGCGAATGTTTCCATCTTTATCAATCAAAGCAAACAATCCAGAATGTTCAAATCCTCCGCTTACTTTTGAATTTTCTCCGGCATAAAGATTAAATCCTTTATTAGACAAATCCATAATTGCAGCTCTGTCTCCGGTTAAGAAATTCCAGGTAGAAGATTTTACACCTAATAATTTTGCGTGATCTTTTAAAACCTGCGGCGTATCATGAGTAGGATCAATGGTAATGGAAACGATTCCAAAATTAGGGTTGCCAAAAAATGTCTTTTCAATTTCCAGCATGCTCATATTCATCTTCGGGCAGATTGACGGACAAGTCGTGAAGAAAAATTCTAAAACATATACTTTCCCTTTATAAGCCGCATTAGATATTTTAACGTTATCCTGATTTGTCAATTCAAATTTTGGAGCCGCTCCTATCGTTATTAATTTTGTGTCTTTAGAACTTTTAGAACCAACATTGTCTAAACGATTTCCTTTTACAACATCACCATTTTTAATTCTGTCAACAATTTTTGGCACTGCATAGATTCCGAAAATCAAAATAATAAACGAAATCCCTATGTAAGATTTATTTTTGAACATTATATGTGTATTTAAAGTTGTTTTGTGGCGTTATGGTTCTTTTTAAGAGCGGCACGATATTCATACAAAATGATTTTAAAGTCATCGAGCATCTCATTACTCAATTCTGATGGATGAAAAGTATCGTATCCTTCTTTATACTCGTCCTTTTTATCTTTATTCCCGCCTTTGCGGCCTCTTAAGTTTCTTTCTTTATCAACAATAAAAACATTTGATGTACCCAATTTATCATCGAGTTTCCCTTTTAAATGTAATTGGTTATAAAATGCCTGAATATCATCTGGTGAAGCAAAAACAAAATTCCAGCCAGAAACATCTGTAAAAGGTTTTAGTGCATCAACCAGCTTTTGAGCTTCCTTTTCTGTTCCGAGCGGACAGATTACTACGAATTGAAGATCTTCGAAACCGTGATAACGTTTGTAGATTTTTTCGTTAAGGTTAAAGTAGTTTCCTCTGTTACCTAAAATATCAGAACCGGAAAAACCTAAAACAGTAATTTTTTTATCTAAAGAAACTTTTTTTCCGTCGAGAGATTTCCAGTTTCCAAAGTCAGCAATTTTTGGGGTAATTATGGGAAGTTTTGTAAAACTATTTACACCTGAAGCAAAAAACAAATAGGCTACAATTGGTAAAACAAAAAGCACAAAAAGAACTATATTTTTTTTCATTGTTTTAACGGAAGTTATTGAGGTACAAAAATAAAAAAAGCTCCGTTAAACGGAGCTTCTTTTCGAATTAATATCATGTTAAAAATTCCATTTAATAGTAGAATCTTTAAAAACCCCATAAATATAGTGTCCTTCTGTCAACAAGATGAACAATAAATATAATACTAGGAAAATAACTGGCGATACAACAGCCCATCTAAGACTGCTTTTTTCACCTTCCATGTGCATGAATGCCCATACAATATAATAAGCTTTGAATATTGTTAAGATATAAAATATCCAGTTTAACAAATTCAAACCAACAAAATGATTAAACTCTAATACTCCCGGTTTGTAAATACCAAGGATAACTTCTACTGTAGTTACTACTGATAGTAATGCAAAAACAAACCAGATTCTTTTTGTATTTGATACGTGCTCGTGTGACATAATAATTAAAATCTAAAATTAAACTAAGTAGAAAACTGTAAATACAAATACCCAGACTAAATCTACAAAGTGCCAGTATAAACCAACTTTCTCTACCATTTCGTAGCTTCTTCTTTTCTCGTAAGTTCCCAATAACACATTAAAGAAAATAATGATATTAATAATAACTCCAGAAAATACGTGGAATCCGTGGAATCCTGTGATGAAGAAGAAGAAATCAGCGAATAGTTTACTACCGTATTCATTTCTGGTTAAGTTTGCTCCTTCTACTACATATTTTGCGTCAACTAAACGAGCCTCAGATTCAGCTCTTGTTAAAACAGTTTTTTTCTTTTCAGCAGTAAGGGTTTCAGTTCTGATTAATACATCAGGGTGTGCTTTAAAACCTGCCTGAATTTCAGCAACAGTATAAGTTGGCTGTGTCTCTGCATCCTGAACGAACCAAGTTCCATGGCTTCTTGTTAATGCTTCTCTTTGTTCTGGCAATTTTACTGCAAAATCTGCAAGAGCAACTCTTGTTCCATCTGCTTTAACAAACTGCAATAAACTTCCGCCTTTAGTTTCAACTGCACCATATTCTCCTTTAATGAAGTTTTTCCACTCCCAGGCTTGAGAACCAACGAAAATTAAACCTCCAATAATAGTTAAGAACATGTAAATAGCAACTTTTGTTTTCTTTAATTGGTGACCTGCATCAACAGCTAAAACCATTGTTACAGATGAGAAAATCAAGATAAAAGTCATTAAGGCTACATAATACATAGGAGCCGAAACACCATGCATAAAAGGAAAGTGTGTAAACACTTCGTCAGCCAATGGCCATGTTTCAATAAATTTAAATCTAGAAAAACCGTAAGCACCTAAAAATCCAGAGAATGTTAAGGCATCAGATACGATAAAAAACCACATCATCATTTTACCATAACTTGCTCCTAATGGCTGGCTATGCTCACCGCCTCCCCAAGTTTTTTCGTCGTTATTTGCAGTAGTAACTGTCGCTTCCATAAAAGATATTCGTTAAAAAGTTCCCAAATTTACGTTTTTTTCTTATTTAAAGAAATATAAAAATAAAAATAATAATACCCATAATAAATCCAAAAAGTGCCAATACATCGCACCTAGTTCTATACCAAGAGTTTGAGTCGGATTGTATTTTTGTTTAAAATGATTATAAATTATAATTAAAAGCGAAATTAATCCGCCTGCTAAGTGCAATAAGTGCATAAGCGCAATAACATAAAGGAAAGTTGTAGTAATTGAACTACCTTGTCCCGTCATATAATAACCGCTTTCTATAATTTGCCCGAAGCCTCTAAATTGTAAAATTACAAATAGAATCCCTAAAGCAAATGTTCCTAAAAGAAACGCAGAAGTGGCACTTCTATTCCCTTTTTCAATTGCTTTTTTTGCTAAATAAAAAGTAACACTGCAGCCAATAATAACTGCTGTACTAAAATAAAATGCAGTTGGTATTTGAAAATTAGTCAACCAGTCTGCTCTCGATTTACTTACTACAAACGCACTCGCTAATCCTGCAAACATCATGGTCATACTTACCATTGCAAATAACAAAATCAGTTTTGCCGATTTTGATTTTTGCACCTGTTCTTCACTTGCTTTAATTGTCATTTCCATAACTATCTTAAAAATTTATCTACTATAAATACAATCTGCAGTAACGAAATATACGATACGCTTACCAGCATTAATGTTCTTGCTGCTTTTGCTGTTCTCAATTGATACAAACGCACCGCATAAAACAACATCCATAAACCCAGTAAAAACACTAAAACTGCTGCTATTGGCGAAATAAATAACTGTCCTGTATATCCTAAAACCGGCAACAAAGAAGCTATAATTAACCAAATCGTATACAAAATAACCTGCAGAGCTGTTTTTCTATCTTTGTTTCCGGTTGGAAGCATGAAAATACCTGCTTTTGCATAATCATCATACAAAAACCATCCAATGGCCCAAAAATGAGGAAACTGCCAGAAAAACTGAATCAAAAATAATGTTCCGGCTTCGATGCCAAATTCTCCCGTTGCTGCAACCCAGCCTAACATAAACGGAATTGCCCCCGGAAAAGCTCCAACAAAAACCGACAATGAAGTCACAGTTTTTAAAGGAGTATATATACTTGTATATAAAAATATTGATATTGCAGCAAACATTGCCGACTTTGCATTTATGGTATACAACAATGCTATGCCTATTATAGTAAGCAGGCTTGCAACAATTAATGCTGTTATGGGAGACATTCGTCCGGAAGGAACCGGACGGTTTTTTGTTCGGTCCATTAAAGAATCGATATCTTTTTCAATTACCTGGTTGAAAGCATTTGAAGCTCCAACCATACAATAGCCGCCTATTGACAAAATAATTAGAACACTCCATTTAAAAGGATGTTCGTCATTAACTCCTAATAAATATCCCGCAATTGAAGAAAACAAAACACTAATAGCCAAGCCGGCCTTAGTTATCTCTTTGAAATCCAGAAATATTGATTTTATTGAAATTGTATTTTTAGCAGCGTTCAATACCGTAGTCTTTGTATATTTTTTTTGAGTGCTGCAAATGTACAAATTAGATTATAGAATTTAGGACTTTAAAATTAGATTTTTTCCAATAAAACCAGCACAAAATAGGAACTTTCCAATCTTTAACACTATTATTTCGAAAAATCTTATTAAAAATTCTAGTAATCAAAATACCAGTTAAAGATATCAGAACGTAAACCAATAGTAAACCAGGTTGTACTTTGCTTAAATGTTGTTGCAGTTTCCTGGGTTGGGTCAAAATTTCTATAAATAAAGCTTCCGAATAGTTTTAAATTTGTTATCGGGTTTATTAAATATCCACCTTGAATATCGGCAATAAAAATGCTGGTTTTATTTCCCTGCCCTACTTTTACACCTGTATCATAAGGACGGTTTAGATCATAATCTTTATAGATATTTCCTCCATAATTATAACTGTTTTCTGCGGTATCAAAATCTAAACCTCTTTTACCAACAGTAAACTTAGCATCGGCAAAAAGACGTCCTTTATGGTAACGGCCAATCGCAATTAATTCTTCAAAATTTCCTCCCCATTGATGCCCAATACTTTGATTGTTATGACCATAATTCGTAATTGGATCACTATGAGAATACACATAAGGACGTACATGATTATATTCTAATTGCAAAAGCAGGTCTTTAACCTTAAAAGCATTATAGTATTTAGCCCCTAATTGATATCCAAATTTATTTTTCCAGCTTTGATCTCCTTCTTTCATATCACCAATCGAGAATTCGTCTAATAAAAACTGAGCATATAAATTAACATTGTTGTTCCATTTGTATTTAGACGTGATTCCTAAAAGCGCATTTCCGCTTCGGGATGATGAGGCAAACTCAACAGAACGGTAAAAAATAATTGGGTTCACAAAATTGATATCAAATCCTCTGTTATTAGTATCTGTCCAAACAACAGATTCAAAAAAACCAAAGTTTAATTTGTTCGAAACATTCCAGCTTAAATAATGGTTTGCCATAAATTTTGTTGCATAGGTTCTGTCGACTGTTACATCTGGACGAACATCTTTAAGCCACATATAAGTATTGGTATACTTGATTTTCCAAAAATTGGTATTTATTTTAAAGTATGGATAAGGGCTTGCTCCATCACTTTCAAGCAGCGAACGATATCCGTCTCCAATAAAATTTCTTCCATAACCCAATTGCAGATCAAATATTTTACTTGGTGCAAAAGTAATATTGGCTTCTGCCAAAGGAAAATCGTATGCATCAGTTTTAAATCTCTTAGCAATTCCCATTCCCGGAATAATTGCCGGATTTCCTCCAGAAGGTTTTAGTGTTTCTGCATAATCGTTATAATAACCTGCAAACCTTCCCTGGCTTTCAAAAATGGTTGTTGTAAAATTGATCTGCTTTCCTAAACCTCCTCTAAAATTAAGTGCACGGGTATTTACATACGAATAAGAAGCATCAAGATCTGAAGCTTTTCCCATTTGTAAATCAAGAATTGGGTTTAATGCCAGCCAGTAATCTTCTCCTTGAATCTGCACAAGGTTTTCATTCCAGAGTTTTCTTCCCCACCAGCCCGAAACTTTTTTCTGTAGCGACTCGTTTACTGCTTTTAAATTATAATATTTTGAAACCTCAGCATAAGTATAAGGTTTTGATGCTGTATGATTATTACTTCCCACCTGATTCATTGCGCCATCAAACTGTGCATAATAACTATGAGAGAATGGTATATTTAAATGACTTTCAAACTCTGGCATATTGTACTTTTTGTATACAATACTGTCTAATTCTGTCATTGGTTTTTCAAATGGTTTTTCAATTTCGGATGCTGCTAAAGCTTCTGCCGCAAGTTGGTCTGCATTTTTTAAAGGAATATCAATTGAAATTGTATATTTTGAGTAAGTTGGTTTTCCGTTATAAGTCGAAGGTTTTATTTTCGGAAATTTTCCAAAAACTCGTTTTGCTTCTTCAGATAATAAATCATTTGCTGCATTTACATAAATTACTATGAACTCTCCGTTTGCATCAACTTCAAACAACACTTTTACTTCGCCTTTGTAATTGTTTTGTTTTAAACTTTCAGGAACTTCAAAATTATTATAGACAAAATCCTGTACTTCTTTATAAAAGCAATTTTCCAGTTTTTTAGCCTCCAGATTTTCACAGTTTGGAAAAATAGGAAACTGCTCTGAAGTAAAACCAGATTTTACATTAGTCTGCTGTGCAAAACCAAGTAAGGAAAGGAGAGTAATAACAAAAGATAAAAAAAACTTATTCACGTAGATTGGGGGCTTATGATTTAATATTGATTTGTGGTATTTTTTCCGTCTGCGATCGCTTTTGCTGCCGAAGTCCCGATGCGTTTAACTCCTAAACGAATCATTTCTGCTGCGTCTTCATAAGAGCGAACACCACCGGCAGCTTTTACCGGCAAAGGCGATGCATTTTCCAGCATCATTATAACAGCAGGGATTGTTGCTCCGTTTGGCAGATGATTTTCGGTTTTATAAAACCCTGTAGATGATTTTACATAAACGGAAGCGTAATCTTCTTCTTTGAAATTTGATATAACAACATTTTTTATCAAAGCCGAAAGCTGAATAATTTCTTTATCAGTCAAAGCTGCAACTTCAATAATCCATTTTACTGTTTTATTACTGGCTAAACCTATTTGGGTTCCAATTAGAATTTCTTCTTTTATTAATGAAACATTTCCATCTTTAAAAGCTTCATAATTACAGACAAAATCTAAATCATCGGCGCCATTTTCAATTGCTTCATTTGCTTCCTTAATTTTAGATTCTAAACTTGAGTTTCCCTTTGGAAAATCTATTACTGTACCAACAAGTAAATTCGAATTTTCTTTTAAAATCATTTCTTTGGCCAGACTCACATATTCAGGTCGAATCATTATGAGTTTAAATTTTTCCTGAATTGCTTCTGCAATTGCTTTTTTGACTACAATAATATTATCCTCTTCCGAAATTCCGGCTTGAGAAGCAGTTTTTAAATAAGTAGAATCTAAGTATTGCTTAACATTCATAATATTGAAGTTAGATCGAATGAGGCAAAAATACATTTAAATTCAGAAAAAATGCTCTTTTATAAAGCTTGATTTTATGACAATAAAAAACCCACCGAAGTGGGTAATTATATTCTTATATTTTATCGATCTGTTTTTTAAAAGCTATCGCAGAAAATACCCCTGCAACTGCACCTAATGCATTTGCCAAAACATCTGATACATCGGATGCTCTTGTTACTGTTAAAACACTTTGTAAAATTTCGATTGTAATTCCAAAGAAAACAGAAAAAATAAACGAAATTAAATAAGCTTTATAGTCATTAGCATCTTTTCCTTTGAGCTCTTTCTTGAAAAACAAAATCCAGGAAAGGGTAAATCCAAAGTGAAAACAAAAATGCACAATCTTGTCAATACTCGGTATATTTACCGCCGGAATATTACTTGAATCTATTAAACAAAAATACGCAATGATTCCAGAGCAGATAATTGCCCAGATTAACAATAATTGTTTAGGCACCGATAAGTTGTTTATAAGCTTCGTCAGATAATAAAGTATCTATTTCTGATGCATCAGCAATTTTGACTTTAATCATCCATCCAGCTCCGTAAGGATCAGAATTTACAGTTTCCGGAGCGCTTTCTAAATCTTCATTAAAAGCAATAATTTCTCCAGTTAAAGGTAAAAACAAATCAGAAACTGTTTTAACAGCTTCAACTGTTCCAAAAACCTCATCTTTATCAAGTGTCTGATCTAAAGTTTCTACTTCAACATACACAATATCCCCTAACTCTTTTTGTGCAAAATGAGTAATTCCTACAGTTGCAACATCGCCTTCGATGCTAACCCATTCGTGATCTTTTGTGTACTTTAAATTTGCTGGTATGCTCATAATAGTATGTTTGAAAATTGATATTTTAATAATTCAGCAACAAATGTAATAATCTTCTAATAAAATCTCGATTAGAAACCTAAATTTAATTTCCGAAATTATAACGAAGCGTAAAACCTGATCGAATGTTCGTTAACGGGAATGATGTTGAAATTACTGCCTTTGAAAACGAATGATCATAATAGAATATTGCAGTAAGGTTTTTACTGAATGAATAATCTGCTGTTAATTTTAATGACCATATATTTTGTCCTGCTGCTAATTGATTATTATCATAATCTAAGTAACGAACCAAAGTTTGATTATTTCTATATGAAAAATCAGCTTTTATGTTAATGTCGCTTTTAATAATTCCTGTTGGGTTATCAGCAAGTCTTGATGAAAATATAACATCTTTAAATCGATACCCTAAACCAACTACATATTCAATACCTTTAACTTCTGTCAATAAATTATTGTCAAAACTCATTGATAATGCTCTGTCTTTTTTAATTTCAGAAAGAACTCTCAGCGAGCTTTTCAACTCAAAATCCATTCTAATTAATGGGCTGAACTGTTCTACCAAATTGATATTCGACATAATAATTTCATTGAAGAAATTGGTATTAACATCCTGCACTTTCGGCGAATCATTATAATCAAAATTTGATCTGAACTGATTGATCGTATAAGATGCCCTATAATTATGCTGTAATGAAAAACGCTTAAATTTGTCTTTGAAATATTTATAACGCATTAATCCATTATATTTAATACTCCAGTTTGGAATTGGGAAACTTCTAAATATATCTGTCGATGAACTAGAAGCATCGCTTCCTGTATAGGCAGCCAAAAATGACGGCAATAATACGGCCTGATTACTCTTAGTATATCCTATTGGATATCCTTGATTGGCGGTATAAATTGCATAATTTGGATCTGTATCTGCCGGAATTGGATTGTTTGCATCACCATATCTTGGAATTACAACACCTGAACCATAATGCTGCTCTGCCAAACGGTTTGCAATTATTAAACGATTATTTCTAAAATCATCAAATGCAGCCGACTCGTTTTCGTTGCTGGTCGAAAAAGCTGTTTTTATCAATACTGTAGAAATAGAGAACATTCCGTATGTGTAAGGAGACAATGGCATATATTCATGCGTCGCCGGATCAACACTATATTGTTCTGAAGTATTTTCAGAATAAGAGCGGTCCATTGACAGATCAACTTTTAAATCTGGCAGTAAATCAATATTAGCCGTAATCTTCAACAATTTATTAGTAACCTGTGAATAGCTTTGATTAAAATCCTGATAAGTTGTAAGCCATCCATTTTTAGCAGCTTCGTAACGCACATCATCCTGACTTCCAAAAATAAACCCTAAAGATGGCTTAGACGTTCCTAAGAAACCAATACTTGGCGTATAACCCGGTAAAACCGTTCCGCTGTTTTTGGTATAATTAATCTGAACATTTTTAATACTTGTCAATACTCCAATTAAACCATCATAAAATGGACTATTACTCACGACTGGTTTAGCCGTATTTACAATTTTTTCACCCGGTTTTGGCGGAGCTGTTGGTTTAAGTTTAGCTTGCTTTTTTGCACCGGGAGTTAACCCTAAATACTTATACAGCGTAGGCATATTTAAAGTCGTTGTAAGTGTATTTGAGTTCGCATTTTGAATTGTATTTCCTAAATCAAACTCATTACCATTATCATCGACATACTGAGAAAATGCTGTCGAAGAACGCTGCCAGCTATAGTCTGCTGTATAAGAATAACTTGCTTTTACAAAACCAAAAATTGGAATTTTGTTAATTGGAATTTCATAGTTTAACACCAATTGCTGTGCATGCTGGTTTGGAGTTCCAATATCCCAGTAGTCATCCCATATATTGAAATCTTCTTTTGGTGTGTTGTCATCATTTAAGAAATTTCGAACGATATTATTTGATGTTGCACTATAATTCAGCTTTAAAGATTTGGTTAAATTAAAACCAAAACCATACTGATAATTAAAGGCAAAATTTCGTCTGTAAAGCGGATCAAGCCCAATGCCCTCCACTTCAACTTCCCTAAACTGCTGACGATTGCTTTGTCTTAAAATATTAGAATTGAAAGATATATTTGAAGGAAGATAATTAAAATTGAAATCACTTAATAATTTCCAGTAATCACTTTTCTTCATGAACTTAGTGCTCTTAAACGGAACAACTTCTTTTGGCTGGAATGTATAGGCATAGTTTACCGCCGTATTTGATTGTTCGTCTTCATAATTTTCTACTTCATAATCATGACGTTCTACCTGATTGTAGGATTGTGAAAATGTAAAGTTTTCGACATCATAAACATGAGGCTTTTGCTCGGCTGCCCTATCTTTTCTAACCCCGATAAAGTTGATGCTTTTTCGTTTTGTATAATCTACGGCACGGGTTCTGATATTCTCTTTTTCCGCCTCATCTGTAGTTTCTCTAATTAACTGATCCAGCTTAATATCCTGATTAAACGGATCGTATTCCGGTGTAATTACTTCTTCGCCAATTGCGTAATTAAATGGCAGGTTAATACCCCATTTTTTAGGCAGTAATTTTCCTAAGTTTAAATTAGTTACGATGTTATACTGCTGAATATCTTCACGGCTGCGTTCATTTGCCCCCTGTTCTAAAGACCCGAAACCAATTGTACTTTTTCTACCCGTTGCAGAAAGAGTAGCAAGATCGGCCATATTGGTATCGACATTTAATATCGCTGCCATACCGCCTTTGTTTTCTAAATCAGACATACGAAGTTCATTAAACCAAACCTCCCCTTTAATATCTTTATGATCGGCCCTGCTCTTTACTCCGACCATTAAGTTTCGAACTAAACCAAAATTAGGATTTCCTTTTATACCTAAAACTAATTTGTCATCACCATCTCCGCCTTCAACATCCGGGTCATTATCCGGGTAATAAATACCATTCTCATCTCTTTTCGTAGAATTGATATCAATGCTCATCCCCTTGATTTTCATTTTGGTCAACAGCTCAAGAGCTAAATCAATATCATTTTCTTCCATCCAAACCTGATCCGCGCTTATTGCACAAGACCCTCCTGTAGGAGTTACTTTTAATGGAATTTCGACCTGATAAAAGTTTTGTGTAAAGTCATTTCCAAAACGGATAAAACCTACCATTTCATCATTTTGAAGTGTATTTTCATTTGGCAGAGATTCGGCGTGTAAAAACATTTTTAGTTTTTTATACTGACGCATATCTACACTTACATTTTTGAAAACTGCTCTTGAATCCTGATACTGTAAACCTGAACCTGCAACTCTTACTGCTAATGCCTGCTCATTTTGATTGATAACTGTATTGTTATTGTACAGCTGCTCTCTTTGAACTCCCGGCGGAATTACATAGTTAACCGGACATTTATTACTGTTTTCCTGAATATTTACTGCCGCAACATCAAATTCTACAGTAGAATCGTCTGGTTTTGGGTGATTAACATCTAGTGTTCCTGTATATCTTCTCCATTCTCCTCTTACTAAATCTAAAGCTCCAAAACGAACAGTTGTCTGACCGCTAAATCCAGTCATGAACATACGCATAAAACGAATAGATCTAAAGTCTGTAATATTTCCAATTGTGTTTTGAGGCTGCGAAACAGGGATTTTAAACTGAATCCATCTGGCAGTTGTGGTTCCGCCATTTGGCAATTCTATAGGCCCTAAATCACCTGGCTCACGAATGTCTGTAATGTAATTTTGACCAACCTGCATTCCCGGCTTAATATCGATGCTATATTCATAATATGCATTTATAGTACTCATCGTATTGTCACGGTTAATATCTTCAACATCCGGCAGCGTTGTAGAGCCGCGATTTGGATCGTCAATGCTTACTGCAGAGTTACCTTCTGTACCGTTATAATTTTTATAGCGTTCTAAAACGCCTCCATCTGTATTTAAATAGTAAGTATAATCATCTGCAGCCGGATCTGCCTCACCAGCGTAACTTGTATAAATTTGTCCTTCTTGAGAACTTGGTAAACCATCTAAACCAATGTCCTGATTTTTTCTATTGTCAGGATTGGTATCAAAAGCATAAATTAAAGATTGCGAAGCCGGAACATCTCCCCAAAGCGGCCTCGGATTAACCTTAATCTGGTCCGGCCCTAATCCATTTTCGTATTGTTTTCTTCCATCTTTTAAAACATCCTCAGAGATTTCCCCTAAGTTGAAGTAAATTTTACCTGTATTATTTACCGGAGCTTCTGAGTTTCCTACATAAGGATCCAAAACCCAAAACTGGATATACTCGACATTTCCCTGTTCAAAATTGGTTGAATTTAAAGCACGCATAATTCCACCAAAATTTGTTGTCGGACTGGTTGTCGCAAAATCAGGATTATTATTATATGGACCTCTTTCAGATGGATAATAAGTTAAATCCAATGTATTGACAACCTGAATCTGTCCCTGAGCAATATCTGTATTTGGATACAACTCTCTGCTGTAAATCCTTCTTGTTGTATTTAATGATAAATCGTCATTTGAGATTCCTGATGGTTTTGAGGTATAAAATACCGGGTCAATTGTATACCATGATAATTTTGCTCTTTTAAAACCGTAATCCAGAGTGTTTGAATTTGCATTAAAAGTATTATCTGTAATAGAATTTATATATGGTGTCGAAGCTAAACTCCACGCATATGCAGAACGCATATCAATGGTTGACTGCGAACCTTCAAAATCATCAATGTATATTGTTGCTTCACCTTCAAAATCACTGGCTTTTGGCGCATCCGGTTTTAAAAATGCAACTTCACCTCGAATAGATAAATTCGAAGGAACATCTGTATCAACATTTGGAAGCTTGTTTGCTAATCTGGTTAAAAATGGAACTTCTGTAGAATAGTTTCCATTAAATCCAAAAATAGTATTGTTTACAGATTCCTGCCCATAACTTGATTTTTGAGTAAATGGTCTTTCTGTCATTTTTAAGAAAGTTCCACCTACTACAAATTTATCCGAAATTTTATGCTCAACATTCAATCCCATAAATCTTCGAGTCTGCTGTCCGAAGATTGAATTATTTTCTAACGAAACTTCAATTGGAGTATTTGATGCCTGCAGTGAAGGATCAAGAATTTGTACTCTTCCTAATTGATAATCGACGCTGTAATCTATTCCTTCAACTAAAACTCTTCCGGCTGCTGTAACTACAACAGAACCCTGCGGCACATTGAATGCCCCAATAGGGATTCCGTTACTTCCGGATGATTTGTATTTTCCTCTTAATAAGAATTTGTTTTTATCACTGTCCTGCAATGCACCCGCTTGTGTATTTCGGTACATATTTCTAAATACGTACTTCTGCTGGTTTGCATTATAGGTTGCCGGATCGTTATAACTCTCTCCTCCGCCTGTTTGTAATTTATTGAATATAAGTTCCCCAAAAGGCTCTTTTGTTGTAAATATTATTCGCCCATTTTGAACGTCAACCGTAATGCCCGGAATATAATCGAAGAAACCATCTCCGCCAGCCTGTGGATCATTATTATAATTTAAACGGTCCAGGTTGAAAACATTCAATAATGGGGTTTGATCTACCTTCATATCCGATGTTGGGTTTGGCGGAAAACTTGACCCTTGAACCGGCGTGATATAATTTATTGGCGAAGGATCTGTGTAAAGAATATTTAACCTGAAATCGTCTTGTTTAATTTGATAGGCCTGCGGAATTTGATAAACGTTTTTCATCATCAGGTTCCAAACCGGATTTTGAACGTTTGTCAAATTACTTTTCAGCATTTTCAAAACTAAACTCTGCGTAATAATTGCCTGATTTGCATTGTTATTTCCTGTTACAACTGTTCCATCAACACCATCACTGCCAAATTCCCCAACCTGATACACTTTGCCTCCAATTGTATATTCGAAGGCAACGGCCAAAATTTCATCATTTGCCAAACGCTGCTGCAAAGAAAGGTATCCTAACTGTGGATTAAATGTATATTCTGCAGTAGTTAATTTTCTGGCATTTTCTAAAACAGAATAATCAGTTGCTTCGCTGACATTTGTGTTGTTGAATCCAGATTTTGCTGTTACAATTTCTCTAATTTTAGAATTTAAGAAAGAACTTGCCTGACCTATTGTTGCCGGATCGTACTTATTGTTATTGTTATTAGTTGGCGAATCTATCGGATTGTTGAAAAATCCTGCTGTTGAACTAATAACTACAACTTCGTTATCCGGAACTCCTGTTATTTGAGCTTCACCTAAATCCTGAAGCGCAATGATATTTCTAAGGTTATTATTGTTTGTGCTTACACGATTTTGTTTGTTGGTTACCCAGACTTCTAATCTTGTAATTTGAACACGGCTGTCAATAAACGGGTATTTTTTTAATGATGCATCGTACTTATTTCTAAAATACTGAGATAAGAAAAAGTGACGATCATTATCATAATCTAAAGCATATAAATCGAAGTTTTGAACTGTACCTCCGTTTTCTGCAACTACACTTTTTGTCTGTGATTTTTGTTCAGAGAAAACTCCTGTAATGGTAGTTTTTCCAAATTGCAATTGTGCTTTTACCCCAAATAAACTTTGTGCCCCGCGAATTAAAGTACTATTAAGCGGCATGCTGACGTTACCAACTTCTACTTTTTGAATAATATCATCTTCGGAAGGAGTATAAGCTAATTTAAATAAGTTTTGAAATGCAAATGTCGATTGGGTATCGTAATTAGCATTTACTTCTAATCTTGTCCCTACTTTCCCCATTAAACTCATACTAATACGCTGGTCAAAGTCGAATGTAAGACTTGATCTGTTTCGAGGTGAGAATGAAGGGTTGTCTTGTTTAGTGTAACGAACACCTAAATCCATTTCGACAGAACCTGTAGGTTTTACATCAATGGTGTTGCTTCCAAAAACGCTTTCAAAAAGACTTGAATTGATATAGTATCTTGGCAGTAAATCTTTTTTAGCCGCTTCGGCTCCGTTTTTTTTGCCGTCGATTGCATCTGCTTTTTTTCTAAAATAATCTCTTCGTGATTCTTTTAGAACTAAATCTTCATATTCTTTGGGAGTTAAAACAATAGGATAATCGATTGAAAAACCATCAACCGAATTGGTGTAAATATATCGATCTGTAATAGGATCATATTTATATGCCGAAAGTATGCTTGGAGGATTTTCTAACTCAAGTTTCCCTACAGAAAATTGAGTTTTTGTTGTATCTTGAACCGCCGGATTTACTTGTGATCGCATAACGTTACCACAAAATAAAACCAGTAAAAAAATACAAATTTTACGCATACAATTGGTTATAAAAAATTGATTTTATAAGCTTTTTAAAGCCTTTTTAATGATCGTTTCTACTGTAGCTTGAGGATCTTCTTTAACGATCTTTTCTACTACTTTTTCAGAAGTTTTTCGAACGAATCCTAAAACTTCCAAAGCAGATAACGCTTCATCTCGATTTGTATTGTTTTGGACTACTGAAACTTCGTCCAAATCGTACAATTTTAACACTTTTTCCTTCAAATCAAGTATTACTCGCTGCGCAGTTTTGTTTCCAATTCCTTTTATAGATTGAATTAAGCCAACATCTCCCGAGGCAATTGCATTAATAATTTGTCTTGGTTCTATCGAAGAAAGCATTGTTCGTGCAATGTTTGCCCCAATTCCAGAAACAGACAAAAGCATTCTAAATATTTCACGTTCAGATTTTTCTACAAATCCGAATAAAGTATGCGCATCTTCTTTGATTTGAAGATGCGTATACAATTTTATAAAATCAGCATTAGGGATTAATGAAAAAGTATGTAAAGAAATATTTACGTGGTATCCTACTCCACCGCAATCAATTACAACTTCCGTGGGATTTTTTTCAACTAATTTCCCCTGCAAATGTGCTATCATAAGTATTATTAATAAGTATCAAATATAATAAAAATGCAATAAAAATAAGACAATTTTATTTGATCCTTATATAATGGCTGCTATTGAGCTAATTTATTTTTTTTATTTTGTTTTTCCTGAGCGTCGATAACAGCAATTGCTGCCATGTTTACCATTTCTTCAACGCTTGCTCCTAATTGAAAAATGTGAACCGGTTTATTCATTCCCATCATAATTGGTCCAATAGAAGCTGATTTATTCAATTCCTTCATCAACTTATAAGTGATGTTTGCCGACTCTAAGTTAGGGAATACCAGTGTATTTACTTTCTTTCCTGCTAATTTAGAGAAAGGGAATTTTTCCTGCAGCATTTCTGAATTTAAAGCAAAGTCTGCCTGAATTTCACCATCTACGACCATCTCCGGGTGATTTTTATGCAAATACGCTACAGCATCTCTTACTTTTGAAGCATTTTGATGTGTTGATGAACCAAAGTTTGAATATGAAACCATTGCAATAACAGGCTCAATTCCGAACATTTTTGCTGTTTTAGCAGTCATCAAGGCTATGTTCACTAAATCTTCAGAAGATGGATTAATGTTTATAGCAGTATCTGATAAAAACATTGGGCCGCGAGATGTAAGCATCATATTTGCTGTTGCGACAAGCGAAGCTCCGTGTGCTTTTTCAATTAATTGAAGCATTGGTTTTACTACACTTGGATAACTTCTTGAGTAACCTGTAACAAGAGCATCTGCCTCGCCTTCGTTTACCATCATGGCTGCAAAATAGTTTCTTTCGCGCATGAATTTTTGAGCATCAAGCAATGAAACTCCTCTTCGTTCTCTTGTTTCCCAGTATGAAGCTGCAAATCTGTTACGTCTTGCTTCTTCCTCGTTTGTTTTAGGATCAATGATTTCTAATTCAGCATCAAAACCTAGTTCCTCTTTTAATTCTAAAATAGTTTCTCTGCTTCCTAATAAAACCGGAATACCAATTCCTTCTTCGTGTACAATCTGCGCTGCTTTTAATACATTTAATTGATCTGCCTCAGCAAAAACAATTCGTTTAGGTTCTAATTTAGCACGGTTTGTAATTAAACGTACCATTTTATTATCATTACCCATACGTTCGCGAAGCTTATCCTCATAAGCAGCCCAGTCTGTAATAGGATTTTTTGCTACTCCAGATTCCATTGCCGCTTTTGCAACTGCAGGTGCTACAATAGTAATTAATCTAGGATCAAATGGTTTAGGGATAATATATTCCTGCCCGAAACCTAATTTTGTTGCTCCGTAAGCTACGTTAACCTGTTCTGGAACCGGTTCTTTTGCTAAAATAGCCAATGCTTTTACAGCCGCCATTTTCATAGCTTCGTTAATTTTTGTAGCACGTACGTCTAACGCTCCTCTAAAAATATAAGGGAATCCTAAAACGTTATTTACCTGATTAGGAAAATCAGAACGGCCTGTAGCCATAATAACGTCTTTACGAGTTTCTACAGCTAAATTATAATCGATTTCCGGATTTGGATTTGCCATTGCAAAAACAATCGGGTTGTCTTTCATGGTCAATAACATTTCTGGCGAAAGAATATCTCCAGATGATAATCCGATGAAAACATCAGCTCCATTTACAGCTTCTGCTAATTCAATTTTTGGGCCGTCAATTGCATATTTTAATTGTAATTCTGATAATGAAGGATTGTCTTTTGTTAAAAGTCCCTTACTATTAAACATTAAAATGTTCTCAACTTTTACGCCCAATAAAACATATAAATCTGTACAGGCAATCGCCGCAGATCCCGCTCCGGAAACTACTACTTTTACATCTTCGGCTTTTTTACCTGCTAATTCAAGCGCATTGATTAATGCTGCAGAAGAAATAATTGCGGTTCCGTGCTGGTCATCGTGCATTACCGGAATATCTAATTCTTCTATTAATCTTCTTTCAATTTCAAAAGATTCCGGTGCTTTGATATCTTCAAGATTAATACCTCCAAAAGTTGGAGCAATATTTTTTACAGTCTGAATAAATTCTTCTACGTTTTTTGTATCAACTTCGATATCAAAAACGTCAATGTCAGAGAATATTTTAAACAACAAACCTTTTCCTTCCATTACAGGTTTTCCTGCCTCAGGGCCTATATCTCCCAGACCCAAAACAGCTGTACCGTTTGAGATTACGGCAACTAAATTTCCTTTAGCTGTGTATTTGTAAACATCATCAATGTTTTCTGCAATTGCTAAACAAGGCTCTGCAACACCTGGCGAATAAGCCAGCGATAAATCTCTTTGGGTTGCATATTTTTTTGTTGGAACTACCTGAATTTTTCCTGGAGTTGGCTCTGCGTGGTACACTAACGCCTCTCTTTTTTTACTCTCTTTGTTCATTATTTTAGCTTTTATTCTAGCTTACAAAGATATAAGTCTTAGTTTTAAAATGGGGCGTTTTGGTTCTTTCTTTTGTTAAAATATCAAAATTGAAAAGTCAAAAAAAATAGCCCGGCTTGTTCCGGACTATCTAAAAAAGTATTTTAATAAGTGTATTTACTGTGAGATATAAGAGTTTAAGTGATTAATAGTGTCTTTTTGAATTTCGATAATCGCCTTAACAACATCGCTGATTGAAATAATCCCCACTACTATTCCATCTTCTAAAACAGGAAGATGTCTGATTCTTTTTGAACTCATAAGTTCCATGCAGTCTTCAATATTATTTGAAAGCTGTACTGAGAAAACAGTGCTTTCCATAATTTCATGTACGAAAGTTTCTTTTGAAGATTTATCTTTTAAAACAATTTTTCGAGCATAATCCCTCTCAGACAAAATCCCTTTTAAGTCGTTTCCGTCAATAACAAGAATGGCGCCTATATTTTTATCGCCCATTACTTTTAAGGCTTCAAAAACGGTTGTTGTTGAACGTACGGAATAAACATTCCTTCCTTTTGCATTAAGTATTTGATGTACAGTCATATCTGAAAAATTTTAGATTTATAAAGTTAAAATAAAAACAAATACGATTTGCAACGAAATCGATTTTTTAAAAACACAACTCATTCATTTTAAACAAAATACATCAAATTTAAAGTTTTAGAAATTATACACTAACGAAAGAAAAGATTTACAAAGGTTTTTTGTAGAAAATTAGATTTTTTAACGTTTTGAAATGTTCGTGTAAAACATGAATTTCATTATATATTCATGTTTTTATCGACGATCATATGTCCCTACGGGACAAAATGCATGTTAATATTTTTTTTGTTACCAACCAGTCACTCCTAACGGAGTGTTTCGTAGAAATTAAATATTAAAAGAAATTTCATTACGAGTTAAATATCGGTAAAATCAAATGTTATAATTTGTATGGAATAGTCCGTTAGGAGTAATTGGTTGGTAGAAAAAATGAAATCATTCGTCCAATAATTTCCTGTAGGGAGATATGAAACAATATTAAATGTATAGTCCCTATGGGACAAAATGCATGGCGATATTTTGCAAAAGTTACCGATATATAATTTCTACGAAATATTTTTCAATGTTTAATTCTTATAAAAATACTCCGCTAGGACTTACATATCGGTAGAAAAAAAAGAAATCCAAACCCAAAAATATCCTGTAGGGATTATATAAAAAATAATATGAAACGTATAGTCCCTACGGGACAAAATACATGGCGATATTTTGCAAGAGCTACCGATATATAATTTCTGCGAAATATTTTTATCAATATTTAATTCCTATAAAAACTCCGTTAGGAGTTACATATCGGTAGAAAAAAAGAAATCCCAACCCAAAAACATCCCGTAGGGATTATATAAAAAACAATATGAAATGTATAGTCCCTACGGGACAAAATGCATGGCGATATTTTGCAAGAGCTACCGATATATAATTTCTACGAAATATTTTTATCAATATTTAATTCCTATAAAAACTCCGTTAGGAGTTACATATCGGTAGAAAAAAAGAAATCCCAACCCAAAAATATCCCGTAGGGATTATATAAAAAACAATATGAAATGTATAGTCTCTACGAGACAAAATGCATGTCGACATTTTGGAATGGCTACCGATATATAATTTCTACGAAATATTTTTTACCAATATTTAGTTCCTATAAAAACTCCGTTAGGAGTTAAATATCGGTAGAAAATAAAGAAATCCCAACCCAAAAATATCCCGTAGGGATTATATTAAGAGTTTTAATTTGGAAGTCTAATTGATTTATTATGGATTTTCAGAAAATATTTTACCTATTAATACACTTGATTCTATTTTCAATGAATCAGCTAATGAAAAAAGTAAACTAATGGTAATGTTTTGTTTTCCTTTTTCAATTCTTTGAATAGTTCTTACATCAACATTACATAATGTTGACAATTGTTCTTGTGTAATCTTTTCTTTTCCTCTGAGTTCCTTGATTAATAAACCTAATTTAATAATCTCTAACTCGTATTTATTTTTTTCCACAAATCAAATCTATTAAACTGTGAAAAAAATAACTACGACATATATGTCGTGTTCTAAATATAATATTACATTTGCTGAAAACATATTATATGGAAACAAATGAAATTAAAAAATTAGAGCAATTAGAAAAATTAACCGCCAGATATTTCCGAGCCTTAAAATCCCCTGAGGACAAAACAGAAAATAATGTTTCTCAGATTAAATTTGTAAATTATTATGAACTTGGCTGCGTTATAACCGATATACTAAAAATGTGCATTTTGACATTAGACCAACAAGCAGATAAAATTTCGGAAACAAACAAAAATCCCGTGAATGTGTCTCTGATTTTAGAAATGGTTTTAGAAATGTTTCCTCTAGATGAATTTGAGTTTTTAAGTGAAATAAGCGATATGTTTATTCCGAAAAATAACAATATCAATTCATAAATAAAAAGCCCTTTTCTGGATTTGAAAAGGGCTTTTGTTATATTATAAAATTACATACTTGTAATTATAAATTCGCTTCGTCTGTTTTGCTGATGTTCTTTCTCGGTACATTTTACACCATCGGCACAATTATTTACCAGTTGAGTTTCTCCGTATCCTTTTGCAGTTAAGCGGCTTCCATCAATTCCTCTTTGTTCCAGCCAGCTTTTAGAAGACTGTGCTCTTTTATCTGATAAAATCTGATTGCTTTCTGATGATGAACGACTGTCTGTATGCGAACGAATATCTATTTTTATAGTTGGATATTGTTTTAACATATCAACAATTTTTTGCAGTTTAGGCTCAGATTCTTTTTTAATTGTTGCTTTACCTAAATCGAAAAAGTTCATTGGGATATTTAAAAGTTTTACCAAATCGGTTCCTATTGTAATATTAACTTTAACTGGTTTGATAGAGTTTCCTTTTATTACAACCGGCATTGCTCTTACTATTGGTTTTGGTTTCTTTTCTAAAGCGATTTGTAGAGAAGTTGAGCCTGTAGCTTTTTTTAGCGTTACAGAAACTTCTTTAAACAAATAATCTTCTTTTGAAGTTTTAATAAAATATTTTTTTCCGCATCTTACATTCGAAAAAACATAATTTCCGTTTGCATCTGATTTTGTCTCAACTGCAGATTTACCAGCTTCATCAAACAAAACCAATGAAACATTTGAAAGTATTTCGTTTGTTTCCTGATCTGTAATTGTTCCTGATAACTGCTGTTCGCAAATTAATCTGCGGTTTTCTGTAAATCTGTAAATATCATCAAGTCCTTGGCCATTTACCCTATTTGAAGAGAAAAAACCATTTCTGTTTTTACTATTAATTATAAAAGCAAAATCGTCCTGCATGCTGTTTATTGGTTCTCCAACATTTTGTACTTCATCAAATAAACCTTCTTTGTTTATTTTTGAAACATAAATATCAAGTCCGCCTAAACCAGGTCTTCCATCACTGGCAAAATAAAGTTCGTTTTCATCAGAAATAAAAGGAAACGTTTCTCTTCCTTCTGTATTAATTTCAGGTCCTAAATTTTCTGGTGTTCCAAAAGTTCCGTCGGCAGCTATACTTACTTTAAATATATCAGAAAGCCCTAGTGTTCCTGGCATATCTGACGCAAAATACAATGTTTTTCCATCAGTGCTTAAGGCTGGATGTGCCACGCTGTATTCGTCACTATTGAACGGAAGTTCCTTAACTTCTTTCCATTCGTTATCAATTAAAACTGCTTTATAAAGTTTTAAAAACGTAATGTTATTTTCATTTTGTCTTCTTTTACCGTCTACAGAATTGTTTCTGGTAAAATACATTGTTTGTCCGTCTTTTGTAAAAACCGGAGTAGATTGATTTAAGTTTACTTTTAAATTCTTTTTATGAAATAGTACTGGTTTTTCGATACTTCCATCAGGATTTAATTCAACTGTATATAATGTCGAGATGGCTTTATTTGTCCATTTAAAATTCTTTTTGATTATGACTCCTGTATCTCTTGCAGATGTAAATACTAATTTATTGTCTAAAATCGTGCTTCCGTAATCTGAATCTTTTGAGTTAACTCCGGCATCGGCAATATCAAATCGTCCAGAATTTGCTTTAATATCTTCTAAATAATTTTTGTTCTTTAAAAACAAAACTGCTCTTTTATCTAAAGGTACTTTTTGGCTGAATTTTTCTAAAACTTCATCTGCTTTACGATAACTCCCAATTGATTTTAAGCATTGGGCATACTTGTACATATACTCGGCTTCTTGATTTTCATTTAAATTAAATAATTCCTGATAGTAATTTAGGGCTTCTTCTAATTCTCCTATGAAATAATAGGAATTGCCAAGTCTTTGAAATATTCTTTCTTCTTTAACTCCTTTTTTTACTAAGTTTTCATAAGCCTTTATAGCATCCGCGTAAGCATAATTATCATATTTTTTATCTGCATTATTTATACTGGCGGTTTGAGCATTTGCATTGAAGAAATAGCAAAAGAACAAAAAGAAATAAATTAGTTTTTTCATCTTCGTATTTAAATATTAAAAGAATCTTGGTGAAGTAAGTTTGCTGTAGTTATTAAAGAAATCAAAACGAAGGAAAATCTCATGTGATCCCGAATTGTATCTTCTTAAATTTGTTGTCTCATGATCATAACCGTATCCTATATACATTCCTTTTGTAACCTGAAAACCAGCCATAGCACTTACAGAAGCGCTCCAACGGTACGCAAGACCAACAACAAACTTGTCATTAAACATAAAATTTCCTGAAACATCGACCTGTAAAGGAGCTCCTTCTACCATTTTTGTCAATAATGCCGGTTTAAATTTTATGTACTCTAAACGATCTAAATTGAACACATAACCTGCCATGAAATAGTAGTTTATTTTTTCTTTGAAAACAGCAACATCGTTATCATCGTATCTATTTGTTTCGATAAAATTTGGAACTGATAATCCTAAGTAGGCACGATCTGAATGCCAGTAAATTCCGGCTCCAATATTTGGTGTAAACTTGTTTCTTAAATCCTGAAACATCTCATCATTTTGATCTTCATAACTTAATTTACTTTTATCAAGATTGAAAAGATTTGCTGTGGCTTTAATACCAAATGAAAGCTGAAATGATTCAGAAGTTGGAACACTATAAGACAAATCTGCCGACAAAGTATTTTCATTCGTTGGTCCGATTTTATCATTTACCAGCGAAACTCCTAATCCTAAATTACTATTATTTAAAGGTGTATTTACTGAAAAAGTACTTGTTTCCGGTGCTCCGTCAAGACCAATCCATTGTGTACGATATAAACCGAAAGCACTTAATACGCCGCGTGAACCTGCGTATGCCGGATTGATTTCGATTGTATTATACATATATTGTGTGAATTGAGAATCTTGCTGAGCTGAGCACACAATTGTAAAAAACATGAAAATTAAACCTAATTTTTTCATTTATAAGAGTTTTAAAACGGCTTAGCTTACTAAGCCGTTTGTAATTTTATTTATTGATATATAAATAACCTGATTTTTCGTGAGGGTTTGAACCGCTGTCTTTATATTTTAGAATATAGAAATAGGTTCCTACTGGCAATCCTTCTGATTGTTTCATAGTTGTACGCCCTTCTGAATATCCTTTAAATACTCTGTCTTCATTATTATATGCGTCCTTTTCGAAAACCAAAACACCCCAGCGATTGTAAATTTCTACTGTATTATCCGGATAACATTCTAATCCCTGAATATAGAATCGTTCGTTTTTCTGATCTCCATTTGGAGATAAAGCATTTATAACATTGATCTCACAGCCATTTAATGTTATCACTGTAGGTTTATCTCCATCGATACCTGAATTATCTGAAATATCTTCTACCACTACTCCTTTTGCACTGCTTCCTTTAACACTTGCCTGATTCGTTACTGTTCCGTTATTAATATCGGTTTGCGATATTTTATAAAGAGCACTGAAATTAGTATCGTTTGATTCACCGACAGCTAAATCAATAGCCTGTCCTGAAACGATTACTCCTGGCAGCGGATCTGTAATTGTGATTCCTGTTAATGGTACATTTCCTGTGTTTGTTACTACAAATTTGTACGTAATTGTTTCACCTGCATTTGCAATTTTGTTATTGTTATCGTCATTAAATACCGCTGTTTTAACAATTGCGATTCCTGGAACTTCTACAAAAACTGATAATACTGCTGAACTGCAATTTCTGGTCGCTGCTGCTTTTTCACAAATTTCATACGCAATTTGATAAGTTCCTGCTGGTGTATTTGGTTTTACATTTACGGTTCCGTCAGCATTAAATTCAAAATTTGTATTACCAGATGTGTTTGAGATAGTAACATCTGCAGAATTAATTGCAGTTCCGTTTAATAAATCATTATCTAAAACATTTATAAATTCTAGTGAACCATTAATTCCGTCAACCGCAATTTCTCCATCATTGTTAGCTGTAATTGGTGTTGATGGCGTAACTGGAATAGTTGTATTCAGAACTTCAACGCTTACAACTGCCTGGCTGCAATTAGACGAACTTGAAACATCACATATTTGATATGTCAATTGATAAATTCCTGTTTGTGTTCCGGGTTTAATATCAACAGTACCATCTGCATTTAAAACTAAATGAGTATTTGGAACAACTGTACTTAAAGTTACATTTGCTGGAATAACAGCTGATCCGTTTTGTGTGTCATTATCAAAAACATTTATTCCTGTGCTGGTTCCTTTGCTAATATCTATTGAGCCTGCAGTATCATTATTTGCTTTGATAGTAAAAGTTGGTCTTGCATTACAATCTGCTGTAGCTGCCGGATAATTTACATGAATGCTGGCTGTTGGGTTTAATGAGAATACCATTGTAACGTCTGGTCTCGTTTTCTCAAATCCATCAGCCCCTTCTATCCATTGACCATTTGTATTTAACCATCCCGGCCAGTCTATCCCGTTTCCACTGCCATCTATAACTGCACCCGGCCATAAAATATTTCCGTTTAATGGTAAATTAGTTTGAGTCGCAACTACATTATTTGCACTATCAACCCATTGAATTGTTAATAAATTAGTAGGTGTAAAATTATCTGCAACAATATTGTATGACACATAAGGAACGTTATTAGAACAGTAGCTGCTTGCTGTTACAGTCATTGTTGGTTCATCAACAGTTACTTTAATCGAAGCTGAACTACAGTTTGTTGGGTTCAACTTTTCACAAATCTGATAAGTCAATTCATAAGTTCCTCTTGGTGCATTTGCTCCCAATGTAACTGTCCCGTCAGGATTTAATGTTAAGAATCCTGTTGGATCTGGAGTTACTATAGAAAGATTTATATCATTTACTACAACTGGTAATCCGTTGTTAGTATCATTATCAAAAACATTTATAATGGTTTGAGGCTGATTTATTCCAACTACTGATCCAACTATATCATCAATCGCTTGTAATTGCACCCCGCTAATTACCCCAACTTTAGAGATTACTGCATCGCAATTTGATGGGTTTGTAACCTCACAAATGCTGTATTCAACATCATAAGTTCCTGCCGGTGTGTTTGCTGCAACAGTAACAGTTCCGTCTGCATTTAAGGTTAACCCTGATGGAACATTTACTGCTGTTAATGTTACGTTTCCTTGTGCCGTACCAATGACAACCGGGTTTCCGTTTAAAGTATCATTAGCCGTTAAAGCTGCTGTCGTACCTCCTGTGTTTCCGTTTATAGATGCCGTAGTTTCGGTAACTGCATCGATAACCGGTGTCCCTACTGTTACACTTACTGTATTTGAACTGCAGTTTGATGGGTTTAGTTTCTCACAGATTGTATAAGTCAATTGATAAGTGCCTGCCGGAGCATTAGCCCCTAGTGTTAAGCTTCCGTCTGGATTTAAAACTAAATATCCTGTTGGATCTGCAATAGTTGTAGTCAGATTTACATCTGATGGAACTAGTGCTGTTCCATTTTTAGTATCGTTATCAAATACATTTAATGGTAATGTCTGAGGTGTGTTTCCTGCTGTAACCGATCCAATAATATCAGGGTTTGCAGCAAGTGTTCCTGCACTTACCACAACTTTAGAGATTACTGCATCGCAATTTGATGGGTTTGTAACCTCACAAATGCGGTATTCAACATCATAAGTTCCTGCTGCTGTGTTTGCTGCAACTGTTACTGTTCCGTCTGCGTTTAATGTTAAGCCTAATGGAACATTTACTGCTGTTAATCTTACGTTTCCTTGCGCTGTACCAATGACAACCGGGTTTCCGTTTAAAGTATCATTGGCTGTTAATGAAACTGTTGTTCCTCCTGTGTTTCCGTTGATAGATGTTGTTGTTTCTGTAACTGCATCGATAACCGGTGTCCCTACTGTTACACTTACTGTATTTGAACTGCAGTTTGATGGGTTTAGTTTCTCACAGATTGTATAAGTCAATTGATAAGTGCCTGCCGGAGCATTAGCGCCTAGGGTTAAGCTTCCGTCTGGGTTTAAAATTAAATATCCTGTTGGATCTGCAATAGTTGTAGTCAGATTTACATCTGATGAAATAAGTGCTGTTCCATTTTTAGTATCGTTATCAAATACATTTAATGGTAATGTCTGAGGTGTGTTTCCTGCTGTAACTGATCCAATAGTATCAGGGTTTGCAGCAAGTGTTCCTGCACTTACCACAACTTTAGAGATTACTGCATCGCAATTTGATGGGTTTGTAACCTCACAGATGCTGTATTCTACATCGTAGGTTCCTGCTGCTGTGTTTGGTGCAACTGTTACTGTTCCGTCTGCATTTAAGGTTAAGCCTGATGGAACATTTACTGCTGTTAATCTTACGTTTCCTTGCGCTGTACCAATGACAACCGGGTTTCCGTTTAAAGTATCATTGGCTGTTAATGAAACTGTTGTTCCTCCTGTGTTTCCGTTGATAGATGTTGTTGTTTCTGTAACTGCATCGATAACCGGTGTCCCTACTGTTACACTTACTGTATTTGAACTGCAGTTTGATGGGTTTAGTTTCTCACAGATTGTATAAGTCAATTGATAAGTGCCTGCCGGAACATTAGCGCCTAGGGTTAAGCTTCCGTCTGGGTTTAAAACTAAATATCCTGTCGGGTCTGCAGTAGCCGTAGTCAGATTTACATCTGACGGAACTAATGCTGTTCCGTTTTTAGTATCGTTATCAAATACATTTATCGGTAATGTCTGAGCTGTATTTCCTGCTGTAACTGATCCTATAGTATCTGGGTTAGCAGCAAGTGTTCCTGCACTTACCACAACTTTAGAGATTACTGCATCGCAATTTGATGGGTTCGTAACCTCACAAATGCGGTATTCAACATCATAAGTTCCTGCTGCTGTGCTTGGTGCAACTGTTACTGTTCCATCTGCATTTAAGGTTAACCCTGATGGAACATTTACTGCTGTTAATGTTACGTTTCCTTGTGCCGTACCAATGACAACCGGGTTTCCGTTTAAAGTATCATTAGCCGTTAAAGCTGCTGTCGTACCTCCTGTGTTTCCGTTGATTGCAGCTGCAGTTTCTGTTACTGCATTGATAACCGGGACTGTTATTATAACCGTTACTGTAGCTGAATCACAAATGCTAGTATTCGTTGACTTACAAATCGTATAAATAATTACATGTGTTCCTACAGCTGTATTTGGAGCTACATCTATCGTTCCATTAGAATTAAAAGTAATTCCTGTTGGAAGAGTACCTATTGTCAAAACAACATCTGCTGGAAGAAAAGATACTCCATTAATTTTATCATTGGCAAAAATAGTTGAAATTGATCCTCCAACTAAACCATTAACTGATAAAGGTGTATCATCTTCAGCACAAATATATTCTGAAATTACCGCTGCCGGAGATGCACCCGAAGTGCAGCCGTTTGCTGAAGCCGTTACCGTATAGCTTCCTGCCGGTGCCGTTACAGTATCCCCCGACTGGGAAACACCTGCCGAAGGGCTTACCGTATAGGTATTTGAAGCATCATAGTTTGTAATTGTAAAACTTCCAGATGCCGTTAAGCATGCAGGCTGGGTCACAGCGCTTAATGACGGAACTGTCGGGGTAGCCGGCTGCGCATTGATAACCGCAGCAGAGGATGCACCCGAAGTACAGCCGTTTGCTGAAGCCGTTACCGTATAGCTTCCTGCCGGTGCCGTTACAGTATCCCCCGACTGGGAAACACCTGCCGACGGGCTTATCGTATAGGTATTCGAAGCATCATAGTTTGTGATTGTAAAACTTCCAGATGCCGTTAAGCATGCAGGCTGGATCACAGCGCTTAATGACGGAACTGCCGGGGTAGCCGGCTGCGCATTGATAACCGCAGCAGAGGATGCACCCGAAGTACAGCCGTTTGCTGAAGCCGTTACCGTATAGCTTCCTGCCGGTGCCGTTACAGTATCCCCCGACTGGGAAACACCTGCCGACGGGCTTATCGTATAGGTATTCGAAGCATCATAGTTTGTGATTGTAAAACTTCCAGATGCCGTTAAGCATGCAGGCTGGATCACAGCGCTTAATGACGGAACTGCCGGGGTAGCCGGCTGCGCATTGATAACCGCAGCAGAGGATGCACCCGAAGTACAGCCGTTTGCTGAAGCCGTTACCGTATAGCTTCCTGCCGGTGCCGTTACAGTATCCCCCGACTGGGAAACACCTGCCGAAGGGCTTATCGTATAGGTATTCGAAGCATCATAGTTTGTGATTGTAAAACTTCCAGATGCCGTTAAGCATGCAGGCTGGATCACAGCGCTTAATGACGGAACTGCCGGGGTAGCCGGCTGCGCGTTTATAACCGCAGCAGAGGATGCTCCCGAAGTACAGCCGTTCGCTGAAGCCGTTACCGTATAGCTTCCTGCCGGTGCCGTTACAGTATCCCCCGACTGGGAAACACCTGCCGACGGGCTTACCGTATAGGTATTCGAAGCATCATAGTTTGTGATTGTAAAACTTCCAGATGCCGTTAAGCATGCAGGCTGGATCACAGCGCTTAATAACGGAACTGCCGGGGTAGCCGGCTGCGCGTTTATAACCGCAGCAGAGGATGCTCCCGAAGTACAGCCGTTCGCTGAAGCCGTTACCGTATAGCTTCCTGCCGGTGCCGTTACAGTATCCCCCGACTGGGAAACACCTGCCGACGGGCTTACCGTATAGGTATTCGAAGCATCATAGTTTGTGATTGTAAAACTTCCAGATGCCGTTAAGCATGCAGGCTGGATCACAGCGCTTAATAACGGAACTGCCGGGGTAGCCGGCTGCGCGTTTATAACCGCAGCAGAGGATGCTCCCGAAGTACAGCCGTTCGCTGAAGCCGTTACCGTATAGCTTCCTGCCGGTGCCGTTACAGTATCCCCCGACTGGGAAACACCTGCCGAAGGGCTTACCGTATAGGTATTTGAAGCATCATAGTTTGTAATTGTAAAACTTCCAGATGCCGTTAAGCATGCAGGCTGGATCACAGCGCTTAATGACGGAACTGCCGGGGTAGCCGGCTGCGCGTTTATAACCGCAGCAGAGGATGCTCCCGAAGTACAGCCGTTCGCTGAAGCCGTTACCGTATAGCTTCCTGCCGGTGCCGTTACAGTATCCCCCGACTGGGAAACACCTGCCGACGGGCTTACCGTATAGGTATTCGAAGCATCATAGTTTGTGATTGTAAAACTTCCAGATGCCGTTAAGCATGCAGGCTGGATCACAGCGCTTAATAACGGAACTGCCGGGGTAGCCGGCTGCGCGTTTATAACCGCAGCAGAGGATGCTCCCGAAGTACAGCCGTTCGCTGAAGCCGTTACCGTATAGCTTCCTGCCGGTGCCGTTACAGTATCCCCTGACTGGGAAACACCTGCCGACGGGCTTACCGTATAGGTATTCGAAGCATCATAGTTTGTAATTGTAAAACTTCCAGATGCCGTTAAGCATGTAGGCTGGGTCACAGCGCTTAATGACGGAACTGCCGGGGTAGCCGGCTGCGCGTTTATAACCGCAGCAGAGGATGCTCCCGAAGTGCAGCCGTTCGCTGAAGCCGTTACCGTGTAGCTTCCTGCCGGTGCCGTTACAGTATCCCCTGACTGGGAAACACCTGCCGAAGGGCTTATCGTATAGGTATTCGAAGCATCATAGTTTGTAATTGTAAAACTTCCAGATGCCGTTAAGCATGTAGGCTGGATCACAGCGCTTAATAACGGAACGGCCGGGGTAGCCGGCTGCGCGTTTATAACCGCAGCAGAGGATGCTCCCGAAGTGCAGCCGTTCGCTGAAGCCGTTACCGTGTAGCTTCCTGCCGGTGCCGTTACAGTATCCCCTGACTGGGAAACACCTGCCGAAGGGCTTATCGTATAGGTATTCGAAGCATCATAGTTTGTAATTGTAAAACTTCCAGATGCCGTTAAGCATGTAGGCTGGATCACAGTGCTTAATAACGGAACTGCCGGGGTAGCCGGCTGCGCATTGATAACCGCAGCAGAGGATGCACCCGAAGTACAGCCGTTTGCTGAAGCCGTTACCGTATAGCTTCCTGCCGGTGCCGTTACAGTATCCCCCGACTGGGAAACACCTGCCGACGGGCTTATCGTATAGGTATTCGAAGCATCATAGTTTGTGATTGTAAAACTTCCAGATGCCGTTAAGCATGCAGGCTGGATCACAGCGCTTAATGACGGAACTGCCGGGGTAGCCGGCTGCGCATTGATAACCGCAGCAGAGGATGCACCCGAAGTACAGCCGTTTGCTGAAGCCGTTACCGTATAGCTTCCTGCCGGTGCCGTTACAGTATCCCCCGACTGGGAAACACCTGCCGACGGGCTTACCGTATAGGTATTCGAAGCATCATAGTTTGTAATTGTAAAACTTCCAGATGCCGTTAAGCATGTAGGCTGGATCACAGCGCTTAATAACGGAACTGCCGGGGTAGCCGGCTGCGCATTGATAACCGCAGCAGAGGATGCATCCGAAGTACAGCCGTTTGCTGAAGCCGTTACCGTATAGCTTCCTGCCGGTGCCGTCACGGTGTCCCCTGACTGAGAAACACCTGCCGACGGGCTTACCGTATAGGTATTTGAAGCATCATAGTTTGTAATTGTAAAACTTCCAGATGCCGTTAAGCATGCAGGCTGGGTCACAGCGCTTAATGACGGAACTGCCGGGGTAGCCGGCTGCGCATTGATAACCGCAGCAGAGGATGCATCCGAAGTACAGCCGTTTGCTGAAGCCGTTACCGTATAGCTTCCTGCCGGTGCCGTTACAGTATCCCCTGACTGGGAAACACCTGCCGAAGGGCTTATCGTATAGGTATTCGAAGCATCATAGTTTGTAATTGTAAAACTTCCAGATGCCGTTAAGCATGTAGGCTGGATCACAGTGCTTAATAACGGAACTGCCGGGGTAGCCGGCTGCGCATTGATAACCGCAGCAGAGGATGCACCCGAAGTACAGCCGTTTGCTGAAGCCGTTACCGTATAGCTTCCTGCCGGTGCCGTTACAGTATCCCCCGACTGGGAAACACCTGCCGACGGGCTTATCGTATAGGTATTCGAAGCATCATAGTTTGTGATTGTAAAACTTCCAGATGCCGTTAAGCATGCAGGCTGGATCACAGCGCTTAATGACGGAACTGCCGGGGTAGCCGGCTGCGCGTTTATAACCGCAGCAGAGGATGCTCCCGAAGTACAGCCGTTTGCTGAAGCCGTTACCGTATAGCTTCCTGCCGGTGCCGTTACAGTATCCCCCGACTGGGAAACACCTGCCGAAGGGCTTATCGTATAGGTATTCGAAGCATCATAGTTTGTGATTGTAAAACTTCCAGATGCCGTTAAGCATGCAGGCTGGATCACAGCGCTTAATGACGGAACTGCCGGGGTAGCCGGCTGCGCGTTTATAACCGCAGCAGAGGATGCTCCCGAAGTACAGCCGTTCGCTGAAGCCGTTACCGTATAGCTTCCTGCCGGTGCCGTTACAGTATCCCCCGACTGGGAAACACCTGCCGACGGGCTTACCGTATAGGTATTCGAAGCATCATAGTTTGTGATTGTAAAACTTCCAGATGCCGTTAAGCATGCAGGCTGGATCACAGCGCTTAATAACGGAACTGCCGGGGTAGCCGGCTGCGCGTTTATAACCGCAGCAGAGGATGCTCCCGAAGTACAGCCGTTCGCTGAAGCCGTTACCGTATAGCTTCCTGCCGGTGCCGTTACAGTATCCCCCGACTGGGAAACACCTGCCGACGGGCTTACCGTATAGGTATTCGAAGCATCATAGTTTGTGATTGTAAAACTTCCAGATGCCGTTAAGCATGCAGGCTGGATCACAGCGCTTAATAACGGAACTGCCGGGGTAGCCGGCTGCGCGTTTATAACCGCAGCAGAGGATGCTCCCGAAGTACAGCCGTTCGCTGAAGCCGTTACCGTATAGCTTCCTGCCGGTGCCGTTACAGTATCCCCTGACTGGGAAACACCTGCCGACGGGCTTACCGTATAGGTATTCGAAGCATCATAGTTTGTAATTGTAAAACTTCCAGATGCCGTTAAGCATGTAGGCTGGGTCACAGCGCTTAATGACGGAACTGCCGGGGTAGCCGGCTGCGCGTTTATAACCGCAGCAGAGGATGCTCCCGAAGTGCAGCCGTTCGCTGAAGCCGTTACCGTGTAGCTTCCTGCCGGTGCCGTTACAGTATCCCCTGACTGGGAAACACCTGCCGAAGGGCTTATCGTATAGGTATTCGAAGCATCATAGTTTGTAATTGTAAAACTTCCAGATGCCGTTAAGCATGTAGGCTGGATCACAGCGCTTAATAACGGAACGGCCGGGGTAGCCGGCTGCGCGTTTATAACCGCAGCAGAGGATGCTCCCGAAGTGCAGCCGTTCGCTGAAGCCGTTACCGTGTAGCTTCCTGCCGGTGCCGTTACAGTATCCCCTGACTGGGAAACACCTGCCGAAGGGTTTATCGCATAAGTATTTGAAGCATCATAGTTTGTAATTGTAAAACTTCCAGATGCCGTTAAGCATGTAGGCTGGATCACAGCGCTTAATAACGGAACTGCCGGGGTAGCATTCACTGTGACACTTACCGAAGTTCTTGCACTTTCACACCCAGTTACAGTCTGACTTACATAGTAAGTTCCTGTTACTAAAGTTTCTGTTCCTGTATATAATGTTCCTCCTGTTGAAGCGCTGTACCATTTTAAGTTTGTTCCTGTCGCAGTAAGATCACTTACGTTTTTAGCATCAACTGAACAGAAATTCTGTGCTGTAGCTGTTGGGGCTGAAGGTATAGGATTTACTGTTACTATCGCAGCAGTTGAAGAGGCACTTTGACATCCTGAAGCATTTGCTATTCTTACACTATAAGTCCCTGAAACAGATACAGTAATTGACTGAGTAACAGCTCCAGTTGACCATAAATAACTGTTCCCTCCGGTAGAAGTCAAAGTTACCGTTCCACCAGAACAGAATGTCGTTGAACCATCTGCTGTAATAGTTGGTGCTGCTGGTGTTGGGTTTACTGTTATTGATACTAAGATTCTCACACTTTCGCATCCGCTTACGGTCTGGCTTACATAATAGTTGCCTGATGCCAATACTTCTGTTCCCGAATAAAGTGTCCCGCCAGTATTTGCATTATACCATTTCAAATTGGTACCTGCTGCCACTAAATCACTAACTTTTTTATTCTCAGAGGTACAAAATGTTTGTGAAGAAGCCGTTGGTACAGCTGTATTATTTACTGTAACTGCCACTAAAGTTCTTGTACTTTCACAGCTGTTTAGAGTCTGGCTTACATAATAATTTCCTGATGTTAATGTTTCTGTGCCTGTGTAAAGTGTTCCTCCGCTGCTTGTACTATACCATTTCAAGTTAGTTCCGGAAGCAGTTAAATCACTAACTTTTTTAGCATCAATTGCACAAAATGTTTGTGAAGATGCTGTTGGCGCAGTTGTATTATTTACTGTAACTGCTACTAACGTCCTGGTACTCTCTCCACAACTATTAGTAGTTTGGCTTACATAGTAATTTCCTGACGTTAGTGTTTCTGTTCCTGTATAAAGTGTTCCTCCGCTGCTTGCGCTGTACCATTTTAAGTTTGTTCCTACTGCCACTAAATCACTAACTTTTTTAGCATCAGAAGCACAAAATGTCTGTGAAGATGCCGATGGCGCAGATGGCACAGTACCTATTGTTACCGCTACTAACGTTCTGGCACTTTCTCCACAACTATTCGCAGTTTGGCTTACATAATAATTTCCTGTAGATAAAGTCTGGGTTGACAGAAGGGCTGTACCACCTGAAGCAGCACTATACCACTTTAAATTAGTCCCAACAGCCACTAAATCACTTACCTTTTTATTATCAGAAGCACAAAAAGTCTGAGAGGAAGCAACCGGGGCTGAGGAAGTCGTATTAATAGTTACTGATACCTGAGTTCTTGAACTTTCACATCCATTTACAGTTTGGCTTCCATAATAATTCCCTGTTGCCAAAGCTAAAGTTGATGAAAGAGCTGTTCCTCCATTTGCTCCGCTATACCATTTTAAATTAGTCCCTGAGGCAACTAAATCACTAACTTTTTTATTTTCAGAAGAACAAAATGTCTGAGCAGAAGCCGTAGGTGCAGCTGGTGTAAAAGTTACTACTGTTACTGCAGAACTATTACTTGCACAGCCAGAACTATTTATTATTTTAACGCTATAACTTCCTTCGCTGTTAATTGTAATATTTCTTGTAGTTTCTCCTGTTGACCATAAATAACTGCCACCGCTTGCACTACTTGATCTTAAAACTGTATTTCCGGCAGTTGTACAGGTAGCTGAACCTGAATTAACGCTAATTGTAGGTGCAGCTGGCTGTGGGTTAATTGTTACCACTACCGGTTTTATAAACTGACATCCGTCAGTAGAAACTGCCTTTATATAATATGTTCCTGAAGCAGTAACAGCACTTGGTGCTGCATAAGCAATCGATGCATTTGCATCTGTCCAATACGAAAGTGTCATATTTGAAGTACTTCCAGCTGTAACAGCCGGTGCAGTTAAATCTACTGCAGCAGGTGCACAAATTGCAGCAGGATTCGTAACAACAAGAGTTGATGTCTTTGGTGTTACCGCTGCACTAGCTGAATTGTTAGCAGTATTAGTGTCTATTGAAGCTGGTAATGAGGCAGTATTTGTATAGTTACCTGATGCATTTACTGTTGCAGTAATTTTTAATGTCACAGATGTTTGCGCCTCTACATCGCCAATACTCCAAATACCTGTCGCCGAATCATAAACACCTACTGATGGTGTTGAACTAACATAAGTATAACCCGAAGGAAGTAAATCATTTACTGAAACTCCAGAAACATTATTACCTCCTAAATTACTCACCGTAACAGTAAATTCAACTGCAGACCCTATACATGGTGCTGCATTATCAACTGTTTTTGTAATTCCTAAATCTGTACACAGAGTAACGCTGACAGGTTTTGACTGAGTTTGAGCTCCACAAGTTAAAGTTGAAGCTACGGAATATGACCCTGTTTTTACAGCCGTATAAATTGACGAATTAGCACCAGCTATAGCAGTCCCGTTAAAATACCATTGATAGGGCGCAAAACCAGCTGGTGTTGTTAATTCTGCTTTATTATTAGTACATCCGCCACCTGAAATATAAGTCAAAGTTGGGTCTTCCGGCTGAGCTGCAAAATTAGAGAAAAAGCCTGCCATTGAGAATCCCCCTCCCTGCTGTACAATTGAAACCGTTAATTTTGCTGCGCTTGAAATAGAAAGAACATTTGGACTGCCTATTTGAGTATCTTCAAAGTTTATCAAATACCAGCCTGTTGTTCCTAATTGATGACGGGCTGTAATACCGCTTATAGTCTCAATATTAGTTCCATTTACTGTTACAACATCTGCAGCACTTCTCAAAAGTATATATCCAAAATACGGTAACGTTCCCGTACCATAATTTCTAAACTTTGCTGTTTCTATAAAATTAGATCCTCCACATTCAGATACCGGGGCAATTGTCGAAATATCAACCTCACAAGATTGTGCCGTACCTGAATATACAACAACTTTCTTATCTGCAGAAACACGTGATGCCGAAAAGCTTGTATTCGACACACCATTTTGAAAAGTATGAAAACTCCCCGCTGTTGCCAAAGTAACACTGTTCGTAGCTACTAATGCACCTGTTGTTGAATAAGTATCTATTGTTAAAACTGTATTGTCTTTTGTTGCAACTACAGTTGTTTGCTCTGCAGTATCATTTCCTTTTCCTCTTTCAATAAAGTACTCCGTACCCAAAACTGATTCAGGCGGAACCTGATTAAAAGCCCCATCCCCACAGCCGCCCGGCATATCTATCGCCGCAGAAGTGTTCATTACAGAAGGATTTGAGGACTCTACCAATGTTCCTATTGCAGCTTTAAACAAATAACTTTGTCCTGCATTTAATGTAGCTGCAATGGCATTGTTAATTTTTACTGTTGTATTATTAGCAGTAGCCATAATACTATAAATTGGACGTTGATCTCCTAAGCTGCTAAAATTTCCTAAGCTGCCGTCTCTATAATATCCTATTCTAAAACGTACGCCTATTCCTGCATCACCAAAACTGGTCAATGCTGCATTTCCCTTCAGATTCGCATCAACATTCTCTCCGTTAGTATAGTCATCAGAAGCAACATTTCGCATGTTTACAGATGTTGGCCCATCACTTGTCACTATTAACCCTGCCCCCGAGATTACCGTATTTAAAGCATTCATAGGAAGATCTTTCGCAAGTAGATTAAATCTGTAGACCGCCGGAGTTCCTTTTATAGCGGTTAAAGTTGTTACTAAAGTACCATCGCTCTTTGTTAACGTAATATTTACAATACTTGTAGAATTTGTTGCAATAACAATTTCATTTGCTTTACTAAAATATTGCCAGGGAGCCGGCGCGATATAATGTTTCGTGTAAAACTGAGCTGAAGCACTATAGCTGAGCAGTAAAAAAAGTAAAACAAGAAAATTTGGTTTGAAGAACTTAAACCAATTAAGAGTAAAGTTACGCATAGACAAACTTGGTGTTAATTTGTGTAATAGATATTCTAAAACCTGAATACCAAAAATTGATTCTCAGATTATTTAGCAGATACGAAAAATTGAAAGGATTGATTCTTAGATTATTGAAAGGATTTTTTTCAACATCATAAAAATATTTGGAAAGCGTTTGGACCATAATTATTTTAGGTTCAAGACACATAGTCGTCTTTGGATTAAATTAGTAGTTTTGGTGCCGCGAAAATATATAAACACCTCAATACTAGCTACATTACTCGACAAACTACCCAGAAAAACGTTGAAATACACATTTTATCGAAGTAAGTTAACCTTGACAGGTAAATAAACATGATAATTTAACAATGAAACAACAGAAAATTCTTAATTTTTTAATAAAAAATTAATATTCAGTAATTTAAGCAACAAATACGCAACATTATCTTACAAATACAGAAAAATCTAATTAATCACAAAACACATAAAATGCTTATTATCAAGTAATTAATATTTGTGTCAAAAAATAGGGAATGTAAAAAAATTGTAATAAAATATTCCTATTTAGACTCTATCAAGAAATTTAATATTTCTCTTGAGCCCATCAAATTTTGTTCTTTTAATCGGTGAATTTTTAAAAACTTTTTGGAAAGTTTCTTCAGTAATCTCTGTCCAGTCTTTTTTAGAAAAAGAAATTAAATCCGGATTTGGGTTAAAAAGGGGCTCAGAATGCGGTTTAGAAAATCGATTCCATGGGCATACATCCTGGCAGGTATCGCAGCCAAACATCCAGTTATCGAATTTTCCCTGCATTTCATTTGGGATATTTTCTTTTAGTTCAATTGTATAATAAGAAATACATTTGCTTCCATCTACAATATAGGGCGCAAGAATTGCCTGAGTGGGACAAGCGTCGATACACGCAGTACATGAACCGCAATGATCTGTTACCGCATGATCGTATTCCAGATCTAAATCGAGAATAAGTTCTGCAATAAAATAAAAAGAACCCACTTTTTGGGTTATTAGATTGCTGTTTTTTCCTATCCATCCCAAACCGCTTTTTGCAGCCCAGGCTTTGTCTAAAACCGGAGCAGAATCAACAAAAGCACGACCTGAAACTTCACCGATATTCTCTTGGATTGAATAAAGAAATTCTTTTAATTTTTCTTTTATAACAAAATGATAATCCTGTCCGTAGGCATATTTCGAAATCTTATAAGCTTCGTCATTTTGAGATTCAGAAGGATAATAATTCAGCAAAAGAGAAACCACACTTTTAGCATCATCAACCAATAAAGTTGGATCTAAACGTTTATCAAAATGGTTTTCCATATAAGCCATTTGGCCATTATGATTATTATTTAACCATTTCTCAAGCCGGGGCGCTTCTTGTTCCAAAAAGCCTGCTTTAGATATGCCGCAAGAAATAAAACCCAATCTTTTGGCTTCTGCTTTTATAAATTTTGAATATGTTTCTTTTGAATTGATACTCATCGTTTAAAAAATGAAACTTGAACGTCAACAGGTTTTAGAGTAATCAGCGGATTAAATTGAATGACATCATTATTAGATCGAATGACGTATTTTTTTACAATTTGAGATATCGTTAAACACATTTCATAAATGGCAAATCCGGTTCCAATACACATTCTTGGTCCGGCACCAAATGGATAAAAATATTGCATCGACTCCTTTTTTTGCTCACCAAGAAATCTTTCCGGAATAAATTCATCCGGATTATTCCAATATTTAGGATTTCGGTGCAATTCATAAAAAGAAACTCCAATTAATGTACCTTTTTTAATTTTGAATTGAGCCAAAGAGTCATCTTCAAGATTTTGTCTGTCGGTAATCCAGGCTGGCGGATATAAACGCATAGATTCATTCAAAACGGCATTAGTATATGTCATTTTTTGAAGTTGTTCTATAATGTTCTCAGTTTGCGACTCAATCTCTATGATTTCATCAAATACTTTTTGCTGCACTTCCAGATTTCTGCCTAAAAGATAAAGTGTAAACGTTAATGCATTTGCGCTTGTTTCATGCCCTGCGATAAACAAAACTTTAATTTCATCGATCAATTGTTCAGTAGACATACTTTCACCAGTATCTTCATATCTGGTTTCTAAAAGCATGTTCAATAAATCATTAACTTCTTCTTTTGAAGCTTTTCTTTCTTCAATGATTTCCTGAATAATTCTATTATTCTCTTCAGCCAGCATGAGATGTTTCTTTACCTGACCACTTAATGAAAACCACCATGCTTTATGCGGAAGCCTAATTTCTTTAATTAAAAAATTCTGAACTTCCTCAATGATAAATTTGATTCGATGAAATTTATTTTCGGCAGTTGAAAGCTGAAATAAAGATTTAGCCACTACATTAAATGCCAGCTGGCTCATTACAGGGAAAAGATCAATAGGTTTATTATCCGTTAAATTATCTAATTCTGAGCTAATCGTTTTATTCATATTAACCACCAGCTGATTCATCTTTTGCTTGTGAAAAGCCGGTTGAATAAGACGTCTTTGCTTCAACCAAAAATCACCATCGCTGGTTAAAAGCCCTTTTCCTAAATATTTAGAAAGGTATACGGATTGAAATTTAGACTTATGATAGTTCTTTTGGTTTTTAACTAAAATATACTGTGCAATTTCATTATCTCTTGACAAGATTATATACTTTGAAGAGCCAATTCTAATAGAAAAAGAGTCCCCGAATTTCTCAAAATACCTTTTGTGGAAAGGAATCGGGTTTTTACGAACACCTTCGGCATCTTTAAAAAATCTTACTATTGATAATTTATTAGGGTAAGTATATTTTATATTATTAGACATAACAATTAGAATAAACCTCCTTGAATATTTGTGTTTATCTTTCCTAAATGTTTATAAGCTTTCTCTGTAACTTCACGTCCACGAGGTGTACGCATAATAAACCCTTCCTGAATTAAAAAAGGTTCGTAAACTTCTTCTATAGTTTCACTGCTTTCAGATACGGCTGTAGCCAAAGTCGAAAGTCCAACCGGACCTCCCTTGAACTTATTGATAATGGTTAATAATATCTTATTGTCCATTTCGTCAAGTCCATGAGCATCCACATTCAATGCTTTTAGTGCATATCTGGCAATTTCAAGATCAATAGTACCATTACCTTTTATCTGTGCAAAATCACGAACTCTTCGTAATAATGCATTTGCAATACGAGGAGTTCCACGGCTTCTTCCTGCTATTTCAATTGCTGCTTCGAGATCAATTGGCATTTTTAATATACCGGCACTTCTCTCCACAATAGTGGTTAAAAGCTCTGTAGAATAATATTGTAAACGAGATGAAATCCCAAAACGAGCTCTCATAGGAGCTGTTAATAATCCAGAACGAGTAGTTGCTCCAATTAATGTAAACGGATTTAAATTGATCTGAACTGTTCTTGCATTTGGACCAGATTCAATCATGATATCAATTTTGAAATCTTCCATTGCAGAATATAAGTATTCTTCCACAATAGGACTCAAACGATGGATCTCGTCTATAAATAAAACATCTCTTTCATCAAGATTAGTTAATAAACCGGCTAAGTCTCCCGGTTTATCCAGAACAGGTCCCGAAGTAATTTTGATACCTACTTCCAGCTCATTTGCAAGAATATTAGCCAAAGTCGTTTTACCAAGCCCAGGAGGTCCATGAAACAAAGCATGATCAAGTGCCTCACCACGCTGATTTGCAGCTGCGACAAAAACTTTTAAGTTCTCTAAAACTTGGTCCTGCCCGGCAAAATCATCAAATGACAGTGGACGCAATCTTTTTTCAAGATCTAATTCTTCTGGGTTATATCCTTTTGTAGTAGGATCTAGGTTCTCATTCATTCTACAAAGATATAGAAACTAATCAGTTTGTAAAACAGTAAATCTGAACGATTAAAACTTTAACTAAACAAAAAAGACCGTCATTTCTGACGGTCTTTTGATATTTCTAGTGGTGTAAAACTTCTTCACCTTCTTTCATTGGTACATTTTGAGGAACAAAATCTACATCATGATTTGGGTTACTATAGTCATATGGCCAACGGTATACATGAGGAATTTTTCCTGGCCAGTTTCCGTGAATATGCTCAACTGGAGTTGTCCACTCTAAAGTTGTAGATTTCCATGGATTTTGAACTGCTTTCTTGCCGTAGAAAATACTACTAAAAAAGTTGTATAAGAATACTAATTGGAACGCCCCACCTACAAGAGCAAATGTTGTAATTAAAACATTCACATTTTGTAAATCATCAAATAATGGGAAGTTAGTATTTGTATAGTAACGTCTTGGTAAACCAGCTAATCCGATAAAGTGCATTGGGAAGAAAACTCCATAAGCACAAACCGCTGTAACCCAGAAGTGAATATAACCTAAGTTTTTGTTTAACATTCTTCCATACATTTTAGGGAACCAGTGGTAAATACCAGCAAACATTCCGTAAAGTGCAGAGATACCCATTACTAAGTGAAAGTGAGCAATTACGAAGTAAGTATCGTGTACGTTAATATCTAAAGTACTATCTCCTAAAATAATTCCAGTTAAACCTCCAGTGATGAAAGTAGAAACCATTCCGATAGAGAATAGCATTGCAGGGTTAAATTGTAAGTTACCTTTCCATAAAGTTGTAATCCAGTTGAAAGCTTTTACAGCAGATGGAATTGCAATCAATAAAGTAGTAAAAGTAAATACAGATCCTAAGAAAGGATTCATACCAGAGATAAACATGTGGTGGCCCCATACAATAGTTGATAAGAATGCAATTGCAAGAACTGACATAATCATCGCTCTGTATCCGAAGATTGGTTTACGAGAGTTCGTAGCCATAATTTCAGAAACAAGACCCATCGCTGGTAAGATTACGATATAAACCTCAGGGTGACCTAAGAACCAGAATAAGTGTTCGAATAATACTGGAGAACCTCCTTGGTAATGTAAAACCTCTCCTGCAATGTAGATATCAGATAAGAAGAATGAAGTACCAAAACTTCTATCAAAAATCAATAATAAAGCAGCTGACAATAATACCGGGAATGAAATAACACCAATAATAGCTGTTACGAAAAAAGTCCAGATTGTAAGTGGAAGCCTAGTCATAGACATTCCTTTAGTTCTCAAGTTAATAACTGTTACAATGTAGTTTAATGACCCCATTAATGAAGATGCAATAAAGATAGCCATTGAAACTAACCATAAAGTCATACCTGCTCCTGATCCTGGGATCGCTTGAGGTAAAGCACTTAATGGAGGATAAATTGTCCAACCTGCAGAAGCTGGTCCAGCTTCAACAAATAAAGAACATAACATTACTACAGCAGATATAAAAAACAACCAGTATGAAATCATATTCATAAATCCAGAAGCCATATCTCGCGCTCCAATTTGAAGTGGAATAAGTAAGTTACTAAAAGTTCCACTTAAACCAGCTGTTAGTACAAAGAATACCATGATGGTACCATGAATTGTAACTAAAGCCAGATAAATATCATTTGCCATAACACCATCAGGTGCAAATTTATCTCCTAATAAAACATTAAATATTTTAAAAGACTCTTCAGGCCACGCTAATTGCATTCTGAAAAGCAAGGACATTGCAATACCAATTACTCCCATAACAATACCAGTAATCAAGTATTGTTTAGCAATCATTTTGTGATCAATACTAAAAATATATTTAGTAATGAACGTGTCTTTATGATGATGTTCGTGCTCGTGATCGTGTCCGTGATCGTGACCGTGCGCTTCTGCTGACATATATGTGTACTTTAAATTTTCTTAATAATATTATTTCATAGCTACTTTAGCTACCGCAGCCTTAACAGTATCGATAACTGCTTTTACAGTATCTTTTACTTTAGCAGCAGTATCTGCAGCGGCACCTTCAACTCCTTCAGCCGGTTTTTCAGCAGCCGCAGCTGCTTTAATATCCTGAGCTAAAGTTGTTTTTTCGCTTAACCATTTTTTATAATCTTCCGGAGTATCTACAACAACTTTCATTTGCATGTTATAATGTGAAGCTCCACAGATTTTATTACATAATAATAAATAATCAAATGTATAAGGATCTAAAGCTGTTCCGCCTTTTGCAACTAACTCTACACTTTTTTCAGCTCTAAGTTTATTGATATTTGCCACCTTTTCAATCATAAATGGCAGCTCTCTGTACTCTGCAGTAGTATAAGTTGGAACAAAAGCAAATTCTGTAACCATTCCAGGCACACAGTTCATCTGCGCTCTAAAGTGAGGCATGTAAGCTGAGTGTAAAACGTCTTGAGAACGCATTTTGAAATGTACTTTTTTACCTTTAGGAATATGTAACTCAGTAACTACAATATCATCTTGAGAGTTTTTATCAGACATATCAACACCTAATGTATTTACACCTTCAATTAAACGTACGTTAGCTTTTCCTAAAACATTATCATTTCCTGCGTATCTAGCTGTCCATTTAAATTGCTGCGCATATAATTCAATCTCGACTACATCTTCATCTTTGTCAACAAACATAATGTTATTCCAAGCATATAATCCATAAAGGATTAAACAAGCTAAAACTACAGATGGAATAATACTCCAGATTGCTTCTAATTTATTGCTATCTGCAAAGAATAATGCTTTTTTATCTTTATGTCCTCTATTTTTAAAAGAGAACCAATATAACAACCCTTGTGTAATAACCTGTACAGTAAAGATTAAAACCCAAGTAATATTCATTAAATTATCTACTAAAAGTCCATGCTCAGAAGCAGGAGTATGAAGCGCCAAATTACCCCATTTTAGTAAGCCATAAATAGTAAATATATAAATGAATGCCAAAAAGCCAAACATAATATATCCCTGAATGTTATTGTCATTATCTGATGCAACTTGAGAATCGTCCGAAGAAGATCCTACTTGAGTAAGATCAAATATCTTGGTCAATTGCCATAATGCAACTGCTAATAAAACTAAAACTATAATTATCAACAAACTTGTCATCTGTTTACTTCTTTAAATATTAATAATGAAAATGTTTACTTTCTTCGATGAAAGGATTTCTTTTTGCAAGCAAAGGTGATTTAGTTAATGCAGTAAATACAACAAATATAAATAATCCTAAGAAGAAAAGAATTGACGCAATTTCAGGAACTCCGATAAACCATTTGTCTCCAACTGTACCAGGCATAATCATATTAAAGAAATCAACATAATGACCTAATAATATTACAACACCCGCCATAACAATAACCCAGCTAAGACGTTTAAAGTCAGTATTGATTAATATTAATAATGGGAAAACAAAGTTCATAACAACTGCACCAAAGAAAGGCAGGTTATATAATTGAATTCTTGTTACAAAATAAGTTACCTCTTCTGGAATATTAGCATACCATATCAACATGAATTGTGAGAACCATAAGTAAGTCCAGAAAACACTAATACCAAACATGAATTTTGCTAAATCGTGAATATGGCTTGTATTTACATACTCTAAATACCCTTTAGATTTTAAATATATTGTAACTAAAGCAATCGTAGTAATTCCACTTACAAAGAAAGAAGCAAAAACATACCATCCAAATAAAGTACTGAACCAATGAGGATCAAATGACATAATCCAGTCCCAAGACATAATTGACTCAGAAACAATAAAGAAAACTAAGAATCCAGCGGATAACTTAAAGTTCTTTTTGTAGTTAAGATCATCATTAGCTTCGTCTTGAGCTAAACAGTTTTTTCTTGAAAAATGACGGTATAAGTTCCATCCTAATAAAAAGATAAAAGCTCTACCAATCCAAAATGGAAAATTTAAATATCCTGATTTTCCTGCAATTATTTCATCATAATCAGCATGAGTAGGATCTGTAACATGCTCACCTAACCATACAAAAATATGATTGAAGTGTAATCCGCATAAAACTAAGATTATGAAAAAGATGATAGAACCAGCAGGTAAATAAGCTGTAATACCCTGCATAACTCTAAATAAAACCGGAGACCAACCTGCCTGAGCAACTTGTTGAATAGCATAAAAAGCTAAAACCCCCATAGAAAGCAGTAAAAAGAAAATACAAGCTACATATAATGCAGACCAAGGCTTATTTTGCAATTGGTGCAATACGTGAGTCAAATGTTCTGTGTGTTCATCAGCAGCACCAACTTTTGCATGCTCTCCTCCTTTGTGTTCTTCATGTGAACCTTCGGCTGCAGCTTCATGATGTCCTGCTTCTTTATGAGAAACCTCTGCAGATTCCGCATGCGCAGCACCATGTTCTCCATGAGCCTCAGCAGCTAGTATTTTTTCAACTTCTTGAATATCTTTAGGTGCACTTAAAAAACCATACCCAATTCCTAATAGTCCAAGAACCATTAAGATGATAGAAAAAGTTTTTAATTTACTTGAAAATGTATACATATCTATTACGATCAGTTTGTTCAACAATTATAATTGGCTTTTTAGTTTTAGAACATAGTCAGCAACTAACCAACGTTCGTGGGCACTTAATTGATTTGCGTGTGAACCCATTGCATTTAAACCATAAGTTTCAACATGAAATATACTTCCTTCAGTAATATTTCTGTCTTTATAGCTAGGTACTCCAAGAAATTTTTCTCTTTCAACCAATTTACCTTTACCATTACCAGTCGCACCATGGCAGCTGATACAATAAATTTCGAAAAGCTCTTTACCTTTTCCAGAATTTTTTTCTTCTTCAGTCAAAGGAGATTTTAAATTAGCTTTTGCTAATTCATAACCTGCAGTCGAATTTTCATACTCATAAGGTTCAAAACCTCTATTAATAGTTCCTTCTACAGGAAGCTGTCCTTCTTTGTCTCCTTTAAATATTTTTGCTTCTGAATACGGCTCATAGGCTACAGACTCATACATATTCGGGAAATACTGATAGTTTGGTGCCGAATTATTGTGGCAAGATGAAACTAAAATAGTTATACCAACTAAAAGTGTTATTTTATATATCCTTTTCATAGCTACAATTAATTCTTTTCAATTACTTTAACTTCAACAGCTCCTGTACCTTCGAAAAAAGAAACAAGTTCTGCTTCATTATCGTTTACAGCAACTTCCATTAAGAAATGGTCATCTGTTGTTCTTACATCAGGATTCTCAGCTTGCTTAAATGGCCATAATCTACTTCTCATATAAAAAGTAATTACCATTAAGTGCGCAGCGAAGAACACAGTCATCTCAAACATAATTGGCACAAAAGAAGGCATATTCTGAATGAAACTAAAACTTGGTTTACCACCAATATCCTGCGGCCAGTCATGAATCATAATATAACTCATCATAAATGTTGCAACAGAAATACCAACACATCCATATAGGAAAGCACAAATTGCTAATCTTGTTGGTGCTAAACCCATGGCTTTATCCAATCCGTGAACTGGGAATGGAGTAAAAACCTCTTCAATATGATGATGAGCAGCTCTGGTTTTCTTTACTGCATTCATCAAAATATCATCGTCATTATAAATGGCGTATATTACTTTATTACTCATGATGTGAATCTTTATTTGCTCTTTCTCTAATGTAATTATCTCCTGTTCCTTTCAAAATTGTTTTTACCTCTGCCTGAGCAATTACAGGGAATGTTCTAGAGTATAATAAAAACAATACAAAGAAGAAACCAATTGTTCCAATAAAAATTCCAATATCAACAAATGTTGGTGAGAACATTGTCCAAGAAGATGGAAGGTAATCTCTATGTAAAGAAGTAACAATAATTACGAATCTTTCAAACCACATTCCGATGTTTACAACGATCGAAATAATAAATGAAAACATGATACTTGTTCTTAATTTTTTAAACCACATAAATTGCGGAGAGAAAACGTTACAAGTCATCATTGACCAATATGCCCACCAGTAAGGTCCGGTAGCTCTGTTTAAGAATGCATATTGTTCATACTCTACACCTGAGTACCAAGCTACGAATAGCTCAGTAATGTAAGCCACACCTACAATCGAACCTGTAATCATGATAATGATGTTCATTAATTCGATATGCTGTAATGTGATATATGCTTCAAGGTTAGAAACTTTTCTCATAACGATCAACAATGTGTTTACCATCGCAAATCCAGAGAATACCGCTCCAGCAACAAAGTAAGGAGGGAAAATTGTTGTATGCCATCCTGGAATTACAGAAGTAGCAAAGTCCATAGATACGATCGTGTGTACAGAAAGTACAAGAGGTGTAGCTAAACCGGCTAATACTAAAGATACTTCTTCAAAACGCTGCCAGTCTTTAGCTCTTCCGCTCCATCCGAAACTTAGGATAGAATAAACTCTTTTATTAAATGGAGTTATAGCTCTATCACGAAGCATTGCAAAGTCAGGTAATAAACCAGTCCACCAGAAAACTAATGATACCGAAAGATACGTTGAGATTGCGAATACGTCCCAAAGCAATGGTGAGTTAAAGTTTACCCATAAAGATCCAAATTGATTTGGAATAGGTAAAACCCAGTATGCTAACCATGGGCGTCCCATGTGAATAATTGGAAATAATCCTGCCTGAACTACTGAGAAAATAGTCATTGCTTCTGCAGAACGGTTAATAGCCATTCTCCAACGCTGACGGAAAAGTAATAGTACTGCAGAAATCAAAGTTCCAGCGTGACCAATACCAACCCACCAAACGAAGTTAGTAATATCCCAAGCCCAACCAACTGTTTTATTTAATCCCCATGTTCCAATTCCGGTAGATATGGTGTAAATTATACAGCCTAACCCCCAAAGGAAGGCTATTAATGCGATTGAAAATACAATCCACCATTGTTTATTTGCAGGCCCTTCAACAGGGGCTGCCACATCTACGGTTACATCGTGATATGATTTATCACCTATAACTAAAGGTTTTCTAATGGGTGCTTCGTAATGAGACGACATAATCCTTTATATTGTTTCTTAATTAATAATTTTTCTAAGTGTTTCTAACTTTAACATGGTAAACCACATTAGGTTTTGTTCCTACATGCTCTAACAAGTGATATGATCTATCATCAGCAGCTAATTTAGCCACTTTACTTTCAGCATCATTAACATCACCAAATATCATTGCTCCAGAAGAACAAGCACTTGAACAAGCTGTTTGGAATTCTCCATCAACAATTGGACGCCCTTCTTTTTTCGCATTTAATATAGTAGCTTGTGTCATTTGAATACACATAGAACATTTTTCCATAACTCCGCGAGAACGTACGTTTACGTCTGGGTTTAATACCATACGACCTAAATCATCATTCATGTGATAATCGAATTCACTGTTTTTGTTATACAAGAACCAGTTGAAACGACGAACTTTATATGGACAGTTGTTAGCACAGTAACGAGTACCAACACATCTGTTGTATGCCATGTGGTTTTGGCCTTGACGACCGTGAGAAGTAGCTGCAACCGGACAAACTGTTTCACAAGGTGCGTGGTTACAATGTTGACACATTACTGGCTGGAATGCTACTTGTGGATTTTCTCCAGCTTTTTCCATTTCATTAAATGTAGATAATGAACTAGATAAACCAGCAATTTTTTCTTTTCTTTCGTTATCACCTTCAAAAGTACTTTCAGAAGAATAGTATCTGTCAATACGCAGCCAGTGCATATCTCGGCTTCTTCTTACCTCTGCTTTACCAACAACTGGTACGTTGTTTTCAGCGTGACAAGCAATAACACATGCTCCACATCCTGTACAAGCATTTAAGTCAATCGAAAGATTAAAATGATGACCAGTAGTACGATCAAATGATTCCCATAAATCAACAGTAGTTGCTTTAACTTCCTGGTGATCTAAAGATACCATTGGTTGTGGGTTCCAATGTTCAGCATTTTCTTTATTAAATACGTCCAGAGTAGTCTCTTTAATGATATCTCCTCTACCCATTAATGTTTTCTGCCCTTGAACACAAGCAAACTCATGCTCTCCATTTGCTTTAGCAATAGAAACAGATTGAACACTATTGAAATTTTTATATAAAGCGTAAGCATTTAAACCTACTTGCATTTCTTCTTTTAAAGCCGCTTTACGACCGTAACCTACAGCTAAACCAACTGTTCCAACAGCTTGACCTGGCTGAACAATTACCGGAACGTTTTCTAATTTAGAACCATCAGCTGTGGTAATAGTAGCATAACTACCATTTAAACCTCCGTTAGCAACAATTTCATTTGATAACCCTAATTTTTTAGCATCTGCATTTGAAACTGTAACATAGTTATCCCAAGAAACTCTTGTAATAGGATCCGGAAACTCTTGCAGCCAAGGGTTGTTTGCATGTTGTCCATCACCCATTCCTGTTTTAGTATACAATACCAATTCAAAGTCTCCCGTAGATTTTGATTTTGTAAGTGCACTTGCAGCACCAGCGAAATCAAACGAACCACCAGCTAAAGCAGTAGAACCAATTACAAAAACACCATCATGTAAAACTTTATTCCAAGAAGAACCAGCAATGATTGCTCCAGAATTAACCTTTAAATAATCATAGAAATTACCCGGTGTTCCGTTCAATGACAATAAAACATCTTGAAATTGTTTTGTATCAAAGATTGGACGAATTGTAGGCTGAGTTAAACTGTAAGTTCCTTTTGTTATTACCACATCACCCCAAGACTCTAAATAATGAGGCGCTGGAGCAGCAATTGTAGTTATAGCAGCAGTTTCATCTTCTTTTAAAGAAAAAGCAACTGATGTTTTAACTTTTTTCAATCCAGAAACAAAAGAAGCAGAATCAGCTAAAGTATAAGCAGGATTAACGCCACTCATAATTAAAGTATGAACACTTCCTGCATTCATATCTTTTAATAATTGTGACACAACAGCATTAGAACCTTTTCTAATTTGTCTGGTTCCTGCAGTACTAAAAGCTTCACTAGCCAATGCCTGATTGATAGCTAAAACTAATAATTGTGCATTTTTATCTTCGATTCCTGATACCAAAATTCCTTTTGTACCAGAAGCTTTTAATTGCTGTGCTGCTTTTACAACTTCTGCTTTAAATTTAGCATCTAAAGCAACCGGAACAGAAGCACCAACAACGATATTATAAATTTGAACTAAAGCTTGTTTTTGATCAGCTGTACTCATAGGTACACGCTTATCAGCAGCAGCTCCAGATAATGTCATATTTGATTCGAACTGAAAGTGACGAGACATTTTTCCGTTTTGAGGAATACGTCCTTTTGCATATCCAGCATCATATCCGCCACCTTGCCAGTCTCCTAAGAAATCAGCACCAACAGATACAATTAATGAAGCTTTTGAAAAGTCATAATCAACCAAAGCTCTCTCTCCATATACAGTTTCGAATGCATCTAATGCATCAGAAGAAGAAACCGCATCATAAACAACATGTTTTGCATTTGGGTTTTTAGCAATAAACTCACCTATTAATTTCTCAGTAGATGGACTTGCTAAAGTATTAGTTAATAATACTACTTGACCTCCTTTTGCTTTTGCATCAGCCAAACTTGATTTAATTTTTAAATCAACAGCTGACCAGCTGCTAGCTTTTCCATCCAATTTAGGTGCTTTCAAACGCATGCTGTCATATAATCCTAAGATAGACGCATGAATTCTTGCATTGGCTGAAAACTTAGCTCCGGAGATAGTATTGTTTTCAATTTTAATTGGACGACCCTCACGAGTTTTTACCAAAAGGTTAGCAAAATCAAAACCATCAAAAACAGTAGTTGCATAATAATCTGCAACCCCAGGAATGATTTGCTCTGGTTGTAATACATAAGGGATAGACTTGTGCACAGGACCTTCACAAGCAGCAAGTGTAACTGCCGCAGTACTAAATCCTACGTACTTTAAAAAGTCACGACGTGAAGTCCCAGATGAAGCTAAAGCATCTGCATTTCCTAAGAATTCATCTGTAGGAATTTCTTCAACAAATTCGTTATTTCTAAGCGCCTCAACAATAGAACTATTTTCTAGTTCTTCAACACTTTTCCAGTATTTTTTGTTTGATGACATTGTATATAAATATTAAAATCTTAATAATTCGATTAATAGTGGCATTTACCGCATTCTAAACCTCCCATTTGCGCTGCAGTTAATTTCTCTACACCGTATTTTTTAGAAAGTTCAGCATGAATTTTATCATAATATGCATTTCCTTCCATCTTAACATCAGTTTTTCTATGGCAGTCAATACACCATCCCATTGTTAATTTAGAGTATTGCTTCATGATTTCAAATTCCTGCACTGGACCGTGACAAGTTTGACATTCAACTCCAGCAACAGAAACGTGTTGTGAGTGGTTGAAATAAACAAAATCAGGAAGATTGTGAATACGAACCCATTTTACAGGCTGTGTTTTTCCGGTATAAACTTGTTTAGTTTTATCCCATCCAACAGCATCGTATAATTTTTGAATCTGAGCATCATAAAATGCTTTGCTGTACTCAGCAGTAGCAGTTGTTTCTGCAACTTCAGAAATATTTTTATGACAGTTCATACAAACATTTAAAGAAGGAATACCAGCAGTTTTACTTACACGTGCAGCTGAGTGACAATATTTACAATTGATCTCGTTATCTCCTGCGTGAATTTTATGCGAATAGTGAATTGGCTGAATTGGTTCATAATTTTGATCAACACCAACCTGCATCAAGTATCCATATACAAAATAACCACTAGCTAAAAGCAAAAATATAGAAGTAACTAATACTAAAAATTGGTTTTTAGCAAACGCTTTCCAAATTGGAATTCTGCCCTCTTTTGGAGCCACTTCAATTCCATTATTACTAGCAACTTTAGTTAATACTTTGTTCACCATAAACAACATAACAACCAAAATAGCCATCACTAAAGCAAGAGCTCCTAAAATAATATTATTAGAAATTCCACCTCCCTCAACATTAGTTCCCGGAGGAGTAGCTGCACCGCCTGCAGCTGCAGCCGGCTCAGCTTTTACTTCAGAAGTATAAGCGATAATATTATCAATATCACCTTCAGATAACTGTGGAAAAGAAGTCATTACTGACTTGTTGTTTTCCTCAAAAAGCTTAACAGCAACAGGATCTCCTGATTTAATCATATCAGAACTGTTGTGTACCCACTTGTAAATCCATGCCATATCGTGCTTAGAAGCAACACCTCTTAAAGCAGGACCAGTTGATTTAGCATCTAATTTGTGACATGCAGCGCAATTTGCATTAAAAAGTTCTTTCCCTTTTACCGGATCACCACCAGCAGATGCCGCAGCAGGAGCCGCAGCAGCTTCAGTCGCCGCAGGAGCAGCAGCAGGATCTTGAGCAAATGAAGTTAGGGAGAAAATCAACGTTAGCGACAAACTAAGTAATAATTTTCTTGAGATCGAATTATGGTTACCCACCTTTTTCATATAGTATAATAATTATCTACTAATTTTTGGTATGATTTTTTCTGTAATAAATCAGACAAAAACTAATACCTTCTTTTAAAACTTGCACAAAAATACGACTTATGAACTATTCTCAAAACCTTAAAATAGTCTTAAATATCAATTTATATCAATTCTAAATAATATTAAAATTTCGCATACAAACTTTAAATAGTATTTTTGCATAAAAACCATCACATTATGAGAATTTTAACCTCTTCAAAAAACGTTTTCTTAACATTCACAATGCTGACATTGGCATATAATATTCATGCTCAAAGCCAAAATTTAACACTAAATCAAGACCCAAAGTTTGAACAATTACTGAACGACAAACGTAAATTTAACACATCAATAAGTACAAACGATTCTTATCGAATTCAAATTTTTAGCGGTAAAAGTGAAGACGCAAAAAAGACCTTGTCTGACTTTAAAAGAGAATACACAAATATTGATGGCACCATAATTTTTAACACTCCAAATTACAAGGTTATTGTAGGGAATTTTAAATCAAGAATAGAAGCAGAACGAAATTTAGCTGACATCAGAAAAAAGTACAAAAGTGTATTTTTACTTAAACCAGGAAAGTAAAAATTACAAACACTTAAATAACAAATAAAGGTAACTCTAACTGAGTTACCTTTATTGTTTTAATACAACTCTATATAAGGCAGCACTATTACACTACCAAATTATTTCTGGAAATATTTTTAACTTAATTTTTATCAATTTTAATTAACGTCCTTCTTATTTCTAACTGCAGCCAGCACTTCAAACATTTCTTCTTTCACCCCCACTAAATCTTCCCGAAAACTCTGGTTGGCAAAAAGACATTCAACAGTTGCTTTTCCCATAATTCTCCCCATCTCTACATCACTATGCCAATGTGCATTACAAACAACACGGCTTTCTCCAAAATCATATCCTCGTTTTAGTATTGCCTCTTTATTATGTGGAAAAATTTCAATTAAAATCAACGACCAGGCACAGCCAACAGCTGCATGACCAGATGGGAATGAACCAACTTTTCTCAATATTTCTTCCTGATCCGGTGTACAGGTTTTTGAACTATTAACAACAAATGGACGTACACGATTATAATAATTCTTTGCTGCATACGTTGACAACCCGGCATCTGTCATTACCCTGCGCATAAGTGTATAAAGTTTAGGCGTATTTTGCTCATCAATCTCAATTTCCAAAACAGCCCCAAAACATTTAGCCGCAATAGGGAATGACAGATCTGCATCGCTGGCAGCTTTCAAAAAACGAACCTTATCATTAGATTCAACTGCCTTTTTTGCATATTCTAAATCAATTTCATAAGCTCGAGAGGCAATCTCCGGCGGCGGCGACAGCAGCTCCAAACTATTCGGCATTTCTTCTTCAGATAAATATCCATACAACAAACCAGGCATAATTGCCCTTAGCTGTTCAACGGTCGTAAATTTAGAAATAACATTATTACGCTTAAAACTTTTACGAACAAGCTTACTAATAATATGAATTATTTTTAATCCCATATCCAACATTCATCTAAACTTCTACATATACCTGTTTTCTCTTAATTTTAATTACAATCAAACCTAAACATCAACAAACCTATTAATATCTAAAACCTTAAAACAAAGAAATAAATAATTCAGGAATCACAACACTCCTGTTTTTCAATATTATGTTTCATATTATAAGATGCAACATATTTTATTATCAAATTCCAAAATATACTAAACAAAAAAATCCCGATTGCTCGGGATTTTTTACAGATTAAAATATACTAAATTATTTCAATTTCTTTTTAATGGCTACTTCATGGTAAGCTTCAATAACATCATTCATTTCGATATCATTAAATCCTTTAATTTGGATACCACAATCGTAACCTTTACTTACTTCCTTAACATCATCTTTGAATCGTTTTAAAGCAACCAAGTCACCTGTATGAACTACAACTCCATCTCTAATAACTCTAATTTTAGAAGTTCTTAAGATTTTACCATCTGTCACCATACAACCAGCGATTGAACCTACTTTAGAAATTTTGAAAATCTCACGGATTTCAGCAGTTCCTAAAACTTCTTCTTTCATTTCAGGAGCTAACATTCCTTCCATCGCATCTTTCAAGTCATCGATTGCTGCGTAGATGATAGAATAGTAACGGATATCGATTTCCTCTTTATCGGCAAGCTGTCTTGCATTTCCGGCAGGACGAACATTAAATCCAATAATAATCGCGTCTGATGCAGAAGCCAGCATAACGTCTGTTTCTGTAATTGCACCAACTCCTTTATGTATAATATTAATTTGAATTTCTTCAGTAGAAAGTTTAGAGAACGAATCTGACAATGCTTCAACAGATCCATCAACGTCTCCTTTAAGTATTACGTTCAATTCCTTAAACTGACCAAGAGCGATACGACGTCCAATTTCGTCAAGTGTAATATGACGCTGCGTACGTACAGATTGTTCACGCATTAATTGAGAACGTTTAGATGCAATTTGTTTTGCTTCTTTTTCGTCTTCAAATACATTAAACTTATCACCCGCTGTTGCAGCTCCATCTAAACCTAAAACAGATACCGGAGTCGAAGGACCAGCTTCTAAAACAATATGTCCTCTTTCATCATGCATCGCCTTAACTTTTCCATGATGTTTTCCTGCCAGCATGTAGTCTCCAACTTTAAGAGTTCCGTGCTGAACTAAAATTGTTGATACATATCCTTTTCCTTTATCTAAGAAAGCTTCAACAACTGTTCCTTGAGCCGCTTTATTTGGATTAGATTTTAAATCTAAAATTTCAGCTTCTAATAAAACTTTTTCTAATAATTCTTTTACTCCTGTTCCAACTTTTGCAGAAATATCATGTGACTGAATTTTTCCACCCCAATCTTCAACAAGTAAATTCATACTAGCCAGACGCTCTTTGATTTTCTCAACATTAGCATTTGGTTTATCAATTTTATTGATTGCAAATATAATTGGCACTCCCGCAGCTTGTGCATGAGAAATAGCTTCTTTTGTTTGCGGCATGATATCATCATCCGCCGCTACTACAATAATAGCAATATCGGTAACCTGAGCTCCACGTGCACGCATCGCGGTAAACGCCTCGTGACCTGGTGTATCTAAGAATGCAATTTTTTGACCATTATCAAGAGTTACTCCGTAAGCCCCAATGTGTTGCGTAATACCTCCAGACTCACCAGCAATAACATTTTCTTTACGGATATAATCCAGTAAAGATGTTTTACCGTGATCGACGTGACCCATTACAGTAACGATAGGCGCTCTGGTTACTAAATCTTCTTCTTTATCTTCAACAACCTCGATTGCTTCTTCGATATCAACAGTAATAAACTCAACTTCGTAACCAAATTCATCAGCAACAATAGTTAATGTTTCAGCATCTAAACGCTGATTCATCGTTACCATGATTCCAAGAGACATACAAGTTCCAATTACTTTAGTAATCGGCACATCCATCATGATTGCAATTTCACCAACTGTAACGAATTCTGTAACTTTAATTGTTTTACTTCCTTCGTCAAGAGCTCTTTGCTCGTCATCAGATTTCTGACGGTGTGTTTCTCTCTTATCTCTTCTGTATTTAGCAGCTTTAGATTTACCTCCTTTACCCTGAAGTTTTTCAAGAGTTTCTCTAATTTGGTTTTTTACCTCTTCCTCAGTAGGTTCAACTTTTGCAACAATTGCCGGACGGTTTCCTTTTACAAAACCTGGTCTTGCACTTCTGTTAGCATTAAAGCCTCCGCCTCCTGTATTTGGAGTAATTTTATTAGGATTTGGTGTTCCCGGCGCATTTCCTGTCGCAGGTTTTGGCGCACCCGGCGTACCAGGTTTAGGAGCGATTCTTTTACGCTTATTTTTATTAGCGTTATTATTGTTTCCTGCTCCCGGAACTCCAGGTTTATTTGGAGTAATTTTCGGTTCTTCCTTCTTTTTCTTAGGCTTGTTAAATTGAGATAAGTCAATTGTCTGCCCAGTAAGAGTAGTTCCTGATAATTTTTGATATTGGGTAGTGATCGTTTCTTCAGCAGTTGCAGGATCAGTTGAAACAATTGGCTCCTGAGCTGTTTTAGAATTCTCAGCTTTTACTTCTTTTTTCTCTATAATAATTGGTTTTTCCACCTTTTTCTCTTCAGATACTACAGGAGCTGCAGGCTCAGATGGTGTAGCTTCTTTTTGAACAGGCTTTTCTGTTTGAGATGGAGCAACAGCTTTAGGCTCTTCAGCTTTAACTGGTTCTTCTGGAGAAACTGCAGGTTTTTTTGGATTTAAATCAATTTTACCAACTTGAACAGGTCCGGTTACAACAGCTCTCGCTTTAATGATTTCTTGTTGTTTCTGACGTTCTTCGTCTTGTCTGCGTTTGTCCTCGATTTCTTTCTCACGTTCAACACGCAATGCTTCTTTTTCTTTTCTTTTCTCTTCTCCTACTTCTTTAGAAGCTTCCTTATTCCCCTTATCGCCCGCAAATTGGCTTTGCAGGATATTAAATTCACTGTCAGAAATTTTAGCATTTGGATTTGCATCAATAGCAATTCCCTTATCTTTTAGATAATCAACAGCTCTTTCTAACGAGATATTTAATTCCCTTAAAACCTTGTTTATTCTTATTACTCTCTCTTCAGACATATAACCTTTTTATTATTACCTTTTTCGTTGTGTTGTTAGAGTTTAGGATAACTAGCTATCAAACTCTTCTTTTAGTATTTTCATAACATCAAGAATTGTTTCCTCTTCTAAGTCTGTTCTTCTTACTAAATCTTCTACTTCTTGTTTTAAGATACTTCTAGCTGTATCTAAACCAATTTTTGCGAATTCTTCGATAACCCAGTCTTCGATTTCATCTGAAAACTCTGTTAATTCAACATCGTCATCGTCTTCGCCATTTGCAGTATCACCTTCTCTGATTACATCTAACTCATAACCCGTTAGCTGACCTGCTAATTTAATATTATGACCTCCTCTACCAATTGCTTTAGAAACTTCTTCTAATTTCAAGAAAACTTCTGCTCTTTTGTTTTCTTCATCAATTTTGATTGAAGAAACTTTTGCAGGGCTCAATGCTCTTGTAATAAACAATTGAATATTGTTTGTATAGTTGATTACATCGATATTTTCGTTTCCTAATTCGCGAACGATACCATGAATACGGGATCCTTTCATACCAACACACGCTCCAACAGGATCAATTCTGTCATCATAAGAATCTACAGCAACTTTTGCTTTTTCTCCCGGAATACGAACTACATTTTTAACTGTAATTAAACCGTCAAATACTTCAGGAATTTCTTGTTCAAATAATTTTTCCAAAAACTTCTCAGAAGTTCTGGACATAATAATTTGTGGTTTATTTCCTTTTAACTCAACGCTTTCAATGATTCCACGAACATTATCTCCTTTACGGAAAAAGTCAGATGGAATTTGTTTTTCTTTTGGAAGTACAATTTCGTTTCCTTCATCGTCAACTAAAATAACAACTCTTGGACGCACGTGGTGTACTTCGGCAGTATAAATATCTCCAATAATATCTTTAAACTGCTTGTAAAGATTTGTATTATCGTGTTCGTGAATTTTAGATATTAAGTTTTGACGCAAAGCCAAAATAGCTCTTCTTCCTAAATCAATCAATTTAACCTCTTCAGAAACCTCTTCACCAATTTCAAAATCCGCCTCGATCATTCTAGCCTCAGTCAAAGTAATTTCTTCGTTTTCAAAATCCAAATCTTCGTCAGCAACGATAACTCTTCTTCTCCAAATCTCCATATCTCCTTTATCAGGATTTATAATGATATCGAAATTATCATCAGAACCGTATTTTTTCTTCAATGCATTTCTAAACACGTCCTCTAAAATTGCCATAAGCGTTACACGATCAATAAGTTTATTATCTTTAAACTCTGAGAATGAATCGATTAATGCTAAATTTTCCATGCGAATTCTTTAATTAAAATGTTACTGTAACAACTGCCTCTTTAATTTCTGTATAAGGTATCTGTTGTTCTTTTTGAACTGTTTCCTTTCCTTTTCCTACTTTTTTCGGTTCTCTTGCCTCCCAAGACAAAATTATAAAAACATCGTTAGCTTCTATCAATTCTGCTTCAATTTTTTCATTATTTGTAGTAACAATCAACGTTCTACCAATATTTTTTTTGTATTGTCTTATCAATTTCAAAGGAGAACCAACTCCAACTGATGCTACTTCAAGCGAAAAATCCTGTTCTTCACGATCCAGATTATTCTCGATTGCACGACTAATATCGATACAATCCTGAAGTGCAACTCCATTATCTCCGTCTAAACCAACACTAATTTTAAAAGAATCTGAAACCGCAAGATCAATCAAAAAGATTGATGGCTTTTCCAGAAGAGCTTCTGTAATTAATTCGTTTACTTTTTCCTTAAATGTCATAATTTTATAAAAAGAGGGGACATTTAGTCCCCTCATTATTTAGATTTTAATAAATAACGGTGCAAATATAGTGATTTTTTTATAAATCAAATAAATAGATTGCTCTAAAAATATTTCTTATCTTTATAGAAGCATTCAAAACATATTATTCAAATAATTTAACCCGAAAATTATGAAACGAATTTTAGTACCTACTGATTTTTCAGAACATGCAGAACACGCCTTAAAAATTGCAGCTCAAATCGCCAAAAAAAACGATTCTGAAATCATTATTTTACATATGCTCGAATTCCCGCATCAAACCAATGATGCAATATTTGGAGGTGTAGGCATTCCCGAAACCATGCTTTTTATGCAAAAAGCAAACGAAACTCTTGACACAATCTCACAAAGTTCTTTCCTGGATGGGATTCAGGTTACAGAAATTGTAAAAATGGACAGGCCAATTCACGGCATCACACAAGTAGGCAAAGATTATAACATTGATTTAATCATTATGGGTTCACACGGCTCTGCCGGAGTTGAAGAATTACTAATTGGTTCAAATACTGAAAAAGTCGTAAGAAATTCTGAAATTCCTGTTTTAGTTATCAAAAAAGACATTTCAGATTTTAACGTCCAGAATATTGTTTTCGCCTCTGATTTTACAGAAGAAACTAAAAAACCATTTGAAAAACTTTTAAACTTTTCAAAATCATTTGATGCAAAAATTCATCTGGTTACAATCTGCACACCAAACAGCTTTAAACCTACACATGTAATCGAAAAAGCAATTAATAATTTTACCAATCATTTCAATCTTACAAATTACGATACACATATTTACAATGACACCAATATTGAAAAAGGAATTATCAATTTCTCTAACAGTATAAATGCCGATGTTATTGGAATGTGTACTCACGGAAGAACTGGTTTTGCACACTTCTTTAATGGAAGCATAAGTGAAGGATTAGTAAATCACGCGGTAAAACCCGTTATTACCCTTAAAATTTAAACCAAAATCCTAATGAAGAAATAATACTTGTTTTTTTTAATTTATTCCATAAAAAAAAGCCTCTCGATTGAGAGGCTTTTATGTTGGTCTACTAGGACTCGAACCTAGAAAGACTGCACCAAAAACAGTTGTGTTACCATTACACCATAGACCAGCAATGCTGTTAAGCGGGTGCAAAATTAAACCTTTATTTAACTTATGCAAATTTTTAAGTCAACTTTTTTGCATAAAAAAAAGAGGCTGTCTCAAAAGTGAGGCAGCTTTTTTTGTGGCATAAAAAAAGGAAAGCTTTCGCTTTCCTAATTCTTGCAATTTGATTAAATTGCGGTGTGTGTGTAGCTTCAAAAGTAGTCTTTAAAGATTACATTCCCAACCAAAATGTGCTTTTTCCTCCGAATTTATCGGAGCTGATTGACATTAAGCACCCTGTAAGAATAGTTTCCAATATCGTTGATGGTCTTGATCTAAAAAGTCTAATCCATAGATACAAGCCTGGTGGCACATCAAGTTACCATCCAAAAATGCTTCTAAAAGTTTTGGTTTACGGCTATTTATGCAATATTTATTCTAGCCGCAAGTTTGAACAAGCCCTTAAAGAAAACATCAATTTTATGTGGCTTAGTGGGATGAGCCAACCCGACCACAATACTATTAATCGCTTTAGAAGCCAACGGTTAAATGGGCAAATCAAAGAAATTTTTACCCAAATTGTTCTTTTGCTAGAAAGGGAAGGCATCGTAAATCTTAAGACTGCCTTTGTTGACGGCACAAAGATTGAAGCCAATGCCAACCGCTACACTTTTGTATGGGGGAAGGCTATTAAAAAGAGTAAAGAACGTATTGAACAACAGCTGGAAGAACTTTGGAATTATGCACAGAGTGTAGCCAAAGAAGAACTCAAAAATACAGAATCTGTTGATTTTAGGGCTATTGATAAAGAAAAAGTAGAAGCTGCAATCAACACGATCAATGCAGTTTTGAAAGAGAAAAAAGTTCCTTCGAAAGTACGCCAGAAGCTCAATTATGCCAAAAAGAACTGGCCAAAGAACCTTGAAAAGTACAAACAGCAAGAAGAAATTCTTCAAAACAGAAACTCGTTCTCCAAGACCGATACCGATGCCACTTTTATGCGCATGAAAGAGGACCATATGCTAAACGGCCAGTTAAAACCGGCTTACAATCTGCAGATCAGTACCAATAAGCAGTTCATTCTGCACTACAGCCTGCATCCGAATCCTACTGACACAAAAACGCTTAGCCCGCATATTGATAGTTTTGAAAAATCATACAAAAAAGTTCCCAAAGAGTTAGTTGCCGATGCTGGCTATGGTTCGCAGGAAAACTACAACTTGTTAAAAGCCAGAAAAATAAAAGCCTTTGTTAAGTACAATTATTTTGACAGAGACTGCAAAACCAAACAGGTGACCGCCTCGCAAAACAATCCTGAATTGGCTCAAATAAGGCAAAAGGCATTTGATTTACTTAAAACAAAACGGGGAGAACAGCTCAGAAAGCAAAGGTGTCATGATGTAGAACCCGTATTTGCCCAGATCAAGCACAATAAAGGATTTAAACGATTTATGCTTCGAGGACAAAACAAGGCCGAGGTAGAAATCGGATTGATTTCTATTGCCCATAATTTACAAAAAATGGCCTTTACAGGATAAAAACAGCTCGTTTTTACCTAAAATCAGCAAGAAATAAAAAATTATCTTGAAAGTGGAATCCGAAAAACCTGAATTAATGTTTTTAGTGGACAATCTTGTTTTTACCAAAAAAAAGAAGCTGTCCTTTTGAGACAGCCTCTTTTAATGTTGGTCTACTAGGACTCGAACCTAGAAAGACTGCACCAAAAACAGTTGTGTTACCATTACACCATAGACCAGCAATGCTGTTAAGCGAGTGCAAATTTAAGGTTTTATTTAGTTTGCACAAACTTTTTAGTCAAAAAAAATGCTTTTTTTCATTTTTTTTCATTTTAAAGCCGCGTACTTTCTTCAAAGCACCTTATACACAACACATTAATCTTTACAGATAGTTTTATAGAATTTTTTGTTAATGCTCGTTTCTTTACGCAAAAAAACATTTTCTTTGTAGACTAGAAAAACACACAAAATTTTAACTCCTAAATATGGCACAATTCAATTTCAATAAATGGAATACTATTATTGGTTGGTTTGCATTTGCAATCGCTTTAATTACCTACACATTAACTGTCGAACCTACAATGAGCTTTTGGGATTGCGGCGAATATATTGCCACAGCAGCTAAACTAGAAGTTGGCCACCCCCCGGGAGCACCTTTATTCCAAATGATGGGCGCATTCTTTGCCATGTTTGCAACAGATGCTCAGCATGTGGCCTTAATGGTAAATATGATGTCTGTTTTTTCTAGCGCATTTACAATTTTATTCATGTTTTGGTCTTCGTCTATGATTTTAAAGAAAATCATAGCACGTTTTACCGAAATTAATCAAAATAATTCTATTGTAATTTTAGGAAGTTCTTTTGTAGGAGCACTAGCCTATACTTTCTCTGACAGTTTTTGGTTTAATGCTGTCGAAGCAGAAGTTTATGCAATGGCTTCCTTGCTAATAGCATTACTTTTTTGGCTTGGATTACGCTGGGAACAAGATATGGACAAACCAAAAGGAAACAAATGGTTATTAATCATCTCTTTGGTTATTGGTCTTTCATTTGGAGTTCACTTTATGGCGTTATTAACGATTCCGTCAATTGGATTTCTTTACTACTTTAAACATTACGAAAAAGTTACAATTAAAAACTTTCTTATTGCCAATGTGGCTGTAATAGGAATTTTGTTGTTTATATTCAAATTACTTCTGCCTTTAACGATGGCATTCTTTGGTAAAACCGAAATTTTTATGGTAAACAGTTTAGGACTTCCTTTTAATTCCGGAACTATTTTCGTGGTTTTACTTTTAATTGCTTTCTTCTATTTTGGATTAAAATTTACCAGACAAAAAGGATTGATTTTTTATAACACCATTATCCTTTGTATCTTATTTATATTAATTGGTTTTTCTACCTGGATCATGTTACCTGTTCGTGCAAATGCCAATACAGTAATCAACGAAAACAAACCATCTGATGCTGCCGAGGTTTTAGCCTATTATAATCGTGAGCAATACGGTGTAAACCCATTATTTTATGGCCCGCAGTATACTGAAGTTTTTTCCGGTCTTGACGCTAATGTTCCATATTTAGACAAAAAACCTAACTACGAAAGAGATTATAAAACGGGTAAATATATTATTACCAACAATTATAAAAACGCAGAACAAAACAGCGACGATAATCAAAAAACGGTTCTGCCAAGAATGTGGAGTACAGAAACCGGACACATTCAAAACTATATCAATTTTACAAATCCTCCTAAATTTCGAATCAATCCAAACTATAATTATGAGGATGATTTAGGTAAATACGGAATTGATCCAAGCCAATTAACAGAAGAAGAATATAATAAGGCAATAGGGCAGCTTCGTAATGAGGTTGAAAAAACAATTGGTGAATTTAGAAACGCCTATGCCCAAAAACAAATTGACAATGAAGGCTATGTTAAGTTCCTAAATAGCTATAAAGATTATTTAATTATAGAAAAACCTTCTACTGTAGATAATTTCAGTTTTATGTTCGAATATCAATTTGGATATATGTATTGGAGATATTTAATGTGGAATTTTGTTGGACGTCAAAGTGATGTTCAGGGAAAATACGACAATTTAGATGGAAACTGGATTAGCGGAATCAAAGCTCTTGACTCTGTTCATTTAGGTTCTCAGGACAAATTACCCGCTGATGTTTTAAACAACAAAGGGCGTAATGTTTATTATTTCATTCCTTTCATTTTAGGCTTAATCGGAATAATGTATCATGCTAATAAAGATCTTAAAAGCTTTTATGTTCTTCTGGCACTATTTTTATTTACCGGAATCGCATTAAAAATCTATTTGAACGAAAGACCTTTTGAACCTCGTGAAAGAGATTATGCACTAGTTGGATCTTTCTATGTCTTTGCAATCTGGATTGGCTTCGGGGTTTATTCTTTATACGAAAGTATTCAGAAATATATTGCCCCAAAAATTGCCGGGCCAATTATTATTGCAGGAAGTTTATTGGCAGCGCCAGTTTTAATGGCTTCTCAAAACTGGGATGATCATGACAGATCAAACAGATACACTGCAGTTGCAATGGCAAAAGCTTATTTGAGTTCGTGTGACAAAGATGCTATTTTGTTTACCATTGGAGACAACGATACATTCCCGCTTTGGTATGCGCAGGAAATCGAGCATTTTAGAACCGATGTTAAGATCGTAAATACAAGTCTTTTTATGACGGATTGGTATATTGACCAAATGAAGGCAAAATCATATGAATCTAATCCCTTACCGATATCATTTACACACGATCAATATGTTGGGGATAACTTAGATTATGTAGCTCATATACCGAAGATAGAAACACGCTGGAACATCAAAGATTTCCTTGATTTTATTAAAAATCCAAAGTCAACTGTAGGTTTACAAAACGGACAAACGATTCATTTTTATCCAACAAACAAAATCAGAGTCAGCGTTGACAAAAACATCATTCTTAAAAATAAGGTTGTAAACCCTAAATATAATGATTCAATTGTTCCTTACATGGATATTGACATTAAAGGAAGTGCACTTTATAAAAACAGGTTAATGATGCTCGATATCCTGGCTAATAACAACTGGAAACGTCCAATTTATTTTAGCGGAGGAGCTTTTGACGATGAAGATTATTTATGGTTAAAAGATTATCTGCAATTAGACGGAATGGTTTATAAATTAGTCCCTGTTAGAAACGTACCTTCTAAGGATGGCGGACCAATGGATATGGGACAGATTGATGCCGATAAAATGTATGATATCGTGATGAAATGGGATTGGGGTAACAGCGAAAGCGAAAAAATCTATCACGATCCTGAAACCAGAAGAAACAGTATTACGTACCGTACCAATTTATCTCGTTTAATGGACGAACTTATTGCCGAAGGTAAAATCGACAAAGCTAAAAACGTGATCAATTTAGCAATGACAAAACTGCCATTGGATAAATTTGGTTATTATTCTTTAGTTGAACCATTTGCCGGCGGATATTATAAAGTGGGAGAAACAGCTAAAGCACATGATTTATTAGATAAACTGGTTAATAAATACAAAGAAAACCTAAATTATTATGGTACGCTGCCTCCTTCTGACCAGACAGATTTGGCAATGGATATTATTACTGACATTGAACGTTACAGAAGTTTACTTCATGTTATGAGAGAAAACAAAGACAAAGCTTTCTACGAAAAACATAAAACAGTATTTAATACTTATGTAAATGTTTTTGAACGTTTTGGACGTGAAAAAGAATAATAATATACGAAAAATATATTGATTAAAAAAATGCAGTGCTTCTTGATAAAAAGCGCTGCATTTTTTATTTTTACGTATGTAAATAAAATCAAAATGAGCTTTTATTGGGTAAAAACTAATTCATTTATTAAAAAGGTGTTTTCTAAATATTGTTGGGATATTCCAAACAACGAAAAGAAAATATACTTAACGTTTGATGACGGCCCAACCCCAGAGATTACAGACTGGGTTTTATCTGAACTAAAAAAGTTTGATGCAAAAGCGACTTTCTTTTGTATTGGAAAAAACATTAAAGCAAATTTATCTTTATTTGAAAGACTAATCCGAGATGGGCATTCTATTGGAAATCACACTATGAATCATGTAAATGGCTGGAAAATTCACACAAACGATTATATCGAAAATGTAAATAACTGCGCCAAGATTTTAGAAGAAGAAATAAAACCAAACAATTTAATATTTCGCCCTCCTTATGGGAAAATTAAAAAAGCACAATCTAAGATTTTACGAAAACTAGGCTATAAAATAATTATGTGGGATGTTTTAAGCGCCGATTTCGACCAAAGTATAACTCCTGAAAAATGCCTTGAAAATGTTACTAAAAATGTAAAATCAGGAAGTGTAATTGTATTTCATGACAGCATAAAAGCGTCGCCAAATTTAAAATTTGCCTTACCAAAAACGCTGCATTTTTTAAAAGAGAATGGATATAAGTTTGATATTATTCATTAGAAAATCAGAACAATATCTTATTTCTGAAGTTTTTTATACGTCGAATTGATCCTGAACAATCCCGATAAGTGTGTTAGCGTCAAGTTCTCCGGATTGTCTCCAGATCATTTGCCCTTCTTTATAAATCATTAAAGTCGGAAGTCCTTTAATTCGTAATGCTTCGGCCAGTTCCTGATTTTTATCGACATCAATTTTAATTACCTTCGCTTTATCTCCAAGCGCAGCCGCAACATCCTTTATTACCGGATGCATCAATACTGATGATTCGTTCCAATCTGTGTAGAAGTCAATTAGCACTGGAACCTGAGCATTTATTAGTTCTCCAAATTTTGACATAAAACCAAAAATTTAATTCTTTTAATCTATTAAAAAGATATAATTAATACAAATGTAGCATTTTTAACGAATTAAGCCACATTCTTACCTTTTTTTAGTTCAATCACCGTGATTTCAGGCATAATTCCAACTCGTCCCGGATAAGCATGAAAACCAAATCCGCGGTTTACATAAACATATCTTCCTGCTTCTTCATAAAGCCCGGCCCATTGTTTATAAATGTATTGCGCCAGACTCCATTTAAAATATCCCGGAATTTCAATTCCAAACTGCATTCCGTGTGTATGTCCTGATAACGTTAAATGAAAGTTTTTAGGGTGTTTTTTAATTTCATATTCCCAATGACTTGGATCATGGCTCATCAACACCTTAAAATCATCATGGTGAAGATTTTCTGAAGCCTTATTAAGATCTCCTGCCTTTTTAAAATTCTTTCCCCAGTTTTCAACCCCAACCAAAGCAATTTTATCAGCTCCTTTTTGAATATATTTATTTTCGTTTAATAAAAGATTAAATCCTATTTTACCATAAAGATTCTTGATTTCTGCGAAGTTTTCATCTTTTTCTTTTTCAGATGGCCAGGTCACATACTCTCCGTAATCATGATTTCCTAAAACAGCATATTTTCCGTACTTGTAATCTTTAATTCTGCTAAAAGTTTCCAGCCACGGGTGCATTTCTTTGGCATGCGTATTTACAATATCTCCGGTAAACAAAATTATGTCTGATTCCTGTTCATTAATCAAATCAACTGCATATTTAATTTTATCAGGATTATCAAAACTTCCGCTGTGTACATCTGAAATCTGGGTTATTTTAAAACCATCAAATTCATCTGGAAGATCCGGAAAGAATATAGTCTGCTTAAATACTTTAAAATTATATTTTCCCTCAAAAATCCCATAAATCAAAGACAAAAATGGAACCGCTGCTAAACCTAAAGCTAACTGGCTGACAAATTTTCGTCTGTCCGGCATCATTTCTTTTCGAGGCGTATTGTACATGCAGTAATTTAATATACTGGTCCCAATCCTAAAAATATCTTCTCCAAACATTATCAGCGTAAGCAAAATTTTGGGAACATAAACCAATAACATTAATCCCATAGTAAACATGGTTTGTCTGGTCTGCCCAACAGAACGGTCAAATTGCGTAAAGGAATATATAATGAAAACTAAAAGCAGTACACTTATAATTTGATAGCTGATCAAAACCCATCTTAATTTGATTAAAGTACGAAAGGCTTGATACGAATAGAACTCAATAAACAGAAAGAGAGCACATAGAATTACAAAACGAAGGATCATTTATTTACAGTTTTAAGCAAAGTAACAAAGAATGAAAATTTAATCGCTTTTTATTATCAAAAATTTAACTCAAATAATAGCAAAAGCCGATAGATTTCTCTATCAGCTTTTACAGCCAAATTATTTAAAACCTTTAGTCTACAACAAAGTTCATTTAATAAACTTATATTGTGTTATTTTTGTGCTTTTGCTGCCTCTGGCTTAGCTTCTGCTTTTTTAGTTTTTTTATCGGCTTTTTTATCTTTTTTAGCCGTTTTTGCTTCTTTAGCCGGAGTCTCTTTTACTGGAGTTGTCTGAGCATTTACCATTACAGTTGTTCCTAAAACTGCTGCTGCTAATAAAACTATTTTTTTCATGATTATAGATTTTGTGATTACTATTTCTTTATTTATACCTCAAAGATAGAATCAGTAAATGAAGACAAAATGAAGATTGAACCAATCAGAAAAAATTAACTTTTAATTGTGTTTTTGCATTTCCGGAAACAATAAAGTAAAAGTTGTTCCTTCGTTTATAATAGAGGTAACTTTAATCTCAATATGATGAAAAACAGCTATACTCTTAGCAATTGCAAGACCTAACCCCTGCCCTTCCTGATCAGAACTTACTCTGGCAAATCGGTTGAAGATATTTTCAATTTGCGATTCGTTTAAACCAATGCCAAAATCTGTAATTGAAATAATATATTGATTTTGCAAAAAGCCATCAGAAACAATAATACTTCCGTCCTGCTTATTATACTTTATGGCATTTGTAACTAAATTATAGATCAAAATATGAATTAAGGTTTTGTTTCCCTTAAAAGCAAAATCATATTCCATTTTATTAACGAACTCAATGCCTTTATCGTCAATACGATCCTGAAGATCTTCCTGAAGATCCTTTATAATTTCCTGAAAACTGATATTTTCGCTGGCTTCATATTGATTGTTTTCAATCCGTGAAATCAGCAGTAAATTATTGATGATTTTTTTCAGCATATCAAGCGTTTTCAATGAACCCGCGATTTTATCCACCGCATTATCATCTAAAGAATCATTTTGCAGTAAATTCTCCAGTTTGTTTTTCAATAAAGCAATCGGGGTCAAAAGTTCGTGAGAAACATTAGAAATAAACTGTTTTTCTTTTTTAAAAAGCTCTGCAATACGATTCATCATTTGGTTTAAAACCAAATCTAATTCTCTAAAATCTCTTGATTTTGCTTTTATCGGAGTATGATCAAAAACCTCTGGTTCGTTGACCCGCCTTATTTTAGTATCAATAATTTTATAAAACGGTTTCAATAAATATTCGATATAAAAAGTATCTGCCAAAAAAGTGACCAAAAGAATAATAACTAAAACGATTATGATAAACAATTTGATAATAAACGTTAAGTCTTTTACTTCGCTTAAACTGCTCCCTATTTCGAGTTGGTAATCTTCATTTTGATAACTAAAGTGATGCTGCAGAATTCGGTATTCATTTTCTTCACCTTCAATAATTCGATATTCATTACTAAAAGTTGTTCGCTTTTGATGTGTCTTTATGGGAACTCTGGAAAGAACCAAAAATTCGCTGTGAAGTGTAGAAAACTGCGAATAGGTTTCAGTCGAATCATCTGCATTTTCGATAAAATCATTAATTTCCTGCTGATTTAAATGATCGATAAATTTCTTTTTCTTTTCGATTAATCCGTTATTAATGTGTCTGTAAACCACATTTTCAACCAAAATAGGAAGCATGAGCCATAAAACCAAAATCACCAACAATCTTGTTAGTGCATTAAATATGGCCAATTGATGTTTTATCTTCACAAAAAATCTATTTATTCATTAATACGGTAACCCACATTTCGAACGGTTTCAAACCAATCAATCGAAGTATGTTTGTCTAATTTTTTTCGAAGGTTACGAACGTGTACGTCTATAAAATTAGAATCGGAGTTTACCTCCAGAATATCGCCCCAAATATGTTCTGTTAATTGTAATCTCGTAATTACCCTGTTTTTATTCAAGACTAAATATTGAAAAATATCAAATTCTTTTTTAGTTAAACTTAAAGGCACTTCATCAAAACTCACTTTATAATCCTGAAGCTGCAGTAAAAATCCGTGAATACTTAAATTGTTTAAAGTAAAACCATGAATCCTGCGAATTACAGCAAATAATCTCGCAGCCAATTCTGTCAATGCAAAAGGCTTCGTCAAATAATCATCCGCACCTAGATGAAGCCCGTTAATCCTGTCATCTAATTCTCCGCGGGCCGTTAGCACAATTACCGCAATTTTTGATTTTGTTTTTCGAATAGTCTGTAAAACTTCAAAACCATCTCCATCAGGCAATCCCAAATCAAGCAGCATAGCATCATAATCATTACTGGCAAACTCTTCAAGAGCATCGGCGCAGTTATTTGCAATTTTACAAATATAACCTGTGCTGCACAGAAAGTCGTAAACCTCTACAGCAAGTTCTTTATTATCTTCAACAATCAAAACATTCATAAATAGGGCGTTTAAACGCAACTAAAATTAAATCAATTATCAAAAATCCAGTTACGTGTTATTAAAAAATTAACGAATAAAAAAAGCCGACAAATTTCTTCATCAGCTTTCTTCAATCGCATTCATCATAATCATTATTCCTGTTTTGCCTCCGTTACAATACTTCGAAAACAAAACGAGAGTAATTCTTATTTTTTCACGGTTGCAGCTTCGTCTTTTGGAGCTTCAGCTTTTGCCTTTTTGTTTCCTTTATGATGGTGTTTTGTTGCTTTAACCTCTTTTGCAGGCGCTGCCTGAGCTGGAGTTGTTTGAGCATTTACCATTACAGTTGTTCCTAAAACTGCCACTGCTAATAAAATTATTTTTTTCATGATTTTAAATTTTTAAATTAACCAACCTTTTATTCTAAATTATTTTTTTTCTTATTTTGTCACTTTTACTGCTTCTGCTTTTGGAGCTTCACTTTTTACTGATTTTGTTTTTTTATCCGTTTTGCTTTTTGGGTGTTTTGTTGCTTTAACTTCTTTTGCAGAAACTGTTTTGCCATCTTTTGCAGGAAACGCATGAACCATTGCACCTGTTCCTAAAACTGCTACTAATAACATCAATAAATTTCTCATGATTTCTAAAATTTAAATTAATTACCTTTTATTTTACAGATCAAAATTACCCCCATAACATGAAGACAAAATGAAGAAATCCCTGTATAAAAAAAATTAACTTGACATTAACGCTTTGCTAGTTTTTGAACCATATAAGTTATATAAGTTCATTTAATACATAGGACACAACTAATCGTTATGTATTAAAATGCGGAGACGCACTGCAGTGCGCCTCTACTAAAATGAACTTATATAACTTATATGGTGGAAAAAATCTATGGTGGAAAAAAAATCTTCTTAGTCTAATTTTTGAGGACTCAATTGTTTATTTTTACAGACTAATATTTTTTATATGTCAACTCAAAAACGCCTTTTTCTTCTAGATGCTTATGCATTAATTTTTCGCGGTTATTATGCTTTTATAAAAAACCCGAGAATCAACTCAAAAGGAATGGACACATCTGCAATTATGGGTTTCATGAACTCACTTTTGGATGTTATTAAAAGAGAAAAACCAGATCATTTGGCCGTTGCTTTTGACAAAGGCGGAAGTCATGTAAGAACAGAAATGTTCGTAGAATATAAAGCTAATCGTGACGCAACGCCTGAGGCAATTAAAATTGCTGTTCCGTATATTCAGGAATTGTTAAGAGCAATGCATATTCCGATAATTGAAGTCGAAGGCTGTGAAGCCGATGATTTAATTGGAACCATTGCCAAACAAGCCGAAAAACAAAATTATAAGGTTTTTATGGTAACACCGGATAAGGATTTTGCGCAATTGGTTTCTGAAAATATTTTCATGTACAAACCTGCCCGTATGGGTAATGGAATCGAAATTTGGGGAATTCCTGAAGTTTTGGCAAAATTCGAAATCGAAAGACCAGTCCAAGTAATTGATTTTCTTGGAATGATGGGCGACGCTGTAGATAATATTCCAGGATTACCGGGAGTTGGTGAAGTGACCGCTAAGAAGTTCCTGAAAGAATTTGGTACAATGGAGAATCTTTTAGAAAACACTCATTTACTAAAAGGAAAAATGAAGGAGAATATCGAAGCCAATAAAGACAAAGGTCTTTTGTCTAAAAAACTGGCAACGATTATCTGCGACTGTGATGTTATTTTTAATGAAGATGACTATGAGCTTTCTCGCCCTGATATTGAAAAAACAGATGCTATTTTTCAGGAATTGGAATTTAGAAGAATGGCTGAGCAGTTTGACAACTTGTTTAAAGTTGGCGGCGGAAATGAATTAGCAAACAATAATCCGGCTGCCGAAGCTAAATTATACAAAAAGCCACAGCCAAAGAACGAAGACCAATTTGATCTTTTTGGCGGAGGTGGAACTACTCTTGATGAAAGTGCCGAAGCTGCAAGAAATTCGTTTTATAATACTTTAGAAAATACTGAACATTCTTATCAAACCGTACAGGGCGATTTAGGAATTAAATTGCTTTTACAAAATTTACAAAAGCAGACTTCGGTTTGTTTTGATACTGAAACAACTGGAATCGATGCCCTGCATGCAGAACTTGTGGGTATGTCTTTCTCTTACGAAAAAGGAAAAGCTTTTTATGTTCCGTTTCCGGAAAATCAGGAAGAAGCAAAAGTTTTAGTAGACAAGTTTGTTCCGTTTTTTGAAAATGAAAACATCGAAAAAATTGGACAGAATTTAAAATACGATTTAAAAATTCTTTCTAATTATGGTGTTACAGTAAAAGGAAAACTTTTTGACACGATGATTGCGCATTATCTGATTAATCCGGATATGCGTCATAATATGGATATTTTAGCCGAAACATATTTAAAATATTCTCCAAAATCAATTGAAACTTTAATTGGTAAAAAAGGAAAAAATCAGCTTTCGATGCGCGATGTTCCTTTAGAAGATATTAAAGAATATGCTGCTGAAGATGCTGATGTTACTTTACAATTAAAAGAAATCTTTACAACAGAATTAGACAAAACCGAAACTAAAAAGTTATTTGATGAAATCGAAATTCCGTTAGTAAGCGTTTTGGCCGCAATGGAAACAGAAGGAATTCGTCTGGATGTTGATTTCTTAAAAGAAATGTCTAAAGAAATGGAAGTTGAAATCAAATCTTTAGAAGAACAAATTTACGAAACAGCAGGCGAGAAATTTAATCTTGCCTCCCCAAAACAATTAGGAGATATTTTATTTGACAAACTTAAAATTGGCGGAGCAAAGCAAAAGAAAACCAAAACGGGCCAATATGCAACCGGAGAAGAAGTTTTGACTTATTTAGCAAACGATAATCCTATTGTAAAACAAATTTTGGACTGGCGCCAAATGGTAAAGTTACAAAGTACCTATATTTTGGCTTTGCCAGAACAAGTTGATAAAACAACATTGCGTGTTCATACCGATTATATGCAGACTGTTGCCGCAACAGGACGTTTGAGTTCTAATAATCCGAACTTGCAAAACATTCCAATTCGTACTGAAAGAGGCCGACAAATTCGTAAAGCTTTTGTGGCGCGTGATGAAAATTACACTTTAGTTTCTGCCGATTATTCTCAAATAGAATTGCGGATTATTGCAGCTTTAAGCGGTGAAGAAAACATGATTAAGGCGTTTCAAAATGGAGAAGATATTCACAGAGCTACCGCAGCAAAAGTTTTTGATGTGGCGCTAGAAGAAGTTTCCCGCGAACAAAGAAGTAATGCCAAAACGGTAAACTTCGGAATCATATATGGTGTTTCTGCTTTTGGATTAAGTAACCAGACTTCTCTATCAAGAAGCGAAAGCGCTGCATTAATTGATGCTTATTATAAAACATATCCAAGATTAAAGTCTTTTATTCAGGAGCAAGTTGAATTTGCCCGAGAAAAAGGATACGTACAAACCATTTCTGGTCGCCGTCGTTATTTAAAAGACATCAATTCTGCCAATGCTGTTGTTAGAAGCGCTGCAGAACGAAATGCTGTAAATGCACCAATTCAGGGAAGCGCTGCCGATGTAATTAAGATTGCAATGATCAACATTCACAAAAAATTACAAGACGAAAACTGGAAATCCAAAATGCTACTCCAGGTTCATGATGAGCTTGTGTTTGATGTACACAACGATGAATTAGAAAAAATCCAGCCTATGATTAAACACGAAATGGAAAATGCTTTTAAAATGACAGTTCCGTTAGAAGTTGAACTTGGATTGGGTAAAGATTGGCTGGAAGCGCATTAATTATAATCTTAGATTTTAGATTTATGAATCAAAAACCTGCACAATCTTGTCTTTGCGAGGAACGAAGCAATCTCATTGGCTAGATCAAGTTTTGTGTCTTATTGTAGTAAGGCTGCTTCATTCCTCGCAATGACACACAAATAATAGATAAAAAAAGGACTGTTCTTTCGAACAGTCCTTTTTGTTGATTATATTTTTTATTTAAGCTTTTCTTGTTGATTCTCGTTCTTTCAACTTTGTTTTGATAACGATTGTTTCGTAATCAGAAGTTTCGCCTTCTGGCTCTTCCAGTCTTTCGATTAATTTTTTGGCAGCAACTTCGCCAATTTCAATTCCGTGCTGGCTTACTGTTGTTAAACTTGGCGACAAACGTCTTGAAGCTAAAATCCCATCTGCAAAACCAATTATCGAAATATCTTCCGGTACTTTATATCCTTTTTTCAAACTTACTCTTAAAGCTGCAACTGAGTCATTTTCATCTAAAGCAAAAATCGCATCAATTTTATGATCAAAAACCGAATCAATTTTAGCTTTCATATCATCTTCAGAATCGGTACGAAGAATAATTTTTTCGTTAACCAGAATATTATTGTCTTTTAAAGCTTTTAAATATCCATCGGCTCTTAATTTTCCAACACTTAAATTATCTACAGAAGAAATTAAAGCAATGTTTTTACAGCCTAAATTAATTAAATGCTGAGTTGAGTTTAAAGCAGAATCAAAATCATCTACTACAACTTTATCACATTCTACTTCATCAGCAATCCTATCAAACATTACAATCGGCGTTCCGTCATTAATAATAGCCGAAAAATGATTGTAATCTTGCAGTTTTTGTGCTTCCTCAGAAACAGAAAGAATAAATCCGTCAATAGTTCCGTTGCTTAACATTTCAAGCGTATGAACTTCTTTCTCTAAAGATTCGTTAGAAATACACGTAATTACATTATATCCTTTTTTATCAGCTACTTTTTCAATTCCGCTAAAAACTTTAGCAAAAAAAGAGTTTAATATATTAGGTATAATTACACCAATTGTTTTCGTTTTACGGTTCTTTAAATTCAGACCAATAACATTCGGTTTATAATTTTTGAGTTTGGCATACTCCTTAATCTTCACCTTCGTCTGCTCACTAATTTCCGGGCTGTCATTCAATGCTTTAGACACAGTAGACACAGAAACACCCAGTTCCTTCGCAATTTGTTTTAGAGTTGCTTTAGCTTTCATCTAATAAAAGTTTATGTAATTAATACAAATATAGTAGAATTACCGAAAATAAAACAAAAAACACCTACCACTATTTGAAATTATAAGATCTATTCAAAATAAATCAGGGAAAGAAGATTTTTCTGAAACTGCATCTCTCAAAATTTCATTAACAACCTTAATAAAAAACCTATTATGAAAAACGAAGTTAAAATTCAGAAAGTCAACCCAAATTCAAAAGATTTTGCAGGAGTTACTATAGTGAGTACTCCAACTGGATTGAATATCGCAAAAAATCCGTCAAAAATCCTACCAGTTGCTGCAGGATTTAATACAACTGCCGCATTTAGTATCACAGCAATCTGAAGCTTGCAATAAACCATTAAAACACTGTAAGTGGTCGATATAGCCAATATATTTATTATTTAGTAAAAAATAAGCTTAATTTTGAACCGCCCTCGTGTTATTGTGAAGTAAGGTTTTTTTATAGTTTTAAAAATAAAAACTGAGAGCCTGATTTTCAGGATATAAAATATTCTTTTCAGGTATTTGGTTTTAAAATAATTAATTGTACTTTTGCATCCCCTTTATTGGGGATGGAATGTTTAATTAAAATAATATTATGGACGCATTAAGCTACAAGACAATTTCAGCTAGCAAAGCCACTGTAACTAAAGAGTGGATTGTTGTTGACGCTGAAGGTCATAACTTAGGACGTCTTGCTTCAAAGGTTGCTATGATCTTAAGAGGTAAGTACAAGCCAAGTTACACACCGCACGTTGACTGTGGAGATAACGTAATTGTTATCAACTCAGAAAAAATTAACCTTACAGGTACAAAATTGAATGACAAAATTTACATGCGTCATACAGGTTACCCAGGAGGACAAAGAACTTTAACTGCTAAAGTATTGCAAGCTAAAAACCCTGCATTATTAGTAGAAAAAGCTGTAAAAGGAATGTTACCTAAAAACAAATTAGGGGCTGAACTTTTTAGAAATCTAAATGTTGTTGTAGGTGCCGAGCATACTCACGGAGCTCAAAAACCTAGAACTGTTAACCTAAATGATCTTAAGTAATGGGAGTTATTCACAAAATCGGTAGAAGAAAAACCGCTGTTGCACGTGTATACGTTTCTGAAGGAACAGGAAATATCACTGTAAACAAAAAAGAATTCGCAACTTACTTTCCAACTGCAACTTTACAATACAAAGTTTTACAACCATTGTCTATGACAGAAAACGTAAACAACTTTGACGTAAAAGTAAACGTTTACGGAGGTGGTACAACTGGTCAGGCAGAAGCTGTAAGAATGGCATTAGCACGCGTAATGTGTGAAGTTAACGCTGAAAACAGAGGAATCCTTAAACCAGAAGGTTTATTAACAAGAGACCCAAGAATGGTTGAACGTAAGAAATTCGGTCAGAAGAAAGCTCGTAAGAGATTCCAGTTCTCTAAACGTTAATATTACCTGTCTTGTTCAGATGGGACAAGACATTATCAATTATTTATTGAAATTAAAAAACACAGTTATTGTTGCTCTCCTATCGAGGTAGGATATAGTTTAGCATCTAAATGGGTTGAGTCTTAAAGTCGAAAGTCTTAAAGTCATAAAGCTTAAAGCCTAAAGCATATTGCCTAAAGCCAAAGTTCAAAACACATTGCTAATCAACAGAACGTAAACTAGTACAAAAATGGCAAACAAAATAGAAGTAAAAGAATTACTAGAAGCAGGTGTTCACTTCGGACACATGACTAGAAAATGGGATCCAAACATGGCTCCTTACATTTATATGGAGCGTAATGGTATTCACATTATCAATCTATATAAAACTGCAGCTAAAATTGAAGAAGCTAACGAAGCTTTGAAAAAAATCGCTGCATCAGGTAGAAAAATCTTATTCGTAGCTACCAAAAAACAAGCAAAAGACATCGTTGCTGATAAAGCAAAGGCTGCAAACATGCCTTACATCACTGAAAGATGGCCAGGCGGAATGCTAACTAACTTCGTAACTATCAGAAAGGCTGTTAAAAAAATGTCTTCAATCGATAAAATGAAGAAAGATGGTACTTTCAACACTCTATCTAAAAAAGAGCGTTTGCAAGTTGATCGTCTACGTGCTAAATTAGAGAAAAACTTAGGTTCAATCGCTGATATGTCTAGACTGCCTGCAGCATTGTTCGTAGTAGATATCAAAGCTGAACACATCGCAATAAAAGAAGCTCAAAAATTAAACATTCCAGTTTTCGCAATGGTTGATACGAATTCTGACCCAAGAGAGGTTGATTACGTTATTCCTGCAAATGATGATGCTTCTAAATCAATTGACAAAATTTTATCTTTAGTGACTACTGCAGTAATCGAAGGTCTTTCTGACAGAGGTTCTGAAAAAGAAGTTGAAGCTGCTGAAGAAGCTCCTGCTATTGAGGCTGAAGCTGCTCCTGCAACTGAAACTGAAGAATAAATCAAATTTTAAATTCCAAATTTTAAATTCCAAAATCCAAATACAAAATTAAAAACGTTATGTTGATAATTTATTAAAATTGGAGTTTGGGATTTAAAAGCTGGAATTTTTTACTTTTAACATTAAAAATTCAAAATATTATGTCAACAATTACTGCTGCAGACGTAAATAAATTAAGACAATCTACAGGTGCCGGAATGATGGACTGTAAAAAAGCTTTGGTTGAAGCTGAAGGAGATTTCGATAAAGCTATACAAATCCTTAGAGAAAAAGGACAAAAAGTGGCTGCTAACCGTTCTGACCGTGAGTCTGCTGAAGGAGCTGCTGTTTCTTTTATCAATGCTGACAACACTAAAGGAGCTATCATCACTTTAAACTGCGAAACTGACTTCGTAGGTAAAAATGAAGCTTTCGTTGCTTTAGCTAAAGATTTAGTAGAAAGAGCTATCAACTTCTCTTCTAAAGAAGAATTATTAGCTTCTGATTTCAACGGAATTACAGTTGCTGAGAAATTAATCGAGCAAACTGGAGTTATCGGCGAGAAAATCGAAATCGGTGGTTTCGAAATTTTAGAAGGTGCTTACGTTGGATCTTATGTTCACGTTAATAAAATTGCTGCTTTAACTGCAATTTCTGCTCCAGTTGCAAACGCTGAAACTATAACAAAAGACATCTCTATGCAAGTTGCTTCTATGGGGGCTGATACATTATCTTACAAAGATTTTGATCCTGCTTTCGTTGAATCTGAACTTGCTGCTCGTATTGCTGTAATCGAAAAAGACAATGAAGAAGCAAAACGTTTAGGAAAAACTTTAAAAAATGTTCCTAAATACATCTCTTTCTCTCAATTAACTCCTGAAGTTATCAAACAAGCTGAAGAAGATGCTAAAGCTGAATTAAAAGCTGAAGGTAAACCAGAACAAATCTGGGACAAAATTCTTCCAGGAAAAGTACAACGTTTCATTTCTGACAACACTACTTTAGATCAAGAAAAAGCTTTACTAGATCAAAACTTCATCAAAGATGACAGTAAAAAAGTTGGTGATTACGTAAAAGGATTCAATGTTGAAATTACAGGTTTCAAAAGAGTTACTTTAGGTTAATATATTATTTTTTCAATATTAAAAAGCCCGAATATTTAGTTATTCGGGCTTTTTTATTTTCATATAAAACTAACTTTCAACTGAAAAATTTCTTGCTCGCATCAATGCATCAGATTTTGGAGCGTGTCCTCTGAAATTCTCATACATTTCCTCGTTATCAATCGTATTTCCAACACTTAAAACTGTTTTATAAAAACGTTCAGAAACTTTCTTATCAAACGGTCCATCTGCTTCTAGAAATGCTTCATAAGCATCAGCATTAATAACATCTGCCCACAAATAACTGTAATAACCAGCCGCATATCCGTCGCTTGAAAAAATATGTGCAAACTGCGGAATTCTGTGTCTCATTACAATTTCATCAGGCATATTAATTTCACTTAAAACTTTCTCTTCAAATGCATGCGGATCAATCGTATCGGTTGTTAAATGCAACTTCATATCAACAAATGAACTTGAAATCGTTTCAACCGTTGCAAAACCTTCATTAAAATTGGCCGCTTTTCCTATTCTTTCTACCAATGATTGCGACAAAGGCTCATTGGTCTTATAATGAAGCGCAAACTTATTCAACACTTCTGGAGTCGCCAGCCAATGCTCAAGTAGTTGAGAAGGAAACTCTACATAATCTCTCGCAACCGAAGTTCCTGATAAACTCGGATAAGTAACATTTGAACACAAACCATGCAGAGCATGTCCAAATTCGTGAAATAAAGTTGTTGCATCATCCCACGAAATTAAAACCGGTTCATCAGCATTTCCTTTTATAAAATTACAGTTGTTAGACACAATCGGAAGTGTTTTACCTTCTATTTTTTGTTGATCTCTATGCGAATTCATCCATGCACCTGAACGCTTTCCTGCGCGCGCGTATGGATCAAAATACCAAAGCCCGATTGGTTCTCCGGTATTTTTATTGTTCACTTCCCAAACACGAACATCAGAATGATAAACAGGAACATCAAATAATTGTTTAAAGCCTAAATCAAACAACTCACCAGCAGTCCAAAACATTCCTTCACGTAAATTCTCTAACTGCAGATATTGTTTTATTTCATTTTGATCTAAATCGTATTTTGCTTTTCGAACCTTTTCAGCATAATAACGGTAATCCCAAGGCTGAATTTTAAAATTTCCGCCTTCTTCATCAACCATTTTCTGCATAGCCGAAACATCATTTTTTACCTTTTCAACAGCCGGCGTCCAGACAGACTCCATTAAATCTAAAGTTTTCTGCGGATCTTTGGCCATTTTATTAGACAAACTCCATTCGGCAAAATTCTTAAACCCTAATATTAGAGCCTTCTTTGCCCGTAATTGCAAAATCGAAACAAGTACTGCATTTGTGTTATTTGCATTCTCGTTATCACCTCGTTTTACAAAAATTTCAAATGCTTTTTCTCTTAAATCTCTTCGGTCTGAGAAAGTTAAAAACGGTTCAATAGAAGATCTTGTATTACCAATACATCCTAAAACATCTAAATTTCTTTCTTTAGCTTCTGCAATTGCTGCATTTTTAAACTCTTCTGGCAACCCGTCTAAATCAGCTGCAGATTTCAATTCTAAAAACTGATCATTCTCTTCTGCCAATAATTTTTGACTAAAAAGCGTAAAAAGCCCAGCTAGTTCCTGATTAATTCTGGCTACTTCCTCTTTATCTTCTACATTTAATTCAGCTCCTTCTCGAACAAAATCGGTATAATAAAGCCATAGCAAACGCTGTTGTTCATCGTTTAATTTTTTACTGTTTTCAGATTTATACAGTTTTTCAATTCTTGAAAACAACTTCTCGTTTTGATATAGTTTATCGTTAATCTCTGCCAGTTTTGGAGACATTTCAGTATCAACCGAATTAAATTCAGGACTACTTAAATTAGACCTGTAAATTCCGTAAACAGCATGAATTCTATCCAGTTTCTCACCTGAAAGTTCTAAAGCTGCAATCGTATTATCGAAACCAGGTTCTTCTGAATTATTTGCAATTGCATCAATTTCATCTAATTTCTCCTGAATAGCAAACTCAATGGCAGGTTTAAAATCTGAAATTTTATATTTTGTAAAATCAGGAACACCTCCATAAGGTCCTTCCCATTCCTGAAGTAACGGATTATCTAAATCAATTTGTTTTTTCATAATAAAATGCATTAATAAATTTCTATCAGGTTTATTTTCCAAAAAAGAAATACCGACAGAATCCCAAAATTAACCAATCAAAAGCAAACTTCAAACGAACTAATTAACCCATTTCGAACATTTGAAGAAATAGTTTAATTTTGGAACATCATAACCAAAATAACATGTTTAAAAACCGAAAAGAAATTGTTTTTGTAATTCTAGCAGGAATATTTATAACTAATGCCGTTGTGGCCGAACTTATTGGAGGAAAATTAATTCAGATTGGCCCTTTTGTAATGAGTATAGGGATTTTACCCTGGCCGATTGTTTTTCTAACAACCGATTTAATTAATGAATACTTTGGCGAAAAAGGAGTAAAAAAGCTCTCTTTTATAACAGCTTGTTTAATTGCTTATGCTTTTCTCATTTTATTTATGGCAATTGTAATTCCGGCAGCAAAAGGAATCAGCCCCGTAAATGATGAACAATTTGAAGCCGTTTTTGGACAGAGTATGTGGATTATTTTTGGAAGTATAATTGCTTTTATGGCATCACAATTAATTGATGTGTGGATTTTTTGGTTTTTTAAAAATAGAACCGGTGAAAAGAAAATATGGTTAAGAGCAACTGGCTCTACGGTTATTTCACAATTGTTTGATTCTTTCATTGTTCTTGGAATCGCTTTTTGGCTTCCGGGTAAAATCGATTTTGACACTTTTATTTCGTCTGGATTAATTGGATATACTTTTAAACTAGCAATAGCTATATTATTAACTCCAGCAATTTATTTAGGTCATTATTTGATCAGAAAATATTTAGACGAAGATCCTGCAAACAAAGGATAAAAAAAACACATTTAGGTCATGAAAAAAATTGCTTGCTTATTTTATTCTCTATAACCTATTTCTTTTTCAGTTGTGGCAATGACAAAAAAAAAGCCTAGAAAAGTCATTCAACCTGTCAATAAGCTGACACCAGCTGCTATGAAAATACCCCACAAAGTTTCATCAAAAAGTATAACTGCCCCAAAAAGAGTTTGACTCGAAAAAACTGTTGCTCCAAAAAAACCATTTTCGGTTAAAACCCCAATAGAAATAAATACTCTAAACCCTCAAGCGCCTTCAACCACCTCAATAAAAAAGCAAGCCAACGAAGAATTATTGAATTTTGTCAATATTAGAAAAATGCAAAATGGGTCAGACTATGACTCAAAAGCAGCTAACAGAACATTTTGAAATTCAGGAAGAAGCCGTTAAACTAGTAAAAAGCGTAACCAAAACCGCAGAAAATGAATTGTCTGTAAAATAGCAGTCTACGTAGTTTGTTGAAAAAGTTTCTGATGCAGAACTTGAAGACGGCAAAATGAAAGTAGTCTTTAAAGCTAATAAAATGTACACTTCCGGCAATGCTATTGGCATTAAATACAATAGAAAAATCTATACTAATTTAATCATCGTTGGACGTTCTGCCTATATTCCGAGTGTAAAAGGATATAGCTGGCAGATTGGAAGATAAAGAAAGAGAAATTTTACCACATCCAAAGAACATTAGATTAACCTGAAAGCCAGCGCATTACAAATAAAATGTTAAAATAATGAGGGAAAACTGATTATAAAACCTAGGTTTTCTGTAGAAAGATTTTATTTTTGCTAAAAATTTAACAAAAACAAATCTACCAAAAATGAAAAAACTAAGTATTTTTTTTGTGTCTGTATTGGCACTAGGATTATCAGTATCTTGTAGCAGTAATGACGATGATAAAGCGTCTTTAGAAGGTAAATGGGAAGTATACCAAAACGGAACCATTGTTGACGGAAAAGAAAAATTAACTCCAGTAGTTTCTGAAGGAGGTTGCAACAAAGATGTTTTTGAAATTCAAGCAGGAGGAACATTCATCGACCATTATTCTCAATATAGCAATTCAAAATGTAATGATTATTCTGAAAATGGAACTTGGACTAGAAAAGACAATACAATAACTATTAAATATGACGGTGAGAGTTCTGTAAATGATGCAGAAATCTTAGTATTAAATGAAACAACTTTAAAGCTTAAATATACTTACACTAATCAAAGCGAAACAACTGAAATATATGTAGTTGAATTCAAACGTATATAATTTCTTCAAAACTTTTTTAAAACCTCAAACTTCTTTCGTTTGAGGTTTTTTTATACATTTAAAATAAAAATGGAACCAATAAGATGCGGCTGGTGCTCCGCCAGCGATTTATATAAAAAATATCACGACGAAGAATGGGGAACTCCTGTTTATGACGACCCTACTATTTTTGAGTTTTTAATTCTAGAAACTTTTCAAGCAGGTCTAAGCTGGATTACTATTTTAAATAAAAGAGAAAACTTCAAAACTGCTTTTGACAATTTTGATTATAAAAAAATTGCCAATTATTCTAAAGATAAAATCGAAGAATTAATGCAGAATACAGGAATCATTCGCAATAAACTTAAAATTAACTCTGCCGTTTCAAACGCACAGGCTTTTATGAAAGTCCAGGAAGAATTTGGAAGCTTTTCAGATTATATTTGGAAATTCACTGACGGAAAACCTATCAACAATAACCCAAAAACGTTAAAAGATGTTCCCGCTACGACTCCACTTTCAGATGCAATCAGCAAAGATTTAAAAAAACGCGGATTCAAATTCGTAGGTTCAACCGTTATTTATGCTCACATGCAGGCCACCGGAATGGTCAATGATCATATCGAAGACTGCTGGACGAGAACAAAGTAAAAGTTTTTGTTTCAGGTTTCAAGTTTCAGGCTGCCGTGTTATCGTAGATAGAAACAAAAAATTCTACTCAAACGCAACTTGAAACCTGAAACTTGAAACTTTTTTTAACTGCCAAACAAAAATTACATATATTTGCTTCACACTTTAGGGGTGTCTACAACTTGTAGGCTGAGATTTTACCCTCTGAACCTGATCTAGTTCATACTAGCGTAGGGAAAAGTAAGATGACTTCTGCACGCATTTTTATGCGTTCTTGTAGCCATTCCTAAGGTTAAGGTTCACCAAAGTGAATCTTAGATAAACCAAAAAACAAAGGAATGGAACTAAAAATCAATCAACAAACCAAACATTTCAATGCTGAATCGCTAAGCGTTCAATCATTGCTCGATCTCGAAATTCCGCATAAACAAAACGGAATCGCCGTTGCTGTCAACAATACTGTTGTTCCAAAAACCAAATGGAACGAAGTCCTCGTACAAGAAACTGACGAAATTTTAATCATTTCTGCCACGCAGGGAGGTTAATAAATTCCAAAAAAGAAATTCCAAATTCCAATTAAATACTGGACGTAGACACACTGCAGTGCGCCTCTACGAAAACTTCAAACCTGAAACAAAAACACTATGACAAACGAAGAACAAATATCCAGAACTCCATTTCCCAATTCTAAAAAGGTTTATATCGACGGAGAAATTCATCCAATAAAAGTAGCCATGCGCGAAATTACTTTGAGTGATACTAAACTTTCAAATGGCGGAATTGAAAAAAATCCACCCGTAACAGTTTATGACACATCAGGTGCTTACACAGATCCAAATATTGAAATTGATATTAGAAAAGGATTACCACGCTTACGCGAAAGCTGGATTCTGGATCGAAATGATGTTGAAATTTTAAGCGAAATCACATCAGATTATGGACAAAGCCGTTTACGTGATGAAAGCCTGAATCATTTGCGATTTGAATATTTACATCAGCCAAAACGTGCTAAAAAAGGCGCAAACGTAACGCAGTTGTATTACGCCAAACAAGGAATTATTACTCCAGAAATGGAATATATCGCAATCCGAGAAAACCAACGCATTGAGCTTTTAAACGAGCAGACCAAAGCCATGCAATGCCAGCACGGCGGTCATAGTTTTGGAGCTAATACACCAAAAAGCAAAATCACTCCAGAATTTGTTCGTGCAGAAGTTGCCTGCGGAAGAGCCATAATCCCAAACAATATCAATCATCCTGAAAGCGAGCCTATGATTGTGGGGCGTAATTTCCTTGTAAAAATCAACGCAAATATCGGGAACAGCGCTGTGACTTCCAGCATCGAAGAAGAAGTTGAAAAAGCTGTTTGGGCCTGCCGCTGGGGCGCTGACACCATTATGGATTTATCTACCGGAAAAAATATTCATGAAACCAGAGAATGGATTATTCGAAATTCTCCAGTTCCAATTGGTACCGTTCCAATTTATCAGGCACTAGAAAAAGTAAAAGGAATTGCCGAGGATTTGACTTGGGAAATTTTCCGTGATACTTTAATCGAACAGGCAGAACAAGGTGTTTCTTATTTCACAATTCATGCCGGGGTTTTGCTTCGATACATTCATTTAACTGCAAATCGTGTAACGGGAATCGTTTCGCGCGGTGGTTCAATTATGGCAAAATGGTGTTTATTTCATCATAAAGAAAACTTTTTGTACACACATTTTGAAGAAATCTGCGAAATCATGAAACAATATGATGTTGCTTTTTCTTTGGGAGATGGTTTACGTCCGGGCTCAATTGCCGATGCTAACGATGCAGCTCAATTTGCAGAATTAGAAACTTTAGGCGAATTGACAAAAATTGCCTGGAAACATGATGTTCAGGTTTTTATTGAAGGCCCGGGACATGTACCAATGCACATGATTAAAGAAAACATGGACAAACAATTAGAACATTGCCATGAAGCTCCATTTTATACTTTAGGTCCTTTAACGACTGATATCGCACCGGGTTACGATCATATTACATCGGCAATTGGAGCTGCAATGATTGGATGGTACGGCTGTGCGATGTTGTGTTATGTAACACCAAAAGAACATCTTGGTTTACCAAACAAAAAAGACGTAAAAGATGGTGTGATCACTTATAAAATTTCGGCTCATGCAGCAGATTTGGCAAAAGGTCATCCGGGAGCGCAATATCGAGATAACGCTTTGAGCAAGGCTCGTTTTGAATTCCGTTGGGAAGATCAGTTTAATCTAGCTTTAGATCCAGATACAGCAAGAGAATTCCATGATGAAACACTTCCCGCAGATGGCGCAAAAGTGGCTCATTTCTGTTCTATGTGCGGCCCTAAATTCTGCTCTATGAAAATATCTCAGGAAATTAGGGATGTCGCTGCCGCAGAAAAAGGAATGCAGGAGAAATCAGAAGAATTTATTGAGCAGGGGAAAGAGATTTACATTTAGAGTTTTAAAATAGAGAAAAGAAAATAGAAGAAAGAGAAAAAGATATGGTTGTGATTTCTAATCCATTTGCTGCTGCAGATGAAATCAAAATAATTCATTCTTTATTTGAAGAAGGATTGTCTTTACTTCATATTCGGAAACCTGATTTTTCTGAGTTGGAAATGGCGCAGTTTATTCATCAAATTGAGTTTGAATTTAGAGATCGAATTGCTTTGCACAGTCATCATTTATTGGCAGAAGATTTTGGAATTAACAGAATTCATTTTTCTGAAAAAGAAAGAAACCGCATTCATGATTTTCCTGCAAGGTTTTCAAAACCTTGTAGGTATAAATGCAAATCAATTTCAACATCAACACATTCGATAAAAGATTTTAATTCTCTGGAAAATGATTTTAATTACGCATTTCTAAGTCCGGTATTTCAAAGTATTTCAAAGGAAAATTATAAGCCGAAAACAGATCTTTTTGAAGCATTAAAATCAAGAACAAATTATAAAACAAAAGTGATCGCTTTAGGCGGAATCGATTCTGAAAACATTCAAAAAACAATGGAAAATGGATTTGATGATACCGCACTTTTAGGAAGTATCTGGAATAACGAAAACCCGGTAAAACAATTTAAATTATGTCAGCAAATCGCCCTTTCTTACTTACAATCGCAGGTTTAGATCCGTCTGCGGGCGCTGGTCTTTTGGCAGATATCAAAACCTTCGAACAGCATAAAGTAACTGGTTTTGCAATTTCAACAGCAAATACGATCCAGACCGAAAATACATTTTTTGAAATTCAATGGACTGATTTGAGTTTTCTTATCCGTTCTATCGAAACGTTCTTTTTAAATTATAAAATCAGTGCAGTTAAAATTGGGATTGTCTCTACTTTATATGATTTAAACCGAATTGTTTCGACAATAAAAATGCTGTCTCCTTCAACTAAAATTGTTTGGGACCCTGTTCTTAGATCGACAACAAAATTTGAATTTATGACAATTAAAGATTATTCAGATTTGCATAAAATATTGTCTAAGATTGATTTGATTACACCGAATTACAATGAAATTGAGATTTTATTTCCGGGGTTTATTTCAAAGAATCTTCGACCGCAAAATGAGATTCCAACACATATTTTATTAAAAGGCGGACATAACGAAAACTCAATTGGAACCGATACATTATTTCTGAAAAATGAAGTTTACAATTTATTTCCATCAGAAAAAAAATGCTTTGAAAAACATGGTTCCGGCTGTGTACTTTCTTCTGCGATTGCTTCCAACTTAGCCTTAAACCAAAATATAACAGAAGCCTGCAAAAATGCTAAAATATATATCGAAAAATACCTGAGTTCAAGTTCAACATTAATTGGATATCATTATGTATAACAAGCTACAATACATTTCACAAGGCGAAACCAGCAAAGAACAATTGTACAATATTCATCAGGCTCTGGATGCCGGTTGTAAATGGGTTCAAATGCGTTTTAAAAATCAAACGACTAAAAAAACATTTGCTTTAGCAGAAAAGGTAAAGCCTTTATGCGAAGAGTATCTTGCTAATTTTATTATAAATGATGATCTGCATCTCGCTGAACAGATTGCTGCAGATGGAGTTCATTTAGGATTAACCGACATGAAAATCGATGAAGCACGCGCAATTCTGGGTTCAGCCAAAATTATTGGAGGGACGGCCAATACTTTTGAAGACATTCAAAATCATGTCAAAAATGGCTGTGATTATATTGGTTTAGGCCCTTTTCGGTTTACTGTTACAAAAGAAAAACTAAGTCCTATTTTAGGATTATCAGGGTATTCCGAGATTCTTCAAAAAATGAAAAAAAATAAAATTGAAGTCCCTGTTTATGCCATTGGCGGTATTACATTAAAAGATGTAAATCCATTAATAGATATCGGAATCCATGGTATTGCCGTTTCTGGAATCATTACAGAAAGTGATGAAAAGGAAAAATTAATTCAACAACTAAACGAAAAATTATATGCAGACATCATTGTTTAATATAGGAGATAAAAACTTTAAATCCCGTTTGTTTTTAGGAACTGGAAAATTTGGATCAAACAAAGAAATGGAAGAAGCGATTTTAGCTTCAGAAAGTGAATTGGTTACCGTTGCCTTAAAACGCATCGATTTAGAAACTGAAACAGATGCTATTCTTTCGCATTTGCAACATCCGAATATTAATTTACTGCCGAATACTTCCGGAGCAAGAAATGCAAAAGAAGCTGTTTTTGCTGCTCAATTAGCTCGTGAAGCACTTGAAACAAATTGGGTAAAGCTGGAAATTCATCCAGATCCAAAGTATTTAATGCCTGACCCAATTGAAACTTTAAAGGCTACTGAAGAACTAGCTAAACTTGGTTTTTTTGTTCTGCCTTATATTCACGCTGATCCTGTTTTATGCAAACACTTAGAAAGTGCGGGAACAACTGCCGTGATGCCTTTGGGATCACCAATTGGAAGCAATAAAGGTTTAAAAACTATTGATTTTCTAGAAATTATAATTGAACAAAGCAACGTTCCTGTTATTGTAGATGCCGGAATTGGCGCTCCATCTGACGCTGCGAAAGCAATGGAAATTGGCGCCGATGCTGTTTTGGTTAATACTGCAATTGCCGTTGCCGGAAATCCAAAATTAATGGCCGAAGCTTTTAAAGAAGCGGTAATAGCAGGAAGAAAAGCCTTTGAAGCAAAAGTAGCCAATCAACAAAATTATGCTGTGGCTTCAAGTCCTTTGACTTCATTTCTTTATGAATAAAGTTTTATTTCACGCAGATTTTGCAGATTTAAGCAGATTAAAATTGATTTTTATTTATTGCTTATCTGAAAAATTTTCATGAAAACGATTCATATAAAAAGAAAGAAAATTCTTTAATTTTGAATTCTAATTAAAATTAAGAATTAATGGCTGAAAATGAAATATCATATCTCATACGAGGAGCAATTTTTAAAGTATATAATAATTTAGGACCTGGATTATTTGAATCTGTTTATGAAAGTGCCTTGTTTTATGAGCTAGAAAAATTAGAACTAAAGGTTAAAAAGCAAGTAGAAATTATTATTAATTATGAAGAAATAATATTAGACGCTGCTTTTAGACTCGATTTGCTAGTTGAAAATAAAGTAATAATTGAATTAAAATCTGTCGAAGAATTAGCACCAATACATTACAAACAAATTGCAACCTATCTCCGACTAACTAATATAAAATTAGGATTACTTGTAAACTTTAATACTCTTAACATCTTAAATGATATAAAAAGAGTTGCCAATAAAATATAAAAAAAGAATAAAAATCAATTTTAATCTGCTTAAATCTGCAAAATCTGCGTGAAATAAAAACAATCCAAATGAACACATTCAAATCAATTTTTGAGCAATATAATTGGGATATTATTCAATCTAAAATATACCAAACCACATCAAAAGATGTCGAGCGAACTTTGGCAAAAACCAAACTCAATCTCGATGATTTTTTGATTTTAATCTCCCCTATTGCTCAAAATTATTTAGAAGAAATGGCGCAGAAATGCCATGAAATCACCAAAAAACGTTTCGGTAAAACGATCCAAATGTATGCGCCGTTATATTTGAGCAACGAATGTCAAAACATTTGTACTTATTGCGGTTTTAGTTTAGACAATAAAATCAAACGAAAAACACTCTCTGATGCAGAAATAAAACTCGAAGTCGAAGCTTTAAAAAAAACAGGCTTTGACCACGTTTTATTGGTAACAGGTGAAGCGAATTATACAGTTAATATTAATTATTTCCTCAACGCAATTGCTTTAATTCGCGAAGAGTTTTCGATTATTTCTGTTGAAGTACAACCGCTTTCTACCGAAGATTATGAACGTTTACATAATGCCGGAGTATATTCGGTTTTAGTTTATCAGGAAACATATCATCAGGAAGTTTACAAAAAGTATCATACAAAAGGCAAGAAATCAAATTTCGATTATAGGCTTGAAACTCCTGATAGAATTGGAACGGCAGGAATTCATAAAATTGGTTTAGGCGTTTTATTAGGTTTAGAAGACTGGCGAACCGATAGTTTTTTCAATGCGCTGCATTTAGATTATCTTCAAAAAAAATATTGGCAGACTAAATATTCCGTTTCTTTTCCGCGCCTCCGCCCCGCTGAAGGAATTATCGAACCAAATTTTATTATGGATGATAAAGATTTGACACAATTAATCTGCGCTTATCGTTTGTGGAATGAAGATCTTGAAATTTCGATTTCGACACGTGAAAACGAAAAATTCAGAAACAATATAATTCCAATTGGTGTTACGAGTATGAGTGCAGGATCAAGAACAAATCCGGGCGGTTATGTCGTTGATCCGCAATCTTTGGAACAATTCGAAATCAGTGATGAACGTTCTGCAGAAGAGATTTCAAAAATTATAAAAAATGCAGGTTATGAACCCGTTTGGAAGGACTGGGATAAAAGTTTTGGTTTAAATTCCAATCTAAAATCAACAATCTAAAATCTAAAATCAAAAGTGAGCATTATTAAAGAATTCCTCCGTTACAACAGACAAACTATTCTTCCTGAAATTGGCGATGAAGGTCAGGAAAAATTAAAAAAAGCACGAGTTTTAGTAATTGGTGCGGGTGGTTTGGGATGCCCAATTTTACAATATATTGCAACTGCCGGAGTTGGCTTTATAGGAATCATGGATTTTGATACGATCGAAATTCATAATCTCCACAGGCAGATTTTATATACTGAAAATGAAATTGGACAATTTAAAGCAATTGTGGCTAAAGATGTTGTTTCAAAGCTGAACCCGTTAATTGAAGTCGAAGCAATTCAGGAAAAATTAACTTCTCAAAATGCATCAAAAATTATGCAGCAATATGATGTTATTGTTGATGGCTCAGATAATTTTGCAACAAGGTATTTGGTGAATGATACTTGTGTTGAGCTAAACAAACCTTTAGTTTATGGAAGTATTTTAAAATTTGAAGGGCAAATTGCTGTTTTTAATCATAACGGAAGTAAAAACCTGCGGGATTTATTTCCAGAAATGCCCGACCCAAAAGATGTTCCGAATTGTAATTTGAATGGTGTTTTGGGAACTTTACCCGGAATTATTGGAAATATGATGGCGCACGAAACGCTCAAATTAATTTTAGAATTACCTTCTTTAAAAAATGAAATTATAATTTTTAATACCCTAAACTGGAATTTTACGAAACTGAATTTCTAGAAAACAAGTGCGTCTCCAACCTTAATATTTCCTGCATTCAAACTCACGAGATTAGTCCCAAATAAAACGGAATTATCTACATTTCTATACTTACTTAAGGTTTTTAAAGGTTCTTTTTTTAAACGTCCATTTTCTGGATCATTATTAACCATAATGCATCTTCCGCAAGGTTTTATGTTTTTAAATTGAACTTCTCCAATCTTGAAAGTATTAAAGTCATCTTCCTCATGTTCATTTTGACTGCTGATTACAATATTTGGACGAAATCTTTTTATGGTGATTTTTTCATCGAGTTTATCATTCAAAAAATCCAGGCTTTTTGATCCAATTAATAAATAAGGATAACCGTCAGCCAAACTCACATTAAAAGTTTCTTTTAATCTCGAACTTTCATGTTTGCGGCTTCCAATTTTTATGATTTTGACTAGTTTACATTCAAAACCCAGATGCTGGCTAAACCATTTTGATGCAGCATGATTTACCTCAACAACTTCACTTTTATCATCCCAAACATTAACTTTTATGACGTTTCCCAAATGTTCGTTTATAGAAAATTCATGCTTTTGATCCTGAAAAGTAATACTGATTTTTCCATCTGAAATCTGCGGATAAAACTGGCTCATAATCCGATGTTCTCTTTGCGTTATCATTTGATTATCAGCATCAATTAACATCCATCTACGATCGTTTTCGAATCCCATTTCTTCGGCCAGAGCAGATTGAACACTAATTCCCGCCAGGCTTTTTATCGGATAAATATAAATTTCTTTTACAACATGAACTGCACTCATTTTTATTTACTTTTTTAAAATGGACATAAATTCGTCACGATCAATTTCGCGACATCCTAAACTATCTAAATGCGGGTTATAAACCTGGCAGTCTAATAATTTATAATTCTCTTTTTTTAAATGATTTACCAAATATATAAATCCTACTTTTGAAGCATTTGATACTTTAGAAAACATACTTTCACCACAAAAAACATGGCCTAAATCTATTCCGTACAAGCCGCCTACTAAAACTTCATCCTGCCAAACCTCAACAGATTTTGCAATTCCCTCTTTATGGAGTTCGCAATAAGCTTCGATCATTTCATCAGAAATCCAGGTTCCGTCCTGACCGTCGCGCAATATCTTTTGGCAGTTTAAAATTACATCTTTAAAAGAGGTATTAAAAGTAACAGTAAAAATATTCCTGTTCAAAATGTTACGCATGCTTTTAGAAACAATTAATTCATCTAAAAACAAAACCATACGCGGATCCGGAGCCCACCAAAGAATCGATTCACCCTCGTTAAACCACGGAAAAATTCCGTTGTTATACGCCAATTTTAATCGTTCCGGGCTCAAATCACCGCCAACGGCCAGAATACCTTCTTCATCGGCTTCTGAAACGGGTGGAAAATATAAATTATCAAATAGAAAATACATTTTTTTTAAATAATCAATTTTTAAATTCCAATATAAATTGAAATTTCAATACTGAAATTCCAAATTCCAAAATTCTGCAGTCTTGTCATTTCGACCGTAAGGAGAAATCGCACAAGCAATTCTACAACGTGAATCGGCAATCTTTGACGAGTTTCGTGTGCGATTTCTCCCTAAGGTCGAAATGACAGACTTTGTGCTTAAACTTTATATAAAAAATTCCAAATCCCAAATTCACGCGAATGAATTGGAATTTGGAATTTATGTTTTGAAATTTAAACTTTCTTAGAACGGTAAATCGTCTGGTTCTTCTTCGTTTAAATTTGCAGCTGGGGCAAAAGCTTCTGCAGCAGGAACTGACGGAGTTTGTGCAGGACCTTCTGGTGCCATTCTTTCGATTCTCCAGCCTTGAATACTATTGAAATATCTGGTTTCTCCTTGCGGATTAACCCATTCTCTTCCTCTTAAATTGATAGAAACTTTTACTGCCTCTCCTAGTTTATAGCTGCTTAATAAATCGCATTTATCTTGTGTAAATTCGATTAAAATGTGCTGTGGATATTGCTCATCTGTAGTAACTACTAATTCTCTTTTTTTGAATGAAGCACTAACTTGCTGCTCAGGATTAACCACTTTTACTTTTCCTATAACTTCCATCTTCGTCTATAATTAAATTGTTTCTATTCTTATTTTTTAGCTAAAAGCACTTTCCATGCCGATTCTATATCATCATTATTCAGATATTTTTTGGCTTCTAAGTGTATTTTTTCCTGATCATCTGAGCTTAAAACTCCTTTTACAGAAAAATTTTCTTTCACAAATATACTAACTTCTTCTTTTGTAGGCAAGGCTTCTATATTTCCTAATTTTCCAAGGTCATTCCCATTAAACACAGGGCTTTGTTTAATAAAATCAGGAATTATATCAACCCCAACACCTAAAGTTGTCAGCGGTTTTGGCACTTCAAAAAGCCCCTCATTCGATCTTGAATACCAATTTGCCCCGAGTCTTGAAACCAAATCTATTTTATGCTGATCGATTGCTCCGTTTTCATCTAAAATTGATTCATGAATATGAATTTTTACTACTTCACACAAAATCAAATTTCCTGCTCCTCCTTCTGTTCCTAACGGAATAATCTGCGTTATCTTGCATTCAAACTGAACTGGAGATTCTTTTACGCGATAGGGTTTTACTAAATCTGACGGAACCTGCGTTAAACCTGCTTTTATAAATTCATTTACACCTTCTCCATACTCTGTACTTGCTAACGAAGTCTGCTGTACCAAATCATAATTTACTACATTTATTACAACTTCACGAGTTGCCTCTGCATTAATTAAAGTATGTTTTACGGTATTGTCACGCACACGTCTTGAAGGTGAAAAAACCAGAATTGGCGGATTAGCACTAAAGACGTTAAAGAAACTAAATGGCGACAAATTTGGGATTCCCTTCTTGCTTATTGTACTTGCAAAAGCAATTGGCCGCGGCCCTACCGAACTTTGCAAATAAGCGTGCAGCTGGGGCGTTGATATTTCTTTTGGATTGATGCTAATCATAATTTTCTAGTTTAACCGAACCTCATTTCGGTCATACAAAAGTAGAGAAATCGTTCAATTCAAAGAAATAGTTTTAGAAGATAAAAACAAAAAATCTTTTAAAGCCCTGCAAAATATAAAATGTGTTAATTTCGTTATATTTATACCTCAAAAATTAATTTATGCGTTTTTCTGAAAGTAGAAATACAACTCGCTGGGTCATAATTCTTATTTCCTTTTCAATCATTACTTTGATTCTTTGGAATACCTATACATTTTTCCAAATTTTTAAAAATGAGCAGCGATTAAAAATGAATCTTTGGGCTAATGCGCAAAAAAAAATTATCAACTCAGATGAAGATACTGATCTTGATTTGCCGCTTGAAATCATAAATAACAACACTTCGGTTCCTGTAATGCTGGTGATGTATGATAAAATTATCAATTCTGTAAATGTTCCTGAACATATTATAAACGACAAAAAAGAATCGATATCATTTTTAAATACGCTGAAAAGTGAAAATGACCCCATTATAATTGAGTATGCACCGGGAAAGTTTCAACAAATGTATTATGGAAACTCTGCTTTGCTCAACAAACTTAAATATTATCCTGTCGCTCTGTTATTAATCATTTTTTTGTGCGGTGCTCTAATTTACAATTTTTATAAAAGCACTAAAATGGCAACGCAGAATAAATTATGGGCGGGAATGGCAAAGGAAACGGCACATCAAATTGGTACACCTTTATCTTCTTTAATTGGATGGGTTGAGATTTTAAAAACCGAAGAAATTGACCAATCGATAACCATAGAGATTCAAAAAGATGTTGAACGTTTGCAAACTATAACAGATCGTTTTTCTAAAATTGGCTCTGTTCCTGTTTTGGAGCCGCACGATATTGTCAGCGAAACTTTAAACACATATGAATATTTACAATCTCGTTTTTCTAAGCAGGTTTCATTCTCCTATCAAGTTCCCGAAAAACTTATTTTTACTTTAATTAACCCAACGCTTCACAGCTGGACGATTGAAAACTTAGTCAAAAATGCGATTGATGCAATGAAAGGAAAAGGAAGTCTGGAGCTTGCGATCGAACAGGATTCTCACCATGTAAAAATAAACGTGAAAGATTCCGGAAGCGGGATTTCAAAAAAACAATTCAAAACTATTTTTGAACCTGGCTTCACGACAAAAAAACGCGGCTGGGGATTAGGGCTTTCTTTGACTAAAAGAATTGTCGAAGAATATCATAATGGAAATATTAAGGTTTTACATTCTGAAATTGGAAAAGGAACTACTTTTCAAATCAGTTATAAAATAGTTGATCCTCTTTAAAAACAGAAATAAAAAACACCAGCTCATAATTCTGAATTGGTGTTTTTTTTGCATTGACAAGACTCCGACTTCGTTCAGTCTGACAGTTATTTTTAAAGATTTGCCTGAATGTCTTTTGCTAAATCTTCAAATTCTTCTTTTGAAAGAGAAACTTTATTTTGAAAACGCATTTCATCCATATGGTTTAACGGAATCAAATGTACGTGTGCATGAGGAACTTCTAAACCTACAACTGCAATTCCGATTCTTTTGCAGGGAACCGTTTTTTCAAGTGCAGCCGCAACTTTTTTAGAAAATTTCATCAAACCTAAATACAATTCGTCATCCATATCAAAAATTTTGTCTATTTCTTGTTTCGGAATACAAAGTGTGTGTCCTTTAGCATTTGGGTTAACATCTAAAAAAGCTAAAAAATTATCATCTTCAGCAATTTTATATGCAGGAATCTCTCCGTTTACTATTTTAGTGAATATGCTGCTCATTGTTTAATCGGTTAATCGTTTAACTGTTTATCCGTTTAACCGATTAAACAAATAAACGGTTAAACTTTTTAAAATCTTAATAGTGTGATTGCTTCGTTCCTCGCAATGACTTAGTCTCTTGAGATTTCCAGAATTTCAAATTTCAAAACACCGTTTGGTACTGTAATTTCTGCTACTTCACCAACAGATTTCCCTAATAAACCTTTTCCAATAGGAGAAGTTACAGAAATTTTTCCTGTTTTTAAATCTGCTTCACTTTCTGCAACAAGTGTATATTTCATTTCCATTCCGTTGCCTTGGTTTTTAATTTTTACATTAGAAAGCACCAAAACTTTCGAAACATCTAATTGTGATTCGTCAATTAATCTTGCGTTAGAATATACTTCTTCTAACTTAGCAATTCTCATTTCTAATAAACCCTGCGCTTCTTTTGCAGCATCATATTCGGCATTTTCAGATAAATCGCCTTTGTCTCTTGCCTCTGCTATATCTTGAGATGCCTTAGGGCGCATTACGCTTTTTAAATGCTCCAACTCATCTTTCAATTTTTTTAATCCCTCTGCGGTATAATAAGATACTTTACTCATAACTTCATCGTTTACATAAATAGAAAAAATCCCATCGGGACGGGATTTTGTATTACAAATATACTATTATTTTTAATAGTACATAATTATATGTTAATCATATAAAAATCAAATCTAAATAAATTATTTTTGTTTAACTAATTCTTATTAAAATAATGAAAAAAATCTGGCTCTTAATTCTTTTCGTTTCTGCTCTTGTTGCATGCAGCGACAGCGAACGCAGTAATAAAAACCCTTATATACCTAATTACACCGTTAATTTGTCTGTAGACATGAACCTGCCTGCTTATTCAAATCTTAAATTTGTAAGTAACGGTGTTATTGTTCCTAATTACGGAGCAAAAGGAATTATTATTTTTAATGCAGGAAGTGGTTATAATGCATTTGATGCAGCATGCCCTAATCAAGAATTAACTTCTTGTGTTGCAATGACCATTGATGGTATAAATGCCGTATGTTCGTGTGATAAAACTTCTTATAGTTTGTTTACCGGACTTGGAGGAAAAGAATATCCGCTAAAACAATATAAAGTTCAGGTAACCGGAACTGTGATTCACGTTTACAACTAAAAATAAAAAAGCCTGAAAGTTTAAATTTTCAGGCTTTTATTTTTTAGAATTTCAATGTTAATCCAGCTAAGAAATTAATTCCTGCCTGCGGGTAGTAGTATGGATAAATATCCCACATTGCTCCATTTGAAACATATTTTTTGTCTAAAATATTATTTACCAAACCTGTTATTGTAATTGATTTAAAGATTGCTTTCGGTTTTATTTCATAAGAAACATTCAAATCATTTACAAAATAATCAGCAAGTTTTGCTTCTGGCAATTCGATATTATTCATGTATTGTTCGCCAACATATTTTTGCAATAGCGAAATGTGCAAATTCTCGATTGGACTGTATACAATTATATTTCCGGCGATAACTTCTGGAGAATAAGCAATTTTAGTGGTTCCGTAATATTGTCCTTCAACAGCCAAATCAACATTTTTATTACTGCTAAGCGTAAAATTTGGTCTAAGGATAAATTTGTCTGAAAGCGAAATCGTTGCATCAAATTCAAAACCTAATCTATAACTTTTTTCAGTATTTGCACGAATTGGCGATCCAACATCATCTAATCTTCCGGTTAAAATCAACTGATCTTTATAACCCATATAATAGAAATTAGAATTCAACTGGAATTTTTCTGAATTAAATCTCCAGCCTAATTCAAAATCGTTTAGTTTTTCCGGTTTTACATTACCGCCTTCATAATCGGTTCTGTTTGGTTCACGATTCGCACGAGCGTATGAAAAATACAGGGTATTTTTTTGATTGATTTCGTAATTCAAACCCGCTTTCGGATTAAAGAAATTGAAGGTATCATCCACTAAACCAGTTTCAGGACTATCTGCTTTATATTCTACTCTTCTATATTGTAAATCACCATAAAAGCTTAATTTTTCTGTAAACTGATAATTAGCTTTTGCGAAGATATTTCCATCAGTTTTTGTAGAAAAATCATCATAATAATGATCTCCCAATTCTGACTGCGAAGCGTATCTTGCCCAAATTACTTTTCCATAATGATCTCCTTCATATTTATTCCAGCCGCCGCCAAGAATAACATCTAGTTTTTCATCTTTGTATTTTGCTGAAAATGTAGTTCCGTAAAAATCATTATCTAACCATTTCTGACGTACTAAATCTGTTGTTATAATTGCTCCAACAGGATTTAAATTATAATCAGCCATAGGGGCATCTTCTTTATAATTTTCATAATAACCCTGCCCTTTTGTATAATGTAAAGCTAAATTAGTACTCCATTTATCCGAAAAAGATTCACTCCAGTGCAGCTGATAATGATTTTGTTTGTAATTATCTGTTTCATTGTCATAAAAACGAACATTTCCGGCTTCATCAGTGTACATTCCGGCAGAATTAAAAGTACGATCTGAATTTAATGTCGCAGCATCAATTCCGTTCCAGGATTGATATGTTTTCTCCGTTCCGCCAAAAACCAAAGCTTTAATTAAAGTTGTTTTTCCAACATAAGTTCCCTGCAGGAAATAGGATTTCAAGTCAGAACTCGCTCTGTCAACATAACCATCAGATTTAATTCTGGACAAACGTCCTGCCAATTCAAAATGATCATTTAGCAGACCAGTGCTGAATTTTACTGTTTCTTTTTGAGAATTAAAACTTCCAAACGAGCCTGAGACTTCTCCAGTTGGTTTAGATGCATAACTATCGGTCAGCATATTTAAACTTGCTCCAAAAGCAGAAGATCCGTTTGTAGAAGTTCCTACTCCGCGTTGCAACTGTAAACTTTCTACAGAAGAAGCAAAATCGGGCATATTTACCCAGAAAGTTCCCTGACTTTCGGCATCATTATACGGAATTCCGTTTATGGTAACGTTTACTCTTGTAGCATCGCTTCCGCGGACTCTGATTCCGGTATAACCAATTCCTCCTCCTGCATCAGAAGTTGTAACTACAGACGGCAGATAATTCATTAAGACTGGAATATCCTGCCCAAGATTTCTAAATTTAATTTCCTTTTTATCCATATTACTAAACGTAACCGGAGTTTTAGTCGTAACACGAACTGCTGAAACCAAAACATTATCAAGCTGATTTACTTGAGTTGAATCTTGTTCCTGTCCGTAAGAGAATAGAGTAAAGAAAATAGAGAATAGAATAAAGAAAATAGATTTGGTTCTGATTTCATTTTGAACCTTAGAACCTTTGTACTTCTGTGCCTTAGCACCTAAAAAAAAAGTTTTCATTCGTAAAGAATTACGAATAAAAGGGGGAATTATTCTTTTGTTAAATTAATAAATGTGTTTCCCGACAAGACAAATTATTTACACTCGAAATTGTCGTTTTTTCCCTTAGCAACATTACTCGCTCAGGTTCTTTGGGTATGATCTCAGCTCGTTATTTAGAGCACCCCTTTGAGACAATGCAAATATAGAAAAGTATTGAGAAAAATGTATTAAGTATTAAGATTTTTAGTTTTTGGCTTCTTAATACTTCATTCTATAGTCTTAATACTAAAAATCAGGTTTTCTCCTCGATTGTTTAAGGTCAGAAATATTCTTTTTGTCTTTGATTCTTTTCTTGATTACCGATTTTGGAATCTTTGTAGCTTTTCTAACTTTGGGCACAAACAACCCTTTTTTGACAATTTCTAAAAAACGTTTTATAACTATTTCTTTATTTTTAAGCTGACTTCTGTCTTCGTCGCAATTTAAAATTAAGATATTTTCTATTGTTAAACGAGCTGCAATATTAGTTTGCAAAAGCAGTTTTTCTTCTTCCGATAAAGCTTGTGATGCATTTAAATCAAAAGACAAAACCACTTTTGATGAAACTTTATTTACATTTTGTCCGCCCGCTCCACTGCTTCTAACGGCTTTGAAATTTAATTCTGATATAATTTTATCGCTATCCATTATTGTGGCTGATGTGCCGGTTTTAATAAATCGTTTACAGTTTTCACCGGATTAAAAGTAATTAACGGAACTGCCACAAAAACGGTTAACCAATTTGCCATTGAACCATTCCATAATCCCGGAAGTTCGTAACTTTTTACTGGTTTTCCTTCAACACTTTTTTCTACAATAAAGCCAGATTTTTGATCTACAAATTGTTTCAGGTCAAATTTTTCACCTTTATAGTTCTTAATTCCGCAAACTAAATCAACAGGGTTAAAATGTGTTGCGTCTTCTAAAATTTCAAGTTGTTTTTTATTCGCTAGATCAACTTGAGAAGTTTCTACAATTTGCAGAGAAGTTTCGCCTTTTTCATTCATCACCCAAAACGGCCCGCCGCCTGGTTCTCCTTCATTTTTAACCATTCCACAAACTCGAATTGGCCTGTCTAATAAATCTTTAATTTTAGCAATTTTATTCTCAAAAGTAAATTTATTAAAATCTTTAGTCATTTTAATGTTTAGCTTTTGCACTAAAAAATCTACAATTACCGGGATATTATTTTCATTTATTTGATTCTTTTCTATTGCATCCAAATAACCAAATACTTTTTGCTGTACGGCAATTAAAATACCTCCTAAAGCTTTTTTGTACAGTGTAATTTGCTCAATATGATTTTGAATTACATTATCAATGTTTTTAATGAAAATGATATCTGAATCAAGATTATTTAGATTTTCAATCAGAGCACCGTGTCCGCCTGGTCTAAAAATTAGATTGCCATCTGCATTTCTGACAATTTTGTTTTTAGCATCAACATTAATAGAATCTGTGCTTTTATTTTGGTAAGAATATCCAATATTAATTTTTGTTCCAGAAGGTTTTTCTATTTTCTCTCTAACCTCATCCACCGCTTTTTCAAACAAATCCTGATGAATTTCTGAAACTGTAAAATGTAAATTTGAAACACTTTTTGATGTAGCATAATGCACACATTCATTTAAATGTTCTTCAATAGGATTTGCAATATGCGTTTTATATAAATGGAAAGGCAAAACTGCTTTTGGCTTGTTTGCGAAGTTAAAGTAGTCCTGAGACAATAATAATTTAATAAAATAGTAATTTTTATAGTCTCTTTCTAAATTTTCAAAATCAGGATAAATTTCTTTTAGCTTTTCATGAACTGCTTCAAAAAAAGGGAACTTATCCATCCCGATAATAAAAATAGCAAGTTCTTTATCTTTTTTTCTGTTAATATAAGCGTTTATAGTTTCTTTTTCGATATCAAAATCGTTCAAAAAAGCACTTAAAAACTTGAACATTCTTGTTGCGGCACCAGATGCAGGAACAAATTTTTTAATTTTTAATTTTTCTTTCTGTTGATCAAAAAAAGAAGCTTTTTCTGCAAAATCAGTTTCAGACAAACTTAAGATTCCATTGTTTACTGTTGCCGGACTAATTAAGTTACTTTTTGCTATTCCTTTTTTAAATATTTTTAATTGCTTTAAAATATTCTCGAAAGGGATTCCGTGGTTGTAAATTTCAACAAAATCTTCAGATGAAAGTCCTTTTTCTTTAAAAGCACTTAAAGCGTTAATAATCATTGTAGCTTTTGCTAAACGGCTTTTTTTATCGCCCGAAAGCGTTATAAATGGTTTGTTTGTATCTATTAAAGTTTGTTTGAAAACAGAAAATACCGTTTCTCTTCCTTCTGGAGTATCTCTAATATCGTCTTTTTCCCAAGGAACGTCTATATCTGTCAGGAAAAACAAATCATAATCATGTTCTAATGCGGCTTTATTTAAAATAGGGTCGCAAAAACCATAATATACCTCAGAAAAAACTTTGGTAACCATTAAATTAGTATCACAAAACAAGTATTTTTTAGCTAATAAAAGTTTTTGGTTTTCTAATGTTGCTTGCCCATAAGCAATAGGCATCATATCATCAGCAGTACAAATATGCTGATTTTCTTCCCATTTTTCCTGCAGGTAATCGCGTGCAAATTCTGGAACCCATTCAGTTTCATAATAATCTGCAAGCTGTTTTGCTAAAGTTGTTTTACCTGTACTTTCAGGTCCAAATAAAGCAATTTTTATTATTGTTGTTTTTTGCTGTCTAAGATCTTTTTCCATTCTAAATAAGCTGAAATAGCCAAAATTGTAAAAATTAAATACTGAAGTGACAGCATCCCTAAGCCGCGATAAGCATAAAGAGGCACTACAATAATATCACCGATAATCCACAATGTCCAGTTTTCTATTTTTTTCCTTGCCATATACCACATTCCTGCAAAAAATATCCCAGACGATATCATATCGACATAATTGTCATTGTGTATTTCGTAATCGAAATATTTATAAATCCCGAAAACTACGAAAATGGTCACGAAAAACAATAAAACCCCGATTATTTTTTCATTAAAATTTGTTCTTGTAATAGGAAGGTTATCTTCAACCGTTCCTCCTTTTGCCCAAACATACCAGCCATAAATACTCATAATCGAGAAATAGGCATTGATAATCATGTCACCAATATAACCGGCAACATATAAAAGATATACTGAAATTACGGTGGCAATTAAACCTGTTGGATAAACCCAGATGTTTTCTTTTTTAGCAAACCAAACACTTAAAATCCCAAAAACAAAGACTAAAAACTCCAAAGCAATATGCCATAACGGAGTATTTTTATAACTATCAAGAAAAAAGTCAATCATTTTTGCGGTATTTCTGGCTGTTAAATTTTATTTATGAATCAAAAAAATGACTGTCGTTTTCAAAAGCAGTTCCAATAACTACTAAATCTGCACCGGCTTTATATGCCTTTTTAATTCCGTGCAAATCTACAATTCCTCCTCCAACAATTACAGGAATTTCTATGTTTTGAGCAATTAATGAGATCATTTCCAGCGGCACCGCTTTTTTTGCTCCGCTTCCTGCTTCTAAATAAATTAATTTGTTTCCGAGCATTTCGCCTGCCTGAGCTGTTGCTAAAGCCAAATCAAAATTTTCGCGGTTAAGCGGTTCTGTTTTACTAACGCGTGCAACTGCAGTTTCATTGCCGCTTTCGATTAAAATATATCCTGTTGAAATAACTTCAAGCTTTGTTTTTTTAAGAATTGGCGCTGCCTGAACCTGATATTCTATTAAATAATCCGGATTTCGGCCAGATAATAGAGAAAGAAACAAAATAGCATCGGCCTGCGGAGAAATCTGCGATGGATCACCCGGGAAAATTATAACCGGCAGATTTGTTTTTTGTTTTAACTGCGTAATTAAATCTTCTAAAATGGTACTTTGAACAATGCTTCCGCCTACAAAAATATGTGTTGCAGGAGATTGGTTTATTTTAAGTAATAAATAGTCTAAATTTTCCCAAACAATTTTGTCAGGATCCAGAAGAATAGCCAATAGTTTTTGCCCGTTTTTCTTAGCTCCTAAAATTTGTTGGTGAATCGTGAGTGTTTTTTGCTCCATAACGGCAGTAAAAGTAAAAAGTTTTTAACGTAGAAGAACTATTTTGAATGAATTATATTTGTAAAGTCTCTGTTAATATCCAAAGAAAACAAATATGATCGCAACCGGATTATTAGAAGAATATGGCGCCTTAAAAAAGTCTTTCGAAAAAAATGAAATCATTTTTGAAGAAGGAAACCTGCCAACGCATTATTATCAGATAATTTCGGGTGAAATTAAAATGAGCAATTACAATGATGACGGACGCGAATTTATTCAGGGTATCTTTTATAAAGATCAGTCTTTTGGCGAGCCTCCTTTATTTTTAAACCAAAAATATCCCGCTAATTCTATTGCGGTTGAAGGCAGCGAAATTTTGCTGCTCCCAAAATCAAGTTTCTTGAAACTGCTGGAAGAAAACCCTGCAGTAAGCATTAAAATAATCGAAAATCTTGCGCAGCGTTTGTATTATAAATCTATTATGGCTGCCGAAATTTCTACACACGAGCCTGAGCACAGAGTATTAAAACTAATCGATCACGGAATTGCATATTTTAATTTTAAAAAAGATAAAAATGGATATTTAATCAATTTTACCCGACAGCAAATTGGAGACTTAACAGGTTTACGTGTAGAAACCATTATTAGAGCTATTAAAGCTCTGGAGAAAAAGGGCGAATTGAAGATTATTAACCGAAAAGTATATAGATAAAATAGTTTCTGTTTTATGATTAAAATCATAAAACGCAGCAGTAAAGTGCGTGTACCTTTGTAGTGTAAAAATCTCAATATCATGACACTATATCAAACAACATTCGACATTTTTAATAGAAATTATATGGGTTCTGCTGCGATGGCAGTAATTGGCCAAAGCTGTTTAGGCGGTGCTGCTGCAATGTATGTTTTAGCAAACGGAACCTCAATTCCTCAAATGATTCAGCTTACAATTATTGTATTGGCTTGTATCTTTGTAAACACTTCAATTTTGGCACAAATGAAACATAAAGTAGTTTTTAACCTTTTAATTCTGAGTTCAATTTTAAGTGTTTTATTTATCCTATTAAACACTACTGTTCTGTGAAAAAACAAATAGAGAATAGAGCTGATGTTTCTTTCTTAGTACATCAGTTCTATGCAAAAATAAGGGCCGATAAGGAAATTGGATTTTATTTTAATAGGATTATAAAAGATTGGGACGCACATTTGGAAAAACTGACTGATTTTTGGGAAACTAATTTGTTTGCCGTAAAAAAATACAAAGGAAATCCGCATACTGTTCACAATGAAGTTGATACGCATTTTGATGGAAAAATTACGGCTAATGAATTCGGAATCTGGCTTAATCATTGGGCTCAGACATTAGACGAGCATTTTGAAGGCGAAAATGTGGAAACATTAAAAAGACGCGCCCGTAAAATGAGTACTTTTTTGTACGTGAGTATGTTTGAACATCGAAAAAAAGAAAGTGAAGTTTAATGTCATTGCGAAGAACGAAGCAATCTCATTTGCTAAATTAATTAACGTTCTTGTTAGTGCGATTGCTTCGTTCCTAGCAATGACCAAACTTTGTGATTATTTCTCAAAAGCATAAACCAAAGTAAAATTCCCTTCAAAATTATCTGATTTGATTTCTTCATAATGCACATTAAAATCTTTTATTAAATCATCAAAATGAAGGCTTGCCTGCACTTGAGATTCATTTAAAGAGAAGTCATCAACTTTGATATGATCTTTAAAACTGATTCCTTTTTCATTTCTAATTTTAAAGATCGCTTCTTTTGCACCCCAGATTACAGTGAGTTTTTTAACATATTCTCCTAAAACATTTGAGTTTAAATATTCGAATTCAGTATCAACAAATTTATCAGCAATGCGAAGGATTTTTTCGCGCTGCAATTCCATATCGATTCCTACGGTTTCATGGCTTATAATTATGGCCGCAAAATGATACGAATGTGTTATTGAAATATAATTATGACAATCAAAATAAGGTTTTCCAAATTCGTCATAATGCAAATCTTTATCTGTAAAGCCCATTTCCTGAATCAGCATGCGAACACTTAAAAAAGCACGTTGATGCATTTGTGATTTCATTCCGTCCAGTCTCTTTTGCGTTTTTTCTTTCAACACAACTTTGCTCAATAACTCCTCTAAGGATTCTGTTATTTCCCAAATTAAGATTTTAGTCGTTTCATTAAACTGTATGGTCTGAAATAAAGGCATTTCTTTTTAATTATAAATTATGAATGGTTAATTGTAAATTATATTCTTTCAAATTTAGCTCTTCGAGACAATGTGTATTTAAGATTGTTGTTAAATGAACTTATATCACTTATATGGTGAAAAATAATTCTCAAAGTAACTTTCTAAAGATTAAGAAATTAAAGATTTCACAAATCTTACAGAAAGTAGTAAAATTCAAAAGGTATTATGTAAATTTGCAAAAATTTTACAATTATACAAATATACTATAAATGAGTACTACAACTACGCCTTTTGTGGCTTACAAAGTAAAAGACATTTCTCTGGCTGCTTGGGGAAGAAAAGAAATTGAACTAGCTGAAGCTGAAATGCCAGGTTTAATGGCTCTTCGTGCTGAGTATAAAGACGAACAACCTCTTAAAGGTGCTCGTATTGCCGGATGTTTGCACATGACGATTCAAACTGCTGTTTTAATCGAAACTTTAATCGCTCTTGGTGCTGAAGTTACCTGGTCTTCTTGTAACATTTTCTCTACTCAGGATCAGGCTGCTGCTGCTATTGCTGCTGCCGGAATTCAGGTTTATGCCTGGAAAGGTCTTGATGAACAATCATTTGACTGGTGTATTGAGCAGACTTTATTCTTTGGCGAAGACAGAAAACCATTGAACATGATTCTTGATGACGGTGGAGATTTAACTAATATGGTTATTGATCGTTTCCCAGAATTAGTTCCTGGAATTAAAGGTCTTTCTGAAGAAACTACAACTGGTGTTCACAGACTTTACGAAAGAGTAAAAGCCGGAACGTTGCCAATGCCTGCAATCAACATTAACGACTCTGTTACTAAATCTAAATTTGATAACAAATACGGTTGTAAAGAATCTGCTGTAGATGCTGTACGTCGTGCAACTGACTTAATGTTAGCTGGAAAAAGAGTAATCGTTTGCGGATACGGTGACGTTGGAAAAGGAACTGCTGCTTCTTTTAGAGGTGCCGGATCTATTGTAACAGTTACTGAAATCGATCCAATTTGTGCTTTACAAGCTGCAATGGACGGTTATGAAGTTAAAAAATTAAATACTGTAATTGCTAATGCTGATATCATCATTACAACTACAGGAAATAAAGATATCGTTCTTGGAGAGCACTTCGAGCAAATGAAAGATAAAACTGTTGTTTGTAACATTGGTCACTTCGATAACGAAATTGATATGGCTTGGTTAAACAAAAACCACGGTGCATCAAAAATCGAAATCAAACCTCAGGTTGATAAATACAACATCGCTGGAAAAGATATCATCATTCTTGCTGAAGGTCGTTTAGTAAACCTTGGTTGTGCGACAGGTCACCCAAGTTTTGTAATGAGTAATTCATTTACAAACCAGACTTTGGCTCAAATCGAATTATGGAACAACAGCGCAGCTTACAAAAATGAAGTTTATATGTTACCAAAACATTTAGATGAAAAAGTTGCTGCTTTACACTTAGCTAAATTAGGCGTTGAACTTGAAGTTTTACGTGACGATCAGGCTGCTTATATTGGTGTTCCTGTTGAAGGTCCTTTCAAACCAGAATACTACAGATACTAAGAAATTTTAGATTTCTGATCTTAGATTTTAGATTATCTAAATACATATTCAAACCCGGCAGATTTTAAAAATCTGTCGGGTTTTGTTTTTTAATCTATGATCAGAAATCTACAATCTAAAATTTATATTTTAGTATACTGCGGTTTCAAAATATAAGTATATTTTTGAAAACCAAAACCAAATTATGAAAACACGCCTGATTGTATTAATAATCATAATATTACCCCTTTTTATATCTGCACAAAATTCTGATCCCTCAAAACCTGAATTGCAGCATACAATGTACCCATGGATGGAGCCAAAGCTTTCCAAAATGGAAAGTACAAAAAACCTTTCTAAAGGTAAAGTACAAAGAGCAAAAAACAGAATTGCGCGAGAAGAACAAAAACTAATAAAGCTTGGGCAAGAAGAATGGAAAATAGAATTGGATTTAAAAGCGCAGCTTGAAAATTTAAAGCAGCTTGAAAATTCTTCAGAAAAGAGCAATGACCCTGATCATCAAAAAAATATTGAAAAAGCAAAAATACGGATAGCCAAATCACAGGAAAAATTAAATAAGGCCAAAATTGAAGTAGAATTAAGCGCTAAAACACTGAATGATTATGAAGTAGCTTTAAAAGACGCTAGACTTACGAAATACGGTTCTTAAAAATATTTCAAACCCGACAGGTTTTAAAAGCTGTCGGGTTTTCTTTTTAATTTAAATTAATTAGACGATTTCTCGTGTTTCTTTTAAATATAAATATACATTTGATCTACCAAAAACAAATCCTAATCTAAATAATGAAAACACGTTTTATTCTATTACTATTATTACTACTTCCATTTTTTGTTTCTGCACAATTTAGCAATATGCAGTCGCAAGCAAGAAGTATGCATACACAAATGAATATGCAAAATCAAAAATGGGCAAGCGAACGGGCAGCAGCAAATCAACAATGGCAAATGAGAAATATGATGTCGCAGAAAGTTTCTAAAATTGAAGCCGCTGAACATAAACTAGCTAAGGAAGAAAAAAACAAACAAAAATTAGAAAAGAAGAAAGAAAAACTAGAAGCGGATTTAAAAACAAATCAAGATCAATTAGCTAATCTTAAAAATAATTCAGAAAACAATGCTGACCTTCAAAAAGAGATTGAAAAATCTGAAGAAAAAGTAAACAAATCTGAGGAAAAATTAAATAAAAGCAAAACAAAAATAGAATCTAGTTCAAAAAAGGTTGAGAGCTTAAAAAAAGAAGTAGAAAAATACAAAACCGAAAAAGAAGAATTACAGAAAAAACAAAAAGAAGAGAAAAAATTAAAAGAAGAAGAAAAAGCTAAAAAAGAAAAGGAAAAGCAGGAAAAGAAAGGGAAATAAATCAAACATGCTTTTTTAATATCCAAAATCAATTTAGGAGAATGGCAACTCAATACCATTTCAAAACCCAACAGTAAAAAACTATTGGGTTTTGTTTTTTAAACTATTTCAAGAAAGTAATAAATCTATTAGAATATTTCGTTTTCAAAAACGTTGTATTATATTTATTGTAAATATTTTATTATGAAAAATTATCTTTTACTCTATTTATTAGCCTTTTTGAATTGTTCTGTATTTGCACAAAATAATGACATCTGGGTTTCATTTCCCAACAAAGACACAACTCAGATCGGATTTAAAGATAAAAATGGCGTTATTAAAATTGAACCAAAATTCACAGGCTTTACAATCGCTCACAAATTTGAAAATATTATTGCCGTAACAGAAGAAGAAAATGGAAAATGGAAAAGCTATTATTTAACGAAATCAGGAAAAATAATTGGACGAGACAGTTTATACGTTTTTGACAATGGCCCTGATTGTGAAAACGAAGGCTTTATAAGATTTACAGATCGTAAGACTGATAAAATGGGAATGTTTAATGGAGAAGGAAAAATTGCAATTCCTGCAGAATACAGCAATTTAACTAAAGTCAAAAACGGAATGTTCATAGGATTAAAAGATGCCAAAAAAGAAATAGATGGAGAACATTTTTTCTGGAAAGGAGGAAAAGAATTCTTAATTGATACTAATAACAAAATCCTGGTTGAAAATTTCCCTTATAATGATGATCTCAATTTTTATTCATTAGAGAAATCAAAAGAACCAAATAAAGATGAAATAAGAGAAAATTTTCTTGGTATCGACGGACAATATTATTCCTTTATAAGTTATGATAAGGAATTTAAATCCTGGCTAAAAAACACTTTGCTTAAAGATATGTCTAAAACCAATTTAGAAAAACATTCTTTTGACAAAATTATCTATTGGAAAGAACCAATGGGCTGGGTAAGTGAATCTAAAACTAAATTTATCAATCAGAATTATACCTATTTAAAATTAAAACTGCAGGAACTCAAAAATCCAAAAACGGATTACTTTGTCTCTTCTGACGGATTAAATCAGTTTATTTTTGAATCAAGCGAATACGAAATATATTTCAACAATTGTAATGAATCTAAAGATTGGATATATCCAGTTAAAAACATTGTGATCAATCCAAAAAATAAACTTGAACACGGACAAGATCATTTTGAATTTTTAAGAACTGAAAACGGATATAAATTGATAAGTGTTTCTTCAAGAAAAGATAATCTTAAATAATTCTTTCTCGTTTCATACAAAGCTTAACTTTGTGTAAAACGTGAAATCATGAAGAATTTTTTATTTTTATTTATTGCCATTATCTTCGAAATCATTGCAACATCGGCATTAAAAAAGTCTGAACAGTTTACACAACTTTTACCAAGTATTATAACCGTTGTTGGTTATTTTGCTGCGTTTTATTTTTTAAGTTTTGCCATCAGAACAATTCCGGTTGGTTTTGCTTATGCAATTTGGTCTGGAGTTGGAATTGTTTTAATTACAATCATTGGTGCCATTTTCTTTAAGGAAATTCCAGATTTACCTGCGATAATTGGGTTGAGTTTAATTATAATTGGCGTGGTTGTCATTAATGTTTTTTCAAAAACTACGGCGCATTGACATATAATGCCACGAAGTCGCTAAGACACAAAGTTTTTAATCTCGTAATTCTTTTTAGAGTAACAATACTTCAAAAAAACTTCGCGCCTTTGTGCCTTTGCAGCAAAAAAACTCAGCAAGTTTCGGATTTTATACCTGCAAAAACCAATCGATCTTTGCCTTATAAAATTGAATGAAAATGAACACACAGGAAACCATCAATTATAATCGTATTGCAGATGCTATCGATTATATCAAAGCAAATTTTAAGGAGCAGCCCAATCTTGATGAGGTTGCAGAGAAAGTGCATCTAAGTCCGTTTCACTTTCAGAGGCTTTTCAGTGATTGGGCAGGAACAAGTCCGAAGAAATTTTTACAGTATACCAGTTTGGAACACGCCAAAAAACTACTCAAAGAAAATCAGGCAACTATTTCTGAAACGGCATACGAAACGGGGCTTTCAGGAACCAGCCGACTTCATGATTTATTTGTAAACATTGAAGGAATGACACCAGCCGAATATAAAAATGGAGGGAAAAATCTGGAAATAAATTATAGTTTTGCTGAAAGTCCGTTTGGGAATATTATTGTCGCTTCAACTCAAAAAGGCGTTTGTTTTATGGCTTTCGCCGAAGATGAAACTATCGGGTTTAATGATTTAAAACACAAATTTCCGAATGCTGCTTTTTCTCGAAAACTTGATTTAGCACAGCAAAATGCACTTTTCATTTTCCAAAATGACTGGAGTAAATTGTCTGAAATAAAACTGCATTTAAAAGGGACCGATTTTCAACTGAAGGTTTGGGAAACTTTATTAAAAATTCCGATGGGGCAGCTTTCTACTTATGGAACTATTGCGCAGAAAATTCAAAAACCAAATGCTTCCCGCGCCGTTGGGACTGCAATTGGAAATAATCCTGTCGCATTTTTAATTCCATGTCACCGTGTAATTCAATCTTCAGGAGTTTTCGGCGGTTATATGTGGGGAAATACGCGAAAAACGGCCATAATTGGCTGGGAAGGTGCGCAGGTAAATCCTCAATTATAAAATTATTATCAATTCTATTGATATAATATTTTCAACGCAAAGTATATCCGTAGAGACGCACCTCGGTCCGTCTAATTAATCTATGTCGACAATCTTTGCGTAGACGCACTGCTGTGCGTCTCTACGGATATGCTTTGTGTAAATTATTCTTCATGTAAAAATTAATCCTATTTAAATTATTTATGCAAAATATACAGTCAAAAATTGTTTCTCAAAATTGGGAAAGCATTACCGAATCTATACACGAAAATGGCTTTGCTATTCTTCCAAATATTCTAAACAACGAACAATGTGAAGATTTAAAATTCGATTATGATAATCCAAATTTATATCGAAAAACGGTTGTTATGGAACGTTATCGATTTGGTTTGGGCGAATACAAATATTTCAATTATCCCCTGCCCGATTTAATTCAAAATATTAGAACTTCGATTTATCCTAAATTGGCACCAATTGCAAATTCCTGGATGAAAGCTTTGAACATCAATACTATTTTCCCTGATAAACATTCAGCATTATTACAGCAATGTCACGATAATAATCAATTGAAAGCGACGGTTTTAATTTTAAAATATGGAGAAAGCGGATTCAATACTTTACATAAGGATTTATACGGCGATATTTATTTTCCTATTCAAATTGTGCTTTTCCTCTCTGAACCTGATGAAGATTTTACCGGAGGCGAATTTGTATTGACACAGCAAACGCCAAGAGCGCAGTCAAAAGCAATTGTTTTAAAACCTAAAAAGGGTGATATTCTGGTTTTTACAACAAATTTCAGACCTGTAAAAGGTACAAAAGGTTATTATCGGGTGAATATGAAACATGGGGTTAGTGAAGTTCATTCAGGCGAAAGATATACGCTGGGAATTATTTTTCACGACGCATTATCCTAAAATATATAGACATGCAATATCCGTAGAGACGCACAACAGTGCGTCTACGCAACGTGAATTAAAAAAGAAAGGCAATTTCTCATGTAGATTTAAACAGATTTTTTAATCATTATAATCCTTTAAATCTGTGGCAAAAAATCTAACGTTACGTAATTAATCTATGTCGACAACCTTTGCGTAGACGCACTGCTGTGCGTCTCTACAGAATAAAATGTGCTAAAATTATGATTGAACACAATAAAATTTCAGATTCAGATCTTCGGAATAAAATTAAAAATGCGGAGATTTGTTTCGGCGGCAACCGAAAACTAAAAATCTACGGAACTTTAAAATGTTCTTCGGGAAAAAGAATGAAACGAGAAAATAGGGTTTTCTTTTCAACTGAAAATGAAGCAAAACAAAATGGTTTCAGACCTTGCGGACATTGTATGAAACCTGAATATTTAAATTGGAAAAATGGACTTATTTAATCCTGAAATAAACAAAACAACGAACTTACTTCCCAAAGATGGAACTGTAAATTATTACGGAAAATTGTTTTCGAGAGAAGATTCTAATCGCTATTTAGATGTTTTATTGAACACAATTGAATGGAGAAATGATGAAGCCATAATCTTTGGAAAATTAATTTTGACTAAAAGAAAAGTAGCTTGGTACGGCGATCAGGAGTTTGAATATACCTATTCGAATACCACAAAAAAGGCACTTCCGTGGACAAAGGAATTATTGGAATTAAAGAAAATAATTGAGGCTGAAACTGGCGGGACTTTCAATTCCTGCCTATTAAATTTATATCATTCCGGCGATGAAGGAATGGCCTGGCACAGCGATGCCGAAAAAGATTTGAAAAAGAATGGTGCTATTGGTTCTGTAAGTTTTGGTGCCGAAAGGAAATTTGCTTTCAAACATAAAGAATCTAAAGAAACAGTTTCTTTGATTTTACAACATGGAAGTTTATTGGTTATGAAAGATGAAACACAGACGCATTGGCTGCATCGACTGCCGCCAACAAAAACAACTTCAAAGCCTAGAGTAAATTTAACTTTTAGAACTATTGTAAGGTAGATTTATTTCTTCTTTTTTGGGGCAACGTTTTGGTAAGAAAGCTTTAAAGCATCTTCAAACATTTCTGGTCTGACTTTAGAAAGTTCTACAATTGTCCAGCCTTGTTTTCCCCATTTGTTTGGAATTGGATAAAAAATCATTTCGCTTGAGGCGCAAAAAACAGATTGATCGATTTCGTTTAATTTTAAAACTGCCCGATTATTTTTTTCATCAAAAGTGGCGAATATCTTTTTGTTTACCCTAAAAGATGTTTTTTCAAAATGCGGTTCTTCAACTGCATTTTCAAAGGATAAAGCCGCTTTTCTAAAATCTTCAAAAGAAACCATAATTGTAAATTTTAAAGTTAGACCTTGATTTACCAACCTTGATTCAAACCATTTTTTAAAACTTCATCGTATTTTTCTTTATCAAAAGAATATAAGTTTGGGGCTTTGTGTGCCACATTATTTTTCTTTTCATCCAATTTTGTCAGAATTCCGATATTGGTTATTTTTCGCATAAAATTTCTTCTGTCAAGTTTTTTATCCAGAATTGTTTCATACAATTTTTGCAGTTCCGGCATTGAAAATTTTTCCGGAAGTAAATTGTAACCTATTGGCATTAAATTCAGTTCAATTCTAAGCGTATCCAGAGCTTTATTAAGAATTTCTTTGTGGTCTAAAATGAGTTCGGGAACCTCTTTATGATCGATCCATTCAATTATTTCATTAGAATTTATTCGGTTTGGGACAATTTTTAAAAAATCTACCAAAGCATAATAGCCAATTGTTACGAAACGACGTGTCAGCCATTTGCCTTTTTCGGGATCGATATTTAAATATTTTAAAACCTCTTTCCCAAAATGATCATCATTCCGTTTAATTTTTCCAAATGCTGCAAACTGTCTTAAAAAAATACCTTCGACTCCGGTTCTTTCATTTAAAACGGTGACTGCTGCTGTATCAATATCCTGATCTATCGGAATAAACCCGCCCGGCAAAGACCATTTTTCACTATGCGGAACTTTAATCAGCAAGACTTTTAATTGATTATCATGAAACCCAAAAATGACGCAGTCTATGGAAAGTCCCGGCTGATAATTTTCGTTATTTTCTATAATAAATTTCAGCATTTGAGTTTTTAATTAATACCTCTTTCCGTTTTTTATTTAAACTTGCAATTTACTTTATTTTTCAAAGACTGCAGCATTTTTATAGCAAGTAAGTCTTTTTTAAACAATTATGCATTGAAAAGTCAAAAGTGTAAAAATCACAATTTTAGTTAAAATTACGAAATGAATTGAAAAAATAAGTACATTGCGTCATAATAACACATTTGACTGACAAATTGTTGAAATTTAAATTTTAAGAAAGAAAAAGATTACAAGTTTTTAATTTTGAAATCCTTCAATAAAATAGAATTGAAATTTAATGAACGAGATTATGAGCATCAACCCGCTAAAAAATATCAACAAAAAAATTAGAACAAAAATCTGGTCTTCTTTCGGATTTGTATCTAAAACTTATCTTCTTGAAGCCTCATTAAAATATAGTGAAGAGCAGGAAAGAATTTTTAATCAGGTAATTGAAAGAGAAGTAAAAAATAAAAAAACAAAACGCGAAGCTCTTGATAAAGCATTGCTTGAATCCTATAAAGGAATTGGCGCTATGGATTTTATAAATACCGTTTTAAAATAATTCAAAACCTTTATAAAATCCATAACGCCAATTTTAATTGACATTCTATATTATTGTACTAATTCAAAATCTGATTTTAGTTTAATATCTGCTGATGAAGCTCCAATCAGTACTTCAAAATCTCCTGGCTCTGCCGTCCATTCCAGTTTATCATTGTAGAAAGAAAGTTTTTCTTTATCGATTGTAAATTCGATTGTTTTAGTTTCTCCCGCATTCAATTTCACTTTTTGGAAATCTCTTAATTCTAAAACTGGACGAACTACTGATCCGAATTTGTCTTTTAAATATAGCTGAACCACTTCTTCTCCGACAGCTTTTCCAACATTTGATAATTGAAATGAAACTTTAATTGTTTCGCTGCTTTTGATTTTTGTCGAAGATAATTTCAAACCAGAATAATCAAATTTTGTATAACTCAAACCGTATCCGAAAGGAAATTTAGGAGAGTTTTTTAAATCGATATAAGCTGAAACATAGTTTGTTGCATTTTCATTTTTAGCTGGTCTTCCTGTGCTAAAATGATTGTAATAAATTGGAATCTGCCCTACTTCTCTTGGGAAAGTCATTGGCAGTTTTCCTGACGGGTTGTAATCTCCAAATAAAACATTTGCGATTGCATTTCCAGCTTCAGTTCCTAACCACCAAGTATATATAATTGCAGGAACATTATCTGCTGTCCAATTGAAAACTAGTGGTCTTCCTGCATTTATTAAAACTACAACTGGTTTTCCTATTGCCTGAATTGCTTTTACTAAATCTTCCTGAACACCCGGTAAATGTAAATCGCTTCGGCTTTTTGCTTCACCGCTCATATCGCGTCTTTCACCAATACTCAAGATTACTACATCTGCCTGCTTAGCGGTTTCAACTGCTTCGGCAAAACCATCTTTATTATCTCCATCAACTTCACAGCCTTTTGCGTAAAGTAATTTTGTGTTTTTACCTACTTTATTTTGTAAACCATCCCATTGCGAAACTACCCATTTATCGTAATTTACATCTGGAAGTTCAACAGACCAGAATCCCATATTGGCTTTGTATTCTTTTACCATTGGGCCAATGAATGCAATTGTTTTTACACTTTTAGAAATTGGTAAAGTCTGGTTTTCATTTTTCAATAAAACGATACTTTTTTCAGCAACTTCAAGTGCCGCTTTTCTGTTTGCCGGATTTGCTAAAACTTTCTCTGCTCTTTTATCATCAGAATATCTGTAAGGATTATCAAATAAACCTAATTCGAATTTTTTGCGAAGAATACGTTTTACTGCATCGTCAACCAAATCGATAGAAACCCTGCCTTCTTTTACTAACTGTGCTAAATTATATCGGTATGCATTACTTTCCATATCCATGTCACTTCCGGCAGTAATTGCAGAATATGCAGCTTCTTTAAGATCTTTTGAATAACCGTGAGCGACCATTTCTCCAATTGATCCCCAGTCAGAAACTACGAATCCCTGAAAGTTCCATTTTCCTTTTAAGATATCTCTTTGTAAATGTGCATTTCCAGTTGCAGGAATTCCGTTTAAGTCATTAAATGAATTCATAAATGTTGCTGCTCCGGCATCTAAAGCGGCTTTAAAAGGGGGTAAATAGGTTTCAAGAAGCATTCTTTCGCTCATATCAACTGAGTTATAATCCCTGCCTCCAACTCCGGCTCCATAAGCAGCGAAGTGTTTTACACAGGCCATAACAGAGTTTAAATCTCCTAATTTATTTCCCTGAAAACCTTTTACTCTTGCATAAGCAATTTTAGATCCCAAGTAAGTATCTTCTCCAGCACCTTCCATTACACGTCCCCAGCGCGGGTCACGGCTAATGTCTACCATTGGTGCAAATGTCCAGTGAACTCCGCTTGCAGCAGCTTCTTCTGCAGCTACTCTGGCTGCTAATTCAATGGCTTGTAAATCCCAGCTTGCTGCTTCGGCTAACGGAAGCGGGAATGTTGTTTTGTATCCGTGAATAACGTCCTGACCAAACAACAACGGAATTTTAAGTCTTGACTGCATGGCCAATTCCTGATATTGTCTGGTATATTTTGTTCCGATGATGTTTAGCATCGAACCTATTAAACCTTGTTTGATTTCGGCTTGTTTGTTAGGGTTTATTGTAATTGGCCCCGTTGCCTGATTGTCTCCCGTGTATTGATTAAGCTGACCAATTTTTTCTTCAATTGTCATTTTCTTCAACAGATCATTTACTTTTTGATCTATTGTTTGCTGCTGGGCCGCCGCAAAAAACGAGACCATCAACAAGGCAAATGTGGTTATTTTTTTCATGAATTTAATTTTGGTTACCAAACGTAAGTTGCAACTGCACCAGCGTTTAAAGTAGTTGAAATTTGTTTTTGATTGTATTTGATATTGAATGTTTCTGCCGAAGTCCCGTCGTTTTCTACAATTAAAACGGTTTGTCCAGATGGCGTTTTGAAAGCTGCGTTGTATAAGTTTCCAGCAATATTACTTCCAATTCTTACTGAACCTTCGGGAACAAATTTAGAAGCATGTCCAATAATATAATAACCAACTTCACGCTTAATATTTTGATTTTGATCGATCATTAAAGCACCTTTACAAGTTGAACATCCGCCTGGTGTAAATGGTTTGTAATATTCATCGTTTGCCAATCCCCATGAAAGTGCATTTTTACTCCAGTTACGCATTGAACCAATGACAACATTTTTTACACTCCATTTTAAATCATTTTCAAAACTGCTTCCTGATCCTGTGTATTGTTCTGTAAAGTATAAATCTTTGTTTGGAAATGCATCGTGAACTGTTGACAATGCGCTGATATCTCCTTCGTATAAGTGAAATGCTGAACCTGCAACAAAAGGGTTAGCTTTTACATCTTTTAAAATAGTTAAAGGATATTCTGGTTTATTACAGTTGTGATCATAAACTATAATTTTGGTTTTGATTTTGGCTTTCGCGAAAGCGGGACCTAAATGATTCCCAATAAAATCTGCCTGTTGTTCTGCCAGCATTAATAAACTTGGATTATTTCCAGGATGCAGCGGCTCATTTTGCGGTGTAATGGCATCAATAACAATTCCGTGAGATTTCATTGCCTGAATGTATTTTACAAAATACTGAGCATAAACCTCATAATATTTGGGCTGCAGGCTTCCTCCTTTTGAGCTTCCGTTGTCTTTCATCCAAACTGGCGGAGACCACGGTGAACCCATAATTTTTATTTGCGGGTTTATTGCTAAAATCTCTTTTAACAAAGGCACTACATCATTTAAATCCGGACCAAGATTAAAGTGTTCCAGTTTTAAATCTGTTTGTCCTTCGGGCATATCATCATACGAAAAAACTTTTTCATTCAAATCTGAAGCTCCAATACTAATACGCAGGTAACTTAAACCAATGGCATCATTTTTTCTGGAAAATAATTCCTGAAGCAAGGCTTCTCTTTTTGCTTTATCCAGTTTTAAAATTGTTTGAGCGCTTCCTCCGGTTAACGAAAATCCGAAACCTTCGATGGTTTGAAATTTTTCAGAAGGATTTACTTCAATGGTTTGGTTTGAATTAGTTTCTGTACCAAAAACTAAATCATCCTGTTTTTTAAGTTTTGAAGATTCATCTGCAGTAGTAATCCATGATTCTGCTTTTCCAGGATTGGCAGCTGCATTTTTTGAAGATCCGCATTTTATCTGCATCGCAATAAGCGGCAGTAAAAGTAAGATTTGAAGTTTTTTGCTGCTATTTTTCATTTTTAATCTATTTCTATTAGAACAGGTAAATGATCTGACGGATATTTTAAATCTTTAGAATCACTTAAAACTGCATGTTTTTGAATTTTTAATCCGCTATTTTTTGAAATAAAAATATAGTCTATCAATAATGTAACTGGCTCATTATGTTTGAAATCATTAAACGTTCCTGACGGTCCAAAAGGTTTTTCAATTGAAACATCTCTAGTATCATCCATTACTTTTTTTATTTCTGCAATTTGCGGCGTGTTTGGTTCTGAATTGAAATCTCCCATTAAAAACGCCGGGTATTTCTTTGTGTTTACTTCGCTTATTTTTTTTAAAACAAGCTGTACTCCTTTTACTCTTGCTTCTTCGCCCATATGGTCAAGGTGCAGGTTAAAAACCCAGAACGTTTTTTTTGTTTTTAAATCTGTAAAAAGTGCATACGTACAAACTCTGTTGCAAGCTGCATCCCAGCCTCTTGAAACTACGTTTGGGGTTTCTGAAAGCCAAAATGTATTGGAATTCTGCACTTTAAAACGGTCTTTTTTGTAATAAATAGTACAGGCTTCTCCCGTTCCGTTTTCTTCTCTTCCTATTCCAAATCTGTTATAATTTGGAAAAGCCGATGCGATATCTATCACCTGATTTGGGGTTGCTTCCTGAACCCCAAAAATTTCCGGACCATAAAATTGTATTTGAGATGTAAAATAATCTTTTCGTTTTGGCCACGCATTTTCTCCGTCTGATGCTACATCTAAACGAATATTGTAGGTCATAATTTTTAAATTTTGACCATAAAATGAAACACTCACAAAAAGTAAGAATACTACTAAGATAATTTTATTTGTCTTTTTCATAATTTTAAAAGTTTTAATTCGTAAAACTAGCGTTTCTCTAGCCTTAAAGGAAAAAACTTAGTTAAAACTTATGTTAATTATACACTCTCACGTAGTCAACTTCGAAAGTTGCATTAGTGAAATTTGGATCAACTGTTCCTCCAAAATTTCCTCCCATTGCTAAATTTAAAATCAGGAAAAAGTTTTGGTTAAATGGAGTTGAACCTGAATTAGCATAGGTGTAAAACAACTTATCATCTACATAGAACTTAATGCTTTCTGCAGACCAATCTGCTGCATAAACATGAAATTCTGTTGTTGAATTTGCTACTGTTATTGTAGCTGTATCAGGTGTATTTCCTGAGCGTCCAGGCGAATGTAATGAAGAGTGGTTCACGTTTGGATTATTTCCAACTGATTCTAAAATATCTACTTCACCGCATAATGGCCATCCTGCCGTATCAATATTGTCACCCAGCATCCAGAATGCCGGCCAGGTTCCGCCGCCAACAGGTAATTTTGCCCGAACTTCGGCCCTGCCATATTTAAACGAAAATTTTCCTTTTGTAAGCATTCTTGTCGATGTATAATGGCTTCCCATATACTCTTCTTTAATTGCTTTAATTTTTAGGGTACCATTTGAAATAATTACATTTTCAGGGCGGCTTGTGTAATATTCTAATTCATTATTTCCCCAGCCGTCTCCAGTTCCTGTGTTATAACCCCATTTTGATGTATTTGGAGCACCGTCAACATCAAATTCATCTGACCAAAGTAATTTTCTGGCAACGTATATATTTACTGAAGAAGTTGAGCTGATAAACTGTCCTGAAGCATTATAAGCTGAAACAATTATAGAATATGTTTTTGTTCCTGCAGTCGTAAATGTATATGTAAGATCCCCGCTTGTAATTTCTTTAAGCTGATTGTCTATTAAAACTTTATACGAAATTGCATTCGCAGCATTAATCTTTAAGTTCACTTTACCGCTTCCGTCCCCGTCAGGATTTGCTGCGGTTTTACCCACAACTTCAACCTGAACAGTAAGGTTTGAAGGGGCAGGATTATCCAAACCTCCATCTGAACTATCGTTACTACTGCTGCAAGACTGAAATATCAGCAGTAAAATAAATGTTAGAATACCTGCTTTGTCCATTATATTTTTATTTTTTTTCATTTGAAAATCAATTTTACGTTGTCTTTAATTTATTTCCAGGTGTAAGTTCCAACAGATCCGGCCTCAAGAGAAGTTGTGATCCATTTATCATTGAATTTGATATTGAAAATCTCACTTCCTGACGAGTCATTTACAACTACTAAAACTTTTGATCCAGATGGCGTTATAAAGGCGACGTTTTGTAAACTTCCGCTTGAAGTACTTGCAATTCTAATAGATCCTGCAGGAACAAATTTTGATGCATGTGCAATAATATAATAGGCAACATTACGCTGAAAATTTTCTGTTGAAGTTACTGTCAATGCTCCTTTACACATCGAACAGCCGCCATTTGTATGAGGCTGAAAAGATCCGTCGTTAGCTAAATTCCATTCTAATGCGTTTTTGCTGTAATTTCTCATCGAACCAACAATTACATTTCGAACGTGCCATTTTAAATCTCCTGCAAAATCACCCGCCGAAGAAGTCCATTGTTCTGTAAAATACACATTTTTAGTTGGATAAGAATTGTAAACATTTGTAAGTGCGCTGATATCTCCGGCATATAAATGGAATGCTGATCCGTCTACGAATGGAAATGCATCGGCATCAGCCAAAATAGCTTTTGGATAATTTGGGTTATCGCAATTGTGATCGTAAGCAATAATTTTTACACTAAGGTTTGCTGCTTTAAAAGCCGGCCCTAAATTGTTTTTAATAAAGTTAGCCTGCTCTGCTGCAGACATATACATACTTGGGTTATTTCCGTCATGCAAAGGCTCATTTTGCGGTGTTATTGCATCAATTGTAATTCCTTCGGCTTTCATCTGCTGAATGTACTTTACAAAATATTTAGCATAAACATCATAATATTGAGTCTGCAGTTTTCCTCCAATAAAACTGTCTTTGTCTTTCATCCAAAGCGGTGCTGACCAAGGTGTTGCTAAAATTAAAATTTTTGGGTTAATCGCCAGAATTTCTTTTAAAAGTGCAATTACCCCAGCTTTGTCTTTGTTTAAACTAAATTTTGCTAAAGTCAAATCAATTTCACCTGCTGCAAGATCATCATAAGTAAATGGCGCGGCGTTTAAGTCAGATGCACCAATACTGATTCTAAGATAACTAACTCCAATTGAATTAGCTCCGGAACCAAATAATTCTTGTAAAAGTGCACTTTTCTTAGCTGCAGTTAATTGATTGATTACATCTGCACTTCCGCCGGTTAATGTATACCCGAAACCATCAACAGTCTGATATTTTTGAGAAGCATTAACTTCAATATTTGTATAAGTATTGACAACTGTTCCAAATCCCAGTGTTCCGGTTTGTTTTGCTAATAATACGCTTTGGTCTCCTTTTGTTAACCAGAAATCAACATCGTTTGTTACCACAACCGGAGGGTTTACTACAGGCGGGTTTACCACAGGATCGACAGCATCGTTTGATGATGAGCATTTTATCTGAGAAAATACTGCTATTGAGAAGAACAGTATTTTTATAGTGTTTTTAAAATTTAGTTTCATTTTTAATAGTTTTTAGTTTCCCAATTTAGTATACAATAGTTTGTATTGCGTGTGCCGGGATAGTTATAGTATTTTGTGAATTGTGGTTTATTAAGGTGTAAACAATCTCATTATCTGATTGGTTCATGACAATGGTTATTATTTTGTCATTAGAATTTTTAAAAGATGTGCTTATTAATTTTTTGTCGCTGATTGTCTCCATTATTCTTTTAGCTTTTGGCTGAATAAATTTCGAGAAATGTCCAATGTAATAGTACATCGGTGTGTAGATTAATTCATCTTTTGTGGTGTCGGCGTGAATTGGTGAAAAACAAAAATTTCCAACATGATTTGGGCCTCCGTTTTGATCCAGAAGAATATTCCAGTCTGTCCAGCCAACGGTTCCGTTATTGAAATCGTTGATCATGTTAAGTCCGTATCGTTCTGCATTTCCCCAAAACTGAAATCTCGAAGCATCAAATTTTTCGATACATCCTTCTGTAAAAAGTAAATTTTTATTTGGAAAAGCCTGGTGTACTTCACCTACTGATTCGAATTTTGGTGTTCCGCCGTTCCATGTTTCATACCAGTGGAATCCAATTCCCCATGCATATTTTGAAACTGCAGGATCTGAAAAAACAAGATTGGCTCTTTTGGTTAACATATCTCCGCGATTGTGATCCCAGATTATAACATTTTTAGAGCTAAGTCCTTCTTTTTCTAGAGTTGGCTCAAGAAAGTTTTTAAGAAAATCTCTTTCTGCTTCTGGGGTATAAATACAAGATTCCCAACGTTGTTTTGCCATTGGCTCATTTTGAATGGTTAATCCCCAAACAGGGATTCCTTCTTTTTCATAAGCTCTTATAAATTTAACATAATAATCTGCCCATGATTGTGCAAACTCTGGCAACAAAACGCCGCCGTGTAAAATATCATTATTGTCTTTCATGAAAGCTGGGGGACTCCACGGACTAACAAATAAGGTTAATTTCCCGCCGGCAGTTTCAATTGCGTTTTTTATTAATGGAATTCGATATTTTCGATCGTGATCAATGTTGAAGGTTTTTAAATCTTTATCACCTTCTGCAACATAGGTATAACTGTCACTGCTAAAATCGCAGCTATGGATATTCGTTCTGGCTAAAGTATATCCTATTCCTTTATTTTTATCGTAATAAGCGGTTAGGAATTCTTGTTGCTTTTTTGGTGATAGTTTTGCAAATACTTCAGCGCTTGCGTCTGTAATGGCACCGCCAATTCCTAAGAAAACCTGATCTGTTTTATCGGCATCTAAAGTAATAGAAACCGTTGATTTTGTTTGTTGTGCAGCAGAATTTGAAATTAAATTATCTGATAATGATAATCTCAAATTGGTATTTTCGGCTGTAGTATAAACCGTGATTTTTTTATTTGTTTTGGATGCAGAAACAGCAGAGCCATTTGCAGTTTTTGATGTTGAACAACTTACTTGCAAGATTATTATTAAAACTAATAAGATTCTATTGATGGTTTTCATTGTTGCTTCAAAAAACATTTTATTTCAAATTAAAAATTGAGGGCTGAGTTAGATGATTCAAATCAGCCCTCTTCTGTTAACTCAAAAAATATTAATAAACAAGCGTTTGTATAGCGTGTGCAGGAATTTTGACTACTGTTTTTTCTGCTGCTATTATCAAATTATATGTAATTTCTTTATCTGTTTTGTTCATTACGATGGTTGCCATTGTACCATCAGTATTTAAAAATGATGTACTTAATAAACCGCTTCTGCTTACTGCAGAGCTGACTCTTTTTGCATTTAATCGAATGAATTTTGAAAAATGTCCTATGTAATAATAAGATGGCGTGTAAATTAATTCTCCTGTTGTTGTATCGGCATGGATTGGTGCAAAACAGAAATTTCCAACGTGATTAGGTCCTCCATTTTGATCTAAAAGAATATTCCAGTCTGTCCATCCAGCGGTTCCATTATTGAAATCGTTAATCATAGAAATCCCGTAACGTTCTCCGTTACCCCAAAGCTGATATTTTGCGGTATCAAATTTTTCAACACATCCTTCTGTAAACAATAGCTTTTTGTCCGGATATGCTTCATTTACTTTTGCAACGTTGTCAAACATTGAATCTCCTCCAGACCAGTTTTCGTACCAATGAAAACCCATTCCCCAAACATATTTTGCAGCTTCGGGATCAGAATAAATTACACTTGCCCTGTGATTCATTAAGTCACGATTGTGATCCCAGGCGATAATTTTTTTATCTCCAAGTTTTTCTCTTTTCAAAGTTGGACCTAAGAAATTTTTAATAAAATCTCTTTCAGCTTCGGCGGTGTAAATGCAAGATTCCCATGTTTGAACCGCCATTGGCTCATTTTGAGTTGATGTTCCCCAAATTGGAATCCCTTCTTTCTCATATTCTTTTATAAACCTGACATAGAAATTTGCCCAGGTTTGATAATATTCTGGCAATAATGTTCCTCCTTTTAATACGTTTCCGTTACTTTTCATGAAAGCATTTGGAGACCACGGTGCCGCATATGTCAATAATTTTCCTCCTGCAGTCTGGATTGCCTGTTTGATTAACGGAATACGAAATTGCCTGTCGTGATCAATAGAAAACGTTTTTAAATCTTTATCTCCTTCTGCGATATAAGAATAGCTTCCACTGCTAAAATCAGAACTTTGGATCGTGGTTCTTAGCAAAGAATAGCCAATTCCTTTTTGTTTATCGTAATAGGCATTTAAGAATTCTATTTGTTTTTCTTTTGAAAGTTTAGCAAAAATTTCTGCACTCGCATCAGTAATGGCACCTCCAATTCCCATAAAGGTTTGAAACTTTTTAGACGGTTCTACAAAAACAGAAATCTCCGTTTCAAGAGGCTGTTTTGATGCTGAAAAAGTCAAATTATCTGTTGATGTTAATCTCAGTTTTGAATTTTCGGCAGTTGTATAAACCGTTATCTTTTTCCCGTTGGTTGTAAATTCTTTCTTTGCTTTTGTCTGCTGCGCAAGAGCGGTGACTGTAAACAAAAAGCACAGAAATTTTAAAGTATTTTTTTTCATTCTTTTCTTTGATTTTTTAATTCTAAAAGAAGTTTTCAGAAACTCGTTCTCTGATTGCTTAGGATTTAAAAATAGCCCATACTCATAATGATTATGGGCTATTTACAACCAAACTTAAACTTAACTTAAACTTTTATTTTCCTCTTAATTCGACCTTAGTAATGGTAATACCATCTTTTGTAAATGTGTTGCCTCCTGATCTGATTAAAAGATATATTTTTCCGGTTTCAGAGAATTTAACAGTATTAGAAACTGTACCAGTTGCATCATTTTTAACACAGCCTACTGTAGATAATTTACCTGAAAATGCTGCTTTAGCACAACCGTCCCAAGTACTTAATCCCATTACTTTATTATCTTTATACTCAACTCCCGATTTAGGAACTGATTTACCGGCGTAAACTTCAAACCAGGTTTCATCAGAACCACTTGGAGAAGAAACTAACATATCAATTGTGTATTCTTTGTCTTTTACTACATCAATTGCCTGATAAATTCCTTCTTGTGCCCATCCTCCTGGTGAGTGAATAGTTGCACTTTTGTTAGCATAAGACCAAAAAGCTGCCCCAGTTGCACTTAAGTTTAAAACAGTCCATTTTGCCTGATCTGCAGGAGTTTCAAAAAATCCTCCCTGAACTAAATTCCCTTTAGCTGGATCTGTTGTTGCCACAACAATTTGAGCTGTTGCAGTTCCTGACGCTCCACCTGCTCCAATTGCTGTATGTGTAATTGTATAAGTTCCCGCATCAGGCAATGAAATTGTTTCAGTCATTTTACCTTGATAAGCACCGTCGCCGGTATTCCATTTTGATAAAATAACACCTTTTGGCTGTGCAGTTAAAAGATATGTATTTACAGCTCCTGCAACTGGTGTTACAGTAAATGAAGCATCAACACTTGCAGCTGTTAAACCGTTATTTGCAGGATCATCCTCACAGCTGGTAAGCGAACCTAATACTATTGCAAGCATTAGGTAAGCACCTCTTTTTAAAATTATATTTAGGCTCATTTTCTTATTGGTTTTTGGTTAGATAGTTATTTTAATTATTGATAGTTAGGGTTTTGTTTCAATTTAGTCCCTGTCAATTCTACATAAGGAATTGGGAAAATTTCATCAGTTCCAGCGTTAAAACCTCTATCTGCTAAAGCTGCTGCTGCATCGCCCCATCTTACTAAGTCAAAGAACCTGTGTCCTTCACCAGCAAGTTCCATTCTTCTTTCATTTTTAATAGCCGCTAATGTTACAGGAACTGAAGCAAGTCCAACTCTGGCTCTAACAGCATCTAATAATGCCTGAGCTCTTGTACCTGAACCTAATGCTTCTGCTTCTAATAAATAAGTATCTGCTAATCTGATAACATAAGAGTTTTGTTTGTAGTTCAGCTCAGCCGCTCCACCACCTGTACGAACATCTGATTTTCTTGGTAAAAATTTATTCAGGAAATAACCTGTGTCTTGGTAACCAGGAATATAATCAGCACTTCCCGCAGCTTTTAAAGCTTTTAGGTCGAAAATAGTTGCACCAAATCTTGGATCATTCTTCATTGCATCATACAATTTTTGTGTTGGTATACTAAAACTCCATCCTGAAGGAAGATCAGCAGCTGTAGAATTTGCAGGTCTGGAATAACCTCTAGGACCTACCATTACATTTAATGAGTTTCCTTCATCCCTTCCAGAACCCCAGAATCCCCAATCAGAATTTCCTGCACTAGTGTGAGACACTTCAAGAAGTGATTCTGAATTGAATTTATTAGCTACCACCCATAGATCACTGAAATTAGCCAGTAATTTGTTTCCATATTGATTTGGCTGACCAGGCGTACCGTTTACCTGAGCAAGAATAGCTGCAGCCTCTGCATTTTTTCCGTCATATAAATAAACTTTTCCAAGTAATGCCTGAGCAGCTCCTCTTGTTAAACGACCAGATCCTGTAGCTGCATCAACAGTAGTTGGTAAAGCCGGAATAGCCTCTAATAAGTCTTTTTCGATTTGAGCATAAACTGCTTCCGGAGCTGATTGCTCAACATTTAACATTGTTGATGTTGTAAGAGGTTCCAAAATCAATGGAATGTTCTTAAACATTCTTACTAAGTTGAAATAGTACAATGCTCTTAATGCTTTAGACTCTCCAGTGAATCTAACTTTTAATGCATCTGACATATTAACTCCAGACATTTTTGATAACAAAACGTTTGCTCTGTAAATACCTTGGTAATGATCATTCCAGAAACTTCCGGGAATAATTAATGAAGTTAATGAGTGAGTAGAGAAATTTTGAATTCCCTGACCATCTGAAGCTCCACCACCACCAGCGTAGAAATCATCTGAACCAGCATTTAGCATTGCTACAAGATTTTCAAAACCACCTGTATTTTTTCTTAATGGATCATAAACACCAACAAGAGCAGCTGTAGCCTGTTGTTCATCTTTATAGTAACTAGTTGATAAGAAAGATCCTTTTGGGTCAATGCTCACGAAATCTTCAGAACAAGATCCTCCTAAAGCAGCCAAAGCAATGACAGCGTATATGTATTTAAATTTATTTTTCATGATTCTTTAATTATTAAAATTGTACGTTCGCTCCAAGCATGAAAGTTCTTGCTTGTGGATAAACACCTCTGTCTACACCAAATACCTGACCTCCAATTTCCGGATCATATCCTGTGTATTTTGTGATAGTGAATAAATTTTCACCTGTTAGATAGAAGCGGATTCTGTCTGCTCCAATTTTAGAAGAAAGATCAACTGGAAGAGTATAACCTAACTGAACAATTTTCAAACGAACATAATCACCGCTCTCCAGGTAGAAATCAGACATTTTGCTGAAGTTACCATTTCCGTCATTATTAGCAAGTCTTGGGTAATCATTTGAAGTTCCTTCTCCTGTCCAGCGACCTAAAGCTTCTGTTTGGTAATTTGCATTTAGGATATCTAATCTGCGTAATCCCTGGAAAATTTTGCTTCCGGCAGCACCTTGAGCAAATGCCATAAAATCAAATCCTTTGTAATCTAAGTTTACTGTTAAACCGAAAGTATATTTAGGGATACTGTTTCCTAAGTATTGTTTGTCGTCATCAGAGATAGATCCATCTCCGTTGTTATCAACCCAGCGGAAATCTCCTGGTTTTGCATTTGGCTGGATTAAACCTCCTGCAGCATTTGTGTAAGCATTGATTTCAGCTTGATTCTGGAAAATTCCAGCTGTTTTGTATCCGTAGAATTCATTGTATGAATGACCAACCTGAGTTCTTGTAACAGGTCCCATAGATTGGAAAGAAGCATCTCCAATGATAAAGTTATTAGATGCACCAACGTAAGTAATTTCGTTTTTCAGGTAAGCAATGTTTCCGTTAACTCCTAAATTAAAATCACCAAGTCTTTTCTTGTAACCTAACTCAAACTCCACACCGCTGTTGTTCATATCCGCAACGTTAGCCCATGGCTGTTCAGCAACTCCAACATATCCAGGAATTACAACCGGTCTCAAGATTCCTGTTGTTTTCTTTTTGTAGTAATCTAATGTTATATTAAAATCGTTAAATAATCTTGCATCGATACCAATACTTGCCTGAGAAGTTTCTTCCCATTTCAAATCTGGATTATCAAGAGTTACGTTAGCATAACCTGTTGTGATAGCACCTGTATTTCCAAAAGAATAGTTATAACCTCCTGATACTAATGATATATATCTGAAATCAGCAACCTGGTCATTACCTACAACTCCATAACCTCCTCTAATTTTTAAAAGGTTTACTACGTTATTCTCTTTCCAGAAACCTTCTTTTGAAACTACCCATCCTAAAGAGAATGACGGGAAAACTCCAAATTTATGATTCTCTCCAAAACGAGTAGATCCATCACGACGAATAACTCCGGTTACAAGATATTTCTCCATATAATCGTAGTTTAAACGACCGAATAAAGATGTTACTTTATGTTGAACGAAATCATCTGTAGCGCTATTTCTGTCTGCTTGTGGAATATCAAACTTGAAAGATGCGTCACGATAGTCAGTAATAGGCAAACCAAACATTGTAGCTCCAACATAACCTCCGATGTTATCAACATAAGATCCTTGACCAGCTAAAACATTTACATTATGATCTCCAAATTTGTTAGAATAAGTAAGAACGTTTTCAATATTCCAATTGAATGATTTATTGTTATTTTGATAATAACTATTTTTAAGAACATTCACATTTGCGCTTAAGAAATATACCGGTGTAAAACCTTGATCTCCCCAGTAAGAAAGTTTGCCTCCCAGTGTAGATCTTACTTTTAAATGTGGAGTAATATTAGCTTCTAAATAAGCATTCCCAACGAAATCATCAGACCATCCATATCTTCCTAATCTTGTCTGGATATACCCTAATGGGTTTGTCATCTCCTGACCCACAACGCTTGAAATTCCATAAGGATTTCCGTTTGCATCACGAACTACAGGATTTGTAGAATAAGGTGCCGCATTTGCAACAGCAGGATCTGTAACTACTAATGGAGTTAATGGATCAAGGTTTATGGCTGAACTTAAAGGTCCGCCAAACTCACTGTTTGTATTTCCAATTCCAACCGTTTTTTGTCTTGTATAACCAAAAGTTTGTCCGAATGTAAAATACTTAGATATTTTATGAGTAGAGTTTAAACGGAAATTCTTTTTAGTATAATTAGAAATTTCTGTAGCAACAATACCTTCCTGGTCCTGAATACCAAATGATGCATAAAAAGTAGAGAATTCCCCACCGCCGCTAATACTTAATTCATGAGTGTATCTGAAAGCACTGTCATTAAAAATAGCATCCTGCCAGTTTGTTCCTTTTCCTAAAGCAGAAGGATTAGAGTATAAGATTGAACCTCCATCAGCAACTGATTTTTCATTCATAATAGTTGCATATTCGGCAGCATTCAATAAATCTAATTTTTTTGCTGGAGAAGATACCCCTGCAAAACCACTGTAGTTTACTGTAATTTTACCTGCTTTACCTTTTTTTGTAGTAACCAAGATTACCCCAGTTGCAGCACGAGTACCATAAATTGCCGCAGAAGCTGCATCTTTAAGCACCTCAATAGATTCGATATCTGACTGATTTAAGAAACCAATTCCTCCAGCATCAACAACGTTACCGTCAACAACCCAAAGTGGGTTATTTCCACCGTCGCCAAAAGTTGTAATACCACGTACACGGATTGTGGATCCCGCACCAGGCTGACCTGAACTTGAGGCAATTGTTACACCGGCAACACGACCTTGTAACGCCTGCTCAACTCTGCCGTTTGGTACTTTCTCTAAATCAGCAGCTTTTACACTTGAAATTGCACCTGTAACTACTGCTTTCTTTTGAGTACCGTAACCAACTACAACAACCTCATTTAATGATTGTGATTCTGGTTTTAATTGAATTGTAATTTTTGTTCTTCCGTTTACAGCCTCAGTAACTGTAGCATATCCTATAAAAGTAACTGTCAAAACTCCGTTTGAAGGCACCTGCAGCTGGAATTTCCCATCAAAATCTGATGCGGTCGACTTTGTTGTACCTTTTAAGACAACAGTTGCGCCCGGAATCGGCATTCCACTTTCATCGTTTATCATTCCATTTACCGTGACATCCTGAGCCGCAGCTATAACCGAGAATAATAAAGACGAAACACAAAAAATAAGTAATTTTGTTAATTTCATTTTTCTAAAAATTTTGGTTAATTAATTAGTAATTTGATGCAATAATAATGTTATTTTTTTACTATCAACATTTAAAATTCATTACAAAAACACATCAAACTAAAATTTTACACATTACAAAAACACATCATTTTTTTTATAAAAAACTGATTCACAAATATTTAAAAACAAAAAATAAGATGTTATGGAAATGTTAATTGAAAAAATAAACACTACAATTATATAAGATTGCTTATTTTTATGAACGAAATACTTTTCTACAACGTGATAGTAAAGAAAAATCCCTTGTAAATATCTATAAACAAACAACTTAGTCACTAAAAAACAAATTAAACCGAATAATTAATGAAATTAACGATATCCTATTTTTATATTACTTTTTTTACATTATTCACAATTACCGTTTTTGGACAGGTTAAAAACATCGGATTGCCGGATGTAAGAAATTACAAGCGTAATGAATATAAAGGTGGAACCCAAAACTGGAATATCGATCAGGATAAGAATGGAAATTTATATTTTGCCAACAATAATGGTCTTTTGCAGTTTGACGGTTCTTCCTGGAGAAAATATCCACTGCCAAATTTAACTTCTGTACGATGTTTAAAGATTGATAACTCAGGAAAGATATTTGTGGGAGGTTATAATGAATTTGGATATTTTCAGCCCAATAATAAAGGAAAACTTCAATACACATCACTTTCTAAAAAAGTTGATAAGAATAAAATCAAAATCATTGACTTTATATGGAAAATTCATTCCATAGATAATCAAACCGTTTTTCAGTCTTTTGCCAGGGCTTATATCTTTAAAAAAGGAAAACTAACCATATTAAAAGCCCCAAAACGTTTTCAGTTCTCATTTGTAGTAAACAATAAACTTTATTTTCAAGATGTTGAAAAAGGAATTTTAGAATATAAAAACGGTAAACTATATGCTCTTCCAAATACAACAAACCTAAATAATACTGAAATCTGGGCAATGTATTCTCTTGGCAAAAACAAAATCTTAATTATTACATTAGAAAAGGGATTGTTTATCTACGAGAATAACGCCTTAACCCAATGGAATACGGAAGCCAATAATTTTGTAAAAAGAAACAATTCGCTCGGAGGTGTTATCATAAACAATAGATTTATTGTTTTAAATTCGGTTTTGGATGGAATTGCTATCTGCGATTTTGAGGGTAAAATCATTCAACATATAAATCGAAAAAAAGGACTGCAAAACAACACGGTTTTAACTTCATTTATTGATAATAAAAACAATCTTTGGCTTGGGCTGGATAATGGTATCACTTACGTTAACGAAAGCTCCCCCTTTACTTATTTTGGATTTAGTTATGACATCAGCACCGTTTATGCTTCTGTTATTCATCAGGGAAATTTGTATGTTGCAACCAATCAGGGTGTTTTTTATCATGCCTGGAATAATAGCTTTAAGGAAGATGTTTTTAAGCTTGTTGAAGGAACAACTGCTCAATCATGGAATGTACAGGTTATAGACAATGAATTAATTTGTGCCAATAACAGAGGGGCACTAATAATTAAAGGAGGAAAAGTAACTAATGTTATAGATTCGAAAGGGTATTTCGGATTTAAGAAAATTCCAAATCATCCTGGTTTTTTTATTGGCTCAAATTATGACGGATTTGCTGTTTTTCAGAAAACTCCAAATGGGTTTGTATTTAAAAATCAAGTCGCGGGATTTGACAAATCATCAAATAGTTTTGAACTGGATCAATCTTATTTATGGCTTAAAAAAGACGAATCTATATATAAAATGTCTTTAAGCGATGATCTGACAAGGTTTTCAAGCATAAAAAAAATTGACCGCTTAACAACCCAGTTTAAGAATATAGGAAGTCTTCAAAAAATTGACGGCAAAGTATACTTTCAAACAAATAATCATTTTTATAAATATTCCTCAGAACAGGAAATATTCTACGAAGACAAAAAACTAACCGGTCTTTTTAAAAATATCCCGGTCATAAAAGCACTAAGCGAAGATTCACAGTCAAATTTATGGTACGCTTATGATGAATCTTTGGGTGTATTAATGAAACAGAATAATAGTTATAGAAATATCGTTGCACCATTTTCTAATTTAACCGGTAACCTGGTCAATAGTTATCTTTCAGTAAATACGATTGATTCTAAAAATATCTTCATAGGATTAACAGACGGTTTAGCTCATTATGACTCTGAACTTTTAAACAATTTTGTAACAAAACCAAAAGCTTTTATTCGCAGTTTTTCATTTCCGGGCGATACTATAATCCTAGGAAATAATCAAAACAAGAATGAAAACATACGAATTCCTTATTCATCAAATCATGTTCGTTTTACTTTTTCATCGCCAACTTATGAGAACCTTGAAAATGTTCAGTTTTCTTACCAATTGGAACCTTTTGATGAAAAATGGAGTAATTGGTCAACCATTTCAATTAAAGAGTATACAAACCTTCGCGAAGGCGATTATGTGATGAAAGTAAAAGTGCGAAATAGTTATGGGGTCCAGTCTGAACCATCAACAATTTCTTTTACTGTTTCTCCGCCTTGGTACAGGCACTTTCTGGCTTTTATGCTATATTTTGTTCTATTAATAATTGCCATTTATGTAATTTCTAATCGAATTAAAATGAAAATTAGAAAGAATAAATATTATGAAACTATCGAACAGCGAAGGCTTTATCTTGAAAAAGAATCAAGAATTAGACAGGAACAATATGATCTTGAAAAAGAAATCGAAAAACTGAAAAACGATAAACTGCAAATAAAGATTTTAGCAAAAGACAAAGAACTGGTTAACAATTCTTTGCAAGTAGTAAAAAAGAATAAAATCCTAAACGGAATTATTCATAAACTGAAAGAGATTGATGTCGAGGCGCTGGACGATTCAACTAAGTTCCAGGTCAGCAAATTAAACAAGAGTATTGTAAAAGAGGTAAATACAGATAAAAGCTGGAAAGATTTAGAAAAACATATCAAGAATGTTCATTTTGAGTTTTTAAAGCGCTTAAAAGAAAAATACCCAACAATTTCTCCCCGTGAGCTCGATTTATCGACTTATTTATTAATGAATATGTCTACCAAAGAAATTGCCGAAATTATGAATATTTCAACCGGCGGAGTAGAATTAGCCCGTTATCGTTTGAGAAAAAAACTCGGATTAAATAAAAAGGAAAACCTGATTGGTTTTTTAATGAGTATTTAAATAAAAGGCCTTCTGTTACAAGAAGGCCTTTCTGTTTAAGAAATATATTGTAAAGTTCTCTCGAGAGCCATTCCTCTCGATCCTTTTATCAGAATAGTATTGTCCTTAAATTGAATAGTTTTTAGATAATCTGCAAAAGCATCAAAAGTTTCGAAAAACTTAATAGTATCATTCAAAATTTTATCTTCATAGAATGCTTTTCCAATCAAATAACAAAATGATTCTTTTTGATTTAATACAGAATCTACAATCAGTTTATGTTCCTGCGGGCTCTCATCGCCTAACTCAAACATATCACCCAGAATCATAATTTTATTATTATTATCTAACTGAAGAAAATTCGCAATTGCAACTGCCATACTGCTTGGGTTTGCATTGTAGGCATCCAAAATAATTTGATTAGAGCCTTTATTCAGCAATTGAGATCTGTTATTTTCCGGAATATAATTTTCAATGGCATGTTTTATCGCAGCATCATCTACTTTAAAGTATTTTCCAATTGCGGCAGCGGCATTAATGTTATTAGCATTGTAAAGTCCAATTAAATGCGATTCAACCGTAAAGTCATTATAGTCAATAACCACAAAAGGATTTGCCTTTATATCTTTAATTTTTAGATCAGCGTTTTCTTTATTTATTCCAAAAGTGAAGGATTTTATGCTATTTGATTTTTCAATTTGAATAGCATCTTCAAGATTAACAAAAGCAAATTTATTGTTTTTTGATAAGTACTGATACATTTCGCTTTTTCCTTCAATAACCCCCTGAACGCCGCCAAAACCTTCTAAATGCGCTTTTCCAAAATTGGTAATATAACCAAAATCAGGCTGGGCGATTTCACACAAAAATTCGATTTCTTTTTTGTGATTTGCCCCCATTTCTACAATTCCTATCTCTGTTTCTTTTGTAAAAGAAAGCAATGTTAAAGGAACTCCAATATGATTATTTAAATTCCCAATAGTAGCTTTAGTTTTAAATTTTTGAGATAAAACAGCATTTATCAATTCTTTTGTCGTAGTTTTTCCATTACTTCCTGTAAGCGCAATAATAGGCAGTTTTAAATAGGCACGATGAAACTTTGCAAGTTCCTGAAGCGTTTCTAAGCTGTTGTTTACCAAGATCGTTCTCTCATCAATAAAATAAGATTCGTTATCAATAACAACATATAAAGCACCTAAATCAAGCGCTTCTTTAGCAAAAGTATTTGCATCAAAATTTTCGCCTTTTATAGCAAAAAACATAGACTCTTTTTCAATTTTTCTAGTATCAATTGAAAGTGATCTGCATTTTAAAAATAAGTTATGAATTTCCTGAATATTCATTTATAACACTTTAAAATTATAAAAATAAAAAAATTCCAAATTCCAAAATCTGAATATTCAGTATGGAATTTGGAATTTTTTTATTGAGTTTTTTTAACTTTTAGTTTCTTGGTGATTTTCTTCTTTCAGTTTTAGCACCAACTCTAGACATTGCACATCTAAATCCAATATAATCAGTTGCCATATCCTGAGGGAAATATCTTCTTTGAGCCGGATCTAACCAATAAGCTCTATCTCTCCAAGATCCTCCTTTGTAAACTCTTACCTTATCATCGATTAAAGTAGTACGTTTACTAGAGTTATCATATTTTCTAATCATTTTACCTAAACTGTCAACTGTAACGTTATGTTTAGGAGAGTTGTACATTGCCTGATCAGCTTTAGGTCCAGACTCAGAATCTCCAAAGTCAAAGAATCTTGAAGATTGTTTATCTCCGTCTCTATAGTTGATGTTATCGCTTGTACTGAAATTTTGTCTTAAGTAAGTTTCCTGCTCATCAACCGGAACCTGAGCAATTTCTCCAGGAAGGTTTCTTGCAATTACTTTACCATTACTTAAAGTATCGTATTTAATTGAAGTAGTCGAAACGATTTCAATTTTACCATCTTTACCAATTTTGTTTTTAGCGTATTGATTTCCTCTGTAGTAGTTAAAATCATTTGCTTCATTATCAATAATAGGTCTGTAAACATCGGCAACCCATTCTGCTACGTTTCCTGCCATATCGTATAATCCAAAGTCATTTGCACTATAGCTTTTTACAGCATTTGTAATATCTGCACCATCATCAGACCAACCAGCAATTCCACCGTAATCACCGTTTCCTTGTTTAAAGTTAGCCAATTGATCCCCTTTGTTTTTACGTTTTGCTGAACGTGTATAATCTCCAGACCAAGGATATTTCTTTTGTCCTTTATAAATATTATATTCTCTTTGTCCAACATCAGCAGCAGCAGCATATTCCCATTCTGCCTCAGTAGGAAGTCTGTATTCTGGTAAAATTACACCAGAAGAACGTTGTGCATAAACATTATGCTCTTCAGGAACAGTACCATCTTTTCCTGCTTTTGGTCTTTTTCCAGCTGGGTTTTTCTTTAAAACCAACTCTTCGTTTCCACCATAAGTAGTAGTTGGAGAAGCTAAGTAAGTTTCTGTATTAAATAAGCTTTCAGCACTAACATCTTGTGTTTTAGCTCCTTTTTTAAGATACCCGTTTTTTTCTAAAACAGCTTCGTTTACACGGTCTGTTCTCCATTTACTAAATTCAACAGCCTGAATCCAGTTAACACCAACTACAGGATAGTTAGCATAAGAAGGATGTCTTAAATAGTTATTAGTCATCGTTTCGTTGTATCCTAAACGATTTCTCCAAACTAAAGTATCTGGCGATGCCCCTTCGTAAATATTTTTGTAATTTTCTTCTGTTGGAGGAAAAACTTTCTTCAACCACTCAAGGTATTCTAAGTACATACCATTCGTAACTTCAGTTTCATCCATGTAGAATGATTGAACGTGTTGTTGAGTTGGTGTGTTATTCCAATCGTGCATAACATCATCCTGTACTTTACCCATAGTAAACGTACCTCCTTCAACAAAAACTAAACCAGGACCAGCCTGTTGTTTTTTCCCAGCATTTCTAGCAGCTGTTCCATTCTGACTATCTACATCCCAGCCAGTTGCTCTAGAAGCGTGACTCGAACTCGATTTTTTGCTACAACTAGCCGTGCCCAACATCAATACCATTGACATCATTAATTGCAAGACTACAATTTTGTTTACTTTCATACTCATTCTTAGGTGATAAATTTAGGTGCTGCAATATAATAATTAACATTTAATTAGCAACATCTGTTCTAATAATTTTATTTAGCTGTTTTTTACCAGAAAATAACCTATAGTTACGAACGCAAAAATATACTTTTTATTATTACTATAACATTAAATACTATATTTTTACTTACTAATTTTATTTTAATTAAATTTCGGTTTTTAAGCTAATGAAACAAGCCATAATCTTATACATTTTTCTACTTCCAATCTTATCATTTTCCCAGATAAATGGGAGCTTAACACTCGATTGGCAGAGTAAAAAAGAGATGAATTACGGCGACAGCAAAATCATTATTCCCTACTTTTCCGGAAGCGCTTTTCGCTTCGACTTTACAAAAAAAAGCATAACACTGCTGCTTAATCTGCATCAGTCAACCGTCGCAGACAATAGTTCTGTAGAAATTACAAATATAAATTTCGAATTGGTTTCGAGAACTGATTTAGGAGATTTAGCCATAGAAAATATTCCAAATAAGACAACTGAAACGATAAAAATCACTAATTCAAGAGATACAAAACAAGCTTTTCTGTCTCTTTATCCTATTATAAAAGACGGAAACAGCTTTAAAAGAATAAGGTCTTTTTCTTACAAAATTAGTAATGTTTCAGCAAAAAGCAGCAATTCTTCAGCATTTCAAAAAGCTGCGATTATTTCAAATTCTGTTTTAGCTTCTGGAGACTGGTATCGATTTTATGTAGAAAAATCCGGAGTTTATAAAATCACACGAACATTTCTGCAAAGCCTGGGTTTTGATCCAAGTACAACTGACCCCAGAAGAATTAAAATTTATGGAAATGGAGGAAGAATGGTCCCTTTGACTAACAGCTCTTATTATCCGGAGGATTTAACCGAAAATGCCATTCAAATTATTGGTGAAGACGACGGTACTTTTAATAACGAAGATTATATTCTATTTTATGCAGAAGGTGTAGAAAACTGGAACGATGAAAGCCAGACTAATTTAAACCTATATAGTAATAGGTCTTATTATTATGTTACTGCATCGGGAAATGATGGAAAAAGAATTGCGAACCTGACTCAGCCAACACCCAACAGCACTTTAGAACTAAACACGTTTGATGACTATCAATATCATGAAATCGATCAGACCAATATTGTTCATCTGGGGCGTCAATGGCTGGGAGAATCATTTGACATTAATCAGGAACAGGAATTTAGTTTTAATTTTCCAAATCTTGACACCACCATACCTGTAAAAATTGAATTAAACGCAGCTTCGGCCGCTTTTACACCAACTTCATTTATTGTTACTGCAAACGGACAAAATATCGCAACATTAAATTTTGCAAGTTTAACAGCAAGTTCAGAAATTAAATATCTGACCAACAAACTTCCCGCAAACACTACATTTACAGGTGCCGAAAGTGTAAAAATAAGACTTACCTATAATAATAATGGTGTGCCCGGCTCAAAAGGATATTTAGATTATATTAATCTAATTGCAAAAAGAAGACTTTTAGGAATAGGCAAACAATTTAAATTTCAATACAATTTAGCCGGTTCAACAGCAGGAATTGTAAATTATACTATTGGGAATGCATCGGGAATTTCTCAAATTTGGGATATTACAGACCTATATAATGTATCAAAAGTTGAAAATGCAAATCAAGCCTCTTTTAGCTTTAAAGCTAATCTGGGTGAAATTAGAAACTACATCGCTATTGATCCTGCCGATTATTATACTCCATTAAAAGAAGGCCAGTCAAAAATCGCAAATCAAAATTTAAAAGGAACACTCTTAAAAAACAATCAAAACAGTTTTCAGGATATTGATTACGCCATTATAACTCCAAAATCTTTAGCCTCACAAGCCGAGAGACTGGCTAATTTTCATCGAAACAATTCAAATTTAATTGTAAAAGTAATTTCATTAGAAGATATCTATCAGGAGTTTTCATCAGGCAAACAAGATATTGCTGCAATTAGAAATTGTGTACGATATATTTACAACAATGCTTCTTCTTCAGATAAAAGAATAAAATATGTAAACTTATTTGGTGATGCATCTTATGATTATAAAGATCGTATTTCGAACAACACTAACGTTGTACCTATATATCAATCTGTGGTAAGTAATTCTACAGGTGAAGCCGCATTTGCTTCTGACGATTTTTACGGACTTATGGATTCTAATGAAGGAATTGTTGCATATCCTTTTGGCGGAATTGACATTGCTGTTGGCCGAATGTTAGTGTCAGACAATGCGCAGGCTCAGGAAATGGTTAATAAAGTTCTGGAATATCACGACACAAAATCATACGGAAACTGGAGAAATAATTTTGTTTTAATCAGTGATGATTCTGACCAAAGCTCTGATGCTTCATTACAATCCCGTCAAAATAGTTTAGCCGATGTAATAGCTGTTGAAAAACCATTTTTAAACATCGACAAGGTACTTCTAGATTCTTATACACAAGAAGCTTCTGCCGGCGGATCAAGATATCCAAAGGCGAGAACTGATATTTTTAATGCTTTTGAAAAAGGCGCTTTGGTTTTTAATTATTTAGGCCACGGAGGTGAAGATGGATTAGCAGGTGAAAGAATCTGGGAAAAATCAGACGGGCAAAACCTGAACAACCAATATAAGTATCCATTATTTATAACAATTACCTGCGAATTTTCAAGATTTGATGACCCTACCCGGCCAACTGCCGGCGAATATACTTTTTGGAACCCAAAGGGCGGTGCAATTTCAATGCTGACAACAATTAGAACTATTGGGCAATTTAATGCCGAAAATTTCAATGACAGCTTAAGCAAAAACCTGCTTTCATACGGCTCAAATCAATATAACAGTATTGCAGAATCACTTCGAATTTCAAAAAATGAAAACCCAAGTTCTTCGAGTAATGTTGTTGTATATATAGGAGATCCGGCTTTGATGTTAGCCATTCCGAAACCGCGAATTAATTTAACGAAAGTAAACGATATTGTGATTTCGCAGCCTATTCCTGACTTCAAATCCTTATCAAAAATTAAAATTTCGGGTGAAATTACAGACGAAAACAATGTTCTTTTAAGCAATTATAATGGGGAACTTGCTACGGCTATTTTCGACAAAATGATTACCTCTACGACTTTAAATAATGATGGATATAGTCCTGCAATGTCATTTAAAACCCTTGGAGAAACTATATTTAGAGGAAATGCCTCTGTAACCAACGGCCAGTTTGAGTTTAGCTTTGTTGTACCTAGGGATATCCGTATTCCTGTTGATAACGGCCGAATTAGTTTTTATTCCAAAAGAAATCAAATACTTGAGAATCAATCAGGCTACAATAATGTGATAAAAATTGGGGGAATAAATGAAAATGCACCCCAGGACAATATAAGTCCAAAAGTTAAGTTATATATGAACGATGAAACTTTTGTATCTGGCGGAATTACAAATGCATCGCCTTTTCTGTTAGCGTTTTTAGAAGATGAAAATGGTATAAATACAGCCAGCGGAATTGGTCATGACATCATAGCAGTTCTGGATGGAGACGTAAGTAACCCGTATATTTTGAACGATTATTATCAAACAAAATTAGATGATTATACGAATGGAAATTTACGTTTTCCGTTACGAAATTTATCTGCCGGATTGCATACAATTAGTTTTACGGCATGGGATGTTTATAACAATCCCGTAACAAGCGAAATACAATTTGTCGTGGTTGGTGATGAAGAATTAAAATTGACACACGTGCTCAATTATCCTAATCCTTTTTCAACATACACACAATTTTGGTTTTCACACAATAGACCATATGAACCTTTAGATGTTCAGGTTCAGGTTATGACAATTACAGGCAAAGTGGTTTGGACAAAAAACCAGATCATTACAACCGAAGGCTTTTTATCAAGGGAAATAACATGGGATGGAAAAGACGATTTTGGCGACCGAATTGGAAAAGGAGTTTACATTTACAAACTGACTGTAAAATCGAACTTAACAAACAAAAAAGCAGAAAAATACGAAAAACTTGTCATTCTATAATATTATATATATTTGTAACATAAATACCATTAGTCCCAAAAATGAGAAAAATATCACTTTTATTAATTTGTTTATTAGTAATTTCTTTCGCCAAAGCCCAAAACATTGAACCCATTACAACCGGTGTTCCCTTTTTATTAGTCGCAGCCGATGCAAGAGCAGCCGGTTTAGCAGATCAGGGAGTTGCCACTTCTTCAGATGCTTTTTCCCAACAATGGAATCCTGCAAAATATGCTTTCGCAGAAGATGCACAGGGGCTTTCAATAAGTTATACTCCGTATTTAACTGATCTTGCCAACGATATTTCGCTTGGACAATTGACGTATTACAACAAAATCAATGAAAAAAGTGCCTTTGGAGCAAGTTTTCGTTATTTTGGTTTTGGAGGAATTGAACTAAGAGAAACCGGAGACCCAAACGAAGCAACAAGAGAAGTAAGTCCTAATGAATTTGCATTAGACGGTTCCTACTCTCTTAAATTAAGTGAAACCTTCTCGATGGCAGTTGCCGGTAGATTTATCAGTTCAAATTTAAAAATTCCTTCTGGCGAAGTTGATGCTTCGGCTGCAAGTTCATTTGCTGTAGATGTTGCCGGTTTTTATCAATCAGAAGAAATTGCATACAGCGATTTCAACGGAAGATGGAGAGCAGGTTTCAATATTCAAAATTTAGGTCCAAAAATCAGCTACGATAATGATGATTTAAGCTCAAACTTTTTACCAGCCAATTTAAGATTAGGAGGAGGTTTTGATTTTATTTTAGATGATTATAATAAAGTTAGTGTTAGTGCTGAATTTACTAAACTATTAGTTCCAACTCCACCGGGACCAGGAACCCCTTACGATGCAGACGGAGACGGTGATTTTACAGATCCGGGTGACATTTCGCAGGCTGAAGCAAACGCAATCAGCTATAACAAATACAAAGACACCGGCTGGGTAGAAGGAATTTTCAAATCATTTGGAGATGCTCCGGGAGGTTTTAGTGAAGAAATTAAAGAAATAACGTATAGCGCAGCAGCAGAATATATGTATCAGGATTCCTTTGCAATGAGAGTAGGATATTTTCATGAAAGCCCTGAAAAAGGTGCCAGACAATTTTTCTCTCTCGGAGCAGGATTTAAATACAGTATGATAAAAGTTGATGTTTCATACTTATTCTCTGCATCAAAAGTTAAAAATCCTTTAGAAAATACACTTCGTTTCTCTTTAACTTTTAACTTTGGCGACAAATACGAAGTTTATTAAACAAATAATATAAAAAACAATTACAATCCAAATTTCTAAATTTTTAGGAATTTGGATTTTTTTTCCCATAAAAAACAATGAAAGAAATTAGCATTACATCGTCATTTACTATTTACGATAACATCAATGAGCTTTCGCAGGACATACAAGATTTAATGAATCAGGCTATCGAAATTCGTAAAAAAGCTTATGCCCCTTATTCACAATTTAGAGTTGGAGCTGCCCTGCTTCTCGATAATGGAAAAATAATTTTAGGATCTAATCAGGAAAACGCCGCATATCCGTCAGGATTATGCGCAGAAAGAACGGCTATTTTTTATGCAGGAAGCGCTTATCCCGAAGCCAAAATTTTAAAAATGGCAATTACAGCCGCTTCAGATACAAATCAAACCCAGGCTCCAATTCCACCATGCGGTTCTTGCCGTCAGTCGATTGCAGAATATGAAATCAGGCAGGACACCCCTATAGAAATTTATTTTATGGGCGAAATTGGTGAAGTTTACAAATCTGCATCCCTAAAAAATCTGCTCCCTTTTATGTTTGATAAAAAGTTCTTGTAAAAAAAAGCCAAAAAAGACCTTTTAAATTTTAGTTCTTAAATGGAATGTCTTATTTTTGCATCCCGACCTTTCGGGCGCAAATTTGTGGGAGGAAACTATTTTGCGTTACAGGCAACAATTGATAACACAAACAACTTTAGCAAAAGAAAGAATTCAGATGAAAGAAGTTACAAAAGAGGTATATTTAAAGTGGTACGAAGACATGCTGCTTTGGAGAAAGTTTGAAGACAAACTTGCAGCATTATACATTCAACAAAAAGTTAGAGGTTTTTTACACCTATATAATGGTCAGGAAGCTGTATTAGCAGGCGCTCTGCACGCTATGGACCTGACTAAAGACAAAATGATTACTGCATACAGAAATCACGTTCAGCCAATTGGTATGGGAGTTGATCCTAGAAACGTAATGGCAGAACTTTTAGGAAAAGTAACAGGAACTTCTAAAGGCATGGGAGGTTCAATGCACATCTTTTCTAAAGAACACCGTTTTTACGGAGGCCACGGAATCGTAGGTGGTCAAATTCCTGTTGGTGCAGGATTGGCTTTTGCTGATAAATATTTCAACACCGGCGGAGTTACAATGACATATTTTGGTGACGGAGCTGCGAGACAAGGTTCTTTACACGAAGCTTTTAACATGGCTATGTTATGGAAATTACCAGTCGTATTTATCGTTGAAAACAACGGTTATGCAATGGGAACTTCTGTAGAAAGAACTGCAAACCACACTGATATCTGGAAATTAGGTTTAGGTTATGAAATGCCTTGCGGACCTGTTGACGGAATGAACCCAGTAAAAGTTGCAGAAGCAATGCACGAAGCTATCGAAAGAGCGCGTCGTGGAGACGGGCCAACTTTCCTTGAAATGAAAACCTACCGTTACAGAGGACACTCAATGTCTGATGCTCAATTATACCGTTCTAAAGAAGAGGTTGAAGAGTACAAAAAAATTGACCCAATCACTCAGGTTCTTGATGTAATTTTGGATCAAAAATATGCTACAGAAGAAGAAATTGAAGTAATTGACCAAAGAGTTAAAGACTTAGTTGAAGAATGTGCGAAATTCGCTGAAGAATCTCCATATCCAGACTTACAACAATTATACGATGTAGTATACGCACAAGAAGACTATCCATTTACACCTCATAAACTATAACATCATGGCGATTAAAGTAACAATGCCTCGTTTGAGCGATACTATGACGGAAGGAACGGTAGCGACTTGGTTAAAAAAAGTAGGCGACAAAATTAGCGAAGGAGATATCTTAGCTGAAATTGAAACAGACAAAGCAACAATGGAGTTCGAATCTTTTAACGAAGGAACTCTTTTACATATTGGAATTCAGGCTGGAGAAACTGCTCCGGTTGATTCATTATTAGCAATCATTGGTAAAGAAGGAGAAGATATTTCTGCTCTTTTAGCTGGTGGTGATGCTCCTGCTGCTGCTGAAGCTCCAAAAACGGACGCTCCTGCTGCAGAAGCAAAAACAGAAACTGCTGCTCCTGCAAAAGCTGCAGCTGAATTGCCAAAAGGTGTTGTAGTAGTAACTATGCCGCGTTTGAGCGACACTATGACTGAAGGTACAGTAGCAACTTGGTTGAAAAAAGTGGGTGATGCTGTAGCTGAAGGTGATATTTTAGCAGAAATTGAAACAGACAAAGCTACTATGGAGTTTGAGTCTTTCAATGCTGGAACATTATTATACATCGGAATTCAAGAAGGAAACACTGCCCCTGTTGACAGCTTATTAGCTATTATTGGACCAGCTGGAACTGATATTTCTGGAATTGCTGACAACTATACTGCCGGAGGCGCTGCAAGTGCTCCTGCCGCAGAAGAAACAAAAGCTGCTCCTGCTGCCGAAAAAGCACCAGAAACTGCTGTAGCTGACAACTCTAACGGAGGAAGAATTTTAGCTTCTCCTTTAGCTAAGAAAATCGCTTCTGACAAAGGAATCCAATTGAACCAAGTTAAAGGTTCTGGAGAAAACGGACGTATCGTAAAAAGCGATATCGAGAACTTTACTCCATCTGCACAAGCACAAGCTACTGCTTCAGCCCCAGCTGCTAAAGAAGAAGCTTCTGCTCCTGCTGCTGCAAAAATATTTGTTCCTGCCGGAGAAGTTTACACAGAAGAGATCAAAAACTCTCAAATGCGTAAAATCATCGCAAAACGTCTTGCTGAATCATTATTTACTGCTCCTCACTACAACTTAGTGATCGAAGTAAGCATGGACGAAGCGATGGGCGCAAGAGCAACAATCAATACTGTTCCGGATACAAAAGTATCTTTCAACGATATGGTAATTAAAGCTTGTGCTTTAGCATTGAAAAAACACCCAAAAATCAATTCTCAGTGGAAAGAAGATGCAATCATCATCAACCACCACGTAAATATTGGTGTAGCTGTAGCAGTTGAAGACGGATTAGTAGTTCCTGTATTGAAATTTACAGACGCCATGAGTTTATCTCAAATTGGTTCCGCTGTAAGAGATCTTGCGGGAAGAGCTAAAAACAAAAAACTTGGGCCACAAGAAATGGAAGGAAGTACTTTTACAGTATCTAACCTTGGAATGTTTGGTATTACTGAATTCAATTCAATTATCAACCAGCCAAACTCTGCAATCCTTTCTGTAGGTGCAATTGTTGAGAAACCAGTAGTTAAAAACGGTCAAATCGTAGTTGGAAACACAATGATGTTATCATTAGCTTGTGACCACAGAACAATTGACGGTGCAACTGGAGCTCAGTTCTTACAAACATTAAAACAATACATCGAAAGCCCAGTTACAATGTTGGCGTAATTTCCTATGTCAGCCTGAGCGAAGTCGAAGGTAATATTTAATTAAATCCCGTTTTGTTTATTCAAAACGGGATTTTTTGTTTAATTTTCATCCTCAAAATTCAATACTTCATAATATGAAAAAACTAGCCTTTCTAATCTTGTTTCTTACAGCAATAGCCTGCCAGAAAAAAGAACAAACAGAAAAACCAACCAGCGTTGTTGATGAGCACAGTTATTCTAAACCAGAACTTGCTGTAGTTAAACACCTTGATCTTGACATCAAAGTTGATTTTGACACACAGACAATTTCAGGAAAAGCTTCGTGGACAATTGACAACATCAGCAAAGGAAATGAAATTATTTTTGACGAAAACACTTTAAACATTACAAAAGTAACTTTAGGCGACGATGAAAAAGAAACCAAATTTGAACTTGGGAAAGACGTCGAATTTCACGGAAAACCTCTTCACATTACCATTGAACCAAATACAACCAAAGTAAACATCTATTACAGCACAACTAAAGATGCTGTTGCATTACAATGGCTTTTACCGGCACAAACTGCAGACAAAAAGAAACCTTTCCTTTTCTCTCAAGGAGAAAGCGTTTGGTCAAGAACATGGATTCCATGTCAGGATTCACCGGGAATTCGTTTTACCTATAATGCAAAAGTTACCGTTCCTAAAGATTTATTAGCCGTAATGAGCGCTGTAAATCCGCAGAAGAAAAATGATACCGGAGTTTATACTTTTAAACAAGACAAAGCAATTCCGTCTTATTTAATGGCGATTGCAGTTGGAGATATTGAATTTCAATCTATCGACAACAGAACCGGAGTTTATGCTGAACCATCAATGCTGAAAAAATCGGCTTGGGAATTTGCAGAACTTGGAAAAATGGTTGTCGCTGCCGAAAAACTTTACGGTCCATACCGTTGGGGACGTTACGATGTTTTGGTTTTACCTCCAAGTTTCCCTTACGGAGGAATGGAAAATCCAAACTTAACATTCTTAACTCCGGGCGTTATTGCAGGCGATCGCTCCTTAACTAGCTTATTAGCGCACGAATTAGGCCACAGCTGGAGCGGAAATTTAGTTACAAATGCAACGTGGGATGATATTTGGTTAAACGAAGGTTTTACAACTTATGTAGAACATCGCATTGGAGAAGCTATTTTCGGAAAGAAAGAATTTGAAATGCAAAATGTTATCACAAACAAAGAATTAGTTGATAACGTAGCAGAATATGGAGAAACAAGTCCTGATACAAGACTTAAAGTTTCGCTGACAGGAAGAAACCCTGACGATGGAATCAGCCAAATTCCTTACGTAAAAGGATATGCATTTTTAAGAGTTATCGAAAACGCTGTTGGACGTGACAAATTCGATCCGTTCATTAAGAATTATTTTGATTCACATGCTTTCAAATCAATTACTACAGAAGATTTCGTAAAATATTTAAACGAAAATCTTATCAAAGGCGACAAAACATTAGCTGATAAAATCAAATTAGAAGACTGGATTTACAAACCGGGAATTCCATCAAATATTCTTCCGGTAAGTTCAGTGGATTTTGATGCTATCGACAAAATTCAAAAAAGCTGGAGAGAGACTGGTGTTGCAGGTTTAAGCAAAAAAATTACAACTACAGCAGAAAAACAGCACTTTATAGATCATCTTCCTGCTGATATCACAGCAAAAGAAATGGAAGCAATTGACAATGAATTCAACTTTACAAAAGGCGGAAATTTCATCATCAAGCGCCAATGGTTTGTTCAGGCACTAATTCACCAATATAAACCTGCTTATCCTGCAATTGAACAATTTTTAATTGGAATCAGCAGAACAGGATCTGTGATGATGCTTTATAAAGAAATGGTTAAAACACCAGAAGGAAAAGTTTGGGCAAATCAAATTTTCGAAAAAGCAAAATCTGGTTATCATGCAACAACTATTCAGGCTGTTGAAGGTATTTTGAAATAAAAGATAATTACGAATAACTTCGTTTTATAGCAGCATTTCAATTTGTATTTCATATCCCAGAGGGATTTCATATCGGTAGAAAAAAATATAACGCATTAAAATTATTTGTCCCTACGGACAATGTCATTAAGTTAAACTTTTAGAAAATAAAATTATTGCAAATCAAATCCGTGTTTATCAGCGTTTTTACGAAGTAAATCTGTTTTATCCGCGTCACAATTAGACGCTGATTTTACTGATTCGCTAAAGCGAAAACGCTGATAAAAACTGATTTTTCTAATGACTTTCTTAATTAAACAGTTAAGTAATTTTATAGATTTCCTCTTAACTTAATGACATTGCCCGTCAGGGACTATACGTTATGTCGAATTGGTCTAGTTCCTGACGGGACAATAAAAACGATCGTAATTTTTCTTTCTACCGATATGAAATCCCTCTGGGATAAATTATAATTATTTAAATCCTGATTATATTTTTAGGGAATTTACAAAACAAAACTGTATACTAAGACCAAAAGCCGAGACCGTGACTGAAAACTGAGACTGAAAACTAAATTTTATTCTTCGCTTCAATCCATTTTGACATATACATTGTGCTTTTATAAGCATGAAACTGCAATAAATTACCCATAAAATTATGAAGACGATGGCTTTTCGAATCCATTAATAATGAATTTACCAAAGCCGCTAACTCATTTGAATATTTATCTTTCTGATAACATTCATTAATAATGGCAACACCGTTTTTTTGAGTTTGTTTCCAAAGATTTTCATCCTGATAAAGTACAATTGCTTTTTTAGCAAATTCAAGCACATCATCTTCTATAAATCCGCTCCAAGACAAATTTGCATGCATCGCTTCTGAACCAATTGAAGTAGTTATACTTGGCGTTCCGCATTGCATGGCTTCTAATAATTTCCCTTTTAAACCAGCCCCAAAACGAATTGGTGCCAAAACAACTCGTGCTTTCTTCACCACTTCGTTTGCATCCTCTGCTCTTCCCATAATAAAAAAACCATTTTTAGGCTGATGCAGCTGCAATACTTTTTGTGACGGATAAGCGCCATAAACTTCTAAAACAGCTTCGGGAAATTCCTCTTTTATCGAAGGCCAAATCGCTTCTTTTAAGTATTGAACTGTATTCCAATTGGGCTCATGAAGAAAATTTCCAATAAAAACAAAATTCTTACGGTCTTCAAATGAAGGCAATTTCAAAAGATCATTCTCAGACATTTTATCTACTAAAAAAGGAAGATAGAAAAGTAAAACTTTATTTATTCTGAAAGCATCTTGAAGGATATTCATTTCAAATTCAGAAATAATCAAAGATAAATCACATCTTAAAATACTGGCAATTTCTCGTTTTGCCACTTCTTCAGAAAACAAATCTACTATTTCAAAATCTCGATTTTCTTTAAAAGCTTTTTGTCGTGCCGTTCGCAGACAATGCAAATCTTCAGTATCTAAAATTCTGATTGCATTTGGGCAGTTTTCAGCTACCCGCCAGCCGAATTGTTCCTCGATCATAAAACGATCAAACAAAACAACATTGGGATTTAATTCGATTATAAAATCATCAAAGCTGGCAGAATTGAGTTCGATACTTTTTTTGGCAACTCCAAATTCAGACAAATTAACCATAAAATCGCTGTCTAAAGCCGCACTGGCAAAAGTGATTTCAAATCCATTTGCTGCGAAAATAGAAATTAACTGCATCATCCTTCCGCCTGCCGCAGAAGAATTTGGCTCAGGCCAGACAAACCCAATTATAAGAAGTTTTTTTAGCTGATTCATTGTAATATATTTCAACTTACAAAATAATGCTTTTTTGAGCGTAATTGCACGATATTTCCTGATTTTAGTAATAAAAAACACTAATTTTGCAAGAACTAAAATGTCGGGAAATTATGTTGGGATTAAAATTAGCTACAGACCCTCGCTGGGTCAATATCGTCGAGTCGAATATTGAAGAAATTTTAACTGATCATGCATGGTGCGAACAAAAAGCAGCCTCAAATGCAATCAGTATTGTGACTTATAACTCTGAATTAGAAGAACTAGTGACCGAAATGCTTGTAATTGCACGCGAAGAGCTGGAGCATTTACAAATGGTTCATGATGTTATAAAAAAACGCGGCCTTACTTTAGGACGCGAACGAAAAGACCATTACGTAAATGAGCTTTTTAAATTCATGAAAAAAGACGGCAGCCGACGTGATGCGCTTTGCGACCGTTTATTATTTTCGGCCATGATCGAAGCCCGAAGCTGTGAGCGTTTTAAAGTGCTTTCAGAAAACATAAAAGACGAAGAATTAGCTAAATTCTATCGCGATTTAATGATTTCTGAAGCCGGACATTATACCACTTTTTTAGGATTTGCCAGAAAATATCAGGACAATATCGACATCGATAAACGATGGAAAGAATGGATTGAATATGAAGGTTCTATTATTACCAATTATGGTAAAAAAGAAACTGTTCACGGATAAATTACGCTCTTTTTTTACTCTATTTTTTTATTTAAACACCACAAATTGCTATGCAAAAAAGTAAATCCAGATCAATCGTATTCAAAATTGCGAAGTATTTAGGGATAACTTTCGCCGTTATTTTAGCACTATTATTTTTAACGCCTATCGTTTTTGAAGATCAAATTAAAGAACAGATCAAAAAAACAGCAAACGAAAGACTAAGCGCAGAACTTAATTATTCTGATGTTTCGGTTTCTTTTTTTCGTCATTTTCCATCTCTAACCTTAACCTTAGATAATTTAAGTCTTAACGGTTCTGCACCGTACAAAAATGAAAAATTCATTACTGCAAAAGAGGTTTCTTTTGGGATAAATGTAGCCAGTTTGATTTTTAGCAAATCGGTAAAAATTGACCAGATTTATCTATCAGACTCCTTTATCAATGTAAAAGTCAATCCAAACGGAGAAGCGAATTACAATATTTACAAATCACAAGCCAAAACCGCAGAAAAAAAAGACAGTACTGATACTGCTTTAAAACTGGAACGAATTGAGATTTTAAACAGTAAAATTATCTATGATGACAAATCAACAAAAGTCCATTTTGATGCTTTAGGTTTTAATTATTTAGGAAAAGGCGATTTAAACAAGGCTGTTTTCGATTTATACTCAAAAGCAAAAATTGAAAAATTAAATATTATTTATGAAGATGAACCTTATTTAATGAATAAAAAAGTTGATGCTGATTTAATTACTAAAGTAAACATCAACTCCTTATCTTTTTTCTTCCAGCAGAATAACTTAAAAATCAATCAGCTTATGGTCGATTTTAAAGGAAAATTCGATATTTTAAAAGATGGTTACAATATGGATTTTGTAATTAAATCTGACAACAGTGATTTATATGATGTATTTACAGCTTTTCCGCCAAAATATATTACATGGCTTTCTAAAACAGAATTAAAAGGAAATACCACTTTACTTTTTACTCTAAAAGGAGATTATATTACTTCGCAAAATATTGCTCCCGACTTAAATCTTGACGTAAAAATTGACAACGGATTTGTGAATTATAACAAAAGTGCTTTTCCTGTTTCTAATTTAAATTTAGAAGTTCAAACAAAAGTTCCGTCTTTAAACCCGGATCTTTTAACTGTTGATGCAAAAAACCTATCCTTAAACATTAATAAGGATTATATAAAATCTAAATTCTTTGTAAAAGGTGCAAACACACCAGAAATTAATGCGGATCTTAAAGCTAAGATTGACCTTGGCAAATTAACAAAAGCACTCGGAATTCCTGATATAGAACTAAAAGGATCTTTAGCCGGAGATATCCAGGCGAACGGAAAATTCGATCAAAAAAATAAACTTTTCCCTGTTACAAAAGGTGTTTTTGACTTAGAAAATGGATATGTGAAAACAAAATATTATCCTAACCCAATTACCAATATTATTATAAAATCAAAAATCGACAATCAAAAAGGAACTTTTGAAGATTTAACAATAAAGCTAAAACCTGCTCAGTTTACTTTTGAAGGAAAACCTGTTTTTGTAGAAGCTGATTTAAGCGACTTTAATGATTTAACATACGACATTAAAGCAAAAGGCGAATTGGATGTAAATAAAATCTATAAAGTTTTCTCTCAAAAAGGATTAGATTTAGACGGTTTTGTAAAAGCTGATTTAGTGTTAAAAGGAAAACAAAGCGATGCCGAAAAAGGAAACTACAGCAAACTGCATAATAAAGGAACGCTGGAATTAAGAAACATAGGGATTTCATCAGAATATCTTCCTAAAAAATTCATTATTAAAGAAGGAATTTTCAAAATCAATCAGGATAAAATGTCATTTAATAATTTCCTGGCCGCCTATGGACAATCTGATTTTAAAATGAATGGCTATCTGCAAAATGTTTTCAACTACGTAACAACAAATACAGGAGTTTTAAAAGGTTCGTTTAAAATTTCGGCACGATATATTAATGTAGATGAATTTATGTCGAATACGTCTGCAGATGCTTCGGTAACAAAAAATTCAGCACCAAAACCAGAAACAAAAACTCAAACTACTGCACAAACCGGCGTTATCATTATTCCAACAAACCTGAATTTACAATTATTAGCCAATGCCCAAAAAGTAAATTTCGACAAGTTAAACCTTCAAAATGCAACCGGACATTTAACCATGAATAAAGGTAAATTGACCATGCAGAACACAGGATTTGATTTAATAGGCTGTAAGGTTGCAATGAATGCCAACTATCAGGCTGTAACACCGCAAAAAGCAAACTTTGATTATGCTATAAAAGCATCGGATTTTGATATTAAAAGAGCATACAACGAAATTGAAGTTTTTAGAAAAATGGCAAGCGCTGCCGAAAAAGCACAAGGAATTGTTTCGTTAGATTATCAATTAAAAGGGCGATTAAATGGGAATATGGAACCTGTTTACCCTTCACTTGTTGGTGGCGGAACACTCTCTGTAAAAGATGTAAAAGTACGTGGATTAAAGATGTTCAATGCGGTAAGCAAACAAACAAGTTCCGAATCGATGAAAAATCCGGATGTTTCAAAAGTAGACATCAAAAGTACGATCAAGAATAACATTATGACGGTAGAGCGCTTCAAATTTAAATTTGCAGGCTTTAGACCAAGAATTGAAGGAACAACAAGTTTAGACGGAAAACTGAATTTAAAAATGCGTTTAGGTCTGCCGCCATTGGGAATATTTGGAATCCCGCTAACCGTGACAGGAACTCAGGACAATCCTAAAGTAAAAGTAGGACGTAAAACTGAGGATTTGGAAGAAACTAAGGATACTGAATAGGTAAGTTTAAATTACAAATTTAGAAATTCCAAATTCCAAAATGTAATTCTATATTTTCATAAATTGAAATGAACAAAAGAAAACTCTTAATTTTCATTATTGTAATTGCGAACCTAGGATTTGTTTGGTCTATTTTTAATATATTTTATTACAAAAAAGCTTCTTTTGATACTTCTAAAAAAGCAACTATTATTAGTAGTAATATATCCAAAATTCATAATGGAAATGGAGGATGGATATGGAATGAAAACCAATTTGATTTCTATAAAGAATATTCATTTTCATTAAACAAAAATGAAACTCCTGAATTTTGTAAAATTGTAAATACAGCAAATGCAAAATATATCGAAAACAATCGACCAAGTAAATGGGTTGAAATTTATATCATTGAAAAAAATGGTGCCGATATAACACTTACCTTAAAACAAAACAATGAAAACGGAGTATATTTTGAATTTGAAAATCATACTTTCGAAGGAAAAGAATTAGAAAAATACATCTACAAACATCTTAAAAAGAATTAAGAAAGTACACTTCAAAATCTCAATCTTTTCAATAAACATCATTTATCTCATCTTAAACTTTGTCAAAGTTTAAAACTTTTACAAAGGTTTTTTTTTGCGATTTGCCATTGCGAGGAACGAAGCAACCGCACTAACAATGACCCACAATTGATTTAGCACGTGAGATTGCTTCGTTTCTCGCAAAGACCAATCTTTGCGGAGCTACTCGCGAAGATCCCTCGTTCCTCGGGATGACAAGATTGTGGTTCCTTTATCTTAAAATCTTAAAGTAATAAAAAACAAAAAACCCGATCTTTTCAGAACGGGTTTTTTATAAAAAGTAAATCTTGTTAATTATGCCTCAAAAGGAATAATAGAAACATAAGATTTGTTATCTCTTTTCTTTTGGAACTTAACAACTCCATCAACTTTTGCATGCAAAGTGTGATCTTTACTAATGTAAACGTTTTCACCTGGATTGTGTTTTGAACCTCTTTGTCTAACGATGATGTTTCCAGCAATAGCAGCTTGACCACCATAAATCTTAACGCCTAAACGTTTTGATTCTGATTCTCTACCATTCTTCGAACTACCGACACCTTTCTTGTGAGCCATGACGTATGAGTTTAAATATTGTTATTATTCTTTAGTAGCTTCTTTCTTTGCTTTTGGAGCCGCTTTTTTAGCCTTTGGAGCTTCTACTTCTTCAGTAGCTGCTTCTTCTGCTACAACCGCTTTTTTAGCTGCTGCTTTTTTAGTTCCTCCTGCTGCAGTAATACCTTCAATTACAATTTGTGTAAGATATTGTCTGTGACCATTTCTTTTTTTGTATCCTTTTCTTCTTTTCTTTTTGAAAACGATAACTTTATCACCTTTTAAGTGTTGTAACACTTTAGCTTCTACTGAAGCACCTTCTATAGCTGGGGCGCCTAAAGTTACATTTCCATTATCATCTAATAAAAGAACTTTGTCAAAAGAAACTTTTGAACCTTCTTCATTAGCTAAACGGTGAACATAAACCTTTAAGTCTTTGCTTACTTTAAATTGTTGCCCTGCTATCTCTACGATTGCATACATACCAAATTGATTTATTGATTTTTAAGGTTGCAAATATACAACTAATAATTTACTGTGCAATCTCTTATACCAAAAATATTTTAAGTAGTTTAACTGTTGTTTTTCAAGGCATTTCAAAGGATTTTTATCTTAAATTAGAGGTAAAAGATTGTTAAATTGCAATCAAAACAAAGATAAACCTCTAAATGATAATTAAAAAAAGTTATTTTTGATGTAACTATAATCAACTCTTGGCTACCTACTATTTTATTAGGTATTTTAAATTTATTAATCTTTATGAAAAATTCAATAATGATGTTAAGTGCAGCACTAATGCTTGGCGGAGTAGCTCATGCTCAAAAGGTGGCTTTTGAAGAATACAATTTAGATAACGGCATGCATATTATTCTGCATAATGATCCTTCGGCACCGGTAGTTATTACCTCTGTAATGTATCACGTAGGTTCAAAAGACGAAAGACCGGATCGTACTGGTTTTGCACATTTCTTCGAACATTTATTATTTGAAGGAACTCAAAATATAAAACGCGGCGAATGGATGAAAATCGTTACCGCAAATGGCGGCGTGAACAACGCTAATACTTCTGACGACAGAACGTATTACTATGAAGTTTTTCCATCAAACAATTTAGAACTGGGTTTATGGATGGAATCTGAAAGATTAATGCACCCAATTATTAATAAAATTGGTGTTGACACGCAAAATGAAGTGGTTAAAGAAGAAAAAAGAATGCGTTACGACAATCAGCCTTACGGAAATATTCTTCCGGAGGTTAAAAAGAACATGTTTAAAAACCATCCGTATCGCTGGACCACAATTGGCTCTATGAAAGATTTAGATGCAGCAACGCTTGAAGAATTTCAGGCTTTTAATAAAAAATTCTACACTCCAAATAATGCAGTTTTAGTCGTTGCTGGAGATTTTGATAAAACAAAAGCCAAAGAATGGGTTCAGAAATATTTTGGACCAATTCCGAAAGGTGAAGAGGTTAAAAAACAAACTTTTACCGAAGAGCCAATTACACAGACTATAAAAGCAACATACGAAGATCCGAATATTCAGATTCCGATGATTGTTGCTTCATATAGAACACCGTCTATGAAAACAAGGGACGCAAGAGTATTAGATTTAATTTCATCTTACTTAAGCGATGGTAAAAGTTCAAAATTGTATAAAAAAATTGTCGATGATAAAAAAATGGCGCTTCAAATAGGTGCTGTTGGTTTTAGTCAGGAAGATTACGGAACTTATATATTATATGGATTGCCAATGGCGCCAAATACTACAGCCGATATTTTAAAAGAAATGGATGAAGAAATCGTAAAGCTTCAAACCGATTTAATTTCTGAGAAAGATTACGAAAAATTACAAAACAAATTCGATAACAATTTTGTGAACGCTAATTCTAGCGTAGAAGGAATTGCAGAAAACCTGGCTTCGTATTATTTACTTTATGGAGATGTAAATTTAATTAACACCGAAATTGATATTTACCATTCTATTACGAGAGAAGAAATTAGAGAAGTTGCCAAGAAGTATTTAAATCCAAATCAGCGCTTAATTTTAGATTATATTCCTACCCCAAAATCGCAAAACTAAGAATATCGAATCATGAAAAATCTATATACATTTTTAATCATTTTATTCCTAACTGGAATTATGCAAGCACAAGATCGTCCACAACCAAAACCAGGAAACCCGCCTGTAGTTAACATTAAAAAACCTCAAACCTTTGTTTTGGCAAATGGTATGAAAGTTCTGGTTGTCGAAAACCATAAATTACCAAGAGTAAGTTTTAACCTTACACTGGACAATGCCCCATTTACAGAAGGAAACAAAAAAGGTGTTGACGAATTAACAAGCAGTTTAATTGGTAACGGAACCAAAAAAACTGCGAAAGAAGCTTTTAATGAAGAAATTGATTTTTATGGTGCAAACATCAATTTTACATCGCAAGGCGCTTTTGCAAGTTCTTTATCCAAATATTCAGGACGTGTTTTAGAGCTTTTAGCCGAAGGTGCTTTACAGCCAAATTTCACGCAAACTGAATTTGATAAAGAAAAAGCAAAATTATTAGAAGGACTTAAAGCCGATGAAAAAAGCGTTCCGGCAATTGCCAATCGCGTTGTTGATGTTTTAGCTTTTGGAAAAAATCATCCTAACGGTGAATACCTTTCTGAAGAAACTGTGAAGAATGTAACGCTTGAAGATGTTCAAAAAAATTACGCCACTTATTTTGTACCCGAAAATGCTTATTTAGTTATTATTGGAGATGTTAAGTTCAAAGAAACCAAAACAGCTGTAGAGAAACTTTTCGGCGGATGGAAAAAACAAGCCGCTCCAAAAAATACCTATCCAAATCCTGAAAATGCATCTAAACTTCAAATTGATTTTGTAGATGTTCCAAATGCGGTTCAATCAGAGATTTCGTTGGTAAATACTATAAATTTAAAAATGAGCGATCCTGATTTTTTCCCTGCTGTAATTGCAAATCAAATTTTAGGGGGTGATTTCAACAGTTATTTAAACATGAATTTACGCGAACAGCACGCGTGGACTTATGGCGCAAATTCAAGTATTGGAAGCGGAAAATATGTAACCAAATTCAAGGCTTCGTCTGCGGTTCGTAATGCGGTAACAGACAGCGCCGTTGTTCAGTTTATAAAAGAAATTAAAAGAGTTCGTACCGAAAGAGTTGATCCAGAAGTTTTAAGAAATGTAAAAGCAGGATATATTGGGCGTTTTGTTATGCAGGTAGAAAAACCTCAGGCTGTGGCACGTTATGCTTTAAACATTGAAACAGAAAAACTTCCGGCTGATTTCTACGAAAAATACATTCAAACAATTACCAATGTAACTGCCGACGATATTTATCGTGTGGCAAACAAATATTTTTTACTTGACAATATGCGAATTGTTGTTGTTGGAAAAGGTTCTGATGTAATTTCTGGCTTAGAAAAACTTCAAATTCCGATTTATTATTTTGATAAATACGGAAACCCAATTGAAAAACCGGCTGTTAAAAAAGAAGCTCCCGCAGATATTACTGCAAAAACTGTTTTCGAAAATTACATCAAAGCTATTGGCGGAGAAAAAGCAGTAACTGCCGTAAAAACACTTTATATGGATGGAACAACAAAAGTTCCGCAAGCTCCCGCCCTGCTGACTTTTACTTCAAAACTTGATTCTAAAGGAAAAATGATGGTTTCACTTTCTATGGGAACTATGAATTTAATGAAACAGGTTGTAAATGATAAAGGCGCTTATATTGAACAGCAAGGAAAACGTAAAAACCTTGAAGGCGATGACCTTAAAGAAATGAAAGCAAATGCTGCTCCTTTTGAAGAGTTACAATTAGTAAAAAGAACAGACTTAAAAGTAAACAGCATTGAACCAATTAACGGAAGCGATGCTTATGCCATAAAAGATGGCAATACAACTCATTATTATGATGTAAAATCTGGGTTGAAAGTAGCAAAATCGAAACTTCGTGAACAAGACGGAAAATCGGTTACGCAAATCACAAACTTCAACGATTACAGAGAAGTAAAAGGTGTTAAAGTTCCTTTTAACTTAGTTCAAAATGTAGGTTTTGAATTAGATATCAAAATGACAGATATCAAGATTAATGAAGGGGTTTCTGAGGCAGATTTTCTTTAGAGAGGCTAAAGTTCTGAGATGCTAAGATTCTAAGTTTTTTTTCTCATAGGCTTTGTCAAAGTTCAAAATTTTGACAAAGCTTTTTTATTTAGTTTGTCATTTCGACTGAAGGGAGAAATCGCACTCGGGATTCGACAAAGATTGACGACATTCTATGCGGAGTTTCTAGTGCGATTTCTCCCTTCAGTCGAAATGACAAACTTCTGCCAGAAAACTTTTTATCCTCTTTTTTGTCAGGCTTAGCGAAGTCGAAGCCCCCGTTCCAATTGGCACGCCCTTTAATTTTACGCAGGATGACAAACAAAACCTTGATCACTATCTTATTTCTTAGCCGATAAATAAACTCCAATCAAAATAATAAAAGCACCAAAAAACTGAATTGGCGTAAGCATTTCGTTATCTAATAATCCCCAGAAAAAAGCAACAATTGGTATTAAATAAGTTACAGAAGTTGCAAAAACCGGAGACGAAATCTGAATTAATTTAAAGAACAAAACATTTGCAATTCCGGTTCCTAAAATTCCTAAAATCATTACGAAGAAAATAGAATGATGTGTAACTTCCATACTTATTCTTTGAGGAATATCGGTTGTACTTAAAATCAGCAACGCCGGAATAAGCAATATGGCAAAATTCCCTGTTGTGATGCTAAGCGAGTTTAAATCAGATAAATATTTCTTGATTAAATTGACATTTATTGCATAACTAAGTGTTGCAATAACTACCAAAATAACATAATAGTAATTCTGCCCCGGATGCGATGCTGCGCCGCTTAAAACCAGTAACAAACATCCAATTAAACCAACAAAAACACCTAAAACCTGTCGTTTTTGAAATTGAATCCCAAAAATCAATATTCCTAAAACCAACGTATTTAAAGGCGTAAGCGAATTTAAAATGGCTACAATTGAGCTGTCAACTTCTGTTTCTGCAATCGCAAAAAGAAAAGCTGGCGTAAAAGTCCCAAAAAAAGAAGTTATCGCAACAAATTTCCATTGGCGGCGAGAAATCTTTTTTAAACTTTTAAAACCAACAATCAATAAAAAAAGGGCAGCAAAAATAATTCGGAAAGATCCAACCTGAACTGCGGTTAAACCTACTAATCCTCTTTTGATTAAAATAAAAGAACTTCCCCAAATTAGTGACAATACTAACAAGTAAGCCCACTTTAACTGTTTTGCATCCATAAAAAGTATTTTACTGCAAATTTGTACTATTTTTACGAATTAGCCTCTTCCTTTTTACTAATTTTGCAAAGAAAATTATTAGTAAATTAAATTCTTATAATATGAAATTCACAAAGATCATAGCTTCATTAGCAATTGCTGGTTTAGTATTCGTAAGTTGTAAAAAAGAAGAAGATAAAAGTTTGGCAGTAATTAATGCTGAAAAAGCTGCTCCAAAAGAACACAAACCAATTGCTGCAGAAAATGTACAAACGGCAAGTTTCAACATTGAAGGTATGACTTGTGCAGTTGGATGTGCCAAAACTATCGAAACGGAATTATCTAATTTAGAAGGTGTAGAAAAAGCAACTGTTGATTTTGATAAAAAATTAGCAACTGTTACTTTCGACAAAACTGTTCAAACTCCTGAATCACTGACTAAAGTTGTTCAGGAAACCGGAGACGGAAAAACATATAAAGTTTCGAACTTTAAATCTAAAGTTTAAAGTTTCTCCATAAAAAAGAGGTTGTCTCGACTTTTAGAGACAACCTCTTTTTTATTCGGATACCTATCGGAGAAATTTTCCATTTACGCGATTCTCAACAGCTTGATTTTACTTTTGAGACAGCCTCTTTTTTAGTTATGGAAGTTAAAAGCCTTTAAATTTGGTAGTGATAAAATTATAAAGCCGTAATTATGAGATTAAAAGAGTTAAAAAACAAATATGATGTCAACATGTTTGATGAGTTATCAGACGAAAATTTAGTCGCGAAAGCAGGCGAATGGGAGTACTATTCGGCTATTGGCCTAAACGGAATAATAGCAATTGGATGGTTTTCAGATGAAAATATTTTACTAATTAATGTCGATGGAATTTTTATTTATGATATTCTTAAAAAGAATACCATATTTAGTGATTATGAGAATTCATTTATAAAAAGCATATCTGATGATAATTTGACTTTTTTTGTTGAAAGTAAGTCTGAAACTGTATTTATTTTTGGATTAAGAGGTGGAGGTGGAAATTTATTAACAAAGGATAATACATGGAAGATAGAAGTTGTTGATATTGCTTGGAATATCAAGGCACCCAGACTCTTAAATTATAAGACTGAAAAAAAATATTTTTTAGAGTTGCAACAAAATAGTTATGAGGGAAATAAATATTTAGGGTTCTCAAAGTCAGAAAATTATTTTCTAATTATGGGGGATGGCGGTGTTGACATTTTTTCCCGATTACCTGATTACAATGAGCCAGATGGCTCGGATATATCAACGCGATGATATCGGTTTCCTGACCAATAGGACAAAATTATTCTCATTATGGGATGAAAAATAAACTCCGCTCCCGCACGAATCATTTCGTGTGGCATACAACCATAACACGACACAATCAAATCAAAGAAAAGTAACCCTTATCTGTTTTTTCTGTTCTTATATTTAAAAAACAAAAAGAGGCTGTCTCAAAAGTGAGGCAGCTTTTTTTGTGGCATAAAAAAAGGAAAGCTTTCGCTTTCCTAATTCTTGCAATTTGATTAAATTGCGGTGTGTGTATAGCTTCAAAAGTAGTCTTTAAAGATTACATTCCCAACCAAAATGTGCTTTTTCCTCCGAATTTATCGGAGCTGATTGATAGTAAGCACCCTGTAAGAGTAGTCTCTGGCATCGTTGATGGTTTAGATTTAACAAGTTTAATGCGCAATTACAAACCAGGAGGCACTTCAAGCTACCATCCTAAAATGCTTTTGAAAGTGTTGGTCTATGGTTATTTGTGCAATATTTATTCAAGCCGAAAACTTGAACAGGCCCTTAAAGAAAATATCCATTTTATGTGGCTCAGCGGTATGAGCCAGCCGGATCACAATACGATCAATCGTTTTAGAAGTCAACGTCTAAATGGGCAGATTAAAGAAATTTTTACCCAAATTGTTCTTTTGCTAGAAAGGGAGGGCATCGTAAGCCTTAAGACTGCCTTTGTTGACGGCACAAAGATTGAAGCCAATGCCAACCGCTACACTTTTGTATGGGGGAAGGCTATTAAAAAGAGTAAAGAACGTATTGAACAACAGCTGGAAGAACTTTGGAATTATGCACAGAGTGTAGCCAAAGAAGAACTCAAAAATACAGAATCTGTTGATTTTAGGGCTATTGATAAAGAAAAAGTAGAAGCTGCAATCAACACGATCAATGCAGTTTTGAAAGAGAAAAAAGTTCCTTCGAAAGTACGCCAGAAGCTCAATTATGCCAAAAAGAACTGGCCAAAGAACCTTGAAAAGTACAAACAGCAAGAAGAAATTCTTCAAAACAGAAACTCGTTCTCCAAGACCGATACCGATGCCACTTTTATGCGCATGAAAGAGGACCATATGCTAAACGGCCAGTTAAAACCGGCTTACAATCTGCAGATCAGTACCAATAAGCAGTTCATTCTGCACTACAGCCTGCATCCGAATCCTACTGACACAAAAACGCTTAGCCCGCATATTGATAGTTTTGAAAAATCATACAAAAAAGTTCCCAAAGAGTTAGTTGCCGATGCTGGCTATGGTTCGCAGGAAAACTACAACTTATTAAAAGCCAGAAAAATAAAAGCCTTTGTTAAGTACAATTATTTTGACAGAGACTGCAAAACCAAACAGGTGACCGCCTCGCAAAACAATCCTGAATTGCTCAAATAAGGTAAAAGGCATTTGATTTACTTAAAACAAAACGGGGAGAACAGCTCAGAAAGCAAAGGTGTCATGATGTAGAACCCGTATTTGCCCAGATCAAGCACAATAAAGGATTTAAACGATTTATGCTTCGAGGACAAAACAAGGCCGAGGTAGAAATCGGATTGATTTCTATTGCCCATAATTTACAAAAAATGGCCTTTACAGGATAAAAACAGCTCGTTTTTACCTAAAATCAGCAAGAAATAAAAAATTATCTTGAAAGTGGAATCCGAAAAACCTGAATTAATGTTTTTAGTGGACAATCTTGTTTTTACCAAAAAAAAGAAGCTGTCCTTTTGAGACAGCCTCTTTTTTGTATTCTTTTATTTCCATTTTAACGTTTCCATCAATCGCTGCATATCATTTTTGATATAACTTGCAGCCGGCATTACAGAATCAAAATTTGGTTTTGCATAAAAATAAACTGATCCTGTTATAAAATGTTTTGTACTGTCTGTAACGTAAAATTGAGAGTTTGTAGCCGCATTTCCATCCACTTGATAAAACATACCGTAAACTTTCTTTTCTGCGTTTAAATACGGTTGTTCTAAAATATCATCGGCTTTAATAACGTGTTCGTAAGTCAGTTTTTGAGCATCTTTTAAAAGCTTTTCGATATCGCCGTGAACAGGCTTATAGGTTAAGTAAATCGTCGCTTTCATTTTTGGATATGTAATCGCAAATCCGCAGTCTTTTTCACCTTTAATAACCGCATCTTCATTCATTTCAAAAGCAAACGGGCAATTGTTTTCAAAATTGACATATTTGGCTTCTGGATAATCTAATCTAAGGAAACTTGCAGGTTTGGGCAAAACGTCGTCTTTACAGCTTACAACTGTTAATGTGAGCAAAATTACCGCGACCGAAATTATTCTTTTAAACATTTATTCTATTGTTACTTTTATTTGTTTTACACGCTTCTTATCAACTGTTTCTATTGTAAAAAGACAATTTTCAAAAGCTATTTTTTGATCTTTTTTAGGGAAATTCCCCAGGATTTCTAAAATAAATCCGGCAAGCGTTTCGGCTTCACCTTTATGAGATTCAAATATATCTTCGTCGACATCGACAATTCTATAGAAATCTTTAAGGTTTATTTTTCCTTCAAAAAGAAAATTCTTTTCGTCTATTTGAGAGAAATTTAAATTTTCATCATCAAATTCATCGCTGATATCCCCTACTATTTCTTCAATTATGTCTTCTAAAGAAACTAATCCGGAAGTTCCGCCATATTCGTCAACAACAATTGCCAAATGACTTTTAAGGCTTTGAAAATCTTTTAATAGATTATCCAATTTTTTATTCTCAGGAACGAAAAATGCTTCTCTTATTAAAGATGTCCAGTCAAAATTGTCTTTATCAATATGCGGCAATAAATCCTTAACAAACAAAACACCTTCAATCTGGTCAATATTATCTCGATAAACCGGAATTCTTGAAAATCCTTTTTCGATTATTTTAGGATAAATTGCCGAAAATGATTCTGTAATTTCCAATGCAAATATATCAATCCTCGGACTCATAACCTGCTTTGTATCTGTATTTCCAAAAGAAACAATTCCTTCTAATATTTTTTGCTCTTCTGTTGATGTTCCTTCAGAATCTGTTAATTCTAAAGCCTGAGAAAGCTGATTTATAGAAAAGCTGTTTTTTTGTTTCCCTAATTTATTATGCAAATATAAAGTAACACTGCGCATAGGCAAGCTTATTGGCGACAGTAATTTATCTAAAATAGAAATGGAATAGGCGAAACGTTTGGCAAATTTTACATTGTTACGGCTTGCGTAAACTTTTGGCAAAACTTCTGCAAATAATAAAATCAGGAAAGTAACCAGAATTACTTCTAAAATAAATTTTAAAACAGGAGAATCAACACCTGAAAAAATGTTTCTGCCAATAAAAGAGAACAAAATAACGACTCCAATATTTAAAAAATTATTGGCGACTAATAAGGTTGCTAAAAGTTTTTTGGGTTTGTCTAAAAGATCAGAAATAATTTTTCCTTTTGAAAGGTTTTCCTGAAGAGTGTCATCAATATCTTTTTGGGACAAAGAAAAAAGTGCAACTTCGGCACCTGAAACAATTGCTGATAAAAACAGCAAAATAAATATTCCGACAAAACCAATTATTAAATTGGTGTCTAAAGTTGTAGTAAATAATAAACTGGGCTCCGGGTCCAAATTACATAGGATTAGTTAAACAATCAAAAAGGCAGATCATTAATTGGCAAACCTTCGTTTGGCGCATCAAAGTTAGCATTTTTTGCTGGTTCCTGATCGTGGCCTGACCGCTGATTTGCAGTTTCTTTTTTGGTAGTCAGAAAAGTAAATTCTGTAACCTGAATTTCGGTTGTATATTTTGTTGTGCCGTCTTCAGCCTGCCACTGTCTTGACTTAATACGTCCTTCAACATATATTTTATCACCTTTAGAAAGGTATTTTTCACAAATTTCGGCAGCTTTATTACGCACAACCAAATTATGCCATTCTGTAGACGTTATTTTTTCATTGGTCGTTTTATTTATGTAAACTTCATTTGTAGCCAGTTGAAAGCGACCAATACAGTTTCCTCCATCAAAATAATGCATTTTTACATCATCGCCTAAATGACCAATAAGCATAACCTTATTTAATGTTCCATTCATAATTAATAGTGGTATTTCTACCAAAGATACATTTTTTTAGCAAATTAATTCCTGCTTTTATAAAAATTGTAGATTGTATTTAGAAAAGTATTTTTACTTAAAACAGCATTTCATTCTGTACTAAATATTTCCAATTCTAATTAAACGAAGGAATATAAAATATTGACACTAAGAAAAATTATGTTAAATAAAAAATTATTGTATTTTTGATTCATGAGAAAAATCGAATTTGTCAGCTGCCACAAACTACCTGAAAGGTCTTTTTTTTATAAAGGGAAACAATTTCCTTTTTGTGCCCGTTGTACCGGCATTTATGTTGGCTATTTTATTTTTATACCTCTTTTATGGTTTATTAAAATAGACATTTATCTGGCATTACTAGCAATTCTTCCAACAATGATTGACGGTCTCACGCAAGCCTATTTTAATAGAGAAAGTAATAATTTTTTGCGCTTTTTCTCAGGAATTATTGCTGGATACGGACTTGCCGGATTATCTGATTTTATCGCATACTGGACAGTATATTTTTTTAAATACATTTTTATTAATTAACCACGTAAAACAAACAATTATGTCTGAAGAAAATTCTAATTTTAATGAATTCGAAAAAAATGATAAATCGGAACAAGATTTAAGCACGCCGCTAAAAGTTTTATCTTTTTGTATTCCGTTAGCCGGAGCAATTATTTACTTTGTAAAAAAGAATGATGAGCCCGTAGCAGCAAAATCAGCATGTAATATGGCCTTAATTGGTTTTGCAGTTGGAATTGTGGTTAGAATAATTCAGTACGCCGCCGCCGGAGTATAGAAATGAATAAAAAACGACTTCTCATAAAAGTCGTTTTTTATTATTATAATTTCTCAATAAAATTATATATTACAATTGGAAAAGGAAAGCTTTTTAAAGTTTTCAAATCAATTCCTTTTTCAAGTGCTTCATTAATTTTTATTTTCCAAAACTGAATGTGAAGATGCTGATGCGAAAGCTTATGAATTATGGCCGCTTCACTGCATTCTTCGATACCTACTATAGTATGGAAAGAAAACATATCATTTTTTACTATACCGGCAACAGTATTAAAATCTACAATTTCACTGCTTTCAAAAAGAGGAAACTCATACAAATTATGCCAGATTCCTTTTGCAGTTCTTTTTTGAACAATAGTGTTTCCTAAAATATCTTCTAAAACCAGATAATTAAAAAACCTATTTGTAATTTTTACTTTTTTTGATTTTACCGGTAAAGAATCAACTTTATTTTTCTGCAGCGCTAAACAGCTGTCATTAAAAACACAGACAGAACAATTGGGACTTTTAGGAACACATTGCAGTGCGCCAAACTCCATTATCGCCTGATTGAATATCGCCGGGTTATCTTTTGGCATTAATTCATAAGCCAGTTTTGTAAATTCTTTTTTTGCTGTGGGCTGTGCAATATCTGATTCTATATCAAAATAGCGGGAAAGTACACGAAATACATTTCCGTCTACAACAGGAACGGCTTCATTATAAGAGAAAGAAGCAATTGCAGCGGCTGTATATTCGCCTACACCCTTTAAATTTAAAAGTTCTTTATAAGAAGGAGGAAAACTTCCGTTTAAATCATCGGCGACATATTTTGCCGTTTTGTGAAGATTTCGAGCTCGTGAATAATAGCCAAGTCCCTGCCAAAGTTTTAAAACTTGTTCTTCAGATGCATTTGCAAGATCAAAAACAGTAGGAAATTCCTCCGTAAAAGCAAAAAAGTAAGGCATTCCTTGCGCAACTCTTGTTTGCTGCAGCATAATTTCTGAGAGCCAAATTTGGTACGGATCGGCCGTTTTTCGCCACGGTAAATCACGTTTGTTTTGTAAATACCATTTTATCAATATGTTAGAAAAATTCATTGCAAAATACTTAGAATACAAAAGTAAATGTTTATGTAATTAAAATTTAACGAATTAGCTTGATTAATTATTTTTTTAATTCCTATATTTGCAAACTCAAAAAAATAGTACACCATTTATAAATAAAATAGGAAAGAAAATGACGAAAGCAGATATCGTAGCGAAAATTTCAGAGAAATTAGGTCTTGAAAAAGGAGATGTTCAAGCAACAGTAGAAACTTTTATGGAAGAAGTAAAAACTTCTTTAGAAACAGGAGACAATGTTTACCTAAGAGGTTTTGGTAGTTTTATTGTAAAAACCAGAGCTGAAAAAACTGGTAGAAACATCTCAAAAAACACTACAATCAAAATCCCGGCACACAACATCCCTGCGTTTAAACCTGCAAAAGTATTTGTAGAAGGAGTTAAAACTAACAACGAAGCAAAATAATATTAATTAACATAAATCTGACACGATATGCCAAGTGGTAAAAAAAGAAAGAGACATAAGGTAGCTACTCACAAACGTAAGAAAAGAGCGAGAGCTAACCGTCACAAAAAGAAAAAGTAGTTTTAAACTACTTTTTTCTTTTTAAACGTTCATTGAAATTGAGAATTAGTGTTCAGTCATCAGATTTTAGTATTCAGTTTACTGATTACTTGGAACTGGAAACTGCCAGCTAGTTTTCCCCGGGTTCAATACCTGTTAAAATATTGTTTAATCCATCCTTGTAGAAGTTGATGGTTCTTGGTTTTTGGTTTTTGGTTATTTTTACCAACAACTATCAACAAACAACCGACAACCAATTCACGGATAAAAATTTACAGTGTGAATAAAGAATTAATCATTAGATCTAGTTCTGAAGCCGTAGATTTTGCCTTATTAAAAGATGGAAAACTAATTGAATTACACAAAGAAGAAGAGAAAAGCAACTTTCAGGTTGGTGATATTTTTATTGCCAAAATCAGAAAACCAGTTGCCGGACTTAATGCTGCTTTTGTAAATGTAGGCTTCGAAAAAGATGCCTTTTTACATTATCACGATTTAGGCCCAAACTTAGCTTCTCAGCTGAAATTCATAAAACTTGTAAGCGCAGGTAAAATAAAAGATTTCTCCCTAAAAACCTTTCAGTTTGAAAAAGAGATTGACAAAGATGGCATCATTACTGATATTTTAAGTGCCAATCAATCTGTTTTAGTTCAAGTAGTTAAAGAACCTATATCGACCAAAGGCCCAAGAATAAGTGCTGAGCTTTCTCTTGCCGGAAGATTTATCGTTCTAGTTCCTTTTTCTGATCGTGTTTCTATTTCTCAAAAAATAGAAGACAAAAAAGAAAAGGATCGTCTAAAAAAACTTGTTCTATCGATCAAACCTAAAGGATTTGGTGTTATTGTTCGTACAGTAGCCGAAGGCAAAAACGTAGCCGAATTAGAAAAAGATTTGCAGAACCTGCTTGGCAGATGGTCTGCAATGTGTAAAAAATTACCAACTGCTCATCATCCATCAAAAGTATTAGGAGAGCTTAACAGGGCTTCTTCGATATTAAGAGATGTATTCAATGATACCTTTAGTGGTATCCAAATAGATGATGAAGAGTTGTACCATCAAACGAAGGAATATCTGCAAGAAATTGCACCTTCAAAACAATCGATTGTTAAGTTTTATCAATCAAATGACACTCCAATTTTTGAGAAATACAATATAGAGAGACAAATCAAAACTTCTTTTGGCAGAACCGTTTCTATGAGTAAAGGGGCTTACCTTATCATCGAACATACTGAAGCTCTTCACGTTATAGACGTAAACAGCGGAAACCGTTCGAATAAAGCTACCAACCAGGAAGACACCGCCATGGAAGTGAATATGATTGCCGCAGCAGAAATCGCCAGACAACTTCGTCTGAGAGATATGGGCGGAATTATCGTAGTTGATTTTATCGATATGTCTAATCCAGAAAACAGGAAAGTTTTGTTCGACTTCTTGCGAGAAGAAATGAGCGACGATAAAGCAAAGCATAAAATATTACCGCCGAGTAAATTTGGTTTAGTCCAGATTACAAGACAGCGCGTAAGACCAGAAGTTAACATTAAAACCAGAGAAGAAGATCCTAATAAAGTCAATGGTGAAATTGAAGCACCAATATTAATAATAGACAAGATCACCTCTGATTTAGAAAGACTTTTAAAAACCCACAATAAAGTTGTGCTTAACACACATCCGTTTGTGGCTGCATACCTCAGCAAAGGTTTTCCATCATTACGTTCAAAATGGTTTTTTGAACATAAGAAATGGGTGAAAATCATACCTCGTGACGCTTACACGTACTTAGAATACCATTTCTATGATAAAAAAGGAAATGTTATTTCAGAATAAAAATCAAAACCGCCCCGATGCATCGGGGCGGTTTTTTTATGCTCTTTTTTTTGCCACGAATTACACGAATTTGCACGAATTAATTTGTGTCAATTGGTGTAATTCGTGGCGGAAATTTAGGCTTAAAACTATATTTAAAAAGTCATTTTGAATACAAAAGTGTCACCCTGAGCGAAGTCGAAGGGCGCTCCAATTGGCACGCGGGCTTCGACTTCGCTCAGCCTGACATACAGTAACTTCTTTTTTAAATTTGGAATTTATTCCCTCACAATTTCTATTTTTCGTCTAATTTCATTTCCAGAAGCATCTACAACCGTAATATAATGTATTCCTGTTGCTGGCATAATTGGCAGTTCATGAAAAGTTTTTGTGGTGGCTTTATAAACATCATCAACATACCAAAAAAGCTCTTTATCCCTTTCAGAATAAGCTACTTTTAAAATTACGGGCTGTACTTTACTATTGAAATCTTTAGTCAAATAAATTTTGCTGTTGGCTTTCGGATAAATAAAATCCATTGTTTTAGTTTGTGTTCCTTCGCATCCTTCTTTAAATGGCGGCAGAGGTAAATATTCTATATGCTGGCTTTTGTAATACCAAGCCATTACAGGAGGCAGTACAAACCAGTTTTTAGTTACAATATTTTCAATGCTTTCGCAGCTGCTGTTTACCTGAAATTGTTCTGTTTTATCTAAATGAATGGTTTTATGATACGGACAAACTGCTGTAGATTTTCCTTTTTTAGAAACCCATTGTTTAATTTTTGGGCAATTTTCTTTTGCCAAATAACCGCTTAAGCGACAAACCTCAACTTCTTCTAAATCTTTATACGGAATATCAAACCATCTTTGTCTTGGAAGTAAATTAAAAACGTCAAATAAAATTGGCGCGGCACTCGTAACTCCGGTTAAAGTCGGCCTTCCTTCTCCGGTTGCATTTCCAACCCAAATTCCCACTACATATCTTGAATTTGTTCCAATGGCCCACGCATCACGATTTCCGAAACTTGTTCCTGTTTTCCAGGCAATTTTTAATGAGCTGTCATAAAATTTCCAGGCTTCATCTCCTTCTGGTCTATTTACTTCTTCCATTGCATTATACGTTAACCAAATTGATCCCGCACCCAAAATATTCTTCTGATTCGTTTCAGATCCAAAATCAGGCTTAAAATCGTTTTTATAATTTAGCTCTGTGAATTCGTTTGTTCGGTATTTTCCGTTGTTTTTAGTGTAATAATTAACCGTGGAAGAAAGATTTGCATACGTTCGGCATAAATCCCACAAATTACTTTCGGCACCGCCTAAAATAAGCGATAAACCATAATGATCAGGGGTTTTATTTATGTCTTTTAATTTGAATTTTTGAAGTTCTTCATAAAATTTATTGACTGTAAATTCCTGAAGCATTAATACTGCCGGAATATTTAATGAACGCGACAAAGCTCGATGCGCCGGAACTGCTCCATCAAAAGTAAGGTTAAAATTCTGCGGTGTATAACCTGAAATCTGCGTTGGAATATCAGCCACCAAAGTATTCGGTAATAATTCGCCGTCGTCAAGCATTGCGCCGTATAAAAGCGGTTTCAAAATACTTCCTGTACTTCGCGGAGCATCAATAATATCAACATCTTTTTGATGATCTTTATCTGTTGGGGAATTTCCAACATAACTCATTACATTTCTGTTCTGAACATCAATTACTAAAATTGCCAGATTATGAACTTCATTCTGCTTGTATTGATTGTAATAATATCTTGCGATTTGATTTACACGATTTTGCAAGGCATGATCGATTGTAGTTTTTACCCGTGTTCCTTCTTCACTTTTTGCCACTCTCTGTAATAAATGCGGTGCAATTTGAGGCAGATCATAAGGTTTTTGAGGTAATGGTTCTTCTATCGAAAGTTCGTACGTCTGTTTGTCAATTATTCCTTCCTGATGCAGTTTCAGTAAAAGTCGGTTTCGTTTGTTTAGTAATTTTATCTGATTTTTTCCGGGATAAATTAAACTAGGCGCATTTGGTAAAACCGCCAAAACAGCATTTTCTGCCCACGATAATTGATTGGACTGTACGCCAAAATAACGCCACGAAGCCATTTCGAGTCCAACGACATTTCCTCCAAATGGCGCATGAGCAGCGTACATTTCGAGAATTTCATTTTTAGAATAACCTAATTCTAATCTTGTTGCGAGAATAATTTCGACAAGTTTTTCAAAATAGGTTCTGTTTTTCCCTTTTCGGGATAATCGGATAACCTGCTGTGTTAAAGTACTTCCTCCTCTTACTACTTTACCCGCTTTTCGGTTTTGTTTAAAGGCATTTACCATCGCTCCCGGATTAAATCCCGGATGTTTATAGAAATACTCGTCTTCAAAATAAACAATACATTTTTTGAATTTATCTGGCACGCTGTCCTGCGCCGGAAAACGCCATTGTCCGTCGCGGGCAATTTTGGCACCGAGCAATTCTCCTTCTTTACTTTCAATAACGGTTGAATACGGTTCTTTGAATAAAGTTCGGGGAAGGGAAAAATAGTAAATCAACAAAAACACAAATGCAATTGCTGATTTTATTTTGTTTCTTTTAATCCAGTTTATAATGCGTTGGAAAAACGCTATAAGTTTATTTTTCAAGACTGATTTTATTTAACCGCAAAGTTTTTTTGCACGCAGATTTAGCAGATTTGGCAGATTTTCTTTTTTGATCTGCTTAGATCTGCTAAATCTGCGTGAAACTTTATTTTACTGCAAAGTTTTTTGCCCACTGATTTTACGGATGACACGAGTTTTCGCAGAGTAATTTAATAACATCTGTTCGAATCCGTTTCATCCGTAAAATCCGTGGGCTATTTTTTCATTCTACTTCACAACCTCAACCCAGAATCCTTTTGTTCTTGCCAGGAATGTATTGTCGTACATGGCTTCGCATTGTAAACCAGGTAAATAATAATTTCCTAGATACGATGCGTTTAGCAGAATTCTGAAAACTTTCGTTTCTCTCGATTTCATTCCGAAGTAGAAATTAGTTCTGTCGTCACGGATATCAATATAATCGGCAATATTATTTACTGCGTCTCCGTAATCGGTGAAACGCGTGTTTACAATTTCGAATCCAGAAGGCAGAATTTGTGATAATGCCACATTTTGGATACTTTCATTTCTTTGGTTTTTAATCGTAACCTCCGCAATAAATTCTGTTCCCTGACTAATTCTTGAAACATCTATCGTACTTCCTTTTCTGTTTTTGAAAACAATACTTGCCGAAACATCACTTTGAACAGCATTTTCATGTCCAATTGGTAAAATTCCGGTATTCAATACGCGAACATAAACCGTATTATTTTTAAGGTTTTTTAAGGTGATACTATTTGTTCCGCTGGCAGCAGATAAACTTCGATCTGCGATTGTTTTTTGCGTATTTATAGTTTCTCCTTTACCATTTTTGCTAAACTGGATATTGATTCCTTTTGGACCATTACTTATCGCAAATTTCGACATTGAATACAAACAGTAAGCCGTTGTCTGCGTACTCATCCATTGATTTGCTGACATTTCTTTGGCTAATTTTGTTGCCGTTGCAAATGCTTTTTGTTTTTGATCTAAAAGAAGCAGCGTTTCTAAAGCCATTGCTCTATTTCTTTCGTCAGAACCATAATAGTAATAATTATAACCATCCGATCCATCAATACTCGTTTGAAGCAGTAAATTCTGTCCTGCCGATTTTTGTCCGGCTAAAACATACGCAGCAGCCAAACGAAGTTTACTTTCATTCGAAATTGATTTTGTTTCGCGCAATCTGTTCATTGACGATAAATCGGCATTTCCGGCTAAAGCCAAAGTATATAGTCTATAAGACTGAGCCAGATCGTTTCCGTATTTCGGTTCAAAACGCCATTGTTTTGCTTCTTTCTGCTGATACGAAAGCCACTTTGATTTGAAATTAATTGGCAGTACATATCCTTTTTTCTCTGCTTCAATCAAGAAATGTCCAGCGTATGAAGTTCCCCAATCGTCTGCAATTGTACCTCCTTGCCAGTAAGGCAATCCACCGTTTGATAACTGGAAGTTTCCTAATCTCTGAATTCCGGCTGCGATATTTTTTTGAATAATTTCTTTACGTTTCGCATCAATATCGGCAACATCACTTAAGAATAATTGCGGAAAAACCGACGATGTTGTCTGTTCTACGCAGCCATGCGGATATTGGATTAAATATTGCATTCTGCCATTTAAATTCATCGAAGGCATAGACGAAACTTCTAATCTTGCTTTATTACTTCCGGCAACACCAAATGTTTTCCACGAAAGTGTTTTTGTACTGTTTGGAGTCAAAATAACATCTGTAAAAGTACTTGTTACCGGATTCGGGTTCGTCATATCAATTTCAACATCGTAAGATGATTTCTCATTTCCTGATGTTGCAATAACCTGAACTTTTGCAATTCCGGTTGCAGAACCTACAACCAAATTGAAATACGCCATTTTTTCGTCTGGCTGTGCAAAACTTAGCTTTTGAACAGTGCTTCCCACAACTTTTAATCCGTTGCTTGTTTTGATCTGAACAGAAACATTTTTGATTTTATTTTCAGTTGCAAAAACGGTAACCGGAATCGTCACTTTTTCTGAAGGTGAAATTTTTCTCGGCAATGAAGCTAAAACCATCAACGGACTTCTAACCGGAGTTGCTTTTTCTACACTTCCGTAAGCACTTGTCGCAGCGTCTCCCGCAACAACCATTGTTCTAACTGAACCAATGTATTTTGGAAGTTTTAATTGATGTGATTTTGTTTCTCCTTTTTCTAATTTAAACGGGCCATAATACAATACAACTGGTTTAAAACGGTTTGCTTTTTTAGCTTTTCCGCCTCCTAAATCCTGATCCCCTCCAATACTGAAAATTTGGTTTATTTTTCCGCCGTAAGCACCAATTACATCATCGTAAACGTCCCATGTTTTCACTCCTAAAGCTTCACGAACATAGAAACTATCCCATGCATTTGGCGTTTTAAAACGAGTTAAATCCAACAATCCTTCATCAACAACAGCAATTGTATACGTCATTTCTTTTCCTGATTTTTCACCCACTTTTACTGTAAATGGCTGCTCTGGTTTCAGGACATCAGGCATATTAATTGTTGGTGCTAAAATCGTGTTTTTATCTACAACCTCAATCGGAACGATTCCGTACATACGAATTGGCGAATCGTTTTTAGTTGATGCGTGCGGCTGTAATAACGTGATATTGAAATACACATTTGGCGCCATTGCTCCCGTAATTGGAACTTCAACTTTTGTTTCTCCATTTTTGGTTTCTGCCCAAAGTGTTTGTACCACTCGTGAACCATTTTCTATAGAAATTAATGCACGTCCGCCTTCACTTGAAGGGAAAGATATTTGTGCTTTTTCTCCAACAGCATAATTCTTTTTATCGGTAGAAAAAACTAACATATTAGCTGTAGAAGCATCTCTGTTTCTAGTTTTTCCAGACCAGATTGGCCAGTCGATATTTACGGTTAAAGCTGTGGCATGTCCATCGTTTGGATCTTCAACACGAATTAAATAACGTCCCCATTCTTCATCGGTTAAAGCAAATTGAAAACTTCCTCTTCCGCTTGAATCGGTATTAATTACCGTAGATTTATAAGATGTCGTGGAATTTGATGAATTATAATTCGATAAGTTATCGTTTGAAGAATCCCACCACCATCTCCAGTCTACTTTGTAAATTCTTACTTCAAGATTTCGAACTGCTTTTGGCCTTCCGTTTTCATCAACCGTAACTACTTCAAAACGATTATTCGTTCTGGTTTCAAGCATATTGTATTTGTTAAGTTCAGGCGATTTTATTCCAACGTAAGTCTTGTATGGAGAATAGGTTGTCGAAATAACGTCTGTACTAAAATCCCCGCCTTCTTCATACACTTTTGTAATGAACGAAGCGCGAAGCATTCCCGGCGCCTGACCTTGCAATCTAGGCTGAATATTTACAGAAGCTTTTCCACTTTCGTTTAATTTTCCTGAGAAAACATTGATTTCTTCTGTACTAAACTGACGGACTAAATCATCAAAACTATATTTTTCAAAACCTTTAAAAGTGGTGGTTTGCTGCGAGAATTTTGCCTGCATTTCTACATTTAAATTTTTCGCAATTGCACCATGAAGCCATGTTACTTCCAGATTATCTGTATTTGGATAAGACGATGAAAGTGTTTTTCTGCTAAAAGTATTTTTAATTTTTAAACGATTTGGTTTAATCGTTTCTATTTTAATACTCTTATAGAATTTAGCGCCGCCAACGCTTACCATTGCTTCCCAATTTCCTGTTGGTACATCCTGATTTGTTGGAACTATAAAGGCATAATGATTTAAATCATTCGTTTTTTGAACGGTTTGATAAACGGTTTTCCCATTCGGATCGTTTAGTCTGAATTTTATCGGATGTGATTTCGGAAGTTTATTTGTAGCATCATTCAAAATAAAAGACAAATACAAATTATCTCCCGGACGCCACACGCCTCTTTCTCCGTAAATAAATCCTTTTAAACCTTTTTGTAAAGTCTCTCCGGCAACATCAAAATTACTTACCGATAACGAAAGTCCGTCGTCTAACTTCACATATGTCGATTGATCGCCTAATGTTACAATTGCAAAATAGGCGAATTTATCCAGTTGGAAAGAAGCAATTCCTTCGCTGCTTGTTGCTTGTGTTGCAATTTTTTGCTGTTGAAAATTGTACAAATCAACTCTTGCGTTCGAAACAGGTTCAGTCGTCACAATATTATTTACGGCAAATAGATACGATTTGTTTTCACCTCTTTTGGCAATAACCCCTAAATCTGAAGCCAGAATATTGGTTGCAATTTTCGCATTATAATAATACGATCCAGAGCAAGGATCTTGGCTTTCTCTCCATTCGTAATCATCGTAATAATAATCGTCGTATGAGTTTCCACTGTAGTTTACATCATTTTCATCGACTTCTTCTTCCTCTTCATTATTTGAATCATCCTCTGAGGTTTCACATTTATACAGCGAATATTTCTTTTTATATTCAAACTCAACTCTATAGATCGCACCTGGTTCAGGTTTTATAATTTTAGATAAATCTAAAGCATATGTATTCCATTTCGTTAGATTTACGAGCGTGCTTTCTCTTAAATTAAGCGTTGTTTTTGCAATAGGCTGCGCCACTTTTTTGAGGTTTTGCGCTCCGTTTAATTCGTTGTATTGAAGAAACTGCAGAATATTATTTTTGTAAATTTTATAAACTTTTACATCAACGGCACTTAAATTTACTGCTTCAAAATTCAGTTTTAAATTGTTTGAACTTGGCAGAATTGTACCGTTTTTAATAAAACGAACATTTGGTTTTATCTGATCAAAAGAAATTTTTTCAGAATAGTTCGCCTCCATTTTTTTGCCGTACTGGCTTTCAATTCCCTGAAAAACTTCCAAAAGTAATTCTCCCGTAATCACTTGTTCAGGCTCTTCATCGGGAACAACTTCAACAATATCTTCTGCCGAAGCGTCAACAACAGCGGCGGCGGAATCGACAACAACTGCAGCAGAATCAACGGTAACTTCAGCCGTTTCTTCCTGAACAACAACCGGGGCTGGTTCTTCTTTTTTAGAAGCATTTTCGTTTGTAAAATATACTTTTAATAAATTCCCTTGTGTAGAAAATTTTAAGTTATTAGTGTTTTGAATCGAAACTAATCCTTTAAAATCTTGTCCTTTTTCTAAAGGTTCAGAAAAATTAATTGAAACCGATTGGTTACTTCCATCCGGAACTTCAACTTTTATAATTTTAAATTCATTAATGCTTGTAATCGGAAAATCGATTTGTCCTTTTTGATCGATATCAAAATCATTTCCGTCGTATATAATCTCCAAGTTTGAAGCTTCAGAAAAACGCTGAATACTGTCAATTATAAAACGAAATTCTTTTGCAGAACCTGTCGTTTTCTCAAACTTAATTTTAAGATTATTTCCTTTTTGTTTGGCTTCGACCAGTTTTTGAGCCGTTTCAAGATCAATATTATCTGCTGTTTTTAAAACGCAGTTTAAATATTGATATTCTTTACTGTACGATTGTATATCGCCGGTATTTATGGTAAAATCCTGCTTAACTGTTTTAACTGTAAAGTTGAATTTAGAAAGGTCCTTTTCTTTCTCTTTCGGAATTGCTGTCAGCTTGTCTAAGTTTAAAGTAACCTGATATTCTGTTCCCGGATTTAATTTTTTCTCTGAAATAAAAGCAATTGTATTGGTAGAAAGTGCTACCACTTTTCCGTGAACGTTTGGTGAAATATCAAATAAGTCGTCGTCTAATTCCTGATTGGGTTTCCAATCGTTTTTATCGAAAGCCAAAACAACCCGAATATCAGAATCGGAGGAAACGATTCCGCTGGTAAAGCTGGTTATGTACTCTTTAAATAATGAAAAATCTGAATTGAAATCCGCAGCCGATTTTCTGCCGCAGGATTGAAAAATAAAAAACACAAAAAATACGAGAACTAAACCTTTTGCTTTCACTTTTATTTAGAGTTAATGGTTAACAAGTTAGTAATTTAAGATGATCTGCTGTTTAAAGTCGTAACAGCAAAACGCAAATTAAATTACAATAAAAGTAGCGTATTTTTTGTTTCTTTATGAAGAAAATTCTTTAGCAATAATTATTTAACTTTTGTTGAAGTTTGCTAGTTATTGCAGCATTGGTTAGAGACTATTTCCAGCTATCTGCTACATCTTTTTTAAAAGATCATTTTCTTCTTTCCAGAAAAAAACGTTTCATTAAATCCGCAGCTTCATTAGCCATTACACCAGAAACCACAGTTGTTTTTGGGTGCAGTTTTGTTCCCATATTAAGAAATCCTCGCTGTTCGTCGCGTGCGCCAAAAACAATTTTTGAAATCTGGCTCCAGTACAAAGCACCTGCACACATTTGGCATGGTTCAAGAGTGACGTAAAGTGTGCAGTCTTTCAAATATTTTCCGCCGAGAAAATTCGCCGCGGCGGTTATCGACTGCATTTCGGCATGAGCAGTAACGTCATTCAGTAATTCAGTCAAATTATGGCTTCTTGCAATTACTTTGTCAGCCACAACAATAATGGCTCCAACAGGAATTTCGCCTTTAGCAAAAGCTTCTTCCGCTTCCTGCAAGGCTTTTTTCATAAAATATTCGTCAGTGAAAGGATTTTCCATAGATGCAAAAGTAAAACTTTAGTCATTATTTTTATTACATTTAAATTTTGAAATTTGAATATGGAAAAAAATCTTAAAATAACGATTCCTGAGCCTTGCCATGAAAACTGGGACAAAATGACGCCAAAAGACAATGGAAGATTTTGTTTAAGCTGTACTAAAACTGTTGTTGATTTTACATCTATGCTTCCTGATGAAATTCAGCAGTATTTTATTTCAAATAAAAATATTTGTGGAAGATTTAAAAGCGAACAATTAAGTGAGATAAATATTCAGATTCCTTATCAAATATTATATAACCAAACCCATTATCGTAAAATATTTTTATTAGCGCTTTTTGTAGCTATGGGAACTACATTATTTAGCTGTCAGGATAAGGAGGGAAATAAGCACAAAATTGATAAAGTTGAAATTGTAGAAGATTCTAAACCAGAACCACAAGCTCTTACAGGAATTGTGGTGATGCCTGTAGAAAAACTAAACACGGAAGAATATTCTCAAACTGGACATTATGGAGTTATTTATAATTCAAATGATTTGGATATTCTGCCTGTTCCGAAAACTGGAATGAAGAAATTTCATTCTTATTTTAATAAAAATTGCACTGGTTTAGATAAAGGAGAAATATCTGTTTTATTTGTAATAGAAGGCGACGGAAGTCTGAGTAATTTTAATATCCTTAAAAATACAACTTCAGCAAGTGAAAAAGATATCGCTAAAGTTTTAGAGAAAGCTCCAAATTGGATTCCTGGCAAACTAAAAAACCGAGTTGTTCGCTCAACTTACACTTTTTGTATAAGTAATAAAGGATGAAAATAAACCATAAAATAACTGCTCAGACAAAGCAATACAAATTGCTTTTAGCATTGTATGCAGCTATAGCAACAACTTTATTCGGTTGTCAAAACAAAGAAGATCAAAAACAAAAAATTGAGAATATTGAAGTTAACAAAGATACTTCTTCGGTAACAAAATCTACTGCTTTAGATACCACTACGATAAGTAAGAAAAAATTAGATCAAACCTTGCCAGATTTACCAAATGTCGAGCAAATTAAATTTAAAAAAAATACAGCAATTGTATCTGGAGAAATTGATGAAAACAAACCTTCAAAATCTGATAAAGTAAAAAAAGATGATTCTTCATTAGCTACAAAAGCTCCTTTGAATTCTAACGCAGAATTTCCAGGTGGAATAGAACAATTTCACAGCTTTTTTATGAAAGAATATAAAAAACCTGAAAACGTAAGTTATTGGAAACTAAATTTCACACTTGCATTTGCAGTAGAAAAAAATGGTACAATTTCATTTCTTGAATGCTCACCAGCAGTTGAAGAACCTTTGCAAAAAGAAATTATAAGAGTTTTAAGTTTATGTCCGAAATGGCAGCCCGGTGAATCGAACGGAAAAAAAATCAGGATGCAATATTCTGTACCAATTTTATTGAAATAGCACTCAGCGAAAAAATTAAATTTAAAACCGTAAATTTGCTTTTTACCTTACAATGAAAAGCAATTTACTTTCGAACATATACAATCCTGCCGATTTACGTCTTTTAAAAGAAGAGCAGCTTACTGAGGTTGCTCAGGAATTACGTCAGTTTATTATTGATGTTGTTTCTGTAAAAGAAGGCCATTTGGGTGCCAGTTTAGGCGTTGTAGAACTTACAATTGCTTTACATTATGTTTTTAATACGCCCGAAGATTTATTGGTTTGGGATGTTGGACATCAGGCTTACGGACATAAAATTTTAACCGAAAGAAGAGAAATTTTCCACACTAACAGGCAAATTGGAGGCGTTTCAGGTTTTCCAAAAAGAACAGAAAGCATTTATGATACTTTTGGCGTTGGGCATTCTTCTACTTCTATTTCTGCAGCGCTCGGAATGGCAATTGCTTCTAAACTAAAAGGCGATTTAGATAAACAGCATATTGCAGTTATCGGCGACGCTTCTATCGCTAGCGGAATGGCTTTTGAAGGTTTAAACCATGCCGGAGTTACCGATGCTAATATTCTTGTAATTTTAAACGATAACGCCATTGGAATTGATCCGAGTGTTGGTGCTTTAAAAAAATATCTGACTGCTGTTAAAAACGGAAAAAATCCGAAACAGAATAACATTATAAAATCGTTGAATTTTGATTATTCCGGTCCAATCGATGGACATGATTTTCCAACTTTAATCAAAGAATTAAACCGATTAAAAAAGATAAAAGGACCAAAGTTTCTTCATATTGTAACCACTAAAGGAAAAGGTTTACAGCAAGCAGAGGAAAATCAGGTAAGATATCATGCGCCCGGAAAATTTGATGCTTCGACTGGAGAAATTCATTTAAAATCAGAAGAAAATCTTCCGCCAAAATATCAGGATGTTTTTGGCTTAACAATTTTAGATCTAGCTAAAAAGAACGAAAAAATAATAGGAATCACACCTGCAATGCCTTCGGGAAGTTCTTTAAAATTTATGATGGATGAATTGCCGGAACGTGCTTTTGATGTGGGAATTGCAGAACAGCATGCCGTAACTCTTGCTGCCGGAATGGCAACTCAGGGAATGATCGTATACTGCAATATTTATTCAACTTTTTTACAGCGCGCTTACGATCAGGTTATTCATGACGTTGCGCTGCAAAATTTACCTGTTATTTTTTGTTTGGACAGAGCCGGTTTGGTTGGTGAAGATGGTGCAACGCATCATGGTGTTTTTGACATTGCTTATCTGCGTTCTATCCCTAACATGATTATATATGCGCCAATTAATGAAATTGCGCTTCAAAACATTTTATATACGGCTCAATTAGGCTTAAATCACCCTATTGCCATTCGATATCCAAGAGGACGCGGAGTCTTACAAAACTGGGAAGTAGAAAATTTCGGACATTACGAAAAAATTAATATCGGCGAAGGAAACTGCTTAAAAAACGGCACAAAAACAGCCGTTTTATCTACGGGAGCAATTGGAAATAATGTAATTGAGGCTTTAAATGAATGTGCTAATTCAGATGATCTGGCACATTACGACTTTCCATTCATCAAACCATTAGATATCAATATGTTAAACAATATATTTTCAACTTTCGAAAGTATAATTACCATTGAAGACGGAGTAAAAAAAGGCGGTTTTGGAAGTGCAGTTTTGGAGTTTGCCGCATTAAATAATTTCAAAAATAATGTCGAAGTTTTAGGTATTCCCGACCAGTTTATTGAGCATGGAAGCGTACTTCAGCAGCAACAATTGTGTAAAATTGACGTTAAAAGTTTGGTAAATCTTTTTTCAAACGGCGTAAAATAATTATTTTGCAACTCCAAAAAATAAAATTCAACCTAATGAAATTATTGCGTTCTACTCTTTTACTTTTGTTGTTTTTATGTACTTCTAAGAATTTTGCTCAGCTTATACAAACAACTTTAGATCCAAATCAGATACCTAAACCTCCTTCAAATTGGACTAAAAAAAATCAGTTAGGTTTTGATATTTCAGAGATCGCATTTGTGAACTGGAGTCCGGGGGGAACAAGTTCTATTTCAGGTTTATTTAAGGGAGAATTTGGAAGAACTTTTGTAAAAGGAAATCATAAATGGGTTAACGAACTTATTGTAAAATATGGTTTAAATAAACAAGATGGGACTGAACTGAGAAAAACAGATGATGCTGTTTTATTAAACTCAACATACGGATTTAGAAAAGATACGGTTTCAAACTGGTATTATTCTGCTAAATTTAACTTTAATACGCAATTTACAAACGGTTACAATTATCCAAACCGGGACATTGCAATCTCTAAACCTTTTGCTCCAGCTTATATATTCCTGGGAGCGGGGGCTGAGAATTCAAACAAAAAGAAAAACAGAACTTTTTACTTCTCTCCTATTACGTTAAAAACTACTTTGGTATTAGATCAATACTTGGCAAATCAAGGTTCTTTTGGTGTTAAAAAAGCAGTTTACATGACTGATCCTTTAGATCCTAATAACCAAATTTTAGTTGAGGAAGGGCAAAAAGTAAAGGCGGAGTTTGGTATTCTTTTTACGGCATATATGAAAAGCGAAATCTTTAAAAATGTTTTTTATGAAAACAGATTAAGCTTGTATACTGATTATTTAAACAGATTTGGAAATGTCGATGTCGATTATGATACCCGCCTGGATCTTGTAGTAAATGCTTATGTAAAAGCAAATATTGGTGTTCATTTAGTATACGACGATGATATTAAAACTAAAAAAGATGTTGTCGATCCTACAACCGGAAGCACTACACAGGTTAACGATGGCCCAAGAGCCCAGCTGCGCCAAGTTCTTGGCGTTGGTTTAGTTTATGCTTTTCAATAAAATAAAACACTTGTCATTCTATAAAAAAAGTGTCTGCAATTTTACAGGCACTTTTTTTATAATATAGCAGCAAACGTTAATTCTTTTTTCGTCCCTGAATCATTTCATATAATTCCAGCGCGTTTCCATCTGTTAAAAGAGAAACATAATGGCAGATATGAAGCAGACGCTCATATAAATTGCCTTTCTCCAAATGGTGCTTTTCCGGCAGCATTTTAAGGATCAGTTTATCGTAGTTTGATGCCGTTCCTTCATACTTGTTATTGAATGCTGTAATAAATTTATCCAGCAGAGTCTGAATGATTTGATAACCCACAATCTCTTTTTCAATAACTTCGCGGCTTTGATAGATTTTTTCAACACTTAACTTGATGATATCATTCATCTGCGCTTTGTATTTACTTTTGTCTGTTAAGGCAAAAGGGAAATTTCCGGCCAGAATTGCTTCTTCATTTTCTACAAAAACATCTACGGCATCATTAATTAAAGCGTTAATTGCTAAGGCACGTAAATAACTTATTCTGTCTTCTTTTGTTTCTAACAATTTATATTTGGCAACTCCAATATTGTCTTTTACTAATTTGATTAAGTATTCTAAAGCATAATCCTCAGAAACTAAACCAAGATTTATCCCGTCTTCAAAATCGATAATCGTGTAGCAAATATCATCTGCAGCTTCAACTAAATACGCCAAAGGATGTCTTTCAAAACCAATATCTCCATCCTCTTTATTGGCAATTAATCCCATATCGTCAGCCACTTCCTCAAAAAAAGCTTTATCTGACTGGAAGAAACCGTATTTTTTATCAGCAATATTACTCGTTGGTTTTTTCGGAAGACTTTCTTTCGGATATTTCATAAAAGCACCTAATGTTGCGTATGAAATTCTAAGTCCGCCTTCAATTCCCGGACGGCTTGCGGTTAATACCGAAAATCCATTGGCATTTCCTTCAAAATCAATTAAATCCTGCCATTGTTTAGCGGTTAATTTATCTTTGAATTTTAATCCCTTTCCGGTAGAAAAGTATTCCCCAATTGCTTTTTCTCCCGAATGTCCAAAAGGTGGATTCCCAATATCATGCGCTAATGAAGCTGCGGCTACAATTGCTCCAAAATCATTCATATGATAACCGTGAATTTCTTTTAAATAAGGATATTTTTCGATGATTTTTTTACCTACCAAACGCCCCAAAGATCTTCCCACAACAGAAACTTCTAAACTGTGTGTTAATCTTGTATGCACGAAATCTGTTTTAGAAAGCGGAATTACCTGGGTTTTATCCTGCAGGGAACGAAACGCCGCCGAAAAAATAATTCGGTCATAATCGACTTCAAAACCTAATCGTGTATCATCTTGTTCTACACGTAATCTTTTGCTTGTATCGCCCTGACGTTTTAATGATAAAAGTTGTTCCCAGTTCATTTGATTTTAGATTGCAGATTAACGATTTTAGATTTTTGATCTAAATTTGGTGATTTAAGATTTCAAAAATACATTTTATTTTAGGATAATTAAATGTTTTGTTTGCCGCGAATTTCACGAATTTTCACGAATTAATTTATACACAATGATTTATGAAAATTCGTGAAATTCGTGGCAAAAAACCTAACCGTCAATCCTAAAAAAATCATTATAATCTTTTTAATCTGTGGCAGAATAATATTAGAATTCTAATGCGGTGCTGTGTTTTATTTCTCCCATCACAAAAATACTGTTCGTATTTCCGATGTTTTCAATGGTTGATAATTTATTCATTACAAAATCCTGATAACTAGCCATATCCTGTACCAAGATTTTTAGCATAAAATCATAATCGCCGGCAATATTATAGCATTCTATAATTTCGGGAAGCGCTACAATATCTTTTACAAAATTACTTCCCACATTTTTGGCGTGTTCTTTTAAACGAACGTTGCAAAAAACCGTCATGCCGCGGTTCATTTTTTTTCTGTCAAGCAATGCTACATACTTTGTTATAAATCCGTCCCTTTCTAACCTTTTTATACGCTCATAAACTGGAGTTACAGTAAGAAATAATTTACTGGCAAGGTCTTTTGTGTTAATATTTGAGTTTTCCTGAAGGTGTTTCAGGATCAGTAAATCGGTTTTATCGAGGTTTTCCATAGTTTTTTTTACGGCTAAAGGTTCGTTTAAAAGATATTTACAGTAATTAAATCTTTTAAATTTTAATTTTAAAACACATTTTACTGAAATAAACCCCAAATATAAGTTATAAAATCTAATACAATAAATTTGTTCAGTAAAAAATACTGAAATAAAAATGAAAACAAATAATTTAGGTTATCCCAGAATTGGAAGCAACAGAGAATTAAAAAAATCCAGTGAATTGTATTGGTCAGGAAAAATTTCGGCAGATGAACTTATCGATACCGGAAAAGAAATTCGTATCAAAAACTGGCATTTACAATCACAAGCCGGAGTAGATTTGATTCCGTCAAATGATTTTTCTTTTTATGATCAGGTCTTGGATTTGACTTTGACTGTTGGTGCAATTCCGCAGCGTTATCATGAACTGGCAAAAACAAATTCATCTCTTGATTTGTATTTTGCGATGGCAAGAGGCGCACAAAAAGATGGTCAGGATGTTGTAGCGATGGAAATGACAAAATGGTTTGACACCAACTATCATTACATTGTTCCTGAATTTACAAAGAACCAAAAATTTGAATTGTTTTCAGAAAAAGTAATCGATGAGTTTAAAGAAGCAAATGCTTTAGGAATTGCGACAAAACCGGTTTTAATTGGACCAATTTCGTATTTACTTTTAGGAAAAGAAAAGGAAGAAGGTTTTAACCGAATTGATCTTATTGACGCTTTATTGCCTGTTTACTTCGAAATTTTCGAAAAATTACAAGCCGAAAACGCAGAATATATTCAGCTTGATGAACCTTTCTTAGCTTTAAATTTAACTGATAAAGAAAGAAATACATTTACGCAGGTTTATAATGAAATCAATATTCGTTTCCCTAAACTTAAAATTATTTTAGCCAATTATTTTGACTGTTTTGGCGAAAATCTGGCTACAGCTTTGGCTTTGCCTGTTGATACGCTGCATTTAGATTTAGTTCGCTGTCCGCTTCAATTAAATGATATTTTAGAATCCGGAAAATTAGCTTCAAACGTGAACCTTTCTTTAGGAGTTGTTGACGGTAGAAATATCTGGAAAAATGATTTCAAAAAATCTTTAGAATTAATCAAAAAAGCAACTGATGCTTTAGGTAAAGACAGAATTTTAGTTGGACCTTCTTGCTCATTAATCCACAGTCCGTGCGATTTAGATTTAGAAACAAACGATCAGACTCTTACACCTGAAATTAAACAATGGCTTGCTTTTGCGAAACAGAAAATCAACGAAATTGTACTTTTAAAACAATTTGCTTCTGGCGAAGTTGATGTTAAAAATTCGGTTGATTATGAAAGAAACGTAATCGCAAATGACAATCGTAAAACTTCAAAATTAATTCATAATAATGAAGTTAAGGCGCGTGTTGCCGGAATAACCGCTTCTTATGACAAACGTAAAAGCGCCTTTGCAACAAGAAGAAAAAGTCAGATTGAAGCGTTGAATCTTCCGTTATTCCCAACAACAACAATTGGATCTTTCCCTCAAACGGCCGAAGTGAGAAGCTGGAGAGCGAAATTTAAAAAAGGGGAATTAACTACGGAGCAATACAATGATTTAATCGAAAAAGAAACCGAAGCTACGATTCGTTTTCAGGAAGAAACTGGAATTGATGTTCTGGTTCACGGAGAATTTGAACGTAACGATATGGTGGAATATTTTGGAGAACAATTGGCCGGATTTACTTTTACAAAAAATGGCTGGGTTCAAAGTTATGGAAGCCGATGTGTGAAACCTCCGGTTATTTATGGTGACGTTTCCAGACCAAATCCAATGACGGTAAAATGGTCGAAATATGCACAATCTTTAACTCCAAAATGGGTAAAAGGAATGCTTACTGGTCCGGTAACTATTTTGCAATGGTCATTTGTACGTAACGATCAGCCTCGTTCTGAAACTTGTACGCAAATCGCTCTGGCTATTCGTGATGAAGTTGTTGATCTTGAAAAAGCGGGAATCAAAATTATTCAAATTGATGAGCCTGCAATTCGAGAAGGTTTGCCATTACGAAAAGAAGAATGGGCAAATTATCTAGACTGGGCGGTAAAAGCTTTTAGAATTTCTGCCAGCGGTGTAAACGATGATACGCAAATTCACACTCACATGTGTTATAGCGAATTCAACGATATTATTCAAAACATTGCCGACATGGATGCGGATGTTATTACAATTGAGTGTTCTCGTTCGCAAATGGAGCTTTTAGATGCTTTTGCTAATTTTAAATATCCAAATGAAATTGGGCCTGGAGTTTATGATATTCACTCGCCGCGTGTACCGTCGAGTGCTGAAATGGTTCGTTTATTAGAAAAAGCTTCATCTGTAATTCCTGTTGACCAGCTTTGGGTAAATCCTGATTGTGGTTTAAAAACCCGTCACTGGGATGAAACTAAAAAAGCACTAATCGAAATGGTTGCAGCAGCTCAGGAAATGCGCGCAGCTGTTGAAAGTCCTGTAAATTAATAGTTCTTTTAGATATATTTTTGTTTTTTAGTGTCAGCTTAGTGGAGTCGAGAATTAGTTATGATTTAGTTTCGACTTCACTTTTGCCGGCATTTATTGTTATTCTCTTTCAGAAAATCTCAAGTATGTTATATCAGACAAAAACCTCGCATTGCTGCGAGGTTTTTTCTATTCTTTATTGAGCCTCTTTGCGGGTGCGAAGTCGGGAGACTTCGTACAGCGCTTAAAACGGTTTATCGAACTCTTCGAAGAGCGGGCATTCTTTCAGAAAAAATGCAGATTATTGTAAGTTTTTTCTTTTATTGTTTTTATGTATTACATTTGATCAGATATTATAAATCTTACTTGTTTATGAAAACCAACAGACCTTTAGAACTTGTTTATTTTTTCACGTTTTCTACCCAAACTGCTGAGGACGGAATTGTTTATACTTTTATTGCTCTTGATGATTTTTCAGATTTTATTTTCCTTTTGGGCACTGAAACTGATCTCACCGAGCGTTCTATTATAGACAATATTATTGCTCTTACCCAAAATAAAGATTTTACCAATCGCTTTGAAAACAAACCCATGACCCTGATGCTCCCATTTGAAAAGGATACTGTTCCCCACGGTTTGGTCACCGAGATTTTAAAGTTTTTTAACGGGTCTGCGGTTTATGATCCTGACACCGTTTTTGAGAAAATAAAACCTGTAATGGATGCTTTCGGAGTTTCTAAATCATAAAAAAAACGTTCAGTAATGTGCGGTTTTCTTTTTTATTCTTTGTCGAGTCTCTTTGCAGGTACGAAGTCGGGAGACTTCGCACAGCGCTCAAAACATAAAAAAACCGCTCATCTCTGAGCGGTTTAATCTTTCTATTCTTTGTCGAGTCCTTGCGGGTACGAAGTCGGGAGACTTCGCACAGCGCTCAAAACAGCTTATTGAACTCTTCGAAGAGCTGGGGCAAGAATTAGTTATGATTTAGTTTCGACTTCACTTTTGCCGGCATTGTTTTTTTATAAAAAAAGCACCCCAATCGGAGTGCTTTCTGAAATTGAATATATAATTTAAGATTAGAAGTTTTTAGAAATTCCAATGTTAAATGTTTGTCCAAAGTTGAAATAGAAATTATTAACATCTGGACCATTGTTATCATAACTTAATGTATCATATCCTAAACCACCAATGCTGAAGTTTAAACCAAATCCTTTTTGCATATTAATGAAAAGAGCCGGAGTAACACCAACATACATTCCGTCTGCTTTATATTTTGTGTAGTTTGGTCCAACATAATCTTTTTCTGTTCTGTTTTGGATACCAGCTCCTAAATCAGCAAATACAGAAAAAGTTTGGTTTAATGGCACTGAATAACGTACAAATGCTCCAAGTTTGAAATCATTTGTTTTGTATTCGTTTACTCCCTGATCATTTTTTGAAGAAGCTACAGTAAATTCACCTCCAACAGTCCAGTTATCGTGAAATTGGTAACCAACTTTAGGAGAAAAACTGAATTGATTGCTTTTTGTTTCAGAATTTGTATAATCAACCGTTTCAGAAGAATATCCGATGTTTCCACCTACTAAGATTGTTCCTTTTTGAGCGTTTGCAAAACTGCAGACAGCTAATGCAGCCATCACTAGAATTTTTTTCATAATTTGGATTTTATTAAATTTAGCATTCCTTTAACAATAACAATGCCGTGAATCCTGGACTTTTTTATTTTTTTTATAATTACTTTAAAAAATAAATTTTAGCAATCGAGACTATTTCTGTTTACTTTTGTAGCAAATAAAAAGTCATGTCAATAGAAGTAAACAGTATATCAAAAAGTTACGGAGAGCAAAAAGCTTTAAACGAAATTTCTTTTAAAATTGAGAAAGGAGAAATCGTGGGATTTCTTGGTCCAAACGGAGCTGGAAAATCTACTTTAATGAAAATTTTGACCACATATTTACTTGCCGACAGCGGCTCAGCCCTTGTAAACAGCCACGATGTCATGTCAAACGCAAAGGCAGTACAGCAATCGATAGGATATTTACCAGAGCATAATCCACTATATTTAGACTTGTATGTTCGTGAGTATTTGGCTTTTAATGCTGATGTTTACAAAGTGCCAAAGTCAAGAATTGAAGAGGTAATTCAACTGACAGGGCTGACACCGGAAAGCCATAAAAAGATAAGTCAGCTTTCTAAAGGATACCGTCAGCGTGTTGGACTTGCAAATGCCTTATTACACAATCCTGATGTTTTAATTTTAGATGAGCCAACTACAGGTCTGGACCCTAATCAGTTAATGGAAATTAGAAATGTCATTAAAAATATCGGCAAGGATAAAACAATTTTTTTATCGACACATATTATGCAGGAAGTCGAAGCAATTTGCGATCGTGTCATAATTATTGACAAAGGACAAATTGTAGCCGACAATAAATTAGATCATTTAGTTGCTGCAAACAAAGAGCAAGTCATTGAGGTAGAGTTTGATTATAAGGTAGAAGAACAGCTTTTAGCCAAATTAGAAAATATTTCTTCATACAAAAATACACATGACATGACTTGGGAGCTGACTTTTGTTACTGATAAAGATATGCGTCCGGCAATTTTTGATTTTGCCACCGAAAACGGTTTGAAAACTTTACAACTGAATCAAAAAAATAAAAACCTGGAGGCCGTATTTAGAGAAATTACTAAGTAAGGTTTTCAACCTGCAGTCTCGGTTTACAGATTAAACCTGTTTGTTCTTTTGTTAAGAACAGACAGGTTTTCTTTTTTTAGAAAATTTCTTACGCTTCAAAGTAAATCATTTTCTTCTTTTACATTTTATCTTCTCATTATCAAAGAATTGATATTTTATTATTCAAATTTTTATTATTTTTATTTAGACTTGTTATAAATAATATTATATTTGCCAATACAAATTCAATAATACTAAAATGTCGCCTTTATTCAATTATATAAAAATGTTCTTCAATTCGATTTTAAGTCAGACTGAAAGCTTTTTGATAAAACTTTCTGATAAAATTGAACAAATCGTTTTACAATAAAAAATTAAGCCTATTTAAACATTAAAAGCCCAAAAAACGAAATGAAGAACATTTTAACCACAATGAATGTATTATGTCTTTACATATAGAATTTAAATCCCCTTGAACTTGTTTTTTTGTTTTTTATTTTTTTTGAAAGAAAAGAGCCTGCTATTTTTTTAGACAGGCTCTTTTTATTTTTGTTTACAAATCTAAATCTTCAAACACTGCTTTCATTTCCTCTAAAGCAATTTTAATATCTTCCTCTGTTGTTCTCCAATTTACAAATGAAGCCCGAATTCCTTTTCTGTTTTGATAAACAGTCGGTGTCATAAATACTTTTCCCGTATCATTTAGTTTTGTCAAAAACTCTCCAACTTTATCTTGATTCTCCTCTCCTTTTAAAGTAAAGCAAACATTATTTAATCGAATTGGAGCCAGAAGTTCAAAACAGCCATCTTCAATAAGAGCATTTCCAAAATGAAGTGCCAGCAAAGTACTCTTTTCGATAATGTCACAAAAACCTTCTTTCCCGTAAGCCACTAAAGAAAACCAAGCCGGCAGAGCTCTTAAACGACGTGAATTTTCAGGAAGGACATTTAAATAATTAAAATTCTCCAGCGGATTTCCTAAATATGGCGCGTTCGAATTCTGAAACGTTTCAATCTGCAGGTTTACATGTTCTTTTTTAATTAAATAAAAGGCACTTTCATAAGGCACATTCAGCCATTTATGACAATCAATTGTAATACTGTCTGCGCCTTCCCAGCCTTTTACAAAGTGTTTGTATTTCTCCGAAACCGCAGCAAATCCACCAAAAGCACCATCAATGTGCCACCAGAAATTGTGTTTTTCTTTAAGTTTTGAGATAGCTTCAAAATCATCAAAATCAGCTGTATTAACTGTTCCTGCGCTTGAAATTAAAACAAATGGTATTCCGTTTAATGCTTTAATTTTTTCTTCTAAATCTACAATATCCAATGCCTCACGATTTCCTTCTATTGTTTTTACAACGCTATAATTCTGACTTCCAATCCCTAACATTGATAATGATTTTATCGAAGAAGAATGCGGTGTCGCCGTCAAAATATTGATGGTTTCTGAAATTCCGTTTTTAGCAAAATCTTTTCCAAACTGTTTTCCAAACCATTGTCTGGCAACTCCTAAACAGGTAAAATTTGACATCGTTGCGCCCGTAACAAATCCGCCCAAAAAGGAATCTGGCAGTTCTAATAATTGTAACAACAAATTAATGGTTTCAAATTCTATTAAAGCCGAATTTCCACCCTGCGATGTTACAGATTGTGTGTTTTGATCGTAAACCGATGCCAGCCAATCTCCAACAATAGAAGCTGGGGTTGAACCACCTGTTACAAATCCCCAATAACGCGGTCCCGGGGACGAAACCAATAAAGGCGCTAATCTCTCATTAAATTCTTGTAAAGCTTTTTCAGAACCTAACCCTAATTCGTTTAAATCGCGTTTTGGGTTAATTGTATTTTTACTTGAAGTTGGAATATTTTCCAAATTATTAAGAAAATCAATACCTTGTTGTTTTGCATGATCGAGAATAAGAGCAATATCGTTTAAATCATTTTGTAGTACTGAATTCATTTTTCTTTATTTAAAATATTTTTTTCATCGAATTTAAAGAATAAAAACGATTCTACTAGAAAACAATCTGAGAAGATTTCTCTTTATCTTTTTAGTGTAAAATGGCCTTTATAGATTTTGCCATTTGCTCTTTTTACAACAAACCAATAATCAGTTGCTGGTAATTCTCTGCTGTTATAAGTTCCATCCCATGCAGAAAAAGCATCTAAATCTTTGATAAATTTTCCATAACGATCAAATATTTTAATGTTTAAATCCGGTTCTGTCTCTGAGAACTTTATCGACCATGTATCATTGTAACTATCACCATTTGGAGTAAAAAACTTTGGATAATTCAACAGAAATACTTCCTGTTTTTTGATACCGCAGCCATTTTTGTCACGAACATACACTACATAATCTCCTGTTGCTAATCCATAAAAAGTATTACTATCCTGATATACAAATCCATCAATAGAATATTCATAATCTCCGAGACTAGTATCTGCCAATTCTACTACAATTATGTTTTCAGAATCTGTCCAATCCTGAACGGTAAGGTTTTGAATAGCAGCACTGTTTGAAAGTTTCACCTGAAAATCTTTTGTTGATGAACAAATAATATCACCATGATTTTGAGTAACGGTAACGGAATATGATCCGGCTTCTGTAAAAATAACTGATTCGGTCGAAGCTCCTGTTGACCATAAATAACTATCAAAACCTGAACCCGCATGAACTTCAACATTTTGATTTTGGCACAATGAAACAATATCAGAAATTGAAATGACAGGGGCATTTACTAATGTCAAACTCAACTCGGCAATTTGATAGCATTTATCATTAGAATCAATTCTTACATAAATTAAAGTTGTCCCAGCCGACAAATTGTAATTGGATAAGTTACTGATGTTATTTACAGCAAATAAATTTTCTGCGCCGGATAATGTGGTGTAGTAACTAAAAGCACAAGAATTACAAGCTGCTATTTGTGCATTATAACTGGCAAGATTTATTATTTCAGATCCATCATTTAAATCATCACAAACATTAGCCGAAACATTATTAAATGATAAAGCTGGGGCGGCTATAGTAACCAAAACTGCCAGACGATTTGCACTTTCACAACCATTTATAGTCTGAGAAGCAAAATAAGAAGCCCCATTTATCAAACTTGTCTCAGATGATAAAATTGTGCCATTTGATGCATTATCGTACCAAACAACATTTGTTCCCGTTGCCGCTAAATTTGCAATTGCAGGTTTTTGAGTTGTACAAAAATCTTGCAGCTGATCTCCTGTAGGCGCAGTTGTATTTTGAATGTTTATAACAACGGGAATTCTTTCGCTTTCACAAATAGAAATTGTTTGGGCCGCATAATAGGTTTTGCTTTCAAGAATTGTTGTACTTGCAAGTAAATTTCCATTTGTTGGAGCGTCGTACCATTTAATATTTTGTCCAGTTATACTAATATCATTTAATACCGCATTTTGTTGTACACAAAAAATCTGCGGACTTACAGCTACAGCAAGAGGTTCTTGATTTACATAAGTTTTTATTTCAACTTCGTTTGGCACTAAAGAAACACATCCTAAATTGTTTTTTATAAGAATTTGATATGTTCCTGGAGTCAAATTATTTTTTGAATTTGAAGTCTCCCATGTCAATCCATTATCAAAACTATAAGACGATGCAGCATCAGAAATGGTTATTGTTCCGGCTGCTGACATACAATCTGGCTGAACAACCAAAACGGTTGGAGTTGGCGGATAACCCGGCGGCACTAAAATGGACACTAACACAGCTGTTGTTTCGCAATTGGAGCTATTTCGGGTTTTTATTAAATAATCTCCTGCGCTTAATCCTGATTTAGAATTATTAGCTGACCACGTTACACCATTGTCAAAACTATATTCATAGTCTGAACTTGTAATTGTAATTGTTCCGAATGGATTGGAGCAAATAACAGGCTGAACGACAGAATAAGAAGGAACAGCGCCTGAAGATGCAACAGAATTTATATGCACAACAATTGGACTTGACGCACAACCGGTATTTAATTTTGCTGTAACATTATAATCTCCTCCTGCTAAGTCAGAAAAAGTTCCAGATGCCTGATAATTTGTTCCATCAATACTATACGAAGTATTTGCCTCTGCAGAAATATTTATTGTTCCTGTTGGCACATCACATGTTGGCTGCACAGTTGTGAAAGTTGGAGAAACGGTACTTTGATTGACCTTAAAAGTAATAACATTAGAAACTACCCTACAGAAAGATGACGAAATATTAGCATTTTGAGCCACCGCCATTCGGTATAAAAAAGTTCCTGCCGTTGAGCTCGAAGTAAAAGTATAATTTATAGTATTTGCTCCTGCAATATCTACCCATGTCACTCCATTATCTGAACTTGACTGCCATTGATAGGCAGGATTAGAATATCCAGAAGAAACAGTTCCAGTTAGCGTGTAACTTTTAACATCACTTTGGCAGATTTCTAAACTAGTATTTGTGTTGTTTTGAACAGCGGAAGAAACCGTCGGCCCGCATGCTCTAAAAGTAATATCGTCTAATGCAATGTCATTTCCCGGAGCTGCACCGGCTTTATTATTTCGCATTCTGATAACAACTGTCGAAACTCCGGCAGGTGTCGTAAAAAACAAACCGTATTGTTTCCAAACTGCGCTCGAATTCAGCGCAATATCTCCAGTATTATAAGTTCCTAATATTGTTCCTGCAGTAGATTCAATTGTAAAAGTTATATTAGGCGGACTAGTATCATTTGATCGTAAGAGATTCATAATCCAAGCTGCAAACTCATAAGTAGTATCCGGGCAAAGACCAGTAACGGTATTTTTATAAAAATAATCCGTTGTAGATAGACTGGCGTTTACCACCATCATATATCCTCCGCCGGTATGATCGGTTGTTGTCCACCAAGTACGGGGAGTATTTGTTGTCTTTTCAATAGTATAGGAACCATCGCCGGGGAAATCTGCTGTTGTCCAAGTGTAACTTGTAATACCAGTTCCAAGAGCTGTTCCGTGTGAAGCTGTCCCTGACCCAAAGTCAATTTTAACAACTGCATCGCCCAAACTTCCTGTACATAATTGTGCGTTCAGTTTTGCAACAAAAAGAAATAAACTAAATAATATGAGTGCTTTACGATTCAAAACAAAGAGTTTTATTTTAGTAAAACTACTTTATAATAAAATGAATTGTTAAACTTTTAGACTAATGAGCGTAAAGTCTCGATGTATCGAAAAGTACTATCTACCAATGATTTATTACTAACCAAAATTTGATTACCATTTTGTTTTTTCAGAAAACCGCGAAACCATCATTGAGCATATTATGTCACCGTTTGCATTTAATAAAGTTGCAATTGGATCAACCAAAGTTCCTAAAATCATTGCAACTGGCAGCGCTTGTTCCATCGGGAAACCATAAACCGTAATAGCCAGGATTTCGCCAATATAACCTCCGTTGGGGATTCCGCCTTCTACAACGGAGACAATAACAGTAATCCCTAAAGCTAAAAGAATAGTCATAGGATCTGTAAAATCTTTACCAAACATAGCAAACAAAAAGGTTATTTTTAAGATAGACGACATACTCGAACCATCTTTATGCAAAGGTGCTCCAAGAGGGATAACCAAGTTTCGTACATGTGCCGGAATTCCCATTTTTTGTGCAGCATCCAAATTTGCAGGAATGGTTGCAATACTGCTGCAGGTTCCAACTGCTGTTAAAGAAGGCATTATATTATTGCTCCAAAAAACTTTAAAAGCTCTTTTCCCGCCAGCAACAAAAGCGTATAAACTAAAGAACACAAAGAAATAAAAAACGCAAGCTGCGTAATAAACTGCCATTGGTTTTGCATAAACTCCTAGCAATTGTGGTCCGAAAACTCCAACTTGATAAGCAAAATAAGCCCCTAAACCAATTGGCGCAAATTTCATAATGATGTTCAAAAGCTGTTTCATTACCTCGTTTCCTGAATCTAGAAAACTCTTGAAAGCATTTCCCTTTTCCCTTGATTGTAATGTGGCGAAACCAACTAAAAAAGAAAAAATAATCAACGCAAGCATACTTTTTCGAGACAATAATTCGAAGAAATCATTGGCTGTAAGCAGTTTTGCAATTTGATCTCCTGCTGATCCTGATGCTACATCTTCAAACGGAACTTTGGCAATTGCGATATCTTCATGAATCGGAAAAAGGTAAACAGCACAAATCATTACAATCGCAGAAATCAGAATTGTCGCGAGAAAAACCAATAACATTACAACAAACAGTTTTCCTAGCTTTTCTGTTCTTTCCAGATTCGCTACCGAAGAACCAATCGTAAAAAAGATAAGCGGAATAATGGCTGTAAAAAGTAAATTCAGAAATATATCGCCAAGTGGTTTTATAATCAAAACATTTTCCCCAAATACTAACCCGAAAATGCTTCCGATTATAATACCGCCAAGAAGCCATAAAATACTGCTGTAACTCTGCAAAAAATTGATTTTCTTAACTTCCATAATGTAAAGAATTATAATTCAGAAGGGTTAATAATAAAGAATGAAAGTACTCAAAAAACTGATATTTTTTTTGCCACAGATTAAAGGATTAGAAAGGATTTTTAATCTGTGTTAATCCTAATAATCTGTGGCAAAAAAACTATTTTTCCAGAACAATCGTAGTAAAAACCCTGTCAGCAAGTTCGCCTGTTTTGCTTTTTACTTGTTCTGTCTGACTTTCGATATAAACAATTTTAAAAGCTGTTTTACCAATTAACTTTTGTGCTTTTTCGGTACTGTAAAGCTCAAATTCAAATTGTGTAAAAGGCAGTTTTTTCATGAAATCCTCTTCGGCAAATGTTAAGCAGAAATTTCCATTTGGCTTTAAAACCCTATATATTTCTGAAAGTAATTCTTCAGGCTTCTGCCAGAAATAAATCGTATTTACTGTGAATATTTTATCAAAAGTTTCATCTTCAAACGGAATTTTATTTCCGTCATAAAGTGAAAAGAAAGTCTGTTTTTGAGAAACAAAATTTCGGTTGATCTGGCGCGCTTCCTGAAACATCAATTCCGACATTTCAAGTCCGTAATATTTCAGATTTTCTGCTTGTTCGAATAGAAATTCTACATGTCCCGCATTTCCATGACCCAGTTCCAGAATTTTATTTTCTTTGGATATATTAAGATTTTGAATCGAATGACGCGTCATATTAATGTTCGTTTCGTTCATCATATTTCCCATTTCAATTCCTTTTTCTCCCGTTGGATGTTTTAATTGAGAGGCTATGGCTTGTAATTCTTCTTGTTTCATGATACGAAAATTTAAACTTCTAAATTAAACAAAATCCAAATTCGAAGAGTATTTTTTTGTCATTCTGAGGAACGAAGAATCACACTCGCATGTCTACAAAGATTGGACGACATTCTTTGCGGAATTTCTAGTGTGATTCTTAGTTCCTCAGAATGACAAACCACATGCAGATTAAAAAACCTGACTTGCAATCTGGCGGATATTCTCAGATTTTCCCATCGAATAATAGTGCAAAAATGGAACTCCGGCTGCTTTTAATTCTAATGACTGCTGTATCGCCCATTCAATTCCTACTTGTTTTATCTCAGCGTTGTTTTTGCATTTGTCAACCGCATCGATTAAATCTTCAGGCAGATCAATTCTAAAAATCTGCGGCAGAACTTGTAAATGTCTTTGAACGGCAATTGGCTTAATTCCTGGAATAATAGGAATTGTGATCCCCATTTCTCTGGCTTTAGCTACAAAGTTAAAATATTTAGCATTGTCAAAAAACATCTGCGTTACCACATAATCGGCTCCGGCATCAACCTTTTCTTTTAATCTTTTTAAATCTGATTGTAAAGATGGTGATTCTAAATGTTTTTCAGGATAACCCGCAACACCAATACAAAAATCAGCTTTGTTGTCGATATCCATAACTTCATGCAGATATTTTCCGCAGTTTAGATCGTTGATTTGTCGCACTAAATCAATAGCATAATGATTCCCGCCCGCTTTAGGCACAAAAGACTGTTCGTCTTTCATTGCATCGCCTCGAAGCGCCATTACGTTGTTGATTCCCAAATATTGACAATCAACCAGCATATATTCTGTTTCTTCTTGTGTAAATCCGCCGCAAAGCAAATGCGGAACAGTATCTACATTGTATTTATGTTTAATAGAAGCACATATTCCAAGTGTTCCCGGACGCATACGAGTTAGTTTTTTGTCCAAAAGCCCGTTACCGCGATCAATATAAATATATTCTTCGCGAGACGTTGTTACGTCAATAAACGGCGGTTTAAACTCCATCAACGGATCGATATTATCGTATAATTCCTGAATGCTTTTCCCCTTTTGAGGCGGAATAATTTCAAATGAGAATAATGTTTTTCCTTTGGCGTTTTCTATATGTTCTGTTACTTTCATTCTTTTTTAGTTGATAGTTTATGGTTGATTGTTGTTAGTTTTAAATTCGAGCATTGTTGATGCCAAAACCATCAACCAACAACTGACGACCATCAACTATATTAATTTTTTATAATAGTTAATAAAACCGTTTAATAACTTTTTACAAGTTTGAATCTGTGCCAACACAATATCAAATGTATTCTCATCAATATATTTTTGATCCAATGCCAAATAATACTGAGTTTCTAATTCATACAATGATCCTCTTGAAATATGCAGAAAATGTATTGTTTCTTTTGATGTTTGTCGTCCACAACCTTCAGCAATATTTGAAGGTATTGAAACAGCAGCTCTCCTCATTTGATTTGTTAATCCAAACAATTCTTCTTTTGGAAATAATTTGGAAGAATCATACAACAAATTCACCAACTTCCGCGCTTCCATCCAAACTTCCAATTTACTGTATTCCATTTTTATTAGTTGTTTGTTGATGGTTGACAGTTGTTGGTTCTTCTATAGTAATCTATCAACCAAAAACCATCAACCATCAACTATTCTAGTCTGCTATATTAGGGTTTAACCATTTCATTGCGTAATCCAGCGGTACATTTCGGCGTTTGGCATAATCTGTAACCTGATCTTCTTTTATTTTTCCGAGTCCGAAATAGCGGCTTTTTGGATTTCCGAAATAATATCCCGAAACCGATGAAGCCGGCCACATCGCCATACTTTCTGTTAGCTTCACTCCTATTTGTTTTTCAACATCCAAAAGTTTCCAGATTGTAGGTTTCTCTAAGTGATCTGGACAAGCTGGATAACCTGGCGCAGGACGGATTCCTTTATAACTTTCCTTAATCAATTCTTCATTGGTTAAAGATTCTTCGCTATCGTAACCCCAGAAATCTTTACGAACTCTTTCGTGAAGATATTCGGCGAAAGCCTCAGCAAAACGATCTGCTAATGCTTTAACCATAATCGAATTATAATCGTCTAAATTCTTTTCATATTCCGCTGCCCATTCATCTACACCAAAACCTGTGGTTACACAGAAAGCTCCCATATAATCTTCTATTCCACTTTCTTTTGGCAGAATAAAATCGGCTAAAGCGATATTCGGCGCGCCTTTTGTTTTTTGTGATTGCTGACGAAGCGTTAAGAATTTCTCTAATACTTTTCCGTTTTCATCACGCAATTCGATATCGTCGTCATTTACCTGATTCGCAGGGAAAATTCCGTAAATACCTTTTGCTTTTAGTTTTTTCTCAGCCAAAATTACTTTTAGCATTGCCTGAGCATCGTTAAAAACAGATGTCGCTTGTTCACCCACAACCTCATCCGTTAAAATCGCAGGATACTTTCCGTACAATTCCCAAGTCTGGAAAAATGGCGTCCAGTCAATATACGGAACCAAAATATCCAATTCTATCTCAATGGTTTGTGCACCAATTACTTTTGGTTTAGTCGGAGTATATTCCGACCAATCCAATGGCAATTTGTTTTTGCGGGCATCTTCAATCGTTAAGAAATTCTTGTCTCTTGAACGATTTAAAAATGTTTCTCTAAACGAATCGTATTCTGCACGAATATCTGCCGCATATATTTTTCTATTATGATCCAACAGATTTCCTGCAACCGTAACGGCTCTTGAAGCATCGTTTACGTGAATTACAGTTTCTCTGTATTGAGGTGCAATTTTCACGGCTGTATGCGCGCGCGAAGTTGTTGCCCCGCCAATCATAATCGGGATTTTAATATTTTGTTTGTCTAATTCTTTGGCCAAATACACCATTTCGTCAAGCGAAGGTGTGATTAGTCCGCTTAATCCTATAATGTCTACTTCATGTTCAATCGCCGCTGCAATGATTTTCTCTGGAGGAACCATAACACCAAGATCTACAATCTCATAATTGTTACAAGCCAAAACCACTGAAACGATGTTTTTACCAATATCGTGAACGTCACCTTTTACAGTTGCCATCAGGATTTTTCCGTTTCCTTGTTTGTCTCCAGCTTGTTTGCTTGCTTCGATAAAAGGCAATAAATAAGCCACGGCTTTTTTCATTACACGAGCAGATTTTACCACCTGAGGAAGGAACATTTTTCCGCTTCCGAATAAATCTCCAACAACATTCATTCCGGCCATTAAGTTGATTTCGATAACTTCGATTGGCTTTGTCGCTGCCAAACGTGCTTCTTCTACATCTTCTTCAATAAAAGCGTCAATTCCTTTTACCAACGAATGCGTAATACGTTCTTGAACCGTTCCTAAACGCCATTCCTGAACTACTTTTTCATCGCTCTTTGCTTCGCCTTTTACATTTTCTGCAAAATCTAAAAGTCGTTCTGTCGCATCGTCGCGTCTGTCAAGAATTACGTCTTCAACGTGTTCTAATAAGTCTTTCGGAATATCATCGTAAATCGTAAGCATTTCCGGATTAACGATTCCCATCGTCATTCCATTTTTAATGGCGTGGTATAAAAACACCGAGTGCATTGCTTCACGAACCGTATCATTTCCTCTAAAAGAGAACGAAACGTTACTCACTCCACCGCTAATATGTGCGTGCGGAAGATTCTCGCGAACCCATTTTGTTCCTCTAAAGAAGTCCAAAGCATTTAAGCGATGCTCTTCCATTCCCGTTGCAACTGGGAAAATATTTAAATCGAAAATAATATCCTGTGGAGGGAATCCTACTTTGTTCACCAAAATATCATACGAACGCTGACAGATTTCAACTCTACGATCGTAATTATCGGCCTGACCTACTTCGTCAAAAGCCATTACAATAGCAGCTGCTCCGTAACGTTTGATTAATTTGGCGTGATGAATAAAGGCTTCTTCTCCTTCTTTTAACGAAATCGAGTTGACAACGCTTTTTCCTTGTACTACTTTTAGACCTGCTTCGATGATTTCCCATTTCGAACTGTCGATCATAATCGGCACTCTCGAAATGTCTGGTTCTGCAGCAATTAAATTCAAAAATTTAGTCATTGCAGTAACGCCGTCAAGCATTCCTTCATCCATATTAATATCGATGATTTGTGCTCCACCATCAACTTGTTGTCTTGCAATATCAAGCGCCTCGTCATATTTCTCTTCCTTGATTAATCTCAAGAATTTTCTTGAACCCGTTACATTCGTACGCTCACCAACATTCACGAAAACACTTTCCGGCGTAATAATCAACGGTTCTAATCCTGATAATACAAGGTCTCTTCTTTTTTCTGTCATTTCTTTTTAAGTTACTGAGATTCTAAGATGCTTAGATTCTGAGTTTTTTTATTCTATTTCTTTCCTGCAAGGTTTTTAAAACCTTGTAGGTATTTATGTTTAATATTTTGGGCGTGTTTCGCCGCGGCGAACCGGCTATCCGTTACAAGTCCTCGCTCTTCCTTCGTCAGGCTGTGGGCTTTTCCACGCAAAATCGGTTTCATAAGATATTTTTATGTTTTCCGATTTTATCTATATTCTTATTCTGTTTGCTCTAAGAACTCCAAATACTATCATCAAACAACATTCTATCTTCATCAATTTCTTCTCTCGATATTTCAACTGATTTTTTACTGTTTTTATGATTGACAAATTCAAATTTAATTTTTTCAAATTCCTGTAATTCAGTATTTTCAACTAAAAAAGTCAAATAATAAAAATTTGATTTGTCTTTTTCCAAAACATTAATAAAACCTAAAAAATTATCATTTGGTAATGTAAGTTTTTTTTGAGGTTCATCATTGTTAATAGTCCAAGTCGATGTCCTTGCCCAAAAAATTGAACCTCTCTTCCATTCAGATGTATTAGGATATTTTACATAAATATCAATTGATTTAATATTCACATTTTTGTTAATGCATGATATTGATAACTTAAAAAAATAAAGAAGTCCTTCTTTGTTATTGAATGTCCCTCCATTTAAAACATAGCTAATAACATTTCCATAAATTCTTGAAGAACTACATTTGTCAAATATCCAAGGAAGCCAAGCTAAAGCACCAATTACTGCTATTACCGTTTCCCAAGAAATATTTATTTTTTGTTCTGTTACAGCATCTATAAAAATACTTATCATAGTTTTTTATTATTAATTACACAATGATCTTTTCACTAAACAGCCGGTGCAACTCTCGGCTTATAATCTTTCGCAACCTCAGCCATTAATCGAATATGATCTGGAGTTGTTCCGCAACAACCTCCAATGATATTGATTAAATTATCCTCTAAATATTCTTTGATGAAAGCTTGAGTTTGTTCTGGTGTTTCATCGTATTGTCCGAAAGCATTTGGTAATCCTGCGTTTGGATGTGCTGAAACATTAAAGCTTGTGTTATGCGCTAATGTTTTTAAATACGGTTTCAACAAATCGGCCCCAAGAGCGCAATTGAATCCTACACTTAATAACGGAATATGCGAAACGGAAATCAAAAATGCTTCGACTGTCTGTCCTGAAAGCGTTCTTCCTGAAGCATCTGTAATTGTTCCTGACACCATGATTGGAATATCAATATTGCGTTCTTCTTTTACTTCTTCGATTGCAAAAAGTGCTGCTTTTGCGTTTAGTGTATCAAAGATTGTTTCTACTAAAAGTAAATCACAGCCACCGTCCATTAAAGCTTCTGCTTGTTGTTTGTACGCAATTCGTAAATCATCGAACGTTACGGCTCTGTAACCTGGATCGTTTACGTCTGGTGACATACTTGCTGTACGGTTTGTCGGCCCAATTGAACCGGCTACGAAACGTGGTTTTTCCGGATTTTTTGCGGTAAACTCATCGGCTACTTGTCTTGCGATTTTTGCCGATTCGTAGTTTAACTCGTAAACCAAATCTTCCATGTGATAATCAGCCATACCGATTGTCGTTCCTGAGAAGGTATTGGTTTCTACGATGTCAGCACCTGCTTCGTAATAAGCGGCATGTACATCGCGGATCGCTTGTGGTTGTGTTAGGGATAGTAAATCGTTGTTTCCTTTTAACGGATGCGGAAAATCTTTGAAACGCTCTCCTCTGAAATCTTCTTCTGAGAAATTATAGCGTTGCAACATTGTTCCCATTGCTCCGTCAAGGATTAGGATATTTTTTTTTATTGCTTCTTTTATCGTAATTGCCATATTCTTTTGCCGCTAAGGCACTAAGGCACAAAGCTTTTTTAATTATAATTTTTGAAGGCTCTATTTAAACCCGACAGGTTTTTCAAACCTGTCGGGTTTAACCTTCTATATTTTTTTTCACATTAATTCCAAAAGTGCACTATTGCTTGCTCATTAGCCCCGATGGAAGCAAATATCCTTTTATTCTGGGGTTCAGAATAAAAGATATTTGTGTACAGCGGGAACTGTTGACTGCAAAAATGCGCCAATGATTCGCTCCTGATACAGAATCTGTTTCAGTAAATATTATATGTTATCGAGAAAAGTTTTGAGAAATACGAGTATGTATTTGTGTTATCTATCTTTAATACTGGAAAATGTCGTATAAAGTAGAATTTAGCACCTTCTTTATGATAAAGGGTTGCTAAGGTTTCATCGGGTCTATCCCTCCGCCTTTCGTGATAACTGACAATAATTTTAAGAACAGTGCAAAGGTATGAAATAGGCTTTCGATTTGCAAATGTTTTTTTTCTAAGGTTCTGAGGGACTAAGGTGCTAAGGTTCTAAGGTTTTTTTGAAGGTACTAAGTTTAGAATATCCTTTGACTATTGATCTTATATTTTAAGAATACTTTCATTACCTCTTCATGATCAATAACCTGATTATTTTCTGCTTGCTCAATTCCTATTTCTATTTCCTTTAATTCTTCTTCTGACAAATTATCGGACCAATCTTTCTGATTTAAAATAGAACTATTACTCTCTTTCTTTGAATTCATAAGTATTGAAATTAATATGTCTGAAAATTACAAATTAAAAAAGCCCAAACCAAAAGTTTGAGCTTTCTATATAAAAACCTTAGCACCTTAGTCCCTTAGAACCTCAGCACCTCAGATTAAACTATCGCTTTGACAACTGCTTTTGGAGCTTCTTTACGAGTTCCGTCGAAACCGTCTACGCCAGAAACTGTTGTATATTTCAATACATATTTTTTACCTGGGTTGATGATTGAATAAGCAGCTTGGCACATTAAAGTTGCTTCGTGGAAACCACAAAGAATTAACTTTAATTTTCCTGGGTATGTATTAACGTCTCCAATAGCAAAGATTCCCGGAATGTTAGTTTGGTAATCTAATGCATTGTTTACTTTAATGGCATTTTTCTCGATTTCTAATCCCCAGTCTCCAATTGGACCTAATTTTGGTGTTAATCCAAAAAGCGGAATAAAATAATCACATTCGATTTTACGGTGCGCTCCGTTTTCTTCGATATCTAATGATTCAACGTGTTCAGCACCATTGATTCCGATAACTTCTGCTGGAGTGATTAATTTGATTTTTCCAGCTGATTTTAATTCCTGTACTTTTTCTACTGAATCTAAAGCTCCTCTGAATTCGTTTCTTCTGTGAATTAAAGTTACTTCTGAAGCTACGTTTGCTAAGAAAATTGACCAGTCTAACGCTGAATCTCCTCCTCCTGCAATTACAACTCTTTTATCTCTGAATTTTTCAGGATTTTTGATGAAGTATTTTACTCCTTTATCTTCATAAAACTCGATATCTTCGATAAGTGGTTTACGAGGCTCGAAACTTCCTAAACCTCCAGCGATTGCAATAACTGGCGCGTGAAATTTAGTTCCTTTGTTTGATGTTACAATGAAGGTTCCGTCTTCTTGCTTTTCAACTGTTTCAGCACGTTCCCCTAAAGTAAAACCTGGCTCAAACTGTTTGATTTGTTCCATTAAGCCGTCAACTAAATCTCCGGCTAAAACTTCTGGAAAACCTGGAATATCATAAATAGGTTTCTTAGGATATAATTCTGAAAGTTGTCCTCCTGGCTGAGGCAAAGCATCTAAAATGTGGCATTTTAATTTTAACAATCCTGCCTCGAAAACGGCAAATAAACCTGTTGGGCCTGCTCCAATTATAAGTATATCTGTTTTAATCATTATTTTGTTGTTTATAATCATTCTTAATAGAACAAAGGAACGAATAATTTATTCTCCTGACAATGATTTTTATCATTATTCATCCTCTGATATTGTTACTCTTTATTTTTAAGCGAAGAAGTGATTTCGTTCATTCTCTTCACTTTTTCTTCAAAATTACCTTTTAAGGTTTTGCGATATTCATTGAGGTTTTCGACCATTTGATTTATATCATCCGGAATTATTTCTTCAAAAAATTCCCGAAGCCTTTTAGCTGTTGTAGGCGATTTCCCGTTAGTCGAAATGGCTATTTTGACATTCCCTTTTGTTACAATTCCACCTAAATAATAATCGCATAAATCTGGTGTGTCGGCTATATTGCAAATCAAATAACGTTTTCTCGCTAAATCGTAAACCTTTTTATTTACTTTCAAATCGTCTGTACAGGCAATTACCATGTGACGCTTTTTGAGCATTTTCTTTTTAAACTTCGATTCTGTCAATTTAATCGAAGGATGTTTTTCGGCCAGAACTTTTATTTCTAAATGAAATTCTTTTGCCACTACCTCAACATTTGCATTCGGACTTGACTTGAGCAAGAAAGAAAGCTTTTCCAGACCTACATTTCCTCCGCCTACAATCAAAACATTTAAATTGTGAAGCTTTAGAAATATTGGATATAATTCGTTTTGTTCCATTTTAATTTAATTTCATCTAAACAAAATTATACCTTTTTGCTCTTAAATCTACCTTTTAAAAATTAAGAGCTTTTCTTAATTTTCTTCTTACCATTAAGTTATTAAGGAAGATTAAGCATCGCTTTATTAACTTCATGCCCTTAATGGTAAAATTATAACGAATAGAATTCGATGATTTTTATTTTATCTTGCGATTTCTTTTGATAGAAATTCTTCGTAAAATCCTTTTAATTTGCTGCTTTCGCGGACAACTTCGCCTAAAACAATAATTGCTGGTGAACCTAATTCTTTTTGTTTTACAACTTCTAAAATCGAATCTACGGTTCCTACGCCTACTTTTTCTTCTGCTGTTGTTCCGTTTTGAATGATTGCAACGGGTAAATTTCCTTTATCTTCTTTTTGAAACAAATCGATGATTTGAGCCAATTTATGCATCCCCATCAAAATTACAACTGTTGCTGATGATTGTGCTGCCAAAGCTACATCTGAAGATAATTTTCTATCTGATGTTGTTCCCGTAATTGCCCAAAAGCTTTCTGAAACTCCTCTTTTTGTGATCGAAATTCCCTGACTTGCCGGAACTGCAACTACTGATGAAATTCCCGGAACTACGATTGTTTCAATTCCGAAGCTTTCTGCAAAATCAATTTCTTCTCCGCCTCTTCCAAAAATAAAAGAATCTCCGCCTTTTAATCGAACTACTTTTCCGTATGTCAGTGCATTATCTACAATCAGCTGATTGATTTGATCCTGCGTGTAAGCATGATTTCCGATTCTTTTTCCAACAAAAATCCGAATGGCAGTTTTAGGTGCATAATCCAGAATTTCTTCGTTGGCCAAAGCGTCGTATAAAACCACATTTGCTTCAGCCAATGCTTTTACAGCTTTTAGCGTCAGTAAATCGGGATCGCCCGGGCCTGCACCGACTAAAGTTATTTTGGGTTTTATATTATGCATTTGCTAATTCCTGTGCTCTGAAAGTTTCGATTTTATCAAAGAAAACAGTAGCTTGTGCAATGTAATCTTTAGCGAAAGCTTCTGATGGTTCATTTTTATTGATTTGGTAAACCAAGTCTTTAAAAGTTGAGTTTAATTCAATTTTATTTGTGTCAATGAAAACAGTATCAAACAAGTCTACAATTCCAGCGTGGTGATTTGTTTTTTGGTTTTCTGCCAATAACAATGCTTTTGCACCGTTTACAAATCCTGCATATGCATGGTAAATTGCATCTGACCATTTTTTCTCGTCGAAAGATTCCTGAGCCAAAATCAATTTCTCTTTAGCTTCAAACAACAATGTCGCTACTAAATCGATCACTACTCCAGCACATTCTCCAACTCCAACTGCTTTTACGTAATTGTCTGCATTACCCCAATCTACAAAATCAGCTTCTGTTAAATTGGTTACATCTGCGTAAGGTTTTAAGATTTCGTAGAAATATTTTTCACCTTTTGTATCATAATAATCAAGGAATTTTTGTCCGCTTCCGTTGGCATCAAAATCATTTAAAATGGTACGCAACGCATCTGGACCTCTACGACTAGGCACTTTAATTACTTTATCAGCAAAACGTCCTGCTCCGTTTCCTAATCTTCCTCCACCCAATAAAACCTGTAAAGCTGGAGCTACTAGTTTTCCTGAGTTGATAGACATTCCCTGGAATCCAATTGCAGACATATTGTGCTGTCCGCATGCATTCATACAGCCTGAAATTTTAATTTCGATTTCGCGGTTGTTTAAATACTGAGGATATTCTGCACTTAAAACTCTTTCTAATTCTTCTGCAATACCGGTACTACTTGCAATCCCCAAGTTGCAAGTATCAGTACCCGGACATGCCGTAATATCTCCAACCGAATTATATCCTAACTGAACAAAATCCAATTTGGCTAATTCTTGGTAAAAGAATGGTAAATTTTCTTCTTTTACGTGACGTATTACAATATTTTGACGCAATGAAAAACGTAATTCATTTGCTGCGTAATTCTTAATTAAAGCGGCTAATAATCGTGCTTTATCAGTATAAAAATCTCCTAATAAAACTTTGATCCCGATAGCATAATAACCGTCTTGTTTCTGCTTGATTACATTCGAATTTTTCCACGCTTCATACGCTTTTGTATCTTCGATTGTAACTTGTGGAACTTCTAATAACGGTTCTGCAATTGGGCCGTCAAAAGCGGTTGTATCAATTTCGTAGGTTTCAAAAGCGATGGCTTTTTTCTCTTTTTCAACCAAATCAAGGAAAGCGTCTTTCCCCATTTCTTTGATTAAGAACTTCATACGTGCTTTCATTCTTTTAGCACGTTCTCCGTATCTATCAAAAATACGAATGATTCCTTCTGCTGTTGGGATGATTTCGTTAACTGGAACGAATTCTGAAAGCAATTCCGCATGTGCTGGCTGAGATCCTAAACCTCCTCCAAACATGATTTTGAAACCTTTTTGCCCGTCTTTAATTTTCGGAATAAATCCTAAATCGTGCAAATAACTCAAAGCCGTATCTTCGTCTGAAGATGAGAACGAAATTTTGAATTTACGTCCCATTTCCTGACAAATTGGGTTTCTTAACAGATATTGAAAAAGTCCGTGTGCATAAGGCGAAACATCAAATGGTTCGTTTACGTCAACTCCAGCCAATTCGCTTCCTGTAATATTTCTAACGGTGTTTCCACAAGCTTCACGAAGCGTAATATCGTCTTTAGCCAAATCTGCCCAAAGTTCTGGTGTTCTGTCTAAACTCACGTAGTGAATCTGGATATCCTGACGCGTTGTAATATGCAAACGCCCTGTAGAATATTCATCAGAAACTTGTGTGATACGCACTAATTGCTCGCTGGTCACTTTACCATAAGGCAATTTGATACGAATCATTTGAACGCCTTCCTGACGCTGACCGTAGATTCCACGCGCTAAACGAAGACTACGAAAACGCTCATCATCAATTTTTCCTCCACGGAATAAGTGAATCTTTTTTTCTAATTCGATAATCTCCTTCTGAACTACCGGATTTTCTATTTCTGTTCTAAAACTTTCCATTTTTCTTTTTCGCTTTAGGCTTTAAGCTTTAGGCTATAAGCTTTTTAAACTTTATGTTTTTCTTGCTTTTGGCTTTAGACAATAAGCTTTAAGCTTTCTTGCGTGCCTTTTTATACGTTTTTGCAAAAAGCTTAAAGCCTAAAGCTTAAAGCTTACAGCAGGTTTACCTAATAAATCCTACTCCTGCTGTTGTGTTTGTTGCTGTATCAATTAAGATAAAAGCTCCGTTTGATTTGTTTTCATTGTATGAATCAAAATATAACGGCTTGCTTAATTTGATCGTTACTTCTCCAATTTCGTTGATTGCTAATTGTGAAGCTTCTGTCGTACCTGAGTAATCTGTAGCAATTGTATTTTTGATGCTTTCTACTTTTGCTAAAACTCTGTTTGTATTGTGCTGTACCAAATATTTAGTTCCTGGAACCAGTTTTTTACTGTCCATCCAGCAAACTGTTGTGGTAATGTCTTTTTCAATTTTTGGAAGCTCGCTTGATTTTACAATCATATCGCCTCTCGTAACATTGATATCATTTTCTAATTCGATTGTAATTGAAGAACCTGCAACGGCTTCGTCAAATGTTTTATCGAAAAAGTGAATTTTTGAAACTTTTGATTCTGTTAAAGAAGGAAGAACCGTTACGGCATCTCCAACTTTAATTGAGTTTCCGTATAATTTTCCTGCGTAACCTCTAAAATCGTGGTATTCTTCTGTTTTTGGACGAATCACAGTCTGAACTGGGAAACGTGCTTTTCCGGCTTCAAAAACATCCGAAGCATGTAATCCTTCTAAATGTTCCAATACAGTTTGTCCATCGTACCAAGGCATATTCTCTGATTTATCAACCACGTTTCCGCCGTTGATCGCGCTTAACGGAATGTAACTTACGTTTTGCTCTTTGAAAGTACTTTTTGCATTTAATGCCTGAAAATCGGCTTTGATTTTATTGAAAACTTCTTCAGAATAATCAACTAAATCCATTTTGTTAATCGCAACAATTACTTCTTTTACTCTCAATAAATTATTGATGAAAAAGTGACGGTAAGTCTGCTCAATAACGCCTTTTCTTGCATCAATCAAAATGATAGAAACCTGAGAAGTCGAAGCTCCTGTAACCATGTTTCTTGTATATTCTACGTGACCCGGAGTATCGGCAATAATGTAACTTTTCTTTGCAGTCGAAAAATAAATATGCGCAACATCAATTGTGATTCCTTGCTCTCTTTCTGCTACCAATCCGTCAGTTGCCAAAGAAAAATCAAGATAATCATAACCTTTTTGTTTACTGCTTTTTTCGATTGCTTCTATTTTATCAGTTGTCAACGATTTTGTATCGTACAATAATCTTCCGATCAAAGTACTTTTTCCGTCATCTACACTTCCTGCTGTTGCTATTTTTAAAACGTCCATTCTTTTTTTGTTGTTGGTTGTTGGTTTATGGTTGTTGGTTTTTCTAAAACATCAACTAAAACCATCAAAATATTTAATCTGCTTTTTTATCTTATTGTTGTAATTATTGAAGTTTTCAGCTATCAACTAAAAACTATCAACCAACAACTTAAAAATAACCTTGTTGTTTTCTCTTTTCCATTGCAGCCTCAGAACGTTTGTCATCAATTCTGGCTCCTCTTTCAGAAATAGTTGATGATCTGATTTCTCCCACTACTTCTTCGATTGTTGCTGCGTAAGATTCAACAGCTGCTGTACAGCTCATATCTCCAACGGTTCTGAAGCGAACAATTCTTTCTTCGATTTGTTCGTCTTCTTCTTGGTACACAAAAGGAGAATGCGACCAGATTAAACCGTCTCTCAAAAAAACTTTTCTTTTATGTGAGAAATAGATTGACGGAATCTCGATTTTTTCTTTCTCGATATAACTCCAAACATCTAATTCTGTCCAGTTTGAAATTGGGAAAACACGAACATTTTGTCCATTTTCAATTTTTCCATTTAAGATATCAAACAATTCAGGTCTCTGATTTTTTTCGTCCCATTGTCCGAAATCATCACGAACAGAAAAAATACGTTCTTTCGCTCTTGCTTTTTCTTCATCACGACGAGCACCTCCAATACAAGCATCAAATTTGAATTCTTCAATTGCATCCAAAAGTGTTGTTGTCTGTAAGCTGTTTCTACTAGAATATTTTCCAGTTTCTTCAACTACTTTTCCTTCATCAATAGCATCCTGAACATTACGAACGATTAACTCTAAACCTAATTCTTCTACTAATTTATCTCTGAAAGCAATAGTTTCAGGGAAATTGTGTCCCGTATCAACGTGCAAAAGAGGAAAGGGAATCTTAGCAGGGAAAAATGCTTTTTGCGCCAAACGCACTAATGTAATAGAATCTTTTCCGCCTGAGAAAAGTAAAACCGGTTTGTCAAACTGTGAAATTACTTCTCTGAAAATGTATATCGCTTCACTCTCTAAAGCGTTTGTTTTTAATACTGAACTCATTGTTTTTTTGTTTGATATTTTGTTTGTGAAAAATTTTGTTTCAGGTTTAAAGTTTCATGTTTTTCGCCTGATCTAAAATCTCCACTCTTTATTCTATTCTCTTTATTCTCTCTTCAACGGATAAAAATCTATTGTTTTTTTCCATCTCTCCCCCGGATTAAAATCCGGCGCTACAATATGAATCGTTCCTTCGGAACTTGATCTATATTCTTTATTCTATTCTCTAAAGTCTTGTCTCTTGCTTCTTTACTCTTTTTTAGCGCTATGCAAACCACACTCTTTATGGCTTGATTCCCACCACCATCTTCCGGCTCTGATATCTTCACCTGGGAAAATTGCTCTCGTACAAGGCGCACAGCCAATACTTACGAAACCTTGTTTGTGCAATGCATTTTGTGGAACATTATTTTCTGACAAATACGTTTCAACTTCTTCTAAAGTCCATTTTAGTAACGGATTGAATTTGATGATTTCGAAGTTTCCGTCGTATTCAAACAAACTTAAATCTTGTCTGTTTTCTGATTGCTCTGCTCTCAAACCCGTAATCCAAACTGAGTTTCCTGCCAAAGCTTTTCTCAACGGAACTACTTTTCGAATAAAACAACACTCTTTTCTGTTTTCTACCGAATCATAAAAACTGTTTGGTCCTTTTGTCTTCAGAAGATTTTCGACCGCCGCAGCTTCTGGAAAATAAACTTCTATAGGTCTTTTATATTTTTTTAATGTTTTATGAAAAACATCGTAAGTTTCCTGAAACAATCTCCCTGTATCTAAAGTAAACACCGTAATATCTGTGTTGCTTTTTGAAATGAAATCAGTAATTACCTGATCTTCCTGACCAAAAGAAGTAGAAAAAATTACTTTTCCCGGAAATTTTTCTGCTAAATAAACTAAGGTTTCATCCAGCGAAAGATCTTTTGTTTTCTCTAATAATTCTTGTACAATAATCGCACTCATAATATCTTTCTCTCTATCTAAAGAATTATAATAATTTAGATAATGTTTTTAAACTCAATAATATAATTAAAACTCCAACCGCAACCATCATTGGTTTTCTTTTGATTTTATTTACCAAATACGCTGCTAATGGCGCTGAAATAACTCCTCCTAAAATTAATCCAATAATTACCTGCCAGCCGTGAATCCCGCCAAAAAGCATAAAAGTAATACCACTTGCAAATGAAATTGCAAACTCGGCTGCGTTTACAGACCCAATCGTATATCTCGGATTTCTTCCTCTTCCTAATAATGTAGAAGTTACAATTGGCCCCCAGCCTCCTCCGCCAACAGAATCCATAAAACCTCCAAAAACTGCCAAGACACCTAATTTTTTGGTTTTCTTTTTTATTATGCTTTTTTTCAGTGCTTTTTTGATAATGATAACTGCCAAAACAATCATATAAACCGCAATAAATGGCTTGATAATATCTCCATTAATAACATCAGACAATAAGTAAGCTCCCACGATTGATCCTAAAACGCCTGGTATCAATAAATGTTTTACCAGCTTTTTATTAATGTTCCCAAATCGGTGATGTGAAAGCGCCGACGCTCCCGTTGTAAACATTTCAGATACGTGAACCGCAGTACTGCTCACAACCGGCGGAACTCCATAAGCCAATAAAAATGAAGTTGAAGTAGCTCCGTACCCCATTCCTAATGTTCCGTCAACCAATTGGGCAAAAACACCAATAGCAAAAAACACTAAAAATTCTTCATTAAATCCATCTATAAATCCATTCCACGAAAACTCAGCGTGATGATTATATATTAATACAGTTAATAAACTTACTAGTAAAACAACAGGAATTCCAATCCAGAGTTTTTCTTTAAAAGAATCTACAGTATTTATTTTCAGTTCTTTCTCCATATTAAAAATGATTGAATTCGTTTTCAAAACCTATTACCCTATCGGGTTAATAGATTACTTTGCAAAAATACTATTTATTTCTAAAAATCAAAACAAATAGTATCGTTTTTTTAAACCTTTAACTTCCTCTGGATCATATTGAAACAAATAATTAAATTAATTTCACAAATAATATCACATAACATCATATTTAAACAATAAAATTCTCCAAAATGTTTGGTTATCTAAATAAATCTTAATCTCTACAATTTCCATAGGATAATTATAAAAATGTCATTATTTTAGCGGCAAATTTTTTTATATGGATTTTCAAATCGGTCTTGTAATTGCAGGATTAGCTGTAGGCTTTATTGTAGGGTTAACTGGTGTTGGAGGCGGTTCTTTAATGACGCCAATTTTATTATATTTCCGTATTTCTCCAACAACAGCAGTAGGTACTGATCTACTTTATGCTGCTTTTACCAAAATGGGAGGCGTTTTTGTACATCATAAAAAAGGTAACATCAACTGGAAAATTACAGCCTGGCTAACACTTGGCAGCGTTCCTGCCTCTTTATTAACTTTATGGATCTTAAATAGTATCAAAACCGATATTGAAACTATAAATCGTGTAATTAAGTACAGTTTAGGCTGGGCATTGTTGTTTACATCTGTTGCTATTATATTCAAAAAGCAACTTCTTGTTTTTTCTCAAAAACATGCAGGAGATAAATTTCATAGCGAAAGTACTACTCAAAATATGCTGACTATAGGAATTGGAATATTATTGGGGGCAACCGTAACTTTAACTTCTATTGGAGCAGGAGCGTTAGGAACTGTAACTTTATTTTTCCTTTATCCGCTTTTACCAACGCCTCGTTTGGTAGGAACTGAAATTGCCCATGCTGTTCCTTTGACTTTAGTTGCAGGAATTGGACACGCTTCTATGGGAAATTTAGATTTAGCGTTATTGGGACAATTATTACTGGGATCTCTTCCCGGGATTTATATAGGAAGCAGTTTAAGTGGAAAAGTACCGGATTTATTTTTGAGAAATGCTATCGCCGTAATGCTTTTTCTGGCAGGATATAAATTGATTTTTTAAAAGATTTTTTTTCACCATATAATAAGTTATATAAGTTCATTTAATTTATCATCGTTTAAATTTAAAAAGCAATATCTGCAAGTGAATTACTTTCTAATATTTTAAGTGTATTATCTCTAACTTCTGTCATTAAACGTCGTGCAGCGCAGGTAGATTCGTCATCGCAGTCATCGCATTTTTCATAAAAATTATGACTTGCGCACGGAAGCAATGCAATTGGCCCTTCAAGAATCCTGTATACTTTGGCCATACTGATATCTTTTGGATCTTTTATCAAGTAATATCCGCCGCCTTTTCCCTTTTTAGCTCCAAGAAATCCGGAGTTTCTCAATAATAACAAAATACTTTCCAGAAATTTTATCGAAATATGTTCGCTTTTCGCGATTTCAGCTATTTGTACAGGCTCGTTATTCTCTCGTCTGGCTAAATAGGTTAAAGCTTTAATTCCGTATTTTGTTTTCTTTGAAAGCATCTTTAAATTTTAGATTTCAGACTGTAGATTTTAGATTTTTTCTAAAATAAACAAGCTTCATATTATTCTGCAACAAAAATAGGCTTTTTAAATGAGAAAAATAACAGAACGAAATTATATTCTACTTATTCTATCAATTTAGTTCGCTATTTCCAATTAAATTGAATTCGTGGAATAGTTTTACTTCTTTATCGAGATCTTTTTTATTTGCTACATAAGTATCCGAAATAGAATCATGCCAGCCTCTGTTTCCAAGAAAAGAAAGTGCATCAAACGGAATTAATCGGCATAGTGTTCTTTTAAAAATAGTGCCGAAAGAAGGTCTTTCTCCATTTTCATCTACGACAATAGTTCCTGTGATAAATTTACCCAGCGTTCTTCCAAACAATGCTTCAGTAAAAGTGTAATAAAAAATTGAAATAGCAAAAAACAGAATCTGTCCTTCAAAATCACTGATATTTCCCAGCCAGTACATCAATCCGTTTAGACCAAAAAGATTAGCCAGAAGGGCCATAACAATACCGAAAACAAAAATTGAAAAAAGTATGGCAACAATGTCTATAACATAGTTTATGAATCGGCTTCCGTTGGATGCCAATAATTTTTCATCAAGAATATAAGTAGAGTTACTCATGGTTTAATCGGTTTATTAAATTGATTATAATAGATTTAAACGTATAATGAAAACAAAAATATATTTTTTGTTCAAATAACCATCAAAAAAGAATGACGATTTTTAACAGTAATAAATTTACAGTCAAAAATCGTCATTATATAATCTAAAATCTGAAGTCTAAAATCTAAAATTATTTAATCCAGCGCTTGTTTTAAATCAGCAATTACATCTTCTACGGTTTCTAAACCAACAGAAACACGAACCAATCCTTGTGTGATTCCAACCGCTAACTGATCTGCTTCAGATAATTTACTGTGCGTTGTAGATGCCGGATGCGTTACAATTGATCTTGTATCTCCAATATTGGCTGATAAAGAACAAAGTTTAATCGCATTCAGGAATTTTCTTCCGGCTTCAATTCCGCCTTTTATTTCAAATGCAATAATATTTCCGCCTAATTTCATTTGTTTTTTAGCAATTTCATATTGCGGATGTGATTTCAAAAACGGATATTTTACGCTGTTTACATTTGGATGACTTTCTAAAAACTCAGCGACTTTTAATGCATTTTCGCAGTGTCTTTCAACGCGAATTGCCAAAGTTTCTAAACTCTTAGATAAAACCCAGGCATTAAACGGCGATAAAGCCGGACCTGTATTTCTTGAAAATAAATAAATCTGTCTGATTAAATCTTCGCTTCCAACCGTAACTCCTCCTAAAACACGTCCTTGTCCGTCTATTAATTTTGTTGCCGAATGCACTACTAAATGTGCTCCAAATTTAATTGGCTGCTGTAAATACGGTGTTGCAAAACAGTTATCGATTATTAAAATCAGGTTGTGTTTTTTCGCGATATCTCCCAACAATTGCAAATCAATTACATCTACTCCAGGATTTGTTGGTGATTCTGCGTATAATATTTTTGTATTTGGTTTGATTAAAGCTTCAATCGTTTCCGGCTTATTAATTTCAAAATAAGAAGTTTCGATGTTCCATTTTGGAAAATAAGTCATAAACAAAGCATGAGTAGAACCAAAAACACTGCTTGCAGAAACGATATGATCTCCGGCATTTAATAATGCTGCAAAAGTCGAATAAACCGCTGCCATTCCGGTTGCGAATGCGTAACCTGCTTCAGCTCCTTCCATTTTACAGATCTTCTCCACAAATTCAGTTGTGTTTGGATTGCTGAAACGGCTATAAATATTTCTTTCTTTTTCTTCTGTAAAAGAAGCTCTCATATCCTCGGCATCTTCAAAAACAAAGCTTGACGACAGGTACAAAGGCACCGAATGTTCCAGATACTGAGATCTTTCTAATTGTGTTCTAATGGCTTGTGTTTCAAAACCAAATTCTTCTATATTCATTGTGTTGTTTTTTGTTTTTTTGATTCAAGTTTAAAGTCTCAGGTTATTACTGAACTCAAAATTCAAACTGTTTAGAGAAATTATCTAATTCTCTAATTAACTCATTTTCTAATTTTACAAAGCTTCGTTGTTCAGGACAACTTTATATTTGATGGTTGCAGTTGGCTCTACCGTTTTGGCAACTGAACAGTATTTCTCGAAAGAAAGCTGTGCCGCTTTTTTTGCTTTTTCTGGATTGATATCGCCTTCTAAATAAAAAACCACATCAATTTCTTTAAAAGGTTTTGCTTCTTCAATCTGTACACGCGTTCCTTCAACCTCAGCGTTAAAAGAAGTGATTTCCTGACGCTGCTTTTTCAAAATCGAAATCATATCAATTGCACTGCATCCGGCAACGCCCATTAATACCAGCTCCATCGGACTGGCGCCTAAATCGCTTCCTCCAAATTCAGCTCTGCTGTCAACATCAACTACATGTCCGCGTTCATTTTTTACTTTAAAATGAAATGCGTCATTTACTCTGTTCAAAGTTACTTTCATGTTATTTTTCTTTTTTTTATTTGTCAGAGTTCAGCAATCTAAACTCTAAAATCTGCAATCTAAATTCTAAAATCAATTATCCTTTATCAGATAATCTCAAAATATCCCCAAAAACTCCTCTTGCTGTTACCGCAGAGCCTGCACCTGCTCCCTGAATAACGATTGGACGATCTCCGTAAGATTCTGTGTAAATTTCGAAGAATGAATCAGAACCTTTTAAACCGCCAAGAGCAGTATCTGAAGGAACAGAAACTAATTTTACTTCTAGATTTCCTTTATCATTTTGTAAATCTCCAGACAATTCACCAATGTATCTTAATACATGATTTGGTTTTTGGTCAGCTTTTATTTTCTCGTAAATTGGGTCGAATTCTTTTAATTTTGTTAAGAAATCAGCAACGTTTCCTTCTCTTAAATGTTCCGGAATTAGGTTTTGAATGGAGATTTCTTCAAACTCATTTTGTAAATCTAATTCTCTTGCCAAAATCAATAATTTTCTTCCCACATCATTTCCGCATAAATCTTCACGCGGGTCCGGTTCTGTATATCCGTTATCAATTGCTTCTTTCAGAATTTCACTAAACGGAACATCTTTTGCAGAGAAATTATTGAATAAATAACTCAATGTTCCAGAGAAAACACCTTTAATTTTTGTGATGTTTTCACCAGAAAGATGCAGTAATTTAATCGTATCAATTAAAGGTAAACCTGCACCAACATTGGTTTCGTACAAATAATTCTTTTGGTTTTCTGCCAAAGCTTTTCTCAATTCTTTATAAAAACCATATGTCAAAGTATTGGCTACTTTATTTGAAGAAATCAAATCGAAACTGTTTTCTACAAGCGGAACATAATTTTCTACAAATGATGCACTTGCCGTATTATCAATTGCAATTAAGTTTTCTAAATGATATTCGTTTGCATAAGCAATAATATCTTTGATTGTATACGGTTCCCCTTTTGTTTCAATATCGTTTTTCCAGTTTGAAGTTACGCCATTTTTATTTAAAAGAAGCTTTTTAGAATTGGCAATTGCAAAAACATTCAGCTTAACATCTTTACGTTTTTCAATTGAAGACGCCGATTCTAATATTTGATTAATCAAAGTTCCTCCCACTAATCCGTGACCAAAAATAGCGATGTTGATTTTTTTAGAAACTCCAAAAATCTCTCCGTGAATTACGTTTAAGGCTTTGTTTAATTCTTCTTTCTTTACAACTAAACTCACGTTTTTACCTGTAACGGTGTTGTTGAATAAAATGGGAACTATTTTATTTTTGATTAAAGCTGTGTATGGTTTATGGAACGTACTTAAATCCTGCCCGATAATCGAAATTACCGATACATTATCTGTTACTGTAATCTGGTTTACATCTTTAGAATAAAAGTCGTTTTCGAACTCTTTTTCTAATTCAACCATTGCAAGCGTTGCTTTTTCTTTTGCCACAACCAATCCAATTCCTCGTTCTGAAGAACCTTGCGAAATGATGCTTACGCTGATGTTGTGATCGCCCATTACTTTAAAAATTCGGGCATCAACGCCAGATTTCCCAAGTAATCCGCGTCCTTCAAGATTTACAAGCGATACATTTTCTAAAACAGAAAGTGTTTTGATTCCCTCTTTTTGAGAATTTGAAGTAATTAAAGTTCCGTGATTTTCGTGATTGAATGTGTTTAAAATACGAAGCGGAATGTTTTTTTCCAATAATGGAATTATCGTTTTGGCATGCAGAATTGTTGCTCCAAAATTGGCCAATTCGTTTGCTTCATTAAACGATAAAAATTCTATTTTTTTAGCATCGGCAACTAAATCAGGATTTGCAGTGTAGATTCCGTCAACGTGCGTAAAGTTTTGAAGTTCTTCGGCATCCAGATAATTAGCAATTAACGAAGCGGTATAATTACTTCCGTTTCTTCCTAAAGTTGTAGTATCGTTATTGTTGTTTGAACCTATGAAACCTGTAACAATGTTTACAGTTTCACCGTTATGTAATTTGAAATAGTTGATAACGTTTTTCTTTGACAGTTGCTCCAAAGGCTGAGCGTCACCAAATTTAGAATCGGTTTTTAATAATTCTCTTGTATCCACAAAATTGGCAGGAATTCCTTTTTCAATTAAAATCGAAGTCAATAATTTAGCTGAAAGCAATTCGCCTTTAGACAAAATCTGATCTTTGATCTTGTTGCTGTAATCACCAATAAGGCTTACTCCTTCGAATAATTTATCCAAAATATTAAACTCTTCAGATAAATCAACTTTAGGATAATCTGAAATCTGATAAGCTTTAAAGCTTTCTAAAAGCGGTTTGTAATTTCCGTTTTTAGCAGCAATTCTTAAAATATCTTCTAATTCATCTGTCGCATTTCCTCGGGCAGAAACAACTACGGCAATTTGTTCGCCTTGATTTACTTTATCAGAAATGATTGAAACTACTTTGTTAAGTCCTTCTCCGTTTGATAATGATTTACCTCCAAATTTTAATATTTTCATTTTATTTTGCTATTGTTTCTGCCTTAAAAATATCGGCAAGTAAATGATCTAATTGTTTGTACTCGATTAAAAAAGCATCATGTCCGTGAACGGAATCAATCTCGCTGTAAAAAACATTGTTTTTAAATTTCTTTAATTCATTGTAGGTTTCCAGATTTTCTTTTGGTGTAAAAAACAAATCTGAATTAATGGCCACGATATGTATCGCTGCGTTTGATTTGGATATTAACGTTTCGAAACCTTCACTGTTTCTGGTAATATCTATGGTTTTAAGCAGCTGGTTCATCAATTTGTATGATGCTAATTGATAGCGCTGCTGCAATTTTTTTCCGTGATGTACCAGCCAGCTTTCGATATTAAAAATCAAAAGATCCTGATTGATGGTGCGCTGAAATTTTTCTTTGAATGATTCCGGAGATCGGTAACACAACATGGCGTGAATTCTGGCATCTTCAATTGGTTTTGATGAATTGTTCAAAATTTGTTCTTGCAGAAAACAGTTTGCAATCATCCAGTCGGTCGATTTCCAGTCGGTTGCAATAGGAATTAAATGTTTTGTAATATTTGGTTCCAAAGCAAGTATTTCCCAGGCAATTCCACCGCCAACAGAACCGCCGATAATGGCAAATACCTGCTCAATACTTAAAGCTTTTAATCCTTTGATAAAGATTCTGGCAATATCTCTGGTTGTAAAATCCTGATAGTTTTCGATTATAAACGAATCGTTTCCGTTTCCGGGAACATTAAATGCCAGAATGGTATATTGATTGGTATCGATTGTTTTTGCTTCGCCTATTAAATCATTCCACCAGCCATTTTCACCTGTAACCTGAGCATTTCCGGTTAAAGCATGATTTACCAAAACAATTGGAGCAGTATGCAGCGGTTTACCGGAAAGTGTAAAACTTAACGGTAACGACGAATACAGCGCACCACTTTCGGTGATGAAATCTTGAATTATAATGGGACTTGGTATATTTTCCAATTTCAAATCTATTTATTATTGATTTGTATGTGGAAATATTAGAAAGAAAGTCTAGAGTTGAAACTAGAAAAATTCTTGTTGTTATCTTTCCACGTTTAGGCGTGGTAGAATGCAGCACCTTCTTCGAATTAACGAAGGGTTGCTAAGGATTCATCGGGTCTAATCCCTCCTCCTTTCTTTATAACATTTCAATACATTTTTGAACTTAACGGTGCAAATTAACTACTAATTTCTTAAACTAACAAATTTTAATGAAACTGATTGCTCAATTTTTTAAACATAATTCAATCAGAAACTTTTGTACGCACAAAATTACCGAACGTTATGCTCAGTAAAGTCATGCAGGTTTTAACCTATTTTATGGCTGCTTTTCAAGTTAGATGAAAAGGGTTTCATTTTCTTTTGAGTACATCAAAAACAATAATGAATTTGGTGCTTTTTTCTCCGCTTTTTTATCTGTTTCAGTTACACCGAAACTTGGGTGGATTAATTCGTTTACAGGCGGTGGATTGTTTCTTTCAGCTTTTGCACTTCTGAATCCTGAAAGTTTTTTTCTTAAGTAAGTTATTGCGCTCATATTATTAAGTTTATGTTAGTTATTTTATAATCTTTATCTCTTCTTTAATTTTTTGTTATGTAACCAAATGGAATAAAAAAACCCTTTTGGATTTTAATACCAAAAGGGTTTAAGTTTTTATAGAACTTATATATACTTTTAGTATCAACAGACGCGTACACAAATACGTGCGACATTAAACATCTTGTTCATCTGTAGGGACTTATTCATCTGCGATTTGACTGTTATTTTAAAAAAATTTTGCATTTACTTTTCTTTAAAAGCTTTTTTTAGATGTGATTAGTATCTCAAAAGCATACATTTATTTTAACAATTAATGACCTGTTTTTAACAAATCTTACTTGCCTTACAAATGTGCGAATATTTTTTCAATATTCCAAGTTATAAAAGCCCATTTTTTCTTAAAAAACGTTAAAAAACAGCTTTTTATCGTTAAAAAACATCCTACAAAATTACAATTTGAACAAAAAGAAGTATAATCCTACATAAAAATAACCTTGCTTTTAGTTTCAATCTGTCAAAGAACTACTAATATTTACAGCCGCTTATAACCAGACAGCTTCCTTATTTTTAATTTTTTCAGCTACTTTTAAAATGTCTGTTATTAAACCTCTTGAAATGGCCTGTTTACATGGCGACGCACTTTGAAGTACAATTGGCGTACTGGCATAAGATTGGGTATAAATTTCAAAAATAGAATCGGAACCTTTTAATTGTCCAATGGCTGATGTAACAGGTTCTGATACTAATTTGACTTCTAATGTATTGTTCTCAACATCAAATTCTCCAATATATCTTAAAACATGATTGTCTTTCTGGGTTATTTTGGCAATTTTAAACGATCGATCTATCGCTTCTTTATTAAGGATTCCGTTTTTCTCTAAATGTTCTTCTCCAATAAGAGGATTGATTTTAATATCAGAAAGTTCGAATTCTTTGCCTATTTCGCGGGTTAATATCAACAGTTTTCTTGCGGTGTCGTTTCCTGATAAGTCTTCTTTAAAAGTAGAACGCATTAATCCGAGAAGGCTGGCATCTTTTAAAATGGATGAAAAAGAATTTTCTTCGGCAGAAAAACGATTAAAAACATAACTCAGATTATCTGAAAATACACCTCTTATTTTTGTAATTTTTTCTCCGGAGAAATATAAATCTCTCAAAGTCTGCAAAACAGGAAAACCGGTATCAATTGAGGTTTCATACAAAAACTCTTTATCGTATTTTTTAAGGTTTTCTCTTAATTGTTTATAAAGGTCAATGGGCAGTGTATTTGCCTTTTTATTGACGGCAACAATATTAAATCCGTTTTCGATCAACGTATTATAATGACCAATAAGTTCATCACTTGCGGTTGCATCAACAGCGATTAGATTTTCGAATTCGTTTTCTTTTGCAAATTCGATAATATCCTGCACTCTAAAAGGAACGGCCAATTCTCTAAAATTGGTTTCCCACGCATATCCCACGCCTTCTTTCTCGAAAAAGGCTACTGTAGAATTGGTAATTATCGGAAAGTGAAAATCGACATTTTTACTTTGCACAAAAAAATCCTGACTTTCGATAATCTGATTGATTAATGTACTTCCTATATTTCCAATCCCAAAAAGGATAATATTTATTTTAAGCTTTGACATAATTTTAATTTTTTAAAACATATCTATATTTAGTAAACCATATAAGTTATATAAGTTCATTTAATTTATCAACGTTTATAATTTTAGACGCACAACAGTGCGTCTCTACAATGAACTTATATAACTTATATGGTGAAACTTTTATCTTGATTTCTTTTTTCATAAAAAATCACCTCTAGCAGAACTCACGCTGCTAAAGGCAATTTTTCAAACAAAAAACAAAAAAACCTAATTTTTATTAATACTGTACTGTGACAGGGTTACACTTTCAAAAACCGTTTGCAAGTCAGCAATTAAATCTTCGACATCTTCTATTCCAACAGAAAGTCGGACTAAATCTTTTGTAACTCCTGCAGCCAATTGCTCTTCTTCAGACAATTGTTGGTGCGTGGTACTTGCCGGGTGAATAATCAGCGATTTTGTATCGCCAATATTGGCCAGCAGAGAAAACAATTTTGTTTCGTCTACCACTTTTTTAGCGGCATCAAAACCTCCTTTTAATCCAAAAGTGATAATGCCGCTTTGTCCTTCCGGAAGATATTGTTGTGCTAAATCATAATATTTATTTGACTTCAAACCTGGATAATTTACCCAAACCACCTCATCTTGTTTCTCTAACCATTCGGCCAGAACCAAAGCATTTTCGCTGTGTTTTTTAATTCGGATAGGAAGTGTTTCTAATCCCTGAATAATCTGAAAAGCATTAAATGGACTTAAAGCTGCTCCAAAATCACGTAATCCTTCGATTCTTGCTTTTGCAATAAAGGCCGCATTTCCTAAAGCTTCGTGATATACTAATCCGTGATATCCTGCAGATGGTTCTGTAAATTCAGGGAATTTTCCGTTAGACCAGTCAAAAGTTCCGGCGTCGATAATTGCACCTCCTAATGATGTTCCGTTTCCGGCAATATATTTTGTTAAGGAGTGAATTACAATATCGGCACCATATTTAATTGGGTTTAATAAATAAGGTGTCGCAACTGTATTATCTACTATAAATGGCACTTTGAATGCTTTGGCTTCTGCCGAAATTCCTTTTAAGTCTAATACATCTAATTTTGGATTACCCAGTGATTCTACAAAGAATGCCCTTGTATTTTCTTTTGCTGCTTTTGTAAAGTTTTCAGGCTTTGAAGGATCTACAAAAGTGGTTGTAATTCCTAATCGCGGTAATGTTACACTTAATAAGTTGTACGTTCCGCCGTATAAACTGTTTGATGCTACGATATGATCGCCGGTTCTAAGCAAAGTCAAAAATGTTGTTGAAATTGCCGATGCTCCAGATGCAGTAACTACAGCTCCAATTCCGCCTTCGAGAGCTGCTAATCGCTGCTCTAAAACATCATTTGTTGGGTTATTTAATCGGGTATAAATAAATCCGGCTTCGGCAAGGCCAAATAAATTGGCGGCATGGTCGGCATTATTAAATACATATGATGATGTCTGGTAAATTGGCACTGCTCTTGTTCCTAAATTTTTAGTAACATCATGTCCTGCGTGTAATGCGTTTGTTGCAAATTTTTGTGTACTCATGATTTCTTAGTTTTTTAAATATTGTTAATACGATATATATTGAAATTGTGAATTGATTTAAACAAAATATTCTTCAGCTTCCTCTTCAAGAGCATACATTTGAAACAGTAATGATTTTTGACTTTTTCTATCTTGCTCCGTTTTTATTCTGACAACTTCTCTAGTTATCTCTTCTGATCTATTATTGTTTTTTTGAGAATCGTTTCTCAATAAGTATTCTATTGCAATTGAATTTAATGTTTTCATAATTTGTAATTTAAAAGTGTGGAAATGAAAAAAGCCCTTTCGGATGGCGACCAAAAGGGCTTATAGTTGAACTATAACAAAGATTTTATCTTTTCACTTTTGGCAACAGCAACGTTGGATGCACATTTGCATCATACTACAACACATCATATTTCTTCTTGCTATTGTTTTCATTTTAATTTAAAATTTAATTCTTTTTTAAATTCGACTAATTCGATAGAGTAAATGTAATATTTATTTATTTAACTGCCAAATAAAATTTTGATATTTAACGTTAAAATTTTTATAGGTCACGTAAATACTGGAAAATTGACCACAGATTTTACGGATTAAACGGATTGACACGGGTTTCTTTTTTATTTAATGTAATATAAAAACCATTTACATGGATTGAAAAAGGTTAGCCACAGATTAAAAAGATTACATTGATTTTAAAAATCAGTGCTAATTCGTTTAATCCGTAAAATCTGTGGCCTATTCTTTTTAGAAATATTAATTTAAAAAATCAGTGCCAATCCGTTTAATCCGCATAATCTGTGGCCTATTTCTCTTTACTTTAAAATTTAAAACTCAAACGAGCAAATCCAAATCTTCCGTTTAATCCAAATTGCGATACGGCTCTTGAATATGCAAACTGATTTGCATTTGTCAAGTCTGTACTTGGTGCCGGAGATAAAGTTGGAGTTGTATTTGTAAAAGCTGGAGTTGACGGATTATTTCTGTCCGGATAAACATCTCCTATATTATTGAAACCAACAGTTGCTCTAAAATGTTCGTTGATTTGATATCCGAAAGATAAATCGGTAACTAATTTTGCGCTGTATTCTGGATGTTCGTAAACAGAAGCAAATCCGTCTAAATTAACATCTGTCGCTCCCGGATCTGTTACTTTTCCGAAATAACTGTTTCTTAAATAAATATCCAGCTTTTTAATACTGAAAGTTGTTGTTAAGTTCGCCTTCAATTTCGGAATTGCTTCTTCTAAATAAACTCGGCTTGACTCAGGAAAAAATGAATATATATAAGAATCTCCTCCTGCATTCACAATAGATTGCGGAATATGTAAATCTCCTACTCTTTTTGTTTCATTATAACTTAAAGCAAAATCATTTCTGATTACAAAATCCTGAATAACATCATATTTTTGAGAAATTACCACATCAATTCCTTTCGTTTCAGAGTCGATTCCGTTTGTCCAGAACGAAGCTCTTTCTACACCTTTCAAATCAAATGCTTGTTGAAACAATGTCAAGGCATCTTTTTGTGTTTGCGATGCAGCGGCATTTATCTGCGCATCTGTAGGTCTTGCGTATTGTCCAGATAAAACAATTCTGTCGTTGATTCTTGTAAAATAAGCATCGGTTGCGATTGTGATATTTGCTTCCGGGATTTTAAATGTAAATCCTGTACTGATACTTTTTGATTTCTCTGGTTTTAAATTTTCTACACCAATACTTTTTGCCGCCTGAGAATCATTTGTAAAATAACCAACCTGATATGGTGAACCGTTAATGAACTGAGTTGAACTTGCTTCAAAGTATTTTTGCTGCAATGAAGGCGCCCTAAAACCTGTTTGTCCAGAAATTCTCCAGTTGATATTATCGTTTAGTTTTAAAAGAGAAGCTAATTTAAAAGTAACGGTACTTCCAAAATCTGAATAGTTTTCATAACGTGCAGCTCCGTTTAAAAGCCAGTTTTCGGTTGCATTTAATTCTAAATCTATATAAGCTGCGCCGCTTCGTCTGTCTCTTTCTTTAGCATCTGAAGGTTGAAACCCTGAAAATCCCTGCGCTCCTGCTCCACGTTTGTTTCCAAAGAAATCAGTTACAATTAAAGGTGAAGTAGTGGGTAAAACTCCCGAAACTAAAGCTCCGTTTACATCATATAATCCGTATGAAGCTTCTTCTCCTTGTTTTATCTGGTAGTTTTCATATCTGAATTCGCCGCCAAATGCAACGTTTAAACCTGCAAGAAAATCAAATTTTCTGCTGAAATCTAAATTGGTTGTGCTTTGTAAAAATGAAACTTTTCCGGCATCAAAACTAGAAGGAGAATTTACGCCCAAAGTTGCATTGATAGTATTGTTTACATCATATTTAAAAGAGTTTGTTCCCAGGTTTGAACTCAAATCTGTATCAAATCCAAATAATTGTGTATTTACTCCAAGAGCTGCAGAAGCATCTAAAATTCCTGATTCAATTTCCGGTAAAAATCCGTTTTCATACACTTGCGTGAAAGTTCCTGAACCATTTGGAAGTCTGTTAAAAGCATACGATTTACCGTCTCTATAAGAAACTCCACCAAATGAATATAATGAAGTCGTTTCGGTTAACGGATATTTTGCATTATAATACGCCTGTCCCGAAGCCAGTTCTGACTGACCAACACTCATATTATAATCGGCTCTTTCTTGTCCTCTGTAGGCTAACTCATTATTAGTTACATCAAAATTAAGTGCTGTCTGTAATTGTGTAATTGTAGTTGCAGATGAAATAGCATTTTGCTGTGCTGTAGTAAAATAACTCACTTGCGGCGCATATTGCTGTATGGTACTTATAATTTGTGCCGAATTTGGTGTGTTATTAATATTACTGAATAGCGAATTGATCTGAACACCATTTTGTGCTGCTCTGTTTTCTACGGCATTGTAGGCATTAAAAATTCCGTTATTTCTAATTCCTGCACGGCTTGTTGCTTGTCTTGTTACGGCTGTTCCGGTAACATTTAAAAAACTTCCCGGTTTACCTAATGAAGTTCCGTAATTTAAATCGACTTGTACCGTTTGTCCATCGGCTCCGCCTTTAAAGTTATTAGATCCAGATGATAAATTGGTTCCGTATTGAATTCCTCCCGAAAGATATTTAGCATTCTTTTTCAATACAATGTTAATTACTCCGGCAATGGCATCAGAACCGTATTGTGCAGCGGCACCATCTCTTAAAACTTCGATTCTTTCAATAGCAAAAGACGGAATTGCATTTAAATCTGTTCCTACAGATCCTCTTCCCGGCGATCCGTTTATGTTTACTAAAGCGCTGGTGTGTCTTCGTTTTCCGTTTACTAAAATTAAAACCTGATCTGGGCCTAAACCTCTTAATTGTGCCGGATCAACGTGGTCCGTTGCATCGGCAGTTGATGTTGCGTTACTGGTAAAGGATGGCGCAACATAATTTAAAATCTGCGTTACGCTGGTTTGCGGCGCTCCTTTTGTTATTTCAGAAATATTAAAAACATCAACCGGAACTGGTACATCTGTTTTTACTCTATTTTTATTTCGGGTTCCAATTACGGTAACTTCTGATAGTTCATTATTCTTTAAAGTATCCTGCTCAGTCTTATTATCCTGAGCATACAGGCCTGAAAATGTCAAAAGACCTAAAACGATTAGTACATTTTTTTTCATTTCTTTTGCTGATTAATTTGTTTTTGGCTTAAAAGGATTTACAATTTATTTTCGGTTTTAAACAAAAAAAACCTCTGCGAATGGCAGAGGTTCTATATATGTTGTTGAAAATAAACTACAATAGAGTCTCTGCGGAAAGTTCCGGCATCTTACAAGACATCATATTGCAAATTGTAAATTTCATTTTGTTCTGTTATTTTAACAAGGCAAATGTGCGAACTATTTTTTAACTGACCAAACAAAAACAAAAATATTTTCTATTACCCTATCGAATTAGTATATTACTGTTAAATTTCTGCTATAAAAAATAAAAAAAGTTGAACTTTAATTTGCAAATCAAAATGGTTTTATACCTTTGCACGCGAATACAGAGGAAAAATTTGAACTGATTGCAACCTCTTCATAATGAAATGGTTCATTATGAATGCCGAAACCAAGATTTCGGTAGTAAAAAATGCTAAAGCAGGAATTCTCCTTTAGCACTTTCAGCAATTACTTTTCCTCGCTTAATGTTAATTTAATAAATTATTATGGCTTATTTATTTACGTCAGAATCTGTTAGTGAAGGGCATCCAGACAAAGTTGCAGATCAAATTTCGGATGCTTTAATTGATAACTTTCTGGCATTTGATGCTGACTCAAAAGTAGCTTGTGAAACTTTAGTTACTACTGGTCAGGTTATTTTAGCAGGTGAAGTAAAATCGAATACTTATCTTGATGTACAGCAAATTGCACGTGAGGTAATCCGTAAAATTGGATATACTAAAAGTGAATATATGTTTGAAGCAAATTCTTGTGGAATTCTTTCAGCAATTCACGAGCAGTCTGCAGACATTAACCAAGGTGTTGACAGAGCTAAGCCAGAAGAGCAAGGTGCAGGAGATCAGGGAATGATGTTTGGTTACGCTACAAACGAAACTGAAAACTATATGCCTCTGGCTCTTGATTTATCTCATAAATTATTACAAGAGTTAGCTATTTTAAGACGTGAAAACAAAGAAATCACGTATTTACGTCCAGATGCTAAATCTCAGGTAACTTTAGAATACAGCGACGATAACAAACCAACTCGTATTGACGCGATTGTTATTTCAACACAGCATGATGATTTTGATGAAGAAGCTGCAATGCTTGCTAAAATCAAAAAAGATATTATCGAAATTCTTATTCCAAGAATTATCGCTAAAAACCCAACTCACGCGCATTTATTCAACGATAAAATCAACTACCATATTAACCCAACAGGAAAATTCGTTATTGGAGGACCTCACGGAGATACTGGTTTAACAGGAAGAAAAATCATCGTTGATACTTACGGTGGAAAAGGTGCTCACGGTGGTGGTGCATTCTCTGGAAAAGACCCAAGTAAAGTGGATAGAAGTGCTGCTTATGCAACTCGTCATATCGCTAAAAACTTAGTTGCTGCTGGTGTTGCTGACGAAATCTTAGTTCAGGTTTCTTATGCTATTGGTGTTGCTGAACCAATGGGAATTTTCATTGAAACTTACGGAACTTCTAAAGTAAACTTAACTAACGGTGAAATTGCTAAAAAAGTAGAAGCTATCTTTGATATGCGTCCTTACTTTATCGAGCAGCGTTTAAAATTAAGAAATCCTATTTACAGTGAAACTGCTGCTTACGGACATATGGGACGTAAACCAGAAACTGTGACTAAAACTTTTTCTGCTCCTGGAGGAAACGAAAAAACAGTTACTGTTGAATTGTTTACATGGGAGAAACTTGATTTTGTTGATCAGGTAAAAACTGCTTTTGGATTATAAAATTAGATTATTTAGACTAACTTAGATTGTTAAACATCTTAGTTAGCTGAACATAAAAAAATCCGATTTCTAGAATTTAGAAATCGGATTTTTTATTTCATACTAAAGATTATTTATCAATACGTTCCGTTTTGCATTTTTGATAATGTTTCTCTTATTTCACTAGCCGTAACTTCTTCAACATCTTTATTTAAATATTTTACTGCTAGAGCCTGAGTTGTAATTGCTTTTTCTTTTTGACCGTCTTTATAATACAACTGTGCCAATGTATCTAAATAATACGGATTGTTTTTTGTTACTACCAAACTGTATTCTGACCAAACAATAGCACTTTTTAGAAAAGCTGCATTTTGAGGTTTTAAAACCACAGTCCATGCCGTAGAATTACAAAGGTTTGAATGATAATCCTTAAAAGCATTCCATCCGTCATAAGAATAACTTGAAGTTGGATCTAATGAAGAATAAATGGCGTCTAATTTTTCAACCGGACTTCCTTTTTCTGAAGCTAAGTTTGAATCAAAATAAGTACTGAATTCTTTTAGGAAATTTGTGTTCGATCCGTCTTTATCTTCTATCTGGCTTAAATAATCAAAATAGTTTCTATACGATTCAAAATTTCCTTTTCCTAAAGCGATGATCTTTTTATAAATCGAAATATTCTTCTCTTTATTTACTTCGCCAGAAGCTCCTTCTTGAGAAATATAAATGTTTTGCTGTAATGCAGAAGAAATTTCAGAGACTACATTTCCTAAAGTATGTGTTTCTCCTTCTTTATTATTGAAGGCCTCGCGGTTTTCTTCAATTGCATCAGAATGCTTTAAAAGATAATCAATAGCCAGGTAATCAGTATCGTTTAAGATTCTGTCTTCGTTAAAAAGCTGTTTTGTAAACCCTTGGTTTTTGATTTCTTTTACAATTGTTTCTGCCAAATACAGGTTTGGTTTTGCATCTTTTTGATGCGCCTCGATCAGTTTTTTCCAGGTTTGAGCGATCTCTTTTTTATCTACTGCAGCTTTTGTAATTACAAATTCGGTAGAATTAGGATCATCTAAAGTATAATCTGAATCATAATCGTATGATGTTTCTAATACAGCTGCTTTATTAAAAGCTTTTATTAACTCGGCATCAGCAGCTTTTTTGTTTTTGAAGATTTTATCAATCGAAACAAAAGCATCTGCACGCAAAAGTTTTCTGTAAAAATCGCCATAATAATTAAGCTGATATGATTTGTCAGACAAATCAGATTTTGCAAGAGCTAATACATCTCCATTTCCGTTTAAAACAAACACACTCGGATCGTTTGTAATTTTATTGCTTTTCAGCCATTTTTTATCATCGTCTCCGGCCAAATAATAATTAAAAACATCATATTGAGGATTATATGCATCGTACATATTATATCCAGCCTGCGTTTCCTGCTCTTTTACAAAAGCATCAAAACTTTCTTTTGCCGACTTATTTTTGTTATTGGCTAAAACAACCAGAAATTTATTGTTATTCGCTTCTTTGGTCGATTCAATTGCTTTTTTAAGGTTATTTTCAATTTTCAGTTTGAAATCAAATTTTGTATAATTTGGATCAACTGCATAATCAACCACAGCCGCAGAAGCAACTGAATCAACAGCAGCAGCTCCGGTTCCATAATCTTCGTTTAAATAATCAGCTTTGCCGGGATAAGTCCAGTTTGAAACGATTTTATTTTCAAGAGGCGTAACTTTTGAAGTTTTTACAGGCTGAACGTCTTTTTCATTTTGAAATACCAACGGATTTTTTCCTCCTTTTTCAGAGATTTTCAACTCATTAGTTTTCCTGTCATAAAAACCGGCAATTTTTAAATCACCTAAAACCTCAAGCTCATAATTAATCGTTATTTCGGCAGCATCTTTTGGCAAAGCATATTTAACCACATTGCTTTTTCCGTCATATTCTTCATAAACTAAGTATAAAAAATCTGCTTTGTCGATTTCAAATTCCAAATCAGTTTTTGTCCATTCAGGATCCAATTTAGTTTTAATATCCGAAAGTTTTTGATATTGAATATCCTCTGTACCTTTCTGAGTTCCTATATAAAAAGAATAATAGGACGGATCTAAAAATTTAATCTTAATATTTTTTGCTCTTTTATCATTAACAAATGACAGATCAAATCTGTTTTCTGAATTTGCATTTTTAATAAAAACTAACGAATCACCTTTAATTTCGTAACCTCCAGTATAGAAAACCAGTTCATATTTATTATCGTCTAATAAATTTAGTTTGATTTTCTGACCTTTGTTTGTAGATAAATAAGTGCCTTTTTCTATATTCTTAGTTTGAGAAAAAGACATCAAAATTCCAGAAGTAAATAGTAATAAACTCCAAATAAAATTTCGCATAATTTAAATTTTGGTTGTTAATATTGAACACAAAGATATTTGATTCTTACTAAAACTATACAGGAAAATGATAAATGATTGTAATTAAAATACTATAAATTATATTTCATCGAAAATATGATGTATCGCGGCTGTACAGTATATTGTGAGACTCTTGTTGAGAATTGCGAAAAACTGTCGTCGTTTAGATAAGTTGTATTCAATAAATTAGTGGCCGAAACTTTATACTCCCATTTGCTGTTTTTCTTTTGATAAATTAAACTGGCACTTAAAAAATCATATTCGTTATCAACCGTTTTATTTCCATTATAATAATGGTAGAATTCATATTCTGATACAAAAGAAAAACTATCCAAAAAGTAATAATCTAATCTTGCAAAAGGTTTGTCTGTATAATAAGTTGAGCCACTGTATTTATTAACTAAAAGATTATAACCAAACTCGATATTCGGCAGGTTTTTGTAATTTGTCGAGGCTCTAACGGTATAACTCTGCACAAAACTTTCTGTAGTCGCTAATTCATTATTTTGAATATTATTGAATTTTGACCAGTTCAAACTTGCATTTACAGACGCCTTGTAATTCTTTAAAAATGAACGTCCGTAATTTCCCATTCCACTAAAAGTTTCATCGGCTAAATTTGAATTATATGGCGATGACGACTGGTTAATTCCTGTAAACTCAGCCTTTGTTTTAATAGCATCCACTTTTTTAGTGTACGTTGCATTGGCAAAAATGTTCTCGAAATTAAACATATTATATTTAAAATAGCGAAGCGAATGCACTTGCGATGTTGCATTTTCTAAGAGACGATTTCCACGAAATAAACTACTGTAATCTGATAAAACGTAACCCGCCGCCAGCTGATTAATATCTGTAAAATCGTTTGTTAAAGAGAAATTATACGTCAGTGTTTCTGATTTTTTGATTTGATATAAAGCAAAGAAATCCGGTAGTATTTTAGTAAAGCTTTGAGAGTAATCTGTTCCCTCTTGTCTGTTTGTCATTTGGTAAGAATGTAAACTCACGCCAGGCGTCAACGTAAATTTTCCCGTTAGAATTTTATAGTGGAATCCCACAAAAGCGTCATCAAACCTGTAGTCTACATCATTATTATTTTCCGGTGTATTCAAATCATTTCTGTCTCCATTATCTAACATTTGAAAAATATGAGAATTGAAATTTTGGTACGAATATGTATTTCCTAAAGTAATATTGAAGTTACTTTTTGGCGTAACCATATAATAGTAATCTAATTTTGCATCAAGTTTATTGGTTTTTACAAAACGATTTTGATTTAAATCATTTCTATTCTGACCCGGAATATATCCCGAAAAGTCGAACGGCTGCGATTGCAGGTTCGCATTATAAAACGGATTTTCGTCCTGATATAAATGCTGCATTTCAAAAGCAAAAACATTCTTTTCACTTTGTGTGTAATACAAACTCAGGTTTTGATTTACTGATGTTGGATCTTGCTTTTTGCCCGTTAAAATAGTTTCGACTGCTGAAACATTATTTACAACAGATTCACGAAGTAAATTTGTATCTTCATCCTGTTTTGATATCTTGGTTAAAATGTCATAATCAAACTGAAATTTCGTATTTGGTTTATAGCTTGAACTCAGGTTAAACAATCCCAAATTGTTTTTTTGATGCGTTAATTCATCTCTCTTCTGCTGATCTCCAGAATCTAAAATTGTTGTCTGCGATTTGGTTTCTAAATCTGTTTTTGAAGAAGAAAGAATTCCAAAACCGCTTAAATTCCATGTTTTTGATGGCGAATAAGAGAAATTTGTCGCACCAAATTTGGTTTCAATTTCTTTTGCGCGATTGTTTCTTAAAACCGAAATCCCTAAATCATTTGATGAAACATTAAAAGAGCTCCCGCCTTTTTTCATCATATTTTTAAATCCGCCCGTAAATTTAAAATAATCCTGCGCCGTAAGGGGCAGTTCTCCAATATTATTAAAATTGGTAATTAAATTGATACTGTATTTGGGACTGTAATAAAATAATTTTGGATTAATAATATAACGGCTGTCGAGTTCTGCAACACCAATTCCGGCCGTAACATCTCCAAACCAAAAGTTCTTTTTACCTTCTTTCAGTTTAATGTTCATCGCCACATTTTCCTGATCGTTTTCAAGACCTTTTAAAGCACTTACTTCGTTGTAATTTCTTAAAACCTGAACTTTGTCAATAGCATCTGCAGGAATATTTTTAACGCCTAGTTTGGTATCTCCGTCAAAAAAATCTTTTCCTTCCACCATTAATTTGCTTACTTTTTTTCCTTCAACCTCAATTTCCCCGTCGGCATTTACCTCAACGCCGGGCAGTTTTTTCAGGACATCTTCAAGCTTTTTTTCGGTTCCGGATTTAAAAGAATCCGCATTATAAACTATGGTATCCCCTTTTATAGAAACAGGCATTTCACGAACGATTTCGACACTTTCGAGTTCTATTCCTGTGCCGTCCAAAACAATATTCTGAACCATGTTTTCGGCTTTGGTTGAAACCGCAATTTCTTTCGATTTCATTCCCAGATAACTTACTTTAACCGTATAAGAAGCATTTGGTTTTAAAGTCAGTTGAAATTTTCCTTTATCATTTGTAATTCCGTACGAATCCATTGCTTTTGTAGCATTGTTAACAGCCATAATATTGGCCATCTCTAACGGATTTTTTTGTTCGTCCTGAATAAATCCATCGAAACGAACACTTTGCGAAAAGGATATAGAAGTAAAAAGTAAGGCAAATAAAAAAACTATCTTATTCATTATCAGAATATTGGAATTTAAATCCGAAGCTTCGGGATTTTTTTGGAATTTTATAGATTTTATCTTCCCATTGGCGGAGGCCCGCCGGCACGTCCGCGGTTCATTTCTCTAAATTCTTCCATTTTTTTAATCACCGTTTCGTCGTAATCTTTTTGAGAAATTACTTTTCCTTTTTTTGATGGTTTTATCTCGACTTTATCTTTAGCATTCAAAACAATTTTAGAACATAAAATGACTGTTTTTCCATCATTTACTTCTAAAATTAACCCTGGTAATCCCCAATAATTTTCTGGTCCCTGATTAATCGGAATTTCCGGCGTATACCAAGCGGTAACTGTAATTTCTTTTGGTATCTCAAAATTGTCTTCAAAATTTGTTTTTGTTTCTCCCGATGTCTTTTTGACCTCATCTTTTTTATCATTATTTTTAGGTCTGAAGTTTCTAAAATCGGTTTTACTGGCTTCTTTAACTGCTGTTGCTTTAAAACAATTGTAACCTCCAATTTGTTTGGTTTCCTGTTCCAGTTTCCAGTTTAATTTTGGCAGAGAATCAACAACCAGAAATTCTTTCCCCATAAATTCTTTATCAACGGTATACGATTTTGTTTTGACATCTTTATAAAAAGTTCCGCCGCCGCCCATCATCGAACTCATCATAACTCGAAAACCGCCTTGCTGTCCCGGAGCTTCGAGTTTTTCTTCTTCTTTATAAATTGAAGCAGTTTTGTCAAAATTCAATATGAAAGTTTTCTCAAGCATTTGTTTCATGCGCTCTTCCATGTTTTTCTGCATTTCTGGCGTTATATCCCGGTTTCCAGCCCGCATTCCTTCAAATTTAGGCGCCTGGGTTTTAGATTCATAAACGGCCATTCCCTGAAAATCTTTTTGTGCGTGTACTTGTGTAAAAGCAAATACTAAAAGTAAATATGATAGTTTTTTCATATAGTTATATTTAAAAGGTTGTGAAGTCAAGTAAAACTTACATTCAAATTTATTACTAATTTTAAGATACTGAAAATTAAATATATCAATGCCAAAATGGTATCGACAAAATTGCTTATTTGTAAGACTATTCTATTTTATAAAGGTTTAAACTCAAAAAACTGCCAAAACTCTAATTTTAAGATATTCTTTAGCGTAGTTTTTGTACTTTGGCTTATGAAATTATACTATTATGAGTAAAACGATACGCCAAATTTTATTACTGCTGTTTATTGTGTGTTCGTTTTCACCTTTTTTTGGACAAAACCAAAAAATAAATGCTTCTGTAATTTCGAAATTCAAGATTGATACTGATGAATTTATTGGTTATGATTCTTTTGGATATTCTTATCAGATAAAAAACAATGTTTTTAGCAAAATAAAAGGGAGTGAAATTTTTGAATACAAGAATGTTTCTTTAGGAAATATTACAAAAGTAGATATTCAGAATCCGCTTAAAATCGTTTTATTCTACGAAGATTTTAACAGCGTTGTTTTATTGGATAATCAATTGAATAAAATGACAGAAATTAATTTTTCGCAAAATACAATTCCAATCGTTGTCAGCGCCATTGGAATGTCGACCCAAAACCAGCTTTGGATTTTTAATACTTTAAATCAACAGATCGGGCTTTTTGATTATTTGAAAAATGAATATAAAACGGTTTCAATTCCGTTAACTGAAGGTATAAAATATTACCAAACCGACTTTAATACTTTTTATTGGATTGATAAAAAAAACAATTGGTTTTCATGTGATATTTTTGGAAAAATTTCAAGTTTGGGCAATGTTGCTGATTTTGATAAAATAGAAATAATTTCTCCTCAAAAATTCATTTTCAGCAAAGCTAACTCTTTGTATTTGAGAGAAAATACCAACACATTTTCTGAAATTGAAGTTTTAGAAAAATCGTTTGACAAATTCTATTACAAAGACCAAATTTTATCTATTTTTACAACTAAAGAAATTGTAAATTATAAAATCGTAATACCGTAATGCACATAGCAATAGCAGGAAATATAGGCGCAGGAAAAACTACATTAACTAAATTATTAGCCAAACATTTTAAATGGGAGCCTCATTATGAAGATGTTGTTGATAATCCGTACTTAGATGATTTTTACCATCAAATGGAACGCTGGTCATTTAATTTACAAATTTATTTCCTAAACAGCCGTTTTCGTCAGGTGCAGCAAATTCGTGAAAGCGGAAAAAAAATCATTCAGGACAGAACAATTTATGAAGATGCTTATATTTTTGCTCCCAATTTATATGCCATGGGATTGATGACAAGCCGTGATTTTGAAAATTACACGTCTTTGTTTGAATTAATGGAATCTTTGGTAAAAGCACCGGATTTATTGATTTATTTAAGAAGTTCTATTCCTAATCTTGTCGGACAAATCCATAAACGCGGACGCGAATACGAAAACTCAATTTCTATTGATTATTTAAGCCGTTTGAACGAAAGATATGAAGCATGGATTCAAACGTACACTAAAGGAAAGTTATTGATTATTGATGTTGATAATATTAATTTTGTTGATAATCCTGAGGATTTAGGAAACATCATTAATAGAATTGATGCTGAACTTAACGGGTTATTTTAAAACACGAATTTCACAGATTTGCACGAAATAAAAAAATGCCACTAAATAATTTTAGAGGCATTTTTTATGTTTTATAAAACTTTGACTAAGTCATTTTATTTTGCAGTAGCTGCGCTGATTTTTGCTTCAACTTCTTCTTCTGTTCCTTCGTAAACTTCTCTGGTTGTTTTACCATTTTCAGTTTTAGTTACAGTTCCGGTAGTTTTACCGTTGTCATTTCTTAAATCAACACGAACAGATTTTTTCTCATATTTATTTGTGTCAAAACAATCTGTTTTTTGATATTTTCCGCTTGCATCAAAATGTGCTAAACATTTTGCTGTTTCTTCTTCAGTACAGCCTTTTTCTTTACACATTTTAATACATTCTTCTTTTGTCATTCTTGATAAATCTCCACATTTAGAAACTCCTCCGGCATGCATTTCGGTTTTTGCACAACAAGAAGCTTTTCCTGCAATATCAGATGAAGAATGTCCTTCTCCTAAAATTGGTGCAACAACTAATCCAATCAAACAAGTTAATTTAATTAAGATGTTCATTGATGGTCCAGATGTATCTTTAAACGGATCTCCAACTGTATCTCCGGTTACGGCAGCTTTGTGCGCATCAGAACCTTTATAAGTCATTTCGCCGTTGATCATAACTCCGGCTTCGAAAGATTTTTTAGCATTGTCCCAGGCACCTCCAGCATTATTTTGGAAAACTGCCCAAAGAACTCCGGAAACGGTAACTCCGGCCATATATCCTCCTAACATTTCGGCAATTAACTGATTGTTGTCTAAGTACACTAATTTTCCTAAAAGTACAATTGCAATTGGAAAACCAATCGTTAAAATTCCAGGAAGCATCATTTCGCGTAAAGCTGCTTTTGTAGAAATTTCAACACATTTTCCATATTCCGGTTTTCCGGTTCCTTCCATAATTCCCGGAATTTCCTTAAACTGGCGACGCACTTCATAAACCATGTCCATCGCTGCTTTTCCAACAGAATTCATTGCTAAAGCAGAGAAAACCACCGGAATCATTCCACCGACAAATAACATCGCTAAAACTGGCGCTTTGAAGATATTGATTCCATCAATTCCTGTAAACGTTACGTATGCTGCAAATAATGCTAATGAAGTCAAGGCTGCAGATGCAATCGCAAATCCTTTTCCGGTAGCTGCAGTTGTGTTTCCAACAGAATCTAAAATATCGGTTCTTGTGCGAACTTCTTTTGGTAATTCGCTCATTTCGGCGATTCCTCCGGCGTTATCAGAAATTGGCCCAAAAGCATCAATTGCTAACTGCATTGCTGTTGTTGCCATCATTGCCGAAGCTGCTAAAGCTACTCCATAAAATCCTGCTAAAGCATACGAGATCCAAATTGCCACTGCAAACAATAATACGGTTGGAAAAGTAGAAATCATTCCCGTTGCCAGACCTGCGATTACGTTTGTTCCTGCTCCTGTAGATGATTTTTGAACAATCGCCAAAACTGGTTTTGTCCCTAATCCTGTATAATATTCTGTTACGGATGAAATAGCGCCCCCCACAACTAATCCGACTAATGTTGCATAGAAAACACGCAATGATGAAATGGCTTTTGATCCTTCTCCAAAGAAAGTCATCTGCATGGTTTCAGGAAGCATGTGTTTTACTAGGAAGAAGCAAGCCACGGCAGTTAAAACAATCGAAACCCAGTTTCCTATATTTAATGCTTTCTGCACTTGTGCTTCTTTTGCATTATCATCAGAAATTTTTACTAAAGTTGTTCCTATAATAGAAAATAAAATTCCGAAACCGGCAATCGCCATTGGAAGCAAAATAGGACCAATTCCGCCAAAAGCGTCATTGATGTTTCCTCCCATATCTTTTATAACATAGTTCCCTAGAACCATTGCTGCAAGGACTGTTGCAACGTAAGACCCAAATAAATCAGCTCCCATACCTGCAACGTCTCCCACATTATCACCTACGTTATCGGCAATTGTAGCAGGGTTACGCGGATCATCTTCCGGAATTCCAGCTTCTACTTTACCCACTAAATCGGCACCAACGTCTGCTGCTTTTGTATAGATTCCACCTCCAACTCTGGCAAAAAGTGCAATTGATTCTGCCCCAAGAGAAAATCCTGCTAAGGTTTCTAAAACAACGGTCATTGTTTCTGTATCTTTCCAAACCCCGCCAGAAAATAAATTAAAGAAAATTATAAAAAAAGTAGTTAAACCCAGAACTGCAAGACCTGCAACGCCCAGCCCCATTACGGTTCCGCCGCCAAAAGATACTTTTAATGCCTGCGGTAAACTTGTACGCGCCGCCTGTGTTGTTCTAACGTTTGTTTTGGTTGCGATTTTCATACCTATATTACCTGCGTAAGCCGAAAATAATGCGCCAAAAATAAATGCAATTACGATTAATAAATGTGTTTTTACACCCGGAATAAAGGTAATTCCTGCCAAAGCTAAACTTGCAATAATAACGAAAATCGTTAATAGTTTATATTCGGCTTTTAAGAAGGCTAAGGCTCCTTCGTAGATGTAATCTGAAATCTCTTTCATTTTACCGTCTCCGGCGTCTTGTTTTAAAACCCAAGTCCTTTTTATTCCCATGAAAAGTAATCCTAAAACTGCCATGACAATTGGCAGGTAAATCATAAATGCATTCATAATATATTAATGGTTTTGGTTAATAGTCAACAATCTAACAAAAACGAATTTAAACAAAAAAGCAATACTCCTGACGGCAGTATTGCTTTTTTTATAATAGAATAAGGTTAAAATTATTTAATACTAAATAATCCAGCCGGTTTATTTTCAATATCATCAAAACGCTTTGTACACTCAGCAATAATTGCGTAAGCTTCTTTTACGTCTCCCCATCCTTCTACATCAACTTTTTTGTGCTCAAGATCTTTATACACCTGGAAGAAATGCTCGATTTCTTTTACTAAGTGAGGGTTAATATCAGAAAGATCGTTTAATGAATTCCAGATTGGATCTGAAACTGGTACACAAATAATTTTCTCGTCTGGTCCTTTATCATCTGCCATGTGGAAAACACCAATTGGTTTTACTTCCATAACACATCCAGGAAAAGTTGGTTCGTTTACTAAAACCAATACATCAAGAGGGTCGCCGTCAAGCGCTAAAGTTTCAGGAATAAATCCATAATCTGCAGGGTACATCATTGAAGAGAATAACATTCTGTCGAAACGCATTCTTTTGATTTCAAAATCGTACTCATATTTATTTCTGCTTCCTCTTGGTATTTCGATTAATACATCGAAAGTTGTTAGTTTGTCTGCGGTCATTTTCGTTTTTTATTATATCTATAATTTCGACTGCAAAAGTAACTAAACAATCCTTTTTTACAATGAAAAAAGTATATTAATCTGTGTATTTATACATTAATTAATATACTTTTCTTTTTATATAACAGACAGTTAATATGTAACTTTCCTATTTCGCTTATTTAAGTAATAATGCCATAGTAAATATGTCGCATAAGATCGGTACGGACTCCATTGTTCTGCATGGATTTCCATTTCTTGTTTGTCGTGAATATCAAGCAATTCTTTGATCGTATTTATGACTGCAATATCGCCTAACGGAATCAAATCCGGCTCCTGAAGACAGAACATTAAATAGATATCAATTGTCCAGTTTCCAATTCCTTTTAATTTAATTAATTCTTCGCGAACTTGTTTTGCCGATTTTGAAGCCAGACTTTCGACATCCAGTTCTTTATTTAAAATTGCTTCGGCTAAAATCTTGATGTATTTTGTTTTTTGGCGGCTAACTCCAAGACTTCTATATTCTTCATCCGGCAAAATGACCATTGTTTCAGGATTGCAGGTTGTATAGGATTTTATTTTTAAGAATGTGGCTTTCGCCGAATCAATAGAAACCTGCTGTTCGAGAATTAATAAAACTAAAGTTTCAAAACCCTGCGGACGCTTTGGAATTGGCGGAAGTCCGTATTTTTCGATTATTTCACGAAATACTGGATTTTTATTGGTCAGAAAATCGATGGCTTCCTGCATAAGATATTTTTAAGTTTATTTCAAAATTAAATAAAAAATCTCGTAAAGACGCGAAGGTTTTTTGCACACAGATTCTGCAGATTTAAGCAATTTTTTCAACCTGAAACTATTTACTCTGCGCTTATCAGCTCAAATCTGCAAAATCTGCGTGAACCAAAAATATTTAAACATAAAAAAGCCGCAAAGATTTTAAACCTTTGCGACTTTGTAACTTTGATCCTTTGTACCTTATATAAATTAGAAATAGAATCCGAAAGATCCTTTTATAGCAAATTTGGCAGCATCAGGCATGTTTAAATAACTTCCTCTCCAGGAAAAATCAAGGCGGAAAACTTTGAAGATATTTCCAATTCCGGCGTTGTATTCCCAATACACATTTTCTGGTGCATTGTATGGTAATCCCGAAGCATTAATAGCACGATTCGCATCAGAAATTGTTCCGTGAACAGCTTTAACTCCAACAAATTCTCTCCAGTTCAACTTTCGCATAAATGGAATTCTGGCAAACAATCTTCCTCCAAAATCATGATTCCATTGCAAAGTTGTATATTGATCGGTTACGAATTCGTAGAAATTCAGGTTACTAAACGTATTTTCAATCGTAAAATAAGTTTGGTTACCTGGAATTACACTCATTAATCCTAACGGAATTGTACCAAATGTTTTCCCAGTTTCTAAAATAATATTAGATCTTCCTAAAGGCCCAATCATAATTGGCTGCTTATAAAAAATCTGAATTTTTTCGTAAGCAAAATCACTGTCCATAACTCCTTTTAAACCGTAACTAAAGTTAACAAAGAAATGACTGAAAGGGCTGTCAACCAAATCTCTTTCAACTCCGTAACCAATAGTTTTACGGTTTGGCATATATTCAAACTGAATATTGGCTTCTGATTGTTTTACATCGCTTTTTATCACACCGGCAGGATTTGCTGCACTTGGCAAAGTTGTATAGTAATCTAAACTAAATGTTTTAGATGCCGATTCTAATGTTCGATACGAAAACCCAGCCTGAACTATAAAATTCTTTTTAGGCTCCATTTCTACAGAAATGTTACTTAAATTTATATTGGTCAATTTTCCGTTACTTCCGGTTGTAAACAAGGCAGAAGATGCAAAACTTCGTCCTAAAATATCATTTGTTGTGGTTAAACTTGCACCAATTTGTTCGATGTCGCGTCTGTTTCCTCCGGAAATAATAACTCGTTTTTTCTTATCGACCATCCATTTTCCAGAAACCCCGTATTTGAATTTACTGTCGTCAAATCCGTAAGCTGTATAAGCTTGTATACGCCAAGGGTCATTTGACCCAAAATAAGTTCGCCCTCCTACTCTTATTCTTAAACCTTCAACTTCGTTATAACCAAATGTGGAGAAAATTGGTCCGTAATCGAAGTTTTTAAATTCGATATAACCACTTCCCAGGATGGAGACGAGATTATACAACTGCTTAAATCGCTTGACGGTCTGCAGCGTATCGAGCATTTTATAAATCCCCGCTTCGTCTTTATTTAATTGCTCAAAACGATTTTCTTCCCAAAATTCCGGCGGTCGCTCATAGACCGCGTTGTCTATGAAATTGACTTCTTCTTTGTAGAATTTCTCGGGTTTTTGAATGTTGAATTTATGGTTACGATATAATGTCGTTCGTTTTCCATAAACCCCTTTTGATTTTTCTTTTTTATTCAAAGCAAAATCAGACATCATATAATCTCTAGTCAATAGAAAAACAGAGTCATTCTGCACCTCAAATTCCTGTTCGATATAAATGTCTTTTACCCAGTTAATATTGGCACTTTTAGTAACGCCCATATTAATTTTCTTAATCGCAAAAGTAGAATCATTTACCCAAAAATCTCCTTTAAAGGTTAATTCGTTTTTACGTCTCGGATAAAAAACAATATTAAAACACCATTTTTTGTCTATAAAAGCGCTGTCTTTCAATACGTAATTATAAACATCGATTCCGGTTCTTGAAAGCGGACTTGTAAAACTTTTATCAAAAAATTTAAGGTGGTTGTCGTAAATATTATAATCTGAATAAAGGTCTTTTACAAAAGCTAAAATCTGCTGATTTCCGTTGAAACCAGACATTTTATTTCCTGTAATATTTTCTTTTACTTTCTTTAATTTATTATCGCCGTAAACATCATAAACAGATTCGTTAATGAATATTGGAAGATACGTTTTTCCGGTAACATCAGATGTATCTACGTGATTAAAAACAAACTCCATTCCTTTAAAGAGTTTATTTTTCATAAAAGCACTGTCAATCGTGTTCATGTCAAACTCGACTTTCTCATACTTCTGCATTTGATACTGATTGAATTGGTAAAGTCCGTTTTTACGCTTTCTTTCCCATATTTTCCTCAAAATATCAAGCGCCGGATTGTTCTTTTTTGATGTTTTTCCGGTATAAATTACAACTTCATTAAGAGCTTCCGGCTCACTTAAAATGATTTTAAAATCATAATTTACTGTTTTTTCTAAAGGAACTTCTTTGTCTGAAAATCCAGCAGAACTAACTAATAAAGCGGTATACGTATTTGGGGATTCGAGATAAAAACGACCATCTTCGTTAGAAACGATTCCGGTGTTCGAACCTTTAAAAACAACATTTGCAAAAGGTATCGGCTGATTAGACTTGTCCAAAACAATTCCGCTCACTTTCGTTTGTGCAGTAGCAATAGCCGCAAATGCGAATACAAAAAATAGGCTGAGTAAAATTATTCTTTTCATTGTCTGGGCAAAAAAAAACTTCATCAATTAATAAATGAATGATGAAGTTTTATGAGTATTTTAAATGTGTATTATTTGTATAACACTTTTTTAACTGCTTTTACTACATCACCTGCATTTGGTAACCAGTCTTTTAATAATACTGGAGAGTAAGGTGCAGGAGTATCTGCAGTTGTTATACGTTGAATTGGCGCATCAAGGAAATCAAATGCTTGTTCCTGAACGATATAAGTGATCTCTGATGAAATACTGGCAAATGGCCAGGCTTCTTCAAGAATTACTAAACGGTTTGTTTTTTTAACAGATTTAAGAATCGCATCTTTATCCATAGGACGAACTGTTCTTAAGTCGATAATCTCACAAGAAATCCCTTCTTTAGCTAATTCATCAGCAGCAATAAAAGCTTCTTTGATGATTTTTCCAAAAGAAACAATAGTCACATCTTTTCCTTCACGTTTAATATCAGCAACTCCTAGTGGAATTGTGTATTCTCCGTCTGGCACTTCACCTTTGTCACCATACATTTGCTCAGATTCCATGAAAATAACTGGGTCATTATCGCGAATTGCAGATTTTAAAAGTCCTTTTGCATCATAAGGAGTTGAAGGCACAACAACTTTAAGACCCGGAGTGTTTGCAAACCAGTTTTCTAAAGCTTGTGAGTGAGTTGCTCCTAATTGACCTGCAGAAGCAGTTGGTCCGCGGAAAACGATTGGCACATTAAATTGTCCACCTGTCATTTGACGCATTTTAGCAGCATTATTTATAATTTGATCAATACCAACTAAACAGAAGTTGAATGTCATATATTCTACAATTGGTCGGTTACCGTTCATTGCAGAACCTACTGCAATTCCTGTAAAACCAAGCTCAGCAATTGGAGTATCGATTACTCTTTTTTCACCAAACTCAGCAAGCATTCCTTTTGAAGCTTTGTATGCTCCGTTGTATTCTGCAACTTCTTCGCCCATTAAATATATGGATTCATCGTGACGCATTTCTTCGCTCATCGCTTCACAAATGGCCTCTCTAAATTGTATTGTTCTCATATTTTATTTGTATGTTGAATTTTCTGAAGAGCAAAAATAAATATTTTAAATAACTTAAAAGCATAAATTGAATTTAAAATCGCATGAAGTTCTTTCTCTCTTTAGCTTTTAACTTTTAAAATATTATTGTGATATTTACGAAATCGATATAATAGACGTATAACTCACACTTAATTTGCCAAATCTTTTTTTTTGACAAACTTTACTCTATTTGTTTAATTCCTCTTCCTCATAAATTCTTTGATTAAGAACGGCTAAAACCAAAAATTAGTATTTATCAGCCTAAACTTTAACCATTGTTTAATCTTCAAAAATTGCAAAATTCCTAACAATCAGACAAAATGAATGCTTCTTTATTTTAAGATTCCGATGAAAACCACCTCAAAACACATAATCTTCGAAATCGTAATAGTTTTAAAAAATATTATGCACGCATAGTATAATTATTCCAAATTAAATTCTAAATTTGTAAAAGCATATTACAAATTCAAAATATATACTTTATGAAAATATTAGTTTGCATCAGCCATGTGCCTGATACTACTTCAAAAATTAACTTCTCCAATGGTGATTCAGAATTCGATACCAATGGTGTACAATATGTAATTAATCCTAATGATGAGTTTGGACTTACACGTGCTATCTGGTTCCAAGAACAGCAAGGTGCAAATGTAACAGTTGTAAATGTTGGAGGTCCTGATACTGAACCAACATTGCGTAAAGCATTGGCAATTGGTGCAAACGAAGCAATTCGTGTAAACGCAAACCCAACTGACGGATTTTTTGTTGCAAAACAATTAGCTGAAGTAATTAAAAATGGCGGATACGATCTTGTAATTGCAGGAAAAGAATCTCTTGATTATAATGGTGGAATGGTTCCTGGAATGATTGCCGGAATTTTAGGTTCTAATTTTTTAAATTCTTGCACTTCTTTAACTGTTGATGGAAACAATGTAAAAGCTGTTCGTGAAATCGACGGTGGAAAAGAAACTGTAAGCACTACGCTGCCTTTAATTATTGGCGGTCAAAAAGGTCTTGTTGAAGAAAAAGATTTACGTATCCCGAACATGAGAGGAATCATGACAGCAAGAACTAAAGCTTTAACTATTCTTGAGCCAGTTGACGCTCCTATAAATACAAAAGCGGTAAAATTTGAAAAACCAGCCCCAAAATCAGCAGTGAAATTAGTTTCTGCAGATAATTTAGATGAGTTAATCAATTTATTACACAACGAAGCGAAGGTTATTTAAGATTGTAGATTTTAGATTGCAGATTGCAATACTAAATCTACATTTTGATTCACTTCAAAATCTAAAATCAATAATCTTTTTAGATTTCATTTTCAAAAATCTGAAATCTAAAATCTAAAATCTAAAATTGTTATGTCAATATTAATATATGCAGAATCTGCAGAAGGAAAATTTAAAAAAGTAGCTTTCGAATTAGCTTCTTACGCAAAAAAAGTAGCTGAATCTTTAGGAACAACTGTTACAGCTTTAACTGTAAACATCAGCGACGCAAGTGAATTAGGTAAATACGGAGTTGATAAAGTTTTAAAAGTAAACAATGATAAATTAGCCGGTTTTACAGCTAAAGCTTATGCCGATGTAATCAAACAGGCTGCTGAAAAAGAAGGGACAAAAGTAGTTTTACTTTCTTCTACAACAGACAGTATTTATCTTTCATCATTAGTTGCTGTAGCTTTAAATGCCGGTTTTGCATCAAATGTTGTTGGATTACCAGTTAGCACTTCACCTTTTCAGGTAAAAAGAAATGCTTTTTCAAACAAAGCTTTCAATATCACAGAAATTTCTACAGATGTAAAAGTTCTTGGTTTAGCTAAAAACTCTTACGGAATTTTCGAAAGTGCAGGATCTGCATCTGAAGAAGATTTTAATCCAACAATTGGCGACAATGACTTTGGAGTAAAAGTAGAATCTGTAGAAAAAGTTACCGGAAAGGTTTCTATCGCTGATGCTGATATCGTAGTTTCTGGCGGACGCGGATTAAAAGGTCCTGAAAACTGGGGATTAATCGAAGATCTTGCTGCTGTTCTTGGTGCTGCAACTGCTTGTTCTAAACCCGTTTCAGATTTAGGATGGAGACCTCACAGCGAGCACGTTGGACAAACAGGAAAACCAGTTGCAACTAATTTATATATTGCAATAGGAATTTCTGGAGCTATTCAGCATATTGCGGGTATTAACTCTTCAAAAGTAAAAGTAGTAATCAATAATGATCCTGAAGCTCCTTTCTTTAAAGTTGCTGATTATGGTGTTGTTGGCGATGCTTTTGAAATTGTTCCTAAATTAACAGAGAAATTAAAAGCTTTCAAAGCTCAGCATTCTTAATTCAAAATTCTCTTCAAAAATATAGCTGCCTAAAAACAAGATATCGTATCTTTGTTTATAGGCAGCTTTTTTGTTCCATATTTTTTGATTAAAATTGCACTTTTATTTTCCAATCAAAAAATCATTAAAATGAGGCGCTAAGTGCCTTTTTTACAAACATATATGAGTCTAGTTAAATTATCCATAAAAGGAATTTCATACAGTCAAACTCAAAATGGCGCTTATGCCTTAATTTTGAATGAAGTTGACGGTGAAAGAAAATTACCTATCGTTATTGGTGCTTTTGAAGCCCAATCGATCGCTATTGCCTTAGAAAAAGAAATAAAACCACCACGCCCGTTAACTCACGATTTATTTAAAAATTTTGCTGAAAGATTTGACATAGTTGTAAAACAAGTTATCATTCACAAATTAGTAGACGGCGTTTTTTACTCGAGTTTAATCTGCGAAAGAGATAAAATCGAAGAAATTATCGATGCCAGAACTTCTGACGCAATCGCTTTGGCTTTGCGTTTCAACGCTCCGATTTTTACTTATAAAAACATTTTGGACAAAGCCGGAATTTATTTGAAATCAAACACTTCAGAATCAGACCAAGGCTCTCAGGAAATTGATGATGTACTTTCTAACCCTGAAACTTTTGGGCATGAAGAAGAAACGAATCAATCTGGAGATGTTTACGCAAAACATACTTTGCAAGAGCTGAACGAATTGTTAGATCAGGCCGTTTCTCAGGAAGATTACGAAAAAGCAGCCAAAATCAGGGACGAAATTTCGAAAAGATAATTTTAAGGCTATAAGCCTTAAGCTTTAGGCAATAAGCTTAAAGCGCAAAACATAAAAAAACAAGCTGAAGCATTAGGAAAAAGCCTAAAGCCTAAAGCTTAAAGCCTAAAGCAACAATGAAACAATACTTAGATTTAGTAAAGCACGTTTTAGAAAACGGCAATCAAAAAGGAGATCGTACCGGAACCGGAACAAAAAGTGTTTTTGGTTACCAAATGCGTTTTGATTTAAGTGAAGGTTTCCCAATGGTTACGACCAAAAAATTACATTTAAAATCGATTATTTACGAATTGCTTTGGTTTTTAAAAGGCGATACAAACATAAAATATCTTCAGGAAAACGGAGTAAAAATATGGGATGAATGGGCAGATTCTAATGGTGATTTAGGACCTGTTTACGGACATCAATGGAGAAACTGGAATAGCGAAGAAATTGATCAGATTTCTGAATTAATTACCGAATTAAAAACAAATCCAAACAGCCGAAGAATGTTGGTTTCAGCATGGAATCCTTCGGTTCTGCCAGATACAAAAAAATCTTTTGAGGAAAATGTAGCCAACAACAAAGCGGCTTTGCCTCCTTGTCATGCTTTTTTTCAATTTTACGTTGCAGCTCCAGATTTAGAAAAAGGAGAAACTAAAGGAAAACTGTCTTGTCAATTATACCAGCGAAGTGCCGATATCTTTTTAGGAGTTCCTTTTAATATTGCTTCTTATGCATTGTTCACGATGATGATTGCGCAGGTTTGCGATTTAGAGCCAGGTGAATTTATTCATACATTTGGTGACGCACATATTTACAGTAATCATTTTGAGCAATTAGAATTGCAATTATCCCGTGAACCAAAACCATTACCAAAAATGATTTTAAATCCGGAGATTAAAAACATTTTTGATTTTGATTTCAGTGATTTTACACTTTTAGATTATGATCCGCATCCTGCAATAAAAGGAAGTGTTGCAGTATAATTATAAAAAAATCCGCTGAAAATTTTCAAGCGGATTTTTTTATACAACTAAAACACTATTTTCACTTCCGGCATAATCATTCCATTTGTAAAAATCTGCTTCAGGATCATTAACATAAGTACCGTCGATTACGTATTTAAATTCGTAAATCGCGTCTTTAACCAAATCATAAGTAGCTTTAAAAGTTCCGTTTTTCAACTTGCTTAAAGTTCCTTCTTCAACATTCCAGTTATTAAAATCTCCAACAACTGCTGCCGAATCAGCATCTTTTGCATCTATTGAAAATGTAACTTTAACTACTGGTTTCGTTTTGATAAATTGTTTTTTCAAAGACATAACTATTTAGTTTTTAGATTTCTACAATAAAATTACACAAATTCAGATGAACATTCGACAGCGCCATAACGATTTATGATTATAGTAAAAACTGTATATTATTTTAATTAGATTTATAATTTAATGAGGTTTTTTTTATGCTTTTCAAATTCTAAGAACATTTTGAAACAAATATTATACAGTCAAAATATGAAGTTTTGAAAATAAATTTTAACTTTATAATCTCATTTTTATCTTATGGAAAAAGAAGTGCACGAACAATATGAATATGCCAGAAAACGATTAAGACAAAAAAAGGTCTTATATTTTCATTTTGTTCTTTTCCTGCTGGGGAGTTTATTTTTATTTATTGCCAATAAATTTTTTGGTTTTGGAGAAGGAACTACTCAAAACTGGTGTATTTGGGGCATTACTATCTGGCTCTTTATCTTTATTTTACATTTCATAAAAGTCTATATTACAGATCGTTTTATGAATAAAAAATGGGAAAGAGAACAAATTGACCGGCTTGTTGCCTTACAGCAAAAGAGAATCAGTCAATTAGAATCGAAAATAAACGAAGACACAGAGAATAAAATTTAGTTAAACACAACATGATTATAATGATAGCGGCTGTTGCCGAAAATAATGCTCTGGGAAAAAACAATGATTTAGTCTGGCATTTGCCAAATGACTTTAAAAGATTTAAATCCCTTACGACAAATCATCATATTATTATGGGGAGAAAAACTTTTGAAAGCTTCCCTAAACCTTTGCCAGACCGCACCCATATTGTTATAACCCGTCAAACAGATTATAATCCGGAAGGATGCATTGTTGTAGACAGTATTGAAAAAGCTATTGCATTATGTCCCGAAAATGAAGATTCGTATATTATTGGCGGTGGAGAAATCTATAATCTGGGTTTGCCTTTTACTGATATAATTGAAATTACCAAAGTACATCATACTTTTGATGCTGATACTTTTTTTCCTAAAATCAGTAAGAGTGAATGGCAGTTAGTAGAATCTGAAGAAAATTTTAAAGATGAAAAACATCTTTATGATTATACTTATGAAACTTACATTCGAAAATAAATAAAAAAACACCCTCTTTTGGAGGATGTTTTTTAAAAACGATTGACTTTTAGTCTTGACTCGCTCAAGAAATAGTTTTTGTAAAAATCTCAAATGAAAAAAAAACACTTGAAATAAATGAATAACATTTAATGTTAATTGAGAACGAGTCTCAAAAGCGCCTTTAATAACAAATACCACTAAGATATTAAAGGCAAGAAAATTAAAATTTCCAAAAACAAATTTAATCCTAAGAACGTACTTCGCACTTTTTAAAATAGTATTCCCCCAAGAACAACACTTTAAAAACTACCACTTGAACAAATGACTGCCAGTGCAAAAAAATGCAACCATTTGATTAAGTCAATGTGAAACTATCAATCATTAAAATTTCATCATTTTTACTTTGACAAAGTTGGGTATAAAATCAGCCGGACACAATACCCACTTTTGGTGATTTTTTAAAAATACCCACTTTTGGTGATGTTTAAGTAAGTACCAAAAAATTGGTTTAGTCTGTCTTCCAGAACATTTAATTGACAATTTAAAAAACTCAATTACAGTTAAACTAGATTGTTTATATTTGCGTAAATTATAGTAATGTCTGAAAAAATAACTCCATATAAAGACTCTTCTTTAGGTAAGAAAGAGCAGGTTGCCCAAATGTTTGATAACATCTCAGGCAACTACGATAATTTGAACCGTGTAATTTCATTTGGCATTGACACTAAATGGAGAAAAAAAGTATTGAAAATAGTTTCTGATTCTAAACCAAAAGTTATCCTTGATATCGCTACCGGAACTGGTGACCTGGCTATTTTGATGGCCAGAACTAATGCAGAAAAAATCATTGGCCTTGATATTTCGGCCGGAATGCTTGAAGTTGGAAAAAAGAAAGTCGAAGAAAAAAAGCTTTCTAATGTTATAGATTTAGTTTTAGGCGACTCAGAAAATATTCCTTTTGAGGATAATTATTTTGATGCGATTACGGTAGGTTTTGGCGTACGTAATTTTGAACATTTAGAAAAAGGTTTTGCCGAAATTTTACGAGTTTTAAAACCAAACGGCATTTTTGTAATTCTGGAAACTTCTGTTCCAGATAAAACACCATACAAACAAGGATATAAATTTTACAGCAAAAATATACTTCCACTTATTGGAAAATTGTTTTCAAAAGACAATTCAGCTTATGGTTATTTATCTGAATCTGCCGCAGCTTTTCCTTATGGAGAAGCACTAAACAATATTTTGAGAAAAACTGGGTTTATAGATGTTGTAGCAATGCCGCAAACTTTTGGTGTAGCAACCATTTATTCAGCATCTAAAAAATAGTATGAAAAAAATTGTAATTGTATTTTTATTAGTCTTAACGACAAAAGGATATTCTCAATTTGCTAAAAATATGTTTAGTAAAGATCCTATTATTAACCTTGAAAACTGGCAGAAACAACGTGTCTATTTTGGTTATTATTTAGGCTTCAATAGTTTTGACTTTAAATTTGATTACAAAGATGTTGTTCAGAAAGATATTCAGGTAAAAAAAACAACCGGTTTTAATGTGGGGGTTGTTGCTGATTTAAGACTGCAGGAGTATATTAATTTACGTTTTGAACCAGGTTTATACTACACAAAAAGAGATTTATATTTCCCGGGAGTTGGAAACTTAGAAAAAGATTATTTGCGAGAAGTAAACAGTACTTACATTCACTTTCCTTTATTATTAAAGTTTTCATCTTTAAGAACCGGAAATATTCGTCCTTATTTAGTGGGCGGAATGTCAACCACTTTAAACCTATCAAGCAACTCAAGCTCTATAGATGATAACTTTGAAGGTAAATTCAGGGCTAAACAATGGACAGCTGCTTACGAATTAGGTTTTGGAATCGATTTCTTTACAGAATATTTTATCTTCTCTCCTTCTATTAGAGGCATGTTTGGTATTACTGATGAGTTAATTCGTGATAATGTAACTCCAGAACATCCGGTAAGTCCGTATACTGATAATATAGATTCAATGAAATCGAGAGCTATTTTAATAAATTTCACATTTCATTAAAACAAAATCTTAACTATTTCGTTTAAATTCACTAAGAATAATTGCTGTTGCTGTAGCTACATTTAAACTTTCGGTTTTTTGCAGCTCTCCAAATCTTGGAATTGTAAGTCGGCTCGTGACTATTTTTTCAATTTCTGCCGAAATACCATTGGCTTCATTACCCATAATAATGATTCCGTTTTGTGGTAAATCAGATTGATAAATGTTATTGCCATCCATAAAAGTTCCAAAAACAGGAAGTTTTGTTTGACTTATAAAAGTTTTTAGATCAACATAATTTACGTTTACTCTGGCAATTGATCCCATTGTGGCCTGAACCACTTTTGGATTATAAATATCGACTGTTTCTTTTGAGCAGACAATTTGTTTGATTCCAAACCAGTCGCAAAGACGCATTATCGTTCCTAAATTTCCCGGATCACGAATATCGTCTAAGGCCAGAATTAAACCAGAATTCATGATTTGATTTTCTACAGGCATTTTAAAAACTGCCAAACAAGAATTTGGAGTTGTTAAAGCACTTATTTTTTTCAGTTCTTGTTCATTAATAAGAGTTCGTTTTGCAGTTTGAACTTCTTCAAAATCATTTAACGTGGTGTATAAATGCTCTAATTCAAAATTGGATTGCAACAATTCCTGAATTACCTTTACTCCTTCGGCAAAAAACAATTGATTTGCAAAACGCTGTTTTTTTTGATGCAGGCCTGATATAAGCTTTATTTGGTTTTTACTAACCATAAAATAAATGTACTTTTGAATTAAATATTAAAAAACACTTGAAAAATAATTCCACAAAAATAACAGCATTTATTCTAATAGCAATACTTATTTGCGCTTGTAATGCTGTAAAAAGAGTTCCGGATGGAAAAAACCTTCTTGTAAAAAATAATATTGTTGTAAATGGAAAATCTACAAACGATGAAAACGCATCCAATCAATTGTACCAAAAACCAAACGGTACTTTATTAGGATACAAACTGCGTTTAAACTTATACAATCTGGCCAATTTAAATCCGGATTCGACCTATCAGGCGAAATTTAAAAACCACCCGGGTTTATACGAACGCCAGGCGAAACTATTATCTGCCAAACAAGTAGACAGGCTTGGTCAGTCTTTTTTATACAAAGGAATTCACGAATTTTTAAAAAATACTGGAGAACCGCCGGTAATTATTGACACTGTAAGAACTAAAAAATCTTTGCAGCGTCTAAAATTTTACTATTTCAACAATGGTTATTTTAATGTGTCAACAGATTATACAATCGATAGTATTGCCCGAAAAAAAGCACAGATAAATTATAATATTACAACAGGACCAGGTTATACTCTTGATACGATTAAAACTAAAATATTGACTCCTGCACTCGATTCATTATACAAAATAAATACTGATCCTTCGTTTTTAAAATCAGGGAATCAATATAAAACTACTGATTTTGAGGAAGAAAAAAACCGTATTACCACTTATTATAGAAATCATGGTGCTTACTTTTTTCAACCAACTTACGTAACTTTTGACATTGATACTATTGGCAAAAAACATAAGGCTGATGTAACTTTAATAATCAATAACAACAATATTCAGGAAAGGGATTCAAGCAGAACGGAACCGTTTAAATTATACAAAATAAGCGATGTAAATATTTATACGGATTACTCGCCTGCTAACGCAAAAAGTAAAATTAACGACAGTACAACGTACAACAACTTTAATTTGTATAGTTATAAAAAATTAAAGTATAAACCTCGTGCAATTACAGATGCAATTTTTATTAATAAAGGAAGCACTTATTCTGACACAAGAACAACGCTTTCTTCCAGATATTTGAACAATCTTAAAATTTTCAATTATCCTTCGATACAATATGAAGTAGACAAACGTGATTCGACTGCACAATCTTTAATAGCAAATGTGTATTTAACACCGAGAAAAAAATACAGTTTTGGTGCAACTTTAGACGTAACACACTCTAATATTCAGGATTTTGGTATTGGGGCCAGTATTTCTCAAACTATTCGAAACGTATTCAACAGAGCCGAAACATTAGAAATTTCGGCACGTGCTAATATTGGTTCATCAAAAGACATGGCGAATCCAAACAATAACTTTTTTAATGTTTCGGAATATGGACTTGACTTAAAGCTTAATTTTCCAAGGATTTTACTGCCTTTTGGAACAGAAAAAATTATTCCGAAGAGGATGATTCCTTATACTTCAATTACATCAGGTTTTTCGAAACAGCAAAATATTGGTTTAGATAAAGAAAATTTTACCGGAGGAATCTCGTACAACTGGTCGCCTAAAAGATACAATACTGCTAAACTGGAATTGTTGAACGCTCAGTATGTTCGAAATTTAAATCCAAACAATTACTTTAATGTTTATACTTCATCTTATGATGAATTGAATGGTATTGGTAAGGATTACAACACTGTTGCTTCTAACTGGGGAGAGGACGCAGAACAACAAGCCCAAAAAAACCTAACGATCCCAACCGGAACTACAAATTTTACGAATGAGGTATTAACAGGCCAAACCGCATTAAAACCTGGAGATGCTGAATATAAAGATGTAGAAAGTATTGAAGAAAGAAGAATTCGTTTGACCGAGAATGACTTTATTCTTGCCACAAGTTATACATTTACGAAAACAACAAAAAAAGATCTTGCCGATAATACTTTTTATCAGTTTAAAACAAAAATAGAATCTGCTGGAACTTTATTATCAGCGATTTCAAGCATTGCAAAATTGGAAAAAAATGCAAATGGAAATTATTCGATTTTTAATTTAGAATATTCTGAATATTTAAAAACCGAATTCGATTATATTAAACACTGGGATTTTGGAAAAGAAAAAGTACTGGCGGTTAGAAGCTTTTTTGGAATTGCAGTTCCGTTTGGAAACTCAGATTATATTCCGTTCTCACGAAGTTATTATTCTGGAGGATCAAATGATAATCGCGCATGGCAGCCCTACTCTCTTGGTCCCGGAAGCACAAATGCCCTAAACGATTTTAACGAGGCGAATATGAAAATTGCCTTAAGTGCCGAATTTCGTTTTAAAATCTTTGGCGATGTTAAAGGAGCGCTCTTTGCAGACGCCGGAAATATCTGGAATGTGTTCGATAATGTGATTGATGACAAGGCAAGATTTAACAGCTTAAACGATTTAGATGAAATTGCTTTGGGTTCTGGATTTGGTTTACGATACGATTTAAGCTTTTTTGTTATTCGTTTAGATTTAGGCTTCAAGACCTATAATCCGGCGCATGACGAAGGCAACAGATGGTTTAAAGAATACAATTTTGGGCACTCGGTTTTAAATTTTGGAATAAATTATCCATTCTAATGCTAATTAATTCTTATTTTTGCAACCTAAAAACTAAAAACAACTATAAAAAAATTTACAATGGCACACAACATTAAACCAGGAGTAGCTACAGGAGATCAGGTTCAGGAGATTTTTAATTATGCAAAAGAAAAAGGTTTTGCTTTACCAGCAGTTAACGTTACTGGATCAAGCACAATCAATGGAGTTCTTGAAACTGCAGCAAAACTAAATGCGCCAGTTATTATTCAATTTTCAAACGGAGGAGCACAATTTAACGCTGGAAAAGGTTTATCTAACGCAGGTGAAAAAGCAGCTATCGCTGGTGGTATCGCCGGAGCAAAACATATTCACACTTTGGCAGAAGCTTACGGAGCAACTGTAATTTTACATACTGACCACTGTGCAAAAAAATTATTGCCTTGGATTGATGGCTTATTAGATGCTTCTGAAAAACATTTTGCAGAAACAGGAAAACCATTATTTAGTTCACATATGATCGATTTGTCTGAGGAGCCAATCGAAGAGAACATTGAAATCTGTAAAGAATATTTGGCTAGAATGAGTAAAATGGGAATGACATTAGAAATCGAGCTTGGTATTACAGGTGGTGAAGAAGATGGTGTTGACAACTCAGATGTAGACAGCTCAAAATTATACACTCAGCCAGAAGAAGTTGCTTATGCTTACGAAGAGTTATCTAAAGTAAGTCCTAAGTTTACAATTGCTGCTGCTTTTGGAAACGTTCACGGTGTTTACAAACCAGGAAACGTAAAATTAACTCCAAAAATCTTAAAAAATTCTCAGGATTTCGTTCAAAACAAATTCAACACTGGTCATAACCCGGTAGATTTTGTTTTCCACGGAGGTTCAGGTTCTACACTTGAAGAAATCAGAGAAGGAATTAGCTACGGAGTTATCAAAATGAACATCGATACTGATTTACAGTTTGCATACACTGAAGGAATCCGTGATTATATGGTTAAAAACCTTGACTATTTAAAATCACAAATTGGTAACCCAGAAGGTGCTGATGCTCCAAACAAAAAATATTACGATCCAAGAAGATGGGTTCGTGAAAGCGAAGTAACATTCAACGCAAGACTTGAACAAGCTTTTGCAGATTTAAACAATGTGAATACACTATAATTTTAGATATCTGATTTTAGATTTTAGATTTCTTTTTTGGAATCTAAAATCTAAAGTCTTAAATCTTAAATCTTAAATTTTAAAAAATGGCTTGGTTTAAAAGACAGGAAAAAGGGATTACGACCGCGACAGAAGATAAGATGGACGTTCCGAAAGGATTGTGGTACAAATCTCCTACTGGAAAAATTATTGATGCTGACGAATTAGCAAGAAACTTATTCGTTAGTCCTGAAGATGATTTTCACGTTCGAATTGGAAGCGCAACCTATTTTGAAATTTTATTCGACAACAACGAATTTGTTGAGTTAGATAAAAACATGACATCAAAAGATCCTCTGCATTTTGTAGATACAAAAAAATATGCAGAAAGATTGAAAGATGTAATGGAAAAAACTCATCTTAAAGACGCTGTACGTACGGGAGTAGGAAAATCTAAAGGAAGAGAACTTGTAATCTGCTGTATGGATTTTGCTTTTATTGGCGGGTCTATGGGAGCAGTTGTAGGTGAAAAAATTGCAAGAGGTATTGATCACGCCATCAAAAACAAACTGCCTTTTGTAATGATTTCTAAATCCGGCGGGGCTCGTATGATGGAAGCGGCTTATTCTTTAATGCAATTAGCAAAAACTTCTGTAAAACTAGCTCAATTAGCAGAAGCTAAATTACCTTATATCTCTCTTTGTACAGACCCTACAACGGGTGGAACAACTGCATCTTACGCAATGTTAGGAGACATCAACATCTCTGAGCCGGGCGCTTTGATTGGTTTTGCTGGTCCGCGTGTTGTACGCGATACTACAGGAAAAGATTTACCAGAAGGTTTTCAAACAGCTGAGTTTCTTTTAGAACACGGTTTCTTAGACTTTATCACGCCTAGAAAAGAATTAAAAGATAAAATCAACTTATATATCGATTTGATCCAAAATAATGATATTAGATAGTTTTTTAAACTTCTAAAACATATAAAATCCCAAGAAGTATTTCTTGGGATTTTTTATATCTTAAATAACGAATATATGTCGTTCCTACGGAACTTCTGAACGCGGGATTTAATCTTCCAACGGAATAAATTCCGTTGCTGCCGATGTTTCGTTCCTATGAAACTTTTTGCTTAAAAACGACAATTCTAAACTCTGTTATTTTTTTGGTCTGTCATTTCTTAATTCCTTTTCAGCAATTTTAAAAGCTAATTTCTCACGCCATTTAGCATAACGTTGTCTAAAAACTACTTTTATACCGCTGTCTACTGCTCCATGCATGAATAAACTCCAAACGCTGGCCATTTTTCGGGTTATAGATGAATCCCAGGCACGAAGTGTTAGAGAAAAAGAGCCATCTAAATAACGCATCCAGTGCCACATTCCGGTTGGCATAAATAACGTATCTCCGTGTTCCAGAAAAACTTCATAACCTTCAACACCTTTTAAAGCGGGAAATTTTTCAAAATCAGGATTTGCAACATCATAATCTTCCAGAGCATAAGTTGTATTAGGCACACAATAAAGCCTCTTTTTCCATTTATAGTCAAACAACCTAATATGTTTTCTGCCTCCAAAATGAGTGTGAAAAAGATGTGGCAGATCAATATCATAATGCAAAAAAGTAACGGCATCTGAACCTCCAAAAAACATGGCAGGCATACTTTCTATAAAACCGCCCATTAATTCTTTTGGAACTTTTACATCATCAACTAATTCAGGTTTATGTTTAAAGAGATTGAAGAAAAAAATACGCAAATCTGTTGGTTCTCTTTTTATTAAATCAAGATACTCCCCAAATTTCATACTGGCAATTGAGGCATTAATTACTTTGGTTGGATCTGCTTTAGAATTATCTACTAGTTTTACTTCAATATCTCCTGCAATTTCCTTAAAATAATCTGTAGACCATTTTTCTTTTGCAGGCCAATCTTTTGTCAATCCTTTTATAATAAGAGGTTTCCTTTTATCTAAATAATTCTTTTTAAAATCTTCTCTCGAAATAGACTCAACAGCATCAACGGGTTTTAGTATAAAGCTCATTTTTTTATCATTTAAATTCTATGTTGCCAAAAATATTTAAATAATCCCCGCCTTCAAAATTTTAAGTAAAATATTACAAAAAAATACTACATCCCAGTCCGTATAGCCTCAACTGGATCTAAATTTGCAGCAGAAATTGCTGGTAGAATTCCCGAAATCAATCCGATAAATGCCGCCAGACCAGTTCCCAGAAGTATATTTCCTAAACTTAAAACAAACTCAAAGTCCAGTGCTTTTGTTAGAATAATGGCAATTCCCCAAACCATCAATAAACCTATAATTCCACCAATTACGGAAAGAATTATGGCTTCAAATAAAAACTGAAATAATATAAAACGATTTTTTGCTCCTAATGACTTTTGAATTCCAATTAAATGGGTTCTTTCTTTAACCGAAACAAACATAATATTTGCAATCCCGAATCCGCCGACTAAAAGAGAAAATCCGCTTATAATCCACCCCACTACATTCATCTGTCCTAAAATTCCATCGATAAAATCAGTAAACCCGGAAAGTACATTGATAAAGAAATTATCCATTTCCCCAGCTTTCATTCCACGGATTATTCTAAGTTTTTGAGCAACTTCAGCTTTGTAAGCATCCATATCGACTCCTTTCGTGGGTTTTAAAACAATAACTGGAGTCATCGCATCGCTGTCACCATACATTCGACGTAAAAAATTGGCCGGCAGATAAACCGATGTATCATTACTGTCTCCAAAAAACCCGGCACCTTGTTTGGCAATTACACCAATAACGGTAAAACGCTGTCCGTAAAGACGAATATTTTTTCCAATCGGATCACTTGAACCAAAAAGTCCTTCTGCAATTTCATATCCTAAAACAATAACTGCCGTTCCTGAATTCGATTCAGATTCGTTGTAAAATCTTCCTTTATCAAAACTTAATCCATCGATATCTACCATTTCAAATGAAGATGGAACGATGTTTACATCAGCAGCCGTTTTCGAATCATACTTCAAGGTTTCTCTATTTACAAAAAGCTGATAACCTACCTGATCGGTATTATTCATCGAATTTTTTAAACCAACATATTCATCATATTTTACATTTGGAAACTGTTCCCTCTTCCATTGCGGAATTTCAGACGGCCCAAAGTTAAATTTCATTAAATAAATCGTATTTTTATCTAAACTGCTCAAATCTTTAGTGATTTTTTTGTCTAATGAATCAACGGCAGCCAGGACGGCAATTATCGAAAATATACCAATTGTAACACCCAGCAATGATAATAAAGTACGCAGTTTATTATTTCGTAAAGCGTTTATCGCAAAGCTGAGACTTTCTTTTAATAATCTTAGATAAAGAAACATATAGTAGTATTTTTCAATAAAGTAAAATTCAATAATTTAAAAACAAAAACCTAATAAAAGTTAACTTACTCATCAGTAGATTTTTTTAAGAGATTGTTACACTAAATCTTTTAAAATAATATATAAAAAAACTACTTTTGCAGTCTGAAAATCATAACTACACAATGAGCACAACTAAAAAAATACAATCAGCATTAATATCTGTTTTTTCGAAAGATGGATTAGAACCAATTGTTAGAAAATTACACGAACAAAACGTAACACTTTACTCAACTGGAGGAACAGAAGATTTCATTAAAAACCTTGGAATTCCGGTAGTTCCTGTTGAAGATATAACTTCTTTTCCTGAAATTCTTGGAGGAAGGGTAAAAACTTTACATCCGAAAATTTTTGGCGGAATTTTAAATCGTCAGGATAATGAAAGTGATGTTCAGCAAATGAAAGAATTTGACATTCCTCAAATTGATTTAGTAATTGTTGATTTGTATCCTTTTGAAAAAACTGTTGCTTCTGGTGCAAGTGAACAAGATATTATTGAAAAAATTGACATTGGCGGAATTTCATTAATCCGTGCCGGTGCAAAAAACTTCAAAGACACTGTAATTGTTGCTTCTGTTAACGAATACAGCCTTCTTTTAGATTTGATAACGGAACAAAATGGAGCTACAACTCTAGAAAACAGAAGATTGTTTGCTACTAAAGCTTTCCACGTTTCATCTCATTATGATGGTGCAATTTTTAACTACTTCAATACTGACGAAACAATTTACAAAGAAAGTATTGATAACGGACAAGTTTTAAGATATGGAGAAAACCCGCATCAAAAAGGATTTTTCTTTGGAGATTTTGATGCTATGTTCAAAAAAGTTCACGGAAAAGAATTATCTTACAATAACTTATTAGATGTTGATGCTGCAGTTAATTTAATTGCTGAATTTAAAACTGACGGACCTACATTTGCTATTTTAAAACATAACAATGCCTGCGGTTTGGCTTCAAGAAAAACCATAAGCGAGGCTTATTTAGCAGCTTTGGCTTGTGATCCTACATCTGCATTTGGCGGCGTTTTAATTGCAAATACTAAAATTGATTTGGCTGCAGCGCAGGAAATCAACAAACTATTCTGTGAAGTTGTTATTGCTCCAGCTTATGATGATGAGGCGATTACAGTTTTACAAGAAAAGAAAAACAGAATTATATTAGTTCAAAATGAAGTCGAATTACCTTTAAAACAAGTTAGAACATGTCTTAATGGTTTGTTAATTCAGGACAGAAATAATATTACAGATAATAAAGAGCATTTAAAAACCGTTACTATTACTGAACCTACCACTCAGGAGATCGAAGATTTGATCTTTGCTTCAAAAATTTGCAAGAATACAAAATCAAACACAATCGTATTTGCAAAAAACGGAACACTGATTTCATCCGGTACAGGTCAGACTTCAAGAGTCGACGCTTTAGTACAGGCTGTTGACAAAGCAAGAGCTTTTGGATTTGATTTAAATGGAGCTTCGATGGCAAGTGATGCATTTTTCCCTTTTCCGGATTGTGTAGAATTAGCCAAAAAAGCAGGAATAACCGCAGTAATTCAGCCGGGAGGTTCGATAAAAGATGAATTAAGCATAAATTATTGCAATGAAAATAATCTTGCAATGGTATTTACAGGAACACGTCATTTTAAACATTAATTTGTTTAACTTTGTTCGATAAATAATTTTATAACATTTTAAACCCCTAAAAAACTTATGGGATTTTTTGATTTCATGACCGAGGATATTGCGATAGACCTTGGTACCGCAAACACTTTAATCATACATAATGATAAAGTCGTTATTGATAGTCCGTCAATCGTTGCACGTGATAGAGTGTCAGGCAAAATCATTGCTGTTGGTAAGGAAGCCAACATGATGCAAGGTAAAACGCATGAAAACATCAAGACCATAAGGCCTTTAAAAGATGGTGTAATTGCCGATTTTGATGCTTCGGAAAAAATGATCAACATGTTCATTAAAAGCATTCCAGCATTGAAAAAAAGAATGTTTACTCCTGCATTACGCATGGTAGTTTGTATTCCTTCTGGTATTACTGAGGTGGAGATGAGAGCGGTAAAGGAATCTTGTGAAAGAGTAAACGGAAAAGAAGTTTACTTAATTCATGAGCCTATGGCAGCCGCAATAGGTATTGGTATCGATATCATGCAGCCAAAAGGAAACATGATTGTCGATATTGGAGGTGGTACAACTGAAATTGCCGTTATCGCATTAGGCGGAATTGTATGCGACAAATCTGTAAAAATTGCGGGTGACGTTTTTACAAACGATATTGTTTATTACATGCGTACACAGCATAACCTTTTCGTAGGGGAAAGTACTGCTGAGAAAATTAAAATTCAAATTGGAGCGGCTATCGAAGATTTAGACGGACCGCCAGAAGATATGTCTGTTCAAGGTAGAGACTTACTTACAGGAAAACCAAAACAAGTTGATGTTTCTTACCGTGAAATTGCAAAAGCATTAGACAAATCGATTCAGCGTATTGAGGATGCAGTAATGGAAACATTATCTCAAACTCCTCCTGAGTTAGCTGCCGATATTTACAACACTGGTATTTATTTAGCTGGCGGGGGATCTATGTTAAGAGGTCTTGACAAACGTATTTCTCAAAAAACAGATTTACCTGTTTACATTGCTGAAGATCCGTTAAGAGCAGTTGTTCGCGGTACAGGAATGGCGCTTAAAAACATCGCAAAATTTAAAAGTATCTTAATCAAATAAGATTCAGAAATAACAATCAATATACTTTTATTAGGGTCAAATTTCTAATATTTGACCCTAATAAAATTTGAAACCTTAAAGCATATCCTGAAACAAAATAACCAGACACGAAATGCAGCAAATTTTTAATTTCATTATAAGAAACAGTAATCGATTGCTGTTTTTGCTGCTTTTAGGTATTTCGTTGACTCTCACAATTCAATCGCATTCCTATCACAGAAGCAGAGTAATCAGTTCCGCAAATTTTTTGAGCGGAGGTGTTTATGAAAGAATCAATCGTGTAAACGAATATTTGAATTTAAGAGCCGAAAATGACGAACTTGTACTTGAAAATGCAAGGTTAAAAAGTCTTTTATTTAATAAAAAAGACACTACCAAAGCACCACTGGCAGACAGCATAAAAGGTATTAAACCTGCCGATATTATTGTTTCAAAAGTAATTCATAATTCTTATAATACACACGAAAACTATATCACTCTTAACTCAGGAAGCAAAGAAGGGGTTAAACAAGATATGGGTGTTATTAACAGCTTAGGAATTATTGGTGTTATCGACAATACTTCGCCAAATTACTCAACTGTGGTCAGCATTTTGAATATGAAATCGCACATTAATGCAAAAATTAAAAAGTCAAATCATTTTGGTTCATTAACATGGGACGGAAAAAGTACTGGATTTGTTCAGTTAGAAGATGTTCCCAGATTAGCATCCATCAGAAAAGGTGACACGATTGTTACCGGAGGACAATCAGTAATTTTCCCAGAGGGAATTAATATTGGAACCGTAGATGTTGTATACAAAAAAGAAAATACAAGTTTTTATGTTATAAAAGTTAAGTTGTTTAACGATATGACAAACTTAGGACATGTTTATATTATCAAGAGTAAGGACAGGGAAGAACTTATTAATTTAGAAAACAAAAGCAAAGAAAAAGATGAGTAGCGCTTTGTTGGTAAATATTTTTCGATTTATTATGTTGCTGGCAATTCAGATTGTTATTTTTAACAACATGAATTTTTTAGGATACATAAGTCCTTTTCCATATATCTTGTACATTATTTTATATCCGGTAAACAGTAACAGAGCAGGATTAATTATTTCAAGTTTTTCACTGGGATTAGTAATGGATATGTTTTGTAATTCTGGCGGAATCCATGCTACAGCATGTGTGCTTCTTTCTTATTACCGGCCGTATATTTTTAAGTTTTCATTTGGTTTAAGTTACGAATATCAAACCATTAAACTAAACGAATCTTTAACGCCTGAACGCTTTTCATTTATATTAGTCTCTGTTTTATTACATCATATTGTATTATTTACTTTAGAAGCTTTTCAGTTTAAATTCATATTAGACATCTTACTGCGAACATTATTTAGCAGCATTTTTACAATAATCACTTCAATTATAATAATTTATATTATTAAGCCCAATAAACGATGAGAAAAGTTCTGCTGCCCTCTTTAATTATTATTGCAGCATCTTTGCTAGTGATTAGGATCTTTTATCTGCAGATTATTGACGATTCATTCAAATTGAAATCAGAAAACAATGCAATTAAAAAAGTCTATGACTATCCTGAACGCGGCTATATTTATGACAGAAATGGTAAGTTATTAGTTGCCAATCAGGCTTCTTATGATATCATGGTAATCCCAAGAGATATTAAAGAAAATCTTAATATCCCTGAATTTTGTGCCCTTTTAAATATTACACGGGAAGATTATGAGAAAAGAATTGCAAAGGCAAGAGTTTACAGCCCTAGGCTCCCATCTGTATTTTTATCTCAGTTAAATAAAACCGAATTTGCTGCTTTTCAGGAAAAAATCAGAAAGTATGAAGGTTTCTATTTTCAAAAACGTTCTCTTCGTGATTACGAAGTAGACTACGGTGCTAATATTTTTGGTTTCATTACTCAGGTAAACGAAAAACAAATCGAAGAGAATCCGTACTACAACAGCGGTGATTTAATTGGAAAACAAGGTGTAGAACAAAGCTATGAAGAAATTTTACGCGGTATAAAAGGTGTAAAATATATTCAAAAGGATAAATATAACCGGGAAATTGGCGCCTACAAAGAAGGAAAATATGATACAATCGCCGTTGCCGGAGAAGATATCAATTTAACTATTGATGCCGAGCTTCAAAAGTATGGTGAAGAATTAATGATTAACAAACGCGGTGGAATTGTTGCTATTGAACCAAAATCTGGTGAAATATTGGCATTGGTTACTGCTCCTTCTTACGATCCGGGGATTCTGGTTGGAAGACAAAGATCTAAAAACTACACACTGTTATATCATGATTCTATTGCAAAACCTTTGTATGACCGTGGGCTTTTGGCTGAGTATCCTCCAGGTTCTCCATTTAAAATCCTAACTGGTTTAGTCGCGCTGCAGGAAGGTGTTGTCAACGAGCAGACTACTTTTATGTGTCATCATGGATTTAGTTACGGCGGTGGTCGTTTTATGAAATGCCACGGCTTTGGACCTCATCAATTACATAATGGAATTTATAATTCCTGTAACACTTACTTTGGTCAGGCTTATATGTTAACGATTAACAAATATTCAGATCCGGGTAAAGCTGTAGATGTTTGGAGCGGTCACGTAAAAAGTTTTGGTTTAGGTCAGTTTATGGGATATGATTTACCAACGGGTAAAAAAGGTAATATTCCAACATCAAAAACATACAAAAAAATCTATCCTAACGGAGGATGGCGAAGCTCAACTATTGTATCAAATGCTATTGGGCAGGGAGAGGTTTTAATGACCCCTATTCAATTAGCAAATATGATGGCAACAGTAGCGAACCAAGGATATTATTATACGCCTCATATCATTAAAAAAATTGAAGGCAAAAAAATTGATCCTAAGTTTACAGAAAAGCATACCACAACTATTGATCAAAAATATTTCCCGCCGGTTATCAGCGGATTATTTGATGTTTACAACAAAGGTACTGCTTATGCCCTTAGAGTAAACGGAATTGATATTTGCGGAAAAACGGGAACAGCTGAGAATTATGCCAAAATAAACGGTAAAAGAGAAAAGCTTAAAGACCACTCTATTTTTGTTGCTTTTGCACCAAAAGACAATCCGAAAATTGCAATTGCAGTTATGATTGAAAATGGAGGTTTTGGAGCAACTGTTGCGGGGCCAATTGCCAGTTTAATGATCGAAAAATATTTAAGAAAGAAAATCACAAGAACTGATTTGGAGATTCGCGTTTTAAATAAAAGTTTGGCAAGCGAATATGCCAAATTAGGCGGAATGAACGAGGCAAGCGCAATTGAGTCGACACCAAAAGATTCTGTTTTAAAAGCTAAGATTGTAGTTCCTAAAGCAGTAACTGCTCCAAAAACAGAAGTTAAAAAAACAATAATAGACACTACTAAAAATAATTAAGATTATTTCAGATGAAAAATCAAAGTGTAAAAAATAACATTGACTGGATAAGTGTCTTTATCTACATTGCGCTGGTAACATTGGGGTGGCTGAATATTTATTCCTCCTCATTATTATCAACCGATGGAACGTACCAAAAACAATTAATTTTTATTGGATGTACAATTCCACTAATTTTTGTTGTGCTTTTTGTTGATGGAAAATTTTACGAAAAATACGCTAGTATCATATTTGGTGTTGCATTATTGTCTTTGGCGGGATTGTTTCTCTTTGGAAAAACTATTGCCGGTCAGCGATGCTGGTATGCCATAGGAAGTTTCACGCTTCAGCCGTCAGAGTTTGCAAAAGCCGCTACATCATTGGCATTAGCCAAATATTTAAGTGATACGCAAATTAACCTAAAAGAAACTAACAGGCAGTTACAGGCTTTAGCGATTGTATTTCTGCCTGTATTGCTTATTCTGCCACAGCCCGATCCGGGAAGTGCGTTAATCTATAGCGTTTTTATTCTTGTTTTATTTAGAGAAGGACTGCCGGCCTGGTACGTTTGGACAGGTTTTATTACCATCCTATTATTTGTTTTAACGCTTATCTTAGAACCGTATGTCGTTATTTTAATTTCACTGGGTGTTCTAATTATTATACATTTTAAAGGAAGGGCAGTTGACAGGAATATCCTTTTAAGCGCAATTTTACTGGCCCTTATCTCTGGATTTGTCTTTTCTGTTGATTATGTATTCGACAATGTATTTAAACAGCATCATAGAGATCGTTTCAATATTCTTTTAGGAAAAACAGTAGATATGAAAGGTATCGGTTATAATACTAACCAATCTGAAATTGCTATTGGGTCCGGAGGATGGCTTGGAAAAGGTTTCTTAGAAGGTACACAAACTAAAGGAGGATTTGTTCCTGAACAGCATACCGATTACATTTTCACAACAGTTGGCGAAGAATGGGGATTTATTGGTTCTTTGATTGTTATTTTACTTTTTACCGGTTTATTCCTAAGAGTAATTTATTTAGCCGAAAGGCAAAAAACTAAATTCAGCCGGGTTTATGGCTATTGTGTCGCAGGAATTTTATTTATACATTTCTTTGTAAACATTGCAATGGTTATTGGTGTTTTTCCAACAATTGGAGTTCCGCTGCCCTTCTTTTCTTATGGAGGTTCCGGACTTTGGGGCTTCACTATTTTATTGTTCATCTTCTTAAAAATGGATGCTAATAAAGTGAATGAATGGTAGGATTTAAATTTAAAAACTCAATATTTTAAATTTTAATTATAGAAACTTCTCTTTCCATTGGATAACAAAATAAAAAATCATTCTTATAAGTTCTTTCTATAAAACATAGCCCACGGTTTCAACCGTGGGAAACGAATGAAATAGAGAATGGAATACAACATAACATACGATTACATATATTGAGTCCCACGGTTTCAACTATGGGCTATATTTAAAATGCGGTATAATTCAATTTACTATTTGAATAGATTCATCTAAATAACAGAAAACAAAAAAAGTCCAAAGTTTAAAAACTTTGGACTTTTTTATTTTATTCTTTGATATTATATTTCTTCGCTTGGTCTCTTTTTTAAGAGTTTTAAAAGAACCGGAAATGTCGAAATGATAATGATTATTATAATGATGTATTCAATATGTTCTTTTAAATCAATTCCTTTTTTCAAAAATACACCGTATAAGTAATGTCCGGCAAAGATTAAAATAAATGACCATAAGAAAGAACTCAAGATATTATAAAACATAAATTTCTTTTTATCCATAGAAACTATTCCCGCAATGATTGGTGCAAAAGTTCTAAAGATTGGCAGGAAACGTGCATAAATAATTGCTTTTCCGCCATATTTTTCAAAGAAATCTTTTGATTGCAAAAGGTATTTTTTCTTGAACCAAAATGTATCTTCTTTTTTAAACAAATAATAACCGCTTTTTGCTCCAAACCAATAACCTGTCATGTTTCCTAAAACTCCCATAAATGCAACAGCAGTAGAAAGCAAAAATACATTGATAAAATCTCCCGGAATATAAACAACATTTTGAATTAAGTCACGGCTGTAAATACCTGCCAAAAAAAGCAGACTATCTCCTGGTAGAAAAAAACCTGCAAAAAGTCCTGTTTCGGCAAAAACTATAAACAGAACAATAAATAACCCAATCTCAAAACCTCCGATACTTAAAGTTATATAGAATTCAGGGTTTAGTAACTGGGTCCACTCAAAATTATTCATAAACGAATTTGATTATACTTATAAGTTTGTGAAATTAACAATAATTTACCTTAACCACAATTAAAAGCCATATTTTAAAGATAAATTAACTATTAAAAAAGCCCGAAGATTATACTCGGGCTTTTAAAATTATTTTTCTCTCTCATACTTACAGCAAGAATGAAGATTTTCATAATCAGCATCTGCGGCCTTTGCTTCTTTTGTATCATGTCCAACTTTTGCAATTGCAGCATTCAAATCTTGTGGAGAAGATTTCTCTTCATTTAAAATCACAGTAAGCTGATGTGTGCTAATATCCCAAGAAGCAGTTTTTACACCCGGAACTCCAAATGCAGCTTTTTCAATTCGCTTTTTACACTGTTCACAGTTTCCGTTAACTTCTACAGTATATTTTAAATTCTTATTTTTTTTAGTTTGAGCCTGAGCCGAAAACCCTAAAAAAGTTATCATTGCTATTAAAATCAAATTTTTCATTGTCTGTTATTTAGTGTTATAAATTTATTATTGATATTGATATTGATATTGATATTGATATTAAATACCTATTTTATTTTAAAACGTAATCCTGCATAATACATCTGTCCAAAAATTGGTGCATAAGCAACAGAAGCATCAAAGTTTGGTCCAAAAGGATCATTTGCTCCTAAAATTGCTTTTTGCTGTTTGTAATTTCCAATATTCTCTCCTCCAATATATACCTCAAAAACTGGCGAGAAAATCCTTGTAACCTGAGCATTCATAACGACATACGAGGGTGAGAAATCAGGAAATTGATCTTCAGCAGGATTTGAAGCTGTGTACGGAAGCTGTTGTTTTCCAGACCAGTTAAAGGTATAATCGAACTTCCATTGCCTGCCATTACTTAAATTTGTTTCGTATTCTAAATTCCCCAGAAAACGATGTTTTGCCTGAAGCGGGCGCTGAAAAGTTCCTCTTAAATAATCTGTTTGTATGTCATAATATTTATAAGCCGTTCTTAAATTTAAGTTGTGAATTAGCTCATAATTAAATTCAACCTGAATACTATTAGCAAAAGAACTTCCTTTTAGATTATAAAACAAAACTTCCTGCGGACTCTGCATTAAATCTACAACGGCCTGGTTTTGAAAATCGGTTCTGTAGATATCAAATCCGGCATCGGCATTTTTACCAAAAAGTTTAAATTTCTGCGAAAAACTCACCCCATAATTCCATGCAATTTCCGGATTTAAACCATAGATTTTTCCACTATTATCTAAAATTGAAAATGTTCTCGAACTTGCAAAAAGCTGCTGATTCTCGGCAAAAATATTAGCCGAACGTTTTCCTCTTCCGGCAGAGAAACGAATTACTCCATTTTTCCAGGGATTGTATCTCACATGAAGTCTCGGTGTAGCAAAAAAACCTAAACGGTTATGATTGTCTACTCTTCCTCCTAAAATTATGCTGAAGTTATCTGTATTGTCATAAGTATATTCAAAAAATGCTCCAACCGAATTATCGATTCTACTGTAATCCGTAACATTTACAAACTCCTGATATTGATCGTATGAAAAATTTAAACCAGTCGTAAATTTATGCATCGAATTATTGATAATCGAATTAAAAATTAAATTCGAATAAAAACTATTCTGCTTAATATCATATTGATTTAAACCAAAATATGAATCTTGTTTATGACTATTGAAAGCATTTTGAAATCCGATGCTTTGATAGGGCATATCTTTAAAAACATATCCTATTTTCGTAGACACATCAAAACGTTCTGTATTGATTTCTGAACCCCAATGATTGGTAGTTCCTCGATCACGGTCTTTATCAAAATCAACTTCTCCGGTCTGTTTTTTATCATTCATGTATCTGAAATTGATAAAACTTACCAAACCACTTTCGGGATCATAATATTGATAACGGTTTAAAACATTTATTTGTTTTCCTAACGGATTGTCTAAAAAACCGTCATCGTTCATGTCGTTCTTAGCAACACGCGCATTTCCATGAACAAATAAACTTGTTGCCCATTTATCAGATAATTTTTTATTGAAATGCGTATTCAATTCAAATCTGGAATCGGTAGACCCATAAGCGTTCAGAAAAAATGGAATATCACTTAATGGTTTTAAAAGTTCGGTATTTATTTGTCCCGAAATACTTTCGTAACCATTAATAACACTTCCGGCACCTTTGGTAATCTGAACACTTTCGATCCAGGTTCCAGGTGTAAAAGACAAGCCATAAGCTTGTGACGCTCCGCGAACTGAAGGAATATTTTCTTCTGTTATCATTAAATACGGACTTGTTAAGCCCAGCATTTTGATTTGTTTCGTTCCTGTTAAAGCATCAGAAAAATTGACATCAATTGATGGATTTGTCTCAAAGCTTTCGGCAAGATTACAACATGCTGCTTTTAAGAGTTCTTTACTAGTAATTAAAGACGTATTTGCGGTAACGGTATAGGATTTTGTAATTCCTTTTTGCTTTTTTGTAATTTTTACTTCCTCTAGATTTTCTTGTGAAAACACAGAAACCGAAAGCAAAAACATCACAAAAAGCACGATATTATTTGACATAAAAAAGATTTTAATGTTATTTAGAAATTCTGTTTTTAAGTTTCTCACGAAGAAGAAACGTTCAACAGTCTATTACAAACCTTATAAAGAAGGCTTGATTCTAAACATTAAAATCAGGAATAAAAAATGTATTGATTATATAGCTTAAATAAGGGGGGCGAATTTGCATCAGAATAATACGAAATAACCTGATTGTTTTTGAAGTTTGGAATTGACAAAAACGCAATAGGTTTGTATTCCTGAATTACAGCTGGAAATGCAAGCTGAAAAAAGAAAACCTTAAAAGTTGCATCGCTTGATTTTTTTTCAAATTTTACAACTTTGTCTTTACAGCAAGATGATTTCTCTTCTTTTGCCCCACAGCATTTTTTTTCAGGTGATACAGAAGCTGAAGTATTTAAAGACACAGAAGCTATTTTTCCTCCGCAATAATGCACATCAAAAGCAAACCCCGTGTTGGAAACCAACAATAGGAACGCTAAAAATAATATTGTGCACTTTTTTAAACTCATACTGCAAAAGTATTCAAAAAGACTTGGATAAAAATATAATAAAATGTTATTTTTTTAAATTCTGAAGCTGGTAGTAAAATGCCGGAATAAACAAAAGTACAAATATGGGCTGAATAATAAATCTTCGAACATAAAACAACAGCCAGCTTTTCTCTGGAAAATATTCAACAATTATAAAAAACATTGCGAAAAGAACTACTGAAAAAAAAGTGTATAAAAAGGAACTAAAAATTAAAATTCCTTTATCCTTAAAAAGCGTATAAATCAGAATAAGAGATAAAGCAGTATTTAAAACAAACCGAAGTAAAAGATTCAGGAAAAGTTTTAACGAATCAACTTCTGGTAATTTGATATTATTAAAATCCGATTCAAAATAATCTAAAAACGGGTCATAAAAGATAGAACGTTCAAAGGCTCTTATCAACCCGAAACAGCAAATAACAAGTATCGAAATGAAAACTTTATTTTTTTCTTCTCTTATTTTATTTAGCATATTTCGAAAATTTATTAACCCAGATAATCCATAAAATAAAAACAGTTCCGTAAATAATTAACGGAAAAAGGACGCCGTGCAAAAAATGACTTTTTTCAGGAAAATGAAATAACAAAATTGTCAATAAAGCGATTCGGGCAATATTTAAAATATAAATAAACACGATTCCAAACAGGATATAATATAAGGTAACTTTAAACTTACCCGAAAATGCAAGCACAAAAGAAATAAATAAGATAATAACGCTTACAGCATTGCAGCCTTCTATAATTCTAACAATGTAATGATTGCTATATAGAACTTCTAACCAGGAACTGGAAAAGCTTTTTTGAACTTTTATATCAAAATTAAAAGCATGAAGCAGCTGCTCGACATTACGGCCAACCAAATTTGTAATTCCGTCGACTTCATCAGCTTTAAAGCTGTTCAAATAAAATTTATATAATAGCGTTAATGCAATGTAAGCTGCAAAAAAAGTACCTATAAAAATTAAAAACGGCTTGAATTGGGCTAGATATTTTTTCAACAGATTTTTTTTTCAAATTTATGTATTTTTTGAGTTCAGCTTTAAATACTTTTGTATAAAATTTTCAAATCATGACATTTCAAGAATTACAACCAAAAATAAGTGCTATAGTATCTGATAATAAAAAAGTTAGAGACGAAAAAATACTAGCTGTCTGCCAATTATTAAACGAAAATGTAGAATATTACAATTGGGTTGGTTTTTATTTTGCAAATCACGAAAATAAAACACTTCATTTAGGCCCTTATGTAGGGGCTGAAACAGATCATACTGTTATTCCTTTTGGGAAAGGAATCTGCGGACAAGTTGCTGAAAGCAATGCTAATTTTGTTGTGCCAGATGTAAAAGCACAAGACAATTATATTGCCTGCAGTTTAACAGTAAAATCTGAAATCGTTGTTCCGCTTTTTGTAAATGGAGTAAATATTGGCCAAATCGATATTGACAGCCACGTAATTGATCCGTTTACAGAAGCTGATGAAAGATTTTTGGAGTTTGTTAACCAAGAAGTTGCGAAGTTATTCTAGAAGACCTATTTTTAATGTATCAAAAATAGATCTGAATGAAAAAAAATGTATTCATCATATTTCTTCTTATAAGTTCAGTCAATCTATTTGGACAGATTAATGTTGTTTCAAAGAAAATTTTCCTTGACTCATTAAATCGTGAAGCTACTCCCGAAAACTATGTCTATACCAGAGTAATTACTAATTATTCTCAAAAAAGCGCGCGCTACGTTGTAACTGATTTTTACAAAAACGGAAGAAAAAAAATGACGGGCTGCACTTTAGATAAAGACATTTTAAAAAAGGATGGAGAGTTTATTTATTATTTCAAAAATGGATCGAAAGAATCAGTAGTAAATTATTCTGACGATCATAAAGTGGGTAAAGAGATTAATTGGTATGAAAACCAAAGTAAAAAGTCTGAGAAACAGAATTCGTGGAATCCTAAAACCAAAACAGCTCAAACTTTAATCCTTAATTTTTGGGATGAAAATAAAAATCAAACCGTAGTTGATGGAAATGGGGAATATGAAGAAAATGATAAGTTTGTTGCCCAAAAAGGAATGATCAAAAATGGTTTAAAACAAGGTGTCTGGACAGGAAATGATGCTTTACGTAAAGTTTCATTTACAGATAATTATGACCAGGGAATTCTAATTTCAGGAATGAGTATAGACGAAAACAATATAAAACTTTCTTACTCTTCCTTAAATGAAAAGGAAACAGGCAAAAAAATTCAGAAATCAAAATAGATTTTTGTTTAAAATCAATCTTCAAACCAATCACAAATAGCTGTATTTAAAATCAAACTACCTTAAAATCAGCAAAAAAGGATTATTTTTACCTGAAATTGACTAATTATTAAAATTTTCAAAGTTTAAATTTATTTTTTCGGAAAAAAGATGTAATTTTGCACCCGTCTTACAAAGGATGTATGACATACATAAAAATCATTAAATAATATTGGAATGTATTTAACTAAAGAAAAGAAAGAAGAGATTTTCGCACAACACGGTGGTGCAACAAACACTGGAAGCGCAGAAGGTCAAATTGCATTGTTCACTTACAGAATTACTCACTTAACTGAACACTTGAAAAAAAATCGTCACGATTACAACACTGAGCGTTCTCTTGTACTATTAGTAGGTAAAAGAAGAGCTTTGTTGGATTACTTGAAAAAGAAAGAGATCAACAGATATCGTGAGATTATCAAAGTATTGAATATCAGAAAATAATCAATATAGAAAAGAGGTGCGAGAGTGCCTCTTTTTGTTTTTACATTACAAGCATTTACAAGAAAAAAAGTTTGGTTTTTCATTGGGTTTTAGATAACAACAACTACACACAACAACAACTACAACACAACTAAAACCCATTGTATAATCAAAAAGGAAAAATTTATGATTCCACAAGTTTCAAAAGAAATTATCGATTTAGGAGATGGAAGAAGCATCTCAATCGAAACTGGTAAATTAGCAAAACAAGCCGATGGTTCAGTTGTTGTACGTTTAGGAAACTGTATGCTTTTAGCAACTGCAGTATCTGCAAGAACATCTAACCCAGGTGTTGATTTTTTACCATTAACGGTAGATTACCGTGAAAAATTTGCTGCTGCGGGACGTTTCCCAGGTGGTTTTTTCAAAAGAGAAGCCAGACCAAGTGACAGCGAAGTATTAACAATGAGATTAGTAGACCGTGTATTGCGTCCGCTTTTCCCAGACGATTACCATGCTGAAACTCAGGTTATGATTCAATTAATGTCTCATGACGACGATGTTATGCCAGATGCATTAGCTGGTTTAGCAGCATCTGCAGCATTAGCAGTTTCAGATATTCCATTTTACAACTTAATTTCAGAGGTTCGTGTTGCACGTATCGACGGAAAATTAGTAATCAACCCAAGCAGAGCTGAATTAGAAAAATCTGATATCGATATGATGATCGGTGCTTCTTTAGATTCTGTTGCAATGGTTGAAGGTGAGATGAAAGAAATCTCTGAAGCTGAAATGGTTGAAGCAATTAAATTTGCTCACGAAGCAATTAAAGTTCAAATTGAAGCGCAGCAGCGTTTAAGAGCAAAACTTAGCTCTCAGGAATACAGAACTTACGAAGGCGAAGTTGAAGACGAAGCTGTTTACGCTAAAGTAAAAGCTGCCGCTTACGATAAATGTTATGCAATTGCACAAGAAGCTTCTGGAAAAAGTGAAAGAGGCGAAAAATTTGCAGCTGTAAAAGAAGAAGCTAAAGCTTTATTTACTGAAGAAGAATATGCTGAAAACGCAGATTTAGCTGGTTTAGTTGGAAAATATTTCTACAAAACAAACAAAGAAGCTGTTCGTAACGTAATTCTTGAAAAAGGAATTCGTTTAGATGGAAGAAAAACTACAGAAATCAGACCAATTTGGTGTGAAACTGATTATTTACCATCTGTACACGGTTCTTCTTTATTTACACGTGGAGAAACTCAGGCTTTGGCAACTGTAACTTTAGGAACTTCCAGAGAAGCAAACCAAATCGATTCTCCATCTGAACAAGGTGAAGAAAAATTCTACTTACACTATAACTTCCCTCCTTTCTCTACTGGTGAAGCAAAACCATTAAGAGGAACTTCAAGAAGAGAGGTTGGTCACGGTAACTTAGCTCAAAGAGCATTAAAAAATATGATTCCTGCTGATTGTCCTTATACAATTCGTGTTGTCTCTGAGGTTTTAGAATCTAACGGTTCTTCTTCTATGGCAACAGTTTGTGCTGGAACAATGGCTTTAATGGATGCTGGTGTTCAAATGGTAAAACCAGTTTCTGGAATTGCTATGGGATTGATTACTGACGGAGAGAAATTTGCTGTATTGTCAGACATTTTAGGTGATGAAGATCACTTAGGAGATATGGACTTTAAAGTAACCGGAACTGCTGACGGTATCACAGCTTGTCAAATGGATATCAAAATTGACGGGTTACGTTATGATATTATGGAGCAGGCGCTTAATCAGGCTCGTGACGGACGTATGCATATTTTAGGTAAATTAACTGAAACTATTGCAGCTCCAAGAGCAGATGTAAAGGCACACGCACCAAAAATCATCACCAGAACTATTCCTGGAAACTTTATTGGAGCATTAATTGGCCCTGGCGGAAAAGTAATTCAGGAATTACAAAAAGCTACTGGAACAACTATTGTAATTAATGAAGTTGATGAGCAAGGAGTTATCGAAATCTTAGGTACAGATCCCGCTGGAATTGAAGCAGTATTAGCAAAAATTGCTTCTATTACTTTCAAACCACAATTAGGAGAAACTTACGAAGTTAAAGTAATCAAAATGCTTGATTTTGGAGCTGTTGTAGAATATACTGCTGCACCAGGAAATGAAGTATTGCTTCACGTATCTGAACTTGCTTGGGAACGTACTGAAAATGTTGCCGATGTAGTTAAAATGGGAGATGTTTTCCAAGTGAAATACTTAGGAGTTGACCCTAAAACCAAAAAAGAAAAAGTGTCTAAAAAAGCACTTGTTCCAAGACCTCCGCGCGAGGACAAAAAAGAGTAATCAGATCTTAGTTTACTAAAGGTTTATTCATAGAAAACCCCAGCTCATTTATTTGAGTTGGGGTTTTTAAATTTAATTAAACAGCTTATTCTTCTTGAAAGGAATTTTATTACGAATCAAATAGGCATGATAACAACTGGGAACATCAAATGTCCATTTTGGAAGAATTAAGATGATAAGTAAAACATCTATATGACCAATAATCCCAAAAAGATTAAAACAACAAGTTCTTTTCTAATTTCGGCTCCAAAATTATAAGTCAGCATTATTAAAATTGGCCCTAATAAAAGCCTGAAAGCGATAAGCAGGATTGGTATATTTTTCATTTGTTTTATTTTTATTTCTTAAACTGCCAGTTAAAAAAAGGAAGCTTACGTTTTCCGTTTGTATTCCAAAGACCAAATTGCATTCCTCGTAATTCTTTAGAATTATTAAACAATCCGATCTGAATTCCGTTATGTCGTCTGGAAACGTTTGATGACCCAATTTGAATTCCATTTCCCGAATCAGATATATTTGCTAAACCCGAAATACTCACCCCAGAAAAGCTCTTCGTATTCAATATCCCTCCAACAGAAAATCCATTCATTTTATTCATTCCTGAAATTATCGAAATATTTATCCCTCTTAATTCTGCACCACCCATAAATCCTCCTGAACTGATGTTTAAACCATTTATCTTAATATAAGTATCGGTTCGGTCATCAAAAAAAGCTACGCTACTAATAACATTATCATTAATTCCAACTAAAAAAGATTCAAATGGAACATTAATCGAAATTGTAAATAAAGCTACTGACAAAGGACTCGCCTCAACATTTAATCCATTAATTGTTTGAAGTTTAATTTTTTCATTCTCATAATGCCCTACTCCCAAAGCAAAACCATTTACTTTATTTACTCTTCTGGATATTGGAGACAGGCTAAAAATCTTTATGCTGTCATTCCTTAAGCTATTATTAGATTTCCATCTGAAATAGTGCAGATCAATATCTTTTCCATCAAATTCTACAGAAGGGCCTGCCGAAATATTACTAGCCAAAGTATCTATGCTTTTTGATGAACCATCCTGTCCAAAGCAAAAGGTGGCAAACAAGAGAAGACTTATAAATTGTACTCTGTGAAAACTGCCAAAAGAATTGGCAATCCTAACTTGATTTATCATTTTCATACTGTTTCTTTTTAAAATTACAAGACAAACCTATTGCATTTATCACATATCAATTTGCGCAAAACAATAAAACATTTTATTATATTTGTGATTATCGCAAATTATGAAACATCAGGAATCATTTTTAAAAGCTATTAGAAGTAAAATTTCTAAATCAAATTCTTTGATAGATGAGATTGCTTCTATTCTGGAAATCAGTTATGATGCATCGCATCGAAGGATATCACAAAAGAGTAAATTTTCTATTGATGAAACCATCAAACTGGCTAATCATTTTAATATTTCACTGGATAATTTATTTTCTCAAAAAGAAAAAGTCATTGTAGAAAAAACAATTGAGATTGAATCATTAAAAGATATGCTTCAATATTTTAAAGCATCAGCACAGCAAGTTGAAATATTGACAAAGAACCCCAAAACAAAACTTTATTATTCGGCCAAGGATATTCCGTTGTTTTATTTTATGGATGGAACAATTTTGTCAAAATTTAAAGCTTTTGTGTGGCTGAATCTTTTAAATACTAACCAGAAAAAAGTATCATTCGAGAATTTTGTAATTGAAGAATCTTTTACCGAGTATATGCAAACCTTAAAAAAAACATACGAAAACGCTGCTGTAAATGAAATCTGGAACGACACAACCATAAATAGCAGCTTACAGCAGATTCTCTATTTTTATGAAGCCGGCTTATTAAATTTAAAAAATGCCAATGCACTTTGTAAAGACTTAAAGAGAATTATAATTTTAATACAAGCAAAATGCAATGATCCTAATAATAACTTTGCTCTTTATTATAACGAACTAATATTATTGAACAATAACATGCTCATAGAAACGGAAGAAAAACTAACTATGTTTGTTCCTTATACTCTCTTGGGTTATTTTATTACAGACAATGAAGACAGCTGTAAAAATGTACACCAGTTTTTTAAACAGCAAATTATCAACTCAATAGCCTTAGGGCAATCAGGAATTAAAGAACAAAATCTTTTCTTTAATCGTGCCATTCGAAAAATAGATTATTATCTCGAAAAGATTAATTCGCAAGTCGATTTATTATTTTAATGTTTTAAGCCGTATCTACAACAATTTATTTCCTGGTTTTTTCATTTTTTTTAAAGCAAATTATAATTTTATATCTATGAACAGCAATAAATGAATGATTTAACAAAAAAAACACGACAATCCTTATATTTTCTTAAAGAAATAAAATATCTTTAACCCACCAAAAATAAAATTATTAACCCTAAAAACCTTATTATGGACTTTAATGTCATTCAAATCACAAGAATTAACTCAGAACCTTTTTCTTTTACAGACAAAGTGAATATTACTTTTCCGGTTCCGCCTTTGGCTTCAGCTAAAATTTACGAAAATGAAGGATCAAAAACATTAAAAATTTGTGCTACTGTATACATTAACTCTAAAGATTCGCAAAATCCGGTAGTTGGAACACTAACAGAACATCTTAACACTGTCGAAATTTATTTTGACTATGACTGGGATGAAGAAACACCGGATACTTACGATGTATGGTATATTGAAATAGATTATGCTTCTGAAAGTGTTGAAAATATTACTACTGTAATGTCATATTTAAGAAATATTGATCCTGAAACATCTAGAGGAACAGAGACATCTGTAGGTCGTTAAACCCTCACAATAGATATTTTACTAACATCGTTTATTGAGATTATAAATTATCCATTAAACGATGTTTCCTCATTATATAATATTTTCTTGTTAAATTCTAAACAAAAAATGAGTAATGCTTATTATTAGATTTTTTTTAAATTTATTGATTGTTTGCTCTCCTTTCTTGTTGTTTTCTCAATCGTCAAACAAACAGTTAAACGAAGTGCTAAAGAAAAAAGAGATTGAATTCAAAAATGAATTGAATTTTAGCAAAGCTTCTAACTTTTTTATTAAAAAAAATTGGGACTCGACTTTGGTCAGTTCTATGAAACAATTAAATATTAATAAAAATAAAGAACTCGCAGATTATTGTCACTTTTTTAGGGGATATAGCTTTATTGAAAAAAAATTATTTAAAGAAGCAAAATTTGAATTAAACTTAATTTCTAAAAAATTCACGTTCTATTCTTTAGTCAACAAAAACTTAGGTGATGCTTCAATAGAGTTAAAAGAATTTGAAAAAGCAATTATATATTTCAAAAAAATAGAAAAACTTAAATCCTTAAATCAACAAGGCTTAAAAATTAGTCTTATTTATCAAAATTTAGGAATTTGTCATTTACACCTAAATGATTTTATTAAAGCGGAAGAGTATCTTTTTAAAAGTTTAGAAATTCTGGAAATAGAAAAAGACATTATAAATTTATTTTGCATTTATAATGATATTGCGAACTTATACTATATTCAATATAAAGACCAACAAGCAATTCCTTATTTTGAAAAAGCATATGATTTATCAAAAAAAACAGTTGATTTTGACATAAAGAGAAAAGCTTCATTAAACATGTCTGTTGTTGAAGAAAATAAAGGCAATTTTAAGAAGGCATTGTTTTACAGAAAAGAATCTGCTCAATGGAAAGATTCCTTAAACAATCAAAGCAAAATTTGGGCTCTGGCAGATTACGAAAAAAAATTCGCTGTAGCACAAAAACAAAAACAAATTAAAGTACTCGAAGTAGAAAATGAGCTAAAAAATGCACAGCGTAATACATTATTTTTCTCGGCTATTGGTCTTTTATTAATTTTAACCGGCGGAGTTTATTTATATGCACAAAAAGTAAAAAATGGAAAAACCATCTTACGCCAAAAAAACAAACTCGACGAACTCAATGCAACAAAAGACCAGCTGTTTTCTATTGTAAGTCATGATTTACGTTCGTCTGTAAATGCATTAAAAAACAGTAATTCTAAATTATCTGCTACACTTGAAAATAAAAACTACGACGAGTTAAATCATTTAATTATTCAGAATAGCAGTATTGCAAACGGCACTTATAGTTTATTAGATAATTTATTACACTGGGCATTACTGCAGACAAAACAATTATATTTTCACAAGGAATCTGTTCACTTATATTCTGTTGTACAACAAATTGAATATAATTATAAGCCTTTATTGCTGGATAAATCTATTACATTCGAAAATTCAGTTTCAAAAAATATCTTTCTGTTTGTTGATCTTGATTCTTTAAAAATTGTATTTAGAAATTTACTGGACAATGCCATTAAATTTTCTAATGAAAATGGACAAATTACCTTTTCGGCAAATGAAACAGACTCTGATTTTTGTCAGGTTATAATTCAGGATACCGGAATTGGAATGAATGAAAACACTATTAAGGAATTGCTTTATGAAGGCGAATTACTGGCCAAAAAAGGCAATTCAGAAATTATAGGTACTGGTTTGGGTTTACAATTATGTAAACAAATGATAAAGAAAAACTCTGGAACGTTTAATATCGAAAGCGAACTCAATAAAGGGACTAAAATGATATTAACGTTCCCAAAAACTAAATGAAATGGATAATATTAATGTTTTAATTATAGAAGATACTTTAGAGCAGAGTGATGAACTTGTAAAAGTATTGCTGGACAACAATTATAATGTTGCCGGAGTTGCCGCAAACTATACAGATGCATTAAAACTTTTTTATGAAAAGCCTGTTGATATAATTATAATTGATGTTTTCCTGGATGGAAAACCTGACGGAATAACTTTTGCAGAGTCTATTAATATAATTCCTCATGCATCTAAACCATTTGTTTTTTTAACAAGTTCTCAGGATCGCCAGATTTTTGAAAGGGCAAAACTTACCAGACCTTTCAGCTTTTTAATGAAACCTTTTAATGAACTTGAAATTTTGTATGCCTTAGAAATGGCCGTCGAAAAGTTTTATGAGCAGACCAATGTCTTTTTGAGTGAAGAACAAAATACAGTTATCAGTAATGATTCTTTATTTATTAAAAAGAAAAACTCATTGAAAAAAGTTGCACTTGAAGACATTCTGTATATTGAAGTTGAAGAACGTTACTGCAATATTATAACCGAAAAAGAAAAATTTGTAATCCTAATTTCATTGACTAAAATCAGCGATTTATTAGACAAAAATAAATTTATAAAAACGCATCGCAATACGATCGTAAATACGGATAAGATAGAAGAAATTATTCTTGCAGATAACCTTATTATCCTCAAAGGAAATCATAAAATAAATTTGAGTGATACCTACAAAGATTTTATAAAAAAGATGAATATTTTATCTTAATTATATTTCACCTCAAAATTATATCCTCTTTTCAGGAGGATTTTTTTATGCTTATTTGAAAGAAAAAACTTTAAGGCAGCAAGCAATTTATGGGATTCATGACACAGAAAAAGGGTTTCGTGACATTTTCACACTTATAGAATGAGATCAAAATTACTTTTATCTCTCCTAAATCAAAATAAAAATAGATGAAGATAGCGTTAACGAGAAACCCTGAAATGAAACTTTTACCAACTATAAAGAAAATTAAAAACAATCCGTGGGTTGGAGTTGTTGTTTCTTTGGCTATTATTATTCCTTGTTTATATAAAATTTTAGACGATGTTACAGTTTTAAGATTAGAATATATCTTACTGGCCGTTGCATTTCCAATTTATATAAGATCGCTAAAAAAAATATTCGACGAAATCCTTGATAAGACTGATGATTTCTACGATTGAAACTTAAATATACAATTCTAACTCCAATCAAATTATTCGTTAAAAACCCTAAATCACAATGATGATTTAGGGTTTTTGTTATTAATAAAATAAGAAATTATCACATTTTAACAGATATGTGTTTTGTTTATAACCTTTTTTTAATAAATTTGAAAACCCCCCAAAGCAAATCACTAAAACCATCAAATCCTTTGAAAAATTATCAAAAAAAATCCGTTTTCCTTATTTTATTTGGGTTATTATTAAACATTCATATTATTCATAGTCAAACAAATAATGATGTAAATATTTACAATTGGTTTGACAAAACTGTTGGAAAAGATAATCTTGATCTTAATAACGGAACACCACACATTAATCCGTACAGAACAATTGGAGACAGCCATTTGTATTTAATAAACAAATATGAAATTGGAAAAATCAATTACGAGGGGCAAAAATATTATGAAGTAAAACTTAAATATGACATCTACAGAGATATTTTAGTTTTAAATCCATACGGAGAATCTGAAAATATTGGAATAAATCTTATTCAAAACAAAGTTGAATCTTTTACTGTCCAGGATAAAAATTTTGTCAAAATCGACAAAAAAATTGAAACAGTTCCAGAACTTACCTCTGGTTATTATGAAGAAAGTAAAATTGCACCGGGTTTTACATTTTACATCAAGCATCATAAAGACCTTCAAAAAACAGTATTAGAAAACGGCGTATTCTATACTTTCAAAGAAAGTAATTCATTTTTTATTGATCTAAAAAACAATATTTCTGTAATCAAGGGCAAAAATGATATTATCAAACTATTCCCTGAACAAAAAAAACAAATCAATGGGTTTTATTTAATGAATAGAGAACTGCAAAAATCTGACTTAAATCAATTTATGAAAAATTTGATGAAATACATTTCTAATTCTCTTTCAATTCAAACTAAATAAGACAAATGAAAAAAATTTTACTCGCCTTTGTTATTTTATTCTCATTTCAATTGTCTATAGCGCAGAACTCGAGTGAGAAATTATCAATTACATTTAAAGATGAAACTTTAGAAAATGCAATAAAACGTATTGAGACAGCGACATCGTACAAATTTTACTTTGATCCAACCTGGGTTAATTCAAACAAAGAATTGATTTCCGGAGTTTATACTGATGCAAAAATTGATGATGTCCTAAATTCAATTTTAAGCAAAACTGATTTGAATTATATTGTACTGAAGAACAAAGTGATTTTAACGCTTAACAGTACAATTCATGATACTTTACCATCGAATTATTTTACCGATGCTCCTGTCGAAACGACGAATCAAAATAATGGAAATGATCACTCAGACAATCCGGTTTTTTATCAGCAGTATGATTCTTTAAACAGCTATAGCGTAACAAAAAAAGCTTCGATCATATTTATCGGAAAAGAAAACAAAGATTCTGTTAAGAAAAATTATACTGTTTCTGGTACTGTAAGAAATGAAGAAACAGGAAAAGCAGAACAAAACATTTATATTAAAGTACGAGGAAAAAGCATCAATACATCTAGTGATCTTGATGGAAATTATACTTTACAGCTTCCGCGAGGAATAAATGTTATTGAAGTAAAATCATTAAGCCATAAAGAAGTTGTGAGAACTTTAATGGTTTATGATGATGGTAAATTTGATATTGGTATCAATGAGAGATCAAATCAATTAGATGAAGTTGTAATTAAAAAGAAAGGACAAAAAACAACTGAAACTACAGTTTCAGGGTTAGTTTCTATTGATATTGAAGGAATTAAAAATGTTCCTTTAATTCTTGGAGAAAGAGATATTTTAAAAGTTGCTACAACATTTCCTGGTATTAAAACTACCGGAGAAGGATCTGCAGGATTTAACGTAAGAGGCGGAAAAGACGATCAAAACCTTATTCTTTTAGACAATGCTGTTTTATACAATCCGCAGCACTTTTTAGGGTTTTTCTCGGCTATAAACCCTTATACAGCAAAAAAAGCAGATATTTATAAAGGAAGTATTCCGGCAGATTTTGGAGGAAGGTTATCCTCTGTATTTGACATTACAACCAAAAACGGAAATCCGGAAAAATTCTCAGGAGAAGGAGCAATTGGACCTATAACATCAAATTTAACGCTTAGTACACCAATCCAGAAAAATAAATCAAGTATTATTTTTGGAGGTCGTGCAACGTATTCGGACTGGATTTTAAAATCTCTTGACGATGAAAATCTTAAAAACAGTCAGGCAGGATTTTATGACGGAATTCTTAAATATAACAATCAAATCAATGCCAGCAATAATCTTGAAGCAACTGCTTATTACAGCCACGATCGCTTTAGTTTAAGTTCAGATTCAATTTATAAATACAGCAACAGACTTGCTTCTTTAAAATGGGATCATACTTTTAGCAAAAAAAGCAAAGCAGCTTTAATTTTTACAAACAGTGAATACAAGTTTAACATCGATTATGATTCAAACGACATCAATTCATTTGACTTTGGATATAAAGTAAACGAATCTCAATTGCAGTTAAAACTGAATTATCAGCTTAATCCAAAACATACTTTGTCTTATGGTATTGCAAGTAAATTATATAACATTTCGCCAGGTTATCAGCATCCAAAAAAACCTGAAGCAACTTTAATTTCAACGGATATTGAAAAAGAAAGAGCACTCGAATCAGCCATTTATTTAGCCGATAGTTATAAATTTAGTGATAAACTATTAATTGATTTAGGATTAAGATATTCCTATTATGCCTCTTTAGGAGAAGCAGATGTAAATTCTTATCAGGCCGGTCTGCCTTTAAGCGACGAAACCGTAACCGGAACAACACATTACGGAAAAAACGAAGTAATAAAAACATATGGCGGACTTGAACCTCGTTTGGCTGCTCGTTATTTTATTACAGAAGATTTTTCTATAAAAGCGGGTTATGATGTAACACGTCAATATATTCATCTTTTATCAAGCAATGTAACACAATCTCCAACAGACACCTGGAAATTATCTGATTCTAACGTAAAACCACAAACTGCACAGCAAGTTTCTTTAGGTCTTTTTAAAACATTAAAAGATGAAGAATATGAAGTTAGCTTAGAAGGATATTACAAAAAATCTAAAAATATTCTTGATTATAAAGTTGGGGCACAGCTTCTGTTAAATCAAAATGTCGAAACAGAATTACTGCAAGGTGAAGGAAAAGCGTATGGAGTTGAGTTATTATTAAAGAAAACAACAGGAAGGTTAAACGGATGGATTGGTTATACTTATTCTCGTACTTTAATAAAACTTGATAGTCAGTTTAGTTCTGAAATTGTAAACAATGGTAACTTTTTCCCGGCAAATTTTGACAAACCTCACGATTTAAGTGCAATTTTAAATTATAAATTTACAAAACGTTATAGTTTATCTTCAAACTTCTTATACCAAACAGGAAGACCAATTACGTATCCAATTGGAACGTTTCAATATGGAAATTCAGAATATACATTATACAGCGACAGAAATGCTTATAGAATTCCGGATTATATTCGTTTAGACATTGGTCTTAACATCGAAGGAAATCATAAAATTAAAAAGTTAGCACATAGTTTCTGGAACATTTCAATCTATAATGTTTTAGGAAGAAATAATCCATATTCAATTTATTTTGTAACTGATCAAAATGGAAAAGTAAAAGGATATAAAACATCTATTTTCTCAATTCCTGTTCCAAGTATTACTTATAATTTTAAATTTTAATAAATGAAAAATTATAAACTATATAGTATTCTTTTTCTCTTTTCAGCTTTTATTTTGAATAGCTGTACAGAAGCTTATCCGTTATTAACGAATACCTATGAGGAAGCATTAGTTGTAGAAACTACAATAACAAATGAGCTTAAAATTCAGGAAATAAAACTTACTAAATCTGCAAGATTTGAAGATGAAAAGTATCTTCCCGAAAGCGGAGCTGAAGTTTACATAACCGACAATTCAGGAAACAGATATGATTTTGAAGATCAGTCTGATAAATATGTATCGACCGCAGCGTTTCAGGCCGTACCCGGAACGCAGTATCAATTACATATTAACACGAAAGACGGCAGATCTTTTGAGTCATCTCCGGAAATACTTTCGACCGTGACCCCAATGCAAAGCGTTAAAGCAGCTATAGAAAAAGATAAAGACGATAAAAGAGGAGTCGGCATTAGAGTAAACAGCTTTGATTCCGGCAATAAATCGCATTATTACAGATATGAATATGAAGAGACATACAAAGTTATAGCCCCAAAGTGGGTTCGTACTAAAGCAGTTATCAATGCAAATGGAGCGCTGACTTTTATTGAAAATGATCCTAATACAAGAATTTGTTATGGAAATAAAAAAAACACAAACCTGCTTTTATTAAGTACCACTGATTTAAAAGAAGATCGTGTTGATTATCTGGTTCGGTTTATAAGCGATCAGGATTATATAATCACAACCAGATACAGTATATTGGTAAAACAATATGTCGAAAGTTTAGCAGCATTTAATTATTACAGCACCCTAAAAAAAACATCTGGAAGTACAAGTATTTTATCTCCAACACAACCCGGAATTGTGTTGGGTAATTTAAAATCTATAAAAAATACAAACGATAAAATTATTGGATATTTTGATGTAGCATCTGTATCAATTGAAAGAATTTATTTTAATTATGCAGATTTATTTCTTGGTGAAGCTCCCCCTCCTTTTTATACGGATTGTCAGGAATTTTGCTATGCTGACTATCCTTTCAGTCCTGATCCATGTACACATTCCGGCGGTTTTTATGACGACTTAATGATGGATAAAATCAGCTATTATTTAAATGGGAGATTCTATTATTGGGTAAATACACCATGCGGAGATTGTACCACAATTGCATCAAATGTAAAACCAACGTTTTGGGTAGATTAAAAAATATAAATTTCAAAAATAAAAAAACAAACTTTCCAGCTTTAGGGCACGAAAAAATTGTTACGAATAAAATCATGAATATGTCCCTCAATAAAATAGTATTAATTCTAATGATCTGTTTTTTTGTAAATGGTTGTACAGAAACATATCCTTTGCTTACAAATACTTATGAAGAAGCAATAGTTGTTGAAGCCAATTTGACAAATGAACTTAAAATTCAACAAATTAAGATAACAAAAACTGCCAGATTTGAAGATAAATCGATTCCGGCAGAAAGCGGTGCTCAGGTAACGGTTAAAGACAATCAAAATAATCAATATCTATTTGAAGAAAACTCGGGAGTATATGTTTCACAAACAGCATTTCAGATTTTACCAAACAGACAATATACTTTAGAAATTAAAACCAAAGACGGAAAAGTATACGAATCAAGTCCGGAAACACTTCCTGCGGTAAATCCAATTCAAAGCATAGTTCCAACGGTTGTAACAAACAAAGACAATCAAACCGGAGTTCAAATCAATGTTAACAGTTATGATCCTGCCAGAACTTCAAAATATTATCGTTTTGAATATGAGGAAAGCTATAAAATTATAGCACCAAGATGGTCCTTATCTAAATTAGAAGTAACCGGACCTCAATCTGTACAGCTTGTGCCTAACTCATCAAATACCAGAACTTGTTACGCCGAAAAAAATTCAACAGATATTATTTTATTAAATACAAATGATCTGAGCGAGGATCGTGTAAACTTACCAATACGATTTATTGAAGAAGATAATTACATCATCGGTCATCGATATAGTATTTTAGTCAAACAATATGTTGAAAACTTAGCTGCTTATACTTTTCATAAAACAATGAGGGATATAGCTGGTTCAGGTAGTATTTTATCTCCAAAACAACCTGGAGTTCTTTCTGGAAATATAAAATGCATCAGCGATTCTGACACAAAAGTTATTGGCTTTTTTGATGTAACATCAGTTTCAGAACAAAGAATCTTTTTTAATTATAATGATTTATTTCCGGGCAAACCGGCTCCGTATTTTAATACCTGCGAAGACATTCCTTTCCTGTTTTGTTTCGCCGGAGAAGATTGCAGCGGAGAATCTATGATTTATAATGTTGAACAAAATTTAATGACATATTCCTCAAATGCCGGCATAAATTACATTTTAGTAGATGTCGTATGCGGAGACTGTACATCATTTTCATCTAACGTAAAACCTTCATTTTGGATAGACTAAAACACATATTTTTATTGTTTGTATTAATTAATACACAATTAAGCAGCGCACAACAAACAATCGCAGTAGATGAAACTGTTTTCATTCATACAAATGCAGCAACACTTGTTTCTGGTGAAACTTTGCTGTACAAAATCTATTGTTTAAAATCTTCTGATAAAACGCCAAGTAATATTAGCAAAACTGCTTATGTAGAATTGGTTGATGATAGTAAAAAATCAGTTTTTAAAACAAAAATTTCTTTAGAAAATGCAAGCGGTCAGGGCGATTATTTCATTCCTACAACTTTAAAAACAGGAAGCTACAAACTAATTGGCTACACAAACTGGATGCTGAACAAACCGCTTTCTGAGTTATTTCAGTTAAACATTAATATTGTGAATCCTTATAAAGTTGATGAAAAAACTGTTACTGCAAACATTTTAGCAAACGGATCAAATACGTCTGATGAAAATTTAACAACCGAAAATGTTTCAATTAAACTGAATAAAAAAACATTTACAAACCGCGAATTTGTTGACTTAAAAATTCAGTCCTTAAACAATAATTTCGTAGACGGAATTTATTCACTTTCTGTTCGAAAATTAGACAACATTCCAACCCAAAATCAAATTTCTGCTGTAAAATTTGCTTCAAATACTTCTTATCCTATTGTATTAGACTTGCAAAAGCAAGATCAAAAAATAATCCTGCCAGAACTTAGAGGCGAAATTATTTCGGGAAAAATATCTGCAAAAAATAGTAGTGATCAAATTGAAAATATTTCAGTAGGATTATCTATTCCCGGAAAATCATTTGCTTTTGAAGTTGTAAAAACTGATAGTAACGGAAACTTTATTTTTAATATAAACAAAACATTTTACACGTCTAATATCGTTATTCAGATTATAGATGAAAAAGCAAAAAATTATGATCTTGTAATAAACAATGCGCCAGAGATAGATTACAGTCAAATATCATTCGAGAAAGACTCTAAATTATCCTACACTTTTAAAGAGAGCCTTTTAGAAAGATCAATTTCAAGTCAGGTTGAAAATGCTTATTATCATAAAAAAGTTGATAATATTGAAAAAGCTCCAACATCTGAATCTTTTTATTATCCAATTGCAAAAGAATATGTTTTAGATGATTATACACGCTTTAAAACTCTAAAAGAAACAATAACTGAGGTTGTCGTAGAAGTTTATTCAAAACAAAAAGAGGAAAAATTTTATCTACACGTAAATGATCCAAGTATATTTCCACAGCTTCCAGAATCTGCACTTGTTCTTGTTGACGGATTATATTTAGAGAACCAAAACGATCTTATTACCTACAACATGAAAAATGTATATAAGATTGAAGTTATCGTTGGAAGATATTATGTTGGGGCAAAGTCATTTAATGGTTTAATTAGTTTTACAACTTTTGATAGAGATTTTAAAAGCACTCAAACAGGATCTTCAATCTCAAAACCAATTATTTTAAGACCGCAGCCAAAAAAAATATACAACAAAGTAAAATACGAAAATACTGCTGACAATCAAAGAATTCCTGATTTTAGAAATCAATTATTCTGGAATCCTGATGTTCAGTTAAACCAAGATTCTGAAACTTCATTCTATACTTCTGATCTTTCCGGTACTTTTGAAATAAGACTTGAAGGTTTTACTAAAAGCGGAATTCCGGTTTCTATCAAAGAAAATATTGAAGTTCAAAATACAGTTTCAAATTAATTGAAATAAAAATATTTCTTAGAAATATTCATAACTCACTCAAAACCTGTCTGTTTGCTAACAGGTTTTTTATTTTTTTTAAAAAACAAATTATTTTTGATACAATTTGTAACTTTTTTGGAACTTCATACGTATAACCACTTGTACACTTAAAAATTGAGGAGACAAATAACATGAGACAACTTAAAATCACCAAGCAGGTAACCAATCGTGAAACTGCATCGTTAGATAAATATCTACAAGAAATCGGAAAAGTTGACCTAATTACCGCTGATGAAGAGGTAGAATTAGCACAAAGAATAAAGGCTGGTGATCAAAGAGCTTTAGAAAAATTAACAAAAGCCAACCTACGTTTCGTTGTATCGGTTGCTAAACAATATCAAAATCAAGGATTAACTCTTCCTGATTTAATTAATGAAGGAAACTTAGGTCTTATAAAAGCTGCGCAGCGTTTTGATGAAACTCGTGGTTTCAAATTCATTTCTTATGCTGTATGGTGGATTCGTCAATCGATCCTTCAGGCCCTTGCAGAACAATCACGTATTGTACGTTTACCATTAAACAAAATTGGTTCTATCAATAAAATCAACAAAATGTATGCGTTATTAGAGCAGTCTAACGAGCGTCCGCCTTCTGCTGAAGAAATTGCAAAAGAACTTGACATGACAGTAAATGACGTAAAAGAGTCTATGAAAAACTCTGGTCGTCACTTATCAATGGATGCACCTCTTGTTGAAGGAGAAGATTCTAACCTTTACGACGTTTTACGTTCTGGAGAATCTCCAAACCCGGACAGAGAGTTAATTCACGAATCATTACGTACTGAAATCGAACGTTCGTTAGAAACATTAACTCCAAGAGAGGCAGATGTTGTTCGTTTGTATTTTGGCCTTGGCGATCAGCACCCAATGACTCTGGAAGAAATTGGAGAAACTTTCGACTTAACCCGTGAGCGTGTTCGTCAGATTAAAGAAAAAGCAATCCGTAGATTAAAACACACTTCAAGAAGTAAAATCCTTAAAACTTATTTAGGCTAATATTTAGTCTTAAAGTCTGAAAGTTATAAAGTCCAAAAGTCTCTTTTGACTTTAAGACATTTGACTTTCGGCTAAACAGTAAACAACAGTTTGATTGACTGTTCGTTTTTTGATTGATGATTGAAACTCCGGCTGATTACCGGAGTTTTTTATTTTATTGGACGTTTTTTTACCGCAAAGTTCACAAAGATTTTTTATATTGATCTTATAATAAAATCACTAAGTACTCAAAGCTTTGCGAACTTCGTATTCTTATAATTAATTTTCTAAATAAAACTTTGTGAACTTTGCGTAAATCTTAGCGCACTCCTTTGCGGTTAAATTACAATGTACAGCATAAAAAATTTATCTTTGCAAATAAAAACACACAACTACATAATGAAAAATACACTTATTGCTCCTTCAGTTCTTGCGGCAGATTTTGCCAATTTACAGCGCGATATCGAAATGATTAATAACAGCCAGGCCGATTGGTTTCATATCGATATTATGGATGGAGTTTTTGTTCCGAATATTTCTTTCGGAATGCCGGTTTTAGAAGCTATTTCAAAGCATGCAAAAAAATATATCGATGTACATTTAATGATTATTGACCCGGATCGTTATATTAAAACCTTCGCTGATTTAGGCGTTAATGGTTTAACTGTACATTACGAAGCCTGTACACATTTACACAGAACACTTCAGGCTATTAAAGCCGAAGGAATGAAAGCCGGAGTTGCGATTAATCCTCACACAAATATTGATTTATTAGAAGATGTAATAAACGATATTGACCTGGTTTGTATTATGAGTGTCAATCCAGGTTTTGGCGGGCAGTCGTTTATTGAAAACACTTACGATAAAGTAAAAAAACTAAAAGCTTTAATTACACGCAAAAACGCATCAACTCTTATCGAAATTGACGGCGGTGTAACCAATAAAAACGCAAAACAATTAGTAGAAGCCGGAGCCGATGTTTTAGTTGCCGGAAGCTTTGTTTTTAAAGCCGAAAATCCAATTGAAACAATTGCAGATTTAAAAGTCTTTACTGCTTTTTAGATTTTTCAGATTTGGAAAAAAGTCGATTCCTGTCATTTTTTCTAAAGTTTCAATAGGAACTACGAAATCATAAATTGGTTTGTCGCTGTCTTCATTCGGAACCAAAAAAGCAATTGCTTTATGTTCCTTTCCTGATTTAGCCAAAACAATTTTATAAAAATATTTAGGAACAGAAACTTTTTCTGTTCCTATTTTTTTATCTGACTCTTTCATGATTCCGCCAGTAACTACATAAATATCATTATATTTTCCAGCCCAATAACGTGTTTTTTGTTCAATTCTATTCCAGATTCCGCTGTTAAAATCATGCCTTTGAGGCGAAATATTAGAGGTATAGAAAGTATCATTATAAGCATCTTCACTAAATTCCATATCGCCGGCAGGACAAAGATGCCCTTTATCATAACCTGATTTTTTATAATTTCTCCAATCTGCAGAACCAGTAGAAACTTTGGGATCTTCAATAAAATACGGACGTTTGTAATTTCCATTTTTTAAGTATTCTTTCTTCAATTCATAAGCGACCCATTCAGCCTGCTCAAACTTTTCATTATAAGAAAGTGTATAATATTTATGTTCTACAATTTGATTTGTGGTCGAAGTTGGCCGATAGGCAGTCGGGTACAGTGAACCGGTACTGCTTTGGTCTGAAACAAATGAATTTTCTGCTTTTACTGCTTCAGCAACAGCTTTATTTTCCTTTTTACAAGAAAGCAGTACTAAACCAATCAGCCCGCAAACTAAAATATTCTTCATAAATTACTTTTATTTTTAAACTTAAAAAAAACGCTTCATAAATATTACTTTAAGAAGCGTTTTTAATAACAAATTAAATGCTTAAAATCTTTAAGATTTTACCAATTTATCTTTTTTCATTTTAGGAGAAACGCCAGCTTTTACTAAAGATTTAGATTGTAAATCATCTAAAACATTTAAAGCCTCTTCAACATAAACATCTTTAGATAATGCCTGGTGCCAAGCTTCTCTTTTCTCTTTTAATGTTACATCGTTATTCATTTCAACCTCTTCATAAGGCAATGATCTAAAAACTAAACTGTTTTTATATTCAGAGATTGGTTTATATTTTTTTCCTTCATTTTCAACTTGTTCCTGAGTTTGTTTAAAACTATTAATATTCAGGCTGTATATGTTTTCTTTATTCTTAATATCAATCCATTTTGCATTATCTTCAATTAATTTAAATTGAGGATTTTGTAAAATTCTGTTTTTACTTTTTTCGATTGCTTTTGTAAAGTTTTCATTAGAAGTCCAGATGTTGTAATCTGCCGGGTCGATTTTATCCCATGGCATTGCATTGTCAATATCACGTTCTCCCATTTTTAGATAAGCATAACGATCTGGCATAACCACATCACTATGAACACCTTCTAATTGGGTTGAGCCACCGTTAATTCTATAGAATTTTTGACCCGTAATTTTCAAAGCTCCCAAATCTCCATAATTTGCATTACGAACAAATTGGTTCAAATCAAGTACGTTTTGTACTGTTCCTTTACCGTAAGTTTGTTTACTTCCGATAATAACTCCACGTTTGTAATCCTGAATTGCAGCAGCTAAAATCTCAGAAGCCGAAGCAGAGAAACTGTTAACCATAATTACTAATGGTCCGTCCCACTCTATTTTTTTATCTTTATCGTATAAAACTTCTTTCTTTTTACCTGCAGATTTTACCTGAACAATTGGTCCTTCTTCAATAAATAAACCTGCAATATCAACAACTGTAGAAAGAGATCCTCCACCATCATCACGAACGTCAAGAACGATACCGTTTATGTTTTCTTTTTTCAGTCTTTCTACCTCAAGAGCAATATCTTTTCCGGCATCACGACCGTCTTTGTTTTCAAAGTCAATGTAAAATTTAGGCAGGTAAATAACGCCGTATTTCAATCCGTTTTTCTCAACAATACTAGATTTTGCATACGTTTCTTCAATTTCAACAACATCTCTGATAATTGAAATTACTTTAATACTTCCGTCAACTTTTTTAACGGTAAGCTTAACTTCTGTTCCTTTATGACCTTTGATCTTTTTTACAACATCATCAAGACGCATTCCAACCACATCAACTGGTTCTTCATTTCCCTGAGCCACTTTCAAGATTAAATCTCCGGCTTCAAGTTGTTTTCCTTTCCACGCCGGCCCGCCGGAAATTAACTCATCAATTTGAGTGAAATCATTTTTCTTCGTTAATCTTGCACCAATTCCTTCTAATTTTCCGCTGATATTTACATCAAAACGATCTTTTTCTTCTGGAGCAAAATAACTTGTATGCGGATCAAAACGAGCCATAATTGAATTCAAATACACTGAAAACCAGTAATCTTTATTCAAATCTTTAATTACACTAAAATTATCATCTAAAGATTTTAATGAACTTTCGCGTGTTTCTTTTTCTAAAGCATCAAAAGATTTTTCCTTATAAGCAGGATCTTTTTTCTTTTTCTCTTCTTCAATTTTTTGCTTTGTTACAAGCGATGAAAGTGTAGACAATTTAATTTGTTTTCTCCATCTTTCATTGATCTCAGTTAAGTTTTTTGCATACGGAAGCTTCTCATAATCTGCATTAAAAGTCTCATCTGTAGTATAGTTAAAAGGCTGTGCTAAAATCGTTTTGTAACGTTTTTTGCTTTCTTCCATTCTCTTCATTAACCTCGTATAAGTCAAATTAAAGAATGTTAAATCTTTATTCAAAAACTGATCGTCCAGCATTAACTCATATTGTTTAAATTCATCAATATCAGACTGCAGGAAAAATCTCTTCGAAGGGTCTAATGCCTCGATATAATCTTTAAAAATACCTTTTGAAAATTCGTCATTAATTTCAGCCGGGCTGTAGTGTCCTTTTTCAATAACAAAAGCCAGTAATTCTAAAAGTGTCTTGTCTTTATTTGGATCCGGATCATCATTCTTATCAGCATTTATTTTAAAAGCAAACAGGGTTAAAGACAAGCATAATACGGCTATAAGTATTTTATAATTTCTTTTCATAAACTTAATAATAGCATTCATCAAATTTTTTAATCTAAGTTACGGTAAAAACTATGCCAACATGCCAAGATCAGTATAATTTTTTGTTAAAGATATAAAAATGTTTGATGCTTAAAAGTCTTCTGGAATTTAGTTTACAATTTTTATTTATTTGTTAGTATTCTACCAAAATCTGTTACTACATTTGCCCTAACAAGCTTTTATTTTGACAAATCAAAAATCAAAAACGCAGTATGAAAGAAGAAAAACCTCTAATATTAGTAACGAATGACGATGGAATTCTGGCTCCCGGAATCAGAGCTTTAATAAGCGTTATGGAAACTATTGGCGATGTAGTTGTGGTCGCTCCGGACAAGCCTCAGAGTGCAATGGGACACGCAATTACAATAAACAATACTTTATTTCTTGATAAAATTTCTAAAGATGACGACATAATTACGGAATACAGCTGTTCCGGAACGCCTGTAGACTGCGTAAAACTAGCTGTAAATGAAATTTTAAAACGAAAACCAGATTTGTGTGTTTCGGGAATTAATCACGGATCAAACTCTTCTATAAATGTGATTTATTCGGGAACAATGAGTGCCGCTGTCGAGGCCGGAATTGAAGGTATTCAGGCGATTGGCTTTTCTCTTTTGGATTTTGACTGGAATGCCGATTTTGAACCGATTAAATCTTTCGTTAAAAAGATAGCTTTAGAAACATTAAAAAATAAACTTCCGGCCGGAGTGGTTTTAAATGTTAATTTTCCAAAATTGAGCGAAAAAGAAATCAAAGGAATAAAAATCTGTCGTCAGGCGAAAGCTTATTATGCCCAGAAATTTGACAAAAGACAAACTCCTTTTGGGAAAGATTATTACTGGTTAACGGGCAAATTTACCAATGAAGACAATGGCGAAGATACTGATGAATGGGCGCTTGAAAACGGATATATTTCGGTAGTTCCTGTTCAGTTCGACTTAACGGCACATCATACAATGCAGCAACTTAACACTTGGAAATTAAATGGATAAAAAAGAACTCGTAATCGGATTTATTGTTGGAATTTTTACTTCGCTTCTTGGAAGTTATTTGTTTATCAAATTTTTTACAAAATTTGATCTTCCAGCCGGAATTCAAACCATTAGAGAAATGGGATATTTAGGAAAAGTTATTACAATTGGGGCTGTTTTAGATCTTCCTGTTTTTTTAATTCTTTTAAAGAGAAACAAAGAAATGACAGCCAGAGGCGTGATTTTTGCCGTGATTGTTTTAGCAATTTCGACCATAATTATTTAAATCCTATCTTTGTGCTGCAATAAAAATTCGTTGATATGAAATATTACATAATAGCTGGCGAAGCTTCCGGAGATTTACACGGTTCTAATTTAATGAAAGCCTTATACGAGGAAGACCCTCAGGCCGATATTAGATTTTGGGGCGGTGATTTAATGCAAAAAGCCGGCGGAACATTGGTAAAACATTATCGCGAATTGGCTTTTATGGGATTTGTTGAAGTGGTTTTTAACTTAAAAACTATTTTAAACAATATCAAATTCTGTAAAAAAGATATCTCTGAATTTAAACCAGATGTTTTAATTTTTATTGATTATCCGGGTTTTAATATGCGTATTGCAAAATGGGCTAAAGAACTGAACTACAAAACACATTATTATATTTCTCCGCAAATTTGGGCCTGGAAGGAAAATCGTATCAATGCTATTAAACAAGACGTTGACAGAATGTTTGTGATTTTGCCTTTTGAAAAAAGCTTTTATGAAGACAAACATCATTTTCCTGTGGATTTTGTTGGGCATCCTTTGATTGATGCTATTCAAAATCAGCCTGTTTTTAATGAAACCGCTTTTAGAGAAGAAAACAAGTTAGGAGAAAAACCAATTATTGCTGTTTTACCGGGAAGCCGTAAACAGGAAATTACCAAAATGCTGAGTGTTATGCTGAGCGTTGTTGATGATTTTCAGGATTATGAATTTGTTATTGCGGGTGCGCCAAGTCAGGATTATGAGTTTTACCAGCAGTTTATTAAAAACAAAAACATCGCATTTGTTTCGAATAAAACCTATGATTTATTGCGTTCTTCGACTGCGGCATTGGTTACATCCGGAACAGCAACTTTAGAAACGGCTCTTTTTAAAGTTCCCGAAGTGGTTTGTTATAAAGGAAGTGCAATCTCTTATCAAATTGCCAAACGAATTATTACTTTAAAATATATTTCGCTTGTCAATTTAATTATGGATCAGGAAGTTGTAACTGAATTGATTCAAAATGAATGTAATACCAAAAGAATCAAAGAAGAATTGAATAAATTACTTGAACCTTCTCACCGCGAAAAACTGCTGAAAAATTATGATATTTTAGAGCAAAAGCTAGGCGGCGTTGGCGCAAGCAAAAAAACAGCCAAACTTATTGCTGCCGATTTAAAATCTTAAACTTTTCTGTTTTGAAAAAAATACTCATTTTCTTTCTTTTATCAATCGTATTGGTTTCTTGTAAATCGACTTCGACTGCTGTGAGCAAAAGTGAATCGAAAAAAGAAAACAGATCTATTGTAAAAAATTTAATTGAAACTGCAACAGATAATATCGGTGTTAAATACAAAGCGGGCGGAACTAGTAAAAGCGGTTTTGATTGCTCTGGATTAGTTTATACAACTTTTGAATCTGAAAATATAAAACTGCCAAGAAGTTCTTTTGAACAGGCAAAAATTGGAAAAGTAATTCCGCTGAGTGATGCCAAAAAAGGCGATTTGATTTTCTTTAAAACGAATAAAAGTAAGCAGATTAATCATGTTGGCCTTATTACCGAGGTAAATTCAGATGAAATTAAATTTGTACATTCTTCTACTTCAAAAGGCGTTATCATTTCTTCTACAAAAGAGACTTATTACAAAAACTCATTCGAACAAGTAAACCGTGTAATCGAATAAATAAATATATTTATTTTCTTACAAATTTTTAATACTTTTAAGCCATGAAAGTATTAGATTTTCCTTTAGCTAAAATTACAATTAGTTTTCTTTTTGGCATTTTAGTTTCTTATTATTGTCTGCCTTCAATTCAAGTCTCATTTATTTCTCTTGGAATTTGTGCTGTATTATTTTGCATTAGTTTTTTCCTTTCGAAGAAAAACAAAAAGAATAATCTAATTTTTGGAATAAGCAGTGCTTTTATTTCGTTTTCAACAGGAATCAGTGTTTTGCTTATCCATACTGATACTTTTGATAAAACTAATTACACACACTCCAAAACAGCTTTTGAAAAACCTCAATTTATGACTTTTACATTACGGGAAAAACTCAAAAGCAACGATTACAACGATCGTTATGTCGGACTTATAAATACTATTAACAACAAGATTTATTCAGGTAAAATCATTGTCAATATTCAAAAAGACAGTACTCAAAATCCATTGATAATTGGGAATATAATTAAAGTAAAAACTGCTTTACAAAGAACATCTTCGAGTAAAAACCCAAATCAATTTGACTATGCTAAATACTTAGCAGACAAACAGATTTACGCACAGGTTTATTGCAAAAAATCAGAAATTAAAATTAGTCAAACTATCAAAAAAGACATTTGGTATTACTCCGGCCGGCTCCATGCCACTATTTTAAAAAATCTGGAAAGCGCTCATTTTAATAAAGATGAAATGAATGTGGCGCTGGCTCTTATTTTGGGACAGCAGCAGGAAATTTCAGCCGATATTATAAAGGATTATCAATATTCCGGAGCAACGCATGTTCTTTCGGTTTCAGGGCTGCACGTTGGCTTTATAATGCTTTTTATCATGTTTGTTTTAAAACCAGTTCCCAATACGCGAAAAGGTTCTGCCATTAAATTGTTTTCTATTTTAATTTCATTGGCAGGTTTTGCGGTTATATCTGGTTTATCTCCATCAGTTTTGCGTTCGGTTGTCATGTTTTCTTTTGTTGCCATTGGAAATCATCTCCGCAGAAGCGGAAACATATATCATACACTATTAGTTTCTATTTTGTTGATCTTGCTTTTTGAACCTTATTTCTTATTTGATGTTGGTTTTCAGTTAAGTTATTTAGCGTTGTTTTTTATAGTTTGGCTGCAGCCGATACTGAAGAAAATCTGGTCTCCAAAAAACAAAATCTCAATTTATATCTGGGATGCCTTAACGGTTTCATTTGCTGCACAAATTGGTACTTTACCTTTGTGTCTTTATTATTTCCACCAATTTCCCGGATTATTTTTTGTTACCAATATTATAATTCTTCCTGTTTTATCTTTTATAATGATTGCCGGAATAATCGTTATGATTTTTGCAGTCTTTAAAAGTCCACCCGAAATATTAGTGTACCTTTTTGAAAAAAGTATTTTTATTTTAAACCAAATGATTCATTATGTAGCATCGTTTGAATCTTTTGTAATTCAGGATATCAGTTTTAATTTTTATTATTTGGTTACGCTTTACTTCGTAATAATCAGTGCGATAATTTGGTCAAAGAAACCTAGCTACAGCAAACTTATTGCTGTATTTGTATCAATAATTCTATTACAGCTTTCTTTTATTTACACTAAAAAAGAAACCGCAGATCAAAAAGAATTAATTGTTTATAATACCAAAAAAAGTACATTAATCTCAAAAAGATTCGGCAGCAATATCACACTTTTTACAAACGATACAACTGGGGACAAAAGCTCAAAAAACAATGCTTTTAATTCTTATTTAGTTGGCAATTTTAGTGTTTTAAATAAATCGCAGCAAATCAGGAATGTCTTGTTTTTTAATGGAAAGAAAATCTCAATAATTGACAGCACCGGAGTTTATGAAAATAAAATTCAGCCTGATATTTTGATTTTGACTCAGTCACCTAAAATAAACATGGATAGAATTTTAATCGAACTACGTCCAAAAATTATTATTGCAGATGGCACAAATACTTATGCCATTCAAAAAAAGTGGAAATTGAGCTGCGAGAAAAAAAATATCCCTTTTCATGCTACTGCCGAAAAGGGATTTTATAGATTAAACTAATCTTTCTTTATTCTGGATTTAAAATCAAATTAGAATCAGTAATAAAAGCTTTCACACCATTTGAACTATACGGCAGCCTTCCTAATAAGCTAAAAGCAGTTTTACCATTTCCAATTGAACCTTTCGCATAACAAACCTCTGGCAGACCTGCTACACCAAAGGCATTTTTTAATTTAATGTTTTGTTCTCTGACTTCACTTGATATTCCTGTATCAGACAAGTCAAGTTTTACTAAAATAACATTCCTGCGCGACCATTTTTCAAAATCTAATGTTTTAAACACCTCATTTTGTAGATTTTCCGGGGCATTTGCAGCAGTAAATAAGATCAAAAGCGGTTTTCTTTCCTCATTACTTAAGGTAATTGCATCAACCATATCAGTTTTCCATTCTAAACTTTGGGATTTTGCTAAGAATGTTACTAAAAAAAATAGTAGAATAAGTAGTTTTCGGGTCATAATTATAGGTTTTGGGCTTGTTAATAAAACTAAATTAATACAAAACCTACTGCCAACAATCTTCATTAAAACAAATAGTTATAAAAAAAATGCATTAAAATGAATTTAATTATTTAAGATTATTTATTTGAAAAAAACGGAAAATTTGCGGCCTTAAAATATTAAATGTATAATCTACATTTTAACTTGTTTAAAAAAAAATATCCCTTTTCAACTATCTTGAAAAGGGATTCTACAAATTAAACTAAGAAACTTAATTTAAATTTATTACTCACTTGGATGCAGAATATTATTTGATTCTGCAATCCATGCTTTTGCACCTCCTGGTTTGTATGCAATTTTTCCCAGGGCGCTAAAAGTTGTTTTGTTTTTTCTTATCGAAGCCATTGCATAACATACTTGCGGCAGATCATCAACTCCAAATGCATTTTTTAATTTAATGTTCTGTTCTTTATCTCCATCTGAAGCTGTAGCGTCTGACAAATCTAATTTTACAAGAATTACATTATCACGCGACCAAACTGCAAAGTCCGGGGTTTTAAATACTTCATTTTGAAGATTTTCTGGTACACCTGAGGCAGTGAACAAAATTAACATGGGTTTTCTTTCTTCATTACTAATTGCAATTGCATCAGTCATGTTTGTTCGCCATGCAAGAGTTTGCGCCTGCATGAAAAATGAACCTAAAAAAAACAGTAGGATAAGTAATTTTTTAGTCATATTATATCGGTTTTGGTTAGTATAGCATGACGAAATTAACACAATATTTTAATTATCCAAATTATATTATACCAAAAATTACATTATATGTTTTTTTATTTATAAATAAATATTGAAATAATAATTTAGCCTTAACAAATGAAAATCTTTTCTTACTAAACAAAAAAACTCCTTACATAACTGTAAGGAGTTTTATATATAACTTTTTGATTTAAAAATTAAATTTTTCTACGATTTTTTAGGATGAACAATTCCTTCTGCAACTGTTAACCAAGCCGATGGACCTCCGGCAACATACCCTGTTTTACCAAGGCCTGTAAAATTAACTTTCCCATCTTTTGTTTGTGCGTTTGTAAAAAACACAGTTGGAAATCCCTGTATCCCAAAAGCCTGCTGCAATTCATTATTTTGATTTTTAAGCTCCGGAGTCTGCGGAACGCTTCTTGGATAATCTAATTCGACTAAAACAACATTATCAGCAGCCCATTTTTTAAATTCTGCAGTTTTTAAAACTTCGTTCTGCAAACGAATACACCATCCGCACCAGTCACTTCCTGTAAAAAACATCAGCATTGGCTTTTGTTCTTTATTACTTATCGTAATTGCTTCTTTAACATCAGTATACCATTTTAGTTCCTGAGCCTGGCTGGCAAATGCCCCAGCTATAAAAAAGGCTATTAATAATATTCTTTTCATAACGTATTATTTTTCGCAAATTTAAACAAAAAATGAATTGAAAAACATCTATTTATTTCACTTCTTGCATTAACCTTCTAATTAATGGAGTCAAAACAATCAATACAATACCCGCAATAAGCGAATATACAGCTAATTGATAGTATCCATCTGTATAAGCAATAAGCTTAGACATTAATGTTGTACCTGTATTTGCATCAGATATTTCGGCTCCTAATTTTCCGGCAGCAAATTGCCCGAAAGCACTTGAAAGAAACCATAATCCCATCATCATTCCAAACAAACGTTTAGGCGATAATTTTGTAATTACCGACATTCCGATCGGGCCGATACACAATTCTCCAAGTGTATATACAAGATATCCTAAAGCAAAAACATCCAAAGAACTTAATCCATCTTCATTTACAAAAAATCTTGCACAGTAAAAAATAAAGAATCCTGCAGCCAGCAAAATAAATGACAATCCGAATTTAATAACGGTATTAGGCTCAATTTTTCGCTTGTACATAAATATCCATAACAATCCTACCAATGGACTAAAAATAACAACATACAATGAGTTAATACTATTATTTACCACATTTGGATCAATGTAAAAAAACAACATTTTGTTAGACAAATTATCTTTTGCAAACAAAGACAAGGATCCTCCTGATTGTTCTGAAATTGCCATAAACATAAAATATCCAAAAATAAATACAAATGCAGCCAAAAGTTTTCGCTGTTGTTTTCCATCCTTTAACATTATCAGTTCATATGCAAAATATCCTAATGCAACTATTCCCATAGTGTACATAAAATACTCTGTAAAATCTGAGTTGATAACCATTATATATACTAATGGAACAACGACAAAAGACCCCACATAAACTGCAATTTCATATAAATTACGTTTTTTAGGCGCATGATTTTCTAACGGAGAATTTCCAATTGGCGCTAAATGTTTTTTCGTTAGAAGAAAAGTTATGACACCAATAATCATAACGATTGCCGCTGAAAGAAAACAAAGGCTCCATGAATAGTTCTTTCCTAAGTAAATAGGAATTGCACCGCCAAGCATTCCGCCAATATTAATTCCTGCGTAAAACAACCCGTAACCTGCGTCACGACGACCGTCATTTTCATGATACAACTCTCCTACCATTGACGAAACATTCGGCTTAAAAAAACCTGTTCCAATAATAGAAAGTGTTATGCCGTAATAAAAGAAATCATGCGGAGAAGCCGCAATCAGCAAATTCCCCAAAATCATTACGATTCCTCCAAAAAAAAGTGATTTTTTAAATCCTAAAATTTTATCGGCAAAAATACCTCCAATAAAAGTAAACGCATAAACAAAAGCCTGAATCGCTCCGTATTGTAAATTTGCTTTTCCTTCCAGTAAACCTAATTGATCTACCATAAAAAAAGCTAAAACCCCTCTCATTCCGTAGAAACAAAAACGTTCCCACATTTCAACCAAAAACAAGTACCACAATTGTTTTGGGTACTTGCCTTTAAAATTTTGAATTTCCTCTAAAGTGATTTTATGCTCCATACTATCTTACTCCGTGCATCATTTTTTTCAACAATGGAGTCAAAGCAAATAATACAATTGCCGCGATACCTGTAAGAACAACAAATACCATAAAGAACTCATATAAATTATGAATCTCAAATCCAGCAAAAATAGGGTTTTGAGCACTAATTTGATGTTTATCTAATAATGCTAACTGCTCAGCAGTTGGCGTAATTGTTTTATCTAAAACCGCCTGAAGATCAATACCTAGTTCTTTTGCTTTTGCAAATTTATCTCCGGTTGCAGGTAAAATAGAACCTAAAGTTCCTCCTAATGCATAACCTGATGCGTTTGATAAGAAAAACACTCCGTACAATAACGAAGCAAAACGTTTTGGAGACAATTTACCAACTAAAGACAAACCAATTGGAGATAAACACAACTCAGCACATGTATTTAAGAAATATAATAAAATTAACCATTTTACAAGTAATAATCCTGAAGTTCCTAAGAATGATACCTGAGTAGCAATCATAAAGAAACTTATTGAAATAATTACTAATCCGGCAGCTAATTTTACCGGCGAAATTGGTTCTTTATCTCTTGCTCTTAAGAAATCCCAAAGAACACTAAAAGGAACTGCCATTACTACAACAAAAAGTCCATTAAAAATCTGAACCATCGATGGCGGCATCAGCCAGCCAAAGAAATGTCTGTCGGTTTGATTATCAGCAATAAAAGTCAATGAAGAACCCGCTTGTTCAAACGCTGCCCAGAAGAAAACGATAAAAAACGAAACGATATAAATTACAATAATTCTGTCTCTTTCAATTTTAGTTAATGATGTATCAGAAATAATTAATCCGGCTAATGCCAAACCGCTGGAATAAATCAAAGTGTAAATTAAATTCTGACCTACTGCATAATGAAAAAAGAATCCTAAAGCGATAAATGCAGCTCCTGCAATTACTAATGATTTAGAAGAGAAATTTGCTTTTTGTGCTTCTCCTTCTTCAAAATCTTCTGCTACATTTTTAGAAGGCAAACCTCCCAATGGTCTTCCTTCTGGAGAAACCACATATTTGTTTTTCAAGAAATAGAAAAGAACAGTTCCAATAAGCATCGCTCCTGAAGCCGCCATGAACCCCCATCTAAAAGCATGAATATCCCTAACTCCTCCTGCATCTTTTACATCTCCTAATAAAGGACAAATAGACTGCCCTAAGAAAGCTCCCATGTTAATTCCCATATAGAAAATGGTGAAAGCTGTATCTAGTTTAGTTTTTTCCTGTTTTGGATACAAACTTCCAACCATACTAGAAATATTTGGTTTGAAAAATCCGTTACCAAAAACAATTACGCCTAAACCACAGTACATAATAGCTTTAGCCATTTCTAAATTAGATTCAAAAACACTTCCGCTGGTAAACAATAACATTTGACCAATTGCCATTAATAATCCGCCTAACAGGATACAATTTCTGTTTCCTAAAAAACGGTCGGCAATAAAACCTCCTAACATTGGAGTTAAATAACAAAGTCCAAGGAAACCTCCATAAATTAAAGACGCTTCTTCTTCCTTCATTAATAATGAATTCACAAGAAATAAAGTTAATAAAGCTCGCATTCCATAAAAATTGAATCTCTCCCACATCTCCGTTCCAAACAATACCCAAAGTCCTTTTGGATGCGCAGTTTTTACTTGAGTTTCTCCCATATTATTCATTAATTATTTAGGTTAATATATTTAGATTATAAATTTTCTTTGATGAAATTAGTCATTTTATTATAAAGCTGAACTCTCGTTTTTCCGCCATAAATACCGTGGTTTTTATCTGGATATATTTGAGATTCAAATTGCTTATTAGCCTGGATTAATGCTTCCATCATTTGCATTGAGTTCTGCACATGAACGTTGTCATCACCAGAACCATGAATCAATAAAAACTTACCTTTTAATTTATCAACATGGTTTATAGGAGAGTTTTGATCGTACCCGCTTGTGTTTTCCTGCGGAGTCTGCATGTATCTTTCTGTATAAACACTGTCATAAAATCTCCAGTTTGTAACCGGAGCAACAGCGATTGCCATTTTAAATACATCATTCCCCTGGAAAATACAGTTAGAAGCCATAAAACCTCCATAACTCCATCCGAAAATTCCAATTCTTGAAGCATCAACATAAGGATACGCTCCAATTACTTTTGCAGCATCAATTTGATCTTCAACTTCGTATTTTCCTAATTCTTTCTGTGTTACTTTTTTAAAATCAGCACCTTTAAAACCAGTTCCTCTTCCGTCAACACAAGCTACGATGTAACCTTGCTGCGTAAGAGATAAAAACCAGTAATCATCGCTGTTGTTCCAATCGTTGTTTACCTGCTGTGAACCAGGACCAGAATACTGATACATGAAAACAGGATATTTTTTAGAAGGATCAAAATCTTTTGGTTTTAAAATCCATGCGTTCAATTCGTTTCCTTTAGCCGTTTTTAAAACAAAGAATTCTTTTGCAGGAAGGTTATACGTTTTTAATTTATCAGCAAGAGCCTGATTATTTTCGATAACCTGAATTTCTTTTCCTGTTTTTGCTTCGTTTAAAGTATACGTTGTAGGTACTAAATTACTTGAGAATGTTGTAATAAAATATTCAAAATTAGGGCTGAAAGTTGCTGCGCTTGTTCCCACTTTTGTAGTTAAACGGGTTTTGTTTTTTCCGTCTAAACCAATTCTGTAAATATCTCTGTTGATAGAACCATTTTCTGTAGATTGGTAGAAAATAGTTTTTGTTTTTTCGTCGAAACCGTAGTAAGAAACAACTTCCCAGTTTCCTTTTGTAACCTGATTTTTAAGTTTTCCGGTTTTATCATACACATAAATATGATTAAAACCGTCTTTTTCGCTTGTCCAGATAAAACTGTTATCTTTTAAGAAAGTCAAATTATCTGTAACATCTACGTAAGCTTTGTCTTTTTCATTCAAAACTACTTTTGCAGCAGCTGTAGTTCCGTCAATAAATAACAAATCAAGATTATCCTGATGACGGTTTAAAACCTGTGCAGACAATGTATTGCCATCATTTGTCCATTGTAATCTTGCAATGTAGAAATCATTATAATTTCCTAAATCTACTTTTTTAGACGCATTTCCTGCTGCATCATAAATATGTAATGAAACTTCAGAATTTTTTTCTCCGGCTTTAGGATACTTAAACGTTTCGATTGTTGGATATAAATCTTTTTTGAAGATTGACATCGAAAACTCAGGAACCTGGCTTTCGTCAAAACGAATGTAAGCTAATTTTTTACTGTCTTTACTCCAGTCAAATGCGCGGACAAAAGCAAATTCTTCTTCGTAAACCCAGTCCGTAATACCATTAATGACTGCGTTTTTCTTTCCATCAGTAGTAACTGCTGTTGATTTTTTTGAAGCTACATCATAAACATATAGATTGTTTTCTTTAGCATAAGCAATCTTAGTTCCATCTGGAGAAAAAGTTGGCTCCTGAATTTGAAAATCAACAAGTTTTGTTAATGATTTGGAAGCGATATCGTATAAAAAATAGTCTGCTGTAAAAGAGTGACGGAAGATTTGATTAGAATTACAAGCAATTAAAATCTTTTTTTCTGAAGCATCGAAGGTATAGCTGTCAATTCCGTCTTGAAGTGCTGCGTGGTTTTTAGTATCAATAAGGTTCGATACTTTTTTTAGGGTTGCAAAATCGTATAAATCAATCTGCATTGTCTTGCTGGCCTGATCAACATTTAAGACCGTATATTGATTTGTGTTTTTTAACGATTGCAATTCGTCCATTCCTTTTGTCCGAAATGCCCCGCCATAAATATTTTCGACCGTTATTTTTTGCTGCCCAAAAACCGATGCAACTATAAATAAAAGTACTACACTAATTTTACTTGTATTCATTATAATTATTTTAAATATAAAAAGAGCCCAATTTTAGTGAAAAAAATAAACATAATACACATTTTAAGTGTTAAATGTTAAAAAAAATAACGATTGCGTACCTCCATGTTTGAAATAGATTACAATCAAAACTCTTAAAATAGTATCTTTGCAGCAACATTATTATTTAATATATTGAGAATGAACAACGCTGTTGCCGGATTTTCTAAATTATCCAAAAAAGAAAAAATTGACTGGATCGCCAACGAATATTTTTCGACTCCCGGAGAGGCTTTAAATATTATAAGAAATTACTGGAATTCAGATGAAAAGCTCCAACAGCTTCATGATGAATTTATTGAGAACACAATTACCAATTTATATATCCCGCTTGGAGTTGCACCCAATTTTTTAATCAACGGAAAATATAAAACAATCCCAATGGCAATTGAGGAAAGCTCTGTTGTCGCAGCAGCATCAAAAGCAGCAAAGTTTTGGGCTGCACGAGGAGGTTTTAAAGCCACTATAATTGATACAGAAAAAATTGGCCAGGTTCATTTTAGTTTCAATGGAGATGCCGAAAAACTGCAATCATTCTTTCAACAAATAAAACCTAAATTCTTTTCTGATACTCAAAGCATTACCAAAAACATGCAGGAACGCGGCGGCGGTATATTAGATATTCAGTTAAAAGACAAGTGTAATTTACTCGAAAATTACTATCAGCTTCATGCCACTTTTGAAACTAAAGACAGCATGGGTGCGAATTTTATTAATTCGTGTTTAGAACAATTTGCAGCGACTTTAAAAGAGGAATTTCTGGATTCTGCTTTATTTTCTGAAAAAGATACGCTGACTGTAATTATGAGTATTTTATCTAATTATGTACCCAATTGTGTCGTAAGAGCCGAAGTTTCCTGCCCAATTGAAGAATTAGCAGAAAAACATATTACAAATCCGCAGGAATTTGCAGAACGTTTTGTTCAGGCTGTTCAAATTGCCGAAGTAGAACCTTTTAGAGCTGTAACACACAATAAAGGCATCATGAATGGTATTGATGCAGTAGTTTTAGCAACAGGAAATGATTTTAGAGCGGTTGAGGCCGGAGTTCATGCTTATGCCTCAAAAAATGGTCAGTACACAAGTTTATCGCACGCTAAAATCGAAAACGGAATTTTTACTTTCTGGCTTGAAATTCCTTTAGCATTAGGAACTGTGGGCGGATTAACCTCATTACATCCTTTAGTAAAATTATGTTTAGATATGCTTGAAAAACCTTCTGCAAGAGAATTAATGGAGATAACTGCGGTTGCCGGTTTAGCGCAAAATTTTGCAGCGCTGCGTTCTTTAACCACAACTGGAATTCAGGAAGGACATATGAAAATGCACCTAAATAATATCATCAATCAGTTTGAAGCTACAGACGAAGAACGTCATTTAATTAAAACTCACTTTAAGAAAACTGCCGTTTCACATAGTGCTGTAGTTGAATTTATTGAAAGTTTAAGAAAATAAAATAAATAAAAATTCCAAAAAAATATAGTCTTTAAGTAAAATTCCAAATCCCAATAATCTTTGAAATTTGGAGTTTATCCCGATATTTCGGGATTGGATTTTTTAAAACTGAAGTATGAACACAACCTTTTATAGTAACGGAAAACTATTCATCTCTGGAGAATATTTAGTTTTAGATGGTGCAGATGCATTTGCATTACCAACAAAATTTGGTCAAAGTTTAGTTGTTGAAAATGGCGAAAACCAAATAATAGAATGGAAAAGCTACGACTACGATAACAATCTTTGGTTTGAAACTTCTATTTCATTTGAAGAAGTTATTAATAATTCAGATTCTGAGATTGAAACTGTAAAAACTACCTTAATTAATATACTTCACGAAGCATACGTTTTAAATCCTGATTTTATTCAGCAGTCTAAAGGATATAAAATTACAACAAACCTAACTTTTCCAAGAAATTGGGGATTAGGAACATCGTCGACTTTGATTAACAATATTGCGCAATGGACAAAAATTAATGCTTTTACACTTCTTAGAAATAGTTTCGGCGGAAGCGGTTATGACATAGCCTGCGCGCAAAACAATACTCCTATTATATACAGAATAGAAAATAATTTTGTTGAACCTGTTACTTTTAATCCGGATTTTACAAAAAATATTTTCTTTGTTTATCTAAATAAAAAGCAAAACAGCAAAGCAGCAATACATGCTTACAACAAGCACAAACATCAAAATCTGGCTAAAAGTGTTTTTGAAAACAATAAAATAACACATGCCATTTTGAATGCTAAAACTCTAAAAGAGTTTGCACATGCTGTAGAAAAACACGAAATACATTTAAGTAATATTCTGGAAATACAAACCATTAAAGAAATCGCTTTTCCTGATTTTAATGGTACAGTTAAAAGTCTTGGCGCATGGGGCGGAGATTTTGTAATGGTAATTTCTAAAGAAAATCCAAAAAATTATTTTGCATCAAAAGGTTATGATACAATTCTAACGTACAATGAAATGATTTTACAGGAGTAATTAATTTTATCAAAAACTAAAATTAAAAATTTACTTTCTGATCACTAACATGTTCTGCTTCCAGACGTCGAACTTTTTCGTTTTCCTGTTCATTCGATTTGATAAGCGTGTTGTGCAGGCGTTCGGCCATTTTTTCTATACTATTCGTAATAGAATCATAAACCAATTCCATTCTGCGATGTTTTTCTTCTTTTACTGCTTTTAAAACATCTTCAACAAAAACCTTATCGTACTTTTCAGCCACAGAATCGCGAGTATTAGTAAGCCTGATGACATAATCGTTACTTAATATTGTAACTTTAAAATGCTGTTCTTCATTGCTTAAATAATACTTACCTCCTAATTCATCAACATTGATGTCAGTACTGCTCACTTTCAAAAGTTCCGTAATTATTCCAAAAATATGATTCTCAATTTTGGAATACACTTTAGGCTTTTTTCTCAATAGATTAAACATAAACATTAAATGCCCCAATTTTTAAAGTATTTGTTCATCATTCTCTCTCAGTTTTTATTTACATCTTGTAAACAAAACACACCTTGTTACAACTAAAATTCCGACAAATTAACTGTAATATTTTGAATATCACAAATTTTTTAAACTATATTTCCATTATTCCCATATAGTTAAGAAAAACACATAAAGTATTTACTACAAAACAGTTATAAGAAATACTTATAAAAAGAAAACCCGAAACATTCGGTTGAATGTTTCGGGTTTGAATATAATTTTATTTTACTAAACTAGTAATTGAATTGTAATCTGTTGTCTTCAATTTTAGCATTGTTTTTCAACGCTGGTAAAATTCTGTTTGCATCTGATGCGCTTTGAGCTTTTACTTTAGCAACATATTCAGCATGATTTGCAATTGCAGGCGCTTTTACTGTGCTAATGTTTTTCACAACATAAACTCCAGTGTTTCCTTCAATTGGAGCAGAAATTTTGTTTGCAGCTAAAGCAAATGCATTACCTACTACTTTTGGTTCTTGTCCAACACCACCAGGTAAAACCGGATTATCAAGAGTTACGTTTGCCGCTTGCTGAACCGCTACACCAGCACTTTTTGCAATAGCTTCGATGGTTGAACCTGTCATTTTCGCTTTTAAGATTTCAGCTTTTTTCTTGTTTTTCAAGATTGGCTCAACATAAGGTCTTGCCATTGTAACAGATACTAAACCTGATTTGTTTTCGCTTTTGTACTGAGCAATTACATGGCCAATGTTAGCTAATTCAAAACGTTTTACGTCTCCAGTACTTGTTTCTTTATCAAACGCCCATCTAATGATGTTTCTTTGGTTTCCTAATGGTCCAAATTGTTCATCCATAGCTTTTGCAGAAACCGGCGCTGCAACTTTTAAACCTAATTCTTTTGCAGTAGCAGCAAAATCTTTGTCTGCAGCTTCCATTTCGAATTTAGTTGCTAATGTAAATACTTTATCAGAAGTAGCTTCAGAAGGCTCGATTTTTTGAGCAATTGTAGCTAAACGAATTCCGTCTTGTTTGTCAGTAACTTTGATAATGTGGAAACCAAATGGAGTTTCTACTAAACCAATTTTTCCAATACCGTTATTGAATACAAAATCATTGAATGGTTTTACCATTTGGCCTTGACCAAAGTATCCTAAATCACCTCCTTGCTGTGCAGATGAATCATCAGAAGCTGTGAAAGCAAGCATCATGAAACTATCTGGATTAGCCTGAACTTGTGCTAAAATTTCTTCAGCTTTAGCTTTAGCTTCTTCTTTAGTCCTTTTTTCTTTTGGAGATGGAGTTTGAGAACCTTCATAAGCAATTAAGATATGGCTTGCTTTTGCGTTAACACCAGCTTTAAATCCTAAAGATTTAGAAATAGCATAATATTTTCCGTATACATAAGGCCCGTAAATTGCTCCGGCAGGTAAGCTGAATAATTTATCAGCATCTACTGCTGGTAAAGCATTTTTAGGAACATATGTAGAATCATAAGGAACGTCAGAATTTGCGTTTACGAATTCAGCAATATTAGTTGCGTTTTTAAAACCTGGTAATGTATCGTTTTTACCTGTTTTTGCATTGTATTCTACCCTACCGTTTAATAAAGCAGTAATCTTAGCTTTAATATCAGCTTCGTCTTGTTTAGAAGCTTTATCTTCAACTAAAACGTATTGAATTTCACGAGTTGCATCCGCTTTGAATTTTTTCTCGTTTTTCTTCATATAATCTACGATATCTGAATCAGAAATTTTTACTTCGCTGTCTTTAATAGACGAATATAAAGCTCCGGCATAAGCAAAGTTTACTTTGTTAGCTTCCATTTCATACTTCAGCTTTCCTTCACTAGCAGTTGTATAAAGTCCAGATTTTATTAAAGTATTGTAAATTTGAAATTTTGCGTTTAATTCAGCGTCTTTTTCTTTTGCAGCAATAAATTGAGCCGCTTCAGGATTTGTTTTGATATAGTCTTTAAATTTTGTAACATCAAACATTCCTGCTGCGTTTAAAAACATAGGAGCTTTTCCAATATTAGGATCTGCTTTTAAAACTTCAATTAAGTGTTTTTCACCAACTCTCAATCCTAATTTATCAAACTGAGTTGACAATAATGCGATTGAAACTTCTTGATCCCAAACTCTGTTTGCAGCTTCAGTGGAAGTAATTCCTTGACCACTTTTTTCAAGATTACTAACTTTAACTCTAAAGTCTTCAAATGAAATATCTTTTCCATCGATGCTTCCTACATCTTTTGAACTTTGACTAAATGTTCCTTTACCGATTAGATCTTGTATTATAAATGCAAATAATGCAAGTGCAATAACTCCTATCAATAAAGCGGAACGCTGTCTAATTTTTGCTAAAACTGCCATTTTAATTATCGTTAATTTTATATTCAGTTTGCGAAAATACAATTATCTAGTTAATAACAATACAACTAGCGTTTTATTTTACACAATTTTTTTTAATTATTTAAAAATTCACTCTTTTATTGTCAATCTGACCAATTCAATTTTGTTGTTTGACGCCTGTTCTATCACGAAATGATACTTGCCAATTACAATTTTTTCGCCCTTTTGCGGAATTTCTTTGGTCGAATTTACAATAAATCCTCCTAATGTTCCGTAAGAATCTTCTTCCGGAATCATCAATTTATAGGTTTCGTTTAAATACTCAACATCTAATCGTGTCGAAAACAAATACTTATCTTCTCCTAATTCCTGTTCGATCAATTCTTCGTCTAAATCGTGCTCATCTTCGATTTCTCCAAAAAGCTCTTCAACTATATCTTCTATGGTTATAATTCCTGAAGTTCCTCCGTATTCATCTAAAACTACGGCAACATTTTTTCGTTTTTTAATTAAAAGATCTAAAGCATCTTTAATTAAAATGGTTTGCGGTACAAATTCAACAGTCATTAAAACCGATTTTATAGCTTTCGGCTTTTTAAATAAATCAAATGAATGTACATATCCCACAATATCATCTAGAGAATTTTGACTTACCACGATTTTAGAATATCCTGTTTCAATAAAAAGTTCTTTTAGATCTGATACTGTGTCAAATAAATCTATCGAAACAATCTCTGTACGCGGCGTCATAATATCGCGCGCTTTTACACCAGAAAATTCTAACGCATTTTGAAAAATCTGTATTTCTGAATCGACTTCGTCATCATCTTCAACAGAATTCATTTGCTCTGTGATATAATTACCTAACTCTATTTTGCTGAAATATAATTGCACCTGATCGCCTTCTGTCTTGAAAAATTTCTTCAAAACAAAATCTGAAATCCAGATAAAAAATGTGGAGATATAGTAAAACAGCCGATAGAAAAGATACGCCGGAACTGCAAAAACCTTAATTAATGAATTGGCATAAATTTGAAAAAATACCTTCGGAAAAAATTCAGCCGTTATTAAAACTATAAAAGTTGAAATTAAAGTCTGAACCAAAATTGTCGTTAAATAAGAAAATTGAAACCCAAAACCAATTATCCAGTGAAGCACAACATCTCCCATATAAAATCCATAGACTACGAGTGCTACATTGTTCCCAATAAGCATTGACGCAATAAATTTTGAAGGATTTTCGGTAAGTTTAGTTAGAATTTGGGACAAAAAATTATCTTGTTTTTTTTCAATTTCAAGATAAATTTTATTTGAGGAAATAAAAGCTATTTCCATTCCTGAAAAAAAAGCTGATAGTATTAAACATAATATTATAATACTAATCTCCATTTTTATTGTTTTTTATTACGATCGTCAAATCTCTTGGTAAATCTTCTTCTAAAGAAAAACATAAAAATTGCCATTCCTGCAATTAAAAAGCTTAACGGATAATTTTCATTTCCTTCATTTAACTTGGTCACACCGTCGTAAATAAAGAAAACTGCAAATGCTATGTAAACGTATTGTGTATATTTTAAGTAACCCATAATTTATATTTTATCATCATTTGATTCGATTTCACCGCTTATTCGCTGTGAATTAATCACTTTAAAATCTTTGCTAAAATCAATTCCCTGACCGTAAGAAACCCCTTTTGCATCTGTAAGCTTAAATTTTCTTTCGGTGTAAAACCATTCATTTTTCTGATCAAAATACAATTGTTCTGTTTCCAGAACCTGACCTGCTTCTGATGTAATTTTAACTTTTCCCTGCAAATCAATTATACCGGTAGTTTTGTATGAAACAGCATAATTTGATCTTATAAAAGTACGCTTTTGTTTTTTATCGTATAAAGTAACATCGAGTCCTTTAGGAAATTCTGTAAAAGGAAAGTCAAGATTAGAATAATCAAGCATTTTTGGACTTATTAAAACGCCGGTTATTCTTCCTGAATCTGTATATTTTATGTTTACGGTATCTGCATCACTTCCTGGAACGAACTCTGAGAAGTTAATTTTTTGGACATCCTTAAAATTACTTTCGCATCCAAAAAACAGTGTCACAGCAATAACTGTGACAACGTTTATAATATATCTCTTTGGTAAATTCATCTGCCAAATGTAATAAATTGTGACGAGGTTAAAAAACCATGTAAATTTAAGTTTAATTAAATTTACTCTTCACAAACCATCTGTCATTAAACGAGAAGCTTACGCTGAAGTTCATATAGTTTTCCTGAACCAGTCCTGCAGAAGTTGTTCCTCTTTTACCAAATTCAACTCCAACATTTACATTTGAAAAAGTTCCTGTTATTGGGAATCCTGCTCCTAATGACATTCCAACATCGTTGATTGATTCGTTATTGACTATTAAACCAAGTTTTTCATATTTTAAACCTGCTCTATAGGTAATTCTGCTAAAATAACTTGCAAATGAGCTATAGTTTGGAATATAATAACCCCCTACAGCATATTTAGTATATTTTTCATATCTAACATTTGGGCTTGAGTTGTAATCATTAGCAAGCTGTCCTGTTCCCTGAAAAGCAAGTGTTGTACCTACTAACCATTTTCTTGCCTGTCCGATACCAGCTCCGAAAGTTAATTTATTTGGAAGTTTTAATTCTGTGTCTACGGGATCTTCAGTTACTGCATCCGGATCTCCATCAACCTCAGTCACTCTTGTACTAACTGAATTTAATGTACTGCCGAAAGTATAGTTTAAACTAGTATAAATGTTTAACTTTTTAGTAATTTTAGTTTGATACATTGTACCAATATTAAAATTCACACCAGATAATTCAGATGTGTTTGTTTCTCTGGTTGCATTTTGCACACCACTTACAGCCTCTATAGTAGTTGTTGTGATTTTACCAAAATTGTACTGTAAATCTGCTCCAATATTCCACTTTGGCGTAATTTTATATCCTAACCCAAAAAATACTTTATTAACACCGCCTTTTCCTTCAAGCTGGCTGCTAATTTCATTTTCTCCGGTATTAATATCCGTAATTTTATAACCAACTGATGATAAAGGAACCAAACCGAAACCAGCTCCAAACTTTCCCATAGGTATTCCTAATGCCAAATAATCGAAAGTTGATCTTTGTGCTTTTGAAGATTCTGTACTGCTTTTTATCGTATTAGTTCCAAAAGTTCCTCCAACAGAAAAAGTAGTTTGACCCAGACTGGCATAACTTGCCGGATTTTCAATATTCAGGTGAATACTATCCTGTTCAACCGCAACTCCTGCCATGGTTCTGTTTTCAAGAGTTCCTTTAAATCTTGTATCCCCAATTCCGTAAAAAGAATATGGCGACGAAGTACCTTGCTGAGCAAATGAAACGAACGAGATAAGCAGACAAGCGCTTATTATAATTTTTTTAATCATTGTCGATTTTATATTGAAATGTTTGGTTCAAACTTTCCAGAAGGAAATTTGAATTGGCAAATATGGTATTTTTTAATCGTTTAGCCAAAAATTCTGCATCGCCTCCCGTTAAAATTATTATAAAATTTGAAAAGTTTGCCCGATATTCATCGATAAAACCGTCAATCTCATAGACGAACCCATTAACAACTCCAGAATGAATGGCCTGTGCAGTCGAGTTTCCTATATAGGAATCAGGCGTTTCTAAAGTTAACAAAGGCAGTCTGGCTGTGAAATTATGTAAAGATTCATAACGCAAACGAAGTCCCGGAGAAATCGCACCGCCCAGATAATTATCATTTTCGTCGATAAAATCGTAGGTTATGCAAGTTCCGGCATCAATTACTAATCTATTTTGCTTCGGAAATTGTAAAGTTGCTCCGGCAGCCAAAATCATTCTGTCGATTCCTAACGTTTTTGGCGTTGCATATTTATTGGTGAAGGGAAAAATATCTTCATGGGTAAAAAAATGAATGTTGAGTTGATTTTCGAAAGTCAAAAATGATTGTTTTTCGACATTCCCAACTGAAGCGACAACCAAATCAGAGCAGTTTTGAAATTTATCCAGAATTTTTGTGATTTTTTTTTCGAGTTCGTTTTTCTCAAAAACAAAATTCTCAAGAACAGTACTTCCCTCAAAGACAGCTGCTTTAATTCGAGTGTTTCCAACATCAACTGCTAAAGTCATATTTATTTTTTTACCATTGCGAAGATACGAATTGATTTTTTTAAAAAAATGTTTTGGATAAACGAAAAATGATTCTATCTTTGCACCCGCAATAAGCACCACACGGTACCTTAGCTCAGATGGTAGAGCAATGGACTGAAAATCCATGTGTCCCTGGTTCGATCCCTGGAGGTACCACCAAAACCCGAATAGCAATATTCGGGTTTTTTGTTTTATATTTTAACCGCAAAGGTTCGCAAAAAAAAATTTTTACCAATGACTGGCAAGTTGTGGATCAATACAAAAACCTGTGGATTGATAAAATTTACGCATAAATATTAGTTAGCCTAAAAAGGAAAAATTCTATGTTTCTTCTTTAACAATAAAATAATAGCTGGCCCTTCTATTTTGAAAGACATTTTATCTAAAAGAAAATCATAATGTACCACTGGTTCTCCCGAAGCCTCGGGACTGGGGGTACCACCAAAGAGGCTGTATCAAAAATCGAGACAGCCTCTTTGGTGTTTTACATGTTTCCTTATTCTGTAGGAACATTTCATTGGTAGAAAAATTATATGTTATAATGGTTTACGTTCTGTAGAAACGTTTGATTTTGAGATTGTTTTTTAAGAATCTGACCTATCAAACGTTTCTACGGAACGCAAATGCAGCTGATCTTTATTTTTTTTCTACTATGAAACATTCCTATGGAATGATAAATCGGATATCAAAAAGTGATCAATTAAGTCACTAAAAACAAACAAAATAATTATAAAAGAGCTGTGTCGACTTTTGATACAACCTCTTTTGTTTTTATATTTTCCTGAAATTTAACAGCAAAGAGCGCTAGGATTTACGCAAAAGTTTGCGTTTTTTCTTTGTGTGCTTTGCGGTTACCTCCCTTTATCTTCTCTCTTTGTAAACTTTTAATTACCAAAAAAACAGAAAGTTAATAATTAAACATATTTTGTTAAAAAAGTACCAACTAAATAACAAAATATCTTTTATATTCGTGAAATCGTATTTTAATTTTTTATTTATTATCAAAAACACAGAACGTTTTTTATGGGTAAAACTTCTACTAAAGGCATTTGGAAAGTAATTTCAGCCTCTTCTATGGGAACTATGATTGAATGGTATGATTTCTATATTTTTGGAAGTTTGGCCGTTGTGATTTCAACTAAATTCTTTCCGAGTGATAATCCAACAGCAGCATTTTTATCTACATTAGCCACATTTGCCGCTGGATTTGTTGTTAGACCTTTTGGCGCTTTATTTTTTGGACGATTGGGAGATATTATCGGCCGAAAATACACCTTCATGGCTACTTTATTATTAATGGGAGGTTCTACTTTTTTAATAGGCTGTATTCCAAGTTATGAAACCATTGGTTTTCTTGCACCTTTATTAGTTTTGATTTTACGTTTATTGCAAGGTTTGGCACTTGGCGGAGAATATGGCGGCGCGGCTACTTATGTTGCCGAACATGCTCCGGTTGGCCAAAAAGGATATTGGACTTCCTGGATTCAGACCACTGCAACTGTTGGTTTATTTATTTCTTTAATGGTAATTCTGGCTACTAAAAATATACTTTCAAGCGAGGCTTTTGATTCCTGGGGATGGCGTGTTCCTTTTTGGGTTTCTATTGTTATGGTTGGGATTTCTTATTTGATTCGGAAAAATATGGATGAATCGCCTGTTTTTGCAAAAGCAAAAAAGGAAGGAACTACAAGTACAAATCCGCTAAAGGAAAGTTTTGGAAACAGATATAATCTGAAATTTGTTTTGCTGGCTCTATTTGGTGCCACAATGGGACAAGGTGTTGTTTGGTACACCGGGCAGTTCTATGCCATGAGTTTTATGAAAACTGTAATGAATATTGAGTCTTCTCAAGTTGACAGTTTACTCGGAATTGCATTGTTATTAGGCACTCCTTTTTTTATTGTTTTTGGGTGGCTGAGTGATAAAGTGGGCCGAAAATATATTATGATGTCTGGAATGCTGCTCGCTATTTTGTTTTACAGGCCTATATATAAGATGATGTACAACACAACTGATGTTAATTACAAAACCGAAATCGTAGAAAAAAGAACTCAAAATGTTGAAACAGCAAAAAACAATGATGCAGTTACCTCAGTTTCAAAAATCTATACTGATGGAACTAAGTATATAGAAAAGAAGACAGATTTTGCTAATAAAAAGAAATCTCAAAGCAATATTATTATCAGCATCAATTCCAGTGATGAATGGACATTAATTTTTTTAGTCTTCATTCAGGTTATATTTGTTACAATGGTTTATGGGCCGATTGCTGCGTTTTTGGTTGAGATGTTTCCAACTAAAATCAGGTATACTTCGATGTCACTTCCTTATCATGTGGGAAATGGAATTTTTGGAGGTTTGCTGCCGGCGATTTCAACTTATTTTGTAACACATGCAAAAGCAGCCGGAAAAAGTGATTTTTATCTTGACGGCCTTTGGTATCCTATTATTATTGCTTCAGTCTGTTTTGTGATTGGAATGATTTACATAGACAACAAAAATAAAATTAATCATCTTTAACATTTAAGAACATGAACAAAATCAAACAAGTTTTAGGCGTTTTATGGGTTATTTTAGCAGTTGCAGCCGCTTATTTTTGCGTGTTTGAATTTGGCTTACCTAAATTATTATCAGACCAGCAAGATGATTTAGTCTTTGGTATTATTATTCTTTTTATTCTAACGCCTCTTATCGTTTTGGGCTTAGGCACTTTTGGTTATTTTGCCGTGATTGGAGAATACAACGATAAAAAGAAATAAACAAAAACAATAAATAACTAAACCAGAAAAGGGCTGTCTATTTTTCAATAGAACAGCCCTTTCTCATTACTAACCAAACCAAATTTTTAATCTTTTAGATATATTTCCAAGTTTTATTTTTTGATAAACTTCATTACCTGAACTTTGTTATTTTCATCTGAAGCTTTTACGATATAGAATCCTGTTTGTAATTCGCTTACGCCAAATTGAAAATCAGCATTACCATTTGAAGCAAAACTTTTTACTAATTGACCAGAAATTGAATAAACCTGAACTTTTGTAAAGGCCGTATTTAAAGTAAAGTAATTTGAAACCGGATTTGGGTATAAACTCACTGTATTTCCTTTTTCAAAATCTTCAATAGCAAGATTTGCCGTTTTATTACCATAAATTCTGTATTCTCCTGCTGGTAAATTTATCGCAGCATTTACGTCGGCAACATTTATTGTTGTATTGTCCATTAAATTGTACCATGTTCCTGTATACGGGAAGCCTGTTGCAACATTTTGTGCTGAAGTATCAAAATTGGCTAAGATCACAACATCTTTTAATTGTGTTGAAACTAAACTGGCATTTGTAATTTTAATGTTTACCGTCAATGAATTAGCATTTGTCATTGCTGCAGTTCCTAAAAAAACCGGCTCGACAGTTTTTAGCGTAATCATTTTTGCCCAATCGTTATAGATTTTATTACGATTTGAATCTCCTAACCAATTGTTTACCCATTGCGGCTGTGGTTTTGTATCTAATTTACAATCTCCAGATATTGTTCCTGAAGCATCATTTACAGTCCCATCATTACATGTATAAATAGATTTTTCCCATCCTAATTCGCCAAAATGCCAAATCATTTTTGGCCCCGGAACCAATAAAGAAACTGCTCCAATAGCAGACATTCTAGACAAAGCTGTATTTAATGTTTTTACATTGTATGAACCATTTGAAGCTCCGTACTGCACATTTTTATACATCAGTCTTTCTTCATCATGGCTTTCTGCATAACCCATTAAACGGTTTGCTGTAAAACCACGATTTGAACTTAACATTCTTGAAACATTGCTGTCAGAAGCGTATCCCATAGATAATTGATTGTACTGATCTGTCATTTTTCCCCACATCATAATACCTTTACTTGGTGTTTCTGCAATTCTATAATTAGCCCATTGCTGTTCTTCAGCATCAGTTCCTAAATGTTCAAAAATGGTATAATGTGTTGGATCTAAACTCCATGAATAATCAGCATATTTTTTCAGAATATCAACCCTATCCTGCTGATATCCGTTTGTACAAGATTCATCAGATGCTGTACAAGCTTGCGTAAATCCTTTCGTTAAATCCCAACGGAAACCATCAATTTTATATTCTTCAATCCATTGCTTAATAACACGATTAACATAATATTGCGTTTTAAGTGACTGATGATTAAAGTCTTCTCCAACACTATAACTGTGTTTTGCAGCCATATTAAAATAAGGATTTTCAGCTGTTGGAGATCCAAAACCATCTCCATCAGGATCATTCATCCACATTCTCACCATTGGGTTTCTTCCAAAAGCATGGTTTAACGCCACGTCAAGAATAACCGCGATTCCGTTTTGATGAAATACATCGATCAATTCTTTTAATTTATCTGATGATCCATAAAATTTATCCAAAGCCATGTGAAATGAAGTATTATACCCCCAGCTTTCATTGCCTTCAAATTCCATTACCGGCATTAACTCGACAGCATTTATTTTAAGGTTTTTAAAATAATCGATCTTATCTATTAAGCTTTGATAATTACGAGCCGCATCAAAATCACGAACTAAAACTTCATAAACTACTAATTTTTCTTTTTCTGGTTTTGTAAAATTTGCAACCTGCCAATTATACTGAGTTTGACCTGTTTTAAGAACCGTAACTTCAAATTGCTGTCCTGCAGGATAAGAAGGAATATTTGGGTAAGAGGCTGCAGGAATTCCCGGATCATCATAAGGAGACAAAACCAAAGTTGAATACGGATCGGCAGTTTTTACCATTGAAGGTGAATTTGCAAGCGGTGTAGCATCTACAACCCAATATTGATATGTATTATTTACACCAGAAATCAAGCCTGTTAATTCCAGCCAAAATTTCCCAGAAGTTGGATCTTTTTTCATGGCATACGCCGAAGTTGGCTGCCAGTTATTGAAACTTCCCGCTACATAAACAAAATCTTTTAAAGGTGCATCTAAAACCAAAGTTGCTTTTGAAGCATCTGCAGTATTATAATTAATTCCATCAACCAAACCTGCAGGCATCGCTGCAGAAACTGTATTAGGATCTACTACAACCGAAAACTTTTTTACAATCGTAACGGCTCCCTGAGTTACACTCAATTCATAGCTTTGATTATCGGCAATATTAGTATGAGAATACGAATAACTTGTAGTACTTGCATTTGTATTAATAACTGCTCCATTTGCTTTTAAAGAATAACTTGCATTTCCGTTTGTGTTTGTCGCTGTGATGTTAAAGTTAGATCCTGATGCAATAATTGCAGCACTATTCTCTACAGGAGAAGTTAGATTTACTTGAAAAGATCCAACTTCAACAACAATGTCCTGAGATTGTTTTGTACCAGATCCGTCTTTTGCTTTAATAAGAAATCCTATCCTTCCAATTCCGTTTCTATTAAAATATACCGAAGGTGTAAATGTTTTTGTGTAAGTATCTGTTCCTGCATTATAGGTAAATTTACTAGCTTCAGCCGAAACAGTCCAAGAGCCATTAGACGGTGAATCCATTTGACTTGCATCATTTACATCATAAGACCATGACCAAAGATACAATGCATTCCCCGTTACCCCCCAAGTACTTTCATTAATACTTGTACCATTAACTGTTATCGTAATTGGTGTAGTATCTTCAAAAGTTGATGGATTTATAGAGTAAGTGACTGTTTGCAATTGTGCGAAACCTGCCACTGACAATAAAAGAAATATTGATAGTAAAGTTTTTTTCATAATAATTCGGTTAGGTTAATTATTAAAAAAGGGCTATCTGGAGATAGCCCTTTTGTGTAACTACATTAAAAACTAGTCTAATGTTATAGTTTTTGCACCATTATCAATTGTTAAAACTCTTGGTCCTGTTGGTCCAGTATATTTAAAGTTACTGTCTCCATCTCCTGCATTTGCTAACTCTGGATCGATTGTAAATCCTAATCCTGAATAGTAAGTATAATTATGACTAGAATCCCAGTTACCATCGCTTGTAAAGTTATTTCCTAAGAATTCTCTAAATGCTTCTCCGCTTTTAAGAACGATAGTTACTTTATAAACATTTGTTGTACCAACTACTAATGGAAATTCAGTTTCAGCATCACCAGCCCATGTCCATCCTCCTGGAGTTGCAGCTCCAACTAACCAGTGGGAGCTAGCTAATGGTACGTGATAAGGAGTAGCTGTAATAGTATAAACATTAGAATATTGAGGAAGTCCAGAAGCACCTACAACAGCTTTAATACGAATATCAACTTTGTTTGCTTCTTTTTCAACAAATCCTCCGTTAACTAATGCTGAATTTAATTCAGATACCGTTAAAGCTACAAATCTTTCAGTTGTATTTGTAACAGTTACAGGTGCTGCAAAGCTTGTTCCTGCTTTTGCAACTTCTACTGTATAGTTTACAACTGTCGATGATCCGCTGTATGCTGCGTCATTCCACACAACTGTTGTTGCCACTTCATTTTCTGTTTCTTTAGAAAGTACAATAGTGAAATCAGATTTAGGTGTCAATAATACCGGCGCAGTCGCTGCTTCAATTACTGGTCTGTCTTCTACGTCATCTGCGTTACACGAAACTGCTAAAACACCGATGAAAGCGATTAAGATTTTATGTATATTTTTCATTTTTAATATTTTTATAAGGTTAGTTAGTATCCTGGATTTTGTTTTAAAGTTGGGTTTGCTTGTATGATTCTAGAAGGAATTGGCATTAAATCTCTATAAGATTCTGTAGCAATTCCATTTATAGAACCACCTTTCCATTGCCAGATTTTAGAGGCTCCAGTAAATTTACCAAAACGAATTAAATCTGTTCTTCTGTGGCATTCCCAGAATAATTCTCTTCCTCTTTCATCTAAAATAAAATCAAGAGTTAATTGAGATGCATTGATTGTTGCTGCATTTGCTCTGGTACGAAGTTGATTAATATACCCAACTGCAGTTCCTGTATTTGCAGATGCTGCTCCTCTAGCAGCTGCTTCTGCATACATCAAGTACACATCAGACAATCTGAACATTGGGAAATCAGTATCAGGAATATCATTTCTTTGTGCTGCAGATCCATCAGATTTTTTGTTGATGTATTTTGTCACAGCATAACCGTCTGTAAATGTTCCAACATTTTTAATGTCTTTAGATTGACCATTAGTGTAGAATGTTCCTCTTTTATCTCCAGTTGCCGTTTCATCAGGGAATAAATTCACAAACTCTCTACGAGTTCTGATTCCCTGCCATCCACCATCCATACCTCGAGAAGATGCATCCATACTTCCACCGATTGAAGCGTGAAGGATAAAACTCATTCCTCCTCCAGTTGCTCTGATAGCATTTCCATCGCTGATAACTGGGAAAATAAATTCAGACTGAGCACCATTCACATCATTATCAGCAGAGAATAAATAACTGTAAGGAACATTTGCAAATGTGTATCCTGAATTATTAATGATATCCGCACACACAGTACCTGCATCATTAAATTTGTCAACTCCAGTGTAAACTTTTGAATTTAAATAAAGCTGAGCTAATAAAAACTTAGCCGCTGTTTTATCAATTCTTCCGTATTCATTTGTTCTTGGAGCTGCCAGGCTATTATCTAAATCTTTTAATTCTGCTTCAACAAAAGCAAAAACTTCAGCTCTTGATTTTTGTACAGGATAAAAGAAACCAACTGGATCTGCTTCAGTTGTAATTGGTACATTTCCAAACAAATCCATTAAATTATAGTATGAAAACGCTCTTAAAAAACGTGCTTCAGCTCTAAATGCAGCAATGTCAGCTTTTAAATTAGCATCAACACCTCTTGCAGTTAGTTTTTCATCAGTAGTTTGTCTCAAAAATTCATTAGCAACACTAATTTCATAGAATGCTCTTGAATAAGTTCCTGCTAAAAATTCATTTGCCGGAGACCAGGTTTGAGAATTCAACGTAGGTAATGTTCCATCAGCCCAGGCAATAATAGCTTCATCTGTAGTGAACTCCTGTGTTACAAAAAGTAAACGTAAATAACTGCTGAAATCTCCTCCAATCCCAGAAATATCTGGCTGACCATCACCATCGTTACCTCCAACATACAAACCTGCATATAATTTTGCTAGAACTTGTTTATATGATGCCGGATCCTGAAAGAACTGCTCTGATAAAAATTCATCATCATCTCCCGGAGTAACATCCAAGTCGCTCGTACATGAAGTAAGCGTCATATTTAATCCTAAAACAAGTAGGAAAAAATAAGATATATATTTAAATGATATTTTCATTTTGTGTGTTTTTAAAATTTGTTTTTTCAATATTCTACTAGAAGCTTGCATTTACTCCAAACAAGAAAGTTCTAGCTCTTGGATACACATTGTTATCGATTCCGTTGAATCTTTCAGGATCTAAACCATTATATTTCGTAAGTACAAAAACATTTTGAACTCCCGCTGTAAATCTTAAAGAAGCAGCTTTGATTAATGATTTGTCGAAAGTATAACCAAGTGTAATATTATCTAATTTTATAAAAGAAGCATCTTTTATGTAGTAGTTAGATAAATAACGTTGTGTACCATTATCTTCATATCTAAAACCTGTGTTTAGATAATCTGCACTCACATTTGATAAATCTGTATCTCTTCTTAATGCAGCATCAGAATATCCTAAATTAGAACTTACGTTATCGAAAATATAATTTCCTAAACTTGCTCTCCAGTTCATTGTAAAATCAAACTTTTTGTAGTTTAAAGTAGAGAACAAACCAAATGTATAATCTGGAGCTGGTTTATGGAATCTGTAACGATCTGAAGCGTCAATTTTTCCATCACCATTTCTATCTACATAAGCACCTGCGATTGGTTTTTTATTGGCATCATATAATTGTTCGTATACCAAGAATGATCTAGGTGCATACCCTACAGAGTTTACCTGAATTTGATTTCCAGATCCTCCGGCAATATTGTCTCCTGTTAAATAACCTTGAAAACCAGGAACTGTAATACCTAAATCATCAATCTTTTGATCAATATATGTTGTATTAAAAGCTAAGTTCCAAGTTAAATTATCACTTTTAATAATATCAGATTGAATATTAAACTCAATACCTTTTGTTCTTACACTACCAATATTATAAGTACCCTGATTTCTGATATTAGCTCCATCAGGAACCACAACATCTGCTAATAAATCACTTGATTTTTTATCAAAATAGTTTACCGTTCCAGTAATTCTATCATTTAAAAATCCAAAATCAATACCAACATTCATCTCAGTTAACTCTTCCCATTTGATATTTTCATTATATCCTTCTGGTCTTGCAGTAGAATATACCTGACCACCAAAAATATACTGTGTATTAATAGTTCCAAGCGTTACTCTTTTTAAATAATCATATGAGGCATTAGCAACATCTTGCTGACCAGTTGATCCATAACCAAACCTTAACTTAAGACTTGATAATGTTGAATTGTCTTTTAAGAAAGCCTCTTCAGCAACATTCCATGCTAAAGCAACTCCACCAAAATCTCCCCATCTGTATTTTTCTGAAAAACGAGAACTTCCGTCTCTTCTATAATTCAGAGTTACTAAGTATCTACTATCATATCCTAAATTAACACGTCCAAAATAAGACTGTAAATTAATATCTGGACTAGTATTTACATCTTCATTAGGATTTGGCTGTCTTAACTCCCCAGACTGGTATCTTTCTCTTGAAAATAATTGGTAATTATAACCAGCCGTTGCATCAACTTTAAATTTTCCTAAATCTTTAGTATAATTAAAATAAGCATTCAAGTTTTTATTTTGAAGCATATCTGTGTATTTAGAGTAGTTCCCTAAATTCACATAATCAGGGCCATTAAATGGCTTTGGCTGATACCCTAAAATACTTTCTGTACTTACTGTAGTATTTCCGTTACTGTCAAATCTGTCGATACCAGCTTCAACAACAGCTCTTAAATCTTCGAAGAAATGGAATTTGTAGTCTAATCTAACATTTCCCCATTTTCTTGTTGAAGTAGCTCTTCTTTGATCCTGGTTTAATCTTGCAACAGGGTTTCTTGCTGGCAATAATGGTACATTTCCAGTAGGTTCTAACCATTCAAAATAGCCTCCATATCGAGAACCTGCTTCATAAACTGGCTGTGTTGGATCAAATCCGATTGCACTTCCAATAACTGCTCCTTCGTCCTGAAATTGGTTTTTACCAAAAGATAAATTTCCGTTAATGTCAATTTTTAAATGATTATCAAATAAAACAGGATTTAACGATATCGATGTCGTAGTTCTTTCAAAAGAAGTATTTCTTAAGATTCCAGGATTATCAACATTACCAACAGATAATCTAACAGGTAATTTATTAAATAAAGCACCACTTACAGAGATATTGTTGTTTGTTGTTAAAGCAGTATGGAAAATTTCGTCTTGCCAGTTTGTATTTGCTGTTCCAAGTAAAGATTTTTGAGCAGCTGAACCTTTTTCGTTAACTAACGCACGAAATTGATCAGCATCTAAAACATCAACCTGATTTGCAACTGTATTAATACCAACTTGAGAACTGAAATTAACTTTTACACCACCTTTTGAACCTTTTTTAGTCGTAATAACGATTACACCACTCGCTGCACGAGATCCATAAATTGCAGCAGCCGATGCATCTTTTAATACTGTAAAAGATTCAATATCGTTAGGATCAATAGTAGATAAAATACTTGTAGCTCCACTAGGTACATCATTACTTAAAGGAAGGCCGTCTAAAACGATTAAAGGCTCATTTGAAGCACTTAAGGAAGATCCTCCACGAATCCTGATATCAGCTTTTGCTCCAGGAGCTCCACCGCCTACTACGTTTACACCAGAGATACGACCACTAATTAAACTTTCTGGAGTTACGTTGATACCTTTGTTAAATTCTTTAGCAGAAATTTGAGATACTGACCCTGTTGCATCTTTTTTCTTAACAGTTCCATAACCTACCTGTACGACAACTTCTTTAAGTTGATTCGTATCTTCTTCTAAAGAAACGTTAAGAGTTTTTTGTCCGGTATAATCAATGGTTTGTGTTTTGTAGCCAATAAAAGAAACTACTATTTTATTTCCATTTTTAACATTTGACAGCTGGTAATTACCATCAAATCCGGTAGATGCACCGCTTGGGGCACCTTGTACATTAATATTTACTCCTGGTATTGGCTGACCTGTTGCTTTATCAACAACAGTCCCATTTAGAGTGTTTTGAGCTAACACAGTAAACGGCAACAATAGGAATAAAAATAACAACTTTTTGTAAATTGTTTTCATACTTTTTGTTTAAATTAGTTTGAGTTTGTGATTGTTAGTTAAGTTTTTAATTTTACTTCGAATTTCAAAATTAGGAATTTATTAACACGACCAACCACTCACGATTTTTATTGGTTTACGAAAACGTGGTAGTGTTGAAAACTTTCTATTTTTTGTAATCTTTTAAGTCAAAAATTGTCAATTATAAAAATTTCAGATACCTTTATTATTAATTAGATTTTTTTCAATTCACGCCATGAAACGCAAAATAACCTTAAAACAGATCGCAAAGGAACTCGATGTCTCTATTTCAACTGTCTCAAAATCACTTAGAAACAGCCTTGAAATCGGAGAAGAAACACGATTAAAAGTGCAGGCTTTTGCAAAGTTTTACAACTATAAACCAAACAATATTGCCCTTAGTTTAAAAAATCGAAAAACCAAAAGTATTGGCATTATTATTCCGGAAATTGTACATTATTTTTTCTCGACTGTCATTAATGGAGTTGAACAAGTGGCAAACGAATACGGATATAGCGTAGTTATCTGTGTATCAGACGATTCTTTTGATAAAGAAGTTCTAAATATGGAGATGTTGGCCAACGGAAGTATCGATGGTTTTATCATGTCCCTTTCTAAAGAAACACAATTTAAAGGCGACTTTCATCATATCACTGAAGTTATAAATCAAGGGATGCCTGTTGTAATGTTTGACCGCGTTACCAACGACATTTTATGTGATAAAGTAATTATTGATGATAAATCTGCAGCATACGAAGCTGTTCAGAGTTTAATTGACAATGGTCGCAAAAAGATTGCTTTGGTAACTACAGTTGATTATGTAAGCGTTGGAAAACTTAGAACTGATGGTTACGAAAAAGCCTTACTAGATAATGGACTGCCATTTAATGAGGATCTTATTATCAAAATTGAGGATGTAGATACCTGCGAAATTACAATCAGTCAGCTATTGCACGATCGTGCTTTTGATGCTGTTTTTGCTGTAAATGAGCTTTTTGCAGTAACTATTATCAAAACAGCTAATAAAATGGGATTAAAAGTTCCTGAAGATTTGGCCGTAATTGCATTTACCGATGGAATTATTTCAAAATACTCAACTCCAAGTATTACAACTGTAAGCCAAAACGGTGAAAAAATGGGGAATAAAGCCGCTAAAATGCTTATAGAAAGAATAGAAGCAGAAGAAGATGACGACGAAGAACACAATGAAAATTATATTACAGAAGTCATAGAAACTCATCTTATTAAAAGAGAATCTACTGACTAATTTTCTTAAAATCAATACTTTCTATAGCCATAAAAAATATTTATGACTTTTTTATTAGCATATATAAAAAAATAATTTATAATTTTACGCCCGTCAAGGCTTTTAGTTTTACTTCGAAAGGAACAAAGTTTTGATAAGCAAAGCGCTTATCGTATAATTTTCACAAATTACGATAATGGAAAAGCGTAAATTAAGTTTCTGGGAAATCTGGAACATGAGTTTCGGATTCTTAGGAATCCAAATGGGGTTTGCACTTCAGAATGCAAATGCCAGCAGAATTCTTCAAATTTTTGGTGCCGACGTACATGAACTTTCGTGGTTCTGGATTATTGCTCCTCTTATGGGATTAATAGTTCAGCCTATCATTGGTCATTACAGCGACAAAACCTGGGGAAGATTCGGCAGACGAAAACCTTTCTTTTTAGTAGGAGCTGTTTTAGCTTCGGTTGGATTAATTCTAATGCCGCAGGCTAACATTTTCATTTCTGTTTTACCAGCCTTATGGGTTGGAGCTGGAATGTTAATGATTATGGACGCTTCTTTCAACATTGCAATGGAACCTTTCCGTGCTCTTGTCGGAGACAATTTAAGAACAGACCAGCGTACTGCAGGATTTAGTATTCAAACTTCATTAATTGGTTTTGGAGCCGTAATTGGTTCTGCATTGCCATACATTCTTACGAAATATTTTGGCGTGCCAAACAGCACAGTTCCTGGAAGCGTTCCGTTAAATCTAACGTTGTCTTTTATTATCGGAGCGGCGGTTTTAATCGGCTCAATCTTGGTTACGCTATTCACAACAAAAGAATATTCGCCAGAAGAATTAGCAAAATTTGAAGATCCACAAAATGATGCAATTCCTGATTCTGAAGAAAAATCAAAAATCACAGACATCTTTACCGATTTTGCAAAAATGCCTGTTACAATGCGTCAGTTAAGCTGGGTGCAGTTTTTCTCTTGGTTCGGATTATTCGGAATGTGGGTTTTTACCACTCCGGCAATCGCACACCACATTTACGGTTTACCATTAGAAGATACGTCAAGCCAGCAATATCAAGACGCTGGTGACTGGGTCGGAATCCTATTTGGCGTTTACAACTTAGTTTCTGCCATTGTCGCTTTGTTTTTCTTGCCTTATATCGCTAAAAAAATCGGAAGAAAAGCGACACATTCACTTTCATTAATCATTGGAGGAATTGGATTAATTTCTATCTATTTCATGCCAAATGAAGACTGGGTTGTATTGCCAATGATTTTAATTGGTGTTGCTTGGGCAAGTATTTTGGCCATGCCTTATGCAATTCTTGCGGGTTCTATTACACCAAAAAAAATGGGAGTTTACATGGGAATCTTCAACTTCTTTGTTGTTATTCCTCAAATTGTAAATGCTCTAATTGGTGGTCCAATTGTAAAATACCTTTACAACGGAGACGCAATTTATGCCTTAGTTACTAGCGGAGTTAGTTTCTTAATCGCCGCAGCTTTAGTATCTAAAGTAAAAGACGTAGACGACTTTACTCAAAAATCATAATAAAGAATTTTCCACACAATGAGCAAAAAAGCATTCATATTCGATCTTGACGGAGTGATCGTTGATACCGCTAAATACCACTTTTTGGCTTGGCAGAAAATTGCCAAATCGTTAAATATCAATTTTACCCATGAAGATAACGAACTTCTAAAAGGTGTTAGCCGCGTTCGTTCGCTAGACATTATACTTGGGTTAGGCAATGTTCAGGCTACTCAAGAACAAAAAGATCAATGGTTAATTCAAAAAAATGAAGACTACTTATCTTATTTAGTTGACATGGATGAAAGTGAGGTTCTTCCAGGAGTTTTAAAAATTCTAAAACTATTAAAAGATAAAAATCAAGGAATTGCATTGGGTTCTGCCAGTAAAAATGCAAGACCAATTCTAGAAAAAACAGGCGTTCTGTCTTACTTCGATGTTATTGTTGACGGAAACGATGTCAGCAATGCAAAACCAGACCCTGAAGTTTTCTTAAAAGCGGCTCAATTATTAAACATTGATCCAAAAAATTCAATTGTATTTGAAGATTCTGTTGCTGGAATCCAGGCAGCAAACATCGCAGAAATGGTAAGTGTGGGAATTGGTGAGGAAACAATTTTACATGAAGCTGATCATATTTTTAAAGATTTTACCCAAATCGAAACAAGCTTTATTGAAGAGTTAATTGGATAATTAGAAAATGTGTCAATGAGATAATGTTGCTCATCGACAAATATTCTAATCAACAATTTCTCAAATGAATGTAAAAAGTTAATAAGAAACCAAGGCAATTATCTAATTACCAAATTGCCGAATTATCTAATTTAAAAGATGAACCAAGATTATATAAAACCAGACAATTGGTCTATTATTGAAGAAGGATTTGATGCAGAGAGAGTAAAATCTTCTGAGAGTCTTTTTAGTATCGGGAACGGCGCTATGGGACAGCGTGCGAATTTTGAAGAATCTTACTCTGCAGAAACTTTTCAGGGAAGTTACATCGCAGGAATTTACTATCCAGACAAAACAAAAGTGGGCTGGTGGAAAAACGGTTATCCGAAATATTTTGCCAAAGTACTTAACGCTCCAAACTGGATTGGAATTGATATAGAAATCAACGAGGAAAATCTTGATTTAAATACGTGTACCGAAGTTAGAAACTTCCGCAGAGAATTGAATATGAAAGAAGGATGGTACAATCGTTCTTTTGAAGCTGTTCTAAAAAACGGAACTGAAATCGCAGTTAACGTTCGTCGTTTTCTTTCATTAGATTTAGACGAAGCCGGAATTATCAAATACGATATTACACCTTTAAACAAAGATGCAAAAATCGTTTACAAACCTTACATCGATGCTGGTGTAACTAATGAAGATGCCAACTGGGAAGAAAAATTCTGGGAACCGCTTGAAGTTAAAAAAGGTACAAACGAAGCTTTTGTAACCGCTCAAACGTTTAAAACGCATTTTAAGGTTACAACTTTCATGCACAATACGATTTTGGCAAATGGAGAAAATATAAATGTTTCGCCATCGACAATCGATTCAACTGTAGATAAAGTTCAGTACACTTACGGAACTATAATTGCAAAAGGACAAACCTCAACAATTCAGAAAATTGGAGGTTACACGGTTTCTTTAAACCACGAAAATACTTTGACTGGAGCCGAAAAAGTAATCAAATCTGCTGTTGCTTTAGGTTACGAAACCTTGCTTCAAAACCAAATCGATGCTTGGGCAAAAATCTGGGAAATGTCGGATATTACAATTGAAGGCGATGTAAAAGCACAACAGGGAATTCGTTTCAACATCTTCCAATTGAACCAAACCTATTCAGGAAAAGATTCTCGTTTAAATATCGGACCAAAAGGTTTCACCGGAGAAAAATACGGCGGATCAACTTATTGGGACACTGAGGCCTATTGTATTCCGTTTTATATGGCTACAAAAGATCAGCAAGTTGCGAGAAACTTATTGACGTATCGTTACAATCAATTGGACAAAGCGATTGAAAATGCTAAAGATAATTTAGGTTTCAAAAACGGCGCAGCGTTGTATCCAATGGTGACCATGAACGGTGAAGAATGCCACAACGAATGGGAAATCACACATGAAGAAATCCACAGAAATGGTGCGATTGCTTTTGCGATTTACAACTATAACCGTTATACAGGAGATTACTCTTATATTCCAGAAAAAGGATTAGAAGTTTTAATCGGAATTGCGCGTTTCTGGCACCAAAGAGCTTCTTTCTCAAAAGATAAAAATCAGTATGTAATCCTTGGAGTTACAGGGCCAAACGAATACGAAAACAATATCAACAATAATTTCTATACCAATTATATTGCAAAATGGTGTATTGATTTTGCTGCTGAACAAATTGAAAAAGTGGCTTCAGAATATCCTGCAGATCATAAAAGAATTCTTGAAAAAGTAAATCTTTCTGTAGAAGAGATTAAAGAATGGAAAAAAGTAGCAGATGACATGTACTTCCCTATTTCTGAAGAACTTGGAATCTACTTACAGCAAGACGGATTCTTAGACAAAGATTTAGTTCCTGTAAAAGATTTAGATAAATCACAGCGCCCGATTAACCAAAAATGGTCTTGGGATCGCGTATTGCGTTCACCATACATCAAACAGGCTGACGTTTTACAAGGTTTTTATTTCTTCGAAGATCATTTTTCTAAAGAAGAATTAAAACGCAATTTCGAATTCTATGAGTCATTTACGGTTCATGAAAGTTCACTTTCTCCTTGCGTTCACTCGATACAGGCAGCAGCTTTAGATAAAATGGACATGGCATATACATTTTATTTAAGAACTTCTCGTCTGGATTTGGACGATTATAATAAAGAAGTGGAAGAAGGTTGTCATATCACGTCAATGGCCGGAACTTGGATGAGTATCGTGGAAGGCTTTGGAGGAATGCGTGTGAAAAATGACCAGCTTCATTTCTCTCCAAAAATTCCGAAAGAATGGAATGGTTATTCTTTTAAAATCAATTTCAGAAATCAAATTTTAAAAGTAGCTGTAAATCACAACGAAACAACTTTTACTGTAGACGGCGATCAAGATTTAACAATTATCGTAAATGGAAATCCTGTAATTGCAAGTAAATTTGTACAAATAAATTAATACAATAAATTCGGGATAATTTTAAAAAAATAAACACATAGAAACATAGATTTAGATTACTCAAAAAGGCGTTTCACTTATTTAAAATAAACATAGTGCGCTATGTGAAAGAAACAGTTTTCTCTTTATCTTCTTTTTTTATAAATAAATATCTATGTTTCTATGTGTTAAAATGATTACGCCCAAAACACATTACTACAAACTAAAAATCTAAAAAACATGAAAAACTTATTTTTCGCAAGTTTAATTTTGTTTGCGTTCAGCACTGTTGCAAAAGCGCAGCAATTAAAATCACCCGAAGGAAAGTTCGTAATGGAATTTTCTCTTCAAAACGACGGAACTCCAACGTACAATTTAAAATACAAAAACAAAGAAGTTGTAAAAACCAGTAAATTGGGTCTTGAGCTTAAAGATGATAAAAAATCTTTGTTGAACGACTTTACAATTGCTGATACAAAAACTTCCACTTTTGATGAAACTTGGAAACCAGTTTGGGGAGAAGTAGATCACATCAGAAATCATTATAATGAATTGGCTGTAACTTTAAACCAAAAAGGAACAGACAGACAGATCGTAATTCGTTTCCGTTTATTTGATGACGGTTTAGGATTCAGATACGAGTTTCCAGCACAAAAAAATCTTACTTATTTTGTAATCAAAGAAGAAAGATCTCAATTTGCAATGACTGGAGATCATACTGCTTTCTGGATTCCGGGAGATTATGACACACAGGAATACGATTATACAAAATCAAAATTATCTGAAATTAGAGGTTTATCTCAAAAAGCATATACGGCAAACGTTTCTCAAAAATCTTTTTCGCCAACAGGAGTTCAGACTTCTTTAATGTTGAAAACGAATGAAGGAATCTACATCAACTTACACGAAGCGGCTTTGATCGACTATTCTTGTATGCACTTGAATTTAGACGATAAAAACTTAGTTTTCGAATCTTGGTTAACACCAGATGCAAAAGGAGACAAAGGTCACATGCAGGCGCCAAATCATTCGCCTTGGAGAACGATTATCGTGAGCGATGATGCTAGAGAAATCTTAGCTTCAAAAATGACTTACAACTTAAACGATCCATCAAAAATTGACAATACTTCTTGGATTAAACCTGTAAAATACGTTGGTGTTTGGTGGGAAATGATTACAGGAAAAAGCTCTTGGTCTTACACAAATGATTATCCAACAGTTCAATTGGGGGTTACAGATTTCGCGAAAGCAAAACCAAACGGAACGCATGGTGCAAACAATGCTAACGTAAAAAAATACATTGATTTCGCTGCTGCAAATGGTTTCGACGCTGTTTTAGTTGAAGGTTGGAACGAAGGCTGGGAAGACTGGTTTGGACATTCTAAAGATTATGTTTTTGATTTCTTAACTCCTTACCCGGATTTCGACGTAAAAGGTTTGCACGAATACGCAAAATCGAAAGGTGTAAAAATCATCATGCACCACGAAACTTCAGGATCTGTTCGTAACTACGAGCGCCACATGGATGCTGCTTACAAGTTCATGAATGATAACGGATACGATGCTGTAAAAAGCGGTTACGTAGGTGATATCTTGCCAAGAGGTGAAAACCATTACAGCCAATGGATTGTAAACCATTACCAATATGCAATCGAAAAAGCAGCAGATTATAAAATTATGGTGAATGCTCACGAAGCAGTTCGCCCAACAGGAATTGCAAGAACGTATCCTAACTTAATTGGAAACGAAGCAGCAAGAGGAACAGAATACCAAGCTTTTGGAGGTTCTAAATCAAATCACGTAACGGTTTTACCATTTACACGTTTAATCGGTGGTCCAATGGATTATACTCCGGGAATCTTCGAAATGGATATCAGTAAAATGAATCCTGACAACAAATCGCATGTAAACAGTACAATTGCAAATCAATTGGCATTATATATAACAATGTACAGTCCGTTGCAAATGGCAGCTGATACTCCAGAAAACTACAACCGTTTTCCAGATGCATTCCAATTCATTAAAGATGTGGCTGTAGACTGGTCTGAAAGCAAATATATTGAAGCTGAACCAGGAGATTTCATTACAGTTGCTCGTAAAGCAAAAGGAACAAACAACTGGTTCGTTGGAAACGTAAACGGAGAAACTCCACGTACTTCAAACATCGATTTCAGCTTCCTTGAAAAAGGTAAAAAATACACTGCAACAATTTATGCTGATGCAAAAGATGCGCATTACAAAACTAATCCGCAAGCTTATACAATCAAGAAAATTGTTGTAACAAACAAATCAAAATTATCTCAGTTTTCTGCTCCGGGAGGAGGTTATGCGATAAGCATTATTGAAACAAAGTAATTTTTTTAAAGACAAGTAATTTCCCCCATAGATTACTTGTCTTTTTTTTAAATTTCAAAAAGCTTATCCTAACAGGTTTTTAAAACCTGTTAGGTATATTATATGAAGGCAACAGTCCTGCAAGGTTTCCAAAACCTTGTAGGTTTTTTATAACTTCTCTTCTACTCATTGATACCTACAAGGTTTTAAAAACCTTGCAGGAAATCGAAAAAATACAAACTATGAAAAACCAAAAAACATCACTTATCTATAAACTAATCCTGTTGTTTATTTTGTTGTTTTCCGCTTCCGCGAAAGCGCAAATCCAAAAAGTAGAACCACCGTTTTGGTACGCAGGAATGAAAAATTCGGAACTGCAGATTATGTTCTACGGAAAAAATATTACACAATACGAAGCTTCTGTATCTAATAATGTTGTGATTAAAAATGTAGAAAAAACAGAAAATCCAAACTACCTTTTCGTAACTATTGATACAAAAGATGTAAAAGCTTCTGAATTGATTTTCTCTTTTAAAAACAATAATAAAGTTGCCTTTAAACAAAAATATGTTCTTAAAGAAAGAAGAGCCAATTCTGCGGACAGAAAGAGTTACGATGCCTCTGATTTAATTTACCTAATCATGCCAGATCGTTTTGCTAACGGAAATCCGAAAAACGACAGCGATGTTTCTTTAACTGAAAAAGGAAACCGTCAAGATCCAAGCGGACGTCACGGCGGAGATATCGAAGGAATCATCAAAAACCTAGATTATATTTCGTCACTTGGTGCAACTACAATTTGGAGCACGCCTTTATGCGAAGACAATGACAAACAGCATTCGTATCATACTTACGGGCAATCTGATGTTTATAAAATTGATCCGCGTTATGGAACAAACGAAGATTATGCTCGTTTATCGGCAGAAATGCATAAAAAGAACATGAAACTGGTTATGGATTATGTAACCAATCACTGGGGAATTACACACTGGATGATGAAGGATATTCCAACCAAAACATGGTTCAATCAATTCGAAACTTTTACACAAACACATCACCGTCGTGAAGTAATTACAGATATTCACGCCTCAAAAATAGATCAGGAAGTTTGTGTTGATGGATGGTTTGTGCCTTCGATGCCAGATTTGAATTTAAGAAATCCTTTAGTTGCAAAATACTTAACTCAAAACGCAATCTGGTGGATTGAATTCGCTAATCTTGACGGATTCAGAGTAGACACTTATAACTATTCGGATAAAACCGCCATGGCAAATTGGGCAAAATCTATTACAGATGAGTATCCAAACTTTAATATTGTGGGCGAAATCTGGATGCACAATCAGGCAAATTTAGCTTTTTGGCAAAAAGACAGTAAAATTGGTGCGATCGAAAATTACAATTCAAACCTTCCAAGTGTAATGGATTTTACGCTTCAAAGCCAAATTACTTCTGCTTTCAACGAAAATGAGCCAAGCTGGGACAATGGACTTATTAAATTCTACAACAATTTTGCCATGGATTTTTTATATCCAAATACCAATAATATTTTGGTTTTTTCTGAAAATCATGACACAGATCGTATGAACGAAAAGTTCAAATATGATTTGCCAAAATATAAACTGGCTATGACTTTATTGGCTACAGTTCGCGGAATTCCACAAATTTACTACGGTTCAGAAATAGGAATGGGTGGTGATAAAGGCAAAGGCGGAGATGCCGATATTCGTCAGGATTTCCCAGGCGGATGGGCTGGCGACAAAAACAATGCGTTTACAAAAGAAGGAAGAACTGCAGAACAAACGGCTTACTTTGATTTCAGTGCAAAATTATTCAACTGGAGAAAAACAAACGAAGCGGTTCATTTCGGAAAAATGACGCATTACATTCCTGAGAACAACACTTATGTATATTTTAGATATACAGATGCTAAAACGGTTATGGTAGTTTTCAATAACAATGCAAAAGAACAGGTTGTAAAAACAAATCGTTTCAAAGAAAATATCAAAAACTACAAGTCAGGAAAAGATGTTATTTCAGGAAAAACATTCGACTTAACTTCTGAAATTACTTTAGAACCAAAATCAGCTTTGGTTTTAGAATTGGAATAAAGCTTAACCGCGAAGTTCGCAGGATCTTTTTGCCACAGATTTGTTTGCCACGAATTTCACTAATTTTCACAAATTTAAATATGATAAATTAATTCGTGGAGATTCGTGTAATTCGTGGCAAAAGAAAAAAATCATTTTAATCTGTGTAATCTGTGGCTATTTTTTTCAACATGATGTTTATCTAAAAAACTCTTAAATAATGAAAAAATACACTTCCCTTTTTTTATCTTTAGTATACTTAACAATGAGTTGTTCTGGCTCAAAATCAGTTACAATGAATAATACTTCGAAAACACCTTTCGTTTGGGAAGGAGCAAATGTTTATTTTTTACTTACAGATCGTTTTTACAATGGAGATCCTTCAAACGACATCAATTTTAACCGAACCAAAACTCCCGGAAAACTCCGCGGATTTGAAGGCGGGGACATCATCGGAATCACTAAAAAAATAGAATCGGGGTATTTTGAAAAATTAGGAATCAATGCCATTTGGCTTACGCCGATTGTAGAACAGATTCACGATGGCGTTGACGAAGGAACTGGATTGAGTTATGGCTTTCATGGCTATTGGGCAAAAGACTGGACAGCTCTTGATCCGAACTTCGGAACAAAAGAAGACTTAGCAAATCTGGTAAAAAAAGCACACGAAAGAGGTATCAGAATAGTTCTTGACGGAGTTATCAATCACACTGGGCCAGTAACTCCAGAAGATCCAGTTTGGCCTTCTGACTGGGTTAGAACTGGTGTTGTCTGCGATTATAAATCTTTCGAAAATACAACCATGTGTACTTTGGTTGACAATCTTCCGGATGTTAGAACTGAAAGTAATCAAGAAGTAGCGCTCCCTCCTTTTTTAGCTGAAAAATGGAAAAAAGAAGGACGTTATGAAAAAGAAATTGCTTCGTTAGACGAATTTTTTAAAAGAACAGGTTACCCAAGAACTCCGAAATATTACATCATAAAATGGCTTACCGATTATATTTTAGAATTCGGAATTGATGGCTACAGAGGTGACACCGTAAAACATACCGACGAAAAGGTTTGGGCCGATTTCAAAAAAGAATGTGATTACGCTTTTGAAACTTGGAAAAAACATCATCCGTTGGAAGTTTTAGATCAAAACCCATTTTATACCATTGCCGAAGTTTATGGTTACGGAATAAGCGGCGGACAGGATTATGATTTTGGAGACCGAAAAGTAAATTATTTCCAAAATGGATTTAACAGCATGATCAATTTTGAATTTAAATGGAATGTCGCTCAAAACGATTATGAAGGTTTATTTTCTAAATATTCAAACGCTTTAAACAATGATTTAAAAGGATATTCTGTCCTTAATTATATGTCTTCTCATGACGATGGACAGCCTTTTGATGCCAATAGAACCAAAAGCATTGAAACCGCCAATAAATTACTGCTTTCTCCAGGAATGTCGCAGGTTTATTACGGAGATGAATCGGCTAGATCTTTAGTTATTGAAGGCACTCAGGGCGACGCAACCTTACGTTCTAATATGAATTGGGAAGATATTCAAAACAATTCTGAAACACAAAAAACACTTTTACACTGGCAGAAATTAGGTCAGTTTAGACGAAATCATCCTGCTGTTGGAGCTGGTATTCATAAATTAATTAATCCGTATCCTTATACTTTTTCCAGAACATTTACAAAAGGTTCTTTTACAGATAAAGTAGTTATGGGAGTAGATTTACCAAAAGGAAGAAAAGAACTTCCTGTTGGCGACGTCTTCCCAAACGGAACAAAACTAAAAGATACTTATTCAAATCAAGAAGTTGAAGTTGTTGATGGAAAAGTGGTTATTGACAATGATTTTGATATTGTTTTACTGGAACTGATTTAACCACAAAGATTTTTTTTAGCCACAGATTATAAAGATTAACACAGATTTGTTTGCCACGAATTACACCAATTTTCACGAATTAATTTATTCTATTTGAATTTGTGAAAATTGGTGTAATTCGTGGCTAAAGAAAAAATCCTTTTAATCTTTATAATCTGTGGCTAATATTTTTTTTTATAATATTTGCTCCCGATAGCTATCGGGATTGCGTAAAACTTTGCGACCTTTGCGGTTAGAAAAAACACTGCAAAATGCTAAAAATTGCACATCGAGGCGCCAAAGCCTACGAACCTGAAAATACTTTACAAGCTTTTCAAAAAGCCTTAGACTTAAATTCAGACGGAATTGAACTCGACGTTCACCTGAGTTTGGACGGACATATAATCGTAATTCATGATGAAACCATCGACAGAACTACTAATGGAAAAGGTCTTATAAATGATTTTACTTTAGCAGAATTAAAGTCATTTTTAATTGACGAAAAATACCAAATCCCAACTTTAAACGAGGTTTTTGATCTGGTTGACAAAAAATGTCTCATCAATATCGAATTAAAAGGTTTAGGAACTGCAAATAAAGTTGTCTCGTTAATTGAAGAATATATTTCTGAAAAGGGCTGGAAATACGAGCATTTCATCATTTCAAGTTTCGATTGGAATATGTTGGAGGAAACATCAAGCCTAAATCCAAATATCCCGATTGGTGTTCTAACAGAAGAAGATATAAATATAGCTTTGGCTTTCGCCAAAAAAATAAAAGCAAAAGCCATTCATCCAGATTTTCAATTATTGAATAAAGAGAACGTCCATCAAATGCAAGAAAAAGGATTTCTTGTTTTACCCTGGACGGTAAACTCAGAAGAAGAAATTCAGAAAGTAAAGAGTCATAATGTAGATGGAATTATCTCTGATAATCCAGACAAAATATAAAGTTTAAAATTTTCAGCCACAGATTATTAGGATTAAAAGGATTTTTCTTTCGCCACGAATTTCACTAATTTTCACGAATCAATTTATCCATGCTTAAATCTGTGTAAATCATTTTAATCTGTGGCAGAAAAATTAGTGCCAATTCGTGGAATTGCTACGCCAGTTCGCTATCGCTCGAGTCGTGGCAAAAAGATAAAAATATGATCAAAAATTTCGACATAATCATCGTTGGCGGAGGCGCTGCAGGTTTTTTTACTGCAATTAATATTGCGGAGAAAAATCCAAAACTGAAAATCGCCATTTTAGAAAGAGGAAAAGAAGTACTTTCTAAAGTCCGCGTTTCCGGAGGCGGACGATGCAATGTCACGCACGCTTGTTTTGAACCTAACGAACTGGTAAAATTTTATCCTCGCGGTGAAAAAGAACTTCGAGGCCCTTTTCATCAATTTTGTTCGGGCGATACTATCGAATGGTTTGAAAAACATGGAGTAGAATTAAAAATTGAAGAAGACGGAAGAATGTTTCCTGTTTCTAATTCATCGCAAACTATTATCGATTGTTTCTTAAAAGCAACCGAAAAATTAGGCATAAAAGTATTGACAGGACAAAGTGTACAATCCATTTTCAAAAAAGAAAATCACTGGAAAATTGATACACAAAGCGACAATTTCGCTGCCGAAAAATTAGTAATGGCAACAGGAAGTAATCCTAAAATCTGGGAAATGCTTCAGGAACACGGACACGCAATTGTAAGCCCTGTTCCTTCCCTATTTACTTTCAACATCAAAGATTCCAGAATTAAAGAATTACCAGGTGTTGCCGCGCAAGTTACGGTTAATGTAAAAGACACTAAACTAGAATCGACAGGACCTTTACTAATAACGCACTGGGGAATGAGCGGACCAGCGATCTTAAAACTTTCAGCTTGGGGCGCACGTATTCTGCACGACAAAAATTATCAGTTTACCATTTTTGTGAATTGGTTAAATGATGTTGATTTTGAAGACGCCGAAAAAATCCTAAAAGATTTAAAACAAGAACACGCTAAAAAAGCAGTTTCCAAAAAATCTCCTTTCGATTTTCCGAATCGTTTATGGGAGAGTTTAGTTTTAGCTTCTGGAATTGATTCGGAAACAAAATGGGCAGATCTATCTAAAAATCAATTGCAGAACCTAACTTCACAACTCACAAAAGCCGAATTTAAAGTCAACGGAAAAAGCACTTTTAAAGAGGAATTTGTAACAGCTGGCGGAATCGATTTGAAGGAAATCAACTTTAAAACAATGGAAAGCAAAATACACGAGAACCTTTATTTTGCTGGTGAAATTGTCAATATTGATGCCATAACAGGAGGATTTAATTTTCAGAATGCCTGGACAAGCGGGTTTATTCTGGCTCAAAATATTTAATACAAAATGAAATTTAAAGGAATTATTTTCGATTTAGACGGAACGCTTGTAGATTCATTACATGATATCTCAGATGCAATGAATAAAGTGCTTACTGCTTTAAATTATCCCACACATACTTACGATACTTATCAATATTTTATTGGGAGCGGTTTACGAAATCTAGTTAGCAAAGCTTTACCCGCTGCAAACAGTTCTGATGATGAAATCGAAAGTTGTTTTGAATGTATGGTTGAAGAATATACTAAAATCTGTACGTTGAAAACAAAACCTTATGACGGAATTGTTGAGTTGTTGGAAAACCTGACTTCACAAAATATCAAAATGGCTGTTTTCTCGAACAAAGCCGATGAATTAACGAAGAAAATAGCATCAGAAATATTCCCAAATCATTTCGATGCGACAGTTGGTTTAAGCACAGAAGCGCTTAAAAAACCAAATCCGTTTGAGGCCTTAGAAATTGGCAAGAAATGGAATTTAAAACCCGAAGAAATCCTTTTTGTCGGCGATTCTGATATCGATATGCAAACAGCTGTAAATGCCAATATGTTTCCTGTTGGCGTTACTTGGGGTTACAGAACAGAAGAAGAATTGAAAAACAGCGGTGCAAAATTAGTTGTCAATAAGGCTTCAGAATTAATTGAGATTTTATAAAATGCATCTTTCATTACAAAAACAAATCACAGCAATTGCCTCTTTTTCTGAAAATGAAATCGGGACAATTGCTTCTTGTTTTGAATATGAAACGTTTAATGCCAAAGAATATCTTTCATCAATGGAAAAAATCAGCAATAAGATTTTCTTTATTATTGAAGGTTTGGCTCGTGTTTATTACTTAAAAGATGGCAAAGAAATTACCACTTATTTAAGTTGTGATGAGGGTTTTATCGCTTCATATTCCAGTTTTATAAATCAATCCGTTTCTTTTGAAAATATTCAGTGTATTGAAGATTGCGAAGTTCTTTCGATTACTTTTGAGAAAATGCAGTTTCTATATAACGAAATTCCGAATTGGGAACGTGTCGGGAGAATTTTAGCAGAGCAGAATTATCTTTGTATGGCAGACAGAATTCTAAAACTTCAAATGATTCCTGCCAAAGAAAAATACCAGACTTTTTTAGCTTCGGCTCCAGCCAAAATAATTCAGCGCACGCCTTTAATTTATATCGCTTCCTTTCTCGGAATTACTCCTGAATCTTTAAGCCGAATTCGTCAAAGCATTTCTTAACATTTATCAAGTGAATTGAGAAACCGAATTCGAATCTTTGTCAAAATAAAAATTTGAAAAGATGAACAATATCGCCAAAGACGTTTACCACATTCCGTTATTTCCAAGAAATGCCATAAATTGTTATTTGATTGAAGATGTCTTAATTGATGCCGGAATTAGAACTTCTGCCAATAAAATATTAAAAGTAATAAAAGGCAAATCTATTACCCAACACGTACTAACACACGCACACGCAGATCATCAAGGAAGCAGTAAAGTAATCTGTGAAACTTTGAACATTCCACTTTTGTGCAGTGAACCTGAAAAAGAATTCGCCGAAAACGGAAATGTAACCACAGAATACCCAAATCCGAATCATGTCATCTCAAAATTTCAGAAGAATTTCTGGGCTGGAAAAGGGCATTTGGTTTCTCAAACTTTAAAAGAAGGAGATAAAATCGGCGGATTTACAGTTGTTGAAACTCCAGGACATTCACGAGGTCATTTGTCGTTTTTCAGAGAGAAAGACGGCGTATTAATTGTCGGTGATGTTATGACCAATATGAATTTGCTGACTACAAAAGTTGGGCTACACAAACCACCTCATTTATTTACTTCAAACCAAGAAACCAATAGAAAATCCATTCTAAAATTGGCTTCATTACAACCCAAAATATTGTGCTTTGGTCACGGACCTGTTCTGTTTGATAAAGGTGAATTGAAGAAACTAGTCAAAAGGTTTTGATTTAGTTTTTTTTAAAACTATTTATTCAACCACCAAATACTCACATTTAAAACCGTTGCAAATCCAACCCATGCTAAATACGGAATCAATAAATAACCTGAAATTTTATTTATTCTGGTAAATTTTAAATAAGTTTCGTAAATCATCAGCCATAAAAGAATTATTTCTATTAAAGCTAAAAGCGGATTTTTTAATCCGAAGAATAAATACGACCAAATCGCATTTAAGGTTAATTGAATCAAAAAGAAAAGAAGTGCCGTTTTTACTTTTTCGGTTTGTTCTTTTATTTTATTCCAAACCAGCGCTGCCGCAATGGCCATAAAAATATAAAGCGTAGTCCAAACGGGCATAAAAATCCAATTTGGCGGATTAAAAACAGGTTTCGCAATTGTTGGATACCAGCTTTCTACACTCGGTCTTGTTACCACACTTGCAGAATATCCTACTGCTAAACAAATAATTAAAGCTATAATGATTTTTACCGTCTTGTTCATTTTATCAAATTTTGTATCCAAAAATAGTCAAAAGATATTTGGAAACCATATAAGTCATATAAGTTCATTTTAGCAAAGCTTACTTATAATTTCTTATATAACTTATATGGTGAAATATTTTAAAAACTATCTTTGCCAAAATTTATATTTCATGTTTACAGCAGCTGATTTTATTCCAAATAAATATACTTCAACAATCGAAAACGGAAACTTTGAATGGAGCGCTCCCAGCAACATTGCATTGGTTAAATATTGGGGGAAAAAAGACAACCAGATTCCGGCAAATCCTTCGGTAAGTTTTACTTTGAATAATTGTAAAACGATTACGAAATTGGCTTTTTCTAAAAAAGAAAATCAAGGAAGCTTTTCTTTTGATTTACTTTTTGAAGGAAAACCAAAAGAAGACTTTAAACCAAAGATTAAGAAGTTTTTAGAAAGAGTTGAAGTTTATCTGCCGTTTTTAAAAGATTATCATTTTACGATTGATACGCAGAATACATTTCCGCACAGTTCGGGAATTGCATCTTCGGCTTCTGGAATGGCAGCTTTGGCAATGAATTTTATGAGTTTAGAAAGAAAACTAAACCCAGAAATGACAGAGGATTATTTCTATCAAAAAGCTTCATTTTTGGCTCGTTTAGGTTCAGGAAGTGCCTGCCGAAGTGTAAAAGGAAATGTTGTTGTTTGGGGAAATCAGGCAAATATTCAAGGAAGCACTGATTTATTTGGAGTTGAATTTCCGTATACGATTCATGAGAATTTCAAAAATTATCAGGATACAATTTTATTAGTTGATAAAGGTGAAAAACAAGTTTCGAGTACTGTTGGACATGATTTAATGCACAATCATCCTTATGCCGAAAGACGTTTTGCTCAGGCACACGAAAATCTTGATAAATTAATTGCCATTTTTGAAAACGGAAATTTAGACGAATTCATTAAAGTTGTAGAAAGTGAAGCATTGACTTTACACGCAATGATGATGACATCAATGCCGTATTTTATTTTGATGAAACCAAACACGCTGGAAATCATAAATGCGATCTGGAAATTTAGGCAAGAAACCCAAATTCCAGTATGTTTTACCCTTGATGCCGGAGCAAATGTGCATGTCCTTTATCCCGAAAACGTTAGCGAAAAAGTATTACAATTTATTCAGGACAAATTAGTTGTATTTTGTCAGAATAGTCAATACATTTGCGACAAAATTGGACACGGTGCGATTGCATTATAATTTTCCGTATCTTTAGTTTAAATTTTTGGTTATGGATATTCAATTAGAAAAACGCGAAGCGATGGAGATGTTGAAAAAAACTGATGATCCTTCAATCATTATGGCAGTTGCGAAATTGCTTAGAAAAAATAAAAAAGATTGGTGGGACGATTTGACTGATCAACAAAAAGAGGATATAGCTCAAAGTGAATTAGAATTTGAAAGAGGAGAATTTACGAGCTATGAGGATGTGATGAAAAAATACAAATAGTGAATCTTAAAGTAAGTTTTTCAAAAACAGCGGAGAAAAATTTAGATTCAGTTTTAATGTTCATTGAAGCAAGATGGTCTGAAAAATCAAAAAAGATGTTTATTATCAAATTTGATAAAGCAATTTCAATAATGGTGATGAATCCAGAAATTTTTCCAAAATCATCCATAAACAAGAAATACCGAAAATGTGTTATAACAAAACAATCAAGTCTATTATATAGTTTTAGCGCAAATGAAATTAGAATTCATAATGTTTTCGACACCAGACAAAACCCAAATAAAATAAAGTAAGACATAAAATAAATCATGAAAGGACCCTTATTTTACTCAAAAATATTACTCTTTGGAGAATACGGAATTATTCGCGACTCTAAAGGACTTTCTATTCCTTATAATTTTTATAATGGTGCTTTAAAGAAGTCTGAAGAGCCTTCGGCAGAAGCAATTGTATCAAACAAAAGCTTAAAAAGCTTTGCTTCTTATCTTGAAGTCTTACAGACACAGCAGTCAGAATTGGTTACTTTTGATTTAGCAGCTCTTAAAAATGATGTCGAAACCGGAATGTATTTCGATTCAAGCATTCCACAAGGATACGGAGTTGGAAGCAGCGGCGCGCTTGTGGCAGCTATTTATGACAAATATGCAAATAATAAAATCACGGTTTTAGAGAATTTAACACGTGAAAAACTATTACAGTTAAAGAATATATTTTCTCAAATGGAGAGTTTTTTCCACGGAAAAAGTTCTGGTTTAGATCCGTTAAACAGCTATTTGAGTATCCCGATTTTAATTAATTCTAAAGATAATATTGAAGCAACCGGAATTCCGACGCAGAGTTTTGACGGAAAAGGTGCTGTATTTTTATTAGACTCTGGAATTGTTGGTGAAACCGCTCCAATGGTTAACATTTTCATGGAAAACCTAAAAGATAAAGGTTTCCGTACTATGCTTAAAAACCAATTCGTAAAATATACTGACGCATGTGTAGAAAACTTTTTACATGGCGACATGAAGTCTTTGTTTACCAATACTAAAAAACTTTCAAAAGTAGTTTTAAACAATTTTAAACCAATGATTCCGGAACAATTTCATGGAATATGGCAAAATGGAATTGACACAAACGATTATTACTTAAAACTTTGTGGTTCTGGCGGAGGTGGTTATATCCTTGGCTTTACTGAAGACTTGGAACGTGCAAAAGCCTCATTAAAAGATTATAAACTGGAAGTAGTTTATCAGTTTTAACTCTTAAAAACTAAGGTTATTTGAGTATATTTTCATAAGTTTTAAATCCTAAAAAGTTACTTATTATGAAAAGTGTTTTAAGAATAATCAAAGCAACTTTTTTAGGAGGAATTCTATTTTTAGCACCTTTAGTCGTACTGCTTATTATTCTTGAAAAAGGATACGGCATAATTCAAAAAATCACACTTCCGCTTGTAAATTTCCTTCCAAGAGTACACGTTTTAGGAATTGCACTTCAGGAACTTGTTGGAACCATAATCTTAATTCTTATTTGTTTTACAGCGGGTTTACTAGCCAGAACTGCCGGTGCAAAAAAAATAATCCAAAAATTAGAAAATGGCATTTTAAGTTTTGTTCCCGGATATTCATTTATGAAAAACATGAATGAAAATATTATGGGACTTGAATCTAAACAAGATTTAAAAGTCATTTTAGTTCCTACAGATGCAGGCTGGCAATTTGCTTTTTTAATAGAACAAATAAATGAAAACAATTTTACTGTTTTTATTCCCAATGCGCCAAATCCGTGGAGTGGTTCTGTTTGTTTTGTAGAAAAAAAAGACATTAAAGAAATTAATATAACACAAAAAGAAGCGTTGGCCTGCATTCGAAAACTAGGTTATGGCTCTAAAGAATTGTTAAAAAACAGACTCTAAATTTCAGGTTTAAAAAATATCCTTTAACTTCCCTTAATCTAATCCAACACCACAATAATTTATGTTAAGCAGACAGCACAAACTTTTAGTAATGAAAATTGTTAGTTTGTTTTCTGTGGTACGCGGTTACAACATTCCTATTATTGTTTTAGCACAATATTTATCGGCAATTTTTATTCTGGCTCCAGAAAAAAGAGCGTTGGATATCTTGCTGGATTTTTATTTGTTTTTGATTGTATTTGCTTCGGCGGTTACGATTGCTTCGGGTTATATTATCAATAATTTTTACGATAGTCAGAAAGATTTAATCAATCGACCTAACAAATCTATGCTGGATAGATTGGTGAGTCAGAAAACAAAACTGACAGTTTATTTCAGCCTGAATTTTCTGGCGGTTTTAATGGCTTCAATTGTTTCCTGGCGTGCTTTTTTATTCTTTTCGGCCTATATTTTCCTGATTTGGTTTTACTCTCATAAAATTAAGAAATATCCAATTGTAGGGAATTTGACTGCGGCTTTTATGGCTGTAATTCCGTTTTTTGCAATTTTATTATATTTCTATAATTCGATTTCTTTTGAAGAAATTGAAAATCACAGAAGTCATTTTGCTGTAATTTCGGCACACGCCATGTTTTTGTTTTTATTGCTTTTGATTCGGGAAATGATAAAGGATTTGGAGAATTTAAAAGGCGATTTGGCAAATGATTATCATACAATTCCCATTACCTATAATGAAAAGGTTTCAAAACAAATTATTACTGTTTTGACATTTTTAACGGTAATTCCGGTTTATATTTTGGTAAACATTTATGATGTAGGTTATATGGATATTTACTTTTATGTATGTTTTATTGTTTTGCTTTTTTTCCTGCTTTATTTATGGAGATCGAATTCTAAAAAGCAATTTTTATTACTGCATAACGTATTGAAATTTTTAATTGTTTCGGGGGTTTTCTGTATCGTTTTGATTAATCCGAGTGTTTTGTGGCATGGACGTCAATTGATTTCTACATTTTAAATTGACCCGCTGATTTTATAGGTTGAACGGGTTCTCGCTGGTTATTTCATTTCTTGCCGATTTTTCTTTTGTGCATCTTTGTGCTTGACTTTGAGAAGCTTTGTGAAATAACTAAATCTTTAAAAAAGCCAATTATGATGCTTCAGATTATCTTAAATTTGAAAGCTATCAATCTAAGAACATTGAACTTAAGATTTATTAGCAGGAAAAAACTATCTTTGCACAAATTACAGAATTTATGAACAATAAGGAAGGCAATAATAAAAGAGGCGGATCAAGACCAAATAGCTCAAGATCAAACTCAAGCAAGCCAAAACCTCCTATGGCTAAGCGTGCGCAAGGGCCTAAAAAAGTGAAACCTGAAGTTAAGGCAGCGCAGGAAGCAGCAGCTGAAAAAATTAGAAAACAAAATCAGCCGGCAAAGAGACAAAAGGCTTCTGACGAAATTCGTTTGAACAAATACATCTCAAATTCTGGGGTTTGTTCTCGTCGTGATGCCGATATATATATTCAGTCTGGAAACGTAAAAGTAAATGGTGTTCCGGTTACTGAAATGGGTTATTTAGTAAAATTGAATGATGTTGTAAATTTTGACGGTGTTGTTTTAACTCCTGAAAAGAAAGAATATATCTTACTAAACAAGCCTAAAAACTTTACAACTGCGCTTGACGAAGGTCAGGAATACCGTAACGTTCTGGAACTAGTACGTGGTTCTACCAATGCAAAAATTGCTGCAGTTGGAAGAATGGACAAAAATACAACTGGATTATTGTTGTTTACAAACGATACTGATATGATTCGTAAGTTTACTTTACCGAATCAGAAATCGTCTAAAATTTATCAGGTATCTTTAGACAAAAATTTGAAATTTGAGGATTTAGAAAAAATCAGCAAAGGTTTAGTTCTTGACGGGCATCGTGTGTTTGTTGAAGAAGTCAGCTACATTGAAAAAGAAGCAAAAAGTGAAGTTGGTCTTAAACTAAAATCATCTAATGTAAAAGTAGTTCGTGCCATTTTCGAACACTTTGATTATGATGTTTTGCGTATTGACCGCGTGGCTTTTGCTGGCTTAACTAAGAAGAATCTTCCTAGAGGAAACTGGCGCTTTTTAACAGATCAAGAAGTTATCAATTTGAAAAATTCTTAGTAGATTTTTTCAAATTTGATTTAAATATTAATCCTGTTTTACGTTGTAAAATGGGATTTTTTTTATTCAGAAACTAAAAAAGTTATGTCCAAAAAGTGTGAAGATTGATCTCCCGATGTTTTGATTTTTGTCTTCAACAGATTCGTAACATGAAAATCCTAAGATGATTTTGATTCCTGGCTGAATGCTGTTTAAAATGTCTCTTTTTTGTTCTTCCAGCAGTAATTTTAAACTGTCAAGTAATTGTATATTGTTTTTAAGATAAGAGACTACAAGTAGTGCAGAGAAGTTAAGTATTTCGCGGGCAGTTTCGCTTTTAATTCCGACTTCGTTTGAAATCATTTCAGAAATTCTGCCTTTTTTATTAGTGAAGATTTCTTTTAGCAGTGCATTTCCTTCTATACGATAACAGTCGTCGACTGATAAAATTCTGCCCGAAGCAAAATCGACTTCCTGGTAAAAACCGGAATTATCTTCAATTAGTGAAACAATTTCTTTATAAAAGCCTGATTCTTCGGCCTTATTGTAGAGACCCATTAAAACTGTACCGATCGAAACATCAATTCCCTTTATCAGGAGTGCATCATTTTCAAAATAAAATTTGTTTAGTTTTGAAACAACGTTAGAAGAAATAAAACGTCTAAGCTCAATTTGTAGGTTTGGGGTCATACTCATAACTTATTAGATAATAATTTATACTCATTCAAAATAATCGATAAAGTGGGGCTTTTTATCGTTTATCAGGATAAAAATATAAAATATTTTAACATATCCAAAAAATAAGTGGAGAATTTACACGTTAGATTATAAGCACTTTAACAGAAAAAACTCTAAATACCAGTAAATATAACCTTTTCGTAATCAAAGAAAAGCTAAATATTTTCTTAATTTTTTTCAAGTTTTTCTTAAAAAAAATAAAAAATAAGAAAAAAGCTAATTATTTGTTATATAATTAAAACAATATATTCCGATATTCCCATATTGTGTGTAGAAAAATTCCGAAGTATATAATACAGAATAAGAAATTAATAAAACTCGATGCCAGGAAACCAAGAAGAGAGCCTGTTGCAGCTTTAATTGCACGTTTATGATTTGTTGAATCGTAAATTAATTCACCTATTAAAGCCCCGGCAAAAGGGCCAATTATAACTCCAAATGGTATTGGAGCCAGAATTCCAACTATTAACCCAATGTTTGTACCCCAAACACCGTAAGGGCTTCCACCAAACTTTTTGGTGCCTTTTGCCGGAATTATATAATCTAAAACCGTAATTATTATAGTGAGTAAAAGCGTTATTCCTAAAAACCAGTAATTATTTTCTACTGCTTTTGTTAAATACAGCAGCAATAAGCCAACCCAACAACTTGAAAGACCGGGTAAGACAGGTAAAAAACTTCCTAAAATACCCACAATCATGCATACAAAACCTAACGTTAATAATAGTAAATCCATATATTTTTGTAATTTTGCCCTTACAAACTTTTATAAAAATTAAAAATGCGTCCTTATTTGCAATTTATTCTTTTGTTGTCTTTGATTTTTTCAATCAATACGGCATGTGCGCAAACCAAAAAACTCTCCGTCGACGATCAATTACTGCAAGACAGTATTTATAAAAGCAACAAAAAGAAGATATTAAACTTTTCTATGAAAGAATTTGATACTCTTTTTTTTGAATTTTTTACTCGTAAAAATGACCCGGATGTTCTTTTAACAAAAACCGAGTTTTACAATTATACGGTTCAAATTGCAGCCTTTTCTGACCGCCTTGCAAAATTATATCCTGACCAAAAGGAAGTTGCTGCACAAAACAAAGAACATTGGCTTTCAGAAAGGTATGAAGATTATTTAGAATACAAAGATTCTCAAAAAAAATAATTGTATTTTTATACTTCAGTTTAATTTATCCAATTCAACATCAAAGCCTTGAAGCAGTTTTCTATCTTTATTCTTTTACTATTTTTAAATTCTTGTCAATATTTTGAGAAGAAGGTCCCTTCTGAAAAAGAATTACTGCAAAAGGAATTAAAATCTATAAATTGGAAAGAGGTTGACGAGTATCCAACTGTTGCTGAATGCGAAACAATCAGCGATAAAAAACAGCGCCAAAAATGCTTTTTTGAAGTAATGTCACAGCTTATTCAGGAAAAACTAAACGTTGACAGCTTATCTATTTTATATCCTGATCTTGACACTATACAGGTAAAAGTGACTGTTTTTCCTAACTCAAAAATGAAATTCGAACCTGAATTTCAAAAAGATTCTGTTGTTTACGACACTATCAGAATTGACAGTGTTCTACATGCTCGTTTAGTTGATTTCCCTAAAGTAAATCCGGCTATAAAACGCGGTCTTCCTGTAAAAACACAGTTTACCCTGCCTGTAATTATTAAAGCTAAAGAATAGTTTTTTTTCACCATATAAGTGATATAAGTTCATTTAAAACTTGGTGTGAAATTTTACTTAAAACAAAACATAATTAGATTTGGCTTTAACTTAAAGCTCTTATATAACTTATATGGTTTAAACTATTTTATAAAACGGCGATCCTTCCATTCATATGAACCAAATAAGCTATACAAAGCTACAGCTGAACTGAAAAACGGGTAAAATAAACTACTTAATAAAAGGCTTTTGATTCTGGTTTTTGTCAAAAATTGATTGGTTTTATAAAGCAGAATAAAGTCTGTTGCGAATTTTAAAAAAGCAAATAAGACAAAAAATGGATAATGCCAGATTCTTAAAAGAAATAAGAAAAACGCGATCACAAAACTCAAATTTCCAAAAAAAACAATTATTCCTAAAAATTTTCCAAATGCGCTTTTATAAGAACTTGTTTTTGCCGCCCAGCGAACTCTTTGATAGAATAATGATTTCCAGTTTTCGGTTGGTTTTGTGAGCACAATTGCTTCTATAGCCTTTAAATAATGAACTTCATTTAGAAATTTTTCCACTGCTTTTTGCAGTAAAAAAACATCATCTCCGCTGGCAATTTTGTCATTTCCATCAAACCCGCTTAAACTTTGAAACATTGATTTCGTATAGGCAAAATTAGCTCCGTTACACATAAATCCTTTGCCTAAACCAAAACTTCCAATGGTTGCACCTTGTAAACTGGTTAAATCTAATTGTTGAAAATGGTGTAGAAAAGAATTTTCGCTTTCATACGAAACCGCACCAACAAGCATTGAAACTTTATTTTCCTGAATATAATTATCGAAAGTCAAAAGCCAGTTTTCAGGAACAATACAATCGGCATCTGTTGTAATTACCCAATTGGTTTTCACATGCTGCATTGCTGTTGTAATCGCATCTTTTTTAGGCGAATTTGAATTCCTAACATTATCAACTATCGAAATTTGGAATTTGGAATTTAAAATTTGGAATTTCTCTTTAGAACTATCATCAACTAAAATTACTTCAAATAAATCTGTGGGATAATTTAAGTTTGAAAAGCTATTTAAAAGTTTTGGAAGATTTTCTTCTTCATTTCGAAACGGAACTATAATTGTAAAACTCGTCTTTGGACTTAAACCTTTATTTTGGTAGTTTTTCACTTTAAAAAAGCCCTGAATAAGTGAACTGATACTTATTATGTATATGGTCAATATTTCAAATAAACCAAAAATCATGCTGTTTTTTTGGTTTTAAAATTCAGCACAAAATAACTTCCTAAAACTACTGGCAAAACCACATTTAGAAACCACATTAAGGTGCTTATAAAAACTACAATCCATTCATTTACACCCAGAATTCCGAAGAAATAAATAGCAACGCTCCCTTTTACCGCAAAATCTAAAAACTGAAAAGTCGGCAAAGAGGAAGCTAAAAAATAAACCGATGCAATAGTTGCCATCAAAATAAAATAAGGCAGTTCGACATCAAAAGCTAAAAACAAAAAGTAATACTGATGGGAAAAAACTAAATATCTTAAAACTCCTAAAAGAATATTTTTTTGATGAATTGACTTTGGAATTTCATTGATTTTATGAATTAATTTTTCAATTGAATATCCCTTGATTTTGATCTTTTTCAGAGAAAATAAAACAATCAAAATCACAATAAAACCACCAAACAAAATGGCTACGGTTTTTGAGGTAATTACATTGTATTTAGCATTGAAATACATCAATCCAAATATTCCGAAAATAACGGTCAGAATCATTTGAATTCCGTTGCAGATTAAGTTTAGGAAAACTACTTTTTTGGTTTCAGCTTTTGGATAATATAACGCTTTTCCGGCATACTCTCCTACTCCGTTTGGTGTAAAAATTCCGGCGGTTAAAGCTGCTAAAACCTGTTTTGTGGCCTCATAACCTGAAATCTCATGAATTACTTTGGCAAGATTCTGCCATTTTAAAATCTCAAAATAACGATTCAAAACACTCAAAAGCAGAATAAAAGAAATCCCTAAAACCGATTGATTTTTTCGGAACAAAGCAATGAACTTCTGCCAGTCAAGTTTGTCATTATTTGCCAGCTGATCGTAAATAAAATAAAATGCACCGCCTACAATCAAAAGTTTGACTAGAAGAACAAGGAATTGCTTAGCTTTGTGAGGAATTGAAATCATGCTGCAAAAGTAAGCAAAAGTATTGCGAAAATGCTATTTCACAAAGATTCACGAAAAAATCGCAAAGACACACGGAGATAATAAAAACTTTGTGAATCTCTGTGATAACTTAGCGAAACTTTGTGTAACCCAACAAAGAATGACAAAAGAACGCATCATATTAGGAATTGACCCCGGAACCACAATTATGGGTTTTGGATTGATTAGGGTCATCAACAAAAAAATGGAATTTTTGCAGTTAAACGAATTGCAATTGTCCAAATACGACAATCATTACCAGAAACTAAAAATCATTTTTGAACGTACTATTGAATTAATTGAAACGCATCATCCAGATGAAATTGCGATTGAAGCGCCTTTCTTTGGGAAAAACGTACAGTCGATGTTGAAATTGGGCCGCGCACAAGGCGTTGCAATGGCTGCGGGACTTTCAAGAGATATTCCGATTACGGAATACGAACCAAAAAAGATAAAAATGGCAATTACCGGCAACGGAAATGCGAGTAAAGAACAGGTTGCAAAAATGCTGCAGCAGCTTTTAGGCTTAAAAGAATTACCTAAAAATCTGGATTCAACCGATGGTTTGGCGGCAGCAGTTTGTCATTTCTTTAATTCAGGGAAAATTGTAGCTGGAAAAAGCTATACAGGCTGGGATGCTTTTGTGAAACAGAACGAGGATAAAATTAGGAAATGAGAAAATTAGTCAATTAGAAAATTTCTTATAGACTAGTTTTCATTATCTAATTATCAAATTGACACATTATCTAATTAAAAATGAGCGGTATCTACATCCATATTCCATTTTGCAAACAGGCTTGCCATTATTGCGACTTTCATTTTTCTACTTCAATGAAAAAGAAAGACGAAATGGTTTTGGCTTTGGCTAAAGAAATTGGCATGCGTAAAAATGAGCTTCTCGACTCCGCTCGAAGTGACAACGAAATAGAAACCATATATTTTGGCGGCGGAACTCCTTCTGTATTATCAAATGACGAGATAAAGTTTTTAATTTCAGACGTTTATAAAAATTATAAAGTTTCAGAAAATCCGGAAATTACATTGGAAGCAAATCCCGATGATTTATCTGCTGAACGAATTTTGGAATTATCTAAAAGTCCAATAAATAGATTAAGTATTGGGATTCAGTCTTTTTATGAAGAAGATTTGAAGATGATGAATCGCGCTCATAATTCGGCGGAAGCCAAAAAATGTTTAGAAGAAGCGACAAAGTATTTTGATAATATTTCGCTTGATTTGATTTACGGGATTCCGGGAATGAGCGATGAAATGTGGAAACAAAATATCGAAACAGCTTTGAGTTTTGGTATTCCGCATATTTCGAGTTATGCCTTGACTGTTGAACCAAAAACAGCTTTAAGCAAATTAATTCAAACCGGAAAAATTGCTGAACCACAAGACGAAGCAGCTTCAAACCATTTTATGATTTTGGTTGAAAGGCTTCAAAAAAATGGATTTATCCATTACGAATTATCCAATTTTGGAAAAGAGAATTATTTCTCCAAAAACAATTCGGCTTATTGGTTAGGAAAAAAATATATCGGAATCGGGCCTTCAGCTCACAGTTATGATGGCATAAAAAGAGGCTGGAATATTGCAAATAATTCATTGTATTTAAAAGCAATTCAAAACAATGAACTTCCAATAGAAACTGAAGTTTTAACCGTTTCAGATCGTTATAATGAATATATTATGACGGGTTTACGAACGATTTGGGGCGTTTCTCTAGAAAGAATTGAAAACGAATTTGGTTTGGAATATTTGAATTATCTAGAAAAACAATCTCAGAAATTTTTAAATGACGATTTACTTTCCATCGAAAACAACATCCTAAAACCAACTCCAAAAGGAAAATTTTTAACGGATGGAATTGCTTCAGATTTATTTTATCTAAATTTGGAAGACTAAAATTAGCCACGAAGGCACAAAGGCACAAATCAATTAAACTTTGTGACTTAGCGTCTTTGCGGCATAAAACCTAAACTTGTGTTAGCCAAAATCAACGACTTCGAAATCGACTTATCAAAACCTATTGATATCTCTATTCCATTAACAAATACAGACGAAAACCCTATTGCCTGGTATATCGAAAAACCGGTTATTGAACCAGTAGTTTTTGGCGATTGGATTGGGAAAGTTTCGGAAGGAAAATCATCTACGAATTTTAATAATATTTTCTTCAATCCGCATGGGCATGGAACGCATACGGAGTGTTTGGGACACATTACCAATGATTTTTACAGCATTAATCAATCGTTGAAACTGTTTTTCTTTTTTGCTAAATTGATTACGGTTGAGCCAGAGGAAATTGGAGATGATTTAGTGATTACAAAAGAATTACTTGAAAAGGCGTTGAGCACTTCGACTTCGCTCAGCGTGACAGCTTTAGTAATTCGAACGCTTTCAAATGAAAAGGAAAAAAAATCAAGGAAATATTCCAATACAAATCCGCCATATTTGTCGGAAGAAGCTGCGGTTTTTATCTGCGAAAGCGAAATTCAGCATTTATTGATCGATTTACCAAGTGTTGATAAAGAACATGACGAAGGTAAATTATTGGCACATAAAGCGTTTTGGAATGTAAAAGACACGCATAATCTAAATAATGATGCAAGATTGAATGCGACAATTACCGAAATGATTTATGTTCCAGACGAAATTGAAGATGGAAATTATATACTAAATCTTCAAATTGCTTCATTTGAAAACGATGCAAGTCCGAGCAAACCGATTTTATATAAAATTTAAAAGTTTGCCACGAATTTCACTAATTTTCACAAATTAATCCTACTTTTTTTGCCACAGATTAAAGGATTAAAAATGATTAAATCTGTGTAAATCTTTTTAATCTGTGGCAGATAAAAAAAGAAATTAGTGAGAATTGTGTAATACGTGGCAAAAAATCTAAAATCTTAACTCTAAAATCTAAAATTAAAATGATTAGTGTTTCAACAGATAAAACCAAACTCGACGTTCCGTTTATACAAAACTTTTTGAAAGACATTTATTGGGCAGCGGGAAGAACTGTTGAAGAAGTACAAACGACAATTGATGCTTCCGTTTGTTTTGGAATTTATTTAAATGACAAACAAATTGGCTTTGCGCGTGTCATTACAGATTATGTTGTTTTTGCTTATTTAATGGATGTTTTTATAACCGAAGAACATCGAGGAAAAGGATATTCATCGATTTTAATTGAAACGATGATGAACGACCCTTTACTTAAAGATGTTAAAATTTGGAGATTGGCAACTACGGATGCTCACTTTTTATACGAGAAATTTGGATTTACAAAACTGAATCATCCTGAAAAAATGATGGAAAAAATAATATGATGAACACAATTATTAAACTCGAAGAAACGGCTTTATTTATTCTCGGAATATTTCTTTTTAACCGCTTAAATTACGACTGGTGGTGGTTTTTGGTTTTAATATTAGCTCCGGATTTATCTATGATTGGATATGTTTTTGGCAATAAAACAGGTGCATTTCTGTATAACCTCTTTCATCATAAAGGAATTGCGCTTTTAATTTATGCTTTAGGATATTATTTGAGTATTGAAAGTATTCAATTAGCTGGAATTATTTTATTTTCACATTCGGCAGTGGATCGTGTTTTTGGTTACGGATTGAAATATGAAAAGGGTTTTAAATACACGCATTTAGGTGAAATTGGTAAATAATAAATGATATGAATTTAGAAACGTTTTACGAATATTGTCTTTCGAAAAAAGGTGTGAGCGAGCATTTTCCTTTTGATGAAGATACTTTGGTTTTTAAAGTGGGCGGTAAAATGTTTGCTTTATCCTCTTTATCACAATGGGAAAAAAATGAACCATCGGTAAATTTAAAATGCGATCCAGAACGCGCGCAGGAACTCAGAGCTGAATACGATGAGATAAAACCAGGATTTCATATGAGTAAAGTGCATTGGAATACGGTTGCATTAAACGGAAATCTCCCAGTGAAATTTATCAAAGAACTCATAGATCATTCATATGAATTGGTTTTCAAAAGTTTGACAAAGAAAATTCAGAATGAAATTATCGACCCGAGGTAAATTTTTTACCGAACTGGCGGAGCAATTAGAAAATTAGGCATTACATTTGCACGATAAGAAAAAAAACTTAGCAACTTAGTTACTATATAACTTAGCAACTTATACAACCATGAAAGAACAATTTAAAAAATTTCTAAACGAAGAACAGGATCCAAAAGCGATTGAAAAAATCACTTCGAAACTTAACGATTTATTGATGAAAGGCGAAGAAGTTGGATACATCGCAGTGCAAAAAAAGCCTGCAATTACTGTTTTTCCTGATAGTATTGTATTAACAAACAAACGTATCATTATCTGTAAACCTAAAAATTTAGGTCTTTCTATGGATTTTACAGATTATACCTGGGATGATATTGCCAGCACTTTTGTAAAAGAAAACATCTTAGGTTCTGAATTTTCATTTGGTACAAAAACAGATTTAGCTGTTTCTATTGATTATATTCCAAAAATTCAGGCTAGAAAAATTTATACTTACGCTAAAGAGCAATTGGATTTATTAAAAAATCCAGTTTCTGCAGGAACTCCTGTTCAGGAAGTTGTTGAACCAGTTTTTGAAGAGGAAACAGAAGAAATTGAAGAAGTTGAAACTGAAGAGGTAACAAACTTTGCTGAAATTTTACCAGCAGCACCAGTATATACTGAAACTTTTGAAACAATTCAGCCAGCACAGCCTTCAACCGGAGAACGCAAATTAAGCGAATTATCTAAAGAAGAACTTTTTGATAAATTACAGAATTACAAAAAACTTCTTGACAATGGTTTAATCATGCAGGGAGAATATGATGCTTACAAAAAAGAGATTTTAAGCTACATGTAAGTAAGTCTTAAAGTCAAAAGTTGAAAGTCTTAAAGTTTTTGACTTTGTCTAAAATAAAAAAGCCAAAAATAGAGAAATTCTATTTCTGGCTTTTACTTTTTTATATGACTTTAAGACTTTCGACTTTCCAACTTTCGACTAAAGCGTAGCTTTCTGTTTGTCTAAAAAATTATGCGATTGCAGTTCTAATAACTCTTTTGCATTTTTTCGCTGCAAATCGTAAAGACCTTTATCTTCGGCAATATCAGCGTATACTCTGTCATGCATTTCTGCACTTGTTTTCATTAATAATTCACGTTGGTATTTATTTTGTTCCAAAGTAGCTTTCATTGCTGTTTCGGCTTCTTCTTGTTTAAAATCAAATTCCCCTTTTGGAGCTAATAATTTGGCTATAATTGGAGAAGTTTCAATTGCCAGAAACAACAACATTATAAAAAATGACGGAAGCCATGGCAGTTTGTTTAACGCATTTATACGTGCCATTAATCCGTCGAAACCTTCAATTATTGGCTGTGTCTGCGAAACTTTTTTATCTAAATCGGCCTGAAGTTGTTTTCCAGCCTTTTCTTTCTCGGCAATTTTAGCTTCGTTTGTCTTTTTCAGAGTTTCATATTCTTTTAAAGCAGCATCGTGCTTTTCTCGTTTTTCTTTATAAACCGGACCCTTTCCTAGTTTTTTAGTTCCGGCTGTTCCTTCGGCCTCTGTAATATAAGTTGAATATAATGCATTTACTTCTTTTTCTTTCTTTACAATATCCGCTTTCAAAGCCGCTATTTCTGCTTTATTTTTATCTAAATCTGTTTTGAAATAAGTCCCAATTTGCTTTTTATTGGCCAATTCCATTTCGTTTTTCTCTTTCAATAAAACGGTATTGATTTCTTTTTCAAAGATTTTAATTTCTAAAGGTTTCGAAATTACAATAGCAATAATAATCGCAAGCATAATACGTGGAGTCGCCTGCAGGAATTCATCCATAAAGCGGTCTCTCTTTTTAATTGTAGAAACGATAAATCGGTCTAAATTAAAAATAAGTAAACTCCATACAAACCCAAAAATTAAAGCCGGATAAATAGAATCAAAAACGGTGAAAAGCGCATAGGCACTGGCTAAAAACGCCATTACAGCGGTAAAGAATACGGTGGCACCAATACCAACATATTTGGTTTGTTCGCCTTCTGAACATCCTTCTAATAAATCTCGGTCAGCACCGGAACAAAGGATAAAAAATTGTTTTAACATGATTGATGATTTTTGATTGTGATTACTTCGTCAGTTCGCCTTTCAGGCTCGTGTGATTACGGCAAATTTAACGCCAAATTTTCAATTACGTTCAAAATATCGATTTGTTTTTAGCTGCAAATCAATTATTTGAGACTTAAATGTTAGTTAAACATTAATAAGAATAAGGAATAACTGACTAATCATAACACTATGTTAATTTTTTCAAAGGGTTTTAGTAATACAAAGAGTATAGTTTCGCAAGGAATCAAACTAAACTTACAATGAAAAAAATCCATTTATTACTAATGTTCTTATTTTTAGCTCTTTCTGGTTATGCTCAAAAAGCCATAATTTCCGGAAAAGTGCTTGATATAGATGATAAACTTCCTTTGCCTGGTGCGATGATCCAGATTATTGGTGAAAACAAATACACTGTTTCTGACTACAATGGTCGTTTCGAATTATTAAATATTAATGTCGGAACTTATAAAGTTGAAGTAAAATATATTGGATATACTGCAATTACTCACGAAATTACAGTTGAACAAGGAAAAAACAATGTTTTAGATTTTGCCCTTAAAACTTCAGGAACAGAGTTGAGCGAAGTTGTAGTTGGAGATATCTTAAAAGGTCAGGCAAAAGCGCTAAATCAGCAAAAAAACAATAAAAACATCGGAAACGTAATTTCATCAGATCAAATGGGACGTTTTCCAGATGCCAATGTTGGAGACGCTTTAAAACGTGTTCCGGGTATTACAATGCAAAATGACCAGGGCGAAGCCCGTAATATTATTATTAGAGGTTTGGCACCATCCTTAAATTCAGTTACTTTAAATGGAGACCGTATTCCTTCTGCTGAAGGTGATAACAGAAACGTACAAATGGACTTGATTCCGTCTGATATGATTTCGACTATTGAAGTAAACAAAACTTTGACATCAGATATGGATGCAGATGCTATTGGAGGTTCTGTAAACTTAATTACAAGAGCAACTCCAAATGGGGAAAGAATTTCTGCAACGCTTGCGGGAGGTTATTTACCAATACGTGAACACGCAAGTTACACGGCAGGTTTTGTATACGGAAATCGTTTTTTCGATAATAAATTAGGTGCTGTTTTTAGCGGCTCGTATAATAATGTTGATTACGGGTCTGATAACGTAGAAAACGAATGGGTAAAAGATGATTTTGGAAATGAATATTTACAAGCTTCAGAAATTAGAAAATATAATGTACAGCGTATTCGCCGCAGCGGTTCTGTTGCATTAGATTATAAATTTGATGAAAATAACACCATTTTCGCCAATGCAATTTACAACTGGAGAGATGATAGAGAAAATCGTTTTAGAACGACTTACGATGATATTGAACCTATTTACAATGGTGAACAAATTACAGGATTTGAAGGTCGTGTAAAGCGTGAAACTAAAGGCGGTGTTGACAGCCGCCGCAACAAAAACAGAAGACTTGAAGATCAAAGAGTACAAAATTATTCTATTCGCGGAGAGCATTTAATCAACTCAAAATTAGATTTAGACTGGTCTGCCAATTATGCAAAAGCAAGAGAATACCGTCCGGGAGAGCGTTATATCGAATACCGTCAGACAGGTTTAGAAATGACTGAAAATTTTTCTGATTTAAAATTCCCATTGGTTACAACAACTGGAGAAGCTTTGGATCAATTCGAATTTGATTCGGTTTCTGAAAATACAGATGAAACAAGCGAGAGCGAATTTGGTGCAAAAGTTAATATCCGTTTTCCTTTTACCATTATTCCGGCTCAAAAAGGAAGATTGAGAACTGGTCTTAGACTTCGTTTAAAAGAAAAAGAAAGAAACAATACTTTCTTTACTTATGAACCAATTAACGACGGAATGGGATTATTATCTGAAATCCAAACAACTTCTTTTGATGGTAAAAATTTCAATCCGGGAACTAAATATATACCGGGAACTTTTGCTTCGGCTAGTTTTTTAGGAAATCTTGATTTAAATAATGCAGCTTTATTTGATAAAGAATCAGATCCATCAGAATTTTTAGCGGTAAACTATAATGCAAAAGAAAGTATTTATGCTGCGTATGTAAGATGGGATCAGGATTTTAACGATAAACTTTCGATGGTTTTAGGTTTCCGTTTAGAGAATACTCATATTGATTATACAGGAAACCGAGTTTTAGATGAAGAAGAATTAGAGAGTAAAATCAACACAACAAACTCTTATACTAATGTAATGCCGAGTATTTCTTTTCAATATAATGCTACAAAAGATTTAGTTTTAAGAGCTGCTGCAACTACGGCTTTAGCAAGACCAAACTATTATGCATTAGCTCCTTATGTAAACAATATTGCTTCAGATAAAGAGATTACAGCCGGAAACCCGGATCTTGATGCAACATACTCATACAATTATGATTTCATGGCCGAGAATTATTTCAAATCTGTTGGTTTAATTTCGGGAGGAGTTTTCTACAAAAGATTAAACGATTTCATTTACAACTACAGTGATAATGAATACGACAGTGTAAAATTTGCAAATGATTTCCCTAATCAGACAAACCCAATTCCGGTTGGCGAAAATTGGTCATTTTTACAATCACGAAATGGTGACACTGTTGATGTTTACGGATTTGAAGTTGCTTTTCAACGTCAGTTAGATTTCCTTCCGGGTCAATTCTTAAAAGGTTTTGCTGTTTATTTAAACTATACGTACACAAAATCTAAAGCAAAAGGAATTTCCGATGAAGATGGAAACGAGAGAAAAGACATCAGCCTTCCGGGAACCACTCCGCATATGTTTAATGGGTCTTTATCTTGGGAAAACAAACGTTTTTCTGCAAGAATATCAACCAACTTTACATCAGATTATTTAGATGAATTAGGTTCTGAGTCGTATAAAGACAGTTATTATGACAAACAATTCTTTTTAGATGCAAACGTTGCTTTCAAGATTACGCCAAAACTTCGTCTTTTTGCCGAAGCGAATAACTTAACAAATCAGCCATTGCGTTACTACCAAGGAATTGAAACGCACACAAAACAAGTAGAATATTACCAAGCCCGTTACAATTTTGGGTTGAAATTAGACTTGTAATAATCCATTTATAAATTTCTTAAATTAGACAGGACTTTACCGTTCTGTCTAATTTTATTTAAAATAAAATACCTAATGAAAAACAAATCTATACTTGCTTTTTTATTTTTAAGCCTTTCATTTACAGCTTGTAAAGACGATAAATTAGCGCCAATCCAACCAAATGCGGTAAAACCAACAACGGTTACTGAAGCGTTGCCTCACGATACAGATGATCCTTCAATATGGATTAACCCCGCCGATGCTTCAAAAAGTATTATTGTGGGAACGGACAAAGATACCGACGGCGGTTTGTATGCTTTTGATTTGAATGGAAAAATCCTTAAAAAATCAATTGTTTTACAACGTCCAAACAATGTTGATATCGCTTACGGATTAATCATTGACGGAAAAAAAATAGATATTGCCGTTACAACAGAACGTGAAACCAACAAAATAAGAATCTTTAGTCTGCCAGATTTAGAGCCGATTGACAATGGTGGAATTCCGGTTTTTGAAGGTGATGCAGAAAGAGATCCGATGGGAGTTTCTTTATACACACGCCCAGGCGATCAGAAGATTTTTGCTATTGTGGGAAGAAAAACGGGTCCGACAGGAAGTTATTTATGGCAGTATGAACTTTCTTCTGGAAACGGAAAATTTGCTGCTGCAAAAGTGGTCCGTAAATTTGGAACTTACAGCGGTAAAAAAGAAATTGAAGCAATTGCAGTTGATAACGAATTAGGTTTTGTTTACTATTGCGACGAACAAGTTGGCATTAGAAAATACAAAGCTGATCCTGCTTTAAATGATAATAAAGAATTAGCTTTTTTTGGTCAAAAAGATTTCAAGTCAGACCACGAAGGAATTGCGATTTACAAAAAAACCGATTCTACAGGATATATTCTAGTTTCAAACCAACAGGCAAATTCTTTTATGGTTTATCCGAGAGAAGGCGTAAAAGGAAATCCAAACAAGCACAATTTATTGGCAGAAGTTCCAACGTCAACAATTGAATGCGATGGTGCCGATGTTACAAGCGTAAACTTAGGCCCAAAATACAAAAACGGGCTTTTCATAGCCATGAGCAACGGAATGACGTTTCATTATTATGCGTGGGATTTGATTCAGAAACGTATTGATGAAGGGAAAGAAATAAAGTGATCAGTGGTCAGTTTTTTAGTGATCAGTTTTTAAAATGACGATAAATTTTGTCAGACTGAGCGAAGTCGAAGCCCAACAACGTAAAAGCCCTTCGACTTCGCTCAGGGTGACATTTAGCCGTGACTGAACACTAAAAATCTGAACACTGAATACTAAAAAAAGCTGTTCATAACTGAACAGCTTTTTTAATTTGAATTAAATAATTCCTTTTATTCTGTAATCGGTGCTCCGGCTAAGATTTCAGCATTGGCAAACTCTTCAAATTTGGCAAAATTAGCTTTGAATTTCTGAGCTAATTCCAGCGCTTTTTTATCGTATAAATCTTTGTCTTCCCAAGTATTTCTAGGATTTAAAATCTCACTTGGAACATTTGGACAAGATTGTGGTTTTGCAATTCCAAATACTTTGTGGTTTACATACTCTACATTATCCAGTTCTCCGTTTAATGCAGCGGTAATCATAGCACGTGTGTATTTTAGTTTCATACGATTTCCTGTTCCGTATGCACCGCCTGTCCAACCTGTGTTGATTAACCAAACTTTTACATCAGCATCTTTCATTTTTTTGCTTAACATTTCAGCATATTTTGTTGGATGTAAAGGCATGAAAGGCGCTCCAAAACAAGCAGAAAAATTAGGCTGTGGTTCTGTAACTCCGGCTTCAGTTCCGGCAACTTTTGCTGTATAACCAGAAATAAAGTGGTAAGCAGCCTGCCCAGGGGTTAATCTTGAAATTGGAGGCAGGATTCCGAAAGAATCTGCTGTAAGGAAAAATATATTTTTTGGGTTATGGCCAATAGAACCCGGCTGAATATTGTCAATATGTGTTATTGGGTAACTTACACGAGTGTTTTGAGTAATCGAAATATCATCATAATCTACTTCTTTAGTTCCAGCTTTAAAAACAACATTTTCTAAAAGCGCACCTTTTTTAATCGCTCTAAAAATATCTGGTTCATTTTCTTCTGTTAAGTTGATTACTTTAGCGTAGCATCCGCCTTCGAAGTTAAAAACTGTGTTTTCAGCAGTCCATCCGTGTTCATCGTCACCGATTAATTTACGTTCCGGATCTGCAGATAAAGTGGTTTTTCCTGTTCCGGATAATCCGAAGAAAATAGCAGTATCTCCATTTTTACCAACATTGGCACTGCAATGCATTGGTAATGTATTTTCAAAAACCGGTAAAATGAAGTTTAAGGCAGAGAAAATTCCTTTTTTCATTTCTCCAGTATAACCAGTTCCGCCAATTAAAGCTACTTTTTTAGTAAAATCTAAAATAGCAAAATTAGACTGACGTGTTCCGTCTACAGCAGGATCTGCCATAAAACTTGGAGCACAAACTACAGTCCATTCTGGAGTAAAGTTAGCAAGTTCAGACTCTTCTGGTCTTAAGAACATATTGTAGCAAAACAAATTTGACCATGCTGTTTCGGTAACAACACGAACGTTTAGTCTGTAATTTGGATCAGAACAAACGTAAGCATCACGAACAAAAACCTCTTTGTCTGATAAAAACTTGGTTACCTTATTATATAATTTCTCAAAAGCTTCTGGTGCAAACGGGATATTTACATTTCCCCACCATACTTTATCTTCTGTAATGCTGTCTTTTACAATAAAACGATCTTGTGGAGAACGTCCTGTAAATTCACCTGTATTAATTGCCAAAGCACCTGTAGAGGCCTCAACACCTTGTCCTGACTGCACAGTTATTGCATGCAGTTCATCTGCTGATAACTGGTAACGAACCGTTGCATTTTCTATCCCTAATTCTTTTAACGAAATCGATTGCGCGAAAAGTGTGTTATTGTCCATAAATTTAATGTTGTGTTGTATGTTATTTTTTGGTGCAACAAAATATAATTTTACTAGTTCTTAAGCGTAAAACCCAAGTTTGCAAATTGTTATATTTTTTATCAAAGCAGATAAAAAGCAATAAAAATTCACATAAGTAACGTTATATGTTAATTATGAGACAAAATTAAAGATTAATTTTTACACAGAATTTTTTTTTCTGGATTTTATGATTTTTTCCTCAAAATAGTAAGAAATAATACCGCCCAGCCAATAATTAATAAGAATCCGCCCAAAGGTGTTGCGAATACGATAATCTTAGAATCAAAAACTGTAAGACTTTTTGTAGCTAATAAATAAATAGATCCGCTAAAGAGAACAACACCTGCAACAACCAGATTATAGATTGTTTTCACGGTTTTTTCAGCGATGTCTTTTCGGGTTGAAAGAAAAAGTAAAAAAAGAGCGTGGTACATTTGGTAACGAACACCAACCTCAAAAGTGTTTAACTCCTCGACGGCCAGATATTTCTTTAATAAATGGGCTCCAAAAGCACCAAAAATAATGGCCAGCATTCCTATAAAGGCTCCAGTCAAAACTATTCTTCTTTTCATATTTTCCAGACTTTTAATTTAAAACAAAAATACTTCATCCTATTCAATTTTCATTTTAGTTTTTAAAATATTTCAGTCCTAAAAATGACTTTTTTGATTAATTTACGAATTAAATAATTATCATTTTTTAAATTAAATTTGTTATATTTATAACATTTTAATATGTTTGTGTTAAATATTAGAGTTTATGAGAAGTGTTTTAATAATTGGAGCCGGCAGATCAGCATCTTCGCTGATTCGCTATTTACTGGCAAAATCAGAAACTGAAAACCTGCATCTTGTTGTTGCCGATTTATCTTTGGCTTTGGCCGAGAAAAAAACACAAAAACATCCAAATGCAACTCCAATTGCTTTAGATATATTTAATACCGAAGAAAGACGTGCTGCAATCGAAAACGCTTCGATTGTAATTTCGATGCTTCCGGCACATTTACATATCGAAATTGCAAAAGACTGTCTGCGGTTCAAAAAACATCTTGTAACTGCATCCTATATAAGTGATGCAATGCAGGCTTTGGATGAAGACGCCAAAAAGAATGACTTAATTTTCATGAACGAAATTGGTCTTGATCCTGGAATCGACCATATGAGTGCCATGAAAGTTATTGACGAAATTACCTCAAAAGGCGGCAATATGCTTTTGTTTGAATCATTTTGCGGTGGTTTAGTTGCTCCCGAATCTGATAATAATTTATGGAATTACAAATTTACCTGGGCACCGCGAAATGTAGTTTTGGCCGGACAAGGCGGAGCAGCAAAATTTATTCAGGAAGGCACTTATAAATATATTCCATACAGTGCTTTATTTCGCCGGACTGAATTTCTTGAAGTCGAAGGTTACGGAAAATTTGAAGCATATTCAAACCGCGATTCTTTAAAATACAAATCAATTTACGGACTTGACAATGTCCTGACCTTATATAGAGGAACAATTAGAAGAGTTGGTTTTTCGAAAGCCTGGAATATGTTCGTGCAGCTAGGAATGACAGATGACAGTTATGTTATCGAAGATTCTGAAAACATGAGTTATCGCCAATTCATGAATTCGTTTCTTCCTTATCATCCAACAGATTCTGTTGAAATTAAAACCCGCTTTATCCTTAAAATCGATCAGGACGACATTATGTGGGATAAACTTTTAGAACTGGATTTATTCAACCCAAACAAAAAAGTGGGTCTGCCAAATGCAACTCCGGCTCAAATTTTAGAAAAAATCTTAACCGACAGCTGGGCTCTGGAACCAAATGATAAAGATATGATCGTAATGTATCATAAATTTGGTTATGAATTAAATGGCGAGAAAAAACAAATCGATTCAAAAATGGTTTGTATTGGCGACGATCAGACTTATACAGCGATGGCAAAAACAGTCGGGCTTCCAGTTGCGATGGCAACTTTGCTTATTTTAAACGGAAAAATCACAACTCCAGGCGTTCAGCTTCCTATAAAAAAAGAAGTTTACGAACCTATATTAAAGGAATTAGAGGAGTACGGTGTTATTTTTAACGAACAAACTGTACCTTATTTTGGATACAATCCTGATTTATTTTAATCTAGATCCCGCTTTTATTTTTAGAATTTTTTTTAGTTTATTTTTCCGCTTCTATCTTTTTAGAAGCGGATTTTTTTTAGGTTCAAAGGGACAGAGCCATAGGGTTTCTTGGCAGACGTTTATATTTTTATGAATTCAATGATTTTATTTGCAATTTCATTTTGTCCATTTTCGCTAATCAGATAAGTTCTGTCATTTTCATTTGACAAATAGCCAATTTCTACTAATAATGCAGGGCATTTTGAATTTTTGAGTACAAAGTAGTTTGCATCTTTAACCTCACCTCTGGCAAGTTTTCCATTTGAGATTTTATCAACTAAATTTTCAGCCTTCTCCTTTGATTCTTCATAAAAAGCATTTTGTTTTGAAACATATGCATTTATCCCATTTTCATTCAAATTTTTTGAACTATTTATATGTAAAGAAATAACCAAACTTGGGTTTATCTTATTTATTTTCGATACTCTTTCGCTTAATTGAATAAAGCTGTCATCTTTTCTAAGCAAAATAATTTCAATTTCATCTTTACCATTCAATAAGTTTATTTTATTCGCAATATTTTCTACAATTTTCTTTTCTTGCTCGGCACCAATTTGCGCTCCAATATCTTCTCCTCCATGTCCGGCATCAATTACTATAGTTTTTTTGCTGTTCAATGGCAATGGTTTGAAAGCTAATATCAAAAAGATGGTTAAAAGGCCTAAAACAGCTAAAGACTGCATCATTAAAGCTTTTGTTTTTGAAGTGATTTTTGTCATCATAATAAGTCGTTTTTTTGTTGATAAAAAATTTAAATTACTAGTTAAATAAATTGGTTGGGAAATGTTGAATTTGTTGAGCAAAAGATTCTGATATAAATAAACATCATTATGTGATGCTATTACATTTTCATCTGCCAAAAACTCATGATTAAGCTGAATGGCTTTTTTGTAAAAAATAAAGATAGGATTGAACCAAAATAACGTTTTCAAAACTTCTATAAAAATCACATCAAGAGTATGTTTTTGCTTTACATGGGCAATTTCATGCGTAAACAATTCTTGCTCTATTAGTCCATTTTCAAAATCATTTTGATTCATGTAAATGGAATTCCAAAAAGAATAAGGCAATGTTTCCTCTAATAGTAACACCATTCTTATGTTTTGATGCACAATGATTTTAGATACTTTAGCCTTAGATGTGATTTTATGAATATTTTGAACAAACCGATAACTTAGTATTAAAGTAATTAAACCATAAGTTATCCGTAATAGTAAAAGCCAGTAATTGGTTTGTTCTTCTGTGTTTATATTTATTAATTCTGTTTGAATCGGAAGATGATCTGTATTAGTCGGAAACGGAATTGCATTATTGTACACAATAGGAATATCTTGTTGAATTTCAAAAGACATAAAAGGAATCACTATTGAAAACAATAAACTGACTAATAGAAAGTACCTGTTGAAACGAAACATTTTTTCTTTTTTCAAGAACAAATGATATACAGCCAAAAGAACGCTTAAGCTAACTGCTGATTTTATTAGAAAGTCTGTCATTTTTTCTTTTTTTGAATTTCTGAATCGATAATTTTTCTAAGATCTTCTAATTCTGAAGCGGATAGATTTGTTTCGGTTGTAAAAAACGAAGCAAACTGCGAAGCTGAATTATTAAAGAAATTGCTAATAAGTCCTTTTACATGTTTTGAGAAATAATCTGTTTTTTTTACCAAAGGATAATATTCTCTCGAATTTCCAAATTCATTGTAAGCAACAAATTTTTTGTCAATCATTCGTTTTAAAAGCGTTGCTACGGTTGTTGTTGCCGGTTTTGGTTTTGGATACGCTCCCAGTAAATCTTTCATAAAAGCTTTTTCAAGCTTCCAAAGATGTTCCATTAATTGTTCTTCTGAGTTTGATAGCTGCATTTTTTTTTAAGGTTCTAAGATTCTGAGTTGCTAAGGTTCTAAGTTTTTTTCTCTTAGGATTTAAACAATCCTTTATTGTTCTACATTCATAGATTTTGCTCTACAAATGTAGAGTTAAAATTTTAATATGCAAATTTTTTTAAGAAAAATTTCTTTTAAGTTTCAAAGTAACAGAGATTTAAAGGATATTTTTTCAATTGCCTCCAGCTTTAGCTGGAGGTATAGAAGGAATACAAGAAAAAAGGCTTTAGCCAAATTTCCACTGCATTTATATAAAAACAATACTTATAATTCGGCTAAAGCCAATGCTAATCTCTTTTAAAACCTCCAGCTAAAGCTGGAGGCAATTGAAAAAATCTTTGTTTCTTTCCAAAAAAAATCCGTTCATTTCTGAACGGATTCTATATCTTAAAAATTAATCTTTGCGACCTTGCTCCCGATAACTACCGGGATTGCGAGCAAAAACCATAGCGAACTTTGCGGTTAAAAACTACTTAGAAAGCTCCACAAAATATTTATAAAACAATGGAATAGTTTCAATTCCCTTTAAGTAATTAAAGATTCCGAAATGTTCATTTGGCGAGTGAATTGCGTCGCTGTCCAAACCAAATCCCATTAAAATCGTTTTGCTTTTTAGTTCTTTCTCAAACAAAGCCACAATTGGAATACTTCCACCAGAACGAACCGGAATTGCCGGAACTCCAAACGTTTCTGTATACGCTTTATTTGCAGCCTGATATCCAATACTGTCAATTGGCGTAACATAACCTTGTCCGCCGTGGTGAGGTGTAACTTTTACCTTAACTCCAGCCGGAGCAATACTTGTGAAATGTTTTGTAAAAAGTTCTGTAATCTCAACCCAATCCTGATTTGGAACCAAACGCATCGAGATTTTAGCAAACGCTTTACTCGCAATAACCGTTTTAGCACCTTCGCCAGTATAACCGCCCCAAATTCCGTTTACGTCTAAAGTCGGACGGATTGAATTGCGCTCGTTTGTTACATAACCTTTTTCGCCATAAACATCAGCAATGTTTAAAGCGTTTTTATATTTTTCTAAACTAAAAGGCGCTTTTGCCATTTCAGCTCTTTCCTCTGCAGATAATTCCTGAACTTTATCATAGAATCCCGGAATTGTAATATGATTGTTTTCGTCGTGAAGAGAAGCGATCATTTTTGCCAAAATATTAATTGGGTTCGCCACTGCCCCGCCGTATAAACCAGAATGTAAATCGCGGTTTGGACCTGTAACTTCTACCTCAACATAACTCAAACCTCTTAAACCTGTCGTAATCGATGGCTGCTGGTTAGAAATCATTCCAGTATCTGAAATCAAAATAACGTCATTTTTCAGTTTTTCCTGATTGCGTTCTACGAACCAGGCCAAACTTGCAGAACCTACTTCTTCTTCACCTTCAATCATGAATTTTACGTTACAAGGCAACACATTGTTCTGCACCATATATTCAAGTGCTTTTACGTGCATGAACATCTGACCTTTGTCGTCACACGCTCCACGGGCGAAGATTGCACCTTCCGGGTGAATATCTGTTGTTTTTATAACTGGTTCAAAAGGTGGTGAAGTCCATAATTCTAATGGATCTGGCGGTTGAACATCGTAGTGTCCGTAAACTAAAACTGTTGGAAGATTTGGGTCGATTATTTTTTCTCCATAAATAATTGGATAACCCGGAGTATCGCAAACTTCAACTAAATCGCAGCCTGCTTTTGATAAACTTTCTTTTACAGCCTCTGCTGTGTCAATAACATCTTGAGAATATGCGGTGTCAGCACTTACCGACGGAATCTTTAATAATTCGATCAATTCATTGATAAACCGATCTTTATGTTGTTGAACGTAGGACTTAATATTTTCCATTTAAATTATTTTTATAGAAAACCAAAAGTACAAAAAAGAGAATTAATATTTTTTTTGAAATTTTTCTTTGAATATTCGAAAGTATGCTTATCTTTGCACCCACAATTACGCGGATATGGTGAAATTGGTAGACATGCCAGACTTAGGATCTGGTGCCGCAAGGCGTGTAGGTTCGAGTCCTATTATCCGCACTAAAAAAGCTTCTGAAGATTTTTCAGAAGCTTTTTTGTTTTTGGTGCATTTTACTTTTTGTTATTAAAATTGTTGATAAGCAATTTACTACAATATCATTTTATTGGTTTCTATTTTTATTTTTGAAACTCTCAAAATTAACTTACAACGTAAAAATGATAGACGATTTAAAAAAGTCATTTGATCAAATTATATACGAAAGAACGACTAGCCCGTTTTATGGTTCTTTTATAATTTCATGGTGTTTATGGAACTGGAAAATTATATATCTGACCTTTTTTGTTTCCCAAGACAAAATTGATTACATAGTCACTAATTTTTCAGCTTTTAAAAACATATTTATTTTCCCTCTACTTTCTTCAATCTTCATTATAACTCTGGTTCCTTTTATAACCAATGGTGCATATTGGCTTTCATTAAAATTCAATAAATGGAGGGTCGACCAAAAAAATTTAGTCGATGGAAAACAATTGTTAAGCATAGAACAATCAATTGAATTAAGAGAACAAATTTCTAAGCAAGAAGAAAGATTTGCCAAACTCGTAGAAGATAAAAACCTCGAAATAAAACAACTGAATTTACAAATACAAGAATATCAAAAAAAGAACCAACTGTAACCTTAGAAAAACTTCTTGAAACAGACAATAGTATCACCCCTTCAGATGAACTATCTCTTTTTGCTGATAGAGTAAAAAGTAATCCTGAAGAGCTTAAACAATATGAAAATATCATATTTTATATTCAAAAAGGATATTCCCCAGCAGAGTCTTCAGACGTTTCTACAAAATTTTTAGCATTGTTAGAATCTTACGATATAGTTAGTCGACAACCAAACACTTTATATGTAGTAACTGAGACGGGGAAAAAATTCTATAGACTTGTACATAGCACAAATTAACTACCAAACATAATAACATAACGAATTTCAACATAGAATAAATGAAAAAAATATACTCATGGATTATCGATAAATGGTTAGCAGGTTTTATAACAGCAAGTTTCTTTTTTATCTTGAAGCTATATATCGAATTACCAGAAGATTCAAAATCTAATTTTTTTAATTTTGGATGGTTAAAGGAAATTTTCAACATGCAAATCCCTTTATATTTTGCAATTTTGATAGTGCTTTTTTTAATTATCATTACTCGTTTTGAAAAGTTAAGACTAAAACGTGGATTTACTTCAGAAAAATCACACGAAAGCAAAACTCCATATAATCATTACAAAAATTATAAAAGTGATATTTTTGGAGTAAAAAACTCAAAATGGAGCTGGGATTATAAATGGTTGGCTCACAGACAATCATTTGAAATTACCGACTTAAAACCTAACTGTCCTGTTTGCGATACAACAATGGATTTAGATGATTATAGTTATCATTCAGCAGATTGCCATAAATGCAGATTAGATGGAAAAAATTATACTTTCCGAATCAGCGAAAACATCAGTGATGTTTCTAAAGAAATTATTCGAAAAATAAAAAATAACGAAGTGTCAACATAAACACAAAATACTAATAATAAAACAATTAACACCAAAACCAATCCAACAAAAAGATTTCTTCCGTATCTTTGCCAATCAAAAAAAATCTGCCAAAAAACTCTTCTCTTTGCCTATTACAGAACAAATTCCCCAAATTTTGTTTCGGTTATAAAATTCATTTTTCAACAACCTAACAATAAACAAAATGGAACCACAACTACAAGAAATTCGAGAACAGCAGAAAGCATCTTGGAACAAATTTTCTCCAGGCTGGAAAAAATGGGATCATGAAATTCTGGATTTTATGAGGCCTTTTGCCGATGAAATCATTCGTTCAATAAACCCAAAAGAATCAGACGTAATTTTAGATGTCGCGGCTGGAACTGGCGAACCGGGTTTGAGCATTGCCACGATGCTTTCTGACGGAAAAGTCGTTATTACAGATCTCGCTGACGATATGCTTACAATTGCCCGCGAAAATGCTTTTAGAAAAGGAATTACAAATGTTGAATTTACTGCTTGCGATGTAAGCGAACTTCCTTTTTACGACAATACCTTCGATGCCATAAGCTGTCGAATGGGTTTTATGTTTTTTCCAGATATGCTTTTAGCGGCAAAAGAAATGTATCGGGTTCTGAAACCTGGCGGCAAAATCGCAGCTGCAGTTTGGAGCGGTCCTGAGAAAAATTTTTGGGTCACTGCTGTTGGCGGAACAATTAACAGAAACATGCAGCTCACTCCTCCGCCTCCCGAAGCTCCGGGTATGTTTCGCTGTTCGAAAAGCGGTTTAATGACCGATATTTTTAAACAGGCCGGATTTAAAAATACTACCGAAACAGAACTAACTGGCAAATTAAATTGCGGTACTGCAGACGTTTATTGGAATCTGATCACAGAAATTGCCGCACCTTTTGTTGCTGCGCTCAGCAATGCTGATGATTCGATGAAAGAAAAAATCAAACAAGAAGTTTTTACTTTAGTAAATGAAAAATTCCCTGACGGAAATGTCATTATCGACGGGAACGCACTTGTGATTGCAGCAGAGAAATGATTTATAACCTATAAACAATCCAAAATCCATCTAGTTTGTCATTCCGAGGAATCTCACGCGCAGATCTACAAAGATTGGCGCTTTTCTTTGCGGAGTTACTAGTGCTATTCCTCGTTCCTCGGAATGACAAAAAAATGACGATTATGATTGCGAAGATGGATTAAAATCCATCCCTATAATATAATTTGTTCCTACGGAACGCTATATAAAATTCCAAAGGAATGATTTGTTTTGCAGCAACGTCCCGAAGCTTCGGGATTAATCCATTGAAGACAAAGTAACCACAAAGATTATCATCTTGACGAATGGAGATTTTAGCACCACGACGGGTTGTACACATGAAAAAATTATTGGGAAACATCTCAATTTTTGTCGATTTGCTGTTTTAGTTTCTCCTTTCGTCGAAATGAAAATAATATCTTTTATTTAATCAACATCCAAATAAGGATCAAGAACTTCTGCTAATCTATTTAGCCAATAAAAATTATCATCCATGTTTGGTAATTCAGATTCTAAGGTTTCGCAACCTCGCATTGAGCATAACGAAAGAGCGTAATTTACCTGTCGTATTGTTTTTGCTAAATCTTTTCGTCCGATGGAATGAATTAAAAAGTCTTTTATTCTTGTTTCAATTTCTTCTGAAAAATGATTTGTACTCATAATTTTATAATTTAAAATATTGCAAAAATCATCAGGAACATTTATTTTATATAGGCAAATATACCTTCAATTCTAATTATTTTTTTCATATAGAAAATCAAATTTTCGGCTAAAGCCTTTCCTTTTCAAACACAAAAAAACCTCCAGCTAAAGCAGGAGGCAATTCAAATTATACTCATTTATTTAAATGAACTTATATTTCTTATATGGCTTAAAATTTTAGCTGTTTAATAATTCCAAAATTTTATCGGCATTAATTTCACTATAATCATTAATATAAAAATCACATACAGGAAGCTCTTCTTTTGTATGCGTACTCAAAACGCCAACTACTTTCATTCCGGCATTTAATCCCGCTGTAATGCCCGAAAAAGAATCCTCGAAAACCACACAATCAGACGGAGAAACACCTACACGCTCTGCCGATTTTAGATATACTTCTGGATTTGGTTTATGAAACTTAACATCTTCGCTGGACATCATCGAATCCATTTTATAGGCAATTTGTAATGTATTTATAATCAAATCAAGATTCGCACGCGGCGCCGATGTTGCAACAGCGGTTTTAAAACTGCGAGATTTTAATTCGCTTAAAAAATCCAAATAATGCGGAATCGTATCGACTTTGTCTTTGTAAATTTCACGAAACATTCCTTCTTTTTCGTCTTCAAGTTTTAGAAGTTCTTCTCCCGCAACTGGGCGCTTGAAGAAATGCGTCATAATATAACTATTATGTTTTCCGTACATATGTTCTTCAAATTCTTCGTTGGTATAAGGAATTTGATATTTATCGAAAAACGCCTCAAAAGCCTTCACATGATGCGGATTGGTGTGAGAAATCACGCCATCCATATCAAAAATTACACATTGCTGTTTCATTCTATATTTTTGTTTTTTAACGGCTGCAAGATAGGGTAATAAAGCGTTATTCCACAGTAATCCGCAAAGGTTTTTTGCGAAGATTCGCAGAATTTTTTTAATCTCGCAAAGTTCACACAAACGCAAAGTTTTTATTAAAACCATAACCAATGGTTTCAATCATTGGAGTGCAATGCATTGCCACAATATAAATCATTACAATACGTCTAAGGTTGAAACCTTGGACTATATTTGAACTACAATATCCCAAACAGAACCCCCAAAACTTAAATAACCTTTGTGGGCTTTGTGTAAATCTTAGTCTTAGCTCTTTTGCAGTTAAAACAAAAAAGCCTTTCCGTTAAGAAAGGCTTTTTCCAATATTGCGGTCTGGACGGGACTCGAACCCGCGACCCCATGCGTGACAGGCATGTATTCTAACCAACTGAACTACCAAACCTACTGCGTTATTGTGAATGCAAAAATACAACAGAACTTGGATTCTGCAAGGGTTTTGATGAATTAAAATTGAGAAAATTTTAATTGGTTGATTTTAAATAAATTCCAATCTTATGAAATTCCAAATTCAAATTAAAAATGACAATCTTCATCAAAGCCTATCGCTTAAACAAAGATTTTTCGTGCTTTTTATTCTTGTAAACATAGCTCGTGGTTCAACCACAGGGACGCAATCATGATCACAATTTGTATTTCCGTGGTTAAACCACGGGCTATGTTTAAAATCTAATTCAATAAATCATTATAAGCAAAAAATCCGCAAAGCTTAAAAAAACTTTGCGGACTTTGCGTAAATTATAGTGCTCTTTGCGGTTAAACTCAATATGTCTTAAATCAAAAAAGCCATCCACAAAAGTGGAAAGCTTTTCATTGGTCTAACTACTAAACCAGCTGCGAGTTACAAAGTCGCAGCAAAACAACACAACTAATCTTAGATACCGTATTTGGGCAAAAAAGCCTTTCTGTTAAGAAAGGCTTCTCCCAATATTGCGGTCTGGACGGGACTCGAACCCGCGACCCCATGCGTGACAGGCATGTATTCTAACCAACTGAACTACCAAACCTCTGCGTTATTGCGGTTGCAAAGATAGTACAGAATTTCGTTTCTGCAAGTGTTTTGATAAAAAAAATGAAATAAATTTTTAAATTCTTAGCCAAAGTTTTGTTTTTCAACCAAATATGTAGTCAATATTTTTTCAAAATTATCGCCAACATTTACCGGAACGTACTTAATTTGATTCTTTGCGCAGGTTAAAGCCAGGTTTTTAAAGTAAGCTTCTACCCTTTTTTCATATTCAACTTTAACATTATCGGCAAAAATCGAAACTTCTTCTCCCGATTCTAAGTCGATAAACTTTCTTGGTGCATTATCAAAATCAAATTTCAATTCGGTTTCATTATCAACCACATGAAACAAAACTACTTTATGTTTGTTGTGTTTTAAATGCTGTAGAGCGTTAAAAAGCTTTTCGTCATCTTCGGCCTGAAACATATCTGTAAACAAAATAATCATCGAACGACGGTGCATTTTCTCTGCAATCTGATGTAAATACGTAATGGTATCGGTCGTTTTTTTGACTTTTGACTGCACTAATAATTCTTCCAGTTTATTCAAAAGCATTCTGTGGTGACGATCGCTTCCTTTTTCTGGAGCATAATATTCGTATTTATCAGAGAAAACACTTAAACCTACGGCATCGCGCTGTTTCTTTAAAATATTCATTAAAACCGCCGAAGCCAAAACTGCAAAACCAATCTTCTTTTCATAAAATGGCTGATCCGTTTTTAGTTCAGGATAATGCATCGACGAAGAATTATCTACAATTAAATGACACCGTAAATTGGTTTCTTCTTCAAAACGTTTCGTATACAAACGGTCTGTTTTGGCAAATAATTTCCAATCGATATGTTTAGTGCTTTCGCCTGCGTTGTAGACTTTATGTTCAGCAAATTCAGCCGAAAATCCATGAAACGGACTTTTGTGCATTCCGGATATAAAACCTTCTACAACTTGATTTGCCAGCATTTCGAGGTGCTGAAAACTTGAAACTTTCTCTATTTCCGATTCGATTTTCATTCGGTTTCTTTTTTAATATTTTGTGCTTTATAAAGCAAATCTGCTGCCTGGAATAATTTTCTCTTCAGAATCGGACTAAAATTAGGGTTTTCTTTTAAGAATCGCTGTACTTCATCAAAAGCAAATTTCGACGAATATTTCCCAACGATATTATCCAGCCAGTCTTTCGGAAAGAAAATATCTCCCGTGCGCTGAATTTCATCAACCAAATCTAATGAAAATCTAATATACTTTTGCGCACTTTCCTGACGCAGCGGATGATGAATATTACTTAAACCAACCGAAACCCACGATTCTTTTTCACGGTTTTTATCGTCTTTTAAAGATTCCATAAAAGCATTGCGAACCAATTCGTCTTTTGACAATGACGGGAGCAGGAATTCAAAACGTTTTTGTTTGTCTGGATTTGTAATAGTTGTTCTTGTTTTTTCTAATATTTCATCTGCTTTTTCATGTTTGAAAATCGCTAAATTCATCGCTATGTTGGTAAAATCGTCTTCATTTAATTTTAAACCCGGAATTACGATTTCTTTATTCCAAATTTGATATAATTTAGCTTTCGCCGAAGCGGAATACGCAGTTGAACTAAACAAACCAAATAAGGTCTTTTTTATATTAGCAGATAAATTAGTCTGCAGGCGTGAGTATAAAGTATAACTAAGTAAATTTTGAACTCTATCTTGTTGTTTTTGGGTTAAAAATCTCCAGTAAATAGAGCTCAGATTATTCGATACAATTCGCAAAACCAATTCATTTTCTTCGAATTGGATTCCTTTAAAAAAACAATTAAAAGTCTCATCCGCAGAAACATTTCCAATCAGCATATTTTCATAAAGGTTACTGTAAGCCGAAGCTCTCGCAACCTCATCTTTTAAAGCAGTAATATAATCTAAATTGTTTCCGTCAAGCGGAAAAACCCCGTATCCAAAACCGTTATAATTGTAAATAATTGTGTTTGGCTTTTCAAGTCCTGCAGCTTCTTTTAAAATAAGGTCTTTGTCTTTAATATTAACGTTTAAAACTTTCACATCATCATCATAAACGAAACCAATTTGAAAAACCTGAGGCCAGATATTATTGGATTTATCTTCGGCGTTTTGCTGAATTTCAAATTTTTTGATTCGGTCTTTAGAATCGTATTCAATCTTATCTGTAAAAACGGCCCTGCCTGATTTATTGACCCAGACTTCACTCCATTTTTTCATATCAAGCGGCGTTTCGACATCCAGAATTTCTACGAGATTATTCCAGTCGGCATTGTCGTTGGCGTATTTTTTAATGTATTTTTCAATTCCTTTTTGAAACGATTCTTTTCCCATCGAAGCTTCAAGCTGGCGCATCATAATTGGAGCTTTGTTGTAAATAATGGATCCATAAAGCGAACCGGCATCTTTTAAATTTGCCAAATGCTGTTTAATTGGATGTGTCCCCAAAGATCGATCTTCTGCGAAAGCACTAGCATAATGCGCTGTAAAAAATTGCAGATTATGATTGACTTTCGGGAAAATTGGATTCATAATTTTATCGGCCATAAAATTGGCAAAAACTTCTTTCATCCAAACATCATCAAACCATTTCATCGTTACCAAATCACCAAACCACATGTGAGAAGTTTCGTGAGCAATAAGTTTCGCTCGGTTTAATTTCTCACTGTCAGTTGCGCTGTTGTCCAAAAATAAAGTCGATTCTCTATATTGAATCGCGCCAACATGTTCCATTCCGCCATATTGAAAAACGGGAATTGAAGCAAAATCTAACTTTTGAAACGAAAATTTATAATGGGTATATTTTTCTAAAAAATCTAAAGACTGTTGATGCAGATCGAAAATAGTATCAGTACTGGTTTTTATCTTTTCAGGATTATTTTCGCGATACAACATTGTCATCTCTAAACCTGGTTTTTTCGTAACGCTTTTAAATTTTCCGGCAACGAAAGAAAACAAATATGTGCTCATTTTATCTGATTCCCCAAAAACATAATTCGTAAAATCACCTTTTTCGACTTTCTCTTTTACATCGGCTCCAGCCAAAACCGACCAATCTTTTGGCACAGAAAGACTCAGTTTATAAGTCGCTTTTATATCTGGCTGGTCAAAACAAGGGAATAATGTACTCGCACGATCAGGAACTAAAAGTGTGTAAAGAAAATCATCATTTCGGTTTAAAGATAAATTGCCTGCGATGAAGGAAACAGAGACTGTATTTTTTCCTAAAACTAAAGCCGAAGAAGCAATTATAATATGCCCTTTTTCATAAACAATTGCGATACTTTTTCTGTTTACTTCAAGCGTTTTTATGTTTTGAAATTTCTCTTTAAAATCTAAAAGCAAAGGCTGGCTTAAATCAGACAATTTCAAGTTTACATTCAAATGAGAATTAATGTTTTCTTCTTTCTGATTCGGAATTTCAAAAGACAATTCGTATCGAATATCAGAAATCTGTTTTTTTCGAAATTGTGCCAATTGCTCTGAAACCCCATTTTCTAAAAACACACTTTCTTTTTCTTTTGATTGAGAAAAACCAATTGAAATCAATATAATAAAAGAAAAAAAAGTGTATAGAATTTTCATTTTTAAAGGAATATAAGACGCGTTAAAAATAAAAAAAGTTTACCACGAATTGCATGAATTTTTACAAATTATAGTATTGGCTGAAATGATAAAAACCAATCAAATCTGAAATAAAAAAATTAGTGGGAATTCGTGAAATTCTCGGCAAAAAAATCTCAAATATTTAAAAAATAAGAAAGGCTTGACTCTCGTCAAACCTTTTTTATATAAATTATAATCTTACGATTACAACAAAGCGTCTAAGCTGTCAGCGTAGGTTTGTTTCGGAGCAACTCCTACTTGTTTTCCTACTACTTCACCGTTATGAAACACCAAAACGGTTGGTATGTTACGCACACCATATTTAGCAGCAAACTCCTGGTTAGCATCTACATCTACTTTACCAACCACAACTTTACCTGCATATTCATCGCTTAATTGGTCAATGATTGGACCAACCATTCTACAAGGACCGCACCATGCTGCCCAAAAATCTACCATTACTGGTTTATCTGATTTTAAAACCACTTCGTCAAAAGTAGCATCTGTTATTGCTAATGCCATAATTATTTTTCTTTAAAGTTATTCTCAGCTTTCGTCTCGGGAGACTTTTAATACTTGCAAAACTGAGGTACAAAGTTAAAAATTAAAAACAAATCATACACCATAAGCAAATTAGTTTTGATTATAAAAGTATCGTCAATAATTATATTGCTAAAAATTAAAATAATTGTAAGTTTTAACTTATATTTGAAATTACTCAATTTTATCTTATCTATAATGGGCAGGAAATTCATCAAAATGCACACAACATTACATAACGTAACAACATTTTTTCAATCGGCAGGGTTTAAAAAATACGCCAAACGATTTGGTATTTTTGTCATTGCCTTAGTTGGAATACTTTTGCTGGCTTGCGGCGGATTAGCTTTATATTTCAACCAAAATAAATCAGAAATTATAGCTAAAATAAACACAAAAATTAATGAAAACATAAACGGAAAGTTTCATATTGGCGATTTTCAATATAAGTTTCTAACCGGTTTACCTAATTTCACTTTAGCTTTAAAAGATGTCGAACTCAAAGACAACAAATGGGATACCCATCACCATACTTTACTAAAAGCACAGGAAATTGAAGCACGTTTAAATGTTTGGAATTTACTGCGAAAAGAAATCAACATTCATAAAATACTGATTAACGACGCCGATATTTATATTTATAAAACCAAAGATGGCTACACAAACTCTGATATTTTTAAACCAAAAAAGAAAAAATCTCCCAAAAATAAATCAAAACCCGAAACTACAATCGACGAAATTGACCTCAATGATGTTCATATTATTATTGATAATCAATTAGGAAATAAATTGTTTGATTTTGGTGTTCATAATTTAAACTCAAAAGTTGAGTATAACGGAGACGACTGGAATACCGATTTATTTTTAGATACTCAAATAAACAGTTTAGCCTTTAATACCGTTCACGGAAGTTTTGCCAAACAAAAAGAACTCAAAGGAACTCTGGCTGTTTCTTATCAAGCCGACAAACAAAAAATCGATGTTTCAACCAAAAACTTAAAAATTGGCTCTGATTCATTTGATATTGCGGCTTATTTTAACGTGGGTAAAACCAATTCCCTTTTCGGAATCAATATTAATACGCGTATTTTATGGAGTAACGCTTCACATTTATTATCTGGAAATATTAGTTCTAAATTGAATCGATTTGATTTGAAAAAACCAATCAATGTAAACTGCGATCTGAAAGGTGATTTAAATGTTCACGATGATCCTAAAATCGTGGTTCAGGCTGTAGCCAAAAACAACGAACTCACCATTCCCGACGGACGAATTGACAAATGTAATTTCAGAGGAATTTTTACAAACAATTTCAAACCAAAAAATGGGTTTAACGATCCAAACTCGGCTGTAATTTTAACCCAATTTTCGGGAGAATATCAAAATATCCCGCTTTCAATTCCGCAAGTTGTAATTAGCAATCTCGAGAAGCCCATCGCAACCGGAATCGTAAGTTCTGATTTTGATATCGAAAGACTCAACGAAGTAAGCAACGAAAAGTGGATACATTTCTCTGAAGGCCACGCCAAAGCAAATTTAAAATTTCAGTTTGATATTGTTGATCTATACATTAAAAAACCAAAGTTTATAGGAAATGTCGATGTCGATAACGCTTCGTTTCATTATATCCCGAAAAATGTTCACGCAGTAAAAACAAACATTCATCTTGATTTTACAGAGAAGGCTTTGCTTATTAAACAAATCGCTTACAAACACAAAAAGAATACAATTTTTATAGAAGGAAAAATCGATAATTTCTTAAATTTATATTATGATGCACCCGAAAGTTATGGTTGTGAACTGGAACATTTACTGTCCCAATATCGATCTTAAACAATTTCTTGGTGTTTTGGCAACTTCTCAAAAAAAGAAAACAGCTGTAAAAAATAATAAAAAAACAACTATTTCAAGTCATTTGCGAAACGTAATCGAAAATTGTATTGTTGTAATTGATATTAAAGCAGATAAAATCAATTATAACAAACTAACCGCAACTAACACAACTGCAAGGATCTCAATGCAGGATTCTAAGTTGGTTATAAAAAATGGTTCGCTTCAAACTTCTGGCGGAAGCATTACTTTTAACAGCGAGCTTTTACCAAGCGGGAAAAATTATGCTTTTAGCTCAAACGCTCAGGTAAACAGAGTTGATATTGCGAGTTTTTTAAAATCGTTCAACAACTTCGGAATCAAATCTTTTAATCCAAATAGCATAAAAGGCAGATTGACCAGCACAGCAAACGTAAACGGTTTTATCAACAGTCAAGGCGAATTATTAACCAATTCAATGCATGGAAAACTAGATTTCAAAGTCAATCAAGGTGCGTTACTCAACTTTGAGCCTATCGTAAAAATTGGCAAATTTGCTTTTCCGTTTCGCGATGTCAATAATATAACTTTCAGCGATTTATCCGGTCACCTTAATATGCGCGGCGAACAAATTGACATTAATAATCTAACCATAAGTTCAAACGTCCTAAACATCGATGTTGACGGAATTTATTCTTTCAGCCGAGGAACCAATCTCGCCCTCACAATCCCACTAAGAAATTCTAAAAACGATGCGAAACTCGCCAGCAAAGCCGAACGCGATGCGGTTCGGGAACGTGGAATTGTGCTTCATTTACTTGCTGTTGATGATGATGGGAAAATGAAGATTAAGTGGGGGAAGAAGGAGAGATAAATAAGTTTTTTCTTGTTATTAAAATAAACTTAAACTTTTTTTTAAAAGTTAGTATCTTAAACTATCTTTACATCTCTAAAAATAAATTATTATATTACATTGACACATATTGAGTTGTTTGCAGGATGCGGAGGAATGAGTCTAGGATTAGAAGCCGCTGGATTCGAATTGTTTTTTGCTAATGAATTATCTCCTATGGCAGGAGAAACTTTTGCTTATAATATATTAAAAGAAGATTTACATTCTCTTTCAAAACAAAAAAAAACTGCAAGTAGATCACTTTGGATTAAAAGTAATTACATTTCAGAAGATTTAGAAAATAGATTACGTGAAAATCCCTTTTCAACTTCAAAAGGAAAATTTTCGGATTTAAATAAAAATACAAGTTTAGAAGAAAAATTATTAATTGGAAATATTGATGATTTGTTAGATTTTTTTTCTCAAAATCCAAAAATTGTAAAAGAGCTTAAAGCAAAAAATATCGATCTAATTTCTGGTGGGCCACCCTGTCAAAGTTTTAGTTTAGCAGGTAGAAGAGAAAAAAACAATGATAAAAACCTTCTTCCTCTTTCTTTTGCAAAATTTGCAGGAATGGTACAACCTAAAACTGTTTTATTAGAAAATGTAAAAGGAATCACTTCTCCATTTACAGAAAACAAAAAAAAATACTATGCATGGTTAGAAGTTTCCAAAGCATTTGTTTTAGAGGGATTCATTCCTGTTTGTATGATGTTAAACTCTAAATATTTTGGAGTTCCTCAAAATAGACCTCGATTTATTTTACAGGCATACAGGAAAGACATATTTAATAAACTAATAAAATTTTACCCAAATAATGAAATTCTTTTAACATCTAAAAAATTCTATGATTTAGTAATTGAAAATAAGGAAAATTTAGAAAACATTTCTGAAAAAGAATTTAAGTATTACGATATTGAAAATCATCCCAATTTATTTGATGGTGTAATTCTCCCAAAGATCTCTCATTCTAATAATAACTTTATTAACACAAGCGATGCGATCGAAGATTTGAAAAACACATTCATCAAATACAAACTTAACAACACTGAAAATAAATATGTTAACTTCATTAATAATGCATTTTCCAAAGGCGTAGACAATCCAATTTACATCAAAAATCACGAAGTTAGAAAACATAATTTTATGGTAAAATCAAGATTTAGATTCTATCAAGTTATTGAACAATTTCAAAACGGGTTAAAAAAGGGAGCTACTGATTTATTGACAGGTAAAGACATTCCAAAAGAATTATTAAATAAACTGACAGCAGAATTTTCAAAGCATAAATTATTATTTATTGAAAATGGAAAAGAAATATCAAAAGTTCCCGCCAACATTGAAACAATTGAAACATTAATTAAATCTATTCCAACTCGTAAACATTCACAAAGGGCATTAAGAAGATCAGAACCAGCACCAGCACAATTAACTATCCCTGATGACTTATGCCATTATGATCAAAGCGAACCCCGTACATTAACCGTACGTGAAATGGCCAGATTTCAATCATTTCCGGATTGGTATGAATTTAGATCTAAAACAACAACAGGGGGAGATATGAGAAAATTTGAAGTGCCTCAATATACACAAGTAGGAAATGCAGTCCCTCCATTATTAGCAAAAGTTATTGGAGAAACCATTCAAAAACATTTAAAAGAAATTTTATAATGGCAAAATATGAAAGAATTCCTGGCGGAGAAAAGAATGACCTAACTGGGCAGCCTTTTAATAAAAAAGAGCTTGAAAAAATATGTGAGTTATATATTGAAATAGATGGAAAAGGAATTCATGAAAACAATCCAAAAATTCATATTCTAGCAAATGAACTAAACAGAACTGTTCGTTCAGTTGAAAATCAACTATTAGGTTTTAGAGCATATGTAACAAATAAATCTGGTCGAAAAAATTACAATTCCTTAATTCCAGAAATTTGGGAAGAAAAAAACTCTGAAATAAAAATTTCTCCAGAAAAAAATAGAATAATTAAAGAAAGGGAACTTTTTGATGAATTTAAATTTAGAATAAGTTCTCAGTTAAAAACCATATTAGGGAAAAACTTAATAACAGATGACTTTGTTGCTGTTTTTGAACTAGTAAAAAATTCGTTTGATGCACATGCAAAAAAAGTAAAAATAATTTTCGATCAAGATAAAATTACGATCTGGGATGATGGGAAAGGAATGAACAGGAGAGATATTATCGACAAATGGCTCTTTATTGCGTATTCTGCAAAAAATGAAGGTATTGAAGATGTAGAATTTGAAGAAGACAAAAACAAATCCTATAGAGATAGAATAAATCCAAACAGAAGCTATGCTGGTCAAAAGGGCATCGGAAGAATGGGTAGCGATCGACTAGGTTCAACACTAGAGATGACAACAAAAAAGATAAATGATTCAATTTATTGGAACTTAAAGTTTGACTGGGATGAATATGAAAATGATGCTTTAGATGAATTTGGAGATATCGAAATTAAATACAGTAATGCTAATTCCACAAAATTTAAAAATTTTGAAAATGGATTAATATTAGAAATTTCAAATCTTCGAAATGTATGGCCGAGAAAAAAAATTCTTGATCTCAAAAAATCCTTGGCCAAATTAATTAACCCATTTACTCTTCAGAATGAATTTTCTATTGAATTTATTAGTCAAAGAGAATTAAAAAAGGATCTTGAATCCGCTAATTCAATTGATATTGTGAACGGAGAAGTAAAAAACTTTGTTTTCGAAGCATTAAATATCGCTACAACTCAAATCAAAGTTTCTATTATGGAAGATGAAGATTTTATCGAAACAACCTTAATAGATAGAGGAAATCTAATATATAAGATAAAAGAACCTAATAAATATAAGCACATTCCTTCCAAATCAAATATTTTACTTTTTTATTTAAATACACATGCCAAGTCAAGTTTCACAAAAACAATGGGCATAACTTCCGCTGAATTTGGTTCGATATTCCTTTTTAATAATGGATTCAGAGTATTACCTTTTGGTGAACCGAACAATGATCCCTTTAATATAAATGAAAGAAAAGCTCAAGGTTATGCGAGATTTCTAGGAACCCGAGAGTTAATTGGGCAAGTTTCAATTTCAGAAAACACCGAACAATTTCAAGAAACTTCAAGTCGCGATGGTGGTCTGCTTAATAGCCCTGGTACAGAAGAACTACGTGATTTTTTTATTGAATCATTAAAAAAATTAGAGAGCTTTGTAGCTCCAATTTTATGGAAAATAAGTAAAAGGGTTGGCGACAATCAAGAAACACTAGATCTTACTGCTAAAAATCAAGTGTTAGATTTTGTTAAAAACATAGCGGGCAAAAAAAATATTCAACTAATAGAATATTCTGATGAGCTAATAAATTATATTACAGAGAATGTCGAAGAACAAAATTTACCCCAATTTGATACCCTTAGAGAAATTGCAATTCGCGCAAATGATAAAAAAGGATTATTAATTATTGACAATCAAGAAAGTGATTATAAAAAAGAAATCAAGAGAAGGAAAGAAGCTGAAAAAAAAGCCATAGATGAAGAAAACAGAAGGAAAGAAGCTGAAAAAAAAGCCATAGATGAGGAAAATAAACGTAAAGAAGCAGAAAATTCTTTAAAAGAAAAAGAATCTCAAAACCTGTTTTTAAAATCTGTGAAGTCACAAGAACTTGACGAAATAGTAAGTTTCATGCACAGTATTGGTATTTCAGCCGACATTTTAAATAATTACATTTCTGGTTTACACAAAAGGATTAATAGAAGAGAAAAAATTCCTAATGAAGTTATTGGAAATAAATTAAGGCAAATGAGTTTAGAAAACAGAAAAATCTTAGCTATTTCTCAATTTGCAACAAAGGCTAATTTTAAACTTTATGCAGAAGAAGTTGAAGGAGATATACTTGAATTTATTCATGAATATCTTAAAAATATTGTTATACCTATAAGATCGGAAGACATTGAGATTATCTCGAATAATCTGAACTCTAATCAAAATTCATTTATTTGTACTTTTAAGCCAATTGAAATTACTATAATAATTGACAATCTTGTCAGTAATTCAATAAGAGCCAAATCAACAAGAATGACCGTCGATTATGAAATTACAAAAGAAAATTTAAATGTTAATTTCAGAGATGACGGAATTGGCATACCCGAAGAATCTGTAAAAAATATATTTGACTTGGGCTTTACAACTACATCAGGTTCCGGCTTAGGCCTTTTCCATGTTAATAGTATTATTGAATCTTCGGAAAACATGAATATAACTGTGAATAATAAAATAAAAAAAGGAGTAGAATTAATTTTAACATTTAAAAAATAAAGTAACGTATGATTAGAGTAATTGATATTATTTGGGTTGAAGACAAAATCGAATACCTTCCTTCAGTAGAAGATGAGATTAAAGAATTGGAAAAGGAATTTAAAGTAAAATTAAGTATTACAGAAAAGAACGATTCTAATGAATTTTCGAATATAGCATCTAATATACCTAGTGAATTATTATTTTGTGTAGATTATAATCTAAAAAATGAAGGTCATGGAATAGATGGAGACCAAGTTATTCAAAACATCCGATCAGTGAATCCAAACTGCAAAATTGTTTTTTATAGTGCTAAATTAAACCAAACTGAATTAAGAGAATTATTAGCTAATGAAGATAACTTTACTTACTGCGTATATAGACCAAATCTTATGTCTAAATTGAGAGAATTGCTTGAAGAGGAAATCATCTAAATATCAAATTCATACCAAAATAAGAAAATAAAATTTAAAACATAACTTGCGTTTATATTTCATTAATAATGAGTAAATTGTAATTAAAATTTACTCATTATGGACTTCCTAACTCCCGAACAACGATCCAAACTAATGAGTGCTATTCGAAGCACCAATACAAAAGACGAAGTTCGTTTAGCAAAAGCTTTATGGGCATTAGGATATCGATATCGTCGAAATAATAAAACAGTTTTTGGAAGACCCGATTTCACATTCAAAAAAATCAAATTAGCGATCTTTGTTGACGGAGAATTTTTCCATGGAAAAAACTGGGATATTGACAGAAATCGTATTAAAACAAATAGCGAATTCTGGATCAAAAAAATCGAACGAAACATGCAAAGAGATATCGAAGTAAACACCTATTTAGAATCTCAAAACTGGAAGATTTTACGATTCTGGAGCAACGATATCAAAAAGAATTTAGATGCGTGTATTCTCGAAATTCAAAACGCAATAAACGGAAGACAATCCACAAAATAAAAAAGCCACTTCGCAGTGGCTTTTTACATTTTCTTAATCTTCAACCTCAAAATAAGGATTCAAAATCTCGGCTAATTCATTCAGCCAATAATAACCTTTTTCAAGATTTATTTTTTCCGTCTGAAAGGTTTCGCAATCCCGAATTATACTTAAAGCAATTAAATAATTGATTTGTCGAATAGCTTTTGCCAGACTTTCTGGATCAACTGTTTGGTTGAAGAAATCTGTTAAACGAGATTCGGTTTCTTTGGAAAGGGTGTTTGTACTCATTTTTTTGCATTTTAGGAAATATAAAACCCGCATAGCTATAGGTGTCCTACGCTGCAAAAAGAGCGCTGCGGTTGTTTCCAATACCGCCACCATACCACACGGGCAAGAAGATTTTTCAAGTTCATATTTTTTGCATTTTAGGAATTGCAAATATATCAAAAAACCCGAGTGAATTATGTGGTTTTCTTACAATTTAGTTTACTCGTTGTTGTGGAGTTTCTAGTGCGATTCTTCCTTCTTCAGAATAAAAAATTAACACTAAAAATTTCATAATGTTTTATTAACTCGCTTGGCTTTTCTTTCTAAAATAAATAGATTTGAGAAACAAACATTAAATATAAACCGTTATGAAAATTCAAATCAATACCGACAAAAACATCGAAGGACACCAAAGATTAGAAAAATATTTCTCTGAAGAATTAGAAAAAGGTTTAGCCCGTTTTGAGGATAAAATCACACGCATTGAAGTACATTTTGGAGATGAAAATGGCGAGAAATTCAGCCTGAATGATAAAAAATGTGTTCTTGAAGTTCGTACAGCAAAATTACAGCCAATCACTGTAACTGAACATGCCGAAACTCTTGAAAAAGCTTTTAACGGTGCTTTGAGCAAAGCTAAAAAAACACTTACTACAACTTTCGAAAAACTGAAAGCACACTAAATTTCAAAATACATAAAAAAAGACGTTTCAGATTGAAACGTCTTTTTTTATGTATTTTGAAAAGGTACAAAGGTTCAAAGTTTTCTTTGCGCTTGTTTTACTTTGCACCTTTGTCACTTTGCATCTTTGCAACTCTTCTTATGATTTTGGCAGCGGAGCTCCTACGGCGATATCGCAGCGATGGCCTGGTTGTCCGTGTGCCGGATTCATTCCTTCTGCAACTGTTTTATTGGCATCTGTGCTTAATAGAGCCGGAACTGGATTTCCTGCAGGAACGGTTACATTTTGTGTCATTGTTCCGCCTTGTGGTGTCGAAGCTGCAGGAGTAGTTTTAGCCGCTACTGGAGAATTTAAAGGCGCTCCAACCGGAATATCACATCTATGCCCCGGCTGTCCGTGCGATGGATTCATTCCTTTTCCAACTTTTACAGGCGTAGCTACTGTAGTAGTAACCACATTTTTTTGATTCGGATTTACTTGTACTGTCTGTCCTGCTTGCGCTGGAACTTGTTGTACTTGCTGCACTTGTTGTGTTGGCGCAGAATTTAAAGGTGCTCCAACTGCAATATCACAGCGGTGTCCCGGCTGTCCGTGAGCCGGATTTAATCCTTTTGTATCGCTTAAAACGGTATTCGGATTTGAAGGTGAAGCCTGAGTCTGCTGAACTACTGAAGGCGTTTTCGTTGTATCTTTTGCAAGTCCAAGTCTTACCAATTCAGATGTTGCAGTACTTTCCTGTGGTTCCAATTCCTTTTTGCAGGAAACAAAAAGTAATGAGGTTATAGCGAGTGAGCTTATAAAGATTTTCGGATTCATATTTGGGATATTTAAAGCACTCAAATATAATCACTTTTTGAGATTAAACCATATAAGTTATGTAAGATAATTTAAGTTTTAGGTCTCACAATATCGTAAAGCTTTTTTGCCCACAGATTTCACAGATTAGGCAGGTTATTGAAAAATTTATCTGCGTTTAATCTGTTTAAACCCGCAAAATCCGTGTGCCATTACACAACGGTTTAAAAATTCCTTACCTTTAAAATAAAATACTATATTCCATGAAAAAAACAATTCTACTACTTTTATTCGTTGCTTCTTTTGCAAATGCTCAAACCGACAAAGACAAAATCAATCAAACTCTTGATGCGTGGCACAAAGCTGCCGGCGAGGTAAAATTTGATGCTTATTTTAATACTTTGGCCAATGATGCGATTTACATAGGAACTGATGCAACCGAAAACTGGACAAAAAAAGAATTTCAAATTTGGGCAAAACCGTTTTTCGACAAAGGGACAACCTGGAATTTTAAAGCGCTTGAACGTCATATCTTTTTTGACAAATCAGGAAAAACAGCTTGGTTTGATGAATTATTGGATACACAAATGAAAATCTGCCGCGGTTCTGGAGTTTTGGTAAAAGTGGGGAAAGAATGGAAAATTCAGCATTATGTATTATCAATGACAATTCCGAATAATGAAGTTGATGCCGTAACCAAAATAAAAGCACCAATTGAAGATATTTTGATTGCGAAGCTTCAAAAAAAATAAACATTTTTATGCTTTATTCTTATAAACATAACTTTTATAAGGCTTTATTAGCATCGCTATTAAATTAATTATAATATAATTGATAATATTAGGTGTGTTTTGGAATCATAAAATGAAAAACTATTAAAAAAGCGATCAATATTTTACAAATTCAACCAAAATTAAAACACAACCACTATTTTAACAGCCCCTAAAATCTAAATATTTAATTTTTTTTAACTTTGACCCCAAAAAAAATAGGGTTAAATAAAGTATTTGAAAAATGAAAATAGAAAAGCGCTGGATCATTTCCTTTATCATTATTAGCATTGTTTGTATTATTGGCGCATTTTGGCCAACTGTTACCGAAAACAGTTATGTATTATCTGAATTTGACACAACCGATCATATCGTTCCTGCGGATGTTGCCTGGATGCTGACTTCTTGTTGCCTGGTTTTAATCATGACACCAGGATTGTCTTTTTTTTATGGCGGAATGGTAGGCCGCAAAAATGTGATTTCGACAATGCTACAAAGTTTTATCTGTCTTGGTGTTGTTACACTTTTATGGGTTGTTGTGGCTTTTAGTCTTGCATTTGGAGAACCTGTAGGTTTTGGTTCTGGAGATCACTTTTATAGTTTTTTCGGAAATCCAGCCACTTTTGCTTTTATGGATTATGTAAACATCTTGCCTCATAAGCAATTAGCGAATACAATTCCGTTTATGTTGTTTGCATTGTTCCAAATGAAGTTTGCCATTATCGCTCCTGCAATTATTACGGGTTCGTTTGCAGAACGTGTTCGTTTTATATCGTATTTACTTTTCATCAGTTTGTTTACCATTTTTATTTATGCGCCTTTGTGTCATTCGGTTTGGTATCCTACAGGTATTTTAGGAAGTTATTTTGGAGTTAAAGATTTCGCTGGAGGAACCGTAGTTCATATGAGTTCTGGTTTTGCAGCTTTAGCGGGAGTTTTGGTTTTAGGAAAAAGAAAAAACAGTCAGCATATTCCAACCAATATTCCGTTTGTATTATTAGGAACGGGAATGTTATGGTTTGGCTGGTTCGGATTCAACGCTGGTTCTGCGCTTGCAGCCAACGGAACTGCTGCTATGGCTTTTGCAACGACTACAACATCATCGGCAGCAGCCATGTTAACCTGGGTTTTCTTCGATAGAATGAACGGAAGAAAAGTTTCTGCTCTTGGAGCTTGTATTGGAGCTGTTGTAGGTTTGGTAGCGATTACTCCAGCCGCAGGATTTGTTTCAGTTCCTGAAAGTATGTTCTTCGGATTCGTTACGGCTTTGGTTTCAAACTCTGTTGTAAATTGCCGTTTATCAAAAAGATTTGATGATACTCTTGATGTTTTTGCCTGTCACGGTGTTGGAGGAATTATGGGGATGATTTTAACCGCAATTTTTGCGCATGGTGAAAATGCAAGTTTATTACACGGAGGCTGGAATGTATTTGCACATCATATGATTGCCTTAGTTCTGGTTTCAATCTTTACTTTCTTCGGAGCTTATTTCTTATTTAAAGTAACAAATTTCATTATTCCGCTTCGTGTTTCTGAAGAAAACGAACATATCGGATTGGATTTATCGCAGCACGACGAAACATTAGATCCAAAATTAAAACCAATTACAGAACCGCATTACGGTTGAAAATAAAGTTTTACCACAAATTACACGAATTTCCACGAATCTTTTTCACTCATACCGATTAAATTAATTCGTGGAAATTAGTAATTCGTGGCAAACAATTTAAAAACATATAGTCCCTAGGGGACATTTTTATCGATATCCATTTTTTTTCTACCGATATTTTACTCCTAACGGAGTATATTTAAAACAATATTTCACGACTAAGAAGTATCTCGTAGAGATTGAATATTGGTAAAAACAAATAATCTGCATCTTGAAGTTGTCCCTACGGGACAACACAGATTAATGTTTAGAAAAATCTTTTTAATCCTTAAAATCTGTGGCAAAAAACTTTAAAACCCAATTGCACTATTTTCATTCGTTTATATTGCTTAATTTTGCTGAAAATTTTTGTAAAAAGTGGGAAGTAAAAATAAACTAAAAAGATTCAGAGAAAACGAAACATTTCAAAACGTTTTTCAACCAACAAGAGAAGAAGTTGTAGGCAATTTAATGCCTTTGAGAGGAAAATGGAATTCGGATTTCTTTAAAAATGATAATCCTCTGGTTTTAGAATTAGGATGTGGAAAAGGTGAATACTCAGTTGGATTAGCAGAAAAATATCCCAACAAAAATTTTATCGGAATTGACATTAAAGGTGCTCGTTTCTGGCGTGGTGCTAAAACTGCCGTGGAAACCGGTCTTCATAATGTTGCTTTTGTTCGTACTCAAATCGAACTTATCAATCATATTTTTGATGAAAATGAAGTGGATGAAATCTGGATTACTTTTCCGGATCCGCAGATAAAATACAAAAGAACAAAACACAGAATGACGAATTCTGAGTTCTTGAAATTGTATAAAAAAATCCTTAAAAAAGACGGTGTCGTAAACCTTAAAACCGACAGCGAATTTATGCACGGTTATACGCTTGGACTGCTTCACGGAGAAGGCCATGAAGTTTTGTATGCCAACCATAATGTATACAGAAATGAAGGAAGCCCGGAGGAAGTTACTGCTTTTCAAACATTTTATGAAAAACAATATTTAGAAATTAACAAGGCAATTACGTATATTCGTTTTAAAATTAAAGACTAATTTAATTTTGAAAAACATCTTTTAATCGCTTAAACAACTGAATGGTATATCTTACTCCATTACTTTCAGGCTTTATTGCCGCTGCAATTGGTATTATTCCGCCGGGATTAATCAATATGACGGCAGCCAAAACAAACCTTAAAGAAGGAAAAAAGAATGCTTTATGGTTTGTTATCGGTGCAGTTTTGGTGATTTTTTGTCAGGTTTATGTTGCGGTTTTATTTGCACAGGTAATCGACAATCGTCCAGATGTTGTTACTTTGTTACGTGAAATAGGTTTTGTTATTTTTTCGATTTTAACAATATACTTTTTGTTTATTGCCAAAGAGCCAAAAACCAAAAAGAAATCGAAGATTAAAAAGAGTAGTAAAAAAAGTCGTTTCTTCTTGGGAATCCTGCTTTCTGCACTAAACTTTTTTCCCATTCCGTATTATGTTGTAGTAAGTGTAACTTTGGCGTCTTACAATCTTTTTGTATTTGAAAACAGCATTATTTTCACTTTTGTTTTAGGATCTGTTTTGGGTTCGTTTGCTGTTTTGTACAGTTATATCGCTTTCTTTGGAAAGATAGAAAAGAAAACCGATTACTTAATGCGAAACATGAATACTATTATTGGAAGTATTACAGGGTTAGTTGCCATTGTAACGCTTTTTAATATTTTGAATTATTATTTCGGGTAAAAATTTTATAGGCCACAGATTATACGGATTAAAATGATTTTTTTACTTTGTGGTTAAATGTTTTACACGGATTTATTTAGCATATCTAAAAGGATTTTTTTATTTAATATTAATCTGTTTAAATCTCCAAAATCTGCGGGAAACTTAAATTTTATAGAGAAAGTAAAAAATCCTTGTAATCTGTGGCAAAAAAAATAATTATGGCTGAGGAAAATTTTTTCGAAAGAGTTTATATCGTTGCCAGACAAATTCCGTTTGGAAGAGTAACTTCTTATGGAGCAATTGCAAAGGCTTTAGGAACTGCACGTTCAGCACGAATGGTGGGCTGGGCAATGAATGCATGCCATAATATGGATGACGTTCCGGCACACAGGGTTGTAAATCAAAAAGGGCTTTTAACTGGAAAACATCATTTTGACGGAACTAATTTAATGCAGCAGCTTTTAGAAAACGAAGGGATTAAAGTAGTAAACAATCAAATCGTCGATTTCGAAAAACACTTTTGGAAACCTGAAGTACAGTATTAAATGTTTCACCATATAAGTCATATAAGTTCATTTTAGAGCTTCCTGTAAGGTTTTTAAAACCTTGCAGGCATAAATTCTTTCAAATAATCTATAATTGGTAACTATAAAAATACCTACAAGGTTTTGGAAACCTTGCAGGAGACCCGAATGAAACTTTTTAAAAATTGAATACTAATACTTTTTAAATGAACTTATATAACTTATATGGTTCATTTTAAATCAAGCAGATTACAAAACTTGTTTTATCTTCATCTGTTTGGTAGCTTAAGTAGCCGCCGTGCGCTTCGATAATGTTTTTAGAAAGCGTAAGTCCAATTCCGGCGCCGTCTTTTCTGGTGGTGAAGAAAGGAAGGAATATTTTGTCCTGAATTTCTGGATCGATTCCTTTTCCGTTATCCGAAATTGAAATGAAAAAGCGATTGTTTTCGGTGTAACTCGAAACATACATTTTCTTTTCGTTTTTCTCTTTTAAAGCATAAACACTATTGGTAATCAAATTAATAATTACCTGTTCCATTTGGTTTTTATCAATCATAATAGAACGTGAACTGTGAATATCGTTTATCAATTCGATATTTTCTGCTTTCAAAATCGGACTCATAATTCGGAGGCAGTCTTCGAAAAGAGCATTTATTGGCGTCATTTGTTTCGTCGGCGTTGGCAGCATGGCGAGTTTACGGTAATTCTCTACAAAAACCTGCAAATGATCACTTCGGTTTATTATAGTCGAAATACTGCTTTTAATGTCGTCAAAATCGTCTTCTTCTAAACTTTCCTGATCGACAATATGGAGTAAATTCTGCGAAAGCGCACGAATTGGCGTCAAGGAATTCATTAATTCATGCGAAATAATTTTCATCAAATTAATCCACGCTTCTTTTTCTTTTTTCTCAATAACACGCTGGATACTGTCTAACAAAATAATAAAATATTCTTTGTTATATGTTTGTGTTCGGGAAGTCTGCAGCATAAAAGTCTGCAGATCCTCCTCTTCTATTTTAATCGAAATTGCCGATTTTAATTCGCTGAAATCTGTTTTTTCAATTTCATTACAAAGTGATCGCAGGTAATTTTTAAGATATTTCCAATGGCTTACTTTTGGAACTTTAAATAAATCAGAGAAACAGTCATTCATCAAAAATATATCCCAATCTTCGTTTTCTCTTTCAAGGATTAACGCTGCTGTGTCAATATTATTTAAAAGCGAACGGTAAATCATTTCTTTTGATGTCTGTTCTTGCTGCTGCACTTTTAAATTTTCATATAAAAGATAGAGGTTTTTAAAATTGTCTTTTTTATTCTCTTCGGGAAAATTGGTAGAAAAATCATTCTGAAGAATCGAAAGCAGTGTTCTGTCGTAAAACTGGAGTTCATTTTTTACATAAAAATACATTTCGGCTAAGAATATAAAAGCAAAAAAGCCAACTAAAAGTGCGTTGTAATAGAACATTTTATAGATTAAAAAAACGCAAATAAAAAAGAGAATCATGACAAACAAGACTCTTACGAACAAGGCGTTATAAAATTTCCAGTTTTTCATTTAATGTTTTTTAGCCACAGATTATTTTTTGCCACAGATTAAAAGGATTAAAAAGATTTTTTTTCAAATCTGTGTGAAACTAAATTTCAAATACAAGAGGAAAATCATTTTAATCCGTGAAATCTGTGGTCCTAATTATTTTAGTTTCACGCAGATTCTACAGATTTAAGCAGATAAAAAAATCTTTTTAATCCTTTTAATCTGTGGCATAAATTATCTTAGTTTTTTAAATCGTATTTTTCAATCCTCCTGTACAAAGCGGCTCTTGATAATCCTAATTCTTCGGCAGTTTTTGAGATGTTTCCGTGATGTTTAAAAAGTGCTTTCTCGATTGCTGTTTTTTCCATTTCAGATAATGGATTATCATCATTTTCCTGAATTTCTTCAAAATCCAGAATATCTAAATCGGTTACAGAAATGGTATTGTTTTCGGCTAAAATAAGAGCGCGTTCAATTTTATTTTCCATTTCACGAACATTTCCTTTCCATGGATATTTTTCTAAATATGGTGCAGCATTTTCTTCAAAACGCCAGTTTTCCTGATTGTATTTTTCGGCAATACTTTCTAAAATAAAATTAGCCATCGGAACAATATCATCTTTTCGTTCCCGAAGCGACGGCAGATTTATTTCCATCGTATTAATTCTATAAAGCAAATCTTCTCTAAAGGTTTTACTTTTTACCTCAGCTTTGATATCGTTATTTGTTGCCGAAATTATTCTGACATTTAAAGGTCTTGCTTTGCTTTCTCCCAAGCGTGTAACGGTTTTAGTCTGCAAAACGTGCAATAATTTTGATTGCAGATGAAGCGGAATATTCCCAATTTCATCCAGAAAAATGGTTCCGTTTTGCGCCATTTCAAATCTTCCGGGCGTATCGGTTTTGGCATCTGTAAAAGCGCCTTTTGCGTATCCAAAAAGTTCGCTTTCGAATAAATTATCACTTAAGGAGCCTAAATCTACATGAATAAAAGGTTCTTTTTTTCTGGCTGAATTTTGGTGGATAAACTCCGCAAAAACATATTTTCCGGTTCCGTTTTCTCCTAAAATCAAAACGTTTGCATCTGTTTTGGCTACTTTCTCTGCAATAGAATAAGCTTGTTTTATTTTTTGAGATGTGCCTACAAAATACCGTTTCTCTGTTTTTTCAACAACTTGTTTTTTGCTGTTTTTTCGGCTTTCGGCGACAGCCTTATCAATTATTTCGAGTAATTTTTCGTTGTGCCAGGGTTTTAAAACATAATCAAAAGCGCCAATTTTTATTCCTTCAACAGCTGTATCAATTTTCCCGAAAGCGGTCATCAAAATCACAATTGTGTTTGGTGAAAGTGTTTTTATTTCTTTGAGCCAATGAATTCCTTCTCGTCCATCTTCAAAACCAATTCTATAATTCATATCCAGCAAAACAACATTTATTTCATTTTCACTCAAAATTGAAATGATTTTTTTAGGGCTGTTTGTCGTAAAAATCGTTTCAAAATGTTTTTTGAGAATCATTTTTGCCGAAAAAAGAATTTCTTCCTGATCGTCAACAACTAATATTTGGGCTTGTTTTTTTCTCATGCTGTATTTTTTCGTCCGATTTTGAACGGTCAACTGTTCATTATCGAACACTCTTTTTTTGGATGTTTTTTAAAGCCTCTTTAAAATCAGGGCTTTGCAAAAAATAAATTTTATGGCACAGAATTTACCTATTGATTATCAGTAAATTATTTAAAAAATGGACACGATAATTCCTCGTAAAAATAGAAAATTTAGATATCTCACAATAGCAATTGTAGTTTTTTTAGTTTTGGCTGCAATTCTCTTTTTTTCTTTTAATTCAAAAAGAAGTTTAAATGTAAAAGCAGAGGAACTTTCGATACATAAAGTTGAAAAAGCTTTTTTTGAAGATTTTGTGGTTTTCCAGGCAAAAGTTGAGCCGTTAAATGTAATGCTTGTAAACGTTACAGAAGGAGGATCTGTAAAAGAGATTTTTGTAGAAAACGGTGCAATGGTTACAAAAGGGCAATCGCTGGCTCGTTTGTACAACCCGAATACTGAATTGAATTATTTGACTCAGGAAACAGCAATTATCGAACAGATCAACAATTTGAATACAGGAAAACTAAACATTAGAAATCAGGAATTGAATTTGACCAAAGATTTAGTTTTAATTGAACACGATTATAACGACGCCAAAAGGTTATATGATTTGAATGCAAAATTGTTTGCCAAAGATGTGATTTCAAAAAACGACTGGAATACTTTTAAGGAAAGTCTTCGTTTTCAGGAAGAGCGTAAAAAAACGATTCAGCAAAGTATTCAAAAGGAAAAACAATCGAATCAATTGCAGATTTCTCAAATTAACCGTTCGATTCAAACGATGGAAAAAAGCTTGGATATTTTAAGAAATAACAAAAAGAATTTCTTGATTACTGCTCCAGAATCTGGCCGATTGACTTCTTTTGAACCTGTTTTAGGAAAAACGTTTCAGGCTGGGGAAAGCATCGGGAAAATTGATTCTAAAAAAGGATATAAATTATCTGCCGATGTTGATGAGTTTTATTTAGAGAAAATTCGCGAAGGTTTAAAAGGTCAGGTTGAATTTAAAGGAAAAACACTTGAAGTTGTGGTTACTAAAGTAATTCCGGAAGTTAAAAACGGGCATTTTATTGTAGAATTAGCTTTTACTTCTAAAGAAGATATTGCTTTACAAGACGGTTTAAGTTTTGGAGTTAAATTGATTTTATCTGAGAAAAACAAAATACTGGTAGTACAAAAAGGAAGCTTTAACCAGGAAACTGCAGGGAAATGGATTTTTGTAGTAAAAGGAAATAAAGCCGAAAGAAGAAATATAAAATTAGGAAGAGAAAATCCTTCGTATTATGAAGTTCTGGAAGGTTTGAAAGAAGGTGAATCTGTGATTATTTCTTCTTATTCAGATTATAAAGATATTGAGGAATTATCGATTCAGTCGCAGTAATTTTTAAGTAATCAGTGTTCAGATTTTAGTGTTCAGTCGCGGTTTAATAAAAAAAGTCTGCCACGAATTTGCACTAATTATTATGAGCATTACGAAAAATATTCATTCGTGAAAATTCGTGAAATTCGTGGCGAAACAAAAAATATAAAAACATCAATCATCAATCAAAAAACGTAATTAATAACTAATCTTTAAAATATGATAACGATACAAAATTTAACCAAAGTATTTAGAACCGAAGAAGTTGAAACTGCTGCTTTAAGCGGTATTAATGTAGAAATTAAAAAAGGAGATTTTTTAACGATTATGGGGCCTTCCGGCTGCGGGAAATCTACTTTACTAAATATTATCGGACTTTTAGACAGCGCTACTGACGGGAGTTACAAATTGCTGAATCAGGAAATGATTAACTTAAAAGAGAAAGGAAGAGCTGCAGTTCGCAAAGAAAATATTGGTTTTATTTTTCAGAATTTCAACTTGATCGATGAGCTTTCAGTTTATGATAATATCGAACTGCCTTTGCTTTATAACAATGTAAAAGCATCAGACAGAAAACAAAAAATTGAGGCTATTGCCGAGAAATTAAATATTTCGCACCGTTTAAAACATTTTCCGCAGCAGCTTTCGGGAGGTCAGCAGCAAAGGGTTGCGGTTGCAAGAGCTTTGGTTAATGATCCGAAAATTATTCTGGCCGATGAACCAACAGGAAATCTGGACAGTAAAAACGGTAATGAGGTAATGGAACTTTTAACTGATTTACATGCTAAAGGTGCCACAATTTTGATGGTTACCCACTCTGATTATGATGCTTCTTTTTCGCAAAGAACGATTCATATGAAAGACGGTGTTATATTCTCTGAAAAACTAAATCAGAGAAATGTTGATGTTTTTATGGACGCTAAATAATCGAAAAAATGATAAAATTTGTTATTACTGCAATCTTAGTTCTGGTGGGATTTGTTTGCAAAATTTTTACTCTTCTATAAAAGGCAAAACCAGCCTTTAGACCAAAAAATAATTAATGTAATTATAAAACTTATACCATGATTTTTAACTGGTTTAAAATATTTATTTATCATTTAAGGCAAAGCAAATTGTTTTCGCTTTTAAATGTTTTAGGATTAAGCATTGGGGTTGCCAGCGTGATTTTTGCCATTTTATACTGGAATAATGAACACGCTTACGATCAATGGAATCCCGAAAAGGAAAACACGTATCAGGTTCTAAACAAAATTGGAATGACTGGCAATACATGGGCATCAAATTCAATACCCTTTGGAGAAACCTGTAAAGCTACAATTCCTGAAATTGAATCTATTTGTTTTTTTAACAATACCTGGTATGACAACGCGCCAATAAAATACGGGAATAAAAAATTAATGGCTGATAAAATCACAGTTGCTGATAATGGTTTTTTTGATGTTTTTCCGTTTCCGATTATACAAGGTGCTAAAACCAATATTTTAAAAGAAGATAGCAGCGTTGCTATATCTGAAGAAGCTGCAAAATTACTTTTTAAGGATGAAGACCCAATTGGTAAATCAATTAATTATAACACTAAATATTATACTGTAAAGGCTGTTTATCGTTTAATGAGACCATCATCTATTGAGCCTAATTACGTTTTTGGCGGTGTTAGACGTGAAGGTGACAAAACAAGTTGGGGAAATTTCAATTATGGGCTTATGGTAAAAGCCAAAAAAGGAACAGATCCTGCTGTTCTTTTAAAGAAAATGCAAAATGTAAATTTTGTCAACAGAACATTAAAAGATGCGAAAGAAAGTGGTCAGACAGTTGAAAAATTCCTTAAGGAAAATGGCGAAACAATTGTTATAATCGATCAATTAAAAACGGCTCGTTTACATGGAACAAAATCTTCGCAAGGAATTAATTTTCCTGAAGGTAAAGGCAATTTGCAATTGCTTTATATCATGGTTGGTTTGTCCATTTTAATCTTGGTTTTATCATTAGTAAATTATATTAATCTCGCAACAGCATCGGCTATAAAAAGAGCTAAAGAAGTGGGTGTCCGCAAAATTGTAGGTGCCAGTAAAGGTCAGATTATTTCTCAATTTATTTTTGAAACTGCGATAATTGTTGCTCTTGCTATAATTTTTGCTTTAGCAATTGTAGAACTTTCTCTGCCTTATTACAACACTTTTTTGAAGAAAACTTTGACTATGAATGGCAGCGAATTTTACCTGCAGCTCATTTTGATTTTTGGATTAGTAATCATTCTTGCGGGTATATTCCCTGCCATTTATATCTCTAATTTTGAAACATTAAAAGTTTTAAAAGGTAATTTCTCCAGAAGCAAAAGCGGAATCTGGATTCGAAATTCGATGCTTATTTTTCAGTTTGGTATTGCTGCATTTTTTATCATTGGTGCTTTGATTGTAAATTCTCAGGTAGACTATATGATGAAGAAAGATCTTGGTTTTAGCGGTGATCAGGTAATTAGAATTCCTTTTAATTATCCTGAACGCAAACAAAGAACAGATAAATATCTTGCCATGAAGCAGGAAATCCTTAAAATATCTGGCGTTCAAAATATCTCTACTTTCGCCGGAACTTTTGGAAACAGTACAAACTCAAGTTCAGGATTTAATCATAATGGTATTATGGTTCAGCCCAGAAATGTTGAAATGGATTTTGGTTTTCTTGAAATGATGAAGATTAAAATTGTTCAGGGTCGTGATTTGTCACCGCAATTTGCATCAGACACGGTTAGTAATATGCTGATAAATGAAACCCTGGTTAAAACTTTAAACCTAAAAAATCCAATAAATACGGTTATAACATCTGGGTTTGGAGACGAAAAGCAAGGAAATTTGAAATTAAAAATCGTGGGGGTTGTAAAAGATTTTCATATTACTGGATTGCAGGATAAGGTACCGCCAATGGTTTTTGTCAATCTTAAAACTTTAAAATGGAACAATTTTAATAATGTTTATTTAAAAGTTTCTCCAAATAATTTATCTGAAACATTAGATAAATTAAAAATATATTGGGAGAAAAATGTAAACCCTGATTATCCTTTTGATTATGAATTTGTAAACAAAGGATTTGCAAAAACTTATGAGCAGCAAGTCAAACAAAAAGATTTATTTTTTATCCTGAATCTGGTTGTTATTACAATTGCCATTTTTGGATTGTTTGCTTTGGCATCATTTTCGATGGAGAGAAGATTAAAGGAAATCGCAATTAGAAAAACGCTTGGTGCAGAAACAGATGTTTTATTGAAAGAATTATCCAAACAATACATTATTTTCTGTTTTACAGGATTTGCAATTGGTATTGTTCCGGCTTATATTTTATTGCAGAAATGGCTGGAAGATTTTGCTTTCAGAATCAATGTTTCCACCGTTCCTTTTAGTATTGCACTTGTTTCGCTGTTAGTTCTTACTTTGCTGATTGTTTTGGCAAAAGCGTATCAGGTTACTAAAATAGACGTTCTAAAATATTTAAAATACGAATAAGCTTGTAGACCATTTTTTTAAAGAATCCCCGTCAGATATGAGAATCTTGACGGGGATTTGTTTTTATTTTAATGCAACAGAATCCGAATAGAGCAGTTTATCTAAACGTTTATCGCGATCATAAACATCTGGATAAAAACCAATTTCTCCGTCATCGTTTACCCAGGCGGTAAAATATCCTATATAAATCGGGATTTTATTTTTGAGCATGCAAGTAGTTTCTTTTTCTCCGCTCATCGCCTGGTTAATTTTATCAACCGGCCAGTCAGGATCATCTTTTAAGATCTCAATTGCCAGTTGTTTGGCTTCTTTTACATTAATACAGCCGTGGCTGAAAATACGTTTTTCAAATTCAAATAAACTTTTTGCAGGTGTGTCGTGCAGGTAAATATCATTTGGATTTGGAAACAAAAACTTGACTAATCCCAAAGAATTTTCCGGGCCTGGTTTTTGTCTTACATGGCCTCCATTCCATTCCATATTATGATCTGCGAGATAGTTTTTATCCTCGGCCATTTTTAACTTTAGTTCATTTTGAATAATGCTTGTTGGAACATACCAATACGGGCTAAAAACAATTCGGTCGATATTACCGCTAAAAATCACCGTTTCGGTCATACGTGTCCCTACAAAAACATCAGACACCAAATCATATTTTCCATTCTTTACATAAACCAATCTAAACGACGGAATATTTACCATTACATATTCATCAGCTTTTGCCAGTTTTGTTGGAATCCATCTGCAGCGCTCCATATTCAGCATAATAGTGCGGATTCGGTTTCCAATTGGTTCGTTCATCTGGTCGATTTGTTCTTTTGTAAAAGTATAATTCAGTTTAAGTCCGTATCGTTTTTTGTATTTTAAAACGGCGTCCATCATTTCCTGATCATAATATTGGCTTTTAGAATCTTCTTTTAAATCGCCAACCACAAACAAACGTTCTCTTATTTGCTGGATAACTTTTCCGCTGTCAAGAGGTTTTAACTCTTTGAAATTTGCTTCGTCAATCGCTATTTTTTTCCAAAGGCCCTTTTTTTCAATATTTCGATATCTTTGTAATACATCCTGAAGTTTATAATATTGGCTGAAAAGAAGGTTTTCATCCTTATTCAATCGACTTGGATCACCCATTAAGGAGTCTAAAATTCGATCATACGAAATTGTTTTGGTTGGAAGATACCAGCCAATTTTTTTCAAAGTCTGTGCATCTACGCCAGAATATACATTACTTGCATAAAATACATACATATTAGACAACAGCAGTTCTATATCAATCTGTGGAAGTTTATTAGAAACATTTTCATTAAAAACATCATCGACCAAGTTCATATAAGGCATTTCGGCGTCTATGCCTTGTTCTTCCAACAGACTTACTTTATGATATAATAAAGCCCCAAATTCGCTGACACTTTTATCATCATACCAAATCGTATTATAATCTTTCTTTTTATAAAGATCTTCTACATCTTTTTGATATTTTTTCAGCTTGGGGTACTTCGCATAAAAGCTGTTTATTGAAGCGGCATCAATTGTACCTAAAACAAACTTGTTTTTAAATTTAAAAACGTTTTCAAGTTTTGAATTTTCATTTTTAATGTTCGGAGTATGGCTTGCCGCATTAATAGAAAACATTAAAAAGCTACAAGCAATAATTACAGAAAGGGAAGTAAAATTTCGCATATTTTTAAAGTTTAAATTTTTAAAATAAAAATCGTTTCAAAAAATATCGAAAACTCATAAAGAAGCTCCAAAAATAAGTTTTCATACTTTTTTGTACTGTTTGGAAATCTTAGATTTAAGGCACTCAAATTTAATCAAGATAATCGACAATTCTTATATTTATTATCATAAATTTCATACATTTTTAAACAAATCTTATTTTAAAAAAATCATAACAAAAAAAGATTTCAAAACATCTCAATCTTATTTCGATACTTTTAAAATTTTGTATTCATCATTTTGACTAATCTCAATATCAATAAATACAATTTAAAAAAGTTCAAATCCGAACTTAATCTGTTATCTTTGCAGTCTGAAATCAGTTTAAATTAATATAGAATTTTAAATCGATTTCTTTCCATACATAATAGTACAATAAAATGAAATTAGATAGAAAAGAAATTCTTAAAGCTTTAGAAACAATCACTATAGCGGGAGAAGGAAAAAATATGGTCGAAAGCGGTGCGGTTGCTAACGTACTTACTTTTGGCGACGAAGTTGTAGTCGATTTAGTATTGCACACGCCAGCCATGCATATCAAAAAAAGGGCTGAGGATGATATTAAAAAAACGATTCACGAATTAATATCTGCTGATGCAAAAATTAAAGTAAATATTAAAGTAGAAACTCCTGAAAAAGTCGAAATTAAAGGTCGTGCAATTCCGGGAATCAAAAATATTATCGCCGTTGCTTCCGGAAAAGGAGGAGTTGGAAAATCGACTGTTACTGCAAATCTTGCCGTTACGCTTGCAAAAATGGGTTTTAAAGTTGGAGTTTTAGATGCCGATATTTACGGTCCTTCGATGCCGATTATGTTTGATGTTGAAAATGAAAAACCGGTTTCAATTACAATTGACGGAAAATCGAAAATGAAACCAATCGAAAGTTATGAAATTAAAATGCTTTCTATTGGATTTTTTACAGCACCAAGCCAGGCAGTAATCTGGAGAGGACCAATGGCTGCAAAAGCATTAAACCAGATGATTTTTGATGCAGACTGGGGAGAATTAGATTTTATGCTTCTTGATTTACCTCCGGGAACCGGAGATATTCACCTTTCTATCATGCAGTCTTTACCAATTACGGGAGCTGTTGTAGTAAGTACACCACAGGCTGTGGCTCTTGCCGATGCTAAAAAAGGAGTTTCGATGTTTATGCAGGATAATATTAATGTTCCTGTTTTGGGAATCATCGAAAACATGGCTTATTTTACGCCTGAAGAACTGCCAAATAATAAATATTATATCTTTGGACAAGAAGGAGCAAAAAATCTTGCTGCAGATTTAAATGTTCCGTTTTTAGGAGAAGTTCCAATTGTACAGTCTATTCGTGAAGCAGGCGATTACGGACGTCCTGCTGCTTTGCAGACAGCATCACCTATTGAAGCCGTTTTTGAAGAAATCACCAGAAACGTAGTTCAGGAAGTAGTAAACAGAAACGAAAGCCTTCCTGCTACTGAAGCAATTAAAATTACAACCATGGCAGGATGTTCTGCAGTAAAAAAGAACTAGATAATGAGATAATACGACAATTAGATAATTATCTAATTGACACATTTTCACAATTGACACATTAATTATGACAACAGAAGAATTAACAAATAATGTTTTATTGGCCTTAGACGAAATCAGGCCATTCTTAAAGTCTGACGGCGGAGATATTTCGCTAATCTCTATAGATGACGATAAACATGTAAAAGTTCGTCTTGAGGGTGCTTGCATAAGCTGCAGCGTAAATCAAATGACACTTAAAGCCGGAGTAGAAACAACTATAAAAAAATATGCACCGCAAATTGAGACTGTGGTAAATATTATGTAATAAAAAGGATATTTATCGTCCTGTTTTGTTTTACTGAATTAACAAGAATAATAGGCTTTAAGTGTTAATGTTTGTAAAATATCAATAAATCAGCTTTATTATTGCTGTTTTTTGAGGATTTCATAAAAAACAATGTAAAGATTTAAGAGTTTTAGTTAACTATTTGTTGCATTTTTAACTTAAATTTGTGACATAACCCTTAATCTTATATTTTATGAAGAAATTTTACGTTCTATTTTTATTAATGCTTTTTGCGTCAGGCATTTATGCGCAAAATAAAACAATTGTTGTTGACAAAGCATGGATAAGCGAAGCTGAAGAATGGTCAGATTTTACGTACGCTGGAAAAATTGTATTTTCAATTAACCCTGCTGATGTACCTGGAACTTTAAGTATTGGAAATTATGATTTCTTATACGATTTTGTCGATGGAAAAGGAAAATTTGCAAACAAAGCAACCTACAGTTCCGCTCAGTTTTTGAATCCAAGAAAGGTTTCTGCAACAACAGATAAACAAGGAGTTTTAAACTCTACTTACGAAGGCACATTAACTTTTCAATCTGATAGAGATTATTATTCAGTAGTTGCAATTATTACTATTCTTGAAAAAAACGATAGTATTTTAGGCGTAAAAATGCGTCTTAAAGAAAGCAATGGAAAAGAATACGCATTTAGTACAAAACCTGCAAGTTAGTATAAATAAAGGATTTTTTCACGTTATAAAATCCTATCATAAAATTCCCATAATAAATGGATGTATTAATAAAAATTAAAGATCGAGAAGGAGTTATACACGAATTACAGGCTCCGACTGATATGGCAATGAATATAATGGAGTTATGCAAAGCATACGAACTTCCTGTTGAAGGAACCTGTGGAGGAATGGCAATGTGTGCCTCCTGCCAGTGTTATGTTCTAAATGATATTGCATTACCAGAAATGGGAGATGAAGAAGAGGCTATGCTTTCGGAAGCGTTTTATGTTAAATCTAATAGCCGTTTAGGCTGTCAGATCCCAATTACTGAAGAATTAGAAGGACTCGAATTAGAACTGGCTCCGGAATATTAAAAAATACAAAAGCGAGAATCAAATTGGTTCTCGCTTTTTTTTATCGTTACGATTTAAACCCTACAGGGTTTTAAAACCTGTAGGGTTTCTGTTTACAATATACAAATAGAAGGCATCAAAAAAGCCGTAATTACATTGCTGCAATTACGGCTTTTTCTTTATAACAATTTTCTTTAATCTCTAGTTATACCAAACCTGCTGCGATTAAATATTCAGCAATTTGAATTGTATTTGTTGCTGCGCCTTTTCTTAAGTTATCAGCAACTATCCACATGTTTAATGTATTTGGCTGGCTCTCGTCACGACGAATTCTTCCAACAAAAACATCATTTTTACCTTCTGCATATAATGGCATTGGGTAAGTGAATGTATCTAAATTATCCTGTACCACTACTCCATCAGTATTGTGTAAAATTTCGCGAACTTCGTTTACATCGAAATCATTTGTAAACTCAACATTTACTGCTTCACTGTGTCCACCAACAACCGGTACACGAACTGCGGTAGCTGTAACTCTAATAGTGTTATCACCAAGGATTTTTTGAGTTTCGCGAACTAATTTCATTTCTTCTTTAGTGTACCCATTTTCTTCAAAACTATCGCAGTGCGGGATTGCATTTCTATGAATTGGATATTTGTAAGCCATATCACCCTGAATTCCTGCATACTCATTTTCTAATTGTTTCACTGCTTTTACACCAGTTCCTGTGATAGATTGGTAAGTAGAAACAATGATTCTTTTAATGTTGTATTTTTTATGTAAAGGAGCCAAAGCCAATACCATTTGAATAGTAGAGCAGTTTGGGTTTGCAATAATTTTATCTTCTTTTGTTAATACAGATGCATTGATTTCTGGAACTACTAATTTCTTAGTTGGGTCCATTCTCCATGCCGATGAGTTGTCGATAACAGTTGTTCCGGCTGCAGCAAATTTTGGAGCCCATTCTAATGAAGTATCTCCACCTGCAGAGAAAACTGCGATATCTGCTTTCATATCTACAGCAGTCTGCATTCCAACAACTTTATATTTTGTCCCTTTAAATTCAATTTCTTTTCCAATTGATTTTTCAGATGCAACAGGAATTAATTCTGTAACAGGAAAATTTCTTTCTGCTAAAACTTTAAGCATTATCTCGCCAACCATTCCGGTAGCACCTACAACCGCTATTCTCATTTTTATATTTTTAATATCAATTAATCTAATTTACTCTGCAAAAATAGTTATAATAAAAACGAAAACAACATGCTTCACAAAAAATAACAAAATGTTACAAATTAAACAATTCATTAAAAAAACCGCTCCAATCAAGAAGCGGTTAAGTTAGAATTAGTGCAGCGGTATATTTTTATTTATTTTTTAATAAATCTCTAATTTGTGTAAGCAATTCTTCTTGTGTCGGTCCTGCTGGCGGCGGCGGTGCAGCACCTTTCTTTTTTGCATGGTTTATTGCTTTAATTATCAGAAACAAAACAAAAGCAACAATTATAAAGTTAATTACTGCCGAAACAAACAAACCGTACTTAACACCCCCAAATGCTGTTAGTTCTTCGATAGTTGATAAATGTGCAGCATCTAAAGCCGGTTTTAATAGCAGTGGTGTAATAACATCTTCTATAAATGAGCTCACAATTTTACCAAAAGCAGCTCCAATAATCACACCGACAGCCAGATCAACAACGTTGCCTTTCATTGCAAATTCCTTAAATTCTGAAAAAAATCCCATAATTGACTTGTTTATATTTATAAATAATTTAATACGAAAATACGTAAATTACCTGAAAGTTTCTTAAATCTACCTAAAAAATACTCGTTTCACACGCTGCGAAATACTCGTCATAATCTCATACGGAATGGTTTTTAAAGCATCGGCCATTTCAATAACTGTTGGGCTTTCGCCGAAAATAATTACCGAATCGCCTTCTTTGCAGTCGATATGACTTACATCAACCATTAGCATATCCATACAGACGCTTCCTACGATATAGGCTTTTTGATTTTTAATGGTTACAAAACCAACCTGATTGCCCCATAATCTCGAAATTCCGTCTGCATATCCAATTGGGATTGTGGCAATTTTTGTTTCTTTTTCGGCCATGAAACGACGCCCGTAACCTACGCTGTCGCCTACTGAAATGGTACGAACCTGCGAAATAATCGATTTTAACGTGCCTACATTTTCCAGATATTTTTGTTCTAGCGGGTCATTGGAAACGCCATATAAACCAATTCCCAAACGAACCATATTATATTGTGCATCTGGGAAATTGCTGATTCCGGAAGTATTTAAAATATGACGAATTGGTTTTATATTTAATTCCATCATTAATTTTGAAGATAATTTCTCGAATAAATTAATCTGCGAAATGACAAAATCATAATGATTCAAATCGTCGCTCGTCGCCAAATGCGATAAAATACTCTGAACACGAACGGTCGAATTTCCTTTTAAGGTTGCAATCAATTCATCTATAGTATCATCTTCAAACCCCAAACGATGCATTCCTGTATCGAGTTTTATATGAATAGGAAAATCTTTCAAATTCTTTTCTCTGGCAATTTTCAAGAAGGCATTTAATCCTTTTATACTGTAAATTTCAGGTTCTAATTTATATTGAATGATGGACGGAAAACTGGTCGATTCTGGATTTAAAACCATAATTGGCAGTTTGATTCCGCCGTTTTTCAGCGAAATTCCTTCATCGGCGAAAGCCACACCTAAATAATTAACCTTATTATGTTCGAGTAATTTTGCAATTTCAAGTCCGCCGTTTCCGTAACCAAAAGCTTTAACCATAACCATGATTTTTACATCGTCGGCCAGTTTTGATTTAAAGTAATTTAAATTATGATTTATGGCATCAAGGTTAATTTCAAGAACCGTTTCATGTGTTTTTTCTTCAAGCAGCGAAACTATTTCCTCAAACTGAAATGATCGTGCACCTTTTATTAAAATAGTTTCGTTATTGAAATTCAGGTCCTCGACTGCATCAATAAATTCGGCAGTATTTTGAAACATGGTACTGTTTGGAAACTTGGCTGCAAAAGATGAAATAGTTGCCCCGACACCAATTATGCGATTGATTTTATTATCTGAAATTAACTGAGCAACTTTTGAATAGAGTTCTTCATTTGAAAATCCGCTTTGAAAAATATCCGACAAAATAACCGTTTTTGAAGCGTTCTTTTTTTGGCTTTCCAGAAAATCCAAAGCAATTTTCAGCGATTGAAAATCTGAGCTGTAACTATCATCAATTAAACTGCAATTGTTGATTCCGTTTTTAACTTCAAGGCGCATTTCAACCGGATAAAGTAATTGCACCCGATTTTGAATAACCTCGAAATCATAATTAAAATACAGTAAAACCAATAAACATGAAATAGTATTTTCTATAGAAGCCGAATCACTAAACGGAATTTCTAAATTAAAAACTTTGTCTTTATATTGATATTTAATGGTTGTCGAATCGCTTTTGGTTTCTTTTTTCAAAATAAAAACATCTGCAGAAGCATCTGTAAAACTCCATGAAAATAAAGTTCTGTTCTCTAGTGGATATTTAACAGAAAAATCTAAAAGACATTGGTCTACCAATTCATTTTTTTGATAAATAATTACTGCTGATTTTTTGAAAAACAATAATTTTTCTTTGATTTTATGATTCAGATTTTCAAAACCTTCATCATGCGCAGAACCTATACTGGTTAAAACACCAATATTTGGTTTGATGATTTTTTCAAGGTTAACCATTTCGTTTACCGTCGAAATCCCGGCTTCGAAAATTCCTAAATTATGTTTCTCATTTATGGCAATCACAGAAAGCGGAACGCCAACTTGTGAATTATAACTTTTTGGGTTTCGGATAATATTATAATCCGGACTCAGCAGGAAATTAAGCCATTCTTTTACGATGGTTTTTCCGTTGCTTCCCGTTAAACCAATTATTGGAAAATCAAATAAATCACGATGATAACCTGCGAGTTCCTGAAGTGCTTTGCGAGTATTTTTTACCACGAAAAAATTCGCTTTTCCTTTTACATTTTCGGGAATATACTGAACGACAAAGTTCTGAACGCCTTTTTCTATCAATTCTGAAATGTACAAATGAGCATCATTGTTAACCCCGGAAAGGGTAATAAACAATGTTTTAGACCCGTTTTGTAAAGAACGGCTGTCGATCGAAATATGATCAACAAAAATATCTGATTCTGAACCTATCCATTCAGCGTTAAAAACCGAAATAAGGCTTTTTAAATTTATGCTCATTTAGAAATTTCTTTTTGTCAAATTTAAAAAAAGGTTTGCCGCGAATTACACTAATTTCCACGAATTATTTTTTTATTTTTTTGCCACAGATTAAAAAGATTCTCACAGATTAGAAATCCTTTTAATCCTTTTAATCTGTGGCAAAACTTTCCACATATTTTAAAATAAATTCGTAGAAATTAGTGCAATTCGAGGCGAGAAAAACTAAATATTCGTGGCAAAAAACATTAATTCCTTATATTTGTTCAATACCACAAAATAATACGTTTTGAAAAAAATACTTCCGATATTCTCCTATATACTTCATCCGATTTTTATATCGATGTATGCAGCACTATTATACCTTTATTGTAAAGAAGATATTTTTACAATGCAGGAAAAATATTTTGTTCTGTTTCAAATTTTAGTCATTACAATTATAGTTCCCGTTTTATTTTTTATGCTGCTTCGTTCTACCGGACACGTAAAATCGATGATGCTTCCAGAAAACTCTCAACGCCGAATTCCTCTTATTTTACAGTGCTTTTTATATATTTTATTAGTAAAAAGAAGTATCGTAATTACGCGTTATCCTGAACTTCATTTCTTTTTTCTGGGTGCGCTGTTTAGTACAATATTAGCATTGGTCTGTTCGCTTTTTAAAATTAAAGCCAGTCTGCACATGACAGCTCTTACAGGATTTACAATTTTTGCAATTGGATTAAATATTCATTTACAAATGCACAATCCGTATTGGGGCGCATTGTTAATTTTATTGTCTGGAATTGTGGCTTCATCACGATTAGAAATGGATGCTCATACGCCAAAAGAAATATTGATTGGGTTATTAATTGGCGTTTTACCTCAGGTATTATTTTTGTATTTGTGGTTATAAAATATAAAATATTAATCCTGCATTGAGCGTTTTCATGGTAACTTTTTCTCCGCTTAATGTTGTAACGCCATCTTTAAATAACGGACTCAAACCATAATACAAATAAACATTCCAGGTGTTGTAACCTGCAGAAATATATGGACCGTATTGGAATTTATTAATAGCGTCATTATTATTTATTCGATATGTGTTTTCGCCATCGTCTAAAACTGAAGTATTAGAGAATATATAACTCAATTTTACTCCGCCGTAAATTCTCCAGAATTTGGTACTTTCATAAGTAGAATTACGCCATCTAAACTCTATCGGAAACTCTACAGAGTATTGTTTGTATCGATTTGAAGCAATATCTCCTGCATCTACAACATTATAAACTATTGCTCCGGTCCCATCTTTTGAAATACCAAAATTCTGATAGTAATTTTGATAACTAAATCCTAAACCAGTTGCAATTGCAACTGTTCTCGATTTATTAATTGGCATATCGCGTAAAAACCCACCCGAAAGTCCAAGGGAAAATTTGTTTTGTTTGAATTTTTGAGGGATATCCGTAAACATATTATAGGTTACAGAAAAATAAAACTGGTCTTCTCTATACAAAGAATCTATTTTAACTATAGGTTTTATTTCTGCTTTGACATCTTCTTGCGAAAAAGCATTAAAAAATGAAACTAAAAACAAACAGCTAAAAAGAAATCGCATATAATTTTTTGAATTTAAAAGAGGTTTTACAAAATAAACGCTCAATAGAATCAATTTATTTCACTTACAAATATAATATAATGATAGTTCAGGAAGCGATTAGAAAGCAATTATTCTGTTTTTGACTAATAATAATTGTGTTTGCTGAACTTTTTTCAAATAATCTGCAACAGAATTCAAAAAATGAATTTGTATTTATACGATCTTTTATACCTTTGTTGTGTATGAAGAAAAAACAGCTCATATTAAGTTTTTCATTTGCTGTAACAATATTGTTCTCGATATTGTTTCAGTCCATACACAGTTATGAGCATATTGTAAAACAGCTTTCAGAAAAGCAGTGCCATCACGATTATAATGATCCGAGCGGTGAAATAACGCATCAGCACCATAATTACGATTTATGTTACGTTTGTAATTTTGCTTTTGGAAGTTACATTGTCCCGGAAAGTTTTTCTATTAAATTTAATTCTTTTGACAGCGAGATTCCTTATTTTTTCCCGCTTTTAGAAAAGGTTTTTTCTATTTCAAAAACTTCGTATTTATTACGAGGTCCTCCTGCAGCTTTAGTTTCTTAATAATTCAACATCTCTTTTTTTAAAATCTAAATTCAAAAACAACTTTGAGTTTCCTGATCCTGTTTATTAAATTAGGATTAGAATGCTGTACTGTTAGTTTAATTTTCATTTAAAAAAAGAAAATCCATTTAACTATAGCAAAATTTTCAAATGAAAAAATTAATAATTGCCCTTGTTTTAGGGTTTTCGGGCTTACTTTCTGCCCAGAATTCGGTTTCAGGAACAGTAACTGACAATCAAAATCAACCTTTACCTGGCGTTTCTGTTTACGCACCGGAACTGCATAAAGGAACAACAACTGATGTAAACGGAAAATATGAATTAAACAATCTTCCAAACGGAAATCTTCGTCTGTCTTTTTCTTATGTTGGATATGCCACTCAAAATAAAAACATCCCCAAATTAGTAAAACAAAATACCATTGATGTAACGCTCGAAGAATCGATTTTAGAAATGGATGAAGTTGTGGTTTCTACTCCTTTCAACAAACTGCAATCTCAAAACGTAATGAAAATTGAGCATGAAAGCATTAAAACTTTACAGCAAAAAGGAACTTCGACTTTAATTGAAGGTTTGGCTACAATTCCCGGGGTTTCGCAGATTTCTACCGGAACTTCTATTGGGAAGCCGGTAATTCGCGGATTGAGCGGTAACCGTGTTTTAGTGTATTCTCAAGGTGTTCGTATCGAAAACCAGCAGTTTGGAGATGAGCATGGTTTAGGCTTAAACGATGCCGGAATTGAAAGTGTCGAAGTTATTAAAGGCCCTGCATCGCTATTGTACGGTTCTGACGCTTTAGGAGGAGTTTTATACTTCAATCCTGAAAAATTTGCTGATGCCGGTACTTTTAAAGCTAATTTCAGTCAAAAATATTTTACGAATACAGAAGGAAGTAATTCTTCTATTGGATTAAAAACGTCTACAGATAATTGGAAATTTCTGGCGCGTGGAAGTTACAACACACATTCTGATTACAAAATTTCCGGTGGCGACCGCGTAACAAATTCGCGCTATAATGAAACTGATTTTAAAACCGGAATTGGTTACAGTAACTCAAGCTTCTCAAGTGTTTTAAGATACAATTACAATAAGCTGGATATTGGAATGCCTGAAGATGGAATTGCAGAACAATCTTCAAGCAAAGACACACAGTTCCCTAGGCAGGGAATTTTTAATCATTTATTGAGTTTAAACAATGTTATCTTTTTTGAAAACTCAAAACTTGATGTTGATTTAGGATATATTTCAAATGACAGAAGTGAGTTTGAAGACAGCAATGATCCTTCACTTCACATGAGATTAAATACTTTGAATTACAACTTAAAATATCACTTTCCTAAATTCGGAAAAATCGAAACCATTTTTGGGGTTCAGGGAATGCATCAAACGAATAAAAATTCTGGTGAAGAATATTTAATTCCAGATGCAACAACAAATGATTTTGGTGTTTTTGGAACTGCAAATTACGAATGGAACAACAGTGTTTTACAAACCGGATTACGTTTTGACAACAGAAACGTTACTTCTGACCCACACGGAATTGAAGGTGAAGAAGGTTATTTTCAGGCTTTAGACAGATCTTTTGACAGTTTTAATGCTTCTTTAGGATATAAAACAAAATTGGCAGAACCGTTTACGCTTCGTTTAAATGTTGCAACCGGATTTAGAGCGCCAAACTTAGCGGAGTTAACCTCAAACGGGGTTCACGAAGGAACAAACCGCTATGAGATTGGAAACGCCAATTTGAAAACAGAACAAAATGTTCAAACTGATTTAAATTTAGAATACAAAAACACGCATTTTGAGTTTTTCGTAAACGGTTTTTACAATCACGTAAACAATTATATCTATACTTCCCCAACCGGAGAAACTCGTGACGATAATGATGTTTTTGCTTATGTTCAGGATAATGCACAATTGTACGGAGGTGAAGCTGGTATACATTTTCATCCGCATCCTTTAGACTGGTTACATTTTGAAACTAGTTTTGAAACCGTAACTGGTAAAAAAGACAATAATGATTACTTACCGCTGATTCCTGCCAACAACTGGAATAATACGCTTAGAACAGAATTTAACATCAAAAACTGGTTAAGTGAAGGTTTTGCTTCATTAAATGTATCTTCAACTTTCAGCCAGGATAATGTGAGTGGTTTCGAAACTGCTTCTAAAGGTTATACTTTGGTTAATTTAGGTTTTGGAGGAACGGTAAAATTGGGTAAAACGGCTTTTGACATCAACCTGAACGGAAACAATTTATTCGACAAAAAATACATTGCGCACCTTTCAAGATTAAAAACAGATGGAATTCCAAATATTGGAAGAAACATCGTTCTGGGCGTTAATTTCAATTTATAACATTTTTTAAACCATATAAGTTATATAAGTAAATAAAAGCTAAGTCTTAAATTAAATAAGCTCATATAACTCATATGGTTTAATTCTTTATTCTTTAAATGAGTTATCCTGCTAAATATAAGCTTGACCTTAAATTAAATGAACTTATATAACTTATATGGTTTAAATTATTTTCACAACAAAAAGTACTATTTTTGCTACAACTGTTAATCAAAAACTATGAAAAAAACCTTTCTTATAATGGCAATTACAACTGCAGGAATTTCGTTTGGGCAAAATAAAATTCAGTACCCGGAAACTAAAAAAGGAGAAACTGTCGACATATATTTCGATACAAAAGTAAGCGATCCATACCGCTGGCTTGAAGATGATAAATCTGCTGAAACTGGTGCTTGGGTAAAAGCTGAAAACGAAGTAACTTATGGATATTTAGATAAAATTCCGTTTCGTTCAGCACTTAAAAAGCGAATGGAAAAACTTTGGAATTATGAAAAAATAGGTGCCCCATCAAAAGAAGGAAAGTTTACTTATTATTCTAAAAATAATGGGCTTCAAAATCAATCTGTTATTTACAGAAAAGACCAAAACGGAAAAGAAGAAGTTTTTCTGGATCCGAATACTTTCTCAAAAGACGGGACAACTTCGCTTGGCGGATTAGATTTTTCTAAAGATGGAAACAAAGCGGCATATTCTATTTCTGAAGGTGGAAGCGACTGGAGAAAAGTGATTATTATTGATGCAGTTTCTAAAAAAGTTCTGGAAGATACTTTGGTTGATGTAAAATTCAGCGGTGTTTCATGGCTTGGAAATGAAGGTTTTTATTATTCTAGTTATGATAAACCAAAAGGAAGTGAGCTTTCTGCAAAAACAGACCAGCACAAATTGTATTTTCATAAATTGGGAACTTCTCAAAAAGAAGATAAAGTAATTTTTGGTGCAGATCAAAAAAGAAGGTATGTTGGCGGTTACGTTACCGAAGACAATCATTATTTAGTAATTACGGCTGCTAATTCGACTTACGGAAATGAACTTTATATTAAAGATTTAAAAACGCCAAACAGTCCGATTATTACCATTGTAGATAACTTTAACAGTGATAATAATATTATCGAAAACGAAGGAAGTAAATTATTCATACAAACGGATTATAACGCCCCTAACGGACGTGTGGTTACTGTAGATTTCAGCAATCCTAAACAGGAAAACTGGAAAGATTTTATTAAAGAAACAGAGAATGTTTTATCTCCATCTACAGGCGGCGGATACTTTTTTGCCAATTATACAAAAGATGCTGTTTCGTTAGTTTTACAATATGATTACAGCGGAAAACTAATTCGCGAAATTAAACTTCCTGCAGTTGGAACTGCCGGAGGATTTGGTGCAAAAAAAGAAGAAAAGACTTTATACTACAGCTTTACAAACTATACAACTCCGGGAACCATTTTTTCTTTTGAACCAAAATCTGGTAAATCAGAAGTGTATCAAAAACCAAAAGTTGATTTTAAAAGTGAAGATTATGAATCTAAGCAAGTTTTCTATACTTCAAAAGACGGTACAAAAGTTCCTATGATTATTACGTATAAAAAAGGAACAAAATTAGACGGCAAAAACCCAACGATTCTTTACGGTTACGGCGGGTTTAACATTAGTTTGACTCCTGCATTTAGTATTTCGAATGCGGTTTGGATGGAAAACGGAGGTGTTTATGCGGTTGCCAATTTAAGAGGCGGCGGTGAATACGGTAAAAAATGGCATGATGCGGGAACAAAACTTCAAAAACAAAATGTGTTTGATGATTTTATTGCTGCTGCAGAATACCTAATTGCTCAAAAGTATACTTCATCTGATTATTTAGCGATTCGCGGAGGATCTAACGGAGGTTTATTAGTAGGTGCAATTATGACTCAGCGTCCTGATTTAATGAAAGTAGCTTTGCCAGCAGTTGGTGTTATGGATATGCTTCGTTACCATACTTTTACAGCCGGTGCGGGTTGGGCTTACGATTACGGAACAGCTCAGGACAGCAAAGAAATGTTTGAATATTTAAAAGGGTATTCTCCTGTTCAAAACGTTAAAAGCGGTACTAAATATCCGGCAACAATGGTTACAACCGGAGATCATGATGATCGTGTTGTTCCGGCACATAGTTTTAAATTTGCTGCTGAATTGCAAGACAAGCAAGCAGGAGAAAATCCTGTTTTGATTAGAATTGATGTAAAAGCAGGTCACGGCGCAGGAAAATCTGTTGCGGCTACAATCCAGGAAAATGTAGACATTCAGGCTTTCACACTTTATAATATGGGATTTAAAGCTTTACCTAAGGAGTAAGACTTTAAGTTAAAATTTTATAGCCACGAATTCACGAATTTAATTTTGTGAATTTGTGGTTATTTTTTTTGCCACAGATTAAAAGGATTAAATGGATTTTAAAATCTGTGAAAATCTTTTTAATCTGTGGCTTTATTATTTTTTTCCATGCAGATTTAGGCAGATCTAAACTGATTTAATTAATAAAAATCTGCGTGAATCTGCTCAAATCCTTTTAAATCTGCGTGAAAAATAATTCGTGAATTCGTGGCTAACTTTTTTCCTTAAATTTGAATAACTGAAATAACTAAACGATGAAAATTATAAAGTGGGGAATTATAGGCTGTGGGAATGTGACGGAAGTAAAAAGCGGACCAGCTTTTCAGAGAGCTCCGAATTCTGCTTTGGTTGCTGTGATGCGTAGAGATGCAAAGCTTGCCGAAGATTATGCCAAACGCCATAATGTCCCGAAATGGTATTCGAATGCAGCAGATTTAATAAACGATCCTGAAGTTGATGCGGTTTATATTGCTACGCCACCATCTTCTCATAAAGAATATACTCTTTTGTGTGCAAAAGCCGGAAAGCCTGTGTATGTTGAAAAACCAATGGCTTTGACTTTTCAAGAATGCAATGAAATGATCAGTGCTTGCAAAGAACATAATGTTCCTTTATTTGTTGCTTACTACAGAAGAGGTCTGCCTCGTTTTTTAAAAATAAAAGAAATAATTGACAAGGGAAAATTAGGAAACATACGACATGTAAATACTGTTTTATACCATCCGTTTGAAGCTCGTTATGACGACGAAATTAATCTTCCGTGGACGGTTTTACCTCATATTTCAGGCGGTGGTATTTTTGTTGATCTGGCCTGCCATACGTTAGATTTTCTGGATTTTGTTTTAGGTCCGATAAAATCTGTTCGCGGACATGCGACTTCTCAATTGCAAGCTTATCCGGCTGAAGATTCGGTTTCGATGTCCTTTTTATTTGAAAACGGAATTCACGGATCTGGTTTGTGGAATTTTGCCAGTTTTGAACGTTATGACAATACTGAAATTGTAGGGGATAAAGGTAAAATCTCGTTTTCAACTTTCGGAAATGATCCAATACATATTCAATATGCAAATGGACAAAAAGAAAGTATTACAATTGAGAATCCGCTTCATATTCAGCAGCCATTTATTGAAACCGTTATTACAGAGCTTTTAGGTAAAAAAGATGCTTCTCCATCAAAAGGAATTTCAGGAGCGAGAACAACTTGGGTTATTGATGAAGTTTTGAAGGAGTTTAGGAATTCTAAATCTTAATATTTCAATGCCTCCAGCTTTAGCTGGAGATTTAATAATAGCAAGCTTAAAAGGCTTTAGCCAAAACGTTTATTTGGCTAAAGCCTTTTTAAATTTAATCCTATCGACCTCCAGCTAAAGCTGGAGGCAATTTAATAAATCTTGTCATTTCTCCTTTCATCGAAATGACAAAAAAACAAAAAGGATATTCTCGCGAATATCCTTTCTTCAAAAAACTATAAACTTCTATAAAAAATTATAGACTGTATTTAAGACCAAAAGTAAATCCTAGACCAGAGATTCCAACATAAGAACTAATATCATCAGTTGCTTTAGTATTATCAAAACCAGCTGCATTAGTTACTTTACTATTTGAAGTAGTATTAATTTGCTTTACATATCTAGTATGGCTTGCAGAATATGATGCATCTGCACGGAAAGCTGTAGGAGTGTTTAATTTATCTACACCGTTTTCAGTATATATTTCTGTTTCTTTTGTTTTTCCGTGTACTGTAAAGTTACGGTATTCTAATTCAGCAAAAAGAGAAATATGTGTACCTAATTTATAAGATGTTCCTAATGCAGCAGTAAATCCAACTGTTGGGTTTGGCTTAATAACATCTTTAGTATAAGTATTTGTTACTCCCGCAGGGTTAGTATACGTTCTGGTGGTTTCAATTTCTAAAGTGCCATGAACAGGAACAATAACCCCAACTTTAGTATAAGGCTCAAAACCATGAGTTTCTCCTAAAAACAAAACGATTGCTGGAGCAATATCAAAAGCTTCAAGTTTTCCTACCGCTTTACCAGTTGCAAAAGTTGGTCCGGCCGCTACTAATCTATTTGTGGTTTGAACCATAGTTTTATCTGCGCTGTTAAAGTAATTAAATCCTAACTCAGCACCTAAACGCGGCGTAAAACGATATCCAGCGGTTAAACCTGTACGGAATCCTTGTCCAAAAGAACCATGATTAGTTTCTCTAGAAATTAAAGTCGTACCATCGGCAGCATAAACATCTGTATTAGGCAACGCTCCTGATACAGTTGGGAACTCGGCAGCAGCAGTTTGGATAAAATATGATCCTCCCAATTTAAAATACCAGCTTTCTGGTTTGTCTGTTTTTTCTGTCTGCGCCATTGTAGCGATAGAGCAAACTAATAGTCCTAATAAAAATAGGTTCTTTTTCATAATTCTGATTTAATTAATTTATACAAACTTAGAATTTTTTAACATATTCTTATAATTTGCATTGTTAGACTTGGAACGAAATCGTTGTAATTTCAGGCAATATTACTAAAAAAGTATTATGCATGCATAATTTTAACTTAAAAAAAATACATTCCATTAAATTTTAACTGTTAAAATTTAATTCAGTTTGAAATTTACCTGCATTTTCTCTAATTCCTGAAGAAGTTCAGTACAAATCCTAACTTTTAACCTTCTGCTTGGCATCGTTAATTTTGTTACGACTTTTACTTCTTCGACTTCTTTTACTTCCTGCATTTTAGCTTCTCCGGCAACAGTTTCGTTATCTTCATTTACATCTTCAAAAACGGCATCATCATTTCCTTCAAACTCACTGGTGGTTTCAACCTCAACTAAACGCTTTACATTTTCGATTTCCATAATCTCAAAACTTACAGAATTATCTCCTTTGTTTTCATTAAACAGTTGGCTTAATCTATGAATAAATTCAGTTTGTAAATCTTTGATATCTAATAAAAGAATCAGTTTTTTAGCAAATGCTTCCAGAATATCCTGCAATTGCCGCACCTCAACAAACTGCATTCTTGGATCTGATTTTTTACCTGTATCATGATTTACCCAGCCATCTTTTATCAATATTTTTAAGTAGGCGAAATTATTCTGAATCAGGAAATGGCGGAATTTTAAATATTCTTCACCAAAAATTTTAAACTCATAACTCTCGTCATATCCTTCCAGATTAAATACAGCCCAGCCTTTTCCGTTTTTGGCTACACGATGCTGTACATTGTTAATGATTCCGGCAAAGTTTAGATTTTTACCTACATATTCATTCATGCTTTTCAACACTTCTAATCGGGCATTGCAGAAGTATTTCATCTCAAATCTAAAATCATCAAGCGGATGTCCGGAAATATAAATCCCAACCACCTCTTTTTCCTTAGCTAGTTTTTCCATTGTACTCCAGTCCTCACATGGCGGTACAACCGGTTCTGCAATCTGCACTTCGCTGGTTTCTCCAAATAAACTTACTTGCGATGAATTTTCATTTTCCTGAAATTTCGATCCGTAACGCATCGCTTTTTCGTAAAATGTAATTCCGTCGCCATCATCATGGAAATATTGCGCTCTTGTAGTTCCTTCAAAAGAATCAAATCCTCCGGCAAGTGCTAAGTTTTCAATTGCTTTTTTATTGGCTGCACGCAAATCGATTCGTTTCGCCAAATCAAAAATGGATTTATATCTTCCGTCTTTTCTGTTTTCTACGATTGTTTCAACGGCTCCGGAACCAACACCTTTAATAGCACCCATTCCAAAACGAACGGCATAATTATCGTTTACTGTAAATTTATAGTACGATTCGTTTACGTCTGGACCTAAAACCTGTAATCCCATACGTTTACATTCTTCCATAAAAAATGAAACCTGTTTGATATCATTCATATTATTCGAAAGAACCGCAGCCATATATTCTGCCGGATAATGAGCTTTTAAATAAGCGGTTTGATACGCAATCCACGCATAACAAGTCGAGTGCGATTTGTTGAAGGCGTAACTCGCAAAAGCTTCCCAGTCTTTCCAGATTTTCTCCAGAATTTTGGCATCGTGACCTTTTTCTGCCGCCTGCTCCACAAACTTAGGCTTCATTTTATCCAGTACATCTTTTTGTTTCTTACCCATCGCTTTACGCAAAACGTCGGCCTCACCCTTTGTAAATCCTGCCAAAGACTGAGACAAAAGCATTACCTGCTCCTGGTAAACCGTAATTCCGTAGGTTTCTGATAGATATTCGGCACAGGCGTCTAAATCGTATTTGATTTCTTCGTCACCGTTTTTTCTTCGAACGAAAGACGGAATATACTCCAAAGGTCCCGGACGATACAAGGCATTCATGGCAATTAAATCTCCAAAAACCGTTGGCTTTAGATCTTTCATGTATTTCTGCATTCCGGGTGACTCGTATTGGAAGATTCCAACCGTTTCACCTCTTTGGAAAAGTGCATACGTTTCTTCGTCATCAATTGGAAACGTGTCTGGATCCAAATCAATTCCTGTTCTGTATTTTACCAGTTTAACGGTATCTTTTATCAGCGTAAGGGTCTTCAGACCCAGGAAGTCCATTTTAAGCAGTCCGGCACTTTCTGCAACCGAGTTATCAAACTGTGTTACATATAAATCAGAATCTTTTGCCGTTGTAACAGGAACGTAATTCGTAATATCCGATGGCGTAATGATAACCCCACAAGCGTGAATTCCCGTATTACGCATCGATCCTTCAAGGATTTTTGCCTGCTGAATGGTTTCTCCTGCCAAATCATCTTCGTTGGCAATGGCAATTAATTCTTTTACATTATCAAATTCGTCCGAACGAAGTGCTTTTTTTACTTCCTCTTCGCTTTCAGAAATAAAACGCGCCAAATTCCATTTTGACGGCATCATTCCCGGAATCAGTTTTGCAATTCTATCAGCTTCAAACAATGGTAAATCCAGTACACGCGCCGTATCACGAATTGCCGATTTGGTTGCCATTTTACCATAAGTGATAATCTGTGCTACCTGTTTTTGACCATATTTATTAATTACATAATCCATTACACGTCCACGACCCTCATCATCAAAGTCGATATCAATATCGGGCATCGATACACGGTCAGGATTTAGGAAACGCTCAAAAAGTAAATCGTATTTAATGGGGTCAATATTGGTAATTCCTAGACAATACGCAACGGCTGAACCCGCTGCAGATCCACGACCGGGACCTACCGAAACGTCCATTTTTCTTGCTTCGGCAATGAAATCCTGAACAATCAAAAAGTAACCCGGATATCCTGAATTCGAAATCGTCAATAATTCAAAATCCAAACGCTCCTGAATTGATTCGGTAATTTCGCCATAACGTCTTTTAGCACCTTCCATGGTAAGGTGTCGCAAGTATTTATTTTCCCCTCTTACACCACCGTCTTCTTCATCTTCAGGAACTATAAATTCGTCGGGAATATCAAATTTTGGAAGCAATACATCTCGGTAAAGCGAATATCCTTCGACCTTATCAATAATTTCCTGAATGTTGATAATTGCTTCGGGCAGGTCAGAAAAGAGTTTTTTCATCTCCTCTTCTGACTTGAAATAATATTCCTGATTTGGAAGCCCATAACGATAACCACGTCCGCGTCCGATGGGTGTTGCCTGCTTTTCTCCGTCTTTTACACAAAGTAAAATATCGTGTGCATTGGCATCTTCTTTATTTAAATAATAGGTATTATTTGTCGCAATTAATTTGACATTGTGTTTTTGCGAAAATTCAATCAGGGTTTTGTTGACACGGTTTTCGTCTTCCTGATTGTGGCGCATTATTTCCAAATAGAAATCGTCGCCAAATTGTTCCTTCCACCAAACTAAAGCTTCTTCAGCTTGGTTTTCACCAATGTTCAGGATTTTACTTGGAATTTCTCCATATAAATTCCCAGACAAAACCATGATCTCTTCTTTGTATTTTTCAACAATCGCACGGTCAATCCTCGGCACATAATAAAATCCATCAGTGTAGGCAATCGAAGCCATTTTGGCCAGATTATGATAACCTGCTTTGTTTTTAGCCAGCAAAACAACCTGATAACCGTTGTCTTTTTTACTTTTATCTAAATGGTTTTCACAAATATTAAACTCGCAGCCTACAATTGGTTTTACCTCAGTTTCGGTTGGCTCTTCTCCCGCTTCAACCAAAGCTTTATTTTTTCCAGATGCTGCTTTGTTGTGGTTCATAACGGCGCTCACAAAGTGAAAAGCCCCCATCATGTTTCCCGTATCGGTCATGGCAACGGCCGGCATTCCGTTTTTGGCTGCAGCTGCCACAATATTTCCAATTCCGATAGTCGATTGCAAAACCGAAAACTGTGTATGATTGTGTAAATGTGCAAATTTTGCTGCTTTAAAATCTGCTTTATCAGATTCTGAAACGGTAGTTTGTTTATCGTCAACTTGCAAAGCTTTAAGCTGTTCTCTGATTTTATCAGAAGCTGCTTTTAAGTTGATATGTTTTAAACCAATAAGCTTAAACGGCTCTGAATTTCTTTCCTGAAATTCTTTGAAATAATCCTTCGGAACGTCTAATTCTTCTTTTGTAAAAACTTCTCTTCTAACCAACTCAAGGAAACAACGCGTAGTTGCCTCAACGTCGGCAGTTGCATTGTGCGCTTCCGCAAAAGGCTGGTCGAAAAGATAGCTGTGTAATTCCGTAAGAGTTGGAAGTTTGAATTTTCCCCCACGACCTCCGGGAAGCTGTAATAATGAAGCCGTAACTTCAGTACAGGTATCCAAAACTGGCATTGAACTCATTTGAGACTCTACTCCCATTCTATGGAATTCGGCACCCATAATATTAACGTCGAAACCTAAATTCTGTCCAACAATAAATTTGGTTTTACTTAAAGCGATATTGAATTTCTCTAAAACTTCTGCCAGCGAGATTCCATCGGCTTCAGCCAATTCAGTAGAGATTCCGTGAATACGTTCAGCATCATACGGAATATTAAATCCTTCTGGTTTTACCAAATAATCCTGATGCTCAATAAGCTGTCCCATTTCGTCATGAAGCTGCCACGCAATCTGAATACAGCGGGGCCAGTTATCAGAATCAGTAATTGGTGCATCCCAACGCTTTGGTAATCCAGTTGTTTCGGTATCGAATATTAAATACATAAGTTTAAATAGCAAAAATTAAAGCTCCAAATTCCAAAACTTTTCCAATATAAACCTTTGATTATATGGAATCTAAAAAACTGCTCTATAGAAAATGGAGGAAGTTCAAATTTACGCTTTTTTTAGAGATAGAAAATAGATAATTTCTTAAAAAGACATTCTTATTTATTACTCAAATTTTCTCTTAAAAAGCATAAAATTTCATAAAATTACACTTCTTGGATGTCGTAGTATTTAGATGATTTATTCAATCTAAATAACGCCTGAAAAACTCCTTTAAAAGCATTCAAAAACCAAAAAAGCATTCTTTTTACAAAGAAATCAAAACTAACAATTATTACTATTTTTATTGAATTTGTTACATTTTTTCAAATAAATTCTTATATTTTATAGTGATTATGAGGTAAATTTGCAAACTATTAAAACAAAAAACAATCAAAGAAAATTAAAGCTGAAAAAGAAAAACAAAGTCATTTTCTAAATCATTTTTCTGCCAAAATTGAAGTCGCAAAAGCGGTTTAGCAATTTGTATTTTAGTTTGGGTATCGTATATAATGAAATATCGAAATTGACGCCTTTGTATCTTTTTTTACTTTTGTTTTGCTATTATAATGAACAGGAAATTGCTGTGGTTATAGAAATTACAATTTAAAAAAATAAAAAATGAGTAAGACATTATTTGACAAAGTATGGGATTCACATGTAGTGCGTAAAATTGAAGATGGACCAGATGTGTTTTTTATTGACCGCCATTTCATTCATGAAGTTACGAGTCCTGTTGCTTTTTTAGGATTAAAATCAAGAGGCGTTAACGTTTTATACCCGCAACGTACTTTTGCAACTGCAGATCACAATACCCCAACTATAAACCAACATTTACCAGTTCAGGATCCTTTATCAGCAAATCAGCTCCAGGCTCTTGAAGATAATGCTGCCGAATACGGAATTTCGCACTGGGGATTAGGTCATCAAAAAAATGGTATTGTACACGTAGTTGGTCCTGAAAACGGAATTACTTTGCCAGGTGCTACTATTGTATGTGGGGATTCGCATACTTCTACTCACGGTGCTTTTGGTGCTATCGCTTTTGGTATCGGAACTTCTGAGGTTGAGATGGTGCTTTCTACTCAATGTATCATGCAGCCTAAACCAAAGAAAATGCGTATTAACGTAAATGGTCAATTAAGTAAAGGTGTTGGCCCAAAAGACGTTGCACTTTATATTATTGCTCAGTTAACTACTTCTGGAGGTACAGGTTATTTTGTTGAATACGCTGGTGATGTTTTCGAAAACATGACTATGGAAGGCCGTATGACAGTTTGTAATTTAAGTATCGAAATGGGTGCGCGAGGCGGAATGATCGCTCCTGACCAAACTACTTTCGATTTCCTTGAAGGAAGATTATACGCTCCAAAAGGTGAAGCATGGACAAAAGCTGTTGAATACTGGAAAACTTTAAAAACGGATGCTGATGCTGTGTTTGATGCTGAATTAAACATCAAAGCAGAAGACATCGAACCAATGATTACTTACGGTACAAACCCAGGAATGGGAATTGGCATCACAAAACATATCCCAAGTGCAAAAGAAGTTGAAGGCGGTGAGGAAACTTACAAAAAATCTTTGGCTTACATGGGCTTCCATGAAGACGATGTAATGATCGGAAAACAAATCGACTACGTTTTCTTAGGAAGCTGTACAAACGGACGTATTGAAGATTTTAGGGCTTTCGCCGAAATTGTAAAAGGAAGAAAAAAAGCCGATAATGTTACCGCTTGGTTAGTTCCGGGTTCTCACGTTGTTGAAGCTCAGATTAAAGAAGAAGGAATTTTAGATATTCTTACTGAAGCTGGTTTCGTATTACGTCAGCCGGGCTGTTCAGCTTGTTTAGCAATGAACGATGATAAAGTTCCTGCCGGAAAATATGCGGTAAGTACTTCAAACAGAAACTTTGAAGGTCGTCAAGGTCCTGGATCAAGAACTTTACTAGCAAGTCCAATTATGGCTGCCGCTGCTGCTGTTACAGGAAAACTAACTGACCCGCGTGAATTATTTTAGATTGCAGAGTTTAGATTTTAGATTTCTCACTTTGTGAAATCTTCATCTAAATTTCTTCAAATAAAATTGATCAACATTATTTAATACAAAATATTTTTAGGTTCCGAGTTTAAGTTTTCAAAAGAAAATCTAAAATCTAAAATCTAAAATCTAAAATTCCAAAAAATGGCATACGATAAATTTACTATACTTACCAGCAGTGCAGTGCCACTGCCAATTGAAAACGTTGATACAGATCAAATTATTCCGGCTCGTTTCTTAAAAGCTACAAAACGTGAAGGTTTTGGAGACAACCTTTTTAGAGACTGGAGATACAACGGAGACGATACTCCTAAAGCTGATTTCGTTTTAAACGATTCTACTTATTCTGGAAAAATTTTGGTTGGAGGAAAAAACTTCGGTTCCGGATCTTCAAGAGAGCACGCTGCGTGGGCAGTTTACGATTACGGTTTTAGAGCAGTAGTTTCTAGTTTCTTTGCAGATATCTTCAAAGGAAACTGTTTAAATATTGGTGTTTTACCAGTACAAATCAGCCCGGAGTTTTCTGAAACTATTTTCAAAGCGATCGAAGCAGATCCTAAAACAGAATTAGAAATCAACTTGCCAAACCAAACTATTACTTTATTATCAACTGGTCAGCAGGAATCTTTTGCTATCAACGGATACAAAAAGAATAACATGATTAATGGTTTTGACGACATTGATTATTTACAAGATATGAAGGAAGATATTAAGGCTTTCGCCGATAAACTTCCTTACTAATAGAAAATCAGGTTCAGTCCTTTGAGACCCGACAGGTTTTTGAAACCTGTCGGGTCTTTATAAGTTAAAAAACCAAGACAACACAACAAAAATTTACCTTATAAAAAAGGAATTTAGAATATCAATATGGAAAAAAGAAAAATTGAAATAATGGATACGACGCTTCGTGATGGTGAACAAACCTCAGGAGTTTCATTTTCTGCTGCAGAAAAACTAACCATTGCGCAATTGTTGCTGGAGGAATTAAATATTGATAGAATCGAAATTGCTTCGGCGCGTGTGAGCGAAGGAGAATTTCAAGCCGTAAAAGGCATTACTTCATGGGCTGAAGAACGCGGTTATATTGACCGTATCGAAGTCCTTTCGTTTGTTGACGGCGGAGTTTCAATCGAATGGATGAAAAAAGCAGGTGCAAAGGTGCAGAATTTGTTGACCAAAGGCTCAATGAATCACTTAACACATCAGTTAAAAAAAACTCCTGAACAGCATTTTTCTGAAATCGCTCAAATCATTGCTTTAGCTAAAGAAAATAATATTGAAACGAATGTTTATTTAGAAGACTGGAGCAACGGAATGCGAAATTCTCCTAATTATGTTTTTCAATTTCTGGATTTCTTATCGACTCAGCCAATTAAAAGAATTTTACTTCCGGATACTTTAGGAGTTTTAATTCCGTCTTTGGCTTTTGAATTTATTTCTAAAATCAGAGCAAAATATCCGAATATTCATTTTGATTTCCATGCGCATAACGACTACGATTTAAGCGTAGCCAATGTCATGGAAGCTATAAAGGCCGGAATCAACGGACTTCATGTAACGGTAAACGGAATGGGAGAACGTGCCGGAAATGCACCGCTTGAAAGCACGGTTGCCGTTATAAATGATTATCTGCCAGAAGTAAGCATCAATATAAAAGAAACTTCTTTATATACAGTAAGTAAATTAGTTGAAACATTTACTGGATACAGAATTCCTGCAAACAAACCAATTGTGGGCGATAATGTTTTTACTCAAACTGCCGGAATACATGCCGATGGAGACAATAAAAACAACTTATATTTTAATGACCTTCTTCCTGAACGTTTTGGAAGAAAAAGAAAATATGCCTTAGGAAAAACTTCGGGCAAAGCTAATATCGAGAAAAATCTTCAGGAATTAGGTTTAAAACTAAACAACGAAGATTTGAAATTGGTTACCCAAAGAATCATCGAATTAGGCGACAAAAAAGAAACTGTTACTAAGGAAGATCTTCCATACATTATTTCAGATGTTTTGGACAGCCATACTTACGAAGAAAAAATAAAAATCGAGTCCTATATATTAGTACACTCAAAAGGAATGCGTCCATCAACTACTTTATGCCTAAAAATTGATGGCGAAATCATCGAAGAAAATGCGCAGGGAGACGGTCAGTTTGATGCTTTTATGAATGCTTTATCAAAGATTTACAAAAGCAAAAAACTAACACTTCCAAAATTGATCGATTACGCAGTTAGAATCCCGCCCGGAAGTAGTTCTGATGCGTTGTGCGAAACCATTATCACATGGGTAAACAACGGAAAAGAATTCAAAACAAGAGGATTAGATTCAGATCAAACCGTTGCAGCGATTATTGCAACACAAAAAATGTTGAATATAGTTACTTAATATAAGGGACAAAGGTTCAAAGTTGCAAAGGCACAGAGGTTTTTACCTGCTTTCAAAACTTTGAACCTTTGTTCCTCTGAACCTTGAACCTTAAAATAATAAATACTTAAAAAATGAAATTTAACATAGCCCTTTTAGCCGGAGACGGAATCGGACCAGAAGTAATAAATGAAGCTGTAAAAGTATCTGATGCTATTGCAAAAAAATTCAATCACGAAATAACCTGGACTCCTGCTTTGACCGGAGCCTGCGCAATTGACGCAGTTGGAGTTCCTTATCCAGACGAAACACACGAAGTTTGTATGAAAGCTGATGCTGTTTTATTTGGAGCTATCGGACACCCAAAATATGATAATGACCCAAGTGCCCCAGTTCGTCCTGAGCAAGGTTTATTGTTGATGCGTAAAAAATTAGGATTGTTTGCTAACGTACGTCCAACATTTACTTTTCCTTCTTTAATTGACAATTCTCCTTTAAAAAGAGAAAGAATTGAAGGAACTGATTTAGTTTTCTTAAGAGAATTAACAGGCGGAATTTACTTTGGAGAAAAAGGAAGAAAAGACAACGGAGATACTGCTTTCGACAATTGTGTTTATACTCGTGCAGAAGTGCAGCGTTTAGCTAAAAAAGGTTTCGAATTAGCTATGACAAGAAGTAAAAAATTATGCTGCGTTGACAAAGCAAACGTGCTGGAAACTTCACGTTTATGGAGAGAAACGGTTCAGGCAATGGAAAAAGATTATCCTGAAGTTACGGTTTCTTACGAATTTGTTGATGCTGTTGCAATGCGTTTGGTTCAATGGCCAAATTCTTATGATGTATTAATCACAGAAAATTTATTCGGAGACATCTTAACTGACGAAGCTTCTGTAATTTCTGGTTCAATGGGATTAATGCCTTCTGCTTCTGTTGGAGAGCACACTTCATTATACGAACCAATCCATGGATCTTATCCACAGGCAACTGGATTAAACATTGCAAATCCATTGGCAACTATTTTATCTGCTGCCATGATGTTTGAAGATGCATTTGGATTAAAAGCTGAAGCAGATGCTATTCGCGCTGTTGTAAACAAATCTTTAGAGCAAGGTGTTGTTACCGAAGATTTAGCTCCAAAAGGATCAAAAGCTTACAAAACAAGCGAAGTTGGAGATTGGCTTGTGGCTAATTTATAACAACATATAATCGTAGAGGCGCACAGCTGTGCGTCTCCTCGGTATGTTAGACGCACTGCTGTGCGCCTCTACAAAAAAATGCGCATAAAAAAAGGGATCAACTTTCATTGATCCCTTTTATATATTTAGAAAAAAATATTAATATCCTCCTCTGTTACCACCACGGTCATTTCCTCCGCGGTTGTTTCCGTAACCTCCGCGAGAATCACCTCCACGGTTGTTATTGAAGCTTCTTCTTTCACCTTCAGGTTTTGGTTCAGATTTATTAACAACAATTGTACGACCTTGAACAGTAGCTCCGTTCAATTCATCAATTGCTTTTTGAGCTTCAGCATCGTTTGGCATCTCAACAAAACCAAAACCTTTGCTTCTTCCAGTAAACTTATCAGTGATAATTTTAACTGAATCTACTGCTCCATAAGCCTCGAAAGACTCTCTTAAATCTGCTTCCTCAATACTGAATGGAAGGCTTCCAACAAAAATGTTCATATGTACTTATTTATAATAATGTAGCAAATGTAGTCTTATTTTTCTGTAATCTACTATATATTAGTTTATTTATGTTTTTATTTTGATTTTGAAAATCAGCTTAATAAAACTCGGTATTCGCAAAAAAGTTACATCTCATGAACAACATCGCTTACTTCAATCGGGACTTTATAAAAAACACCTTCTGTAAAGTTAATTTTTGGGTTCTCAGTATCGCTTTCATCTTCATTTATCGCAGTAAATTTAAATGTCCCCGAAATAGTATTATTATCGGTATCATAATCTGTAATAACAATTTGTCCGTTACCAATATTTGTTCCTGTAGAAAATGAAGACAATTCAGCCGGCAGCGTATTTTTGTAAGATGCTTTTGAAGTTTCATCGACTCCTAAAACAAAAGTTTGTTCTGCAGAAGAAGCAGCTTTCAAAATAACTTTTTCATACCCCAAAGATCCTTCAACAACTACAATTCCATTTGCACCAAAATAAGCTTTATAGGTCTTAGCTCTCCAGAAAACATTATTTTTCAGGGTTTGAAAAGCAGGATTATTAAATTTTACATCTTCTGTACAAGATGTAAGCAGTAATAAAAAGGATAAAAAGTAAAAATATTTTTTCATATATTAAGATGAATTTAATGCAAAAGTATCGCATTATGGGATAAGTGTTTAAAATTTAAAGTCAAAAAAAAGCTAAAAATCTGTCTTAAATATATTTAATACTTTTTGAAACGGATAATTGATAAAAAAATTATATCTTTGCGCCCTTAATTAACAGAGGTCGAGTACCTCAAAATTTAATCATAAGATTATGTCAGTAAAAATTAGATTACAAAGACACGGTAAAAAAGGAAAACCTTTTTACTGGGTTGTAGCTGCAGATGCACGCTCAAAAAGAGATGGTAAATACTTAGAGAAAATCGGTACTTACAATCCAAACACAAACCCAGCAACTGTTGAGTTAAACCTTGACAGCGCAGTTAAATGGTTACACAATGGTGCACAACCAACTGATACTGCCAGAGCAATCCTTTCTTACAAAGGTGCTTTATTGAAACACCACCTTGATGGAGGTATCCGTAAAGGAGCTTTAACTCAAGAGCAGGCAGATGCTAAATTAGCTGCTTGGTTAGAGGCTAAAGCTGGAAAAGTTGATGCTAAAAAAGATGGTTTATCAAAAGCGCAAGCTGATGTTAAAGCTAAAGCTTTAAAAGCTGAAAAAGAAGTTAATGCTAAACGTTTAGCTGCTGCAGCTAAGGCTGAAGCTGATGCTATCGCTGCTGCAACTCCTGCAGTTGAAGAAGAAGTTGCTGAAGTAGAAGCAGAAGCTGCTACTGAAGAAGCTCCTGCTGCTGAAGAGAATAACGAAACAACTGAAGCATAATTTTACTTAGCGATAATGCGTAAAGAAGAATGTTTTTATTTAGGTAAAATCGCTAAAAAATTTAGTTTCAAAGGTGAAGTTCTGGTTTATTTAGACACAGACGAGCCTGAGTTATACGAAAATCTGGAATCAGTGTTTGTTGAATGCAACAAACACTTGGTTCCTTTTTTTATTGAAACAAGTTCTTTACATAAAAACGACTTTCTTAGGGTTCGTTTTGAAGATGTAAATAATGAGGAAGAAGCTGATGCACTTGTTGGCAATGCTATTTATCTTCCTTTATCAATGCTGCCAAAACTTACCGGCAACAAATTCTATTTCCATGAAGTTATTGGTTTCGAAATCGAAGACCAGCGTTTAGGTGTTTTCGGAAAAATTACTTCAATTAATGACTCTTCTGCGCAGCCTCTTTTTGAAGTTTTAAATGGTGAAGTAGAAATCTTAGTGCCAATGATCGACCATTTCCTGGTAAAAATTGACCGAGAAAATAAAAAGGTTATCATGAATCTGCCTGAGGGATTGGTTGAGATGTACCTTTGAGTTTATAAATTCCAATTTTTAAATCCCAAATTCCAAAACTGAAAGATTAAATCTCAATTTTTGAAATTCCAAATTCCAAGAATATAGAACACTTATAGAATTATATTTTTGAAGGAAAAAACCTATATTTAAATTGTTTTTCACTATTTTTAAGCCCAACAATTGGAATTTGGTATTTTAAAATTTTGGAATTTAAACTATGAAACCATACGATTTAGAAGAACGAACATTTTTGTTTGCAAAAGACTGTAGAAATTACATTAGAAGTTTATCAAAAACAACATCAAATATTGAAGATGGCAAACAATTAATTAGATCATCTGATTCCGTTGGAGCTAACTATATTGAATCAAACGAAAAACTTGGCGACAAAGATTTAGTTTTTAGGCTCAAAATATCTAGAAAAGAAGCTAAGGAATCTAAATATTGGCTAAGATTACTTCACGAATTAAATCCAGATCAAAGATCCGCTTCAGATTCACTCATATTCGAAATAGAAGAATTAAGAAAAATTCTATCTGCAATAATTACTAAAACTACAAAACAATAAATGGCAATTTAATCTTATTTTTGTAGTTCAAACTACATAATTTAATCCGTATTACATTTGAGATTTGGAGTTCTTTTTATTAGAATTTCCCTTTTTAAAATTGGAATTTGGAATTTAAAAAATTTGGAATTTTCATTTATGTTTTCATTTAAACAATTTTCTATCAAACAAGATAAAACCGCAATGAAAGTAGGTACTGATGGCGTTTTATTGGGTTCTTGGGTTCCAATTCATCATAATCCTTTTAGTATTTTAGATATTGGCGCAGGAACCGGAATTATTGCCTTAATGCTGGCGCAGCGAACTCATGCCGAACAAATCGATGCTCTTGAAATTGACGAAGAGGCGCATGAACAAGCTGTCGAAAATTTTGAAAATTCTCCTTGGGGCGGTCGATTATTTTGTTTTCATGCTGGATTAGATGAATTCATTGAAGAACCAGAAGATGAATATGATTTAATTGTTTCAAATCCGCCTTTTTATGCCGAAGATTATAAAACAGAAAATGAACAGCGAGATTTAGCACGTTTTCAAGATGCTATGCCTTTTGAAGAAATCGTCGAAGCTGCTGATTTATTACTTTCTGAAAATGGAATTCTTGCAATAATTCTTCCTTACAAAGAAGAAGAAAAATTTATCGCTTTAGCAAAAGAAGCTGAATTATATCCTATAAAAATTACACGTGTAAAAGGCACTCCAACCTCAACAATTAAAAGAAGTTTATTGGCTTTTAGCAGAAATGAAGTTTATGAAATTGAAATCGACGAATTAACAATCGAAATTGACAGACATGTTTATACTCCTGAATATATTGAGTTGACGAAGGATTTTTATTTGAAATTCTAAACTTGTTCAAAAATACTTTTAAACTGATACAAGATTCTTTCGATTAAGCGCAAATCTTCGGTTACGATTTCGGCACTTCCTTTCATTTCCTGCTGAAACAAAATTTGTTTGTTATAAGAAGTATGCAGTCCGTCTGGCAGTGCAACATCAATCAATAGATTTCCGTCTTTATCCGGAACCAGAGAAATGTTCTGAATTCTGCCTTTTAAAACACCAAATTCCCTGTCCGGAAAATTAGCCAGGCGAATATTGACTCTCTGTCCTGTTTTTATCTTTCCTGAATTTAAAGCCGGAGCTTTTACTTTTCCTATAAAACCATTTTTAGCATCGGGAATAATAGAGAAAACATTATCACCCGAATTTATCGTCTGGTTTTCTGTCCAAACCTGTAAAAAAGTAACCTTTCCGCTGATAGAGGATTTTAAGGCATAAGCCAGTTCCCAGTCTTTTATCACTTTTTTAAGCTGATAAAATGACTGCGCCATGTTCCGCCCAAGGTTAACCTCTTCTTTGGTACTGTTTGCCTGCGAACTCTGGCTCGATTTTGTATTATCGATAAGAGAAGACCTCAATTGAGAAATCGACGATAACAGGCTTCTGTAATTCTTTTGTGCCTGCAGGAACCCCAGTTTTTTAACTTCCATTTCCTGGGCCGAAATAATGCCTTTATTGAACAAGACTTCAAAACGGGCCACTTCGTTCTTTTGAAGCTGCAATTCGCTTTCATTGATTACTTTTTGCTGCTGCAGAATTTCTAATCTTTCTTTTATTTGGATTTTTTCTGAAACCTGCGCTCTGTTTTCAATTGCAAAAGGCTGCAGGTCATGATTCAGCTCCTGTGCCTGATAATCTTTCTGAAAAACAGCATAGGCGCTTTCTATTTCTCCCAGCTGTGTGTTTTTTAGTTTTGAAAACGGAAATTCTATTTTTGGATCATTGATATTATAATTCTCAACAATACTTTTCAGCAGAAAAACATCGTTGTAATTGGCTGTATTTTCTATAATAGCAAGCGTACTGTTTTTAGATACAATCGATTTGTTTTTAACCAAAATTGCTTCAATACGGCCGGATGATTTGGCAACAATTTTCTCCGGCGGAATATTGGTCGTAATTACAATTTCGGTATTGACAACATCTGGATATTTTATAAACCAGGAAACAAAAAAGAGCAGCAGTATGATTACAAAAATCAAAACCGTTCCCCAGCGGATCATCCAGTGCGGTACTTTGGTGAGAATGTCCTGAACTTCCTCGCTTCGTAATTCTAATGTGCTGTTATCTTCTTCCATGATTAATTTCCTAACTGCAATTGGTTTTTAACCAATTCAAAATAATTCCCTTTCTGTTCCACCAGCGATGAATGTGAACCTGTTTCGATAATTTTTCCTTTTTCTAAAACCACAATCTGGTCTGCATTCATAACCGTGCTTAAGCGGTGCGCAATTACAATTACAGTTTTGTTTTTAAAAAAAATATCCAGTTTCTGCATAATCACTTTTTCATTATTGGCATCCAAAGCTGATGTGGCTTCATCAAAAAACAATATTTCAGGGTTTTTATAAACTGCTCTGGCAATCAATAAACGCTGCTTTTGTCCTGTACTCATTCCCGTCCCTTCGGCTCCAATTTTTGTATTATAACCAAGAGGAAGCTCACTGATATATTCTTTAATATTGGCAACCTCTGCGGCATAAACCAATCGCTCTTTATCAACTTTATCTACTCCAAAAGCAATATTATTAGCTATTGTATCGCTGAAAATATAACCTTCCTGCATTACAGCTCCAATGTTTGACCGCCAGGCTTTCTGCGAAATGTTTTTAAGCTGTGAGCTGCCAATATTAATCTCGCCCTTTTCTGGTTCATAAAACTTAAGAAGCAGTTTCATTAAAGTTGTTTTTCCACTGCCGCTAACACCTACTATAGCCGTTACTTTATTGGCCGGAATCACGAGGCTTAAATTATCTAAAACCGGAATATCGGATCCTAAATAGCGATAGGAAAGATTTTTGATTTCGATATCACAATCATATGGAACATCATTTGTTTGATGGATTTCCTGCTGGGTTTCATCTTCTTTTTCATGAATTTCAGATAATCTTGCCAGTGATATTTTAGCATCCTGCAATTCTCTCACAAATTCGATAAGCTGTGTTATGGGTCCGTTCAGGCTTCCTACAATCGAGCTGATTGCGAGCATCATCCCCAATGTTATTGATCCGTCGATTACTAATTTAGCAGATAGGAATATGATAAAAATATTCTTTAATTCATTTATAACCGAAGAACCGATGGTCTGGCTTTGTTCCAGAATCAATCCTTTTATTGAAACCCTGAATAATCTCGCCTGAACATATTCCCAGCCCCAGCGTTTTTGTTTTTCGGCATTGTGGAGTTTGATTTCCTGCATGCCGTTTATAAGTTCAATTACTTTTCCCTGTTCATTAGAGACCTCAGCAAAACGTTTATAATCTAAAACTTCCCTTCGCTTTAAAAACAGCGTAATCCATCCAAAATAAAGAATACTGCCTGCAAAAAAGACCAGAAATATCTTTAAGTTAAAATAGGCCAGAACACCGCCCAGAACAAACATATTGATTACAGAAAACAATACATTTAAAGAGGATGTGGTCAGTATTTTTTCTATCCGGCGGTGATCGTTGATACGCTGCATGATATCTCCTGTCATTCTCACATCAAAAAAGGAAATAGGCAGATTCATTAATTTAATAAAGAAATCTGAAATTAAGGAGATATTTATTCTGGTTGAAAGATGCAGCAATATCCAGCTTCTGATAAGTTCAAGACCGGTTCTTCCGGCAAAGAGAAATAACTGCGCAAAAAGAATTAAATATATAAAATGGATGTTCTGGTTCTGTATTCCCACATCGACAATACTCTGGGTCAAAAACGGGAAAATAAGCTGCAGTAAGCTGCTGGCCAGAAGTCCGATACTCAGCTGAATCAAAAATGATTTATACCGAAGTACATATTGCGATAACAATCCAAATCCTAAACCTTTATTGTCTTCTTTATCAAATTCTGACTGAAAAAATTTTGGTGCGGCTTCTATAAGTAAAGCAATACCTTCTTTAGTGTTGTCATCGGCATTGTTTCCGATCCAGAATTTAAGGAAATCCTTTTTATTATATTCAATTAATCCAAAAGCGGGATCAGAAATATAGTAAGTTCCCTTTTTTATTTTATAAAGTACAACGTAATGATTTTTGTTCCAATGCAGGATACATGGCAGAGGCGCCTCTTCGAGTCTTTCTGCACTTAACTTTACACCCAGGGTCCTGAAACCAATTTTCTCGGCAGCATCACTCAAAAAAAGCAGATTGCTTCCTTCGCGAGTAGTCTCGCTGCTGTCGCGCAGTTCTTGTATATGGATTGTTTTGCCGTAATGTTTAGCGATTATCTTTAAACATGTAGGGCCGCAATCCTTAAAATCTGCTTGTTTATAATGAGTGAATTTTTTCAATTTAATCTTAAATTTTTCAATTTTAATTTGCAATAAATGTATGTCGTTTTTTTATAAAAAAATAGAGAGGAAAAAAATTTCCTCTCTATTGAATATTTAATTATAATATTTTAAGTAATATCAATTTCTCTAGGAGATGGCACTTGATCAGCCCTAACCAAATAAAACCGACCCAAGTGACCAATTATCCTGAGAATCCCGACACCAATCATCAATGTTGGGATAATTTGCTCAATGTTCCACGATCGAGCGCCTACAAATTAAAAAAAACATGACTAAATTTTAAAAAGGCTTTATTGTATATTACTTTAAATAATTTAAAAAATTAGAAGCAAAGACCATTTGAAAAATTCTCTGCTGGGTTCCCTCTAACAATAACCGTACAGTTTTAATTCAATTCTGAAAAAAAGTCTGTACAATCATCATAAGATATTATCGAATTTGCATCGCATTTAGATACTGTTTCTTTGCCGGCAATAATACCAACTATAGTTTTTTGTTCACTCGCGCTTATTTCTTGCGTTCCTTCCAGGTTTAATATATTTTTTAACATAACTGTAAATTTTAATTGTTAGATAATTTATCAAATGTCAAACTAGGCTATTCTTTCTAGTACTGTTGTTTCTTTTTCTTCGACAAAATCGTTTAAAAAGTATTTCAATTCGCTTAATTCATATTCATTAGGAAACAACCTCTCATTAACAATTTTTACCGGTGTGTAATTAAAGTTGTTTTTAGAACACCACTCATATTGTTTATTTATTTCCTGATTGATCATCATGCTGACATTGTCAACATTCCATTTTTTCAGCCATTTTTTCAAACTCATTTTTTTAATATGCCAGTCTGAAATAGCTTCAACTGTTTTTCCAGGTGTTGACCTGTTTATTGTTAAAAGTCTTTCGACAACTGCTTTATACGGATTGTCAATGTTTTCAGGATTGATGTTGAATAAAACACTTAGATATATTTTATCGGGAAATTTTAAAACTAAATCAAAAGCTTCCTGAAATGTTTTATGACAATGAACACAACTTGGACTTATTATTACTGCCAGTTTTACAACAGCGCTTCTGTTTCCAAAATTTAATCCTCTTAAATCTTCAAATCCATTTTGATGAGAAACTTTTTTAGATAAAAAGTTTAGCAGTGAATAGTTTCTTTTGAATTTTTTAAGCTCTTTTAAAGAGTTTTCATTATTAAGTACATCTTTGGCAATTGATTTTACAACAAATGCAATTGGTATTAGAAGAACTAAAGAAAACAAAAACGGGAAAATTGTACTAAAACTAAAACTTAACGTAAATAAATCTGATGAAAACCAAATTATACTTTGTGTAAATATTAAAAAGGAAACCATTAAACACATTACACACCATCTTTGAAGTTCGAATTTTTGAATCCAAACTGAGGATACAATAATAGGAATCGCCAATAAACTCAAAAATCCAACAAAAATTGACGAACTAACAGGCTGTACTAATACTGAAATAAAGCTTGCACCAAAAAACAAAAGAGGTAAATCTGAAAAGCTAATCCATCTATTCTCGTAATTCTCGCTAAAACTCAAAACAGAGTTACAAGAAGAATTTGTACTTAGATTACAAAAGTTAGTAATAAGATTGTTCTTAAAACCAAGCTTTTCCTGAACGATTAAAATACTTACGATTAATCCTAAAGCCGATGTTAGCAAAAATACAGCGCTAAAAATACTGTATGAACTATAAAAAAATGATAATCCTGCTACAAGTATAAAAGGTATAAGATATTTTAACCAATTTAGTTCAACTTTTAAATTTTCTCTTGCAACTACATTATTGGGTTCTATTGCAACAATTACCCCATTCCAGTCTAAAAGGAATTTCTCGTATGAAATTTTTTGAACTCCTTTTTTTATAGAATTAATGCGAACAAAATCTTTTGCTTTTTCAACTAAAATTAATTCTTCCTTAAAATAGGCTAGAAAGTTTGACGGTAAATCAACTATTTGTTCCTTTGGAACTCTTATGGCAGCATTCTCTATCGACAACAAATCAAATGAATCTGTTATCGCAAATAAACTCGGATAATTAGGATGTGAAAGAAACAAGTCTTTAAACTCATTCTTTACATCCGAGTATCTGTTTATTTGAAGAAATTTTTGGATAAGTTTTAACATCTTTAGGACCTGTTTTAAATCGAATTACAGTACAAAGATTGCAGTTTTTATTCAAAAAATATTGCTAAAAGCACACATTTTATATATTATACTACATACAATTTATAAATTATAGCAGCTATAATACAATTACAAGTTATTGATTATCAAATATTTATTATAGAATTAGTTTTACAAAAGCGTTCAAAACCCAATTCTCGATCAAGAGCTTTACATTTTCTTTAGTTTTGATAAATCAGTAACCGTAACATGTAAAAAGATGGCAAATATGAAATTAAAATTCGAGGATTTCCAAGGAGAAAAATTATCAAAAAATCAACAAAAAGTGGTTAGAGGAGGAGATGATCCTGTACCACCGCCGCCAGTTGATCCTGGAAAAAGAGATAATAATGGTAACGGGTAATTGTTTCCTTATTTAAGCTGCTAAAAGTTTTTTTTTAAAACTAGATATTATTCGCAAACTGAGCTGGAGACACTCCAGTTCTTTTGCGAAATGATTTTGCAAAAGATACTGCATTTTTAAAACCCACACTTTCTGCAATAGCTTGTGTTGAATATTTTCGATACATATGATTAGTAATCATTTCATTGATTACATAATTAATTTTTAACTCATTCGAGTATTCTCCAAATGATTTACCAAATCGTTTATTCACTACATAAGATAAATATGTAGTATTTGTTTTTATTTTTTTAGCTACATAAGGCAAAGTAAAATCTGCGTTAAGGTATTCCAGTTTGTTTTCAAGAGCTAATAATTTTTCTACAATTTTATTTTCTTTCGCTTCATCAATACTTAGCGTAATATTTTCTCTTTTAAGGTGAATTTCTTCCGTTTCAAGAATTTCTTCTTTTTCTTCCGGCTCAATTTCAGCATTGTTTTTCTTTTCAATGTTTGCCTTAAATTCTTCTATCAAAGCATTCATTTTTTTATGTGCCTTATTTTTATCTCTAATGTTTTTTATTAGTAAAAATACAATTCCAACAACTAATAAGACATAAAACACTTTTAATGCCTTATTAATAAGTACATCATACTGGTATTTTTCCTGAATAACTACCATTTCCTGAGTCAAATCATTCACTCCTAGTTTATAATTTACCTCCAGAGCTTCATGATTCAGCTTTGTTTGAAAATCTTCATAGTTATCTAAGTAAACTTTAGAGTGTTTATAGGCAAGTTCAGGCTCATTCTTTAAATTATAAATTTTTGCCTGATAATAATTTGACTTCAAAAAATCTATATTATTAGATTTTGTTATTTCTGCAAGTGAATCACATTTTTTAAAGAAAACCAGCGCTTTATCGTACTTTTTTGTAGTAAAGTATATATCTCCTAAATTATAATTGGCAACACATAATAAACCCGGCTGATTGTTTTGCTGTGAATAAAATACAATGTCATAATATGTTTTTTCAGCAGCTTTATAATCTCCTTTCCAATTGTATATATTACCTAAACTTAATTTTGCTGTGATTTTATTATCTGCAAAATTCTGCGAATAATTAATTGCCCTTTTATAATAATATTCTGCCGAATCAAGTAAGAACTTTTTGTCTGAATTTTTAATGAAGTAATTCTCGTAAGAACTTCCTAAATTAACATTGATGTTACTCTTTCTATTTAAAAAATCATCCTTAGTAAATATTCCTTCGTTTTTATCAACAAAATCATTCAGTTGTTTTAGATTTTTTATAGCTAATTGATAATTTCCAACGGCTTCATTAATTAAAGCTATATTTCCTCTAAATTTTACAATTTGAATAACATCTCCAATTTCAACAGAAAGCTTCATCCCCTGCTGATACTTGTCGAGCGCGGCACTAAAATTACCTCTTTTCCATTCTGCCAAACCTCCATAATTATAGATGTAAGACTTTAATTGTATTTTATCGCGTGATTCCGGGACTTTTTCTAAGTATTTAAGGGCCAGAGAATATTTTTCTTTTGAAAGTTTAGTATTACCTTTTATCTGAAACAATTGAGTCATTGCTCCATTTGCAAAAGCTAAATGTTTAAAATTGTTTGATTTTGACATCTGCTTAGCGTATACAAGGGCACTATCGACATTTGCATTATAATTTAGTCGAATTTTTTCCTGCAGTATAAGATACTCCTCTTCAGTCAGTGCACTTTTCTGTTGGGCAAATGCAGTATTCAGAACAAAAAAAAGTACAAAAGAGATGATCAGCCTCATTCAATTTATGTTTTTTAGAATCTCAAAATTAGTTTATAAATTATCAATAAACTAAAATTAATTTACCTAATTTGTGATTATTTTTTAACTAACATGTAAAAATATAACAATTTAACTTTGTTTTGTTATATTTTTATTGCGTAAATTTGTTTTGAAAAATCCTATACAAAAATGAAACCAGACTTATTTCAAGCTCCAGATTATTACAACCTTGACGATTTGTTAACAGATGAACATAAATTAGTTCGAGAATCAGCACGTGCATGGGTTAAAAGAGAAGTTTCTCCTATTATTGAAGAATATGCTCAAAAAGCAGAATTTCCTAAGCAGATTATAAAAGGGCTTGGAGAAATTGGCGGATTCGGACCTTATATTCCTGTTGAATACGGAGGTGCCGGTTTAGACCAAATTTCTTATGGCTTAATTATGCAGGAAATTGAAAGAGGAGACTCTGGTGTAAGATCAACTTCATCAGTACAATCTTCATTAGTAATGTATCCAATTTGGAAATACGGAAACGAAGAACAGCGTATGAAGTATTTGCCAAAATTAGCAACTGGTGAATACATAGGATGTTTTGGTTTAACAGAACCAGATCATGGTTCTGATCCGGGAAGTATGATCACCAATTTTAAAGATATGGGAGATCATTACCTTTTAAATGGTGCAAAAATGTGGATTTCAAATGCTCCTTTTGCAGATATTGCTGTTGTTTGGGCAAAAAATGAAGAAGGAAGAATTCACGGTTTAATTGTAGAACGCGGTATGGAAGGTTTTACAACGCCTGAAACCCACAATAAATGGTCGCTTCGTGCCTCTTCAACCGGAGAATTAATTTTTGATAATGTAAAAGTTCCAAAAGAAAACCTGTTACCAAATAAATCTGGTTTAGGAGCTCCGCTTGGCTGTTTAGACTCAGCACGATACGGAATTGCGTGGGGAGCAATTGGTGCTGCAATGGATTGTTACGATACTGCTTTGCGTTATGCTAAAGAGAGAATTCAATTTGGAAAACCAATTGGAGGAACTCAATTACAGCAGAAAAAATTGGCCGAAATGATTACCGAAATCACAAAAGCACAATTATTAACCTGGCGTTTAGGTGTTTTGAGAAACGAAGGAAAAGCAACAACTGCTCAAATTTCGATGGCAAAACGTAATAATGTCAACATGGCAATTCAAATTGCCCGCGAAGCCAGACAAATGTTAGGCGGAATGGGAATTACAGGAGAATACTCCATTATGCGCCATATGATGAACCTGGAAAGTGTTATAACTTATGAAGGAACTCATGATATTCATTTATTGATTACCGGAATGGATGTAACTGGAATTCCAGCATTTAAATCATAAACATCTATTAAAATATATATAAAAACAATATAAAAAGCTTCTTCTAATCGAGAAGCTTTTTATATTTGTCCCAAAATTTACATAAATGAATATTGAAACTATAAACAATAGCATTCAACCTCAAAAAGAACAGCTTTTAAAACATTCCTTATATAACAAAATCCAAACGATTGATGACTTACACAGCTTTGTGGAAAATCACGTTTTTGCTGTTTGGGATTTTATGTCTTTATTAAAAGCTTTACAAGCCAAACTTACTTGTACTACAACACCTTGGTTTGCAACTAAAAACCCGGAAACAAGATATTTAATAAATGAAATTGTTCTAGCCGAAGAAACTGATTTAAGTATTGACGGAAGAAGACAAAGTCATTATGAAATGTATCTTGAAGCAATGGAAGACTGTGGTGCAGATACTACAGAGATCAATAAATTTTTAGCCGAAGTAAATTCGCTTCACAACATTTTTGTTGCTATAAAACAAAGTTCGCTTCATCCTGAAATAAAAGCCTTTCTTGATTTTACTTTTAGAGTGATCGAAGAAGGAAAACCACATCAAATTGCTGCAGCTTTTACCTTTGGGAGAGAAGATTTGATTCCGAGTATGTTTACCGAAATCCTGAATAATTTTCAAAAAAATCTTCCCGATACAGATTTAAGCAAATTGCTGTATTATTTCGAAAGGCACATTGAACTTGATGCTGATGAACACGGACCAATGGCAATGCAGATGATTACGGACTTATGTGGAGATGACGCTCAAAAGTGGAAAGAAGTTGAAGAAGTTTCGATTCTTGCTTTAGAAAAACGAATTGGACTTTGGAATGCTATTGAAGAAGAAATTCTTATGAAAACAGAAATGGTTTAAAAACCAAAACAGCATATTTAACGTAACTATTTGTTTAAACAAGCCCAATTAATTTAAACAAATTATGAAACCGCAATTCAAACAAATAGTTACAGTTATTTTTTCAGCATTTCTATTAAGCTGCAGTTCCGAAGAATCTTCATCAGAAACTCCTGTTTCGCCAGGATCTACAACTCCACCTTCAACAACACAAATTCCGACGACTCCAATTTCTAAATCCATAAATTATCTGGCTTTAGGAGACAGCTATACTATTGGACAAAGCGTTTGCGAAACCTGCAGATATCCAGAACAGCTCAAAACGAGCTTAAAAGCGCTTTATCCTGAAACCAATTTTTCATTAAACGTAATTGCCGCAACGGGCTGGACTACCAATAATTTACTTACAGCTATAAAAGAGCAAAATCCAGAATCAAATTATGATTTGGTTACTTTATTAATTGGTGTAAACAATCAATATCAGGGCAGAGATTTTTCTATTTATGAAAAAGAGTTTCCTGAATTAGTTATAAAAGCAATTGCCCTGGCCAAAGGCGATAAAAAAAATGTAATTGTACTCTCAATTCCAGATTATGCTTACACCTCTTTCGGAATGATGTTTGGAACCGACGGAAGGATGAAAATCACTGAAGAAATAAACAAATACAACACTTTTGCCGAAAACTACTGCATGATGAATGGCGTAACATTTGTTTCCATTACAGATATTACCAGAAATGGATTATACAACACTAGTTTAGTTGCTTCTGATGGATTACATCCTTCAGAATCTGCTTATGCAATGTTTGTTGAGCGTATTTTACCAAAGGTTAAAGCAGCTTTGCAGGGTTAATTCTCTATTTCTGCAGTAAGTAAAACTTTTTCAGGACATTTTTAGATCTGCTATTCCCTGTTTTTTATTTACACACTAAACATTCCTTAGTCTGCTCATAAGAATTACACCAGCTTGATTTTTTTACTACATAGGCCGTTTGATTTACTTGCCTTCTAACCAATTGTAATAAGCTTATAGCCTCTGCTTTAGATGTATATCCCATAAGAATCGTTCTGAATACATTGCCTTTTTTTATTATAGCAGAATTTGGATTTATTTTAATTGCTTTTTTAAGCTCAAAATTTGCATCCTCAATTTTAGAATCTCCTCCGGCAACTATAAACCATTCTACTCCCGGTTCTGTACTCGACAAAGGTGTTTCAAATAATTCTTTTTTCTTTTGATTTTCTTCAATCTCCTTTATTTGGGCCTTAGTATAGCTTTTAGAAGTGTCAATTTTTACATTTTCAATCTTCACATAATCATCATATTCTTTCTTTATTTCAATATAGTAATTCGTCCATGATTTTTTCATTTCGCCTCTTGGCGATACTATTGACAAGTATTTAACAAGCTGCAGTCTTACAAGCGGTTCTTTTTCATTTTTAACATCGTTTACATACCTGTCAAAATATTCGAGTTCTTTAATATCCTGATCCCTTTCTTTAAACAAATCACTCACTACCAGCGTAACAGTACTTATTGCAAGTGTTACGATTACCCATTTAAAGTAATCAATAAATTTATCCAGATTCTCCGGCGCTATCTCTGCTTTTTTAATCAATCTGTATAAAATGACAAGAGATAGTAATCCTATAAAAACAAAAAATAAATAAAGCCAAAACGAAACATTTCCTGTATTTGAAAACATGGGTTAAAGATTTTAAAGTGTTAGACAATTTCCTTTTGCTTGAACAGAATTTTGTCTTTTTAAGCCTATAAAGACTTGGCAGTAACAAATACAAAACACTGAAAAACAATGCAATATAAAACTAAAACCTAAAAAAATACCCCGTAATTATACCCTTTTTTATCTGATAAACTAATTTTGAAAAATAAAGCCCGCTATTCTATTTAGAATGAAATTGCGGGTTTAATTTTGCAGAGAGGATGTAATTCGAACCCCATTTACCTCCCATAAATACTAGTATATACAAATTTCAGTATCCCACAGAATGTACCGAAAATAATCTATTTGAATTAATTAATCTTCACTATATTAAACTATTACATCGAAAAAATAATAATTTCAAAATAGATTTTTTTTGTGGGAAACTTTCCACTTCGTTATCTTTGATAATCAAAAAAAGAACTATATGAAAATCAAAACCTTAACATTATGCGTTGTGATAGCCTCTATAGCTTTTGCATGCAATTCTAACAAAAAACAGAACGAGGAAGCCCCAGACAGTATAGATTCTTCTCAGGTATCAACTACAGCTCAGGAGCCTCAAACAGCAGTATCTGCCAAAAAATTCGATATTAATTCTATTCCTGTTTCAAACAAATCACTTGGCACTTTTCCATATTTTAACCTGCCTGAGAATTATCAGGGAACACCTAAAAATAACACGACAGACTATGACGTTGCCTATTTCTGGGTAAAAGACCATTTTGAAAAACCGGAAGGGAAAATTTTCTATGCCAGAATTACTGCCAAAGAAGGAAAATCATATAGTGATCTTGAAGTAGCAAAAAATCTGGACGAATTAATTAAAAGTGTTGATGGCGTAAAAGTATCTGAAATGAAAACTCCTTCAGATTCGTCTGCTGCGATTCCAGAAAATAACCGTATAAAATACATAAACGGTTATGGCTTTATTGCAAATGCTATTACTACCACTTATTTAATTCGCCGTCCGGATAGAAATATTTGGGTGCAGCTTACTCCGGGTGATGATGCCGTTTCTGCCGGCTGGATGATTCTTGAAACAAAACCTTTTAAAATGACAGCTTCTCTTATCAAAGCAGATGAAATGAAAAAAGAACTGGATACAAAAGGACATATTGCTTTATACATCAATTTTGATACCGATAAAGCAACAATCAAACCTGAATCTCTGCCTATTATAGATGAAATACAAAAACTATTGACCAGCAATGCCAGCCTGAAAATTGCTATTGAAGGTCATACCGACAATAGTGGTGCTGCATTACACAACAAAAAACTTTCTGAAGACAGGGCTAATGCTGTAAAAACGGCATTAACTGCCAAAGGAATAAGTACTGCAAGATTACAGACAAAAGGATTGGGTGCCGAAAAACCTATTGCTGATAATGCCAGTGAAAATGGCAAAGCAAAAAATCGTCGGGTAGAAATAGTAAAAATATAATACTTACTATCAATATTACCGCTCAAATACTTCTAACCTTGAGCATTTTTATATAAGAAACGGAGACTTTAACAGGTCTCCATTTTTAGTTTATACTTCCTTGATTACTTAATATCTGATAATTTAAAGCGATTCTCCTATTGACAATAAAACAGGTATAAATACGCATTGTCCTTTTTTTATTTATTTTTTAACTTGTTACAAATAAAAATATCGTAATTATCTGAATATTAAATAAATAACATTCCTAATAAATTAAATAGATTTCACAAAGCTTACTAACATCAAACTATATTATCATGGAAAAATTTATGACTAAAAATGGCGTTTCTGTCAGAGCATACAAAGGCGATGCAATGACCCTATTAGCTTTTGACCTAAATAGCAGCATGAAAAAAAACTTTGTTGGTTTTACAATTAAAGTCCTGACTGATAATAATAGAAAATTTTACATCTACAATAAGATGAAATTTAATAGTTCAGTAACTCTCCATAGACAATTAGCAGAATGGGACAATGTATTAAGCAGCGAATTCTCTCCTATTCAAAAATTTAGATGGGTTCATGTTCCATCGACTGTACACTACATTGAAAATCCTTATTTTGGCGAATATACTTATCAGGTAACACCCAGATATGTAAAAAATAATACTCTATTAGCTCCTGATCCCAACTTGACCGTTGAAGTTACTATTAATGTTGATTCATTTAAAAGCGGCAAAGTTGAACTTGGTTTTACCAGGGCATTTATCTCTTCACAAGCCTTTGGATATCATTTTGGAAATAAATTAAACTTAAGACCAAATAAGACCGATTTAACTTTTGATATTTCAAAAGCAGCCGGTTCAAGAACACTTAATGGTGTAGAGAAAGAATTTACTTATGAAGAAATTCATCAATATTTAGGGTGGCAGGCAAGAGACCGGGTAACCGACTTTTTAAATGAAGTTATAAATAATAATGCATTAAAACTGGATGTGTTTGCATACGATTTGAATGAGCCGATAATAGCAGAAAAAATAATACAACTAGCAGAACAAGGCAGGGTTAGAATCATACTGGACGATTATCCAAATCATAAAAAAGCAGGTTCTTTTGAGATGAAATTTGATAAAGCATTTAGAGAAAAAGCTTTAAATACAAATCAAATTGAAAGAGGGTGTTTTGATAGTCAGGCGCATTCAAAAATATTTATTCAAAGAGAAAATAATACCAATGCAAAAGCATTAAAAACCTTAACGGGATCAACCAATTTTACCACAAATGGCTTGTATATAAATGCAAATCATGTTGTTATATTTAACGATGAAGATATTTCTAAAGTGTATGCAGATGTTTTTGATGCTTCATTTGGTAAAGCAAAAATGGATGTTTTTAATACAAGCTCTCATGCCAATACTAGTTTTAGCTTTGATAAAAATGGCGTAACAAACACGATTATTACATTTGCTCCGCACCCAAAAAGCTTTGTAGAAAATTTATTTGAAGATATTAGTTCTAAAATACTAAATGCCAAAAGTGATGTTTTGTTTGCTGTAATGATTGACGACAGTAACAGTAAAATTTTGGATGCGCTTAAAACACAAGTTGAATCTGAAAACATATATACTTTTGGAATTACCGATAAAAAAGACAATTTAAAATTATATAAACCCAATAGAAAAACTGCCGTTAAAATATCTGCCTTAGATATTAATACCAAATTAAAAAAGCCATTTAAAGATATCATTGGGGTTCCCGGTTTAGGGCATGTTATACACCACAAGTTTATAGTAGTTGATTTTAAAGGAGATGATCCTGTTGTTTATTGCGGAAGCAGTAATCTGGCTTTTAATCCTGAACAAAAAAATGGAGATAATTTAATTGAATTTAGAGATAAAGATATTGTAACCGTATTTGCAATTGAAGCCATTCGATTAATAGATCACTATCATTGGTTAAATAAAGGCATCATTGAGAATATTAATACTGATGAAATGACATTGTACACTGCAGCCGAAAAAACAAAATGGTATACCAAATATTACAATGCAAAGGATTTACGCTGCAAGGAAAGAGAAATGTTAATCAAATAAAAACAGAAAACCTGCAAGTTGTAAATTTGCAGGTTTTCTGTTTTTATTTGGACACTTTCAAGGTCACATTTTAACTAATCTTAATCACAATTTTGCCAAATGCTCCTTTAGCTAAATGTTGATATGCCTCTATAGCCTCCTCAAATGAATAAATTTTTTCGATAACTGGTTTGATATTGTATTTATCAAAAGCCTTATTCATTTCTTCAAATGCTTTTAAATGACCAACCGCTATCCCTTGAACTCTTGTTCTTTTAAATATTACATTCATCAAGTCAAGATTCGTATTTTGCCCTTGTAAAAAACCAATTACAGATACTTGCCCTCCGACTTTGGCAGCCCTAACAGAATCATTTAAACCTTCGCCTCCTGCAATATCCAATATTTGGTCTGCACCAATTCCATTCGTTAGGTTTAATACCTCTGTTGCCCAATCAGGAGTTTGCTTGTAATTAACAATTTCATCTGCTCCCAAATCTTTCGCTTTTTGCCCCTTCTCATCATCACTTGTTGTTAAAATTGTTTTTGCCCCTAAAGCATGTGCTATTTGCAAACCAAAAATAGACACTCCGCCGGTACCTTGCAGTACAACGGTTTCCCCTGTTTTCAAATTTCCACATGTTACCATAGAATACCAAGGCGTTAAGGCTGCTATAGGTAAAGTAGAAGCTTCTTCATCATTTAATGAGGAAGGCGAAAAGACAGTAGAGCCTTCTTCTAATATCATGTATTCAGCCAGCCCTCCAGACAAAGGAGAACCTAAAGAAAACTCTTGTTCATTGTCGGCCGGTTTTCCGTCGATCCAATGAGAATAGAGATGCGATGTAACTCTGTCTCCAATTTTAAAACGATTAACACCTGAACCAATAGCAACAACAGTTCCTGAAGTATCAGAAACAGGAATTACTGGAAATTGTATTTTATCTGGTGTATAAATCCCGTCAACAATTGCTTTATCTCTGAAATTTAAAGAAACTGCACCAACCTTTATTAGGATTTCATTGTGTTTTGGTGCCGGTATATCAACATTATCTAATGTGAGATTCTCCAAGCCAAAAGCATGTAATTGCCAGGCTTTCATTGTTTTTAAATTTTCTTCCATTTTTATTTTAAAAAATTAATTATTCTACTACTTCACTAATCTGAAAGACTGGTTCAATATCTGTATAGTTAGGCACATCACTCATAATTTCGGCAAAATGCGGCACCAACGAATTTTCAAAAGTCTCCATACTGTCAAAGTATAGGTGTGCAACAATATGGTAGAATGGTTTTGAACCTGGTTCTCCGCCTGCAACGCCTTTGTCTACCGCAACATGTTTCAATGCATCCCCTGTTAACCTTTTAATCATTGGTAAATGACTGTTTTGATAGTAATCCAAGTTGAATTTTTTTCCATCAAGGTTTTTGTAATACGCGATTAGTTTAATCATTCCTTTTTCCATTTTAATTAAATTTTAGAATTGTTATTATTTGTTAATACTTAATTTATTTCAATAGTTTCAACGATTTGTCCATAAGAACTTAAGCATCAGTTCTGCATCCCATTCCACATTTTCCAGCATTTCCTGAGTACCTCCATGTTTTGGCTCCCAGCCAAGCAAAGCTCCGTTTGTGCTTTTCATTCTTACGTTACTGCCCCAAAACCAGCCTTTTTGTAAGCCAGTTACAGCTACAGGACTTGTTATAAGCTTTTTTGAATACAATATTTCAGCAATTCGATGAGCTGCATCTGACCAAACAAAATATTCACTTGCCGGATAGTAGATACCTTTCAATCCTTCAGGTGCGGTATCTTTAAGAGCAGAATCCATTACTAAAAGATATAGTTCAGCCAAATCAGCTACATGAACATTTGTCCATTGATTTTTACCTTCACCTACATACATCACTTTGCGGCTTACCAAAGACTGATATACCAGCCGGGGTATTTGAATAGACATACGGTTTTCTGCAAATGCGCCAAGTCCTTTTCCAAAAACAGTTGGAGGAACCATCAGATAGGTTTTCAAGAGCCCTTTTTTTGCTGCTGCAAAAACTTCAACATCTACAAAACGATGTGGTGCATAACCCGGAATAGATTCGTGGGCTTCAAAATCAGCATCATCCCAGACAACTGCTGCCAGATCTTCTAAAAGAGGACGACCTTCTCCATTAGAGTTTTCAGATAAAACACCTGCGCCTGAAGTGTGAATAAGAATTGGACGCTGTCCTGTTTGTTTTGCACGTTCTTCAAGTCCTTGAATAATAGCTTCTACACTTAGCAAATGGTCGCAATTAGCTGTATTAAATACAATATCTGCCTTTTGGGATTCTGTGGATATGATCTGCAAATCATTCAAAGTACCAAAAATTGGCTCTATGCCGAGTTTTTCTAATTTTACTGTATCTTCTTCATTACGAACAAGTGCTGAAATATTAAAGCTCTTTAAATAATCACGTGAAAGCATTAAGTGAAGAAAAGTACCACCAATATATCCTGTTGCTCCTGTAATGAAAATTTTCTGTTTGTTCTCAATTTGACTCATATTCAATAAATATTTTGTTGTTATTTATTTTGACAGCTGGTTTTTAAGCTTGTACAAAGTTCAAATAAATCTCAATCTAAAAACAGATTCAGATTTGATAAAAAAAAGAGTATCAGTTTGTTCTTTAAAGGAATTAAAATTGCTTTCTTTGTATAGCCCTTAATCATATAATCAACTGATTAAATTATACTTGAGAGCACAATATTGTTTTATATCTAAAATATCATGGAAACAAAAGAGAAGCTCTTTTTATATGAAGAGACTGCCGCTAAAATTGAGAGTTCTATAAAACAATTGCAATTGCAGCCGGGCGACAAAATTGCATCGGTTAGAAAAATTAGTACAGAATTCCATGTTAGTGTAAATACCGTTTTCCAGGCATATGCAATCTTGGAAGCTAAGGGAATTATTTATTCAAAACCTAAATCCGGCTATTTTATCAGCATGTCTCCAAAATCTGCAATCATTTCCCTTAAAAAAAATGATTTAACGTTACCTACAATAGTTGACATTACTGCAATGTCAGCAGTAATGATGAAAAAGGCAAAAGAAAAAGAAATTGTAAATTTCTCAATCTTAGCTCCGGTAAATGAACACTTACCTATTACAAAACTGAACAAGTATGTAACTTCATCCCTTTATGAAATTAGCAACGATAATTATCAATATCATCTTGTAGATGGACATCCAGCATTAATTAAACAGTTAGCTTTAAAAACATTTGACTGGCCCAACAGCATCAGCCAGGACAAAATTCTTGTAACGAATGGCTGCATGGAAGCGATAAACCTTTGTCTAGATGCAATTACCAAACCGGGTGACATTGTAGCTATTGAATCTCCTACCTATCATGGGATATTGCAAAGCCTCGAACAAAGAGGGTTACAGGCTTTGGAAATAGGTGTAAACCCAGAAACAGGATTATGTTTAGATGATCTCAAAGAAGGTCTCAAAAAAAACAAAGTTGCTGCCTGTATTTTCATGCCCAATTGCCACAATCCTGTTGGGTGCAAAATGCCTGAGGCTAACAAAATAGAGTTAGTCAATTTATTGGGCGGGTTAGACATTCCGCTTATTGAAGATGATGCCTTAGGAGAATTAAGTTTTCATTCAGCAGTTTTTCCTGCCAAAGCTTACGACAAATATAATAATGTATTATACTGCTCATCTTTTTCAAAAACATTAGCTCCCGGTTTTAGAATAGGCTGGGTGTCAGGAGGGAAATACCATCATGCAATTGAAAAATTAAAATATGGTTCCAATATGTCAACAAACAGTGTGCTTCAGGCTGCAATTGGAAAATATTTAGAAAGCGGGCAATACAATAAACATATCCGAAAAATGCGAAATGCACTTCAATCGCAAATGCTAAAATATCTAAGTACAATTTCTGAGATATTTCCTGCAGGAACAAAACTTGCAATCCCACAAGGCGGTTTAAGTATCTGGATAGAACTTCCACCAAAAATAGATGCTTATGCTTTACAAAAAGAAGCATTAAATAAAGGAGTAGGCATATGCCCCGGACATATATTTTCAACTTCTGATTTTTTTCATCATTACATAAGAATAAATTATTGTCCCCTATGGAATCATAAAACTGAAAAAGCAATAAATACATTAGCAAAAGTTTTACAAAGATTGACCTAAATCAATAATTACATTTTTTTACTTAACAGTTTGCATTTTCAAATAAATGATATAAAACTTTATCCTAATTTTTGATTTTTTACAGAATTGCGCTTTTATCTCCTTAAGATACGGTTTAATGAATAAGTCTGAAAAAGCAAAAAACCCTAGAAATCTTATGATTTTTAGGGTTTTGAAACTATTTTGAGATTTTTTAGCAGAAAGGAAGGGATTCGAACCCTCGATACAGTTACCCATATACTAGCTTTCCAGGCTAGCTCCTTAAACCACTCGGACACCTTTCTATTATTGGTCTGCAAAGAACACAAAAAAAATCGAGTTTAAAAAGTAAAATCTAAGATTACTTTTAAATGCTTTTACTAAATTCTTCCATAAATAATTTTACGGCTTTTTTTTGATAACCTCCAATCGTTAACATAAAAGATTCTCTTTTGGTTGCAACACCTGTAATTTGTATCGCCTTGAGCTGATCCCAGCCTTTTAACGCCTTTTCAGCCACGATCGTCGCCCAGTCACTGTTCTCTACCATTTGTAATAATGCGTGTATAGAATGCAGCTCTATTGAGATTTTAGGCTTCATATTAAACTTCTGGAATAACTCTTCTACAAATTCCCTGGAATTTGATCCTTTTCCGGGCAATACTAACGGGATGTTTTCTATTTTCTTAAAAGCTATTTTATCTAAATCTGCTAAAGCGTGGTTTTTGGAAACCGCCAAAACCATGTAAGAAGTAAACAAAGGCACTTTTTGAATTGGCGGTTCAATTTCGTGCGATGAAATAACCAAAACAACATCTAATTGATTATCCAGAAGCTTTTGTTCTAAAGCTTCTGTAGTTCCATATTCAACAACAATTTTCAGGTTCTGGTATTTTTTAGCAAATGTATTGACGATAGGAAGAATCAATAAACCAAAAATATAAGTTACACCAATTCGCAGTTCACCGCCAATCATTTCGTTTAAATCTTCAATGGCCTGTTTTCCATTTTCTACATTTTCTACCACTTTTTTAGCGTGAATTAAAAAAACCGATCCTGCTTCTGTAAGCTGTACTTTCTTTCCAATTCTTTTAAACAAAGGCAGGCCGAGTTCTTCTTCCAGTTTTTTTATTTGCTGCGAAAGCCCGGACTGCGTTACAAAACACAATTCTGCAGCCTTTGTAAAATGCAGCACCTCAGCCGTTTTAATAAAGTATTCGAGTTGGTAAATTTCCATATTGATAAGTTTTAATACTTATTATCAGTAAAATTATTAATTTTTCTAATGAAATCATAATCCCGACCTTTGTATTAAATATTTAAGATCATGTTTAAAGCGTTAAAATCAAAAAACTTCAAGTTATTCTTTTACGGGCAATCCGTTTCAGTTATTGGGACCTGGATGCAGAAAACTGCCATAAGCTGGATGGTTTACAGCATAACCGGATCTGTATTTTTATTAGGACTGGCTACTTTTTTAAGCATGATTCCGTCTTTATTTTTGGCACCGTTAGCCGGAAGTATTATTGGACGTTACGACAGACACAAAGCAATGCTTTTATTGCAGTCTATGGCAATGATGCAGGCAGGAGCTTTGGCAATTTTAATTTATTTTAAAATCTATAACATCAACTTTATTTTGGCTTTAAGCTTAATTCAGGGAATTATAAATGCTTTTGATATGACCTGCAGACAAACGATGATGATTGATATTGTTGACAATAAAGAAGATCTGCCAAACGCTGTTGCACTAAATTCAACTTTAAATAATTTTGCCAGAATTGCGGGTCCTGCACTGGCCGGAATTATTCTGCACAATTATGGTGAAGATATTTGTTTTATTGGAAATTTCCTTAGCTATATTCCGGTTTTAATTTCGCTTTTAATGATGAAAATTATGCCACACATCAAAGCGGTAGATAAATTTAAAATGTTAGAAGATTTCATTGAAGGTTTTGATTACGTAAAAAAAGAAGCCGAAATGGCCAAAATGCTTTTGATGTTAATGTGCAGCAGTTTATTTGTAATTTCTTTTAATACACTGATGCCGGTTTTTGCCAAAGATATTTTTAGTGGAAACGCACAAACTTTCAGCTGGTTTGAAAGCGCCGCCGGAATTGGTTCAATTTTATCTGCAATTTATTTGGCAAATCTTAAAAAATCAGACTACATGAGTAAAATAATGATCGCTGCGAGCTTATTATTGGGTTTTAGCATCATTATACTCGCGTATTCAAATAGTTTGACTGTGGCGCTTATTTGCATGGCCTTGAGCGGTGTGGGAATGATGGCACAAACTTCATCTATAAACATTTATGTACAGACACAAAGTGCGGTAAATATGCGATCAAGAAGTATTAGTTACTATTTAATGGCTTATCAGGGAATGATTCCTGTGGGAAGTTTAATTATCGGGTACGTTTCACACATTATCGGAACCAGACATACGGTTGCGATTCAGGGAATAATTTGTATTCTTTCTGTGATTGTTTATGTGTATTACAAAAAACATAAAACTTCTGAAGAATTGGAAACTTGTCCTGTTCCTTATGAAAATTCTAAATTTTAATAAATTCCAATAAAAAAATTCCAAATTCCAATTGTCGGTAATCTTGTCATTTCGAGGAACGAGAAATCGCACTAGAAATTCGACAAAGATTAGCACCATTAGGAACGGAGCTGCTTGTACGATTTCTCGTTCCTCGAAATGACAAACTATACTTGTTATGCGTTTTGGAATTTGGAATTTAAAATATTGGAATTTTATTTATAACGAAATCTCACCGCGTAAAGCAGTTTCAAAAACGTCTTTAAATTCATTTTGTGGAATATTATGACCCAGTAAATACATTAATTTTGTAATTGCGGCTTCTGTAGTAATATCTTTTCCCGAAATAACGCCAAGAGATTTTAAGGCTGTACTGGTTTCGTATTGTCCCATGTTTACGCTTCCGCCAGAACATTGCGTTACGTTTACAATGTGCATTCCAGAATTGATTGCTTTTTCAATTAAATTTAAAAACCATTCTTCGGTTGGGGCATTTCCTGAACCGTAAGTTTCTAAGACAATTCCTCGTAAACCAGGAGTAGCCAGTATCGAAGCCAAAACTACTTCGCTCATTCCCGGAAACATTTTTATAATCGCTACGTGATTGTCTAAGTTTTTATGAACAATTAAATCTGCACCTTCTTTTACCGGAAGAAATAAATGCGAATTCAATTTTAAATGTACACCAGATTCTACCAATTCAGGATAATTTGGTGCAGTAAAAGCTCTAAAATGTTCAGCGTTTACTTTTGAAGTTCTATTTCCGCGATATAATTTATATTCAAAATACAAAGAAACTTCATTGATAACAGGTTTTCCGTTTTCCTGCAATGAAGCGATTTGAATTGCTGTAATAAGGTTTTCTTTGGCATCGGTACGCAAATCTCCAATTGGTAACTGCGATCCTGTAAAAACAACTGGTTTTGCCAAATTCTCCAGCATAAAACTTAATGCCGAAGCCGAATATGACATGGTATCTGAACCGTGCAGCACCACAAATCCGTCATAAGCAGCGTAATTTTCCTCGATAATTGTGGCAATTTTTGTCCACATTTTCGGATTCATGTTCGATGAATCTATAGGATTTTCAAAAGAAACCGATTCGATTTCACAATCTAATTGTTTGATTTCAGGAATCTTCTGTATTAGTTTACTAAAGTTGAATGCTTTAAGCGCTCCGGTTTCAAAGTCTTTGCTCATACCGATAGTTCCTCCGGTATAAATCAAAAGTATTTTTGCTTTAGATGACATCTTGGTATTTTAATTTATTGACAACCGGATTAGCATACATTGCCAAAAATCCTTGTCTTGTAACAGGATTATCGCTGCCGATACGCATTTCTAAACGACGCTCAAAAAGTGATTTTTCACTTTCTTTATACAAATGAGCGAATCTTGTTGTTTCGTTTAAAATATCGTAAGCAATAAAATTAGTAGGCCATAATTGATAATTTGTTAAGATCGTATCATCAATAACTTGTGCCAAAGCCTGAACTTGTTTGTTAACGTTGTCATTTTCGGCAACAATTTTATCAATTTCAGTATCTAAAACATCGCCAACAGAAATATGTATTCTTTTTTTAGTTCCCATGATACCACTTAAAATGGTCATGAAATCTTCGTTTTTATCTTTAACGTAGACTTCGTTTTTTGATTCTGCCATTAATTGCGGCATTTTTAAAACATCAGTAGGATCATATTCATAAGAAATAGAAACCGGAACGATCCTTAATTTCTTAAAATAATCCATTAAGTTTTCTTCGTCAGAACCCATTCCAATCATTTTTAAAACGCCCGGATTGGTTTCGTCATTTCCATCTTTTGTTCTTCCTTCTCTTTGTGCAATCCAAACCGAACGATTTTCGCGAAGCAATAACTGCCCCATATATTCGGCAAGCAGTTTAGAACTTTGCAGCATTTCACGAGGCGTTAATCCTCTTAAAACCAAAAAGTTTCTGTTTAATTTTGCTAAAGTTGCCAAGAAAGCTTTTTTAACCAAATTGTCTCCAATTGCAGAAGCTGTCATTACCAAACCATGTTCAAACAAACAAACATTCAGCAAAGTGGTATCTAAAAGAATATCTCTGTGATTTGAGATAAACAAATAAGAAGTATTTGGTTCCAGTTTCTCAAAACCTGAAGTTGTTAACCCTTCAGAACTTTTCTCTAAAACCTTTTGTATGGTATTATAAATAAAATTGCATTGAAAATCACGAATAGAATGCGTTTTCTTTAATTGCTCTTTCCAAACTTCATCTTCAACTTCCGGAAAAGTAAAGTTCATCATGGTTTTCATCATTGGGTGATTTACAACATCATGAAGTGCTTCATTTATTTCGGAATCATAAAACGGTCGAATGGCATCAAATTTCTGCATTATTTATATTGGTTTTAAGTGGGCAAAAGAACAAAAAAAAAATCAAAGTTTTGTAAGGCTTGGGTTAAATCCCAAAAACGTCTTTTGAATTTTGAGTTGTTATTGCTGCAATCTCTTCTTCAGACACATCATATAAGTCTGCCAGCTTCGAAATTACATTGACTAAATAACTGCTCTCATTTCTTTTCCCTCTGTACGGAATTGGCGCCAAATAAGGCGAATCTGTCTCCAATACAATGTGTTTTAAATCGATTTGATTTAAAAACTGGTCAATTTTTCCGTTCTTAAAAGTTACCACGCCTCCAATTCCTAATTTCATTTTATAAGAAATTGCCTGCTGTGCTTGTTCTAAAGTTCCTGAAAAACAATGAAAAATCCCAAATAAATCTTCAGATTTTTCTTCTTCTAAAATTTCAAAGATTTCATCAAAGGCTTCGCGGCAATGAATTACGATGGGTAATTTGTATTGTTTTGCCAGCTGAATTTGTCTTCTAAAAGCTATTTGCTGTTCTTTTAAATGCGTTTTATCCCAATACAAATCGATTCCTATTTCGCCTACTGCGTAGAATTTTCGTTTTGATAATTCCGTTTCTACATGTGCTAATTCTTCCAGGTAATTATCTTTTACATAAGTAGGATGCAAACCCATCATTAGGAAAATATTATCGGGATAGTTTTTCTCTAAATCGTACATTGACTGTGTCACGGCAGCATCGATGGCAGGAATAAAAAAGCGTGTAACTCCAGCATCAATGGCGCGTTGAATCATTTCGTCACGATCCTGATCAAATTCTTCAGAATATAAGTGTGTGTGTGTATCGGTAATAATGGGTGCTGAATTCAATGGTCTAATTTTAAAGTTGTCAAAATTACGACAATATTAAAAGAATAGCAATTGCTTGTTGGAACACGGATTTTACGGATTCACTTCGTGAAAACGCGGATGAGAACGGATTTTTTATGCTTTTGTCAGACTGAGCGATCCCGAAGCTTCGGGAGAAGTCCCGCAAAGAAATGCGACAATCTTTGTCGAGCTGTTTGTGTGTCCTTCGACTTCGCTCAGGATGACATAGAGGACGTAAAAAACCTTTGACAAAGGTCTCTAAAAACAAAAAAACGCAAAGCTTTAAAACTTTGCGAATCTCTGTGTAAAATCTTTGTGTTTCTTTGTGGAAGTACTAATCCAATTGATGCAAAAGTTCTTCAACCTGATCGTAACCTTCGTAATCTTCAGAAATGGTTTCCAGTATTTTTTTGCAGCCTTCGTAATCTTTTTGTTTTAATTTAGATAAAGCCAGATACCAAACAGCTTTTTCTTTATAGGCAGAATTTCCTGCTTTCAATTCATTAAAAACAGCTTCGGCTTTTATATAATGGCTTTCTTCTAAAAGTGAAACTCCATAAAAAAATTGAATTTCTGCTGTTTTATTCTTTTGCAAAATGGTTTCAAAAAGCGGAATTGCTTTATTATATGTTTTATGATTATATGCTTTTTCAGCCTGTTTTAAAGTTTCATCAGCAGTTGATCTTTCAGTAAAAGAAGCATGTTCGGGATTATTGTAATCTCCATAAACCGGGTTTTGGTTGTAATTAAAAAAGAACAATCCGAACAAAACGGCAACCGAAGCAGCAACAGCCAAATACCAAGGTTTTAAACCGATAACTTTTGGTTTATTATCAAAATGTTTCTCTGCAATCTGACTCAGGTTATCTTTGAACGCTTGTCTTTCCTGTTCAAACCCAAATTTATTGTTCAGCTGAAATTGTATGTTTTTAAAAGTTTCAAACTGTGAAGCAAATTCAGGGTCTTCTAACAATTGTTTTTCAAAATCATTTTTTGCCTCAATTTTTAATTCGCCTTGAAGATATTCATCAAATAATATGTAGCGTTCTTCGTTCATGACTAATTGTTTTTTAAAGAATTAAAGTTTTTTGCTTCCTGAATCCACTGCGTTAACTGGCCAACACAAAGCGACTTTTTTTTACGAACATAACCATATGTTACATTTAGTTTTTCGGCAACTTCTTCCATCGATTTAATTTCAAAACTCAGCTTTAATAACTCTTTGCATTTGTCTCCTAATTTTTGAAACATGGTGTCAAAAAGCTGTTGTTTTTCATCAAATTCTTCGGTTTGTCCAATCAGTTCAAGAGCAGATTCATTTATAGATACTGCATCTTCGATAATTGTTACCCCTTTGTTTGATGTTTTTTTCAATTCATTGAGCCATTTTCTTTTACACAAAAGAAAAAAGTACGCATCAAACGGGCAGGTTAACTGCAGCGAATTGGCTTTGGCCTGATTAAAGAGCAAAATCAATACTTCCTGAATCACGTCCTGAGCATGGTCTCTATCGCCAGAATTGTTCATAATAAACATTACGACTTTAGGAACATACTTTTTATATATAGATTGGATCACTGTCGAATCGTTTGCAGCAAGTCCGTCAATATACTTTTGGTCAGGATGCACTTTAGTTTTACTCATAAAAAAACTTTTAATCAGATAAAGTTAAAAAAGAATCTCAAATAAATTTCAAATAAAAGGGTAACAATTAACAATTACAGTTGATATAAGGAAACAAAAATCTTTTAAAAGAGTTAAAAATTAAGAGAAAATGGAAACTTATCAATTTACCAGCGACAAGACTTTAGATCAATTTTACAAAATGATCTCTGCCAAAACCCGTAATGGCTTTGTAATCGTAGAACATAACGAGAAACTACCCTATGTTGTTTTATGCCGGGAAAAAAAAGTTATCAAACATTTTCTGCACTTATTTCTTACCTGTCTCACTTTCGGACTTTGGTCAATTGTCTGGATCTATTTAATTGTTACACTTTCGCGGAAGCAAAACATTCTCGTAGCTGTTGATGAAGACGGAAATCTCTTTGAAGACAAATGTCTTTCGGCATAAATCGAAAAAAAATAAAAATCAGGGGTAACAAACAAAACCACAAGTTGATATAAGCATATAAACACTATAAAAATATTTTTTGAAAACAGGGGTAACAATATCAAACCCTAATTTATATAAGATTGTAATTAATAACCAGAATCTGAAAACCACTTGACGATCAAGTCAGATTTATAAAAACTAGAAATTATGAACACAAATTTTAAAACTATCGGACTTTTATTTCTATTATTAGTTTCTTTTGTAAGCTGCGACACCAGCGATGGAGATGATACCGGCAATGTTATTCTGCCTCCAACATCGGCAGCTTTTAAAAGCATCAGCGAAAAAGGAGTAAAAAGAAATACACAAAACTTTACAATTACAGCCGGAGATGGTATGGTAACGCTAACATCTGCAAAAGGTGTAAAATTACACATCAACGGAAACTGTCTTACTAAAAACGGAAATGCTGTAACGGGAGAAGTTAATATCGAATATATTGAACTTTTTGACAAAGGAAATATGCTGGTTACTAATAAACCAACAATGGGAATTACACCAGACGGAAAGAAAAACCTTTTAATTTCTGGCGGAGAATTCTTTATTAAAGCTACACAAGGCGGTGTTGAATTACAAACTTCTTGTTATTTGAGTTTAGTGGTTCCAACTGCGCTGACTGACGGTTATGACAATGCCATGACATTGTGGACTGGTGTAATTGAGGAAGATGGTGATTTGGCCTGGAAAGATGCCAGAGGTGCTGACGGAAAAGGCGGCGTTCAAGGCGAAGGAAACAGTTACTATGTAACTTTTGGAAACTTTGGATGGACAAATGTTGACCGTTTCTATAGCGATCCAAGACCTAAAACCACTATTTTAGTTGATGTTCCAGACGGATACAATAACACAAACAGTGCTGTATATCTTTCTTATGATGGAGAAGGTACAAATGCTCTTGCAAAATTGGATACGTATACTGCCGAAGGATTGTTTAGCGAACATTACGGACAAATTCCAGTTGGTCTTGCGTGCCACATTATTTTTGCAACAGAAGACAATGGTAACTGGAGATATGCAATAAAAGGAGTGACTACGACTGCAAATGCCGTTTACACCTTTACACTAGCCGAAACAACAGTCGGTACCGAAGCTCAACTAGTTGCTGCAATTAATGCCATACAGTAACTTATAAATGCTTTTTTAAGAGAAAGTGATGATTTGCTCATCACTTTTTTTTACATTTAATCCTGTTTTAAAATTGATTTTGATGATTTTAAGACTAAAAACTGTCTAGTTATGAAACCACAACTGTCTATTTTCTTTATTCTATTTTCAATTTTCTCAATAGGACAAACCAAAGTAAAAGACACCATAACCCGAAGAGCAAATATTGGTTTTATCCAAAATGGAAATGCCGTTTCTTTTAAACCCGAAACGCCGCCGTTGATTCCAATTGCAGGCGCGCCAAAGCCTAGTTTTTCTTATTTATGGGAACTCGGCGACGGACATTACAGTAAAGAAGCTGAGCCAAAACATGTTTATAAAAACAAAGGAACTTATACAACAAGGCTTGCTGTAACAAACAATTACGACAACGGAAAACCTCCTGCAACGCGCCCGAAAAAAGTGGCTGTAAATGATATTACAGATACTAATTACAAAGACATTGCTTCTATTGCTGATCAAAATGGTTTTGCGATTTTAAAAAACTGCGATCCCATTCCGGAACAGGAAATGGTAGTCGTAGTAAGTTATCAAAATCTGGAGAATTATGTTTCCAGCGGAAAGCTTTATTTATTTTATAATGAGAAACAATTCAAACATAATAATTTCGAATTAAGCGATTTTAGAACCTATGCAAACGAGCGTGAAATAAAAGAAAATTTAGTTGCTTCTGTTAATGATCTTGACGATTCAAATAATTATGTGGCTTCCGCCGAAAACAGTTTCAAACTTAAAAAATACCGAAATACAACTACCGAAGAAGATCTCGATGCTTCGCTTTTAGATGCCAATAAAACCTATCATAATGTTTCGGTTTTAGAATTTGATGATGCAAATCCGGGAGAAACACGCAATGTTTTTTATACGTTTAAAACTACTCCCGAAATGATAAAAGATACGAGCGCAACGGTCACGATGCGCGGTATTTTTGTTCCGAATCGAAGTTATAAAAACCATAAGATTAAAAATCTGGAAATGGAAATCGTAACGTCGCACGATCCTAATAAAATGGGGTCTAACGGACGTTTTATGAATTATAGATTAGTCCGTTTTAAAAGAGTAAATTTCAAAACCCGTTTTCAAAATAACGGTGAAGGTCCGGCAAGAAAAATTCGTTTAGAAACCGATGTTCCGGATATGTTTGACAAGAAAACTTTCCAGATCGAAAGCATGTATCCAGAATGTCCGATTTGCCCAAAAGGCGAAGAACCAACCGTGAGCTGTCTCGATACGATTATCAAACAAAAGCAGATTATATTTACGTTTAAGAATATTTATCTTCCGGGAACGGAACAAAAAAATGTTCACGAAAAAGACAGTACAAAGGGTTTTGTAAAATATTCTATGAAGTTTGGAGAAGACTTTCATAAGGTAAAAACCAAAAGCCGAACTTCTATTATTTTCGACAAAAATGAACCTATTATTACCAATTATGCTACTACTAGATTTTTGCCGGGAATTTCGATTGGCGTAAAAGCGGGTTACAACTTTTATCCTGATTTAGATAAATCGACAAGTTATTTTGTGGGTGCGACACTTTCGCCTTTTAAATCGTATCGTTTTTACTGGCAGGTTGAATGGGTAAATGCTTTAAATCAATATAATAGTGCCGTTACGGTTGTCGACCAAATAAATACGAATGCAAACGGAGTAAGGCAATTGATACGTACCACTACAGCAACTGAAAATAAAAATATTAATTGGGAAATTCCTGTTTTGATTCGGTACAACATTAATAATTACATCGGAATTGGTGCCGGAATTCAGGCGAATATAAATGTCTCGCAAGAACAAAATCAGAACTTAACGATTGATACTTATGAAGGCGATAAAGAGAACTTTTTAATTGGTACAAAAACAGAAACCAACAATATAAAAACTTCTTTTACCGATTTTAAAACGGGTCTTTTGTTTGATTTAACGGCAGGTTTCGCCAGAATTGGACCGAGTTTGGGTGCACGTTATGTAATTAATTTTGAACAGAATCTTAATTACTTTCAGGTTTATGGAATATGGAAGTTTTAGTTTGTTTCACAGAGATACACAAAGGATGCACAGAGATACGCTAAGATTTTTTATTCTTTGTGTATCTCTGCGAAAAATCTTTGTGTATCTCTGTGGAATAAAATTTAATATGAACTTATATCACTTATATGGTTTAATTTTCCTCTTCATAAATCTGAATGTTTTTGGACAGAATCAGGAAGATAAAATATATAATGCTGTTGATAGTTTTACTGCTCATCCATCCGCGAAAGCGTTACAAAATTTAACGAATACCGAAGCTGATTTTTGGAGAAATCCAAAACCTAAAACCAAAGATGAATTTTTAGCAATTGTGGTTTTAAACTGTAATAAAGCCTATTATGAAAATCAGTTTGGGCAGACACAAAATGCGATTTCGAGTTATGAAAAAGCATGGCAGATTTACCAAAAACAGAAACTCAGCAATTATGATATTATTGAATTCTGCTTAAAACCTTTAGGGAATTTATATACAGTTTTGGGCGATTATGACAGCGCCGAAAATACTATTAAACAATATTTTTTTATTGTAAATACTTCTAAAAATTATCCTGACGCCCAAAAGCAAAAATTTGCTGCAATTTTGAATTTATCGAATGTTTATCAGAGTTCGGGGAAAATTTCTTTGGCAATTGAAGTTTTAGAAAATACTCTAAAAACAGAGCAATTATCGAATTCTCAGAAAGGTCTTTTATGGAATAATCTTGGAAATAATTATTTACTAAGTTCAGGAGGAAATTTATTGATTCCTGAAACATATAAAAAAGCTGAAAACGCATTTAAGTCTGCCGTAAAATCTCTGGAAAATGAGAAAGGACAATTAGAAACTTTATCAAATTCTTATAGAAGTCTTGCCACGTTTAATCGCCAGGGGCATAATTTCAAAGAAGCGAAATCTTATTTAGAAAAAGCGGAAAAACTCTTTTTAGAATCAAAAAATCAGCAACCTCGAAAATTGGCAAAATTATATTATGAAAAAGCTTTATTACTTTTTGATGAAAGAAAATATGATGAAAGTACAAAACAGATTTCGGCTGTTTTTAAAGTTTTAATTCCGAATTATAATTCAAAAGATATTTTTCCAAATCAAAATCAATTGTATGCCGAAACTGTTTTAATGGACGCAATCGATTTGCAAGCAGAAATTCTACAACTAAAGCAGCCTAAAAAAGCTTTAAAAGCTTTTGAACTTTCTTTTTACATTGAAGATTTATTGATGAATTCATTGGTTTATGAAAACTCAAAAATCATATCTCAATTACGATCTCGTAATCGAACTGAAAAATGTATTTCGATTTATAGTAATTTATATGAAACGGAAAGAAAGATTCAATATCTGGAAGAAGCTTTTCAATTGTCTGAAAGAACAAAATCGGGCATTTTGCAACGTTATCGTTCGAATATTAAAAACGCTTCCGTGAAAGAAAAGCAACTTTTACAAGAACTTCAGAACTTAAATAATGCTATTTTAAAAGAACAGCAAAAAGTTGATTTAGCTGATATTTCAAAAATAAATCAGTTAATAAAAAAGCAAAATGAATCAATGCTTTCGCTGAAAAAAATTCAGTCTGAAAATCAAGATTATCTTCCAGAAAATTGTGATTTAAAAGCTTTATTTTCAAAATTAGAAAATGATAAAGCAATGATGGTTTATTATTTTATGGGTTCTGAAAAATTGTATTATTTCACTTTGCAAGAGAACACAATTCAACTAAATTATATCTCGATCAATCATTTGGCAATTCCTAAAATTGTGCAGTTTGTAGATTATTTCAACGATGCAAATTCTATTACAAATGATATTTCAGGTTATAATAAATATGGAAAAGTTGTTTATGATTTATTGAAATTTCCAAAAAATTCGGTTTACCAAAATCTAATAATTGTTCCTGACGGAATTTTAAATTTCCTTCCTTTTGAAGCATTAATTACACAAGAATCAAAAACAACAAATTTTGCTAAAATGCATTATTTGTTAAACGATTTCAGGATTACTTATAATACCTCAGCCAATATTTATCTGAATTCAAAAACTGTTTCAAAATCAGAGAAAACAGTTTTGGGAGTTTTTCCGGTTTTCGAAAAAACGACTTTTGAATTGAGTTATTCTAAGAAAGAATTAGAATCGATTCGGAATAATTTTAAAGGGAAATATTTAGAAAATTCGAATGCAATTTTTTCTAATTTTAAAAATGATGCTGCAAATTATTCCATTTTACATTTGAGTACACACGCTTCATCAGGCGATATTGAAACTCCGGCAACCATTAAATTTTACGATCAGGAAATCTTATATTCTGAATTGTATAATCTGCATATAAATCCTGATTTAGTTGTTTTAAGTGCCTGCGAAACCGGAATTGGAAAATTGTATAAAGCCGAAGGTGCAATGAGCATTGCAAGAGGTTTTCAGTTTGCTGGCGCGCAGAATTTGTTGTTTTCTTTATGGAAAGTAAACGATTTTACAACTTCGGTTTTTATGTCTGATTTTTATAAAAATGTCAAGAATGATGTTTCTTATTTTGAAGCAAATTCAAATGCCAAATTGGAATATTTAAACGACAAATCGATTCCAAATGCGAAGAAATCTCCTTATTACTGGAGTTCATTTGTGTATTACGGTTCAATTTCTACAGAAGAAAAATCTGTAAATTATATTTATTATGTGATTAGCTTTTTGATTGTAATTGGTTTATTTTTGGTTTTCAATCAATATCGAAAATGGAAAATCTTCACGAGGTTCTCAAAAAAGAGAAATATAAAAAAATAAAATTCAAGGTTACTAAAACACAGCATCTTTCTATAAAAGCAAAAATTAACGGTGTATCTGGAAGTTTCATTTTAGATACGGGCGCATCAAACACCTGCATTGGTTTTGAAAGCATTGAACGTTTTGAAGTATCTGCAAAAAAATCCAAAACAAAAGCTTCCGGAGCCGGCGGAACCGGAATGTCAACCCAGATTTCTTCACAGAATATTTTACAATTAGGGAGTTGGAAAAATAAAGGTTTCACTATTGTAATTTTTGATCTTTCACATGTAAATGAGGCTTTACAATCTTATAAAGCAAAACCGGTTCACGGCATTATTGGTGCGGATGTTCTGCTTGAAGGAAAGGCAATTATTGATTATTTTAATCATTATTTGTATTTGAAATGATTACACAAATGTTTACTACTTTAAACATTCGTAAATAAATTCGAAAAAAGAAACAAAAAGTTATCAACAAAACATGGCAAAATAAAAATCTTATTTGATAGTTATTTGACAAATAGGTGTATTTTTACACAGAAAGCCAGTAAAATCAAGGCTTTCTTATTTGATGGTTATTTGATTATGGAACAAGAAAAGTTAATAAATATAGTAAACGACTTAATTAAACAGCCCAACGAAAGTGAATGGGTTGAATTCAAATTGAATTATCATTCGGCTGAGGAAATTGGCGAACGTATTTCTGCACTATCGAATGGTGCCTGTTTACATAACCACCCTTTTGGTTATCTAATCTTTGGAATAGAAGATAAAACTCATAAAGTTGTTGGAACTACTTTCAAAATAAAATCGCATAAAAAAGGCGGTGAAGAATTAGAAAGTTGGCTGATGAATCGATTAGCACCGAAAATAGATTTTAGGTTTCACGAATTTGAATATGAAGATGGAATAAATATAGCCATGATTATAATTCCATGCGCCGAAAACCGCCCAGTAGACTTTTTTCATATATCATATATTAGAATCGGCAGTTATACCAGAAAACTAAGTGAATTTCCTGAAAAAGAAGGCAAAATTTGGAGAAAAGCCCCAGACAAGCCTTTAGAAAATCGTGTTGCTAAAGCAAATGTTACATCTTCTGAAATAATAAGTTTACTAAATTCCCAAACTTATTTTGAACTATTAAAGCTTCCATACCCAAATACTCAGGAAGGTGTAATAAAAAAATTTATTTCTGAAAAATTTATAAAAAAGAATAAAGAGCTTTACGATATAACAAAATTAGGAGCTATTTTGCTTGCTAAAAATCTCGAAGAATTTGATGAAATAGGCAGAAAGGCGGTAAGAGTAATCGTTTATAAAGGAAAAAATAAAGTTGAGACAATAAGAGAGCAAATAGGTAAAAGAGGATATGCAGTTGGTTTCGACGGATTAATTGACTGGATTAATGGACAATTACCTGCTAACGAAGAAATAGGAAAAGCTTTTAGAAAAGAAACAAAAATGTATCCTGAAATTGCAATAAGAGAATTGGTTGCAAATGCTCTTATTCATCAAGATTTTAACGAAAAGGGATTTCCAATGATCGAAATATTTTCAGATCGAATTGAAATTTCAAACCCAGGTCTTCCACTTATAACTCCACAACGTTTTATTGACGAATATATTTCTCGAAATGAAAAATTAGCCGATATCTTAAGGAGATTTGGAATATGTGAAGAGAAAGGAAGTGGAATTGATAAAGTAATATTCTATAACGAAATGTTTCAATTACCTGCTGTTGATTTCATAGTTTCAGAAAAAAGAACAAAAATTACTATGTTTAGCTATAAAGAACTTAATCATTTAGATAAAAAAGATAAAGTTAGAGCATGCTATCAACATGCTTGTTTACGCTATGTGTCAAATGATATAATGACTAATCAAAGTCTACGAGAACGCTTCCAAATTGAAGAACAAAATTCCGCAATAGCATCAAGAATTATAAAAGATACAATAACTGAAGGTTTAATAAAAGATGATGATCCTTTAAGTAATTCAAGAAAATATAAAAAATATATCCCTTTTTGGGCTTAAAGAATAGATTCTCTATATTATTATAAAATTAAAAAATCCCAAACTCCTTTCGGAATCTGGGATTTTTCGTCTAAAATTAAATCAAAAATTAATGGGTATGTTTAGGATTAAAACCGTCGTCGCTTAATTCTGCATGTACATAATCTGCATGCATTTCAGCTTCGTAATCGATTTTTTCTCCTTTAGAGAATTTATGAATAATTTTCTCCATGATGTTATATATAACAGGAACCACAATCAAGGTTAGGAATAAAGAAGAAATTAATCCTCCAATAATTACCCAAGCCAATCCGTTTTTCCATTCAGCTCCAGCTCCAGATGCTAATGCAATTGGGAACATACCGAAAACCATCGCAATTGTAGTCATCAAGATCGGACGTAAACGAGCGTGGTTTGCCTGAATTAATGCCGTTCTGATTGACTCTCCTGCCGCTCTTCTTTGGTTCGTATAATCGACAAGCATGATCGCATTCTTACACACCAGACCAATCAACATGATAATACCTAAGATGGTAAAGATGTTCAATGAGTTATTAGTCAAAGCTAATGCTGTCATCGCACCAATAAACGAAAGTGGAATTGCAAACAATACTACAAACGGGTGAACGAAACTGTCATACAAACTCACCATTACAAGGTAAACCAAAATAATAGCGGCAAGTAAAGCAATTCCTAAAGTACCAAATCCTTCAGATTGATTCTCCTGGTCACCACCCCAAATGTAGTTTACTCCGGCTGGTTTTTTCAGTTTATCTAATTTTGCCTGCCATTGCTGAACGATTGTTCCTGACGGAACCCCAACGTTTTGTCCTTTTACAGTTACCGAAGCCGATTTGTCTCTTCGCTCTAACTGGCTAGGTCCGGAACCTTCTGTAATATCTGCAAATTGAGACAATTTAATTTGCTGCCCTGTTGCATTAATAAAAATCAAATTACTTACGTCTGCAATACTTTTTCTATCAAATGCATTATATCTAATGTTGATATCGTATTCGTATTCACCAGCTCTGTATTTACCATCTGTATTTCCACTAAAAGCAGTCTGCATTGTTAAACCAACTGTTTGGAGTGTTAATCCTAAAGCAGCCATTTTATCACGGTCTACTTTTACGTTAATCTCAGGGTTTCCGTCTTCAACAGTTAATTTAATCTCTGTTGTTCCAGGAATTGTACGTAATTCTGCTTCTGCTAATTTAGCAAATGCCATAGCACTTTCTGTTGAAGGACCTGTTACGATTAATCCTAATGTAGCATCTTCTGCAGTTCCTAAAATACCTACAGGAACTGTTTTTACTTTTGCTCCAACTAATACTTTTTCAAGTTTACGTTTAATTTTTGCTGCATAAACATTCGCATCATCTGTACGATCTTCTTGTTCGATCATTTTTACGTCAATCTCTGCTTTATAAGCTGTTGCCTGCGATGCTCCAAAACCTTCACTGGTTTGTCCTACAGTTGTAATTTGACTGTGAACGTATTCTTGAGATTTCAAATAAGCTTCTGCTTTTTGAGTCATAAAGTTTGTCTGCTCTAACGAAGCATCTTTTGGCATTTCTATCTGAACTAAGAACTCCCCACTATCTGAAGATGCGAAAAACTCCCCTCCAATGAAACCTCCAGCCATTAATCCAACTGTTGAAGCAAAAAACAATATAATTACAACAATAAAAGTTTTAATATAATGGTCTAAACACCAAGTCAATAAATGAGAAACCCAGTCTGTAAAACGAGTTAAATAATTTTCGAAACCAAGAATAATTCTTCCAAATAAATTCTTTCCTTCAATATGCTCCAATTTCCCGAAACGAGATGACAACCAAGGAATAATTGTAAAGGAAGCCAAAAGTGACAGCATCGTAGAAATAATAACCGTAACACAGAATTGCGTAATAATATCAGAAACTAATCCAGAACTCATTGCGATTGGCAGGAATACTACAACAATTACTAAAGTAATCGAAGTTACTGTACCTCCAATTTCTGCTGTACCATCATAAGACGCACGGATTCTGCTTTTACCCATTTCCATATGTCGATAAATATTCTCCAAAACCACAATCGCATCATCGACCAGAATACCTACAACCAGAGATAATCCTAATAAACTCATTAAGTTTAAGGTATATCCCATTAAATAAATTCCGATAAAAGTCGCAATTAACGATGCCGGAATCGAAACCATTACGATCAATGAGTTTCTGATACTGTGCAGGAAAAACAACATTACAAATGCTACCAGAATTACCGCGATCAATAAATCGTGTACTACAGAATCTGCCGCTTCAAGCGTAAAGATTGTACTATCTTTTGCTACCGCTAATTTTAACTGATTTACTTTATAATCATTTTCTAAAGTTGCAATTGTTTTTAATAATTGCTCGCTTACCGCTACCGCATTTGCATCAGATTGTTTAACGATTTGTAAAACAATTGCACTTTTTTGATCTACGCGCGATATTTTTTCAGCAATTTTCTGTGTGTCCTGAACATCAGCAATATCACTTAAACGAATTTGAATTCCGTTTTGAGACGAAACTACTAAGTTTCTTAATTCGTCAACACTTTTATATTTACCCGCTAAACGAATTAATATTTTTTGATCACGGGTCTGAATGTTTCCTGTTGGGAAATCTAAGTTTGAACTCAAAATATTTTGCTGTACCTGCGGAATAGATAATCCATACCCCTGCATTTTTACGGCATCTAGATTTACTTGGATTTCACGTTCAGAACCACCAATAATATTTACCTGAGCCACACCTTGTACACGAGATAAAATTGGCGCAATTTTTTTATCAATTAAATCATAAAATGCTGCTTCATCCATTTTTCCGTTGGCACCAATTGTCATAATTGGTAAATCACTCAGCGAGAATTTAGTTAATGCCGGTGTTTTAACATCTTCTGGCAAATCACTAATAATTGCATTGATTTTACGCTGTGCATCATTTAAAGAAAAATCGACTTTTGCATTCGAGGTCAATGTAATCGAAACGATCGATAAACTTTCGTACGATTTCGAATCAATTTTCTTGACATTTTCTAAAGATGCGATCGCATCTTCAATTTTCTTGGTTACAGTATTTTCTACCTCACTCGGAGATGCTCCGGGATAAACAGTAGAGATTGTAATAACGTTTTGTTCAAATTTCGGGATCAGCTCATAGCCTAGTTGGCTGTAGCTGAACAATCCACCAAGTGTCAGAATTGTAAACAATACAATTACTAACGACGGACGTTTTATGGATATTTCGGCTAATTTCATATTTTTTTAATGCTATAGGCTTTAGGCTGTAGGCTTTAAGCTTTAAGGTTTAATTCATTATTTTATTTAAGGCTAGGAGCTGTAAGCTTTAGGCTTTTTAAAAAGTTTATTGCCTACAGCTTAAAGCTTATTTAATAATTTCTACTGTATTTCCGTCTTGTAAGTTAATCTGACCTGTAACGATTACCTTTTCTCCATCAGATAATCCTTTGATAATCTCTACTCTATCACCCAAAATTCTTCCTGCTGTAACTTTTCTTAATTTTGCAACGCCATTTTCAACAACAAAGATTTCATTACTGCTTACACTTCCTACGAATGCATTTCTAGGTACAACCATTAAGTTTTGTTTTTGCTGATTTGATGCAAAGTTTGCAGTTCCGTACATACCCGCTTTTAGGTCGTTGTTTGAGTTGTTTGTGATTTCGATTTCAACCGGAAAATTTAAAGACTCATCAGCTTTTGCGGCAATAAAAGTAATTTTTCCAGAAAAAGATTTATCAGGATAAACACTAGCCGTTACATTAATATGGTTTCCTACTTTTAAACTTGCAACTTGATTTTCGTTTACTGTAACTACTAATTTTAGTTTAGAAACATTTACAATATCAAACAATGCTGTTGCCGGCATTCCTGTTAAAATAGATCCCGGCTCAATATATTTTTTGTTAATGAATCCATTAATTGGAGCTTTTACTTTAGTATCTCCTACATTGATATTTGCTTGTTTCAATTCAGATTCTGCATTTGTCAAAGCTAATTTTGCCTGGTCTAACTGCTGTTTAGTAACACCCCCTGTTTTAAAAGCATTTTCGTATCTGCTGTAATCAGATTTTGCATTTTGATAAGCTGCCTGAGCTTGTTTTGCACTTACATTAATAACATCACCTCTCATTGTTAATAATGTCTGACCTACTCTTACGTAGTCACCTTCTTTAGCTAAAACACTGATAACTTTTCCAGATTTTTCTGCAGAAAAAGTCAACTCCTGAATTGGCTGAAAGTTTCCGTTTGCAACGAAATCTAATGAAACTTCTTCTGTTTTTACTGTAGATATTTTTACAGAAACTGCTGCATTTTTTTCAGCAACGATATCTGTTTTTGCTTTATTTTCTTTCTTATTATTATTTAAGACATATCCCATCACACCTAGTGCTGCGATTATGATTGCGATTGTTATAATAGTTTTCTTCATTGTAATTAGTTATTTAATAAGAGATTTAAGTTCGCCTTTTGATTTGATTAGAGATATTTCGGCAATTTTATAATTTAAAACTGCTCTTGTATAATTATTTTGAGCTTCAAGTGATGCATTTTCGGCATCTAATAAATCGGTTAAAGATGCTAGCCCCTGAAGGTAATTGTTTCTTGTATTACTAAGAATTTCAGTTGCCAAACGCATATTTTCTTTTTGATTTTCGATCGTTACAAGATTATTCTCAATTTGAGCCATTGCATTTCTGTAGTCTAAATCAAGAGAAAGTTTAGTATCCTTCATATCTTCCTGAAGTGATCTGATTTGAACATCTGCTTGTCTTACTTTGGCACGAGTTCCAAAACCTGTAAAGATTGGTACGTGTAAATTTAATCCAATTGCAGAGTAATCTGACCAATAAACTCCTTTTTCAGGTTTTGCAAACCAAGGAAATTCAGGCCCCTGACCAATATAATTGTAGCCTGCAGTTAATGAAAGTGTAGGATAATATGCGGCTTCAACTGCTTTCTTATTATACACTAAAAGCTCTTCTTGTTTTTTCAAAAGCAGATATTCTGTTCTGTTTTCAACATTTGGCTGTTCTGTTAATGCAGCAGGAACAACTTCAAATTCTTCTTTTGGCATATCGATTACAGTTTCAATAGGCATTCCCATATAAAACTTTAAAGCATTTTCCTGCAAAGTAATCTGGTTTTTAATCTGCTGGCGTTCCGTGTCAATATTTGACATTTTTACAACAATACGATCTAAATCAATTTTTTTAGCTAAACCGTTATCAAACTGTCCTTTTACGATATCACGAACTTTTGTTGTGTTTACGTAGTTACTGTCTAACAAAATCAATCTTTCTTTTTGTACATAAACAGAATAGTAGTTATTTGCGACTCTTTCAATAACTTGTTCTTCTGTTAACTGATCGTTTATTTGATAAAACTCACGAGTAGATTTTGCCGCTCTTAATCCTGTAAAAACAGATTGATCGAAGATTGCCTGAGTTAAAGAAACTCCTGCAGTCGATGTCCATTTTTGACCAAATGCTGCCTGAATTGTAGTTCCAGGCGCACCAAATCCTGCTCCATCAATTACTGTTGTTTGAATTACGGGATTATAGGTTAAATTTCCGTTTGCAGAAATTTGTGGTAACGCTCTTGAACGTACTTCCTGAATTTTGTATTCGCTGTTTTCAACCTCAAGTTTTGCTTTTTTAGCATCGGCTTTATTTTGAAGCGCGTAGTTAATCGCATCTTTTAAGGTTAGGGTAGTTACTTGTGCGTTGGCCGACAGACCAATTGTGCACAAAAATATAAGAACTATTCGTTTCATATGTAATTAAATATTATTTATAGATTGATGATTATTCTTTGATATTTTTAAGTTGTTTTTCTAGTTCAATTATACCTTTTTGTGTTGCCATTGCTCTGGTATGATATTCCAAAGCTTCTAATTCTATTTTTTGCGCTTCTCTTTCAGATACGGTCGTTTCATTAATGTGAAAAATCAAAGTGTAATAAAATTTCACATATATATCTATATTTATGTCTGGTCGATATAAATCTTCTCGAATGCCTTTTAAAATATTATCTCTAAAATAATGGTTGCACTGATCTATTTCGTGAGTCATTACATTTTGATAAATTTCAGGGTAATGCTTTTTTAATTGGTATAAAGGAGATGTGTCTGTGCTGTTTTTAAACATATCGCGAAACATTTCTCTAATTTCAAAATTCTCATGAATTGCATTGTAATTTTTAGCAACAATGGTATCGATAACTTCGTGTACTTGTCTGTGAACTGCCGAGGTGCTCTCTTCGATCAAAACTTCTTTATTACAAAAATATTTATAGATCGTTTTTTTTGAAATACACATTTCACCGGCAATGTCATCCATTGTAACACTCTTAAAACCAAGTTTTAAAAACAACTCACTTGCTTTTGATATAATTTTCTCTTTCATTTTAATTTTTCCAATTGCATTACAAATATAAACAGGAAACTAAAGTCCGAAAAATAGCTTCCGTTGTATTTGTAATAATTTTACATTAAATTATTCATTAAGTAAGATTTATATACTAAATTCCAGATTAGCGATCAGCTTAATATCTTTTCCAAGAGCCAAACCTCCGTTATGCTGAAAAGAATTATAATCCAGACCAAAATCCTGGCGTTTAATATCTCCTTTAATTTCAAAAGCTACCTTTTTTTCTCCGTTATAAGTATTAACACCAATAAATTCTGCATCAAGTTCTACAACTCTTGTAACATCTTTTATCGTTAAATCGCCTTTGAAGAAATTGATATTGTTGTTTATCTTTTGAAACGAAGTCGATTTAAAACTAATAATTGGATGTTCGTCTACATCAAAGAAATCCTGAAGCTGTAAATTCGTATCGATTTGCTGAAAACTTTCCTTTTTATTATTAATATCCAATGAAAATTCAACCGATGCATCTTCAATTTCATTATCTTCAATATTCACATAACCGTCAAATTTATTTGTTGTTCCTCCTAAATAAGCAATTATTGAATGTCTCATTTTTATTAAAACATCTGATTGAGTAGAATCTAGTGTCCATGTTGTTTTCATAAATATCTAATTTTAATGAGTTTATAAATTATTCAAACTCTCTTTTGGAAACTTTTTCAGTGTTCTAAGTTTCCGTTTGATGGCGCAAATATAAAAAGGAAACTCTAAACACCAAAAAAGTTTCCAAGTTTTTTTCGAAATAATTTTAACTTATTAAGAATTAATTGATTTAATGGCAGTTTCAGATGGAAACTATCTTTTAATTTTAAGAAAGAAATAATTCATTATGAATCGTATCTTTGAGCCTCATAAATCAGAATTTCATTTTATGCACGATATTAGTCAATACCAGGATTTTTTTATTGAATATTTAAATAAACAAAACATACATAAAGAACCTGCAAATCTTTACGAACCAATTGAATACATTTTAGAACTTGGCGGAAAACGTATGCGTCCGGTACTTACTTTAATGGCCGCAGAAGTTTTTAATACTGATTATAAAGCGGCACTTCCGGCAGCAATGGCGGTTGAAGTTTTTCATAATTTTTCACTTGTTCATGATGACATTATGGATGATGCGCCTTTGCGAAGAGGACAAATTACGGTTCATGAAAAATGGAATTTAAACACGGGAATTCTTTCTGGCGATACAATGCTGATCCTGGCTTACCAATATTTTGAACAATACGAACCGGCAGTTTTTAGAGACTTAGCAAAACTTTTCAGCAAAACGGCTCTTGAAGTCTGCGAAGGACAGCAGTGGGATGTTGATTTTGAAACACGCAAAGATGTTACGATTCCTGAATATCTGAAAATGATTGAATATAAAACCGCTGTTTTGGTTGCTGCTGCAATGAAAATGGGCGCAATTGTTGCCAAAACTTCGGAGAAAGAAGGAGATTTAATCTATGATTTTGGATTAAATTTAGGCCTGGCTTTTCAATTACAGGATGATTATTTAGATGCCTTTGGAGATCCTGAAACTTTTGGAAAACAAGTTGGCGGTGATATTATCGAAAACAAAAAGACCTATTTATATTTAAAAGCTTTAGAATTTTCAACTCCTGAAAAAGCTTCAGAATTACAGAAATTATTCAGTTTACAGTTAGAAGATAATTCAGAAAAAATAGAAACTGCAAAAGCTATTTTTAATGAATCAGGGGCTTCAGGCGCCACTCAGAAAGCCATTGAAATGTACACTTTTAAGGCTTTTGATACTTTGGAAAAAATGGACATTAATGCTGAAAAGAAGGATATTCTGAGAACTTTTGGGGAGAATTTAATGGGAAGAAAAGTATAGTTCTTTGCCACAGATTAAACGGATTAGAAGGATTTTTGTTTGCCACGAATTACACAAATTTCCACAAATTATTCATCATAATTAATTAGTGAAAATTTGTGTAATTCGTGGCAAAAAACTACATATAGTAAACCCGACAGTCCCAAATCCTCAGGATAAAAACCTGTCGGGTTTGTCTTTTGCGGTATCATCTAAAAGGGCTTCGACTTCGCTCAGCCTGACAAACGTTATTATAGAACTGAGTGTTATCCTGAGCGAAGTCGAAAGATAATAGTCAAAGATTAAAGGATTTCAAGGATTAAATCTGTGAAAATCTTTTAAATCTGTGGCTATATTTTTTTACATGCAGTAAACGACTTCGCCCAGCCTGAAAAGCGTTATTATAAAACTGTGTGTCATCCTGAGCGATCCCGAGGCTTCGGGCAATGTCATTAAGTTAAGAGGAAATCTATAAAATTACTTAACAGTTTAATTAAGAAAGTCATTAGAAAAATCAGTTTTTATCAGCGTTTTCGCTTTAGCGAATCAGTAAAATCAGCGTCTAATTGGGACGCGGATAAACACGGATTTGATTTGCAATAATTTTATTTTCTAAAAGCTTAACTTAATGACATTGGGCTTCGGGAGAAGGCTTATGAAAACAAATCATCGGGATCAACTAAATCCGATAATTTTTGTTTTAAATCATCTTCTAAAATGGTTAAACCAAATTGATATGAAGCGTTCATCCATCCAAAACCCTCTTCCGTTATATAATTAAATTCGGTTCCTACGTTTCCGTATTCTGCAAAAATTTTATGGGAATTTATCGATAAATCAAACTTCTCCGGAATCGTTCCGTTATAATCAACCGCATTTCTCGTAATCAGCCAAAGCCAGCGATAGACCATTTCCTGCGCTTCTTCGCTAAAATTATAATTCAGCAGGCCTTCCCACAAAAACATTTGATGCGGCGCCCAGCCAAACGGATAATCCCATTGTCTTGTTGGCGAATTATCATCAAAACCTGCAATTGATTCTTTCGTACTTCCGGCAATTCCGCCTTTCATTTTAAACTTTGGAAGCGTTTTTTTAACCAAAATATCGGCTTGTTCCTGTGTGCTTATTTTTGCCCAAAGCGGATAAAAAGTGGTCGCAGCGTCAAAAGCATGCTGTTTTTCGTTTACAAAATCATAATCAAAATAAATTCCGTTTTCAGGATTCCATAACAATTTGTTTATTTTTTCTTTTCTCGAAGACGCTTTTAACAGCCAATAATCGCTTGAAAAAGATTTATCTTCAAAATATTGAAATTCATTTTTAAAATATTTCTTAATCAAAAAAGCAATATCCGTTTCATATTTATAAAGCAAACTATTAATCGCAACCGTATTTAAATTAGCGCAGACTCCAACCAGTCGATGTGTTGTATCGTGACCGCTTTCGCGCATACTTCTATCGTGTGTAAAATACTTATCTAGTTCAGGATCGACGATTTCTCTTTCAAGATATTTCTTTTCGAATTCACGGGTTGAGAGATTGTACTTTGGTGCATATTGCTCCAGAATATCATCAAAATGCCCTTCTTCAACTTCAAACGGAAGCCCAATTCCTTCTGCTTTATAACGGTTTAAACCATTTGCTGTAAGCCTTTTTCCTTCTTCCATCCAAACCGTTAAATATTCTTTTATGGCTGTTTTTAAATGTCTTTCAATCCAAAAAATATCAGGATTTGACTTTTCAATAACATCCATAATAAGCGACGTATAAAGCGGTGGCTGCGTGCGGGTTAAATAATAACTTCGGTTTGCATTTAGAATTTTTCCGTAATGATCTATTTGATATTTAAAGTTCTCGGCAATGCCCAAAGCAAGATCAATTTTATCATCAATCAAAAGCCCTTTGGCAATAAAATAACTGTCCCAGCCATACATTTCGTTGAATCTTCCGCCAGGAACGACAAACGGAACTCCCGAAATTTCATTATTTTTTATTTGGAGTGCCAAAGCCAGAATTCCCGGTTTTTTATTCAGCGATAAAACATATTCCGGAGTAATATTTTTAGGCAGTTGCACCACTTTTAATTTTGGCGTCGCAGCTTCTAATTTCTTGAAATAATCAAAAACAATTTCGTCGCCAAAAGGCACATATAAATAAGCCAATTCATTTTCGATTTTATCGTCTTCCAGAATTTTCTTTACACCAATGGCATCAATTGTTCGGGTAAGACCATTCCAATACAGGTCTTTTATTTTTCTTGAAATTCTTTTTACAGGATCTTCAGTGATTTCATTTAAATCTATTGTGGCAGATTCAGTATTGTTTTTCTTAGCCAAAGCCAGTTCCTGCAACAGGTTTGAAAGCTGATAAGTCCCTTCAATCACTGCTGAATTTCCGTTTTCATCATTCAATAAAAACTTCTTTGGACCGTTGTCATCAATCGTAATTTTTTTATCGCCGTCAGTATCTTCCTGAGCCAATAATTTTTCGATGGTTTGGGCTATATGTAATTTAAATTTCATCTTTTGCAGTTATTTTTTTAAGAATAAAAAAGGAGATCAATAACAATGACATTGGAATTAGTGTGAAATAAAAGGCATTTTGCGGTCCTTCATTTTTAAAAAGCCAGCCTGTTATTCGGGAACCTAATGTTCCGCCAAGTGCAGAAAAAATAACAATTAATCCGGTCATTGAACTTTGCAGATTTTTAGGCAATGCGCTTAATACGATTGAATTTAACAGCGGATAAATTGGTGCTATAAATAACCCGATAAGAGGAAAAGCAAAACCTATTAATGGAATATCTGAAAGTGTATTGATATTTTTTACTTCGAGTCCAACGGTTTTTGGAAGCACAAAAGTTACCAACAACATAGCCGAAATAATACAAACACTCAATACCCAAATCCAGTTTACTTTTTTGGTGACTATGCCGGCAATAATTCTTCCAACGGCCAATGAAACTGCGAGAATACTGGCCATCATAATACTTATATTTTCGGGTAGATGAAGCACTTTTGTGTTAAATGTTGGCAGCCAGGAAAGTATTCCCTGCTCGATCATGACAAATAAAAAAACGCTGATAACAAAAATTACGGTCAGGAGTTTTGCCATTAATTTGAACATCTGCAAAAAATCGTCTTTTAGATTTACTCCTGCGGCTTCAGTTTCTTCAAACTTTACAAAAAACAGAAACAGAAACGATAAAAATGACAATCCTGCCAATAACCAATATACATTTAGCCATGAATTGGGATCGTTTTCATTATTAAAAGCCGGAAATAAAAAGTAGGCCAGCGCAATTCCTACCATAAAAAAACCTTCTATACTGCTCATTAAAGCGTTGTGTTCTTTTTTTGTTTCGGTTACGGTTCCTATCAAGGAATAAACGGAAACTTTTATCAAAGCAAAGGAAACTCCAACGGTTGCAAAAAGGATTTTAGCATTGTCAAATGAATTTCCAAAATACATAGAAATACAGGCTAAAGTGACCAAACCCAACCCTATTAACATCGCTTTTCTATAGCCTATTCGGGGCAAAAAAGAGGCTATAAAAAAGGATACAATAGCAATTGGCATGTCTTTAAAAGCCTCTAAAATACTCGCCTGAACTTCATCGACTCCGTAATTTCTCTGTGATTTTAAAATCACAATTCCTACGCTGTTTAATAAAATAGCGAAGACAAAATAATTGAGGTAAAGTGAGATTTTAATTCCTATGTTTTTCATTTTCTGTTTTTTGTCTATTCGTTGTGGTTACTGTGCGGAGACGCACTGCTGTGCGTCTCTACGATACCATATATATAAATTTAGAAATTAATTGCTACTGAAAATCTAAACGCGCGTCCTAAAATAGGTCTTGCCATAAACACGTCGCTTGCTGCAGATGTAGTTTGTCTTGGATCTCCTTCTGTTAAACCAATTTCGTTGAATAAATTCGATGCATCGACTGCAAAACGAAGATTTTTATACGTGTAATTTAAACCTGCTCCAACTTCTTTATAAGCCGGTAAAACTTGTTTGTTATCCTGATTCGTGAATTTTTTATCGTAGTAAGAGAACTGAACGTAAGCTGTAAAATCTTTAGTAATATCAACTTCTGGTCTTAGGTTACAGAAAAATTTAGGGATTCTTCTTGCTGTATTTCCGTTGAAATCAAAAGTAGAACCGTCGGCATTTGTTCCTGTAAAGTTATCGTACTCTGGTTTTTGAACGGTAAATGTAAAGTTCAGTTTTACGAATTCATATCTCGCATTAGTTTCTACTTCAAGACCAATGTTGTTTACGTCGGCAAATTTATTTTCTGAAGATCCATCAGATAAAATATCAGTGAAAGCAACGTTTTTCAAATTCATGTGGAATAAATTCGCATTTACAGAGAAGAAAGAACTTGAATATTTATAACCCAATTCAAACTGATTTACTTCTGTATTTTCCAGTTTGCTTAAATCGGCTGCATTATCATAAAATGATTCTTCAATTGGAGATCTAAAACCGTGGCTGTAACGAACGTATGAAGCCATATTGTCGTTGAATTTGTAGTTTCCAGCGGCAGTATACGACCATTCGCTTACATCATATCTCCAGTATGTATAAGGGTTTCCTTTTACAGTTGTTACTGCATCATCGGCCGTATTATTGTCCAGAATTCCTAAGTTTTCAGAGAAAAATCTGGCGTTGTCTCTGTATCCGGAATATTTGTCTTTATTGTATCTTAAACCTGCATTGAAAGTCAAATTATCTGTCGCTTTAATTTCTGCGTCAGCATAAATATCATTCAAAAGACCTTTTGTCTGCGCATCTCTTTCTAACCAAGTAATTCTTTCCACACCATTCCAGGTATGATCAACTCCGGTTGTATTATCTTTTACGTTTAATAATCTTGGATTATCTGAAACGCCTACTAAATAGGAATTCCAGTTCCAATATTGATTTGATTTCCAGTTAGAATAGTAGTAACCAGCTGTTAATTTCACAGGATCTAAATCAAAAGAAAAAGAGAAATTATTCGCAAAATTGTTCATTTTCTTTTCAATGTGCCAAAGGTCAGCTCTCATAATTAAAGCATTTGGATCAAGAGTAGCTCCGTTATCTACATAACTATAAGTCAAATTACTAGCCGTTGTATTTTGAACGCTTGTTGCATAAGCATCTTGTGTCCAAGGCCCGCCATTAGGGAAAATAGCATTATAATTCAAATCGATGCTCGTTTGTTTGAAGGCATTTTTGAAAGTTACTTTATCTGAAATTTTCTTCTTGAATTCAGCTCCAATTGAGTTGATAACTGGGTGAGAACCATCTTCTAAATCTGCGCTAAAAGTTCCGCCTCCATATTGAGGAACATTTAAATGACTGAAATTTACTGAAGTCAATGTTCCGTAATTTGGATTAAATCCGTCGATACCTTCAATTTTTCCGTTATTGCTTTTTAAAGGAATTGGTAAATAAAATGTGTTTCTGTCATCAAGATGTTTGAAGTTAACTCTTAAATAATCGTTGTCATCAAATTTATACGTGATGTTTCCTTTTATTTGCCCGCCTTTATTAGCTGTAAAACCAGTGTTTCTTACACCATTGTCAGCTCTGTAAAATCCTCCGACATTAAAAAATAATTTATCCTGAATTAAAGCTCCTGATAAATTAAGGTCAGTTCTAAACATTCCGTAATCTGAAGTTGTGAATTTTGCTCTTCCCTGAAAATCATTTTGACCTGTTTTCGAAATAAAGTTGATAATTCCCCCAGGAGCATTGTTTGCAAAAATTGAGGCAGAACCTCCACGAACAGCTTCCATTTTGCTTACCGTTTCGTCAAGTCTGTAAAAGGTATCGGCATTGGCAAATTGTAATGCACCATCTTCAAAAACCGGTAATCCGTCTTCCTGAATCTGTACATATTCATAAGCTCCCGCAGAAGGAATACCTCTTGCAAAAAGGTTATTTCCAATTTCTCCTCCAGATGCTTCAACCACAAATCCCGGAATTGTCTGCAATAAAGCCGCTGTACTTGACGGCGCTCTGTCTTCGATTGCTTTTGCTCCCATTGTCGTAATGGCAACGCTCGATTCTAGTTTTGATCTTGGGGCAGATGAACCTGTTACTACCACTTCTTTCAAGCTTTGAGATTCGGTTTCTAAAAGTAAATCTGCCACTACAGATTCTCCTTCTTTTACCGAAATTTCTTTACTATATGTTTTGTAACCTACATTTGTTGCTTCTACAACATAATTTCCGGCAATAACATCCGTAAAAACATAACGTCCGTTTTCATCTGTTATCGTATTTTTTCCCGTGTCTTTTAAAGATACATTTGCTCCCGGAATTGATTGTCCGGTTTCGTCTAATACTTTTCCAGACACCGTGTTTTTTGCCTGGGCAAATAAATTATTTGGAACAGTAATTAGGCACATTATCAAAAATAATATACCTAAGTAAGAGTGTTTCTGTTTCATGATTTTTTTGGTTTAGTTAGTAAATTTTTCATTTATACTGTAAACTTAAAACACTAATTAAACACAATTTAGCAATTCTAAATCGAAAACGTTTTCGAAATCACCTAAAACGTTTTCGGAAATATATTTTTTATCAATGAAGTTTATTTTTTAGTACATTTATTTCATGAATGATACAAAATTAATAGATATAGCCTCGGCCTTAGGAATATCGGTTACAACGGTTTCAAAGGCATTAAAAGGATATACAGACATTAGCAAATCGACGCGCGCCAAAGTTATAGAAATGGCCGAAACGATGAACTATATGCCTAATTCTGTTGCGGTTAATTTAAGAACCAACGAAACCAAAACCATTGGTGTCATTATCCCTGCAACGGTTCATCACTTTTTTTCGAGCGTTTTAAACGGCATTTTAGAAGAAGCTGAAAAAAGAGGTTATTTGGTTATCATTCTACAATCAAATGAAAAATATGAAATGGAGAAAAAACAGCTTGCTTTATTGATTCAAAAGCGGGTTGACGGCGTTTTAATGTCACTTTCGAACGAAACAGATGATTTCTCTCACATTAATGAAGCCATCCGAAAAAATACGCCTGTTGTTTTATTTGATAAAATTGCCAAAAGAGTTGATTGTTCTAAAGTGGTTATTAATGATGCCAAAGCGGCTTTTGATGCTGTTTCCTATCTTATAAATAAAGGATATAAAAAAATCGCTCATTTTAGAGGTTCGTATGTTCCTCAAAATTCTATTGATCGTTTTTTAGGTTATAAACGCGCGCTCGAAGCTCACGGAATTGAATACGATTCGAAATTGGTTTACGTTTGCGACAATAATACTGATTTTGAAGATGGCTACGAAAATGCTCAAAAAATCATGAACGAACATCCAGATATCGACGCTATTTTTGCCATTACAGATTTAGTCGCTATCGGGATTATAAAATATTTTAATGAGGCTGGAATAAAAACACCGGATCAGGTTGCTGTTTTTGGGTTTAGCAACTGGTTTATGAGTACCGTTATTTCGCCTAAATTAACCACAATTGATCAGCCTGGATTTGAAATGGGGCACACAGCGGTTTCGATTTTAATTGATGAAATTGCAGATATAAAAGAACACAAACCTGTTACGCATCAAATTATAGAACTTCCAACCAGAATCATTGAAAGAGAATCAACGGTTAAATGATTTTTTAGTTTTAACTTTGCCTCAATTCTTAAAGAGCATCAATGTTTCCAATTCCTGAAAATACCGATTTTTTATTGGCTGATGCCGAAAGAGAAAATTTATATTTAAGTCTGATTGAGCAGATTAATAAAGATTTTAATCTGGCGAATGAAGGAATTGATTTTCCGCTTAGTATTTCTCCCGAAGAATTAAAAATCCAGCTTCACGAAAAAATCTACCGAATGATTCAGTACAAATTTGCTGAATATTTAAATCTGCTCTATATTATTGATGTTTCTGAAATCGAAATCAAAAAGTTAGATGGATCAGATTTGGTAATTTTAGCTGAGCAGGTTGCTTTTCTAATCTTAAAAAGAGAATGGCAGAAGGTGTGGTTTCGTAATCATTACAGATAAAGGTACTGAGTTGCTAAGGTTCTAAGATTTTGAAACTTATATCTCATTCCACATAAAAAACTTTTCATCTCCTTTTACAACTGACTCATCATTTTTATCAAATGGAATATATTTATCATTTTCCAAAATAAAGACTTGCTCATTATTTAAAATTTCATTCAGCTGTTTGGTTAATTCTTTTAATTCTTCTTTTTGATTATTTCCTCCTGAAGCTCCTATGTGAAAATGCCAATCACATTCTTTTTTATAGTTTTCTAAACCAATTGTTATTTCTAAATCGTAAGTCGCTATCCACAAAAATCTGTTTCCACTTACACTTTTAATAGAACAATCAAAAGAATGATCTTCTTTGAAATCAACATTTTCTAAAAATTCAGGATGCTTTTGTTTTAAATATTTTAAAGTTATTTCAGAATATAAAGCTTGATTCATTTGAGTATTTTTATTCACAATTCAAAACTTAGAAACTTAGCATCTTAGAACCTTAGCAACTCTAAAAATACACTCTCACAAAAGGCATAAACCCAGAACCATAAAGACTTTTATCAGGATCATACAAAACATCGTAACGGGCGCCAATTGTTACATTTCCGGTTCTGTAACCTGCTCCAAGATATAAAGCAGTATTCCAATAACTATCAGAAAAAGCCGGTCTGTTGATGTTGGCTTCATATCTTGTATCTACTCTTACTTGCTCTAATTCGGCAGATAGTTGAACTTCCGGGATTGGGTTTACAAGCGTAATTAAACTTCCGCCATAAACATACGATTCATAATAGTTTTTTGAAGATAAGTAACCAAATTGTAAACCAAGACCAAAGGAAACAATTTCGTTAACATTGTAAATGGCGCTTGGCATTACTGAAATGTCTGTATAACCGGAACCAATTCCTAAACCAAGACCGCCTCCAAACTGCACTTTATCCCAAAAATGATTACTGTTATCTATGATATACTTTTGCTGTGCATTTACATAACTTGAGAATAAGACTGTCAAAATCACAAAAAAAGATCTGCAATCGATTAAAAATTGTTTTTTATTCATAGTTAACGTTTATTTTAACAAATTTTTACGTAAAAGTACGTAAAAAAAAGATTTAAATAAAGGCGATTGTTGTACTTTTGCCATTCTATTTAACAAAAAGTATATTCACTAATATTATGGATAGGTTTTCATTTTTAAATGCAGCGCATACCGAATTTTTTGCACAATTATACGATCAATATTTAGTTAACCCAGACAGCGTTGAGCCTAGCTGGAGAAGTTTCTTTCAAGGTTTTGACTTTGGAATGACGACTTATAATGACGAAAATCCGGTGCAGACGATAGTTGAGTATGTGACTAGCCCAAACACAGATTACAGTCAGGTTTCAGAAAAACTGCAAAAAGAGTTTAATGTTCTAAAATTAATTGATGGATACCGTACACGCGGGCATTTGTTTACAAAAACAAATCCGGTTCGTGATCGCAGACAGTCTTCTCCAACTTTAGATATCGAGAATTTCGGATTATCTGCAGCTGACCTTCCAACTGTTTTTGACGCTGCACAAACAATTGGAATACCGCCTTCTTCATTAGAAGCTATCGTAAATAGACTTAAAGCTATTTACTGTCAGCATATTGGTATTGAATATATGTATATTAGAAATCCTGGCGTTGTAAAATGGATTCAGGAAAAACTGGCTGTTAATGTTAACCAGCCAAATTTCTCTACAGAAGAAAAGAAAACGATCTTAAATAAATTAAACGAAGCTGTTTCTTTCGAGAACTTCCTTCATACTAAATATGTTGGACAAAAACGTTTCTCATTAGAAGGTGGAGAATCTATTATTCCAGCTTTAGATGCTTTAATCGAACAGGCTGCTGAAAAAGGTGTTGAACAATTTGTAATGGGAATGGCTCACCGTGGTCGTTTGAACGTTTTGGCAAACATCTTCGGAAAATCTACTCAGGATATTTTTGGTGAGTTTGATGGTAAAGACTACGATCAGGAATATTTTGATGGTGACGTAAAATACCACTTAGGTCTTACTGCCGACAAAAAAACAAGATCTGGAAAAAGCATCAACATCAATTTAGCACCAAACCCTTCTCACTTAGAAACTGTTGGAGCTGTAATTGAAGGTATTACAAGAGCAAAACAAGAAAGACATTTCCCGGAAGATATTTCAAAAGTTTTACCAATCGCCGTTCACGGAGATGCTGCAATCGCAGGTCAGGGTATTTTGTATGAAATCATTCAAATGTCATTACTTGACGGATACAAAACTGGCGGAACAATTCATATTGTAATCAATAATCAGGTTGGATTTACAACAAACTATTTAGACGCTCGTTCCTCTACTTATTGTACAGACGTTGCCAAAGTAACGCTTTCTCCTGTATTACACGTAAATGCTGATGATGCTGAAGCTGTTGTACACGCTGTATCTTTTGCATTAGACTACAGAATGCAGTTTGGACGTGACGTATTTATCGATTTATTAGGATACAGAAAATACGGCCATAACGAAGGTGACGAACCTCGTTTCACACAGCCGGTTTTATATAAAATCATCGCAAAACATAAAAATCCAAGAGATATTTATGCTGAGAAATTATTGTCTGACGGCGTAATCGATGCATCTTATGTAAATGCTTTAGAAAAAGTATACAAATCTGCTTTAGAGGAAAATTTAGAAGCTTCCCGTAAAAAAGATTTGACAATTATAACTCCATTCATGAAAAACGAATGGGACGGATTTGTTCAGGTAACTGATACGCAAATGCTGGAAAAAGTTGATACTTCTTATCCAAAAGAAAAATTAACTCAAATTGCAAACGCAATTTCTAACTTACCTGAAGACAAAAAATTCATCAGCAAAATTCAAAAATTAATCAACGACAGAAAAACAATGTTCTTCGAAACTAATCTTTTAGATTGGGGAATGGCAGAGCATTTAGCATACGGATCTTTATTACAGGAAGGTTATGATGTTCGTATTTCTGGACAAGACGTAGAAAGAGGAACTTTTTCTCACCGTCATGCCGTTGTTAAAGTTGAAGATTCTGAAGAAGAAGTAATCTTAATCAACAGCCTTGAAGGTAAAAAAGGAAACTTTAATGTTTACAACTCTCACTTATCTGAGTACGGAGTTTTAGGTTTTGATTACGGATATGCATTAGCAAGTCCAAAAGCTTTAACAATTTGGGAAGCACAATTTGGAGATTTCTCTAACGGAGCCCAAATTATGATTGACCAGTATATTTCTTGTGGAGAAGATAAATGGAACAACCAAAACGGTATTGTTCTTTTATTGCCTCACGGATATGAAGGACAAGGAGCAGAACACTCTTCTGCAAGAATGGAGCGTTACTTACAGCTTTGTGCAAGACATAATATGTATGTTGCCGATTGTACAACGCCGGCCAACTTTTTCCACTTATTGAGAAGACAATTGAAAACAAATTTCCGTAAACCTCTTGTAGTATTTACTCCAAAAAGTTTACTTCGTGATCCAAGATGCGTATCTCCGGTTGAAGATTTAGTAAACGGAAGTTTTCAGGAAACAATTGATGATACAACAGTAAACAAAAAAGACGTTAAAACTTTGGTTTTTGTTACTGGTAAATTCTACTATGACATCGTTGCAGAAAGAGAAAACAATGGAAGAAAAGATGTTGCAGTTGTTCGTATCGAGCAATTATTCCCTTTCCCAGTTGAACAAATCAAAGAAATCATTGCAAAATATCCAAAGGCAGATGATTATGTTTGGGCTCAGGAAGAACCTAAAAACATGGGAGCTTACAGCTTTATGTTAATGAACTTTGATCTTGTAAAATGGAGATTAGCTTCATTAAAAGCATATGCTGCTCCGGCATCAGGAAGTTACACACGTGCAAAACGTCGTCATGCAGATGCAATTAGAATGGTATTCGATAAAAATTTATTCAGATAAAAAAATAATTGTTTCATGTTTCAAGTTTCAAGTTCAAACCTGAAACTTGAAACTAACTAAACTTTAAACAAAGAAATAAGATGATTTTAGAAATGAAAGTCCCATCACCAGGGGAATCAATAAAAGAAGTTGAAATTGCAACTTGGTTAGTAAAAGACGGAGATTATGTAGAAAAAGATCAGGCGATTGCTGAAGTTGATTCAGATAAAGCTACTCTTGAATTACCTGCTGAAATGAGCGGTGTTATTACACTAAAAGCTGAAGAAGGTGATACAGTAGCTGTAGGCGCTGTAGTTTGTTTAATTGATACTGATGCCGCAAAACCTGCAGGCGGCGCTCCGGCAGCAGAAGCTCCTAAAGCTGAGGCACCAAAGGCTGAAGCTCCAAAAGCAGAAGTAAAAGCTGAGGCTCCAAAAACAGCTCCGGTTCAAGCTCCGGCAGCAACAAGTTACGCAGCTGGAACTCCATCTCCTGCAGCAAGAAAAATATTAGACGAAAAAAATATTGCTCCGGCTACAGTTTCAGGAACTGGTAAAGGCGGAAGAATTACTAAAGATGATGCTGTAAATGCAGTACCTTCTATGGGAACTCCAACTGGTGGAAGCCGTGGAACTGAGCGTACAAAATTATCTATGTTACGTCGTAAAGTAGCAGAAAGATTAGTTTCGGCTAAAAACGAAACGGCTATGCTTACTACTTTCAACGAAGTAAACATGACGCCAATTAACCAAATTCGTAATGAATACAAAGATGCTTTCAAAGCTAAACACGGCGGCCTTGGTTTAGGTTTCATGTCATTCTTTACAAAAGCAGTTACAAGAGCTTTACAATTATATCCAGATGTGAACTCTATGATGGATGGTGATTACAAAATCGCTTACGATTTTGCTGATATCTCAATCGCAGTTTCCGGACCAAAAGGATTAATGGTTCCTGTTGTTCGTAATGCAGAATTATTAACTTTCCGCGGCATTGAAGCTGAAATCAAAAGATTAGCTTTAAGAGCTCGTGATGGTCAAATTACTGTTGATGATATGACAGGTGGAACTTTCACAATCACTAACGGTGGAGTTTTTGGAAGTATGTTAAGTACTCCAATCATCAACCCTCCTCAATCAGGAATTTTAGGAATGCACAACATTATTGAGCGTCCGATTGCTGTAAACGGAAAAGTTGAAATTCACCCAATGATGTACGTTGCACTTTCTTACGACCACAGAATTATCGACGGACGTGAGTCTGTTGGTTTCTTAGTTGCTGTGAAAGAAGCTTTAGAAAACCCAGTAGAATTATTAATGAATGGCGATGCTAAACGTGCTTTAGAATTGTAATTTCATAAATTTTTAATAAAACTAAAAAGCCTGTTCATTCATATGAGCAGGCTTTTTTTCTTAATATTAGCTTAAATCTTGCTTAAGATGTTAATTTTTTAAACAAACATAAGTATTACTCTTTAAAAATATTTTATTTAGAATAAATAAACACAAGCTTGCATTGTTTACATTCAACATGTAAATTTGCGCTATTAAAATCAATTCTAAATAAAAATGAAATTTAAATTAACATTTACTGTATTGAGCTTTTGCTTTTTCTTATTGACAGGTACTACAATCTGGGCACAAGAAAAAGCTTCAATAAAAGGTCAGGTAACATTAAACAATAATGAAAGTACGGATAATATTTCAGTTATCCTAAAAGGAACCCGTTTAGGAACAATTACTGATGAGCAAGGAAATTACAAAATAAAAAATATTAAACCAGGAACTTATACAATCAAAATTTCAGGAGTTGGATTTAATACAATTGAAAAAAAAACAACTGTTAATGAAGGTGAAGAGTTAATTCAAAACTTCACTTTAATTACAAATTCAGAAGAACTGTCAGAAGTTGTAATTAACGGAGGAAAAACCAATCACTACGCCCGTAAAGAAAATCAGCAAGTATCAAGATTACCTCTTAAAAATCTTGAGAATCCACAAGTATATACTACAATTACCGGAGAAGTTTTAAAGGAACAAGTTGTAACAAACTTTGATGATGCACTAAAAAATGCACCGGGAATTACACAACTTTGGGCTTCAACCGGTCGTGGCGGAGACGGCGCGGGGTATTATTCTCTTAGAGGATTTGCTGTGCAGCCAACTATTGTAAATGGTTTACCAGGTTTAACAAACGGAAGCTTAGATCCGGCAAATATTGACAGAATTGAAATTATAAAAGGTCCTTCCGGAACTTTATTTGGAAGCAGCTTAATCTCTTACGGAGGTTTAATCAACACAACAACTAAAAGACCTTATAAAACTTTTGGCGGAGAAGTAAATTACACCGTTGGAAGCTATGGCTTAAATCGCGTAACTGCAGATTTGAACACTCCTTTAAACGATAAAAAAACATTAAACTTTAGAATAAACTCAGCATATAACAAACAAAACAGTTTTCAGGATGCCGGTTTTAGAGAATCATTTTTTGTTGCTCCATCATTATCTTATAATGTAAATGACAGATTATCATTTTTAGTCCTTACTGAATTCATGAGTAATGAATCTACAAATCCAACAATGTTATTCTTAGACAGAGGAAACCCTTTAAGAGTTCATAACATTAATGAATTGAAATATGACAACAAACGTTCTTATACAAGTGACGAGTTAACAATTAAAACACCATCTTATAATATCCAGACCCAAATGAATTATAAGATTTCTGATCAATGGACATCTCAAACCGTTTTCTCAACGAGTTCAGCAAAATCAACTGGAAATTATGCTTATCTATATGAAGGAACAAGTAATCCTGCATTTGCTTCTATTACAGAAGGAATTGTTTTGGCTAGATATTTTAACTATCAGGACAGCCGAAATATTACAACTGATGTACAGCAAAATTTTATTGGTGATTTCAAAATTGGAAGTTTAAGAAACAGACTAGTTGTTGGTTTTGATTATTACAAAAGAACAGCAACTGACCGCGGATCTGGATATTTTGGTAATGGTTTCATTTATATTGGAGACGACTTACAGTCATTTAATAATATATTCGGACCAACAAATGGCGATACTGGGGATTTAACAAAAGCCGGTTCTGATGCAATAGTTGGAGACAGCCCAAGAAATAACAGCAAAACTAAACAAGAGGTAATAAGCACCTATTTCTCTGATGTAATCAACTTTAGTCCTGCTTTATCTGCAATGGTAAGCTTACGTGCTGACCGTTTTTTAAACAGCGGTGATATTTCGACAGATACAGACAATTACAATCAAAATGCTTTATCTCCTAAATTTGGTTTAGTTTACCAGCCAATTATAGATCAGGTTTCTATTTTTGCTAACTATATGAACGGATTTACAAATGTTGCTCCAGGAGAAAATGTAAACGGAACAACAAGAACTCCAAAAACATTTAATCCGGAACATGCTAATCAATTTGAAGTTGGTACAAAACTGAATATCTTCAAAGATAAACTTTATGCTGCTTTAAGTTATTATGACATCAAAGTAACAGATCAGGTATACAGCGTGAGACCAAATGCAACTGATGTAACTTACTATCAGGATGGAGGTCAGCATAATAAAGGTTTCGAGGCAGAATTTATCGCAAACCCAATCAATGGGTTAAACATTATTTTAGGATACAGCTATAATGATGCTACATTAACTCAGGGTGATGCTGATTTTGTGGGCTTCCGTCCAGAGAGTGCAGGTGCTTATAATTTAGCCAACCTTTGGGCAAGCTACAAATTTACAGAAGGCTTCTTTAGAGGATTTGGTTTAGGATTTGGAGGGAATTATGTTGGAGACAATAAAATAATGAACAGATCGGTTTCCGGAGCATTTACAATCCCGGAATATACTGTACTTAATTCTTCTTTGTTTTATAATGCTGAAAGATTTGGTGTAACACTAAAATTGAACAACATTGCAAATAAGGAAATCTATGACGGATGGTCAACAATACATCCAAAAGATCCTAGAACTTTTGCTGCAAGTTTTACTTACAGATTCTAATAAACATAAAAACACCTTTCGATTGAAATCGAAAGGTGTTTTTTAAATTTTTAAGATTATGATAACAATAGCAAGCCTTATCGTTTTTTTAGCTTTTTATACCCTTTATTACACTTCAAAAAGAGCCGCTTTATCTTATGATTTTGGTTTTGAAAAATGGATGCAGAAAAATCCAAAACAAACTAAAATTACAGGATTAGTTCTTCTTGCTACAGCTTACGCAATGTGGCTTTTCACGCAGTCTTTAGGCTCTGGTACATTAATGTTTTTTATTCAGCTAATGGCAATTGGAAGCTTAATTATCATCCTTACACCTTTAAAGAAAGTAAACAGCAAAGCTCTATTAGCACTTTTAATTATTGCTGCCTTACTAGAATTTTATTACAACTAAACCACATTTAACCAATGCCAGCAAATCCAAAATATTTAACTCCTGCATTTTGGCCCCGTTTTGCCAAAATTACTGCCGCTATTTTAGGCGGTTACTTTGTTTCTGTTACTTTTCATTTAGCTTTAGCTTCGTGGTTTAATCGTGCAGATGTTTTAATGACAATGGCTTTTAGCGGATTTATACTTTGGGTTGTTTTGATGGTTTTGGCTTTCTTAGCAAAAAGCGGATGGAAAATCTGGGGAATTTACATTCTTCTTTCTTTAGTATTTTCTCTTCTTATTTATCTTGGTCAAACTTATAATCCTGTCGCGTAATACTTATGAATAACCGTCATTATAATATCTATTTTCATACACATACCGTTAGCGGAATTGTTATTAGTGTTGTGCTTTTTGTAATTTTCTTTGCAGGATCTTTTTCTTTTTTTAGAGATGAAATCATCAATTGGGAAAGGAGTGAATCTACTGCCATTACAAGAGAAATTCAATTAGACTACAATAAAGCTTTAGAAAATATTGACAAAGAATACATTTTACACGGAAGAAATATAACCATATCTAAACCGTCTATAGAAAACAGAGCTGCAGTTTATATGGAAGGCTCCAAAGACACTTTGGCTCCAGCCAAACAAAAAGAGGGGTCATTCTTTTATCTGGACAACAAAAAATTCAAATCTTATACTTACGAAGAATCTTATTCTTTAGGTGAGTTCTTATATCGTCTGCATTTTCTGGCACAGATTCCTTATCCTGTTGGATATTATCTTTCAGGATTTACAGCCTTATTTTTCCTTTTCGCAATAGTAACGGGACTTTTATTACATTGGAAAAAAATAGTTTCTAACTTTTATGTTTTTCGTCCAAAGGAAAAATTAAAAACATTATGGACAGATGCACACACAGCACTAGGAATGATCGGACTTCCGTTTCAGTTTGTTTATGCTGTAACCGGAGCATTTTTTATGATTAAATTATTAATCGTAGCGCCAGCAGTAATGGCTTTGTATAAAGGTGACGAAAACAAATTATATAAAGAATTAGAATATAACGATCCTGATTATAAATTTGAAAATAAAAAATTAGCCACGCCTTTTAACATCAATCAGCTTGTTTCTAAAGCAAAAAGCAATTGGTCTGATTTTGAAATTACACGAGTTTTTATTCAAAATTATGGCGATGCAAACATGCACGTTTTAGTTGAAGGTGAATTATTGAGCGATAAAAAATTTACCGGAATTGGAAAAGTCATTTACCGAATTGCTGACGGAAAAGAAATTGCCCGCAAAAATCCTGTTACTCAAAATGGCTATCTAGATATAGTAAAAAATGTTTTATACCGAATTCATTTTGGTGATTACGGCGGATATGCACTAAAAATAGTGAGTTTTATTTTGGGAATCATAACTTGTTTTGTCATCATTTCTGGAGTAATGATTTGGTTAATAGCAAGACAGAAAAATAATTTACCTGAAAAGAAAAGACGTTTCAACGCTGCTGTTGTTCGCATTTATCTGGCGATTTGTTTGAGTATGTATCCAATTACAGCTTTGGCTTTTATTGGAACAAAAATATTTTATCCGTTAAGCCAGTCAAACTTGTTTAGTTTATATTTTGGCGGATGGCTATTATTGACAATCTTCTTTATCATTAAAAAGAATGATGCCTTTACAAATAAGTTCTGTTTAATCTCTGGAAGTATTTTAGGATTTTTAATTCCAATAACAAACGGAATTTTTTCTGGAAATTGGTTTTGGACTTCGTTTATGGAACACAAAATTCAGATTTTCTTTATTGATGTTTTCTGGATTGCTTTGGCTTCAATATCACTTTATACAGCTTATCACTTAAAGCCTAAAAAAGAAACTATAACAAAAGCTTAAAAATTTTTAGCCCCGAATTTCACGAATTTGCACGAATTAAATTTGCGGAAATTTGTGAAATTCGTGGCAAACTTTTTTTACTTTTTGAACAATCGCTTAAAATTAGCATAAATTATTTGCCCTCTATTGATTTTGCGTCTACTTTTACGCTTTTAATCAAAAAATGGGATTTAAAACGCAAATACGTTTTCTACATAAATGGCTCGGATTAATTTCCGGGCTTATTGTTTTTATAGTCTGTATTACCGGTTGTATATTCTGTTTTCACGACGAAATAAAAGACATCACCCGAAAAGAATGGCGTTTGATTGAACCTCAAAACAAACCTTTTTTGATGCCTTCGGTTTTACAGCAAAAAGCAAAAGAAATTCTTCCTAACTATAAACAATCAATGGTTTCTTATTATGGAAAAAACCGTTCTGCAGTTGTTTACACCTATTCTGATACCGAAAATTTATATCTCTACTTTAATCCTTATACAGGAGAATATTTAAAAACCGAAAATCCCAAAACTGATTTTTTCATTATTGTCGAATATATTCATTTGTATCTGTTGCTGCCAGATTATATCGGAAAACATATTATTGGCGTTTCAACCATTATTTTTATTCTTTTATTTATTTCGGGAATTATACAATGGTGGCCGAAAAGAAGAAGTGACGTTAAAAGGAGTTTCACTGTAAAATGGTCGGCAAAATGGAGACGTATTAATTATGACTGGCACAATACTTCCGGATTTTACATTTCGTTGATTGCACTTATTCTTGCCATAACCGGTTTAAGTTTTACGTATGATTGGGTTGGTAATGGAATTTATAAAACATTCAATTTTGGCGGAGACAAAGCTGCTGAAACAAAAGCACCTGTAATCGACACGACAAAATTCAAGTCAAACTCGATAACAGCTGTCGATCGAGCTTTTATACAAACTATGAAATTACAGCCAAAAGCCGAAATGTTTTTTGTTTTATATCCGCAGCAAAAAGATGATGTTATTAATACAGGAGCATATCCTCATGCTTTACGATACGATCATCAAAGCAATTATTATTTTCATCCGCAGGACGGAAAATTAATTCAAAGCGATCCGTATCATTCAAAAAGTTTAGGCCTTCAGGTTGTCGAAATGAGTTACGGAATTCATACCGGACAAATTTTAAATCTGCCCGGAAAAATTATTGCTTTTACAGTAAGTCTAATTGCTTCGGCTTTACCTGTAACAGGCTTTATAATTTGGTTTGGAAGAAGAAAAAAATCTAAAAAACAGAAATAAAAAAACCGCTTTTAATAAGCGGTTTTTTTATAAATTTTCGAAACTAAATTAGTTTCTGTCTGCTAAAGCATTTTTCTGCAAGTTTTTAACTGAACTCACTTTGTTGTCAACATAAGCAACTTTGCTTACTGTATTTTCATTAAAATAAATCCAATTACCTGTTTTAAGTCCTTCTGTGTATTCTCCAACGGCTTTTTTATTTCCTTTTTCGTCATAAGATACCCAGACACCGTCTAATTTACCATCCCTAAAAAAGCCTTCTTGCTGCACTTTACCATTTTCATAATAATACGTAGCTTTTACCTTGTTTCCAACAGCTTCTAATTCAGGATTTACTTCTTGCGCAGTTAATATTCCAGAGAACAACACCGCAGCTAAAATTACACTCTTTTTCATATCTTTAGGTATTAATGTTAAGAAATCGTTATCAAATATAATTAATTATTTACATTAAAAAAACTTTTACTTAACAATTTAGTAACATTGAATAAAAACTTAACATTGGAAATTCCCAAAAAACAAAAAAACCAATGCTAAGGCACTGGTTTTACTGGTATTTTAGTAAAAAACTAAATTACGATAACGTTATATATTTAATCATTAAATTAGTTCAATAATGAGTCTAACTGCTTTTGAAGGTCTGGAGAGGAAGGTCTGTCGGCATCAGAATTAACCACATTCCCATTTGGATCAATCAAAATAAATCTTGGAATTCCGGTTACACCATAATTTACTACAAATTCAGACTCCCAATCCTTATCAGCAAATAATTGTACACCTCCAAGGTTTTTATCTGTTACAAATTTTTTCCATTTCCCATTGTCTTTTGCTTTATCAATAGAAATACTCACGAACTCGATATTTTTTCCGTGATATTTTTCTTCAATCTTTTGCAAATAAGGAATCTCTGCTCTGCATGGAGCGCACCAGGTTGCCCAAAGGTCAATGTAAATATATTTCCCTTTTAAATCGGCAAGTTTTGTTTTACCCCCTTTAAAATTTTCGTAGTCAAATTCCGGAGAAGCTTTCCCAACCATTTTTTTTGCATTTGCAGCTCTTTCATATTCCTGAGACGCATATTGATTAAAATTTTCAAAACTTCCTTTTAAAGCTGTTTTAAATTCAGGATCAAAATCACCTTTCTCTAAACTATCAAAATCAGTTTTTTTCTTAGTTTCTAAAAGAGAAGTAAATTCAGCAGCCTCTTTAGTAAAAGCTTCTTTTTGAAATTTTTCATCTTTTAAAGTCTGCTGCGCCAAAAAGTTGCTTTCGTTCACCCCTTTTCCTTTGTAAACAATAGTTTCATCAAATTCTTTAGCATTCATCGTTAAGTTAACCTCAGAATTTGGTTTTAAATAGATATTAGAAGATTCTGTTCCGTCAGAAAACACATAAAATCCTTTTGGAGCTTCAAAATCGGCAGTAAAAACTCCTTTTTTGTCAATTGGAATAACCTGCTTAAAATTATTTCTTCCTTTAATAACTAAAGTATCGCTGTTTCTATTCTCAATTTTAGCCGTAAATTTTATTTGATTTTTGGCTTGACCAATGACATTCAATGCGCTAAAAATCAACAGACCTGTAACAAAAAGTTTTTTCATAGTATTAAAGTTTGCTTTTAGTAATTCAAATCTAAAGAAATAACAGCTTCAAAATTTCAGAATTAACAAAATATTTAAAATTTATAAGCATCAAGTTATCACTTTACTATATTATTTTGAATTTTGTGTTTACTTTTGCAGTCTAAAATTTAGATCATGTATAGAAGTCATAATTGCGGCGAATTAAACGCTTCAAATATCAATACCGAAGTTACACTTGCGGGCTGGGTTCAAAAATCACGCGATAAAGGATTTATGAATTGGGTCGATCTACGCGACCGTTACGGAATTACACAACTTATTTTCGACGAGAGCCGTACTGATAAAACCGTTTTTGAATTGGCCAAAACTCTTGGACGTGAATTCGTAATCCAGGTAAAAGGGACTGTTATTGAGCGTGAAGCAAAAAACAAAAACATTCCGACAGGTGAAATCGAAATTTTAGTTTCTGAATTAACTATTTTAAATTCTGCTTTAACACCTCCATTTACAATTGAAGATGAAACTGACGGCGGCGAAGATATCAGAATGAAATATCGTTATTTAGATATTCGTAGAAATCCGGTAAAAAACAGTTTATTGTTCCGTCATAAAGTAGCGATGGAAGTTCGTAAATATTTATCTGATTTAGATTTCTGCGAAGTTGAAACACCTTATTTAATCAAATCTACTCCGGAAGGAGCAAGAGATTTCGTTGTACCAAGCCGTATGAACGAAGGACAGTTTTATGCATTGCCGCAATCTCCGCAGACTTTTAAACAATTATTGATGGTTGGGGGAATGGATAAATATTTCCAAATTGTGAAATGTTTCCGTGACGAAGATTTACGTGCAGACCGTCAGCCGGAGTTTACACAAATTGACTGCGAAATGGCGTTTGTGGAACAAGAAGACATTTTAAATGTTTTTGAAGGTTTGACAAGACATTTATTAAAAGAAATTAAAGGTATAGAAGTAGACAAATTCCCAAGAATTACCTACGATTATGCTATGAAAACATACGGAAATGACAAACCGGACATTCGTTTTGGGATGAAATTTGGTGAGTTAAACGAATTTGCACAACACAAAGAATTCCCGGTTTTCAATTCAGCTGAATTAGTGGTGGGAATTGCCGTTCCGGGAGCAGGAAATTATACGCGTAAAGAAATTGACGGATTAATTGACTGGGTAAAACGTCCGCAAGTTGGAGCATCTGGAATGGTTTATGTAAAATGCAATGAAGATGGAACTTTCAAATCATCTGTAGATAAATTCTACGATAATGATGATTTAGCAAAATGGGCAAAAGCTACAGAAGCAAATCTTGGAGATATGATTTTTGTACTTTCCGGACCTGCAAACAAAACACGTGCACAGCTTTCTGCACTTCGTATGGAATTAGCAGCTCGTTTAGGATTACGTAATCCTGAAGAATTTGCTCCATTATGGGTTGTAGATTTTCCACTATTAGAACTTGACGAAGAAAGCGGCCGTTACCATGCTATGCACCACCCTTTTACATCACCAAAACCAGAAGATATGGCTTTGTTAGAAACAGAACCGGGAAAAGTTCGTGCCAATGCTTACGACATGGTTTTAAACGGAAACGAAATTGGCGGTGGATCAATTCGTATTCACGATAAAGCAACACAGCAGTTAATGTTCAAATATTTAGGATTTACTGAAGAAGAAGCAAAAGCGCAGTTTGGTTTCTTAATGGATGCTTTTCAATTTGGAGCACCCCCTCATGGTGGTTTAGCTTTTGGTCTTGATAGATTAGTTGCTATTTTAGGCGGTCAGGAAACCATTAGAGATTTTATCGCTTTTCCTAAAAACAATTCAGGGCGCGATGTTATGATCGATGCTCCATCGACAATTGATGAATCTCAATTGAAGGAATTACACATTAAAATTGATTCTATCTAATTAATAGAAATTTAAATATTTAAAAAACAGCTGAAATTCAGCTGTTTTTTTTATGCAATAAAGCCGCAAAAAATAATGGGCAGATTTACACTTATTAAAATATTAAATTCCTACAAGTTCATCTTTTTGATATTCTTACAATTAACGATTCTCAAATTATGGTATTTCATATATAATTTGATGCAATAAACCACGTAAAAACACTGGAAATCAATAATTTTTACAAAAAATTAACAGGTAGATGTCTTTTGTATGAATTTATATATTACATTTGCTTTATTATAAATTATTATTACAATTACAATGCGTACAGGTACAGTAAAATTTTTCAATGAATCTAAAGGTTATGGATTCATTACAGACGAAGAAACAGGAAAGGACATCTTCGTTCACGCTTCAGGAATTAACGCGGAAGAATTACGCGAAGGTGACCGTGTAAGCTATGAAGAAGAAGAAGGAAGAAAAGGGAAAGTTGCTGCTAAAGTAGCAGTAATCTAAGAAAAATATAGCAATTTATTTTTTTTGCCTCTGAATGGTTTTAAAACGTTTCGATTTATTTCGAAACGTTTTTTTTTTGCCCATTTCTTAAAAAAATATTAAAAAAAGCATGTGTTATTTATAATCAATAAAAATTACATGTAAACGCGCTTTCATGATGTACTTATATCTCCCTTTAGTTTGTGATTTACATAGTTGAAAGTTATCTTTGTGGCTTATTCTTTAAGTAAAAAAGTTAAGCTTATGCAATCTGATCAATACAGTTACATTCCTATCTTAATGCAGTTCATTCTGGCTGTTGGTTTTGTGGTAGGAACAATCATTATTTCTGGAAAATTAGGCCCAAAAAGAACCTCTGAAGTTAAAGATAAAAACTTCGAGTGCGGTATAGAATCTGTTGGTAATGCCCGTATTCCTTTTTCCGTAAAATATTTTCTGGTAGCAATTTTGTTTGTATTGTTTGACGTAGAGGTAATTTTCCTTTATCCTTGGGCAGTAAACTTTAAAGATCTTGGTATAGAAGGAATGCTTAAAATGGTCGTTTTTATGGCTTTACTTTTAGTTGGATTTTTCTATATTATCAAAAAGAGAGCTTTAGACTGGGAATAAAAAAGATTTTAGATTTTAGATTCGTGATTTTAGATTTTTGAATGGATGGATTATTCAACATTATTTAGAACAGCAATTTAAAATTTGAACTTCTTTGAATTAATACACTGATTTAAAAAAATTGATTTTTCTTTTTACGATTCCAAAAAATCTAAAATCTAAAATCAGAAATCTAAAATAAAAATGAGCGATTCAAATGTAAAAATGGTTGCGCCACCGGAAGGAGTTGTAGGAGAAGGTTTCTTCGCTACAAAACTAAATGATGTTGTTGGTTTGGCACGCGCGAATTCTCTTTGGCCTTTACCTTTTGCAACATCTTGCTGCGGAATTGAGTTTATGGCGACAATGGCTTCGCATTACGATTTAGCACGATTTGGATCTGAGCGTGTGAGTTTCTCTCCTCGTCAGGCAGATATGTTATTAGTAATGGGAACTATTTCTAAAAAAATGGCTCCAATTTTAAGACAGGTTTACGAACAAATGTCTGAGCCGCGCTGGGTAATTGCTGTTGGAGCCTGTGCTTCTTCAGGAGGTATTTTCGATACTTACTCAGTTCTGCAGGGAATTGATAAAGTAATCCCGGTTGATGTTTATGTTCCAGGATGCCCGCCAAGACCAGAACAAATCGTTGACGGAGTAATGAGATTACAAGAATTGGTTAAAAGTGAATCTGTTAGACGCAGAAGCTCGCCAGAATACCAAGAATTATTAGCTTCCTATAACATTTCATAAGATGGCTTTAGAAAATACCCAGATTCAAGATAAACTTACTGAAACATTTAATAACGATGTTTTCAACTTTCAACAGGAAAGAGATATTTTTTCTTTAGAAGCTTCAGCTGATAAAATCACAGCGTTGATCCTATTCCTTAAAAACGATTCTGAACTACGCTTTCACTTTTTAACAGATTTATGCGGCATTCATTATCCTGACAACGATTCAGAGCGTCAATTTGCTGTTGTATATCACTTACACAACTGGTACGATAACAAACGAATTAGAATTAAAGTTTATCTGAATGGTGAAAAACCAGAAATCAAAACCGTTTCAAATATCTTCTTAAGTTCAAACTGGATGGAAAGAGAAACGTACGATTTCTTCGGAATTAACTTTATTGGCCACCCGCAATTGAAACGTATTTTGAATATGGATGAAATGGTGTCTTTCCCAATGAGAAAAGAATTCCCAATGGAAGACAGCGGAAGAACTGATAAAGACGACAGATTCTTTGGAAGAACAACGATTAATGCATAATTAACAATTTACAATTGAAAATTAGCACTATATAAAAAGGAACAAAAGTATTAATGGTTAATTGAAAATTATCAATTAACAATTTTTAATTACAAATGTCAGAACTATTATTACCACCAGAGCATCGTTATGCTAAAATAATTAAGGAGAAACTAAACGAAGACGGAAGCGAGCTTTCAGTACTGAATTTAGGTCCTACCCACCCTGCGACTCACGGTATTTTTCAAAATATCCTATTAATGGATGGTGAAAGAATTCTAGAGGCAGAGCCAACTATTGGTTACATCCACAGAGCTTTCGAAAAAATTGCCGAAAATCGTCCGTTTTATCAAATTACTCCTCTTACTGACCGTATGAACTATTGTTCCTCTCCTATTAATAATATGGGATGGTGGATGACATTAGAAAAACTATTAGGTGTTGAAGTTCCAAAAAGGGCACAATACTTAAGAGTTATTGTAATGGAGCTGGCTCGTATTACAGACCACTTAATCTGTAACTCGATTCTTGGGGTAGATACTGGTGCGTATACTGGTTTCTTATACGTTTTTCAATTTAGAGAAAAAATCTACGAAATCTACGAAGAAATTTGTGGGGCTCGTTTGACTACAAATATGGGAAGAATTGGTGGTTTTGAAAGAGACTGGTCTCCAGAAGCTTTCAAAAAACTTGATACTTTCCTTGAAGAATTTCCACCTGCCTGGAAAGAATTCGAAAGCTTATTCGAAAGAAACAGAATTTTCCTTGACAGAACTGTAAACGTTGGTGCAATCTCAGCAGAGAAAGCAATGGCCTACGGATTTACAGGTCCAAACTTACGTGCTGCCGGAGTTGATTACGATGTTCGTGTAGCTCAGCCTTACTCATCTTACGAAGATTTTGATTTTATTGTTCCTGTAGGAAAATCAGGTGACACTTATGATCGTTTCTGTGTTCGTAATGCTGAAGTTTGGGAAAGTTTAAGCATTATTCGTCAGGCATTAGAAAAAATGCCGGCTGGAAACGAATACCATGCAGAGGTTCCTGATTATTACCTTCCTCCAAAAGAAGACGTATATAATTCGATGGAATCATTAATCTATCACTTTAAAATCGTAATGGGAGAAGTTCCTGTTCCGGTTGCCGAAATTTACCACCCTGTTGAAGGAGGAAATGGAGAGATAGGTTTTTATTTAGTTACAGACGGAAGCAGAACTCCATATAGATTACATTTCAGAAGACCTTGTTTTATTTACTATCAGGCATATCCTGAAATGATTAAAGGTGCGTTACTTTCTGATGCAATTGTTATCCTTTCGAGTTTAAACGTAATTGCAGGAGAATTAGACGCCTAAAAAATTGTTGATTTTAGATTTTAGATTTTAGATTGCTGATTAAGAATGCAGATTTTAGAATTTAGGTTTAAAATTATAATTAGGAATTGAAAAATTCAGATTGAAGAATCTAAAACTTAAACAATGATTGAAGAATCATAGATTGTAGATAAAGATTAAAAAAATCTAAAATCTAAAATCTAAAATCTAAAATTAAAAATGGAACGTAAACATTACAAGCAAGAAATAAATATGACTGAGGCATTGATCGCTCGTATCAATGAATTGATTAGTCATTATCCGGAAGGCAAACAAAAATCGGCTTTACTGCCTGTTTTGCACGAAGTGCAGGACGCGCATAACAACTGGCTTAGCATTGAATTGCAGGACAAGGTTGCCGAAATTCTTCAGATAAAACCAATTGAAGTTTATGAAGTGGTTACTTTTTATACCATGTTCAACCAAAAACCAATTGGAAAATACATGTTTGAATTTTGCCAGACGTCTTGCTGCTGTTTAAACGGTGCCGAAAATTTAATGGATTATACTTCTGAAAAATTAGGTATTAAAATGGGTGAAACAACCGCTGACGGAATGTTTACCATTGCCGGTGTAGAATGTTTAGGTGCATGCGGATACGCTCCGATGATGCAGTTAGGCGATTTCTACAAAGAGAAATTGACAGAAGAAAAAATCGATCAGTTAATCGCTGACTGCAGAGATGATAAAATAATATTACACGATAAATAAGATGTCACAAAAAATATTATTAGATAAAATCAATATTCCTGGAATTAAAACCTACGAAGTTTATCGCCAAAATGGTGGTTACGCATCTGTAGAAAAAGCTTTAAAAACACTTACACCGGATGAAGTTACTGAAGAAGTAAAAAAATCAGGTCTTCGTGGTCGTGGAGGTGCAGGTTTCCCTGCCGGAATGAAATGGAGCTTTATTGATAAAAAATCAGGAAAACCAAGACACTTAGTTTGTAACGCCGACGAATCTGAGCCGGGAACATTCAAAGATCGTTATTTGATGGAATTTATTCCTCACTTATTGATCGAAGGAATGATTACTTCTAGTTATGCTTTAGGCGCTAACCTTTCGTATATCTACATTCGTGGAGAATATATGTGGGTTTTCAAAATTTTAGAAAGAGCAATCGCCGAGGCTAAAGCTGCAGGCTGGTTAGGAAAAAATATATTAGGTACGGGTTACGATTTAGAGTTACACGTTCACTGTGGAGCCGGAGCTTATATCTGTGGAGAAGAAACTGCACTTATTGAGTCTTTGGAAGGTAAAAGAGGAAATCCTCGTATTAAACCACCATTCCCTGCAGTTTCAGGACTTTGGGCAAACCCAACAGTGGTAAACAATGTTGAAACTATTGCAACGGTGCCGTGGATTGTAAACAATTCTGGTGACGATTATGCTAAAATTGGTATTGGACGTTCTACTGGAACTAAATTAATTTCTGCTTCCGGGCACATTAAAAATCCTGGGGTTTACGAAATTGAATTAGGTTTAAGCGTAGACGAATTCATGAATTCTGATGAATATTTAGGAGGAATGTCTTCAAGCCGTCCATTAAAAGCATTTGTACCAGGAGGTTCTTCAGTGCCGATTTTACCTGCTGAATTGATTTTCAAAACAGCAAACGGCGAAGATCGTTTAATGACTTACGAATCTTTAAGTGATGGTGGTTTTGCTACCGGATCTATGTTAGGTTCTGGAGGATTTATTGTTTACAATGATACTGCTTGTGTCGTAAGAAACACTTGGAACTTTGCTCGTTTTTACCACCACGAATCTTGCGGACAATGTACTCCTTGCCGTGAAGGAACAGGATGGTTAGAAAAAATCTTATGGAGAATCGAAAACGGTCAAGGCCGTGAAGAAGATATTGAATTATTGTGGAGCATTCAGAGTAAAATTGAAGGAAACACAATTTGTCCGCTTGGTGACGCAGCTTCTTGGCCAGTAGCAGCCGCGATTCGTCACTTTAGAGATGAATTTGAATATCACGTTCGTTTCCCAGAAAAAATCAAAAATAGAGATCACTTTGTTGCTGAACCTTTTTCGCAAGTAAAGCATTTAGTAGGCGGTAAAGTAATCGTATAAAAATAAAAAGCAAAAAGTTATAAAGTTCAAAATGTTTAAAAGGACAGCAATTCTTTTCAATATTCCGACTTTCAACAAAAAAGTTTAAAATAGTTTCAAGTTTCAAGTTTTTTTAGTTTCAGGTTAAAACTTGAAACGTGAAACCTGAAACTAAAAAAACAAAATATAGAGATGAAAGTAACCATAGACGGTCAAAGTATAGACGTAGAGCCAGGAACAACGATCCTGCAGGCTGCACGTATGATTGGTGGAGATTTGGTTCCGCCAGCCATGTGCTATTACTCAAAATTAAAAGGCAGTGGCGGTAAATGTCGTTGTTGTTTAGTTGAAGTTTCTAAAGGTAGTGAAGCTGACCCTAGACCAATGCCGAAATTAATGGCATCTTGTGTAACAGGATGTATGGACGGAATGGAAGTAAACAGTAAATCTTCTGCCAGAGTTACCGAAGCACGTAAATCTGTAACAGAATTTTTATTGATCAACCACCCATTAGACTGCCCTATTTGTGATCAGGCTGGTGAATGTGATCTTCAAAATTTAAGTTTTGAGCACGGAAACCCAAAATCACGTTTTATTGAAGAAAAAAGAACATTTGAACCAGAAGATATTGGTCCAAATATTCAACTGCATATGAACCGTTGTATTTTATGCCAAAGATGTGTACAAGTTGCAGATCAATTGACAGACAACAGAGTTCACGGAGTATTAGATCGTGGTGACCACGCTAATATTTCAACCGGAATTTCTAAAGCAATCGACAATGAGTTTTCTGGAAACATGATTGACGTTTGTCCCGTTGGAGCTTTAACTGATAAAACTTTCCGTTTTAAATCAAGAGTTTGGTTTAATAAACCTTATAACGCACACAGAGAATGTACTACTCCCGGATGCTGCGGTAAAACTACAGTTTGGATGTTTGGTGGAGAAATTCAGCGTGTGACTGGTCGTAAAGATGAGTACCATGAAGTAGAAGAATTCATTTGCAACAGTTGTCGTTTTGATCACAAAGATGTAAATGACTGGGTAATTGAAGGACCAAGAGAATTTGAAAAAGATTCTGTTATCAACCAAAATAACTACACTCAAAAATTAGAGAAAGTTGAAATCGATACTGAAAAGAATATTCTTTTAGGCCGCGATATCGACCGTAAAAAAATTAGTATGGCTGCAATTCCATTAACTACTAATGAAAAAAATTCTTAAGAAATGGAAAGTGCATTTATTATAGAAAAAAGTGTTGTTATTGTTGTCGTTTTTGCGGTAACAATGATTATGGCAATGTATTCTACTTGGGCTGAACGTAAAGTTGCTGCTTTTCTACAAGACCGTGTTGGGCCAAACCGTGCAGGCTGGGGAGGTTTATTACAGCCGCTTGCTGATGGTATGAAATTATTCTCTAAAGAAGAATTTTTTCCAAACACACCAAATAAATTTTTATTCGTTGTAGGTCCGGCAATTGCCATGAGTACAGCTTTGATGACAAGTGCTGTAATTCCTTGGGGAGACCGACTTCATCTTTTTGGAAGAGACATTATTCTTCAGGCAACTGATGTAAATATCGCATTATTATACATTTTTGGAGTTCTTTCTGTTGGAGTTTACGGTATCATGATCGGTGGATGGGCATCTAACAATAAATTCTCATTAATGGGCGCTGTTCGTGCCGCTTCTCAAATGGTTTCTTATGAAGTTGCAATGGGATTATCAATGATTGCATTGTTGATGATGACTGGAACAATGAGTTTAAAAGAAATTTCATTACAACAGTCAGGAATGAACTGGAATGTTTTCTATCAGCCATTGTCCTTTTTAATTTTCTTAATTTGTTCATTTGCAGAAACTAACAGAACTCCGTTTGACTTAGCAGAATGTGAAAACGAATTAATTGGAGGTTACCATACAGAATATTCATCAATGAAAATGGGATTCTATTTATTTGCAGAATATGCAAGTATGTTTATCTCTGCTACTATTATTTCTGTATTATTCTTTGGAGGTTACAACTATCCGGGAATGCAGTGGATGGTAGAAAATGTTGGAGTAAATACCGCTAATCTTTTAGGAATTGCCGTATTATTTGTAAAAATATGTTTCTTCATATTCTTTTACATGTGGGTACGCTGGACAATTCCAAGATTTAGATATGACCAATTAATGAACTTAGGCTGGAGAATTTTAATTCCGCTTTCGATTATTAATATTATGATTACGGGCGCTGTTATTTTAAGACACGATATCGCAGCAGCTTTAGGATTCTAATAACCGTAATGCCCTAGCCCTGATAGAAGCGGCATCCTTTAATTTTTTTCTTTAGAAAAATTAAAGATACAGCGGATAGCAGGATTAGCTTCAATTAAAAATAAAATAGATTTAGAATTTGACTGACCTCAAATTGTAAATCATAAATCATAGATTAAAAAATGTCAATAGAAACTATATCATTATCGGGTAGAAAAAAGGTGGTGTCTAACAAGGACATGACTTTTTGGGAACGATTGTATCTTGTGGCGATTGTAAAAGGTTTAGCTATTACGCTTAAACACCTTTTTAGAAAAAAAATTACAATTCATTATCCGGAACAGGTTCGTGAAATGAGTCCGGTTTATCGTGGTCAGCATATGTTGAAACGCGATGAACAAGGTCGTGAAAACTGTACTGCCTGTGGATTATGTGCTTTATCATGCCCTGCAGAAGCTATTACAATGAAAGCTGCTGAGCGTAAGCCAGACGAGAAACATTTATACAGAGAAGAAAAGTATGCTGAAATCTATGAAATTAATATGCTTCGTTGTATTTTCTGTGGTTTATGTGAAGAAGCCTGTCCAAAAGATGCCATTTATTTGACAACTTCTAAGGTTTTAGTTCCTTCCAGCTACGAAAGAGAAGATTTCATTTTTGGAAAAGATAAATTAGTGATGCCTTTAGAAATGGCTATTAAAAATTCACAACTTAATAACGCTAACTAATGATACATATTCCTGATTTTGCACACGCAACAACTGTACAAGTTATATTTTGTATCCTGGCGTTTATTACGGTAATAACTGCTTTTTTAACCATTTATAGCCGAAACCCAATTCACTCTGCTATTTATTTAGTGATTTGTTTTTTCTCTATTGCTGGTCATTATTTATTATTGAACTCTCAATTTTTAGCTGTTGTACATATAATAGTCTACTCTGGAGCGATTATGATTTTGTTCCTGTTTACGATTATGTTGATGAATCTTAACGAACAAAAAGATGTACACCGACCAAGGATTACACGTTTGGGAGCTGTTGTTTCTTTCTGTTTAATTGTTATTGTTTTAATTGCAATTTTCATCAATTCTAAACCAATTGTTGGAGATTATGATTCAACCGGAGAAGATTTCCAATCTATTAAAGTATTGGGTAAAATATTGTTGAACGAATATATGGTACCTTTTGAATTTGCTTCGATTTTACTTTTGGTTGCGATGATTGGAACTGTATTATTGTCTAAAAAAGAAAAATTAAATAAATAATGGGTAATATATTAAATCAAATAGGTATTGAAAATTACATCTTTTTAAGTGTTGTACTTTTTTGTATTGGTGTTTTTGGTGTATTGTACAGACGAAATTCAATTATCGTTTTCATGTCTATCGAGATCATGCTAAATGCAGTAAACCTTTTATTTGTGGCTTTTTCAACTTACCATCAGGATGCACAAGGACAAGTTTTTGTATTCTTTTCGATGGCGGTTGCTGCTGCTGAAGTTGCGGTAGGATTGGCGATTTTAGTTTCTATTTTCAGAAACATCGGTTCAATTAGTATCGATAATTTAAAAAATTTAAAAGGATAAAATAGAAATGGATACCAATTTAGCTTTAGTTTTAGTTTTAGCTCCTTTTTTAGGATTTTTAATCAATGTTTTCTTTGGGAAAAGTTTAGGGAAAACAGTTTCCGGAATTATCGGAACTGCTGCCGTGGCTGTTTCTTTTATAGTTACTCTTGTTCTTTTTAATCAAATAACTTCAACCGGAAAAGGAATTGAAGTTACTTTATTTGACTGGATTCAAATTAGTAACCTAAAAATCAATCTTGGATTTTTATTAGATCAATTATCTGTTCTTTGGTTATTGTTCGTAACCGGAATCGGATCTTTGATTCACTTATACTCTATCAGTTATATGCACGATGATGAGAATATCCACAAATTCTTTGCATATTTAAATCTGTTCGTATTCTTTATGATTACACTTGTAATTGGAAGCAACTTATTAGTATTATTTATTGGCTGGGAAGGTGTTGGACTTTGCTCTTATTTACTAATCGGATTCTGGCATAAAAACCAGGATTATAACGATGCTGCAAAAAAGGCTTTCATCATGAACAGAATTGGAGATTTAGGTCTTTTAATTGGTATGTTCATTATTGGTTCAATGTTCTCGACATTAGATTATGCAACTTTAAAAACGGCAATCGCAGGAGCTGCAAATTTAAATTTACCATTACTTTCTTTAGCAGCTTTATGTTTATTTATTGGAGCTTGTGGTAAATCTGCTCAAATTCCGTTGTATACCTGGTTACCAGATGCGATGGCGGGACCAACTCCTGTTTCTGCATTGATTCACGCTGCTACGATGGTAACAGCTGGTATCTTTATGGTAACAAGATTGAACTTCGTTTTTGATCTTGCAACAGATGTACAGACTGTAATTGCAATTGTTGGAGCGATAACTTCATTAGTTGCTGCTACAATTGGTTTAGTGCAAACTGATATTAAAAAAGTATTGGCTTATTCTACAGTTTCACAATTAGGATTAATGTTCTTGGCATTAGGATTTGGAGCTTATGAAGTAGCGGTTTTCCACGTAATCACACACGCTTTCTTTAAAGCTTGTTTATTCTTAGGATCTGGTTCTGTAATTCACGGTTTACACGGTGAGCAGGATATGCGTAAAATGGGTGGATTGCGTAAAGCAATGCCAATCACTTTCTGGACAATGTTGATTTCTTCATTGGCAATTTCAGGTTTCCCTCTTCTTTCAGGTTTCTTCTCTAAAGATGAAATTTTAATGACTGCTTTTCACCATAGCATTCCATTATATGTTGTTGGATCGATTGCTTCTATCATGACAGCTTTCTATATGTTCAGATTGATGTTCTTAACTTTCTTTAAAGAATTTAGAGGAACTGAAGAACAAAAACATCATTTACACGAAAGCGATGGTATAATTACCTTCCCTTTAATGATTTTAGCTATTCTTGCAGCATTTGGCGGATTAATCAGTTTACCGGGAAACAGCTGGCTTAATGAATATTTAGCTCCTCTTTTCACAAAAGCGGCTGGAGAAGAGCACCATTTAGGCGCAACAGAATATACTTTAATGGGAATTGCAGTGCTTGGCTGTTTGGTAGGGATTTTAATTGCTTACATCAAATACTTCAAACAGGATAATGTTCCTGAAGCTGACGAAAATATTACAGGCTTAACAAAAGTGTTGTATAACAAATATTATGTAGATGAGGCTTACGATGCGATTTTTGTTCGTTCTGTAAATGCATTATCAAGATTTTTTAGAGACTATATTGAAACCGGATTATCGGCAGTTGTTTTTGGATTAGGAAAAGCAGCAAACGAATTAGCGTTTCAGGGTAAAAAACTACAGACAGGAAGTATTGGATTATATCTTTTTGCTTTCGTTTTAGGTCTTTGCGCGATTGTTTCTTATATATTTTTAGCTCAATAATTTTATAACTATGAACGTTTCTCTTATATTAATTATTCTTTTAGTTGGTGCATTTATCACCTATTTTGCTGGTGACAAACTCGCTTCAAAAGTAGCTTTGTTCTTTAGTTTAGCAGCTTTAGGCTGTTCGGTTGTATTGTTAAACCATTTTAATGCTGGAGAAAATATCAGCCTTATTAATGCGTGGATCAATCAGCCTAAAATTTCATTTGCGCTGAATGCTGACGGATTAGGTCTTGCCATGCTTTTATTGACAACGGCTTTAACTCCAGTTATTATATTCTCTTCTTTTGGAAATGAATATAAAAACTCTAAAGCTTTTTATGCTCTGATTTTATTTATGGCATTTGCAATGACAGGAACTTTCCTTGCTGCAGATGGTCTTTTATATTATATTTTCTGGGAGTTAGCTCTTATTCCTATTTACTTTATTGCTCTTATTTGGGGTAACGGAGATGCTGAAGAACGCAGAAAAGCAGTGGTTAAATTCTTTATTTACACACTTGCAGGTTCATTGTTTATGTTGACTGCTTTTATCTATTTATATCAAAAAGTAGGTTCTTTCTTAATCGAAGATTTATATAAAGTACAATTATCTGCTTGCGAACAGCTTTGGATTTTCCTTGCTTTCTTCTTAGCTTATGCAATCAAAATTCCAATTATTCCTTTCCATACATGGCAGGCAAATGTGTACCAAAAAGCACCAACTGTTGGAACAATGCTTTTATCTGGTATTATGTTGAAAATGGGATTGTATAGTGTTATTCGCTGGCAGTTGCCAATTGCACCTCTTGCTGCAAAAGAATACATGAATATTTTTATTGCTTTAGGAATTGCCGGAGTTATCTACGGTTCAATCGTTGCTTTAAGACAAAAAGATTTAAAGAAATTATTAGCTTATTCATCTCTTGCTCACGTTGGATTAATTGCTGCTGGATCTTATACTTTAACTCTTGATGGTTTTCGCGGAGCAGTTTTACAAATGATCGCTCACGGTTTTGTGGTAGTTGGATTATTCTACGCCGCAGAAATTATCTACAGAAGATTTGAAACTAGAGAAATTGCTGAATTAGGTGGAATCCGTACTCAGTCTCCAAAATTCACTTCGATGTTTTTAATTTTGGTATTGGCATCTGTTGCTTTACCAACTACATTTAACTTTATTGGAGAGTTTACCGTATTATACAGCCTTTCTCAAATAAACATTTGGTTTGCTGTTTTAGGCGGAACAACGATTATTTTAGGAGCTTACTATATGTTGAAAATGTTCCAAAATGTAATGTTAGGAGAAACAAATTCAAAAACATTTGCAGATGTTTCTGTTAACGAAGGAATTTCTATGGTAGCGATTATTGCTGTTTTGATTTTCTTTGGATTTTATCCAAAACCAATTACAGATTTGATTACTCCAAGTTTAGAAACGATTTTAAACGTTATCAATAAAAACTAAGATTTTAGAATAATGATTAACGATTTTTGATTTCAGATTTTCCGAAACTTAAAAAGTTAAACATTAAAAAATAAAAATATATTTTAAATAAAATAAATTAGGGCGTTTTAGATTTCCTAAATCAAAAAAACAAAAATGAATACATTAATAGCTATAACAGGATTGGGTATTTTCTGCCTATTGTTTGAAATTCTAAATTTTAGAAAAGGCATTGTTCCGTTTACCATTTTAGGTTTATTGGGAGTTTTGGCACTAAACTTTTACGAATTTGGAACAACAGCAAGTTATTACAATAACATGATTACAGTAAGCAAGTTCTCTACTGCATTCTCATCATTGTTTATTATTCTAACTATTTTCCTTGTAGCATTAAGTCATAATTTTTACGAAAATCACCAGACAAAAATCTCTGATTATATTGCTATAAAAGTGTTTTTATTAGCTGGTGCTGTTGCTATGGTTTCTTTTGGAAACTTAGCGATGTTTTTCCTTGGAATCGAAATTTTATCTATCGCATTATATGTTCTTGCAGCGAGCGACCGTTTGAATATTAAAAGTAATGAAGCGGGAATGAAATATTTCTTGATGGGATCATTCGCATCTGGAATTATCTTATTCGGTATTTGTTTAATTTACGGAGCTATGGGAACTTTTGATATTGCAGAAATTCACGAAAGTTCTTTATCTGCTGAGTTACCAATCTGGTTTCCTATCGGAATGATTTTAATGACAATTGGAATGTTCTTTAAAGTTGCTGCTGTACCATTTCATTTTTGGGCACCAGATGTTTACGAAGGTTCTCCAGCTTTAACAACTGCTTTAATGAGTACACTTGCTAAAGTTGTAGCGATTGCAACATTATTTAAATTAGTTTCAGGATTGAATTTAATTCCTTCTTTAGAAAATCAGGATCTTTTAGGAACATTTGAAAATATCATTCTTGTAATTTCAATTGCTTCTATGACGGTTGGAAACATCATGGCTTTGCGTCAGGTAAATGTAAAACGTATGCTTGCATTCTCTGGAATCTCACACGCAGGTTTCATGTTAATTACATTCTTAACGATTGCAACTTCCGCAGGAGTTTTATTGTATTACACTGCTGCTTACGCTTTAGCCGGTATCGCTGCATTCAGCGTAATTTTATACGTTTGCAAAAATCAGGATAACGAAGATGTTACAAACTTCCACGGTTTAGGAAAAACAAATCCACTATTAGCTGCAATCTTGACTGGTTCATTATTGTCTATGGCCGGTATTCCTATTTTCTCAGGATTCTTTGCAAAATTATTCTTGTTTAATCAGGCACTTCACGCTGGTTATGTTGCCATCGTAATTGTTGCAGTAATCAACTCTATCATAAGTGTTGGTTATTATTTCAAATTAATTTTGGCAATGTATTCTAAAGAACCAAATGAAGAGCGTACAGGAAAACCATTCCTTATTTATGCCGTTGCTATTATTTCAATTGGTTTAAATATTGCTTTAGGTTTATTTCCTTCATTAATTTTAGATCTATTGAATTAAAAATTCAGATTAAAAAATATACAAATCCATCAAGAGTTTCTTTTGATGGATTTTTTGTTTTACAGCATTTTTCAAAAGAAAATTTCATGTTAAAAATTTAAAGTTAAATTACAGACTTCGAAAAAACTCCATATATTTGGGTTCACTAAAAGCATAAAAACTATGGCCTTCAATTCAAAAAATCCTTTTTTAAGTAACAAGCGTTTTTCATCAAATGCTGTTTCAAGAGCTGAAGAAGTACACGAAGCAAAGATTATTGATTACAATCAGGAAATGACTTTGTCTGGTACGATTAATAAAACAGCTATTTTATTTTTAATATTATGCGGCGCTGCTATGGTAACATGGTGGATGGCTTTTAACGGAATGAACATTATGCTGCCTGCTATTGGCGGTGCAATTGTTGGATTTGTTCTTGTTTTAATTTCTGCATTCAAACCACAATTGTCACCGTATCTTGCTCCGGGTTATGCCTTATTTGAAGGATTATTCATTGGAGGAATTTCTGCAATATTTGAAGCTATGTATCCTGGAATCGTAATAAACGCTGTTGGAGCCACATTGGTTACGTTCTTAGTTTGTTTAGGTTTATATAAATTTAGAATCGTAAAAGTTACAGAACAATTCAAATCAGTTGTAATTGCTGCTACTCTTGCTATTGCAACTTATTATCTAATTTCATGGCTTGCTTCTTTAATTTTTAACTTTACTCCGGTTCATTATGGAAACTCAATGATGAGTATCGGAATTAGTGTTTTTGTAATTATTATTGCTGCTCTGAACTTATTCTTAGATTTCGACCAAATTGAAAAAGGAGTTGAACAAAGAATGCCAAAATTCATGGAATGGTACGGCGCAATGGGATTAATGGTAACATTAGTTTGGTTATATATTGAATTCTTAAGATTATTATCTAAATTATCAAGTAAAGATTAAGTTCTTAACATCAATAAAATAAGAAAGCCTTTTTGGGAGATTCCAAAAAGGCTTTTTTTATGCTCAATACTCTAATAATTAGGTTGTAAATTCAAAATATAAACAATTACGAAATATTCTTTTTTCTTACAAATTTTAGTTTTTAACAAAAATTAATACAAAAGTTATAAAAATATAAATTTAAAAAGCACACTCATTTTACTTCTTTAAAACATCAATAAAACAAGGCTTTTACTTAAAATGTTTTAACATGTAATAAATTACAATTAATGCAATAAATTACATTTTAAATAAAATATAACCCATTATTTTTTCATATTTGTTTTTTTAAGACAAAATAAATAATAATATCGAAATTTTGTATAATTTCGTGTAATCGATTACAATTTTTATTGTACTCGAGAACCGCAAAAACCACAAAAAACTATTATTAATGTCTAACTTAAACAATTATGAAAAAAAACCTACTTTTCTTAGCTATGTTTTTTATTGCTGTCCAAACTTGGTCACAGCAAATTAATGAAGCCAGCGGATGGCTTGAATCCGTTTTTGTAAAATGGCAGCCTGTAACCAATGCCCAAACTTATAATGTTTATTATACAGGAGAAGGAATTGTTGACAGAAAAATTGACAACCAGCTTATTAGGAGCTATGGAACTTATTTTCGTGCAGATATTCCGGGTTTAAAGGCCGGGGCTTATACTGTAAAAATCAAACCAGTTATTTCTGGCGTTGAAGGAGCTGGCACCACAACTGGTTCATTAACAGTTAAAGCACATGATAGGTCTGGATTTGCTTTTGCAAATTCTCGTGTACCGGGCGCATATAATACTGATGGAACTCCAAAAAGCAATGCTGCGATTATTTACGTAACAGAGCAGACTAAAAACACCGTTTCTCTTAATGTAACTGGTGCAACATCAAATCCCTGTGTTGGTTTACAGACCATTCTTGACGGTTACAAAAAAGGCAATGATTTAAGACCTTTTATTATTCGTATAGTTGGGCAAATTACTGATTTATCATACATGATGAGCGGGGATATTGTCATTGAAAATAATAAAAATGCTTCGGCATATCTTACCTTAGAAGGAATTGGGAATGATGCAGTCGCTGATGGCTGGGGAATAAGAGTAAAAAATGCATCAAACATTGAAATTCGAAATATTGGAACAATGAACTGTGACAGCGGCGAAGGCGACAATATTGGCTTACAGCAAGATAATGATTACGTTTGGGTTCATAACTGTGATTTCTTTTATGGAAATGCCGGAAGCGATGCAGACCAAGTTAAAGGTGACGGAGCTTTAGACTGTAAAAAATCTACTTATATTACCTTTTCATACAATCACTTTTGGGATTCAGGAAAAAGTAATCTTTTAGGTTTAAGCGAAGGGACTACTGCCGGTTTATATATTACCTATCATCATAACTGGTACGACCATTCTGATTCACGTCATCCCCGTGTACGCTACTATTCTGCCCACGTTTATAACAACTATTATGATGGAAATTCAAAATATGGTGTAGGATCAACTTTAGGTTCATCAGTTTTTGTAGAAGCCAATTATTTTAGAAATTGTAAATACCCAATGTTGACTTCAATGCAGGGAACCGATGTATATAATGGGGCCACAGGAACTTTTTCAAGTGAAGACGGCGGAACTATAAAAGCTTTTAATAATACTATGAGCGGACAAACTCGATTTGTAGGGTACAATGCTTCAACTTACCCTGTTGAATTTGACGCTTATGTCGCTTCAACCAGAAATGAAACGATTAGCAGCAGCATTACATCAAAAAAAGGCGCTAAGACATATAACAATTTCGATACAAATTCAAGTGTAATGTATTCTTATACTCCTGACAGCCCGGAAACGGCAAAAACAAATGTTATGCAATATGCAGGGCGCGTTTCTGGCGGAGATTTGCAATGGACATTTAATAATGCTGTTGACGATACCGCTGATGCAGTAAATACAGGATTAAAATCGGCTTTAACGAATTATCAAACTACATTAGTTTATGTGCAGGACGGAACAAATCCTCCAGCCGGAAATCAAACTTTAACTTCAACCTCAAATAACAATCAAACTGTTACGAGCGGAACTGCTATCGGCGCAATTGTGTTTACCTGGGGAGGAGATGCAACAGATGCTGCTGTAACTGGATTGCCAGCTTCGGGATTGACTTTTGTAAAAAATACATCTGCAAAAACAATCACTATCACGGGAACACCAACTGCAACCGTAAATTATTCAATCGCTACAACAGGAACTGCAGGAACTCCTGCAATGGGCTCAGGAACTATTACCGTAAATGCGGCAGGAACTCAAACCTTAACATCAACAAATAATAACAGCCAGACTGTAACCAGCGGGACTGCAATAAACTCAATTGTATTTACCTGGGGCGGAACTGCAACTGATGCCACAGTGACTGGTTTGCCGGCATCTGGGCTAACTTTTGTAAAAAACACTTCGGCCAAAACAATTACCATTACCGGAACGCCAACTGCAACGGTTTCTTATTCAGTTGCAACGACAGGAACGGGAACTGCTGCAACGGGGTCTGGAACAATAACTGTAAATACAGGTACATCTGGAAGCGAAATCCACAATTTTACGACTTCTGGAAAAACAAGTACATTTTATGCAATTACAGGAAATCTTTCTACAACTAAAGGTACTGTTACGTATAATGGTTTGACTTTAACACAATGTTTAAAAATTGAATCTTCTACCAACATTTCATTTACCACAAGTCAAGCGAGTACTTTAACACTTGTTTTTGTAGAAGCTTCAGCAACAATAAAAGTTGACAATGTAGATAAAGTAGCTTCTAACGGAATCGTAACAGTATCATTAGCTGCAGGAAGTCATACTATTACGAAAAAAGACACTTCAAATCTATTTTATATGAGTACAGTTTACAGCGGTGGAACACTACGTATGGCAAAAATAGAAGCTCCTGCTGATACAGAAATTGAAAAAGTATTTGTTTATCCTAATCCGGCATCAAACATTTTATACTTATCAGATCCGAATCAAAAAGTAGAAAAGGTTTTAATCTATAATATCTCAGGCGTACTAGTAAAAACTGTTCAAAAAGGAACTGAAACCATTGATATCAGTCAGCTTTCAACAGGAACTTACTTAGCAAAAATTTATACTGCTGAGGATTCGTTTAACCAAACTATTATTAAAAAATAAACCCTGATAATAATTTATAAAAAAAGAAGGCTTCCAAAATTTGGAAGCCTTCTTTATAGTTTTAAAAGTGATTTAATTACAAATCAAATTTAATTCCTTGTGCCAAAGGAAGATTCGTTGTATAATTAATCGTATTTGTTTGACGTCTCATGTATATTTTCCAGGCATCAGAACCAGATTCACGACCGCCTCCGGTTTCTTTTTCACCACCAAAAGCTCCGCCAATTTCAGCTCCCGAAGTTCCTATGTTTACATTCGCAATTCCGCAGTCAGAACCTGTTACAGATAAAAATCTTTCAGCTTCGCGTAAATTGTTCGTCATAATTGCAGAAGATAATCCTTGAGCCACACCATTTTGAAGTTCGATAGCATTATCTACATCACCAGAATATTTAATCAAATATAAAACCGGAGCAAAAGTTTCGTGCTGAACAATTGCAAATGAATTTTCAGCCTCAGCAATTGCAGGTTTTACGTAACAGCCGCTTTCGTAACCTTCACCCGAAATTACTCCGCCTTCAACCAAAATTTTTCCACCTTCTGCAACAACTTTATTTAAAGCTACAGCGTACATTTCAACAGCATGCGTATCGATAAGCGGACCAACATGATTGTTTTCATCAAGCGGATTTCCAATGCGTAATTGTTTGTAAGCTGCCACTAAAGCATCTTTTACTTTATCATAAATACTTTCGTGAATAATCAATCTTCTTGTTGATGTACAACGCTGACCTGCAGTTCCTACAGCTCCAAAAACAGCTCCAATAACTGTCATTTTAATATCTGCATCCGGAGTCACAATAATTGAATTATTTCCTCCTAATTCTAATAAAGATTTTCCTAATCTTGCGGCAACGGTTTGTGCTACAATTTTTCCCATTCTTGTAGAACCAGTTGCAGATATTAAAGGAACACGGGTATCCTTTGTTAATAACTCTCCTATTTTATAATCACCATTTATCAAACAGGAAATTCCTTCCGGCAGATTATTTTCTTTGATAACCTGAGCAATAATATTTTGACAGGCGATTCCGCAAAGAGGTGTTTTCTCAGAAGGTTTCCAAACACATACGTCTCCGGAAATCCACGCTAAAGCAGTATTCCAGGACCAAACGGCAACCGGGAAATTAAAAGCCGAAATAATTCCAACAATTCCTAAAGAATGATATTGTTCGTACATTCTATGTCCTGGTCTTTCAGAATGCATTGTTAATCCGTGTAATTGACGAGATAATCCAACGGCAAAATCGCAGATATCAATCATTTCCTGAACTTCTCCATAACCTTCCTGCAGTGATTTTCCCATTTCATAAGAAACCAATTTACCAAGTGCTTCTTTGTTTTGACGTAATTTTTCTCCAAACTGACGCACGATTTCTCCACGCTGCGGCGCTGGGATCAATCTAAATGTTTTAAATGCTTCTGTCGCAGAACGCATTACTTTTTCGTAATCTTCAAGTGTAGACGTTTTTACAGATGCAATTAATTTTCCGTCTACAGGAGAAAAACTATCTAAAATTCCACCCGATGAAAAGTTCTCTACTCCAGTTGAAGTTCCTTCGTTAACCAGTTTAATACCTAGTTTTTCCAGAGCTTCATTCATGCCAAATTGTGATGCTATTGTTGTCATTGTAACTTTTTTAGTTAAAATTGTTATATTTTTATGTAAAGATATTATTTTAGAATTAATTTCAAATGATATTGAACTATTAAAGACAAAGTAAATTTAGCGTTATTTTACAAGTATTAACGCAAAGCGATCCTGATTTATTCGGTAAATTTGATGAAATTTGCATTTCTAAAATTATAAATATGACCCATTTCAGTCGGCTTTTGCTTTGTTTTGTCTTAATTTCATTTAATGCTTTTTCTCAAAAAGAACAAAAATCTTCTTTTCAGATTGTTCCTTTAGGAATAAAAGGCGGAATTGACGAGAAAAATCTTTCGGCTTATTTAATTGCACCTTCAAACACAAAAGATTTTGTTTGTCTGGATGCCGGAACCCTAAATGCAGGAATTGAAAAAGCAATTGAAAATAAAGTCTTCAAAGTTTCGACCAGCGAAGTTTTACGAAAATACATAAAAGGGTATTTAATTTCGCATGCTCATTTAGATCACGTTTCGGGATTAATTATAAATTCTCCTGCCGATTCTTCTAAAACGGTTTATGCGACTGAAAAATGTATGGAAATGATGGAAAATCATTATTTCAACGATCAAACCTGGGCTAATTTTGGAGACAAAGGCGTTGGACTTCCGTTAAAAAAATATCATTTTCAAACTTTAAATTTAGGCGAAGAAACACCGCTTTCGAATACGTCAATGACGGTTAAAGCTTTTCCTTTAAGTCATGTTAACCCGTTTGAGAGTACTGCTTTTTTGATTAAAAATGAAGATAATTATGTTCTTTATTTAGGAGATACAGGCCCTGATTCTGTTGAAAAAAGCGATAAATTAAAAGCTTTGTGGACTGCAGTTGCACCTTTGGTTCAAAGCAAACAATTGAAAGGTATTTTAATTGAAGTTTCTTTCCCAAATGAGCAGCCTGACCAATTTTTATTTGGTCACTTAACTCCAAATCACTTAATGACTGAACTTTATGCTTTGGAAGAATTAGCCGGAAAAGGTTCTTTAAAGAATTTCAAAATCATTATTACGCATTTAAAACCGCCTTCTAAAAATATTGCTAAAATTAAAGAGCAGTTGAAAAGCCAAAATGATTTAGGATTGAAGATTATTTATCCAGAACAAGGGAAAAAAATTGAGTTGTAGAAATAAATATTTGTAAGTTAATTTTTATATTTTAGCCAAATAAATTTTTATTAATGAAAATTGTTTGGTCTTCAAGGGCAACTTATACGTTTTATACAACAAGGAATTATCTAACGCAATTTCGAAGTAATGAAATTGCACAAAAATTTGTAAATGAGGTTTTACATATTATTGATTTAGTTAAAATAAATCCTCATTTAGGAAAATTTAGACATGATTTAGAATGCAATGAAATATTAGTCACAAAAAACATTTCTCTTTATTACATTCTAAATCGGGATTTTATTCATTTAATTGAATTTTATGACAATCGTCAAAAACCCTTAACCATTTTAAATTTTTAAATTATATTTTTCTTTTTTAACTCAAGTAACATTTCCTCATGAGTCATAAAATTACCTTCTTCATATTCACGTTTAGCATTTTCAATTTCTGCTTTTAATTGTAATCTGAAATTTTCTTCTGGTGAAAGAATCTTAGCAATTGAAAGTACTTCATCTGGAGTAAATGATTGAGTTTTCAATTTTCTATAAAACGTTGGGCTAGAAATGCCAACTTTTTCAATAATATAGTTTTTTTTATAAGGAGATTTGTCCATTAAAGACTCAATATTATCTACTATATTCTTATATGCGATTATTTCTTGTATCATAATTGATTCTTTTTAATGTCATATTTGATGCAAATATATATCAAATATAACACTAAAAATTTTCTTTAACACAAAAATAAACCCGACAGGTTTTAAAAACCTGTCGGGTTTAATACTCGTACTCGAGATAAATTAGTTATTTCTTAGCAGTAAATCTCGGATCCGTTTCCATTACTGTTCCGCAGTTATCACAAGTTCTTAATTCTTCTGAATTGTAGAAATGTTCAAAATGAGGAAGAAAATCTTTTTCGATATTATGCAGTTCAAAATACACTTCGTAAAGTTTGTGATTGCAATTATCACAATGCCAAAGTAAACCGTCTGTATATCCTTTTCCGGCACGTTTACGCTCAATAACCAATCCTATTGAACCTTCTGAGCGAACTGGAGAATGTGGGATTTTAGCGGGATGTAAATACATATCTCCGGCATTTAATTCCATTTCCTTGCGTTCGCCGTCTTCCTGAATTACAACTTTTATACTTCCTTCTAATTGATAAAAAAGTTCTTCGGTTTCGTTATAATGATAATCTTTTCGTGCATTTGGTCCGGCAACAATCATTACAATATAATCGCCTGAGTCAACATATAGATTTTTATTTCCAACTGGTGGTTTTAATAAGTGTCGGTTATCTTCAATCCATTTTGTTAGATTGAATGGTTTTGCTATAGCCATTTTTTTCAGAATTTATGAAAAGCTAAGGTAATGAAAAGTATTCAGTATACAGTGGCAGTCTCAGTATTCAGACTGAAAACTGAGACTGAAAGCTGTGATTTATTTTATCTCTCGTATTAAATAAACATAAACCGGAAAATGATCGCTAAAACCAGCCTCGGTTAAAGTATTTCTTAACGGATATCCTTTGTACTTTCCCGAAGTTTGAATTAGATAAGGTCGATTAAAGATTCCTGCTTTCCAGAATTTAAAACTTGAAAAATTAGGTTCAATAAAAGATTTTGTCATAATGATTTGATCAAAAATATCCCAGGAATCTCTAAAGGCTAAAGTTCCCATTCCTCTTTCTGCCATTTCTTCAAATGGATTATAAACACCAAATTCAGGAACGTCTGTCTTTTTTGCTTTTGCTCCCAATTCGGTTTTTATACTTTTATTAAAAGGTCCGTCATTTAAATCTCCCATTGTAATGACTTTTGCCATTGGATTTATTTGCTGAAGGGAATCAATAATTTTTCTATTTAATCTTCCAGCTGCTTCACGAAACGGACTGCTTGCTTTTTCTCCGCCAGATCTCGAAGGCCAGTGATTGACAATAATGTGGATTTCTTCATTTTCTAAAAAGCCTGTTACTAAAAGCTGATCTCTGGTAAAAACCCTGTTTTTAGTATCTATTTTGATTTCAACATCGCCTAAATCTTCATTTTTATCTTCCTGAATAATAGGTTTGTTTTTGTAAATCAACAACGGAATATTAGCATAAGAAGTGGGCCTGAAATATTTCTTTTGATACAAAAGTGCAACATCAATTCCGCGTTGATCGGGAGAATCAAAATGTATAATTCCGTAATCGTAAGGTGCTATTTTTTCCTGTTTAATTAAATCTTCCAGAACGCCGCGGTTTTCAACTTCAGAACAGCCAATTAAAGTGGGTGCATTAGAGTTTTCAGGATTTCCAATTTCAGAAATTACTCTTGAAAGATTTTTTAGTTTTTGTTCGTATTTTTCTTTTGTCCAATGCTGAGCGCCATTTGGCGTCCATTCATCATCATTTGTACTGGCATCATCATAAATATCAAAGAGGTTTTCGAAATTATAAAAAGCTGCAGTATGAATTACATATCTTTTAGATTGTGCATTTGAAAGAGAAATTATAAAAAAGGCGAGTAAACAAAAGTGAAATTTAATAATTTGCATAACTTTAAAAATTTAAGAGCTCAATTTAAATAATTTGTAGGAATTTTCTATAATTTAATTGAGTAAATAATTTATATTTGTTAATCTCAACATTCAAATAAGCAAAATAAACTATGAAAAGCTTCCTTACTATCACAAAATATTTTAATGGTGCTAAACTGGCATTTCTTATTTTTGCTTTACAATCATTTACCTGTCAATCCCAACAAATCATGATAACACCACCTTATTTACAAAAAGGAGATACCGTAGCACTTTTGGCAACAGCCAGAAAAAATATCGACGACAATTTAAAACCAACTATAGATTTGCTTAAAAGCTGGGGTCTGGAAGCGGTTGTTGGAAGTACAATTGGATTAGATTACCACCAATTGGCCGGAACAGATGAACAGCGTGCAGCCGATTTTCAAAAGCAATTAGATAATCCGAATATCAAAGCGATTTGGTGTGTTCGAGGCGGTTATGGAACAGTGAGAATGTTAGATCTGCTAGATTTTACAAAATTCAAACAACATCCAAAATGGGTTATTGGTTTTAGTGATGTTACAGTTTTGCACAATCATTTAAACACGATGGGTTACAAATCTATTCATGGCGTTATGCCGGTTACGATTCCGCGTGCGACTCCGGCGGCGATTAGTTCAATGAAATCGAGTTTGTTTGGCGAGCCTCTTTCCTATTCTATCGAACCAAGCAGTATGAACCGCTTTGGTAAAGCAACTGGTGAATTAGTGGGCGGAAATCTTTCTATTTTATACAGTTTATTAGGTTCTCCTTCTGCAATTGACTGTAAAGATAAAATCTTGTTTATTGAAGATTTAGATGAATACCTGTATCACATTGATCGTATGATGATGAATTTAAGACGCAACGGCTGTATCGAAAACCTTAAAGGGATTATCATTGGCGGAATGACAAAAATGAAAGATAACGAAGTTCCGTGGGGGAAAAATGCATTAGAAATTATTGATGATGTTACTAAAAAATACAACATTCCCGTAATTTTTAATTTTCCGGCCGGGCATATTCAGGATAATCGTGCTTTAGTTATGGGAAGCACAATTTCTATCGATGTTAATGCATCTGGAAGTACGGTTACTTTTCAGAAATGAGACCATCTGAGAATTTTCTTTTGTATAAGAAAATTTAAATACCACATATATAATTGCTAACATGAAATTAAGGATGGATTAATATCCATCCCTATAAAATTAGTCGAGCCGAAGGCACTTTCCAGAAAAGTTCAGGAGGAACGATTTATTTGTAGCAACGGATTTTAATCCGTTAAAAAAACAAACATTTCTCGCTAAGACGCAAAGCCGCAAAGTAAAATTTAAACTTTGCGGCTTCGCGTCTTTGTGTGCAAAAAACTTTATCAAGATTCAAAAACCTGAAACTTGAAACCTGAAGCAAAAAACATGGCAGAACACAACGAACTTGGTAAAAAAGGAGAAGAACTTGCTGTAGAATATCTACAGCAAAACGGTTACGAAATTTTAGACCGAAACTGGGTTTTTCAAAAAGCAGAAATAGATATTATCGCTCAAAAAAATGATATTTTGGCAATTGTTGAAGTAAAAACAAGATCAAGTTTAGATTTTGGTTCTCCGCAGGATTTTGTCAAGCCAAAAAAAATTCAACTCTTAATAAAAGCAGTAAATGCCTACATAAACTATAGGGAAAAGGATTTTAATGAAGATTTAAATATCCGATTTGACATCGTTGCAATCCATAAAAATAGGGAATCATTTGCAATTGAACATCTTACTGACGCTTTTTATCATTTTTAACATAATTTTTTGTTGTTATAATTGTAACAAATTGTTTTTTTATTTATATTTGCATAAATTTATAACATCTAATTAACCAAACTAGACCAATTAAGTTACAAAAAAAAAGAAAAAAATTATGAAAACCGTTTCTTCCATCGTCGAAAATTACATCAAAACGAAACCATTTCTCTTAAACGCTTTATCTCTCGGGATTATAAACCTGACGTCTCTTTCTCGGAACATTATGACCGAGTTAGAAAATGAATTTGGCAAAGAAGTAAAACAAGGCGCTGTTGTAATGTCGCTGAAGCGATTGACTGAAGAATTAGATTTTAAACTAAACCATAAAATCAATAAGGTAATCAAGAATATTGGCGAAATCACAGTAAGATCTGAGCTGACAGATTACACTTTTGCAGCTTCTGAAACTGTATTAAACAAACAAGCCGATTTAATTTCTGATATCAATGCTTTATCTGATATTTTCTATACCTCATCTCGTGGTGTCAACGAAACTAATATTGTAGTAAGCAGCAGTGTAAATCATTTAGTTGAAAAACACTTTATGAGAGAAAAACTAATCCAGAAATTAGACAATCTGGCTTCGATTACTGTAAAACTACCAAAAGAAAACATCGTTGTTCCTGGTATTTACTATTTCATCTTTCAACGTTTAGCCTGGGAAGGAATTATCATAAATGAGGTAATTTCTACTTCAAATGAATTTACAATTCTTGTTGGTGAAGATCAGGTTGATGTTGCTTTTAAAGTAATCAAAGATTTGAAAAACTAATTATCCAAAATTTAATTTTACATCTTAAAAATAAATTCAATTTTCAATGATCCTTTTGTCTTTCTCTAAAAAAGATAAAAGGATTTTTCTTATAAATTACTATTTGTAATTTTTCAAACAATCAATTATCAAATAAGAATATTCTCAAAAACAAACTTCAGTATAGTTAATTTTTAAATTTTTTAGCCAAAAAATTATCAACTTGATAAAAGCACTTTCCGCCGTGTTTACTGATATTTTGGTTAAATAAAATTAAAAAAAATAGAAATAAGTTCTTTTTTCCATTTTTTGCTGCGAATAATATTTTTATATATTTGTTAAGCACTTAACATATTAGAGCATCAATTTTAATAGTATCGTAATATAATTAGATTTAAATACAAACTAATTAATTTAGTATTAGAAGCCAGAGATTATAGCAGCAAATTATTGGTAAGCAAACTAAAAAATAGCAGCAAAAAGCATTTCGTTCCCTTTTTAATTTGTATTATCAGGATATTTTGGTTTATAGTATTAGCTTATTAAAATCGAAAGAAACTGCCGAAGAAATCAATCAGAAGCTCGGCATCTCTATAAATATTGTCAGGAATCAAATGGGCAAAGCATTAAATCAATGCAGGTCTTTTTTAGGTTCACGACGAGACTATCTAACCAAAACCAATTTTAAACCAATTAAATCACTCTTTCAGAGTGATTTTTTTTAGCTCTGTGGTTCTGAATTAATGGCACGCAGATTAGGCAGATTTAAACAGATTTTTTTATTTGTGTTACCAAAAAACCTCATCATTTCTAATCGATATCCTTAAAACCTCTAAAAAAAAATACGCCTTTTGTTTTTTTTTGCCACGAATTTCCACAAATTTATTTAGTAAGGATATAAATTTAATTCGTGAAATTCGTGGCAAACTTTATTTTTACTCTTCAAACAATTCCATCAACTCTAAAGCTCGTTTTATCGACTTAACATTCTCAAAAGTCAATAACAAACGTAATCCGTTTACGGTTTGTTTTTCTTTCATTTTGCAAAGTGCGCTTTGTTTTTGAACAAAATTTAAAACATTTCTAAACTTAGAAGAATGATAATAATCTGATTGTTGGTCTGAAACGAAATAACCAATCATTTTGCCTTGTTTCAAAACAAGTTTCTCAATTCCAACTTTGGTTGCAATCCATTTTATGCGAATACTGTTTAATAATGCGGTTGCTTGTTTTGGCAAAGGCCCGAAACGGTCAATCAATTTTCTTTCGAATTCCTGTAAACCAGCTTCATCTTTTATCGCGCCCAATTCGTTGTATAAAACCAAACGTTCTGAAACGTTATTGATATATTCATCCGGGAATAACAACTCAAAATCGGCATCGATTTGAATGTCTTTTACGTATTCTTTTGTATCGATATTATTTTCTTCCGGATACAAATCTTTGAATTCATTTTCTTTCAATTCCTCTATGGCTTCGTTCATGATTTTTTGGTATGTATCAAAACCAATTTCATTAATGAAACCGCTTTGTTCTCCGCCTAATAAATCACCAGCACCGCGAATTTCAAGATCTTTCATCGCAATATTGAAACCGCTTCCTAGTTCGCTGAATTGTTCCAAAGCCTGAATACGTTTTCTCGCATCTTCGGTCATTGAAGAATATGGCGGACAAATGAAATAACAAAATGCTTTTTTATTGCTTCGTCCCACACGTCCGCGCATTTGATGCAAATCAGATAATCCGAAATTATTGGCATTATTGATGAAAATCGTGTTAGCATTTGGAACGTCCAAACCACTTTCGATAATTGTGGTGGCTACCAAAACATCAAAATCTCCGTTCATAAAACCTAACATCAATTCCTCAAGTTTAGCCCCGTCCATTTGGCCGTGACCAATTCCGACTCTTGCATTTGGAACCAAACGCTGAATCATTCCGGCTACTTCTTTTATATTTTCGATTCGGTTATTGATAAAGAAAACCTGCCCGTTTCGCTGAATTTCATACGAAATCGCATCACGAATTATCTCTTCATTAAAGCCAACAACATTCGTTTCAATAGGATATCTGTTTGGCGGAGGCGTTGTAATTACTGACAAATCTCGCGCTGCCATTAACGAAAACTGAAGCGTTCTCGGAATTGGCGTTGCTGTTAAAGTCAGCGTATCGACATTTGCAGCAATTGTTTTTAATTTATCTTTTACGTTAACTCCAAACTTTTGTTCTTCATCAACAATCAATAAACCTAGGTCTTTAAAAACTACATTTTTATTAACCAATTGATGCGTCCCAATTACGATATCGAGTTTTCCTTCGGCTAAATCTTTTAAAGTCTGTGTTTTTTGTTTTGCCGTTCTAAATCGGTTTAAGTAACCAATTGTAACTGGCATATCTTTTAATCTTTCGGTAAAAGTTCTGTAATGCTGATAAGCCAAAATAGTTGTAGGAACCAAAACTGCCACCTGTTTACTGTTATCAACCGCTTTAAAAGCGGCACGAATCGCAACTTCTGTTTTTCCAAAACCAACATCACCGCAAACCAAACGATCCATTGGACGATCGCTTTCCATATCGGCTTTTACTTCTTGCGTCGATTTGGTTTGATCCGGTGTATCTTCATAAATAAACGAACTTTCTAATTCGTTTTGAAGGTAACTATCCGGCGCAAATTGGAACCCTTTTTCTAAACGACGTTTTGCATACAACTGAATTAAATTGAAGGCAATATGTTTGACACGCGCTTTGGTTTTTTGTTTTAAAATTTTCCAGGCGTTCGATCCTAACTTATAGATTTTTGGAGGCGTTCCGTCTTTTCCGTTGTATTTGGAGATTTTATGAAGTGAATGGATACTTACATAAACAATATCATTATCAGCATAAACCAGTTTTATGGCTTCCTGCGTTTTGCCTTCAACCTGAATTTTCTGCAATCCGCCAAACTTCCCAATTCCGTGATCGATATGTGTTACATAATCGCCTACAGAAAGTGCGGTTAATTCTTTTAAAGTAATATTCTGCTTTTTCGAGTATCCGTTTTTGATGTTGAATTTATGATAACGCTCAAAAATCTGGTGATCTGTATAAGCTGTTATTTGATTTTCTTCGTCAATAAAACCTTGGTACAAAGGCAATACGATCGTATTATATTGCTTTCTAATGTTTTCAGAATTCGCTTCATCTAAAGATTCAAAAATATCATGAAAACGTTTTGCCTGAGTTTCATTTGAACAGAATAAATAATTTTTATATCCATTAAAATGATTGTCACTCAGATTGTTCAGCAATAAATCAAATTGCTTATTGAAAGATGGCTGAGGCTGAATATGAAATTCGTATTTTTTAGTCGTTTTAAAAATTGGTTTTGAAGCCAATTCTACAATCGAAAAATCTAAAGCTCGTTTTATAAACGAACTTTGATTTAAAAATAACTGCTCCGGTTCGGCATGTTTTATTTCTTTGGAAAGTTTCTCAAAAGCTTCTTCTGCTCTTGTAAATTGTTTGTCTAACTGACTAAAAAGTCCGTCGGTATTTTGAATAAATAGTATAGTTTTCTCAGCAATATAATCTAAGAAACTTTCACGGTTTTCCTGAAATATCTTGTTTTCAACATTCGGGATAATGGTGATTTTTTTGTGTGTTTCCACAGATAATTGTGTTTCTACATCAAAACTTCTAATGCTGTCTACTTCATTTCCGAAGAATTCAATTCTGTATGGATGATCGTTTGAAAAAGAAAAGACATCGACAATTCCTCCACGAACCGAAAATTCTCCGGGTTCAGTAATAAAATCGACTCTTTTAAATTCGTATTCAAATAAAACTTCATTGATAAAATCGATCGAAATTTTATCATTCAGCGCCACTTTTAAGGTATTTTTATCTAATTGCTGGCGTGTAACAACTTTTTCAAAAAGTGCTTCCGGGTACGTAACAATTATGGCTGGTTTTTTTCGGGAATTTATTCGGTTTAAAACCTCAGCACGAAGTAAAACATTAGCGTTATCAGTTTCATCAACCTGATACGGACGACGAAATGAAGCGGGATAAAACAAAACATCCTGCTCGCCAATCATTTGTTCCAGATCGTTTAGGTAATACGCCGCTTCTTCTTTGTTGTCTAAAACAATCAAAAAAGGCAGTTCTGTTTTCTTAAAAACAGAGCGTATTACAAAGGAAACTGCAGATCCAAGCAATCCGTTAAGGTGCATTTTTATCTGATTTCCTTCCAGTAAATTGGCAGCAATTTGCTCTGCTTTTGGCAAATTGTCGTATATCGTATATAAGGCGTTTTTACTCAACTCTTGGTAAATTTGGATCTAGTGGAGGCGCAGAATTCGGGATTGCGCGGGTTGTATCTAACATTCTAAGGAAATCAGCTTCTCCTTCTTCTTTTGGAATTTTGGCTTTCTCGACAATTTTGTCCATTTGTCTTTCTAACGAAACCAGTTCTTTGTTTATTTCGCCAATTAAAAAAGCAACTTTATCGTCTGGAATTTGATTCAAATGAATAAATAAGTCCATCATTTTGATTTTGGTAATCAAAATTGCAATTCGGCTTTTTATTTGCGGCTGATTAAATTGTGATGGAATATTATTATTTAAAGCCATCGCTTTTTTAGAAATCGCTGTTGATTTTTTTTGAAAAGCACCAATCGTTTTTCTTGGTTTGTCTCCTATTTCTTTTAAGAATTCACGCCATTCTGTCCAGTTTCTAAAATTTTCTTCGGAAACTTCGTTGATTGGTTCATCTATAAAAATCCAGGCTTTATTGATATTATTAAAGATTTTTTCTTTCTTCTTAGCTTCTTTTGCATTTTCAGCAAGACGTCTTTCATTCTCATTTTGACATGATTGAAGTACAAAAATCAAGAGTAAAAACAGCGCTATTTTATATTTCATTTGATAAAATGTTTGAGTGCAAAGTTACGAAGTAAATTTACAATTACGAATTGTGTTTTTTGCTAAAGATTCTATAAATCAAGGTTGTTTTTTTGCCACAGATTTCACGGATTAAAATGATTTTTTTAATTAAGTTTTGAGAAAATAATCCATTAAATCTGTGAAATCTGTGGCAAAAACTCCTTTTGCATAAAGTTTTGAATAGTGAATAATCTAAAAAACAATCTTTATCATTGTTAATTTTATAATTTAATGTTTGAAAAAACGTTGATATTTGCGAAAACGTTATATTTGCAACACTAAATCTAAATAAATGAATCCAAAAATATTAATCATTGGCGCCTGCGGTCAGATTGGAACTGAACTGACCCAAAAGCTGCGTAAATTATACGGAACTGAAAATGTGATCGCTTCTGATATTCGAAAATTAAATACTGACGTTGTTAATTCAGGCCCTTTTGAAGTGGTTAATGCTTTAGATTTTAATCAAATTGAACATTTGGTAGAAGTGCATAAAATTACTGATGTTTATTTGATGGCTGCGCTTTTGTCTGCAACAGCAGAAAAGAATCCTGCTTTTGCATGGGATTTGAATATGAATTCGCTTTTTCATGTTTTGAATTTGGCAAAAGCCAAAAAAATTCAGAAGATTTTCTGGCCTTCGAGTATTGCTGTTTTTGGGCCTACAACTCCAAAAGAAAATACGCCGCAATATACTATTATGGAACCTTCTACAGTTTACGGAATTAGTAAACAAGCGGGAGAAAGATGGTGTGAATATTACCATAATATTTATGGTGTTGATGTTCGCAGTATTCGTTATCCAGGTTTAATAAGCTGGTCTACTCCTCCGGGCGGAGGAACTACGGATTATGCAGTTGATATTTTTTATAAGGCTATTTCCGATAAAAAATATGAATGCTTTTTATCATCTGAAACCAAAATGCCGATGATGTACATGGATGATGCGATCGATGCTACAATTAATATTATGAAAGCTCCGGCTGAACAAATTAAAATACATTCTTCATATAATTTAGCAGCTATGAGTTTTACTCCTACTGAAATTGCTGCCGAAATCAAAAAACATATTCCAGAATTTGAAATTACGTATAATCCTGATTTCCGTCAGAAAATTGCTGACAGCTGGCCGGCAAGTATTGATGATGCTGAAGCAAGAAAGGATTGGAACTGGAATCATAAATTTGATTTGGAATCAATGACTAAAGATATGATTGAGCATTTGAGCTAAACTTCAAAAGAAAAAAGATAAGTCTCGTTTAATTTTCAGAAATGAATTTTAAGCGAGATTTTTTTTATTAACTATTTCATTTTGCATATTGCTTTAAAACTTATTTTCTTACATTTGATTTGCTTTTAACTGCTATTTAAACCAAAAACGATTTATAACCAGAAAAATGTCTACTCTATGACAAATTCACTTCTGCCCATTCAGGAAGATAAAAGGACAGCTATTGTTGATATTTTAAGAGGCTGGGCTTTATTGGGAGTTGCAATAGGAAATTATGTTGATTTCCGTTACATCGGATTAGAACGTTTTATTTTGAAAAAAGGTATTTTTTCTGAGATTATCGGTTATTTTAATTTATACTTTTTTTCTGCTAAATCCTGGACTTTATTAAGCATTTTATTTGGGTACGGATTTGCAGTTCTTATTAATAATGTAGCTGATAAAGGCAAAAATCCTGTTTCATTTTTTTGTTGGAGAATGTTTATCCTGTTCATTTTTGCTTTTATAAATTCTGCTTTTTGGCTGGGCGATATCTTAAAAGATTATGCCTTTTTAGGATTGCTGCTTTTGTTTTTTTACAGAAGTTCTCCAAAAACAATTTTAATAACGTCTGGAATACTTCTTTTATCTGTTCCGTTTATTAGTGCTTATATTAATTCGATAAAACAAACATTACCAAATGTACAGTCTACTGCTAAATATTTAAAATTATTTTACTCTGATAATTGGCTGGATGTATTTCAATTTAATTTACTGGGAACTTATTATCAGGAAATGATTAGTCTTGGTTATGCTGTTACGGTTCATGTTGTAATGTTTGCTCTTATGCTTTTGGGTTTTTACGCTCAAAAAATCAACTTTTTTAATCGTTTGCCTGAATTTAAAAAACTATTAAAAAAGACTTTTTTTACAACATTGATTCTGGCTATAATTGCAGGAATTCTTTTTGAAATTGCAATAAAGCACAAAGTAACTTTCCCTGTTTTTCATCCTGTTTTTTGGATCATAATAAATACTATGTTCTGTATTGCGTCTGGAATTTGTTTATTGTATACTAACGGAAAACTGAAAACAGTTTTCAGCTATTTTAGAGTGAGTGGTAAAATGACGCTGACAAATTACCTAATGCAAAATATTCTTGCGTGTTTTCTTTTCTCTGGAATTGGTTTCAAAATTTATAATACGCTGCCGTATTGGTTTTACTTTTTCTTAGCCATTTTTGTCTTTACAATTCAATTGTTTATAAGCAAATGGTGGCTTTCAAAATTCAATTATGGACCGGTTGAATGGTTGTGGAGAGTATTAAGTTACAGAAAAATGTTTCCTTTAAAAAAGACGGTACAAAACGATATTGTAACAGATATAAAACCCGTTTTATAGATTTATTGCTAAATAGAAAAGCCTTTAAAAAATTAATTTTAAAGGCTTTTTTTATTTTCAAGTAAATTATTTTACTTCAAAAACATTATTTGCTGGTTTTACATCAGCCATTAATCCGCTTGGATCAATCGTGATTTTTTTGATTGCTGTTTTATTTTTGTCAATTGTAAAACTGTAGTTTTGCTGCGCCCAAGCCCAATCATCAACAACTGTTCTTTTTTCATTCGGATTTGGATTTGGTTTAATGAAATTCATCATTCTTAACGGAATGTAGAAGTTTTCAGAAGTTCCATCAGTATAATCTACTTTTAAATCGATTGGCATTGGCATTCTTCCAATTCTTTCTAAAGTAATTGTTGTTTTTCCTGAATTATCAGTAACGTCTTTAATTCCGTAATCAATTGTATTCGCTGTTTGTGCCCAATCGATTAAATACCAATCTAACTCTGCTCCCGAAACTCTTTCTGCAGTTCTTTTAATGTCGTTTGGAGTTGGATGTTTGAATTTAAAATCGTTGAAATATCTTTTTAAAGTGGCATCAAGATTTTCTTTTCCAATTACATATTCTAATTGTGCTAAAAAGATGCATCCTTTTACATAAGATGAAATACTGTAAGGACGGTTTTCATCGTAACGATCTCCATGCGTTGTCTGCGGCTGTTCTTTTCCAGAATTAACTAAACTATAATAAGCAGCATAAGTTCCTTTAAACGGATTTGCTTCTTTTTTATCGCCTTTTAATTCATTCAAAGCACTATCTTCGATATAAGTTGTAAAGCCTTCGTCCATCCAAGGGTGTTTTGATTCGTTTGAAGCTAAAATATGCTGAAACCAAGAGTGTCCTAATTCGTGAGTTGCAGTTCCAAGAATTCCTTCAAGAGTTCCGTTTCCTAACATTAAAGTACACATTGCATATTCCATTCCGCCGTCTCCGCCCTGAATAAATGAATATTGTTTGTACGGATATGCTCCAACTCTATGGTTATAATAATCCATCACTTTTACCATTAATGGCTCTAACTGTTTCCAGTTTGCAGTCGTTTTTTCATTGTTTTTGTAGAAGAAATGCAAATCGACATCATTTGGTCCTTTTACAATATCATGCGTATATTCTTTGTCTGCTGCCCAGGTAAAATCATGCACATTTGGCGCAATAAAATGCCATGTTAATGTTTTTGCTTTTTTCGGATAAACAACTGTTACACCAGCATCTTCATAACCGTGACCAATTGTGTTTTTGTCTTGTAAATATCCAGAACCTCCAATTGTGTACTCTTTGTCGATTGTAATTTTTACATCAAAATTCCCCCAAACACCGTGAAATTCTCTGGCGATGTATGGATCTGCGTGCCATCCTTCAAAATCAAATTCGGCTAATTTTGGATACCATTGTGACATTGAAAGTTCAACTCCTTCAGAATTATTTCTTCCAGAACGACGAATTTGTACCGGAACTTGTCCATCAAAACCTAAAGTAAAAGTAGTTTTTGAATTTGGTAAAATTGGTTTTGGTAAAATCACTTCTAAAACAGTTCCAGAAACTCTTGTCTGCGCTGAAATTCCGTCTTGCTTGAAATCAGAAATTTTTAAATATCCTATTTCATTAGGTTTCAAAGATTCAATACGGCTTTGTTTTACCTCTTTTCCGTCGGCAGTTTTTACTTTATTTACCATTCTTCCATCAGGATCTTTGATAAAATGAAGACGAGCGTCCATTTCACTTCCCGGCTGAAAAGCATTTGGGAATAAATGATAAAACACTTTTCTTAATGTATCAGGAGAATTATTGGTATAAACCAATTCTTGTTTTCCTTTATACTGATAGTTTTTTACATCCATTGAAACCTCCATTTTATAGTCGGCATGCTGTTGCCAATATGGGGCACTCTGCGCAAAAGCTGCGTTTAAACCAAAGCTCAAAAAAGAAAGTAAAATAATTTTTTGCATGATAATTTTAATAATAAAAATGGAAGAGCTGCCACTCTTCCATTGGATTAGTATTCTATAATAGGCTTTATTTTTTTGACATTTTCTCAGCCATTAATAAAGCATTGTAAGCATTTACCATTTTTGCTGTTTTTGATGATTCTGCAGAAGAAACTGCCACAGGTTTTTCATCTGGATTTTCGCTTTCGCCAAGAACCACTTTTGCAGGAAGTGCAACTCCAGAATCCATTAAAATATGTTTTACCTGAGATGCTTTTAATTTTGGATAATAAGAACGAATCAATGCTGCAACACCAGCTGCATTTGGAGACGCCATCGATGTTCCCTGCAGGTATTTGTATTTGTTGTTTGGAATTGTTGCATAAATTTCTTCACCCGGAGCAAAAACATCGACATTTATTTTTCCGAAGTTTGAAAATCCTGCCACAACCGTTTCTCCGTATTGTTTATTAATTGCTCCAATTGTGATTACGTTATCAGCAAATTCCTTGATATTGTCCTGAGAATCGTTTGGATAATTGATATTTTTTGTTTCGTCGATATTGTAACCATCGTTACCAGCTGCATGAACAATTAAAACATCTTTTTTTGCTGCATACTTAATCGCATCATAAACCCATTGTTTGTGTGGAGAAAAACTTTTCCCGAAACTTCCGTTGATTACTTTTGCGCCATTATCAACTGCATAACGAATTGCAAGAGCAATATCTTTATCGTATTCGTCTCCGTCTGGAACTGCTCTTACGGTTAAGATTTCTACATTATTTGTAATTCCATCCCCACCTAAATTATTGCTGCGAACTTGTGCAATGATTCCCGCAACGTGAGTTCCATGAAGTGCTTCTTCTTTATCTGGGCCAAATACAATATTATTACCGTATCGGTTATTTTTAATGTCTTCCGGATTATCACCTACCTCTTTTCTTCCGTCAAATTCTTTGTTTAAATTATAGTTTAACTGATCGTAAATGTATTTCCTATATTCCTCAAATTCAGTTTCTGGATCAAAATCAGGTCCTGTATTTGTCAAAACTTGAGTCATCACTTTTTTACTGTATAAAACACTTCCTTCTGTTGAAGTAATAGAATTTAAATCTTCAACTGTATATTTATCTTTATTAAGAGCCGTTTTTATTGTTTTATGCGCATTCAATAAAACATCTACTCTTTCTTTACCCTGCATTACTTCTTCATACTTCTTTGTGTACTCCGCCAAAGCTTGCTTATATTCTGCAGAGCCATCATCTTTCTTTTTAACGATGCGAGTCATTTCAAGATTTTCGTGAACAGCATTTGCAAGGAAATTCCATCCGTGAACATCATCAATAAATCCGTTTTTATCATCATCGATTCCATTTCCCGGAATTTCTTTTGGGTTTGTCCAAATCATTCCTTTAAGATCTTCGTGCTCGATATCAACACCAGAATCTACAATTCCTACAATAACTTTTTTTCCTGTTTTTCCCTGAAGTAATTCGGCATAAGCCTTATCAACACTCATTCCCGGAATAGAATCTTTTATTAAATCAAGATGACTCCATCTTTTTAATTCATTTTCGCTGACCGGGGCTTTTTTTACAACTGATAAAGGCGCTGTAATAAATTCTTTAGGAGTTGAAACTTGCGCTTGCAAACTTGCACCGCCTGTTAAAACAAGTAATGCAAAAGCAGATAAAGTAATGGGTTTTATATGACTCATGTATGTATAAATTTAATAGTATTGAAATATTCGACTAAATTATACTTTTTTGTTACAAAAAACTAACGATTAACAGTGTGTTAAGATTTAAGTTTTTTTTAAAACAAATGATCAAAAAAGTATTCATCCATTTATGTGTGAGAAAATAATTTGTAAACTTGTTGCTGCAAATCTTAACGTAAATATTTTTTATGAGAACAAAACTACTTTTATTGCTATTATTAGCAAATTTTTCAATTTATGCTCAATACACTAATATCCCGGATGTTAATTTTGAAAATAAACTAATTGCCCTTGGCATTGATTCCGGGAGTCCTGATCGTATGGTACTGACTACTAATATTGATAAATTAACTTATATTGATATTGCAAATAGTTCTATTATTGACTTGACGGGTATTCAGGATTTCGTGTCTTTGACGAACCTAAACTGCACTGGGAACAAATTAACATCATTAGACACATCTAAAAACACTGCATTAAAAACCTTAATTTGTGATTCAAATCAATTAACTTCATTAAATGTATCTCTAAATACTGCTTTGACAACCTTATATTGTCCTTCAAACAAATTAACATCATTAGATGTATCTCAAAATATCGCTTTGAAAACTTTAAATTGTTCTTTTAATCAACTAGCAGCAATAGATGTATCTAAAAATACCGCCTTAGAAGAATTAGGGTTAGATAACAACCTATTAACATCATTAGATGTATCAAAAAATACTGCTTTGCGGCAATTAACCTTAAATTCAAACAAATTAACATCTTTGGATGTGTCTCAAAATACCGCTTTGCAATTTTTACTTTTTTCTTCAAACCAATTAACATCTTTAGATGTGTCTCAAAATACCGCTTTAATAAATTTAAACTTTTATGCAAACCAATTAACTTCATTGAATGTGTCTAAAAATACTGCTTTGGAAAACTTAAATTGTTCTTTTAATCAACTAGCAGCAATAGATGTATCTAAAAATACCGCTTTAAAATATTTATCCGTTGGATACAATTATCAATTAGCAACATTAGATGTGTCTAAAAATATCGCTTTGACCAATTTAAATTGCGCTTTAACCCAATTAACATCATTAGATGTGTCTGTAAATACCGCTTTGCAAGTTTTATCTTGCGAATCCAATCTCCTAACCAGCTTAAATTTAAAAAACGGAAAAAACAATCTTATAACTTTTATGAATTGTAAATCGAATTCTAATTTAACCTGTATTCAGGTAGACGATGTTTCCTATTCTAATACTAACTGGGCTACATATAAAGATGCTGCAGCAACTTATAGTTTAAGTTGTCCGTCGTTAGGAATAACAGAAACTGTTTTTGATAAAATAGCCGTTTACCCTAACCCTGCCAAAGGAGAATTGCATATTGACAATACCATTCTTGAAAAAGCAACTGTATATGACACACTGGGAAAACTCATAACAACAAAGAAGTTTACTAACAGCTCAAATAATAATACCATTAATTTAGCAGGATTCCGAAGCGGTATTTATTACATTTATCTGGAAAACGAAGGAGCAACTATTGTTAAGAAAATAATAGTCGAATAAACAGAAAGTCGTTAAAACAGTTAAAACCATATTTTCAAACGAATAAAAATATGGTTTTTTTATGTTTTTAAAAAATAGCTTCGCAAGTAAAGACCTCTTTTAACCTTACCCCTCTTTCAGTATGCTCAACCGTTATAATTTGATTATGGGCATCGTGCTCCAAAAACAAATAGTAATTATTATCTGCTGCTGCATTTAAAAATTTAGCTTTTTCCGGCATTGTTAACAAAGGTCTTGTGTCGTAACCCATAACATACGGAAGCGGAATATGCCCGGCTGTCGCCAATAAATCGGCGCAAAAAACGATGGTTTTATCCTGATATTGAATATGCGGAATCATTTGTTTTTCGGTATGGCCGTCTGCATAAAAAATTCCGAAACCTAACTCTTTAGAGAAACCAAAATCACTTTCCGGTCTTTCAATAAAATTTAATTGTCCGCTTTCCTGCATTGGGATAATATTTTCTGTCAGGAAAGAGGCTTTTTCTCGTGCATTTGGTTTCGTCGCCCAATTCCAATGGTTTTCGTTTGTCCAGAATTTTGCATTTTTAAAAGCCGGCTCATAAAAAGTTTTATCAGAATTCCATTGAACACTTCCACCGCAATGGTCAAAATGCAGGTGCGTCATAAAAACATCGGTAATATCATCTCGGTGAAAACCATATTCAGCCAATGATTTATCAATAGAATGTGATCCCCAAAGCGAATAATAACCAAAGAATTTTTCCGATTGCTTATCGCCCATTCCAGTATCAATCAAAATTAATCGGTTTCCATCTTCAATCAGTAAACAGCGTGCTGCAATATCAATTAAATTATTTTCATCAGCCGGATTGGTTTTATTCCAAATAGTTTTAGGAACAACGCCAAACATAGCGCCGCCATCTAACTTAAAATTTCCGGATTCTATTGGGTAAAGTTTCATAAGATTACATTTCTAATATTGAAAACAAAGCTAGGAAATCCAATCTCCTTTTACTAGGTATTCTCAAAATAATGTTTCTCTTACAGGTTTAAATTAACCACAGATTTTGCGGATTCAACGGATTTTCGCTGTGTTTTTATTTCCAGTAAGCAGTTAATTTGTTGAGTTAAATCAATAAAAATCTGCATAAACCTGTTAAATCAGTAATCCAGATAGTTATCGGGAGTGGGCTAAAAAATGCTTTTATTCCAAAGTAATAGAAGTGCTTCCCATGATTTCCTGCTTGTCGAAGAAGTTGACAAAGTAGGTTCCTTTTTTAAACTGATTTTCATCAGAATTTAAAATCCCGTAGACATTTAAAGCTTTTCCCTGAAAATCTGCGGCCACTATAAAACTGTAAACCAAAGCTTTATCGCTGCCAAATTCTATTAATTTATTTTCGCCTAAAACAGTATTTTTTTGGTCTAAAACCTGAATATAAAACACCTTTTTTCCTGTTTTGGCAACTGTATTTCCGTTAACAGAAAAACTTATTTTAAGTTTATTAGTACTTTTTGCTCTATCTGTTTCCTGTTCTTTTCCCGATTTTTTTTCACGAAGAGCAATCACTTTAAAATTATTTAAAACTAGTTTTGAAGCATCTTTTATTGTTGATTCTAACTTTTTCTGCTTTAGGATTAAAGTATCATTTTCTGCTTTTTGTTTGTACATTACAACATTCTGAGTTTCAATTTCAGTAAGCAGGCTTTTATTTTGAGATTTTAGGTTTTTTATTTCTACAACTTTAGATGCTAATGCTGTCTGCATATCTGAAAGCTGTTTCCGGTAAATTTGAATTTGAGTATCTGAAGGATTTTTGGATGCTTTTATAATTTCCATTAAATTTTCGACATTTTTCTTTTCAAATGCCAATTGCTCCGAAAGAGCAGTTTTTTCTAAAATCGCGACATCGTATTCTAATTTCAAAACATTTAAAGAATCCAAAATGCTTTTTTGAGCGATCGACTCCTTATTGTTATTAACGAGTTTAACTTTTTTATTACTTGCTTCTGCCTTATCTGCCTCGTCTTTTAGTTCTTTACTAAATATATAAAAAGTTGCCCCTATCCCAAAAATAAAGAATATTGCCAAAAGCGCCCTGATCCATTCGTTTGTATAGTTTTTCTTCATCATTCCTCACAATTTATTGCAAAAATACTATTAATTTGTTCGATAGAACAGGTAGAAATACGGTTTTTTAGCTTATTTACAATAACTTAAAACACACTAAACCAGCATTTTACAAAATTATCTGACTTTTCGTTCAAAAAGGAAATCACTTGTAAAATAAAAGTCACTCAATAAATAGTTTTAAAGCAAAAATAACTTCTTTCTATTTTAACATTTGTTATAATAATGTGAACCGCTATGGAAAAAGGTTTTTAAGTCGTATCTTTGCAGATAATTTCATTTGAACATTGAAATTAGCGTTTAAATTAATATAATAATTTGATTACTATTTAAATGCAGATTAAAATGATCTTTTAAAAACAAATACCATAAACAATGATAAAGGTTTCTGATACAGCCAAAAAGAAAATCATCGATTTGATGACTGATGATGGTTTTGACGCCGCAAACGACTACGTGAGAGTAGGCGTAAAAAGTGGTGGATGCTCTGGTTTGTCTTATGATTTAAAATTTGACAAAACTAAAGGCGAAGATGACAAAATATTCGTAGACAACGACATACAAATTGCAGTTGAAAAAAAATCATTTCTATATTTAGCCGGAACAATTTTAGAATTTTCTGGCGGATTAAACGGAAAAGGATTTGTTTTCAATAATCCAAATGCAAGCAGAACTTGTGGCTGCGGCGAATCATTTTCTTTATAGTCAAAAGCCGAAAGTCCGAAAGTCTTAAAGACTGCTAAGCGACTTTCATACTTTGGACTTTAAAACTTTAAGACAAAAAAATAATGAGCAAATACACTGAAGACGATTTAAAAATCGAACTCGAAACTAAAGAATATGAATACGGATTTTATACCAATATAGAATCTGAAACTTTCCCTATTGGCTTAAACGAAGAAATTGTAAGAGCTATTTCGCTTAAAAAAGACGAGCCTGAATGGATGACCGAATGGCGTATCGAGGCTTTTCGTGCGTGGAAAGAAATGATTGAGCCAGAATGGGCAAACGTACGTTACGAAAAACCAGATTTTCAGGCAATATCTTATTATTCGGCTCCAAAACAAGTTGATCCTAATAAAACTCTGGATGATGTAGATCCGGAACTTTTAGAGATGTACAAAAAGCTTGGAATTTCTGTTGATGAACAAAAAATGATGAACAATGTCGCTATGGACATTGTTGTCGATTCTGTTTCTGTAGCAACAACTTTTAAGAAAACACTGGCCGAAAAAGGAATTATTTTCTGTCCAATTTCTGAAGCTATTAAAGAACATCCTGAATTAGTAAAAAAATATTTAGGAACTGTTGTACCTCAAAAAGATAACTTCTATGCAGCATTAAACTCTGCAGTTTTCTCTGATGGAAGTTTCTGTTATATTCCAAAAGGCGTTCGATGCCCAATGGAACTTTCAACTTATTTTAGAATCAATCAGGCGGGAACCGGACAATTTGAAAGAACTCTGGTTATTGCAGATGAAGGAAGTTATGTTTCATACCTGGAAGGATGTACCGCTCCAAGTCGTGACGAAAACCAATTGCACGCTGCTGTAGTGGAATTGATCGCTTTGGATGATGCTGAAATTAAATATTCTACCGTTCAAAACTGGTTCCCTGGAAACAAAGAAGGAAAAGGTGGAGTTTACAACTTCGTAACCAAAAGAGGTTTATGCGAAACAAACGCTAAAATTTCGTGGACACAGGTTGAAACTGGTTCTGCTGTAACCTGGAAATATCCTTCTTGCGTACTTAAAGGCGATAATTCGGTAGGAGAATTTTATTCAATTGCTGTTACTAATAATTTTCAACAAGCTGATACGGGAACAAAAATGATCCATTTAGGAAAAAACACTAAATCGACCATTATCTCTAAAGGTATTTCGGCTGGTAAATCACAAAACAGTTACCGTGGATTAGTGCAGATCTCTCCAAGAGCAGAGAATGCGAGAAACTTTTCTCAATGCGATTCCCTTTTAATGGGAAACAATTGTGGTGCGCACACTTTCCCTTATATTGAAAGTAAAAATCCATCAGCAAAAATTGAGCACGAAGCAACTACAAGTAAAATTGGTGAAGATCAGGTTTTCTACTGCAACCAAAGAGGTATCCCGACTGAAAAAGCGATTGCCTTAATTGTAAACGGTTTCAGTAAAGATGTATTGAACAAACTTCCAATGGAATTTGCGGTTGAAGCTCAAAAATTATTAGAGATTTCTTTAGAAGGTTCTGTAGGATAATAAAAAGCAAATAATTATGGACATCATCTTAAAAAATGTAAAGAAAAAAGATTTTCCAGTTCTAAAATCGCTGGCAAAATCTCTTGGTTTTGAAATTGTTGAAGAAAATGAAAAGCCATATAATCCAGAATTTGTAAAAGAGATTCTTGATGCTGAAAAAAGTATTGAAGAAGGAAAAGGAGTTAAAATAAAAGTTGAGGATTTGTGGAAATAATTTATTCTGAAAAGGCACAAAAAGACATTCTTTTTTGGAAGAAGTCCGGAAACAAATCAATAATGAAAAAGATCACAAGTTTAATTGAAGATATTTTACTTCATCCTTATGAAGGATTAGGAAAACCTGAACAATTAAAACATAATTTGACAGGAAGATAGTCCAGAAGAATAGATAAAGAACATAGAAGTATTTACAGAATAACAGAAGAAAACAATATAGAAATACTAAATATTCTTTCATTGAAAGGGCATTACGAATAAGTATTAATGGAAAATAAAAAAGTAATCATTTTAGGTTCATCACGAAAAAACGGAAACACAACAAAAATTGTGGACGAGATTTCTAAAGAACACGGAATAGAAGTAATTAATCTAAGCGATTTTAATATTTCTTATTACGATTACGAAAGCAAAAACAGAGAAGATGATTTTTTTCCTTTAATAAAAGGAATAATCGAAAATTACGACACTTTAATTTTTGCAACGCCCATTTATTGGTATAATATGAGCGGAATTATGAAGGTCTTTTTTGATCGGTTTTCAGATTTAATCCGAATTGAAAAAGAAACCGGAAGAAAACTTAGAGGAAAGAAAATTGGCGTGATATCAAATTCTCACGATAATGAAATCGAAGAAAGTTTTTACATTCCGTTTAAAAAAACTGCCGATTATTTAGGCATGGAATATTTAGGACACGCGCATTTTAATGCCAATATCCTAAACCAACAAACAAAAATAGAATTGACATTTATATAAAATAAAAAAACAATGTTATCAATAAAAAACCTTCACGCCGGAATTGGTGATAAAGAAATCCTTAAGGGAATTAATATAGAAGTTAAAGCTGGAGAAGTTCACGCGATAATGGGACCAAACGGTTCTGGAAAAAGTACACTTTCTGCTGTTATTGCAGGAAACGAAAATTATGAAGTTACAGATGGAGAAGTTATCCTTGACGGAGAAGATCTTGCTGATTTAGCTCCGGAAGAAAGAGCACATAAAGGTGTTTTTCTTTCGTTTCAATATCCTGTAGAAATTCCCGGAGTCAGCGTTACCAACTTCATGAAAACAGCGATTAACGAAACTCGTAAAGCAAACGGACAGGAAGAAATGCCTGCAAACGAAATGTTGAAAGTAATTCGTGAGAAATCTGAGTTATTAGAAATTGACCGTAAATTTTTATCTCGTTCTTTAAACGAAGGTTTTTCTGGAGGAGAGAAAAAAAGAAACGAAATTTTCCAAATGGCAATGTTAGAACCAAAATTGGCTATTCTTGACGAAACCGATTCTGGTCTTGATATCGATGCTTTAAGAATCGTTGCAAATGGTGTAAACAAATTAAAAAGCGACAAAAACGCAATTATCGTTATCACACACTACCAACGTTTGTTAGATTATATCGTTCCTGATTTCGTTCACGTTCTTTACAACGGAAGAATTGTAAAATCTGGAGGAAAAGAACTAGCTTACGAATTAGAAGAAAAAGGATACGACTGGATTAAAGCGGAGAATTAATTCCAAGTCGTAAAGTCGAAAGTCAAAAGTCGTAAAGTCGAAAATACAATATGAGTAAGTTCAAATCTTTTGAAGAAATAAATTCCTGGCAGAAATCCAGAATCTTCAATAAGAAAATATATTTGGTTACTGAAAATTCTAATTTTAAAAAAGACTTTGATTTCGTTAGACAAATAAGACGCGCATCACTTTCTATATCATCAAATATAGCAGAAGGTTTTGAAAGAAATACAGATAAAGAGTTTGTTTATTTTTTATATGCAGCGAAAGCATCTGCAGGAGAAGTTAGATCTCAATTATATTTAGCTTTTGATTTAGAATATATTATAAAAGAAGAATTTGAAATGCTTTTAGAATCGATTACAGAAATATCGAAATTATTAAGCGGTTTCATTAAATATTTGAGCCCAAAGTCATAAAGTCGAAAGTCATAAAGTCTCAAACTTTATGCTTTAAATTTTTAACCTTTTGGCAAAAACAGTCGACAATCCAAAGTCTTTCGACTTTCGACTTTCGACTTTAAGACTAAACAACAAAATGGATTTAAAAGAAAAATTAGTATCGTCTTTTATGGCTTTTGAAGAGCATGTCGATGTACATTCAGATTTACATGACATACGCACAAATGCTTTAAAAAACTTCGAAAATAAAGGTTTCCCAACCAAAAAGGAAGAAGCTTGGAAATATACATCGTTAAATGCCATCTTAAAAAATGACTTTTCGGTATTTCCAAAACAGGAAAATGCAATTGAATTTAATCAGGTAAAAAAATATTTTTTACACGAAATCGACACTTATAAATTAGTATTTGTTGATGGTGTTTTCAGCTCGCATTTATCCTCGACAACACATGACGGAATTGACGTTTGTTTGATGTCATCGGCATTGACCAAACCGAAATATAAAATGATTATTGACACCTACTTCAATAAAATTGCAAGCAAAGATGAAAGTTTGACCTCATTAAATACAGCTTTTGCAAGTGAAGGAGCTTTTATCAATATTCCGAAGAAAAAAGTTGCCGACAAACCAATCGAAGTAATGTATTTCTCAACCGGAAATGAAGCTGCTTTATTGGTACAGCCAAGAAACTTGGTTATTGTGGGCGAAAATTCACACGTTCAAATTATTGAACGCCACCAGAGTTTAAACGAAAATCCGGTTTTAACCAATTCAGTTACAGAGATTTTTGCTCAAAAACGTGCGATTGTTGATTACTACAAAATTCAAAACGATAATAGTGAAGCAAATTTAGTTGACAACACTTATGTTTCACAGCAGCAAGAAAGTCACGTTTATGTACACACTTTTTCGTTTGGGGGAAATCTGACTCGTAACAACTTAAACTTTTACCATTTTGGTGAAAGATTGACAAGTACGTTAAACGGAATTTCAATCCTGAATGACAAGCAGCACGTTGACCATTATACTTTGGTAAACCACGCAATGCCAAACTGTGAAAGTTTCCAGGATTATAAAGGAATTTTCTCTGATCGCTCAACAGGAGTTTTCAACGGAAAAGTATTGGTAGAAAAAGAAGCACAAAAAACAAATGCTTTCCAAAAAAGCAACAACATTTTATTGAGCGACAAAGCAACTATCAACGCAAAACCACAATTAGAGATTTTTGCAGATGATGTAAAATGTTCTCACGGATGTACTGTTGGACAGCTTGATGAAACAGCAATGTTCTACATGCAGTCACGCGGAATTCCTCAAAAAGAAGCAAAAGCTTTATTGATGTACGCATTCTCAAATGCCGTTATCGAAAGCATTAAAATACCGGAATTAAAACAAAGAATCACTAAAATCATTGCCATGAAATTAGGCGTGAATTTAGGATTTGATTTGTAGTTTAGTTTTACCGCAAAGACACACACAAAGGTTATGCAAAGTTCGCAAAGGTTTTTATTTAAGCTTTGCGAACTTTTCTTTTTTTAAATTTATTCTTCTTTTTTAAACTTTCTCTTAAAAAAGAATATAAACAATGAAAAAATACTGCAAACAACAATAGCAGTAATTTCATTAATCCATATACTATATATTAAAAACCCAAGACTCCCAATAAAAATTATTGTACTAACTAAATAATACAAACATCTAAGTTCTTCATTTAATTTTATCTTCAAAATCTATTCATTTTTGTTTGCTACTCCTGCAAGGTTTTGAAAACCTTGTAGGTATTATATTTACGTTTCTATACCTACAAGGTTTTGAAAACCTTGCAGGAAGAGAACAATCTACTTTTTCACACTCTCAATTATCCCCTTCAAAAACCCATTAAAATCAAAACTTTTATCACCTTCTCTCACTCCCATTCTCACAATTACCATATCCAGAGACGGAATAATCGCCACCATTTGACCTTGATATCCACTGCAATAAAACATATCACGAGGAACATCAGGAAATTTTCCTCCAGCGTTTAGCCAAAATTGAGCTCCATATTTTCCTTCAGAAGTATTTGTTGGCGTTGCAGTATATTTTACCCAGCTTTCATCCAGAATTTGTTCGCCGTTCCAATTTCCTTTTCTTAAATATAATAATCCAAATTTTGACCAATCGCGCGGCGTTGCCCATCCGTAAGATGAACCTACGAAAGTTCCAGACATATCCTGCTCTACAATCATCGAGTTCATTCCAATTTTGTCGATTACAGCGCTGTACCAAAAATCAAGATATTCTTGCTGAGTTTTAAATTGTCTTCTTAAAATTAAAGACAACAAATTTGTTGTTCCAGATGAATAATTCCAATGCGTGTTTGGTTTAAATTGAGCCGGTTTATCCAATTGCACTTTTCCCATATCTTCTGCCTGAAAAAGCATTTTTGTAGCATCGCAGATTGTGCTGTAATTCTCTTCCCACTCTAAACCAGAATTCATATGAAGCAAATCATTAATCGTGATAATTTTACGATCATCATCCTGCCATTCTTTAACCGGAGCAGGTTTATAAATATCAATTTTCCCTTGTTTAGCCAAAACTCCAAAAGCCGAACTTGTAATACTTTTTGTCATCGACCAGCCCAAAATTTTACTGTCTTTATTAAAACCTGTATCGTATTTTTCGGCTATTAATTTGTCTTTATATAAAACCACAACGGCACGGGTTCTTTTTGTTCTTCCGCCAGATTTATCAAAAGCATTTTCAACCGCTTTCTTTAATTTCGAATAATCTACATTCGCAAACAAAGTGTCTTTTGGTTCATTATTTCCATAAGGAAAAGGAAGATTATTCACAAACTTTGTTCTCTTTGGAAGCAGATACGGTTTTGAAACATCAAAATCATCATTAATCAAAACGGCACCTAAACCTTCCCGGTAAATTGCTTTTCTTTCTTTTAAACCATAAACGGTTGAAGTGGCAAATTTTCCGTTTTCATCAATTGAGTTTTTAGCCAGATCAATCATATCGATATCATTGTCTGTTTTTTGAATTAAATCTAACGGACGATTGTCTATAAAATGTCCGGATGCAACACTCTTAGCCGAAAAACCAGAAATCAAATCCAGTTTTGGATAAGTTGTAAATCCGAAATATAAAAAAGCAAGAACCACTACAAGCAAAAGTACTTTGAGAAATTTTTTCATGATGATAAGTTATTTTTATTGCAATATAAATAATTTATGTTCACGATTTTAGAACTCAAAATATAAATCTGATTCGGATAATTCAGAAAACCGAAGTGATTTTTACAGAATCAGCATTTAAGCTTTGTAACAATAATGCCATAAAAGGAAATTATCGAATTACTGTATAAACAAATTTAGTTTTAGTACTTTTGTAAATAGATTTTTTCTAAATAAGACATGCTAGATATCCAAAAAATAAGAGCTGATTTTCCGATACTTTCACAAACTGTAAACGGAAAACCTTTAGTATATTTCGACAACGGTGCTACTTCGCAAAAACCACAAATTGTGATCGATGCCGAAGTGAAATATTATCAGGAAATTAACGCCAATATTCACCGCGGCGTTCACACTTTAAGCCAATTAGCTACTGATGCTTATGAGATTTCTCGTGGTAAAGTAAAAGAACATATAAATGCAAAATTTGCACACGAAGTACTTTTTACTTCGGGAACAACTCATGGAATCAACTTAGTAACAAACGGTTTTGCTTCTATCTTAAAACCTGGTGACGAAGTAATTGTTTCTTCATTAGAACATCATAGTAATATTGTGCCGTGGCAGATGTTATGTGAAAAAACCGGAGCACTTTTAAAAGTTATTCCGATGAACGAAAATGGAGAGTTAATCATCGAAGCTTTTGATGCACTTCTTTCAGAAAAAACAAAAGTGGTTACGGTTAATCACATTTCAAATGCACTTGGAGTTATTAATCCGATAAAATATATCATTGATAAAGCTCATGCTGTTGGTGCTGCTGTTTTAATTGACGGCGCGCAGGCTGTTCCTCATTTAAAGCCAAATGTACAGGAATTAGATTGTGATTTTTATGCTTTTTCCGGACATAAAATGTGTGGTCCAACGGGAACTGGAATCTTGTATGGAAAAGAAGAATGGCTGAACAAACTTCCTCCTTATCAAGGCGGCGGCGAAATGATTAAGGAAGTTACTTTCGAAAAAACAACTTATGCCGATCTTCCTCATAAATTTGAAGCCGGAACACCAAATATTGCCGGCGGAATTGTTTTAGGAACTGCAATTGATTATTTAAACAGTGTTGGTTTTGAAAATATTCACAAATATGAAACTGAACTTTTAGATTACGCTACAAAACGGTTATCCGAAATTGAAGGTTTAAGAATCTACGGAACAGGAAAAAATAAAGCTTCAGTAATTTCGTTTAATATTGATGGAATTCATCCATATGATGTTGGTTCCATTATAGATAAATTAGGAATTGCAGTTAGAACAGGTCATCATTGTGCACAGCCAATTATGAATTTCTTCTGTATTCCGGGAACTATTCGAGCTTCATTCTCATTCTATAATACAAAAGAAGAAATTGACCAAATGGTCGATGCCGTTAAAAAGGCACAAATAATGCTAAGCTAAAATCTATTTTTATGAGAATATTATCTTTATTGTTTTTAACCCTTTTCATTGCAACTGGCTGCTGCAGTCAAAAAAAGACAAACATGGCTTCAACACAAATTGAATATTCTGCACTTTCAAGAGGATATTACAAAAAGATTGTAGTTCAAAATCAGACAGTTTTGGTTACAAACGGACGAGATCAACAGCCAATTGAAAGTAAAATTGACGATGCAAAATGGAATAAAATTAAAGCTGAATTTTCAAAAATAAGTTTAGATAAGCTTTCAACTTTAAAAGCACCAACTGAAAAACGTTTTTATGATGGTGCTGCAATAGGAAATTTAAAAATAACACAAAATCAAAAAACATACGAAACAGCAGGTTTTGACAATGGTTTTCCTCCAAAGGAAATAGAAAAACTAGTAAAGTTACTGGTTGATTTTGCTAAAGAATAATTATGACAATAAAAGAAATACAAAACGAAATAATAGACGAATTTTCGATGTTCGACGACTGGATGCAGCGTTATGAATACATCATCGAATTGGGAAAAAACCTTCCGTTAATTAAAGAAGAATATAAAATCGATGAGAATTTAATTAAAGGCTGCCAGTCAAAAGTATGGCTGCAAGGGGAACAAAATGATGATAAAATTGTTTTCACAGCAGACAGTGATGCTATTTTGACTAAAGGAATAATTGCAATTTTAATTCGCGCTTTTTCTAATCAAAAAGCATCAGATATTATAAATGCTGATACTGAATTTATAGACGAAATTGGATTAAAAGAGCATTTATCAGCAACACGCGCAAACGGTTTGGTTTCGATGATAAAAAACATCAAAATGTACGCTTTGGCTTTTGATGCAAAAAATAAAAATTAAAAATTTTAAACCATATAAGTTATATAAGATAATTTAAGTTTTTGCTTTAAATGAACTTATATAACTTATATGGTAAAAAATTAAAAGTAAGCTTTATCTTTCTTTTTTATTTGTTATTATTGCTGAAAAAGTAAATGATAACAAAGAAATATTTGACTGATTTAATTTATCAGGTTAACGGAGCGGCGATTGAAGTTCATAAAAGTATTGGAGCAGGGCTTATAGAAAGTATTTATCATCAATACATGATCAAAGAATTATCTATTAGAGGAATTAGTTTTAAATCTGAATTAGTAATTCCAATTGAATATAAAGGCTTGGAATTAAAGTCAGATCTAAGATGTGATTTATTTATTGAAAATTGTTTAGTTCTTGAATTAAAAGCAGTTGATCAAATTATACCAATTCATATTGCAAAACTAATGTCTTATATGAAACTTTTGAAGTCACCAATAGGATTAATGATAAATTTTAATGTTACAAATATTTATCACGAAGGCCAAAAAACATATGTCAACGAATTATATCGCTGGCTAGAAGATTAAAAGAATTAAAACCATATAAGCCATATAAGAAATTATAAGCAAATTTTTAGATTAACTTCAAAATTAAACGCGCTGTTTAAATGAACTTATATAACTTATATGGTTGAAAAACAAAAACAAAACAATGGAACAAGAAATAGACACAAACGAATTAGGAGAATCAATCGTAAAAGTTTTAAAAGGAATTTACGATCCCGAGATTCCTGTTGATATTTATGAGTTAGGATTAATTTATGATGTAATGGTAAATACAGATTACGAAGTAAAAATCCTAATGACATTAACATCGCCAAACTGCCCGGTTGCAGAAAGCCTGCCTAGAGAAGTTGAAGAAAAAGTAAAAACAATTGAATACATCAAAGATGTAGATGTAGAGATTACTTTCGATCCGCCTTGGAGTAAAGATTTAATGAGCGAAGAAGCTAAATTAGAATTAGGAATGCTTTAATTTAGTCGTAAAGTCAAAAGTCGAAAGTCTAAAAGTGAAAGGCTTTATGACTTTTGACTTTAAGACTTAAAAACAATTAGTCATAAAGTCTAAAAATTTAAGGACTTTATGACTTTCGACATTTGACTTTAAGACTTAAAGAATGGAAGAAATTATCAATAAAGTTGCCAATAGTGCTTTAGAAGTTTTTGATTTAGAGGATTATTATCCAAAAGGAATGCGTGTGCAGATTGACATTTCGCAATGGCTTTTAGAAGGATTTTTATTGAAAGAAAAAGACTTTAGAGAACATCTGAAAAATCATGATTGGTCACAATACCAAGATCAATATGTCGCTGTACATTGCAGTACAGATGCTATAATTCCTGCTTGGGCATTAATTTTAGTCAGCGTGCATTTGGCGCCTTTTGCCAAAAAAGTAGTAAACGGAACTATCGAAGATCTGGATGCAAGTTTATACGAAGAGATCTTAAGTAAAATCGATTATTCAGCATACAAAAATAAACCGGTTATTGTAAAAGGCTGTTCAAAGAAACCGGTTCCTATGCGTGCTTATATTTTAGCAACAACTTATTTACAACCGTTTGCCCGCAGTATTATGTATGGCGAAGCTTGTTCTGCTGTACCTTTATACAAAGAACCTAAGAAATAACCTTCATTTTAAAATAATATTCCCTTAACCTTCAGTTGTATTTTAGTATATTTGTTAATATACACTTAAACTAAACAACTATGAGAAAGCTGACGTTATTACTATTTATCTTAGCGAACTTTACTTTTGTTCAGGCACAAAATTCAGAAAAAGAACTAATTCAGAATACCGAAAAAGCGGTTAAAAAAATAAACGATACGATTGAAGACGAAGGATGGAAAGCAAAAGGAACTGTATCCCTTTTATTAAACCAATCCAGCTTCAATAACTGGATCGCAGGTGGTGAGGATAGTTTCTCTGGAACTTTAGGTATTAACTACGACTTCAACTATAAAAAAGACGATTTAACCTGGGATAACAAAATCCTTGCTTCTTACGGGCTTTTACAAACTAAAAACACGGATTTCGGAAAAAAGACTGATGACCGTTTAGAGTTTAATTCAATCGTTGGGAAAAGAGCTTTTGGTGAATGGTATTACTCTTATTTTCTAAACTTTAGAACGCAATTTACAACAGGTTATATTTATGGTCAGGATGCCAACGGAAAAGAAATCCGAACAGAAAATACCAAATTCATGTCTCCAGGTTACCTAACAACAGGTCCCGGTATTTATTGGTCTAAAGATGAACATCTCAAAATAAACTTTGCACCATTAACTTCAAAATTCACTTTTGTAGATGGCGCTTATACTTCCGGCATCGATCAAAACACAGGATTACCTTATGTTGATGGAGCTTATTTTGGTGTTGATGCTAATAAAACGATGCGTTACGAACTTGGTTTTTATGCTTCTGTTTATTACAAATTGGCCATTATGACTAACGTTACCGCAGAAAACACATTGAATCTTTATTCTAATTATCTGGAAGATCCTCAAAATGTAGATATCAATTATTCTTTGAATATTATAATGAAAGTAAACAAGTACTTGTCGGCAAATTTAGCCTTCCAGGCTATTTATGATGATAATGCTTTTCAAGGTCTTCAAACCAGAGAAGTATTTGGTTTAGGGGTTAATTTTGGATTTTAATAATTAGCAACACAGCTAAAGGCCTATTCTCTAAAGGTGTCGAATTTGACATCTTAAACATCAATTTTCATTAAATATCTTAAAATCTAGCACAAAAAAACGGCTTTAGAAATAAATCAAAAACCGTTTTTATTTTTATTCTTCTTCCTTTTCAACCGCATCCTTATAGTCCGGATATAAAAATTTATTATACGGAAATCTTGTTATATGAATCTGGCGAACGGCTTCGTAAACCATTTCTCTAAATTCTTCAAAATTTTCTTTTCGTGTCGCCGAAATAAACAATGCATTATTCTGTCCTACATTACTCATCCAGGTTTGTTTCCATTCCTCAAGTGTCCAATGTTTTCTGGTTCTTTCGGTAATTAAATCATCCTCGTCGATTGTGAGATGTTTGTAAGCGTCGATTTTGTTAAAAACCATAATAGTTGGTTTATCGTTGCTCTTAATTTCCTGCAAAGTCTGATTAACAGATTCAATATGATCTTCAAAATCAGGATGCGAAATATCTACAACGTGCAAAAGTAAATCGGCTTCGCGAACCTCATCAAGTGTACTCTTAAAGGAATCTACCAATTGTGTTGGCAGTTTTCGAATAAATCCAACCGTATCTGAAAGTAAAAACGGCAGGTTTTTAATAACCACTTTTCGAACCGTTGTATCTAATGTTGCAAATAATTTATTCTCAACAAAAACATCACTTTTACCAATAGCGTTCATCAAAGTCGATTTTCCAACGTTTGTGTAACCAACAAGTGCCACACGAACCATCGCGCCGCGATTGCTGCGCTGAATACTCATTTGTTTATCGATCGTTTTGATTTTCTCTTTCAATAACGAAATTCTATCACGTACAATACGTCTGTCTGTTTCGATCTCTGTTTCACCGGGACCACGCATACCAATACCTCCTTTTTGACGCTCAAGGTGTGTCCATAAACCAGAAAGTCTTGGCAATAAATATTGACACTGTGCTAATTCTACCTGCGTTCTCGCGTAGGAAGTTTCTGCTCTCTGCGCAAAAATATCCAGAATCAAATTGGTTCTGTCAAGGATTTTACAATCTATAATTCTTGAAATATTTTTTTGCTGTGATGGTGATAGTTCATCATCAAAAATTAAAGTAGATATTCCGTTTTCTTTTACAAAAAGATTGATTTCATCTATTTTACCCGTTCCCACAAAAGTCTTCGGATTCGGGCGTTCCATTTTTTGAGAAAAGCGTTTAATTACTTCACCTCCTGCGGTAAAAGTTAAAAACTCTAATTCATCTAAATATTCATTAAGTTTTTCCTCACTTTGATTTTGAGTTACAATACCAACAATGGCTGTTTTCTCAAAATTTATAACTTCTTTCTCTAACATATCTTAAAATAAGCTGCAAATTTAATCATTTGTATACTACTACAGTTATAGAATTATGTTTTTAAATATTATTTAAAATAACAAACCATCTAAAAATCATGTTTTACAAAAGTATTTCTTTAATAAAACTCGATTTTTAAATGGCTTAAAAATGATTCGAAAACTGTTTATTCGTAGATAAAAGTTTTCTCCGTTTTTACAATTCCGTTCTCTTCAATTTGAGAGCAGGAAATTGGAAAGTTTAATTTGTTGTATTTATATTTTCTGCTTACTGCAACCAAAGCTGTAGACGAAGGACTAAAATTCATTTCGTTGTTATACGAAATCGACTCAAAGCTAAATTCGTCTTCATGATACGAAATCATCGGTACAATTACTTTATAATTATCTCCAAAAAGGCTCTGAACAATTAACTGATCTACAGATTTTTTATCATCGTAAGTATAGGTTTTAGAGATTTTATCTCCCACTAATCCTTTATGTTTAGACACATTATCGTTTACATAAACATATTCGATTTTCCCTATAATCGCCTTGTTTCTATCGCGTGAAGTACGTCTTACAATAATTCCGTTTTCAACGATATATTCAATATCTTCAACTAAATTTTGATGATTTGTACTTTTTTTAGTTGTTACTTTTACTCTTGCGCCTTCATAAACAAACGATACAACTTTAGTAATATAATCAGGTCCTTCCTGATATTTTTTTACAAATTTTGTAATGTTGTTATCAGCATCATAAGTATAATTGATAACTTCTTTCCAGTCGCTTCCAACTTTATCTTTTACAGTCATATCCAGCAAACCGCTTTTATTGTAAAAAAAGTGCTGAATAACATCTGAAGTTGTTATAGTTTGAAGTTTACCATCCTTAAAAACCATTGTTTTATTTACAATTTCGCCGTCTTTAGAATTTTGGTAATTTGTTTTTACAATATTGATCTGCTTTAATCTAACATTGTCCTGACTGTGCATCAAGAATGGAAACACCATCATCAAGATGGCAATAAAGTAGGTTTTCATTTTGTTTTTGTATTGATTTGGGATGACCAAAATACAAAATTCTGTCAAAAATTGATAATTTAAAATTTAAAAAAATAGAAACTCAATTTTAGAAAATTAAAAATCACCAGCTTACGCCAATATATTTCTTACTTTTCCCCAAAAATCTTCATATCATCAACCATAAATGCACCATTTAGTGTTTTATCTTTTCCTGAGCCTACATATTTAAAAGCAATATTTATATTTCCTGTATAGGCAGATAAATCTATTCCGCCAGAACTCATAAACTCTCTTGAAGGATTTGAAAGCGTAGGAACTTTTGCTTCTAATTTTGTCCATTCTGCCTTTGCAATACTCGATCCGTCAAAATTTGTTGAAATATAAACTTCTAAGGTATTTAATGGTGAATCGACTTTTAAATCGTGCTGTGCGCTTCTAAAAGAAAGAACTGCATTTTTATAACCCGTTAAATTTATTTTAGGAGAAACCAGCCAGGCAATATTTTCTGCAGCTGTTGTGCTTGTAGTATTAAATTCGGCATAACCATTTCCGGCATAAACCATGCTTCTCCATAATTTTGCCGCTTTTACTACAATATTACTCCAACCCGGAAGTGCAAAATTGACATTGTTTTTAACGGATTGAAAGTCTTCTGCAAAAAATGGAATACTTCTTTTCCCGTTCATAACCACATCTTCTTCTGAACGAACCATTAATTGATAGTCTGTACCAAACTTGGTTAAAATTCCTTTAACTTTCCCATTTCCTTCTGGTACAAAATGATCTGCAAATTTTGCATAGCTGCTTGTTCTAAAAATAATTTGGTTTCCGGTTTTATCTCGCAAATTCCAGTTTGTTGATCCTCCAATATTATTCGATTCTTCAAAATAATGACGCCCCAATGCAGCTTCTGTAAATTCAACATCATTAAGTTCTATTAATGTATTTAATTTAGTATCTAAAAGCGCCTGCTCTATGGAAAGCGACTCAACCAGCTGGTTTTCATCAATGATAGTGCATGAAGCGTTTAAAACATTTTTGTATTCATTTTGAGAAATTCTCCCTACCGTTGGATCTCCGGCGTTACTGACATATAAACTGCCAATTCTTAATCCGCCATAATATAGGTCTGTAAATTGATTTTTAAGTTTTACATATACTTTATTACCTATTCGATAATCAATGTAGGTGTTTGAAGCATCAACAGGAACACTAAAGCCAATTGCAGAAATTCTTTCAGAGGCTTTTGTCTGCAGTGAAATTGTTTTGAAAAAATTTCCTCCTTCGTCGCTCGAAACTACATAAGCTTCTATAATATCATCATACAAATATTGTTTAGCTGTATTACTTGAAAGTTCATAAACTTTTTCTACCGTTTTATTTACTTTAAAATCAGGCTGAGTACATTCTAATTTTGGATTTGCTATTTCTGTACTGCAGCTGCAGATAAATAATAATGATGAAGCTAAAAATGTATTTAAAATTATGTTTTTCATGATAAGTAATTTCAATTTATAAACCAATTGTGAGATTTAAAAAATAAGTTCTTCCGTAACCGTAGTAATATTTTGGGCCAAATGATGGTGTTCCGCTCGAAACATCCTGATTCAAAGCTCTAAAATTTGCATTTCGTGCCTGCTCAAAACCACCCGTTTTATATACTAAACCTAATGCGTTATTAACACTTGCAAAAAGTCCGATATACTTTTTATGAACACGCCAGGATTTTCCACCGTTGATATTCAATAAGGTTACAGGATCAAATTTTTCTTGCTGTAATAATTTATTTCCTCTTTCAGATGTTGCTTCAGGGAAAGGAAATCCATTTGCCGGATTTATATAAAATTGTGATGTTCTTGAAATGGGCGAAACATCAATGTAGTTATCTGTTAGATAATTAATATTAGCTCCAATCCACCAATATTTAGGGTCACGATATTCTAAACCTAATGAAAGTGCATTTTGAGGAGTTCCTGCTTGTTTATAATTTTTAAGATAGGCTTTACCAAAATCAAAAGTAGTCTGTGCTCCGTCTTTTGCTGCGTTTGCATCGTTTGTAATCAAAACATTTGGGTTACTGCTGTAAATATAATTTCCGTATGCAGCTGATAAAGTCGTTTTGAAAGTTGAAGAAATCTGATATTCAAAACTCAGTTCTGCTCCTGTGTTTTTCTTATCTAAGTTTCTTAAAGTCTGACTTACAAAAGCATCTGTTGCGTCGTAACCGGCTCCGTTATCAAAAATTCCTTCGGCATAGAAAAAGGAAGTTTTCGATGTGTTTTTTATTAGAGTATAAAAAGCCGTTAAACGTAATTTTAGTTTTGGTGAACGATAAACATAATTAGCTTCGGCACTTGTAATATTTTCGCTTTCAATTCCATCAACTATATTATTATTTAAGCGCGAATTTGAAAATGTATTTCGAAGCGATGGCGCTCTGGTTAAGTGCGCACCATTAAAAAACAACCATTGTTTTCCTGAAATTTTATAGGTAAAGCCTCCTTTAAAACCAAAGTTTTCAAAATTTATTTTCTCGCTTTTTCCTAAAGAAGTTGTAGGGTAAATTCCGTTTTGGTACAATCCTTCTCTTTGATAATTAGACACTGAATAGGATTGTGCTAAATAAAATTCAGTTTTATTATACGAGAATTTAAACTGTGTAAAAGCATTGATTGTATTGGCAAAAAAATTATAGTTGTAGCCATAAATGTCTCCTTTTATCACTTGTCTGTTTGGGTTTTGCAAGTCAGACTGTGAAAGGTCGCCTTTGTAAAACGGGTCAATATCTTCGAAATATTTCCCGCCCAGAAGATCTAATAAATATTGAAAATTATGTGATTTTAAATTCTGATATGTAACCCCTCCATCAAAAGAAATGTTTGGAGTTAACTGCGTATTTAAGTTTGAATTAACGGCGAAAGTTTTGTCATCTGTTCTATCTTCATATAAAACATAATGGCTTTTGGTAGGCTCATAACCATTTTGACCCGGTTTTTGATTGGCGAGATACATGGCATTCCAGTCAATTTGTGAATTTGCCAGAAACGTGAGTTTGCTTTTTTCAGCATTTTCATAATCCGGCGTAAATTCTCCCGAAAATTCACCTTTGTCTTTTGCATAAAGCGAACTAAAATAACTAGGCATTTTTCTATAATAAACCGGATCAGGACTATCGGCGTTTTGATAATCAATATTACTGTTTCCAACTTTACCAAATTGATACATAACACTCGAATTCAGGTTTGTTTTTTCATCTATTTTAAAATAATGATTCAGCATGAACAGCGGTTCTTCGACTGTTTTTATTCTTGCATTTCGCTTTTCGTCATTCTGAAATCCCCAATACGAATTGTATTTTTCACCCATTAAACTAGTTACTTCATTAGTATTTGGAGAATTTTTTCCGCGGGAATTTGGCGTGTAAAATCCTGTAAAATTGAGTGAATTTTTCTTGTTTAGTTTCTTCTCAACACTAATAAAAAAAGAGTCCGCATCGAAATTTGTTCCTTCAAAATAACCTTCGGCTGCCCATCTCTTTCCTGCAGATACTACATAAGCCCAGCCGTTAATATCCATTCCTGAAGCATAGGTTACTATTGCCCGCAAACTGTATGTTGTATTACTTCCAGAAAAGGTAAGCTGTGTGCCTTTTCGATATAAAGAAGCACGAGTAAAAATTTGCTGTGTTCCTAAAACACCGCCAAAAGTATAATTTGAAGCTGCAGTTCCAACCGAAAATTCCTGATTACGAAGCACATTATTTAGTCCGCCCCAGTTGTTCCATTGCGGCCTGCCGTCGTAAATTTTATTCATGGTCATTCCGTTAAGCATCATGGTTCCATTTTCACTGTCTAAACCACGAACTCGAAATCTGGCCTGTCCCCAATTAAATGCCGAAGCCTGCATAAAAGCATCTTTTGAAGATTGTAAAAGCCCTGAAGTCATTTCAGATGAACTATTGTCATCAGACAAATCATTTTCTAATAATGTGATCAATGCAGCGGGAACTTCATCAGAATAAATATCTTCTAATTGCAATACACCGAGATATATTATCTGACCAAAATTAGAATGAATTTTGAGTAGTAAATCTTTACAGTCCTGACTATGAATCAAAAGCAGTTGTTCTCCTTCTATAGGAGAACTTAATTCAAATTTACCTCTTTTAGAAGTAAGTTTTGTTATAGAAGAATTTTGAATACTTACTACAACATTCTCAAGAGGATTTTGCGTTTTAGCATCAACAACAATTCCTCTAAAAACTGTTTCCTGTGCAAAGGCAAAACTAAAAGACCATAAAATAAAAAAGAGCGCGTATTTTTTTATCATTAAAATTCCAATTTACTTTGAAAATTGTTTTTGGATATTAATCCTATTCAAAAGATAAATTGGTTTTTGGAAAGAGTATTGTTCGTAAGACAAACAACCCGATATTCAAATGTAGAAAAAAATAAAGTTAAAATATAGATAAATTCTTACAAAATATTAATTTATTATTCAGTACGTTTAAAAAACGCACCGCATGCCTGCTTAATCCGTTCAACCTGTGGGTAATAAAAATTAAGCGGCAGTTCTAATTTTAGAAACCATAAAAGCAATCAGAACACCAAAAACCCCAATAAAGGCAAAAGAAAACTCCAGCCCAAAGTTTTGAGCGATGTGACCAATTACCGGCGGTCCCATTAAAAAGCCTAAGAAACTTACGCTTGAAACTATTGTTAAGGCTTCTCCGGGCGGAACTGTTGGATTTTTTCCAGCCATACTATAAACAGTTGGAACAATAGTGGCAACTCCTAAACCAACTGCCATAAAAGCAATAGTACAAGGAATGATATAGGGAAGAAAAACAGCCGTAAAAAGGCCTGCAGAAATCATAACGCCGCTAATTTGCATGACACGTTCGCGGCCAAATTTATTGATTAATCCGTCGCCTAGGAATCTTCCGCCAGCCATCATAATCATAAAAGAAGTATATCCTAAAATTACTAATGGCCCTGGCGCCTTTACTACATCTTTAAAATAAACACCGCTCCAGTCAAACATTACACCTTCGCTCGCCATGCTGCAAAATCCAATTACGCCAAGCCAGATTAAGGCACTGTCTGGTTTTACAAAGATTTTTCTTTTCTCTGTATTATGTTTGATTTTTTCTTTGGCACGAATTAAAAATTTAAAATTAAATGCTACCATTAATAATACAACCCCTCCAACAATCAGGAAATGATGTAATGGCGTTAAATTTAAAGCCAGCATTCCTAAACCAACTAATGCGCCTGTGAATCCGGCAAAACTCCACATTCCGTGAAAAGAAGACATAATTGTTTTCTTGAAAAGTACTTCAGTATAAACGCCTTGTGTATTTACGGCAATGTTGGCTAAATTTCCAAATAAACCAAATAAAAATAGTCCAATAGATAACTGCAAACCAGTTGTAGCTAAACCTAAATTGGCCAAACACAAAACATACATTATTAGGGAGAAAATCAAAATACGATGACTCCCAAATTTGGTTACCATTTTTCCCGAAAAAGGCATAATAATTAATTGTCCCATTGGCAGGGAGAAAAGTATGGACCCTAAATCTCCTTCGGTTAAATGAAGGGCTGTTTTGATATCTGGAATTCGACTTGCCCAAGTTGCAAAACTTAATCCCATTCCGAAATAAAACATCCCAACGGCAAAACGAATTCTGTTTAGATACGAAGCTTTTGCTTCTCTAAAAACTTTCTTTATTTTTCCTTTAGTCTGAAAAAGTTGTAATGGATTAAAATTTATCAAAATCGATGCATTTTGGGATTATATTATAAAAGTACAAAAAACCTGCGTATTTACTTAGAGGGTACAAACTGTTGAATTATTTACAACGTTATTGTTTATAAATTGGTAGGTTTTGCCCGCTCCCGATAGCTTCGGGAGTGGGCAATCTCTTTCTTCTACAAATTAATTACAGTACGCTGCGCGTTACTTGCAATTGCAGCTTCGATAATCTGCATAACTTTTACGCCGTCTTGAGCTGTAACTGGTTCTGCAACATTATTTGTTATGGAATTGAAAACACCATCAAAAAACGAAAAATAATTTCCCTGAAGTGTCCACACCTTTTTGCGAATTACTTTTCCATCAATTTCAGTATGCAGAATTCCCTGCAAATCTTCAGATTCTGTTCCCCAAGATTCCAAATTAGGTTTTTTACCAATTTTTAATTCGTCTTCCTGAATATCTCCTCGTGGTTTTAAAAAAGAGCCTTTTTTTCCGTGAATGGTATATGCCGGATTTGCTTCTCTTACAAAAAAACCGGCTTTTAAACGTACTCTAAAATCGTCATAAATCAATAATAAATCGAACCAATCATCAACCAAAGAGTTTTCTCTTGTGATTCTAACATCTCCAAAAACCGATTTTGGAGAACCAAATAAACAAATGGCCTGATCTATAATATGCGGGCCTAAATCTTTTAAAACTCCAGCTCCGTCATTGGCAGTTTCTTTATGGGCTTTCGAGCTTAATAACGGATTGTATCTGTCAAAATGAAATTCGGCTTCAACTAAATCTCCCAGAACGCCGTCATTGATTATTTTTTGAATGGTTTTAAAATCGCTGTCCCATCTTCTGTTTTGAAAAACAGCTAATTTTAATCCTTTTTCGTGAGCGATTTTAGCTAATTCTTCGGCTTCGGCTACCGTTGTTGTGAAAGCTTTTTCGACCACGGCATGTTTTCCTGCCAGAAGTACTTTTTTAGCATATTCATAATGTGTTCCTACCGGAGTGTTTACAATTACTAAGTCAACATCATCGGTTAATAAATCGTCTATTGAAGGATAACTTTTAACTTCGGGATAATCTTCCTGAATTAGTTTTTTGCTTCTTTCCCAGGATCCTAATAATTCAAAACCCGGATGAATATCTAAAAAAGGTGCGTGAAAAACCTTTCCCGACATTCCGTATGATAATAGTGCTGTTTTTATTTTTTTCATTTTGTATGTTTTTTTTTGCCACAGATTAATGTGATTAAAAAGGATTTTTTTTTGCCATGAATTTACACAAATCAGTGCGTTTAAAAGTTTAAAATAATTCGTGAAATTCGTGGCAAAAAAACTAAAAAAATCACTTTAATCTGTGCAATCTGTGGCTAATAAATTTAAATCTTAGCTCGTTCGTATTGTTTTGTCCATTGAATATCGCTGTCTAATTCTTTGGCGAAATCTAACGGTAAATTTGGATTTCTCAACGATTCTCTGGCAAATAAAATTAAATCGGCCTGATTGTTTTTCAAAATTTCTTCGGCTTGTTTCGCTTCGGTAATTAAACCGACTGCGCCTGTCAAAATATGGGCTTCTTTTTTTACTTTTTCTGCGAAAGAAACCTGATAACCCGGACCAATCGCGATTTTTTGATGCGACACTAATCCGCCAGACGAAACATCGATTAAATCTACTCCTTTTTCTTTTAATATTTTTGAAAGCTGTACCGATTCTTCAGGATTCCATCCGTTTTCTGCCCAGTCTGTAGCTGAAATTCTAACGATTAAAGGTAAATCTGAAGGCCATTCTGTTTGAACTGCTTCTACAATTTCGAGTGTAAAACGGATTCTGTTTTCAAAACTTCCTCCATATTCATCGGTTCTTACATTCGTTAAAGGCGATAAAAACTGATGCAGTAAATAACCGTGTGCAACATGAATTTCCACAACTTTATATCCGGCTTTGACAACTCTTTTTGTTGCTGTTTTAAAATCGGAAATTACTTTTTGGATTCCGTTTTTGTCTAAAGCTTCGGGAAGAAAAGGTTCTCCATCGTGATACGGAATTGCACTTGCGGAAACTGTCTGCCATCCGCCTTGAGCTAAATCTAATTTTTTATTTCCTTCCCACGGAGAAGAAACACTTGCTTTTCTTCCGGCATGCGCCAATTGAATTCCGGGAACAGAGTCTTGAGAAACAATAAATTCGTTGATTTGTTTTAGTTTTTCGATATGTTCATCTTTCCAGATTCCTAAATCAGCAGGAGAAATTCTTGCTTCGGGAGAAACTGCAGTGGCTTCCTGAATAATTAATCCGGCACCTCCGCTTGCACGGCTTCCCAGATGAACCAAATGCCAATCGTTTGCAAAACCGTCAATTGCCGAATATTGGCACATTGGCGAAATAACGATTCTATTTTTTAAGGTGATGTTTTTTAAAGTTATGGGAGAAAATAATTGTGAAGCCATGTTTGTAACTTTTAATGGTTTTGGACTACCAATAGATATTGACAGCCGTTTAAAAAGTAAAGTTACTGTATCTTGTTAAAACGAGAAATTGAAATGTTTATTAATTAACAAACATTTAAAGTAAATTCTGTTTATTGTAAGGTCTGCGAATCTAAAGCACAGCGAATTTTAAAAAAAGCCTGATCGCCTTGCATTGTAATATTGTGATCAATATCAATTACTTTTCCTTCTAACAAACCCCATTGATTATAATTGAATGCATCTAGCTGAAATTTTACTTTTTGGTTTTTCTTTATCAAACCAATGTCACTTGGTAAAACATTACATTCTACAACAAGATGATCTGCCGAAGAAATGGTTGCGATAGATTGAGAAACATTTATAAAAGACCCCTTTTGAATTCCTGAAAAGTTTTCTATCGTTCCGGAAATCGGAGCCAGAACAAAATAATTATTCCCTTCAATATTAATTTTAGAAACCGTTCCGTTGATATTTTTTAGTCGCTCTTCCAAATCTCTTTTCTGGTTTTCCCATGTAGATTTTTGTTGACTAATGAAACTTTGAAGTGCCTGTTTTGTTAAGCGTAACTCATAATCATGCTTTTCAAAATCTGCCTTTGCAATAATATCTTTATCATACAAGATTTTATTACGATCATGATTTATTTGCGCTTGTGCTATTTTACTTTGCAATTCATTTTTTGCAGATTGGAATTTGAATAAATCTTCACGTGCTGTAGAAGTCAGCAAATATGTGTTTTTATTTTGCAGAAGATTTGAAATATCTTTTAATAATACTAAAAGAGAAAGAGATAAGGTATCCTGAGTTCTTTTATCACTTTCAAGATTTTCTTTAGAAATCTTTAAAAGCGTATCTCCTTTTTTCACAAAAGCATTATTCTTTAAAGCTATCCAATTAACTTTTCCGCTAACAATTGTTGTAACAGGAACATTATCTGTTTTACTGCGAATTATTCCACGGCTCTGACTACTAATGTCTATTTTGATAATAGGTAATAATACTAAAAGAATCAGAATGGCAATGATTATTATCAAATAGATTGAAAAACTTTTTGTCTTGTTTTTTGCAATAAGATTTTCGAGTGTATTTATCGGATCTGAACTAAAATTCATTGATTTTTATTTTAATTACTGCCCGCTATTTAAAAAAAGTTTTTCCTCGATTTCTCCATATTGAAATTTTTCAAATTCGGTTATTTTAGCATTTTGTACCAAAAAAATACGATCACAATCTTTGTATAAGGTTTCCAAAATATGAGAAGATATAAAGATGATACTGCTTTTTGATAATTGCCTGATATAATTCATCAATACATAATTAGATTCCAGATCCAAGCCATTGAACGGTTCATCAAAAATATAAATAGCATATGTTTTCTGAAAAACAGCATTCATGTATGCTTTCTTCTTCATCCCTGTAGAAAACTCCTTTATAAATTTATCTTGAGGAACATCAAACATTTGAAAAACGCTATTTTTAATATGTAATAATTCCTGATAAAAAACGGCAAATTCTTGGGCTGTTAATTCATCGTAAATCACTGGTTCAGTAGGACACCATGCAATTTTGCCATGAAGAGAAGATTCTGTCTTGTGAAGAATAGAACCTTTAAAAGAAGTTAATCCCATTATGCAACGAAATAACGTTGTCTTACCTGCGCCGTTTTTTCCTATAACACCATAAATTCCATTTTGAGGTATAGAAATCGAAATATCATCCAAAACTGTTTTGTCTTTATACGATTTGTTTATTATGTTAATTTGAAACATGCTGAATGACTTTAATAGTTTTAACCGATTTTAAATACAGAAATGGAATAGCAATAAGAGATACACCTAATGGAAGCATACTTACAAAAATGGCAAGCATAAGTTGATGTAATAATTGATTCTTGAAAAATGAATATTTAAATATGATATTAAGTAATGGAATCAAAAAAATTACAGGAGAAAAACATAACAGTTCCCACTTCTTAAATAAGCATAAAGTAATAATTAATGGTATTGCTATTAGTAGTGAATTTTTAATTGATGTTTTAAATTGTTCGTTTAAATAATCCTTTCCATAATAATAACTCATCTTTATATTCTCAAAAGCTTCCCTTTGAAAAGAAGGTATAATCCCAAAAATTGAAGCTGCAAAAAGAGATGATATAATGAGGTTTTCATTATTATATAAATCTCCAACAACAACCAAAAAAATAGTTATTGGAAGAAAGAAAATTAAGTTATTCCTCCTCCAGCAAATGTGCCAATATGGATCAAACAATCTAAATGGATATTTAATTACTCTACCGTAAAACTGCGGAACAATATAGATATAAGCCGTTATTAAGACAAGATATATTAAGGCAAGTAAATATTCTCTATTTATAATAAACAATACCAAATAAAGTAAGCCATAAACAAAGTATTCTCCAAATAATATTAGTCTCCATTGTCTATTTAGCTTTAACAATTCAATATCTTTTCTTGTAATATGATAGAAAAAAATATCTAAAGAAAATAGAAGAGCGTAATTTCGTAAAACTTGGAATTTTTCATTTAAACAAAAAAGATACAATAAACAACCACAAAGAAAAATTAGCACAGCCCACTTATCTTTAGGAGGAAGAAATTTTCTTAAACGAATTAACAACAGCGTTTGAATTACTTTTATCATATTTTATTTTAATGATTAGGAGCGAATGGCTAAATAGCCGTTCGCTCCTGAAAACTGTGCAATCAAATACTACCATCCTCCAAACTCTTTTTTCCAAGCTTTTAAAATACCTGAAAAATCCCATATCTTTTTTTTATGTTTTGTTGCCAAAAACATCAAAACAAAAACATCAAATAATAAAAACAATAATATTATTATATATAAGCTCATAATTATAGACATATAAAAATAGCTGCAAATTTATTTTACTGAATTTGCAACTATTAAACCAATTAGTATTATGAATATATTGGTGAATCTCCAAAATCATACATTCTCATAATGTTAACTCTCCCAGCTCCAACCCACCAAGGCCCAAAAAATCCGCCATCAACTTCTTGTATTTCCTGAGCATTAAGCTCAACTAAATTCAATTCTTCAAAATTCACTACTGCTAATTCCATAACTTTTAAATTTTAAAAATGTTAATTAATAAATTCAACAAAATCATTTTCTCGAGAACTATTTTGTTAAAGCAAACTTATCAGAGTTCCGTCTAATAAAATTGGACGGAAGTTTGAACCTCCAAAAATTTCTTTTGATTCGTCATCTTTTATAGTTTTAAGCGAAAAGTTTAATATCAATTCAAAAGAGGTTTCATAATAAAAAACTTTCTCTTTTTTTGCAATATTTTAATGGCGCGTCTAATTCTTTAATTATATCCAATTCATTATAAAGCTGGCTTCTGCTCAAACTTAGCTTTTTTGCAAAAACACTTGGAGTACCTGTTTTTTCAGCAATAATTAATTTATGCATCCTTTTAATTCTTTCGATTTGCTTAATAAAAAACATAGTTTTACAGTATAAAAATTAATAAATCATTTATTACTTTAAGAATCTTCAACAAGTTATGTTAACTCTTTACAAATTGAGTTCTTTTTCAATAATGATGAAATTAAAACAGAAGCTTCTAAGGCATCGCTTCTAAAAGTTTTTAAAATATTAAAATAGGGTATTTGTAACATTCCTCACGAACGAGTTACTAATATTATACAGACATAAGATAAGTTTTGCTTAATTTAAAAGTAAGCACATTAATTAACAAACATTTAAAACCTTATGTATTATATTGCGCTTTCAAATTAAAATAGAAACGCTACTTTTGTGCGTTAAATACGAACTAAAAATACAAAATGGATATAGTTATCAAACTCTCTCAATTTCTATTGAGTTTATCTTTACTTATTATTCTTCACGAATTAGGGCATTTTATTCCTGCCAAATTATTTAAAACGAGAGTTGAAAAATTTTACTTATTTTTTGATGTTAAATATTCGCTGTTAAAAAAGAAAATTGGCGAAACAGAATACGGAATTGGATGGTTACCGCTTGGGGGTTATGTAAAAATCTCCGGAATGATCGACGAAAGTATGGACAAGGAGCAAATGGCACTTCCGCCGCAGCCTTGGGAATTTCGTTCTAAACCGGCTTGGCAGCGTTTAATTATTATGCTTGGCGGTGTTACGGTAAACTTTATTCTGGCGTTTATTATATATATTGGAATGGCTTTTGCTTACGGCGATACGTATGTGGCAAATGCTGATTTGAAAGACGGAGTTTTTATCGAAAATCCTGCAATGCTTAAAGCTGGTTTTAGAACTGGAGATAAAATCATTTCGATTGATGGTAAAACGGTTGAAAATTTTGACAGCGACATGAATATGAATGTTATCATGTCGAAACATATTTTGATTGAAAGAGACGGAAAACAGCAGACTATTAATATCCCAAATGATTTTGTTGATCAATTATCTAAATATGAAAAAGGTTTATTGATTGGTATCAGAATGCCTTTCGTTGTGGGTAAAATTTCTGAAGAATCTGAAAATACTTCTTTAAAACCAAAAGATATCATTGTAAGTCTGAATAATCAAAAAATAAAATATTTTGATCAGGCGAAAGCTGTTTTAGAAGCTAACAAAGGAAAAACAATTCCTGCTGTTGTATTACGTGATTTAAAAGAAACTCCAGTTACTGTTAAGGTTTCTAAACTAGGAAAATTAGGAATTGGTGTTGGCGGTTTAGGAATCGAATCTTTAGAAAAATTAGGGTACTATAAAATAAGTACTAAAGAATATAGTTTCTTTGAATCTATTCCGGTTGGAATTCAAAAAGGAAAAGATCAATTAGTAGGTTATGGAAAACAGCTGAAAATGATTTTTAATCCTGAAACAAAAGCTTACAAACAAGTGGGTGGTTTTGCCGCGATTTACAATATTTTTCCAAGCTTTTGGAGCTGGGAAACATTCTGGTCTATCACGGCTTTATTGTCAATTATGCTTGGAGTTATGAATTTATTACCAATTCCGGCACTTGATGGAGGCCACGTGATGTTTTTATTGTATGAAATTATCAGCGGTAAAAAACCGAGTGATAAATTCCTTGAAAACGCCCAAATGGTTGGCTTTGTACTACTTATAGCACTGCTTTTGTTCGCAAATGGGAATGACATTTATAAGGCAATTATTAAGTAAAAAAATATTTTTTTAAAAAGAGTTAAAATATTTTTGAGAAACTAAAAAATCAATTATATTTGCACTCGCTAAAAAGAGCAACAACTTCCTCCTTAGCTCAGTTGGTTAGAGCATCTGACTGTTAATCAGAGGGTCCTTGGTTCGAGCCCAAGAGGGGGAGCAACTTTTTTAGCAAACATATTTACCTTTAAGGTGATTCCTCCTTAGCTCAGTTGGTTAGAGCATCTGACTGTTAATCAGAGGGTCCTTGGTTCGAGCCCAAGAGGGGGAGCTTAAAAAAGACGATCAAATGATCGTCTTTTTTTGTTTATACCTTTTTCTACTCAAAGTTTGTCATTTCGACTGAAAGGAGAAATCGCACTGGAAATTCTGCACAGTATATCAATCTTTGTCGATTAACTAGTACGATTTCTCCTTTCAGTCGAAATGACAAAACTGAGTGTTTTTCTAATTGATTATAAAATTTCCAAATTACTCTTTTTAATTGCACCCAGAATCAATTTGTGCTCAATTTATTCTCTTTTAAATATAGCCCATGATTGAAATCATGGGAAACATGATACAAATCGTGATAAATTTATTGTCTAAACATTGCGTTCCTGCGGTTTCAACCGCAGGCTATGTTTATTATATGGCGTAAAACCTTTATTACGATTTAATTCCTTGCTGTTTTTTAAAATTTCATCATTCCTCACCTATTTCTACTCTATCTCAAACGCAGCCCGTGGTTTCAATCACTGGAAACGCAATACAAATTATAAAAAATGTATTACCCAAAAATTGCATCTCAGCGGTTGAAATCGTGGGCTATGTTTAATTATTTATTGATTCAGGTTTTTACTATCAAACAATTTCATCATTTCTTCAGCCTTTTCAGTTTCGTTTATTGCTTTTAAACATTGAGCGTATCTAAAATAATAAATCGTGTCTAGATTTTCATCCAGAGTAAATAAATCCGTATAATATTTAACCGCATCTTCAAAATCGCTTTCAAAATAATACTTATCTGCAACTTTTCTAAGCAAGTCTATCGATTTGAAGCCTTTGTCTACAACATTGGTGTAAGTCTCTAAAATATCTATTTTTACAAACTTCTCGGTATATGCCGGAGCAGTAACCTCAACTTCGACTGATTTAATAGTCTCAACAGCTGCATCAGCCATATCTTTAGACGGTAAAATTGTATTTGCAGTTCTTACTTTTGGTCTTTTATATATTGGTGTTACGGTTCTGGTATTATTTGGACCAAGATCATTTGTATAAACCATATCCAGCTTTGAAACTTCGTACTTGGTGGTTCTTTTTCCAAAGGGCATATTAATAACTTCTACAACCAAATACGACTCTATATCACGATCTTCGGTTGGTTTGCTGTCAAATTTAAAAGGCGCTCTTCGAGTGTCTGCGTTTGCTATCATATAATTGGTCTGCTGAGCAAAACAACTTAATGAAAACAAACCGGCAAAAGCCGCAAAATGTAGTAAATATGTTTTCATAAGTAATTAAATTAAAATTGATACTCCATAAAACACTATATAAAGCTACTGATTTTGTGACGTTTATGCACTACTTCAACCATGAAATGCTTATATAAACGATAAAGTGTGCAATTTGCTTTTTTGCTCAACGCTAATCGTTTTTATAATTTTAGTTTTTAACTATTGGCTGTGCGAAAAGTTGTATTTTTGTTTTGTCCCGAAATCGAAGCAAATTGTATCACACAAAAACAACTTGTATTTTACAGCAGAAATACTTTTTTCAGGAATTTTAAATATCTTTGAATTATGAGCACACTAACAAAACCAAATCATATAGGGCGAAAAATAAGCCGTATTCGTGAACTTCGCGATATGAAACAGGAGGCATTGGCGCAAGCTTTGGGTACAAACCAACAAGCTATTTCTGCTATTGAAAACAGTGAAACCATCGATGAGGAAAAACTTAAAGCAATTGCCGAAGTTTTAGGTGTTTCTGTTGAAGGAATTAAGAATTTTTCTGAAGAAGCGGTTTTAAATAATATTCAAAATAATTACGAAGGATCTGTTATTAATAGTGGACCTGTTGTAAATCATAATTGTTCATTTAATCCTCTTGATAAAGTTGTCGAACTTTATGAGCGTTTGGTTCAGGCTGAAAAAGATAAGGTTGAGTATTTGGAGAAGTTGTTGAAAGGGAAATAGGACTTTTCTTGTGTCTTTATAATAAGTCTTGTTTCACAAAAGCATGTTTATCCCTAACAAATACAAAGGTTTAACTTACAAAAAAATAGAAATATTGACTTTATAAAATAAAAGCCTTAAATTTACCATTACAAATCTAAAATTTAACATGCAAAAAAACAGCATGTTGTAACATATATGTATTTTAAAAACGACATAGAAAAAATTGGAAACACAATCATTTATCTGGCAGATAAAATTGATGATTTATCTAAAACTAAGCTTTTAAAAATTCTCTATTTATTAGATGAATTTTCCATCAAAGAGTTTGGATTACCTTTTCTAAATCTAAAATATGAAGTTTGGCAACTAGGTCCTGTATCTCAGGAAATATTTGTTGACCTTTCAGACGATCCAATAATTCTTAAAGATTATATCGAAATAAATACTATAGAGAATAAAAGATATATCAAACCCAAAAAAGTATTTAACGATGACGAATTTTCAGATAATGAATTAGATCTTTTAGAAAAACTAACTCAAGCGGTAAAGAACGAATCTGCTTATGTTTTAGTTAATTTTACACATAAAAAGGATTCGTTATGGTACAGCACAGCATCTCGTCATAATTTGATAGAAAAATTTCAGATGGGTGTAAAGAATAGCTCTAATGTTGAATTGAATTTTGAGGAGATTCTTCAAAACGAACCAGTAAAGCTATCTATTTATAATCATCATAAAAAACTTGAATCAAGTTTGAACGGATTTAGAATTTGTTAATATGAAAGATGGAACTATATTACATATTCCAAATTACGTTTTTGAAAATGGTGATTCTAAAAATAAATTCTTTTTAATTTTAAAAGAAATAAATGGTTTGCAATTAATAGTTTCGTTACCTCAAGTATTGAATATTTTCCATCTGACACAATAATAAATCATGGTTGTATAGATTTAATTCAGGCTCAACAAACTACTTATTGTTTCAAAGCAGGACATGTTTTAGATTCAAATAATAACTTTTCGTTTTCTAAAAGTACTTATTTACATGGGTGCTGGTTAAAAGAAATTGACAAAACACTTTTCTTTCAAACTTATCCAATTCCAGATTTCCATTACGAAATTAAAGGCGTTTTAGATCAAAAAGAACTTGAAGCTGTAATAGAATGTTTTAAAAACTCTCCTTCTGTTAAAAGAAGATTAAAAAAATTACTTTAAACTTCAGTGAGCATATTTTAAAAATTAAATCCAAAACAAAAAAAGCGCTGTAATCTTTGGATTACAGCGCTTTTCTATTTTCATTAAAACTCTTAAACCCCTAACTTCTTAGCAATTTCAGCAGGAATTCCACCTTTGTTTACCATTAAGGCAGTCGTTTTATATTTTACGAAATTTTTGGTTACGAATAAGAAACCTTTGTAATCGTTTGTTTCTCCCCAAGAATTTTTTACGATATAATATTCTTTTCCGGTTTGATCTTTTGCAATGTTGAATATCAATTTGAAAATATTTATTTTTTCTTTTTAGTTTCTTTTAATATTTTTTTATCATCACTATCCAATTTACGTTTTATCTTTTTAACATCCTCAGCAGGGGAAAGATTTTCAGGTACAATTCCTCTTTGCGTTAGCATATTTCTTACGGCTTTGTTATTATCAATATGCTCATTTTCAATTTTGTTTTGACCTTTTAAATCTTTACTATGCACATTTAAACCTGTCATTTCTGCAGCTAGATCTTTAGCTTTAATACTTATTGTAGGAAGAAAATCAGCAACTGGTCTATTATCCGGAATTCCCATTTTTTTCTTCAGCTGCAAGGTCGATAAACGAAACAATGCCTGATCTCCTTTTGAGCGTATTAAACCAAAACCCTTATTATCTACACCACGCTCGAACAATATTCCTGAAAGTTGTTTTTCAGTTTGAGTAAGTTTTTCTCTTGCTTTTATTCTTTCAAATTCCAGCAAACGTTGTTCAATTACTTCGGCTCTTCTGGTTTGAACTGCAAAATAATTTTGAGCAAAAGCAATTTCCTCTTTACGGCTGTCTCCATTTTGAGCAATTAAATAGCATGCATATCGCGTAAGTGCTATATCATCTATAATATGTTGAGCTCCTTTTCCTGCTTGTATCACCTTCCTGACTTCAGGAAAGTGATCTTCCACATTTTCCCCTGCATTCGCACAAGCATCTTTTGCTTTTTTAATTACTTTCTCAAAATTTTCCCATTTACTATATCCTAATAATTTTTGCAATTCTCTCGCGCTCCAGCATTCAATTCCTTCTATACTTGAGGCAACTTCTTCAAATTGAGTAAAAAGGTCTATAATTTCTTGACTTTTCATTTTTGTTGTTTTATTGTATAATCTATTTTAATTTTTCAAAATCTCACAATTTACAAGAAAGAAAAATCTTATTTTATTTTATCCCAAATATACATCTTATATAAACAATTAATCTGATAAAACATTAAAAAATACAAATCAAAAATTGTTCTAAACAAAAAAACGCCGCAATCCAAAGATTACAGCGCTTTTCTATTTTCATTAAAACTCTTAAATCTCTTAAACCCCTAACTTCTTAGCAATTTCAGCAGGAATTCCACCTTTGTTTACCATTAAGGCAGTCGTTTTATATTTTACGAAATTTTTGGTTACGAATAAGAAACCTTTGTAATCGTTTGTTTCTCCCCAAGAATTTTTTACGATATAATATTCTTTTCCGGTTTGATCTTTTGCAAGACCAATAATGTGCATTCCGTGGTCGTCTGTTGTACCGTAATTGTCAAACGCAGCCTGACGCATTTCTGGAGTAATCTCTGGTTCTGCTTTTGGTCCGTTAAACATATCTGCTTTTTCTTCAGCCGTCATGTCGTCAAATTTCTTTGTTGGAACATATGCCACACCGTTTTTCCAGCTAAAGCTTTTCTCGCTTACGTCTGTCGCCCAAGCAACAGTATATCCTTTTTTCAATGCATTATCGATAACATCTGTCATGTCGTTTACTTTTACGTTGTAAACCTGATCTAATGACCAGTTGTCTGGCACGGCAAGAACTGTTTTTTGATAATATGGAGCAGTTGTAAACGAAGACATTTCTACATATTCGTCAGGATTAATTCCTACTACTTCTTTAGCAAAAGACTGCGGCGTATAGCTTTTTCCTTTGTAATTGAAGTTATCCGGCACTTTTCCTAAATAAGAATCGATAACAGCAGCATACGCTTTTTGCCAATTTGGTGTTAACTCTCCGTTTGGATTTTTAACCACCGCAGCCAAAACACCTTCGATAAGTGCAGACATTTCGGCAAATTTATTTTTATCCGTACCGTAGTTCAAACCTGTGTAAACTTCTCTTGGTACAGTTCCGTATTTTTTGTACATATTAATTACGTCGTGCAGCGAACCTCCGTCACCTAAAGTGATCGCGCCATGCATACGAACATAATTTACTCCTTTGTCAACATACACATTTCTTGCAGAAAAAACCTGAGAAAGCTCAACAGGCTGTTTTCCTAAACGAATCATTTCTGACTCTAAAAACGAGTTTGATGCATAACTCCAGCAAGTTCCAGATGAACCTTGGTTTTTAATCGACGTTGTTCCTAAGTTAACTACCTCAGTGAATTTAAAAGCTTCTTTACTTTTATCACTTGCATTTAGCTTTAAGGAATTTACCAAAATGTCCTGCGCAAAACAGCCGCTAACTCCAACCAAAAAAGCAGATGCCGCGAAAACTGATTTCATCGTATTTTTATACATAATCAAAGATTTAAATAGTTGCTTTATTAGTAGCTCGTATTATATTTTTGTTACAAAACAATTAAATATTCACTAAATAAACTATTATTTAACAGTTAATGTTTATACAATGTTTTTATTAAACAATTAAATCTTACAAATTATACAAAAACATAATTAATTCAAGTTGCTAGTTAATAAAGTGTAGTCCCTCCGGGCAATGTCATTAAGTTAAGAGGAAATCTATAAAAATTACTTAACAGTTTAATTAAGAAAGTAATTAGAAAAATCAGTTTTTATCAGCGTCTAATTGTGACGCGGATAAAACAGATTTACTTCGTAAAAACGCGGATAAACACGGATTTGATTTGCAATAATTTTATTTTCTAAAAGCTTAACTTAATGACATTGCCCTACGGGACAAAAATTGGCATGAATAAACTGATTTCTAACAATATGTAATCTCCTTCAAGATATTTTTTGTTACTCCGTTAGGAGTTAAATATTGACAGCAGAATAATAAAATCTGCCAGAAAAAATGAGGCTGTCTCAAAAGTCGAGACAACCTCTTTTTTATTCGGATACCTATCGGAGAAATTTTCCATTTACGCGATTCTCAACAGCTTGATTTTACTTTTAAGACAGCCTCTTTTTTTATGCCACAAAAAAAGCTGCCTCACTTTTGAGACAGCCTCATTTACTTTTTACTTTTTACAATTAATAATTATCTAAGCCAGTTACTTCCAAAAACTATGTAATATGCCCAGTCTTCGGGGCCTTTTGCTACGTCGACACCCATGCGGAGTTTGAATTTTCGGGCTAATAAATACCTAAATCCTGTTCCGTAGCTGTAAACAACGGGTTTTGCAAAGGCTTTATCCCAATCGTTAAAAGCACTTGCGAGGCCTCCGTAACCCATAAGGCTCCATCTTCGGTATAAATCCCATCGCAATTCGGCTTCGGTAACAATACTGGTTTTTCCCTGATATCGGGCAGCGGGAATTCCGCGTAAATTAATTCCGGGCAATAGATAAAAAGGCGGACTCCCAAACGCCTGCTCTCCTTCTACCCTAAGCCCGCCTATTAATTTTTTTGTTAATGGATAATATCCTATTGCCGATAAATTGACGCGCCAGGCATCGTAATCGCTTCCTATTGCGTCATCTGACCAAAAGAAATCTGACTGAAGCCGGATTCCTTTATCTGGTGTAAATATATTGTCGCGTCCGTCAAACTGAATCGCCGCTCCCACCTGACTTACTGTACTTTTAATGTCTTTTGGCTGTACAAATGGCGGGGGAAGATCTACATCTGGCAGATTAATTTTTGAGTTTAAAAAGAGGTATTGCGGCCCTGCACTCCACTTTGCATTTCTAAATTGTTTTAGCCATTGTGTATAAAAAATAGTTGACTTAAAATTGAGTTTAAATTCCTCATCGCTTGCATTGGGCAGATTGTTGGCATAAAAAGATAAATTCATATCGCCATAACCAGCCATAACACGATATAAGATTCTTGATTTGACTAAAGTTGCAGACCTAAAAGCGCCTGCCATCCAGCTTTTATTTTCGGTATACATACCAATTCCTCCCGTTATGTCTGGGTTTATAAACCGTTTTTTACCATTTTCGTCTACAACAGGCGGGCGTTTTTTAAGAAAAACGGGAACTATTGCACCTCCAATTCCACCCAAAGCAGGTTCTGTAATAACAGTAGGAACGACAATAAAACCATGTGCATAAATAATATAATCACTTAAATCAAAAGCTCCGTCAAGAGAATCTTTTGCCGTAATGTGAGGCTTTTGTGCGTTTATCGTTGTAAATGAAAAAAAGCAGAAAACAAAAATGAAAACCATTTTATGGAAAAATTTCCTATTTTTTAGGGAAGAATATAAATATATATTTCTCATTCAAATCAATTTAAATCTAATAGTATTCATTTAAAAACATCAACTCAAATCGTTTTACTGTTATCCCTTTTTTTCTTTTGCAAGACTAAATACATGGGCAAGTGTTAGGAAAAAAGTATTTCCCTGAAAACGGCTTTCGGCTCCAATTTCTGAAACCCAGCGAAGTCCTGCAGAAGTTTTGCACCCAATATGAAAATAATTTACTTCGGCACCCAAACCTCCAACTTTATCTTTTTCTGGCTCAAGTACTAAATTGCCCACCGGAATTTTGTCATTTGAAACTTTATATTGCAGATAATAAATTAAACCTGCATTTAGTATTCCGCTTGGAGCAGTTTTCGCAGCATTGAGCGTGTAAAAGGTTTTACCTAAACCTCCTTCAACACTTAAAATATCTCCAGTTTTTATATCCGTATCTTTCTTTTTTCCGTTTATTTCATATGATGCTAATGCTGAAAAATGAAATGTTTTTTTATCATTAAAATACACTGTTGATCCTGCAGAAAATTCATTCATCAACATTCCTAAACCGGCATTATCTGAAGCTCCCGCTGTATATCTTCCGGTTGGCAGGTAAAGCTGGTAACTAAAAACAAAATCGGCTCTTTTGTTGTGCCAGCCTAATTGAAGCGGCTGTACGTACATATCTGTAAAAGCAAGCGAGTTTTTTGAATCAATACTATTTCCCTGAATTGTGTTTGAAGCAAAAGCCAGTAAGATAGTGGCTCCGTAATTTGCGCCTAAAATTTTAAAATCGCTTACATAATTAGCCCCAACTCCGGTAATAAACATTGAAATATCAGGATTTGCTATAGATTCGTTACCGTCTGCATTTCTTAAGGAACCTGCATCATATAAGTAACCCGGTACGTAAACACTTAATGTATTTGCCGGAGTCTGAGTTCCTGATTGAAGACCCATCGATCCCAAAATATGCCCCCCTTTTAACTGTGCATTTCCCAAAAAGCAGGCGAACAGAAATGATAAGGTTGCTACTATTTTTATTGTTTGGTTTTGTGTTAATTTCGTTTTCATTGTTTTTCTCTTTAAATTATGAGGCGTTATAAGTAATCTATACAAACTCAGTTTGTAGATTGTTTAAAAAAATAAGAATTGCTTTTTTCAGGATTAATCCTGATTACTCTAAAATATTCAGAAGGAGATTTACCTGTGTGTTTTATAAAAGCCCTAAAACATGTTGTTCTGGATTTAAAACCAGAGGCCCAGGCCATTCCTTCGAGTGAAAGATCTTTCCAGTCAGAATCGTTTATTTTTTCTTTAAAATATCCGATTCGTTTTAAATTTATATAGTCCTGAAAATGCAGATTGAATTCAGAATTAATTAAACTGGAAAGATTGTTTACGGTAATTCCAGTTTCTTCTGAAATATCACGTATTACCAGATCTTTCTTTAAAAAGAGTTTTTTAGAATCAAAAATACTTTCCAGTTTGGCCAGATACAGCTGTCTTTTTTCGAATGTTAACTCTTTTACTATTGGCAATGAATTTTTAGTTTCCTGCGAAGCATAAGCTATCAGATTTTCATTGACAAAATCTAATGTTTCGTTTTCATTTGCATCATAAAAAATCTGCGGCTTAAAATAAAGCCAGCCAACCGTAAATATTAAAACAGATGAAATAAGAATGTAGCAGGATAAATCTACGTTATCGACATTATTAATTAAAAAGAAATGTACAAAAAGCGTTGAAAACAAAAACAATATTACCAGGTTATAAACCCTGATCCAGTTTAAAATCTTTATTCTCTGCGAATAATTCTCTTTAAATTTTTTAATGTCGTAATTTAAAATCATCATGGTCTGGCAAAATGCGTACATAAGCCAAACACTAAGGCTTAACATCGAAAAAGGGTTTTTAATTTTTACCGAAAGATAATCTATCAAATAAACATTGGTATAATTTCCTATCCAGACCACAATTGTCAGTGAGAAATAAATGAGGAATGGCAGGAAATGAAACCAGTCGTATTTTTTGAAAGATGTATTAGGGAATAAAACGTTTCTAACATATAAAAATGCACAGGGTGCTGCTAAAAAAATAAAGGATTTTGTGATCATAAACAGATCCGGGAAATCTTTAAAAACATTTGCCGATAGGTAAAAATTATAGATACTTACTAATGCAAGGCTAAACAAAAACAGTCCTAAGAAAAAACTTTTAGAATAGTTTTTCTTCGAAAAAAGAACCATAAACGAAGTCGCAAAACCTACAATCGTAGCTATAAAAAAGAAAAGCGAAAGCACTATATCGGTCATATATTTTAAACTTTAATGAGTTTATTCCTTTTTCTTTGAGAAGTAATTTTCAAAGAAAATAAAATGTGCGTTTTATAGGCTGTACTTATCAAAATTGAAAGTACAGCCTATTCTGTTTTAAATATTAATTCTAAACTATTTTTTTACAGCACCGGGAGGAAATCCTTCTAAGATTTTTTTGATAGAACTATTTATAAATTCTTCAGGATTGTCTGGTTTACTGTCAATTTGAGCATTTCCAACTCCCTGCCAAAGTAATTTTTGTGTTTTTGTAGAAACTATATCAATAACCAGCGAACCGTCGACATAATCATAAGTATTAAATGTTGTCGTGCCGCCGCCCATCATAGCTCCGCCGCCCCAATATCCATAAGGACGGTACATTCCGCCATAACCGTAGAAATTAGAATCTGCTGTAACTTGTGTTTTATTTTTTAAGATAGAAACTGCATTTACTTTTAAATCAGGATTTGAACTTTCTTTAAATCCTTTTGCAATCATTTCTGCACGAATTGCATTTGTAACACGGTCCACATTTAATTGGTTTACCTGGCCTTCCTGTGCCTTTAAATCATAAACTGCAAAAGTTTTATATTCACTAAAATTTGCAGAGTGATCGTAATCTGTTGTAACTTTTACAGTTGGAGAACAACCGTAAATTAAACCCAAAAATAAAATTGGGATAATGCGAAAATTTTTTCTTTTAATATTCATTTTGTAGAATTTAAATTAATGATTAATTACTTAACTGGAAATTATTAATTCTGAAAATCTTGAATGAACGATTAAGGGTCTGATAAAACGTAATTTAAACACAATTGCCTACGTAACAGTATTTTAACAAACATTCAAAGATAATCATTTTATTTAATTGATATAAATTTTTTAGCAAAAAATTCTTACTTATTTACAATTGCCATATTTATCCTGCACAAATTATGTTTCTGAAGAAACAGGCAGTCTTCCTTCTTTTATGGCCTTTATCATTTTGTTGTAATCTAATTCATTTTGATCTGCATATAAAATGGAAAATGTCGAAACTGCATTGGCAAATTCATGACCATCACCAATATATCCAGATAATATTGAGGGATCTCCGGAACGTGCATGCGCTCTCGCAAGTGCCCATCCGCAGGCTTTGGCATAATCTGTAAGGTTTTCTTCTTTCATTATTTCAAGAATGGGTTTGACTTTGGCATCACGAAGCTGACGGATGTAAAAAAATCTTCCTTTATCATCATTTGTCCATCCTAAAAATATATCCGAGGCAGACTGCATTAACTTTTGTCCCATTACGATTCGCTCTCCCTCATGGTTGTATCTTCTTTTAACTTTTACATATTGTTCTAACACGCTTTGTCTTGCTTCTTTAAACTGCAAAAAAATGGGTTCGCCCGTTGCAGACATTAGTAAACTGATTCCACAAAGCGTTCCTACACTTCCTACGCCTACCACTTTTATGGCAAAGTCATGCATAGAATATCTGCTTAGCAGGACTTGTTTGTCTTCTGGTAATGATTCAATATAGCGTTTATGTACTAGTTCAGCCTTTTTTAAAATTCGTTTTTCATCATTTCCGGACGAATGAAATATCAAAGGCGGTTCGTCTTTTATTCGCGCCCGAACTCCTTCCTGATAAGTCATCTTTGCAAATTCTTTCTCATGTGCCGTATATTCAGCTGCTTTTTTTATTCGTTTTTGATGAAACTCTTTTATTTCTTCATCTTTTCCGAGTTCGATAAGTTCTGCCAGATCAATATCAGCATACCAAATTTGAAGTGCTGATAATTTGCTGTATTCCAGCATATGTCTTTTATAACTATCTGCCACATGCCAGGCAAATTCTTTATTGCTTTTATTAGAAAATTTCAGCCATCTTCCTGCAATAGCAAAACTTGCGGCTAATCGTTTTACATCCCATTCCCACGGGCCCTGAAAAGTTTCATCAAAATCATTTATATCAAAAACTAATTTACGCTCTGGTGTGGCAAAACCTCCAAAATTCATTAAATGGCAATCGCCGCAAAGCTGTAAATCAATTCCTGTATTTGGAGTTTGCGCCAAATCTGCTGCCATAATTGCCGCTGCACCACGAAAAAATGCAAATGGCGATTCCATCATTCTCCTGTATCGAATTGGCAGCAGGCTTTCTATTCTTCCAATGCTGGTTTTTATCAAAATATCGATAGGATCTTCCCTGTTTTCAGATGGAGTAAATTCCTTATGTGAAGCGTGCAGCACAATTTTTCTGATCGCTGCACCTTTCTCATAGCGTTCTGCTTTTGATGCCAGTGGATCAAATGAAATTTCTGTTTTATCTGTTGTTTTTTCGACCATAAAATAATTCTTATTTCACTTCTTCAACATCTCCCATTTTCCATGTTTTGTCAAAAAATCCCTTTTCTGGTCCATAGAAACGTGCCAGTAATTCAAATTTTCTTTTTGGATCTGTCGGAACCCAGTTTGCTTCTTTACCTGCAGGGGCTTTTGCTCCAAAATAAATATCTACAGAACCGTCACTGTTTTTTTGAAGTCCTGGCGATGTTGATGCACGGCTGAAATATTTCATGTTTTTAATAAGTGCATGCGTTTCACGATCGTAAGCTGTTACAGACCAATATAATTTTACAGGTACTTTTGGCGGTAAGTGCAGCTGATATAATTTTGATCCATCAAGTGACTGTCTTTTATTATCTTTAATTGTCATTAAATAAAATTGTCCTGTGCCGAGATGTTTTGCACTAAAATAGGCCATTGAGTAACTTATGGCTCTTTCGCTAACCGGATATATATCAGGAACCGTATAATTAGACGATATTGCTTTTACAACGTCTTGAGAAGCTGGTAATGCCCAATTAGTTCCCTCATAAAAAGGCAGTTTAAAAATAGCTTCATAACCTTTATCAAGATAAATGTGTGCGTCTTTTGCCGCCGCATCCAGAATTTCTTTTTTTCTCGCATCAGCTTCAAAAGTTTTTCCTTTTTCAATACCAATCGATTTTAAAAAATCAACCATTACCAAATCTCGTGCTAGCCAGGGTTCACGCTGCACAAATTGATTCAGTATTTCAAAAAAATGAAAATTATACGGAATCGTATTGGTGAAATCAACCCCAAGCAAATCAGTAAACTTGGTTGCCGGAGAATTTGCTGCCTGAGAATAGGGATAAATTTTGATACGTTTTCCGTAATCAATCGCACGTTTAACATCACCTGGGCTTCCATCAGTAAGATTCGAACGAAGAATTGCAAAACCGGTATAGGTTGATGAAGGCATTGGAATATATCCTGCCGGCACTTTATCTTTATAATCTGGAGGCAAAATCAAATACTTTCCTCCTTTTCCTTTATCTATTCCTGCCGGACCAATATCTTCAATTGCAGTCTGCCATCCATCATCTAAACTTCCCGTTAAAGAAGAATTGCCTTCTGCAGGCGGAATTTCTAACACAACCGCCCCTTTTCTTGTATCATACAAAGGATTTATGTATACAACATCGGGATTAGGAGTTAAGGTTTGATTTTTTGAATTTATTAAACCTGACCAATAAACTATCTGATTGTAATCACCTTTTACTTTTACAAGACTTTCATACAGTAATTCTGAATTAACTGCTGGCATTCCCCAAATAACAGCTTCAACTGCACGGTTATACACAATTTGTTCTTCAATATTTGCTGGCTTAAATTGCGTTATTTGTCCGTTGTCTGCAACATCTTGTTCTTCATTTTTTGTAGTAGATTTTGCACAAGATACTAAATAGACAATTATTATTAGGGATAAAATTTTTGATTTCATACTTTATTTTTTAGTGATTAAAAAAATTAACTATGCATATTAAGACCCTGGAAAAACAAATGCAAGTATGGCTCGTAATCCCCAATCTGGTTTGGATTCAGAAGGACCCGTAATTGGAATTAAAGGTGAAATAGCAAACTGAACCACCTGATCGCCTAATTTTGTAACGGCACCAATAGAAGGATTTAATGATATTAATGTCGTTTTTGCATTCCAATTTTGTGTTATTTCGGCATTTACACCTAAACTGGCACCGCTTTTATAGCTGTGAGAAAGAAATATCTGGGTGTAAAACTGATTAAAATCGGCACGGTCTTCATTTCCGGCAACTGACCAGATTTGATTGGCAATGAAACCTACTGAAAGTCCTTTTCCCTGATGCATTACTAATGCACTTGGGCCTACTCCAAATTTTTCTGTTCCCAATAATTCATCTGTTGCTGTTGGAATTAAAAATGCCGGACCAATACCAAAAATTAGACCTTTTGTTTTAGGGGCAAAAAAAGCCGTAACTGTTGCGTCGCTTAACCCAAATTGATGGGTATTGTTTCCTGTAATATCTCTTTGGTCAACGACTGGCAATATATAACGGGTAATTAAATTTAGGTTTTCTGTTAATTTAAAAGGAATTACCGGCTGTATATTTATAGTATATTTTGATCCGTTAAAAGGACCAATACCATAATTTAAATTATTCTGCAAAGGCACACTAATTAAACTTGCCACGGGATTTGCCAATTTATCTGCCAATTCCTGTGCGCTAGCTCCTGCTTTGGGTACAGCTTCCTGAGCAGAAACAACAAAGAATAAAATAAAAAACAGGATGCTGAAAAATAATTTCTGACTGATATATCTGATTCGTTTCATAGCTGTATTTTAAGATTTTAATCAATCTAAAAATCCAAATGAAACAACCTTAAACAAGCGAAAGCTGCTTCATTTGAGATTTTAACTAATTCAAATTATTTATCTGCCAAAACTTTTTTCCAGTCGTCTTTAATACTTACCACATGCCACTTATTTTTTGCAGCTGTACTTAATGACAAATTATCTTTTTCCTGATAACTGTATTCTCTGATGGAATCGTTATGGTTTACTAATAATTGAAATGACGGATATTTGTTTCCCTGCGAATATTTCAGCATGGCAATATCACCTGCGCCGCCTTCATTTCCGCAGGCAAAAACCGGACGCTGACCTATATGCAGTTGTATGCCTGCGGGTTTGCCTTCTTTATCATTAAAATGATCCAAAACTGGTTCTCTCTGCACTGCATTTTTAGCATCATCATATTTGTATTTAAAAGAAGTTCCCACGACCTGATCTTTTGGAATACCATAATAATCCTGAGATATTGCTCTCACAACTTCAATTGTACCACCTGTTACGATATAGGTTTTAAATCCGTTTGCTCGGAGATAATTCAGCAGCTCTAATTGCGGCTGATAACGTATTTGTTTTATAGGAACATTTTTACCGGGATAAGCTGCCGTTTTAAAAAAATCATTTACTGCTGTTTCAAATTCGTCTTCGGTCATTCCGGTATGTGTTGCAGCAACAAGTTCTATCAGAGCTTTGTCACCTCCTTTTTCAAAAAAAGCTTTGTCTTTTTCAATTACTGCTTTAAATGGTTGTTTTTGTGCGAGGGCTGGGTTAGCCTGCACCATTTTTTTTACCTGATAAAAAGCAAATAATTCCTGAACATATGGCTTTTCTGCCCATAATGTCCCGTCATTGTCAAAAGTGGCAATTCTATCTTCGATGGGAATAAAATCTGGACTACCTTCTTTTGTGACTTTTTCGACATAAGCAATTATATCTTTTTTCAAAACTCCATCATTCCAGCTTGGTAAGGGATTACTGCTGGTTGCTATAACAGTGGTGCTGTCTTTAGGATTGACTGTAGTCGTGTTTTCATTTTTTTTACAGGAAATGAGTAAAAATAAAAAGAGTGGCAATATATATATTTTTCTATACATGATATTGATTTTTAATTTATAGAGCTTGAACTAGGAGATAATTCAAGCTCTATCAAGCATTATTTTTCTACTTCTTCTTTTTTGAATCTGCTGCTTCTTCCTCTTTTAATTTAGGCATCACATTTTTTTCTATATATTTTTGTGCCTTAATATCTTTCATTGCTTCTTCCATAATAGTATATGCAGAGAAACTCGGCGGAATTGATCTTGGTGGATATTCTTTAAATGTTTCAGCAAATGCAACCACATCTTGTATTGCTCCATACATCAGTTGCACATGATTCAATTGATAATCCCAGAATGTATTTGAAGTAATATCAGCTCTTTCAAAAGGATCTTGGTACAAATTGAATATCTTTTGTAAACGCAGTTTGGTAAAGGGCTCTGCCCATACTCCCATTGTACCCCCCAAACGCTGTTCTGCAAAAACATATTTATAATCGCCTTCTCTTAAACCAACCAAAAGACCATCATCATCTGTATAAAAGAATTTATCTCTTGCGCTTTTTTGTGTTTTACCACGTAAAAAATTACTTTGGTCAAAACCGTCTAAATGTATTTTATATGTTTTCCCGTTCGCAGTATACCCTTTTAAAAGTTTATTAGTTATATCTGGTTCTCCTGCTATTGATGCAAAAGTTGGAATCCAGTCATTATGACTCATTAATTCTGTAGTTACAGTTCCTGGTTTAATAACTCCTGGCCAGCGTACGATACAAGGTACACGGAAAGCTCCTTCCCAGTTGGTGTTTTTTTCTGAACGAAATGGTGTCATTGCTCCATCAGGCCATGTGTTCATATGTGGGCCATTATCTGTAGAATACACAACAATAGTATTATCTGCGATTCCTAAATCATCCAGGGCTTTTAAAATACTTCCAATAGTTTCATCATGTTCAATCATACCATCGATATATTCACTATCCCCATGTGTATATCTCCCCCTATGTTCTGCTCTAACATGCGTACGAAGGTGCATACGTGTGGCATTGAACCAGCAGAAAAATGGCTTACCCGCTGCATTTTGTCTTTTAATAAAATCAATTGCTGCTGCCGAAGTTTCATCATCTACAGTTTCCATTCTTTTTTTAGTAAGTGCTCCGGTATCTTCTATTTTTTGTTTTCCAACTTTTCCAAAACGAGGATCAACAGTGGCATCATCTGTACTTGTCGCCGTACATTTTAATACACCTCTTGGTCCAAATTTTTTCAAATATTCTGGATCTTTAGGATAATCCGGCAATTCTGGCTCTTCTTCTGCATTTAAATGATACAGGTTCCCGAAAAATTCATCGAAACCGTTTACAGTTGGTAAATTCTCATTACGATCCCCTACGTGGTTTTTACCAAACTGACCTGTTGCATATCCTAAGCTTTTCAAAATTCCTCCAATAGAAGGATCTAGCTGACTCATTCCCATTGGTGCTCCAGGAAACCCTACTTTTGTAAGTCCGGTTCTAAGACCATGCTGTCCTGTTAAAAAAGCTGCACGTCCTGCAGTACAACTCTGTTCTCCATAATAATGAAGAAAACGTAATCCTTCATTGGCTAAACGATCAAGATTAGGTGTTGTATACCCCATAAGTCCATCACTATAGGCACTAATATTAGTAGTTCCAATATCATCACCCCATAGTACCAAGATGTTGACTTTTTTATTCTGAGCTGTCACCTGAACAATTGTGAAGCATACTAGTGTGAAAAGCACTATAGCGTTTCTAAATTTACTTTGTTTCATAGTAATAAGATTTGTTAATAATTTTTGTTTATATAATTGTTTTCATGAAAAAAATCAAACTATAACTTTGCTAAAATGAGCAAATAGCAATCTATATTAAAAGCAATTTCTTATAACAAGTTTGCCGTTGTCGTTGGGAGAATTTGCAACAGCAATTTTTTAACGTTTTGTTAAGTATCTCAAAATTAAGTAATAAAAACACGAATTATCCTATTTTTAAGGTTTTACATTGTTGCAAGTTATAATTTGCAACATGAAAGCTATTTTATTTTGCTCCATGATGTTGCAAATTATAATTTGCAACGGGTCTAAAATTTAATCAAAACAGAATTTCAGGTGTCATTAATTTCTTTGTATGACATATTTAAGCTGCACAAATAACTGCAAGTGGTATTATCATTAATTATTATTGTAAGAAAATTCAAATATAACATTTTTTTTGAAAGTTTTTTCTTTCATGTTAAAAATTTTATAATAAAAAAGCTATCTGCTTAGCAGATAGCTTTTTGTATATTTTAGGTAATTTTAAAGACTATTCTATTTCAGATACTCTCATAGTATTAACCATTCCTTTTTCTTTAATTGGCATTGCAGCAAGGTTAATTAAATAATCCCCTTTTGATGCATAACCTTTTTCAACTGCAATTTTATTTACATCTGTTACAGTATCATCTGTACTTACTTCGTTATCATAGAAGAATGATTTAACTCCCCATAATAAATTCAATTGTGTTAAGATTCTTCTGTTTGAAGTAAATACTAAAATATGCGCCGATGATGGTCTCCATGCAGAAATTTGGAAAGCTGTATAACCGCTGTTTGTTAAGGTACAAATTGCTTTAGCTTCGATTTCATTTGCCAATAAAGCTGCCTGATGACAAACTGTTTTAGTAACAAAACGTTTTGTTTTAATTTGTGGTGTGTTTTGTGGAACCTGAATAAGTGGTGAATTCTCAACAGCCTCACAAATTTGTGTCATTCTTTGAATAACTTGTACCGGGTAATTTCCTGTTGCAGTTTCTCCAGACAACATTACAGCATCTGCACCATCCATTACTGAGTTTGCAACGTCATTTACCTCTGCTCTTGTTGGGGTTAAACTTGTAATCATTGTTTCCATCATTTGTGTTGCAACGATAACAGGAATTCTAGCCGTTTTTGCTCTGCGGATTAAGTCTTTTTGTACCAATGGCACTTCGTGAGCAGGAAGTTCAACCCCAAGGTCCCCACGGGCAACCATTAAACCATCGCAATATGCTACAATTTTATCCATGTTCTCAAGAGCTTCCGGCATTTCAATTTTAGCAACGATTGGAATTTTATATTCAGAATGCTTAGCGATTAATTCTTGTAAATCTTGTAAATCTCGAGGTGTTTTTACGAATGAAAGTGCGATCCAGTCTACTTTTTGCTCAATTGCAAAAATGGCATCAGCAATATCTTTTTCTGTTAAAGCCGGTAAAGAAATTTTCGTGTTTGGAAGATTAACCCCTTTTTTAGATTTTAATTCTCCACCCTGAATTACTTTAGCAACAACTTCTGTTTTTTTATCTGTCGAAACAATTTCAAAAATAAGTTTACCATCGTCAAGCAAAATGCGCTCTCCCGGATTAACATCATTTGGAAAATTTTGATATTTCATGAACACTCTTTGAGCAGTTCCAATAATATCTTCAGCAGTTGTAAAAGTGATAATATCACCATCGTGCACTACAGTTCCTTCTTCCATTACACCAACTCTTAGTTTTGGTCCTTGCAAATCTCCTAAGATTGCTGTAGTATAACCAAACTCTTCGTTCAGGCCTCTAATAATGTTAATTTTTTCCTTTACTCCTTCGTAGTCTGCATGCGAAAAATTGATTCTAAACACATTTACCCCTGCATCGATCATATCCTTGATAATCTCTCTCGTACCACATGCAGGACCTAGTGTAGCTACAATTTTGGTTTTCTTGTTTGTTAACATTTTTTTTAAAAAATTAGATTGTTTTTTGATTTTATTTTATTGGTATCTACAGCATAAATTGCTGCAATACTTTCTATTGAATTTAGTTGTTGCTGAATTTCTGAAAAATCGACAGCCTCCTCACTGTTATCGATTTTCAGGAAAAAATCTACTTTTTTGAATTCAGGAAGTAAATGAATTGTTGTAGAAACCTCACTTGTTTCATTAGAAAACAAATTCTGGAAATCATTTGTACTCACAGAAATGATCTCATTTTTATTCTGAATCAAATTCCACGAAACAGCTTTCTCAGAATCATAATAATAAAATCTCGAAAAATTTGCCTCACCTTCTTTAGTCTGAGCATGGATCTCGTTTTTGCTCTTACTTAAGTTAACCGGAAGGTTCTTATTGATAAAATAGGCTAATCTATAATCTTCTAATGAAGTATGAATTGCCATTAAATAATAATCAATTTCGTCAAATTCGTCTAAATCCAATCTATGAATAGCCATGTCATGAAAAATCAAGTTGTAAATATACTATTTCTAGCGTAGCATCAATAGTTATAAGCAGCTTGTTTTTGTTAATTTATAAACGAAAACGATTTAGCATTAAGAAAATTACATCAAATTTGTAATTATTTCTTATCTATTTTTTCCTGAAATGCAAAATATGCCCTTTGCGAAGCTTTCTCTTCTGCTTTCTTTTTTGAGGTTGCCCGCGCTCTTGCGATCACCTTATCGTCTATACTCAATTTGACACCAAACAAGCGTTGTCCGTCAATACCGTTATCTTCAAAAATATCATAATGAAAGACCCTCTTCTCTTTCTGACACCATTCGATAACTAAACTTTTATAACTAATTACTTTTCCTTCAAGTCTTGCAATATCGACATAAGGGGTAATTACTCTTTTTTGAATAAACCTTTCGCAATAAGAATATCCTTTATCCAAATAAATAGCGCCAATAAGCGATTCGAAAATATTACCATGTATATTTTCTCCAAAATGCTGAACAGGTACTTTACTTTCTACAAAACGTACTAAATTTAAATCTTTGCCAAGTTCATTTAAATGTTCGCGGCTTACTATTTTTGAACGCATTTTTGTTAAGTATCCTTCGTCTCCATTTGGTGCCTTATTAAACAAATGTGCGGCAATTACTGCACTTAACATCGCATCTCCTAAAAATTCTAAACGTTCATAATTTATAGCATGTCCTGCTTCATCTAATTTATTCGACGATCTATGGGTAAAAGCTTTTCTGTAAAACTCAATATTTACAGGCTGAAAACCAAGAATTTTCTGAATAGTGTCAAAAAAAATCCCGTCTTCTAGAGAACGGGATTTAGAAAATATTTTTTTGATAATATTCATATACGAAAATTAGTCAGCTAGTTTTTTAAACAATACACAAGCATTGTGCCCGCCAAAACCAAACGTGTTACTCATAGCAACATTAACTTCTCTTTTTTGAGGTTTGTTTAAAGTAAGGTTCAATGAAGGGTCAATATTCTCATCAACAACAGTATGATTAATCGTAGGAGGAACAATACTATGTTTCATTGCCAGGATAGAAGCAATTGCTTCAATAGCTCCGGCAGCACCAAGTAAATGTCCTGTCATCGATTTTGTAGAGTTGATGTTGATATTCTTAGCATGTTCGCCAAAAACTTTACTGATTGCTTTTAATTCAGCAACATCACCTAATGGAGTAGAAGTTCCGTGAGTGTTGATATGATCAACATCTTCCGGGTTCATTCCAGCATCTTTCAATGTATTTTTCATTACTGCAATAACTCCAATTCCTTCCGGATGCGGTGCTGTTAAATGGTAAGCATCAGATGACATTCCACCTCCTCCAATTTCACAGTAAATTTTAGCACCTCTTGCTTTTGCGTGTTCATAATCTTCAAGAACTAAAGCTCCTGCTCCTTCTCCTAACACAAAACCATCTCTGGTTGCATCAAAAGGTCTTGAAGCCGTTTCCGGGCTTTCGTTTCTTGTAGATAAAGCGTGCATTGAACTAAAACCTCCCATACCGGCAATGGTAACAGCAGCTTCAGATCCGCCAGATACAATAATATCACACATTCCTAAACGAATGTAGTTGAAAGCATCAATTAATGCATTTGCAGAAGATGCACATGCAGAAACTGTAGTATAATTTGGTCCCATATACCCGTTACGCATAGAAATATGCGCCGGAGCGATATCGGCAATCATTTTTGGAATAAAAAACGGATTGAACTTTGGAGTTCCGTCACCTTTTGCATAATAAATTACTTCTTCCTGGAACGTTTCTAAACCTCCAATTCCTGCTCCCCAGATAACACCAACTCTAGTTTTGTCGACATTATCATCTGTAAGTCCAGCATCTTTAATAGCTTCATCACTAGCAGCAATTGCATATTGAGCAAATTTATCTAGTCTGCGAGATTCCTTACGATCCATGTAATCTTCAATATTGAAGTTTTTCACTTCGCAGGCAAATTTCGTTTTATGCTTCTCTGTATCATAATATGTGATAGGAGCGGCTCCGCTTACCCCATTCACAAGTGCATTCCAATATTCCTGGATATTATTCCCGATAGGAGTAAGTGCACCTAATCCTGTTACCACAACTCGCCTTAATGTCATAAATTATGTGTTTTGTGTCTTTAAACAAATAAAACCCACGCTTTCTTAACAGTTTTGTTACTTAAGAGCCATGGGTATTACAATATAAATATATCTTTTTGATTGAAAACCAATCGAAATTTAAATTTTAAAAAATAATAACACCCGACTTTTAACAAATTTCAAGTTTCAAAAAATAAATTCCAAAATTGGAATTTGGAATTTCAAAAATTGGGATTTTTAAAAATCGGGTGTGGTATTATTATTTTTTAGCTTCCTCGATATAAGAAATAGCTTGACCTACAGTAGCAATGTTTTCTGCTTGATCGTCTGGAATTTGAATATCAAATTCTTTTTCGAATTCCATAATAAGCTCAACAGTGTCTAATGAGTCAGCTCCCAAATCATTAGTGAAGCTTGCTTCTGTTACAACTTCGTTTTCGTCAACACCTAATTTGTCTACGATAATCGCTTTTACTCTTGATGCAATGTCTGACATAATCTTTAATTTTAGAATTTAATTTGTTGGCAAAAATAAAAAACTTTATTTTAAAACAACTATTTAGTTTATAAATGTGACACTAATTTATAAAATTAATTTCAAGAAAGGTCTTTTAAAGCTATTTATTTTCGATTTTTATTCCGTTTTTTGCATTCTAAAAATAAATTCAATTATGAAAAAAATTATCGTTTTTGCCTCAGGATCAGGAACTAACGCAGAAAACATTATAAAATATTTTTCGAACATCGAAATTGCAAAGGTCGTTTCGGTTTTTACAAATAATGCTTCGGCAAAAGTTATTGAAAGAGCAAAAAATCATCAAATTCCAGTCGAAATTTTCGAAAAAAACGAACTTTTAGAAAGAAACGTATTACAAAAAATACAAAAAATCGACCCGGATTTGATAGTTCTTGCCGGTTTTTTATTGAAATTTCCTGAAAACATAATTGAGCTGTATCCAAACAAAATAATCAACATTCACCCTGCACTTTTACCTAAATATGGAGGCAAAGGAATGTACGGAATGCACATTCATAGAGCGATAGTAAATAATAAGGAAAAAGAAACCGGAATCTCGATTCATTATGTAAACGAAAACTACGATGAAGGCGGTATTATATTTCAGGCAAATGTAGCCTTAACAGAGGAAGACACTCCTGAAACGGTTGCTGAAAAGATTCATGAGCTGGAACAAAAACACTTTCCAGAGATTATTCATAGACTATTAGATACAAATTCCAATATTTAAATTCCAAATTCCAATTTGAACAATCTAAAATCTAAAATCTAAAATCTGCAATCTAAAATAAATAAATGAATCACGAAGTACATATATATACAGATGGCGCTGCAAAAGGAAACCCGGGAAATGGCGGCTATGGCGTGGTCATGGAATTAGTTGGAACTCCTCATAAAAAAGAATTTTACGAAGGTTTTCGTCTTACTACTAATAACAGAATGGAACTTCTGGCAGTAATTGTGGGTTTAGAAAAACTCAAAAAGCCAAATATGAAAGTCCTTGTGATTTCTGATTCCAAATATGTTGTGGATTCAGTTGAAAAAAAGTGGGTTTTCGGCTGGGAGAAAAAGGGATATAAGGATAAAAAAAATCCGGATTTGTGGAAACGTTTTTTAATCGTATACCGTAAACATCAGGTAGATTTTAAATGGATAAAAGGCCACAATAATCATCCGCAAAATGAACGCTGCGATCAGCTTGCCGTTATGGCTTCAATGCAGCCGAAACTTTCTGTAGATGTTTATTACGAAACGATAGGGTCTAAAGAATAAAAAAACGCATCAAATAGTTGATACGTTTTTTTGTACTAACTCAATTTCTTACTTACTCTTTATCTAAATCTTTTGCTGTTTTAAATCCAGTCAAAAGTCCAATTCCTGCCATTATAAAAATAATTGAAGGATAAACCGCACCATCGTTAAGAGACGTGTAAGTTGTAATTACCAAAGCAAGGAAAATTCCAACACCACTACCTATTAATAAAAATGCCAGATTTACTACAAGAATTTTCCATGCTGAAACCCCATTTGTTTTTCCTTGTAAAAAGATACTTGCATCAACACCTTTTTCTATAAGTGCTAAACGCTCTCTGTTTCTTGTTGAATAAACTAAATAAACGATCCCGAAGATCATTGCAAAAAAGCTAAGTGGTACTAAAATTTCTGGTCCCATAATTTTATGTTTTTTTAATTGATTGATACTCCATATGACGAGGCTTTTTAAATTGAGGTTACAACATTTGTAAAAAAAATTTAAATTTTAAATTCAAAATTCCAAAAGTTACTGATTATCAATTAATTTTAATACCAAAAACTTTGACAAAGTTCAATTCTAATTTATCATTATATATGTAGAGATTGGTCCCGAGGTTTCAGGAAGGAATTTATTTTCTTGGAATTTGTTCTAAAATTGGAATTTGGGATTTTAAAAAATTTGGAGTTTTATTTCATTTCGTTGTAACCTAAATAAACAAACTGTCGTCCTATATAAATATGAGTACAATAAGTGATCAACATTATATCGATAAAGTTCTGCAGGGCGAAACAAATGCGTTTGCCATTCTTGTTGATCGTTATAAAGATATGATCTTTACTTTGGCACTCAAAATGATTAAAAATCGAGAAGAAGCCGAAGAAGTTTCACAAGACACGTTTATTAAGATTTACAGTTCATTGAATAAATTTAAAGGTGAATCTAAATTTTCGACCTGGATTTATAAAATTGCTTATAATACTTGTCTGGACAGATTAAAGAAAAGTAAAAAAGAGGAATTAAATATTTCGATAGATGATTTTTCATCCCATTTAATAAAAACGATGGACAATGCCTTAAGCGTTTTAGAAGAAAAAGAACGAAAGCACACTATTCAGAAATGTTTAAATTTATTACCAAGTGATGAAAATTTCCTTTTAACTTTATTTTATTTTGATGACCAAAATTTAGAAGAAATCGGAAAAATAATGAATATATCAGCAAACAATGCTAAAGTAAAATTATTTAGAAGCCGACAAAAATTAGCCTTAATTTTGAGACAGCAGTTAGAACCAGAAATAATAGAATGTTATGAAAGAGAGCGATAAAAATATAGAACAGCTTATTGAAAAAATGATAGCCGAAGAAAAACTGCAGTCGCCATCAATAGATTTCACATCAAAAATAATGGCAAAAGTTGAGTCATTAGAAGAGAAAAAAATCAAAGTATATAAACCTTTAATTTCTAAACCGGTTTGGATTTCTATCGGATTGGCTGTAGCGGCGTTAGTGATTTATATTTCTCTTTTTTCTGTTTCAGAAAACAATTTGAAAATCGACGAAATTGGAAAATTATATTCTGATAAAATTTCAACAGTGTTTTCAGGAATTCATTTTTCGAAAAACATTTTGTACGCCTTTTTGATTGTTCCTTTTATGATTTTAGTGCAAGTTGGACTTTTAAAAAATTATTTTGATAAGAAGTATCAGTTATAACTGTTAAAAAAAATATATCAACAATGATGAATTTATTTATCATAACTTTGGTAAAGTTCATTAAATTCATGAAAATGATACAGAAAACCATTACTCCTAAAGATAAAATTGTGAATCTTTCTTTTGAGATTCCAAAGAATTATGTTGGAAAAGCATTAAAAGTATCTATTGATTTTGAAAATGAAAGTGATCAAATTGAAAGCAATTTATCTAAAAAAGATTTAATGGAATAAATAAAGCGATGAATAAAATAATTTCAGAATCCTTTGATTTATTCTCAATGTGAAAACTTACCAACTAAAACCAAAATTTACAGAGAAACCACATATAAAACTTGGCTGATTATATTCAAAATAAAAAACAACCACATTACAATTCTTGGTATCTTAAGTGGAAAAAGAAAAGTTTCTTCATTTAAAAAACTCCGATAAAATCTAAACAAAAAACGTCTTGATTTTTTTCAAAATAAAACTTGCGATTTAAATCCGGAAAACATATTTTAAGCACTCTCAAAAATCAAATATAATTCATTCATTTACAATAGAATTAGACCCGAAATCGATATCTTTTTTTTAAGAAAATTTTGAGAACCTAAACCGTTGCAAGATTGTAACTTATAGAGTATCTTTGCACCCTAATTCGAAATTCATAAAATGAATAAATTATTGATTGTTGGAACGGTTGCTTTCGACGCGATTGAAACTCCTTTCGGAAAAACAGATAAAATTTTAGGTGGTGCTGCAACGTACATTGGTTTATCGGCATCATTTTTTAACTTGCAATCGGCCATAGTTTCTGTAGTTGGCGACGATTTTCCTCAAGAACATTTAGATTTATTAACTTCAAAAAATATTGATATCTCTGGTGTTGAAATAGTAAAAGGAGGAAAAACCTTTTTTTGGAGCGGTTTATACCACAACGATTTAAATTCAAGAGACACATTGGTAACTGAGTTAAACGTTTTAGCTGATTTTCAGCCAAAAGTTCCTCAAAATTATAAAGATGCTGATGTTGTGATGTTAGGAAACTTACATCCGTTAGTACAAAGCAGCGTTTTAGATCAATTAGAGAAAAAACCAAAATTAGTTGTTTTAGATACAATGAACTTTTGGATGGACTGCGCTCTTCCGGAATTATTAGACGTTATTAAGCGTGTAGATGTTATTACAATCAATGACGAAGAAGCAAGACAACTTTCTGGTGAATATTCATTAGTAAAAGCGGCGGCTAAAATCCAGGATATGGGACCAAAATATGTGGTGATCAAAAAAGGAGAACACGGCGCACTTTTATTCCACAATAGAGAAGTATTTTTTGCACCAGCTTTACCGCTTGAAGATGTTTTTGATCCAACCGGAGCCGGGGACACTTTTGCCGGTGGATTTTCAGGATTCATTGCACAAAGCGAAAACATCTCGTTTAACAATTTAAAAAATGCAATAATTTATGGTTCAAATTTAGCTTCGTTCTGCGTAGAAAAATTTGGAACCGAAAGGATGGAAACATTAACTAAAGCTGAAGTAGCGATTCGATTACAGCAATTTAAGTCGTTAACTCAGTTTGACATAGAAATATAATGCCCAAAAGCCTCGATAACACGGGGCTTTTTTTATTACGTTAATACACACAACTTACAACAACACAAAATACAAAAAACAATGAGCGACGCTTTAAAACACGAATGTGGTATAGCCTTAGTTAGACTTCTTAAACCGCTTGAATATTATAAAGAGAAATACGGAACTGCTTTTTACGGAATACAAAAAATGTATTTAATGATGGAAAAGCAGCACAACCGTGGTCAGGACGGTGCCGGATTTGCCAGCATTAAACTAGATGTTGAGCCTGGACAACGCTACATAAGCAGAGTTCGTTCAAATCATGCACAGCCAATACAAGATGTTTTTAAACAAATCAATGAGAGAATCAGTGAAGAATTAAAAGCACAGCCTGAAATTGGTGACGACATCAATAAGATAAAATCGGAAATTCCGTATGTTGGCGAATTGTTTTTAGGACACGTTCGTTACGGAACTTTCGGAAAAAACAGCATCGAAAGCGTACATCCATTTTTACGTCAAAGTAACTGGATGCACCGTAACTTAATTTTGGCCGGAAACTTTAACATGACTAATGTTAAGGAACTTTTCGAAAACTTAGTTGAATTAGGACAGCACCCAAAAGAAATGGCTGATACGGTTACTGTAATGGAAAAAATTGGTCACTTCTTAGATAAAGAAGTTATGCAATTGTACCAAGACTGTAAAGCTGAAGGGTATTCAAAAAGAGAAGCTTCGCCAGTAATTGCTGAACGTTTGGATATTGCTAAAATATTAGCCCGTTCTGCTAAAAACTTAGACGGAGGTTATGCAATGGCCGGTTTATTAGGTCATGGCGACGCATTCGTTTTTAGAGATCCGGCAGGAATTCGTCCAGCCTACTTTTACCAGGATGATGAAGTTGTTGTAGTAGCTTCTGAAAGACCTGTTATTCAAACAGTATTTAATGTTCCTTTTGAAAGTGTACAGGAAATCGATCCGGGAAATGCTTTAATCATAAAGAAAAACGGAAAAGTTTCTATGAATCAAATCTTAGAACCTACTGTTAAAAAAGCGTGTTCTTTTGAAAGAATTTATTTCTCAAGAGGAAGTGACGCAGAAATTTATCAGGAACGTAAAAATTTAGGGAAATTGATTTTACCAGCCGTTCTTAATGCGATTGACAGCGATACAGATAATACTGTTTTCTCATACATTCCTAATACAGCCGAAACTTCATTTTATGGTTTAGTCGAAGCTGCTCAGGATTTCTTAAATCAGAGAAAAAACAATTATATTCTGGAAAACAGAAATACACTCACTGCAGAAACGCTTCAGGAACTTCTAGCCGTAAAAATACGTACAGAAAAAGTGGCTATTAAAGATGCTAAACTTAGAACCTTTATTACTGAGGACAGCAGCCGTGACGATTTAGTGGCTCACGTTTATGATGTTACATATGGTGTAATTAAACCAGAAGACAATTTGGTTATTATTGACGATAGTATTGTTCGTGGCACTACATTAAAAATGAGTATCATTAAAATGATGGATCGTTTAAAACCAAAACGTATCGTTATTGTTTCATCGGCGCCGCAAATTCGTTATCCTGACTGTTATGGAATTGATATGGCAAAACTTGAAGGACTTGTTGCTTTTAGAGCAGCTTTGACGTTATTGAAAGAAAGAAACTTATATCATATTGTTGACGAAGTTTATGCGAAATGTAAAGCACAGGAAAATTTTGCAGACAAAGATGTTGTGAATTACGTAACAGCAATTTACGATCAATTTACACCAGAAGAAATTTCAGATAAAATTGCCGAGATGTTAAGTTCTCCGGAAATTAATGCCGAAGTAAAAATTATTTTCCAAAAAGTAGAAGATTTACATATTGCCTGCCCTAAAAATCTAGGCGACTGGTACTTTACAGGTGATTATCCTACCCCAGGAGGAAACCGTGTTGTAAACCGTGCATTTATGAATTTCTACGAGGGAAAAGACGCGAGAGCTTATTAAAAAAGTATTAATAAAAGGTTAATTTGTGCATTTCATCGGTTTTTTTTGCCGTTCATCCTGTTTCTTTGGTAAAAATGAAAAGCTACAATACTTTTGAAATACCATAACATTAGTAGGTTAAGTTTATGGTAGATTTGGGGCAAAAAGGGTGGAAGGAATTCCACCTTTTTTATTGGAATAAACTCAAGTATTTCGCCTTTAACTCATTATATTCATTTCATCGGATATATTTACCTTTCATCCGAAAAATTTTCTTAATAAAAATAAGTATCATACATTTATAAAACCATAACATTAGTAGGTTAAGTTTATGGTAGATTTGGGGCAAAAAAGGTGGAAGAAATTCCGCCTTTTTTATTTTCTTTTTTAGAGAAGAGGATAGAACAAAGATTATAGAATAAAGACGAGACTTATAGATATACAAAAAGACGAGTACCTTTCGGCACTCGTCTTTTCTCTTTATTCTTTTCTCTATTTTCGACTATTTGTCTAAAGCATATCTTCTGGCAACTTCTGTCCAGTTAATTACATTAAAGAAAGCCTCAATATAATCTGGTCTTCTGTTTTGATAGTTTAAGTAGTAAGCATGTTCCCAAACGTCCATTCCTAAAATTGGAGTTCCACCACAGCCAACTTCCGGCATTAATGGGTTGTCTTGATTTGGAGTTCCGCAAACATCTAGTTTTCCACCTTTGTGTACGCACAACCAAGCCCATCCTGAACCAAATTGAGTTGCTCCGGCTTTAGCAAATTTTGCTTTAAATTCTTCGAAAGTTCCAAAAGAAGATTCAATAGCTGCTAATAAATCTCCAGTTGGTAATCCCCCACCGTTTGGAGCCATTACTGTCCAGAATAAATTGTGGTTGTAAAAACCTCCGCCATTGTTACGAACTGCAGCGTTAGATTTATCTAAGTTGATTAAGATATTTTCGATTGTTTTTCCCTCTAAATCTGTTCCTGCGATAGCAGCGTTAAGATTTGTTGTGTATGCATTGTGGTGCTTTGTATGGTGGATTTCCATTGTACGCGCATCAATATGTGGTTCTAATGCATCATATGCATATGGTAATTGTGGTAATTCAAAAGCCATGATATAAGGATTTTTATGGTTTATAATAATTTATCCCAAATTTAGACATTTAACTTTGGAATTGAAAATACTATTTCGTTATAATTCAATTTAATTAATTGATAAATTGATTTTCTGAAAGTTAAAACCTTGTAAATCTTTATTTTCCATTAAAGGTTGTCATGGTATTTTCTAATCCGGCCGTTCCAAAAGATTTTATAATTTCTATTGAGGTCTCTAAACGTTCCGGTAATTTCGAATTTTCGTCGTCATTCCATTCTCCTAAAACATAATCTATCTGCTGGCCTTTTTTAAATTGATCGCTGATTCCAAATCTAAAACGGGTATAGTTTTGTGTATTCAAAACCAGATTAATATTTTTCAGTCCATTATGTCCGCCATCGCTGCCTTTTGGTTTGATTCTAATAGTTCCGAAAGACAGATTTAAATCATCTGTAATTACAAGAATATTTTCCAGCGGAATATTTTCTTTATCCATCCAGTATTTTACTGCTTTTCCGCTAAGGTTCATATAAGTGTTTGGTTTAAGCAGAAAGAATGTTCTCCCTTTAAACTTATATTCGGCTAAGGATCCTAATTTTACAGTTTCAAATGAAAGGCTTTCTTTTCTGGCTAAAAAGTCTAATACTTTAAATCCGATATTATGTCTTGTGTTTACATATTCGGCTCCGATATTTCCTAAACCAACGATTAAATATTTCTTCATATTATCTATGTTCTCTTCTTTTTGTGTTGATGAAAACAGTTTTGTTATCCATTTTATCATGCCTGCAAAAGTAAGATTAATTAGAGAATGTGCCAATTGGTTAATTAGATAATTATTTTTAAACACTAAAATTGTTTAAGGACGGTACACGGGTGACGCGGGTGAAACAGGTTTACACTGGTTTTATTTCTATGTACAACATATTGTCATCCTGAGCGAAGTCGAAGGACCACCAGAAGCTCGACAATCTAAATTACAATACTTTGTGCGGGGCTTCGACTTCGCTCAGCCTGACAACATGTGGGTTTCATCCTAGAAAACTTAGAACCTTAGCAACTCAGCATCTCAGAACATTTCAAAAAAAAAGCACCAATCTTTCGATTGATGCTTTTTGTATTGAGTTGAAAAAAATTATTTTTTCTTTCCTTTTGCAGGAGCTTTTGCAGCTTTTGCAGCTTCTTGAGCAGCTTTCATAGCAGCACGAGAAATTCTTACCTGAGCAACAACTGTGTTGTCTGGGTGCATAATTTTGTATTCTGGAGCACCAACTTTAGTAACATATAATTTGTTACCCATTTCAAGTGGAGTAATATCAGCTTCAACAAAATCAGGAAGATTTTTAGGTAAAGCTTTTACTTTTAATTTACGAGTGTTTAAACGTAAAACACCTCCAGCAAGAACACCTTTAGATGTACCAACAATTTTCACAGGAACTTCCATTGTGATTTCTTTGTCATCAAATAATTGGAAGAAGTCAATGTGTAAAATTTTGTCAGATACAGGGTGAACCTGAATGTCTTGCAAAATTGCATTGAATGATTTTCCTTTTCCAAGTTCGATCACAACTGTGTGAGCGTTTGGAGTGTAAACCAAGTTTTTGAATGCCGCAGCGTCTGCTGAGAAATGTACTGCCTGATTTCCTCCGTATAACACGCAAGGAACCGCTCCAGCATTACGTAAGGCTTTAGTTGACACTTTGCCCACGCTTTCTCTTTCTGATCCTTTAATTGTAATCGATTTCATTGTAAAAAAATATAGTTATTAATAAATATTCTTGTTTGCTTTAAGCTTTAAGCAATAGGCTTTAAGCTTTTTCTTCACTATGTAATAAAGCTTACAGCCTAAGGCCTACAGCTTATTGCTTGCTACATTATGAATTTTCCACTAATGGAATTGTTGTGGTGCACCATGTGCATAACTTCTGCAAAAAGAGGTGCACAACTCACTACTCTAATTTTGTTTGATTCTTTCTTTAACGGAATTGAATCTGTTACGATTAATTCTGTTAATTTAGAATTTTCAATTTTCTCATACGCACCGCCAGATAAAATAGCATGTGTACAAATTGCTCTTACGCTTAGTGCTCCTTTTTCGATCATTAAGTCGGCTGCTTTTGCTAAAGTTCCTCCTGTATCGATCATGTCGTCTACTAAAATTACGTTACGGCCTTTTACCTCACCAATCAATTCCATAGTGTCAATAACGTTGGCTGCTTTTCTTTGTTTATAACAGATTACTACATCTGATTCTAAAAACTTAGAGTAAGCATAAGCTCTTTTTGAACCTCCCATGTCTGGAGATGCAATAGTCAAATTTTCTAAATTTAAACTTTGCACGTAAGGCAAAAAGATTGTAGATGCAAATAAATGATCTACGGGTTTTTCAAAGAATCCCTGAATTTGATCTGCGTGCAAATCCATTGTCATGATTCTTGTTGCTCCTGCAGCTGTTAATAGGTTTGCTACTAACTTTGCTCCAATCGGAACTCTTGGCTTATCTTTTCTATCCTGTCTTGCCCAGCCAAAATAAGGCATAACAGCTGTAATATGTCTTGCTGATGCGCGTTTTGCAGCATCAATCATTAATAACAATTCCATCAAATTATCTGCCGACGGAAAAGTTGAACACACAATAAAAACACGTAATCCTCTGATTGACTCTTCGTAAGATGGCTGAAATTCTCCATCACTATACGTTGACATCGTTACTTTTCCTAACGGAATTCCGTATTGTTCTGCAATTTTTTCTGCAAGATAAACACTTTGTGAACAAGCAAAAATTTTAGCTTCTGGTTCTAGGTGCGACATTATAATTTGTTGTTTTATTCCGCTGCGCTCCATCAATTCGGCTATTTCGTTTGTCCTAGCCAGATGATGTATTTGCCTCGGGTGTAGTTAGTTGTGTGTGCGTCGTTTTAACGAGGTGCAAATTTATAAAATTTATTGGAGACTGAAAGGAAATATTTAAGTATTTTTAGTAGAACATTTAATTTTATTTTTTACATTTGCACCGTGTTAAAGGAATGGGCACATTTTTGATCTCATTCTATTGCGTTAAAATAACTGATTTATCGTTATTTTTTCGTCTGCTAAGCCCGGATGGCGGAATTGGTAGACGCGCTGGTCTCAAACACCTGTGGGAAACCGTGCCGGTTCGACTCCGGCTCCGGGTACTTAAAACCTCTGAAATCAATTGATTTTCAGAGGTTTTTTCTTTTTAAGGTGATCAAGGGGCCTGGATTCTTTCCATTTTACATAAAAACTTAATGCTCATAGAAAGAGAATTTACACTCTGAACTATTACCTTTCAAAAAAAGTACTTACTGCAATCTTATTTTCTCTCATTTTAATAATTACCTTTTTCACGGAAGCAAAAAACAATTTTATCTTTTGAATACGGTTCAAAACTGTACTTTCCTTGTTTATGGCCCAGGACTTGAAAAAAGGGAGAAGAAAGGGCTATAACTCCAAAAGTGTTTTTTTTAACTTCTTTGGATTACAGAAATAGGAATTTTAAAAGACCTCCTTTTTTTTAAACGTGTCTGATGCATTAGGAATGGGAGCAATTGTCCGAAATCTTTTCTGCTTTAATTCTTCAAAAAGCAGAAAAATTGAGTGTTCACAGCCCTACCATAGGGAACGCCAAGTATAAATAAAATGAACACAACAAACAGAAAAAAGAGAACAAAAAAAATAAAAAAATAAAACAATGTACGGAAAAAATACGTACATTTGCAAAACTGATACGAAACTTAACTCTTTAAAAGACTAAAGGGATTCGGAAAAAGTCTAGAATAAAGTCAAGAGAATAACTCATAAAATAAAGAAAAACCGTAAAATAAATAGGTTAAAATAAATTATAAGAGGAGAAAGGACTAAGATAAAGACTATTAGAGACAATACTAATAATAAACAATTTTACTTAAATCTTACTAAATCAAAAAATTAAATTAAAATTTAAAACAAGAAAATCAAATTAAATCAAGTTAAATCAAATTAAATATAAAATAATATAATATGTCAACAATCATTAACGACCGAATTGATGTTCGTATCAGTAAAGAACACAAGGAGTTGATTAAGTATGCATCAGTCCTGAAAGGGTTTAAAAATGTAACAGAATTTGTTGTTTATTGTATTAACACCGAGGCAAACAAAATCATTAAAGAAAATGAAACTGTTTTAAAAACCTACGAGGACAAGAAAATATTCATGGATGCAATTTTAAATCCACCAAAGGCTAATGATAAACTTAAGAGGGCTCAAATGAACCATTTTAAATTTGTTGAACAAAATGAATCTAAAGATTGAAGTCCTTACAGAGGATCACGAAAGAAAAAAGTTTAAATGTGGCAAAGAGTTATTAGATAATTATTTTCACAAACAAGCGGGACAGGATGCCAGAAAAGATTTATCAGTATGTCATGTTTTAACAGACATTAATGCAGATAAAAAAAGAGTATTAGGATTTTTCACATTGACAACAAGCTCTATTGGATGGGAAGATTTTCCACCGGAGTTAACCAAAAAAATTCCAAAGTCATATAATATTCCTTTAGCATTATTAGGAAGATTAGCAGTAGATGAAAGTGAGCAGGGGAAAGGGCTTGGAGAAATTTTATTATTTGATGCATTAAAAAAATGTTTGGAAGTATCAAAAAACACGATGGCGCTTTATGCGGTTATAGTTGATCCATTAGACCAAAAAGCGATTGAATTTTATGAAAGTTATGGCTTTATAATGATTCCAAGTACAGGAAAAATGTTTCTGCCAATTAAAACGATCCAAGGGTTATTCCCAGAACAAGAATTGGAAGAAGGATTTTAATTCTACAAGAATTACAAAGTTTAAAAAGACAGTCTAAAATAAACTGTCTTTTTTATTTTTATGGCAAATGATTAAATTAATTTAAATCTTCTATTGAAAAGCGTTTAGAAAAATATGCACGATCAAATTTAGCACCAAGACCAATAATAGCTTTTTCTAATTCTATTATTTTATCATGGTTTCTAATAAAATCATAGATTTTTAAATATATATAACCTTCTTCTGCTGTTTCATTTTCACCTGCTTTTCCAAAATTAATTATAGCATAAACATTTTGAATTAATACTCCGTCAACATTGATCATTTCATCAGCAAAACACACTTTAAGTTTTCCGTCTCCATGACTTTCTATCAGTGGATATACACCTAAATGATATGCTTTACTAATAATAAAGTCATCATCAGTACAAACAAAAAAATTAGGTTCAAGAATTTGTTCATTTGGATGTGCAAATGATAAAAATGTCGTGTTACTATCAATATTGTACTGCATAATATATCTAGTTTGAAGATCTTTAATCATATCTATTTTATCATCGATACCTAATTTATATTTTTTTAGCAAATCAATATCTGTAGTACACTCAACAAAATACATTAAATGTCTTTCCGGATTAATTAAATTATGATTATATAAAACCAACCACTTATCATAGACCCCAAATACAGCAAAGCCTTTATTTTCTCTGCCTTTACGTTCATTAACATTTTGCAACATAGGTTTCATAATATTAAGGTTGAATGAAATTTTATCAAAATCATTAGTCCAGCCTATTGTCTTCGTAGGGTCTAAATTATCAATTAAAAGGTGTCTCATAGATTATATAATTAGTGTTACGAAATTTAAAAAATATTTCTCACAAAAAGAGTTTACTGCTGTCTATGTTTAGTGTCCGAAAATATTTTTATTGTTCGATTTTCTTTATCGTAAGTATAATTATATTCTCCAATAACTTTTTTATGCCTTTTTTAAACCATATAAGTCATATAAGCAAATAAACTTTGCTTTTAAAAGCCCTGTATTTAAATGAACATATCACTTATATGGTGAAAACCTCACAACTCGCCTCATGCAAAACAGGAAAATTGCACGAATTTGCAATAAAGCACAATTGATTAGCTTTAAAATGTAGATCTAAAGCTAATTCAATTTGGTTTGGATTTGAAATTTTCACCTTCGGATATAATCTAACCTCAACAAAACGTCCGCTCCCGTCTGGAGAAACTTCGAGTGTGGCTTCGGCATTGTCTGAATACTCAAGAACTTCTATTTCGTTTTGAGAGCATACATATAAGTATGACATCATGTGGCAGGAAACCAAACTACTTAACAATAAATCTTCGGGATTGTATAATGACGGATCACCTTTAAAAGCTTTTGCTGCCGAAACATCTAAAACTGATTTTCCTTCAATTTTAATTTGATGGTTTTTATTATAAAGTTTTGACGTTGTTTCTTCTTGATTTTTATTTGAAGTCCAATTTAATGCCGCTTTGAATAGATGTTTCATTTCGCTAAATTAACATTTTATAAGTTGTAAGGAATTAATCTCGCAAAGACACGAAGCTGCCAAGAAAATAAAACTTTGAGTCTGCTTTTATTTACCCCATTTAGTCCAATCCGAATCTGGTCTTTTAAACGGTTCTGATAAAAACTTATTTACTAATGCATTAAATACTTCAGGATTTGAAGCCGGCGCAAAATGGGTTTCTCCAGGCATAATACATAACTGTGCCTTAGGTATGTTTTCAAAAATTTCTACCGAATGTTCATTTTTAATAATGTCTTTATCTCCTGCTATTATAAGCACTTTTGCTTTAATTTTTGATAAATCTTTAGTTACAATATTAGGTTGATCTACCAAAAGTCCGGCAAGTTGTTTTTGTAGATTCCAATTCTCACTAGTGTCTTTCTCTTTAATTTTCGACACAATCCTTTTTTTCATGTTCTCAACATCTTTTGTAGCCCACGAATTAACAGCTGAAGAATCAGGTCTTAAATTTGCCCCCATCGCTACAATTTTCTTTATTTTTGACTTACCTGAAATACCCATTTGTAAACCAACAATTCCACCATCACTCCATCCAATAATACTTATCGAATCTAGTTTTAACTGATTAACTAATCCCTCTATATCTTTTGTAATCTGAACGTATGTCAAAGAATCCGTTTTCAACTCCGATTTACCCTGCCCTCTATTATCAGCAACAATAACTCTGTATTTACTCTTAAAATAATCGATTTGATTTCCCATTGATTCAATATTTCCTCCATTTCCGTGAATCAATAACAAAGGTTCTCCTTTTCCATATTCTTCATAATAGATTTTAGCTCCATTGATTTCAGCAAATTTTCCAACAGCGGTATTTTTACCATAAGGCGTGTCAAATTTAAAATTCATATGAACCTGAGCACTTCCTATTGTACATATGGAATAGGTTAATAACAGAAGTAATAATTTAATTGGGTTTTTCATAAATAAAGAATTTTTATTATCGTTATTACACAAATGTAAGAAACAATTGAATAAATTAACAAAATCTTTATAAGTCGTAATATGCATTAATATTTACAAATAAAAAAACCTCGAAAACATAACTTTTCGAGGTTTCTTAGAGAATTAAACTAATAAACAAATTCTAAAACTATTTCTTTACTGAGAATTTAAAGGTAGTTTTAGTTTTGTACTTTTCTCCCGGGTTTAAAACCGTTGTTGGGAAATTTTTCTGGTTTGGAGAATCTGGATAATGTTCTGTTTCTAAACAAAGTCCGGTTCTGTGTCCGTATGTTTTTCCGTCGCGAGTTGGCAGAGTTCCGTCAAGGAAATTTCCAGAATAAAACTGAATTCCAGGTTCGTCTGTAGTCATTTCTAAAACTCTTCCGCTTGGTGCGTGGTATACTTTTGCGATGATTGTTTTTCCTTTTTCAGGATTGTTCAATACCCAGCAATGATCGTAGCCTTTTCCTCTTATTAATTGCTCATTTTTAACTTCGATGTCTTTTCCAATTAATTTTGGTGTTCTGAAATCGAAAGGTGTATTGGCAACATCTTCTAATTTTCCTGTTGGAATTAAAGTCGCATCAACCGGAACAATTTTATCTGCATTTAAAGTCAATTCGTGATCTAAGATTGTTTTAGAAAAATCTCCCGATAAATTGAAATAAGTATGCTGCGTTAAATTAATAACCGTCTTTTTATCAGTTTCAGCTTCATACAAAACTTCTAATTCATTATTATTTGTCAATGTATACGTTACAAAAACTTTTAGGTTTCCTGGGTATCCTTCTTCCATATCTTTACTTAAATAAGATAATTTTAAAGAAGCTGTTTCACCAGATTTTACCTCATCAGCTTTCCAAACTACTTTAAAGAAACCATTTGGTCCTCCATGCAAAGCATTTGTCTCATTATTTATTGCTAACTGATAATCTTTCCCATCCAAAGAAAATTTCCCTTTAGCAATTCGGTTTCCATATCTTCCGATAAGAGCTCCAAAAAATGGATTTGGCTTCTCATACTGTGCCAAAGAATTAAATCCGGTCACTACGTTTTCAGAAACCCCTTCTTTATTTGGGACTTTTAAATCAGTTATGATACCACCAAAAGTGATGATATCTACTTCCATTCCATTTTGGTTTTTCAGCTTATAACTGTCTATTTTTTCTCCTTTTGCAGTTGTTCCGTAAGAAGATTTTTCAATCGTTACTGCTGTTTTTTCATCTGAAACTGTTGAATCCATTTTTTTATCGCTTTTGCATTGAACTGAAATTATAGCCAGACCTAACAAGCCAATTCCAAAAATACAACGTTTTAATACATTCATAAATGATAATTTTTTAAGTTAGTAAAGTCTTAAAGTCGAAAGTCTTAAAGTCAATTGCTTCAAAGTAACTAAATCTTTAGGACTTTATGACATTAGACTTTTGACTAATTTATAGTCCGTGCTGAAACAAATGAAAGTAAGCTTCATTAGCATTGATCTTATCTTTAAACTCTCTTACCGTTGTTTTTTCGTCGATAACCAATAATTCGATTCCGGCAATATCTGCGAAATCTTCCATATATTCTGTTGTTAATGACTGGCTGTAAACGGTATGATGTGCTCCTCCGGCTAAAATCCAAGCTGTTGCAGCGATATCAAGGTTTGGTTTACAATCCCATAAAACTCTCGCAACTGGTAATTTTGGCAATTCAGCCATTGGTTTAACGGCTTCAACTTCGTTTACAATTAAACGGAAACGAGTTCCCATATCTACTAAAGAAACATTGATTGCATCTCCAGCAGGTGAATTAAATACCAAACGAGCAGGATCTTCTTTACCTCCAATTCCTAAAGGATGTACTTCGCAAGAAGGTTTTCCATCAGCAATAGAAGGACAGATTTCTAACATGTGCGATCCTAAAACATATGATTTTTGAGGCGTAAAATGGTATGTGTAATCTTCCATGAAAGATGTTCCTCCTTCAAGTCCGATATTCATAACTTTTAAAGCTCTTACCATTGCAGCGGTTTTCCAGTCTCCTTCTCCTCCAAAGCCATAACCATCAGCCATTAATCTTTGTGTCGCGATTCCCGGTAATTGTTTCCAAACTCCAAGGTTTTCAAATGTATCTGTAAAAGCTCCGAAACCTCCTTCTTCAAGGAAAGCCCTTAATCCTAATTCAATTTTTGCTGCTTCAACCAAAGAACTTCTTTGTGCTCCGCCTTCTTTTAAAGAATCAGTTAAAGTGTATGATTGTTCGTAAACAGCTAATAAATCGTTTAGCTCTTTGTCTGTTACTTTTTCAATATGTTTCGTAACATCTGAAGAATCGTATCCGTTTACAGAAACGCCGAAACGAATTTGAGCCTCTACTTTATCACCTTCTGTAACGGCAACTTCACGCATATTGTCTCCAATACGAGCAACTTTTAGATTTTGAAGTTCATCCCATCCTAAAACAACTCTTGACCAAATTCCTAATTTTTTCTGAACTCTTTCATCTTCCCAATGACCAACTACTACTTTACGTTTTTTACGTAATCTTGACATAATGAAACCAAATTCACGATCTCCGTGAGCAGATTGGTTTAAGTTCATGAAATCCATGTCGATAGATCCCCACGGAATTTCAGCATTATATTGTGTATGCAAATGGCATAATGGTTTTTTAAGGATATTTAATCCGCCAATCCACATTTTTGCCGGCGAAAAAGTATGCATCCACGCAATAATTCCGATACAGTTTTTAGCCGAATTCGCTGCTAAACAAACATCTAAAATCTGTGATGGAGATTTTACTACATCTTTATAAACCACTTTTACTGGAATTGAAGACGAAGCATCTAATCCTTTTGCAATTATCTGCGAATGTTCTGCTACTTTTCTTAGTGTTTCTTCACCGTATAATTCCTGGCTTCCTACTACAAACCATACTTCTTTTTGAGATATATCTATCATTGTTTAATCGTTATTTTGTTGAACTGTTTAATCGTTTTTCTACTTGATCTAAAATCTTAAATCAATAATCTGCAATCTAAAATCGCTACTGTCCGTAATACGAATCTTTTCCGTGTTTGCGGTTGTAATGTTTTTTAATTAATGAGTCTTTTAATCTTGGTGCTTTTGGATTTATTTGCAAAGTCAGATATGCCATTTCTGCCACAACTTCCAGAACTTTACTGTTATAAACTGCTTTTGCCGCGTTTTTTCCCCACGCAAATGGACCGTGATTTCCTATCAAAATCATTTCGACTTCTTCATAAGAAAGATTTTTTTCTTTGAAACAGTCCAAAATCTGAATTCCTGTATTGTGTTCATAGTTTCCTTCAATAAGAGAATCTGCCATCGGTGGCGCACACGGAATATCGGCTGTTAAATGATCTGCATGCGTGGTTCCGAAAATTGGAATATCTTGCTGAGCCTGTGCCCAAGCAACAGAGTAGGTTGCATGTGTATGTGCAACGCCGCCAATATTTGGCCAGTTTTTGTATAAATAAGCATGCGTTTTGGTATCTGATGACGGACGCATGGTTCCTTCAATAATATTGTTGTCAAAATCGACAATTACAATATCTTCCGGCTTTAAATCTTCATACGGAACACCGCTTGGTTTAATGGCAAAAACACCATTTTTTCTGTCCACGGCACTTACATTTCCAAAAGTATACACTACCAAATTCAATGCATTTAACTGCATATTGGCTTCATAACATTCTTGTTTTAAATCTTTATAAAGAGAGCTCATGTTGCGATATTTTAAGGTTTGGATCTGCAAAAGCACTTAATTGTTCGTAAGCAATCAGCAATTTATTATACGCCGCTACTTTATCTAATTGAGGGAAATATTCTCCGTCGAAATCACTTCCTATTTTTTGACTTGCTTCGATCACGTTCGGATAAATTCCGGCGGCAACTGCTGCATAAATTGCTGCTCCCAAAGCCGGAGTTTGGTCTGAAGCTGCAATTTTAATTGGTTTGTTTAAAACGTTAGCCAAAGTCTGCATAATGAAAGGAGATTTACGGGCAACACCTCCAATTCCTATAACGCTGTCGATTTTTACTCCTTCTTCTTCAAAACGATCTACAATTTTCTTCGCTCCAAAACAGATTGCGTTTACTAAAGCTTTAAAAATATGCGGCGCTTTTGTTCCTAAAGAAAGGTTTGAAATTGCACTTTTTACTTCCTGATTGGCATCTGGCGTTCTTCTTCCGTTGATCCAGTCCAAAGCGATTGGAAGACTTTCTGAAACTGGAATTTTCTCTGCTTCTTTCGTTAATTCAACAATTAATTTATCGCTGAATTCTTCTCTTAATTGCTCTTTTTGAGTTTCATTTAAAAGAGATGAAGAACCTAATAAATGTTCTGTCGGCCACATTAATAGTTCTTTGTACCAAGCCAATAAATCACCAAAAGCAGATTGTCCTGCTTCTAATCCGATAAAGCCTGGAATAACCGAACCATCAACTTGTCCGCAGATTCCGCGAACAGTTTTTGTTCCCACCTCATCATAAGAACCAACTAGAATATCACAAGTTGAAGTTCCCATAACACGAACTAAAGTATTCTCTTCAATTTTAGCACCAACTGCTCCAGAATGCGCATCGAATGTTCCAACGGCTACAACTGTTTCTGTCGAAAGTCCTAAACGATCTGCCCATTCTTTGCTTAAATTTCCAGCAACTAAATCTGATGTATACGTTTCATCATATAAGTTTCCGCGAAGCTGTGCTAAATACGGATGTAATTTTTCTAAGAATTCGACTGGTGGCAATCCGTTCCAGTCTGTGTGCCACATTGCTTTATGACCTGCAGCACAACGACTTCTTTTGAAGGTTTTTAAATCTTTATCTTCAATTAACAAATACGTCATTAAATCGCAGTGCTCCATCCAAGTGTGGGCTGCATTTCTAACCGCTTCGTCTTGTCTAGCAATGTGAAGAATTTTTGCCCAAAACCATTCTGATGAATAAATTCCTCCAACGTATTTTGTTACGTCTTCTCCGCCCCAGCTTACTGCCAGTTCGTTGATTTCGTTTGCTTCATTTATAGAAGTATGATCTTTCCATAAAACCATCATCGCATTTGGGTTTTCTTCAAATCCTTTTGTCAATGCTAATGGCGTTCCATCTTTTGTAACGGGAACAGGAGAAGATCCAGTTGTATCGATACAAATTCCTCGTACCAATTTTGGATCAACTTTACTTTCTTTTATAACGGTTTGAATTGTGATTTCTAAACCTTCGATATGATCCAAAGGATGCTGACGAAATTGATTTATAGATGCGTCACAATATTGTTTGTTTTTCCATCTTTTGTAATGAGAAACATTAGATGCTAATTCCTGTCCATTCTCAGTATCGATAAGCACCGCACGAACAGAATCTGTTCCGTAGTCTAATCCTATTACGTAATTTTTCATTCGAAATTAATTTTAAATAATGACAAATATAATTATAAATAACTTATAAGTGTACAAAAAACACTTAATAAAATATAGCTCTTGAATTTTTACAAATAATGCATCAAAACAATAGTTTAAGATCAAAACAAAAAATAAATGTTAACATTACATTTATTGTATTGAGATTATTTCATCTTAATTTTCAAAACTGTAACTGAATAGGCCGGAAAATCATATTGAACTTTATTCCCAGACACCTTAAATTCACTTTCTTTTGGGCTGATTTTAGTCGGATTTTCAAATGAATTCTCATCATTTATTCCTTCTCCCTTTAAAATTACTGCTGTTCCTTTTGAGTCTAATTTTGCTCCTTTTACATCAATTGAAACATTTTGAGATGCTGCCGATGTGTTTACGATTTTCAGAATTACTTCTTTAGAATTTACATCTTTTACCGCAGAAGCAAACAAATCATTTTGCCCAATAACCGCCTTTCCGTCTTTTGTAATGTTGATTAAATCTGTTCCTTTGTTATTTGAGAATAATTTTTGAACATAATAATTTGGGGTTCCGTACGATTGTAAATTGTTAAACCAAATCATGTCCGGCGTCCACTGCCATCCTTCTACGTGAGCTAATAAAGGCGCATACGATGTCAATTGAACAACCTCAGCATTACGTTCCATTCCGGTCATAAAAGCAGCTTCAGAGAAAGCACATTCCCAGTTGTTTTTATTATCCGGACTTGCAATTGCTACACTTTGCGCTGCGTATTCTCCGGCAAAAATCTTTGGACCTTTTCGGTCATAACTATCGTAACGTGTTACATTTTTACGAAACCAGGCCGGGTCTTTATAATAATGTTCGTCAACAATTTCTGCATTTAACTGCTTCAATTCTTTCATACCATAATCATAAAAATCTCCGTCAGGAAATGGCCCTGTTCCTGAAACAATTGTAATGTTTGGATATTTCGCTTTAATAGCTTTTTGAAAAACTTTGAAACGCTCGATATAATCTGGTCCCCATTGTTCATTTCCAACTCCAATGAATTTTAAGTTGAATGGTTTTGGATGCCCCATATCTGCCCTAACTTTTCCCCATGCGGTTTCTGCTCCGCCATTTGCAAATTCGATTAAGTCTAATGCATCCTGCACATAAGGATCTAACTGATCCATGGGAACTAATTGTCCTGTATTAAACTGACACGCCATTCCGCAGCTTAAAATTGGAAGCGGAGAAGCACCAATATCTTCTGAAAGTTGAAAATATTCGAAGAATCCTAAACCAAAACTCTGGAAATAATCCGGTGCAGGTCTGTGTGCAAATTCCATATTCCAACGGTTTACTGCCGTTTCTCTTTCTTCTACTTTTCCTACTGATTTTTTCCATTGATAACGTTCTGCCAATGTTCTTCCTTCAACTATACAACCGCCTGGAAAACGCAAAAATCCCGGTTTTAAATCGTATAATAATTGTACTAAATCTTTACGAAGTCCATTTTTTCTGCCCGCCCAGGTATCTTCAGGAAACAATGAAATATTATCCAGATCGATTACTCCGTTTCCTTCAAAAGTGATTTTCAGTTTGGCTTTAGCTTCTGTTGCATTTGATATTAATTGTGCGGTATAATTTGACCAATCTGCTGATGTTGGAACAACCAAAGTTTCTCCCAAAACTTTGTTGTCTTTGTCTATAAACTGAAATTTAATTTTCGAAATGTTTCCAGATACTTTTGATGCGTTTAAAGACAGATTGTATTTCAGGTCTTTTTTAATTCCCATTCCTCTGAAACCTTCATTTACCAATTGATAACCACTTGCATCATTAACCGTAACTCTGCAATAATTGTGATTGGTTCCTTTTTTAGAATATTGAATTACAGCTGCAATTCCAGATTGTTGGTTTAGCTTATGGCGGTCGCTGTTTGGCTCGTTCCACCCCATCATCGGAAACAGAAATTCGAACGATCTGTTTTTAATCATTTCGGCGTATAAACCTCCATCGGCAGCAAAATTGATGTCTTCAAAAAACACTCCGTACATCGTCGGTTGAATTTTGGTGATGGTTTTGGATGCATCAACCTGAAGATTGTTTTTTTGTGCCGATACGAAAAAACTGCTCAGCAATACTCCGCAAAGGGTCATTTTGGTAATTAATTTGGACTTCATTTTTTTGTATTTAATGTGTTTTTACGGCACGCAGATGACGCGGATAAAAACGGATTTTTAATTTTTTGTTCTCCTGCAAGGTTTCCAAAACCTTGTAGGTATTATTAAGTTCCTTAAGTTTAAAAATTAAACCTACAAGGTTTTGGAAACCTTGCGGGAATAGAATCTTAGTTCTTATAGTCCAACCAAACTTTCATTTTCCCAACTCCGCGATTTGACCAAGAATAATATGGAATTGCCTTGAATTTTGAATTTTCGATAACATTTACGCCCTGTAATAAATTTGCTTCCTTTTTTACTTTGAAAGTATCTCCAGATGCTACATTTATTTTATCGAAATTGGTTTTGTTGTCAATTTCTTCTACAGCATAAACGATTGGGCCATATTCTAAAGAGACTTTATTTTTATTGGTTTCTACTTTAGCATTCGTTTCTACTTCCTGAACTTCCATTGGAAAATTAAGATTGATTTTATCTCCTTTTTTCCAATTTCTTGAGATTACGAAATAACCATCTTGTGGCTGAATTGTTAATGTTTCTCCATTCAAACTAATGGTTGTTTTTTGAGTAGAAGCTTTTTTATAAGAATATAAATCTCCCGGCAAAACTTCATTTCTTGCCCAGCCCGGAACTCTTAGTTTGATTGTGAATTGACTTTCTTTTTTTGGATTTACTGAGATTGCTATTTTTCCGTTCCAAGGATAAGATGTTTGCTGTGAAATTTGTAAATCAGTTTTTCCTAAAGTAAAAGATGCGTTGTTTGAAGCATATAAATTCACATATAAAACATCTTTTGATTTTGAATAAATAAGTCCCGGAATCGACGGAATAAAACGAATTAAATTAGTTGGGCAGCAAGAACAGTCAAACCAAGCCTGACGTGTGCAGGAACCTCTGTTTGATTTAAAAACACCATCAGCTTCTAAAGCATTCGGATAGAAAAACTCTTTTCCATCTAATGAAATTCCAGAAATTAAACCATTGTACATGGTTCTTTCGATCACATCAAAATATTGTGATTTTCCGTATAAATTATGCAATCTGTGGTTCCAGTATACATCACCAATTGCAGCGCAGGTTTCGTTGTACGCGGTTAAATTTGGCAATTCATAATTGGCTCCAAAAGCTTCTCCGTCGTGTCTCGAACCAATTCCGCCAGTGATATACATTTTCTTGTTGACCATATTGCTCCACAAATTATTTACAGCATCTGTGTAACCTTTGTCTTTTGTCATTGCGGCAATATCTGTCATTCCAGCGTACATATAAACGGCTCTTACGGCGTGACCAACAACTTCATTTTGCTGTATAACCGGAATATGATCTTGCGCATATTCGCCATATAATTTATGATTGTTCGGATTTCCGCGATTATCTAAATAATATTTTGCCAATTTTAGATAATCTTCTTTTCCAGTAATTTGATACAATTTGATTAATCCAGTTTCTACAATTTGATGTCCGGGAACTCCTTTTACCTGACCGGGTTTATCGCCAAAAGTTTTCACTAATAAATCGGCATTTTTGATAGCAATATCAAGAAAATTTCTTTTTCCAGTTGCTTCATAATGCACAACAGCTGCTTCAATTAAATGTCCTGCATTGTAGCATTCGTGGCTAATTTGCAATGATTCCCAACGTTTTCCTTCAATAACGGGAACCCAAGGTGCTGGCGGTTTTGCCGGATTTATGGTTCTCCATGTGGTTAAATAACCGTCTTTTTCCTGACCAATTTTTACAATGGCAATTAGGGAATCCAGCACTTTTTCAAGCTTCGGGTTTGGAGCTGAAATTAAAGTGTTTGATGCGCCTTCGATAATTTTATAAACATCCGTATCGTCAAAAGGCATTTGCCCGCGAACTTCTCCTGTTTTTTGTTTTCCGGCAATTAAGAAATTTTCGAAACGTCCTTCTTCATTACATTTCTGAATCGCGTAAGCAATCGTAACTTCCTGCACTCTTTTTATAATGGGCAGCCAGAATGAATCTGTCAATTTTACATTTTGAATATTAACAGGTTCTATTTCATAACCTGCTTTTAAGGCCGAAGTTTTAGTAGACTGCACCACATCGTTTTTGGTTTCTTTGCAGGAAATCAAAATCAAAAGTGACATGAAAATCGTTACTATTGGTAAATTATATTTTTTCATTATTTTGGATATTCTATTTTAAAATCGGCCAAAAATCTGCGTCCCATTGCATTTCTTTTACTACTAATCTTGGCGTTCCGTTGGTTTTCTTTTCGTAGGCATGGTAAAAAATATAATCTTTCCCATCAAATGTATAAGCGCTGTTATGGCCTGCGCCAAAGTAATTTTCATCGCCCTGAACGACTAAACTTCCTCCGCCTTCGTTTAGTGGTTTTCCGTCTTTATCGAGATAAGGTCCGGTTACATTTTTAGCTCTTCCCACTACAACTTTATAAGTGCTTTTTTCTCCGCGACAGCATAAATCCCAGGAAAGAAATTGATAATAATATCCGTTTTTCTTAAAGATAAAAGGAGCTTCGAGCGCGCCGTCTCCTGGATCAGAATCGGCCAATTCAAAAGTTCTTTTACGTTTTGAAATTGTATGCCATTCCTGAGGGTGTGCTATCGACTTTAAATCGGGATTTAGTTTTACCATTTTTAATCCTTCCCAAAAAGAACCAAAAGCCAGCCAGGGTGTATTGTTTTCATCAAAGATTAAATTGGGATCAATAGCGTTCCACATATCACGATTGGGCTGTGATTGGATGACAATTCCCTGATCGATCCATTTGTAATTTTTATCTTTTGGATCTAATGTTGTATTCGTCGCAACACCAATCGCTGAAGTATTTTTAGCAAAAGCCGAAACTGAATAATACAGATAATACGTATTATTATGGAATGAAATATCCGGTGCCCAGATATGGTTTTTAAAATCGGCTGCAACGCCATCTGCCCAAACTGGTTTGTCTTTGAAAACTTGTGGTTCGGGATTCCAGTTTTTTAAATCCTTTGAACTAAAAACACTGATTCCGTTTCCGGTGCAATACAAATAATAAGTATCTTTTTGTTTGATGACAACGGGATCGTGTACTACAATTTCCTGCGCATACGAAACTAAACCAACCCAGAAGATTAGAACAGAAAGTACATATTTTATGTTTTTGTAAACCATATAAGTTATATAAGAAATTTAAGTTTGATTTTATCTGAAAACTTTTAGATCATATAAGCTGAGACTAAATACTTCCTCTAAAACCTGAAAACTGCGACTGAACACTAAAAATCTGAATACTGAACACTAATCATTGAATTCCCTCTGATGTCATTACGACACGTTTCATAGTTCCATCTTTGTTATAATATAATTTATCGACACAGACTGATCTTCTAAAGCTTCCTCCGTCGGGAATCGATGCTCCGTTGTGATAAATGAAATACGATTGTCCTTTAAAATCTATTATCGATTGATGATTGGTGTTGCTGTTTCCTGCTATTTCGTTTAAAATTCCTTTAAATTCCCATGGTCCGTTAATCGATTTACTCATAGCGTAGGCAATTTTCTCAGGAAATTCATAGGCATAAGACAAATAATACCAGTTTTTATGTTTGTGAATCCACGGTGCTTCGGTAAAATGGGGTAATTCTATATGCTGAATTTCACCGTCAAGTTCGATCATGTTTTCTTTTAATTTGGCATAATGACAAGCCGTGTTTCCCCAAAACAAATAAGCTTGTCCATTAGTATCGATATAAACTGTTGGGTCGATATCGTCCCAGCTTATATTAGAAAATTTGGTCATATCATTTGTAATTAAGGCTTTTCCCAATGCATCTTTAAAGGGTCCTGTTGGGCTGTCTGAAACGGCAACGCCAATTGATTTTCCTGGTGCAGAACCGTGTTCTACTGTTACATACCAATAAAATTTTCCGTTTCTTTCAATTACCTGCGAAGCCCATGCGTCGCTTTTTGCCCATTTAAAATCGGTTACTTTTAAGGGTACGGGATGCGATTCCCATTTTTTCATATCAGATGAAGAATATACCAGCCATTCGTTCATTTTATAGAAATGAAAATCATTTGGTGCTTCGTCATGACCTGCGTATAAATAGACTTTGTCTTTGTAAACCAATGCTGCGGGATCTCCGGTGTATTTATCTTTAATAATGGGATTATTTGTCTTTATCGACTGGGCAGTTCCTGCAATCGATAAAAGCAAAACGAAAAGGCTTGTAAATAGGTTTTTCATTTTTTATTGATATTTTTTTGCCACAGATTAAATGGATTAAAATGATTTGTTTTTAATCTTTGGCTTTGTTTTTTTGCCACGAATTGCACTAATTTTCTCGAATTTAATTTGTGGAGATTCGTGAAATTCGTGGCTTATTTTTCTCACGCAGATTTTTTAATCCTTTTAATCTGTGAAATCTGGCATATCTTTTAATTTATTTTCTTGCCCCAAACTGCTAATCCTGCGCTGTTTATTCCGGTGTAACTTAAAGTCACTTTTCTTGTTGCTGATTCCCAATCCCAGGCATCAACTACGTTACATTTAACTCCATTTATGGTTGCAATTTTTTTAGCAGCATCATACGACCAGGTTCCCGTTATATCACCGCTTACTTTTTTATCGGCAGTTAAATAAATCGTAACTAATTTCTGCATGGTTTTGTATTGATAATTCATCGTAATCTGTTCCCAGGTTCCCACTAAACTTGCGTCTGCAATTGTAGTTGTAGGAACTCCTGCATAGCGTTCCGGCTCTACAACCGGCCATCCGTCTTCTGTCCACTGAATACCATGAACATGTCCCATCATTACTGCATTTGAAACGTTGATTCCGGCTACGCCTTCCGGCAAACGAGCCTGCGAAGCATAAAACCATTGTTTGGTTGTTGGATTTTGAAAAACGGCACAATGTGAAAATCCAACCCAGCCTGTATGATTTTTAAACTGATACGGATGCGTTAACATTGGGTAACATTCTGCACCGTTTGTAATACTGATTCCGGTATTAGTAACATACGGCCCTAAAATGTTTTTTGAACGTGCTACACGGGTATTGTATGCCACTGATAATTCATCATAAGCCAGAAATAGATAATAATATTGCGTATCTGGATTGTACATAATTTCTGGGCCTTCGAGTGCCTGCCAGCGGTTTGTATTTACATTTCCGCGTCCGGCGATTCTTACTCCGTAATCGTCGATCGTTTTTAGTTTATCTGGTTTTCCTGTTGTTGGATTCAGTTTTAAAGCAGCAATTCCGGAATGCCAGGAACCGTAAATTAAATATTGCTCTCCAGCCGGAGTTTCGATAAAACTCGGATCAATTGCATTGAATTTAAAATACGCATCCCAATCGTTTCCTCCGTTTCGAACATAACTTTTTACACCGTCTGGTTCTGAGCAGACAACCATTCCTTTATCTGTCCAATTGTTTGAAGCTAAATCATTTGTTTCGGCCAAGCCAATAAAAGCACGTTCAGTCCAAGAAGTATTCGTATCTGTTCCCACAATTGGATTGGTCACTACAATACTATAATACATTCTGTAGATGTTTCCAACTTTGCGTACACAAGGTGCCCAATATCCATAATTTGGATTTTCTATTGGTGGAAGTGCCGGAGACATTCTCGCTCTTTTATTATTTAAGGAATCTTTTACCCAAGCCGGAGCCTGAGTCATAGAAGGCCCCATGAACTCCCAATTGATTAAATCTTTTGATCTTCTGTAGAAAAAATGTCCGTTACCCTCATGCGCATTTCCATAAGAAGCATCTGTTTGGTACATATAATAATAATCTCCGGATTTTTCTACTGATGGATCGTGTACATTGGCTAAATTCCATTGTGTTCTATTTCCCCAGCTTGCTATTGCCGTATAATTATCTGCATAAGTTGGTCCGGGAAAAGCCGGTGGTGTTACCACAGGCGGCGTAACCGGATCAGGATCTGGTGTTTCTAACGCCGGATCATCTTTGGAACAGCTTGATAAAACAGCCATCGCCAAAAATCCGATGAAAGGAACAATTTTTAAAATAGAATTTGATTTTTTCATCTTTTTATCTTTTTATTTTCCTTCTAAAACAATTACTGAGAAAGGAGGAATGGTGATTTCAAGTTTTCCTTTTTTGTTTTCGAAACCTTTAAAAACTGTTGGTACAATTTTATTTGGTGTATCAAATGAATTATAATCCTGCAGTTTTGCCGATGTTAAAACTGCTGCTGTAAAGTTTTTAACTCCAAGATCGTTTGTGTCAATTTCTATTTTGTTTTTGTTTTTGGCATCGACATTTACTACTGATATATGAACGGTTCCGTTTTTATCTTTTGATGCTGAAACGGATACTGCAGGAAGAGTCTCTCCTTTAACAGTATACAACGGTGATTGAAAACTGATTGGCAATAATTTTGCATCCTGGTGAACACTGTACATTTTCATTACATGATACGTTGGTGTTACAATCATTTTAGCTTTATCGGTAAGAATTACAGCTTGCAGAACGTTAACACATTGCGCCAGGTTTGCCATACGAACTCTGTCTGCGTGATTATTGAAAATATTTAAAGTTGCTCCGGCTAAAACAGCATCACGCATAGTATTTTGCTGATATAGAAATCCTGGGTTTGTTCCTTTTTCTACTTCATACCAGCCTCCCCATTCGTCTACAACCATAGCCACTTTTTTCTCAGGATCGTATTTGTCCATTATGACAGCATGTTTTGTAACCAGTTCTTCCATTTTTAAGGCAGACTGCATGGTTTTAAAATATTCTTCTTCAGAAAAATTAACTCCGTCTCCTTTTTTACCCCAGTCAATTACAGCATAATGATGAACCCCAACTCCGCCAAGCATATTTAGCGGAATGTTTTTCATTAAAACTTCAGTCCAGTTATAATCGGCACTATTTGCTCCTGACGCAATACGGGTAATACTGCCGGTATTATTCCAGTCAGACATAAATGTTGTAAACTTGCGGTATTCGCCTGCATAATAATCTGCTGTCATGTTTCCGCCGCAGCCCCAGGCTTCATTACCAATTCCCCAGAATTTTACTTTCCAAGGTTCTGTTCTTCCGTTCTTTTTACGTAAATCACTCATTGGGCTTTTACCTCCAAAATTGGTATACTGAACCCAGTCTGATAATTCCTGAACAGTTCCGCTTCCTACATTTCCAGACAAATACGGTTCGGCTCCCAATACTTCACAAAGGTTTAAAAAGTCGTGTGTTCCAAAACTGTTATCTTCTGTTACACCTCCCCACCATTGGTTTACAATTGTAGGTCTTTGTTCTTTTGGGCCAATTCCGTCTTTCCAATGGTAGGTATCGGCAAAACAGCCTCCGGGCCATCTTAAATTTGGGATTTTTAAATCTTTTAAAGCTGTAATAATATCATTTCTAACTCCTTTTGTGTTTGGTATTTTTGATGTATCTCCCACAAAAAAACCGCCGTAAATACAACGTCCCAAATGTTCTGCAAAATGTCCGTAGATATTTTTGTTGATTGTTGGGGCATCTGTATTATTTTTTATAGTGACAACCGTCGCGTTTTGGGAGAAAGCTGCCTGATTACAAACTGCAATAAGAAAGGAGATTAAAAGTGCTTTTTTCATAATGTATTTATAAGTTAAACAGAGGAAAGTTTTTAGGAAACTTTCCTCTGAATAGTATTTTTAATAAGAAAGTGTCGGCCATCCTGATGACCATGTAAAGTATACGATTTCGAGTTTTGGATTTCCATTATCGGCTCCATCATAATAATGAACAGATCCCTTTTGAGTTCCAGTGATTCTTGACAAATGACCCGGGCCAATGTAATTTCCTTGTGCAGCCAGAACTGTAGTTCCGCCGCCGCTTTTTAAAGAAACTCCGTTTTTATCAACAAAAGGTCCAAACGGACTTGTCGAACGGCCTACTACAATATAATAGGTGCTATTTACACCATTACAGCAGGTTCCCCTGTTTACAAACATATAATAGTAGCTCCCTTCTTTTATTAGACAAGGCGCTTCCCATGAAGCGCTGTTTCCGCCGGCAACAATCGTTTTGCTTCCGGTAGTTTTTCCTGTTGAAGGGTTAATTTGGATTACTCCAATTCCGGCATGCCAGGAACCGTAAGCCATATATACATTGCTTCCGTCAACTAAAATAGAAGGATCGATAGCATTTACATCTGAAGATGAAGACGAAGAAACTACTACTCCGCGGTCTGTCCAGGTTGTTCCGGCACTTTGAGAAATAGCAGGCGCGGTAACCAAACCAATTGCAGAAGTAGCAGATCCAAAAGTAGAACAGGAATAATACATATTCCAGCGATTGTTGAACCATGCCAGATCAGGAGCCCAAAAGTTTTTGGTAAAACCAGGTACATATCCTGTAATCCAGCTTGGGGTTGACGTAAAAACCGAGGTTCCCCAAGTCCAGTTTGTTAAATTTGTTGAATAGGTCATAGGGATATTATCTCCTGTTGTAAAAACATAATAATTAACTCCGCTTTTTATAATTGTGCTAGGATCGTGAGACGGAACATTTCCGCTTACTGTTTTAGCTGTTAGATTTTTTACCTGAGAATTTTGAGATTCTGCAGCAGCTGCCGTACTCTCATTCGAAGGGATTATAACATCTTCATTTTGACAACTTCCTAATAATATTGCGAATAAAACCAAACTTGCAATTGTTTTCATTTTTTATAATTTTTAGTTACTGTTTCAATAATTAATCTTGTAATCTCATTTCTTTTTATAATACCACATGACAGATTATTCATCTGCCATATGATATTAAGTATTCTAACTAACTCAAATATATTCTTAATCTCAGTTTACAATCACAATTTACAATGAGACTGGGACTGAGACTGAAAACTCAATAACTGTCATTCTGTTTTGTTCCCGGATTATTGTCCATTTCTAACTGCGGAATTGGAAAATATTCACGTCCTGCTGTATACGAATTAAACTCGGCATCTCTTGCTTTCAGCCATGCTAATTTTGCAGGGTTTTGCAGCCATCCCCAACGGTGTATGTCATCAAAACGGTGGCCTTCCAGAGGAAATTCTAAAAATCTTTCGTGTCCAATTTGTTCTCTCATCTGGTCCTGGCTCATTCCCGGTTTTGTAACTGATAAATCCGGCAGATTAACTCTGTTTCTAACCATTTGAATGTATGCGTATGCTCCAGGTGTATCTCCTGTTTCATTTAAAGTTTCGGCATACATTAAAAGTATATCGGCATATCTTAACAATCGTTCGTTAATTCCCGAACGCCAGTCGTATTCGTCTGCAAATTCACCGTCAGAATTTTGGTATTTTCTGCAGAACAAATCATTTAAATCTCCTGGGCTTGAGGCATAAAAAGCAGCAAAATCTCTTCCATATAATTTTGTTCCCGGTTTATTGTAAAATATTGTGGCATCTAAACGGGGATCAACTTCTCCTGTTTTTGTTTTTTCTTCCTGAAATTCGTTAAATAATGCCCATGTTGGCTGCACATCTGTCCATCCAAAAGCCCTTGGTGCATAAGTAATCGCACGGGCAGAAGTTTTCCCCCAGCCAGATGCGGGAGCACCTCCCCAGCCTAAATCTACACCGCCGGCATCTCTGCTGAATTGTACTTCAAAAAGAGATTCTGAATTGTTTTCGTTTGCTGTTGTAAAATTGTCTCGGTAGTTTGAAACCAAAGAATAAACTCCTAAATCAATTACTTGTTTAAAAGCAGTTCTGGCATTTGTAAAATCTTTAGTAAATAAATATGCTTTTCCCAGATATCCTAAAGCGGCACCTTTTGTGGCACGTCCTTTTTGGCCTGCATCCAGACCTGTAATGCCAACGTAAGAATTAGGCAGTAATTCAGCTGCGGTTTTAAAATCAGCAATAACCTGAGCCCAGCCTTCTTCATTTGTTTTTTGTGGATGATATACTCCAACATCTACAGGAACTGGTACATTTTTAAACATATTTACCGCATGAAATAAATACAGTCCTCTTAAAAAATAGGCTTGGCCTAAAATTCTGTTTTTGAGTGCTGCATCTTCAAATTCAATATCAGGGACATTTGTTAAAACCTGATTGGCACGATAAATACCCTGATAATAGGTTTCAAAAGCCCATCCGTAAATAGCAGCATCAGCTACATTTGAGTTAAAATGTCCAACATTATACATCGAACCCCATGGGCTATTTGTACGTGCGTCGTCTGCTCTTGTGTCTAGTAATAATGGTGTACTTCTCATGTAAGTACCATCTGTTAATAAACTTCCGTAAGCGGCATTTACACCTTCAAGAGCGTCCTGATCTGTTTTCCAGAACGAATCGACTGCATCATTATTTGGGTCTATCTGGGTCAAATCTTCATTATCAACACAGCTGGTTGTTACAACAGCCAATGAAAAGAAAATTGCTATATAGTTAAATATTTTATATTTCATTTTAATACGTTTTTAGTTGGTTAGGCTAGTTAAAAATTTACTTCAACACCCAAAGAAATTGTTCTTGGATTTGGAAAAGATCCTGCATCATATCCTCTTGAAAGTAGTCCGTCACTGTTAAAATCAGGATCGTAGCCTTTGTATTTTGTGATCGTCAATAAATTCTGTCCATTAAGATATACTCTTGCCTTGTCAATAAATTTGTCTTTTAGAGGAATATTATATCCCAATTCCATGGTTTGTAATCTTACATAATCACCACTTTCAATAAATCGGTTTGAGTCTCTTGAATTTCCATTAGGATCACCAATAACCGGGGCCGGAACGTTAGTATTTGTATTTGTAGGTGTCCAGTAATTCAATTCGTCTGTGTGGTGGTTTGTATATTGCCCAATCATCAAATTACGGTACATGGCATTGAAAATTTTATTTCCGCCGCTGCCCTGCCAGAACATTGAGAAATCAAAATTGGCATAAGAAGCGCTAAAATTCATTCCGAAACCGTATTTAGGAATTGATACCCCTTGAAAAGTTCTGTCGGCATCTGTAATTGCCCCATCACCGTTTACATCTTTAAATTTAATATCGCCGGGAGCTGCGCCTGTTTGTGTTGGAGAAGCTGCAACTTCTGCTGCATTCTGGAAAATACCAATAGCTTCCCATGCAAAAAGTTCACCAACAGATCTTCCTACTTCTGTTTTTGAAACTGCTCCATAAAGTGGGTTTGAATTCACTCCAATTTTAGTAACTTCATTTTTCAACGTTCCAAAATTTCCTGAGATATCATATTTAAATTTATTATGATGATTACTATATGATGCTGTAAATTCAAAACCAGAATTCTTCATATCACCTGCGTTCGTTGTAATATTTGCAGGAAAAGCCCCTGTAGAAAATGGCAATGGCACTCCAACCAACATATCAGTAACTTTTTTATTAAAATACTCAGCTGTAAACTGTAAGTCATTGTCTAAAAATCCTAATTCTAATGCGATATTTTTACTAGTTGTTTTTTCCCAGTGTACATTCGGATCAAGTGCAGCAACCACAGTTGTTCCCGGAGCAAGCGAGTTATTAAAATCATAACCGGCAAAACTGTTTACTGTCGAAGCAAAAAAGTACTGAGGAATTGTATTATTTCCAATTGTACCATAACCTCCACGAAGTTTAATGTTGCTTACCCATTTTGGCAATTGTAAAAATTTCTCGTTACTAATTTTCCAACCTCCTGAAAATGAATAGAAGTTTGCAGAATTATTTATTTCACTAAAAAGAGAAGTTCTGTCTTGTCTAAAATTTGCCTGCAATAAATACCTGTCATCATAATTATAGTTTAATCTGCTGATGTATGAGATTCCTGCAATTGTAAATTTATACTCACTTGCATTTCTGGCATCAGCATATTGAAGCATCGGAATTTCTCCTGGCGTATAACCTACACCTCTTGAATTATATCTGTGATAGTCTCTTTTTTCCTGAATCCAACCTGCAAGAGCGTCAATTTTATGTTTTCCAAGCGAAACTTCATAAGTCAATAAGTTATTCACAAAAGTTCTTAACTCATTACCTGTTTCTACATCTAAAGAAGCTTCGTCATTTGTAGTAATATAGTACCAGCCTAAATCACTTGGCGGAATAAATTTTCTGTTTTCCCAGTCTGTTCTGTCGTAACTTACATCCAGTTTATATTTAAGACCTTTAACAATCTCAAGTTCTCCCCAAACATCTCCAATAAAACGGTTTCTTTTTCCGTTGTTGGTAATCAAATTATTATAACCAATCGGGTTCATTGAGATTGCTCTTTGCGTTAAGTTATCTGTACCGCCGTATCCGCCCAATCTGTTAGAATCATAAACAGGCATTGTTGGAACCGCGCCTAAAATGTCGCTGATAACGGTTTGTCCCGCATTGTATTCATTAAAAATTTCTTTATCAGATTGTGTATAGGCCATTTTTATACCATATTTAAATTTTCCTTTTTTACCATTCAAATTCAAATTAGTTGACAGTCTCTCATAATCCTGAGGTGTTTTAACATAACTGGTGTTTTTAAAATAATCTATATTAAAACTGTATGCTATGTTTTCTGCACCTCCGTTAAGTGTAAGAGCCTGATTTTGTACAACTCCTGTTTGTAACGCTTCTTTCTGCCAGTCTGTGTTTACATTTGTAATATATGAAGGGCTGTTAGGATCATTTCCCGGTGCAATACTTACCGGAACACCAGCTCTGATGTCCCTGTTTCTTTCGGCCTCGCTGGTAATTTTTTGATAGCCCGCACGATCTGTAACATCCCATTTTTTAGCTACATTCTGAAGTCCCACGATTGATTTGAATTTAACATCCATTCGGCCTGCTTTACCTTTTTTTGTTGTAATAATTACAACTCCATTGGCACCGCGAACACCATAAATAGCAGCCGAAGAAGCATCTTTTAAAACCTGCATCGATTCAATTTCTCCCGGCGCAAAATCGAAAGGAGCATCGACCATAATACCGTCAATTACAAAAAGAGGATTGTTATTAGTGAATGAAGTTATACCTCTAATCTTGATATTTACAAATCCTCCGGGTTCTCCTGATGATTGTACTGTTACACCCGGAACCTGCCCTTGAAGCATTTTGGCGGCATCATATGTAACCGTTTTTTTAGCCGATTCCATATTTACGACACTCACAGATCCTGTTAAATCAGATTTCTTTTGAGTTCCGTAACCAATAACAACTACTTCATTTAATTTGTTTGTGTCCTCGCCTAATGCTACGTTTATTTTTAATTGATTTCCTACTGAGATTTCACGATTTTGAAATCCTATAAATGAAAAAACTAAAACATCTGTCGAAGATGCTTTAATCGAATACTCTCCGTCAAATCCAGTTGTGGCAACTGTTTTGGTTCCTTTTATCAAGATGTTTACCCCCGGCAAAGGCAGATTGTCTTGTGCCGAAGTAACAACTCCGCTAATCGTTTTGCCTTGAGCCGACATTTGATTAACAGAAAATATTAGCATGCAGATTGCTAAAATCCAGTCTTTTTTTGGCAATAAAAAATTGCTGTAAAAAATTAATTGTTGGTTTGTTATCATACTGTTTGTTTAAGGTTGGTTTTGTGGTTAGTAAATAAGTGTTAATATTACATTTGTAAATTTAAATAAAAAAAAGACTGAAAAACAAATTAATATGATAAAAAAATAACTAAAAAAAAACACATATCACAAATTAAGTGTATTATTAACATTTAAAAAATTGAGGTTTTTTTCAAAAAAAAGGTAATTTTTACAAGTTATTTGTGTAAAAAATACACTTTTAATCAAAAAGCCCATTTTTAATCAAAAAAACAACAGCATGAAAGAAGGTATAAATGAGTTGTTTTTTAATCACTTAAATTCTATTAAGCCTTTGTTTTTGTAAATAAATACCTATTTAAAAGTTTCTTGTTTTTGGCTTTTCTTTAAAAAACTATCCTGTATCATCCTGTTTTTGACCTAAAAAAATCTTAAAAAAGAAAAATGAATGTTATTTTTGTGCAAAAAGTGATTTTTTTAACTCTATTTTTGAAATGTTATTTGTGTAAGTGTAAAATCTACATTAATAAATTATGAAACATTTGAGGAAGTTTATATCTTTACCAATAAAATATTGAATATGTTAAACAGTTATAGCTCTGTCGATAAGGTTTTACTAGCGGTAGATTGCATTATTTTTGGATTCGACAATGACGGTTTAAAAATACTTTTAATTCAAAGAGACTTTGAACCTGAAAAAGGAAAATGGTCTTTAATTGGAGGCTTTTTAAAACGTGATGAGGTTTTAGATGATGCTGCTATCCGAATTTTAAATACATATACAGGTTTGAATGATATCTATATGGAGCAGTTATATGCTTACAGTGAAATTGATCGTGACCCCGTCGAAAGAACAATTTCGGTTTCGTATTTTGCTTTGATTAATATCGAAAACCACAATGCAGAACTAATTCAAAATTATCATGCAGAATGGTTCCCTATAAACGATGCGCCGCACTTAATTTTTGACCACAACGAAATGGTTGAAAATGCCATAAAAAGACTTCGTTACAAAACTTCGATAAAACCTATTGGGTTTGAACTGCTTCCGGAAAAATTTACTATGCGCCAGCTATTAGAACTATACGAAGCAATTTTAAGCAAAGAATTAGATAAGAGAAACTTTATCAGTAAAATAAACTCTCTTGAAATTCTGAATAAACTGGATGAAAAAGACATGCAGTCGTCCAGAAAAGGATCTTATTTATATACTTTTAATAAAGAAAAGTATGAAGAGAAACTTTTAAACGATTTTGTATTGAATTTATAAAAGTCTCACGCAGATTGTAGATTTTAAGTTTAGCCACAGATTAAAAGGATTAAAATGATTTTTTTAAATCTGTGTGAATCCTTTTAATCTGTGGCAATATCTATAAAAAACAAAACCCTGAAATCCACAATTTTCAGGGTTTTTTCTTCAATAAAACTACTATTAAAAAAAATAAACAAAATTATTTATTATCTTTTTAACCTTTCTTTTAAGCAATCATTATGAACATTAATCGCTAAAACAAATTAATAAGTGTGAAATATACATTTGCAAATGTAAACAAAATATGTTTCCAAAAACAAGAAATTATTTTTTATTTTTTTTATTAATTTACTAATAGATTTTTTAAACCAAAAGCCGTTTTGTTGTAATATAAACAATCTCTTTGCTAAAATTCTTTGCCGGCTCATTACAAAGAATTACGCATAATCAAAGATGATTTATTTTCGATTTGTTCTTTTTTTCCTTTAAGAACCATTTCGGCCAGGATTTTTCCCATTGCTTCAAAATGTGTAGAAATAGTTGTAATTCCGCTGGCGGCAATTTTTTTCAGCGGTGTTTCATTATAGGATATAATTCCAAAATCAGATCCGAGTTTTAAGTTTTTATCCCTGGCGTTTTCGATTACGCGAACTAAATCCCGATCATTCGGAATTATATATAAATCTCCCGCAGTAATTTCTCTGTTAGTAAATTCGGCAATAACTTCAGATTCAAAATTATATTCAGCACAAAAATCTTCAAAACCCAATTTCATTCCCAGCGGTTCGCGAAAACCCGGAAAAATCAAAATCAGTTTTTTGTATTTGCGCAATCGCTCTTTTCCCCTTTGCAGTCCTTCAAAAATATCTTTTTGGTGATTTTGATAAATTGCCGGATATATTTTCAAATCTGGATTAGTCTGATCCAGTATAATTACGTCACCTACTGGTAGGGTTTTTATCGAAGCAACAATATCTTTTAAATTTGTAGGCATCAAAATGTATTTGGTATAATTGCCGTTGCTGTCATTTATCAGCTTTTGAAAAACCTGACTATTAAAATGGTGAAAGAAAATATCGACCTGAACATTTTTTCCAATGCTGTTTAAAAAGGAGTTATAAATATCTTCTTTAAAAATATTAAGTTCATCAAAAAGCAAAAAAATCTTTTGTTTTATAGTGATTTCAACGCTTTTAACGTAATATCCTTTTCCGGGAATGGCATAAATAATCCCTCTTTTTTTGAGTTCATCATAACCCAGTAAAACTGTGTCGCGCGATAATGAAAACGCCAGACAGACTTTGTTTACTGATGGCAGCCTGTCGCCTTTTACTAATTTTTCTTCTTCAATTGCTTTTTCTATTGAAAGAATTATCTGCTTATATTTTGGAAGACCAATGTTGTTTTGAATCGAAATTATATTCATAGGAAAAGATAAATTTTGTGCAATATACAAAAACTGGTAGGTACTGGTATGCAAAAACAAAGAAATCTTTTATTTTTGAATTTCACTTTTGGCAAAATTTACATGGAAATAAAACATAAATCGCATTTAAAGGAAACTTATAATTCTAAATCTTTTGGTTTGATGCCAGATCACAGCGAAATTCTTTCTTTTGAATTATCGAATAAAAAAGGCATGAAAATTCAGATTACAAATTATGGAGCGACCGTAACGTCTTTACAAGTTCCTGTTTCTAACGGAAATCTTATTGATGTTGTTTTAGGTTTTGATTCTGTTTCTTCTTATTTAGAATCTTATTTGCTGCCAAGTGCTCCTTATTTTGGAACAACCGTTGGACGTTATGCGGGAAGAATTAATAAAGGAACTTTTTCATTAAATGGAAAAACCTATGAATTGACTAAAAACAATAATGGGAATTCGCTTCATGGCGGAAATAATGGTTTTGGAAAAAAAGTATGGAATGTTACGAATCAAACTATAGGTGAAAATCCTTCGATAACTTTTAGTCTTATAAGTGAAGATTTAGATGAAAATTATCCGGGAGAATTACACGTTGATTTAACGTATACTTTGACAGAAGACAATGAACTGAAATTAGATTATAAAGCGGTTTCAACAGAGGATACTATTATAAATTTAACGCATCACAGTTATTTTAATCTGGACGGACACGATGGAAGTGTTTTAAATCAGACGGTTTTTATTGATGCCGAAAAAATAGTAGAGACAAACCACGAGAATATTCCAACTGGTAAATTTATCGATCTTACAAATCATGAATTTGATTTTAGATCCGCTAAAAGTTGTCCGGCCTCAATAGATAATTCTTTTGTGATTGAGCAGTCAAACAATGCTGTTGCAGCTTTATTCAGCTCAAAAAACAATTTAAAAATGAGTGTTTATACCAATCAGCCAAGTGTACACATATATGTAGGCGGAAACTGTTTTGATATTTTAAAAGGAAAAAACGATGTTGTTTACCATAAAACAAGCGGTATTTGCTTTGAGACTCAAAATTTTCCAGATGCTCCAAATCAGGCACATTTTCCAAATTCTATTTTGAAAAAAAACGAAGAGTATATTCAGAAAACTATTTACAAATTTGAAAATATAAACTAACTACCTATTACCAATATAATGAATGACATTTTAATACAAAATACTACTTCTTTTTTTGAGAAATCATTTGGCTCTAAGCCAGAAAAAGTGGTGCTTTCTCCGGGAAGGATTAATATTATCGGAGAACATATTGATTATAATGACGGTTATGTTCTGCCGGCTGCAATTGATAAAGTGATTTGTTTTGCATTTGAAAAAAACAATTCAAAAAAATCAAAAGTAATTGCAATAGATTTAAATGAAGAATTTGAAATTGATTTAACTCAGGAAATAAAACTGAGCGATGTTGTCTGGACGAATTACATTCGCGGCGTTATCAAGCAATTGCAGGATAACGGATTTTCGTTTGACGGTTTCAACTGTGTTTTCAGCAGTAATATTCCGGTAGGTTCGGGATTATCTTCTTCTGCCGCTTTAGAATGCGGAATGATTTTCGGAATTAAACAGCTTTTTGATCTAAAAATCGAGAAAGTCGACATAGCATTATTAGGACAAAAAGCAGAGCACTGGGTTGGTATTAACTGCGGAATTATGGATCAGTTTTCGAGTGTTCACGGTCTTGAAAATAAAGTAATAAAATTGGATTGCAATACGCTTGATTTTGAATATCATAATGCCGATTTTAAAGATTATTCATTGATTTTAATGGATAGTAATGTAAAACATTCTCTTTTTACATCTGAATATAATACGCGCAGAATTGAGTGTGAACAAGGATTAGCTATTATTAAAAGTAATTTTCCTGAAGTAAAAAGTTTTAGAGATTGTTCTGAAGAGCAGCTTTTAAGCATTCAGGATAAAATGAGCGAAACGGTTTTTAAAAGAGTTCATTTTGTTGTAAAAGAAATTAACAGAGTTATAAAAGCCTGCGAAGCGCTGGACAAAGGAGATATAGAACTTTTAGGACAATTGCTTTTTGAAACGCATTATGGTTTATCGCAGGAATATGAAGTAAGCTGTGCCGAGTTAGATATGCTTGTAGATACTGCAAAAGCAGATGATGCCATCATTGGTTCTCGCGTTATGGGAGGCGGTTTTGGAGGCTGTACTATAAATTTAATTAAAAAAGGACATGAAAATCAGGTAAAAAGTAAGTTTTCAAATCTTTATTTAGATACATTTGGGATTGAATTAAAATTTTATGATGTAAAAATCTCAAACGGAACGACATTACTTTAATACCAAACACAACGCAATGAAAAATTTTGACATTAACGAAGATCCTCACAGACGTTTTAATCCCTTAATTAATGAATGGGTTTTGGTTTCACCTCATCGTGCAAAACGTCCGTGGCAAGGGCAAAATGAATCCATTTCTACAGAATCACTCCCAAAACACGATCCCGAATGTTATTTATGTCCGGGAAATGTTCGTGCAAACGGAGTAAATAATCCTGCCTACAAAAGCAGCTTTGTTTTCGACAATGATTTTGCTGCTTTAAAACAGGATGAAATCATTTTTGAAGAAGATATTAAACATACATTTTTTAAGGCAAAACCAGAACAGGGAATTTCGAGAGTGGTTTGTTTTTCTCCAAGACATGATCTTACGCTGCCGGAAATGGAAGTTTCGGATATTGAAAGCATTGTAAAAACATGGCAGAAAGAATATACTGATTTAGGGAATATTAAATATATCAACCACGTTCAGATTTTTGAAAATAAAGGAAGTGTTATGGGCTGCAGCAACCCGCATCCGCACGGGCAGATCTGGGCGCAGTCTTCATTGCCGACTCAGGTTGAAAAAACGCATAACAGCTTAAAATCGTATTACGATAAAAATAAAAGAACACTTCTTGAAGATTACGTTCAGGCCGAATTAAAAGTTGGAAGCCGTATCGTTATCGAAAATGAACATTTTGTTGCATTAGTTCCGTTTTGGGCAATCTGGCCTTACGAAACAATGATTGTAAGCAAAAGAGCGATTAGTAAAATCACTGATTTTAGTGCTGAGGAAGTTTCGGCTTACGCCAAAATTTTAAAGCAGTTAACAATCAAATACGATAATTTATTCAACACTTCATTTCCGTATTCGTCAGGAATTCACCAGGCGCCAACAGACGGTTTCGATCACCCGGAGTGGCATTTCCATATGCATTTTTATCCGCCATTGCTTCGTTCAGCAACTGTAAAAAAATTCATGGTGGGTTACGAAATGATGGGAGAATCGCAAAGAGACATTACTCCTGAAAAAAGTGCCGAAATTTTAAGACAGCAGGCAGAAGTACATTATAAAAATGCAGTAAAAATTGGTTAAAATTTCCCTACAATATTCTGTAGTTTAAAATTTAACAGAATTCTCTGTTTATAAATGTAAATAATACATTTAAAATGATTGTTTTTTAAGTTTTTATTTTAAATTTGGCTTTCGCTTTTTTAATAAAAAAATAACAGAATAAAAACACATATTTCATTTTTAAACACATTAAACCACATAAATATTAATTTCAAATTTTAACTTAAACAATTATCTAAAATACTATTAACAATGAACCAGAACCTCACTCTCGCAGATTATGCGGTTTTTATTATCTATTTTATCGTAGTATCTGTCTACGGTTACACCATTTATCGCAAACGTAAACAAGACGAACACGATGCTAAAGCGTATTTTCTTGCAGAAGGAAACTTAACCTGGTGGGCAATTGGAGCTTCATTAATTGCATCAAACATTTCAGCAGAACAATTCATCGGAATGAGTGGTGAAGGTTTCTTTTTAGGAATCGCCGTTGCTGCTTATGAATGGCTTGCTGCTGTTGCCTTAATTATTGTAGCTGTTTGGTTCATTCCAGTATATCTTAAAAATAAGATATATACTATGCCTCAATTCTTAAAAACACGTTACAACGAATCGACTGCATTGATTATGGCTGTTTTTTGGTTGTTTTTATATGTTTTTGTAAACTTAACTTCTATTCTATATTTAGGTGCAGTTGCTATTAACGGTCTTGCAGGAGGAGAATATCTTCACGTAATTATGGTTGGTTTAGCTGTTTTTGCCTTGTTTATTTCTCTTGGAGGAATGAAAGTTGTAGCGTATACAGATGTTATTCAGGTTGCCGTTTTAATCATTGGCGGATTGGTAACTTCATATATTGCATTAACAACTGTTGGGCAGTATTTTGGCGTAGGCGAAAATGCAATTGCAGGTTTCAAAGTTTTAATGAGAGAAGCTCCGGAGCACTTTAAAATGATTATTCCAAAACCTACAGCGACTTCAACTCAGCTTGAAATTGATAAATATTTAACTTTCCCTGGTTTGATGTCTTACCTTGCTGGTATCTGGATCATCAACTTAAACTATTGGGGATGTAACCAATACATTACACAAAGAGCACTTGGTGCAGATTTACAAACAGCACGTACAGGAATTTTATTTGCTGGTATGCTAAAATTATTAATGCCGTTAATCGTAATGCTTCCTGGTATTGCTGCTTTCGTTTTATATAAAGACGGACATTTACCTCAATTAGTTGGAGGAAAAGATGGCGCTTATTCTGCTGTATTGACTTTCTTACCTACAGGTTTAAAAGGGCTTTCTGTTGCTGCTTTAACTGCTGCAATCGTAGCATCATTAGCAGGAAAAGTAAACAGTATTTCGACTATTTATACTTTAGATATTCATAAAAAATACATCCAAAAAGAAGCTGGCGAAAGACAGCAGGTAAATATTGGCAGGATTGCCGTTTTTGCTGCAATGCTTTTAGCTGTATTGTTTACATGGAATGATATTCTTGGAATTGGCGGTGTTGGTGGTTTCACTTACATTCAAAAATATACCGGATTCATCAGCCCTGGAGTTTTTGCAATGTTCTTCCTTGGTATGTTCTGGAGAAGAACTACTGGAACTGCAGCTATCGTTGGAGTAATTTTAGGATTTGTTTTATCTGTTTTATTCAACGAATATGCTCCAATGTTATTTGGAAACGAGACATTATTATATACTGCTTATCCTAACGGAAAAGGAGCATTCGAAATTCCTTTCCACATATGTATGGGATTATCGTTCTTCTTTACGATGTTAGCTATGATCGGAATCAGTTTTGCCGGGCCAAAAGTAAATCCAAAAGCGTTTGAAATAGACTCTGAAATGTTTAAAGTAAAACCACAAACTACAGTTTTAATTGTAATTACATTACTGATTATCGTAGCATTGTACGTTAAATTCTGGTAATTTATTTAATAAGTTGTCTAGTCCTAAAATAACGATACAGGATTAATAACAGTAAAAATACATTTTTTTAGACAGAAGTAACTTCCGAGTTACTTCTGTTTTTTGTTTTATAAGTTTTCATTTTAATACTTCTCTGTAAGTGCATTTGATCAGGAGTCAGCATATAGTTTGAGCAATGTGGTCTAATCTGGTTATATTTATTAATAATCTCAGCTACCAGTTTCTTCATTAAATATAGTTCAAGATGATAGGCATCAATCCTAAACTCTTGTTTTAATATTCCGTTTATTCTTTCAGCCACTGCGTTTTCATAAGGGTCTGAGTTTTGTGTCATACTGCATTTTAGACTGCATTTCTTTAAAAAATACTGGTACTCATCCGAACAATATTGTATGCCTCTGTCTGAATGATGTATCAATGGTTCAGTTCTAAAGACCCTATTCTTATGAGCCATTTTTAAAGCATTAATACATCCTTGTGTACTAAGGGAATCAGACACCTCATAACCCATTATCTTTTTTGAATAAGCGTCGGTTATTAAACTTAAATAACAGGGTTTCTCACGTTTGCCGATATAAGTAATATCTGAGACCCATACCTGTTCAGGTCTTTTTATATTTAACTCTTTTATCAGGTTGGGATGTTTCCTAAAACGATGGTGCGACCATGTGGTAAGGTGATAACTTCTCTTAGGTTTGATCAGCAAATGATTTGCTTTTAAAATATTAAAAAATTTATCTCTTCCCACTTTTAAGGCTTTAAGATTTAGATTGAGGATATGATATAGTTTACGTGTGCCAAGCCGGGGCTGAGCTCTACGCTGTTCTTTTACAAGCTCTACAACCTGTTCTGCCAAGGTTCTCCTGAGTTTAATACGCTTAATGCTTCGATAATAAACCTGTCTGTCTATCCCGAACAAGCCACAGCTAAAGCTTATGCTTTCCTGCCTTTTTTTCCTAAAGGATTGGATTGTCCGGGTGGTAAGTTTTTTCGAATATCAATATTATATTCCTTTTCAGCCAGGTCTATCATCATATCAAAAATAATAGCTTTAGAATCAGAGATATGATTTTGTTTTTCAAGCAGGGCTTTTTGTTTTTCCAAAAGTTTTACCTTGGCTTCGAGCTCCATAATTCTTTGTTCAGGTGTCTTGGGCATATTTGATGGTGTTTGATTCTCCCAATCAAAGTTACCATATTTTCTGAGCCAATTTACAACGGTCGAGCGCCCCTGGATTCCATAATGTCTTTGTGCAGATGTTACTGAGAAAATCCCAGACTCAACTTCTTTAACAACTTCAAGTTTAAAACTAAGTGTGTAATCTTTCTGTGTGCGTTTTGAATAATTGTCCATGCGATACTTTTTTGTGTATCGCTATTTCAGGACGGGACAAGTAATTTTGAAGAGAAGAGGGATCCTAATCAGGATCCCTTTTTTTATTTTTGCTTTTGATAATGATCAAATTAAAATTTCATGGAATCTCGTCAAACAAACATTTCTTGTAAAACACCGCTCTACATAGCATTCAAATAAAAAACTGTCCATTCTATGATAAAAAAAGGAAATGTACTTAAATTTCTGGCTTTAGCAATTCTACTAACTGCAATTGGTTTTTGGGCAAATTATCTTTCAGGAAATGAAGCTTTTTATAAAAGGCACTCGAGAATCGTAAAGAAGAATCATATTCAGGCATTGTGATTGAAAAATATATTGACTCATCGCAACATTGTACACCAATGATTAAGTTTACAAGTAATTTAAGTAATGCTGTAATAAATAGTTTTTGGGACGAAGTAGAAGTTGGAGATTCAATAGTAAAAGTTAAAGGTCAGCCTAATATTTATTTGTATAAAATAATCAGCTAAAACAAGTATTTGATTATAATGTATATTATCAAAATTTGAAAGCACGAAAATCAAATATTAATAAAAAATAGAAATAGTTATAAAGCTATTTTATATCGGAGAAAACATGAAGAATATTTTTTTTAAAATTATCCACACAATTCTGCTAATTTTAGGAATACTTGCAATATTCTTTAGTACTTATTTATGGATAGGAAGTGAGGAAAAATACAATCAATTAAAAAATGATTCATTATTTCTACTATTCCTTAATCGGTTTATTCTTAACTCGATAGTTATATTTCTGTTTTTAAGTACCGCTATTTTGATAAGCCTAATTCTTGGTAAAAACATGCGTTCAGGACTATCTTTAAAACAAATTATTAAATTTGAAGCATTGTTATTATTCTCTGTTTCAATTACTTTGATTTTAATTAAAATCTTTCTGTTATAAACAAAAGTCAATTTATTGATAATTTATTTTAACAAGAAAAAATATTTATACAATCATTTTAGCTATTTTTAACCTCGTAATTAACCAATAACATAAAAAATGAAAAAACTAATTTTTGCATTATTTATTATTTCAGGAACTGCTTTTGCTCAGGACATGGAAGTAGTAAAAGGGAATTTTGATTTTCTAAAAGGTCAAAAAGAAATCAATACAGAGTTTGATTATAGTAATTTTACTATGATGAAAGAAAAAAAATCAGAAGCGCAATACATTGAAGAAAGAACGGCTGATTTAAACCAAAAAACAAAAGGAAACGGAAACATCTGGCAAAAGAAATGGATCGCTGCAAAGGACCAAATCTGGACGCCTAAGTTTTTAGAAATTGCCAATACGGTATTAACTAAAGAACATAAAGATGTAACTTTTCAGGAAGGATTAAACACTCCTTATACTTTAATTGTTCAAACAGTATGGATTTATCCTGGCTGGGATGCAGGAATCATGAAGCAGCCTGCAAAAGTTACGACAAATTTAAAATTTGTTGAAACAGCAAATAAATCAAATGTTTTATTAGAAATTACAAGTGAAGAAGCTCCGGGAGATCAATGGGGAAACAATTACAGTAATGAATCTAGAATTGGTGAAGGCTATGCAAAAACTGCTAAATCGTTGTCTAAACTTTTAGTAAAAAAAGCATTTAAATAAAAATATTTAATATTGCGTAGGAATATCTCATCGGTAGCAGAAAAAAGATTATTGTTTTGCATTGTGTCCTGTAGGGACACCTGTTTTTACAAAAACAACACACTACATTAATCCAACGTTCCTACGGAACGTATAATCGTAATTCGAATTTAATTCTACCAAGCAGGCATTCCTTGCTTTTTCGAATAAAAAAAGCCCTGATTATTCAGGGCTTTGTTCTTTTTGCATATTTAGTAAATAAGCCATATTGGCTATAACATGATCATGTTTCTTGACAAACGAATTCTCTTCGTTCCAAACATAACCAGCCAACACAGCACATATTTTTTCTTTTACTTCAGGATTTTCCGGCTGATGGAAAAACAAAGTCTGAAGATTTCCAGTATACCATTCCTGTACATAAGTCGTAAATACAGCAATACCACGTTTCATATATTGCGTAAACTCCACTTCCCAGTCAACAGGAATTCCCTGTGATTCTTTTAAGTATAATTTTGCTGCCAGCATTCCGGATTCAGTTGCAAAAGCTACTCCGGACGAAAAAACAGGATCAAGAAATTCAGAACTGTTTCCCGTTAAAGCAAAACCATCGCCGTACATTCTTTTTACCGCTCTCGAATAATTTTCCAGTTTTACAGGCTCAAATAAAAATTCTGTTCCTTTAAATCTTTGAATATAATAATCTGATAGCTGAATAGCGTTCTTCAAAGCTTCGGCATTATCTTTATTTTCAGAAAGCGAATTAATAAAGTCTGTTGGCCCGACAACACCTAAACTCGTATTTCCGTTAGAAAACGGAATTACCCAAAGCCAGACTTCTGTTTCCAAAATATCAAACGAAATCTGCGTTCCTTCTTCACCTTCTGGTCTGTTAATATCTTTTACGTGTGTAAAAATCGAAGAATGCGGGTCTAATTTCGAAGGCGTATCTAAATCTAAAAGTCTTGGCAAAACACGACCGTATCCGCTGGAATCGACAATAAATTTGGCATGGATTTCTTTTAAATTTCCGTCTTTATCTTTTACAATTGTTTTTGAATTTTTTCCTTCAAAAGAAACTTCTAAAACTTCTGTTTCAAACTCCAGATCAACGCCTTTGCGAACCACTTCCTGAGCCATTGTATTATCAAAATCAGCTCTTGGAATCTGCCAGGTCCAATCCCAGCCTTCTCCAAATTTTTTACTGAAATCAAAAACACAGATCTCTTCACCTCTAATAAAACGGGCTCCAAGTTTCTTTTCAAAGTTCATCGAATTAAGAGCATCAAACAATTCTGCCTCAGCAAAATGATCCATTACTCTCGGAATTAAGCTTTCGCCCACAACAAGTCTCGGAAACTTCTGTTTTTCAACAACTTTCACCTTAACATTGTTTTTATGAAGATACGATGCCGATACACATCCGGATGGTCCGGCGCCTATTACTAAAACATCTACAAACTCCTTTGTCATAATAAAAATATTATCAATTATTAACCTACATTTGCCATCATCAAAATAACTACATTTATTTTGATAAATAAAATTAAATTAGCACAACCAAAAACGATTTAATGAATACAATTAATGAATATTTAAGTTTAGGAGAGTTTGAATCCATAATCTTTGGAAATCAAAAAGTTACAATTAGTGATGTAGTTCTAAACCGAGTAAACGAAAGCTTCAATTTCTTAAAAGAATTCTCTGGAAATAAAGTTATTTACGGCGTAAACACAGGCTTTGGCCCAATGGCGCAATACAGAATTAAAGAGTCTGATCAAATTCAGCTTCAATATAATTTAATCCGCAGCCACTCTTCAGGAACCGGAAAACCATTAAATGCAGCTTGTGCAAAAGCAGCAATATTGGCTCGATTAAATACACTTTCATTAGGAAATTCTGGTGTACATCCGTCAGTAATCAACTTAATGTCTGAACTTATCAATCGAGATATTACACCTTTAATATTTGAACACGGTGGTGTTGGTGCCAGCGGCGACTTAGTACAGCTATCACATTTAGCTTTAGTTTTAATTGGTGAAGGCGAAGTTTTTTATAAAGGAGAAAGAAGACCAACTCCTGAAGTTTTTGAAATTGAAGGTTTAAAACCAATTCAGGTAGAAATTAGAGAAGGTCTGGCATTAATCAACGGAACTTCTGTAATGACAGGAATTGGCGTTGTAAATGTGTATCATGCTAAAAAATTATTAGACTGGTCATTAAAATCTTCTTGCGCCATAAATGAATTGGTTCAGGCTTATGACGATCATTTCTCTGCAGAATTAAACCAAACAAAACGGCATAAAGGGCAGCAGGAAATTGCGGCAAAAATGCGTCAGAATCTTTCAGATAGTACTTTAATCCGTAAAAGAGAAGACCATTTATATTCTGGAGAAAACACCGAAGAAATCTTCAAAGAAAAAGTTCAGGAATATTATTCATTAAGATGCGTTCCTCAAATTTTGGGGCCGGTTTTAGAAACCATAAATAATGTTGCTTCTATTTTAGAAGACGAATTTAACTCGGCAAACGACAACCCAATCATCGACGTAAAAAATCAGCATGTTTATCACGGAGGAAATTTCCACGGAGATTATATTTCCCTGGAAATGGATAAACTGAAAATTGTTATTACAAAATTAACGATGCTTGCTGAACGTCAGTTGAATTATTTATTGAATTCAAAAATCAACGAATTACTGCCTCCGTTTGTAAATTTAGGAACTTTAGGTTTCAATTTCGGAATGCAGGGAGTTCAGTTTACAGCAACATCAACAACTGCCGAAAGCCAGATGCTTTCAAACCCAATGTATGTACACAGTATCCCAAACAACAATGACAATCAGGATATTGTAAGTATGGGAACAAACGCTGCCGTTATTACCTCAAAAGTAATCGAAAATGCTTTTGAAGTATTAGCAATCGAAATGATTACTATTGTTCAGGCAATTGATTATTTAGGGCAAAAAGATAAAATTTCATCTGTAACCAAAAAATGGTATGAAGATGTTCGCAATATAATTCCAACATTTAAGGAAGACCAGGTAATGTATCCTTTTGTTCAAAAAGTAAAAGATTATTTGATAAATAGTTAATCTAAAATTGTAATCGTACATTAAAAAACATGAAAAAAATATTTTTTTTATTTCTATTTTCCATACAATTAATTAATGCTCAAGAACTTGCATTAGTAAAAAAAGACGGTAAATTTGGTCTTATTACAAAAGAGGGAACTTTTGCCGTTGAACCAAAATTTGACAGCGCACGAGATTTTTCAGATGGATTGGCAGCCGTTAAAGAAAATGGAAAATGGGGATATGTCGACAGCAAAGGAACTTTTGTAATTCCTGCAGCTTTTGATAATGCAAGGGATTTCAATAGCGGAATTGCTGCGATAGAAAAAAAATCTGTTTGGTATTACATCAACAAACAAGGTGAAATATTAAAAGGTAATCCGGAATCAGATAAATTATTTGATTTTCATTACGGAATAGCTTTTTTTAGACAAGCCAATAAAGTGGGGCTTATCAATAATAAATTGGAAATTGTTCTGGCTCCAAAATACGATGTTATCAGGGCTTTTTATAAAGGTTATGGAAGAGCAGCTGTAAATGGAAAATGGGGAATTGTTGATGCCGAAGGAAAAGAGGTTGTTGAAGCCATTTATGACGAAGTTGGAGATTATTACAACAATACAACCTGGGCAAAAAAAGGAAAAGATTATGGACTGGTTCATAACGGACAATTTATTGCAATAGAAGGGGTTACTGAATTTGGTGCTTTTGGAACGCAAGATTTAATTGCTGCGAAAAAAGGCGTAAAATGGGGATTTATAAATTTTGAAGGACAATGGGTTCTTAAACCACTGTTTGACAAAACAAAACCATTCTCTAATAATTTAGCACCTGTTCGCATTCGAGAAAAATGGGGTTATACCAATTTAGAAGGAATATGTGTGGTACAGCCTATGTTTTATGATGCAGAGCCTTTTAGCGACGGACTTGCTGCTGTAAACAAAGGATATGGCTGGGGATTTATTAATGAAAGCGGAATAGTAGTTATTCCGGCAGATTATGAAATTTCAGCAGCCTTTGGAAGCTATATGCGTGAAGAAAAAGGATTCATTGGCGGATTAGCAAGAGTAAAACGTAACGGTAAATGGGGGTTTCTGAAACCAAATGGAAACATTTTGATCGAATGGTTTCAAAATGCTGAACTCTTCCAGGAATAAAAAAGCATTTTTTATATTATTAATATTGAATCTTAAAATCATGAAAAAAACATTTATTTTTTTGTTGCTAGGTTTCATTCAATTTGTTAATAGTCAAGAACTAGCATTAGTTAAAAAGAATTCAAAAATTGGGTACATTTCCAAAGACGGATCTTTCAAAATCGAACCTCAATATAAATCTGCCAAAAGTTTTTCTGAAGGTTTAGCAGCTGTAGAAGACAACGGAAAATGGGGATTTATTGACACTAAAGGAAGCTGGGTAATTCCGGCATCTTTTAATAATGCTAAAGATTTTAACAGCGGAATCGCAGTTGTACAAAAAGATAAGGACTGGGTTTATATTAATACAAAAGGTGAAATTTTAAAAGCGCCTGCTACCGAAAAAATATTCGATTTTACTAACGGCGTTGCTTTTATAAGACAAGGAAATAAAGTTGGATTAATCAATTCAAAACTAACCGTAGTTTTAGAACCAAAATACGATCAGATCAAACCTTTTGAAAATGGTTTTGCACGAGTTGAGTTAAACAAAAACTGGGGAATTATAAATACCGACGGAAAAGAATTAGTTGAACCCGCTTACGCAGAAATTGGAAACTATTTTAAAGGCACAACCTGGGCAAGAAAAGATAAAACTTTTGGACTTGTAAACGGCGGAAAATTTATTCCGGTCGATGGTGCCGAAAAAATATGGGATTTTGAAACACAGGATTTGACCTATGCCAAAAAGAACGGAAAAATTGGTTTTATAGATCTAAAAGGAAATTGGGTAATTCTGCCTATATATGATAAAGGAAAAGCATTCTCCAAAAACTTAGCTCCTGTTTTAGTTGGAAAAAAATGGGGATATATCAATTTAAAAGGAGAATTTGTAATTGAACCTACTTACAGCGATGCAGAAGTTTTTAGTTCAAACGGTTTGGCTCCTGTAAAAGAAAACAATTGGGGATTTATCAATGAAACTGGAAAACTGGTAATTCCAACACAATACGGAATTACTTCAAACGGATTCGTTATTGCGCTGTTTGTACAGCAGGATAAGGGTTTTATTGATGGCGTTGCAAGAGTAAAAAACGAAGGAAAATGGGGTTTTCTTAAACCAGACGGAACTGTATTAGGAAACCAGTGGTTTGAAAACGCTGAACTATTTTCACAAACAGCAGAAAGAGAAAAAAAAGAAATAAGTGTAGCTGCTGAGAGTCCAAAAGCTGAAACAAAAACAGCAGTAAAACCAGCGAGCAAACCAGTAACTAAGAAAAAGAAATAACATTTATTTCCACTAAAAAAATAAAATTTATATAATGAAATGTGTATTAGTAACAGGCGGTTCAAGAGGAATTGGAAGTGCTGTTTGTAAAAAATTAGCCGTTGAATCTAATTATCATATTTTGATCAATTATCATTCAAACAAAACTGCTGCCCAAGAAACACTTCAGGAAATACAAAAATTAGGAGCAACCGGAGAAATTTTAGGTTTTGATGTTGCCAATTTTGAACAAGTACAAACTGTTTTAACACAATGGCAGGAATCAAACCCTGAAGCTATTGTTGAAGCTATTGTAAACAATGCCGGAATTACAAAAGATGGTCTTTTTATGTGGATGACTCCCGAAGACTGGAACGGTGTTGTAAACACAAGTTTAAACGGATTTTTTAATGTGACGCAGTTTTTTATTCAAAAAATGCTTCGCAATAAATACGGCCGAATTGTAAATATGGTTTCTGTTTCTGGCGTAAAGGGAACAGCAGGACAAACCAATTATTCGGCTGCAAAAGGTGCAATTGTTGCTGCGACAAAAGCATTGGCACAAGAAGTTGCAAAACGTAATATAACTGTAAACGCAGTTGCACCGGGTTTTATTAGAACAGACATGACAAGTGCGCTTGACGAAAAAGAGTTATTAAAACTGATTCCGGTAAATCGTTTTGGTGAAGCCGAAGAAGTTGCAGATTTGGTAAGCTTTTTGATTTCAAAAAAATCGAGCTATATTACCGGAGAAATTATTAATATAAACGGAGGAATATATTCTTAAATTCTAACACATAGAAACATAGATTTTCTGCGTAATAAAGAATACAAAAAAGAAATACATTTCTTTCACATAGCAAGCTATGTTAATTTAAAATAAGTGAAACGCCTTTTTTGAGTTTACAAAAGCTATCCCGAAGTTTCGGGACTATGTGTTTAAAAAATTACACGTAACGGATAAAAAATTACTTTGAAAGACGATGAATAAGAGAGTTGTAATTACTGGAATGGGAATTTATTCTTGTATCGGAACTTCTTTAGATGAAGTAAAGGAATCATTGTATAACGGAAAATCGGGTATTCAGTTTGATTCTGAACGAAAAGAATTTGGTTTTCAATCAGCCTTAACCGGAATGGTTCCTAAAGCTGATTTAAAAAATTTATTGACCCGAAGACAACGTATGAGTATTGGTGAAGAAACCGAATATGCTTATATGGCCACAATCGAAGCATTGAAAAATGCCAATATCGACGATGCTTTTTTTGAAACTCGCGAAGTTGGGATTATGTACGGAAACGACAGCGTTTCTAAAGCAATTATTGACGCTACAGATATTGTGCGCGAGAAAAAAGATACTGCCTTAATTGGTTCAGGAGCGATTTTTAAATCGATGAATTCTACCGTTACGATGAATCTTTCAACTATTTTTAAACTTCGCGGCATTAATTTAACCGTAAGTGCTGCCTGTGCGAGCGGTTCACATTCTATAGGTTTGGCTTACTTTTTAATAAAAAGTGGTTTTCAGGATATTATTATTACCGGAGGAGCGCAGGAAATCAACAAATATGCGATGAGCAGTTTTGATGGTTTAGGCGTTTTTTCTAATCGCGAAAGTAATCCCGAAAAAGCTTCTAGGCCTTTTGATGCAGGCCGTGACGGATTAATTCCGAGTGGCGGCGGTGCAACTCTAATCCTTGAAAGTTACGAATCTGCAATAGCAAGAGGCGCAACAATTATTGCCGAAGTTTCAGGTTACGGATTTTCATCAAACGGCGGACATATTTCGACTCCAAACGTCGAAGGTCCGGCTACAGCAATGCAGCGAGCACTTGACGATGCTAAACTAAAAGCGTCAGATATTGAGTACATAAATGCACATGCTACCTCAACTCCCGTTGGCGATGCAAACGAAGCCAAAGCTATTTTTGAAGTTTTTGGTGAGAAAAATCCTTATATAAGTTCTACAAAATCAATGACAGGCCACGAATGCTGGATGGCGGGGGCAAGTGAAATTATCTACTCTATCATAATGATGCTGAACGATTTCATTGCGCCAAACATCAATTTAGACAACCCAGATGAAGATGCTTCAAAATTAAATTTAGTTAAAACTACGTTAAACAAAAAATTTGACATATTTTTGTCCAATTCTTTCGGTTTCGGAGGAACCAACTCGGCGTTGGTGGTTAAAAAGTTTAAATTGAACGATGAATAAAGAAGAGATTATAGCACGAATTAATGGTTTTTTGGTTGATGAATTTGAAGTAGACAATGACGACATTGAACCAACTGCTAATTTAAAAAATACACTTGGCTTAGATAGTTTGGATTATGTTGATTTGGTAGTTTCAATAGAGGCTAACTTTGGCGTAAAACTAGTCGAGGCTGATTTTGTTGGAATTGCTGATTTTCAAAGCTTCTACGACCTTATTGAAACCAAATTAAAAGCCAAAACAGCTTAATGAGTCAATGGGATGGCAAATCAAAAGGAACTGTTTTAGGCTATAGAATATTCGTTTTTTTGATTCAAAAAGCGGGTGTCAAATCTGCTTATGTTTTACTCTATTTTGTTGCTTCTTATTACTTTTTATTTTTAAGGAAAAGCAATCGCGCTATCTTTTATTATTTTAAAGAAAGGCTTCAGTATTCCTATTTTAAATCAAAAAAAATGGTTTTCAAAAGTTATTACACTTTTGGACAGACTATTATTGACAAGGTTTCTATTTCGGCAGGAATGCGAAACAAATTCACTTACGAATTTGACGGAATTGAGATTTTAAAAAATCTGCTGGCCGAAAAAAAAGGCGGTGTTTTAATCAGCGCGCATGTTGGAAATTTTGAAATTGCGGAACATTTCTTAGGCGACATTGATCTTGATTTTCAAATCAACTTAGTCACTACAGATTTAGAACATTCTGCGATTAAAAATTATTTGGAAAGCATCGCCCAAAAACCAACTGTAAAATTCATTATTATCAAAGAAGATTTGTCTCATATATTTGAAATCAATGCTGCTTTGGCCAATAACGAATTGGTTTGTTTTACAGGCGACCGTTATTTTGAAGGCACAAAATCACTTTCTGAAAACATTTTAGGCAAAGAAGCAAACTTCCCTGCCGGTCCATTTTTAATTGCATCAAGATTAAAAGTTCCCGTTGTGTTTGTTTATGTTATGAAAGAGCCAAATTTACATTATCATTTATACGCAAGAGAAGCCGCAGTGAAGCACCGTGACGAAAAAGCATTGCTGAAAGAATACGTAACAAGCGTAGAAAACATCCTGAAAAAATATCCTTTGCAATGGTTTAATTACTTCGATTTTTGGAATGATTTGAAGTCTTAAAGTTTTGTTTTGCCACGAATTACGCAAATTTTCACTAATTTAATATTCTCTAAAATTTTGTAAATCTCAACATGTGGCTAAAAACATTCTTTTTTACGCAATACATTCGTGAAAATTCGTGTAATTCGTGGCAAACCCTCAATCCGTTAAACAAGAAAAATCCGTTTAAATAAATTTACTTATTTTTGTTCGCAACCAAAGCAAACAAACCTCAATGAAAAATGTTCTTGTTATTTATTATTCTCAATCCGGGCAGTTAGAAACCATTGCGCAAAACATCGCAAAACCATTTCTGAATTCAGAGAATATAAATGTAACTTTTCACGAAATACAATTAGAAAAGCCTTTCCCATTTCCTTGGAGTAAAGATGCTTTTTTTGATGCCTTTCCAGAATCGTTTTTACAAATTCCGACTGCATTAAAACCCATTCCCGAAGAAGTTTTAAATACAAAATTTGATTTGGTACTTTTCCATTACCAGGTTTGGTATTTGTCGCCTTCAATTCCAATAAACTCGTTTTTAAAAAGCGATGACGCCAAAAAAATCCTGAACAACACGCCAGTTATAACCATCAGCGGATCAAGAAACATGTGGATTATGGCGCAGGAAAAAATCAAAGCTTTACTAAAAGAGGCTAATGCACAATTAGTGGGTAATGTAGCTCTGGTAGATCGTGTTGGAAATTTAATAAGCGTAATTACAATTGTAGAGTGGATGTTCTCTGGCGTTAAGAAAAAATATTTAGGTATTTTTCCACTACCGGGAGTTTCAGAAAAAGACATAAACGAATCTCCAAAATTTGGTGAAGTAATGCTTTCATCCTTTAACGAGAATAATTTAGAGCATTTACAGCCAAAATTGGTAGAAATTGGTGCCGTAAAAATTAGTCCGTACTTAGTTACAGTAGACAAAACGGCCAATAAAATTTTCAATAAATGGTCAAACCTGATTTTTAAAAATCAAAAAAACCGAAAAAAGCTTCTAAAAGTATTTAATGTTTATTTATTCTTGGCAATTTGGTTAATCTCACCAATAGTGTATATATTGCACTTTATTTCCTACCCTTTTAAGTTAAAAACCATAAAAAGACAAACTCAATATTATCAAGGAGTTTAGAAGCGAATTTTAGATTATGTTTGAAGTATATATAACAAAAGCTGCAAAATATTTGCCTAACGAAGCTGTTTCAAATGATGAAATGGAAGCCTACTTAGGTCTTATCAACGATACTGCCTCAAAAGCAAGACGTATTATTTTGCGCAATAATAAAATTACAAGCCGTTATTACGCTGTTGACAAAACAGGAAAAAGCACACACAGCAATGCCGAATTAACCATAAATGCCATTTTGCCGTTATTTGATGAAAATTTTACGCCTCAGGATTTAGAAGTACTTTCATGCGGAACCTCAACTCCGGACATTTTTCTGCCTTCGCACGCTGCAATGGTACATGGTCTGCTGAAAAATAAATCGGTAGAACTAAACTCTTCAACAGGAGTCTGCTGTGCCGGAATGAACTCTCTTAAATTTGGTTTTCTTTCCGTACGTTCTGGAAATTCAAACAATGCAATCTGCACAGGATCAGAAAAAGTTTCTACCTGGCTAAACGCCCAAAAATACAATCACGAAGCTGACAATTTAAAAAGTCTGGAAGAACAGCCCATCATTGCTTTCAAAAAAGATTTTTTACGCTGGATGCTGTCTGATGGCGCTGGCGCTTTTTTATTAGAGAATAAACCAAAAGGGCCAATTTCTCTAAAAATAGAATGGATGGAAGCTTTTTCGTATGCATACGAATTAGAAACCTGCATGTATGCCGGAGGTGATAAACTTGAAAACGGAGAAATAAAATCATGGAGCGATTACGCACCAGAACAATGGCTGAACGAATCTGTATTTTCTATCAAACAAGACGTAAAATTATTAGATGAATTTATCCTGACAAAAGGCGCCGAAAGCATGAAAGACGCAATGGATAAAAACAACATCAAATCTGAAGATGTCAATTATTTTATTCCTCACGTTTCTTCTAACTTTTTTGTCGAAGGATTAAAAAAAGGATTAACAGAAAAAGGAATCGGAATGAGTGATGATAAATGGTTTATGAATCTTTCCAGAGTTGGAAATGTTGGTTCTGCCTCTATTTATTTAGCTCTTGAAGAATTAATGAATTCAGGGAATTTGAAAAAAGGGGACAAAATTCTTTTATCAGTTCCGGAAAGCGGAAGATTCTCTTTCGCATATGCGTATTTAACTGTCTGCTAATGGAAGCTATACTTTTAGAAAAAGAAGCTGTCGAAAATTTATTACCGCAAAAGTTTCCTTTTGTAATGGTAGACAGTATGCTTTCTTATAGTGAAACATCATTGGTTTCCGGATTTAATATTAAAAGCGACAATATTTTTTTTGACAATAATACTTTTTTAGAAGCTGGTTTAATTGAGCACATGGCACAATCAGTGGCATTACATACGGGATATCAGTTTTTTTTAAGAAACGAAACGGCACCAACGGGTTACATTGGTTCTATTAAAGAAATTGAAATTAAAAAACTGCCAAAAATTAATGACACAATTCAGTCAGCCGTTACCATTTTGCAGGAATTTGCAGGAATCACTTTAGTGAATATTGTGACAACATTAAATAATGAAGAAATCGCAAACGGACAAATGAAAACCGTTTTAGCCAAATAATATAGATATTTTGAATACCGGAGTCGACATACAAAATTATTTACCGCACCGGGCGCCAATGCTCATGGTTGATTTAATTTTGGATATTGATGCCAACTTCGTAGAAACCACTTTTTTGATAAAAGAAGACAATATTTTCATTCAGAATAATGTTTTTATCGAAGCTGGTTTAATTGAAAATACGGCGCAGACTTGTTCGTCTATTGTTGGGAAAAAATACTTTTTTGACGAAGATGGAACAGAAAATGAAAACGTAAATGTAATTGGATTTATCAGTGCCTTAAAAAACGTAAAAATTCATTCACTGCCAAAAGTTGGTGATACTATAATTACCAAAGCAAATTTAGTTTCAAAATTCGCTGGCGACGATTACACTTTATGCACGATGAGCTGTCAAAGTTCTGTCGAAGACCAAATACTCTTAGAATGCGAAATTAACTTGTTTATTCAAAAAACAGTTTCGGTTGAATAATTTAAAAAAAATCATTTTACATCTCGTAATCCGAATCGGAATTTTGGTCGTTTTACTTGGTTTCGTTTTCTTATTTTGGCATTTTACTTATGACCCTCATAAATATTGTGACGAAAGCGGACATAAACATGTCGATGGCGGTTTAGGAATGTTTGTTATTCTATTTATGATAACACAAATGTTTTATTTAGGATTACTAATAGAAATGATTTATTTATTTGTAAAGAAAAACAGAATTTTAGCTTTTGCAAATCTGGGATTTTTAATAATTAGTTTATGTATAGCATTAGCCTGTATGTTTCTAATAAATTAATTAGCAATATGGAAAAAGAAAAAGTACCGCAAGACACAAGCAATTTAACAAAAAACAACGTAAAAGAGCTTTTGTACGCAACGGATGAAAATGGCAATTATACCACAACCTTAAGCACTGGCTGGGAACCAAAAACAATTGCACTTTCTAATTCTATCGATGAAATAAACGAGCGTATTGCCGAAGCAAAACAACAAGTTTTAAATGGCGAAGTAAGTCCAATTTCATATTACATGGAAGTCAATAAAATGGATCTTACGATTTTGTCAAGCTACGTGGGAATGTGGAAATGGCGTGTAAAAAGACATTTTAAACCTGCCATTTTTGCTAAATTAAGCGATTCTATTTTGAAAAAATATGCTGATGCTTTCAACATCTCAATATCCGAATTAAAAAACTTTAAAACAGATTAATGCAAGTTACTTTTACACATCACCAATCTGCTCATTGTGAAAATGGAGTAGCATCGAATCTGTTAAAAAACAACGGACTCAACATTAGCGAACCAATGGTTTTTGGTATTGGTTCCGGACTTTTCTTTGTGTATTTGCCTTTTATAAAAGTTAATTACGCGCCAGCGATCAGCTACAGAACTTTGCCGGGACAAATTTTCAATAAAGTTGCAGCCCGTTTAAACCTAAAAATAAAAAGACAAAAATTTTCATCTGTAGTAAATGCAAACAAAGCTCTGGATGAAAATTTAAAAAACAATATCCCAACAGGATTGCAAGTCGGCGTTTACAACTTAAGTTATTTCCCTGATGAATATCGTTTCCACTTCAACGCACACAATTTAGTCGTTTACGGAAAAACCGATAAAGATTATTTAATCAGCGATCCTGTAATGGAAACCGTAACCACTTTAACACACGAAGAATTAGATAAAGTACGTTTTGCAAAAGGTGCTTTTGCGCCGCGCGGTCAAATGTATTATCCAATTCAAATTCCGAAAGACGTTGATTTAAAAAGCGCCATCATTAAAGGAATTAAAAATACCTGCAGAGATATGCTTGCGCCAATGCCAATTGTAGGTGTTCGCGGCATCAAATTTGTATCGAAACAAATTAGAAAATGGCCTATAAAACACGGAACCAAAAAAGCCAATCATTATTTGGCACAAATGGTTCGTATGCAGGAAGAAATTGGAACCGGAGGCGGTGGTTTCCGTTTTATTTATGCAGCATTTTTACAGGAAGCTTCAGTTATTTTAGGTAATGAAGAATTGAAAGAACTTTCGAAAGAAATGACAAAAATTGGCGATTCATGGCGAGATTTTGCTGTTGAAGCATCAAGAATTTATAAAAACAGAAGTGCCAAAGAAGACGCTTACAACACGATTGCCGATGAACTTTTGGACATTGCCAACAGAGAAGAAATCTTTTTCAAAAAATTAAAAAAAGCCATCAGCTAATATTTTGCAATCCATAATTAAAATAGAATCCCTTTCGAAAAAGTACAAAGATGCCGATCAGTTTTCTTTGAACGACGTTTCGCTAAATATAAATGAAGGAGAAATTTTTGGTTTACTCGGTCCAAACGGTGCCGGAAAAACAACCTTAATTTCAATGCTCTGCGGATTGGTAAAACCGACATCAGGACATTTTACAATTGATGATTTAGACTATCAGCACCATTCTTCAAAAATTAAAAAAATTATAGGCGTTGTTCCTCAGGAATACGCCTTATATCCTACTCTTACAGCGAGAGAAAACCTGCATTATTTTGGAAGTATGTACGGTTTAAAAGGTTCTGATTTAAAAGATAAAGTAATCGAAACTTTAGATCTTTTGGGACTTTTAAAATTTGCCGATAAACCTGTTGAAACTTTTTCGGGCGGAATGAAACGCCGCGTGAATTTAATTGCCGGAATTCTGCATAAACCAAAAGTTTTATTTTTAGATGAACCAACCGTTGGTGTCGACGTACAGTCTAAAAATGCCATTATAGATTATCTAAAAGTGTTGAACCAAAACGGAACATCCATTATTTATACTTCACATCATTTGGCTGAAGCCGAAGATTTCTGCACCAATATTGCCATTTTAGACCGAGGCCGAATTTACGCAAAAGGAACGCCTTCAACTTTAATCAATTCTGTTGAAGATGCCCGAAATCTCGAAGACGTTTTTATTTCATTAACCGGTAAAGACTTGAGAGATGCTATATAAAATTTGGATGTCGATCGTAAAAGAATTTTTACTGCTTAAACGCGATTTAGGCGGATTGATTATTCTGTTTATAATGCCATTGGTTTTGGTCATTACCGTTACGTTAATTCAGGACAGCACTTTTAAAACCGTCAGCGATTCTAAAATTCCCATTTTATTGGTGGATAACGACAAAGGTTCTGTTTCCAAAACCGTTTTTGATAATTTAGAAAAAAGCAATCTGTTTAGCGTTGTAACGCAAATCGACAATAAAACAATTACTGAAGATGTTGCCAGAGAAAATGTTTACAAAGGAAAATTTCAATTGGCCATTGTAATCCCAAAAAATTTAAGCTCTGATTTACAAGCCAAAGTCGATCAAAATGTCGAAAAAATTGTCAGCAGTTTAGGCATGACTGATAGTACGGCAGCCAGCCAACCACAGCGAATAATAAAAGAAAAAGAAGTAAGACTGTATTTTGATCCCGCGGTTCAAATGAGTTTTAAAAATGCGGCCATGAGTTCGATCGACAAAATGATTTCGCAGATTGAAACCAAATCGATTTACACTACTTTTCAAAATCAGTTAGGAGAAGGAACTACCGATTTTGAGCAGAAAAGCTTCATTTCTTTCAAAGAAATAATTCCGAAGATTAATAATAAAGAAGTACGTCCAAATTCGGTTCAGCATAACGTTCCGGCGTGGACACTTTTTGCGATATTTTTTATCGTAATTCCGTTATCGATTAATATTGTAAAAGAAAAATCGCAGGGAACTTTCGTTCGATTAAGAACCAATCCGGTTTCTAATTTAGTCGTGATTATTGGCAAAACGATCACTTACTCAGTCATTTGTATGATTCAGTTTTATATGATGGTTGCCGTTGCCGTATTCTTATTTCCATCGATCGGACTTCCATCTTTAAATATTGAAGGACATTTAGCATTAATGAGTGTCGTTGCCTTATTTTCAGGCTTCGCAGCAATTGGATTCGGAATTTTATTAGGAACTATTGCAAGCACTCAGGAACAATCGGCTCCGTTTGGCGCAACAAGTGTTATTATTTTAGCAGCAATTGGCGGCATCTGGGTTCCGGTTTTTGCTATGCCGAAAATCATGCAGATTATTGCCAAATCATCTCCAATGAATTGGGGATTAGATGCTTTTTATGACGTTTTATTACGCAACGTTTCTTTCCTGGAGATCATCCCAAAAATAAGTTTATTATTTTTGTTTTTCATTCTCACAACAGCCATCGCATTATTTTATGACAAAAAGAAAAGAGCAGTTTAACGAAGCCACAGATTTAACCGTTTCACACGAAATCAGAATTCGTTTTAACGAAACTGATCCGCTTGGAATCGTTTGGCACGGCAACTATATTACCTATTTTGAAGATGGCCGCGAAGCGTTTGGCCGTCAGCATGGACTTACCTATTTGGATATTGCCAAAACCGGATATACAACGCCTATTGTAAAATCAAAATGTGAACATAAATTATCTTTGCGCTATGGCGATGTTGTAACCATTGAAACAACGGTTGTCGATACACCCGCAGCAAAAATGATTTATCGTTTTAAAATTATTGATGACAAAGGCGAAATTGCGTGTACAGGAGAAACCGTTCAGGTTTTTTTAGATAAAGAAGGAAATTTAATGTTGACAAATCCTCCTTTTTATGCTGAATGGAAAAAGAAAGTTGGATTATTATTATAAAACACGGATTTCACTAATTTTCACGAATAAAAAAATAAAATAATCAGGATTCGTTTCCTGCAAGGTTTTAAAAACCTTGCAGGTATAGAATAAATACTCTGTATAAATCTGCTTAATCTGTAAAATCTGCGAGCCATTTTTTCAGACAAAGCTTTAAAATAAATACCTACAAGGTTTTGAAAACCTTGCAGGAGAAATCGAGATTTAAAATGTTAAAAGAAATATACATTACGCAAACCAATTGTATCACACCTTTAGGTTTTGATGTCGAATCGAATGTTGAAGCTATTCTTCGCGGCAATTCGGGCATTCAGCTTCATAATGACATTTCTTTGATGCCGAATTCATTTTATGCTTCGATTATTTCTGATGAAAAAATAAACAGCGCTTTTGCAAAAATCAGCACTGAAACAAAATATTCCCGTTTAGAAAAAATGATGATTTTGGCTTTAGAGCCAATTATCAAAATTTCAGGAGTTGAATTAAATTCAAAAACGGCTTTTATACTTTCTACCACAAAAGGAAATGTTACGGCATTAAAAAACAATTCTGAAGAAAGTTTCAACAACGCACATTTAGATGTTTTAGCTAAAAACATTGCTGATTTTTTCGGATTTAAAACACAGCCTATTGTAGTTTCAAACGCCTGCGTTTCGGGAATTTTAGCAGTTTCAGTTGCTAAAAGAATGATTCAGTCTGAACTTTACGACAATGTTTTTGTAGTCGCTGGCGATGAAGTTTCAGAATTTGTTTTGTCTGGTTTTAATGCATTCCAAGCCATGAGCGATCTGCCTTGTAAACCGTATTCAAAAAACAGAACCGGAGTAAGTTTAGGCGAAGCAACAGCAGCAGTTTTAGTTTCGGCGGAAGCCAAAAATGCCAAAATAAAAGTTATCGGCGACAGCTCAATAAACGATGCAAATCATATTTCGGGTCCGTCAAGAACAGGTGAAGGTTTGTTCAGAAGTATTCAAAATGCTTTGAAAGAAGCTCAAATCGAAGCCGACAAATTAAATTATATTTCAGCACACGGAACTGCAACTCCGTTTAACGACGAAATGGAAGCGATTGCCTTAAACCGTTTAGGTTTACAAAATGTTCCTGTAAATAGTTTAAAAGGATTTTACGGTCATACATTAGGCGCTTCGGGATTATTAGAAACGGTAATTGCGATAGAATCTGCTAACCAAAATACACTTTTTGAATCAAAAGGTTTTGATGAAATTGGGGTTAGCGAAGCTGTAAATGTGATTGAGAAAAATCAAAAGACAACTATTGAGTATTTCTTGAAGACGGCTTCTGGATTTGGAGGTTGTAATACGGCGGTTGTTTTTGAAAAGATAAAATGAGAGATGGAAAATCAAACTAATTGGACACCTTTTCCAGACGATAATTTACTTGGTTTGACTGATAAAAATCAAATTAATGAAGTTGAAGCGTCTGGAATTGCTAAAGCTGAACTTTTTACTTTTGAACTAGAAACTGATGTTGAGATTTCAACATCACTCGTTTTGGAAATTCATAAAATTGCATTTGAACAACTTTACGATTGGGCTGGAAAATGGAGAACAACGGAAGTTTCTGTTGGACAACTAATTCCTCCTAAACCAGTAATGGTTTTGCATGCCATGTATCAGTTTCTAGACAATCTTAATTTTAAAATTTCCATTGCCAAAAGTTTAGAAGCTCATATTGATTGTTTAGTTTATGCACACTATGAGTTTATAAAAATTCATCCTTTCAATAATGGAAATGGAAGAACAGGAAGGATTTTAATGAATCTTATCGCTTTAAAGTTTGGATATCAACCTTTAGAGTTATATCACAGAGAAGGTGAAAGCAGGAAATTTTATATTAGCGCAATGAAAGCTGCAGACAATGGAGACTATAAATTATTAACTCAATTAATTAGTGAAGAATTGATTTCCTTTTAATTCTTTCTCCTTTAAAATGGTATCAACAATTTTCACAACCTTTCTCTTAGAAACTTGCTGGTCTTCTAAAGACATTGTAGAAAATACAGTATCAGCAAGAACTTTTGATAAAAAGCTCCTGTTTTTTAATTTCGGATATTTTTCGTAGAATTTCATAACTTGGCAAAGTTACAAAAAAACAATGACTCAAAACAAAACCTACATACAATCCTACATCACCATCCAAAACAATGAAATTGTTTTGAATGGAGCTTCTGTATTCAAAATTGAACCAACAGATTTTGCAGATTTCTCTAAACAAGCCTATCGCAATTTTGAAATGCAGTATCCAAAGTTTTTCAAAATGGATGCTTTGAGCAAACTGGCTTTTTTAGGATCAGAATTGCTTTTGAGTCCGATAACTTCGAATGAGGAAGAACATAATATCGCTTTGGTTTTAGCAAATAAATCGTCGAGTTTAGATACCGATGTAAAATATCAGGAATCAATTTCAGATAAAGAAAACTATTTTCCGAGTCCGGCGGTTTTCGTTTATACGCTGCCAAATATTTGTCTGGGCGAAATAAGTATCCGTCATCAGCTGAAAAGTGAAAATTCTTTCTTTATATTTGACACCTTTAACACGGAATTTATGTCGAATTATTCTAATATTCTGTTGAATACAAATAAAGCAGATATGGTTTTGTGCGGCTGGGTAGAATATTTTAATGACAATTATAAAGCTTTTCTCTGCACAATCAGCGCAGCAGAAAGCACAAAATACACAAACGAAACTATCAATACATTATATAATAAATAATCATGGAAGCATTAAAAGAAGAATTGAAAAACAAAATTATTACTACTCTAAACCTTGAAGATATCGCAATTGAAGACATTGCTGATAACGATCCTTTGTTTGGAGATGGTTTAGGTTTAGACTCGATTGATGCACTTGAATTGATCGTGATTTTAGATAAAGATTACGGAATTAAATTAGTAGATCCGAAAGAAGGAAAAACAATTTTCCAGTCTATCGAAACTATGGCGGCGTATATTAGCGCTAACAGAACTAAATAGATTTCAGATTTTAGACTTTAGATTTTAGATTTCAGTTGGAAATCTAAATCTAAAATGTTTTAAAATCCAAGAACTTTGAAAAAGTTCCAAGAATCTAAAATCTAAAATCATAAATCTAAAATGGCAAAAGGTGTTGCAATAACGGGAATGGGAATTATCTCCGCAATCGGGAATTCGGTTGAGGAAAATTACCATTCATTAATCGAAAATAAAATCGGGATTTCCCGTATCTCTAATATTTCTACAGTTCATGCAGATGTTATTAAAGTGGGTGAAATCAAAAAAACAAACGATAAGCTTATTGCTGAACTGGAATTAAACAGCGATAATAATTTTTCGAGAACCGCTATGATTGGTACTTTGGCAGCAAAACAAGCTGTTGAAAATGCCGGCATAACCTCTATCAATGAATTTAGAACCGGACTTATTTCGGCTACAAGTGTGGGCGGAATGGACATGACGGAGAAACATTATTACGATTATTTCGAAAAACCGGAACTGGTAAAATATATCACCTGTCACGACGGCGGTGATGTTGCCGATAAAATTGCAGAAGAACTAGGTTTAAAAGGAATGGTTTCAACAATTAGTACGGCTTGTTCCTCTGCAGCAAATTCGATTATGCTGGGTGCAAGATTAATCAAAACCGGAAAATTGGATCGCGTAATTGTGGGCGGAGCCGATGCTTTGTCAAAATTCACCATCAACGGATTTAAGACTTTGATGATTTTATCTGATGATTATAACAAGCCTTTCGACAATAACAGAAAAGGATTAAATCTTGGAGAAGCTGCTGCTTTTTTGGTTTTAGAATCGGATGAAATTGTCGAAAAACAAAATAAAAAAGTATTGGCAAGAGTTTCGGGCTACGGAAATGCAAACGATGCTTATCACCAAACGGCTTCTTCAGAAAATGGAGACGGTGCTTTTTTGGCGATGAAAAAAGCTTTTGAGGTTTCGGGTTTAAAACCTTCTCAAATTGACTACATCAACGTACACGGAACTGCAACTCCAAACAACGATTTATCTGAAGGAAGAGCTTTACGCCGTATTTACGAAGACGAAAAAGTTCCTGATTTCAGCTCGACAAAACCGTTTACCGGACATACTTTAGCAGCGGCAGCGGCAATTGAAGCTGTTTACAGTGTTTTGGCAATTCAGAATAATGTTGTTTATCCAAATTTGAATTTTGAAACGCAAATGGAAGAATTCGATTTGACACCGCAGACTTCATTAATAACTAAAAATATCGAACACGTTTTATCTAATTCTTTTGGATTTGGAGGAAATTGTTCAACCCTTATATTTTCAAAAAGCTAATGAAAAAAACATATATAAATGGAGTAGGCTGTATTTCGACTCAAAAAACATTTGATACTGTTTTTTTAGAAGAAGCCAATGTAAATCACGATGAAAATGTACTGGCGATTGTTCCGCCGGCATACAAAGAATATATTTCGCCAGCTGCAAGCCGCAGAATGGCAAAAGGAGTGAAAAACGGGATCGTAGCTTCGGCTTTAGCCATGAAAGATGCGAATGTCGAACAAGTCGATGCGATTATTACCGGAACGGGTTTAGGATGCATCGAAGATTCTGAAAAATTCCTGAAAAGCATTTTAGATAATAAAGAAGAATTTTTAACGCCAACTTCTTTTATTCAATCTACGCACAATACAGTTGGTGCGCAAATTGCACTTTTACAGCAATGTAAAGGTTATAATTTTACTTATGTAAACGGCGCGGTTTCTTTTGAATCGGCACTTTTAGATGCTAAAATGCAGATTGAAGAAGACGAAGCTAATTCAATTTTAGTGGGCGGTGTTGATGAAAATGGCGATTATACGACTTCACTTTTTAAATTAAACGGCCGAATTAAAGCAGATAATTCTGCTCCGTATGATGTTTTAAATTCTAAAACCAACGGTGCGGTTTATGGGGAAGGCGCCAGTTTTTTTGTTTTAGAAAACGAACGAAAAGATAATACATATGCCGAGCTTCTGGATATTGCAATCGTAAATACACTGGAAGAAAACGAAATTGAAACAGAAATTAAATTATTTTTAAAATCAAATAATTTAGAAATTTCAGATATTGATGCTGTGGTTTTAGGTTTTGACGGAAATGCTTCTTTCGAAAATTATTATAAAAATCTGGCTGGAAATGCTTTCGCAAAAACTCCTGTTTTATATTACAAACATTTGAGCGGCGAATATGATACGGCTTCGGCTTTTGCTTTTTGGATGGCTTCGAAGATTTTAAAAACACAGGGAATTCCAGAAATTATAAAAGTAAATTCGGCTGCAAAACCAGTTTACAAAACCATTTTATTGTACAATCAATTAAACGGAAAAAATCATAGTTTTACGTTACTTTCAAAATGATAACGCATAAAAACATCTCGATCTTTTTTATCTTTTTATTGCTTTTAGTTTTTCTTCTGAATCTTTTTATGGCAATAAATCTGTGGTGTTTTTTTGCTATAATTTTTATCTGGATCGGAATAAATACAATTGGTTCTTCTATAATTTCTTCTAATTATCATGTAAAAGCTTTCTGTAATAATCCGCTGGAAACAGAGAAAAAAATTGCCTTAACTTTTGATGACGGCCCAAGTGAATTTACTTTACAAGTTTTGGAACTTCTGAAAAAATACAATGCTAAAGCTACTTTTTTCTGCATCGGAAAAAACATTGAAAAACATCCTGAAATTATTCAAAAAGTTGTTGAAGAAGGACATTTGGTTGGAAATCATTCTTATTCGCATTCTAAATTTTTTGATTTTTATAATGCCAGACAAATAAAAGAAGAAATCGAAAAAACAGATGCGCTTCTGGAAAAATTTACTTCAAAAAAAATAAACTTCTTTCGTCCGCCTTACGGAGTTACGACGCCTTCGATTCGAAGAGCTTTAAAAATTACCGGACATAAAACAATTGGCTGGAATATTCGTTCTCTTGATGGAGGAACAAAAAATCAGGAATTAATTTTCAATCGCATTATAAAACGGGTTTCTCCGGGCGGAATTGTACTTTTGCACGACACGGGATCACACTCTGTTTTGGTATTGGAACAGTTTTTGCAATTTTTACAGCAAAATAACTATGAAGTGGTTTCGATTGAAGAATTACTCAATCTTAATGCTTATGAAATTGAACGCAGATAAAACGGATTTTTATCAAACATTAAATAAATAATCTGTGTAAATCCTTTTAATCTGTGGCAAAAAAAATTTAAAGCACAATTTTAAACAAAATATGAAAACTAAAATAGCATTACTAATTCTATTTATTTCAAGCTCTTTGTTCGCTCAGGAACAAAAAATGACCGATGCTGAAATTGCTTCTTTTAAACAAGATGTAAATGTGGTAGCCAAAAAAATCAAAACTTTAAGTACGGATTTTGTTCAGTACAAACATTTGGATTTTTTATCAAAAGATATTGAAACATCAGGAAAAATGGTTTTTAAAGAACCGGCACTTTTGCAATGGCAATATAAAAAACCATACAATTACAGCATTGTTTTCAAAAACGGAAAAATCCTGATTAACGACGAAGGAAAGAAAAGTGCGGTTGATATTGGTAACAGTAAAATCTTTGCACGAATTAATAAATTGATTGTTGGAAGTGTAAGCGGAAATATGTTTGATGATAAAGAATTTACAATTTCATATTTTAAATTGAAAGGTCAAAACTTAGCGAAATTTATTCCGAAAGATGCGACGCTGAAAAAATACATCAAACAAATTGAACTGACTTTTGACAAGGAAGAAGCAACTGTAGTTCAGGTAAAATTATTAGAATCATCTGAGGATTATACCCGAATTGTACTTAAAAATAAAGTAATCAATGCAAAAATCGAGGATTCATTTTTTACTAATTAATTGCTTTCTGGCAATTGTATTGGTTTCTTGCGGCTCGGTGACAAAAAACTATACACCTAAAAAATTAGACAAAACGTCTTATGAAGTTCCGTATTTTTCAGATTCAAAAACTGATTATGTTTATAAAACTAATATATCCGTTTACGGAAATGAACTGTCGGGAATTTTCATTGCAAAAAAAATAAACGACACCACACACCGAATTGTTTTTACAACAGAATTCGGAAACAAATTAATGGATTTTGAAATCTCTGAAAATGATTTTAAAGTCAATTCGATTGTATCAGAATTAGATCGGAAAATTTTAATTAATACTTTAAAAGAAGATTTTAGACTGCTTTTAAAAAAACAATATTTGATTCAGGAACAATTTGAAAACGAATCAAATAACATTTATAAATCGGCTGATGGAAAACGGGACAATTATATTTTTATTTCAAAAAAAGATCAAAAATTAGAAAAGATTGTTCACGCATCTAAAACAAAAGAAAAATTTACGCTGTATTTCAATTCAGAAAACAATATTTTTGCTGAAAAGATTCAGATTATTCATCAAAATATTAAGCTTAAAATTGAGCTAAATTATTTTAAATCAGAGTAGAAAATTAAACTAACCATAAAATTAAACTAATAAAAAGATGAAAAAAATAACCTTAATTGCATTCGTTTTATTTATCGGTCTTGTAAAATCGCAAGCACAGGTAAAAGTTAGCCCTGGACTTAGAGGCGGTTTAAATATCTCAACTTTAACCAATATTGATGATAATAGCTCTAAAACTGATTTTTATATTGGTGGATTAGTAGACATTAAATTTAATAGATATTTTTCGCTGCAGCCTGAGATAACCTATTCTAGACAAGGGGATGAAGGAAGATATTTTGAAAACGGCCGTTATTATTCTGAAAAATATGAATTAAATTACCTGACACTTGGCGCAGTTGCAAAATATCATTTTGGTGGGAAAGGTTTTCACGTTTTGGCCGGGCCTTCTTTAGATATTAAAGTGGGCGATAACTATATAAACACGAGTCCTGAAGGTTTTGACCTTGCCATTGTGGGCGGTGTGGGTTATACGCTTCCAAATGGATTAACTTTTGAAGCCAGAATTAAACAAGGATTTGTTGATATTTACGGTTATGACGACATTGATAATAACGATTATTATTATGATGATGTTATTTTAAATCAGGTTTTTCAAATAGGTATCAGCTATACTTTTAAAGTAAAATAATGTATAAAAAGAAATTAGCGTTTGTCTTATTCGTTTTTTTTACAATCATAAAACTACAGGCACAGACAGCTTTTAAACCCGGTTTAAGAGCTGGTTTGAGTTTGTCGACAATTTCAGAAATGCATGCTGATTACAGACCAGATTTTTATGTTGGCGGTTTTGGAGAAATAAACTTAACCAAACGTTATGCGCTGCAGCCTGAAATAAATTATATCAGACAAGGATCTAATAATGTTGCCCGAAATTTTACTGACCCGGATACACAAACAGAAAGAGTCATTTATCAGGATTTACAAATGAGTTATTTATCTATTTCTATGATAAATAAATTTACATTTGGTCAGGGTTTTCAGGTACAATTTGGTCCGGCTTTAGATGTTCTTTTAAGCGACAATTTAGCTTTTAGAAAAACGTATAACGATTTGTCTTTTGTAACTGGGCTTGCTTACAGAATGCCTTCTGGACTTGGGTTTGAATTTCGATTTAAAAAAGGTCTTTTTGATGTTTTAGACAGCGATTATTATTATAATAATTCTAACAACGATTACTTTTTTGGTGATTATAATACTAATGTCAATTTTCAAATAGGTATTACCTATACTTTTGATGTGAAATAATAAAATTTTATGGTTTTAAAAGACTTTTACAAAGTACTTTCAGAGGAGAAAACAGGCGATGCTAAGTATAATATTCGTATATTAGTTAATGCCAATCATGAGGTTTTTAAAGGTCATTTTCCTGGAAACCCAATAATGCCGGGCGTTTGCATGATTCAGATTATTAAGGAACTTGTGGAGTCAATCACAAAAAGTTCTTTGATAATACAAACACTTTCGAATGTAAAATTCATGGCATTAATTAATCCGGAGACGAATCCGGAACTCCGTTTAGAACTTGACATTACAACCACAGAAGATGATTTGGTAAAGGTGAAAAACACGACATATTTTAACGACACTGCTGCTTTAAAATTAAGCAATGTGTATAAAAAATTATAAATTATGAAATTCCTTTTGTCATTACTTCTATGGATAAATTTTGCCGTAACGCCAGATTTGGCTTCTATCCGCAAAATGTATCCTGATGTCACAAAGTCTGAAACAAATGCTAAAGAATTTACTGAAAAACTTGCCGGCGTTTCAACTAACGACGATCCAGTTTTAGTTGCTTACAAAGCGGCTTCAATTTTGCTGGATTCGAAGTTTAAAGATAAATTAAAAAATAAAATTGATCGTTTTAAAGAGGGTGCAAAACTTCTGGAATCGACTATAAAAATTGACCCTGATAATATCGAGATTAGAATGATCAGGTTAAGTATTCAGGAAAATGTTCCTGGAATTACGGGTTATAAAAAAAATATTAAAGAAGATAAAAAATTTATCACAGCACATTATGCCGAGCAAAATGGTGCTTTGAAAAATTATCTAAAAGATTTTGTTTTACAATCAAAAAGTTTCTCTGACAAGGAGAAGCAGTTTGTAAAATAAACTCATGAAAAATTCTCAATGAAACCTATTTTATCAAAGCAGGAACTGCTCGATTCAACTTCTTTTTGTGTTATTGTACCCTCTTACAATAACCATAAAACATTGAAAAAAGTGTTGGATTCTATTTTAGATTTCACTCAAAATATCATTATTGTAAACGATGGTTCAACAGATGAAACCAGCAAAATTTTAAAACAGTATTCACAGTTTACTCAAATTCATCATCCTAAAAATTTAGGAAAAGGAAGAGCGCTGCGAAATGGTTTTAGAAAAGCAATTGAAATGAATTTTGAATATGCCATCACGATAGATTCTGACGGGCAGCATTTTGCTTCTGATATTCCTGTTTTCATTTCAGCAATTCAAAATGAACCCAATTCACTTTTAATTGGAAGCCGAAACATGACGCAGGAAAATGTTCCGAAGAAAAGCAGTTTTGGCAACAAATTTTCTAATTTCTGGTTCAAGTTTGAAACCGGAATTGAACTTCAGGACACACAATCTGGTTTTAGATTGTATCCGTTAAAATTAATTCCGGAACAATTTTACACCAATAAATTTGAATTTGAAATCGAAGTGATTGTTCGTTCAGCATGGAAAGGAATTGTGGTAAAAAATATTCCAATTCAGGTTTTGTATGATCCGGCAGAGCGTGTTTCGCATTTTCGCCCTTTCAGAGATTTTACCCGAATCAGTATTTTGAATACGGTTTTGGTAACCAATGCTTTGCTGTATATTAAACCTCGCGATTTCTTTCGGCGAGCAAAAAAAAAAGGTTTTAAAAAGTTTTTTCTAGAAGATATTTTAGAAAGCAACGATTCTAATTTCACAAAATCTGCCTCAATTGCTTTGGGAATTTTTATCGGAATTTCGCCTTTTTGGGGATTTCAAACCATACTTCTTTTTACTTTTGCCGCTTTGTTCAGGCTCAATAAAGTAATCGCTTTTTTGTCATCAAATGTGAGTTTTCCGCCTTTTATTCCGCTGGTAATCTACGGTTCATTAAAAACGGGAAGTCTTTTTATTTCGAGCGATGCGCCGCTAATTTTAGATAGTTCGGCCACACTTGATGATATTCAAAAAAACGCTGCACAATATATCGTCGGAAGTCTTATTTTAGCATCCGTTTTAGCACTATCAGCTGGCTTAATAAGTTATTTGCTTTTAAGCGCTTTTAGTTCTAAAAACAAAACGAATATTAAATAAGGTTTTGCCACAGATTATATGGATTAAAATGATTTTCCTATCTGTGTCAGTTTGCCACGAATTTCACGAATTTTCACGAATTAATGATACAGAAATAATGTAAATATTTTTGCCACAGATTAAAGTGATTTACACAGATTTTCGTTGCTTTGAATTTCAAAAAATAAATTCGTGAAAATTCGTGAAATTCGCGGCAAAAAAAAATCATTTTAATCCGTATAATCTGTGGCAAAAAAACAATATAAATAATTATGCATCAATACTTTTACGCCATTCATTTATTTGTAAACCGAAGAAAATCTCTCTCGGTTCTTTTGGCTGTTTTGATGCTTTTGGTATTTGGATTTTTTGCTTCGCAGATTAAGTTTGAAGAAGACATAACCAAACTTATCCCAACAAATGACAAAGCCGATGCAACTGCAAAAGTTTTAAAACAATTAAACTTTGCCGATAAAACAACCGTTATTTTCAAACTCGAAAAAAATGGTTCTGCCGAAGATTTAAAAGAAATCGCAACCGCTTTTTCAGACAGCGTTGCCAAATCCTGCAAACCTTACATCACTGGAATTCAGGGAAAAGTTGATGAAGAAAACATCCAGGAAACTATCGATTTTGTTTACAATAATCTGCCGCTTTTTCTTGAAGATAAAGATTATACTGCCATTCAAACTAAACTTCAAAAAGATAGTATTGCAGCAACCGTTCAGGGAAATTATAAATCGATTATTTCGCCGTCGGGATTTATTACAAAAGATTTTATTCTACAGGATCCGCTCGGAATTTCTTTTATCGCTTTAAAAAAATTACAGCAATTAAATATTGGCGACGATTTTACGCTCGACAATGGTTTTGTAATGACAAAGGACAAAAAGAAATTACTGCTTTTTATAACCTCGGATATTTCTTCGAGCGAAACAGAAAAAAATACCCTTTTTGCCGAAAAACTAAAATCGATTCAGGAAAATTTAAATACGCAATTTAAAGGAAAAACTTCTGTGAGCTATTTTGGTTCAGCATTAATTGCGGCCGCAAATGCCAATCAAATTAAAAGCGATATTGTTTTAACGACAACAATCGCCATGATTACGCTGATGCTGATTTTGATTTTGTTTTACAGAAAAATATTAATCCCGTTAATTATTTTTCTGCCAACGGTTTTCGGAGCTTTATTTGCCGTTGCGTTTTTATATTTTGTAAAAGAACAAATTTCAGCCATTTCTCTCGGAATTGGTTCTATTTTATTAGGAATCACGATCGATTATTCGCTTCACATTCTGACACATTACAAACATAACAGCGACATCAAAACATTGTATAAAGACATTACAATGCCGGTAATTATGAGCAGTTCAACAACTGCTGTTGCTTTTTTATGTCTGCTTTTTGTAAAATCTGATGCGCTGAATGATCTCGGAATTTTTGCAGCCGTTATCGTAATGGCAGCCGGAATTTTTTCGCTTTTGATTGTTCCGCATTTATACAAACCAAAAGAAAACAATTTTGAACACAAGAAAAATGCAATCGATAAACTAGCTCATTTTTCATTTCATAACAACAAATTCTTAATTGGTTTTTGTGTTATCATTACCATTATTTGCTGTTTTACGTATAACGATGTTGGTTTCAATAACGATTTGTCGCAGTTAAATTTTGTTCCGAAAGATATTAAAGCGGCCGAAAAACAATTGGAAGAAAGTACCAGCCTAACTTCAAAAACTATTTATGTTGCGGCTTACGGAAAAAGCATGGAAGAAGTTTTGCAGAACAACAGCAAGCTTTTTGCCGATTTATCTGCAGCAAAACAACAAGACAAAATTTTGAATTTTAGTTCTGTTGGCGGAATTGTGCTTTCGCAAAAAGAACAGCTTCAAAAAATTGCAAAATGGAATTCGTTTTGGAACTCAGAAAAAAAACAAATTTTAAAATCTCAATTAATTACCGAAGGTTCAAAACTCGGTTTTAAACCAACCACTTATTCACTGTTTTTTGATCATTTAGATTTTGATTTTAAACCTATTTCTACCCAAGATTATTTAAAAATCCAGGCATTACAGCTGAAAGAATTTGTAACCGAAAAAAATGGTTTTTATACGATTTCTACTTTAGTAAAAGTCACGCCGGAACAGCGCGACAAATTTGTAAAATTGACTTCTGCAAAAGAAAATCTTATTGCAATTGATCGTCAGCAAATGAACGAAACTTTTTTCAGCACTCTAAAAACCGACTTTAATTCACTTGTCAATTATTCTTTTGTTGCGGTAATTTTAATTCTGTTTTTCTTTTTCAGAAGAATTGAATTGGTAATCGTAAGTTGTATTCCAATTGCTTTAACGGGAATTGTAACGGCCGGAATTATGGGTATTTTTGGCATTCAAATGAATATTTTCAGCATGATTGTCTGCACTTTAATTTTTGGTCACGGTGTCGATTTTAGTATTTTCATGACAAGTGCTTTACAGAAAGAATATACAAACGGAAAAAACGAAATTGCAATTTACAGAACATCCATTATTCTGGCGGTAATTACAACTATTTTAGGGATTGGCGCCATGATTTTTGCCAAACATCCGGCGCTGCGTTCTATTTCTTCTGTTTCATTAATTGGGGTTTTTGCAGCGTTAATTATTACGTTTATATTTTATCCAATTCTATTTAAATTATTTTTGTCAAACAGACCTAAAAACGGAAATCCGCCTTTTCAATTACGCACTTTTATTTTTGGTGTAATGTCATTTTTCTATTACGGTTTGGGCGGTATTTTAATGTCTATTTTCAGTTTTACATTAATGCCGATTTTGCCGCTCAGCAAAAAAACAAAAATGCAGGGTTTTCGATATGTCGTTTCAAAATACATGAAATCGGTATTATATTCTAACCCTTTTATACACAAAAAAGTCGTTAATAATTTTAATGAAACGTTTGAAAAACCAGCCGTTATTATTGCGAATCATTCTTCATTTTTAGATATTTTATCCATTGGAATGCTGAGTCCAAAAATTATATTTTTGGTAAGCGACTGGGTTTACAACTCTCCTATTTTTGGCGGCGTTGTCAGGAAAGCTGGTTTTTATCCGGTTTCTGAAGGTTTGGAAGGCGGCGTTGAACATTTACGTAAAAAAGTAAACCAAGGATATTCGTTAATGGTTTTCCCAGAAGGAACACGCTCAGAAAATAATGTTATTAAACGATTCCACAAAGGTGCTTTTTTCCTTGCTGAAGAATTTAAGCTAGACATCATTCCGGTTGTCATTCATGGTGCTTCAGAGTTAATCCCGAAAGGAGATTTTGTCATTCACGACGGAACTTTAACCCTTACTATTTTAGAAAGAATTACGCCGGAAAATACTTCTTTCGGGAATAATTATGCCGAAAGAACAAAACAAATAAGTACCTTTTTTAAAGCAGAACACCGCAAAATTCGCCAGCAGTTAGAAGGCCCGGATTATTTCAAAAAAATGCTGATTAATAGTTACGATTATAAAGAAATTGAAATTGGCGATGCTGTAAAAAAAGATTTAAAGCAGAATTTAGAAACCTATTTCAATTTAAATAAACACATTAATCCAAAGGCAAAAATTTTACATCTTGGCAATGATTATGGGCAATTAGACGTTTTATTGGCATTACAGGAACCGCAGCGAAAAATATTTTCTTTTATAAATGATGAAGAAAAAGTATTGGTTGCCAAAACAAATTATTTTCTAAAAAAGAGAAAAATATCCTATCTGGATTCACTAGATTCTGTAGTTGAAAATCAATATGAAATCGTTTTAATTTCTGATGAAAATTATGCTTCGGATCTTGAAAAAGTGACTGCAGCTTCTTCAATAATTTTAGTTAATTCTTCTCATTTAAAAACTAAATTAAAGGATTTTGGTTTCGAAGTTGTTGCAGAAGAAAATGCGATAATTGTATTAAATAAAAAGTAAATGAAAGAGCAGTACGATGTAGTAATTGTTGGCAGCGGTTTAGGCGGATTGGTTTCGTCTATAATTTTAGCTAAAGAAGGCTATAGCGTTTGTGTGCTCGAAAAGAACAATCAATACGGTGGAAATCTGCAGACTTTTGTTCGTGATAAAACTATTTTTGATACCGGAATCCATTATATAGGAGGTTTAGCCGAAGGTCAAAATCTCTATAAATATTTTAAATACATCGGCATTATTGATCATCTCAATTTAAAAAAATTAGACGAGAATTGTTACGATATGATTTCGTTTGAAGACGATCAAAACCAATATCCGCATGCGCAGGGTTATGAAAATTTTGCAAAGCAGCTTGCCGTTTTTTTCCCTGAAGAAAAAACAAATATTGAAAAATACTGCGAAAAACTGCAAACCATCTGCGATGCTTTTCCACTTTATAATTTAAACTGGGAAGGTAAATATGAAAACGAGATTTTGTCATTAAATGCAAAAGAAACGATTGAAGAATGTACGCAGAATGAAAAACTAAAAGCAGTTCTGGCGGGTTCTAATTTTCTATATGCCGGCATTCCTGATAAATCGCCTTTTTACGTTCATGCCTTATCTGTAAACTCTTATATTCAAAGTTCGTGGCGATGCATTAATGGCGGAAGCCAGATTACAAAACAGCTTTTAAAACAACTTAAAAAATACGGCGGCGAATTTTATAAATATAAAGAAGTTACCCGTTTTAATGTTGAAGATAATAAAGTCAATTTTGTTGAATTAAAAGATGGAACGAAAGTTTTTGGATCGATGTTTATTTCAAATATTGAACCCAAAACAACTTTAAAAATGGCTGGCGAAGAAAACTTCAGGAAAGCTTTTGTTAATCGTGTACAAAGTTTGGAAGGTGTTATTTCTGCCTTTAGTTTATACATTGTTTTTAAGCCGGAAACTTTTAAATATATCAATCATAATTTTTATCATTTTAAGAAAAGCAGCGAAGTCTGGACGGCACATGAATATAATGAAGATTCGTGGCCAAAAGGTTTTATGGCTTCGATGAATGCTTCAAAAAAAGAGGAAATTTGGGCAGAAGGAATGACGTTTATAACGTACATGAAATATGAAGATGTTGCGCCCTGGGTTGATACTTTTAATACAACAGCCGAAAAGAGCGATCGCGGCGAAAGTTATGAGGAATTTAAATCGCGAAAAACGACCAAATTTTTAAACGAAATCGAACTTAAATTTCCGGGAATCGGAGATTGTATAAAATCAATTCATACTTCTACTCCGCTTTCGTATCGCGATTATATTGGCGGCTATAACGGAAATATGTACGGTTATGTGAAAGATTCCAACAATCCGATGAAAACGCTGATTCCGGCAAAAACCAAATTGGATAATTTATATCTTACAGGGCAGAGTATCAATATGCATGGCGTTTTGGGCGTAACAATTGGTGCCGTTTCAACCTGTTCTGAAATTGTGGGCAAAGAATATTTGATTACGAAAATTAATTCCGAATCTGAATAGAAATCATGAAAAACCGAATCTTACTTTTCTTCTTTATCGGTTTTCTACTCTTGTTTGTTTCCTGCGGAACATCAAAATCAATGCGTCATAAACCGGATCTTTCGACCTATAATTCATCGAAACCAATCGTTGTAAAAAAATCTGATTCTATTTTTATTTCCGGAAAAAATTCTCTTTTAAAAAATAAACAAGGCATTTGGGAATTGTATGTCGAAGGTGATCCGCTGGAAATTGGCTTAAACACCGGAGCCTTAACTGATTCTCTTTTAAAAAATCAACAGCAAATTTTTTTCTCCAAAGTAAAAGATTTTATTCCGTCCCGTTTTGAACAAAAAATACTCCGTCAATTTTTAAAATGGTACAATCGAAAATTATATTTGAATGTTCCCGAAGAATATCAAACAGAAATTTATGGTGTTTCTGAATACACCTCAGATGAACTTGATAACATTGCGCCCAAATATCAGCGTGGTTTATATCTTCATGCGGCGCACGATATTGGTCACGCTTTACAAGATTTGGCTTTGGTTGGCTGTTCGTCTTTTGCTGCGTGGAATGAAAAAACAGAAGATGGAAATTTAATCCTCGGACGTAATTTTGATTTTTATGTGAATGACGCTTTCGCGGAAAATAAAATCGTGGCGTTTATAAATCCAAAAGAAGGTTACAAATTTATGATGGTTACCTGGCCGGGAATGGTTGGCGCCGTTTCCGGAATGAATCAGGAAGGTTTAACGGTTACGATTAATGCTTCGAAATCTAAAATTCCGTTAATTGCAAAAACGCCCATTTCGATTTTGACACGCGAAATTTTGCAGCATGCCACAACTATAGACGAAGCCATTTCGATTGCAAAAAAAAGAAAAGTATTTGTTTCTGAATCAATAATGGTGGGAAGTGCCAATGATAACAAAGCTATTTTAATTGAAGTTTCACCTACAAAAATGGATGTTTACGATGTTCCAAACAGCGATCAGTTAATATGTTCTAATCATTTTCAGGGAGATGTTTTTGCAAGTGATAAACGAAATCAGAAGCAAATTATGAACAGTCATTCTGAATATCGCTTTGAAAGAATGGAGGAACTTCTGGCAGAAAATCCAAAAGTGAACCCAGAAATTGCTTCGGAAATTCTTCGAAATAAAAATGGTTTAAAAGATATTCCGCTTGGTTACGGCTCTGAAAAAGCGTTAAACCAATTAATGGCGCATCATGGAATTATTTTTAAACCGAAAGAAAAATTAGTTTGGGTTTCGGCAAATCCATATCAATTGGGCGAATTTGTCTGTTATGATTTGAATTCTGTTTTTGGTGAAAGAAAAAATGATGCTGTAAATTCTTTTCAAAAAGGAAATTTAAATATTGCCAAAGATCCGTTTTTAGAAACAGCCGCTTTTAGTAATTATAAAAAATTCAAAGTTGAAGATCATAAAATAGATTCGCTGCTTGAAAATAAGGAAACGATTTCTCCAAAATTCATTCAAAATTATCAATCATTAAACCCTGATTATTGGGTTGTATATTATAAGGCAGGATTGTACTTTTACCAAATAAAAGATTTTCAGCAGGCAAAACTTAATTTTGAAAAAGCTTTGACCAAAGAAATTACGACGCTGCCTGAAAAAGAAAAAATTGAAAAATATTTAAAAAAATCCAAAAGAAAATTAAAATGATTCCAGCAATAGAAAAAGATTCTTTAGAAGAAATTAAAATTTTTCAAGAAAAAAAACTATCTGAACTTTTAGAATATATCAGTCAAAATTCTCCTTTTTATAAAAGACTTTTTGCCGGACAGAATATTGATATCTCAAAAATTAAAACCCTTGAAGATTTACAATATTTGCCTGTTACAACAAAAGAGGATTTACAGCAATATAATGATGATTTTGTATGCGTTCCGCAAAATAAAATTATCGACTATGCCTCGACTTCAGGAACTTTAGGCGATCCTGTGACTTTTGGTTTAACCGATTCTGATTTAGATCGTTTGGCTTATAACGAAGCCATTTCGTTTGCCTGCGCCGGAATTGCCGAAGGTGATGTTGTACAATTAATGACTACAATTGACAGAAAATTTATGGCCGGATTGGCTTATTTTTTAGGTCTTCGAAAATTGAAAGTCGGCGTAATTCGTGTTGGTGCCGGAATTCCGGAAATGCAATGGGATTCGATTTTAAAATACAATCCTAATTATTTAATTACTGTTCCGTCCTTTTTATTGAAGTTGATTGAATATGCTGAAATTCACGGGATCGATTATAATAATTCGAGCATAAAAGGGGCAATCTGCATTGGAGAATCTTTACGTGATCAGGATTTTTCGATGAATACATTATCTAAAAAAATCACGGATAAATGGAATATTAAGTTGTTTTCGACTTATGCTTCTACCGAAATGAGTACGGCTTTTACAGAATGTGAACATGGAAATGGCGGACATCATCATCCGGAACTTATTATAGTTGAAGTTCTGGACGAAAATAATTTACCCGTTCAAGATGGAGAAACAGGTGAGCTTACTTTTACTACTTTAGGGATTGAAGCGATGCCTTTACTGCGTTTTAAAACCGGCGATATTGTACAGCTTCATAACGAACCTTGCGCCTGCGGGAGGAATACTTTGCGTGTTGGCCCTGTTATTGGCCGCAAAAAGCAAATGATTAAATATAAAGGAACAACGCTTTATCCGCCTGCGATGAACGATGTTTTAAGCGGATTCGACAATATCGAAAATCATATTATCGAAATCTCTACAAACGATTTAGGTACTGATGAAATCGTGATAAAAATTGCGGTTAAAAATCAAACACCAGAATTTCTGCAGGAAATTAAAGATCACTTTAGAGCAAAACTAAGAGTAACTCCAAAAATAGAATTTGCCTCAAAGGAAACTTTAAATCCAATGGTTTTTAATCCGATGAGCCGCAAACCAATTCGATTTTTTGACTACAGGGCTTAATATAGGTACAAAGTTGCAAAGGTTCAAAGGCTCTTAATCAGCAATATAAAAAAAACCTTTGAACCTTTGCGACTCTGAACCTTTGAACCCCAATTTGGTACAAATTGAACTAAATGTTGTAATTTTGCAAAAAATTATGAAGATGGTCAAGATTGGCAACATAGAATTACCCGAATTTCCTTTATTACTCGCACCGATGGAAGATGTTAGTGATCCGCCGTTTCGCAGATTATGCAAGACGCATGGAGCTGATATGATGTATTCTGAATTTATTTCGTCGGAAGGATTAATTCGTGATGCTATAAAAAGCCGCATGAAATTGGATATTTTTGATTACGAACGTCCGGTTGGAATTCAGATTTTTGGTGGTGATGAAGAAGCAATGGCGCTTTCGTCTAAAATTGTTTCTACTGTAAAACCAGATTTAGTAGATATTAATTTTGGATGTCCGGTAAAAAAAGTAGTTTGTAAAGGTGCTGGTGCCGGAGTTTTGAAAGATGTAGATTTGATGGTGCGTTTAACAAAAGCTGTTATTCGCAGTACCGATTTACCTGTTACGGTAAAAACGCGTTTAGGCTGGGACGAAAGTTCTATTAATATTGATGAAGTTGCAGAAAGACTTCAGGATATTGGTGTTCAGGCTTTAACGATTCATGCCAGAACCCGTGCTCAAATGTATAAAGGCCATTCTGACTGGTCTCATATTGCACGTGTAAAAAACAACCCAAGAATTACAATGCCTATTTTTGGTAACGGCGATATCGACAGTCCTGAAAAAGCATTAAAATATAAAAATGAATATGGAATTGACGGTATCATGATTGGCCGCGCGGCAATTGGTTATCCGTGGATTTTTAATGAAATCAAGCATTATTTTAAAACGGGTGAACACTTACCTGCTCCAACGGTTATTGATCGTGTTGAGGCTGCGAGAAATCATTTGCAATGGTCAATGGATTGGAAAGGCGAGCGTTTAGGAATTGTAGAAATGCGTCGTCATTATACCAACTATTTTAAAGGTATTCATTCTTTTAAAGAATTCAAACAAAAATTAGTTACAACTGATGCTCCAGAAGATTTATTCGCCATTATGAAAGAAATCGAACAGGTTTATGCTGGATATGAGTTTGTTTAAAATATAATCTTTGAGTTTTGAAATTTGACAAAGAATTGAAATACAAAAAAGACCTTTCGTTAGGTCTTTTTTGTATTTATTAATCATCATAATGAAATTGACATTGTATAATTATACACTTTTGATCAACCCCCTTTGTTCCTGATACTTTATAAACCAATCGATGTTCTCCATTAATTCTTCGGGACCAAAAACTTTTTAAATCATGTCGCAATGGTTCTGGTTTACCAATTCCTTTGAATGGATTTTCTCTAATCGATTTAATTAATTCTTTTATTTTTATTGCAGTATCTGTATCGTTTTCAATCCAATATTCAAACTCTTCCCAGCCATTTTTTGTAAAACAAATATCCATATTCTTCTGCTACAATTCGTCTAAATTATAAGATGTCAATTTTCCATTTTCCATTTGTTCAATAGATTCTGAAAGCCTTTTTCTATTTGCTTTAGTTGATAATAAATGTTGTGTTTCCAATATAGAATTATACTCTTTCATTGAAATTATTACAACTGCATCTTCTTCTGTATTTCTGGGAACAACAATTATTTCTGACGATTCTGACACTTCATCAAAATAGTTTTTAATATTTTTCCTCAATGTAGATATTGTAATTGCTTTCATAATGTGTACTTTTAATTGTACGCTCAAATGTACAATGTTTTATGCTTTTAAAAATGGTTTTTCTAATATTTAACTTTTTTATATAAAAAAAGCCTTCGATTTGAAGGCCTTTTATAAAATTACACTTGAACTCTTTTCCATTTTCCTCTTTTATAGAAAAAGATTCCAGCTAAAGTTATAGCAGTTTCGGCAACGGGAATTGCGATGAAAACTCCGGTTGGCCCCATATTAAAATGTTTGGCTAATACAAAAGCCAGCGGAATTTGAAAAAGCCAAAACCCGAAGAAATTAATTCCGGTTGGTGTCCACGTATCTCCTGCTCCATTAAAAGTATTGATCAAAACCATCCCGATTCCGTAAAAGATAAATCCGATACTCATAATTTGCAGTGCTTCGACCGCAATGGTTTTAACCATTTCATCATTGGTAAAAAATGAAATAATATATTGGCCTAAGCCTAAAGTAATAATCATAATCGCTGCCATGAAAATTACGTTATACCTTGCTGTTGTATAAACCGATTTTTCGGCACGTTCAATTTGTTTTGCTCCTAAATTCTGCCCAACTAAAGTTGCTGCCGCATTACTTAATCCCCAGGCCGGAAGAATGAAAAACATCATTATTCTAAGTGCCGTTTGATATCCTGCAGAACCGTGATCGCCTCCGGTTGTTGCTACTAATTGTGCTAAGAAAATCCAGCTGCATGATGCAATTACAAATTGTAAAATTCCCGGTGCAGCTATTTTAACTAACGCTTTTATTTGTTTAAAGTCTGGAGCGAAATACGCTGTTTTAATTTTTAAAATTCCGTTTCCAGAGAACAAATGATAAACCTGATATAAAACTCCAATGCTTCTTCCTAAAGTTGTTGCCAAGGCAGCTCCAACTAGACCAAAAGCAGGAATTGGCCCAAGACCGTTAATTAAAATCGGGCATAAAATAATATTACAAATGTTGGCAATCCAAAGACTTTTCATTGCAATGGCTGCATTTCCTGCTCCACGGAAAATTCCGTTAATAAGGAATAAAAGCATAATGCATAAACTTGAGCCAATCATAATCTGTGTGAATCTGAAACCGTGCTCAGCCGCTTCAACAGATGCGCCCATGAAGAGTAAAATGTCTTTTGCATAAATAATTCCGAGAATACTCAGGACAGCATTAACGGCAAATGCTACAATTATGGCCTGCATTCCGGCTTTTGCGGCAGCGACCGGATCTTTTTCTCCAATACGCCTTGCTACAACTGCTGTTGCAGCCATGCTCATTCCTATTGCAAGAGAATATATAATAGTCAACACAGATTCGGTCAAACCAACCGTTTGAATAGCAAAACTGCTATGCTCCAAATGTCCGACAAAATATAAATCGACTAAAGCAAAAACCGATTCCATCATCATTTCTAAAACCATCGGAATGGCTAATAGAATTACGGCTTTCTTTATACTTCCGGCAGTATAATCAAATGATTCGTCGCCTTTTAAGGCTTGTTTTAAAGTGGTAAAAAATTTAGAAAAAAAACTTTTTTGTATAGTTGTTTCTGTCATGATATATTAGGATAAATGATAAAATTTGTCCAGATGTCTTTATCTGAACTGAAAAGTAAAAACGTAAGTATCCTAATTATTCTTAAAAATAAAATAGGATTAGGCAGAAACTATCATATGCTGTAGATTTTCAAGGCGGTAAATATAAGTAATATTTTGAAAGAAAATATTAATCTAATAATTTTTTACTTACACGGCTGCTGGCAATAAGTGATGCCACAAATCCTAGGGAAACAATTGTTGTCATTACGATTACAACATTTTCGAGTGTAAAAACAACTGGGTAAGCCAGCGTTGGCGTTATCATTATCAGCTCATATTTTTGCTGCAATGTGACTAATATAATCCCATAATAAAGTCCTATCAAACCTCCAAAAACACTTAGTAAAGTTCCTTGCAGGATGAAAATTCTTCTCAAACTGTTTATTTCTGTTCCCAGATTAAAAAGGGTTTTTAAATTTGCCCTTTTGTCTAAAATCATCATAATTAAAGCTCCAATCAAATTGAAAAGTGCCACAATAATTACAAGTGTAAAAATTAAATAAACAGCAATATTTTCGGTATTGAGCATTTTATATAAAGACTCATTCAATTGCTCTCTATTCTTTATAGTGACTTTATTATTAAAAATCTTTTTAATCTGTGCATTCACCGCATTTTCGTCTGCGTATTGTTTTAACCTAAATTCGATTCCCGAAATTTGATTTGGCTTATACATTAATAATTCCTGTGTTAAACCTAAATCGGCAAAAACATATTTCGAATCTAAATCTTCGCTGATTGAATAAATCCCAACGGGTAAAACATCTGTTTTATTAAATGCTTCTTCGGGATTGTCAATTGCTCCTTTTCCGGGTTTTGGAGCAAATATCTGCAGCGGGTTTTCGAAATCAAGAATTCCCAGCGAAAAATCCTGAGCGATTCCGTAACCAATAACAACTTGATACGAATCTGGTTTTAGCCATTGTCCGTTAAAAAGTTTTACTTTAATATTGTTTACAACCGGATAGATACTGTCAACACCTTTTAAATAAGTAACACGCTGTTTGTCTTTAAATAAAAACAAAACCCGTTCTTCAATAATTTTTGTGTAACAGGCAACACCATTAATTTCTTTCAGCTCTTTTTCTTGCTGGGGTGAAATTAAAAATGATTTTCCGTACGTACTTGTCATTTTTAAATCTGGATCAATCTCATTTGTAAACGAAAGACTGAAAACTTTTAATCCGCTAAAAACAGATAAAACCACAAACAAAGCCATTGTACCAACAATAATTCCCATGCTGGCAATTAAATTGATGATATTAATAGCGTTATTTTTACTAAGACTGAAAAGATAACGCTTGGCTATGTAAAATGGGAAATTCAATTTATGATTTTCTTCTTTTTTCTAAAAGATCACGGTTTTCAATAGGGTTTTCTTTTCCTGCTAATGCATTGTCAATTTTTTCTATATAATCTAATGAGTCATCAATAAAGAAAACCAAATTTGGTACGCGACGCAATTGCAGACGAACGCGCTGCGATAAATCATGTTTTATTAAAGTTGTATTTGATTTTATTCCTTCTAAAGTTTCTTTTGCTTTTTCTTGAGGAAAAATGCTTAAATATACCGTTGCCACAGATAAATCTGAGGTTACACTAACTTTGGATACTGAAATTACCAAATTGCTAACTCCATTTTTTCGCACTTCACCTTGCAGAATATCAACCAAATCTTTTTGGATGACACTGCCTATTTTTTTCTGTCTATTTGTTTCCATAGTGCAAAAATACTATTTTTAAATTCATTCGATGCAATTTCAAATTAAGTAAAGAATTATTATTGAATTTTGGTCTTGTTTTTAATGTACTACTCTCAAGAAACAGTTGTCTTCTACCTTTTTTAATTCTTATAAAAGCTGATAAAAATCATATTGTTTATAAGAATTATTTTACATATTTGATGTAAATATAAAACTGATCTATTATGAAAAAAAGAGAACCAATTAGTCACATCATGACTAAAACCGTGGTGACTGTAAATCAAAATGACGATTTAAGAAAAGTAGTAGAAAAACTAAAATCGAATTCTATTCGACATATTCCAGTTGTAAACGGTAAAGAAGTAGTGGGCATTATCAGCCGTACAGATGTGAACCGTCTTACTTTTGGTGCTTTGTTCGACGGACAAGAGGGTGTTGATGAAGCTATTTTAGACATGCTTACGATTCCTCAGGTTATGACATCAAAACCAAAAACTCTTTCTTCTGATACTATTATTAAGGATTTAGCATCGACATTTGTAAAAGAAGAATTTCACGCTCTTCCGGTTGTAGACAACGGAGAACTGAAAGGGATTGTAACAACAACTGATGTTATTAAATATTTTTTAGAACAATATGATTAAATAAAAGGGAGCTAAAATAGCTCCCTTTTTATTATCTGTTTTGTAACCAATTTTCAGGATCAGTATTTGTTGTATTTTGCAGAATCAAAAATTTGATGACCGTTTTTCCGGTATCGCCGCTAGTTCTTACTTTTCCAATACTTTGTTTGATAGAAACTTTTTCTCCCTTGCTTACAAATACTTTACTCAGGTTTTGGTAAACGCTAAAGTAATCTCCATGCTGAATCATAACTACGGTATTTACCGGAGATAAAACCATTACACTGAAAACTTCACCTGCAAATACAGATCTTGCGTTTGCCCCGTCTTCTGTTGTAATTTCAACTCCTGAATTATGTACAGAAATTGAAGGATATAGCGGGTGAGGCTGATCTCCATAACCTAGTGAAATAAATCCTTTTTCTACCGGCCAAGGCAGTCTTCCTTTATTCGCTTTAAAATCGGCAGCTAAAACTTTATCTTCCGGAGTCATTGCGATTTTAGAAGATGAGACTGGTTTTACAGTTGTAGACCCAGGATTTTCTTTTGCTTTTTCTAACGCTGCTTTTCTGTTTGCTTCGGCAATTGCTTCACGAATCAAACGATCAATTTGTCTGTCAATTCTTTTTGATTCGCTTTGTTTTGCTCTAATATCAGCAGCAATTCTGTTTTTATCTTTTTTAATCGCATTAACAAGCTTTTGCTGTTCTTTTTTCTCTACTTCTAAACTTTGTTTTTCTTTTTCGTTTTCAACAATAATCTTTTTCTTAACTTGTCTCTGCCCATCTAGTTTTGCATTAAATTCAACTAGTTGTGCAGTTTTAGACTGAATTTCTAAACCTTGATTTTTTCTGAAATTAGTATATTGTTTTAAATATTGCGCTCTTTTGTAGGCTTGTAAAAAACTTTCTGAAGATAAAATAAACATTGCCCTGCTTTGCTCAGAACGGCTTTTATACGATTTCAAAATCATTTTTGCATAATCTTCTTTTAAAACAGCCAGTTCTTTTTTCAGCTTATTAACCTGAACCTGATTAATATACATATCGTTGCTTAAAATTCTTTCCTGCTTTGCTGTTGTATTGATCAGCTTTTCTTTAAGTTTAATTTTATTTGCCTGAATTAAATATTCATTCACTGCTGATTTTTCTTTTTTCCTTACAGACTGCAGCATTTTTTCGTTGTCTTTTATTTCCTGAAGAATCTGCGCTTTGCGTTGTTCAAGTTTTTCTTGCTGCGAATCTTGTGCCCAGACAAAAGTCGTGGCGCAAACAAAAATTAGGCTTAGGAGAAATTTTGGCATCTTTCTATTTATCTTTTTACAAATTTACTTAATTAAAACTTTTTTATAACCGCTCGGCACACTATACGGAAAAGAAAGTTCTTCATTAAATGATATATTATTATAATTCAAATTAATATTGGTTGTTCCTTTTGGCTGCAACGCATTAATTACTAATGATGTTGGAATAGTTCCCTGATTGAAAGTTTTAGTATCTGAATAATTAATTTCTAATTTTCTGTTTTCAGATGGCTGCGAAATCTCTTCTTTTTGAAGCAAATATTTTTCCGGATCTAAATAAAATGCTTTTTTAATATTCTCTTCTTTTTGATCTTCTAAACGAAAAAGATTTTCTACAATTGTCTGTGTATAATCTCCCTTTCTTAAATCATCAAAAGCTTCTCCAATCAATAAATTCTGAACTTTATTATAATCTAATTCCGTTCCCAGCCATTTACTCAAACTGCTAAAATCCCCTTCATAATAAGTGCCGTTTATTTTTTCGTAATAACTTACAACTGTTGGCGTTATTAAAGCTTTTGCCATTGTTATTCCTAAGAATCTAACACTTATTAAAATCTGTTTATCTTTCTCGATTTTTATATCGGCTGTAACATTCTGACTTTGCTTTTCGTCTTCATATCTTGCGCTTGCTCTTATACTTAAAGTCGAAAAATCTAATTTGTTTTCGTAATGTTTTTCGATTGCTTTATTGTCTTTTTTTGCGACAACTTCGGTAGTATTATTGTTTTGAACAACGACGGCTTTTGATTTACATGAAATCATAAAAACCGGCATTAATGCAATTGCAATATATTTTTTCATCTTAATTTCTCCTTACTTCTTTTGTTTTAATAATTCATTTGCCTTCAAAAAGTATTCCTCTTTTTTCTTAGCATCTCCTAATCCATTATATGCCTCTCCCAATTGAATATTAAAATTTGCCTCTAATTTTTTATCATCAACGACATAATCAAGTCCCATTTCTAAAACGGTTTTTGCGTTTTTAAATTGTTGCAGCTGATTGCTTCCCAAACCTGCATAATAATAAAATTGAGGCTGGCTTGGATAAACTTCGATCATCGTCATAGCTCTTTTTGTCATTGGTGCAAATTGTTTTGCCTGAGCATAAGCATCAAGCAAAAGCAAGTTAGTTTCACGATCTGTGTCTGAATTGGCAATTAAATCTTTTTCGTAATATTTAATAGCGTTCTCAAACTGGTTTTTACTATGATAAAATTTTCCAATTTCTTTAGCAACGTCAACATCTTTATCATTGTCAAAATAAGAAATGGCTTTTTCTAAATCCGGAGCATATTGCGGATTTTTATTTACATAAATCAAAAACTCATTTAAAGTTCGATGTTTAATTTTTGAATCAATTTTTGAGCTTGACAAAATTACATTCATCGACTTAATGGCTTTGTCTGCCTGATTTGCATCTAAATAACTTTTAAACAAACTTACTTGTCCCCATTCAGAATTTGGAATTTCTTTTGCCAATTGTTTTGCAACTTCTAAAGCTTTATCTGTTTCTTCTGATTTTGAATATAAAAAAATCAGATTTACATAATTTGATTCTTCTTTCGGATTCTTTTTAATTTGATCAATTAAATTTGAAATCTCAGCGTTTTGATATTTCCCCTGTGATAAAATCTGTGTTTTATAGCGATCACGATCTTCTGATTTTCCGAATTTATCATTCATTTCGTTAATCGTCACAAGCGCTTTATCGTATTGATTTGTAAGCATATATAACGAAATAAGATCGTCTTTATATTCTTCATCAAAAACAATGATTTTTTGAATCGTTTCTATCGCCAGAGGATAGTTTTTGGTTTCATAACTTACATCGTAAATTCCTAACCAATACCATTTGTTTTTTGGATTTAGCTGTGTGGCTTTTTCAAATGCTTTTTGAGCATTTTGATATTCTTTTAATGCCAGATAATTTTTTCCAAGTTCAAAATAAGCGACAGCATCTGAAGGCTTTATTTTTATACATTTTTCTAAAGATGTTATTGCTTTATCGTAGTTTTCGATCCCTTTTTGTTTCAAAGATTCGTAAAAAGCATCTTGGTATTCATCTGGTGCTAAAGCAATATCTTCTGGCTCCGTTTGTGCGAAAACCGAAGCTGAATTGCTTAGTAAAGCAAAAAATAAAATTATCAAAATCCTTTTTTTCATTTTTTTACAAATCTCTTTTTTATTCTAAAACCGAATAATCTCCAATGCTAATACTTGTAAATTTTCCATCATAACTAACATGATTTCCAATCATAGCATTATCTAAGTTAGCATTTTTTATTTGAGAATAAGTCTGTATTAAGCTATTTTTAATAGAACTGTCGATTACATGGCAGCCTTTTCCTATTGAAACATTTGGTCCAACTGTTGCATTTTTCAGCACAACATTTTCACCAATATAACATGGAGGAATGATTGTTGCATTTTCTAAAGTTACATCGTAATCGACTAAATGTTCTCCATCATTATGCAAAAATCCTAACATTCTACTGTTGGTTTCAACAGTAACATCTTTGTTCCCGCAGTCCATCCATTCGTCAACACTTCCGGTTTTGAAAATTTTACCGTTAGCCATCATGGCTTTGATGCCGTCGTTGATTTGATATTCACCTCCATTTTGAATGTTATTATCTAAAACTCCCTGAAGCTCTTTTTTCAGATCTCCAACTTCTTTAAAATAATAAATTCCAATCACAGCCAAATCACTAACAAATTCTTTTGGTTTTTCAACCAATTCTATAATTTCATTATTCTGATTTAATTTTACAACACCAAAAGCTTCCGGCTGATCGACTTGTTTTACCCAAATTACAGCATCGGCTGCTGGATCTAATTCAAAATCGGCTCTAATTAAAGTATCAGCATAAGCAATAACCGCTGGCCCAGATAACGATTCTTTTGCACACATAATAGCATGCCCGGTTCCTAAAGGTAAATCCTGACGATAAATTGAGACTTTTGCTCCTAAACCTTGTGCCAAATCTTGTAAACTTGCGACAACATCATCTCCAAAAAATGCCTCATCTCCAAGAATAAATGCAACTTCCTCAATTGGTTCTTTTAATATTTTTGCAATATCTTCTACTAAGCGGTGAACGATAGATTTTCCTGCTACCGGAATTAATGGTTTTGGTACTGTTAATGTATGTGGACGAAGTCTTGATCCGCGACCCGCCATTGGAACGATTATTTTCATCTATTTTTATTTTATGTGGGAAGATTAAAAAAATCTTCAGTTTGGTTAGTTCAAGTTTTAATTTTTAAAATTTACTGAAGTTCTACAGCCTTATCAAAAAAACTGTAAACTGCGACTGAAACTGGAAACTTATTTCACTCCAGTGCTTCCAAATCCGCCTGCTCCTCTTGAAGTTTCTGTTAGTTCTTCAACTTCAACCCATTCTGCTCTTTCGTGTTTGGCTATAATTAACTGCGCAATTCTTTCTCCGTTTTCAATTACAAATTCTTCATTTGATAAATTTACCAAAATCACTCCTATTTCACCTCTGTAATCAGCATCGACGGTTCCCGGAGAATTTAAAACGGTAACTCCTTTTTTTGCAGCCAAACCGCTTCTTGGTCTAACCTGTGCTTCGTAACCAATTGGCAATTCAATAAAAAGTCCGGTTTTTACAATTGTTCTTTCTAAAGGTTTTAACGTAATTGGTTCTATAATATTGGCACGCAAGTCCATTCCTGCAGAAGCAATTGTTTCGTAATTTGGTAAATCGTGTTGTGATTTATTGATAATTTGTATTTTCATTTTTATTATAAAAGATTAAAAAAGCACTTTTACTTTCTATTCATTATTCCTTTGATTGTGTCTTTTTCGTTGTGATAAACAAAGTACATAAAGCCTAACAATAATGGAATTCCAACGAAATAATTTTCTCTAAATCCGTAAAAAGAAATGGCAGAAAATAAAATTGAGATTCCTAAATAAGCCGAAATTTTATTCATGTCGTATGGAATAGGATAATATTTGTTTCCTAAAACATACGATATTAACATCATACTTCCGTAGGCAGAAATTGTTGCAATTGCTGAACCGTAATAACTGTATTTTGGAATTAAAAAGTAATTTAAAACCAAGGTTACAATTGCTCCAACAATTGAGATATAGGCACCAATTTTTGTTTGGTCTGTTAGTTTGTACCAAACTGACAGGTTGTTGTAAATTCCTAAAAAGAAGTTTGCCAGAATAATTAACGGCACTACTTTCATGGCTTCCCAATAGGATTTATTGTCTAATAAAAGATATTTAAGAATGTCTGCAAAAACAATAACTCCTAATAAAATCAGTGAGCCCAAAATCACAAAATATTTTGTAATTACGGCATAAGTCTGCGGTGCATTTTCGTTTTTTGCATGGCTGAAAAAGAAAGGTTCAATTCCTAATCTAAAAGCGGTTGCAAACAAAACCATAAATAAACCTAGTTTATAACAGGCAGAATATGCTCCAACTTCTGATTTTGCAAGATTTTCAGGAAGTAAATATCCTAATAAGATTTTATCGAAATGTTCATTAACTGCAAATGCAAGTCCGGCAACTAAAATTGGCAGACCGTATTTCATCATTTTTTTCCAAAGTATGGGATCAAATTTTCGCCCAAGCGAAAGATAATTTGGAGAAAGTACAATGAAAGTTGCTAAACTTGCCAGCAGGTTAGCGATGAAAATATAGGCAATCTGGAAATTTTCTACATATAAATTATCCCAAACCGAATTAGGATGTGAAGCTGCAAGTTTTGGCAGATACAGTAAAAAGAAAATATTCAGCAGTAAATTAATTACCACGTTTCCAATTTTAATAGCTGCATAAACCATTGGCCTTTGATTAGCTCTTAATTTTGAAAACGGTACTAAAACCAATGCATCTAAAACTAAAATCCAAACAGAATAAGTAATGTACTGCGCATCAACTTCAGCCCAGTTTGCCAGGGTATTTCTAAAAATTAAAGCCGCAAATAAGAATCCAATTGACGACCAAAATATTGATATTGTAGAAGTGGCGATTACATTTTTTTTATCTTCTTCGGCACTATAAAATCTAAAAAAGGCGGTTTCCATTCCATAAGAAAGAACTACGTTAAAGAAAACCATCCAAGACAAAACGATTGAAACTTCGCCATATTCGGCGGTCGGTAAAATACCTGTATATAATCTGACCAATAAAAAACTGAGCATTCGTGGTAAAACGGTTGCCAGTCCATAAATTGCAGTTTGTTTGAATAGATTTTTATATAATCCCAAAATAATTAGTAATAAAGTTCGCAAAACAAAAATAACCAATTCTTTGGTTTTATTAGTGTTTTTGACGGTTCAATAAAAAAACTTAGCGATAATTTTAATGTGTTAATTTATTTTCGTCTAAAACTTTCACAAAATGAAAACCTTTTGGGCCATATCCCTGATTATAATAAAATCTATGTGCCCCAAAATTTCCCGTAAAAGCGTCAAGAACAATACTGCTGCAGTCTAAGTCTAGTGCTTTTTGTTCAATATAATCCGTAAGCATTTTTCCAATTCCTTTAGAGCGATATTCTGGATTTACCACAAAATTGTCAATTTCGAGATATTTTCCTGTCCATAATTTGGTTGCTGACCAACATCCTGTAATACCCAAACAAACTTCATTTTCTAAAACTCCAATCTGGATGTAATTATGTGGAACCATTTCAGAAAGAAATGATTGGTATTTTTCTAAAGTTAAGTTGGGATATAAAAATCTAATGGTGTCAATTTGAGCCAGCATTTCGTCAATCGTAGTAAATTCGCGTATTTGTAAAGCCATTGTGATAGAAATAGAGGTCAAAATTAATTATTTTTTTTAAGCGAGTTATATAATTAACAACACCCTAACATGTGAAATATATAAATTAAAGCCGAAAATTATGTAACTTTTTTTTAATGGTCTTTCTTAAATTTGTTACAAAGGGATTGAGAAAGCTAGATACAACCCTCATAAAAAAGGAAGCACTGGGACTGATAAAGCTTGTTTGTTCCCATAAAAGACAAAGCATAAGGGATTGATTCTGCTGTATTGTAACCCTAAAAAAAAACAGAGCACTGGGACTAATAAAGCTAGTTTGTTCCCATGAAAAACAAAGCAAAGGGATTGATTCTGCTGAAATGTAACCCTTAAAAAAACAGAGCACTGGGATTAATAAAGCTAGTTTGTTCCCATGAAAAACAAAGCAACAGAGTGATAAAATCTGTGTCAATAATTTTATAAAATGGTATTGATTCTCAGTTTTTGGGTAAATTGAGAATCACCATTTTATAAAATTTCTTGTTTATAGATATATTCTTAAAAAAGAAAACTTCCAAAAAAAATGAGGCTGTCTCAAAAGGACAGCTTCTTTTCGTTTATAAAAAATTAAGATAGCTATAAAAAATTAATTCGGTTTTTCGGAATTCGGCTTTAAAGATGATTTTCCGATTTTTTGACCGATTTTTAGGCAAGAACGGATTGTCTTTACCCTGCAAGTGCCATCTTTTGTAAATTATGGGCAATAGAAAGCAATCCGATTTCTACCTCGGCCTTGTTTTGTCCTCGAAGCATAAATCGTTTAAATCCTTTATTGTGCTTGATCTGGGCAAATACGGGTTCTACATCATGACACCTTTGCTTTCTGAGCTGTTCTCCCCGTTTTGTTTTAAGTAAATCAAATGCCTTTTGCCTTATTTGAGCCAATTCAGGATTGTTTTGCGAGGCGGTCACCTGTTTGGTTTTGCAGTCTCTGTCAAAATAATTGTACTTAACAAAGGCTTTTATTTTTCTGGCTTTTAACAAGTTGTAGTTTTCCTGCGAACCATAGCCAGCATCGGCAACTAACTCTTTGGGAACTTTTTTGTATGATTTTTCAAAACTATCAATATGCGGGCTAAGCGTTTTTGTGTCAGTAGGATTCGGATGCAGGCTGTAGTGCAGAATGAACTGCTTATTGGTACTGATCTGCAGATTGTAAGCCGGTTTTAACTGGCCGTTTAGCATATGGTCCTCTTTCATGCGCATAAAAGTGGCATCGGTATCGGTCTTGGAGAACGAGTTTCTGTTTTGAAGAATTTCTTCTTGCTGTTTGTACTTTTCAAGGTTCTTTGGCCAGTTCTTTTTGGCATAATTGAGCTTCTGGCGTACTTTCGAAGGAACTTTTTTCTCTTTCAAAACTGCATTGATCGTGTTGATTGCAGCTTCTACTTTTTCTTTATCAATAGCCCTAAAATCAACAGATTCTGTATTTTTGAGTTCTTCTTTGGCTACACTCTGTGCATAATTCCAAAGTTCTTCCAGCTGTTGTTCAATACGTTCTTTACTCTTTTTAATAGCCTTCCCCCATACAAAAGTGTAGCGGTTGGCATTGGCTTCAATCTTTGTGCCGTCAACAAAGGCAGTCTTAAGGCTTACGATGCCCTCCCTTTCTAGCAAAAGAACAATTTGGGTAAAAATTTCTTTAATCTGCCCATTTAGACGTTGACTTCTAAAACGATTGATCGTATTGTGATCCGGCTGGCTCATACCGCTGAGCCACATAAAATGGATATTTTCTTTAAGGGCCTGTTCAAGTTTTCGGCTTGAATAAATATTGCACAAATAACCATAGACCAACACTTTCAAAAGCATTTTAGGATGGTAGCTTGAAGTGCCTCCTGGTTTGTAATTGCGCATTAAACTTGTTAAATCTAAACCATCAACGATGCCAGAGACTACTCTTACAGGGTGCTTACTATCAATCAGCTCCGATAAATTCGGAGGAAAAAGCACATTTTGGTTGGGAATGTAATCTTTAAAGACTACTTTTGAAGCTATACACACACCGCAATTTAATCAAATTGCAAGAATTAGGAAAGCGAAAGCTTTCCTTTTTTTATGCCACAAAAAAAGCTGCCTCACTTTTGAGACAGCCTCATTTTTTTATATATCAATGAATTAATTATCCATTCAAAGCTTCTGCACCACCAACGATTTCTAAAATTTCGTTTGTAATAGCTGCCTGACGTGCTTTGTTGTAAGTTAATTTCAATTGGTTTCTTAATTCTGTCGCATTATCAGTTGCTTTATGCATAGCTGTCATGCGTGCACCATGCTCTGAAGCAAATGAATCACGAATACCTTTGTATAATTGCGTTTTTAAAGACTTAGGAATTAAAGTCAAAACAATTTCTTCTTTTGAAGGTTCAAAAATATAATCTCCAGTAGAAACTGCTGCATCAGATTTAAGCGGTGCTAAAGGCAAAAACTGCTCTGTTTGAACAATTTGAGTCGCAGCATTTTTAAATTGATTGTAGATTAATTCGATTCTGTCATATTCTCCAGATAAGAATTTTTCAGTCAAATTATCAGCAATTCCGGCAACACTCTCGAAAGTTAAATTATCAAAAATTGCATTATGATGACCGTGAACTTTATGCGTTTTAGTTAAAGCATCATTTCCTTTTTTACCAATAGCAAAAACGTCAACTTGTTTTCCTGCATAAAAATCGGTACGATTCTTAATCTCTTTAATAACATTTGAATTGAATGCGCCACACAAACCCCTGTTTGAAGTTATAGCAACAAGCAATACTTTTTTTACTTCACGTTGTGTAGTGTAATCTCCTCCTACTTCACCTTCAAGTGCAGCAGAAAGATTTTGCAGTAACTCCGTTAATTTCTCGGCATAAGGGCGCATTGCAGTGATTGCATCTTGTGCTTTCTTAAGCTTTGCAGCAGAAACCATTTTCATAGCCGATGTAATCTGCATCGTCGATGAAACGGAAGTAATTCTATTACGGATTTCCTTTAAATTTGCCATCTATTAATTAGAAAATGTGACAATTTGAAAATTAGATAATCAGAACAATGATAAGTCATTTTCTAATTATCTAATTTACCAATTATCTAATTAGTTATATTTTGCTGAAATTTCTTTTGCTGCTTTTTCGATAACATCAGTAATGTTGTCATCTAATTTACCAGCTTTCAACGCGTTAAGCGTATCTTTATGTTTACTGTTTAAGTAAGCTAAGAAATCAGCTTCAAATTCTTTTACTTTATTTACAGGAACGTTTCTTAATAAGTTTTTAGAACCAGCGTAAATAATAGCTACTTGATTTTCAACTGTATAAGGATCGTTTAAACCTTGTTTCAAGATCTCAACGTTTCTTTTTCCTTTTTCAATTACGTTTAAAGTAACAGAATCTAAGTCAGAACCAAATTTAGCAAACGCTTCTAATTCACGGAATTGAGCTTGATCTAATTTTAAAGTTCCTGAAACTTTTTTCATTGATTTAATTTGAGCATTACCTCCAACACGAGATACAGAGATACCTACGTTAATTGCAGGACGAACCCCTGAATTGAACAAATCTCCATCAAGGAAAATCTGACCATCAGTAATCGAAATTACGTTTGTTGGGATATATGCAGAAACGTCACCAGCCTGAGTTTCAATAATTGGTAAAGCGGTCAAAGAACCACCACCTTTTACGATAGACTTGATAGAATCTGGTAAGTCGTTCATGCTTTTAGCAATTCCGTCATCAGCAATTACTTTACAAGCACGCTCTAATAAACGAGAGTGCAAGTAGAAAACGTCTCCAGGGTAAGCCTCTCGTCCCGGTGGTCTTCTTAATAAAAGAGAAACCTCACGGTAAGCAACAGCTTGTTTAGATAAATCATCATACACGATAAGTGCCGGACGACCTGAATCTCTAAAGTATTCTCCAATTGCAGCACCTGCGAAAGGAGCGTAAACTTGCATTGGAGCTGGATCAGAAGCATTTGCAGCAACGATAACTGTATAAGCCATTGCTCCTTTTTCTTCTAACATTTTTGCGATTCCTGCTACAGTTGAAGCTTTTTGTCCAATTGCAACATATATACAGAATACAGGTTTTCCTGCATCAAAAAATTCTTTTTGATTTAAGATTGTATCGATACAAACAGTTGATTTACCTGTTTGACGGTCACCAATTACAAGCTCACGTTGTCCACGACCTACCGGGATCATAGCATCAACTGCTTTTACTCCAGTTTGTAATGGTTCAGTTACTGGCTGACGAAATACTACACCAGGTGCTTTTCTTTCTAATGGCATTTCGTATAAAGTTCCACCGATTGGTCCTTTTCCATCAATTGGAAAACCAAGAGTGTTAACTACACGTCCTACCATTTGCTCACCTACTTTAAGAGAAGCAATACGTTGAGTTCTTTTTGCAGTAGATCCTTCTTTGATTCCTGTTGATGGTCCTAAAAGTACCACACCAACGTTATCTTCTTCAAGGTTCAATACGATACCTTCCATACCGTTATCGAATTCTACTAACTCACCATATTGAACATTAGACAGCCCGTAAACACGAGCAATACCATCTCCAACTTGAAGTACTGTTCCTACCTCTTCTAGCGTAGCACCAGATTCAAAACCTTCTACTTGCTTTCTTAATATTGCTGAAATTTCAGCAGGTTTGATTTCCGCCATCTTAATTTATAATTTAGACACTTTTTATGTGTAATAAAACTAATTACTTAACTCTCTTTTTAATACTTGTAATCTATTTGCAACAGAAGCGTTGTATTGATTATCTCCTATTCTCAAAATAAATCCGCCAATGATAGAAGGATCTACTATATTTTCAATTGTAATTTTTTTATCTGATAAAGTTGCAACTTTTTCCAGAACTTTAGCTTCTAAAGCTTCATCCATTGGGATTGCTGTTGTAACTTTTGCTGTCTCAACACCATTACTTTCATCAAATAATTTATTATATTCTACTGCAATTGCATTTAGAATTTCGAATCTTTTATTTTCAAATAATAAATGAAATAAACCTTTTGTTACACCATTTACATTTGCAAAAACTTCTAAAAGAGCACTTTCTTTAACTTCAACTTTAGTTGTTTGGTTTTCGATAAATGCTTTTAATTCTTCGTTATTTTCAATTGTTGATGCAATCGATTTCATATCGTTATTGACAGCTTCGGCAACACCTTTAGAGTTTGCTAAGTCTAGAATTGCTTTTGCATAACGAATTGCTGCTCTTGTACTTGCCATAATCTTAGTTTAACTTTACATCACCTAACATTTTCTCAACTAATTTTGTTTGAGATTCTTTATTAGATAATTCTTCTTTCAATAATTTTTCAGCGATACTTAATGATAAAGTCGAAACTTGTGCTTTTAATTCTGCCATTGCAGCATTTTTTTCACTTTCAATAGCGGCTTTAGCCTGTGCGATTAATTTTTGACTTTGCTCTTGAGCTTCGTTTTTTGAATCAGCAATGATTTGTTCTTTCATTTCACGCGCTTCTTTCAGCATAGCATCACGCTCTGCACGAGCTTCTTTTAAAATACGTTCGTTATCTGCAGTTAAATTTTCCATTTCTCTGCGAGCAGCTTCAGCAGATGCTAAAGCATTATTAATAGATTCCTCACGGCTTTTTACGGCACCTAATATTGGTTTCCAAGCGAATTTTGCTAAAAGAATGAAGAAAACAATGAAGATAATTGTTGTCCAAAAAATTAAACTTTCCGGTGAAGTTAATTGCATAACATTATATGTTTAAAAATTATTTATAGTTTTTTAAAAAAACTTCCTGAAGCCAACCGCTGCAGGAAGTTCTAGATTTTAATTATTTTGCGATTAACGCAACAACTACTGCGAAAAGAGCAACCCCTTCAATAAGTGCAGCAGCAATAATCATAGCAGTCTGGATTTTTCCAGCAGCTTCTGGTTGACGAGCAATAGCGTCCATTGCAGAACCACCAATTTTTCCAATACCAAGACCTGCACCAATTACAGCTAATCCAGCTCCGATTCCAGCTAATACCATAATAATAAATTTATATAGTTAATAATTAATAAAACTCTGATTAATGATGATCGTGCTCTTCAACAGCCTGACCAATAAATAATGCTGAAAGCAATGTAAATACATACGCTTGTAAAGCAGCAACTAGCATTTCTAATACACTCATGAACAATACAAACGCTCCAGAAACAGGACCAATTGCAACTGTTTTAAATATAAAAATTAAAGAAACTAAACTCAAAATGATAATGTGCCCAGCAGTAATGTTTGCAAATAAACGAATCATTAATGCAAATGGCTTCGTAAGCATCCCGATAAGTTCTACCGGAATCATAATTGGAGCCAACCACACAGGAACTCCTGGTGTGTTGAAAATGTGCCCCCAGTAAGATTTATTTCCACTTAAAGTAGTAACTACAAAAGTAATAAATGCCATTACAAAAGTAAAGTAGATGTTTCCTGTTAAGTTAGAACTGAATGGAAAGAATGGAATCAACCCAATAAGGTTGTTAATCCAGATAAAGAAAAAGATTGTCAAAAGATACGGCATATATTTACCGTATTTTTTTGTTCCGATGTTTGGAATAGCGATTTCGTCTCTAACAAAAGTAACTAACGGCTCTAAAAATCCTGCTAATCCTTTTGGTGCTTTTTCATTTTTCTTATATGATCTTGCTACAGCAAAAAATACGAAGAACAAAATAATTGCAGACATTAACATTGAAAAAACATTCTTTGTGATAGAAAAGTCTAAAGGTCTTGCATCAAAAGCAAAAGCTCCGTTATCTCTTTCTTCTTGTGACAATTCTTCGAATTTATCAGCATAAAAAATTACTTCTTTATAACGAACTAATTTTTGACCGTTGGCATCAACTACATGATGACCTAAATTATCGTGATGAAATTTCTCTGATGAAAAAATCTCCAATCCGTTTTTAGTCCATAAAATAACTGGCAGATTAAAAGAAATTGGATGACCATCCCAGTCAGCGATATGAAAATCATGAGAATCTCCAATATGCGAATTAATTAATTCACTTGCATTAAATTCTTTTTCGATTTCGTGACCAACAGTTTCTCCATGAGCACTTGCTGCTGCATGGCTTTCTTCTGTTACTTCAACGTTTTTGTGTTCAACAGAAACACTATCAACTGAAGTTGAAGCGAAATTTATCGACGAAGTAAGTGCTAATAAGGTAACTAATAAGTACTGGACTGGTTTATTTGAAATTATCATTATTAAAACTGTATCTAAATTTAGGTTTCAAAAATTTTTTGCAAAGGTACATTTTTAATTTAAAACTGAAAATATATCAATATAATTTTTATTAATACAATTTTAAATTGCAATATATTTAAGAATGAAGCAATTAGCTCTTATTAATAAGTCTAATTGTAAAGTATGTTTCGAAAAGCAAAAACAAAAAATAAGGAATAAAAAAAGCAGTCACATCTATTATAGGATTAGAAACATCCGATTTTATAAATGGAATTAAAAAAACAATAGCAGCCATCATCTTAAAGAAACTAAGACCAAGGAAGGAAAAACCGGTATAGGTTGAGAAATTCTTATTTATAAAAGTAAGAACAAGATAAATAAGAACTGTAGTCACAATATTAAATAGATAGATACTCCAAGCTGAGTAAAAAAAGGTAATCTTTTCAGATAACGATTGCATTAGAAAGAACTGTATTAGAAACAATACTATCGAAAAGGGAACAAAATACTTCAGGAAATCTACGGATCTATTCATTATTTATTTAAGTTTTTAACTTGCCGGATAACGTTATATAAAGCTAAAAAAACAGAGAATAATGAAAGTACAATTGTCCAAAGTGATCCTCCTTTAGAATATTTTTCGTCTAGCCAGGTGCCAAAGTAACTAAATATAAAAATAATAACCCCCATTTGAATAGGAATATTTATGAGGGCTATCCATTTATTATTTTGTTTTTTATTCGGATCCTTTTCCATCTTTTACCGTTACTTCTTTATTATGAGTAAGCATTGTACATGTTGCTGTAAACTCTGCTCCCGGCTCTATAGAAAGTTTTCCAACGGCAACTTCGCCGTGAATTTTTGCCGATGCTTTAATATTAAGGATTTCGAGAACTTTAATTTTTCCATGAAATTCTCCTTCAATATCAGCATTATTACAAATGATTTCTCCTTTTATTACACCTGTTGCGCCTATCACTAATTTTCCCTGCGAGGTGAAATTTCCAATCAATTCGCCGTCTAATCTAAAATCAGCTTTTGAGACAATGTCTCCTACAATAGAGGTTCCTTCAACAATTCGGTTTGTTTTTCCTAAAAGTTCTGTTCCGTTTTTTTTTACTTTGTCAAACATTATATTATGGGTTTTTTGGGGCGAGGTAGGCGTCTAGGTTCTTTTTAATTTGAACCACTTTGTAATTATCCGTTGACATAATTATTGCCGGATGTACAATTTTATATTTTTTATCATCTCTCAAAACTCCCGCAACATCATTGGCATATGCTTCTGATTTTAAACCATGAATAGCCACAAAACTTTGTGTTCTATTATATTTGTCAAAGGAAGTTGTTAATCTTTCAAAATTTTCGACTAACAAAAATACTCTAATAGCTTCTTCAATTTGTTTAAGCGTTTTAGAATCATTATTAGGAATTAAATATAAAATTTTCCAGTTTTTATTATCTACAGTTGTAAAACTAAGTCTTTCTAAAGTTGGAACTTGTTTCTCAAGAATTTCTCTGGCATTTTTTCCTTCTTCACTATTTGGGTAATTATCTGCCACGTTTTCTAAACCTTTTTTATAGGCTTCTAATCCGTTGACTTTTCCTAAAGTGTTTGCTTTTAGTAATTCAAATTTAGAAACAATATCTTCTCCGGAATATTGATTGATTAAATTATCGATATTATCTAAGACAATATCGAATTTTTCTTCCTGAAATAGTTTATACCATTTTTGGTATTCCTTTTCGGGTGACGCTATATCATCAGCATTTGTATTATTCAAAATCTGAGCATATCTCGAAGTTGGATAATTTGTTGTTATGTCTGATTTAATTTTTGCTGCTTTTTCCGGATCAGTAATTTGATAGATTTTATACAAATTATACATCGACGGAAGCACCAATTTTTCTTCAGGATTATTTTTAAGTAATTGTTCCAGTTTATCACTTGCCAATTTATATTCCTTAAATTTCTCCTTATATATAAGACCTAATTGATAATAGGCAAAATTGCGTTCTTTACCAATACTGTCCATTGCTGTTTGTGTTTTCGGAAGCTGTTTTTCATAAAAAGCAGTTGTATACTTTTCTATAACAACTGTGTCTTTCAATTTAGCAGCCTCTGCTTCATTTATACTGTCATTGAGCATCGCTGCATCATTTGCCGATTTTATTGTGGCCAGTCTCCAGTTTCCGCCAAGCGTTCTGTTACCCCACATTTTTTTAAACTGCAGTTTTCCATAGGCAACTGTTGTTGGGTTGTAAAAATAAAAAGTACTTGCTGTGGCATCATTTCCAGATGGAGGTCTTATTCCGTCATCTGGATCTATAGGTTTGCCTAATGAATTCGGATTTACTGCCGTTGGCGCATTCGATGCATTTGTGTTTCGGTCAATATTAGCTAACTTCTCTTTTTCTTTTTCTTCCTGAATTCGTTTAGCTTCATCTTTCTTTTTAAGTTCTGCTATATAATTTTCAAAGTAAATTTTTCTTTCAGTATCTGGCAGTCCATATACTTTAATAATACTGTCGTTTCGTTTTGCAATTCCTTCGTATTTAATTACGTTGTCAAGATTTTTTCTGTTTTTTTCGATAAAAGTAAACTCTCTTGTTTTTGGGTCTAACTTTGTCAATGTACTGTCATAATACTTAGCAGCCATTGTATAATCTGTATTTTTAAAATACATGTTTCCAATATTTCGATAAGCCGATGCCATTAAGTAGGGATCTGTAGATTTTCTGCCTAAAGATTTATTGTAGAATTTTAATGCATTTTCATTGTCTTTCTTTTTATCATAGAAAACTCCCATTTCATAAAAAAGAACATCATAATAAGGTCGGTTTTCACGATCTGTAACTAACTTATTATAGATTTTTAAAAATATGGTGTCGTTGCCTTTTTCATAATCGTACATCTGTGCTTTTTTTGCATAAGCGTGCATCATGTATTTTCTATTGGCTTTGCGATTCATGTCGATCACACCATCATAATAATATGTTGCACTGTCTTTATTTCCAACTTCCTGATACATCTGCCCTAAGATGAATTTATAACGGGCGCGGTCTTCATTTATTTTTGAAAATTCTTCTGCAATTCTAAGTTTGGCAACGGCACTGTCTCTTTCTTCTAAATTTAGGAAAGCTTCGGCCAATAAAGCATTGGCATCCGAAAATGTCTGTTTATCTAAATCTGTTTTCTTTAATAACAAATTAATGTTTTTAACCACAATCGCATCATTTCCTAAACGCATATTGGTTTTTTCGCGCCAGATTTTAGCAGTGTAAATATTGCTGCTATTTGGATATTTGTAAAGAATATAATTGAATGCATCTAAGGCCGGAATAAAACGCTGATCATAATATCTGGCTTTTCCAAGCATTAAATATGCTTCATCTATTTGATAGTTTCTTTCTCTTCCTCCAATATTCATGGAGTGTTTTTGAATTGCTTTTGTTGCTTTTGTTTCTGCTTTTTCAAAATCAGGATTTTTTGTTTTAGATCCTTCCGAAAAATTTTCATCAAACTGCATTTTTTCAATTGGAAGCAGTTTCCAGAAATTATCCTGATTGTTGGCCTGAATAGACAGCAGTCCTTTTTCAAGACCAATTCCTCCGTTATACAAAATGTTGTATTTTGTACTTAAAGCGTGAGAATTTCTGTTCACAAAAGTATTATTCTTGGTAGAACATGCTATCAAAAAGAGAAAAAATGTGAGAAAAAAACTATATTTAAGAGTATTCTTTTTCAATAGAACTGATTTTAAAGCATTAACTTCTAAAAAGCATTTTTAGTATAATGACTTGTAAAAATACACTTCTTTTTTGAAACTTTAGGGACTTATACGGCAAAAAAAGATTCCAGTTCTTGTAAGGTTTCTTCTGAGGTTTGAATATCCTTTACAATTTCACCTTTATTAAGGGCAACTATTCTATCACAAACCTCAACGGTGTGTTGTAAATCGTGGCTCGAGACTAAAACGGTAACGTTTGGATTTTCAGCTAATTCTTTAATAATTTTCTTTAACCTGCTCACTGTTGTTGGATCTAAATTTGCAAAAGGTTCATCTAAAATTACTACTTCAGGGTTTCCAATAAGTGTTGCAATAATTCCAACTTTCTTTTGATTTCCTTTAGATAAATCGCGAAGGTATTTTTTATTGTTTAAAATTTCTCCATTAAAAAATTCTTCATGTCTGGCTAACAATGCATCAATATCAGCTTTATTTTGATGGCGTAAATCTCCAATAAAATAAAAATATTCTTCGGGAGTCAGATAGCCAATCAGGAAACTTTCATCTAAAAAAGAACCTGTAAAAGATTTCCAGTTTTCACTCGTATTTACCTGAATATCATTGCTTGTTATATTTCCTGTCGAAGGCTGGATTAAATCTAAAAGTAAGCTGAAAAAAGTTGTTTTTCCTGCTCCGTTGTTGCCTACCAATCCAAAACTCTGCCCTTTTGGAATTTCAAGATTATGAATATTTAAAACTGTAGTACCGTTATATTTTTTTGAAAGTTGATTTACTTGTATCATGGTGTAATTTTAGATATTGGATTGTTGATTTTAGATTTCTATCTGATAAAATTATCTCATTATCAAATTGACAGATTCTCTAATTAACTCTTTTGTTTATAAGCATTTATTGTACTGTACTTTTCGATTTTATATCTTTTTTCGATTAAAGAAAAAACCTTGTCTTTAAAAATAAAACCTAAAACGCCCGCGCCGGCAACTAAGGCTAATCCGAGGTTTTTGTTATTTAAATAAAGTCCGATTGCATACAATGCCAAAGGCAGTAAAATTTTTGGGAGCGTTAATAACATCGCACTTACATTAAACGCTTTTTTATCTCCAAAAGCACCGCCGGCATTGCTTAAATCAATTGGCGTTTTGGTAAAAGCGCCGCCTAAAAGAACCAAATGTGAATTAACTCCAATATTGTAAATCGCTCCAACTACAATTGTCAGGTAAATTTCCCAGCCAAAAAACAAATAAAACGATGCAATTATTGTCGAGAAAAAAGTAGCGATAACAATAAGCCACCATTTTGAAGTGATGTAACCGCGATACGGAATATTCTGGGTCATCATTAATTGGTAATATGAACTGTCCCAGCTTGGTACAAACTGCCCAAAGACAAACAAAAATCCACCGGAAACAAATATTCCAGCAAAAATGTGCATTACAGGCGGCTGGTGCGTATTTCCAAAAAACAAAAATCCATAAAATAAAAAGAGAACACTCATAAAAATAGTTGTCTTTGATCTTTTATTTCTCTTGATAAGTTTAATGTCATTTTTAAGGAAAGTTCCCAAAGTTCCAAATTGATTCAGCCACGAAAGATTTTCTGTGACTGCAACATCTTCTTTTACAGAAAGCCCGGCGTCGAGATATAGATTTTTTTTGAGGAATTTATAACTAAAAATATACAAACCTGTCAATACTAAAACAGGAATTAAGAATAATCCTTTTATAGTATAAAGTCCTTGAAAAAAGGGAGTTGTAAAAGTTGTAACATCAAACAATTTGTAATATTGCGCACCGCCCAAAACAAGAATTAATCCAACAAAAACAACAAATAATTTATCGATATTACTTAAAATTATATTTAAAAAGTTGTTGATGTAGATGAAAGAAAGCATTGCCAGATTCCAAAAAATAATAGCTGTTATATCATATCCTTCTATTACCAAAACAACTGAAAACGGAACAAAAAATAAAGCGTGAACCCAATTAAAAAAGGACAAAACGGTTTTGCCCAATGAAAAATGAACAATTACGGGTTTTTTAAAAGGTAAAACTAATAATGGTTTTATGTTCAAAACAGGAATTGATTGCAGCAGTAAACGAATTACTAAATCAAAAAGAAAATAATAAATCAGAAATCGGTTTACGGTTACTAATGGTTCAAGATGCATTTCTTTAAGAATATAAAATGCGCCAATACCCATTGCAATAAAAATTAATGAAAAATAGATCATTAAAAATCCCATTATAATTTTCATTGCCAGATTTTTACCAAATGATGCCGACCTGATAAAGGCTTTCCATTCGAGATAAATAAACTTTTTAATCATGGTTAATTGGTTTTGATTTTTGTAGTAAGAGATCAAATGTAGGAAAACGTTACAAAAAAAGTTAAAAAAAATATTTTAGTAAGTGTCAATTACTTATGGTTTGCTACTTTTGCAAAAAAATTAAATCATGCCTTCATTCTTAAAACTTATAATTAAAGAGGTAAAACGTGAAACTGCCGATGCTGTTTCAATACTTTTTAATGTTCCAGAAGAACTTAAACAAGACTATAAATTTATAGCCGGACAATACATAAATTTAAAATTAACGCTTGATAATCAAGAAATTCGTCGTGCTTATTCTATTTGCTCTGCACCGGAAAGCGGCGAATTGCGAATTGCGGTTAAAGCCGTAAAAAGCGGTTTGTTTTCTCAGTTTGCCAATACAAAGTTAAAAGCAGGAGATGTTCTTGAAGTGGGCCATCCGGAAGGAAAATTTACTTTTGAGCCTGATACTGAGAGACAAAAAAATTATGTGGCGTTTGCTGCCGGAAGCGGAATCACTCCGGTACTTTCTATCTTAAAATCAGTTTTAAAGAATGAGCCAAAAAGTTCATTTGTATTGGTTTACGGAAACAAAACTCCTGAAGCAACTATTTTTCATCAGGAATTACACGATTTACAACTACAGTATGTTGGCCGTTTTTTTGTGCATTATGTTTACAGCCAGGCGAAAGTTGAAAATGCATTGTTTGGAAGAATCGAAAAATCAACCGTGAATTTTGTATTGAACAACAAACACAAAGAATTAGCATTTGATAAGTTTTATTTGTGCGGACCTGAAGAAATGATCAATACAGTTTCGAATGTTTTGAAAGAAAAAAACGTAAAAGAATCTGCTATTAAATTTGAGCTTTTTACTACTTCTTCTCAGGAAAATGAAATTAAAACTTCATTAGAAGGACATACAAAAATTACAGTTTTAGTTGATGATGAAGAAGTTACTTTTGAGATGTCTCAAAAACAAACCATTCTTGATGCCGCTCTAAAACATGGCGTTGATGCTCCTTACTCTTGTCAGGGCGGAATTTGCAGCAGCTGTTTAGGAAGGGTTACTGCCGGTACAGCTGAAATGACAAAAAATTCTATTTTAACTGATAGTGAAATTGCTGAAGGCTTAATTTTAACTTGCCAGGCACACCCAACTTCAGATACTATTTATATTGACTACGACGACGTTTAGTCTGTTAAATTCTAAAATATAAAATTCCAAATTCCAATTTTACTATTGGGATTTGGAATTTTTTTTTGTGAGTTATTTCTTTTATCAGGTTTAAAATTTTGGAAGTATACTTTTCTGGTTTAAGAAATACACAAAAAAGCATTTAGATTATTGGGTTATTTTTAAAAAACATGCTTGAAATTTAGTATATTAGTAGTGTACTTAAGACTTGTCAACACGTTTTTAAAACATTCAATATTATGGCAATGCATCACTACCTCCGTCTAACTTTTATATTACTTTTTGTAATAACTTCTCTTTTTTGTCTCTACTTCGTAATCAAAAAAAGAAAAAAAAGAAAAGCTCCTAAACTACTTTCAAAAGAAAAGTATGATTGCTCAAAGAATGAGGGAATGACAGAAATATCAATCTCTAATGATAGCTTTTTTAATATTTGGCCTTATGTAAGTGAATTAAAAGCGGCTAAAATTTTATCGAAAAAAATCAAAGAATCTGAATTGATACATAAAGTGTACAGAAATTCAACCAATGATTTTGAATACATTTTATTAACTACTGAAAAAGAAAATCATTTTGTTAAAGTTGTGGTTGATAAAAACAAAAAGAAAGCATTGGGATATCTTTTTCTGGATTTATAAGAAATTCCAATAAAAAAATTCCAAATTCCAATTGTAACGTTGGAATTTGGAATTTTTTATTTAACCTTAATTCTTGCTTTTTGCCACCCTGAGCGAAATCGAAGGACTTATATGCTCAGAAGAATTTGACTTCGCTCAGTCTGACAATAATATATTATAATTGGTTTTTTATTTTAGAAACAACTTCATCTGGAGAAATCGTTCTCATCGCATCTTCGTAACCTTCTACAACTTTATTCCCATAAACAGAAGTTGGCAGTTTTGGATATTGATTTCTGTCTGAAGTTAAAGCATTTTCTAAGCTTTGATTGAAAGGTAAAAATCCGGCATAAGGATGTGTTGCGCCCCAAAGCGTAATGACTTTTACTCCAAGCATTGCTGCAATGTGCGCATTTCCAGAATCCATAGAAAGCATTACATCAAGATTGCTTATTAATTTTAATTCCTGCTGAAACTTAATTTTTCCGGCAACGTTTATTACGTTTTTAAAAGGTTCTGAAAGTGAATTCAAAATTTCAATTTCTTTTTTTCCTCCTCCAAAAAGTAAAATTGTATAATCTTTATTTTCTGCCAGTTTTGTTATTACTTCCTTCATTAAATCTAAAGGATAAACTTTAGAATCGTATTGGGCAAAAGGAGCAATCCCGATCAGTTTTTGATAATTTTCTCCAACCAAATCTGTGATTTCTGCACCAAAAACTGCTTTCTTAGGAAATTCAATCCCGACGTTTCGGGATGATAAATCTACAGGAAAACCAAGCTCTTCAAATACTTTTGCATGTCTTTCGAACATGGTTGGTAACTGCTTGAAAATTTTGTTTTCTGCCCTAGTTAATTCTTTTTTTCCTTCACGGCCTTTATCAACGGTTGCTCTTTTTTTTCCGCTTAAAGCAAAAAGCAAACTCACCACTTTTGATCGTAACACATTATGAAGATCTGCAAAAGCATCTATTTTGAGTTTTTTTACATCGTTAAATAATCGTAAAAGCCCGGTAAAACCTTTGTGTCTTTCTTTTTCATCAAAAGCAAAAAACTCAAGATTCGGGATTCCGTCAAAAAAAGGTTTAAAAAAAGGACGCGAAATAACGGTCAGTTTCACCGTTGGATATTGCTTTACAAAAGCACGTAAAATAGGAACCGTCATGGCGACATCTCCCATTGCGGATAGTCTCATGACGGCTATATGTTTAATCTGGCTGTTAGACAACTCTGCCAAATTATTTTTTATTTTGATATAAAACCGGGTTCAAATCATCGTCGTTGTACATTTTCATTTGTTTGTACACTTTCATGAATTTATCACCATTTTCGATATCTGTCAATAATTCTTCGATTGCTGTAGATAAATCTGTTCTTTGCTCTAAAAGAATATTTAATTTTTCCTGGCATTTATCTCTATGTTCCTGAGTCGCTTCTGCGCGAGTCGCTTCTTCGTTCATGTGATAAATTTTTAACGCCAGAATAGACAATCTGTCAAATGCCCAAGCCGGGCTTTCAGAATTGATTTTTGCTCCGTCTTTTGCTTTTACATGGCTGTATTTTTGCAAAAAGTAACTATCGATATATTCAACCATATCAGTACGCTCCTGATTTGAAGCGTCGATTCGTCTTTTTAAAGTCAAAGCCGCTGCGGGATCAATTTGCGGATCGCGAATGATATCTTCAAAATGCCATTGAACAGTATCGATCCAGTTTTTTAAATATAATAAATGTTCGAATTTATCTTTTGGAAATGGATTGTTTATAGGCTGGTCAACATTATCAAATTGATGATAATCTTTAATGCTTTGTTCGAAAACAGAATATGCTAATTTTGAAAACATGTCTTTATTTTTTAGAGATACAAAGATACTTTTTATACTTTTATGCTGCGAAAAAAAGAAATTAATTTTTGTTTTTATATAATAGTTCGTTAATAAATTAAAAAATCACCATGAAAATTCATTATATATCTGAAAACAATAGTGTTCTAAATCATTTTCTGGGACAAATTAGAAATGTAAATGTGCAGAACGACAGCATGCGTTTTAGAAAAAATATTGAACGCATTGGGGAAATTATGGCTTATGAATTAAGCAAAATTTTACCTTATAAAAATGTTGAAATTCAAACACCGCTGGGTATTAAAAAAACAACAGAGATTGAACCTGATTTGGTTTTATGTCCAATTTTAAGGGCCGGATTACCGCTTCATAATGGTTTTTTAAATTATTTTGACCATGCCGAAAACAGCTTTGTTTCTGCCTGCAGACATCATCCAAATAATGACGATGAGTTTGAAATTTTAGTTGAATATCAGGCTATTTCAAACTTAAATAATAAAACGGTTTTACTTCTTGACCCTATGCTCGCAACTGGGCAGTCTATCGTTGCTGTACATAAAAAGTTAGTAGAAAATGCTGCGCCAACAGAATTTCATATTGTAGTTGTTATTGCTGCACCGGAAGGAATTGCCCATCTTGAAAAAAACCTTCCCGAAAACTGCCATTTATGGGTTGCTTCTTTAGACGAAAAACTAAATGAGAAAAATTACATTGTTCCAGGACTAGGTGATGCCGGTGATCTTGCGTACGGAAGTAAATTATAACTGAGAGAAAAAAGTAAATAAACTGCACAAAATCAACACATAAAATACAATTTCGTTATTGAGTTTTTGTTGCATATATTCTACATGACTTGCCGCCATCATTGCTAATGGTGCAATGCTGAACAATAATAAATCATTGCTTTTGTCTGGCGAAATAATATAAACAAGAACAGCAATAAAAAAACAAGCCACAACTTTTTTATATGATGTATGCACAATCTGCGGTCTGTTTGACAAGGTTGTTAGCATTGAAAATACAAAAAATACGACAACCGCTGCATATATCGAAAGCGCCCCATTTTCGTAATTATTCTTAAAATAATTTATTCTAAAATCGATTATAGCACGTTCCTGAACAAACTTAACAGCATCAATGTGAAACATTAATGAAATCATATAAAAGACTACTGCTACTGCCAAAAGCGCAATAAATGGCAAAACCCAGTTTCTATAATCTCTCGAAACGTGAAAAATTATCGATATAAAAACTAAAATAAGAAAGAGAATACTCCAAAATTGAAATAAAGAAGCCATAAAAATCCAAAAAGAAGCATCGAAAATTTTTTCTTTTGATGATTTTAAAGACTGAAGTGAAATCAATCTGCGAAGTGCCAATAATACAAAGAAATTAGCATAAACAACATTTGGGTGATTGAATATTGTTGGGAAAAACAGAATGAATAATAAATAGAAAAATATCGCGTAACCGTTATCTTTACTGAGCCCGTTTTTTTTGACAATGAAATTAATCATGAAAAATGAAGCAAAAATAAAGCACAGTAAACTTACTTTTTGAAATATCGTAAAATAAGAATTTATCCAAGACGTTTCTCGAATTTGAAACATAAAGAAGAAAACCAGTATCAAAATTACAACCAATGAATAATTTAATGGCGTAGATTTTTTAAAAACACTTGTTATCATAAGGATATTTTATACTTTTGTGACTGTAAATATAATACTTGTTTAAAAAGGAAAACCAACAAGTTGAAAAAAGATTCTCTGTTTTTTGAATTTTGCTTCAATGCGTTAAAACAATAATAACATATAATTTTATAAAATTATGACAGCTTTTTTTGAAGGAATACAATACTTATTCGTTAACATTTTGTTTGCTCCCCTTGACTTTTTACGTCGTTTGGAATTAGTTACATGGTTTGGTGCAAACACTATCAACTGGATTTTTATGATTATCTGTTCTGCAGCAATCGTATATTGGATTAAACAATTACGTATTTTTGATGCTGCAGGAACTGAAAACCAAGATACAACGGCTCACTCTTTCTTAAAGTAAGTCGAAGCCGATATCCTTTCTAAAATACATCTTATCAAAATTTAGTTTATCTATATTTTGGTAAGATTTTTTTATGGCCTGTTGAAAATCATCTCCGTATGATGTTACTGTCAAAACACGTCCTCCATTACTAACGATATTTTCGCCATCTAATTTTGTTCCGGCGTGAAAAACTATCGAATCAGTAATATTTTCTAAACCTGTAATAACTTTTCCTTTTTCAAAATCTTCAGGATATCCGCCAGAAACCACCATAATTGTAGTCGCACTTCTTGGATCAATTTTTAATTCGAATTCATCTAATTTTTGATTCGCAACCGAAAGGAACAATTCAACTAAATCAGATTTTAATCTAGGAACTACAACTTCAGTTTCTGGATCTCCCATTCTTACGTTGTATTCAATAACAATTGGTTCATTTTTTACATTGATTAAACCAATAAATACAAATCCTTTATATTCGATTCCATCTTTTTGGAAACCTTCGATTGTTGGTTTTACGATACGTGTTTCGATTTTTTCCATCAAAACAGCGTCAACATAAGAAACTGGAGAAACTGCTCCCATTCCGCCTGTATTTAAACCTGTATCGCCTTCACCAATTCTTTTGTAATCTTTTGCTGTTGGAAGAATTTTATAGCTTTTTCCGTCAGTTAAAACGAAACAGCTTAATTCGATTCCATCTAAAAATTCTTCGATAACCACTTTTGAACTTGCTGCTCCAAATTTCTCGTGAACCAGCATGTTTCTTAATTCTGTTTTTGCTTCTTCAAGATCCTGAATAATCAAAACTCCTTTTCCTGCCGCTAAACCGTCTGCTTTTAAAACAAATGGAGGTTGTAATGTTTCCAGAAATTTACATCCTTCTTCAACTGTTTCGGCAGTAAAACTATCGTAAGCTGCAGTTGGAATATTATGTTTCATCAAGAATTCTTTTGCAAATTCTTTACTTCCTTCTAACTGCGCTCCTAATTTTGATGGTCCAATTACCGGGATATTTTTTAAACTTTCGTCGTTTTTAAAATAATCATAAATACCTTTTACCAACGGATCTTCTGGCCCTACGACTACTAAGCTTATATTTTCTTTAAGTACTAATGCTTTTACAGCTTCAAAATCAGTTGGAGCAATTGCTACATTTTCAGCAATTGCAGCTGTTCCTGCATTTCCTGGTGCAACAAAAAGTTTTTCGCAAAGCGGACTCTGAATCATTTTCCACGCAAAAGCATGTTCTCTTCCGCCTGATCCCAATAATAAAATTGTCATGGTATAGTTGTATTTATGTTGTGGTGCAAAAATAATTGCTTTTACACGTAAAAAATAATTAAATCTTAAAAACTTGTTGATTCTTCGCTGTTAGTAATTGGTAAATATTATTTTTGACGAAAATTATCTTAAAAATGATTCGTCTTTTTGATCTTTCCCTTCAATTAAATGGTTTTCCGATAAAGAAAGCCAAAGCCGAATTGGATAAAATTGTTCATTTTTCTGAAGAAGAATATGTTTCTTTTCTCGAAAGTAAAAAGAAAGAAATTGTTGATTTTCATTTAAAGAATAACTCCTTTTATAGAGAACTAGTTGGAAATACAACTGTCGAAAATTGGGAAGATTTACCCATTTTGAACAAACAAAATCTGCAAAAACCACTCGAAGAAAGACTTTCAAACGGTTACTCAAAAAGCAATATTTACCTCAACAAAACATCCGGATCAAGCGGAACTCCTTTTGTTTTTGCTAAAGATAAATACTCGCACGCCTTAACCTGGGCGTCAAATATAATGCGTTTTGGCTGGTTTAATATTGATTTTAATCATTCGTACCAAGCACGCTTTTATGGAATTCCGATGGATTTTATTGGATATCAAAAAGAACGTTTCAAAGATTTTCTAACGCATCGTTTTAGATTTCCGGTTTTTGATTTATCTGATGAAATTCTCGAAAAATTTCTGCAGAAATTCAAATCGAAAAAATTCGATTATATCAACGGATATACCAGTTCTATTGTATTATTTGCTAAATTTTTAGAACAAAAAAATATCATATTAAATGAAATCTGTCCAACATTAAAAGCTTGTTTTGTGACTTCGGAAATGCTTTTTGAAACAGATAAAAAACTGTTGGAAAAACAATTCGGCATTCCAATAATCCGTGAATACGGTGCGTCTGAACTTGATTTAATTGCTTTTGAAAATCCACAAGGCGAATGGCAGGTAAATGCTGAAACTCTTTTTGTAGAGATTTTAGATGAAAACAATAATGTTGTTCCACATGGAACGGAAGGAAAAATTGTAATTACGTCGTTATTCAACAAAGCAAACCCTTTTATCAGATATGAAATTGGCGACATTGGGATTCTCGATGAAAAAAGTACTCCTCAAAAGCCTATCTTAAAAAAATTAATTGGGAGAACAAATGATGTTGCGATTTTGCCAAGCGGAAAAAAATCTCCTGGTTTGACGTTCTATTATGTTACCAAAAGCATTATTGAAGATGATGGAAACGTAAAAGAATTTATCATCAAACAAACTCATTTAGATACTTTTGAAATTGAATATGTTGCTGAAAAAGAATTGGTTTCACAACAAATTCAAAAAATAAAAGAAGCCATCGATTTGTATTTAGAGCCCAATTTAAACTTCACTTTTACAAGAAAATCTGTTTTAGAAAGATCCAATCGTGGGAAATTAAAACAGTTTAAATCGTATTTATAAATATAAATAAAATCTTGCATTTGTTTTTCTAATAAAAACTTATGGACGATCAATCTCTGCTTTCTGAAGAAACAATTTCAAATAAAATATATTTTATCCGTGGTCAAAAAGTGATGCTTGATCGTGATCTAGCTTTACTTTATGAAATAGAAAGTAGAGTTTTAAATCAGGCTGTAAAAAGAAATTTATCTCGATTTCCGCCAGATTTTATGTTTCAACTTACTGAAATTGAGCATAATTCTTTAAGATCACAAATTGTGATCTTAAAGAAAGGAAGAGGTGAACATCAAAAATATTTGCCTTTTGCATTTACGGAACACGGTGTACTAATGCTTTCTAGTGTATTAAAAAGCGACAAAGCAATTCAAACCAATATTCAAATCATGCGTATTTTCACGAAAGTGAGACAAATGCTTTTGGACACAACAGAAATTAAAGTTGATATTCTACAGATTCAAAAGAAGTTAGAGAATCATGATAAAAATATTGAATTGGTTTTTTCCTATTTAGATGAACTAACTGAGAAAAAAGAAAATGAAGTTGGTAGAATCAAGATTGGGTATAAAAAATAATTCTTTAAGGTCACAAATTGTGACCTTAAAAACTTGATGTCACAGTTTGTGACATCAAGTTTTTGCGAAGATTGACTCTCAAAATATCTTAATTTGAAAATTGGAGGTCACAAATTGTGAACTCCAATCTAATCGCGATTCTCTAAGGTCGCAATTTGCGACCTTGAAGAATATTTAAACTTTCTTTATATATCTTGGTTTTATAATCAGCTGAGTAAATAGAAACCGTATCATCAATAAAACAGAAAACACGAAGTTAAAACCATGAAAATCTCGATAAACACCAAAGTTGTGTTTTATCAGTTTAAATTTTGAAGATGAAATAGAATCTTTTCTAATTCTATAAAATGCTAAAGGTTCTGGCACAGCTTCTACCGCTTTTAGTTGTTTTAAAATCGTAAGCCATATTCTCCAATCCTGCCTTTTTTCTGAAGATTCTAATTTGATTTTTCCAAAATATTCAGTGTCATAAATAGCCGTAAGGTTACCAACGTAATTACAAAAAAATAATTCTTTATATGTTAACGGATTTGGCGATTCTACTCTCCTTTTTAAATTATTTCCCTCTTCATCAATAGAATCGTAATAACTAAAAGTAAAAGTTTGATTATTTGTTTTTAAAAACTGAATCTGTTTTTCTAATTTAGTTGAAGACCACAAATCATCTGCATCAAGATAGGCAATGTATTTTCCCGTAGCTTTTTCCAAAGCTTCATTTCTTGCGAAACCATTTCCTGAATTTTTAGATAATTTGAATAATTTAATTCTGGAATCCTTTTGAACAAATTCTTCAATAATAGAAACCGTTTCATCTGTCGACGCATCATCAACCAAAATCATTTCCCAATTTTGGTACGTCTGATTTTGAACTGATTCTATAGTAGCTCTAATAAACTTTTCAGTATTATATGTCGGTGTTAAAATAGATACTAAATCGTTCATTAATATGCTTTTTTATCGCCTTTGAAAATGTTTATTATCGTTTGCGAAATTATTTTCAAATCCAGAATTAATGACCAGTTTTCGATATAAAAAACATCAAATTTTATTCTGTTTACCATATCTCTTTCTGCTGTTATTTCTCCTCTAAAACCACTTACTTGTGCTAATCCGGTAATTCCGGGTTTTACACAATGACGAATCATGTATTTTTTAACCCTGTTACCATATTCTTTATTCTGAGACCATAAATGCGGTCTTGGTCCTACGACGGACATATCTCCTAACAAAACATTTATAAATTGCGGAAGCTCATCGATGCTTGTTTTTCTCATAAATCGTCCCATTTTTGTAACACGAGGGTCGTCTTTTGAAGCTTCTTTTTCTGTTGTTTTATTAATGTACATCGAACGGAATTTATAACATACAAATTCATTCTCTTCCATTCCTGGTCTTCCCTGCTTAAAAAATACCGGTCCTTTTGATTCTAATTTTATTAAAATCGCCAGTAACGGAATTAACCATGACAACAAAAAAACAATCACTAATATTGAAAATGAAACATCAAAAAGGCGTTTCATGAATTTTATTGCCGGCTCATTAAGCATTGTTTGTTTTAACGAAAGCACCGGAAAAAAATCGTAATAATCTATTTTTAAGTTTTTCGAAAAAATCTCTTTTGTATCTGGAATAAACTTTATGGTTTTGTTATTTTCATCTGCAAAATCAATCAGGTCTTTCAAACTTTTATTCGAAACTTCATTCAAAGAACAATAAATTTCGTCAACCTCATTTTCAATTACAAATGGTTTTAAATCAGCTAGTTTACCTGTAATTTTTTGGCTTATTTTTTTATCTGAAAAATATCCCAGAAACCTATATCCATAATCTCTTCTTGTTTCAAAAAGATCTTTTAATCGAATCGCTTCTGGCGTAAACCCAATAATAACAGCATTTCTATAATTACTGCCGGTTATAATTCTATATTCTTTTAGATAAAAAAACAAAGCAAATTTAAAAACCGTAACCAGAACTAGAATCAAAGTTATAAATACTACAATCTTTGACTCGCTAAAAATCGCTTGTCTCGAAAATGGGAAAAATGCAATAATCGTTAGAAGAAACAGAGTTGCTTGTTTTATTATTTTTGATGCAATAATTATTGGCGTCGTAAAACGGTATACATTGTAAAATTTAATCGAAAATGCAACTATACCCCATGCTGCATTTTGATATAAAATAAGTATCCAGATATTTGAAACCTGATTATTAAAAACAAAAAAACTGACTATCGAGATCACAAACAGGTCGATTAAAATACTTATTGGCCGAATATATTTTGAATATCTTCCTGTGTGAAATGCAGTCATATATAGCTACTGTACTATGGTATACAAATTTATATAGTTCGAAAACGATTCTAATTGATATTATTTAATATAACTTGAAAAGTCTTTATGTTCTTCTTTAGAAAGTTCTTCTTTAGAAAGTGATCTAAAATAATCATAAGTAATTTTCATCCCTTCGGAACGGCTTACTTTTGCTTCCCATCCCAATAATTCTTTTGCTTTGGTCGTATCCGGCTGACGCTGCAATGGATCATTTATAGGCAATGGATGATATACTACTTTTTGATTTGTTCCGGTAAGTTTTATGATTTCTTCTGCAAAATCTTTAATTGTAATTTCATCCGGGTTTCCAATATTTACCGGATATACATAATCAGAATGCAATAATCTGAAAATACCTTCAACCTGATCGTCTACATAACAAAATGAACGGGTCTGCATACCATCTCCAAAAATAGTTAAATCTTCTCCGCGAAGTGCCTGCCCAATAAATGCAGGAATTACACGTCCGTCATTTAGTCTCATTCTTGGTCCGTATGTATTAAATATACGAACGATTCTGGTTTCTACTCCATGAAAAGTATGATAAGCCATCGTTATTGATTCCTGAAAACGTTTAGCTTCGTCGTAAACGCCTCTGGGCCCGATTGTATTTACATTTCCATAGTATTCTTCGGTTTGAGGATGTACTAATGGATCTCCGTACACTTCAGAAGTTGAAGCGATAAGAATTCTAGCTTTTTTAACTCTTGCCAATCCTAACAAATTGTGCGTTCCTAACGAACCAACTTTTAAGGTCTGAATTGGAATTTTTAAGTAATCTATAGGACTTGCCGGCGAAGCAAAATGTAAAATATAATCTAAGTCTCCAGGTATGTGGACAAATTTTGTAATATCGTGATGGTAAAATTCAAAATGCTCTAATTTGAATAAATGCTCAATGTTTTTAAGATCTCCAGTAATCAAATTATCCATTCCGATAACAAAATAACCTTCCTTGATAAATCGATCGCACAAATGTGATCCTAAAAAACCCGCCGCTCCGGTAATAAGTATTCTTTTCATAATGATTTTGTTGAACCTTTTGTTTTTGGTAATCTCTGTAAATTTGCACAAATGTAATAAAATATCTGGCCTTTTAAATTGACTAAAATCTTAATAAATAAGAGAATTCGCTTTTTTAATTCATTATTAAATTGGTTTATTCTATTTTTACGAAACTAAATTTTGAATGTTTTGAAAGTTGTACATATTGTGGAGGCACTAGAAGGCGGTGTTTATACTTATTTTAAGGATTTGTCAGCTTTCTTTGGTGATGAGAAAAATCCCAAAACCATAGAAACTACCATTATTTATAGCAGTAACAGAAATGGTGTTAGTGTAGAAAAAGTTAACTCTGAATTTTCAAAAGATGTTAACTTAATAAATATCAATATGGTAAGAGAGATTTCTCTCCTGCAGGATTACAGCGCCATTATTAAACTATACCGGGAACTTAAAAAAATCAATCCAGACATAATTCACCTTCATTCTTCAAAAGCTGGTGTTTTAGGACGAATTGCTGCTTTTTTCTTATTCAAAAAAGTAAAGATTTTTTATACACCACACGGCTATGCTTTTTTAAGAACTGATATTTCAAAAACTACAAAAAAATTCTATTCTGTTATAGAAAAGAGTTTTCAAAGGATTTTTGGAGGAACAATTATTGCCTGCGGTGATACTGAATTTGAAATTGCAAAAAATATTGGTTCTGCAAAACTTATTCGAAACGGAGTTGATATTACAGATATCCGTAAGCATTTTTTCCCTCATCTGAATGCAAAATTGACAATTGGAATTTTGGGCAGAATTACAGCGGCAAGAAATCCACAATTATTTAATGATATTGCATTACGGTTTCCTCATTTTAATTTTATCTGGATTGGCGACGGAGAACTAAATCACTTAATTACGGCATCAAACATTAAAATTACCGGCTGGCTTTTAGACAAAAAAGTCGTTTTTGAAACATTAAATTCTATAGATATTTATCTTCAAACTTCTCTTTGGGAAGGTCTGCCTATTGCTGTTTTAGAAGCTATGGTGTTAGAAAAACCTGTAATTGCGACCAATATTATTGGTAATAAAGACATCATTGTTCCAAATAAAACAGGTTTTCTTTTTGACAAAATCAATGAATTAGAAAACTATTTTGAGATTTTAAAAGACCCGAAAACGAGAGCTGTATTTGGAGAAAATGCATTAAAAAGATGTTATGATCTTTTTGATAAAAATGAAAATTTTAAACAGCTTCTGGCTCTCTATCAAGAGTAAATTTTTGCTGCAGCCAATAACTTGAAAAAACAGAAAACCAAAATCCGCTAAAGGCAATACCATCAAATCGAAGCAGGAAATCGTCGATTAAATTTGAAGTCAAAAAGATGATAAAAAACGAAATTATCACAGCATTTTTTAAATCGTAACCTAAATATCCAATAGTAAAAATATAAAGAATTACAACCAGAGGGCCGAGGATTCCAAACTTCAATAAAAAATCTAAAAACTGATTGTGCGTTGGGAATTCAAATTTTGCTAAAAAATGCTGATTTGTTTCTTTGTAATATTTATTTAATTCCGGTTTTCCATCTGAAGCACCAACTCCAAAAGGAAGGTTTTTAACAGATAATTCCCACGCTGATTTCCAGATTGAAAGCCGTGCTGCCAAAGTATTAAAAGCATAAATTTCCGGGTGATCTATTTCATCTAGTTTTCCTACTTTATCCATATAAGCAAAAGTAACCGTAGAATATTTCTGTTTCATATATGGATTCTTCTGCACGAAAAAAAACAAGATACCGCCTAATACAATTAAAAGTCCTATTGATGTTAATGCAATTCTGTTTAAACTAATCTTTGACTTTATTTCAACAATAAAAACGATAGCGTAACCAATTAAAACATTCACTAACGCCATTCTTGTATTGACCAATAGCACAAAGGAAAACGATAATAAAAAGATCGCAAATCGAAGAATTTTAAGGGTTCTTTTTTCATTATTATGAAAACTGTAAAAAACAAAATAAAATGCACAAACAGAAACAAATGCCAGGTGCATATTTAAGGCTGGTGCATGAATACCAATACTATCTGCAAATTTATAACCTATTTCAAACAGGTCAATTCTGTTTAAATATTTGCTTAATAAATCAGGGTAAATAATATAAAACCTTATTGCAAATCCCAGTATTATAAATGTTGTTGCAATACTATAAGTTTCTATTAATCTTAAAAACTTTACCCGTTGATAATTTCCAATAATAAAGATTGGAAATAATACTAATGAGGTACTCTTTTCAATGGCTTTTAATCCTTTAGAAAAAGAATCATTGTTCCAAAAAAGTAATAATTCTAACAGAACCGGTGAAGCGATACAAAGAATTAAAATCCATGATGTTTTGGTGAATTTTAATTTTCGGACAAAAATCAAATTAAAAACACCAAACAAAATAATAAGTAATGAACACGGTTTTCTGAAAATCATTGCAATAGCAATCAGACACAAAAAAACATGGAATAATTTATTGAAGTTCTTTTCTGAAAGATTCATAGTATAATGCAAAATAAATTAATGGAAAAACGCCCATTTTGTGGCGTACTGCTGTACCCAAATCGGGTTCGAAAACCCCTTGTACAATAAAAAAAGCAAAAATAATAAGCAGTACTAAAAGTTCTTTAGAATATCTTTTTCTATCTGCCAGGCATTTAGCAAAACGAACTAATAAAATATAAAATAGCAGCAGCTGCCAAATTATAAAAATAACAATTTGTGGAGACAGTATATGTTTTAAGCCGTTTAAAGGAACATTGACTGTGAAAAATCCATAAAAGATACCTATTGTTTCTCCGTACCATGTATCTGTCTTCACGGGAGAAATAATTATAGAATTTGCATCTGAAGAACCAACCCGGTCGCTGTTTACCAGTTCACGGCTAATTTCAGAAAGATATTTTCCTTTTAAAACACCATGACTGAAAGATAAAAAAACAGCAATCAATAAACCATAAAATATAGTAGTTATGGTTTTACTTTTGAAACTTACTCGACTTACTAAATACATTCCGCCACCAATAACGGGAATTAAAAGATAATAGGGACGAAAAAATACCCCAAAAATTAATAATAAAAGTACGGAGTATATGATTGTTTTTTTTAAAGAAATCTCTTGATTTATGCACATAAAAACAATTGGCGAGATATATAAAAAAGTTATAAACTCTTTTGACGGCATCGACATAAAAATGGCAATCATTAAAATTCCCATATAAACCAATAAGTTCTTAACGTTTAGCTTTTCAATTTGATTCGGAATGCCAATTTTATATAAAATATACATTAAAAGAGGGAACTGAATTAAAGCAATAACAGGAAATGGCAAATAACGCAGTCCTGAAATTTTGTACAATAAAATGGAAAGCGGATAACTGCCAAAATAACCTATTTCGTTTCCTTTATCATAAGCAATAATTGCAGCATCATAAAAAAACTTGGGAGGCAAAATAAAAAAAGTTATTGCAGCAACAAATAGATTTGCCGCCGCAATCAGCAAAAATGCTGCTTTACTTTTTTCAATTTTCGTTTTCATGTTATAACTCGTTTTTCTTAATGCAAAAAAATCAATATTTTGTCTTTTTTATAGATAATTATGGCTGCAATACAATTCCAGAAAAGAGCACTAGAAACGTACGCAATTGCCGCCCCAGTCATACCATATTCCGGAATCAAAAATCTGTTTAAAAGAAAATTAATTATAACTGCCGCAATTAATATAATCTGAAAAATATGCTGTCTTCCGGTCATATTTAAATAAACGGGAGCCGAGCCAAATGCTGAACAAATTCCCTGACCAATTATTAAAATTAAAAAAGCTTGCTGTGCAGCAATATATTGATGCCCGAAAAAGGACAAAACAGATTCTGAAAAAATACTTATTAATAAAATTACCGGAAAGGTAATACAGAATATTAAACGAGAACTGTTTCTTAAAATCTTTCTTAATTCTGTTATGTTATGACTTGAAAACATCTCTGCAATTTTAGCTGAAACGGTAATATTTACAGTCAAAATAATAACTGAAACAATGGTCATTACTTTTACGCCAACTGAATAAAATGCAACTGTTTCATCGTTTCTATATTTTTTTAAAAACATTACATCAAAACACATTAATAAAAAAATTGCCATTGCGCTGACTGCAATTGGATACGATTTTATAAAAATCTCTTTATTTGAAAAAATCTCTTTGGTTTTTATCTCATCTGTATTATTAAAATAAATAAAAATAAAGACGGAGCTTAAAACTGCTAAAAGGACAAATCCAATTAAAAAAACATCTACTAAATAGGTTTCTTTATGCCAATAAAATAAAGCAATAGATCCAATTATAAGCGGAATATATTTTAAGATATTTCTAAATAACTCTGCAACATATAATTTATCTAAAGCTCTAAAAACTTCTGTATTTAAAAGCGATAATCCGTAGAAAAATAATATCGCCGAAGCTTTTAAAAGTATGGTATAAACCTCATCGTCAGAAAAGTAGTTGTTTATTCTTTCTTTATCAATACATAAAATGATAATCAAAACCAGTAATGAAGCAGCAAAAAGCATCATTATCATTTTAACATATACTTTTTTGAGCTGCTCAACCGCATTTTGACTTACCAAAAATCCTTTGAAATATAAAATAGACTGGTCAAAACCAAGCATGCAGATACTTCCGACAGCTAATAAAAAGGAGCGTACAAAATCATATTGTCCCACTATTTTTGGATTATAACTTTTTGTTAAAAAAACAGTGAAACCAAATAATAAAAGAACTCCAAATATTCTTAAAAACAACGTGCTCAAACTTTGTTTTAGAAATGGATTTTTAGAAATTCTTTCAAAGATTTTATTCGTTTTCAAATGAATGTTATTTAACCTGCGATTTCAAAAGCTGTTTACGATAAAATTTTTGAAACAAATGAATTAAAACAAAAGCTAAAATCAAGAAAAGCGGAAACATTAGTTTAAAGTTTCCATTCGTAATTTTAGTATTATTTATGTTTAAAGCCGCATTAATTTCTTTAATCGTTTTATCATAATTCATCAGCTTTAACCTGTTTTTTCCCTGATCTGTAATTAAGTACTGTTTTGTTTTTATAATATCGTTTAACTGGGTGTTTTCATTATAATAAACCAGTTTATCATTTTTAGATCCGTTTTTTACAGTATTCGAAAAACCGTTTAAAACCTGATCGATTTGCGATATTATAGTATCATTCTGAACTATTTGCTGCTCAAGGTTTTTATATCCTATTTTTTGAAGCGCATCAAAATAGGCTGAATTGTTTAAGTATTTCAACAATGGTTCAACAATATCTTTTTCGTTTGTTACGGCGTTTGATACAAATGAAATGGTATGAAAAGTATAATTTTTGCTCGTTACATTATCTTCTAAAACTTTATTGACTTCACCAACCTCAGCCATTAATTTTATAAGCTCAAAATTCTGCTCTTTGTCTTCAATAAATTTATAGACATCAGCGATTGGTTTTATTTCAATTTTTTTGATTGTTTTTGGATGCTTAATTCCAACAACATTCTTTAAGAAAATCGTATCACCCGAAATAATTTTAGATTCTATTAAATCTATTTTAGTATACAGATAATCAACACTCCCAAAATTTGGTGTTACAATAACCTGATTTTGAAATGATTTTTTGCTTGTATCCAAATACCAGCCCAATCCAAATCCAAGAATTACTAAAATGGCAACGATAATCCAGTTTCTAATAAAAAACTGGATCGATCGAAAAATTAAGGCATTTATTCGATCAAAAAAACTGCCGATACTTTTTGAAAGCTGAAAAATATCAATCTCCTGATCTGTATTATCTGGTGGTACTTTTGTACTCATTTTTGGTTTTTATTTGATGTTGAAAATCTGCTCTAAAATCTTAATTGTGATCAAATAAGTTGGTTTTACACCTGTTGTTCCCAATCCGCCTGAGGCTAATGTACTTCCTGTTTCTAATGGATTATCTGATGCATAATAAGCATATCGAACTTTAATATCGTGCGGCACGCTTTTTCTAATTTTTGAAGCCGACTGAATCGCTTTTTGATAATATGAACCTTCCATTTCAAGACCAATTACTCCCCATGTTGATTCATGGAAAAATTTCAATAAGTCTCTATTTTGCAGTGACGTTCCTAAAACGGTAACCATTGCGCCTTCATAAACGTCAATGTCATTTCCCTCGAACATTGCTCCTGTTAATTCATTTTCGAAGAAATAATTATCTGCCGTTCCCTCATTTATATGTGCCGAAGGAATCATGATATCGCCTTTTCCTCCTTCCAGAATTCCGGCTTTACCCATAATCGAAACTGATTTTACGTTTAGTAATGTTTCTTTTTTAAATGGTTTTAAAAGCTCGTCGATTGTTTCATAAGCCTGTTCTCCAAAAGCATAATCCATAACTATAATAACTGGATTGTCTTCTTCTGATTTTGTTTTTGGAAATGCGGTTTTAGACCAGTCAATTTTGGCCGTATCAAAAATTTGAACGTCGATATTTGTTCCTGAAGTATCCGGCAGAGAAATCATTCCATTTTTCAGCGCTAATTCTTCAACCTGGCTTCTAATTTCTTTTGATCCCGAATTGCTCAGTTCTTCATAAATAAAGAAATCTGTTTTGCCTTTGTATTTTGATGTTAATAAAGGAGTTGCAAAGATCGAATTCATCACACTGTGCATATTGGCACTTATTACGTGAATTGGACGTTTTAAAAGATCGTTTGCTTTTAAAACTTCCTTGATGTTTGTTGCCCAGATTTCTCCATGAATATGATGTCCAAGACGTTCACGTAAAACCGGACTAAAAGTTATCGTTCTTTTGTTGTTTTCAACAATTTCTTCGATCGCTAATTTTCCTAACCAATAGATAACATGCAGGAAACGATCTGGAGCATTTTCTGAACCAAAGGCATCGTAAATGTCTAAAACTTCTTCAAAAGTTCTAGCTAAAATATTGGCAACATGCGAAATCGCTTTTTCTTTCTCAATCTGCGAAAGCTTTTTTGTCTGCGTAACGGCTTGTTCTAATTTTAGCCAGTCACGCGAAACTTCTCCGCCATCGTCAATTAAAACTCTGTTTTTAATTTTATGAGATTCAATGAAAATAAACGTTAAATGCGTCAGGATATCATAAATGTCCGAACGTCCGCGAGTGATTTCAACATTCATTTGTTCTTCATCAATTCTGTAGCAGTTTCTTCTTCTTTTTGGAGGAACAATTGGCTGGAAATGCGATTTAGAATATCCTTCGTCTGAAGTTAAGTTGATGAATCTACATTGTTCAATTCCTATCGGAAGACGTTCTATAACGTACAAGAGTCCGTTTAGTTCTACTTTTTCTTCGGCGATATTTCCGTAGATTTCCGGACGTAATGCTAATAATGATTCGCGTAAACTGTCACCAGAAACTCCCATTGGTTTGTAAAAACCACGGTTAAATAAATGGCGCATTGTAATGTACATTTTTTCTATCGCTGCAGATGATTCCTGAGCTCTTGATCTTGATATATGTTTGGTTTCTTTCATTCTATTTTATTTTAAAAATCTTCAAAATAGTGAAGATCATTCTAACTTTTGACAAGCGAAAGTAGGAATTATATATGTAATTTCAGTAAAATGGTATTTAACAAATTGTTAGAAGAGATTAATAAAATTGGTGATTCTATTTCAAATTATCCGCAATCTTTCTGTCATTCGACAATCTCGGAATTTTATTTTGTCCGCCTAATTTTCCTTGCGATTTCATGTATTCCTGAAATCCATTTTTTGAAACTTTGCTGACAACAACTTTTCTTAAAACATTTCCGGTAATTAAATCGTCATAATAAATATTTTGCTTTCGCATCGAATCATCGATCGCTTCTGCAAAAGTTTCTATATTTTCCGGTTCTTTTTCAAATTCAATTAACCATTCATGATATGGCAATCCGTTTGCTGGCGTGATTTGCGGCGCAACGGTAAATTCGTTTATTACTATGTTGGTTCCTGCGGTTGCTTCTTTCATTGCATTCTCTACTTCATTTGCAATAACATGTTCTCCAAAAGCAGAAATATAATGTTTGATACGTCCTGAAACTATGACACGATACGGAGCCAAAGAGGTGAATTGAATCGTATCGCCAATATTATAACCCCAAAGTCCGGCATTCGTAGAAACTATTAAAGCATAATTTACGCCTAATTCAACTTCGCCGATTGTATATCTTTTTGGATTTTCGGTAAAGAATTCATCGGCTTTAATAAATTCGTAGAAAATTCCGGAATTCAGCAATAAAAGCATTCCTTTTTCTTTTTGAGAATCCTGATACGCAAAAAATCCTTCAGAAGCCGGAAACAGCTCAATGCTGTCAACTTTTTTTCCAATCATCTGCTCAAACTTAGCGCGGTAAGGCTCGTAATTTACGCCTCCGTAAATGAACAAATTAAAGTTTTTAAATATTTCGCTTATCTTCTTTCCTCCGCTTTTTTCCTGTAAACGCTCAAAGTACATTTGTACCCAGGATGGAATTCCGGAAATCACAGACATATTTTCATTAATCGTTTCGTCTACAATTGTATTTACTTTCGTTTCCCAGTCATCAATACAATTGGTTTCCCAAGAAGGCATTCGGTTTTTTTGCAAATATTTCGGAACAAAATGCGCTACAATACCCGAAAGTCTTCCAAATTTAATTCCGTGTTTTTCAGTCAAAATGGGGCTTCCTTGTAAAAAGATCATTTTACCATCAACAAAATCTGCATTTCCAGTCTCGTTTATATAATGCAGGATTGCATTTCGAGCGGCATTGACATGCGTAGGCATTGATTCTTTTGTAAGCGGAATATATTTGGCGCCAGAAGTTGTTCCAGATGTTTTGGCAAAATAAATCGGTTTCCCTTTCCACAGAATATTTTCCTCACCAGCCTTAACCTTTTCGATATAATTTTTTAAATCTTCATAATCCCGAATAGGAACGTTTTTTTGAAAATCTTCAAATGTTTTTATCTTTTCAAAATGGTGGTCTTTTCCAAATTCGGTTTCCTTTGCATTTTCAATCAGACTTTTAAAAACTTCTAGTTGAGTTTCAACCGGTTTATTGGCCCAGGAAAGAGTTTGGTTATATATTTTGCGGGCAAATATTTTTGCTGCTATCGATTTAATTGACATTTTTTGCGGTATTATTTTTTGTCACTTTTGTTTTTATTGCCCTTTTTGGGGCTAGTCTCCTTCTCTATTTTTGCCACTTCTTCCCTTAGCTTAATTTCTTCTTCAGAAGCTTTCATATTTAAATCTGACGGTTCATCTGCTTCACCTATAATAGAATCTTTATTAAATTTTGCATATTCTAATTGACCATTCAATACTTTTTGAACTCCTTTAATATATGCTTCATTTTTTTTGAGTGCTCTTTCTAATGAATCAGATTTTATCGCCAATTCTGTTGCATTTTTTTTTAACTGCGATGAAGAATAACCCGGAATAAACTCGCGCAAAGGAGTAAAAGCAATAATGAAAGTTGTTACCAGAATTAGAAATATTCCGCCTAAAGTAAACATTACAAACACATTCATTAGCGTAAGCCTGAAGGAAAAAATTTCTTCAAAAGTATCTTCATTCAAAATTACCAGTCGGTTTTTGATGAATAATTTTTTCCTAAAGTCTCTCTTTTTCTTAGCCATTTTGGTTATTTATACAAGCAAATATAGTAATTAATCGCATTGTTGATGCTTGCGAAAAATGAGCATTTGCAGTAATATAATGATTTTATAAAATATTTAACGCACTTAAAAAGAAATTTTTTGACTCAAAAACCATTCTTGTTCGTATATTCTATATACCTTTGCGGTGAAAATAAAAATCAATTTGCTTCGGCATTAAATATATAATAGTCATGGGAAGATTAGGTCTTACAGAAATCCTTGTTATCGTAGGTATTGTGATATTACTTTTTGGAGGTAAAAAAATTCCAGAATTAATGAAAGGTTTAGGAAGTGGAATTAAGGAATTTAAAAACGCTGCTAAAGACGATCAATCTGCTCCTGCTAAAAAACAAGAAGAAGAAACAAAAGAGTAACCTTCAAACTTATTATTAAAAATCCCAGATTACAAATTGTAGCCTGGGATTTTTTTGTTTTATCTTCAATTGGATTTTTTCTAAAGTACCATCGTCAACTGAATTCTCTTTCTATCTTCATCAACCTCAGTAACCTTAACATCAACATGCTGATGTAATTTTACCACTTCGTTTACGTCGCTTACAAATCCGGCTTTTAACTGCGAAATGTGAACCAATCCGCTTTCTTTAATTCCGATATCAACAAAACAGCCAAAGTTGGTAATGTTATTAACAATTCCCGGAAGAATCATTCCGGTTCTCAAATCTTTGATTGATTTTACATTTGCATCAAATTCAAAAACCTTAGCCGATTTTCTTGGGTCTAATCCTGGCTTTTCAAGCTCTTTTATGATATCTTTCAGTGTAAGTAAACCTATTTCAGGCGTTACATATTTTTCTGGCTTAATAAGCGCCGTTTTCTCTTTATTTGCAATTAAGTCATTTAACGAAATATTCAAATCCTTCGCCATCTTTTCTACAACCGGATAAGCCTCTGGATGCACCGCCGAATTATCAAGCGGATTTTTAGCATTTGTAATTCTAATAAATGCTGCTCCTTGCTGATATGCTTTATCACCCAAACGAGGAACTTTTTTCAGCTGTTTTCTGTCTTCAAAAGGCCCGTTTTCAGAACGGTATTGTACAATATTTTCAGCCAGCTTCTCTCCTATTCCACTCACATAACTTAATAAATGTTTACTTGCTGTGTTGATGTTAATTCCAACCGAGTTTACGCAGCGAATTACTGTGCTGTCTAATTCTTCTTTTAATTTAGTCTGGTCAACGTCGTGTTGATATTGTCCAACTCCAATTGCTTTTGGATCGATTTTCACCAATTCGGCTAATGGATCTGAAAGTCTTCTTCCTATAGAAACTGATCCACGGACTGTTACATCATAATTTGGAAATTCTTCTCTCGCAATTTTTGACGCCGAATAAACAGAAGCTCCCGCTTCTGAAACGATAAAAACCTGCACTGGTTTGTCGAACGCGATTTTTTTTATGAAAAATTCAGTTTCTCTTGAAGCCGTTCCATTTCCGATAGAAATCGCATCTATTTGATACGCATTTACCATCGAACGGATTTTTTTAATCGCCATTGATTCCTCATTTTGAGGCGCGTGCGGATAAATCGTTTCGTTGTATAATAAATCGCCTTTTTCGTCCAGACACACTACTTTACAACCGCTTCTAAATCCCGGATCAATTGCCAAAATTCGTTTTTCTCCTAAAGGCGGAGCCAATAATAGCTGTCCTAAATTGTTAGCAAAAACCTGAATTGAATTAGCATCGGCTTTTGCTTTTGCTTCCTGTAAAGTTTCATTTCCAATTGCCGGATTCAACAAACGTTTGTAACTATCCTCAATTGCTAATTGCAAGTGGGCTGTTGTATTATTTTGTTTTTTAATGATGATTTCGTCAATAACATCGTAAGCATCGTCAATATCAACATCTATTTTCATTTTTATAAAACCTTCATTTTCTGCACGAAGCATTGCTAATAATCGATGCGCAGGCGCTTTTGTTAAAGGTTCTTCCCAATCAAAATATTGACTGAATTTTTGTGCTCCTTCTTCTTCGGCTTTCTTTTTTACAACTTTAGTTCCAATTGTTGCTTTACGCTGAAACAATCTACGAAGCTGTTTACGAACGTAAATATTTTCGTTAATCCATTCGGCTACAATATCTCTTGCACCCTGAATTGCTGCTTCTTCGTTGATAACATTTTCATTGATGTATTGTGTAGAAAGAAAATCAATATCAACATCACTTTCAGATATAATCAATTTTGCCAAAGGCTCTAAACCAAATTCGCGGGCAACATCGGCTTTTGTTTTTTTCTTCTTTTTGTACGGAAGATAAAAATCCTCTATTTCTTGTAAATCAAAACTTTCTTCAATTTTTTTCTTCAAATCTGGCGTAAGTGCTTTTTGTTCTTCAATAGATTTCAGAACTGCTTCTTTACGTTTTACAAGTGTATCATAATCTTTTTGCAATTTTGCAATCAGCTCAATTACAGTTTCATCAAGATTTCCGGTTGCGTCTTTTCGGTAACGCGAAATAAACGGAATAGTACAATCTTCCTCTAATAATTTTACAGTGTTTTGAATACTTACTGCAGGCGCCTGAACTGACTTGGCAATGAATTGAATATTTGTCATTGTTAATAACTATGTTTGTGAGTTTTTGCCAATTTTATAAGAATTGGCAAGAATTGTTTATTTTTTAATTAAGTTGCTAAAATTCGCAGATCTAATATAATTTTGTTTTACTTTATTTACTGAGATCATTTCCATGTATCCCATATTTACAAGATTATTTAAATCCGTACGTGCTGTATAATTGGCAATAGAAAATCTATTTTGCACCTCCTTTACAGAAAATACACATTCAGGCTCATCATATAATGTTTTTAAAATTTGAGCTTGACGCTCATTAATGTTTGGTATTTTAATGAAACTCACAATTTGTAAATTTTCTTGCTGTTTTTCCTGAATATAATTTTTTAAAGACTCAAAGGCTTTATGCATAACTTCAATATGATATGTTATAAAATAAGATAAATCATTTGAATCATTTTCTGTATATAAATAAGCCTTTTCGTATTGATTTTTAGATCCTTGTATTATCTTTGATATAGATAAATATTCTGTTAACCAATATCCTTTTTTCAAAAGATACCAATAAAACAAAGCTCTTGCCGTTCTTCCGTTTCCGTCTGTAAAAGGGTGAATCCATCCTATCATAAAATGAATTATAATTCCCTTTACTATAGGATGTATAAAATCTTCTTTTTCTGAGTTAAAAAATTGACAAAGTTCTTTAATTAATTTATTTATATCTCCAAAATTTGGTGGTGTATGAACTATTTCACTTGTAGAATAATTAATAACATATATATCATTTGATTCTCTAAAGGTTCCCTCTTCATTTTCATTTTTTAAAGTATTCTTTGTCATTAACTTATGAATCTGCAAAAGATTTTCAGGAGTTAATTCTTCACTTTTATTTTTTAAAATATGTTTTATAGTTGAATAATTATTCACAATCATCTGCTCAGATTTATTTATAGGTTTTGTATCCTTTCTAAGCATATCTTTTGCTTTTTTTCGAGTAGTATTTGCTCCTTCCATTATACTACTTGAAATAGCTTCTTCCATTATTGAACTTACTAAATATCTAGCTTTATCAGATTCAGGAATTATTTTTTGTGATCCCATATATCCGCCGATATTCATATCAAATTCATGCAATGATTTTTGAATGTAATCCGTGTTAAAATAATTAAAAATTACATTTGAAAATTTTATTTGTTTATAATTAATATTTCTAACTAATTTAATTGTATTCCATAATTCTTCGGGCGATAGTCCATCAACTTTCTTATATTTGACTTTATCCCAATATAAATAACTATTATTCATATCTTTAATTTTTGCCATAATTTTTGGCTCATTAAGATTTGAAATAATTGAATTATCTAAAACTATTCCTGGTGTACTTTCAATCATAAGTAAATTTGTTTAGGAAACAAATGTAAAACTTTATTTCAATTCTTGCTAATTTTAAAAGAATTGGCAAGAATTGAAAAGAACACTTATTGTTTTTTATAGATTTTTTAAAAAATAATATATTTTTCTTATTAAAATTAACTAGAAAATCCCTCAATGATTCGGCTAAAATAATATCTTTGTTTTGAATATTATGCCCATGGAAATTTTTTTACTCTATTTTTTATTTATAAATACCATCGTTTTTATTCTTGCCGGATATGATAAGCATCAAGCTCGAAAAAATAAACGAAGAATTCCCGAAAATACTTTGTTTTTTCTTGAAGCGATTGGAGGAACACCTGGTTTATTAACAGCGATGTTTTTCTACAAACATAAAACGAGTAAAACTTCATTTATTGTCAAATTCTCGCTGATTTTTTTGATTCAGGCTGTTTTAGTTTACTTCTACTTCACTAACAAAAGATAGATATTAACATTGTTAATAACCTAAATTTCTACTGATTACATCTAACTTAATTAGCTGTATTTTAAATAATTAAACAAAAAACCGGATGAATTTTAATAAATCCGCCCGGTGTGTTTTTATTTATTTGGTGCGAAGCACCCGATTTTTTTTGACTTTTTAGGAGCAAGCTATTTTATTAACACGATTTTGGTGTCTTCCTCCTTCAAATACTGTTGTTAAAAATGTTTCGACAATTTCAACCGCTTGCGGAATAGAAGTAAAACGCGCCGGAATACTCACAATATTAGCATCATTATGTAAACGGGTTAAATACGCAATTTCTTTAGTCCAGCATAATCCAGCTCTCACTTTAGGGTGTTTATTAACCGTCATTGCAATTCCGTTTCCACTTCCGCAGATAACAATTCCAAAATCAGCTTTTCCATCAGATACATCATTCGCAACCGGATGTCCAAAATCAGGATAATCAACAGAAGCATCAGTATCAGTTCCATAATTCGTTACTTCATATCCTTTTGCTTCAAGCATTGCAACAATTGCTTTTTTATATTCTGGTCCTGCGTGGTCGTTTCCTATCGAAATTTTCATTTTTTTATACTATTAAGTTGTGTAATGCAAATTTACTTAATTAATGAATGTTTGTCACGAATTTCACCAATTTTCACGAATTTCTTTTTAGTCGTTATTTTAAATCTTACTGTTAGAAAATCATTATAATAATTAGTGTACATCGTAACTCGAGCGATAGCGAACAGGCGAAGCGAATTCGTGACAAAAAATCTATCATTTTACAACTATCTTGATATCAAAACCTTATCACTTATCAACATTTTTGATAAGTATATAAGTATCTCATAATCAATAAATAATAAACATAATATTTGTTAAAATTTTAGAATGTTAATACCAATTCGTAATTCGTTGATATTCAATTAACTTTAAGTTAACATTATTTGTTGATAAGTTCGAAAAGAAAATTAGAAGTTTTTTTTGGTTGTTTGAAAAAAATACCTAATCCAAAACTGGAATTAAATATGCAAGAAAAGTTACAGGAATTTTTAGAAAAGTTATCAATATCAAAAATGCCATTTTCAACAAATATCAACATATGAACTTATCTACAAAATGAATTCATTTTTGGTTGTCAACCGTTGTTAATTAAAATACAAAAAGTCTTATAAATTAATCTTTTAGCTAAAAATAACTATGTTAATAACTCCCAATAACTAAAAGAAACTTCATTTCAATACTTTTAAAAATAAATTTATTCGACATATTAACAAGCTATAATAACCATCAAAAATTAATTAAATTTAAAATTTCTTTTTTGTTGTATTTAATATATGTTGAAAACTAAAAAAGTTGAAAAGGAAAAAAAAATTTTTAGTTTGAAAAAAGAAAGAGTTTAAACGATTTTAAGAGGATTGTTTAGATTGTCCAAAATTTCCTGAACTTGTTCAAAATCGTTTGGATGAACTTTGAGTTTAATCCCGCCGAGCGCATTTGAGTAAAACGGCATAACAGAAAGTGTTACTTCGTTTTCGAAAAAATATGGGATTTCATCTTGTTCTAGTAAGTGTTTGAGAACCACTGTTTCGTGCAGATAATTGAATACGGCGATCGTCTTAAAGCTTTCCATATGAGGTGTTTTTGTAAATGTACGAAAAGTTATATTTTTAATAATTCTAATTGTTAAAAAGAATTATCTGATTTCTTATTTGTAATTTTAAACCTTATAAGAAAAGATATATGAGTAAGAAAATTAGAAAGCCGATAAAAAAAGAGAAAGATTTCTCTGGGAAGATCCTTAAGATTTTATCGCAAAATGCCAATAAGCCATTTAATTATAAACAAATAGGAGCGAAGTTAGAACTTGACGATACAAATAGCAGAAACCAGATTATAAAAGATTTAAAAATTCTGGCAGCTCAAAAGAAAATTATAGAAACAGAACCTGGAAAATATTTAGTCAAAGCAATTAGTCAGGATTATTACGAAGGAACGATAGATATGACGAGCAGAAAAACGGCATATTTTATTTGTGATGAGTTCGAAGAAGATGTTTTTATTCCAACTAATAATTTGAATCGTGCCTTAGATAAAGATAAAGTAAAAGTTTACGTTTATAACCGCAGAAAAGGTAAAAGACCTGAAGGTGAAGTTATTGAAGTTATAGAAAGAGATAAAACTGAATTTGTTGGAGTAATTGATATTCAGGCAAATTTTGCTTTTGTTTCGACTGCAAATCCTAAAATGTATACCGATATTTTTATTGCGAAAGATAAAATTGGAGGGGCAGAAAATGGAGATGTAGTTTTAGTTAAAATTGATGAATGGCCAAAAAGAGCTGATAGTCCTTTTGGGACTGTAATTCGTGTTCTAGGAAAACCTGGAGAACATAATACTGAGATTCATGCGATTTTAGCAGAATACGGACTCCCTGCAGATTTTCCGGTTGAAGTAGAAGTTTTTGCACAAAAACTGGATACATCTATTCAGGAATCTGAAATTGCAAAACGTCGTGATATGCGTGATACGCTTACGTTTACGATAGATCCAAAAGATGCAAAAGATTTTGATGATGCGTTGTCTTTTAAAAAGTTAGAGAATGGAAATTTTGAAATCGGAATCCACATTGCCGATGTTTCGTATTATCTCGAAGAAGGAACAATCCTGGATGATGAAGCTTATCAACGTGCAACTTCGGTTTATTTAGTAGATAGAGTAGTGCCAATGCTTCCTGAAGTATTGTCTAATTTTGCGTGTTCGCTTCGACCAAATGAAGAAAAATATACATTCTCTGCAGTATTTGAAGTTTCTCCAGCTTCTCAGGTTATTAACCAATGGTTTGGAAGAACAGTAATTTATTCAGATCAGCGTTTTGCTTATGAAGAAGCACAATATATCATTGAAACAAAAGACAATACAATTCCGGCTGATATTTCAATTACCGGAGAATCTTATGTTGTTTCAGATGAAATCGTAGAGGCAACTTTAAAATTAGATGAATTAGCGAAGATTTTAAGAAAGAAAAGAATGCAGCAAGGCGCTATTTCTTTTGATAAAGTTGAAGTAAAATTTAACTTGAATGAAGAAGGAGAACCGGAAGGTGTATATTTTAAAATTTCAAAAGATGCCAATCATTTGATTGAAGAATTTATGCTTTTGGCCAATAGAAAAGTGGCTGAATATATTGGTAAACAAAAGAAAACCTTTGTTTACCGTATTCACGACGAACCAAACGAAGACAAATTGATTGCGATGCAAACCGTAATTGCTAAATTTGGTTATAAAATTGATTTTAGAAATAAAGGCGATATTGCAAAATCATTGAATTCTTTAATGGAAGAAGTAAATGGTAAAAAAGAGCAAAACTTAATTGATACTCTTGCTATTAGAAGTATGAGTAAAGCTAAATATTCGACAGATAATATTGGTCATTATGGTTTAGCTTTTGATTATTACAGCCATTTTACATCGCCAATTCGTCGTTATCCAGACGTTATGGTACACCGTTTGTTACAGTATTATCTGGATGGCGGAGCTTCTGTAGACGAAGAAACATATGAAACAAAAAGTCTGCATTGTTCTAATATGGAAAATTTAGCAACTAATGCTGAAAGAGATAGTATTAAATACATGCAGGTTAAATACATGCAGGATCATCAGGATGAAGAATTTCTTGGTGTTATTTCTGGTGTTACAGAATGGGGAATTTATGTTGAAATCGTTTCTAATAAATGCGAAGGAATGGTAAGAATCAGAGAAATAAAAGATGATTATTATACTTTTGATGAAAAACAATATGCATTGGTTGGAGCTACTTCAAACAGCATTTTGCAACTTGGGGACGAAATTTATGTGAAAGTAAAAAATGCCGATTTAGTTAAAAAACAACTAGATTTTCATTTTTTGCGACGAGCAGAATAAGTATTAATTTTTAAAAATAAAAGTATGAAAAAGCTAATTATTGGAGCAGCAATTTTATTTGTACAAATGTCTTTTAGTCAGGTTACTAAAACGTTAGGTGATTTTGATACCGTAAAAGTTTATGACAAATTAAGTGTAAAATTAGTTCCGTCATCTGAAAATAAAGTTGTTATAAAAGGAGCAAGAGAAGCAGAGCTGGAAGCTGTTAATAAAAATGGTGTATTAAAATTAAGAATGCCTTTTCCTAAACTTCTATCAGGAAATGATCTTGAAGTTACTTTGTATTATAAGCATATTGAATTGATTGATGTTAATGAAGGAGCAGAAATTATAAGTAAGGAAGCTATAAAAGCAACTTCATTTAAAGTAAGTGCACAGGAAGGTGGTAAAATTAACGTAGATTTGAATGTTGATAAACTAAAAGTAAGTTCGGTTTCAGGTGGAGAAATTACTGCGACTGGTAAAGCAGATAACCTTGATGCCAGTTTAGGAGCCGGCGGGTATTTCCTTGGAAGTAAATTAGCCACGTCTCAGACTAAAGTAAGCGTTTCTGCAGGCGGAAAAGCTGATGTTAATGCTTCAACTCTCGTAGATGCAAAAGTAAGTGCAGGAGGTTCTATTTACATTTATGGTAAACCAAAGCAAATAAATCAAAAAACAGTTTTTGGAGGTAAAATCGAAGAAGTAAAATAACAAGTCGTATTTTGATGATAAATGATATTCTGGCTGGACTGCCATGGGGACTTTTTCTAAGCTTTATGGTAGGTCCGGTATTTTTTATACTATTAGAAACCAGTATTACAAAAGGATTCAGAGCAGCAATTGTCTTTGATCTTGGTGTAGTTCTAGGTGATATTTTTTTTATAGCAATTGCTTATTTAGGAAGTTACAGATTAATTCAGAGTTTAAAAGATAAACCTGCCCTGTTTATTTTTGGGGGAATAATTATGCTGGCTTATGGTATAATTTCTTTTTTAAAATTAAAAAAAGAAGAAAAAATTAATGATGAAGAAATTGACCGTGATATTATAAAAAGAAACTATGCAAGTTTGTTTGTAAAAGGTTTTTTACTCAACGTTATTAACATTGGAGTTTTGGGTTTCTGGTTAGCCGTTATTATTTCAGTTGGACCAAAATTAGAAATGCAAAACACAAGAATGATTACTTTTTTTACTTCAGTAATTATTATTTATTTGTTAGTTGACTGTATTAAAATTCTATTAGCCAAGCAGTTAAAAAGTAGAATGACCCCAACGAATATCTTAAAAATTAAAAAAGGTATTAGTATTGTTTTAATGGTTTTTGGAGTTGTTTTAATAACTCAAGGCTGGTTTCCAAAAGAAAAAGAAATGGTTAAAAACGCTTTCGAGAAGATTGAAAATAAGTAGTTGTTAATAAGTCAAAAATATAAAATTAAGCCTCTGAATTTCAGAGGTTTTTTTGTGTTTATAAGTCATTGCGAGGAACGAAACAATTTCAAAAAGTTATTCACGCAAAGTTTGTCATTTCGACCGTAGGGAGAAATCGCACTAGCATATCGACAAAGATTGGCGATCATAGTTACGGAATTACTTGTGCGATTTCTCCCTACGGTCGAAATGACAAGATTGTGGAAAGTTTTAAGTCATCGTCTGGATTCGAACCAATATATTTATCTAATTTTTTCTAAAAATTAAACATAAAAAAAAACCTCCAAGTTTCCTTGAAGGTTTTAGAGGCATCGTCCGGATTCGAACCGGAGTAGGAGCTTTTGCAGAGCCCAGCCTAGCCGCTCGGCCACGACGCCATTGCTTGAACGGATGGCAAAAGTAACTAAAATCTTTAAAATTCAAAAGTTTCATATGAACTATTTTGAAAAAATACGATTTTAATAAAAATAATTACTTTCTAATTTCCGTCATTTTTATAGTAACTGATTCAACATCACCACCAATAGGAGGATTTATTTTAGAAACCCAAACTGTTGTTTTTTCTACAGTTTCTATCTCAGCAAGTACGCGATTGTTGATTCTTTTTGCTACATGTTCTAATAAATGTGAACGAATTGCCATTTCTTCAGTCACAATTTTGTTCAAATGTACATAGTCAACAGTATCTAAAAGATGATCTGTATCTGCTGATTTTTGAAGATTAGTTTTCACTTTTAGATCGACTGTATAATCAGATCCAATTTTTCCTTCTTCAATTAAACATCCGTGGTAAGAAAAAGTACGGATATTTTTTAGTTTAATAACTCCCATTTTTATAGTTTTATTCTTGTAGTGTTTGGATTTTGGTAATTTGAAATTACAGCATGAACAGCAACTATTTTGTTAATTTCATCAACTGTAAAATGAATGGTGTAGGGGAATTTCTTTAAAGGTAAAGTACGAACAATGTTGTATTTTTCTTCAAAAAGAGGAAATGTTTTTAATGTTAGAGCATAGTTTTTAAACTCTTTATAAAATAATTTGCCTAAACCTTTTTTTGTAGATTCATAATAAAAAGCAGCTTCGTCTACTTCTATTTTTGCTCTAGGAAGAATTATGGTTTTATAATTTTCTTCTACAGCCATTTTTTATCTAATTCTTTTAAAGCATCATCCAGAGGAATATAATCTTCAGGTTTAGCATTTTTTATACGATCCAAAACCATTTCTTGCTGCCATAGCGGAATTTCATTCTCAACATTTTCATCTATAGAAACGTCTGGAACATGTTTGAAAAAACTAACAAAAGTTTCGTAAAAATCGTCTGGAATTGTAACAGTTAATTGTCTCATAATTCTGAATATTTGCACAAAAATACTAAATAAACTAATTGAAGATTTTAAGTTTAACGTTTCATGTTTTCAGTAAGTTTCCAAAGAAAACCATAAACCATAAACTATAAACTATAAACTTTTTTATCTTTGCTAAAATTACTATAAAATAATGGCATCAGAAGAGAAATCACTCAATTTTATTGAACAAATCATAGAGGAAGATTTAAAATCAGGTCTTTCACAAACTAAACTTCATTTTCGTTTTCCACCAGAACCAAATGGTTATTTACACATTGGACATGCAAGTTCTATTGCATTAAATTTTGGATTAGGTATTGATTATCAGTCACCTGTAAACTTGCGTTTTGATGATACAAACCCAGAAAAAGAAGAGCAGGAATTTGTTGACGCTATTAAAAAAGATGTAGAATGGCTGGGTTATACTTGGGCCGAAGAACGTTATGCATCCGATTATTTTCAACAATTATACGATTGGGCCGTTTTATTAATTAAAAAAGATAAAGCATATGTTGACAGCCAGTCTTCAGAAGATATGGCGATTCAAAAAGGAACTCCGTCGACAACTGGAACGGATAGTCCATACAGAAATCGTTCTGTTGAAGAAAATTTAGATTTATTCGAAAGAATGAAAAACGGTGAATTTGAGGCTGGTACACATATTCTTCGTGCAAAAATTGACATGAAATCAACAAACATGTTAATGCGTGATCCTATTATGTACAGAATTTTACACAAACATCACCATAGAACAGGAGATACCTGGAAAATATATCCAATGTACGATTGGGCACATGGTCAAAGTGATTATTTAGAAGCCATTTCACACTCATTTTGTACACTTGAATTCTTGCCTCACCGTGAATTATATGATTGGTTTTTAGATCAAATTTTAGATGAAAATAAATTGCGTCCAAAGCAAAGAGAATTTGCAAGACGTAACTTATCACATACTGTTGTTAGTAAAAGAAAATTACAGCAACTAGTTAAGGAAAAGCATGTTAACGGTTGGGATGATCCAAGAATGTCAACCATTTCTGGATTAAGAAGACGTGGTTACACAGCTGCTTCTTTGCGTAATTTTGCCAATACAATTGGTATTGCAAAACGTGATAATTTGATTAATGTATCGGTTTTAGAGTTTTGTATTCGTGAAGATTTAAACAAGATTGCACCTCGTGTAATGGCTGTTTTAGATCCTGTAAAACTAGTAATTACCAATTATCCTGAGGGAAAAGAAGAATGGCTTGAAGCCGAAAATAATCAGGAAGATGAAAATGCAGGATTCAGAAAAGTACCTTTTTCTCGTGAATTATACATCGAAAGAGAAGACTTTTTAGAAGAAGCTCCAGCTAAATTTTTCCGATTAACTTTAGGAAAAGAAGTTCGCCTTAAAAATGCATATATCATTAAAGGTGAATCTGTTATAAAAGATTCTGAAGGAAATATTACAGAAATTCATGTAACATATGATACTGATTCTTTAAGCGGAAGCGGGACAGAAGCAAGCCAAAGAAAAGTATCTGGAACATTGCATTGGGTTTCAATAAAACATGCATTAAAAGCAGAAGTTCGTTTGTACGATCGTTTGTTTACAGATGAAGCGCCGGACAGTTATAAAGAGAAAAATTTCTTAGATTTTGTGAACCCAAATTCGTTAGAAATTGTTACCGGATATGTTGAACCAAGTTTAGCAAATGTTCAAAATGAAGACAAATTTCAGTTTCAACGTTTAGGTTATTTTACTGTTGATAAAGACTCAACTCCTTCAAAATTAGTATTTAACAAAACTGTTGGACTAAAAGATGCCTGGGAAGAAAAAGGTAAAAAAGAAGAAAACAGCATCAATAATTCTTTAAAAGAAATCAACAAATATTTTAAAGTTGAAACTAAACCGGAACGTATTGCAATTGAAAGTGCAATAGGAGAGAACATCAAAAATGTTTCTAGTTTTTCACTTTTACAAAATTCTTTAAAGAAAAATATCAACAATAATAAGGCTTCGCTGTTGTTTTCTCAGTTTATTTTGAAATATTCAAACTGGAAATCTACAGATTTTGAAGAAGATGATATTAAGAAATTATATTCAATGTCTCTAAAAAGTGAATCGACTTATGTTAGATCAAAAGCACTTTTGAATTTAAGAGATATTGTAAGTGAAGATTTGAGAAATCAGTTTTCAGACGAAATTTTGAAATTATATTCAAATCCTCCAAAAAATGCATCGGAGAGAGAAATTGAAATTTTATCTGAAATGGTAAAAAAGTAAAAATAATTAGAATCTATTGAAAGCGCTTTTTATAAGCGCTTTTTTTATTATTTATATTTTCTATTAAAATTAATATTTTTATAAAAATTTTAAATTAAAAGTGACTTTCATAAATTAATTTTAAGACAATTTTTAATTTTATCCATCTCTTGAATCCTTTTTTTTGAAATTCCTTTTTAAAACTCTTTATTTTAAGTTTCGTCTTTTTTTGTCAATTTTTGTTTTTTTCACTTCATAAAAATGGAAAATGAACCAATTTTTATTTATTAATATAGTTTATTAAATTTTTAATATTATTAATTTTAATTATTATTTATAAAATCTATTTAAATATTAAAAACAATAGTTTTTATAGATTAATTTCGACCTTCATAAATTGATTTTAAGGTAATATTTAATTTAGGGCGACATATAACTCGTTTTTTGAATTATTGTTTATTTATGGCTTTAATTTAAAGTTTTACCGTTGTTTTTGTCAGTTTAACGGGTTATTAACATACAATTGTTTATAAAGTTGCTATTTTTATCTCAATACCAAAAGTCAGAAATGATTTTATAAAAATTGATATTTCCGAGCAGATTCTAAACTGAATTTCTTAAAACTAAAAATGATGCTTTTTTATTTTAAGATCATTTCTAATTTGAATTTTAGAAACGACAAATTTTATGTTCTAATTTTTATTATGATTTAGTTTTGATAATATTTCGCGTAAAAGGTATTTTTCAAATTACTTTATAATTATAAAATTTCATAGCATTAGTTTTAGGTAATTATTGTTTTTGTATTTCAATAGGACAAATTTTAATTATAAATATTAGATTCAATTATTATGAAAATTTTTTATTTTACGCTGGCAATGTTATTTGCAAACATTGCAATTTCACAAACACATCAAATGACAAAACATAATGGAGAACAACTTGATGTTAATTTTATTAAAAACGAAAACGGTTTAATTTATTATTCATTGAATGGGAGTTCTGAAGAAATTAAAATTAGCAAATATGCTGTTTCATCAATTACAAATAAGCAGACAAAACAAACTCAAAAAATTTCTGATAAAATAATAGTTGATTCAAAAGACGATTACAAAATGGTAACTGTTCTGCCTCGGGAAAAGACAATAGGGCTGAAGCAGGCAGCAAGTTTTACCGGAGTCTCGACAAGGACAAAAGGTGAACCGCCAATTGCAAATCAAAAGCAGACTGCTATGAGAATCAAAACGAAGTCAGCTTCAAATGGTTATCCTTTTGTGAGTATTATTGAAAATGCTGATGGAAAATATGAAGCTGTTGCTTATGTGTATTAATTATATTGTTAAATTTTACATTTTACAATTTATCATTTTAAAAAATAAGTATCTTTATTAATCACTTAAAATAGAAATATCATGTCAAATAATTCAAATACAATTGCAGCAATTTTAGCTGGTGCTGCAGTAGGAGCAGCGTTAGGAATTTTATTTGCTCCAGATAAAGGATCAAAAACCCGTGCTAAAATTAAAGAAGGAATTGATGATGCAAAACATAATCTGCAGGATTCTTTTCAGGCAAGTTCTGAAGTGCTGCGTGAAAAATTCACGGGTGCAACACAAAATCTTGATGGAACTTTAAATGATTTACTTTCAAATGTAAGCCATAAAACAGAAGAAGTAATCACTTTTTTAGAATCTAAATTGGCTGATTTAAAAGCACAAAACGCTAAACTTCAAAAATAATATTTGAACAGGAAGCACATTACTTGCTTATTTTTATAAGAGAGTTTTGTGCTTTTTTTATTTTAAAAAACTAATTATGGCTTTTGAAGAGTTAAAAGAAAATACCGAAAAAATCCAGGAACAAACTAAAGTTTACATTGACAGTCATTTAGCTTACTATAAACTTTGGGGTTTTAAAGTAGCAATGAAATCAACAACTTTAATTTTCAAATTTACTTTGATATTATTGTGTTTTAGTATGGTTTTACTTTTTGGATCTTTTGCAGCAGCTTATGCTTTTGGAGATTTATTAGGAAGCAATGCTTTGGGATTTTTGGCAGTAGGAGGGATCTATCTTTTGTTCACCATTTTACTTTTTCTGATAAAAGATAAGATTGTTGAAGGTCCAATTTTGGAGAAGTTTTCAGAAATATTTTTTAACGATTAAGAATTATGGAAAAGAAAAAATACTCTTCTTATGCTGAAATCGATAGAGATTTAGAAATTTTAAAACTGGAAAAAGATATCAATTATCAGAAATTGGTTTTAAGTTTTCAGAGAACTAAAGAAAGCATAACACCACAAAATATTGTAAACGGATTCGTTTCATCTTATACAGATTACTTTAAAAATTCGTATCCGCAAATTTTGCAATCCATTTTACCTTATGTAATTGGCTGGTTTATAAATAAAAAAAGAGGCAGTTAAGCCTCTTTTTTATTTTAGAATTATGATTGAACTTCTGGTTGAACGTCATCTTCATATCCAGATTGTGGCTGAATTGGTTTTGGTTTCTCTACTTTTTTATTATATTTTTTCATCATTTCACCAACTTGGTTTGATGCTGAAAATGAAGCAACCATGTTATTCAACATATCACTTCCGGCTTGTGGAGAATTTGGCAGCAAAATTAAATTAGAATTTGTATCAGCTCCAATTGCCTGCAAAGTATCATAATGCTGCGTAACGACAATTAGGGCAGAAGCCTCTTGAGAATTAATCCCAACATTGTTTAAAACTTCAACACTTTCTACAAGACCTCTTGCAATTTCACGACGTTGATCTGCAATACCTTGACCTTGTAAACGTTTACTTTCAGCCTCAGCTTTTGCTTTTGCAACGATTCTGATTCTTGAACTTTCAGCTTCAAATTCTGCAGCTGTTTTTTCTCTGTCAGCAGCATTGATTCTGTTCATGGCATTTTTAACCTGAATGTCCGGGTCAATATCCGTTACCAAAGTATTAATGATATCGTAACCATAAGTAGTCATCGCTTCGTTCAATTCTCTTTTTACTGCAATTGCGATATCGTCTTTTCTTTCAAAAACATCATCCAATTTTAGTTTAGGAACTTCGGCACGAACTACGTCAAATACATAAGCAGTAATCTGATCGTGCGGATATTCCAGTTTATAAAAAGCATCATATACTTTATCCTGAATAACTTTAAACTGAACAGAAACTTTCATTTTAATGAAAACGTTGTCTCTAGTTTTAGTTTCAATGATAACATCAAGCTGTTGAATTTTAAGATTTACACGTCCGGCCAATCTGTCCACTAACGGAATTTTTAACTGTAATCCTGAATTTCTAACACTATGAAATTTTCCAAATCTTTCTATAATCACAGAACTTTGTTGTTTTACTGTAAAGAAAGAAGACATGAAAATAAAGAATGCTAGTACTAATAAGATAATAAATGCTGTACTCATGGTGATATAGTTTATATTTTTGATCTTGGTAAATTACGAAAATTCTTCTAAAATAAAATTTTTAAACATTAAAAAAACGCTAAGAACATTTATTAGATATTTCTTAGCGTTTCTATTTTGAATTTTATTTTGATTATAAAGTTGCTATCGCTTTTTGAATTCTAGAAATAGTTTCTTCTTTTCCAATGATTTCAACAATGTCAAATAGGTGAGGCCCTTTTAAAGCTCCAACTAAACTCAAACGAAAAGGCTGCATAACTTTACCCATTCCAATTTCGTTTTTCGTCAACCAATCTTTCACGATTGCTTCGATATTTGCAGAATCAAAACCATCAATATATTCTAGAGTCGAAATCAATTCCTGCATTAAAGCCGGAGTTTCTTCCTTCCAGTTTTTGCTTGCTTTTTCATCATAAGATGTTGGAGCCTGGAAAAAGAAATCAGTTAAATCCCAAAATTCAGAAACGAAATGAGCTCTTTCTTTAATCAAAGAAACAATACGAGTTGTCACTTCGAGCGGAGTCGAGAAGCCTTTTTCTTCTAAAATAGGAGAGAAGCTCTTCGCTAAATCAGCATCATTTTGTTTGATTAAATATTGATGATTGAACCATTTGTTCTTTTCAGGATCAAATTTTGCTCCCGCTTTATGAACTCGGTTTAAGTCAAAAGTTTCAACTAATTCTTCAAGAGAAAATAATTCTTTATCAGTTCCGTCATTCCAGCCTAACAAAGCAAGGAAGTTTACAACGGCTTCCGGGAAAAATCCTTTCTCTCTGTAACCAGATGAAATGCCTTCTTCCGTTTTCCATTCTAATGGAAACACAGGAAATCCTAATTTATCACCATCCCTTTTAGATAATTTTCCGTTTCCAACCGGTTTTAAAATCAAAGGTAAATGTGCAAATTCCGGTGCATCCCAACCAAAAGCTCTGTATAATAAAACGTGAAGTGGCATCGATGGCAGCCATTCTTCACCACGAATTACATGTGAAGTTTCCATTAAATGATCATCAACAATATTAGCTAAATGATAGGTTGGCATTCCGTCACTTTTAAACAAAACTTTATCGTCAAGAAGATTAGTTTCAAACTTAACATCTCCACGAATAATATCTTTTAAATGTAATGTTTCATCAACCGGAGTTTTAAAACGAATCACATAATGTTCTCCATTTGCAATTCTTTTAGAAACTTCTTCTGCAGAAATTACTAACGAAGTATCTAACTTTTCACGGTTGTGATGATTGTATATAAAAGTTTTTCCTTCAGCTTCGTGTTGTTTTCTATGTGCATCAAGAGCTTCAGGAGTATCAAAAGCATAATATGCCCAGCCTGAATTGATCAGTTGATCTGCATATTTTTGATATATTTCTTTACGATCACTTTGTCTGTACGGGCCAAATTTTTCATTTTTTCCAACAGTTTCTTCAGGAGAAATTCCTAGCCATTCCAGTGCTTCCATAATATAAGCTTCGGCACCCGGTACAAAACGAGTCTGATCCGTATCTTCAATTCTCAGATAAAAAACACCGTTATGTTTTTTTGCAAATAAATAATTAAATAGGGCAGTACGAACCCCGCCAATATGTAATGGTCCAGTCGGACTTGGTGCAAAACGCACGCGAACTTGCTTTGACATTTGTTTATAATTTTGATGCAAAGATACAATATTAGTCAAAAGCCAAAAGTCGAAAGTCCGAAAGGTTTATAGCTGCGTGCTAAACTTTTGACTTTCGACTTTTGACTTTTAGACTTATCATTATAATTACTACTTTTATGGGTTATAATTAAAAGAGATTTTATTTTGAAAACATCATCTGCAATATATCAGAAGTTAGAAGGATTTATAAAGAAATATTACATGAATGAATTGATAAAAGGAGCACTTCTTTTTATTGGTTTTGGACTTTTGTATTTCCTGTTTACACTTTTTATAGAGTATTTTCTTTGGCTGAAACCATTAGGAAGAACACTTTTATTCTGGATATTTATTGCAGTAGAAGTTTTTCTGTTGTTTCGTTTTATCTTATTTCCAATTTTTAAGTTGTTCAAACTTCAAAAAGGAATCGATTATAATCAGGCTTCGGCAATTATTGGAAATCATTTTACAGAAGTAAGTGATAAACTAACGAACTTTTTACAGCTTTCTTCAAATGAAAATTCTGCAGAAAGTTCAGAATTGATGTTGGCTTCGATCGAACAAAAAGCAAATTCATTGCAGCCAATTCCGTTTGGAAATGCCATCAATTATAAATCAAATAAAAAGTATTTACCGTTAGCTTTAATTCCGGTTTTGCTATTTGCAGTTTTTTTTGTTTCTGGAAACAGCAATATAATTTCCCAAAGCTTTAATAGAGTAGTACATTTTAATGCTTCTTTTTTGCCACCGGCTCCTTTCAAATTTGTGATTCTAAATGACAAACTTCAAACAGAACAAAACAAAGATTTTATTGTAAAAGTTGAAACAGAAGGAAACGTAGTTCCAGAAAATGTAATGATCCATATTGGTAACGAAAGCTATTTTATGGAATCTTCTCAAACCGGAAAGTTTGAATTCAAGATTGAAAAACCAACAACAGATATGCAGTTTTCATTTGAAGGAAATTCAGTTTCATCAAATGAATATGAATTAAAAGTTATTACAGTTCCATCGATTGCCAACTTCGAAATGGTTTTGAATTTTCCATCTTACCTAAAAAAGAAATCAGAAACGATTCAGGGAACCGGAAATGCAATCGTACCAGAAGGAACAATTGTAACCTGGAAAATGAAAACGCAGTCAACTCAAGAGGTAGTTTGGAAAGATGAAAACTCAATTTTGAAGTTTAATAAGGCAGAAAACGAGTTTAAATTAGCTAAAAATATTAATCAAAATACAGAATATCAAATTCTTACTTCGAATAATAAGGTTAAAAATTACGAAAAATTAGACTATCAGCTGTCAGTTATCAAAGATCAGCATCCAACAATTACAGTTTCACCAGCTCCGGATAGTTTAAAATTAGATAAGAATTATGTTTTAGGAAGACTTGGTGATGACTATGGTTTATCAAAATTACAAGTTGTTTATTACGAACATGGCAAACCACAAACTGCAAAGCGAGGAACTATTCCTGTAAAGCAAGCAGTGTTTGATCAGTTCGTTTTTAACTTCCCAAGTAATCTTGCAGTAGAAGAAGGAGTATCGTATGAATACTATTTTGAGGTTTTTGATAATGATGCACTGCACGGATTTAAGAGTACAAAATCTTCTACATTTTCAGATCGAGTTTCTACAACAGATGAAATTCAGGATGCAGAATTGCAACAGCAAAATGCCAACATTAATAGTTTATCTAAATCATTAAAGAATCAGGAAAAGCAGTTTTCTGAAATGGATAAACTAAAAAACACAGGAAAAGAAAAAGATAATTTAGAGTTTAAAGATCAGCAAAAAGTAAATGATTTTATCAAACGTCAAAAGCAGCAAGACGAAATGATGAAGCAGTTTGCCAAAAAAATGAACAAGAATTTAGATAAATATAATACGGATAAGAAAGATAAAACTGCCGAAGATTTACAAAAGCGTTTAGATAATGCCGAGAAAGATTTAGAGAAAAACCAGAAATTGATGGATGAGTTAAAGAACCTAAACGATAAATTAAACAGCGAAGAGTTGTTTGATAAGATGGAAAAATTCAAACAAATCAGTAAAAACCAATCTCGTAATTTAGAACAATTAGTTGAATTAACGAAGCGTTTTTATGTAGAAAAGAAAGCAGAGCAAGTTGCAGAGAAGCTAAATAAGTTAGCAGAAAAACAAGAAGAGCTTTCTAATAAAGATGCTGAAAACACAAAAGAGAAGCAAGACGATATCAATAAATCATTTGATAAAATTCAGGAAGACCTTAAAGATTTGAAAGAGGAAAACAATACTTTAAAATCTCCGTTGGATATTCCGAAAGATGCTTCTAAAGAAAAAGATGTAGAGAATGATTTGAACAAAGCTTCAGAAGAATTAAATAAAAAGAATACTTCTTCGGCTAAGCCAAAACAAAAAAGTGCTTCTAAAAAAATGAAGTCAATGGCAGAGCAAATGAGTTCAAGCATGGAAGGTGGAGAACAAGATCAATTAGAAGAAGATGTTGCCATGCTTCGTCAAATTCTGGATAACCTTTTAGCATTTTCATTATCTCAGGAAGACGTAATGAAACAATTTAAATCGATGAAATTAGGTTCTTCTGCATATACGAAGAACATAAAAATTCAGCAGAATTTAAAACAACAGTTCCGTCACGTCGATGATAGTTTGTTTGCAATGTCTCTTAGAAATCCAAAAATTGCAGAAGATGTAACTAAGGAAATTGGAAACGTACAATATAATATGGATAAAGCAATTGAAGTATTAACCGATGTTCAAATCCCAAAAGGAGTTTCGCATCAACAATACGCTGTTTCATCTGCAAACAAATTAGCCGATTTTTTAAGTGATCTTTTAAATAATATGCAGATGCAAATGTCTAAACCGGGAATGGGAAAACCAAAACAAGGAGACGGACAAGGAATGCAATTACCAGATATTATTCAAAAACAAAAAGGTCTGGCAGATAAAATGAAAGAAGGAATGAAGCCGGGAGATAAACCGGGAAGTGGTCAGCAAGGAAAAAGTGGAGAAGGAAAACAAGGACAAGGTCAGGGTAAAGAAAGCGGACAAGGAAAAGATGGACAAGGAAAAGACGGAAAAAATGGTCAAGGTAAAAATGGACAAGGTGGTAAAGAAGGAGGAAAAGGCAACGAAGGAAATAATGGTGAAGATGGAGAAGGAGATGCTGAAAAGATAATGGAGATTTACAAAGAGCAAGTTAAACTTCGTGAAGCTTTACAAAAAGAGTTAGCTAAAAAAGGATTAGACATGCAAGGAAGATCTGCAATTGAACAGATGAAAGCTTCAGAAAAACAGATTTTAAATAAAGGATTTAAGAATGAGAACCTGCAGAGAATTTTAAATATTCAACAAGAATTATTAAAATTAAACAATGCAGTTCAGGAACAAGGTCAAGATACGAAGCGTCAATCTGAAACAAATAAGGCTGAATTTTCTAATCGATCAAATGCGTTACCTAGCTCATTAACTGATTATTTAAATAGTGTAGAAATTTTAAATAGACAATCGCTACCTTTGCGCTCGAATTTTAATCAAAAGGTTCAAGAATATTTTAATACAAAATGATAAACTTTAATTACGAAACCGAATTTTCTTTAGACAACGAACAAGCTTTTACAGATTGGTTGAGCGCTGTTATTGTTTCTGAAAAGAAGAACGAGGGAGAAATAAATTATATTTTTTGTGATGATGAATACCTGCATAAAATAAATGTAGAATATTTAGATCACGACACACTAACAGATATTATCAGTTTTGATTATACAGTTGGTAACGAAATCAGCGGAGATATTTTTGTTTCTGTAGAAAGAGTAGAAGACAATGCAAAAGATTTTAATGTTTCTTTTGAAGAAGAATTGAAACGTGTATTGGCTCACGGTATATTACATTACTGTGGATACAAAGATAAAAGTGATGCTGATGCAGAACTTATGCGTTCAAAAGAAGATGAAAAGATTGCGATGTTTCACGTGGAACAGTAGAGTTTTTGTTTCAGGTTTTTATTATTTCAGGTCTCAAGTTTTAGCTGTGTAAAGAAGACATTAAAAGTTGTTCCACGTGAAACACTTTTAATTTGAAATAGTTTTTACAAAGTGTTTCACGTGGAACATAGAAAATTAATTAGAAGAAAAGAATTAAATCCGAAAGATGTTTCACGTGGAACATGAAAATTTAAGTTTGTTTTTAAAATGTTTCACGTGAAACATTAACTATTCGGTTTTAGTTTTGAAAAATAAATCAGCAAGTGTTCCACGTGGAACTTTTAAATTTAGTTTAAAACGTGGAATTTGAAACAAAAAAAAACCTGAAACAAAAAAGATAGTTCCACGTGGAACAAAAGAAAAATAAAGTTAATTCTGAGAATCGCCTTAAACGGTTTGCAGAGAATAATAAAACAAAATGTTTTTAGAAGAATACGATGTTATTGTAGTTGGTGCTGGACATGCAGGATCTGAAGCCGCGGCAGCGGCCGCAAATTTAGGATCCAAAACTTTGTTGGTTACAATGAGTTTGCAGAACATAGCCCAGATGTCTTGCAATCCTGCAATGGGAGGAATTGCAAAAGGACAAATTGTTCGTGAGATCGACGCGCTTGGAGGTTACTCCGGAATTGTTTCAGATCGAACTGCAATTCAGTTTAAGATGTTGAACAAATCAAAAGGGCCAGCAATGTGGTCGCCGAGAGTTCAAAGTGATCGAATGCGTTTTGCAGAAGAATGGAGATTGATGTTGGAGGGAACTCCAAATTTAGATTTTTACCAAGAGATGGTAAAAGGTCTGATTATCGAGAACGGAAAGATAAAAGGAATTAGAACTTCGCTTGGAGTTGAGATTCGATGCAAATCGGTTGTGTTGACAAACGGAACTTTTTTGAACGGATTAATTCATATTGGAGAAAAACAATTTGGTGGAGGTAGAGCAGGCGAAAGTGCCGCAACCGGAATTACCGAAGATTTAGTGAAAGCCGGATTTGAAGCCGGAAGAATGAAAACAGGAACGCCGCCACGAGTTGATGGACGTTCTTTGGATTATTCTAAAATGAACGAAGAAAAAGGAGATGCAATACCGGATAAGTTTTCTTATTCGGATTTGACCGTTCCGTTAACGCATCAAAGATCTTGTCACATGACATACACTTCGCTTGAAGTTCATGATATTTTGAGAGAAGGTTTTGATCGTTCGCCAATGTTCAACGGAAGAATAAAAAGTTTAGGTCCGAGATATTGTCCGTCTATTGAAGATAAGATTAATCGTTTTGCGGATAAAGAACGCCACCAACTTTTTGTTGAACCAGAAGGATGGAATACTTGTGAAGTTTACGTTAACGGATTTTCAACTTCGCTTCCAGAAGATATTCAATTTAAAGCATTGAGTTCTGTTGCCGGTTTTGAGAAAGTGAAATTCTTCCGTCCGGGTTATGCAATCGAATATGATTATTTCCCGCCGACGCAATTGAAACATACTTTGGAAACAAAGTTAGTTGAAGGATTATATTTTGCCGGACAAATTAATGGAACGACAGGATATGAAGAAGCAGCTTCGCAAGGTTTGATGGCTGGAATAAATGCGCATTTAAAAGTGCACGAAAAAGCGCCATTAATTTTAAAACGTGATGAAGCGTATATCGGAGTTTTGATCGACGACTTAATTACGAAAGGAACGGAAGAACCTTATCGTATGTTTACATCAAGAGCAGAATATAGAACATTGTTGCGACAAGATAATGCCGATTTCAGATTGACACCAATGTCGCATGAAATTGGTCTTGCATCTGAAGCTCGTTTGCGAAGAATGGAAAAGAAATTAAATGAGTCTGAAAAGATGGTTGCGTTCTTCAAAGAAACAAGTGTTTCGGTTGCTGAAACAAATCCAATTTTAGAAGCAAAAGAAACTGCCCCAATTACGCAAGGCGATAAAATGTTTAAAGTATTCTCACGTCCGCAAATTGATTTAGAGGATATGCTGAAATTTGAAAAAGTAAAAGCATATGTTGAAGAAAATGATTTAGACAAAGAGATTTTAGAGCAAGCCGAAATCCAGGTTAAATATTCTGGTTATATCGAAAAGGAAAGAAACAACGCCGATAAACTAACTCGTTTAGAAGAAGTAAAAATTCCAGAGAATTTCGATTATAATAAAATCAAATCAATGTCGATTGAAGCGAAACAAAAATTAAGTAAAATTCGACCAGTTACAATTTCTCAGGCATCAAGAATCAGCGGTGTATCACCAAGTGATATTTCTGTGCTTTTGATTTATATGGGAAGGTAGAGATTTTAAATTTTAGATTTCTGAGTTTAGATTTTTCTTGGATCGATTACTAGTAATTTATTTGATTTGTTTCACGTGAAACAAATTGAAGGGAATTAAAATTTTAGATTCTAATAAAACAATCTAAAATCTAAACTCAGAAATCTAAAATGGTATTTGTTCCACGTGAAACTATTTAATTTTTTTGATCTTTTAGGTAATCTAAAATCATCAATTTAAAATCTAAAATTCATTTATATGAAGATTGTTGAAAAAGAAATTTTATCTGAAGAAGAAAAATAAATTTTAAGAGAACTTTGGAATGAGGAATATCCGGCAAGATTAAATTGTAAAACAATGCAGGATTTTGAATTGTACTTAAATGGTCTTTCAAACACAAAACATTATTTGCTGTTTGATGTGTTAGATAAAATTAACGGCTGGGCATTTACTTTTTTGAGAGAAGATGAAAATTGGTTTGCTATAATTTTAAATCATCAAATTCAGGGAAAAGGAAATGGCACACTTTTGATGAATGAATTAAAAAAGAATAATACAAGTTTAAATGGCTGGGTTGTGGATCATGAAAATGAAGTAAAACAAAATGCCGCACATTATAGATCTCCAATACCATTTTACATTAAAAATGATTTTACGATTTTGACAGAAATCAGAATTGAAAATGAAAAAATGTCAGGAGTAAAAATTAATTGGAAACGATAAAAAATAAATAAAACAAAAAACCCTAAAAGTGAAATTTTGACTTTTAGGGTTTGTTATGAATTCAACTAAAAATACTTATAATTAAAAAATGGACGTTTTAAACAAAAAACATTTTCTTACTGTAAAAGACCATTCTGTTTCAAAAGAAATTTTCGATTTGTACTATGATGAAAATCTGGATATGCTGATAACTTCTCCGCAGCCGGATTTAGAAAATTTAGGAAGATATTACGAAAGCGAAGATTATATTTCGCACACAGATAACAAACGTTCTGTTTTTGAAAAAGCATATCATTTTGTAAAAAGTATCGCTTTAAAAAATAAACTGAATTTGATTAATTCAGAACAATCTCAAAAAGGAAAAATTTTAGACATAGGTGCCGGAACCGGTGATTTTTTGTTAACAGCAAAAAATGACGGCTGGAATGTAATTGGAGTTGAACCAAGCGAACGAGCAAAAAATATTGCAAAGCAAAAAGGAATTTCATTTGTTGAAGAAATCAGCGAACTCGAAAATAATTCTTTTGACGTAATTACAATGTGGCACGTTTTAGAACACGTTCCAAATTTGGAACTTCAAATTCAGGAATTGAAGCGATTATTAAAACCAACTGGAACATTAATTGTTGCGGTTCCAAATTTTAAATCATTCGACGCAAAACATTACGGAGAATTTTGGGCAGCTTTTGATGTGCCAATTCATTTTTGGCATTTTTCAAAAAAAGCCATCAAAACGCTTTTTGAAAAAGTGGACATGAAATTAGAAAAAGTACTTCCAATGAAATTTGATTCATTTTATGTGAGTCTACTTTCTGAAAAATACAAAACCGGAAAAATGAATTTTATCAAAGCATTTTTCATCGGTTTAAAATCAAATTTAAAAGCGTCGAGTACAAAAGAGTATTCATCTCACATTTACGTGCTAAAAAACAGCTAAAACGTAAAATAAACACATTTAAGACGCTTTCTTTGGTTAGACGAGGCTTTGTGTTGTCTTTTCCGAGAAAACGGCTCTAATAAAAGCTATGAAAGTCACTTTTAATAGTGATATTTTATAGCTTTTTTTGCATCCATAAAGAAAACTAATACCTCAAAAAGACTACAGTTTTTGGCTTTTTTTCTTGTTTTTTCCGATTTTTGATTTTTGAATTTCGTCGAACAAAAAATTACGAAAATTTTATTTTTTGCGCTTCCGGTTTTTTTATTTTTCAAAAATGAAAATTTTAAAAAACCTTCAAGAAAAATTTTCGAGTCAATTTTTCAAAAAAAACAAAAATTTTAAAATGAGCATTTTTTCACTCATTTTCTCATGAAATTCAAAAACGTAAATTTCAAAAAAGTTTTAGACACTGATTAAGTACTTCAGAAGGATAAAAACGCAAAATAAGCGTGTTTAAAGTATTTTCTTGGGTAAATTGAGGCTTTGTACTGTCTTTTTTGAGAAAATTGCTCAAACAAAAGCTATGAAAGCCACTTTTAATAGTGATATTTTATAGTAGTATTTTAGTCCATAAATAAAACGAATATCATAAAATTATAGCATTTTTTAAACTTTATGTCGATGCTATTTATTTTTTTATATTTTTGTCTTCAATACAATAAAAAAATTAGAAATTTAAAAAATGAAAAAAGCATTAGTAATTACCGCACTTTCAATTTTGGTTGTTTCGTGTAATAAAGCGACAGAAGCTAAGGAAGTAAAAACAGCTTACGTAGATACTTCAGTTTTGATGAAAGAGTACACTGAGGCAAAAGACCTTGAAGCTAAATATAAAGCTCAGGCAGAAGAAAAAGGAAGACAACTGCAAGCTGAGATTACTCGTTTTAAACAAGACGCTGCTAATTTTCAAAGTCAGGCACAAGCAAATGGTCAAGCTTGGGCGCAGCAAAGAGGGGCTGAATTGCAAAAGAGAGAGCAGCAATTGGGTTATGCTCAACAAGCTTTATCACAGCAATTACAGCAAGAAAGTGGTGTAGAAATGGATTCTCTTGTAAGCGGAGTTAAAAAATTCATCAAAGATTACGGAAAGAAAAACGGATATTCTTATATCTACGGGACAGGTGATGCGGCTACAGTTTTATACGCTGAAGACAAGTACGATATCACTAAAGTTATTATTAAAGAGTTGAACGATAAGTACAAAGCATCTCCAAAAGCAGAAGATAAACCAGCTGCAAAAGAAGAGGCTAAAAAATAATAAACTGCCAAACTAACTAAACTAAATGAAAAACCTAAATCCAGATCGGATTTAGGTTTTTTTCTTTTATAAAAATGCGATATTTTTGACGTTTAATACCTGCCTAATGCAAAACGTTTCAGAAGCTGCAGCTTACACCTTACAATTCATCAATCAAACGCAAAAATCGATATTTCTTACAGGCAAAGCCGGTACAGGAAAAACCACTTTATTGCGTGAAATCATTGCCACAACGCACAAAAATACCGTAGTAGTGGCACCAACTGGTATTGCAGCCCTAAATGCAGGCGGTGTAACGATTCATTCGATGTTTCAATTGCCATTTTCGGCATTTTTACCCACTTATGAAGAGAGTTCTCAGTTTACAGAAACAGTAAAATTTGAGAACAAAGAATCACTTCGCCGACATTTCAAAATGAACAATGTGAAGCGAAATGTGATCCGCAATATGGAGCTGCTGATTATCGATGAAGTCAGTATGCTACGCGCTGATTTGCTGGATGCTATTGACTTTATGATGCAGACAGTTCGCAGAAACACAAAAGCTTTTGGCGGAGTTCAGGTGCTTTTTATTGGCGATTTATTGCAGCTTCCACCTGTAATTCGAGATGAAGAATGGCGAACTTTGCGTAATTATTACAAAGGAAAATTCTTTTTTCATTCGCATGTAATACAGCATAATCCGCCATTGTATATTGAATTATCTAAGATTTACCGCCAGAGCGATGACACTTTTATTTCGGTTTTAAACAATCTTCGAAACAATCAAATTACAAAAGAAGATGTTCAGGTTTTAAACCAATACGTAAAACCAGATTTTGATCTAAAAATGAATCCGGGTTTTATAACCTTAACCACACATAATGCTAAAGCAGATACAATCAATGAACAGGCAATCAATGATTTGCCTGGAAATGAATTTGCTTACCAGCCCTTTGTTGTGGGGGATTTTCCGGAGAAAATTTTTCCGGTTGAAGAAAATCTGAAGCTAAAAGTTGGCGCTCAGGTTATGTTTGTAAAAAACGATTTATCTTTTGATAAGAGATATTTCAACGGAAAAATGGGCGTTATCAAATCACTTTCGCCAGAAGAAATCTTCGTTCATTTTCCCGAAGAAAACAAAACAATCGAAGTCGAAAAATACGAGTGGAAAAACATTCGCTACAAAGTAAACGAACTCACAAAAGAGATTGAAGAAGAAGTTTTAGGCACATTTGCACATTATCCAATCAAATTGGCGTGGGCCATTACGGTACATAAAAGCCAGGGATTAACTTTTGAAAAAGCTGCGCTCGATGTATCGCAAGTTTTTTTGCCCGGGCAGGCCTATGTAGCACTTTCTCGTTTAACGTCTTTAAATGGGCTTATTTTGCTTTCTCCGATACAAATGAACGGACTGTCGAACGATCAGGATGTAATGGATTATGCTTTAAACAAAGCAACCGAAGACGATTTGAAAAATTCGCTTCATTTTGAAACGAAAAACTTTATTCATAACTATTTGATTAACAGTTTTAACTGGACAGATTTAGCGCAGGAATGGAGAAACCACCGTTTTAGTTATAACGAAAATGCGGCGGCATCAGAAAAATCAAAACATTCTGCCTGGGCGCATAAACGTTTAGAAATTATAGACGGACTTGCAGATCCTTCGCAGAAATTCGTGCAGCAGCTTAATAAAATTTTCAATAAAGAAACAGTCGATTTGTTATTTGTGAAGGAAAGAGTAGAGGCGGCTTACGATTACTTTTTTAAACCGATGGACAAATTGGTTACGGATCTTTTGAGTAAAATGGCTGAAATTCAGAAATTTAAAAAAGTAAAAGAATTTTATGAAGAATTAGCTTTTTTGGATGATTTGCAGACCAAAGCGGTTTTGCGTTTGATGAAAGCCAAACTGCTTGTTGAAATTGTGGTTTCCCGTGAAACAATCAGCAAAGAAAGTCTGACTTCTCCAGCAATAAAAAATTACAAAACCGAAAAGATTTCCAGAACCAAAGAAGAGTTCAAAATGACGAATACTGACATGTTTCAGGTTGATGAGCCTGTTACGCGTTATTCGTATAAAAAGGCAGATAAGATGGAAGAAAAAGTAGAAAAAAAGACCACTGTTGAAGAGACGCACGAACTTTGGCTGGCAAAAAATTCTATTGAAGACATTGCCCGAATGCGAAAGCTGACCGTTCAAACGATCGAATCACATTTAATAAAATTAATCCAAGCCAAGAAAGTTGAGATAACAGATGTGCTGCCGTACGATAAAATCATCGCGCTGCGTGAAGCATTTGAATTTTACGCAGAAGAATCTTTAAGTCCGCTGAAAGAAAAATACGGAGATGAATTTACTTGGGATGAACTTAAGATGTTCAAAGCTAGTATTAATTGATTTTAGATTTTAGATTTTTTCGGCGAAGCCCCGAATTAAGAATTGATTTTGTAACTTAGGGTTAAATAGACTGAAATTTTAAATCGTTTCTAAAAAACATTATGTAAAATAGAAAATCATGAAAAAGCTTATATACATCACATTAGTTATTTTTTCCTTCACAAATGTCTCAGGTCAGGAACTCAAAAAGGAATATCAAAAATTTATTAAAACCTTTATTGATAATGTAAGAGGGGAAAAGAAAGAAGCAATTGCAAACATGATTTCTTATCCGCTAAAAAGAGAAAATCCCATTCCTGCAATCAAAAATAAAACGGAATTTGTAAAGAGATATTCAGAGATTTTTGATGCTGATTTAAAGAAAGAAATAACATCGTCAAAACCCAATAAAGACTGGTCAGAATTGGGCTGGCGCGGAATTATGCTGAATAATGGAACAATCTGGATTGATACAGATGGAAAATTGACATCGATTAATTATCAGTCAAAATTTGAGAAAGATTTGAAAACAAAACTTGTTTCCTCTCAAAAGCAAAACGTTCATTCGAGTATAGCAGAGTTCAAAAGTCCGGTTTGTGTTTTAGAAACTTCAAAATTCAAAATTAGGATTGATGATTTAGGAAATGATAATTACCGTTATGCATCTTGGTCTGTAAAGCAGAAGATGAGTGAGAAACCGGATTTAATTATTGAAACCGGTAAATTTATTGCTGATGGTACGGGAGGAAACCACAGTTATGAATTCAAAAAAGGAAATTATATTTACACTTGCGATATTATAGTTTTGGGAGAAAAAGGCTCGCCTCCGGCAAGATTAATAATTACTCAAAACGGAAAAGAAATCCTTTCTCAAAATGCCAAAATTGTTTCACGATAAACATAAAACCCAATTCTATATGAATCGGGTTTTTTGTTTTTAGTTATAGAGATGAAATGGCTTTTTCAAGCTCTTTTTGCTGCGTTATTTGCGTTAATTTGAGTTTTTGAATACTAACCTCGTTTTCTTTGGTTTTTAGCCTTTGTTTTTGAATTTCTTCATCAGAGATTGTAGATGTTGTTATTTTGTTTTCGATTTTTTTATTGGCAAGCTCCAGTTTGTTGATCTTTTCTTTGGTTGATTTTAAATTATCTTCCGATTTGACCAATGCTTTTTTCTTTGATTCAACCTCTCTCCTTTGCTTTTCAATTTCCTTTTGCTGCTTTTGTAATTCAGAAATTCTATTGTCAAGTTTTCTGTGATTTTCTATAGAAGTTTTTCTGGCCTCGTTTTCAGCTTTCTGTAATTCTATTTCATAAGCTCTTTGATCCTTGTTAGCTTGCTGCGCAATAAAGTATTGTGAGTTCATCATAAACAGCACTACTGAAAATGTTTTAAGTATTTTATTCATCATTTTTAAATTTATTGGAACGAAATTAAATGATGAAGAGATGAGATGTTGCCGGTTAAATTTTTAAGAACAATAGAATAAGGCAAAAAAAATCCTATTCGGTAAGGAATAGGATTTTGAGGATTTTATAAGTTTTCGACCAGAATCCATGCATCTGGATTTTCGCCTTTTTGAATTTCTTTCTGTGCTTTTTCGGCTTCTCCCATTGTAGCATAACTTCCGTACAAAACCGGGAATAAACCATGCTTGTTTTCGCCAAGCATTCGCGCATTATAACCATCTTTAATTAATTGGTTATAGGCTTTTTTTGCATTTGCTTCGCTTCTAAAAGCGCCTGCCATAATATGATACGGCATAAGTTTTACTTCTGCAGTTTCTACTTTTGCAGAATCAACGGCTAAAGTTACAGCTGGCAGGGGATTTTGAATTACGAATGTTGCTTCCTGAATCTTGTTCTGAACTTTTTTCTGAACATTGCTTTCTACAACAAGTGTTTGTGCAGCAATTTGGTTTTGGTATAAAGGATAACCGATACTTCCGGTAACTCCTAAACCAAGAACAAAAATTGCAGCATACCTTAGATAAGGTCTTGACGATCTAACTTCTTCATCTTCATATAATGCAGTAGTTTCTCTTTCTGCGATTTGCTCGATTTTCTTTTCGAAAATTTCTCTTTTCACCATTGGAGAAACAAACGGACTTAATCCGAATGAAGTCGATAAATAGTTAATTTGATCGTTTGGTGAAAAAATAATATTGTTCTCAGAATTTAGACGAAGATCTCCAATATTTTTCAGGCTGATAACGCCATTTTCTTCAAGTGTCTGTCTCCAGTTTTGTACTTCAAAAGCGATACCATTTACAGCAGTTCCGTAAGATATGTTTTCTGCCTGAGCAACATGATTTGCCAGCAGTCCGTCATTGTTTTTTAAGCGGCTGTTGAAAAAAACCGTTTTCTTCGGTGGAAAAAACGAATTCGTACTTTCATTCAGCTGTGCTGATTGAATTTCGGTTAAAAATGCCCCAAATCCGGGAACCGTTACACACTGATAACGATATAATAATTGCGCGATATAAGTTTCGATTTTCATAACAACAAAGTTATGTAATGAATATAGTTATCAAAATTTTATTCACAATTTTTATTAACAATTGCAAGATTTTTATATACAATTAATTTTCAGTATTTTAAATGAGACTTTATAAGCATTGTTTATTTTGTTTTTGCATAAACTCTAATTTTTATTAAGAAATTACTTTGTTTTTAGCATATTTGCACTATTATTTGAGTACAGTTTTTATTTCTATTTTACATAATATTTTAACACAATGTCAGATCAGGATTTGTTTTATTTATTGGCCTTAATGAAAGTGGACGGAGTGGGAGATATTATGGCAAAAAAATTATTGAACCATTGCGGAAATGCAGAAGCAATTTTTAAATCGAAAATAAATCAAATTGCTGCAATTGATGGAGTTGGCACAGTTTTGCTGAAAAATATAAAGGATAAAACCATTTTCGAAAAAGCCAATCAGGAACTTGAATTTATTAGAAAAAATGATATCAATGTTTCTTTTTTTCAGGATGAAACTTATCCGGATCGTTTAAAACATTGTATAGATTCGCCGGTTTTAATTTTTACTGGGGGAAATATAAATTTACAAAACAAAAAGATTATTAGTATTGTCGGCACACGTCAGATCACATCGCATGGAACTGAATTTTGTCGAAAACTTATCGAAGATCTGGCACCGCTTGATCCTGTAATTGTAAGCGGTTTTGCGTATGGAGTTGATATAGCCGCACATCAATTTGCAATAGATTGCAAATTGCAGACTATTGGCGTTTTAGCTCATGGATTAAATCAGGTTTATCCCCGAACGCACAAAAAGTACATGGCAAAAATGGAAGAAAACGGAGGTTTTATTACTGAGTTTTGGAGTACTTCTAATCCGGATAAAGAGAATTTTGTTCGTCGAAATCGTATTGTTGCCGGAATAAGTGAAGCTACAATAGTAATAGAATCTGCAGATAAAGGCGGATCGCTTATTACGGCCAATTTAGCCAACGATTATAATAGGGATGTTTTTGCCGTTCCGGGCAGGGTTACAGACAGATACAGTCAGGGTTGTAATGATTTAATTAAAACCCAAAAAGCAAGTTTGCTAACCAGCGCCGCCGATTTGATTTACGTGCTCAATTGGGATATCGAGAAGAAACCCAAAGCGATTCAAAAACAGTTGTTTATTGACCTTGAACCTGATGAACAAAAGATCTATGATTTTCTTTTAAAAAGCGGAAAAGAACTGCTTGATATTATTGCACTCGAATGTGATTTTCCTGTTTTTAAAATTTCAGGAATTCTTTTAAACATGGAACTTAAAGGAGTTATCAGGCCTTTGCCGGGAAAATTATTTGAAGCGATTTAATATGTATTAAGAATAAAGATATTTCATATTTAAATTTAACATAATTTAAATATTAATTCATTGTAAATTATATTCAGTTATTTAACATTTATGCTAAAATAAATTAGGCAAAGTGTAATAAAAGTATATTTTTGCTCTACCAAAACCTTAAAAATGAATATAATAGAACTATTAGAAAACGCTGGGATTTATAAAGAAAACCGAAGTGCGTTTAGCATTGAAGACTCCGAAAAAGTCAGGAAGCAATTTGAAATTGAGCGATCACAAAGCCCAAATTTAAACCCAAATCTTGCAGATAATTTGATTACAGCATTTAACGAATTTCCAAAAGAGCTTTTGTTTATTTCAAATAATCGAATCCTTTACAACTTCTTTGCCAGAAAAAATTACTCCCGAAACAGATTTATTACAGATTACTCCGTTTCTGTTAATGAAGAAAACATTAAATCATTTATAGATAGATTTTTATCTAAAGATTTAGATACTTTTTTCGATCAAAACATAACGCAGAATAGGTTTGATGTTATTGATGATCTTCTGAATGTTAAAGAATATCTGCCTCAAAATTCATTAGACAGCTTGAGTCAAAGGGTGAGTACAAAACTTGATTTTGTTGGAAATAAATTTGATGAAAATCCATCTTTATCTTCTGGTGCTGAAACAATTGAATTTATAAAATACAGAAGTTTTTATACCTTGCTTTCTCATTTTAGATCTACTGAAAACGACAAGAAAATTAGAGCGATTTATAGTAAAATGTCAGGTTCAATTGTTAGTGCAGGCGTGCGAAATGAATTTTTGGAACCAATGGTATCTTCAATGGTTAATTATAAACCAATTGATTACGAATTGAGTAATACAATAAGATCTCATAAAGACCGAATTGATGCCGCAAAAGAAAGAGAGTATAGCAGCAGCAGTTCCTCTGGCGGAATGTCTACTTGGTCTATAGTTATTATTATCATCGTTGTATTACGATTGATTTTATTATTGGCCAGATTAGGAAGAGCTTAAAGAAATTTTATATAAAAAAGCCTGCTAAAAAATTAGCAGGCTTTTTTATTTCTCGTTTTATTTCCCAAATCCAAGAACTTCTCGAACTTTTGCTAAAACTCCATCAGCAATAACAGAAGCTTTTGCTGCTCCTTTTTTCAAGAGAGCATCTACTTCGTCAAGATTGTTCATGTAGTAATTATATTTTTCTCTTTCGGTTTTGAATTTTTCTGTAATCAATTCAAAAAGAGCTTGTTTTGCGTGACCATAACCATAATTTCCGCCAAGATAATTTGCTCTCATTTCGGCAATCTGAGTTTCATTTGCTAATAAAGAATAGATGGCGAAAGCGTTGCAGGTATCTGGATTTTTTGGATCTTCCAAAGGAGTACTATCTGTTTCAATACTCATAACCTGCTTGCGTAACACTTTATCATCAAGGAAAATATTGATGATATTGTTGGCAGATTTACTCATTTTTCCACCATTCGTTCCCGGAATTAACATACTGTCTTCCTGAATTTTAGCTTCTGGAATTACAAAGGTTTCTCCCATTTGGTGGTTAAATCTTGAAGCTACGTCGCGTGTTATTTCTAAATGCTGCAATTGGTCTTTTCCAACCGGTACAAACTCAGCATCATAAAGTAAAATATCAGCAGCCATTAACATCGGATAAGTAAAAAGGCCGGCATTAACATCGTCTAAACGATCGGCCTTGTCTTTGAAAGAATGTGCCAAAGTCAGACGCTGGAACGGAAAAAAACAGCTTAAATACCAGGTCAATTCAGCAGTTTGAACCACATCAGATTGTCTGTAGAAAGTAACTTTATCAGGATTCAAACCGCAGGCAAGCCATGCCGCTGCAGTGCTATATGTGTTTTCTCTCAATGTTTTACCATCTTTAATTTGTGTAATCGAATGTAAATCAGCAATAAACAAAAATGATTCATTTGCCGGATTATTCGATAATTCAATTGCAGGGATAATAGCTCCCAATAGATTGCCTAAGTGTGGCGTTCCAGTACTCTGAACACCAGTAAGTATTTTTGCCATTCTCGTTTTTTCTTATTCTTAACCACAAAGGTCGTGATGTTTTTTTTAACCGCAAAGCACACGATGATTTTGCTTAAAGTTTGGAAGTTCTTTGGCGCTTTTAACGCAAAGTGCGCGAAGGATTTTCGCAAAGGAAAGAAGTTGTTTTTTTGAGATTTGCTTTGCAATGAGTTCGCAAAGCTTTGTCTAGAAGGATTAATATTTTTAAAACTTTTAGAGTTAAGATTATTGTGTTAATTATAAGAATATATTTATAAATTTGATGTTTTTTAATATGACAGAAAACGAAATATCAAATATTATAATTGGAATTGCTATTGAAATTCATAAAAAACTTGGTCCGGGTTTATTAGAGAATGTTTACAAAGAATGCTTGTTCTATAAAATTACGCAGCGAGGACTTCTAGTTGAAAAAGAGAAAGCTTTACCATTAGTTTTTGAAGAAGTGAAGTTTGATTGTGGATACCGAATTGATTTGCTTGTAGAGAACAAGTTTTTAATCGAAATAAAAACTGTTGAATCACTCACCGTTAACCATTTGGCACAAACTTTAACCTATTTAAAACTAGGAAATTATAAACTAGGCTTACTTGTAAATTTCAATGAAAGCCTCTTGAAAAACGGAATAAGAAGAGTCATAAACAACTTATAGATAAAGCTTTGTGAACTTATTGCAAAGCAAATCTTAAAAAAAATAACTTCTTTCCTTTGCGAAAATCCTTTGCGCACTTTGGGTTAAAAACCTAAAGACTTTGCGGTAAAATAAATTCTTTATAAAAATTCATTTCGGTTTTCTTACATTTGAAACCATGAAAGGATTAAAGATTGTTTTTTGGATTATTTGGCGCATTTGGTTTTACGTTTTAATGGCGGTTCCAATATTGATTATGCTGCCATTTTTACTGATTTCTATTATCTCGGAGAGAGGATACCCTTATTTTTTTAAAATGGCCCGCATTTGGGCTAAATTTATCCTTTTCGGGATGGGTTTTTATTACAAAGTAAAATGCGAACAAAAGCTTATCAAAAATACAAGTTATATGATCGTGGCAAACCATACTTCAATGACAGATATTATGCTTATGCTTGCCATTATAAAAAATCCGTTTGTTTTTGTTGGAAAGAAAGAGCTTGTGAAGATTCCGCTATTTGGATTTTTCTATAAAAGAACCTGTATTTTGGTTGACAGAAATTCTTCAAAAAGCAAAAATGAAGTTTTCAAACGTGCGCAAGATCGTTTAAATCAGGGTTTAAGTATTTGTATTTTCCCAGAAGGGGGAGTTCCTGATGACGAATCTATTTTACTGGACGAATTTAAAGATGGTGCTTTTAGACTGGCAATTGAGCATCAAATCCCTATTGTGCCAATCGTTTTTGCCGATAATAAAGAACGTTTCTCTTATACTTTTTTAAGCGGAAGTCCCGGAAAAATGCGGGGGAAAATCCTGCCTTTTGTAGAAACAAATGGTTTAAAACCGGATAACAGAAAAGAGCTCAGAGACAATGTAAGACAATTGATTTATAAAGGTTTACTCGAGTTTAAAAGGAAAGATTTAAAAGAGTAATTAAAATAACAAACCCGGCAGGATTTTACACTTGCCGGGTTTTCTTTCGAAATAAAAACCCCCGTTTATATTCAAAAAGCTTATCGGTGAATTATTTTCTCTGAGATAAAACGCAATATTTTTCTAATTTTTAATTTGTTTTTTTTTAGTTTTTTACCCCGCTGCATTTCTCTTTTTTCCTTCATGGTTAAATATTTATGGCTTGATAATAAAGAGTTTGGTTAAAACTCAGGTTAGTGTCATAATATTATTAGATCGAAAAAAACTAAAAAGGTTGTATCGATAGATAATTTTTTTTCAAAAACCAGTAAAAACCCGTTAGAACCATGAGCGAAACTAACGGACTTTTAATGAATCAACCAACCAAATTTATTATAAAAAAAATGTTGAATTAAGTATTTATGGCCAATACCAATTAAACATTATGTCTATTTGTATAGATGCGATAGTTTTAAAAAGGTTGCGTCTTTTTTTTATTTTTTTTCAAATAAAAAACCCGGAAGGTTTAAAAACTTCCGGGTTTATAATGCAAAGTATTGATTTTTAAATACTTTTAAAATTTTAAGCATCAGCTAATTCTTTCATGTGAGCTTTAATTTTAGCTTCTAATTCATCAGCCAATTCTGGGTTATCTTTAATTAAAGCTTTTACTGCATCACGACCCTGACCTAATTTAGTGTCTCCGTAGCTAAACCAAGATCCTGCTTTTTTAACGATTTCAAATTCAACCGCTAAATCAAGAATTTCACCTGTTTTAGAAACACCTTCTCCGTACATAATGTCAAATTCGGCAGTTTTAAACGGTGGGGCAACTTTGTTTTTAACGATTTTAACTTTAGTTCTGTTACCAATTACGTTTTCTCCATCTTTAATTTGAGACGAACGACGAATATCTAAACGTACAGAAGCGTAGAATTTTAATGCGTTACCACCGGTTGTTGTTTCAGGATTTCCGAACATAACACCAATTTTTTCACGCAGCTGGTTGATAAAGAAAACAGTACAATTTGTTTTGCTGATTGTTCCGGTTAATTTTCTTAGTGCCTGAGACATCAAACGTGCGTGAAGACCCATTTTTGAATCTCCCATTTCACCCTCAATTTCACTTTTTGGCGTTAAAGCCGCAACAGAGTCAATTACAACAATGTCGATAGCGCCTGAACGAATTAAGTTTTCGGCAATTTCTAAAGCCTGCTCACCATTGTCTGGCTGCGAGATAATTAAATTTTCGATATCAACACCTAATTTTTCAGCATAATTTCTATCAAAAGCGTGTTCCGCATCAATAAAAGCAGCAATACCGCCAGCTTTTTGAGCTTCGGCAATTGCATGCAATGTTAATGTAGTCTTACCAGATGATTCCGGCCCGTATATTTCTATAATTCTTCCTTTCGGATATCCATTTACTCCAAGAGCTAAATCAACGCCAAGAGAACCCGAAGAAATCGTTTCTACCTCTACAATGGCTCTGTCGCCCATTTTCATTACGGTTCCTTTTCCGTAGGTTTTGTCAAGTTTATCAAGCGTTAACTGCAGCGCTTTTAATTTGGCTTCTTTGTCTGAACTCATCTTTTCTTAAATATCTAAAAATTGTTATTTTCTGCCTTTCAAAAACCAAATAGTGGAATAACTTCCTGAATTTTTATTTGGCGAATTAGAATGTGTAAAAATACTTCTTTTTTTGAAGTTTGATTGCTTCAAATTGTTTCAAATTGTAACAATTTGTATTACAAAAATAAAGCCTTCAATTCGGTAGCATCAGAAGGTTTTAATTTTCCAGCCAATACTAAACTTAGTTGTTTACGACGTAAAGCAGCTTCAAAACGTTGTATTTCTAATTCCGTTTCAGGAACAATTGCCGGTACTTCAACAGGTCTTCCGGTATCATCGACAGCTACAAAAGTATAAATAGCTTCGTTTGCCTTGGTTCTGTTTCCAGATTCGCGGTCTTCTACCCAAACGTCTATAAAAACTTCCATAGAACTTTTGAATGATCTTGAAACTTTTGCTTCTACGGTAACAACACTTCCAAGAGAAATTGCTCTGTTAAAAGCAACGTGATTTACAGATGCCGTAACTACAATTCGACGCGAATGTCTGCGTGCTGCAATACTTGCTGCGCGATCCATTCGGGCTAATAATTCGCCGCCGAAAAGATTGTTTAAAGGATTTGTTTCACTTGGTAAAACTAAATCAGTTAATATTGTCAGCGATTCTGAAGGGTGTTTTGGATTCATTTTTTTAATAATAAATTTTATTTTTATGTCCGTTTTGCGGACGTTTCTTGCCACAGATTTTTTAATCATTTTAATCTGTGAAATTTGTGGCTGATTTTTAAATTAATTGCGGTTAATTAATTCATCCAGTTAACTAACATAACGGCAGGAATTAAATAAATAACAATGGTTCTTGCACCATCGTAGTCTTTGGCCAATCGTTGCCCGAAAAGCATCATTAACAAACAGATACATGAAAATATTCCGGCATAAAAACCATAGTCACGACCGCTGTTTGTTAGTAATTGAATCGCACCCACAACACTTAAAATTCCAGAAATTAATTCTAAAACCAACAAGTGTAAAAGAGCAAGCGGCACTTGGTTTTTTAATGGCGTTTTAGCAAAATGTTCTTTAAGCCAGGCAACATTATCTTTCCAGTAAAAAATCTTTTCATAGCCTGACTGTAAAAAAGTTAAGGCTAAAAATGCTAATATTAAAATAGAGGCAACATTGTTCATTTCGAGGACTATTTTTTATGAATTAAACGAGTCAGTTTTATAGATAAATCGGTTAAGATTATTTTCGCATTTCCGTTTCTTTCAATGTGATACATCGCATCTGAAAGCTCTTTGAAAATTTCGTGAATATTATTTCCGTTTACAAAAGGGGCAAAATTTTCGAGTTTAAATTTGTCGACTTTTGGCTCAATGTAAACTAAAGCTGGCGTTTGATAATTAAGCAATAATGCCTGCCTGAACATTTCGATACAAAACTGAATGAACTTTTTCTGACTTTCGCGTCCAAGTCCGGCGATTTCTTCACTCCAGGAAATTAAATCCTGAATTGCTGCGGCATTCCCTTTTGCTCTAAAAGCAGCACGAACCCAATTTACAAACCATTGCTCAAACGGATATTCAGCATCATCTTCTTTCAATAAATGCAATGCTTTATTAAAATTTCCCTGCGCCTGATGGGCAATTTTTTTGGCTAAATTCGAATCTATATTTTCTTTAGAAACCAATGCTTCTGCAATTACTTTTTCTGGAAGTCCGTTAAAATGAATTACCTGACAGCGAGAACGTATGGTTTGAATAATATCTTCTTCATTTTCAGAAATCAGAATAAAAATTGTTTTATCTGATGGTTCTTCGAGCAGTTTTAAAAGTTTATTCGAAGCCGCAATATTCATCTTATCTGCCATCCAGATAATCATGATTTTATAACCGCCTTCGTATGATTTCAGCGCAAGCGACTTTAAAACTTCCTGTGCATCTTCAACCCTGATTTCGCCCTGTTTGTTTTGAACGCCTAAAGTTTTATACCAGTCAAATAATCCGCCGTAAGGCATTTCCTGAATAAAGTTTCGCCAGTCCTGAATAAAGTCTAAACTTTTGGGTTTGGTTTTTACATCTTCTGTGGTAACGGTTGGGTAAATAAAATGCAGATCGGGATGCGAAATATTTTGAAATTTCAAATTACACGAATCATTTCCATTTTCGTTTTCATTTCCCGTATTACTGCACAAAATGTACTGAGCATAAGCAATTGCTGTAGATAATGTGCCGCTTCCTTCAGGCCCAATAAATAATTGTGCATGAGGAATTCGCCCGGAAGATGCACTTTTTATCAAGTGACTTTTGATGTAATCCTGACCTAAAATTTGAGAAAATTGCATGAAGCAAAGATAGAAGAAAATGATGTAGTCAAAAATTTTCGATTAAAGATTATTGAGCGGTATTTCATTTATGTGAATATGACTGTTTTTTGCAAAAAAAATTGCCCCATCTTAACCAACTTTTGTTAATAAATTACTTCACGCGAGCAGATATCAAGACTTTTTTGTTAATATTTTTTTGTTCAAAACGATAAACGTATGGTTTTTTTGGCTATTTAAAGTAAAACAAAAAACGTTTTTATAGATAATATCTTACGTTTTTTGTTTTGACGGTTTTAACAAAAAGCCCGTTAAAACGCACAATTTCTCGACATAAAGCAGGTTTTTAAGCTTGTTTTAAGCTTTTTTTTTGAAAAAAGAATTCAATAAAGTTGCAGTTTAAGTTAATTTCTATATTTTTGTTTTCATCAACAACCAATTATATAATAAGAATTTATGAAAGGGAAAATTATTTTATTTAGTGCATTTTTTATCATGACAACTGCAGCTGTTTCTGCGCAGGCAAAAAACGCTCCAAGAAGTATTATTAGTACAACGGCTCTTATTCGTAAATACCATGATCAAAAAGAATTGAGTGGTATGCAAAAAGGAGAACTTTTGGAATTGTATATTGAGCGAATTAAAGTATTAGTAAAAACTCTCCCTTACATTGCTTTGGTTACAAAGCCTGGTGTTACGATGGCAGACTTAGGTATTCCGGACGATGGTGACCACAAAAAAATATTAGATAATCAGGCGATTGGTACAACAACTTTCTTAGATACTACAGTAGAGTTTCAAAGAAAAATGATGCCATACTCTGATAAAGGAAATCTTATCGCGGCAATCTTATTTTACGAAAACACATTAAAATCTTTACACGAGTTCAATGACTTGAACGAAATGTAAGATTTAAAAAAATATTTTAAAGCCTTTTTTGAAGTGGTTATACAGATGATTTAGATTTCTGCATCATTTTGAAAAAGTAAAACAAAACAACTCGTTCTCGATTTATTCTGAATAATATTAGAAAAACCGAGAACAGTTTTTTTCATTTACGCATACCCAAATTATTTAAAGCATACCCAAATTTATTATTAACCTAATACACACCTTTATCATGAAAAAAATTACTCAAATGATCTGTGTTCTTTTGACAGTTACGAGTATGAGTGCTCAACAAGAGAAAGGAATTATGGGCTACACTAACTGGTTAAATAACTGGACTGAATTTAAGCCTAACAAAGTAGAGTATGGAGAAGCAAATCAAATTTTAGCAGGAAATATTTCTGTTAATACTAAATTGCTTAAAAGGAATATCTATGTTTTGCAGGGCAACGTTTATGTTACTAACAATGCAGTTTTAACAATTGAGCCTGGAACGTTAATTATTGGTGATTTCGAAACAAAAGGAACATTAGTAGTTACAAAAGGTGCACAACTTGTTGCAGATGGTTTAGAAACTGACCCAATCGTATTTACATCTAACCGCAGCCAGAAAAAAGCTGGAGACTGGGGAGGCGTTGTAATTCTTGGAGATGCACCAATCAATAAATTCGGTAACGTAGGTTCTTACAATATGGACCTTGATCCAACTTTAACAACTTATGGTGGTGATAATGTTGCTTCAAATTCTGGTATTTTAAGATATGTAAGAATCGAATTTGCTGGTAAAAAAGTAAAAGGTGTTGATACTTTCAACGGTTTAACGATCGCTGGTGTTGGTAACAAAACAATTCTTGAAAACGTTATGGTGAGCTACTCTGGAGGAGATTCATTTGCTTTTTTCGGTGGAGACGTAAACGTTACAAAATTTGTTTCTTATAAATCAATCAACGACGATTACAAATTTACTCAAGGTGTACAATGTCGTTTATTCAACTCATTAGCTGTTAGATCTTCTTACTTATCAAGTAACAAAGACGGTTCTCGCTGTATGGAAGTAAAATCGTTTGAAAAGAAAAACGAAACAGATTTTACTAAAAAAACTACTTTAGTTGTTGCGACTAACATTACAATGTTAAACGATAGTGAAAACATTAAAGCGGATATTCAGGCTGGTTTAGTTAAAGAAGCAATTTATGTTGCTGAAACAGCTTCTCTTGAATTGAAACGTAGTGTAGTCTCTGGATTTAATCCTGCAGTATTATTAGACAGTAAAACTGAGATCAACGATGCCAATCTTAAAAAGATCAAGTTTGAAGAAATGTATTTCAATCTTTGTAATGGAAACATCTTTACAGAATACAATTCAAACAATGAAGATTTAGAGAGCTGGTACGGTAATAGTGTATTCTTTAACGTGTATTCACAAAGTGATAACAAAGAAACTTTCATAGATATTTCTAATCCTAAGAAACCAGACTTTAGATTACAATTAGGGAAAATTACAGCTTCAAGCGGCAATAGATAAATAGATTTCGATTTTTATTTCAAAGCGTAAATTTTATTAATAAAGTCCCCAGACACAATTTATGTATCCGTCTTAAAAGGACCAAATAAAGATCAAAACATAATGGCTCTATCTACAAAAAAATATTTATATATATTCTTTTTGGTTTCTCCTATTTCGTTAAGTCTGTATGCACAAAGTCCAGCAATTGAAAAACCTGCGTTTTCTGCCGTTTCTGACTGCAAATTAACGACAATTGAGATAAATCAAAACAACGAATCAGCGGATAAATGTATCGGCAAATTAGATAATTCTAATCAGTTAATAGTAGGGCTGTCCACCCCCAAGGACAGCCTTACTATGGCAGCTGATGTGAAAGATCAGTCTTCGGATTGTGAAGAAAATTCATTGATTGGTTCTACTTCAATTCTTGCAAAAGATATTATTGAGAACTATAAATATGATTTTTCGGAAACATTCATAGATATCTTGTTTTTTGAGCGTATAGACTTAGCAAGAACACGTACTATATGATTCGAAAAACTACTTTATCTTTTTTTAAAGTTTTCATTTTATTTAGTATAATTCTCTTTACTAAATCGCATACCTATGCTCAAACAGCAATAGTTGGGCAGCAGCTTCCTTTCGATAGAATTTGTGCTGGTTTAATAGTAAACGGAACACCTTTTAATGAATACTACGCCACATTCAGCTACTTAAATTTTCCGGCAGGTACTACTTTTGAAGTAGAACTTTCAGATGATTTGGGAAGTTTTACAACCCCTACTGCTACAACAAAAATTTCGTTTGTAGATGATCCTTCGGCGCAGCAGCAAACCATAAAGTTTGCTATTCCTACAGATTTAAAAGGATCAAATACATACAGCCTTCGCGTTAAAAGTAATACAGCAACGCCTGTTTACAGTCAGAGGTTTAAGAATTTCCAGGATCAGACATCGTTTCCTGCTTTTTACAGAATTTATACAGATAAATTTTTTATTAATAATAAAGAAGCCAATGCAACTATTTGTTCAGGCGGAAATTTAAGTCTTTCAGTTTACAACCCAACACCTGCAGATGTACCTTCATCTCCTGCCAATTATCCAAATTTAACGTATAAATGGTATAAAGATGATGTATTAATTGCTGGACAAAGTGGTACAACGTTAGTGGCAAATGCCCCGGGGGTTTATTATGCCCAGATAAATTATGGAGGCTGTGATGATGATAACTTTAGTTCTAATCGTGTTACAGTAGTATCTTCAAGCGGAGGATCTGCAGTAACGGTAGATTCCAGCTTAGGAAATCCTTTTTGTTCAAACGGATCAGGGACTGTTTTAACGGCAACATCGGGTAACAGTTACGTTTGGAAAAAAGATGGTGTTGTAATCGCACAAACATCTCGCAGTATTACTACAAATGAATCCGGTATTTATTCAGTTGAGGTTGATTTTGGCGGTTGTAAAGCAACAGGAAGTATTGATTTAAAAAGCAATAGTTTCACGGCCAGTATAGATGTTCCGGATACTTATGAGCTTAAAGAAGGAGAAACATTAAATGTATCTGTAACTACTGATGCAGTGACTCCAAAATTCGAATGGTTTTTAAATAATAATGCAATAAGCGGAGCCAGCAGCGCAAGTTATCTGGTAGCCGTAAGAGGTCTTTATAAAGTTAAAATTTCACAGGAATCAGGATGTATAGCTTCAAAAGAATTTACATTTAGAGTTACTTCAGAAAATGATGCAAAAACCTCAGTTATTCCAAATATTGTTAAGCTGGGCGGCACTTATCCTTACTGGAATATCCCAGATGTTTATAAAACGGCGTCGACCAAACTAATAATTTTAAGTTCGAATGGAGAGGTGATGTATGATGATGTTGGCAGCAATTACGATCCGGAAAGCAGCTTTTTAATAAAAGATTTTAAAAATGTAAATCCAGTTTATTACTATGTCATTCAATCAGACACAGGTGAAAAAAAAGGATCAATAACTGTGATTAAATAATGAAGAAAATTTTACTATTCATAACTTTATTTTACGGTTTTTCTAATGTACTCTATTCTCAGGACCAAAATGAGAATGGAGTTGTTTCGTTTTCATTACCTATCAGAAATTCATTAAAGTTTAATAGATATTTAATAAACCCTGCATTTAGTTTTGTTCGCGAAACAAACGCTTATGCAAGTTTCTATAATAAAAGACAATGGGTGCAGTTTGACAATGCACCGCAGACTTATTTAGCCAATTATTCTGGACGATTCAGAGAAAATGAAGCTTTTGCAATTGGTTTATTCCAGCAAAATTATGGTTTAATGACCGTTTTTGGCGGAGTTGTCAATTTTGCTCATAATATCGTTTTGCAGGAAGACAGTAACCTTACTTTTGGTTTAAACGTAGGGGTATACCAAAGCGGTTTAGACAAAGGAAAAATTATATCTGACGACACAAGTATTCTTGATGGAAATTATCCATCCAATACAATGCTTACCGTAAATCCGGGGATTAATTACGGAACTGCTTTTCTGGATTTCGGATTATCGGTAAACAATTTAATTCTTTACAATTTTGGTTCAGGTGTTGTAAAAGAAGATCCGGAAAGAGCAATCGAATTACATGCCATGTACACCGGCTACATTGACAGTTATGGTTTTTTTGAACAAAGTAAATTTTCAGGAATTGTAAAAACAGAAATTAAAAAAGATAAAACGGTTCTTTCAGGGCTTGCAATGCTTTCGCTGAAACAAGGAGTTTGGGCGCAGGCAGGTTACAATACTCTATATGGAGTTTCTGCAGGTTTAGGGGTTAATATTTCACCTAGTATTGCAATCGAATATAACTATGAAAGAGGAATGGGCAATTTTACAAATATGGGAGGTTCTCATGAATTTGCAATTGCTTATAAATTTAAAAATAGAAATTACTATTATGGTGATGATGAAGAGGGAGCATTAATAGATCCTTCGAGAACGACATCTAAACCAGTAATTGCCAAACCAAAAACAAATGCGGCTCCGGTAACAAGAGTAGATGGAGCTGAGAAAACGAGACTAGCAGCAGAAGCAAAAGCAAAAGCCGATGCCGAAGCAAAACAAGCCAGACTTGCCGCTGCAGAAAAAGTGAAGGCTGATGCCGATGCTGCTGCAAAAGCAAAATTAGAAGCAGATAACAAAGCTAAAGCTGATGCCGAAGCTCTTAAGATAAAATTAGCCGCCGATGCTAAAGCTAAAGCTGATGCAGCAGCAGCAGCAAGAGCGCAGACAGCAACAACAAACAGAGCCGTTGCTGCACAACAAAAAACACAAGCACAATTAGCTGCAGATAAAGCAAGAGCTGATGCTGAGGCAAGAAGAATAAAATTAGCTGCAGATAATAAAGCCAGAGTGGACGCTGCTGCCGCTGCGAGAGTACAAGCTCAAGCAAACAAACCATCAGCAACAGCTGCACAAAAAACACAAGCACAATTAGCTGCAGATAAATCCAGAGCTGATGCTGAAGCATTAAAAATAAAACTTGCGGCCGATGCGAAAGCTAAGGCAGATGCAGAAGCTAAAGCGAAACAAACAACTGCGGCAACGCCGCCGGCTCCGCAAAAAACACAAGCACAATTAAATGCTGAAAAAGCTAAGGCAGATGCAGAGGCTCTTAAAATAAAACTAGCTGCAGATGCAAAAGCTAAAGCTGATGCTGCAGAGGCAAAACGTAAAGCAGATGCTAAAGCAAAAGCTGAAGAGGCAGACTTACAATCAATCCTGGCTGCAGATGCTAAAGCAAAAGCAGATTCTGATGCGCTTCAGGCTAGATTAGCTGCAGAAGCTAAAGCAAAAGCCGCTTCTGAAGCAAAAACAAAAGCTTCGATTGATGCTGCAAATAGAGCTAAAGCCGCAGCTGCTGCTAAAGCAAAAGCTGCAGAAGAAGCAGCCCTAAAAGAAAAATTAGCAGCTGATGCAAAAGCGAAAGCAGATGCAGAAGCTAGACAAGCAATAATAGCTGCAGAAGCTAAAGCAAAAGCCGATGCTGAAGCATTAAAAATAAAATTAGCTGCCGATGCAAAAGCGAAAGCCGACGCAGAAGCCCAGGCTAAGTTAGCTGCAGAAGCAAAAGCAAAAGCCGATGCAGAAGCACTTCAAGCTAAATTAGTTGCTGATGCAAAAGCGAAAGCAGATGCAGAGGCTCAGGCAAAACATGATGCAGAAGCAAAAGCAAAAGCAGATGCAGAAGCACTTCAGGCTAAACTAGCAGCCGACGCCAAAGCAAAAGCCGATGCTGAAGCATTACAGGCAAAACTTGCAGCAGAAGCAAAAGCTAAGGCTGACGCAGAAGCTCTACAAGCAAAACAAGCTGCCGATGCAAAAGTGAAAGCTGACGAAGAGGCACGTCAGGCTAAATTAGCAGCTGATGCAAAAGCAAAAGCTGATGCTGAAGCAGAAAAAACGAGATTAGCTGCAGAAGCGAAAGCAAAAGCAAAAGCAGATATGGAAGCTTTACAAGCGAAATTAATTGCTGACGCAAGAGTTAAAGCCGATGCAGAAGCAACTGCAAAAGCAAAAGCAGAAGCCGAAGAAAAACAATTAAGAGAAGCTGAAGAAGCACGTCAGGCTAAATTAGCGGCTGATGCAAAAGCTAAGGCCGATGCAGAAGCACTTCAAGCGAAATTAGCAGCCGACGCAAAAGCTAAGGCAGATGCAGAAGCATTACAAGCTAAACTTGCTGCAGACGCAAAAGCAAAAGCCGATGCAGAAGCATTACAAGCTAAGTTAGCTGCGGACGCAAAAGCTAAGGCCGATGCAGAAGCACTTCAAGCAAAACTAGCTGCTGATGCCAAAGCTAAAGCTGACGCAGAAGCATTACAAGCTAAGTTAGCAGCTGATGCCAAAGCAAAAGCCGACGCAGAAGCACTTCAAGCAAAACTAGCAGCTGACGCCAAGGCAAAAGCTGACGCAGAAGCATTACAGGCTAAGTTAGCTGCGGACGCAAAAGCTAAGGCCGATGCAGAAGCACTTCAAGCAAAACTAGCTGCTGATGCCAAAGCTAAAGCTGACGCAGAAGCATTACAAGCTAAGTTAGCAGCTGATGCCAAAGCAAAAGCCGACGCAGAAGCACTTCAAGCAAAACTAGCAGCTGACGCCAAGGCAAAAGCTGACGCAGAAGCATTACAAGCTAAGTTAGCAGCTGATGCCAAAGCAAAAGCCGACGCAGAAGCATTACAAGCTAAGTTAGCAGCTGATGCCAAAGCAAAAGCTGACGCAGAAGCATTACAAGCTAAGTTAGCTGCGGACGCCAAAGCAAAAGCTGATGCAGAAGCATTACAGGCTAAGTTAGCTGCGGACGCAAAAGCTAAGGCCGATGCAGAAGCACTTCAAGCAAAATTAGCTGCTGATGCCAAAGCAAAAGCTGATGCAGAAGCATTACAAGCTAAGTTAGCTGCTGATGCCAAAGCAAAAGCCGACGCAGAAGCACTTCAAGCAAAACTAGCTGCTGATGCCAAAGCAAAAGCTGATGCTGAAGCACTTCAAGCTAAGTTAACGGCAGATGCAAAAGCTAAGGCAGATGCAGAAGCGGCAGAAAAACAAAAAGCTGACGAAGAAGCAAGAAAATTAAAAGAAGAAGAAGAACGTCAGGCAAGATTAGCCGCAGAGAAAGCAAAAGCTGATGCAGAAGCAGCAGCGGCAAAAGATGAAACAGCAAAAGCTATTGAAAGCTTAACTCAGTCAATTGAAAGTTCAGGTAAAACACAAAATGATTTATTAGATCAGTTTAAATCGACGATAGCTAATAAACAAAAAGACCTGAATGATTTAAAAGAAGAGAACGACTTAAGTGAAAAAGGTATTTATAAAGAACCAAAACCTTTCAAAAGTGTAGCTGCAGAAAACAGTCAGATAGAAGCTTTAAAATCACAGCTGGCAGATGCTAGTAAAGCACAGAAAGACGAGATTGCTAAGCTGACGAATTTATATAACGAAAGACTTAAAAAAGTTCCAAACAAAAATGATGCTTTAAACAAAGCTTATCTTGAGAAGATAAACGAATTGAAAGCAGCGCAGTTAAAAATGGAACTGGAAGGTGCAGCATTACTTGCCGATTTAGAGCGTATTAAAGCTGAAACTGAAATTGAGAAAAAACGTAGAATTAAGCGTGCGGCATACGAAAATGATCAAGGTAGATATGCTCAGGATTTAGCTGCCCTTAAACGTATTAAGGAAACAACGAAAGTAAGCAGTACACCGCTCACAGCTGCAGATTTTGATTTTGGTGAAGACCAGTCAAACATGCAGATTATTAAGAATATTAAAAATTCTGAAAGTGGTTATTATATGATTCTTGCAGTACACAGCAGTGTTGAAAAACGTGATGAGTTCTTAACGAAAGCTGTTGCGTCTGGAGTTTCAAATATTAATTTCTTTTACAATATAACAACAAGTAAATATTATATCTATTACGAGAAATTCGATGGTCTGCAAGAAGCAACTAAGGCATTAGAAGCTAAAGGAAAATCACCATACAACGGAAAAATGGCAATCGTAAAAGTGGAGAATTAATAGATATTAGACGGCAGCTTCTTTGAAAAAAGAAGAAGGAAAGTAAAACATAAATTTAAATTAAGATTGAATGTTGTTTTTTGAATGCCCCTTCAAAAAACAACAGTTAAACTGAAACCATAGTAATATGAAAAAACCTACTACTTTAAAATTAGTTTTAACTGTATTATTTTTTATACAGAGTTTTATTATGTTCTCTCAAAAGAATTTCACTCCTCGTTTTGACACGAGTTTAAAAGGTGACATGCTTTTGATAGGTAATAATATTTTGAATAGAGATAACAATAGTAATGGCCAACGACCAAACGATGCCTTTAATTCTACGAACCAGAACAATAACGACCTTAATATGCAATATATTGATGTCGATAGTGATAATACCACTTTTAGTTCAAGTTCTGCTACTTTAGCTATTCCACAAACAAGTAGAGAATGTTATAAGATTGTTTACGCGGGGCTTTATTGGGCTGGTGTTTACAGTCAAGCTTCTGTAACTAATGGGACTGTAAATCGTGCCAATTTAGGTTCGATTAAGTTTAAGCTTCCTGGCCAGACCACTTATAATGATATTACAGGGTCGTTAATTTACGATTACTATCCTACAACGTCAAACGGTAGTCAGATGCCGTATGCATATTACTATGATGCAACAGCATTAGTGCAGGCATTAGCAAATCCTGAAGGAGTTTACACCGCAGCAAATATTATTTCAGGAAGAGGTGGTATAAATGGTGGTTTTGCAGCGGGCTGGAATTTATTTATAGTATATGAGGATCCAAAATCATCTGCAAAATATATTACATCTTTTGACGGTCTTAGTTGGATCCAGGCATCCAGCGCACCGGTAACTTATGATATTTCTGGATTCAAAACTATTCCAACAGGAGTTGTAAAAGCAAAATTAGCTTTTGCTGCTTTAGAGGGAGATGTTAATCTTACAGGAGATAAATATTCTATAAATAATACAGATATTTTTACTGCAGAGCGCCCAGTTAATAACTTCTTCAATAGTACAATTAATGACACTAACGGGCCTTATACAGCGAGAACTCCAAACAGCGGTAATACACTTGGTTTTGAAGCAGGTATTATAAACCTTAATAATGCTTCAAATTCAATTATTAAAAACAACGATACTTCGGCACAATTAAAGCTTAGTACTGTAGGAGATGGTTATGGACTTTTCTTCAATGCTTTTAACGTTGAAATTATTGAACCGAAAATTGTTTTAACTAAAATTGTAAAAAATAATGCCGGGGTAGATATTGGAGGCCAAAATGTTACTTTAGGCCAGCAGTTAAATTATGAAATTGGTTTTAAAAATACAGGTAATGATAATGCCACCGAGTTTACGATTAGAGACCAGCTGCCTATTAATATTATTTTTAATTATCCGGCAGATATTGTTTCGTTACCTACAGGGGTAACGGTACAAAGTTATAATGCTGCAACAAGAAATATTGTTTTTGCAGTAAACAACAACGTTGTTAAAGTTGGTGATCCTGAAAAAATTATTAGTTTCAAGGTTCAGGTTGTTCCTGATTGTCAAAGTTTAAGCGAGGCTTGTTCTAACAGTATTGACAACTCTGCTTATGCTACATACAAAGGGCAGCAAAACACTAGTTTTATAATTTCTGATGACCCGAGTGTTAATACCAATACAGGATGTATTTTAGTTCCAAAAGCTACAAACTTTTTAGTTGGGGTAGATGGTTGTAAATATACTTCGAATGTTACTTTATGTGGGGAGAACATTAATTTAACAGCTGCTAATGGTTATACATCTTATACGTGGTATAGTGATGAAGCAAGAACAAATCAAATAGGTACAGGACAAACATTAAATGTAAAAGATCCTGGAACGTATTATGTTTACAATCTTGCAGCTGCACCTTGTAGATCAATTTATCAATCATTTGTTGTAACAAGATTTGGAAGCACAGTAGAGAATCCGGTAATACCATTTGCAGATCAGGTAGTAACTTGTTCTAATGATGGAAAAAAATTACCAAATATTTTCTTGTGCGGTTCAAATGCAGTCAGACAAATTACTACAAGCATTTCTGATGCAACAAGTATTGTTTGGGAAAAATTAGATGAAGGAAGCTGTGCTGCTGTAACGAATCAGAATTGTGCCAACGAAAATACAGCCTGTACGTGGGCCAGTGTAGGTACCGGACAAAATTATACAGCAAACCAGGCGGGACAATTTCGAGTAACATTAAATTATGCGGGAGGATGTTTCAACCGTTTTTATTTTAATGTTTATACGAATTTGTTAACTCCAACAGAAACGCATAAGGATATTATTTGTGGTGTTTCCGGAAGTATTACGATTGGCGGAGTGCCGGCAGGGTACGAATATGCTATCAGTACAGATCCTAACGGAACGATTGGAGCATATCAGGCAAGTAATACTTTTAATATTACAAACCCAAATTCATATACTGTTCACATTAGACAAGTAGGTGTAACTACTAATCCATGTATTTTTACTGTTCCAAATATTCTTATTAGAAAAGTAGATTTACAGATTAGCACAGCTGTTACGCAGCCAACTTGTTATGGAGATAAAGGAAGTATAAAAGTTGGCGCTCTTAATATTGATCCGCAATATTATTATTACTTATATAATAATGCGACAAATGTCCTTATTAACAGTGCTGGTCCTATTGCGGCTTCAGATTATACTTTTGCAAATTTAAATCCCGGAATTACATATAGGGTAAGAGTTACAAATGCTGCTGTTGGTGGTACACCAGCCCCGACTTGTGATGTGTCAAGTGTTATTCCTATAAATAATATTGCCGCTCCTCTAGTTGCAACGGCTGCCTTAACAACTCCGCTTACGGCATGCAGCGATGGTAAAATTACTTTATCAGGTTCTGGAGGAACAGCTCCATATTTCTTCTTTGTAAACGGATCTGCTACTTTCCTTACTTCAAATGAAATTACTTTTACAACAGCAGGAACATACAATATTCGTTTAGTTGATTCTAATAACTGTGAGGCAACAACATCGATTACAGTTACAGGAAATCCTAAACCAGTTTACACTGTAACAAATACTGAAATTAATTGTAACGGTGGTACAGCTCAAATAAACATTAATGTTACAAACGCAAACGGATATACTTTACAATATAGTATTGATAATGGGGCTACATTTAGCAGTACTCCAGTTTTCTCTAATCTAACAGGCGGAACTTACAATGTTGTAGTTAGATATACTTTATCAGGAACAACTTGTACTGATCCTGCTACGAATATAACAATTACAGCTCCTGCAAATGCATTAAGTGCTTCTGCGGGTGTTTCTGAATTAGCAGGTTGTGATCCTTCTGGTAATGGTTTTGGTAAAGTACGTATTACAAACCCTCAAGGAGGAACTCCACCTTATACTTATAGTTTTGATGGAGGTACAACTTACGGAACTTCGAATGAAGCTTACGTAGCACCGGGAACTTATACACTTTATGTTAGAGATTCAAAAGGCTGTACATTCGCAATGCCGGGTGTTGTTTTAGATCCAAAACCGGCAGACCCTACAATTTCAGTTGACCCTCCGGTATTTAATTGTAACGGAACTGCAACAAGTACAGTAACGGTAACAAATGGAAGCGGAGCAAATTATAGTTATGAATATTATTTAGATAATGTTTTAAATACAAATACTCCTCCGAATGTTTTCTTAAATGTTCCATCGGGATCACATACGGTAAGCGTAAAATATAATTTGATTTCAGTACCAACTTATAGTAATTTATTACAAGAAGATTTTGGTTCTGGAGGAACTACAACAACTCCGGGTATTGCGGCGGCTTACTGTTTCAACGACCAAAGAGTAAACCCGCCATATACTTGTTCTTTAAATGGAACTCCAACTCGTTCTGTTGAAGATAACCAATATTCAGTTACGAGTTTCTTTTGGAGAAGTGATGATCCTGCTAGTAATAACACAGGAGCATGGTACCACTTTAAAGATCATACAACAAACCCTAATAACTTAGCAGGTGTTGGAGATGCAAACGGAAGATATTTATTAGTAAACATTGGAGGAGCAGCTGGACCTTACGGAGTTTTATATAGCAAACCAATTATTGATGTTATCCCAAATCAGCCGGTAATGGTCTCTTTGTATGTGGGTAACTTATTAAATACTGGTGCTAGTGGAGCAGCTCCAATTGTAAGATTTGAGCTGGTTGATGGTTCTGGTAATGTTGTAGCTACTCAGGATACGGGTAAAATTGCCGAAGCAGCAAATGACCCAAATAGAACAAAATGGGTTCCGATAAACATTTCACTAAACCCTGGAAATAACACAAACCTTACTTTTAGAATTCGTTCCGGAAGTATTGAATATGGTGGAAATGACTTAGTAATTGATGATATCTGGGTACGTCAGATTCCAAAATCGTGTATTACTCAAAAAGATTTCCCTATTGTTATCGACAGTAATAAAGCATTTTCGGCTTCTATAACAGGAGTTAAAAATGTTACTTGTAATGGAGGAAATAATGGAGAAATTACATTGGCAGCACAAAACTTTAATCTTCCTTATGGATTCGATTATTCTATGAATAATGGAACTACTTGGGTAAATTCTAAAGTATCTCCTGTAACAGTAACAGGTTTAACAAGTCAAACATACGCAATTCAGATACGTTTCAACAATAGCGCATCGACTTGTAGTTTCCCATTTTCGCAGCCTATTACTGCGCCTGCAGCATTAGCGGTTACAGCACAGGTTACGGCTCAGCCTACTTGTACAAACGGTGCTTCGATTACGGCTGCAGTAACTGGAGGAACACCAAGTTATCAATATGAGTTGAGACAATCTAACGGAACTACAGTTGTAGTACCATTTCAAACTTCAAATGTATTTACAAATGTTGCTTCAGGAACTTATACTGTGGTGGTTAGAGATACAAACTCTTGTACTTCTCCAGCTTCTGCAACTGTAAATATTACTTCTCCAATAGCGCCTACAGCTTCTTTGGCAGCGAGTTCAGATTTATGTTATGATACTACTAATCAATCAACACTTGTTGTTACAGCTACAGGAACAGGAACTTTAACTTATAGTTTAGACGGCGGGGCTGCACAAACATCAAATACATTTACGAATGTAGGCCCTGGTACACATAACATTGTTGTAACAGACAGTAATAATTGTACAGTAGCAGTTAGCAATATTATAATTGCCCCAGAATTACAAGGAAGTGCAACAATATCTAAAACTTTAGATTGTACTACATCTCCAAACGCTGCTATTACAGTTTCTATTACTGGAGGTACAAGTGCCTTTACTTATAAAGTTAAAAAAGGCTCTGCAGCTTACGGCTCCAGTAATCCTGTAACCGGTAATTCATTTGTTTATACTGCTACATCAGCAGATACTTATACTTTCGAAATTACAGACTCAAAAGGTTGTGTTACTACTGTTAATGCAATAGTCAGCCCTATTACAAATCCTACCGTTACTGCCAACCCAACACAAATTACTTGTAATGGTTTAACAAATGGAAGTGTACAGTTAATAGGTGCTGGTGGTTCAGGAGGATATCAATATAATTTTAATAATGCAGGCTGGTCATCAACTTCTTTATACTCTAATTTAAGTCCAAATGTTGATTATACTTATTTGGTTAGAGATAGTAAAGGATGTACTTCTACAAGTGCTATTATAAGATTAACTCAACCAACTGCTGTATCAGGAACAATAACTGCTACAACTATTAAATGCAGCGGTACAGGTACAGTACCTGCAGTAGTTACGGTTAATGGCGCTGGGGGAACAGGTGCTTATAGTTATAGCTTTAATGGAACAGCAAACTTTACTAGTACAAATACATTTTCTACATCTACGGCTGGTGTAGTTACTGCTTATATTAGAGATGCAAATAATTGTCAGATAGGGCCTTTATCGGTTACTATTGATGCTTTAGACAGAATTACAGGAATTAACATAACAGATAGCGGGTACGATTGTTCTACAAATCCTCCTGGAGGTCATGTAAATATTGCTGCAGTAAAAGTAGATGTTTCTGCACCAATTCGTTATCAGATAATTTCTGGTCCTGCAGGATATGATTCTGCTATAAATTCAGATGGCGAATTTAAATCGTTAACACCTGGTAATTATGTTTTTCAGGCAACTGATATTAAAACAGGCTGTTCTTTCACATTGCCTTACACAGTAAATGGAACTCCGGATATTATAACTGGTGGTTCTGCGTTAACAAATATTCAATGTAATGGAGGAACAGGAACACTTCAGTTTACTGTAAACGGTGTTAAAAACAGAGGTTATGATTACGCTATAACAAATGCGGGAGGAACTATTATTCAATCAGGAAATAACGTTTCTGAAACAACTACAGTAATAAATGTTACTGCTGCTCAGCCAGCAGGTACATATACAATTACTGCAACAGACAGATTAACTAAATGTCAGTCAGCATTTTCAGTTACAATAACTCAGCCAAGTTCTCTTGTAGATTTTACTGCGGTTTCAACTAATGTAAATTGTAATAATGATAATTCACAAATTACGGTTACAGCAACTGGCGGTACACCAAATTATACTTACGCTTTTGCGAAAAACCCATCAACAGTTCCAACATCAACTTACGGAAATAGTGCTGTTTTAACAGTAGATACTAATTCTGGAGCTGATTTAGTTTGGGACGTTTATGTAAAAGACGTAAATGGCTGTACAACGAAAAAGACTGTTACTATTGTTAGTGATAATTTACCAAGTGTAACTGCGACAAACAATAATCAATGTACAGGTTCAGGAAATTCATTTACGATTACTGCTTCGGGAACAGGATTGGCTCCGTTGACATACAGCATTGATGGAACTTCTTTCCAGACATCAAATACATTTACAGTACCAGCAGGAACTTATACAGTAACTGTAAAAGATAAAAATGGATGTACAGCAGCAACAGCAGCGGCATTAGTTATTTATCCGCAATTAACGGCTGTAGGTTCTGTTACAAAAGAATTAGATTGTACAGTTACTCCAAACGCAACAATTACAGTTACAATTGGCGGCGGTAGATCTACATATACTTACACAGTACAAAAAGGAGCAGGAGCTCCAAGTGCAGCAAGCACACCTATTACCGGACCAACATTTACTTATACAGTTACTTCTGCAAATGCAGATACTTATACATTTGTAATTACAGATGCTAATGGATGTCAGGCTACAGCGGTAACTAAGGTAGACCCTATTACAAGTCCAACAGTTACAGCTGTTCAGACCAATGCAAGCTGTAATGGTGCTGCAGATGGTTCAGTTACTTTAACAGGTGCTGGAGGATCAGGCGGATTCACATACAGCAACAATGCGACGACAGGATTTACTACTAATCCGGTATTTAACGGATTGGCAGCAGGTTCATATACTTTCTATGTAAAAGACAGTAAAGGATGTACAGGATCAGCAGCGGTTACCATTACTCAGCCAAGTACTTTGGCCGCAACAGTTGCTGTAGTTCCATTTACATGTAATGCTTCAAATGCTAAAGTAGCAGGAACAGTTACAATTAATGTTACTGCAGGTACAGGAACCGCTCCTTATGAATATAGTTTTAACGGAAGCGGATACAGCTCAAATAATGTATTAACATTAAATGACAACGGAGCTAATCAGCCATATACATACGCTGTTAGAGATGCAAAAGGCTGTCCGGTAACAGGTTCAGGAACTTTATTGAGACTAAACCCTCCAACAGATTTAACTTTTGCTTCGCCAGCGGTTACTTGTACAGCTACAACTACTACAGTTACAGTAACGGCTGTAAACGGAGTTGGAGCTTTACAATATGAGACAATTGCTCCATCGACAGTAATCATTGCTAAACAAACATCAAACTCATTTGCAAACCTTGCACCTGGATCTTATACTTTCAGAGTTACAGATGCAAACGGATGTTATTATACAGAACCTTACATTGTAAATCCGGTTACTCCAATTGCAATTACAGGAAATAAAACAAGTGATGTTTTATGTAGAGGAGGTTCAACAGGATCTGGAATTTATACAGTTTCTGGTAATGCCACAGTTGGTGCTTATACATTTACTTTAACAGCAGGAACTTTAGGTTCAGGAACATTAACACAATCAGGAAATACATTAACATTATCAAATGTTGCTGCAGGAACTTATACTGTTCAGGTTACAGATACTGCAACAGGATGTACTAATTCTGCAAGTATTGTTATTGGCCAGCCAGCGGCTGCTCTAGCAATTACTACAGCAGTAGGAACTAATGTAAATTGTAATAATGATAATTCACAAATTACAATTACTGCAACAGGCGGCACACCAAATTATACATACGCTTTCGCGAAAAGCCCGTCAACAGTACCGTCATCGGCTTATGGCGCTAGTAATGTTTTAACGGTAGATACTAATTCTGGAGCTGATTTAGTTTGGGATGTTTACGTGAAAGATGCAAATGGCTGTATTGCTAAATCTACAGTTACAGTTATTTTGGATGCAATGCCGGCAATAACTAACGTAACGGTTAATAATCAATGTACTGCTTCTGGAAGCGGATTCACTATTACTGCAACGGCTACAGGTTTAGCACCATTAACTTATGGAATTGCCGGTCCAACAGGAGCATTCCAGACAAGTAATATTTTTACCGTAGCTGCAGGAACTTATACAGTTTATGTAAAAGATAAAAACGGTTGTATTACTTCGGCTCCGGCTGCAACAGTAGTTTACCCGCAATTAACAGCAGCAGGTACAGTTACAAAAGAACTAGATTGTACAGCTGCTCCAAACGCAACAATTACAGTTACAATTGGCGGCGGTAGATCTACATATACTTACACAGTACAAAAAGGTGCTGGTACACCAAGTGCTGCAAGTGCACCTATTACGGGGCCTACATTTACATACACAGTAACGCCTGCAAATGCAGATACTTATACATTTGTAATTACAGATTCTAACAGCTGTACAAGAACTGCAGTTGTTACAGTTTCTCCAATTACAAACCCAACAGTTACGGCTGTTCAGGTAAATGCAAGCTGTAATGGCGCTGCAGATGGTTCAGTTACTTTAACAGGGGCCGGAGGATCAGGCGGATTTACATATAGCAACAATGTTGCTGGACCATTTACTTCTAATCCGGTATTTACAGGATTAGTGGCAGGTTCTTATACTTTCTACGTAAAAGACAGTAAAAACTGTTCCGGATCAGCAGCGGTTACAATTACGCAGCCTGTAACATTAGCCGCAACAGTAGTTGAAGTTCCATTCTCTTGTAATGCTTCAAATGCTAAAGTAGCAGGAACAGTTACTATTAATGTTACTGCAGGTACTGGAACTGCTCCTTACGAATACAGTTTTAATGGAAGCGGATATAGTTCAAATAATGTATTAACATTAAATGATAATGGAGCTAACCAGCCTTATACATACTCAGTTAGAGATGCAAAAGGCTGTCCGGTAACAGGTTCAGGAACTTTATTGAGATTAAACCCTCCTACAGACTTAACTTTTGCTGCTCCGGCAGTTACTTGTACAGCTACAACAACTACTGTTACTTTAACAGCGACTAATGGTGTTGGAACTTTACAATACGAAACAATTGCTCCATCACCGGTAATCGTTCCTAAACAAACATCTAATGCTTTTGCAAATCTTGCACCAGGTACTTACATGTTTAAAGTTACTGATGCAAACGGATGTTATTATACAGAATCATATACAGTTAATCCGGTAACTCCAATTACTGTTTTGGCGAGTAAATTAAGTGATGTATTATGTAACGGAGGCAATACAGGGTCTATAAGATTAACTGTTGGTGGTTTCGGCTCTACATATTCTTATACAGTTAATGGAGGTACAGCCGTAACGGGGGTTAGTACAGGAACTGTGACTCTACCAAATTTAACAGCTAATACTTATGCAATTGTTGTTACTGATGAAGTGACGGGTTGTACTGCAAACACTTCAATAATAATTAATCAGCCGGCAGCTGCATTATCTGCTACATACACAGCAGTAAATGCAAACTGTTTTGTGAGTACTTCTGCAGTGACAGTTACTGCAGCTGGAGGAACACCAATATACAGATATTCATTTGTTCAGGATGGCGCTCCGGCAGGAACTTATTCTAACAACAATAATGCAAACTTAGATCCAGCGGTTAACTTAAACTGGGATGCTTATGTAATTGATGCTAACGGATGTACATTTAAATTAGATATTACGATTTCTCAAGATGCTGTTCCAACTGTTACAGCTTCTGCTGCGGGTCAATGTTTTGGTGTAGGAAGTTATACTATTACTGCGACTCCGGGAGCTGGATTAGTAGCACCATTGAGCTACAGTATTAACGGCGGGGCTTCATATCAGGCAGGAAATACTTTTGTTATTACTACTCCGGGAAGCTATACGATTAGAATTAAGGATGGTAACGGATGTACTGCAGATAGTAATGTTGTTATTGTAAATAACGCATTAACACTAAATGCTGTATTAGACAAAGATATTACATGTTCAGCACCAACAGATGCTCAGGTTACTTTGACACCAGCGGGTGGAATCGGGCCATTTACTTATACAGCTTCTCCTAACATAGGATCATTTGCAGGAAATGTGTTTACTACTAACTCTGCAGGTTCATATACTTTCACAGTAACTGACTCTAGAGGATGTACAGCAACATCTGCTGCAGTTATCGTTACTACTCCGGTATTACCAGAGATAACAGGGGTTACACAGACACAAAGTATAAATTGTAATGGAGATGCTACTGCAGCAATTGCTATTACAATTGATAATACAAAAGGACAGGCACCATTTGTATATACTGTTTTAAACACAACTACTGGTGTTAATTATGGTACGCAAACATCTGGTATAACTTCAGGTAATTATTTAATTACGGTTACTGACGCTAAAGGATGTACAGATACAGATAATATTTTTATTGCACAGCCTACACCAATTGTTGTAAGTAGAACGATCACTCCGATTACTTGTGGAGCTGGAGGAGTTTCTTTAGGATCTATTACTATTAATTCAGTTTCTGGAGGTACACCAAACTATACTTATCACGTAACAGGTGTAAACGGTTATAATAAACAAATTACAGGTCAAACAGGAGCTACAGCTGTATTTGAAGTTGTTGACTTTGGTTTATATCAAATTATTATTACTGATGCGAATGGATGTACAAATATTGAACAGAATGTATTTGTTGCGTCACCGCCAGATGATTTAGATATTACGGTAACAGCTCCACCAGCAGACTGTTCTTCATTAGGATCAGCAGTAGTAGCTATTGGTGCTGCATCTACTAATATTACAGGTAACGGTCCATTCCACTTCGCTGTTTACACAGGTCCGGGAATGACTTATACTGCTCCAACAACTTTACCATGGTATGATGAAGACGTTTTGGGAGTTCCGGCAGGAGTAAATCCAGGAAGTAAAAAAACAACGATACCAAATTTATTGCCAGGAGTTAAATATACTTTTATTGTACATGATGCAGGAACAGGCTGCTACTATTATGAAACAGCTACAATGCCTATCCCTACAAATTCTACTTTAACGGTAAGTGGATTAGCTGCTAATAATGTTACTTGTAAAGGAAGCAACAACGGAAATGTTTCACTTACAATAAATAGCACATACCCAATTGCAACACCAATTAGTTATGAGATATTCAACTCATTTACTATGGTTTCTACAGGGGTTACTGGAACAGGAACGGTTCCTGCTAATGGTTCACTTACACTTAGCAACATAGGTGCATTAGGCTTTGGAAATTATGTTGTTGTAATTAGAGAAACTGCAGGTGGTACAAATGCAGGATGTAGTATTGCTACAAATACATTCAACATTACAGAATCTGCTATTGATTTATCAGTTACAGCTTCAGTTACTAAAAATGCAAATTGTAATCCAAACTCTGGTATAATTACAGCTGTTGCAAAAGACGGAACAGCTCCATATACTTACCAATTATTATTGTCTACAGATCCTGCACCAACAGCAGCTTCTGCAGGTTGGGCTTCTGCAAATACATTTAACAGAAATGCAGGAAATTATATTGCTTATGCAAAAGATGCTTATGGCTGTATTAAATTCGCAGCTGTTACATTAAATAAAGATGCTGATCCTACAATTACAGCTCCTGCTGAAATTTGTTATGACGGTAATCCATTCACAATTGCAATTTCTGGAACAGTTGATCCTGCAATTGTTGGCGGGGCTACTTATAGCGTAAACGGAAGCACTTTCCAAACAAGTCCAAACTTTACGTTTAATGCTTCAGGTACTTATACTTTAGTAATTAAAGACGGTAATGGCTGTACCGCTACAACTACTTATGAAGTTAAACCGCAATTACAATTAAATGCTGCATTAACTAAAGAGTTAGATTGTACCGTAACTCCAAATGCTGAAATTACATTAACAGCAACAGGAGGTTACAATACAGCATACACTTATGAATATTCTACAGATGGTGGTCTTACATATACATTAATGCCATCAAATGTTCTATCAACTAGTGTTTTAGCAAATTATACTTTTAGAGTTAGTGATGCTAAATTGCCAACAGCATGTCAGGCGACAACTACTTTAACATTAGATCCTATCCAATCTACTGTATTTACTACAGTTCAAACAAATGTTAGCTGTAATGGAGGTTCAGATGGAACTATTACTGTAAATGTTACTTCAGGTGTTGGTCCTTACCAATACCAATTAGATGGTGGAACTTTCCAAACATCAAATGTATTTACAGGATTAACAGCAGGTACTGCATATATTATCACTGTAAGAGATGCTAAATCTTGTGATTATCCAAGCGCACCAATTACAATAACAGAACCAACAGCTTTAACAGCAACTTCTGTTTTAACAACAGGACTAACATGCGCTGCAGGAAATGTACCAACAAAAGCAGTAGTTACTGTAACAGCTGCAGATGGTACTGCTCCATATTTATACAGTTTTGATGGCGGAACAACTTATACAAGTACAAATACATACGAAGCTTTTGCCGGAACAACATTCAACGTTTTAGTTAAAGATGCTAAAGGATGTATATTTACTTTAACAAATGGTGTTAATATTCCAGCGTTAAATCCGCCAACAATTACAAATATTACAGGAACACCAATTTATTGTGCTCCAGCGGCAAGTACTACAAGTACAGTTACAATCACCACTACAAATGGTGTTGGTACTTTAGCTTACGCAATTTTATCTCCTGCTAGTGCAACTTCAAACGTTTCAGGTGCTGCCAGCGGAATATTCACTTCATTAGCTCCGGATACTTACTTATTTGAAGTAACTGATGCTAACGGATGTAAAGATCAAAAATCATATACTGTTGATCCGGTAACTAATATTACAGTTGCAGGTCAATTAGTAAGTAATGTAGTTTGTAACGGAGACGGCAATGGTGCAGTTAAATTTACAGTTGCGAACTTTGGAGGTACTTATACTGCTGCATTAACAGCAGGAACAGGTACAGTAGCTCAGACAGGTAATATAGTTGACGTTACAGGATTAGTTCCTGGAACATATACTCTTGAAGTTACAGATGATGTTACACAATGTACAGCAACTGCTTCAGTAATTGTAACTGAGCCAGCAGTTCTAAACCTTAACTTGGTGAGCAATGTAAATGCAAATTGTAATTTTGGTGCAAAAGTTGAAGTTATTGCTTCAGGTGGAACACCAAACTATACTTATGCATTCGTTCAGGATGGTGTTGCTCCAGTAGCTGCAGATTATACAAATAGCGTAAGCGCTGTATTAGCTCCGGCAACAAACACTCAATGGGATGTTTACGCAAAAGATGCAAACGGATGTATCGTTAAACGCGATGTAACAATTGCTACAGATGCATTGCCAACAATTAATTCATCAGCTGGATTGTATTGTTACACAGGAGGTCCGGTGCCAATTACAATTACAGGAACTTATGTTGGAACTCCAACATACAGCATTGGTAACGGATACCAAGCTAGTCCTAATTTTGTATTGAATGCACCAGGAAACTACACATTCTATATTAAAGATGGTAATGGCTGTATCGTTTCAAGCCCTTATACATTAAATCAGGAATTATTATTACAAGCTGCTTTAACACAAGATTTAACTTGTGCAGGATCAGCTAGTATTACATTATTGGCAACTCAGGGAACAACTACTTATACAGGATTTGAAGTTGACTTTAACGGAGGCGGATATGTTGCTGCAACATCACCTTATACTGCAGCAGCTGATGGAACTTATACTTTCAGAGTAACAGACAGTCAGGGATGTCAGGCAGTTTCTATTCCGGTAGTAGTTACGCCAACAACAACTCCAACAGCAACATTAGCGCAAACTAACGTAAGCTGTATAGGAGGAAATGACGGAAGTATCATTGTTACTGCTGCAAATGGTATTACTCCATATCAGTATAGTATCAATGGAGGAGCTTTCCAGGCTTCAAATATATTCACAGGATTAACTGCAGGAACATACAACATTGTTGTGCGTGATGCTAAACAATGTTCTTCAGTAAGCGTACAAGCTACAATTACTGAGCCTACAGCTCTTGCTGCAACAGCTGTGTTGACACAAGGCTTAACTTGTGGTACAGGAAATGCGACTCAGCCGGCAGTTGTTACAATCAATGTAACTGCAGGTACTGGAACAGCGCCTTACCAATACAGTTTCAATGGCGGAACAAATTACAGTACAACAAATACGTTGACTACTTATAATTCAGGAACAGTTACAGCTTATGTAAAAGATGCTAACAACTGTATCATTGCTGTGCCGGTTACTATCACTATCCCAGCGTTAAATGCGCCGACAAATATGGATATCACAGGAACACCTATTTATTGTGCTCCAGCGGCTAGTACAACAAGTACAGTTACAATTAGTAACGTAATCAACGGTGTAGCACCACTTCAATATGAGATTCTTTCTCCAATTGTTGTGGCGAAACAAACTTCAGCGGTATTTGCAGGATTAACTGCAGACACTTACTTATTCCAGGTGACTGACGCTAACGGTTGTACTTATCAGGAATCATATACTATTAATCCGGTAACTAACATTACGGTTGCGGGTCAGTTAGTAAGTGACGTTACTTGTAACGGAAATGCAAATGGAGCAGTTAAATTTACTGTTGCAAATTACACAGGTACTTATACAGCAGTATTAACAGCGGGAACAGGTACAGTAGCTCAAACAGGAAATACTGTAAATGTTACAGGATTAGTTCCTGGAACATATACTCTTGAAGTTACAGATGATGTTACACAATGTACAGCAACTGCTTCAGTAGTTGTGGCTCAGCCAGCAGTTCTAAACCTTAACTTGGTGAGCAATGTAAATGCAAATTGTAATTTCGGTGCTAAAATTGAAGTTATTGCTTCAGGCGGTACTCCAGTTTATAAATATGTGTTCGTTCAGGATGGAGTTACTCCAAATGTTTTAGATTACGATACTGTTGCAAACGCTGTATTAGACCCAACTGTAAATACTCAATGGGATGTTTATGCAATGGATGCAAACGGATGTACAACTAAACTTGATGTAACAATTGCTACAGATGCATTGCCAACAATTAATTCATCAGCTGGATTGTATTGTTATACAGGTGGACCAGTGCCAATTACAATTACAGGAACTTATGTTGGAACTCCAACATACAGCATTGGTAACGGATACCAGTCAAGCCCTAATTTTGTATTGAATGCGCCAGGAAACTATACATTCTATATTAAAGATGGTAATGGCTGTATCATTTCAAGTCCTTATACATTAAATCAGGAATTATTATTACAAGCTGCTTTAACACAAGATTTAACTTGTGCAGGATCTGCTGTTATCACATTATTGGCAACTCAGGGTACTCATACTTATGCAGGATTTGAGGTTGACTTTAACGGAGGCGGATATGTTGCAGCAACATCACCTTATACTGCAGCAGCTGATGGAACTTATACTTTCAGAGTAACAGACAGTCAGGGATGTCAGGCAGTTTCTATTCCGGTATTAGTTACGCCAACAACAACTCCAACAGCAACATTTACACAAACAAACGTAAGCTGTGTAGGAGATAATGACGGAAGTATCATTATTACTGCTGCTAATGGAGTTATTCCATATGAGTACAATATCAATGGAGGAGCTTTCCAGGCTTCAAATATATTCACAGGATTAACTGCAGGAACATACAACATTGTTGTGCGTGATGCTAAACAATGTAGTTCAGTAAGCATACCAGTCACTATAACTGAGCCTGCCGCTCTTGCTGCAACAGCTGTGCTGACACAAGGATTAACTTGTGGTGCAGGAAATGCTGCTCAGCCGGCAGTGGTTACAATCAATGTAACCGCAGGAACAGGAACAGCACCTTACCAATACAGTTTCAACGGAGGAACAAATTATAGTGCAGCAAATACATTTACAACGTATAATGAAGGAACAGTTACAGCTTATGTAAAAGATGCTAATAACTGTACAATTGCTGTACCGGTAAGTATTACAATTCCGGCACTAGATCCTCCAACAATCGATTCTGTAACAGGAACAGATATTTGGTGTACACCAGCCGCAAACACAACAAGTACAGTTACTGTAACTGTTTCAAATGGTGTTGGTGCTTTACACTACGAGATTCTTTTACCGGCAAGTGCAGTTACTAATGTTTCTGGAGCAGCAAACGGAATATTTACTGGTCTTACAGCAGATACTTATTTATTCCAGGTAACTGATGAAAACGGATGTAAAGACGAGATGTATTACACTGTTGATCCGTTAGAAAATATTACAATTGCAGGTCTGTTAGTTAATGACGTAAGTTGTAATGGCGGTTCAAATGGATCAGTGAAATTTGATGTTGATAACTTTAGCGGTGCTTATACAGCTGCTTTAATTGGAGGGCCGGCAACAGGAACTCTGACACAAGTTGGAAAAGTAGTAACTTTAACAAACTTACCAGTAGGCACATATACTGTAGAAGTTACAGACACTACATCAGGATGTACAGCTTCTGCTTCTGTAATTGTTGGTGAGCCGTCAGCATTAACATTGACTGTGGCTTCAAATGTAAATGCTAATTGTAATTCAGGTGCTCAGGTTAGCGTAACAGCAGCAGGAGGAACGCCAAATTATCAATATGCTTTCGTTGCAGGCGCAGGAACACCAACAGCAGCAGATTATACAAACAGTAATAGCGCTGTTTTAGATCCGGCTGTTAACTTAAACTGGAGAGCATATGTTTTAGATTTAAAAGGTTGTGAAACATTTATCCCAATAACAATTGCGGTAGATCCATTACCAAGTGCAATAACAGCTAATGTTACAAGCCAATGTCCTACGGCAGCAGGTGAATATACATTTACAGTTACTGTTGGTTCTGGTGTTGCACCTTACGAATACAGTATTGGAGCTGGTTTCCAAACAAGTCCAACATTTACTGTAAACGCTGCTGGAACATACGATATAACAGTAAGAGATGCAAACGGATGTACAGCAACAGCAGCAGCTGCAGTAACTATTTCTCCAGCTTTACAGTTAGAGACTACAGTTACAACATTACCAAGTTGTACATTTAATAATGGTGTAATTACTGCAACTGCTACAGGCGGTTCTGCACCAGCAAATTATAGATATACTTTAGACGGAGGTGTAATTGTAAACACAACACCGGCAGTATTTAATAACGTTGCTCCTGGTACACACGTTATCAGAGTAAGAGACGTATTAACTACATGTACTTTTGATGTTACGATTGAAATTGCTCCGGCAACAGTTATCACAGGATTAGCCTTAGTTGGAACTAATGTTTCATGTAGAGGTAATTCAGATGGTTCAATCACGGCTAACATAGCTCCAAGTGCACCAGGTGTAAATGATAACCCTGTTTATACGTATACATTAACAGGAACTACAGTTTTAGGAGCAGCGGTTAACATACCAGCTCAAACTCAAAACATTTTTGATAACCTTCAGGCTGGAGATTATACTGTAACCGTAACTTCTGGAAGAGGCTGTGTTGATTCTGAGGATATTAGAATTCTAGAACCAAATGTAATTACAGTTAACGCACCAGTTATCACACAATACAATTGTACAACAGGAACAAATACTTCTAACTATGCAGTTATTACAGTAAATAATGTTACCGGTGGTTCTGGAACTTATACAATTTATGAGTTCTTTAAAAATGGTATTCTGGTTCAGAAAGGTGCTGACAATGCTTATACAGAATCAGACTTTACTGGAGGAAATTACACTGTAAACGTTTACGATGATAAAGGATGTATGGGATCAAGTACAGGAACAATCACTGTTAATCCATTCATTCGTTTAGATGAAATAAATGTGGCTGTAAATACTGCAGTAACTTGTATTTCTAACGAAGATATTACAGTAACTGTAACTTCAATAGGAGGAACACCAGCATTATTAAATTATAATGTTGCCGGAACGGATGGAAACACATACAATCAGTCAAATACAAATGGAGTTTTCACAGGACTAACTATCGGAAATTATTTAATTACCGTTACAAACCCTGCAACAGGATGTTCAATTGTACAAGCACATTATGTTAATGATCCTAATACTTTCGATATTAATGTAACGCCAGTTAACGGACAAATCTGTTACGGTACTGCAAACGGAAGCGTTGATTTAACTTTTGTAGACAATCAGTTAAACCCAACAAATGATGCAGGTGCATTCAACTATGTAATTACAGGACCAGTTCCTAGCAATGGAACTTCTGCAAATGCCGGCCCGGTTAGAATTTCTAACCTAACTGCTGGTCAATACACAGTTGTTGCAACACTAGTAAATAACCCATTCTGTACAGTTTCTGCATTGTTCACAATAGAACAGCCTACAGCAGCTCTTACAGTAACAACAGCGAAATCTGATATTACTTGTGTAACAGGAAATAACGACGGTGAAATCACTGCTTCAGCAGCAGGTGGATGGGATAATAAATACGAATACCAATTGGTATTGAACGGTACAACATTAGTTGATTACTCAGCTCAATTTGTATGGTCAGGATTATCAGCAGGTAACTATACAATTAACGTTAGAGATAATGTTGGATGTATCGCTACAGCAACAGAAGTATTAGTTGTTCCAGCACCAATCGTGGTTACTGCAGCAGCAAGTGCTACAACACTAACTTGTTTTGGTGATAAAACTGCAGTAATTACAGTTGATCCTCCAACAGGTGGCCAAGGAAGTAACTATCAGTATACTTTAAATATTCTTTCAGCAAATCCAGTTATTACATCTGGACCACAGCTTAGTCCAGTTTTCACAGGATTAGGCGCTGGAACTTACAGTATCACTGTTACTGACGGATTTAGTTGTTCTGCAACTTCAACAAACATTGTGATTAGTGAACCAACTGAAGTTATTCCAACTTTAGTAGAAGCTACTTCACAAACATGTTTAACTCAGGCAACACTTACTTTAAGTGCGGTGGGCGGAACAGCTCCTTATACTTATAGTACTGATGCTAATTTTGGAACAACTATTGGAACATTCAATGCATCAGTTACCTTCCCGGTTGCTGTTGGTAAATACAGCTACTTTGTAAAAGATGCTGTTGGATGTGTTGGGTATGTTTCTAATGAAATCGTAATTGATCCTCTTGAACCGCTTGATATTGATGTTGATGTTACAAATGCAGTTGTAAAATGTACAGGCGAAGCTACAGGAGTTATCGTAGCTGAGGCTAAAGGAGGTTTAGGAAACTATATCTATAGACTAGAGGATACTGCAGGAAACATTATCCAAGGTCCTAAAGACAACGGTATTTTTGAAGATTTAGTAATTGGTGATTACATTGTTAAAGTTGAAAGCGGAGATTGTGATGACACTTCTGCTACAATTACAATCAACGAACCGCCGGTTGCTTTACAAGCTCAGTTTACACCAACTAATGTTTCATGTTTCGGTGAAAACAATGGTAAAATTGTAGTAACAGCAACAGGTGGAACTGGAGTTATTAAATATGCAATCTCACCAGATTTGAATCAGTTTGATACAATCAGTGTTTTTGAAAAACTTGCTCCAGGAACATACACTGTAATTGCACAAGATGAAAACGGATGTTATGTAATGACAGACGTGATAATCACGCAGCCTGCAGCGCCGCTTATAGTTACGCCAGGTTCAATATTAGGTGAACAATGTAAAGGAGATTTAAATGGTGAGTTTACAATTGATATAACAGGAGGAACTGCTCCATATACTGTAAGTCTTGACGTATTAGCAGGTCCTTATAGTCCGGTAACAGGAACACAGCATACATTCGATAACCTTGCAGGAGGGAACCATACCGCTTATGTTAAAGATGCAAATGGTTGTAACTATGAAGTTACGGTTCTTGTGCCGCTGCCAGTTGATATCGACCCTAAAGCAGATGTTGTTTATGGTTGCGAAACTAATACTGTTACAGTAACTATAGATCCATCTGTAGATTCTAACGAAGTTGATTATGCTCTGGACGTTCAGGCTGGTCCATATCAATTAGAGAATGAGTTTAAAGATGTTGCTCCTGGTACACACGTAATTTATGCCAGACATACTAACGGATGTATTCAGCCAACAGCAAGTTTCACAATCGAGGCATTTGACGAATTAGATATTCAATTAGCTGCCGGACAACCGGAAATGAACGTAATTTCAGTTGTTGGTATAGGCGGAAGACCGGCTTATGAATACAGCATCAACGGTGGTCCATTTACATCTGAAAGTAAATTCAAAATCTACCAGTCTGGTGATTATGTAATAACTGTAAGAGATCAAAACGGATGTACAGATACAATTACGGTTCCAATGACATATATTGATGTTTGTCTTGACAATTACTTTACACCAAACGGTACTCACGATGGATGGGGACCTGGTTGTACAAATATTTACACTAATCTTGAGTTTGCGATCTTTGATAGATACGGACGTCAGATTGCTAAATATCATTATGGTCAAAAATGGGATGGTAGATACAATGGCGAGGAATTACCAACAGGTGATTACTGGTATGTTCTTAAACTTAATGACGTGAATGATGCAAGAGAGTTTGTTGGACATTTCACTTTATACAGATAACAAAATATAGCCCCTTATGATGTTATCTAAAAAAATTATTACAATGAAAAAGTTTATTTTATCCTTAGTACTCATGGCTGTAACAACAAGTTACAGCCAAGAGTTAAACCTACCAGTTTTTACTCAGTATCTGGCTGATAACCCTTTTGTGCTTTCTCCTGCTTATGCAGGTATTGGTGACAACCTTAGAATTAGAGCCAATGGTTTAACACAATGGGTTGGAATTAAAGATGCACCGCAGAACCAGTCGCTTTATGCCGATTTCAGAATCTTAGATCGTTCGGGTGTGGGTATATCGCTTTATAACGATAAAAACGGATATACCAGGCAAACCGGAGCTAAAGTTTCTTTTGCGCATCACCTTATCTTAGACTATTATTCTAAACAGTATTTGTCTTTTGGTATTTCATACAATTTCAATACGTTTAGAATTGATACTGATGAGTTTAATACCACAATCAATCATCCTGTAATTGATCCTACTGTTACAGATAATCGTTACAATGCAAACAACAACTTTGACATTAGTGCCTTGTACCGAAATAAAGACTTTTATTTGAGTTTTAATGCGAATAACGTATTAAAGAAAAATACATCTAAGTATCGTGGAGTAGAACCAAACCTGCTTTCAAACTATCAGGTTTATACTGGTTATGTTTTCCATGATGCAGAAAACAGCCGTATAGAATATGAGCCATCAATTTTCTACCAGTATTTTGCAAGTGATAAACGTTCAACAACCGATTTTAACTTCAAATACAGAAGATACAATCGCTACGAAGACTATTACTGGATAGGGGTTTCATACCGTTTCTTAAACGACCAGTTTCCAAAGCCGCTATCAATTGGGCCAATGGCAGGTTTTATGAAATCTAAATTTTACTTTGGATATTCTTATCAAATTATGTTCAACGATTTAGGGGCTTACAATTCAGGAACACACGTGGTAACCATTGGTTTCGATTTCTTGCAAGCCATCAGTAACTGTCCTTGTACACAGAGTCCGGTACATGATTAATCGCCAAAAGACGATTATTTTAAAATAGGCTGAACAGCCCAAAATTATAAAGCGAGTCGCAATATTATGTGTTTTTACCGCAATAATTTGAAATAAAGATACAATAGCATTAAATTTGAGTCATATCATTTTGGTTGTCAAAACGGTATAAATCAAGTTTGATTTATGAAAGCAAAATTTTCACTTTATGCGAAACATATAGTTCTGTGCCTCGCTTTTTTATTTTTACCGTACGCATTCACATCGACAAATACAGTTTTTTCACTGCCGCATTTGTACTCAAATGCACATGATCGTATTTATTTGTTTATCTATTTTACACTCCTTTGTTTCTTTTACTTTAACTATTATTATTTAATTCCAAGATTATACTTTTCAGAAAAAAAGCTTTTGTACTATCTTATAATAACAATTTTTCTTCTGTTTTTTCTTTGGATTTCTACTGTTTTAGATCACCCAAGCCGAAATTTTTTGGATTTTAGAGATTATCCCGGAAAAATATTAAATCATCCAAAACCTTTTGATGGGAGATTTCCGCCTCCGCCGCCTCCACATAGAAACGAACCAATGCCTTTTGGGTTCATCGGAAGCCCGCCTACACAATATGGACACACGACCCTTGTTTATTTAATAGGTGTAGTCTCTAGTCTGCTTTTTGCCATTTCCGGAAGATTGCAGAGTGTTGAAAAAGAAAAAGTAAAATCGGAGCTGGCATTTTTAAAAGCACAGATAAACCCGCATTTCTTGTTCAATACCCTAAACAGCATTTATGCACTGGCCTTAAAAAAAGACAACAAAACGGCAGACGCTGTAGTTCAGCTGTCTGAATTAATGCGATATATAATGACCAATTCAAATGATGAGGTTATTGAATTAAGCAAGGAAATCAATTACATTAATAATTTCATTTCACTTCAAAAAACACGTTTAGGAAACACAGTAAACGTAGATTATAATGTAACCGGAAACACTTTTGGTAAAGTAATTACACCGCTCATTTTGATTTCATTTATTGAAAACGCATTCAAATATGGAGTAAATCCAGATCAGACTTCCGAAATTTGTGTCAAAATTGATATCGACGATGAAATGCTGAATTTATATGTCTCTAATAAAAAGACATTTTCGGTACAATCAGATTCAGGAATTGGACTTCACAATACAATCGAAAGATTGAAGTTAGTATATCCTAATAAGCACCATTTAAAAATCGAAGATTCATTAGAAAAATATATTGTAAACCTGAGCGTTAAAATACGATGATAAAAGCAATAGCATTAGATGACGAACCATTGGCATTAGAAATTCTTCAGAGTTTATGTGACACTATTGAGTACATAGAACTGAAGAAAACCTTTACGAAGTCTGATGAAGCATTTAAATATTTAAAAAAATATCCCGTCGATTTATTGTTTCTCGATATCAATATGCCTTCCATTTCGGGATTGGATTTCTACAAAAAGCTGCCACATAAAACAATGGTAATTTTTACAACGGCTTATTCTGAATTTGCTGTTGAAGGTTTTACGCTCAGCGCAACCGATTATCTGCTAAAACCAATTTCTCTTTCCCGATTTCAGCAGGCGGTCGAAAAGGCTTTTTCACAATGGAAACTGCAAAATCAAAACATTGAACAGCAGTATCTCTTTATTCGTGCCGATTATAGTTTGATTAAAATTTTGTTTTCAGATATTTTATATATCGAAGGTTTAGATGATTATTTAAAAATCCACATCTTAAATCAAAAAACAGTTGTGGCGAGAATGACCTTAAAAACGATTCTTCAAAAATTGCCCGAAACAGAATTCATAAGAGTCCATCGTTCTTTTATTATTCCCATTTCTAAAATTTCTAAAATAAGAAATAAGATAATTTTTATAGGTCAGGCCGAAATTCCAATCAGCGTTAGTTACGAAGAAGCTTTTTTAAAACTTTTTGACCAAAAGTAGATCTTTTGTTTTTTGAAGACTTTTACTACAAAAAAGAAATATTCATCAGTTTACCTCATAAATAACAACTTTTACCTCAAACTTTTTACAATGCTTTAATTTCGAATAATTTTACCTGAAAACAACTGTTAATCATTCAATTAAAATAACATTTAAACAAAAAAGCAATGAAAAGAAAAGAGTTTTTAAGAGGTTTGGGTTTAGTGGGAATTGGCTCGTTGGCAATTCCAATCATAAACTCATGTAGTACAGATGACGATTCATCAGATTCTTCAACCGATACAGATTCATCTTCTGGTTCATCTTCTGGTTCAGGATCGTCTTCTGGTTCAGGTTCATCTTCAGGCGATTGTTCAGTTACATCATCAGAAACTGCAGGGCCGTTTCCAACCATTTCACCATCTTCATTAGTAAAATCTGATATTACAATGGACAGAACAGGTGTGGCTTTCACAATAAAAATTACAATAAAAAACACAAATGCAAGCTGTGCCGTATTAAAAGATGCAATTGTAGATATTTGGCATTGCGACAAAGACGGTTATTATTCAGAATACGGAGGAACTTCAATGCAGTCTGTAAATTATACTACAGTTCACTTTTTAAGAGGAAGGCAAACTACCGATTCAAACGGTTTGGTTACATTTACCTCAATTTTCCCAGGCTGGTATTCTGGAAGAGCAACTCATATTCACGTTCATATTTATAACGCCAGCGGAACTTCACTGCTTGTAACACAAATTGCTTTTCCGGAAGGAACAAACAGTGCAGTTGTTTTAGTAAACGCTTCAACTGCTAACGGTTATACAAAAGGAATGTCCGGTTACACGTATAATGCTTCAGATAATGTCTTTTCAGATTCTGTGGCAAATGAATTATCGACAATAACAGGAAGCGTTAGCGAAGGTTTTGTTTTAACGCATACCATAAACGTTGCCGGTTAATTTTAAATAATAATTTATTATGATAGCTCAAATTCCTGCACAAATTTACAAGTCAGATTCCAGGGGATTTTTAAATTCAGAAAAATACAACCGTTTTTCGACTTTTAATTTTGAACATTACCAAGAATTATCCCGTAAAGCATTTGGATCTTTAAAAGTTTTAAATGAAGTAATACTGGCCCCCCAGCAGCGTATTACTCGATTTATAAATTCAAAAACAAATGTGATATTGCTGCCTTTATTTGGCGGAATAGAATATAAGGATAATATTGGTAATGTGGAATTTTTGCATGTGGAGCAAATTAGGGTTCTGGCAGCTGATGAGGAATTAACCTTTGAAATTTTTAATCCATACGAAAAGGAGAATGTGAGTTATTTAGAATTTGAATTTCAAATGGAAAAACAGGATTTTAAAAACTATTTTGAGCAGTATAAATTCGATTTAAGTTCACACAACAAGCTGCATTCATTGTTTGAAATCGAAAGAGCACATGGATTTATTGGTATTTATGACGGAAGAAAAGAGGGAACTTTTACTTTAAAGAATACTGACAACGGCGTTTTTGTTTTCGTTATTAATGGAGCTTTTGAAATTGAAAACCGGCTTTTAGAAGCAAAAGATGGTTTGGCAGTCCAAAAAACCGAAACGATAGAGTGGGAGTCTTTGTCGCAAAATGCTATGCTGCTCGTAATCGAAGTTCCTCTAAATTCAAATTAAATGAAAATAACGAAAATAAAACTCGCCTATCGTATAGTGATTGACAGCACGTCAGTTTTACTTTGGGATAAATATGTTTTTGAAGATACTTTCAAAGAATACCAAATGCAGTGCCAGCAGTTTAATTCAGAATTGAACCCCAAAAACACATTTAGAGAATTAATAAGCGAAAACGAAAAAGCAAACCAATTGCATTTTCTAACCGGAATTGCTGCCAACGGTTATGTCGAGCAGTTAAAAGGTAATTTCCATCGTGTAACAGATGTTTTAGGAAACAACTATTTTCCTTTTATCAATTATCAGTTAGATATTATCAATACAGACATAACAGATTCATCAAAACATAGAATAGGAATCACTTTTTATTCGCCTTTATTGAATTACTTCGGAATTATTGAAGGGAATTATCTCGTTTCAAAAAACACCGATATCACAAATGAATATGAAACTATAATGTTTCCGGTTCAGAAAAATTTGTCTATTTGTTACATTCAGACAGAAGACTAATTCAACGTCCAAAAACAAAAAAATTATTTATTTCATTTTTTGCCTTTTCTGTTTTTCTGTTGACAGGAAAGGCTTTTTTTATTTAAGGATTAAGTTTTTGTTTAAAAGACATCTAAATTGAATGCCGCATAATTTTTTGAAAAATCAATAATTAATCAAATCCAAAAGTAAATTTTCAAAATTGAGATCAAAACTATTAAACTCTTACTAAAGCAAATCGTTCTTCGGTTCAATCTTTTAAGATGAGTTCTCAGCGTCAAATTTTTCCTTTCAATATGATTTGTACCGAAGCGTTTTACAGAATGTAATTTCTCCTCGATCAAATATCTGTAGTTTTTTAATTTGTCGGTAAATATCATTTTTGCTTCAGATAATTTTAAAGTATCCAGCACACGGCTTAATGTTTTATTAGTTCGTCTGCCAACATTAAAGGCGACAATACTTTTAGAGCTCTTTTCCAGAGCATAAACCAGCCAGATATAATTTCTGTTTGTTCCTGATATAAGTACACATTTCATCAACCTCATAAGTTCTTCCTTTGCTGATAATTGGATGGTTGATGTTTCTGGCAATTGAAACTAATCTTTTTAATAATGTTGTAGTTGAAATTTTTAATACTCTTGCCGTACTTCTTATTCCTAAGCCTTCTTTGGTCAACTGAACAATATTTTTGTTTGTATCTGGTCTATATGCCTGATAATTATAATTTTCAACTCTCGTTTTCTTGCATAGTTTACAAATATATCGTTGATTACCTGATTTTGTTTTGCTGTATTTTATCATGTATTTAATTTCACCAACACATCTGCAGCACCAAGTACTATTTAAAGCCATTTTATTCGATTTAAAACATTATTAAATAAAAAAACAACCCGAAGGTTGTTTTAATTTTACTTACGATATTACTATAAATCTCTGATTATGTGTAAATGTTTAATGGAATTATTAACCACCAACACATCTGATACATTACCCAACTAATACATTATCATAAATCTATAGAGTAGATTTAGGCGCAGGTCTATTTATTACAATAACTTTATAAGTAACTCTTTCTTCGTTTACTATTAATCTTGACAAATCATTTCCTTCATTGTCTTTTTTATTTAGGCTAATGAGAACTATATCATTTATTATACCGTCTATATAATAAGTTCCCGATTCTTTAAAATTAATTTCGTAAAATGGAATTTCTCTATTGTTTAAAGCTCCAAATGTATCTTTAACAGTTTGCTTTAAATGCTCAAAATCATAATCTATATTCTTCGTTGTAGTTAAAATGAATCTCGCATATCGATTTTTAGTTTTATCTCCAAAAGTTGCGATAATTGTATCTAGGGGACTTTTGAATTGAATAATACCATTTTTCTTTTCTCCAACATAAACGGTATCAGGAAATTTAACACTAAAATCTATTTGCTTTTTTTCAACTTTTTTCGTCTGTGGTAAAGTTTTGATTGTGGTATTATCTTTTTTACATGAAACGAATATAAACTGTAACGTTATTAGGAAAAGTATTTTAGTTATTTTTTTGTTTGTCATATCTAGTCGGTAAAATTAGTATTTGCATTTATCTTATTATTCTGATTTACAGCTTTTATCGAATCTTTTGTGTTTTGTGCTTTAACTTTTGCTGCATCAGAAGATTTTACAACTGTATCTTGAACTTTACGATTTACTGTTGAAGCAGTATTACCCACCGTTCCTGTTGCAGTGTATTTTCCTTTTTGTACAGTAACTGTAGTTCCATTACTATTAGAACTACTTGATGAAATTTTATCCGAAACTGCACTAATTGCCTTATTTACATATGGGTCTTGTGCTAAATTAGAAAATATATTTGCTCCATCCATAATTTTATTTGCTCCTAAGTCTGGCGCATAAGCGTCTGCAAGACCTAGAATAACATCACCATCGAGGTTAGCACTTGATTTAGCTCCCTTTGCTTCAGGAAAAAAACCAGTAGAGTTAGTAACACCTGATTTACTACCTGTCAGAGTATACCCATCCACCTGATTTATTCCTAGACTGGATATTGCACTGGATACAGCTTGTGCAGTTTTTTCTGTATTTGTTTGAATACTGCTAACTGCTGAATCAAATTTACCTTTTACATAATTACCAAAACCAGATACAGGATTTCTCGATGCTAATTCCAATCCTTCTAATTCAACACCCATTCCCATTTTATTTTCTTGGAAAGCATAAGTCGAGTTATATGGATATTTTTCAGCTAATGGGTCGATACACATAAATCTTCCGATAGCATAATCATAGTTTCTCCATTTAAAGCTATCCCAGTTCAGTGATAGCTCATCTTGACGCTCCTGACCTTGGTACTTATACTTATAAGGGTTTATGACTATTTTTGCAAGGTTTTACATGTTAAATACAAAAATTTTAAGAACATGATTTTGAAGGATAAACTTACTGTTTTATTGCTCAAATCCAAAAATAAATCTTCAAAACAGCAGTAAAAACAGCTAAACTTCTGCTGAAACATATTGTTCGTCTGTTGAGCCTTTTCAGATGTGTTCTCAGTGTCAAATTCTTTCTTTCAATATGATTTGTTCCGAAACGTTTTACTGAATGCATTTTCTCATCAATCAAATACCTGTAGTTTTTAAGCCTGTCCGTAAATATCTTTTTTGCTTCTGCCAATTTCAGAGTTTCCAAAACACGATTCAGAGTTTTATTGGTTCGTTTGCCAACATTAAAACTAACCACATTTTTAGAATTCTTTTCCAAAGCATAAACCAGCCAGATATAATTTTTCTTGTGTCTGATATAAGTACACAGTTCATCTACTTCGTAAGTTTTGCCTCTGCTGACAATTGGTCTGGTTATATTTCTCGCAATGCAGACAATTCTTTTCAATAATGTTGTCGTTGATATTTTCAGTATTCTTGCCGTGCTCCTTATTCCTAAACCTTCTTTGGTCAACAACACTATTTCCTGATTGATATCTCCTTTGTAAGCGTTATACCTATAGTTAATCTGCTGTCGTTTTTGACAAATAGTACATTTATAACGCTGATTACCGTTAGATTGAAATCCATTCTTTATGCATTTACCATTGCAAAAATTACATTTTATTTTCATGACCTAATTTGAAACACTAAGGTAAGGCAAAAGCATTTTGAAGCTTATTAAAAGACAAAAAACGAAAGAGACGACCTGCTGGCCGTCTCTTTTCTATTCAATAATTTAATTTTAATATTCTTTTTCAGTTAGTTACATGGACATATTATCAAAACACCTAATCTGAAACACTACCCAATTGTCTATACGTTCACGAGCAAGATGCTCGCGCCAGCATGGGGGTAGTTCCTTCAGGCACTAATGCACTTACTTTCAAATCCTATTTGTTTTTCCAAGCCGAATATCTTTTTGTAATTATTGGCTCAATTTTATTATAATTTTCCCAATTATCGTCTACATGGTATAAAGTTTTATAATGATTAAAAACTTCTGAATAATCATCTATATATTGACCATAATCATTTTCATTTGCATAATAGGAATTTGTAAACTTATTACCTTCTTCATTTAGGTCTTCTGACCAGAATTTACTATCACATTCTTTTATCAAAAATTTTGTGCCAGTCATTTCTCTATTCTTTACTTTCTTAATTGATTCTTTAGAGTTTTCAAGATGCAGCAATCCTATTAAATCATTATCTATTATCCATGTAAGAAACATTCCAATATGGATGCCTCCATTTTCAAATGGCAGCTCTTTAGGGAAGTTATTTCCTGAATGCCAATCTATTCTATCGTATGTCATATTTTAAATTATTTATGGTCGAACAACATTAACTTGTGTAGGAGGAATTTGAGTTCCTGCTGGCAAGCCAATTGAGTTCCCGTTATTTCCAATTATTGTTCCTCCTCCCAATTCAATTTGAGGGAATGCTGATTTTTGATTTTTTGTAAGAGGCGCAGTCGCAGAAGATTTTGCTTCTGTAATTCCAATTGTTCCTTCTGCATCGACTGTTACAAAATCAGGACGTGTCCGAGTTCCATCTGCAGCTTCAATTGTCACTTGAGATGCAACTTGATTTCCTCCTGCTTCTAATTGAGTTTGAATTTGATTTTCAAAATTTGCCCCTTGTGCTCTATTTGCTTTTAAAGTGTTTGCTTTTGAAGAAGCTGAACTTGCTTCTCCAACTTCTGCTACACTTCCTTTTGCGGCTTTATGTGTTAATACTACAGCTGCAACATTTACAACAGTTGTTGCTATAGCAGCTGAATCTCCGTTATAAGCTTTTTGAGCTGTTTCTACTGCACTTTTAACACCACTTGTTTCGTAAACAGATTTTTTATATTGGTCTGCTGCAGCTGATAAGCCACCTTTTTTGTAGGCTGATGCAACTTTTTGTGCAGCAACTATACCATTTGTTATACTAATGGCGTTCCCATTGATGGCTCCATCAACCAGATTAGCTGTAGCTTTCCAAGCTCCAGTAACATAATTTTTTAACCATCCTGGAGGATCTGGCCACATCCCGTCAGGATCAACAAAATAAACTGGATTATCCATTGCATAATTATATGGAGACCATCTACGACCTTTCTCTGCCAATGGGTCAATGTTCATCCACCTGCCAAGTGCAGGGTCGTAATTACGTGCGCCATAGTCATAGAAGTTAAGCCCCAGCTCATCTTGAAGCTCTTTCGCATTATACTTGAACTTATTCTCTACACCTGTTTTAACATTGTTATATCCAATATGTTTTAAACCAAAAGGGTAGTAGTTGTTTTCTTCCTGTATGGCAAGTGTTTTATCATAACTAAGACGAATGTTACCAAGATGATCCTTGTACTGATATACATATTTATAAGAACTTCCAGAAGGTTCAACATAACCCTCTGCTGTTGGGAAAAATTTCAACGCTCCATTTTCGTACTGATAACCTCCCAGATAATCTGTTGTTGTAACAGCTGCCGGTGAGACAGTGGTTACAATTTTCTGTACTTTCTGCCCTGCAGCATTGTAAATATAAACAATATTCCCTGTTGCGGCAAAGGTTATTTTTGTCGGCAGATTTAAGTGATTATAGGTTATGGCTGTTATGTTTTTATTGTTGTCTTTGGTCATGTTGCCGTTAGCATCATAGCTGTAATCATCAACGGTGTTGGCTGCACTGTCCACAAAACCATAGGTTTTATAGGTTGTTGCATTGTCAACCACTTTTGCCAGCTGGTTGCTGTAAGTGTTCAGGTAGGTATAAGTCAGGTTATCAATCTGGTTTGCTGCCGTATCACTGTTCCCGTTGCGCAGCAGGGTCATAATGTTTCCATTTTTATCATAAGTCAGGGTTTCATTATAAGCATTATTGGCAGCTGTCGTTCCTCTTTTAAAAACACCCTCTTTCAATCGGTTCAGATTGTCGTATTTATAACCGTAGGTACGAGTTACCGGTGTCGATTCTGAAGCGCTTGTCCACTGCGTTTCTGCAATATTTCCGTTATATAATGCCAGTACCCCGCTTATTGCAGAAGGAATGGTGTTATAATTTATCTTAAAAGCAAATAAATCCTTTGGGTCTCCGGCTTTGGTCAGGGCGGTAATATCATTAATCGATGTAAGCCATCCGCGAATGTTGTATGTATAATTAACATTTTGTACAGGCGCAGCTTCTGTATTTCCAACTTTTTTAGAAATTAACTGTCCCAGTTCATCATAGGTATTGCTGGCCATAAGCTCAACGGTGCCTGAGTTTATCTGATGGGTCTGTGTAAGCAGGCGGTCCTGTGCAGAGTAGGTAAAGGCATCTTTGGTCATAAGTTCGGTATCTGTACTCAGCCTTTTATGCCTTGTTATACTGTACTGCGGTTTGCCTAGAAAGTCAAGTTTACTGTCGGTATAAGTATAACCACCCAAATAGTTTGTGGTATAAACCCTGACAGTCCTTGCTTTTGTATCATAAAAAGTGGCAGAAGTTTCACCCAGTACGGCGGTGCTGGTCGTAGGCACCCTTGTCCAAGAAGCAGCCGAGAGCCCTTTTATCTGTGCTGTTGTCAGCACTGTCTGTGTTTCTACAGCTGTCGGGACAGTAATGGCAGGTGTGCTTGGAAAAGTATAGTTGTCATAATAATTGACCGTAAGGAGTTTAAAAACTTTCGGCTCTACGGTATTGCTGTAATAAGCCGCAATACCGTCTATAGTTCCGCTGGTCTGTTTGCTTTCGTTAATTACCGCTGCGCTGTTCTGCGCTGTCTGCAGGGTAATCCTTCCTGCTGGCGTAGCTGCTGCAGCTGTTGACCAGCCGGTATATACCGGACGGTTAAAAGCATCATATTTGGTTATGATCCATCCCACAGTACTTAAATCCGAGAAAGGGGAATTGGCAGGACCTGTGGCAGCAACCCTGTCAAGTTTATCATAAACGATAAACTCCCATTGTTTTCCCGGCAGTTTTTTCTCGGCCAGATGATTGTTTTTATCGTATTTGTACTGGTAGCATAAATCGTTTAATACAGCAGCTGTAATGGTTCCGTCTGCTTTTGGCGGAATTACATAGGTAAGGTTTCCATAAATATCGTAAACATAATAAGTATCATGTTTAACCCCGGCATCATAAGTTCTCTTTAAGACAACCTGTCCTTCTTTGTTTTTAAATTCTATTGTCGATCCCGCAGTTTCTACAGGGCTTGCAGCCGTGTTTTCATCATAGGTGATGGTTTTATAAAGTTGTGTAGCGGCATAAAACCCGCTGTTTACAAAGGTAATATCATATAGTCCTGAAGTAGAATTCCAGGCAGTAGCAGCTGTAAGAAGTTTTACATCATTTGCGATATTGGTCTGATAATCTATTTTTATTTCATGTCCCAGACCTGATTTCCAGTCATTGCCTGCAGCAGCCTGTTTAAGGACACGGTTCAGGGGAGAAGATTCGAGTTCTTTTCGGCTGAAAGGGTTTGCTGTAGCTTCTAGTGCAGGATTGCCGTTTACTGCAGGATTAGGAGTTCCGTAATAGGAAATCAATTTTGTTTTTGCAGCAGCATCAAAGGCCATCGTTGTGGTTTCGGCTTTAAAGGGCAGGTATTCTTCGACCTGTCTGCCAAAACTATCATATTCTATATGGGTGATGATGTCTTTTCCTGATTTAGACTGCTGAAAGTCTATTTTCTGAACAGGTCTTCCCAATCCGTCGAAATAGGTTACATTTTGGGAAGCCTCAGAAATGGTAGGAGCTGGTATCTTTACAAGAGAAGGTTTCTTATAGGTTACAGTTTTGATGTAATTCTCGGTCTGGGTCTGGCCTGTTACTATAAAAGGAAACAAAACCAAAAGGAATTGGATTAGATTTTTCATGATGCTTTTGGTTTTATTTATGGCTTATAATTGTACTGGTTCTCTGAAAGAATATTGCCTCCATTATCTTTTACAAATTCTAGTCTGCCGAAACTGTCGTAGGTATAAGTTGTTGTGTAACCTTTTGGATCTGTAATTGTACTAATTCCAACGAGAGGCAGATAGGTATAAGTTGTGATCATCGCATTCGGAAAAGAGTTTCTAAGAGAACTTAGAGCATTAAGTAATGAGGTTTCAGTTCCTGTATTTGAAATAGATTGAATGTTTGAAACATGGGATGAAATATTATCATAGGTTTCATTTTCAATTTTAGCAATCGGCTGCGATTGATTATAGCCCCAAATGATAGAATTGTTGACACCGATTTTATCATGGTATTGGAGAATATTTCCTTTATTATCTCTCTTGTCAATAATACTTTGTTCTTCTATTGGAAAAATGCCTGACGCTGTTGATATGCTTTTCGGCAGAACAAGACCAGTGCCAAAATCTTTATAATTAATCTGTTTTGTATCCAATAAGATGTTATCTCTGTAAACTTTTTCTACGACAACTTCATTAATTCTATTTTGAGTTATCAAGTTACTTAGGATAGGTTGTGAAGCTAACTGATTTAAAAAATAGGGATATTGTCTTTCTCTTTTGATATTTGATAATCCACTATTGAATACTTCATTTGTTACAAATGGCAAGGTTGAATCGTATTGATAATCTACAATTGTACTTACAGTATTAGTATTGAAGTATGAAATATTTGTTTTCTTGGTTAAGAGATTTTGAGAAACTGGCAAATTGGATTTTATGGTAAGACTTATTCCTTCACGATAACTTGTAGTACAAGTTTCTTCTTGACCTCCAAAACCAATTGTGGTTTCAAAAGGAAATGTTTGAAGTACCCTATGTGAATAGTCGTTTTTTTCTTGATCCAAAATTTGGCTTGCTGAATTGTATATAGTTTTAGTAAGCAACTTTCCTCTTCTGCTTTCGTTATCTACATAAGTCATCATTGGATATGAAGTGTTTTTTATAAAAAGACAATTACAAGCTATACAATTTGGGTCTGTCTGATTACTAATTCTAACTTCAGGGGTATTTGGAAACTCTAAAGGAGAAGAAAATTCATATTTTGTATAACCATTGTTTATTTCTGTTTCTGTAATTTTTGAATAACCAACAAAACTTCCGGAAGTCAATTCAATACCTCCTTTGGCCATATCGTACACTGCAAATGACTTTGCCACCATTGTATCAGCGTAAAAGTCGCTTATGTTAGCAAATTTTGGAATGTTATTAATATACCCCGAAGACTTACCATTTTGATCTAGGTAAGAATAACTCACTTTTTTGACCTGATTGTTATTATCTGTCAATTTTTGAGACTTTATTCTTGCACCTCCTGATAAGTAGGTTTCTCCTTGATACTGGAATTGGTTATTTTCGTATTCAAATTCAGAACTTCCTCCAGTAGGATAAGTAATCTTTTTTAATAATCCAGTCAAAGAGGAAGTATTTGGAATTAGACTGTAATTTCCTGGAATATTTTGAAAATTACTATTATTTACCAGCTGAAATGGTAATATAGAATTTGTATAATTGTTTTTATAGAAATAAAGTTTAGGTGTTAAAAGCACATTTGAATTATTGTCTACAACACCATTGTTGTTATAATAACCTAAAAAATCATGTTCTAAGGATCCTCTTTTTGGTAATTTATTTGTATAATCATACTCAAAGGTATATGAGTTTGATTTATTGTCATTGTCAAAGACCTGAACACTGTCTAACCTAAGCCTTTTACAATCAGGATCAGCACAGTTTTCTTTAGAATCAAAATAAGAATAATTTAATACAAATCGTTTTATAATAACATTCTTGCTATTTTTAACAGTTATTTCTGTTAAGGCATTTTCCCCCAGATAATCTTGTCTGCTTAATCCATATTGAAAATTAACAGTGCCTTCATCATATGAAATGGTAGTCAATCTTTTTCTTTTAGGATTTTTAGTCATCGAATTCATCTTTAAATAATTGTAAGGGTCATTAGGGGCATACATAGCTATCATACATTTATTTAATGAATTTTCATTTTGAGGAGAACTAATTGTTAGATTTACTGGAGTATCAACTAAAATATTATTTTCAATGTTAGGGTTTGCATAAGTTTGATAGAAAAAATCTACCGTTTTGTTAGTTTGGCTATCTTCAATTTTACTTAAATTCCAAGTATGTATTCTTTTATTATAATAATTGGCATGATAGCTATTTATAATATCCATACCATTACTACTGCAAATTGCGCCTGGAACAGGAATGATTCCAAAAGGACGATAAAAAGTTTCATTGACTTCTTCTTCATTAAATTTATATTTAACGCCATTAGTATTAGCAATATTAAATTCATAGAAATCTTTTATTTTTTTTCCTGCAGCAATTTGATGATAAGGATTTGCATTTATAAGGCTTAAATTATTCTCACCCAGATTTACATAATTATAAAATCCATAACCAGGATTAGCTCTTTTATCTATAATTAGAGAAGTCATCTTAATGCCTGAGTTGTCTAAAAAAGTAGTAGTGATACCAGTGTTATTATTTGGATATATATCTTTTTGCGTATTGTTTGTGGTTATAAATTTAGAACTCAACCCAGGAGCATTTATAATAAAAGTGTCTGGTAAATCTTGTTGAAAGTACCCTCCTGGATATGGTATTGCAGAATCAGCCCAATATTTGCCATTTACACCGTCAATCTCATTTTCATCTATATCTTCTCTATAGTTAAAGCAAGGTGAATCATTTGGAAAATTTGAGTACCTATAATAAGTTGTAAAAACAGGAATTCGTGCATTTATTTTTCTATTATTTCCTTGTCGGTTAACTATTGGAAAAATGTGTATACCGGTATCTCCGCCATCTTGATAGTCCGTTCCAATTTGAGCGTCATTATCAGGAATGTCGTTAACAATTCTAATAATGCTCCCTCCAGCATTTAAAACCCACCCCATACCTATAGAAGTTGCTCGATCATCAATTTTAATGCCTCCTGAATCATAATTTAAGCTTATTGGAACATTTATGTTTCCTGATTTTATTTCAAAAATTGGAATTTTAACATCCGTTTTACCAGTATATAAATTTACTTCAGTAATGTTATATTTTTGAAAAGCCATTACATCTGGAGAAGCACTAAAAATTTTCTCTGGAATTGGGTTTATAATTTGTGAAGAAACACTATAATTGTTTAATACTAGTATTATTGATAGCAGAATATGACGTTTTTTTCGAAGTATTTTCATAATTCTTATTTCTATTTTGATTGTTTTTATTAATTGGTTTTTTAGAATGTTGTATTCTAAATTTGCATTTTTTTGTAGTATTTATGAGATAATATAATAATAATCAATTGAGGTATTCCCAAAAGTGTTAAATGAATAAGCCGCAGTAGAAGGCGGTATGATATTTGGCACATATTTGCTGGGATCGTTTTCGGATATTTGTGCTTTCAAAGAGACTGTCATGAAAAACACGACAAGACACAATAATGCAGGAACTGGGCTTTTAAGATTATTTTTTTGAATAAAAAACAATCTTAAAAAAAACAGCGGAAAGGATTTTTTCATTGGCTTTGATTAGAATATTTAATTATGAATTGGTGTGCAAATCTAAACAGTTGATATGGTATATCTCTAAGGGTTTATACCCTTTTGATGATTTTTTACCATATTTTCTGTAAGTGTCAGAAAATTACTGGCACATTAAAAAAGACCTTAAATAAGATACTATTCAGGGATTTAATAATTCTGTAAAAATGATGGCAAAACCATTTTCAAAAAGGTTATCAGAGAAAAAACCGGAAGATTTGTTTTTTGTACTAAGGTGGAAATTGAAATTTTCTGAATATGTGGTTATTCAGGAACTATAACTAGGATGTAAATATATAGCATAATTTTTTTATAAACAATGTTTTTAAGATTTTTCTTTCTTTTTAAGAAAAAATCTAATCCCGTCCAACATTTAAGATATCTTATTAGATTTTGAGTGTTTACGATTTTTTGAAATAGTACAGATTAATTTGTTAGTTCTCTAAAAAAACAAGCTCAAATAATATGTCTTTCATTTAAGCCGATATTAATTTAGCATCTAAAAATTGTTTTTAATATTTAATAAACCAATTTATTTGTGAATTTATAACGTTTTCGTTCTTTTTGTTGTCTCTTTTTTAGTTTATTCGAATTTATTAGTACTTTAAAAGTCCTATATTTGTTTTTCTTTCTAAAAAACTAAAAAAATATCAAATGAAAACTTTAAACGATTTCGACTTTAAAAATAAAAAAGCAATTATCCGTGTAGATTTTAATGTGCCGTTGGATGAGAATTTTAATGTAACAGACACAACACGTATTGAAGCAGCAAAACCTACTATCGATACAATTTTAGCACAAGGCGGAAGTGTAATCTTAATGTCACATTTAGGAAGGCCAAAAGGCGCTGAAGAAAAATATTCTTTAAAACATATCTTAAAAACTGCTTCTGAAATTTTAGGAGTACAGGTTAAGTTTGCTGAAAACTGTGTTGGAGAACCAGCTCAGACAGCTGCTAAAAACTTACAGCCCGGAGAAGTTTTATTACTTGAAAATTTACGTTTTCATGCAGAAGAAGAAGCCGGAGATGTTGCTTTTGCAAAAGAATTAGCTTCACTTGGAGATGTTTATGTAAATGACGCTTTTGGAACGGCACACAGAGCGCACGCATCAACAACAATTATAGCACAGTTTTTTCCAAACGATAAAACTTTTGGAATTTTATTGGCTAAAGAAATTGACAGCTTAAACAAAGTACTTAAAAATAGCGAAAAGCCGGTAACAGCAGTTTTAGGAGGGTCTAAAGTTTCTTCTAAAATTACAGTTATCGAAAATATTTTAGATAAAGTTGACCACATGATTATTGGAGGCGGAATGACTTTTACATTTGTTAAAGCTCAGGGCGGAAAAGTTGGAGAATCAATCTGTGAAGATGATAAACTAGATTTAGCTCTTGAAATTCTAAGATTAGCAAAAGAAAAAAATGTTCAGGTTCATATTCCTGTTGATGTAATTGCCGCAGATGATTTCTCAAATTCGGCAAAAACACAAGTTGTAGATGTAAATGCAATTCCTGACGGATGGCAGGGTCTTGATGCAGGGCCAAAATCATTAGAGAACTTCAAAAAAGTGATTTTAGACTCAAAAACTATTTTATGGAATGGTCCATTAGGGGTTTTTGAAATGGAAACATTCTCTAAAGGAACGATTGCTTTGGGAGACTTTATTGCAGAAGCAACTAAAAATGGTGCATTTTCTCTAGTTGGAGGCGGTGATTCTGTTGCTGCAGTAAAACAGTTCGGTTTTGAAGACAAAATGAGCTACGTTTCTACTGGCGGAGGAGCAATGCTTGAAATGCTGGAAGGAAGAATTTTACCTGGAATTGCTGCAATTTTAGACTAAAATATCACAATTAACATTTTTTTGCGTATTTTTAAGCGTTAAACTTTATAAGTTTGCAAAAATAACAATTCTATAATTGGTTGATTTATAGAATTTTAAATAAATGTTATATGATTGTAAAGAAAATCTCCTTAGCGGTTACGGCACTTTTTTCGATGACGATGTTTGCACAAGAATCTGCAACTGCCTCATTAGAAATAAAGTCGGAAGTAAAGTTGTCCTATTTAGATTCGATTAAAAGCACATTTAAAAAAGATGATCTGGCAGCAAAAGTTGACAGTCTTTGGATGAATGAGTTAGTAAGTTTAGATATCTATGATGATTTGACAAAAGATATTCAAACCATTAACAAGGACGTTACTGTAGATGAGGAACTGCCAACAGAACTGCTTAAGCAGCGTTTGGCAGTAATGAATGAGAAATCGCCATTTGAGATTGAATACAATCAGGGATTAGAAAACATAATAAAGTCATTTCTTAAGAATCGTAAAAAATCGTTTTCTCGATTAATGGCTTTATCAGAATACTACTTTCCAATATTCGAGGAAACATTCGCAAAAGAAAAAGTTCCATTGGAAATAAAATATTTAGCCGTTGTAGAATCTGCTTTAAACCCTAAAGCAGTTTCTAAAATGGGCGCTACCGGACTTTGGCAGTTTATGTACGGAACCGGAAAACAATACTCTTTAAAAATCGATTCTTATATTGATGAAAGAAGCGATCCTCTTAAAGCTACAGCTGCTTGTTCAGATTACCTTACCAGAATGTTCAACATTTTTAATGACTGGGAACTTGTTTTGGCATCTTATAATTCAGGCCCAGGAAACGTAACAAAAGCAATTCGCCGCTCTGGCGGAAAAACGGGTTACTGGGATATTCGTAATTACCTTCCAAAAGAAACTCAAGGGTATGTTCCGGCTTTTTATGCTACAATGTATCTTTTTGAATATCACAAAGAACACGGGATTAACCCTGAAAGGGCTGTCGTGAAAAACTTTGAAACAGATACGGTTTGTATTAAAAACCAAATGTCGTTTAAACAAATTGCCGATTTGTTAGACATGCCCCAATCACAGATTCAGCTTTTAAATCCTTCATATAAATTAAATGTAGTGCCTTTTTATCAGGGAGAACAGCATTTTCTTCGTTTGCCAAAAGATAAAATCGCAACTTTTCTTTCTAATGAAGATAAAATTTATGCTTACGTAAAACACGAGTCCGAATTTAAAACAATTCCAACTCGTTTAGCAATGAAAATTGCTCCAAAAGGAAAACCGGTTAGAGACACTCAATCTTTAGAAGTTTCAAAAGATATTGAGTTTTATAAAGTTAAAAAAGGAGACAACCTGGGTTCAATTGCAGATAAATACAACGTAAATATTTCAGACTTAAAAAAATGGAATAACCTTAAATCAAATGCAATTGCATTAGGTAAAACGTTAAAAATTAAATCAGACATTGATTCTTCTGTAAAAGCAGTTAAGGAACCAAAAACATTACCAGTTATAGAGAAAAATACTGGAGAAGCAATTGCTTCTGCAGATGATAGTGATAAAGTTTCAATACAAACTGTTGAGTACGTTGTTGCAGCCGGAGATAACTTAGGAAGCATTGCTAAAAAATTCGGTACGACTATTGCGGACTTAAAAACATTAAATGATCTTACTTCTAATAATATTGGTTTAGGAAAAACATTAGTAGTTTCTAAAATAGTTACAGAAATACAAGAGCCTGTTTCAACTGCTGTTGCATCAAACTCTGTTGATTCTTTCAAAAAGAAAGCGCCTTCAGCAAAAACTATGAGTGAAGATTATTACGTTAAAAAAGGTGATTCTTTGTACAGCATTTCTAAAAAATATCCTGGAGTAACAATTTCAGATATTAAAAAATGGAATGGTATTAAAGATGAAGATATCAAACCCGGAATGAAACTTAAAATAAACGGATAATTAAAAATCTTATTTAAATTTGGGTTTTATTTCATAAATTAAGAAAATGAATAAAACCCATTTTTTATTTATAATACTTCCGTTTCTACTAATTTCTTGTTTGAAAACAGATAAGCAGCAAGAGCCTGTTTCTGGAAAAACAAACACAATCTCCATTATTATAGACGACCAGTTATGGTATGGAGAAGTTGGAGACAGTATACGAAATAAATTTGCATCTCCAGTTTTAGGCTTAACACAGGAAGAGCCGCTTTTTACAATTAATCAATATCCGGCAAAACTTCTTGAAGGATTTGTAACCGACAGCCGAAGTATTATTGTAGTTAAAAAATCAGCTGTAGAAAAATTTGAAATAATACACAATAAATCACTGCCGCACAATACTTTCCGCATTTACGGAAAATCTATTGATGACATTATCTGCAGTATCGAATTGAATTCGACACAAATCATCAAAATGATTCGTGATGCCGAAATCGAGAAAATTCAGGAAGATAACAGCAAATCACTTTTAAACCCGGCTGTTATAAAAAACAAATTCCATATAGATATCCAGATTCCCACCGGATATGAATACATGCTTCACAAAAAGAATTTTATCTGGCTGAAAAAAGATATTATCAGCGGTAACACCAGTTTATTAATATACCAAATTCCGCTGCACAACTTCAAAACCCGTGGAAATGTAGTTGGAAATATTATTAAAATGCGGGATTCAATAGGTTATTATATCAAAGGGCGAGAACCCAAAACCCGAATGATTACCGGCGAAGCTTACGCGCCTTATTTTTCGAATACATCATTAGACGGAAAAGAAGCTTTTGAAACCAAAGGAACCTGGGAACTAAAAAACGACTTCATGGCCGGACCTTTTATTAATTACGCAATCGTAGATTCTGTTTATAACCGAATCCTGGTTATCGAAGGATTTTGCTATTCACCCTCAAATCAGGAACGAGATCTAATGTTCGATCTCGAAGCCATTATAAAATCTGTAAAAATAGACAAACGTTAAGGTTTTTGTTTCAGGTTTGAAGTTTGAAGTTTCAAGTTTTCTTAACCGCAAAGATTCGCTAAGGTTTACGGAAAGAAACGCAAAGTTATTTTTAAGGGTTTACTTAAATTATTATATAACTTATATGGTTTCTATAGCGTGCCTTGCGTAAACCTTAGCGAACTTTGCGGTTAAAATACACACAGCATAAACCTGTAACATTGAAACCTGAAACTTGAAACAACTCTCGTTGTTATTTTTCTTACTTTTGTTTTATAACAAACATAAAAACAAAGACTTATGAAAAAGGTAACCACAACATTAGTAATTATTGCACTATGTTTTGTTTCTTGTAAAAAAGAAGTAAAAACCGAAGATGTCACAGCAAAAGGTTCAGACAGCATTAAAACTGAAGAGCCAGTTGCTGAAGCACAACTAGATTCAGCAGCACAAATGAAAGCATGGCAGGCTTATGCAACACCCGGCGCACCGCACAAATTAATGACAGACGAAGTTGGAACCTGGAATTGTGAGATGACGTTTTGGTATGAACCAAATGGGAAACCAGAAAAATCTACTTCTGTTGCCAATATCAAAATGATCCTTGGCGGACGCTATCAGGAAGCTAATTATCAGGGAAAAATTATGGGAGCACCATTTGAAGGAAAAAGCACACTCGCTTACAATAACGCCAGTAAAGAATATACCTCAACTTTTATCGACAATATGGGAACCGGAATGATGGTGGCTATTGGGAAATACGATGAAAAAACCAAAAGTATGGAATTGAAAGGCGATATGGTAAATCCTGTAAATGGTAAAAAAACACCTTACAGAGAAATCTATACAATTGTTGATGCCACAACTCGTAAAATGGAAATGTTCGATGTTAAAAATGGTGCAGAATATAAAAGCATGGAAATTATCATGAAGAAAAAATGATAAAGTAAAGCGCTTTTTTCTCCTGCAAGATTTACAAAACCTTGTAGATGTAATTGACAATATAAAATAGATAAAAAAGGTTCAATACCTGTAAGGTTTTGTAAACCATGCAGGAGGAGAAAAGTAACTTTTGTAAATCCCGATTTTAGTTTTATAATCGGGATTTCTATTTGATAATATTTAGTGTAATTTTGTTTTTACGATTATTAAAATTAAAAAATAAGTACAAAATGGAATTAAAATGGAAAATAAAGCCATTTGAGGCATTAACTGTAAACGAGCTATATGATTTACTTAAACTAAGAAGTGAAATCTTTGTAGTAGAGCAAAACTGTGTTTATTTAGATATTGACGGCAAAGACAAGAAAGCGCTGCACCTAATTGGAGAATATGACGGTAAAGTTGCAGCCTATTCCCGTTTATTCGATGCCGGAATTAGTTTTGAGAATGCTTCAATAGGAAGAGTAGTTGTTGGTGCCAATTATCGTGATAAAAAATGGGGACATGATTTAATGCGTGAAGCTATTGCCGCAATAAAATCCAATTTTGGAAAAGATAAAATTACAATTGGTGCACAATTATACTTAAAGAAATTTTACGAAAGTCATGGTTTTGTGCAGTCAGGGGAAATGTACCTTGAGGATGATATTGAGCATATTGAAATGATTCGCGGATAAGCACAAAAAGAATAATGCTACAATGTTGCATTATTGAAATTTATATTTTTTGCTGATTTGTAACTGTTTTTAAAAGAATCAATTAACAACTTAGTTTAGAGTAAAGCTTTAAGTAAATAAACTTTGTAGCTTAGCGTCTTCGTGGCAGAACAAATCAAATCTTAGTAATCAAAAACTCAACTCGGCGATCATAGTTATCGCCTCTTTTCAAAGGAAATTTGTTGCCGCAGCCTTGATAACGCATTCTGTTTCTGGAAATTTTTTTAGAACTTAAATAATAAAAAACGGTTTTGGCCCGGTTCCAGGAAAGTCTTCTTTCTTTGGTATTCTTGTCGATTGCATCGTTGTATATTTCGGGTGTACAGCAAACGTGACCCCTAATTTCAAACTGTATATTTTTTTGTTTTTGAAGTGTTAAAGCAATCTTGTCAAGTTCTTTTTTAGAGTTATTGGTAAGCCTGGCACTTCCCATGTCAAACAGAATGTTTTCCAGATAAATTTTATCGCCAACCTTTAATTTGTCTTTAAAGGTCGAATAAACTTCTTTTCCAAAACTATTTCGTTTTACAACGATCAAATCAACCCGTCGGTTTCTTAAACGGGTTTCATAAAGATTTTCAACCGTATCAGGTTTAACTACTACACGGCCTTTGCCTTCGAGAATAACAATCTTACTTTCTTTAAAACCTGATGAAAGCAGTAAGTTTTGAATAGTATTTACCCTGTCGTGAGACAGTTTAAAATTATAGTTGTCTGTGCCGCGGTCATCGCAGTAACCATAGATTTGTATAGATTCGACTTTGGCGGTGTCTATCGATTTTATAAAATTATTTACAACTTTGACCTGCGATTCAGTAAGATCATACTTATCGAAATCAAAATATACTGTTTCGATTGGTTTTTGCTGCGCCGCCAGATTGTAAATAATAAATAAAAACAGGACCCGGGAAAGTTTCATTTTCTACATTTTTAAAATCGTCTTATATTCAGTTTGGTTATTCAATACGTTTACTGCTCTTTTAATCTCTGAATTGTTTTTAATATAAAACTGATACAAACCTTCCTGGTATTGGTATCTTTTGATAAGTTCTTCCTGAATTAAATCTCTAATTTCTTTTTGGTTTTTATCCAGCAGCGTGTTTTCACTTTTCTCTAATGCGGCTAATAATTGTTGATATTCCGGAGCAATCGTTTCGTCAATTTTTTCACTTTTGGCAGCAGCCAGAGTATTTTTCAGGGCAACTTCTGTTTCAGTATCAAAACTAATTTTGTTTACTTTCAGATATTGTTTGAAACCTGCATAATCAGTATCTGTAACTACAGGTATTTTATCACCCAAATTTTGATTTTTATAATAGTAAGCAGTTGCATAATCAAATATCCCGTCATTTTTCAACAGAGCGCTCGTAATAGGGCTCATTTTAGCTTCATCTAATTCAATATCGGGCAAAACACCGCCGCCGTCATAAACTGTTCTTCCTTTTCTGGTTTTAAAAGCATTGAAGTTTTTAGCATCTGTTTTTTGGGCAGCACCGTTTTTATCTTTATGCGTATAATCAAGCGCTTGAATACAACGGCCAGAAGGCGTGTAGTAACGAGAGATTGTAACTTTTAATTGAGTTCCGTAAGTCAGGTCAACAGAACGCTGTACCAAACCTTTTCCAAAACTTCTGCTTCCTAAAATCACAGCACGATCTAAATCCTGTAAAGCCCCGGAAACAATTTCAGATGCTGATGCACTTCTTCCGTTAACCAAAATAGCAAGCGGAATCTCTGTATCAATTGGTTCTTTAGTTGTTTTGTATGTATTGTTATGTTTTTCGATTCTTGATTTCGTCGTTACAATAACTTCATTCTTTGGAACAAATAAATTACAGATATCAATCGCTTCATTCAAAAGTCCGCCCGGATTCCCTCTTAAATCTAAAACAATCTGTTTCGCACCGTCAGCTTTCAATTTTTCCAATGCCTCTTTAACTTCGGCGGAAGCCTTTCTGCTAAAATGTGCCAAAACTATATAACCCGTTTTTTCATCGATCTTTCCATAAAAAGGAACCGATTTAATATCAACTTCATCCAAAACCAATTCAGTTGTAAAAGTTTTTCCCTGACGAAGATATTTTATAGCGATTTTAGTGTTTTTAGTTCCCTTTAGTAATTGCGAAGCATCATCTTTAAAATCAGCAATCAAAACATCACCAATCTGGATGATTTCGTCACCAGCTTTTAGTCCCGCTTTATCTGCCGGATAATTTTTATACGGTTCGCGAACAATCAAACGGTCTTTTTTGCGTGCGATCATTGCGCCAATTCCGGTATATTCTCCCGTGTTGTTGATTTTGAAATTTACAACATCCTGTTCGTTAAAGTAAACCGTATAAGGATCTAAACTTCCCAGCATATTTTTAATGGCTTTATCCATTAAATCACCCGGATTTGTTTCGTCTACATAATTCGTGTTTACGGCTTTAAACAACGTTGTGAAGATTTCAATTTGTTTTGCAATTTCAAAAAAGTCCTCTTTGAAACTGGTTCCAATAAATAATAATCCTGCCGCAACAGTTGGTATAATGAATTTCTTCTTGAAATAAGGATACATGACTATGGTTTTTTTCTTTTAATTCTCTTTCTAATAAAATAGGCTAATACAACAATTATAATAATAAACGGCCAAATGCTGATAATTGATATAAAGAAACTGGACAAACTAAAAAACCCTGATTTAACAGCGGTCCAGACTTTAGATCCGTATGATAATTGCACGGCTTCCTGTTCCGGCAGATTTTTAAAAAACTCAATTGTAACCGTACTTTCAGAAACCCTGCTTTCTAAATATTTTAACTGACCTTCTTTGGCTTCTATTTCTTCGCGGATAATCGAAATCTGTTTTTCTATTTCTAAGATTTCACTAATTTTAGCGGCTTTCTGTAATATTTGAAGATAACGTTCTTCAAGCTTTCTCTTGTTTTTTAATCTTGTCGTTAAGTCGATATATTGTTCCGTAACATCTTCTGCCGTAATTTCTTTTCTCTCGAAATACGAAACTCCTTTTGAAATTGTATTGATAAAATTATCAAAATTCTGGCTTGGAACTCTAATCGTTATATTTCGATAAAGAGTGCCATAGTCTTTACCTTCAGAATCACTCTGAACTTTTCCCTGACTTTGTTTAACCGCTGTTTGAATTTGCTTGTACGTTTCTTCTAAATCATTGGTTTCAAACCGAAGCGATGCTTGTTTTATGATTTTTTGTTCAATTTTAGGCGAAGGAGCATCTAGATTTTTATCCTGATCTTTTTGAATATATTCGCTTTTACTTGCCGGCGGGGGCGGGGGTAATTTTATAGCACTTATCGCAACTTCATTAGGAGCTTCATTTTTACTGCATCCCGAAAGAACACAAAAAATTACAGATAAAAAGAAAATGTATCGCATAAAATTTCAATTTAGTGCTAAAACTACAATATTTTTTATAATTTTTTATCTGATTTAGAGTACAAAGTTGACTTTGAGGGCTTATAAATCCTTTTTGGTTTCAGATTCAGGAGTTTTGTTTAGCTGCTGCACAAATTTCTCAAACAACTGAATCGTTTTGGTATTGATTTCTTCGTAAGGTAATCTGTCTTTTGTCTGGTAAAAAAGCATGAAAGAATACGGTTGATTTAAATGATCCAGAAGCAAATGTTTGTTGAGTCTGTAGGTTTCTCTCAGCACTCTTTTGAAATAATTTCTGTCAACAGCCTTTTTAAAGTATTTCTTGGAAACAGAAACCCCCACTTTTGTATTACCCTGATAGGCAGCTTCCGCTTGACGGTAAACCAAACGAAGCGGATATTTTGAAACCGATTTCCCTTCAGAAAAAAGTAATCCAATCGTGGTTTTGCTCTTTAAGCGTTCATTTTTAGGGTATGTGAAGTTCATTTAATTCAGAAAAAATTTGCAATTTTAAGGGCAAAGGTACAATTAAACCATAAAAACGGTTATTGTTTTCAATTTTTCTACCGCTAAAAATATATTTACTACTTTTGACCTCAAATTTTTTCAAGCATGCAAAAGATAATCTCATATCCAATCTCCGTAATTTTTTATTTATGTTTTGGATTGTGTTTGGCGGTTTTTCACCCAATACAATGGATTTGCCTTAATCTTTTTGGTTATCAGGCTCACAAAAAAAGTGTTGATTATTTAAATCTCGGTCTTTTAAGATGTACACATTTAGTTGGTACAACTTATAAAGTTACGGGTGTAGATACTATTCCAACCGGAGTTCCAATTATTTTTGTGGCCAATCACCAAAGTATGTACGATATCGTGACAATGATTTGGTACTTTAGACGTTTTCATTGTAAATTTGTAAGTAAGAAGGAGTTAGGAAGCGGAATTCCGAGTGTGTCTTTTAATCTGCGCCACGGAGGATCTGTTTTAATTGACCGTAAAGACCCTAAACAAGCGATTCCAGTAATCAAAGGCTTGTCTGAATATATAGAAAAAAACACTAGATCTGCTGTAATCTTCCCGGAAGGAACCCGCAGTAAAACGGGAAAACCTAAAGAATTTGCCCAAAGCGGTTTAAAAATTCTATGCAAATATGCACCATCTGCATACGTTGTGCCGGTAAGTATTAATAATTCATGGAAAATGGTTCGTTACGGTATGTTTCCGGTTGGGTTAGGAAACCGCTTAACTTTTACAGCACACAAAGCGATGGCAGTAAAAGATTATGATTTTGCCGAATTAATGGCATTAACAGAAAAAGCGGTTGTTGAAGGAGTAAACGAGTATAAACAGGTTTAAGTTTTAGTCCGAGCTAAAATATAAATCCCAAATTTAAAATAAGTAATGTCTATAAAAAACATTAGATTAGAAGTGATGCAGTTTTTGGAAAAAAACGTTGACAGCTTCGTTGAACAGTATTTAATTCCGGTGGAAAAAATTTGGCAGCCGTCAGATTTCCTGCCTAATTCTGAAGGAGAAAATTTCTTTGAGGAGGTAAAGGAACTACGTGAAATTGCTAAAGAATTGCCATACGATTTCTGGGTAACGCTTGTAGGTGATACAATTACCGAAGAAGCACTTCCAACATATGAGTCCTGGTTGATGGATGTAGAAGGAGTAGATCAGGTGGAGAACGGCGGTAATGGCTGGTCGAAATGGATCAGGCAATGGACCGGAGAAGAAAACCGTCACGGTGATCTTTTAAATAAATACTTGTATTTGTCTGGTCGTGTTAATATGCGTGAAATCGAAATGACAACACAGCATTTAATCAACGACGGTTTTGATATTGGAACTGGAACTGACCCGTACAAAAACTTTGTATACACTAGTTTTCAGGAATTGGCAACTTATGTTTCGCACAACAGAGTATCTCAGATTGCTAAGAAATTTGGTGATAACAAGTTGTCTAAAATGTGTAAAATGATTGCAGGTGACGAAATGCGTCATCATCATGCATACAGCGAATTTGTAACCAGAATTTTTCAGGTTGACCCTAGCGAAATGATGCTGGCGTTTCAATATATGATGAAACAAAAAATCGTTATGCCGGCTCATTTTTTAAGAGAATCTGGTCAAAAGATAAGTTCTGCTTTCGAACAGTTTTCTGATTCTGCGCAGCGTATTGGAGTTTACACAGCAAATGATTATGTTGAAATCATGCAGAAGTTAATTAACAAATGGGAAATCGATAAAATCACGAACCTAACAGATGAAGCTGAAAAAGCACGTGATTACTTAATGAAATTACCGGCTCGTATGGCTAAAATTTCAGAAAGAATTGTAATTCCTGCTGAAGGTCATATCTTTAAATGGGTTGAACCGGCTAGATTGTAGATTTTAGATTGCAGATTTCTGATTTTAGATTTGAAAATTGATTTTTTGCAATTGATATTGATATTGAAAATATTGTTGATTGTTGAGGTTTTAGAACTTCAACAATCAACATTTTTTATTTAAACTATAAAACACCAGCGTAAATCTGTTGAATCAGTCAAATCTGTACGCCATTTCACCACAAACAATAACACATTATGAATAATTCTGAACTTATAAATAAAACAATTGCTTTTGTAAAAGAGAAATTAAACGATGCCGAAGGCGGACACGATTGGTTTCATATCGAACGAGTTTATAAAAACGCACTTTTAATTGCAAAAGATACCAATTGTGATAAAACAGTTGTAGAATTAGGAGCATTGCTTCATGATATTGCCGATAGTAAATTTCATGACGGAGACGAAACAATTGGACCAAAAACAGCCCGATTATTTTTAGAATCACATAACGTTTCAGAAGATATAATTCAGCATGTGGTAAATATCATCGAAAACATCTCTTATAAAGGCGGAAATTTTGAAAAGAAGTTTTCTTCAATAGAATTAGATATCGTGCAGGATGCGGATCGTTTAGACGCAATTGGCGCAATTGGAGTAGCAAGAGCGTTCAATTATGGAGGATTTAAAAACAGAGCCTTATATGACCCTGAAATTGCTCCGGTAACCGATATGACAAAAGAGGAATATAAAAAGAACAATGCACCAACAATAAATCACTTTTACGAAAAGCTTTTGCTTTTAAAAGATAAAATGAATACCGAAAAAGGAAAACAAATTGCTGCTGAACGCCACGGCTTTATGGAATCTTTCCTGGCACAGTTTTATGCCGAGTGGGAAGGAGTGAAGTGAGTTTTCGGTTTAAGCCTCAGGATTCAGTCACAGTTTTCAGTTTATATGATGACTGTAAACTGTGACTGAAACTGAAAACTTTTTATGCGGCTTTAGACTTTAGATTTTAAAAGGCACATTATTCCAAAAGCGCACAAGAAGCCAAAAGAAAACCATAATAATCTGGCAACTCTATTGTCTCTTACAATTTCTTCTTTTTCAAATTTTGTCATTTTTTTTGAATTTTATTCTGCAAAATTAATTTGCCCAGTATCGATAACTAAGCCATAAAAGTTTTTTAAACATTAAAAAAAGGTATTTCTTTAAGGTATAGGTTTTTATAGAATAAAAAAGCTTCACAAAGAACTTTTAAATCTCTGTGAAGCTTTGTGTTTATTTTTGGTGAAACTCTGCGAAAAAATGAGATAAATCTTAGAAGCTTAGTATCTCAGCAACTTAAAAACTCAAAATCTATGAACATCCGCAATTGCCATCACCACAGTCTTTTTTCTTTTTAGATTTCCAAAAGAACTTTTTAATCAAAAAACCAACGGCGATAAATAATATGGCAAAAGCTATAATTTCTTGTATCATAACATTTTACTTTAAAAATTGATACGCTAAAAGCGCTGTAATATAAGCAAGACCGCTCATAAAGAAAAGCTGCATTACAGGCCACTTCCATGAATTTGTTTCTTTTTTTGTAATGGCTAATGTACTGGCGCACTGCATTGCAAAAGCATAAAACAATAACAATGAAATACCAGAAGCAAAATTAAAGATTTTTTCTCCCGTTTCCGGATTTACTTCTTTCTGCATTTTACTTTTAATTGTCGATTCGTTATCGCTGTCTCCAACACTGTAAATAGTAGCCAGTGTTCCCACTAAAACTTCACGGGCAGCAAAAGAGCTGATAATCGCAATCCCAATTTTCCAGTCGTAACCAAGTGGAGAAATTACAGGCTCAATAGCTTTACCCATAATCCCGATGTATGAATTCTCTATTTTTTGAGAAGCAACTTCATTTTCAAACTGAATTTCATTTAAAGTTGTATTGGCAAATCTTTCTTTTACGATGTTTTCCGCATCATTAAATTCTTTTCCGGGCCCGAAAGAAGCCAAAAACCATAAAATAACCGATATTGCTAAGATGATTTTACCCGCGCCTAAAACAAAAGCTTTAGTTTTTTCGACAACATTGATTCCAACATTCTTGAAAAGCGGTAATTTATAACTTGGCATTTCGACAACGAAATACGTTTTTGAATCCAGTTTTAAAACTTTATTTAAAATATAGGCAGAGATTATTGCCGTTACAAATCCCAATAAATACAATAACATCAACGACAGCCCCTGCAGGTTTAAAAATCCAAGAACTCGTTTATTCGGAATCACTAACGAAATCATAATCGCGTAAACCGGTAATCTTGCAGAACAAGTCGTGAATGGCGTTACTAAGATCGTAATAAGGCGTTCTTTCCAGTTTTCTATATTTCGTGTCGCCATAATAGCGGGAATCGCACAAGCTGTTCCTGAAATTAAAGGCACGACGCTTTTTCCCGAAAGCCCGAATTTGCGCATTATTTTATCCATTAAAAAAACCACACGGCTCATATAACCGCTTTCTTCGAGAATAGAAATGAATAAAAACAAGAAAGCAATCTGCGGAATAAAAATAATAACACCGCCAATTCCCGGAATAATTCCCTGCGAAAGTAAATCGGTTAAAATACCACTTGGCAATTCTTTTGCTGTCCAGCTGCTTAATGAAGCAAAAGTGCTGTCAATAAAGTCCATAGGAATTGTTGACCAGCTGAAAATAGATTGGAAGATGATAAATAAAATTCCGAGGAAAATAATATAACCCCAAAATTTGTGCGTTAAAATGCGGTCCAGTTTAGCTCTGAAATCTGTTGCCGCTGCAGTATCAACTTTTAGACCTTCTTTTAAAACATCATTTATAAACTGATATCTTTTGATGGTTTCTTTTTGCTGTAAACGTTTTAATTCTGAATGTGATTTGGTAAAAGTGTTCCGAATTTCATTTCGGTCTAAATTCGAAAAATTGACATCCTGCGTAATTACCAGCCACAATTTGTACATTAATTGATTTGGAAATGCATGCTGCAATTTTTCAAAATATTCAGGATCAATTACTGATGCATTTAAACACGGTTCATGCGGAATCGTTTTATAAGAAACAATTAATTCTTTTAATTCATCAATTCCTAAACCTTTTCGGGAACTTACTAAGGCAATTTTGGTTTTTAGTTTTTCTTCTAAAAGCGGAATATCCAAACTAATTCCTTTGCTCACCATACGATCTGACATATTGATAACTAAGATCGTTGGAATTTCTAGGTCTTTAATCTGAGTGTAAATCAGTAAATTTCTTTTCAGATTTTCAACATCGGTTACTACAACAGCAACATCAGGATATAATTTGTCGTTTTTGTTTAATAAAAGTTCAATTACAACGCTTTCATCCATCGAACTTGCGTTCAGACTATATGTTCCCGGTAAATCCAGAATGTTGGCTTTTACGTTATGGGGCAGTTTACAGAAACCGATTTTTTTCTCAACCGTGATTCCGGGATAATTCCCAACTTGTTGGTTTAAACCTGTAAGCTGGTTAAAAACAGAAGTTTTTCCGGTATTAGGATTCCCAATAAGGGCAACATTGATATTCTGAACGCTCATTATAAATTGTTTAGGATAAGTTCAACTTCAATTTCACGAGCAGTTTCAACACGAATAGCAACATGTGAACCATTAATATCTAAATATAAAGGATCTCCAAAGGGAGCAATTTGTAAAAGTTCGACTAAGCTGCCCGGCAAACAACCCATCTCTAATAATTTTAAAGGAATCAAATCGATATCAAAATCTTTGATAATGGCTTTATCGCCTTTTTTCAGGGTGTGAATAGTATTTTGCAAGCTTATTTAGATTGAATTTAGATTGCAAAAATAGGCAATAAATCTTTATTCCAAGGCAATAATCAGGTTTGAAAATGCTAAATCTTTCTAAAAATAAGGTATTTTACTCTTTTGATAAGAAATCTATGTCTTCCAGTAATCTTGAGATGTCTTCCTTTTTTGTTCCGTCATAAAATCCGCGAACGCGTCTTTTTTGATCAACCAAAACAAAATTCTCTGTATGTACCATATCGTACAACTGATCCGGGCGGCCTAATTTTACAGCCAGGTAAGATTTTCTGGCCATAGTGTAAATTTCTTTTTTATCTCCGGTTACCAAATTCCATTTACTGTCTACAACTCCATATTTTACTGCATAAGCTTTTAAAACCGAAACACTGTCAACTTCTGGAAAAACAGTATGAGAAAGCAGCATTACTTTAGGATTGTTTAAAACAGCTTTTTGAACTTCAACAAGATTGGTTGACATTTTTGGACATATTGATCCGCAGGTGGTGAAGAAGAAATCAGCAACATAAATTTTTCCTTCGTAATTCTTTTGAGTAATCGTATCTCCGTTTTGGTTGATAAACGAAAAATCAGCAATCGTATGGTATTTGCTTTTGTATTGAATGGTGCTGTCAACCAATTCCGGATTTACATCGGCAGGATTATAAATCGGAAGTGTTTTTTGTGGCTTTAAAGCCGAATAAAATAAAGATATAGTGACTACAGAAAATACAATTAATACAATGAAGAATTTGCGGTATTTGTAAAGAAACGATTTCATAAAAATAATTTGGCGCAAAAATACGAAAAGCACTTTTTAAAAAGCTAATTGCGTGTTGTTTTTAACAGAGAGCCTGTAATATAAAGAGCTTCTATTATGTGATTGTGAAATTAGCACACTGATGACACGGATTCGCTTTGCGAAAACGTGGATTTATACGGATTTTTATAGATATTATTAATCCAAAGGTTTAAATACAATGTTGTTATCTTGAGAGAAGTCGAACGACTACAAAGTAAATCGCCAATTTTATTCAAGGTAATAAAAATAAAAAATTGGTATAAATCCGCGTTTTCGCAAAGCGAATCCGTGTCATCCGCGTACTATCTTGTTATAGTATATTAATTCTTAGGTTTTCGAATAGATTTATTTACCATATACAATCCTGTCAAGGTTACTACTGAACCAATTGCAATAGCCTGAGTAAGTGTTTCGTCAAAAATGATCGAGCCTAAAATCATCGCCACAATTGGATTGATGTAAACATAAATACTGCTGATTTCTGTTGGAAGATGCTGCAGCGTATAAATAAAAGCAATGAAAGTTAAAACAGAACCAATTATTACCAGATACCCAATTGCCCACCAGGATTCTGAAGGGATTTGGCTTAGTGGAATATTAACTCCTGTGGCTTCTGTAATTCCAAAAAGAAATACACTTGAAATAAGCATCTGCAGTCCCAAACTAAAATACGGATTAAAACTGGCCGCTTTTTTCTTGGTTTCCAAAATTCCAAAAGCCCATGTAATAGTTGAAGCTGTCATTAAAAAAATCCCGAATTGAAAATCAGGCCTTAAAAAGTCAGCAATATAATCGATGAAAATAATACAAATTCCTCCAAAACTGATTAAAATTCCAAACAAAGCCATTTTTGCAATTCGTTCACCATTAAAGAAATTAATGATAATAATCCAAATTGGGAAAAGCGCACTGATGATGGCACCCAATCCGCTGGTAATATATTTTACGCCCCAGGTGCTCAAGCCGTTGCTGCAAGCAAAATTCAATATACTCAAAATAATAATCGTACGCCATTGTTTTCCTTTTGGCCAAGGCTGTTTTTTCAGCATAAAATATCCAACATAAATTAGTCCGCCAAAAAACTGACGTATTGTTGCCAATTGCAATGCAGGCATATGCTTAACCCCTTCTTTTGAAGCTAACCACGTTGTTCCCCAAAAAAAACTTACCCAGCATAAAGCCATAATGGGTAAACCAATAGCTTCAATTTTTCCTGAAACGGCATTCTGAATTTTTGCTCTCATTTTGACTTTAAATCTTTAAGCAAATATTCCAAAAACAATTTCAATAATCAGTAAAAAACAAGCTTTTAATTCATGAAAATAATCGATGGTTTCTATTAAAATGTTATACCTGACATTTGAAACATTATTATTGCATAAATTTTAACATGTATTTACAAATTTTAACGATATGTTTGTGTAAACACTCGAAACATATATATAAATGAAAAAACAACTTACTAAACCTTTGTTTTGTGCTTTTTCTGTAATGCTGTCTTTTACAGCAATTGAAGCTCAAAACTCCGCAGCAAAAGAACCGGGTATCAATGTATCTTACATGAATACTAAAATCAGCCCGAGCCAGGATTTTTTCCAGTATGTAAACGGAACATGGCTGGACAAGACAGAAATTCCAGGTGATCGTACAACTTGGGGAAGTTTTAATGAATTGATTAAAAAGACCGACAAAGATGTAATGTCTATTTTAAAAGAGGCATCAAAAAACCCAAAGTATAAATCAGATACTGATCAGGGAAAAGCTGTTAACTTATTCCTGACTGTTTTGGATACTGTTGGCAGAAATAAAGCAGGAATTACTCCTTTGAAACCGTATTTGAAAAAGATTGATGCAATTAAAAATGTTGCAGATGTTCAAAAATTTTTGGTTGAAATGGAATCTGAAGGTGGTTCCGGATTCTTTGGGATTTATATTGGAGCTGATGAAAAAAACAGCTCTAAAAATTCAGTAAGCCTTGCAGTAAGCCAATTAGGACTGCCGGATAAAGATTATTACACTTCAGAAGATAAAGATTCTAAAGAAAAGCGTGCTAAATACGAACTTCATGTTGCAAAGATGATGCAGTTTATTGGTGAATCTCCAGCAAAAGCAAAACAGAGTGCAGCAGAAATTCTGGCTTTTGAAACTGAATTATCAAAACCAAGACTAGACCGCGTTGAAAGCAGAGACAGCCGTTTGCAGTATAACCCAATGACGATTGCCGAACTTCAAAAGTTAACACCGGCTATAAAATGGGATAGTTATTTTGCAGGAATTGGTCTGGCCAAATTGGATACTGTCGTTGTTTTAGAGCCAAAATATATGAAAGCGCTGCAAACTGTATTTACTGAAAACAAAGTAGAACAGTGGAAAGAATATTTAAAATGGGATTTATTAAATACAGCAGCTTCAAAATTAACAACAGATATTGAAACTGCAAATTTTGATTTTTACAGTAAAACTTTAAGAGGAGCAATAAAACAACTGCCTCGCGAAGAAAAAGCACTGCAGGCCGTAAATAGAGGAATTGGTGAAGCACTTGGTAAATTATACGTAGAAAAAGTATTTCCTGCTGAAGCAAAAACTAAAGCACTGGATATGATTCATAATGTTATTACGGCGTACCAAAACCGTATTAATAATTTAAGCTGGATGTCTAAAGACACAAAGGCAAAAGCTATTGAAAAACTGAATAAAATAACCATAAAAGTGGGTTATCCTGATAAATGGAAAGATTATTCGGCACTTGAAATTAAAAGCATTGCTGATGGTGGAAGCTATTATGAAAATTCGAGAAATTTAGCCAAATGGAATTTTAAGAAAAGTATCGAAAAATTAAACAAACCGGTTGATAAAACTGAGTGGGGAATGTCTCCGCAAACAGTAAATGCTTATTATAACCCATCGTATAATGAAATTGTGTTTCCAGCAGCAATCCTACAGCCGCCATTCTATAATTACCAGGCAGATGAAGCTGTAAATTATGGTGGAATTGGAGCAGTTATCGGCCACGAAATTTCACATGGTTTTGATGATTCCGGAGCGCGTTATAATGCAGAAGGAAATCTTGTTGACTGGTGGACGCCGCAAGACTTGGAACAATTTACAAAACTAGGTTCTGAATTGGCAGATCAATACAGCGCTTTAGAACCATTGCCTGGAATTCATGTTGATGGTAAATTTACATTAGGAGAAAATATTGGAGATTTAGGCGGAATAAATGCTGCTTACGATGGTTTGCAATTGTATTTGAAAGCACACGGAAATCCTGGTTTAATCGACGGATTTACTCCAGAACAGCGATTCTTTATTTCCTGGGCAACCGTTTGGAGAACCAAGTCTAGAGACGAAGCGATTAAAAACCAAGTAAAAACAGATCCGCATTCACCGGGAATGTACAGAGCTTATGTCCCAATTCAAAATGTTGATGCTTTTTATGAAGCCTTCGGTATTAAAAATGGAGACAAAATGTTTGTAAGTCCAGAGAAACGAGTGAAAATCTGGTAATTTTATAATAGAAAACGGCGCTGAAATGGCGCCGTTTTTATTTTAATTTATTGAACTGCAATATAAATGTCTACTTCTGCATTCTCACGATCCTGAGCCTTTTTTCCATAAATTTCAAAATCGGAAGTAAAGATTCTATTTAAACCAGAGTCCCATATTTTGAGCCATTCATTATAAACAATTCCATCGGCAAGGTTTCCTTTAGGAGTAAACTTGTCATAATTATCACTTTCAATGATTTTACCGGTCAAACCTTCTGGAATACAATCTAAATTCTCTACCGGACAACCTAAAATGGTTGTGTAAGGTTTGTTATGATCTTTTTCATAATCCGTGTAAACGCAAATAATATCGTTGTTTAATTTATTTGTAATTTTATCAGCAACCCCTTCTGATATAAATTTGTTCCAAAGTGCAGGAATATCTTGTCCTGACTGCCCATTTTCGTTAGTTGTTCTAACAGAAATTCCAATAATGCTAAAATTATGAATATCCATTTTTACTTAAATTTTGATTTAAGTTCAAATTTATATTCGTGTGGTGACAACTGTATGTCAGCAGTAAACTTTAAAATGTTAGATTACTTTAAATGACTGTAAATGTAAGTTTCAATTGCTTCCAACTCTTCATCAGACATTGTTTTTGTTACTGCAAAATTAGTCTGCATTACGGAAAACTGACTTGGATCAACAATTGGATCAGCATTCCCCTTTAAAAAAGTCGGAATATCACCTTTTTTATCTTTATATATTTTAGCAATTTCCTGAATACTTGGGCCAATGACTTTTTGGTCAGTCTGATGGCAGGAAGTACAATTTCCTCTTCCTTCAAAAATTTCTTTTCCTAAAGCTTCAGGTGTTGCGGCTTTTGCCGATTCTCCTTCAGAATAAGCTTCTGTGGTTTGGTCTGTACTTTCTGAAACTTCTTTTTTACACGATGTAAATGCTAAAACAGCAGATAAGAATAATACTTTTTTCATCTTATTTATTTAAAAGTATTGAAGCTTCTTTTGCAAAATAAGTTGATATAATACTCGCACCTGCACGCTTAATGCAATAAAGTTGCTCTATCATAATTTTGTCGTGATCTAACCATCCTCTTTCGGCTGCGGCCTTTACCATCGCGTACTCACCAGATACTTGGTAAACTGCAACTGGCACATGAACGGCATTTTTTACCTCACGAACAATGTCTAAATATGCAATTCCCGGTTTTACCATAACAATATCTGCACCTTCTTCAACATCTAATAAAGCTTCGCGAATTCCTTCAATTCGGTTAGCATAATCCATTTGATACGTTTTTTTATCTTTTGGGATATTTTGAGAATCAACCGGGGCAGAATCTAACGCATCACGAAATGGTCCGTAAAATGCAGATGCATATTTTGCACTGTAACTCATGATTCCAACATTATGATGTCCGTTTTCTTCCAATGCTTTTCTTATCGCCAAAACGCGCCCATCCATCATGTCACTTGGCGCTACGAAATCGGCTCCAGCTTCTGCATGGCTTAAACTCATACGAGTTAAAGCATCAACCGTTGCATCGTTAATTAATTGACCGTTTTCGATAATTCCGTCATGACCATAAATAGAATATGGATCTAAAGCGACATCCGGCATTACAATCATTTCCGGAACGGCATCTTTTATCGCTCGGATAGTTTGCTGCATTAAACCATCTTTATTCCAAGCCTCTGTACCTTTATTGTCTTTTAAATTATCGCTTACTTTTACGTAGATGTTTACCGCTTTAATTCCTAAATCCCAGGCTTCTTTTACTTCTTTAATCGTATTGTCTAATGAGTGGCGATAAATTCCAGGCATTGAAGGAATAGCAGATTTGATGTCTTTTCCTTCGGTAACAAACATTGGAAGCATAAAATCTTGTGGACTTAAGCTGGTTTCACGAACTAATGAACGAATTGATTCGTTGGTTCTTAAACGACGGTTTCTTTGTAATGGGAACATATAATTTTAGATTTTAGATTTTAGATTTTAGATTTTCAGATTGATTTCTTTGAAATCGAATTGAAGAATCTTAATTTCTAAAAGTGCAGTTGTTTTTTGTTTTTTTGAGGATTATTCTACTTTTTAATAAGTGGTGCAAAGTTAAAGAAAAATCAACAGAATAAGGCGTTTAGCAAATAGCAGAATCCGTTAATATTATCTAAAAATTTAAGATTTTTACAGATTTAAATTTAAGAATTTTATTGTAATGCAGTTTTTAAAATATTTACCTATAAATTTGTCTAATGAAGAAAATTTTCGCTTTATGCTGCTGTTTGCTCTTAACAGGTTGTTTTGAAATAACAGAAAGAATCAAACACCACGATGATCAAAGTGGTGAATATACATTAATGATCGATTTTTCGAAATCATGGTTTAAGACAAAATCAGCTATCTGGCTGGAAGAAGTCGATGGTGTAAAAATTCCAAACGAACAGGAAATCACCCAAAAACTAGAAGATTTCAAGACCAAAGCATCCAAAATTGACGGAATCTCGAATGTAACAACAAAAACTGATTTTGACAATTACATTTTTATCATCAAACTCAATTATGCTAATTTAAAAGCGTTGAATGCAGTTGTTAATACAATAAATAATCAGCGTGATCAGATTCACTTTAGCGGAAGCGTAAAAAATTTCGAAAGAACTGCCTCGTATCCTGTTCCCGAAAAAGTGGTTAAAGATCCAAAGAAAAAGAAAGATCTTGAAGAAGCCAGCATAATTGCTATTTATACTTTTGACAAAGATATTCAGTCTGTAGAAAACGGAAACAGCAAAATTTCAAAAAACAAGAAAACAGTTTTTTTAAAGCAAAATATGTACAGTGTATTAAAAAAATCGACTTTAATGAATAATACAATCCAACTTAATTAACGCCTTTACTTATGAAGCAATTTTATACTTTACTTTTTTTACTTGCTACGTATTTGACTTTTGGTCAGATCAATAAAAATGAATACGATTATTTTGTACAGTTTAACGGAAACCAGCTTTCTAAAAAAGTAAGTGTGGGCGAAATTTTGAATCATCCTATAATAACTAAATATGGCAGCAAAAAACCAGACTTGGATTTTGCTAAGTATACTTCGGTTATTCAGTTAGATCAAAAAATTACTATTCACGGAAAATTCTCAGACAGTATTCCGTATTATCAAGTTACAATTCCAGTAAAGAACAGAGAAGCTGTTAAACAATTAATAATACAGGAATTTGGCGCGAATACAAAAAATGATTCGGCTGAAAATGCCATTAAGGATTTTGGCAAATATGCTGTTTTTAATCCAAAAGGCAAAAACAAAACACTGGCTTGGAATGATAATTATTTAGTGATTTTAGAATTAACCCAAAGAACGCCTTATTCTAATCAATATGATACTTATAAATCTGATTCAACTGAAGTAGGATATGAGGAAACTAAAGTTATGATAGAGCCTATAGAAGAAACAAGAATTGAGACTGTTTCACCACCGGCAGTAGAGGAAAGAGTAGTTGAAACTTCAATAATGATTGATGCTCCGACAGAAGAAGTCTCGGCGCCATATAATGATACACAGAATTATACTCCTAGTGCTGAATATACTATTCAGGAAGCCGCTTTTAATCTAAAACAAGCGGAAAAACTAAGCGAGATTGTAAAATTATTATTTGAAAATGGATTTACTGCGCCAAGTTCAGAAAAAATAAATGCCAATGCCGATATTTCGTCATGGATAAATTACAGTTCTGCAATGACAAGTTTATACTCTGTGTACAATTATCCAATGGCAATATTTGGAGGTTATGATAAATTTTTGCCAATGCAGAAGAACTTCGAAAATTTTATAAAAGGTATTAATCTAGATTTTTATTTTGACAGCAATAACGCACGAGTAGAAGAAGTTATTGAATATTCTCAAGAGTTTGCAGAAATTATGGGCAAAATCACGAATAGAAAAATAAATAAGAATGTGTTTAATTATTTTCCTGCGCAGAAACCTTTGGGTTATATGTCTTATCATATCAATACAAAAGCAGCACTTGAAAAATTTCCATCGTTAACCGCAGATATATTTCAAAGTCCAAAACTTTTAAAAGAAGACATCACCATTATTACCGATTTAATTTCGACAATAGTAGATGAAGAAGCGACAGCAACACTTTTTGATGGTGATTTAAGTGCCTTTTTATATGGTTTTAAAGAAGTTGAGGTTGTGACAAAATCGTATGACTATGATGAAAATTATGCAGAGGTTGTAAAAGATAAAAAGATAAAGAAATCAATTCCGTTATTTTCTCTGATTTTTACTTCCACGCACCCAACTTTTGCTGATAAACTGATACAATTAGGTATTCGTAAAAAGATGCTGGTTCAAAAAGATAATTATTATATCATTACCGGAACTAAAGAATATGGAGATGTATTTATCAGAAAAGATAAAGATGTTGTTGTGGTTTCGAATACATTAGAATATTTTGGTACTGAATATGGAACATTTACGAAAGAGGCAAAAAATGATTTGAAGAAAAATTACATGTTTGCTAAATTAAATATTGCCGAACTGATTCAGGCATACAGTAAATCTGAAGAAGCTAAATTAGAAGAAGTAAGCAAATTAAATAGGGTTTCAGAACAATTTTCAGACGTAACAATGGAAGCTCCTAAAAAAATGATCAACAACAAATTGAATTTTGCGCTTAAATTAAACGCTTTAAAGTCAGACAAAAATATCATTTTGCAAACCTTAGATTTAGCAGAAGAAATAATAGCTAAATAGTTTTAAATCCATAAAATACAAATCCCCGAAAATTTAAACTTTCGGGGATTTTTTATATTTAAAGCTCAGTTTTGTTATTGGATCGAAGCCTCGTAAATTTCTTTAATTGTTGTGCTAAGTTTTGAGTTAAACTCATCGTCAGACTGACCAGCAGTAAGTCCTTCAGACAATGCTCTTGAGAAACTTGCGATTAATCCGTGGTTTTGTGCCAGTTTTTGATTAGCTTCTTCTCTGGAATACCCGCCGGATAAAGCCACAACACGTACAACATGTAAATCAGAAATTAGTTCGCTGTAAAAGTCATTCACAGTTGGAATAGATAATTTCAGCATCACTTTTACATTTTTATCTAATTTGTTAAGCTGTTTTATGATTTCTTCTTTTAGAATTTCTTCTGATTTTGTTTTGTCTGCGCTGTAAATATCAACTTCAGGTTCTATAATTGGGATAAGTCCTTTTGCAAAGATTTGTTTCCCTACTTCAAATTGCTGTTCCACGATTTCGCGGATTCCAACGGCGTTTGCTTCTTTAATAACAGAACGCATTTTAGTACCAAAAACATTTCGTTCTACAGCACGTGTCAGCAATTCTTCCAGATTTGAAATTGGTTTCATTAACTGAACTCCGTTTGCAAGATCAGCAAGACCTTTGTCGACTTTTAAAAACGGAACTATGTTTTTTTTCTTCCACAAATAATCAGCAGTCCATTCTCCATCTATTTTGCGGTCCATTGTGTTTTCAAACAAAATAGCACCTAGAATATATTGGCTGTCAAAAGCCGGACTTTTAATAATTCTGGTTCTCATTTCATGTACAAGAGTATACATTTCTTCGTCATTTGTATAACTGTTTTCTTCAACACCATATTGCGATAATGCCTTTGGTGTACTGCCGCCGCTTTGATCTAATGCTGCAATAAATCCTTTTCCTGAATTCATGCGGTTTAACTGTTCTACGTTCACCTTTTCCATAATTTCTTATTTTAGATTAAACATTACAAACCTATTTTGTCATTTACTTTATCATAAACCTTTTTCACTTCTTTTGGAGGATTAAATCGATAACCCAGAGAAAGTTTTAAAGTGGCAATATTATCGTTGAGCCGCGGGTCGACTTTATCATCCTGAGAAAAACTTACTGAATTAAGACTTGCATAACCAAAGAAACGGTCATTATTATAAGCCAGTTTTAAATTTAAATCTGCCTGATATAAAGCTGAGGTATCTCCGTCAATATCATTAATTCCGGCACCCAGAGCAACTCCTGCTCCAATCAAAATACGGTCACTAATTGCAAAATTATAAAAGTAGGATGGTGCCAGTGTAAATACATAGATGTCGCCCGGTGTTGTGTCGGGAGCATTTAAGTCAATGTTGGTGTAATAAAATGAGAAAGTCGGGATAAAACTTCCTGAGCTTTTAGTCTGCCATTCGTTTTGGCTTATCAATGTTTTAAAAGAGAACTTATCATTAAAAACATACGATGTCGTTCCGCCAATTTTCGTAGTACGCATTCTTGGCAGTTGTGCTGTTACATTATCATCACTGACATAAAATCCTTTTTGATTAATGAAAGTAAACGACTGCATCCATTTTTTATAGTAAAAACGGGTATTAAAATTAAAATGCTTGGAATGAGAATCGCCTTTATTGCCAGAAAGAAATTTAGGCGCAAAACCAACCGAAATATCAATGATCTTATAATTCAGATTAAAACCAATTTGTTCTCTTCGATTCGGAATAAGATTAAGAAATGTTTTGGGTTCCTGATCATCCGAAGCGATCTGAAAACTATTAGAAGTATCTAAATAATAAATACTGGCGGTAATTTTATCATTATATGATTTAAAATACGGATTTCGCAGCGAATCATTCTGGGCAAAGCACCCAAAAACGCTGACAAAAAACGTTATATAAATCATTTTTAGATCCATTCTCGCTGATTTTCTAAAACATTTACTAATTTCTCTTCTTCACTTCCGGCTTCTGGATGATGATCATAAACCCACTGCACGTGTGGAGGAAGGCTCATCAAGATACTTTCAATTCTTCCGTTTGTTTTTAAACCGAATAAAGTGCCTTTGTCATGAACGAGATTAAATTCGACATAACGGCCCCGGCGGATTTCCTGCCAGGTTCTGTTTTCAGGAGTATATTCTAAATTTTTTCTTCTTTCCACAATCGGCACATAAGCTTCAAGGAAACTATTTCCGACTTCGGTTACAAAGTTGTACCAGTTTTCCATTGACATTTGCTCATTTGCTTTGCAATAATCAAAGAATAAACCGCCAATTCCACGCGCTTCATTTCGGTGTGCATTCCAAAAATAAGAATCGCATTGTTTTTTATATTTCGGATAAAACTCCGGATTGTGTTTGTCACAAGCCGTTTTACAAGTTTGATGAAAGTGTTTAGCATCTTCTTCAAACAAATAATAAGGCGTTAAATCTTGTCCGCCGCCAAACCATTGTTCGATCACTTTTCCGTTTTCATCATACATTTCAAAATAACGCCAATTGGCATGTACTGTTGGCGTCATTGGGTTTTGGGGATGAATAACCAGACTTAATCCGCAGGCAAAAAAATCAGCTTCGCCTACACCAAACATTTTTTGCATGGTTTCAGGAAGTTTCCCATGAACAGCAGAAATGTTTACACCGCCTTTTTCAAAAACAGCACCGTTTTCAATAACACGTGTTCTTCCTCCGCCGCCTTCAGGACGTTTCCAAAGATCTTCACGGAATTTTGCCGTTCCGTCAACAGCTTCTAATCCTGCACAGATTTGATCTTGCAGGTTTTGTATGTATGCGTAAAATTTATCTTTCATGAGTATTGTATTCTGATTTAAGCAAGCCGAAATAAACAGTGTTTTGCAATTCGCCGTCACCGTTTCTAAATTCGTCTCGTAAAATTCCTTCTTGTTTAAAATTATGTTTTAATGCAATTCGCTGACTTACCAGATTGATTTCAGAAGTACATATGAAAACTTTATTCATTTTCAATTCATTAAAACAAAAGTCTAATGCATCTGAAACCATTTTTGATGTAATCCCTTTTCCTTGAAAATCTTCGTCAATGAAATACCCCAGTTCACATTTTGAAATACGAAAATCAACGCTTTTTATACATAAATAACCAATCAAATTGTTGGTTTTCATATCGCGGGCATAAAAATGAAATCCTTCTTTGTTTTTTTCTTTTTCAAGACTGACTGTTAGGAAATTATGAGCTTTTTCTAAAGAGTCAGAATTAGCTAATGTTACAGGGAAAGTTTTTTTAATGTGATTTTTGTTCTTGTCAATTAGTTTATAAAACTCTTCGGGAAGAATATTTTCAATTCGGTCTGTTTTCCAATCTGTAAAACTCATTTTTATCTGTTTTTTAGCGAAGCAATTTTAGCATTTATTCCAAAAGAAAAAACTTTGCTTTCCTGTTGAATATATTGATAAACAGCTAAAGCTTTTTCTTCAAAATTATGGTTTTCTTCTTTTGAGAATTCTATTAAAATATCACCAAATTGTTCTAATTGTTCCCAGTCAAAATGAAGACGGGTTAATAAGGTAATTAACTCTTCATTAGAATAATCTATTAACGTTTGAATATTTAGTCCAAACTCTTTTAATTGATTTTCAATATCTGATTTTTGTAAATGACTCAAAGGATAAGGCACAAAAATGAGTGTTCTTAATGTTTTAAGAACGTTATCAATTCTGATTTTTTCTTCGTCTCTTAAACCTTTGTTTAACATTATTTATACGTTTCCTGCAAGGTTTCCAAAACCTTGTAGGTATTAATTGGACATATGATATATAAAAATTGTCTAAATAAACCTACAAGGTTTTGGAAACCTTGCAGGACATACCTGAATCATTCAAAAGTATAAGTTTCATTTAAAAGATTATTCTTTTGATTATGGCAAAAAATGAAATTTTCTAAATCATCAAATAAAGTTAAAACTTCGTCCCGCTCCATTTTTGTTTCTTTACTAGATAAGAAAGCTTGATATGATGAAAATTTGAAATCTTTAAAATCTAAATCAAAATGATGTTTCGGATTTAAGTGAACGTAAATAATCACCTGCTTTAGATAATTTTCGTCTTTTAGATTTATTCTTTTAAAATGCTTTTCGAATAAACTTCCTGTTCTTTGGGTTTGTTTATTAAAAGCTTTAGCATAAGAATTGAATAAATTTGAAAAAGCCTGAGTTACCTCTTTTTCTTCAACATTCAGGCGAATTACTAAATGAAAATGATTATTCATCAAACAATAAGCAAAAATCGATATTTTATCTCCGGAATATTTTGCTAATTGCTTTAAAAAATAAAGTTTGTTAGCATCATTTTCAAAAATGTTATTTCCGTTAATGCCACGATTATAAATATGATAATAACGATCTTTTTCCAGAACTTCTAATTTCATTCTTTCCTATTTTCATCTCCTGCAAGGTTTTCAAAACCTTGTAGGTGTTCTTTCTTATTTCAATAGTTTATTATTTTATACCTACAAGGTTTTGAAAACCTTGCAGGAAAGCCAATTGTAACTGAATACTGCGACTGAAAACTGACTACTAAATACCGTATTCCTTAACCGCGTCAATAAACGCTTTTGCGTGATCTACAGGGATATTTGGTAAAATTCCGTGACCTAAATTTACAACATATTTATCTTTTCCGAACTCATCGATCATTTCGTGAACCATTTTTTTAATTGTTGGAATTGGAGAAAGTAATCTTGACGGATCAAAATTTCCTTGTAAAGTAATATTTCCGCCAGACAAATAACGAGCATTTCTAGCCGAACAAGTCCAGTCTACTCCAAGAGCAGAAGCCCGGCTTTTACCCATTTCACCAAGAGCAAACCAGCATCCTTTTCCGAAAACAATAACCGGAGTTAAATCGGCCAAAGCCTCAACGATTTGGTTGATGTACTTCCATGAAAATTCCTGATAATCAACAGGAGAAAGCATTCCTCCCCAAGAATCAAAAATCTGAACAGCATCAACTCCCGCTTTTACTTTTTCTTTTAAGTATAAAATAGTAGTATCAGTGATTTTTTGTAATAAGGTATGTGCAGCAACCGGATTTGAAAAGCAGAATCCTTTTGCCATATCAAAACTTTTTGAACCTCTTCCTTCAACAGCGTAGCAAAAAATTGTCCAGGGCGAACCAGCGAAACCAATTAACGGTACTTCGTCGTTCAGCATTTCTTTAGTCAATTTAATGGCATCCATTACATAACCAAGACTTTCCTGAATATCCGGTACATAAACTCTATGAACATCTGCCATAGAACGAATCGGGTTTGGGATAAACGGACCAATATTTTCTTTCATTAAAACTTCAATTCCCATTGCTTGCGGAACAACTAAAATATCCGAGAATAAAATAGCAGCATCCGGAGCAATTCTGCGAATTGGCTGGACTGTAATTTCTGCAGCTAATTCAGGAGTTTGACAACGTGTAAAGAAATCGTATTTATCACGTAGTTCGATAAATTCCGGTAAATATCTTCCGGCTTGGCGCATCATCCATACTGGCGGACGCTGAACAGTTTCTCCTTTTAATGCTTTTAAAAATAGGTCGTTTTTTAACATTTTTTTCTTTGCTTTAGGCTTTAAGCTTTAGGCTTTAAGCGTTTTGTTATTTTAATTTTTAGCTTATGGCTTACTGCCTAAAGCTTATTGCTATTTGTATTCGTTAATTACATCTTCAATCACATCCTCAATTGTTGGCTGATCTGCAATAATGATGTTTTTGGTAATTTTATGTAAAGCTTCGGCAGTAGTTTCGCCAATACAGAAACAGGTTTCTTTTTTAATCGAATTATCTTTTAAATAACTCTCAACACCAGACGGACTAAAAAACAATATAGCTTCTGGGTTTGCTTTAATTTTTTGAGGCTGCAAAGAAGTTTCGTAAACCTGAATTTCATTGAATTTAATTCCTGCTTCTCTTAAGGCTTCGGGCAAAGTGTCTCTTCGAAGATTACCGCTAAAAAAAGTGTAGCTTTCTTTGTTGTAAATCAATGAAATAATTTCGGCTAAATCTGAAGCATAACCCGTATAAGCCACAACATTAAATCCGTTTTCAGATAAAAGGATTTTTGTTTTTAAGCCAACGCAATACACGTTTTTACTTTTAAGCTCTTCTGATTTTGGATTTGATAAAACACTGTGAACAGCATTTTGACTGGTGAAAATTAAACTTTCGTTGAGGTTTTTAAGTTCAAAAGGTTTGTTTTCGGTTTTGATAAAATCGGCTTCGATTACTTCGATACCGGCTTTTGTCAACTCTTGTTTTTGAAGAGGAGATAATATTTTCGTAGATAATATCTGAGCTGATTTTGCCATTATTTTTTCAGGGATTCTTTAATCTTCTGCATTAATTCTGTTCCGCCATTATTCAAAATCTCCTGCGCCGAATGGAAACCTAATTTTTTCCATTCTGAAATATCAACGGTTTTATTGATTTCCAATTTTTGTTTTCCGTCAATAGAAAGCAAAACACCTTGAAAATGTAAAGTATCTTCGTCCTCATTATATGTTACCAAAGCTCCGATTGGTGCAGTACATCCGCCTTCAAGTGTTCTTAAAAACTGACGTTCGATATACGTACAAATTTCAGTTTCGATATCATTTAACTGCGAAAGCGCATCAAGTATATAATTGTCATTTTCCATTGCCACAACGAGCATTGCTCCTTGTGCAGGCGCAGGAATCATCCAATCTAAATTAATATAGTTTTCAGGTTTTAAGTTAATTCGCTCTAAACCTGCAGCAGCAAAAACAGCTCCGTCCCAATCATTGTCCTGCAGTTTCTGCATGCGAGTATTTACGTTTCCACGTAAATCAACGACCGTATGATTTGGGTATTTGTTAAACCATTGCGCCTGACGACGTAAACTTCCTGTTGCAATCGTACTTGGTTTATTGTCGAAATCAGGATTTCCTTTATGAACCAAAATATCAATAACATTGGCTCTTGGTAAAACTGCACCCTGAACAATTCCTTTTGGTAAAGCCGTTGGAACATCTTTCATAGAGTGCACCGCAATATCAATATCACCATTAATCATGGCAATGTCTAGTGTTTTAGTAAAAATTCCGGTAATTCCCAGTTCGTAAAGCGGTTTGTCCAGAATAATATCACCTTGAGATTTAACCGCAACAATTGAGGTTTTATAACCTAAGTCATTTAGTTTTTTCTCGACAGTATGTGCCTGCCAAAGTGCTAATTCGCTGTCGCGTGTTCCAATTCTGATTGTTTTTTCAGCCATTTTGTTGAATTTCACCATATAAGTAATTTAAGTAGTTTGATTGAAAAACAAAAATTAAGCGTTTGCAATTAAATGAACTTATATAACTTATATGGTTTAAAATATAAAATTTAAGATGCTTTTATTTTGAAGACTTTTTCGATCCATTCGATGCTTTCATCAACCATGGTGTCGTCATCTTTTAAATGATTTGCAAAATGAGTAGTGATTTTTTGGATGATTCGGTTACTGATAATTTCTGCTTGCTCTTCATTGAAGCCAGCAATTTTTTTGCTTTGAAAATCTAATTCCGAATTTTTAATTGCATTTAGTTTTTCTTTTAAAGCATTGATCGTTGGCGCAAATTTTCGGCCTTTCATCCAGATAATGAATTCCTCTTTTATTTCTTCGATAATTGCTTCGGCCGCCGGAATATGTAATTTCCTGTTTTCTAATGTTTCATCTGTCAATTGAGACAAATAATCCATGTGAATTAAAGTTACGCCTTCTAATTCCTCCACATCTTCATGAACATTTTTCGGAATAGACAAATCCAAAATCAACAATGGTTTTTTAAGGTTTAAAATCGCTTTGTCAACTGTTGGGTTTTGCGCGCCGGTAGCTACAACTACAATATCAGCTTTTTGAAGTTCTAAGTGTAATTCAGAATAATCTTTAACAATCAAATTTAGTTTTCCGGCCAGTTTCTCAGCCTTATCTTTAGTTCGGTTGATTAAAGTAATGTGTTCATTTTTAGTATGTTTCACTAAATTCTCACAAGTATTTCTTCCGATTTTTCCTGTTCCGAAAAGCAAAATATTTTTATTGCTGATATCGTCAACATTTTTAAGAATGTATTGAACCGAAGCAAAAGAAACCGAAGTAGCACCAGAACTGATTTCTGTTTCTGTTTTAATTCTTTTACTCGCCTGAATTACCGCATTGACCAGTCTTTCCATAAAAGCATTGGCTAAACCCATTGATTTTGAATGGGTAAAACTGGTTTTTATTTGAGATATAATTTCGAAATCGCCCAGAATCTGACTGTCTAAACCAGTTCCTACGCGAAATAAATGATTAATTGCTTCTTGATTTTTATAAACGAAACCAACTCTTTGAAAAGCATCAACAGAGCCGTTGCTGTTGTCGCAGATAAGTTTTATTAATTGAAATGGATGTTCTGCAAAACCGTAAATCTCAGTTCTGTTGCAGGTTGAAGTTACTATTAAACTTTCTATTCCATCGTTTTTAGCTTGTTCCAGCAAACGCGTTTTAGCAATTGCATCCAAACTAAATTGACCTCTGACCTCAGCATCAGCTTTTTTATAACTCAGACCAACTGAGTAAAAATAAAGGTGTTTCGGTACATTATTGTTTTCCATAAATTCACTTTCATAAAAGTTTAACAAAATTATCACTATACTGTTTATAAAAGTAACGCTGAAAGTACTTTTTGTATCGCTGCGTGAATTTTTGATTCTAAACGTCTGATTTTATACAAAAAGGAGTACTTTTGTAGCAAAATCAACTTGTTTGAAATGATTTGTTTAGAGTCATTCTAAATAACATTTTGCTTTTCTTTTGGTTTTAGTTTCAAAAAAATATCGCTATGAGTTCTCAAGAAGTTATAAAAATTGAAGACGACTTTACGCTGATCCGTTTTCAAAACGATGGTCCAGAGCCTTTTTATGCGCAGCACGAAATAGGTACAGGCCTGATACAGTTTCACTTCGGTATAAAAGGCAATGCTAAATTTTTGTTCAATCAGGGCAATTATGCTTTAGAATTGAAAGAAGAAAAATCACTGCTTTTATACAATCCGCAGAAAGAATTACCATTGAATTTAGAGCTTGCTCCAAATTCCTGGGTGATTTCGGTAATTGTTTCCATAAAAAAATTTCACGCGTTATTTTCTGCCGAAGCAGATTATATTACTTTTTTAAGTCCTGATAATAAGGACAAAAAATATTATAATGAAGGAAACATCAGTCCTTCTATGGCTATTGTCTTAAGCCAGCTGTTTCATTACAACCTTCATCCGTCCATAAAAAACCTTTACTATAAAGGAAAAGGATACGAATTGTTGAGTTTATATTTTAACAGAACCGAAGATCCGAACGCAGAACAATGTCCATTTTTGATTGATGAAGATAACGTTTTAAAAATTAGAAGAGCCAAAGAAATTATCATCGCCAATATGGCTGAACCTCCGGGATTGCAAGAACTGGCAGATGAAATTGGTTTGAACTTGAAGAAACTAAAAATGGGTTTCAAACAAATTTACGGCGACACGGTTTACGGTTTTCTTTTTGATTACAAAATGGATTTCGCCCGAAAACTTTTAGACAGCGGTTCTTATAACGTAAACGAAGTTGGACTTAAAATTGGCTACAGTACCGGAAGCCACTTTATAGCGGCATTCAAGAAAAAATTTGCAACAACTCCAAAAAAATACTTGATGTCTATTAATGCGAATGTTTAAGTTTATTTGCCACAAATATCGCGATTGGCACGAATTAAAAAATCTGCAAGATCTCCGAAATCTGCGTGAAAATTTTTAACAATATTGATTTTAGATATTCTACAATAATTAAAAAGTAATAATTATCATATTTCTAAAAAGTTTCAAACCATACTTTTGACGAAATTTTAAAAACAAAATAAAAGCTTAAAGCCTAGAGCTTAAAGCCTAAAGCAAAAAAATAATGAAAGGCGTATTATTAATAAACTTAGGATCACCGGATAGTCCAACACCAAAAGATGTAAAACCGTATTTAGATGAATTTTTAATGGATAAATATGTGATTGACGTTCCGTATTTATTGAGAGCATTGTTGGTTCGTGGTATTATATTAAGAAAAAGACCAGAAGAATCGGCACACGCTTACGCGAAAATTTGGTGGGATGAAGGTTCTCCGTTAATCGTTCTTTCTGAAAGAATGCACAAAAAAGTACAGCCTTTAGCCAATGTTCCGGTTGAGCTGGCAATGCGTTACGGGTCAATGACAATTGAAAAAGGTTTGCAAAAACTGTACGACCAGGGCGTTACCGAAGTTTTACTTTTCCCGCTTTATCCGCAATATGCGATGGCTTCGACTTTGACAATTTTAGTTTTAGCAGAAGAAATCCGCAAGAAGAAATTTCCAAACATGAAATTTAGCGATGTTCCGGCATTTTACAATAAACCGGATTATATCAAAAATGTAGCAGATTCAATCCAAAAGAATCTGCAAGGATATGATTATGACCAATTAGTGTTTTCATACCACGGAATTCCAGAGCGTCACGTTCGTAAAACAGATAAAACAAAATCACATAAAAAATTCGTAACCAACGAAATGTGCTGCGAAGTAGGAACTCCTGAAGCTGAATTCTGCTACAGAACACATTGCTATGAAACAACTCGATTAGTTGTAGAACAATTAGGAATTCCGAAAGATAAATATTGTGTGACTTTCCAATCACGATTAGCGGGCGATAAATGGCTTGAACCTTATACTGATGTTGAAATCGATAAAATGCCGTCAAGAGGAATCAAGAAAATTGCAGTTGTAACTCCAGCTTTTGTTACTGATTGTTTAGAAACTTTAGAGGAAATCACAATGCGTGCCAAAGAAGATTTTGAAGCAAAAGGAGGCGAAGAGTTCTTGGCAATTCCATGTTTGAATGATAATGACGAATGGTGTCAGACGGTTAGTAACTGGATTAATGATTGGGCAAAATAGAGAATAGAAGAAAGAGTAAAGAAAAAAGACTTTATGATGGAGTACTATAATTATTTAAAATCACTGCATCTTATATTTGTAATCACTTGGTTTGCAGGTTTGTTTTATATTGTGCGTTTGTTTGTTTACCAAATCGAGGCCAATGAAAAACCATCTCCGGAAAAAGAAATTTTGCAGGCGCAATACAAAATAATGGCCTACCGTTTGTGGTACATTATTACATGGCCGTCGGCGGTTTTGGCAAGTATTTTTGCTTTCTGGATGCTGTTTTTTACCGATTTAGGAAATGCCTGGCTCAAAATGCCGTGGATGCACGTAAAATTATGCTTCGTTTTTCTTTTATATTTATATCACGGAAAATGCCATCAGATTTTTAAACAATTACAAAACGATGAGGTAAAATATTCCAATAATTTTATGCGTTTATGGAATGAAGGAGCAACCATTATCCTATTTGCCGTTGTCTTTTTAGTAGTTTTAAAAAGTGCCATCAACTGGATTTACGGCGTAATCGGAATCATTTTATTCTCGGTTTTAATAATGCTGGGATTCAGATTTTATAAACGAATTCGAGAAAAAAAATAAAAAGAGTTTGCCACGACTCGAGCGATAACGAACAGGCGAAGCAATTTCACGAATTTTCACTAATTCTTTTTTTTGCCACAGATTAAAAGGATTTAAATGATTTTTTTAATCCTCATAATCCTTTTAATCTGTGGCAAAAAATAGTTTTTTTAGTTTCAGGTTTCAAGCTGCAATTCGCAGCGTAACCTGAAACTTGAAACAAACAAAACAAATAGAACATGCTAAACATCAAAATGACAATGCTTTCACTTCGTACCAGGATTTTCCTGTCGATGATTGTATTGATTGTTGTGGCATCTTTTTTATTGGCTTCGATTTCGATTATTCAGTTTAAAACTGAGGCCAAAGAATATCACCAGGAACGTTTAGAAAGAAAAGAGAATGCGGTAAAAGAACATATCAATTATGTGCTTTCTACAACGACTTATCCGCTTAAAACCCAAAATTTGGATTTAATTTTTAAAGATAAAATCCACGAATTAGCGCAGATTCATAAAATTGAAATTAATATCTACAGCCTTGACGGAAAACTGCTGAAGTCTTCCAAAGAGTCTTTTGCCGTTGATAAAATTGCACCGCCAATTCCAGAATATATTCTAAAACTAGTTCGTTCTTCAATCGAAAAACGCTTTGTAGATATTAAAACTATCGACGGAGTCAAAAACAGATCATCATATAGTTTAATAAAAGACGAAAAATTCAAACCGCTCGGAATTTTAAACCTTCCATATTTAGAAGACGATGGATATTACGATAATGAATTGAATACTTTTCTGATTCGCTTAAGCCAGGTGTATTCTTTTATGCTGATTGTGGCTTTTGCATTGGCATATTTCCTTTCGACATATATCACAAAATCCCTAAAAACAATTTCCGACAGATTGGAAGAAACCAACTTAGATCAGAAAAACGAAAAAATTGTTTTAGAAGCCAATAGCAAAGAAGTCAATTTCCTTATAAAAGCTTATAACGGAATGGTTGATAAACTAGAAACGAGCGCCATTAAACTAGCGCAAAGTGAACGTGAAGAAGCTTGGCGCGAAATGGCAAAACAAGTAGCGCATGAAATTAAAAATCCGCTTACGCCGATGCGTTTAACGGTACAGAGTTTCCAGAGAAAGTTCGATCCGAATGATCCTGATGTAAAGCAGAAAATGAATGATTACTCTGAAACCTTAATTCAACAGATTGATACCATGACAGCGGTGGCTTCGGCATTTTCAAACTTTGCTTCGATGCCGGCACAGCAAAACGAAACCTTGAATGTAGTTGAGGTTGTCGAATTGGCTTTGGATATTTTCAATGAAGATTATATTTCTTTTGAAAGTGACGAAGAAGAAATCATTTCGAAAATGGACCGTACACAATTGATTCGTGTGATTACCAATTTGGTTAAAAACGCAACACAGGCAATTCCCGAAAGCCAGTTTCAAAAATCGATTGTGGTTACGGTAAAAAGACGAAACAATAATGTTGAAATTGCGGTAAAAGACAACGGAATTGGAATCCAAAAACAAGATATCGGAAGAATCTTCGAGCCAAAATTTACTACCAAAACCAGCGGAATGGGGCTTGGACTCGGAATTATAAAAAACATTATAGAAAATTACAAAGGAACAATTACCTTTGAATCAACTTATGGAAAAGGAACTACATTTAGAGTTTCTTTACCTATTACAAACTCTTAAATTCAGCGTCATGAACTACGAAAATATCTTAATTTCTATTGAGGAAAAAGTTGCTACAATTACAATTAACAGACCTGCAAAACTAAATGCATTAAATAAAGAAACAATCAGTGATTTAAGTAATGCAATTAAATTATTAGGGAAAAGTGATGATGTTCGCGTTATTATTTTAACCGGAAGCGGTGAAAAAGCTTTTGTAGCGGGAGCTGATATTTCGGAATTTGCTAATTTTACTGTTATTGAAGGCGCACAATTAGCAAGTGAAGGGCAAGAATCTTTATTTGATTATATCGAAAACCTTAAAAAACCGGTTATTGCAGCTGTTAACGGTTTTGCATTAGGTGGTGGATTAGAGCTGGCAATGGCCTGTCATTTTAGAGTGGCTTCAGACAATGCAAAAATGGGACTGCCGGAAGTAACTTTAGGATTGATTCCCGGTTACGGAGGAACACAGCGTTTACCGCAATTAGTGGGGAAAGGCCGTGCGATGGAAATGATTATGACCGCAGCGATGATTTCTGCTGAAGAAGCGAAACGATATGGTTTAGTAAATCACGTAGTACCGCAAGAAGAACTTTTATCATTTACAAACGTAATTGCTCAAAAAATCATTAAAAACGCTCCGTTTGCAATTGCAAAAGCGATTAAAGCAATCAATGCTAATTTTGAAGACGGCAAAAACGGATTCGACACCGAAATAAAATCGTTCGGAAAATGTTTCGGAACTCAGGACTTTAAAGAAGGAACTACAGCGTTTTTAGAAAAACGTAAAGCTGAATTTACAGGAAAATAAGTTATTCCACAAAGTTGCGCGGAGATAGCACAGAGGTTCACAAAGAAAAAATTTATAAATCTTAGTGTAACTTTGCGGTAAAATAATAAACAAAGGCTTAAAAAACTTAGAGCCTTAGTATCTCAGAACTTTAGAACCTTAAAAAAATGTACGAACCAATATTTGCCCTTTTTTGTGAACGAGTTAAAGAAAGCATCCAAGCAGGAACTTTCGCAAAACTGACTTTGGCCAAAACGATGGGCGATACGGAGATTAAGAATATCTATTTTCGTTTAGTTTTAAATGAAGATAATACGTTCTCCATTTCATTGACTTCTCGTTATAAAACAGAAGAAATCGAAAGCATTCACACTTTAGATGAAGCGTTGTTGGTTTTAGGTTCATATATCAAAAAACCATTTCTAACCGCACTTTTGTTTACTACAGATAACGACGTTACTTTCAAAGTAAATAAAAAGAATGCTGGAAGTATTATTGAGCAGCCTCCTACATTTAAAAACGCTTCGCCGGTTATGTTGGAAATGATTGAAAAAGGAATTGTTTAAATAATAATTTTAGGCAAACATATCTGATTTGTCAGGCTGAGCGAAGTCGAAGCCCCGTTTGCTGAATCACTTTGCTGGACTTCGACTTCGCTCAGTCTGACAAAAGAATAAAATCTTAGTGTATCTCCGCGAAACTTCTTCGTGAATCTCTGCGGAATAACCAGCTAAACCAGCTTCACAAACAAATTAGAAGCAATTTTATTCGAAATAGATAATTCCTTTCCGGCGACCTTAATTTTTACCGATAAATCGAAAGATTCTTTAGAAAGAAATTCAATCTTAGAACCCAAAGCAATTCCTTGTTTATCGAGATATTTTAGGAATTCTGAAGAAGTATCTTTTACACCAACACAAACTCCGGTTTGATTCTCTGATAATTCAGAAAGCAGTTGTTTTTCAATTTTAATAATTCGGCCGTTAGCATCCGGAATCGGGTCACCATGCGGATCTTCAGTAGGATTTCCTAAAAAATCATCCAAACGGTTAATTAACTGCTCAGATTTGATATGTTCTAACTGCTCTGCAATATCATGAACTTCATCCCAGCTGAAATTTAGTTTCTCTACCAAAAACACTTCCCATAAACGATGTTTTCTAACAATCATTTTAGCGGCCAGTTTTCCGTTTTCGGTTAAAGAAACCCCTTGGTATTTTTTATAATTAACCAAATCTTTCTCTGCCAGTTTTTTCAGCATATCCGTTACAGACGAGGCCTTTGTTTCCATAATTTCTGCAATGGCATTCGTGCTGACTTCAGTTTCTAAAGCTGCAGTTAAGTGATATATAGATTTTAGATAATTTTCTTCTGAGAAAGTCATTCGATTTTAGATTTTAGAGTGTTGATTTTAGATTTTAGATTGAGGGAAAATCTTTGTCACTTTGTACCTCTGAACCTTTGTCTCTCTAAAAAGAACTATTTTTTAACAATCAACAAAGGTATTGAAATTTTATGTCTCAATTTGTCTACAGTTGTACCAAAAAGAAGATCTTTCAATCCAGTGTGGCCGTGAGTTCCCATAACGAGAATGTCAAAATTTCCTTCGTTTATAATCTTCGGAATTACTTTGGTTGGTTTTCCAAAACCGAGTTCAGTTTTAATTTTAAAACCCTTCTTCGAAAGCATATCCTGATATTCTAATAATAATTTTTTGTCGATTGTAGTTTCATAGTCGTGTACCTGAACTCCATACATTAATGCACCAACAGTTTCTACAATATGGATTAAGGTATATTGTGTATCGATTCCGCCTAATTCAAAAGCCTGGTTCAGTGCCGCTTCATCGGCATGTGAAAAATCTACTGAAATCGCTATGTTTTTTAAGCTTTGATGTTCTTTTGGGGAAAACTGTAATTTTAAATTATGTGGAGAATGATTCACAAACTTCGATTTAGCTTTTACAATAAAAGGTTTGAACACAATATAAAGCAGTAATGCAGAAAAAGCAAGAGCAATCGGTACAACAGTAAGCCATAAAACTATCGGATTATTTGAATTTTCAAGCCATGAAGTAATTTCATCATAAACTAATTTCGCATTTAATGAAACAATAATCGAAGCAATAATCCAGGAAACAGCCTGAGTAGTCCTTGAAATATGAAAACCTTTCATTTTTGATTTATCACTCACAAAATGAATCAAAGGAATAATTGCAAATCCTAATTGCAGACTCAATATAACCTGACTTAAGATTAACAATTTTCCGGTTACACTTTCTCCATAAATCCAGATAACGATTAAAGCCGGAACAATAGCAATTAAACGTGTTATGATTCGGCGAACCCAAGGCTGAATACGTAAATGTAAATAACCCTCCATCACAATTTGTCCGGCAAGCGTTCCGGTTACAGTTGAACTTTGTCCCGCAGCGATCAAGGCAACAGCAAATAATATTGGCGCCCATTTTGTTCCTAGTAAAGGCTCCAGGAATTTATGCGCATCCTGAATCTCGGCAACTTCAAACATTCCGTTTTTGTGGAAAGTCGCAGCAGCCAGAATTAAAATGGCAGCATTTACAAAAAACGCCAGATTCAAAGCAATTGTAGAATCTATAAAATTGTATTTTAAAGCCTGTTTGATTCCGGCCGGACTTCGGTCGAATTTTCTGGTTTGAACCAAAGAAGAGTGTAAGTAAAGATTATGAGGCATTACAGTTGCCCCAATAATTCCGATTGCAATATATAAAGCAGCCGAATTTGGAATAGAAGGAACAAGTCCAGCAATAATTTTAGAAACTTCCGGTTCTGCAAAGATCATTTCGAAAATGAAAGAGAAACCAATAATGGCAACCAAAGCGATAATAAAAGCTTCCATTTTACGGATTCCTTTATTGATTAAGAATAATAAAAGGAAAGTATCTAAAACGGTAATCAAAACGCCTTCAAAAAGCGGAATCCCAAATAACAGATTAATCCCAATCGCCATTCCGAGAACTTCGGCCAAATCACAGGCTGCAATCGCAATTTCGGCTAGAAAGTATAAAATGTAGTTAATGTATTTTGAATAGGTTTCTCTGGAAGCCTGCGCCAAATCGCGCTGTGTTACAATACCAAGCCTTGCGCTTAAACTCTGCAAAAGCAAAGCCATTAAGTTGCTCATTAATAAAACCCAGACTAAAGTGTAGCCAAACTGACTTCCGCCGGCAATATCTGTCGCCCAGTTTCCGGGATCCATGTATCCAACGCTTACTAAATATGCCGGACCTAAAAAGGCTAATATTTTTCTGAAACCTGTTTTTTTATGTTCTGTAGCAACCGATTGGTTAACTTCTTCTAATGATTTGGTCATTTTTAAAATATTGATTTACCAAATATATAGAAAAATTATATTCGCTCAACAATATTTTTAGACTTGTCTAAAACTTAAATGTTAGAATTCAAACATTTTGGGCATAATCCGGAAAGGGTGAAGTTTATTTCGTTTACTTTATAATTGTGGGGCATAATATAACTTGGCTTTACAGTTTCGAGACAAGTAATTTCATGGCAGTTCTCACAGCTAAAATGAGCATGGTTATGAATGTGTACTCTTTGATGCGAATGATTGCATTTTGCATATTTTACTGTACCGTCAAGATTCGAAATTTTATGAATGATATCGTCGTTAACCAAACGATCTAAAATTCTATAAATAGTAACACGATCGCAGACATTGTTCAATTGTTTTTGAATTTCGGTGTGGGACAGCGCCGTTTTCGATTTCTCAAAAACCTCTAAAACGGCTGTCTTTGCTGTAGTGTTACGTGTAACTTTCATTTTATTTTGAATTAAAAAATTTAACGCAACAATGTTGCAATTGATTTTTATATGTATATTTGCAACAAAATTGCATTAAGTAAATGTACAACAAATGAAGAAAATAACCTCATCCTTTTACGATATTTTAGGAATTTCAAGCGCGACGATCTGCCTGGTTCATTGTTTGATTTTTCCACTTTTAACAATCCTTCCTTTGGGCATAAGTCACAACCCAATTATCGATTTAGTATTTGCTTCGACAGGTTTATTTGCAATTCTCAAAATTACGAAAAAATCAAGTCTTTTGGTTTCGTTAATTTTGATTGTTTCAATGAGTTTAATCTGGATCAGTATTTTGACAGATTTATTCTTAGAGATTCATTTGGATCTCATTTATTTTGGCGGAATTGGAATGATTATCGGACATTTGATTAATTACAAATTACATAGAAAACAAAATCATTAAAAGTATTAGTTATGGAACAAAAGAGTTTTGATGTGATTATCATTGGCGGAAGCTACAGCGGGTTATCTGCAGCAATGAGTTTAGGACGTTCTCTGCGTCAGGTTTTGGTTATTGACAGTGGTTTACCTTGTAACAGACAAACGCCGCATTCTCATAATTTTATTACGCAAGATGGTGAAAAGCCTGCTGTGATTTCGGCGAAAGCCAAATTACAAGTTGATCTTTATAAAACGGTTCATTTTTATAATGGACTTGCTGTAAAAGCGTTCAGGAAAGAAAACGGATTTGAAGTTTCAACAGAATCCGGTGAAATTTTTAGTGGAAGAAAAATCCTGTTTGCAACCGGAGTTAAAGATCTGCTTCCCGAGATTAATGGTTTTGCAGACTGTTGGGGGATTTCGGTTTTACATTGTCCGTATTGTCATGGTTATGAAGTTAAAAATGAGAAAACAGCTGTTATTGCTAATGGTGAAATGGCATTTGATTTTGCAAAATTAATTTCGAACTGGACAAAAGATTTGAGATTATGCACGAACGGAAAATCAACTTTGACTTTAGAACAAACGGAAATACTTAAAAAACACGGTGTTCAAATTTTTGAAGAAGAAATAGATTCTTTTGACCACAAAGAAGGATACGTCGAAAACATCATCTTCAAAAATCAGGAAAAAGCTGCCGTAAAAGCTATTTATGCAAGACCGCCATTTGAGCAGCACTGCCCGCTGCCAGCGGATTTGGGCTGTGATATAAATGAACAAGGTTTGTTAAAAGTTGATTTTATGCAGAAAACAAATATTACAGGCGTTTATGCAAGCGGAGATTGTACTACACAAATGCGATCTGTAGCCATTGCGGTTTCTACAGGATCTTTTGCTGGAACCGTAATCAATAAAGATCTTATTGATGAGGATTTTTAACGGATGTATTTTTTAAACACATAGAGACATAGTTTTTATAGCTCTGAAAAGGCGTTTCACTTGCATTAACAAACATAGCTATGTGTGAAAGCTAGTTTTTTTGAAACTCTTAATTCAGTCCAAAAAAAAATCTATGTTTCTATGTGTTAAAATAGAAATATAACATATTGACATAAATAAAGTTATAAATTTCTAAATTTAAAGTAAATATTTGTCAAATTTAATTTTTAGTTTTGTCTAAAATTAATTTTACCACGATGAAAAATTCAATTTGGATATTGATATTATTTAACTTACATTTTTCTTTTGCTCAGGAAACCTCGAAAATATCTGGTTTTATAACTGGCAACGGACAAAAATTACAAGCCGCAAATGTTCAACTATTGGGAACAAAACAAAAAACAGTTTCAGATAGTTTAGGTTACTATGTTTTTGAAAATGTTGCTATTGAAGATGGAAAAATTCAAGCAGCCTCGACAGGATTTAAACCCGTGACCCAAAGATTTTCAATTACAAAAGGACAAAATCTCAATCTTGATATTGATTTAGAAGACAATGAAAACCAGCTTAACGAAGTAGTAATTTCGGGAACTTTAAAACCGGTGAAACGTTTAGAAAGTGCCGTTCCGGTTGAGGTTTATTCTCCGGTTTTTTTCAAAAAAAATCCAACGCCTAGTATTTATGATGCGCTTCAAAATATAAACGGTGTTCGACCGCAGCTTAATTGCGGTGTTTGTAATACGGGTGATATTCATATTAATGGACTCGAAGGTCCTTATACATTAGTTTTGATTGATGGAATGCCAATTGTAAGCAGTCTTTCAACGGTTTATGGTTTATCTGGAATTCCGAATTCTTTGGTGGAAAGAATAGAAATCGTAAAAGGCCCTGCTTCGTCTCTTTACGGGAGTGAGGCTGTTGGGGGATTGATCAATATTATCACCAAAAACCCAACAAATGCCCCAATGTTTTCTGCGGATTATTTTACAACTACTTATTTTGAAAATAATCTTGATTTGGGAATGAAATTTAATGTCGGCAAAAAAGCGACTTCTCTTTTAGGGATTAATTATTTCAATTATGATCTGGTCGTTGATAAAGACAACGATAATTTTACAGATGTTACGCTTTCTGACCGTATTTCGGTTTTTAATAAATGGAGTTTTCAGCGAAATAATAATCGGCTGTTTACGATTGCTGCACGCGGAATGTATGAAGACCGCTGGGGCGGCGATGTTCGATGGGAGAAGAAATATCGCGGCGGAGATGAAATTTACGGCGAAAGTATTTATACCAAAAGAGGAGAATTAATAGGAAGTTACCAATTGCCGTTTGAAGAAAAACTGATGCTTTCTTTTTCTGGAAATGTGCATTATCAAGACAGCCGATACGGAACAACATCGTTTATTGCGAATCAAAAAATAGGCTTCCTGCAATTGACTTGGGATAAAAAGATTGGACGTAATGATTTACTTGCCGGAATTGCGAATCGATACTCATATTATGACGATAATACTCCGGCAACAAAAGATGCTGAAAGTACCTGGTTACCGGGAATTTTTGTTCAGGATGAAATTACATTTTCACCAAAGAGCCAGGTTTTGCTGGGAGCGCGCTACGATTATAATTCGATTCACGGTTCGATTTTTACCCCAAGATTTGCATATCGCTTTAAAGCAAACGATAATACGATTTTCAGATTAAATGCCGGAACTGGATTTCGCGTTGTGAATTTATTTACCGAAGATCACGCTGCACTTACGGGCTCACGGGAAGTTGTAATTAAAAATGATTTGAAACCCGAACAATCTGTAAATGTAAACTTGAATTATATTCAGAAAATAAACCTTAATAACGGAACTTTTATCGGAATTGAAACGACGGCTTTTTATACTCGTTTCAGCAATAAAATTATTTCAGATTATGAAACAGATCCTAATAAAATCATTTATGATAATATTGATGGCTATGCTATCAGTCAGGGAATCAGCACAAATGTAGATGTTAATTTTACTAATGGTTTAAAGTTTATTCTGGGTGCTACGGTTTTAGACAATAAAAATGTTCAGGACGGAATTTCTGAAAGGCCTTTTCTAACGGAAAATTTCACAGGAACCTGGAGTGTATCTTATAAAATAGAGCCATGGAATTTACTATTGGATTATACCGGAAATGTTTACAGCCCGATGAAACTGCCTTTGTTGAATGAATACGATCCGAGAAATCCTAATTCGCCTTGGTACAGTATTCAGAATATTCAATTTACCTATGCAGGCTGGAAGAATTTCGAACTTTACGGCGGAATCAAAAATTTGCTGAACTTTACTCCAAAACAGAATAATCCGTTTTTGATTTCGAGAACAAATGATCCTTTTGATAAAAATGTACAATATGATTCGGCTGGAAAAGTCATGGTTACGCCAGATAATCCATACGGATTAACTTTTGACACAACGTATGTTTATGGGCAAAATCAGACTATTCGCGGGTTTATAGGATTACGATATACTTTGAGGTAAATTTATGAACCGCAGATTATATAAAAATATAAATTGAAATAATGCAATTCATAATTAAACTGGACTGAAGTCCAGCTCTACAATATAGTTCGTTCCGTTGGAACTTAAAGAGCCATAGGCTCGATTCATATTGTAGAGCTGGACTTCAGTCCAGTTTAATGATACGAAAGATATATAATCTGTGAAATCTGCGGGCCAAAAAACAACAACATGAAAAAGCTATTTATAATATTCCTCTTCTTCGGAATAACTTCAACAGGATTCGGCCAATTAAAAAGCAGAACTTTTGAGGAAGTAGATAGTTTACTGCAAATTCAAAAACAAAAAATCATCGTTTTTATTCATACCGATTGGTGTCAGTTTTGCCAGCGAATGAAAACTACGACGTTTAAAAATCAGGAAATTATCGAAAAACTAAACACAGATTTCTATTTCATTGATTTTAATGCCGAAGAAAAACGAGATATTACTTTTAATAATCAGGTGTTTAAATATAAACCTACTGGAAATAATGTGGGCGTTCATGAACTGGCTTTGCAGCTTGGAACCATCAATAATCAAATTGTATATCCGGTTTTGTGTGTTCTCAATGAAAAAAACGAAATAATACTACAGTACAACAACTATTTAAGCCCAAAGGATTTTAAACTTCTTTTAGAAAAACTGAAAGAATAAATTTTCTTATTTTTGAGAATGAATTCTTCGCAAATTAAACACTACGATTACATTTTTACCGGAACAGGCCTTGCGTCTTTAATGACTATTTATAAAATGGTTTTGTCTGGAAAACTCAGTGACAAATCTATTTTGCTTTTAGATCAGGATTCGAAGAAAATAAACGACAGAACCTGGTGTTTTTGGGAAAAAGAAAATTCAGTATGGAGTTCTGTTATTTCTAAAAAATGGGATTTGGCTTTATTTGCCAATGAAGGCTTTAAACGTAATTTGATGTTGAAGCCTTATCAATACAATAAAATTAGAGGAATTGATTTTTATAATTTTGTTTTTGAAGAAATTTCAAAACATTCGAATATTACTTTTCTAAACGAAAAAATAACTGATATCAACGAACTCGAAACTCATGTTTTTGTTGGTACTGTAGAAAATAGATATACCAGTAATTATTTATTCAACAGCATTTATACTAAGGCTTTCGCCGAAGGTCAAAACAAATATCCCGTTTTGCAGCAGCATTTTTTAGGCTGGTTTATAAAAACTGAAAATGAAGCTTTTAATCCGGATGAAGTTGTTTTCATGGATTTTTCGGTGGAACAAAAAGGCAATACAAGATTTATGTATGTTCTGCCTGTTTCTACAACAGAAGCTTTGGTAGAATATACTTTGTTTTCAGAAAAGCTGCTTACGGAAGAAGAATACGAAAATGAAATTCAGAAGTATTTAAAAAAACTGGGAATTCGGCATTATGAAATTATAGAAAAGGAGCAGGGAAGTATCCCGATGACGTGTTATCCATTTTGGAAGAAAAACACCAAAAGAGTTTTAAACATTGGAACTGCCGGCGGATGGACAAAAGCAAGTACAGGTTATACTTTTAAAAACTCAGATAAAAAATCTTCAGAATTAATAAAATTTCTTTGTGATAATACTTCTCCCAAAACTTCGGGATTGCTCAATATGAAATCGTTTCATAAAAAAAGCCGTTTCTGGTTTTATGATTTGCTGCTTTTAGAGATTCTGTATCGTCACAATGAATCAGGAAGTTCTATTTTTTCTTCTTTGTTCAAAAAAGGAAAACCAAAATTGATTTTCAAATTTTTAGATGAAGAAACAAGTTTGTTTGAAGATTTTCAAGTGATTTTAAAATGTCCGAAAAGACCTTTTATAAAAGCATTGTTCCGAATTTTATTCAGATAAAAATGTTTGGGCGAAGAATCTGCCTAAAGCTGTAAAACCTGAGTGCTGTTTCCTTCTTAAATTTTTTTATCGCAAAAAGTAGTGGATACTTTGAAAACCGTAATCTGAATCATGATTTGATTACATAAAAAATACCTTATTTTTTTATTTTAATAACTTTTTGAAGCGATTCAAAAGGTATGATGCCATTAATTTTGTATTTGAAAAATAACACGAAATCCATTCACAAATAACCTGTAAAAAACGGACAAAAAAGAATGAACAAAAAGCTATGAAAAATAACTTAGGCTTGATATGATCGGTTATTTACGATAACAAATTAATTGGTAGGAATATGGGAACTGCGAAACGTTTAAAATTTGATATAGAAACAGAGGCGATTGGGAAGATTTGCAAAGCACTTGGTCATCCTGCAAGAATTCAAATTATGACTCTTTTATGGAGAAAAGATAATAGAACCTGTGGCGAAATTGTTGACTTAATTCCGTTGGCACAATCAACAATATCCAAGCACTTGCTGGAATTAAAAAAAGCAAGTCTGGTAAATATAAAAAACGAAGGAAAAAAAACAATTTACTCTATAGAAGTCGATAAAATACAAATACTGAAAAAGTATTTGACCAATTATCTTTCAACCATCGAAATTGCGGAACAAAATAAATCGACTGTTTTAACAACCAGACATAAGAGAGGCAAAAACAGTCATTTGAAACAATACAATTATCAATTCCCTGATAAAAAAATAAAACAAGTAGCTGTTTAATAGTCTTACATACTGCAATGGACAAAATAGGGAAGACCTTAGAAGGTTCTAAGATATTCTGTGCGATTTAAAATTTAATATCGAACTATAACAAAACTTTATACTTCAAATTAAGTAGTTGCGAGTAAACTTTGTAACTTTGCAGTTCAGAAGTAAAAATTTAAAAGAACAAGAATATGTATCCACTAGAAATGGTAAAACCAATGGAAGCTGAATTAACAGCTGTCGGGTTTCAAGATTTACATAGTGCCGAAGCTGTTGAGAATGCTATCAAAGCCGAAGGTACCACTTTAGTTGTTGTAAACTCTGTTTGCGGATGCGCTGCAAGAAATGCACGTCCGGGAGCAAAAATGAGTTTAGAAGGGGCTAAAAAACCAGATCACCTTATTACAGTTTTTGCTGGTGTTGACAAAGAAGCAGTTGATGCCGCAAGACAGCATATGTTTCCTTTTCCTCCTTCATCGCCATCTATGGCTTTGTTCAAAAACGGAGAATTGGTTCACATGTTAGAACGTCACCACATCGAAGGCCGCCCAGCTGAATTAATTGCTGAGAACCTGCAAGATGCGTTTAATGAATTCTGTTAATTTTTAAGTTACTAAGGCTCTGAGATGCTAAGATTGTAAGATTTTAGGTTCAAAGAGGCAGAGGTACAGAGGTACAAAGATTAAAAAGAGGGCTGTTTCAAAATTGAAACAGCCCTCTTTTCATTTTATATATTTCCTTGTTCCGCAGGAACATTTTATCAGTAGAAAATTATATTGTTATCATTATTTTACGTTCCGTAGGAACGTTTGGTTTTGATATCATTTTTTTATAATCTAACAAGATCAAACGTTCCTACGGAACGCAAATGTGGGTGATTCCTGTTTTTTTTCTACCGATGAAACATTCCTACGGAATGATAACCTGATATAAAAAAGAAAAAGATAAACTTCTATTAGAAATGTTGAGAAACCTTAGAATCTTAGCATCTCAGAACCTTAGCAACTTTAAAAAAATCAATTCCATCCTCCGCCCAATGCTTTATACAACTGAACCATTGAACTTAATTGTTTTTGGGTTAATTGCGAAAGACTTAATTGCGCTTCAAACAAAGATCTTTGAGCGTCCAGAACTTCCAGATATGAAACATAACCATTGTAATATCTTGCGTTTGAAAGATCATAGTTTTTTTGTGCGGCTACAACCTGTCGGTTTCGGGCAGTCCATTCTTCTTTGAACATTGCCACGTTTTGAAGGGAATTTTCTACTTCAGAAATGGCCGTTAAATATGTTTTCTGGAAATTGAATTTTGCTTCTTCGGCCAATTGGCGGTTTACATCAACGCGGCGTTTGTTTTTTCCGAAGTTGAAAATTGGACCCGTAACTCCTCCGCCAACATTTTGCATATAAGAACCATCGTTAAATAAATCACCTACCATAACGCTGGTAAAACCTGCAACGGCAGCAATATTAAAAGACGGATAACGCAATGCCTGCGCAACACCAATTCTTTCATAAGCTGCTTTGTATAAATATTCCTGACGTTTTACATCGGGCCTGTTTTCTAATAAAGCCGATGGAACTGAAGTAGGGAAAGTCGTTAAAATCAATAATTCGCTATTCGTTTTCCCACGCTGAATGGGCTGCGGAACTTGCCCTACCAAAATAGAAATTGAATTTTCCAGAGCCGTAATCTGTCTTTTGATTAACGGAATATTCGCTTCGGCAATCGCGACTTGCTGTTCAATTTGAACTTTATCCAATTCAGCAACATAACCGCTTATAAAACGTTCGTTAATAATGTCGTACGCCTTTTGTCTGGTTTCCAAAGTATGTGTCGTAATCTCCAATTGATTGTCGAAATCACGCAATTCAAAGTAAGAAATGGCAATAGTGCTGACAATATTCGACAGAATCACTTTTCGGGCTTCATCGGTGGCCAAAAGTTCATTTTGCAAAGCTTTGTTCTGATGACGGTATTTTCCCCAAAAATCCAGTTCCCAAGACATATTTGCTAAAGCCGATGATGGCTGCATAATGGTTTCGGCACTATTTACCTGACCCGAATATTGAAAAGCAGGAAACAAATCAGCTTTTGCGATTCCGAGATTAGCTTTTGCCTGTTCTAAACGCGCCAAAGCAATTTTAAGATCATAATTGTTTTGAATTCCTTTTTCTATCAGGCCAATCAAGACATCATCGTTAAATATCGATGACCATTTTATGGCTGTAACAGATTTTGTTGTGTCTCTGGATTGATCGCCAAAACGGAAAGTATCTGCCTGAGGTTGTTCGGGTTTAACATATTTTGGTCCAACCATGCATCCGTAAGGAAAAACAACCATCAAAAATAACACTGAAAGTATTTTTAGATTTTTCATTTTTCTTCCTCTTTAGGTTCATCGATTTTCTCAGATTTTTTCTTTCCGAATGTTTCAATAAATACAAATAACACCGGAATCAAACAAACACCTAAAACGGTGGCGACCAGCATTCCGCTAAAAACCGTCATTCCCATTACTTTTCTGGCTTGAGCTCCCGCTCCACTTGCGGTTAACAACGGAACAACTCCCAAGATAAAAGCAAAGGCCGTCATTAAAATCGGTCTAAAACGTAATTTAGCAGCGTACAATGCGGCTTCTTTAACCGGCATTCCTTTTTCATATTCTTCTTTGGCAAATTCTACGATCAAAATAGCATTTTTGGCCGCGAGACCAATCAGCATTACAAGACCAATTTGAGCAAAAACATTATTTACATAATCGGGACTTAATAATCGACAGAGATATAAGCCGAGGAAAGCACCAAAAACAGCAAAAGGAGTTCCGAGTAAAACGCTGAAAGGTAATTTCCAGCTTTCGTATTGTGCAGCAAGAATTAGAAACACGAAAAACAACGCCATGATAAAAACCGTATTTCCTTTTCCTTCGGCTTGTTTTTCCTGATAACTCATATTTGCCCATTCATAACCCATTCCGGCCGGGAGAACTTTCGCAGCGGTTTCCTGTAATGCAGTCATGGCTTCCGCCGAAGTAAATCCGGGAGCGGGCGTTCCTCCAATTTCGGCCGCACGATACAAGTTAAAACGAGTTGTAAATTCTGGCCCGCTTTCTTTGCGAATTGCAGCAATACTCGTAATAGGAATCATTTTATTATCCCGACTTCGGACAAAGATTTTATTAATGTCTTCGGGATTTACAGTAAAACTTGGATCTGCCTGAAGCAAAACAATATACTGTCGCCCAAATTTATTGAATTCATTTATGTATTGTCCGCCCAAACTGGCACCAATGGCAAGATTGACATCGGATAAAGAAAGGTTTAGTTCTGATACTTTTTCCCGATCAATATCAAGGCTAATTTGCGGAACATTTGGGTTGAAGGTCGTTCGAATGGTTCCTATTTCGGGTCGTTTTTTTGCTTCGGCCATAAATTGCTGTGCATTCTGGAAAAGATACTGCGGAGTATTTCCTTCTTTATCCTGAAGCATCATCGAGAATCCGGCAGCGTTTCCAATTCCGGTAATCGGCGGAGGCCCAAAAGCAAAAACAGTAGCTTCGGGTATTCCGAAAACCACTTTTCCGTTGACTTCTTTCAAAATTTGAAAAACATCTTGTTCGCGTTCTTTCCATTCTTTTAAGGCAACGAAGAAAAATCCGTTATTGGTTGCCACCGAGTTTTTAATTAAACTAAAACCAGCAACCGAAGTATAATATTCAACACCTTGATTTTTAGATAAAATGTGTTCTACTTTTTGAATGACTTTACTGGTTCTTTCTAAAGAAGAAGCACCGGGAAGTTCAATATTGACAAACATATAACCTTGGTCTTCTTCGGGAACAAATCCACCCGGAATTTTTCCTCCCAAAAGAATAATAGCCCCAACTACAATTCCGATAAAAATTAAACTTCGGGCTGTTTTTTTAATTAAATATCCTGAAAATCCCGTGTATTTATTGGTAAAAGCACCAAACTTAACATTAAACCATTTGAAGAATTTTCCGAGCCAGCCTTTCGTTTCCTGATTGGGTTTTAGCAAAAGAGAACATAAAGCCGGACTTAAAGTCAAAGCACTTAATGCAGAGAAAATCACTGAAATAGCAATTGTAATCGCAAATTGCTGATACAATCTTCCGGTAATTCCAGGGGTTAAAGCAACTGGAATAAAAACGGCTGTTAATACAATCGCAATTGCAATTACCGGCCCCGAAACTTCGCGCATGGCTTGGTTTGTGGCTTCCCGAGGCGACATTCCCTGCTCAATGTGATGCATTACGGCTTCAACAACCACAATGGCATCGTCGACGACAATCCCAATGGCGAGTACTAATCCTAACAGGGAAAGTACATTTATAGAAAATCCGAGTAACGGGAAAAGCATAAATACCCCAATCAAAGAAACAGGAACGGTTAAAAGCGGGATTAAGGTCGCACGCCAGTTTTGCAGGAATATAAAAACTACCAGAATTACCAGAATAATGGCTTCGACCAAAGTATGCATGATTTCGTTGATTCCTTCTGAAATGGCTAAAGTCGTGTCTAAAGAAACGGCATATTTTAAATCCTGAGGAAATCTTTTGCTGAGCTGTTCAATTGTATTTTTTACATTTTCGGCAACTTCAAGAGCGTTGGAACCCGGCATTTGTTTGATTCCGATAGTTCCTGCGGGATTCCCGTTGAGTTTGGCAACTGATGCATAACTTTCGGTTCCGAGTGTTACGGTTCCAACATCCTTCAATCGAACCTGCTGATTGCTGATGTTTGATTTTAAAATGATGTTTTCAAAATCTTCGGGATTTACCAAACGATCTTTCAGCATTACGTTATAGGTGAATTCATTGTTTTGGGTTGCGGGCGGCGCTCCAAATTTTCCTCCGGGCGCAATGGCATTTTGTTCTTGGATTGATCGTATAATATCGGGAACCGTTAAGTTGTATTTGGCCATGATATCGGGCTTGACCCAGATTCGCATGGCATAATTACTTCCTCCGTAAAGGGTAACTTCTCCAACACCTTTGATACGGGCGAGTGCATCTACAATGTTGATGCTCGCATAATTGGTCAAAAAGTTGTTGTCGAAAGTTTTGTTTGGAGAATATAAAGATAAAATCAACATGGGCATTGATAATGACTTTTTGGTTGTAACTCCGGTTGTTTTTACATCATTTGGGAGTTTGTTGGTGGCTTCGGCAACTCTGTTTTGGGTTAACATTGTGGCATTGTCCAGATCTGTTCCCATATCAAAAGTGATCGAAAGGGTCATACTTCCGTCACCTGTATTGGTCGACTGCATGTAAAGCATATTTTCAACACCATTTACTTTTTGTTCGATGGGTGTTGCAACGGCTTGTTCAACATTTAGTGCGTTGGCTCCACGGTAGCTTGTAGAAACCTGGACTAATGGCGGCGCAATTTCAGGATATTGTGCAATGGGTGTTGACAGGATCGAAAGTCCTCCAATAAGAACAATAAATATGGAAAGTACGATAGCAACGATTGGTCGTCTTACAAAGAAATTATCCATAGTTTAATTGTTTAGAGATGATGCAATTTGCTTTTTATCTTTATCGGCTACGTAAGGAACCGGGACAACAGTTGATCCAGGCTGAATAAACTGATTGCCGATAATGGCGACTTTTTCGTTGGGCTTTAAACCTTTAGTAATAATCCAGTCGACACCAATTTTCTGTCCAACTTCGACCATTCGGGTTTGAATGGTGTTTTTATCGTCAATAATAGAAACCTGAAAAAGCCCTTGAATTTCGGTTACAGCTTTTTGAGGAACCACAATGGCATCTTTTTGAGTTCGAAGTAAAACGCGAACTTTAGCAAATTGTCCGGATCGTAAAGTTCCGTCCGGGTTGGGAAATTGTGCCTCAATGGTTACGGTTCCTGTTGTTGGGTCTATTTTGGTGTCGGAAAAATTGAGACTTCCTTTGTATGGATGTGTACTTCCGTCAGAAAGTATTAATGCAAGATCCGTAATTCGCTCTCCGTCTTTGACTTGTTTTTGATATTGCAAGTAATTGGATTCACTAACTGTAAACTGAACTCTGACTTTTTCTAGTTTTGAAACGGTATTTAATTTAGAATCGTTTCCAATTTTGGTAATATAGTCTCCTAATCTGGCATTTGAAAGACCAATAACGCCGTCGATTGGGGATTGAATATTGCAGTAACTTCTTTCTATCTGCTGATTTCGTAAACTTGCCTGAATGCTGTTTAAGTTAGATTTTGCTGCTTTGTCTTTGGCTACAGCCGCATCTAATTCTCTTTTACTAACGGCATTCATATCTGCAAGCGGCCGAATTCTTTTTAATTCTTCTTCGGCATTTACAACATTGCTTTGTGCTGCAGCTACCTGGCCGCGCACTTGTTCCACTTTTGTATCGTATTCCAGCGGATCAATGGTGTATAATAATTGTCCCTTTTTAACTCGTTGACCTTCTTTAAAATGAATTCCGGTTAAAATTCCATCAACTCTGGCGATTAATTCAATGTCTAAATCTCCAAAAGTCTGTCCGGCAAAATCTTTATAGATGGGGACATCTTCACTTTTAACAGTTACGAACGGTGCCTGCATGGGAGGCGGGGCTTTCTTTTCTTCTTTTTTGCAAGAGCTGAAGATGGTTAAAAATAAAAGAATTGGGAAGAGTGGTTTGGGTAGTTTTAAAGCATTCATAATCATAAATGTTAAAATTGTGCTTTATAAATGTAAGAAATATTTTGTAACGTATTGATAAACAATGTTTGTTTTTTAGCAACGGAATAAATCTGTAAAGCAAAATAATGGGATTTAGAATCTGTAAGAAAAAATGAAATGAACTTATATTACCTATATGGTTCAAAACTGGTGCTTTTTAATTGTTTTAAAATTGCAAAGAAAAGCCTACCTTTGCGCCCGAATTCGCTCAGAAAAATAGAATTCGATTATATATTCTTAACTTAAAACTGTTTATAGCATGCAACTGTATAACACTTTGAGCGCAGAAGAAAGAGCTGTCATGATCGATGATGCAGGTAAACAACGTCTTACGTTGTCTTTCTATGCGTATGCCAAAATTGAAGATCCCAAAAAATTTCGCGATGATTTATTCCTAGCCTGGAACGCACTTGATGCTTTAGGCCGAATTTATGTTGCCAATGAAGGAATAAATGCTCAAATGAGTATTCCTGCCGAAAATTTGGAGGCTTTTAGAGCAACTCTTGAAGTTTATGATTTCATGAAAGGCATTCGTTTAAATGAAGCTGTAGAACATGATGATCATTCCTTTTTAAAATTAACTATTAAAGTGCGTCATAAAATCGTTGCCGACGGTTTGAACGATGATACTTTTGATGTAACAAATATTGGCGTTCACTTGAAAGCCAAAGAATTCAACGAGATTTTAGATGATCCGAATACGATTGTTGTTGATTTTAGAAATCACTACGAAAGTGAAGTGGGACATTTTAAGAATGCGATTACTCCAGATGTTGAAACTTTTAGAGAAAGTTTACCAATAATTAACGAACAGCTTCAAAACCATAAAGAAGATAAAAATCTGGTAATGTATTGTACCGGAGGGATTCGCTGCGAGAAAGCAAGTGCTTATTTTAAACACCAAGGCTTTAAAAATGTGTTTCAATTAGAGGGTGGAATTATCAATTACGCCAAACAGCTTAAAGAAGAAGGTTTAGAAAGCAAATTCATTGGTAAAAACTTTGTATTCGATAATCGTCTTGGTGAAAGAATTACCGATGATATTATTTCACAATGCCACCAATGCGGAAAACCTTGCGATAATCATACAAACTGCGAAAATGACGGCTGTCACTTATTGTTTATTCAATGTGATGAATGTAAAGCCACAATGGAAAACTGCTGTTCTACAGAATGTTTGGAGATTATCCATATGCCTTTGGTTGATCAGGTTCGTTTAAGAACCGGAAAACAAGTTGGAAACAAAGTTTTTAGAAAAGGAAAATCTGAAAATCTAAAATTCAAACATTCAGGCGAATTGCCGAATTCTGCTTTGGCAGCAGCCGAGAAACCAGTTGATATTCGTCAGAAAGTAAAAGTAAAGAAAGTACTTCTTGGAAAAGCAGAACATTATTACGTTAAAGCTCAAGTGGGGCAGTTTACTATTGAAAACCAAGAGTTAAACAGCGGTGATAAAATCTTAATTTCCGGTCCAACTACTGGTAATCAGGAATTGGTTTTAGAAAAACTAATTGTTAACGGAGTCGAAACTACAACTGCTAAAATTGGTGATAAGGTTACTTTTGAGGTTCCTTTCAGAATTAGATTGTCTGATAAAATATACAAGATTTTAGATTGAATTTAATATGAGTGTTGCGGCATTTACGTTAAATTTTGATAATATAGAACAAAGCCCACGGTTTCAATCGTGGGCTTTTTTAATGATATACTGCGAATAATTTTTAAAATTAGACTATGATAAAAATCATAGGAATCTCATCTATACCCACATTATTTTTGTCATTTGAATAATAAATCAAAAATGACAGATACCAACAAAATCGAACTCATGTCTCCAGCCGGAGATTTTGAGTCACTACAGGCTGCACTAGATAATGGTGCAGATTCTATTTACTTTGGAGTTGAACAGCTTAATATGCGTGCACGTTCAACGGTGAATTTTACCATTGAGGATTTGAAAGAAATTGCGAATAGATGTGAGGCAAAAAAGGTTCGAAGCTATCTTACTTTAAACACGATTATTTACGATCACGATTTATCAGTTGTAAAAACATTATTGAATAAAACCAAAGAAGCCAATATTACGGCTGTAATTGCATCTGATCAGGCTGTAATTGCTATGGCACGATCAATTGGAATGGAAGTTCACATTTCAACCCAGCTGAATATAACGAATATAGAAACTATAAAATTCTACAGTTTATTTGCCGATACTATGGTTTTAAGCCGGGAATTAAGCTTACGTCAAGTAAAGAATATTGCGGCTCAAATTGAGAAAGAACAGATAAAAGGCCCAAACGGGAATTTAGTTGAAATAGAAATTTTTGGTCATGGAGCTTTATGCATGGCGGTTTCGGGAAAATGTTATTTGAGTTTGCACTCGCATAATTCATCTGCTAATCGCGGTGCGTGCAAACAAAACTGCCGAAAAAAATATACGGTTATCGATCAGGAAACTGGTTTTGAAATTGAATTGGATAACGAATACATGATGTCGCCAAAAGATTTATGTACGCTTGATTTCTTAGATCAGGTTATCGATTCGGGAATTCAGGTTTTAAAAATCGAAGGCCGCGGCCGTGCTCCAGAATATGTGGCAACCGTTATCAAAACGTATCGCGAAGCTATCGATGCATATTATAATGGCACATTTTCAAAAGAAAAAACCGCAGTTTGGATGCAGACTTTAGAAACCGTTTACAATCGTGGATTCTGGTCAGGATATTATTTGGGCCAGGAATTAGGAGAATGGAGTGATATTCCGGGATCTGCAGCAACGCAGAAAAAAGTTTATGTTGGAAAAGGAACGCACTATTTCCCAAAAGCCAATGTTGGCCAATTTAAAATTGAAGCTTATGACATCAAAATTGGAGATAAAATTTTGGTAACAGGACCAAGTACAGGCGCTCAGGAAATGATTATCGACAAAATGTTTGTAAACGATTTTGAAGCAGAAAAAGCAACAAAAGGTGACGATTGTACTTTTAAGCTTCCGTTTAGAATTAGAATGTCGGACAAATTATATAAAATCGTTGAGGCATAATGGTTATTGTTACTTTACAAAGAGATAAATGTATTGGTTGTAATTACTGTGTTGAGATGGATCCGGTTCATTTTCAAATGTCAAAAAAAGACGGAAAATCAGTTTTGATTCATTCTGTAAATGCAAAAGGATTTTTTACTTTAAAATCGCCTAATCATACAATTGTAGAAAGTTGTGAATTGGCAGCTAAGGCTTGCCCGGTAAAGATTATCACCGTTAAAGAGACTTAGAAAATAATATTACATAAAAAAAGAAAACCCATATTTCACTATTTTAAAATATGGGTTTTTAATATTTATTTCAACCAATCCTTTCATTTCTTTTTCGGATTGTTTGAACGGTGTGATTATTCTATAGTTGCAGAAGATTTAATCTGAATGTAATCGTGTTTATTTTCGACCTCTTTGTCTAGAAAAATAATATAATTGCTAAAATAGTTAGACAAATCCCGATCATTTATTATTTGCTGCTCTGCATTGTAAAATCGTGTTGAATGTATAAAACTTTCTAAATCAAGTGCCTTTTTAGATTTAAATTTGGGCCTGGTTTGCTCGTCAAATTCTTCAAAGAAAAATGTACCAGTCTTAGACTTGCCGCTGTCTTTTAATAAATACTTTTTTGGAGTAGTAGAAGGCTGGGTTTCATAGATGTATTTATTATCTAATTTAAAAAAAAGCGTATCCTTTCTTCTATTCTCAATAATTCTTGAATCTTTCTGTATAGGATAGTAAGAGATATATTCTAAACTTTTAGCTTGTATTAGTTCATTATTGCCAACGAAAAAAATCACGTATTTGTCTGTTAAAGAATCTTTTAGTTTCCACTTATCTACTATTTTATTAGAGTTTCCGTCATGATAAAACTTTCTGTTTTCAATATAATCTTTTATGGAGACTATGTTTTTGGGTTTGATGTCTTTTGTTGAAACAGAATCAGTATTAAAAAAAATATAACCATCTGTATTAGTCTGTCTAAACTGCATTTTTTCAAACGCCAGTTTCCTGTTGTAATTTTCATTCGACAGCTTTAATTCGATCGAAGGAGATAAGGTGTAATATTTATCAATACTAAAAAATAATGTATCTTTCTTATTGTCATTGACTTGAGCAGTCAAACTAACGAAAGGAAGTAATATTATAAATAAAAGAAATGTTTTCATGTTTAAAAAATCAATAATTATTGTCTTGGCCATAATACAATTTTGACAAGCGTACAAAGTTATTCCTAAATTTTTATTGGAGGAAGTATAACGTTTTAAAATTTATAAAATTGTAAGTTAAAGATTTCAAAATAAAACAATCAAAGTACGATTGATAATTCGATTACAATATTTTTGCTTAATAATCAGGTGTTTAGTCATTTAACATCCCTTTAGAACTAATCTGTAAATAGCCAAATAAAAAAAATACTATCTTTACCGATCAAACGTTTATGAACTTAAGCTGTGTTTTAGCAGCACTACATATATAATTATGGCATGTACAAGTTGTTCAACCTCAGATGGCGGCGCACCAAAAGGTTGTAAAAATAATGGGACTTGCGGCACCGACAGCTGCAATAAATTGACGGTTTTTGACTGGCTTTCTAACATGAGTCCGTCTAATGGAGAGGCGATTTTTGATTGTGTTGAGGTTCGTTTTAAAAACGGACGTAAGGAATTCTTTAGAAATTCAGAAAAATTAACTTTAAGTATTGGTGATATTGTAGCAACTGTTGCTTCACCGGGACATGATATTGGAATTGTTACTTTGACAGGAGAATTGGTCAAAATTCAAATGAAGAAAAAAGGAGTAAATCCTGATAGTAACGAGATTCCAAAAATTTACAGAAAAGCATCTCAAAAAGATATTGACATTTGGTCTGTAGCGCGTGATCGCGAAGAACCAATGAAAGTTCGCGCCCGCGAATTGGCGATTCAGCATAAACTAGAAATGAAAATTTCAGATATTGAATTCCAGGGAGACGGATCAAAAGCAACTTTTTACTACACTGCAAATGACAGAGTCGATTTTAGACTTTTAATTAAAGATTTTGCAAAAGAATTCAGCACCAGAGTTGAGATGAAACAAGTAGGTTTCCGTCAGGAAGCAGCTCGTCTGGGCGGAATTGGTTCCTGTGGCCGTGAACTTTGCTGTTCTACCTGGCTTACTGATTTTAGAAGTGTCAATACATCGGCAGCGCGTTATCAGCAATTATCACTAAATCCGCAAAAATTAGCCGGGCAATGTGGTAAACTAAAATGCTGTTTGAACTATGAGTTAGATACTTATATGGATGCATTGAAGGATTTTCCGGATTACGATACTAAATTGGTAACCGAAAAAGGAGATGCTGTCTGCCAGAAACAAGATATTTTTAAAGGATTAATGTGGTTTGCATACACTAATAATTTTGCCAACTGGCACGTTTTAAAAATTGATCAGGTAAAAGAAATTATAGCCGAAAATAAGCAAAAAAATAAAGTTTCTTCTTTAGAAGATTTTGCAATCGAAGTTACCTTAGAGCCTGAAAAAGACTTTAATAACGCAATGGGTCAGGAAAGTTTAACCCGTTTCGATCAGCCTAAAAGAAAGAAAAAACCAAACCGTAAACGCAAAAATACTGAAAACGCAGTTGCTGCAGCATCTGAAAAACCAAAACAGGCAAGTAATAATAACAATAATAAACCTGCTGGAGGAAATCCAAATCAGCAGCAGAATAAACAAAACAACCCAAATAAACCAAATCATAAGAACAAGCAGAATCCGAATAAAAACAACAATTCGAACAAGCCAAATTCAAATGAAAATAAACCAGCTGAACCTAGAAAACCTATAATTATCACAAAAAATGAGAATAAAAAATAGCGGGATTCTTCTTTTGGCAGCGATACTTCTTTTTTCGTGCGATAAAAAAAGAGTATTCGACGAGTACAAGTCTGTTGGAAGTGCCTGGCACAAAGACAGCGTTGTAACCTTTGACCTGCCCGTTTTAGATTCTACCAAAAAGTACAATTTGTTTGTAAATTTGAGAGATAACAACAATTATCCTTTCAATAATTTATTTTTAATTGTGGCTATGGAAACGCCAAGCGGTTTTACAAAAGTTGATACTTTAGAGTACCAAATGGCAAATCCGGACGGAACATTAATGGGAAATGGTTTTTCTGATATTAAAGAAAGTAAACTATATTACAAAGAAAATGTGAAGTTTAAAGGGAAGTACAAAGTTCATATCAAACAAGCTGTTAGAGAATCAGGTAAAATTCCTGGAGTCGAGACTTTAGAAGGTATTACAGACGTAGGTTTTAGAATAGAACAAAAAGATTAGAAAAATAGTTATGGCTGCTAAAAAAAACAATCAAACCAATACCGTAAAGGATATTAATTACTACAAAAAAAAATTCTGGAGAATTTTTGCCTATTCGCTTTTAGGCGTTCTGGCTTTCTTCTTATTTGCCTCTTGGGGATTTTTCGGTTCAATGCCTTCTTTTGAAGACTTAGAAAACCCAGATTCTAATTTGGCTACCGAAATTATTTCTTCAGATGGAGTTGTAATTGGTAAATATTTCAAAACTAACAGATCGCAGCTTAAATACTCCGATTTACCAAAAAGCTTAGTTGAAGCTTTAGTTGCTACAGAAGATGCTCGTTTTTACGAACATTCAGGAATTGACGGACGTGGAACTCTAAGAGCCGTTTCTAGTTTAGGAACAAACGGTGGAGCGAGTACATTAACGCAGCAGCTTGCAAAACAATTATTTCATGGCGAAGGTTCGAAGTTTCTTCCTTTTAGAATTGTACAAAAAATAAAAGAATGGATTATTGCCATTCGTTTGGAAAGACAATATACCAAGAATGAAATCCTTGCTATGTACTGCAACGTTTACGACTTTGGGAATTATTCTGTTGGAGTAAGTTCTGCAGCACAGACTTATTTCTCAAAAGATCCAAAAGATTTAACAATGGACGAATCAGCTATTTTGGTTGGAATGTTCAAAAACTCAGGATTATACAATCCGGTTAGAAATCCTGAAGGAGTTAAGAATCGTCGTAATGTTGTGCTTTCGCAGATGGCAAAAGCAAAAATGATTACTGAGGCTGAAAAAGAAAGATTACAGGCTTTACCAATCGCGTTGAAATTCAAATTAGAAAGCCACCGTGAAGGAACGGCAACTTATTTTAGAGAATATCTTCGTGATTACATGAAAAAATGGGTTACTGAAAATAAAAAACCAGACGGATCTGATTATGATATTTACAAAGATGGTTTAAGAATTTACACTACCATCGATTCAAGAATGCAGCAATATGCAGAAGAAGCAGTTTCTGAGCATATGAAAAATTTGCAGCAGCAGTTTTTTATTGAAATGAAAAACAATAAAAATGCACCTTTCGTAAATATTACACAAGCAGAGACAGACAGAATCATGATGCAGGCAATGAAAAATTCTGTTCGCTGGGCGCAAATGAAAGAAATGGATAAAAGCGAAGATGATATTATTGCTTCTTTCAAAGTAAAAACAAGAATGCGTGTGTTTACCTGGAAAGGAGAACGGGATACAATTATGACACCGCTTGATTCTATTCGTTATTACAAACATTTCCTGCAGTCAGGATTAATGGCAATGGAACCTCAAACAGGAAATATTAAAGCCTGGGTTGGAGGAATCAATTACAAATATTTCCAATACGATCACGTAGGTCAGGGAGCAAGACAAGTAGGTTCTACATTCAAACCTTTTGTTTATGCAACGGCGATTGAAGAATTAAATATGTCTCCTTGCGACTCTATTCTTGACGGACCATTTATGATTCATAAAGGACGCCACCACGTAACAGAAGACTGGGAACCAAGAAACTCTGATAACAGATACCGCGGAATGGTAACTTTAAAACAAGGTTTGGCAAACTCGATCAATACAGTTTCTGCAAAATTGATTGACAGAACTGGTCCTGAAGCCGTTGTAGATTTGACTAGAAAATTAGGTGTAAAAACTGAAATTCCGGTACAGCCTTCAATCGCATTAGGAGCTGTAGATATTACCGTTGAAGATATGGTTGCAGCTTACAGCACATTTGCAAATCAGGGAGTTTATGTAAAACCTCAGTTTTTAAGCCGAATTGAAAACAAAAGCGGCGAGGTTATTTACGAGCCAATTCCAGAATCTCACGACGTTTTAAATAAAGATATTGCCTTTGCAGTAATCAAATTATTAGAAGGTGTAACAGAAACCGGTTCTGGAGCACGTTTACGTACGCAGGGCGGAGGAAGTGGAGATAACCGCTGGACAGGATATCCATATATGTTCAAAAACCCAATTGCTGGTAAAACAGGAACAACACAAAACCAGTCAGACGGTTGGTTTATGGGAATGGTTCCAAACTTAGTAACCGGAGTTTGGGTAGGATGTGAAGACCGTTCAGCACGTTTCAAAAGCTTAACCTACGGACAAGGTGCAACTGCAGCGTTACCAGTTTGGGCTTATTTCATGAAACTTTGTTATAAAGATGAAAACCTTCAAATCTCAAAATCAGAATTTGAACGTCCGGCAAATCTTTCTATAAAAGTAGATTGTTACCAAAGACCAGCTGTTGTAAAAGATACAACAGAAACAGAGCAAAATACAGACGAATTTGAACTATAGTTTAAGTTTGGTTTTTTAAATAATAAATTCTCTTGTGATCTTCTAAGTATGGAAGAATACAAGAGGATTTTTTTTGGAATACAATTTTTTTTGAGACGTCGTTATAAAACATGTTGCTTAACTCCGTTAGGAGTTAAATATCGGTAGCTGGCAGTAATGAAGATTTCGAAGGTGTCCCGTAGGGACTACATCTTTTCAGATTCCTGATAAACTTCACGTATAGTCCCTTCGGGCAATGTCATTAAGTTTAGAAAAAATCTATAACGCTATGGCGAATAAATCTCTCGCAAAGACGCCAAGTCGTAAAGGTTTTGTCATTTCGACCGAAGGGAGAAATCACACTAGAAACTCCTCATGCATAATCGCCAATCTTTGTCGAGTCTCGAGTGCGATTTCTCCCTTCGGTCGAAATGACAATATTACGTTAAGGCTTTGAGAAATTAATTTTATTCTCTAAAAGCTTAACTTAATGACATTGCCCTTCGGGACAAAAAACACTACGACCAATAAATTTTCTACCGATGTTTAATCTCTACGAGATGTCTTTATATACAGCTAAAATAAAATTCATCAAAATGATTACGAAATCGATATAATTAAATCTAAAAATCTTATTTTTATCAAAAATATTACAGTAATAAAGACCATTTGTTATGATAACAAAAAAAGTTAATAATGTTCAGGATGCTATTGCAGGAATTGAAACCGGAATGACAGTTATGTTTGGCGGATTTGGTTTATGTGGAATTCCCGAAAATACAATTGCAGCATTAGTAAACACTCAAATTTCAGATTTAACTTGTATTTCAAACAATGCAGGTGTAGACGATTTTGGTTTAGGACTGCTTTTGCAGAAGAAACAAATCAAAAAAATGATTTCATCTTATGTAGGTGAAAATGCAGAATTCGAACGTCAGATGCTTTCGGGCGAACTTGAAGTTGAGTTGACTCCACAGGGAACTTTGGCAGAAAGATGCCGCGCCGCTCAAGCCGGAATACCTGCCTTTTTTACTCCAGCCGGTTACGGAACTGAAGTTGCAGAAGGAAAAGAAGTCCGCGAATTCAATGGTAAAATGCATATTATGGAAGAAGCCTTCAAAGCGGACTTTGCTATTGTAAAAGCATGGAAAGGCGATGAAGCCGGAAACCTAATTTTTAAAGGAACAGCAAGAAACTTTAATGCTTGTATGGCTGGTGCCGGAAAAATTACCATTGCCGAAGTTGAAGAACTGGTTCCTGTTGGGACTTTAGATCCAAATCAAATTCATATTCCGGGAATTATGGTACAGCGTATCTTTCAGGGAGAAAAATTTGAAAAGAGAATCGAACAGCGCACCGTAAGAGTAAAGAATTAGATAATCAGAAAATGTGATAATTAGATAATTATTTAGATTACGCAAAGTACATTATCTAATTTCCAAATTGACACATTAAAAGTATGGCACTTAGTAAAGAAGATATAGCGAAGAGAATCGCGAAAGAAGTTAAAGACCGATATTTTGTAAACCTTGGAATTGGAATTCCAACTTTGGTTGCAAATTATGTCAGAGAAGATATTGCTGTTGAATTTCAAAGTGAAAACGGAGTTCTGGGAATGGGACCTTTTCCTTTTGAAGGCGAAGAGGATGCGGATATTATTAATGCAGGAAAACAGACTATTACAACATTGCCGGGAGCCAGTTTTTTTGATTCGGCGTTTAGTTTTGGAATGATCCGCAGCCAGAAAGTAGATTTAACTATTTTAGGCGCAATGGAAGTTTCTGAAAACGGAGATATTGCCAATTGGAAAATTCCGGGAAAAATGGTAAAAGGAATGGGAGGCGCAATGGATTTAGTAGCTTCCGCCGAAAATATAATTGTTGCGATGATGCATGTGAACAAGGCAGGAGAATCTAAAATCTTAAAAAAATGTACTTTGCCATTAACTGGCGTAGGATGCGTCAAAAAGATTGTAACAGAACTTGCAGTTATCGAAGTAACAGAAAAAGGTTTTAAGCTCTTAGAACGAGCGCCAGGTATTTCAGTTGAGCATATTGTTGCTTCAACCGAAGCAGATTTGATAATTGAAGGCGAAATTCCCGAAATGGATATCTGATTTTAATCTTTCAACTAATTTATTAAAGTTGCTAGTTTAATAATTCAATAAATAAATCGGCTCTAAAAAAGTTTAATCCCTATGGGATATTTTTTCTGGCAGATTTTATTATTCTGCTGCCAATATTTAACTCCTAACGGAGTAACAAAAAAATATCTCGGAGAGATTACATATTGGTAGAAATCAGTTTATTCATGTCAATTTTTGTCCCGTAGGGACTACACTTTATTAACTAGCAACTTGAATTAATTTATATAAAAGAGAATCTTTCATAATGAAGATTCTCTTTTTTTATAATTTTAGACCCAATAACAAGTAATCTTTTATTTAGATTTGCTGTGAACTAAAAACACGCACATTTGGAAAAGTTTGAAATAGATATTAAATGGGGAAGCTATTTTTTTATAGCAAATTTGACCATTTGGATTATAATAGTATTATTAATGTGTTTAATTAATATTTACAGTTTAGTATATTTATCAGACTTTCTTATACCGCTTTTTATCGTTCAACTGATTTATTTTACTGTTAAAGCTATCAGAGAAAACAATAAATATCATTTAAATAAAGGTTTTCGAAAGATTTTTATATTTGTCAGGCTTTTGGTTTTCTATTACTTATTGGCTATGTTTTCAAATACAACAACAAATGAGTTGAGTAGTTCTACTTTCTTCTTATTTCTTCCTTATAGAAAAAAGGATATTTCTGAATTAGTTGAAGATGATTCAAATAGAGATGATGAAATTACATTGAAAGAGTTTATCATTAGATTAAAAAGAAAGTTTTCCAGAGCATAATCAATTTGTACATATTAAGAATAAAAAAACCGCCTTTTGGGCGGTTTTTTTATTTCTATTTTGACCAATTTGAAGCCTTTTGTCTGTATTTCAGTACATTAAAAATAATTGATATATTAATTTTCGCACATATTTGTTGATAAATTCTTATGCTTTGTTATATAAAAGTTAAATTTACGTAAAAAATGTTGCATTTTATCGATTAACGGCAAATTTTACCGATTATCTAACAAAATTGAGATACTTTTATTTGAAATTTAAGTATTTACTTACTTTAATTGATTTTCGAAAATTATTTTAACCAAACCTAAAAACCCCCACTTATTATGAAAAAAAAATTACCAAAAATTATTGTGACCACAATTGTTCTTAGTTTTTCTTTTTCTGCCTTTGCACAAGTTCAAAAAGATGACAAACGCGTCGAGCAGAAAAGTGTTTCAGAAAACGGACAGCCAAATTTAATTACGTTTAATGAGCTTTCGAATTACAAAAGTTCTGAATCACAAAAAGTTTTCAAAGAACAATTAGGTTTAAAAGATTCTCAATCCTTTACAAAAATTAAAACAGAATCTGATAAACAAGGTTATACACATGAGAAATTTCAACTGTATGAACAAGGAATTAAAGTAGAATTTGCCAATTATACTTTACATTCAAAAGATGGAAAATTAGTTTCGATGAACGGTGAGTATTACAACATCGAAAATGCGAAACTCTCTCCTTCACTTTCTGCACAAGATGCTTTTAATAAAGCATTGGGTTATACCCGCGCAGCAGAATACCTTTGGGACAAACCACAAGACGCTCGCGAACTGGGTTATGAAAAACCAAAAGGAGAACTGGTTTTACTTCCGGATATGGAACAGCAAGGTCAAAAAAGAGGAAGCGACAAAGTTCGTTTAGCCTACAAATTTGATATCTATGCAACAAAACCATTAAGCCGTGGAGATCTTTACATTGATGCTGAAACTGGAAAAGCATTGTTTTATAATGCCACTATAAAACACTTGAACGACAATGTTCACGGAAGTAAGGTTTCAAATTCTGCTAAAAATGAAACTGCATCAAAAATGGCATTTGTTGCAGCAAATGCAGCAACACGATACAGCGGAACGCAGACAATACAAACTACTTTAAGCGGTTCATCTTATATTTTGCTAGATGGGACTCGCGGAACAGGGATTCAAACTTATAATTCTGCCAGAACTGCTACTTATCCAACAACAAACTTTACAGATGCTGATAATAACTGGACAGCAGCCGAATATAATAACACCAACAAAGACAATGGAGCACTCGATGCACATTGGGGAGCTGAAATGACTTATGATTATTGGTCATCTGTTCATGGAAGAAACAGTTTTGACAATGCCGGTGCAAAAATTAAAAGTTATGTTCATTATAATTTAATTGCAGCCGGATATTCAAGCAATAATAATGCATTCTGGAACGGAAGCGTAATGACTTACGGAGATGGAAGCGGTACAGGTGGATTTGATATTTTAACTTCACTTGATGTTGCCGGACATGAAATTGGTCATGCCGTATGTACTTATACAGCAAACTTAGCATACCAAAAAGAGTCTGGTGCCATGAACGAAGCTTTCTCTGATATCTGGGCGGCTTGTATTGAATATCATTCAGCACCAACAAAATCAATCTGGCTGGTGGGTGAAGATATTGAAAGAAGAAGCGGACACATTGCTTTACGTTCTATGAGTGATCCAAATGCAGAAGGACAGCCGGATACTTACGGAGGAACGAATTGGGTAAATGTAAACTGTACGCCAACTAGTAGTAACGATCAATGCGGAGTACACACAAACTCAGGTGTTTTAAATCACTGGTTTTATATCTTATCAGTAGGTAAATCAGGAACAAATGATCTTGGAAATGCTTATAATGTAACTGGAATCACTATCGATAAAGCTGAAAAAATTGCTTTTCGTTTAGAAGATTTTTACTTAGGAGCAAACTCAACTTATGCTAATGCAAGAACTTACGGAATACAGTCGGCTATTGATTTATACGGAGCTGGTTCTGCAGAAGTTATTGCAACTACAAATGCTTTTTATGCTATAGGTGTTGGTGCCGCATATTCCGGCTCTACTGATACAACTGCACCATCTGCGCCAACTGGTTTAGCAGCTTCTGGAACTACAGGGACAACTACAAATTTAACATGGACAGCTTCTACAGATAATGTTGCGGTTACAGGTTATGATATTTACCAAGGGACAACACTTAAAGGTTCTTCGACTACAACTTCATATACTGTAACTGGATTAACGGCTTTAACAGCTTATACTTTTAGTGTAAAAGCTAAAGATGCGGCCGGAAACATTTCAACTGCCAGTAATACAGTAAACGTAACAACAACTGCAGCTTCTGTAACATATTGTTCTTCTCAAGGAAACAGTGCAGCCGACGAAAGAATTGGTAAAGTTGTTTTTGGAACTATTAATAATACTTCAACAGGAACAACTGGTTATGAAAACTATACTGCTATTTCTACAAATGCAGCAAGAGGAACTGCTTATACTATTACAATAACGCCAAGCTGGACATCGACAATTTATAACGAAGGTTATGGAGTATTCATCGATTATAACCAAGACGGAGATTTTTCAGATTCTGGAGAAACAGTGTGGACTAAAACTGCATCAAAAACGACTCCGGTAACAGGAACAATTACAATTCCTGCTACAGCTGCTTTAGGAACAACAAGATTAAGAATTTCTATGAAATACAATGGGGTTCCAACATCTTGTGAAGGCTTCTCTTATGGACAAGTTGAAGATTACTCTATAAACATTACAGCTTCTGGAGCAGTTGCTGCAGAAGAAATTGCTGCAGGATTAATTGAAACTACTGAAGCATCTGGACTTACAGTATATCCTAATCCGGTTGAAAGCCAATTAAACGTTTCACTTTCAGAAGAAAAAGGTTATTCATATAAAATCTTAAATACATTAGGGCAACAGCTTGGTTCAGGACAAGTTGCAGGTTCAATAGATGTAAGTAAGTTAAGCACAGGAATTTATCTTATCGAATTAAATAACGGTGATAAGAAAATCGTGAAGAAATTTGCTAAAAAATAAAAATCCGAATTAGTAGATAAGAAGCCTCGCAGTTTGCGGGGCTTTTTTCTTTTTTTAACCGAAAAGTTCGCAGAGATTTTTAACGCAAAGGGCGCTAAGGTTTTTAGCAAAGTCCGCGGGGCTTTTTTAATCTCGAAAAGCCGCAGTCCAGAAGCTTCGGGAGCAAAGTTTAATATTTAAAATTCAATGGCGTCCAGCTTTAGCTGGATGTAAAGTAAGCAAAGTAAAAAGGGCTTTAGCCAAACGGTTATGTTTGGCTAAAGCCCTTTTGTGTATAAATCTTATACTTCCTCCAGCTAAAGCAGGAGGCAATTAATAAACTTTGCGATTAAGCTTTGCGAGATTCTTTCATACAGAAATAAAAACCTTAGCGCTTTTTGCGGTTAAACACCTACAAACTAAAACTCATTCTTCCGAAATAATAAGCCCCCGTAGTTCCCATTTGAACCGGTGCATATTTAAACACTCCAAAATAACTGTTCTCGTAGATTTGTTTATCCGGGAAAACATCAAATAAATTGTTCGCACCCAAAGAAATCTGAACTTTTGGAGTTATTTTGTATGCAAGAGTCAAGTCTGTAACCACTTTCCCGTTGTGTTTCTGGATTCCTCCAAAAGGGAAGCCGTCACGAATAACTTCTCCAAAATAAGTATTTCTCAATAAAAAGTTCCATTTGTCGATATTGTAATTTACAGCAAAAGTCCCCTTGTGTTTAGGAGTATTCGATTCGATCAAACTTCTTTCCTGCGGCCCGTAATACACATCTTCCTGACCATTAAATATCGACGGAATATTGTTTAATTGATTATCAACCTGATTGTTGTTGTAATTGTATAATAATGAAAGATTCAATTTACCACGTCCCGCATTTAAATCATAATCAATAACCACATCAAGACCGTTTGTAGTAGTATTAATTGCATTTGTAAAGAAACGCCCCGTTTGCGCACCATATTGAGCAAACAAATCACGAAGTTCAGGAACTGGGTCTCCGTAAGCATCATTTCCTAAATTTCCGGTCAAAATAATTCTGTTATCAATTTTAATGTGGTAATAATCAGCCGTAATATGCAATTGTTTTGTTGGAGAAAAAACAACCCCAAAACTATAATTTCTTGAAGTCTCTTCTTTCAATTTCGGAATTCCAAGCTGTTTCGCTACATCGCTGTCATTTCTAAAAATACCCGAATTCAAAAGTTCCCCGTCAACAACATCCGTTGCAATATTATTAAAATATTGCTGATGTAAAGAAGGCGCTCTAAAACCAGAACTAATAGCGCCACGAACAAAAAGATTTTCCAGAATTTTATATCTCAGCGATAATTTTCCATTAATCGTATTTCCAAAATCAGTATAATCTTCATAACGCCCAGCAATTCCAACTAAAAATTTATCTGTAATATCTGCTTCAACATCAGCATAAACACCCACACTGTTTCTATCTTCGTTCACTTCATTCAAAGGAGAAAATCCGGGAAAGGATTGTGCGCCGCCGTCGATATAAGAAGCCTCTTCACCAGGAACAATTTTGTATTTCTCAAAACGATATTCAGCACCAAAAGCAACATTCAATCCGTTGAAAACATCTTTATACAATCTCGAAATATCGGCATTTACAGTATTTTGAAGAAAAGAATGATTTCCCGCTTTAAATTCTGTCGGGCTTGCATCGCCTAAAGAAAAATTGTTTGTGTTTGATACCTCATAAACAAATTTATTTTCACCGATAGTATTGCTCAAGTCCAGTTTCCATTCGCCAAATTTAAATTTGAAACCAAAAGAAGAAGAAAGATCTGTAACAACAGAGTTTAATTCAGGCTGAAAACCAAAAGGGAAAATTGAAGCCACAACACTTTCTGTTTCACTTGGTAAACGTCTAAACCCGTAACCCGTTCCTTTTCTGTGGCTCACACCTCCGGAAGCATAAAACTCAATTTGATCGTTTAATGGAATCGAAGCATTAAAGAAACCTTGTAAATTTTGGATTTTAGCATCACCAATCTGGAAATTGAAATCATCACGTTTTAAACCATTTTGAGCTAATAAATTATCATCAAACTGACGAGATGCTGCAGGATCGTTTGCAAAATCATAAGAAGTTGTACCAGGGCCATTGCCTATAGAAGTTTGATCAAAAATAATCAAAGTGTTATTTTGAGAACGATTTGTTTTCTGACGGTCATTAAATTCACCAGTAAAGTTTATAAAACCACCTTTATTACCAATTTTTGTTCCGTAATTCAGGTTTAAATTGGTAGTTTGTCCGTCATCTCTCGATGTTGAACCATAAGTAGCATTTGCTTCTAAACCCGCATTATCTTTTAAAACCAAATTTATAACACCTGCAATAGCATCAGAACCATATTGCGCTGCCGCTCCATCACGCAAAACTTCAATTCGTTTAATTGCCGAAGCAGGAATTGCACTTAAATCTGTACCTACAGAACCATTTCCAACCGTATTTTGATAGTTTACCAATGAAGTTGTGTGTCTTCTTTTCCCATTAATTAAAACCAAAACCTGATCTGGGCCTAAACCTCTTAAAGAAGCCGGATCAATATGTTCTGTTCCATCTGCAGAAGATTGTCTGTTTGAATTAAAAGACGGAATCAAATAAGTTAAAATATCATTTGTTGTAGTCTGAGGTGTTGTGTTTCTGATTTTCGCCAGATTTACAACATCAACAGGAACTGCAGTTTCCAGTTTGCTTTTCTTTGGGTTTCTGCTTCCAACAACCACAATTTCATCTAAACTATTATTTTCTAAAACCAGCTGAATGTCTACAAAATGATCTTTTGCCACAATTTCTCTGGTTTGATAGCCAAATAGCGATATAATAAGTGTTGGGTTATTTGTTGAAGATTTAATTTTAAATTTCCCCAGCGCATCGCTCGTAGTACTTATTTGAGAACCTTTTACAAGAATTGTTGCAAATTCTAACGGAATTCCTGTTTCGGTTGTAATGGTTCCGTTAATTTCTTGATTTTGGGCAAAAAATAAACTACTCGACAAAGTAAGAACGAGAGTTATGATCAGTTTTAGTTTTTTTCTCATAATAAAATGGTTTTATAATAAAAGGAATGCAAAAATAAATTACCTACTATTTATATAGGATAAAGAATAAAATGCAAATGTAATTGTAAAAAACTAAAATCAATTTATATAATCTTGTTTTTTATAAGTTAGTCATATCATTTTTTGATTTTAATGAAATATCTTTGCGTAAATTTAAAAAGAGAAAAAATGAAATTAAAAGTATTACTTTTTTTGCTTGCTATAACATTTAATGGCTTTTCGCAAAATAATGTATTGGTTTTTCAATCAGATTTTGGTTTGAAAGATGGAGCAGTTTCTGCTATGAAAGGTGTTGCAATGGGTGTTTCGACTGATTTGAAAATATTTGACTTAACACATGAAATCCCGGCTTTTAATATTTGGGAAGCAGCATATCGTTTGTCGCAGACAGCGCAGTATTACCCAGCAGGAACTGTTTTTGTATCAGTTTGTGATCCGGGAGTTGGTACCGCAAGACACTCTGTAGTTTTATTGACAAAATCCGGGCATTATTTTGTAACTCCGGATAACGGAACTTTGACTCTAATTGCAGAACAATTAGGAATTCAGGAAGTTCGTGAAATTGATGAGGTAAAAAACCGCCGTCAAAACTCAAATGAATCATATACTTTTCACGGACGTGATGTATATGCTTTTACCGGAGCACGTTTAGCATCAAAAACGATTACTTTTGAAGAAGTTGGACCAAAATTACCAAGTGAAGTAGTTAAAATTGATTACCAAAAACCAGTATTTGAAAACGGCGTTATAAAAGGCGGAATTCCAATTCTGGATATTCAATACGGAAATGTTTGGACAAATATTGACAAAAAGACTTTTGCTAATCTTGGTTTGAAAGTAGGAGATTTTGTTAAAATCCAGATTTTCAACGGAACTAAAAAAGCTTACGAAGGAAAACTAAAATTAGTAAATACTTTTGGAGAAGTTCCGGCAGGAACAGACGTTACGTATTTTAACAGCCTTTTAAATTTTTCACTAGCTGTAAATCAAGGCAGTTTCTCGGTAAAGCATAAAATTTACAGCGGAGCAGACTGGAGTATTTTATTAAGTAAATAAGTTTAAGTCATCTTAATATAAAAAAGAAAAAACCGCCCAATTGAGCGGTTTTTTTATAAAACTTTGCGAATCTGCATCTTAGCGAGATTAAAACGACAAACTTAGCGTAAATCTTTGTGGTTAAAAAAACTAGTTCAAATTGAAAGAAGCTCCTAAACTAAAAGTAACCTGATTGTTTAAATGATCAAATACATCATTCTCGTTACTATATTTTGCAATTGGAAAGCCAAGTTCTGTAAACACACCAAATCCGTCAGTAAAGAAGTAACGTCCGCCAATGTGTCCTCCAAAGTTGCGTAAACCTAAACTTAAACCAGGATAAACATCTAACTGCTCAACCCCAATAACACTGCTTAAATTAGCATTAATTCTTGCTTTTGCATCAAAACGATCCTGAAATTCTGGCTTGTGATCAGTGTAGTAAGTTGGGCCTCCGTGGTAGAAACCATTGTAATTATCTACTCCAAGTAAATAACTGGAAACAAATCCAAAAGAGAAATTTTCTCCTAAACCAAAATCAATAGATCCCTGAATTCCTGAACCTCCATCTTGTAGATTAGCACCTACGTTTACTCTCATATCGCCTTTGCCGGTAAAAGCTTTCTGCGCATGAATAAATCCGAACGATACCAAAAACAATAATGTGATAACTTTTTTCATAAACTTAAATATTAATTATTTTGCTGTGCAAATTTAATTTTTTATATCTCAATTCCTACCTTTTTCGTTAGAATACAATTCATTTAATGGTTCGCTTTGCCAGAATTTTTTTGTATCTACATCCATGATAGTTAAAGGGCCTTTAAAAGCTGCTCCTGTATCAACATTCCATACACAGGCTTTGTTTATAGGTACCGTTTCTCCAATTCTGGTAACAGGAGTATGGCCAATATAAATTTCTTTATAAATCGTAAAACGTTTTGGATAATATAAATCATCCGGTTTTAAATTTGGATCTAAAGCTAATGCAGATTCCCAAAGTGTTCTGTCCCAATAAAATAATTTTGGAAAGTATTCCCAGACAACACCATTTAAATTGGTAAATCCTGCGTGAACAAAAAGGCGGTTTTCATCATCGAGATAATAATCTTTCAGTGATTCAAAAAAGGCGATATGTTCTTTTTTTCTTTCCGGAGAAATTTTAGAATATCCTTCAACAGTGGCTTTTCCGCCATGTTTATACCACATTTCTTCATCTAAATCTTCATGTCTGTTTTCCAGCCAGTCTAAAGCCAGCTGATCATGATTTCCTCTAATGCAAATACAGTTTTGTTTGGTTTTAAGGTCGATTAAAAAATCAATAACTTCTGCCGACTGGCTCCAGCCGTCAACATAATCGCCTAAAAATATAAGAGTATCTCGTGTAGTAACTTCGGCTCTTTTCAACACTTGTTCAAGTGCGAGTAATCCTCCATGTATGTCGCCTATAACAAATGTTCGCATTTTTTAAAATTTCGAGTAAACTACAAAAATAAATAAAATGATTTGTTTGGGGTCATTTAGTTGTTAATCTTTAAAAATTGATACTATTTATAACTATTGGCAGCGTTCTTTTTATTGCTTTACTGTTTAAATTTGCATAATGTCAGATGTGCCAACATATCGAAAAATTATCCATATTGATATGGATGCTTTTTATGCTTCGGTAGAGCAGATGGATAATCCTGCTCTACGCGGGAAACCTGTTGCTGTTGGAGGTTCAGAAAATAGAGGAGTAGTTTCAGCAGCAAGTTACGAAGCCAGGAAATTTGGTGTACGCAGTGCCATAAGCGGTGTTTTGGCGAAAAAATATTGTCCTGAAATTATCTTTGTGCGACCTAGATTTGACCGATATAAAGAGATTTCTTCTAAAATCCATAAAATTTTTCACGAATACACAGATTTAGTTGAGCCACTTTCGCTTGATGAAGCTTATCTAGATGTAACCCAAAATAAAAAAGGAAATCCAAGTGCCAGTTTATTAGCGAAGGAAATCAGACTCCGGATTTTAAATGAAGTTGGATTGACAGCTTCGGCAGGAATATCTGTAAATAAGTTTGTGGCCAAAATTGCCAGTGATGTCAATAAACCAAACGGACAAAAAACGGTAAATCCAGACGAAATTGTACCTTTTCTGGAAGAATTGCCAATTCGAAAGTTCTATGGAGTTGGAAAAGTTACTACTGAAAAAATGTACCAGCTCGGAATTTTTACCGGACTGGACCTTAAAGGTAAATCGCTGGAATTTCTGGAAAAACATTTCGGGAAATCCGGAGCTTTTTATTATAAAGTAGTCCGCGGAATTCATAACAGCGAAGTAAAGTCATATCGAATTACTAAATCTGTAGCTGCAGAACATACTTTTGATGTTAATTTATCTTCAGAAATCTTCATGCTTGAACAGTTGGAAAGAATTGCTGTTTCATTAGAAAAACGACTAAAAAAACACAATATTTCGGGTAAAACGGTTACGCTTAAAATTAAATACAGCGACTTTACCCAGCAGACAAGAAGTAAAACACTGCCTTATTTTATTTCAGATAAAAGTTTGATTATGGAGATTGTAGAAGAACTGCTGTATCAGGAAAAAATGAAAGATTCTGTTCGATTGCTTGGAATTTCGCTCAACAACCTGAATAACGAAGAAAAAAAGGCCGTTGTGGTACAATTAAAGTTTGCATTTTAATTTTAGTAAAAATTTACTAAATGAGGTTTTCCCGTAATTTATTTTGTAACTTTAGTTGTAAGTTTGAGAGAAAGGATTTCTAAAATTCATTTAATATGAAAAAGAATAGCTCTGAAGAATCAACAAACCGGACTTGGGTGCCTATTTTGGCCTTAGATCTTCATTATGAGTATTTAAATGAATTGAAGGCCTTTTTTGCCGATATGAAAAAGGTAAATAAAATCTCAAGTCAATTTACCTGGAACGATAAAAACCTTAAAATCGAGGAACGAATTAAAGACGAAGTAGTTCTTATTACCGATTTAGATTTAAAAATCGTCTTTGCATCAAACAGAATCAAGAGAATGACAGGATATTATGAGGAAGAAGTTTTAGGCAGAACACCTAAAATGTTTCAGGGTCCGGCGACTTGTAAAACTGTTTTGAAAGAAATTCAAGAAGCAATAAAATTGAAAGAACCTTTTAAGAAAACAATCCAAAACTATAAAAAAGACGGCAGAACTTATAAATGCAGTGTCGATGCAACTCCAATTTATAATTTGAAAGGAGAGATATCGCATTTTATAGCTTTTGAAAAAGAAGATAAAAGCGCTTAGTTTTTTAATGCCACAAAGGCACTAAGACACAAAGAAATTTTTAAGTAAGACATAAATAAAAACCGCCTCATTGGGCGGTTTTTATTTTAAGAAATCTTACTGTCTTAGTGCCTTTGTGGCAAAAACTTATAAATTTTCAAAGAAATCATTTCCTTTATCATCAGTAATAATAAAAGCAGGGAAATCTTTTACGGTGATTTTACGAACGGCTTCCATTCCTAACTCTTCAAAATCAACAACTTCAACTTTTAGTATATTATCTTGCGCTAAAATAGCCGCTGGACCTCCAATAGAGCCTAAATAGAATCCGCCATATTTGCTGCAGGCATCTGTAACTTGTTTAGTACGGTTTCCTTTGGCAAGCATAATCATACTTCCGCCATGTTTTTGGAATTCATCTACATAAACGTCCATACGTCCGGCAGTTGTTGGTCCAAAACTTCCTGAAGCCATTCCTTCCGGAGTTTTTGCCGGCCCTGCATAATATACCGGATGGTTTTTAAAGTATTCCGGCATTGGTTTTCCGGCATCTAATAATTCTTTAATTTTTGCGTGTGCAATGTCACGGGCAACAATTACAGTTCCGTTTAGCTTTAAACGTGTTTTAATAGGATATTGAGATAGTTTAGCCAAAATATCTGCCATTGGCTGATCTAAATCAATTTCAACCGGAGCTTCTAAATGCGGAGCTGTTTCTGGTAAAAATTGTTTTGGATTTACTTCTAACTGCTCAACAAAGATTCCGTCTTTTGTAATTTTCCCTTTGATATTTCTGTCGGCAGAACAAGAAACTCCTAATCCAACCGGACATGAAGCAGCGTGACGCGGTAAACGAATTACACGAACATCATGTGTGAAATATTTTCCTCCAAACTGAGCTCCAATTTCACTTTCCTGACAGATTTTTTGAACACGTGCTTCCCATTCTAAATCACGAAATGCCTGACCCGCCATATTTCCAGAAGTAGGTAAGTGGTCATAATACCCTGCAGATGCTTTTTTAACAGCACTTAAGTTTGCTTCCGCAGAAGTTCCCCCAATAACCAAAGCCAAGTGATAAGGAGGACAAGCCGAAGTTCCTAAATCTTTAATTTTTGCTCTTACAAAAGCATCCATAGACTTATCGTTTAATAACGATTTGGTCTGTTGATACAAGTAAGTTTTATTTGCAGAACCACCACCTTTTGCCATAAAAAGAAAATCATAAGAAGTTCCTTTTTTAGCATAAATATCAATTTGCGCCGGAAGGTTCGATCCTGAATTTTTTTCTTCAAACATCGAAATTGGCACAATTTGAGAATAACGTAAATTACGTTTTTGGTACGTATTGAAAATTCCTTTACTTAACCATTCAGCATCATCAACACCCGTAAAGATACTTTCACCTTTTTTTGCCATTACAATTGCTGTTCCCGTATCCTGACAGCTTGGTAATTGACCTTCGGCAGCAACCGAAGCATTTTGAAGTAAATTGTAAGCTACAAAACGATCATTGTCTGTTGCTTCAGGATCATCAAGAATGTTTCTTAGTTTTTGCAAATGTGTCGTTCTAAGCATGAACGAAACATCGGTTAAGGCTTCTTCAGCCAGTAATTCTAGACCTTTTGGATCAACGGTTAAAATCTCGCGTTCTCCAAATTGTTCCACTTTTACAAAATCAGAAGTAATTTTGCGGTACTGCGTATCATCCTTTAAAATTGGGTAAGGATCTTGGTATATAAAATCAATCATTTCTTTGTTTTTTTACAAAGTTAGAAATTATTTACCTAAGAAAGAATTTGAATAAGGGGCTTGTACGTGCTTATTATGTTTAAACTGGATTGAAGTCCAGCCCTACAATATGGTTCGAGCCGTTGGCTCTTTTTTTTCCAGTTCTGGAAGAACTGTCTATTTTGTAGAGTCGCACTTCGGTTCATTTCTATAACTCTACATAAAAGTTCCGAAGGAACGATTCATATTGTAGGGCTGGACTTCAGTCCAGTTTAGATTGATGTGGTATGGTTTAGAATTATATTAAATTTTCAAAAATGCATCTTTCATCAAATTTAGCATCATGTTTATTTAAAAATGAGGAATATTCATCTTTGAAAGTTTGTTTTTTATGATGTTCTTCTTGATTGGCAATATATTTATAAACAGCATCAATGTGAGATTTACTATATGAAAATACACCATAACCTTCCTGCCATTCAAATTTGTATTTTGTCAGTTTATTATCATTGATGTATTTTGAAGATTTGCCTTTTACAACTTTCATCAAATCCGAAACAGAAACAGTTGGTTTAAGAGCTAGAAGACAATGAACATGATCTTCAGTTCCATTTACTATTATAGTTTTGCAGCCAGTTTCATTTATTAGATTTCCTATTACGCTTAATATTTTAGATTTGCAATCATTTGTAATTAGTGCTTCTCTATACTTAACTGCAAAAACGGCTTGGATATAAACTTGATGAAAGGTGTTTGACATTTTATATTATTAACGGTTGTAATTTTTGTAAAAATATAAATTTTCTTACAAAAAAATCAAACCTTTCATTTATATATTTGAACTGGACTGAAGTCCAGCCCTACAAAATGAATCGTTCCTGCGGAACTTTATATCCATTATCTTGTTTGCACAACTAAAAAAAGCCAACGGCTCGATCAATATTGTAGAGCTGGACTTCAGTCCAGTTTTTGTGTGTTTAATCTTGCCGGTGAAACTCGTTAAAAGTCATTTTCTTTTCAAAATAAGGTTTGTCTTTTGCCGACAGTAATTTCTTTTTCCAATGATTTCCTTTTAGTGAAAATGAAGTCGAGTCAGAATAAGTTACAATTCCCGAATCTTCAGAATCGTCGTCTGTTGGACCATAAGAAACAATTTTGCAGTAAAAATTCTCAGGATCTTTTCCCGAAACATCCCCCATAAATTCTGTCCAGGTTCCCCAGCCGCTGTCTGACATGGATTGCCATTGATGTACAAGCTGTAAATTACCTTTTTTGAAATAATAGAGATAGTTTTCGTACGTATATCCACAAGCCGGATATCCGAAATCAATTTTTATAAAAGAAGAATTTTTATCTGAAGTATATGTCAATCCGTTAGATCCGTTCCATTCAGAACCTTTTTCGTAATTTCTAATACTAACTTTTGAAGATGCTGTTTTGTTTTTATTCCGATAAAAGTCAAGTCTGAATTTTGAAGTAATAACGCTGTCTTTGTCTGCTTTTTGATCGATAAGATTGGCTAAGATATGAGTCACTTCTGCATCTTTTTCGTTTGAAAGAAGAATTGTGTCTGTTTTTAGGGAGCGTTCTTCGGCTTCTTTTGTATCTGAAACAGCTATTTCTGGAATTTGCGTATGATTTAAATCAGCTGTTTGAGCTGTCTTTTGTTCTTTTTGACAGCTTGTAAAAACTAATAGAATGAAAAGATATTTCAATTTCATTAATTATATTTTTGATTTGTTAGATGAATATAAAAAGAAGAAAATAAAAGCGATTATTACAAATCCAATTATCTCATTGTCTTCTTTTGCAACTTCACTCATTGGCTTTTTTCCTCCATAATAAATCCATTTAAGACCATTTCCAATAAGCAAACAGATTAATTTTGATACATGCCACATAATTTAAAAAAACCAAGTTGCCACAAAAATTGCCGTAATCACGCAAATAAGATCCACTAAAAGCATGGTGCCTAACGCATAACGGGTATTTTTGATATTAACCGAACCAAAATAAACTGCGATTACATAAAAAGTACTTTCGGCGCTGCATTGAAAAATACTGCTTAATCTTGCCGTTAGAGAATCGGCTCCAAAAGTGTTCATCGAGTCAATTAAGAATCCACGGGAACCAGCAGAACTAAAAGGACGAAGCATTGCAACAGGCAACGCATTCGTGATTTCTTTACTTACTCCCATATTTGAGAAAACAAAAGCAATTCCATCGCTGATAATTTCAAATAAACCGCTGTTTCTGAATAAAGAAATAGCAACCAGCATTCCCAAAACATAAGGAAAAATAGTTACCCCAGTTTTAACACCATTATTTGCACCAACAACAAAAGTGTCAAAAACAGTTGTATTTGCTTCGCTGAATTTCTTTTCGTTTTTAAATGAAAATATCAAAGTAAAAGCAATAATGGCAATTAAAATTAATCCCGAAAGGTTAGAAGTAAAATAGTTTTTTCCAATTAAGTCCAAATGATTAACATACATCAACAAACCAACAATGGCGGCGATTAATCCCATTAAGACGATAAGAAGAGAAGCGCTTTTGAAATTGATTTTTTGTTTAATCCCCACGATTAAAAATGCAGCAATAGTTCCGATGAAAGAAGTAATGATACAAGGCAGCATAACATCGGCAGGATTACTTGCATTTGCAGCCGCGCGATATCCAATAATCGAAGTAGCAATTAAAGTTAAACCTGAAGCGTGAAGACACATAAACATGATTTGCGCATCGCTCGCTTTGTCTTTATCGGGATTTATTTCCTGTAAACTTTCCATGGCTTTCAATCCAAATGGTGTTGCAGCCGAATCTAATCCGAGGAAATTAGCTGCAAAGTTTAAAGTCATGTAAGATATTGAAGGGTGATTTTTAGGAATACTTGGAAACACTTTTACAAATACCGGACTCAATAGTTTAGCCAGATTTCCAGAAGCTCCAGAAACGATTAAAAGTTCCATTAATCCGCAAAAGAAAGCTAAATAAGCAATAAGTGGCAGAATTAAATCAACTAAAGTGCTTTTACAAGTTGGCAGTAAACCATCAGATTTTTGAAGACCGCTGTAAATTTTTACAGTTTTGCTTTTGTAAACATAAGTCGTGTCGGCATTAAGCGTATCACGATTGATAATCATGGTTTGATCCGGCGCTTTTTTTATACTGTCTTTAATGAAAGCCGGAAGTTCATGAATGTATTTTTCAGAAACTAAAACAGGATCATCTTTCTTTCCATTTAAAACAGAATCAATCGTATAAGTATTGGCAGTAAATAAACTGACTACAATAAAAACAATCGAAGAAATAAAAATAACTAACCAAAATCTACTTAATACCATAATGCTATTTTTTTGTAAATGTAATTATTTAGGCAGAATATGCACAAAGATTTTATTCCACAAAGGAGAAGTATTTCTAAGAAAGTGCAGACTTTTAGTGAAATTTTAAATTATTCGATAACAACTTTAGTTTCTAAGTAGTTTTCAAAAGCTTTAATTCCTTCAAACAGAATTTGTTTTTTAGAATCTTCGGTTTCATTAAAAAACTCCGTTTCGATTTTGGCGTAGTCTTTTTTAATAGTTCGTTTCCATATTCCAATCACTTTTCCATTTTCAAGAATTATCGGTTTAAAGATGCCATTATTGGTAAAAACTCTATTTTGATGTTCAGATAAAAAAGAAGCTTCTCTGGTTTTATAAGAAATCAAAATTTCATCAAAAGCGGGAAGAAAGTGAATGCTTTCCTTGAAGTTAACCTTTTCAATATTTTGATTTACAAAGTAATAATTTTGATTTTCAATTTCAATAAACTCTAATTGCAACTTAATTGCATCAATGGTTTTTTGACAAATAGTAGGCGGAAAACCAGACCACCACGAAAAATCAAGCAAAGTTGCCGGACCGTGACTTTCAAAATAGCGTTTGGCTAGTTTTGCCAAACCTTCTTCTTTTGTTAATTGCGTTTTAGGTTTTTTAACTCGTTCTTCAAGTAATGCGTATGTGATTTTTTTACCCTTCATTCTGCCGTTACAAACCAAACCATCTTGTTCAGCATGCATCATAATCGCAGCACTTAGAAAATCTTCTTTTGAAGTTTTTTTAATGTCAAGCTCCTGCATAATTTCATCTCGGGTCAAATGATTATTTCCAGACAATAGTTTTTCGATGGAATTATTAGCCTGATCTAGTTTTTTAGCATCAAAACCAAATTTTTTAGCCCCGGATATAGTCATTTTTTTTACTTGAGGTCCCGCAATATCGAGCATCCAGTAAATATCATCAGCAGAAACAAAATGCCAGGTTGGCCGTAAAATATGAGTTCTTATTATTTGTGCCGAGTTTACAGCTTCTTCAATTTCTTTTTCAGTAGAATCACAACGGGAGCCAACAGCCCATTTTGCCATTGCATAATCCTGAGCCTGCATCGCACCAAAATGGTGTACGATTTGCTGCGGAGAACATTTGTCTGTTTTATACAGCTTTTGCGAAACAAGACGATGATGTGAAATTTCCTGATGTGTCATCTTTAATATTTTATTAAACCATATAAGTTATATAAGTTCATTTAAATAAAACTTTGTCCCTCTGAACCTTTGCACCTTTGTTTCTCAAAAATCAGACATGAATTATTTCATCATCAATCAATAAATCTTCACGACGTAATCGAAGGAAAATCTGCGCTACGGCGATTGTATCTTTTTCACAATACGTTATAATTCGGTCTATGTCTTTTTCGACATAATAAACGTGTGCGACCTGACTTCCGTCAATATCGCCTTTTGGCGATGGAACTCCCAGAATTTTTGTCAATAGTTTTAGTGACGTAAAATGCTTATAATCGCCAAACTTCCATAATTCTAAAGTATCAAGATGTGCAATTTCCCAAGGTTTTTTGCCAAATAAATTCAGCTTATCTGGAATTGCGATTTGATTGATAATCATTCGGCGGGCGATAAACGGAATATCAAATTCTTTTGCGTTATGTCCGCATAAAAGATGCTGCGGCTGATTGAAATGATTGTTCAGCAGATTATTAAAGTCTTTCAGGATCTTTTTTTCTTCTCCAAAAAATGATGTTACCCTAAAATTTCGAACGTCACCTTTGATTGTAAAATACCCAACCGAAATGCAAATTATCTTTCCAAATTCTGCCCAAATTCCGGCACGTTCGTAAAATTCTTCCGGCGTATAATCGTCTTTTCGCTGATACTGCGTTTTTAAATCCCAAAGAGACTTCATTTCTTCGTCAAGAGAATTGAAGTTTTCTTCCTCCGGAACGGTTTCTATATCAAGAAAGAGAATGTTATTAAGGTTTATTTTTTCAATCATATTTTTTTGCCACGAATTTCACGAATTTTCACTAATTCTTTGTGGATATAAATGTACAATAATTTGATTTTTTCGGACACGAATTTTTTAATTGAATGAATTTTCTTCAAATAAAGAGATTTTTTGAATCATAATTATGAAAGAAGAAAATTAGTGGAAATTCGTGGAATTCGTGGCGAACACTTTTTAAAACAAACTCTGTTGTGGAGAAGGACTTTCGTGTTCGAGAAGCCATTTTTTGCGGGACAATCCGCCGGCGTAACCGGTCAATGAACCATTTGTGCCAATAACTCTGTGGCAGGGAACGACAATCCAAAGCGGATTTTTACCATTTGCAGATGCAACCGCACGAATTGCTTTTATATCGCCCAGTTTTTTGGTTTGATCCATATAACTTACCGTTTTACCGTACGGAATTTCCAGTAATGTTTTCCAGACTTTCTGTTGGAATTCTGTTCCTTGCGGATTTAGTTTTAAATCAAAATCTTTTCTTTTTCCTTCGAAATACTCTTCAAGCTGTGAAACAGCATCTTTTAAAACTTTTGGTATTTTCTTTGAAACTTCGTTTGTTCCAGCATCAGAAACAGAGATTACTGCAATACCATCTTCATCTCCAACTATTTTGGTGATTCCTAAAGGCGAATTAACATAAACTGTTTCCATAGTTTTAACCGTAAAAAATTTTACCGCAAAGACGCGAAGGTATCGCAAAGTTCGCAAAGTTTTTTTTAAACCATATAAGTTATATAAGTAATTTAAGTTTTATTGTTTTAAAGTCCACAAAGTTTAACACGCTTTATTTAAATGAACTTATATAACTTATATGGTTCAATAATTCTCCAGCTTAAATTGATAATTTAAAATGGTTTCGATTTTCTCGCTTAAAATAACCTTTTTGATATTTGATTTTTCAGAACTGAATTTTGGTAAAACTAAGTTTTGTTCTTTGGCTTTTTGAGTATAATAATCTTCTCTTGTTGGATGAAAAGGTGCAGCGGCGTTGAAAACTTCATTCCATTTGGATTGGTTTATGATTTCTTCAATAATAGCGATGCAGTCATTTTGATGAATTAAATTTATTGGAGCATCGGGATTTTCGAGGTTTTCTTTTCCAGCTAAAAACTTGACCGGATGTCGGTTTTCACCAATTAATCCCCCGAAACGCAGGATTGTGGTTTCGAAGTTTTGATTTTTTTGAAGAATTGCTTCTGCTAAAACCAATTGTTTTCCACTTTCGGTATCAGGATTTAGTGTTGTTTCTTCTGTAATAAATTCATTTTCATCTCCGTAAACCGAAGTTGAGCTTACAAAAATGACTTTGGAAATACTTGATTTCTCTATAAACGGAATTAGGTTTTCGATTTTCTGAACAAAAGCCTTGTTTGAATCTGAAGAAACAGCTCGCAATTTTGGCGGAATGTCAATAATCAGGATTTCGCTTTCGGCTAAAAAATCAGTAATGTTTTTAGAACTATCTCCATTTTTAAGTATTCCTTCGACTTCGCTCAGGATGACAAGAAATGGATTTATTCCAGCGTCTTTTAAAATAGAAAGTTTATTTTCAGAAGTTGTTGATCCTTTTACCAAATTTCCTTTTTTGATTAGTTTTTTAGCCAGCGGCAGTCCGAGCCAGCCGCAGCCTAATATGCTTATTTGTTTCATTTCTTTTTTGAGGTTCAAAGGTTATACGCAGTAGCTTGTCATCCTGAGGAACGAAGGATCGCTCAAGAAGCTCTCCATGCTAAGTCGCCAATCTTTGTTGAGTTCCTGGTGTGATCCTTCGTTCCTCAGGATGACAAAATTGACGAAAACCGGATATTTTAATTTTACAAACTTAGTGTAAATCTAACTTTGTCTTTTCCTTTTGCGCCAATTCTGTTATAAAATTTAATTGCTCTTGTATTAAATTCAGGAGTTTGCCATTGAATGTTGACGCAGTTATTTTCAACCGCAATTTCTTTTAGCTTTTCAATTAAAACTTCTCCAATTCCGAAACTGCGGGCTTCTTCTTCCAGAAATAAACAATCCATGTACATAAAAGTGGCGGCGTCCCAGGTTGAATAATCAAAAGTATAGGAAACATAACCTACAATTGTTTCTTTTACAGCAACGACTAAACAGAACAGTTTTGGTTTTTTGCTGAAAATAGCTTCTTTTAATTTTTCTTGTTTTCCTTCTGGAGAAAAATCAGCTTTCTCGAATTCAGCGTGTTTTTGGCAGAGAATAACTAGTTTCGGTAAATCGCCTATTTCACAATTCCTTATTGAATATTCCATTGCAGATTAATTTCGTTTTGTAGAAAATTAATAAAATGCTGAAAATAATCCGGATAAGTTTCGTTTGCTCTCGTCGCTATGAAATGTTTTCGTTTTAAGCCGTTTTTACCCACTTTTACCGCTTTAATTGGATTATTCTTTAAATGTGGCTGCAATGCCCATTTTGCCATCGACATAACGCCCATATCGGCTTTTACCATTTCAAGAGAAGCTTCTGTTAACGGAAGCGGTGTTACCTTTTTCGGCGTTACTTTGGCTGGAGCCAAAACAAACTGATGAATTGTAACGGTTTCCATCGGAAGGGAATGAATTATTAAATGTTCGTTGATGAAATCTTCGGCAACGACATATTTTTTATCTGCCCAAGGATGATTTTCTGAAACCGCCATCACAACTTCATCCTGAAAAAGCTCGGTATATTTTATATGATTGTCTTTAATTGTATCGCTTACAATGGCAATGTCAATCGTGTTTTCTAAAAGTTTTTGCAGCGGAATATGTGTCGCTTCGGTTATAATTTTTAGTTCAACATTTGGGTATAAAAGGTGAAACTGTTTTAAAACTGGCGGAAGCCAGTGATAACTCGAGAAACATTCGGTACTGATTCTGATTTCGCCATATTCTCCATAAACCATTTGTTTGATCTGTGATTGTGTCTGCGAAAGTTTATCGAGAATTTCATTTGCTAATTCGTATACTTTTTCGCCTGCTTTTGTGAGGACCAGTTTTTTGTTTGTTCTTAAAAAAATGGCTGTACCCAATTGATATTCTGCTTCTTTGAGCTGATGACTCAAAGCCGATTGTGTTAAATGAAGTTTGTCAATTGCTTTTGTAATGCTTCCTTCTTCAACAATTGCTTTTATCAATTTTAAATGACGTATTTCCATTTTTTGAGATTTATATACAAAGGAACAAAATTTTAGACTGGCTTTTGCATGAAAAAAACTAATGCGGTTCATGAATTCTTTTCGTTTTTATGATATAGAATGAGCTGCTACTTTTGAAAAAACAAAATCACTAAAACTATAGAAAAATGGAAGAGCAAATTAAATTTTACGAGCATAAACTGGCTTTCGAAATGGATCCGTCTGATTTATTTGATGCTTTGAATAATGGTGAAAAAGTAATGGCGCTGGATGCCAGAAAAGCTTTTGGGTTTGAAGCAGAACATATTCCGGGTGCGATTAATATTCCGCATCGCGAAATGTCGGCAGAAACAACAAAACATTTAGATAAAGATATTTTGTATGTTACGTATTGCGACGGAATTGGCTGCAACGCTTCGACTAAAGGGGCTTTGAATATGACAAAATTAGGATTTAAAGTAAAAGAACTAATTGGCGGAATCGAGTGGTGGAAGTTTGACGGATATGCAACTGAAGGTGCAAAAGGAATTAAAACAGGCTTAAAAATCGAATGTGCTTGTTAAAAAGAAAAGCAGACTTTTAATACAAAGTCTGCTTTTTTATATGTAAAGATCTGCCAATCGTTTTATTATTACTACAGTTACAATTATAATTCCAATTAGAAGGTAAATGGTTTGATTAATAGAATCATATTGAAGGAAAAAATCTTTTTTTGAAAAACTTTTTTTAGAGTTCAATGATCTATACATGATACAGCATAAAACAAATAGTAAAAGGAATAACGTTGTTAAATCTGGACCTTCCAAATTATATATTTATTATTCAGGCTTTATAACCGGTTTTATTAAACTGTCTTTTGCAATAACTGCACTATCTTTTGCCGGAGCGGGTTGTATCGGCGGGTTTACAGGAGCAGTATATCTTTTAATTTTTTGCTGAATCATGACCGCATCATTTAAAACAAATGGCGTTGGCATCATCCAGTCACTTCTTGGTTTCACTTTCAATAAAGGATTTGTCATCAAATCGAATGAACTTTCAATTAAATCCATATCAAAAATAGACGATTTATTAATGTAGAAATCCATAACAAGCGGTTCGTTCCCTACAACATAATAACACAGAACACGTATTCCGTCGCGTTCTAAACGATTTGTTTTTTCGCCAGAAGTTGAAACGCCGTTAGCTTTAAAGTTGTAAAACGTCATTTTTGGATTTGCATAAATATCATAACGGTTTACCTTTCTATTTGGAGTTATCTGGATTTTTAAATATCTGTTATTTCCAATAACACTGTCTTTTAAAAATGCAATTGTTGGTTTTGGAACATCGATAACTGGAGCAATCGCACTGTGTGTAAACGTAGAATTGTATTTGCTGGTAATTGGAAGACTATTTAAACCTGGAGCTTTTTGATTTTTTTCTCCTAAATACGATTTAGTCCAATCGTCAAGATTTACATCATAAGTTGCCCAAAGTGCTGAGTTTGTATTGGCATTATAAACGTAAAGTAAACTGTTTGATTTTGCTTTTCCGTGTTCGTATCCTGAATTATATCCGGCATAGATAAAAAAGTAAATAGAAGCGGCGAAGAAAACCATAATCCAGGCTCCTTTTTTAAAGAAAGTATTAAAAATTGGTAATAATAACCCGAAAAGAAGAACGGTTAAAACTGCACTTCCAAAAAGTATTTTTAATCCTAAACCAATAGGGAACATGATAATAAACGGTGCAATAATAGCTAAAGCCGGAATACTGAAAATTAAATTTAAGCCCAAACTGTAATGCTGCGTAAAAACGAAGATTCCAAATAAAAGAATTCCGAAATAAACAGGAATAATTAAGAATCCGGCCCCGGTTAAACTGTTTGCTAAAAATGCATTTATTATAATCCAAAGTAACAATGGTGCTACGAAATGGTTCATTGTGATTTTAGCATCAGAAAAATGATGGTAAAAGGCAAAACAAATCGCAATACTTAATGTTACAAATGCACCAATGTAAGCATGGCCGTTATAAGTGAAACCGTTTAATAAATCAGAATATTGCGGATAGATTTCTAATATAATTTTCCATCCTAAAAAAGTTACTAAACCAGCTATAATTATAGACCCTAAAAGAGGAACAAATCCTTTAAATATTTCTCTTAAAGTAATCATTCTTTTGGCTTTTCCAATAAACAGGAAAACTACTAACAAACCAAAAGCGATTAAAGTCATTGGCATTACCCATGAAAACGGATAACTTATGAAAGAAAACGGAGCGCTGAAATAAACATAATCTTCAGTTGAAGCAGTCTGATTTAAATCAGCATTTGCGAAGTATCTTAATAATGGCATCAAATAAGAACCCTGATGCGCGAGAGTCATTTTACTTAAGTGCTGAACATCGTCCTGCTGTGTGTGATAATTGTAATGCCCATCGATAAAAGCAAAATTAAACCCCTGAATATTTCCCTGTTCTCTAAAAACGGTTAAGTCAGTATCATTTGGAAGCATTTTATAAATGCTGTACATCAATGAGTTTGATACCGGGTAAGAGGCTTTTGCTTTTGTAAATTCCTGTACAAGCGCCTGGTTTCCTTTGTTGGTTTCCATCAGCATATAACTTGGTCCAGAAGTTCCTCTTGCTTCAAAGTTTAAAACCAAACCAACATCTTTTGCCCAAGGATGTTTGTTTACAAAAAGTGCCGCGCCGTTTAAACCTAGTTCTTCAGCATCTGAAAAAAGAATAATAATATCATTTTTTTGAGGTTCTTTAGCATATAAAAAAGCCCTGATTCCTTCTAGTATTGTGGCAACTCCAGATGCATCGTCGCTTGCACCTTTTGAAAAAGAATGCGGTGCACTGTCGTAATGAGAAAGCAACAAAAGTGCTTTTGAATTATTTGTTCCCTTGATTCTTGCAAGAATATTTTTAGATTTTACTAAAATCCCTTTATCATTAAGAGTAAAACCTTCCTGAACACTCGTTTCTAATCCAATTCTGTTTAGCTCCAGTTTAAGATAATTAGCTACCAATTCATGATTTGTCGAACCCACATAATGCGGTTTCTGAGCGATAATTTCGACTTGATTTAAAGCTCGTTCAGTAGAAAAATCAGCAAGTGCCTCGTCATTTTTAGATATATACTGCGGCATCATTGTAGCATAAATGATACCTAAAATGGCTAGAATTAAGACAACTGCCAGAATCGAGGTGGGGTTTTTTCTCATGATGAATAACTAAATTTCTTTTTTAACAAGCATAAAATAATCATTGTCCAAAGAGCGATATCCTTGGTCGTACAAGAAATAGTAGGTGTTTCCTGTTTTGGTTTGCAAGATATTAGTAAAGAAATCAAAATCAAAACCTTTATTAATCATTTTCTCCCTTGTTGCTTTTGATTTTCCGTCAACATTTAGCTCTGACAAAATACGGTAATTTTTTCGTAATTTGTTGTTTACATTTCGCATGAAATTGTTGCTGTCTTTGTTTATTTTATTGTTGTAGGCATTTCGGCAATTGTCTGAGCAAAACTTTTTATCTTCCCTGCCTACAAGTTTTTCAGAGCATTCAAGACATGTTCTCATCTATTACGTTTTTTTAATTTGATATAAATCTGTTCTTCTGTCTTTTAAAATTCGTACGCTTCCGTGTTCATGAAGATCTTTCAATAAATCTAAATCGACATCAACAATCAGTGTCATTTCGGTATTTGGAGTTGCTTCTGCTTTGATTCCGTTACTTGGGAAAGCAAAATCAGAAGGTGTAAAAACCGAAGCCTGTGCATATTGAATGTCCATATTGTTTACCTTCGGAAGGTTTCCAACGCAGCCGGCAATGGCAACATAACACTCATTTTCGATGGCGCGTGCCTGCGAACAATGTTTGACACGAGTGTACGCATTTTGTGTATCGGTTAAAAACGGAACAAAAAGAATATTCATTCCTTCATCTGCTAATAATCTTGAAAGCTCCGGGAATTCGACATCATAGCAAATCAAAATTCCAATTTTACCGCAGTCTGTATCGTAAGTTTTAAATTCAGATCCGCCTTTCATTCCCCAATGATGCACTTCATTTGGGGTAATGTGGATTTTGTAATACATCTCAGAAGTTCCGTCTCTTTTGCATAAAAAACCAACATTATACAAAACACCATTCTCCAGGTGCGGCATACTTCCGGTTATAATATTGATATTGTACGAAATAGCAAATTCCTGAAAACGCTTTCTAATTGGATCTGAGTGTCTGGCCAATTCCCGAATTGCTTCGGCTTCAGATAAATGATTGAAATCGGCCATTAAAGGCGCCGTGAAAAGTTCTGGGAATAAGGCAAAATCACTTCCGTAACCGGAAACAACATCGATAAAAAATTCGGCCTGTTCAAAAAGTGCTTCAACATTATTGAGCTGACGCATCTGCCATTGAATTAATCCCAATCGAATAATACTTTTTTCAGAATTAATCAATTTCGGGCTTTCATCATAATAAACATTGTTCCATTCTAAAAGAACCGCAAATTCTTTTGATTCTTCGTCACCTTCCAAATAATTTTTGATGATGCGAAGAACGTGGAAATCATTGCTTAACTGAAAAGAAAGAACAGGATCATGAAGTTCTTTATCTTTTACTTTTTCAATATAATTTCTAGGCGTAAACTTTTTTGAGTATTGATTGTAATTCGGAATCCGGCCGGCAAAAACAATAGCTTTTAAGTTTAATTGTTCGCAAAGCTCTTTTCTGGCATCATAAAGGCGTCGGCCTAAACGCAGTCCGCGATAGTTCGGATGAATAAAAACATCAATTCCATATAAAATTTCGCCGTCGGGATTATGAGTCGAAAAAGTATAGTCGCCAACAATTTGTCTGTAATTGTGTCTTTTATCAACTAACTTTTCATCGACAATAAGCGATAATGCCGAGCCTACAACAACGCCGTCGACCAAGATTACCAATTGTCCTTCGGGAAATATTTTGAGTAATTTTTTTATATCAGTTGATCTCCAATAATTGTTGGCCATTTCAGGATACGATTCTACCATTGAATTTTTCAATTGTTTGTAATCTTCAAATGCAAGGTTTCGTAACTCTACTTTTTTAATTTCCGTCTGCATATATCGTAGGATTTATCTCAAATGTAGCAAAAATAAATTCCATTTACAAACGCTTACAAATAATTACAACCGAAAGTAAATAGTTTACAGCCGAATAATTTAGGAGAACGGCCGCACCTTTGCCTCGTTGAAATTAATCAGCGAATTTATATATGAACATTTAAATAGTATACGCCATGAATGCAATGAAAAACAGAGTACAACTAATTGGTAACGTAGGACAAGATCCTGAAATTAGAACATTAGAAAACGGAAAAAAACTGGCTCATTTGAGTATCGCAACAAATGAAACTTACAAAAATGATAAAGGTGAAAAGGTAGAACAAACCGAATGGCACCGTGTTACGGCCTGGGGAAAAACAGCCGAAATCATTGAGAGATTTGTAGTGAAAGGTAAAGAAGTGGCAGTAGACGGAAAGTTAACGCACAGAAGTTACGATGACAAAAATGGAGAAAAAAGATATGTTACCGAAGTTGTTGTAAATGAGATTTTACTGCTGAGTAAATAATCGTCGATTAAGCTCAACCAAACCCGACAGGTTTTTAAAATCTGTCGGGTTTAACTTTTGCGATAAAATATAATTACAGTCTATAAAACCGAAGCTCCATTTATATCCGTTGAAAGTACTTCGCTCATATAATCAAAAAAGGGTCTCATGTTTTTGAAAGTTTCTAAAGCCTGTTCTAAAAACTGCGGATTCAGAACTTCTTCATCTGTAAATCGCTTGATGATCAAATATTGTTTGAAACGAAGTAAATCTATGGCTTCGTGATCTTTGTCAAAACCTTTTGGTGCTGTTTTAAGCTGTTCGCCTTGCAAGACTCCAAAAGTGCTTTTAAAAGATTTTGAGTTTAATATTTCTTTAAATGCTTCAGGATTGTGGGCAAATTCACTTCTTATTCGTTTTAGATCAGCAGCATTTGGTCCCCAAAAACCGCCAATTAGCGAAGTGTTTCCTTTTTCGATATGAAAATAATACCCACCTCGTCGTGCGCTTGTGGCTCGTTTATAACTTCCGCCCCAATAAGCCTTAAATGGAGTTTTGTCTTTAGAAAAACGAATGTCGCGATAAATTCTATAAACGCTTCTTTTTCCAGATTGAGTTTCTAAAACATCAGTTTTTGAAAGTTCCTGCAGAAGGGCTTCTGCAAATGCTTCAATGTGATTTAATTCGGCCAAATACTTTGGTTTATTCTCTTCAAACCAGGGTTTGTTATTGTTTTGTTTGAGCTGATATAAAAAATCAAGACTCGATTTTGGTATAGTGATTTGGTTTTTCATAATGGAATAGAAGACTCTTTTTAAAATCAAAAGACGAATATAATTAAAATTAAAAACCCACCAGATTTCTTGGTGGGTTTTCTATATTTCGTTAAGCAGTTTTTTTAAATAAATCAAACATAGGACAGCGTGAGCAGCGTTTCTTTTCACTTTTCTTATATTTCTCACAACAAGAAGATTTACAGTTTTCAATCTTCTTAATTTTATCAAGGATAGCTGCGTTCTTTTTTTTCTTTTTATCCTTTTTTTTGTCCGTGTCTTTTTCTTTCTTGCCCAATTTTCCTCTGTATTATTAAAAACAGGGACAAATATAAACGAAAAAAGTTATTTTTAAATATTCTAAATAAACTTTAACTTTTTTTATTTTGGATTAATGGCAATTGAGCTTGTAACTGTTAATTGCTGAATATCACGGTCGAACAAGTAAAGTCCGCCTTTGTCGTCTCCAATTAAGTTAATTTTGTCTAAGATAGATTTAGCTGTTGCTTCTTCTTCGATTTGTTCAGAAACATACCATTGTAAGAAATTATGTGTTGCATAATCTTTTTCTTCAAAAGTAATATGCACTAATTCGTTGATAGATTTCGAAACAAAAAGTTCATGATTATAAAGTTCCTCAAACATTTCCTTAAATGTATTATAAGATGTTTTTGGCGCTTTTAGATCTGTAATCTGAGCGTGTCCTCCGCGTTCGTTCACATATTTTACTAATTTAAGCATATGTGCGCGCTCTTCATCTGATTGTGTGTACATAAATTGAGCGATTCCCTCTAATCCGTGTACTTCAGCCCAACAAGCCATAGAAAGATAAGTTTGCGAAGATTCTGCTTCTATGCGGATCTGCTTATTTAAAGCTGTTTCAATATTTTTTGATAGCATAATGATGTCTTTTTTGTAAAATTAGAAAAAATAATTCAAACCATTTTTTGAAACCGCTAAAACATTGAGACATTTGGATTAATTCTCAATAAATTTAACGGGCTTTAATTTGCCCAAAAGATGCCGGTTTTGAAAATACAGCCTTATTCATAATTGGATTTCCATTATCTTCCCTAATAAAGCCGTCTGTGAATTTACGAATTATAAATTGCTTTTGAGTGTCGTCATAATAGCTCAAAATAGAGTAGTCTTTTAGCTTTATAATGTTTTGAAGCAATATATTTTTATTGGTTCCTAAATAATAAAAAATGTTGTCAATTGCCAGAGGTTCTGATTTTACCGTAGTCGAAAAATCATTATTCTCGTTCATTACGGCATCAAAGAAAACCATTTTGTTTTGCGAATAATACGAATTTCCGGCATCATAAAAATCATTTTGCCCGTACTCAAAATTAGAAACAATGTATTCTATATAGCCGCCAAATGTTATATAATTGTTTTTCTTATTCTCTAAAACAGAAACTCCAACACTTAAATCTGATAGTAGTTTTAGGAATTTAGCCGTAGTTTTTAATTCCTGAGGCTTATTATTGTTTACCTGAAGAAATAAAGGAGAATTTTTAAAACGTATGGTGTCGTTTTTTGATAACGAAATGTTTTTAATCATTTTTCCTGACTCAAAATCTTTTATGTCAAACAAAAACTCCTCGCTGTTTGCCTTGATTTGATAGAGTTTGTTTTGATTATAAAATGAATTGGAAGTTTTAGAGGTTTTGAGAGAAACAGGCTGATCAAAATTTTTCTCTGTAACTTCAAGTGTTTTTATGTTAAGATCGAAAACCTGTGTTTTTTTAAAACTATAGTCAAATGTCAAAATAATATGATCGTCGAGAACATACATTTTGTTTATGTTTGAAGCTTTATCAAGAGGATTAAAATCATTTAATTCCATTTTTTGAATGGGATAATATCGAATAAGTGAGCTAAAAGTCAAATTTTGTCCTTTTTCGGTTTGAAATTTAAAATCAGAAAAGTCGAACATTTTTATTTCACAGTTTCCATTTTTAAATTCATAAAGCAGGAGATGCTGCTGGCTTTTTTCTTTGGCCAGAACGTAAAAATTATTGTTTTTTTGAAAACTCGTTATAATGTATTCATTGCCTTCTGGAAAATCGAAATTTAAAGATCGCGAAGTTTTTGTTTCCAAAAAATATTTAACGATTCTGATATTTCTTGAATTTTGTGAACTCCAATAAAGCAAGGGATTACCATCATCGTTAATACTGCAGCCAATTAATGTTCTGTTTTCTATATTTTTTATAGAATCTGTAAATTGATTGGTGAGGAATAGCGATTTATTGTATTTTAAAATATTGATCTTTTTATTATCTGCCGCAAAAACATAAATATCATGCGTTTTTACATCTTCGACATTTAAAATTTGACCATCTTCAAGAGGATTGTTTAAATTTAAGGGAAATGAATTCAATACTGTTTGGCTTAACAATACTGATTTAGAAAGTAAAAGCAAAAAAAGTACAAGTTTTTTCATGAGTTTTTATGGGCAAATATTATTCCAAATTTAATGAAATTATTGAGATTATGATTTAAGCATAGAAAGCAGGAAATTGATTTTGAAATAAAAAAGAATAAAAAAAAAGCCCGAAAGTTAATTCTTTCGGGCTTTTGAATTATTTACTTTTTAAAGAAATTATTTTACTCTAAAAGTAACTCTTCTAGCTAATCTTCTAGCTTCTTCTGAGTTTTTCTCTACAGATGTATCTGCACCTGCAGGAACAACATTTAATCTTGAAGACGCGATTCCAGCTTGTGTTAAAATCTTTTTAACATTTTCTGCTCTTGCATTTGATAGTTTTTCATTGTATTCTGCTTTTCCAACTTGGTCAGCATATCCAATAACATCAAGAGACGCTGATGGGTTTTTTCTTAAGTAATTTAAGATAACATCAATTGCAGCTGTTGAGTTTTCAATTGGAGTCGATTTGTTGAAATCAAAATAAACACTGTAGTATTTATCATTGATCATATCTCTAACAATATCTTTGTCTGTTACCACATTATTTGTAACAGGTTTCTCTACGACAACTTGTTTTTCTGGCATGTTTTTGATTTTGTTTTCAAGATCAGCGATTTTGCTGTCATACGCAGAAAGATCAACATTTTCAGAAACTACAGTCCAGTCAGCATGTTTAGCGTTTTTACCTAAGTAAACGTTTAATCCAACAGTACCATTGAAAATTAATCCTGAGAAACCTCTGTTTCCTGGAATTGCTGCTCCATCAAAAGTACGATCTTGTGATGCATTAAAGATTGTAGAGAAATCTCCAGTTAAAGCAACTCTGTTTGATAATTTTACTTGTCCGGTTACACCAGCAATAAAGTTAGTCATTTCGTCTGCTCCTCTAAAATTGTCGCTTCTTAATTGAGCATAACCAAAACCAGCATGTCCCAATAATCCAATTGTGTTAGTAAAAGTTTCAAAATTCATGATACGACCTAAGTTAGCCACACCTTGTAAGTCTACTCTATAGTATCTTGAATCAAAATCTAAAGAGCTGCCTTTGTTAGTAAAACTGTCGTAACCAAAATCAGCTTTTAAACCGAATTTGTTATTAAACATGTAACGTACTCCAAGATCACCAACCCATGGGCTTGGTGTGCTTGTAAAATTGCCATTTGAAAATGGTTTTTGAGGTTTGTTGAAACCTGCCCCAAATTCGACAGACCATTGATTAAAGTTTTTTGCACTATTGTTTTCTGTTTGTGCATTAACGCCCGTTAAGCCTAAAGCAAATGCCAGAATAATTACAGATTTTTTCATTGTAATTTGAGTTTTTAAATTTTCCCCAAACCAACAAATTTAATATCGCTTAGCTATTCCAGTAAAAGGTTTTATAGTATTAAAATAAGACAAAAAGTAAGATTAGTATTATTTTTTATTCATCTGATTTTGAAGCATATCCACAAATTGACCTACGTGTAAGCCGTCCATTAAAGCATGATGCACGTGAACAGACATCGCAATCGTGCGTTTTCCTGTCTCAAATGTTATCATTTTGCCAAAAGAAATTTTAGGACAGCTGTCCGGAAATGTAAAACTTCTGGCGTGTGAAAGCGATGTGAAATTCAACCACGGAATTGCCGAAAAATGAATTACATTATCATCATTAAAAGATCGGGTGAAAAGTCCGGTTGTATTTTGAACACGTTCAATTTCTGTCAAGGCATTTTTTTCAAAGATTTTAAAATCAGGGTTGTATTCAATTAATGAAAATCCGAAAGTGCCGTCTTCCCTGCCAATTGTTGCCGAAACATCTATGCGATCATTAATGTATATTTTGTCTTCGGCAATTCTATACTTAAAATTTTCGATCGCATTTACGGCAGTCAGCGTTTTATGTAAATAGAAAATGAAAAAAGAAACGTTAAGCTCTTTGGCAGTTTCATAAGCTTTGGTGCAGTCAATTTCGACAGTTGCACCAAAAAATGGTTCTTCCATTTGTTTAAAATGTGCAAAATGCTCTTTTCGGTTCCAGTTTTCTAAGTCTAAAAGTGTTTTCATTTTATTAAATTATGGACTACTTCTGTAATCTTTTCGAATGAACTAAAACGTTCGTGTTCGACTTTATGGTTTATTTTTTCGTGTTCCCAAGTGGTATGAAATGGGATATGAACGGCATAACCGCCAATTTCTAAAACAGGCAGGATATCTGATTTTAATGAATTTCCAATCATCAAAAATTCATGTGCCTGAATATCTAGACGGCCAAGAAGTTTCTCGTAATCAATTTCTTGTTTGTCTGACATTACTTCGATATGGTGAAAATAATGTCCCAAACCAGAGCGGTGGAGTTTGCTGTGCTGATCTTTTAAGTCGCCTTTTGTGGCAACTACCAATTTGTATTTACCGTGTAAAGCCTGCAGCGTTTCTTCGATTCCGTCCAGCAATTCGATTGGTTTTTCAAGCAGTTCTTTTCCGTACTGAATTATTTTTTCGATCACTTCAACCGGAATTGTATTGTTTGAAATGTTCATTGCCGCTTCGATCATTGAAAGAATATAACCTTTAATTCCGTATCCATACAAAGATAAATTTGCAATTTCGATTTTAAATAATTCCTGCGAAATACCCTGATGCGAAAGATAATCTTCCATCAAAGCACAAAACTTGTGTTCTGTTTCCTGAAAATAAGGTTCGTTTACAAATAAAGTATCATCGGCATCAAATGCGATTACTTTTAAGTTTGGTATTTTGCTTTTGTGTAACATATGTTTTTTGTTTCAGGTTTTTTGTTTTTGTTTCAAGTTTCAGGTTTTGCCACGAATTACACGAATTGCACTAATTTTTTTGCCACAGATTAAAATGATTTTAAAGATTTTTTTAAATCTGCTCAAATCTGCGTGAAACTTTTTTTCGCCACGAATTGCACTAATTTCCACTAATTTTTTTGTCCTTCCAATAGCTTCGGGAATAAATGATTTAAGATTTTTTTAAATAAATCTGCTCAATCTGCGTGAGAACTTTCAGAAGTTAATTAGAAAAATCAATCTGCGTAAACCCGTTTAATCCGTAAAATCCGCGGGTCAATTTATTTAGAAAACAGTCTTTTTAAAGAAATTGTCTTATCATAAAAAGTAATTCGGATTCCGAAAAGCAAAACGATTCCGCCGAAAACCATTTGTAAAGTTATTTTTTCTTCTAAAAATAACCAAGCTAAAATAGAGGTAATTACAGCCTGACTCAATAAACTCAATGAAACTCTGGTTGCACGCATGTGCTGTGTGGCATAACTAATCGAAAGCCAGGCACACAATTGGCAAATTACGGCTTGAAGAACCAGTACAAACCAGCCTGTATTTGAAAATCCTGTAAAAGGTTCGTTTAAAGAATAGCAAAGAATTCCCAAATAAACGCTCGAAGCCAATAAACTAATGGTCATAAACGATAAAACATCGACTTGAGAAAGTACATTTTTACTGACCAAAAGATAAATCGAATATAAGATTCCGGATAAAACGGCAAACAGAAAAGCCTGATTGAAGTTGAGATCGATAAAAAACTCAAATCCAACTAAAGTTACCATTCCGAATAAAGAAACGATTGTACCAATCCAGAAATTTGTCGCTGGTTTTGATTTCAGAAATAAAAAAGAACCAATTCCTACCCAAACCGGAGATAAATTTGTTAATAAAGAAGCCTGAGTTGCACTCGAATCCTGAATGGCAATATTCCAAACTGCAACATCCGAAGAAAATAAAACCCCGCAAAGCATTGCCAAAAGTGCAAATTTTAAACTCGGAAGTTTAAAGTTTTTACTTAAAACAACATATGGCAAAAGCAAAACAACTGCGAAAAACATTCGGTAAAAAGCAGAAATTAATCCTGGCGTTAAACGTAATTTAACCAATATAGGAAAAATCGAAATGCAGAGTATACCGCAGATTAAAGCTAATCTTGGTTTGGTGATTTTCATTATTATATTTTTTGCTAAGTTCTTGTTTTTAATAATGTGAATCAAGGAAAAATGTGCCGTTAGACACAAAACATCGATAGTTCGTTAGTTGTTTTTAATAAAGAAATAAAATGAGTCAAGGATGAAAATGTGCCGTTAGGCACAAAATATCGGTAGAAAACACAAATTCGAATAAATCCAGCGTGCCGTAGGTACGCAATGGTTAATGTTGTTGCGTACCTACGGCACGCCAACGAATGTCAAATTCAATTATCTACCGATATTTTGTGCCTAACGGCACATTTTAATTAAACTTAAAAATGAGGATTAAACTTGTTTCCTGAATTTAATCAACGAATTTTCTAATAATATATTCTTTCGTTTTATTATCGTAATATCCTAAATAATACGCTGATTCCATTTTAAAAAGTGTTTGAGAAGATACGTTCGTATTTTCATCAAAAAACGTTCTGATTTTGTCAAATGCTAAAGGCGCTAATTCGTCTTTGATATGATTATTATCTTTGTCAAATAAGCATTCTATTTTAACTACTTTTCGATTCGAATATGAATTGAAACTATCCATTGTAGGATTAAATATTGCGGCTGCGGCAACTGCTCCAATAAGTCCAAATTGTCCAAAAGCAATTTGTCCGGTTGATTGTTTTAGCTCAGAAACACTTCCAAGAGTAATTAATGTTTTTTCGCCAATATGGTAACATGAAATCCCTGAATTTAAATTGTTTACTTTTCGAATAAATTGAGAACTGTTTTCCAGAATTCTTTTTCCGCCAAAATCGCCGCCTTCCTGATATATTTCCGAATTTTTGAAATCAATTGGTGTATCTCCTTTAATGTGGAATTCTTTTAAAGGATTTCCGTCCTGATCATTTATTGTAAAGAAAAAATCATCTGAAGAGCTTTTTATTTGATAAAACTTTTTGTCAAAATAAAATGAATTCGAATTTAAACTGCTTCGATATTGTGTTACAATAACTGGTTTTCTAATGATTTTTTCAGAAACAGTAAAGTTTTCTAAATCGATCATTAAAACTTGTGTATAATCTACATTCGCATCGAGTGTTATTGTGATTTGGTTTTCAGAAAAATAACATTTTCTTTTTCTTGCCCCATCAGTAATTGAAGTTGGGTTTTCTGTTATAATATTTTGTAATGAAAAAGGAGATTCAAAAGGAAGAAGATTTTCTTCGAAAACACCATACAGTTTCGTTTTTGTGTAATCACTTTTATAAAAACGAAGTGCATTTAAATCAATTGTTTTTGTTTCGTATTTTCCTTCCTGATCAAAAATATGAAGTTTAAAAAGATTACTTTCCTTAATAACGGTTAAAATGTAAAACTTATCTTTTGAACTAAATTTTTGTAGATATTTTTCATCTTTTAATGCCAGAGTATATTGGTTAATAGTAACTTGACGGGTTTCTAAATTGTATAATTGAGAAAAAACCTGTTTATGATCGTTTGAAGACCAATAAAGTCTTGGGTTACCATTACTCATATTGTAACCAATCATGACATCATAATTTTTTTTATCTGGTCTGTCGGTTGAAACACTGTCAATAATTTGCATTTTTTCGTTTAATCGAATTGCTTTTACCTTGATTTTGTCACTTACAAAAAGAGTAACTTCTTTTTTGTCGTTGTTTACAATTTGAAAAACGTCGCGGTTCTTTTTTAATTCGATTGGTGTATAGTTTACAAGTTCTTGTGAAAAGGAAATTAAACTATTTAATAATAGTGAAGTAAGGAGGAATTTTTTAAACATTTTGTAAATAATAGATGTTTTAATTTTTTGCCAAAGGTCTTGTTTTTAATAATGTAAATCAAGCATTAAATGTGCAGTTAAGTACAAAACATCGATAGTTAGTTGTTTTAATAAAACAAATCAAGAATTAAAATGTGCCGTTAGGCACAAAATATCGGTAGAAAAATAAATTCGAATAAATCCGGCGTGCCGTAGGTACGCAATGGTTAATGTTGTTGCGTACCTACGGCACGCCAACGAATATAAAACTTATTGGCTACCGATATTTTGTGCCTAACGGCACATTTTAATTAAACTTAAAAATGAGGATTAAACTTGTTTTTGTGTGGTATTATGCATTCATCATTTTCCTGCAGGCATTGTTAATTTCCGTATCAGAAAAAGAGCCGAGCGTTTCTGCCAACATTTTACTGGTTCGAATGGAGTTTATCATTCTGATTCTCAGATCTTGATCATCGCCCATTTCGGTTAACAGAATTGTCTCGAAAATTTCAGACAAATATTCGGGATGATCTCTAAAATCATCTACAAACCAAAGGTCTGAAAGGAATTTTGCCATTGCTGTCATTACAGCTGTTTCTTTTGTTTTTTCATTTTCTCTTTTTTGCATAAACCTGAAAATATTAAACGCACGAATCCCTCGTTTTAGATGTGCAAAAAATACCCCATAGGGATAGGTTTTCCCATTGTTTCCTCAGGGACATCATGACGAGGGATTCGCTTATGTTAACTTTTATTAGAAGTTCCTAAATAAATCCTATAGTGTATTTTTTGCAGAACAAACTTACAAATATAAATTTTAAAAGAAACAATAAAATGTAGGAATTTTATTTGTATTTTTATTTTGCCAGTGTTGTCATTTCGAGGAACGAGAAATCGCACTAGAAACTCAACACCAGTACGTGAATCTCGCGTGCGATTTCTCGTTCCTCGAAATGACAAACGATATGCTTAATGTCTAAATTAGTTTAATTCACTGTAGCTCCATTCGGCGCATCAGCATCTGGATTAACAAACACCAGTTTTCCTTCTGCATTTGTAGTCATTAAAATCATTCCCTGACTTTCAACTCCGCGTAAAGCTCTTGGCGCTAAATTGGCTAAAACAGAAACACGTTTTCCGATGATTTCTTCTGGAGAAAAACTCTCGGCAATTCCCGAAACAATTGTGCGAACATCAATTCCAGTATCAACTTTAAGAACTAAAAGTTTGTTTGCTTTTGGCATTTTTTCGGCCTCAAGAATAGTTCCAATACGAATATCCATTTTGGCAAAATCATCAAACTGAATTAAATCTTTTTGTGGTTCAGCTTGTTTGTTTTCGGCAAGATTTGCGGTTTTTGTAGCTTCCAATTTATCTATTTGTTTTTGTATTTCTTCGTCTTCGATTCTTGCGAAAAGCAATTCTGCATGTCCAATTTCATGCCCTGCGGGTAATGAAAATTCAGCAATATTATTCCAGTTTAATCTTCCAAATTGTTCTGTAAGATTATGTAGATTTAACATTCTTGAAAGTTTAGCAGCCGTAAACGGTAAAAATGGTTCAGCTAAAACAGCTAAAGCGGCAACGATTTGCAACGCCACATACATTTGAGTTTCTACGCGCTTTGGATCATCTTTCATAACTTTCCAAGGCTCTTCATCGGCAAGATATTTATTTCCTAAACGGGCAACATTCATCAATTCGCCTAAAGCTTCACGGAATCTGTAACGCTCAATTGAACTTGCAATTACAGATGGATATGCTTTTAATTCTGCTAAAGTTGCTTCGTCAACTTCTGTAAATTCGTTTGGCGTTGGAATAGCACCGTCGTAATATTTATTAGTTAAAACTACAACGCGATTTACGAAGTTTCCGAAAATGGCAAGCAATTCGCTGTTATTTCTAGCCTGAAAATCTTTCCAAGTAAAATCGTTATCTTTTGTTTCCGGAGCGTTTGATGTTAAAGCGTAACGCAATACATCTTGTTTCTCTGGAAAATCTTCTAAATATTCGTGTAACCAAACTGCCCAGTTTTTAGAAGTCGAAAGTTTATTTCCTTCTAAATTCAGGAACTCATTTGCCGGAACGTTGTCTGGTAAAATATAGCTTCCTTCGGCTTTAAGCATTGCAGGGAAAATGATACAGTGAAAAACAATATTGTCTTTCCCAATAAAGTGAACCAGTTTCGTTTCTTCATCTTTCCAATATGGTTCCCAATCTTTTCCTTCGCGCGCAGCCCATTCTTTGGTAGAAGAAATATATCCGATAGGTGCATCAAACCAAACGTATAATTTTTTTCCTTCGGCACCTTCAACCGGAACATCAATTCCCCAATCAAGGTCACGCGTTACAGCACGAGGTTCAAGTCCGCCGTCGATCCAGGATTTAACTTGTCCGTAAACGTTAGGTTTCCAGTCGTTTTTATGACCTTCTAAAATCCATTTAGTTAAGAAATCAGAATAACGGTCTAAAGGTAAAAACCAGTGTTTTGTTTCTTTTAAAATTGGAGTTTCACCAGTAATTGTCGATTTTGGGTTAATCAAATCCGTAGCATTCAAAGTCGATCCGCAATTTTCACATTGATCGCCATAAGCACCATCATTACCACATCTTGGGCAAGTTCCTACCACAAAACGGTCTGCTAAAAATTGACTTGCCTTTGCATCGTACAATTGTTCTGTAACTTCTTCAATAAAATCACCTTTATCATACAAAGTTCTAAAGAATTCCGAAGCTGTATCATGATGAACTTTTGCCGAAGTTCTGGAATAATTATCAAAAGAAATTCCGAAATCTAAAAATGATTTGCGAATAATTCCGTCGTATTTATCGATAACTTCTTGTGGCGTAATCCCTTCTTTTTTTGCTTTCATAGAAATTGCAACACCGTGTTCATCGCTTCCGCAGATAAAAGCAACGTCTTTATTTTGCAAACGCAAATATCTCGAATATATATCTGCAGGCACGTAAACCCCCGCCAAATGCCCAATGTGGATTGGTCCATTAGTATAAGGTAATGCTGCTGTAATAGTATATCTCTTTGGATTTTGTATCATAACTCAATTTTATTGAGTGCAAAAATAAGCAATAGAATTGAGATTTTGTTATTGCGCCGAGATTCGCAGAGAGTTTTCGCCGAGATTCGCGGAGTTTTTTATTTTTTGAATCTCGCAAAGACGCAGTTCCGAGGCTTCGGGAGCAAAGTTTTTTAATCTAACTCAATTGCCTCCAGCTAAAGCTGGAGGTTATAAGAGTTCAATTTGTGTGGCTTTAGCCAAACTATACCTTTCGGCTAAAGCCAATTAAACATAATCATAATTCCATCCAGCTAAAGCTGGACGCTATTGAATAAAAAACTTTGCTCCCGAAGCCCAATGTCATTAGGTTAAGCTTTTAGAAAGTAAAATTATTGCAAATCAAATCCGTGTTTATCAGCGTTTTTACGAAGTAAATCTGTTTTATCCGCGTCACAATTAGACGCTGATTTTACTGATTCGCTAAAGCGAAAATGCTGATAAAAACTGATTTTTCTAATTACTTTCTTAATTAAACTGTTAAGCAATTTTATAGATTTCCTCTTAACTTAATGACATTACCCGAAGCCTTGGGACTGCGACTTTGTGAGATTATCTCGCCAGAACAGCAAAAATCTTTGCGGGACTTTGACTTCGCTCAGTCTGACAGCCTTTGTGAATCTCTGCGATAAAACCCCATAAAATAGAACCAGTTTAAACTAGCATTACAATTAAAATCTTCAAGATTTATTTCGCAATCTTTGCCTTCCGAAAAAAAACAAAAAAACAAGTTTATGAGCAAGACAAAATTAATCATCAATAAAAACGGATCGATCAAAATAGAAGGTGATTTTGAAATCATGGATCCAGAAGGAGTACTTTACGGATTACAAGGAAGATCTGCACTTGGACTTTGCCGCTGCGGATTATCTAACAATAAACCATTTTGCGATGGAGGTCACAGAAACAATTTCGAACACGATTCTGTTGCGTTTGATTTACCTCCAATGAAAACGAACTAAATCTTTGTTTAGTTTTGAATAATAAAAAAGCTGCATTTTCTGAATGCAGCTTTTTTATTATATATAAAGTTCTCCCTTCATCGTAATTATCGAAGAACCGCCTACCAAAATATCTTCTTCACGATTCATGACTTCAATCATTGATGCTTGTTTTAATTTTACACCTTGAAGTATTTTATATTCCTTGTCAGATTTAGTGAATTTTTTTTGCGTTAAAAAACCAATTAATGGCCCAGCAGCCGTTCCTGTCGCCGGATCTTCAAGTATCCCGATTATTGGGTTAAAAAATCTCGTTTCAACTATATGCTCCTGGCCTTCATCAGCAATGGCGAAACAATAAAATCCTTCAAAATTATATTCTTTTGAAATTTCGATTAAGAGTTGGTTGTCTGGAATACAGCTATCGAGTAATTGACTGTTTTTTATAGGAACCATTGTGTGTGCAACTTCTGTTTTAACTATTGTTGGAACAAAAGCATTTACATCTAAATCTTCAATTTTTAAACCGAGAGCTACTGCAATTCTATAAGTTGGAATTTCTTGTTTTATAACTGCCGATTTTTGATGCATTTGAACAACAGGATAAGAAGTAACGGGATCAAAACTTACTGTTAACGGAATTGGGGAATGTTTCATGATTACAAAACGCTCACTTTCATTCTGCTCTTCAAAAATAGGCATTCCTTTTAGTAAAGCACCGCAAACTGCGCCTAACAAGTTGTGCCCTGCACCATCTATTTCGAAGCCTGTTGGGGTAAACGAACGAACTTTTAGCGCTTTTTTCTTGGTGGAATAATAGACAAACGAAGTTTCAGAGTAACCAAATTCTTTGGATATATTTTGATAGATTTCTAATTCTAAATCACCATCAGTAAAAACTACCGAAAGCGGATTGCCTTTATAGCTTTCGTTTGAAAATACATCTAAAACATAATATTCTAATGCTGTTCTTCCTTCCATTCCTTTTTTCTTTTAGCTTTTTAACGGAATAAAATTACATTTTATAAAACATCAAAACAATAGTATTTACAACATTCGTTTTCCTTCAGCACTAAATTTTATTGTTTTCTCCAATCTAGATAATCTGGTTTTTTCTTGTTTGGCAGACATCATCCAGTGAATCATTACTTTTTTGTATGATGGTGCCTGATTACTAAAATATTCCCAGGCTTTTTTATTGGCTTTAAATTGCTTTTCGAGTTCGGGATCAAAAACATAAGCTTCTTTTTCATGCGAATAAATTCCGGATCTTTCTTCAGATTTTAATTCGAAAGCTTTTAGTCCGGCTTCTTTCATAAGTCCAGCTTTTGTGAGGGCTTCGGCTTTTTTAATATTTATAGCACTCCAAATACTCGATTTTTTTCTCGGTGTAAATCTAATTGTATAACTTTCTTCGTCAATAGATTTTCGAACGCCGTCGATCCAGCCAAAACAAAGTGCCTGATCTACAGATTCTGACCAGGTCATACATGGTTTTTTAGTACTCACTTTATAGAAACCAACTACAAGTTCGGTTTCTTTTTGATAATGCTTTTCTAACCATTCTCTAAATTTTTCCTGGGTTGGGAAGAAGGTTGGGTTCATTGGGATTATTTAAAGTTCTACAGATTAGCAATAAATCTAACAATCCATAAAAGTATAATAAATAACAGAAAAGAAAACTGAACTTTATTGACTTTTTGATTTCCAAACTTTCTCACCAATAATCGATCAATCAATATAACTAGAGAAACAGGAATCAAACCGAATAAAATATAAATTCCTAATAAACCATCTTGCGCCGAATTTCCTGTTATTAGGATAATGGCATAAATTATTCCTGCTAAAATCGAGAGAATTCCTAAAAGGAAAAATAGAGTTATGTTTTTTGGGAAGTTCATATATTGGTTTTGATTATTCTTTTTGTACGAAAGAAAATTACAATTGAAATAATAAAATTAGTAAAAAGTTCGGTTAAAGCTTCGTGACTAATTATTTCAAAACAACCTGTTATGAAAACCAATATTGAAAAGAAAATGTTAAACCAACCAAATAGTAAAAGAAAAAAAACTTTGGTTTGATTTTCAAATCTTTAAAAATGAAAGTAAAATAATCAATATACCTAATCCTGAACTAATCCAGCAGCTCCATAATAAAAATCCAAGTGTTTCAAATCCGTGAAACCATCTTGGATCTTCGAAGAAATAAATAAAAAATGTAATAACTGACCAGATATTGGTGATTAAAAGAGAAAGAATTAAACTTTTGTAAATAGTGTTTTTCATGGTTTGGTGGTTTTTGGTTAAATATTGAAACTTACACTATTGCATTTATCATGCCGAAGGTTTTGCCAATTCACTTTTGGTTTTATCAGTTCTATCCAATCACTATTCTGAAATCAAATTAGTTTTAGTTTTGAAAGATTCTAGAAAATAACATAGATATTAAAACCCGATAGTGAAGATCAAAATCTGTGCTATCGGGTTTTTTTAGTTTCTATTTATAATTGAATAGATTTCAAGTACTATTTACTAAAATGAAATATATTATAACTTATTCCAAATGAAATAGTGCTTGTTTTACCTTGCAGAGTTGGTCCTGTATAATTGTGAGATTCATCGTAACTATTTACCTGTATGTCTTCTAATACATTAGCCATGCCTAAGCTATATCTTAGGTCAAATCTAAAATTATTATACCCGCCTGTAAAACCCAATCCAACACCGTAATTATATTTGGCAGAATTTGTTAACTCAGATTCATTTAGCAAATACGGCAGATAATTTTGATAAGTGACATCAGTTCCTTTTGATGGAGTAAGAGGATCTACTACAGATGCGAATACACCTACCTGCGGCCCCAAAAAGAATTCATCTTCTTCTGGTTTTAAGATATAATAGTTAAAGTAAAAGCCAAAGTTGATTTCAGAATATTTATATTTTGATGTTTTTGCTTCTTCAAAAGACCCTTCTACATATTTTAAATCCAGAGTATTTTGTTTATAGGTCGCTTCTAACTGAAAATTATATGTCTCATGGTATCCCATAAGGGCATTTATTCCGGCATAAAATCCGGGTTTTGATTCATTTAGTAAATCTGATGATTTTAAATTTGTCTGCGAAAGCCCTGCAGCAACATAAAATCCTCTTGGAGCCTGACTATATATTGATAAATTAAAAAATAGTGCAGTTATAAAAAGTAATGTTTGTTTCATTATTAAAGATGTTAATTGCAATTAATATATTGGGTATCTGAGAAAAAAGATAAAATCGTTTCGTTTTTTTCATCAGCATAATCGTATTTATCCAGTTTTACCATTAATTCAGGACAGTCAGAAAAATACTTTCTAATCATTGGAGCTATTTTTCCCCGACTTTCTATTTTTGACTCAGATCTTCCGGATCTGGTAGAAATTTGATCTATAATGGTTTCGTTGTTATCAATAACGTATAACTCATAACTCGTTACACTAGATGACATTGATCCATGCATAGTGGTCATAGTTATAGCGACACCAATAAGTTTTTTATCCGGGATTTCTCCATAAACAAAATAAACTTCGGCTCTTTTTTGTTGGTTTAAATGAAATGATTTTAGTAAGCTCGGACCAATTACTGCTTGATCAAGATCTTCAAACTTAATGTACTTTTCCCAGCTTTTGCCCACATTTACATAAGATATTCTTTTGTCAATTAACAAAACATCAGTTAGTTCGGGTCTGATAAAAGATTTATTTCCTTTTTTATCTACGATATATGAATTTTGCGAATAAGCACCTGTAAAAGTTAATAACAGGATTATTAATAGTTTTTTCATGATTATTTTACAGTCACTTTAGCTGATACATTAAAAAGAATAGGATAAAATTCCATTTTTAAATCGCAAAACTGTATAGTAAGTTTTCCATTTATATCAGATATATATACAAAACCTTCATTAGGATGACTGTAATCACCACCATAATAAGCAGTCATAGAAACATATTTACTATCTGCAGATGTAAATATTGGGCAGTCATTATTGCAAATAGTATAAATTCCCGGTTCAACAACTACATTGTTAGGAAAATATAGTATAAAAGAAGCTCCAGAACCATTGACAGTAATCTGATATCTATCCATGACATTAGATAAGTATCCAGAAGAAAGTGATTTTTTATCACCATTCAGAACAATAGTATTGTCATCGATATTACATGGAATATTTGGAGCATTCACTTCAACTAGAACAGAACTTTCTAAGCTTTCGCAAATTCCTTTAGTCGTTTTTAACTTATATTCTCCGGCCATAGAAGTTGTTAAATCTGTAATAACCGGATTTTGTAAATTCGATTGAAAATTATTTGGCCCAGTCCAGTTGTATTGAGTGTCTGAACTTTGTTCTGGAGTATACAGTTTTAATGTTGCTCCTGGAACTAATGGAGAATTACTCTTAACGGTATTAGTGGGAAGATAGCACGTAACTGCTTCATTTGACGAACAGCTAAATAAGCAAATAATGCAAATGCAGCTGAATAGAAAAACTATTGTTTTTTTCATAAAAATTTAGAATAATGTTTGATTTTGGTTAAAAAAATGCTAAAGTATACACATAATTGAGTTTTTTTACAACGTATTTTTACCTGAAAAACATTTTACTATTCGATTTAACTACTTAATCATCTCATATCCTTTTGTTTGACTAATAAAAATTTTTTGAAGTTTTAATTGTACACTAATTTAATTCGCCTTTTTTATTCGAAATTTGCGAAACAATCCTCAAGGAAGAATACCAATCATAATATATTAAAAAATAATACAAATCATGGCAAAGGGACCCGAAAAAAATACCAAAAATAAGGCCTTGCACACTAAGTTGCTGAACAGAAAAAAGACGAAGCTTCGAGAAGAAAAGGAAGCTCAGGCCAAAAGATTAAAGGCTTTAACAGCTAAAATGAATGAAAAAAAGAACGGCGAAGATATTGATCTTAGCAAAAATAAATCTCAAAATAAAACTCAAATGGAGGAATTCGGTAGAATAATAGTTTCAGAAACAGCAATGAAAAGTGAAAATCCACAGGATGTTATTCACTCTAATATTTCGGTAATCAATTTAATGCGGGAAGAAGGTGTAGACGACGAACTTATTCACGAAGATGCATTGACGAGTTATTATCTCGATTATTACTATTCACAATATACGGAAGGGAATTTTTCGCAGTTTGTCTACAATTCAGGCTGGAACAAAGAACTAAACGAACTTATCGAAGAAGGTCTGGCTTTAATTGGTGCCGAAAAACATTTAGAGCTGTTTCTTGAGCAAAGCAAAAAAGTTAGATTAATGAGTAATATCAAGCTGGGAAAATTCCTGAAAGGGAAATTAGAAGGCGTAAATCCGGTTCGCGATTCATTAAACAACGATACTTTTTTTGAATTAGAAGAAAATCTGGCTGAACTAAATGCCGGTTTTTTAAAAAACCATCCCGATTTTGAAGTCCTTTCTGTAGATGAAATGTTTGCTGTTTTGGAGGAATTTGTTGGGAACGAAATTAAACGTGCTTAAGCTTTTTTAGGTTAAAAGTGACAAAGGTTGTTTTTGTCAATTTCGACTGAAAGGAGAAATCGCACGAGAAATTCTATAAAGATTGGCGATTTTGCATGTCGAATTACTAGTGCGATTTCTCCTTTCAGTCGAAATGACAACATTGTGTTTAAAACTTTTCGACTTTGCGAGATTAAAACATAAAACCTTAGTGAATCTCTGTGAAAAACCTTTGTGGAATAAACTTTTTCCACGTAAACACTTCTTTCTGAATTAATTGATTTAAATTTAGTTCCGTATAAATAATAGCGTTATTTATGGAAGAACTTACTCATATCAAATCAGTTATAGGGATCATTTTGGGTTTGAGTTTAACGCATCTCATAAAAGGATCCGTAATCTTTATTCAGCATCCGGGGCGTAAGAAAATCTATTTCGTGCATTTGCTTTGGGTGTTTTATGTTTTTTTACTTCTTATTCATTTTTGGTGGTGGGAATTTAATCTCAAATTAATTCACGAATGGTACTTTGCCGACTATTTTTTCATTATCTGTTATATTTTGATTTACTATTTACTTTCGGCCATTTTATATCCGGACGATTTAGTAGATTATACAGGATATGAAGATTATTTTTATTCACGAAAAAAATGGTTCTTTTCGATCTTGGCCATAAGTTTTATAGCCGATATTGTTGACACAGCAATAAAAGGAGGCGACTATTTTTTATACAATCAAACAGAATATTTTGCTCGTATTATAAGTCATATTATTTTGTGTTTAGTGGCAATAAAAGTCAATAATAAAATGTTTCATACTATTTTAGTATCACTCTTTATTGTTTACGAACTCTCGTATATATTGAGATTGTTTAATGTTGAATAAAACAATAGTAATTAAATTGAATTTAGCATGAAAATTAAAAGACTGCAGCTGGCATTGTTGTTTCTGTTTTTTTTAGACAGAGGCTTTTCTCAAAATAAAATCAACCTTTTTTCAGAGATCAATTACAGTTCTATTCCTGCTGTTTCTTTATCAGATTATAAATCGGTTCAGGAAAGAGACCAAAAATTTCAAAATCCGCATATTGCACTCGGAATCGGGATTTCTGGCGGAGGCTCACGGGCGCAGTTTTTTAGTATGGGCGTTCTTCTAGGACTTGAAGAAATTGACGAAAACTATCTGCAGCGTAATTTTTTAAACGAGATCGATTATTATTCGACGGTTTCGGGCGGTTGTTTTTCGGCAGGATATTATTTAACCGTTTTAAAAAACAAACTGCATTATGATAATTGTTCTTTTAATGAATTTTACTTTTCAAAAGCCGATGCCTTCAAAGATTATGTCGATAAATCGGCCAACATTTTATCGCTTTTAAACAACAGCCGAAACGAAAAAGGAGATAAAATACCTATGACACAGCGTATCGATGCTGATATTTTGCAATATGATGTAACAAATCCTGATAACAAAGATAAATTTGACACTCAAATGCTTTTGTCTGATTTTTTTGTTTCAAAAGTAAGTAAATCAGAACCTTCGCTGCCCATGTTTGTAGCCAACGGTACTGCTTTTAATAATGGTGAACGTATTCCGTTTATGCCGCATATCATCAAAGGTTTATCTATAGATAAATCACTAGCGCCCAATAAAGCCGATATCGTATTAAATGAAAACAAAATAAACGACGGCTACAATTTTCCGGTTACCTATGGCATTACGGCAAGTTCTGCTTTTCCGGGCGTTCTCCCAAAGGTGAAATTTGGAATTAAAAATCAGAATAAAATTTTATGTATTATTGATGGCGGAGCTTCAGACAATACCGGTTATAAAACTTTGGCAGAGCTTCTTCATTCGGATACTACAGTTGACGATAAAAACAAAAAAGCGCTTTTTATCGATTGTCTGGGACAAGGGAAAAAAGAACCTTACATCAACGATACAAAAATTGGACTTCTTTCACTTTTTGAGACCGCTTCGCTTTATACTGTTCAAACCCGTTATATGACTTTTGATAAAGATGTAGAAAACACTTTTGAACGTTATAAAATTCCGGTAAAAAATTATCAAATTATTGGTTTTACTACGATTCGAAATCATTTGCAAAAAATGCAAAAAGATGAAAAGTATGAAGAATTGGTAACAGAATTAAAAAACACAAACGACGATTTAACGAGCTGGCTCAAGTTATATACCGATTTTAAGCAAGATATAGTAAATAAATTCGGTGAAAGCGCATTTAAAAAAAATAAAGACGGGGAAATCATAGCAGCTACACTTCAAAAAGATAAGTTTTCAGAGTTTTCTGCAGGCGAAGTTTTGTTGATGTATGAATATGCATCGCACATTGAAACAAAATTAAGAATCAGACCGGAAGAAAGGGATATTTTGCTTTTATCAGGGCGTTTTGCAGTGTTTCTCAAACATAACGAATTAAGAGAATTATTAGTAGAATACAAATAATTCACCAATTTTATTAAATTTTTGATTTTATTTAGAAAGCTAAGTAAGAATATTTTATATTTGATAGCCCCTAATTTTAAAATCAAAACCAATGAAAATTAAAACCTACTTAATTCTCAGTGGCATTTTTCTATTTCTATACTCCTGTGGAAAAAATGGAAAACAGATCATTGACGAAAACGCCCCATCGTTAGCCGTTCAGTCCGAAAACCCAAAACCAGCTGAACAGATCCTTTTTAGAAAAAGTGAAGACATCGTTCCTTCCGAAGAATTCAATTTGAGTCTGCTTAAAAAAACGGCCAAAAATCTAAACATCAAATATTCAAGTATTAAGATTGAAGATGTAAGCTCTATTCGTTACAACGACGAAACAACTTTTTTTGTGATTTGTGTTATTAATAAAAACAATAAAGAAAAATCGAGCGAAGAAGATTTAGGCAATTACTATGAAAGAAAATTCGTGTTTGTTAATAATGAAGACGGAAAAATTCTGGCAGAAGAAACAGATAAAAACCTTGGATATTACGAAAATGAAGGTTTAAGAGTTGCAAAAACTTATATTTTAAATAATTTATTACAACTTAATGAAAAAACTCCGGCCATTGCTTTTAGTACAGAAGTATATTCGAACAGCAGGGTTGTAATGTATTCTGAAGAAAAATTTACCATCGTGACTTTTGATGGAAACAGAATCAGGAAGGTTTTATACGAATATCCAATTCGATCTGCCAATGGAGATTCAAACGGCGGAGGAACGTATCAAATAGAAACTTTAGAAACCGGAATAAGTCTTTCAGATTCTCAAACAAAAGGTTTTTATGATTTATTAGTTTCAAAAATCTATACCTATGAAGATGCAGCCGAAGAAGATTTGGAAAACGATATTCAGAAAAAAAGTGATCTGAAAGTTAAAAAAGAATTCCAAAAACTGAAATTTGACGGAAAAACTTATTCATTTAAAAAAGACGATAGGAATCGGTTTTTGTAATTTCGCATTCAATTGAAACTAAAAAATGTCTAAAAAAATCTTTTTTGCTGCACTCATTTGGCCTTTTTTCCTGCTGGCTCAGGAAAAACAAAAAGAGGGTTCAGATAATGTTACGCGCTATTTTTATGATGATAAAGTAGTTTCGGTCGAAATTTGGTATGGTGCAGATAAAAAGCAAGACAGTTCTAAAACCTATTATCCAAGCGGAAAGGTAAACGAAGTTTTCTATTTTGATAAAGACGGATTGAAAGACGGCGATTGTTTTCAATATAATTATCAAGGCGAAAAACTCGTAACCTGGAATTTCACGCACGGAAAAATGACGGGCAGAACAGATCATAAACTTCCGTTTAATAAAGACCGCGAAGAATCAGTCAAGAAAGCCTTAAAAATGCTCACGGATATTAATACAAGAACAAATTTTAATCCAACAACTATTAATGATTTGTATAATCGAGGTGTTTTAGAAGTTAGTCTTGGCAATAATACTTTGGCAATAGAAGATTTAAAAAAGGTTGAATTTGCAATCGACAAAGATCCAAAAAACAAAAAAGTAGTAGAGTCAGATTCCGCACAAAAGAAAACTGCAGTCTTTCGAAGTAAACTTTATGATAGAATGGGAAGTGTGTATGCTACGCTCGAAATGGAAGGTTTTGCATATAACTATTATTTTAAAGCAATCAGGAACGCACCTACGGATTATCGCATTTTATACAATTTTGCAACATTGTTGCAAAAACGAAAGACGTATGATTTAGCACGTTATTATTTAGAGAAAATTATAAAAGAAAAACCAGACCATTCCCAGTCATACTTGGCACTTTCCAGATTATTGAGTGATGAAGGAGAGTATGAAAAAGCATTTGAAAATATTGAAAAAGCCTTTCAATATGACAAAGGAAATATAAAGGGTGGAAGAGATTTAAAAACAACCCGAGGTTTACTTTATCATAAACTGGGAGAATCTAAAAAAGGAATTGCTGATTTAGAAGCTGCATTAGAAATGGATAAAAACAATTCGTATGCAATGAAAAATCTTGGAATAATTTATCTCGACAAGAAAAAATATGATGATGCCTGCCAATTATTTCAAAAAACAAAAGAACTTCATTACACTTTGGTATACGATGAAAATGATCTGGATTCGCTTTTAGAAAGTGCCTGTAATAAACAACCTTTAGAAAAATCAGTTAAAAAGAAACCCTCTGTTTCTCCAAATCCGGCGCAGACAACTATTTCTATAGAAAACTTCGATGCTAAAAACTTTGATTTTGAGTTTTTTAATTTCGAATCAAAATCAGTTTTAAAAGGAAAAACCAGTGATGGAACAATAAACATCATTGGTCTGGACTCGGGATTTTATATTTTAAAAGTCACACTTGGCGATTCTGTCCAAACTTTTAAAGTCATAAAAGAATAAAACTCTCCGTGCATCTTTACGCCGACTCCGTGTATCTCTGCGAAACCTCCGAAATAACTTTAGACTAAACTTTGTACGTAATCTTAGCAAACATTTCCTTAAATTTGCTTCCGTTATTAAAAAATACAATAGTTATAAAAATCAAGCTATGTTACAAATCGCATTTATTAGAGAAAATCAGGAGAAAGTAATCAAGGCTTTAGCAAAACGAAATATCGATGCTAAAAGCGTTGTTGAAGAGGTGGTGCAATTAGACGAAAATCGTCGTGCAACTCAAGTGGAATTAGATAATACTTTAGCTGAATCTAATAAATTGTCCAAAGATATAGGCGAATTAATGAAAGCGGGAGAGAAAGCTAAAGCAGCAATCTTAAAAGAAAAAACGGTTTCATTAAAAGAAAAAAGCAAAGAACTTGGTGAAAAAGCAGAAGCTTTAGCTGTTGAGTTAACAAATAAATTATACACATTGCCAAATCTTCCGGCAGATATTGTTCCTGAAGGAAAAACCCCAGATGATAACCTGAATGTTTTTCAGGAAGGCAATATTCCGGTTTTGCATCAAGGTGCACAGCCACACTGGGAATTGGTAAAAAAATACGATATCATCGATTTTGAATTAGGTGTAAAAATTACCGGAGCTGGTTTTCCTGTTTACAAAGGAAAAGGAGCTCGTTTGCAGCGTGCGTTAATCAACTATTTTTTAGATAAAAACACAGCAGCAGGATATAATGAAGTTCAGGTTCCGCATTTGGTAAACGAAGCTTCAGGATACGGAACAGGGCAATTGCCAGATAAAGAAGGGCAGATGTACCATTCAACAATTGACGATTTATATTTGATTCCAACGGCTGAGGTTCCGGTTACGAATTTATTTCGCGATGTTATTTTAAACGAAAGTGAATTACCGGTTTTACATACCGCTTATACACCATGTTTCCGTCGTGAAGCAGGTTCTTACGGAGCACACGTTCGCGGATTAAACCGTTTACATCAATTTGACAAAGTAGAAATTGTTCGTATCGAACACCCGGATAATTCATACGCAGCACTTGACGGAATGGTGGAACACGTAAAAAACATTCTGCAAGAATTGAAGTTACCGTACAGAATTTTACGTCTTTGCGGAGGCGATATGGGTTTCACATCGGCTTTGACTTATGATTTTGAAGTATTTTCTACAGCGCAGGATCGCTGGTTAGAAATTAGTTCTGTTTCTAATTTCGAAACTTTTCAGGCAAACCGCTTGAAATTACGTTTCAAAGACAAAGACGGAAAAAACCAATTGGCTCATACTTTAAACGGAAGTTCATTAGCATTGCCTAGAGTTTTAGCCGGAATTTTAGAAAATTACCAAACGCCGGAAGGAATCGTAATTCCAGAAGTTTTACGTCCTTACTGCGGATTTGATATAATTGACTAACTTTAGTATATAGTTTACAGTCACGGTTTGCAGTCACAGTATTCAGTTGCAGTTTAAAAACTGAATACTGTGACTGTAAACCGTGACTGAATACTGAGACTAAAAATGCCACATTAAAAAACTGAAATATGAAAAACATCTTTATCTATATCGTTTTGTTGTGGTCTGGTTTTGCATTCTCGCAAAACGAACAGTTAGCGAATAATTACTACGACAAAGGTGATTTTGAAAAAGCAAAGATTATCTACGAAGATCTTTTAAGAAGTTCACCATCCAATACACAGTACTTTTTACGAACAATTGATTGTTATCAGCAATTGCAGCAGTTTGACCTTGCCGAAAAAACAATTTTAAGTCGTTACAATGCCTATAAACAAGGTGTTTTTTTAGTTGAATTAGGATACAATTATCAATTACAAAAAAACGAATCTAAAGCCAAAAGTTACTACGAACAGGCTATTGATAAAATCAAAACCAATCCGAATGATGTTTACGGAGTTGGAAATGCTTTTGAAAAAAAGGTTTTATTAGAATATGCTTTAAAAGCATATCAAACCGCAATGCAGGTTCAGCCGAATTATAATTTCAATTTTCAGATTGGAATGTTGTACGGCCAGTTAGGGAAAACAGATTTAATGATCGATCTTTTGCTGACAGAATCTTATAATAACCAGCAAAACGCTAATTTAATTCAAACACAGTTATCCCGTTTTATGAACGGAGAAACTGATAATACGGCTTTTAAAGATGCAATGCGAAAAGCGCTGATTTTAAGAACGCAGAAAGATCAGGATGTTTTTTGGAATCATTATTTAAGCTGGTTTTATGTGCAGCAAAAAGAATTCGGAAAAGCTTTTATTCAGGAAAAAGCCATTTACAAACGTGAGCCGGAATCATTAATCAGTATTGTAAATCTAAGCCAGTTTGCATTGAATGAAGACGATACCGAAACTGCTTCTGAGATTTTGAATTTCATTCTTCAAAATACAAAAGATATAGATCTGCTGATTCAGACCAATGCTAATTTAATGCAGATTAAAATTGACAAAGCACAGGAAAAAGATTATCCGGCCATTACAGCTGAACTGCAGCAATTACTGGTTACTTATGAAATAAATCCTTTTACCTTATCTTTGCAATTAATTCAGGCACATTTCCTGGCTTTTAATTTGAAAAAGACAGAAGAAGGAAAGGCCGTTGTAAAAAGAGCTTTAGAATTAAATTTAAATGCTTATCAGCAGGCTGATGCAAAGATGGAGCTGGCAGATATTTTGCTTTTAGAAGAAAAGTTCAATCAGGCGTTGATTTATTATTCGCAGATTCAAATGGATTTAAAGAATGATGTAATGTCACACGAAGCAAGTTTAAAAGCGGCAAAAACAAGTTATTTTAAAACCGATTTTGAATGGGCTTTAAAACAATTTAAAGAATTGAAATCGGCAAATACACAATTGATTGCCAATGACGCTCTTGAATATTTCTTACTGATAAATGACAATACAGCTGCTGATTCGACTCAAACAGCTTTAAAGCAATTTGCAAAAGGGGATTTTTTACTTTATCAGAATAAAAAACAAGAAGCAATTACACATTTTCAAAACATTCTAAAAACCTTTAAAGGGCAGGAAATCGAAGCTGTAACATTGTTGCGTTTAGGTCAAATATATGAAAGCCAGAAGGATTATACTTTGGCTTTAAGCCAATACCAGCAAATCATCGACAATCATAGCGACGGAATTTATGTAGATGAAGCATTGTTTTTCTCAGCAGAAATTTACAACGACGAATTAAAAGATGTAGAAAAGGCCAAACCTTTATATGAAAAGGTAATTTTTAACCATCAGGATAGTATTTACTTTGTTGATGCCAGAAAAAAATACCGCGAGTTAAGAGGGGATAAGAATTTATAGTTTGGTTTAATCGGTTATTTGTTTAACCGTTTAACTGAATTAACGATTAAACAATAGAATTAGTAATATGATGATTTGTGTTCAAGAGTCTAAAAACCTTAGAATCTTAGAGCCTCAGAATCTCAGAACCATAAAAAAAATGATTATTTTCAACGTTACCACCAATATACACGAAAGCGCACACGATCAATGGTTAAAATGGATGCAGGAAAAACACATACCGGAGATTTTGGCGACAGAGAAATTCTCTTCGGCACGAATTGTAAAAGTTTTGGTGGAAGAAGAAATGGGCGGAATCACGTATTCGGTTCAATACACGACAGACAGCAAAGATACTTTAGAGAAGTATTATTTAGAAGATCAGCCAAGATTTGACAAAGAAGCGTTAGAATTATTTGCAGATAAAATGCTTTCTTTCAGAACAGAACTGGAAGTTATTTCAGAACATTAATTTTAGTTTTCTGTAAAAAGAAATAGCCAGCAGATTTGGCTGATTAAACAGATTTACACAGATTATTAGATTTAAAATTTGTGATAATTTGTGGAATTCGTGGCAAAACAAAAAAATATACATTGTGCCTTTGAGCCTTTGTGGCAAAAAAACAAAGAATAAACTTTGTGCTTCAAGTCTTCGTGGCAGAATAAAAATAAAGCTTTGAGTCTTTGTGCCTTTGTGGCAAAAAAAGTGAAATAAGCTTTGACCCTTCGCTGCAAAAAGAATACTTTTGCGCCCTTGTGGCAAAACAAGAAAGAAAATGGAAAAAGTAAAAGCCAAAAAACATTTAGGACAACATTTCCTTAAAGACGAAAGTATTGCAAAAGCTATTGCCGATACTTTGAGTTTAAAAGGATACGAGGAGGTTTTAGAAATAGGACCAGGGATGGGTGTGCTGACTAAATATTTGCTTGACAAGCCAGTGAATACACGAGTAATAGAGATTGACACAGAATCTGTAGTGTATTTGGGTGCAAACTATCCACAATTAAAAGATAAAATTATTTCAGAAGACTTCCTGAAATACAATATAAACCAAGTTTACGAAAATAAGCAGTTTGCTATAATTGGTAACTTCCCTTATAATATTTCTTCTCAAATTGTTTTTAGAACATTAGAGTTTAGAGATCAGATTCCGGAGTTTTCCGGAATGTTTCAAAAGGAAGTTGCAGAGCGCATCTGCGAGAAAAAAGGATCAAAAACCTACGGAATCCTGTCTGTACTGGCACAGGCTTTCTATGATACTGAGTATTTGTTTACTGTAAGCGAAAATGTTTTTATTCCTCCGCCCAAGGTCAAGTCGGGTGTGATGAAAATGACCCGAAAGGAAGATTATAGCCTTCCGTGTGGTGAAAAGTTATTTTTTACGGTTGTAAAAACGGCTTTTCAACAAAGACGAAAAACATTACGTAACAGTTTGAAAACATTAAATTTATCAGATAAACTGCGAGAAGACACTATCTTTGATAAACGTCCCGAACAGCTAAGCGTTGACGAATTTATTGTTTTGACTCAAAAAATAGAAGCCGATGGAGTTCAAAGTTAGCAAAGAATTTATTCATCAATTAGAAGATTTAATCGTTAAGAAAAATGACAATGAACTTGAAATTTTACTTAACGACCTTCACCATGCTGATATCGCCGAAATCCTTGAGGAATTAGATTTTGACGAAGCAACTTACATTTTCAAGGTTTTAGATAGTGATAAAACTGCAGAGATTCTTCTTGAACTAGAAGAAGACCTGCGTGAGAATATCTTAAGCCGACTTTCACCGAAAGAGATTGCCGAAGAGCTTGATGAGCTTGAAACAAACGATGCTGCTGATATTATTGCAGAACTTTCACAGGAAATTAAAGCAGAAGTTATCTCAGAGTTACTTGACGTAGAACACGCAAAAGATATTGTCGAATTATTACGCTATGACGAAAACACGGCGGGTGGTTTGATGGGTAAAGAGCTTGTAAAAGTTAATGAAAACTGGAACGTTTTGACTTGTGTAAAAGAAATGCGAATTCAGGCAGAAAATGTTTCGAGAGTACATTCTATTTACGTTGTTGACGATGAAAACCGCTTAAAAGGAAGACTGTCTCTTAAAGATTTATTGACTTCTTCTACTAAAACTCAGATTGGAGAGGTTTATATTCGAAAATTGAATTTTGTAAATGTTGATACCGAAGATGTTGAGGTAGCACGTATCATGCAAAAGTACGATTTAGAGGCAATTCCGGTAGTTGACGAATTGGGACGTTTGGTTGGAAGAATTACAATTGATGATATCGTAGACGTAATCAAAGAAGAAGCCGATAAAGATTACCAGTTAGCTGCGGGTATTACGCAGGATATTGAAACAAACGACAGTGTTCTTGAGTTAACAAAAGCACGTTTACCTTGGCTTTTAATTGGGATGGTAATTGAGATTGTGGCCTCTTTTGTTTTGAAAGATAATGAAACCGCTTTTCAAAAATATTCAACCTTAATTATTTTTGTGCCTCTGCTTTCGGCTACAGCCGGAAATATTGGAGTTCAGGCATCGGCAATCGTTGTGCAGGGTTTAGCAAACGGAACCTTGAAAGAATTCAGCAAAAGTTATTTTAGCAAAGAGGTTACCGTTTCGATGATTTCCGGAAGTATAATTTCCCTGCTTCTGCTTGGATATCATTCTCTTATGTACGGACAATATTTAGTGGGAATAGCTATCTCGATTTCTATGATAGTGGTTATTATGTTTGCTGCAATTTTAGGAACTTTGGTGCCGCTTTTCCTTCATAAAAATAAAATTGACCCCGCAATTGCAACCGGTCCATTTATTACTACAACAAATGATGTTTTTGGAATTATGCTCTATTTTGGAGTAGCCAAATTGATTCTGGGGTTTTAAATTTTTGCCACAAATTAATAGATTGCAGTGATTTAAAATCCTTAAAATCTGCGTAATTTACAGCCGAAAAATATGCTGTTAACCAGTCCAAAATAAATTAAAACCAAGCAGGATGAAAGTACACATTATAGGAGGAGGAAACCTTGGAGTTTCTATTGCCTTGGGAATTGCAAAATTTTCTAAAAACAATCAAGTTACCGTAACAAGAAGAAACACTGCCAGTATTCAATATTTAGCCGAATACGGAATTACGGTTTCTAACGATAATAAACATAATATTCAGGAAGCCGATGTTATAATTTTAACCATAAAACCATATCAGGTAGATATTGTTTTGGCCGAAATTCTGCCGGTAATTCAAAATAAAACAATCGCTTCTGCCGTAAGCGGATTGTCTCTGGACACTCTTCAAACAAAAACAAAAAACGAATATCCGGTTGTGCGCATTATGCCAAATATTGCAGCGCAGTTTGGAGAATCGGCAACTTGTATTTCTTTTCCTGAAAAAGACAGAGAAAAAGCATTGCCAATTGTTGACTTATTTCAGGATTTAGGAACAGCTCCTGTAATCGACGAAAAATTAATGGATGCAGCGACAGTTTTAGGCGCATGCGGAACGGCATATGCTTTAAGATATATTCGTGCTTCTATGCAGGCAGGAATCGAAATTGGATTCGATTCAAACACTGCTCTGGCAATTGCCGCACAAACTGTAAAAGGAGCAGCAAAAATGCTTTTAGAAGAGAAAGTACACCCAGAACAGTTAATTGACCGTGTAACAACGCCACAAGGCTGTACAATTGTTGGTTTAAATGAAATGGAACACAATGGTTTCAGTTCGTCTTTAATAAAAGGAATTAAGACTTCTTTGAAACAGATTAAGGGATAAATAATATATTCCAATATTTTAAAATTCCAAATTCCAATTTTGTTGGGGTTTGGGATTTTTTTGTTTTTGAGATTTCAAGGTTTACCGAATTGTCAGTCTGAACGAAGTCGAAGACCTTATGTACGATGAAAGTCCTTCTACTTCGCTCAGGATGACAGCTGTGATAATAGTGAATCACGCAAAAACCTCAAAATGCTCGACTTTTTCTTCAAACTCTAATAAAAAATCATCATCTTTAGGATAATATTTTGCTTTTTCGAAATCGTCTCCCGCAAAATTTTTAATTACTTCGAGGTTTTCCCAATACGTAATTAACGTAAAATGAGCTTCGTTGTTTTTAATATTTCTTAAAAAAGACAATTTTACAAAACCAGCTGTTTTTGAGTAATCAGGAATTGCCGTTTTATTAATGAATTCGGTATAAGCTTCATAATCTTCAACTTTTGTTTTTCCGTGCCATATTCTTGCTATCATAATGTTGAGTTTTAAAGTTATTGTTCGTTTTTTTATCATTCCGAGGAACGAGGAATCACACTAGAAGCTCAATAAAGATTTTCTAATCTGTATAGAATAGTATTGCGGATTTTCTAGTGTGATTCCTCGTTCCTCGGAATGACAAACGTTGTCTGAAATATTACTTTTTAATCAATTGAATATATTTCCTCCCACATTCTGAAAGCTTTGTATAGGAATTCATGGAGTTGCCATAATTTTGAATAGTCAGCGTGTCTTTAACATAGCTCGCACTAATTCCAACAGGGATTTCGAGTTCAGGTTTTTCGGCATTTGCGATAGAATCATTTTCTTCATCTTCATGACTTATATCACCGTTATATTCATCCCACTTTATGCTTTCCAAAACCAAATATTTTTCACCAGATTCTTCTGTGGTGAAATTTGCAATACCCTTTAGTTGTCGTGTTTTTGTTTTTAAGAAATAAGAATAGCCCTCTTTTGTTTTGTTTATTTCTAATGAAATTTTACAATCATCAGGTTCATTTCCTTCGCGCTGAGTTTCATAAGTTCCTTCGATTTGGTCTTTATTATTGCTCACTTGAAGCACAATTGTGTCTTTAGAAGTGTTTGCTTCGGGTGCAGCAGCAGGCTTTTTATCGCTGCATGACGATAATAAAATAAGAGTTAAAAACAAATAAAAAGGCTTTTCCATTTTTCGAATTGAGATTATTTTTAAAAATTAAATCTGTTTATATCTGCTAAATCTGTGTGCTAAAAAATTAACCGTTTCTATCTTTTGAGAGAACAAACTTTAAATAAGTAAATCCCAGAACACCAGAAAGTACAGAAGCTATAATAATTGATATTTTAGAATAAAGAATTGTTTCGGGATCTTTAAAAGCCAGAAGTGTAATAAAAATAGACATTGTAAAGCCAATTCCGCCCAGCATTCCGGCACCTAAAATATGCGCCCATTTTAAGTTTTTTGGCAAAGCACATAAACCGGCACTTACTCCAATAGAAGAAAAAAGTAAAATTCCCAGAGGCTTTCCTATTACCAATCCTAAAATGATCCCGAATGAGTTTGGATGATTTAGTCCTTCGTACCAGCCAGATTCTATTGCAATGCACGTGTTTGCAATTGCAAACAAAGGCAGAATAATAAATGCTGCAGGTTTATGTAAAAAATGCTGTAGTTTATGAGAAGACGATTTTTCGCTGCCATCACCAAACGGAATCACAAAAGCTAAAATAACACCAGTAATTGTGGCATGAACACCAGAATTAAGCATAAAATACCACATTATGACGCCTCCAATTAAATACGGAATCAGGTTGTAAACTTTCATTCGGTTTAAAGCGAATAATAAAACCCAGATTCCTAAAGCAATGCCTAAATTTAAAAATGCAATTGATTTTGTATAAAAAACAGCGATGACAATTATGGCGCCCAAATCGTCTATAACAGCAAGTGCAGTTAAAAAGACTTTTAAAGATGCAGGAACTTTGTTGCCTAAAAGAGATAAAATACCAATTGCAAAAGCAATATCTGTCGCCATCGGAATTCCGGCTCCGTTTTGTGTTGCCGTTTTAAAATTTAAAGCAAGAAATATGGCAGCAGGAACCAGCATTCCGCCAAAAGCAGCCATAATAGGCAGCGAAGCATTTTTTATGTTGGATAATTCGCCATGATAAATTTCGCGTTCTAATTCTAAACCAATTAATAAAAAGAAAATCGTCATCAATCCGTCGTTGATCCAATGTGTGATCGAATGTCCGCCCAGATCTTTTTCCCAAAAAGCAATATATTCTGCAGCGTGAGACGAATTTGCAGCATACAAGGAAATAATCGTAACAAACAATAGAAGCAATCCTCCTGATTTTTCGTTTTCAAAAAAGGCTTTAAAAGTCTTGGTCAATTTCATTTTAGAAAGATTGTGTGATTTAGAAAAAAGAGATTTTTTTTGAGGCTTGTTTTCAAAGTTAAAAAAAATATGACCAATAAAAAAGTTTAGGAGCAAAGGGACAAAGGAGCAGAGGTGCAGAGTGACAAAGGTTTCATTTAGTTTAATCGTAGAGACGCACAGTAGTGCGTCTAACCCAATGTGAGAAAAAAAAACTTATCCTTATTTTTATGTCATTTCGAGGAACGAGAAATCGCACTAGAAACTCGACATAGATTAGTGATGCTCTTTGTAGATTTACGAGTGCGATTTCTCGTTCCTCGAAATGACAAAACTAGACGGATTATTTCTCTTTCAAAGGAAAATCTATCAATTCTTTAAATTCAATATTTAAAGCATTTGCGATTTTTATAAGACTTTTAACTGTAGTATTTACTTCAGCTCTTTCTATTCTACCAATTAGAGATTTGGTAATATTTGAATCATTAGCTAAATCTCGTTGAGACATATTTTTCTTTTCACGAAGTTGTCTAATGTGAATGCCAAGATTTGCAATAAAAATTTCTTCTGAAATATCCATATTTCAAAATTCATAAGATTTATTTTTTACTTGGTCTCATATATGAGACCAAAAGTATTATATTTGATGATTCAGAAAAATAAGATAATGATTACAGAAAACCTTTCAAAAGAAATTGAAACCAGATTAAAAGATTTTTTGATTAATACTATTGATCCAAAAGATTTAGCAAAAAGTATTCGGCAAGTAAATCATGCTCTTTCGTTATGTTCGATGCGCGGATGCGAAACACTTGAATCTGAATTACCCAATATCGATGATAATTTTTATTGGCTGAATAAATTGGCCGAAGTTCTTGATCCTTATCTGGATGTTGATTAAGTCAAAGAAAATGTGTTTTCAATTTTTCGTTTAAAATTTTCCACTTGGGATTTTAAAAATGGAAGAATTGAGAATTAACCGTATTTTTGTTTTAATAAAACATAATAAATAATGAGCATAAAAATTCTTCATATCGACAGCAATCACCCTATTCTTTGGAAACAACTGGAAGAAGCTGGTTTTGAAAATCACGCCGATTTTACATCTTCTAAAGAAGAAATTGAAGCTAAAATTCAGGATTATAACGGAATCGTAATTCGAAGCCGATTTAAAATCGACAAAACATTTTTAGACAAAGCGACCAATCTGCAGTTTATTGCACGAGTTGGAGCAGGTTTAGAAAGTATTGATTGTGACTACGCTTTATCTAAGGATATTGAATTAATTGCTGCTCCCGAAGGAAATTGTAACGCAGTTGCAGAACACACTTTAGGAATGATCCTTTCTCTTTTTAATAAATTGAATATTGCCGATTATGAGATTCGTTCCGGACAATGGAACAGAGAGAGTAACCGCGGTCATGAACTTGATGGAAAAACGGTAGGAATTATTGGTTACGGAAATATGGGTAAAGCATTTGCAAAAAAACTTAGAGGTTTTGATGTTGAAGTTTTATGTTATGATATTCAGGATAATGTGGGAGATGAAAATGCCAGACAAGTTTCATTAAAAGAACTTCATGAAAAGACAGATGTGCTGAGTCTGCATATCCCGTGGACTCCTGAAACCGATAAAATGGTTGATGCGGCATTTATTAACGAATTCAAAAAACCAATATGGATAATTAATACTTCCAGAGGGAAAAACATTGTTACGGCAGATTTGGTCAAGACAATGAAATTAGGGAAAGTGCTTGGTGCTGGTTTGGATGTTTTAGAATATGAAAAACTGTCTTTTGAAACACTTTTTCAGGATAAAAATACTCCGGAAGCTTTTCAGTATCTATTAGATGGACGAAAGGTAATCTTAACGCCTCACATTGCCGGCTGGACTTTTGAAAGCCATGAGCGATTAGCACAGGTAATAGTTGATAAAATTAAAGCGGTTTATTCAAAATAATTATTTAAAAATCAAAATTTATAAGCTTTAAAATTTAATAAATCTCTTTGAGGTTTTAATAACAAGTTATTTCTGTAAAAGTAATACACAGAATTAGTTTTTTTATTTATTTTTAATTAATATTGTTTTCTGTTTTTAACAAAATTTTAAAAAAAGGAGAAACTGAAAATCCTAAAAAGAGTAGGGATAAACTAACTAATTAATTATGATTGAATGGTACAAAAAAGTAGTTTTTGAAAACTATGCAAACTTTAAAGGACGCGCCAGAAGAAGTGAGTATTGGTATTTTGCACTTGCAAATGCTATAATTTCGTTTTCATTAATAATTATTGGAGTAATAGCTGGGGCAATATTTGGTGACGCTGTTACAGGGGGAATTATTGGATATGTTCTTTTTATACTTTATTCATTTGCAACACTTCTTCCAGGATTAGGAGTAATAGTTAGAAGGCTGCATGATATAGGAAAAAGCGGCTGGTTTTATTTTGTTGCTCTTATTCCGTTCGCTGGAGGTATTTGGTTATTGATCTTATTATGTACAGATGGAGACTACGGACCAAATCAATACGGATCAGATCCTAAAAATGAGATCGAAGAAATCAATGAAATTGGTAAAGTTGAATTGCAATAATTAATTAACTAAATATATAAAAATGGAGACTACAAAACCAGAATCTTGGAATACACCATCAGAACCAAAACCGGAAAATAAAAAAGTTGTTGCCGGAATTCTTGGTATTTTACTAGGAGGATTTGGAATTCACAAATTCATCTTAGGATATACACAAGAAGGCATCATTCAGTTAGTAATTACTCTTGTTACTTGCGGAATTGGAAGCATAATTGGTTTCGTTGAAGGAATTATTTACCTGACAAAATCAGATGAAGAATTTTACCAAACTTACCAGGTAGGTAAGAAAGGCTGGTTCTAAAAAAATATTTAATCCCATTTGTGTTAACGAATGGGATTTTTTTTGCCCGATTACCTTTATATGTTTTTAATTTAAATACTAATTTTAAGAATAAAACTATGGAAAATACACAATCAGAAAATAAAAAAATTGCTGCCGGAATTCTAGCCATTTTATTAGGGACACTAGGAATTCATAAATTCTATTTAGGATACAGTAAAGAAGGAATTATTCAGCTTATTTTAGGTCTTTTATGCGGAATAGGAGGTTTAATTGGCTTAATTGAAGGGATTATTTACCTTACAAAATCAGACGAAGATTTTTATCAAACCTATCAGGTGGGCAGAAAAGGCTGGTTCTAATCCTGGAAAGTAAAATGAACTAGTTTTTAAATAAAAATTGTAAATAAAAAATCCCATCTGTTTATACAAATGGGATTTTTCTATTTGGAGTAAATCTGATTAATCTTCTTTTTCAGATAGTTTACGTTCTAATTCTATTTGAAACTCTTCAATAACGGGTTTCATGGTGCTTTCTGGAATATCTGCGATTCTAATGTACATTAAACCATCGACAGCATTATTAAACAAAGGATCGACGTTAAAAGCAACTACACGTGCATTTTGCTTGATGTACTTTTTAATTAAAACTGGCAAACGTAAATTCCCTGGTTCTAATTCGTCTATAATTTTGTCGAATTTATTTAAGTCAGATTCAGCTTCGTCAAAAATAAAGTCTTTATCAGCATCTTTCAGTTTTACTTTGTATGCTTTTTTCGGGTGAATGTATTGTGCTATATACGGATCATAATAATTCGACTTCATAAACTCAATCATTAATGATTTAGAGAAATCTGAAAATTGATTACTAATACTCACCCCGCCTAATAAATATTTATGTTCAGGATAACGCAATGTGGTGTGGATAATTCCTTTCCATAACAAGAATAAAGGCATTGGTTTTTGCTGATATTCACGAATAATAAAAGCACGTCCCATTTCGATCGATTTATGCATCATATCGTGCAATTCTGGCTCAAATCTAAATAAGTCAGTTAGATAGAAACCTTCAATGCCGTATTTTGGATAAATCTCAGCTCCTAATCCCATTCGATAAGCCCCTGCGATTTTTTTAGTTTCATCATCCCATAAAAACATATGGTGATAATATTGATCGTATTCGTCAATGTCAATAGATTCGTTTGTCCCTTCACCAACTTCTCTAAAAGTAATTTCACGAAGACGTCCAATTTCATGTAAAATATTCGGAATTGATTTTGCACGTGCAAAAAACACTTCGTAATTTTTACTCTGTAATAACCTGCAGTCACTGTTTCTTAACGCCTGAACTTCATCAATCATTTTTGATTCATTCGCTGGCGTAACAATTTTTTTAGGAGCTTTCGAAATTTTTAAACTTGCAGTATCAATCAGTTTGGTGTCTTTTTCAAAAGGATTGGCAAGCATATAGGTTTTCTTTCTTAAAAACTCTGAATATTCTTCAAAAGACTCTATTTCGTTTTGTTCGCTTACAGAAATTGGTTTTCCAATACGAACTTTAATAACACGATCTTTTTGTGTAAGCAGTTCTGACGGAAGTTTTGCTGTACGCAGCGTATCATCTATTTTAGAAAGCCAATAGAATAATTTACTGTTTTTAGCATGAAAGTATATCGGTACAACCGGAACTTTGGCTTTTCTAATTAATTTTAGAGCGCCTTCTTCCCAAGGTTTATCTACAACTAATTTTCCGTCTTTATAAGTCGAAACTTCCCCGGCAGGGAAAATTCCTAAAGGTTTTCCGTCGCTTAAATGACGTAAAGTTTCTTTAATTCCAACAACGCTTGATTTGGCATCCTTATGATTCTCAAAAGGATTAACCGGCATGATGTATTTCTTTAACGGAACAATTCGATGTAACAAGAAATTAGCGATAATCTTGAAATTTGGTTCTCTTTCAAGCATTAATTTCAAAAGCAAAATGCCATCAATTCCTCCAAGCGGATGATTTGAAATGGTTATATAAGCACCATCTTTAGGTAAACGTTTTAAATCTTCTTCAGGGATTTCAAATTTGATTTCCATCTCGTCCAAAATTCCGTTTAAAAAAGCAACATCCTCTAAATGCTTATTATGGTCGTAAATTTTATTAAGGGTAGAGATCTTAAGAACCTTCATAAGAATCCAGCCTGAAAAAGTACCAAGAACTCCGTACTTCTCAACATTTATTGCCTTTGCAACTTCTTTCGCGGTAACTAAACCCATGTACTATTTTTAATTTATTAGAGCAGCGAACAAAGATAACAAAAAACTCTACTTTTCCTTTATTCAATTACAAACTTTACGCTTTTTTATTACATTTGGAATCCTTAAAAAAATATCCAGATGAAAATTATTTCTTATAATGTAAACGGAATCCGTGCTGCAATTACTAAAGGTTTTATTGAATGGCTTCAAGCAGCAAGCCCAGATGTTATCTGCCTTCAGGAGATAAAAGCTACTCAGGATCAGATTCCTGTTGAGGCAATAACGGCTGCCGGCTATCCGTATCAATATTACTATCCGGCAACAAAAAAAGGATATAGCGGTGTTGCAATATTATCTAAAATAGAACCTAAAAAAGTAGTTTACGGAACCGGAATTCATCATATGGATTTTGAAGGTAGAAACTTACGTGCTGATTTTGACGATGTTTCGGTAATGAGTCTATATCTTCCATCTGGAACCAACATCGAAAGATTAGATCATAAATTTATGTTTATGGATGATTTTCAAACCTATATTAACGAATTGAAATTAACCCTTCCAAACCTTATTATTTGCGGCGATTACAATATTTGCCACGAAGCAATTGATATCCATGATCCGGTTCGTAACAAAACAGTTTCGGGATTTTTACCAGCAGAGCGCGCGTGGCTGGATAGTTTCATGAAGTCTGGTTTTATAGATAGTTTCCGTCATTTTAATAAAGATCCGCATCATTATTCGTGGTGGAGTTACCGTGCGGGAGCCAGAGGAAATAACAAAGGCTGGCGTATCGATTATAATTTAGTGAGCGAAGTGATTGGACATCGTTTAAAACGTGCTGTGATTCTTTCAGATGCTGTTCATTCAGATCACTGCCCGGTTTTAGTAGAGATTGAGTAAAATTCGGGGTTCAAGGTCTGATTTTTTTAAGACAACAAAAAATTTCTTAAGTTTTTATTTTAAGTTATTTTTTGTTGTCTTTGCATTTAGAATATAACTTAAATAAACCAAATGAAAAAAAAATTACCAGTCCTTTTATTTATTCTCTTTAGTTCTAGTTTCTATGCTCAAATTAATTATGATAAGTCTTATTTTATAGATAATAACGGAAATAAAATAGAATGTTTTATTAAAGACCGTGATAAAAAGGATAATCCAACGACTTTTGAATATAAGTTAAGTACTGATGAATCTCAATTGATGAAAGCGGATATTAAAAACGTAAAAGAATTTAAAATCGGAAATGTATTAAAATACGAAAGAGAAAGAGTTAAGCTTGATACTTCTTCTACTGCTAATTTGAATTCGTATAATGAAAATAGAGAGCCGCAATGGAAAGAGGTTACAGTTTTCCTCGAAGTTTTAGTTGATAGTAAAGTTAGTTTGTATGAATATAAAAGCGGAAATATAAAACGTTTTTTTTACAAAACAGAAAGCGGGAATGTCGAACAGCTTGTTCATAAAAAGTATACAGTTAATGAGGATACAGGTGCAACAAAATTAGTTTCCAATAATGATTTTCAGAAGCAATTATGGCAAAATGTAAATTGTGGAAATAAAAGTATAGATGATCTTTTAAAACTAAAATACGGACAAAAAGATTTAACAAAATACTTTATAGAATATAACAATTGTAAAAACAATACAATTGTTTCTTTTGAAAAGAAATCAGAATCAGGAAGTATTAATTTTAAAGCAAATTTAGGAATTTCATCATCATCTTTGTCTATTTCTAATCATGTAACAGATGTTTCATCTGATTTTGATAAAAAAACAAACTTTACAGCAGGTGCAGAAATGGAATGGGTTTTGCCAGTTAACAGAAGTAAATGGGCATTATACTTAGCACCTAATTACAATTCATACAAAAGTCCGGGAATGGGTGTATCATATAATCGAGGACCATTTAGTTCAGATACAGTGATTGAAAACTGGGATGCTTCACTAAGTTATATAGATATACCAGTTGGAGTTAGGTATTATATATTCATCAGTGACAATTCGAGAATTTTTATTGCTGGGTCCTATATTATTTCTAGTATGCTAAGTTCTGATATTCATCAAGATCAAGGAACTTATCAAGTTGAAGCTAAAATTCGTAACAGATTAGGAGGTGGAATTGGTTATAGCTATAAAAATAAATTCAATGTTGAATTAAAGTACAGCAGCGCAAATATTTTTGATAATTATGTCTATTGGGACTCTAGTTATAAAATGACTTCTTTCGTTCTAGGATATACAATTTTTGACAGCAAAAAGAAAAAATAAGGTTTTGTTTTCGAAACTCTAATAACAATTTAAGATATTTGGCTTTTGGATGTTAAATGGAATAAAATTTGCTTAGTAAATTCTGATTCAAAATTATTAATAGCCCCAAATAAAAACCAAAAGTAAAATGATTAAAAAAGCTTCCATCGGATTAGTAGTTTTAGCATTGTCTGCAACTTCTTGTGTATCCAAAAAGATTTACAATGATCTTGAAACAAAATATTCAGATCTGAAAAAAGAAAACCGTTCTATTGCTGACGAAAATGCTGATTTGAAAAAATCAAAAAATGAGTTAGAATTAGACCGCGATAAACTAACAAAAGATTTATCGGCAACAAAAGATGAACTTGCAAAACAAAAAGCTGATTTAGCTGCAGAGCAAAAGAAATACAAAGTATTGCAGGATTCTTATAATGCGTTAGAGAAAAACAGCAACGATGCATTAGAAAGTAATATGGCTAAAAACCGTGATTTGCTTGCACAATTAGAGGCAAAGTCCAAAAAACTGGCTGATGAACAAGCAAGTTTGGATAAAACAGCAAATCGTTTAAAAGAGCTTGAAGCTATGATCGCTGCAAAAGAAGAAGCAATGCGCAAGCTGAAAGAAACTTTATCAAAAGCGCTAACCGGTTTTGAAGGTAAAGGTTTAACAGTAGAACAGAAAAACGGAAAAGTATATGTTTCTATGGAAAACAAATTACTTTTTAATTCAGGAAGCTGGGCTGTTGGAACAGAAGGTAGAAGAGCGGTTGTAGAACTTGGAAAAGTTTTGGGTGATAATCCAGATCTTTCTGTTCTTATTGAAGGACATACAGATGATGATCCATACGCTGGTTCTGGACCAATTGCAAACAACTGGGATTTATCGACTAAAAGAGCAACTGCAATTGTAGCTATTTTGAGCGAAAACACTAAAATCAACAAACAAAAACTTACGGCAGCAGGAAGAAGCGAATTTTCTCCTTTGGCAAGCAACGCCACTCCAGAAGGAAAAGCTAAAAACCGTAGAATAGAAATCATCTTAACACCAAGATTAGATGAAATCGCTGAAATGCTTAATAGTATTAATTAACTTGCTAAGGTTCTGAGGGACTAAGATGCTAAGATTTTTAAAAGGGTTCAAAGTTTTACTTTGAACCCTTTTTTTGTTCCTACAAGGTCTTCAAAACCTTGCAGGAACGTTGAAGCTGTAGTTTTTGGAATTTGGAATTTCTAAATTGGGATTTTTAATTTGAAACTTCTATCTTATTATTTTTGTAACTTTGAATATCTAAAATTAGAATTATGGGACTTCCGGAATTAAAAGATAAAATAAGGAATCAGCTTGATTTGGCAGATGAGAGAGTGTTACGAATTGTGTCGTCGGTTTTTGATAATTATTTGAATGAAGTAGTTTCGTATGATGCGAAAGGAAATCCATTGACGTTAATAGAATATCACAATAAAGTAGAAGAAGGATTAGATGATATAAAATACAACCGAATAACTTCAAAAGAAGATTTACGTAAAGAAATGGAAGATTGGGATAATGAGTAAATTAGAAGTTTTTTGGAGTGAGAGTGCTAAACTGGATTTAAAAGATATTTATTTGTATTTAAAAGAGCGATATTCTAAAGAAACCGCCTTAAATATTAGAAAAGAACTATACGATTGTACAGATGCAATTGTTTTTCCTGAGCAATTTCAATTGGATGAATATAGACTCGATTGTCGAAGAATTGTTGTTGGAAATTATAAGGTTTTATATCAAATTGGAGAAAGTTCTATTTTGATTGTTAGAATTTTTAGCACATTTCAAAATCCTTTAAAAAGTTTAAAATAGATATAGGCTCAAAGTAAATCTTTGAGCCTTTTTTATTACGATGAATTTTAACTTAGTCCCGACAGCTATCGGGATAGCAACTCAGAACCTTAGCACCTTTAAAAAAAATCTTGTACTTTTTTTAACCTTTGTCAAATTTAGATTTGCAAAATCCCTTTGTACCTTTGCGCCTCTAAAACTTTGCACCTACATAAAAAGTATCAAAATAAAAACCTTAGAATCTTAGCAACTCAGCACCTTAGAACCTTAAAAAAAAATGAAATACACTACAATCCCAAATACAGATATAAAAGTTAGTAAAATAAATCTTGGAACGATGACTTTTGGTCAGCAGAATACAGAAGCTGAAGGCCACGCTCAAATGGATTACGCACTAGAAAAAGGCGTAAACTTTTTTGACACTGCCGAAATGTATTCAGTTCCTGCACGTGAAGAAACTTACGGGAGCACAGAAAAAATTATTGGAACATGGTTTAAAAAATCAGGAAATCGTGATAAAGTCGTTTTAGCCTCTAAAATTGCAGGACCAAACCCGAATTTTACTTATATGCGAGAAAAAGGAGATTTCTCTCCGGCAAGTATAAAATATGCTTTAGAAAACAGCTTAAAACGTCTTCAGACTGATTATATTGATTTGTACCAAATGCACTGGCCGGAACGAAAAACAAATTATTTCGGACAGCGTGGTTTTAATGGTTATGATGATGCATGGGAAGATCATTTCAGAGAAATCCTGGAAACGTTTGACGGATTAATTAAAGAAGGAAAAATTAAACATATTGGTGTTTCAAATGAAAACGCATGGGGAATGATGCGTCTTTTAGAAGAAAGTAAATATCAAAACCTGCCAAGAATTAAAACCGTTCAAAATCCTTATAATTTATTGAACCGTCTTTTTGAAGTGGGCTCTGCCGAAGTTTCAAAATATGAAAATGTTGGTTTATTGGCATATTCTCCTTTAGCATTTGGAGTTTTAACGGGTAAATTTTTAACGGGCGAAGCACATCCAAATGCGAGAGTTAACCTTTTTCCGCAATATACACGTTACAAAAGCGAACAATGTACACAAGCAACAAAATTGTATCAGGAAATTGCTAAAAAACATGGATTAACGTTAACTGAATTAGCAATGGGATTTGTTTTACAGCAGCCATTTTTGACAAGCGCAATTATTGGTGCAACAACAATGGAACAGTTAAAAGAAAACATTGCTACAATTGATGTAGTTTTATCAAAAGAAATTATAGCTGAAATCAACCACGTTCAGGCAATTATTCCAGATCCGGCACCGTAATTATTTGCTGCATAGGGCTTCGACTTCGCTCAGCCTGAGCGAAGTCGAAGGCTTTTTAAAACACGAATTCCACAAATTTTCACGGATTGATCTGTGTTAATTTGTGGAATTCGTGTTTAAAATGTTATCTGTTTATAAGTTCAAAGTCTGATCTTTTGGATATTTCACTCTGTAACTAATTCTGAATTTCTTAGTTTCATTTGGTTTCAACTGCAATTGCCATGTCAATATTCCGGTTTCGACATTTACTTTTGCCGAATCACTTTGCAGTAATTCTACCTCAATATCTTTATTTGTAGTTAACGGATATTGATCTTTCAAAAGCAATTCAACCGCTTCTTTTTTATTATTTCTTACCGTAATATCAAAAGTAAAAGTCTGTTCTTTTTTGGCAGATAAAAACTTAGTTCCCGATTTATCAGCAACTTTTTCTCTTTTGATAGATACTTTTTTATCACGTCCCATACTCAAATTCAAAGTATCGCTGGTTTGATTCGGTTCAATAAACGTTTTACCAACATACATTCCTTCAAAAATAATATTCGCTTCGCCTCGCAATAAATTGTATTTGCTGTAATCTGCAATTTCAGCAAGTAAAAAAGCGTCATTTTCCACTTTTGGAACAGCATAATATTTATACGTTGCCGGAAGTTTTATTTCTTTTAAAGATACGCTGTGAATTTTTCCATTCGATAAAATGTCATACGGAATATCAATATCAAAAGAAATATTAAGCTGGTTTTCTGCAACTGTTGTGTAATTCGAAACAGAAGATTCTGCCATTACCGGTGCCGCCATTTCCATTTCGTTACTTACTTTTTTATCTTTATAAATACTTCTCTGTATCTGATTCCTTTTGCTGATTCCATAAGCCGAAGTAGTAATAACTTGATCATTTAGCTGATTCGCCAGAAACCAAGAACTCAATATTGGTGCTTGATTATTTTGATTTGGATAACCGCTGGAAAGAGTCAGTTTTACTTTTTTCCAGTCAATTCCTGTATTTTGAATAACTTGTGCTTTGTACATCATGTTAATTGGAGCCGCAACACTTTCGGTACGTAAATCATAAAAAGGAGACCAGGATGCATTATTGGTTAAATACGATATTTCTAAAGGAACCGGTCCGGCTACGCTATTCATTACCTGAACAATCAGTTTTCCAGATGAGGTTTTTTCTTCTTTACTTGTGTCAACTTCGAGTTTGTTGTTTAGCTTTTGAAGCGCTTCATCTAGTTTTTGCTTTTTCTCCGTTAGCGTATTAATATTGTTTGCAATTTCTATTTGTTTGCTTTTATAATACTCCACCATTTTCATTAATTCGGCAACATTTAATCCAGAATTTACGCCGGAAATCTGTTGGTTTTTATCTAATAACTGAATGGTTTTTGATTCAGAATTAATAGTATTATTTACTTTCAAAATTTCCTTTTGAACCAAAATAATACTGTCACGAACTCTTTTCAATAAAGGCGATTTAGGATCGGTTTCATATTCTGAAATATAATTATTAGTAAACTGAACCGATAGAACCGTTACACTTGCCGGCGTACCAATTTGAATGGAACTTTCATTTAAATTTACTGCCACGTTTTTAATCACAATTTCGCTTGTTCCTAACGGTAAAGTTGTACTTGCAGTTTGAGAAATTTCGGCAGCATTAAAATAAACCGTTGCCGCTTTTACTTTTGCAGTGGTGAAAATTGGTTTTTGCGCAAAGGCAAAAATGCCTAACAATAATAAGAGCGCTGTTGCTTGTTTTTTTATCATCGGAGTATAATTTAAAGTGTTTTATATAAGTATAGATAACAAAAACGGCTGAAAGGTTGGTTTAACTTAATAATAAATTACCAAAATGATTTTCTTTTTAGAACTATCAATCAATTTTTCGATTACGCCAAAAAACTTTTCGTTAACCATTGGGCATCCCAAACTATTACAAATAGGATTTATTTGTTCTTCATAAGGAACGTCTGCATATTTGTGAAGTACAATATTTCGATCAAAAGCATTACTATTCGTTTTGTCTAAACCGTATAATTTATATGCTTTTCCAAATCTTCCAAAATATGAACTGCCAATTTCATACTTGCCAAGCGAACTGCAATTAGAATCTTTTGTATTGCTAAATTGCAGTTTTCCGGCAATTCCGGTTTCTGATCCGGAACCATGGCCAACCAATCCTTTGTTAAGTATTTTGTTATGTTTTAAATCGTAAACAAAAAACCGGTTTTTTCCAGATTCAATCTTCATATCTAATAAGAAGACAACATTTGAATTGTATTTAGGAGTTTTCCCCAAAAAAATCCTAATCTCAGTTATCTTACTTTTTAGTTTCTCTTCGTAGGAGTAAACCGGTTTTGAACTCTTAATGATTTCTGGTTTTTCTTCTTTATTCCTGCAGGCAAAACTTAGACCCAAAATGCTCAGCCAAAGCAAAAAGAATATTTTCTTTTTCATGTTTCAGGATTTGCAGCATGATTTATTTCTCAACTGTATAACCCTTCACTTTTGCAAAAGCGATTATCGACGTGTTTATTGTGTTGCCAAGATCATCTTGCTTTTTGGTTTTCTTGGCTTCAGTATCAATATAAGCCTGACGTTTTTTTGCCAATACGCTAATCTCTTTTTGAATCGTTTCTCTTTCCTTCGTTTTCTCGGCTACAATTTTTTTCAATTCTTCAGTCGATTTATCCTGGAGTTCAACAGGTAGTTCTTCTTTTTTAATTTTAGAAAGTGCTGTGGCATCATCTTTTGTTTTATCGACCAAATCCCAGCTTTCATTTTTGTAAGCCGCTTTTGATTTACTCACGGCGCGATCTGTATAATTAGCCTTCGAAACCATTTTTGCATTTTGATCCTGCATAGCCTGATTCATTTTTTTGGCAGCTCCTTTAGCACCATAATTAATGTAGGTTTTGTTTATTTTTTCATCACATTTAGTGATTTCATCGTCATAAGGCGTTGCAATATATTCTACAGATTGGTCGGCGTCGATATTAAAATATTTTCCTTTTCCATGATCAGCGCCATCTTTCCAAAACGTACTTATTCCTTCCGTTTTATTACCGCAGAAAATCGTGTTTACATAAATGTCATTTTTTAAAGCATTGCTGATTGCTTCTTTATAGCTGATTTTTCCCTGATTAAATTCTTCGTTTCCGGCAATATAAATCAGTTTCATGCTGTTGTTTTCAGATGCCCATTTTAATTGTTTTGTTGCATCCTGAATTACAGCGCCGCAATATTCATTGCCGCCATTGGTTCTAAGGGCAAATAGTTTTTCAGAAATTAAATCCAAATCTGTCGAAAGTGGTGTAATTTGTCTGATATAATTTGATTTTTCACTCAAACCATCATTCCCATATTCATACAAAGCAATTTCGATATCCGGAGTTTTTCCTTCATATTTTAAAGTTGTCAAAGTATTCACGATGTTCCATAATCTCGATTTTGCCTGATCAATTAAACCGTCCATACTGCTCGAAGTATCCAGTAAAAGCGCCACTTGTATTTTAGTCGCTGCGGCAGAAGCCGGTTTTTCAATTTCAGTTTTATTTTTTGGTTTTGCATTAGCTGAATTATAGCCAGCGATAGAAAATACAGTAGCAAAAAACGCGGAAATAAAAAGATTTGATTTCATAATTTTAGTTTTAATTGGATGATTACAGACCAAACTTAAAAACTAAAAACGCGCGTTTTTTGCACAAATGGTGAAACGGCATTTTGACTTGGTGAAATGTTTCTGCCAGATTAATGAATTGGTCTGGCTGTGTTTGTATTCAATATTTTTAAATCACCATTTGCAGTCACCAGAATAAATTCTTTCTCCGTTTTGTCTGCTTTTAGAACTTGTTTCTTTTCTCTGCTAATCGCTATTTTAACTTCGTATTGTATTTGAATAACAGGTTCTAAAACAACAGGATTAATTACAAAATCAAACTCTTTATTAAATACAGGCTGGTAATAAAGTGTAACAGATTTGTTAAGCGGATTAATGTTTGCTGCTTTTTTTAAGTTTAAAGAAGAACCATTGTAAGCTTCATAAGATCGATACATTTCTACAGGAATATTTACGATATAATCATCGGCGATTCTTTTTTCGGCATTTGTAAATGTTTCTCCAAGCAGTTCCTGATAATTTTTTATTTTTTCCTGAATCAAGAGTTTTGCTTTTAACATCATTTCTTTCTTAATGGTTTCTAATGTATTGGAGAAATAATCCACTTTTACCAGATCGTATATTTCATTATTGGATAAAATGGAAATAAATTCATTGAGCTGATTGGGATTTGAATATTTTATATGAATGTTTTTCTTTAATTCAAATCCTGCGGGCATTTCATTATAGGTTTTACGATTAAAAAGTTTTTTTTCTGTTTCATATTCATAAACAGGAACAAATGAAATCATGTCGACAAAAGTCTCAACACCTTTTTTAAGTTTAATTTCATTGAGTGACTGGGTGATTCTTTGGTCAATTAAATCATTTACTTCCTTAGTGGTTTTACCCGTTTGAGTTACGCTGAAAATTGCGGTGTAAGCATCTGCTTTAATATTGGCAAGCCCTTTTACGCTTACAACAATATCATCATTTGCAGGAAAATTAATGTTGATGGTGTTGTTGTTATAATACCCTTGGTTTTGATAATTGACATTTCCCGAAGCCTGAGCAATTATAAATGAAGAAGATAGTACTGTTAAAATTGTAAAGAATAGTTTTTTCATAATTACGTTTTTTAAGAATTAGCAATCAAATGTATTGATCGAAAAAACGTATTTTTGACAGAATGGGTCAACAGGTTGTTTGACTTGGTGAAAAATATAGGATAGGAATTTGAAATTAGGTTACTTTACACTTTCTAAATAACTTATTTGTGAAACATCATTTGGTAATTAGTTTTAGTCTGCTTTTTTTAGTGCTATTGTTTCCACAGCAAATAATAGCGCAGGAAGCTCCTGTGCAGAAAAGTGAAAAAAGCAAACAAGTCAAAATCAGTAAAGCAGCCGATGATTTATCTAAATCATTAGATGAAAATGATGAAGCAAAAATTGCCCAGAATTACGAAAGGCTGGCGAATGAATTTTTAAATAACGGAGATAATGCCAAAGCCGAGGAATATTTTAAAAGAGCATTAAACAGTTATACCAAACTAAAACTAACGGAAGATAAAACGCGTGTAACCCGAAGTTTAGCTAAAACACAGGAAAACCAAAAGAACTTTGATTCGGCAATTAAAAATTATGAAGCTGCGGGTTCTTTGGCAAAAGACGTTTCTGAAGAAAAGATAAATTTAAATGATGCCAACCGACTTAAAAATAAGGCAAATCCGGCAAGTCAAAAGAATTATGTAGATTCTAATATTGAATTGCTGAAAAAGGAAAAGAAGAGTGAGGAAGTAACAGAAGCGTATGTGCAAAAAGCGCAAAATTCATTAGACTTAAAAGATAAAAAGGTTGCGATAGAAAGCTATAAAAAGGCATTAGTTTATGCAAAAGACAAACCCGAAGCTGTAATTAAAATCAAGAATGAAATTGCAAAAGTTTATGCCGAAGACAATCAGTTTGATAAAGCTGTCAGTATAAATGAAAAACTGCTTGCCGAAGCCAAAAACAATAAAGATTATAATACCGAAATAAAACAACTGCAATCGCTGGCATCTCTTTATTTTGAAAAAGCAGAACCGGAAAAAGCAATTTCGTCTTTGAAAGAAGCGTATGATTTATCGTTTCAAAAAGGAAATTCGACGGAAGCCAAAAAAAGCCTGTCATCCTTAATTAAATATTACAAAACAAAAGGCGAAGACAAAGAAAGTATGGCGTTGTATGAACAGTTTTTTCAAAACTTCGAAAAGCTGATTCATTCTGATACGACTTTAATCGATGCCAAAACATTTCAGATTACCGAAAATAAAATTCGTCAGTTAGAAAAAGAAAAAACACTAAAAGATGAACTAATTTCAAAGAAAAATACATTCAATTATTTTTTGATTGGTTCGGTAATTTTACTGCTGCTTTTGTTTACGTTTATTTCGAAAGCATTGTATTCTATCAGAATAAAAAATAAAGAAATCGCTTTGCAGTCACTGCGTCGTGAAATGAACCCGCATTTTATTTTCAATAGTTTGAATAGTGTGAATCAGTTTATATCAGAAAATAAAGAACTGGAAGCCAATAAATATCTGACTTCATATTCGAACTTGATGCGGAATATGATGGAAAACTCCAATAAGGATTTTATTTCTTTAGATAAAGAAGTCGAACAGCTTAAAAAATATCTGGATTTAGAGCATTTACGTTTTGAGGATAAATTCAATTTTGAAATTATGGTAGATGATTCGCTGGATGCTGAAAGGGTTTTTGTTCCGAATATGATTATCCAGCCACATTTAGAAAATTCAATCTGGCACGGATTGCGCTATTTAGACCAAAAAGGATTTTTATCGCTTCGGTTTGATTTTAAAAACGGAAAAATAATCGTTAAAATCGATGATAACGGAATTGGTTTAACCAAAAGCCGCGAGCTTAAAACAACGAATCAGAAAATATACGAATCCCGTGGTTTGAACAATACAAAAGAGCGAATTGATCTTTTGAATGAATTGTATAAAAAAGATATTTCATTTAAGATTTTGGAAAAAGAAGGAGCAGAGAAGGGAACTATTGTTGAAATTGTTTTTCCATTAATTGACAAAATATGATGACACTGCAAAAGATAAAAAGTGTAATTGTCGAAGACGAACTTGCCGCGCGCGAAGTACTTAAAAACTATTTAAGCAAATACTGTCCGCAGGTTGAGGTTGTGGGTGAAGCCCAAAATATAAAAGAAGCCGTTCCGCTGCTTCACGAAGTGAAACCACAATTGGTTTTTCTGGATGTCGAAATGCCTTTTGGAAATGCTTTTGATGTTCTGGAAGCTTGTAAAGATTTACATTTTGAAACCATATTTGTCACCGCTTTTTCTGAATATTCACTAAAAGCTTTGAATCAGAGCGCGGCATATTATCTGCTAAAACCCATAAGTATTGAAGAATTGATTGTTGCAGTAAATAAAGTGCAGCATCAAATTATGAACAATGAAATCTTCAACAGAAATAAAATCATCGTAGAAAATTTTCACGAACAAAAACCGGAAAAGCAGCAAGTTATTCTGCCAACACTTGAAGGTTTTGAAGTGGTAAAAATGGAAGAAATAGTACGTCTTCGCGGCAATGGTAACTTCACCGATTTATACCTCAATAACGGAAGTAAAAAAATGGTCTGCCGATTTTTGAAACACTTTTCAGAGATTTTGCCATTGCCTTTTATTCGGGTTCATAAATCGCATATTATCAATATGAATTGTGTAAAATCTTATAATAAAGGCGGTATTGTTACACTCAATGACGAAACTGAAATTGAGGTTTCATCGACTTATAAGGAAGAATTTTTAAGGAACTTTAGATAATCGTTTCCTGCAAGGTTTCCAAAACCTTGTAGGTATTAGAGAGTAAATAGTAACAAACACCTACAAGGTTTTGAAAACCTTGCAGGAGAGACGCAATATTGTCATTTCGACCGAAGGGAGAAATCGCACTAGTATTTCCGCAAAGAGAATCGACAATCTTTGTAGAGTTACTAGTGCGATTTCTCCCTTCGGTCGAAATGACAAAACTTTGCGAGATTATAACATTTAGTGTAAAAAAACTTTGTGCCTTAGCGCCTTCATTGCAAATACCTACAAATCAAACTCATCTCCTCCAGACAAAGAATCCACCGGAACTGCAGTAGAATCCGGAGCCTTGATTTTTATTAAAGAACGAGCATTTCCTGAAATATAAACTGGTAATTGACCAATTGTATCTTCAGGAATTAAAAGACCACGGCGAAACATTAAGTTCTTTAGAAACTTCTGATTCTTTAATGCATAATCTTTCAGATTTCCTTCGTCATTAAACTGATACATGAATTTTCTTGGTTTCGGAATAATAGTAGCCAAATACAAGCATTCATCAACATTTAAAGCCGACGGACTTTTTTGGAAATAGAAATGACTTGCTTCACCAATTCCGTATACATTTGGTCCCCATTCGATAATGTTGAAATACACTTCGAGCATTCTTTCCTTACTTACAATTCGGTTATTTTCTAAAATGTAAACTAATAAGATTTCTTCAAGCTTTCGCGAAAGCGTTTTTTCTCTGGTTAGGAAAACATTTTTAATCAACTGCATGCTGATCGTGCTCGCGCCGCGTGAGAATTTTTTAGTTCTGATGTTTTTTAGAATCGATTGTTTGAAAGCTTCGTTTATAAAACCACGATGTGAAAAGAACGACGGATCTTCGGTTGTTAAAACACATTTTCTCAAATAAGGAGAAATCTGGTCTAAAGGTGTATAATTTGGATTGGCATTTCCAACCAAAACCGGTCTTTGCAATACATTTTGAATTATGGCACGATAGACAAATTCGCCGTTTAGTTTATTTAAATCGGCTTCGCCATATTTTGTAATTCGTAAATCTTCTTTTTTGAGTTTACTGTCAAAAACAAGTGTGTTTGGTTTATTTTTGTTGAATTTGAAATCGAGTTTATAATCGAAATTCCCGGTTGCCTGCATTCCTTGAAAATGTGTAAATAAACCATCGGGAAGCGAAACAATAAAATCCTGCGCTTTCATTTTCGGAATATCAACTTTTAAAGTATAAACTGTATCTTTTTCGGTATCGTAAGAAGCGTATGGACGCAGTTTTATTTTATTCAGCGTCATTGTTGAGGTGCTGTCAATTGAAATAAAATCATCCCCCAATAAAAAGCGGTAATCAAAACGTGCATTTTTTATAACAACATCTTTACTGGCAATTTTTGGATGATTGATTTTTAGGTTTACAATAGAAGTAAAACCATCAAGATGTAATTCGCTTCCGCTTTTATCAATATTTTCAACGTTTAAACGGATAGAATCAAAACTTGCTTTTAAACTATATCTTTCATCAAGATATGGAACACGAATGGCTCCGGTATCTAAATTAAAAAACCGAATATCTGCTTTTTGATTTCTTGGGTCTGCAAAACCTTTTAAGTTCCATTTTTGATCAAAATCCTTGCTAACGACATGAATGTTGGTTTCGAGCTGTTTGTTGTTTAAAATGAGTTTATTTATTGCAATAGCCGTTTTTTTGCCATTGTCGTCGATTTTGAATTGGAAGTTTTCCAAATTCATATCAGTCGGAACTAAATTGAGCAGTTTTGAAATAATACGATAGGCAAAAGCACCGTATTTTCGCTTTTCGCTTTTTTCAGAATCGTCACGGTTTCTTTTTAAGAAAGCATCAAAGTTGCGGATTTTTCCTTTTTTAACTAATTGTATATAACCGTTGTCGACTTTTAAAGTTCCAACCTGAACATCGCCAATTAGTAAATTGCTTAAACTGACGCTGGTTTCAATATTTTTAATTTTTAAAAGTGTATCGGCATTTTTAGGAACTAAAACAACATCGGTGAGTTTGATGCTGGATAAGCCGTCAAAAGAAGCTTCTTTAATAGAAAAATCACTGTTATAGTCAACAGCCATTTTGTGGGTTACTTTTGCAACGGCCTGTTTTAAAAGCGAGTTGCGGAAAAAGTATAATCCAATGCAAAGCAAAATCAATACCAGGGCAAGTATTTTTAAAGCTTTGAAAATTTTTTGTTTTGGAAAATTCATAAAGTCTATTTCGTAAAAGATTTTAGGATTGTTCGTTAGTAGGATGGTTTTTGCCACGACTCGAGCGATAGCGAACAGACGAAGCAATTTCACTAATTTCTCGAATTAATTTGATGTGATATTTACTTTGAAATAGGTGCAATTTAAATAAAAAATTCGTGTTTAATTTGCAGCAAAAAAACTTAACCAAAAAGAATACTCGCAACATCTTCAATTTTTGCCACAAGTTCAATTTTGATTCCGGTATTTTTTAAAGCAATTTTATTGTATTTAGAAACAAATATGGTATCAAAACCTAGTTTTTCGGCTTCCTGAATACGTTGATCTACACGGTTTACAGGACGAATTTCTCCAGAAAGTCCCACTTCTCCGGCAAAACAAAAACCTTTTCCAACAGGAATATCCTCGTTTGATGATAAAATGGCAGCAACAACGGCAAGGTCAATTGCGGGGTCATCAACAGAAATTCCTCCGGTTACGTTTAAGAAAACGTCTTTTGCGCCTAAACGGAATCCGGCTCTTTTTTCAAGAACCGCTAAAATCATGTTTAGTCTTTTAGCGTTGTAACCTGTAGTGCTTCGTTGCGGTGTTCCGTAAACTGCTGTACTTACCAAAGATTGAATTTCGATCATTAACGGACGCATTCCTTCAAGTGTTGTGGCAATTGCGGTTCCTGATAATTCTTCGTCTTTGTGTGAAATCAATATTTCTGACGGATTGCTTACTTCGCGCAAACCGCTTCCAAGCATTTCGTAAATTCCAAGTTCAGAAGTTGAACCGAAACGATTTTTTAGGGAACGTAAAATTCGGTAAATATGATTTCTATCGCCTTCAAACTGCAAAACAGTATCAACCATGTGTTCCAGAATTTTTGGTCCGGCAATATTTCCGTCTTTCGTAATATGGCCAATTAAAATAACCGGAATATTGGTTTCTTTGGCAAATTTGATCAATTCGGCAGTAGTTTCTCTAATTTGAGAAATACTTCCGGCTGTAGATTCGATATAATCTGTGTGTAAAGTCTGAATCGAATCGATAATTACAATTTCAGGCTGAATCGCTTCAATTTGTTTGAAGATATTCTGTGTTTTCGTTTCCGTAAGAATATAGCAATTTTCACTGCTTGGTGTAATTCTTTCGGCGCGCATTTTTATCTGTTTCTGGCTTTCTTCTCCAGAAACATATAACGTTTTATAAGGTAATTTTAATGAGATTTGAAGTAAAAGTGTACTTTTTCCAATTCCCGGTTCTCCGCCCAAAAGGGTTAAAGATCCCGGAACAATTCCGCCGCCCAAAACACGATTCAATTCGCCGTCAGTAGTATCCATACGGATTTCCTGAGCCGAATCGATTTCATTTATTTTTAAAGGTTTCGGAGCTTTACTTGTTGAGCTTGGTTCGCTTTTCCACGCTGTTTTTTCCTGCTTCTGAATTATTTCTTCGGCAATAGTATTCCATTCTTTGCAGGCATTGCATTGTCCCTGCCATTTAGAATATTGGGTACCGCAGTTTTGGCAAAAAAAGGAAGTTTTAACTTTTGACATTATTTGGTTTTTTTGGCAAGCGTATTCATTTCGTCAATTTTCTCATACATCAAATCTTTATTCAAGTCGCCAATTGGCTCCATTTGCGAAGCATTTTGGTATTTTTTTGAAGCATGTTTAGGATCGCCCATTTTTTCGTACATCAAGCCTAATTCATATTCTCCTAACATGGCTTTTGGATAATTTACGTTTCCAATTTCAGCCATTCTTCCTAATTCGTCGTAGGCATTTCTTTTTAAAATAATATTTTCAATTACTTTAAAGTCACTCATTCTAACCGGAATCTGAACGCCTAGAACTTCAGACATATCATTGTATTTTTTTTGCAAATAATCAGCATAACCTGTTTGAAGAACTGCAATTTTGTCGTTGTATTCGGCAGAATTTATAGGTCTGTATATTTCAAAAATCTGATATAATGCACTCGGAATCGAATGTAAAACCTCAGTATAATGTGTTGCGCCTTTAAATACTTCGTATTTATAATTCACTAACGGATTATTTGCGATTTTAATATTTCCGGCCAATTTTTCAATTGGTTCTTTTATTTTCTTATTGTCGCCTTCTCCGGCAGAAAGATAATAGAATATTGGTTTTTGTATTTTGGCAAATTTTTCGGCAATTCTAACTTCCATTTTTGGTGCAAGTTCCGGACTCAAACAAATGTAGGCATTAAAAAGAGGTTCTTCTTTATACAAATAAAAGTTAGCAAAACTTGCTGTTACATCATGACCTGCGATAATTCTAAAAGGCGATGTACGGTATTTTTTCTCTACATAGGGAATTAGTTCAGAACCAATAAATTCAAAAAATTTTGCTCCTTTTTCAAAAGGCAGTCCTTCGTTTTGATCAATTGTGGTATCGTCGTAACGTTCTTCATCTTTATTTTGATGAATACCAATGATAATCATTTCTGGAATATCGTCCCAATAATTGCCATAACTTACGGCTCCATAAAACGGGTCAAACAAATAATCGCCATCTAATAAATATAAAACGGGATATTTTTTATCTGATTTTGCATCGTAAGAAGCAGGAAGTCCAATTGTTATTCTTCTTTCTTCTCCTAGTTTTTCGGATTGAATGTTGTCAAATTTTTTCTGGGAGAATACAGAAATGGAAATTAATGTAATTAGCAGGTAAACTTTTTTCATGATTTGTGGCATTTCAGTGAATTAAAAAGTATTTAAATAGTGTAGCAATATAATACTTTATTTGCTTTTTGTGATTTTGGGGAATAAAAAAAGCAATGATTTCTTACGGGTAATAAATTTTCAATTTAGGCAAAAGAAAATCTATTTGTACAAAAATATTTTTTGACAAATTACACACGTAAATAAGAAAGGAATGTGATTTATGTTAACGAATTATCGTTTTCATTTGGGAAAATGATCCACGGTTTGAAGGTTTTAGCTTCTTCAAAATCCAGGGTTGCATACGAAATGATAATAATAATGTCGTCTTTTTGAACTTTTCGGGCAGCAGGACCATTCAGTGTGATTTCGCCTGAATTTTTTTCTCCCTTAATGGCGTAAGTTTCAAAACGTTCTCCGTTATTAATGTTAACAATAGCTACTTTTTCGCCTTCAATAATATTAGAAGCCTCTAGTAGAGTTTCATCAATAGTAATACTGCCAATATAATTTAAATCAGCTCCAGTAACTTTTACTCGATGAATTTTTGATTTTATAACTTGAATTTGCATGGAGCAAAGATAATTTAATTTAATGAAATGGTGTCTATCAGCCTTATAGAATTAACAAATACCGCTATAAACGCGCGGTATTTTTTGTCGTTTGTTTTATGATCGATAGGTAATAATGTCGATTCATCAGCAATGACAAAATATTCGAGGTCAAATCTTTCGTTGTCTTTAAAGGAATCCTCGACAAATTTAATGGTTTCCTCGGGAGTACTGTTTGGGAAGATTTCTTTAGCTTCTGTTAAAACTTTATAGATTATAGAAGCTTCTTTTCTTTCTTCAGCAGTCAGCCTTTCATTTCTGGAACTCATTGCCAAAAGATTATCTTCTCTAAAAATAGGGCAGCCTACAATATTTACCGGAAGGTTGTTTTTTTCGACCAGTTTTTTAACAATTTGAAGCTGTTGGAAATCTTTTTCGCCAAAATAAGCATTGGTTGGCGTCACGATTTCGAACAAACGTTTTACAATTGTTCCAACACCGTTAAAATGTCCGGGACGGAATTTTCCTTCCATTTGATTTTCTAATCCGTCAAAGTCAAAAGACTGCGAAATAGTCTGTCCTTCATAAATATCATCTACAGAAGGAGCATATAAAATTATTTTGTCACTTAAACCTCTCATTTTCTTAACGTCTTCTTCAAGAGTTCGAGGGTATTTTTCAAGATCTTCGGGATTGTTAAATTGCGTTGGATTTACAAAAATACTTACAACTGTGTCGTCATTTTCTTTAAGTGAACGCTGCATTAAAGCCAGATGCCCTTGGTGTAAAGCTCCCATGGTTGGGACAAATCCTATAGTCGAATTTGCGGTTTTGATAGTTTTTAAATAAGCTATCAGAGCTACTTTACCGTAGAAAATATGCATGGCAGTATTATTAAAATTTAGTGCAAACATAATATATTAGTTATAAACTGCATAAAATTTTGTAATTTTGCGACGTTTTTATTACCAAAAATTAAGTAAAATATTATTATGAAAGATAAGAGGATATTATACGTATCATCTGAAGTCGTGCCTTATTTGGCTGAAAATGAGGTTTCTTTAATGTCTTATGACGTTCCTAAAATGATTAACGATCAGGGAGGTCAGATAAGAATTTTCATGCCAAGATATGGAAATATCAACGAAAGAAGACATCAATTACACGAAGTAATCAGGCTTTCAGGGATGAATTTGGTAGTGAATGATTTAGATATGCCATTGATTATCAAAGTAGCTTCAATTCCAAAAGAAAGAATTCAGGTTTACTTTATTGATAACGATGAATATTTTAAACGTAAAGCAACTTTTGCAGACGAAGAAGGGGTTTTATATCCAGACAACGACGAGCGGGCTATATTTTTTGCAAAGGGAGTTGTTGAAACTGTAAAAAAATTAAATTGGGTTCCGGATATTATCCATGTTCATGGATGGTTAGCGGCGATGCTTCCAATTTATATGAAACACTATTATAAAAATGAGGCATTGTTTAATGATACAAAAATCGTTACCTCAGTTTATGGTCAGTCTTTTGATGAAAACTTAGATTTAGAAATGATAAACAAGGTTAAATTTGATGGTGTTCCGCACGAATCAGTTTCTGATCTTGAAACCCCAAATTACGAAAATGTCTTAAAGGCCAGTATATTGCATTCTGATGCTGTCATTATAGCGTCAGAAAATGTTTCTCCAAGTTTAACAAAATTTATAGAATCTTCAGGAAAACCTTTTTTACCTTTCGCCGCGAAAGATGCATTCGCCGAGGCGTATACAAATTTCTATAAAACTATGGGTCTTTAAATTTTAACTATAATACGAATATGTACAATACTTCTTTTATTAAGAAAATTCTATTAGCCGCAACAGTTGTTTTTTTATATTCCTGCGACAAAGATTTTAATGCGATTGGTGATGATTTAATTGGTGATGATCATTTTGGATTGGAATCTGAAAAATATGATGTTATAGCTTATAATCAAGAAGTAACTCCAATACAATCAAATGCTTTAGTTACAAATGCTTTAGGGATTTATGATAATCCGGTTTTTGGTACAACCACTGCAAATTATAATACACAAGTAGCGCTTGCTGCGTATGCTCCGTCAATTGGAGAAACACCAGTGATAGAAAGTGCAGTTTTAAGTATACCTTATTTTAGTCATATAACAAGTACCAATACGGATGGAACTCATGTATATCAGCTCGACTCTATTTATGGTGCCCCTACGGGTAAGCTTAAATTAAGTGTTTACGAGTCTGGTTATCAAATGAGAAGTAGTTATTATGATAGTGGTAATCAATTTCCACAATTATATTATAATGATCAAACTGAATTTGAAACGGCTAAAAAACCTTATATAGTAACGGGTAAACCTTTAAATGATGGAGGAGTACTTGAGAACAGCGAATTCTTTTTTGATTCAAAAGAAATTAAAGATGTAACTAAAGATAAAGATAATAAAGATGTTACAACTTTAGTAGCGCCAGAGATGCGTTTAAATTTAAATAAGCAATTTTTTCAGGAGAAAATTTTAAATGCTGCGAAAGAAAAACTTTCTGCTGCAGATGTATTTCAGGAATATTTTAAAGGCTTGTATTTTAAGGTTGAAAAATCTGGAGGAAGTTTAAGTAATATGGCTTTAATGGATTTTACTAAAGGGAAAATTACTATAAAATATAAAGCCAAAACGGATATTACAACAGATGGTCCTGAGGTAACAGAAGATAGATCAATAGTAATAAATTTAACCGGAAGTAATGTTAATCTTCTTCAGGATGTTAAAGATACTGATTACCAAAATGCCGTAGCTGCACGTAATACGACTACCGGAGATAAAAATCTTTATTTAAAAGGCGGTCAGGGATCTCTTGTAATTATAGAACTTAAAGACTTTGGTTCTAAATTAGAAGAAATTAGAAAAAACGGATGGCTGGTAAATGAAGCTAATTTGGTCTTTCATGTTGATGCAGAAAAAATGGCAGTTAAAAAGACTGACAATTTACAGGCACAGGAACCAAAAAGAGTTTACTTGTATGATTTTAAGAACAGCACACCGCTTTTAGATTATTCAGCAGACGGAAGTTCCAGTATAACATCTGATGCAAGGATGTCAAAAGTTATTTTTGGAGGTATAATAAATGTTGATGCAACAACAGGAAGAGGAAGTACTTATAAAATTAGAATTACAAATCACATACGTAATTTAATAAAAACAACAACCGCAGTTAATGTAAAGTTAGGACTGGTTGTTACCGATGATATAAGTATTATAACATCAAATAAATTGAAAAATAGAATTCAGCTTAATCCACAAGTGGATCCAAATGAATATTTTTCAGAAGCACCGAGAGCATCAGTTATGAATCCGTTAGGAACTATATTATTTGGAAATAATATTCCTGCAGGTGATTCAAATTATGATAAAAGATTGAGGCTTGAGGTTTACTACACGAAACCAAATAAATAAGTAATATATGTGTGGAATTGTTGGATATATCGGCCATAGAGAGGCCTATCCTATTGTTATCAAGGGCTTAAAGCGGCTTGAGTACAGAGGATACGATAGTGCCGGCGTTATGTTGTATGATGACGAATCAGGTATAAAAGTTTGTAAAACAAAAGGCAAAGTTTCTGATCTTGAAGCTAAATCGAAGATAGGTTTTACAATAAATGGAAATATTGGAATTGGGCATACCCGCTGGGCAACCCACGGTGTACCAAATGACGTGAACTCGCATCCTCATGTTTCTAATTCTGGAGATTTAGTAATTATCCACAATGGAATTATTGAGAATTATGCGCCGCTTAAAGAAGAGTTGATTAAGCGTGGATACACTTTTAAATCTGATACTGATACAGAAGTTTTAGTAAACTTAATTGAAGAAGTTCAGAAAAACGAAAAAATTAAGCTTGGTAAAGCAGTTCAGATTGCGTTAAATCAAGTTGTTGGAGCGTATGCAATTGCTGTTTTTGACAGAAAAAATCCAAACGAAATTGTTGCAGCAAGATTAGGCAGTCCGTTAGCAATTGGAGTAGGTGAAGGAGAATTCTTTATTGCTTCTGATGCTTCTCCGTTTATTGAATATACTTCGAATGCGGTATATTTAGAAGATGGCGAAATGGCTAATATCAGACTGCATAAACCTCTAAAAGTAAGAAAAATTAAAGATGACTCTTTAGTAGATCCTTATATTCAGGAACTTCAATTGAATTTGGAGCAGATTGAAAAAGGAGGTTATGATCATTTCATGCTAAAAGAAATCTACGAACAGCCAAGTGTAATTAAAGATACATACAGAGGAAGACTTCATGCCAATGAAGGAATTGTTCAAATGGCTGGTGTTGAAGATAATCTTGAGAAATTTTTAAACGCTAAGCGAATTTTAATTGTTGCTTGTGGAACTTCATGGCATGCTGGTTTAGTAGCTGAGTATATCTTTGAAGAATTTACACGTATTCCGGTTGAAGTAGAATATGCTTCTGAGTTTAGATACAGAAACCCAATTATCAATAAAGATGACGTTGTAATCGCTATTTCTCAATCTGGGGAAACGGCAGATACTATGGCTGCTATTAAGCTGGCTAAAGAAAACGGAGCTTTTGTATTTGGAGTTTGTAACGTTGTAGGTTCATCTATTTCAAGAGAAAGTCATGCAGGTGCTTACACGCACGCAGGACCAGAAATTGGAGTAGCTTCTACAAAAGCTTTTACAACTCAAATCACGGTTCTTACCATGATTGCTTTAAGATTAGGGAAAGCTAAAGGAACCTTATCAAATTCTGATTTCCATGCTTACTTACAAGAATTAGAATTAATTCCTGAAAAAGTAGCAGAAGCATTAGAAACAAATGACAGAGCAAAAGAAATTGCTGCTAAATTTAAAGATGCTCCTAACTGCCTTTATTTAGGCAGGGGATATAATTTTCCGGTAGCACTAGAAGGAGCTTTAAAACTAAAAGAGATCTCTTATATTCACGCAGAAGGTTATCCTGCTGCCGAAATGAAACACGGACCAATTGCTTTAATTGATGAGCAGATGCCGGTTATTGTAATTGCACCTAAACAAGGTCACTACGATAAAATTGTAAGTAACATCCAGGAAATTAAATCCAGAAGTGGTAAAATCATTGCCGTTGTTACTAAAGGTGATACACAGGTTCGCGAATTAGCTGATTATGTAATCGAAATTCCTGAAACTTCTGATGCATTGTCACCGCTTATCACGACAATTCCTTTGCAATTGCTTTCATACTATATTGCAGTTATGAGAGGATGTAATGTTGATCAGCCGCGTAACTTAGCAAAATCTGTTACGGTAGAATAGCTATTTTTTAAAATACAAATAATATTAAAAAAGCGAGATTTAGGTCTCGCTTTTTTTTGCCCAAAATTTTTCGTTAACATTAAATTTGTAGGATTTAAAATATAATTATACGTTTGTAGGAAAATATTTTAAATTTTTATTATTTATGAGAACATGTCTTCTTTTTATTCTACTGCATTTTTGTTTTTCTGCAAACGCCCAAACAAAACTAACTTTTAGTTATGATGGTGCCGGAAATCAAACAAACAGAGCACTATGCATCAATTGTTTGTCAAAATCTGTACAGCAGGTTAAAGAAATAGAGGCAGTTGTCGAAAATGATTTAGAGAAATTCTTTCCGGAAGATGTTATCTCCTACTATCCAAATCCTGTAAAAGAACAATTGTACCTGCAATGGCAGCTGGCTCAGGATAATTATGTGATTTCTGTTCATGTTTATTCTATAACTGGACAGGTTTTACAAACATACCAGACAAATAGCAGTTTAAACAATTTAAATATCCCTTTTCAGCAATATCCTACAGGTATTTATCTGGTGCTGCTTTCTTATAAAGATGGAGGAGAAAAATCTATTAAAATCATTAAACAATAATTTGCTATGAGGAAGTTTTATATTACTATATCATTATTAGTTAATCTATTTGTTTCTGGACAAAGTAGTAAAGACAGTATTGTTAATGAAACAACAATAATAAAAAGAATTGGGAGTACTGAAATAAGTACAGCAACTAACAATAAAACATTGCTTAGTGCTGCTGTTTCGGCAACAAATACTCCAACAGGTTCTTCTGATGAAGTTGGTATTACAACGGGAGAATTAAATATTTCTTTAAGTGGAAATGCCAGTTATACAATTCCTATTTCGATTCCTAAAGGCCTTAATAATGCAGAACCTCAAATAAGTTTAATTTATAATAGTCAAAATGGACTTAGCGGAAATGCTGCAAGAGGATGGGATATTTCTGGAGTTTCTTCCATTACCAGAATTCCATCTACTAAATTTCATGATGGAATAATAGATCCAGTTGATTTTAATAGTTTAGATAGGTTTGCGTTAGACGGACAAAGATTGATTGTAAAAAATGGTACAACTGGAGCTTATGGAGCAGATAAAACAGTTTATGAAACGGAATATTTTTCAAATATTAGAATTACTTCTTATGGAGTTTCTCCTTTTGGTGCAAATTATGGCCCAGCTTATTTTTTAGTCGAATATCCAGACGGGTCAAAAGCCTATTATGGTAATTCCACAGATTCTAGGTCAATCATGGAATGGTCAATTTTATATTTTGAAAACCCACAAGGAGTTCGAATTAATTATAATTACATTCTGTTAAATAATACTTTATATATAGATTCGATTAAATATGGAGCTTTAGTCAGTGGTACTCATCCTAATGAAGTAAAATTTACATACGAAGACAGAGGTGTTCCTGAAAATTATTATGTTGGAGGATTAAATGTTATACGTAGTAAAAGATTAAAAGAAATAAAAGTTATTACTAACGGAATAGGATTTAGAAACTATGGTTTCTCTTATCTGGTAGTTGATCGTATCAATAAAGTTACTGAAACAAGCGGCGATGGCACAAAAAGTTATAACCCAACACTTTTCGACTATGAAATGACTTCAGAAGAATTAAAGTATATAGATATAACTACATCGCTAAATATTGGAAATATAAAATCATTAAATGTTGGGGCGGTTTCTGGCGATTTTGATGGAGATGGCAAAATGGATTGTTTAGTTTATCCAACACTTGGTTCTGATGCTAAAACAAAGTATTGGCTATATGCAGGGATTGAATCAGGGGATATTACTAATATGGGGTTAGAACATCCTGTAGGTGCATTTGAAGATATTTTTCCGGCTACATTTTTAAGTTCAGACAATAAGGTGTTACCACAAGGCTGGGTCGTTGTAAGGAAATCAAATACTGATTATACTTTTTCAGTTTATGGTATGGAACGTATAATTGGGAATGTTAATATAATAAAACAATACGACCGAATGGTTAGTATCCCAAAAACTATTTTTCCAAAAAAAATTGTATCAGGAGATTTTAATGGAGATGGTTTAACGGATATTTTGATTATTGACAGCCAGTCTCCTAATGGAGATATTGTTTCCGGAAGGCAGGTATATTTTATCGATTTAAAAAGAGATAATACAAATTATTTAACATTGCCAGGAGAACTACTAACTAAATTATCAGGAACAGCTAGAGTTGAGGTTGCAGATTTTAACGGAGATGGGAAATCTGATTTATTTATCTTCGATACAGGTATTTTGACTATTTATTCGTTTAACGTAGAAAATAAGCTGGTCGTTTTATATAAAAGTCCTTCTTTTGATAGTGCTATTTCAACGGGGTTTCCTTACTCAACAATTACCTTTCCTATTTTAATCGGGGATTACAACGGAGATGGAAAATCGGATATCATGATTCCAAAAGGATTTGGTTCTTCACAATGGTATAAATATACCTCTACAGGAACTACAATGATAAAAGAAGAAAAAACGTATTTACCTGTTTTTGATAAAAATGATTCGTATACAACGTATAATTATTTTGCAACAGATTTTAATAATGATGGAAGGGCCGATTTAATACGTGTTAAGAATGCTGTTGAAAATGGAAAAGGATTTATTAGTGTTTTTTGTCATGCAAATACTAATGGTGATTTTGTCCTTAATCCGAAAGTTAGTTCAACACAACTACAGCCAGATATTAATATCTATGCACTTCCTGTATTTTTACCTCAGTCTTTGGGCAGTAATAGTACTTTAAACAAAGTAAATTCTACACTTGAAATAGCTTTCTTTAATAATAATAAGATTCATTTTTTCAATTCTGGCTATGATTATAAAAAGAGCAATTTATTAACAAATATTACAACAGGTAATGGGGTACAAGAGGCCATAACCTACATTCCGTTAGATACGCGGTTTGTCAATACCTATCAATATACCAATATTTATAAATCCAGTAAAGGAATTGCAAATTATCCTAATTTAGATATTATTATTGATCCTAATTTATATGTGGTTTCTAAATTGGAAAGACAAAGCAAGGATGTTTATAAGAAAAAATTATTTGCCTATTACGGAGCGGTAACAAATGTCGAAGGATTAGGTTTTATGGGATTTCGATCAGTAAGTCGAACAGATTGGTATGATGATACTACAGCAATGTTCTCTACTATTACAAAAAATGATCTTGATTTAAGAGGTGCTAATATTGAGAATTATTATGTGCAGGGATTTAGAGAACCATTGATAGCGAAAGTTGGAGCTAAAACACCTAATGTAATTGTAAAAGGTCAAAATGAAGATTATACAGTAATCACGTCTGATAATTTAATTGCTACAGAAAGTATCACATTAAAACCAAATACGACAATAAAAGCAGGAAGTACGTTTTCTGCAAAAATAGTAGAGGGAGCAAATAACTCACCGAATACGCCTACTGACTTTATCACAAAATCGATTTCAAATTATGAAAATGATCTTTTGGCAAACAAAGTTTTCAGATTAAAAAACACAGTAAACAAGGTAACAAACACAATATATAATACAAATGTTGAAGAATCTATAAGGTATGATACGTATGATAATCCTCTAAAAACAACAACTCTTGTAAAAGAAGGCACTTCAACCATTCAAACAACTGTTGATGACACGGATTATTATAATAATGTTACTCCAACATCTAACATAGTTGGAAGGCCATTAAAGAAATCACAAAGTGTTGCTATAACAGGCAGCACAATGACTTCTGAAGAAAAATATGATTACTACGCTAACGGACTTCTTAAACAAAAGAATACAAAAGGCACTAATACCAATTATATTACAGAAGATTACGATTATGATGGTTTTGGAAATCTTCTTAAAAATAAAGTGACAGCTGTTGGTTTATCACCAAGAGAAACTAGTTATGGCTATGATACGTCAGGCAGATTTTTAACTAAAATAACAGATGTAGAAAAGCGTTCTACAACATTCGAATATAATCCAAATGGAACATTAAAATCCGAAATTAATCCGCATAATTTAACGACATCCTATACTTATGATCCTTGGTTTAAAAAGTTAACGACGAAAGATGAGAAATTAAACAAAACAATAAGTTATGCGTATTCAAGGAATGTAGAAAAAACGGTTGTCTCAACTACAACGGATGCTTTGGATGGAAGCGCCAGCGAAGAAACATTTGATGATCTTGGGCGAAAAATAAAAACATCTCAAAAAGACTTAAATGGCAATTTTTCGTCAATATCATTTATGTATGATATTTTTGATCGAAATTATAAAACGAGTGAGCCTTATTTTGGAGTAAATCCAGTACAATGGAATGAGACAAAATTTGATATTTACAGCAGACCAGAAGAAAGTAAATTATTTACCACAAGGACAGTAACGGCTAAATATGATGGTTTGAAGTCAAGTGTTATTGATGGTCAAAAAACAAAAAGTGTTATAAAAAATGCTATTGGAAATGTTGTTTCTTCAACAGAAACGACAGGAGGAACTATTAAATACGATTATTATGCTAATGGAAATCTAAAACAAACAGATTATAACGGCGTAAAAATAATAATTGAACAAGATGGCTGGGGACGAAAAAGTAAGATGAAGGACCCATCGGCAGGGGAGTTTACCTATAAAAACAATGATTTAGGTGAGCTTGAAACAGAAACCAGCAAAAATGGAGAAGTAGTTACCACAATAACCCGAGACAGCAATGGAAAGCCAACTAAAAAAACAGTTATAGGTTCAGGAACTGATACAGAAACTACTTATAAATATGATTTAATAACACAGCTTATTACTGAAGTAACTTTTAAAGATAAAAAAGAACCTGCTGGAAAAAATGAAATTATAACAACATATACTTACGATGATATTTTTAAACGAGTTATAAAAATTGTTGAGGATAAAACCAGTATCTCAAAATTTACGACTTCATTTACGTATGACGACTTAGGAAGAGTAGATACCGAAACCAAACAGGCACAATTAGGAACCAAAATAAGTACTGTAACGACAAAAAGAGAATACAAAAATGGCGGTTTATATAAAATTATTGCAGATGATACAACAAAAAAGATATTATGGCAGACTAACGAGCTAAACGCTAAAGGCCAAATAACAGAAAGTGTTTTAGGTAATGGAATAAAAACTACAAGTGAATATGATACGAATGGTTATTTATCAAAAATAAAATATGATAAAGCAAATAATCAAGGGAATATATTGACATTAGACACTCAATTTGATTTTAAGACTGATAACTTAGAAAACCGCACGAATAGCGCTTTTAATAATTATAAAGAAAGTTTTAAATACGATGAAATAGACAGGCTTACAAAATTTACAAATAAACTTGGAATTGAGGAAACTCAAAATTATGAAGTGTCTGGGAAAATAAAAAATAATTCATTAGGAACGTATAATTATAGTGCAGAGAAACCATATCAAAATACATCTATCACACTTGCACCAGAGGCATATGGGTATTATGCAAGCCGCGAAGGAATTTTTAATGACAGTATGGAGAACAGAACAGGCTGGTCATTGGGAGCCAATAATCCGCAATGTATTTCGTTTGACGATACAAAAGCACATACCGGAAAAAATTCCCTTAAAATAAATACAACTGTTGGCGGAGTTACAACAAGTTATGTTCAGGCAGATGCAGCAATTTCTATTGTTAACGTAACAGATACAGATTATACTTTTTCGGGATGGGTTTATACAGACAATCCAACAGCTCAATTAACACTTTTTATGTATAAAACGGGGGAAACAGGTTATTATACAAATGTAAAATCGGTTAGTACCAATACAAAAAACAGCTGGATTTACATTACAGAAACCTTCAAAGTTCCATCAAATATTACCAGTTTGCGATTGCGATTAGATGTTGTGGGTTCTGGTAATGTATGGTTTGATGATGTACAAATACGCAAAACAAGTAATCCTGCAACAACAGAAAGAAAATTAGACATTACATATAACGCTTTCAAAAGTCCGCTTCAAATTATAGAAACTGGGGTAGACAAAATAAATTTTACTTATAATGACAATAACCAACGCAGTACTATGTATGATGAAGGCTTAAAACTTCGCAAACATTATTCTGCAGATGGAACGATCGAAATTAAAGAAAATACAGAAACAGGAACCGCGGAGTTTATTACCTATATTGGAGGAGACGGTTATTCTGCACCAATAGCACTAAAAAGTGATGGAGGCGGTTCTGCAAATTATTTATATTTACATCGTGATTATCAGGGCACTATACTTGCCATAACAGATGCTAATGCTACTGTGGCGGAAAAACGTTTGTTTGATGCCTGGGGAAGTATTATAAAAGTACAAGATGGCAGTGGCAAAACCCTTTCAGGATTAACCATTCTAGATCGAGGCTATACAGGTCATGAGCATTTGCAAAGTGTAGGATTAATAAACATGAATGCAAGGTTATATGACCCTATGTTACATAGGTTCTTACAGGTAGATAACTATATACAAGATCCAACGAATACACAAAATTATAACCAATATGGTTATGTGGTAAATAATCCATTGAAGTATACCGACCCTAGTGGAAATGCTTTTGGGGATGGTAAAGACTGCAGAAATTGCCCGAACAATAATTATCCTGTCTATAACCCAGATAAGATACAAGACCATAAACCTCTTGCCGATGGGATCAATCATTGGGTAGGTGGATGGGCAAGTGCCAGAAATATTGACGAAGCGGGTACAGCGTTAGGAAAGGCAGTGCGTGATGGGATCAATTTTATTGGCAGGAATATTGGCTCTCTTTTTGGAGGTGGAAATAAGAGTTCTGGACCGCCGCCTAATAGAAGCAGTTATTTGAATTTGAATACTACCAGCCTCATAGGGGCACCAGTAAACCCCGGTAATTTAGATTCAGGAAATTGGTATGGACCAGGTGGTCAAGTGAATTGGGCTTTTGGTGTTGCTAGCACCATAGGAGTTATTAAAGGAGGTCTAAACTCAGAGCGAATGTATGCAGAAGGTATCAGAAGAGGAATTTCAGCAAATTATGAGTTATCGGGCAGAAACCTTAGTATGTTTAGAGATGCTCCAATGACAAAAGCGACAATTCCTAGATCTAATGTCGGAGAATGGGCAGGTAGATTAGGTAAAGGATCTTTTTATTTAGGGCTTGCTATGGATGCTTTTGGTGTATGGAATTACAAACTCGATCCAAACTCTCCCAATGCCGTTCATCCAGCTAAAGCAGGATTGAATACTGTTATGGGAGCAATGGGGACTTGGGGAACTCCTTTGATGGCTATTCCTTCAACGCTTTACTTTGGCATAGATGCTTTTTATCCTAAAGGCTGGGGAGGATTAGCAATAGATCAGGAAAGCTTATATAGAGATAACAGAGCTATAAATCCAAATTATCAGGCTTTTCCAGGGGCAATGAAATTTTAAATATTATGAAATTTATAAAAAAAGGTTACTATTATTTTTTCTATAAAATTTATCGTTCTATAGAATATACTTCCAAGTCGTTTGGAGGAGAAACTCTTATATCTTCTAAAGCAGGTCTTGTTATGCTTGCTTTGGAGGTATGGATATTGATATCATTGGGGGCATATTATGCAGTTTATACGAAAACATTTACAGAGCTTACAATAACAATGCCTATTACTTATATACCAGTAATACTACTTTTTGCATTTAATTATTTTACATTAGATTATAAAGGTAAATGGAAAAAATATAATACTGAATTTGCAAATTATTCTAAGAAAAAGAATCGTATTGGAGGTTGGATTGTGTTTGGAATAATTCTGCTAATAATTAGTAATTTGATTTATGCTTTCTATTTAATGGGTGAGGTGGATTGGAGTTTGTATCGATAGGACGCGACTGTATTATGAAATTTATCAAAAAAGGCTATTACTATTTTTTCTATAAGATTTATCGTTCTATAGAATATACTTCAAAATTGGGAGGAGGTGAATTTCTTACAGTAAATAAAGCAAGTCTTGTTATGCTCGCTTTAGAAACATAGGGGCTTTTTTCGTTGGCTAATTATTATACAATTTACAAAAAGATATATATTGAATTAAATATTTCAATGCCTATTATTTACCTACCAGCTGTAATAGTATTTGCCATTAATTATATAACAATACATTATAAAGAAAGGTGGAAACAATACAATACTAAATTTGCTAGTTATTCTAAGAAAAAGAGTCGAATTGGAGGTTGGATCGTGTTTGGAATAATATTCTTAATAATCATTAATTTGATATACTCATTTTATTTAATGGGTGAGGTAGATTGGAGTCAATATCGTTAGAATAGACCCGTATGATGAATGTTTTATATTATCCCCTGCTGGCGCGAGCATCTTGCTCGTGAACGCAAAGAGAGTTAGCTCATGATAAATAAAAAAAAGATGAGTAGAAAAAAGCAAGTTTGCTAACAAAACAGGAATTTATCTTATAGTAAAATATGAATTGATTTAGATTGTGTTCACGAGCAAGATGCTCGCGCCAGCAGGGGGGAATTACCAGAAGATGTTCTTAAAACGATTAAAGTAAATAATGTAAAAGTTTATCATGGTATTATTGAATCTAAAAATAAGGTTCCAATAAAGGTTTTGGAATAGATATGAAATCCAAGAGAAAGCAGGAAAGGATTTCTATTCGATTTTCTTAAAAAAGAAGTGGTAAAATGCCAATTGTGTTCAGGAGTAAGATGTTCGCGCCAGCAGGGGAATAAATATTACAAATATATGTTAACGAAATGGATAAAATGAGAAAAGTAACTATAAAAACATTTGTAGTAGCAGTATTGTTTCTTGTTACAACATGTAATAAAATTGATAAAAAAGATGATTTAGAATTGCTATTATTAAATAATGATCTTATTTGTTATTCTAAAAATAGCAAGAAAGATTCCATAAATATTATTAAGTATAGTTTAAAGAATAATTCTGATAAAATTTATTTCATTAACAATTTGACTGACCAGAGAGAACTATCAAAAAGAGCTATCTATAAAAATGGTGTTAATCTGCTTATTTACGATAACAAGAATATCGAAATAAAATATGAGATTATGAGATACCTAAATGGCGGTTTAGAAGCGGAGACCTGTATTAATTTTATGATGGAGGATTTTAAGAGGAATGAACATCTGTTAGGTAATAATATTGATTTAAAGTATTTTGGACTCTATGAGAGAAACAATATGTTTTTTATTCATCCTAATGAAATAATTTATTTTCAATATAGTATCAATTTAAATAGACCCACGAGTTTTGATGCTGTAAGAGAAGGATTTGTAAGCTTAAATCGAGATAAAGATTATTTTTCTAAATTATCAATTGCAAGTGATTCGTTAAACTATAAATATGTTTTGCCACGAGATATTTTACAAACTATAAAACGGAATAACGTAAAAGTTTATCATGGAATAATTGAGTCTAAAAATCTAATACCAGTTAAAGTCATTGATTAATTTTTTAATTGTATAATAGAATAAATGCTTTTTATCCGAGATGAGGAGGGGTTGGTAGAATTAGCAATAGATCAGGAAAGCTTATATAGTGATAACAGAGCTATAAATCCAAATTATCAGGCTTTTCCTAGGGCAATGAAATTTTAATATTATGAAATTTATCAAAAAAGGTTATTACTATTTTTTCTATAAAATTTATCGTTCTATAGAATATACTTCAAAATTGGGAGGAGGTGAATTTCTTACAGTAAATAAAGCAAGTCTTGTTATGCTCGCTTTAGAAATCTGGGGACTTTTTTCGTTAGCTAATTATTATACAATTTACAAAAAGATATCTACTGAACTAAATATTTCAATGCCTATTGTTTATATACCAGCTGTAATAGTGTTTACCTTTAATTATATAACAATACATTATAAAGGTAGATGGAAACAATATAATGCTGAATTTGCAAATTATTCTAAGAAAAAGAATCACCCTGCTGGCGCGAGCATCTTGCTCGTGAACGCAAAGAGAGTTAGCTCATGATAAATAAAAAAAAAGATGAGTAGAAAAAAGCAAGTTTGCTAACAAAACAGGAATTTATCTTATAGTAAAATATAAATTGATTTAGATTGTGTTCACGAGCAAGATGCTCGCGCCAGCAGGGGAGAATATAAAATGTTTAATAAAGAAACATGGTATAGTATAAAAAAATGGAAGACATATGGTCAGCATTTTAACGGTAATGGAGCTACAGGAGGAAAAGTAGCTTTGGCATCAAGAGTTTCAACTGGTTTTAAGATAGGCGGATATGGGCTTGGAACTTATAACGCTTGGTCAATAAATAATCAATATAATAATGGAGAGTTAAATATGTCAGGTATGATAATGGAACAATCTTCTAATTTATATGCAACCTTTGGAGGAACTTATGGAGTCGCTTGGGGTATTGGTTGGGAAGGCGGAAGAGCAATAACAAAGACTACTTGGTATCAACAATGGAAAAATGATTATTGGTATAATTTTAGGGAAGAACATTTCGGTTATTAATTTAAATGAAAAGAATCTTATGGATGTTATATATTATTATTATTATTATTTATTTTATAAAAAGATAATTAAAGATAATGAACCTCATTTATTAACAATAATTGCTTTAAGTGCTACAGAGGGATTTTTTTTAAATATAATCTTAGAAATAATATTAATTTTTTATAAGTGTATGCAAACAAATGGTGTTATATGGATGAGTATTATCTGTCTAGCTAACTTATTTAATTATTTTTATTTTTATAAATCTAAAAGAGCCATAAAAATAGTCAAGGAAAAACCTAAGTTTTTTTCAAGCAACAAAATTTCAATATTGCTAACTTTTTTATTTTTTATTTTTTTTTCTACATCAATAATTTGGGGATCCATTATAACAAAATTTCTTTTGAAAACTTATTGTAGTTAGACCCCCGGGCTGCCGCACGAATCACCCCGCTGCCGCACGAATCCTTTCGTGTGGTATAGTGATCAAAGTTAGATTTTTCTATATAGCGGTGCAATTGATTACTGTAGACAAAAAGGGTTCAGGATGTTTAGTGTTGAAGTAGAACGTGCCACACGAAAGGATTCGTGCGGCAGCGGAGGAATCATTACAATTAAAATCAATTCCCGTTAGAAGTTTGCCACAAAATGTGGTTATTCCACCTACGCCAGTTTTTATTCCGCAACGAACAGTAATTCCTCAAAAGTACAATTACAATATTACGAACAATAAATATAAATGTTATGTTTAAAAAGTATGATGCTAATGTTCTAGTTTTAATTATAGTTATGGGTTTAATAATGTTTTTGGTGGGAAAGCATGGTGTTAAAGATAAAATTAAAAGAGATTTGGGGAACTACGATTACATAGTTGGTACTATTGAAGTATATTTTTATAGAGTTCCAGTAGCATATAATGCTACTTTTAGTTCTATCACATATTCTTATATTGTAAACAATGTTAAGTATGTAAATAATTATGATGCGATGTTTTATAAACTGCCATATTCGCCAAATGTTAATGACAAGTTTGTTGTAGTTTATAATAAAAATGATCCACAGAAAAGTATTTTGTTAGGAGATTACCCGATTAAGACCGAAGAAGATTTTAATGTTTTCTTGAAAAAGTATAAAAATGTTAAATTGAAATTTTAAACGATTATAGAACTTGCCACCCCCCGCTGCCGCACGAATCCTTTCGTGTGGTATAGTGATCAAAGTTAGATTTTTCTATATAGCGGTGCAATTGATTACTGTAGATAAAAAGGGTTCAGGATGTTTAGTGTTTAAGTAGAACGTGCCACACGAAAGGATTCGTGCGGCAGCAGGTGTTCACGAGCAAGATGCTCGCGCCAGCAGGGGGGTTACGGAGGAGATATAGTATTAGGTATGAATAACGAGCATATTTGACATGCTATACAAGATCAAGCAATTCACAATTTACGAATACCTTGGTTTAATGGTAAATCACTTTTTGACAAGAGACAAATGGGATTCGAAAATCAATCATGGAACTGGAAAGGTTACTTTCAATATAAATCCTCTAACACATTTACATCATGGTAAAAAAGATAATTATAAATTTTAGTATAATAATTTTATTAAGTAGTTGTTGCTATAATGGGATGGTTTCTGAATTTGGTTTGCCAAGAAAAAAAATAAATAGACTAAAACCTTTTATAGCTTATGATATAATAGACACGCTTGCGTTGTACAAATTATCAATTAGTTTTAGTACGAATAACATATCAAATGAATATGTTTATTTTGAAAAAAATGATGATAATTCCTATCCTTATACTAGTTATATGAAGTTTTATCCTAATGGAAAGTTAGGACTTTTTATTATCCTTAAAACTGATACTCTAAATTTGGAGCGTTCTTTTTTTGATCCAAGACGAGCTAAGATGGGATATTATTGGCTAGAAGATAGTATTATAAAAACAAAAATATCTACTATTGGCGATTGCTCTTTATATATTAGTAATAAAAAAGGTGTTATAATTGGTGATAGAATTAAATTAAAAGATCATTATAAATATGGAGAAATTTTCATTAAGAAGAGAGTACCTAGAGAATTTTTAGAAAATTGGAAACCTGATTGGTAGTTAAAAATATTTTTTAGAAGTTAAGAAAGATAAAATCCTTTTACCATCCAGAGGATCCCTGCAGCAAACGAATCCTTCTATATAGCCTGATGATTAAAGATTCATCGGTTAATCTATGATACAAAAGCAGTTGAGAATTTAAAAGAAAAGATTTAAGGTATAGGATTAGTTAATGTTATAATTGTTATAAACTGTTTGATGTTTAAATAAAAATGTATCACATGAAAGAATTCGTGCGGCAACGATAAGTTAGACCGTTTCAATTTTTCAAATTAACAGGATTTAACTTAATTTTATATCTTTGTAAGAAATTATTTAAAATAAAAATAATTTGTCAATTAAAAAAATAAAAATGAAAAAAAACTTATTTATTCTAACATTACTTATTTTATGTTCACCTCTTCTTTCTGCCAAAGCTTATAAGGCGGTTTATATAAATGAATACGAAAGCAGTGTAACATTTCCAGCTGGATATACTATAGGGGATTATATTGAGTTTGTAAAAGTAAGTCCATTGTCTGCAGGGGCAAGCGGTAACTATCAGGTTTCTATAAATTATACGCGTGGCGGCATAGCTGCGGCAGCAACACACTTGGCATCCTTATCGCATGCAAATCCTGCATTATGGAGAGAAGTTGGGAGAACAAACAACAATCCTCATGTAGGCACTAATACAAATTTTACAATTGATTGTAATACAGAATATTTAAACCCACGATTTAGAATACGAGCAATTAATACATATGGAACGACTACAGTACCCATTACAGTTTATATAAAAGTTGTTTCGTTAAATTCAAATGGTGCTTTTACCGCTTTGAATGTGATTGGAAATGATCTGGCCGTTTCAAAATTTTTACCAATGACTACTGATTGGGATTTGTATGTTGGAAACAATTATACCGCAAATGGAGCTTCTCTTGCAATTAAAGCAATTCAAAATGGTAATGTTGGGATAGGGACATCAAATCCAACAGAAAAACTTACTGTTGCAGGAAATATTCATGCACGAGAAGTAAAAGTAACAGTAAATGCCGGCGCCGACTTTGTTTTTGAAAACGATTACAACCTCAATTCGTTAGACTTTTTAGATAAATTTATTAAAGAGAATAAACATTTACCAGAAATTGCTTCGGCTCAGGAAATGCAAAAAGACGGAATCAATTTGTCTGAAATGAATATTAAACTTCTGCAAAAAATGGAAGAATTAACACTTTATGTTATTGAGCAAAATAAAGAAATCAAAGATTTAAAAATTCAGAATGAAATGCTTAAAAAGTTTTCTGAAAGGCTGACTAAGATTGAAAGAGATATATCTAAACTTTAAAAACGTACATAAAATGATCATCGATTAATTATAAAATGAAAAAAATAAATTTAAACCAATGGCTTATAATGATCTTCGCATCATTTACATCTATTATCAATAGTCAAACTACCTTGCCAATTGTAGGATTTAATGATGCAAATAATTATACAATTGGACATTATAGCGTTCCCAGCTCCTCGGGATTGGATATACATTGGTATGGAGGAATTCGGTTTGGTGACTGGACTAGCAGAAGCGTTATGCAAATTACAAATGGAAAAGTTGGTATTGGTTCAACAGCTCCATCTGCAAATTTAGAAATCACAAGCACTGCTGTTGTTGGTGCTGAAACTCTGCTAAAATTAAATGTCACCGATGCTTCTAAAGATTATTTAAAAATAGCCAATTCTACAAATACAGACGGACAATTTATGCCGTGCATAGAAGGATATCATATTACGGATAATAGGGCAGCCCTTTATTTAACAGGAAGTATTGACGGCCTTAGTGATAATGGTGCAAATCCTATTATGGTATTTGACTCTAGGATAAGTAGTTCTGCTGTTGTTAATAGACCATTATTTTCCTGGGATTCGTTTGGGGCTAGAAAAATGATTTTAACTTCAAATGGAAGTTTAGGAATAGGAACAACTACAACAGGAACTCATAAACTGGCGGTAGAAGGTTCAATTGGAGCAAGAGAAGTAAAAGTACAGGCAGCAGGCTGGTCTGATTTCGTCTTTAAAAAAGAATATGACCTGCCAACACTTGAAGAAATTGAAACGCATATTAAAGAAAAAGGTCATTTAGAAAATATTCCAAATGAAGAAGAAGTTTTGAAAGACGGAATTAATCTGGGCGAAATGAATGCTAAACTGCTTCAAAAAATTGAGGAATTAACGTTGTATGTTATTGAACAAAATAAACAAATTAAAAACCTGCAGAATTCTTTAGAAATAATAAAGAAAGATAATTGTAAATAAAATATATGAAAAGTAAGTTAACGATTGTAGTGTTATTAGTTTCTATATCGTTTGTAAAGGCACAAATTTACACACCAAGTGGTATAGTTCAAGGATCATCGGGAAATAATAATATAGGAATTGGAACTTCAAATCCAAACTCTATGTTAACATTAGGAGGACCTAGTCCTTTGTTTCTCAATCGCGGAGCCAGTAGTTCTACACCCTTTTTAGCTGTTTTGAATTCAGTAATTCCAACGGATGCCAAATATGGCTGGGCATTTTATGATAATTCTACAAATGGTAATTTGGATATTTTTAGAAGAAACGGAACTTCACAAGGAATACAATTTATGAGTTTTAATAGAAATACTGGAGACGTTGCTATTGGAGAAAGTACTCCTCTGTTTTTGAATCATGGAGCTAGTAGTTCTACGCCTTTTTTGGCCGTTTTGAATTCAGTAATTCCAACGGATGCCAAATATGGCTGGGCATTTTATGACAATCCGATAAATGGGAATTTAGATATTTTTAGAAGAAATGGAACCGTTCAAGGGTTGCAATTTATGAGTTTTGACAGAAATACTGGTGATGTTTCTATTGGTACAAGCAATTCAAATGGAAATAAGCTCGCTGTAAAAGGTATTGTTGGTTGTGAAGAAGTTGTAGTGAAATCAGGGAATAGCTGGAATTGGCCAGATTATGTCTTCGCAAAAGATTACAAATTAAAATCCTTGAAGGAAGTTAAAGAGTATATTGAGCAAAATAATCATTTGCCAGAAATTCCCTCAGCCCAAGAAATAGAAAAGAACGGTTTTATGCTGGCAGAAATGAACGCTAAATTACTTCAAAAAATCGAAGAATTAACGTTGTATGTTATTGAACAGAACAAACAAATTACCAATTTACAAAACCGATTAGATAAAGTAGAATCAAATTCTAAATAGGTTAAGGAAATGTAAGTAATGTTAAAAAAAGCGAGATTTAGGCCTCGCTTTTTTTATTTGTCAAATTTTTTTTCTGGACCTTGTATTTTTAGTAAATCCGCAATTTTTCTTTCAAATTTTATATGTATGCATAGTATTGAGGTTTTTCTTTGTTTTATAATTGATTTTTATCTAATAAAATCAATTGTGAAATAGTTAAAATAGTTTAAAATTTTGTGTTGAATATGAATTTTTTTTAACGTTTTTTTATTAATATTAAAAATATTTGTATTTTGGCTATTAAAACTAATAAGAACTAACCAAAAACTAACCCTAATGAGAGTCTACTTGCTAATTATGTTGTTTTTCAGCGGAATATCCTTCGCGCAGAATACAATTACAGGTTCTGTTACTGATAGTAACAAACAATCTATTCCCGGTGCCAATGTTGTTGTACTTGGAGGCAGCGACGGTGTATCAACTGATTTTGATGGAACATTTAAATTAACCACAAGCGCTAAATTGCCTTTTTCGATAAAAGTGTCGGCAGTAGGATTTGAAGCCCAAACAATCAGCATTACATCTGCAAACCAAAAAGTGAATGTGGCTTTAAAAGATGAAGAAACTAAACTAGACGAGATAGTGGTTTCTGCTTCAAGAACTCCTGAAAGAGTTATTGAGTCGCCAGTTACTATCGAAAGAATGGGTATTCAGGAAATTAAGAATACAACGGCCCCTAGTTTTTATGACGGATTAGAAAATTTAAAAGAAGTACATTTCAACACGAGCAGTATTTCTTTTAAATCAATCAATACCCGTGGTTTTGCTACGGTTGCCAATACGAGATTTATGCAATTGGTAGACGGAATGGATAACTCTTCGCCAGCATTAAATTTTGTGTTAGGAAACTTAATTGGTGTATCTGATATTGATGTGGCAAGTGTTGAGCTTTTGCCTGGAGCATCTTCTGCTCTTTATGGTGCAAACGCATTCAACGGGATTATGTTTATGAATAGTAAAAGCCCTTTTACAAATGAAGGAATCAGTGTTTACTATAAATATGGACAAACCAGCCAGGATATTGCCGGAACAAATGATTATAATGATTTCGGAATTAGAGCAGCAAAAGCATTTACAAAGCATTTTGCTATGAAAGCTAATTTTACTTATATGGAAGCAACCGAATGGATTGCAGGAGATAAAAGAAGTATGACAACGGGAGGTGACAGCCATGCAGTGAATCAAAATTATGATGGACTGAATATATATGGTGACGAGGTAACTACTTTTATTTCGAATGTTGGTCAGGTAAGCAGAACGGGTTATCGTGAACAAGATTTGACTGATAATAAAGTTAAAAGTATGAAAGCTGATTTTAGTGCTCATATTAAACCTTGGGCAGACGATACAGAATTTATATTACAATATAAAATTGGTACAGGAAGTACGATTTATCAAGGAGCAAACAGATATGCTTTAAAAGATTTCTTAATGCAGCAAGGTAAATTTGAAGTAAAAGGGAAAAACTTTTTTGGCAGAATATATTTTACAAGTGAAGATGCTGGAGACTCTTACGATATGAGATTTGCGGCATGGAATGTTAACAGAGCGGCGAAATCAGATACAGAATGGTTTACAAATTACGCAACAGCTTACCAATATGCAGGTGCAGTTATGGGAACAGATGCAAATCAATCTGCTGCAATAGCAAGAAATTTTGCCGATTACAATGTACTTCCAGCTGCTATATCATTTATTCCGGCCCCAACAGGTTCGCCTAGATTTGAGCCGGGTTCTGCAAAATTCAATAGCGCTTTAGCTACAGTAGTTTCAAATCCTGATTTAACACAAGGAGCTAAATTTATCGATCATTCAAAATTATATCACTCAGATGTGAATTATAATTTTAGAGATGTAATCAAATGGGCTGAAGTTCAGGTTGGTGGTTCTTGGAGACAATACATAATGGACTCTGAAGGAACAATCTTTACAGATTATGACGGGCCAATTGAGTACAGAGAATATGGTGCATATGCACAATTACAGAAAAAATTCCTTGACGACAGATTGAAATTTACAGGATCATTGCGTTATGATAAAAGTCAAAACTTTGACGGAAATGTTTCGCCTAGAGTTTCATTTGTATATTCTGCAGGGGCATCAAAAAGACATAACTTCAGATTGTCTTATCAAACAGGTTTCCGTAACCCTACAACACAAGATCAATATATTGGTCTAGATCTGGGACCATTTGCATTAATTGGTTCGGCTGCAGAAAATTTAGATCGTTTTCAGGAGACTGTAAATGTAAGTGCGGCAGGACAAACAATCGGAGGACAGCCAGCAACTATTAATATGTCTGGTCAAAATGCATATCATAATGCGTATACTGTAGCATCAGTTCAGGCATTTGCAGCTTCCTCAAATCCAAATGACCTTCAGGTGGCTAATATCGGATTGGTAAAACCAGAACAAGTACAGGCTTTTGAAGCGGGTTACCGTACAGTAGTTCAAAATGATTTATCAATTGATATTAACGGATATTACAATATTTATAATGATTTCATGAACACTGCGAGAGTTATTTCTCCTTATTATGGAACAGTAGGAACTAATTCGGCAGATCCGGCAGTACAGCAGACTTACCAAGCGTTAGCTTTTGGAGACAGAAGAGTTTATCAGGTTTATACAAATACAACAGCAGAGATTTCTTCTTTAGGATTTGGAGTTGGTTTGTCTAAAAAAGTATATAAAGATTTTGAATTAGGAGTTAATTACAATTATGCTCAGTTTAATTTTAAGCAGCAAGATGACCCTGATTTCGTAGCAGGATTTAATACTCCAAAACATAGAATTAAAGCTTCTTTAGGAAATTCTAAAGTAGCTAAAAATTTAGGATTCAATGTTAATGTAAGATGGAATACAGAATATTTATGGGAGTCTTCTTTTGGAGATGGAATGATTCCGGAAAATACTGTTCTTGATGCTCAGATAAACTATGCGCTGCCAAAACTAAAATCGGTTATAAAAGTTGGTGCAACAAATCTTTTCGGATCAGATTATCTTCAGGTAATTGGAGCGGGAATGATAGGTCAGCAATGGTTTGCTTCGTGGACAATTAATCCTTAAATGATATAATTATTTGTGTGAAATTGATTCGGCTTCTTTGAAGCGGTTCAATGAAAATGAAGAGGTAATAATTTAAAAAGTACTAACATGAAAAAAAATATAAAATGGCTATTAATGGTTTCTTTAACCTTTATGGCAGCTTGTAATAGCGATGATGACAATAATACTCCGGAAGAAGTTCCGGTAATTCCCGGCTCGGCAGTTTTTACAAAATATGTTGCTCTTGGAGATTCTTTTGCTGCTGGTTACAGCGACAATGCTCTTTTCAAAAAAGGACAGGAAGGGGCTTATACTAATATTTTAGCACAGCAGTTTGTGGCGGCTGGCGGCGGAACTTTTACAACTCCATTAATGAATGATAATCTTGGAGGTTTATTGTTAGGAGGAAATGTGGTTGCCGCAACCCGATTGTATTTTAACGGCCAGGGTCCGGTAAATGTAGCAGGAAAACCAACAACCGAAATAACAGCTCATCTTACAGGTCCGTTTAATAATTTAGGAGTTCCGGGAGCAAAAAGTTTTCACTTAGTTGCTGCTGGATATGGGAATGTAGCCGGTGTGGCTACAGGAGCAGCAAATCCGTATTTTGCAAGATTTGCAAGTACACCTTCAACAACAGTTTTGGCAGATGCTGCAGCACAGGCACCAACATTTTTCTCTTTATTCATTGGAGGAAATGATGTTTTGAGTTATGCAACTTCTGGTGGAATTGGAAAAGATCAAAAAGGAAACCTAAACCCGGCTACTTATGGAGGAAATGATATCACAGATCCAACTGTTTTTGCAAATGTATATTCTACATTGGCAACAACTCTAACAGCAAATGGAGCAAAAGGAGTAGTAGCAAATCTTCCTTATATTACAGCTTTGCCATATTTTACAACAGTTCCTTATAATCCACTTACTGCAAAATCTCTTGGAGGTAATAATGAAGCAGTAGGTAAAGCAACGATAAAAGCGTTAAACGCACAATTATACGGTCCTTTAAAACAAGCATTAACAGTTTTTCAGGCAGGTGATAGAATTAATTTATTATCTGAAACTGCTGCAAACCCGGTTTTAATAAAAGATGAATCTCTAACTAATTTATCAGCTCAATTGACTGCAGCGTTTACGCCTTCATTAGGGGCACAGACTGCAGCTTTTTACGGAGCTGTTTTTGGACAGGCAAGACAAGCAAAAGCGACAGACTTGGTAGTGCTTCCAACAAGAACAGATATTGGAGCTGCTCCTAAAGCTTCAGATTCAGGACTTGGTATTGCACCGCCTGCACCATTAGATAAATTTGGGGTAACTTATCCTCTGCAAGATAAACACGTTTTGATTCCGACAGAAATTGCGGAAATTAAAACTGCCACAGATGCATATAATACAACAATTGCAGCAGTAGCTGCAGAAAAAGGCTTGGCTTTTGTTGACACAAGAGCGATCTTAACACAATTAGCAAGCGGAGGATACAGATTTGGAAATTATACAATGTCATCTACTTATGTAACCGGTGGTGCTTTTTCTTTAGATGGGGTACATCCTAGCGGAAGAGGATATGGTTTAATTGCTAATATATTTATTGATGCAATAAACGCAAAATACGGTTCTACACTTCGTCATGTTGATTTGGCTTTATATCCAATTCAATATCCGGCGTCATTATAATATACCATTTTTTTAATTAAGAAAGCCACTCGTTTTTTAAAATGTAGTGGCTTTTTTATTTCGTTAAAAAATGATATAAATGACAGTTTAAAAGTCTGCTTTTATGAATCAAACAAAATCATTCTATTTTTTATGAAAAAAAAATTGATTTTATATTTTAAAAAATTATCTTTGCGCTCTGAAAAAAGAGGTATTTTCGATAAACCTAAATAGCTATTTAATAAATACATAAGTAATGTCAAAAGTAATAGGAAAAGTTGCTCAAATCATTGGACCAGTAGTAGACGTAGTTTTCAACGGTAAAGATGTTGAACTTCCAAAAATTTATGATTCACTAGAAGTCACTAAAAAAGATGGAACTTTATTAGTTCTAGAAGTACAATCTCATATTGGTGAAAACACTGTTCGTACCATTTCTATGGATTCAACAGATGGTTTAAGCAGAGGATATGAAGTAGTTGGAACTGGAAATCCAATCCAAATGCCAATCGGTCCAGACGTATATGGAAGATTATTTAATGTTGTTGGAGATGCCATTGATGGTTTAGGTAATTTACCTAAAACAGGAGAAAACGGTTTGCCAATTCACAGACAAGCTCCTAAATTCGAAGATCTATCAACTTCATCTGAAGTTTTATTCACAGGTATTAAAGTAATCGATTTGATTGAGCCTTATGCAAAAGGAGGTAAAATTGGATTGTTTGGTGGTGCTGGTGTTGGTAAAACAGTATTGATTCAGGAGTTGATCAACAATATTGCAAAAGGTCACGGTGGACTTTCAGTATTCGCTGGAGTAGGTGAAAGAACACGTGAAGGAAATGACTTGCTTCGTGAGATGTTAGAGTCAGGAATTATTAAATATGGTGATGATTTCATGCACTCTATGGAAAATGGAGGATGGGATTTATCTAAAGTAGATATGCCAGGAATGAGAGAGTCTAAAGCTACTTTCGTTTTCGGACAAATGAATGAGCCGCCTGGAGCTCGTGCTCGTGTAGCACTTTCAGGATTATCTATCGCTGAGTATTTCCGTGATGGAGCTGGATCAGACCAGGGAAAAGATGTATTATTCTTCGTTGATAACATCTTCCGTTTTACTCAAGCAGGTTCTGAGGTATCGGCACTTTTAGGACGTATGCCTTCTGCAGTAGGTTACCAGCCAACTTTGGCAACAGAGATGGGTGCTATGCAAGAGCGTATTACATCTACAAACAAAGGATCTATTACATCTGTACAAGCGGTTTACGTACCTGCGGATGACTTAACTGACCCGGCGCCGGCTACAACTTTCGCACACTTAGATGCAACAACAGTATTGTCTCGTAAAATTGCTGAGTTAGGTATTTATCCAGCGGTTGACCCGTTAGACTCTACTTCAAGAATTTTAACTCCACATATCTTAGGAGATGAGCACTACAACTGTGCACAAAGAGTAAAAGAAATTCTTCAAAAATACAAACAACTTCAAGATATTATCGCAATCTTAGGTATGGAAGAGTTATCAGAAGAAGATAAACTTTCTGTATCGAGAGCACGTCGTGTACAACGTTTCTTGTCTCAGCCATTCCACGTAGCAGAGCAATTTACAGGTATTCCTGGAGTGTTAGTAGACATTAAAGATACTATCAAAGGTTTCAACATGATTATTGATGGTGAATTAGATCACCTTCCAGAAGCAGCTTTCAACTTGAAAGGTTCTATTCAGGATGCTATCGAAGCTGGAGAAAAAATGTTAGCTGAAGCTTAATAATATTGGTTGTTAGTTGTTAGTTGTCAGTTGTTAGAAAGCAACCATCAACCATCAACCATCAACTATTAACTAAAAAAAAAGATGATTTTAGAAATAGTATCACCAGAAGCAAAATTATTTTCAGGAGAAGTAACTTCAGTTACACTTCCGGGAGTTGATGGAAGCTTTCAGATTTTGAATAATCACGCTCCTATTGTTTCTATTCTAGAAAAAGGAACTATTAAAATTGCAGCTCCGAGTTTCAATTTTTCTAAAGAGGCAGCTGATAAATTTGCGAAAGTTAATGACCAAACCTATACATTAAAGATTACGTCAGGTACAATCGAAATGAAAGATAACAAGATAATTGTTTTAGTAGACTAACAACAATTTCAAAATAATCTTAAAAGCCATTCACATAGTGAATGGCTTTTTTTATTAGAGTTGTAATTTGGTTCCAAAAGAAATTAGTCATTATTTCATAACTTTGTTTTTATGAAATTACCAGAAAACCTTAATCAGAAACTTGAAAACCGAAAGCAGAATAACTCGCTTCGCAAACTTCCTGTGTTTAATAATCTGGTTGATTTCTCTTCTAACGATTATATTGGGTTTTCAAAATCAGAAACAATCTTTAAACATACACATGCTTATCTGCATGAAAATGAAATTTTTCAAAATGGAGCGACAGGTTCAAGGTTAATTTCGGGAAATCATTCTTTGTATCAAATTGCAGAAAACTTTATTTCGCAATTTCATGACGCAGAAACGGCTTTAATTTTCAATTCTGGTTATGATGCCAATGTTGGTTTTTTTAGCGCTGTACCGCAAAGAAATGATGTAATTTTATATGATGAGTTAAGTCATGCTTCCATTCGCGATGGAATTTTAATGTCAAACGCAAAATCATATAAATTTGGCCATAATGATTTTGAAGATTTAGAACGGCTTATTCTAAAGTTTCCTGATACCAATATTTACATAGTTACGGAAACTGTTTTTTCTATGGATGGCGACAGCCCGAATTTAGAAGAATTAGTACAGCTTTCCGAAAAATACAACTGTTATTTAGTAGTTGATGAAGCACATACTCTGGGTGTTTTTGGAGATAAAGGGGAAGGTCTTCTTCAATACCTGGAATTGCATAATAGAATTTTTGCCCGTATCATGACTTTCGGAAAAGGTTTGGGCTGTCACGGCGCAGTTGTGCTTGGAAGCCCGGAACTCAAAGAATATTTAATAAACTTTGCCCGAAGTTTTATTTATACCACAGGATTATCTCCACATTCTGTTGCTACAATTTTAACAGCATATCAACAACTGGAAATTGAAAAAGAGGCAATCGAAAAGTTACGTCAAAATATTGTTTTCTTCAATCAGCAGAAAAACTTATTGGGTTTAAAACCAATGTTTGTTCGAAGCAAATCAGCAATTCAGTCTGCTATTGTTCAGGGAAATGAAAACGTCAAGAAACTAGCCCAGCAATTACAGGACAAAGGTTTTGATGTAAAACCAATTCTTTCTCCAACAGTTCCTGAAGGTCAGGAACGTCTGCGTTTTTGCATTCACAGTTATAATTCTGAAGAAGAGATAAGTGATGTTCTTGAATTATTAAGAAATTACGTATATTAGGCCGCTGATTAAACGAATTAAACAGGTTTACACTGCGTACAATGTCTGACTTATTACATAAAGAAAAATCAAAATCTATTCTAAAAGTGTTTTACGATGTTTATAACCAATTAGGTTATGGTTTTTTGGAAAAGGTTTATCAAAATGCGATGTATTTTGAATTAAAATCTTTAGGTTATAAAGTCGAAGCTCAAAAACAAATCAAAGTATATTTCAAAAATCAATTAGTTGGCGAGTATTATGCTGATTTGGTAATTGATGATGTAATCATAATAGAATTAAAAGCCTGTGAATACCTTTTAAGTTCTCACATTGCCCAATTAATGAATTATCTCAAATCGACAAAAATGGAAGTCGGCCTACTTTTAAATTTTGGAGAAAGTCCCGAATTCAAACGCTTAATTTACACAAAATAACAGAAAACCAAATTTAATACTGCGTTAACCCGTTTAATCTGTTTTATCAGTGGGCAAAAAAAATAATCTTTTTTTGTAACGTTTTGACTATTCCTATACTTACAACTCGTAATTACAAAATGAGTTTTAGTCATTAACTTAATCAATCCTCAAAATGAAAAAAGTATTCCATTTATTTATAGCATTTATACTAGTTGTTTTTAGCATAAAATCACAAGCCCAAACTAAATCTCCTAAATTAGAAAATTCTCTTTTATGGGAAGTTTCCGGAAACGGACTTTCTAAACCTTCTTATTTATACGGAACGATTCACATGATTTGTTCATCGGATTATTTTCTAACTGAAAAAACTAAAAAAGCTTTAGAATCTTCAGAAAAATTAATACTCGAAATCAACTTTTCTGACCCAAAAGAAATGTCAGAAATGCAGCAATTGGCAATGGGAAAAGAACCGTTGAGTAAAAAAATGAATCCAGAACAGTTAGCTAAATTAGATGCAATTCTCAAAAAAACAACCGGAATGACGGTACAGCAAGTCGATAGCTTTAGTTTGCTGACTGTAATGAGTTTGATTTCAATGAAAAGTTTTGGCTGTGCCGATTTAAAATTCTACGAAATGGAATTCATTGAGCAGGCTAAAAAAAGAAACATAGAAATTGGCGGGCTTGAGACTGTAAAAGAACAATTCGGGATGTTTGATAAAGCGTATTCAAATGATGAAATGATTGAAATGCTGGAAGAGTCAACACCAGAAGAATCAACAAAATTAGTGTCAATGTATAAAACTGAGAATATTGATTTGTTGTATGATTTTACAACAGATAAAAAATATACAAGTGATAAAACAAAAAAGATTATTCTTGATGCAAGAAATTTAAACTGGGTAAAAAATATGCCCGAATTAATGAAGAATCAAAGCATCTTTTTTGCTGTTGGATCAGGGCATTTAGCAGGAGAATTTGGAGTTATTAATTTATTAAGAAAAACAGGTTATAAAGTAAAACCAATCCTGAATTAATAGATTTTGAAAGAAAGGGAACAAGAATTTTTAAATCGGATTGAAAGTCATAAAGGAATTTTGTACAAGGTTTCTAAAATGTACATGGATACATATGATGATCAGCAGGATTTATTTCAGGAAATTATTTGTCAGCTCTGGAAATCGTATGATTCTTTTCGAAATGAAAGTCAGTTTTCGACCTGGATGTATCGGGTTGCTGTAAATACGGCGATTGTTTTCCTTAAAAAAGAAAAGCGGAAAGTTGATAAATATGAAATTGCTTCAGAGAATATAAAAGAAGAGGCAGGCGATTCTCAGATCAAGGAAAGCCAAATCGAACATTTTTATAAAGCAGTTCAAAAACTGGAAAAGATAGATAAAGCAATTATTTTTTATCAGTTAGAAGGGTTTTCGCATAAAGAAATTGGGGTAAACCTCGGAATCTCCGAAGGAAATGCGAGAGTAAAACTGAACAGGGCAAAAGAAAAATTAAAAGAAATAATTAAAAACCAAGGATATGGATTTTGATGAAATACAAAACGCATGGAATAACGATAAACCAAATAATATTGTTGTTCCTAATAATTTAGAAAAAATACAATCGGCAAATACACCTTTGGATAAAATTAAAAAGAATCTAAAAACAGAATTTTATTATCAAGTTCTGTCTATAATTTTCATTGGTACAGTTCCTTTGATTGCTAATCTGCCGCCAAAATGGACTTTTTTTTATTATTTACTTTTTAGTCTTTTTACAGCAGTTTCTGTTTATTATTTATTGAAGCTTTATTTTTTTTATAAAAGATTAAATAATACCACTTTAACAACGAAAGACAGTTTATATGAAACTTATTTTGACATAAGATTGAATATGGAATTGTACAAAACATTTGGTTTTGCCTTAACACCGTTTTTGGTTTTATATCTTTTGGGTTTTTATTATTACTCGTTTTCAAAAATCCCCGGATTTTTTGATCACGAATTTTCGAACGGACAACTAATCGGATTCTTTTTGGTTGTTGTTTTTGCCGTACTTTTTATGGGGATTTCTTTGGAATGGTGGGTTCATAAATTTTATGGAAAATTTGCTAAAGAAATAAAGAAAGTTATCGACGAATTAAAAGAAGAATAATAAACAGAACCCACCGTAATGATGGGTTTATTTTTATTGGTATTTTTGAGGAAATTATTACACAGAGATACACAAAGAAAAACGCAAAATAGCACAAAGTATAAAAACAACTTTGTGAATCTTCTTGGTTCTTTGTGTGTCTCTGCGAAACAACAAACTTATGAAAATATTTGTAACAGGAATTTCGACAGATGTTGGTAAAACAATCGCGTCTTCGATTATTGTTGAAGCTTTAGAAGCTGATTATTGGAAACCTATTCAGGCTGGAGATTTAGATAATTCCGACAGTCATAAAATTCAATCCAGAATTTCAAATAATAAAACTAAAATTTTTGAGAACAGTTATAAATTAAATACACCGGCAAGTCCGCATTTGGCCGCAGAAATTGATGGAATAAAAATCAAATTAAATCAAATTCAGGAACCAAAAACGAAGAATAATTTAGTTATTGAAGGTGCAGGCGGAATCTTTGTTCCGTTAAATGATGAAGAAACAATCATCGATTTAATACAACCGGATTATAAAATTGTTGTTGTTTCAAGACATTATCTGGGAAGTATCAATCATACTTTATTGACGATTGAAGCAATTCAGAATCGGGGATTTAAAGTCGCCGGAATTATCTTCAGCGGAAGCGAAAACAAATCAACAGAAAGTTTAATCCTGAATAAAACCGGAATAAATTGTATCGGAAGAATTGACGAAGAGCCTTATTTCGATCAAAATGTAATTAAAGAGTACGCTGATTTATTTAGTGACAACATATTGGCTTTAGAAAAATCTAAAATCTAAATTCTACAATCTGAAATCAAATGAGCTTAACAGAAAAAGACCGCCAATATCTTTGGCATCCTTATACACAACATAAAACTTCACAAACACCAATTGCAATTACTCGAGCAGAAGGTGCATTACTTTGGGATGAAAATAACAAAGAATACATCGATGCAATTGCTTCTTGGTGGGTAAACCCGTTTGGACATAGTAATAAATTTATTGCAGATGCTATTTACAAACAATTGACGACTTTAGAACATGTTTTGTTTGGAGGTTTTACACATGAACCAGCAATAAAAGTTGCCGAAAGATTAATGGAAATTCTGCCGAAAAATCAGCAGAAGATTTTCTTTTCAGATAACGGCTCTACAGCTGTTGAAGTGGCGATAAAAGTAGTGCTTCAATATTTTTTTAATAAGAATGAAAAACGAACAACAATTATTGCTTTTGAAAATGCTTTTCACGGTGACACTTTTGCGGCAATGGCGGCAAGTGGAATCTCGTTTTATACACAAGCTTTTCAAGGTATGTTTATAGATGTAGTTCGAATTCCGGTTCCAATAAAAGGGCAGGAGCAGGCAAGTTTTGACGCTTTAGAAAATGCAATTAAAAAACATAATTGTGCCGGATTTATTTTTGAACCTTTAGTACAGGGTGCAGCAGGAATGGTAATGTACGAACCGGAAGCGTTAGAAAAATTGATTAAAATTTGTAAAGAAAATCAAGTCTTAACAATTGCCGATGAAGTAATGACAGGTTTTGGAAAAACAGGAAAAACTTTTGCTATGGATTATGTTTTTGAAGAACCGGATATGATTTGCCTTTCGAAAGCATTAACCGGAGGTACAATCCCGATGGCAATTACGACTTTTACTCAGGATATTTTTAATGCATTTTATGATGATGACATTAATAAAGCCTTATTTCACGGACATACATTTACAGCAAATCCAACAGGTTGTGCAGCAGTTTTAGCAAGTATAGATTTATTGCAGACTCCAGAAATGCAGCAAAATATTGAAAGAATAAATACAAGTCATTTAAATTTTCAAAAGAAGATCGAGAATCATCCGAAAATAATTACTGCCAGAACATTGGGAGTAATTTTTGCCGTTGAAATAAAATCAGAGTCAGAGGAAAGTTATTACGGATCAATGCGTACAAAATTATATAATTTCTTTATTGATAAAGGAGTCGTTTTGCGCCCCGTTGGAAATATCGTTTATATTCTTCCTCCGTATATAATGACAGATGAACAGCTCCATAAAGTATATACTACAATTGAAGAAGCCATTGAAATGGTATGATTTGCCCACAGATTTAACGGATTAAACCGATTTGCACCAAAAAAATAAGTAATCTGTGTCAATTCGTTAAATCAGTATTATCAGTGTGCTATTTTTGTAAAACTTTGCGAACTTTACGGCAAATTAAATATTGTGAACACACAAAAAATTGCCATAACAGCTTTTTCATCTATTTCTCCTTTAGGAAATACCACAGACCAAGTTTGGAAAAAATACCACGACAAAAAACATTGTTTTACAAAACAGTTTTTAGACGGACAGGAAACTTCGGCTGCTGTTTTAAATGCAGAATCAAAGAAAATTATAGAAGAAATTCGTGAATCTGATATCAAGTATAAGTTTTTAGATGATTCTGTTTTATTTGCCTTAGCTGCATCGAGAAAAGCGGTTCAAGAGGCCGGCTGGAAATCAAATGATATTTTCGGGATTAATATCGGATCTTCAAGAGGCGCCACAGATTTATTCGAAAAACATTATAGAGAATATCTTGAAACTGGAAAAGCACAAACTTTGGCTTCACCAACAACAACTTTAGGAAATATTTCGTCCTGGATTGCACATGATTTACAAAGTGCCGGGCCTGAAATTTCGCATTCGATAACTTGTTCAACGGCGCTTCATGCACTTTTAAATGGCGCTGCATGGCTGAAATCCGGAATGGCTGATAAGTTTTTGGTTGGAGGAAGTGAAGCTCCTTTAACCGATTTTACCATTGGCCAAATGCGGGCTCTAAAAATTTATTCGCGTATTGACCAAAACATTGATTTGTGGCCAAACTTAGCTTTTGATTTCAAGAAAACACAAAACACCATGATTTTGGGTGAGGGGGCTGCAGTTTGTTGTTTAGAAGCAGGAGAAAAAGAAAATGCAATAGCCTATGTTATTGGTATTGGTTATGCGACTGAAATTTTGGAACACAATATCTCAATTTCTACAGAAGCAGACTGTTTTCAAAAATCCATGAAAATGGCTTTAAAAGGTGTTGATTTAGAAAGTGTTGACGTCATTGTTATGCATGCTCCGGGGACTATAAAAGGAGATTTGACAGAATTACGGGCGATTGAAAAAGTTTTTGGGTCTGAATTACCTTTGTTAACGACTAATAAATGGAAGATAGGGCATACTTTTGGGGCATCCGGGATGCTGAGTTTAGAATTGGCACTTTTGATGCTGCAGAATGACACTTTTATAGAAACGCCTTTTTCAGAATCAAAAAAACAAGACAAGCCAATTAAAAAGGTTTTGATTAATGCTGTAGGTTTTGGCGGGAACGCTGTGAGTATTTTAATTGAAAAAGCCTAATATTTATCTTATTTAAAAACAAAAAATCCATTCCGTTTTGCGGAATGGATTTTTATTATTGGAGGAAGTTTATTTTATTTAAATATAATCTTTCTGGTTGCTTCGGCTTTGTTTTCAAGAGTTGTTTTTACCAGTAAAACCTGATCAGCAGCCTGCAGATTTGGGATTGACAATTCTGCTGTTCCTACTTTATTTTTACTGTATAAAAGTCTGCCGGTAATATCAAATATGTTTACTTCTTTAATATTTTCTTTAGAAGATGTTACTTTGATTGTTTTATCTTTTACAGAAACCAAAAGTCCGTCTTTTACATTTTCAAAATCCCCTGTTCCTAATGTTTTATTAGTATAACGAAGCGTGAAACGGTCTGTAAAAGTTCCTATTTCGGTAGTAAATTTATAGTTTCCGGCTTTCAGGTCATAAACAGTCCCCGTTGTTTTATCTTCAAGATAAACCGCCTGATTGTTCAGCAGGCCGTCAGTATGGTCTATAGAAATGGTAAACTCTCCGGCAACGGCTGTTTTATAGCCAAGGGGGATTAAATCAGTGTCTTCAAAAGGAAGTGCACGTCCCTGAACCGTTAATTTTTTTGCATCACTGATGCTGTAGAAATCTACATAAGTATTTCCGTTAAGGGTTGCCGCATCATAATTTTGATCCCAGCTGTTTGTTGCCCCGTTTATATAACCAATTAATGCCTGTTTAAAAGCGCCTTCGGCATTAGTAAAGTTCAGCCATAAACGGTTTGCTTCACCGGCTGTTTCTGAAGTTTTAAAGAACTGGGTGTTATCACCTGCAATTCTCATATCGTTTGTAAAAACAATATTGCTTCCCGTACTGGCTTTAAAGAAAAATCCCTGCCCCGCAGCAATGCTTCCTGTCGGGGCTGCTGCACCGCTTGTTGTTGCAACACTTCCCGTTAAGGTGTAAACAGCATAATCAGCTACAGTATAATTGTATTTTGCATCTCCAGCCACACTCCCGTTTGGAGGCGAATTATGTGTCCAGAAATATAAAGCACCGACTCCTGTGTCATTTATTAGTTTATAGGCATCAATAGCTGACGGATATGGGTTTCCAATTAAATTCCATTTAGCGGCTGTCGGTGTAAAAGTAATATCTCCATTGTTAGGAACCCCAGTAAAAGAGGCTTGATAAACGGCAGAAGTATTGATGTCATACTCCTGCGGAGACCTTACAATATATCCTTGTCCGGGAGCCATTACTAAAGTTCCGTTATAATTTATTGTCCATCCGGTATTTGGATTATAACTGTAATATTTATCAGCCAGAGTTGTCGGCGACAGATCATGAAGTGTTATTCCCGGCACTGCCGTTACCGGTGCTGACCAATAGGTGAAATCATAACGGCGGATCAATTGCGTGTTTCTCTTATAAGTAATATTCCCTGAGTTGACTGCATTTGTTTTTTGCACCAGACTGGCATTGTTTTCAAAAGTTAAGGAACTTCCGGTATTAACCGTTACTGCGTTGGTAACTGTTAAGGTATTAGTACTTTGTACAGTTAATAAGCTGTTATTGCTTAAGTTAATTGTATGGGCTTTAAATTCAGTATTTGTTCCTGTAATTTCCGGCTTGTTTGCGATAGAGGTTAAATCTGGAATTACTACACAATCATCTGCAGTAGGAACTCCGCTTGGAGTCCAGTTTCCGGCTGTGTTCCAGTTTGTGCTTACACTGCCATTCCATGTTTTGCTTACATAAGCATTTACAGGCACAACAGTAATTGAAGATTCACATCCTGAGCTGTTTTTAGCTGTAACATTATACGACCCTGCTGCTAATCCCGAAAATACGCCGGTTGTATTGGTATAAGTTGTCCCGTCAATACTATAAGTAATTCCTGCTGCCGGCGCCGGGTTTGTAATTGTAATAACTCCTGTTGGTACTGTACATGTTGGCTGTGTTGTTACAGATGCTGTTGGAGTTGCTGGTTTTGCGTTAACAGTTAAATTTATAACAGCTGTCGTATTTCCACAAGTATTGCTGGCTGTTACTGTGTAATTTGCAGCCGATGCTGAAGCTGTCGGTGTACCTGTTATTGATCCAGTAGATGTATCAATTGATAGTCCTGCTGGTAAAGCCGGAGATATAGCAAAGACAGCCGCTGGAGTACCTGCAGTTGCTAAGGTTGCACTATTTGTTGAAATAGGTGTTCCAATACAGTACGATTGAGTAGAAAAAGTGTAACTCAATGCTGCCGGGGCTTGATTTATTGTTATTACTGCATTACCAGTCATATTTGAACTACAAGTAGTGGTAGGGTTTGTAGCAACTACTGTATATGTACCTGCTGCAGTTTTTAGACCGAAATTAATTGGTGATCCTGTTGTTCCTGCAATAGAAGTTCCAGTATTGACACCGCCTATTTGCAACTGGTAGTTAACCCCTGTAGTAGAATTAGCCAAACCAACCGCAACTCCTGTACCGCCAGAACAATATGATCCTCCCCCTGTAACAGCATAAGCCGTTGGAGCAGCAGTTACATTAACATATATAGTAGAAGCACTGCTTGAACAACCGCCTGCTGTGGTTGCAACAACTGTTGCTTCCTGAATCCCTGAACCAGTAAATGTTATCGTAGGGTTTTTAATATTAGTTGAAGAAAACACCGCTCCTGGAGATGTTGTCGTCCATGCATAAGTTACCCCTGAAGCAGTAACGTTATCCACATCCAATTGAACAGGTACGCCAGCGCAAGAGGTTAAGGTTTTAAAAACACCTTTAGGAACTGTTGTTGCAACTGGAGCCACTTGAGAAGTTGGAAGTAAAACTATATCATCAATAATAGTCCCAAGGGTCGATGTTCCAGATAAGGAGTTATAAAATTCAATCCCTATTAAAGAACTTGTTGGTGTAAACGTAAAAGTGCCTGTTGCAGGAGTACTACTAGTGGCAAATAAAGTTGGTGATGAAATGGGAACCGCACCACCGGTAATTTTAATATCTAAATTAGTTGTTGCAGGTGTACCAGCAGTTGGTCTTCGAGCATAAAGAAAACTTACTGTATAAGAGACACCAGGCACAACGGATATATTATTTTGCCTTAGCGATGCCTCTGCATCTAATTCTGCGGTAAAACCAACAGTATTACCAGTTGCAAAATAAGTATTCTCAAACTGAGTTTCGACATAACTCCCCTTTGATGTGGCAAATGTCCAATTTGCTGCCAAATTATTCCCTGCTGAACTATTAGTAAAATCACCATTGCTAATTAAATTACTCACACAATTCGCAATAACAACCTGATCTGTGGATGAACCACAATTATTTATTGCCCAGTTCAATACCCATGTTCCTGATCCAATAGGTGTAAATGTAGTTGTTGGATTTGTAAGACTAGCAAACTGACTTGTGGATGTATTTGGACCACTCACTATCGACCATGTTCCTGTACCACTTGTTGGAGTATTGGCAGCTAATGTAAATGAAGAATTATTACTATATTGATCGATACCTGCATTTGCTTTTGCACAAGTTGTACCACTAATAACAAAATTTCTAATTCTTAGTGATCTATTAGTATTACCTGAATTCCATCCATAGATTCTGACTGTCAAACTAGCACTATTAACGGGAATATTTATGCTACTATAATTAACACTTTGAATCGTTGTTGTTGAATTAAAAGAGGCTCCAAGTGCAGTAGAAGTTGCAAATCCATCTGTGGAATAATACGCCTGTAACTGCCAAGTTCCATTAGAAACACTATGATCAAACTTAATTTCCGAAACATTAAAAACTGTATTTGTATTTGGAGTTACTACAAATTCATAATAATCAGTACTTATAGAGCTATTTGTGGTCCATCCTGTAGAAGTAGCACCACTAGCATTATAAGAAATTGTATTAACCCCATTTGATGTTATCCCATTAGCCGTAATATTGCCGGTTACCGTTGGAGGAGCCGTTGTAGTTGAAGTTAAAACCCAAGTACTAGATGCTGCCTGCGCTCCAACAAAGTTCACAGAAAAAAGGGCAAATAGACCAACGAAAAGCAAATGAGAAAATCGCATTTTGGAAGAAGAAACCTTCTTATGGTCAAAAAAAACAATATGACAATTGTTTTCAGTAGAATAAAATAAAGAACGAACGAACAAAAGTAATTTTCGAATCATATAGGCGTGGTATTAGATTTGTTTTTGGCGGTTAAATTCAAATAAAAAATTTCAAATTTCGTTATGAACGAAAGGCTTAATTTTGAACCTAAATTCTTATTAATAACTGTTTAACAAACTGAGCAGTTTGATAAACAGAATTTGTCGACAAAATTATTATAATTCTGCACATAAACAAGATTTTACAAAAAGAGTTTTATGAAATAATTAAAAAACATGTAAGAATTTAACCCATAAATGATTATTTTTGGCATTTATAGTTAAAAAGAAAGAAAATACTCATGGATCCAGTTTATACACTAAAAGAGGCTTTACAGAAATTAGAACGTTTTTGTGCCTATCAGGAACGCTGTCATGACGAAGTTGTTTCGAAGCTTTACAGCTTAAAAATGACTTCAGAAGAGATTGATTCCATTGTTGTTCAATTAATTGAAAATAATTTTTTGAACGAAACACGTTTTGCCTGCAGCTTTGCAAGAGGTAAACACAGAATCAAAAATTGGGGAAAAATTAGGATTACAAATGAACTTAAGCAGCGAAATATTTCTTCGACAAATATAAATCTCGCTCTCGAAGAAATTTCTGCAGAGGAATATGCAGAAAATTTTGAAAATCTGTCTGAAAGATCCTGGAACAATATTCAGGAAAAAAACATATTAAAAAAGCGAAAAAAATTTTGCGATTATATGCTTCGTCGAGGTTATGAAAGTAATCTCATTTATGAAAAAGTTAAAGAATTGGAACAAGAATAAATGTCAAAAATCTGCATTTAAAATCATAATTTTTACTTCTCTCTAATAATCAGATTTTATTTGAAAATATCTTAAATTCCTTACGGAATAAAAAATAACTTACAGTTGTAAAATATTGTTTTTCTGAAGGTTTTTTACAAAACTAGACGTTTTTCCAATTATTATTTCAAAAAAATCGACATAAAACACCTGTTGTTACGGATTTTTCTTATTTTTAACAAGTTTATTTTATAAGAAATTCCATAAAATCATCACTTTTATTATGCATTTCATCGATTATTTCATCGGTTTGTCGATTATATGCCCATTCTAAAAGCCATCATAAAATCAAACCCCTAGATGTATTTATCTTTGAGTAGGTATAATGTATTATGCCAACATAACAATCTGATAGAAAACATTTAATATGATGAGAACTCTACTTTTATTTTTATTATTCCCTAATTTTTCTAAAGAAAAGTTTTTCACTCTTAATTTAAGATTAATTTGTTTGGGGATGTTTTTTGCTGTTTCGGCAAATCAATTGTTTGCACAATCAGGAACTGTTACAAGTAACAATTCTGGAAATTGGAATGTCTCAGCAACTTGGACGGCGGGAAATATTAACAGATCAGGAACTGTTACATCTACTACTGCTTCTACTACCGTAACGGGTACGGGAACTTTATTCTTAACAGAACTTACCATTGGTTCTGTTATAACAAGACAAGATGGAACCGTAATAGGAACCGTATCTTCAATTACCAGTAATACTAGTTTAACCTTAACAGCAAATGCTTCTAACAATGTTGCTAATCAAACTTACCGCACAATAAGCGGCCCTCCAAGTCCCGTAGACAATGTTATCATTGGAAATAATCATGTTGTCAATGTAAATGACACTTACATTTGTGCTGCAATTAATATTGGGACTTCAAACGGTAACGTCGCATCTTTAAATTTTTCAAATTCAACTTCACAGCTTACTGTAAATGGAGTTTTTACTCTGGGAGGAAATAATGTAAATAGAGTGGGTACATTGAATATGACAAACGGAGGAACATTAATAACTAACAGTATTAATTTAGGTAATACGTCTACGTCAAATCTTTTTATAGCGGGCTCTGGAACCGTTCGATTGGCTGCAAATAACACTCTACCTTCATCAATATTTACTACTTTCAATAACTTATCTATTAATGCTGGTTCTACAACAATGGCGGCTGCCTTAAATATTAATGGAAACTTAAATATTGATAATGGCGCAACATTAACAAGCACGACTAGTAATTACGCTGTTACATTAAGAGGAAATTATACTAATGCAGGTACATTCACGGCCAATAGTTCATCAATAACAATAGATGGAACTTCAAATCAAAGTATTACTGGTTTTACAACAGGCGGTGCTGTTTCAATGACTAAAACAGGCGGCACAGCAGTATTTACTGGAAATGTTACCGGAAATGCATTGACAATTAATGGTTCTGGAGGAACATTAAATTTAGGCTCGGGAACTCATACTTTTACTGGAAATGTTACACTTACCGCCGGAACTTTAAATGGAGGTTCAAGTACATTAAATGTAAATTCTACTTCTGCAGCAGCATGGGGTGGAACAGGTACAAATTTTACAGCAGGTACAAGTACTGTTAATTTTAGAGGAAATAATCAAACTATTTCGTCGACAAGTACCACTTTTTACAATCTTAACCTTCTAAATCCTTCATCAACAAGTGTTACAAAAACTTTTTCTTCAGCTACAACAGTTACTAATCTTTGGACCATTGCAAAATTAACAATAGCAAATCTTGGAACTTTTCAGCACAACGCGGGAATTTTAACTTTAGGAGGAGTAGGGCCTTTAAATCTAACCTGGGGACATACTTCATCTAATCCTGTAGCAGCTAACACAAATAATACATATTTTGCTAATAATACAGGCCGTATAACAATTACGCAAACACCACCTGGCACTGCGATCGACAACAATTATGCATATTATGGTACAGTTGGTGAAGTAACTGGGATTAGAGGTGAATATGATGGCTCTTTAACCTTAACAGCTCCAGTAGGAAGCATTTTTATAAATGTAAAATTTGCGAGTTACGGCCTTCCAAATGGTACAGCTCCAAATTTCACAATTGGAACTTGTCATGCTTTTAACAGCCGAACTGTAACAACAGGACTTTTGGGAAATACATCGGCAACAATTCCAGCTTCCGGATCTTTTAATAATACTTTTGGTGATCCTTGTTATGGGATTGTTAAAAACTATTATGTTACTGCTTTATATACTACTCCTATCTGTTCTGGTACCAATCCCGGAACTATTACGGGTTCAGTAGCTACTGGAGGAAATGGTACAACCTATAATTATCTATGGGAAGTTAGTACAACAAGCGCAACTGATGGTTTTACGGCTGCACCAGGTGCAAATACAGGAGTAAACTATACTGTACTTTCCGGAATTACTACTAAAACATATTACAGAAGAACCGTAACATCTGGTATTTATTCAGATGAAACTATTGTGGTTATTCCAGTAAATACCATAGCTGAAATTACAGCACCTACGACTGCAAATTCGACAGCGACTAGCATTTGCAGCGGTACCAGCGTAACACTTACTGCTACTGGCGGTGGTTTTGGTACAGTAGGAGGATATGCTGAATGGACATCAGGAACTTGTAATGGTACTTTAGTAGGTAGATCAGCTCTTGCTAATGGATCATTAACTGTTACACCAACTGCAAATACAACCTATTTTGTAAAACATAAAAACTCTTGTGGTGAAACCGTTTGTGCGACTCCTGTTACAGTGACCAATCCTACTTCTATAACAGTAAGTACAAGTTCATTTAGCACTTGTTTTAGCTCTGCCATACAAAATATTGCTATTGGTTATTCTGCTACAACAAATACACCAACTAACTATAGTATCACTTGGAATGCAGCAGCTGTTACCGCAGGGTTCAATAATAAATCTAATGTAACTAACACTTTTGCCACAGGCATAGGTTCAATTGCCAATGCAATTACTATTAACGCCAATACTGCAGCCGGGACTTATACTGGAACTTTAACGGTACAATCCGGAACTTGTACAAGTTTTGGAACAACAGTTACAGTTGTGATTAATCCTCAACCAGCAACTCCAACAGCATCTGTAACAACACAGCCAACATGTACAGTACCAACAGGAGTTATTACAATTACAAACCCGGCGCCGGCAGCAGGAATTACTTATAGTATTGACGGGACAACTTATACCAATACAACCGGCGTATTTTCGGGATTAGCAGCAGGGTCGTATAATGTTACAGCTAAAAACAGCTCAGGATGTGAATCTTCAATTACTGTTGTGCCTGTAAATGCTTATGTAAGCAAAACATGGAATGGCAGTGTAAGCACAAACTGGAACACAGCCGGAAACTGGACTCCAAGCGGAGTTCCTACTGCAGATGATTGTGTAGTAATTCCAGATTTAACCTCTATCGCAAACAAGCCGGAAATTACAGGAACAAATACTGAATTTAAAGCCCATACAATTAACTTAAGCAATAACAGCTTATTAACTGTACAAAGTACTAATACCTTAACAGTTACCAACGCAGTAACGGTTAATACCGGAAGTTCCTTAACTTTTGAAAACAATGCCAGTCTGGTGCAAAAAACAAATGCAGTCAACTCAGGGAATATTACTTATAAGAGAAACACGCAATTGATCCGCCGTTATGATTTCACCTATTGGTCAGCACCGGTAACGGCAGTGCCGGGAATAACACTTCATGATCTGTCGCCGACAACTCTGGCTGATAAATATTACAGTTATAATCCAAATACCGGATGGACAATAAATTATAACGGAACTTTAGTAATGGCTCCCGGACAAGGATATATTGTAAGGTCTCCGCAGGAGTATGACATCAATACTTCTGCCGTTTATCAAGCCTCTTTTACTGGGGTTCCTAACAATGGAGATATTACTTTTACACCGACAGCCGCTAAATGGAATTTAATTGGAAACCCATATCCGTCAGCTATTGATGCCTATAAACTAATAAATGACACAGGAGTCGGTGCTTTATATTTCTGGACACATAATTCGCCTCCAAACGGGAGTGTGGCTGGAGATGCAAAATACAATTATACTGTAGCTGATTATGCTGTTTACACCTTAACGGGAAGTGTTGCAACAACAAGCGGTGCAGCAGCCCCGACAGGAAGCATTGCTGCGGGGCAGGGATTTTTCTTTAAAGCCAGTACGGGAAGCAATATTGTTTTTACAAACGATATGAGAATTGCAGGTGATAACACCCAGTTCTTTAAAACTTCAGAAACAGCCGGTGAAGCAAACCGTTTATGGCTGAACTTTACTAATGCCGAAGGCGCTTTTAAACAGGCATTAATTGGTTATATAAACGGGGCAACAAACAGCTGGGATCAAAATTATGATGCGGCAACCCTTAACGGAAATACTTATGTAGATTTCTACAGCATCAGTGATGCAAAAAAATTAACGGTTCAGGGACGTGCACTTCCTTTTGAAGACACTGATTTAATCCCCCTTGGCTATAAAACAGCCGTTGCCGGAGAGTTTACCATTTCTATAGACCATACTGACGGCCTGCTGAACAATCAGGCGGTTTATCTTGAAGATAAAACAACGGGGACTGTTTATGACCTGAAAGCCGGAAACTATAAATTTACTACCGAAATAGGAACTTTTACAGACCGTTTCACGCTTCGTTATACTAATAAAACATTAGGAACAGGGGATTTTGAAAATGTAAAAGACGGACTTTTGGTTTCTGTAAAAGATAAAACAATCAAAGTAACATCTTCTAAAGAAAATATTAAAGAAGTAAACATATTTGATATTACCGGCAGACTTTTATACAGTAAAAATAAAGTAGGAACAGCAGAATTGTCAATCCCAAATCTGCAGGCTGCTGATCAGGTTTTGCTGGTAAAAACAACTCTTGAAAACAAAGCCGAGGCAACCAGAAAGATTATCTTTAAATAGAAAAAAAATCTTCCAATAAAAAAATCCATTCCGCAAAACGGAATGGATTTTTTGTTTTAATTAAAAATCACTAAAAGTGGGTATTGTATTATTTTACAAAGTCTTTTAATTTCGGTTAATTCTTACAAATTATATTAACCGACTATTTACGATTTTGATAAAATATATACTGTTCCTTATTTTTTTGCCTTTCACAAACATCCTTATTGCTCAGCAAGGAAAAGTAGATAATACTTTTAACACAATTGACGACGGTTCAAAAGGAGATGGATTTAATGCGACTGTCCGAACTCTCTTTTTACAATCAGATAATAACCTGATTGTTGGAGGTGAATATACAAGTCTGCACGGAATTCCTTCTTCATACTTAACCCGTTTAAAACCTGACGGAACAATAGATGAAAGTTTTGATACTGGAGCTGGTTTTAATGGCAAAGTTTATTCTTCTAATGTTCAGCCCGATGGTAAAATACTTGCAGTAGGAAACTTTACAGCTTATAACGGAAGGAGTGGGGGCGGACTTGTTCGTCTTAACGGCGACGGTTCATATGATTCATCTTTTAGTACAGTCGTTGCTGCTAGTTCAGGAGCAGGAATTGTTCATGATATAGATTTGCAGTCCGATGGGAAAATTATAATTGTTGGCACTTTTACAAAATATGGTAATACGGCAGTAAACAGAATTGCACGAATGCTGTCAAACGGCTTACTAGACACTTCATTTAAAATAGGCATAGGATCTGCTTTACAGATTTCAAAAGTTCGGGTTTTGCCTAATGATAAAATTTTAGCTGTAGGCAATTTTACATCTTTTAATGAAGTAGCTTCTAATCGAATTATCAGGTTAAATTCGGATGGAAGTGTCGATAGGGATTTTAATATAGGGACTGGTTTTGATGGTAATGTAAATGCTATTGAAGTCCAGCCCGATGGCAAGATACTTTTAGGAGGAAGTTTTACATCATACAATGAAATTACTGCCAATAGAATAGTGCGTCTCAATCAGGACGGTACACGCGATTTTAGTTTTCTTGGATCTGGTTTTAACAACGGTGCAGTTGAAGTTATTAAAATAGATAATGCTGGCAATATTATGGCTGGCGGATCTTTTACCAGCCGATATGATGGTGTAAATGTTAACCGGGTTATTTTCTTAAACTCAGACGGAACTGTAAAACCTGATTTTGATATGGGTACGGGACCTGCATCTACAGTTTGGACTCTTGCTAACGACTCAGAAGGATCATGGTTTATTGGAGGATCATTTTCTGTTTTTGATGGACAAAATCAGGGAAGATTGGCAAAAGTTAATTTTGAAGGAGAACCTGATACCAGTTATTTGGCATCCGGGATTGGTTTCGATAATTCTGTTTTAAAAATGATTCCATTAGAGAATCAAAAGACTGTAGTACTTGGAAACTTTACCAAATTTAATAATAATCCGGCTTTTAGAATTGCAAGACTGTTAGAAGACGGAGCTTTTGACCCCGATTTTAACAAGGGGCAGACCGGGGCAAATAATTTAATAAAAACAGCTGTTGTTCAATCAGACGATAAAATTATTTTGGGTGGAAATTTTACCAAGTATAATGACCAGTCTTGTAATAGAATTATTCGAATTTTTCCAGACGGATCAATAGATAATACATTTAATATTGGTTCAGGATTCAATTATCAAATTTATGCTATGGCATTACAATCTGATAATAAAATTATTATAGCAGGAAATTTTACACGCTATAACAATGATCTCTCAAAAATTAGAATTGTAAGGTTACTGCCCGATGGTTCAAATGATCCAGCTTTTAATACAGGTCTTGGTGCAGATGCCATAATAGAGGATATTCTTATTCAGCCAGACGGAAAAATTTTGGCAGGAGGAAGATTTACAACTTTTAATGGTCAGCCATTCTCGCGTTTGGTTCGATTAAATACAGATGGAAGTATCGACACTAGTTTCAATATTGGAGGCGGGTTTGATAAAAATGTTTACTCGCTGGCATTACAATCAGACGGAAAAATAATTGTTGGCGGTTCCTTTTTAATATATAATGGAAGCTCACAAAAACGTATTCTTCGTTTAAATTCGAACGGAAGTTTAGATACTAATTTTGATTCAGGGATTGGTTTTAACAAAGGAGATGTTCGTGCAATTTTAGTACAGCCGGATGATCGTATTTTAGTTGGCGGAACCTTTTCAGGAACATATAAAAATTATACTTCCCCGAGATTAATAAGATTACAAAAAACAGGAGATCTTGATAATACTTTTAATGCTTCGGTTAATAATAAAGTTTTTGCATTAAATATTACATCCGATTTCAGACTTTTAATTGGAGGAAATTTTAATTCTGTTTCAGGATTTTCCAAACATAGAATTTGTCGGTTAAAACTTTGTCTCGAATCAACAGTTTGGGACGGTAGTTCGTGGTCAAACGGTTATCCGTCCGGAGGAAAGGAAATACTTTTTAAAGAAGATTTTTTAAATTTAAATTCTTCCAATGTTTGCAGCTGCAGTATTGAAAAAGGAAAAACTGTAACACTTTTTAACAGCAATGCTTTAGGAATTGAATTTGCATATTCAGGATTAGGAACATTAGTTTTAGAAGATTCAGCCAGTTTGTATCAATCTGATGATGATATGATAAATTCTGGAATTATCCAGATGAAAAGAAAAACTAATCCAGTTGTAAAGTTTGATTATACATTTTGGTCTTCGCCGGTTGATAATCAAAAACTACTTGATCTTTCACCTCACACATTATCAGATAAATACTTGTCATATAATTCTACATTGCCGGGCTGGAAAATTGAAGAACCTTCAGGTTATATGTCATTAGGAAAAGGATATTCGATAAGGTCTCCCCAGGAATTTTCTCAGTTTGAACGATCAATATATGAAGGGGTTTTTATTGGTGTTCCAAATAATGGAAAAGTTGAAGTTGATTTACAAGAAAACAATAGGTTTTATTTAATTGGAAACCCGTATCCATCAGCCATAGATGCGGATGATTTTTTGAGTAAAAATGAATTTAAAACCAAAGGAGCGCTTTACTTCTGGACACATAATACACCAATAACAAATTTAGAATACACATCAGATGACTACGCCGTTTATAATTTAGTTGGCGGTGTTGGTACAAAAGCGATTTCTAATGGCATTAACGAAACAATTCCCAATGGTAAAATAGCTTCTGGACAAGGGTTTTTTGTTAAAAGTAATCAGTTAGGTTTTTTGGAATTCAATAATAGTATGCGGATTTCCGGAACAAACAATAAGTTTTTTAAATCTGTAAAAAGAGAAGCAGAAACTAAAAAAGAAGTAATTAAACATAGATTATGGCTGAATCTTAAAAATGATAATGGTGCATTTAAACAGATTTTAATTGGATATCTTCCTGGTGCTACAAATTCTTATGATCTAAATTATGACGCTGAAACCTTAAACGGGAATCAATTTGTCGATTTTTATAGTATTAACGAAAACAAAAAATTAACCATTCAGGGTAGGGTATTGCCTTTTCAGGAATCAGATGAAATTAATTTAGGGTTTAAAACAGTAATTTCCGGAAAGTTTACCATTCAAATAGATCACGCAGATGGCGGCTTAAGTCATCAGCCAGTTTATTTAGAAGATAAATTCCTGAATAGCACTTTAGATCTAACCCAAAAAGATTATACGTTCAATACTGAAATAGGGTTGTTTACGGATAGGTTTGTACTTCACTTTATGGATGAAAAACTAAATATTGCCGATTTTGAGAAAACTGAAAAGGAATTATTTGTCTCTGTAAAGAATAAAATTATCAATATAAAATCAGCCAAAGGAAATCTAAAAAGTGTTTCTCTTTATGATATCTATGGAAGGTTACTTTTCGAAAATAAAAAAATAGATAATGCAGAATTCGAAATATCGAATTTAGTATGCAGTCATCAGGTTTTATTAGTCAGGGTAATTTTTGAAGATAAATCCCGGCAGACACAAAAGATTATATTCTAAATTCTATATAAACTTCTTATATACTGGGGGTTGGAGTGATTTTTTTTAACTCCTTATGTTCAAAATAATGGATTGTAATACGGGACTTTATCACTATAATTGGCATTTCCTTTAACAGTTATTTTCATAATTTATTCAATTGTGAAATAAAAAGTGTTAAAATCTTAATTTTTAACTTAAATCACTTGTTTGAGTTGTAAATAAAATCGTACCTTGTTGTGGTAATCGTTCGACAAATGATACCTAAAAGCCGTTGATAAGCATTTTGTATTTCTTTCTACACAAAATGCGGTCATAATTTTCTATCTGCCACACAATGCTGCTTACTTAAATACCACGAAAACTAACAGCTATTACTATTTTTTTGTGTGATTTTCAGATTTGTTTCTGAGATTCATGTTATTTTTTGAGGTATTTAGAATTAACTAAACAGATTTTATCTGAGTTTCAGTCTTTTTCTTTTAATTAAAAAATAGTGCAATGGAAAAAAAATTACCAATCTTTCTAGTTTTACCGAAATTTTTAATTTGTTGTTTTTCTTTGTTAGATAATTATTTTAAGAATAATTCATTAAAAAAGACAAAACTCTCCCTTTTATTTTCATTTGTTTGTTTTTCTTTATGGGCCCAGCCGCCGCATACACTTACCTCTAACGGTACAGTAGTTGTGCCGGCAGGTATAACTGTTATGGATGTACAAGCTTGGGGCGGAGGAGGTGCCGGAGGCGGAGCAAGCGGTTCAGGATTATTTGAAGGACGAAGCGGAGGCGGAGGCGGAGGCGGCGCTTATGCAAGAAGCAATATTAATGTAACGGCCAGTAATACTTTAAGTGTAGTGGTTGCAGGACAAACAGCAGGTACGGCTGCAAATGGTGCTGCAGGCGGGCATTCGACTATTACAGGTTTTGAAGCCGTTATTTATGCAGCCGGTGGAGCTGGAGGTAATGGTAATACTGCTGGTGGTGTACCGGCTGGCGGTTCAGGCGGACTAGCTTCAAATTCTGTAGGTACGACAACAGCTTCTGGAGGGAACGGAGATTCTGGTGGACATGTTTTAGCTGCACTTTTGCTTACATCAGGAAAAGGAGGCGATGGAGCATCGCCTGGAGGAGGTGCTGGAGGACCATCGGTACCAAGTTTAGTTTTAGGCACAGCAGTAGGAAATAATGGAACTTCACCAGGAGGAGGAGGAAGTGGTTCAATGTGTTCTGCTCTGGCTGGCCCTCAAAATGGCGGAGCTGGTGCAAATGGTCAGGTTATTATAACTTATACCTGCCCAACGTATGGAATCGGCAGTATTGCAGCTGCAGATGCTTGTACTTCAGTAGAAACCTCTTCTGTAACATTAACATCCAGTGCAGCTTTATTGCCTACTGGAACATATACAGTAACTTATAATCGAAGCAGCCCATCAGCTGTGGCATTAACCGCAGTAATGACTGTAACCACAGCAGGAACGGGTGTTTTTATTGCAACAGGTTTTACAACACCCGGACCAAGTACAATAACGGTTACTAGTTTAAGTTCTGGTGTATGTAATACTAATATTGCAGCGTCAAATTCTGTAGTAATAACAGTTTCTTCGCCATCGGTAGGAGGAACTGTTACAGGAGGAACAACAATTTGCGCCGGTGCAACAAGTGCAGCTTTATCTTTAGCAGGACAAACGGGTACAGTTCAAAAATGGCAGTATTCCGTAAATCCATTTTCAACTTGGAACGATATTACTAATACAACAAATACATATACTTCCGGATCGCTTACTGAGACAACTCAGTTTAGGGCTGTTGTGCAAAATGGAGTTTGTACAGTTGCAAATTCTGCTGCTGCAACGGTAACGGTAAATCCATTGCCGTCGCCAACATTTACAGCACAGCCTGCAGCTTCTGTTTGTGTGAGTACAGATGTTACTTATACAACACAAAGTGGACAATCAGATTATATTTGGAATGTTCCGGGAGTTCTTAATACTGATTATATTATTACTTCAGGCGGAATATCTACAACTAGTAACTCGGTAACATTACAATGGCTGACAATAGGAAACAAAACTGTAACTGTAGATTATTCCTCAATAGGATGTGCATCAAATACGAGTGCGAGCAATACTACAACGGTAACCAAAACAGAACGAGGTGCAGTACATGGAGGAATTCACATTTGCGGCGGAGATCCAAGTCCGTTATTAACATTAACCAATTATACCGGAACAATTGTAAGATGGGAATATGCCGAAGCTATACCCTATGTATGGCAGTCTTTCGCTAATACTTCAGATACTTATCAGCCAGGTGTATTAACAACTAGTACAAGCTACAGGGCTGTGGTCAAAAACGGAACTTGCCCGGAAGAATTTGCAATAGAAACAAGAATTGATATTGAGCCAAAACCATCTACTCCGGTATTTGCAGTTATTACGCAGCCAACTTGTGTTACCCCAACCGGAAGTGTACATTTGAGTGGCTTATTAGCATCACCAAATTGGACAATTACACAAAATGGAACAGTTTTTCAAACCTATACTTCATCAGGAACTAGTTACACTATAACAAATTTGGCTCCCGGAAATTATACTTTTACGATACATGATATAAATATTTGTCCCTCTATACCAACTATTAATCTTGAGATAAAAGCCCCGGTTACAAATATTTGGAATGGTACAAACTGGTCAACCGGAAGTCCGCCGATTGCTACAGATGCTGTTCGATTTTCAGGCGATTATACTACAACCAGTGATTTGAGCGGCTGTTCTTGTGTTGTTGATGCAAGTGCCAATGTTACAGTAAATTCTAATCATACATTAATGATTACCAATTCAGTTAACAATAACGGAGGGTTATTGACTTTTGAAAATAATGCCAGCTTAATGCAGGTTAACAATGTCGTAAATACAGGAAACATTATATATAAACGAAATACTACAGCAGTTAGGCGATATGATTTTACCTATTGGTCTTCACCAATTGTGCGTACACCGGCGTATACACTGCATGATTTATCGCCAAATACACTCGCTGATAAGTACTATAGCTTTAACCCGGTTACAGGCTGGATAATTAATTACAACGGAACCTCAGAAATGGTTCCTGGTCAAGGTTACATTGTAAGGGCGCCACAAAATTTCGATATTAATTCTCCTTCCATTTATAATTCATTTTTAGAAGGAGTCCCTAATAATGGCACAATTACCGTTCCTTTAGCTGCAGTAGAGAAATTCCATTTGCTGGGCAATCCATATCCTTCAGCAATATATGCAGATCAATTTATCTTCGATAATTCGGTAAACTTATATGGTACCCTATATTTTTGGACACATAACTCCTTACCAAGCAATGTTGTTTTGGGAGACGCTCAGTATAATTATAGCAGTAATGATTATGCAATTTATAATTTAACAGGAAGTATAACCGTTGGAAGCATGGCTGGTCAGGGAGCTGGTTCACCCGGAAATCAAAACGCTCCTTTAGGATACATCGCAGCAGGTCAGGCTTTTTTCGTAAAATCAAAAACTGCTTTAAATGCTGTTTTTACTAATTCTATGAGAGTTCCCGGAAATAATAGTCAGTTTTTTAAAACAGCAGACAGCAATAAAGAAACGATTGAAAGACACAGAGTTTGGCTTAATTTGACAAATACACAAGGAGCTTTTAAACAATTGCTGATAGGATATGTAGAAGGGGCGACCAATACCTGGGATAATAATTACGATGGAGTTACCATTGATGGTAATATTTATTTAGATTTTTACAGCATTAATGAAGGAAGAAAATTAACGGTTCAAGGGCGTGCCCTGCCTTTTATAGATTCTGACATTGTTCCTTTAGGCTACAAATCTAACATTGAAGGCGAATTTTCCATTGCGATTGATCATTCAGATGGTGATTTAACAAATCATGCCATTTATTTAGAAGACAAATTGACAAACACGACACACAACCTGCAAACAAGTGCTTACACTTTCAGTACATCAACAGGAACTTTTCTGGATCGTTTTGTTTTGAAGTATGCTTCAGCAGATTTAGGAGTTGATGATTTTGAAAATCAGGGAAAGAATCTTTTTGTTTCGGTTAAGAATAAAAACATTAAGGTAAATTCAACAAATGATTTTATAAAAGAAGTTACAATTTTTGATGTTTCAGGAAAATTGATTTACAACAATAAAAAGATTGGAAATACCGAATTACAGATTCCAAATCTTCAGTCAGCAAACCAGGTTTTGATTGTAAAAGTGGCTTTGGAAAACGGAAATACGGCAGCCAGAAAAATTACTTTTCATTAAATTTATAAACCGAAATAAAAAACGGCTGCAAAATTAATCCTGCAGCCGTTTTTTATTAAGCACTCTTTCTAAGGTTTTCATGGGTATTTTGAATTGCTTTTTCATTTTTATAATCAATCCATTTCTGCCCTTTAAACTTTCGCATCATAATATCAAAATAGCGCATAATAAAAACATTATAAGCAGCTTTTGATAAATTAGTAATGTTTTTAGGAAAAGATCGTAAACTCATTGAAAAACCAGGTGTCAAATATTTCATATAATGCCAATAACCTTCGGGCATATACAACATTTCTCCGTGTTTAAGATTAGTGATATATCCTTCAGCATTTTTAAGCGCCGGAAATTTTTCATAATCAGGATTATCAAAATCAATGTCTTCTCTCGAAATTAAAGCATGCGGAACCTTGTACATATATTTTGACTGGTCTGGTGCAAAAAGCATACATTGTTTTTCCCCATGAAAGTGAAAATGCAGAATGTTCGAGTAATCAATGTCGTAATGCATAAATACCCTGGCATTTTCGCCGCCAAAAAACAGCATTGGTAACTGCTTAACGAGTTTTAATCCAATATCCGGCCATAAAAAATCATTTTTCAACCGTGGTACTTCTTTCATTAAATTATAGAGAAAAATACGGTAATTGGTAGGTTTTGATTCTAAAAGGTGGATATAATCGCTCATTTTCATTGTCATATGAGCCTCATTAAAACCTTCTTCGTGGTTTACTGGCCGATCATCGTATAAGGGAACCGTAATATTACCCGCAATATCATTAATATAAGATAATTTCCATTTTTGATAAGCTGGCCAGTCTTCAGTTAGTTCTTCAATAACAACTGGAATTTGTTTTTTTACATATTGGGAAATAAAATCTTCCTTAGAGATTTTTTTTACCCTTTGGATTTGTTTTAACTTCATTTTATAAATAAAAAAATTGCTTATAACTCTGTGTCATAAGCAATTTAAAAATATTTATCGAGATTTTTTAACTCTTTTACTTAAATTTTTGATTTGATCGAAGCCTCAATATTTCTTTCAATTGTATGTCCGGGTCTGGACCATCTCGGTTTTTCTCCTAAAGAATTAAATTGAGAATCGGCAGCTTCTACTGTTTTTGGCTGCGAAACTTTTATAAAAGGTTTTTGAGGAACTAACCCTAACATTTCAAACATCTTCATGTCTTCATTAACATCAGGGTTTGGGGTAGTCAATAATTTATCTCCGGCAAAAATTGAATTTGCTCCTGCAAAAAAGCACATTGCCTGACCTTCACGAGTCATGTTGGTTCTTCCTGCAGATAAACGAACCTGGGTTTCCGGCATTACAATTCTTGTTGTAGCAACCATACGAATCATTTCCCAGATTTCAACCGGTTTTTCTTCTTCCATCGGAGTTCCTTCAACGGCAACTAAAGCATTAATTGGAACAGATTCCGGCTGCGGATTTAAAGTAGAAAGTGCGACAAGCATTCCGGCTCTGTCTTCAATACTTTCTCCCATTCCAATAATTCCACCGCTGCAGACCGTAACATTTGTTTTACGAACATTTTCGATAGTTTGTAAACGGTCTTCAAAACCACGGGTAGAAATTACATCTTTATAATATTCTTCAGAAGTATCTAAATTATGGTTGTAGGCATATAAACCTGCTTCTGCCAAACGCTGTGCCTGATTTTCTGTAAGCATACCTAAAGTACAGCAAACTTCCATATCAAGTTTATTGATAGTACGAACCATCTCTAAAACCTGATCAAATTCTTCGCCGTCTTTTACATTTCTCCAGGCAGCTCCCATACAAACGCGGGAAGATCCGCTGGATTTAGCTCTTAAGGCCTGGGCTTTTACATGGCTCACCGTCATCAGGTCATTTCCTTCAACTCCCGTATTATACCTTGCAGCTTGTGGGCAATAACCACAATCTTCAGGGCATCCGCCTGTTTTTATTGATAATAAAGTAGAAACCTGAACTACGTTTGGATCGTGTTTTTGTCTGTGAATTGTTGCAGCTTCATAAAGCAAATCCATCAAAGGTTTGTTATATATTGCGATGATTTCGTCTTTTGTCCAGTTGTGTTTTGTAATGCTCATGGATACAATGTTTTTGAAGCTTCAAATGTAATTAAATTTTCTAACGAACAATAGCGGTTGTTGCAATTGAATATTTGATAAGTTTTTCAAAAAAGAAGCGCTCAAAAATCATATAAATGTAGGTTTTTATGATTTTTGAGCACTTAAATGGTTGTTTTTATTTTGAATAATTAATCGGCAGCATATTTATTGTTCCAATACAGCATCATCATTAAAGTGACAATTACCGATGAAGCAAGCCCTTCGAAAAGGAGACAAATACAATAAGTTGGCACAGAGGGATTGCCTCCAAACATAAATGTTTCAGATAATGTTTGTACATAAGCGTCACCGCCTCGGGCATAACTGTAGATCAATAATCCAAGAATACTTAACGCCACGCCAACTACAGAAGTTGTTAATGCAGAAACTGCATTTGATACAAAACTCGTTTCTCCTTCATGAAGATTCATCACCATCGTTCTGTTTACGCCATAAAATAAGAAAAATACATTAAGGGTACGCAGGTAAAACAAATCTGCTAAACCTAATACATTCATCAATAAAAAATAAATGCCTATTCCGAGGAATATCAAAAAACCGTTTGTTATTTCTTTAGGTAGTTTCATAGTGGTTATTTTTTAAGAAGTTAATAAGTATATGCTTGATAAACAGAGTTATATATCAAATTTACTAAAAAAATAACTATGATGATTTAAAATTGGTAAAATGTTATAGATCAAGAAATAGCGTTTTGGAAAAATGTTTTTCTTGAAATGTGTGAAGTCCTTACAGGACATTAATGCAGGGGTAATATGTTTACTGCCGATTATTTAACTCCTAATGGAGTATATGTAGTATATCTCGTAGAGATTTTATATCGGTAGAATATTATTTTAGGTATTTTATTTTGTCCCATAGGAACTATATATTTTTAATTACTGAAGCTTACTTACAAAAGTTAAAGCAGCTTGTTTATCCTGATTTAATTGAGCTTTCAGCAAATCTACAGAACCAAACTTTTGTTCTTCACGAAGATATCGTAATAATGAAACCTCAATTTTTTTGCCGTAAATATCAGCATCAAAGTCAAAAAGATTTACTTCAATAGTTTGTTTTTGGCCATTTACAGTTGGATTAAAACCGATATTCATCATTCCGAAAATTTCCAAATTATCGATCAGGGTTTTCACAACATAAACACCATTTTTTGGGATTAACTTGTATTCCTCGTCAATTTGAATATTTGCCGTTGGAAAACCAATTGTTCTTCCTAATTGTTTTCCTTTTACAATTTCGCCGCTCAAAAAATAGTCATAGCCCAGATATTCGTTGGCCAGTTCCATATTTCCTTCGTTCAAAGCCTTTCTAATTTTAGTAGAACTAACAGAAACATCTTGTATTTCTTCGGCAGAAATCTGTTCAACCTCAAAACCATATTCAGCCCCAAAGGCAATTAAATTATCAATGTTGGCAGTCCTGTTTCTTCCAAATCGATGATCATGCCCAATAATTATTTTTTGAATATGAAATTGATTAACCAAAATGCTATGAACAAATTCTTCGGCAGTTAATCTTGAAAAACTTTCGTTAAACGGATGAATAACTAAATTTTCAATTCCAGTTGCTTCTAAAAGTTTTGTTTTTTCAGCAATCGTATTGAGAAGTTTTATTTCTGATTTTTCTTGTAAAACCATTCTCGGATGTGGAAAAAATGTAAGTACTAAACTTTCGTATTTCCCATTTTCGGTGTTTTGAGTAATTCTTTCCAGAATTTTTTTATGACCAATATGTACGCCGTCAAAAGTACCAAGAGTTAAAATCGTTTTCTTGGTTGAATGAAAATCGCTTATAGAATGAAAGAGCTTCAAAACAAATTATTTAAGATGCTGCAAATTTATACTATCTATTTTAAATTTTGTACTAAGCTTAATTGATTTTTTAGGAATATTATACTTCTTTTGTCGAAAAAAATCCTGATTCGTCGACTAAAAAACGTTAAATGTCGTTTAGATATAAGAATTTAATTTAATTCGACTAAATTTGATTTTATAAAATATCACTAAGCATGAAGAAACATTTACTTTATTTTCTGATTATCTTTTCGTTTGCAAAAATTCATGCCCAAAGTGATGAGCTGTGGCAAAAAGTTAATTCGGTTTCAGTCTCTGGAAAAAAAGCGTCAATATCAGATTCTGAAAAACTGTATTATAAATTAAATACAGAATTCTTAACGGCAAAACTTGCCAAAACAACCGAAAAATCTTCGTTAAGTACGAATGTCGAAATTACAATTCCTAATGCAAAAGGGGTTTTAGAAAAATTTCAGGTTTGGGAATCTTCTAATTTTGATCCGGAATTACAGGCAAAATACCCGGAAATTAGAGCTTACGAAGGAAGCGGTTTAGACGACAAGTCGGCAAAAATACATTTTAGTCTCTCTCCAAGAGGTATTCAAACAATGCTTTTTAGAGCAGATAAAGCTACTGAGTTTATAGAGCAAAACCCAGATAATAAAGAAGAATATGTTTTATTTTCTTCTAAAGATGCAGCTTCAAAACTAAAGTTAGTATGTAAGACTATAGATGCTGTTGTAAATAATAAAGAAGGAAAGACTGCAAAAACAGCATCAAATACAAAAGTTTTTAAAACGCTTCGTTTAGCATTGTCCTGTACAGGAGAATATACAGCCTATTTTGGAGGGACAAAAGCGTTAGCGCTAGCAGGAATGAATGCTACACTAACAAGAGTGAATGGCGTTTTGAATAAAGATTTGGCATTGAAACTGGTTTTAATTGCGAACAATGATGCTGTAATTTATACAGATGCCTCAACAGATCCTTATTCTAATGCTTCTGCCGGTGCTGATGGAGCATGGAACCAAGAAGTTCAAACAACGTTGACAGATGTTATAGGCAATAATAATTATGATATCGGACATTTATTTGGAGCTTCTGGAGGAGGAGGTAATGCCGGTTGTATAGGCTGTATTTGTTCAAATCCAACAACAAATGATCCTTTAGCAAAAGGAAGCGCTTTTACTTCTCCTTCAGACGGAAGGCCAGAAGGTGATACGTTTGATATTGATTTTGTGATACATGAGTTTGGACATCAATTGGGTGCAAATCATACTTTTTCGTATGACTCAGGTGAAAGAACATCTGTGAATGTTGAGCCGGGAAGCGGTTCTACAATAATGGGTTATGCCGGGGTTACAGGTGATTACGATATACAAAATAATTCTGACGACTATTTTGCTTATGCTAGTATTTGGCAGATTCAGAATACACTTGCTGGAAAAAGCTGTCCGGTTAGCACGAGTTTAACAAATAACCCGCCTGTAATTAATGCAGGAATTGATTATACGATTCCAATTAGTACACCATTTATTTTAAAAGGAACCGGCTCAGATCCCGAGGGAGATGTTGTTACTTATACCTGGGAAGAATATGATAATGCTGTTACAACATCTGGAGCAAATAGTATTGCATATCCAACGAAACCAGATGGGCCTTTATTTAGATCATTTGCTCCAACAAGTTCTGCGGTTCGTTATATGCCAAGTTTTGATTCTGTGCTGCAAAATAAATTAACAACAACCTGGGAATCTGTTTCATCTATAGCAAGAACATTAAATTTTACTTTAACAGGCAGGGATAATGCGGCATTAGGTACAGCCCAGACAAATACAGATACAATGGTTGTTAATGTGGTTTCGACAGCAGGACCTTTTGCCATAACGTCGCATAGTACTGATGATGTGAGCTGGCAGCAAGGTTCAAGCCAGACTATTACCTGGAGCGTTAATAATACCAATAATCTACAGGGTTCTTCGTTAGTAAATATCAAACTTTCTACAGATGGCGGATTAACATTCCCAACAATTTTAGCAGCTAATACTCAAAATGATGGCTCAGAAGTTATCGTTCTGCCTGCCAGTGTTCCTTCATCTACAAATTGCAGACTTCTTATTGAGCCAACTGAAAATATCTATTATGCCTTAAACAGTAAAGCATTTGCCATTGGGTATACATCATCGACAAGCTGTAACACGTATAGTTTTGGAAATGCTTTTAGTATTCCATATTCAACAAGTTATACAGCAAAAACAGTGAGTGTGCCAGCTTCAACAGGAACAATCTCAGATGTAAATGTTTCGGTGAATGTTACTCACGAACGATTATCAGATCTCGAAATTCAAATCATAAACCCACAAGGAACAACTGTACGTTTGTTTAATAAATCATGTCCAAGTTTAAACTCAACTTTAATTTTTAATTTTGATGATTCTGGAAATGCATTAGACTGCAGTAAAACAACAGAACAAATAGTTATTCCGGTTGACGAATTACGCGCATTTAATGATCAGGCTCAAGAAGGAACATGGACATTTAGAGTTCGTGACGCTGTTTCAGGAATGTTTGGAACAATAAATTCGGCATCAGTAAATATCTGTACTAAAACTTTTACTTTAGGTACAGACGATTTCGAAAGCATAGATTTTGCGCTTTATCCTAATCCAAATACAGGAAGTTTCACAATTCAATTTGCAAGTGAATCAAATAATGTTCAGGTTTTTGTACACGATATTTTAGGGAAAAGTGTTTACAAGAAAACCTTTGAAGTATCGGGAGATTTTAATCAAAACATTCAGCTTCCAAATGTTTCAGCAGGAATTTATTTAGTAACCGTTATCGATGGAAACAGAAGAACTGTTAAGAAAATAATTGTAAACTAAAGTTTTAAAAATCAATATTTTAATTTAAATCCCAATATTTTAAATTCCAAATTCCAAGTTTTAATTGGAATTTGGAATTTTTCTTTTTTGGAATTTCATTCTAAGAGTTCGCCATCGCCATACAGACAATACTGATTTTTGCTCCGGGAATTTTTAATAATGCTCTGGAACAAGCTTCAAGTGTTGCTCCGGTCGTAAGTACATCATCAACAATTAAAAAATGTTTGTTATGGTTTTCTTCGGTTGAAATTACATCAAAGATATTTTCGATGTTTTCAGATCTTCCTAAGAGGTTCTTTTTTGATTGTGTTTTAGAATATTTCTTTCGATATAAAACCGAACTATTATAGGGAATTTTCAAACCTTCGGCTAAAGCTTTCCCAAAAGTGGCAACCTGATTATAGCCGCGTTCCTTAAATTTTCGCGGATGTAAAGGAACCGGAATTACCATATCAAAATTCGTTTTGAGTTTTAGTTCCTTTAAATCCTCCGCATACCAATTTCCTAAAACAACCCCAATTTCCTCATGGCCTTTATATTTCAGGTTATGAATGAGTTCCTGAACAATTCCTTTTTTGTTAAAATATACAAAGGCAGAAACATGCTCAACTTCAATTTTGCCATAGAACTTTTTAACGGCATCGTTATTTGAATCTAAATGATATTGAGTCAGAGGCAGTTCATGACGACAATTCGTGCATAAAACAGTTTCGTTTGTCATTAAAACCGCACGGCATCCTGAGCAAACTTTAGGGAAAAACAGGTCAATTAAAAAATTAAACACAAATAGAAAGAATTTAGTTACAAAACTAACCAAATTTAAACTTCAATCTTTTTTATTTTTCTTTTTTTTATAAGTACTTTTTATATTTTTGCATTACTATGGCAAAACAAGAAGATATATTTAAGAATGTGGTTTCGCACGCAAAAGAGTACGGATTTATTTTTCCGTCAAGCGAAGTTTACGATGGATTGAGTGCAGTATATGATTATGCACAAAATGGCGTCGAATTAAAAAAGAATATCCGTGAATATTGGTGGAAATCAATGGTTCAGATGAATGAAAATATTGTAGGCCTTGACGCTGCAATATTAATGCATCCAACAACCTGGAAAGCTTCAGGCCACGTTGATGCCTTCAACGATCCGTTAATTGATAATAAAGATTCTAAAAAAAGATATAGAGCTGACGTTTTAGTTGAAGATTTTGCTGAAAAAATTCACCAAAAAGCACAAAAAGAAATCGACAAAGCAAAAGCTCGTTTTGGTGATGCATTCAACGAACAGGAATTTGTAACTACAAATGCCAGAGTAGTTGAATATTTAGCAAAAGAAAGAGAAATTAGAGAGCGTTTAGGACGTTCTTTAGGGAATGGAGATCTTGAAGATGTAAAAGCTTTAATCGAAGAGCTTGAAATTGCTGATCCTGAAACAGGTTCTAGAAACTGGACAGATGTTAAGCAGTTCAACTTAATGTTCGGAACTAAACTTGGTGCTTCTGCAGAGTCTGCAATGGATTTGTATTTACGTCCTGAAACAGCGCAGGGTATTTTCGTAAACTTTTTAAACGTTCAGAAATCAGGCCGTATGAAAGTTCCTTTTGGAATTGCTCAAACAGGTAAAGCTTTTAGAAATGAAATTGTTGCAAGACAATTTATTTTCCGTATGCGTGAATTTGAACAAATGGAAATGCAGTTTTTTGTACGTCCGGGAGAAGAAATGCAATGGTACGAACATTGGAAACAAACGCGTTTAAACTGGCATTTATCTTTAGGACTAGGAAAAGAGAATTACCGTTTTCATGATCACGAAAAATTAGCGCATTACGCAAATGCGGCGGCAGATATCGAATTTAATTTCCCTTTTGGTTTTAAAGAATTAGAAGGAATTCACTCTCGTACGGATTTTGACTTAAAAGCGCACGAACAATATTCAGGAAGAAAACTGCAATATTTTGATCCTGAACTAAACGAAAATTACGTGCCATACGTAGTAGAAACGTCTGTAGGTCTTGATCGTATGTTTTTAGCAGTTTTTGCAACATCGTTGCAGGAAGAAACTTTAGAAGACGGATCTGAAAGAACAGTACTAAAATTGCCAGCAGTTTTAGCACCTACAAAAGCAGCGGTATTGCCTTTAATTAAGAGAGATGGCTTACCAGAAGTTTCAAAGAAAATCATCGAAGATTTAAAATGGGATTTCAATGTGGCGTATGATGAGAAAGATGCAGTAGGACGTCGTTACAGAAGACAAGATGCATTAGGAACACCATTTTGTATTACAGTAGATCATCAAACTCTTGAAGACGAAACAGTAACAATTCGTCATAGAGATACAATGAAACAAGATCGTGTTAAGATATCTGAATTAAGAGGTATTATTGAAAACGAAGTTTCGATGAAAAACTGGCTGATGAAAATGTAATTTTTTAATTAACGTTATATAAATATCCCAAATTCCTGTGTGGAGTTTGGGATTTTTTTAATTTTAAAGCATGCGTTTTAGCGACAATTTTAGCATTTCATCCTTATGTATTAACATAATCAATTAATCTATCAACAATAAAATGTTTAGATAATTGAAATGCTTAATTTTAATTGGGCATTTTCTATACTTAAAATATTTTTTAAAGAACATTGATGAAACGCTATTGGGAAGTTAAGAAAAATCAATAAAAATTAGAGTTGAAGAAGTATTCGTATATTATTGTTGACAATGACGCTGAAAGTGTTTTGAGAACCAGAATCGTTGCAGAAGGTTTTTCAGAATTAACTTTTATAGCTTCAGCTACGAATTACCATCAGGGACTTAATTTGGTTTTAGAACACCGTCCTTCATTTGTTTTTTTAGAAATTGATCCCGAAGATTCATCAAGTCATTTATCGCTTTCATTTATTGACGAATTGTATCGGTACTTATCGATTATTCCAAAAATCATTATAACTACCACTAAAAAAGATTTGGCTTTTGAAGCTATTCAATACAGTGTTTTTGATTACATCTTAAAACCTTTAACTCACATAGATTTACTAAAAACACTTTTAAAGTTTGAAAAAAAACTTTTAGAGCCAAAAGAGATGCGATCTATAGAAACAAAACCTGAAATTAGTACTAACAATGAAATTCTTGTTTTAAAGGACGAAAACATTCCTGCAGCAATTCCAGGCCAAAACATAAATCTGCAGGCACAGGAACCGCTTGTAATCTGTATTAAATCATATGGCGACCATCGTTATATAAATGCAGATGATATTTGTTATTTTCAAGCCGATAATAATTCGACAGATATCTATTTGAATTCAGGCGATATGATAACTGCTTTCAAAACATTGAAGCATTTTGAGCAGGTTTTAAGCTATCCGTTTATTCGAATTCACAACAGTTATATTATTAATCGCAGCTACATTGCAAGAATTCATAACGGGAATTCAGTTTGTTACATAAAAAATTCCACGAAAAAGATTCCTTTTTCAAAAACCTATAAATCAAACGTTGATTTAATTATCACTGATTTTTCTGCAGGAAATTATTTAGAGGTCTAGTAATTAGGTAATTACATAAATTTGATACCCATTGACTATCAATTGGGTATGTTTTACCACGAAGCTATTTTTTTGTATAGATTTTTTTTGATTATGGTGGTAGTTTTACACCCAGATTCGCTGACAAAGGAATCAAAAGCCCCAAATAAAAAATCAAATTAAACACATTAAGTTATGAAAAAGACAGCTTTAACATTCGGATTATTTTCATTAGTAGTAGCAGCAACTTCATTTGCAAATCCAACAACTCCAAGTATTGTTTCAAATGAAGAATTGAGTATCGTCCTGCCAATTGACGGAGGTGCGACAGGGGGACAGAAGAAGCATGATTTTCAAAGAGTAAATGATCAATCACTAAACGGAAATAAGCAATTAGATTTTGCAAGCGTTAATCAATCTATCGGTACAGATAAAAAAGTAGATTAACTACATTTTGAATAAACATTTAGGCTGTCAATTTTTTGGCAGCCTTTTTTTGTGTCTATAGTTTTAGTATTTTTGATGAAACACAAAAATCGCAATTGAAAAAAAATTGTAAAATACTATTACTTCTTGTTTTTGTTTTTATGGCTTGTACCAAGAAAGCAGAATTAGACGAAAATACAATTTCTTCAATAGATAGCCTTTCTACATATCTTTCATTAGCAAACGAGAATAATCTGCCTTTAAGCATCAAACAGAGTTATAATCAAAAAGCATTAAGCATAATCTTAAACCAGAAAGATGATTCGCTTAATAAAGTAAACCTGTTTAAAGTTGCTAATCGTTACTATAATATGAGCGATTGGAAAGATTATTTAAAAACCACCAAACTAATTTTAGAGAGAACCCAAAAGTCTAAAGATTCATTGCATATGGCGAAAGCCTATACCTATCTGGGAGATTATTATGCTTCGCAATCTATTTCAGACAGCGCCTTTATGCATTATTATAAAGCAGAAAAACTTTATCTAAAATTAGATGACCAATACAATCTGGCCAAAACGTTTTTAAATAAAGCAAGTCTGCAGTATAACGAAGGCGATTTTTTTGAAAGTGAAATTGCTGTTTTTAAAGCCTTAAGCAGCTTAAAAAAGCAGCAAAAAGTAAATGATCTTTATTATGAAAGTTATAATCTATTAGGAATATTATACAATGAAAGAGAGGAATATACAAAAGCCTTAGAGTTTCAAAATAAAGCTTTAAAGGCTTTAGAAGATAAATCTATACCCTTAATATTTCAGTATAAAGCTGCTTCATTAAATAATGTAGGCTTTATATATATGAAAATGGGGAATTATAAACAAGCAAAAGTTTTTTTTGAAAGAGGTTTAGAACAAGATAAACTATTTGAAGACAGAGCAAGCCTGTATGCAATTTTGCTGGATAATCTGGGTTATTCTAAATTTAAATTAAGAGAATCAGATAACTTACCTGATTTGTTTTATGAATCTTTGAAAATTAGGGACAGTCTAAGCCTTTCGTCAGGAGTAGTTTCAAGCAAAATACATTTGTCTGAGTATTTTGCTTTTAAAAAGGATACTTTTAGAGCATTGCAGTTTTCAAAACAAGCCTTAGCATTGTCTCGTACAAGCAGTAAATTAATTAACACACTAGAGGCACTTAAACAAACAGCTATTGTTGATCCTAAAAATGCGTCGAAATATTCTAAAGAATACATTCAGCTTAATGATAAAATGCTGAAAGCAGAACGAAAAATGGGAGAAAAATTTTCTCGTATAGAATATGAGACCAATGAAATAAAAGATCAAAATTCAAGTTTACAAGAAAAGAATAAAACATTGATATATGTTTTTAGTATTTGTACTTTGCTGGGCTTATTTTTTTATGTTTACAAAACACAGCAGACTAAAAACAGGGAATTACTTTTTAAACAACAGCAGCAAATTGCAAATGAAGATGTTTATAATTTAATGATTTCGCAGCAAAATGAAATTGAGTTAACCCGAATTAAAGAAAAGAAAAAAGTAGCCCAGGAATTACACGACGGCGTTTTAGGACGAATGTTTGGTATTCGGATCAGTCTTGATAGTCTGGATAAAATGGATGAAGAGCAAGCCGCAGCAAAACGAAAAAAATATTTGGCAGAACTAAAACATATCGAAGAAGATATCAGGGAAATTTCGCATGACCTCAATAGGGAAAAATCTGAATTAATAAATAACTTTGTTGTAATTTTAAAAAAACTATTTGAAAATCAGAGAAATACATATCCTTCAAAATTGATAACATCTTTTGATTCGCATATAAAATGGGAGCTTGTAAACAATATGGTCAAAATAAATTTGTACCGAATTGTTCAGGAAGCACTTCAAAATTGTAATAAATATGCAAAGGCAGATACGATTAAGGTTGAATTTAAAAGCGAAATTGATCATCTGGTATTGTCAATTATGGATAACGGAATTGGGTTTAATACCAAACGCACCAAAAAAGGTATTGGATTGCATAATATTGAATATAGAGCGGCAGAATGCAAAGGCATCGCTGTTATAAAATCTGCTAAAGGAGAAGGAACACTTCTGATTGTGAAAGTTCCAATTGATCAAAAAATAAACCTACAGACAAATGACACTTAATTTCAAAGCCCCAAATTCGGAATTAATTCAGCCAAACATCTTAATTGTTGATGATCACCCTTTTATTATCGAAGGGTATAAAAATGCAATAACCCGGTATAATCCAAAAGAATATGATTTTGTAATTGCACAGGCACACGATTGCAAATCGGCTTATGACTTGTTAGAAGACGAAAATACGCCGCAGTTTGAAATCGCTTTTTTAGACATCAGTATGCCGGCTTATGAAGAAAAAAATCTTTTTTCCGGCGAAGATCTGGCAAAATTAATCTTGAAGAAAATGCCGTACTGCAAGATTGTTTTATTGACAATGTATACAGAACTGCTCAAGATCAAAACCATTATAAGAACAATTAACCCAAACGGATTAATTATTAAAAACGATCTGACTTTTGATGAATTGCTTTTTGCATTTGATAAAGTAATGAAAAGTGAAAAATATTACAGCCAGTCTGTAGTTAAAATGCTCAATCAATCCCCTCATAATTCAATAGAAATTGATGAGTTTGATAAACAGATTTTATTTCACTTATCTAAAGGAACAGAAGTTCAGGAAATGCCGCAATACATTCCTATTTCCTTAATCGAAATTGAAAAACGAAGAACCAGCCTGAAAGAATTACTTAAAATACGATCCGGCTCTGATGACGATTTAGTAAAAGAAGCAAAATGCAAAGGACTCTTTTAGAATTTTAGATTTTAGAGTGCAGATTTTAGATTTAAGAAATCATATTGATTATAAAAAATATCCTAATAGGTTTAAGCCTTTTAGGATATTATAAATTAGTATGAATCTGAGCTAAATACTGTGACTGAAAACTACTCACTCAAAGCATCCCAGCCACGAGCTTTTAAAGCAATTTTTGTGTTGGCGCGGGTTACTAAATGAACCCCTTCGCTTTCATCGGCCATGTGGCCAATAATAGAGAAGTTTGGATTTCCTTTAATTTTATCAAAATCATTAATATCAATTGTAAAGAGAAGTTCATAATCTTCCCCTCCATTAATGGCAACAGTTGTACTGTCAATATTAAATTCTTCACAAGTCGAAATAAACTGAGGATCTAAAGGAAGTTTATCTTCATATAAATTACAGCCCACTTTTGACTGTTTGCACAAATGAATAATCTCTGAAGACAATCCGTCAGAAATATCAATCATCGAAGTTGGTTTTATTTCAAGAGCGTGTAAAAGCGTACGAACATCAGTTCTGGCCTCTGGTTTCAATTGTCTTTCGACTAAATACGTATAAGGATCTAAATCCGGCTGACTATTCGGATTTACCTGAAAAACCTGTTTTTCGCGCTCTAAAACCTGTAATCCCATGTATGCTGCACCAATATCTCCGGTTACAACCAGTAAATCAGTTTGTTTAGCACCGTTTCTGTAAACGATTTCATCTGCATCTGCTTCACCAATAGCCGTAATGCTGATAATTAATCCTTTTTGAGATGAGGTAGTATCACCGCCAATAACATCAACTTTATATTCTTTTGCAGCGTGCGTAATCCCTTCAAATAATTCTTCTAAGGCTTCTAACGGAAAACGATTAGAAACCGCAACAGAAACCGTAATTTGAGTTGGTTTCGCATTCATTGCACAAATATCAGATAGGTTTACCACGACAGCTTTGTAACCTAAATGTTTCAATGGCATATAAGCCAGATCAAAATGTACACCTTCAATCAATAAATCTGTAGAAATAACTGCTTTTTTAGCCGCAAAATCAAGAACAGCGGCATCATCGCCAATACTTTTTAAAGTAGATTCCTGTGTTACATCAAAGTTTCGGGTTAAGTGGTCAATTAGGCCAAACTCGCCTAATTGTGCTATACTGGTACGCTGCGGATTTTTATCTTCGATCATTTTTTTTGAGTTCCAAAGTTTGTAAGGGGCAAAGGTACAAAGGTTTTTTTTAAAGTTGCTAAGATTCTGAGACGCTAAGGTTCTAAGTTTTTTTCTGGTATGTTTATTTCGTAGAAATGCATTGTAGAGACGCACAGCAGTGCGTCTCTACGGTGTGTTTTTACGGCAGGAAAAAAATATTTTAAAATATTTTTTTCCTGCTGACAAACTGTTGTCACCAGCCTATTTTACTTTTGAAGTATAGAAATTTAAAAACTTTAAAATTATGAAAACGTTAGAAGCACAAGTAATTACATCAGAAGATTTATTGAAACACTGGCAAGGTCACCGTGCCCTTACACGTCGTTTAATTGAATTGTTTCCAGAGAAAGATTTCTTTGAATTTTCAATTGGCGGTATGCGTCCTTTTGCAAAATTAGTTGATGAACTTTTGGCAATCGCTGCTCCGGCATTAAAAGGAATTGTAAATCGCGAAAGCAAGCCTTACACAGAAGCAGAAGAAAAATTGATTTTTAAAGCACAGTATCTTGAAAAATGGGATGAAGCAACAGCAGAAATCAATAAATATTGGGAACAATTATCTATTGAAGATTTCAGCCAGACATTTAATCTTTTCGGACAATATGAGTTTCCTATTATTCAAAATATCTTGTATTTTATTGATAATGAAGTTCATCACCGTGGGCAGGCTTATGTATATTTAAGAGCTTTAAATATCGAACCGCCATTTTTTTGGGAAAGATAATCTGATAAAATTGTAACTTTATTGAATAAATCTAAAATTAATGGCTATGAGTTTAAAAAAGATAATGTCCAATTATGCAGATTATAATTTATGGGTAAACCAGCAATTTGTGAATTGGCTTTCGCCGAAATCTGATGAACTGCTTTATACAGAAGTACCTTCGAGTTTTTCAACCATTGTAAAAACGCTCGACCATATTTGGTCTACAGAAGAATATTGGTTTTCTGTTATTGCTGAAACTGATATGTCAGAAAAGAAACCGGAAACCGAATTGTCTAAAGAAGAAATCTTTGCAGGGTTACTAAATTCATCGACAAAACTGAAACATCTTATCAATTCATTGTCAGAAGAAGATTTAAGTAAAGAAGTTAAAATCGTTAATCCGTGGTTTGAATGCGAACAGCCAATTGCCGATTATTTAATCCAGGTTATCAATCACGGAACCTATCACAGAGGCCAGATTGTAACAATGGGCCGAAATATTGGCATTACAGACGCCTCAAATACAGATTATAATTTTTATAATGTTGTAAAACAGAAATAAAACAAAAAACTCCCGAAAGATAATCTCTCGGGAGTTTTTTTATAAAAGTCTTTGTCTGTTAATTTCCAGTAATTCTAAAGTTCGGGTTTTTAAACTTTCCGGTTCCAGGATTGTGGCATGATCTCCAAACATTAAAAACCAGCGCGGAAAACCGCTGTCAATATCGCGGCACATAAATGTCATTTCTATTTTTCCGTCGATTTCTTTTTCAGAAACAAAGCCGTGATATTTTTTTTCAGTTGACAAATATCTTGCAATTTTCTTATCAATTAAGATGCGGACTTTTGTGGTAGGACAAGTTTCTGTTTTAGTCAAATAGGTTTCTAAAGCATCGTGTTCGATTGTAAAATCGTAATCTGTTTTTCGAATGCCCTGAATCCTGTCTGTTCTAAACTGACGGTAATCTTGTCGTAAATGACAATAACCTAAAAAATACCAATTGTTATTATCGTGAAAAACACCCACAGGCTCTATGTTTCTCTGTGTAATTGCATCTGTTTCATACGTCTTGTACGAAAGTAAAATTTGTTTTTTCTCTGCTATACCTTCAAAAAGAACTGCTAAAGTATTTGGCGAATTATCGTTGAACATTGGCTCAGCAGTCTGCATAACAACCCGGGATTCAATATTCGAAACCCAGTCTTTATCTGTATTTCGCAAAACAGATTTCAGTTTATACATTGCCGAAGCATAATGACTTCCTAAAGATGGATCAGTAAATTTCTGCATCAGTTTTTCAGCAGCAATAAAACTGCTTACTTCTTCACGCGTAAACATTACGGGCGGTAATCTGTAGCCTTCCATCAGCGCATAACCAACTCCGGCTTCGCTGTAAATAGGAACTCCCGAAGCTTCAAGAGTTCGAATATCCCGATAAATAGTTCGCAGGCTGCAGTCAAAACGATCTGCCAATTCCTGTGCTTTTACAATTTTTTTAGATTGTAATTGAATCAGGATGGCAACAATTCGGTCAAATCGTTTTGGGCTTTCGTCGAGCATTTTTTTTGGAGTTGCTAAGTTACTAAGGTTCTAAGATGCTAAGTTTTTTTCGGTTGAAAAGAATCAAAGATACAAAGGTTTTAATTTTCTCTTTTATGAAATTTTGAGATATTTTGTGTAAAGAAATAAAAATATATTTTCACAAAGTATATCCGTACAGACGCACAGCAGTGCGTCTACGCAATCCAGTCCATGTTTTATTCCGTTTGGTTTTTGCTGTTGCCGACATACTTTGCGTAGACGAACTGCTGTGCGTCTCTACAATTCTGTATGGAGAAATAGGGCGTGGTAGAAATGAATTACCACAAAGTATATCTGTAGAGATGCACAGCAGTGCGTCTACGTCCTGTGTATCGACAAAGAAATGATTCCTATCACGTCTACACAATCAAAATCCATAACAAAAAAAATAAAAAACCCAATAACATTAAGTCATTGGGTTTAAATCTATATTCTATTATCTCGATTCTTTCTTCTAAAAAAATTAATCGTTAAGTTTCAAAACAGCCATAAACGCCTCTTGCGGAATCTCAACGTTTCCTACCTGACGCATACGTTTTTTACCTTTTTTCTGTTTTTCAAGAAGTTTACGCTTACGGGAAATATCCCCTCCGTAACATTTTGCGGTAACGTCTTTACGAAGTGCTTTAATCGTTTCACGAGCGATAATTTTAGCTCCAATTGCAGCCTGAATCGGAATATCGAATTGCTGTCTTGGGATTAACTCGCGTAATTTCTCGGTCATTTTTTTACCAATGTTGTATGCATTATCTTCGTGAATTAATGCAGAAAGCGCATCAACCGTTTGAGCATTTAAAAGAACATCAAGTTTAACTAATTTCGAAGTTCTCATCCCGATTGGAGAGTAATCAAAAGAAGCATAACCTTTAGAAACCGTTTTTAAACGATCGTAAAAATCAAATACAATTTCGGCCAAAGGCATATCAAAATTCAACTCAACTCTTTCAGTCGTTAAATAAGTTTGATTCGTAATTAAGCCACGTTTTTCAATACATAAACTCATTACGTTTCCAACAAAGTCAGATTTAGTAATAATTGTAGCTTTAATATAAGGCTCTTCAACTCTGTCCAGTTTTGAAGGTTCTGGCAAGTCAGAAGGATTATTTACGATCAAAGCTTTTTCCGGTTCTTTTTTGGTGTAAGCCAAGTACGAAACGTTAGGAACCGTAGTAATTACAGTCATATCGAACTCACGCTCTAAACGTTCCTGGATAATTTCCATGTGAAGCATTCCTAAGAATCCGCATCGGAAACCAAATCCTAACGCAGCAGAACTCTCAGGAGTAAATACTAACGAAGCATCGTTTAGCTGTAATTTCTCCATTGACGAACGTAAATCTTCATAATCTTCAGTATCAACAGGATAAATTCCCGCAAATACCATTGGTTTTACATCCTCAAAACCAGTAATCATATTCGTAGTCGGAACTTTTGCATCCGTAATTGTATCACCAACTTTTACTTCGCGCGCCTCTTTAATTCCAGAAATCAAGTAGCCAACATCTCCGGCAGAAACTACATTTTTAGGAACCTGATTTAATTTTAAAGTTCCAATTTCGTCAGCAAAATATTCATTGTCTGTAGCCATGAATTTAATTTTCTGACCTTTTTTAATTTCACCATTTACAACTCTAAAGATTACTTCGATCCCGCGAAACGGATTATAAACCGAGTCAAAAATCAAAGCTTGTAATGGTTCTTCAGGATTTCCTTTTGGAGCTGGGATTTTTTCAATAATAGCTGCCAAAATATTTTCAACACCAAAACCTGTTTTTCCAGAGGCGTGAATAATATCTTCTAATTTACATCCTAATAAATCAATAATATCGTCGCTTACTTCTTCTGGATTTGCACTTGGTAAATCAACTTTGTTTAAAACAGGAATAATTTCCAGATCATTCTCTAAAGCCAGATACAAGTTAGAAATAGTCTGCGCCTGAATACTTTGTGCCGCATCAACAATCAAAAGTGCACCTTCGCAGGCAGCAATCGATCTGGAAACTTCGTATGAAAAGTCAACGTGTCCCGGAGTATCGATCAAGTTTAAGATATATTCTTCACCTTTATAAGTATATTCCATTTGTATGGCGTGACTTTTAATGGTAATACCGCGCTCGCGCTCCAGGTCCATGTTGTCAAGCAATTGTGCTTTTTCCTCACGAGCTGTAACAGTTTGAGTAGCGCCCAATAATCGGTCTGCCAGTGTACTTTTACCGTGGTCAATGTGTGCAATAATGCAAAAGTTACGTATCTTCTTCATTTTAATATATCAGTTCTCTAATCGAGTTTAAAGTATTTTTTTGGATGTAGATTGCGTTATAACAATTGTTTTAACGCCTCTTATTAAGGGGCAAAGATAGCGCAAAGTTTTGGATTCTGGAATGATGTACGATGGATAGTTAAATCGTAGAATTTAATTTTTTAATTAAAACTCAAAATTAAAACCTTTTTCAGTCAGCTTCTTGTAGATTTCGGCATCAAATTTATAGAGTTTTGCGGCTCTGTGCGAAACATCCTGCTGCTTTTCATCGAGTGCCAAAAGCAGTTTCATATGCAGAATTTTTCGACGAAAATTAGACTTATCCAATTCAATTCCCAGGATTTCCTCATAAAGGTGCATTAATTGCAATAAAGTAAATTTTTCAGGAAGTAAATTAAAACCAATAGGAGCCTGGCGAACGCGGTTACGGAGCTGCATTAAACTGAATTCAAGAATTTCATTATGGTCAAAAATTAAATCTGGGACATCTTTAATCTTATGCCATTTAGCTTCAATTACTGTATTGCTGGCTTGAATGTTATAATCTTCCCGATTTACCAAGGTGTAATATCCAATGGTAATAACTCTTTCTGTTTTTACACGATCCGGATCAGTAAAAGCTTTTAGTTGTTCCAGATAAATATTATCAAGACTCGTAAGTTCATATAATATTCGAAGAGCAGCATTATCCACACTTTCTTCAAGTTGTAAATTTCCTCCAAGAAGTCCCCATTTTCCAATACTTTCTCCTTCGGCATGCTGAACTAAAAGAACTTCAAGATTTTTTTTATCAAATGAAAAAATAACACAATCGATACTTATGCCGTCTATAACTACTTTTTTATCAGCAGTTATAACGGTATCCGTTTCTGTTATATGTTTTGGAGATGGAAATGGCATTAAAATTCAAAATTAAATCCTTTTTCAGTAAGTTTCTTGTAAATTTCGGGATCGAATTTATACAATTTTGCTGCTCTATGCGAAACATCCTGCTGTTTTTCATCTAATGCCGCCAATAGTTTCATGTGCAGAATTTTTCGGCGGAAATTGGACTTATCCATCTCAACTCCGAGGATTTCCTCGTAAAGATGCATCAGCTGCAATAAAGTAAATTTTTCTGGCAGAAGATTAAATCCAATTGGTGCCTGACGAACACGGTTACGAAGATTTTTGATACTATAAGATAAAATTTCGTTATGATCGTAAATCAAATCAGGAATACTGTTGATCTTATACCATTTGGCGTCAGAGGCTGTAAAACCTGCTTTAATATTATAATCTTCTCTTTTTACAAGTGCATAATATCCAATAGTGATAACACGTCGCAGCGGGAAACGATCCGGATCTCCAAAAGCTTTTAACTGCTCCAGATAAATATTATCAAGACCCGTAAGTTCGTTCAATAAACGATGCGCCGCATCATCGGTGCTTTCTCTTTTATAAATCCATCCGCCGGGTAAACCCCATTTTCCTTTACTGATACCTTCTGCGTGCTGAACCAAAAGTACTTCCACACTTCCTTCATCAAAACCAAAAACAACGCAGTCAATCGTGATTGCATTCATTGCATTTTGTTCGCTTTTTGCAACAGAGCCGGCATCTACTTTTTTATCCATGTGCGAAATAAATTTTGACAAATTAAATAAATAAAATGCATAACTATCTTTTTTAATTACTTAATATTTTTTTAACAAAGCAAAAAATTGACAATCCATTGTTTGAAATTATAATGAAAAACCAATTTTAGAATAAAAATATTTTAAACTATTGATTATTAAAATGATATAACGTAATTTTTTTAATATTTTTTTTGTAACTTTTTGTTTTGTTCTTGTTATATTAATAAAAATGAATCCATATAAATCAGAATTAAAAAAAAATAACCTTAATATTTTGCTAAAATAGAAAAAAAGTTTTACACTTGTAGTCAAATTTACCATAAGATAAGTTCAATATGACTATAAGTTTTAAAAAGAACAATTTTACGGATAATAAATGCGGCAGGAAATGTTTTAAAAATTAAATATTCTCCGGGCAGAAAACATTCAAATGAAACTTACACTTTGATTACAAATAAAAATAGTAACTAACTTAATTTAAACCAACTCTTATTAACTATGAAAAGCAAATATTGTATTAAAACAACAATGTTCTCGTTTTGCACGACACTGTTGTTTAGCTTATTTATGATACAGTCGGGTTTTGCTCAGGCACAATCCGGATCTGTGAGTGGAACTGTAACATCGGCTGTTGACGGAATGGGAATTCCGGGAGCAAGCGTCGGTGTTGAAGGAACAAAAACGGCTGCTGCAACCGATTTTGATGGAAAATTTAAAATAGAAGCAAAAGCAGGAGATGTACTTGTATTTACTTTTATCGGATTCAAAACGCAGAAAGTAACCGTAGGAACTCAAAAAACTATTAATGTTACAATGCAGGAAGAAACTGCAGAACTTAAAGAAATTGTGGTTATCGGGTACGGTACACAAAAGAAAAAGGTAAATACTGCGGCAACTTCATTAGTATCTGGAAAAGATATTCAAAATGTAGCTAGTCAGGATGTTGTAAATGCTTTGCAAGGCCAGGCTTCAGGAATAAATGTTACCTCAGCTTCAGGACAACCGGGCGCAGGAATGGTAGTGAACATTCGTGGAGTTGGAACAGCTGGAAACAGTACGCCGCTTTATGTAGTGGATGGTGTTGTTGTCGATAACGGAATTGGATATCTTGATCCTTCTTCGATAGAAAGGATCGACGTTCTTAAAGATGCTTCTGCAGGATCTATTTATGGAGCAAGAGCAGCAAACGGAGTTATTTTGGTAACAACCAAAAAAGGAAAAGACGGGAAAATGAATGTGGCATTTAATACTTACACTGGTTTTCAGCAAGTAGCAAAAAAACTAGATTTATTAAATACTCAGGAGTATACCACCATTATGAATGAGGCCCGTGTAAATTCTGGTTTAACACCATTGTATACACAAGCACAAATTGCAGCTTTTCCAGACCACGATTGGCAAGATGATTTGTTTAATGATGGAGCTATGAAACAAAATCACTCTCTTACAATTAGTGGCGGTGATAAAAAATCTACAATTTCTACAGGATTGTCTTATTACGGACAAGAAGGAATGATTGGCGGAGTTAACAATCAATCAGATTATAACCGGGTTACTTTTAATGTAAACTCAACTTCAGAAGTTATTGAAAATCACTTGAAAATTGGAGAAAATTTCTCTTTTGCCAATATTAAAAGTTCGGGAGTTGCAGATCAGGGAATTTACAATAATGGTATCAGAAGCTTCTTAAACGCTGCGCCTATTGATGCTGCTTACGATGCAAACGGAAATTTTGCTCATTCAGTTATTTCAGCTGATATCAGTAACCCTTTAGGATCTTTGTACTACAATAACTTTAATGAAACTAAAATAAACCGTTACGTAGGGAACATTTTTGCAGAATTAAAATTTTTAAGAAACTTTACTTACAGAACAAGTTTTGGTGTTGATATGAGCGATAATACTTACCGTTCATTCAGGCCTGTTTATTCTCTTTCATCAAACGATAATAATACGGTTTCGAGTGTAACACAAAACGCCACCAAATCATTAGGCTGGATTTTTGAAAACACGGTTCAGTATAAAGGAACATTAAACGGAGCACATAATTTTGATGTATTAGTAGGTACTTCTGCTAAAAAGAATACTTCAGACTTTATGGAAGGAACCGGTAAAAACTTAACTTTTGATGATTTTGCACATGCTTACTTAAGCAATGCTACAGATCAAACATCAAATACAGTAAAAGGAAACCGTTCAGATTATGCGATTCAATCTTATTTTGGGCGTTTGTTGTATGACTACAATAATAAATACTTGTTTACAGCAACAATCAGAAGAGACGGTTCATCAAATTTTGCAGATTCACACAGATACGGAAATTTCCCATCAGTTTCTGCAGGTTGGAATGTTGACAAAGAAGGTTTCTTTCCAGAAAATAAAGTAGTGCAAAGTCTTAAATTAAGAGCAAGCTGGGGACAAAATGGTAACGACCAGATTCCTGCCTTTTCTTATATGTCAACAATAAGTACTTACAATAAAAGTTACCATTTTGGTACTACCGACGAAACATTACAAACAGGTGCAAGCCCGGATCAATTATCAAACCGTAATTTAAAATGGGAAACATCAGAACAATTAGATTTTGGTTTTGATGCTACTCTGTTTACCAATTTTACAGTAACATTTGATTACTACGATAAAAAAACCAAAGACTGGTTAGTTCTTGCTTCTATCCCAACTTATGCAGGGGCAACAGCTCCTTATATAAATGGTGGAGATATTCAAAATAAAGGAGTGGAGCTTTCGCTTGCTTATCGTACTAATTTTGGAAAAGACTGGAATTTCTCTGTAAACGGAAATATTTCACACAACGAAAATAAAGTAATTAGAGTTGCTAACAGCGAAGGAATTATTCATGGAGATTCTAACCTGTTATTTCAGGGAACAGATGAGATGAACCGTGTTGAGGTAGGCAAACCTATTGGTTATTTCTACGGATTAAAAACAGACGGAATTTTCCAGAATGCTGCTGAAGTTGCGGCAGGAGTACAGCCAAATGCAGTACCAGGAGATGTGCGTTTTGTGGACTTGAACGGTGACGGAAAAATTGACGCAAACGATAAAACTGAGGTTGGAAATCCAAATCCTGATTTTACGTATGGTTTAAATTTTGATCTTTCATATAAAGCATTCGATATTTCAATTTACACTTATGGAGTAGCTGGAAGTCAAAATGTTTTTGGAATTCACGACCCAACTCGTGCCTATACAAACAACACTACCGATGTTTTAAACAGATGGACAACAGAAGGAAGTTCTAACAGAGTTCCAAGAGTTACCTACGGAGCAGATACAAATGGTAATTATACCAGATTCTCTGATTTGTATGTTCAAAATGCTGATTTCTACAGAATCAAGAATGCAACGATTGGATGTGACTTAACGAAATTATCAAATAAGTTAAACTTCTTTAGTAAGTTTAGAGTGTATGTTGCGGCAAATAACTTATTCACCTTTACAAAATACCAGGGAATGGATCCGGAAATTGGTTTCGGAAACAGTAATCAAACTTGGGCAAAAGGTATTGACGTAGGATTTTATCCACAGCCAAGAACGTACATGATGGGACTAAATGTTAACTTTTAAATTATGAAAACGATGAAAAAATATATAAAATTATTTGCTGTTTCAAGCTTATTCGTTTTAGGGGCTTGTTCAGAGGATTTTCTTGACACTGAGCCTTCTACAACTAAGGTTGAAGAAAATTTTTATAAAACTCCAACTGATGCTTACCAAGGGTTAATTGCTGTTTATGATATATTACAGCGCGAAGCTTACGGCGGACCTCTGCTAATTAGCGAACAAGCTTCTGACGATTGTTTTGGAGGATATGGTACTGCAGATGCGCAGGGAGATATTGAATGGGACCGATTTTTATTTGTCTCTAATAAAGACATGAATGCTGATGCTTGGAAAAACGCTTATTTAGGAATTTACAGAGCTAATATTTTATTAGAAAATCTGGATAAAGTAAACTGGGGATCTGATACGGCGCTAAAAACCAGATACGAAGCAGAAGCTCGTTTTTTAAGAGCACATTTTCATTTTCAGGCAGCAAAAATGTTTGGAGATATAGTTCCTTTAGATCATACAATTACGTCTACAGAATTTCAACTGCCAAGACAAGCTGCTGAGGTTACTTACGCTTTAATTGCCAATGATTTGAAATTTGCTGCAGATAATTTAAGCAATGATAACTACTCACAAAGAGGAAATGCAAATTACGGACGTATTACAAAGTGGGCTGCCGAAGCTTATTTAGCCAGAACCTTTTTATTCTACACAGATTATTACAAAAAAGCAGATTTGGCTGGTGTAATAACAAAAGCACAGGCTGTAACTTATATTAATGATGTGGTTGCCAATAGCGGACATGGTTTAGTTGCTGATTTTGCTAATCTTTGGTTAGCAGCTTCTTTTGAAAACTTTGTTGGAGAAGACAATACAGAAATGGTCTGGGCCGTTCGTTTTAACGGTTCAGGAAAAGGAGATTGGAGCTTAAATGAAGGAAACCGTTTTCAGGTTAATATTGCGCCGCGTGGCGGATCAATAGGAAAATATGCAACCGGCTGGGGTGGAGCAACAGTAAATCCAAAATTATACAATGCTTATGAAAATGGAGATACACGTAGAGATGCTACTATCATTAATTATGCAGGCGAAGGTTTAAATTTTGATCAGCAAGCCAGAGACCAGCGCCAATACACTGGATATTCATGGAAAAAATACTGCCCGATTACAAATGCAGCAGGAACCGCAGTTGTTGAAGCAAACGGAGGAAATTTCCAAATTGATAACTATCAGGATTACGCCATAATTCGTTTTTCAGATGTTTTATTAATGGCGGCTGAATTGAATTTAACAACAAATGCGGCCTTGGCACAAACAGATTATGATAGAGTTCGTGATCGTGCTTTTAAAAATGCTTTACATAGACTTCCTGTAACACAAGCGCGTATTATGGAAGAACGTCGTTTAGAATTGGCACTTGAAGGACAACGTTATTTTGACTTAATCAGACAAGGTGTAGATAAAGCAAAAGCTGCTATTGATAATTCAACTGGTGATTCTCAATTTAGTGTAACATTTAGAACAGAAACGCAAGGCTGGTTCCCTCTACCGCAATCTCAGATAATACTTTCAAACGGAACTATTACTCAAAATCCAGGCTGGAATTAACCTTAAAATAAAATGATTATGAAACGTATATTATATATAGTATTAGCTGCAGTAACTATTGGTTCGATGTTATTTTCATGCGAGCCTGTAGAAGACCGCGACAGTTTACCGGCAGTGACTTTAACACCATCTACGCTTAAGTTTTCGGTAACACAAAATCCTTCCAATACAAATGAAGTTATTTTAACAAATTCAGATCCGTCGGTAATTTCATATTGGAAATATGTCGACGGTAACGGAAATGAATTAGGACATTCTAACAAAAGCAGTGATAAAATTGTATTTCCATTTGCCGGAAAATATACAGTTTATTACACGGCTTATGCAAGGGGAGGTTCTGTAGAAGCAGCTCCGGTTGAGGTAACGGTAACGAACAATGATGAAGAATATTTCAGCGATCCAAAATGGGGTATGCTTACAAATGGGGTAGCTGGTAAAACATGGGTATTAAACATGGCAGACCCTGTAGGATGGGCAGGTTTAGATTATCCGGCAGCATCTGGAGACAACTGGAACTGGTTTCCTGATTATGCAAGCAACTCTTGGGTAATGCCAAATAAAGATTGGGGTGAAATGCATTTGGACTTAAACGGAGGGTATAATACAAGTGTAACTCAGACTGCACTTTCAAGCACTCAGCAGACTACGAAACAAGGAACATACAACTTTGATATTGCAAACAACAAACTAACTTTTAACGGCGGTGTTGAAATGCTTTACGGAGGAGATTATTATGGGGATGTAAGCAACTGGTATAGTGTAAAAGTAGTAGAGTTATCAGCAACATCACTTCGTTTAGCAGTTATTAGAGATAAAAGTAGAACTGGTGAAGGCGTTTGTTTGATTGTTTTTCACTACAAACCCAAACCATAATATATTATAAAAAAGAAAACTACCGGTAGGTGATCGATACAGACACCTGTCGGTATGTTTATATTTGTTTTATAATCCATTAAACTACTATCTATGAAAATCAAATGTAATTATTTAAGCAGACTTTCATTATTGATGTTAGCGGGAATCATATTATTTGGTTCTTGTAACAAAAAAGAAGAAGCTTTCAGCAATAGAAAAGTTTCTTTTAATTCTGATTGGAGTTTCCATTTAAATGATAGTATAATAGATAAAGATACAATTGGAACTTCAACCAAATGGAGAACCTTAGATCTTCCGCATGATTGGAGCATTGAAGGAAAATTTGACGAAAAAAGCCCGGCAGGATACGGGGGCGGATCATTAACCGGAGGCTCAGGATGGTATAAAAAAACTTTTAAAATTTCATCTCAAGATATAAATAAAACAATATCAATAACCTTTGACGGTGTTTACAGAAACAGCGAAATATGGGTAAACGGACATTATTTAGGAAAACGTCCAAACGGATATATTAGTTTTCAATATGAGATTTCGCCATACCTAAATTATGGGGAAAAAAGCAACGAAATAATTGTTAAGGTTGACAATTCAAAACAACCAAACTCACGCTGGTATTCAGGATCAGGAATTTTTAGAAATGTCTGGCTTGAAACCACAGATAAACTTCATGTAGCAAAATGGGGAACTTACATTACAACCCCAAAAGTTACTGCCGAAAAAGCATCTGTTAATTTTGAAACTAATATTCAAAATCAATATGCAGCTTCAAAAAAAGCAGTAATTACTACAACTATTTTTAAAGACGAAACCAAAGTAACATCAGTTACTCAAAATATAACGATTGGTGCAAACGCAAATCAAACTATAAAACAAAACGCCGAAGTTGAATCACCAATTTTATGGTCAGTTGAAAAACCGGAACTATACACAGCTGTTACCGAAATTTCTGTTGATGATAAAATCGTCGATCAATACAAAACCAATTTTGGAATCAGAGATTTTAAATTTGATGTTAACAAAGGTTTTATTTTAAACGGAAAACAGGTTAAAATAAAAGGAGTCTGCATGCATCACGATTTAGGGGCGCTGGGTTCTGCAATCAATACAAGAGCTATTGAACGTCAGTTAGAAATCCTGAAAGAAATGGGGGTAAACGGAATCAGAACTTCTCACAATCCGCCTGCTCCGGAACTTCTGGACCTTTGTGATAAAATGGGTTTCATTGTCATGGATGAAGCTTTTGACATGTGGGAAAAAAATAAAACCAAATACGATTACGGAAACGATTGGGACAAATGGCACAAACAGGATTTAATCGATCAACTGCTTCGTGACCGAAATCATCCAAGTATTTTTATGTGGAGTATTGGTAATGAAATTCCGCAGCAATGGGACGAAAGCGGCGCAGTAATAGCCAAAGAATTAGCCGCAATTACACGTCAGTACGATAAAACAAGACCTATTACTGCGGCGATGAACCCTCCGGTAAATATGAATATCGACAATGTAACCTTACAATTCGATAAAGCAAAGGTTCAATACAATACAATTGCAGCCTCTGGCGCATTAGATATTATTGGTTACAATTATGCACATCAAACATACGAATATCACCAAAAGAATTTCCCTGGAATTCCTTTCATAGCAACCGAAACCACTTCGGCTTTAGAAACCCGCGGTTATTATGATGCCGTTTCTGATTCGATTAAAAAATGGCCGGTAAGATGGGACCTTAAATTTACAGAAGGAAATCCGGGTAATACCGTTTCTGCTTACGATCAGGTACAGGCGCCCTGGGGTTCAACGCACGAAGCAACCTGGAAAATTATTAAAAAACATGATTTCCTTTCGGGAATGTACATCTGGACAGGTTTCGATTATATCGGAGAACCAACTCCGTACGAATGGCCGTCGGTAAGTTCGTATTTCGGAATTGTAGATTTAGCCGGTTTCCCAAAAGATGTTTATTATATGTACCAAAGCGAATGGACAGACAAAACCGTGCTTCATGTTTACCCACATTGGAACTGGAAAGCCGGACAAACTGTCGACATTTGGGCATACTATAATAATGCCGATGAAGTTGAACTTTTCGTAAACGGAAAATCAGCTGGAAAAAGAAGCAAAAAAGTAGATGATCTGCACGTAATGTGGAAAATCCCTTTTCAGCCGGGAACTCTAAAAGCAGTTTCTCGTAAAAATGGAAAAACAGTTCTGGAAAAAGAAATTAAAACAGCCGGGAATCCATCGCAGTTAAAACTAACCGCAGACAGAAGTACTATTAAAGCTGATAAAAATGATTTGTCGTTTGTTACTGTTGATATTTTAGATGAAAAAGGAACTCTGGTTCCAAATGCCAATAACGAAATCAATTTTTCATTAACAGGAAATGGAAAAATCGTAGGCGTTTGCAGCGGCGATCCGGTAAGTCACGAATCGTACAAAGGTTCAAAACATACCGCTTTAAATGGAAAATGTTTAGTAATCGTTCAGTCTGGCGATAAAACCGGAAGACTGGAATTGACCGCTAAAGCAAACGGATTAAAACCCGCGACAATAGTAATAACAACAGAAGAATAAGTTACGTTCTTGCAATCCCGAAAATTCGGGACAAAACCTTGTAGGTATAAATAATATTTTGAATAAGTAAAAAAAGCAAAACCTACAAGGTTTTAAAAATCTTGCAGGAGGAATTAACAAATAGAATATATTAACCAATGAAAAACTCACAACTAACCAAATTGTTTTCAATCTGTATGTTTGGAATGCTGCTTTCGCCAAAAGCATCGGCACAAATCCAGAATGCAGATGTGTTAAACGCTCCAATAGACATCAGCAAAGATTTTCAGAATTACCTGAACACGTTTTATTTTGCCGATGAATTGGCTTCTTTCGATCCTGCAACCGGAAAAGGAACCATTAAATATTTGAGATACAATTATAAAACCCGTCAGGCTTTCAACAACATGATGATGAAACCTGATGTGGAAAAAGCAAACGAATTTCCAACAACAGAATACGAAGTTTCGCCAGAACTGCCATTCGAAATTCAGTTTGTTTCAGATAGAACGATCAGAATCAAAACAACTTCTGGACCGCAGTTTCACCCGCAAAAAGAATCTCTAATGCTGGTTGACGGCGTTGCGCCAAATCATCCTGAATTATGGAAATATTCTAAAATCGAAGGCGGGCATAAATACACCAGCAAACATGGAGTGGTTGAAATTTTGACAAAACCATGGCATGTAAAAATATACGATGAAAACGGAAAATTGCTGACAAGTACACTTCATGATACCGATTTTAAAAATACGTATACACCAACGCTTCCATTCTCGTACGTTCGCAGAAACAGCGATTATTCAAGAAGTATGGGAGCAGCTTTCAGCTTAGAACCAGACGAAAAAATATTTGGATGCGGAGAATCATTCACACAATTCAACAAACGCGGTCAAAAAGTAGTTTTATGGACAGATGACGCAAACGGAATCCAGAATGAAACGATGTATAAACCAATTCCGTTTTACATGAGCAGCCGTGGTTACGGAGTTTTTATGCATCATTCAACGCCAATAACCGTTGACTTTGGAAGATATTTTGGAAGTGCCAACGAAATGTACATTGGCGATGACGAAGCCGATTTGTTTTTCTTCATTGGAGAACCAAAAGATGTTTTAGACCAATACACCAATTTAACCGGAAAAGCTGCAATGCCGCCGCTTTGGTCATTCGGTTTTTGGATGAGCCGTATTACTTATTTCTCTGAAAAAGAAGGAAGAGATGTAGCAAGAGATTTACGTAAATACAAAATCCCAACCGATGTTATTCACTTTGACACTGGCTGGTTTGATGTAGACTGGAGAAACAATTATGAGTTTGCAAAAGCACGTTTCCCAGATGCCACAAAAATGATGTCTGATTTAAAAGAAGATGGTTTTCATGTGTGTCTATGGCAATTACCATATTTTACACCAAAGAATACTTTGTTCCCTGAAATCATGGACAAAAACCTTGCGGTAAGAGACAGAAAAGGAAATCTTCCTTACGAAGATGCCGTTTTAGATTTCTCAAATCCGGAAACAATAACCTGGTATCAAGGGAAATTGAAAAAATTATTCGACGAAGGCGTTTCAGTTTTCAAAGTTGATTTTGGAGAAGCTGCACCGCCAGACGGAATTTACCATTCAGGAAGAACAGGATTTTATGAACACAATTTATATCCATTAAGATATAATAAAGCTGTTGCCGAAATTACCCAAAAAGAAAAAGGATATACTTTAATCTGGGCAAGAAGTACATGGGCAGGATCTCAGCGTTATCCTTTACATTGGGGTGGAGATGCCGAAACTTCAAACGGAGCAATGTCGGCAGAATTACGCGGCGGACTTTCATTAGGTCTAAGCGGATTCAGTTTCTGGAGTCATGATGTTGGAGGGTTTGCTACAAAATCCCCGGAGAATTTATACAGAAGATGGGCGCCTTTCGGAATGTTTACTTCACACGTAAGAAGCCACGGAGAACCTCCGCGCGAGCCTTGGTTATACAGCAAAGATTTCTTGGAAGGATTTAGAAAAGCAGATAATATGCGTTACGAATTAATGCCGTATATCTACGCTCAGGCAAAAGAAAGTTCTCAAAAAGGTTTACCAATGATGCGCGCTTTATTTGTAGAATATCCAAACGATCCGGGAGCCTGGTTAGTTGACAATGAATATTTATTTGGATCAAGTATTTTAGTTGCACCGCTTTTTGAAGAAGTAACAGAAAGAGACGTTTATCTTCCGGAAGGAACATGGATTGATTACCAAACTAAAAAAGTATACCAATCAGGATGGCACAAAATAAAAGCCGGCGAAGTGCCAATCGTGGTTTTGGTAAAAGATGGAACAGCATTGCCTCACATTGGTTTAGCACAGTCTACAAAAGATATGGATTGGAGTAAATTAACGTTGAAAGTATATGCGAGTGATAAAACAACTTCGGCGACAGCCAAAGTGTTTTTACCAAACGACACCGCAGTTCAGGAAATAAAAGTGACTAAAAACGGAAACAATTTTGACGTAACTGCAAACCCATTAAACGGAAAAACCACTTTTAAAACAGAGTGGATAAAATAAAGATATATGCCACAGATTACACAGATTAAAAGGATTAAAAATTGAGAATTAAAAATCTGTTTAAATCTGCAAAATCTGCGTGAAAAAATAAACACACAGAATTAAAAAAAATCATTTTAATCTGTGTAATCTGTGGCAAAAAAATAAATCCCAACTTAGGATAAAAATAAGTTTTTGTTGAGTTTCTAAATCGGGCGAAAGCCCTGCCACGCCCGATTTATTAAAAATGAATTAAGAAAAATATCATGAAAAAACACCTGATTCTTCCCGCTTTATTACTTTCAGTTTCGATTGGATACAGTCAGAAAAATAAAAACGCTTATGAATTAGCGTCGCCAAACGGAAAAAATAAAATCAAATTTGAGCTTGTAAAAAATGCTCCTAAATATGCCGTTTCACACGGAAAAACAGAAGTCATTACACCATCGGATTTAGGATTTTTACTGAAAGGAAATGAAGATTTCAGCTCCAATTTCGAAATCAAAAATGTCAAAAAATCAACGTTTGATGAAACATGGGAACAAGTTTGGGGAGAAAAGAAAAACATTAGAAATCACTACAATCAGCTTTCGGTTGAATTACAGCAAAAAACAGGAAACAAACGTAAACTGGAAATTCAGTTTCGCGCTTTCGATGACGGAGTTGCATTTCGATATGTATATCCAAAACAAAATGTAAAAGACAGTATTTTCATTATGGATGAAAAAACGACTTTTAATTTAAAAGAAGATGGAAAAGCATGGTGGATTCCGGCAAACAGAGAAAACCGTGACGAATATTTATTTGAAGCTGCGCCGGTTAGTAAACTAGATACCGTTTTGACTCCATTAACTATAGAAAGCAAAAGCGGATTATCATTAAGTTTTCACGAAGCAAACTTAATTGATTACGCCAGTACAACTTTGGTAAACAATGTTGGTACACAACTTAAAACCGATCTTGTGCCTTGGTCAGACGGTGTTAAAGTTCGTGTAAAAGATACATTCACCTCTTCTTGGAGAACCATTCAAATTGGCGAAAAACCAACAGATTTAATTACCTCTTATTTGATTTTAAATCTAAACGAACCAAACAAATTAAAAAATACAGCAAGCTATTTCAAACCATACAAATACTTAGGAATTTGGTGGGGAATGCATATTGGGAAATATACTTTTTGGGAAAGTGATAAACAAGGCGCTACCACAAAACATGCTGAAGAATATATTGATTTTACAGCAAAAGAAGGTTTCAATCATTTATTGATTGAAGGCTGGAACAAAGGCTGGACGCCGGGCTGGTATGAAAATCGTATGCATATGTTCAGTTTCACCAAAAATGCAGACAATTTCGATTTAGAAAAAGTGGTTGAATATGGAAAGAAAAAGAACATTGAATTAATCGGTTATCACGAAACAGGTTCAAACTTGATTAACTATTTAAAACAAGTTGACGAAGGTTTTGCCTTATACAAAAAACTAGGAATTCATACCGTAAAAATTGGTCATGTAGGTTCTAAATTAAACATGAAAGAAATGCACTTCGGACAGTTTGGAGTAAATTATTTCAGGTACATTTTAGAAAAAGCGGCACAATACGATTTAGCCGTTTTATACCACGAATCAATAAAAGATACAGGAGAACGCAGAACTTATCCAAATATGGTTTCGAGAGAAGCAGCGCGCGGACAAGAATATAACGCCTGGAGCGAAGGAAATCCGCCAAGCCATTTAAGCATAATTCCGTTTACAAGATTACTTTCAGGACCAATGGATTTTACACCGGGAATCTTTGATGTTGAGGTAAAACAAGGATATCCGGGGAAAAGAATTCAGGGAACAGTTGGGCAGCAGTTGGCTATTTATGTAACAACTTATTCTCCAATTCAAATGTTGGCTGATCTTCCAGAAAATTATGAAGGAAAACCGGCATTGCAATTCTTAAAAGATGTTCCGACAGATTGGGAAGATACAAAAGTTTTAAACGGAGAAATTGGTCAATACATTACAACAGCCCGTAAAGACAGAAATAGCGCCGACTGGTTTTTAGGAAGTATCACAAATGAAAAACCAAGAGATCTTGAAATTTCACTTTCATTCTTAGATAAAAACGCAGCATACGAAGCGCAGATTTATGCAGATGCCGAAGGAACTGATCAAAAACACAATCCTGAAGCAGTAGCAATTTCGAAGAAAACAGTAAAAGCTTCCGATTCGCTAAAATTACATTTAGGCGGAGCCGGAGGAACAGCAATTAGATTTAAAAAATTATAATATAGATATAGTTTATCAAACCCGACAAGTTTTTGAAACCTGTCGGGTTTACATAACATAACGATTAGGATTAAAAAATAGAATTTATAAAAATTTCAGGCAGAGGCGTACAACTGTGAGTCTTTACTAAATAACCACAATTTTTTTAAATGAAAAACCTGCTTTTGCATATCATTTTTCTTTTGTCAATTAATTTGGTGTTGTCACAGCAAAAGCAATACCCTTTTCAGGATTCTAAATTAGATACCGAAAAACGTATTGATAATTTGTTATCCCTGATGACACTTGATGAAAAAGTACAGGCCTTAAGTACTAATCCATCGATTAAAAGATTAGGTGTTATAGGTACAGATCATGTTGAAGGATTGCACGGTTTAGCCTTGGGAGGGCCGGGAGAATGGGGAGGAAAAAACAAACAGCCTTTAACTACAACTACTTTTCCTCAGGCTTATGGCTTAGGAGAAACATGGGATGTAGATTTGCTTCAAAAAGCGGCACAGGTTGAAGGTTATGAAACACGCTATGCTTTTCAAAAATACCATCGCGGCGGATTAGTAGTTCGTGCTCCAAATGCAGATATAGCAAGAGACCCGCGTTGGGGCCGTACTGAAGAAAGTTATGGAGAAGATGCTTTTTTTAACGGAATGATGACGGTTGCTTTCATAAAAGGACTGCAGGGAAATAATCAAAAATATTGGCAGACAGCTTCGTTAATGAAACACTTTCTGGCCAATAGCAATGAAAACGGGAGAACCTATACCTCTTCTGATTTTGATGAAAGGCTTTGGCGCGAATATTATGCCCTGCCTTTTCAAATGGGAGTTCTTGAAGGAGGATCCCGTGCTTATATGGCAGCTTATAATAAAGTAAACGGAATTCCGGCAATGGTACATCCGATGCTGAAAAATATTACCCAAAAAGAGTGGGGACAAAACGGAATTATTTGTACTGATGGAGGTGCATTTACGTTATTACTTTCAGATCACAAATACTACGCTGATAAATACCTTGGGGCTGCGGCAGCCATAAAAGCAGGAATTAGTCAGTTTTTAGATGAATATACAGAAGCAGTCTATGGCGCACTTTCACGTGGATATTTAAAGGAAAAAGAAATTGATGCCGTTATTAGGGGAAATTATCGAGTAATGATTCAACTGGGAATGTTAGATGCCCCAGAGGAAAATCCGTATGCAAAAATTGGAACAGAAAAAGATACAATTGATCCTTGGAAAACCGAAGTGCATAAAAAAATTGCTTTAGAAGCAGCACAAAAATCTATTGTACTGCTCAAAAATGATTCACAATTTCTGCCTTTGCAAAGAGATAAATTAAAAACAATTGCCGTAATAGGGCAGCGGGCAGATGAAGTGCTTTTAGATTGGTACAGCGGCACACCGCCTTATGTTATTACACCTTTAGAAGGAATTAAAAACAGGCTGGGGAACAATGTTGAAATTCTTTACGCTAAAAACAACATTGATGGTAAGGCTGTCGAAATAGCAAAAAAAGCAGATGCTGTAATTGTAATTGTTGGAAATCACCCTGTTTGTAATGCAGGCTGGGCTGATTGCCCCATTCCAAGCGAAGGTAAAGAATCTGTTGATCGTCAATCGCTGACTTTAGAACAGGAAGATTTGATTAAAGTAGTGTATAAAGCTAATCCTAACATGGCAGTTGCTTTAATTAGTAGTTTTCCATACGCTATAAACTGGACACAAGAACACGTGCCAGCAATTGTACATATGACACAAAACAGTCAGGAAACAGGAACGGCTTTAGCCAATGTTCTATTTGGAGATTACAATCCTGCCGGGCGTTTGATACAAACTTGGGTTAGAGATATTACCGATTTGCCTGATTTATTGGATTACAATATTAGAAATGGAAGGACTTATATGTATTTCAAAGGAAAACCATTGTATGCTTTTGGCCACGGATTGAGCTATACCACTTTTAAATACAATACTATTGAAACCAATTCTGAAACAATTGCTAAAAATGGCGAACTAAAAATTACGGTTTCGGTTACAAACACTGGAAATAAAGATGGAGATGAAGTAGTTCAATTGTATGTAAAACAATTACAGTCAAAAGTTGAACGTCCTGAAAAAGAACTGAAAGCATTTCAGAGAGTTTTTTTTAAAGCCGGAGAAACTAAAAATGTTTTTTTGACTTTGAAAGCTAAAGATATAGAATATTGGAACACAGCAAAGCAGCAATTTGAATTAGAAAATAATAGTATAGAAATTCAAATAGGAAGCGCATCGGATAATATTCTTTTAAATAAAAAAGTAACAGTGAAATAATTACAATGAAGAGAAACCTAACAATATTATTTGTTTTATTGTCACTAATCAATGTTGAATTGTTTGGACAGGAAATAAATGCTGCAAAAACAAAAACCAGTTCTGAAAACAGAACCATAAAAGTTGACTATAATAAAGAAGCAGGAAAACTAAATACAATGTTTAAAGAATGCGTTGGTGCGGGAAGAGCAAATGAAGGCTTGCGCGCCGACTGGCAGGAACAACTGGCATTAGTTAAAAAAGAATGTGACTTTAAATACATTCGAATGCATGGTTTATTGACAGATGATATGGCCGTTTATCGTGAAGATGAAAAAGGAAATCCCGAATATAATTATCAATATGTTGATGTTTTGTTCGATTATATAGTGAGCTTAAAAATGAAACCTTTTGTAGAATTAGGTTTTATGCCGAATGCTTTAGCGAGCGGAAAAGAAACTATTTTTTGGTGGAAAGGAAATGTTACGCCTCCAAAAGATTATAAAAAATGGGAAGATTTAATTCAAAATTTAACCCGGCATTTTACAGAACGTTATGGCGCAGAAGAAGTAAAAACATGGTATTTTGAAGTTTGGAACGAACCAAATTTATCTCCGGGTTTCTGGACAGGAACTCAGGCAGATTATTTCAAATTATATGAATACAGCGCACGTGCAGTAAAAAGTGTAAATAAAGATTACAAAGTTGGTGGTCCCGCTACTGCGGGAGCAGGATGGGTTCCAGAAACAATTGATTTTTGCGTTAAGAATAATGTTCCAATCGATTTTATTTCAACACATACTTATGGCGTAAAATCTGGATATCTGGACGAATTCGGAACTTCGGGAACTATTTTAAGTCAGGATGAATTTAGCGTAAGCGGCGATATTTTAAATTCAAGAAAACAAATTGCAGCTTCGGCAAAACCAAATTTAGAATTGCATTATACAGAGTGGAGTGCTTCGTACACACCTTCAGATCCAATTCACGACAGCTATCATTCCGCAGCGTATATTTTGCAGAAAATAAAACAAGTGGGCAATGCAGCAAATTCGATGTCATATTGGGTTTTTACCGATATTTTTGAAGAAGCCGGGCCAAGATTTACACCTTTTCACGGCGGTTTCGGATTATTGAACACGCAGGGAATTAAAAAACCGGCCTATTTCTCGTATTATTTAATGAATAAATTAGGAGAAACAGAACTTCAAAATGCAGACAAAGCTTCATGGGTTAGTAAAAACGAAAAAGGCGATGTACAACTTTTATTCTGGGATTTTACCAATACACATCCGGGTGATAAAGTTTTAAATCAAACCTATTATCTTCAGGATTTACCATCGAAACCAAAAGGCGTTGTGAAAATCGAATTAGACAATCTGGCAAAAGGAAAATACGATTTAGAAATTTACAAAGTTGGTTATAAAACACATGATGTTTATGCTGATTATCTGGCAATGAAGAGTCCAAAGCAGCTTAGTAAAGAACAGGTAAAACTTCTCAAAGAAAAAAATAACGATTGTCTGATCTCTACAGAAAAAATAAAAATCGATTCAAAAGGAATATTCAACAGAGAAATTGCAATTAACGAAAATGATGTTTATATGTTTAGATTCGTGAAACAGTAATTTCCTAAATAAAATCTCAAAAACTAAAAAACCACAATCAATGAAAAACAAATTTATATACTTCTCAGCAGTATTGGCAGTTATGCTGTTTGTTTCGTGTAAAAATGAAGCACAGAGTTCTGGTTCTGAAACAGCTCAGAAAGAATATCAGGGGAAAGAAATCGGTTCAGAACATGATGCCGAAATAGATAAATTAATTTCTCAAATGACACTTGAGGAAAAAATCGGAATGCTGCACGGAAACAGTATGTTTACCAGCGGCGGTGTAAAACGTTTAGGCATTCCGGAGTTAAAAATGGCAGATGGACCGCTTGGAGTACGTGAAGAAATTTCTCGCGACAATTGGGCTCCGGCAGGATTAACAAATGATTTTGCAACGTATTATCCGGCAGGAGGAGCTTTAGCCGCAACATGGAATGCTGAAATGGCCTATACTTTTGGAAACAGCGTTGGACAGGAATTACGTGCCAGAGATAAAGACATGCTGCTTTCTCCAGCAATCAATATGGTAAGATCACCATTGGGAGGAAGAACCTATGAATATATGAGCGAAGATCCGTTTTTGAATAAAAAAATTGCAGTGCCATTAGTTGTTGGCTTACAAGACAATGATGTTATGGCCTGCGTGAAGCACTTCGCTGCAAATAATCAGGAAACAAACCGTGATTTTGTCGATGTGCAGATTGACGAACGTACACTTCGTGAAATTTACCTGCCTGCATTTGAGGCAACGGTGAAAGAAGGTCATGCATATGCAATCATGGGCGCTTACAATAAATTTAGAGGAGAATATTTATGTGAGAACGATTATATGCTCAACAAAATCCTTCGTGACGAATGGGGATTTAAAGGAGTTGTAGTTTCAGACTGGGCTGCGGTACATTCTACAGTAAAAACACTTCAAAGCGGTTTAGATATTGAAATGGGAACGCCAAAACCTTTTAATGAATTTTTCCTTGCAGATAAATTAATCGCCGCTGCGAAAAACAAAGAAATCTCAGAAGCAGAAATCGATAAACATGTAAAAAGAATTTTACGTGTATTATTTCAGGTAAAAGCGATGGGCAGTAAAGACCGTGTAAAAGGAAGCATAGCAACCGAAGCACATTATCAGGATGCGTATAAAATTGCTGCAGAAGCGGTAGTTTTGTTGAAAAACGAAAACAACGCACTGCCATTAAAGCTTGACGGAATTAAATCTATTGCTGTAATTGGAAATAATGCCACAAAGAAAAACGCTCTTGGCGGATTTGGTGCCGGAGTAAAAACCAAAAGAGAAATTACACCGCTTGAAGGTTTAAAAAACAGACTTCCGTCATCAATTAAAATTAATTACGCCGAAGGATATTTAGAACGTTACGATGAAAAAAATAAAGGAAATCTAGGAAATATTACTTCAAGCGGTCCGGTAACAATCGATCAGTTAGATCCGGCAAAAGTTCAGGAAGCAGTTGAAGCCGCTAAAAAATCAGACGTTGCCGTTATTTTTGCTGGTTCTAACCGTGATTACGAAACAGAAGCATCTGACCGCAGAAACTTAAAATTACCATTTGGACAGGAAGAATTGATTCAAAAAGTATTGGCCGTTAACCCAAAAACGATTGTAGTTTTTGTTGCCGGAGCTCCTTTTGAAATTGAAAATATCAGCAAAAAAGCTCCAGCTGTAGTCTGGTCTTGGTTTAACGGATCTGAAGGAGGAAATGCTTTAGCCGATGTATTATTAGGAAAAGTAAATCCGTCTGGGAAATTACCTTGGACAATGCCTAAAAATATTATGGATTCACCAGCACATGCCACAAATAGTTTCCCTGGAGGAAAAACAGTAAATTATGCCGAAGGAATTTTGATTGGATACCGCTGGTTTGATACTAAAAATATTGCGCCTTTATATCCTTTTGGTTACGGATTATCATACACCGCTTTTGCTTTTGAAAATGCTAAAGCAGATAAAGTTTCTTATGCTGCAAATGAAACAATTTCTGTTTCTGTTGAAGTAAAAAACACAGGAAAAGCAGATGGAAAAGAAGTCGTTCAATTATACACTGCAAAATCAGATTCTAAAGTAGCCCGTGCGGCTCAGGAATTAAAAGGATTCTCAAAAGTCTTTGTAAAAGCCGGAGCTTCGCAAACAGTTACAATTAAAGTTCCTGTAAAAGAGCTGGCTTACTACGATGTTGCTGCAAAAAAATGGACAGTTGAGCCAGGAAAATACACTTTAAAAGTGGGGAATTCTTCAAGAGATATTAAAAAAGAAATTACTATAACAATCAAATAAAATGAAAAACACAATTAAAGTTTACCTGTTGAGCAGCATTTTATGCTTCTCTTTTTTAAGCCTTTGGGCTTGCAGTTCTGATAAAGAAGAAGAAAAAGCAGCAGTAAAAACACTTACTGTCGACACCAATAAAATTGATTTTGTAAGCAAAGGCAGTGAAGCCAGCATAAAAATCAATACAAATGTTACGGCGTGGGCAATTAGTAATCCAGGTTCAAGCTGGATCCAGATAAGTCAGGCTGGAGGAACTTCTGGAACCATTACCGTTAAAATAACAGTTTCAGAAAACACAAATACAGCAGCAAGAACCGGAACTATTACAATTAGCTCAAGTGAAACTTCATCTGTTCAAATTTCGATTACTCAGGCAGGTGCTGCGGTAGTTACAAGTTTATACCCAAGTTACAATACAAACCCAATTGCGGCAGACCAATCAGGAATGTCAAGTACAGCTGTACAATTAGCGGCAAAAATAAAATTAGGCTGGAACATTGGTAATACAATGGAAGCAATTGGCGGAGAAACAGCTTGGGGAAATCCAAAAGTTACAAAAGCGTTGATCGATGCAGTAAAAGCAAACGGATTTAATGCAATAAGAATTCCTTGTTCATGGAATCAGAATATGGCAAATGCTTCAACAGCACAACTTAAAACAGAATGGCTGGATAGAGTTAAAGAAGTTATCCAATATTGTGTTGACAATGATATGTATGTTCTTGTAAATATTCACTGGGACGGCGGCTGGCTGGAAAATAATATTACCGAAGCTAAAAAAGTAGAAAACAATGCCAAACAAAAAGCTTTTTGGGAACAAATCGCAACACATTTACGTGGATTTGACGAGCACTTACTTTTTGCCAGTGCAAACGAGCCGAATGTTGAAGATGCAGCGCAAATGGCAGTTTTAACTTCGTACCATCAAACTTTTATTAATGCAGTCCGTTCTACCGGAGGAAAAAATGCATATCGTACTTTAGTAGTTCAGGGGCCATCAACAGATATCGAAAAAACAAACAAATTAATGACTACACTGCCTACAGATTCAGCAGCAAGCCGTATGATGGTGGAGGTTCATTATTATGGCCCGTGGAATTTTGGAGGTTTGACTAAAGATGAAACCTGGGGGAAAATGTTTTATTATTGGGGAGCAAATTATCACTCAACAACAGATACAGAACGAAATGCAACTTGGGGAGAAGAAGCAGATTTAGAGAAAACCTTTAAATTAATGAAAACACAGTTTGTTGATAAAGGAGTTCCGGTTTTGCTTGGAGAATTTGGAGCAATTCGCAGAACAACTTTAACAGGAGACGCTTTAACTTTACATTTAGCTTCGAGAGCTTATTATTTAAAAACTGTTGTAAAAACAGCTCGAACAAATGGTTTATTACCTTTTTATTGGGACGAAGGAAGCATTGGAAATAATGGTTTCGGGATTTTTAAAAGAAGTGATAATACCGTTTTTGATACTCAGGCTTTAACAGCTCTGAAGGAAGGATTACAGTAAAAAAAAAGAGCTAAACCATATAAGTGATATAAGAAAATTTAAGTTTATAATTATTTTTTGACTTGATTTTACTTATATCACTTATGTGGTTTTAACAATTCAAATTAGAAAGGAATGAAAAAAAGTATCTTATTTATTTTTCTGATAATAAGTGTTTTAACTAACGCAAATGTCAAAATGCCTTTGCTGTTTTCAGACGGAATGGTGCTGCAGCGTAACAAAGCGATCCCAATTTGGGGTTTTGCCGATGCAAATGAAAAAATAGAGGTTCATTTTAACAAACAAATACAAAAAACAACAGCCGATAAAAACGGAAAATGGACTTTAAATCTAAATTCTGAAAAAGCCGGCGGACCTTTCGAATTAATAATTATCGGGAAAAATAAAATCACCATAAAAAATGTTTTGGTTGGTGAAGTTTGGATTTGCAGCGGGCAATCGAATATGGAATTTCGGGTTTCAAAAACCATAAATGCCGAAAAAGAAATTGCCGATTCAAATTATCCAATGATTCGTCATTTTGGAGTTGCACAAGATTTAAGCGGAAAACCAAAAGACGATTTAAAAGCCGGAAAATGGGAAGCAGCCAATAAAGAAACTGTTGGTAATTTTACAGCAGTAGGATATTATTTCGCCAGAAAATTATATGCTGAATTAAAAATTCCAATTGGAATTATAAATACTTCCTGGGGCGGAACTAATGTCGAAACATGGACAAGTCGTGAAGCATTCCAAAAAAGTGATGAGTTTAAAACCTTGATTACTGGTGTTCCAATGGTGAATGTCGATTCTATTTCGAAATTGTACGCCAAACAAATGAAAGAAAGAATCGAAAAAGTTCAGGGAACCCCGGTAAGTACAGAAAATGAAAATACTTTCAAAGATCCGGTATTCAACGATGCTTCCTGGGGCGAACTTAATACGCCAAGTTTATGGGAAAATCAGCCTTTAGAAGATTTAGACGGAGTGGTTTGGATGCGAAAAACGATAACACTTTCTGCAGAAGATATTAAAAACAAAGCAACACTTCATCTTTCAAAAATCGACGATGAAGATATTACGTATCTAAACGGAATCGAGGTGGGCAGAAACACACAATACGATGTAAAACGTGTTTACGAAATACCGGCAAATATTTTAAAAGAAGGTAAAAATGTAATCGCAGTCAGAATTGTCGACAACAGCGGCGGCGGCGGAATCTACGGCGACGCAGCCGATTTAAAACTAAGTTTAGGCAGTAAAAATATTCCGCTTGACGGAAGATGGAAATTCAAAGTTATTGTCGTAAAAACATCTTTGTCACCAAACAGTTACCCATCGTTATTATACAATGCAATGGTAAATCCGCTGGTTCCGTATGCCATTGAAGGTGTTTTATGGTATCAGGGCGAAGCCAATGTTTGGAGAGCCAATCAATACAAAAAAGCATTTCCGTTAATGATTACAGATTGGCGAACAAAGTTTAAACAAGGTGATTTTCCTTTTTACTTCGTTCAATTGTCAACTTTTAATGAGCAAAATGGCAACAGCAAAGTTGGCAGCCGCTGGGCAGAACTTCGTGAAGCACAATCTGAAACGTTAAAATTGCCAAATACAGGAATGGCTGTTACGACAGATATTGGGAATGCAAAAGACATTCACCCAACTAACAAACAAGACGTTGGTTTACGTTTGGCAGCAATTGCTTTAAACAATGTTTACGGTAAAAAACGAGTTTACAGTGGTCCAACGTACAAATCGCAGGAAATCGCAGGAAATCAAATTATTTTAACTTTCGATAATATTGGTTCGGGATTAACAGCTTTAGATAATTCTGAAAATCTAAAAGGATTCGAAATTGCGGGTGCCGACAAAGTTTTTCATTCCGCGAAAGCGATAATAAAAAACAACAAAGTAATTGTATCAAGCGATCAGGTTCAAAATCCTGCGGCAGTTCATTATGGCTGGGCAGACGATGATACTGAAATTAATCTTTTCAATAAAGAAAAATTTCCTGCATCACCATTTAGAACTGATAATTGGGAAATGATTACGGCGAATGAAGTTTACAAAGTGAGTAAATAGTTATTAGTCCTTAGTAATTAGTGAGAAGTAAAAAGTCTTTTGAACAGTTTTTTGAAACTTGTTTGAATGAAAAATAAATTAAAAATGTTTGTTAGGAACAATACATCGGTAGCAACGGATGAAATCTGTTGTTAAAAAGTCAATATTCAATAATGTTCCGTAGGAACATTTGATTGGTAACATTTAAAACGCAGCAAAATGAATTCAAACCTCATAAAATTTTTTCTCATTTTACTTTTCACCTCTTACTGCACAAACATTTCGGCACAATCGAAACATGTTTTATGGTACAAACAGCCTGCCGAATTTTTTGAAGAAAGCTTAGTTTTAGGAAACGGAAAAATGGGTGCAACAGTTTTTGGCGGAGTCAATTCAGATAAAATTTATTTGAATGATATTACGCTTTGGTCAGGTGAGCCGGTAAATGCCAATATGAATCCTGAAGCTTACAAAAATATTTCCGCAATTCGTGAAGCTCTTAAAAACGAAAATTATAAGCTTGCGGAGGAATTAAATAAAAAAGTTCAAGGCAAAAATTCTGAAAAATATGCTCCGCTTGGAACAATGGAAATCAAAAATTCCAATAACGGAAAAGTTTTGAATTACTACAGAGAGTTAGATATCTCTAATGCTGTTTCAAAAGTCAGCTATGAAATTGACGGTGTAAAATTTACTCGTGAATATTTTGTTTCAGCGCCAGACCAAATCGTGGTTATCAAATTAACCAGCAGTCAAAAAGGAGCTCTAAGTTTTGACATTAATTCAAGCAGTCTGCTACAGTCAAAAGTTACCGTAACAGACAATGTTTTGACAATGAAAGGAACAGCTCCTATTAATGAACACTCGAATTATCAGGTTCAGCCTTCTTTTCTTCAGCAGAAAGAAAGAGGAACACGATTTACAACTTTGATGAAAATCAAAAATACTGATGGAACAATTGTAACCGGAAACAATACAATTGGTGTAAAAGATGCGACAGAAGCCGTAATTTATGTTTCGATTGCAACAAGTTTTAATGGTTTTGACAAGAACCCTGCTTCGGAGGGGGAGGGATTAAATGACAAATCGATTGCGTTACAAAACTTAAATAAAGCATTTATAAAATCATTTGATAAATTAAAATCGTCCCATATTGCCGATTATCAAAAATTCTACAACCGTGTAACGTTAGATTTAGGCAAAACCACAGCACCAGATTTACCAACAGACGAACGTTTACTGCGTTACGCTGACGGAAAAGAAGATAAAAATCTAGAGATTCTTTATTTCAATTACGGTCGATATTTATTAATAAGTTCTTCAAGAACATTGGGAGTTCCTGCGAATTTGCAGGGAATCTGGAATCCGTATTTGAATCCGCCCTGGAGCAGTAATTATACGATGAATATTAATCTAGAAGAAAATTACTGGCTGGCAGAAAACACCAATCTTTCAGAAATGCATCTGCCGCTTTTGAGTTTTATTAAAAATCTTTCGGTAACCGGAAAAGTAACGGCAAAGACTTTTTATGGAGTTAATGAAGGCTGGGCGGGGGCGCATAATTCTGATATTTGGGCAATGACAAATCCCGTTGGACAATTTGGAAAAGAAGAACCAATGTGGGCATGCTGGCCAATGGCTGGCGCATGGCTGAGTACACATATTTGGGAACATTATATTTTTACTCAGGATGTGATTTATTTAAAGAAAGAAGGTTATCCGTTAATGAAAGGTGCCGCTGAATTTTGTCTTGGATGGATGGTAACAGATAAAAATGGAAATTTAATTACATCACCATCGACTTCACCAGAAAACCAATATAAACTAACAGATGGTTTTGTCGGAGCAACAATGTATGGCGGAACTGCCGATTTAGCGATGATTCGCGAATGCTTTGATAAAACGATAAAAGCCTCAAAAATTTTAAATATTGATGCTGAATTTAGGGGTAAACTTGAAAAAACACTTTCAAAACTGCATCCGTATCAAATTGGTAAAAAAGGAAATCTGCAGGAATGGTATTTTGACTGGGATGATAATGACCCGAAACACCGTCATCAATCGCAGTTATTCGGACTTTTTCCAGGTGATCATATCACGCCTTTAAAAACTCCAGATTTAGCCGAAGCTTCCAGAAAAACACTGGAAATAAAAGGTGACGAAACAACAGGCTGGTCAAAAGGCTGGCGAATCAATCTTTGGGCAAGACTTTGGGACGGAAACCGTGCTTATAAAATGTTCCGGGAGTTATTACGTTACGTTGATCCTGATGGAAAGAAAACAGAAACGCCAAGAAGAGGCGGAGGAACATATCCGAATTTATTCGACGCACATCCGCCATTTCAAATTGATGGTAATTTTGGAGGAGCTGCAGCTGTTGCCGAAATGCTAGTGCAGTCTAATGAAAATGAAATTAGATTACTTCCTGCTTTACCAGATGCCTGGGAGCAAGGTTCTGTAAAAGGAATCTGTGCAAGAGGCGGATTTGAATTAGAAATAACATGGAACAATAAGAAACTGGAAAAAGTAATTGTTTTTTCGAAAAAAGGAGGAAAAACAACGTTGGTTTTCGGGGATAAAAAACAAAATATCACTTTGGAAAAAGGCCAGAAATTAGAAATAAACTGGTAATTCTTATTTTGAAAACTAATGTCACCCTGAGCGAGAAGTCGAAGGCTCGATTAATATAAAAGTGCTTCGATTTCGCTCAACCTGACTAACGGATGAATAGCCTCCAGTTTTAACTGGAGGTTTTTTAGTTTCAACAACAAACGGCTTTAGCCTAAATACATTATTTTGGCTAAAGCCTTGTATGTATATCTATTCTCAAACCTCCAGTTAAAACTGGAGGCTATTAATCTTTCTTGAAAAGAAAAAACTTTTATAAAAGTTTTAAACTTTTATAAAGGTTTTTTTCTAATTGATAAATATGATTAAACCCGACAGGTTTAATTATTCGTACAGATATTATTCTTCTTTAGCAGTTTCTTTTTCTTCTTCAGATTTTTCAGTCTGCTTTTCTTTAAAAGTTTCGTACCATTTTTCAATAGAAGGATAAACAAAAGCAGCCACTTTTTTCACCGGATTATAGAAAATAGATTTATCTAAAGTTTCTTTTTTAGCGAAAGTATTATTGAAGTTAATTTTTTCAAACAGAGCAATAAAAATACTTAAAATCAGGATTGTTTTTAAGATTCTGAAAAATCCTCCGCCTAATTTATTCATCCAGCCCAGCATTGCAAAATCAGCAATTCCGGTTAATATTTTAGCAAGGAAATAAACACCAATTACTACCAAAATAAAAGTTAGGATAAAAGCAGTGATCTGAATAGTATTTGGGTTCCACGAAACATGTTTTGAAATCATGCCGGTCATTAAAGAAGAAAATTTAATCGCAAGATAAATTCCCAATAACAGCGAAATAAAAGAAGCAACTTCTACAAAAAGGCCGTTTTTAATTCCTTTATAAAGACTATAAATTAAAAGCGCGGCAACGATAATATCAAAAAAACTCATGTTTTGGTATGTTTAATAAAGGCGCAAATATATGTTTTTTTAAGGTTCAGAGGCTCGGTGTTGCAAAGGTTCAGCCGTTTTTAATCTTGATTTATCTAATATTTAAAATCTATGTTTCTATGTGTTTAATTTTTTTAACGTGTTTGAATTTGAACTGTGTATCTTTGCAAATCAAATTTTAGAATTCAGATTGCGATTCTGCCCCCTTCAGAATCAGATTTTTCAGCAATCTAATATCTAAAATCAACAATCTAAAATCAACAATCTAAAATCATATAATGTCTAGAGATATACAACTAAAAGAGCGCTGGGAAAAGCTCGTCGATATACTTTCAAATCAATTTTCGCAAGGCGAAGACTTAGATTTAGATGCCATAATTTACCTAATTGGAGTTCAGGAACTCGGAAAAATACACCGTGAATTCAAAAAAGATGAAAAACTAAACTTAATGCATATCGCGATCTGCAGATTGCTGGAGCCTTACGGGTTTTATGAATTTGATTTTTTTGATTCAGAAGGCTGGCCGCATTACAAAGTAAAAGAACAATTGCCTGCACTAAAAGCCGGAGAACAATCTGTTTTAATGAAAGAAGCAATTGTGAATTATTTTTTAGAAAGAAAACTTATAGAGTAAATAATTTTAGATTTTAGATTTTAGAGTGTAGATTTTAGATTTTGGATTAAAAATATAGGAGAAGTTTGGAATACTTCTAACGTCTAACCTTTAACATCTCACTTTTTTACTTAAATTTGTACTCTCAATTATTGAAGGAAAATGATAGATAAGATAAAACAGCATATAGAGGAAGCTAAAGCCTTTAATGAGAAAAATAAAGAATCTTTAGAGCAATTCCGTATTAAATATTTAGGCAGTAAGGGTTTATTGAAAGAACTTTTTACTGAATTTAAAAATATTCCAAACGATCAGAAAAAAGACTTTGGACAAGTAATTAATACCTTAAAAGCTGTTGCTGAAGAAAAAGTAAAGGTTATTCAGGAAGAACTTGAAAGCAAAGAAGAAACAAAAGGGATTTTTGGCGATTTAACACGTGCTGCAGAACCGGTAATTATTGGTTCTCGCCATCCTATTTCTATCGTAAAGAATCAGATTATAGATATTTTTGCCAATATTGGATTCAACGTTTCTGAAGGTCCGGAAATCGAAGACGACTGGCATAACTTTACTGCATTAAATTTGCCAGAATATCATCCGGCGCGTGATATGCAGGATACATTTTTCATCCAGACAAATCCTGATGTGTTATTGCGTACGCATACATCATCTGTTCAGGTGCGTTATATGGAAAATCATAAACCGCCAATTCGTACTATTTCACCGGGACGTGTTTTCCGTAACGAAGCCATTTCATCACGTTCGCACTGTATTTTCCATCAGGTAGAAGGATTGTATATTGACAAAGATGTTTCTTTTGCAGATTTAAAACAGACGTTACTTTATTTTACTAAAGAAATGTTCGGAAAATCTAAAATCCGTCTTCGTCCGTCGTATTTCCCATTTACAGAACCAAGTGCTGAAATTGATATTTATTGGGGACTAAAAACCGAAACCGATTACCGTATTACAAAAGGAACGGGCTGGTTAGAAATTGGAGGATGCGGAATGGTTGATCCAAACGTTTTGAAAAACTGTGATATTAATCCAGACGAATACAACGGTTTTGCTTTTGGAATGGGAGTAGAGCGTATTGCAATGCTTTTATACCAAATTGGCGATATCCGTATGTTCTATGAAAACGATGTTCGTTTCTTAGAGCAGTTTAAAGCAAATATATAAGTTGCAATTTTAGATTTTAGACTATAGATTTTAGATTAATTCGAATGTCTAATTTATTATCATATTATAATAAACCTTTGTTGAAGTTTAGGCTTTGACAAAGGTTTTAAAGCTTTTAATAAAAATGAAAAAAGATATAACAATTCCAGAAGTAGAGAACGTATTTATTGCTGCGGTGCAGGAATGGAGCGATGATTTTATGGAAAAAGTGTGGTACGCTTATCTGGTAAACGACAGCGATTTTAATTTAGACAGTGTCATGGTAGTTTCAAAAGCATTTGGAACTATTGATGGCGAAATGAAAAAAACATCGGTTTTACGTCACGCTTTTGTTGAAGTTCCGGCTGTTTCTGTAGTAAAGATCGAAATGATAGAGAAAAGCCTTTTAGTTTTGAATAATGAATTTATGGTAACGTTCTTTATCGGAAATACTTTGTACGATAAGAAATTCATATTCAAATCTAATTTAATCAACGAAAATAATACGGAAGAAGTGCCGATTTTGTTTGTTGAAGGAATAATGGTGAAGTAAGTTTAAGTTACAGTTTTTAGTAACAGTTTCAATAAAAAAAGTCCGTTTCTAAATTTTAGAGACGGACTTTTTTTATATTAGCCTCGCGTTTCAATAATTTAAATATGCTTAAAAAACACCCAAGACTACTTATAGGTTTATTAATTGTTATATTGTCAACGTTCTTCTTTTTTTGTATTATGATGATTCCGCTTTTAATAAGCGAACCTTATGAAAGTAACAAATACAATGAAATTGAAGCAAAAGGAGTTAATATTACAGGAACAGTAATTAACATAAGGCAAAATTTAAACATCACTACAAATAATGATCACCCAACGGTTATTAGTTATAAGTTTAAATGGAAAGGGAACGAATTAAATTCTAAATTTAGAACTGTCGATAATGATAAAATTGTTAATTTAAAAATTAATGACGCTTTACAAATTAAATATTTAAATGGTGAATCTAAAGTTGCAGGTTTAAAGCCTTTTGCTTTTTCGATTACTCCTTTTTTAATGATTCCTCTTCCGTTTTTTATAATTGGATTATCATTGATCTTTTTTTCTTTAAAACCTTATTTGACTGAAAGAAGGGCGAATAAAAAGATTTAAGCTTTAATTGAAATAAAAAAGAGTCAAGACGAAATTAAATAAGTCTTGACTCTTTTTTTATGTTTAATGAAAAATCTTTTTTCTTGCTTCTTGCCTCTATTTTCTAAAACTTAATCTAAAGACTCCGTCAATTTCTTAAATACAGACTTCGCATCTTTCCCATCGTATAAAACCGCATAAACAGCGTCTATAATAGGTGTTTTTGCTCCGTAACCCTGATTTAGTTTATAAGCACTTTTTGTTGCGTAATAACCTTCGGCAACCATGCTCATTTCCATCATGGCACTTTTTACTGTATATCCTTTTCCAATCATGTTTCCGAACATTCTGTTTCTTGAGAAAACGGAATATCCTGTAACTAATAAATCTCCTAAATAAGCAGAATCATTAATGTTACGTTTCATTTTATGAACTTTACGGATGAATTTTTTCATTTCGCGAATTCCGTTACTCATCATAACCGATTGGAAATTATCTCCATAACCTAAACCGTGAGCAATTCCGGCAGCGATTGCATAAATGTTTTTAAGCATTGCTGCATATTCGGTACCAATAATATCATCAGAGATTTTAGCTTTAATATAATTTCCTGACAATGATTTTGCAACTGTACGGGCTTTTTCGGGATCTCCGCACGCAATTGTTAAGTACGAAAGTCTTTCAAGAGCAACTTCCTCCGCATGGCAAGGACCTGTAATAACACCAATATTATAATAAGGAATATCGTATTGAATGTGAAAGTGTTCACCAACGATTAAACTTGTTTCAGGAACAATTCCTTTAATGGCAGAAAAAATGATTTTATCAGCTAATGAAACCGTCATGTTTCTTAATTCGGCATCTAAAAAAGCAGATGGAATCGCAAAAATAATATAATCAGCAAATTCAATTGCTTCGTTTATATTGCTTGTTAATTTAAGTTTGTTTGTGTCAAACTCAACAGAACTTAAATAATTTGGATTGTGTTTGTATTTTTGGATATGTTCGATTGCAGATTCATTACGCATATACCAGGCAATTTCTGAAAGATTCACACATAGCATTTTTGTAATTGCCGTTGCCCAGCTTCCTCCTCCAATTACTGCAAATTTTAATTTTCCGCTCATTATTTTAATAATTTAAAACAAAAGTACTTAATAATGTAGTAATAATACAAAATCTGATTTAAGAAATTTGACGAAAGTCTTTAATTTCAATGGTTTTCAGCATGTTTGGGTAAAATAAAAAATATTTTTAACAAGTATGCAATAAAGAATAAAAAGGTGCGTTGTAACTAATTGTAAATTAGAATTTAATGAATTTATCAAGAATTGAGTTAGTTAGTTTTGTTTTAGTATTTTGAAAAGGCGTTCCTAAACTTGTTAAGAACGCCTTTTTTATTAGTTGGCAGTGATCCGTTTTTTAGTGCTCACTTTTTACACTTTGGCTGACCACTAAAAAACTGATCACTGATTACTTAATAACTAAGCTCCACAATAGATTTCACTTTATCTAAAGTTACCAGTTGATTTTCGCCTAAACCTTTCCAGCCCCTTTCGTCGAAACGATTTACGATAAAATCTGCAGTTTTGGTATAATCATCTGTATATTGAGAAAGTTTTGTGTCCATTCCCATTGTATGGAAAAACTCAACCGTTTTATTAATCGCTTCTTTTGCCACTTCGTCATCAGAACCAGAAAGGTTGAAAATACGTCTTCCGTATTGTGCTAATTTCCCTTTTTTAGTTTCAAACATTACATTATATAAACTAGGGCCTATAATTGCCAAAGTTCTCGCATGATCAATTCCGTAAAGAGCCGTTAATTCGTGGCCAATCATATGTGTTGCCCAATCACTTGGAACACCTTTTTGAATTAATCCGTTTAATGCCATTGTACAGCTCCACATAAAGTTTGAAGCCAAAGCATAATCATTAGGGTTTTCAACCACTTTTGGGCCAACTTCAATTAAAGTCTGCAAAATTCCTTCGGCAATTCTGTCTTGCAGATAACCTTCGTGCGGATACGTTAAATATTGTTCCATTACGTGCGTGAAAGCATCTACAACACCGTTTTGAATTTGTCTTTTTGGTAAAGATTCAATTACAGTTGGGTCGCAGATAGAAAATTTTGGGAATAATGCGCTTCCGCCAAAAGCCAGTTTTTCCTGTGTAGATGCAATTGTAACAACAGATCCTGAATTCATTTCGCTTCCTGTCGCCGGAAGCGTTAAAACAGTTCCGAATGGTACAGCGTTTTCTTTAATCAGAATTCGTTTTTGTAAAATATCAATCGGATTTCCTTCAAAATTAACGGCTGCCGAAATAAATTTCACACCATCAATTACAGATCCGCCGCCCACGGCAAGAATGAAATTAATTTTCTCTGCTTTGATAACTTCAACAGCTTTCATCAAAGTTTCAAAATGCGGATTTGGCTCAATTCCTCCAAATTCTACAATTTCAAAGCCTTTTATGTTTGCGATTACCTGATCGTAAACACCATTTTTAAAAATACTTCCACCTCCATAAGCCAAAAGAATTTTTGCGTCTTTTGGAACTAAAGTCGAAAGTTTTTCAATTTGTCCTTTTCCGAAAATTAAATTTGTCGGATTATATAATTCAAAGTTTAGCATTTTTTTAGAGTTTCTAAGATGCTAAGGTTCTAAGGGATTAAGTTTTTTCAAACTTAATATTTTAGCAGCCCAGCATCTCTTTGTTATTTTTCTTTTTTAGGTTCTAAGTTTCTAAGATTCTGAGGTTCTAAGTTTTTTAAGAATTTAATCTTAGAACCTCAGAATTTTAGTACCTTATATTTATTTCAATTTTTCTAACAATTTTCCTGCTACCAATTTAGATGACGCCGGGTTTTGACCTGTAATTAAAAGTCCGTCTTCAACGGCATACGGCTGCCAGTTTGCACCTTTAGAAAAAATTGCTCCGTTTGATGCCAAAGCATCTTCTAATAAAAATGGAACAACTTTAGTTAATCCTACAGCTTCTTCTTCAGCATTTGTAAATCCGGTTACTTTTTTGCCTTTTACTAAATAATCGCCTTTTACTTTTACATTTTTCAAAACTGCCGGAGCATGACATACAAAAGCTACAGGTTTCTTATGGGTATAAAAAGCTTCAATTAAGGCAATAGAATTCTTGTCCTCAACTAAATCCCAAAGTGGTCCGTGTCCTCCAGGATAAAAAACTGCATCGTAATCTTTTTGATTGACGGTTGATAGCTTCAGCGTGTTTTTTAATTTCTCTTGTAAAACTTTATCAGAGTCAAAACGTTTTGTGTCTTCTGTAGCAGATGCCGGATCGGCACTTTTTGGATCAATTGGCGGCTGCCCTCCAAGTGGAGAAGCAATTGTAATTTCTACTCCCTGATCTAATAATTCATAATAAGGCGCAGCAAATTCTTCAGACCAGAACCCTGTTTTTTCTCCAGTATTGCCCAGCTTATCATTACTGGTAACAACAAATAATACTTTTTTCATACCTTTTTTATTTAATTTTTGAGCTACAGCTGAAACACCTGCAGTGGTAAATGCAATTATTGCGAGTAATGCTATTTTTTTCATAAGATTAAAATTTTTGACAAATTTACGCCGAAAGTGATATCAGTAAAAATAAAATAAACTATGTTTGTTATAAACAAATTTATATCATGGTTAATCTAGAATGGTACAGAACTTTTAAAGCAGTTTACAAGAACGGCAATTTTTCAGTTGCCGCAAAAGAATTATTTATGAGCCAGCCTGCAGTAAGTCAGCAGATTTCTATGCTTGAGGCTCATGTTGGGAATAAATTGTTTAATCGGAAATCAAAAGGGGTTGAGCCGACTGAATATGCTAAGTTACTGAATAATTTGATTATAGATGCACTCGACAGACTCGAAAGTGTCGAAGCTGGTTTCAGAGCTAAAGCAGAAGACGCTAACCGATTAATTTCTATCGGAGTTTCGAAAAATCTTTTTGACTGTATTGGAAATCTTTTAATTTCTAAGTTTGATTTAATCGATTTTACTTTTGCAGAAAATGATGAGCTTTTTGAATTAGTTAATTCGAAAAAACTCGATTTTGCCATTACCACAAAAAGGTTTGATACGTTTGATACTACTTATGAAATTGTTGGAAAAATTAAACTAATAATGGTTGCGCCAACAAGTTTAGACATTACGGAATTTCGCCAAAGATTAAAAGCCGATAATTTTACGGAAATTGAACAATGGCTCAATGCCCAAAAATGGTACAGCCATGATGCGCGAATTCCGCATATAAAATTGTTCTGGCTTCATGCTTTTAATAAAAAAAGACCATCGATGGTTCCTAATTATATTATTCCTTCAGAATCTGAAATGCTTAAGCTTTTAGCCAAAAACGAAGGAATTGCCGTAACCTGGAATTGTAATGCAAGAAATTATATCAAGCAAAATAAACTGCAGTTAGTTTGGAACAGTTTTCATGTTCCGGAGGAATTTGTGTATTTGTTAACTCCCAAAAACAATAATCTGAATTCGTTTTTTGAAATTATTTCTAAAGAGCTAAAATTGTTTTATGGTAATAGGTTGTAGAGGCTTTTTTAGTTATTGAATATTTAATCTTTATTTTAAGATGTAAATTTTTTCTTTTAACTTTTTCGTGTAAATAATTTAAAATCAATAACTTATTAAAGTGTTAAAAGATTTTTTACAGTGGTTATTATAGCTTTTATGGGCTTTTCCTGCGGTAAGTATAATTAATTCAAGTTGCTAGTTTAATAATTCAATAAATAAATTGGCTCTAAAAAAGTTTAATGCCTACGGGATATTTTTTCTGGTAGATTTTATTATTCTGCTGCCAATCTTTGTCGATTCCTGTGTAGGATTTATCCTTTGTCGAAATGACAAGATTATGTTTTTTTCTTTTCCAGAGAAATCAATTGCCTCCAGTTTTAACTGGAGGTTAGAAAATAGTAGTGTAATTGGGCTTTAGCCAAAATGAAGTGTTTGGCTATAGCCCTTGGTGGTTAAACTAAAAACCTCCAGCTAAAGCTGGAGGCTATTAATTATTTTTTAAAGTCAAATCTTTATTTTTTATAAAAATTATTATGATCGATATATTCCCAAACTTTCGGCGGTAACAAAGGCTGAATATTTTTGCCTTCTTTAATGCTGTTTCGAATAAAAGTCGAAGAAATCTCTACAATTGGCGCATCAATTACATGAATTTTTGGATGCGATTTTAATTCTATATTTTCAGGTTCATCAGAAATTGCTTCGCCAGTTCGTCCTTTGTCCTCGAGTCTCGGATAAACATAAATATCATGATTTTCAAGAATCACCTCGTAGTTTCTCCATTTATGAAACGTTTTCAAGTTATCTTCTCCCATAATTAAAGAGAATTGATGATTGGGATATTTCTCTTCTAAATGTGCTAAAGTAATTACGGTATAATTGGGCTGAGGTAATTTAAACTCAATATCCGAAGGTTTGATTTTCGGATAATCCTCAGTTGCCAGATAAACCATTTGCAAACGATGATGATCATCAAGCAAGGTAGCTTTCTTTTTTAACGGATTATGCGGCGTAACAACCATCCAAACCTGATCTAAATCTGCAAATTCGGCCATGTGATTGGCAATTATTAAATGACCAACATGAATGGGATTATATGTTCCGAAGTAAAGACCTATTTTCATTTTTTAGAGTTTCACAGAGATTCGCTAAGATAGCACAAAGATTCGCAAAGTTTAATTAGAACTCAGCGAATCTCTGTGATTTTTTCTTTGTGAATCTCTGCGGAATAAAATTACTTATTTACAAAATCCTTAACCAATTGATGTGCTTCTTCTAAAGCAACTGGTAAATCATAGTTTTTGATAATCACGTCAAATTGTGGCGCAGTAGCTAATTCTACAGACGCTTTTGCAATACGCATATTGATTTTATCGTCGCTTTCTGTAGAACGCTCTTTTAAGCGGCGTTTAAGTTCGTCTACGCTTGGAGGTTTTACAAAAACAGCTAAAGTTTGTTCCGGAAATTTATGTTTAATACGTAAACCACCAGCAACATCAATGTCGAAAATTACATTTTTTCCTAAAGCCCAGATTCTTTCAATTTCAGATTTTAACGTACCGTAAAAGTTATCGCGGTAAACTTCTTCCCATTCCAGAAAATCTTCAGCTTTAATATGTTTTTTGAATTCTTCCAGCGAAATAAAATAATAATCTTTTCCGTGGACTTCCTCACCGCGCGGATCACGTGATGCTGCTGAGATCGAAAATTCAAGATTTAAATCTTCTTGTCCTAATAAATGTTTTACTATAGTTGTTTTTCCTGATCCCGAAGGTGCCGAAAAAACAATTAATTTTCCTTTGTTCATTGTGTATGCTTTGGGTTTTAAGCAATATGCTCTAAGCTTTTATTTATGCTCTAAGTTTTAGGCAGTAGGCCTTAGGCTATAATTTGATTTCGTTTTTAGCTTATTGCCTATAGCTTAAAGCTTATTGCGTTTTTATAAAACATTCAAAACCTGTTCTTTAATCTTCTCCAATTCATCTTTCATCATCACAACCAGCTTCTGCATTTGTGCATGATTTGATTTTGAACCCATTGTATTAATTTCACGACCCATTTCCTGTGTTATAAAACCTAATTTTCGGCCATTTGCTTCGCTTCCGCCTAAGGTTTCGATGAAATAATCTAAGTGATTTGTTAAACGGACTTTTTCTTCTGTAATATCTAATTTTTCAAGATAATAGATCAATTCCTGCTCAAAACGGTTTTCATCAACGTTAACCTGTAATTCTGCAATTGCTGTCTGCAAACGATCTTTAATTGCCTGAACACGTTCCGGATCAAGTGCCAAAGCATCATTCATATATTGACGGATGTTTCCAATTCGAAGATTAAATTCTTTTTCAAGAGATTCTCCTTCGTCTTTTCTAAAATTTAAAATATTTTGCAAAGCTTCGTCAATAATAACCTGAATTTGCTCCCAGTCGTTTTCATCGATCTCCTCACGTTCTGTTTTTAATGTATCGGGCATACGAACGGCCATTTTCATTAATTCAGTTTCATCAGCATCAGCATAAACCTCTCTCAATTGTGCTATATAATTTTTCACAACAGGAACATTTACTTTTGTCGAAGTTTGTTCTGCTGTACTTTCGACATAAATCGCAAAATCAATTTTTCCCCTTTCGAGTTTAGTTGAGATTTGGGTTCTTAAACCTAATTCCATTTCACGGTAAACCGACGGCATTCTTACGTTTAAATCTAAACCTTTACTGTTTAAGGATTTTACTTCGACTGTGATTTTTTTTGTAGGCAATTGCAAAGAAGCTTTGCCAAACCCTGTCATAGATTGTATCATATAATTGAGTATAAAGGCGCAAAGATAAATAAAAGTTTGCAGTGTTATGATGTAAAATACTATTCAGTAAGGTATAGAGGTATTTAAAGTTTTTTTGCCGCGAATTTCACGAATTTACACTAATTAATTTCACAGTTTGTGAAGTTATTAAGCTTAAATAAAATTCGTGGAAATTCGTGAAATTTGTGGCAGGATAAATTTAGCTCAAAGCCTGAATAACTTCTGCTACATTTTTCTGGCTGTTGCCAATGTAAATTTTGCCATCAATAATAAAAACCGGACGGCTTAAAAAAGTATAATGTTCTAAGATGTATTTTTTAAAATCAGCCTCAGTCAGCGATTTGTTTTTTAAATCCATTGATTTGTATAATTGCGCTTTTTTGCTGAATAAAGCTTCGTAACTTCCTGATAGTTTATACATTTCTTCCAATTCTGCTTCGGTGATTGGGTCTTGCTTAATGTCGTGAAAAACCAAATTATTTTCAGGAAGACTTTTAATAATTTTGCGGCAAGTGTCGCAAGATGCTAAGTAGTATATTTTGTTCATTATTTTATTTTGTTAGAGTACAAAGAAAATTCATTTGAAACTTAAAATTGCCTAATTTTAGAAAAAAAAATAAAATTATGAGTTCAGTTTTTGAAACACAAAAGACTATTAGGGAAATCCTTGTAAAAATTTTAGATAATCATTCGTTAGAACAATTAAATAAAATCCCGGACGGATTTAAAAATAATTTGATTTGGAATATTGGACATTGTATCGCTTCACAGCAGGTTTTAGTTTATAAATTATCAGGTCTGCCTTTACATGTTTCGGATGAATTTATAGGTAAATATTCAAAAGGAACAAAACCGGAAGCTGATGTCTTGCAGGAAGAAGTGAATGAGATTAGAGATTTGCTTACCCAAACTTTGCTTCAAACAGAAAAGGATTATTCAGCCAATGTTTTTAAAAATTATAATCAATATATGACCAGTATGGGTTTTGATTTAAAAAACATTCAGGATGCATTAGATTTTGTTAGTTATCATGAAGGAATTCATGCCGGAATCATTATGAGTATTAAGAAATTTATTTAAATGAAAAATCCCGTTCTGTAATTGCAGAACGGGATTTTTTTATTCTATTATCCTTTCGATAGTTACTTTCATAGCACCGGCACCTTTGTACTTTGTGATTTCCATAAAAGCTCGTTTTGAAAGGTCTATTTCACGAGTTTTTACAAATGGGCCGCGATCAGTTATTTTTACAATTACAAATTTTCCGTTTGCTTCATTTGTTACTTTAACTCTTGTTCCAAAGGGAAGTTTTTTATGTGCAGCGGTATATTTGTTGTTGTTAAATCTACTGCCGTCAGCAGTTTTTCTACCATTAAAACGGTCTGCATAGTAGGAAGCATGTGCCGTTTTTTTGTATAGTTTTAGTTTTAAACCGTTGTCTGTAAATACAGAATCAGTTGGAATTGCAATAATGTTTGGTCTGGCATTTTTTACAGTATCCTGAGGTGTTTTGGGCTCAATTACAGGCTTTGTTTGACTTATTACGTAGGTAAAACAACTCAAAAAAGTTATTGCAAATGCGGTAAGTATAAAGTTTTTTTTACTCATGGTTTATTTTTTTTCAGACTTGGGGAGTTTGTACAAATAATATGCCGAGATAAAAAAAGCCCTTTTATGAGGGCTTTAATTGGTATTTTTTAGAACCAAAGGTTCCATGGGATTCTACTTAAAATAAGTATTAATCCTAATCCGTAATAAATAACAAAGGTTTTATGTTTTGTTTCACTATTAATTAATTTTTTATGCTTTGACCATCCAATAGTTATTAAAACTATAGCAATTAGATTAGTAAGCGGATGCTCTAGTGATGTTAATCTTAATGCTGCATTAGACATTTGACCAAAAGCATTTTTTCCTAATGGAGAAACGAAATAAAGGATTAATCCGATTAGTAATTGTGTATGTGTCCCGATTAATGCAAATAAAGAAATTTTACGGTCTTTTGCTGTAAATTCTTTTTTAGAAGTCAAGCCAATAATGGCATTGATTACTGCAAACAATAAAAGCAGTAAAGCTAGATATGCCCAGCCAGAATGAAGCTTTTGAATAAAATGATACATAAACTGTGTTTTTTTGTTAAAAACAAATATAGCAAAATTGGTCAAAAAAAAGCGGCATTAAACTTTAAAAGTCAATGCCGCTTTAGATATTTATTTAGATTCTAAATATTAGAAATCGTAACGTAAGCTAAAGTTCCAAGTTCTACCGAAACCAAAGTATACTTGGTTACTTGTTGCAATTCCTTTATAAACTTGTCCAGATGATTGGTAAGTTGGTCCAGAAGTACCAGAGATAAAATCGTCAGCAAAAGTATTAGTTCTTGACTCAGCGATATAAATTCTGTCTAAAACGTTGTTTACGTTTAATCTAAAGTTTACTGATTTATCTTTGTTTTTACCAGTTAACATTTTGTATGAGAAACCAGCATCCATTAATCCGTAAGAAGGTAATTTTAATGAACCTTTATTATCTGGAGAAGCGAAGTTAATCGGGCTGATTCCAGCGTATAAATTGTCATTAAAGTTATAGTTAGCGTCAACAGTTACTCTTGTTAAAACTTCGTAAGAAGCTCCTAAAGATGCTGTCAATTGTGCAGCGTCACCAACTTTTACTTTGTCCATATATACTGTAGTAGCACTATATCCTGGAACCGGTGTGTTGTCAGCTTGCCAGTAAGCATTTACAGTAGCATTTCCTTTGTATTCCCAAATTCCGTAAGAGAACATACCAGTAAGTTTTAACTTCTCAGTAATGTTAGAGTATCCTTCGAACTCGATTCCTGAGTGAACCTCATTAAGACCAACATATTCTGTATATGTTGAGTTTGCAGGAATTGTTGCAGATGTTGGAAGTGCGTTACCTTTTAAGTATCTGTCATTCCAAGTAGTGTTGTAAAGGTTTACAGTAGCATTAAAGAATCTAGAACGGAAACCATATCCAGCCTCAAATCCTATAATTTTCTCATTTGTTAAGTTAGGGTTTACTGTAGACTTGTTATTTGGATAAACTGAATTAAAGAATGGTTGTCTTGAGTAATATCCGGCATTAGCGTAAACATTGTTTTTTTCGTTAATGTTGTAGTTTGCACCACCTTTTACGTTTCCACCTAAGATGTTTTCGTAATCTGTAGAAGACAAAGGATCTGTTGGTAAGTAAACGAAATCGTCTTCTCTTTTAAATCCTTGTTGAGAAACAGCCCCTTGAATAAATGCAGTTAAATTGTCTTTAGAGTATTCTAATTGTGTAAATGCACCGTACCATCTAACTTTTCCAGTACTGTTAAAAGAAATTTTTTCGTAACTTTTTTTATCGAAAACATTCCATTGAACATCTGTTGGGTAAGTTGCTGTAATATGTCTTCCAGCTGGTTTTAAGCTGGCAACACTATTATCATAAAATTCATCAGCTCCTAACAAATCATTTACTACTGTGAAGTGGTATCCTGTATACGTTCTTGCATCAAGACCAAAATCTAAAGTTAAAGTGTTAGTTAATTTTTTGTTTAAATTAATTACACCTCCAAACCAGTCATGTGAGTTAATTGAAGAAGTTTGTGATATACCTGAAGTTCCTGTGCTGGCACCTCCAGGAGCGTTCGACCCTGTTGAAAAAGTATTTTGATAAACACCTCCAACTTTAGCTCTTGTTTGTGGTCCTGTAAAACCATTGATAAATACAGGCTGTCCTGAGTTGTAAGCATAAATTTTGTCGTAATCAATTAGACCATCAGCTGTTCTAAAAGCAACCAAATCATTATAAGTTTTTCCTCTAATACCCCCTGTAGCGCTAGCTCCGGCCCCACGACCCATTGATGCATAAAGTACGGTCGAAAGTTTAGTAGTTTCGTTGATGTTATAATCCCAGTTAACAGAAGCAATTGGCTTATGGTAATAATTTTTTCTGATGTTATACATCTCTCCATTTAAATACCCTGCATCAGCATTGTATCGAATGTTTGGTTCATCAAGAGAACCATATTTTTGATAAGTAGCAATTGTAGAAACAGTTGATCTTTGGTTGTGCCATTGTGGTGCACCAGTTACTGTTAATTGAAAATCGTGTTTGTTATTTTTAGTAGAATATCCTAAAGCAACGAAATAGTTAGAACCTTCAAATGGAGTTCCATTAACATATCCATCTCCCATTGTTTGAGATAATAATACAGAAGCAGAAAGACCATTTTCTAATTTTCCAGTATTGTATGAACCTTGAATTTTGAAGTTTCTTGCGTTACCAAATCCAGAAGAGAAGGACCCGCCTTCTTTTTTATCTGAAGATCTGGTTACAATGTTAATTGTTCCCCCTACAGATGGTGTAGCCAATTTAGAAGAACCTAAACCTCTTTGAACCTGCATAGCAGATGTAACATCTGATAAACCTGCCCAGTTACTCCAGTAAACAGAACCATTTTCCATGTCGTTAACCGGCATACCGTTAATCATAACAGCAATATTGTTTTGGTTAAAACCACGAATGTTAATTCTTGAATCTCCAAATCCACCACCTGATTTAGTAACGTAAACTGATGGAGTATTTCTTAAGATTTCAGGAAATTCTTGAGTACCAAGTTTTTCTTGAATTTCAGCAGCTTTAATTGTAGAAACAGCAACCGGAGTTTTTCTGTCTTTTGCAATATCTACAACTGTACTTTTTACAACAATTTCACTTAATTCGTTTGAGTTAGATTCTAAAACGATAGTTCCTAAATTTGTTGTTGAACCATTTGAAACTGAAAATTTTACAGTTTGGCTTTGATAACCTAAGTAAGAGATAACAATTTCTCCTACACTTGTTGTTGCATTGAGGGTAAATTTACCATCAAAATCTGTTGAAGTCGCTGCGCTAGATCCTTTGATCTCAACGTTAGCGCCTGGTAATGAACCAGTACCATCTGTAACAGTACCAGTAACTTTTCCTTGAGAAAATACGGTTGAAACTATCATAAAAAATAGTCCGGTAAGTAACCAATTTTTCATTTTCTTCATTTGTTCTTGAGTTTATTGTTTTTGGCAAAATTATAACAATTAAATCGGATAATGTTATCAAAATGTTAAGAAAAATCAGTTTTGAACATTGTGCTGCGTATTAAAATGATTTTTTCTTTTTTCTTTAAGTAAAATCGCGATTTGTTGAATTTGAGGAATGGAATTTTGTTAAAATAATAATTTTATGAATGATGGCGTAGCGATATACTTGCTTTTTTTGTTAAAAAAGAGCGTCATATTGTCTTTTATATACGAAAAAACGCCTTAATTTTTATTAAATTGAGGCGCTTCAATATTTTATAAAAGAAAATTTTCAGTTAAGTTTTTATTTATTCTTTAAAAAGTGATTCAGTAAAAATGAAGTAGAACTATCGTGATTTTTAACAGTTTTAGAATTGATTTCATCTAAAATTGAATTTGCTAATTGTTTACCCAATTCAACTCCCCATTGGTCAAAACTGAAAATATTCCAGATAACTCCCTGAACAAAAATCTTGTGTTCGTATAATGCAATCAATGAACCCAATGACTTAGGCGTTAATTTTTGAATTAAAATTGTGTTTGTTGGTTTGTTTCCTGTGAAAACTTTAAAGGGCAATAAGTAAGAAGCTTTTTCTGCAGAAAGCCCTTGTTTGTCAAATTCTGCCTGAACTTGTGCAGCGGTTTTTCCATTCATTAAAGCTTCAGTCTGAGCAAAAAAGTTTGACATTAATTTATTATGATGATCTACGTTTCCGTAAAGAGGTTTTACGAATCCGATAAAATCTGTTGGGATTATTTTTGTTCCCTGATGAATTAATTGGAAAAATGCATGCTGTGAATTTGTTCCCGGCTCTCCCCAAATAATTGTTCCAGTTTGGTAGTTAACCGGTTTTCCGTCGCGGCCTACACTTTTTCCGTTACTTTCCATAGTTGCCTGCTGCAAATACGGAGCTAATTTTGATAAATATTGTGTGTATGGAATCAAAGCTTCACTTTCGGCACCAAAGAAATTGTTATACCAAACGCTTAATAAAGCTAAAATTACCGGAATGTTTTGATCAAATTCTGCCGATTTAAAATGTTCGTCAGTTTCATTTGCTCCAACTAATAATTGGTTGTAATTATCAAAACCAATAGCCAAAGCTATACTTAAACCAACAGCGCTCCATAAAGAGAATCTTCCTCCAACCCAGTCCCACATTGGAAAAACGTTGTCTGGATTAATCCCAAATTCAGTTACTTTTTGAATATTAGTAGAAACCGCCACAAAATGTTTTGCAACATCTTCCTGTTTTGCCGATTTCAAAAACCATTCTCTGATAGTTTCAGAATTAGATAAAGTTTCCTGAGTTGTAAAAGTTTTAGAAACAATTAAAAATAATGTCGTTTCAGGATTTAGCTTTTTAATAATCTCATTTACATGGTCGCCATCAACATTAGAAACGAAATGTGTTTTAAGATGATTTTTATAAAATTGTAAAGCTTCAACCGCCATAACAGGACCAAGGTCAGAACCTCCAATTCCAATATTTACAATATCAGTAAAAGCTTTTCCTGTAAAACCTTTTCTCTCTCCAGAAATAACTTCGCTTGTAAAGTTTTTGATTTTGTTTTTTACTTCATAAACTTCTGGAATTACGTTTTCGCCATCAACATTAATTACTGCCGATTCCGGTGCACGCAAAGCGGTATGTAAAACGGCTCTGTTTTCAGTTTGATTGATTAATTCTCCTCCAAAATATTGAGCAATTGCATCTTTTAATCCAATAGAATTTGCTAATTCTAATAAAAGAGAAAGCGTTTCAGGAGTAATATTGTTTTTAGAATAATCAACTAAAAAATCATTCCATTGTAAGTTGAATTTTTCAGCACGAGCATTATCCTGCTGAAATAATTCCTGTATCGTAGTTCTGTGAATTGCGTTATAGTGGTTTTGCAGATTTTTCCACGCTTCAGTCCCGGTTGGGTTTGTTGTGTTTAAAGCCATTTGTATTTTATTATTGAGATTGTTTTTTTAGAAACACAAAAATACTGAAATAACTTTTAAAAGGCTCACGCTTCATGATTATATAACAATTAGTTGCGAAAACGTTTTATGAATCTGCACTACAGTTTTTTCCAGACAACTTCGGCAGTGACCGATTTTCCTCCTTGCGTTGTATTGGTTACAACATATTTAAGTTCGTTATTTATCAAAGTATAAGATCGCTTTTGAATAGTTCCTTCCCAGTTTGGAAACGAAGCGGTTTTTATTTTAAAAGTAATAATCTTATTTGCTTCGTCAATTTCATATTCTCCAAAATGCGAATTACTTCCTTGCACAATTGCAGTATTTTCTTCGGGAGTACATTTATTTTTATCGCCCGAAACTATTTTTGGTCTTTCGTTTTTATATATCTGAATGGCGTAATTTCCTTTTTCATCAAAAAATAAAGTGCCTCTTGGATTTACATCATACGGAAGATTTTTTGTTTCGTCAGAATTTTTGTTTTGTACTGAAACTAAAGTCCATGAGCCTAAAAAATCAGATTTCGTTTTTTGTGCAATTGCAGAATTTAAAACGAATAGTAATAATAGGAAAGTTGTATTTTTCATCTTTAAAAATTTAATAGTTTACTTTAATAATTTCTCCATTTATAGATTCTTCAATACTTTTTGTATAAGCATTTATTAAATCTTCCGCCGGAATGTCTGAAACCTTTGCCGGACTAATGGCATTTATTCTAATTCCTCTTTCTAATTCCAGCGAAGCCGATAGCACAAAACTGTTAATGCCGCCATTTACAATTGCTTTGCTAATATTATTCTTCACAGGTTTATCGCCCATTTTTCCCGAAGTCAGTATAAACGACCCGTTATCGTTTAAATATTTTTGACCAATTAAAACCAGATTTACCTGTCCCAGCAATTTGTTTTTAATACCAATATTTAATTTTTCTTCGTCAAGCGAATGCAAATCTCCCGTATAACAATCTCCTGCAACACAAATACAGGAATCAATATTTTTGACTTCGCCGAATAATTTTTCTATCGATTTTGAATCTGATAAATCGATTTTAAAATCACCGCTTCTTCTTCCTGCCGAAATAATTTCATGATTCTTTGCCAGAGCCGGATTCAGTATTTTGCCAATTGTTCCGTTTGCTCCAATTAAAAGTATTCTCATTTTTGTAGATTTTAGTTTGTTATCTGAAACAAAATTAAGAGGTTAGCTTTCGCCGAAAATTGTACTAATTGGTACTAAAATTGTATTTTAGCCTAATGACAAATACGAATTTATATCTTCCGTTTGAAGTTGATTTTAAAGAATTGGAACAGTTTCCGAAAACAATTCGGAAAAACAATTTTTTTGAATTGATTTATGTCGTTGATGGAACGGGAATTCAGGTTATTAATGATAATACATTTCAATACCGAAAAGGAAACCTATTTCTTGTAACGCCGCAAGATGTTCATTCATTTGAAATTACAACGCCAACAAAATTCTTTTTTCTTCGATTTAATGAATATTATATCAAAGCAAATTCTCAAAACGGACAATCAGAAACGGTTCTGCGAATGGAATATATTCTGCAAAATGCAAGTCACCGTCCGGGCTGTATTCTAAAAAATAAAATTGATAAACCTTTAATTGCGTCGCTGATAGAAAGTATAATTCAGGAACAAGTCAATCAGCAGATTTATCATCAAAAAATTATTGAGCAGATTGTAAATACCATAATTACAATTGTAGCGAGAAATATTGCTTTAAAACTTCCGAAGAATATTAAAGAAACTACGGGAGAAATGGTTTTGGAAATTCTGCATTATATTCAGGAAAACATCTACAATCCAAAACAATTAAAAGCAGAAAAGGTAAGTGAGTATTTTAATATTTCCCTTAATTATTTAGGGAAATATTTTAAGAAACAAACTGGTGAAACACTTCAGGAATATATTGCAAACTATAAATTGAGATTGATTGAAGCCAGACTTTTAAACAGTGATATGCGGATTAATGAAATTGCAGACGAATTAAATTTTTCCGACGAAAGTCACTTAAATAAAGTTTTTAGAAAACATAAGGGAATGAATCCGTCTGAGTTTAGAAAGAAGTTTTGCAAGTAATAATCTTTAAAATTTCAAGCTTAGGTCAAAGCTGTTTTTGCCATCACTTTGCTGACTAAAGAAAATATTTTAGCTTTTTTTTCTTCGGAAATCTTGTTTGTTTTACTTGTAGATATTGCGGCATTAAATCTTTCAGATTCTTTGCCTTTTAATACTGGAGTAATTTTGATTGTAGTTGCCATTTTGATAAGTCTTAATAAAGTAATATGCTATTTTACCAAATCTTCCACCAAGGTTTTTTATTAATTTCAATAGTTTTTTTCTCGATATTGATTTCGATTCTTTTTGGTGATTCAACTTTAATCTTCGAATCGTCAAAAAATAATTCTCCGTTTTCATTCATTCCCAGAGGAGATTTTGTTCTTTCTTTCCAGCTTTCCGTTTGTAATTCCGGAATTAAAGCTAAATGAATTTTAGATTCAAATTTTCTCCTTGCTTTTTCTATAATCTCATCTTCCAGATTTGATGATGAATTTTTTAAAAGCAAAATGGAATTGTCTGGAATGTTTAAAAGAAAAACTTGTGTTTTGTTACCGATTTTCTGAATATCCAATACTTTAAAATAAGCAATTGTGTCTAATAGAAAATGACCAATTTTTGCCGAGTCTGGATTGAATTTCGATAAATCTTTGGCGTGAGCACTAGCAATTAAATATCTGAAATTGCCAGAAAGTCCGCCGCCAATAGAAGTCATATCTGTAAATCCTTTTTCCTGAATTATTTGCCCAATTTTATAATTTGAAACTAAATTGTCGGGCAAATCAGTATCTCTATAATATAATTTCAAGCCTGAAAAAGTATCATTGTAAATTGCTTTAAGACGTGAATTTTTCATTCGGCTTTTGATTTCAGAAATTTACAAATTCCCAATACTATCCAACTCTCTTTTCAAAGGTTCGATTTGTTTAAAGAAACGGGTTTTATCATTTCCGGTTAAAGATTCTCCGGTTGGTAAATTCAATCGAAGCGCATCTACCTGAACGCCATTTTTCCAGAAACGATAACAAACGTGAGGGCCAGAAGCTAAGCCAGTGCTTCCAACTAAACCAATTGTTTGTCCTTGCGTAACGCGTTGTCCGCGGCGTACTAAAATTCTGGACATATGCAAATATTGAGTAGAATAAGTTCCGTTGTGTTTTACTTTTACAAAGTTTCCGTTTCCTGCAGTATATCCCGTCGCTTCAACAACTCCGGATGCCGTTGTTGAAATTGGTGTTCCGGTTGGAGCTGCATAATCAGTTCCTTTGTGTGCTTTCCAGGTATGCTGCACAGGATGAAACCTGTTCATAGTAAATCGTGAAGTGATTCGGCTGAATTTAATTGGAGTTTTTAAGAAGAAGTTTTTCAACGTTTTTCCTTCATCATCATAATATTCAATTTTTCCCGAAAGTGTGTCTTTTTCAAAAGGAAAAGCATAAACGATTTTTCCTTTATATTCAAAAAACGCAGCTTCAAGATCTTCAACACCATCGTAGGTTTTTCCGTTAATGAAACGTTCTGTAAAAATTAAACCGTAACGATCGCCTTTTTTAAGTTTGAAGAAATCAATAGACCAGGAGAATACTTTTGTAATTCTGCTGGCAAGTGCAGTTTCTACATCTTCATCTCCTAAAGTTTCAGATAATGAAGTTTTTAAAACGCCGCCAATAATTTTTCTTTTTAAAGTAACTGGTTTTATTTTTTTATACGCTTTTGCAATACTGTCCCGTAAATCGATTACGTAATAAGTTAAAGCATCTGGCTGATAAATAAAAACCTGAAGATTGTTTGTTTTATTTTTTGAACGAAGTAATGTAAAAGGTTTGTTGTATCGAATAGTTCTTACGTCAAAAGTATCTTTGACCTGATCGACAATATCAAATACTTTTTTGTCACCAATGTTTTGACTCTGAATGATAGATCCAAAAGAATCTCCCTTAGAAATAGTATCATTAACAACATTAAAATCAGCGTAATTAAAACCAAACTCTACTTTTTTGGTTTTTGGTTTTGTAATTTTAATTTCAACTTTTTCTTCTGTTTTAGTACACGAAAATGTTGAAAATAATACTATTATAATTACGAATGCTTTTTTCAAACTCTTAATTTTTTTTGCAGGAAATTAAAGTAGATCTTCATTTCCCCAATTGGACAATTCTTCTTCGGTCCACAATTTAGGAAAAAAGATGCGTCTTTGGTATTTTGGGTGCATATATTTTTGCCAGTCACTTCCGCCGGTTGCTTCGCCGTTACCTTTTCCGCTTTCTAAAATGTATTTTCTTGCGGTATTAAGGTGCTGCATAACCCAGGTAATGTTCACTGTTTTGTCGTAATGACGCATCGCGTGAATTAATTCTTGATTTTGCTGGTCTTCGATAGGTAATTGTGTGAATTTCTGCCAAATGTTTTTAGTCTTAAATGTAGACATTTGTCTCAAAAACTGACCTTTATATTTGTTTTCGAATTCCTGAAGCAGATATGATTTTTCGCCAGTATGATAATCTTTTCCGGCTGCCTGCCAGTAAAGGTGTTCAAAAGTAGTTTCTAAATCAGTATTTTCGTCAAAGCCAGCTTTGTATCTGCGGTCTGTTAAATTGATAACATCTGTCGAAGCAAATTCAATTAATCTGTATTGGGCGCTTTGAAATCCGCTGGCAGGAGTTAAAGTATTCCTGAATTTCATGTATTGATCTACTTCCATTCCGTTTTCCATAATGCTGAACGAATTTGTCAGCATATCAAAATAGCGTGTAATTCTGGAAAGTCTTTCGCTGAAAAAATCAACCTGAATATTTTGTGCGTCTGCGATTTGATCGATTTCCCACAAAATCATTTTAAATATAAGTTCATTAACCTGATGGTACATGATAAATACCATTTCGTCAGGAAGCGTCGTGCGTTGTATTTGTAAATTTAAAAGAGCATCTGTTTGAATGTAGTCCCAATACGTAATTGGTTTTGACCAAAGTAATCCTTCTAACTGAACATCAGTTTTTTGGTTTATTGCTTGAAATTTAAGGTCAATTTCTTTTAAAATTGATTCTGAATGATCAGTAGGGTTCATTATTTTTTAACTTTAAACGGATTTTTCAATCCTCTATATTCATCAAGATCTGCTTTTAGAGACCCGACAGCCAAATCCGCTTTAATTCTAATCGGAACTTTGTTGTCATCATCTGTAATCCAGAGCGTTAAACTTTCTTTTTCTTTAAAAACTCTTCCTGTTTGTACAAGTGGTTTAAAAACCATCGTAGAAACCGTCCCAAATTTAGTTGTAATATCTTGACGGCCTACATATTTTAACTTAAATTTTGTGATTTCATCATCAAAAAACATGTCAATTGTAATCGATTCGCCCGATTTTAATTTGTCAATATTCGGATGGTTTCTTAGGAAGTAAAAAGACGATACGATATCCTGCACATTGTCAGTAATTACAATCGTTTTTTCAGTCTTTCGTTTATAATCTTTTACTAAAATTCTATTCTCGCTTTGGTTAAAAAAACCTTCCTGATTTTTAGTATAACCGCCTTCATCAATTTTTCTCACAAAGCGATAAGGATTTCCATTTTCTTTGTCAAAATAACTTTCATATAAATCTTCAACCTTGAAGAAAAATTTTGACATTCCGGTCGTATATCCTCTGCCTACAGCATGATGAACTTTTTTATTATTTATTGTGGCATCCTTAACTTCAAGAGTTGCATAACCGGCATTTACAATTCCGTAATGAATTCTAAATTTGAAATACTCTCCGGTATCAAAAGCATTTTCTTTTTGGGAATCGAAAGCTAAAGCAGAGAGGATTAATATAGCGAGGATGAATTTTTTCATAGTATAATTTTTACATTTCAGATAAAGATAAATAAATGCAAATTCCATTCCAAATGTACTAAAACAAAAAAACTCAGTCAAGGATGACTGAGTTTTTATGCTATTAACTAACCAAAAAACTATAAATTATGAAATTTATATCAATTCAGAAGGAAACCACCCCTTCTTGATTTGCGAGTGCAAAGATAGATAGAAAGTTCAAAAAATAAATAGCAAAAGTCAAGTTTAACATAACATTTGCATAAAAATCAACGTTTTACAGAGAATTTTTCTGCATAATGCAAAAATAATGTGTTTTTACAGTGTTCCTCTCAATTCCTGCTCTCTTTCAATTGACTCAAAAAGGGCTTTAAAGTTACCTGCACCAAACCCTTTTGCACCCATTCTTTGAATAATTTCGAAGAAAAGGGTAGGTCGGTCTTGAACTGGCTTAGTAAAAATTTGTAAAAGGTAACCATCTTCATCAGCATCGACCATAATGGCAAGCTTTTCAATTTCATTAATATCTTCTTTCATCATGTCCATATGAACTCCTAATCTTTCTGGAATTGCCTGATAGTAGGTGTGAGGAGGAGCTGATAAAAATTCAACACCGCGTGCTCTTAATTGTGATACTGTTTTAATAATATCATCTGTAGCAATAGCAATATGCTGAATTCCAGGTCCGCCGTAGAAATCTAAATATTCTTCAATTTGCGATTTTTTCTTTCCTTCTGCCGGTTCATTGATAGGGAATTTAATTCTTCCGTTTCCGTTAGACATTACTTTACTCATCAATGCTGAATACTCTGTAGTAATTTGTTTGTCATCAAAAGAAAGGAAATTTACAAATCCCATTACGTCTTCGTAAAATTTTACCCAGATATTCATTTCATTCCAGCCCACATTTCCAACCATGTGATCAATATATTTTAATCCTGTTGGTTCTGGGTTATAATCTGATTTCCATTCTTTATAACCTGGCAAAAAAACACCATTGTAGTTTTTTCTTTCTACAAAAATGTGAACTGTTTCTCCGTAAGTGTAAATTCCCGAACGGATAACTTGACCAAATTCATCTTCTTCAACAGTTGGTTCCATAAAAGAACGTGCGCCGCGTTTCATAGTTTCTTCGTAAGCGCTTCTCGCATCTTCAACCCAAAGAGCCGCAACTTTTACACCGTCACCATGTTTTTTCAAATGTTCATTAATTGGAGAATCAGCCGTTAAAGGCGTAGTTAAAACAATTCTGATTTTGTCTTGTTTCAAAACATACGATGCTCTGTCTTTTACTCCCGTTTCTAATCCGGCGTAAGCTAATGACTGATATCCGAAAGCAGTTTTATAATAATGTGCAGATTGTTTTGCATTCCCTACATAAAACTCTACATAATCTGTCCCTAATAACGGAAGGAAATCTTGTGCTCCTTCAAAGATTTTCTCTAATCCGTATTCTACTGATTTTACTTGTTTCATAATTAGATAATTTGATAATGAGAAAATGAGATAATTTTTGAAATGCAGATAATTAAAAATAATTTTCTAATTGATACATTTTCTAATTTTCTAATTCCTCTTAGATGTTGATATTATTTTATTTAAAATTTTTAAAATTTCTGATAATTCATTTAATAAGTCTTTACAATCTGGATAAGCTTTGTGAGCCTCACATATAAACAACCAATATTCCGTTTCGTCTGCCTCTTTAATTGCAATTTTTAATTTATGAATAAAATCTGCTTTGCTTTCTGCGTTTTGTGACTCTTTTGAATTAGCTCCAATTGATGTTCCGCTTTTTAGTAACTGATTTGCAATTACGAATTTCTTTTGATCTTGAAGTTCGGTTGTGTAGTCAATTATATTTAATGCAAAATTGAATGTTTTTATTAAAAGAGCATTGTCTTTATACTTCTCGTTGAAAGTCATTTTGTTTAATTTGATAATTAGAGAATGTGTTAATTAGATAATTTATTTGTAAGTTTAAAATCACAATATTTAATTATCGAATTGACGCATTAATATATTTTCTAATTATCAAATTGGCACATTGACTAATTATTCAGTCCAGGATTTGTAATATTGCCCATCATCAAGTCCCATAGCTTCTTCCGTAACCATAAGTGGTCTGAAAGTATCAACCATAACGGCTAATTCCTGAGTTTCTTTATGACCAATACTGCGTTCCATTGCGCCTGGTGCGGGACCGTGCGGAATTCCTTTTGGATGTAAAGTGATATGACCCTGCTCAATATTATTACGGCTCATAAAATCGCCATCTACATAATAGAGAACTTCGTCAGAATCTATATTGCTGTGATTGTATGGAGCCGGAATTGCTTTCGGATGATAATCGTAAAGTCTTGGGCAGAATGAACAAACGACAAAGGCTGCCGTTTCAAAAGTTTGGTGTACCGGAGGCGGCTGGTGAACACGTCCCGTTATAGGTTCAAAATTGTGAATCGAAAATCCGTATGGGAAATTATATCCATCCCAGCCCACAACATCAAAAGGATGAGTTGCATAAACCACTTCGTGAATCATGCCTTCTTTTTTAATTTTAATTAAAAAATCACCTTTTTCGTCGTGTGTTTCCAATTCGTCTGGCAAAATAAAATCACGCTCACAAAATGGAGAATGTTCTAAATGCTGACCTGATTGGTTTTTATATCGTTTTGGAGTGTAAAACGGAGAATACGATTCTACATAAAATAGTCTGTTTTCTTCTGTTTCGAATTCGATTTGGTAAATAATGCCGCGCGGAATAATTAAATAATCGCCATATTCAAAGGGAATATTTCCTAACATGGTTCTTAATTTTCCTTTTCCTTTATGGATGAAAAGCATTTCATCGGCATCGGCATTTTTGTAGAAATAATTTCGAAGCGATTCTTTTGGAGCGGCCAGACCAATAATACAGTCTTTGTTGACTAACATGGCTTTGCGGCTGTCAAGAAAATCATTTTCCGGTTTTAATTCAAAACCTTTAAAAAGAAGTGACTTTATGTTTTTTCCGATTGCAATTTTTGGTTCAACCGAATAAGAGTTTAAAATTTCTTTAACCTGCGTTGGTCTGTGAACATGATAAGATAGAGACGAATGTCCGTGAAAACCTTCTGTTCCAAATAACTGTTCGTAATAAAATCCGCCGTTTGGTTTTTCGAATTGGGTGTGTCTTTTTTGAGGGAAATCCCCAAGTTTATGGTATAGTGGCATGGCTTTTTCAATTAGATAATTTGTAAATTAGATAATTCGAAAATTTGAATTGCATAGTAAATAATCAGTTCAATTTTTTCAATTGACTAATTTTCTCAATTCGATAGAGGCGTTACTCAGGATTTCTCTTGATAAGAAATTGAAGATACTCTAATAAACCTGTCCAATTTGTTTTCATTATGACAAATGTCGTAATTTTTATTGATCAAAATTACATATTATATTATTTATAACATAAAATATTTCTAAAAAATCAGGATTAAAACATAAATCCGATACTGAACCAAGTAAAGCTTTTTGCCATTTGTGGAGACCATGATTGTTTAACCTCGATTGGGCCAATAATAGTTTCTAATCCATAACCTACGGCATAACCAGAATATTTAGGCATTGAAATCCAATCGACAGTAGTAAAAATATCGTTGCCAAGATTGGCAAAATTTGCCGAAAAATTCACGTGGTTCTTTTTTATGATTTCATAATCTAAAGTAATATCTGTTTTTATAAAACTATTTCCGGCAATACTTAAAAAATCATAACCATAAAAATAATTGAAATTATTGATCTTGTTATACCCAAAACCTCCTAGTATAAAGTCGAAAAAAGGAACACTGTCGCTGCCAATATTAAATCCGGCATCGGTCCCAATTTTAACGGTAGCTTTCCTGAATACCGTTTTGGCAAAAGCAATTTCTGCCTTTGCAATTGAGAATGGGGTAAATTTATTAGTATAATCTGAAGAGGCCAGATACGTTTGAAGATCTGTAGAAAAAAACAAACCGGAGCGCGGGAAACTTTTGCTGTCAAACGAATCGTATTTTAAATATGCAAACGCACTAATGTAACTGCTTTTATCAATTATGTTTTCTGTATTAGAAAGTGTTGGCGAATTTATTTTCAGGTATTTATATTCTAAACCTCCGCCCATTAAAAACTTTTGTACAAAAATGGTTTGAAAATACGCCTGGTTGCTCAGATCTAAGAAATCAACATTGATCAAATTTATATTTGGATTTTCTGAAACCAGTCCGCTCAAACTTGTTGTTACATTTCGGTTGAACTGATTCAATCTTGAACGGAAACCAAAGCTGATATTAAAACCATTTTCGACATAATAGTTTAAATCATATCTAAAGTTATCTCCCAAAATAATGTCCATCGAAGTAACATCATTTTTTAAAAATGTTTTTTTATGAGTAAGATTTAATAAAACAGCACTTTTGTAAAGTCCATCATAATGAAGTCCGAGCTTTAAAAAAGTCTGCGTTGGATTCTCTTTTAATACCAAATCTAAATCATCCTGATCGCCGTCTGGTTGTAAACAATACGAAATCGTACTAAAGTTTTGAGTCGCATTTAAATTGTTTATTCCGGTTTTCAAATCATCATATGTAATAGTACTTCCCGGTTTAAAACGAAGCTTACCACGAATGTATTCTTTGGTATAATTGTCTAATTGATCACTATTTATTTTCTTGATTTCAAGAGTATCAGAAGCGATTTTTAATTTCGGTTTTTTATAAAAATTTTCTTCATCTACCAATGATTTAATTTTTTCGTAAACGGCAAAAGCAGCTTCTTCACCTTTTCTAATAATTTCCTCGCCTTTATCAAATGAAATTACACCATAATCCCGAATATCCGGTTTTATATAAACATCAGTATCCTTTATTTTGCTTTTCATTTTCTCTATGGATTGCAGATTGGTAATCTGAACCAAAATTCGAGTAGCATTTTTCAGGTTTTTCCGCTTCATTAAATCGTCCTGAACGTCAACACCAATAATAATATCTGCACCAAGATTGCGAACTTCTTTAATGGGGTAATTGTTTACAACACCGCCGTCGACCAATAAATTTCCGTCGATTTCAACCGGAGTAAATAGGGAAGGAAAAGCAGCACTCGCCATCATGGCCTGAACCAGATTTCCTTTATTTAAAAGTACTTCTTCACCAGTTTCAATATTGGTTCCAATACATAAAAACGGAGTAGGCAATTTATTGAAATCACGAACATGGCGAACGTTTCTCGTTAAACTGCTCAACAAATTATAATTGTACATTCCTTTTGAAAGCGCTTCGGGAATGCCCACTCTGAAATTACTAAACGGTAAAACGATTGCATATAATTCGTCATTTTTTTTACCATAAAAGTTTTTTGAGGAACGTGGAATATAATCGTTTATTAATTCGTCGAAATTGGTTCTTTTAAAAATCGAATCAATTTGCGAAGCATTGTAGCCAGAAGCATACAATCCGCCAATTACAGATCCCATACTGGTTCCGCCAATATAATCGATTTTGATTCCGGCTTCTTCTAAAACTTTTAAAACACCAATATGCGCAAAACCTTTGGCGCCGCCTCCGCTTAAAACCAAACCAATTTTAGGCCTTTTTACACTGTCTTGTTTTACTTCTTGCGAAAATGAATTTTCAGGAAAAAATAAAAAGAAAAAAAATAACAATGCCGTACCCAAAATGGTTCCGATAGTTCTCGGAACAGGAGAAAATCCTATTGACTGATTTTTTGAAATTAACAGCTTGTTGAGGCGCATAAAAAATAAGTAATTGGTTTTGTAAAAGTCGGCAATTTTTTCGGCTTTATACTAAATTTATCTTAATATGATTGTGTTTTTATAAGTATTAATTTTTTGTTTTTATCGTATTTCCAAACATCCGAATGATTTCTTGCACCGCCCCTGCAGCTTGATGTAAGTGTCTTTTTAATTTTATCAATTTTTACATCACAAAACATATCACATTTAGGGTTAAAACCTGATGGAAAATTTAAGCGATCAAATTGTTTTGTCTTTTGGTTGAAAATAAAAATCTCATAAATCGTATAAACTCCCATTCCGTCATCAGTATGAAAAGAAGCAAAATCTGTAAATCCGTCAAAATTATAATCGTTAATGTCTAAACTTGACCGCTTTCCTGTTATCGAAGCTTCAAGATTGTTTATGAGTTGAATTTGCCCGGTTTCAGCATTTTTTATTCTCAATGTCTCAAAATCATCTTCAAAACGTACTTTAAATTCACTTTTGTCTTTTTGTAATATAGAAACTTCATTTTGGCTGTATGAAATAGAAAAAACGAATAGTATACCAATATGTAAAAAGAGTTTTTTCAAAATCAATTAATTTTCTTTTGGATGATAAAATTCGACAATTTTTTTGGCTTTTGATACGCCGACAACCTCTGATATTTCTTTTTCAGATGCTAATTTCAATCTTTTAACACTTTTGAAATGTTGTATTAACGTAAGCATTGTTTTTTCGCCAATTCCCGGAATACTTTCTACCGAAGAATTAAGTGCAGCTTTGCTTCGTTTGTCACGATGAAATGTGATCCCGAATCGATGCGCTTCATTTCGTAATTGTTGAATTACTTTTAATGTTTCTGATTTTTTGTCGAGATATAACGGAATCGAATCGCCCGGATAAAAAAGTTCTTCGAGACGTTTCGCAATCCCTATAATCGCAATTTTACCACGTAAACCTAATTCGTCAATACTTTTTAAAGCTGCGGATAATTGTCCTTTTCCACCGTCAATGATTATTAATTGTGGTAAAGGCTCATTTTCATCTAATAATCTTTTGTAACGGCGATACACAATTTCGGTCATTGAAGCAAAATCGTCAGGCCCTTCAACCGTTTTTACATTAAAATGGCGGTAATCTTTTTTGCTGGCTTTTCCGTCTTTAAAAACTACACAGGCTGCAACAGGATTTGTACCCTGAATATTCGAGTTGTCAAAACATTCAATATGTCGAGGCTCAACCGGAAGACGTAAATCTTTCTGCATCTGCGCCATAATTCTATTAACGTGACGATCAGGATCTACAATTTGCAATTGTTTCAACTGCTCGATTCGGTAGAATTTTGCATTTCGAATCGATAAATCCAGAATCTGTTTTTTATCTCCAAGCTGCGGAACGGTTACTTTTATTTTTTCGCCCAAATCAATTTCAAACGGAACAATGATTTCCTTTGATAATAATTGAAAACGCTCCCTAAGTTCGATAATCGCCAGTTCTAATAATTCTTCGTCGCTTTCGTCCAGTTTTTTCTTGATTTCTAAAGTGTGCGAACGAATAATCGAACCGTGAGAAATTTGTAAAAAGTTGACATAAGCTGCGCTTTCATCTGAAACAATTGAAAAAACATCAATATTCGTAATCTTCGGATTTACAATCGTTGATCTTGACTGATAATTCTCCAGTATTTCTATTTTTTCCTTGATTTTCTGCGCTTCTTCAAAATGAAGATCTTGTGCATATTGAACCATTAATCGCTTAAAATCTTTCATGCTTTCCTTAAAGTTTCCTTTTAGGATTTCGCGGATCGCATCAATCTGTCTTTGGTAATCTTCCAGAGATTCTAAACCTTCGCAGGGACCTTTGCAATTGCCAATATGATATTCCAGACAAACCTTGAATTTGCCCGAATCGATATTTGATTTGCTTAAATCGTAATTGCAGGTTCTTAACGGGTACAATTCTTTTATTAAATCCAGAATCGTATAAACCATTTTAAAATTGGTATACGGGCCAAAATATTCAGATCCGTCTTTTACCATTCTTCGGGTTAGGAATATTCTCGAAAATGGTTCTTTTTTAATACAGATCCAGGGATAACTTTTATCATCGCGCAGCAAAACATTATATCTCGGCTGTAATGTTTTGATTAAATTGTTTTCTAATAAAAGCGCATCGGTTTCTGTGGGAACTACAATGTGTTTTATCGTTACAATTTTTCGAACTAAAACATTTGTTTTGGCCGTATCGTGAATTTTATTGAAATAGGAAGAAACCCTTTTTTTTAAATTTTTGGCTTTACCTACATATAAAATTTTCCCATCTTTATCGTAATATTGATACACACCGGGATTATCCGGCAAGGTGAGAATTTGTAGATCTAAGGACGGTTTTGACATTCTGTTTTATTTCTGAAGATAGTTGAAAGCGATTTCAAAAACCATTCTAGTTCCTGAAAAAAGCTTAACAGTGATTTAGTTTCAAATTTACGAAATCAAAAGAATAATTTCTATATTTAGATTTTATAATTCTACATGAAAAATAGTAAGCCCCTTGTTATTTTTGGCGAATCGATTTTGCCGGGAGAACATAAAACCATAAACGTCGAAATAGCGCGATTACATACTACAACAAAACTTAATATTCCTGTAATTGTCCGTCGTTCCAAGCATGAAGGTCCGGTTGTTTTATTTTCGGCAGGAATTCACGGCGATGAAATTAACGGAGTAGAAGTGGTTCGACAAATCATCAGCAAAAAAATAAACCGTCCTGATAGAGGAACCATTATTTGTATTCCCATTATCAATATGTACGGTTTTGTGAATAAATCTCGTGAGTTTCCTGACGGACGTGATTTAAACCGGGTTTTTCCGGGAAGTAAAAAAGGTTCTTTGGCAAGCCGATTTGCGTATCATATCGTAGAGCAGATTTTACCAATTATTGATTACGCTGTTGATTTTCACGCCGGCGGTGCCAGTCGTTTTAATGCTCCGCAAATTAGAATCACAGAAAATAATCCGGAATTAAAAATTCTTGCCGATGTTTTTAATGCGCCGTTTACTTTATATTCTAAAAATATTGGCGGTTCTTTTAGAAATACATGTGAAAAAGCCAATGTAAAAATGCTGCTTTTCGAGGGTGGAAAATCACTCGATATAAATGATGCCATTGCCAATGAAGGAATTATGGGTGTAAAGCGTTTATTGCATTATTTGAATATGCTCGACCCAAAACATATTGTTGAAGAAGCCGAAGAACTTTCAATTTATATTAAATATTCGGTTTGGCTGCGTGCGAAATGTTCTGGTTTGCTTCATGATTATAATATGGTGGGAAGATTTGTTACCAAAGGAACTATCTTAGCCATTATTACAGATCCGTTTGGAAAGTTTGAACAAAAAGTTAAAGCGCCGCACGACGGGTATGTTATTAATGCCAATCATTCGCCAATTGTTTACGAAGGCGATGCGATTTATCATATATCTAAAAATTCTCCTGTAAATGTCGACGAGTAAAAAAGAATTAAGACTTGAGTATAAAAATCTTCGAAAAAAACTTTCTGAAAGTGATATCGAAAAAAAAAGTCTGGCTATTGCCAATAATTTAATTCAATTGCCCATTTGGGATAAAACCTATTATCATGTTTTTTTGCCCATTACAGAGCAAAAGGAAGTTGATACTGAGTTTATTCTGCATTTGCTTTCCGGAAAAGATAAAGAAATCGTGATTTCTAAAAGCGATTTTGAAACCAGAGAAATGACGCATTTTTTATTGACGGATAATACCAAAATCAAAAAAAACGAATATAATATTCCTGAACCCGTAAACGGACTTCCTGTTCCAACTCAAAATATCGAGGTTGTTTTTGTACCGCTTTTGGCTTTTGATGTTTTTGGAAATAGAATTGGTTACGGAAAAGGTTTTTATGATAAATTTTTAGCAGATTGCAAATCTGAAACCATTAAGATTGGTCTTTCATTCTTCGAATCCGTAAATCAAATCGATGACGTTTTTGAATCTGATATAAAATTGGATTATTGTGTTACGCCTGAGAAGGTTTATAATTTCCAATAAATATTTTCACAATCAAAATCGACCCGGCAAATCGTAGAGACACACAGCAGTACGTCTCCGCAACGTTTGTCGACAAAGATCTTTATATTAATATTAAGTCAAATTTCAAAAAGTAACAGTGTATCACAATGTTTGTCGATATGCTGGACGTAGACGCACTGCTGTGCGTCTCTACAATATGCTGGGGTTACACATGGATATTTCGACAATCAAAATCGTAGAGGCGCACAGCAGTGCGTTTACACAACGTTGATCGACAAAGAATTTTGATAAATGAAATTCCAAAAAACGAAAATCCCAAATTCCAGATAACAATTGGAATTTGGGATTTTTTATTTGAGATTTTTAAAACCTTATTTTACTTCTTTAATTGTCGCAGCATCAATCCAGCCTTCCTGACCGTCTGTTAATTCGATTTTTTTCCATTTTCCAACCGTTTCCATAACGTAAACTTTTGCGCCCTCATGAAGCAGAATAATGGCTGCACCAGCTTTTTGCGGTTCGCTTCTAACTTCGCTTAATTCAGAAAAAACAATTGCCGGGCGATCGTTGTCAAAATGATCTTTTTCAGACATTCCGGCAAAAACGCTTAAAATCAAAGCGACTAAAAGAATAAACATTCCAATGAAATAAATTCTTTTTGTAATACTGAGCTGTGAAAAATAGTAGCCAATAAAGCTTAACAAAAACACAAAAGCAATCGCAACAGAAATCTTAGCCCATTGATTATAATCAAAAATACCGGTAAAGTTCTGGATCAGTTTTGCAAAACCCACTTTTGGAACATCTTTAATCTCGTCAATCGTTAGTTTTTTTGCAAATTTTAAGTTGTTTAAAGTCTCAGGATCGTTTGGTTTTAATACCAACGCTTTTTCATAATTGTAAATAGAAGGCGCAACTTTATTCAGTTTATAATAACTGTTTGCCAGGTTAAAATACAACTCTGCAGACTGCTGTTTGTTTTCTTTAATAATATCTTCATAAACCTGAACAGCTTCCTGATATTCTCCCTTTTGGTACAAAGCATTTCCTTTTTCGAAGCTGCTTTGAGCAAAGAAAACCTGCGAGATTAGTAAAAAGAGATATAATATATTTTTCATTTTCTTATATAATACGATTTTCAACTTTGCGAACTTAACACAGCATAATCTAAATCAATTTTTCTTAGCTCCCGATAGCTGTCGGGATTGTGTTAAAATTAAACGATCTGTTTTTCTAATTCTGAAATAATCAAAACAGCTTTGTCATAATCCTGCTGGATTGAAGCACTTGATGCAGGAGCATAGCGGGCAATTTCACAGTTTTCGGTCAAATTAATAAAATTCTGAACCGTTTCAGGATTTGAATTTCTTGATAAAAGCAGTTCCTGAATATTGTCTTTACTCATTTCTGAAGTTTCAATATGCAGTTTTGCTTTCAGGAAATTATGCATTGCTTTTTCAAGCGCAATATAAAATGCTTCTTTGTTATTAAGCTGTTTTTTAGCCTGCGATAAATATTTCTTCGCCAGCTTATTGTTCATTCTAATTCTGTTTCCGGTTACATCGCTGTCAATTGCTTCTTTTTTCTTCTTAACCAAAATTATAATTGGAATAATGGCAAAAGGGAAAAACAATAAGGCATAATACAAATCTGAACCGTAAAAATCATCTTTAACAATTGCTGTTAAAGTTGTTTTTGGCTTAATATATTTGAATTGTTCTGTTTTAGTAATTACGTTTTTAGCAGCAGTAGAAGGATTCGCTTCCGCTAAAGTTGGCCCATCTAAAACATCAACCATAATTTCGGGAGAAGTTATTGTTTTATAGGAACCTGTACTCAAATCAAAATACGAAAACGTCATTGGTTTAATCGCATATTTTCCTTTGTACTGCGGAATAATAGTGTATTTATCTGAAATTTTTCCAGACATTCCAGACAATGAAGTGGTTACTTTTTCATCGTGAACGGGATCGTACATTTCTAACGCATTTGGTACAACAGGTTTAGGCAGCGTAAACAATTTCATGTTTCCTGTTCCGGAAGCACTTACAAGTAAATCCAGGCCTTCGCCGCTTTTTAACGTTGTTCTGGATGGTGTAACTTTAAAACTAAAGTTACCAACAGCTCCGGTAAAGCCTTCTGGCTTACCTGATTCAGGAAGTGGTCTTACACTTATTGTTCTGGCTCCTGTGGTTACAACTTTATTGTCTTCAGCAATAATCATCTGGCCAAACATATCGCGGCGATTTGTAGGCAATTGCACTCCAATATCTAATGAAAATGGTTCAATTGTTAATCTACCTGATTTTTGCGGGTATAAAATGGCTTTCTTTAATATTACATAATGACATCTCTGACCCTGATAACTTCCTTCTTCCATTACCAATCGCGTGATGTCAATATTCTGATTCCAGAAATCATTGTATTTTGGTTTAGCAATTTCTCTAAATCCGGTAACACCAATCTCATTAAAATACAGTTTGTAAACAACTGTTATTGGTTCATTTACATAAGGAGTTGTTTTAGAAACCTCTGCAACTAATTGTAATAATTCGTTTCCGGAACCACCTCCGCCTTGTTGTCTGGGATCATTAGGATCTCTTTCCTGTGCAACGGCATTAGTAACCGTAACTTTTATTGGAGACGTTTTATAAACCTGTCCATTATATTCTATGGCAGCCTGTTTAATAATTACAGTTCCTTTTTTCTCAGGCTGAAGAATATAAGAATATATTTTTTGAAAAGAGCTTCGGCCGTTTACCCAGGACTGGCTTATCTGCTGGCTTGGTCCGGCTACAAGTTTAAATCCTTCAAATGCAGGCTGGTCAAAATTATCACCATCGACATTCATGATGAAGTCAATGCGAAGTCTTTCGTTAAGTCCAAGCGTGTTTTTGCTTACTCTGGCTTCAAATTGAACTTGAGCCATAAGCCCTTGAAAAGTGAGCAGTAATAGAATTAAATATCTTTTCATTTAACCGTTTAGTCGTTTATTTGTTTAACCGTTTAATCGTTTAACTATTATTTGTTTTAAAAGGAATCAATTAAACAAATAAACGGTTAAACGATTAAACTTATTTTACCAGTCTTTCTCTGGTTTTTTAGGATTTGATTTTATTTTTTGAGCGTTTACTTTATCTTGGATTTTCTTTTCCTCGTTGTTTACAGCATCTAACAAGTTCTGAACACGTTCTTTTGAAATTCCTCCAGGCTGCGGTTTAGGTTCTCCTTTGTTGTCAGACTTGTCGTCTTTCTTCGGATCATTTTTACCGTCATTTTTATCTTTGTCCTTATCGCCTTTGTCGTCTTTTTTATCCTTATCCTTATCTTGATTTTTGTCCTTATTCTTGTCTTTATCTTTATTTTTATCCTTGTCCTTATCTTTATTCTTGTCTTTGTTCTTATCGTTGTTTTTAGGAGGATTTTCTTTTAGTTTTTGTTTCGCGTAAGCGTAGTTGTAACGCGTTTCTTCGTCAGTAGGATCGTTACGTAAAGCTTCTTTGTAAGCTTCAACTGCCTGCGTATAATCTTTCTCTTTCATAAAAACGTTACCAAGATTATGGTAAGCTTTATGTTTTTCAGGTCTTGTTTTGGCAATTTTTATGGCATTCGCGTAAGCGTATTTTGCTTCAGAAGCCTGATTTTGTCTGTAAATCGAGTTTCCTAAATTGTAAGAGCCGGCTGCACGTTTTGAAAATTTTGATGCCGAAATTCTGTAATTAGCTTCAGCATCAGTAAATTTATTCTGCTTATATTCTTCATTGGCATCAGGCAATGTCTTGTCTTTTTTCTGAGCAGAAACTGCAAAAGGAAGCGTTAGTAAAATATAAAGAAGTAAATTTTTCATTCTAATTTTTTTATTTTTTGTTCCGAATTTCGAGCGGAATCTTTATTTCTTTTCGTTGAATAAATTCAACTCTTTAATCCAGTTTGTTTTTCTTTCTAAAAGGAAAATATCTGCAAATAAAAGCAGGAACCCAAAACCAATAAACCATTGAAACTGCGATTGAAAATCGGCCATTTGTGTCGATTCAAATTCAGTTTTCTGAATATTGTTTAAAGCATTTTTAATGTATTCTAAAACCTCTTTGGTATTTCCGCCATATACATAACCGCCTTTTGTTGCTTTTGCAATAGCTTTTAATCCTTCCTGATTCAGTTTTGTAATAACAGTTTGTCCGTTTTGATCTTTTTGGTAATTTTTTACTATACCATTTTCTCTTAACGGAATTGTTGCTCCTCTTTCTGTTCCAACACCAATTGTGATAATTTTCATTCCAAGTTTATTGGCTTCTTCCGCAGCTGCTGCAGCGCCTTCAGAGTGGTCTTCTCCATCAGAAATTAAGATTATAAGTTTGCTTGTTTTGCTTTTTTCATCAAAATATTTAGCAGATAATCTAATCGCTTCATCAAGAGAAGTTCCTTGTGACGAAACCATGTCAGGACTCATGCTCTGCAGGAACATTTTTGCAACACTGTAATCAGATGTAATTGGCAATACCGGAAATGCACTTCCCGCATAAGCCACAATACCAATTCGGTCGCTTCCTAATGAGTTTATAATCTGCGAAACTAATTGTTTACTTTTATCTAAACGACTTGGTGCCACATCTTCGGCAAGCATACTTTTAGAAACGTCGACAGCAAAAACGATATCAATACCTTCACGTTTTACGGTTTCCATTTTTGTTCCAATTTTCGGATTTACCAAACCGATAATTAAACACGCCAACGCCAAAAGCAAAATCGATAATTTTAAAACAGGTTTAAAAACAGATCGGTCCGGACTCAGTTTTCGTACCATGTCTAAATCACCAAATTCCCGTTGTTTTTTTCTTTTCCAATACATGTTGAAAAGGAAAATACACACCACAATTGGGAGTAATAGTAAGAGATATAAATATTTTTTTTCGTCTAATTCCATTTTAAATTTTAGATTTCTGAATTTAGATTTTAGATTTTTTTAAATCCAAAATTAAATGAAGCTTCTGTAAACTGTATTTCTTAAACCAACTTCAAGCAGTAATAGAAATGCTGCGACCAAAACAAAAACTCTGTATTTTTCATCGTAATCGTAGAATTTTAATTCCTGGATTTCGGTTGTTTCTAATTTGTTAATCGAATTGTATATTTCGGCTAATCTATCGTTGCTCGTTGCTCTAAAATAAGTTCCGTCTGTTTTGCGGGCGATACTTTTCATTAATCTTTCGTCGATTTCAACTTTCTGCATTTTGAATAAAAAACCTCCATTTGGTGCATAGGCGTATGGAGATTCGGCCATTCCGTTTGTTCCAATACCAATTGTATATACTTTTATTCCGTATTGTTTTGCAATATCTGCAGCAGTTTCCGGTTCAATAAAACCGGCATTATTAACACCGTCAGTCATTAAAATAACGACCCTGCTTTTTGCTTTACTGTCTTTAAGACGGTTTACTGCCGTTGCTAAACCCATTCCAATTCCGGTACCATCTTGTAAAACGGTATCGTATTTAATTCCTTTTATTGCTTCAAGAATAATTGGTTTGTCGCTTGTAACAGGTGTTTTTGTATAAGCTTCAGAAGCGTATAAAACTAAACCAACCCTGTCATTTGGTCTTTCTTCAACGAAATCGGCAGCAACTCTTTTTAAAGCTTCCATACGGTTTGGCTTTAAATCTTTTGCGAGCATACTTCCAGAAACGTCGATTGCTATTACAATATCAATTCCTTTAGTTGTTTTAGTCTGATTACTGATGTCTACTGTTCTTGGTCTTGCTAAAGCAATAATCAGTGAACTTAGGGCAATAATCCTGAAAATATATAAACAAGGCTTTAATTTGGTCAATAACGATTCGCTGTTTTTAAAACCTGCAGTCGAACTCATTTTTAATGTAGCCGACTGCTGATTTCTTTTCCAAAAAAACCAGCCAATAGCAATTGGAATTAATAGAAACAACCAAAAGAATTCCGGATTTAAAAAAGTGATCTGATTATTCATTAGTTACTTGCTTTTTTAAGTTCAACAGAATTTAAAATTCGGGTTGTAATGTCGTTTGCATACGTATCACCTTCTTCATGAAAGATGATTATTTGCTGTAATCCCTGGTCTTGTTTAAAAAGCAGGATTTCATAATAACCTTTTATACTCGTTTTATTTGCTGGATTTAAAACAGTCATTGTTCCGTAACCTTTTATACCCTGAATACCTTGATTGGTCTGGAAATCTTCTTGTTTAACAATAATGTTTTGACCACCTTGAAGTTCGATTACTTTTAAAGCACCTTCTAAAGCTTTTGATAAATCAATATCGGTAGGAGTTTTAAATTTAGTGGTTGAAACTGCTACATAAAAATTGTCAATCATACTTCCGTATGCAAAAAGCTGCATTTCCTTAATCAACGCCATTGTTTCTTTTGGAAGGACTTTTAATGCATCCATTCGTTTTAAAACTTTTGGGGTTTCAATGATAACGCCCGGATTTCCGTATTCACTTTTAACCCATTCGCCTTCTAAAAGTTCTTTAGACGGATGACCAATAATATTGTCTTTTACGTATGTAAAACCTTTTGTGGCAATGAAAAAAGCTGCTGTTGCCAATATCAGGAATACAACAGAGCCAGCAGTAATGGCAATTCGCTTATTTCTTTGTTTTTTTAATTGAAGCTGAATTTGTTTTTGCTTTTGCGCTTCGTTCAGCAATTGATCTTCTTCTTCAGCCGGAACTTCGGTTGGGATTGCATTGTCTAGCGTTAAAATTACTTTCTGGATTTTATTTCTGTCTTCCGTAATTTCAAAATCAAGCGGTTTCGATTTGGCAAATTTTACTAAATCGGCCTGGCGTAGAACGCGTTCTAAATTCTCCACCGTTTCAGGCGTTAAAGTCATTTTCTTTTTAGTCGAAGCTGTTCTGATTGCCTGAATTAATTCAGAAGTTGTACTTTCCATTGCCGGAATATGAATCGCTTCTTCAATATAATTACGGGCAATGTCAGTTAGTTCACTATAATATTCTTTAATTTCGCCTTTTTGAACAAGTTCTTTTGACTCCAGATTGTTTAATAAACTTGTCGCTTTTTCAATTGGCGTTTTATAAACTTCTTCTTCGATTTTCTTTTTCTGGTGTTTTTTAACATACCAATAAATTCCTGCGCCAATTGCTAAAATAATAACCAAAGCCACAACGTATTTCCACCAATCGCCAATGCCGCTGTCAGCCGCAGTAATATCTTTAATGTCGTACATTTTTTGCTGTAAAGTATCAACTTTTACATTAGCAACTTCTACACGAATAGAATCTGAGAAATAAGGTTTTTTATCAATTAAAATCTGAACACTTGGAATTACATATCTTCCCGAATCAAATTGTGTTAATCCATATTTTTTGATTAATTCGTAAGTGTCGTTTTTCTTTACAGTATCAACCGGATAGGATTGAATAACCTCTAAAGGGCCAAATCTTTTTAGTTTAGGGAAAACGACTTTCGAATTAGCATTTACAACCGTTTTCAGCGTTAGCTTAAACTCGGCTCCAATTTTATTTTTGGTGGTATCAATGCTGGTTTCGACTTGTTTTTGAGCAAAAACAGCCGAAGAAAGCAAAAATAAAAATATGTAAAACTTTAATTTCATTATGATTAACGATTGAAGATTAACGATTTTTGATTTCAGATTTATTGTGAAACTTAAATATTAATCTTTGTTCTTTTTTATGAATTATTTTTTGATGTTTTAATACTTGAGACAAAAATTGAGATTAACTGATTAGCTTCCGTTTTTGCTCGTATCAAACTTTCATGATCTGTTGAAAGATTTGCTTTCTCTATTATTTTTAAACAAACAAATGTTTCTCTTAACTCTTTGAGACAAATTCCCATTTTATGGATAAAATCTTTTTTACTTTCTGCACTTTGCGCTTCGCCATAATTTAAAGCAGGTGATGTGCTGGAACGAGTTATTTGACCTAATAAATGATTTCCAGCGTAATTTTTTTCAAATGTAATTGTTAGTAATATTATGCTTGCAGCAAAATCAATCAATCTATTTTCTAATTCTTGTTTAGTCATTCCTTAATTCTTCCTTTTAACCATAAATCATATACATCATAAATCAAAAATCGTTAATCAAAAATCTTAAATCTTTACCTTGATTTGAAATAGCCTAATAATTTAGTAACATAATTTTCGTCGACTCTTGTGTTTACAACACCAGCGCCAGATTTACTGAAAATATCTTTGAAATAATTTACGCGTTCCTGATAATGCTTTTCGTAATTCATTCTCACTGTTTTTGAGCCTGTATTTACCAATTGAATTTTTCCCGTTTCAGCATCAAGCATCGTTACCATTCCTAAATTTGGGATTTTTTCTTCACGGATATCATATACGCGAACACCTGTAATATCGTGTTTTTTAGAAGCAATTTTTAAAGTCTGCTCGTAATTTTCAGACATGAAATCAGAAATCATAAAAACAATTGCTTTCTTTTTTTGTGTTCCTGATAAAAACTTCAAGGCTTGAGAGATATCTGTTTTGTGGCTTTTTGGTTCAAATTCGATTAATTCACGAATAATTCTCAAAACGTGTGAACGGCCTTTTTTTGGCGGAATATATAATTCGACATTATCAGAAAATAAGATCAATCCAATCTTATCATTATTTTGTGTAGCCGAAAAAGCCATCGTTGCAGCAATTTCTGTTATGATGTCTTTTTTAAACTGACTTTTTGAACCAAAACCTTCAGAACCTGAAATATCAACCATTAAAACCATGGTTAATTCTCTTTCTTCTTCAAAAACTTTTACGTGGGCTTCGTTGTAGCGTGCGGTTACATTCCAATCGATGTTACGAATATCATCGCCATATTGGTATTGGCGCACCTCGCTGAAAGTCATCCCGCGCCCTTTAAATGAAGAATGGTATTCTCCCGAAAAGATGTGATTGCTCAGTCTTTTGGTTTTGATTTCAATCTTTCGTACTTTTTTTAAAAGCTCTTTTGTATCCATTTTTTCGGATTGCAGATTTTAGATTTTAGATTTTAGATTCCAAATTAGAGCGTAGGTTTTAAATCTAAAATCTACACTCTAAAATCTAAAATTTTTTAAGGTACTTCAATCTCGTTTACGATTTTGTTGATAATGTCTACAGAAGTAATGTTTTCGGCTTCAGCCTCGTATGTGATTCCAACTCTGTGACGTAATACATCATGTACAACAGCACGAACATCTTCTGGAATTACATAACCACGACGTTTGATAAAAGCGTAACATTTAGCAGCATTTGCCAAGTTGATACTTCCACGGGGAGATGCTCCAAAACTGATAAGTGGTTTTAAGTCGGCTAATTTGTATTTCTCTGGGTAACGAGTAGCAAAGATGATATCCAGAATATATTTTTCGATTTTTTCATCCATATAAACTTCACGAACTGCTTCTTGCGCACGTAAAATTTGTTCTACAGAAACTACGGCATTTACTTTTTCGTAACTTCCTTTTAAGTTTTGACGAATTACAAAACGTTCTTCATCAATTTTTGGGTAATCAATTACCGTTTTTAGCATAAAACGGTCAACCTGAGCTTCAGGTAATTGGTATGTTCCTTCTTGCTCAACAGGGTTTTGAGTTGCCAAAACTAAAAACGGACGATCTAGTTTAAAAGTTGTATCACCAATTGTAACTTGTTTTTCCTGCATTGCCTCTAAAAGTGCAGACTGAACCTTTGCCGGAGCACGGTTAATCTCATCGGCAAGTACGAAGTTGGCAAAAATAGGCCCTTTTTTAATAGAGAACTCGTTTGCTTTAATGTTGTAAATCATGGTTCCGATGACATCGGCAGGAAGTAAATCCGGCGTAAACTGGATACGGCTGAAAGAACCCTGAACCGCTTGTGACAAAGTATTAATGGCTAAAGTTTTTGCTAAACCGGGAACTCCTTCAAGTAAAATATGTCCCTGACCCAAAAGACCAATTAATAAACGCTCGACCATATGTTTCTGGCCCACAATAACTTTGTTCATTTCCATTGTAAGAAGGTCTATAAAAGCACTTTCTCTCTCAATTTTTTCATTTATCGCTCTAATGTCTAAAGTCGTTGTATTTTCTTCCATATAAATATTTTTAAAACCTTGATTTTTACGCCTAATTTTTGAGAGTGCAAATTGAATATTTTTTAAGAAGTAAGATGTTAAAGAATGGTTAAAACTTCGACCAATTACCTAATTTTAAGGACGAATTGTGAATCTATTTTTATATTTTTAAGAACTTTGGTGATTATGTTTTACAAAAGCATATTTATTAGCAAAAATAACTCAATATAACCATGAGCAAAACAGCATTATCGCCTATAATTTCAGGCACTATGAATTGGGGTGTTTGGGATAAAAACCTTTCACCAAAAGAAATGGAAAATATGATACAAATTTGTATCGAAAACAAAATCACAACTTTTGATCACGCCGATATTTACGGGGATTATACCACCGAGGCCGATTTTGGTAAAGCATTTAAAGCCAGTAAAATTTCACGCGAAAAATTACAATTAATTACGAAATGCGGAATCCAGCTTGTAACAGAAAGCCGTAATAATAAAATCAAACATTACGATTATTCTAAAGAGTATATCATTTGGTCTGTTGAAGAATCCTTAAAGAAACTTAAAACTGATTATGTTGATGTTTTTTTACTGCACAGACCAAGCCCTTTAATGCAGGCTGATGAAATTGCTGAGGCGGTTGAAAAATTAAAATCAGAAGGGAAAATTTTAGATTTCGGACTTTCAAACTTTACAAGTTCTCAAACTGAATTAATTCGTCAGAAAACAGAAATTAGCTATAATCAGGTACAATTTTCTGCAACACATTTTGAACCAATGGTTGACGGAAGCCTGGATTATATGCAGACACACGGAATTCGTCCATTGTCATGGAATCCGCTTGGAACTGTTTTTAGAGAAGATACTAAGAAAACACGCCGTTTGAAAAAATTATTTTCAACGTTACTTGAAAAATATCATTTAGGAGCAGATACACTTTTGCTTGCGTGGATTTTAAAACATCCGGCAGCAGTTGTTCCAATTGCAGGAACGGTTAATGTTGCCAGAATTCAGTCTTTAGTAAAAGCTGCTGAATTAGAAATGGACAAAGAAGACTGGTTTGCCATTTGGACAGAAAGTATGGGGGACGATGTGCCTTAATTGGTGAAATTATTATTGATAAAAAAACAGCTATGTTTAAATATTTAGACATAGCTGTTTTTTATGGTTGATTAATTAATTCAAGTTGTTAGTTTAATAATTCAATAAATAAATCGGCTCTAAAAAAGTTTAATCCCTGCGGGATATTTTTTCTGGCAGATTTTATTATTCTGCTGCCAATATTTAACTCCTAACGGGGTAACAAAAAAATATCTTGGAGAGATTACATATTGGTAGAAATCAATTTATTCATGTCAATTTTTGTCCCTGCGGGCAATGTCATTAAGTTAAGCTTTTAGAAAATAAAATTATTGCAAATCAAATCCGTGTTTATCCGCGTTTTTACGAAGTAAATCTGTTTTATCCGCGTCACAATTAGACGCTTATTTTACTGATTCGCTAAAGCGAAAACACTGATAAAAACTGATTTTTCTAATTACTTTCTTAATTAAACTGTTAAGTAATTTTATAGATTTCCTCTTAACTTAATGACATTGCCCGTAGGGACTACACTTTATTAACTAGCAGCTTGAATTAATTATTTATTGTAAAGCCAGAGTGTTCATGTTTGTAATTTGGCCATTAACAACCACAATATTAGGAATAACTAAAGGCGGTAATGCCGAACTCGGATCTGGTGTGATGGTTACCGTATAAGTTCCTGCGGGAATACCGTTTAGCTGAAAAGCACCTAACTCATTTGTATAAGCTGATACTGTTACATCTCCAACCTGAACAGATACCAATGACTGAACAGCAATTGGGGTTACAATTCCTTTGATTGCTCCGGATACCGCATTTGTAGAAACTCTGATTACAGGATGTAAGTTATAATTTCCAGAACTACCAGCCTGAACTACAACAGAATGTTCTACATCAAAATCTAATAAAAAATCATAAGTTACACCCGGTACTAATGTTTGATTAACTTTTAGTTTTAGACCTGATTGTTGGGCACTTGGCGTTTTTAAAGGATAAGTTGTGCCATCTTTAATAACTGTATTATGCTCACCAAGTACCAATCTGATTTGTCCTAAATATCCTGAAGGAACCTCGTTATCTGCCAAAAGAACATTTACACCACCTGTTAAATCAAGTAAATTGTATATACCTGGAGTTATATTTCCAATACTTACCCATCCGTCTTCGCCGGTTTCTGAATTGCTTTTGATTTTAACGTCTAATACCTCAACGTTTACTTCGTCGTAATCGCCTGGAGCATCACTCATCCTTACGCTGATTTTTGAAGTTTGAGAGTTGTTGTCATCATTACTGTTACAACTTGTAAAAAATAAACAAAGCAGCAATGTCAGGAGAAGTATTTCTAAATTAAGTTTTACTTTTTTCATGACTTTCTTTTTTTTAAATTAGTAAATTAATAACGCAGAATAAAATTCATTTAGTGTCTTTATGCCGTAATTTTGTAGAAATTTTAATCGAATTTTAAGGAAAAAGTTTGGTTATCTCTTAAATAAAAGTAGGAAACTTAAATCATGAAAAAAACTGTTTTAATAACTGGCGCCACAAGCGGAATTGGAAAAGCAACTGCGCAAATATTAGGTAAAAATAACTATAAAATTGTCCTTTGCGGAAGACGTATTGATCGTTTAACGGAATTGGAAAAAGAACTTTCGGCTTTTACAGAAGTACATTCTTTGTCTTTTGATGTTCGGGATAAAAATGCTGCTTTTGACAGCATTAATAATTTACCTGAGGAGTTTTCGGCAATTGATATTTTAATTAATAATGCCGGAAATGCACACGGTTTAGATCCAATCCAGAACGGAGATGTTGACGATTGGGATGCTATGATTGATATTAATGTAAAAGGCCTTTTGTATGTTTCGAAAGCGGTAATGCCAAAAATGATCGAAAGAAAATCGGGACATATTATTAATATTGGATCAACAGCTGCCAAAGAAGTATATCCAAACGGAAATGTATATTGCGCTTCAAAACATGCAGTTGATGCTATTACAGCAGGAATGCGAATTGATTTAAATCCATTCGGAATTAGAGTTGGAGCAATTCATCCGGGAATGGTCGCAACAGAATTTAGTGAAGTGCGTTTTAAAGGTGATGTCGAAAGGGCTTCAAATGTTTATAAAGGCTTTGATCCGCTGCAGGCAGAAGATATTGCAGATATTATACATTTTGTAGTTTCAAGACCATATCACGTAAACATCGCCGATTTAGTTGTAATGAGTACTGCGCAGGCATCATCAACGATTGTCAAGAAAAATATTTGATAAGAGATTTTATTGTAAAGACGCACAGAAGTGCGTCTTTTTTACGTTTTAAAGTTATAGAAGTGCAAAAAAAATAATTACGAGTTTTTAATTAGTGTAAATTAGTGCAATTAGCGGCAGAAAAAACATAAACCATGATCAATAAACGCCTTTTAATAAAAAACTTACTCGCGCATAATGATGAGAGCAGTTTTTATGATAAAAAAAGGCAGCTGAATCTTCATTCCAGAGAAGGAAAAGGAAAGTTTCTAAAACATATTTGTGCGTTGTCAAATTCAAATCCAACCAATAATTCTTATATCGTGGTTGGAGTAGAAGATCAGGATAACGAAATTGTTGGTGATGATTTTTTTGACGATAGCCGAATCCAGAATCTTGTTAATGCTTTTCTGGAAAATCCGCCTAAAATTCAATATGAAAATGTACCATTTCCGAATCTTCCAAAAGATAAAGTAATCGGATTGGTGACTATTAAACCCAAAAGCAAAATTTCCTATTTCAAAAAAGGAATTCATACTATTGCTGCCAATAGTATTTTTGTGCGACGCGGTAGTAATTCGGTTCCTTTAGAAATTAGCGAAGAAGTTGAAAAAAATTATCAAAATACAGAAACGGTAATTGGTATCGAAAATAGTTCCCGAAACAGCATTCAGTATACTCTTGACGGTGTAATTGATTTTATGAATTTCAGACATAAAGATATGTCGCCAAAATATAATGTTTTTAAAGAATTGTTTGTGATCTGCTGGGCCGGAGTTCCAAAAAAATCCAGAGATAAAACCTTTTTATCCCGCGTTGATATTGAACTGATTAATGAACAAGTTAAACTTTTTTATTCGGCGCAGGATGTGGTTACGATTTTCTTTAATGATGATACTTTTACAATTACAGAATATGTTCCGCTTGGACTAAATGATAAAACAAGTTATTATCCGCTGGAAGAACAAACGATTCATTTTTTTGATAACGGTTATTATAAAATTGACCGCCAAATGCTTTTTCAGCCGCCTGAATTCAATAAACGAATGTTGTTTCATATTTATAACGGGAATATTGCATTGCTCCAAAAATTACAAAAAGGAATCTCTCTTTCTGGCCGCGAATTAAAAGATCTTGAAAATCTTCCTTCAACTTTTATGATTTGCTATTTAAATGGTTTTGATGATGCCAAACAAAAATTGATTGATGCCAAGTTACTTTTAAAGCCTTTTGGACAGGCTTATTTGTCTTTTAAAGAAGCTTTACGAGTTTTGAGAAAGATGAAGTATGATATACAGTAAGGAAAGGTTCTAAGTTTTTTGTAGGTATGTATACGTAGAGACGCACAGCAGTGCGTCTAACCCAAAGGTTTTTTGAATTGCCTCCACCTTTAGCTGGAGGTAAAAATTGAAGGCATTAGGACTCTAGCCAAATTTTCTTTCGAAATTAAATTATTGAAACTTTAAATATTTACTCACTTTATCATACGGAAAAACTATTTCTTTTGGGCCGTCAGCGTAAGATGCAGCTTCGTATGAATTGTAATAAAGCAGTAAACCTTGAGAAGTATAGAAAATATTCTGCGGTAATTGAAATTTATCGTTTTCGAACATTAAACCTGTTGCGTTTATGTTTGCTTTTTCGGGAATTTGGTATTTGAGCCTGAATTCTTTTTCGGCGAAAGCCTTAAATTCTTTCTCATTTTTAAATAATTGATCGTTAAAAATAACTTTTCCGGTTTTTGAATTAAATAATAAAGACCTGAAACCCTGATAGCCATGTGCGCCGCCGGTAAAAGTATAATGATCTATTTTGATGTTTAAAATCTGTTCTGATTCAAACTCGACATTTCCCGTTATTTTTCCTTCCCAGCCAAAAGTATCATGCGGAAATTTTTTATGCATTTCTTCGTAAGAAGCAATAAAAGATTTTGACAATGATTTATAATCATTGACCTTTGCCGAGTCTTCGCCGAAATAAATGATTTCTTTAATTACATTGAAAACTTTTTTATTAATGCTGTCAGCGATGATTTTCTTATTTTTAGCAATCGGGACTTCTATTGTAATTTTCGGGCAATCGTTTTTGCACGGAATAGTAGATTTTTCTTCAAACGTTTCATTTTCAAATGAAAGCTCTTTTTTGCAACTTGTAAAAATCAAACACAAAAAGATTATAAATATGTAATTTTTCATATCAAAAAGTGTTAATTATCTACAAAGGTAAGAAGTTGTATCAGGATAAAATAAATTAAGCGGTAAATTTGTGCGACAATTATGGATTTAAAATTTATAACTATATGAAATTCAATACAAAAGTAATACATGGTGGTCAGCATCATGATCCAAGTACCGGAGCGGTTATGCCGCCGGTGTATCAAACGTCAACTTTTATCCAGACAAGTCCGGGAAAACCTTTGGCAGATTATGAATACAGCCGGGCGTCGAACCCAACCCGTACGGCTCTGGAAGAAGCTTTAGCAAGTATAGAAAACGGTGTACGCGGACTGGCTTTTTCTTCTGGTTTAGCCGCTACAGATTGTATTTTAAGATCGTTTAAAGCAGGTGACGAAGTTATCGCAATGGATGATTTATATGGAGGAACTTACCGTATGTTTTCAAGAATTTATAAAGATTCAGGAATAAAATTCCATTTTGTTGATATGACAGATATTGCAAAATTGAAATCATTAATCAATGAAAATACAAAATTAGTTTGGGTTGAAACGCCGACAAATCCGTTAATGAAATTAGCAGATATTGCAGAAGTTGCAAAAATCACTAAAGAACATAAAATTTGGTTTGCAGTAGATAATACTTTTGCGACGCCATATTTACAAAAACCTCTTGATTTAGGCGCAGATATCGTTATGCATTCGGCTACAAAATATTTAGGCGGACATTCTGATGTTATTGCAGGTGCTTTAATTGTAAAAGACGAAGCTTTGGGAGAGCAATTACATTTTCAACAATTTGCAACTGGCGCAACTTTAGGGCCAATGGACAGTTTTTTAGTTTTAAGAGGGATCAAAACTTTAGCATTAAGGGTGCAGAGACACTGCGAAAATGGAGAAAAAGTAGTGGAATATTTAAGCAAACACCCTAAAATAAATACGGTTTATTATCCAGGATTGCCAAACCACCCATTTCATGAAATTGCAAAAAAACAAATGAAAGCTTTTGGCGGAATGGTTTCTTTTACATTTAAATCGGGTAAAAAAGAAGATTCTATTGCGTTTTTAGAAAAATTGAAAGTATTTACTTTGGCAGAATCTTTAGGGGGAGTTGAATCGCTGGCAAATCATCCGGCTTTAATGACACACGCATCGATTCCTGCAGATAAAAGGGCAGAAGTTGGTATAACGGATGATTTAGTAAGATTAAGCGTTGGTATCGAAGATGCGGATGATTTAATCGCAGATTTAGAGCAGGCTTTATCTTAAAAAAAAGCAATAAAAAAATCCAAATTCCAATTGTAACTATTTTGGAATTTGGATTTTTTTTATTTTGGAATTTTTCTTTAAAATTAGAATTCTAAGTAATAGATATATCCAACATTAAACCAAACCTGCCAGTCATTTGACTTATTTTCCGGGTAAAGATCTTTGTTTGGGTTTAAACCGTCAATCCAGTCTGAACTAAAGGCTTGAAAACGCCCCTCAACCATTAAATCGCTCATTTGAGTTAATTTAAGATGGAATCCAACACCAGCTGTTGCTGCTAAAGCTACTCCGTTTTCACTGGCAAAGCCATATTGATGCCCGTCTGAAGGAGTTAAGTATTTTGGAAAAGTTGTTGCGGGAGTTCCTAATTCACCCATTGTTGAGCTTACTTTTGTAGAGTAATAAGATGCTAAAAATCCAACACTTACATACGGACTAAAACCGCCCGGAGTATTTTCGAAATCGTGAATTTTCATAAATGGAGAAAATTCTAACTGGGCTCCAAGATTTAATAAAGTAGATTTACCGCTCATTGCTTTTAGCTGTGAAACGGCCAATTGGTTTTTAGCGGTTTCTAGGTAACCTCCAAAATGATTAAGAGTTGTGGTATTGAATGACAATTCTGACCTAACTTTAAAATGTTCTGTAAAGAAACTTTCTCTGCTATTATTTGCAGAGAAATTAATAAAGTGAACAATTCCTACACCAAAACCGGTATTTCCCACGTTGGTATCAAAATTATGTCTTTGTCCAAAATCCGACTGAAAAGTTACAGGGCCGAATATAATTCCTACTTCTTGTGCAAAATCCGACTGAGCGGTAGCAATTGTAGATATGCCAAATAAGGCGAAAATTGTGAAATATAGGTGTTTAAACATCTCTTGGGGCTTTCAAAATATTGGCAAATATAAAAAAAACATACACGAATCAAAATAATATACACTTCTATTAAAAATTTAATAACAAAATACTTAATTTTCTGACTTTAAAGGTGGTGAATTGCTGTAAATTCGGAGGTGTAAAATTGTATTTTTAAGATTGTTTAAAAAATACACAATTCTGCTCCAAAAGCAAAAAAAAATAACAAACCATGATCATTTTGATATATCTTTGTATGTTATAACGAAAACGTTTTCTTAAAACGTATTTTCTTATGTAATTGATTAAGTTTAAAACTATTATTTGAATAATTTATTGTAAAATGGAACAAAAAATAAATGAATTTATGGCTCTTGTTGAGTCAAAAAATCCAAACGAGCCAGAATTTCTTCAAGCCGTTAGGGAATTTGCAGAAACGGTAATTCCATTTATCGCAGAAAGAAAGAAATATGATGGGAAAAATTTACTTCTTAGAATTGCAGAACCAGAAAGATCTATAATTTTTAGAGTTCCTTGGGTTGATGACAAAGGAGAAATAATCGTAAACAGAGGGTTTAGAATTCAAATGAACTCAGCGATTGGTCCATATAAAGGCGGAATCAGATTTCACCACACTGTAAACCTATCAGTTTTAAAATTTTTGGCTTTCGAACAGGTTTTCAAAAATAGTTTAACAACGCTTCCAATGGGTGGAGGTAAAGGAGGTTCTGATTTTGATCCTGAAGGTAAATCTGATGGAGAAATCATGCGTTTCTGCCAGTCATTCATGACAGAATTATGCCGTCATATTGGTCCTGACTTAGATGTTCCTGCTGGGGATATTGGTGTTGGTGCCAGAGAAATTGGTTATTTATTTGGTCAATATAAAAGAATTAGAAATGAGTTTACCGGAGTTTTAACCGGAAAAGGACTTGCTTACGGTGGTTCATTAATCAGACCAGAAGCTACAGGTTATGGAGTAGTTTATTTTACAGATCAAATGCTTCGTACTATTGGGCACGAAATTAAAGGTAAAAGAGTTGCTATTTCAGGATTTGGAAATGTAGCCTGGGGTGTAGCATTAAAAATAAATGAACTAGGTGGAAAAGTAGTTACTATTTCCGGGCCTGACGGTTACATTTATGATGAAGAAGGTATCTCTGGAGAAAAAATCGATCACATGGTTGAAATGAGAGCTACTGGAGACAACAGAGCAGAACTTTATTTAAAGAAATATCCAAACGCAGTTTTCCACAAAGGAAAAAGCCCTTGGGAAGTAAAAGTTGATATTGCAATTCCATGTGCAACTCAAAACGAATTGAATGGAGAGGATGCTAAAAAGCTTATTGATAATGGTGTTTTATGTGTAACTGAAGCGGCTAATATGCCATCAACTTTAGATGCTATTAAACTGTTCTTAGATAATAAAGTACTTTTTGCTCCTGGTAAAGCGGCAAATGCCGGCGGAGTTGCTGCATCTGGATTAGAAATGACACAAAACTCTATTCGTTTAAACTGGACAAGCGAAGAAGTAGATTTAAGATTAAAAGATATCATGGTTGGAATTCACAACCAATGTAAAAAATACGGTGCAGGAGATGATGGTTATGTAAACTACGTAAAAGGAGCTAACATTGCCGGATTTGTTAAAGTTGCCGATGCTATGCTTGCTCAGGGTGTAGTTTAAGATTAATTACAATTGAAAAATGCTCTCATTTGTCGTAAGGATAAATCGAGAGCATTTTTTTATTTAGTAGAAGAAGAAAAATCAAATACTTTCGTTTGTAGTATATTTGTCTATCCGATATCTGTAAAAAATGACAAGAAAGTTTCTTTACGTTTTATTTTTAGTACTGTTTCAATCTGGCTTTGCACAAGGTCAATTGTCCTGGCAGGGCTATTTTTCATTTAATGAAATAAAAGATATTTCAGAATCTTCGACAACGGTTTTTACTGCTTCAGAAAATGCTTTGTTTTCTAAAAATACGGCTTCAAATGCGGTAAAAACAATAACAACTGTCGAGGGACTTTCCGGACAGACAATTTCTGCTGTATATCATAGCGAAAGTTTCAAAAAGACAATTGTTGGTTATGAAAACGGTTTAATGATCATAATTAATGAAACAGATGGCAGCATAATAAAAAAAGTAGACATCATTAATAAGCAGTTAGCTGCTAGTATTAAAAAGATTAACCATTTAATGGAGCATAACGGGTTATTGTATGTTTCCTGCGATTTTGGAATTGTGCAGTTCAATTTGACAACATTACAATTTGGAGATACTTATTTTATAGGAGATAACGGAGCAGAAATCAGTATAAAACAAACCGCTTTTTTTAATGGATTTATTTTTGCGGCAACTTCAAGCGGAATTAGAAGAGCAGATATTACAAATCCAAATTTAAACGATTATAGCCAGTGGACTGTTGTAAATACGGGGAATTGGTCAAGTATTACAACATTAGATGCAGAACTTATTGCAATTAATTCAACAGGAAATATTCACAGATATAATTCGAATAATTTTGTTGGTTTTTTACAGCTTCCGCAGCCTTCTGTTGATATGCGTGCGGTAAATCACAATTTATTTATTACAACCCCAGGTTCAGTTTACATATATAACAGTCAAATGATTTTAAATCGTGAGATAGTTAATACGCAGCTTCCAGACATTAATCTGACCTTTTCCTGTGCATCAGCAGTTGGCGATTTAATTTACATCGGAACTAAAGAAAAAGGGGTGTTTTCTTCCACACTTTCCGGAATTGGAACTTTTGAAAACAATACACCAACCGGTCCTTCACGAAATAATATCTTTTCACTTGATGTTACACCAAATGTTCTTTGGGCTGTATATGGAGATTACGATATTTATTACAATCCTTATGACTTAGACGGCTATGGTATAAGTAAACTTAACAACTCAAAATGGTTAAATATCCCATATTCAGAAGTTTATGATGCAAAGTCGATTACTCGTGTTATTGTAAATCCAAGTAATGAAAAACAAGTCTATGCGAGTTCTTTTTTCTCTGGATTATTGCGAATTGAAGATGATATTCCGAATTTTTTATACAATGAAAAAAACAGCGGTTTAGAAACTTTGACATATGAAGGTCCAAATTATATTGATGTTCGTATTAACGGAACTGCATTTGACAGAACAGGAAATCTATGGGTAACAAACAGCCGAATTAAAAACGGATTGAAAGTTTTAAAAACAGATGGTCAATGGCAGAGTTATGCTACAAGCACAATTTTAAGTAATGCCGAAAATACAAGCTATGCTAATGTCGTTATTGATAAAAATAACGTAAAATGGATTTCTACAAACAATGAAGGTGTAATCGCCTTTAACGAAAGCACCAACACTTTCAAAAAAATGACCTTTGGCACCGATGCAGGAAATTTGCCGACAGCAGATGTAAGGTCTGTAGCAATCGATACTAAAAACCAGCTTTGGATAGGAACAACAAAAGGATTAAGGGTTTTGCCGAATGTTGGAAATTTCCAGGCCGAAAGCCAGTTAAAAGCAAATCCGATAATTATAATGGAAGATAATCTGGCTCAGGAATTAATGTATGAGCAGTTTATTACTTCGATTGTAGTTGACGGCGCCAATAATAAATGGATTGGTACTGCGGATTCTGGCGTTTTTATGGTTTCGCCAAATGGTCAGGAAACCAAATATCATTTTACAATTAATAATTCGCCTTTGCCAAGTAATACTGTAAACGATATTAAAATTAATAGTGCAACCGGAGAAGTTTTTATAGCAACCAACAAAGGAATGATTTCGTTTAAAGGAATTGCAACGGGAGCAAATGAAGATTTGAATAATGTTTATGTATATCCAAATCCGGTTAGGCCAACTTATTCCGGAACAGTAAAAGTTGCCGGTCTAATTGATAAAGCCAATATAAAAATTACTGATATCGAAGGAAATCTGGTTTACGAAACAACTTCAGAAGGAGGAACCATAGAATGGGACACCACCGCTTTCGGAAAATATAAAGTAGCATCAGGCGTTTATATGATTTTTATTTCTGCACAAGACGGCGGGGAAACTAAAGTCAAGAAAGTTATGATTATTCGATAGTTTTCAGTCTCAGCGGCAGTTTAAAATTTAGATTTCTAAAATCTAAAATCAGCAATCTAAAATCTAAAATCCTGTGCTCGTCAAAACCAAAGCAATAGTAATTTCATCTTTAAAATTTCAGGAAAAAAGCTTGATTGTAAAATGTTTTACACTTTCAAACGGACTGAAATCTTATTTTGTGCGCGATGCTTTTTCGAGCAGAAAAGCAAGCCAGAAAATTGCGTATTTCCAGCCGTTGTCTATTTTAGAAATCGAAGCTGTTCATAAAAATAAAGGCACTCTTGAAAATTTTAAAGAAATAAAAAACGGAATTCCTTTTCAAACCATCCATACTGATATTGTAAAAAGTACGATGGTTATGTTTCTGTCAGAGATACTTCATTATTCTATTCAGGAAGAAGAAAAAAACGAATCTCTTTTCTTGTTTTTAGAAACCGCATTGACTTGGCTGGATAATCATGATGAAATTTCTAATTTTCATTTGATTTTACTTTTAGAAATTACAAAATATTTAGGGTTTTATCCAGATGTTTCAGAAATTAACCTGCCTCATTTTGAAATGAATGACGGTATTTTTACATTTTCTCATGGCGGAAATGTGCTTTCAGAACACGAAACAAATTTGCTTAAAAAGCTAATCGATTTAAAGTTTGATAACAATCAAAAAGTGTTTCATGTACTTGAAAGACAAGTTTTACTGAAGATTTTAATTGATTACTACAGCTTTCATTTAGAGGGATTCAAGAGGCCAAAATCACTAGAAGTTTTGAAAGAAATATTTTCTTAAACTGAATCCTATTTTTATATATTTGTGCAGCGAATTTTTATTAAAATAATACTAAACATTTTTTAATAAGTTGATTCAGAAATATTAGCCTTAGACAAATATTAAATTTTTAATGAAAAATCAATTACTATGAAAAAAATTACTTTTTCGATTATTTTGCTTTTATTAGTAAGTGTTTCGGCCATTTCTCAAAGGAAATACGACGAAATTGTTAAGACAGAGAATACTGTACAGGATTTGGTACAAAACGGAATTACAGGGATCGTTGTTTTTAAAGAAGGAGGAACCGTAAAAGGTTTAGATCCTGAAACTAAAAAAGTGGTATGGACTTTAACAAAAGACGATTTTGGAGCTACATCTGCAGGAGATATCTTAACAGATCCTGATTTTGGAAAAGTTTTTAAAGACAAAAGTGCTTTAACAACTGTTCCGGGCAGCCCATATGTTGAAGCTTACATCAACAATAAATACATTATCATTAATACAGATACTGGTAAAATTGTTTACAATTCATCAAAAGAATCTTTTTGGGTAACACAATCAGACTTCATTCCTGAAACAGATGAGTATTTGCTTACGCTGAAAAAAGACGGCGATATGGCAATTGCTTTATTAGATATGAAAACAGGAGAATTGAAATGGAATACAACTGTAGATAAAGCAAAATCATTATTTAGCTTTTCTTTCAAAGAATCTGCAAATACAAATATTGCTACAGTTCACGGATCAGTAATTTACTATTTGTTGTACGGTAAATTATATTCTTTTGACAGAAATTCAGGAAAATTGAACTGGAAAGGTGATGAAGATTATTCTAAATTCTTTTTAACTCAAAACGATAAAAACATTGTTGTAGTAAATAACGCCGGGACTTTTTCTACAAAACAATATTTAAATGTTTTAAATACAGAAACAGGAAAAAGTATCTGGAAAGAATCTATCAAAACAAAAAGAGTAGTTTACCTTGAAGATTGGGGAACAAAATTATTAGTTGCTCATTACAGCGGTTTCAACTTTTTTGACTTAAAAACAGGTGAAAAAATCTGGAAAAAAGATGCTCGTGGAGATGGTTTGAAAAGAGTAATTCCTATCGATCAGGATTTCTTATACGTTGCAGAAAACGAAATGATGTTAATCAACAAAGACGGAGAAAAACTTTGGAAAAAATTCATTGAAATCTCTGATGACAAAGAAGACCCAATTTATTACTTAGGAAAAGTAGGTGAAAAAGTAATGTACCTTACAGGAACTTACGGAAACATGGTAGATTATAAAACAGGTGTTAAACTTTGGAAACGTAATATTCAGTTTGACAAAGACCGTCCGGTTTTGCCTACTTATGACGAAGCTACAAATTCTTACTTAGTATATAACGACGAGAAATTATACAAATTTGATCCAAGCATCAGCGATAAACCAGAGCCATTTGCTAAAGTGAACATCAAAAAAGAAAAAGAATTAAACAGTATCGAATTATTTCCTTGGGGAGTTGTACTTTCCGGACCGGTTGAGGTAATGGGAGTTAATATGGATGGAACAATTAAATACCACCTTACGTATTCACAGCCGGGAGAAACATCAAGACGTCTTTTAAAAAGTGCTGCAATTGCAGGAAGTATTGGTTTAGGTATTGGTGCAGGAGTAAGTGAAGTAAAAGGATCTGAAATAACGATGACATACCGTGATTCTAGCGGAAACATGAGAACTTCAGTTGTGAGAAACGAAGATAAAAATAACATGAACCAGGCAAAAAATTACGCAGCCGGAGCAGCAGCTCTTGGTATTGTAGCGGCTAAGTTCAATTCTCGTTTTAATGCAATGAAACAAAACAGAGACTTCTCTTATATTTTTGCAAAAGCAGATTCTGGAGAAAAAGTTTTGGTAAAAGTGAGTAAAAAAGACGGAGTTGAAGTTGATAAAATCATTTTTACTAACAATCAGCCGGTTTATGAAATAGATCCGGCGACACAAAATATTTTTTATGTGTCTGATAAATCTATTCAGATTTTTAATAAAAAATAAGATAACTAAAAACTCAAAGCCATCAGGATTTTTTTCTGATGGCTTTTTTTTTGCCTATGAAAAAAATAGTACTCTTAATTGCCTTGTTTGTAATTGGTTCAGTTCAGGCACAAGAAAAGATAAGTTCCAGAAAAAAGAAATTTTATATACCCGTAATTAAATATCCGGAATATCCTGTTCTTGATAATGTATTAACGCAGACCACTTTTTATCAAATGGATAAACAGTTAATACAAGAAGAACCTATATTGAAGAAAAATTATTTTAACATAGAAGGTTTTATAAAAGATCCTGCAAACGGAAAACTGAGAATTTATTTAACCATCGAACTGCCGCAATATAAAGCGACAAAAATCGATAGTGTATTTGATAAAAAGGAAAATAGCTGGAAATTTCAGGCATTTTCTAATTATAGTGTAAAAATAAAAATGGAAGCAAAATGTACTGATAAGCTTCTGTTAACCAAAGATTTTAATACTGTCGAATCGTATTTAATTGCAGGAGGCTATCAAAAAGATAATTTGAAAGCTGCAGTAGATATGAATAATAAAAAAATTGCAGAAGCAGAGAAAGATGGTAATTATACCGTTGCAGAGTTAGGATTAGATACAGTAATTTACAGTTCTGTTCAGGCAATACAAAACTATCTTAACTACAAATTAAAGTATACTATAGACGAATCTAAAATAAAGTTTGAATTTGTAACTTCAAAAGGACATTCAGAATACAATCAGATGCTGGCATTTGAGAACGAAATTACGGCTCAGATGGAAAAAGTAACACTTGAAAAAGGTTTAGACGAAAAATTGTTAACGCCGCATTTGCAGTATCTGGAAAGTTTATTGGTAAAATATCCGCCTTCACCAGCAAACGAAAACATCCGGTTTATAGTAACAAACAATTTAGCAGAAACTTATTTTTTACTTGAAAACAAAGAAAAAGCATTAATGTATGCTAATTTACTTATCGAGAATGATAAACAGGATTCCAGAGGATCTTCGATTGTAAAAAAAGTAAATAACGGCTATTTTGTCGATAAAAAAATAAGAAGCCATACCACACGTTTTGCAGATCTTAAAAAACTAGGTCTTAAAATAGCAGAAGAAAAAGAAGAAAAAAGATTAGCCTTTTTTGAAAAAATAGAGCAGCAGGATGCTGAATGGGAAAGTGAAAAAGCACGCCGTGAAGCTTATTTAGAAAAAGGCAAAATTCAAAGATTTAATCTTCTGGATTCTATTCCATACCAGTCAAATGCAAATTTACTGGCAAAAGTAGTAGATAATTTAGGTGGAAGCCAGGCTTTGAAAAAAGTAGAAAAAGCACATTACTTTTCTAAACTTTCAATAGAAGGAAATAACGTACCTCAAACAGAAGAAAAATGGGCGACAACCACAAATTATCTTCTTAAGAAAAAAATGCCCGAAACCTATTATGAAATTGTAAATGGAGCAGAAGCCTGGAGTCATGACGATCGCGAAAGCGGTTTAAATGCCAAATGGGCAAAATCGACAACTTACGATTACAACAATTTATCTAAAAACGTTGATTTAATTAATTTTCTTACAGATTTAAGACTTGATTTATGGAATAATTTTGAAGTTTTGCAAGATGAAATGTACGAAGGAAGATTGTGTTATCATTTGAACTATTTTGAAAAAACCTTAAGTTCAGGAAACAGAACGATTCCTAAAACAGATTATCATGTTTTTATTGATAAAGAAAATCACAATATCGTTTCGACAGAAAAAACAGAATTTGACAACGGAAATAAAAGCTTTTTTGAAAGAAGACTTTATGGCGATTACCGTCCGGTCCCAACATTAAATTCAGGAAAAATACCGTATAAAATTAATTACGAAATTGAAGATTTTAACGGAGAAACCATTTATCAGGAAGTACGTGAAAAAGTAGAAATAAATCCTGTTTTTGGAAATCGAATTTTTATGAAAGAAGTCTATTTCGGAGGATTTAAGTAGTCCTTTTTAATTCTTCCGGGAAAATAATTAGAATTGGTTAGTTTTTGGTTTGTTCGCTCAAAAATTTGAGATTACTGCCAAAAATTGACCAATTCTTTTGTTTTTGTACCCATTATCCCAACAAAAGTTTGTGAAATTTAAAGAAATTGATGGACAATAATTCAAAATTCCTTACTTTCGCACCTCGTTTAAGAAAAGGATAAAATGAGTACAAAATTTACTGAGTACAAAGGACTTGACTTGCCAACTGTAGCGTCGGAAGTTCTTGATTTTTGGAAGAAAGAAAATATATTTGAAAAGAGTGTAACTACTCGCGAAGGTGCAGAGCCTTACGTATTTTTTGAAGGTCCGCCTTCAGCAAACGGATTACCAGGAATTCACCACGTGATGGCACGTGCGATTAAAGATATTTTTTGCAGATATAAAACTCAAAAAGGCTTTCAGGTTAAAAGAAAAGCAGGCTGGGATACTCACGGTTTACCTGTAGAATTAGGAACCGAAAAAGAATTAGGAATTACAAAAGAAGATATTGGTAAAACAATTTCTATCGAAGAATATAACGAAGCGTGTAAAAAAACCGTAATGCGTTATACCGACGTATGGAATGATTTGACCGAAAAAATGGGGTATTGGGTAGATATGGAAGATCCATATGTAACTTATAAACCAAAATACATGGAATCTGTTTGGTGGCTTTTAAAACAAATCTACGATAAAGGTTTGTTGTACAAAGGATACACGATTCAGCCGTATTCTCCAAAAGCAGGAACAGGATTGTCTTCTCACGAAGTAAATCAGCCCGGAGCTTATAGAGATGTTACTGATACTACGATTGTAGCGCAGTTTAAAACATTGCCGGAGACATTGCCAAGCTTTTTACAAGGTTTTGGGGATGTTCACATTTTGGCCTGGACGACAACGCCTTGGACATTGCCATCGAATACAGCTTTAACAGTTGGTCCAAAAATCGATTACGTTTTAGTAAAAACATTCAATCAATATACTTTTGAGCCAATCAATGTTGTTTTGGCTAAAAATTTAGTTGGAAAACAATTTGGGAAAGGATTTTTCGCAAGTGAAGACGATGCTGATTTCGACAAAGTAAAAAATGGAGACAAACAACTTCCATATAAAATAGTAGCTGAAGCAAAAGGAGCTGATTTAGTAGAAATTCGTTACGAACAATTATTGCCTTATGTATTACCATACGAAAATGCCGAAAATGCATTTAGAGTAATTACCGGAGATTTCGTAACTACCGAAGACGGAACAGGAGTAGTGCATACAGCACCTACTTTTGGTGCAGATGATGCTAAAGTAGCAAAAGAAGCAAAACCGGAAGTGCCGCCAATGTTGGTTTTAGACGAAAACGGAACCGCAGTTCCTTTAGTAGATTTACAAGGAAAATTCACTTCGCATATGGGTGATCTTGCCGGTAAATATGTGAAAAACGAATATTATGATGCAGGACAAGCGCCAGAGCGTTCTGTTGATGTTGAAATTGCTATTCGATTAAAAGAAGAAAATAAAGCCTTTAAGGTTGAAAAATACGTACATAGTTATCCACACAGTTGGAGAACTGATGAGCCGTTGTTATATTATCCGCTAGATTCCTGGTTCATAAAAGTAACCGATGTAAAAGATAGAATGTTCGACCTGAACGAAACTATCAATTGGAAACCTAAATCTACTGGTGAAGGACGTTTTGGAAATTGGTTGAAAAACGCCAACGACTGGAACTTATCTCGTTCTAGATATTGGGGGATTCCATTGCCAATCTGGAGAACAGAAGATAAAAAAGAAGAAGTTCTGATTGGTTCTGTTGAAGAATTATACAATGCGATCGAAAAATCGATCGAAGCTGGTTTTCAAAAAGAAAACCCATTTAAAGGTTTCGAAATCAGAAACATGTCTGAATCTAATTATGATTTAATTGATTTACACAAAAATGTAGTGGATCAGATTACTTTAGTTTCGGCTTCAGGTAAGCCAATGAAACGCGAGAGCGATTTAATTGACGTTTGGTTTGATTCTGGAGCAATGCCTTATGCACAATGGCATTATCCTTTTGAAAACAAAGATAAAATTGACGAGAACAAAGATTTTCCTGCAAATTTCATTGCAGAGGGAGTCGATCAGACTCGCGGATGGTTTTATACCTTACACGCAATCGGAATTTTGGTTTTTGATAAAGTAGCCTATAAAAACGTAGTTTCAAATGGTTTGGTTCTGGACAAAAACGGACAAAAAATGTCTAAACGTCTGGGGAATGCAACAGATCCTTTTGAAACAATTGCAGAATACGGCCCAGATGCCACACGCTGGTACATGATTTCAAATGCAAATCCTTGGGATAACTTAAAATTTGACATTGAAGGAATTGCTGAGGTTCGCCGTAAGTTCTTTGGAACGCTGTACAACACGTATTCATTCTTTTCGTTATATGCTAATATTGACGGATTTAAATACGCTGAAGCAGAAATTCCGTTAAATGAAAGACCGGAAATCGATCAATGGATCATTTCAGAACTTCATACCTTAGTCAAATTTGTTGACGAATGTTATGAAGATTATGAGCCAACGAAGGCTACAAGAGCAATTTCTGATTTTGTTCAGGAAAACTTAAGTAACTGGTACGTTCGTTTATGCCGTCGTCGTTTCTGGAAGGGTGAATATGCCCATGATAAAATTGCTGCCTATCAAACGCTTTATACTTGTTTGTTAACAATCAGTAAATTAAGCGCTCCTGTTGCTCCTTTTTTCATGGATAAATTGTACAGAGATTTAACGAGTTCAACGCAAACCGAGCAATTTAGCAGTGTTCACTTGGCTGAGTTTCCAAAATTTGTCGAAAACTTTGTTAATAAAACGTTAGAAAGCAAAATGCAAAAGGCGCAGACGATCTCATCTTTAGTTTTATCATTACGTAAAAAAGAGATGATAAAAGTACGTCAGCCTCTGCAAAAGGTAATGATTCCGGTGCTTGACGAGAATCAGAGAGCTGAAATCGAAGCGATTTCTGACTTGGTAAAAGCCGAAGTAAACGTGAAAGAGATTGCACTTTTAGACGATGATTCTGGTATTTTAGTAAAGCAGATTAAGCCTAATTTTAAGGCTCTTGGACCACGTTTTGGAAAGGATATGGGGTTGATTTCTAAGGAAATACAAGCTTTTTCTGCAGATCAGATCAATCAATTAGACAAGCAGGGAACGTTAGATATTGTTATTGCTGGAAATAATGTAACTTTATCACTAGAAGACGTCGAAATAACATCGCAGGATATTGAAGGATGGCTGGTTGCAAATTCAAACGGAATTACAGTTGCGCTTGATATTACAATATCTGAAGAATTGAAAAACGAAGGTATCGCGAGAGAATTAGTAAACAGGATTCAGAATATCCGTAAAGATTCAGGATTTGAAGTTACTGATAAGATCAAAGTACAAATAAAAAGAAACGGTTCTTTAGCAGAAGCGGTTTCTAAAAACGAAGACTATATTAAGTCTGAGACGCTGACAGATAATTTGGTTTTTGTGGATGCTTTAGAAAACGGCACAGAAATTGAGTTTGATGATATTAAAACATTGATATTAATTTCAAAATAATATAATACCATGATAGATGAAATTACAAGATACTCTGACGCCGATTTGGCGGAGTTCAAAGAAATAATCCAAAATAAAATACAAAAAGCACAAGCAGATCTTGATTTGATTAAGAGTGCATACATGAATGATTTGAATAACGGAACCGATGATACTTCTCCAACTTTTAAAGCTTTTGAAGAAGGAAGCGAAACAATGTCTAAAGAAGCTAACTCTCAGTTAGCAATTAGACAGGAAAAGTTTATTCGCGATTTAAAAAACGCGTTATTCCGTGTTGAAAACAAAACATACGGTATCTGCAAAGTAACTGGTAAATTAATCAGCAAAGAAAGGCTTAAAATCGTTCCTCATGCAACAATGAGTATCGAAGCTAAAAATTTGCAGAGATAATTAAAATACATAATAAAATAAGCGCTCCTTTCAGGGGCGTTTTTTTGTTTAATCTTTTGGGGTTTAAAGCCGGGGCTTTTTTTTGCTTTTTTGAGAGAATTCAATTATAAACTAAAAAAATACCAAAATCAAAGATTTGTTTTTTGTAAGAAATAAAAGTTTAAAAATTGAAAGAAAAGAAAAAATTTTAATTAGAACTGCCTTAATGCAGACAGCTCTAATTACAATAAAATTAAGCCAGATTTTTTTCTAAATCTGCCTTGTGTTTTCTCAAAACCGCTCTTGTCATTCCAAGATTTGCTTTGGTGGCATCAGCGGCAAGATAAATCATGAATTTTTTGTTTGGCGAAATGTCGATAATGTGAATTTGATTTGAAAGTGTAATCAAAATATCCTCGATATCCTGATTTAAATTTAAAGCCTTTACGGCGTTTAATTTTGCTTTTACAACTTCCAGATTATAAGCGGCGGCCAATTCAGGATCAAAAGCTGAATCTACTGTAATGTTGCCAAAGCTTAGTCCTGTTTCAATTTCTGTTACAGATACGGCTATAAAGCCGTTTACGTTAGTTTTCATTTCGTTTAAAAACACGTTTAAAAAATCGTTACTCATAGTTCTTGGGGTTTGTGGTTAATAGTTTATGTTATTTTAATAGAGAATTTTTGCTGAGTTCTACAGATAATTCATCTGTAGAATGCATTAATAAGCCAAGATTGCTTCCTTCTTTTGAAAATGCAATGACGAAGTTTGAACCGCTTATTTTATTTCCGACGACAACCCCATCGGAACTTTTTAAGTAAAGTTGTTTTAAGGAACCTTTTTCTAAGTCAATTAGGAATTTTTCACTCATTGATAAAATTGCGGCACTCATTGCGGCAATACTGTCGCTGTAATCGAGATTAAGAGAAGTGATTAGTTTTCCTTTTCCATTTAAAATTAATGCTGCGCTAGCTTTAGTATCGACCAGAAATTTGTTTAGAATAGTAGTTATCTCATTCATATTTTGTAAGGTTTGGGGAAAAGTTAAATTAATTTGTTTTTGGTATTTATTATTTGCTGTTTTTGTAGTTTATATTAAACAAATGTTAATTTTTGTTAACAAATATAAATTAAATTATGTATCATTGTAAAACCAAATCGTTAAATGTTTTATTTTTTTACTTAAAAAACTTACAATATGGCTAAAGTATTGAAATTTAAAGATGTAAATTCCGATGTTGAGCACAGAATAAAAGAATTTGAAAAATTACGTATCAAATTTAAAGCAGATGTAAAAAAAGCAGAAGCAAAGAAGATTAAAGCCGGAAAACCGAGCAAAGGAATTTTTAAATCTATCTCGGGGTTCTTTACAGACAGTCCGGCAAATACTACTGCAAAAAAATAGATCAAAATCTAAAATTGAGGCAAATCGCTTCGTTTTAGTTTTATTACAAAACAATTAACGTTCACAAGGGAGCGTTTTTTTTGATTTAATTGTTATTTTTGCGCATCAAAAAATCATAAAATGTCATTAAGAAAAGCGTATTTCCTTATATTTTTAGTTCTAATTGTCGATCAGATTTCTAAGATCTATGTAAAAACAAACTTCGTTTTAGGTGAAGAAGTTGTACTTTTTGACTGGTTCAGAATTCATTTTATTGAAAATGAAGGAATGGCATGGGGAACAAAAATACCGGGAGAGTACGGAAAGTTAATTTTAACAGTTTTTAGAATTTTTGCAGTATTTGGTATTGGATATTGGCTTGCCGATGCCGTTAAGAAACGTCATTCAGCTTATTTGATTGTTTCAATAGCTTTAATTTTTGCCGGTGCCGCTGGTAATATCATTGATTCTGTTTTCTACGGAGTAATTTTTGATGACAGTACACATAATCTTGCAACACTTTTTTCACCGCATCCATACGGAACCTGGTTTCATGGTTTAGTTGTAGACATGTTTTACTTTCCTATTTGGGAAGGTGATCTTCCGGGATGGCTTCCAATTTTTGGAGGGAAACATTTGATGTTCTTTAACGCTATTTTTAATGTTGCTGATATGGCGATTTCTACAGGCGTTGGAATATTATTGGTTTTCAATAAAAGAGCATTTCCAAAACACATATAATTATTTTGAAAAATTCCAATCCTGATCCCGAAAATTCGGGACGGGATAAATTCCAAATTCCAAAATTCTGTGCGATAAAAAGCATCAAACATTGGAATTTGGAATTTTTATTTTTTGGAATTTGCAAATTTTACATTATTGGGATTTAATATTATTGTACTATTTTTACAATACAAAAAACCAAGTTTATGCAAAGTCCGTCTTTTTCTATTTATGATGCTTCTGCAGGATCAGGAAAGACGTATACTTTGGTTAAGGAATATTTAAAAATTATTCTTTCATCTAAAGCGCCGGACGCTTACCGTAATATTTTAGCCATAACTTTTACAAACAAGGCAGTTCATGAAATGAAAAGCCGTATTGTTGGAAGTTTGTCTGAATTTGCCAAAGATGAACCTTCTGCAAAAGCGGTTGATTTGATGGAAGATTTGTCTCGTGATACAGGACTTTCCATTATTCAGATTAAAGTAAAAGCGCGCAGTATTATTAAGCATTTAATTCATAATTATGCAGCTTTTGATATTTCTACCATTGATAAATTTACCCATAAAGTTATTCGGGCTTTTGCGCATGACCTGAATCTTCCCATGACTTTTGAAGTCACGCTGGATACTGAAAATTTATTGATCGAAGCAGTTGATGCTATTATCGCACAGGCAGGTCAGGATGAAACGCTGACTAAATTGCTGATCGATTTTACAATGGAAAAAACCGACGATGATAAAAGCTGGGATATTTCCAGAGAAATCCTTGAAACCGGACGCTTGGTTTTGAATGAAAATAATCGAAATGAAATTCTTCATTTTAACGATAAAACAATCGAAGAATTTGTTGAGATCAAAAAGAAAATGCTCGCATTGTGTAAAGATCTGGAATCAGAAAACGAGCAGTTTGCAACAGAAGCACTTTCATTAATTGATAAAAACGGAATCGATTTAAAATCATTTTCAAGAGGGACATTTCCAAATCACTTAGAAAGCATCCGGGACGGAAAATTTAATCCGAGAAATAAAACTTTTCATGAATTTGATGATATTGCTATTAATAAAACAGCAAAAGACAAATCCTTAATTGAAAATATAATTCCAGAATTGCTTCAAATTTTGGTTAAGGTTTACAAGAATTTTGAAAAACGAGATTTCTATAAAGCCTTTCTAAAAAATATTACACCGCTTTCTCTGCTAAATACGGTAAGCAATGAATTGGCAAAAATTCAGTCAGAACAAAATGTTTTATCCATTTCAGAATTTAACGCCATCATTCATCGTGAAATTCAGAACCAGCCAGCGCCATTTATCTATGAGCGTTTAGGTGAACGATATCGCCATTTTTTTATTGATGAATTTCAGGATACTTCAGAAATGCAATGGCAGAATTTAATTCCATTAATACATAACTCACTTTCTGGTGAAGATGATTTTGGTAATAAAGGAACTTTGATGATTGTGGGCGATCCTAAGCAGTCTATTTACAGATGGAGAGGAGGAAAAGCAGAGCAGTTTATTGAATTAGGAAAAAAAGAAGTTTCTTTTTTTAGCCATGAAAAAGTGCTGAAACATTTAGATACAAACTACAGAAGTTATAGCGAGGTTATTAATTTTAATAACGCCTTTTTTAAATTGATTTCAACTGAATTTATAAATGAAGATTATAAAGATTTATATGAAAATCATAGTTTTCAAAATACAAATTCAAAAAAAGGCGGTTATGTAAATATTTCTTTTCTTCCGATAGTCGAAAAAAATGATTTTGCTGATGAGGAAGAAGTTGTTGAGAAATCAGATTTATATGTTTTAGCGACTTTAAATGCAATTCAAAAAGTACTTCGGGAAGGTTTTAAATATAAAGATATTGTTGTTTTAACTAGAAAAAGAGATCAGGGAATTGCAATTGCAAATTACCTGACAGAACAAAATATTCCGCTTTTATCATCAGAAACATTGATGATTCAAAATGCGACAGAAGTTCGTTTGATAATTAATCTCCTTAGATATTTAAATAACAATGCTGATTTAGAATCAAAAGCTTACTTTCTTCATTTTTTAGCTGAAAATAAAGAAATCGAAATGCCGATTCATGGTTTTATTGCTCAGGGAATGTCGCAGAAATTTGAAGAAGATTTTGAAAAATGGCTTTTGACATTTGATGTTTCGCTGTCTTTTGAAAATGTTCGAAAAAAATCGCTTTATGAAGCTGTAGAAATAATCATTTCAAAATTTATACTTCCATCAGAAGGAAATGCTTATGTGCAGTTTTTCCTGGATATTGTTTTAGAAAGAGATATTCGAAACCAAGCCGGAATAGCTGATTTCCTTAATTACTGGGATAAAAATTCTGAGAAATTCAGTATTCCTTCTCCAGAGGGAAACAATGCGGTTCGAATCATGACCATTCATAAATCAAAAGGATTGGAGTTTCCGGTTGTAATTATGCCTTTTGCAGAAGAGGATTATAACAGAAAGCCAAAAGATAAATTATGGCTGGATACCGAAGAATCTGATTTAGGCGTTCCAAAAGCTTTAATTGATAACAGCAGCGCAGTTGAAGGTTTTGGAGAAAATGCGTCAGTAGTTTTTAATTTAAAAAAGCAGGAAGAATTATTAGATAATATTAATGTTCTATATGTTGCATTAACGCGTGCCGAAGAACAATTATATGTTATTTCCCAATCTTTAAAAGAAAGGAAAGACGGAGAATTTCCAAATAACATGGCTTCTTATTTTATTAAATATCTAATGCATAAAGGAATTTATGATCCGGAAATATTAGAATACGAATTTGGGAGTAAAACAAAACTTTCTAAATCTGAAGAATCTGTTGATACATTAAAGATGATTCCAATAGTAAAAGAAGTTTTAAATCCTAAAAATATTAAAATAGCACAGCGTGAAGCCTTGATGTGGGGAACGCACCAGCAGGAAGCAATTTCATATGGAAATATTGTGCACGAAATTTTAGCCTTTATAAAAGATAAGTCAGATGTTGATCTTGCAGTTGTAAAAGCACTTGAGAATGGCCTAATTACGATTGATCAATCTGAAATGGTTTTAAGAACACTCAATGAAATTGTAAATCATGATGAGTTAAGTATTTGTTTTGATGGTAATTATAAGGTTTTAAATGAGCAGACCATAGTTCAAAAAGAAGGAAAAATTTTAAAACCAGACCGTGTTGTATTAACTAATAATAAGGAAGCTTATTTGCTGGATTATAAAACGGGTGCAATTAATTCAAAATATCAACAGCAAATTCAAGAATATCAAGATGCTATTGAAGATTTAGGATACAAAGTGTTAAAAAAGGTTTTAGTGTATATAGGATCGGAAATTGAAGTGGTAAATTTGTGAAAATATTAATCAGATGTTAAAGAAAAAACTTCACTTTTTACGGGTTAAGTTGTTAATATTTAACGTTTTAAATAGATAAAAATGTACGGTAAAATTAAAGAGTATCTGCAAAGTGAGCTGCAGACAATCGAAGAAAATGGAATTTTCAAAAAAGAGCGAATTATAACTTCTGCTCAAGGTGCAGAGATTACAATTTCGACAGGAGAAACAGTTTTAAATTTTTGTGCCAATAATTATTTAGGTCTTTCGTCGCATCTAGAAGTGGTTCAGGCCGCAAAAGACGCAATGGATACACACGGTTTCGGAATGTCGTCTGTGCGTTTCATTTGCGGAACTCAGGATATTCATAAAACCTTAGAAAAAAAGATTGCAGATTTTTATGGTACAGAAGATACCATATTATATGCTGCCGCTTTTGATGCAAACGGCGGTGTTTTTGAACCTTTATTAGGAGAAAATGATGCTATTATTTCAGATAGTTTAAATCATGCTTCTATTATAGATGGAGTTCGTTTATGCAAAGCAGCCCGTTATCGCTATGAAAACAGCAACATGGAAGATCTGGAACAGCAATTAATTAAAGCAGCCGAAGCAGGAACTCGTTTTAAACTAATTGTTACAGATGGTGTTTTCTCTATGGATGGATTAGTTGCGCCTCTGGATAAGATTTGTGACCTCGCTGATAAATATGATGCATTAGTCATGGTAGATGAATGCCACGCTGCCGGATTTATTGGAGCAACAGGGAAAGGTACACTTGAAGCAAAAGGAGTAATGGGACGTGTTGATATTATTACAGGTACATTAGGAAAAGCATTAGGCGGAGCAATGGGCGGATATACGACAGCTAAAAAAGAAATAATAGAAATTCTGCGTCAGCGTTCCAGACCTTATTTGTTTTCTAATTCATTAGCGCCTTCAATTGTAGGTGCATCAATAAAGGTTTTTGAATTATTAGAAAAAGATACAGCACTTAGAGATAAATTAGAATGGAACACTAATTACTTTAAGGAAGGAATGAAAAATGCAGGATTTGATATAATAGATGGAGACTCTGCAATTGTGCCTGTAATGTTGTATGATGCAAAATTATCACAAACTATGGCAAATGAACTTTTAAAACAAGGAATTTATGTAATAGGTTTTTTCTTTCCGGTAGTTCCAAAAGACAAAGCCAGAATAAGAGTCCAGCTTTCTGCAGCTCATACTAAAGAGCACCTGGACAAGGCAATAGAAGCTTTTAAATTAACAGGTAAAATGTTAAAAGTTATATAATTACCACATTCGTGTAATTTTTGTAGGTTTTTTTTAACATTTGATTTTGTATTTAAAAAATTTGGTGTTACTTTTGCTTGTAATTAACTAAATTGTAATTAAAAAAATTAAGTATGAAACATCTTAACAAACTTTTAGTTGCTGTAATGATGGCGATGGGTTTAAGTTCTCACGCGCAAGACAGTAACAATCCATGGGCGATCTCTTTTGGGGTTAATGCTGTGGATACTAGGACTAGTGCAAGTCCAGATCATGTTGACTTTTTTCCGGCGCACTTTTCTCAGCCATTTGCAGTAAAAGACAACTGGAATATTCTTCCTTCTTTATCTTACATTGGTGTGTCTAGATATGTTGGCAGCGGTTTCTCAGTTGGTTTACAAGGTTCTGTGAACAAAATTGATAAATATGTTATTTTTGCTCCAGATGCTGCAGGCCATGATGGAAGAGGTATGGTTGTTTATAACCCTGGTGATTTAATGTACTACGGAATTGATGCTACTATTAAATACAGCTTCCAGGAATTAATCAAATCTAAAGTGATTGATCCTTCGTTATCTGTTGGTGGAGGTTATACTTTCTTCGGAGATAGCAGCTACGGAACTGTAAACCCAGGTGCTGGTATTACATTCTGGTTTACAGATGCTATTGGTCTTGAATTAGGTACAAAATACAAATGGTCTGTAAGTGGTGATAGAGAAGATGCTTCTGGAACTCCAGATGCTCCATCTCACTTCCAACACACTGCCGGTCTTGTATTCAAATTTGGTGGTAAAGACACTGACGGTGACGGTATCTACGATAAAGATGATGCTTGTCCAGATGTTGCTGGTTTAAAACAATTCAACGGATGTCCTGATACTGACGGAGACGGAATCGTTGACGCTAGCGATGCTTGTCCTAACGAATTTGGTTTAGCTGCATTAAACGGATGTCCTGATAAAGACGGAGACGGTGTTGCTGACAAAGATGACGCTTGTCCAGATGTTGCTGGTTTAGCTGCTTTAAAAGGTTGTCCTGATACTGACGGAGACGGAATCGCTGATAAAGACGATAAATGTCCTACAGTTGCTGGTCCTAAAGAAAATGGTGGTTGTCCTTTCTTAGACGCTGATAAAGATGGTGTTTTAGATAAAGATGATGATTGTCCTACAGTTGCTGGTCCAGCTAGTAACAGAGGATGTCCTGAAGTATCTTCTCAAGCTTTAGAAGATCTTAAAGTTCAAGCAAGAGCTATCTACTTTAACTCAGGAAAAGCTACTTTCAAAACTGGTGACAAAGAAACTCCAGCTAGATTAGATGCTATTAAAGAAATCCTTAAAAACTATCCAAACGCAAAATTCAGTATTGAAGGACACACAGATAGTACAGGTTCTGCTAAAGTAAACCAAAAACTTTCTGAAGACAGAGCTAATGCTGTATTAAACGCTTTAGTTGAAAGAGGTGTTAATCCAGAAAACTTACAAGCTAAAGGATTTGGATCTTCTCAACCAGTTGCAAGTAACAAAACTGCTGCAGGTAAAGCACAAAACAGAAGAACTGAAATTAAACACATAGGTTCTAAATACCAAGGTAAACTATAATTTACTTTTGTAAATAAATACTAAAAGCCATTCTTAATTGAATGGCTTTTTTTATTTTTATAAAATGATAAATACTTCTTTCTTAGAGAAAATTGCAACTGTTGTAATTCAGGATTATTCAGATAAACTAGCAGAAACTACTATTGTTTTACCAAACAAAAGAGCTAAAGTTTTTTTAATCGAAGCGCTTAAAAAAGAAACATCAAAAACAATCCTTTCTCCTGAAATTATAAGTATTGAAGATTTTGTACAGGATGTTGCTTCAATTAGATCTGTGGATTCAATTGAACTGTTGTTTGAGTTTTATGAAGTTTATTTATCTGTTACTGAAAAGCAGCACCAACAGTCTTTTGAGTTGTTTGCTAATTGGGCAAAAACACTCTTGCAGGATTTTAACGAAATTGATCGTTATCTTTTGGAGCCAAATCATGTTTTGTCTTATCTAAAAGATATCGAAGACATTAAGAAATGGGGAATAGAGGTTGAAAATAAAACTAAACTTTTAGAAAATTATATCGATTTTTGGAAACTTCTGCCTCTTTATTACGATTCACTATACAATCATCTATTAAATAAATCAATTGGTTACCAAGGTTTGATTTATAGAGAAGCAGTAAATAACTTAAATCATTTTTCGAATACAATTTCAAATCGAAATTTTATTTTTGCCGGATTCAATGCCTTAAATGCTGCAGAAGAAAAAATTGTGCAGCATCTTTTAGCGCTTGATCAGGCCAAAATTTATTGGGATGTAGATCAGACATTTTTAAATGATCCTTTTCATGATGCCGGACTTTTTGTCCGTCGTTTTAAAGAGAGCTGGAAGCATTATAAATTTCACCCTTTTGAGTGGATTGCAGACGATTTTTCTCAAACAAAAAACATTCAGGTTATTGGTACTCCAAAAACAATTGGACAAGCTAAATTGACAGGAAGCATTATTGAGAATTTGATTAATGAAAACCCAGCCGCTTCTCTGGATAAGGTTGCAGTAGTGTTGGGAGAAGAAAATCTTTTAATTCCGGTTTTATATTCGCTGCCTTCTTCGGTTGGGGCATTGAATATTACAATGGGATATTCAGGAAAGAATAATCCATCGCAGATACTGGTAGCTAAGTTTTTCAAAATGCATACAAATGCACTTTCTCGTGCTGGCGGCAGTTATGTTTTTTATTATAAAGATGTTCTGGATATTCTGACACATCCATTAGTCGAGCCATATGTGAAGACCAATCATATTGTTAGAATAATCAAAGAGAATAACTATACTTTTATTACTCTCAATAAAATTTTAGAGCTTAATCAAAATCCATCAGCATTATTTTCTTTATTATTTCAGAAATGGGAAAACGGATCGATAGCCGTACTTGAAAATATCTCGGCAATGTTACTTTTGATAAAGCAGAATTTCAACAATGATAATGAAGAAGAAAAAATTGCTAAAACTTTTGTGTATGCTGTTTTTAAAGTGATTAATAAACTTATAAATTATTATTCGCAGCATAAACACATCGATAATATTGATACTCTTCATGCTATTTATAAGCAGATTATTGATGTGGCTGAAGTTTCTTTTGAAGGTGAGCCTTTACGTGGACTGCAGATTATGGGAGTTCTTGAAAGCCGTGTTCTTGATTTTGAAACTGTAATTGTTACTTCGATGAATGAAGGTAAATTTCCAGCCGGAAAATCTCAGAATTCATTCATTCCTTATGACGTGAAGAAAGAACTGGGTCTGCCGACTTTTAAAGAAAAAGATGCCATTTATACCTATCACTTTTATCATTTACTTCAGCGGGCAAAAAATATTTATTTAATTTATAATACAGAAAATGACGGATTAGACGCCGGTGAACGCAGCCGTTTTATAACCCAGCTCGAAGTAGAAAAAAAATCAAAACATAATTTGTCTTTTGATATCTATAATCCGGTATTACCGGCTACGGCATATCAGCCCATGGTAATTCCGAAATCAGAAGCGGTTATGGAACGTTTAAAAGAAATTGCTGCTAATGGGTTTTCTCCTTCTGCATTAACGAGTTATATTCGAAACCCAATTGAGTTTTATTTTCAAAAAATCCTGCGTATTCGTGAAGTCGAAGAAGTCGAAGAAAACATTGCTTTAAATACACTCGGAACAATCATTCATGAAACATTAAAAACATTGTATGAGCCTTTTATCGGGAAGTTTATTTCAGAAACTGATTTATTAAACTGTTTTAAATTGTTAGATGATGAAGTGTTGAAACAATTTAAATTGGTATATAAGGAAGGCGAAATTAAAAAAGGACGTAATCTTCTGGCCTTTGAAGTTGCAAAGCGAAATGTTTCTAATTTTTTGAAAATGGAATTAGAATCAGTTAAAAACGGTGATGCAGTTCAGATTATAGCTTTGGAGCAAACTTTTGAGCGTTATCTCACTCATCCCGGTTTGCCATTTCCGGTGCTAATTAAAGGAAATGTTGACAGGATTGAACTTCGCAATGGAAAAATAAGAATCGTTGATTATAAGACCGGAAAAGTCGAAAAAACAAATATTATACTTAAATCTTGGAACGGATTAACACAAGAGCTTAAAAATGACAAAATTATTCAGGTTTTGGCTTATGCGTTTATGTTTGAAGAACATGCGGGAGATACTCCAATAGAAGTCGGAATTATTTCTTTTAAAAATTTAAAATCAGGGTTTTTGCCTTTTGGATTTAAAGAAGAAAAAGATCTGGATATAATAGTAAGCAAGTCAATTTTAAATAGTTATGTAGAAGAAATTGTTTTATTGCTAAATGAAATACTGGATATCACTATCCCTTTTGAAGAAAGAATATAGACTTTAGATTAATTTATTGAATTAAAAAAACAGCTGAATTATCTACTATAAGTTTTGCTGTCAAAATAAAGAAAAGGCCTTTCGAATTTCTAGACTGCACCCAAAAGTTTAGACAAATTTATAATTAAGTTTTATAATAATGAGCTCGATATTGTATCGGGCTCATTGCTTTTAGATTAAGTTTTATTCTGTCATTATTATAATAATTAATATACTCAATAATCTCCTGTTTTAATTGACCAATGGAACTGTATTTTTTAAGATAAAACAGCTCTGATTTTAATGTTCCAAAGAAGTTTTCAATAATGGCATTGTCAAGACAATTTCCTTTTCTGGACATACTTTGTTTAATTCCTTTTTCTTTTAATAAGTATTGGTACTGTTTCATTTGATACTGCCATCCTTGATCAGAGTGCAGCGTTAAATTAGTATTATTGGGTATTTTCTTAAATGCTTTTTCAAGCATCACAGCTACTTGGTTAAATACGGGTCTTTCAGCCAGTTCATAGCTAATTATTTCTCCATTAAACAAATCAATTATTGGTGATAAATATAATTTTTTTCCTGAGACGTTAAATTCAGTTATATCGGTTGCCCATTTTTGATTAGGTACTGATGCTTTAAAGTTTCTGCTCAGAATATTTGGGGCAATCCTGCCTTGTTCTCCTTTATAGGATTTATATTTTTTAACTCTGATAAGACTTTTTAATCCCAACGATTTCATTAGTCTTAAAACTGTTTTATGATTGATGATTATCCCTTGAAGGTTTAACTCACTAGTGATCCTCCTGTATCCGTAACGTCCCTTATGCTTATAATAAATTGATTTTATAAGTTCTTTTACTTTTTTGTATTTATCAGCTGTTTTACTCTGTTTTTGATAATAATAAAAACTGCTGCGCGCCACATTACTACAATTTAAAAGTAATTTTAAATCATAGCGATGCCTTAATTCCATTATGACTTGCGATTTTTGGCTTTTTCTTCGGCTTGAATTAAGGCTTGTAACTTTTTTAGAAAATCAATTTCACAGCGTAATGCTTCATTCTCTAACAGAAGTTCTTCTTCCCTGGTTAAAGGTTTTTTGGATTTACTTTTTTTATCTTTAGAATCACTCATAGATTTTGGCCTCCCTTTTGGTTTTAGTTTTAATCCTTCTAAACCAAAATTAGCAAAATCTTTTTTCCATTTAATGATAATTGAATCCGAAGGAATGTTAAATCGTAAACGAGCTTCTCTTAAAGATAACGAATCCCTATAAATTGACTTTAAAACCTTTAATTTAAAATCAATCGGATAAACCCGATTTTTTCGTAATAATAAACCTGCCCTTCCATATTCCCTGTAAAAACTGACCCATTTGCGTATATTAGATTTGCTGGTTCCTTTCTCGTTAGATACTAATGTAAATGAATAATGTTTAACAACTACTAATTCTACACATTCAAGTTTGAATTCATAACTGTGCTTGACTTTTCTTTCCATAAAAATGCCCCCAAATAGCGTCTAACTTTTTGGGGGCAGTGCATTCGAAAGGCCTTTTTTGCTTTTAATCCCTTTTTATTTTAGTTGAAGAAATCTAACAAAATCGGTTTTAGCTCTTCTTTATTTTCAATATGACTCATATGACCATCTTCAAACGAAATTAATTCTGCTGTTGTATGTTCAATTTGAGCAAGACTTTCTTCGTAGTTTAAAACAGGATCTTTTTTTCCTAAAATCAATAAAACAGGAAATCTGTTTTCGTGTAAAAGCCATTCGCGGTCTTTTCGTATTTTCATTCCTTCCAGCGAAGCCACAATTCCCTGCAAAGGTGTTTTTAAAGCCTGTTCTCGTACTTTTTCAATTTCATCAGCTAAACGAGTTCTGTTGTTTTCGCTGAATAAATTCGCAATCGCTAAACTCACAAAGTTTACATAATTTTGTTTTACTGCTTTTATTGCCCGAGTTCTGTTTAATTTTTTCTCAGGACTGTCTTCTTTAGAAGTCGAATTTAATAAAACCAGTTTTTTGATATTTTCAGGGAATAATTCGGCGAAAGCCAAAGCCACATAACCGCCCATAGAATGACCTAAAATAGTAGCTTTTTCTATTTTTAAAGATTGCAAAACTTCATAAACAACATCTGCATTATTTTCCATTTCATGCACATAACCTAGACAGTCTGATTCTCCGTGACCTAATAAATCGATGGTAATAACACGATATTTTTCTGAAAACAAATTAACATATTCTGCCCACATTTTTTTGTTTTCCAAAAAGCCGTGAAGCAGTACAATTGCATTTCCTTCTCCAGAATCAGTAAAAGATATTTTCGTGTTTTTATATAGGATATTTTTCAAAATGACATTTTAAAATTTGAAGTGCAAAGATAAGAAAGGTAAAACCATATGAGAAATGTAAGTTCATTTGAGTTAAAAATAATAGCTATTAGATTCAATTTTAAATGAATTTATATTTCTTATATAGTTTAAAAAAAGACCTTCATTTCTGAAAGCCGTTTTTGTTTTATGATTTTAAAAAAGAATTGATCTCATTAAAATATTTATCTCTCGCATCGAGCCATCCGTAATGTTTAGAATGTTCCAATAAAATGAGTTTTGAATTTGGATAGGCCTTATGACCAATTTCGCCAATTTCATTGCTAATAATATCTTCTTTTCCCTGAATAATTAAAACAGGATTTTTGAAGGTTTTTAATTTGTCTTTGCAGTCAAAACTCATTTTTTGCATATCAGACCATAACAAACCATTTATTGTCGAATTTCCCTGTGTTAACCTTTCGGCAATTATTGGAACAAATTTTTGATCGTAAACATAAGCCGGAGCCATTGCTCTTCCGCGTCCGAGTCTTGCTTTGTGAGATGTATCACCTTTTTCGATTTTATCATTCCAGTAATCCAGAGAATCTTTTTCAGCTTTGCTTAAACCAGCTTCAATCAAATTCGGGCTTTTTAATAAAGTCAAATCTACGCCGCCAGAAGATGATAAAATTAATTTATCGATACTGTTTGGATAAACCGTCGCATAATACGAACCCAACATTCCTCCAAAAGAATGCCCCAGAATATTCCATTTTTTAATTTTAAGATGTTTTCGTAACGATTCGATATCATCGGCCATTATTTTCATCGAAATGCTCTTAGCGTCTAATTTTGAAAGTTTCGATTTTCCGGTTCCTCTTTGATCATAAATAATCGTTTGCTGACTTTCGCCCAGCGTTTTCGCCATATCTTCAAAGCCATTGCTGTTCATTCCCGGACCGCCGTTTATAATTAAAACCGGTTCACCCTTTCCGAAAGTTTTATAAAACGTTTTACTTCCGTCAGTGTTAATTGCATAGCCTTCTGTCTGGGCAAAAATATTTCCCAAAAACAATAAAAATCCAAGTAGAAAAATCTTTTTCATCTTGAAACTACGAGTTCATCAAGCTTTCGATTTCATCCACTTCAACAGGAATATTGCGCATTAAGTTAAAAGGTTCTCCTTTTTCCTGAACCACAACATTGTCTTCCAAACGAATTCCGAATTTTTCATCCGGAATATAAATTCCAGGCTCAACTGTAAAAACCATATTCGCTTTTATTGGTTCGTGAAGCAAACCATAATCATGCGTGTCAAGTCCTAAATGGTGAGAAGTTCCGTGCATGAAATATTTTTTATATGCAGGCCATTCCGGGTTTTCGTTTTGAACATCGGCTTTAGAAATTAAACCTAAACCAATTAATTCCGAAGTCATAATTTTACCTACTTCAACATGATATTGTTTCCAAAGCGTTCCCGGAGTCAACATTTTTGCAGCTTCGTTTTTAACTCTTAAAACAGCATTATAAACCGCTTTTTGACGATCAGAAAAACGTCCCGAAACCGGAATCGTTCTGGTCATATCGCTAGAATAGTTGGCATATTCTGCCGCAACGTCTAATAAAATTAAATCTCCGGCTTTACATTGCTGATTGTTTTCGATATAATGTAAAACATTGGCATTGTTTCCAGAAGCAATAATTGGAGTGTAAGCAAAACCTTTAGAACGGTTACGGATAAATTCGTGGGCCAGTTCTGCTTCGATTTCATATTCGGTAACATTTGGTTTTACAAACGAAAGTAATCTGCGGAAACCTTTTTCTGTAATATCACAAGCCTGCTGAATCAAATCGATTTCTTCACTTTCTTTTACTGAACGAATACGCTGCAAAATTGGGTTACTTTTTGCAACATTGTGCGCAGGATAACGTTCTTTCCACCATTTTACAAAACGAGCCTCGCGAGTTTCTACTTCAACAGTTGCACGGTAATGTTCGTTTGTATTGATGTACATCGTATCGGCATACGTCATCATTTCGTTCAAAACTTTATGAAAATCCTGTAGCCAATAAACCGTTCTAATTCCCGAAACCTGAAAAGCATGTTCTTTAGTTAGTTTTTCACCTTCCCAAACTGCAATATGATCGTTGGTTTCTCTCAAAAAAAGAATTTCTTTTTGGTGCTCATAAGGCGCATCCGGAAACAAAAGCAAAACACTTTCTTCCTGATCTACACCGCTCAGATAAAAAATATCTCTGTGTTGTGCAAACGGCAAAGTACTGTCGGCGCTAATTGGATAAATGTCATTTGAGTTGAAAACGGCAACCGAATTAGGTTTCATTTCTGCCGTGAATTTTTTGCGGTTTTTTACAAAAAGAGCGCTGTTTATTTGATGATATTTCATAATAACTTAGTTTTTGAACTTCGAATTTCAAAATTAGTGATTTTTGAATAAGTGGCGTATAATTGATTTATTAAAGTTTTCTTATTTGTTTTGAGTCTGTTTTTTAGCCACAGATTATACTGATTAAAAGGGTTTTTTCTTTTAAAAATTGTTTCTAACCACAATCTTGTCATTTGACAAGATTACTTAGATAATTATAGCGATAAATGATTTAGAATAAAATTTTACTGATAGATAATAATGTGAAAATTCAATTATCAAAAATGATTTATAAATTTGTGATGATGCGACTTTTATAAAATTTAATTAATTGTAATTGCTATGAATTTAAAACATTACTTCTCAATCTTAATGCTTATGGCTTTTTTTAATATTTTCGGACAGAATAAAACGGAAAAGAATAAATTTGATTTTAAAGAACCTGAAAACACACCTTGTTTTGTTTGCAGCCATGTTCTAAATCATGAACGGGATATTTTATTTGCAAGCCATGATATTGAAGGGGATTGGCAATTTCTATGTGGAAAAGACGATCATACTGAAGAAAATGCAAAAATAATTTCATTAAAAAACGCGACAGATCTTGATCAGTCTATAAATGATTTGTTCGAAATGCCAAAAGGAATAGGAGCAGAAAGAAAAACAAAAAAGGAGAAATGGAAACCCTTTAAATTAGAATAATATTTTTATTGTTCAACCCATTTTAATGCCTTAATTCACTTAAACTAGCCAGGAATTTTTTCTTTGATCTAAAACTTCGATTGCCATTCTGAGTTCAAAACTATGATACCAAAAATCAAAATCAGAAAAATAGAAAACCAAGACCTAAACTTCGTCTACAAAGCAATCTGCGAACTAGAAAATGAGGTTTTGAATTTTAAAATTTTCGAAGAAATTTTCAATGAAAACATTTCAAACCCAAAAAATCTTTATCTAATTGCCGAAAACGAAAATGAAGGTTTAGGATTTATTAGTTTTCACACCCAAAATCTTCTCCATCATTGTGGATTGGTTGGTGAAATCCAAGAATTTTTTATCCATCAAAAATATCGTGGTCAAGGTGTTGGACGTTTGCTAATAAATGAAATCAAGAATTTTGCAGATCAGAACGATTTGAAAAGTATTGAAGTTACTACAAGTAAAAAACGAATAGAAAACGTGGCGATTTATGAAAATCTGGGTTTTGCCTTAAGTCATAATAAGTTTACGATTTATAAGTAATTAAATATTTCAATAGCCCCCAGTTTTAACTGGGGGTAATCATTGAGACAAAAGGCAAGGCTTTAGCCAAAAATATGCAATTTGGCTAAAGCCTTTGTGTAGCAGATTTCTTAAACCTCCAGCTAAAGCTGGAGGCAATTTAATTTATGTGTGACGGCCTTTGTCAAAATTTAAAACTTTGACAAAGTTTTTTTGGTGCAAAGTTTGTCATCCTGAGCGAAGTCGAAGGATACGGTAGAAGCTCGACAAAGATTAGATTATTATTGAGGAGTTACTTGTGTGTCCTTTGGCTTCACTCAGGATGACAAAGTTTGGCTATAAAAATAAAAAGAGGCTGTCTCAAAAGTAAAATCAAGCTGTTGAGAATCGCGTAAATGGAAAATTTCTCCGATAGGTATCCGAATAAAAAAGAGGTTGTCTCGACTTTTGAGACAGCCTCTTTTATCTATTGGAATTTGGAATTTCTTTATTGGAATTTTAATCAATCCATTTATAATATCTCGCCCCAATCAAAACTGGAATCTCTTTTTCAATTCTATCTAAAATCCATTCGTTTTTTGGAGTTCTTATACTTTGTTTTTGTTCTTTTTTATGAAGACTTTCATAAGTGTTGAAATCAATTTCTATACTTTTAGCTAAGTTTTCAAAAAGCTTCACATTTTCTAAAGCAGATTTCCATTCAGGTTGAATCGTTCCTTCAAAAACTTTCGATTTCGATCCGCTTCCGTAAGCTAAGAAACCAAATTTAGTTCCTGCAACTTCTTTATTCGTATCATAAAAATGAGCCAAAGTCGATAGCAATCCCATGAAAATAGAGCCAGTATAAAGGTTTCCAATTAAAGAAGATGCTAATTCAGCAGGCTGTAATTTTTCGGTTACAAAACTTCTGTAATCTTCCGATTTTGCTACTTCTTTAATTTTTGTCTGATAATCTGCAGGTGCAATATCATCAGCAATAATTTTTTCGGTACTGTCTAAAGCGTAGATTTCAGACAACATTCTGCGTCCTTGAAAAGAATATGGTAAATGCATCACGATACTATGCCAAGTATTGTATAATGTTTCAGTAGTATTTTTTAATTTTTTGAATGAAAAGTAAGCATTTCGCGTACGATCCATATAACATTGATTTGAATATTGTCCGTCAAAAACCGGCTGATCTTTATGGATTTCGATTTCGGCTTCTAAATTGTCAAACCAGGAATCGTTGTTTGCGTTTTTTGTAATTTCTTCTTTAGAAACAGTTCTGTACGGTTTAAAGAAATCAAAAACACCTTTTGTACTCGTTGCCCAATTATCATCAAAAGCAATAATTTTTGGATCTGTAGTAATCAACATGGCTACAGCTCCGGCACCCTGCGTATATTCTCCGCCTGAATTTAAATCGTATTTTGCAAAATCGGTTGTAACTACAATTGCTTTTTTAGCCGGGTTTAATTTTACAAAATCAAGACAGTTTTGCAGAGCGTCAACTCCGCCAATACAGGCAAAAGTAAAATCGACAACATCGCATTCCGCTAAAGAATCTTCACCAAATTTTTGCTCCATTAAATTAATTAAATACGAAGCAATTGGTTTCGAACTATCAATACTGCTTTCAGTACCAACATAAATTCGGCTTATTTCGTTTAGGCTTATTTTGTTATCAATAATAAGTTTGGTTAAAGCATTTGCCCCAAAAACAACCGCATCCTGATGAATATCCGGGAAAGTCATTTTTAGTAATCCAAGACCTTTTTCTAATTTTTCTGGTTCAATATTTCTGGCGGCTGCCAAAGTTTTTATGGGTAAGTGTATGTTTGCGACATCAAAAGAGATGGCATCAATTCCTGTTTTCATTCTTAATTTTTTGAGCTGCTAAAGGTAAAACTATGTTGTGGAATGACAATTTTTTACTTAGACAAAATTTATTTGCAATGGCACTTTTGAAGAAAACAAATCAAAACTTTGAATAAAATAACAATATGATAAATTTTCGATAATCTACTTAGAGGCGGGTTTTACTTTTAAGGCTTAAAAAGCAGAGATTTGAGGTTTTCTATAATGAATTATTTTTAATCAGCTTTATTTTTGTACGTAAAAATACGTAGACGCATGCTATTTTAAAATCATTATAAATAACAACGAAATGGTTGTAGTTCTTTTGTAATTGAGTTATTTTTGTCTAATTTTTTAAAACAAACTACTTAAACACTTATGGCACAATCTGCACTATTGAATGCTTCCATCTTAAAGAAAGTAGCTATGGCTCTTTCGGGAATATTCTTAATCACGTTTTTAGCGCTGCATGTTTCCTTAAATTTCATTTCTATTATTAGTGAAGATGTTTTTAACGAAGCTTCTCACTTTATGGGATACAATCCGCTGATACAATATGTAATGCAGCCAGTTTTGGCATTTGGAGTAATTTTCCATTTTGTAATGGGATTTGTTCTAACAGCTCAAAACAGCGCAGCAAGACCAATTGCGTATGCAAAATACAACGGAGCGGCAAATGCTTCTTGGAGCTCTAGAAATATGATTATTTCTGGATTAGTTATTTTGGCATTCTTAGGATTGCATTTTTATGATTTTTGGTTTCCTGAAGTTACTTACAAATATATTGCAGGAACAGCTCCAGATGCTACAAGGTATTATGGAGAGTTAGTTCATAAATTTCATAGTCCGGTACGTACAGGATTGTACTGTGTATCTTTTATCCTTTTAGGATTTCATTTATGGCACGGATTCGCATCTTCTCTTCAATCAGTAGGAATGCACAACAAATATTCTCGATTTTTGAGTAAAGTTGGTTTATGGTTTGCAGTTGTAGTACCAGCCGCTTTCGTAATTATCGCATTATTTCATCATTTCAATAATTAATATCAATTATAATGGCATTAGATTCAAAAATTCCAAGTGGTCCTATAGCGGACAAATGGACAAATTATAAAGATCATATTAATTTAGTAAACCCTGCTAACAAACGTAATTTAGATATTATCGTTGTTGGTACAGGTTTAGCTGGAGGTTCGGCTGCGGCTACTTTGGCTGAGTTAGGATATAACGTAAAAGCATTCTGCTTCCAGGATTCTCCACGTCGTGCGCACTCTATTGCTGCACAAGGAGGTATCAACGCGGCAAAAAATTATAAAGGTGACGGTGACTCAGTTTACAGATTGTTCTACGATACTGTAAAAGGTGGTGACTACCGTGCACGTGAGGCAAACGTTCACCGTTTGGCTGAAGTTTCTGCAAATATTATTGACCAATGTGTGGCTCAAGGGGTGCCTTTGGCTCGTGAATATGGTGGACTTCTTGATAACCGTTCTTTTGGAGGAACTTTGGTTTCTCGTACATTCTACGCACAAGGACAAACAGGACAGCAGTTATTGTTAGGAGCTTATTCTGCAATGAATCGTCAGATTGGTCGTGGAAAAATTAAAATGTACAACCGTCACGAAATGCTTGACATTGTAATCGTGAACGGAAAAGCGAGAGGTATTATCGCTCGTAACTTAATTACCGGAGAAATAGAAAGACATTCTGCTCATGCGGTAGTAATTGGTTCTGGAGGATACGGAAACGTATTTTTCCTTTCAACAAATGCTATGGGAAGTAACGCAACAGCAGCTTGGAAAATTCATAAAAAAGGAGCGTTTTTCGCAAATCCTTGTTATACACAAATTCACCCAACATGTATTCCGGTTTCAGGAGATCACCAGTCAAAACTGACTTTGATGTCTGAGTCTTTACGTAATGACGGTCGTATTTGGGTACCTAAAAAATTAGAAGATGCTCAGGCAATCCGTGAAGGAAAGAAAAAAGCAACTGATTTATCTGAAGACGAAAGAGATTATTTCTTAGAAAGAAGATACCCGGCGTTTGGTAACTTAGTACCTCGTGACGTTGCGTCTCGTGCTGCTAAAGAAAGATGTGATGCTGGTTTTGGAGTTAACAAAACTGGAGAAGCTGTTTACTTAGATTTTGCAGCAGCAATTAAACGTTACGGAACGGAAGATGCTTACGTAAAAGGTTTAGATGATAAAGATGCTGCTTTGGTAACAAAATTAGGAGCTGCAATTGTGAAAAGTAAATACGGAAACTTATTCCAGATGTATTACAAAATCGTCGACGAAGATCCTTATACAACACCAATGATGATTTACCCAGCGGTTCACTACACAATGGGTGGAACTTGGGTTGATTATAACTTAATGACTACAATTCCTGGATGTTTCTCAATTGGAGAGTCTAACTTCTCTGATCACGGAGCAAACAGACTTGGAGCTTCTGCTTTGATGCAAGGTTTAGCTGATGGATATTTTGTATTGCCATATACTATTGGAGATTATTTAGCTCCGGATATTAAAATGGGTGAAATTTCTACAGATTTACCAGAATTCGTTGAAGCTGAAAAAGCTGTTGTTGATCAAATTAATAAATTTATCAATAACAACGGAACTCATTCTGTGGATTATTTCCACAAAAAATTAGGAAAAATCATGTGGAATAAAGTAGGTATGGCTCGTAATGCTAAAGGTTTAACTGAGGCTATCGAAGAAATTGCTGCTTTACGTGAAGAGTTTTATAAAGATGTAAAAGTTCCCGGAAGCGCTTACGAATTTAATCAGGAATTAGAAAAAGCAACTCGTGTTGCCGATTTCTTAGAATTAGGAGAATTGTTCGCGAAAGATGCTTTACACCGTAACGAATCTTGTGGAGGTCACTTCCGTGAGGAATATCAAACAGAAGAAGGAGAAGCACTTCGTGATGATGATAACTTTGCATACGTTGCAGCTTGGGAATACAAAGGAAAACCAAGTGATGCAGTATTACACAAAGAACCTCTTAATTACGAAAACATTAAATTAGTTCAAAGAAGTTATAAATAAGAATTTGGTCGAAAGCCCAAAGTCTTAAAGTCAAAAGGCAAAATGTGCCAAGCGACTTTCGACTTTCGACTTTATGACTTTCAAACGAAAAAGGTATGAAACTTACATTAAAAATATGGCGTCAAAAAAACGCTCAAGATAAAGGAGGGATTGTAGAATATCCTATTGATGGAATCGAACCAGATATGTCTTTCCTTGAAATGTTAGATGTTCTTAACGAAGGTCTAATCAACAAAGGAGAAGAGCCTGTAGCATTTGACCACGATTGTCGTGAAGGAATCTGCGGAATGTGTTCTTTATTCATCAACGGTGAAGCGCACGGACCAGACAGAGGTGTTACAACTTGCCAGTTACACATGCGTATGTTTAAAGATGGCGATACGATTTTTATCGAACCATTTAGAGCGAAAGCTTTCCCTGTAATTAAAGATTTAGTTGTTGACAGAAGTTCTTTTGACAGAATTCAGCACGCAGGAGGATTTATTTCTGTAAATACTTCAGGAAATACAATTGATGCAAATACAATTCCGATTAACAAACACGATGCAGATAAATCATTTGATGCTGCAGCTTGTATTGGCTGCGGGGCTTGTGTTGCAACTTGTAAAAACTCATCGGCGATGTTGTTCGTTTCTGCAAAAGTTTCTCAATATGCATTATTGCCGCAAGGTAAAATAGAAGCTGTTGATCGTGTTTTAAACATGGTTCACCAAATGGATTTAGAAGGTTTCGGTAACTGTACGAATACAGGAGCTTGTGAAATCGAATGTCCTAAAGGAATTTCGCTTGAAAATATCGCACGTATGAACCGTGAGTATTTAGCAGCAAGCTTGAAAGGATAATACACAATTTAGTATATTTTAGAAAAACGCTTTCGTTACGACGGAAGCGTTTTTTGTTTGTTTTATGACATTCTTAAATATTTTATTCCGCTGGGGTTTGGGGATAAAATATTATAGGTTATTGCGTCGAATCAAAAGAGTTATCCTTTTCATGCAATCTTTTTTTTTCTAATCATACAATTGCGATTCACTTATTTCCTGTTTTATTTTTCCTTCCTGTTGAATAAAACAAGTTAAAGTAGTTCCTCCAATTTGGTCAAAATAACCAATGTTGATTTTGTGAAACCCTTTTTCGAGTTTAACAACTCCGTAAGCTTCATTGAGCCAATGAATGCCATCGTTGTTTACAACTAATTCATTATCTATAAAAAGCTTTGATCCGTCGTCTGAAAGGGTCGAAATTGTATAATTTGCCGTTTCTGGAATAAAGATATATCCGTCGAATTTTAAGCCGATATAACGCTCTAATTTCGTTTTCCATTTTTCACTGCTTATTTTGCCTTCAAAAATGCCTGAATTAACAGGTTTTGCCAATTCTAAATCCTGAACCTGCTGAAATAACGTTCCAGTAAAATAATCGAATTTTAAACCCTTTTTTGTTGGCTTTACCGCTAAAGCCGGTTTCAATTCAGGATTTTTAACCAATATTTTGCTAATTGAACTTTTTTTACCGCTTGGGCTAATTTGAACCGTTTTTATAATTCGGAATTCGTCTTTTGGGATATTTATTGTTACAGGTTTAGTATAAAGTTCTGCAGTTTCATCTGGATTATAACCATCAATAGTATAAAAAATCTGTCCGTTTTTAATCGTTGGTTTTAAGTCCAGAATATATTTTGATGCGATTAAAGCCGTTTCTTCAGATCCAAAAGGAATTGGAACTTTATACATTCTTTTCTGTGCTTCCAGTTTTTCTAAATGATGCGGAATTCTGTTCAAAATAAAACTATTGTAATTTTTATTCTGAGGTTCTGTCCACGCAATTTCTGCTAAAGCAAATACACGCGGATAAATCATATAATTTAATTTCGCAGGACTTGTCAAATATTCAGACCAAAGATTAGACTGAACTCCCATAATATATTTTTGCTCCTCAACCGTTAAACTGTCTACAGGAGTTGGATTGTAATTGTAGATTTTTTCAACCGTTGTTAACCTTCCAATAGTCAAAGGTTCCTGCGGAGAATAACCTTGATTATAATCTAAATATAAAACCTGTTCAGGATTCATAATTACAAAATGCTTTTGTTTCGCCGCGCTGATTCCGCCAGATTCGCCTCGCCATGACATCACTGCTGCATTTGGCGCTAAGCCGCCTTCGAGCATTTCGTCCCAACCCAGAATTTGTCTCCCGTTTGCATTTAGGAATTTTTCAATTCGGGTTGTTAAGTAACTTTGTAATTCATGTTCGTTTTTCAAACCTAAAGCCGCAATTCTTTTTTGGCAGTTCGGACATTCTTTCCATCTTGCTTTTGGGCATTCGTCTCCGCCAATATGAATATATTTACTAGGAAATAAAGCCATAACTTCGGTTAGAACATCTTCTAGAAAAGTAAAAGTTTCTTCTTTTCCCGCGCAAAAAATATCTTCAAAAACGCCCCATGATTCTACAACTTTGTAATTCCGATCGGGAAAACAAGATAAATTTGGGTAAGCCGTTACCGCCGCAGTTGCATGACCCGGCATTTCAATTTCGGGAATAATATTTACATAATGATCTTCGGCAAATTTTACAATGGCCGCAATTTCTTCCTGAGTATAAAATCCGCCGTACGGATTTCCGTCAAAAAAATAGGGGAATCTTTCAAATTTATTACCCACTAAAGTCTGTGCTCTTTTCGAACCCACTTCGGTCAATTTTGGATACTTTTTTATCTCAATTCTCCAACCCTGATCGTCGGTTAAATGCCAATGGAAATTATTTAATTTATAATAAGACATTTGTGCAATAAAATCTTTTATAACATCAACCGAGAAAAAATGACGGCAGACATCGAGGTGAAGCCCGCGGTAGTCGTATCTGGGCTGATCTTCAACTGAAATGCAAGGTAATTTTACTTCCTGATTTTTGGATTGATTCGGCAAAAGCTGCAATAAACTCTGAACAGCATAAAATAATCCTTCTTCACTTCCGATTACGGTTATTTTTTTCGACGAAATATTGATTTTATACCCTTCTTTTTTTGAAGCTGCAGATGGTTTTTCGGCAATAAACAAAACCTCAATATTGCTTTTTTTATTTGACGTATTCGAGTTTATAGCCGACTCAAAAATCTGTGCTGTTTTTAATTCTTTTGCGCTGTATTTATTTTTATCAAATACAATTTTAATTTTTCCGCTTATGCGAATGCTGTCTCCATTTGTTTTATAAAAATTAGGAGCGGGAATAATCGAAATATTATCTGAAGTACTTTGCGCATTTCCGAAAGAAAAACAGAAAATCAAAAAGAGAAATATACTTTTTTGCATGGTTACTTTTTTGTTTTGTGAATCAAATTTAAGGTTTGTAAAATTAGTCTGCATTTTTTTTGCAGAAGCTATTTATGTTTAAAGGTCTTTAAAATAGTGTAATTAACTTTTTAATTACGTTGTGTTATAATTTGTTTCGCAAGAATATTGCATTTATTGTTTACATTTGTCTTTGCAAAAACGAATTTGCATGAATAATGATAATGAAATGGTTAATTACACTAAAGAAGAACGTAAAAATCTTATTTTAAAAGAGATTAACTTGCATACTCGTGTAAGTTTTGAAACCCTTTCGACTAAATTATTTGTTTCAGAAGATACTGTAAGACGTGATATAAATGAACTTGAGTCAGAATCTTTGTTGATTAAAGTAAAAGGCGGTGCGATGACAAAAGCGTATCACCATACTTCCTCTAATCAAACTTATGCTGGCGAATCTAAAAAAGTTATTGCACAAAAAACTTTAGGACTTCTGCGTGACGGAATGGTTTTACTTATTGGCGGCGGAACGACAATTAGAGAATTCATTCGTTTAATTCCTAATGATTTAAGTTTAACTATTTTTACGGTTACCGTTTTATCTGCGGTTGAACTTCTGGATAAACCCAATGTTAAAATTATCATGATTGGCGGCAGCATTTCGTCGTACAGCCAAATGTGTGTGAGCGGCGATGTTTATAATCAATTGGCTAATATTAAAGTTGATTTATTAATATTAGGAACCAATGCTTTAGATATCGAAGGCGGTTTCTCAGATTCTGACTGGGAAACGGTTCAGGTAAAAAAAGCAATGATTCAGGCTTCAGAAAAAACAGCGATTCTTACGATTTCTGAAAAACTGGATACGGTTCTAAAAATGAAAATTGCCAACTTATCTGAGGTAGATTACGTTGTGACGGAAGTTGATCCAGACGACGAAAAATTACAATCGTATAAGAAGGCAGTTCCAAGTTTAGTTTTTATTTAATCCCAATTCTTCATTAAAAAGTTGATCCAGTTTTGGTGAAAGATTTTATTTAAATCTTCATCAGAATAGCCGTTGTTTTTAAAAATCAAAACCAACTTTTGCAAATCAGCAATCGTATTTAAATCATACGGAGATTGTTCTGTACCAAAAGCACCATCCAAATCTGAACCTACACCAATGTGATTCGCGTTTCCGGCCAATTGACAAATATGATCCATGTGTTTGAAAACCGTTTCTAAATCACAATTCATTTCCAAAGGCATTGAAATACCTCTCTGCCAATTCGGAACCAGCATCCACGCATCTAAAGCGCCTCCAATAACTGCTCCTCTCGAAATCAAAGCTTTTATCATTTCATCACTGTATTGACGATTGTGATCAACTAAACTTCTGCAATTGTTATGACTTGCCCAAACTGGCCCGTTATAATGATCTAAAGCCTGCCAAAAAGCATCGTCGCATAAATGCGTTGCATCCAAAATAATATTCAAACGCTCCATTTCTTTTAATAAATCAATTCCGTTTTGATTCATTTTTCCCGTTGCGTCTGTTCCGTTTGCGTAACGTCCGGGGCCGTAATGTGCAGGACCAATCGCTCGTAAACCGTAATTGTATGCTTTTTCTAAATAAGAAATATCAATTATAGAATCAGCGCCTTCTAAACTTAAAATATAGCCAATTGGTTTTTTATCGTTTGGAGTGCCATCGTTCCATAAATCAAGTTGTTTTTGGAGCGATTTTTTATCTGTAATTGGTGTTATCTCTCCCGCTTCTTCCATGGCTTTGTACCAAGTCAATTGCCCTTGCGTTTGTGCCCAGGCTTGCTCAGGAGAATTCCAACCCGGAATAATACTGCCGGGTTTTACAAATCTTGCAATCTGCGTTGCCACAACAATTCCGATATTGCCGCGTCGCAAATCAGGAAATGAAACCGTAGCACGTTCGCGATCCGGTTTATCTGTCATACCTTTTTCTAAACTACGCAGAGTAGGAACATCATTTCTTAAATCACGGTTCCACTCCATCGCATTCATGCTCAGGTCTAAATGGGCGTCTATTATAAACATATATTTTGACTTAAATTTTATACATTAATTTCTCTGCTTCGGGCGGCAACCTTCCATTGATCATAAATTTGATGTCCTTTATTTACAACCTGAACAGCATCATAAAGCGCACAGGTAGGGCATACATGATAAGGAAGTGCATAAATAGTGCTGCCAATTTTATACTCGTTTTTTCCTTTGTTTTCTAAAATCAAATGTTCCTCAGAATGTGCTGTTGGGATTAGATTTTCATCATTTAAAATCACCAATCGTTTATCAATTGGGTTTTCTGAAGCAACAGCTTTGTAGCCAATATCTATACAAAGCGTTGATCTTGTTGGTTTTGAAATTATGGTTCCAACGATAACCAAAGCAGGTTTGAATTTTTGTTCGGGCAAATGAATCTGATAATTAGAATCCCAAAAAACAAATGTTCCCGGACTGCATTCTACATTTTCCTGCGTGGCATAAAATGGAAAAGTATTAGAACCGCCGGCAACAATTTTTAATTCATAACCCAGTTTTTGTTCAATCGCTTCTGTTTTTTCTTTTATTTCAGAAAATGAACTTAAAGCCGTATTCGTTCGTTCTTCGACACTGCCTTTTAAATGACCATCGTAAATATGAATGCCTTCAAAATGAAGATTTTTTAGCTTAACAATTTTATCGACTAAAGCTGTCCAATCTTGCGAAATGGAAAATCCGGTTCTGTTCATTCCGGTATTTAAATCCAGATAAACATTCAGTTTTAAATCATTTTCTTTAGCAATTTCATTTAAGGCTTTCGCCGAATCCGGATTGTCTGTAATGGTAGAAAAAGAAGTATCAGGATATTTTTGAATTAACGAAATCCATCTTTCTTTTTTAATCCCAACAGGTTGATAGGCGAGAAGAACATTCGGAATTTCGTGTATTGCTCCTAGTTCGGCTTCGGCAATTGTGGCGCATTTTATTTTTTTGATGTTGTAAATTTTAAACAACTCCAGAATTTCGCCAATTTTATGCGTTTTAATATGAGGCCTTAATTTTTGTGTGTTACCATTTACTGAACCAATAAGGCGTTCAAGATTAAACCGGATACGATCTTCGTAAGCGGCTAAAAATGGCGTATCAATGTTGATATCAGATTTAATTTTCCACCAATTTTCCTGCATAATTTAGTTTCTTGTTTTTTCTACAACTTCAATTAAATTTTGAAAAGCCTGCAATGCCTGCTCATAATTTAAATTCAAAAGCATTTCTTTCGAAAATAAATTAGAACCAATTCCCACGCAGACAACTCCAGATTTAAACCATGATTTTAAATTGCTTTCTTCGAGCGTTACGCCTCCGGTTGGCATTATTTTTAAACTTGGGAAAGGCGCTCGTATCGCTTTTACATATCCGGGACCACCGATTTTATCAGCCGGAAAAAGTTTTACAACCTCGGCACCTAATTTATTGGCGTGTAATATTTCATTTAAAGTAGCAGCCCCGGGAATCCAGTAAATATTATTCTGAAGGCAATACGCTCCAATTTCCGGATCAGTATGCGGACAAACGATGCAGTCTGCTCCTAATTGATGGTATATTGCTGCTTCATCAACAGACAAAATAGAGCCAACGGCTATTTTAACATCCAGATTATTTGCTTTTTTAAAGGCTGTCATTTGGGTGAAAACTTCTTTTGCATCATTGGCACGAGCAGCAAACTCGATAATTTTTATGCCAGCATCAGCCGCTGATCGCAATACTATTTGGGCTGTTTCAATGTTGATTTGGGTTACTAACGGAAGTACACCCTGCGTTTTTAAAATGCTGTACATATTCTTTAATTTATCTATTAATTCTATTACTTGAGCCGTTTTTAATAAAATGACTTATTTCGTTGAGATTGCTTATCGCAAAATCTCCGTGAATGCTTTGTTTGATTACGCCGCAGGCTGCTGCCCATTCAATACATTCCTGTCCGGATAATTTGTTGGATAATCCGTATAATAATCCTGCGTTGAATGCATCTCCAGAGCCAATTTGGTCGGTTACAACGTGTATTTTGTGTTCTGGCGTTTGGTAAAAATTTCCTTCGTGTATCAATAAACCTTTGTATAAATGCGCCGGCCCGTCTGATTTTCTAAAACTCATGGCAAGTGTTTTTAGAAAAGGCATTTTTACTTTTAATAATTCGAATGTTTTTTGAAAACGATTTTCGTCAGATTCATTTTTATCGGTTTTGATTCCGAAATAAATTTCAATCGCATCTAAATCGGCAACGGTTATGGTGCTGTATTGTAATAAATCGGGCATAATTTCTGACGGATGTTTTCCGTACTGCCATAATTTGGATCGGTAATTAAAATCAGAAGAAATCGGAAGGCCTTTTTTATGAGCTGTTAAAATTGCTTCTTTACAAGCCAAACCTGCTTCGTAAGAAACTCCCGGACTTATTCCTGACCAGTGAAAATGCGTAACATCTTCTAAAACTTCTTCCCAGTTAATTTGATCTTTTTGAATCGTTGCAAAAGAAGAATTGCTTCGGTCATAAATAACCTGCGATTGTCTGATTTGATTTCCGGATTCGACAAAATACAAGCCCAAACGTTCTCCGCCGTAAACACATTTTGAAGTGTTTACTTTGTATTTCTGGAGTTCGTTTAAAGCCAGTTGTGCCAAATCATTTTCGGGTAATCGTGTAATATAATCGGTTTGGATTCCGAGTTGGGAAAGTAAAACACAAACATTGGCTTCGGCACCGCCCACATGAATTTTTATTTCATCTGCCTGTGTAAACCGGTTTCCATTGGCAGCATTCATCCGAAGTAATAATTCTCCAAATGCTGCTATTCTTGTTTGTGGGATATTTGTATTCATGTTTTTGTTTTTTTTTGCCACAGATTATGCAGATTAAAAGGATTTTTTTTCGCCACGAATTACACGAATTTTCACGAATTTTTATATGCATGAAGTAAAAAATTAATTCGTGAAAATTCGTGTAATTCGTGGCGAAAAAACTAAGCATTATCCAAAAAAAATCCTTTTAATCTGTATAATCTGTGGCCTATATTTTTTTACATAACCACAGACTTAGAATCAAAGTATTTCCTTAACCAATTCAGATTGCTCTTTAATCTTTATCGTCTGTGGCCTATTTTTTTAGAATAATTCGAAAACAGCTTCAACTTCAACGGGAATATTATCCGGTAAAGAACCCATTCCTACGGCGCTTCTTACGCCAATTCCGTTTTCCTGTCCCCAAACTTCAGCAAACAATTCACTGCAGCCGTTTATTACATACGGATGTCTTAGGAAATCGCCGTTGCAATTCACCATTCCTAATACTTTTATAACTCGTTTTACTTTGTTCAGGCTCCCAAAATTGGTTACAATTGTCGAAAGCATAGTCAAGCCAACTTGTCTTGCGGCTAGTTTTCCTTCTTCGATATCCATGTTATCACCAATTCGGCCAATGATTAAAGATTTATCGTCGCGAACAGGACCGTGACCAGAAAGATACAGGTATTTTCCGTCGACTAAATAAGGTTTATATATACCAAGAGGTTGAGGTGCTGGCGGTAATGAAAGGCCAAGGGTTTCAAATTTTTCTTGTGGTAATAAATTCATGATATTAATGTATAATTGAGTTTAAAATAAAAACGAAAACAATTCCTAAAACAGAGACTAGGGATTCCATAACTGTCCATGATTTGAACGTGTCTTTCAGGCTGATATTAAAATATTCTTTGAACATCCAAAAACTTGGATCGTTTACATGCGAGCACATTAAGCTTCCGGCTCCAACAGATAAAACTAATAGATTGGGGTCGAGACCAGTAGTTTGTAACAAAGGTAATAAAACACTCGCAGTCATTAATCCGGCTGCGGTTGCAGAACCTACACAAACGCGAATAATCGCTGCTATCATCCAGGCCAATAAATACGGATGAATGTTTATTTGTGTTAAGGCCGCAACAATAGTTTCGTTTACACCGCTTACAATCATAACTTCTTTTAAACCTCCGGCACCGCCTACAATTAAAACAATTAAGGCAACATCTTTTATAGCAACTGCATAATCGTCCATTACAGATGTGATGCTTCGGTTCATTCTGATTCCTAAAGTGTAGGTGCAGAGCAATAAAGAAATAAGCATAATCATACTTGGTTCTCCTACTGTTTTGCAAATTTCAATCAGCGTTTCATTGGTTGAAATTAAAGGCAATATTGAAGTTATAGTCAAACCAAAAACCGGAAATAAAGCCGAAAATAAACTAAGTGAAAAACTCGGAAGTTTACCGTGGTTCACCACTTCTTCGACATTTAAAATTTCATGATCCGATTCGGTTTTGATGTTTTTAAGTAAATTAGAAAATAATAGTCCGGCAATAAAAATAGTCGGAATCGCAATTATAATTCCGTAGACTAAAACGAGTCCAATATCAGCTTTTAAAATACTGCTCAAAGCCATTGGTGACGGATGCGGGGGCAAAAAACCGTGTGCTGTTGAAAGCGACGCCAGCATTGGAATTCCCAGATATACTTTTGACAGTTTAAATTGATGGGCTACTGAAAAGATTAGAGGTACTAACAAAACAAATCCAACACTATAAAATAGAGGTATCCCAACAATAAATCCGGTAATCATTAAGCCAAGACGTACGTATTTTCTGCCCGTCCATCCCATGACTGTTTTGGCAATGACATTGGCGGCGCCTGATGAAACGGTAAGTTTACCAATACAGGTTCCGAAAACAATAATCAGCGTAATAGATCCTAACATTTCGCCCAAACCTTTTTGAACGGTTTGTGACAAAGCGTTTATGGGCAGTCCTAAAAATAGACCTGCTAATAAAGCTGTTATGATAAAGGCAATAAACGGATTGATTTTAAGCCAAGCTATTTGTATGATTAAAAACGCAATGCATGCCGTAAGAATTAAAATGCTCATTTATCTTTTGTATTATTAACTCCGTTGAGAGTAATTTTTTATTAAACACATAGAAACATAGATTTTTTAGTTGGATTAAGAGTTTTAAAAAAAGCCAGCTTTTAACACATAGTAACTATGTTTATTAATGCAAGTGAAACGCCTTTCTCAACACTTTTAAAAACTATGTCTCTATGTGTTTAATTACGTCAATGGTTATTATTTTTATTTATCTTTTTAAGGGATTAAAAGTTTTCAATTCGTGCCGTCAGGCACTTAATATCGGTAGAAAACATGAATTAGAATATCCAGCGTGCCGTAGGTACGCAATAGTCATTGTATGTTGCGTACCTACGGCACGCCAACGAATTTGAAACTAATTTTCCACCAATATTAAGTGCCTATGGCACATTTCCACTCTTGATTCTATTATTTATCCCACCAAATTCTTGTTGTAAAAGCGTCTTCACCCTGACGTTTAACCGCTTCTGCTAAGTTAGCTGAATTCACTGAATATTCGCTGGTTGGATATTTGAAACGTCTTGGTATTGTGCCGTTTGTAACGTTACCCGGAAAGTTTACAGGAGTTAAAACAGGATATCCGGTTCTTCTCCAGTTGGCATAAATTTCCTGCTCGTCAACAAATAAAGCCACATAAATCTGCGTATGAATTTGATTCATTTTCTGTGCAAAAGATCCTGCTGCATTGTACGGATTTGCTGTTAAATATGGCGTTGCATCTGGAATAGTGTATGCTACTCCATAAATCCCCATATTTAGGAAAGAAGCCTGCACACCTTTTTCATATAAATCTTTATCAGATGCTGCGTACCAGCCTCTTGCAGCGGCTTCGGCTAAATATAAATTAGTTTCGGCGTTGCTGATTAATATAAGCGGCGCATCGTATTTAAAAACTGTACTTTGGTTAGGCTCAGAATAGGTTGCTTGTTCAGTAGGAGTTGGGGCAGTTTTAGTTCCGTTAGGGAAACCTTTTTGAATGGCAGGCGCTGTATTTTGAATTGTTCCCTGCCAGACTCCCGCATAAACACTAATTCTGGGATCGGCAGTTGATTGTAATAAATCGATAAATGTTTTAGCTAGTTTTCCGCCTTCCACATTTTTTGTACCGTAAGAACCCGCTGTAAAATCTTGTTTTCTTGAATCGAAACCAACCGGATTTCTATTAAAATCATTTGGCCCATCCGTGTATTTCATGATTGCATTATCAGCGGTATTCAAAATTACTCCTCCGGCAATAGCTTTTGTTACCCAGGTTTGTGCCAGTGCAGCATCAACTTTTGTTAATCGTAAACCTAAACGAAGCATTAGCGAATAAGAGAATTTTTTCCATTTCGCAACATCTCCGTCATAAATGAAATCAGATTTACCGAAACTTGGTTTTGCAGGATCTAATGCTGCTGCAGCTTCGTCTAATTCCTTCAGTAAATCTTTATAAATAAATTCCTGAGTATCATATTTTGGAAGGAAAGTTTGTGTCGTGTTTGCTTTTGCAGCCTCAGAGTACGGAATATCTCCATATAAATCGGTCAGTTTATGATATAAATACACTTTCCAGATTCTCGCAATATTTAATTTGTTGCTGTCGTTTGGATTATTTTTTACCTCATTTATTACAATTTCAGTTTCATTTAAAGCCAATGGATAGGCCTGATTGAAATAAGCAGAAAAATAAACTTCGTTGCTTAAATATTTGTCTCCCACACCAGAAGCTTCTTTGTATGTTGCATAATGCTGCAGCAATCCGCCGCATTCCAGAATATTAGTAAAGAAATAATTATTGTTCAATCCATCAAGCTGTGCTTTACTGAAAACAAAATTCGGATTTGGTTTATCAACTGAATTTGGGTTGGTATTGATTTCATCAAAATCATCGTTACAAGCTGTCATGCTTCCTAAAAGCAAGCCTGCGATATATAATAGGGTTATCTTTTTCATGTCTTTTAATTTAATTATTAGAAATAAAGCAAGCTTAAAATTTGACATTTAAGTTTAAACCGAAACTTCTTGTTTTTGGTACTCCAAATTGTTCTACACCCTGAGCATTTCCGGCACTAAATACAGATTCAGGATCTACGTTTGGTGTTTTCTTGTAAAGAATGAATAAGTTTCTTGCCACAAATGAAATCGAAGCGCCCTGAAGTTTTGATAATCCTTTTATTTTCTCAATAGGTAAATCGTAACCCAGAATTACTTGTCTTAATTTGATGAAACTTGCATCATAAACAAATTCAGAAGAAATGTTTCTTAAACCATCATAATACGTTCTTAGGTTTTCAGGAGCAATTACCATATCAACCGGATTTCCGTTAACGTCAACACCTTTAATTGGCAACCCGCTTTCACGACCTTCAAGCGTTAATTTTGTCAATCCCATACGAGTTCCGTATAAGTTAGTTCCAGAATATAAGCTTCCGCCAAATTTCCCGTCGATTAAAAAGCTCAATGAAATGTTTTTGTATTTGAATTCGTTGGTAAGTCCCGCAGCCCAAGGATGAACACCCTGACCTAATTCTTCAAGCGGCCCCTGCGCAATAGTTGCAGATCCGCCGCTTACATTATAAACCGTATTTCCGTTAGCATCTTTACGAGGTCTGTACCCTTTTATAATACTGTACGGACGTCCAACATCACTTGTAATCGTTACATATCCGTTTACAGAAGTTGCCATTGTAATTGAGTTTAGTTGATCTGTAAGTGCTTCGACTTTGTTTTCGTTGTACGATCCGTTGAAACTTGCGTCCCAGGAGAACTTATCAGAATTGATAATTTTACCGCTTACTAAAAACTCAACCCCTCTGTTTCTCATTTTTCCTAAATTCAATAAAGCAGTATTAGCTCCAGAAGCTGTAGAAATTGTAGTTTCAACAATATCGTTTGTAGTCGCACGGTTGTACCACGCAAAATCAAGATTTAAACGATTATTAAAGAATCCTAAATCTGTTCCAATCTCAAATGTTGTAGAAGTCAACGGACTTAAAGTCGCATTTGGAACTCTTGAACTTGTTGGCCCCTGAACCTGCTGACCGTTATGTCCGCCCTGAATCATAGAATATGATTGGTTCAAAGCATAAGGATCTGGCGTTGCACCTCCCACTTGTGCCCATGAACTTCTAAGTTTAGCAAACGAAACAAATTCAGGCATTGTAAAAATGTCTGAAACAATTATACTTGTTCCAACAGAAGGATAAAATACCGTATTGTTTTCTTTTGAAAGGGTAGAAAACCAATCCTGACGGCCTGTTACATTTAAAAATACAATGTTTTTATAATCAAAATCGGCAGCACCGTAAACCGAGTTGGTTTTAGTTTTTCCGTAAGGATAACTATAAGCCAAGGTTGATAAATTGCTTAAAGCGTAAAAATTGTCTAATACAAAATTTGAACCTTCTACTCTGGTTTCGTCTCTCAATGTAGTTCGAGAATTAACTCCAACTAAAGCATTTAAAGAGAAATCATTAAAAATATTCTTTTTGGTATAATTAAGAATTGCTTCAGAATTTAGATTGGATAATTTCATTTTTGAACCCTGCGCATATCCAACCGGATTGTTTAAAGTTGTTTTTGGAATGTATCCGAAGAAATCATAATCGGTATAATCTTGTCCAATTCTACCTTGAAGGAATAATTCAGGAGTGAAATTTACTTTTACGTTCAGCATCCCAATGAAACGATTTTTTGTGTCTTTGTTTTTAATTTTATTGACAACAAAATAAGGGTTTGTTGCTACTGCAACAGGATTCCATGCTTCTTCAACTCCGTTTTCATCATAACCCGGGGCAAGATTTCGAATATCAACAGTATTGGCAATCATATAAGTCCCCCAATTTGGATTTGCCTCTGCATCAGAAACCGTTACTCTATTGTTTGATTTTTCTAAATTATATTGTGCTACGACATCAAATTTCAACCAGTTTGTTAAGTTCACATTACTCGCAATATTGATGCTTTTTCGGTTAAAATCAGAATTTGGAACCACACTTTGGTTGTCCATATTTGAGAACGAAAGACGGCCTGTAGCTTTTTCATTTCCTCCAGATAAAGCAAGAGAGTTAATGAATGTTGTTCCTGTTTCGTAGAAATTTTTAATGTTATTTTTTTGTGCAACATAAGGTCTTGAAACGCCGTCAAACTGAACTACGCTGCTTCCGTCAATTTTAGCACCCCACGACCAGCGTCCGGCTGCAACAGCTTCTGCCTGCGTGGTTGGTTTTTTTCCGTTTGCTCCAGAACCGTATTCATACTGCCAGTCTGGTATAATCGAAGGCGTTTCGAATGTAAATGAAGAATTATACTCCACTCCAATTCCTTTTTGAGCAGAACCTCTTTTCGTTTGAATCAAAATTACACCGTTTGCTGCATTTGCACCATAAAGTGCGGCAGCCGTTCCGCCTTTTAAAACCGTAATCGTTTTAATATCATCAGCATTGATAACAGAAGTTCCGTCACCACGATCCACATTTATTCTTGTTGAACCCGCACCGTTTCCAATTCCAGGTAAATTAAGCTGTGTATTATCAATAGGTAAATCGTTAACTACGTACATCGGCTGGTTATTTCCGTTTAAAGATCCGTTTCCACGAATTACAACTCTCGTTGATCCATTTGCTCCGGTTGATGTACTGCTCACGTTTACTCCGGCAATTTTTCCAACCAATGCATTCGAAATATTAGTTTCTTTTGCTTTTGTAAATTCAGTTCCTTTCAATTCTGTAACCGCATAAGCAACAGCTTTAGTGCTTTTTTTAACTCCAAGTGCAGTAACTAAAACTTGCTCTAAAACATTTTCGGCAGGTTTTAATCTAATAGTTAAATCAGAAGTTTTGAGTAAGGCAAATGATAAAGTTTCATAGCCCATGTAGCTTATAATAATATGAACTTCGTTTTCAGGAACCTTTAATTTGAATTTTCCGTTTTCATCAGATATTGCTGCTATTTTATTATTGCTTTCGGCATAAATTGTAGCTCCGGCAATTGGCATTCCATCATCCTGACCTAATATTTGGCCCGAAATCTCAACCTGATTGCTTTGTTGTTCAAAAAGATGCTTTTTTATTGCAGTCTCTTTGGCGTTTGTGGAGAAGATGATTCCTCCAATAAACACTAATGAAATAAGCTTTGTTTTCATAATAGTTTGGTTTTCATGTTTTTCTTTTGGTTTTTTATTGGCAAATCAAATATATAGATTAATTTCAAACATTTGCATTTTTTTTGCAATAACTGCATTTTTTTTGCAATAAAATTTATTCATGTATTTTTTAAATCTAAAAATTACCTGAATTATAGAGGTGTTTTGAGAAAATTTTGCAGAATGAGCTTTTTCATTAAAAAAATAATTTTGGCTGAAAATTCGTATTTTTGAAAAATGAAAATCGCACTTATTCAATCAGAACTGGTTTGGGAAGAGGCTTCTGCAAACAGAAAAAACTTTGAATCGAAAATAAAACAGATCGATCAGCAGGTCAATTTGATTGTTTTGCCTGAAATGTTTTCGACAGGATTTACTATGAATCCTTCGGCAGTTGCCGAAACGATGGATGGGAAAACTGTTTTGTGGATGAAAAGTATGGCGAAAGAAAAAAATAGTGCCGTTACCGGAAGCGTGGTCATTACCAAAAACGGCAACTATTATAATAGAATGTTATTTGTTTTTCCGTCAGGAGAAATCCAATATTATGATAAGCGTCATTTATTTACGTTAGCAGGAGAAGATAAATTTTATACAGCAGGAATTCACAAAGCAATTGTTGATTATCTGGATTGGAAAATCTGCCTGCAGGTTTGTTATGATTTACGTTTCCCTGTTTTTGTGCGAAATGTAGAAAACTACGATTTACTTTTATATGTGGCCAACTGGCCAAAAGTACGCACCAATGCCTGGGACGCTTTGCTTAAAGCGCGCGCCATTGAAAACTTAAGTTATGTGGTTGGTGTAAACAGAATTGGGCTTGACGCCAATAATTACGAGCATACAGGACATTCGCAGGTTGTTGATTTTTTAGGAAATTACATTTTAGAACCACAAGAAACAGAAGGTGTTTTTGTGGTTGATTTAGATAAAAATGAAATGCTGGAAACTCGTAAAAAGCTCGATTTTTTAAGCGATAAAGATGTTTTTGAGATTAAAACCTAGAAAGCTTTTCGCTGCTTTTCCTCTTTTTTCTTCTTTTTTGCGTCTTCTTTTTTCTCAATTTCGGGACTATACGGAATATTTAAATCTACACTCTGATCAACATCCCAATTGCTGCGGACATCGACTTCCTGTTGATAATAGAAAACTTCCTCGGCATATCGTTTGTCGAGAAAACTTCCGGCATCGTACATTTTGTTTTTATTATCGTCGTAAATAATCCTAACCGTAAATTGAGTTGGTACTAATAAGTTGAATTCAATTTTACTACTTCCTTCAGAATATTCGCTGGCTAAAACTTCGTCGCCTTTTTTGTTGGTTATTTCAACAATGATAGGGAAACGTTTTACATTTTTCAAATTCAAAACTAAATTTCCGTAATCGGCAGCCTCTTTTGTAGAGAGTTTATACGATAAAGTATCGTTTGTTTTTTCATAGAAATCAGTCAGCGCGCCTGGGAAAAATGTAAAATTGTATTTTTCTAAAGGTTCTTTTTTGAAATCGACATACAGTTTCTGATTAAATTCATCATATTCTGTAGTAAAATCAACAGCTGTTGAATCTTTATTAACTAATTTAATTTTTGATTTATCGAACTTCACCAAAGGCGTTTCGCTTTCTAAAGTAAATCTTTCTCTAAAATTAATTATCCCGTTTTGAACCGCTTTAATGTTTAAAGTGTCCTTTTTTTGGTCTTTTACTTTAAAAGTAAATCTCTTTTTATACGTATCACGACTTACTTCTAAAGACAAAGAATCGGCTTTTAAAGGTTTATACCAAACCTGAAGCGAATCTTTTTTAGGAAACTGCGTTACAATGGTTTCAAGAATCTGATCGTTGTTTTTAAGTACAATAGTTGGTTTTTTGATCTTGAAATTTTGTTTTCCTTCATATGGTAAAAGCAATCTGTTGCCTGATGCCTGAATTGGTTTAAATGCTTTTAACGGAAGTGTTTCCTTGAATAATTCCAAATCAAAAACCGTATCATTTGGCACCGTAATAAAATGTTTGATAAACCCAATTTTATCATCTTTTGGGTTGTATTTATTATTACTTGATTTATCTTTTAAAGCAACCAAAAGATATTTTCCGGCCTTTAAGTTTTCAAACTGAAAAGTTCTTAAACTGTCTAAAGTATTGGTAACGTAACGCGGAAAATCTTTGTAAATAACAGAATCTTTGTATTTATCATTTGCTTCATACAACATTACCGAAACAAAATTATCTACCTTTTTTTCATATGCATCCTTAATACTTCCTTTAAGTTTCAACGAATCAATATAAGATCCTGTTGAAAAAACATATTTAAATTGGTTTATTGCATTTCCTTCGTTATTATCAGTAATACTTTGTCCAAAATTAAAACTATAGGTTGTGTTTGGCTGTAAAGTGTCTTTGATTTGAATCTTCAAAAATTTACTCACTCCCGTTGGTGAAATCAACGGTTCGTGTTTCATTGGCGGTGAAATAATAAGCTGTTTGTTGAGGTTTTTCAGCTTCACATATTCATCAAAAACGAGTGTAATTTCGTTTCCTTTAAACTCAGTGTTGAAATTTTTAGGAACACTCGAAACCAAAACAGGAGCCAAAGTATCTTTTAATCCGCCAGTTATACTGCCTCTTTTGGCGCAGCTCATCATTAATAATACCAATAAAAATGAAATGTATTTGAGTTTGCTTTTAAACATAGCGGTTTTTAAATTTGATTGCACAAAATAACAATTATATTTGCTTTAATTGAAATTTTTTGGCCATTTATTAGGATTTACAGCTTTTAGATTTACTTCTTTTTTTTAAATTTGAAAGAAACGATAGGCTATAATTTCTTACTTTTGAGTTCAAATATAATTTCTTCCGGTTTTGATAAAAAGATTTTTTTTGATTGTAATGGTTGTTTTGTTTTCTGCCTGCAGTAAAAATGACAAACCTCTAATTGCTTTTTATTATTGGAAAACCAATTTGAAGTTTTCTCAAACAGAAAAGGAAGTTTTAAAAGACAATGACGTTCACAAATTGTATGTTCGTTATTTTGACATCGGACTTCATCCTGAAACGCAATCTCCAATTCCCATAAGTCCAATTCATTTTCAGGAAAATACCCAGAATTTTGAAATTGTTCCTGTAGTTTTTATTCAGAATAAAGTAATGCTGCAAACCAATCTTGATATTGAGGATCTGGCTAAAAAGACCATTCGTTTAATTGATGAAATAAATAAAAAGAATAAAATTAATTATGCTGAAATTCAAATTGACTGCGACTGGACCTTAAACAGTAAAGACAATTATTTGAAGTTTATTGAACAGATTAAAAAGCTTTCGCAGAAAAAACTCTCAGCAACAATCCGGCTTCATCAGGTAAAATATTTCAGAAAAACGAAAATCCCAAATGTAGATCACGGTGTTTTGATGTTTTATAATATGGGAACTATTGCGCCGGATTCTCTAAATTCTATTTACAGCAAAAAAATCTCGGCCAATTATTTAAAGAGTTTAAAGAAATATCCACTTGATCTAGATTATGCATTGCCGATATATTCGTGGGCAGTTCACATTAGGAATCAAAAAGTTATTGGACTTCGTTCGAAACTGAATTTCAGCGAACTCAAAAAGGATAAAAACTTCGTTCAGATAAATGCTGTTTTTTTTAAAGCCAGACAATCAAATTATAAAAATGGTGTTTATTATGAAGAAAACGATCTCCTTAAAATAGAATCAATTTCTGCCGAAGATTTAAAAGAAATGGGAGAAGATTTAAGCGAAAACTCGGCGAAAGCCCCAAAAGAAATTATATTTTACGATTTAGACGAATTCAATTTAAAAAGTTATGAAAAGAATATTTTTGAGCAAGTTATTTCTTGTTTCTAGTGCCACGATACTTTCTGTTTACGGAATAATATACGCCTGCGGCGGCGGAGACGATTGGGATTTTTTCGGCTACAATTCTAATTTCACGCCCGAAACTTTTGCAGATAAATCGTATTCACCCTTGTTTTTAGCCGGAGATATTTTTTACGGAGTTGGTTTTGATACCAAACATAATTCGCGTTTCAATGAAAACATAAAATCAGATTGGGGAACTTATCTAAAAGGTGTTGTTGATACTATGACGGTAAATTATTTTTTAATTGGAGATGATAAGCCAAGATACTATTCTGATGAAAAAAACACGATAAAAAACAAAGAAGAAATTACAGATTTACATGTTTTTTATAAAAACAAAAAGCAAAATCCTTCCTCTATAAAATGGGGTAAAAAAATGCCTTTGAAAGACGCAAAAGTGAAAAGCTTTGTTGAGTTTTTGTATTTGGCACAAAAAATTGAAACCGTTTCAATTGGCGAAGATTATTGGAGTTATGATCCTGTTGTGGCCAAAACTTTTAATGATTCGCAGATGATCCAGTCGATCGAAAATGTTTACAACACAACTGCAGATCCATTCTTGAAAAACAGATATTGGTTTTTAACGATGAAAGCTCGTTTTTACAGTAACAGTAAACAAAAAGCAATTGACTTTTTTAATAAAACCGAGAGTTCTGTTCCTAAAAACGTATTGTATTATCGTGCACTTTCGTACGTTGCCGGAATTAATTATCAGCAGAAAAAATATGCAGTTTCTAATTATTTGTATGCACAGGTTTTTGACAAATGCCCGGAATTGAGAATTGTAACGGCGTATAGTTTTCATCCAAAAAATGAAGCCGACTGGACAAAATCGCTGGCAATGGCAAAAAATAATAAAGAGAAAGCAGCGCTTTGGGCGATTCACGGATTTTATAAAGATGAAAAACAGGCCATTGAAAAGATTTATGAATTAGATCCAAAAAGCGAACATTTAAATTATCTGGCAACGAGATTGGTAAACAAGCAAGAAGAGGCACTTAATAATTCATTTCAGCAAAAGGCAGAAGAAAATCAGCCGGTGAAAAACCAAACGATTGCCGAGAATAAAACCGAAAACCAATCTAAAATGGATAAAAGTGCATTTGATTTAGTTGCCAAAATTTCGGCAGCAGATAATACGGCAAGACCTTATTTATGGGATTTGTCTTTGGGATATCTGCAGACTTTAAAAGGTGATTATGCAAATGCTGATAAAAGTTTTGATAAAGCGGTAAAAACACTCCCTAAAACAGAATTGGCGGGAATGCAGCTTCGTTTGTTACGCTTTGTAAATAATTTGAATAAAATTGATAAGCTGACGGATAAAAACGAGAAAACAATTCTGGCCGATTTAAACTGGCTGTATTATGAGCTTCCAAAAACGTATAAAGGAGGAGAGTTTCGTTATCAAAACGCTTCTTCATGGAGCAGAAATTATTTGTCTGCGCTTTATAAAGGAAAATCAGATCCGGTAATGGCGGAGATTTTTGGAGAATCGCGTTACAGTTATTGGAATGACGGAAATGCGTTTTATGATAATGAAAAGAATCTGCTGGATATAAAAACATTTTTGGCAAAGCCAAATAAAACCGAGATCGAGAAAATTGGAGCCGGAATTTATAGTTTGAAATTGAAAGATATCAGTAATTTTCAGGCAGTTCAGGCAACTTTTAAAAATAAAATTCCCGAAGCAATTGCTTTTATGAAGGAAACAGATTCTGTTCAATATTATAAATTTTTAGGGAATCCGTTTAACGGAAGCATTAAAGATTGTCACGATTGTGATCATGCGGCGTATCAAAAAAGGAAATATACTTTTATTGATTTTTTAAATACAGTAAAAGAAATGCAGGATAAACTGGCTCAAAAAGAAGATGTTTACACAAATAGTTTATTGCTGGGAAATGCATTTTATAATATTTCGCATTTTGGAAACGGAAGAACTTTTTATGAAATTAGTATTGTAGGTTATGGTTCAAGTCCGTATTCGTTTAGAGATTCCATGAAAAAAATGATTACCAATTGTGACGTTTCTAAAGCTTATTATCAAAAAGCACTTCAGGCAGCAGCGACAAAAGAGCAAAAAGCAAAATGTGTGTATTTGATTTCGAAATGCGAGCGAAATGAATATTACAATAACAAATACAATAATGTTACAAATTGGTGGAGTGTTGAGGGTGATAAAATTAATTTTATAGCTTGGAACGGTTTTAAAACTTTAAAAAAGGATTATTCAGATACTCAATACTATAAAGACGTAATTGCTGAATGCGGTTATTTTAATACTTACATTAATCAATAATAGAAAGTCATGGTTAATAAAATAGAACATATCGGAATCGCGGTAAAAAACATGGATGATGCCAATGTATTGTTCGAAAAAATGCTTGGCGTTCCATCTTATAAAATGGAAGCGGTAGAAAGCGAAGGTGTTTTGACTTCGTTTTTTCAAACCGGAAATAACAAAATTGAGCTTTTAGTGGCGACAAACCCGGAAAGTCCTATTGCAAAGTTTCTGGAAAAGAAAGGAGAAGGAATTCATCATATCGCTTTTGATGTTGAAGATATTCATGCCGAAATTTCTCGTTTAAAAAATGAAGGTTTTGTGCTGATAAACGAAGTTCCGAAGAAAGGCGCCGACAATAAATTGGTAGTTTTCCTGCATCCAAAGAATACAAATGGCGTTTTGGTTGAGCTTTGTCAGGAAATTAAATAAAAAACATCACTTTTTGAATTTAAATAAGGTCTTGAAAATCAATCTTGTTTTTAAAACCGAGGCATTGAATTGAAATTAAATGCAAATCATGTCTTAAAATATTTGGAGTGAACGAAAAATAGTAGTAATATTGCATCCTCTAAACCGGTCCTATAGCTCAGCTGGTTAGAGCACCTGACTCATAATCAGGTGGTCCCTGGTTCGAGTCCAGGTGGGACCACTAGTAAAATAAAGCCTTCGCAGAAATGTGGAGGCTTTTTTGTTTTCTTATGACGAGCATTTGACGAACATCAATTGTTTTATAATCAATTAGTTTTGTTTACTTTTATATAACTTAATTGATTGTAATATGACCATTTACATTTACGTCTTGTCATTTCTTCTAATTTTTGCAAGAATTCTTGTTCCTGTATATTTGCTTTTTAGATTATTTTTCATAGTTAAACCTCTGTTTGTAAATTTATATTTTGAAGAAAAATTTAGATATTATGTAGGAATCAATAAAAGTAGGCTGTTGATCTTGATTGTAATTTTTCTTTTATCATTTTTATTAGGAGTCTTTCTTGGTAAAGAAGTTTTGAGTGTTTCAGAAAGTTACAAAATCTTATTGAATCTCTTTTTACTAGTTCTTACTCAATTTGTATTGTTTTATATGTTTGAAATAAAAACGCCCAAGAGTATTTTTAAAATAGTAAAAGATTGTTTTGAAAACCCTAAGGAAATATTTAAACAAAGAGAAGTTGTTTTTGAAGAAAGTAATGTAACTGGATCAATAAATCAAAATGGAGTAAATTTTAAAGATGCTGTAAATCTAACCAATGGAGATATCATTAAACAGGTTCATCGAAGAGAGTTTGATCTAATAATAGAGAATTATGTTAGTATTTTTCGGGATAATTCTTCAATCGAGAATCTTTATAAGCTGTGCAATGGAATTGAAGTAAAAGAAGGGTCAATTTTTATAAATATCGATAATAAAAGAAACTCAAAGCAGAACATAGTAGAAATATTAACTTCCCTTTTCAATATTCAAAAAAACTGGAATTCTCAAAGTAAAGATAAAACAAATACAAAAATTATTGATTTTTTGAATAAGTATATCATAATAAATGATGCAGATAAAATATTGCATATTAACGATTTCACACGATTATTTGTGAAATCAGTTTAGACTCTATGTAAAATGTTATTACTACATTATGTTCTTTTTTAATAAAATAAGCTAAAGTGATTCATCCTGCTTGGGAATTTATCATTATTGATTATTTTAGATTTGTAAATTGTTTTTACACGATTTTTTACATAACTAAACCTCCGTAAACTTGTTTCATAATTCAAAAAACATAGAATCATGGAAACAAGTAATTTTACTTCTAAAATTGATCGATTAGAATTGATCATATTGGACTTAGCAAAGAAGCAAGATGCATTTATTGAAAAAGTATTGATGAAATTATCTTTAAGTAGTAAGGATATTTATTCCTCTGAAGAAGCAGCCGAATTTTTGTCAATCGAGGTTAAGTACATTTATCAGCTCACCCACCAACGAAAGATTAGGTATACAAAGAAAAAAGGTCAAAAGAAAATCTATTTTAGAAAAGTCGATCTGATCGATTATTTAAATGGAGATATTATCAGTACTTCTGAGGATCTTGAAAGGGCTAATGCTCTGTCTTGGAAAAAATAATGTACTCAGTTTTTTAAGCGGAACCAATCAACGAACTTTTTTAATCAAATCTTTACGGATTTTGTAGAGGTTGTAATTGTAGTGTTATGAACTTAGATATTCCTTATATCCGAGTAGGAACTTCCTACTTTAAAATCATAGATAAACCTTTAATTTCTGGCGACAAAGTAAAAGTAATGGTTCGGTGGAATCGCGAAACAATCATTACGGATCACGGAAAATCGTTTTTAAACGATATATCCAAATTAGACGGGTTTTGCTGTATCCCTAACCATTTTGGTTACGAACAAATTGTTGATGATTTCTATAATACGTATCATGAACTTCCAAATCAACCAACCGGTAAGGGTTTTTCGATACATGAACTCGAAAAATTGATTCCGAATTCATTGGAGTTTATCCATCATATTTTTGGAGATCAAACGCAATTAGGCTTGGACTATATAAAACTCTTGTATGAGAAGCCTACGCAAACGTTGCCAATCCTTTGTTTAGTAAGTAAAGAGCGATCGACAGGTAAAAGCTCCTTTATAAAGTGGCTGAAAGCTATTTTCGGAATGAATATGACTTACATAAAAGGCGATTCGTTTGGCTCGCAGTTTAATTCTGATTGGGCAAGTATGTTACTTGTAGCAATTGATGAAGTCTTTTTTGATAAAAAGGAAATTACAGAACGTTTAAAGTATCTATCTACGACCGACAAGGATAAAATAGAAGCAAAAGGTAAGGATAGGCAAGAAATTGAATTCTTTGCAAAGTTTATTCTTTGTTCTAATAATGAAGATAATTTTATTCAAATAGACGAAGAAGAAATCCGTTTTTGGATTCGTAAAATTCGTACTATAAATACAGAAGATGTATTTTTTCTTGAAAAACTAAACAAAGAAATTCCCTATTTCTTAAAGTACCTCCAAGCTAGGAATTATTTTTCTCAACAAAAAACGAGAATGTGGTTTAAACCCGAACAGATAATGACTGCCTCTCTATTAAAGCTTGTAAATCGAAATAAGGAAGAAATACTTATTCTTGAACTCATACATGAATGCTTTGAGAAAATGGAAGAGGATGAATTAAAATTAGCTCCTAACGATATTTTTATTCTACTAAGAAAGCAAAACAACAGACTGAATATTTCTGCTAATGAAATAAGAAATATTCTCAAACGATGGGGTTTTGCGCCTGAAGATAATACGAAGTCTTATTGTGGAATCGAATTATTGTCCCATGGTGAATATGTAAAAGTAGATCGGAGAGGACGTTTTTATACGATAAAAAAAATTTTGTTCTATAAAATATTTGATGCTTTGATGCAGGATTGATGTAAAGTGCTGTAAGTGAGTTGAATACACCTGAGTCAAAGCCTGCATCAAACTAAAAAAAGATCTTTTTTGATGCAAAACTGATGCAGCGGAAAAATAAAGTGATGCAATGATGCAACCATTGATGCAGGGTAATCGTACTAAAATCAATGCATTAGACGGTATTTGCATCGAAGTATCAAAAAAAAGTAAAACAAAAATTCTTTTTTCAATAGCAAATGAACAGACTTGTACCAATCAAATAGAAGATTTACAAAAAATAATAATTATGGAAAAGTTCAATTGTAAAATTGCAAATGGAATTGATTTAGTCAATTATCTTGAAACATTAGGGCATGAACCATCAAAAATAAAAAATCAGGATTATTGGTATTTATCTCCATTCAGAAATGAAAACACACCCTCTTTTAAGGTGAATCGAAAATTAAAAGTATGGTATGACCATGGGCTAGGCAAGGGAGGAAATGTAGTTGATTTTGGAATTGAATATTTTAGATGTACAGTTTCTGAATTTTTACAGCTTTTAAATGGAAATGATATCTCTTCCGCTATAAGTTTATCAATTAAGAGTAATAATCGACAACCTTCTAATCTAAGTTTTGCTAATGAAAAAAAAGATAGCCTCCCTGATAAAATTGTCCTAGTTGATGTACGGATATTGGAAAACAAAGTGTTGCTGGATTACTTAGAGAAGCGGAATATTCCGCTCGAAATTGCAAAACAGCATTGCAAAGAGGTTGAATTTTCTTTAAATGCAAAAAAGCAAACTGCTATAGGATTTCAGAATAATGCAGGAGGATATGAATTGCGAAGTGAAAATTTTAAAGGCAGCAGCTCACCAAAAGACATCACTTTTATAGATAACCAGGCAAAATCAACAGCAGTTTTTGAAGGCTTCTTCGATTACCTCTCTTATAAAGTAATGAACGAAAAATCGATTAACCCACAAACAAATTTCCTGATACTTAATTCGCTGTCCTTTTTTAACAAGTCCATACAGTTAATGGAAAAACACGAGCGAGTAAACCTCTATTTAGACAGGGATACAGCAGGTCTGAAATTAACTGGTGAAGCTCTGCAAAGACAACCTGATAAATATACCGATCAAAGCTTTTTATATGACCAGAAGAAAGATTTAAATGAATGGTTAAATGAGGCACAGAAAGTTAATCGAAGCCAAAATTTTAGGCGATCTATATGACGTCCGAGTGGTAGCCAGCTATGTTTTGGTAAAACCAAAACGCTGGCTCATCTCATGCTGCCGCATTCGTTGAGGGGATTTTTTTCATGCTGCCGCATTCAAAAAATAAATGATGAAAGATTATGGAAGAACAGAATGGAACTAAAAAAAACAGAGGAGGTCGACCAAAAAAGGCAATTAAAAGAGACCAACTGATGGCAATTAAATGTACACTCTACGAGCGTAAAATAATTGAAGCCAAAGCTAAAAAATCGAATCTTACCGTTTCCGAATACCTTCGTGAAATCGGATTAACTGCAAAGATTGATTTCAGAAGTAAAGCCCTTCCAAAGGAAATTTTAAGCTTTACAGGAGTGCTCAATCATTTGGCAGCCAACCTGAATCAGATAGCAAAAAAGAGAAATAGCAATGATGAATTAAGCCCGCTTGAACGGGCAGAATTAAAAGTACAGACCGGGCAGGTTAAAGATCTTGCTATTCAAATTAAAAGCTTTATGTCATGATAGGTCATGTAAGTATAGGCAGCTCTTTCTACCATTGTATTAGCTACTGTTTGGAGGATAAAAGAGAATTGTCTGAAGAGAAAAAACTTACACTTGCAATACAAGATCATTTGCAGCATAAAGATCGAGCAGAAGTATTAGAATACAATAAGTGCTTTGGGAACAAGTATGAACTTACACAACAGTTTAAGGATGTTAGGAAATTAAGCAGGCGTGTTGAAAAACCAATGTTACACCTGACCCTACGTTTAGCTCCAGAAGATATATTGACCAAAGAACAATTTAGAGAGATTGGTAGGGAATGTGCTAAGGAGTTCGGTATAGCAGACAATCAATACATCTGTGTACTGCATAATGATACCAAAGAACAGCATATTCATATTGCAGCTAATCGAGTAGGTTTTAATGGCAAGGTTGCCAGTGACAGCAATAGTTATAAACGCATGGCTGAACTTTGTCGTCGTCTTGAAAAGCAATATGGTCTTCAAGAGGTATTAAGTCCAAAGGCATTCCTGTCTCCTAAAGATAGATTATTGCCTCGCCATGACAGTAGAAAAGAAAAATTAAAAACCGATATTCAACAGGCATTAAAGTCTGCAAGTTCTTATTTAGTATTTGAAAGACAAATGCTGAATTTGGGTTATAAAGCCCTTAAAGGGAGGGGGATTTCTTTTATAGATGATAAAAAAGTAAAAATAAAAGGGAGCGAAATTGGTTTTTCATTGGTAAAAATTGAAAAAATATTAAGTCAGAATCAACATCCAGTCATGAAAAATACGGGGGAAGAAAAAAAATGTAATACAGATAGTACTTTAGTATTCAATTTTTTCAATACAGGGAAGAAAAATGAAGAAAAGCAAAATTATAATTCAGATAGTTCAGGAGAGGTTGTTAAGCAGGCTGTCGTGGTTATAGGTCAACTAATGAATTCCGAATACTCGGCTGATTACATTGATCCTGAATTACAGAGGATTCCTCAAAAGAAAAAAAAGAAACCAGCATTAAGAAGATAACATTAAAAATAATAACATGGAAACAAATGCTAACAAAGGTCATATAGAACGAGAGACGTTGCAATTAGTACTGGAGGAATTTACACAGGAACAGAAAACAAATAACCAGCAAATTGGAGAACTTATTACTGCGGTTAATACCGTAGGCGATAAAATCGATGTATTTGAAAAGGAGTATAAAACAGAAAAAAATGTTTCGCAGCCATTAGATATTAGACCAATAGAAGCTATCCTACAAAAAGGTTTCCTGGATATAAAATTTATGATTGGCAGACAGCCGAAAAGTATTACCAAGAAATTTCAGGTTTTGTTATTTCCGGAACAGGACGCAAAACTGTTTTACAAAATTGTTTTTGGAAGGTGGTTTTTATGGCTTGTTATAATGGTAGCCATAAGTAATCTTTACAATTGGGGAATACATTATAGCGATAATAGTAGAGAAGTTGAAATGCAACAAATACAAAATGATAGGATAAGAGAAGCTTGGGAGTATATGTATGCTAATAATGATAAAGAAATTAAAAAGCTAATGAAAAAAGCGTATATAAATTCGATGGAAAGTAAATGACATTAGTGTTTTTGCTAAAGTGGGATTTTAGTGAAAGTAAATTTCCTAAAATATAAAAATTGTTCTTTATTAAGGGAAAATAAGTTATAGATTATTATTTAAAATATGTTTTTTCTTAAATTAATTCTTAATTTTATATTAAATCTTTTAAAATCAGTAAAATATGAAGAAGAGAATTATAGAAGTAGTGTGCCGAAATCAGTACAAAATAGTTTTAATTATTATGTTTATGATTATTGGCACTGGTGGGGTTTTAGCGCAAGAAAATGGAACCCCACAGGTTTTGCCTCGTCCTGATTTTCATTTTCCTGGAAACGTTGGGAGAACTTATCTAGAATCAGATCCTCCTCAGTTTCCTCAACCAGCAAAAGCTCCTAAGGGAGCGCCAAATATTGTACTTATTTTATTAGATGATGCAGGTTTTGGACAGTTTAGCACTTTTGGAGGAGGAGTGCCTTCTCCTACAATGGATAATCTTGCTGCTGAAGGCTTGCGATTTAATCGTTTTCATACCACTGCATTATGTAGTCCTACTCGTGCCTCCTTGATTACAGGTCGTAACCACCATTCAGCATCATTCGCCGGTATCACCGAAGTAGCTACAGGCTATGAGGGCTATACTTGTATTCTTCCTAAGAGCTGTGGTACAGTAGGAGAAGTGTTAAGTCAGAATGGCTATACTACAGCATGGATAGGTAAAAATCATAATACGCCGCCATGGGAATTAAGCTCAGCCGGTCCCTTTGATCATTGGGCCAACGGATTAGGTTTTGATTATTTTTATGGATTTAATTCAGGTGATATGAATCATTGGAATCCTGTTTTGTTTGAAAACCGAAATTTGGTACCAGCTTCATCAGATCCAAATTATTATATGACCACAGATTTGGCAGATCATGCCATTTCCTGGATGCAAAAAACTAAAAGTATTGCTCCTGATAAGCCTTTCTTTTTATATGTTGCCCCAGGTGCTACCCATGCACCTCATCATGCACCTGCTGATTGGATAGCAAAATTTAAAGGTAAATTTGATATGGGATGGGATCGTTACAGAGAAGAAGCATTTGAACGTCAAAAAAAATTAGGTGTTATACCTGCTAGTACAAAACTTACACCGCGTCCTGAAAGTCTGCCTGCATGGGAATCTCTTAATGCTGATCAAAAAAAATTATATGCACACATGATGGAAGTATTTGCTGCCTATGGAGCATTTTGTGACGATCAGATGGGACGTATCATAAGAGCTGTAAAAGAGTTGCCAGATGCAGATAACACTATGATCGTTTATATAGCTGGTGATAATGGAGCAAGCGCAGAAGGTGGAATTGAAGGATCCGTAAACGAAATGCTATTCTTTAATGGATTTCCTGAAAAATGGCAGGACAACCTAAAAGTAATAGATGAATTAGGAGGCCCTAAACACTATAATCATTTTACTTCTGCTTGGGCTTGGGCTATGAACACGCCATTTCAGTGGACTAAACAAGTCTCTAGTCATTTCGGAGGAACCAGAAACCCTATGATTATTGATTGGCCGGAAAGAATTAAAGATAAAGGCGGATTGAGAAACCAATTTATGCATGTGATAGACATTGTTCCTACAATTTATGAAGTTTGTGGTATTACTCCGCCTACGGAACTTAACGGAATTAAACAGAAACCGATTGAAGGAACCAGTTTTGCTTATACTTTTCCTAAAGATAGTACACAGGCAAAAGGACATCATAAAGTTCAATATTTTGAAATGGGATGTACTAGAGGTCTCTATTCAAATGGCTGGATGGCATCTGCCACAGCATTTGTGCCTTGGAATCCAAATCGAGAAAGCTTTGATCCAGACAAGCAAAAATGGGAGCTTTATAACATTGATGAAGATTTTAGTCAAGCAAATGATTTGGCTGTTAAACAACCCGAGAAACTCAGACAATTGCAAGATCTCTGGTGGGTAGAAGCTGCAAAATATAATGTGCTGCCTCTTGATTGGCGAGGTTCCATAAGAATGAATTCTGAATTAATGGGAAGACCTACTCTCGTAGGAGATCGTAAAACAATGACTTATTATGATGGAACTAATGGTCTGCCTGATGCAGCAGCGCCTTCTATGCTTAATAAATCATGGACTATTACTGCAGATATTGAATTGAATAATGCCAGTGAAAATGGTGTTATTATTACTCATGGTGGTATGCAGGCAGGTTACGGATTGTATTTAAGAGATGGAAAACCAACATTTGTTTACAATTATCTTGCATTAGACCGAACTTCTATTGTGGCTACAGAAGCTTTGCCTAAAGGAAAACATAAACTGATTGTAGATTTTAGATATGATGGTGGAGGAATGGGTAAAGGAGGAACAATCACAATAACAGATAGTGGAAAAAAAATAGGAAGCGGTCGACTAGAAAAAACAGTACCAGTTCAGTTTTCTATTATTGAAGGAATAGATGTTGGTAAAGATGGAGGTTCTCCTGTTGACTGGACCTATAAAATGCCATTCAAATTTAGTGGTAAAATTGAAAAAGTGACAATTGATTTAGGAGTGGATACTAAAAAGCCTGAACCTATTCAATCGGTAAAAACAGGAAAGAGGAAAAGTTAATCAGATAAAAAAAATATAATGTCGGGATAATCGGGGGCTAACCAAAATGAAAGGAAAAGTAGTTCGTATTATTTTACTTTAACTTAATGGTCTTTTTGTTTGCGCATTAAGTAGATCTATTTCAATTTATAATAATTTATAGAAAGAAGTATCTAAAACTCGCACTCCAGTGCGAGTTTTAAATTAAGAGGTTTAGCTACAGTTAGATTTAATCTCTTTAGAATTTTCGAAAGTCACATGTTTTTTTTAAACCTCTATTATAGCTGTAAATTCTTGTAAAACAGATGGTTCAGTTGAAAGGACTAAAATACACTCGTTCTGAATTTAAGTTAAGTAATAAGGTATTGTTTTACAGTGCCTTATGGTTTTATTTGGAATATGAGACATGTAAAAATATTATGACCAGTTTGATATTCATGGGATGATTGATCCGCTAAAGACATTATTTCCAGATTAAAAATTGAATCCGTAGACTATTAAAATGAGTGTGATCTGCAACTAGCTAAATGAGAAGAATATTTCTTTAGAAAGAGCGGAGGAATTAGGTGAGCATAAATAGCCAGGGACTATGAAAAATATATTATAGTGAATAGTTCTCAATAGAGAGAAATGATTAATAGCTATTTCCAAGTATATAAAAATAGCATTTATTAAATTTGAAATTTCTTATCTTTGTAATAATGAGTAAAAATCTATATATAATCGCAGGTTGCAATGGAGCGGGTAAAACGACTGCTTCGTTTACAATACTTCCTGAAATATTAAATTGCAAAGAGTTTGTAAATGCTGATGAAATAGCCAAAGGGCTTTCTCCATTTCAACCGGAAAAGGTAGCTTTTGAAGCGGGGAGAATAATGCTTCACAGAATAAATGAATTATTAGCTAATAACGAAGTTTTTGCTTTTGAAACAACTTTAGCAACGAAAAGCTATAAACAGAAAGTGATTACAGCTCAGGAAAAAGGATATAAAGTGGTGCTTTTGTTTTTTTGGCTTAATAATGTTGACTTGGCTATTGAAAGAGTTAAGCTTCGGGTTCAAGAAGGTGGTCATAACATTGAAACCGATGTTATTAAGCGAAGATATAAAAATGGAATAACTAATTTATTTGATATATATTTGCCGATAGTTAATGAGGCATTGATTTTTGATAATACAGCAGTAAAAGCTGAATTAATAGCACAAAAGATATTAGGTAACGATATTGAAGTTAAAGATAAAATTAAGTTCGATAAACTCAAAAATAACGAATCATGGGAGAACACAAAACAACAACGACACCGACTCAGAAGAAAATTATAGATGCAATGGATAAAGTTTCTGAAAAATTAATTGAGTTTAAAAAGAAAAATAACAGCGATATAGTTGTTATGCAGGATGGTAAAATAGTAAGAATAAAAGCTTCTTCTTTATAAAATATTAATTCAATAATGATCTAAAGCCCTCATTCCTGAGGGCTTTTTTATGGGTATAAATAAGTGGATTATTTTATTAGCGAAATAATTAATTATATCCCATAATAGATTGAATAAGAGTAAATAAAAATTGTACAGTTTTTTAAAAAGTAGTAAATTGAAGTTCTGACGCAATAGTTTATGTATGATTTTGCAGCAACTATGAGAAAATTTTAGATGAATTAACAGATATAGGTTTTGAAAAAGAGGATTTTTTTCTCAAATATGTAAATCAAAATTGGCAGATTTGAAAACAATGTAATAAATCTGACTTTTGAGTATATGTAATGACTTCAATCTCATTCAGTAATTGAGAAATATGTAACTCTTCTCATATTGATGTTTTACCATTTACCTTTTTAATTCCTTATTTCCGGATAAGGTGCTTTACGAGAAGCTCGACTGTATTAGATATAGCTTTCTTTAATAATATGAACTGGTTTTATAACGTTTTCTTTTATGTAATCTAGAATTATTGCACAGTTAGAACGTCGGACTAAAGATTAAAATGAATTTTGTATAGGTAATTTTAGAGAGAGTTGAAACTTATTTAAAAAATAATATCATCAATCATTTTATCTAGAGTGTTGCTTGGAAGTGTGTTTAAATAAGACATAGTGGATTTAATATCTTTATGACCTAAAGCTTCCTTTATAATGTCTACCGAAATATTATTAAATTTTAGAATTGTTGCAAATGAATGTCTTGCGCAGTAGTAGGTAATTTTCTTTTGAATATTTAGATCAGTAATAATTGTTTTAAGAGGTATATTTATATAAATTTTCAGATATTTCCTTTTTCTGTTATTTATATAAATTTTGGAGCTCTGATTATTATGGATGATATTGAACAAATAGATTGAGTCGGCTGGCGAAACATATTCTTCAATTTTGCGCCTCCAATGTTCATTTATTTTAAAATTCACTATTACTTCGGTTTTACTTCTTTTATATGTAATTGTGTCTTTGTATAAATCTGTTTTTTTTAATTGTATTAAATCAATGAAATTAATTCCCCTTCCATAAAAACTTAGCAAAAACATATCTCGTGCAATAATGTCACTTTTATTTAGTAATTCTGCATTTTTCAATAGTTCAAGTTCCTCTTCAGACAAATATTCTTTTTTACCACTTTCCTTAATTTTTGATACTTTAAATTTATCAAAAGGATACATCGTTGAAGGGATAATTTCACGATTAATAGCTTTGTTAAAAACGGCTCTTAAAGTGCGGATTCTTATGCCAATTGTACTTTGGCTGTTGTTATTGCTGCTTAAAAAAGATTGATACTTATAGATTGCATCTACTGATAAATCTTTAAAAGTGATTTCGGTTCTGTTGAAAAATCGTTGAATCGATTTTAAGGTGTCTTTTTCAATGTTTGAGGTGGACAGTTTTCCTGCATTTTTAATTTCTTCTATTAAACTTTCGTGAAAAGAAGTATAACTTAATGCTTGTTGTTTTCCTGAGTCCTTTTTGAATTTGGTTATAATATCCTGTAAGGTAAATGGAGTTTCATCTAATTCAAATTCATGGATAATATTGTTAACCCGACCAGAATATTTTTCAATCAGGTCATTAATTTGCTTGTATTCTTTATGAGATTTTTTAAGACGTTCTGTTTCAAATGACCAATCTTCATAGTTACATTTTTTCTTGATCGATAAACTAGTATTTGTTCTGTCTTTAATTAATACAAGATTAATAAAATAATCGCCTTGTGCATTTGGCGTTGATTTTAGTGTAAATTTGTATGATACCATTATTGAAAATTTATATTATAATTTTGACGAGCATTTGACGAGCAAAAGTACAATTAAAATAAGAAATAATGATTTATTAATCATTTTAAAAAATATAAATATTTGATTATCAGGTATTGTAATTTAAAATAAGTTATAGTGAAATAAATAAAACCTGACTCATAATCAGGTGGTCCCTGGTTCGAGCCCAGGTGGGACCACTTCTTTAGAAATAGAAAGCCTTTACAGAAATGTAGAGGCTTTTTTGTTTTGTGCTAGTTTTGTTCGCCTTCAAAGAAAATAAAGTAACTTTATGTTTAAAAGGCAATTTTAATCTTCACAAAACAATGGATAATTTAACTCCCGAACAACGGAGAAAAAATATGCAGGCCATAAAAAGCACGGCAACAACGCAAGAAGTCAGGCTTGCCAAAGCTTTGTGGGAATTGGGTTATCGTTATCGAAAGAACAATAAAAAAATATTTGGAAAACCGGATTTGACTTTTGCAAAGTATAAAATTGCCATTTTTATAGACAGCGAATTTTTTCACGGAAAAGATTGGGAAACGCAGCAATTGCGAATTAAATCAAATCGTGACTATTGGATTCCGAAAATCGAACGAAATAGGAAACGTGATATTGAAGTCAATGCTTTTTTGATGGCTAAAAAATGGAAAGTAATTCGGTTTTGGAGTAAAGAAGTTCAAAAAGAATTAAATTCTTGTGTCGAAAAAATTCAGGAAGAAATAGAATCTTCAAAAATAAAAACAGAAGAAAAAAAGAGTTGAAAATTATACTTTTTCTTTCTTCTTTTCTTTTGCTTCAACCTTTTCTATAACCTTAAAAATTTCTTCAGCCAATCTTTGAATAACCGGCATGCTAACCGAATTTCCAGCTTGTTTATATAAGCTTGAATTTGAAATTGCAGGCAGTTTATAATCATCAGGAAAGCCCTGAAGTCTAAAACATTCTCTTGGAGTTAGTTTTCTAAAGCCAAAATCGGTTGTAATGATCGGAACGTTATGTCCGCCCGTTCCCATATTGGCTGTCAGCGTAGGGCATAAGCCTGATTTGTTTTCTCTAACATATTGTCTTCTAAATTGATAGATGTGATTCTTGTCTACAACCGCTTCCTTCAATTTGTTGTACATGTACTTCTCCTCGCCATAATAAAATTTATCAGAAACTTTTTCTGTAATAATTAAATCTTTAATAGACTTCGTTAATTGTTCCTTTTCGGGGAATTTAAACTTGAAACTTTTATTATTTAAGAAGTTTTTATCAAAAGCAATCATGAAAAGCCGCTCTCTGTTATGAGGAGTATTTCCAAAATCTTTGGTATTTAAAATAGAACTGTCAAAAGTATAGTTGCGTTTTTTTATTTCACTTTTTATAACTTTTAATGTGTTCCCTTTATCGTGGCTTTTTAGATTTTTTACATTTTCAAGAAAAACCACTTTAGGCCTGATTTCGTCAATGAAATCCAGAATTTTAAAAAAATGATTTCCCCTTCGGTCGTCAAAACCTTTTCTGTGGCCGGCCAGCGAAAATGGCTGGCAGGGAAAACCAGCAGTTAAAATATCCACTTGTTCAAGAGTTGCCGTGTCAAGTTCCATTACATCACCTTCAATAAGATTATGTTTGAAATTGTTTCTATAGGTAACGCAGGCTTTTTTGTCAAATTCATTAGCCCATTTCAAATTAAAACCAGCTTTTTCAAAACCTAAACATATACCGCCTACGCCTGCATACAAACTTCCAACTGTATATTTATTTTTCATTTATTAATTGCTGTTTTTGACTCAAAAAAAGTCTTAAGATCTTTTACTGTAAATTTGTTGAATGCAAATATATTAATTCAGAAATATTTGATTGTTCTTCAAAATTGAAAAAATGAGGTCTATTATTTTTTTTAACTCCCTAAAATTACAGTTCTTTCTGACTTATTGAAATTTAGGACATTTTTTCTAAAAAAATATTACATAAGAATATTCTTGTATTTTTAAAAATTTATAAAAAGCCATAAATGATATGTAAAAGAAGCGATTTGCATAATAAACATTTGAAATTCAGTGTTTAATAGTTAGATTTTTTCTTGCAGTTAATCGATGATTTAAGTAGTTAATCTATGTTTTAAATCTAAATTTATTTACCTTTAGATCTGAATTGTATTATAATACGTATATTAATTTTACATCACTTTATTGCTTATAAAGTTGCTTTTTTGTAAAAATCGTATATTTTTGCCAAAGAATTTCCTTTTAGAAATCATTTTAGTGATGTGTTTCTAACAAATATTTGCCAGTAGTATAGTATGTTGAATTTCAGCACGTTGAATTTATGAAGATAATAAGAATTATTTTTTTAGCATTTTTTTTAATTGTATCGAATGCGTCGGTTATTTTAGCTAGTACGCCGCCGCCGCCGTCAACGGCTAAATCTGCAGCTACGACAGCTGATGAAGATGATATACCGCCTCCGGGACTGCCTATTAATGAGCATATACCGTATTTGCTGGCAGGAGGATTTATTTTAGGAATGACAATTATATACCGAAATAAAATAAAAAAAGCTTCAGTTTAAACTGAAGCTTTTTTTATGCGTTAACTTTTTCGGATTATTTATTTATAGAATAAAGTCTTGAAATGTATTTTCCAACAACATCAAATTCTAAATTTATTTTAGTGCCAACTTTGAAATCTTTAAAATTGGTGTTTTCAAAAGTATACGGGATTATCGAAACACTAAATTCGTTTGTTTTAGAATTTACGACAGTTAAACTAACACCGTTTACGGTAATAGACCCTTTTTCAATTGTAATATTGTTTAGGTTTTGGTCGTATTCAAAAGTATAATTCCAGCTTCCGTTTGCTTCTTCAATTTTTGTACATATTCCGGTTTGGTCTATGTGGCCCTGAACAATATGTCCGTCAAGGCGGTCACCAAGTTTCATTCCTCTTTCTAAGTTTACAATATCATTGGCTTTCCAATCCCCAATATTGGTTTTTAAAATCGTTTCTTCAATAGCTGTAACGGTATAAAATGAATCCTTTATAGCAACGACTGTAAGGCATATTCCGTTATGAGAAACGCTTTGGTCGATTTTTAATTCGTTAGTGATCGATGACTCAACAGTAACATGCAGATTGTTTTTGTCTTTTTGTATTTCGTGGATTCTTCCAAGGGTTTCAATAATTCCTGTAAACATTGTAGTTTTATTTTACTAAATTTGCACATCAAAATTAGTAATAAATAGGCTGAGCTCATGAATAAAAAAGCAGAAAATATAATTGTTGGAATTTCAGTTGGAGATTTAAACGGTATTGGAAGCGAAGTTATACTAAAAACATTCGAAGATTCCAGAATGTTAGAATTGTGTACACCAGTTATTTTTGCAAATGCTAAAATTCTTTCTTTCGTAAAAAAAAGCTTTACTTCGACTGTGCAGTTTCACGGTGTAGATAAGCTGGATCAGATTATTCCGGGGAAAGTAAATGTCTTTAATCTTTGGAGAGAAGGAGTCGATATTAAATTAGGAACAAATGATGAGAAAATTGGCGAGTATGCGATCAAATCATTTGTTGCAGCTACTAAGGCTTTAAAAGATGGAGGGATTGATGTTTTGGTTACAGCACCAATCAATAAATATAATATCCAGTCAGAAGAGTTTAAATTTCCGGGACACACAGATTATCTGGATCAGGAATTAGAAGGAAATGCGCTGATGATGATGGTTCAGGATAATTTAAGAGTTGGTTTGTTAACAGATCATGTGCCGTTAAATGAAGTTTCATCTCATTTGACAGAAGAATTAATTACCAGAAAAATCGAAACAATCAGAAAATCCCTTATTCAGGATTTTAGTATAGTAAAACCAAAAATTGCAGTTTTAGGGGTAAATCCTCATAGCGGAGACGGTGGTGTTATTGGAAAAGAGGAAGATTTGATCCTAAAACCGGTTTTGAAGAAAATATTTGACAGCGGTACTATGGTTTTTGGGCCATTTTCTGCCGATGGATTTTTTGGAAGCGGTCAATATGAGAAATATGATGCTATTGTAGCAACGTATCACGATCAGGGATTGATTCCGTTTAAAACGCTTTCATTTGGAAAAGGAGTTAATTATACGGCAGGGTTAAATAAGGTTAGGACATCGCCAGATCATGGAACAGCATACGATATTGCCGGAAAAGACATGGCCGATTTTAATTCGTTTAAAGAAGCAGTTTACCTTGCACTAGATATTTTTCGCTCTCGTAATCAGTATGAGGAGATTAGCGAAAAACCTCTTAAAATAAAAGAAAAACAGTTATAAACAAAAAAAGGTGAATAAGATTATTAGATTTACAATAATTTTATATCTTTGCACCCCAATTCAGATATGTAGTTTTGTATTTGAATTAAACAAACTGATGTTGAAATGAGCAAATCAAAAGAATTTTTAATTCCTTTTATAGGGTTAAAGCTGGGAAAACACCATTTTGAGTATCAAATAAATAACACGTTCTTTAAGGACTTTGACTATGATGAGTTTCAAAGTTCAGATATTAAAGTGAATTTGGTTTTCGATAAGAAAAGCAATATGTTAGAGTTAGAATTTAAACACAAAGGAACCGTAAATGTGCCTTGTGATTTGACCGGCGAAGATTTTGATTTACCTATTAAGGGAAAAATGAAGTTAATTGTTCGTTTTGGAGATGAATTCAATAATGATAATGAAGAATTGTTGATTTTGCCACATGGAGAACATGAATTAGATGTGTCACAATACATTTATGAAATGATTGCGCTTTCGGTGCCTCAAAAAAGAATTCATCCTGGCGTTAAAGACGGTACATTACAAACCGAAGCTTTAACAAAGTTGAATGAATTAAGTGTAAAAGAACAAAAGGAAGAGAGTAATAAAGAAGAAGATATTGACCCGCGTTGGGAAAAATTAAAGAAACTATTAACGGATAAATAATATAGTAAAATGGCACATCCTAAGAGAAAAACCTCGAAAACAAGAAGAGATAAGAGAAGAACACATTATAAAGCTACTGTAGCTCAAATCGCTACATGTCCTATCACTGGTGAAGCACATTTATACCACAGAGCTTACTGGCATGAAGGTAAAATGTACTACAGAGGGCAAGTTGTTATCGATAAATCTGAAGCGGTTGCTTAATACGTTTTTGTAAGTTATACTAGAACTCTCACATAGTGAGAGTTTTTTTTGTTGGTTATAATTTTTGCTTTTTAAGAAAATACACGCAAATTCGTTACATTTTTTTTTGTAATTTTCGAGTCTTTTAAAAATTTTTCAAATAATAATATTTGAAAGGAAATATAGAATATAATGAATACAATCACAGCCGCAATTACCGCTGTTGGAGCTTATGTACCAGACTTTGTACTTTCTAACAAAGTATTGGAAACAATGGTAGATACCAATGACGAATGGATTACCACTCGTACCGGAATTAAAGAAAGAAGAATTCTTAAAGATGCTGACAAAGGAACATCTTACCTTGCCATACAAGCAGCAAAAAATTTAATAGCAAAAGCAAATATAGATCCGCTGGAGATAGATATGATTATCATGGCGACAGCAACACCAGATATGCTGGTGGCTTCTACAGGAGTTTATGTTGCAACAGAAATTGGAGCAACAAATGCATTTGCATACGATTTGCAGGCGGCTTGTTCAAGTTTCTTATACGGAATGTCAACTGCTGCGGCTTATGTACAATCTGGAAGATATAAAAAAGTACTATTAATAGGTGCAGATAAAATGTCGTCAATTGTAGATTATACAGACAGAGCAACTTGTATTATTTTTGGTGATGGGGCAGGAGCTGTTTTGTTTGAGCCAAATTATGAAGGTTTAGGTTTACAGGATGAATATTTAAGAAGTGATGGTGTAGGACGTGATTTTCTTAAAATACCTGCGGGAGGATCTTTAATCCCAGCTTCAGAAGAGACTGTAAAAAACAGACAGCACAATATAATGCAAGATGGTAAAACAGTATTTAAATATGCTGTAACTAATATGGCTGATGCCAGCGAATTAATTTTGCAAAGAAATAATTTAACGAATCAGGACGTTGATTGGTTAGTGCCGCACCAGGCAAACAAACGCATCATCGATGCTACTGCAGGAAGACTTGAACTTGAAGAGTCTAAAGTACTAGTTAATATCGAAAAATACGGTAATACAACTTCAGGAACATTACCTTTGGTACTTAGCGATTTTGAACATCAATTCAAAAAAGGAGATAATATTATTTTAGCTGCATTTGGAGGAGGATTCACTTGGGGATCTATTTACCTGAAATGGGCTTACGATAAAAAATAAATTAAAACTAAAAACGAATCATTATGGATTTAAAAGAAATTCAAAACCTAATCAAATTTGTAGCAAATTCGGGAGTTGCGGAAGTGAAGTTAGAAATGGATGATGTAAAAATCACGATCAGAACAACTTTAGAAGGAAATGTTACAGAGACTACTTATGTACAGCAATTACCAGCTCAGGCTGCATTGCCGCAAGCTGCGCCGCAAGTTACAGCTCCAATAGTTGTAAATACAGCTGCTGAAACTCAGGCTCCTGCTGCTGCTGCTGACTCTAAATATGTTACTATAAAATCTCCAATTATTGGAACATTCTATAGAAAACCATCTCCAGATAAACCAGTTTTTACAGAAGTAGGAAGCACTATCGCAAAAGGGGATGTTCTTTGTGTAATTGAAGCAATGAAATTATTCAACGAAATCGAATCAGAAGTTTCAGGTAAAATTGTAAAAATTCTTGTTGACGATATGTCTCCAGTTGAATTTGACCAACCTTTATTCTTAGTAGATCCATCATAAATAAATTTAGATTTTAGATTTTAGATTTTAGATTGATCTGACAGAATTAATACATCAGGCATCTAAAATTATCTAATTATCAAATTGTCTAATTATCTAATTAAAATAAGATGTTTAAAAAAATATTAATTGCGAATAGAGGAGAAATTGCACTTCGTGTAATTCGTACGTGCAAGGAAATGGGGATTAAAACTGTTGCAGTTTATTCTACAGCCGATGCAGAAAGTCTGCATGTTAAATTTGCCGACGAAGCGGTTTGTATTGGTCCTCCTCCAAGTAACTTATCGTATTTAAAAATGTCAAATATTATTGCTGCTGCAGAGATTACAAATGCAGATGCAATACACCCAGGATACGGTTTCCTTTCGGAGAATGCTAAATTCTCAAAAATTTGCCAGGAGCACGGAATCAAATTTATTGGTGCGGCTCCTGAAATGATCGACAGAATGGGAGATAAAGCTTCTGCAAAAGCTACAATGAAAGCTGCAGGAGTTCCTTGTGTGCCAGGTTCAGACGGATTATTAGAATCTTACGAACATGCGCAAAAAGTAGCTAAAGAAATTGGTTACCCAGTAATGATGAAAGCTACTGCAGGTGGTGGTGGAAAAGGAATGCGTGCAATCTGGAAAGAAGAAGAGCTTTTAAAAGCTTGGGAAAGTGCGCGTCAGGAAGCCGCTGCTGCTTTTGGAAATGACGGAATGTACATGGAGAAACTTATTGAAGAACCACGTCATATCGAAATTCAGGTTGTTGGAGATTCTTACGGAAAAGCGTGTCACCTTTCTGAAAGAGACTGCTCTGTGCAGCGTCGTCACCAAAAACTTACTGAAGAAACGCCTTCGCCTTTCATGACAGATGACTTACGTACAAGAATGGGAGAAGCTGCTGTAAAAGCTGCAGAATTTATTAAATACGAAGGAGCTGGAACTGTAGAATTTCTTGTAGACAAACACAGAAATTTCTATTTCATGGAAATGAATACCCGTATTCAGGTTGAGCACCCAATTACGGAACAAGTAATTGATTACGATTTAATTCGTGAGCAGATTATGGTTGCTGCCGGAATTCCAATTTCAGGAAAAAATTACTTACCAGAATTACACGCTATCGAATGCCGTATTAATGCAGAAGATCCTTATAACGATTTTCGTCCTTCACCAGGGAAAATTACTACGCTTCATATGCCGGGAGGACACGGAGTTCGTTTAGATACTCACGTTTACTCAGGATACAGCATTCCGCCAAATTACGATTCAATGATTGCTAAGTTAATTACAACAGCGCAGTCTCGCGAAGAAGCCATCAGCAAAATGCGCAGGGCTCTTGACGAATTCGTAATCGAAGGTGTGAAAACTACAATCCCTTTCCACAGACAATTAATGGATGATCCAAAATATATTGCAGGAGATTATACAACTGCATTTATGGATACTTTCAAAATGAATAGTCCAGAATAATTTAAAGGCCGTCATCGACGGCCTTTTTTATTTTAGGAATTTCCTCTATTATTCCCGACAGGTTTTTAAAACCTGTCGGGTTTGTTTTATATATCTATACATACACCAGATTAAAATCCGGCCGGCAATATAGAGCCAAAGGCTCTTTTCAAAGTTCCAAAGGAACGAATTATATTGTGGAGCTGGACTTCAGTCCAGTTTAAAAAAAAGGATATTTGTTATTCCAACGGAATTTATTATTCGATAATCAAACGTTCCTACGGAACGTCTACTGATGAACCAAATTAAATTCTACCAATGAGATATTCCTATGGAATAAATAGCTTCTTATTTAAAATAGCTAAGTATACACAATAAGTGTATACTTTTTACACACTTATTCTACAAAATACACACTTTTATCCTATTTCTATTTTTGGTGCATTTTAAGTAATCTCTTTAATTTCAGGCTTTAAAGAGGTTTTAAGGTTGATACATTATTTTCGGCACAATAGTTTCTTTATCTAAAGTGTAAACAAACTATTAACTATTAAAATATACACATTATGAAAAATTTATTTTTATCAGCCGCAATTGTTTTAGGAGGTTTAACATCATTTGCTTCAACTTCTCCAATAACAAATTCTATTGTAAAAGTTGTTTCTATTGCAGATGATTACGTTGAAATTAAATTAGAAGAATTACCAGCTCCAATTACTGAAGCTTTGAAAAAAGCTTACCCTAATGCAGTAATTACTAAAGCTTACAAAAATGAAAAGTCAGAATATAAATTGGATGTAACAGTAGGCGATAAAGTAGGAAATCTTTTTGCTAATGCCGATGGAACCTGGATTAAAAAATAATCTTATGTGCTGTGAAAATCCAAATTAAGAATACTAAGATTAAGTTACGAATATTAAAAAATAATTGTCATGAAAAATTTATTTATATCAGCCGCAATCGTTTTGGGAGGTTTAACATCATTTGCTTCAACTTCGCCAATTACAAATACAATCGTAAAAGCAGTATCATTACAAGATGATTATGTAGAAATTAATGTAACAGAAGTACCGGCAGCGGTAACAGATGCACTTAAAAAAGCATATCCGGATGCAGTTCTTAGTAAAGCATACAAAAACAGTTCTTCTCAATACAAATTAGAAATAACAGTTGGAGAAAAAGCAGGCTTTCTTTATGCTAACGCAGATGGATCCTGGGTAAAAAATAAGTAAAAACTAACCCTAAAAACTATTACTATGAAAAAGCTAATCCTATCGACAGCTATTCTTTTAGGAAGTTTGTCAATACAAGCAGAAAATGCGAGCCTGACCAGCCCGGCAGTGAATTCAGTTAAATATCAAGATGATTATAAAGAAGTCGATGCTGTTCCGGCTGCGATTAAAAAATCTCTGGATGAAGCTTATCCTGGTGTAAAACTTGAAAAAGCTTATGTGAATTCAAAAAAAGAGTATAAAATTGAAATTTCAGTGAGAGGCGAAAAATCAATCGTCTACACTGATGCAGCAGGAAACATTTTAAAAAAATAACTATAAATCTTAAGTATTATGAAAAAGTTAATCTTATCAGCAGCTATTGTTTTGGGTGGTTTGTCAATTCAGGCAGCGGTTCCATCAGAATCAAATACAGTAATTAAATCAGTAAACATTCAGGATGAATATACTGAAGTTGCACCAGATGCCGTACCGGCAGCTGTAAAATCTACAATTGAAAAATCGTTTGTAGGTTCTAAACTGGAAAAAGCATGGAAAAATGCTAAGGACGAGTACAAACTTGAAATTTCAAAAGAAGGTAAGAAATATACTTTTTTTACTGATGCTTCAGGAAATATCATTAAAAAATAATTAAACACAGAGCAATATGAAAAAGTTAGCCATCTCAGCAGCTATTCTTTTAGGGAGCTTGTCAATTTCTGCAATAGCGGCGATAATTCCAAATAATGCACAAACAACAGTTTCCGTTCAGACAGAATATACTGAAATTAGCACAGATGTTGTCCCGGCAGCTGTAAAGACTGCTCTGCAAACTGCTTATCCAAATGCAAAACTGGAGAAAGCGTATGTTAATGATAAAAAAGAATATAAACTTGAAATATCAGTTGGGGACCAAAAGGCTACTGTGTATTCAGATGTCAATGGCAACTGGTTGAAGATATAATTAGGTGAAATTAGATTTATGTTTTTGGTGAAAAAGAGATTGCGCAACGCAATCTCTTTTTTTTTCGCATAATTTTAAGAAATTATAACTTTAATAGTGTTATTTTAGCAAAAAAGTCCCTCCAATCACATGTCAAAGATATTAGTAATAGAAGATGATATTTCGTTTTGCAAATTATTAGAGAAATTTCTAGTAAAAAACCAATATGAAGTAAGCATCGCTTTTTCTGCTTCAGAAGCCAGATCGGCAATCAAAAATGAATCATTCGATTTGATTTTGACAGACCTTCGTCTGCCTGATTCTGACGGAATTGTGCTTATGTCTGAAATTAAAAACTCACATCCTGAAATTCCGGTAATCTTAATGACCGGATATTCTGATGTCAATACTGCCGTAAAAGCAATTAAAAATGGCGCGGCCGATTATATTTCGAAACCTTTCAATCCGGATGAAGTTTTGCTTGTAATTACAAATGCACTGCAGACTCCAGGAATCGAAGAAGAAAATGAAGTTCCGGCTAAACAAAAAAAATCGGTAAAGAAACCTGTTGCTGTGGAAAATGAATTTGTACGCGGAATTTCTGTTGCTTCAAAAAAACTCTTAGATCATATTCAATTGGTAAGTCCAACAGATATGTCAGTTTTAATCATTGGTGAAAGCGGAACAGGAAAAGAAATTATTGCCAAAAGCATTCATCAGCAAAGCCAAAGAAAAAATAATAACTTTATTGCAGTAGACTGCGGAGCAATTCCAAAAGAGCTGGCGGCAAGCGAATTTTTCGGGCATTTAAAAGGATCTTTCACCGGAGCAATCAGCGACAAAATGGGGTATTTTGAAGCAGCAAACGGCGGAACTCTTTTTTTGGATGAAATAGGAAATCTTTCCTATGAAAACCAAATTCAGTTATTGCGCGCGCTTCAGGAAAGAAAAATTAAGCCTGTTGGTAGCAATAAAGAAATAAACGTCGATATCCGCATTATCACAGCTACAAACGAAGATTTACGCGAGGCAGTAAAAAACGGCGATTTCAGAGAAGATTTGTACCATAGAATCAACGAATTTTCTATTCAGTCTCCATCTTTAAAAGACCGTGATGAAGACTTAATGGTTTTTGCAGATTATTTCCTAGAAAAAGCCAATCAGCAGTTGAATAAAGAGGTAATAGGATTTTCGCTGGAAGTTGTTTCAATTTTTCAAAATTACAGCTGGCCGGGAAATTTACGTGAATTGCAAAACTGTGTAAAGCGTGCTACACTTTTAACACAAGGTGATTTTATTGAAAGTGATGTTTTGCCAATTGAATTTTTTCAGGCTCAGAAACAATCAGGTTTCAGCGGAAGTTTTTCTTTGTCAGATAATGAAAAGGAAGCTATTATTCAAGCGTTAAACAGAACGCAGAATAATAAATCTGAAGCGGCCAAACTGCTTAAAATTACCAGAAAAACACTTTACAATAAATTAAAGCACTACAATATCGATTAAACTTCTTGTTCTAAAGCAGCAAAAAGTTTGTTTGTTTTTGCTTTAAGAGCTGTATAAATATCTTTCAAGTCTGAAATTTCAAGATTATTTTGTTCCAGTGTTTTTAATATTGTGCCAATATCGCGTGCTTCTATCTGCCTGAACATTGGTGCAATACGATGTGCTATAGAATTTATTTCAGGAATGTTTTTTTCATTAACAGCATTTTCGAGCAGTTCTAAATTTTCGTTACTGCTTATTATAAAAGCTTTTAATACATCATTTAAGGCATTTCTGTCATTGTGTAAAAATTCTTTTAAAGTATCTAAAGTATAAAGTTGAGAAGAAGCAGTTTCTTCAACTGTATTTATTTTTACTTTTGGCAGTGTATCATTATCCAGAATATGCTGAATCGTTTCCAGTAATATTTTAGGCGAATACGGTTTGTTTACAACTGTTGTAAAACCGGCTTCAGTATAAACGGCAGCATCTAAATCTGTTCTTCCCGTTAAGGCAATTACGGGCTGGTTTTTATAAGTACCTTTTTCAGAATTTCGAAGATTTTTTAGAAACATAAATCCGTCCATTTCCGGCATTTGAATATCAGTAATCACAAAATCAAAATTAGTGTCCTGAATGGCTTCTAATGCTTTTACAGCACTATTAAAAGATAAAACCTGATGTTCTTCCTGTCGTAAAACACCGCTGGTTAAATTAAGCAGATTAATGTCGTCGTCAATTACAATAAAAGTTTGTTTATTCGTGTTTTCTGCAATATTTCTTTTTATTTCTTCAACTGTAATTTCGCTATGATCAAAAACCAGAGGAATTTTAATTTCAAATGTACTTCCTTTTCCAAAAGTACTTTCGAGACTTATTTTTCCTCCTAAAAGCGAAACTATTTTTTGACAGATTGCAAGTCCTAAACCAGTTCCGCCGTATTTCTTTTCGATATTTTCATTCGCCTGGGCAAACTCTTCAAAAACTAATTTTTGATTGCCTTTTTCAATTCCAATTCCGGTATCAGTTATTGTAATAACATAAAAGTTTTCGTTTTCAGTTGCATAAGAACTGATTTTGATATGGCCTTCTTCTGTAAATTTATAAGCGTTTCCAATAATATTGGTCAAAATTTGTTTCAGTCGAAACGGATCGCCAACAATTTTGGTATTTAGCTTTTCATCAACATTAATAATCAAATCAATGTTTTTTTGTTTGTAAACAGTCTGAATATTTTTCGCAGTATCTTCTATAATTTCAGGAAGAAAAAACGGAACTTTTTCAATTGTAATCTTTCCGGCTTCAATTCTCGAAAAATCTAATAAATCCTGAACAAGCTGCGTAATATATTCAGATGAATTTTTGATGTTTTTTACGAAATAAGACTGTTTTGTATTAATATCAGAATTGCCTAAAAGTTCAGAATAACCTACAATTGTACTCAAAGGCGTTTTTAAATCGTGGCTTACCGTTGAGATTAACTGTTCACGGCTTTTTAATAAATTTTTGGTTTTAAAATTTGCTATTTCAAGCTGTTTTTTATACAGCTGTGATTTCGAATAATCGCTCACAATTAAAATAGAAAAAAAGATCGTCAATATTAAACCAATAATCGCCGAAGCCGTTACAATCTCATTGACTTTTTTAAGTGATTTTTCTTTTAAAGAGTTATTTTTTATCGAATTGATGATAATTTCCCTTTCGATAATTCGCAATACTTTTCGAAGTTGTTCTGAGATTGCAATTTCATTTTTCAGTAATTTATTTTCCTCAAAATTCAGCGTTTCTTTTTTCTTTTCTGCTTTCAGTTTTACATTACTGAGCAGTTTTTTTGAATTGGCTAAAATAGAATCTGATGCTTTTTTACTAAGCGTGTTTGTACTGTCATCTGGAATATTCTGGTTTAAATAATCAACATATTTTTGCAGTACATTGCGCTGATAACTGCCTAATTCATTTGGGTTTTTGGTAAAATCCTGAAGTTCCAGTTTTCGAAGATTAAACTCCATTTTGGTAATTTCATCAATGGCGTTATTTACAGAAACTTCGTCTTCGGCTTTGTTTTTTATGGTTTTTAACTGTCTGATGTTTTCTGTTTTTTCAGACAACAAATAAGTAACACTGTCTAAAAGTGTTTTTTGATATTCTGTAGTAACGATTTGTTTTAAAGTGTCAATTCTTGCTTTTAAAGAATCGGTTTCAATAACATAACTTTTAAAATCGTTTTCAGAATTGGTTTGAATAGTTTTCCTTGCTAAACTCTCTGTTTTATAGACATTCGAAAACAATTTACTTACGCGGAGGATTTTGGTTTTTTCCTGGGCAATTTTGTCTTCGAGTTTATTGTAAACTACATTTTCTGAATATAGAAACCACCCCACAGTAACCACCAAAGCAAGTAATGCAACATAGCTGAATAAAACCTTAAGTGCTGTATAACTTTTTTTGCTTTCCATAAGTGTTTATTTGGCGTTTACGAAGTTCTCTTATTACAATTTACTGCAATTTATTTAAAATTTCCATCTAAGAAAAGTAAAAGCAAATCAAATATTTACATAATTCAAAGGTTTTAAAAACAAAATAGCCGCAGATTATATAAATAATACTGCGGCCAATTCTGTTTTTTATAATTCATTAAAGAGTTTCGTTTAACCATTTAAAGAATTCTCCCTGCCAAACCTGTGCATTTTGCGGTTTTAAAACCCAGTGATTTTCATCTGGAAAATACACAAAGCGGCTTTTGATACCTCTTAACTGGGCAGCTTGAAAAGCTTCTTGTCCTTGCCCAATTGGCACACGGAAATCTTTTCCTCCCTGGAAAATTAAAATAGGTTTGTTCCAGTTTTGAACCAAAGTTGCAGGATTAAAAGTAGTGTACGCTTTTTGAGCCACAGCATTATCTTTTTCCCAGTAAGGTCCGCCAAAATCCCAGTTGTTAAAGAAAACTTCTTCAGTAGTTCCTAACATTGAAACAGTATTGAAAACACCATCGTGAGCGATAAAAGTTTTAAAACGGTTTTTGTGAATTCCTGCTAAATAAAATACAGAATATCCTCCGTAGCTTGCACCAACACATCCTAAGCGGCTTTTGTCAACGTAGCTTTCTTTAGCCACATCATCAATTGCCGAAAGGTAATCGTCCATAACTTGTCCGCCCCAGTCTTTACTAATTTGTTCGTTCCATTCAACACCATGTCCCGGCATACCACGGCGGTTTGGTGCCACAACCACATAACCTTTTGCCGCCATTAAAGAGAAATTCCAACGGAAAGAATACGATTGTGTCAACGCACTTTGAGGTCCGCCTTGGCAGAATAATAAAGTCGGGTATTTTTTAGAAGCATCAAAGTTTGGAGGTAAAATAACCCAAACCAGCATTTTTTTACCATCGGTTGTAGTAACATAACGTTTCTCCGTTTTGCTTAATGCTAAAGTTTTGTACGTTTCAGTATTGATGTTTGATAATTGTTTCCAGGTATTTTTCTTCAAATTAAAAGAAAAAATCTCACCAGCATGATTCATATCCGTTCTCGTAACGATGATATCGTCTCCAGAAAAACCAACTAAATCATTTACGTCAAAATCACCGTTTGTTAATTGGCGAACTTGAATTGCAATTTTAGTTAAACCAGGAAAATTTACAGAGAAAAGTTGTTTTGTCCCGTCAATTGGCGCAACAAAAAATACTGTTTTTCCGTCTTTACTCCAGATAAAATTATCTACAGTTCCGTCCCAGTTTGCTGTTAGATTAGTTTTGATTCCTTTAAACTCAACAATAATATCGTTTTTGTCTGACTCGTAACCGTCACGTTTCATTTGTAACCAAGATAAATTTCCTGTTGGAGAAAATTGCGGTGCCGTATCGTAACCTAAATTATCTTCGGTTTTATTCGTTGTTTTTTGAGTCTCTAAATTGTACTCATAAATATTTGTGTTTGTAGAAACTGCATAAGCCGTTCCTGCTTTTTTCTTGCACACATAAAAAATGCTTTTGCTGTCTGGCGACCAGATATAATCTTCATCGCCTCCAAAAGGTTTTTGCGGAGAATCAAAAGTTTCACCTTTCAAGATGTCGGTTCCTTTTGCACCGTCTTTGTTTTCTTTATAAAAAATGTGATTAAATTTTCCTTCGTTCCAAGTGTCCCAATGACGATAATCTAAACCATCATAAATCTGGGCATCAGATTTATCTAATTTTGGATAAAAATCTTTACCTAAAACTTTGTCGATTTTTACTTCTTCATTATAAACTAAATATTTTCCGTCAGGCGAAACATTTTTATCTGCTAAAACGTCTTTTGTGTCTTTAATTTCAACTGCATTTCCTCCGTTTACCGGAATGGTGTAAAATTTAGAATGAGATTTGTTTTCTTCTACAGAAGGTGTTGAAACCTTAAAAACTACATTTTTTGCATCTTTAGAAATTCCAAGCGGAGTAACCCTGCCTAATTTCCATAATAATTCCGGAGACATAACATTCTGCCCGATAGCGTTTAAACTCATCATTATTAAGGTTGTTAATAATACTTTTTTCATAATAAAAATTCTATTTTTTTGTGTGCTAAAAATACAACATTTAAACTCCAAATAGTTAAATTCCAAATTCCAAATTATTGTTAAAATTCCAAACTTTAAAATTCCAAATTCCAAAACGTTGTCTTTAAAAATTTTATTCACCACGAATTCACGAATTTTATTCTCAAAGATTATCAAAAAATAATTCGTGAATTCGTGGTTATTAAAAAAATCAACAGCAAAGTTTGGAATTTGGAATTTAAAAATTTGTAATTTAACCCAAGATTGGAATTTGAAATTTTAATATTGGAATTTAATATAGATATGGAACTAAGTTATTGGGAACTAAAAAACTGGTTCACAGATATTGATTATACAATTGTGGGCAGCGGCATTGTTGGTCTGCATACCGCTTTACGCTTACGCGAAAGATTTCCTGCCGCAAAAATTTTGGTTCTCGAAAGAGGAATGCTTCCACAAGGCGCGAGTACAAAAAATGCAGGTTTTGCCTGTTTCGGAAGTCTCTCAGAAATTTTAGATGATTTAAAAACGCATTCAGAAGAAGATGTTGCCGCACTTATCGAAAAACGCTGGAAAGGTTTGCAGCTGCTTCGAAAAAGATTAGGAGATCAGGCAATTGATTTTAAACCTCACGGCGGATATGAGTTGTTTTTGAAAGAAGATGAACTTGGGTTTAGTGAATGTATTTTGAAACTGCCTTTTATAAATGAAATTTTAAAACCGCTTTTTAAGGCCGATGTTTTTTCTAAAGAAACCGACCGATTTGGGTTTGGAAATATTCAGGATTATCTAATTTTTAATCCGTTTGAAGCACAAATTGATACCGGAAATATGATGCAGGAATTGTTGAAGCAAGCCGTATCTGCAGATATTTTAATTCTTAATCAGCAAACCGTAACTTCTTATTCTGATGCCGGAAATCATGTTGAAGTGGTGCTGAATGATTTTAGCTTTAAAACTAATAAATTACTTTTTGCCACAAATGGTTTTGCAAATGCTTTGACAAACGGAGCAGTAAAACCTGCAAGAGCGCAGGTTTTAATTACAGAACCCATTAAAAATCTGGATATAAAAGGTACTTTTCATTTAGACCGAGGTTATTATTATTTCAGAAATATTGGCGACCGAATCCTTTTAGGCGGAGGCCGAAATCTCGATTTTGAAACAGAAACTACAACTGAATTTGGCCAGACGAAAATTGTTCAAAATAAATTGGAAGATTTACTGAAAAATGTAATTTTACCAAATCAGGATTTCCAGATTGCGCACCGTTGGAGCGGCATTATGGGAATTGGAAATAGTAAGAATCCTGTTGTTTCTCAATTGTCTGAAAACGTGTTTTGTGGAGTACGTTTAGGCGGAATGGGAGTAGCAATAGGCAGTTTAGTAGGAACAGAATTAGCAGATTTAATATAATGGCAGCACCCAAAAAACCAGCACCAAAAAAAACAACAACCACGAGTAAACCAAAATCTAAAACGTCTGCAAAGAAATCAAATCGTTCTTTTGGCGAAAAAGTAAAATGGTTTTTGATTAAAACAATGTTGTGGTTTTTTGGACTTTCGATAGGATCGGTTATATTTTTTAAATACGTTCCAGTACCATTTACTCCTTTAATGCTTATTCGCGCCATCGAAAACAAGTTAGGGGGGAAGGAAGTTTATTTTGACCACGATTGGGAACCAATTGATAAAATTTCTATGAATTTGCAAAAAGCCGTAATTGCGAGTGAAGACGGAACTTTTTTAACGCATAATGGTTTTGATTTTAAAGCGCTGCAAAAAGCTTATAAAAGCAATGAACGCGGACGTCGAATTCGAGGCGGAAGCACAATTTCGCAGCAAACGGCAAAAAATGTCTTTTTATGGCAGGGAAAAAGTTATTTCCGTAAAGGTCTTGAAGCTTATTTTACTGTTTTAATTGAAATTATCTGGGGCAAAGAACGTATTATGGAAGTTTATCTGAACAGTATCGAAATGGGAGACGGTGTTTATGGTGCTTATGCAGCAACAGAACATTGGTATCGTCGTGATGCGTCGAGTTTAACACCAATGCAGGCTGCAGGAATTGCTGCAATTTTACCAAATCCTAGAAAATTTAAAGCTACCGGCTCGTCAAGTTATATTAACAGGAGAAAAGAACGAATTGTTCGCGAGATGCGTTACGTGGGAAAAATAAATTACGATGGAAAGTAAAAAAACATTTTTTGCTTTTCTAATTTTGACAGCAGCGTTAACTTTTGGACAAGGAAAAACTACAGAAATAGGTTTTATATCCGATAATGATTTATACACATCATCAAAAAATGATATGTATTACACCAACGGTTTGGAGATTTTTTATCGATTTTTATCTAAGAATGAAAACGAGAAAATCAATAAAAAAATAACCGAATTTAGAATTGGGCAGTATATTTATAATCCGAGATTTATTAATAAAGAAGCAGTTCTTGAAAACGATCGCCCTTTTACAGCTTACCTTTTTGCCGAAGCCGGAAGAAGTTTTTTTTATGAAAGCGAATCGGTTTTAAAAACTGATTTTCAATTGGGTTATATGGGGCCGAATGCTTTGGGCGAAGAAACACAGGAAGGTTTTCATAAACTAATTGGATATAAAACAGTATACGGCTGGGAAAATCAGCTTCATAATGCTTTTGCGGTTCAGGCGCATGTTATGTATTCGAAGAAATTATTTCCAGCAAAACATAACGATTTTATAGATCTTCATTTTCAGTCTGAAGCCAATTTGGGAACTATTTTTACAGGAGTTTCGACAGGATTTTTAACCCGAATTGGTTTTAAGAGACTGACTCCAATTTACGATTCTAATCTTCATGATGCTTCGGTAAGTGCGAATGTGCAGCCAAATATTAGAGAATTTTATTTCTACGCAATGCCAAGCGTCAATTATCAGTTTTATGATGCGACAATCGAAGGAAGTATGTTTAACGATACAAGTCCTGTAACTTTCGATTTGGTTCCGCTTCGTTTCAATGCCGAGTTTGGTTTGAAATACAGACACAACAACTTCAATATGTCGTATTCTTTTATTTACCGAGGAAGGGAATTAGAAGGCGATGTTAATGATACGAATACTGGGTACTTTTTTGGGTCGATCCGGATGGGGTTTTTGTTGAGGTAAGGTTTTGCCACGAAGGCATTAAGACGCAAAAATTTCTTTGTTTTAAGCTGTATAATGCAATTTGATTGGATTTTACTTTTTCGGGAATGGATTGCAAATCTGTGCTGTCGATATTTTATAAAGTCCCTACGGGACAAATGTTCGTGTGTGTAATGTTTTTTTCTACCGATATGTAACTCCTAACGGAGTTTTTAAATTAGATTTCTAATAAACAGATATCATATGCAAAATTCAACAAATATTTTTCTATCTATATTTAATTGCTACGAAATACTCCGCTAGGAGTTATATATCGGTAGACATATGTAAACCCATCCCCAAAATATCCCGTAGGGATTAAATTAATCCAAATTATCTAAATCCATTTCTTTCGCCATCTGATCCCATTTTTTGTTGAGAAAATCTTTCGTCTGTTCTATAAAATTCGGATCTACATCTTTTAAAGTTTGTGCTTTCGGACTCAATATCGCTTTTTCATCTTCAAAATAAATATATGCATGAACGGCATTATCTCCCCAAAAGAAAGGAAAAACAATTGCCTGGTTTTCTGTACTTTCAATCACGTATTTATCTAAGCTAATGATAAAAGCAAACATTGGTATCATTTCTGTAAAATTCTGACTGAAAAACATCATTCCCCAATGCCATTCTTCAATCGCTTCGTCATAATCTGAAAAAGCCATTGCTTCGGGATAATCAATCCATCCGTCAATAACTTCTTTATTAATATCGTCGTTATAGGCGCGCAGTAATTCTGGAGTTAATTCCATTTTTGAATACATTTTGCGGCTGTTCCACCATTCGGTCCAGTTTTTGTTTAATTCCGGTTCTTCAAGCGAACTGTTTAAAAACTTTTCCAGCTGTGGTTTTGTGATTTTTACTTTACAATATAATGAGCTTAATTCAGACATGATTTAGATTTTGAGTTGTACAATATTTGCTCGGTTTCTTAATGGCGATTATCGCACTGCAGATAAATTTCTTCGTTTGATTTATCAATAATTGAAATTCCCGGACATCCAAATGATTCATACAAAAAGCCGAAAACAACTTGCGGTTTATTTTTAAAAAGTTTTCCTGTCCATTGGTTAGCATCGAGTCCATCTTCATAATTAAGCGGAGAAGGAGAGCTGCCTTCGCTTTGACTGTAAAGTTTTTCAATTATGATAGCTGCAGTTTTAGAGTCTGTAACTAAAAGACGTCTGGCATAAATCATTTTACGATCATCAAGATAGTCTTGTAAAAAATAATTATAACTGTCATTTTTATACAAGTACGTATTTCCGGCAACGGTATTTTTTAAAATAGTACGATCTCCATTTTTTAATGCTTTTGATGGATATTCTTTGCTGGAAATTTTCTTCCATATAATTGCCTGCAAAGGTTCTTTTGAAAACGGATTTTCTTTACCAACATATACAAATGCATCTCTGTAATATTCACTAAATCCGTTTAAATATTTTTTATTGATTTCGAAGCCAATCATATAATCATATCTTTTATAAGGCCAGTCTTCTTGAGATGAATAACCATTAAGTAATGCAGCGGCTTTTAGATTTTTTACAGAAAACGAAGCCAATTTTTTCTTACCATAATCGTATACAAATACAGAGTCGGTTTCGGAAATGTTTGTTTTAGATAAAAATCTGTTTCTGTATTTTTTTTCTAACGTAAAGTATTCGGCATTCTCAATACCTATTTTTTCTATGTTAGGCAGAGCAAGTGTATCTGAATCGGTATCATTAAGATGATAAATATCTGAAAGAGAAACAAAAGCAATATCACTGCTGTCTTTTTGCATAACCATAAATAAATTAATGCTTTCTTTTCTGGGAGCCGACTCATCTTCGATTGTATCATTTTCTACTGCTGCAGTTTTGTCTACTGCTGGGGTTTCCTGGGTTTCTATGGTTTTTTTATCGTTACAAGAAAAAAATAATAAAATTGTCGCGGCGAGTAATGTTTGTAATTTAATATTCATAAAAGTGGTATTTAAATGTACTTTTAAAATTTATAGTTGATTGTGATTACCGATTATAAATGTAAAAAAAGTTTTCACAAAACAAAGAGCATTCTTTTCTGACCTCAATAGAAAAGATACCTTTTTCTAGCTTACGGGTTTAAAATGAAGTTCAAAAAATAATGCTTAACATTTTGATAATATGGAGTGTAGTTTAAATTTTTACTTTTAATTAAAATTTAAGATTATGGAAATTAATTGGATTGTAATAGGAGTTGTAGCCGTTTTGATTATTATTTTGGTTGTGCTGACAATTAAAAAAAATCAAAAAGAGAAAAAGAAACTGACTGATTTGCTGAATAATGATTTCAAAAAAGCAAAAAAAGACAGAGTTGATGCTGAGGATTCGGCAAATGAAAAGTAGATAATGAAATCAATAAAAAAACCGTATTACTTATTTGTAATACGGTTTTTTGTGGAGAATACCGGATTAGAACCGGTCACCCTTCCGATGCATCGGGATACTCTAGCCTTTTGTTTCTATTAAGCTTTCAATGTATTTACGGCTCTTCATTTTTTTTATTTGCAACTCCCTTTTCATCGCATCGCTTCGAGTTTCAAAAGTTTCGTGATACTTTAATTCCCAATCTTTTACAACCTTAGTAAATTTACTTCGACTATTTAAATGGTCTTGCAAACGTTTCTGAATATCTTGACAAGAACCAATATAATATTTGTTAAGAGTAGCTGAATAAAGAATATAAGTATAAAACATAATGGCTATAAATAAAAATACCCGAACGTTTTTGTTCGGGTATTTTTGTTGTGATAAAATTGTAAAAAAATTGTGGAGAATATCGGATTCGAACCGATCACCTCTTGCCTGCCAGGCAAGCGCTCTAGCCAAATGAGCTAATCCCCCTTGTTTTGTGGAAAATATCCAATTCGAACCATCACCATCCCGATTTTCCATCGGGACACTCTAGCCAAATGAGCTAATCCCCCTTGTTTTGTGGAAAATATCCAATTCGAACCATCACCATCCCGATTTTCCATCGGGACACTCTAGCCAAATGAGCTAATCCCCCTTGTTTTGTGAAGAACACCGAATTCGAACTATCACCATCCCGATTTTCCATCGGGACGCTCTAGCCAAATGAGCTAATCCCCCTTGTTTTGTGGAAAATATCCGATTCGAACTATCACCATCCCGATTTTCCATCGGGACGCTCTAGCCAAATGAGCTAATCCCCCTTGTTTTGTGGAAAATATCCGATTCGAACTATCACCATCCCGATTTTCCATCGGGACACTCTAGCCAAATGAGCTAATCCCCCAAAGCATTAACAAATAAAGTCAAATAATTTTCAAAAAACAAATTTCAGGACCTATCTGACAAAATATTTTTCAAAAGCGTAACTTTACGTTTAAAAATATTTTTATGAGTTTAGAAAATATAAAAGGATCTTTAGAGACTTCTTTTCAAAATACAATTGCCATAGTGCAGTTTGGGCATCCTGCAAGTAATTCTTTTCCACGCGAATTGTTAGATAAATTAACAACCAAAATTAATGAGTTGAGCCGAAACGAGAGTGTTTCGGTTATTATTTTAAAAAGCCAGGGCGTAAAAGCTTTTTGTTCAGGCGCTTCGTTTGATGAACTTTTGCAAGTCGAAAATGAAGAACAGGGAACGAAATTTTTCTCTGGTTTTGCACATTTACTAAATGCGATGCGCAATTGCAATAAGCTGATTATTGGCCGCGTTCAGGGAAAAGCAGTTGGCGGAGGTGTGGGAATTATTGCTGCCTGCGATTATGTTTTTGCAGCTCCTGAAAGTGATGTAAAATTGTCTGAATTAGCAATCGGAATAGGGCCTTTTGTAATCGAACCGGCTGTTTCTCGTAAAATAGGAAAAACCGCAATGGCCGAAATGACTTTGACGGCGCACGAATGGAAATCGGCAGACTGGGCTTTTCAAAAAGGACTTTATTCTGTTTTATCCAATTCAGAAAATCTGGATAATGATGTTCAGAATTTTGCCCAGAAATTAAGTTTATATAATCCGGAAGCACTTCAGGAAATGAAAAAAATTATTTGGGAAGGAACAGAACAATGGGAATCTCTGTTAATTGAACGAGCTTCAATTACAGGAAAACTGGTTTTGTCTGATTTTAGCAGAAATGCCTTGAGACAATTTAAAAAGTAAATTTTTGCCACTCTCGATAGCTATCGGGATTAGAAGAATTAAAATGATTTTTAAAATAATCCAATTAATCCTTTTAATCTGTGGCCAAATAAAAAATAACAATAAATATAAGTTTAAATGAAACTCATTTCATTATTTCAAAAAGTCGATGTTGCGGAGAAAATTAAAAACGCTCCGGACAGCAGTTATCAAATTGGAGTTTTAATTGGATCTTTTATTCCGTTCCTGTTTTTAGTAGGAATTGCTTACTGGATGTATATCAGAGCCAAAAAAAGAGACAAAAACGGTTATTAATTTGTAAATTTGCAAGCTTAAATTAATAATCGATGAGTAATATCAGAATTACAAAACAATTTAGTTTCGAAACCGGACATGCATTGTACGGTTACGACGGAAAATGCAAGAACGTTCACGGGCACAGTTATAAATTGTCGGTAACCGTTATTGGCTCGCCAATCACTGACAGGTCTAATGTGAAATTCGGAATGGTAATTGATTTTTCTGACCTAAAGAAAATTGTAAAAGAAGAAATTGTCGATCAGTTCGATCATGCAACAGTTTTTAATCAAACAACGCCGCATGTTGAATTAGCAAATGAATTAAAAAACCGTGGACATCATGTGATTTTGGTTGATTATCAGCCAACAAGTGAAAACATGGTGGTAGATTTTGCAGAAAGAATCATTGCAAGACTTCCGTCTGGAATTTCTCTTTTCTCACTTAAACTTCAGGAAACAGAATCATCATTTGCAGAATGGTACGCAAGTGATAATTTGTAAAAAAGTCAAAAGTCAAAAGTCAAAAGTTTCTAAATTATAATCTAAGAAGTCTAAGATTCTAACTATCTAATAATCTAAATGAAAAAAGTATATTTTGCTTCAGATCAACATTTTGGTGCGCCAACTCCTGAGTTGAGCCTGCCGCGTGAGCAAAAATTTGTAGCTTGGCTTGATAAAGTTAAAGAAGATGCCGAAGCTATTTTTTTATTAGGTGATTTATTTGATTTTTGGTTCGAATACAAAACAGTTGTGCCAAAAGGTTTTGTACGTGTTTTAGGAAAAATGGCAGAAATTCGTGACAGCGGTATTCCGATTTATTTTTTCGTTGGAAATCATGATTTATGGATGAATGATTATTTTCAAACCGAATTGAATATCCCGGTTTACCACGACAATAAAGAGTTTACTTTTAACGGAAAAACTTTCTTGATTGGGCACGGCGACGGAAAAGGCCCAGGTGATAAAGGGTATAAACGAATGAAAAAGGTATTTACAAATCCGTTTTCAAAATGGCTTTTTCGCTGGCTGCATCCAGATGTTGGCGTAAGTTTAGCGCAATATTTATCAGTAAAAAACAAACTAATTTCTGGAGACGAAGATGTAAAGTTTTTGGGTGAAGAAAACGAATGGCTGGTTTTGTACGCCAAACGTAAATTAGAAACTAAACATTACAATTATTTCATTTTTGGGCATCGTCATTTGCCTATGATAATTCCGGTAGGAGAGGATTCTAACTACGTAAATCTGGGCGACTGGATTGGATATTTTACTTACGGTGTTTTTGACGGAGAAACTTTCGAGCTTCAAAAATTCGAATCGTAACTACTTTTTTTCCATTGGATAAATACCAATTTTATGTGTTCGCAGAATATATTCTGAAAGTTGTTTACTGTTTGAAAGCTGAAATTTAATTGCTCCTGATGCTTTTTTCGGCATATGACATTCTACACAATTATCTGCCAATAATTTTTCAGGCATTATTTTCAGCGTTTTTTCATTGTGTTTTAAACCTTGATGACAACTCATGCATATTTTAGAATACGATGCCATATTCTTCGAAGCATTTTCGTGTGGATTATGACACGTAATACAATCCATTTTCTCGCTGTTTATAAAACACTTGCTTTGCGCCATTAAACGAAACTGATTTCCGTGAACATCAAAATTGGCTGTATCGTTAATACTTCTGGTTTCACGAAAAAACTCAGATAAATTATCTCCCGGTTTAAATTCAAAACGCGATTTCATTTTCATTCCGTCATTTCCGGCGTGGCAAAGTGCACAGGCATCCAGCTTTTGCTGTCTGTTTAGTGTTTTAAAACTCGTAATACTGTTTGCTGTTTTTACAGTTGGATTTTTTAAATGAAAGTTAACATGCTTCTTTGCAGGGCCGTGGCAGCGCTCACAATCAATTCCGTAAACAATGGTTTTTTTATCGATAATATCCTCAACATCCATCGATAAAAAATTTTTTTCCTCAGAACTTTGGTTTACACTTCTGCTGCTGGCATTTGATGCATGGCATGAATAACAATCCTTAACAACCATTCGGTCAAAATAAGGTTTGTCAGCAGGGAACCCAGGACTTGTTGCCCAATTATGTATAGAATTGTAATAAGAAACAGGTAATTCGTAAGTATTGTGATTACGCCAGTAAACAGATGTCTGTGCATGTTTAGTTCCAAAAATAATTTCAAATCGATGCGCTTCTACTTCTTTACCATTTTTATATAAAACCTGATAAAGACTGTCGTTACGTTTTTCCATAACTAACCGGGTGTTTTTGTCATAAATAAAAGTATGACTGCCTTCGTCAAAATTGCCTAAAACATTTTCTGAATTTGCGGGAGCGGTAGCTTTAAAGTGGGAACTCTGGAATGCCATATTGTATTGAACCTGGTGACATTGAATACAGCTTTCAGAGCCTGCATAGTCAGTTCCGCGTGGATCAATATATTCATCAGATTTGGCACAGTTAGTAAAGAAAACTGATAAAACAACAAGAATAAAAAGAATGCCAATTTTTTTCATTGCTGTAAATATACTTTATTTTGAATACAATCAAAATATATTTCAATAATGAAGAAATGTTGTTAAAATATTTGTAATGTTTCTAGTTTAGACCTGCTCCGTATACATATTCGTCTAATTCAATTTTGAATAATGAACCTTCTACCAAATCTTTAATCGATTTTAATTCGGTCATAGAAACGGCCAAATCTATAGATGGACAAGGTGTTTTCAATAAAAATTTATGGCAGGAATATTTCATTTCGCAAGTTTCACAACATGTATTTTCGATTAAGCTGTCTTCAATTAAATCGCAAAACTGATTCAATTCTGATACGCTGAAATAAAAGCCTGTTTCTTTAAAAACCAGCTGTACTTTGTCTAAAATGGTTTGATTATTTTGTTTCCAGTAAAAGGCTATTCCAAAATTGTTATGATATATCTGTTCTATTTCTCTCATCGTAAATCCTTTTATTTCAACAAATATAAATATTATTTATATTAATTCTAAATAAAAAGATCGTAAAAATGAAAAAATATTGAACCATATAAGTGATATAAGGTAATTTAAGTTCGCCTTCAATTTTTTATTAAATGAACTTATATCACTTATATGGTTTAAAAAACTATCTAAGCCATTTTTTAATATTGGAAATGAATTCAATTTGTTGATCAACAAAAAGATAATGTGAGCAATTGTCTAACAATGCGAAGTGATCTTTGCCCGCCAGGTTTTTAATTGAAGTAATTTGCGCCGAAGAGAAAATACCGTCTTCTTTTCCATAAATAGCGAAAATTGGAACTCCTGTGGCTTTAATTTTTTTTAAAAAAGGTCTGCTGTCGATGTTATTTTGCTTTTCGTTTTGATAAAAAAGCAAAGGCGCATTTTTGTTCCGAATGTTGGTTTTGAAAAATTCTCCGGCTTCATAATCGGCATATAATTTTTTTGAAGCTTTTGTTGGTTTTGGCATTTTAAAATAATTTTCATCACTTGCCAAGTCAAAACAATGTTTCCTATATCCAGCGGAATTTTTGTCGAGTTTTTCTACGTAAGCTATTTTATTCAGCGTTTTAGAATCGCCGTAGTGGATTTTCTTTACAGAATTTAAAATATGATCGTAAGTTTCCTGCTGAGAAAATAAAGCCCCGGCTAAAACCAAAGCGCTTACATTCTGCGGATATTTATTGGTATAAAGTGTAGCAACTAAACCGCCAAAACTGTGGCTAAGTAAAACTGCTTTCTTTAAATGGTATTTTTTATAGATTGAATTTAAATCCTGAAAAGCTTCTTCATAAGTAAATTTTGCATCAGGATCTGCAGATCTTCCTTCACCTCTTCGATCGTATGCAATAACATAAAAACCTTTATCAGCCAGATTTTGAGCTGTTGTTCCTTCAAATAAAGCTGCGTTGCCGCTTGGACCTCCGTGAATGAAAATTATGGGTTCATTGTTTTCGTTTCCGTATGTTTTGATATAAAGATTTTGCCCATTCATTAAAATGGATTTAATTAAAAAGATAATCAATAGTAATTGTTTCATTACTCCTGATTATGATGGTCCTCCATATCTTTATGCAGATCTAAGTTTCTAAAGGTAGGAGATATAAAACCAAAGCCTAAAACGGTCAAAAGTGTAATGCTTCCTCCAAAAACTACTGAGGTAACAGTTCCCATCAATTTAGCAGTTGCGCCACTTTCAAAGGCACCTAATTCATTAGAAGATCCAACAAAAATCGAATTTACAGCACCAACACGCCCACGCATATGGTCGGGAGTTTTAAGCTGTAAAATCGTCTGGCGAATTACTACAGAAATTCCATCAGCAAGTCCGCTTAAAAATAAAGCGAAAACAGAAAGCCAGAACGACGTAGAAAGACCAAATAAGATGATCGATAATCCGAAAACAAATATGGCGACTAAAAGTTTCTTTCCTGCATTTTTATATAAGGGCACATAAGCAGAAACGAGCATTGTAATAAAAGATCCAACTGCAGGCGCGGCTCTTAATATTCCAAATCCTTCAGAACCAACTTTTAAAATATCCTGCGCAAAAATGGGCAATAGCGCTACAGCGCCTCCAAAAAGTACAGCAATCATGTCAAGCGATAAGGCACCTAAAACAATTTGATTTTTAAAAACAAAAGTCAAACCTTCTGTAAGACTGTCTTTTATCGATTCTCCAATCTTTGGATTTATGATTGGTTTTGTACTGATTTGTGATAAAGCTACTAATGAAAGAAGAGAAAATCCGAAAACCAGACACATTGACCAGTGAACGCCAATCCAGTTAATGGAAAATCCAGCCAGTGCCGGGCCCATCACAGCTCCGATCTGCCAAACCGAACTACTCCAGGTGGCAGCATTTGGGTATGCCTTTTTAGGAATAATTAAGGATAATAGAGAGAAAATAGTTGGTCCAAGAAAAGCTCTAACTAATCCGCCCAAAAAAACTAAAGCATAAATGGAATATAAAATAACAGTTGGGGACCAATCACCAATAACTTTTGGCCAGGTCAGTAAAAACAATCCAAAACTAATTATCGAAAATCCCAAAATACATTTTACCAGTAATCCCTTCTTTTCTTTTTGGTCAACAATATGTCCGGCAAATAAAGCCATACCAACGGCAGGAATAACTTCCATTAAACCAATAATTCCTAACGAAAGCGGGTTTTTAGTTAAACTGTAAACCTCCCATTCTATTATGATAAACTGCATTGCCCAGGCAAAAACCATAGCAAAACGCAATAATAAAAATACGTTGAATTCTCTGTAACGAAGTGCCTGATAGGGATCAGGTTTGTTTGATTTAGTTGTCATTTGTTCTAATGTCTTTCAGCATAAGCTGTGTTGAAATAGTTCCGTTCCATTCGTTTTCTGCAATTGTATAAGCCAATTGAAACAGATTTTGATTTTGCGCTATATTAAGTTTTTTTCCGAGCCCGAAGCCAATGGCAGCAATTCCGTCGGAATTAGATTGTTTAACGAAAAGCCTTAAATGTTCTTCTTCAGCGCCCAAAGTTTTGGCATAACCCGTATCTTTTATATCCGAAGTCATAAAAACCGGCGTCATATTCTGCGGACCAAAAGGCTCAAATTGTTTTAAAATCCGGATGAGTTTTGGAGTTATATCTGAGAAATTTATTTTGGCATCAATTTCAATTTCCGGAGTTCGCATTTCCGGTAAAATAGTTGCAGATACCTGTTTTTCAAAAGCTTCTTTAAAAGCCGGATAGTTCTCAGCTTTTAAAGTCATTCCTGCTGCGTACATATGACCTCCAAATTGTTCCAAATGTTCTGCGCACGCGTCTAATGCATTATAAACATCAAATCCTTTTACAGATCGGGCAGAGGCGGCATATTTGTCTCCGCTTTTAGTAAAAACCAAAGTCGGGCGATAATAGGTTTCAATTAATCTCGAGGCCACAATCCCGATAACACCTTTGTGCCAGTCTTCCTGAAAAACAACAGTAGAATAACGTTCTTCTTCTTTGTTTTCCAGAATTTGCTGAAACGCTTCTTTGGTGATTTTTTTATCTAAATCTTTTCGGTCTGCGTTGTATTGTTCAATTTCTGAAGCGAATTGCTGCGCTTGTTCAAAATCAAATTCAGTTAATAATTCAACTGCATGATTTCCATGTTTGATTCTCCCGGCAGCATTAATTCGGGGAGAAATAATAAAAACAACGTCGGTAATATCTAAAACTTTCTTTTTTACCTGATGCACCAAAGCTTTAATTCCGGGTCTTGGTTCGCCATTAATTACCTTCAAACCAAAATAAGCCAGAACACGATTTTCTCCCGTAATCGGAACAATGTCTGCAGCAATTGCCGTAGCAACTAAATCCAGATATGGAACCAAATCTTGAATAGTTTCATTTCGGTTTTGTCCCAAAGCCTGAATCAGTTTAAAACCAACGCCGCAGCCGCATAATTCGTCATAAGGATACGAACAGTCTTCTCTTTTTGGATCTAAAATCGCAACCGCATCCGGAAGAAATTCTCCAGGTCTGTGGTGGTCACAAATAATGAAATCTATGTTTTTTGCTTTCGCGTAAGCAATATGATCGATTGATTTTATTCCGCAGTCGAGCGCGATAATCAATGAAATTCCATTATCGTCTGCATAGTCAATTCCTTTATACGAAATACCATAACCTTCGTCATAGCGATCTGGTATGTAAGTTGTAATATGGGAATAATGCGATTTTAAATAGGAAGAAACCAGAGAAACGGCTGTTGTTCCGTCAACATCATAATCGCCAAAAACTAATATGTTTTCCTGATTTTCAATTGCCTGTTCTATTCGGGCAACGGCTTTGTCCATATCCTTCATCAAGTATGGATCGTGAAGATGTTCTAATGACGGTCGAAAGAAATTTTTGGCATCTTCAAATGTTTCAATACCACGCTGAATTAAAAGTGCTGCTACAAAATCTTCTACATTTAGGGCTTGCGCCAAATGTTTGATTTTATTTTCAGAAGGTTTTTGTTTTATGGTCCAACGCATAATTGATTTTAGATTTTAGAGTGTTGATATTAGATTTTTGATTTGCTATAGATGATCTTAAAGTACTTGATTTTAAGATCTGAAATCAAAAATCGTTAATCAAAAATCTTAAATAGAATTATTTTGCTTCTAAAGCGTTTCCTTCAAACTTAATTCCGTCCCAGCCTAAGTTGATGAAATTTCTAATATTTTGGTGATTCGTTCCGTTTGGATCTCCTAAAACTTCTTCAAAATAGAAAGCTCCAAAACACGCCAAGGTTTCTTCTTTGCTTAAGTTTTGCAGTTTTGCGAATGAAAATAATTTACAAGAACCTGAATTTTCTCCGGCAGCATTATGCTGTGTCCCGTTTTGAAAAGCGGTTGGTGTAAAGTTGTAATTTTCTTCGATTACTGCAATAGTTTCTGGAAATGTTATTTGAGTTGGAGTTTGTTTTACTTTTTCTAAAAAGGCTTGAATGCTCATGATTGTTATTTATTGTTTTTTGCCACAGATTAAAAGGATTAAAAAGGATTTTTTTGCCACGAATTTCGCGAATTAGCACGAATTGAATTAGTGGAAATTAGTGTAATTCGTGACAGCCTTATTCTTAATCTGTGTTAATCCTTTTAATCTGTGGCTGAAATAATTATTTATTCTTCTTCGTCCTTCGAAAACTTACTTTTCTTAGGTTCTTTTGTTATTGTTTTTCCGGCAACGACTACTACAATTTCGCCTCGCGGCGCGGTTTTTTCAAAATGTGCTAAAACTTCTTTCGCCGTTCCACGTACATTTTCTTCGTGTAATTTTGATAATTCTCTCGAAACGCAGACTTGTCTGTCTTCTCCAAAATATTGAATAAATTCGGCTAATGTTTTAACGAGTTTATGCGGAGAAACATATAAAATCATCGTTCGGGTTTCTTCGGCTAAAGCCAAAAATCGAGTCTGACGTCCTTTTTTATCAGGTAGAAAACCCTCAAAAATAAATTTATCATTTGGAAGTCCGCTGTTTACAAGTGCTGGAACAAAAGCCGTTGCGCCCGGAAGACATTCTACTTCAATTTTATTTTCGACACAAGCACGAGTTAACAAAAATCCCGGATCTGAAATTGCCGGAGTTCCTGCATCAGAAATTAAAGCGATGGTTTCGCCTGCTTTCAAACGCGCAATTAAATTTTCGGTTGTTTTGTGCTCGTTGTGCATATGATGGCTGTGCATGTGCGTGCCAATTTCAAAATGCTTCAGGAGTTTTCCGCTTGTTCGGGTATCCTCAGCCAAAATCAAATCGACTTCTTTCAAAACCCGAATGGCTCTAAAAGTCATGTCTTCAAGATTGCCAATTGGCGTTGGAACGATATATAATTTTGACATATTTTTATATTATAACACGAATTTACTTCGTCTGTTCGCTTTCGCTCGAGTCACTAATTGACACAGATTACAAGTGCTTTTAAAAAATTTCACAAAGAAAAAATTAGTGTTAATTCGTGTAATCTGTGTTTTATTTTTAAGCGAATTTTTTCTCAATAATTCCAAGAAAACGTTCTGCGTAATCGTCTTTTCCTTCCCAATTATTATAATCCGGTTTTACCATGTTTTCGATGAAATCCTTTGCTTCGGCATAAGAATCAAAAGTTAGTAATTGGTTTAAAACACGGCTATAATCTTCTGTGCTGTTTCCAAAAAGATTTTTTGTAAAAGCGATTCTATCGTTCAAATCAATATGGAAACCTTTTGCTAATTTTTCGTTTAAAGAAACTGATTTTGGTTCTTTTGGAGTTTCTAAAACTGGAATTTCAAAATTCTTTTTCTCTTTTAAATCATTGTTTAAAGAAGAAACAGGTTCGAAACTGTCCACTTTTACAAATTGCGCATCGGCATAATTGATTCCGAAATCTTCAAATGCAATTGGAATGGGCGCTGCTTTTGATTCTGTTTTTGGTTCTTCTTTAGCCTCCTCTTTTATTTCTTCTGTGTCTAATTCAAAAATAGGTTTGAAATCCGGAATTGGTTTTAAATTGTTTACAGTCGTAAACGAAAGTTCTTCGATATTATTTTCAGGTTCTGTTTTTTCAATTTCTTTAACAACTTCTGGTTCTGTTATTGGTTCTTCGGTAGTTTCTTCAACAGGTTCAGGAGTTTTTTCTTCAGGAATTTCTGCAGTTATTTCTTCAGCAATTACTGGTTCTGGGGTTTCTTCTGCTTTAATTTCTTTAAAAAGAGCTGGAGTTTCGATTACAGTTTCCGCTGGAATTATTTTTTCAGAAACGGCTTCTTTTTCAAAAATAGTTTCAATTTCAGAGCTTATTTCGCTGTGGCTGATTGTTGGTTTTGCTTCATCGAAATTTTCATCTACAAATTTTAAAATCGCTAATTTCTCATATAATTTCTGAGTTTCAAGATATAATTGATTGATATCGGATTTGTTTTTAAGTTTTAAAATTCGATGTGCAATGCTGATTAAATCGGCTTCCAATTTTTTTTTCATAACTGTTGAAATTATAGTGAATAAGGTATTTTAGTGTATTTGGTGTCTGAATGTCTTTAATTCTTAAGGAAATCTGATAGATATTTTTTTATTTCTGTTAATAAGCGTCTGCCAATCTCCGATTTGATAAAAATTTTCTACTTTTGAAAAAATGTAAAACAGTACATTTTTACGTCGATTTATTACCAGTACAAAGTAATAAAAACTATTCATTTTTAAAGGCAGAAAAATACAAAATGTTTCTCGAAAATACAGTAAATCACAAAGAACAATTTGGTTGGATTGAAGTTATTTGTGGATCAATGTTTTCGGGTAAAACCGAGGAATTAATCCGCAGATTAAAACGCGCCCAGTTTGCCAAACAAAGAGTCGAAATCTTCAAACCCGCTATTGATACCCGTTATCATGACGAAATGGTGGTATCGCACGATGCCAACGAAATTCGTTCTACGCCGGTTCCGGCTGCAGCCAATATTGCTATTTTAGCTCAAGGCTGTGACGTTATTGGTATTGACGAAGCTCAGTTTTTTGATGATGAAATTGTTACAGTTTGTAATGATCTTGCCAATCAGGGAATTCGCGTGATAGTTGCAGGACTTGATATGGATTTTAAAGGGAATCCGTTTGGGCCAATGCCGGCACTTATGGCAACTGCCGAATATGTAACGAAAGTTCACGCCGTTTGTACCAGAACCGGAAACCTTGCCAATTATAGTTTCCGTAAAACGGATAATGATAAACTGGTAATGCTTGGTGAAACCGAAGAATATGAGCCGCTGAGCCGTGCTGCCTATTTTAAAGCAATGAAAAAAAATCAGGAAAAATAATCTAAATTCTATTTAACTTTAATAACCAATACAAGAAAAGCAAAATATGAGAAAACAAAATATCTTACTATTAGTTGTGATTGGAATTGCGGTTGCTTTGGCTGTTTTTTTTCAATTTTTTCTTTCTGAAAAAGCGGATGAGGTAAATACAGAAATTACAGAATTAATTGAAAAATATAATAAAAGCTGTCCGTTAAAAATTCAGGAAGGTATTCGTTTAGACAGCGTTAGCTTACATGAAGAAAGAGTCGTTCAGTATAATTTAACATTGCTGAATGTAGAAAAAGAAACGGCTGAAATTAATGTTATACAGGGCGAAATTGAGAAAAGCCTTTTAAGTACAGCAAAAGCAAATCCGGGACTTCAGGTTTTTAGAGATAATGATTATACTTTGAATTATAGTTACAGTGATAAAAAGAAAGTGTTTTTGTTTGATGTGAAGATTTTACCAGACGAATATAAATAATTTAACGTTTGTAAAATGTTGTTAAACCCGACAGGTTTTAAAAACCTGTCGGGTTTTTCGTTTAGAAAAAATCATTCCGTAGGAATGTTTGGTCGGTAGAATTTTTAATTGGATTTAGATACACGTTCCGTAGGAACGTTTGATTGTGGTTCGAGATATTTATTGATGATTACAAGTGTCCCTACAGGACACAACCTAAATAACACCATTTTTTTTCTACCAACGAGATATTCCTACGGAATAAAAAATAGAATAATTAATAAAAACGAAACCCGACAGGTTTTTAAAACCTGTCGGGTTTGATATGATATATAGAAAATTAAATTTTCTTTCTCATTCTCGCAACCGGAATATCAAGCTGCTCGCGGTATTTCGCAATAGTTCTTCTCGCAATTGGGTAACCTTTTTCTTTTAAGATTTCTGCCAATTGATCGTCTGGAAGCGGTTTCTTTTTATCTTCTTCTTCAATTGTATTCTTCAAAATCTTTTTGATTTCTAAAGTCGAAACATCTTCACCCTGATCATTTTTCATCGCTTCAGAGAAAAATTCTTTAATCAGTTTTGTCCCGTATGGTGTTTCCACATATTTACTGTTAGCAACACGCGAAATCGTCGAAATATCCAAACCAACCATATCTGCAATGTCTTTTAAGATCATTGGTTTTAGTTTCGTTTCGTCGCCGTCTAAGAAAAATTCTTCCTGATAATGCATAATCGCATTCATAGTTACAAAAAGCGTTTCCTGACGCTGTCTAATTGCATCGATAAACCATTTAGCTGAATCCAGTTTTTGTTTGATAAACTGAACCGCATCTTTTTGTGCCGTCGATTTATCACGAGAATCTTTATACGTCTGCATCATTTCCTGATAATCTTTAGAAACGTGCAGGGAAGGGGCATTTCGTCCGTTTAAAGTCAGTTCTAATTCGCCGTCCACAATTCTGATAGCAAAATCAGGAACCACATTTTCAGTTACTTTATTGTTTCCTGTAAAAGAACCGCCCGGTTTTGGGTTTAGTCTCTCAATTTCATGAATCGCTTTTTTAAGCTGTTCGTTCGAAACGCTGTATTTCTGTAATAATTTATCGTAATGTTTCTTCGTAAAAGCATCAAACTGATTTTCGATAATATCAATCGCTAAATCAACATATTCGGTTGGCGTTTTATGCTTCAATTGTAATAACAAACATTCTTGTAAATCGCGTGCTCCAACTCCCGAAGGTTCTAGTTCGTGAATTACAGTCATCATTTTTTCGACCATTGCTTCATCAGTATAAATTCCCTGAGTAAAAGCCATATCGTCTACAATATCCGGAACGCTCCTGCGAATGTACCCCATATCATCAATACTTCCAACAAGGAATTCAGCGATTTCACGTTCTTCATCATTCAAAATAAAAGTATTGAGCTGATTGATTAAATCCTGATGAAAACTAATTGGCGAAGCAAAAGGTGTTTCGCGTTCTTCATCATCACTATAATTGTTAACCTGAGTTTTATAATCTGGAGTATCGTCGTCGCTTAAGTATTCGTCAATATTGATGTCATCTGCTTCGATTCTGTCAGATTCTGCATCATCATAATCGTCGTAGTCTTCATTTGCGAATTCATCCGCTTCGTATTCTTCTTCTTTACCCGCTTCAAGAGCCGGATTTTCGTTCATTTCTTCTAATAAACGCTGTTCAAAAGCTTGCGTAGGCAATTGAATTAACTTCATCAGCTGAATTTGCTGTGGAGATAATTTTTGGGATAATTTTAAATTTAAAAATTGCTTTAGCATGATAAGGCACTACTTTTTTTAGCCACTAAGACGCGAAGGCGCAAAGTTTTTTATTTGTTTTTTGTTTCTTGCCACAAAGGCATTAATACACAAAGTTTTTTTGCTTTCTTATATTTCTATGAAGACTTAAAATACTCTTTTTGTATTTATAAATCTTCTGATACCGCTCTTTATCAACGGAACATTGAAATTAATTAAAAAGCCTAAATCTTTATTCAGCAATTTTAACTGACTTATAATTTGTGCTTCCCAAACTGGATTTATTTGTTCAACCGCTTTTATTTCTATAATTATAGAATCTTCAATTAGTAAATCTAATCGTAATCCTTCGCTAAATTCAATTCCATCATAAAAGATTGGAACATCAACTTGACGTTTTACATCAAGACCAGCTTTAACAATTTCGTGAGCTAAACAAACTTCGTAAACTCTTTCTAATAATCCGGGTCCAAGTTGTTTATGAACCTTAAATGCCGAGTTTACAATTATTTTTCCAATTTCTTCCGTTCTTTCAGAGAGCATATTTTTTTTGGGTTTTGCTACGAAGGCGCAAAGGCACAAAGTTTTTGTTTTGAAAGTTTTTGAATCTTCATCAAACAATAAAATAATACTTTGAGATTTTGTGTCTTCGTGGTATTATTTTAATTTATTTGTGTCTTTAATCAGTTATTTAAAAATAAACTTAGCGTCTTTGTGCCTTTGTGGCAAAATAACCGTACGTCTTAGAATTCCGCACTTCCAGGAGTTCTTGGGAAAGGAATTACGTCTCTAATGTTTGTCATTCCTGTTACAAACAATACCAAACGTTCAAAACCTAAACCGAAACCTGCGTGAGTGGCAGAACCAAATCTTCTGGTGTCTAAATACCAGTATAATTCTTCTTCGTCGATTTCCAGAGCTTTCATTTTTTCAACTAAAACATCGTAACGCTCTTCTCTTTCAGAACCACCAACGATTTCTCCAATTCCAGGGAAAAGAATATCCATTGCACGCACTGTTTCTCTTCCTGGCTCTGTATTGTCGTTCAAACGCATGTAAAACGCTTTAATGTTTGCTGGGTAATCGTATAAAATTACCGGACATTTAAAGTGTTTTTCAACTAAATAACGTTCGTGTTCAGATTGTAAGTCAGCTCCCCATTCTTCAATGATATATTGGAACTTTTTCTTTTTATTTGGAGTTGAATCTCTTAAAATGTCAATTGCTTCCGTATAAGAAACACGTTTGAAGTTGTTCTCTAATACGAAGTTCAATTTCTCTAACAAAGCCATTTCGCTTCTTTCTGCTTGTGGTTTTGATTTTTCTTCTTCAAGAAGTCTTCCTTCTAAGAATTTCAAATCATCTTTACAATTGTCTAAAGCATATTTAATTACATACTGAATAAAATCTTCAGCCAAATCCATATTGTCATCAAGATCGTTGAAAGCAACTTCCGGCTCGATCATCCAGAACTCTGCCAAGTGACGAGAAGTGTTTGAATTCTCCGCTCTAAAAGTTGGTCCAAAAGTATATATCTGACCCAAAGCCATAGCGAAAGTTTCACCTTCTAACTGTCCAGAAACCGTTAAGTTTGTATGTTTTCCAAAGAAATCTTTTTTGAAATCAATGTTTCCTTCTTCATTTTTTGGAAGATTATCTAATGGTAAAGATGTTACCTGAAACATTTCTCCAGCACCTTCAGCGTCAGCTCCGGTAATGATTGGCGTATTTACGTAAACAAAACCTTTGTCTTGAAAATATTTATGAACCGCATAAGACAATACCGAACGTACACGCATAATCGCACCAAAAGCATTTGTACGTACGCGTAAGTGAGCGTTTTCACGTAAAAATTCTAAAGAGTGTTTTTTAGGCTGCATTGGGAATTTCTCAGCATCAGAATCTCCAAGAATTTCAAGTTTGTTCACCTGAATTTCGTATTTCTGACCCGCACCTTTACTTTCAACCAAAGTTCCAATTACAGAAACCGCAGCTCCAGTCGTGATTCTTTTTAAAATCTCTTCCGGTGTATTTTCAAAATCAACAACACATTGTATATTATTAATGGTAGAACCGTCATTAAGCGCGATGAACTGATTATTTCTAAAAGTTCTCACCCATCCTTTTGCATTCACTTCCTGTAGCGTCGTCGTACTGTTTAATAAGTCTTTAACCTTTGTGTGTTTCATTTTAATTTTAGATTTTAGATTGCTGATTTTAGTTTAAAATAAAATCAGTGTTTTTTATATCGAATTGCAAATATAAACGATAATAATTAATTTTTGAAGCTGTTTCCTGCTATCCGCTATATCTTTTTCTTGCTAAAGGAGCAAGAAAAAGGATGCCGCTTCTATCAGGGCTAGGGCATTCGGTTTCAAAAGAAGTAATTTCTCTTATTTTTGTCATTTCGACGAAGGAGAAATCACACGAGTATTTCCGTAAAGTAAGTCGCCAATCTTTGTCGATTTCCGAGTGCGATTCCTCGTTCCTCGGAATGACAAACTGTGGGTTATCTTTGTCAAGTTCAAAACTTTGACAAAGATTTATGTTTTTTAAATTTGTTTTAATTCGTGAAATTAGTGGCAAAAAAAACTACTTCTCCAAATTCTCCAATTCCTCTTTCTTAGTTTTCTTCTTCTCAAAAGTCAAAACCAGCGAAGGCAGTACAACTAAATTCGCAAACATTGCAAAAGCCAAAGTACAAGAAATTAATCCTCCAAGAGCAATAGTTCCGCTAAAGCTTGATAATGTGAAAGTCGCAAAACCTAAAATCAAAACAACCGATGTATAGAAAGTACTGATTCCAGTTTCTCTTAAAGCACTAAAAACCGATTTTTTAACTTTTCCGCCGCTTTGAAGCAAGTCATGTCTGTATTTCGCCATAAACTGAATCGCATTATCAACTGAAATTCCAAAGGCGATACTGAATACTAAAATCGTTGAAGGTTTTAACGGAATCCCGAAATAACCCATCAATCCCGATGTAATGCAAAGCGGTAAAATATTCGTAATTACCGAAGCCATTACCATTTTAAAAGATCGGAATAAATACAAAATCAGAACCGCGATTGTGAAAATTGCAAAGATTAATGACTCAATTAAGTTTTCAACCAAATATGAAGTTCCTTTCTGGAAAACCAATGCTTTTCCGGTTACGGTAACTTCAAAACGATCTTTTGGGAAAATTTCATCAATTTTACTGTGAAGTTTTTTCTCTACTTTAGCCATTTCATCCGTTCCAATATCTTTCATGAAAGTTGTGATTCGGGCATATTGTCCAGTCGAATCAACATAAGCTTTCATTAGGTTTTCTTTGCTGTTTTTGGTTGCATTTTTAGCATAGCTCAAAATAAAAGTCTGCTCCTGTGAAGTTGGCAATTGGTAATATTCCGGATTTCCGTTATAGAAAGCCTGTTTAGAATATTTAACCAAATTCACTATTGAAACTGGTTTTGCCAATTCTGGAATTTCAGCAATTGTATTTTGCAGTTCATCCATTTTACGGATTGTCGAAGCCTTCATAACACCTTTTTTCTTTTTGGTGTCAATCATGATTTCAAGCGGCATAACTCCGTTAAATTCTTTTTCGTAAAATAAGATATCTTTAAAGAAAGAAGCGCTTTTTGGCATTTCACCAATCAAACTTCCTGAAACTTTCATTTGTGAAACTCCAATTACGCTGAAAACCAAAAATAAACCGTAAACAATATAAACGTATCGACGTTTTGTTTTAACTACATCTTCGACCACATTTAATAAAGTCGAAATGTAAGTTTTAGTCAAATGGTATAAATGTTTTTCTTTTGGCAATGGCATAAAACTGTATACAATTGGCACAATAAAAAGTGTCAATAAATAAACAGAAATTACGTTGATTGAAGTTACTAAACCAAATTCAAAAAGCAGATCATTTCCGGTAATCATAAACGTAGCAAAACCAATCGCAGTCGTTAAATTCGTCATTAAAGTCGAAACCCCAATTTTTGAAATTACACGCTGCAGCGCCTTAGCCTGATTATTATGTAATTTAATTTCCTGCTGATATTTATTGATCAGGAAAATACAGTTTGTGATTCCGATAACGATAATCAGCGGTGGAATAATTGCGGTTAAAATCGTGATTTTATAACCAAATAACCCAAGTGTTCCAAAAGACCAGATTACGCCAACAATTAAAATACAAATTGAAATAAAAGTTGCTCTGAAAGAACGAAAAAAGAAAAAGAAAATCAATGAAACAGTCAATAAAGCCGCACCGATAAAAAGACCAATTTCGCCTTTCATATCCGCTGCATTGATCGTTCTGATGTATGGCATACCTGAAACTTTAAGATCAATTCCGGTTGTTTTTTCGAATTTATCGATTTTTGGAACCAGATTTTCAAGTATAAAAGTTTTTCTTTCAGCAGTATTTACCAGTTTTTTATTGATGTAAATTGCAGAGCGAACACTTCCGCTTTCTTTATTGAATAATAATCCTTCGTAAAAAGGTAAATTATGGAATAAATCGTGCTGAACGCTTTTTAAATAAACAGGATCTAAAACTTTACTTTGATCGATAAATGGCGTTAAAACGAATTTTTCATTAACGGTATCTTTCTCCAGTTTTTTTAAATCGTTTAATGAAACAACTAAATCAACTTCTTTAGATTTTTTTAAACTTGTCATTAACTCATTCCAGGCAGCATAATTCTTTGGAGTAAAAAAGTTTTTATCCTGAAAACCAATTACGACCAGGTTTCCTTCCTCACCAAACTTGTCTAAGAACTTTTGATATTCTTTGTTTGCGATATGATCTTTTGGAAGCAGGTTTGCTTCAGTATAAGTCATAGCAAGGTTTTTCCATTGGTAACCAAGGAAAATAGTTAAAGCAGAAAGGATGACCAGAATTGTGATTCTGTTTTTAAGTATGATTCGGGCTAATTTTTCCCAGAACCCAACTTTAATAGCGTTTTTCATAAAATCTTTAAAAATGGTTGCAAATGTAGTGAAAACTGCTCAAAATCATAAACAAACGATTGTATTTTACTTAATGTTAACACAAATCTACAGGTTATGATTTTGCAATAAATTTCTTTCTTTTTGCTGTTTAGTCGTTAGCTTTTCTCATATTTGCAATTAATTTAAAAATGAAAAGAAAATGAATTGGATTTTATTGATTATTGCCGGACTGTTTGAAGTTGGATTTGCATCATGTCTGGGAAAAGCGAAAGAAACAACAGGAATTACATCAACTTATTGGATGGCTGGATTTTTTGTGTGTCTTTCAATCAGTATGATTTTATTGTATAAGGCAACACAAACTTTACCAATTGGAACTGCTTATGCTGTCTGGACAGGAATTGGGGCAGTTGGAACCGTTTTAGTTGGAATTTTTATTTTTAAAGAACCGGCGGCTTTCTGGAGAATATTTTTCCTTACAACATTAATTGCTTCAATTATTGGGTTGAAATTCGTTTCAAGTCACTAAAAAATGATATTTGCCCACGGGTTAAGCGGATGAAACGGGTTTACGCAGGTTTTTTTTAAGATTTGATTATCCATTATGTAAAAAATAAAAATCTGTGTAAACCAGTTCAATCAGTAAAATCAGTAGGCAAAAAAAACTTTAACCAATCTTAAACAATGCAGGAAAACAATACCACAACTTTTATATTTCTAGCCATTCTTTTACTGTTAATTATCATAATTTGTTTTATGATCTATCAATTAATGCAGGCAAAAAAGGAGAAGGATAATGCCGAAAAAAGCTTTTATGCGCTTGAAGCAAAAGTAAACGACTTGCAGTTAGAAAATTTAGAGTCAAAGTTAAATCCGCATTTATTTAAGAATATTTTAAATTCGATTCAGTCGCACGCCTATCAAACTTATTTTGCTCTGGATAAACTGGCCAATGTCCTGGATTATATTTTATACGAAAGCAAAAAGAAATTCGTAACCGCAAAAGAAGAAATAAACTTTGCGCTGAATTTAATAGAAATCAATAAAATCAAAATCAGCCCGCTTTTTGAGTTGAAGATTAAAACTAATATCAACGAAGAGGATAAATTGTACGATCAGCCTTTACTGGCGCCTTTGATTTCGATTGATTTAATAGAAAATGCCTTTAAACATGCCGACCTTCAAAGTGCCGATGCTTTTATTTCGGTAGTTTTTGAATTTAAGGACAACGCTTTCTTTATGACGGTTTCTAATAAAATCTCAGATAAAAAAGTATTAAAAAAAGAGCGAAGCGGTTTTGGCCACGCAACTTTAGAACACCGTCTGCGCATTATTTACAAGAATAACTTTAAACTTGATAAATTTGTAGAAAACGATGTTTATATTGCTCATCTAAAAATAGATTTACTTGAATACAAAACTGAAATGCTTGCTTCTGGACGATGAGCTTCCGGGATTAACGTACTTAAAAATGCTTTGCGAACAAATTCCTGAACTGGAAATTGTAAAGACGTTTAATAATCCGCAGAAACTTTTGTCTGATATTCCCGAACTCGAATTTGATTTGTTAATATCAGATATCGAAATGCCGGGAATGGACGGGCTTCATCTTGCCGAAATGCTCAATGATAAATTAGTGATTTTTTGTACCGCATATAAAGAATATGCCGCCGATGCTTTTAATATCGATGCAGTAGATTATATCACAAAACCTGTAAAACTGGAACGTTTGCAAAAAGCAGTCTCAAAAGCTTTAGAACGTTTTGAAAAACCGGATACAGCTAAAAAATTCATTCAGTTAAATACAGATAGAGGAAAAACACTGCTTTATTTTAATCAGATTCAATACATCAAAACGGCTGTAAGTGACAGCCGCGACAAAACGGTTTTACTTGCCGATGGAAGTTTTTTGAATTTGAAAAATGTAAAATTCGATACACTTTTAAACGAATTGCCCGAAGCCGATTTCTGCCGAATAAACAAAAAAGAAATCATTGCCGTAAAAGCGATAAAATTCTTCAACCACAACGAAATTGTGCTGCATCATATTGAAGAAAACAATAAAAATACAACCTTACTTTTAAGTGAAACCTACCGTTCTGATTTCTTGAAAAAGGTAAAATTATAAGATTATTTCATAGCTCAACATTATGTCATCCTGAGCGAAGTCGAAGCCCTTTTCAGTTTCATAAGCCTTCGACTTCGCTCAGGATGACAATGCTTTTTAGATGTTGTTATTAACTTATTACAAAGTTTTTCAGTCTTGTTACATAGATTGAAAATTAACTGTAAATTTACTTTATCACTTTGCTGTCAGTCCTGATATTTGCGGCAATAATTAAAAGAACGAGTTATGAATAACATTAAGAACTCTTTATTCTATGTTACAATTATTGGAGGATTTACAGCTCTGATATATTGGATAATTTCAAAAGGGGCATCATTAGAAGCTGGACAGAATATTGTTAAAAAACAAATTGTAAGTAATCATTGGAATGATTTTCTTCATTCAATGGTCGAAAACTTACAGCACCCGCTGGCTATTTTGCTGGCGCAGATTGTGACTATTATTTTAGTAGCACGTTTATTTGGATGGTTTTTCAGAAAAATTGGGCAGCCTTCTGTAATTGGCGAAATGGTTGCCGGGATTGTTCTTGGCCCGTCTTTAGTAGGAATGTATTTTCCTGAGTTCTCGGCAGCTTTATTCCCAAAAGAATCTTTAGGAAACTTACAATTTTTAAGTCAGATTGGTTTAATCCTTTTCATGTTTGTTATTGGTATGGAACTGGATTTGAAAGTGTTGAAAAACAAAGCACATGATGCCGTAGTTATTAGTCACGCCAGTATCGTTATTCCGTTTGCATTAGGACTGGCTTTGGCTTATTTCATTTATCAGACTTTTGCTCCAAAAGGGGTTGAATTCTCTTCTTTCGGATTATTTATGGGAATCGCCATGAGTATTACCGCTTTTCCGGTTTTGGCCAGAATTGTCCAGGAGCGGGGAATGCAGAAAACAAAACTCGGAACTATTGCCATAACCTGCGCCGCTGCAGATGATATTACTGCCTGGTGTATTTTGGCAGTTGTAATTGCAATTGTAAAAGCAGGTTCGCTTTCAAGTTCATTATATGTAATTGGTTTAGCAATTTTATATGTAATTATAATGTTGAAAATCGTTCGCCCGTTCCTGAAACGTGTCGGAGATTTAAATTCAACTCGTGAAAGTTTAAATAAACCAGTAGTTGCTATTTTCTTTTTAACACTTTTATTTTCGGCGTATGCTGCAGAATTAATCGGAATTCACGCTTTATTCGGAGCTTTCTTAGCAGGAGCAATAATGCCTGAAAACAATAAATTCAGAAATATATTTATCGAAAAGGTAGAAGATGTTTCGATAATTGTGTTGTTGCCATTGTTCTTTGTATTTACAGGTTTGCGTACCCAAATAGGTTTGTTAAACGATCCTGCTTTATGGAAAATCACGGGATTAATTATTGCAGTTGCCGTAGTTGGAAAATTCTTTGGAAGCGCATTAGCAGCAAAATTTGTTGGACAAAGCTGGAAAGACAGTTTAGCTATTGGGGCTTTAATGAATACAAGAGGTTTAATGGAACTTGTTGTTTTAAATATTGGTTACGATCTTGGAGTATTGTCTACAGAGATTTTTACCATGATGGTAATTATGGCATTGCTGACTACTTTTATGACGGGGCCGGCTTTAGACTTCATCGGATTTGTTTTTAAAGATAAAATCACAGCTATTCCGCAGGAAATAGGAAATAAAAGTAAATACAAAATACTGCTTTCATTTGGTACTCCTGAAAGAGGAAAAAAACTTTTACAGATTGCCAATAGTCTGGTTAAAAAGCAGCAGGATAATTCGATCGTAACGGCGATGCATTTGTCTTTAAGTACAGAAATACATTCGTTTGATATAAAAGAACACGAACGTAAAATGTTAGTTCCGGTTATTGATGAGTCTCATAAACTGAATCAAAACATGGTAAGTCTGTTTAAAGTCTCTAATGATATTGATACTGATATTATTGATGCGGCAAACCAAGGCGAATATGATTTGTTACTGGTTGGTTTGGGACAGTCTATTTTTGATGGAACCTTACTGGGAAAAATTCTTGGTTTTACAACCCGAATTGTAAATCCCGATCGTTTAATTGACAAGTTTACCGGAAAAGAAGGTTTGTTTGAAAATAACCCTTTTGATGAAAGAACACGACATATTATAGCAAAAACCAAAATGCCGGTTGGTATTTTTATCGATAAAAATCTTGAAGAAGTGGATCAGGTTTTTATGCCGATTTTTAGCAGAGAAGATGCTTTTCTAATTGATTATGCTAAAAAATTAATCAATAATAACGGTTCGCAGATTACAGTTCTTGATGCCGGCGGAGAGGTAAAAAACACACGCGATATTCAGGAAACTATCCGATCTATCGAACAGATTGCTCCAAATCATATTATGATTATGCATGACAGAACAATTAAAAAAGATTTTCTGGACAGCCAAAGCTTGATGATTATAAGTTTAGACAGCTGGAAAAAATTGATTGAATCTCAAAGTACATGGCTGAATAATACACCTTCAGTTTTGATTTTCAAACCATAGTTAGTTTTAAAATTTTAATATTTAAAATTCCAAATTCCAATTTATGATTGGGGTTTGGGATTTTTTTTAAGCTTTTTTTGTCATTTCGAGGAACGAGAAATCGCACTAGTGAATCGACAAAGATTGACGACAAACTTTGCGTGGTTTCTTGTGCGATTTCTCCCTTCGGTCGAAATGACAAACTTTGTGTATAATTAAAACTTTGAGATTTACTTTGCGGAGTTACAAGACCATCCTTCGACTTCGCTCAGGAAGACAAAAAAGCGAGAACCTTTGCGTTCTCATCAAAATTTATTTCTTAAAAAAAACCTTAGCGGCCTTTGCGAAAAACCTTAGCGTTCTTTGTAAATCCTCAATCAAAATCTAAAGCCCCAAATCAAGAACATAAGAAATCTTAACCGCAATATTATCATCAAATTCAGGTAATTGATTTGGGCCATAACGATAGAATCCGCCGAGACCAAAACCTTTGTAGATTTTATTTAATTCGATTCCCGATTCAAAGAATCCTTTGTCAAGCGTTTTATAAGTTGGGCCAACGTGCTGTTCGGGTTTTTCCATATTTCCCCACGCCATTCTGGTAACCAGTACTAATGAAGGACGTACTTTTTTCATGATGTTAATTCTTTCAAAACCATGTTTGATCTGGAAGAACACATATTGACTTGAGAAAAACTCATTAAAAAACATGGTTTCAAAACTGTTTCTTCCGGCAAAAGTAATACGCTGGATAATGGTTTCTTTGGTAAGGTTGTTAGGCATGGTGTTATACAAATGCGTAAGCGGAACATCGCCTATTGCATAACCGCCTTGTAAAAGCAGACTCGTTTTTTGACCATTTAGGTATTTCTTTTCGTACTCCGTTTTAAAATCTATTTTTCCAAAATTAAAATCATTATCTAAAACATTTGGCAGCGATTGGGTGTACTGAAAAGTAAATCTAGGGAATCTTTTATCCGATTCAGTTCTTCCGGTTGGAGTCTGCATAAAATCACTGAAAGGTGCCCAAACAATAGAAACCATTGCAGTTGTCATAATAAAACTTGAATATAACTGACCGTTGTAATTAAAAAGATAATCGAACTTAGGTTCAACATACGTTCTGGCTAGTTCAACAACAGCTTCTGTCTTCGGAATAATTTTTGTCTGAACATTTGCTTTCCAGCTAGTGTATTTGTAAAAAGTACTAATGTTGATAGGCCTCGGATCATAAATTTTAAAAACACGTTTATCAACAGCAAAAACGGTACTCGCAATTTCCCGAACATCATCTGTATAAGATCCGTTTAACCAGGTGTTCGTGTTTTGGTCTAACAAAACACCGGCGCCCAAATTATATTTAACAACACCGTCTTTTGTGCCATAAGCCGTATACCCTTCAATTCTAAAATCTTTAGAAAATTTATCATTTGTTACGCCTCCAAGACCTAAACGAAAACCTTCGTAATTATTATAACTGATTATTTTTTTTAAATCAAGATCAACCGGACCAATCGGAATGTATCCATTGATGATTTTTCGACCCAATCCTAAACGTTTTTCAATTCTTCGGCTTACAGAGAGGCTGTCTAATAATTGATATGTTTTCTGGCTTTTTTGATCTAAAGCTTCTTTACGGTACTGATTCCAGAATCCCTCCGGTTTTTTGCTTGCATCGTCTTTAATTTCAATATAAAGAGATGGGTTTTTTATTGGAGTTTCGGTATTGTAATGAATATCAAAATTATTACTTTCAGAAAGTAAATAGGTAAAATCTGAAGCGGCTTTTTTTCTCGGTTCAAAATCTTCGGAAACATCTCCATCAAACTGAATCGTTCCGCCTAAAATTTTAATATCGTCATCATTTTTTCCTTTTACAATTTTAAAAGTCGTATTGCTTTGAAACCATACTTTTTCATTCGGGACATAATCAAACTCATGAATGCCGCTGATATCTAAAACGCCTTTTATGCGCATTACAGCTTTTGCAACAGCAAAATTTTGCGAGTCGATATACAAAACACCTTCTAAACCCGATGTCTTTCTTTTGTGTTTATTTTTAAAGTAAATCATAAAAGTTTCACGGCCTTTTATGTTTACAGTATCCAGCAATTTGTAATTGTATGTTGCAGGAGCAGTATTCGAAATAGGGTTTTCGTACTTAGTTTCAAAAAGCTCGTATTTATTATCGTAAATAGATATCGACTGTAAATTGAAAGCAATAACTTCGTAAATAGGGTTTTTAAAACCGGCTATTTTGGTTCCTAGAACCGTTTCTTTAAGTTTGTTGTTTCCAAACTGATATTGCGATACTTTCTCGGTTTGAAACAAATGCTGCCTGCTTATTATTTCTTTAAATTTATAATCAGATGAATCGATGTTGATTTTCTTTTTATTGAAATCTTTATAAACGGCAGATGAATCTATTCTCCCGTCAATCGAATCAGGGTTGGCAGTAACAATTAGTTTATTGTACGTTTTGTACTCAAAACTGCTTAATTTTTTCTGCGGATTGTTATTGTTTTTATTCGCAATAACTTTTTTGATAATCGTTAAAGCCGGATTTTCATTAGAAACAATAACTTCTTTTAAATCATCTGTTTTTTGAGATAAGGAAACAGTATAAAACTTTTTGTTCTCTAGTAAAGCGATAATTTTAGTTTGAAAACCAATATAAGAAACCGTAAAAGTTCCTGATTCTGCAATAGTTTTAAAAATAAACTTTCCGTCAACATCTGTTATTGTATTACTGTTGTCAGAAGTGGTGATAGTGGCAAAGGGAAGTGGCTTGTTGTTTGAATCGGTTACGATTCCGCTTATTTGAAATTGCGCCTGAATACTAAGCGTAAAAAATAAAGTCAAAAAACAAAATAGCCTCATAGAGAATTATATAGATTCAAAAACGGAAAGAATTCAATTTTGGTATGCAAAAATAAGAATAAAAAAATCCGTCTGATAATTTTACCAGACGGATTTTTGAATTTCAGTATCAAATACTTAAACCTTCATGATTTCAGCTTCTTTTGCTGCCAATAATTCGTCAATTTTTTTAATAAAAGTATTTGTTAAGTTTTGAACTTCTTCTTCTGCAGATTTACAGATGTCTTCTGAAGTTCCTTCTTTTTCTAATTTTTTAATATCAGTATTTGCATCTTTACGAGAGTTACGAATACCAATTTTTGCATCTTCAGCTTCAGATTTTGCTTGTTTAGCCAAATCACGACGACGTTCTTCTGTTAAAGGCGGAACACTGATGATGATAACATCTCCATTATTCATTGGGTTAAAACCAATATTAGCAATCAAAATTGCTTTTTCAATGGCTTGTAACATGTTTTTTTCGAAAGGCTGCAAAGTAATTGTTCTTGCATCAGGAACACTGATTTTTGACACTTGAGAAAGTGGCGTTGCAGATCCGTAATAATCAACAAAAACACCTCCAAGCATTGCCGGAGAAGCTTTTCCTGCACGAATGTTTAGAAATTCTTTTTCTAAGTGTGCAATCGAACCGTTCATAGATTCTTCAGTACTTTCTAATATAAAATCGATTTCTTCAGTCATTTTTTTTAGATTTTTAGATTTTTAGAAGGTTAGATTTTTAGACTTAAAAACGTATTCTTCTAATTTGCTAACGATGTTGTTTTATTTTTTGAAATTGCTTTTGAGAATTATAAAGATGTTATTAATCTAATCTTCTAATAATCTAAGCAGTCTAAATATTTACTACAGTTCCGATGTTTTCTCCTTCGCAGATTTTTAAAAGGTTTCCAATTTTGTTCATATCAAAAACAACAATTGGCAGTTTATTTTCCTGGCTTAAAGTAAAAGCCGTTGTATCCATTACATTTAGTCCTTTTTTAAGAACATCATCAAATGAAATAAAATCAAATTTTACAGCCGAAGCATTTTTCTCAGGATCAGAATCGTAAACACCATCAACGCGGGTTCCTTTTAAGATCACATCAGCATTGATTTCGATTCCTCTTAAAACCGCTGCAGTATCTGTTGTAAAATATGGATTTCCTGTTCCGGCACCAAAAATTACAATTCTTCCTTTTTCTAAGTGACGATCTGCTCTTCTTTTAATATAAGGTTCTGCAATAGATTCCATTTTTAAAGCAGTCTGCAAACGCGTTTTCATTCCTTTGTCTTCAAGTGCGCCCTGCAAAGCCATTCCGTTAATAACAGTAGCAAGCATTCCCATATAATCACCTTGTACTCTGTCCATTCCAGCGCTCGCACCGGCAACGCCTCTAAAAATATTTCCTCCTCCAATAACGATAGCAATTTCTACTCCTTTTGCATGAATCTGCTTAATTTCATCTGCATATTCGGCTAATCTTTTAGGGTCAATTCCGTATTGTAAATCACCCATTAAGGCCTCGCCGCTAAGTTTTAGAAGAATTCTTTTATATTTCATATTTTGTGTTGCGTTAATTTGTGCAAATATAGACATATTCTGATTTTTAAAAATAATGTTGATAAAAAATTAATTGTACTTAAGATTTAATTTTATAACGACTTTTTTGATTTTTTCTTTCGAATGTGATAAAAGTCATTCAAGGTTCTTTTTAAAATCCGTAATTTTATAGTAAGCAAAATAAACTTCTATGAAAAGTATTGTAGCCAAAGCATTATTCAACAGTCATTCTTATGCTGAATATCGAAAAATAGTTACCGATTTATTATCTGAAGGAAAATCAACCGGAAGTGAGCAGTCTGATAGTTTAACTAATTATTCTAAGTTAAATGAAGCAAGAATGAACCGACTGGAAAAGACAATGACAATTTCTGAAGATGTTATTTCAAAATTGCAGCATTTGGATAATCACTATATCTGGCTTGTAATTTCTGAAGGCTGGTGTGGTGATGCGGCGCAGATTCTTCCAATTTTAGATAAAATGGCACATGTGTCTGATAAAAAGATCGATCTTCGAATTGTTTTTCGTGATGAAAACGACGAATTGATGAATCAATATTTAACAAATGGCGGAAGAGCAATTCCAAAAGTTATTGTGATTTGTAAAGAGGCCGGAATTGTTCGTACAGATTGGGGACCAAGACCTAAAGGCGCAACAGAATTAATGGACAATTATAAAAGAGACGTTGGCGTAATTGACGAAAAAATTAAAACAGATTTGCAATTATGGTATCTCGCAGATAAAGGAATTTCTGTGCAGCAAGAGCTGATTGAAATTATGGAAAATATCAAATATAACCGATTATAACAAGAGATTGGTTTTGTAATAAATGTCTGAATTTATTTAAGGGTAATGTGTTGATAACAAATGGAATAATGTTTTTAAAAAATATAGAAAAATATTTTTTTTAATACAAAATTTTGTATCTTGCTGTCATAATCCCACTTCTATTATATATTTTTTGATTTACTCTTTTTATTGGTGTCTATTTTACTAACGGTTAAAAAATGCACTATTATGAAAAAGTTATTCGAAAGGTTTTATGATTATTTTTCAACATTCTTGTTTGGAGGAAAAAATGTTCCTCACTATTGATTTAAAATCAAGCATGGTGTAACATTATCTTAGGAGTAGGCACATTACAGATATTTTATATGTAATGTGCTTCTTGTTTTATGAAGTAAGACTTTCTTCAAACAACGTAATATCAATTGCATTTTTTACATCATAATCGCCAATCTTCGTTCGGCGTAAAACAGTTAAATGCGAACCTGAATTCATTGCTTTTCCAAAATCGTAAGCAAGAGAACGAATATAAGTTCCTTTACTGCAAACTACTCTAAAATCAATTTCAGGCAAAGCTATTCGTGTAATTTCAAATTCGTGAATAGTAGTTTTTCTACTTTCAATTTCTATAGATTCGCCGGCACGTGCATGTTCATATAAACGAACACCATCTTTTTTAATAGCCGAAAAAATAGGCGGTTTTTGATCGATTTCGCCTAAAAATTGTTTCACTGTTTCGTGAATTAAAGTTTCGTTGATATGTTCCGTTGGATAAGTCTGATCGATTTCGGTTTCTAAATCATACGATGGGGTAGTGGCTCCAATATAAAATGTTCCCGTATATTCTTTTGCCTGACCCTGAAGTTCAGAAATTTTTTTGGTAAATTTTCCGGTGCAGATTAATAAAAGCCCGGATGCTAACGGATCTAAAGTTCCGGCATGGCCAATTTTGAATTTTTTTGGAAGCCCGACTTTATTAATTAAAAGATATTTTAATTTATTGACTGCTTGAAACGAACTCCATTTTAAAGGTTTATCTATTAATAAAACCTGTCCGTTTAAATATTCTTCAGGTGTTTTCAAATTTATTTATTTAAGAAAAAATAAGCTAATAAAAGAATTCCTGATATGATTCTATAATATCCCCAAGGCTTAAATCCATACTTTTTGATGATACCAATGAAGAATTTTATTGCAATAACAGCTACTATAAAGGCTACTGCGTTTCCAAGCAAAAACATTTTTAAGTTATCACTGGATTGTGTTAGTAATTCATATCCTTTTAGCTGAGATGCTTCGTATGTTTTTAGAAATAACGAATAGGTAGTAACGGCCAACATTGTTGGGACTGCCAGAAAAAACGAAAATTCTGCAGCGGTTTGTCTAGTTAACCCTTGCTGCATTCCGCCAATTATTGAAGCGGCAGAACGGCTGGTACCGGGCATCATAGCCAAGCATTGCCAAAAACCAATTGTTACTGCTTTTTTAATGGTTATGTCTTCTTCATTGACAACGGTTGGATTATTGAAGCGTCCATCTATAAAAAGTAAAACGATACCGCCTAAGATTAAGACAATGGCAATAGGAATAGGATCTCCCAAAATTGCATCTATTTTTTCGTCAAAGATTTTACCTAAAATCAAGGCTGGGATAACTGCGCAGGCGAGTTTGATATAAAAGTTAATTTTACTGAAGTCAAAAAACTTTTCCCAATACAGGACAACGACAGCTAAAATAGCTCCAAACTGAATTGAAACTTGAAATAATTTAACAAAATCATCTTCTTGAATACCAAAAAAAGAACTGGTAAATATCATGTGGGCTGTAGAAGAGACAGGCAGATATTCTGTTACTCCTTCTACAATGGCAATAAGAATTGCTTGTAAATAATCCATTTTAGTTTAATGTTTTTTAGATTTTAAACTTCTTAGAATAAAAGACAGTCTGGTAATCTAAGATGTTTGGTGTTTAAGAAGACTGTTTAGATTTTTTGAAAATAGAATAAATCGTGATCCCAAAACCAATTAAAACGGTGGTTGGAGCTAAACGAATACGTCTAAAACTAAAAACATCTTCATTAAAAATATTTGGATTATCACTTCCTCCGCCAGACATTAAAATAAATCCTAATGCAATCACAGCAATACCAACTAATAGAATTTTGTAATTGATACCATCAAAAAGAAATTCCTGTTTTTGCTGTTGTTCTTCTTTAATATTGTTGTTTTTCATTTTGTCATTGCGAGGAACGAAGCAATCTTATCCTCTGTTTTATATGAATTTATTTTTAAATCTAAAATACAGTCTGCAATCTAAAATTAATAAAGATCATCAGTTCTTAAATTAAGGAAACGCTGTGTCGCAAAATGCGTGCTAACCCATGTAATTAAAACCCCTAATCCGAAAACAGCCAATAAAACCAATCCAATTAAAGCTTTATCTTCTAAAATTCCTAAACCAGGAAAATTAGTTTCTACATAGAATAAAAGCCCAATTAAGGATATAATTGCCAACAGGGCGCCAAGCATTCCTAATTTTACACTGCGTGTTACAAAAGGCTTTCTAATAAACGATTTTGTAGCACCCACCATCTGCATGGTTTTAATAATAAAACGGTTGGAGTGAATGGATAAACGAAGGGAACTATTGATTAATAAAACAGCAATTACAGTAAGGAAACCGCTGATAATCAAAATCCACATACTTACTTTTTTAATATTGTCGTTTACAAGGTTTACTAATTGTTTGTCATAAACAATGTCTTCAATCATAGTGTTTTGACGTAATGCGCTTTCGATTTTTGAGATACTGTCTCTTTCAACATAATCAGCTTTTAAGTGAATATCGTATGAATTCAATAATGGGTTTTCGCCCAAAAATGTCAGGAAATCTTCTCCAATAATATCAGTATGTTCTTTTGCGGCTTTTTCTTTGGTTACATAAACATAAGAAAGCGCAAAAGGAGCTCTTTTTAATTCTGAATCAAATGCTTTGATAATGCTGTCATTCGCTTCGTTTTTAAAGAAAACCGTCATAGCGATTTTTTCTTTAAAATCATCTGCCAGTTTTTTAGAATTAATAATGAATAATCCCAGTACTCCCAAAAGGAATAAAACCAAGAATACACTTAATACAACCGAAAAATAAGAGGAAATTAACCTGCGTTTTTGAAATTTATCAAAATTAGAACTCATAGTCTGCTTAAATTATGTGGTAAAAATAATAAAGAATTTCTTTATTTAAAGTTAATAACAAACTTTTATACTATAAATGTACGATTTGATATTGAATAGTAAAGGGAATTTAACCGCAAAGTTCGCTAAGGTTTTCGCAAGGTTCGCAAAGTTTAAAGAGAATGGCCACAGATTAAAGGATTCTCACAGATTAGAAAAATCATTTTAATCCTTTTAATCTGTGGAAAAAAACTATGTGTAAATTTAACCGCAAAGTTCGCTAAGGTTTTCGCAAGGTTCGCAAAGTTTAAAGAGAATGGCCACAGATTAAAGGATTCTCACAGATTAGAAAAATCATTTTAATCCTTTTAATCTGTGGAAAAAAACTATGTGTAAATTTAACCGCAAAGTACGCAAGGTTTTACACAAAGTTTGCAAAGTAAAAAAAGAATAGCCACAGATTAAAGGATTCTCACAGATTAGAAAAATCATTTTAATCCTTTTAATCTGTGGCAAAAAACTATGTGTAAATTTAACTGCAAAGTACGCAAGGTTTTACACAAAGTTTGCAAAGTAAAAAAAGAATAGCCACAGATTAAAGGATTCTCACAGATTAGAAAAATCATTTTAATCTGTGGCAAAAAACTATGTGTAAATTTAACTGCAAAGCACGCAAGGTTTTACACAAAGTTTGCAAAGTAAAAAAAGAATAGTCACAGATTAAAAGGTTCACACAGATTAGAAAAAATCATTTTAATCCTTTTAATCTGTGGCAAAAAAACGCAAAGTTCACGGTAAAATATTAAATTTTGCTGGTTTCCCAAACTAGAGATAAATAATACAACCCGCCAATTGATGGTCCGCCAAGAATAGAGGTATAAGGTTTATTTAAAATATTTGTTCCGCCTAATTTTGTAGTAAGGCCCGTTTTTTTGAAATTATAATTGATCTGTGCATCCATTGACCAATAAGCCGGAACAGTTCCGCTGACTAAAAAAGAAACATAATCAAAATTATTTTGATAACGCGCCGTAGCACTTGCGCTAAGATTTTTCCAGATATTTTGGGCGAGTAAAGTTCCGTTAACATTAAACTCCGGTGTGTTAAAACCATCTTCTAAACCATCTTTATCATCAGTTCGGTCAAGTTTGGTGTAAGTAAGATTGGTTAAAGCTGTAAAAGTTGCATCAATTCGATATTTTAAACCTAAACTTCCGCCGTAATTGTAAATTTTACTTTTAGAATTAGTCCACAAACGGTAACGATTTTGAGTGTTTCTGGAATATAATGCAGTTGGAATTTGATTTGGATCTGTAGTATTTGGAATACTCGCCTCAACCTGAGCGATGAAATTTTTATAAGAGTTATAATAAAAATCAGCATCGATATAAAGGTTTTTGTTTAATGTAATTCCCCTAAAACCAAACTCAAACGACTTTACAAATTCAGGCTGTAAATATGTATAAGGATTTTTTTGAATGGTATTTTTATTCTTTTCAATGGCCTGTGCCTGAGTCAAACCATTTGTATTTACATCTGTATTAACCTGCGCCTGAAATTTATCGATAGAAGCTTTAGTATACGAATTCTCAAAAACTCCATCAGACATAATTCGCAATCCGCCAACTCGTTTTACCCCGCCGGAATTGACATTGGAAAATCCTTCAAAAATACTCGGAAATCGATATCCGTTTTGATATGAAGCTCTAAAATTAAGGGCTTCTTTTGGAGAATAAACAGCTGTAAACTGTGGTGTGAATTTAGCATCAAAATAATCAGCTTTGTCAATTCTAATTGTTGCGCCTAAACGTAGTTTTGAATTAAATAAATCTTTTGTCAATTGTGTAAAACCTCCTGTTTTTTGGTACGTCAAATTTTCATCAGCATGAACAGGATTGATAAAGTAATTTCCGTCTGGAACTATAATGTAATTTCTGTAATCTAAACCGCTTAACAGCTTTGCATCGATTTTTTCGAAGAATGAAGTAAAAGCTTTATCCCAATTAAACAAACCTTCGGTATGAACCAAAGTCGATTTTACGCGCAAAGCCGCACCAATATCCCAGTTATTAATATCGATTAATTCGTTTTTCTTGTTTTCGTAAGCCTCAGTTCCGGATTGAAATCGACCTTGATCAGACTGCGTTCTGGCAATTCTGTGCGCATCGGCTACAGAAGTGCCATTTGTAACAGCATTTTTATAAGCGGTGCCGTAATCTGCAAACCATTTATCATCAGATTTATAAGCGCGGTCCATGTTTTCGGCAAGTGAACGCAAATTGTATGAGTTTCCGGTATTTTCAGTTGTGGCGTACGCTTTTACCTGAAAAATTGGAGTGTGATAATCTACTGCAAACTGATTTAAAGTATAATCGTCAAGCCTAAAACGGTTGGAACGCTGATAAATCGTATTGATTAAAGCAGTTTTATACGTTACAGAAAGTTCATTTCCTTGTTTTGGGCGAAAATAAAATCCAACATCGGCTTTGTAATTTTTAATGTCATAGTCTGTAATGTCTGTTTCGCGATAACCCGTTCTGGCAACAACATAATTTTTGCCGTTGAGGTTTAATGTTTTTCTATTTGCCGATTCATTTCCATAACCATTTACTTCATCATAAGCCGGATTATCTGCGCCAAATAAATTAGTTGAAGCATTTGCATTTGGAGCCAGATCTGTCCTGTCATCTGCGACCCAATCCGTTCCGCCCGTAGTTGATGCATTTACTTTTACAGCAAATTTTTCATTGAAAGCTTTCGCCAATCTCAAATTAAACTGTGAATAAATTTTTGGAGAAAACCGGTCAATATTTCCAACATGATTTACGCCGGTTAATTGCTGCACACTTACTCCTTGATATTCAAAAGGATTTTTAGTCTGTATATTCGCCAAACCATTAATGGCGTTCATTCCGTACAAAGCAGCGGCAGTTCCGGGAATAATTTCAATTTTATCGATATCGAGATCATTTGCACCCAAAGCATTTGCAATTGGCGCGCCTAAATGCGGAGCCTGATTGTCAATTCCGTCGACTAATTGTGCAAATCTAACATTGGTTGAATTGGCAAAACCTCTTGTATTTATAACTTTAAAACCTAAACTTGGCGTAATAATCTGAACGCCTTTTACATTTTCCAACGCTTCATAAATACTTGCCGATCCCATATTTTTGGCTTCCGCCGATTTTAACTGCTCGATACTTATGGGTGAACGCAGTAAATTTTCTGAACGTCGGGATGCTGTTATAACAACTTCGTTCAATTCTTCTTTTTTAATACTGTCTTGTTTTACTATAGAATTTTCAGTTTGTGAAAAACTTTTTAGGCTTATAAAAACAAAGAATAAATACAGTTTTGGGTTCATGTTTTTGGCTGTTAAATTCAGTATGTTTTAAAATGAATACTGATAGTTAAAAAAAAAGTCGGTTTGATTGGTTATTTTTTTAAACACATAGAAACATAGTTTTTTTATCCTCATATAAGTTTGTAAAAAGAAACAAGTTTTTAAAACATAGATTTGCTATGTGTATTTAAATTAAGTGAAACGTCTTTTTACGATTGCTAAAGCTATGTTTCTATGTGTTTAAATATTAGTTTTTAAAATTTCAAATTCTGAGTTTCCTTTTCAGCAAAATCTTTAATACGTTTTTCGAGTTCATAAAAAGTAGTTATCGCTCTTTCTCCGGCCTCTGTCAATCTTGCTCCGCCGCCGCCTTTTCCGCCCAGTAATTTTTCAACAAGCGGACTTTCTGCACGCTGGTTCATTTCTTCAACTAATTGCCAGGCTTGTCGATACGCCATTTTCATTTCTTTCGCAGCATTTGTAATTGAGCCTGTTTTTCGAATATTTTCTAAAAGCCAGATTTTACCAATACCAAGAAAGGCGCCCTCAGTTTCTTCAATCCAAACCCGAACTTCAATAGAATATTTTTTAACGTTACTCATTCTGAACTTTAATTATTGACTTTGTAAAAATAATTGTTTTTCATGTAAAAATATTCTTCCAAAACACTAATTATTGAATGAAGGAAATGTTTTGTCTACGTAATCAAAACACAAACATAAGTATTTTTACTTAATCTTAAATAAGTATTTTGTTATTTTATTTGTTTGTCAATGAAATAGCTTTGGTACAATGCGCAATAAATGTAAATTTGCGCCTAATAATTAATTTAGTGAAAAGCCTTAGAACCTTAGTAACTTAGAATCTTAGTCACTTAGAAATGAAGTACAATCCAAACGAAATTGACGCCAAATGGCAAAAATATTGGGCAGAAAATCAAACTTTTGCAGCAAAAAACAACTCTGAAACCCGAGGTGAAACCGAACTGAGCGAAGCTAAACCGAAACATTATGTTCTCGACATGTTTCCTTATCCATCTGGAGCAGGATTGCACGTTGGACACCCGCTGGGTTATATAGCTTCAGATGTGTATTCTCGTTTCAAAAGACACCAGGGCTTCAATGTTTTGCATCCAATGGGTTACGATAGTTTCGGATTACCGGCAGAACAATACGCAATTCAGACAGGACAGCGTCCGGAAGATACAACTCATGTAAATATTGACGGTGGAGTTGACAAAGAAGGAAAACAAATTGCGGGTTACAGAAAACAATTAGACAAAATCGGATTCTCGTTTGATTGGGTACGTGAAGTGCGTACTTCAAACCCTGATTACTATAAACATACGCAATGGATTTTTATCCAGTTGTTTAATTCGTGGTATAATAAAACGACAGACAAAGCAGAAGATGTTTCTACTTTAGTTGCTGTTTTTGAAAAAGAAGGAAATGCAAATGTAAATGCAGTTTCTGATGATAATATTGCAGTTTTTTCGTCAAGCGAATGGAATGCATTTTCTAAAGATGAGCAAGAAAAAATCCTTTTGCAATATAGATTAACCTATTTGGCAGAAACAGAAGTAAACTGGTGTCCAGGCTTAGGAACTGTTTTGGCAAATGACGAAATTGTAAACGGAGTTTCGGAGCGTGGAGGTTTTCCTGTTATAAGAAAAAAAATGACACAATGGAGTATGCGAATTTCAGCTTATGCAGAACGTTTGCTTCAAGGTTTAAACGATATTGACTGGAGTGAGTCTATAAAAGAATCTCAAAGAAACTGGATCGGGAAATCTGTGGGAGCGATGGTGACTTTCGATGTAGTTCCAACAACCAACAACCAACAACCAGAAACTATTTCGGTATTCACCACTCGTCCTGATACTATTTTTGGAGTTACTTTTATGACTTTGGCACCAGAACACGATTTGGTTGCTAAAATTACAACTCCAGAACAAAAAGCTGCAGTTGAAGCCTATATCGAAAAAACAGCAAAACGTTCTGAGCGTGAGCGTATGGCCGATGTAAAAACTATTTCAGGTGTATTTACAGGTGCTTATGCAGAGCACCCATTTACAAAAGAAGCTATTCCGGTTTGGATTGGTGATTATGTTTTGGCAGGTTACGGAACAGGCGCTGTAATGGCGGTTCCTTGCGGAGATGAAAGAGATTACGCTTTTGCAAATTTCTTTAAAGGTCAAAACGGAATGCAGGAAATCAAAAATATCTTCGCAAATGTTGATATTTCTGAAGCAGCTTACGGATCTAAAGACAACGTTGAAATCGCTAATTCTGATTTCTTAAACGGATTAGATTATAAAAAAGGAACTCAAAAAGCGATTGAAAAATTAGAAGAAATCGGACAGGGAAAAGGTAAAACAAATTACCGTTTGCGCGATGCAGTTTTCTCTCGTCAGCGTTATTGGGGTGAACCGTTCCCGGTTTATTATGTAAACGGATTGCCAAAAATGATTGACACGCAGCATTTGCCAATTATTTTACCGGCAGTAGAAAAATATTTACCAACAGAAGATGGTTTGCCTCCTTTAGGAAATGCAGCAGTTTGGGCTTGGGACAGTATTAAGTGTTCAGTGGTTAGTACTCAGTTGATTAACAATGTCACTATTTTTCCATTGGAATTAAATACAATGCCAGGTTGGGCAGGAAGTTCATGGTATTGGATGCGTTACATGGATGCGCACAATGAAAATGAATTTGCAAGCAAAGAAGCTCTAGCTTACTGGGAAAATGTAGATTTATACATTGGTGGAAGCGAACACGCAACTGGACATTTATTGTATTCTCGTTTCTGGAATAAATTTTTAAAAGACAAAGGTTTTGCTCCAACTGAAGAACCATTTAAAAAACTGATTAATCAGGGAATGATTTTGGGAACTAGTGCTTTGATCTATAGAGTTGATCAAAGACCTGATGTTTATGTATCTAAGGGTATTGTTGAAGACTTCTACAATTCAGAAAAGAATAAGGAGGCGGCTGAAAAAATACTAAATTTAACTGGAACCTTGACACCAACGTTTAGCAAGATACATGTTGATGTTAGTTTTGTGAATTCATCAGATGAACTGGATATTGATAAGTTTAGAAAATGGCAACCAGATTTTTTACATGCTAAACCAATCTATGAAAAAGATGAGAAGTTTATTGTTGTGCGCGAAGTCGAAAAAATGTCGAAATCAAAATACAATGTTGTAACACCAGACGATATTTGTAATGAATATGGAGCTGATACATTACGCTTATACGAAATGTTCTTAGGGCCATTAGAGCAGGCAAAACCTTGGAATACGGCTGGAATTTCTGGAGTATTTGGTTTCTTGAAAAAATTATGGAGATTGTATTTTGATGATAACGGCTTAATTGTAAACAATGACGAACCAACAAAAGACAACTTAAAATCATTGCATAAAACAATCAAAAAAGTGGCAGAAGATATCGAGAATTTCTCTTTCAATACTTCGGTTTCTCAGTTTATGATTTGTGTAAATGAATTGTCTTCTCAAAACTGTCATTCAAGAGCGATTTTAGAACCATTAGCTATTTTGGTTTCGCCTTATGCTCCGCATATCGCAGAAGAATTATGGTCACAATTAGGACATACAACTTCAATTTCTGAAGTTGCTTTCCCAGCTTTTGATGAGAAACATTTAGTTGAAACGAATAAAGAATATCCAGTTTCTTTCAACGGAAAAATGCGTTTCACAATCGAATTGCCTTTGGATTTAACCGCTGCACAAATCGAAGAAATCGTAATGAAAGACGAAAGAACTCAAAAGCAATTAGACGGAAGAACTCCAAATAAAGTGATTATTGTTCCTGGAAAGATCATCAACCTTGTAGGTTAATTTTAAAATTTCAATATTTAAAATCCCAAATTCCAATTTTACGATTGGAGTTTGGGATTTTTTTGCGTCTTGTTTTGTCAGTCTGAGCGAAGTCGAAGACCACATAAGTAACTCTACAAAGATTGGCGATTTTGATTGCGGAGCTTCTTGCGTGGTCTTCGACTTCGCTCAGACTGAAAATGCGTACAATTTGTCATCCTGAGGAACGAAGGATCGCACTAGAAATTCCGCAATCAAAATCGTCAATCTTTGTAGAGTTACTTATGTGATCCTTCGTTCCTCAGGATGACAAGATTGTGGAAAAACTTTGCGTTCTTTCCCGATAAAATCGGAATTACAAACAAAAAAACTTCCAAACTTTGCGAAAAACCTTATTGCACTTTGCGTTACAAACCCTAGTATCTATAATTTAATAATTAAATTTTTTGAAACCGTTGTAACATTTTAATAGTTCTCGTATCCAAAGCACGGATCCGATTTAATTAACAATTAAAAACTATTAAAAATGAAAAAGTATATCATCTTAATTATCGCATTCTTATTCTCAGCATTATGTCTAAATGTTTTTGCACAAACAAAATCATATCCTTTTGAAGTTCTTAAAACCGGAAAAGGAAAACAATCTATAATTTTCATTCCCGGATTTGCTTCTTCCGGTGAAGTTTGGAATGAAACCAAAACCGCTTTCGAAAAAGATTTTACCTGTTATACACTTACAATGGCTGGGTTTGCCGGAGCAAAACCACAGCTAAATCCTTCATTCGGAAATTGGAAAACAGGAATCGCTAATTACATCAAAGACAATAAAATTGAAAAGCCAATCATAATTGGTCACAGTATGGGCGGAGGAGTGGCACTTGCCATTGCGGCAGATTATCCGGAATTAATTGGTAAGATTGTCGTTGTTGATGCTTTGCCTTGTTTAGCAGCTTTAACCGATCCTTCTTTTAAATCAAAAGAAAATAATGATTGTTCATCAACAGTAAATCAAATGACAGCAATGACCGAAACTCAGTTTTATGATATGCAGAAACAAGCCATGCCAAGACTTTTGCAGGATACTTCAAAATTGGAAACGGTAATAAACTGGAGTGTAAAATCAGATAGAAAAACCTTTGCTCAAATGTATTGTGATTTTTTTAATACCGATTTGAGAAATAAAATCTCCACGATAAAATGTCCGTCGCTAATTTTATTAGAATCTTATTTTATAAATTTAAAACCGGCAATCGAAGGGCAGTATAAAAACCTAAAAACGGTTAATTTTCAATATGCGAACAAAGGTTTGCATTTCATAATGTACGATGATACAGAATGGTATTTGGCACAATTAAACAATTTTTTAAAATCTTAAAATGGAATTCGAAGAAATCTACAAAACATATTGGGATAGAATTTTCAGGCTTTGCATGGGATTTGTAAACGATTATGATGCCGCTCAGGATTTAGCTCAGGAAACATTTATAATTGTCTGGCAAAAGCTGGAAACCTTTAGGAACGAATCTTCTATTGGAACCTGGATTTTTAGAATTGCGTCGAATAATTGCCTTCGACAGATTGAAAAACAAAAACGTTTTCCAAAATCAGAACTTCCGATTCATCTTTCAGAAGAAAAACAGTCTTCATTAGAACCTCAAATTCAGTTTTTATATAAATGCATTGCTGAACTGCCCGAAACGGAACGTATCATTATCTCATTAGAATTAGAAGATGTAAGGCAGGCGGAAATCGCTAAAATTATTGGGCTTTCTGAAGCCAATGTGCGAGTGAAAATTCACAGGATTAAAGAAAAACTGACTCAAAAATTTAAAGAAAATGGACAACGATAACAATATAGATTTTAAAGATTTATGGAGAAAACAATCCGTAAGTCAGCCCGATATGCAGGATTTGCTGGTGCGCGTAAATAAATTTAAAAGAGCGGGTTTAAGAAGTTTGTGGATTATCAATATTTTGCTTTTAGCAACATCAGCCTTTATTGTTTTTGTCTGGGTGTATTATCAGCCGCAATTTATTTCGACTAAAATAGGAATCATTGTTACGATACTGGCAATGATGATTTATTTATTTGTTTATAATAAATTATTGAGTACCTATAAAAACATCGAAACAACACAAGCCAATCAGGAATACCTGCAAAATTTAATTTTGATTAAAAAGAAACAACAGTTTCTACAGACAACAATGATGCGATTTTATTTTGCTGCGCTTACATTCGGGATCTGTTTGTATATGTACGAATACGCCAGCAGAATGACTTTTTTAGGAGCAAGTCTGACTTATGGCCTAACATTATTATGGATGGCGTTTAACTGGTTTCTTATTCTTCCAAAACAAATCAAAAAACAGCAGGCAAAAATAAATGCTCTGATTGAAAAGTTTGAAGAAATAAATAAGCAATTGTTATAGAGATGGATTGTAGAGACGCACTTTAGTCTTTTATGTTTTAATATGGTGTTTCTGTCTGAAAAAATGCCAAAATGACATTTTGTTAAAATGGTTCGTAATTTGCAGTTTGTTTTGTAAATTTAAATTCAATCAAAAAAGATAAAAATATGGGAGGTGGATATTTAATACTTGCCGGAGCGATAATGCTGTTTAGCTGGATGGTAAGTTCAAAACTTAAAAGTAAATTCGAGTTATATTCTAAACTGCAGTTACGAAACGGAATGAGCGGCGCAGAAATCGCTGAAAAAATGCTCGCTGATAACGGAATTAGAGATGTTCGTGTTATTTCGACTCCGGGTCAGTTAACAGATCATTATAATCCGTCAGATAAAACAGTAAACTTAAGTGAAGCAGTTTATAATCATCGAAATGCGGCAGCTGCAGCAGTTGCGGCTCACGAATGCGGACATGCTGTTCAGCATGCCATAGGTTACGAATGGTTAACGATGCGTTCTAAATTAGTGCCAATTGTTAATATAGCTTCAAGCTATATGCAGTGGATTTTATTGGCCGGAATTTTAATGATCAGAACTTTTCCGCAGTTGTTATTAGTTGGAATTATAATTTTTGCTGTAACAACATTATTTTCGATTATTACATTACCGGTAGAATACGATGCGAGTAACAGAGCTTTAGCATGGCTTGAAAACAAACATATGTTAACACAAGAAGAGCAGGCCGGTGCAAAAGACGCCTTAAAGTGGGCCGCAAGAACATATGTGGTTGCCGCTCTTGGATCGATTGCAACGTTGTTGTACTATATCTCAATTTATTCTGGAAGCAGAAGGAATTAATGTGATAATTAGAAAATTGGTCAATTAGATAATTTATAGCAAACCCGGCAGGTTTTAAAAAACCTGTCGGGTTTTGTTTTTGCATATCTGTATAAATTAAACTGGACTGAAGTCCAACCCTACACTATAATATGTTCCTTCGGAACGACTAAAGAACCTTGGCTCGATCCTGGACTTTAGTCCAGTTTAAATCAAATTGCCACATTATCTAATTTACAATTGAATCTGCCTGTCAATCTGCTGATCTAGTGAAATAAACGTTTCTGTTCTTGAAACACCTTCAATAGCCTGAATTTTAGTGTTTAAAAGCTGCATTAAATGCTCGTTGTCACGACAGATAATTTTAATTAAAACCGACCAGTTTCCAGTTGTATAATGACACTCCAAAACTTCGGGTATTTTTTTTAAATCTTTTACGGCTTCAGAATTTCGGGAAGCTTTATCAAGATAAACTCCCACAAACGCCATAGTGTTATATCCCAAAACTTTTGGGTTTACCGTAAACTTCGAACCAGAAATAACACCAGACTGCTCTAGTTTTTTTAACCGCTGATGAATCGCAGCTCCCGAAATGCCAATTTTATTGGCAATTTGTAAAATAGGTTTTCGGGCATCGTCCATAAGGTATCGAAGGATTTCTTTGTCGATACCATCAATTTCGATTAAAAGGGAGTTGATTTTCATAACTTATAATTTGAAACTATTTATTGTAATTTGGGTTTAGAATAGAAATCAAATGTAGTCAAAATGAAGGGAAAATAAAATTCCAAATTTTTTAAATACCAAATTCCAAATGGGAATTAAAAATCAAATTCAAGACATAGCCCGTGGTTTTAACCACGGGGAGACAGATAGGAAATAATGAATTGCGTCCCTACGGTTGAAACTGTTGGCTATATTGTGGAATAAGTCTAAAAACAAAAATTCCAAATCCCAACATAAAATTGGAATTTGGAATTTTAAAACTTTTAATATTTCTAAAAGGTTTATTTTCCTTTGTTTGCTTCTGCAATATATTTTTCTAAAGCCATTGTCATAGAAGGCGTTTCAGGAGTTGGAGCAAGAATATCAATTCTTAAACCATGATCTAAAGCTTCTTTTTGAGTTGTGCTTCCAAATACAGCGATTCTGGTGTTGTTTTGTTGAAAGTCCGGGAAGTTTTTAAATAAAGATTTAATTCCTGTTGGACTAAAAAATGCTAAAACATCATAATAAACATCAGCAAGATCAGACAAGTCACTCATTACTGTTCTGTAAAAAATAGCTTGAGCCCAATCTACTTTCAGGCTGTTTAATGTTATAGGGGCATCTGCATTTAACTGGTCAGATGCAGGAAGCAAAAACTTCTCGTCTTTGTACTTTTTGATAAGAGGAGATAAATCTGCAAAATCTTTTGCTCCAACGTAAATTTTACGTTTTCTGTAAACAACATACTTTTGAAGATAAAACGCTACTGCTTCAGATTGACAAAAATATTTCAATCCTTCAGGAACTTTGTAACGCATTTCATCAGCCACTCTAAAAAAATGATCTACAGCATTTCGACTTGTTAAAATGATCGCAGTGTAATGATTAAGATCGATTTTTTGTAATCGAATCTCTTTTGCGCTAACCCCTTCCACATGAATAAATGGTCTGAAATCAATTTTTATTTTGTGTTTTTGTTGGAGCTCAAAGTAAGGAGAATTCTCCACTTTAGGTTCAGGCTGTGACACCAAAATTGTTTTCACTTTCATATTATAAACATTTTCTAAGCACTCCCTTTTGTTATCCAATAATAAAGAAAATAATAAGGCGCTATTTCAAGAGCGCAAAGATATAAAATAAAATAAAATAACTTACCGATTATTACGTTTTGATATGTTTTAATTGAAATAAAATAAGAATATAAGCTGATACACAGCGAAATGCCTATTGTTGTCAGCGGTACAATCGTTGAAATATTATCATAATAAAACAAAATAGCATTGATTGGAAGGATTAAAACACCAATATAAGTTCTGTAAGTAACTTTTTGCAAATTAAAAAGTTCTACAAAGTCGTCAATGTTGAATGCCGCAGCAACAATTTTTTCAACTAAATATTTTGCCAAGATAAAATAAAGCAGAAAAGTTGCGATTTGAATGAATAAAACATAATCAGTTTTTGATGCTTTATCATACATGTTTAATGTAAGAAGAATAAAAAAGGCAAACGAAATAACCTGTACAAAAAATAAACCAACCGTAAAGCTGCTTTTCATGTGGCTGTTATCACGATAAATTTTTGCGTATTTATCTGAAAAAATAAGCTTGCTGAATTCTGAAAAACGAGTTTCATAAGCAGATTTTGTCATGGCAACAACAGCAAAGGTCAGGACAAATAAAGCGGTTGCCCAATCTTTGTTTTCAATAATTCGTGGATGAAGGTGTTCAATCATAGCGCCACAAAATTAGTAATTTTTTGTATCAATAGTTTTATTATGTATTTATTATGAACCAAATGCTATAAAAAGTTTACTTTTGCGGTGAAATTACCGAGAAAAAAATGAATGATAGTATTGTCATAATTCCTACTTATAACGAAATTGAAAATATAGAAAGTATAGTGAGAGCTGTACTTTCACAGCATAAATCTTTTCATCTGCTGATAATCGATGATAATTCGCCGGACCATACCGCCGATAAAGTTATTGCATTACAGGAAGAATATCCGGGAAGATTATTTCTTGAAAAAAGAACTAAAAAATCCGGTTTAGGAACCGCTTATGTTCATGGTTTTAAATGGTCATTAGAACATAAATATGATTTTATTTTTGAAATGGATGCCGACTTTTCGCACAACCCAAATGATCTTGAAAAGTTGTATGATGCCTGCCACTTTGGAGGCGCCGATTTAGCCATCGGTTCACGTTATGTTACGGGTGTAAATGTTGTAAACTGGCCTTTAAGCCGTGTTTTAATGTCGTATTTTGCATCTGTTTATGTAAAATTTATTACCGGAATGAAAATTCACGATGCAACAGCCGGTTTTGTTTGTTATAAAAGAGAAGTTTTAGAGAAAATCAATCTTAATAAAATAAAGTTTGTTGGATATGCGTTTCAAATCGAAATGAAGTACAGAACTTATTGTGCTAAATTTGAAATAAAAGAAGTGCCGATTATTTTTACAGACAGAACAAAAGGGGTTTCAAAAATGAGTAATGCGATTATTAAAGAAGCAATTCTAGGTGTAATTTCTCTTCGATTAAAAAAATTAGTCAATACATTATAAAGATAGAACATGAACAGGATTTTAATAAAAAATGCCAAAATTGTAAACGAAGGATCTATTTTTGACGGAGATGTTTTGATCGAAAATGATTTAATCGTTGAGGTTGCAGACAGTATCAGCCTAAAAACATCTGACTGTATTGTTATTGATGCCGAAGGAAATTATTTAATACCGGGCGCAATCGATGATCAGGTGCATTTTAGAGAGCCGGGATTAACGCATAAAGGAGATATCGAATCAGAATCGAGAGCTGCAGTTGCCGGAGGAATTACTTCTTTTATCGAACAGCCAAACACAGTTCCAAATGCGGTTACTCAGGAAATATTAGAAGATAAATACCAAATTGCTGCTGAGAAATCATTTGCGAATTATTCGTTTATGATGGGAGCAACGAATGATAATCTGGAAGAGGTTTTAAAAACAAATCCAAAAAATGTTGCGGGAATCAAAATTTTCTTAGGTTCTTCAACAGGAAATATGCTGGTTGACAAGGAAGAGACTCTGGAAAAAATTTTCTCAAGTACCCCAATGTTAATTGCAGTACATTGTGAAGATGAAACTACAATTCAGAACAATTTAGCAGAATTTAAAGAAAAATATGGTGAAGATGTTCCGGTAACGGCGCACAATTTAATTAGAAGTGCTGAGGCTTGTTATCTTTCGTCTTCAAAAGCGGTGGCTTTGGCAAAGAAAACAGGAGCGCGTCTGCATATTTTTCATCTTTCTACAGCAAAAGAAATGGAATTGTTTACCAATAAAATTCCGTTAGAAGATAAAAAAATCACCGCTGAGGTTTGCGTGCACCACCTTTGGTTTACCGATGAAGATTACAAAACAAAAGGAAATTTCATTAAATGGAATCCTGCTGTAAAAACAGAACACGACAGGGCCGAACTTTGGAAAGCTTTGAATGACGGCCGAATTGATGTTATTGCAACAGATCACGCGCCGCATACCAAAGAAGAAAAATTACAATCGTACTTAAAAGCACCTTCTGGAGGTCCGCTTGTGCAGCACGCCGTTGTGGCAATGTTCGAAGCGCATCACCAAGGGAAAATCAGTGTGGAGAAAATCGTGGAGAAAATGTGCCACAATCCGGCTAAGATTTTCAAAATAGAAAAACGAGGTTTTATTAAAGAAGGTTATTTTGCCGATTTAGTAATTGTAAACCCAAGTCTGCCGTGGAGTGTAAATTCAGATAATATTTTATACAAATGCGGCTGGTCTCCATTTGAAAATATGGCTTTTAAATCTAGAATTACACATACTTTTGTAAACGGAGAACTGGTTTATAATAATTTCAAAATAAAAGATGTCCGTGCCGGAAAACGATTATTGTTTGATAGATAAAAAGCTGAAATGAAGAATTGTTTAGTAATACTATTGGTTTTGTTTCTTTCTGTAAGTTGTAAAAAAGAGGTTGTAAAACAACCTGCAAAACTTATTGAGAAGGATAAAATGATCGATATTATGTATGATTTGTCTCTTTTGGAAGCAATGAAATACCAGCATCAGGAATTGTTAGATTCTACAGAAACGAGTCCAACGAAATTTATTTTTAAAAAATATAAAGTTGACAGTCTTCAGTTTGCTCAAAATAACATTTATTATGCCTCAGATTATGAGAATTACAAAGATATGTTTGATGAAGTAGGCAAGCGATTGAAAAAAGCTGAAAGAGCAGCGGATTCAATTGTTACTATTGAAAATAAAAAAGCAGCGAAAGCAGCAAAAAATAAAAAACTAAAAGAAACTCCAAAAGATTCGATCAAAAAAACTTCAAAACAAATAAATATCGATTCAATAAGACAGCAGATGAGAAAACCAATAAGATAGATAGGTTTATAACTTCGAAATGTCTTTTATGTATTGATGTACATCTAAAAAAACCGTTCCCAGAGCGGTTTTTATTTTTTCATTAGAATAGAGATTCTTAGAATAAGAAGCTTTTGCAGTTGCTTTTGTAAGACGCCTTTTTTGAAAAAATAAAGTCGAAAATATCCCGTCGGCAATCCAAAGAAAATTCATTAAAATGGGTTTTGCATGAAGATGTGGTTTTTTAACTTTTAAAACGTCAGCAATTGTATCCAGAATGTCTTTAAAAACAATATTGTCAGTAATTAAAGTGAACCGTTCGTTTTTAATATCGCTTTTCATTAACTGATACATTGTTTTTACAACATCATCAACAGAAATAAAACCGGTGCTTCCGAGTGTGTAAAAAGGAAGCCCGTTTGCGACTTTTATATACAATTCTGCACTTCCCTGCTGTTTGCTTTTTGTTTTTGGAATCGGACCTAAAATTACACCCGGATTTACAATAATTACATCTAAACCTTCCTGATGTGCGCGCCAGACTTCCATTTCGGCACCATATTTAGAAATGGCGTAATCGCTGTGCGGTTTTTCGGGATTCCAGTCGGTTTCTTCGGTAATGCAAGTTTCGTGAGGAGCTAAATCTCCAAGTGCAGCGATGGAACTTACAAAGCAGAATTTTTTAATTTCTCTGGCAAGAGAAAAATTGACCATATTGGCAGTTCCTTCTATATTAGTTTTTCGAAGGCCTTCTTCATCTTTTGGATCAAAAGAAATTAGTGCGGCACAATGGTAAACATAGTCAATAGTATTAAAGGCAGTTTCTAAAGAAGGTACATCTAAAATATCGGCTTCAAGCCATTCTATTTTTTCAAATAAATCAGTTTTTTTATAAAGTTCAAAAACCGATTTAGTTTTTTGAATATTGCTTTCGTTTCGGTAAATAGCCCGAACATTTTCTCCATTTTCAATTAAATGAAGCAATAAATGTGAACCCACTAAACCTGTTCCGCCAGTTACTAATACCATTTTGTAAAGATAAGTTTTTTGGTTTTTGCCACAAAGGCACAAAGGCGCAAAGTTTTTTTGTTTTTTAATAATATTTGCGCCTTTGTGCCTTAGTGGCATAAGTTTTTGATATTGCCATTACCATTGATTATATTTGCGCAAAATATTTTAAAAATGAAGAATCTAGTTGAAGAATTAAAGTGGCGCGGTTTATACCATGATAGCATGCCAGGAACGGAAGAACAATTGCTAAAAGAGGTAACGGCGGCATATATTGGTTTTGATCCAACGGCAGATTCGCTGCATATAGGCAGTATGGTTCAGATTATTTTATTGGTTCATTTAAAGAATTTTGGTCATCAGCCAATTGCTCTTGTGGGCGGCGCGACCGGAATGATTGGTGATCCTTCCGGAAAATCTGACGAAAGAAATTTGTTGAACGAAGAAACTTTGGCTAAAAACGTTGCCGGAATCAAAAGTGTCCTGTCTCGTTTCTTAGACTTTAATTCAAAAGAAGCAAACGCTCCAATTATGGTAAACAACTATGACTGGATGAAAGAATTCTCGTTTATTGATTTTGCCCGTGAAGTTGGAAAACGTATTACGGTAAATTATATGATGGCGAAGGATTCTGTTAAAAAGAGAATTAATGGCGAAGGTGAAGGAATGTCTTTCACAGAATTCACATATCAATTAATTCAGGGATACGATTTTTATCATTTATATAAAAACAATAACTGCCTTTTGCAAATGGGAGGTTCTGACCAATGGGGAAATATTACTACAGGTACAGAATTAGTACGCAGAATGGGTGGAGAAAGTGCAAAAGCTTTTGCATTAACAACGCCATTAATCACAAAAGCTGACGGATCTAAATTTGGTAAATCTGAAGGAGGAAATGTTTGGCTGGATGCGGATAAAACTTCTGTTTACAAATTTTACCAGTTTTGGGTAAATGCAACGGATGCTGATGCTGAGAAATATATCAAAATCTTTACTTTCTTAGATAAAGAAACTATTGATGCTTTAATTGCAGAACATCAGGCAGCGCCGCATTTAAGAATTTTGCAAAAGAAACTGGCAGAAGAAATCACGATTTTCGTTCACAGTAAAGAAGAGTTAGAAAAAGCAATTCAGGCTTCGAATATTTTATTTGGAAATTCTACTGCCGAAGATTTAAAACAATTAGATGAAGCGACTTTCTTAGAAGTTTTTGATGGAGTTCCGCAAGCTGAAATTGCAAAAGCTGATTTAGAAAACGGATTGGATATTGTCACGGTTTTAAATGAAAAAACAGGTTTCTTTAAATCAAACGGAGAAGCAAGAAGAGCTTTAACAGCTAATTCTATTTCTGTAAACAGAGAAAAAATTAAAGAAGATTTTGTATTGACAGCAAAAGATTTGATCAACAATCAGTTTGTATTGTTGCAAAGCGGAAAGAAAAACTATTTTGTAATTAGAGTAGTTTAAAAGGTTTAACTGTTTAATCGGTTAATTGTTTAATCGATTTCTTAGGTTAAAGTATAATTTTATAGATCCCAATAGTTCGAAAGAGTTATTGGGATTTTTCATTTCAAAAAATCATTCCGTAGGAATATTTCGTTGGTAGAATTAAATTTGAATTGTGGTTATACGTTCCAATGGAACGTTTGGATAATATAAAAGAATTGTTGTGTAAAAAGAGGTGTCCCTACAGGACACAATGCGAATAATAATATTTTTTTCTACCAATGAAATATTCCTAGGGATATGATGTTAGGAAAGAAATTTGTTTAACAGACCAATTATTAATCGAATATAAACCGATTAACCGATTCTAACAAATAACCGATTAAACATTAAAGAACCATTAAGTTGCAGCCGCGAATATCAGAATTATCAAAACGTCCCAATACCTCAAAAGAGTTGTTGGGATTTTTTTTGCCTAAATCCTGCGTGGCGATAAAAGAACATGAATTGATATTGGCTAAGTCAATTACGTTTATTCCGCCCGTTTTTCCATCGTTTACGTAAGTGAGAGCATCTTCGGGATCACGAACTAAAATATGCATCCATGACGGACATTCAAAAACACCTTCGCCCAAAGAATAAGCTTGTGCTAAAAGTTCTGTCATTCCGTATTCTGAATGAATGGAAGAAACGCCAAAACCTTTGCAAAGTATTTCGTGAAGCTCTTCACGAATCATTTCTTTACGTTTTCCTTTCATTCCTCCGGTTTCCATAATGATGGTGTTTTGAAGGCTGAATTGGTGTTTTTCAATCAAATCTAATAAGGCATAAGTAACACCAATTAAAATCACATTTTGACCCGCTTCGTCTAATTCTGTCAGTTTTTTAATTAAGTCGTCGTGATTGTGTAAATAAAAGCCGCTTTCAGGCTGATTAGACAGTTTTATTAAATCTTCGACCATATAAATAAGCGAAGATCCATCTCGCTCTAAATATGACGGCAAAAGGGCTAAAACAACATAATCTTCTATATTGCCGTAAAACTGAGAAAAACCGCTGCGGTAACTTTCCTCATATAGGGAGACATCGGTTACTAAATGCCGGCTGGTTATCATTCCGGTTGTACCACTGCTTGTAAAAGTTACCTGAGAAGGATTTTCATTAGACACAACATCGTGGCTTTTGAAAAACTGAATGGGTAAAAATGGAATTTGTTTCAATGATTTAACCTGCTGAACATCTGTCTTTAAAAAATCACAGAAATCGCGATATACGGTATTATTAGCGTATTGAAAACGAAACACTTTTAATGCTGTTTTTTCAAATTGTTTATGGCTTGAAATCGTAAATATATCGCTGGCTGTAATCAAAACTTTTTTTGTGCAAAGATATTTATTTTTTAGTGTTCAGTGTTCAGTTTTTTGGTGTTCAGTCTAATTTCGCGTTTATAAGCTTTTACAGAAACTGAATACTGCAAACTATAAAAAAGCTCCCAAGAAGGAGCTTTTTTAATATTTATCGAATAATAAGTTTTCGGGTTGAGGAGACGTTTTGTTCGCTTATTTTTATGATATAAACGCCCGGAACTAAATCTGCAACGCTAAGTTCCTTTGAAGCTAAATGCGTTTGCAGTACTTTTTTTCCTAATATATCAAAAACGATTATTTCTTTTTCCAGATCATTTTTAGAAGAGATATATACTCTTCCGCTGGTAACTGGGTTAGGGTACAAGCTTAGTCCCTCAATACCTGTAGCGTCTTGAGTTTTTGGTAATTGCTTACTGTCTTGTGCCGAGACACTTACAGTAAAGAAAAAAGCCAATAAGAATGTAATATAAAAGTAGTTTTTTGCCATAGCATTTGTTTGTGTAAGTAAATATACAAAAAAAATTACAAAAACTACGCCAAAAAAAAACATCCTAATAATTTAGGATGTTTTTAACAATTTTATGTAGTATGTCTTATTTGATTAAGTTTGTACCATCAACTGTAGCCCAAGTTCCTGTTGTTAATGAAGCACCAGTAGCTGTAGTACTAGTTACGAAAGTTCCAGCTGGGAAAGTAACAGTAAATGTGTTAGCTCCAGCAACAGGAATTACGTTTGTAGTATTAGTAATTTTAACATTTAAAAGTTTAATTTTACTAGTATTAACTTGGTGTGTATTTGTTGCAGCATCTAAGATACTAACTGCGCTACCATTGTAAGTTGTAGTTCCAGTTGTGAAGTTACCGTAACCATCAATAACGATGTTGCTGTATTCTCCGTTACCTTCTCTTTTGAATTGGAAAGCATCAACTTGGTTATCTCCTACTTCAGGAACGTTACCAGCTGCTCTTTTTAAAGTAATGTTAGAAATTTTTGGTCCAAAAGCATTATCATTTGCAGATGCTTCGATTTCCATTCCGTAGTTTCCTTTTACTGTTTGGTAAGCGTACCAGTTTGTATTTGCAGTACCTTGCCATCCATCTTGCCAGTCAAATGAGTCATCATAGTTACCGTAAGAGATAGCGTTTGTCATACTTACAGTTCCTCCGAAGAATTCAAATCCGTCATCAGCACCTTTGTAAGCTACTAAATGATCTAAAGTTGTTCCTGATCCTACAGAGTAGAATGTGAAAGCATTATTTTCTTTTGTTCCGTCAGCTAATTTAGAACCAGCGTACTCAACTCTTACATAGTTTAATGAACCACCATTGTGAGTTGCATTAGTTCCACCATAAGAAATATTGTTTCCGTCTTCTGAAGTTGAAGAAGTTCCTCCGCCAGCAACTTTTGCAGGAGCGTCACCATACATGATGATTCCTCCCCAAGAACCTGGAAGTTTAGATTTTTCTGTAAATACAACTGGTTTGTCAGCAGTTCCGTTGATGATTAATTTTCCACCGTTTAAAACAACTAAAGCATTATCTCCAGTAGCTTTGTCTATAGTAATTGTAGATCCTGCATCAAAAGTTACAGTTACACCTGAATTAATTTTTACAATTCCTTTTAAAGTGTAGTTTCCGTAAGCAAAAGTTTTGTTAGCAGATATAGGTCCTGTAATTTCTCCAGTTGCAGGAGGAGTAACAGGAGTTGGATCGTCACTACTTGAGCAAGAATTTAAAAATAAACTTGTAGCAAGGGCTAAAGCAAAAAATTTAGTTTTCATAATTTGTGTGTTGTATTATTTCGTTTTTATAGTGCCAAAATTAGGCGGTTAATCTTTTTAAGGTGTTATCTCAATATTACATTACAGTTACCAAAACTCAATTAAAATGTGAAGAGAATGTTAAGCTGGTTTTGGTTTTATGGTATAAAAAAAACTCCAGATATCTGGAGCCTTTATTTTTATATGTATTTGATATTAAAATGTATAGCCTAATTTTACAGAGAAACCAACACCTTTTTTATAACTGTTTGCCAATAAAGAGCTTTCTGTTATTTTGTTTGTTCCATCATTTCCAAATTCTAATCTTCTTTCTGGATTCAGGATGTTATCTGCAGTAAATTTTATATCAAAATGTTCTGAGATTTTGCTTCCCCAAACTAAGTCTAATTGGTTAACCGGAAGTTCATAAGTATTGTCTTGTCCGTTTGTTCCAACGGCAAAGATTCTTTTTCCAAAAACACCATAAACTAATGAAAGTGTATTTGTCCAGTCTTTTCCTAAATTGAATTCATATTTTAAATCTGAATTTACTAACCAGTCTGATGCACCTTGCAATGATCTTGTATGGTGTGTTTCGATTGAGTTTTTAACAGTGATGTTTCCATCCTCATCCTGAGATTCATAAGTTGGAGCAACTGTAACTTTTGTTGACATTAAAGAAGCATTCAATCCGAAAGAGAAATGCTCTAAGCTTTCACTGATTCTGTTTAATCCTAAAAGGAACTCAACTTCGGCACCATATAAATTAGCACTGTCAGAATTTAGGAAAGTAGTAACTGTTCCAGAAGTTGCATTAGAAATAAAAGTTCTTTCGATTGGATTATCAATATGTTTTCCAAATACACCAAAAGTCAGCATTTCTTTTGCAGTTGGGAACAATTCGTATTTCAAATCAACATTATAGTTATCGCTGTTTTTCAATAATGCATTACCTTGTGTTGAAGTATTATCTGCATTGATGTATGAAATTGGGAACGATTCCATCACAACAGGTCTTGTGTAAGTTTTACTTGCTGCAAAACGAATGTTTGAAGTATCGTTTAAAAGATATTTCACGTTCAACGATGGTAAAACATAGTTGTTGTTGTATTTCTTTAATTTGTATGGATCATCAAATGAACCTAAAGTTCTGTAGAAAGTTTCTTTAAGAGTGCTTTCAAGTCTAACACCAGCGTTTACTTCAAGGCTTTCTCCAAATTTCCATAATAAGTTTGCATAACCAGCATTTGCAATTTCGTTCAGTTTAACTTTGTAAGTTGTGTTTGAACTTTCGTTGAAAATTACATTTCCGCTATTAATATCGCTGATAATTCTGGCATCAATATTATTCATGTCTGAAGTAAATGTACCACCAATACTTGAAACAAAACGGTAAGAAGATTCCATTTTAGAATTGTTTCCGTTATAACCAAGGGTCAATTTGTTTTGTTTATCACTTCCAAACTTCAGGTTGTACTCTGCCAAAGCTGAAAAATAAGAATCACCATCTACAGTTAAATACTGGCGCAAAAAGTTGTTTCCACCGTAAGAAGTATTGATTTGATCATTTCCTTCTTTAGTTCCGCTGTAGAATTTTCTATCAGGCTGTTCGTATTTTGTAATTGCATACGAAACACCAGCTTTAATTGTTTGGTTTTTATCTTCAGTCAAATTATATTCTCCTAACAATTGGTTGTTTAGATAATTACTTTTATCTAATTGATTTGTACGGATAAGGGTATTGTTAACACCATTTTGGTTTAATTCTCCCAACTGATCTTTAATAGAGTTTAAAGTCGTTTTGATATATAGAGAATTGAAAGCAAGTTTAAGTCTTTGTGTATTATAATTTACTCCAATTAATGCCGAAGAAGTAGTTTTAAAACGGTATTCAGTTGTTACAAAGTTATTGTAGTATAAATGACCTGCAGTTTCTAATGTTCTGTCAACACCTTCTCTTACTGCAAAATTATTATCGTAGTTAAGAGAGAATATATAAGAAATTGAACGGTCGTTGCTTAAATCAAATTTGTCTGCATGAAGAAAGTTGAAACTTGAGTTTAAAGGACTTTTGCTTTTGCTTACGTTAAAGCCTTTATCACCGCTTACAGAATTTAATGACTGTTCAGTTGTAAAAGTCTGTCTTGTAGCAGTCGATCCTAAAAAGCTTGGAAGCTCTCTGTCTTTTCCGTTAAATCCAAAAAAACCTGCAGCAGAATCAGCATCACCAGAAAGAAGAAAATCTTTAAAGCTGTTACCAGTTGTGTAGCCAACACCAATATTTACTTTAGTAACACTTTTAGTAACTTTTGAAGTTTGAATGTTGAAAGTTCCTCCGGCGAAATCTCCGTAGATATTTGGATTAAAAGTTTTGTAAACATCAATTACTCCAACAATATTCGTTGGAAATAAATCTAACGGAACAATTTTAGAGAATGGGTTATTTGTTGGAGCAGAAAGATCATTAATTAGTAAGTTATTATATCTGTCTTCAAGACCACGAACAAATAAACCTCTTGATCCAACTTTAGTAATACCAGTAATTTTAGTTAAACCTTCCTCAACATCGCTAACACCTTTTCTGGACATTTCCTGTGCACCAATACTTTGTTTGATTACAACAGCATTTTTTTGGTCTAATAAAAGAGCAGTTTCTTTTTCTCTGTTTGCTGTAGATTTTACAACAACATCTTTAAGAGTATAACTTCCAGAAGAAAGTATTTGATTTATAACTACAGTTTCGTCTGCTTTTACAGTAACTGGAGCTTCTTTAGTTTCATATCCTACAAAACTAAAAACAATAGTATAGTTTCCAGGATTTACATTCAACGAATATTTTCCGTCAATGTCGGTGTTTACGCTAATATTTGTACCTTTAATTAAAACATTAGCAAAAGGTAACGCTGCATTGTTCGTTTCTTTGTCAGTCAGAACTCCAGAAATCGTACCTTTGTTTTGCGCGATCGAAATCGTACAGATAAATAATGCAATAAATAGAAATCTTAAATTGAATTTCATTAGTGTGTTGTGTTTAATTTATTTTTGTGCAAAGAAAGAACCGCCCTGTAAAGTTCATGTTACGGTCTTGTTATGTTTTTGTGTTGTTAAGATTATGAAATTGTTACCAGATTAAATTACGGTTAACACCAATTTTTAACTGTTCATTTGTTAGTATATTTACCCTGTGAAATAAAAAACATCGGATAAATAATTAAGAATATTTGATGTAAAAATCTCAATTTTTGCTATTTATGAAAAAAACACAAACTAAGATTTTATTAGTTGACGACGAACCGGATATCTTAGAAATCGTTGGCTATAACCTTGCTCAGGAAGGCTACCAGATTGTTACAGCTTCTAATGGAAAAGACGCTATAGCAAAGGCTCAGAAAGAATTGCCGGAATTAATTATCATGGACGTGATGATGGCAGAAATGGATGGGATGGAAGCTTGTGAGCACATCAGAAAAATTCCTGAGTTAAATAATGTTATCATAACATTCCTTACCGCAAGGAGCGAAGACTATTCGCAAGTAGCTGGTTTTGACGCAGGTGCTGATGACTATATTACAAAGCCAATTAAACCAAAATTATTAGTGTCTAAAGTAAAGGCTTTGTTAAGAAGGTTAAAAGAACAAGAAGTCGTTACAGATACTATAAATGTTGGCGGAATCGAGATTAACCGCGAAGAATACAAAATCATAAAAGGCAATGTCGAAATTGCTTTACCAAGAAAAGAATTCGAATTATTTTATTTATTAGCTTCAAAACCGGGAAAAGTTTTCAAAAGAGATGAAATCCTTGATAAAGTTTGGGGGAATGAAGTAGTAGTAGGAGGAAGAACTATTGATGTTCACATTAGAAAACTGCGCGAAAAAATAGGAGAAGACCTTTTTAAAACCATAAAAGGTGTTGGTTATAAATTTGAAGTTTAAATTTTTAAGATACTGAGGTTCTAAGATACTAAGTAACTAAGACACTTTGGAATTTTAGTTAAGATTTAAATCCATTCAAATTGTCTTAAAAATATTCATACATTTAAACCATATAAGGAACCGAAGTTTACTTGGACTTCAGTTTTTTATATGGTTTTTGAATTACGCTTAATTTCTCTTAATCTCTTAATGGTTAAAAATATCAATGAAAATTAATTTTAAAAAAACATACAAATTTGCTATAAAATCGGCATTGTATATCAGTCTTTTCTCGACAGGATTTGTACTGATTCTGATGTCGTTATTTTATAAAAATCAATTAAGACATCAAATTGCATTTGGAATCGTTTTTATTATATCAATTTATATATTCTCCTTTTTGGTTTTACAATATCGTGTAGAACGTTTTATTTATCGAAGAGTAAAGAAAATATACGATGAGGTTTCGTTATTAGAATCCACAACTCTAATCAATCAGCCAATAACGACCGATATGGAAACGCTTTCGCGAGAAGTAAAAAAGTTTGCGACCGATAAAAAGCTGGAAATCGAAATGCTCGAAATTCGTGAACAATACCGCAGGGAATTTCTTGGTAACGTTTCGCACGAATTAAAAACACCTTTGTTTACTGTTCAGGGTTATGTTTCGACTTTACTTGACGGTGCAATGGACGATAAACACATTCGAAAAAAATATTTAAAACGTGCCGAAAAAGGAGTGGAACGTCTTATATATATCGTCGAAGATTTAGATATGATTACCAAATTAGAATCTGGTGATTTAGATTTAAATATGACTGACTTTGATATCGTTGAACTGATTCAGAATGTTTTTGATTTATTGGAAATGAAAGCCGACAAAAAGAAAATTAAACTGGCTTTTGAAAGCAAAAATGTTCAGTCTGTTATTATTCGCGGAGATCAGGACAGAATTCAGCAGGTTTTAGAAAACCTAATTGTGAACTCTATTAAATACGGGAAAGAAGGCGGTTTGACAGAAGTTGGGGTTGTAAACCTAACCAAGAAAAAAGTCTTAATTCGTATAAGTGATAATGGAGAAGGAGTTGAAAAACAAAACATTCCTAGACTTTTTGAACGTTTTTACCGAGTTGACAAAAGCGGAACCCGATCTGAAGGCGGTTCTGGTTTAGGTTTGGCGATAGTAAAGCATATTATTGAAGCGCATAAAGAGAAAGTATACGTAGAAAGTGAGTTCGGAATTGGGTCAGAATTTTCTTTTACGCTCGAGAAAGCATTTAAAGTACAAAAAGCCGACGTTAAAAAATTGTAAGTTCGTTTTTGCTGAAAGCCTTAAAACAAGGTATTTAACAATAAATCAACATACAGATTTAGTCGATAACATTAAATTTTTATTATAGTAACATCTTGTTAATGATTTCTTAACATAGGTGAGTCATCTTTGCATCCTGAAATTAAGGGAATTAGAGAAGTAATGATAAAAAGAAAAATATTAGCCGTTTTAATGCTGATTACTTGGGCTTCAAATGCTCAAGAAATAAATAAACAAGAAGTAAAAAATGAAGTAATTCGTATTTTAGATTCTATCAACAAGGCAAAACTTCCAGAGACTAAATCAGGAGGAGGAGTTGAGGAACACTGGTACGACAGAATCTCTTTAAGAGGTTATGCTCAAATTAGGTATAATGGTCTTTTTTCTACAAACGACAAAGTTTCTTGTGATCAATGTGATAAATCCTGGGGAACAACTTCAACCGCTCCAGACGCAAAATCAAACAATGGACTTTTTATTCGCCGTGCACGTTTAGTGTTTTCAGGGCAGGTTCATCCAAATGTATATTTTTATTTCCAGCCGGATTTTGCAAGCTCGCCAGTTACGGGAATTCAAAATTTCGTGCAGATTCGAGACTTGTATTTTGATCTTTCTTTTGATAAGAAAAAAGAATATCGTGTACGTATTGGACAAAGTAAAATTCCGTACGGATTTGAAAACATGCAGTCAAGTTCACAGCGTTTAACTTTGGATCGTGCCGATGCAATAAACAGCTCAATAGCAAATGAGCGTGATTTAGGTATGTTCTTTTACTGGGCACCAGCCGAAATAAGAGAACGTTTTGAAATGCTGGTTAAAGACGGATTCAAAGGTTCCGGAGATTACGGTGTATTTGCTTTTGGAGTTTATAATGGACAAATTGCCAATAAAATAGATGGGAACAGAGACTTAAATATTGTAGCCAGGGTAACATATCCATTTGTAATAGGAAGTCAGATTATCGAACCGGGAATTCAGGCTTATACAGGAAAATGGGCTTTTACCGGAGAAATTTCTTCTGGAGTACAAGTTGATGATCCTCAATATGTAAAAGACCAAAGACTTGGAGCAACTTTTGTTTTATACCCAAGACCATTTGGAATCCAGACAGAATATAATATAGGAAGAGGCCCGCGTTATAATACATTAACCAACCATGTTGATGAAACAGATTTAAATGGAGGTTACGTTTTGCTGAATTATAAATGGGATCTCAAAAAACAGCGTATTTATCCTTTTGCCAAATTTCAGTATTATGACGGAGGAAAAAAATATGAAAAAGATGCCAGAAGTTATGTCGTAAGAGACTACGAATTTGGTGTCGAGTGGCAGCCAATTAAAGCTTTTGAACTAACGGCAGAATACGTAATCGCCGACAGAACTTTTGAAGACAGTGCGCTTCCAATAAACAGACAACAAGGAAATTTATTGCGACTGCAAGCACAGTTTAACTTCTAAAAAATAAAGATAAAATCCGTGTCAATCAGCGACTTTGCGAAAGCAAATCAGTATAATCAGTGTCTAATTTTCGACACAGATTATACAGATTCATTATCGTGAAAACGCAGATTGACACGGATTTTTTATTTTTTATAAATGATCTTCAAAAACACTAAATAATAAGTCCCAGTCTATTTCATTTTTAAATTGAGACAAACCTTTAAACGACTTTACTTTTGATAAATCTTCAATAGTAAAGTCGTCTTGCATTGCATACGGTACAAGATTTTCTTCCTGAAGTTTTATAGCCAGATACTCCTGTTCATACTGTCCCGGCGTAGGAATAAAAAAAGCTTTCATCCCTAATTTAGCCAAATCCATAACGGTTGTATAACCAGAACGGCAAAGCACAAACTCACTTTCGTTAAAAGTCTGCTCTAACTGTTTTGAGTTCATGAAATTGTAATAGGTAACATTTCCTGCTTCCCATTTTTCCTGGGTTTTCTCAACAATTCCTTGTACAAAAACAACCTTTCCATTAAATTTCGCAGCCTCTTTTTGCAGTTTCTCGTCTAGAAAAGTACGCTGAGGTTCAGGCCCTGATAAAATAATCATCAAGTCATAAATCTTTGGTGTTTCCTTTTTCTTCATTCTGCTCAAAGGACCAATATATCGCAGATTCAGTTCATTTGTTTTAAGATGTCCCAAATCTCCGGTAAGATTTACCTTTTCATTAGAATCCGGAACCCAGCATTCAGTATATTTTTTTATAAAATACTGATGGCATTTACTGGTAAACCAAGTCGTGTTTCCTGTCATCACATTCAATTGATGCGTCATAAAAACAGAAGGGACCTTTTTGCTGAAAACACCCAATCGATTATCAGAAATAATTCCATCGATACCATGTTTTTTAATCCAGCTGTTTACCATTTTCTTTTCGTCTAAAATGGCCGTAATCATTTTCGGAAGATTTTTAATCAGCTTCCATTTAAAGTTTTTACCATTCTTAGCATATTCAATATGATAAGAAGGCAGTTCGAGTGTTTGAATGTACGGAAATTCTTTTCGTAATAAAGCCAGCGCAACACCGTCAGACGCAATAATCGGAATAAAATTATTTTCTTGAAGCGCCTTTATTATTGGGATACATCTTGTGGCATGCCCTAGTCCCCAGTTTAACGGAGCAACTAATATAGTTTTGTTAGCAGAATAATCAATGCTCATAGTTTTTAACGCTTTTAAAAAACGAAGATAGAGAAATATGTTTTTTATGTTATTTCGCACATATTACTAAATTATTAACTCTATAGACGCTCTCAGGCTTTGTTTTGCGTTAAAAAGAAAAAGAAAACAGCCAATTCAAAAAATAAAGTTACTTATATGTTAAGTTGCTAAGGTACTGAGATACTAAGGTTCTAAGTTTTTTCTCAGCAAATAAAAAAGCCGAACGTAAGTTCGGCTTCAAAGTCTTGTATCAGTATCTTAGAAACTTAGCAACCCAGCATCTTAGTATCTTTTCTTAATCCTGAATATAAGTTTTGTTTCCGTTTTTGTTAATATAATATTTTCCGCCTTTTGGCCCGGTATACACTTTTTTACCATTATACTCTCCAGTAACTTTATCTGGTGTTCTTGGAGCTTTTTCATTGGTTTCTTTTACAGTTTTTGTGGCTGATTTTTTAACAGAAGAGGCATCTTTTTTAGCAGTTTTGCCTGCAGCGTCAGCGTCTGCTTTTATTTTTTTGGCGTCAGCTTTTGTGCTTTCTGCTTTATCGGCAGTTTTTTTAGCTGCGTCACTTTTTACGCTTGCAGTTTCTTTTTTAGTTTTAGCGGTTTCTTTGTCTGCGGCTTTTTTAGTTTTGCTTGTCGCATCTTTTTTAGCTTTTGCGGCTTCTTTATCTGCAGTTTTTTTAGTTTCGCTTGCTGCATCTTTTTTAGCTTTTGTCGATGCATCAGCAGTTTTTGATGCTTCTTTTTTAGCTTTTGCAGATTCTTTTTTCGCATCAGCTTTTGCTTTATCGGCGGCAGATTTTGTTTTTTTTGCCGTAGCTTCTGTTTTGGCTTTCGCGTCTTTTGCTGTAGTTTCCTGTGCGTAGAAATTAGTAGATAAAACTACTATAAAACAAATTAATAATAATTTTTTCATGTGGTTTAGAGTTTAAATTTCATTTAAAATTAAACAATTAATTCTTATGTTTTTTCTTAAAGTGCTAAAAATAAGCACGAAGCTGAACATTTCCTGTGTGTACTGTATTTCCAGTTTCACTTTTACGGCCCTGGTAGTTTAAATTAACATCTAAAAATGAAGTAATATTTTTCTGCAAAAGCAATTTCCAGACTAAATTCTGTCCCGCCTGCAGTCCCTCCAGCATTTGAAAACCAACAGAAGAAAATTCATTTCCCGTAAATTTATTTTCATAAAAAGAAAACTCACCATTTATCGTTACCTTTTTTTCGCCGGCAAAAGAAAATGAAGTACCAAGCCGGTTTTGAACTAAAGTTTCCAAGTTTCCAATTTTGTTTTCTTTATTTTGAAATTCATAAAAGAAATCTAAACTTGTATTTTTCGAAAATAAATAACTGATTTTTGGTGACAGCTGATATCCTTTTAGATCATAATTCTTTTCGACAAAATCCTCCGAAATTAAATCAGTTTTTATCGTTTTGGTAAAGAAATTAAACAGCCAGCTTTTTTTGTATAAATGTGTATACTGTAATTGATGCGAACTGTTTTTGACATTTTGAGAACCTACAGAAAGTAAATTTTTACCATTATTAATAAGGTAAGAATACGTAACAGAATGTTTTTGCTTACCGCGATTATAAAACAAACTATTCCTGAAACTTGAATTTAAACCCAGAATATTTTCATCTGAAGAATAAAATGGATTCAGCTCTAAACGATCGCCGCTGCTTCGCACTTTACGATCCATAATAAATGAAGTCTGATTATAAAAATAAGAAATCAGTTTCTTGAAACCTTTTTCGTTCTGCCATTGCAGCGGATTTAAAATAACCGATTGCGAAAACTTATTTTGATTGGTTTTAATGTAAATCTGGTTTGGAAGAAAAATTCGAATATATTTTGCCTGATCCGGAAAAGCAGCAACTTCAAACTCTTCTAATTCCTGAATTCCATTTCCGTTATAATCATTCCAGGTATAAACGCCCTGCCCCGTAGGAACTTCAACATAAGTAAATTCCTGTTGCGCAATAGTTCCCGAGCTTGTTTCATAAGCCGTTCCTATCTGCATGAACTGATTAAAAAACCGATCGTTGTACAAAATTCTTGAATTTAACGAAGGCTCATTTTTTCTGCTAGAATCCGTAAAATCAAGATTTCGGTAACTGGCATAAACAGCTAAATCAGTCGTTTTATTCTGAATTAATTTTGATTTTAAAAAGTAAGTCTGTGAGTTGTTTACGTGCTGTAAAAGCCCATTTTGCAAACTATCATTTCTACGCTGTAAATACCCCAGTTCAATAAAAACCTTTGTGCTGTCTCCGCGCCCGACAAAAACACCATATTCAGAAAACCTTTGGCTTAAAGCCGAAAACTGATTTGCAGCTTTATCTTTTTCCTGATTGTCTTCAATCTGTAAACTTCCGCCAATCCAGTTTTTGCCAAAATGATATTTTGTTCTCGTTTGGTTACGTATAAATTTTGAAGTCGAAGCCGCTGCATCAGAATTTAAAAAACTGCCCTGATTTTGAATAGTCCATTTCTTCAATTTAAACAAAGCCGTTGTAGTATGGCGCGCTCCCGAATAGCTTTCGGTAAAATCTAATTTCTCAAATTGATACGTAAACAAACCAATATTTGAAGTTTCTTTTTTCGCAAATAAATCAAAATTAACGCCCGTAACCAATAAGCTCTGATTGCCTAAAAGTGTTGAATTTAAATTCCAGTCACGGTTAAACTCAATATTATATAAACGTTCGACTGATCTAAAATCTTTCTGCACAAATTGATAATTCGCAAAACCGTCCAGAGTCCAGTCTCTGGTAAAAAGACGTTTTTTAATATTCGTCTTAAAAGCAACTCCTTCGTTGTCAGAATCATCAATTCCCGAGAATAAATTTTTATCGTTATTACTCATCGCGATTTCAAAATCTACCAGCGTTTTTTCGTCAGGATTGTATTTTCCTAAAAAAGTCGCAACCTGAATTTTCATAGGTGCAACAAGCTGAACAATAGGTTCGTAATTACCCTGCGGAATACCACCAACAGGCGAAACATATTCGTAAATTCTTTCAACCGAATTCGTATTCTGAATAATATAATTCCCAAGATTATTGCCAACAAGACTAAACTTTACATTGTACAAAACATCGGCTGAATTATTGGAATATTCATAAACTTCAACCCCGTTTACAATCGTTTTTTTATACAATATTTTATTGTCGGCATATTTATCTTCATAAGCAGAGGGAGCCGTCATTAAACTTGGATCATCTCCTGCCTGGCTCAAAATCTGAACTTGTTCTGTTGATAAATTTTGTTGTAAAGGCTGATTTTTTAAATCATTTTCAGAATACAAATAACCGCCAAAACTCCAGCTTTTGTTTTCAGTTGTTGCTCCGGCGTAGGTAACTAATCGGTTATAATTTCGTTCAGAATATTGATATTCAACATTAATCCTCATTTCAGAAGTAATAGGAAAAAGCGAAGTAAAAACAATTTCCCCAGCATTATAATCAATAACATAATCATTGTTTTCGCCCCGTTTAAGTAAAATACCATTTACATAAACACGTTCAGAACCGGAAATGACCAAAACATATAATTCACCATTTTGACCTTTTAATTTATAAGGCCCCTGATTTCCTTCCTGACCTGTAAACGTACTTTTGGCATATTGCCCTTTTACAAACGAAACCGAAGCAAAAACATTGGTTTTACTTTTTTCTGTATCAAAATCAAAACTGGCAGAAAGTCCCTGAACTTTTTTATTGAAACTCAGGAATTGTGTTTTCCGATTCTCCAAAAAAACATCTCCAGCGCGAATGTTCCAGTCATCCGTAAAAAGTTCCATAAAAATATTATCAAACTGATCCAATTTTTGCGAATAACCGCCATCCTGAAGCGGAATATTATTATCCTGAAGTGAAGCCCGCAAACTCACTTTATCTGAGATTTTCCCTGTAATCTGTAAATCAAGATTGGAGTTTAAAACCGTACTTTGATTATTTCCAATCGTAACGCCGCGAGTAATACTTCCGGAAGTGTTTAAACCATCAAAAGGCGTAACTTTTTTAGCATTGGCATTATCAATTTTGTATAACTTTTCAGTTCCAACATCATTGCTTACAACCTGACTGTCTTTATAAAGACCATATTCCTTAGTTAGAAAATCAGGATAATTGAGATAATTGACAATTAAAGTATCAGAAACAGAAGTGAATTTTTCGTTTAAAAGAAGCGTTCCTTTTTGAAAATCAATTTTATAAAAAATCGAATCAATTGGCTCATTTTTACTGTTTAAAATTTCAAAGAAACTGGAGTTTATGCTAAAATTTTCAAGATGTATAGTATCTTTTACCGCAATTACTTTTTTTGTTTTATACAGCGATTCTGTCTCCTGTGCCATAAGCCCGGAATACCAAAACAGCACCGTAAAAAACAGTAATTTTTTCAACATAAACATTTTAACTCTAAAAATTCAAAAGTAGTATTTATAATCAAGAAATTATGAGGCTTTTATTTATTGGGAAACCAGTTGATTTTAAGCTGTTTTTTTTATTTTAAATACCATATTTAATTATAATTTGAAGTATAATTTATATCATACATCAATCTTTTTTTTAGCTTTGTTGAGGATATAACGAACTTTAATTATGGATACTAGCAAAGAACTTTTATTCTTTTTTAGTGCTTTGGGAGCTTTCAACGGAGTAATTTTGGGAATTTATTTTTTCTTCTTTACCAAGAAAAAATACCTGACCAATTATTTTCTTGGTGCACTTTTGTTCGCATTAAGCATCAGGATTGGCAAATCTGTCTTTGTATATTTTCATCCTGAACTTCCAAAAATGTATTTGCAGTTTGGACTTACTGCCTGCTTTTTCATCGGGCCATGTTTGTATTATTTTCTAAAATCAGCAGTTGAAGAAATCAATGTAATGCCAAAATCATGGAAAATCATGCTCCTGTTTTGGGGAACCATAATCGCGGCCGTTGGAATTTTATATCCGTACGAATATTATCCGGAAATTTGGAGGGGCTATTTTATAAAAATCATTTACTTTCAATGGTTTGTTTATATCATTTTTTCAGCCTTTACGATTAGTGGTGTTTTAAAGAAAATTTTGAACAGAAAAGAAAAAACAAGTCCATCAGAAATGTGGTTTGGAATGCTTTTTCTGGGTAATTTTTTATTGTTTCTTTTTTACTTTTTAGCCATTATGGGCGCTTCGGCGGCAACATATATAGGCGGAGCAGTTGTCTTTTCTTTTATTTTATATCTGATAATTTCGATTCTTTTATACAGAAAAAGAACCGACGATTTGTTTTTACTGAACGCCCAGAAAATTTCGGGTAAAAAAATAGAGCAGGCAGAGGCTGCAATTATTTCAGAAAAACTCGAAAATATAATGAATGATAAAAGTTTGTATAAAAACCCAAATTTAAACCTGCAGGATTTAGCCAAAGAAATTAATATTTCGAGTCATCAATTATCGCAGTTTTTAAATAATAATCTCGGAAAGAATTTTACCAGTTTCGTAAACGAATTCAGAATAAACGAAGCCTGCAGAATTATCACTTCAAGCGATAAATTAACTTTAGAATCTGTTGGTTACGATGTAGGATTTAATTCAAAATCTACATTCTTTGCTGCTTTTAAAAAACATACCGGAACAACGCCGCTTAATTATCAGCTTCAGGCATTACAAACTTAGATATGAGTTTAGGTAAAGAAATATTATTCTTTTTTGGCGCTTTGGGCGCTTTCAACGGATTTATTCTAAGTCTGTATTTTTTGTTTTTTACCAAGAAAAAATACCTTTCTAATCTTTTTCTTGGGGCACTTTTATTCACTTTAAGTACCAGAATTGCTGTTACCGTTTTTGTCTATTTTAATAATAATCTGCACAAAAACTACTTACAAATTGGTCTTTCGGTTGGTTTATTAATCGGGTCGCTTTTATATTGTACTTTAAAATCAGGAATTCAGAATACGATTTCGCTAAATTGGAAATTGCATTTAGCCATTTGGATTCTCATTATTTTGATAATTGGTTTTATATTTCCATATCAAAATTATCCTGTTTTATGGAATGATTATTTTGTGGCTTTTATTTTCCTTCAATGGTTCACTTATATTTTTATTTCAGGTTTTGAAATCAGATTATTGCTGGAAAAAATAATACAGAATTACCAAAATACATTTCCGTCAGAAAGATGGTTCGGGACTATTTTCCTGGGAATTGCTTTAGTATTTATATCCTACTTTTTAGGATTTGTCAGAGTTCCGTTTGTTTCCTGTATTACGGGTGCGTTCGCCTTTACTTTTATTTTATACCTGATCATTTTGGTTCTTTTATACCGAACAAGAACCGATGATTTATTCCTGCTCAACATTCAAAAAGACAAAAAACTAAGCGAAGAAGAAGTGGTGATTTTGTCTCAAAAACTGGAAAAAGTAATGAACGAAAAAACATTATACAAAAATCCGAATTTGAGTTTAAAAGATTTATCTCAGGAAATAAATATCCCAAGCTATCAATTGTCGCAGTTTTTAAACAATAATTTAGGAAAGAATTTTACCAGTTTCGTAAATGAATTCAGAATCAATAATGCCTGCGAAATTATCACATCAAATGATAAACTAACTTTAGAATCTGTTGGTTATGATGTAGGTTTTAATTCTAAATCTACATTCTTTGCTGCCTTTAAAAAACATACCGGAACCACACCCTTAAATTACCAGATTCAGGCATTACAGCCATAAAACGGAGTATCAATTTATAAATTCGTACTCCTGATTTCGCTTTCGGTTACCTCGTTTCATGGTTTAGAGCTGACTTTTGTCTCTGCAAAAAGTCAAATCCTAATCCCTAAATTTTATGAGGTTTCTAATTCTGGTTTTCATTTATATCTATTTTTTCTTTTTTAATGCTGTCTTGTCAAATGCGCAGACCATTCAAAAAATTTCAGGCAAAGTTGTCAATCGAAATAACGAATTGATGATGGGGAACGTCTCTGTTCTGTCTGTTCGGGATTCTGTAATTATCAAACAGCAGGAGTTTTTAGACGGAGTTTTTCAATTATCAGATATCAATCAAAAAGAAATTATTCTAAAACTTACTTCGGCAGAATTTGCTGATAAGTTTATACGCTTAAATTATTCTGGTGCAGCAAACATAGATTTGGGTTCAATTATAGTTTCAGAAAATAACAATCAATTAAACGAAATAGTAGTAAAAAGCCAGCCGTCATTATTAAAATATGGTGCAAACGGAACTATCGATGTTAATGTTACGGGAACGGTTCTCGCAACAAGCAGTTCTGTCAATGAATTATTAGGCCGTGTTCCAAATGTGGTAGTTGCCGAAGGACAAATCAGCGTTCTGGGAAAAGGTGAAGCAATAATTTACCTAAACGGAATCTTGATTAATTATGAACGTTTTGCCGCAATTCCGGTTTCGCAGATTGCAAAAATTGAAGTGATTTCAAATCCGTCTTCAAAATACGATGCCGAAGGAAAAGCAGTTGTCAATATTATTACCAAACAAAATATTGAAAGCGGCATAATGGGATCAGCAAGTCAGCACATAACAGTTTCTAAATTTGCCGGAACAAGTACCAATACACTTTTTGATTTTAATTATTCAAAAGGGAGATTCTCCTTTATAACCAATTATGGCCTGCAATTAGGCAAAGGCCGTGAATTGTTGTACACCACGAGAACGCGCCCGAATCCTGATGAATATATGAGATCAGTTTTAACAACAGACTGGAGAAGGGAATATAATAATTACTCTAATTTTGGATTTGGACTGCAGTATACCTTTTCTCCAAAAAGTTATGTTTCATTAGCTTACAGCGGCAATATTGAAGATTTAGGCGGAGTTGTAGAAAGCAGAAATTCAATCGATAATAATTCAGGAAGTAATTTTTATGCCACAGATATTGCTAAAAATGATGTGCTGCTGAATCAGTTTGTAAACCTGAATTATAATTTGATAACAGACCCAAAAGGTTCGTCGTTGTTTATAGGAACGCAATATTCAAATTACAACGGAACGGTAAGAGATTTTATCGAAGAAAATAGTCTGGTTGATGAAAATAATATTCAAAAATATCTTAAAAACAATGTGGGAAGCACCATAAACATTGCAGCCGCACAAGCCGATTATTCGAAGAAAATAAAGGAAAACACCAAACTCGAAATGGGTGCAAAATATAGTTATGCAACCATAAAATCAGGAACAGATTTTTTAATTGCCAATGCTGATGATGTGAATTTTGAACTGGATGACGAGCTTTCGAGCGATTTTAAATACAACGAAAAAATTGCCGCGGCTTATTTTACTTTTGGAAGTACATTAGGCGAAAAAGTCAATTTTTCGGTAGGAGTAAGGACAGAAAGAACAAATTATGATTTGTATACAAATGCAAACGGAATTCAGAAATTTGAAAAAAGTTACGGGAGTTTTTTTCCAAACCTGCTTTTAAATTTTGATTTTTCTGAAGACTGGGAAGGACATTTTTCATATGTTTCCAGAATAACACGGCCAAGATATCAGGCATTGAATCCGTATGTTATTTATCAGGATCCGTTTACGACAATTGAAGGAAACCCTAATTTGCTTCCCGAAAAAGTCCACGCTTTTGAAATTGGAACAATGTATAAAAAGTTTGATTTTAAAATGGGCTATACTTATAAAATAGACCCGATTTCGGCAGCAGCTTTGCGCGGTGATACTCCAAACAGCTATATTTTGAGATCATTAAATTTAGAAAAAGAGCATACCTTTTTTACTTCGCTTTCAAGGTCATTCAATGTCAAATGGTGGAATTCTACCAATACCGTAAGTATGAATTTAACGAAAGCAATAGACAATTTTTATGAATACGCTATGGGACCGGTTAAGCCGCAGATCTATTTGTATTCGAATAATACATTTACAATTCCGGATCTTTTTAAAGTACAATTACTTGCCTGGTATTTAGGAAACAAAAGTTATGGCTTGCGAAGTGATAATTCCCGCTCAACAGTAACTTTAGGAATCGAAAGAAATTTTTTTAAAGATGCCTTAAAACTAAATTTTACGGCAAACGATATCTTTCACAAGTTCATGGTTTCGGGCGATTATGAAGTCGGGCAAACTCAAATATATTATCACCGAACGTATACTTCAAATTATTTTAAGCTAATTGCGACGTACAGTTTCGGGAATTCAAAAAAAACAACTTATAAAAAATCTGAAATTGAGCAGTCAGAGAATAATAGGGCGAGGTAAATAAATTGCACGCAGATTAAACTGATTTACACAGATTTTATTTTTATACATATCTATTTGTCATCCTGAGCGAAGTCGAAGGAACGAAAGAAGCTCGACAATCTAAAGTTAATGCTTTTTGTGACTTTGATTGTTAGAGAATAATAGGGTGAGGTAAAAATTTTAAATCAAGATTTGTTTTTTAATAACAAATACACTAGTATAATATTCAATATAAAAATCAAAACAAGTACCAATTGAATTCAAATTTCATCAAACTGAATGAATTTTTCATTATTAGAGATTAGTATCAATGTGCAAAAATATTAAAACGGAATAATTAATTTTAAATTTAGTTTTTTCATTGATGTTAAATTTAATAGTTTCTCAGCAGATTTGTTTCAATAGAATCGTCTTGTTCATTCCAGTACTTACTGTAAAAATTGTTTGTTTCCATTAATTTCTCATGATTCCCGGATTCCGTTATCGTTTTATTTTCTAAAATATAAATGCTATCGGCTATATTTTTGAGTTTATTTAAGCGATGCGAAATAAATAAAACAGCACAATCCTGTTTTATTTTTTGAAGTAACGTCATTGTAAAATTCTCAGTATTTCGATCCATTGCAGAAGTTGCTTCATCCAGAATTAAAAATTGTGGTTTTTTATATAATGCCCGAGCAAAAGCAATAAGCTGCTTTTGTCCCCCGCTTAAATTGACTCCCTCTTCTCCAAGAATGGTCATTAATCCTTGTGGTAGTTGATTGAAATAAATATCAAAACCATATTCAGTAGTAAAGGTTAAAATGTTTTCAGCAGTTTCACTTTCTCCAAGTAGAATATTGTCAATTACGTTTCCATTAAAAATTGTAATTTCCTGAGGAATTACACTTAATAAATCTCTATAGTTTTTAAGTCCAATTTTATGAAGTTCGTGTTTATTATTTACAATTATATTTCCATTTTCAAATGAATAAAAACGTTGCAAAATCTGCCCTAATGTGCTTTTTCCACTTCCACTTTCTCCAACAATGGCAGTAAGTTTTCCCTTTTCAACTGTAATATTTACATCATGAAAAAGTTCACTTCTCCCTGCAAACCTAAAAGAAAGGTTTTGAATCGAGATTTTCTCAATTTCAAAAATTTGAAGACCATTTTCATGTTCTTTTTCAATTGATGCAAATTCATACATTCTATTAAATGCAATTTTAGCCTCATTTATTGGAATTGAAATCAAAGCCAAATTTGCTATTGAAGGAAGTAATGAACCTGTGATTCCTAAAATTGCCATCAATTCACCAATTTTAATTTCTTTATTAAATACTTGTATAGAGGTGTAAATTAAAATACCAATAACGAATACTACATTAGCCAAACCAGATTGCCAGGAAAGAGTAATGTTGATTTTTCCGAGATTAACTATTTTTTCCTGATAATTGGCAAAAATATTTCGGTTTAACTTGTTGAAGATGCTTTGTTTATTGTCATTTTTTATAGTTGAAACTCCTTGAATACTATTAATGAAATTACTTTCATTATAAGCATAGCTCTGCATTATATCCTTTTGCGAATTTATGATTTTCTCGTTGTTTCGATAAATAATATAAAAATATATGGGCAGGCTTATAATTAAAATTATACCCAGTTTCCAGGAATATGTAAACAGGAAAATTAATGAAATGATTATAGACAAGACATCTATTATTAAAGAATTAGAAAGTGTTTTTATCACATTTTGTATACGCTGAGTATCATTTAATCTGGATACAAGTTCACCTGTTTGACGTGTATCAAAAAAAGGCTTTGGCAGCTGTAATAATGAAGAGAAAAAAATATTATTGATGCGATTATTAAAATCTTTCGATTGTTGTAATGTAAAATATTGCCTTAAAACAGATATTCCAACTCGTGCAAAGAGCAAAATAGCTAATAAGATAATGCCAGAAATTAATTTTTTTATATTGTTTGACGGGAGAATATCATCAATTAGTTTTTGAGAAAACAATGCCATTGCCAGCCCTAATCCGGTAACTAAAATACCAAGCAGAATAGAAATTGCAATTAATTTATAGTCGTCTTTTAATATATCTAAGAACCATTTCTTCTGATCATTTTGCTTTACTTTTTGAGTTATAAAATTGGTATTTGGTATTAGCGTCAAACAGGTCTTTGAAATCCATATTTTTTCTAATTCTTGCTCGGATAAATTGTAAATTCCTTTTCCCGGATCTCCAATTAAGAATCCTTCTTTTTCATTGTAACTATAACAAACAATATAATGTTGCAATTGGTTGATTATAGTATGTAAAATTAAGGGTTGCTTATGGTCAATCAGGGCTTGCATATCGGCTTTGCAGCCATCAGCCGTGAAACCTAATTGGTTTGCTGCCTGATACAAACCTAGCATTGTAGTTCCCTGCTTCGTTGTACCACTTAATTCTCTAATTTTTTCTACAGAGTCACTGCCTTTATAAAACTTTATAATTGATAATAAACTGGCTGCACCACAATCTGATTGATCGAGTTGTAATGTATGAGTTTTTTGGATGTGTTTTAAATTCATTATTCAGCATTCAATTTTTTAATCAAGATTTCTGGTTTTGTCTGCCCTTTTATTTTTTCAACTAGATTTTTATTTTTGTTGTACAGTACTAGGCTGGGTAGTGAATTTATATCAAATGTAGAAGCGAAAGTATTTTTGCTATCATATAGAAAATAAATATTATCATAATTAATTAGTTGATGATTTTGGGCAAATTTTTTAATTTGCTTGATGTTCTCAAATGAAATAAAGATGATTTGAATATTTTCAAACTTCTTTATGTTTTCATGTATCATTTGTGCTTCCTCGCTGCAATATTCACACTCTGTATTGAAATAAATAAAAATAGCTGGAGTTTCTGTCATTAAATTTTGATTGGTGAAAACTCCTCCTTTTATATTTTGATATAAAAAATTAGGAATCGTTTTTATATGCTTTTTTATTTCATTTTTATAAGTTATTTTATTGACAATCCTGTAACCTAAAAAAAGCAAAACACTAATAAATAATAGCGCAAGAATTATTTTTATTGGCTTTCTCATTGTTTTTGTTCTCTCTTTAGTAGTAAGGAAATTATGAAACAAGTCCCTGACAAAATTGAAATTAAAGTTTGAATAAATTCTGCACTATAAAAAAAATACCTAACGATATTTATAATAATAAAAAGGGTGCATATTAAAAGGAAAATTTTTCTGAGTAATGACATTTTAGGGATAATTAAGTGTAAAAAACATTACTGTGGTTACCCACAATAAGAGACTTGGTATATAACTTAGCGCAACGATTTTTAATCCATAATCTGCATTTGTATTGGTTAGTTTACCTATCTCATAACCTAGATAAATAATATAAAAGAGTTCAAATAGATTTAGAACTTGAAAAGGATAAATGAACCAGTTTTCTAAATCTTTATAACCTACAATGTTTAACGCTGAGAGTGGATAGAAATATTGAATATCTTCTAAAGTATAATAGGTTTGAAAAAAATAAAACCATATAATTTTAAAAATAGGTACTAATAAAAAGATAAATTCTGCTTTTAAAACAAAATTTAAAATGATAATAAATTTTAAATTTTTATTAGATAAAAATAAGCCAATATAAATAATGGAAGATATTGCTGAAGTTTTTAGTAATAGTAAAATTGGAAGAAAAATATAATTAATCCATTCCCACTTTTTTTGAATATCAATAATCTCCTTGACTTGTTTAATTGTGAATTGTTGAGAAAGAGAATTGTAAATTAATTCATAAAAAGGTATGGACTTTTTAAAAATTTCGCCAATTAAAATTGTTCCAATTGAAAGGATTAACCATTTTACGAATGGATATTTCATAAGTACGAACTGTTAAATAATAAGATCCATAATTGCTCTTAATAAATAATTAAAGGTTTAATATGGAATCCTCTATTGTATAAATGGTTTTAGAGATTAGTAAATAGGAAAAACTATTGTTAAATAATTTTATAAGTTTTATTTTGAATTTATCTTATTGCATAAACTATAAGCTCAATGCCAGTCATTCCCAGTGTAGAAATTATCATTTTTTTATTTTGGCACTATAAACTGAGAATAGAATGAGTATAATACCTAATGTGGTTACTATAACAGAAATAAGATCACCTTTAAAAAATATATAATTTAATAGTTGTAATAATATTACTGTAATGCATATAAATGCAAAATACTTTTTTTTCATTTTAAAATTTAATTAAAAAACAATACTAAAATAATCTCTGATTGTTCTTTTAATCTAAATAGTATTAATAATCTGAATTATACACTAAATGGAATATTAATTTAAATACTAAAATCTATGCTTGCAGTATTTTTTTCTTTTAAAAATAATCCATAGAAAGACTTAAAAATAATTATTCAAAAGAAAAATCAGAAATTATTCAATAAAATAATCAATTAGCAACTTCTCATCATTCCAAATACGTTTAATCCCATTCCCGCTCCCCAAATTACTAAACCAACACCACCAGTTACTGCTCCAATTGTCAATGCACCCAAAATTAATCCAGCTCCTGCAGCTACACAATCAATAGATCCACTACTACTATTTGTACTATTGTCATATGCAGTGGCATCCTTTAATTGTATATTAGCTCCTGCTAATAAATTCTCCATCTGATTTAATTCTAATTTTTTCATAGTTAAATAAATTTAGTTGTTAATATTTAATTTATAATTACCAAATTTATGATGAATCAAAAAAGAGTCTTAACCGAAAATCGGTTAATTAAAACCTAAATTCGAATAATTTTAATATTTTTTATGTTGTTAGATTTAGTTCTCAAAATATAATTCTTTAAAATATTTCATGTTCCAAAGAGGAATTATAAAAAGAAAAATATCATTCTTTTTAAGTACATTTTTTCTTGATAACCTATAATAATCTGTAAAAAGTCTATAGATGTAATAAAATACCATTAGTACAAAAAAAGCAATTGAATCTCCCTTCTTTGCAAAATAGTATAACAATGGGATTGGTAATAATATTTGAAAGTAATAAACAAGTAAATTTTTCATTTTGTATTGAAAATTTGGATAGAAATAATTTGGAAACACTGTATTTAATCCTAGTTGTTTTATTCTTGTTGAAATATTTTTGATATAAAAGATAAGATGTTGTACTGCGAATTATAATTGAAAAAAATTGACTTAATAATTTCATTCCAGTTTTGAACCCATTATTTATGATTTCATAAATTCCAAAGATTACGAAACATAGATACATCAAAATCAATATTATTATGATTGTTTTTTTAATGTTGGCATTATTAATTGTATTAAGTGATACCGTAAAATTATCACTTCTAAGGATTTATTTTTAGTCTAAAATCGGTTAATTAAAACCTAAATCTGAATAATTGTAAATTAAATCTTATATTTATATTTAAAAAAATATTAATCATGAATATTGTTGTAGGAAATAATTTAAAAATATTGCGTAAAGCCAAAAATATGTCACAAGAAGAGGTTGCAGATCATTTAAATATTTCGCAATCTGCTTATGCAAGGATGGAGCGGGGAGAAAGTACTTCTTGGGCAATTCATTTTAATAAAATCTGTCAGGTTTTTGAGATCAGTCCAGAAGAATTAGTTAAAAAGGAATTAGGTATTGCTGCTTATGAAAGTTTGATGAATCCAGATCGTCAAACGGAAATTGCAATGTTGGGTGTTTACAGAAAAATAATAAAGAAATATGAATTGGAAATTCAAGATTTAAAAACAATTATTAAATATTTGAATAAGGGTAAAAACTAAAAAGGCTTCACTATTAAGCGAAGCCTTTTCAAAATATATCTGAATTTTAATAATAAAGTATTAATTTAACTCTTTAGTCACGATCTGCATAGTTTCGCGGCTCACTTGTTTTAATAAAACCTCTTTGTTTTCTTCAACTGTTTGTGCAGCATTTTCTGTAAAGTGACGAATAGTATAAAGTGTTACATTTTCGCTGTAATCTACTTTGAATTTTTTAGAAAGAATCGCATTCAAATCATTAAAATTTCCAAATTTATCTTCTACACAGACAGAAAAACTAATCGCAGAGTTTTGAATCAGGTTTACTTTGATTTTAAATTCGTGGAATAATCCGAAAATCTCACTAATATTTTCTTCCATAATGAAAGAGAAATCAATAGACGAAAGTGAGATTAAAAGCTGTTCTCTCTTTACAATAAAACAAGGATATTGCGGCTCCAAATCAACACCTTTAGAAACGCAAGTTCCTTTTAATAACGGGTTGATAAATGATTTTACGTACAACGGAATTTCTTTTTTCTGTAACGGCTGTAATGTTTTTGGGTGAATAACCGTTGCTCCGTAAAACGCCAATTCGATTGCTTCACGATACGAAATTTGGTTTAACAAACTCGCATTTTCAAAATAACGAGGATCGGCATTCATAACACCCGGAACATCTTTCCAGATTGTTACACTTTCGGCATTTAAGCAGTAAGCAAAAATTCCTGCAGTATAATCTGAACCTTCCCGGCCTAAAGTAGTAGTAAAATTATTTTCATCGGCACCTAAAAATCCCTGAGTGATGTTTAATTGCTTTCTTGGTACATTTTTGCTAATATTTTGCTGTGTAGTTTCCCAGTCAACTTCGGCGTCTCTGTAATTTGCATTTGTTTTGATGAAATTACGAACATCAAGCCATTGCGTCTGAATTCCTCTGAAATTCATATAATGACTTAAAATATTAGTAGAAATCAATTCTCCAAAACTTACAACCTGATCGTAAACAAAATTGTAATTTGGGGATTTATTATGTGCCAAAAAATACTCTAATTCTGAAAACTGCTCATTAATTGCAGCAAAAACAGCATGTTTTTCATCATCAAATAAATCTAATAAAATTTGATTGTGATATTTTTTTATTTCTTGTACAGATGAATTCAGTTCTGCCGATTTATCAAAATAATTCTTGATTACAACCTCAAGAGCATTTGTGGTTTTCCCCATTGCTGAAACAACCAAAATCACATCTTCGTAACCCACTTTTTGTAAAACGTCGTATACGTTTTTAATTCCTTCAGCATCCTTTACTGATGCACCACCAAATTTAAATACTCTCATTTTTAATTTTAGATTTTTAATTTTAGATTTCAGATTGAATGAAATCTGGTATTTCTTTATATTTTTTTGCCACAGATTATAGGGATTAAAATGATTTTACAATCTGTGTCGGTTTGCCACGAATTTCACAAATTTCCACTAATTTAATTCGTGGCAAATAAAATTTATAATTTTTCTAAGAACGAATTAATTCCCGTTTCGTCCATTTGAACAACCTGCCAGCCATCAAGAATTCTCGCGCCAGAATTCTTATAAAAATTAACAGCTGGAGTATTCCAGTCTAAAACATTCCATTCAACTCTTCGAACATTGTCTCTTTTTCCCTGTTTCATTATTTCGGCATAAAGTGCAGATCCTAAACCGGTACCGCGCATTTTTTCCTTCACAATTAAATCTTCAAGATGTATTGTTTTTCCTTTCCAGGTCGAATAGCGGTAATAATATAATGCAATTCCAACTATTTCTTGTCCTGTTTCACTTTCGTTTGAATCAATCTCAGCTACAAAAACCTGAAAAAGAGGTTTTTCTCCAAATCCGTCACGTACTAAATCTTCCTCTGTAATGACAACGGCATCAGGTTCTTTTTCGAATATTGCCAGCTCCTGAATTAACCCCAAAACCGATTTCATGTCTTCAGGATTTCCTTTTCTAATATTCATATATTCCTATTATTAATCACTTATTAGCTAAAAATGTATTTTATTGTACGGTACTTTTTACTATTAATTAGCAAATATACAATAGTAGCAAACTAACAAAATAATTTTTAAATCATTCTCACAAAATAAGCGATATTTGTGACTTAAAATTAAAACTATAACGATATAGCAATGGAAGAACGCAATAAAACACTGGGAGAGTTTATTATTGAGAACCAAAAAGCATTTCAGTATTCGTCGGGAGAGCTTTCCCGGATTATCAACTCTATTCGTTTGGCAGCAAAGGTTGTCAATCATAAAGTAAACCAGGCTGGATTAGTGGATATTATTGGCGCCGCAGGCGAGCGAAATATTCAGGGAGAAGACCAGCAGAAATTAGATGTTTATGCAAACGAAGTATTTATCCAGACGTTAATAAACCGTGAGATTGTCTGTGGTATTGCTTCTGAAGAAAACGACGATTTTATAACTGTTCAGGGGAGCGACAACAGTCATAATAATAAGTACGTGATCTTAATGGATCCGCTTGACGGATCTTCAAACATTGATGTAAATGTTTCTGTGGGAAGTATTTTTTCTGTTTTTAGAAGAATTACACCAATAGGAACTCCGGTAACAAGCGAGGATTTTTTACAGCCGGGAATCAATCAGGTTGCAGCCGGATATGTAATTTATGGAACTTCGACAATGCTGGTTTATACAACCGGATATGGCGTAAACGGATTTACATTGAATCCGGCAATTGGTACATTTTACCTTTCGCATCCTAATATGAAATTTCCAAAAGACGGAAGTATCTATTCAATAAACGAAGGAAACTATATCCATTTTCCGCAGGGAGTAAAAAATTACATCAAATATTGTCAGCGCGAAGAAGAAGACAGGCCGTATACTTCAAGATATATAGGAAGTTTAGTGGCTGATTTTCATCGAAATATGATTAAAGGCGGCATCTATCTTTATCCAACTAGTTCAAAAGCACCAAAAGGAAAATTACGTTTATTGTATGAATGTAATCCAATGGCATTTCTTGCAGAACAAGCCGGAGGAAAAGCAACAGATGGTTTTGGAAGAATTATGGAAATCCAGCCGACAGAACTGCACCAAAGAGTTCCGTTTTTCTGCGGGAGCTATAATATGGTAGAAAAAGCTGAGGAGTTTATGGCAACAGCGGAGTAAGTATTCAGTTTACTGTCACAGTCGCAGTTTTCAGATAAAGCAAACCCGACAGGTTTTTAAAACCTGTCGGGTTTAAAATTTTTCGTATTCTCACATGTCAACCGGACTAAAGTCCAGCCCTGCAATAGAGCCAAAGGCTCATCTAAAGTTCCAAAGGAACGAATTATATTGTAGGGCTGGACTTCAGTCCAGTTGAAATGAAGAAATGTATAACATTAATCATTTCGAAATTAAGCAAAACCAAATTTGCATTAAAAGTATGCTTTTGAATAAAAAAAGAAACCCGACAGATTTTAAAACCTGTCGGGTTTATATTTTAGTTAGAGTTCAATTTCAGGATCAGTTAAAACTGAACACTGAACACTATTTATTCATATTCTCCATTTCGAAAAGGAAAGTATCTAAGTCTACTTTTTTGTCAATTAAAGACAATGCTTTACTAATAATATAATTTACATTTCCTGGAGTAAAACCTAAAGCCAATCCCATACGGATTAACATAACTTCCTGCTGGTCTCCTAAATGATGGTCAACATGAATCATCCTAGCCAAATCATACAAACGCTCTAATCGCTGCGAGTATAAATACGGCGGATTTATTGGATATTTTAAAGGATTTGTAAGAATATCAGTATATTCTTCTTCTGAAATTTCTAATCTTGAAGCTAATTTGTCCAAAAAGTCTTTTTCTTCTGGACTTACTTTTCCGTCAGCAAACGCTACACGCACAATTGCAGAGAAATGACCTCTGTTTCTTTGTTTGAATTCGTTATCAAATAATTCTGAAAATGGCATAATTATAATAAGTTTTTATTGAACAAAGATAAATCTTATTTTAATTTAACAATTTTAAATTTCTCATAAATTTAACTTATTTTTACTTGTTGTTTTTAAGAATTCGCATCGTAAATTCTTCAAAATAAATCGTAAGTTTACAACCCCTAATCATTTAATAGTATTCCCTGTATGTCGCAATTTTGGATTTATTTTCAAATAGGATTAAAGCATGTATTAGATATCAACGCTTACGATCACGTTCTTTTTTTAATCGCCTTAACTGTTCCGTATTCTTTTAAAGACTGGAAACGTATTTTGCTTTTAGTTTCGGTTTTTACAATCGGTCACACATTAGCCCTGATACTGTCTGTTTTCGGAATAATTGCCATAAAAGTAAATATCGTTGAATTTTTAATCCCGATTACGATTTTGATCACGGCATTGTATCATCTTTTTACCGCAGGAAAAGCAGCTAAAAATGACGGCGTAAATGTGATATTTTTTGTGACTTTGTTCTTTGGAATTATACACGGACTTGGATTCTCAAACTATTTTAAAACGATTTTAGGAGGATCGCCAAGTTCAAAATTATTGCCTTTAGGAGAATTTGCTTTAGGAATCGAAGCCGCACAATTGGTAGTTGTTTTTGTAGTTTTGGTAATCTCTTATATAGTTCAGACAGTATTTCGTTTTTCAAAACGCGATTGGGCGCTTGTAATGTCGGCTTTTATTATTGGAGTTGTAATCCCAATGATTATTGAAAGTCCAATTTGGAACAGATAAAATAAATGGAAGTAAAAAAATTAAATAAATACGATAAAGCTTATTTGCGAATTGCTAAAGAATGGAGTTTATTATCCTACTGCAAGCGAAAACAAGTTGGAGCCATTATCGTAAAAGACAGAATGATCATTTCTGACGGCTACAACGGAACGCCATCGGGATTTGAAAATTGCTGCGAAGATGAAGAAGGATTAACTCGCTGGGATGTTTTGCACGCTGAGGCAAACGCAATCCTAAAAGTAGCCAGATCAACGCAGTCTTGTGAAGGTGCAACGTTGTACATAACGCTTTCACCTTGCAAAGAATGCAGTAAATTAATACATCAGTCCGGAATAAAAAGAGTGGTGTATAAAGATGGATATCGCGATGATTCGGGAATTCAGTTTTTAATAAAAGCGGGTATCGAAGTAGAACATATTCCTGTTTTAGAAGAATAATGAAATTTAACCCAAAATATCTGCCAATGATTATCGGGGCATCTCTTGCTCTCGGAATCGTAATGGGAAGTTTAACAAACGCTTCTACAGATGATCAGCTTTTGGCCAAAAATTACTCCAAAACCAAGCTGAATAAACTGATTGATTTTATCAATACTGAATATGTTGACAGTGTCAACACAGATTCGATTGTAAACCTTACAGTCGATAATATACTCTCAAAATTAGATCCGCATTCTGTTTATATTCCGCCAAGCGAACAAGCCGAAGTTGCCGAAAGTATGAAAGGCGATTTCGTTGGGATTGGGATCAATTTCTATATGTACAAAGATTCTGTTGCCATTATAAAACCAGTCGAAAACGGACCTTCTGCGAAAGCAGGATTAAAATCGGGCGATAGGATTTTATATGCCGGAAAAACTAAATTGTACGGAAGAAGATTGCCATCTGATAGTTTATTTTCTAAATTAAAAGGAATTAAAGGTTCTGAAATCGAATTGACTGTTTTTAGAAAATCAGAACAAAAGAAATTGAAGTTTAAAATTAAAAGAGATGTTATTCCGATAAAAAGCGTTGATGCTTCGTTATTAATTGGAAATAACACAGGTTACATCAAAATCAATCGTTTTGCTGAAACTACTTTTAATGAATTCAAAACGGGTTTAACACGTTTAAAACAAAAAGGAATTCAGTCGCTTGTAATTGACCTTCGCGATAATGGCGGCGGTTATATGGAAGAAGCGATTGCCATTGCCGATGAATTTTTAAAAGACAAACAGCTTATCGTTTTTACTAAAAATAAAAACGGAACTACTGAAAAGACTTATGCAACAAATGCCGGAAGTTTTGAAACCGGAAAAGTATATGTTTTAATTAATGAAAACAGTGCTTCTGCAAGTGAAATTTTGGCCGGAGCAATTCAGGACAGCGACCGCGGAACTATTGTGGGACGTCGCTCTTTCGGAAAAGGTTTAGTACAGCGTGAAATGGATTTTAACGATGGATCTGCCGTTCGTTTAACTGTTGCGAGATATTATACTCCAACCGGGAGATCAATTCAAAAACCTTATAAAAAAGGAAACGAAGAATATTTTAAAGAATCTGAATCAAGAATAAACTCTGGAGAGTTGTATGCAAAAGACAGCATAAAAGTGGCTGATTCTTTGAAATTTAAAACTCCGAAAGGTAAAATCGTTTACGGCGGAGGCGGAATCGTTCCGGATGTTTTTGTTCCGATGGAGGCAGAGCACGGAAACGAAAATGTTGCTTATTTACTTCAAACCGGAATCGTTGGTCATTTTGTTTTTGAAGAATTAGATAAAAACCGAAATGCTTTTGCAGGACTTAATTTTGCTGCGTTTTTAGAAAAAATGAAAAGTTCTGATGCTTATTTCAAAAAGTTTAAAAACTATATTTTAATGACAGGTTTAGATCTAAAATTAGACAAAACCAAAGCATTGGTAAACCGATATATCACTGCAGAATTTGCCCGTCAATTGTATGGCGAAATGTATTATTATGATGTTATTTTAAAAGACGATGCCATGATAAAAACAATTTTGAACCAAAAGAAGTAATCTTTAAATTCTAATGTGATGGAAAAAGATCTAATCGTGAATGCCGAAATTGAACTTTTAACCGCTGTTAAAAATGCAGATGTTTCTGTTTTAGAACAAATCCTTCACGATGATTTACTGTTCAATCTGCCAGATGGACAAACCATCACAAAAGAGTTTGATTTGAATTCCTATCGTTCAGGTAAAATGAAAATTGATTCTCTCGAAGCTTCAGATCAAATTGTAAATATTATAGATAATTTGGCAGTAGTTACCGTTTCGGTTTCATTAAATGGAACTTATGATAATAATCCCATTAATGGTGTTTTTAAATACATAAGAGTCTGGAAACAATTTGATGGACATTTAAAAGTTATTGCCGGAAGCTGTGTTCAGCTGGTATAAATCCTGAAAAGGAATTATAAAACAAAACTTAGCGAACCTTACGCAATTCTTAGCTCCCGACGGCTTCGCGATTGCGGTTAAAATCTCAAAATATGAAAAATCTAAAAAGAATAAGTTTCCTTGTCGTTTTAATGATTTTTGTAATCTCTTGTACAACTATGAAAAATAATACTAATAGTGCAGTTTCAGGAAAAGTAGAATCAATAGAATCAGGAAAAGACGGTTATACTGCAAAAATTACTACAGATATAAAAGAGGTATATTTTGCAACAATCAGCATCGTAAACGTTGGCGGACCGCAAAATTATAAACAATTAAAAATAGGAGATGTAGTGTCACTAAAAGGAGAAATCTGGAAAACTGATGACGAAAACCATATTAAAGTAACCCAGATTGTTTCGGTGAAATAAAAAACCAAAAACAAATAAAAAATAAACCATATAAGTTATATAAGTTCATTTAATTCTATACGCAAAGTATAATATGAACTTATATAACTTATATGGTTTAATAATTTTATATAATCTTATCGAATGCTGTCGTGAGCGTGAGTTTGTGTTCCGTTATTCCATAAAGTCAGAATATCTGTGGCAACGGCAGCACCGCTTCCTGCAGCAATGGCCAATTGGCTTCTCCAGCCGGCTAAAGTTCCAATAACATAAATGCCGTCAGCAACTTTATGATCTTCATTTTTAAGCTGAATACGCTGTTTTTCCGGAAGTGCTTTTTTGTGAGGTTCAATATATTGTGTTAAACCTTCGATATCAAATGTATTGGCAGAACCAATTCCAACAACGATACTTTTTGTTTTATATGAGCTTTTGTTTGTAATAACAGTAAATGAAGGAAAAGAACCTTCAACTTTTATTACTTTTTCATTTGCAATTTGTTCAATATGTGGATAGGCTGCGGCTAAATTCGCTGTACTTTCTGCTAGTAATTCAGAACCTAATTTGCCTGGAGTAATCCCATAAGCATTGTAGAAAACTGCCTCTTGCAAAGAAGAGTTTTTCTGATGAGTAAAAATTCCGATTTTTTTGTCGGTAGCAAAAGCTTTGTTTTTGGCAGAACCTAAAACTAAGGCACAAGATATGCCTGATACGCCCCCGCCGATAATTAAAACGTCAAACATATATTATCGACCGTTTGTTTTTTCTTCAATTCTTTTTGAAATTCTAAAAATCAAAAGAATCAACACGGCGCAAAACGAAGCTGCGATTCCAATAAAAGCTACCATACTATCTCCCTGAAACGGGTTTGTAAAGTCTAATAGCGTAATATTAAAAACAATTAAAGCTAATGCTAAAAGCACTAAGATTGAAGTGAAGATTTTCATATTGTTTGTTTGTTTGTATAAAAATATCAAAGTAAAACTCTAATAAAAAATGTCTTAAAGTTGTATTTTATAAATTTAGTGGGGGTAAAAGTATAAAAATAAATCTTAGACAAACAAACCTTTAACATTAGCAGCGAATAATTTAACAGCTATTGCTAAAAGTATTACTCCAAATGTCTTGCGGACCACGCCAAGTCCGTTTTCTCCTAGTAAATTTTCGATCTTTTTTGATGATTTCAAAACGACATAAACTAATATAATATTTAGTAAAATCGCAATGATTATATTAATAGTATGAAACTGAGATCTAAGCGAAAGTAAAGTGGTCATAGTTCCCGCTCCGGCGATTAATGGAAAAGCCAATGGAACAATAGAAGCAGACCCTGGTTCTTCGTCACGATAAATACGGATTCCTAAAATCATTTCTAAAGCCAGAAAAAATAACACAAAAGAACCGGCAACAGCAAACGAATGCACATCGATACCAATAAGGTTCAATAACCCCTCTCCAACAAAAAGAAAAACAATCATAATGGCTCCGGCAACTATCGAAGCTTTTTCAGATTCAATGTGTCCCACTTTTGCTCTTAAGTTCACGATAATGGGAATTGAACCTACAATATCAATCACGGCAAAAAGTACCATGCTTACTGTAATGATTTCTTTAAAGTCTATTTCTAACATATCGCTTTGATTTTAAGGGTTTAAAAACTGCTGCAAAAGTAGTTAATAAAATTAGGTGTTTTTTCGGTATAATTCATTTTTGTTATAAAAACACGTTTCAGTAGCTAAAAAAGTGATATTTATAACAATTGATGATTTAAATTGCTAATTCAAAGGCAGCTCAAATGATTTTTTTTGGATCGTATAAAAAATTTTCACGCAGATTTGGCAGATTTGAGCAGATTTTTAATTTTTTGCTGATGGTTAAGATTTACTTTATTTTTAAATAAATCTTTATTATCTGCTTAAATCTGCCAAATCTGCGTGAAAAAAAAGAATAAAAATATATCTGTTTTCTTTGACTATCTTTGCACTTTATAAATTTAGCGTATTTTATTATCATGTTTCAGTTAGGAAAAACTATTATTTCAGAAGATATTTTGGAAAAAGAATTTGTGTGCAACTTGTCAGCTTGTAAGGGGGCTTGTTGTGTTGATGGAGATGCGGGCGCGCCTTTGAATGAGGCTGAAACTAAAATCTTAGAAGAAATTTATCCAAAAGTAAAACCTTTTTTAAGAAAAGAAGGAATTGCAGCGATCGAAGCGCAGGGAACCTGGGTAAAAGGAACCGACGGCGATCTTGAAACGCCGCTTATCGATAATAAAGATTGTGCTTACGTAATTTTTGATGGAAAAACCGCGCTTTGCGGAATCGAGCAAGCTTATAATGAAGGAATCGTAGATTGGAAAAAACCGGTTTCTTGTCATTTGTATCCAATTCGTGTAAAAGACTTCACAGAATTTGCAGCGGTAAATTATGACAAATGGGATATTTGCGATGATGCTTGTTCTTTAGGAAAAGAATTAGAAGTTCCGGTTTATAAATTTGTGAAAGAAGCTTTGATTCGTCGTTTTGGTGAAGACTGGTATTTAGAACTTGAAAAGGTGGCTCAGGAACTTAAAAATTCTTAAAATCTGAAGTGTATTAAATACTCTTTTGACGGGTCTTGTTTTAGCTCAAAAAAATAAAGTTTTAACTCAAAAAAAAACTTTTTAAAACAATTTAAAATTTCTTGCTTTTTATATTTAAAAGTCTATATTTTACGGGGCTTCAAGGTGTAATTGATGTGTTTAACGTGTTCATTTACAATAAATTAATTATTGTATGAAAAATGTTTCAAATTTTAACCTTTGTTAAAAACTACAGCAAATTGTGAATAAGTTTGACTTTCATTTTTAGCGATAATTGACAATCTTTGTGGTCTACTGAATTAGTAAAGTTTCAGTATAAAAATTTAACAAATTTTGTCATGTCACAAGTAGAGCCAATCTTACAAGAAAATAAAAATCGTTTCGTTATTTTTCCTATCAAACATCATGATATTTGGGAATGGTATAAAAAAATGGAAGCTAGTTTTTGGACTGCTGAAGAAATCGATTTGCACCAGGACTTGACAGATTGGAATAATAAACTTAATGACGACGAAAGATATTTCATTAAACACATTTTAGCATTCTTTGCTGCTTCTGACGGAATCGTAAATGAAAACCTAGCTGAGAACTTTGTAAACGAAGTTCAATATGCTGAAGCGAAGTTTTTCTATGGTTTCCAAATTATGATGGAAAACATTCACAGTGAAACGTATTCTTTATTAATTGACACTTACGTAAAAGATGAAGCAGAAAAAGCTGAGTTGTTTAATGCATTAGAAGTTTTCCCGGCAATTGCTAAGAAAGCAGAATGGGCTTTAAAATGGATCGAATCTGATTCGTTTGCTGAAAGACTTATTGCTTTTGCTGCTGTTGAAGGAATCTTTTTTTCAGGTGCTTTCTGTTCAATTTATTGGTTGAAAAAACGTGGCTTAATGCCAGGTTTAACTTTTTCTAATGAGTTGATTTCTCGTGACGAAGGCGTACATTGTGATTTTGCAGTTCACCTGCACAATCACCATTTGGTAAATAAAGTGCCAAAAGACAGAATCAAAGAAATTATTGTTGATGCACTGGATATCGAAAGACAGTTTGTAACAGAATCTCTTCCGGTAAGTTTAATTGGAATGAATGCAGGTTTAATGACACAGTACCTGGAGTTCGTCGCAGATAGACTTTTGGTTGAATTAGGATGCGAGCGTGTATACGGATCTGCAAATCCATTCGATTTCATGGACATGATTTCGCTTCAGGGAAAAACTAATTTCTTTGAAAAACGTGTTGCCGAGTATCAAAAATCTGGAGTAATGAACACAGACAGCGATGCTCAAAAAATTTCATTTGACGCAGATTTTTAGAACAACAGCATTTTTTTTAATTCGGGATAATTTTATCTAAAGCCTGGGTTAATTTTTACAGAACATTTTAGGTTAAATCTCTATCACCCAAATCGGAGGTTTAATAGCAATTTTAACGGCTTTTCGGTTTGATATTCAAATTGGGAAAGGACAACTATTGAGAATTCTGTAATTCTCGAAAAATAATTTAAAAACACGCAATGTTTAAGTACTGGAATTCGTTTTCTAGTTACTTTCATTTATTCAATAACTAAAAAAGTAAGCTTATGTATGTAGTAAAAAGAGATGGACACAGAGAGCCTGTAATGTTTGATAAGATTACAGAAAGAATAAAAAAATTGTGTTACGGCCTGAATGAGCTTGTAGATCCGGTTAAGGTAGCAATGAGAGTTATCGAAGGATTGTATGATGGGGTATCTACTTCTGAATTGGATAATCTAGCTGCAGAAACTGCGGCATCTATGACGATTGCACATCCAGATTATGCACAATTGGCAGCTCGTGTGGCAATTTCAAATTTACATTCAAATACAAAAAAATCTTTCTCTGAAACGATGAAAGATATGTATCACTACGTAAACCCAAGAAATGGTCAGGAAGCACCATTAATTGCTGATGACGTATTTAAAGTGATTCAGGAAAATGCTGCTTTTTTAGATTCTCACATCATTTATACAAGAGATTTTAATTACGATTACTTTGGGTTTAAAACCTTAGAGCGTTCTTATCTTCTTAAAATAAACGGAAAAATCGTAGAGCGCCCGCAGCACATGTTAATGCGTGTTTCTGTTGGTATTCACTTAGACGATTTAAAATCGGTTATTGAAACTTATGATTTAATGTCTAAAAAGTTCTTCACACACGCAACGCCAACGTTGTTCAATGCAGGAACTCCAAAACCGCAAATGTCTTCTTGTTTCCTTTTGGCAATGCAGGATGATAGTATTGATGGTATTTACGATACATTAAAACAAACAGCAAAAATCTCGCAATCTGCGGGAGGAATTGGGCTTTCTATTCATAACGTTCGTGCAACAGGATCTTACATTCGTGGTACAAACGGAACTTCAAACGGAATTGTTCCGATGTTGAGAGTATTTAACGATACTGCTCGTTACGTAGATCAAGGCGGTGGAAAACGTAAGGGAAGTTTTGCGATTTATATCGAAACCTGGCATGCTGATATCTTTGATTTCTTAGATTTAAAGAAAAATACAGGAAAAGAAGAAATGCGTGCAAGAGATTTATTCTTCGCCATGTGGACTTCAGATTTATTCATGAAACGTGTTCAGGAAGATTCAACGTGGACTTTAATGTGCCCTAATGAATGCCCGGGATTATATGATGTTTACGGAGATGAATTCGAAGCATTATATACAGATTACGAATTTAGAGGAAAAGGAAGAAAAACAATCCGTGCTCGTGAATTATGGGAGAAAATCCTTGAATCACAAATCGAAACCGGAACACCATATATGTTGTACAAAGATGCAGCAAACCGTAAATCGAACCATAAGAATTTAGGAACAATTCGTTCTTCTAACTTGTGTACAGAGATTATGGAGTTTACTTCTAAAGATGAAATTGCGGTTTGTAACCTGGCTTCTATTTCGTTACCAATGTTTATTGAAAACGGAAAATTCGATCACGAAGCGCTTTACAATGTTACAAAACGTGTAACTCGTAACCTGAACAAGGTAATCGACAGAAATTACTATCCAGTAAAAGAAGCAGAAAACTCTAATATGCGTCACCGTCCGGTAGGTTTAGGGGTGCAAGGTTTAGCAGATGCTTTCATTATGCTGCGTATGCCGTTTACTAGTGATGAGGCTAAAAAATTAAATCAGGAGATTTTCGAAACACTATACTTTGCTGCTGTAACCGCTTCTATGGAAATGGCAAAAGAAGAAGGACCATATTCAACTTTTGAAGGTTCTCCAATGTCACAAGGAGAATTCCAACACAATATGTGGGGAATGAAAGATGAAGAATTATCAGGCCGTTGGGACTGGGCTTCATTAAGAAAAGAAGTTATGGAACATGGAGTTCGTAACTCATTATTAGTGGCGCCAATGCCAACAGCATCGACTTCACAAATTCTTGGAAACAACGAAGCTTTCGAGCCATATACATCAAACATTTACACACGTCGTGTATTGTCTGGAGAATTTATCGTAGTAAACAAACATTTACTAGAAGATTTAGTAAAATTAGGTCTGTGGAACGAATCATTGAAACAGGAAATTATGCGTCATAACGGATCTGTTCAAAATATTGATATTATTCCGCAAGATTTAAAAGAGCTTTATAAAACAGTTTGGGAAATGTCGATGAAAGATATTATCGATATGTCTCGTCAAAGAGGTTATTTCATTGACCAGTCTCAATCGTTGAACTTGTTCATGCAGGATGCAAACTATTCTAAACTTACGTCAATGCACTTTTACGCTTGGCAGTCTGGTTTAAAAACAGGAATGTATTACTTAAGAACAAAAGCGGCTGTAGATGCGATTAAATTCACATTAAACAACGATAAAAAAGAAGAAACAGCACCATCATTAGTTGCAGAAACAGAATCTATCAGCGTTGAAGATTACAAAGCGATGCTTTTAAAAGCACAAGCTGCAGATCCTGAAGATTGTGAAATGTGTGGAAGTTAATTTTAGAGTTTATATTTAAGATTTTAGAATTTTAATTATATGAAAGCAGTTATTGTAATGATAGCTGCTTTTTTAATATAGATATTTTATGGCAAAAGTAATAATGGAAAGTTGGAGATATGGATTGCAGGTGGTATCTCTGACTAAATTGCAATATGAAAAGCTTGGTTTGTCTTTGCTTGAATCTAAAACAAATGCTGATATGCTTTTAGAAGATCAAATAATAATTTTAGAAATTGAAGATGAAAATGTGGCTAGAGAGTTTCTTGAAGAAGCAGATAGATTTGGTATAAATTGTAGACTTTTAAGTTAATTAATTTGATTAAATTTGTAACATTGATAATACTAGTAATACTGATAATATGCAAATCAAAAACCTATCTAAGTATAGTAATGCTGAAAAAATTGTTTTAGCAGAGCAGTTGTGGGACAGTATTTCTAAAGAATATTTGGAAATTTCTGATGACATAAAAAAGGAATTAGATATTCGTATACAAAATTTAGAAGAAGGAAAAACAGAATTATATTCTTGGGATGAGGTTAAAGCTCATTTAAAATCTTTGCGATAAGTGTATAAACTTCATTTTGCAAAAGAAGCTTTATTTGATATCGAAGATATTGTTCTTTGGTATGAAGAACAAAGAATTGGACTTTCTTATGATTTTGAACTTTGTCTGGAAGCAGGAATTGATTCTATTTCAAGAAATCCTGATTTGTTTCAAAAGAAGTATAAAAATATAAGAATGCATTTTATTTCAAGATTTCCTTATGGAATTCATTATCGACTAGAAAAAGATCAAATAATTGTAATTGGTATTTTTCATACTTCACGCTCTCCTAAAAATTGGTCTAAAAGATTAGCACTGTAAAAAATCTTAGAACCTTAGCTACTCAGAACCTCAGAGCCTTCAAAAAACCAATTGTAAATATCTCATTTTAAGCCCATATTTTTATATTATCATACAAATCATCCTAATTTTGTTAAGAAATCCTTTTTTGTTTCATAAAATGCAATATTTTTTTTGGTGCAGTAAAAATAATTTATACATTCGCAGAGAATTTACAAAATAACACAAACAAAATGGCAAGTAACCGTTTTTATTTTAGCAACAGTTTTTATTTCTTCTTTAGTAGAAGTCAGGATTGTGCTATGGTTATTTGAGAAATATTTCTAAGACAAATAAAACTAATATACAATCCTGATGCAAATCAGGATTTTTTTTTGAATATATGACAACGAAAATTGCAATACAAGGTATTAAAGGATCTTTTCATCATCAGGTTGTGAAGGAGTATTTCTCTGAAAATGTGGATATTGATGAATGTTTGTCCTTTGAAGAATTAATTGACAGCCTTATTGCCGGAAAATCAGATCAGGCGGTTATGGCGATCGAAAATTCAATTGCCGGGCCAATTATCCCGAATTATGCTTTGATCGATAAGAATAATTTACATATTATTGGAGAGCATTATTTAAATATTCAGCAGAATTTAATGGCTTTAAAAGGCCAGAAAATTGAAGATATAAAAGAAGTTCATTCACACCCGATGGCACTTTTGCAATGCATGGATTTCCTGAAACAATATCCAAATATCAAATTGGTTGAGGATAAAGATACAGCCGAAACAGCAAGAAGAATTCAGGAAAAACAATTAATCGGAATTGCTGCAATTGCAAGTGAAACAGCTTCTGAAATGTATGATTTAGATATTATTGCGCCATCTATTCAAACGATCAAAAATAATATGACACGTTTCGTAATCATCAAAAAGCAAAATTCATTTTTGCCGGAAAGCGAAATTAACAGAGCATCTGTCAAATTTGAATTAGATCACAAAAGAGGAAGCTTAGCAGCGGTTTTGAATGTAATGAGCGACTGCAAACTGAATTTGACAAAAATCCAGTCGCTTCCAAAAATTGAAACGCCTTGGAAATATTCATTCTTCGTAGACGTGACATTTGAAAAATACGAAGATTTTGCAAAAGCCAAAGCGTTATTAAACATAATGGCAGAATATTTTAAAGTGTTGGGAGAATATAAAAATACAAGACCTTTAAGTGAGTCTTAAAGTTGGAAAGTCGAAAGTCTTAAAGTCCAAAATAGAAAGTTTAAAAAGAGCCTAAAGCCTAAAGCTTACGGCCTAAAGCAATAAAAAAATGATTACAACAGCAAAAAGATTAGATACAGTTGAAGAATACTACTTCTCATCAAAATTGAGAGAAGTTCGTCAACTACAGTCTGAAGGAAAATCGATCATCAATATGGGAATCGGAAGCCCTGATTTGAGTCCGTCAAAAGCAGTAATTGAAGCAGTCGCTGCGGCAATTCAAGATGAAAACGGACATGGTTATCAAAGCTATCAGGGATTACCGGAATTGAGAAAAGGGATGGCAGATTTTTATCAGAATCAATTTGGTGTTGAATTAAATCCGAATAACGAGATTTTGCCTTTGATGGGTTCAAAAGAAGGAATTATGCACATTTCGTTAGCTTTTTTAAATGAAGGCGATCACGTTTTAATTCCAAATCCAGGTTATCCAACTTATACTTCGGTAACCAATTTGGTCCAGGCAGTTCCGGTTTATTATGATTTGAAAAAAGAAAATGGATGGGAACCAGATTTTGAAGCTCTGGAAAAATTAGACCTTTCGAAAGTAAAAATTATGTGGCTGGGATATCCGCACATGCCAACGGGAGCGAGAGGAAGTTTAGCGTTATTTGAAAAATTGGTTGCTTTTGCTAAAAAACACAATATATTATTGATCAACGACAATCCGTATAGTTTTGTTTTGAATGATAACCCAATGAGTTTATTGCAGGTTGAAGGAGCGAAGGATGTAGCTTTAGAATTGAATTCACTTAGTAAAACTTTCAACATGGCAGGCTGGAGAGTCGGAATGGTTTTAGGAAATCCTGAAATTATCGACGCAGTCCTAAAAGTAAAAAGCAACATGGACAGCGGAATGTTCTATGGAATTCAGAAAGGTGCAGTAGCAGCGTTGAATTGTGATAAGTCTTGGTTCGAAGATCAAAACAAAATTTACAGACGCCGTAGAGAATTAACAGAAAAATTAGCAGAAAAATTAGGCTGCGAAGTTTATAAAGAAGGAGTTGGACTTTTCGTTTGGGCAAAACTTCCGGAAGGAATTGAATCAGCAGAAAAGTTCATTGACGAAATATTATATGAGAAACATATTTTCATCACGCCGGGAACGATCTTCGGAAGTAACGGTGAAGGATATATTAGATTCTCATTGTGTGTAAAAGAAGAAAAAGTACAAGAAGCGATAGACCGATTTTAAGTATTAAGATTTTAGAATCAAGAATCAAGATTTTACATTTTTCGCCACAGTTTGTCATTTCGACGAAGGAGAAATCTCCACGAGAAACTCGACAAAGATTTGCTTTACGGAGCTACTTGCGAAGATTTCTCCTTCGTCGAAATGACAAAAAAGACGGAAAACGATAAAGATCTTGAAAAAACGAGAAGCCCTAGCCCTGATAGAAGCGGCATCCTTTTATGGTGGGGTTCACCATAAAAGATACAGCGGATAGCAGGAAATAGCTTCTAATAAAAATAAATATGAAAGTATACGTAATAGGAATAGGATTAATTGGCGGTTCGATGGTGCTGGACATCAAAGACCAACACCCGAATGCAATTATTTTTGGAATTGATAACAACGAAAAACACTTGCAGGAAGCAATTGATTTAGGTGTTATCGACGAAGCAGGAAGTTTTGAAGATTTGGCTGAAGCCGATTTTGTAATTGTTTCGGTTCCTGTAGATGTGGCGCTGACGGTTTTGCCTAAAGTTCTGGACTCAGTTGGAGATAAAACAATTGTTTTTGAAGTTGGTTCGACGAAAAAACCAATTTGCGAAGCAGTAGCAAGCCACCCAAAAAGAAGAAATTTTATTGCCACGCATCCGATAGCAGGAACAGAGTTTTCAGGACCTTCGGCGGCAATAAAAGGTTTGTTTAAAGGAAAAACAAACATTATTTGCGAAGTGGAAAAAACCACTTTTAAATTGCAGGAAAAGGCATTAAAACTTTTCAGCGAAATAGGAATGAGGATTCGATATATGGACCCGATTTCTCACGACAAACATATTGCTTATGTTTCGCATTTGTCGCACATTAGTTCGTTTATGCTGGGTAAAACGGTAATGAATAAGGAAAAAGACGAACAGGATATTTTTGACATGGCGGGAAGTGGATTTGAAAGTACTGTTCGTTTAGCCAAAAGTTCACCGGCAATGTGGACGCCGATTTTTAAGCAGAACAAAGAACACGTTCTGGAAACCTTAGAAGAATATATTTCAAATCTCAGTCGGTTTAGGGATTTGCTGAAAGATGAAAATTACAATGCCATTTTTGAAGAAATGGAAAGCACAAATAAAATAAAAGAGATATTAAACGGATTAACAACAACTAAGAAATAAATTAAAAATAAGATGGAAAATAAGAAAGAAATGAGAAAGTGGTTAGAAGATTTCAATTTAAATCACCCACTTGTGATAGCTGGACCATGTAGTGCAGAAACGGAAGATCAGGTTTTGAGAATCGCTCATGAATTAAAAGATTCTAAAGTTAGTGTATTCAGAGCTGGAATCTGGAAACCAAGAACGCGTCCGGGAGGATTTGAAGGTGTTGGAGAAATTGGTTTAAAATGGTTACAAAAAGCTAAGGCTGAAACTGGTTTATTAATGGGTACTGAGGTTGCAACTGCAGCGCACTGTAAACTGGCTTTAGAACATGATATCGACGTATTATGGGTTGGTGCCCGTACAACTGCAAACCCTTTTGCGGTTCAGGAAATTGCTGATACTTTAAAAGGAACTGATAAAATCGTTTTGGTTAAAAACCCTGTAAACCCAGATTTAGCTTTATGGTTAGGTGGTGTTGAGCGTTTACACATGGCTGGAATCGAGAAATTAGGAGTTATTCACAGAGGTTTCTCTACTTACGAAAAAACAAAATACAGAAACATTCCAGAATGGCAGATTGCTATCGAATTGCAAAATAAATTCCCTGATTTACCATTAATCATTGACCCTTCTCATATTACAGGAGATCGTAACATGATTTTTGAAGTAACGCAAGAGGCTTTAGATTTGAACTACGATGGTATGATTATCGAAACGCACTTCGATCCAGACAACGCTTGGTCTGATGCTGCGCAGCAAGTAACTCCAGATGCTTTGAAACAAATCATTAAAGATTTGACTATCAGAAAAACGGATGATACTACAGATGAGTACAGCCAAAAAATGAAAAAATTAAGAGCTAACATCGACGTTCTTGATGCTAACTTATTAGAGTTATTAGGAAAACGTATGAAAGTTGCTGACGAAATTGGTCAGGTGAAAAAAGATGCAAACGTTGCGATCCTTCAAAATAACCGTTGGAATGAAATATTAGGAAAAATGATTCTTGAAGGTGAGAAAAAAGGTCTTACCGAAGAGTTTGTTTTGAGAATGTTCAAAGCAATTCACCAGGAAAGTATTGGTCACCAAGAGAAAATTTTTAACGCATAATTTTTTCTAAACCATATAAGTGATATAAATTAATTTTAGTTTTTTCTAAACTTTGTTCTTGAGTTTTATTATATCACAATATTAAAATTAGATTGTTTTTTAAAATCCCCATCACTTTGAAAGAAGTGTTGGGGATTTTTTGTTTAATGCAGGCTGTATAAGATCACTTTATTTATATTCACTTATATAGCTTATATGGTTAAAATTATTCATTTATCTTTGCAAAGATTTTAAGGTTTGAATCTAAAATCTAAAATCAGCAATCTAAAATTAAAGAATGACAGGAATCGTATATAAATCTACAGGAAGCTGGTACACCGTAAAATCTGAAAAAGGCGATTTTATAGAATGCCGTATGAAAGGGAAATTCAGAATGAAAGGTATTAAAAGTACCAACCCAATTGCTGTAGGCGATATTGTCGATTATGAATTAGAAGAAACTTCAGATGCCGTTACGGGTACAATTCATAAAATTCACGAACGAAAAAATTACATCGTCCGTAAATCGGTTAATTTATCCAAACAGATTCATATTATTGCTTCAAATATCGATCAGGTTTTTTTATTGATTACAATTGATAATCCTCCCACAACCACAAGTTTTATAGATCGTTTTTTGGTTACTGCAGAAGCATACGGAATTGAAGCAGTTTTGATTTTCAACAAAATTGATACGCTCAATGAACAGACTTTAGACGATCAGCTTTATTTGCAGCACATTTATACCGAAATTGGATATAAATGCCTCAGGATTTCATCAACAGAAAATAAAGGAGTTGATAAATTGAAAGAAATGATGGCTGGCAAAGTAAGCATGTTTTCCGGACATTCGGGAGTTGGGAAATCGACTTTGGTAAATGCAATGGAACCAACTCTTCATTTAAAAACCTCGATAATTTCAGAACAAAGTAAACAAGGACAGCATACAACGACTTTTGCCGAAATGTATGATTTATCTTTTGATGCTCGAATTATCGATACACCTGGAATTAAAGGCTTCGGAATTGTTGATATGGAACCATCAGAGATCAGTGGTTATTTTCCGGAATTCTTCAAACTAAAAGATCAATGTAAGTTTAATAATTGTCTGCATAAAGAAGAGCCGCATTGTGCCATAAAAGCAGCTTTAGAAAAAGATGAAATTGCATGGTCGCGTTACAATAGTTATCTTAAGATTCTTGAAGGCGATGAAGAACATTACCGCACCGATATTTATGGTGATGATCGTGCAGCGAGTGATGAAACGAGAAAATAATTAAATTCCAATTTTTTCAAATTCCAAACAAAAAAATCATACAACATATTCAAATATAGAGATGCACTGCTGTGCATCTAACCCTAGAATTTAAAATCTGTTAAATCCTTTTAATCTGTGGCATAAAACCACCTTCTGTAATAATGAAAGTAGTCGTACAAAGAGTTTCCGAGGCATCCGTAACCGTTGATGGTCAAAAAACAGCCGACATTAAAAAAGGATTATTAGTTTTAGTTGGAATTGAAGACGCCGATACTCAGGAAGACATTGACTGGCTTACCGGAAAAATTATAAAAATGAGAATTTTTGGTGACGAAAATGATATTATGAACTGCTCAGTTCAGGATGTCGACGGCGAAATAATTGTTGTTAGCCAATTTACACTTCATGCTTCTACAAAAAAAGGAAACCGACCGTCTTATATAAAAGCTTCAAAACCTGAGTTCGCAATTCCTATGTATGAAAACTTTGTAAAAGCTTTAGAAAAAGAGTTTGGCAAGAAAGTACAAACCGGAATTTTTGGCGCCGATATGAAAGTAAGCATATTAAATGATGGCCCTGTAACGATTGTTATAGATAGTAAAAACAAGGAATAAAAAATAAACCAACAAATGTTAAGGATTTCTAAAAATGATATATATTTGGCGAAATTACTTACTAATGAAATCTACCTTTTGCGGGCTGTTTTTTTTCTTATTTTCTCTTGTTTCTTCTGCTCAGAAGATTAATTATTCTACACTATCTATACCTGATAGTCTTAAACAAAATGCTAATGCTGTTCTTCGCTTAGATCAGATGGATATTGTTATTGTTTCACAAAGAAGTATGAATATCAAAACCCAAAGGGTGGTTTCTGTCTTAAATGAGAAAGGCTTAAATGATATTGATGCCTATCAGCATTATGATAAAACTACTTCAATAAAAAATATAGAAGCTATAGTTTATGACGCATTGGGAAATGAGATAAAAAAGATCAGGCGAAAAGACTTTAGAGACCAAAGTGCAGTTAGCGGCAGTACGCTGTTTTCGGATAATCGCGTACTTTATTTAGATTATACTCCAATCTCATATCCTTTTACAATTGTTTACACCTGTGAAACAGAAACTTCAAATACAGCTTTTATACCGCAATGGTATTTTCTGGGAGGTTATTATCTGAGTGTAGAGAAATGTGTTTTGAATGTTACTTTTCCTAAAGAATTAGGATTTAAAAAGAAAGAGTTCCGATTTGATGGTTTCAATATTAAAAAAACAACTGATACAGACACTAATTTAAGCTATATAGCAGCAAATATTGTGGCTCAAAAGCAAGAAGATTTAAGCCCGTCATATGGGGAGCTTTTTCCTAAAGTTATGATGGGATTAGAAAATTTTCACTTAGAAGGAGTTGACGGAAAAGCCGATACATGGGAAGCATTTGGAAAATGGTACGGAGAGAAAATCTTAAATGGAACTACTGTTTTACCAGATGAAACTAAAGTAAAAATAAAAGCACTTGTTGGAGACGAAAAAGATCCTGTTAAGAAAGCAAAAATTATTTACGATTATGTTCAAAAAAAGTCCAGGTATGTAAATATTGCAGTAGGTATCGGAGGATGGAAGCCTATGCTGGCGAGCGATGTAGATCGCTTAGGATATGGAGATTGTAAAGCATTGTCAAATTATACAAAAGCACTTTTGCAGGTTGTAGATGTTCCGTCTTATAATACGATTTTATACGGAGATAGATATAAGTTAGATATTCAGCCAGATTTTGTTTCAATGCAAGGCAATCATATGATTCTTGCCGTTCCGAATGGGAATAATTATATCTGGTTAGAGTGTACAAGTCAGGATGATCCTTTTGGATATCAAGGAATTTTTACTGATGATCGTGATGTTCTCGTTGTAAAACCTGAAGGAGGAGAAATTGTTCGTACTAAAATTTACGATGATAAAGGAAATACGCAGGAAGAGAAAGGAACTTATACAATTGATGAAACCGGAAATTTTTCAGGTATTTTAAAAATTGCATCACAAGGAAGTCAATATGCTTCCAGGTCAAGAGTTGAAACCATGCAGCCAAATGAAAAAGAAGAGCATTACAAAGATTATTGGGGTAATATCAATAATTTGAAATTGGGTAAAATAACTTTTACAAACAACAAGGAAAATATTCGTTTTACTGAAGATGTTCAGATTAATGCTTCAAATTACGGAACACTTTCGGGTAATAAAATGATGTTTGTGGTTGATGCTTTTAATCAATATACAGGAAATATAAAACGAATTAGAAACCGCAAAAATCCATTTCAAATTCAGCGCGGATATTTAGATACCGATGAAATAGAGATCAATCTTCCGGCAGGTTTTTCAATAGAATTTCTGCCTTCAAACTTTGAATTAAAAGGAAAATTTGGAGAATACAAAACCGAAATTATCAAAAAAGACAATAACAAATTGACATATAAACGTTCATTATTTTTAAACAAAGGAAAATATTCAAACAAAGAGTATGATGAATATCGTCTTTTTATGGAACAAGTGTCAAAAAATGATAATGCAAAAATTATATTAAACAAGAACTAACCAAAATCAAAAATAAAATAATGAAAATCAAAATTTTTAGTCTAACAATTCTATTGCTATTTATCTCAAAAGCTGCTGCACAGGAATTTAAATTAGGCAAAGTTTCTATTGAGGAAATAAAAGAAAAAAAACATTCTATAGATACAGCAGCTGTTGCGGCAATTCTTTATAAAAAGGGAAATTCTAGATTAGACTATAATCAAAATGACGGATTTGTACTAACTACTGAAGTTGAAACCCGTATCAAGATATATAAAAAAGAAGGTTATGATTATGCTAATCAAACAATAAATTATTCTATTTCAGGAAATTCAAAAGAAAGTATTCAGATATCAGATGCTAATACTTTTAATTTGGTAAATGGAAAAATTGAAAAAACGAAGCTTAAAAGTGATGGAATATTTGATCAGCTTGTGCATAAATTTTTAGGACGAAAAAAAATTACAATGCCTAATATAGTTGAAGGTTCCGTGATTGAATTTAAGTATACAGTTAAATCTCCTTATGTTTCATGGATGCGTGATTGGAATTTTCAATATGCTATTCCTGTAAATCACTCAGAATTTACAACTTATATACCCGAGTATTATGTGTATAATGTAATGCAGAAAGGGTATGTTTTTCCAAAAGTTTCTAAAGACAGAAAGAGTTCTTCGATTATTTTTACAAGCAAAGAAAGACCAGATGCACGCGGTAATGGCGGGGCAACTTCTTTTTCTCAAGATAAAATAGATTATTTTGAAGATAAAACTACTTATATAATTGATAATGTACCAGCAATAAAAGAAGAATCTCATGTAAACAATATTGATAATTACAGAGCAGCTTTATCTTATGAATTATCTGTTGTTAAATGGCCAGATACTCCAATTAAGTCCTATTCGTCAGATTGGAATTCTGTTGTAAAAACTATCTATGATTATGATGATTTTGGTCCTGAATTAAATAAAACAGGTTATTTTGAAGAAGATGTTAAAACTGTCTTAGCAGCAACAAATACTCCTGAAGAAAAAATAGCAGTACTTTTGAGTTATGTTAAATCGAGAGTGAAGTGGGATGAATATCAAAGTTATACTTGTGACAAAGGAGTAAAAAAAGCATATCAGGAAAAAATTGGTAATTGTGCCGAAATAAACCTTATGCTTACAGCAATGTTACGCTATGCAGGATTAACAGCAAACCCGGTTTTAGTAAGTACACGTTCTAATGGAATTCCATTATTCCCTAACAGAACTGCATTTAATTATGTTATTGCAGCAGTAGAAACTCCAAATGGAAATATTTTGCTAGATGCAACAGATAAATTTTCAACTCCAAATATTCTGCCATTAAGAGCATTAAACTGGAATGGTCGTTTAATTAGAAAAGACGGAACATCTGAAGAAGTTGATCTAATGCCGAAAAAAGTTTCAGGCGATAATGTATTTATGAATTATACTATTGATCCTGAAGGGAAAGTTACGGGAAAAACCAGAAGACAATATACTGATTATAATGCGATGGTCACTCGAGATAACATTAGTAGTTTGAAAGAAGAAGAATATCTTGAAAAATTAGAAAATCGAAATAATAAAATTGAAATAAGCGAATATTCTAAAACAAATGAAAAAGATATTTTACTGCCTATTATAGAAACTTATTCTTTTACGGGAACAAATTTATGTGAACTTATTGGCGGGAAAATTTATGTAAACCCAATGTTGTTTTTTACCGAAGATAAAAATCCATTTAAACAGGAAGTTAGGGAATATCCGGTAGATTTTAGTTATCCTTTTGCTGATAAATACAATATAACAATTCAAATTCCGGAAGGTTTTGCAGTCGAAACGTTACCAGCTCCTGCGGCGATTACGATGGAAGATAATCTAGGGATTTTTAAATTTAATATTGCAACAAATGGAAATTCTTTGCAGCTTTTAGTGTTACATCAAATAAACGAAGCGATTGTATCGGCTGAAAAATACGAAATGCTAAAAGAGTACTACAAAGCAATGATAGCTAAAGAAACTGAAAAAATAGTTTTAAAAAGAATATAAATATGAAATTTTCAAGTTCAGTAATTATTTTATTTTTCCTTTTTGTTATAAAGGTACAGTCCCAAACTTATCAATTAGGAAAAGTAACAGTTGCCGAACTTCAGGAAAAAGTACATCCCATAGACAGCAGCGCCTCTGCAGCTATATTGTTTAAAAAAGGCAGAACCTATTTTAGTTACAATAAAGACGTTGGATTTTCTGCAAATCACGTCTGCGAAGTAAAAATTAAAATTTACAAAAAAGAAGGCCTAAAATGGGCAGATCAAAAAGTGCGTTTTTATATAGGATATGAAAATTTAAACGAAGATCGTTTGGAGTTTTCAGATGCGGTAACATATAATCTGGAAAATGGTGCTATAGTAAAAACCAAACTGGAGAATCAAGGAGCATTTAAGAAAAAAATCAATAATTACTGGAAAGAAAAAGCCATTACACTGCCCAATGTAAAAGTGGGTTCTATTATCGAATATAAATATATTTTAAAGTCTGAGAATATTGTAAAATTCCCAGACTTTGATATTCAATATGATATTCCGGTTAACTATTTTTATTATAAAACAGAAATACCGGAATTTTACATCTACAAACCAATTTTAATAGGAGGAATCCCATTAGAAAACGATTCTAAATTCTCTACTGGAAGTCAAACATTCGAAAACGAACACAATCAAACCAATTCATTTTCGTACCGACAAATTGAGGCTTATTATTCAGGAAAAAATATCCCGGCTTTGAATGAGGAACCTTATGTAAATAATATTGAAAATTACAAAGGAACAATCAAGCATGAACTTGAAAGGGTAAGAATGCCTGAACAACCTGTAAAAGATTATACGCTGACTTGGGAAGGTGTAGCAAAAACAATTTTTACAGATAATAGTTTTGGAAAACAGCTCAATGAAAGTAATTTTTTAATAGAAGATGTTAAACGATTACTTGGAAAGGCAGAATCTCAAAATGAAAGATTAAACCTGATTTTTACCTACATTCAAAACAGAATGAACTGGAATGAAAACAATGGTTTTTATACAGATAAAGGTGTTGTAAAAGCATATTCAGATCAAACGGGTAATGTTGCCGAGATCAATTTTATTTTGATAAATATGTTGATATTGGCCGGAATAGATGCGAATCCAGTCTTGATAAGTACAGTTGAAAATGGACTTCCAATTTATCCAACCAGAACAGGATTTAATTATGTCATTGCTGCTGCTGAAATTGACGGTAAACAAATTTTGCTTGACGCCACACATAAATATACCTCTCCAAATATTTTACCCCTTAATGTTTTGAACTGGAAAGGCAGATTGATAAAAAAAGACGGCACTTCTATAGAAATAGATTTAGAGCCATCAAGTCCATCAAGAGAAAATTTTAACATGCTGGTTAAAATAGACAGCGAAGGAAAAATGAATGGCCAGGTCAGAATTTTGCGCACAGATTATGACGCTTACCGATTTAGAGTTGAAAACAATGCAGTATCACAAGATAGCTACTTAGAAAAATTTGAAGAAAAATTAGGTAATTTGAATATCTCGAATTATAAAATCGAAAACCAAAAGTCAAATATAAAAGATCCAATACTTGAAACTTTTGCTTTTACATCAAATAGTCAGTCAGATATAATTGAAGGTAAAATATTTATAAAACCATTATTGTTCTTTACCAGAACTAAAAACCCTTTTAATCAGGAAATAAGAAGAATGCCAGTTTGTTTTGGGTATAAAATGCACGAAAAATATAATGTTAATCTGGAAATCCCTGATGGATTTGTTGTCGAATCGATGCCTTCACCTATTAAAATAGCATCAGAAAATAATGATCTGGTTTATACGATGATTTTTTTTAAAGAGGGAAACAAAATTCAGATAAACTGTACAAATGAAATTAACAGTAGTATTTTTGCCACTGAGCAATATAAAGGTTTGAAAGATGTTTTTCAAAAACTTATTGCAAGTCAAAACGAAAAAATTGTCCTTAAAAAAATGTAATCATGGATTTGAAAAATGCACAACTAGACGTTGATACCTGGATAAAAGAACACGGAGTTCGTTACTTTAACGAATTGACCAATATGGCACAGCTTACAGAAGAAGTAGGGGAAGTTGCCAGAATTATTGCACGCCGTTACGGAGAACAATCTGAAAAGGAAAGCGATAAAAATAAAGATTTAGGCGAAGAATTAGCCGATGTTGTATTTGTAGTTTTATGTCTGGCCAATCAAACAGGAATTGATTTACAAGCTGCTTTTGATAAAAAAATGGACTTAAAATCGGTTAGAGATAAAGATCGTCACAAAAACAACGATAAATTGAAATAATTGTGAAATATCACTCATAAGTTTTGAATTATGAGTTTTGAATTTTGAATTATGAATGGGGAGTGGTAAATTGCGGGGCTGAATTATGTTTCTAATCATTCATAATTCATAATTCACAACTTACAATTAAAAAAATGAATTTAAAATTAAGAACGAATTCACAATTTACAATTGATAATTCACAATTAAATATCACAGGTTCTAAAAGCGAAACAAACCGCTTATTATTACTAAAAGCTTTATTTCCAAATATAACCTTAGCCAATACTTCAAACTCAGATGACAGCGAAGTAATGCAGAAAGCATTAATTGGCAATGACAAAATTGTAGACATTCACCACGCCGGAACTGCAATGCGTTTTTTAACCGCTTATTTTGCGGTAAACGAAGGAAGAGAAGTAGTTATGACAGGTTCTGGCAGAATGCAGGAACGCCCAATTAAAATTTTGGTTGATACTTTAAAACAATTAGGTGTTGAGATTTCTTATGAAAAAGAAGAAGGTTATCCGCCAATTCGAATTAAAGGAAAAAAAGTTACAGATTCAAAAGTTACTTTAGCAGCAAATGTAAGCAGTCAATATATTTCGGCACTTTTATTAGTCGCTTCAAAACTAGAAAATGGTTTAGAGCTGACATTAGAAGGAGAAATTACTTCCGTTCCTTATATTAAAATGACTTTGGCTTTACTGAATGATTTAGATATCAAAACAAGTTTTGAAGGAAACATAATTAAAGTTTATCCTAAAGAATCTGTTGAATCAAAAGAAATGGTTGTAGAATCTGACTGGAGTTCGGCTTCGTATTTCTTTAGTCTTGTGGCTTTGGCCGATGCTGCAAAAATAACATTGAGCAGTTATAAAGAAAACAGTCTGCAGGGAGATTCAGAATTAGTTTCTCTTTATGAAAAAATGGGCGTAAAAACGATTTTCCAAAACAATAAAATGACTTTAGAAAAAGTGGCAGGATTTAATTATCAAGATGTAAATTTTGAATTAAACAACACGCCGGATATCGCACAAACAATCGTAGTAACTTGTTTAGGTTTAGGAATTGGATGTCATTTAACAGGTCTTCATACTTTAAAAATTAAAGAAACGGACAGACTTGAAGCATTGCGAATTGAGCTTACAAAGTTAGGTGCGAATATTTCAGTAACCAATGACAGCTTAACTTTAGTAAAATCAGATAATATAAATCACGATGTAAAAATCGGGACGTATAACGATCACCGTATGGCAATGGCATTTGCTCCATTAGCCATTAAAGTACCTATTATTATTGAAGATGCAGGAGTAGTTTCAAAATCATATCCAGATTTCTGGAACGATTTAAAAGCTTTAAATTTCCAAATATCAGAATTGTAGTTTTTGAACCATATAAGTGATATAAGTTCATTTTAAAATAAAAGCTCAATAAAAGATAGCCTCTGGTTTTAACCAGAGGTTTTTTTATGAGTATCTAAAAGCAAACCCGACAGGTTTTTAAACCTGTCGGGTTTAAGAACGTATCTGCGAATCCCAATAAAATGAACTTTTATTCCTTATATGGTTTCAAAAAAGTTAAAATTGACTTAAAGAATACATTTTTAAGTCAATCTGAAACCTCACAAAATCAAGGACTTTTGAAAATAAAAGCCAAAACACTTGACAACGCCTATCTCACAATCGTATATTTGCAACCGATTTAAAATTTTAGGTAAATAAACCTAAAATCTACATTCTAAAATCAACAATCCAAATATGAAATTATCACACTTCAATTTCAATTTACCGAAAGAACTTTTAGCTGAATTTCCGGCAGAAAATAGAGATGAATCTCGTTTAATGGTAATTGACCGTCAAAAAAACACTATCGAACATAAAATGTTTAAAGACGTTATCAACTATTTTGATGACGGTGACGTTTTAATTCTTAACAATACAAAAGTTTTCCCTGCACGTTTGTACGGAAACAAAGAAAAAACAGGAGCGAGAATTGAAGTTTTCTTATTAAGAGAATTAAATTCAGAACAGCGTCTTTGGGACGTTTTAGTAGATCCGGCTAGAAAAATCCGTATCGGAAACAAACTTTATTTTGGTGACGACGATTCATTAGTTGCTGAGGTAATCGACAATACAACATCTCGTGGTAGAACATTACGTTTCTTATACGATGGTTCTTATGAAGAATTCAGAAACAAATTGACAGAACTTGGAGAAACTCCAATTCCTAAATACATCAACAGAGAAGTTACTGCTGAAGATGCTGAAAGATACCAAACTATCTACGCAAAAGAAGAAGGGGCTGTAGCAGCGCCAACTGCTGGTTTGCACTTTTCAAAACACCTTTTGAAAAAATTAGAAATCAAAGGAGTGAATTTTGCTGAGGTAACTTTACACGTTGGTTTAGGTACTTTTAACCCGGTTGAGGTTGAAGATTTATCTAAACACAAAATGGATTCAGAAGAATTGATTATCAATCAACAAGCTTGTGATATCGTAAACGAAGCAAAAGCAAAGAAAAAACGTATTTGTGCAGTAGGTACAACTTCTATGCGTGCAATCGAAAGTTCTGTTTCTTCTGCTAATACTTTGAATCCTTACGAAGGATGGACAAATAAATTTATTTTTCCTCCTCACGATTTTAGTATTGCAAACTGTATGATTACAAATTTCCACACCCCAAAATCAACATTATTAATGATGATTTCTGCTTTCTGTGGACATGATCTAATGAAAAAAGCATACGACGAAGCAATCAAAGAAGGATACAAATTCTATTCTTATGGAGACGCGATGTTAATTCTTTAATTAGAATTTATCTAATAAAAAGACCCGACTAGTTTTATGACTTGTCGGGTTTTTTGTTTTTTGATAGTTTGTTTCAGGTTTCAAGTTTGACGTTCGTTGTGAAATTTAAACGCAATCCTGATTGCTATCAGGAGCAAAGATTTTTTGCTCAAATTGTGTTTGCAAAATGCAAAAGAACGCAAAGCTTTGTGAACTTAGCGTTTGTAAACGTTAACCTTGATAAAAATCCTTGCGAACTTTGCGGTTAAACACACAAAGCATATCAACTTGAAACTTGAAACCCGAAACAAAAAAAACAATAATCGAATTTTTTGTTATTTTTACGGTTCAAAATAAACACAATGACTTTTCAAAATACACGCGAATTTGCACGAGAGCTAGATTCGAAAGACACACTAAATCACTATCAACAAGAATTTATTTTTCCAAAAGTAAATGACAAACGAGTTATCTATTTCACCGGAAATTCATTAGGATTACAGCCAAAACGTACTAAAGCCTATATAGATGAAGTAATGAACGACTGGGCAGAACTTGCTGTTGAAGGTCATTTTTATGCCGAAAAACCTTGGTGGGATTATCAGGAACGATTTGCAGAACCTTTAAGTAAAATTGTGGGAGCGCTTCCGTCAGAAGTTACGGTTATGAATACCTTGACTGTGAATCTTCATTTGCTGATGGTTTCTTTTTATCAGCCAAAAGGAAAACGCTATAAAATTATTTGCGAAGAAAAAGCCTTTCCATCAGACCAATATATGTTTCAGAGTCAGGTTCATTTTCATGGATACAAACCAGAAGATGCAATCGTAGAAATCAAACGCCGCGATGGAGAACACAATATTCGTCTGGAAGATGTTTTAGCAAAAATCGAAGAAGTGGGAGATGAACTGGCTTTGGTTTTAATTGGAGGTGTAAATTATTATACTGGGCAGGTTTTTGATATAAAAACCATTACCGAAGCGGGTCAAAAAGCTGGAGCAAAAGTAGGTTGGGATTTAGCACACGCTGCAGGAAATATAAAATTAGAACTTCACAATTGGAATGTAGATTTTGCCGCTTGGTGCAGTTATAAATATATGAACTCAGGACCAGGAAATGCTTCTGGAGTTTTTGTTCACGAAAGACATCATAATGATCCAGATTTACCGCGTTTTGCGGGCTGGTGGGGACATAACAAAGAACGTCGTTTTAAAATGGAACCAAATTTTGATCCTGTTCACGGAGCAGGAGGATGGCAGGTTAGTAACCTTCCGGTTTTATCTTTAGCGCCATATTTAGCATCTGTAGAAATGTTTGCTGAGGTTGGAATGGACGCTTTAATTGCAAAACGAGATCACATTACATCCTATTTAGAATTTATTCTACACGAAATAGACAAAGAAGTAGAAAGTACTTTTGAAATTATTACACCAAAAAATCCAGAAGAAAGAGCTTCACAATTATCTGTTTTCCTTCACGGTGAGGGAAGAAGCTTGTTCGATTATTTAATGAAAAACGGAGTTATTACAGATTGGCGTGAACCAAACGTAATTCGTCTGGCACCAGTTCCATTATATTGTTCTTATGAAGATATGTACGATTTTGGGCAAATTCTGAAAAAAGGAATTTTAGGAAAATAAAAAGGAATTAATCTTACAAAGACGCAAAGACACAAAGTTTTATTTGCCACTCCCGATAGCTATCGGGATAAAAGGATTAAAAAGACTTTTCAATTGCCTCCAGTTTTAACTGGAGGTATTAAAGATGAAGTTTGAAAAGGGCTTTAACCAAACTATACTTGTTTGGCTAAAGCCCTTTCCTTTTTGATCAAATTTTCATCCAGCTAAAGCTGGATGTAATTAATCTTTCTAAGTTTAATTAATTCAAGCTGCTAGTTTAATAATTCAATAAATAAATAGGTTCTAAAAAAGTTTAATCCCTACGGGCAATGTCATTAAGTTAAGAAGAAATCTATAAAATTACTTAACAGTTTAATTAAGAAAGTAATTAGAAAAATCAGTTTTTATCAGTGTTTTCGCTTTAGCGAATCAGTAAAATCAGCGTCTAATTGTGACGCGGATAAAACAGATTTACTTCGTAAAAACGCTGATAAACACGGATTTGATTTGCAATAATTTTATTTTCTAAAAGCTTAACTTAATGACATTGCCCTACGGGATATTTTTTCTGGCTGATTTTATTATTCTGCTGCCAATATTTAACTCCTAACGGAGTAACAAAAAAATATCTCGGAGAGATTACATATCGGTAGAAATCAGTTTATTCATTCAATTTTTGTCCCGTAGGGACTACACTTTATTAACTAGCAACTTGAATTTAACCTTTAACAGTCTGAAAGTTTTTTTGTTTCATGCAGATTCTGCAGATCTTACAGATTTTTTGATAAACTTTCTCAAAAGATTAATCTGCTTAATCTGCGTGAGTTTTTTAAGCATATTTTATTAAATCATTTTAATCCTTTAATCTGTGGCAATAAAACTTAACAACTTTGCGAGATTAAAACATTAAGTCAAATCCAAAATAATCTGCGGGAAAGAGGCTAAATCTTCTAATCTTATAACGTTTCTCAAAAATCATGTAATAATCGACATCGTATATATACCGTATTTTGTAGTGTATAATTTAAAAAACTGCAATCATGAAAGGCTTATATATAATTTTAGTGACAATACTTATCGCTTCTTGTCAAAATCAAAGTAAAGAAGATATAAACAAAGCCAAACAAGCCAGTATTGATTCAATGAAAATTGAGATTAACAAGCAGCGTATTATCGATTCAATGAAGACTGAAATGGCTAAGATAAAAGAAGAGCAGAAAATTGAATCTCAAAAAGTTGTTGTCGTACATCAAAATGATGGAACAGCTACTGCCACAACTACCAAAAAGAAAGGCTGGAGTGCAACTGCTAAAGGAGCCGTAATTGGTGCCGGAGTAGGAGCTGCAACCGGAGCAATTGTGAGTAAGAAAAAAGGCGAGGGTGCTATTATTGGTGGTTTAGCCGGTGCTGCTTTAGGAACTGGAACAGGTGCTGTTATTGACAGCAAGAATAAAAAAGAATAAATTTTAACATCTATAATACTAAAAACGCCGGTTTAGAAAACTCTAAATCGGCGTTTTGTTTTTATACTAATTCAAGTGTCGGAATTCGGATCGCATTTAATTCTGATTTATAAAAATCGAATTGATTTTTGATTTTTTCTTCCTCGGTTTTAAAATAAAAAGTTGATGAAAACAGATTCTGATAATATTCGATTCCTTCTAAAATATTTGCTTTAAAAGAATTCCATTTTTTAAGCTGGTTTGCTGTTACTTCGCCGGATATTGTTTCAATTTCATTTCTAAAATAATCAACATACATTTTTAATTCCTTCACAAATAAATTCGGACGCTCATTAGTTCTTAAAACTGATTTTCCTTGATAAATGTGCTGTACCATTTCTTTTAATGAAACTTCCTGGTCAAAATAAGCCAGGTTTGGTCCGGGACAAATTACTACGCCTTGTGCCTGGCCTTTAGTTTTAATGCCATTTTCAAGATAAGAAGCATTTGCTAAACCCACACATAAACATGATTTCTCAGTTATTTTGATTTTGCTTTTTTCAAAAGCATCAGCAGATAAAATATTTTTTATATTTTCTAATTCTGCCAGTTTAATATCCTGATATTTTTTAGATGCTGTACAAATTCCATGAGGATCATATTCTTTGCTTAACGCTAAAAATTTCTTTGGGCAGGAACTTCCGGCTTTATTCTCGTGAATTCTTTTTTGTTTCAAAAATTCATTTGTTGTGCCTTTTAAAGTATTAAATGGAACTCCTAAAGGCGAAATATTACTTAAATAAAAATCATCTTCTTTAGAATTCATTAATAAATTTCTCGTTTCCTGATCTACAGAGGTTGCTTCCGGAACCAATAAAAATGGAGATCCCCAGCCAACAGAATCGACTTGATATTCATCTAATAAAAATTCATGTTCTTCAGCTGTGCCAACGCCGCCCTGAACCGTAATTTTTAATTTTAAAGGATTTTCCGGAAAAGCTTGATTTTTTAGCTGTAAAGCTTTAATCATTAAATCGTGGGCTGATTGTACCAGCTGCTCTTTTTTCTGCTTGAATTCTTCTAAAATGGTGCCTAATAAGAGTCCGTCAGTAGCAAATGCATGACCGCCGCAGTTTAATCCGGATTCGATTCGGTATTCAGAAACCCAAAGCCCTTTTTTGGCCAGGAAATTTCCCTGAATCATAGCCGATCGAAAATCACTTACTTTTAGAATAATTTTCTTTTTAAGCTCATTATTTTCATTTGGGAAAAAATCTTTGAAGTTTTCAAAATAACTGTATAATCTGGGATTCATTCCGGCAGAAAGTACAACAGACGATTCCAGATTACTGTTTGCAAAACCTCTTAAAGCAGCGTGAGCGTCATTAAATTCAATTGGAAGCTGTTCGTTTTTGATAAAATTATCTTTGTCCAGCTTCGTCATAATGTTAACGTCGATTTCACCGGGAAAAAGATGCGTTTCGATATAATTCTGAATGTTTTCTTTAAAGGCGATTCCGTCATCCAGTAAATTCTGAAATCCTTTTTTAATGTCAGAAGTATTAGGCAGCATCGACATAAAATTTTCAAGAGCCGTTTTGCTTTCTGCTAATTCAGTTTTAAAATTTTCAAATTTTTCTTTTACGATTTTGTCAACTAAATTTAGGTATGAAGTAATTCTTTCGGCACGGTAATCGTGAAATTTTTGAGTGATTTCTTCGTACGGAATATTGAATTTAGTACTGTAAAAGTTACGCATCTTTTCAATTAAATCGTCATCGGCGATTGAAATAACAGACGAAATCCCGTATTGCGCAATACGAATTGGGCTGTCAATAGTATAGGCAAGGCCCATTACCGGTATATGAAAAGTATGCAAAGGCGTTTTTGTCATTTGTTTTCAGATTAAAATAAAAGCAAATGAAAAAAAAAATCTTTTTTAAAAACCTGATAATTGTCAGGTTTGTAGATTGTTTGCCATGAATTAAATATTTAATTTATTTGAGAAAAAATTTAGTGAAAATTCGTGTAATTCGTGGCAAAAAGAAAAAAGAAATTATGTTAATTACTCTTTTTTTACATATTGACATTTATAGGATTGATTTTAAATACATAAATTTAGGCTTTTAAAAAGAGGGATTATTACATTATTCTTCTTTTAGGTTACATCATTTTACAAACCTTGTTGTTTATACTTTTTGCAAAATATGAGAAGATTTAAAAAAATTCTGCTGGTTTTAGTACTACTTATAGTTGTAATCGGCATAGGTCTATGTGCCTATATTTTTCATTTGAAGCCCAAATATGAAGGTGAATTGCAATTGAAAAACCTCCAAAAGGAAACCACAGTATATTTTGATGAATTTGGAGTTCCTCATATTTATGCCGATTCTGAAAAGGATGCGATGACTGCACTTGGATATGTTCATGCGCAGGAAAGATTATGGCAGATGGAATTGCTTCGCAGAATTGCTCCAGGAAAATTATCAGAAATCTTCGGTTCTGTGGCACTTAAGAATGATAAGTTTTTTGCCGGAATTGGTATTGACGAAGCATCGGCGAAAGCTATTGCCAAATTAGATAAGAACAGTCCAAGTTATCAATTAACGATGGCATATTTGGATGGAATAAATCAATATTTAGAAGAGGGAACGACACCAGTTGAGTTTACATTGGTTGGCGTAAAAAAAGAAAAATTTACTATAAAAGATGTTTATAATATCTTTGGATATATGTCTTTTAGCTTTGCAATGGCTCAAAAAACAGATCCTTTATTGACCGATATTCGCAACAAATATGGAGCAGAATATTTGAAGGATTTGGGAATTGAAGGCGAATTTAATAATACACAGATCAAAAGCTCAAAAGAAAATATTGAAGATTATACGGCTGTTTCAAAATCGATTGCAGCATTGCTGGATAAATCGCCAATTCCGCCATTTATAGGAAGTAACAGCTGGGTTGCGGGGCCGCATAAAACAAAGAGCGGAAAAGTAATTTTTGCTAATGATCCGCATATTGGGTTTTCTCAGCCTGCAACCTGGTATGAAGCGCATTTAGTAACTCCAAAATATGAATTGTATGGTTGTTATCTGGCAGGAACCCCGTTTCCGCTGTTAGCGCACAATCGCGATTATGCTTATGGTTTAACGATGTTTGAAAATGATGATATCGATTTTTATCAGGAAAAAAATAAACCTGGAGATTCAAATCAATATCAAACCCCAACAGGTTTTGCAAATTACGAAATAAGAAAAAAAACTATTAAAGTAAAAGATACTTCAGATGTTGTTTTGACTATTAAGTCAAGCCGACACGGACCAATTATGAATGATTTACTGGAACGTCTGGATCGTAAACACCCAATTGCAATGTTGTGGACTTATACGCATCAGCCAATTCAAATTTTAGATGCTGCTTATGGTCTTTCGCATGCTAAAACCAAAGACGATTTTAAAAAAGCTGCCAGCTTAATTGCTGCGCCGGGATTAAATGTGATGTACGGCGATGCCAAAGGAAATGTGGGCTGGTGGGCAACAGGGAAATTGTATAAACACAATAAAGGCGTAAATACGCATTTAATTTTAGACGGTTCAAGCGGGAAAGATGATATTGTAGAATATTTAGATTTTTCTAAGAACCCATCGGCTGAAAATCCAAAATGGGGTTATGTATATTCGGCTAATAATCAGCCTGAAGCAATTGATGGGTATTTGTATCCGGGATATTATCTGCCGGAAGATCGTGCGAAAAGAATTTCTGGTTTAATGGATGCAAAATCTGACTGGGATAAAGAAGCGATCAGCAAAATGATTTATGATAATACATCGGAAGTTGCAGTTGGAACGGTTCAAAATCTAATTTCAAATATTGATCTTAATTCTATTTCGGCAGAAGAAAAAGAAGCTGTAAAGGCTTTAAAATCATGGAAAGGAACTACAAACTTGGAAGATGCTGCACCAACGATTTACAATAAATGGATTTATCTTTATTTAAAAAATACTTTTGAAGATGAAATGGGCGAAGACAATTTCAATATGTTTTTGGGAATTTCTATAGGGAAACAAGTTATTGCCAATCAAATTAAAAATGAAAATTCGGTTTGGTGGGATAATATAAAAACGAAAAATGTAAAAGAAACCAGAAAAGACATTATTTCAAAATCATTTCACGAGACGGCTGCATCACTTCAAAAACAATTAGGAACCACAATTGCAGATTGGAAATGGGGAGAAGTCCACACGGTAGAACATGAACATCCGTTAGGAAAAGTAGCAGCACTTCGCGGTTTGTTCAACGTTGGCCCATTTGCTTCGCCGGGCTCAAATGAAGTAATCAATAATTTATTTTTCGGTTTAACCAATGAAGGAAAGTATTATGTAAAAGGCGGTCCTTCAACCAGAAGAATTGTAGATTTCTCAGACATAGAAAACTGCTGGAGTATTTTGCCAACAGGACAATCCGGAAATCCTTTCAGCAAACATTACAGCGATCAGGCAGAAATGTACAACGCTGGAAAGTTTAGAAAAATGAAATTGAATAAAGAGGAAATTATAAAAACATCTACGAAACTGGTTTTGAAACCTAAAGGGTAGTTTGTTTTGTTTTGTTTCAAGTTTTAGGTTTCAAGTTTTAGGTTTCAAGTTTTGCGCTGCGAAATCTTTGTCAAAGTTTCAAACTTCGACAAAGATTTTGAGACTTAAAAAAACTTTGAACCTTTGTTACTTTGTCCCTTTGAACCTTTACTTAGAAACTTAGCATCTCAGAACCTTACTTAGAAATATACTTCCCCTTTACAATATCATTTGCAAAAATGTTCAGGTTATTAGTAAGCACTTTACTTGTAGTCATAATATTTTGGGTTTGATATGCCGTATCTTTCTCGTATGCTTTTAGTAAAGTCTCTAATTCGACTTCATCATACACAACAAAAAGATTGTAGACCGCATCCCTGAAATTTTTGTAATTGATACTTTCCGTAATTTCCATTGCTTTTTGTTCGTTCCAGCCTTCTTTTGCCGAAGCTTCATTGATTTTAGCTAAACAAAAATCAATTACGTAGGTTTTGTAATGTGCGGCTTCAATGATTTTGTCTACAATAATTTTGTTTTGCTGTGTGGGCATTGCCGGAGGAGGCGGATTTACTTGCGAAATAGAAATAGTTGGAATAAACAGGCATAGGAATAAAGCCAGAAAAACATGCTTTTTTAGATTTTTCATAGGTTATTTTAGTTGTTTTGGGTACGGCTAAAATAATATTTTTTATGATAAATCATCAAATCTGAATGTTACAAGTTATAACAAAAAAACTCCGATAAAACAGATTTAAAATCGATTTTATCGGAGTTGGTTTTAAGAGATTTTCTAAAAATTATTTGGCTTTATTTTTTGAAAGTTCTTCTAATACTTTTTTTCCATTTTCATTCGAAGGATCAAGTTCGACTGATTTAGAATAATTGGTAAAAGCCATTTTTTTATCACCATGGGCTAAATAAGCTTCGCCTAAACTATCGTATACATTTCCTGATTTTGGGAAAGCTTCTACATTAATTTTAAAAACTTCGATGGCTTCTTTCTTTTTTCCGGCTTGCAATAATTGATAACCTGCATCATTCATGTCGCCTTCTTTAATACCATAAGTTGGATCGCTTTTTAATTTCTTATAAGTATCTAAACCTGCAGTTGTACCTTTTTCTTTAAAAATGTCTAAAAGTTCAAGTGCCATTGATTTCTTCGGCTGCTCAAATGGTTTGTTGTACAAAATAGCACGAATTGCATCATTCATTTCACCTAAAACAGTTCCGCCTGTGTTATTCAATAAAACAATCAGATTTTTATCTGCAGGATAACGAGAGATTATTGTATTAAAACCGTTAATCCCGCCCCCGTGACCTATGGTTTTTAGTTTTACTTTATCTCCATTATCCACTTCATCAATAAACCAGCCGTAACCGTAAGAAGCTCTTCCTAAACTTATATAAGACTTAAATAATGATTCCATTGATTTTTCTGAAAGTATTTTATTGCCATATAGGGCCTGATCCCAAAGATATAAATCTTCTACAGTCGAGTATAAAGAGCCTGCTGCATAAGGAATACTCATGTCAATAAAAGAAGAGTTAACAAAATTTTTTCCTTGTTTTTCATAACCGGCTGCTCTGTTTTTAAGTATAACTTCGCTATGGTCAAAACCTGTGTTTACCAGTTTTAAAGGCGTAAGAATAGTTTCCTGTAAATATTGTTCGTATGTTTTGCCTGTTACTTTTTCAATAATATAACCCAATAAAAAGTAACCGGAATTGCTATAGTTAAATTTTTCGCCTGGTTTAAAATCAAGAGGCAGTTTATTAAATGTTTTTACAAAGTTTTCCGGAGTATAAGGGGTACGGCTTTTATCTTTAAGAAAGTTTGGTGCAGCAGTATAATTTGGAATTCCGGATGTATGCGTAAGCAAGTTATGAATAGTGATTTTATCTCCAGTTTCTTTTGGATAATCAGGCAAATAAGTTGTGATTGGAACATCCAGTTTTAGTTTACCATCTTCAGCCAGTTTTACAATTAAAAAGGCTGTGAATTGTTTGGTGATAGAGCCTAATCTGAATTTAGTGTCGGGTTGATTTGGAATATTCCATTCCATATTTGCCAGACCAAAACCCTTTTTAAAGATTACTTTTCCGTTTTCGGAAACTAAAGCAGATCCGTTAAATTGTCCATATTCATTGTATTTGGCTAAAAGATCTTCGATTTGTTTTGTCTTTTCCTGCGCAAAAACAGTTATTGTAAAAAGCTGCAGTATTATGCATAGTGCAATTAGTTTGATTGATTTTTTCATAATGATGAGTTATGGGTTTAGTTAATGAATGATTCGTTTTTGATTGATGATTGAAATTTATAAAATATAGATATTCAGTATGTTGAATCGAAATTACGATTTTTTTATTTGAATTAAATCTATGAGCTTAAAATGTTAGACGATTAAATTAGCTTTTGGTTTCACTATTAATCATTTTTTTTTTATTTTATTTTCAATCAAGACGAATTCGAGCATAAATTTAAACCTTCTATTATTAGTTTTGGGCTGAATATTTACCAAAACTTTATTAGTCATTTGCGAACAAAAGTAAATGCCTTCATTCATTTCGTATTTGTTTTTACTGGTATGAACTTCTATAACATTTCCAGTTACAATAGCAAGATTAAAACAGCCATTTGGTAAAACGAGTTTATTTTCGATCAGGCTTTCGCCGATGCTGTTATCCAGACACCAAATTTTATTGACAAACCTTTCAGCTTTTGGGGTTACATAATGTTCTGAGTAGAGGTTCATTTTTGGGTTTTTCTATATGGTATTCAGTAATCTTAAAATTGTAGACTAAAATAAGATTTTTTCTATTACATTCTTTAAAGCAAACTCCCCTAATAATCTCGTTAGTATTCTGATATTCTTCTAAAATAATTTCTGATTACTGCAATTTTTTTTTACGCTGATTTAGCAGATTTTTGTAAAGCATAATTTATCTGCTCAATCAGCTAAATCTGCGTGAAAAAATCATTACAATTTGAATAATCTGTGGCTAAATAGAAACTTAACAACTCTGCGGCTTTGCGAGATTTTTTCGCCAGTTAAGATTTTATTTAAACGAAATGACTTCTTTTGAAAATCTAAATATATCTAATAAAACAGGATTTTGTTATGAAACCGGGTATATATGTCCCAATAAATATTTGGTGTTTAAGGTTAAATATTTGTTGTAATTTAAAGCTTATGTACAATTATTACTTATTTTTACGATCTTATATATTAGATTTTCCCCGATGCAAACTTCTCTAAAAATTGCTGTTGTAGGTTCTGGACTTGTAGGATCGCTGTTGGCAATTTATCTTAAAAAAGCAGGTCACACAGTTCATGTTTATGATCGCAGCCCTGATATTCGAAAAATAAATTTTTCTGGCCGTTCTATTAATCTTGCAATGTCTAATCGTGGATGGAAAGCCCTTGATGGTGTTGGAGTTGGAGATGCGGTTCGGGAAATTGCAATTCCGATGGGTAAACGTGCTATACATTTAGTCGATAAACTCAATTTTCAGAATTACGGACAGGAAGGCGAATCGATTTATTCGATTTCTCGAGGAAAGCTAAACAGAAAAATGATTGATTTGGCCGAAAATGCCGGAGCAGAATTTCATTTTGAACAAAAAATCTGGGATGTAACGCTGAGCGATGCGACTTTGCACATTGGCGAAAGCGAAAGAGGCGAGTGGGAGGAGAGAAAATATGATATGGTTTTTGGTGCCGATGGTGCTTTTTCGAGAATCCGCCACAGAATGCAGCGTCAGAGCATGTTTAATTATTCTCAGGAATTTTTAAATATGGGTTATAAGGAATTGAATATTCCGGCAAATGCTGACGGAACACATAAATTAGATAAAAATTCTTTTCATATTTGGCCGAGAGGCGAATATATGTTAATTGCACTTCCTAACCTTGACGGAAGTTTTACCTGCACTTTATTTATGCCTTTTGAAGGAGCTAATTCTTTTGAATCGCTTACAGATCGTAAAATGGTAGAAGATTTCTTTGAGAAAAACTTCCCTGATTCGATAGAAGTGATTCCGGAACTGGCAAATGATTTTTTTAAAAACCCAACAAGTACTTTGGTAACGATGAAATGTTTCCCTTGGACTTACGAAGATAAAATTGCTTTGATTGGAGATGCCTGCCATGCTATTGTTCCGTTTTACGGACAAGGAATGAATGCCGGTTTTGAAGATATTACGGTTTTAAATGAAATGATTGAGAAATTTGGAGATGACTGGAAAAAGATTTTCTCTGAATATCAAATTTCACGCAAACCAAATGCCGATGCAATTGCGGAACTTTCCTATCGAAATTTCATGGAAATGAGTACCAAAACAGCAGACGAAAAATTCTTATTGCAAAAGAAAATAGAAAAAGTCTTCTCAGATAAACATCCGGATAAATGGATCCCGCTTTATAGCCGTGTTACCTTTAGTGACCGCCCGTATGCCGAAGCTTTGGCAATTGGGGATTTCCAAAACGCAATTATGGATGAAGTTTTAAAACTGGACAACATAGAAAATATCTGGGACTCACCAGAAGTTGAAAACAAAATTTTAGAATTGCTGCAAAACGCATAATTTTTTAAACCATATAAGTTATATAAGTTAATATAATGCTTTGCGAATAATAATAAACCAGACAGGTTTTAAAACCTGTCTGGTTTGGTATTTAGTGACTTAATATAATTCAACATATAAATTAAATGAACTTATATAACTTATATGGTTTAATATTTTTTACTTCTTAAAGATTTTGGTTAAAACGCCAAATACACCTCTTATAAAAGTAGCACTAGTTACTACTTTTAAAACAGATTTCCCTACTACACTTGCTGTGCTTGGTTCTGCTTTTGAAGATCTTGTAGGTTCCTCTTCTTCTCGTTGAGCTGCAGCTTCATTGGCATCGGTTATTTTTTTAGTTAAGATTTCGTAGGCGCTTTCACGGTCAATTTCTTCAGCGTATTTTTTAACCAATTTCGATTTACTGTTTATTTCTTCAATCTCTGAAGCCGATAAAATATCCATTCGGCTTTGCGGCGCACGCATCATTGTAGCAACAAGCGGCGTTGGAACTCCTTTTTCGTTTAGTGCTGTTACCAAAGCTTCTCCAATTCCTAAACTTGTCAGCAATTCATCGGTTTTATAATATTCAGAAGTTGGGTAATTATCGGCTGTTTTTTTAATCGCCTGACGATCATTTGCTGTAAAAGCTCTAAGTGCATGCTGAATTTTTAATCCTAATTGTGCCAAAACACCGCTAGGAACATCCATTGGGTTTTGAGTCACAAAATAAACTCCGACACCTTTAGAACGAATTAGTTTTACAATCGTTTCAATTTGTTCTAATAATGCTTTGCTAGCTTCATTAAATATTAAATGTGCTTCATCTATAAAAATTACCAGTTCTGGCTGTTCTGCATCACCTTTTTCAGGCATTTTTTGATAAATCTCAGCCAAAAGACTTAACATGAAAGTAGAGAATAATTTTGGTTTATCCTGAATATCCGTCAAGCGGATGATGTTTACATAACCTTTTCCGTTTTCGTCAATTCGCATTAAATCATCAGTTTCAAAAGACAATTCGCCAAAAAACAAATCACCGCCCTGCTGTTCCAGTTCAATAATTTTTCTAAGAATCGTTCCGGTTGTAGCAGTTGAAATTTTGCCATAACTGGCTGCAATTTCATCTTTACCCTCTTCTGTAATATAATTGATAACCTTTTTAATGTCTTTTAAATCTAATAAAGGCATTTGCTTGTCATCACAATATTTAAAGATAACCGCAACAACTCCAGCCTGAGTGTCATTTAAATCTAAAATCCTCGAAAACAAAACCGGACCAAATTCTGAAACCGTCGCACGCAGACGAACTCCGTTTTGTTTAGACAAAGACATTAACTCAACCGGAAATGCGGCTACATTATAAGGTACATTTATTTTAGCATGTCGTTCTGTAATAAAACCTTCTTCTTTTCCTTCTTTTGCAATACCGCTAAAATCACCTTTTATATCCATCATCAAAACCGGAATTCCGACATTTGACAATTGTTCAGAAAAAACCTGAATTGTTTTTGTTTTTCCGGTTCCTGTGGCTCCGGCAATAAGACCGTGGCGGTTTAAGGTTTTTAAAGGAATCTTGACATGAGCCTCAGCAATTGCTTCTCCATCTAAAATTGCGCCCCCAAGAATTATAGAGTCACCTTTGGCAGAATAACCGTTATTTATCTCCTGAATGAAATTATCTTTTTTATTCATGTTTTTATTTGTAATTTAGATGATTATAAGGGTTTTGTTTGATTTTTTAACAATTTAACTATCTTTTTTTTAGTAGGAAAATGCTTTTTTTGATTGAAATAAACATAAAAAATAAATTCGCAGCTTTTTAAGAAGATTTCAATGGATTGTTTGAATATTTACTAAAACGTTGTAATTTTTTTATTAATCGCCTTTTTTTTTGTTTTATCATAAAAAAGACACCGACAAATTAATGAGATATTTTTTAATTTGACGTTAAATTTCCTTCAATAAAATTAAAAAAAGTTTTTTTATTTAAACTAAACGTATAAATTTGCTACCCTACAAGTTAAATATAACTAAAAAATAAAAATTATTTAAAACTATTAAAATTTAAAAAAATGGCAAACGTTAAAGTTAAAAAAGAAAGCACTTCAAATGGAGGAGGGATGATTACAGGAATCATTATTGTTGCGTGTATTTTGGTTGGGGTGTTTATTTGGAAAGTAATCATGGGAGATGCTGCTAACTTCGAAGGAGGTAACCCTGAAACTGGACATCCAATCAATACATTAGGACAAGTTTATAAAGGAGGATTTATTGTACCGGTATTATTAGGTATGTTTTTAATGGTTGTTGTTTTTTCAATTGAAAGATTCATTGTTATTGGTAAAGCTGCAGGAAAAGCTAACCTTGACAAATTCATGAAAAACGTTCAAGGAAGTATTAAAGAAGGAAACATCGAGGCTGCTATCGCTTCATGTGACAAACAACAAGGTTCAGTTGCAAACGCAATTAAATCTGCTTTGATTAAATATCAAGACGTTAAAAAAGAAGGTTTCAACAGTGAAGAAGCTTCAGAAGTAATCCACAAAGAAATCGAAGAGGCAACTTCATTAGAAATGCCAATGTTAGAAAAAAATATGACTATTATCTCTACTTTAGTATCATTAGGAACTTTAGGAGGATTATTAGGAACTGTATCAGGTATGATTAAAGCGTTTGGTGCGTTAGCTTCTGCTGGAACTCCTGACCAGGCTGCTCTTGCAACTGGTATCTCTGAGGCACTTATCAACACTGCTACAGGTATCTCTACATCTATCTTAGCAATTGTTTCTTACAACTTCTTTACTGCTAAAATCGATGATTTAACTTACTCTATCGATGAGGCTGGTACTACAATCGTGAATACTTACAGAAGATTCAGAGGAAGTTTGAAACAATAATTAATTTTTGATATTAATAATTACAATTAATTATATCAAAATAAAAATAAAAAGATAATGGCTAAAATAAAAATGAAAAAGAAGTCAACATCGACAGATATGACTGCCATGTGTGATGTTGCGTTCCTTTTGCTTACGTTCTTTATCTTGACCGCTACTGCTAAAGTGCCTGAAGCGCTTCCTGTAGATATGCCTTCTTCTACTGTACAAAGTAAATTACCAGATTCTGATTTGGCAATTATTACAATAGGTAAAGGAAAAGACGGGAAAAGCAAAGTGTTTTTTGACATTAAAGGGAGAGAGATTCGTAAAAGAACTCTTGAAGGAATGGGTGCAAAATTCGGTGTAACTTTTTCAGAAGATGATAAAACTAAATTTGCTTTAATGGATGACTTTGGTGTTCCGGTAACAAATTTGAAGCAAATCATTGACATGAAAGCATCTGATAGAGTTAAAGCGGATCAACCTGGAATTCCAATCGATTCTTTAGACAATCAATTAAAAGAGTGGCTTCTTGTTTCAAGAAGAGCTGCAATTGATCTTGATGATAAAGAATTGCAGATTGCAATTAAAGGAGATGCTAAAGAACAATATCCACAAATCAAAAAGATTATGGATATTTTACAAGATCAAAAAATCAATTCCTTTAACTTAGTTACAGGTATGAGAGGAAAAGACTTTTAATTAAAAAAGATACACTAAAATGGCTGAATTAAATACCGGCGACGGTGGTGGCGGAAAAGGTGGCAAAGTAAGAAGTAAAAAGCAGAATTCGAAAGTCGATTTAACGGCAATGGTGGATTTGGCATTCTTATTGATCACGTTCTTTATGTTAACCACATCGTTGTCAAAACCTCAATCGATGGATTTGTCTCTTCCAGATAAAAGTCCAGACAAGATAGATGAGAAACCAGTTAAAGTAGATGAGAATCGTACAATGACTGTTATGTTAGGTGCTGATAATAAAATGATTTACTATATGGGGTTATTAGAGTCTCCTATAGCTGGACCAAAAGATATTACCTATGGTAAAGACGGGATTCGTAGAGAAGTTCTTAAAAGAAAGAAATCAGTTTTAGAATATTCTACAGCTTTGGGTAAACCTAAAAATGGAATCATTGTTATTATCAAACCAACTAAAAAATCAACTTACCGTAATTTAGTTGATATATTAGATGAAATGGCGATTACTGGAGTTGAGACTTATGCAATCGTTCCTGAGTTTACTCCTGAGGAAACAAAATTGATCGATAAAAAACAAGAGTAATTTTGTTTTAACATCCTAATAATCAAGAAAAATGAAATTAGATATAATTAAAAATCAGTGGCTTGATATCGTATTCGAAGGGCGTAATAAGATATATGGTGCATATGAGTTAAGAAAATCGAACACAAAAACTACGGTAAAAGCACTTATCATAGGTTCGATCATTTTTAGCTTTGCTGTAGCAGCTCCTCTTATTGCAAGCTTTTTGCCAGATTCTAGTGCAGATGAAGAGAATAAAGATATTAAGATCGCGACAGTAAAATTACCTCCTAAAAAAGAGGAAGTTAAGCCTAACCAACCACCGCCACCGCCACCGCCGCCAAAAGTGGATCAGGTAAAGTTCGTGAAACCTGTGGTTGCTAAAGCAAATGAAGTTACTGAAGATCCTCCAAAAATTGAGGATTTGAAAGATAAGAAAGTGGGTTCTGAAACAATCAAGGGAGATCCGGATGCAGTTTTAACTGTTGATGAGCCAGTAGGTACAGGACCAGTTTCTCAAGTAGTAGAAGAAGATAACAGTGTATATAACACAGCTGGTATCGAAGTAAAACCTGATTTCCCTGGAGGGATGGATAAATTCTACAAATTCGTAGGAAATAATTACAAGACTCCGGAAGAAGAAGGTTTAAAAGGTAAAGTTTACGTTACTTTTGTAGTTGAAAAAGACGGTTCATTAACCGACATTAAAGTTTTAAGGGATATCGGTTACGGTACAGGAGCAGAAGCAATTCGTGTTCTTAAAAAATGTCCAAGATGGACTCCTGGCGAGCAAAATGGTAAAAAAGTTAGGGTTCTTTACTCTTTACCTATTACTATTCAATCTGCAGAATAATGTTAAAAAATATGCTTAATAATATTCAGAAGAAATCGCTCAAAGAGCGATTTCTTCTTGTTTTAGGAATACTGTTTTTTTTAATATATCTTGTACTGGGTTTAATGATAATGTTTTGGGAAAAACTTCCTTTAAATATGGAACCTAAATACAGATATGCTTTTGGCGGATTGCTCATTGTTTATTCAGCAATACGTTTTTTAAGATTAATAAATTCAAATACAGAATAATTATGCTAAAAAACAGCAGGTTTTTAGGTTTGGTTGTTTTTGTTTTTTTGTTTGCAATGTGTAACCAAAAAAGCAAGAATGAATCTGATAAAGAAACGATTCTAAAAGGTACTTTAGAAATTACAGTTGATGAAACTGTAAAACCAATTGTTGAAGACCAGGTTGCGGTTTTTGAAGGAACTTACTACAATGCAAAAATTTCACTTAAGCCTAAATCTGAAGCTGAACTTATAAATGATCTGCTAAATCAAAAAGCTAAAGTTGCAGTTACAACCAGAGATTTAACTAAAGAAGAAATCAGCAGATTCGAAAAAAGTAAAATTAAACCTAGAATCACTCCTTTTGCTATAGATGCTATTGCATTAATTTCTAACAAAAGTAATAATGATACATTAATTGCGTTGAAAACTGTAATTGACTTTATGCAAGGTAAATCAGATCCTGGAATTAAAGGTTTGGTGTTTGATAACCCAAATTCAAGTACAGTTCGATATATGAAAGAACTGGCAAAAGTAAAAGATGTTTCAACAAAGAATGTTTTTTCTTTTAAAACAAATGATGAAGTAATTAAATTTGTTTCTGAAAATGATGGAATGATTGGTGTAGTTGGAGTAAATTGGTTATCACAGCCGTCACCAAATATGGTTGATGTTGTGAAAAAAATAAATGTATTGAGTGTAAAAGGATTAAATGATGATAAATATTATAATCCTACACAAAATGATCTTGCAGAAGTGAAATATCCTTTGGCACGTGATTTGTTTATAATTAACTGTCAGGGTTATTCTGGATTAGGAATGGGGTTTGCCTCATTTGTTGCAGGAGACATCGGACAGAGAATAGTTTTAAAATCCGGATTACTTCCAATAAGAACTCCAGGTAGAAAACTTAAAATTAGAAATGAAATTTTAAAAGATAACGAATAAATTAATTACTATAAAGATGAATAAATTTAAAATTTTTAGTCTTGCTATGGTTGCTTCAGCTTCTGTTGCAAATGCGCAAGATATTAAAGAAGCAAAAAAGGCAATCGATGCTGAACAGTTTCAAAAAGCAAAAACATTACTTAAATCAATCATCAAAGCGAAACCTTCAGATGGTGAGGCTAATTTTGTTTTAGGGAATATTTACTTAAATCAAAGTGTTGTAGATTCTGCTAAAATCTATTACTTAAACGGAATTGAAGCATCAGATAAGAAAAACTTAAACTATATTGGTTTAGGTCAAATCGATCTTGATAATAAAAACACAGCTAGTGCACAAGCTAACTTTGCTTTAGCTACAAAAGATATTAAGCGTAAAGATGTAGATGAATTTATTTACATCGGTAAAGCTTACATGAACTCTGTAAATCCTGATTACACAAATGCAGTTGCAAGTTTGAAAAAAGCTTTACTAATCGAACCGCAAAATGCAAGTGCGCTTTTGGCTATCGGAGATGCATATTATGGAGCTAACAATCAAAATGATGCTTACAAGGCTTACCGTGATGCTTTTACAGCAGATCCAACTCTTTTGAGAGCAAAAATGCAATTAGGTGTTTTATTGAAAGGAGCAAAATCTTACGATGAAGCTATTAAATCTTTCAATGAAGTTATTGCTCTGAACGCAAATTATGGCCCAGTTTACAGAGAATTAGCTGAAACATATTACAAATGGGGAAGAAACAAGCCTTCTACAGCTAAAGTTAATTTGCAAAATGCAATTACAAACTACGAAAAATACCTAAGCCTAACAGATTATTCTTTAGATTCTAAAATGCGTCACGCAGATTTCTTGATCTTGGTAAAAGATTATAAGAGTTTAGAAACTGTTGCAAACAAAATGATTGCTGAAGATAAAGTAAATCCTAGAATCTTTAGATATTTAGGTTACGCTGCTTACGAAAATGGAAACGTTGATGTCGCTATTAAATCTATCGAAGATTATATCAAAACTCCAACGAATAAAGTAATTGGCAGAGATTATTTATATTTAGGTTTATCTAAAATTAAAAAAGGAACAAATGCTGAAGGTGCTGTAGATCAGGCTTCGTTTGACGCAGGTATTGCAGACATCAAAAAAGCAATTGAATTAGAGCCATTAGTAGTTGAAGAACTTAACGATTTAGGAAAAGCTTTATTTGGAAAAAAACAATTTGCTCAGGCAGCTTCTATCTTTGAATTTGGTGCAAACAACAAAGATTCTAAGAACTACTTAGATGATAACGTTTATTATGGTATTTCAGTTTACTATGCAAATGCTAATAAAACTGGCGGAGCTGCGGATGCTGCTCAGTTAGCTAAAGCAGATGCTGCTTTTGATAGAATCTTAGTTGCATCTCCAACTTACGACGAGGCTTACTTATATAAAGGAAGAATCAACAACTTGTTAGAAAAAGATGATTTAATTATCAAAAACTACGAAGAATACGTTGCTAAAACAACTGCAAAAGGCGCTGAAGAATTAGCAAAACCTGCTACAGTTAAAAAAATCGTAGAAGCTTATAACAGTATTGGAGCAAGTTATGCAAACACTGATAAAGCAAAAGCAATTGAATATTTCAATAAAACTTTAGTTTTAGATCCGGCAAATACATACGCTTCACAATCAGTGAAAGCTTTAAAATAATATAGTTTTAAACTAATTTATTAAACCGATAGTTCACTTTGAACTATCGGTTTTTTTGTTCCATAATTAATTGACTATCTTTGCACATTAAATTAAAATAATGTTACCAAAAGAAATACAATTAGAAGTAAACAAAGGAGCAATGCTGCCTTTGATGGAAGAATTTTATACCATTCAGGGCGAAGGTTTTCATACCGGAACCGCTGCTTACTTCATTAGAATTGGAGGCTGTGATGTTGGGTGTCACTGGTGTGATGTAAAAGAGAGCTGGAATGCAGAACTGCATCCGCCAACAAATATCGATGTAATTGTAAATAATGCTTCAAGTTATGCAAATACGGTTGTGGTTACCGGCGGAGAACCGCTTACATGGGACATGACGCTATTGACGCAGCAATTAAAAAATAAAAACTTAAAAGTTCATATTGAAACTTCTGGAGCTTATCCATTATCTGGAATCTGGGACTGGATTTGCCTATCACCAAAGAAAAATAAACTTCCAATGCCGGATGTTTACGCAAATGCGAATGAATTAAAAGTAATTATTTATAATAAACACGATTTTATCTTTGCAGAAGAACAAGCAGAATTGGTTAATGATAATGCCATTTTGTTTCTTCAGCCAGAGTGGAGTAAAAAAGAAGAAATGACTCCGTTGATTGTAGATTATGTAATGAATAATCCGAAATGGAGAGTTTCACTTCAAACGCATAAGTATTTAAATATACCATAAAGCATAAAAAAAACTCTCCAAATTTGGAGAGTTTTTTTTATGTAATAAATATACATTGTATAAAAAATGCACAATATGTTATTTCCAGTTTTTGTGTTTTTTCAAATTGGTAATATGTGCTAAATGATGATTTCCGTGCCAGGCATACATTCCAATAATTTGTTGAATTAGATATTCCGAATTATTTTCAGGATGAATAAATGACTTTTCTAAATCAACTTCGGATAAATTTCTCATTATATAAGCTAATCTAAAATGCAGTCCATTCAATAAATTTAGTGTTGGAGCGATTGGCATCGTTAAACTATCAGGCAGTTCAGACCATAATTTTTCATCATATGGTTTTATAATCGGATTGTTTTCAGTTAAAGCCCACTTTAATCTAATGTAACAATTCATGTGACTTTCGGCGCAATGATGAATTACTTGTCGAACAGTCCAGCCTTCAGGACGATACGGTGTGTCTAATTGCTCATCGCTTAAATCAATTGTTTCTTTTTTTAATTTTTCAGGAAAACCAGCGATTTCTTCGATTTTTTCTGAGATATATTCAAACGAATATTCATTGGGGGCAATAAATTTTCCAATAGGATATTTTAATTTTTCTAAATCTAATTTTTCCATGATTTCAATATTTGTTTTGTGTTAAATAGAAAGTCTGGCTAGATAATCGTAATGCTCACCTTCCATAACTAATTCACATTTTAATCCGTTTGCAATTGCGGCATTCTGCAGGGTATTATAATCGAGATACAGCCAGTAAAAAGTTTCTTCTTTCTCTCCTTTATATGATATAGTAAAAGTAAGCTCTCCATAATACTCTGTTTCAGAAGGAATCCATTTTCCACCGTCCTCATCTTCGTCAAACATATAGATAATATCTGAGCTGTCAATTAAAATTTGCCCGTTTGGATTCAAAAGTGATTTTAATTTTGATAAATACATATTGCAGTTTTCTAATTTTCCAAAAATACCGGTTCCGTTCATTAGTAAAATAATTGTATCAAATTTTTCTCCTTCAAAATCTAATATATTTTCAACTATAGCGTTTTTTAATCCGCGAAGCTTACAAGTTTCAATTGCTTTTTCAGAAATATCTATTGAAGTAACATCTAAATTGCGGTCATTTTGTAAAGACAAACTGTGACTTCCTGCTCCGCATCCCACATCTAAAGTTTTTCCCGTTGCAAGCTGTAAAGCCTTTTGTTCAATTTTCGGCATTTCATCATAAGAGCGGAATAAATATTCAACGCTCATTTCATCTTCTTCAGAAATTGAAGTTTCAGTAATAATATCTTCGGGCGAATTATTAGTCTGGAAATCATACATCGCTTTCCCAAAAAGATCTTTCATCGTAATTTAGTTCAAAGTTTAAGGTTTCAAGTTTAAAGTTGTTTAATTTTGCAGCTCAACTTTAAATATTAAACTTGAAACAGATTTTAAATAACTTAAATAAGTTAGCCAAAGATAAGCATATCGAAAACAAAAAGTATTTTGATAAGCTGAAAAAGAAACAGCCAAAGAATTTAGATTACGTTATGCAGGACTTGCATGATACCGAATTTAAAAAAACGGATTGTTTGCAATGTGCCAATTGCTGTAAAACAACTGGGCCTTTATTTACTTTGGCAGATATTGAAAGAATATCAAAATCTTTCAGACAAAAACCACAACAATTTATTGATCAGTATCTTCGTATTGATGAAGATAAAGATTATGTTTTAAAAAGCGTTCCTTGTACATTCCTGGATAGTGAAAATTATTGTTTAATTTACGATGTAAGACCGAAAGCCTGTCGAGAGTTTCCGCATACAGATCGCAAAAAGTTTCATCAAATTGCAGATCTGACTTTAAAAAATGTTGCAATTTGTCCTGCTGCTTATAATATAGTAGAAGAAATGAAAAAGAAATTACCGCTTTAAGCTTTTAAAAAGCATTGTTGCTTTAAGATTATACATTTCGCTTTTTTAAATGTATTTTTGAATAACGTGGAATCGAACAAGAAATATAAATCATAACAGAACCCTATTGAATCTAGAATACTTTATAGCAAAAAGACTTATCACTGCCAAAGATTACAAAAGCAGTATATCGGCACCAATTATTAAAATTGCCATTTCCGCAATTGCAATTGGCATAATTATGATGATCGTTTCTGTGGCAACCGGAATTGGATTACAGCAAAAAATACGCGAAAAAGTTTCTGCTTTCAACGGCCAGATCATTATTTCGAATTACGACAACAATAATTCAGAGATAACCTTAATACCAATTTCAAAAAAACAGGATTTTTATCCAAATTTCAAATCAGTTCCTGAGGTAAGCCATATTCAGGCAGTCGCAAGCAAAGCCGGAATAATCAGAACGGAAAACGCCTTTGAAGGAATTGTTTTTAAAGGAGTAGGAGCAGATTACAATTGGAATAATATAAAAGAGTATTTAGTAGAAGGTAAATTACCTGATTTTTCAAAAACACTAAACGAAGAAGTTATCATCTCAAGATTTCTTGCAGATCGATTGAATTTAAAATTAGGAGACAGCTTCAATACCTTCTTCATAAAAGAAGAACAAGGCAAACTGCCAAACAGCCGCCGATTTAAAATTGCAGGAATTTTTAGTTCAGGATTTCAGGATTTCGATGCTGCATATATAATAGGAGATATTCGTCATATTCAGCGAATCAATAAATGGAGTCCGGATCAGGTTGGAGCATTTGAAGTTTTTGTAAAAGACTTTACGACTATTAAAGAAACAGGAAACCAGATTTATGAACAAATCTCTTCAAATCTCGATACAAAAACAATTACCGAAAAGTACAGCTATATTTTTGACTGGCTTCAGCTTTTCGATTTCAATATAATTGTAATTCTTGCCATAATGATTCTGGTAGCTACAATTAATATGGTAGTAGCATTATTGGTTCTTATTTTAGAACGCACACAAATGATTGGAATTCTAAAGGCATTAGGTGCAAATAACTGGACGGTCCGCAAAGTTTTTCTATACAATGCATTCTACCTAATTGTTCGAGGATTATTTTGGGGCAACTTAATTGGGATTTCGTTACTGTTAATTCAACAGCAATTCGGAATCATCCATCTAAATCCCGAAAACTACTATGTGAACCAAGCTCCCGTATATTTAAATTGGGGTTATATAGCTCTGTTGAATTTGTTAACTATAACAGTATGCTTCTTAGTATTATTAATTCCTTCCTATATAATAACAAAAATCTCTCCTGTAAAAGCAATTCGTTTCGATTGATTGATTAAAACAACATATTTCACTAACCCGACAGTTTTCAAAACCAGTCGGGTTTGTTTTTTATATGCATATATAATATAAGTATGAAATTATAATTACGCCCCAATTTTCGTAGAGGCGCACAGCAGTTCGTCTTGTGTGCAAAGTAATTTAATCCACCAACATATTACATATAGTATATATGTCCGTCTGAACGCAGTCGAAGTCTTTAAGTTTAGAATTTGTGATTTCATAATTGCAATTTTCAGGAGCTATTTCCCGCTATCCGCTTCAATCTTTTGTGCCAAACCCCGGCACAAAAGGATTTTCGCTGCTATCGGGGCTAGGAAATTCGTTTTCAAAACATAATTATTGTTTATAAAACGGCTTTAAAACATAAAAACTCTTCAAAAACGGTATTGGTGAAAGGGTATAAAATAAGGAAAAAGCAATGTTTTGCAGAAAAACCTTATAATTTTTCAAAAAAGTTTAAATTGTAAAACTTGTGTTATCAGGGAGTTAAGAAATAATTACAAAAAAGATTAAAAATAGTTTGAGAAAAGGCTTGCGTAACTGGAATTGTTGTGTACTTTTGCACCCGCAACAGCGAAAGACGTTCCCTGAAACACTGGCAAGAAATGAAAATCAAAACTGAAAAATTTTTCAGAAAAAAGATTAAAAAAAGCTTGTGAGATTTGAAAATGCTTTTTACATTTGCACCCCGCAAAACACGGAAGTTCATTGAGAGACTGGAGGAGAAATTAAGAAAAAAGAAACGAAAAAAAAGTTTCAAATTTTTTTAAATTTTTCTTGCGAGAAACAAAAAGAAGTTTTAGTTTTGCACCCGCTTTGAGAGACAAGCGGAAAACAAAAAGAAATACGTTCGTAGACATATTGAATTGACAGCCGTTCCGATGCAGATCGGAACAAAAGAATAAGAGTAATAGAATCGGTAAGATTAGAATAAACCACTAGAGGAAGCGTCGAATATATAATATTACAATATACGATGAAGAGTTTGATCCTGGCTCAGGATGAACGCTAGCGGCAGGCTTAACACATGCAAGTCGAGGGGTATATGTCTTCGGATATAGAGACCGGCGCACGGGTGCGTAACGCGTATGCAATCTGCCTTTCACAGAGGGATAGCCCAGAGAAATTTGGATTAATACCTCATAGTATAATCAAGCCGCATGGTTTAATTATTAAAGTCACAACGGTGAAAGATGAGCATGCGTCCCATTAGCTAGTTGGTAAGGTAACGGCTTACCAAGGCAACGATGGGTAGGGGTCCTGAGAGGGAGATCCCCCACACTGGTACTGAGACACGGACCAGACTCCTACGGGAGGCAGCAGTGAGGAATATTGGACAATGGGCGCAAGCCTGATCCAGCCATGCCGCGTGCAGGATGACGGTCCTATGGATTGTAAACTGCTTTTGTACGAGAAGAAACATCCCGACGTGTCGGGACTTGACGGTATCGTAAGAATAAGGATCGGCTAACTCCGTGCCAGCAGCCGCGGTAATACGGAGGATCCAAGCGTTATCCGGAATCATTGGGTTTAAAGGGTCCGTAGGCGGTTTAGTAAGTCAGTGGTGAAAGCCCATCGCTCAACGGTGGAACGGCCATTGATACTGCTGAACTTGAATTATTAGGAAGTAACTAGAATATGTAGTGTAGCGGTGAAATGCTTAGATATTACATGGAATACCAATTGCGAAGGCAGGTTACTACTAATGGATTGACGCTGATGGACGAAAGCGTGGGGAGCGAACAGGATTAGATACCCTGGTAGTCCACGCCGTAAACGATGGATACTAGCTGTTGGGGGCAACTTCAGTGGCTAAGCGAAAGTGATAAGTATCCCACCTGGGGAGTACGTTCGCAAGAATGAAACTCAAAGGAATTGACGGGGGCCCGCACAAGCGGTGGAGCATGTGGTTTAATTCGATGATACGCGAGGAACCTTACCAAGGCTTAAATGTAGATTGACCGTTTTGGAAACAGAACTTTCGCAAGACAATTTACAAGGTGCTGCATGGTTGTCGTCAGCTCGTGCCGTGAGGTGTCAGGTTAAGTCCTATAACGAGCGCAACCCCTGTTGTTAGTTGCCAGCGAGTCATGTCGGGAACTCTAACAAGACTGCCAGTGCAAACTGTGAGGAAGGTGGGGATGACGTCAAATCATCACGGCCCTTACGCCTTGGGCTACACACGTGCTACAATGGCCGGTACAGAGAGCAGCCACTGGGTGACCAGGAGCGAATCTATAAAGCCGGTCACAGTTCGGATCGGAGTCTGCAACTCGACTCCGTGAAGCTGGAATCGCTAGTAATCGGATATCAGCCATGATCCGGTGAATACGTTCCCGGGCCTTGTACACACCGCCCGTCAAGCCATGGAAGCTGGGGGTGCCTGAAGTCGGTGACCGCAAGGAGCTGCCTAGGGTAAAACTGGTAACTAGGGCTAAGTCGTAACAAGGTAGCCGTACCGGAAGGTGCGGCTGGAACACCTCCTTTCTAGAGCCTTAGTGTTAGCTATATGCACGCTGAGGGAAAAAGATGCGAAACCTATTGGTTTTAGTCTGAGATTGTATTACTCTTGCTGTTAATTTAAAAAAAATAATGAAAACTTAAGTAAAACAGAGTCTCGTAGCTCAGCTGGTTAGAGTACTACACTGATAATGTAGGGGTCGGCAGTTCGAGTCTGCCCGGGACTACTTTTTAAGAATTGTTAATTATAAATTATGAATTGTAAATTATAAAAACAACAAATTAAAAACTGAAAACTTAAGAAATAAAGGAAATTCTGGAAGCTGGGATTCACCAAAGAAATTAGATAGGAATTTAAATCTAAAATCTGAATTCTACAATCTAAGATTGAAAAATGGGGGATTAGCTCAGCTGGCTAGAGCGCCTGCCTTGCACGCAGGAGGTCAACGGTTCGACTCCGTTATTCTCCACGATTTTAGTCATAAAGATTAAAGTCATAAAGTCCAAAGTGATTTACTTTAAGACTTTAGACTTTAGACCTTGGGCTAAATAAAAGTTCATTGACATATTGAGATAAGAAAATAATAAGAAAGTAGAAAGCGTTTTTTGTTATTTATAACAAAAAACAAAAAAAAACGGTCTTGTTTTAATTAACAAGATTGGTACAATAAGCAAAATAAGGGCGTATGGGGGATGCCTAGGCTCTCAGAGGCGATGAAGGGCGTGATAAGCTGCGAAAAGCTGCGGGGACAAGCACACATTGATTGATCCGCAGATACCCGAATGGGGCAACCCACTATGTTGAAGACATAGTACACCGATAGGTGGGCAAACCCGCTGAACTGAAACATCTAAGTAGGCGGAGGAGAAGAAAACAAAAGTGATTCCGTAAGTAGTGGCGAGCGAACGCGGATTAGCCCAAACCATTGTTGTTACGGCAATGATGGGGTTGTAGGACCACGACATTTTATGCATGCAGAACCGGAACTGACTGGAAAGTCGGGCCATAGAGGGTGACAGCCCCGTATGGGTAATAAATGTAATAGATAGTGGTATCCTGAGTAGGGCGGGGCACGTGAAACCCTGTCTGAATTTGGCGGGACCATCCGCTAAGGCTAAATACTCCTGAGAGACCGATAGTGAACCAGTACCGTGAGGGAAAGGTGAAAAGAACCGTGAATAACGGAGTGAAATAGATCCTGAAACCATACGCTTACAAGCGGTCGGAGCCCTTTCGTGGGGTGACGGCGTGCCTTTTGCATAATGAGCCTACGAGTTAACGCTGCTGGCAAGGATAAGTGGTTAAGCCATGGATCCGCAGCGAAAGCGAGTCTGAATAGGGCGCTTTAGTCAGTAGTGTTAGACGCGAAACCGTGTGATCTACCCATGGGCAGGATGAAGCTGTGGTAACACACAGTGGAGGTCCGAACCGGTTGACGTTGAAAAGTCTTCGGATGACCTGTGGGTAGGGGTGAAAGGCCAATCAAACTCGGAAATAGCTCGTACTCCCCGAAATGCATTTAGGTGCAGCGCTGAATTAAGTTATATAGAGGTAGAGCTACTGATTGGATGCGGGGGCTTCACCGCCTACCAATTCCTGACAAACTCCGAATGCTGTATAATGTTTCTCAGCAGTGAGGGCTTGGGTGCTAAGGTCCAAGTCCGAGAGGGAAAGAACCCAGACCATCAGCTAAGGTCCCCAAATATATGCTAAGTTGAAAGAACGAGGTTTGTCTGCCCAGACAGCTAGGATGTTGGCTTGGAAGCAGCCATTCATTTAAAGAGTGCGTAACAGCTCACTAGTCGAGCGGACGAGCATGGATAATAATCGGGCATAAGCATATTACCGAAGCTATGGATTTACAAGCAATTGTAAGTGGTAGGGGAGCATTCTAACAGGGCAGAAGGTTTTTCGTAAGGAGAGCTGGACTGGTTAGAAAAGAAAATGTAGGCATAAGTAACGATAATGCGGGCGAGAAACCCGCACACCGAAAAACTAAGGTTTCCACAGCTATGCTAATCAGCTGTGGGTTAGTCTGGTCCTAAGGCGAACCCGAAAGGGACAGTCGATGGCTAACGGGTTAATATTCCCGTACTACTAATTACTGTGATGGGGTGACGGAGTGATGAAAGCGCCGCGAACTGACGGAATAGTTCGTTAAAGTACCTAGCTATAGGCTCTGCAGGCAAATCCGCAGAGACTGGTGAAATACGATAGTACTCGGAGTCTTCGGACAAAGAGATAGTGCGCCTAAGGGCTTCCAAGAAAAACCTCTAAACTTCAGGTAATTAGTACCAGTACCGTAAACCGACACAGGTAGTTGAGGAGAGAATCCTAAGGTGCTCGAGAGATTCATGGCTAAGGAATTAGGCAAAATAGACCTGTAACTTCGGGAGAAAGGTCGCCCCGAGCAATCGGGGCCGCAGTGAAGAGGTCCAGGCGACTGTTTATCAAAAACACAGGGCTCTGCAAAATCGTAAGATGAAGTATAGGGCCTGACACCTGCCCGGTGCTGGAAGGTTAAGAGGAGATGTTATCTTCGGAGAAGCATTGAATTGAAGCCCCAGTAAACGGCGGCCGTAACTATAACGGTCCTAAGGTAGCGAAATTCCTTGTCGGGTAAGTTCCGACCTGCACGAATGGTGTAACGATCTGGACACTGTCTCAGCCATGAGCTCGGTGAAATTGTAGTAACGGTGAAGATGCCGTTTACCCGCAGTGGGACGAAAAGACCCTGTGCACCTTTACTATAGCTTAGTATTGACCTTGGATAAATGATGTGTAGGATAGGTTGGAGACTGTGAAGCGGCGTCGCCAGGCGTTGTGGAGTCATTGTTGAAATACAACCCTTTGTTTATCTGAGGCCTAACCCCATAGTGTGGGGGACATTGCTTGGTGGGTAGTTTGACTGGGGTGGTCGCCTCCAAAAGAGTAACGGAGGCTTCTAAAGGTTCCCTCAGTACGCTTGGTAACCGTGCGTAGAGTGCAATGGCATAAGGGAGCTTGACTGAGAGACATACAGGTCGATCAGGTACGAAAGTAGAGCATAGTGATCCGGTGGTTCCGCATGGAAGGGCCATCGCTCAAAGGATAAAAGGTACGCCGGGGATAACAGGCTGATCTCCCCCAAGAGCTCATATCGACGGGGGGGTTTGGCACCTCGATGTCGGCTCGTCACATCCTGGGGCTGGAGAAGGTCCCAAGGGTTGGGCTGTTCGCCCATTAAAGTGGCACGCGAGCTGGGTTCAGAACGTCGTGAGACAGTTCGGTCTCTATCTACTGTGGGCGTTAGAAATTTGAGTGGATCTGATTCTAGTACGAGAGGACCGAATTGGACAAACCTCTAGTGTATCTGTTGTCCCGCCAGGGGCACCGCAGAGTAGCTACGTTTGGAAGGGATAAGCGCTGAAAGCATATAAGCGCGAAACCCACCACAAGATGAGATTTCTTTTAAGGATCGTGGAAGATGACCACGTTGATAGGCTATAGATGTAAAGGCAGTAATGTCATAGTCGAGTAGTACTAATAATCCGTAAGCTTATGTACACCCTTTTCTCCCGACTACGGTCGGGAGAAGAAACTTTCTAAACAAAAACTTACTTTTCTTTATCTCAGTATGTTAAAATATTAGCTCGACGCAGAGCAGTTGATGGTCAAGAGTTGATAGTTGTTGGAGAAATCCATCAACCGACAACCACAAACCAACAACTAAAAACCTTAAGGTGGTTATTGCGGCGGGGCTCACCTCTTCCCATCCCGAACAGAGTAGTTAAGCCCGCCTGCGCAGATGGTACTGCATCATTGTGGGAGAGTATGTCGTCGCCTTTCTTTAAAGAATCCTCATCATTCATTTGATGAGGATTTTTTGTTTTGTAAAACTTTTGGAAACAAAATCCAAGGAAAAGAATCTAAAGTTATAATACAAGCGTCCCAGCGGTTGAAACTGCAGGCAATATTTTACAGCTTTTATGTCTCCATACGTTTGAATGAGAATGGTGTTTTTTACTTAAAATAATATGTTTTAACTTGTTTTTTTGTCAAAACAACTTTGTGGTTTATTGATAATAGATAATGCCTTAGAACTTATTTTTCGCTTGTTAATTTGTAAGTCTTAAAACTATTTCATTCCTATCTTGCATTAGATACTATATTCTTCTAATTATTGGATTTTTAAATTGTATCATTAAATCAAAAAAAAGTTTTAATTTTAAATTGAAATCTTTCCCTATTCTGAAAGATTATTTTTTTAATTAAATTGAGATGTCACAAATTAATGCAAATCCAAAAGTTGATTTCTTTTTTGATGAAGCCAAGAAATGGCAGGAAGAATTAGATGTAATGAGAACAATCGTGTTAGATTGTCAATTAAGTGAAGAATTAAAATGGGGAGTTCCATGTTATACTTTTCAAAATACCAATATTGTTTTAATTCATACTTTTAAAGAATATTGTGCCTTTTTGTTTTTTAAAGGAGCTTTATTAAAAGATACAGATGGAATTTTGATCCAGCAATCTGAGAATGTTCAGGCAGCACGTCAAATACGATTTACAAATCTTAAAGAAATTGCCGAATTAAAAGACATCTTGAAAACATATATCTATCAAGCAATAGAAATCGAAAAAGCAGGTTTGAAAGTAGAGTTGAAAAAAACTTCTGAATTTGCCGTTTCAGAAGAATTTCAAAAGAAATTAGATGCTATGCCTGATTTACAAAAAGCTTTTTCTGCACTTACACCTGGAAGACAAAGGGCTTATCTTTTGCATTTTTCTCAACCAAAACAATCCAAAACCAGAGTATCTAGAGTTGAAAAAAATATTCCAAATATTTTAGAAGGTAAAGGGTTGAACGATTAAATCAGTCAGTTAAAGATGGGAAGAGAAAATAATATTCAAAATAGAATTCTTCAAAGTAAAATATTGCTTAAAGTTCCAACGGATATAGTCTGGGAAATGTGGAAAAATCCCGAACATATTGAAAATTGGTGGGGACCAAACGGTTTTACAAATACAATTCATAAAATGGATTTTAGGGAAGAAGGGGAGTGGAATTTAACAATGCATGGACCGGATGGAAAGAATTACCCAAACCGCAGTATCTTTAAAGAAATTATCTCACTTAGAAAAATTGTCTTCGAACATTTCAATCCGCATTTTATTACAACTGTTTTATTTGAATCTAACAATTCTGAAACACTATTAGACTGGACACTTTTATTCGATTCTGAAGAAATGTTTGATATTATTGTAAAAGCTCACAAAGCAGATCAAGGACAAAAAGAGAATATAGAAAAGCTTGAAAAATATCTCTCAGAATTTATTTTCAAATAATTAATTCAAAAGTTATGAATAATCAAAAAAATAAATTATCGTCAGAACAGCAAGAATCATTATTGAGTGTTTTAGAAGCACGTTTTGAAAATAATAAGCATCGTCATAAAAATATCGAATGGGAAAAAGTTGAATTAAAACTAAAAGCTAATCCTGAAAAACTTTGGTCTCTTGACGAAATGGAAAGAACTGAAGGCGAGCCGGATGTTGTAGGTTATGATGAAAAAACAAATGAATATATTTTTTATGATTGTGCAGCAGAAAGCCCAAAAGGACGTAGAAGTATTTGTTACGATCATGAAGCATTAGAAAAGAGAAAAGAAAATAAACCTAAAGACAGCGCTATAAATATGGCTTCTGAAATGGGAATTCAAATTTTGAATGAAGAAGAATATCGTGAACTTCAAAAACTTGGAAAATTTGATACTAAAACCTCAAGTTGGATTTTAACGCCTGCAAATATCAGAAAACTTGGCGGAGCAATTTTTTCAGACTTTCGATATGATACGATTTTTGTATATCATAATGGGGCCGATTCGTATTATGCCGCAAGAGGTTTTCGTGGTTCATTAAGAGTTTAAATAGTAAAAATAAATATGATATTAGCCTTCGATACTTATTATTTTGATAATAAAGCGAAAACAGTCTGCCTTGAGTTTGAGGATTGGAATGAAGATAAAAACTTTAAAATTCATACAGAAATAATTGACAATGTTGCAGAATATATTCCGGGAGAATTTTACAAAAGAGAACTACCGTGTATTATTAGTTTGTTAAATCAAATGAATTTAAAAAATATCGAAGCCATAATTGTTGACGGATTTGTGTATTTAGATGATGATAAAAAGTATGGTCTGGGCGGACGTTTATATGAAAAGCTGAATAACCAAATTCCAATTATTGGTGTTGCTAAAACGAATTTTGCCAGTGTCGAAAAAGATAAAAAAGCATTGCTGAGAGGTGACAGTGCAAAACCTTTATTTATCACTTCTATTGGGATTGATTTAGAAACAGCTTTCCAAAAAGTAGACAGCATGTCTGGAGAATTTAGAATGCCGACTTTATTAAAAGAGTTAGACCGACTCACAAAAGAATAAACTTATTTTATCAATCGTCATTTTGGCTAATCAATTATTCAAAATGACTAGAAACGGCTTTAAGCTTGGGTTGGTCTTTGCATTATAATTTTAAAACAATTAAAAATGCAAAAGACAATTTTATTAGAGGGAAATTAATTTTTATGTTTTGAATCGTTTTTGCCAAATGACAAATTCTGCACCAATAACTTTGATTAACTTGCCTCTATGAAAGAATTTATAGATTATATATTGCATTTTGGGACTTTAAATCAGCATCAGCTGGATTTAATTGCGAGTAAAATAACTGTATTGGAGCTTAAGAAAGATGAATATTTTTCGGAAGCTGGAAAAATTGCGCAGCAAGTAGGTTTTGTTTTAGACGGAATTACCCGCGTTTGTTATTACAACAATAGAGGTGAAGAAATTACCAAATATTTTATCGACGAAAACAATCTGGTTGTTGATATGGAAAGTTTCGATAATGATATTTGTTCCAATGCTTATGTGCAGGCGATAACGGATTGTAAACTGTTGGTTTTTTCTAAAAAAGACTGGAGGGAACTTTTGGAAACTATTATTGGCTGGGACGCTATAGTACATAGAATTATTTCAAAAGCATTGAGACAAAAAGTAGAAAGAAGAAGTCCGCTCGTTTCAGAAGATGCCACTACACGTTATTTAATGTTTCTTAAAATTTATCCAAACGTTATTAATCGAATTCCGTTATCTTATGTGGCTTCTTATTTAGGAATTACACAATCGTCATTAAGCAGAATTAGAAAAAACATCAGTTAAAATTGCTTTTTGCCAAATGACAAATGATTCCATTTTCAAAGTAACCAACTTTGTATTATAATTTTAAACCAATTTAAAAATGAAATCAGTATTAATAACAGGAGCAAACAGAAGCATAGGATTAGAAATAACAAAACAACTTTCAAAGCAAGGATTGTTTGTTTATTTAGGAAGCCGCGATCTTGAAAAAGGAAAAGAAATTGTAAAACAATTAAACAAAGAGGGATTTCAAAATATAAAAGCCATTCAAATTGATGTTACCAATTCAGATTCAATTTTTGAGGCTAAAAAAATTGTAGAAAGCGAGCAGGGAAAATTAGATATCCTGATTAACAATGCGGGAATAAGCGGCGGCCAGTTTCCTCAAACCGCTTCGGATACCAGTGTCAAAGACATTAAAAATGTATTTGAAACGAACTTTTTTGGTGTTATAAATGTTACTCAGATTTTTTTAGAATTGCTTAAAAAATCAGACAGTCCGAGAATCAGTAATATTACTTCAGGACTTGGTTCTTTGACTTTGCATAGTGATCCATCATGGAAATATTACGATTTCAAATCGGCAGCTTATGGAACTTCAAAATCAGCATTAAATGCATACACCATTGTACTGGCTTATGAACTAAAAGATTTGTCTTTTAAAGTAAATGCAATCGATCCGGGTTACACAGCAACAGATTTTAATCATCATAGCGGACCGGGAACTGTAGAAAGTGCAGCATCTTTTATTATCAAACATACATTAACTGATGAAAACGGACCAACCGGACAATTCTTTAGTAATGATATTGAAGATGAAACAGGAGTAAGTCCTTGGTAAAACAGTTAGCTTATAAGATAAAAAAGACTCCAATAGAAACATTGGAGTCTTTTAAGTTTTAATTGAAATAATAAATTCAAAATATTTTAAGAAATTATCTATTCGTATTTTAAGTATTTCAAAACATCAATTTTAGTTACCTGATATGCTTTTGCCAAAACAATGACTAAAGTCAGAAACATTAAAAATACAAATGCAGTCACAAATGGAAGCAGCGGAATATCAATTCTGTAGGCAAAATCTTCAAGCCATTTTCGCAGTAAAAGGTAAGCCGGAATTATTCCGATTAAAAACCCGATTAAGCAGAAAACAATATATTGCTTTGATAACTCTTTTAATAAAAGATTAGTTTCTGCACCTAAGGTTTTCCTGATTGCAATTTCTCTTAAACGTCTTTCCATTGAATAAGAAGCCAAAGCAAATAATCCGAAAATGGCAATTAGAATTACAATTCCATTTAAAAGTGAAAACAAGTTACTTTGGTTTTCATATTTTTTATACGTTCGGGCAAAGTTTGTGTCGACAAAATTATATTCAAACGGATATTCGGTATCTACTTTTGTTCTCCAAAATTTATCCAAAGCAGCGATAGTTTTAGACATTTCCTGTGGTGCAATCTTAACAGAAATAGTTTTGATTTCTTCTTGTGAAGAATTGTATGCATTGATATGAAAGAAAATCATTGGGGCAATTTTATGTTCCAAACCGAAGTAATTAAAATCCTTTACAATCCCAATTACCTTAAATTTTTGGTCCTTCCAGGTTATTTCCTTATTTAAAGGATCTTTTTCCTGCAGTGTTTTAGCCGCAGTTTCATTTAGTAAAACATTAGAAATACTGTCTGAAGCCAATTTATCACTTAAATTTCTTCCTTTAATTATCTTTATTCCCAGAATATCCAAAAGCCCAAAGTCAATTCCCATTTGCTGCGTTATAACTTCTTTATTTGCTTTATAATGCATGCCCGACCAGGAATTGCTGCCGCTTCCGATAGAAAATGATCCGGTAGAAACTGCTTCAATACCTTTTATTTTTAAAAGTTCTTGTCTTATAGTTTTATATCTTTCAAATTGTTCTTTTCCTTTTTTGGGTTTAAAAGAAATATCCATAACCTGAGCGCCTTTAAAACCCAAATCCTTTTCGGTCATATAACTTACTTGTTTGTAAACTATAAAAGAACCAATAATAAAAAAGGCGGCTATTGAAAACTGAAGAATCAACATACCGTTTCGAAGCCAGACACCATTTTTACTTCTTGAAAAATTTCCTTTTAAAACCTTCAATACTTCAAAATTTGAGATATATACTGCAGGAAGAACTCCGGAAACAAATACAACAAAAAAGAATATTAAAATTAACTGCAGGTAAAATTGAGTTCCGATAAGAACCAGGTTTTTATTTAAAAAAGAGTTGTAAAAAGGCAGCGAAAGCTCCACAATTACCAATGCCAGTAAAAGCGAAAAAAGTGTAATTAATATCGTTTCAAATACAAACTGAGCAATAATTTGAAATTTTGCAGCGCCCACAATCTTGCGTACACCAACTTCTTTTGCACGTTTTACTGCGTTTGCCGTAGCCAGATTAATATAATTTACAATCGACAATAACAAAATAAGTATCGATAAACCCATTAATATTCTCAAAAACTGAAGATTTCCAGTTCCCTCAGGAAAAGGATAATTTCCTTCATAAAGTCTCGATCCGTTTAAAGGAAGTAATTGCGCTTTTACAGGATCACCATACATTTTTATAAAAGCATCAAGTGATAAACCTTCATCCTGAGCCTGTTTTTTATAGTTTTGTTCAATAAAAATTTCATCTAGCTTTTTGACGACAGCAGTCGTATCACTTTGTTTTTTCAGTTTAAGTAGTAAACCATAACTAAAACCCCAGTCTTCTCTGTCTTTTTTCAAATCGTCTTCAACAATAGTAGTAATTACTGCCGGCATAACGGCTGATTTTCCAGATAATCGATACACTCCGCGAACTACAAAAAAACGATCAGCATACTTGATCTGTTTTCCCATTGGGTCTTCATCTTTAAACAAACGCGCAGCGGTTTCTTCAGATAAAACAATACTATTACGATCATGAATAGCCGTTTTTCTATTGCCTCGAATAAATTCAAAAGGAAAAAAAGAAAAGAAACTGCTCTGTGCAGAAAAAATCTTATCTACTAATTCTTGTTTGCCATTATAGGCTATAATTTCCTTAGTATAATAGGTTCTGAAATAACAATAATTTTCTAAATAGGAAGTGGAAGACTTTAAAGATGGGGCAGTTACAGGAGAGTTTGTAGCCCAGACACTTCCGTTGCCAATATCATTGAGAACGATATAAGTTTTATCTTTTTCGGGATTCCATTTATCATATGAATATTCCTCGTTCCAATACAAAATCGCAAAAATTAAACCCGCAATTCCAATGCTCAACCCCAAAACATTCAAAACCGTAAAAAGTTTGTTGTTTTTTATATGGTACGTAAAAACATTAATCCAATTTTTCAGCATGACCTTAGTTTTTAGAAGTTACTAAAACATCCACATTTCTCTGATTTAATTTTTCAGAAAGAATAACTCCGTCTTTCATCAAAATTATTTTCTGTGAAAAAGAAGCATCATAATCAGAATGCGTTACCATCAGAATTGTAGAACCATTAGCATGAAGATCCGTCAATAATTCCATTACTTCATTTCCATTTTTGCTGTCCAGATTTCCTGTAGGTTCATCAGCAAGAATAATTTTTGGGTCATTAATTAAAGCCCTTGCCACAGCTACACGTTGCTGCTGACCTCCTGAAAGCTGCTGCGGATAATGTTTTAAACGATGTGAAATGCCTAAAACACCTGCAATATGCTCTATTTTTTTCTTTCTTTCAGATGAGGAAACATTGTTGTAAATCAATGGCAGTTCGATATTATCATAAACCGATAATTCATCAATTAAATTAAAATTCTGAAAAATGAACCCGATATTTTCTTTTCGCGCTTTCGATTTTAATTTCTCCTTCTGGCCAATCATTTCCTGTCCCAGCAATTCATAACTTCCGCCAGAAGCGCTGTCTAATAATCCGATGATATTTAATAAAGTCGATTTTCCGCTCCCCGAAGGTCCCATTATCGAGACAAAATCGCCTTCGTTTATGGTTAATGAAATTTCGTTTAAAGCATTTGTTTCTACTTCTTCGGTTCTAAAAATTTTTGAAAGTTTTTTGATCGTAATCATAATTGATTTTTTAATGTTTGATTGCTGTTCGTTTTCTGATTTTTTTGTCTTCTGAAGTAAAAGAAATACACCCGAAAATTAAGATAATTAACAATGCGGTTTATAGATATTTATTTTGCTATTTTTACTTCAGGAAGATGTTAATAATTAATGATTTACAAGTAGAAAAGTGATTTTCATGCCAAAAATTTAAACCTTGTAACTGCCTTATTTTTAAAATTTTATTTTCCAAAAAAAAATCCATGGTGTCCACAATTGGACACCTTTTGTCCAAAACCGAACAAAAATGAAAAAGACAAACGCATCAATATTAATCATCGACGATCAGGAAGACATTCTTTTTGCATCAAAAGTGTACCTGAAAAAGTATTTTGAGAACATTCATACACTCAATAATCCGAAAAAAATAGTCGAATTACTGTCAAAAAATGCCATTGATGTTGTTTTGCTCGATATGAATTACAGAATAGGTTTTGAGGATGGAAGAGAAGGTTTATATCTGCTGAAAGAAATAAAAACGCTTTCGCCAAAAACCGTTGTGATATTAATGACTGCTTTTGGAAAAGTAGAAACTGCTGTTGAAGGATTAAAATCTGGCGCTTTTGATTATATCTTAAAACCCTGGGAAAACAAAAAGCTTTTAGAGTCTGTAAAACAAGCCGTTGATAAATCCCGAAAAGAACAAAAAAAGAACAAAGAGATTGAAACTGATAATGACTTTTTTGTCGGCACTTCTGAAATAATAAAAAAAGCATATTCTCTTGCTGATAAAGTGGCCAAAACCGATGCTAATGTTTTAATTCTTGGAGAAAACGGAACCGGAAAATTTGTTCTGGCACATCATATTTACTGTCAGTCCAAAAGAAAAAACAATCCGTTTATAGCTGTTGATTTAGGTTCACTGAATTCGAATATTTTCGAAAGTGAATTATTCGGTTATGCAAAAGGCGCTTTTACCGATGCAAAAACCGATACGCCCGGACGTTTTGAAATGGCGCAGAACGGAACTATTTTTTTAGATGAAATAGGAAATGTACCGCTGCATTTGCAATCCAAATTATTGCAGGTTATTCAAACCAAAACGGTAACAAGATTGGGCGAAACAAAACCAAGACCTTTGAATGTTAGAATAATTACGGCAACCAATTTGAATTTGAAATTGGAAGTGACCGATAAAAACTTTAGAGAAGATTTGTATTATCGCATTAATACGATGGAAATTGTGCTGCCGCCGCTGCGGGAACGTAACGAAGATAAAATCCCGCTGGCAGAATATCTTCTCGATAAAATGATTGAAAAATACGGAAGAGGCGAAATTACTTTTGATAAAAAGGTTTTGGAACAAATTGAAAAACACGCATGGAACGGAAACATCCGCGAAATGGAAAATAAAATTGAACGCGCTGTTATTCTTTGTGAAAACAACATAATCACAGTTTCTGATTTAGATTTAGAAACCATAACTCCTTATGATGAAAACCCGGATGATATTCAGCTTTCTTCTGTAGAAAAAGCGACGATTGAAAAAGCACTTCTTAAGCACGGTAATAATATCAGCAAAACAGCCGATGAATTAGGCTTGTCAAGAGGTTCTTTGTACAGACGTTTAGAGAAATATAATATCAATATTAACTAGTATGTTTAAAACACTGCAAACTTATAAGCTGCTTTTTTTTCGATTAATTGCTATTGTTTTGGGAATTGAAATTTCGATTTATTTCTTTAAAAGCCATATGCTTTTTACGGGGATATTTGGCTTTTTTATTGTTTTTCTGCTCATTCGCGAAATGTATTTTTATGTTCGCAATTTTGTTTTGCTTTACGATAAAACCATTGCTTCGATCCTGCAGAATGATTTTTCATCTGATTTTACCAAACATAAAGCCAATAAAAATTATGGTGATTTGTTTCAACTGTATGATACTTTAAAAGGCAGACAAAACGAACAGATCTCAAAAGATATTATTTACCGTTCGATTTTAAATAATATCGAAACCGGAATTATCATTTTAGAAAAACAGGAAAATGATTGGAATATATTTTTAATGAACGATTATTTTTCGTCTCATTTTAATGTACCTAAAGTTTCGAAATGGAAATATCTTAAAAATCAATTGCCGTCGCTTTGTGAAATTATTGAAGAAGATGATTTTCATGAAATAAAAACATCAGTTGAAATTAGTATAAACGAACAAGCAGCACAGACATTTGTTTTGCAGGCATCAAAAACAGAAATTTTTGAACGTGAGTATTGTATTGTTTTACTCGATTCTATTCAAAATGTAGTCGAGAAAAAAGAAAAAGATGCATGGGTTAATTTGATGAAAGTGATTTCGCATGAACTTTTAAATTCGATAACGCCCATTCGTTCCATTTGCCAAAACCTGCAGGATTTGGTAGAGCAGGATTCACTTTCGGCAGAAGATTTAGAAGATATCAAAAACAGCGTAGAAACCATGTTAAGGCGAAGCGATCATTTGCAGAAATTTGTTGAAGGTTATCGAAAACTGGCCATGCTTCCGTCTCCCAAAAAACAAAAAACAGAACTACAGCCTTTGATTGAAAATTGTCTGCAAATCATGAATCCGTTATTTAAAAAAGACGGAATTGAAGCTGTAAACACAATTTCCCTAAAAGGCCCAATTAATGTCGACCCACAGCAAACGGAACAGGTTATTATTAATCTTTTAATGAATTCTGTTTATGCATTAAAGAATATGACTCAAAAACAAATTCTAATTTCGGCTGAAGCCAAAGAAAACAGAACCTACATTAAAATCACCGACACCGGAAGCGGAATTGAAAAAGAAATCGAAAATAAAGTTTTCCTGCCTTTCTTCACCACGAGAAACGAAGGCGCCGGAATTGGTTTAACGCTTTCTAAAAATATTATCGAAGCGCATGGCGGTTATATTTCGTTTAAAACTGAGAATGGGAAAACGGTTTTTGAGATTTGTTTGGTGGAGGGGTGAGGTAATGTAAGTTTTAAAATAATTGAATAAGTTAAGTCTAAACGAAATACTCCGTTAGGAGTTAAGTATCGTTAGAAAAAAAAGAACCCAATAAATGAATATCCCGTAGGGATTATATGGATAGTAAGCAAAAAAACTCCAAAATCAAATGACTTTGGAGTTTTATATATTATCTAATTATTTTTAGAAATGCGCTGTAAACATCATCTTTAATAGAAGTTCGCATATAATATAAATCTTCATCTTTGGTGCTTAAATCAAATTTAATTAAACCAGCATCACAATAATAAAATATAGTGTCATCAACCGGAAATTCAATATTTGAAATAGGCTGGGTTGTTAATTTTAATTCAAATGCAATTTCACCATTGTTTATGTCTAGTTGAAAAAGCCTTCCTTTTTTAGTATAGCCCCAAATATTATCACTGTCCTCAGTTATATATTCTACATTATCATCTTGAAAATCCCTTTTCCAAATTTGAGTTCCTGTTTTAGAGTCTACAGCATATACAGAAGAAACTGTAGTGCCTTGCGCTGCAAAATATATTTTTTTGTCTTTAGTAAAGATGCGTTCCTTAATATTATATTGATTTTCATCTAATTTAAATTGCCATAAAACATCTAGTTTATCTGGAGTTAAGGCAAAAAGCAAATCTTTTTCATTTGCAATAAATACATTTTCACCATCAGTTACAGGTTTACTGTGCATGCTTTCGTCAAAACTCTTTTGGTTAAGGACTTTTCCTGTATTGGCATCAAAAGCATATAAATTTGTTGCGCTTGGAACAAAAATTTTGTTATTAAAAAACAGTACCGGAATGTCGTTAGTTGGAGTATCCAGTTTGTAAGTCCATGCTAAACTGCCGTCTTTTGTATCAAGAGCATAAATATTACTGCTTCCATTTTGGTTTTGAGCAGTTATAAACAGCTTTCCATTATTTACAACCGGAACCTGATCTTTAAGAACAATTTGATCTGTGATATTTCCTAATCTTGATTTCCAAAACACATCACCACTTTGGTTATCTACAGCAACAATTTCACCGTTGATAAACGGGATGTACACAACACCATTAGAGATAGTTACTTTATTGGCACACATTTCAGTATAAGGACTTGTAGCTTTTACAGTCCAGCCAATTTGTTCAGATTCTAAATCATATGAAAAAAGAGCACCGTCGTAATCATAAATTAAAATCGATGCTTCATCTAGCGGAACTTTTTTAAGTGCGCTTACAGCTTTATTCGTAACCTGCTCACCAGGCGGTAAAGTTTTATTATTTGTATTGGTAGTTTTTGAAACGGCAGGCGTTTGCCCAAACGTATTTATAACAGCAAATACAAATAAAAGAGTTATTAGGTTTGTTTTCATTTTTAAGATTTGGGTTTGATGATTTGATTTTCTTTTCAGCAAAAAAGCTGCCAAACAAAATAATATCCAGATCAAATATAGTTAAAAAATGTTATTGCGTTTTAGAAGTTATAACCTCGCTTGGATATGTTTACATTACGGTAACGCGGTTTTGTAATACACAATCTTGTCATTTCGACTGAAACGAGAAATCGCACCAGAAATTCAGCAAAGTATGTCCCCAATCTTTGTCGATTTTCTAGTGCGATTTCTCGTTCCTCTTTTACATATCCACGGCAGCCGGAGAAAAAGGAGCAATAATTAAAATTATTTACTTGTTGTTCATAAGCTATATACGTGAATGTATCTCTAATTTATTACTTAACAGCCGCCTTTGCGAGGGACACGTTTATAAAGTACTTTATTATCTCGTTCTACGTAGCTGCCCGATATTATTGGATACGAATACTTGGGTGCGTATGATACACCATGGCTTTTTAAAATTATTGTGTCGTTAACTTTCAGACTGTACAATTGCTGAAGTTGGGACTTTTCCGGCTCAAATCTAAGAATATAATCGTCACCATTAATTCTGGCCATCACTCCGAAACCTAATAGTGATCCTGGCGGAAGAGAAAGAGAAGTTACAACAGCCTCCATAGTGGTATTCTTGCTTATTTTAGTAGCGCCGGCAAGCACTTTTTTACCTCGGGGAGACATTTCCCAGTTTTTGAATTTTACACCATCAGGGGTTGCTTCCCATTTTTTCAATTTGGCTTTCCTTTCAGCAATGGAAAGTGTTTTTGGGATTGGTTTTTTAGAAGTTTCATTTTTAATTTCACAATTTGTAAAAACTAGTCCACTTACCACAACCAGCGGTAAGATCAGCGCATAAATGTTTTTTTTCATATTTTTTATAGGTTTAATTAAAATAGATCTATCTCCTGATAAATCTCGTTCATGTAAGGGATTCTTTTATTTTTCACAATCTTTAAAGCTGTTGTAGCAAAATTACTTTGATATATTTCAGTCTGAGTAACTTAGATTGTAAATAAAAATGTAAACTTTGTAAATAAAAAACTTGACACTATGCATTATAGTCGAAATCTCCTATCCGGAAAAGGCAAATATATCTTTGGATTGATAATGCTTTTGTTTATATCTGCAATCGGCACAGCTTTCAGTTTGGAAGATAGTGACGACTTTGCTATTGCAAGAAGGGAAATTTTGCTCCGCAGAATCGGACATGAACTACTTTTACAGTCGGGAGATAAAACATCAAGGGTTCTTCCCGTAAAAAAGATCGCTGAAAATGAGTATCAGATCAGGTTCGAGAATGAGTTTGCTTTTCAAACGGACTCTTTGGTCAATATTACGCAGCGTTTGTTAGCCCAAGATCCACTCGCACAAGATTATGTTGTTAACGTAGTGAACTGTGAAAATACCAATGTAGCTTATGGATATGCTATATCAGAAAATAAGAAAGATGATATTGTGCCATGTAAAGGAAGAAAGCAACCCAAAGCATGTTACATGATTAACATCAAATTTAAACCATTGGGTATTTATACAACAAAGAATAAATATTTTTTGGTAGGCGGTCTGTCATTTTTAGCTTTTGTTGGATTTGTTTTTTTTAGATCTGCTAAGCCGAAAGTAACTTTACTTAATGATTCTACTAGTTTGTTCACTTTAGGTTCGGTAGTTTTTGATGCGAAGAACCGTAAGCTGCTCATAAATGAAAAAACATTAGATCTCACCGGAACGGAAACCCGTTTATTGCTCATTTTTACATTGTCTCCTAACGAAACCATAGAAAGAAGCCGACTCCAAAAAGAGATATGGGAAGATGAAGGTGTTATTGTGGGCCGTAGTCTGGATATGTTCATATCAAAACTCAGAAAAAAACTGGAATATGATCCGAATGTCCAAATTGTTGTTATACGCGGAAAAGGGTATAAGCTTAATATTACTTCTTAGGTAGGTGAAACTTATTTTGAGAATTTTGATAAATATAAAAAAGACGCTCGAGCAGGAAATCAAATAAATGATTGGCTAGAAGAAATATTAAATTATTGTGCAAAGTCAACCAAAAAAACTACGAAGATTGCTATATTATTAGTATAACTGAGATAAATTGGGTTTAGCTAATCTTAAAAAACAAACGAAACAACTTTTTCGAATAGCTGAAGGATTTTGAAATTAATTTTTATACAGAATAGAGGTTTTTCAAATATCTTTTCTAAGTTTTTTCAATATTAACCGTCATTGTTTTAAGAAAATAAACAAAAAAATAACTCTAATGGATTATAATAAAACTACACATTTAATTTTAGGTCAACTATCAGAAGTGCGATTAAATTATATCGAAGAATATCATGTCATAAATGAATCGTTTTTAACGATAGATCAGATAGTAAAGAAGAATCAATTAAATTATGGTGTTGTAAAAATTGTCTTAGCTTCGTTACAAGCAAATGAAGAAATTAAATTGTTTAATTCACAAAATGATTTTGATTCCTCAGGCTATAGGATTACTAACAAAGGTATGCAAGCTTATGGAGATAAAAAATATCCTAGACTCAAAATTGAGCGTTTGCGGGCGACTTGGAGTTTTTATTTTTCTATTGCCTCGTTAATTGTATCTATAATAGCAATATTTATAGCGGCATGGGAATAGAAACTAGATATTAAGCAATTTTTTAACTTGATCCGTGACAATGAGAAATAAGTCATAAAAAAACTTTTTAATTTCTTAAGGAGCTTCTTGGTGGGGTGTCAGGGATTGCAGTCGAACACTTTGTGCCTATTTTAATGTTTTTCTAGAATATAAAATGAAGTGTTTGATAAAAAAAGAAGATGCGTTAACGTTTCGCCTGTAATCGACAGTCGCGGATTAAAGCAGAGCTGAGTTCTCTCTGTTAAGATAGAATTTCTTCGTGAAAATGAAACATCAACTTACCGAAAACTACAAATTGTAGTTGCAAGTGGTTAGCAGAAGGCTTTATTGAATGTTTAAACGTTCTCTATAATCATTTACTAGAAATGTCTCCGAAAAATATTTTTCTTCTAAATTCTGTATAACATAATTGCCAACTTTCCAATTTAATACATCGGAAACTCTTTCCCAAATTGAATCTAGATCAAATTTATGCTCATTCATAAATGCTGATTGAGGAATCCAATCTTTATTATATAATTCAAGTTCCATCTTGTATTTGATTTCGTTATCAAGAGATCTAAAATAATTAATATTTACTTTTTTTGCATGTTTATCAACATCTAAGAAGGAAAATAATTCATTGAAAAATGACGCACAATACGGCTTTAAATCTGGGTTTTCAGAATGGATAGAATAGAACCTTGGGCGGACTGTTTCATCTGTTTGTTTATAATCCAGTACATCAATAATTAAACATTGTTCATTTAGAACACAAATTGAATTAACAGTTTCGAAAAGATATAATATATCTTTTGTAACTACACCTGAATCATCAAACGAATGATAAAAGTTAGCAATGTTATTTGCAATTGTAAATTCATTTTGGATGTCTTTTTTGAAAGCAAAAATTCCTTTAAAAATTGGAGCGGCTGTATTTCTATGTCTTGCTACTTCTCCCAACAAATCCATCGCGTCTGCTAACTGATTAGAATCAAGAGTTGATTTTACCTCGATAATTGCTCGAACTGCTTTTTCAGGTAAAACAACAAGATCTCCTTCACGAAATAATGGAGAAAAATTTTGAGAATCATATATCAGAATATCGCATTGTCTTTTACATCCTTCAATAAATCCGGTAGCAACCTCGTACTTTTTAGGAAGATATTTTTTTAAAATACCGCGAAATAATTCTTCTCGGTAATTTCCTTTAGTTACATTATGTTGAACTAAAAGTTCGATTCGATTACTCTTTGAAACAATTTCATCTGCAATTGCTTGTAAGAAACGTTTCTTATTTTCATATTCTAAAATATGTTCCGACAATTTTATAAAATCTCCTGTTTTTTGACTTTCAAAGTTTAATAAGCCTTTTGCGAGATTAAGTTTAACAAGAGCATTTGCTTCATCTTCGCTTAATGAAAAAGATTTTGTTAGAAAATCACTTACCTCCTTCGGAGTTACTTTTTTTAAATTTGAATTAAATATAAAACTGTTTAAAGGTTTTTGTGACTTTATGTAAATTGTTCTTAACTCTTTAAATCTTCCGTAGATATATGTTTGTGGACTAAGTAGATCTGGAAATGGAATTCCGTTGAAAGTGTCTATTTCAATTATTGTTGGGTCTTCAGGGAAGTTGTACCAGAATAGAGAAAATTTGCCTTTATTGGTTTTATCAAAATATGCTGTAATCAACTTGATTTCATCATAGTTTTTAGCCAGATCAATAAATCTTGTTCCTGGTTTTATCTTATCAATCTCGTACATATATGAAATTCTTTTAGATGAAGGTTGTTTTTAGGCTTTCTGCTAACTTATGTATATCTGCTACTTATAGGCACATATTGAGCTGTTGATAGAAGTATATATTCTATGTAATCAAGCACAAGTTTTTACAATATTACACAAAAACAGAATACTACGATTGATTTAGAATAAATCGAGATTTATTTTTTGAGAAAGTAAAAATTAAGCTAATCGACTTGTGAATATATTAAAAAAATAAACAAAAAAAAACTCCTTAATTTCTTAAGGAGTTTCTTGGTGGGCGATGAGGGGTTCGAACCCCCGACCCCCTCGGTGTAAACGAGGTGCTCTGAACCAGCTGAGCTAATCGCCCTATTTTATTAGGTTGCTATCGTTTGTGATTGCGAGTGCAAATATACGCTAGTTTTTGAGTTCTGCAAAGAAAATCGAATAAAAAATAAAACTTTTTTAAAAATAAACTATATCTAGCTGTTTATGAATTTGTTATTAAATCGGTTTTTTTAGACTTTTTTCTAAGATTTAAGTTTTGCTTGTTACAAAGGCAATTCGGCAACGACAAAAGTGCTTCCGCCAGCATAAATAAAATCATTTTTTGAAGCGTTTTGTTTGGCTTTCGCGAAAGCGCTTTCAACAGAATCGTATTTTTCTCCAATTAAATTAAATTTCTCAGCGGCATTTTGCAAAGTTTCAGTTGGTAAACCTCTTGCCGAATTCGGACTGCAGAAATAATATTGCGCTTCTTTCGGGAAAAGCGGCAAAATAGAATCCAGATCTTTATCGTTTACAACGCCCAAAACAATATGCAGTTTTTCATATTTTTCATTTTGAAGCTGATTCATCACAACGGCTAATCCGTGTTTGTTGTGAGCCGTATCACAGATAATTTTTGGGTTTTCGCCCAACTGCTGCCATCTTCCTTGTAAACCTGTATTTTTTACAACATTCAATAAACCTTCTTTTAATTGTTCAGTCGAAACTTTAAAATCGGTTTGATTGTTAAGAATTGAAATAGTCTGCTGAACTGTCTTTTTATTATGAAACTGATAATCTCCAATTAAGTCAGAAGGGAAAATTTCTGAAATTAAATCAGAAGCAAAATAGATTGGCGCTTTATTCTTTTCGGCTTTAGTCAAAAATACAGGCTGAGTTTCCTGAGTATATTCGCCAATAACAACCGGAACATTTGGTTTAATAATTCCGGCTTTTTCGCCCGCAATAGCTTCAAGCGTATTTCCTAAAAATTGCGTGTGATCTAAACCAATATTGGTAATAACCGAAACCAAAGGCGTAATAATATTCGTTGCGTCCAGTCTTCCGCCCAAACCAACTTCGATAATCGCGATATCTGTTTTTTCAAAAGCAAAATAATCAAATGCCAAACCAACCGACATTTCGAAGAAACTCATATCATTGGCTTCAAAAAAATCTTTGTGTTTTGAAATGAACTCGCAGACAAAATCTTCTGAAATTTCCTGGCCGTTTATTTTAATCCTTTCCCTGAAATCTTTTAAGTGCGGCGAAGTATACAAACCTACTTTATAACCAGCTTCCTGCAAAACCGAAGCCAGCATGTGCGAAGTTGAACCCTTTCCGTTTGTTCCCGCAACGTGAATCGTTTGTAATTTCTTTTCGGGATTACCAAGATGTTCTGCCAGTAACTTAATGTTTGTCAGGTCTTCTTTGTATGCCGAAGCACCCTGAAGCTGATACATAGGTAATCGATTAAACATCCAGTTTGTTGTTTCCTGATAGTTCATTTTATTTGGATAAAATAGTTGTTGATTGAAATAATTTCCAGTTTTTTTAGTTTAATATTACAATGAAAATTATCTTTATTGCAAAATTGAAATATTTTTTAGAATTAATTATTAAAAACCAGAATTAAAATATGTTTAGCTACATTCAATTACAAGCTGATACTCTCGCAAACGCCTCAAACGTGGTGATCGAAAAAATTGCTCACCCGGAAACCGAAATTTCTGTTTTAGGATTTATCTTAAAAGGAGGTTTCTTCCTAATACCAATCGCACTTTTATTGTTTTACACGATTTACGTAATTTTCGAACGTTACTTATATATCAAAAAAGCTTCGAGAATAGATGCGAGATTAATGCAGGATGTGGGAGAAAAACTAAATGCCGGAAACATTGAATTAGCCAGAACAATTGTTGAAAGAAATGACACAGCAGTTGGAAATATTTTAAAAGAAGGTGTTTTGGTTATTGGGAGACCAATTGCTGAAATCGAATCAAATATGGACCGCGCTGCCGATATTGAAATTGGTGAAATGGAAAGACGTTTAGGCCATTTAGGACTTATCGCCGGTATTGCACCAACTCTTGGTTTCATCGGAACTATTTCTGGGGTTATTAAAATTTTCTACAGTATTTCGGTTACAGAAAATATCAGTATCGGAAATATCTCAGGAGGTTTATACGAAAAAATGATCAGTTCAGGATCAGGACTTATCGTGGGAATTATTGCTTATAGTGCCTACCACTTACTGAACGGAAAAATTGATGATTTTGCTTTAAAAATTCAGAAACAGATATTAGAATTTGTAAACATAATTCAAAGATCATAAGATATGTCTATCAAGAGAAAACGAAGATTTCATGCTGAAGTTGCGACTTCATCTTTAAGTGACATTATGTTTTTCCTGCTGTTGTTTTTCCTGATAATCTCAACACTTGCAAACCCAAATGTTATTAAGATGACGCTTCCTAAAGCGAAATCAAATGAAAAAACGAACAAGCAGTTAATAAGTTTATCTGTTACAGAAGACAAGCATTTTTATATCGACAAAAAGCCAGTTGTTTTTGAAGAACTAGAAAGCACTTTAATGAATAAAATTGGTGCAGATAAAAGCCAGACTGTCGTAGTTCGAATTCCTTTTAACCTGCAGGTTCAGGATTTAGTTGATGTTTTGCAGATAGGAGTAAAGAACAATTTGAAGTTTGTAATTGCAACGAGTCCGAAGTAAAATAATCATTAGGGCGTGACCACAATAAAAAAATGGGCAAATCAGCATAACGTTGATTCGCCCATTTTTTTATTCCGGCCGTCCCGATAGCTATCGGGAGCGCTACTTCGGTAGCCAGCTTCTATCCCTCACGCAAAACAACACAAATTTTACGCAACAATTTGTCATCCTGAGCGAAGTCGAAGGACACGCTAGAAGCTCGACAAAGATTGGCGGTTACCTTTGCAGAAATATTTTGTGTGTCCTTCGACTTCGCTCAGGATGACAAGCTAATCGTAAATTAGAATAAAGACAATAAAAAAGACTTTCTGAGATAATCAGAAAGCCTTTTTTATGAAAACAGATTTGTGTAAATCCGTGTAATTAGTGTTTTAATTCAAACTGAAATTATAAATAATTTTTCCAACTTGTTTAGAGGGAGCATCATTGTCAGATTCCCATTTCGTATTCATAGCCGCAATTCTAGCTTGGTCTAATAAACATTTTGCCGTATTGGTTGTTCCTTTTATTCCCGGAGTTGCACTTATTGTTTTTCCGTTTTGATCTACGCTAATTTCAACAACAACTTTTCCTTCTTCGTTACAAGTATATTTTGGTGCGGGTTTAGAAAGTGCTTTTCTTGTTCCTAGAGAATATCCCGTTCCTCCGCCAGAACCACCGCCGCTTCCGGCTCCGTAACCGCTTCCTGTACCAATTCCATTTCCGGTTCCGTTACCGCCTCCGGTTCCTCCGCCAGAACCTCCGGATCCGTAATAACCTTTAGAGTTTAAATCTCCTCCGGGTTTTCCTTTATTTCCTGCTGCTTTATCATCGCCGTCGCCGCCTTTTTTCGAGCCTTTTAAAATGCTTGACAAAGCATCGTTTGTAGAGTTTGAAACTTTTGGTTTTTCTGGAACAGGTTTTTGTATTGGTTTTTCAACCGGAACAGGTTTTTTAGGTTTTTCTTTTACAGGAATAACAACATCTGTTTCATCGGCTTTTGAATTTTCCTGAGAAATAATAGCCTCTTCTTCAACAGCTTTTGCCGGAGCTTGTTTTACTTCGTTTTTCACCTCCAGAACCTCGCTTTTATAATTGGCTCCGGAACCTAAATCACTGTCACCAAAATTTACCGTTACGCCGCCACCGCCACCGCCGCCATCTGCAAGTGCAACGTTATTTTCCGGATTGTATGGAGGCCAAAAACGTATAAAAAACAGCAATACAATGATTGCCGCATATATTGCAGTTGTGAGTAGTAATGATTTCTTTTTATCTGAAGAAATAGTGAAACTCATTGTAATTCTGAATTTTGAAATTGTATTAAATAAAAACGTTTAAAAGTACTAAAAATTGTTTAGAAGATTTTACGAGGCAATGTTTTTTGCACGCAGATTTGGCAGATTTAAGCAGATTTTTTCTTTTGATTTTTTAATCAAATAAATAAAAATTTAAATCTGCTCGAATCTGCTTAAATCTGTATAAAATCTGCGTTAAACATTTAAGGCAAAGCTTTGAAAATCATTTTAATCATTTTAATCTGTGGCAAAACAAAAAAACGAGCCAAATAGAAGTCTGGCTCGTTTATATATAAAGTATAAGATAAGATTACACTAATTGTTTCAATGCAATTTCGAATGCTGTTGCACTGATATTTGTTTTTGATGAATTTAAAGTGTGTGCTTTTACAATTGCATTTTTTATAATTTCAGAAGTATCGTTAAAAATTGCTTCATCTGTCATTTGAACTTTTTTCTCCATGAAATAAGCAAAAACTCTCGCCATTCCGCAGTTTGAAATAAAATCCGGGATTAAACTAACTTTATGATCTACTTCTTCCATAATAGAACCAAAGAAAATTTCTTTATCAGCAAAAGGAACATTCGCTCCGCAGGAAATAACCTCTAATCCGTTTGCGATTAAGCTGTCGATTTGGTTTTGAGTAACCAGTCTTGAAGCAGCGCAAGGCGTGAAAATTTCAGCACCAATTGTCCAGATCTTAGAATTGATTTCTTCAAACGGAATCATATTATCGGCAGCTAATTTATTTCCGTCTTTATTTAAAAACAACGTTCTGATTTCTTCAAAAGAAAAACCATCTTCTTTAATTAATCCGCCATCGCGATCAATAATTCCGATAACTTTCGCGCCCATTTCAGCTAAATAAAAAGCAGCTGCAGAACCTACGTTTCCAAAACCTTGTACAATTGCTTTTTTACCTTTAATGTCTCCGCCGTAAGTTGCGTAGAAATGACGAACCGCTTCGGCAACGCCATAACCCGTAATCATATCAGCAACAGTATATTTTCTTGTAACGTCTGGTGAGAATTTTGGGTTTTCGATAACCTTAATTACGCCCTGACGTAATTGACCAATTCTATTAATTTTATCCGCTTCTGTAGGTTTAAAATGTCCGTTGAAAACACCTTCCTGCGGATGCCAAACACCACATTCCTCTGTCATTGGGATTACTTCGTGAATTTCATCAACATTTAAATCTCCTCCAGTTCCGTAGTAACTTTTTAATAATGGAGAAACCGCTTTATACCAACGCTGTAAAACTCCTTTTTTGCGAGGGTCATTCGGGTCAAAATTTATTCCAGATTTAGCGCCGCCAATTGCCGGACCCGAAACAGAAAATTTAACTTCCATTGTTTTGGCAAGCGACAAAACTTCGTTCATGTCTAAGCCTTTTCTCATTCTTGTTCCTCCGCCGGCAGCTCCTCCGCGCAGCGAATTAATTACAGTCCATCCTTCAGCTTCTGTTTCAGAATCTTTCCAGTTAAAAACAATTTCAGGTGCTTTATTTTCAAATTGTTGTAATAAATCTTTCATTTTGTTGTGATATGTTTATTTTGTGTAAATGTATAAAATAGAATAATGCGAATAATGTATTTTGCATCAAATTTATTAAACAAAAAAGAAAAGCCGAAAACTATACGGTTTTCGGCTTTCTGAATATGTAAAATTTTAAGGATTATATTCCTAATAAGTGTTTTTTCAAAGTTTCGTCAACTGGTTTATTAGAAAGCCAAATGCCGAATAATGCTTTTTTGAAATCAAATCCCTGAACTTTTCCTTTCAAAACTTCATTCTTAAAAACATTGATAGTTTGATCAAGCGGATTATATGCCAAAATGAATACATCTTTTTCTGTAATGGCATCGCTTAAATACGTTTTGAATTGTTCGATTCTTGGGCGTAATTGTTCTAAGTTGCTTCCTGCAGATTTTTCGAAACCAACATTCATCGCTTTAGTTAATTTATTTGCTGAAACCATAGACGATGTAATTTCAATTCGAATTGCCATTTCGGTATCACTGTCAATAATAAACTGTGGATCCTGGCTTAATTGAGATAAATACAAAGCCTGTACATAAACTTCTAACCACATTTTTGATCTGCCGCCAGCGCCGTTAAGCTGTAAAGTTTTGTTTTGATAATCTATTTTTCTAGGAACAGTAACGCCGTTTACCTCTAAATGAGTCTGGGCAGAAACTGCTGAAAATTGTAAAGTTAAAAGGAGTGTAAGTACTAGTAAAATCTTTTTCATGCTCTGTCAATTATTTATTTTTAGGGCAAAAATAATGTTAATTTATTAATATAATCATCTTTTTTTGAAAGTTTTTTTTCTGCGTTTTTCGATTTTTTTTATTCTATTGCTTTAATAATCAAATTAGTAGTACTAGTTTTACGTAGATTTTCGCTCTTTATGATTTGTTTAATCTTTTCTGTGCAGGAAATGCCTTAAATTTTACTTTTATGAAGTTTTTAAATCACATTTTTCAATCTTGGATTTTAGAAAAAATGCTGCAAAATTATAGCCTGTTTGCTGCAAATTATAAATTATTACGAAAACGTTATCGTTATTCTTGCTGATCTATTAAATTTATATGCATGCATTGTAAAATCCGCATTTAAAAATTATCTTTGGGAGCCTTTTAAAAATAATTGGCTTTTCAAAAAAACAAATAAAAAACCACAAAAACTGAATTCTAAATTTGGTTTTGAAAAAACAATAAAATAAAAACTATGGATTTTAATCTTACCGAAGAACATTTAATGATTCAGCAAGCTGCAAGAGATTTTGCTCAAAATGAATTATTACCCGGAGTTATTGAACGCGATGAGAAACAAATTTTTCCAACCGAGCAGGTTAAAAAAATGGGTGAACTTGGGTTCATGGGAATGATGGTTGATCCAAAATATGGCGGAAGCGGACTTGATGCAATTTCGTATGTTATTGCTATGGAAGAAATTTCTAAAGTTGATGCTTCGGCTTCTGTAGTAATGTCTGTAAATAATTCTTTGGTTTGTTGGGGATTACAGGAATATGGAACTGAAGAACAAAAGCAAAAATATTTACCGGGTCTGGCTTCAGGTCAAATTCATGGTGCTTTTTGTTTAAGCGAACCAGAGGCAGGAAGTGATGCTACTTCGCAAAAAACAACTGCGATTGATATGGGCGATCATTATTTGGTAAACGGAACCAAAAACTGGATTACAAACGGAAACACAGCTTCTGTATATTTAGTAATTGCGCAAACACATCCTGAATTAAAACATAAAGGAATCAATGCTTTGATTATGACTAAAGATATGCCTGGTTTTTCTATTGGTCCAAAAGAGCAAAAAATGGGAATCCGCGGTTCTGATACGCACTCTTTAATGTTTAGTGATGTAAAAGTCCCGAAAGAAAACAGAATTGGTGAAGATGGTTTCGGATTTAAATTTGCTATGAAAACGCTTGCCGGAGGTAGAATTGGTATTGCATCTCAAGCATTAGGAATTGCTTCTGGAGCTTATGAACTGGCTTTAAAATATTCTAAAGAGCGTAAAGCTTTTGGAACTGAAATTTGTAATCATCAGGCAATTGCTTTTAAACTGGCAGATATGGCTGTAAATATTGAAGCAGCACGTCATTTATGTATGAAAGCGGCTTGGGATAAAGACCAGCACAAAAATTATGATGTGAGCGGCGCAATGGCAAAATTATTTGCTTCGCAGGTTGCAATGGATACTGCAGTTGAAGCTGTGCAGATTCACGGAGGAAATGGTTATGTTAAAGAATACCATGTAGAACGTTTAATGCGTGATGCAAAAATTACTCAGATTTACGAAGGAACTTCAGAGATTCAAAAAATCGTTATTTCAAGAGCAGTTATTGCCGGATAAACCCTTATTCTTTTCAAAATAAAAACAAAACCCTTTCAGCTTTTTGAGCTTCGAAAGGGTTTTTTCATATTTTTTCGTTACTTTTCAGAAAGTTTATTGTTTTAGAATAATGGCTTAATTTTCAATTTATTAAAATATCTTTTTATGAAAAAACTATACTTTCTTCTTCCGTTTGTTTTTATTGCCTGTAAAACAAGTACAACAGTTGTAAGTGAAAAAGAACTTAAATCAGAATCAGTAGAGATAACATATAAAGTGGAAGAATCTGATGTTTCAGATTTTTTAAAATATCTTTCTTCAGATGAATTAGAAGGACGTGAAACGGGAACAAAAGGGATAGAAAAAGCAGCAGTTTTTTTAGAAGATTTCTTTAAAAAGAATAATGTAAAACCTTATTTTGCTTCTTATCGAGATACCTTGACTAATTTTAAATCTCCGGCTTTTAATATTGTTGGGGTTCTTGAAGGAACAGATCCGGTTCTTAAAAATGAATATGTAGTTTTAAGCGCACACTACGATCATATTGGAGTTGAGAAAAAACAACAGCCGGATAAAATTTATAATGGTGCCAATGATGATGCTTCGGGAGTAACAGCTGTGGCGCAATTGGCAAAATATTTCAGTAAAACCCACTCCAATAAAAGAAGTATTCTTTTTGTGTTTTTTGCCGGAGAAGAAAAAGGTCTTTTGGGATCAAAAAGTATGGCTCCGAAATTGAAAGCAAAGAACTTTAATTTATACACACAATTAAATATCGAAATGATTGGAGTTCCTATGAAACGTGATTATCTGGCTTATATTACAGGTTTTGATAAATCGAATATGGCCGAAAAAATAAATGAATATACCGGAAAAAAGACAATTGGGTTTTTACCAAAAGAAGCCGAATATAAATTGTTTTACAGATCTGATAATTATTCGTTTTTTGAAGCTTTTGGGAAACCATGCCAATCGATAAGTACTTTTGATTTTGAAAATTTTGATTTTTATCACCACGTTTCAGACGAATTTAAAGTAATGGATATTCCGCACATGACGGCTTTTATACAGGAGTTTTTACCAGCAGTAACTAAAATAGCAACAACTCCAACAGAAGAAATTGTAATGAATAAATAACAGCTCATTATTTTGGTTTTACTTATTTTTGCTGCATGAAAAATATTATTGTTACCGGAACGAGTAGAGGAATTGGATATGAATTAGCATTGCAGTTTGCCAATGCCGGAAATCAGGTTTTAGCGATTTCTAGAAAAATTCCAAAAATACTTTTAGAACATCAAAACATAACCTGCTTATCAATTGATTTAGCCAATGAAACAGCTTTGCAGGAAGTAGAAAGTTTTCTTTCTTCAACCTGGAAAAAAGTCGATGCCATTGTGCATAATGCTGGAGCTTTACTGCTAAAACCTTTTGCAGAAACCACACAAGCTGATTTTGAAAGTATTTATAAAGTAAATGTTTTTGCTGTAGCGAATCTTACCAGAGTTTGTCTGCCGTATTTACAAAAAGGAAGTCATGTTGTAACTATAAGTTCGATGGGCGGCGTAAGAGGAAGTTTAAAATTTGCAGGATTAGCAGCTTACAGTTCAAGTAAAGGCGCTGTAATTACTTTAACCGAATTATTAGCGGAAGAATATAAAGAGAAAGGTATTTCATTTAATGTTTTAGCTTTGGGTTCTGTACAAACCGAAATGCTAAATGAAGCTTTCCCGGGGTATCAGGCTCCAATTTCTGCAGAGGGAATGGCAGCTTATATTTATGATTTTACTCTTAACGGAAATAAATATTTTAATGGAAAAGTACTTGAAGTTTCATCAACCAACCCGTAATTGAATTCCAATTTTGAAATTCCAAATTCCAATTGAAAAACAACTCATAACTCATACTTTATAATTCATAATTATTTTGAGCGATACATTAGCAAAATACATTCCTGAACATGCAGTAAAGCCTGTTTTTGATTTGATTGTAGCCAATCAGGTTCATCTGAAGATTGTAAATGAGCGTCAGACGCGTCATGGCGATTATAGGAGAGGACTGAGCGGTAAACATGAAATTACCGTTAATGCGAGTTTAAATAAGTACCGATTTTTGATTACGCTTATTCATGAGATTTCTCATTTAGTTGCTTTTGAGAAATTTGGGCGAAATATTAAACCGCATGGAAATGAATGGAAATATTCTTTTCAGCGTTTAATGGTGCCGTTTATACGACCGGAAATATTTCCGAGTCATTTGCTGCCTTTATTGGCGCGACACTTCAAAAATCCTTCGGCAAGCAGTGATACAGACACCACTTTATCTTTGGCACTAAAACAATATGATTTGACCAATGATAAAAATTATGTTTTTGAAATTCCCTACGGAAGTGTTTTCCGAATTAAAAACGGAAAAATATTCAAGAAAATAGCCGTTAGAACCAAACGTTTTGAATGTCTCGAAATAAGTTCAGGAAAGACCTATCTTTTTAATCCAAATGCAGAAGTGGAGCTTTTGCCAATAAAAAATTAAATACATAATGAATAAAATAGTACTGAGTCATAATTTCGAATTTAAACAAAAAGCAATACTCTTAGTTCCAACTTCTGTTTTCTTGTATTTTTCTTATATCGGCTGGCAAACATTTTTTAATCATAAAATAGAAGAATTAAATTATGTCTTTTTTATTATGTTATTTATTTTCTCAGTTTTAGGGATGTCCTTATTTGCTCTTACTTTTTCTAAAGTCGGTTTTAAAATTCATAATAATGAGCTTTATAGAACTTTATCTTTTTTTAATTTTGATTTTTATTCAAAAAAGATAAACCCAAAAAAGAATGAAATATTTTCTATTTTATATAAAAAGGTATCTCAGCGAAACGAATATCTAAGTGCAGGTGGAGCTGATGTGAGTTACGAATTTGCAATTCAGGATTTTATTTTATTGAATGAAAACCATTTAGAAAAACAATCCATAATTAAATTGAATTCTCAAAAATACTCAGATCAATTAAAATTGTTTTTAGAAGAATCCGGACAGTTGAAATTTGAAATCTATTCGCCTAGATTCTAAAAAGAAATTCCAAATTCCAATCTTAGTAAAAATTGGAATTTGGAATTTTTTATTGAAAATTTAAAAGGTTTTAGCCTTTCAAATAAGCTTCACGAACTTTTTTAAACAGGTTTGAAGAGTAAACAAATTTGACAATATCTTTATTGTCGGTTATAAATATTTCTTCTTTAGTTCCCTGCCACGCTTTTATTCCCTTTTTTAAGAAAACAATATTCTCGCCAATTTCCATTACAGAGTTCATATCGTGCGTATTAATTACGGTTGTGATATTATATTCTTCTGTAATTTCTTTAATCAAATTATCGATCAAAGTTGAAGTATTTGGATCTAAACCAGAGTTTGGTTCATCACAAAACAAATATTTAGGATTGTTTACAATCGCACGGGCAATCGCCACACGCTTTTGCATACCACCAGAAATTTCAGAAGGCAGTTTTTTATGTGCATCAACAAGATTAACCCTTTCTAAAACAAAATCAACGCGTTCCTGAATTTTAGCTTTGTTATCATTTGTAAACATCTTTAGAGGAAAAGCGACGTTTTCTTCAACAGTCATCGAGTCAAATAAGGCACTTCCTTGGAAAACCATTCCAATTTCAGTTCTTAATTCTCTTTTTTCGTCCGGATCTAATTCAGAGTAAACCCTTCCGTCAAATTCAATTGCTCCTGAATCTGGAGAATGAATTCCTAACAGCGTTTTTAATAGAACGGTTTTTCCAGATCCACTTTGTCCAATAATAAGGTTTGTTTTTCCAGTTTCAAAAACCGTCGAAACACCTTTTAAAACTTTGCTGTCACCAAATGATTTTTCTATGTTTTTTACTTCGATCATTATCCTAATAATAATTGAGTTAATATATAATTAAAGAGAATAATACAAACAGATGTCCATACAAAGGATACTGTACTTGCTTTACCCACTTCTAGCGCTCCGCCTTTCATGTAATATCCATGAAAAGATGGAATTGTAGCTAATAACATTGCAAAAATTAAAGTTTTAATGAAGGCATATGTAATATGAAAAGGAATAAACTCCATTTGAGCACCTTGAATAAAGTCCTGACTAGTCGAAAATCCGCCGTATGCACAAGCAAGCCATCCGCCAAAAATACCCAAAAACATACTAATCCCAATTACAAAAGGATACATTAATAAAGCTATTATTTTTGGAAAAACAAGATAATTTAATGAATTAACACCCATAACTTCTAAAGCATCAATTTGTTCTGTAACACGCATTGTCCCGATACTTGAAGTAATGTAAGATCCCATTTTTCCGGCCATAATTACCGAAATAAAGGTAGGGGCAAACTCCAGTATTACAGATTGACGTGTAGCAAAACCAATTAAATATTTTGGAATTAATGGATTAGTTAAGTTTAATGCCGTTTGGATGGCAACAACTCCTCCAATAAAAAAAGATATAAAGCAAACGATTCCAAGAGAGTCAATAATTAAATCATCAATTTCTTTGAAAATTAGATTTCTCATAACAGGCCACTTAGTCTGTTTATTGAAAATTTCTTTAAGCATTAAAAAATATCTTCCTATTTGGGATAAATAACGAACTAGCATCATAAGTTTTACAAATATTGGCTAAATTAAGGATTAGTTTACAGTTTACCGTTTCACTTTAGAGTTTTTTAAGTTTTAAAAAACTAGAAAAGCTTTTGCTTCATTTTTTGTAAACGATAATTTCTAATAAATTTAGCTTGTTCAGGGGTAACTAATAAAGGAGTTTTTGCTTTTTTTGCTTTTAAAAACCCTTTTATATAATCTAAAAAAAGGAAAGGTTTTTTCTTCATCATTGCCAGCTTTGCCGAAGCAATTGCTGTGATCCAAAAACCATAACCTAAAGTATAAAAAGCTTCGCCTTGTTTATAACGAGCTGTTTTGTTGTAATTGGCACCTGTTGGTTTTAAGTGTTTTACATGTAAAGATTCGTCGGTAACAATTTTCCAATCATAATATTTACACAACAATTCATCTACAGTATCCCAGCCCATTGCAGGTTTTAAACCGCCAATTTGCTGAAAAGTTTCCTTGCGGTACGCTTTTAAAGCTCCGCGAATATGGTCTTTATCTGTTAGATTTTCAAGAACCCATTCGCCGTTTTTGTCTATATAACAAAATCCGCCAGCCATTCCGATTTTAGGATCAGATTCGAAATGTTTAATTATAGTTTCAAAATAATTAGGAGGAAAAATTAAATCGCCGTCTATCTTTACCATAATATCATAATCAGAATCCAGTGTTTCAAAACCTTTTTGAAAAGCCTGAATTACTTTGCTTCCCGGTAAATGAATCGCATCTGAAGTTTTATTGACAACAGAAATATATGGATTATCTTTTGCAAAACTTAATACAACTTCTTCTGTTTTATCTGTCGAATTGTCGTTTACGACTACAACTTTAGCAGGCAGAACAGTTTGAGTAACCAGAGATTGTAAAGTCAGGCCAATTAAATCTTGCTCGTTGTGCGCGGGAATGACGATATAGTACTTCATGTGAAAAATTTTAGATTTTAGATTTTAGATTTTAGATTGTTTGGAGTGGTCTAAAATCAAAAATCAAAAATCGTTAATCTGCAATCTTAGTTCTTAACTTTTTCAGCAACAACAAGATAATATCTTGGAGTGAAATATCTTAATAAGGGTCTTAATCCGAACTTTTTTACCGGGTGCGTAAATTGCAGACGGTCTGTTATTTTCCAGCCTGTTTTTTCTAAAAGCCAGTCTAACTGCCAGTCTTCAAATTCATGATAATGTCTGTCCCACATATCAGTTTTAGAACGATACGCCGGTGAAAACCATAGACGTAATGGAATCGAAATTAATAATTTGTCACATTTTACGTTTTGTAAAATTGTGTATGGATTTAGCAAATGTTCGAAAATTTCAAATGCCGTAAAAACAGTATATTCTTCCGTTTGCAGCGCCCTTTGGTCGTTGTCTAAATCTTCGCCTTTTGTATTTTTTACAGTATAACCATTTTCTTCCATTATTTTAGAAAACGGATTTGGTACACCAAAATCAAAAATGGTTTCTGATGTGCTAACGTGCTTTTGTAAAAACTCTAAGGTAAGTTTGAATCTTTTATTCGGAAATGTTTTTTCGTACATAGTTATTGCGAGGAACGAAACAAGCTCTCGTTCTTGATTTTAATTAGGTCGCAAATATACTAAAAAAGTATTCAGTGTTCAGTTTTTAGTGAACAGTGTAGTTATTAGATTTGCAGTGTTCAGATTTTATTTAGTGTAATTAGTTACTCCTTTTTAGACAGAGATTAAATTCTGCGTAAAATACGGCTGAATACTAAAAACTGAACACTGATTACTATAAATTAATATCGGTAAACAAAAGCATTAATGTTCATTCCCGCTCCAACTGAAGCAAAGATGATGACGTCGCCTTTCTTGATTTCGTGGTTTTCAATTTTTCCCTGAAGAATCAAATCATATAATGTAGGAACCGTTGCAACGCTGCTGTTTCCTAGATCGTGAATGCTCATTGGCATAATATCTTTAGGAGCCGTTTTATCGTATAATTTGTAGAAACGTTCAATAATAGCTTCGTCCATTTTTTCATTTGCCTGATGAATCAGGATTTTTTTTACATCGTCGATAGCGATTCCGCTTTGGTCTAAACAGCTTTTCATCGCGCACGGAACATTGCTTAAGGCAAACTCGTAGATTTTACGTCCGTACATTTTGATGTATTTAATATCCGGATCTAAATCTGGATTGTATGATTTTCCGAAGTACAGATAATTAGCTTCATCATTCGCATAAGTAGCACTTTCATAAGATAAAAGACCAGATTCATCAGTTGAAGCTTCTAAGATAGAAACTCCGGCTCCATCAGAATAAATCATCGAATCACGATCGTGATCGTCAACAACTCTTGAAAGCGTTTCAGCACCAATTACCATAACTCTTTTTGCCATTCCGGATTTGATAAAAGCGTTTGCTTGTAAAACACCTTCAATCCAGCCCGGACATCCAAAAAGAATATCGTAAGCTACACATTTAGGATTCTTGATGCCTAGTTTGTTTTTAACACGTGTTGCTAAACTTGGTAAAATGTCCGTTTGATGCGTTCCGGTTTTTACATCGCCAAAGTTGTGGGCAAAAATAATGTAGTCTAAAGTTTCGGCATCAATTTTTGCATTTGCAATTGCTTTTTCGGCTGCAAAAAAGGCTAAATCTGATGCTGTATATTGTGGTTCGGCGTATCGACGATTTTCAATTCCGGTAATGCCTTTAAATTTTTTAATAACAACTTCATTCGGATAACCAAAAGGAGTTCCGTCCTCATTTAAAAAAATATGCTTATCAAAATCTGTATTTTTAATTTCTAAATTAGGAATATAACTCCCAATACCAATAATTTTTATTTTCATTTTTCCCTTAATTATCCAATAAATTTCATGCTAAAGTATAAATAAAAATATGATAACTATCATAAAAAATACTATGCATGCATATAATTATGGAATAACAATTTTTTGGATGATATAATGGTTATTTTCTAATGATTTTTTAATTTTTCCGAGATTTCAAACGATTGAAGTGAAAGTGGAAGGAAAAGTTTTTTGTTTCAGGTTTTAAATTTTTTGTTTCAAGTTTCAAGTTTCAGGTTTTTTATGGAGATTTAAAAAAGTTTCAAGTTTCAGGTTTCACGTTAGTTTGGAACTTGAAACCTGAAACTTGAAACAAAAACAAAACCCGACAGGTTTTTAAAATCTGTCGGGTTTGAATATTTATAAGAAAACTAAATTTTAGCTTTCCATGTAAGCTTCAATAGGAGCACAGCTGCAAACTAAGTTTCTGTCACCGTATGCGTCATCTACACGACGAACTGATGGCCAGAATTTATTTTCAGCAATATACTCTAATGGGTAAGCCGCTTTTTCTCTAGTATAAGGGAAATCCCAAGTATCTGTAGTTAACATTGCCAATGTGTGCGGTGCATTTTTCAATACATTGTTTTTGTCATCAGCCGTTGACGCTTCGATTTCTTTTCTGATTGAGATAAGAGCATCACAAAAACGATCTAATTCTGCTAAATCTTCAGATTCAGTTGGTTCAATCATTAAAGTTCCCGCTACAGGGAAAGAAACCGTTGGAGCGTGGAAACCGTAATCCATTAAACGTTTTGCGATATCACCCACTTCAATTCCGTTTTCTTTAAATGAACGACAATCTAAAATCATTTCGTGAGCTGCTCTTCCGCATTCTCCCGTATAAAGAATTGGGTAGTGTCCTTCGAAACGAGATTTCATATAGTTAGCATTCAAAATAGCGTGCTCTGTAGCGCTTTTTAATCCTTCAGCACCCATCATGGTAATGTAACCGTAAGAGATTAAACAAACTAAAGCTGATCCGTAAGGTGCGGATGAAATTGCTGTAATAGCTTGTTCACCACCTACTTTTAAGATTGGGTTTGTTGGCAAGAACGGAACTAATTTTTCGTTCACACAAATAGGTCCAACTCCAGGTCCGCCGCCGCCGTGAGGAATAGCAAATGTTTTGTGTAAGTTCAAGTGACAAACGTCAGCGCCAATTGTAGCAGGATTTGTTAATCCAACTTGTGCGTTCATGTTTGCACCATCCATATATACTAATCCGCCATTTTCGTGGATTAATTTTGTGATTTCAATAATCGAAGATTCATAAACTCCGTGAGTCGAAGGATACGTTACCATTAAGCAAGATAAATCATCTTTATGCTCAATCGCTTTTTCTCTTAAATCTTCTACGTCAATATTTCCTTCCGGAGTAGTTTTAGTAACAATGATTTTCATTCCGGCCATCGCTGCAGAAGCAGGATTTGTTCCGTGAGCCGATGATGGAATTAAACATACATTACGGTGGCCTTCGTTTCTTGACATATGGTAAGCACGAATAGCCATTAAACCTGCATATTCTCCTTGAGCTCCTGAGTTTGGCTGTAATGTAGTTCCGGCAAATCCGGTAATTACATTTAATTGCTGCTCTAATTTTTTAAGCATTGTGATATAACCTTCCGCTTGCTCTACTGGTGCAAAAGGGTGAATGCTGTTCCAGTTTGGCATTGACAGCGGTAACATTTCTGAAGCCGCGTTTAATTTCATCGTACAAGAACCTAATGAAATCATCGAATGATTCAACGATAAATCTTTGCGCTCTAACTTTTTGATGTAACGCATTAACTGACTTTCTGAATGATGATTGTTGAATACATCATGCGTTAAGAAAGAAGACGTTCTTTCTAATGAAGCCGGTAATTGACTTGCAGTTGCTAATTCAGAAACGGTAAAAGTTTCTTTTCCTAAAGCTTCAGCAAAAATGGCAATAATTTGGTTGATGTCTGCAATTGAAGTCGTTTCGTTGAACGAAATAGAAATCGTATCAGCATCAGGATAAAAGAAGTTTACTTCATTTTTCTCAGCAATTGCTTTTACTTTTTGAGCATCTGCTTTTACTAAAATAGTATCAAAGTAAGCTGTGTTAGTTTGAAAAACTCCCAATTTATTTAAAGCTTCAGCAGTAGTAACCGCCGATGCATGAACTTTGTTTGCAATATATTGTAATCCTTTTGGTCCATGGTAAACCGCATACATTCCGGCCATAACTGCTAATAAAACCTGAGCAGTACAGATGTTTGAAGTTGCTTTTTCACGTTTAATGTGCTGCTCACGAGTTCCTAAAGCCATACGTAAAGCACGGTTTCCATTCGTATCAATCGAAACTCCAATGATACGACCTGGCATAGAGCGTTTATATTCGTCTTTAGTTGCAAAGTAAGCAGCGTGAGGACCGCCATAACCCATTGGTACACCAAAACGCTGTGTAGTTCCAACTACTACTGCAGCTCCCATTTCTCCCGGAGAAGTTAAAGCAGCAAGTGATAAAATATCAGCAGCAAAGGCAACTTTAATTTCATTTTCTTTTGCTTTAGCAACAAAAGCACTATAATCGTTTACCTGACCATATTTTCCCGGATATTGTAAAATAGCTCCGAAAAACTCAGTTGAAAAATCAAAAGTTTCGTGGTTTCCAATAACTAATTCAATTCCAATAGGAGTTGAACGTGTTTGCAGTACAGATAAAGTTTGTGGTAAAATTTCTTCAGAAACGAAGAATTTGTTTGTATTGTTTTTCTTTTGGTCGCGTGTACGAACATCAAAAAGTAAAGCCATAGCTTCTGCAGCAGCAGTTCCTTCATCAAGTAAAGAAGCATTTGCAATTTCCATTCCTGTCAATTCAATAACTGTAGTCTGGAAATTTAAAATTGCTTCAAGACGACCTTGAGCAATTTCTGCCTGATAAGGCGTGTAAGCTGTATACCATCCCGGGTTTTCGAAGATATTTCTTTGAATTGGGGCTGGAACGATAGTTGGATGATAACCCAAACCAATATAAGATTTGAATACTTTATTTTTCTTTCCTAATTCCTGAATATGATTTGCGAATTCGTATTCTGTCATTGCAGGATCCAAATTCAAAGGAGCTTTTAAACGAATATCGTCCGGAAGGGTTTCATAAACAAGTTGTTCGATCGAGTCAACACCAATGGTTTGTAACATGTGTTGAAGATCTGTTTCTCTTGGACCAATGTGTCTTAAAGCAAAAGCATCTGTTTTCATCTGTAGCAGTCTATTTTTTAAAGATCAAAAGTAATTTGCCGAGTGTTTCTATACGATTTCACAAGGTTTATTACAATTTATAGTAAATGTGTTGTTTTTTTGTGGCGCAAAATTAAGTATTATTAATAATTTAATGGGTATTTTTAACTTCAATTTTTATCAAATTTATAACTAAAGAGTTGATTTGTTACCAATTGATTAGATTTGAGGTATGAAACTTCTAAAACAAATATTAGATTTTTATTTAAACAGCAGTATTCACGTGGCTTTATCGTGTTATGCTTTGGTTCGTATTACTTTTCATTTCTTTCATATTCAGTATGATGAACCAATGGCTTTGTTTGTTTTTTTCGGAACAATTGTAGGGTATAATTTTGTAAAATACGATGCTTTAGTTCGGGTGAAAAGAAAACCGGTTGGGATTCAACTCAAAATCATCGCGGTTTTAAGTTTTCTTTCGGTGATTTTAGTTGGCTATTATTTTTTCCATTTAAAGCGAATTACCCAAATTGTTTCGGTTGTAATTTTTGCTATAACGACACTTTATACTTTACCGTTTTTTCCAAATAGAAAAAATGCCCGAAACTGGGCTGGAGTAAAAATTTATATTGTAGCACTTTGCTGGGTAGGAGCGACTTTGGTTTTACCTTATATAAATGCCGAAATTCCGTTTACAGCCGACTTTTTTATAAAATGTATCCAGCGTTTTGTTTTAGTTTTTGTACTGATTTTAGTTTTTGAAATTCTGGATTTAGCAAATGACGACCCGCATTTGCAAACCGTTCCGCAGACAATTGGTGTAAAACGAACCAAGATTTTAGGATTCTCGCTTTTAGTTCCGTTTTGGGTTTTAGGAATTTTGTCTTTTACGCTTCACGATCTTATTATCAACCTCATTATGGTTGTGACTTTAATGCTTTTTATCTTTTTTGCTAATACAAACCGATCTCGATATTATACTTCTTTTTGGGTCGAAAGTGTTCCTATATTTTGGTGGCTAATGATCGCGTTTTTATAAAATACGTAAAAGTTTCTAAATAATTTGGGCGTGTCCCTCCGGGTCGGGCTATCCGCTCCAAGTCCTCGCACTTCCTTCGTCAGGCTGTGGGCTATCCGCTTCTATCCCTCACGCAAACCGTAAAACGAGAAAATTTATTTTAAAAATATCTTGAGAGAATATAAGATATTAACATTACCAATGGTTGAAACCATTGGGAGGCTTTCTTTACATAACGTTTCCCGCGGTTGAAACCGCGGGCTATGTTTAAATTGTAGGGTTTGAAAAATAAATTTTGATTTAATTGCCTCCAGCTTTAGCTGGAGGTAAAAATGAGTCTCCTAACAAGGGCTTTAGCCAAAAGATAAAGTTTGGCTAAAGCCAGGAATATTTAATCCTACTTGCCCTCCAGCTAAAGCTGGGGGCAATTTATTATTTCTTTTCTGAAACTTCTTTCAAAACCTTATTTCTTTCCAAAAGAAAATTGGTAAGATGTTTTTCTAAAAATAAAATATCGAAAAATTCCCCAAATATTCCAAATGGAGTTTCATATTGTAATACATCTTTCATGATCGTTACACCATTTTCTTCCTCAAAAATATGTTCATGTCTGAAAGATTTGAATCTTCCTTCCTCCATTTCATCCACAAAATAATCATAAAAATCCATTACAGGAATTCGGGTTTTGTGTGTGAGATAAAACCCGAAATGTTTACCGCGCCAGGTTACCGTTTCGTTTAAATTTATTAAGCCTGATGTTACGCCGGCAATCGCTTTTTCTTTTGAAGGACTCGCAGATTGCTGGTGAATATCGATATTTCTTGAAGCATCAAAAACGATTTGTTTTGACGCTTTTATTTTTGTTGTGAGGTGTATTGTTGTCATGATTTAGTTTAGTTTTCCGCATTTTTGTCATCCCGAGGAACGAGGGATCACACTAGAAACTCCACAATGTATATCGACAATTCTTTGTCGAGCTTCGTGTGTGATCCTTCCTCCGTCAGCATGACAAGAAATACGTAGTTTTAGTGTAATAAATTTTTAAAAGCATTATCAATATCTCCAAATTTAAATTGAAATCCATTTTCCAAAAGCCTTGTCGGAATCACATTTCTACTTTTCAAAATTAATTCAGGTTCTGTACGAATAAAGAAAGCACCAATTTCAAGAAAGAATTTATTCATCGGAATTCCGAACGGAAAATCAACTGCTTTTCTCAGTTTCTGCATAAAATCAGTATTTCGAATAGGTTCGGGAGAAACAATATTTATAACGCCTGTAATTTCTTTTTGAATAACAATATCAATTGCATTCGCAAAATCTTCTTCATGAATCCAGCTTACAAACTGATTTCCTTCTCCTTGTTTTCCTCCGAAACCAATTTTAGCCAAAGTTTTCAACGGAATTAAAGCACCTCCATTTTTTCCTAAAACAATAGAAGTCCGCAAAGCCGTTTTTAACGTATTTGGAGTTTCGGTTTTAAAAAATGCTTTTTCCCATGAAAGTGCCACATTTATAGAAAAGTCATTCCCAATTTCGCCATCGATTTCACCCATTTGTTTGTCTAAAGAAAAACGATAAATAGTTGCGGTAGATGAATTCAACCAATGTTTAGGTGGATTTTGACAATTTAAAACTGCTTTATTTAAAATCTTGGTACTTTCAATTCTAGACCAAAGAATTTCTTTTTTATTCTCTTTGGTATAACGGCAATCAACAGATTTTCCGGCGAGATTGATTAAAACTGAAGCATTTTCCAATTCCTTTTCCCAGCCCGAAAAAGTTCTGGCGTTCCAGTTTACATATTTAATTCCATCAATTGTCTGCGATTTTCTTCGGGTCAGAATTACAATTTCTTCAAATTTATCTCTGAAATGATTGACTAAAACTTGTCCGAGAAAACCAGTTCCTGCCGCGATTATGAGTTTTTTCATTTGTTGTCGAGTATTAAACCTAACAGGTTTTTAAAACCTGTTAGGTTTCGTTCTGTGTTATGCTTTAAAGACTAATCTTTCTTCTCTTTGAGCTTCTTTAGCTTTACGTTTTCCTCTAAAAAAGAAATACAAATTGAAGAATAACATGATACCAAGATAAATAGAAAACCCGCCAATTTTATAACTTAAGTTTTCAATTAATTCCTGATAACTGTCTCGATATAACTGCATTTCTAAAATCATTAAGGCAAAGCCAATATTTAAAAGATAGAATCCGGTTTCAAAAAGTCTGTTGGTTGCCTCTGCAATTTCTTCCCGGCCTTTAAAGATGTCAAGCATAAAGATTTTTCCGTTTTTAAAAAGTGTTTTAGAAACGTAATAAGTTAAAAATAAAGCGACTGGCAAATAAATACTGTAACCGATTAAGATTTTTGTAGTTTCCATAATATTTAGTTTTTGTTGTTATTAATTAGTTTTTGAATGTATTTAGTTATAATTAAAATGTTGAGGTAATGCAGAACTGAGATAATAAAAATTATGACAGCTGTTTTTATACAGATTGTTTCAATCAATTGTGTTGATGAAATAATTTTTTGCCAGGAAATTAAAGTCATGGTACAATAACCAATGTTTAAGAGATAATATCCCAAAAGCAAAACCTGATTGATTTTTTGGCAGAGGTCAGCATGATTTGGAATTAGATCAGCAACATAAATATTTCCATTTTTGCAGCAGATTTTTCCAACTTTTAGAATGATGAAAGTCGTAATTCCTAAGTAGATTAAATATCCAATAATGTTGAGGTTCATGATTTCTTTTTTTGATTGTAAATAATAAACGTAAGGAAGAATATTAATGAAATTGGCAACAAGAAAAGCCAGTTAAATTCTCCATTCCAGATCAGGAAGAAAATAATTACCAAACCAAAATAAATATAGATCAGTTTGTTTTTCGGAAATAGTATTAGAAATAAAATCGCAGCCAAAACTTGCAGTACTCCTGTAATTGCTATTCCGTATGCTCCAAGTAGCAAGAATAATAATGCACAAATATTAATAATTTCTAAAACTTTGGAAGTTGTTTTCATAACTATTTGTTATTTTTAAACTTTCAGAAAAAAATGAAAGTTTTGGTTAAATTTTTTTACTTCATCATTTTTATAACTAATTTCCCTAACCAGTTTTCATTGAATTCAGTCATTTTGTCCAGCATATTATCTGCCTTTAAAACGAAATCGTATAATTTGGAAGTTTGGTCAACAAAGTGTTTTTCTTCTGCTGAATCTTTTGCTTCGATTGTCGAAACTTCTTTTAATATTTTAAGAGCCGGTTTAATTTCTCGTTTGCTTCTTTCTCTGGAAATTTTTGCGGCTAATTCGTCTAAATCTTTTTCGGCAGTAAAGAATTCTTTTCTTTCTCCGGCTTTAAATTCTTTATAAACAATTCCCCAATCCATTAAAGCTCTTAGGTTCATGCTGGCATTGCCGCGCGAAATCTGTAATTCTTCCATAATGTCCTCCATAGAAACAGCTTCGTTTGAGACCATTAATAAAGCGTGGATTTGTGCCATCGTTTTATTAATTCCCCATTGTGAGCCTAATGCCCCCCAGGTTTGTACAAACTTATTTTTTGCTTCTTTGAATTCCATGGATCAAATGTAAGTAAAAGTTTTTAAACTTTCAAAAATAATTGAAAGTTTGTTTTCAAGTTGTTTTATTCAAAATGGTTTTTGATGTAAGAATAATTTTATGTTGTATTTTTAAGTGTTTCATTACTAATATTTTATACTTCATGACATTTTTTGTATTGTAGGAATTGTTCTAAAGTAAATTTGACGCTGAAAATTTAAAGGCTAGCTAAATCTATTTTCAATTTTATTTTAATGTGGAGCAGAGACCACTATAAAAAACGAGGCGGAATCTGAAAAGCCTTACGAGTAGGAACCCAAAAAACAAATTTATCATGGAAACTTTACAAGAAATTTTGAAAGAGAATGCAACTTTGAAGACAATTGGCACACCAGCAGAATATGAAGTTTATGCGGAGTATATGTCAAATATTATTAAGCAGCTTCCAAATCCGGGTAAGTTGAAATTATTAACCAATACTTCGAGCGCGCAGGCTTCTTTTTATTTTCTGGACGACGCAACTAGTGCAGTTAATTCGACTTTGTACAACAATTTATTGAACCAAAGAATTGAAGGAGAAGGAACGGCTAATGGTGTTGAGCAGGTTGGACTTACACAGGATGCATTTACGAATAGTTATCTAAGTGTTTATACAAAATTAAGATATCAGTTATCTCCAAACGACAAAGCGACACAACAAAGAGTTAATGCAGATGTTGCTTCTACAGTAAGAGCCCTTATTCCTGTTTGGAATGCCTGGTACGAAGCGGTTTTGCCAACAGATGTTAAAAAGCTAAATGCAACTAATACTGATGTGGCTTTGATTCAAATGACTAGTACTCTAAATACGGTTTGGCTTAATCCAAAATTCAAAGAAATTATAGAAAAAGACTCTTCTTATCCTTATACACATTTAAACGACTTTAATACAATTTACAGTAAAATACCGGTATCAGTTTCTAAACAAATGAGAGATTATATGATTGAGGTGTTTAATAAATCTGGTGCTGCAGGGGCTATTACTGCAGATATTGCTAATGCAACGCAAACTTTAGCTGGTATTATTGATAATATTCAAAGACCAACAACAGGTGACGATGGAAATGGCGGAATGACAATTACAGGATCAGATAAAGCAATTCCGGGATTGGTATTTGAACCAGCAAGACCAAATGCAATAGTAGATCAGCTTAGAACTAATCCTCCTTCTTCAGTTTTCAGAGTTTCAAAAAGAGTTACTAAATCTACTGAAACAACATTAAACGTTCAGGCTTCTGTAAGTGCAGGAATATCTATTCCAATTTTATCATTTTTTTCTGTTGGAGTTAGCGGCGGTGCTAAAACCAGTATTTTCGAAAGAGATTATTCAGGCTCGAATTTTACAGTAGATGTAGTAGTTAATAACGCTACAGTTAGTCCGCTTATGAGCAGCAGTCCAATGCTTTATAATATTTCAACAAGACAGGGTTGGATGTCAACTTCTCCGGTAAAAGATGCCATTAAAAACGGATATCCTGCTCCAACAGGTATTACTGGTTATGTATTTAATAGCAACCCAAATTTTGACTTTAATGAAGGTGCAGATTTTGGATATATTAATTCATTGATTTTTAGCCAATTTCTTGAAATAAACATTGGTTTTGATAAATGTGACAGCAACCAGGTTAAAAAGTACTTTGAAGAGCATACAGATATGGGCGTGTATTTCTTAGGTATTCGTTTAGGAGGAGCAAGCCAATCTTCAAGCTATAGCTATTCTTTCAGCGATGAAACTGCTACTTCAATTAGAGTTACTATAAAACCTGAAGCTCCTGGTTATGTTCCCGGAACAGACAATATCAATCAATCACTATCTCAATTAGTTGCTGTAGGTGTAGTATATCCTTTCGCCTAATTATTGTTTTAAAATAGTTAAAGAGGGTTGTTAATCATAATGAGATGATTGATAACCCTCTTGTTATTAAACTTTGAAGTTATTTTTTATAGTTGAAAATAACTTCAAATCTAAATTTTAGAATTTAAATGAAAGCTAATGGGAAATCTTATATCAAACATTGATGATAAAATATTTATTGAAAGTGTACAGGATGATTCTGTAGAAAATCAGACCTATGCTGAATATATGTCTAATATTATTCTGCAATTGCCGAATTCAGAAAAATTGCAGCTTTTAACCGGAACGTCCAGCGGGCAGGCTTCCTTTTATTTTATGAACAATAAGGGAGAAGTTAACGCTAGTTTATATAATAATTTTTTAAACCAAAGAATATCCGGCGAAGGGATTCAATATGGAGTCAGACAAGCAGGCTTAACATTAGATTCATTTATAAACAGCTATTTGAGTGTGTATTTGAAAATAAGATATCAGCTATCTCCAAAAGATAAAGCCGAACAAGAAGAAATAAGCAGTAAAGTTGCATCTACAGTTACGGATTTGATTCCATTATGGAATGCTTATGTAGATAAATATCATCCAAACAATATCAGCAAATTAAATGAAACGAATACAAATATTGCATTAATTCAAGTTACAGATACTCTAAATACAGTATGGATAAATCCTGAATATATTCTGGTTTTAAAAGATGAACCTTCATATCCTTATACCCATATTGATGAATTTTCAAAAATTTATAGTGAGATCCCAACAGAAGAATACTTTATTCCTGAAATGAAGAAATTAATGGAAAACATCTATAGTTTATCTGGTGCTTCGGGAGCGGTTACGGCAGAGATTGCTAATGCGGTTCATACTTTAGCAATGATAATTTATAATCTTAATTATCCCAGCACTCAAAATAAAGGACTTTCGTTAACCGGGTCAGACAATTTAATTCCGGGAATGTGGTTTGAACCGTCTAATCCTGATAATATTACAGATCAGTTGAGTAAAGTTCCTGTTGTTTCATACACGAATAATAATGATGTACAGAAATTATCCTCAGAACTTTTAAAAATAAACGTCCTTAATTCAGAAGATATTACTATTTCGCCATTAAAATTTTTGTCAAATGTTTTAGAAGACGGCACTATGAGCAGTGTTTTTAAAGAAACATTCTCAGGAACATCTTATGTTGTTGAAGCGATAGTTAATAATCCTGTTATTGACCCGCAGCTGATGATAACCCCGGTTCCTTTTGATATCAGGACAAATACTGGCTGGATGCTTTCTGAACCGGTAAAAAATGCCATTAAAAACGGATATCCGGCCCCATCAGATCTTACCGGATATATCTTTAATAGTCAGCCAAATTTTGATTTCACCGAAGGCGGAGATTTTGGATTCATCAATTCCCTTGTATTTAGTCAATTTCTTGAGTTGTATATAACTTTTACAGATTGTAATGCGAGAAAAGTAAAAAATTATTTTGAGGAGAATAAATTTTCAAGCTTTAACTTTCTAGGACGATCAATTGGAAATCCATCAGAAGAATTGTCTTATTCGTGTCAGGTCGTAAATGAAAACAGCAATACTTCAGCTGCAGTAACTATAAGGCCTAATCCGCCGGGTTATATACCGCCAACAGCTGATATAACAGAATCTTCGTGTCAATTAGTAGCCGTTGAAATTGTTTATCCATTTGCATAATATTTTTTGAAAAGCTGTAATTAATTTCAATCTTCAGTACGTCAGCTTTTTTCCAAACAGGTGTTTTTACGCATCCTGTTTTCTCGTGTCACTTTTTGTTTGATTCATGTCAAAGAAACAGCACTTCATATCATTTTTTATATTATGTCTACTTATCTGATATAGTTTTGATATCGAAATAAACCAAAAATTGTTATTTAATATGCTTGATAAAGTATTTAAATAAGAATATAAAATATCAAATAGGTGGAGCAGAACCCACTTAAAAAAACGAGGCGGTTCCGAAAAGCCTTATGAGTAGGAAAACCAAAAATATAAAAGTTATGACAGATTTATTAGCAGGTGCTTATTTAGCAAAAGGCACAATCGGAAATGTAGGAACACCAGGTGCTCCAATCGCATCATTTAGTTTAGTTGTTGTACCATCACAAAATTCTGTTTCTGGTACAGTAGTAATTACTCAGGCTATAAGCGGTCCTGATGGAAATATAGTTGTTCCTGTAACAGGAAAAATATATGCAACTGGATTTGGACAATTTACACAAGTAGTAAGTTTACAAGGACAATACGTTCATTCTTTTCCTCCACCGGCAATTGGCGCATTTTTAGCCGATTTTGATGCTCACTTAGCAATCGACGGTGCATGGAACGGAACAGGAGGTTTTTCATACTACCAGCATAATATTGAAAATGTACCTGTAAAAGCAGTAGCAAATTTACAAGCAGAGTTGGCATAATTAAAAGACACCAAATTTAAACAACTCGAAGCACGATACAATTAGGATTTAATTATGCCTGATTTGGTTACAGTTTTGATTGAAAGGGTCGTCTTTGCAGACGGCCTTTTTATTACCGAAAAAAATAAATCACAAAAACATGAAAAGAAAACCTATTATTATCATCTTATTAGTTGTCTTTGTTGCTGCAGCTGTTACATTATTTTTTTTGAATAAAGAAAAAATATTGGGAAAAGCCGGAGTTACAGGATATGCTAAAACGGAAACAGCAGAACCTTGCGAGTGCGAAGCAAGCTGGTTTCCTCACGAACAAACACCGCCGCCTGCAGAAGGAGACGGAAGTCCTTTTGATGCTTCAAGCACTACAAATTGTATCTTTCATCAATGGTCATGGCAGAAATTTCTTTGGCTGACAAAACCACTTCCGTCCGGGAATCCTTTGTTTTTAGATTCACTGGATGTGGTTAGCCCTGAGATGGCGCCGGTTGCTCCGCAGTTGGGATTAAAATTAGTTTTGAGCTCTATTAATCAGGCTGGACCTGAAGCTGTTTTGGTTTCTAATCCAAAAAATGTTCCTGGAAAAACTGCCGGCGATACCGTATTTTACTCTATACATGTTAGTAAAATATTACTGGATAAGGCAACTTTGGCAGCTTCTGAAATTAACAGCGGAAAAGTACCCTATTCAAATTTAGAAACATTTCCTGTTGGTTCACTTGAATTGAAAGTTTCATGGATTAGTACAGATGCAATCCCGAAAGAAAAAATTGCAGATTATTTTGTTACTAAAGCAGCATTCAAAAATAAGCAGGGGCAATATGTTGCAAAATCTGTTGCATTGTTAGGAATGCACGTTGTAGGAGTTGTAAAAAATCATCCTGAATTTATCTGGGCAACCTTTGAACACAAAGAGATGGCACCGGTTTATGACTGGAAAAACAACTCTGTAACTTCAACTGCCGAAATGCTTTTTTATGAAAGCGGCACAACTTCTGGTCTGCAGGGTATTAAATGGAATAAAACAAGCAAGAAACCATTAACACCAAATAAAGCTTTTATTCTTTATGAATACGGTATTCCAAAAGTTCTAAGTACAAATGAATACATGACAACAAGCCAGTCTGAGCCTGCTAATTTTGATAACATTGATACTATCAATAAATGTGTAGCATCTAAGTTAACAGACGTTTTCAAAAATTATTTTTATAACGGATCAATTTGGTTAAACACAGATGGGTTAACTCCGGCGCAGCAGGCGCAAACAATTGTAAAAAGCCAAATATCGAGCGTTCTTCCGGATTCATTGGCAAGAGGTTCTTCGAATCTGGCAAATATTACAATGGAAACCTATACACAGACATTTAAAAATGATGTACACGATATTAATGCAGGAAATCTTGTAAACTGTTTTACATGTCATCAATCTCAAAATTTTGATACATCAAGAGGAACAGGAAAATCTCCATTGTATTTAAGCCATGTGTTTGAGTCTTATTTGTATACTACAAAACCTCAACCGACAGTTGCTAAAAATGTTAACCTGAAAGCGAAACGAATTGAAGAAACAAAAGCTCTTAAACTTAAACAGTTTGAAGAGGTATTTGTTCGTAAGAATAAATAATCCATTTTTCGCAAACGAAAATGTCTTATTTTAATTTTGCTCCAAATGAAAAGCTGAAGTATTACTTCGGCTTTTTTGTTTATCTTCTTTAGAATAATTTGAAGGCGTTTATATTAATTTCATTTCGTAAAAAAACAAGGTTCACGATTTTTCAAAATATTAAATGATATTCCAATCCTGATAAACGGAGTTTCTATCGTAACAATTTGCTGCGATAGAAACTCCGTTTTGTTTTGATATTTAATTCAAGCTGCCAGTTAATAAAGTGTAGTCCCTGCAGGACAAAAATTGACATGAATAAACTGATTTCTACCGATATTTAACTCCTAACGGAGTTTTCTAAATTGTAGTAAGTTTACCTCGATAGAGGTTTAGTATCGGTAGAAAAAAAATATGACCACAATATAATTGTCCCTCCGGGCAATGTCATTAAGTTAAGCTTTTAGAAAATAAAATTATTGCAAATCAAATCCGTGTTTATCAGCGTTTTTACGAAGTAAATCTGTTTTATCCGCGTCACAATTAGACACTGATTTTACTGATTCGCTAAAGCGAAAACGCTGATAAAAACTGATTTTTCTAATGACTTTCTTAATTAAACTGTTAAGTAATTTTATAGATTTCCTCTTAACTTAATGACTTTGCCCGCAGGGATTAAACTTTTTTAGAGCCAATTTATTTATTGAATTATTAAACTAGCAACTTGAATTATTTATGTAATATATCTCCGCCTATCTTTTTCTAAAGCCTCGCTGTAAATCTCCATTCCGATTTTATCTATTTCAAAAATGAAAACCGAAATCTCCGGTTTGAAAAAAATATTTCTTTGAACTTCATAAATAAAATGTAAATAAAAACTTATTTAATGTATTTCTGTTTTCTAAGAATAATCTTATGGCTTGTTTTTTCTGTTTCATGACAAAAAATATTCTTTTTATAACATTTTTGAGGTAAACATCTGTATATCAGAATTAATTTTAATGTATAGAATAAAGGCAGCCGGCAGAATTTATTTTATTAATTATTTCTATTTGATTTTTAAGAACAGCCCTTTTTATGCCATAAACAAGTATAGTTTCTTAAAATATGCATTGCGAAATAATAGTAGTAGTGGAGCAGAACTCACTTAAAAAAACGAACTGTTTCGCACAGGAAAAAGCGAAGGCGGAGCTGAAAAGCCTTATGAGTAAGACCCAAAAAATTATTATTATGCAACCTATACCTAGAAAAGTTAAAAACGTAAATGTGTATCCTTATATAGACTGGAAAGGCGGAGGCGTTGGCCCTGTTATTCTTCCTGTTATCGAAGGCGCCAGCGGGACATATGCTGTTGGGACACTTATTACATCAATATTTTACAATCTTGATCTTAATTCTGTAACTCAAAAATCTAAACTTGGAATACACCAGAGATATGTAGCGATAGGAGAGACAGAAGATGGGACCTCTTTCACGACTCCATGGATGTACTGCACAAATGCAAGTAATAACCCAGAGTTTGGAAGAACGATCAACCTCCTTAAACCAGACTTAGATGCTATTAACACAGAAGTTTTACCAGAATATATAACACTGGGGCCGCTTACTGATATTACTGTTACGCAGTCGTTTCCTCCTCCGGCAATTGGAGAGATTCTCCTAATCGAAAACGGATCAGGAAATGTTATCGCCACAAGAACCGGTACACCCCATGAAATGGGAATTGAAGTAACCGGCGGTAATCGTGTTGGACAATTAAGAACAGGAATGAAAAACATTATGATTACCGGAAAAAACAAAGATGGCAAAACGGTTACGATGGGTAATTTAACTTGTTTAAACCCAAATGATCCGGCCATTTTTCTACATCAGTTTGGAGGTTAATAACTCATTAAACAAAATAGCTATGGGAATAATGATGCCTTACGGTGCTGCGGTCAGAGAAGCGATAGCTTCAAATGATTTAGCAAAGATGGAGTCTATTGCTGAGCAGGCAAAAAAGCTGATAAAAGAACAAGGAGACTTAAGTGCCGCTTTGTTAGAATTACTGGAAGCAATAGATGCCCTAAAGAACAAAAAGTAAAAATGAGTAGAAAAATAAGCTGGCTTGTTCAGTATAACAAGGGTGAATCCGAAAAACCTTAAGAGTAGGAATAACTAAAAAACAAAATGTTATGGGAGTAGTAATGCTTTACGCAGCAGGAATCAGAGAAGCAATTGCTTCAAATGATTTAGAAAAAATGAAAGCAGTGGCCGAACAGGCAAAACAAACAGTAAGAGAACAGGGAGACCTGAGCGCTGCTTTGGTAGAATTGCTGGAGGCTATTGAAAAGCTTAGAAAGTAATCTAAAAAGAACGGTTTATTAAGCCTTGCTTTTTAAACCGTTCTTTAAATAAATCAACAAAACCCTAAATCAACTAAGATGGATAAGACTTCTATACGATACAGAGTAAGAGATGATTATAAAACTGCGACCCCGGTTCATGTCGTTTGGGAAATAACTCTTGCCTGTAATTTGAAATGCTCGCACTGCGGATCCAGAGCCGGAAAAGTGAGACCTGGTGAACTAACTACCGAACAATGTTTTGACGTTATTGATAGTCTTAAACGCCTTGGTACAAGAGAGATTACAATTATTGGCGGCGAAGCTTTTTTAAGAAAAGACTGGCTTGAAATAATTGAAAAAATACACGAAAGCGGAATTGAATGTTCTATGCAGTCTGGAGCTTATAATTTAAATGAAGAGCGAATTAGTGATGCAAAAAAAGCAGGAATAAGAAACATTGGTGTTTCTATTGATGGATTACCGGATACTCACAATAAAATAAGAGGAAGAAGGGATTCTTTTGAGCATGTGATCCATTGTCTGCAATTACTAAAAAAGTACAATATACCTTCTAGTGTAAATACAGTGATTACAAAATTGAATCAAAATGAACTTAGTGAACTTCTGGATGTTTTGATCGAAAATGGCGTAAGAAACTGGCAGATACAACTGGCAGTTGCCATGGGAAATGCCGTTGACCATTCTGAAGAATTGATCCTGCAGCCTTATGAACTAATTGACTTTTACGAAAAACTTATCGTTATATACAGAAAAGCACTGGCAAATAATGTTTTAATACAAGCAGGAAACAACATAGGTTACTTTGGACCTTATGAGCACATCTGGAGACAAGGCAATGAAAAATATTATACAGGATGTTCTGCCGGACATACCGGAATTGGAATTGAAGCCGATGGCAAAATAAAAGGCTGTCCGTCATTACCCACAACCGAATATACAGGAGGGAATGTAAAAGACATGAAGCTCGAAGATATTTGGCGATACAGCGAAGAAATGGTTTTTTCCAGATATAGAAATAAAGAAGAATTATGGGGAGGATGTAAAGGCTGTTATTACGAATCTTCTTGTCTGGCTGGCTGTACCTGGACTAGTCATGTCTTATTTGGAAAAAGAGGCAATAATCCTTTTTGCCATTATCGCGCCTTAGAATTAAAAAAGAAAGGACTTCACGAAAGAATAAGAAAAATAAAAGAAGCACCCGGACTCTCTTTTGATATTGGTTTATTTGAAATCATAGTTGAAAATGAAAAAGGAGAAGTAATCGAAGTGCAGTCACCTCATAATACACCTCTGGTTCCGGTAGCAGATACAGACAGAGTTCCAAGAATTCCAAAAGCGCTTAAACTATGCAATGGCTGCGATAATTATGTTTATGAAGAAGAAACCACCTGTAGTTTTTGCAGTGCCGATATTCAAAAAGTAAACGATGAATATGCCGCTAAAATGGAAAAAGCAAAACGTTCACTGGAAAAATTAGAATTATTAATGATGAAATAATATGAAACTGCTAAAAAAGATTCAATCAGAAATTGACCAATATTCAAATACTATTGAAGGAGCTTTAAGCCTTTCTGAGATTACAATTAAATATGGACTTAATTCGTATCGATATGGCTCTTCCAGTTTTTTATCAGATCTTTTTGATCCTATCGTAATAACAAACGAAACGGTATTTTACGATTTAGGTTCCGGTTATGGAAACATAATTTTATATGGAGCTGTAAAATACCCAAATGCGAAGTTTAAAGGAATTGAAATCCTTAAAGAACGACATGAAGTCTGTGCCGGTTTAATCGAAAAAGAGCAAATAAAAAATGCTGTTGCAATTTGTGGCGATATTTTAAAAACGGATATTTCCGATGGGACTATTTTTTATCTGTACAATCCTCTTTATGATTTTCAATACGCCGAATTATTGAATAAACTGCATCAGATTTCATTACATAAACCTATTACAGTAATTGCAGAATCCAGATGTAATTTTTTTGATGAAGCCGAATGGTTAGAACAATATCACCTTAAAGATATTGATGTAGTTAGAAAAATTAAATACTATCATTCCAAATTTACCAAAACTCCTTAATATAAAAATTAGAAGGGTTCTCTCTCAGTTAAGACTTTTTATTGCAGAGATTAACCACCTAATACCTGATGTTAATGTATTTGCGGCAATTTTTAAAGCCAGTAAATATTTAAGGAATAAGTTTTAAAAAGAATTTTTATACTGTCTATAACGAATTTTCAGTCAAAATAAAATACAAACTAAAAATAAATTAAACCCTAAAACCCCAAGAATCATGACAAATCTAAGTTCAATTATTCTTCCCGTTCTTAAAGATATGGAAGAATCTTATTTAAAAGATCAACTATTAAAGTTTCTCCCTAATCAAGAGGAATCATTTTCAAAAATTGAAAAAAGCTTCAAACAATTAACCTCAAAAGTTCAGGACAAAGAGCGTTTACAGCGTTTTTTTCACAGTTGGAGCCAAACCAATAACAGCGCAATGACTGTTGCAGGAATCAGCAACCGTATGACAATGCTGGTTCACAAAAAACAGCCTATTGCAGACAAAGAAGCACTTTTGCAGTCTATCACGAGTTTAAATAGAATTGTAGACGAAGACCTGGCAGTTGTGGGCAGAGTTTTACATTCTCAGTTATTTTATACCATGGCTACCAATATTTGTACAGACGATGACTGGCTTTCTCGTAAATATTTAAACCAGAGTGCCTACGATTTTAAAGCGTGGAAAGACCAAAATTCGCTGCGAAATAAAGATATAATGATCGCTTTATTGACAACTTTAATCCACGAAATTTATACACATGGCGAGGTAGAATATATTCTTCCAAAATTTGAATCATGGCTTACAAACGATTACGGTTTTTCAGAAGAAGATCGTGACAAAACATTAGCCTGGATAAGCGTTCACTGCGGTCCAACCGAAAAAAATCACTTCTTTTTTGCCGTAAGTTCTATTTTCTATTATGCCAAAGCCATGAATGTTGATCTGGAAACCTACGATCTGGAAACTATCATTAAGGACTATTTGGCTAAAAAATCTGCCGTAATGGAAGATGTTATGGAAATTGAAGAACTTAGTTTATAATTCATATTTCAATACATGATTACAAAGAAAGAACCAAAAGCGCAGCACATTGCCCCTAAAATAAGTCTGCAGCAAAATCAGCCTGAAAAACAGAAAAAATGGAAGGAATTATTTTCTGAATATTTTGAAAAAAATACAGGATTGGGGAGTCATTTTTTTGCTAATTCTTCGGTAAAACTACCTTTAGGATATGATAACGAAATGAATCGTTTGTGTTCTATTTTAAATTACGCTTGTAAAGCAATTGTCCAGCATTATTTTAGAGACGAAAGAATTCGAAATTATTATCAGCTGGACAAAGACCTTGAAGCTTTATTAAAAAAAAGCAGCAGCGCAACATACAATCAGGGCTTTTACCGCCCTGATTTTTTATATGATACAAACAATCAGGCAAAAATTTGTGAGATAGGCGCCCGTTATCCGCTAAACGGCTGGATGATTAGTTATTATCTAAAATTGATAAACGACGAAATAAGTGAAACTAAAGATGGATTAACTTTTAAAGATCCCGATTTAAAAAACCTGATCGACGATTTATATTATCAATTTGCTCCAAATAAAAAACTGGCTCTTGTTCACGACGACGAAAAAGGAACCGAGATTTTTTATCTTCAAAAAGAATTAGCAAAATTGGGAGTTGAATTAATTTCGGTAAAACCTCAGGATTTAACTGTTTCAAACAATTCTATTTATGTAAATGGAGAACCCGTTTCGCAGTTTATATTAGAAATGGATCGGGAAGAACTAAAAAAAATAAAACCAGATGTACTTGATAAACTGATTGAGCAAAACTGCTATTTTAATGATATCAGGACTTTAATTTTAATTCATGACAAAAGGGTTCTGGCCGTAATGTATGATGCCGATATAATGTATGATTATCTAAGCGAAGAAGATTACGATTTTTTAAAACAATATCTAATTCCAAGTTATGTAATTGTTGATCCCGCCGGCTGTGATGCTTTTATTGAAAACGATCAAAACCTGATTTTAAAATTAAATAGCAGCGGAAGAGGAATTGGAGCTTACGTAAAAAGTGATTGCACGGCTCAGGAATGGGATACCATTATTAGAGAAAACTGGAGTAAATATCTAATTCAGCATTTTGTTGAACAGAAAGAGTTTAGAGATCTTGAAAACAATCGCTTGATCCATTTAGTAGGGATGTTGCTGTGTAAAGACGACAAAAACTATGGTTCGGGTTTGTTTCGCGGTTCAGATGAATCAGTTGTAAACGTACATCAGGGCAGAGCTTTAATTTATCAATTAGCAGAGTAAAAATCATGAAACATACAGTTGTAATTCCTCTTTATAATAAAGAAGCGTTCATATACGATACGATTCGGTCGCTGGCTTTTCAGGAAAAAAAAGCTTCACAAATTATTATTGTAGATGATTTTAGTACAGATCAAAGTATGTTTTTGCTAAAAGATGCCTTGTCATTTTTTGCACCGCAGTTTTTACTAACAGATGTTGAGGTTATTGAATTAAAGGAAAATAAAGGCCCGGGTCATGCAAGAAATTTAGGGATGGAACTCGCAACGGGAGATCTTATCAGTTTTTTGGATGCCGATGATTGTTATACTTCTTCTTGTTTAAAAGAAGTCGGCTTAATTATGGAACAGGAAAACATAGATGTTCTCGTACTCGGAATTTTATTAATTCCGTCTGATTATTATCTGCCAAATATTCAATCCTTTAAAAAAGAAATGACTTCGCTCTCAAATGAATTGTTTTTGATTCCTGATATATTACATACCATCAGTTCTCCGGATTTTATTATGGGAGTTGGCAGTAATGTGGTAATCAGAAAAAAGCATTTAGAAAATATTCGCTACGAAACAAATGTATCCTTAAACGAAGGAATTGATTTTTGGTATCGTGTTCTAAAAAGTTTAAAAAACGAATCCAGAGCGGCATTACTAAACAAAGTCTGCATCGAAGTAAGAGAGGTTGAGGGCAGTTTGTCGAGAATTAAATATTCTAATTGGAAAGAATTAAAAACTCCCGTTACAATAGAAAGATATCATAAAAGTAAAGATAAATACGACCAGCAGCTCATGGGCATGTTATCACAGCGATGGCTGGAACACGCCATGGAACGATTACCATCCTGGTACCAAAAAATGTTATTCCTGATAAACCATTCTCAAAGCTTAATCAGGAATTGGTATTATTTCAAAAAAAGAGCAAATTAATTTAAAAATTATGCACCCAGATATTTCAAAAACAGACAAGTCAGAATTGCAGGATTATTTTGAATTAGCAAAAAAGAATCCTTTATATATTGAGTTTTATAAAGAACATGATTGTGCAGAGAAAGCCCCGGTTCTTAGTAAAAAAGAATTGATGCCCATTTTGAAAAACAATTTTAAACTGCACGAAGAAAAGATAGGGGTATATTTAGTACGTTCAGGCGGAAGTACTCAAAATCCTTTGGTTTTTCCGGTAGACATACAAGAAAATCAAAACCAGCGTCTTGCAATGGCAAAGGAATTAACAGAGAATAATTTTTTTACTTCCAAAACAATCGCTTTAAATATTTTTGGATATTCAGACATGTATCGCACAGCTGCTATAATGGATGATATTTTAGAAAAATGCCAGGCAACAACATTAGCACTCAGTGCGCACGCCAGTTATAAAGATATGGAACAAGCCGCGGCTTATTTCAAACCGGATTTTATACTGGGAACGCCTTCTAAATTATTATGCTTTGCACAGTTTTTACAAGAGAAAAATCAAAAACTGCAAATACAAAATTTGTTATATGCAGGGGAGTTTTTAAGACATGAAATACAAAAACTTTTGCAAAAAGTATTTGGGATTAAACAAATTTATTCCATGTACGGTTCTGCCGAAACTGGAATTTGGGCGTTGTCGGATTTTACTCAAAACCCTTCTTTGTTTTCAGTTATTGAAGGAATTATAATCGAAATCATTAATCCGGATAATGACGGATATGGAACAATTGCCGTTACCAATACTTTCCGAAAAAGATTTCCTGTTTTTCGGTATGCTATTGGCGATTTAGGGCGATGGGTTAATTTAGACGGAAAAGTTTTTCTGGAATTAAAATCAAGAGAAACTAAATCTTTTATACTTTCTGAACAGCACTATGATTTAGATGAATTCAATTTTCTTACAAGTTCCGCCACAGCTTTTCAGATTCAATTATCCAGTAAAGATTTTAAAGAAGTCGTTAAAATGCTGCTTGTACAAAATGTTCCCCAAAACCAAAAACTGAATTTTACTGTAGAAAAATGTGAAGCACTAAAAAAGCTGTTAGGTTACGATGAACTTTTTATGGAGGTTGAGGTTTTACTGGTTACAGCTGCTGATTTATATACGGATCCCAATACAACCAAAACACCTCAATTATTAGATTTGAGATGATAAAACTAAAAAGATTTTATCGTTTATCTTCTTTAGAATAATTAGAAACACCATTTATATTAATTTCATTTCCTAAAAAACGAGGTTCACGATTTCTTAATACATCAAAAAAAGATTTAAAAATCGAACCATACTCCCTAAAAGTTACATATTTGTAACCAAGATATTCTCCATTGTTTGCAGAGTATCCCACCGATTTTACACCAAGTTTATTGCCAATATAAATCGCTCTGTTTAAATGATATTCCTGAGAAATTAATGTTGCTTTTTTAATTTTAAAAATATGTTTTGCACGATACATAGTAGAGTAGGTGTCAAATCCGGCATAATCAACAAAGATTTTTGCAGTGTCAACTCCGTGATTAAAACAGTAGTTTTTCATAACCGTTAATTCATCATACTCATCGCGCCCGTTATCTCCCGAAAGTAAAATTTTATTGATACGTTTCATCTTGTACAATAAAATCCCGGCATCAAGACGATCCTTTAAATATTTACTTGGCTGATTCCCATTAATTCCCGCACCAAAAATAATTCCCACATCATTTTTCGGAAATTTTTTAACCGAATAATAAATCTTGTTTTTAGTAGAAGATTTTACGTAATAGTTTATAGAAACAATAGCAATCAATCCAATAATTGCAAGATAAAGAGCTATTCTAAAATATTTTTTCACGGCTTGTATTTGTAAGATTAAGATTTAAAAACACGAAGATAACTAAAATTATTTCTAAGAGAAATCAAATAAAAAAACCGAAGTTGAAATACTTCGGTTTAATCTAAAATTTATTAGTGATTGAGATTAAAAAATCTAAAATCTACAATCAGAAATCTGCAATTATAAAAGACCTGCTCTTTTCAGTAAAGCTTCAGGTTTAGGTTCTTGTCCTCTAAAACGTTTGTATAAAGTCATTGGATGTTCTGTTCCACCTTTAGAAAGAACATTATCTTTAAATTTCTTCGCTATTTCTTCATTGAAAATTCCGTTTTCGTGAAAATATTCAAAAGCATCAGCATCTAAAACTTCAGCCCATTTGTAGCTGTAATATCCAGAAGAATATCCGCCTTGAAAAATATGAGAGAAAGCCGTGCTCATAGCATTTTCTTTTACATCAGGATATAATTGCGTGTTAGCAAATTGTTCTGTTTCAAAAGCTTTTAAATCTGTAATATTTGTTGGATCTTGCCCATGCCAAGCCATATCTAATAATCCAAAACTTAACTGACGCAATGTTGCCAAACCTTCCTGGAAACTAGCACTTTCTTTAATTTTCTGCACATATTCAATCGGAATAATTTCTCCTGTTTCATAATGATTTGCAAATAATGCCAAAGCTTCTGGTTCGTAACACCAGTTTTCCATAATCTGACTTGGTAATTCTACAAAATCCCAATAAACAGAAGTTCCCGATAAACTTGGGTAAACCGTATTTGCTAACATTCCGTGCAATCCGTGTCCAAATTCGTGGAATAAAGTTGTTACTTCATTAAAAGTCAATAAAGACGGTTTTGTTTCTGTTGGCTTTGTAAAATTACAAACGTTAGAAATATGCGGTCTTTCGTTTACGCCGTCTTTTACATATTGAGATTTGAATGAAGTCATCCACGCGCCGTTTCTTTTTCCTTTTCTTGGGAAGAAATCAGCATAGAAAATCGAAACCAAATTGTTTTCGGCATCTCTTACTTCATAAGTCGTAACTTCTTCATGATATTTATCGATATCAAAAACCTCGGTAAAAGTTAAACCGTATAGTTTTTTGGCAACAGTAAAGGCGCCATCCAAAACTTTTTCTAATTGAAAATAAGGTTTCAGTTTTTCATCATCTAAATTAAAAAGCTGTTGTTTTAATTTTTCAGAATAATAAGCGCCGTCCCATTTTTCTAATTGTTCGATTCCGTCCAGTTCTTTTGCAAAAGCAGTTAATTCTGTAAACTCTTTTTGAGCTGCAGGTTTTGCTTTTGCTAACAAATCATTCAAAAAAGAAAAAACTTTCTCTGGACTTTCGGCCATTCTTTCTTCCAAAACAAAATGTGCGTGCGTTTTGTAGCCTAATAAATTAGCTCTTTCAAAACGAAGTTTCGCAATTTTTAAAACATTTTCCTGATTGTCGAATTCATTATTCTGAAAAGCTTTTGCGCCAAACGCAATCGCCATTTTTTTACGTAATTCACGATTGTCAGCATAAGTCAAAAACGGAACATAACTTGGATGATCTAAAGTGAAAACCCAGCCTTCTTTTTCCTGATTTTTAGCTAATAATCTTGCGGCTTCGATTGTGCCTTCAGGCAAACCAGATAAATCTTTCTCATCCGTTAAATGCAATTCGAAGTTGTTGGTTTCTGCCAAAACATTTTCGCCAAACTGCAGACTTAATTTCGATAATTCTTTGTCGATTTCTCTTAATTGATTTTTCTTGTCTTCTGGCAAATTCGCTCCATTTCTGGAGAAGCTTTTGTATTTTTTATCTAATAAAGTTGTTTGTTCAGGATTTAAACCTAAACTTTCTTTTTGATCGTAAACCGCTTTTACTTTTGCAAATAATTCAGCATTCAAACGAATGTCGTTTCCAAATTCTGAAAGTAAAGGCGAAACTTCCTGAGCAATTTTCTGCATTTCGTCATTCGTTTCAGCCGAATTCAAATTAAAGAAAATACTAGAAAGACGATCTAAAATATCGCCCGAAAAATCCATCGCTACAATGGTGTTTTCAAAAGTCGGTACATCTGGATTGTTTACGATTGCATCAATTTCGGCTTTAGCCAAAGCAATTCCTTCGTTGAATGCAGGAACATAATCTTCTATTTTAATTTGCGAGAAAGGCGCGGTGTTATGTTTGGTATTGAAATATTGGGTTAAGATACTCATATTGCATTTTTTTATCCTGCAAGGTTTTCAAAACCTTGTAGGTATTTTTGAAGTATTATTTTTTGATTGTGATAATCAGACCTACAAGGTTTTGGAAACCTTGCAGGAATCAGAAAGCTTATTTCTTTAAACCTTCAGCAGCTTTATTAACTGCAGCTTTTAATTCTTCTTTATAAGAAATAATAGTATCTAAAACTTTTTTATCGTGACTTCCGATGATTTGTGCTGCTAAAATTCCGGCATTTTTTGCGCCATTTAAAGCCACAGTTGCAACAGGAACTCCGCCCGGCATTTGCAGAATCGATAATACCGAATCCCAGCCATCAATAGAATTGCTTGATTTTACAGGAACTCCAATTACAGGAAGCGGAGACATTGAAGCTACCATTCCAGGTAAATGCGCCGCACCTCCCGCACCGGCAATAATTACCGAAATCCCGCGAGTATGTGCATTTTTACTGAAATCGAATAATTTCTCCGGCGTTCTGTGTGCCGAAACGATATCTACTTCAACTTCTACATTAAATTGTTTTAATATGTCGATTGCATCCTGCATAACTGGCATGTCTGAGATGCTTCCCATTATAATGGCTACTTTGCTCATGTGTTTATTTTTGTTTGTTTTGTTTCAGGTTTAAAGTTTTTGTTGTGACTGAAAACAAGTTTTATTATTCTATTTCTGGAATCATATTCCAAATATCAATTTTGAATTCTTCTTGAATTGCTCTTAGATATGATATTTGCGTTATATCGTCTTCAATAAGTGTAGAAAAAAAGTCTTCTGGTGAAACTCCAAAAATCTCTATTTCTTTTCTTTTTCTAATGATGAAATTACGTCTCTGTTCAATTTTTTCAGGTATGTTTAATTCTAAAAAATCTATTAAGTTTTTAACTTTTACCTCTGAACTTTCTTCAAATCGATATTGGCCAACTATATATTTTAGTTTTTCTTCAAAATCATTTTCACAGGGCTGTAAAATATCATCAAAAGAGATGTTGTTTTTCTTGAATTCTAATTCTTTTTGTCTTTTTCGAAAATTAACCTTGTTTTTAACTTTAAACCAATTTGAATATGAATCATCATCTGAGCATTTTAAATCTGGATTAAAATGTTCAATGTCATTAGCGTCACTGATTGGATCAATAAATTCTTCTGAATAGGCACAGAAACTTTTTTGTTCTTTTAGAAGAATAGAACCCAATACACTATTATTGGCTCCCTTTTTACAATTGTATTGTAAAATATCAGTAATGATTTTAGAATTATTGTAGTCTTTCTTGATTTTTTTCATCTAAAATAAAATTGTACTGATTGCCTAATTTAGAAGCTTCCAAAAGATATTTTTTCTTTAACTCTTTATTGCTTTCGGATTTTACTTTATCTAATAATTCTAGATATTCTTTAAACTTTTCTTGTACATCATCATTATAATAGTTTACACCGAAATCATTAAAAAGCATATCATTTGGGTCATCTCCAATCGGAGAAATACCTCTGCGTACAGCAACCTTACCTTCATTATCGAAATATAAAATAAACCTTTCTTCTGGTTCAAATGAAGCTGCAATAAATGGAGAATGAGTAGCGACAATAAATTGTGCTTCTGGCGCAAGGTTTTTATAGTGATCCATTAATTCCATTTGCATATCTGGATATAATGATCTTTCAGGTTCGTCTATTAAAATAACTGAGTCTGTAGTATTTAGTTTAAAAAGAAGTAATGCAGTTAGAAGAAGTTGTTTTGTTCCGGTACTTGTTTTTTGTATTGGAATGTTTTCGCCTGATATTTTATTATGTAATGGCGTAATGTTTCTTGTATTTACTAAATCAACCTCCAAATTTATTTTTTCTAAAATGCTGTTGAATTTTTCAGAAAATTCTATTAACGGATTTATGTTGTTACCTTTCCAATTCTCAACTTTTGTTTGTGACGAACTGTCCAGCATTTTACCACTATTGATCAATTCAGACGCAAATTGCAAGAATTTTTGCAAATAATTTATATTCTCTTCTAATAAACCAATCCAAATAGCATCTTCAACTTTATCGTCGAATGTTAACCTAAAATAGGAATTGTCTTTAATTTTTTCTTTTAAACTTTTGTAGCGTTCTATTAATATAACAGTTTCTTCTTCAAAAAGTTTGATGTTTTGTTTAGATAAAATTTCTGCTGTAAAGTAGAATAGTTTATTCTTATAATTTATAACATCTTTTGCACCACCACTATAACTTCCTTCGTAAATATTGAATTTTTTATTGTCAATTTTGATTGATTTTTCTTCATATTTATAATTGATGGAGTCTGCTTCAAAATCTAATTTAATATTGTAATGATTAAAATAAAGAGAAGGTAAAATTCTATCTTCACTTATTATTCTAAAATCAAAAAACTCTGATATACTATTATTAATTAATTCCAATAAGCCAGTTTTCCCAGTAGCACTTTGTCCAATAAAACATATTTTTTCTAATGGTTTTCCTCTTTTTTCTTCAATATGAAAATCTTTTGGATATGTAAAATCAAAATCTAGATTTTCTAAATGCCTAAACTGATCGATATGTAATTTTGAAATTTTCATTTATTGAGTTTTTACAAAGCTAATTAAAAAACAATTGCGATTTTATACTGAAAACTGCGACTGAACACTAAAAATTACTGACCACTGATCACTCTAATAGTATTCTTAACTTCCTGCGCAATTCGTCTAGCTTCAGCCATATTTTCATTTACAATTGTCACGTGGCCCATTTTTCTAAACGGACGCGTTTGTTTTTTACCGTAAATATGCGGTGTAACGCCATCCCAGCCTAGAATGGTTTGGATGTTTTCATACACTACATTTCCAGAGAAACCTTCGGCCCCCACTAAATTTACCATAATTCCGGCAACTTTACTGTCTGTATTCCCTAAAGGAAGATCTAAAATAGCGCGTAAATGATTTTCGAATTGTGAAGTATAACTTGCTTCAATTGAATAATGTCCAGAATTATGTGGGCGAGGTGCAACTTCATTTACCAAAATCTCATCTTCGTGAGTTTGAAACATTTCAACTGCTAAAAGTCCAACGTGATTGAATTTTTCAGAAACATTCAAAGCAATTGCTCTGGCTTTTTCAGCTACTTTTTCGTCGATTCTTGCAGGGCAGATTACGTATTCAACCTGATTCGCTTCCGGGTGAAATTCCATTTCTACAACTGGATAAGTTTTTATTTCTCCCGATGGATTTCTTACTACAATTACCGCTAATTCATTTTTGAACGGAATCATTGTTTCTGCAATACATTCCACATTTGGTAAATCATCCATGTCAGAAATCTGGCGAATAACTTTTACGCCATTTCCGTCGTAACCAAATTCAGTACATTTCCAAACAAACGGCATCTCGACTCCGTTTGATGTGGCAGCAGATTTTAATTTATCTAAATTTTCAAATCTTTCAAATGGTGCGGTTGGGATATTATTTTTAGTGTAAAAATCTTTTTGAGTTCCTTTATTCTGAATTCCTTTTAAAGTTTTTGGAGATGGATATACTTTTAGGCCTTCGTTTTCTAATTGTGTTAAAGCTTCAAGGTTTACCAATTCGATTTCAAAAGTCAGGACATCGACTTGTTTCCCGAAGTTGTAAACCGTGTCATAATCCATTAAATCGCCCTGAAAGAATTTGTTGCAGGCAATTTTGCTAGGCGCTTCGTCACTCGGATCTAAAACATAAGTTTGTATGTCAAATTTTCGGGTATCGAACAAAAGCATTTTGCCTAATTGTCCTCCGCCCAATATTCCTAATTTAAAATCAGAAGAAAAATAATTCATTTTGTGTTGTGTTTTTGCAAAGATACCTTTTAATCTTTTTTTAGCCAAAATTTAGTTTTTCAGCCACGAATTGCGTGAATTTCCACGAATTCTATTTTTAAAGTTTTGCCACAGATTAAAAGGATTAGAAGGATTTTCTTTTTATTGAATGTCAAAGAAAATAATTCGTAAAAATTCGTGCAATTCGTGGCAAACAAAAAATCATTTTAATCCTTTTTCCCGATAGCCATCGGGAGTGGCAAAAACTACTCTATTTTCTTCAAAACTTCTCGCGCAACGGCTTTGTATGCAGCAGAATGATCTCCGTAATCTTTGTTTAAAATAACCTGAAGTTCGGGATGAATCCAGTTATAATAATTTCCCAGAACGTATAAAGTTCTTATAGAATAGGCTTTTGTGGCCACTTTTACATCGCTTATGAGCCAGTCAAAACTGACTTCGATACAATCCTGAAGGTTTTCTTCGGATAATGAAATACTGTTTTCATTTTTCTTATAATGAGATTTTACTAAAAGCTGCACTACTTTTGCAATTGGGCGAAGCGAACTTTCATCTTTTAGAACTTTCAAATTAGAACAGAAAAAATCAAGATGGGGCTGCAGCCAGATTAATTCTTCATAAGATACAAATTCCAGAATCCAGCAGGCTTTATGATTGTTTTTATTTTCGGGCGAAAAGCAAATAGAAACTAATTCTTCAAATAAAGATGGGTTTTCGAGAATGTCCTGTGCGCACTTTAAACGGTTTTCCCGATAAGCACTTACATATTCCAATTTTTCTTGTAATAAAGAAAACATTTTTTTTGGTTTGGGGGTAATTTCAAGCATCTAAAATAAATAATTTAATGAGATTGTTCCGTAATAATTTATAGGGAGCCCGGGATAATAATAGCGGGGTGCCGCGTTTCCTACTGCGATGGCATTTGGCAGTATTAGTGATGCATATTTTGTATTTGTTACATTATTTACGCCGGCAGAAAAATGTGTCGTTAACTGCGGGAGAATTTCAAATCGATAACTGCTTTTTAAGTTTATGATAGTATAAGAATCAGAGAATGCAGTATTAGAATCATTCATAGGAATTTCATCCACAAACTGATAATCGGCGTTGAAGTAAATTCCAAAATTTGTATTTAAAGTAATTCCTGCGTTGATTTTATTTGCGGCAACTCCGGTTAATTTGTTTCCGGAATAATCATTTCCGTTATCGACAAATTCTTTAAACTCATAATTTCCTATAGATCCGGCTAAATAAGAATTCAGAGAAAAGAATCGATTGATTGGCCAATTATGATTTAAGGTAATTTCGATTCCTTCATGAAATGTTTTTCCGGCATTTAAACCTGCATATTGATCATCACCAACTCTTTTTGCGACCAATAAATCTTTAATTTCCATTCGGTAAACCGCAATTTCTGTATAAAGTTTTTTATTGAAGAAATATAACTTTCCTCCAACTTCAAAATTATATCCGTTTTCAGGTTTTATATTCGTATTAATTGTGCCTTCGCTTGTAAGAGTTTCTTCTGTCGCCGGCAATGAAAACCCCCGGCTTACAGAAAAATAAACCGTCTGCTGAGAATTTGGTTTAAATAATAAAGACAATTGCGGTGAAAAAATGCCGTCATAACTATATTCCTGATTTGTGCTTTCATTATAATTGTCGAGACTGAATTTAGTTTTATTGTAATTTAAACCAGCCTGAATTTCAAATTGATCTGAAAGTAAAGTTCTCAATTGAGAAAAGATATTATAGAAATGTCTTTTTTGTCCAGTTTCTGTAAGCTGATTGCCTTCTAGACTTCCTAAACCGTTATTTTGCTGATACAGATTTTCGAAAGTATTGCCTTTATAAGTATCTGTAAAGTATTCAATTCCGGCAATAAAGTTGTTTTCTATTCTCCCAGTTTTAAAATTTCCTGAGAATTGCGTTCTGGCGCCCGTTGCAAAAGTATATTGACGTAAAATATCAAAAGGCCTCGGTTCGTTGCTGTCTTTATAATTTATAAAGACTGAAGTTGAGTTGTTTAAGTTCTTATTAATTTTAAAATCATAAGCCAATCCGCCTAAAGTCGATTTGTATTCTTTATATCCTTTTGAGGCGACCCAGGTTGGCGCACCAGATTTTGGATTGTTTTCAAAAGTATTTTTATTTATAGAACTCGGAATAAAAGCTTTTAAATAAGTATAATTTGAAAAGTAAGTCAGTTTGCTGTTTTTCTTTCGGAATAGTTCGCCTGCAAGTGTAATTCCTTCCCGTTTGTACGCGCTGTTTTCACGCCAGCCATCTGTTTTTAAATTGTGGCAGCTTATGTTTAAACTTCCGTTTTTTTCATCTAAACCAAAATTCAAGCTATTTTTTAATAACCCAAAAGAACCAAAAACAGAACTTATTCCGGCACTTTGATTTCCGTTTTTAGAAAGCTGAGGTGAAATTAAAATAGCACCACCCAAACCCGCGCCATAAACACTCGAAAGCGGACCTTTTATAATTTCAATCTGGTTGAGGTTTTCAAGATCAATATCATCAATTACCGTTTCGCTGTTTCCGGAAGTTAACGGAATACTTCCATAAAACGCCCTGATTTTATTAGTGCCGTAAGTAGTTCTCGCACCAATACCGCGAATCGAAATTCTAGTTGTAGTGAAATTGGACGACTGCATAAAAACACCCGGGATTGTATTGATTACAGTTGTAATATCTGTGGCATTATTTTGCAGTAAATCTTTTTTTGAAAGAATACCAATTGAGGCTGGTGTATTTAATAAATTGTTATCAATATGAAGCGAACTGATTACAACTTCTTTCAGTTTTTCAGTTCCTAAAGAATCAATATTTTTACCTTCTTTTTTCTGTGCTAAAATGTTTTGAAAAACAAAAAACACAAAAAGAGAAAGACAATATTTTTTTAAGTTCATAAATGATTTGAATTAAAGGCGTAGTCTTTATAACACATAGAAACATAGGATTAATGGAGGCAAAAAAGGCATTTCACATCTTTAAAGTCACATAAATGTGTGTGAAAACGAGTTTTCTTTTCAATCTTACTTTATAAGAAAACAAAAAGCTATGTTTCTATGTGCTTAAATTATCTGCATAAAATTAGAATTTATTTGCACTAACTTTCCAAATCGTATTACTGCTGTCATCATTTACTAAAAGCGATCCGTCATTCGTAACTGTAACAGCAGTCGGGCGCCCGTAAACTTCAGCTTTTGCTTCATTAGAAATAAAACCAGTTAAAAAATCTTCTGGTTTTCCTGAGGGTTTTCCATTTGCAAAAGGAACAAAAACAACTTTATAGCCTGATATCTTAGCACGATTCCAGGAACCATGCTGTCCAACAAAAGCGCCATTTTTATATCTCGCCGGAAAAGCATCTTTAGTATAAAAAGCCAATCCTAATGAAGCGGTATGTGCACCAACAGGAACATCAGGAATAACAGTTTTTTCAACTAAATCTTTACGTTCGCCTTTCATTCTTGGATCAGGAATACTTCCAAAATAAGAATAAGGCCATCCGTAAAAGCCATCTTTTTTTACACTGGTAATATAATCAGGAACCAGATCGTCGCCCAAATCATCACGCTCATTTACTGCAGTCCAAAGTTCTTTATTAACAGGGTTCCAGTCCATTCCAACAGGATTTCTAAGCCCCGAAGCATAGATTTTTTCGCCAGTTCCGTCAGGATTAATTTCAAGAATTCCGGCACGACGCACTTCTTTGTCAATGCCATGTTCAGCATTATTGCTTCCTGAACCTACAGAAACATAAATTTTACTTCCGTCAGGGCTGGCTAATAAATTTCTGGTCCAGTGATTATTGTAGCCGCCGGCAGGAAGGTCAAGAATTTTTTCTCCTTTGGTTTCTAATTTCAACGAACTGTTTTTATAAGGATAACGGTATAAACCGTTGGTATTTGCGATGTAAAAAAAATCTTTTAAAACCAGCATTCCTAAAGGTCTGTTTAAACCGGTAATAAAAACCTGGCGGGTTTCAAATTTTCCGTCTTTATCTTTGTCGCGCAAAACCGTGATTTGATTTTTACTCGTTCTTGTCCCGCTTTCTACAACAAAAATATCTTGGTTTGGTGCAATATAAGTCCAACGCGGGTTTTCAAAACCATCAGCAAATTTGGCAACCGTAAAACCTTCCGGTGCTTTAGGAGTAATTCCGTCTGGCCATCCAATCACTTTGCTGTTATTGGTTTTAGATTCGGTTGCATAAGGAGATGGCAGCGTAATGTCGCCAATAGCCGTTTTTACAACATTTCCGGGTTGTTTTGCCAGCGCTTCTTTTTCTTCTTTTTTAACTTGTCCGTTACAGGCAGTTACTAAAAATATTAATGAAATAGAAAAAAGCAGTAAGGATCTTTTCATTTGGTTCTTGGGGTTAACTGATTATTCAACAACAATTTAGTGAATTTAAAAGTAGCTGCAAGAATGATTTTGTAATTATTAACTGATATTTAACATTCACAAAAAAGTCATCTCGCGAATATATTTTCATGTGGGCAGATTGGTTGTAATTCTGTATCTTTGTCCATTATTTTAAATTTAAAAATAATGATACAACTTCACGATAAACAATTTGTTCCGTTTATTTCGGCTAAGGAAATTGATTTTGCTTTAACCAAATTAGCTGCACAGGTAGAAGATGATTTTGGAGATGATACTCCAATTTTTATTGGAGTTTTAAATGGCGCATTTATGGTTGTTGCCGATTTCCTGAAAAAATATAAAAAGCCCTGCGAGGTTTCATTCATTAAAATGGCTTCTTATGAAGGAACTGAAACAACAAATTCAGTTAAAGAATTGATTGGGATCAATCAGGATTTATCTGGAAGAAGCGTAGTAATAATCGAGGACATTATTGATACAGGAAATACGCTTGAAGAATTAAAACATTTATTTAAAGCACAAAATGTAAAACATTTTAAGGTGGCCACTTTGTTCTTTAAACCGGAAGCATATAAAAAAGACATTAAAATAGATTATATCGGAATCAGAATCCCGAATAAATTTATTGTGGGTTACGGATTAGATTATGATGGCCTTGGACGAAACCTGACAGAAGTATATAAATTAGCAGAATAATATTAAACAAAACACAACTATATATTCATTTTAAACTTCTTTGAAATATTAAGAAGTCACACAACTCAAACGTACTATGATTAACATTGTTTTATTTGGAAAGCCTGGAGCAGGAAAAGGAACTCAGGCAGAATTTTTAAAAGAAAAATACAATTTAACACATCTTTCGACAGGAGATATTTTTCGTTTTAATTTAAAAAATGATACTGAACTAGGTAAAAAAGCAAGAGTTTTTATGGACAACGGAGAATTAGTTCCTTGCGAAGTAACAACTGCAATGTTAATTGACGAAGTAAATAAACACCCAGATAGTGCAGGATTTTTGTTCGACGGATATCCAAGAACTTTAGATCAGGCTGAAGCTTTAGATAAATTTTTACCAACAATTGGTTCAAGCGTAACTGCAACAATTGCATTAGAGGCTGATGATGAAATTTTGGTAGCACGTTTACTTGAAAGAGGAAAAACAAGCGGAAGACCAGATGATCAGGACGAAGAAAAAATTCGTGTTAGATATCAGGAATACAACGAAAAAACGGCTCCGTTAATTGGGTATTATAAAGAGCAGAATAAGTTTCACGCCGTAAACGGTATCGGAACTATCGAAGAAATTACAGAGCGCTTAACGTCAGTTATAGATAATTTGTAACAAAATCTGTTTGAAGTTAAAAGTTAAATGTTTAGAAGGAAATTTGAAATAAAGTTCTGAAAAACATTTAACTTTTGACTTTTAACTTTAAACTTAAAAATGGAAATACTAATAATATTTTTTCTAATACTATTAAATGGGGTTTTTTCGATGTCAGAAATTGCATTGATCTCGGCGCGAAAAAACAGACTGGAAACAGCAGCAAAAAAAGGGAACAAAAGTGCCAAAACAGCGCTTGATCTGGCAAATTCTCCAAATAAATTTTTATCAACAGTACAAATTGGAATTACCTTAATTGGGATTTTAACCGGTATTTATAGTGGTGATAAAATTACAATGGACGTAGAATTATTCGTTGCAGGATTTGCGGCTTTAAAACCATACTCGCATTCAATTGCTGTTGGAATTGTAGTTGTTGTTTTAACATTTTTCTCTTTGGTTTTAGGAGAATTGCTTCCAAAACGTATCGGATTAAATTATCCGGAATCGATTGCAAAAATGGTAGCGATGCCAATGAAAGTAATCTCGATTATTACGGCGCCATTTATTTGGTTATTAACCTCTTCAACAGATTTTCTATTGAATATCTTACAGATAAAACCAACTGCTGACGGAAAAGTTACTGAGGAAGAGATTAAAGCAATCATTAAAGAAGGTACAGAAGTTGGAGAAGTTCAGGAAATTGAACAAGATATTGTGGAGCGTGTTTTTCATATTGGCGACAGAAAAGTAAGTTCGTTAATGACACACCGAAAATCGGTAGATATGCTTCCTTTAAATGCTGATAAAACTAAAATAAAAGAATTGGTTGTTCAGGATCTGCATACGGTTTATCCGGTTTACAATGAAAACTATGATGACATTGTTGGGGTTGTAACGTTGAAAAATATATTTGCTAATATTGAAAATGATAATTTTGATTTTGCTTCTATAATTTCGGATGCGCCTTATTTAATGGAGCAGACAACGGCTTATAAGGCATTAGAAAATTTCAAAAAGACAGGTGTTCATTATGCTTTGGTTTCAGATGAATATGGTGTTTTTCAAGGGTTAATTACTTTGAATGATATTCTGGAGGCTTTAGTTGGTGACGCGTCTGAATTTTATAAAGATGAATTCCAGCTTATAGAAAGAGAAGATGGATCATGGCTGGTAGACGGGCATTATTCATTACACGATTTCTTAACGTATTTTGAATTGGACGAATTAACAAACGATTACGAAGTAAATACCGTAAGCGGGATGATTATGACCGAACTTTCGCATATTCCAAAAGAGGGTGAAAAACTAATTTGGCAAAAATTCATTTTAGAAGTTGTCGACATGGACGGGGTAAAGATTGATAAAGTGCTTGTAAAAGCGCTTAAAGAATAAAAAGAAAATAGTTTTCAGTCGCAGTTTTCAGTCGCAGTTTGTGCTGAAAATCCAGACTGAGACTGAAAAGTAAATAAAATAGAGTTTAGATATAGAATTTAGAGAAATCTAAAATCTAAAACCTAAAATCTGAAATTCAGAAAAATGACAGAAGGAAATTTTGTAGATTACGTTAAGATATATGTTTCGTCCGGAAAGGGAGGAAAAGGATCTACGCATTTACATAGAGAGAAATTTATTGAAAAAGGCGGCCCGGACGGTGGTGATGGCGGTCGAGGCGGACATGTGTATTTAGTGGGAAATAAAGGACTCTGGACATTATTTCATTTAAAGTTTGCGCGTCACATTAAAGCTGGACACGGCGGCGATGGAGGAGGAGACCGCAGCACGGGAGCAGATGGAGATGATAAATTTATTGAAGTGCCTCTGGGTACTGTTGTAAAAGACAAGGAAACTGGTGAAGTACTTTTTGAAATTACAGAAGACGGTGAAAAAAGGATTCTTGCAAAAGGAGGAAAGGGAGGTTTAGGAAACTGGCATTTTAGAAGTTCGACAAACCAAACGCCGCGTTATGCGCAGCCAGGTTTGCCAGGTTTAGAAATGGACGTTATTCTGGAACTTAAAGTTTTGGCAGATGTTGGATTGGTTGGTTTTCCTAATGCAGGAAAATCTACATTATTATCTGTATTAACTTCAGCAAAACCAAAAATTGCCGATTATCCTTTTACAACTTTAAAACCAAACTTAGGAATTGTAGCTTACAGAGATTATCAATCTTTTGTAATTGCTGATATTCCGGGAATTATTGAAGGCGCTGCCGAAGGAAAAGGTTTAGGACATTATTTCCTTCGCCATATTGAGCGTAATTCAACTTTATTATTTTTAGTTCCGGTTGATACGCCGGATATTAAAGCAGAATATGATATTTTGGTAAATGAATTAACGAAGTATAATCCTGAAATGCTGGACAAAGAACGTCTTTTAGTTATCTCAAAATGTGATATGCTGGATGATGAACTTAAAGCAGAATTGAAAGCAGAATTAGATGTTTCGTTTAAAGATATTCCGTATATGTTTATTTCATCTGTTGCACAGCAAGGTTTAACAGATTTGAAGGATAAACTTTGGAAAATGCTTAATGAATAATATCATTTTTATTATAAATTTAAAAACCCGACAATAGAAATTGTCGGGTTTTTTACTTTCTGTGCGAAAAAACAAAAAGTATAAAGGATTTTACTTTCTAACTTAAATCCTAATGATATTATAGTCCAAAGTTTTTAGAGATTCCAAAAGTGATACTTTCTCCAAAATTAAAGCCAAAACGCTGCTCTCTTGGAGTTCCTTTTCCACTAAGATTGTCGTAACCAATGCCTCCAATATTGAAATTTAAACCAAACCCTTTTTTCATGTTAATGAATAAGCCTGGTGTTAAACCTGCATAAACTCCTTTAGTTTTATCAATACTTCTTTCTTGGTATCCAACTCCTAAATCAGCGTAGAAAGAGAATAATTCAGAAAGAGGCATAGAGTAACGAGTAAAAGCACCAACTCTGTATGCTTCTTTTGTTTTAGAGCCAGATTCTTTATAGTTCAGGATTGAACCTTCAACTCCTAAAGTCCATTTGTCTGTAAACTGGTATCCTACTTTTGGAGAAAATTCAAAGTTTTCATATTTATCATCACCAATTTTTTCTGAACTAAATCCAACATTTCCACCAAGCAAAATTGATCCTTTTTGCGCACTCATCATTGTTGTCACTAATAGTACAACTGCTACTAATAATTTTTTCATTTTTATTTTTTTAATTAGAAAGGCAAATTAAAGAAATAATTATTTGTAAGAAATGGATTAAATTAAATATTTTTAATTGAAAGTTAATTTTTACAATTATTATTAAAATTTAAAATCATGATTTCATTAAATCTAGAATTTTATAAGTTTAATTAAGTATTATCTTTTTATATTCTAATAATTTTTCTTTTTCATCAAATTATGAATTTCGCAAAATCATCTTCATATTTATTTATAATGTTTTGTTTTTAGATCGAATGTTTATTTTTTTTGCGAAAATGAGTTATATTCGCAGTACTTAAACAAAATAACATGAAAAAAATAGTTTTATTCTTGACCATGTGCCTTATGGCTTTTCCTGTAAGAGCTGATGAGGGAATGTGGTTCTTGATGTTTATCGAAAGATTGAACCATAGAGATATGGAGAAAATGGGCTTGCAATTAACAGCCGAAGAAATTTACAGTATTAACCATCATAGTTTAAAAGATGCAATTGTGCAGTTTAATGGTGGATGTACTGCTGAAATCGTTTCTAAAAGCGGGTTGGTTTTAACAAACCACCATTGCGGATATAATGCGATTGCAGAACTTTCTACTGCAGAACAAAACTATTTGAAAGATGGTTTTTGGGCAAAAGAAAAAAGTGCCGAAATGAAACCTAAATCTTTATACGTTCGTTTCTTTGTTCGTATGGACAACGTTTCTAAAAGAATTTTGTCTAAGGTAAATGATGCAATGACCGAAACTGAAAGAAACAAAATTATTCAGCAGGAGATTGCTTTGATCGAAAAAGAAAATAGCGAAAATGGGAAATATACTGTTTCTGTCCGTCCTTTCTTTCAAGGAAATGAATATTACTATTTCGTTTACCAAGATTACACAGATGTTCGTTTAGTGGGAACACCTCCGGAAAGTGTTGGTAAATTTGGCGGTGATACTGATAACTGGGAATGGCCTCGTCAAACTGGGGATTTCTCTATGTTTAGGGTTTATGCTGATAAGGATGGAAATCCTGCAGCTTACTCAAAAGATAATGTGCCTTTACAGCCAAAACATTATTTGCCTGTAAGTATTAAAGGTGTAAAAGAAAATGATTTTGCCATGATTCTAGGTTATCCTGGAAGAACAAATCGCTGGATGCCGGCGGGAGGAATTGAGCAGAATATAAAATATGCTTACCCTGCATGGGTTGAAGGTGCTAAGACCGGAATGGACGTAATGAAAAAGTATATGGATACAGATGCAACAGTTCGTTTGAAATATGCATCTAAATATGCTTCGACAGCAAACTACTGGAAAAACCGTCAAGGAATGATCGATGCTTTAACAAAAGCAGGAACGGTAGACACTAAATCAGAGCAGGAAGATAAATTTTATGAGTGGGCAAGTAAACCGGCTAATAAAGATAAGTATGAAAATGTAATTCCTACTATTAACGATTATTACAGAGAAACAAACTTAAAAGCACGTCACGATAATTATTTAACACAGCTTTTACGTACTTCCAGCTATGCAGCAGGTCCGGCAAATTTAGGAAATGAGCTGATTGCTTACTATAAAGAAAATGAAGCAAAAAGAGCAGAGATGTTACCGAAGATCAACACAATGATTGAAAATATCTACGGTAATTTTTATGCTCCGCTTGAAAAAGATGTATTGACAGCGCAATTAAATTTATATGCTTCTAAAGCTGCTGAATATGGACTTGCTCCAGAAATTGCTAAAATGAAAACTGCCAATAATGGTGACTTTACTGCTGATGTGGCAAAAGCTACAGAAATTAGTTATTTTACAACTAAGGAAAAAGTATTAGCTTTTATGGCTGATCCAAAACCATTGGCAATTGTACACGATCCTTTGTATATTATTTCAAATGATTTATTGACAAAATCACGTGCTAAAACAGATGACCAAAAGAAAGCTGATGATGGTTTTGCAATAGCTTACCGCGAACTTGTTGAAGGTTTAAGAGAATCAAAATTAAACGCAATTAAATATCCTGATGCTAACTCTACTTTGAGATTAACTTACGGAAAAGTTCGTGCGTTACCTGCAGATCCTCGTAATGATGCTGCAATCAATAATTATACTACTATGGAAAGCATGGTGAAAAAGTATAAAGCAGGAGATCAGGAATTTGATTTACCAGCTCGTTTGTTAGAATTAAACAAAGCAAAAGATTTTGGTCAATATGCTGATAAAGCAGGTTACATGCCGGTAAACTTTTTAACTGATAATGATATTACTGGAGGAAATTCAGGTTCGCCGGTTTTAAATGGAAAAGGAGAATTAATTGGAATTGCTTTTGATGGAAACATTGAAGCAATGGCCGGAGACGTAATTTTTGATCCTAAACTACAAAGAACTATTAACGTTGATATTCGTTATGTGCTTTGGATTATTGACAAATACGCTGGAGCTAAAAATATTATTGACGAATTGACGATTACGAAATAATTGCAATTTTTATTATAAAACTTAAGCCCGACGGATTTTAAATCTATCGGGCTTTTTTTCTAATTTATTGCTTCAAACCAAATAACACATTTTATATTTCCTTATTTTTGAAAAATAATTATTGGAGTTTTATTAGTTATTGGCTTTTTCGATTAACCAATTAAACAGTTTAACGATTAAACATTTTAAATGAAAACACATTTCATCGCTATAGGCGGAAGCGCTATGCACAACTTAGCATTAGCATTGCATAATAAAGGATATCAGGTTACAGGGAGCGATGATGCTATTTTTGAGCCTTCAAAATCAAGATTAGAGAAAAAAGGAATTCTTCCTGCTGAACTGGGCTGGTTTCCTGAAAAAATCACTGCCGATATTGATGCTATAATTCTTGGAATGCATGCAAAAGCGGATAACCCTGAATTGTTGAAAGCGCAGGAATTGGGACTTAAAATTTATTCTTATCCTGAATTTTTATACGAACAATCTAAAAATAAAACTCGCGTTGTAATTGGTGGTTCGCACGGAAAAACAACGATTACTTCGATGATTTTGCACGTTATGCATTATCATAATATTGAAGTCGATTATATGGTTGGTGCACAATTAGAAGGTTTTGATACCATGGTGCATCTTACTGAAGAAAATGACTTTATGGTTTTAGAAGGGGATGAATATTTATCTTCCCCAATAGATCGTCGTCCGAAATTTCATTTGTATCAGCCAAATATTGCTTTGATTTCAGGAATTGCGTGGGATCATATTAACGTGTTTCCAACATATGAAAATTATGTAGAGCAATTTGAAATCTTTATTTCGAAAATTACAAATGGAGGGATTTTAGTTTATAACGAAAATGACCCGGAAGTTAAACGTGTTTCTGAAGCTGCAACAAATCCAATTCGTAAATTACCGTATCACACTCCTGAATATACGGTTAGTGATGGTGTAACATTATTAAAAACACCAGAAGGCGATATGCCAATTGAAGTTTTTGGAGCGCATAATTTAAATAATCTTGCCGGAGCAAAATGGATCTGCCAAAATATGGGTGTTGACGAAGCTGATTTTTATGAAGCAATTGCCAGTTTTAAAGGTGCATCTAAACGTTTAGAAAAAATTGCCGAAGGAAAAGGAAAAGTTGCTTACAAAGATTTTGCACATTCACCAAGTAAAGTGGCTGCAACAACAAAAGCAGTAAAAGAACAATATCCAAACAGAACTTTAGTAGCATGTTTAGAATTACATACCTACAGCAGTTTAAATGCTGAATTTTTAAAAGAGTATGAGGGGGCCTTAGAATATGCTGATGTTGCGGTAGTTTTTTATTCTCCGGATGCTGTAAAAATTAAACAGTTAGAAGAAGTTACATACGAGCAAATTGCTTCTGCTTTTAATAGAGAAGATTTAATTATCTATACAAACCCAGCTGAGTTTAAAGAATATTTATTCAATTTGAACTTAGATAATTCAGCACTTTTATTAATGAGTTCAGGAAATTACGGAGGTTTGAATTTTGATGAAGTAAAACAATTGATTAATTAGGAGGAAATTGGTCAATTTGAAAATTAGATAATTGCCGGCTGTTTTTACAGCTGGCTTTTTTTTTGACTTTTAGATTTTTAGATTTTGGAATTTCTAATTTGGAATTTCTTTTGAATATTTAAAATGCCCAACAATTTTATATTCAAATAAACAATCTTGAAGAACTTGGCCATTACCAACATTGTGAACAATCAAGTTTCGTTTTCCGTCTTTTGATTTTTTGTTGGTTACTATTCCTATATGAGGCAGTTTGTCATTAATCATCCATGTTACAATTTCGCCTGTTTTATAATCGTTTGAATTTTGAGTTACAGGTAGTTTTGTTCCTTTTCTTTCAAAAAATATTTCAAGGTTTGGCACTCTTCTGTGATCAATATTAGTATCTGTTTTAGTCATTCCCCAATTTTTTAAATTCGGATATGTATCAAAGTTTTCTATCATATCTTCATGAACTTCTTTTTGAAGATCAATTCCTAATTTTCGATAAGAGCGAATAATAACATCCGTACAAACACCTTTTTTTGCCGGAACATCTCCGTTAGGATATTGAATTGAAAAATAAGCAGGATCATAATCTATCGATGGATCAATAATTGAAATCGCAGCTTGAGATAATCTCTCTGCAAAACTATTTGCCTGATTTTCATTGCTTGCAATTTTTGCTATTTCCTTCTTTTGACAGGATATAAAAAGAAATAGAAGGAAAGAAATACATAAAATTTTCATTTCGAGATAGGTTAGTTTTTAAAGTTAAACAAATTTGGAAATGATTCAATTTTTTGAAAGATTTTTCTTCTTTTTAATATATATTCGCCTCTTAAAATATATTATTATGGAAGGGAGTCATTTTGCTATAAAAAATTGGTCAGAAGATGATAAGCCTCGGGAAAAATTAATGCTAAAAGGAAAAGATGCGTTAAGTGATGCGGAGTTAATGGCTATTTTAATTGGTTCTGGAAGTCGTAATGAATCTGCTGTTGCATTAAGTCAACGGATTTTAGCCAATGCAGGAAATCTGAATTCTTTAGGAAAAGTATCTATTTCTCAATTAATGCAATTTAAAGGTATTGGCGAAGCAAAAGCAATTACGATTATTGCAGCTTTAGAATTAGGGCGAAGAAGAAGGGCAGAGGATACAGTTGAATTATCCAAAATTATCTCAAGTAAAAATGCTTTCGAAATTATGCAGCCCATTATAGGTGAATTGTCTCATGAAGAATTTTGGGTACTTTTTCTGAATAATTCGAATAAGGTTATTTCTAAATCTCAATTAAGCAAAGGAGGAATCGCTGGAACAGTTGTAGATATACGATTAGTTTTTAAATTAGCATTAGAAAATGGCGCTACAGGTTTGATTTTGTGTCATAATCATCCTTCTGGGAATTTGAAACCAAGTGATGCAGATAAACAAATTACAAAGAAAATAAAAACAGCAGGAGAGATTCTAGATGTTAAAATTTTAGATCATTTGATTATTACTGAAACAAAATATTATAGTTTTGTAGATGAAGGAATTTTTTAATTTATGAATACCAACATTACAGACATTTTTTTTGATTTAGATCACACACTTTGGGATTTTGATAAAAATTCAGAAATGGCATTTGACCGTATTTTTAAAAATAACTTCGGAGAGATAAAAATTGAAGATTTTATTAAAAAATATGTTCCTATAAATCAGGAATGCTGGAGGTTATACCAAAACGATGAAATTACGCATCAGGAATTACGTTATAACCGGTTAAAATATTCTTTTGATGCTTTAAATTATTCCATTTCCGATGAAAACATAGATCAAATTGCTAACGATTATATTGAGTTTTTGACCGATAATAATTATCTTTTTGATGGAGCAATTGAAGTTCTGGAATATCTTAAACCAAAATATAAATTGCATATCATTACAAATGGTTTTGCCCATGTTCAAACCAAGAAAATAAATAATGCTTCGCTTGGCGGTTATTTCAGCACGATTACAAATTCTGAATTAGCCGGGGTTAAAAAGCCAAATAGTATTATCTTTGACTATGCTGTTAATCTGGCCCAGGCTTCAAAAGAAAGCAGCATTATGATTGGAGATGATTTTGATGCAGATGTTAATGGTGCTTTAAACGCTGGTCTCGATGCAATTTTCTTCAATGTTAGAAATATTGATGTGCCTAAAAATTTAAAACAAATTAATCATTTACTTGAACTAAAAAAATATTTATAATTATGAAAATAAAAGTTTTTCTGGCTTTACTATTTTGTTCTGCTATTGGGTTTTCGCAATCTGTTAACGATTATAAAGCGGTTATGATTCCTCTTAAATATGATTTTATAAAAACAGATAATCAATATCGATTAGCTACGTTAACTAAATCAAATTTACTTAAAGCTGGTTTTGAGGCTTTTTATACTAATGAGCAAATACCTGCAGGTTATGATAGATGCGAGCTTTTGTATATCGATGTTAAAAAAGACAATGCTTTTTTAGTAACGAAACTTTTTATTCAGTTTAAGGATTGCTACGGAAAAGTAGTTTATACTTCTGAAACTGGAAAAAGCAGGGAAAAGGATTATGAAGCGGCATATAAAGAAAGCCTTGAAGGTGCATTTGTATCTGTTATTGGGCTGCATTATAAATATAATGGAAAAACTGTTTCTTCAATTTCTTCGAGTGTAATGCAAACTGCAGCTCCAGTTGTTGCTGTAGCAAATACTCAAGTTGAAGAGAAGCCTGCAGTTAATCTTTCAGATCCAAATTTATTATATGCGCAGCCAACAGAAAATGGTTTTCAGTTAATTGATAAAACGCCAAAAGTGGTAATGAAACTATTAAAAACTTCACGTGCAGATTCTTTTATTGCTATTAAAGATGGAATTCAGGGGTCTTTAAACGCAAAAGATAATCAATGGTATTTTGAGTATTATCAAAATGATAAATTGGTTTCAGAAAAAGTTTCTGTAAAATTCTAAAACATATTATGGTTTAATAACCATATTTATCTTTCCAGCGGTTCTTTAAAAATTCGCGGTTGCTGTTCTCTCTGGAATTGCTTCCCGGATTGTAAAGAACCGTTTCTTTTATGGCATCGGGCAGAAATTCTTGTTCAGCAAAATTATTCGCATAATCATGAGAATATTTATAATCTTCACCATACCCTAATTCTTTCATCAATTTAGTTGGAGCATTTCGCAAATGTATAGGAACAGGTAAATCACCTGTTTGTTTTACCAATTGCTGTGCATTTCCAATAGCCATATAGGATGCGTTGCTTTTGGGAGATGTTGCCAGATATATGGCGCATTGGCTTAATATGATTCGGCTTTCCGGATAACCTATTGTTGAAACCGCCTGAAAAGTATTATTTGCCATAATAAATGCCGTTGGGTTTGCATTTCCAATATCTTCACTAGATAAAATCAGCATTCTGCGGGCAATAAATTTTACATCTTCACCTCCTTCAATCATTCTCGCCAGCCAGTAAACGGCACCATTTGGATCGCTTCCTCGTATTGATTTTATAAAAGCAGAAACAATATCATAATGTTGTTCACCAGTTTTGTCATACAAAACAGTATTTTGCTGAACCAATTCAAAAACACGATCGTTGGTAATAATTACATTATCGCTTGGAGAGGCATTAACTACAAGTTCAAAAATATTGAGCAGTTTTCTGCCGTCACCGCCAGAAAGTCGGAGTAATGCTTCTGTTTCTTTTAAAATTATTTTCTTAGACGCTAATTCTACATCAATTTTCATTGCACGATGTAATAAGGCTTCTAAATCATCTTTTGTGAAAGCATTTAGTATATACACTTGACAGCGCGATAGTAGTGCGGGAATAACTTCAAAACTTGGGTTTTCTGTAGTTGCACCAATAAGGGTAATCCATCCTTTTTCGACGGCAGCTAAAAGTGAATCTTGCTGCGATTTGCTAAACCTGTGAATTTCATCAATAAATAGAATAGGGTTTTTGGCAGTAAACAAACCTCCGCTTTGTTTTGCTTTTTCAATTACGTCGCGAATGTCTTTAACTCCAGAATTAATGGCACTTAAAATATAAAACGGACGTTTAGATTCTTGTGCAATAATTTGTGCCAAAGTTGTTTTGCCAGTTCCCGGCGGCCCCCAAAAAATAAGTGACGGAATTATTCCTTTTGAAATTTGCTGCGTCAATGAACCATTTGGCCCAACCAAATGACTTTGACTAACATAATCCTCTAATTTCTGTGGGCGAATACGCTCGGCTAACGGTGCTTCCATTTTGTAAAATTACTATTTTCAAAATTAATTTTATTACATGAAATATTATATACCAATTCAATTTTAAACATTTAACATATAATTGAATAGCTGACAAATTATCAGTAAATTTTGTTTGGATAGTTTTTTGATGTCAAAAACATGAATTAGACTCGAGACTATATGAATGATAATCAATTTAAGTTTTCAACTGCAGTTATTGGAGTTCCAGTATTTTTTGTGCTTTTTCTATGGGTTATATACTGGATTCAGATTCGATTTGATTTTGATTTTTACCAAAACGGAATTTATCCCAGGGATTTTTTCGGATTACAAGGTATTTTGTTTAGTCCATTTATTCACGAAAATTTAGAGCATTTATATAATAACTCAATTCCGCTTTTTGTCTTGCTGACAGCTTTGCAGTTTTTTTATCCCAAGCAGTCATTTGGGGTTATCTGTTATGGAATTCTATTTTCGGGATTAATAACCTGGATCATTGGCAGGGAAAATTTTCATATTGGTGCCAGTGGATTAATTTATGTTTTGGTCAGTTTTATTTTTTTTAAAGGAATACAAACTAAATATTATCGTCTGGTGGCACTTTCATTATCAGTTATTTTACTTTATGGAGGAATGATTTGGTATGTTTTTCCCGATGTTGATGCTGCAATTTCATGGGAAGGTCATTTAGCAGGATTTATTACAGGATTTGGACTTTCTTTATATTATAAGACTTCTGAATATACAAAACCTATAATTTACGATTGGCAGAAACCTGACTTTGATCCTTCGCAAGATGTTTTTATGAAACATTTTGATGAGGATGGAAATTTCGTAAATACTGAAATTCCTGAAGAAGAAAATGAAAATCCTAATATGTATTTTAACTCCAATATTATTGTAAATTATATTGTAACTAAATCAGAACCAATTGATAAAGGCTTTGAGGGGTAATTTTTATGGATTTAAATTATTAAATTTGTCAAGATTTATTTTAATTTGATTATTCTAACTCATGAAAAACACTTTCTTTTCTATTTTTATTTTATTGATTTTTGGAGGTTCTGAATCTTTTGCTCAATGTGATGCGAAAAATAAAGTACTTGCAGACGGTTCTCTGATGTATTATTTTGATCCAGCGGTTTTTTATACCGCAAAATCTAAATCTCTAAAAATAAATATTGTTACCGATAAAGAAAATTATTTTGTTGCTCTACAGCCCATGCCATTTCCGGAAAAGAAAGTAGGCAAAGAAATTACAGATGATTTGATAATACACTTAGCAGACAATAATGCTTATAAATTGACGCATTATGATACCCAGTATATAAAAAATGATTCTGTTATGCAGGTTTTATATTTAATAGACAAAAAGGATTTAAAGGCATTTTCTAAATTCGAAGCCGTTGTTGCTTCTATAAATATGAAGGGAACTGAGTTTATGCGTGATTACAATTTCAAATTGCATAAAGATGAAATTGTAAATCAGCTGGCCTGCTTTTTAAAAGAAGAAGAAAAGTAGATTTAATCATCACTTGTAGTTTCGGATTTGTGTAAGAACTTTTTGTTTAGATTCTCAAAAAAATTATTAAAAGTAAGTGTGAACGCTGCGGCATTTATGATTTGATTTCCATCATCCCTCGGAAGGTATTCGTTAGCATAAGTTAGTTCGATTTGTATGTTATCTGTAAAAAGATAACCAGCCCCAATATTTAATCTGTTTCTGTCAAAAAAACTAAGACCGGTAACTTTTGTTCCAGATTTAAAAAATAGTTCATCAGAAGCAACAGCATATACAACACCTTCTCGTAAAACTTTACTGTTGATGGGCTTTAAGTATTTAATTTGCTGACGATATCGAAATACATTTTCATAATTGTCATCGTCATTTTTCATATGACGAAGTTCAAGCCGCATTCTTGTGCTTAATGTATATCCGGTTTTATGAAAATAATAGATGCCCTGTAAGGCAAATCTCCATTCTGGAGATTCGTATTGTCCAATTTCTGGAACATCCTTATTATTAAAGTACCCAACAAATGAGGATAATTTCCAACGTGGAGACAGATAGTAATGCCCCCAAGCTCTAAATGATCGTTGCGTATTCTCCTCAAAAATATTTGCAGATGATTCAGTACTACTGTAACTTGTGCCTAAATTAAGTTCTGTTGACCACTTTTTGGTAATGGTTCTGTTAAATTGAATCTCACCCCAAAATTGATTATACTTTGTTGTTTGCCCGTGACTCATTGTTGTAATTAAAAAAATTACAACGACATACCCAATTTTTCTGCGTATTATATTATGAGTAACTTTTGACGACATTTAATGTTTATTAAGTTGTCATTCTATTTTTGGGATATATTAACTTCTTTGGCGAACTGCCTCGTATAAAAATGCACCGCAGGCAACAGATACGTTAAGTGATCCTATGGAACCAAACATTGGTAACTTTGCTTTTTCATCTACGATTTTTAAAACAGAAGGATTTATACCTCTGTCTTCAGATCCCATTATAATAGCTACGGGTTCATTTAATGATAAGTCATAAATGTTTTGATCTGTTTTTTCGGTAGCGGCTACAGTTTTTATTCCAGATCCCTGAAGGTAGAATATTGCATCTTTAATATGTTCCACTTTACAAATAGGTACATTGAATACTGCACCTGCTGATGTTTTAACCGTGTCGCCATTTACCGGTGCAGAACCTGCTTTTTGAACGATAATTCCATTTACTCCTGTACACTCTGCAGTTCTGATAATAGCACCAAAATTTCTCGCATCTGAGATTTGGTCTAATATTAAAAATAATGGTTTTGAACCCGAAGCAATAGTCGATTCTACTAAATGTTCTATATCAATGAATCCAATAGGTGAAATTGTTGCAACAGCACCTTGATGATTGTTTGGTGTTAATCGATTTAGTTTTTCAACCGGAACGTAAGAGAAATTAATGTTGGCACGTTTCATTACCTTCATTAAATCTTTCATTAATTCTCCGGAAATTTCTTTTTGTATAAATACTTTGTCAACTTCCTGACCAGCTTGTATTGCTTCTATAATGGCTCTAATACCAAATATTTGATGTTCTTTTTCCATGTGGCAAATATAGGTATAATGTTTATATAAAAAAAAACCACCCCGAATGAACGGGATGGCTTTTTAGTATTTAATTTAGAATAAATTTAGTGTTTATCCCAGAAAACTTTAGTAGTAACATTATTGTTTCCTAATTTAGTAACTGCTGCTTGTAAATTAGTAGCATTAAGAGTTTGCTCTCTGTTAGGGTAAGAATAACGTTTTGGAACTTCTGTGATGTCACCATAAGTTACTGCAGGTACTTGTAAAGCAGGGAAATCTAATCTTCTGTATGAAGTCCAAGCTTCAAATCCTCTGTTGTATAAAGCAATCCAAGATTGTTCCCCAATTTTTTGCTGCCAAGTTCCTGTTGCTGTAGCATAAGCTACATCAGGTCTTGCTAAGTAAGTTGCGATAGCAGCTGGTGCTACGCCCCAATCTAACATAGAAGCTGTAATGGCCGCATTGTAGTGAGATGCTGGAGTACCACCAACAGCGATACCTCTTGCAGATGCCTCAGCTAATAAAAACTCAACTTCAGAATAAGTAAATAATACACCAGGATATGTTGGTGCTTTAATTGTCTCAGTTAAATGAGAGAATGCATCGTAAGTGTTAATTGCTCCATAGACACCGCCTTTGTATAATCCAGATCCAACTGGATATTCAGTGAAATATTGAGGTCTTCTAGGATCGCTAAGCGCATTTAATTTGTTTACGAATGTATCAGCTGGTATAAAGTCATTACGACCAGATGCAACTAAATCAACATACAATGGGTTTGCATTTGGCTGAGTTGCAGCATAATTCATATAAGTTCCATCAGCACTTGATGTGATTATACCATCTGCAATTGCAGCTAAAGCTTGAGTTGAAGCATAAGTAGCATCAACATCATGCATGTTAATTGCCATTCTTAAACGTAATGAATTTGCAAATTTTGCCCATTTTGCTACATCTCCACCATAGATCAAATCAGCATCACCAAAACTATCCTCGCTGGCATCTAATGCATTTGATGCTGTTGTTAATTTTGAGATAAGATCTCTGTAGATTGTTTGAGCGTCATCGTATTTTGGTAGCGGGTGATTTAAGATATCTAATGCTTCACTATAAGGAACGTCTCCAAAAGTATCTACTAAAATTCCATAACTATATGCAGTTAAGATATCGATTACAGCAATTTTATTATCGATAACAATTAGACCTTCAGGAGCTCCAGTATAAGCAGCTTTTGAATCAACCAAAATTTGTCTAGCTTCTTTGTAGTCTTTTAGTACATCACGGTAATATGTTGTCCAGTGAGTATCAGGAATAGTACGTCCTGTTAAATCATACTGACTTTCTTGTGGATATTGAACTTCTGTCCATTGTTGAGCAAATAATCTGAAAACGTTAAAGTTAACAGAAGTGCTTGTTACTTGATCTACCATTGCATGTTCTGCGTTAGTAAATAAGTATTCAGCCTGAGTGTAAGTTGGACGTTTAGTGTCCGTGTTTAATCCTGTGATATCATCAGTACATGATGCAAACAAGGATAAAAGCGGTATTAATATAAGAAGTCTATTTTTCATAGCTTAGAATTTTATTGTTAAGTTGCAACCAATGTTTCTAGTGGTTGGAAGAGATCCGATAGATAAACCAGCAGATCCAATGTTAGAACCTAAACCACTTTCTGGGTCTGCGTCTGGAAGATTTTTGTCAATTATCCATAAGTTAGATCCAATAAGCGAGATTTTTGCATCTACCAATTTGATTTTTTGTACTAATGAAGTTGGTAAAGTATAAGTAATATTTACTTCTCTTAATTTGATAAAACCAGCATCGTATATATATTGACTTCTTGGTCCGTTAGAGTAAGCATTAGTAATAGCTCCACCAGTTGAATAAGCAGTTCTTGTAGTATTTGGTGTCCCGTCAGCATAAACTCCCGGATTGATTATACCTCCACCATTAGCAATTGTATTTCTTTTTGGGTTTCCAAGGTCGTTGTTGCCGGCAGTATCATCAGTTAAACCTGTACCAACACCATACCATTGGTCAGTTGAGAAGATATCTCCTCCTTTTTTCATATCAATTAAGAAGCTGAAAGAAAGATTTTTGTATGAGAATTTGTTGCGAATACCACCAATCCAATCTGGGTTGATATCACCAATGATGTTATTTGTAGATGTGTTGATAACATATCTTCCTGTTGTAGGGTTAACAATTTTTTGACCATCAGCTGTATAAGTATAATCTGTACCTTTTAGTACACCAAATGGTTGTCCAACAACTGCATTTAATGTTACACCTCCAGGGTATGAAGCTCCAATTAATAAGTTCTGTACGCCATCAGCTAATGCAGTTACTTTGTTGTCGTTTTTAGACCAGTTAACTGTAATATCCCAAGCGAAATCATTTGTTTTAATAGGGGTTGCGTTAAATTGCACCTCAATACCTTTATTTTCAATAGTTGCAGCATTTACATAACGAGTTGAATATCCTGTTGCAGTTGAATATGGAACTGGGATAGCTTCACCGTCATTAACGTTTTTGTATAAACTCACGTCAAAACCAACTCTTCTGTTTAAGAATTGCATCTCAAGACCAATCTCTTGTGTTTTAGTTTTGATAGGTTCTAAATTGGGATTGTTTTTTGTAGAGTTTACAGAATATTGTTGTTGTCCATTGAATGAGTTGATTTTAGTATAAGTATCAACTAAAGCCAATGTTGGAGTTCCAAGTGGGCTCTCAGAGTATCCACCTCTTAATTTACCAAACGTTAACCAGCTAGCATCTACAGCTTTTGTGAAAACCCAGCTGCCTGAAATAGAGTTACTAAATAATGAGTTGTCACCTTCTGGTAATTGAGAGAATGCATCTCTTCTTGATGTAGCATCGATGAAAAACTGATCTAAGTAACCTAACGAAACAGAAGCAAAATAACTGTTTACTCCAGTTTTAGTTTCTCTTTCGTAAGGGAATGGGCTTCCAGAAACTGAATTATCTAAGCTATAAAGTCCCGGAGTAATAAGTCCTCCTTCTGTAGAAGCTGTAATTTGATTGAAGTAATTTCTTCTTACAGTTCCACCTAATACTCCAGTGAAGCTAAAGTTCTCTCCAAAATTCTTTTTGAAGTTAAGTAATAAATCGTAGTTCTGCTCAGAGAAGTTACCATTATAACGTTGGTATCCTGATGTTTCTGTGAAAGCATTGATACCAAAAGTTTTTCCAACAGAACCTACTGCTAATCTTTCTTCACGAAGTTCAGCGTATGTATCTGTAGATATTTTTGCTGTTGCAGACAACCAGTCAGCAATTTTGTATGTTAAGTTAGCATAACCTACAAAACGATTTCTGCTGTCATTTTGGTAGTTTTTGTAACGATCAAAATATGGGTTGTTCCAATAAGCTGGGAATCCATTAGATGCAGATGTTCTGTTCCAAGTAATGTTTTGCCCGCCTGAAGCGTTGTAAGCTTGCTCAAGTTGTTTGATATCAACGTTTGTCTGCCACCATTGACGGAAACCAGAAACTAAGTTGTCGCTGTATCCAGTCATGTTTCTACCAATTGTAGCTTGATTTGAAAAGTTAGCAAAAGTGCTCAAAGATAATCTGTCTGTAAATTGATGGTTCAATTTTAAACTGAAATTATTTTTGTTTATTTCACTATTAGGCATTACACCTGTTTGTTTAGTGTTTGTATAGTTGAATACAACATTCGTTTTGTCATTACCATCTTCAAAAGAGATAGTATTTACTAATGATAAAGAATTTTTAAAGAATGATGTAGGATCATTTTTAGCTCCAACCCAAGCAGTTTTTTTTCCGTAATTGTTATTTCCTGGATAAGCAGAGAATGCATCCCATTGGTAAACATTTAATGATGGATCAAAAGCAGCTCCAACAGAAGCATCATCTCCCATGTATACAACTCTGTCATTTACACCATCACCATCAATATCTTGTGTAGTGTCAAAAGAAGCACCGTATCCAGCTCCGTATGATTTTTGGTATTTAGTAAAAGTGCTTTTGTCTATTACACCAGTAACTACTTCAGATGAAACAGTGATTCCTAAACCTTTTTTAGCTTTACCTTTTTTAGTAGTAATCATTAAAACCCCGTTTCCAGCAAGGTAACCATATAGTGCAGATGCAGCTGCACCTTTTAATACGTTGACACTTTCAATATCTTCTGGATTGATATCCATACCATTATTTCCATAGTCATAACCTTGAGCTCCTCTTGATTGAGCTACAGTACCATCATTAGTATTGTTTGCATTGTTAATTGGCATACCGTCAATTACAATAAGCATCTCATTACTTTGATTGATAGCTTTAACCCCACGTGAGATAGCACTTGTAGAACCACCAAAGTTAGTATTTCTTCTTACGTTAACCCCGGCAACTTTACCAGAAAGTTCGTTTAAGAAGTTACCACTTGCAGTACCATTTCTTAAATCTCCTCCTTTAACCTCTTGTGTTGCATAACCAAGAGATTTTTTCTCTCTTTTTACACCTAAAGCTGTTGTTACAACAACGCTTTCAAGTTCTTGTGCATCTCCTGCTAATTTTACATTAACTGTTGATGAAGTTGCAGCTATTTCTTGGGTTTTCATCCCAATATAGCTAAATACCAAAATTTGGCTTGATGAAGCTTTGATAGAATATTTACCATCAAAATCGGTTTGTGTTCCAGATTTTGTTCCTTTGACTATTACACTAACACCTGGTAAAGGCATTCCTGCATTGTCAGAAACTGTTCCCGAAACAGCTCTTTCTTGCGCAAAAGAAAGTTGCGCAACTAGTACTAATAAAAGCACTAAGAATCCATTGAACTTTAGTTTCATTTTTAAATATTTTGAATTAGTATCGCAAAACTCTTAATAATTTGTTAACTTTCCTAGTAAAATATTTTTTTTTTTCGTTAAAGGTCAAAATTTAACATTATAACATATGTTTATGATAGTGTTATATAATTGTAATTCCTGAGTTTTATTAGCTCCGTTTGTGAGATTAATATTTATTAACCCATTTGGAGTTTGAATTGTGGTTCCAATTCCAATTCCTATTAATTTTTTTATTTTGTTAGGCTCTGAAACGCTTGTTAAGTCTTGATATATTCCATAATCTAAGATTGAATTAATGTAGAGATTTGATGAAACAATATATCTGTACTCTGTAAGAATGGATGCTGTGAAATTTGCCTGGAGACTATTTTCTAAAAATCCTCTTATTGATTTAATTCCGCCAAATCTGAACAATTCGTTTGAAATGTAGTTTTTACTTTGCAAATAAAAATTTTGTGAATTTATGTTAATATAATTTTTACTGTTGAGTTCAAAATTATAGCCGGCACTTAAACTTATGTAGAATTGTTTGCTTGATCCGGCTGTTTCTAAATCGTTATTTGTATTTCTTCTCCCGTATCCGGATGCTAGGTTCAAGAATGCTTTTCTTTGCATCAGGTAATTGTTGTAATCTGTTTTTTTATATTCGAAAGTTGATGTGAAATACGAATTGTCAAAATCACTGATTGTTGAGTTGTTGGTGTTTTGAATGTCGCTTGACTCAGTAGATTGATATCCTAGATATATTTTAGAATTGTAATTTATATAATAACCTAAATCAATTGCCGTTTTTGTGTTTTGAAAAGTACTGTCTTGTTTGAATATATTTAATTGGGCTTTTATTCCAAGTGGTGACTTGAATATATATGGAATCTCCAATTTAGTGTTAAAGGTCTTTTGTTGATTTCCGTCGCTTTTCCAGTACAATGAAAATTGTTCTCCGGCATGAAGTGTGTTGATTAGTAGAATGTCAAGATAACCATTAAGAGTTACTTTTTTGTTTTCATCATTTGAAAACCCAATAAAACCATCAAAAGTGTTTGCCTTTCTTTTTTCTATATAAGTATAAATTTTAGTAGAATCATTTGTAAAGAGTATTTCGGGATATTTAGTTTGAGAAACAAACTCGAAATTATTAATGTCTTCGTAAAGCTGTTTTGTGATTTCCTGATTAAATGTCTTGTTTAGATATTTTTTGTTAAGTTGTTTTAAATGGCCTTTCGGGAAAAAATTACGAGAATTGTTATTTACATAATTTAGAATAATGGAATTTACATTGCGTTTTTTTTCAGATTTAAAATTTAAATCGGCGCAAATTACCAAATCCTTTCTTCGGATATTTTCGAGTTTAATTTTGCTAAGTGCAAAACCATCTTTTTCAGCTTGGATTATTTTCGAGTTTAAATAGTTTTCAATTTCACTATAAGGAAGAATTATGGAGTCATTTTGTTTTTTATGAGAATCAAAAAAGCGATTATTTATACCTATATATATATGTATACTTTGTATTCTGTTTTTCAGGCTAAAAATAACGGCATAAGTGCTGTCATTTATTTTGTTGTTTTCAAGTGTTTTATTGTCTAAAAAGCCTTTTTTTGAAAGTTTGCCGGAAGTGTTTTTTATCTCATCAAACAGTGATTTGATATTTGGGTGAACTGCAGTGTAATTTAAGGAGTCAATAATTTTGTTTTCAATTTCATTTGATCCGTTTATTTTTAGATGAAAGGTTTGAGTATAAGCAGAAAAGCTTATGAAGAAAAAAAACAATGTATTGAAAAACTGTTTCAAGTGAAAATGTTTTGTTTAATTAAAGTGTATGCAAATATCTATTGTTTGTTTGTAAAAACATACTAATAAATAATGTTGTTGAAAATTAATAGATTAACGTTTGTATAGTGGAAATTATTTTATACATTTGCAACCCCGTAAAAAGCGGGAATTTAATAAACATAATAATTTTTAGTATTAATTATGCCAACAATTCAACAATTAGTAAGAACAGGAAGAACTCAGATAACTAAGAAGAGTAAATCGGTTGCTTTAGATTCTTGTCCTCAAAGAAGAGGGGTTTGTACGCGTGTTTACACTACTACACCAAAAAAACCAAACTCTGCAATGCGTAAAGTTGCGCGTGTACGTTTGACAAATGGTAATGAGGTGAATGCTTACATTCCTGGAGAAGGACACAATCTACAAGAGCACTCGATAGTATTAGTTAGAGGCGGAAGGGTAAAAGATTTACCAGGTGTTAGATATCATATCGTTCGTGGAGCGCTTGACACGTCAGGAGTTGCAGGAAGAACGCAAAGAAGATCTAAGTACGGTGCTAAACGCCCAAAAGAAGCAAAAAAGTAATTTAAAACTTTTAAGAAAAAGACATGAGAAAAAGAGCGGCAAAGAAAAGACCACTTTTACCGGATCCAAGGTTTAATGACCAGTTGGTAACGCGTTTTGTGAACAACTTAATGTGGGATGGTAAAAAATCTACAGCTTTCAAAGTATTTTATGATGCAATTGATATCATTGAAACTAAAAAGCAAGATTCAGAGAAAACTTCATTAGAAATTTGGAAAGATGCTTTAACAAACGTTATGCCTCACGTAGAAGTACGTAGCCGTAGAGTTGGTGGAGCTACATTTCAAATTCCAATGCAGATTCGTCCAGACAGAAAAATTTCTATGGCAATGAAGTGGTTAATACTTTATTCTAGAAGAAGAAATGAAAAATCTATGGCACAACGTTTAGCGTCAGAATGTTTAGCTGCTGCTAAAGAAGAAGGTGCTGCGGTTAAGAAAAGAATGGATACTCACAAAATGGCAGAAGCTAACAAAGCATTCTCTCACTTTAGATTTTAATTCGTAAGAAATGGCTAGAGATTTAAAATATACAAGAAATATCGGAATTGCTGCTCACATTGATGCTGGTAAAACAACAACTACTGAGCGTATTCTTTTTTATACTGGAAAGTCACACAAAATTGGTGAGGTACACGATGGTGCTGCAACAATGGACTGGATGGCGCAAGAGCAGGAAAGAGGTATTACAATTACTTCTGCTGCTACGACTTGTACTTGGAATTTTCCAACAGAGCAAGGTAAAGCGCTTCCGGAATCATTGCCTTATCACTTTAATATTATTGATACTCCTGGACACGTTGACTTTACCGTAGAGGTAAACCGTTCTTTACGTGTACTTGATGGTTTGGTTTTCTTATTTAGTGCTGTTGATGGTGTTGAGCCTCAATCAGAAACTAACTGGAGACTTGCTGATCAATATAGAGTTCCTCGTATGGGATTCGTAAATAAAATGGATCGTCAAGGTGCTAACTTTTTAGCTGTATGCGGACAGGTTAAAGACATGTTGAAATCGAATGCGGTTGCAATTACTTTGCCTATTGGAGATGAAGCTGATTTTAAAGGTATTGTTGACTTAGTGAAAAATCAAGCTATTGTATGGCATGATGAAACTCAAGGAGCTACTTTTGATATCGTTGATATCCCAGCGGATATGATTGATGATGTTAAGCATTACCGTTCTATTCTTATCGAAGAGATTGCAACTTATGATGAAAATCTTTTGGATAAATATATGGAAGATGAAAACTCTATTACAGAGGAAGAAATCAACAATGCATTAAGAGCTGCTACTATTGATATGGCTATTATTCCAATGCTTGCTGGTTCATCTTTCAAAAACAAAGGTGTTCAGTTTATGTTGGATGCGGTTTGTAAGTATTTACCATCTCCTTTAGATAAAGAAGGTATTGAAGGAATTCATCCTGATGATGCTGATTTATTAGAAGAAGATCAAACGAAAATTTTACGTAAGCCAGATGTTAAAGAGCCATTCGCTGCTTTGGCGTTTAAAATTGCTACTGACCCATTCGTTGGGCGTTTAGCTTTCTTCCGTGCATATTCTGGGCGTTTAGATGCTGGATCTTATGTTTTAAATACTCGTTCTGGTAATAAAGAAAGAATTTCTCGTATTTACCAAATGCATGCTAATAAACAAAATCCAATCGAATTTATTGAAGCTGGAGATATTGGTGCTGCTGTTGGATTTAAAGATATTAAAACAGGAGATACTCTTTGTGATGAAAAGAATCCAATTATCTTGGAATCTATGAAATTCCCTGATCCTGTAATTGGTATTGCTATTGAGCCAAAAACAAAAGCTGACGTAGATAAAATGGGTATGGCTTTAGCTAAATTAGCTGAAGAAGATCCAACATTTACAGTTAGAACTGATGAGGCTTCTGGGCAGACTATTATTTCAGGTATGGGTGAGCTTCACTTAGATATCTTAGTGGATCGTATGAAACGTGAATTTAAAGTTGAAGTAAACCAAGGTGAGCCTCAAGTTGAGTATAAAGAAGCGTTTACAAGATCTGCAACACATAGAGAGACTTACAAGAAACAATCTGGAGGTCGTGGTAAATTCGGGGATATCGTATTTACAATCGAGCCTGCTGATGAAGTTGATGGTAAAGTTCCAGTTGGATTACAATTTATCAATGCTGTAAAAGGTGGTAACGTTCCTAAAGAATATATCCCTGCTGTTGAAAAAGGATTTAGAGAGGCTATGAAAACTGGTCCGTTGGCAGGATATGCTGTGGATAGTTTGAAAGTAACTTTAACTGATGGATCTTTCCACCCTGTGGATTCTGATGCATTATCTTTTGAGTTAGCTGCAAGAATGGGTTATAAAGAATCAGGACGTGCTGCTGGAGCTGTTATTCTTGAGCCAATCATGAAAATCGAAGTTATTACTCCAGAAGAAAATATGGGTGATATCGTAGGTGACTTGAACCGTCGTAGAGGTCAGGTTAATGATATGGGTGATAGAAATGGTGCTAAAACTATTAAGGCTGATGTGCCTTTATCAGAAATGTTTGGATATGTAACTACATTAAGAACATTATCTTCTGGTAGAGCTACTTCAACAATGGAGTTTTCTCACTATGCAGAAACACCTTCTAATATTTCAGAAGAGGTAATCAAAAAAGCAAAAGGTAACGCTTAATTTTAAGAAAATGAGTCAAAAAATCAGAATAAAACTAAAATCTTACGATCACATGTTGGTAGATAAATCTGCTGAAAAGATCGTAAAAACAGTAAAAACTACTGGAGCAGTTGTAACAGGTCCAATTCCGTTGCCAACTCACAAAAAACTTTTCACTGTGCTACGTTCTCCGCACGTTAACAAAAAAGCGAGAGAACAGTTTGAAGTAATGTCATACAAGAGATTGATTGATATTTATTCATCTTCATCAAAAACTATCGATGCATTAATGAAACTTGAATTGCCAAGTGGTGTTGAAGTAGAGATAAAAGTATAATTTTTTTTATATTTTTTATATATAAAAGCGAGACGTAAGTGTCTCGCTTTTTTTGTTGCTTCAAGGTGATTTTTAATTTGATTTTTTTGTAGTTAAGGCTAGAGATGAAATGTATAGATGTCTTTATTTTAGCATGCTGCGAGAGTTTTTTGTTGTGATTTGTTTAAGTAATTGTTGTATGTAAAATTGAATTTTATTGAAGTCTAAAGTTTAGATTTTGGAATAAATAAAATCTCTTTTGTTGTGAGTTTGGGGCTTGGATTTTGATAATGAGCGATTTAATTTTTGTAACTGTTTGGTATATTCAATTTTAATATCTACTTTTGCACTCCCTGTTTGGAAATTTCTGTTATTTTCAAATTGAAGGGAATTTTAGTAATTAATAATTAATATTTATGTCTGGGTTAATTGGTAAAAAAATCGGCATGACTAGTATTTTCGATGAAAACGGGAAAAACATTCCTTGTACAGTAATCGAAGCTGGGCCGTGTGTTGTTACCCAAGTCAGAACCAAAGGTGTTGACGGGTACGAAGCGTTGCAGCTAGGTTTCGATGACAAAAACGAGAAACATTCTACTAAAGCGGCTTTAGGTCACTTTAAAAAAGCTGGAACTGTTGCTAAGAAAAAAGTCGTTGAATTCCAAGATTTTGCAACTGAACAAAAATTAGGAGATCTTATTGATGTTTCTATTTTTGAAGAAGGAGAATTTGTAGACGTACAAGGTGTGTCTAAAGGTAAAGGTTTCCAAGGGGTTGTTAAACGTCACGGTTTTGGTGGTGTTGGACAAGCTACTCATGGTCAGCACAACCGTTTAAGAGCGCCAGGTTCTGTAGGAGCTTCTTCTTATCCATCTAGAGTATTCAAAGGAATGCGTATGGCTGGAAGAATGGGAGGAGATAATGTAAAAGTTCAAAACCTTAGAGTTTTAAAAGTAGTTGCTGAAAAGAATCTACTTGTTGTTAAAGGATGTATTCCTGGACACAAAAACTCTTACGTAATCATTCAGAAGTAATGGAAGTAAAAGTATTAGATTTCAACGGAAAAGATACTGGTAGAAAAGTTCAACTTTCTGATTCAGTATTCGCAATTGAACCAAATAATCACGCTGTATATCTTGATGTTAAGCAATATCTTGCTAATCAAAGACAGGGTACTCACAAAGCTAAAGAAAGAGCTGAAGTAACTGGAAGTACGCGTAAGATTAAAAAGCAAAAAGGTACGGGTACAGCTCGTGCGGGAAGTGTTAAGAATCCTTTGTTTAAAGGTGGGGGAACAGTTTTCGGACCAAGACCAAGAAGTTATTCATTCAAATTGAATAAAGGATTGAAAAGATTGGCTAGAAAATCAGCTTTCTCGATCAAAGCAAAAGAATCAAATATTATTGTTCTTGAAGACTTTAATTTTGATGCGCCAAACACTAAAAATTTCATTAACGTTTTGAAAGCTTTAGGGTTAGAAAATAAAAAATCTCTATTTGTGTTGGGAGAGTCAAATAAAAATGTATATTTGTCGTCACGCAATTTAAAGGCTTCTAATGTCGTAACTAGCTCAGAATTAAGCACTTACGCAATATTAAACACTAATAATTTGGTGCTTTTGGAAGGTTCTTTAGAGTTAATTGAAGAAAATTTAAGCAAATAATAGGAGTATGAGTATCATAATTAGACCTATAGTAACTGAAAAAGTAACCAAAGAAAGTGAAGTTCTAAACCGCTTCGGATTCGTTGTTGACAAAAAAGCAAACAAAGTTCAGATTAAGAAAGCTGTTGAAGCTGCTTATGGAGTAACTATCGTTTCAGTTAACACAATGAATGTGAGACCAGATAGATCTACTAAATACACTAAAAGTGGTTTAATCAGTGGAAAGACAAATGCAATTAAAAAAGCAATTGTTCAAGTACAAGAAGGAGAAACAATTGATTTTTACAACAATATCTAAGATAGAAAAATGTCAGTAAGAAAATTAAAACCTATTACCCCAGGTCAGCGATTTAGAGTTGTGAATGGTTATGACGCCATTACAACTGATAAGCCGGAACGCTCTTTGATAGCGCCGATAAAAAACTCTGGAGGTAGAAATAGTCAAGGAAAGATGACCATGCGTTATACGGGTGGTGGTCACAAGCAGAGATATCGTATTATTGATTTCAAAAGAACTAAAGATGGAATCCCAGCTACAGTGAAATCAATCGAATACGATCCAAATCGTACTGCGTTCATCGCTTTATTAGCTTACGCTGATGGAGAGAAAACTTATGTTATTGCTCAAAACGGATTGAAAGTTGGTCAGAAATTAGTTTCTGGTCCAGAATCTCAACCTGAAATTGGTAATACATTACCTTTAAGCAGAATTCCTCTTGGAACTGTTATATCTTGTATTGAGTTACGTCCAGGACAAGGAGCGGTTATTGCTCGTTCAGCTGGAACTTTTGCTCAGTTAATGGCAAGAGACGGGAAATATGCAACAATTAAAATGCCATCTGGTGAGACAAGATTAATCTTGTTAACTTGTTCGGCTACAATTGGAGCTGTTTCTAATTCTGACCACCAATTAGTTGTATCTGGAAAAGCAGGTAGAACAAGATGGTTAGGAAGAAGACCTAGAACTAGACCAGTAGCGATGAACCCAGTTGATCACCCTATGGGAGGTGGTGAAGGACGTTCTTCTGGAGGGCACCCGCGTTCAAGAAACGGATTGCCAGCTAAAGGTTACAGAACTCGTTCTAAGAAAAACCCGAGTAACAAGTATATCGTAGAACGTAGAAAGAAATAATAAGATATGGCACGTTCATTAAAAAAAGGACCTTTCGTTCATTATAAATTAGACAAGAAAGTTCAGGAAAACGTAGAAAGTGGTAAAAATGGAGTAGTAAAGACTTGGTCTAGAGCTTCAATGATTACTCCAGATTTCGTTGGACAAACTATCGCAGTTCATAACGGTCGTCAATTTGTACCAGTTTACGTAACAGAAAACATGGTAGGTCACAAATTAGGAGAGTTTTCACCAACTAGATCTTTTAGAGGTCATGCTGGAGCAAAAAATAAAGGTAAAAAATAAGAAGCAATGGGAGTTCGTAAAAGAGAAACAGCAGATGCGAGAAAAGAGGCTAATAAGTCTATTGCTTTCGCAAAATTGAATAACTGCCCTACTTCACCTAGAAAAATGCGCTTAGTAGCGGACTTGGTAAGAGGTCAGAAGGTAGAAAGAGCACTTAACATTTTAAGATTCAGTTCTAAAGAAGCTTCAAGAAAATTAGAAAAACTATTATTATCTGCAATCAATAACTGGGAGCAAAAAAATAGTGAAGGTAATTTAGAAGAAGCTGGATTATTTGTTAAAGAGATCAGAGTAGATGGTGGAATGATGTTAAAAAGACTTCGTCCAGCTCCACAAGGTCGTGCACACAGAATAAGAAAACGTTCTAATCACGTTACAATCGTGCTTGGAGCTATCAATAACACACAAAGCAATTCTTAAGCAGCATGGGACAAAAGACAAATCCAATTGGAAATAGACTTGGTATCATCAGAGGGTGGGACTCAAACTGGTATGGTGGAAATGATTACGGTGATAAACTTGCCGAAGATCACAAAATCAGAAAGTATATCCACGCTCGTTTATCAAAAGCTAGTGTATCAAAAGTAATCATAGAGAGAACTTTGAAACTTGTAACCGTTACTATCACTACTGCTAGACCTGGTATCATTATCGGAAAAGGCGGACAAGAGGTAGACAAGTTAAAAGAAGAACTTAAGAAAGTTACTGACAAAGAGGTTCAAATTAACATCTTTGAAATTAAAAGACCTGAGTTAGATGCTTATCTTGTGGCGACTAGCATCGCTCGTCAAATCGAAAGCCGTATCTCTTACAGACGTGCAATTAAGATGGCTATTGCAGCTTCTATGCGTATGAATGCAGAAGGTATTAAAGTTTTGATTTCTGGTCGTTTGAATGGTGCTGAAATGGCACGTTCTGAAGGTTTCAAAGAAGGTAGAATTCCTCTATCAACTTTCAGAGCTGATATTGATTATGCTTTGGCTGAAGCTCACACTACTTACGGTAGAATGGGTATCAAAGTATGGATCATGAAAGGTGAAGTTTATGGAAAGAGAGATCTTTCTCCACTTGCTGGGATGGATAAAAAACAATCTGGTACTGGCGGTGGTAAAGGTGGAGATGCCCCTAGAGGTAAATCTAACTTTAATAAAGGTGGAAAACCAGACGCTCGTAAAAGAAAGTAAATTTTTAAACTAAAGAAAAATGTTACAGCCTAAAAGAACAAAATACCGTAAGGTACAAAAAGGTAAAATGAAAGGTAACTCTCAAAGAGGGCATGAACTTTCTAATGGAATGTTTGGTATTAAATCTGTACATGAAGATGGAATGTTCTTAACTTCTCGTCAAATCGAAGCTGCGCGTATTGCTGCAACTCGTTACATGAAGAGAGAGGGGCAATTATGGATTAAAATATTTCCAGACAAACCTATCACTAAGAAACCTCTTGAAGTACGTATGGGTAAAGGTAAAGGAGCAGTTGAGTATTGGGCTGCTGTTGTTAAACCAGGAAGAATTATGTTTGAAGTTGGAGGAGTTCCATTGTCAGTTGCAAAAGAGGCTTTGCGTCTTGCGGCTCAGAAACTTCCAGTAAAAACTAAATTCGTCGTTGCTAGAGATTTCGAAGCATAATTTATATTTATTATGAAACAATCAGAAATAAAAGATCTTTCTGCAGCGGAGTTGCAAGAAAAGCTTAGTCAAACTAAGAAAGTATATGCTGACCTAAAAATGGCTCACGCTATTTCTCCAATTGCTAACCCACTTCAAATTAGAAGCGTTAGAAGAACAGTTGCAAGATTGGCTACAGAGTTAACTAAAAGAGAGTTACAATAATTGTATTCTGCTGAAAGATGGAAGAAAAAAGAAATTTAAGAAAAGAAAGAATAGGTGTTGTTACTTCAAATAAAATGGATAAATCTATTGTTATTGCTGAAGTAAGAAAAGTAAAACACCCATTATACGGTAAGTTCGTGTTGAAAACTAAGAAATATGTTGCACACGACGAAACAAACGACTGTAACATTGGAGATACTGTAAGAATTAGCGAAACGCGTCCTTTAAGTAAAACAAAATGTTGGAGATTAGTTGAAATCTTAGAAAGAGCTAAATAATTATGGTACAACAGGAATCAAGACTAAAAGTAGCAGATAACACGGGAGCAAAAGAAGTTTTAACTATTCGTGTTTTAGGAGGTACCAAAAGAAGGTATGCCTCTGTTGGTGACAAGATTGTAGTATCTATTAAAGATGCAACTCCAAACGGTAACGTGAAAAAAGGAGCTGTTTCAACTGCAGTTGTTGTGCGTACCAAAAAAGAAGTGAGAAGAGCTGATGGTTCTTATATCCGTTTCGATGACAATGCATGTGTTCTTTTGAATGCAGCAGGGGAAATGAGAGGAACTCGTGTTTTTGGTCCGGTAGCAAGAGAACTTCGTGAAAAACAATTCATGAAAATTGTATCATTAGCACCAGAAGTGCTTTAATTCGTTTTAAGATGATAAAGCTAAAAATAAAATCAGGAGATATCGTAAGAGTTATTGCCGGAGACCATAAAGGTGCTGAAGGTAAAGTTTTACGTGTTTACCGTGAGAAAAATAAAGCGATAGTTGAAGGTGTTAACCTGGTTTCAAAACATACAAAACCAAGTGCTAAAAACCCTCAAGGTGGTATCGTTAAGAAAGAGGCTTCTATTCAAATTTCTAACATTGCACTAATTGATCCTAAAACTAAGGAAACAACTAGAGTAGGTATTAGAGTAGAAGGAGATAAGAAAGTAAGATTTTCAAAAAAATCTAATCAAGTACTATAGTAATGGCATATACACCTAGACTAAAAGAAGAATATAAGAGTAGAGTAATCTCTGCTCTTAAAGAAGAGTTCGGATATACAAACGTTATGCAAGTTCCAAAACTTGAAAAAATCGTTTTGAGCCGTGGAGTTGGTGCAGCTGTATCTGATAAAAAACTTATTGACTATGCAGTTGATGAGTTAACAAAGATCACTGGACAAAAAGCAGTATCTACAATTTCAAAGAAAGACGTTGCGTCTTTCAAATTGAGAAAAGGGATGCCTATTGGAGCAAAAGTTACATTACGTGGTGAAAGAATGTATGAGTTTTTAGATAGACTTATTACTTCTGCTTTACCGCGTGTTAGAGATTTTAGTGGTATTAAAGCTACTGGTTTCGACGGAAGAGGTAACTACAATCTTGGAGTTTTGGAGCAAATCATTTTCCCGGAAATTGATATTGACAAAGTAAACAAAATCTCAGGAATGGATATTACATTTGTTACTACTGCAAAAACAGACAAGGAAGCAAAGTCATTATTGGCTGAATTAGGATTACCTTTTAAAAAGAATTAAGATATGGCTAAAGAATCAATGAAAGCCCGTGAGGTGAAAAGAGAAAAAACGGTAGCTAAGTATGCTGAAAAGAGAAAAGCTTTATTAGAAGCTGGAGACTACGAAGGTTTACAAAGATTACCAAAAAACGCTTCACCTGTTCGTTTACACAACCGTTGTAAATTAACTGGAAGACCAAGAGGTTATATCCGTCAATTCGGTATTTCACGTGTAACTTTCCGTGAAATGGCTAACAATGGATTAATTCCAGGTGTAAAAAAAGCCAGCTGGTAATTTAAAAAAGTTTATAAATTGATTAAAGGTTCAGGAGGCAGGGTGCTTCCTGAAAACCATAATCGCAATCAAATACATATGTATACAGATCCTATTGCAGATTATTTGACTAGAGTTCGTAACGCTGTGGCAGCAAACCACAAAGTTGTTGAAATTCCAGCTTCTAATCTTAAAAAAGAAATAACTAAGATCTTATTTGATCAAGGTTATATCTTAAGTTACAAATTTGAGACGAACACTGTTCAAGGTTCTATCAAAATTGCTTTAAAGTATGATAAAGACACTAAAGAGCCTGTAATTAAAGATATCCAAAGAATTAGTAAACCTGGTTTACGTAAGTACGCAGGTGCTGCCAAATTACCAAGAATCCTTAACGGATTAGGAATTGCTATTGTTTCTACATCAAAAGGTTTGATGACAGGAAAACAAGCTAAGCAATTAAATGTAGGTGGTGAAGTAATTTGTTACGTATACTAATTTTAAACACTAGATAAGATGTCAAGAATAGGTAAAAGCCCAATTGTAATCCCTGCTGGTGTAACTGTAGAAGTTAAAGACGGTATTATTACAGTAAAAGGAAAAAAAGGTCAATTAGTTCAGGAGTTTTCGGACGTAAATGTAACTGTTGAAGGCGATCAAGTTTTAGTTGAAAGATCGTCTGATCATAAAGACCACAGAGCAAAACACGGATTATTCAGATCTTTGATCAATAATATGATTATCGGTGTTTCTGAAGGTTTTACAAAAGAACTAGAATTAGTTGGAGTTGGTTATAGAGCTTCAAACCAAGGTCAAAAATTAGATTTAGCTCTTGGATATTCTCACAATATTGTTTTAGAAATTGCTCCAGAAGTAGCTTTAGAAACAATATCTGAAAAAGGTAAGAACCCAATCGTAAAATTAACATCATTTGATAAACAACTTTTAGGTCAAGTTGCTGCGAAAATCAGAGGTTTCCGTAAGCCAGAGCCATACAAAGGTAAAGGTGTTAAATTTGTGGGTGAAGTATTAAGAAGAAAAGCAGGTAAATCAGCTTAAAAAATAAGATTATGTCATTAACAAAATCTGAAAGAAGACAGAGAATTAAATTCAGAATTAGAAAAACGATTAGTGGTTCTGCTGCTAAACCAAGACTATCTGTATTTAGAAGTAACAAAGAAATTTATGCTCAACTTATTGATGATGTAAATGGAGTTACTATATTAGCTGCATCTTCGAGAGAAAAAGAAATAGGAAAAGGTACTAACGTTGAAATCGCTGCTGCTGTTGGAAAATTAGTTGCAGAGAAAGCGTTAAAAGCCGGGATTGATACCATTACTTTTGATAGAGGTGGTTATTTATATCACGGTCGTATTAAATCATTAGCAGAAGGCGCAAGAGCGGCTGGACTTAAATTCTAATATATTATGTCTAAATACAAAAATGTAGAATTGGTAAAACCAAGTGGTCTTGAACTTAAAGATCGTCTGGTAAGTGTTAATCGTGTTACTAAAGTTACAAAAGGAGGTAGAGCTTTTGGTTTTTCTGCTATTGTAGTTGTAGGTGATGAAAATGGAGTAGTTGGTCACGGATTAGGAAAATCTAAAGACGTTTCTGAAGCAATTGCGAAAGCAGTAGAAGATGCTAAGAAAAATTTGGTAAAAATTCCTTTAAATGGTCAATCAGTTCCTCACGAACAAAAAGGAAAATTTGGTGGTGCACGTGTATTCTTAATTCCTGCTTCTCATGGTACAGGAGTTATTGCTGGTGGAGCTGTTCGTTCAGTTCTTGAATCAGTTGGTATTCATGATGTATTATCAAAATCTCAAGGATCGTCAAATCCTCATAACGTAGTTAAAGCAACTTTTGATGCTTTATTACAAATGAGAAGCGCTCATACTGTTGCAAAACAAAGAGGTGTTTCTTTAGAAAAAGTTTTTAAAGGTTAATCAAGTAAATTATGGCTAAATTATTAGTAAAACAAGTAAGAAGCAAGATCAACTGTCCTCTTTCTCAAAAGAGAGGTTTAGAAGCTTTAGGTCTACGTAAAATGGGACAAGTTGTGGAGCATGAGTCAAATCCTGCTATCCTTGGTATGATAAATAAAGTTAAACACTTAGTTTCTGTTGAAGAAGCTAAATAACAAATACTGTTATGAATTTAAGTAACTTACAACCTGCTGAAGGATCAACGCACAATCAAAATAAAAGATTAGGTAGAGGAGAAGGTTCTGGAAAAGGTGGCACTGCTGCAAGAGGTCACAAAGGAGCAAAATCTCGTTCTGGTTATTCTAAAAAGATTGGTTTTGAGGGTGGACAAATGCCACTTCAAAGACGTGTTCCTAAGTTTGGTTTCAAAAACATCAATCGTAAAGAATACGAAGGTGTTAATTTAGATACGCTTCAATTATTAGTAGACAATGGTGTGATTACTGATTCTGTTTCAATGACAGATTTCGTGGCAAATCGTCTAGCTACCAAAAATGAAATCGTTAAGATTTTAGGTAGAGGAGAATTGAAAGCAAAATTAAAAGTAACTGCCCACAAATTTACTGCTACTGCAAAAGCTGCTATTGAGGCTGCTGGTGGAGAAGCTGTAACTATATAACTTATCTATTAAGATGAAGAAATTTATTGAATCAATAAGTAATGTTTGGAAAATCGAAGAACTGAAAAACAGAATCTTAATTACATTAGGATTGCTTTTAGTATATCGTTTTGGTGCACACGTTACGCTTCCTGGAATTGACGCAACTCAATTAACAGGTTTAGCGGGACAAACTAAAAATGGTTTAGGATCTATCCTAGACATGTTTACTGGGGGTGCTTTCTCTAAAGCTTCAGTTTTTGCTTTAGGTATTATGCCTTATATTTCTGCATCTATTGTTGTTCAGTTAATGGGAATTGCGATTCCTTATTTACAAAAACTTCAAAATGACGGAGAAAGTGGTAGAAAAAAGATTAATCAAATCACTCGTTGGTTGACTATAGCTATTACACTGGTTCAAGGTCCAACTTATATCTATAATTTATACAGAACATTGCCTGGTAGTGCTTTTCTACTAGGCTTTAATTCACCTGAATTTTTGTTCTCCTCTGTTATCATCTTAGTTACAGGTACAATTTTTGCTATGTGGCTTGGTGAAAAAATTACTGATAAAGGTATTGGAAATGGAATTTCATTATTAATTATGGTTGGTATCCTAGCTCGTTTACCTCAAGCTTTTATTCAAGAGTTTACAACGAGAGTTACCAACAACAATGGAGGTCCAATGTTGTTAGTTATTGAAATTATTGTGTGGTTATTAGTAATCATTTCTTGTGTATTGCTTACAATGGCAGTACGTAGAATCCCGGTTCAATACGCTCGTCGTACAACAACTGGTGATTATGAGCAAGATTTGGCAGGCGGTAATAGACAATGGATTCCTCTTAAGCTTAATGCTTCTGGAGTTATGCCAATCATTTTTGCTCAGGCAATTATGTTTATCCCTGCAGCTGTAGCTGGATTGTCTAAGTCAGATACATCACAATCTATTGTTGGTGCATTTAGTAATATGTTTGGTTTCTGGTATAATTTTGTTTTTGCAACTTTAATTATTGTATTTACATTCTTTTATACTGCAATCACTGTACCTACTAACAAAATGGCTGATGATTTAAAAAGAAGCGGCGGTTTTATTCCTGGAGTTCGTCCGGGAGCTGAAACTTCAGATTTCTTAGATAAAGTGATGTCTTTAATAACTTTCCCAGGATCTTTATTCCTTGCTTTGATTGCTGTGTTCCCAGCTATTGTTGTAAGTATTATGGATGTACAACAATCTTGGGCAATGTTTTTTGGAGGTACCTCATTAATAATTATGGTTGGGGTTGCAATAGACACTATTCAACAAATCAATTCATACTTGTTAAACAAACATTATGATGGTTTAATGAAGACTGGTAAAAATAGAAAAGCAGTAGCTTAATATATTTATGGCAAAACAATCAGCAATAGAACAAGACGGATCAATCATTGAAGCATTATCTAATGCGATGTTCCGTGTGGAGTTAGAAAATGGACATATTGTAATTGCTCATATTTCTGGAAAAATGCGTATGCATTATATCAAGTTATTACCTGGTGATAAAGTGAAACTGGAAATGAGTCCTTACGATTTGTCAAAAGCAAGAATTACTTATCGATATTAAAGGATATTCACTATGAAAGTTAGAGCATCAGTAAAAAAGAGAAGTGCCGAGTGCATTATCGTGCGTAGAAAAGGAAGATTGTACGTGATAAACAAAAAGAATCCTAGATTTAAACAAAGACAAGGATAATTATGGCAAGAATAGCAGGGGTAGATATCCCAAAAAACAAAAGAGGTGTTATAGCACTTACCTACATCTTCGGATTAGGAAAAAGTAGAGCTATTGAGATTTTAGAAAAAGCTCAAGTTAGCCAAGATAAAAAAGTTCAAGATTGGAATGATGACGAGATCGGAGCGATTCGTGATGCTGTTTCATTTTACAAAATTGAAGGAGAATTACGTTCTGAAGTTTCTTTGAACATCAAACGTTTAATGGATATTGGTTGTTATAGAGGAATTCGTCATAGATCTGGTCTTCCATTAAGAGGTCAAAGAACTAAAAACAACTCTAGAACAAGAAAAGGAAAAAGAAAAACTGTTGCTAACAAGAAAAAAGCAACTAAATAATAAGTAATATGGCTAAAGCAACTGCAAAAAAACGTAAAGTTATCGTTGAATCAACGGGTGAAGCTCATATTTCTTCGACTTTCAACAATATTATCATTTCTTTGACAAATAAGAAAGGTGAAGTTATTGCTTGGTCTTCAGCTGGTAAAATGGGTTTCAGAGGTTCTAAAAAGAATACTCCGTATGCAGCTCAAATGGCAGCAGAAGATTGTAGCAAAGTAGCTCTTGAGGCAGGACTTAAAAAAGTTAAGGTTTATGTAAAAGGACCAGGAAACGGACGTGAGTCTGCTATCCGTTCTATTCATAACGGTGGAATTGAAGTTACTGAGATTATCGACGTTACTCCAATGCCGCACAACGGATGTCGTCCTCCAAAAAGACGTAGAGTTTAATTTTTTATTTTTATAGTATAATCAAGGTAGAATATAGATTATCGGAGGATTAGACCTGAATTCATAATCTCTACCTTAAAATTTTTTTAAAATGGCAAGATATACTGGTCCAAAAACCAAAATCGCTCGTAAATTTGGCGAAGCAATCTTCGGAGATGATAAATCTTTCGAAAAAAGAAATTACCCACCTGGACAACACGGGATGGCTAAGAAAAGAGGAAAAAAATCTGAGTATGCTGTTCAGTTAATGGAAAAGCAAAAAGCTAAATATTCTTATGGAATTTTAGAAAAACAATTCAGAAATTTATTCGAAAAAGCATCAGCTACTAAAGGTGTAACTGGTGAAGTTTTATTACAACTATGTGAAGCAAGATTAGATAATGTTGTTTTTAGAATGGGAATTGCTCCATCTAGAAGAGGTGCTCGTCAAATTGTATCTCACAGACACATTACTGTAAACGGAGAAGTTGTAAACATTCCTTCTTACCACCTAAAACCTGGTGATAAAGTTGCTGTTCGTGAAAAATCTAAATCTTTAGAAGCTATCGAACGTTCTTTATCAAATTCAAGTCATGTTTATGAATGGATTACTTGGAACAATGATCTTAAAGAAGGAACTTTTGTTTCTGTACCTGCGAGACTTCAAATTCCAGAAAACATTAAAGAACAATTAATCGTAGAGTTGTACAACAAATAATAATTGACTTAGTCGAAATTTATGGCAATATTTAATTTTCAAAAGCCCGATAAAGTTATCATGATCGATTCAACCGATTTTGAAGGTAAATTCGAATTTAGACCTTTAGAACCTGGTTATGGATTGACAGTTGGTAATGCACTTAGAAGAGTTTTGCTTTCAGCGTTAGAAGGTTATGCAATTACATCTGTTCGTATCGAAGGTGTAGATCATGAGTTTTCTACTATTTCAGGTGTTGTTGAAGATGTTACCGAAATTATCCTTAATCTTAAACAAGTACGTTTCAAACGTCAAATTGAAGATATCGATAATGAATCAGTTACAATTTCTGTTTCTGGTAAAGATCAATTGACAGCAGGTGATTTTCAAAAATTTATCTCAGGTTTTCAAGTTTTGAATCCAGACCTTGTTATCTGTAATTTAGATTCTAAAATCAAATTGAACTTCGATCTAACAATCGAAAAAGGTAGAGGATACGTTCCTGCTGAAGAGAACAAAAAACAGAATGCTGCAATTGGAACGATTTTTACAGATTCTATTTTTACTCCGGTAAAAAATGTAAAATATGCAATCGAAAATTTCCGTGTAGAGCAAAAAACAGATTACGAGAAACTAGTTTTTGAAATCAAAACTGATGGATCTATTAATCCAAAAGATGCCCTTACTGAAGCTGCTAAAGTTTTAATTCACCATTTCATGTTGTTTTCTGATGAAAGAATTACACTTGAGGCTGACGAAATTGCACAAACAGAATCGTATGATGAAGAGTCATTGCATATGAGACAATTGCTTAAAACTAAGCTTGTTGATATGGATTTATCTGTAAGAGCATTAAATTGCTTGAAAGCGGCTGAAGTTGATACACTTGGTGATTTAGTATCGTTCAATAAAAATGACCTAATGAAATTCCGTAATTTTGGTAAAAAATCTTTAACTGAACTTGATGAACTTGTTGCAGTTAAGAATTTAACTTTCGGAATGGATTTAGCTAAATACAAACTAGATAAAGAATAATTCAATCCCGCTTGCGGGATTAAATTTAAAATAGCAATGAGACACGGAAAAAAATTCAATCACTTAAGCAGACAGACTGGACATAGAAAAGCTATGTTAGCTAATATGGCTTGTTCTCTTATCGAGCACAAACGTATTAACACTACTGTTGCTAAAGCTAAAGCGCTTAAACAATTCGTTGAGCCTTTAATCACAAAATCAAAAGAAGATACGACTCACAATCGTCGTATTGTTTTTGCATACTTACGTAGCAAATATGCTGTAACTGATTTGTTCAGAGATGTAGCTGCTAAAGTTGGAGACCGCCCAGGTGGATACACTCGTATCATTAAAGTTGGAAATCGTTTGGGAGATAACGCCGATATGGCGATGATCGAACTTGTAGATTTCAATGAACTTTACAATGGAGGTAAAAAAGAAGTTAAAAAAGCTAAAAGCCGTCGTGGTGGTAAAGCTAAGAAAGCTGAAGGTACTGCTCCTGAAGCTCCTGCAGCTGAATCAGAATCGACTACTGAAGCTTCTGAATAATTATGAAAGTAATGATTCTATAGAAATCAAGGATAAGCTAATTTTTAGTTTATCCTTTTTTTTTGATTTTTTTAGAAGAGTAAAATTTAACTTATTTCAGTGTCAAGGTTTTATTTTTATGAATGAAAAATTTAAAAAATCTTGGCAGCGCTCTTTTAAAGAAGTAAATTTGCAAAATACCTAATTACAAATGAAATATTAATAAGTTTCATAAGACGATTAAAAACAATACAAATTAAAGAATGAAATACACAACACGACAAAGCGCCATTTTATTACTTAGCGATGGAACTATCTTTCATGGTAAATCTATCGGAATCAGCGGTAAAACTTTTGGTGAAGTTTGTTTTAATACTGGAATGACCGGATATCAGGAGATTTTTACTGATCCTTCTTATTTTGGTCAAATTATGGTTGCGACTAATCCGCATATTGGTAATTATGGTGTTAATGATTTAGAAGTTGAATCAGACAGCATCAAGATTGCTGGTTTGGTTTGTAAAAACTTTAGCTTTAATTATTCTAGAGAAGGTGCTTCTGGAAGTCTGGAAGACTACTTTACGAAACAAAACCTGATTTGTATTTCTGATGTTGATACAAGAGCCCTTGTAAGTTACATTCGCGACAATGGGGCGATGAATGCAGTAATTTGTACAGATGGGACTTCAGTTGAGGATTTGAAAAAAGAATTAGCAAATGTTCCGGACATGGAAGGTTTGGAGTTGGCTTCAAAAGTTTCGACTACAGAACCATATTTTGTTGGGGATGAAAATGCGACGTATAAGATTTCTGCACTTGATCTTGGAATTAAAAAGAATATCTTAAGAAATCTTGCTAAAAGAGATTGCTACATTAAAGTTTTTCCGTATAATTCAACTTATGAAGATTTGAATTCGTTTAATCCAGATGGATTTTTCTTGTCAAACGGACCTGGGGATCCGGATCCATTATTTGGTGCAATCGAAGTTGCAAAGAAAATTCTTGAAGAAGATAAACCTTTATTCGGAATCTGTTTAGGACATCAGGTAATTGCTTTGGCAAATGGAGTTCAGACTTATAAAATGTTTAATGGGCATCGTGGGATTAATCATCCGGTTAAAAATATCATTACAGGAAAAGGAGAAATTACTTCTCAAAACCATGGCTTTGCTGTAAAAAAAGAACAATTAGACAATCATCCTGAATTAGAGATTACGCATTTACACTTAAATGATGGTACAGTTGCAGGTATGCGAATGAAAAATAAGAATTGTTTTTCAGTACAATATCATCCTGAAGCAAGTCCGGGACCCCATGATTCGTCATATTTATTTGATGAATTTGTTGAGAATATAAAACTAGCTGTGTCTAAAACGATGTAGTTAATAAATAAAGATGTTTAGTAAAGAAAATTCGTTTTTAATATTAAATATTTTTCTAATTTCGAAAAAAAATCTATAATCTATTAATAAAAAACAAAAAATAATGAGTATTATAATTAAAGTTCACGCAAGACAAATTTTGGATTCCAGAGGAAATCCTACTATTGAGGTTGATGTAGTAACTGAAAACGGAGTTTTAGGTAGAGCTGCTGTTCCATCTGGAGCATCAACTGGAGAACATGAAGCTGTTGAATTACGTGACGGAGGTAAAGCTTATCTTGGAAAAGGAGTTTTGAATGCAGTGAACAATGTAAATACTGTTATTGCTGAAGAACTAGTTGGAACTTCTGTTTTTGAACAAAATACTATCGATCAATTAATGATCGATTTAGATGGGACTCCAAATAAATCTAAATTAGGAGCTAATGCTATTTTAGGAGTTTCTTTAGCTGCTGCAAAAGCTGCTGCTAACGAACTTGGACTACCTTTATACAGATATGTAGGCGGGGTTTCTGCTAATACGTTACCTGTTCCAATGATGAATATCATCAATGGTGGTTCTCACTCTGATGCACCTATTGCATTTCAGGAATTTATGATTTTTCCTGTAAAAGCAACTTCGTTTACACATGCTATGCAAATGGGAACTGAAATCTTCCACAGTTTGAAAAAAGTTTTACACGACAGAAGTTTAAGTACAGCTGTTGGTGATGAAGGTGGTTTTGCTCCAAACTTAGCGGGTGGTACTGAAGATGCTTTAGATACTATCAAATTAGCGGTTGAAAAAGCAGGATATACTTTTGGCGACGAAATTATGATTGCCCTTGACTGTGCAGCTTCTGAATTCTATGTAAACGGTAAATACGATTATACTAAATTTGAAGGTGAAACTGGAAAAATCAGAACTTCTGAGGAGCAAGCTGATTATTTAGCTGAACTTGCTGCTAAATATCCAATTATCTCTATCGAAGATGGTATGTATGAAGATGACTGGAATGGATGGAAATATTTGACAGAAAAAATTGGAAATAAAGTACAATTAGTAGGTGATGATTTATTTGTAACTAATGTTGCTCGTTTGTCAACTGGTATCGAAAAAGGAATCGCTAATTCAATCCTTGTAAAAGTAAACCAAATTGGTACTTTAACAGAAACTATTGCTGCAGTAAATATGGCTAAAAACGCTGGATATACTTCAGTAATGTCTCACCGTTCTGGAGAAACAGAAGATAATACAATTGCTGACTTAGCGGTTGCATTAAACTGTGGTCAAATTAAAACAGGTTCTGCTTCCCGTTCTGATCGTATGGCAAAATACAATCAATTATTAAGAATCGAAGAAGAGTTAGGAAGTACTGCTTATTTTCCAGGGTTAAACGCTTTCAAGATTAAATAATTGTAAGAGTTATATATTAAGATTAGACCATTCGTTTTGTACGAATGGTTTTTTTTTGGAGTTTTAACAAATTCATAGCAGGATTCTTTTTTTAATTAGTCTTAAATTCCTTAGATTTGATAAATTATTATTTATAGAATTATTTCCGATTATATTATGTCAAAAATAGCTACATTAGAAGTAGATGGTAAGAAAATTGAACTTCCGGTAATCACAGGAAGCGAAAATGAATCCGCTATCGATATTAACAAATTACGTGATTTAACAGGTATTATTACAATTGACCCGGGATATAAAAATTCTGGATCTTGTAAAAGTGAAATCACTTTCTTAGACGGAGAATTAGGAATTTTACGTTACAGAGGATATTCAATCGAAGATTTGGCTGAAAAAGCTAGTTTCTTAGAAGTTTCTTATCTTTTGATTTTCGGAGAACTTCCAACCGCTCAAGAATTAGAGCAGTTCGAAAATGGTATTAAAAAGCATACTTTGGTAAACGAAGAAATGAAAAATATCATTGATGGTTTTCCAAAAACTGCACACCCAATGGGAGTGTTATCTGCTTTGACGAGCGCTTTGACAGCATTTAATCCAAAAGCTGTAAATGTTGACAATGAAAAAGAAATGTACGAAGCCATTTGTAAAACAATGGGTAAATTTCTTGTAATTGCAACCTGGACTTATAGAAAATCTATGGGTTATCCGTTAAACTATTACGATAATACAACAGGATATGTAGAGAATTTTATGCAATTAATGTTTAAATTGCCTACAGGACCTTATGCTGTAAATCCAGTTGTTGTAGATGCTTTAGATAAATTATTTATTCTTCATGCAGATCACGAACAAAACTGTTCTACATCTACAGTAAGAATGGTAGGTTCATCTCATGCGGGACTATTCGCTTCTATTTCTGCAGGAGTTTCTGCTCTTTGGGGACCGCTTCACGGAGGGGCTAACCAGGCTGTACTTGAAATGCTTGAAGAAATAAACAAAGACGGTGGAGATACTGATAAATTCTTGGCGAAAGCAAAAGATAAAAATGATCCTTTCCGTTTAATGGGATTTGGCCACAGAGTTTATAAAAACTTTGATCCAAGAGCAAGAATTATTAAAAAAGCTGCTAAAGAAGTATTAGAGACTTTAGGTGTTGAAGATCCGATTTTAGAGATTGCTAAAAAATTAGAGTCTGCAGCTCTTGAAGATGATTATTTCAAATCAAGAAATTTATATCCAAACGTTGATTTCTATTCTGGAATTATTTACAGAGCATTAGGAATTCCAACTGACATGTTTACTGTTATGTTTGCAATTGGCAGGCTTCCGGGATGGATTGCACAATGGAAAGAAATGCGTGAAAATAAAGAACCAATTGGAAGGCCAAGACAAATTTATACCGGACATCCTTTAAGAGACTTTAAGTCTAACAAATAAAAAAAACTAAAGCTTTACTTAACTGTAAAGCTTTTTTTATCTTTGTTCAAAATATAATAAAGTTATGTTGCAATTAAATGTAAAGAACGAAACGTCAAGATTGCGTGCTGTAGTTTTGGGTTCAGCCGTTCATAATGGGCCAACTCCTTCATTAGAAGAAGCCTATGATCCTAAATCATTGGAACATATTAAAGCCGGAACATATCCTATTGAAAAAGATATGGTTGCTGAAATGGATGCTTTTAATGCTATTTTTCAGAAGTATAATGTTACTGTTTATCGCCCTGAAATGATTGAAAACTACAATCAGATTTTTGCTAGAGATATAGGATTTGTAATTGATGATGTTTTCATAAAATCAAATATTTTACCAGATCGTGAACGAGAGTTAGATGCAATTCAGTATGTTATTGATCAAATTGATACAATAAAAGTTGTACGCCCGCCAGAAGAAGTTCATATTGAAGGCGGAGATGTTATGCTTTGGAATGATCATATTTTTATTGGTACATACAAAGGAAGCGACTACAAAGATTATATTACTGCCAGAACAAATATGCATGGTGTAAATTATATTAAAGGATTGTTTCCAAATAAAATTGTGAAAGAATTTGATTTAGTTAAATCGAAATTGGAAGCCCGTGATAATGCATTGCATTTAGACTGCTGTTTTCAACCAGTTGGAAAAGACAAAGGAATCATTTATAAAAGAGGTTTCCGTGAAGAAGCAGATTATTTGTATTTGGTAAATCTTTTCGGAAAGGAAAACTTATTTCATATTGAAAGAGAGGAAATGTACAATATGTTTTCAAATGTATTTTCGATTGACAAAGATGTTGTTGTTTCTGAGAAAAATTTTACTCGCTTAAATAACTGGCTTCGGGCTAATGGTTTTACTGTGGAGGAAATTCCGTATGCCGAAATCGCAAAACAAGAAGGTTTGTTAAGATGTTCAACTTTGCCATTAATTAGAGATTAAAAATAGTTTTTGGGTTTCAAGTTTCAGGTTTCAAGTTTTTTACAAGACATGAAACCTGAAACTTAAAACTTGAAACAAAAAACATATAAAATGAAACAAACAACAAATGCAATTGTAATGATACGGCCAGTTGCTTTCAGAATGAATGAACAAACAGCTGTAAATAATTATTACCAAAAAGTATTAGACGGATTATTGCCAAGTACAGTTAATGCAAAAGCGCAGCAAGAATTTGACACGTTTGTGGAAAAATTGAGAGCCGTAGGTGTTGATGTTACGGTTATTGAAGACACTTTAGAAACGGATACTCCGGATAGTATTTTTCCAAACAATTGGGTTTCATTTCATGAAAACGGAGATGTCGCTCTTTATCCAATGTTTGCAGAGAATCGTCGTTTAGAACGTCGTGAAGATATTTTAGATACTTTAGAAGAAAAAGGTTTTGAAATTTCTAATATAATGGATTATACATCTGCAGAAGATGATGGTTATTTTTTAGAAGGAACTGGAAGTTTGCTTTTAGATCGTGCCAATGCAAAAGCGTATTGCGCTTTATCGCCTCGTGCCGATGAAGAATTATTTATTGAGTTTTGTGAGGATTTTGATTATGCTCCGGTAATTTTTGAAGCTTTTCAAACAGTTGATGGAGAACGTAAGTTAATATATCATACAAATGTTATGATGTGCTTAGGTGAAACTTTTGCTGTTATTTGTGCAGATTGTATTGATGATAAAAAAGAAAGAAAAATGGTTCTTGATAATCTTAAAGATGATAAAAAGGAAATCATCTTAATTACAGAAGATCAGGTAAATAATTTTGCAGGTAATATGTTGGAAGTTCGAGGAACAAATGATAAAAAATATATTGTTATGAGTGCATCGGCTCATCAAAGTTTGACTTCGAAACAAATTCAACAATTAGAAAAACATGCCGAGATTTTAAGTTCAAGTTTGGATACAATTGAAGCTTGTGGTGGTGGAAGCGCAAGATGTATGATGGCTGAAGTATTTTTGCCAAGAAATTAAGATTTTTATATAAAGTAAAACGGGATAAAAACTAAATGTTTCTATCCCGTTTCTCTATGCTAAAAGGCAAATTACATTTAAAAATTTCCCTTGATAATATTTACAATTGAACTTACGATATATTGAATTCCTATAGAAATTACAATAAACCCGACAATCCTTGATATTGCTACAATTCCAGATGCACCTAAAATTCTTGCCAGATAATGCGCGCTTTTTAGAATAACAAAAATAACTACAGCAATTGTTAAAATTGCAAGACAAGAAAAAATGATTTCCTCCATTTGATGGTGTTCCTGATAAAATGCAATTAGTAAAGAAATAGAACCTGGTCCAGCAAGCATTGGAATCGCTAGGGGAGTTAAAGCGATATCATTTCTTTGCTGTACTTCGTTTTCTATTTTTTTATTAATTCCTCGTTTTTTATTGAATTTACCGGAAAGTAATGAAAAACCTGAATTTACAATTACAATTCCACCGGCAATACGAAGAGCATCAATACTAATTCCGAAAAAAGACAGAACATATTGGCCAATAAAAAAAGAAACCAATAAAATAATACCAACGTTTATGGCAGTCCATAAAGAAATTCTCGAACGCTCTTTTTGAGAGTCATGTTGTGTTAATCCAACAAAAATGGGAACTGTTCCAATTGGGTTAAGTACTGAAAAAAGTGCGGCAAATAGGTAAATAAATAAATCCATATAATATTGGTTAGTGAAGTAAAAATAGTCAAATTTTAATATTGCATGTAAATTTATATTACGATATTATTTTTACAGTCAATATTCTAAATCAATAGAATAAATTAAGCTCGTCCTTTTTGACTACTTTTGTGGAATATTCTAAAATAATGAAAAATAAAAAAACATTGTTACTTGGTGCTACCGCCAAACCCGATCGTTACGCCTTTAGAGCGATAAATGCATTAACACAAAAAGGACATACTGTTCTTGCAATTGGTCAAAATACAGGAGAAGTGGCTGGTGTAAAAATTCACACCAAAGCAGTTCCTGTTAAAAATATAGATACGGTAACTTTATATTTAAATCCTAATCGTCAGCGTGATTATTATAATTACATCGTTGAAGCACAGCCTAAAAGAGTAATCTTTAATCCAGGAACTGAAAATCCTGAATTATATCAATTATTAGAGTTAAATAATATTGAAGTAGAAGTTGCATGTACCTTGGTTTTATTGGCGACGAATCAATATTAGTTTTTTTAGGAGCTCAGTTCAGCGATCTACTATATCTTTTATAGCCCCGAAGTCTTAGGATTGACATAAAAGAATATGAACTCTATTAGTCCCAGGACAAACTTAGTAATAATGTTTACTTTTAAGTGTTGATTTTAGATGTGCCAAAGCCTGCTATACCATTAAAAGTATTACTTTTGTCGTCATGGAATTTTCATCAAAACTTATTGAAAAAGCGGTTGACGAGATGTCGCAATTACCAGGAATTGGTAAACGTACAGCATTGCGTTTAGTTCTTCATTTGCTAAAACAGCCAAAAGAACAAACTGGATTTTTATCGCAGGCATTATTAAATATGCGTGAGGATATTAAATTTTGTGAAAATTGCCATAATATTTCAGATACTAAGGTTTGTGAAATTTGCGCAAATACTGCCAGAAATCATCAAACGATTTGTGTTGTAGAAGATATTCGCGATGTCATGGCAATTGAAAATACTGGGCAATACAGAGGAATTTATCACGTTTTAGGAGGTAAAATTTCTCCGATAGAAGGAGTTGGACCAAGTCAGTTAAATATTTCTACTTTAGTTGAGAAAGTAAAATCAGGAAAAGTGATTGAAATTATCTTCGCCCTGAGTTCTACTATGGAAGGTGATACCACAAATTTTTATATTTATAAACAAATCGCCGATTCAGAAATTATAATTTCTACTATAGCGAGAGGAATCTCCGTTGGAGATGAATTAGAATATGCAGATGAAATTACACTTGGGAGAAGTATTTTGCATCGTGTTCCGTTCGAAAAAACTTTCAAAAACAATTAAATGCTATCAAATGATATATAGATTTCCTGAAAACTAAAGGAAAAACTATATTTGCGTTAAAATTTTCAAAATGACAAAAAACAGCCTTTATATATTACTGCTGATTAGTACATTATTTACGTCTTGTATTCCACTCAATGATCTTGTGTATCTGCAGGATAAAAATACTTCATCAGAGCAAAATAATATTACATCAGTAGAATCTAAGCCCTATAGATTGCAAGTAAATGATGTTTTAAGTATTAGTATAAAAGCTATCGATCCTAAATTGGTATCTATTTTTAATACAACAGAAGTTTCCTCTACTGGTAAATCAGAATCATCATTGTATTTTGATGGATTTACGGTCGATGATCACGGAAATATCAGAATGCCGATTTTAGGAGAAATTAATGTTATTGGTTATACTTTAGAAGAAGTTCGAATTAAAATAGAAAAAAAATTGCACGAAGAGTATTTTAAAAGCGAAGCTAATATTTTTCTTACTGTAAAATTAGCAGGATTTAGGTATACGATAAACGGAGAGGTTGGAAGTACGGGAACAAAAACATTATTTAAAGAGAATGTAAATATTATGGAGGCTATTGCGAATGCCGGCGATATTACTACAGTAGGTAATAGAAAAGCAGTAACTGTGATTCGTCAAACCCCAACAGGCGTTCAAATGAATGAAATAGATCTTACAGATGCTAATGTTATGAAATCCCCTTATTATTATCTACAGCCAAATGATTATATATATGTCAAGCCCTTAAAGCAAAAAACATGGGGAACTGGTCAAACAGGTATACAGTCTATAGGTACTGTTATTACCTTGTTGTCATTGGCTACAACAGTTTATTTGATAATCAGAAATTAAAAAATAATTTATTAAGATGTTAGACGTAAAAGATTTTTCCATTTTTGAGAATCATTCAAATTTTGATTTTAAAGAGTTTTTATTGAAAATCTTAAGCTATTGGAAATGGTTTCTGGCAAGTTTGATTATAGCTTTTACAATTGCATATCAGGTAAATATTCGAAAAGAAAAAATTTATGGAATGCAGACAATGATTTCTATAAAGGAAGAAAGCAATCCTTTTTTTACATCAAATACAAGTTTGGTTTTTAATTGGGGTGGAATTTCAGATCAGGTTAATGGAATTTCCACAATATTACAATCCAGATCCCATAATGAATTGGTTGTTGATAAATTACAGTATTATATCGATTATCTTGAACAAGGAAAATACAATTTAATTGATTCCTACGGAGCAGTTCCTTTTTATGTTGATATAGATAAAACAAAAGGGCAGCTCGCAAATACTTTAATTAGTATTAAGTTTTTAAGTGAAAGTGAATATCAAATTCAAATACCATTCGAAAGTAATTCAGTTTCGCTAATTACTTACTCTATTAATGTTTATAGTAATACTTCTGTACAGCCTGTAACATTTATTAAAAAATATAAAGTGGGCGAGCGAGTTTCTCTGCCTTTTTTAAATTGGAAACTACAAATTAATGATAATCCCGGATTTTACAAAGGGAAAGAATATTTTGTAAAATTTAATGATTTTAACGGAACGGTTTCTCGTTATAAAGGAATAAGTGTAGATAGTGATAAAAATGGCGGATCACTTTTAACTTTAGGAATGCAGGGAACCAATAAAGCCAGAATGGTTGAGTATTTAAATGCAACAGTAAAAATGTTGATAAAAATTCAATTAGATGGTAAAAATCAGTTTGCAACTAATACAATAAGATTTATAGACAGTACACTTGTTGCTATGGAAGCACAGTTAAAACAAACTGGAAATGAATTGAAAACTTTCAGAAAAGGTAAAAATATTTATGAAATTGAAGGAGGCGGTGCTAAGTTTTCAGATAAAATAATGGACTTTGACGTTGAAAAGGATTTAGTAACAAGAAAAATAGCGTATTATAATTCTTTACGATCTTATTTAAATAATAGTGTTGATTATTCAAGATTGCCAGCACCTTCCGTTGCGGGGATAGAAGATCCCAATATTGTTGCAAATGTTTCGAAACTAATTGCTCTTTCAGCACAAAGATCAGAGATGGCATATGCCGTAAAAAGCGATAAGATTTTTAAAGACTTTGATAAGCAAATGCAGGCTGTTAAAAGTGTTTTGTTAGAAAATATAATTTCAGCCAAGGCTTCTTTATTGTATGATTTATCTTTAGTGAATGCAAAAATTAGTGAAGCCGAAAGTACTGTTAAAAAATTGCCTGAAGAACAACAAGAATTATTAAAAATTCAAAGGAAATATGATTTAAATGATAATATTTACACAGAGTTTCTTCAAAAACGAAATGAAGCAGAAATTGTAAAATCTTCAAATTTGTCGGATATTCATTTTATTGATCCGGCGAAAGACATTGGTGAAGGGCTAATTGGACCAAAAACTTCTGCAAATTATATTTTAGCATTATTTTTAGGGATATTAATCCCTCTAATTGTTATAGCAGTAATTTTCTTTATTAATAATTCAATTCAAAATACAGAAGACATTAGTAAATTGACCGAAATACCAATAATTGGAGTAATAGGTGTTAATAAAGACGCAATAAGTTTAGCTGTGTTTGATAAGCCAAAGTCGGCGCTTTCAGAAGCTTTTAGAGGCATTCGTTCTTCATTACAGTTTTTATATAAAAGACAACAGCTTCATGGTTCAAAAACTTTAATGATCACTTCATCTATAAGTGGCGAAGGAAAGACGTTTTGTTCCATTAATATAGCCACAGTTTTTGCTTTAAGTGAAAAGAAAACAGTTATCGTTGGTTTGGATTTAAGAAAACCAAGATTAGCAGATGAATTTTCTTTAACAAATAAACAATTAGGGGTTGTCAATTATTTAATTAAGCAAAACACTTTGGATGAAATTACAAATTCAACACAAATTGCCAATCTTGATGTAATACTTTCGGGGCCAATTCCTCCAAATCCATCTGAATTAATTCTAAGCGATGCAATGAAAGAATTGATAGATGAATTAAAACAAAAATACGATTATATAATTCTTGATACACCGCCGGTTGGTTTAGTTTCTGATGCCTCAGAACTTGTTCAATATGCCGATGTTACTTTATATATTGTAAGGCAGAATTATACTAAAAAAGATATGATAACGCTGTTGAACAATAAAATTAAAAGAGGAGAATTAAACAACACAAGTATCGTTTTTAATGGCTTTGAGAATAAAGCAAAGTATGGAGCTACTTATGGATATGGGTATGGTTATGGAGCTTATTCAAATGGATATCATGAAGAAGAGAAACAAAGAGGGCTTTGGGGCTTGATTTCTGGTAAATTTAGAAAAAGATAATTTTGAATAAATGAAAACTTCAAATCAAAATACAATACTGATTACTGGCGGAGCAGGTTTTATAGGTTCGAATCTGTCAGAATATTTTTTAGGATTAGGTCATAAGGTAATTTGTTTAGATAATTTTTCTACAGGCCATCGTCATAATTTGAAAGATATTATAGAGAATCCAAACTATAAATTGATTGAAGGCGATATAAGAAATATTGAAGATTGTATTTTAGCAGTTGAAGGTGTTGACTATGTTTTGCATCAGGCTGCGTTAGGGTCTGTGCCAAGATCTATAAATGATCCGATAACAACTAATGAGGTAAATGTTTCAGGTTTTTTAAACATGTTAGTTGCTTCTAGAGAAGCAAAAGTGAAACGTTTCGTATATGCAGCTAGTTCATCTACTTATGGGGATTCTGAAGGATTGCCAAAAGTAGAAGATGTAATCGGGAAACCATTATCTCCTTACGCAATAACTAAATATGTAAACGAGTTATATGCTGAAATTTTCAGCAAAACTTATGGTTTAGAAACAATCGGATTACGTTATTTTAATGTTTTTGGAAGAAAGCAAGACCCAGATGGAGCTTATGCGGCAGTAATTCCAAAATTTGTTAAACAATTAATGAATCATGAAAGCCCAATTATTAATGGCGATGGTAATTATTCACGCGATTTTACATATATAGACAACGTAATCCAAATGAATGAGCTGGCAATAACAACTCAAAATCAATCTGCTTTTAATACAGTTTATAATACGGCTTTTGGAGATCGAAACACATTAAATGATTTGGTGCAATATTTAAAAACGTATTTGTCAGAGTTTGATCCAAAAATTGCAGATGTTGGTATAGTTTATGGCTCGAATAGAGCAGGAGATATTCCACACTCATTAGCAAGTATTGATAAAGCAAAAAAACTGTTAGGATATAATCCAAAATATTCTTTGCAAGAAGGATTAAAAGAAGCAGTAAGCTGGTATTGGAATAATTTGAAATAAATATAGATAATAATTATAGTAAATGGAAATTACAAAAATTTGCTGCATAGGAGCTGGTTATGTTGGAGGTCCTACAATGGCAGTGATTGCACAAAAATGTCCACATATTCAAGTTACAGTTGTAGATTTGAATGAACAAAGAATTAAGGATTGGAATGATCCAAATACTGATAATATCCCTATTTATGAGCCTGGGCTTGCAAAAATTGTTGCAGAAGCAAGAGGAAGAAATTTGTTTTTTTCAACAGAAGTAGAAAAAGCAATTGACGAAGCACAGATAATTTTTATCTCGGTTAATACCCCAACGAAAACTTATGGTAAAGGAAAAGGTATGGCGGCTGATTTAAAATATATTGAGTTATGTGCCAGACAAATTGCAAAAGTTGCAAAGCAAAATAAAATTGTAGTCGAAAAATCGACTTTACCTGTTCGAACCGCAGAAGCTATAAAAAGCATATTGGATAATACTGGTAATGGGGTACAATTTCAAATTTTATCGAATCCCGAATTTTTAGCTGAAGGAACTGCAGTTACAGACCTATTAAATCCAGACCGAATTTTAATTGGAGGAGATACAACTCCAGAAGGAGAGACTGCGATTAATGCTTTGGTAAATGTTTATGCAAATTGGGTTAATAGAGATAAGATTCTAACAACAAATGTTTGGTCATCAGAATTATCTAAATTAACGGCTAATGCATTTTTAGCACAGCGTATTTCATCTATCAATGCAATGTCTGAACTGTGTGAAAAAACCGGAGCTGATGTAAATGAAGTTGCAAGAGCAATTGGAATGGATAGTAGAATTGGACCTAAATTTTTAAAAGCTTCAGTTGGTTTTGGAGGTTCTTGTTTTCAAAAAGATATCTTAAATCTGGTTTATATTGCTAAAACTTACGGTTTAAATGAAGTTGCAGACTATTGGGAACAGGTTATTATTATGAATGATCATCAAAAAAGAAGATTTTCAAATAAGATAGTTCAGACTTTATATAACACTGTTGCCGACAAAAAAATTACTTTTTTAGGCTGGGCCTTCAAAAAAGACACAAACGATACTCGCGAATCTGCGGCAATTTATGTAGCAGATGATTTAATAAATGAACAAGCAAAGATTTCTGTTTATGATCCTAAAGTATCAAAAAATAAAATGTTAAGTGATTTAGATTATTTAGAAACCAGAACTGCTGACCAAAATATTAAGTCATTAACAGTATTTAATGACGCTTATGATGCGTGTAAAGGTTCACATGCTATTGCCGTATTAACTGAATGGGATGAATTTACAACTTATGATTGGCAAAAAATTTATCAATCAATGCACAAGCCTGCATTTGTTTTTGATGGAAGAAATATACTGGATGCAAAAAAGTTAGAATCAATTGGATTTGTTTATAAAGGAATAGGTTCTTAATGGTTATTCTATTGAGATAAGATTTAATATGAAGCGAGAAGAAAGCGGTTGGTTTAAGGTTTATTTTCAATAAAAATAGAAATTATGAATTGGTATGTGATTTATACAAAACCGAAATGGGAGAAAAAAGTAGCTGAACGATTTGCTGAAATAGGAATAGAGTGCTATTGTCCATTGATAATTAAAATAAAGCAATGGTCAGATAGAAAAAAAAAGGTTGAAATGCCGCTTTTTAACTCTTATGTTTTTGTAAAATTGCCAGATAATGAGAGAAATTCTGTATTTGAGATAGCAGGCGTTGTGAGATATTTATTTTGGTTAGGAAAGCCGGCAGTTGTTCGTGATGAAGAAATAAATATAATAAAGAACAGTCTTAAATCTCCTAATATTGCCGATGCTTCTGTCCTGCCGTTTCATGTTGGTGACAAAATAAAGTTAGAATCGGGTGCTTTTAATAATCAAAATGCGATTGTTCAAGAAGTTTCAAACACACATTATATTTTGATTCTTGAATCTTTAGGATGTGTATTGAAAATTAAATATAAGTAAAATTAAATCAGCTTATTTAGTCTAGAGTCGCCTCTCTTAAATATATACAGAGAATAAAATCTCATTTTAGGGGTTTTATTCTCTGTTTTTTATTTGTAAATATTTTACTACACGCTGATTATTGAAGTGTTAGTGTTTGAAATATTTGTAATTCTTTGTTTTGCTAAAGTATTACAAAAAACTATAGTGTATAAATTGACTTTTATGTTATATTTGCCGAAAATAATTTTGTGCAGTCTGGTCTCATTTTTTGTGACTCAGAAGGGCGAAGCCGTGAATTTTAATGACTGAAAACTTATAAAAAAGGAATGAAATTGGAAAAAAACATAAAAATAGCTGTTATAGGGTTAGGTTATGTTGGCTTACCTTTGGCCAGATTATTCGCGACAAAATATGCCGTTGTAGGTTTTGATATAAATAAATCGAGAATTGAAAGTTTAAATTCTGGTATAGATACTACGCTGGAGATAGATTCTAACACCTTGCAAAAGGTATTAGTTGATAATTCTGATAATAAAATAGGATTATATTGTACAGATTCTCTTGATGAAATTGTAAACTGTAATTATTTTATAATTACAGTACCTACACCGGTGGATAAAAATAATCGTCCAGATCTTACACCACTATATAAATCAAGCGAATCGGTTGGAAAAGTATTAAAAAATGGTGACATTGTAATTTACGAATCAACAGTTTATCCAGGTGTTACAGAAGAACAATGTGTTCCGGTTTTAGAAAAAATTTCAGGACTTAAATTTAATGAAGACTTTTTTGTAGGTTATTCTCCTGAAAGAATAAACCCAGGGGATAAGGAACATACTGTAGAGAAGATTTTAAAGGTAACTTCTGGTTCAACCCCAGAAATAGGACTAAAAGTAGATTCATTATATAAATCAGTGATTGTTGCCGGAACACATTTAGCGCCATCAATCAAAGTAGCCGAAGCCGCAAAAGTAATAGAGAATTCTCAAAGAGATATCAATATCGCATTTGTTAATGAGCTGGCAAAAATATTTAATTTAATGAATATTGATACTCAGGAAGTTTTAAAGGCAGCTGGGACAAAATGGAATTTTTTACCATTTAAACCAGGTCTTGTAGGAGGTCATTGCATTGGAGTAGATCCTTATTATTTAGCCCAAAGAGCACAGGAATTTGGATATCATCCTGAAATAATTTTAGCCGGACGACGTTTAAATGACAGCATGGGCGAATACGTTGCTTCACAAATTGTAAAACTAATGATAAAAAAAGGTATCACAGTTAACGGAGCAGAACTTTTAATGTTAGGAATCACTTTTAAAGAAAACTGTCCAGATGTTAGAAACACCAAAATAGTAGATGTAATTAAAGGTTTAACAGAATATGGAATTGTCGTTACTATATTTGATCCTTTAGCTGGGATTGAAGAGGTTAAAAAAGAATATAAATTAGAGACCAAAAAAACTTTACCAACAGAAAAATTTGATGCTATTGTTTTAGGAGTGTCACATAATGAATTTTTAAATTTAAATTTTGCTGAATTGCAAAAAGAGAACAGTTTGCTTTACGATGTAAAAGGAGTTTTAGGTTCGACGGCAGATAATAGGTTATAGAACTTTAAAATTTCTTATTTTTAGAAAGGAAAATGGAAAAAAAAAACTCGATTATACATGTTATTTTAACTGGAGGAGTAGGGAGTAGATTATGGCCTCTATCTCGTAAAAGTCAACCAAAACAATATTTGGAAATTTTCGAAAATAAATCATTATTTGAAATGACTGTTGAACGTAATAGTCATTTAGCAGATAAAATAATGGTTGTTGGAAATGTAGATAATCATCATTTAAGTGGAAAAGTTATGGATAAAACCAAAACTGATTACGTAAATATTGTTGAAGCTACACCAAGAAATACTGCAGCAGCGATTGCATTTGCAGCATTTGCATCGAACCCTGACGATATATTGATTGTAACTCCATCGGATCATATTATTGATAAAATGGATGATTATAATAATGCAATCCAACAAGCAGTTACTAAAGCTCAAGAAGGTTTTATCGTAACCTTTGGAATTATACCAACTAAGCCTGAAACAGGTTATGGATATATTGAATCAAAAGGCGATAAAGTATTATCTTTCCGAGAAAAACCAAATGAAACAACAGCAAAAGACTTTATTGCGCGAGGTAATTTTTTATGGAATAGCGGAATGTTTTGTTTTAAAGCAGGGATTCTTTTAGATGAATTGAAACAGTTTCAGCCTGATGTCTATGAAAAATCTAAAGTTGTTTGGGAAGCAAGTAAAAATGGTTTTTTAGATGTAAATTTATCATTAGAAATTCCATCAATTAGTATAGATTACGCTGTTATGGAACGCAGTAAAAAAATTAAAGTTGTACCAGCGGCATTTTCATGGTCAGATCTGGGATCATTTGAATCTGTTTATGAATATTTAATAACAAAAGGGCATCCAGTAGATAAAAATGGCAACATGGTTATTGGATGTGACAAGCACACAACTTTTTTAGGACTACAAAATACTATATTTGTGCATACTAATACTGCAAATCTAATCTTACAGAAAGAAAGTTCGCAGGATGTTAAGGATATATATAGTGAATTAGAAAAACAAAATTCAGATCTTTTAAATTAATTCAAAATGAAAAAAATTCTTATAACTGGCGGGGCTGGTTTTATCGGTTCTCATGTAGTAAGACGTTTCGTGAATAAATATCCAGATTATCAAATTTTTAATTTGGACGCTTTGACTTATGCAGGAAATCTTGAAAATATAAAAGATATTGAAGACAAATCAAATTATACTTTTATAAAAGGAGATATTGTAGAAGAAAATTTTATAAATGGACTTTTCTCAACACATAATTTTGATGGGGTATTACACTTAGCAGCAGAATCACATGTTGATCGTTCTATTGAAGACCCTTTGGCTTTTGTAAAAACAAATGTAATTGGTACAATGAATTTGTTGAATGCGGCAAAAAATCAATGGAAAGGGAATTATGAAGGAAAAAGATTTTACCATATAAGTACAGATGAGGTTTATGGTTCTCTTGGAGCTGATGGTCTTTTTACTGAAACTACTGCGTATGATCCAAATTCACCTTATTCTGCTTCAAAGGCTAGCTCTGATCATTTTGTTAGAGCATATGGAGAAACATACGGATTGCCATACGTTTTAACAAATTGTTCAAATAACTACGGTTCCTATCATTTCCCTGAAAAATTAATTCCTCTTTTTATAAATAATATTATCAATAATAAGCCTTTGCCAGTTTATGGCGATGGGAATTATACTCGTGACTGGTTATTCGTTGAAGATCATGCGATTGCAATTGATTTGGTTTTTCATGAAGGTAAAAATCATGAAACTTATAATATTGGAGGTTTTAATGAATGGAAGAATATCGATTTGGTTAAACTTTTGTGTAATCTAATGGATCAAAAGTTATGCAGAAATGCAGGTACTTCTTTAGGGTTAATTACATATGTAAAAGATAGGCCAGGCCACGATTTGCGTTATGCGATTGATGCGTCAAAAATTAACAAAGAACTTGGATGGAAACCTTCTGTTACTTTTGAAGAAGGTCTAGCTAAAACAATAGATTGGTATCTTGACAATGCAGAATGGTTGCAAAATGTAACTTCAGGGGCATATAAAGATTATTATCAAAAGCAATATTCTTAAAAACAAAGAAACTCTATTTATTCCTAATTTAAGGTTAAATCATAATTGTATGAAAAAAATAACATATGTTCTTGCTCAGCTTTTAATTTTTATAATATCTTCTAACGTGTATGCACAAGACATATTAAAAAGCAAGGATTTAAGTACGATCAAAGTCGATTATTTATCACAAGAGGATCTCACTAAAATTAGTGAACAACTAAAGAGTAATAACATGACTATTGATCAGGCGGAGCCTATGGTTTTATCAAAAGGTATGAGTCAGGACGAATTTGATAAACTAAGGATTAAGTTAAGTACTATGTCTAATTCTTCAACTAATACAAATAATCCATCAAATAAAGATAAAAGTAAAGCTGAATTTGGAAGAAGTCAAGAAAAAATTGTAAATAATAAAGTAAAAGATTCTACAATTGCTCTTATTTTTGGTTCGGAACTTTTTGATAATCCTAATTTAAATTTTGAACCGGATTTGAAGTTAGCGACACCTGTCAATTATATTTTAGGGCCAGGTGATGAACTTCAAGTTAGTATATATGGTGTTCAGGAGTATAATGCAAGTGTTCCGGTTAGTATTGAAGGAAAAATAAGCATTCAATATGTAGGGCAAATTTCTGTTGCTGGAATGCCAATTGAAGCGGCTACTCAAAAAATTAAGGCAGCAATTGCTAAAGTTTATAGTACTGTACGTTCTGGACAATCCCAAGTTAGTGTTAGTCTTAATCAAATCCGTACTATTAAAATTACTGTAGTAGGCGGGAAACAACCAGGAAATTACTCTATATCTTCTTTAGCAACGGTTTATAATGCCTTGCACTTAGCAGGAGGACCAGGAAAAAATGGCAGCTATAGAAACATAGAGCTTATTAGAAATAACAAAGTATTTAGAAATATTGATATTTATAGATTCTTAATAAAAGGGGATCAATCTGATAATGTTAATTTAAAAGATAATGATGTCATTCGGATTCCCGCATATAATCAAAGAGTGAATGTTGAGGGCGAGGTTAAACGTCCAGGGATTTTTGAGATGAAAAAAGGGGAAACTTTTACTGATTTATTAAATTTTGCGTCAGGATTTAATGAGTTAGCTTATACGGCATCTGTTAATGTTGTGCAAAAGACAGGAAGAGAATTCAAGGTGCAAGACATTAACGAAAGTGATTTTAATACTTACATTCCACAATCAGGAGACGTTTTTAGAATAACTAAAATTTTAGATAGATTTGAAAATCGTATTAAAATTGAAGGAGCGGTTTTTAGACCAGATTATTACTCCTTTGTTGAAGGAATGAGAATTTCAGATCTTGTTGCTAGAGCTGAAGGACTTAAAGAAGATGCTTATAGCAAGAGAGCCAGAATAATTCGCTTAAAATCAGACTTAACTACAGAGATTGTAAATGTTGATCTAAATGCTGCACTAACGGGAGATGTTAATGCAGATATTAAGTTAAAAAGAGAAGATGTTATTACAGTTTATTCTATTTTAGATTTTAGAGAAGAATATAAGGTCACTATTGATGGTGAGGTTAAAAAGCCAGGAGTATATGATTATGTGGAGAATATAACTTTAAATGATTTAATCATTCAAGTAGGTGGATTAACAGGTTCTGCATCCAAAAGAATTGAAGTAGCAAGGATGGTTAAGTCAGATGTTATTAACGATAGTGATCCAAAACGTATTGAATTGCTACAGCTTGAAATTTTATCCGATAATAATGAGCAGGCTAAAAACTTCATTTTAAAACCTTTCGATGTTATTAATATTCGAAGAATAGCAATTTATGAAAAACCTAAAATGGTAACTATTTCAGGAGCAGTAGTTTATCCTGGAAAATATGTTTTGGCAAATAAAAAGGAAAAAGTATACGATATAGTTATGAGAGCGGGCGGATTGACTTCTATTTCAAACATTGAAGGTATGAAAATAAAAAGACCAATTAAAAAAGAAGAAATAGAAAAGTTAGAAAGTATTGATTTAAATTTAACTAAGAATGATTCTTTGAAAGAAAAATTAGCTGATATAAAGTTCTCTACTATTCCTATTAATTGGGAAAAAATTGAAAAAAATAAAAATCATTATTCTAATGTTACCTTATTTCCAGGCGATGAAATTGAAGTAGCTGTTTATAATGAAGGAGTAAAAGTAACAGGAAATGTATTGCTTACCTCTGAAATACCTTACAGGAGCGGAAAAAGTTTCAAATATTATATAAATGCTGTCGGGGGAGTTGATAGTAAAGGATGGAAGAAAAAGGCTTACATAATTTATCCAAATGGTAATGCTTCTGTTACAACCTCTTTTCTGTTTTTTAGGTCATATCCAAAAGTAACTCCAGATTCTCAGATCGTTGTGCCGGAAAAACCAGAAACAAAGAAAATGAGTACTGGGGAATGGGTTAGTATAGGGAGTGTTATTACTAGTTTGGCTCTATTAATAGTGACGGCTTTTAAATAGATTAATTTTATGGATACTATAGGAAGTAATAACGAGATGTCGTTAAAAGAATTGGTAGATACAATAAAGAACTGGTTTTTTTTTCTATTAACTCAATGGAAAATCATAATATTTGCAGGACTAATTGGAGGTTGTTTAGGAATTACTTATTCAATTATAAAGAAACCAATCTACAAGGCTAGCCTTTCTTTTGCACTAGAAGATGAAAAAACTGGTGGAAACTTAGGCAATGCATTAGGCTTAGCAACTTCATTAGGTTTAGATATTGGTGGTGAAGGAGGAAGTGTATTTGCTGGAGCTAATTTAACCGAGTTATTAAAATCTCGTAACATGGTTGAACAAACATTATTGAGCCCAATTAAAGTTGATGGTAAGTTAATTTCTTTGGCTGAGATGTACATTCAAAATAATGATTGGAGGGAAAAATGGCAAAATGATGATAAAATTAAATCAATTCAATTTTTGCCTAATGTTGAACGTAAAGGTTTTACTAGAGAACAAGATAGTATATTAGGTAAAATTTATGAAAATTTATCTAAAGAAAGCTTAAATGTAGGTCAAAAAGATAAAAAAGTAGCTATCATTACAATAGATGTTTCATCTAAAAATGAACTATTTGCTAAATATTTTTGTGAAGCATTGGCTAAAGAAGTAGGAAATTTTTATATCGAGACTAAAAGCGAAAAAGCTAGACTTAATATGGATATTCTTGAGAGACAAACGGATTCTATAAGAGGAGAGCTGAATAGTGCAATTACCGGAGTAGCTGTAGCAAATGATAATACTTTTAATCTAAACCCTGCTTTAAATGTGAGAAGAACTCCATCAGCTAGACGGCAAGTAGATATACAGGCTAATACGGCAATATTAACTGAATTGGTAAAGCAGACTGAACTGGCTAAGGTTGCATTGCGTAAGGAAACCCCTTTAATTCAAATAATTGATTCGCCAATACTACCACTATATAAAGAACATATAGGGAAATTAAAAGGATTAATTATTGGTTCTTTTATTGTAGCTTTTTTAACTGTAGCTTTTTTAGTATTTAAAAAAATTATACACACAATTTAATGAAAATTTTAATAACAGGAGGAGCCGGTTTTATAGGCTCAAATTTATGTGAATATTTTTTAGCAAAAAATTATCAGGTAGTTTGTCTTGATAACTTTTCAACAGGACATCACTATAATATAGAACCTTTTTTTTCTAATAAACAATTTTCTTTAATAGAAGGAGATATTAGAAATCTTGATGATTGTAAAATAGCAGTAGAAGGTGTTGACTATGTCTTGCATGAAGCAGCTTTAGGTTCTGTTCCACGATCTATAAATGATCCGATAACAACTAATGATGTGAATGTTAGCGGATTTTTGAATATGTTAGTTGCTTCAAGAGATGCTAAGGTAAAACGTTTTATATATGCTGCAAGCTCATCAACTTATGGAGATTCAGAATCATTGCCAAAAGTTGAAGATAAGATTGGTAATCCACTCTCTCCATATGCAATAACCAAATATGTAAATGAATTGTATGCTAATATTTTTAGTAAAATATACGGATTGGAAACAATAGGATTGCGTTATTTTAATGTTTTTGGTCGTCGCCAAGATCCAAGAGGAGCATATGCAGCAGTAATTCCAAAATTTGTTATGCAATTTATGAATTACGAAAGCCCTTTAATTAATGGAGATGGTAACTACTCCCGGGATTTTACCTATATTGATAATGTAATACAAATGAATGAAAGAGCTATTTTAACAAAAAATAGTGAAGCCATAAATACTGTTTATAATACTGCATTTGGAGATAGAACGACTTTAAATGAGTTAGTATTTATGTTGCGTGATAAGCTTTCAGAATTTGATTCGAAAATAAAAGATGTTGAAATCCTTTATGGACCTATGAGGGCTGGTGATATTCCTCACTCCTTAGCAAGTATAGAAAAGGCTAAAAGATTATTAGAATATAATCCAGAATATTCATTAGATAAGGGACTTAAAGAAGCCGTTAATTGGTATTACAATAATCTAAAAAAATAAACTAATAATAAAATAGTTTCATTTTATTAATTTAAAAGAATAATTACAAATATGAAAAAAATTGCCATTATTGGTTTAGGTTATGTAGGCTTACCGCTAGCAAGATTATTTGCTACGAAATACTCAGTAATTGGATTTGATATTAATAAGAAAAGAGTTGACATTCTAAATGAGGGGCATGATTCTACACTTGAAGTATCTGATGAAATATTGAAAGCTGTTTTAGTTGATAACTCTAATAGTAAATCAGGTCTTTATTGTACTTACGATTTAGAAAATTTGAAAGAATGTAATGTATTTATTATAACCGTTCCTACTCCGGTTGATAGAAATAATAGACCAGACCTAACCCCTCTTTATAAAGCAAGTGAAACTGTGGGTAAAGTTTTAAAAAAGGGTGATATTGTTATCTATGAGTCTACTGTTTATCCAGGCGTTACAGAAGAAGAATGTGTTCCTGTGCTGGAGAGAATTTCTGGACTGATTTTCAATGTAGATTTTTTTGCAGGTTATTCCCCAGAAAGAATCAATCCTGGAGATAAAGAGCACACCGTTGAAAAAATCTTAAAGGTTACTGCAGGTTCTACTCCCGAAATAGGAATTATTGTAGATAACTTATATAAAAGCGTAATTGCAGCAGGTACACATCTCGCTCCAAATATTAAAGTTGCTGAAGCAGCTAAAGTTATTGAGAATTCACAAAGGGATATCAACATTGCTTTTGTAAATGAATTAGCTAAAATATTTAATTTAATGAACATCAATACAAATGATGTACTTGAGGCAGCAGCAACAAAATGGAATTTTTTACATTTTAAACCTGGTTTAGTAGGGGGACATTGCATTGGAGTAGATCCTTATTATCTAGCGCAGCGTGCACAAGAATTCGGTTATCACCCAGAAATTATATTAGCTGGACGAAGACTAAATGACAGTATGGGGGAATATATTGCTTCTCAAATAATTAAATTAATGATTAAAAAAGGAATAGCTATTAAAGGAACAACTTTATTAATGTTGGGTTTAACATTTAAAGAAAACTGTCCTGATATACGTAATACTAAAATTGTTGATGTAATAAAAGTACTAGGAGAATACGGTATTGAAGTAGTGATATATGATCCTTTAGCAAATCCTTTAGAGGTTAAATATGAGTACAATTTAGATGTCTGTTCTAATATACCAGATCAAAAGTTTGATGCAATTGTTTTGGGTGTAGCACACAATGAATTTCTAGATTTAGATTTACCTAATTTTCAAAAAGATTTAAGTGTTATCTACGACGTAAAGAATTTCTTGAGATTAAATGTAGACGCTAAACTTTAATCGTTATTAATAAGTATAATGAAGCCAAAAATCATAAATTTTCCTAAAATTCAAGATCCAAGAGGTAATTTGACATTTATGCAAAATCCTACTCAAATTCCATTCGAAATTGAAAGAGTCTTTTGGACTTATGATGTTCCGGGTGGTGAGATTAGAGGGGGACATGCATATTGTGAACAAGAAGAAATTTTAATAGCTCTAAGCGGAAGTTTTGATGTTATAATAACACAGGAAGATAAAAGTATAGAAAAATTTTCTCTAAATAGAAGCTATTACGGGCTTTATTTACCAGCGAAAACATGGAGGCATATTGAGAATTTTTCGACAAATGCCCTTGCTTTGCATATCTCTAGTAAAAAGTATTTTACGGATGATTATATAAGGGATTTTGAAGTTTTTAAAAATCTATTTAAATGATAAAAAAAATTAGTGTCTTTGAATGCGATCTTTTGCATTTAAGGCAAATAGGAGATCGTAACGGACATATTACTTCAATAAATAATAATCTCGAGATCCCTTTTGATATTAAAAGAATTTTTTATTTATATGACATTCCAGGAGGGGAATCTAGAGGTGCACATGCTCATAAAGAATGCCATCAATTTTTAGTTGCAGCGAGTGGAAGTTTTGAGGTTCTATTAGACGATGGTGTAACAAAAAGACAGGTTTTATTAAATAGACCTGATGTAGGACTACACATACCACCTAGTATTTGGGCTTCTGAAATCAATTTTTCTAGTGGCTCTATTTGTCTGGTGCTGGCCTCTCATGAATATAGTGAAAATGATTATCTGAGAGAATATGATGATTATTTAAAATATGTAGAAAATGTATAAAGTCCATCCATTAGCAGATGTTCAAAGCAAGAATATTGGGGACAATACTACTATTTGGCAGTTTTGTGTAATCTTAGCTAATGCTTCAATTGGCGAAAACTGCAACATAAATTGTAATGTTTTTATCGAAAATGACGTTAAAATTGGTAATAATGTAACGATCAAACCAGGAGTACAGGTTTGGGATGGTGTTTATATTGAAGATAATGTTTTTGTAGGTCCAAATGTAACGTTTACTAATGATTTGGTGCCAAGATCAAAATCATATCCAATAGACTTCTCTAAAACAGTAATTGAAAAAGGAGCATCAATTGGTGCAAACTCAACGGTAATAGCAGGAAATAAAATAGGTTGTTATGCAATGATTGGAGCTGGTAGTGTAGTAACAAAATCGGTTTTACCCTATCATCTTTTTTATGGTAATCCGGCAAAACATGCAGGATATATAACAGAGAAAGGTATTATTTTAGATTTGAACTTAAGAGATGAAGATGGAAATATTTATGTTTTTTTAGATAATAAATTGTCTTTGAAGGAGAGCCTTATATAAGAGACTTAAAATAAAATACTATGATTAAATTTTTAGATTTACAAAAAATAAATCTTACACATCAACAAGAAATTGAAGAAAGATTAATTAATACTTTTCGTAGCGGTTGGTTCCTATTAGGAACAGAAGTTAAAAAATTTGAAGAAAATCTTAAAAAATATACTGGTGTAAATCATGCTATAGGTGTAGCAAATGGTTTGGATGCTTTAAGATTGATTTTTAGAGCATATTTGGAGCTTGGTTTGATGAAAAAAGGAGACGAGGTTTTGGTACCTGCTAATACATATATAGCATCTTTGTTGGCATTATCGGATAATGGTTTAGTTCCGGTATTGGTGGAGCCGGATTTAGATAACTATAATATTGATATTTCAAAAATAGAACCTAAAATTACTTCTAAAACGAAAGCAATTTTGATTGTTCATTTATATGGACAAGTTGTGTTCTCTGAAAAGTTAAATGCTATAGCAAATAAATATAATTTAAAAATTGTTGAAGATAATGCCCAGGCCATTGGTGCCTCATGGAATAAAATTAAGACTGGAAATTTAGGAGATGCAGCAGGATTTAGTTTTTATCCAGGAAAAAACCTTGGAGCTTTAGGTGACGCTGGTGCTGTTACATGTAAGAATGACGATTTGGCCAAAACAATTAGAGCAATTGCAAATTATGGATCAAATTTAAAATACATCAATATATATCAAGGATTAAACAGTAGATTAGATGAAATTCATGCTGCTGTACTAGATGTAAAACTAAAATATATAGATGATGAAAACCAAGTTCGTAGAGAAATTGCAGGAAGATATTTGAAAGAAATTAAAAATGATAAATTAATTCTTCCAATAGAACCCGTAGATAAAACAGAGCATGTATGGCATCTTTTTGTAATCAGAACAAAAGAGAGAGAGTCTTTACAGACATATCTTTCAGAAAATGGAATACAAACTCTCATTCACTATCCTATTCCGCCTCACAAACAAGAAGCATATGAGGATTTGAATCACTTGAATTTGCCAATTACAGAAACTATTCATCAAGAAGTTCTTAGTTTGCCAATTAGTCCTGTAATGACAGCGGAAGAAGTTTCTAAAGTTATTGAGATTATAAATGAATATGTTTAAGAGCATAATTAAAAGAATCCTTTTCCGATCGTTAGTTTACATAAGACAATTGTATTTGTTTAAATTGCCTAATGTTTTTTCAAATACACGAATAGAAATAAAAAAGCTTCCCTTTTTTCAACAGACAACAATTTTAAGAGGGAAAGGAAAAATCTTAATAGGAGAACAGTGTATGTTTGGAACTATTGATGGCGGATTTAATAGAAACGGAACAATTGAATTTCAAGCAAGATATAAAGATGCAACTATTACAATAGGGGATAATGTTGCTACTAATAATAATATATTTATTTGTGCTGCCAATAAAATTGAAATAGGTAATCATACTTTGATAGGGCAAAATGTAACCTTGATGGATTTTGAAGCCCATGGAATTGAGCCATTGAAAAGAAGAGAAGTGGGAGAAGTTGGAGAAATAGTTATTGGTAAAAATGTTTGGATTGGTAATAATGTATTAGTTCTAAAAGATTCACATATTGGGGATAATAGTATAATCGCTGCAGGTGCTGTTGTTAAAGGAAGATTTCCAGAAAATGTAATTATTGGTGGCGTGCCGGCAAAAATTATTAAACATTTATAAGAACTTTGGAAAATAAATCAAATTCATATCAACAAATTTTTAAGGCGACTTCGATTTTAGGAGGTGTACAAGTATTTAATATCATAATTTCTATACTAAGAAGTAAAATTGTCGCTGTTTTTCTTGGTCCGACAGGAATGGGTATTGTTTCTATCTTCACATCCACAATTGGATTAATCGGACAGATTACAAATTTTGGTTTAGGAACTTCGGCTGTTAAAAATATAACTATTGCATCAGAAACAAATGATCAACAAAAATTAGCAAAAACAACATCAGTATTTCGTAAGCTTGTTTGGGTAACTGGCATATTTGGTTTTATTATTGCTTTAGCTCTGTCACCTTATTTAAGTGAAATAGCATTTGGGAATGATAAATATACATTTGCCTTTGTATTACTTTCCATAACACTTCTTTTTACTCAGATAAGTGCTGGCCAAAATGTGATTTTGCAAGGAATGCGCAAAATACAATACATGGCTAAGTCTAGTGCTTTGGGTGCTTTAATTGGACTATTAATATCAATACCCATGTATTATTTTTGGGGAGAAGACGGAATTGTACCTGCAATGATATTAAGTTCAATTAGTATTGTGGTAATTTCATCCTATTTTGTAAAAAAAATTGCAATTCCCAATTTTGTAGTAAATAGTTCTGACTTTAAAACCGAAGGCAAGGATATGTTAAGAATGGGGCTTTTAATAAGTTTTAGCTCAATCATAACTTTGATTGTAGCATATGTTGTCCGAATATATATAAATAAGGTTGGAGGGATAAAAGATGTGGGTTTATTTACTGCTGGTTTTGCGATAATTAATACTTATGTTGGTATGGTCTTTACGGCTATGTCTTCAGATTATTATCCCCGTTTAGCAAGTGTATCAGACGATAATAAAAAGACGAAGCTAATTATAAATGAGCAGGCTGAAATCGCAATACTTATTTTATCGCCTATATTAATTGTTTTTTTAGTTTTTATTCATTGGGGGATTTTATTATTATATTCAAAAGATTTTATTGGTGTCATTCCAATGGTTCACTGGGCTACTTTAGGTATATTTTTTAAAGCTTTAACGTGGTCAATGGGTTATCTTTTTTTGGCAAGAGGAGCTTCTAAAGTCTTTTTTTGGAACGAACTTTGTTCAAATGCCTATGTGTTGATATCTAATTTATTAGGATATTATTATTATGGATTAACGGGATTAGGAATTTCTTTTCTAATAAGTTATTTCGTCTATTTTATACAAGTGTTTTTCATTTGCAAAATATATTATGAATTTGAGTTTAATAAAGCAATTATTAAAATTTTTCTAATTCAATTTCCTTTGGCATTGTTTTCTTTTGTAGCGGTCTATTATTATAATGTATATATAGCTTATTCTGTTGGGGTCTTGATGATTTTAATATCTTGTTGGTTTTCTTGGAATGAATTAAATGGGAGATTAAATATCAAAGCAGCTATTAATAATAAATTTAAAAAGAAGATCTAGATCAAAGCCTAAAAGAGCTAAATATTGAATAAATGGATAGAGAAAAAATTAAAATTGCATTTATTACACCATTGATGATTATAGGTGGTGCAGAAACTTACGTGATTAATAAATGTAAATGGCTCATTGATAACCAATTTGATGTATTAGTGATTTCAGAAGGTGGGGAGAATGTCTCTAATTTACCTCAGGGTACAGTTCATATAAAATTGGAAGGAATAAGTTTACCCCCTTTAGTATTTAAAAATGCTCAATATGATAGCTTTAAACAAAATTTAAAGACAATTTTATTAGATAATAAAATAGATGTTATTGAAGCTCATAATTCATATCCAATTGTTCACGTGGCTTCTCTGTATAAAGAAATTAAAATTCCTTTTTGTGTAAATATATTATCAGAGCTTTCGTACAGACGTAATCCTTTATTAAAAATTATCACTAAGAAAATGAATAGGTATGGTCTATTTTATTCACTAACTCTACAAATGCAGGAGTACATTGAAGGAGTTACTAAACTTAAATTAAATCCCCATATAATACCTATTCCAGTTAAAGCAATTCCAGTCGATAATTCTGTTTCTGATCAAAAATATATTTTATCGGTTAGTAGGTTATCTGAAGATAAAGACTATGTGAAATATTTAATTCAGGATTTCTATGATTTACATAGAAAAAATGAAAGTTTTAAGGAATACAAATTAATTATTGTTGGAGATGGTAATTTATTTAATGAATTAAATCAATTAGCGCTTAGTATAAATACAGAAGCAGGTCAGGAAATCATTCAGTTGAAAGGAACGGTGGTTGGTAAAGATTTAGAAGCCTTGTATCAGAAATGTACAACATTTGTTGGAATGGGAACTACACTTTTACTAGCAGCTTCATGTGCTAAGCCCTCAATAATAGCTGGATTTACTCCAGAGACAAATAAATTTGCGTGGGGTTTTTGGGGTGAAAACAGTTTAGATAAAGATATAATAGTAATAAATTCTCCAAAAGATAGATCTCCAGTTAGCTTTCAATCAGCTATATTAAGTATTACAGAATCAGATTCACGACGCGAGAGTACAGGTAATGCCGCTATTAAAATGTTTAGTGAAAACTACGATTATAATGCGATCATGAACATATGGAAGAATGAATATTATAAAATAATTGAGATTTGTAAAAAAAATAATGAAGCGATAGAAAAGGGATTTTTTAGTTATGAAAGAAAAATTCATTTTTATCGTCTGATCCGTCATTTAGTTAAGTTTTTCAATATATAAATCAGTAACAAGTTTTATTTCTTTGTAGAATCTGGCGTAAAGTAATTTAAAATAGTTGTAATATTATAATGAGAAAAAATTTAATTGTTTTTGGCACAAGGCCAGAGGCTATAAAAATGGCGCCTTTAGTGCAAGAGTTTAAAAAACATTCCAACCTTTTTCAAACTAAGGTCTGCGTAACAGCACAACATCGAGAAATGCTAGATCAAGTTTTAGACTTTTTTGATATTCAGCCAGATTATGATTTAAATTTAATGAAGGCTAATCAAAACTTATATTCTTTAACTGGAGATATAATAATCGGGTTAAAAGAAGTTTTAGAAGATTTTAATCCAGATTATGTTTATGTGCATGGTGATACAACAACAACCATGGCAGCTAGTTTGGCATCGTTTTATTCTGGTGCTAAAATTTGTCATGTGGAAGCGGGTTTGCGTACAAATTTTAAACGCACTCCTTTTCCTGAAGAAATGAATAGACAAATAACAGGAAGAATTGCTGATTATCATTTTGCTCCTACAGAAGATTCTAAATCAAATCTTTTAAAAGAAAATATAGATTATAAAACAATACTGGTAACTGGCAATACAGTTATCGATGCGTTGATCGATAGTTCAAAAAGAGTGGAAGATATTTATAATTCAGAAATTGAAAACTTAAAGGGAATCATAAAAAAAGATGCAAAAACAATTCTTGTGACAGGTCATCGCAGAGAAAATCATGGAGATGGTTTTATTCGAATTTGTGAAGCTTTAAGGGAAATAGCTTTGACCAATCAAGATGTAGAAATCATTTATCCAGTGCACTTAAATCCTAATGTAAAAGGACCTGTTTATGAAATACTATCTGATATTAATAATATTAAACTAATAGAACCTCTAGCTTATCCTGCTTTTGTCTGGCTGATGGATAAATCATATTTAATAATAACCGATAGTGGAGGAGTTCAGGAAGAAGCACCAAGTCTTGGTAAACCAGTATTGGTTATGCGGGAATCTACAGAAAGACCAGAGGCTGTAAAAGCAGGGACAGTTTTACTGGTGGGTACTGATAAAGATCTTATTGTCAAAGAAACTAATAGCTTATTAAAAGATCATGACAGATATCAAAGAATGAGTGTTTTGCATAACCCGTATGGGGATGGAAAAGCTTGCGAACGAATTGTAGACTTCATATCTAATATATAAATGAAAAATATTTTAGTTTATAATCACGATATACAAAAATATCCTCCGATACTTACAGCTATAAAAATATTACTGTCTCTTGGAAAAAAGGTGGTTGTACTTGGATATTGTAGTAATAAAAAAACCATTGTAGATTTAGAAGCTCAAGGAATGGTTTATTATGAAACAATTGTTAATGATACTACAGAAAGCAAAATCACAAAGCTATTTAAGTTATATTCTTACAAAAGAAGTGTTGAAAAAATAGTTAGGGAAGAATATGTAGATAATTCGTTATTGTGGATTTATGGAAACCAAAACATATGGCTTCTTCATAAATTAATTTTACAGTTTAGATCTATATTATATTTATTTGAAACACCACAACTTAAAGTAGATTTAAGATACAAAATATTGAGTCCTACTCTTGATTATGTTAAAACAATGCAGAACGGATGGAAGGTCGTGTGCTGCGAACATAACAGGGCTCATATCACAAAGGCATATTTTAATTTATCTACTTTACCTTTAGTAATTCCTAATAAACCAGATTTTACTCTTTCTGAGCTAAAAGATACTTTGGAGCCAGAAATTGAGATTTTATTGAAAGATAAAAAAGTCATCTTATATCAAGGGATTTTTAATTTTCCTGAAAGAAGATTAGACGAATTATGTGAATCAATACAGTATCTTCCTAATGAATATATAATTTGTATAATGGGCGGACTCGACTTTAATAAACAAAGATTAATTGATAAATACGAATCTGAGAGAATTGTATTCTTACCTTTTATTTCAGCGCCTAAGCATCTTGAAATAACTAAAAGAGCTCATCTTGGGTTTTTAAGCTATTTTCCAACTCAGGGAGCAATTGAAAATGTTATAAATACATTATATTGTGCTCCCAACAAGATTTATGAATATTCCTCATTTGGCATTCCTATGATTTCTAATGACATTCCGGGACTTTCACTTTTATTTGAAAAATATAATTCCGGTAGAGTTGTATCTGATTTTAGTCCAAAAGGAATGGCGAAAGTTGTTTTAGAAATTGAAAAAAAGTATGTGGAAATTAGTATGGGAGCGTATGAGTTGTATAATTCCGTAGATATTAAGTCTTTGTTCGAAGAAGCAATAAAATAAACTTTAATGGATTTTTTTAGTTTTCCATATCTTATTTTAATTCTAGTTTATGTTGTAATATATTTTAATGAAAATAGATCTAAGCAAGAAAATAATAGACATATTAGGCTTCTTTGTGCTTTCATTTTTTTCATTTTTTTTGGGTTTAGAGGATATGTTGGAAGTGATTGGTTCAATTATGAGTATTATTATTCTGAAACAACACTAAATGAATGGACTGTAGTGGATTACGAAATAGGTTTCTCCTTTTTGGCAAAACTCTTTCATGATTTGGGACTTACTTATAATATGTTTGTTTTATTTATTACTTTAATTCAAACATTTCTCTGGAATAGGTTTTTAAAGATAAATTCTAGTCAAACAGCATTGTCTTACATTGTCTTAATTAGTATATTCCCGTTACTAATACTTGACCTGTTACGAAATTTCACATCCATTCTTATAGCGGTACAGGCAATAGAATTTGTCAAGAAGAATCAAAAAATTAAAGCGGCTATAATAATTTTATGCTCCACTTTATTTCATGCAACAGGAGTATTTTTATTATTTATTATTTTTATAAATGCAAATTACTTTAAAGGATGGCTCCTGATAACTTTATTATTTTTTGGAATTGTGGTATACATTCTCCAGATTAATTTTTTTAATACGATTGTAGATTTTGCAGGGAGTATTATAGGAGGAAGAATGCAGTATTTGGCAAGTACTATTACAGAATCTGATAAAACTTATGGTTTAAGATTTGGAATTTTAGAAAAATTATTTATTGTATTGTTACTACTCATTAATTACAAAAGAATCGTTTCTAATAAATTAATTGCCCCTATATATTTTAACAGTTTTTTCTTTTACTGTTTTATATTGTTATACTGTAGTACCTCGGAAACACTTATTAATAGGTTTTCATTATTGTTTTTTTGGGCCTATGTTATGATAGTTTGCGATTTAAAAATTTTGATAAGGAATAGGAATATTACTGTAGTAGTAATCTTTATATGTTTTTTAAAAACATTTATAACTTTTAATAGAGACATATATAGATATTCAAATAATTTGTTTACAGAAGATTCCTATTATGAAAGAAAATTGATTAGAGAAGAAGCTTACGAAAATAGAGAATAAAAATTCTTGGTCTAAGAAGATTAATTATAAAAAAATAAATATAATGAAGATAGCTATTAATTGTATATATTATGAAGCTGGCGGTGGTATCAAAGAATATATTCATAATCTGGTTAAAGAGTTGGTAAACTTAAAATCGGATATAGATTTTATCTTTTACATTACAGAAAAATCTGAATCCGAATTTGTTGAATTGACTAAAGGTATTGGGAAAATTAAGTACTTCCCTTTTAAATCAAACAAAAAAATTACCAGAGCTTTATTTCAAAAGTATTTTTGGAAGAAAGAGGAGAGAGAAGAAGGATTTGATATTTTTCACTCTGCTTTCTTCCATTCTCCAAAATTTAAAAAAGCGAAAGTTGTATTAACGGTACATGATCTTAGATTTTTGAATTTTCCAAAATCTTATGAATTTAAGAGATATATATACTTAAAGTATGCGGTAAAAAAATCTATAGAGGCGGCAGATAAAATAATAACAATTTCAGAATTTACAAAAGATGAAGTTATTAAGTTTTATAAAATTAAAGAGGAGAAGATTAAAGCAATTCATGAGGCAGTAGATCCTGAATCCTTTAAATTAGAAGATACTTCCTCGGCCAGGGTTATAAAAAATAATCTTATAACGAGTATGAATTACATGATTTCGGTAGGGCATTTAGAACCTCGTAAAAATTATGTACGATTAATACAGGCTTATTCTTTATTGCCAGAGAAAATAAGAAATGAGTATAAGTTGATCATAGTTGGTAAAAAAAATTATGACTACGAGGATATTTTGCTAGAAATTGAGAAAACTTTAGGAGTGCTTTATCTTGATTTTATTTCAAGAGAAGATTTAATTTGGTTATATGCAAATTGTAAGCTTCACCTTTTTTCATCTTATTATGAAGGTTTTGGCTTTCCATCACTTGAGGCAGGTCTGTTTAGTAAACCAACAGTAGGTGCTAATCAAAGCTGTATATCAGAAATTTCTGGCAGTGGAGGTGTATATTTTGACCCATTCTCAGTAGTAGATATAAAAAACAAAATGGAAAAAGTTTTATCTAATGATGAGCTTTATATGCAACTGTCGAAGAATGCACTATTAAATACCAAAAAGTTTTCTTGGAAAATCAATGCGTTAGAAACATGTCAAGTGTATAGTTCGCTTAATAATTTGATTTAGATAGTTAAAATAGTTTTGTTATGAAAAATATAGTTTTAATAATATTCTTCTTCTTTGCTAGTTCATGTAACTCTCAAAATAGTAAATTTAGTTATAAAAATGTTAATCGAAAATTAGTGTATAAAGTCGATGTAAAAAAAGAGATCGCTAGAAAACAATTTATAAATGCATTAGCGTATCTGCCTAAAAATTATCTAAAAGATGGAACAGTAGATTATACGGAATGTATACAAAAAGCTATAGATGAGAATAGGAATATTATTTTACCTAATTTTCCTATACTAATTTCGGAAAAAGGATTATCATTAAAAAGTAACTCAAATATTTATTTTGATTCAAAATCTAAATTAATTATTGCTTCCAATTCACTACCAAAGTATCAAATTCTTGATGTTAGAAATCTAGAAAATGTTGTAATTTATAATCCAAGATTAGTTGGTGATAAAATGAAGCATAAAGGAGTTGATGGAGAATGGGGAATGGGAATAAATATTTTATCCTCTAAAAATATAACGATTTATAATCCTGAAATATCAAATTGCTGGGGAGATGGAATTTATATTGGTGTACTATCAAGAGATCCTGAAAATATAGTAATTAAAGGAGGATTATTGGATAATAATAGACGTAATGGGATATCAATTATAAGTGGGAAGAATATAAATGTATCTAATATTGTTGTTTCGAATACAAATGGAACCTTGCCAATGGCTGGTATTGATGTTGAACCTAATGAAAACAAGAATGTTTTAGAAAAAATTAATTTAACGAATATCAACACATTCAATAACGGAGACGCGGGTATTGCATTAATTCTTTTAAATATGATTGGAAAACAATTTCATGAAGTTGATGTTAATATCAATTTTCATAGAGATTATTTTTCTAAATACGCAGTTATAATGGGAGGATCTAAGACAGGTTATAAATATCCCGAAGGAATCAAACCACTGGGCGGGGCAATAAAGATCAAAAATTCTCAATGGAATGATAATTCTGATAAAGTTTCGATAGCTGCAGATTTCAAATATATGACAAAATATCATTTTTCTAATTTGAAAGTAAGAACTAATGGAAAAGATGATTTAGAAGAAACTGAGAATAGAAAGAAAAAAATAAAAGAACGAGGTTTTTTTGTTGATTAATAAAATCTCAATATAAAGTATTTCAAGAATGAATAATACAGTATTATCAAAAAAGAAACTTATTCGTGTCACAACTATTCCTTTGTCATTAAAAACACTACTGAAAGGTCAATTATCATTTATGAATTCTTTCTATCACGTAATAGGAATATCTTCTGGAGGTAGAGAACTTGACGAGGTAAAATTATATGAAAAAATAGAAGTATTACCCGTTGAAATGACAAGGAAAATATCTCCTGTAAATGATTTAGTGTCTCTATATCGGCTATATAAAGTTTTTAAAAGAGAAGATCCTTATATAGTTCATTCCCACACTCCTAAAGCTGGCATAGTAGCCATGCTGGCAGCTAAACTTGCAAAAGTGCCTCATAGATTACATACAGTGGCAGGACTTCCTCTTATGGAAGCTTCAGGAAATAAAAGGAAGTTGCTAAATCTAGTCGAGAAAATAACATATAACTGTGCAACAAATGTATATCCAAATTCAGAAGGATTATATGATTTTATAGTAGAGAATAAATTTGCAGATAAAACAAAATTAAAAGTTTTAGCTAACGGAAGTTCAAACGGAATTAATACCAATTATTTTGATTCAAATTTAATTTCATTAGAACAAAAAGCTCTGCTGGCTCAACATTTAAATATTAGCCCAACAGATTTCGTTTTTATTTTTGTTGGAAGACTTGTTGCAGATAAAGGTATTAATGAACTAATTAAATCTTTTAATGCAATTAGTGAAAATTATAATAATGTTAAACTAATTCTAGTTGGTTCCTTTGAAGAAGAATTAGATCCATTGAATTCAGATACTCTTCAAATTATTAATGAGAATTCAAATATTCTTTTAGTTGGTTTTCAACAAGATGTCCGTGCTTACTTTGCTATTAGTGATTGTTTGGTTTTTCCCAGCTACCGAGAAGGTTTTCCAAATGTTGTTATGCAGGCAGGAGCAATGGGATTGTCATCGATTGTTTCTGATATAAATGGCTGTAATGAAATTATTGAAGATGGAATCAATGGAATAATTGTGCCTGTTAAAAATACTGAAAAGTTATATGACAGTATGCAAAGGATAATTAATGATTCAGAGTTGAATAATATCTTAAGAAAAAAATCTAGAGAAATGATTGTATCTCGCTATGATCAAAAAGTAATATGGAATGCTATTCTAGAGGAATATAAAAAATTAGAAAATTTATGTATAAAATAGTTTTTAAACCTGTAGTTGACTTTTTAACTGCGCTTGTTGGTTTTCTAATTCTTAGTCCTGTCTTTTTTATAGTAACAATTGGCTTATATTTTGCTAATCAAGGAAAACCATTTTTTTTTCAAAGCCGTCCAGGCAAAAATGGTAAGATTTTTAAAATAATTAAATTTAGAACCATGAATGATAAGAAAGATTCTCAAGGACAATTATTATGTGATGCGGAGCGATTAACGAAGATTGGGCAATTTATTAGAAAAACATCTTTAGATGAGATACCTCAATTATTAAATGTTCTAAAAGGAGATATGAGTATGGTTGGACCTCGCCCATTATTGCCTGAATACTTACCATTGTATAGCGATTTTCAAAAACAACGGCATGATGTAAAACCAGGAATTACTGGCTGGGCACAAGTAAATGGTAGAAATGCGATTTCATGGCAGGATAAATTTATATTCGACGTTTGGTATGTAAAAAATATATCATTAATATTAGATTTAAAAATTATTGTGAGAACTTTAAAGAAAGTACTTGTAAGTGAGGGAATTAATGCATCAAATGTTGCAACTATAGATCGTTTTGATGGAAAATGTTAGATATTTATATGGAGCAAGTGGTCATTGCAAAGTAATTATTGAGATATTAAAAAGTACCAATCATAAAGTAGGAGGAATTCTAGATGACGATCCAAAAGACAATTTTCTTATGGATATTCCTGTAATTGAATTTTCGAAAACGGAGATTTTGTCATCGGATAACATTATTATTTCGATAGGAAATAATGAAATTAGAAAAAAAATTGCTTCGAACATTAATGCTGACTTTGCTATTGCAATTCATAGTAAATCAATCATATCTGAAAGTGCAAAAATTGATAAAGGTTCTGTCGTTATGGCAGGAGTTGTTATAAATGCCTTTGCAACTATAGGAAAGCATTCTATCATTAATTCGGGTTCAATAATAGAACACGATTGCGAGATAGCGGATTATTGTCATATTTCTCCTAATGTTTCTTTGGCAGGAAACGTAACAATAGGAGAAGGGACCCATGTGGGTATCGGCGCTTGTATTATACAAGGTATTAAAATTGGAAAATGGACAACTATAGGTGCTGGATCGGTAATAATCGATGATGTGCCAGATTTTGCTGTTGTTGTTGGTAATCCGGGCAAAATAATAAAATATAATCACAAAAATGAATAATTCAAAAATATGGTTGTCATCTCCACACATGGGAGGGACAGAAGAAAAATATGTGCAAGAAGCTTTTGATACAAATTGGATCGCTCCATTAGGACCAAATGTAAACGGTTTCGAAAAAGATTTAGAAGCATATCTGGGATCAGGTGTTCAAGTAGGTGCATTAAGTTCAGGAACAGCAGCTATTCATTTAGGACTGATTCTATTAGGGGTTAAAGCTGGCGATGAAATTATTTGTCAGAGTATGACTTTTTCAGCATCTGCAAATCCAATTATGTATTTAGGGGCAACCCCTGTTTTTGTTGATAGCGAAAGTGATACATGGAATTTATGCCCAATCTCATTAGAAAACGCTATTATTGATAGAATTTCGAAAGGAAAAATGCCAAAAGCGATAATTGCAGTCCATCTTTATGGAATGCCTTATAAAGTTGATGAGATTAATAATGTTGCTACGAAGTATAATATTCCTGTTCTTGAAGATAGTGCAGAAGCATTAGGAAGTTATTTTAAAAATAAGAAATGTGGAACTTTTGGTGAAATAGGAGTTCTTTCTTTTAATGGAAATAAAATCATTACAACATCTGGAGGTGGAGCAATTGTAACAAAAAAAATAGAGGTAAAAGAAAAAGCAGTTTTTCTTTCTACTCAGGCTAGAGATAATGCGCCTCATTACCAACACAGTGAAATAGGATATAATTATAGAATGAGCAATATTTGTGCAGGGATTGGTCGTGGACAAATGGAAATTTTGGACGATCATATACAACTTCGTAGAAATATGAATAATTTTTATGTTGATTACTTTAAGAATATTGAAGGGGTTGAGGTTCTTACAGAACCAAATGATGATTATTTTTCAAATCATTGGTTGTCTGCCATTACAATAAATCCAGCAGAAACTAATGGAAAGACAAGAGAAGATTTAAGAGTTGCATTTGAAGCAGATAATATTGAAAGCAGACCGCTTTGGAAACCAATGCATTTACAGCCTGTTTTTGAACAATATCCATATTATGGTAAAAAAGTGTCTGAAGAATTATTTAAAAATGGATTGTGTCTGCCTTCTGGGTCAAATTTAAGTGATGAAGATCGAAAAAGAATACAGGCGGTTTTAGATTTTTTTTTTAATATGAAATCCTAATTAAATGAAAATTGAGAAAACATTTATTGAAGGTTTACTTATTGTCGAACCTATTATATTAGGAGATGAAAGAGGTTATTTTTTTGAATCATACAGTAAAACTAAATTTCTAGACTTAGGTATTGAAATTGATTTCATTCAGGATAATCAATCTTTTTCACGATATGGAACCTTGAGAGGTTTGCATTATCAAAATCCGCCATTTGCTCAAACTAAACTAGTTCGTGTTTTACAAGGGGGAATTGTAGATATTGTAGTAGATTTGAGAAAAGAATCACTTACTTACGGTAAAACATTCAGTTTTTTATTATCAGCAGAAAATAAAAAACAATTATTAATACCACAAGGTTGTGCACATGGTTTTTCAGTTATAAGTGAAACTGCTTCTGTTATGTATAAATGTGACCAGATTTATAATAAAGCTTCTGAAGGAGGTATTAAATTTGATGATCCTTCATTAAATATTGATTGGAGGATAGATTTAAATGAAGTTATTATTTCAGAGAAAGATCAAACTCTTCCTTTCATTGACGAATGTAATAGTTTATTTTAATGAAGAAAATACTTGTAACAGGTTCTAATGGACAACTAGGCTCTGAATTATACGTTTTATCTTTAAAATATTTAAAGTACAACTGGATTTTTGCAGATAGAACTAAAGTTACATTAGATGATGCTGAGTTACTTAAAGCTCAACTTAATGAAATTCAGCCAGATATTATTCTAAATTGCGGAGCATACACAGCAGTAGATAAAGCGGAAAGTGAAAAAAAATTAGCTTTTGCCGTTAACCATTTAGGAGTTAAATTAATCGCAAAATATGCTGAAGATAATAATGTAAAACTAATACACATTTCTACAGATTATGTATTTGACGGATCTTCTTCTTCAGCTTTAGACGAAGAAGCCATAACAAATCCTATTAACATATATGGTGAAAGTAAAAGAGCAGGAGAAGTATCTTGTATTAAAGAAAACCCAAATTCAATTATAATTAGAACTTCTTGGGTTTATAGCAATTTTGGTAATAATTTCGTCAAGACAATGCAGAGATTGATGCAAGAGAGAGATGAAATTAATGTTGTTAATGATCAAGAAGGATCACCTACGTATGCGGCTGATTTAGCGCAGGCAATTATTGATATTGTTGAATCTAAAAAATGGATACCTGGAATTTATAATTATTCAAACGAAGGTAAAGTAACTTGGTATGAATTTGCATTAGTAATAAGAGAATTTGGCAATTATAAATGTAAAGTTTATGGAATACCATCATCATCTTATCCAACTTTGGCAAAACGACCAAGATTCTCATTATTAAGTAAAATAAAGATAAAACGAATTTATAATGTAGATGTTCCTAATTATAAAGATAGTTTAGAAAAAATGTTTACTATAGTTTGATCTTAAGATTTGTTCATATGTCTTGTAGTTGATGAATAACAAGTTTTAAATCTGAAAAACCCAAAATATTATGAAAGGAATAATTTTAGCTGGAGGTTCGGGTACCCGTTTACATCCCCTGACACTTGCAGTAAGTAAGCAGATGATGCCGGTTTATGATAAACCAATGATTTATTATCCGTTATCTACATTGATGATGGTAGGAATTAATGAAATATTAATTATTTCAACGCCACATGATCTGCCAAATTTTGAAAAATTATTAGGAGATGGTTCTAATTTTGGGTGTAAATTTAGTTATGCAGAACAAGCAATTCCCAATGGTTTAGCGCAAGCCTTTATTATTGGAGAAGATTTTATCGGAAATGATGATGTTGCATTAATTTTAGGGGACAATATATTCTTTGGAGCTACAATGCAGGAATTATTAAAATCTAATATCAAACCAGATGGGGGAGTTGTTTTTGCTTATCATGTTTCAGACCCTGAACGGTATGGTGTTGTTGAATTTGATGAAAACCTAAATGCAGTTAGTATAGAAGAAAAACCAGAAAATCCAAAATCAAATTTTGCAGTTCCGGGGTTATATTTTTATGATAATTCTGTCGTTGAAATTGCTAAAAATATAGAACCAAGTGCAAGAGGAGAATATGAAATAACTGATGTCAATAAAATCTATTTAGAAAAAGGATCCTTAAAAGTAGGTGTTTTAGGCAGAGGTACCGCCTGGCTAGATACCGGAACTTTTAACAGCCTTATGCAGGCAGGGCAGTTTGTTCAGGTTCTTGAGGAAAGACAGGGTTTAAAAGTTGGCTGTATTGAAGAAGTAGCATGGAGACAAAGGTTTATTGATGATAAACAATTGGAGAGTTTGGCTTTGCCATTGATTAAATCAGGTTATGGGGCATATTTGATGGAACTTTTAAAACAAAAGAAGAACGGAGTTAAAATTTAATTTTAAATAATTAATAAATTTATAATTCTTTAATTTGTATTTTTGTAAAATGGACAATGACCGTCAAAATTTAATTAAACCAAAAATTGGATACAGATAAACCAACCAAAATAGCATCCTTTTTGTATAATTCTTTTTCGCCAAGGAATTTAAGAGCAAATATTAATAACCTTAGTTATTTACCAAGGTGGATTATTGTTGCCATAGATGTAATGGTTCTTATTTTCTCATTTACATTTACATACATGCTGTTTGAAGGTACAGCTTTAGGATATATTATTATCTCTCATGATTTTTATTTTGTTACGAGTTTAATAGTTGTTAATATTTTTTTCTTTTGGCTTTTTAGAACTTATTCGGGAATTATAAGACATTCTTCTTATATTGATGCAATAAAGCTCTTGTTTTCTCAAATGTCAGTTTTAGTGTTTTTTTTATTTGTCAATCTAGTTTATGAATTATATACAGGAGAAAAAGCATTTTTAAATACGGCATTATTTATAAATTTAGTATTGTCTTTCTGTGGTTTGTTTTTATATCGTGTAATTGTAAAACAAACTTTTGAATTATATTTTTCAGAAAAAACGAATTCAAAACTTATAAGAACCGTGATTTATGGAACTGATGCAAATGCAATTTCAGTTGCAAATGCATTAAAATTTGAAACTCCGTCGCGATTTAAAATTGTTGGTTTTGTCGATAAAAATAATCAAAATGCATCGAAAAGAATGTTAGATCTTCCTATTTTGATTTTAAGAAAAAAACTTCCGGCTTTAATGCGATCTGTAGCAGCTGAAGGAGTTATTATTGCTGATAAAAGTCTATCAAAAGACGAACAATTGATTATTGTTGATCAATGTCTTGAATTTAACTACAGAGTTTACACGGTTCCTTTAATTTCAGATTGGGAAAACCAAAAAGAGATTTCTCAAAAAGTAAAAAATATTCAGATTGAAGATTTATTAGAAAGAAAGCCTATAGTTTTAGACAGTAAGTCGATTTCTAAACAATTGAAAGATAAAACCATCCTTATTACTGGAGCTGCCGGATCAATTGGTAGTGAAATAGTAAGACAGGTTCTTGGATTTAACCCAAAAACAGTTATTATTTTAGATCATGCGGAAACTCCTTTGCATAATTTATGCTTAGAAACATTGAGCATGGAGACAACTGCAAAAATTGTAGCGGTGATTACTGATGTAAAAAGTAAAAAAGCATTAGAAAAAGTATTTAAAAATTATAACCCGCATGTTGTTTTTCATGCAGCTGCTTATAAGCACGTTCCTTTAATGGAAGAAAATCCATCGCAAGCTATCTTGACTAATATCAAAGGAACCAAAAATTTAGCAGACTTGGCATGTAAATATCATGTCAAAAAATTTGTAATGGTTTCTACCGATAAAGCTGTGAATCCAAGTAATGTTATGGGAGCCAGCAAACGAATTGCCGAGAAATACGTTCAGTCTTTATATTTGAAAAATCAAAAAGAAAATATACCAGGAGTTACAAAGTTTATTACTACACGTTTTGGTAATGTTTTAGGATCTAACGGTTCTGTTGTGCCTTTGTTTACTAAACAAATTGCAGAAGGAGGACCAGTTACGATTACGCATCAGGATATTATTAGATATTTTATGACTATTCCTGAGGCTTGTCAATTAGTTTTAGAAGCCGGTGCAATGGGTAATGGTGGTGAAATCTATATTTTTGATATGGGTAAACCGGTAAGAATTATCGATTTAGCTAAAAAAATGATTAAACTGGCAGGATTTATTCCGGATAAGGAAATTAAAATAAAAATTGTTGGATTGCGGCCAGGTGAAAAATTATATGAAGAATTATTAAATGATACTTCTAAAACTTTACCAACCTATCATAATAAAATTATGATTGCACAGGAAATACAAGACGAATATGAAAATCTGCATACTGATATTGATGAACTAATAGGGATTGCTGATTTTTATGATAATGAAGATATAGTAGCAAAAATGAAAAAAATTGTTCCTGAATTTAAAAGTATGAATTCGGCTTTTGAGGTTCTTGATAAATAATTCTGACAAATTCAATTAGGTATAACAAAAAGGTGTTTTTTTAAAACGCCTTTTTGCTTTTTTATAAAGTAACTAAGAGACTAAAAATCTTGTTAAATCAATTCGTAAAACGCTTTTAATCTTATTATTTAAAAATTAAATGAATAATAACTCTAATGATTGGCTGTTTGAAATAACACCTAAAAATAAGTTCTTTTCGCTAAACCTTAAAGAAGTATGGCAATACCGGGATTTATTATTTCTTTTTGTTAAAAGAGATGTAATTACAGTATATAAACAGACTGTATTAGGACCGCTTTGGTATTTAATCCAACCATTATTTACTTCAATAACATTTACCATAATATTTAATAATGTTGCTGGTATTGATACAGGTTCTGTTCCTCCGTTTTTATTTAATTTAGCTGGTATTACTGTTTGGAACTATTTCACGGCTTGTTTAAATGGAACTTCTGATACTTTTAAATCTAACGCTGGAATTTTTGGAAAAGTTTACTTTCCAAGAATTATTACTCCTTTGTCGGTTGTACTTTCTAATCTAATTAAATTCGGAATTCAGTTCTTAATTTTTATTGCATTTTACATCTTTTATTATTTTGAGGGTTCAGATTTAAAATTAAATGTTTTGGTATTATTTTTTCCTCTACTGATTATAATAATGGGAATTTTAGGACTGGGATTAGGAATGATAATTTCTTCAATGGTAACTAAATACCGTGATTTTATTTATTTAGTGGGCTTTGGAATACAATTGTTGATGTATTTATCAGCAGTGATGTATCCAATTAATTTAATTAAAGCAAAATTGCCGGCATACGGATGGATTGTTGAGTATAATCCTCTGGCTTATATCATCGAGACATCTCGTTATTTACTTTTAGGCTTTGGAGAAATTTCGGTCTTTGGGTTAATTTATACTATAGTATTAACATTCGCTATATCCGTATTAGGTATTTTAGTTTTTAACAAAACAGAAAAAAGTTTTATTGATACTGTTTAACCTAAATTTTATTTTAATCCAATTACATTTTAGAAATTAATAATTAAGAATCATAATTGAAAAAAGATATTATTTTAAAAGTCGAAAATATCTCTAAACAATATCGTTTAGGACAAGTAGGAACAGGGACATTAAGTCACGATTTAAACAGATGGTGGCATGAAATACGCGGAAAAGAAAATCCATATTTAAAAATTGGTGAAACTAATGATCGTTCGACAAAAGGTACTTCAGAATATGTCTGGGCTATTCAGGATATTAATTTTGAAGTAGAACGTGGAGAGGTTTTAGGAATCATTGGTAAAAATGGTGCCGGAAAATCAACACTTTTAAAAATACTTTCAAAAGTAACCGCGCCAACAACCGGAAGTATAAAATCTCGTGGAAGAATTGCCTCTTTATTAGAAGTTGGAACCGGATTTCATGGGGAAATGACTGGCCGTGAAAATATATTTTTAAACGGTGCTATTCTGGGAATGACAAAAAAAGAAATTGCTTCTAAACTGGATGAAATTATTGACTTCTCTGGCTGTGAACGTTATATCGATACTCCTGTAAAAAGATATAGCAGCGGAATGACCGTTCGTCTTGCATTTGCTGTAGCAGCTTTTCTGGAACCAGAAATTTTGGTTATAGATGAGGTTTTAGCAGTAGGTGATGCTGAGTTTCAGAAAAAAGCTATTGGAAAAATGCAAGATATTTCTAAAGGGCAAGGAAGAACAGTTTTGTTTGTGAGTCATAATATGGCCGCAGTAAAAAGTTTATGTCATAGAGGAATTGTTTTAGAAAATGGAAAGGTAAAGTTTGATGGAAATATTGAGCATGCCGTGAGTTATTATTTAAGTGGAGATTCTGAAATAGTAAACCAAAAAATATTTGGTAGTGATCATGAAACTGAAGAATTTAAACTGGAAAAGATTTCGATAAATAGTCAGGGAAAAACTATTTATGACCCTCTTTCTGAAAATAATGCTATAGAATTAAATACAACTATAATTTTAAAAGATCAGTTAAATAAAAATTATCATTTAACGTACCATCTATATAATGAAATGGGTGAAGCTCTTTTTTCTTTTTCTAATGGTAATGAAGAGTATGCATTAAATTATGGAAAAAATGAATTAGTGTGCATTTTTCCAGCTTCATTTTTTCAATCTGGGCAATACTTCTTATCCTTATTTTTTGTAAAAGATAGAAGAGAGGCCATATTTATTGAGAATGATATAATGTCATTTACAATAGTTGATGGAAGCCGGGATTTAGGAGTCTATATGGGAAGAGAACCGGGTTATATTAAGCCTAAATTTGAATGGACAATTAAAAATAATTAAATTTTATCTTCGATAATTTTTCTCAAATAAGATTAGTAATAATCAGCAGGTTAAAAATTTAAAGCATAAGCTGATATTTTAAATTAAAATGATACTACAATACAAATTAAACTTTAATTATTGACATGGACGTTAAGATAAAAGTATCCGTTCATATGATTACTTACGGACATGAGCTTTACATTAAACAAGCTATAGAGAGCGTTTTAATGCAAGAAACTAATTTTGATTTTGAATTGTTTATTGCAGATGATTGTTCTCCTGACAAAACTCCAGAAGTTGTAGAATCAATTTTAAACAATCATCCTCAGGCATTTAGAATCAAGTATCACAGGCATAAAAAAAATATTGGTATGAAAGCTAATGGACTTTATGCTTTAGATCAATGTTTAGGTAAATATATTGCATTTTGTGAAGGAGATGATTATTGGACAGATCCGCATAAGCTGCAAAAACAGGTTGATTTTCTGGAAAATAATACAAATTATTCGATTTGCTGGACAAAATATTTAATAAAACAAGAATCACAAAATTTATTACCATTAGAAAAGCCAGATTGGATTTCTCATATTGAAAAAGATAAAAATTTTCATATTGATTTAAATAACATTTTTGCCCCTTACTGTACATACACATTGACAGCTGTACTAAGAAGAAATATGCTGGATTTTACAATATTAAGAAAATTAAAACATAGCAAGGATAATAGCATTTATGCACTTTGTTTAAGCAAAGGAAATGGAATGTTAATGGATTTTTATTCAAGTGCATATAGAGTACATGGAGGAGGTATATTTTCAGGCGCTTCAATTTATAAGCAAAAGTTCTATAGTTACCTTAACTTAAAAGAGATTATTCTTAAAGTGCCAGATTGTGATAATGACAACATACGAAGTATTAGAAATCATCTTCTTAAGGAATCAATAAAATTTTGCCCTAATCGCTATTCCTTCGATTATTTAAATTTAATCTGGGATTTTGCTGTTTGTTTTGGTTTTAAAAAAAGCTTGAAATTAGTCGTTAATAAATTAAAAAATGGAAAATAATAATTTGGTCAGCATTATTATGCCCGCGTATAATGTCGCTAAATATATTCAGGCAAGTATAGATACTGTTTTAAATCAAACTTATACTAATTGGGAACTAATTATTGTTGATGATGGCTCGATAGACGATACTGCAAAAATCTGCAAAAAATATTTAGATACAGATAACAGAATTAAATATATCTATCAAAATAATGCTAAACAAGCTAAGGCAAGAAACAACGGAATTCAAATTGCGAAGGGAGATATTATTGCTTTTCTAGATGCCGATGATTTATGGCTGCCAAATAAATTAGAGTTAAGTCTATCTCATTTTGACTTAAATATTTACGATTTAATATTTACAGATTCTTATTATTCAGGTCAGGAACAAATAGATGTGTCTGATCTAACATTAGAGAAAATGAGAGTTCAGAATGGTGAATATTTTGGACCTACTTCAATTTGTGATTTCCTGAAAATGAATAAAATCCCAATTCTTACAGTATTGGTAAAAAAAGCAGTACTTGAAAAAGTTGGGTCTTTTGATGAAAAATGTGTTCCCGCAGAAGACTATGATTTATGGCTGAGGCTTTTAAAAAACAATTGTAAATTTAAAGCCATTAATATTCCTCTTTCTATTTATCGATTTCAGGAGAACTCCTCAACCGCATCAGACAGATTAGCAACAAATGCTGTATTAGAACTTTTGATGAAAAATTTCACTATCGATGAAGTCAAACGTATAAAGGCTGTCCCTTTTATTAAAAGTTGGATTATAAGATGGATTCAATTGTATTTAGCAGCTTCAAATATTAGCCAGCTTCAAATAATTTTAAATCATTTTAATTTTAATAAATTTCCTGTAAAAATAACTTTTATATTGGGTCGTTTTATTAGTATTGATAAATTTAAAAAAATAATAATAAAAGCAATCTAATTGAGTCCAACAGTATCTATAATTATTCCCTGTTTCAATCAAGGTCAATTCCTTGATCAATGTTTGCAGTCAGTACTAAACCAAAGTTATGCGAGCTGGGAATGTATTATCGTTAACGATGGGAGTAGTGATAATAGTGAGGAAGCTGCAAAAAAATGGATTGAAAAAGACAGCAGATTTAAATATTTATTTACAGAAAACCGCGGCGTTTGCCATGCACGAAACTTAGGAGCAGATATTGCAAAAGGGACTTATTTACTGCCATTAGATGCAGATGACTATATTAGTGATAATTATTTGCACGAATCTGTAAAAAACATAGACATTACAAATTCAAAAATAGTATTTGGACGTGCATTTTTCTTTGGAGAAAAAGACGAAGAATTTTCTCTGCAAAACGAAGTTGTCGTTCAGGACTTACTTCAATATAACAAAATTCACTGTTGCGGATTATTCAGGAAAAGTGACTTTGTTATTGCCGGAGGATATGATGAGAATATGAAATTTGGTTTTGAAGATTGGGAACTTTGGATCAATATGCTGAAAAAAGGAGGAAAGGCAGCCAAATTAGAAAACAGCTTTCTTTTTTATAGAATCAAAGAAAATTCCAGAAGTACAATAATTGACAATAACGAAATTAAGAATCAGGAAATGCTTGAATATATTTTAAAAAAACATATTCAAGCGTATGGTTACAATTCAATTTTTGAAATGTATAATAAAAATTTAGAATTACAGAATGCCTTTAAAAACCTGCACACTTCTTTTTCTTTTAAAACAATATTTTATCTGTTATTAAAAAAAATAAAAGATAAATTCAAAAAGCAAAGATGATATCTATTATTATTTGTTCCAGAAGTACTCAAATTGACCCGATATTTTTTAATAATATCACAGAAACAGTAGACTCTGCTTATGAATTAATTATAATTGATAATTCAGAAAACAAACACTCTATTTTTGAAGCCTACAATCTCGGAATTAAAAAAAGCAAGGGAACTTATTTATGTTTCATTCATGATGATATCAGATTTCATACAAAAGGCTGGGGAAAAGCAGTAATATCTATTTTTCAATCTGATGCCGAAATTGGATTAATTGGTATAGCCGGAACAAAAGTTAAAGGCAAAATGATATCTGGATGGTGGGATTGTCCTGAAGAATACAGAGTAATGAATATAATGCAGCATCTTAATTCAGGAAAAACCGAACACTGGAATATGGGCTGGAGAGATAATTCTGTCGAAGAAGTTGTTGCTGTTGATGGTGTTTTTATGGCAATGCCTAAAAAAGAAAAAATATCTTTTTCTGAAAAGTTTAAAGGTTTTCATAACTACGATTTAGATATCTCATTTAAGGTTAAAAAGTGTGGTAAAAAAATAGTTGTAACGAATCAAATTTTATTAGAGCATTTTTCAGAAGGACAAGTAGATGCAAATTGGGTTAAATCGACATTGAAAATACATAATTATTATAACAAAATTTTACCGCTTACAGTAGAGAATAATTTAAGTAAGGATGAATTAGAAAGTATCGATTTTGAAAACTTAAAAAAAATGATTTATCTGGCTTTTACATACAAAAGACCGTATTTGGCATTTCGTATTTGGTTTAAGTTTTTTTTAAAACACCCAAAAAATAAGTTTCATAATTATTTTTTAAGAGAATTTATAAAATTGATTTAAAAAATGCTGGCAATAATTATTCCTTATTTCAAGCTTGAGTTTTTTGAAGAAACATTGTCGTCGCTTGCCAATCAGACTAATAAAGAGTTTAAAGTTTATATAGGTAATGACGCGAGCCCGGAAGATTGCTCAGATATAATAGAAAAATACAAACAAAAAATAGATTTAGTATACCATAATTTTGAATCTAATTTAGGAAGTATTTCATTAATTCAGCAATGGGAACGCTGCATAGAACTTTCGAAAAACGAAAAATGGTTAATGCTCTTAGGAGACGATGACATTTTAGGAAATAATGTCGTCGAAGAGTTTTACAATTTTATCGAATCAAATGATAAAGAAATTGATCTAATTAGATTTAATCTTAACGTTATTGATGAGAATGGAGACTTAAAAAGCCAGTTATTTGATCATGAAGTTCATGAAACATCTCAAAAATTACTAGATCAGATGCTTTTAATGAAGGAAACCATAACCGCCAGCGAATTCATTTTTAGTCGAAATGTTTATAATCGAAACAATGGATTTGTAGAATTCCCGCTTGCATGGTTCTCGGATTATGCTACATGGCTGGTATTTAGCAAAAACACTGGAGTTTTTTATATAAAGAATGCCTTAGTGTATTGGAGACTTAGCCAGAGTAATATATCTTCTGTTGTAGCTACAGAGAAAAACATTCAGTTAAAAATAAAAAGTCTTTTTTTGTTTATGTATTTTCTACAGATCAATTTTAACATTGAACGTAAAAGACTAAAAGATTATACACATGCACAGCTAATTAATTTTTTTGGTAATATTTCAGATTTTGTAAAAATTAGAATTTTAAGAAAAGAATTTTTCAAGTTCAGATTTAAATTAGCAGATATAATCATTCTAGAGTTTATTTTTGACCGTATTAAGAGAAAAAAAATAAAAAATTTATGGAAGTATTTGTACCGCACTTAAAGGATAGAAATATTTACCTTGATGAAATTATTTGTTTTTCAGATTGTAATTTTATTTTTAGCGATTTTAATAGTTATAAAAACACTTATAAAATTGTAAATATTCATTTTCCGGAAGCTATTTTCAATTGGATCGTTCCAACAGATGAACAGTTAAATGATCTTGAACAAAAAATTTTAGACTGGAAAAGGCATTCAAAAATAATTTACACTTTAAACGATATCAAATCGCATTACGACGAAGAAAATAAGTTTGCAGATTTATTTAGATTAGTACAAAAACATGCAGATGGAGTGATTCATTTAGGGAATTATTCGTTAGAAAAATACAAACATCTTTTTTCTGTCAATTGTCAGCATACAGTTATTTATCATCCTTTGTATGATAGTTTAATTGCAGATTTTGCGATTGCAGATTTTCAGGAAAAATTTCAATTAAATTTAAAAGATAAATATGTTGTTTCAGTAATTGGAGATATAAGATCAATGGAAGAAGTAAAACTTATCTTTAAAGTTTTTAATAAAATTCCGCACAAAAATAAGTTTTTGATTGTTCCTAATATGTTTGTATTTATGAAACTGCCAAAATTTTTCCCATACCGTTTTAGAAATATATACAGAAGAGTTGAAGAGTTTTTGTTTTGCTTTCCACTTCGAAAAGAACAATATTTTTTTAATTTTAAATTTATAGATTATAACTATATGGTTGATTTAGTTAAGAATTCATCACTAGTTGTTATTCCGAGATTAAAAAATTTAAATTCAGGAAATCTGTATTTGGGGTTGAGTTTTGATAAACCAATGATAATTCCAAAAGTGGGAAATTTGACAGAAACGGCAGATTATTTTAATTTTCCATTACTAGATTTGCAAAAGAAAAATTATGAAGAAGTGATTGATGCTGCAATGGCTTTAGATCAAAAAGCTTTTTTTAAAACTAAAGAGTATCTGGAAAAGAAAGATAAATTTAAAGCCAGTACTATTGCGGCACAATATGATGCTTTTTTTTACCAATTGATAAATAATTAAATGGATCCGTTAGTTTCTATAATTGTTCCCTGCTATAATCAGAGTCAGTATTTAACTGAGGCGCTCGATTCAATATATAATCAAACTTTTACGAATTGGGAATGTTTAATTATTGATGACGGAAGTACCGATAATACGGCTGAAGTAGCAAAATGCTTTGTTGATAAAGATTCCCGTTTTGCCTATTTTTTTAAAGAGAACGGTGGAGTCAGCAGTACAAGAAATTTAGGATTAGAAAATGCAAATGGACAATATATTCAGTTTTTAGATTGTGATGATGTTTTAGATTCTAGAAAACTAGAATTGTCAATAAAAGAACTGGAGTTAAATAAAAAGATACAAATCGTCATATCTAATTTTAGAATGTTTACGAACGATGTAAAAGCTTCATCTCCTCCATTTTGCATTTTAGATCCTGTATATTTTAATCTTGACGGATTTTTATACGAATGGAACATATCATTTTCTCTTCAAATGCAATGTGGTTTTTTTGATGCTTTATTGTTCAAAAATATTCGTTTTCCTGATAATTTGTCAGCACAAGAAGACTGGGTTGTCTGGGTAAGTTTATTTAAAACAGGATGTAAGGCAGCTTTTATAGATCAACCATTAGCATATTATAGAATTAACCCTAATAGCAGGATGTCAACTTTGGGTATCGATGATAATAAAGTAAAGGTTCTGAAAAGTTTTAAATCTATTCTTACTAATGATGAATACTACAAATTTACTTTTACTTTAATTTCAAGAATTTATCAGTCAAATGAAGAGGTTAAAAAAAGACTGAAAGAAGTTAGAAGTTCAAATGCTTATCAAACAGGTTTAATGATTAAAAAGATTCTAAAAAAAATGGGACTGTTAAATGTTTCAAGATCTTTTTTTAAAATAATACTTCGATTCAAAAATAAATAATGGCTAAACTTTCTATAATTATACCAAGCTATAACCATGGCGAATTTTTAATCGACAGATTAGAAACTATTTATAATCAAACATACAAAGATTGGGAAGCAATTATTATTGATGATAAATCGACAGATGACAGCGTAGCAATAATTGAAAAGTTTCTTAAAAACAATCCTGATTTTAATATCAAATATTTTATAGTAAATGAGAATAATTCAGGAAGCGGTTACAACTCTTGGAAAAAAGGTATCGAACTTGCCGAAACAAAATATATCTGGATAGCCGAGACTGATGATTATTCTGATGTAACTTTTCTGGAAGAATTAATTCCTGTTTTAGAATCTAATGAAAAAGTTTCTCTGGCTTTTTCTGCCAGTCATTACGTTGAGAACAATAAAATTACCTACGATTCATCAAACAGAACAAAAGATTTAAACGTTAATAAAAATGAATATAAAGTAATAGATAAAAGTGTTTTCTTTAAAAGAATGCCATTTGATACTTACATAACAAATGGAAGTTCAGTTGTATTTAAAAAACCAAACGTAACTATACCCGATACTATCTTTACAAATAAACAATGTTCGGACATTTTTTTATGGTCATATTTATTAGAAAACAGCTCGTTTGCATTTTTAAATAAAAACCTAAATTATTTTAGAAGGCATGTTGGGTCAACATCTACATTTTTACAAAAACATAAATTGGAGAGCATTTATCATGAAAATGCTAAATATTTGAATCTTTTTAAGCAGACGGACAAATACCCCCAATTTATTAATCATTATATTAAATACTATATCTGGAGTCATAAAAGAGATTTTTTAAACACTTCGAGCGTTCGAAAAATACAAATTGATAAAAACCTAAGACTGCTATATTTTCTTGAATTAATTCGTTTCACAGCATTTAAACTTTTTAGAAAATGAGCATTTCTCCTTTGGTATCGGTTATTATTACAACTTATAACAGGGCTTATTATTTAAAAAAAGCTATAGATTCTGTTTTTAATCAGACTTATAAAAATTTAGATATTATAGTAGTTGATGACGGAACGATTGGAGATGAAAATCAAAAGTTATGTTCGAAATATGATTCTATAACATACTTAAAAATCAAAAACTCCGGCGGCCCTTGTAAACCTAGAAATGAAGGTATAAAGATTTCGAAAGGAGAATATATCATTTTTTTAGACGATGATGATCTTTGGGAACCTAATAAAATAGAAATACTTCTTGATGTTTTAGAAAAAAATCCGTCATTTGGTTTAGCACATCATTATTGTAAATTAATTGATGAAAATGATAATGAATTAGACAGATATGTAGGTAAGCCAGGTAAAATTGAAGACAAGCATGGTGATATATCAATGAAAATGATCGGGAACTATACCGTTAGTGATTATCCTCTTACTCGGGCAGGAATTATTAAAAAAGTAGGCTTTTTTAATGAAAAAATGATTGCAGCTGGTGAAGATGTCGAATATTGGAATAGGGCCTCGTTTTTTACTAAATTTTATTATGTCGATTTACCACTCACAAAATACCGAATACATTTTTCAAACAATTCAAAGATTAACGAAAAAGAATATTTAAAATTAAATCTCTTCAATAAAGAATTTATAACGGAATATAAAAACAAAGGGATTATCTCAAAAAAAGATTATCCCAGATATATCCAAAAACTGGTACACAATCAGATAAAGATGTTTAAATTAAACTATTTTAAAAGTTTAAGCATTTTAAATAAGTTAGATTCTTTCTGGTTTTTCAATTGGAAAAATTTAAAATTATTTATTTTTATTTTAATAAAGAGGTAAATTGAGAATAGGCTACAACCCAAATAAAGATAAAAAACAAGAACTAAATGATTTTTTTCATCAGGTTGTTATTCCTGTTTATATACCTGACAGCGAAGGTTATTTTAAAGACAGCCTGAAAATTTTGGAATATTGTCTCAAATCTTTATTTAAAACAATTCACCCAAAAACATATATTACAGTTGTTAATAACGGAAGCTGTATTGAAGCAGCAGAGTATTTAACTGATCTTCAAAAAACAGGAAAAATACACGAAATCATTAACACAACCAATATTGGGAAATTAAATGCCATCATAAAAGGTATTTCGGGACATAATTTTACTTTTATTACCATTAGCGATGCCGATGTACTTTTTTTAGAAAACTGGCAGGAAGAAACGTATAATGTTTTTGAAAAATTTCCAAAAACAGGAGCTGTCTGCCCAACACCATCTTCAAAATCTTTAAAAAATTATACATTTAATATTTGGTTCGATTTATTATTTTCAAAATCACTTCGATTTACGAAAGTCAAAAATCCAACAGCTTTAAAAGCATTTGCAGAAAGTGTGCAAAATCCAAATATGTATCAGGATATTTACCTCGAAAAGTACCTTACCGTTTCAAAAGATAATTTCAGAGCCGTTGTTGGAGCCGGGCATTTTATTACGACTTACAGAAAAGAAGTTTTTGAAAACAGCAGAATTAGATATTCGAATTTTATGCTAGGCGGAGATAGTGAAGCAAAATTACTTGATCTTCCGGTTGTAGAAAAGGGAATGTGGCGGCTTTCAACAGAAGAAAATTTTGCATTCCATTTAGGTAATATTGAAGAAAAATGGATGGAAGAAACTTTAGAAAAAATAAAACCAAATAATTTTCTTCCAGACAATCCAATTTTTTTACAAAAGATTAAATTTTCCAGAATAGGATTTATAGTTAAGCACAAGTTATTTTCAAAAATTCTTACCAGACAAAAAATATGGTATTATTGCCTGAAAATAAAAGGACTTTCTAAAAGTGAGACATTAAAATATATTCAAAAAAATGAGTAAGTCTCCTAAAGTAATTCTGCTTTCACAAGTGCCGCTGCCTTTTTCAAAAATAGGAAGCTGGACAACGCTCTATAATAATTATTTAGAGAAAGATCATAAAATAGATTACATCGTTTGTCCTAAGTCAGACAAAAAATATGACAGCGTAAAATACAGTTACACCAATTTTACGTTTTGGCATAAAATTCAGCGAAAATTTTTGAAGAAAAAAAATCTTGAATATTTTCAGGCTCTCGATAAATTTATAAATCCTGGTGAAAAATATATAATCCAGATCGTTGATAATTATGGAATGGTAAAGCCTCTCAAAAATTATCTTATATCAAAAGGAATTGATAAACAATGTTACATTCAATTCTTTTATCATGGTTATCCTCCATATGATTACAGCGATTCAATGCAGAATTTCTATGACATTATAGACGAAATCATTTTGCTTACAAACGATAGCTATATTGAGCACAAAAAAAAGATTAATGTGCTGTCCAATTATATTTCTATTTTGCCAAATGGAATTGATACTAAAAAATTTAGTAAAATTTCGAGTTCAGAAAAAACTAAGTTAAAAGCCGAATTAGGTTTTAAAGATAAAAAAGTTTTCGTTTGGTGCTCGCAGGATAGGCCAAAAAAAGGACTGCATGTTATTCTGGACGTTTGGAGAAGAATTTATTCTTCGCAAAAAAATATAGTATTATTAGTCATAGGGTGTAATCCAAGAGAAACAATGGATGGAGTTATATTTTTGGGTAAAATACCAAATGACGAACTGCCAAAGTATTATCAAATTTCAGATTGCTATCTATTTCCAACATTATGCCAGGAAGGATTTGGACTCAGTCTTATTGAGGCTTTACATTGTGGAAATTATTGTATTGCATCAGCATTAGGAGGAGTTCCAGAAGTATTACAATACGGGAAATACGGAAAATTAATAGAAAATCCACATTTTATTTCAGAATGGGGACAGGCTGTAAATGATTTTTTAGAAGGGAAATTTGAAACTCCAGAAGTACCAAATGATTTGTATTCTTCAGAAAAATGGAATACCAAAATGAATGATATTATAGAAACAGCAAAAATTAGAATGCAAAACAATTCAGCGAAATAATGAGAATAAACCAGTTGACATTTACAAGGTTTTTAGCCGCAATTTCAATAGTTATATTTCACTATGGCAAAAAAAGTTTCTTGTTTAATAATTTTATCGTAGATTTTATATTCAATAATGCAGATGTGTGCGTGAGCTATTTTTTTATTTTGTCCGGATTTGTAATGATGATTGCATACTCCAATAAATCAAATATATCTGCAAAAGAATATTTTACAAATAGATTTGCCAGAATCTATCCTTTGTATCTTTTGGCAATATTTATAATGTTTTTGCTGCAGGTTCGTACCAATGAAATAGATCTTTCAGGGATATTTTTAAATGTTTTGATGATTCAGTCCTGGGTTCCGGGTAAAATTTTATCGGTTAATGCACCCGGATGGTCATTATCTGTAGAGTTTGTGTTTTATGCTATTTTTCCTTTTCTGTTTAATAAATGTTTCAATAGGTTTAAAATTAAACCAATTTCTTTATACATAATTTCATTCTGGATTTTAAGCCAGCTGGTTTTTCAGGTGTTTTATTATTTATACGCAGAAACATCTACGACAGCAAAAGATTTTATAATGTATAATCCCATATTACATATCAATGAGTTTTTGATAGGAAATCTGGCAGGCTTTATCTTTATTAAAAAATTGCAATTTAAAAAAGCAAACTACGATTTTTTGATTCTAACCTTTGCCGGACTTACAATTCTGGCTTTAAAATTTTCAGTAGGTAAAATTTTTCATAATGGATTACTGGCTCCGTTATTTATCTCATTAATAATTTTAATTTCATTAAACAATGGAATTATTACAAAATTATTTCAAAAGAAACTATTTGTGTTTTTAGGAGAAATTAGTTTTGGAATCTATATTTTACAGTATCCAGTTTATTCTATGTTTAGTGCCTATAGTGTAAACAAGTATTTTCATATAACAGATCCTACATTAGTTTTTTTTATCAGACTTGTTATTTTAATTATTGCTTCTTCATTAGCTTATATTTATGTTGAAAAACCAATTCAGAATAAAATAAAAACAAGAAATAAAACGGCATCTGTAATTGAAAACCCGGCTTAATAAAAATTAAAACAATGAAAACAATAGCCATAATTCCAGCGCGTGGAGGTTCAAAACGTATAGAAGGAAAAAATATTCAGTTATTGGGAGAATTTCCTTTAATTGCTCATTCAATATTATATGCACAGAAAAACAGTGAAATTATAGATGATATTTACGTTTCGACTGATGATGCAGAAATTAAGAAAACAGCCTTGCAATTTGGAGCAAAAGTTATTGATCGTCCCGTTTCTATTTCAGGAGATTTAGAACCAACAGTTTCAGCATTAAAACATGCTTTACAAATGATAGGACCTGATGTTGAAAATGTAGTTTTATTGCAGGCAACAAACCCATTTCGACCACAAAATTTATTAAGAGAAGCTTTTGAAAAATATAAAAAGGAAGATGCAGACAGTTTATTTACTATTTCAAGAAATCATCAAAAATTTGGAAAAATTGTAAACAATAAATTCCAGCCTTTTAATTACACTTTCGGACAGAGAAGTCAGGATTTAGAACCGCTTTTTTTTGAAAATGGATTGCTCTATATCTCAAAAGTTTCCTTAATACAAAAAGATATTATTATCTCAGAAAATGCAATTCCATTTGAAGTAGATCATATTTTTGCACATGTTGACATTGATGCTCCGGAAGATTTAGAATATGCAGCCTTTATATATAATAAGATTGATGGAAAAAAATAGTATTTATTTTCCCAATCTTAATGGTTTAAGGTTTATTGCTGCTTTGATGGTAATAATTAGTCATATTGAATTAAATAAATCTCTTTTTGGATATGAAAATGGTTTTCACGAAATTAAATATTTGGGAAAACTTGGAGTATCGTTGTTTTTTGTTTTAAGTGGATTTTTAATCACCTTTTTATTATTACAGGAAAAAAATGAACACAAGAAAATTAACTTTAAGTTTTTTTATTTCCGAAGAATTTTAAGAATATGGCCGCTATATTTCATGATCGTAATACTTTCATTGTTTGTTCTGCCTCATCTGGAAATGTTTAATATTCCCAATTTAAAGTTAGAATATGCAAATAATGCAGAGTTTATCAAAATTCTGATTTTGTTTTTATTTTTCCTATCCAATGTATTAATTGTCATTAAGCTCATTCCTTTTGCTACACAAACCTGGTCTATAGGAACTGAAGAACAATTTTATCTTATCTGGCCACTATTAATTAGTAAAACAAATCATTTAAAAAGATATTTTTTAGGAATAATTCTGCTTTATAATTTAGTGTTAATATTTATGTACAATTCTGCTTTGGATCATATTATGTACATAAAATTAATACGTGGCTATATTGAAACAATTCAATTGGATTCACTTACTTTTGGAGCACTGGGAGCTTACTTTTTATTTTATAAAAACAAAGTAATAGATGTAATAACAAACAATTATATTTTTTGTTTGAGTATTCTTTTACTGATAATCAGTTTAATTTTTGATTTTCAAATAATTTACTTTAAAACCTCTCTAAATGCTGTTTTTTTTATAATAATTATATTGAATTTGGTTCACAATACAAATATCGCAAGGCTTTTAGAAAATAGATTCTTTTTTAAAATGGGAGAGATTTCCTATGGTTTGTACATGTATCATCAAATAGTTATTGTTTTCTTTATAAACTGTTTTATAAGATTGAATTTTTTTTCTAATTCCGTGCTTTACATTTTTACATTTGCAGGAACAATTTTAGTTTCACATTTATCATATAAGTTTTTTGAAAAACCCTTTATATTAAAAAAGGAAAAATATAAATTTTAAAAGAATGAATCCATACATAGAAATTGCAGGCCGTAAAATTGGACCAGATTTTCCACCATTAGTTATTGCCGAAATCGGAATCAATCACGAAGGCTCTTTAGAAGTAGCAAAAGAAATGGTTGATGCAGCATACAGAGCAGGAGTTGAGGTAGTAAAACACCAGACTCATATTGTAGAAGACGAAATGTCTGGAGCAGCAAAAAAAGTAATTCCGGGAAATGCAGATGTTTCTATTTATGAAATTATGGAAAGATGCTCGCTAAATGAATCTCAAGAATTAGAATTGAAAAATTATGTCGAAAGCAAAGGCATGATTTTTATTTCAACTCCATTTTCAAGAGCAGCTGCCGAAAGATTAAAGAAATTTGATATTCCAGCCTATAAAATTGGTTCGGGAGAATGTAATAATTATCCTTTGCTAGAGCACATTGCTTCATTTGGAAAACCTGTAATTTTAAGCACAGGAATGAATACAATAGAAAGTATTCAAAAAGCGGTTGCCATTTTTGATAAATATAATATTCCGGTTGCTTTATTGCATACAACAAATTTATACCCAACACCAATTCATTTAGTTCGTTTTGGGGCAATGGCAGAACTTCACGAAGCTTTTCCAAACAAAGTATTTGGGTTAAGCGATCATACCTTAAACAATAATGCTTGTTTAGGTGCAGTCGCTCTTGGGGCAAGTATTTTAGAGAGACATTTTACAGATCATATGCAGCGTACAGGTCCGGATATTGTTTGCAGTATGGATGAAAAAGCATGTGGAGAATTGATTGTTTCAAGCGCAGAAATTGCCTTAATGCGAGGCGGAACTAAAAAACCAGCTCTAGAAGAACAAGTTACAATTGATTTTGCTTTTGCTACTGTTTGCGCTATTAAATCAATTAAAAAAGGCGAGATTTTATCTAAAGAAAATATTTGGGTTAAACGCCCGGGAACTGGTAAAATTTTAGCAGAACACTTTAATGATTTAATTGGAAAAACTGCTGCGAGAGATATTGAAAATGACGAACAATTAGATTTTACTGATTTTGAGTAATTCTTCAAAAAAAATATTATTTCTTACCGGCACCCGTGCAGATTTTGGAAAAATAAAATCCCTTATTCAAACTCTCGAAGAACAACAGGATTTTGAAGCTTTTGTTTTCGTTACTGGAATGCATCTGCAGGAAATTTATGGCTATACATTGATCGAAATAGAACGCTGCAATTTTAAAAACGTTTTTACTTTCGAAAATCATACGCACGAAACTACGATGGATTTGACATTGGCAAAAACCATTGAAGGTTTGTCAAATTACTGCAAAACCATAAAACCAGATATGATTGTGGTGCACGGAGACAGAGTAGAAACACTTGCCGGCGCCATTGTAGGATCTTTAAACAATATTTTGGTAGCTCATATTGAAGGCGGCGAAGTTTCAGGAACTGTTGATGAATTAATTCGTCATAGTGTTAGTAAACTAAGCCACATACATTTTGTATCAAATAAACTGGCTGCAAAAAGGCTGCAGCAAATGGGAGAAGTAAAAGAGTCTATTTTTACAATTGGCTCGCCAGATATAGACATTATGTTTTCAAACAATCTGCCTTTTCTTGAAACAGCAAAACAATACTATCAGATTTCTTTTGATGATTACGCACTTGTAATGTTTCATCCCGTTACGACAGAATTTAATTCAATGAAAGAATATGCTGTTACTTTTGTTGACTGTCTATTGAAAGATAATCGTAACTATATTGTTATTTTTCCAAATAATGATTTGGGAAGTCAATTTATAATCGACGAATTTAAACGACTGGAAGAGAATACTAGATTCAGAATTTTTCCATCATTGCGATTCGAATATTTTCTAACATTATTAAAAAACAGTCAATTTATAATTGGCAACAGCAGTGCCGGAATTCGCGAAGCTCCTTATTATGGAATTCCAATTATAAATATAGGAACCCGTCAGCAAAACAGAGCCGTTCATGCCGATATTATCAATGTCAATTATTCAGAAAAAGACATCCTTGAAGCACTTTCTAAAATAGGTTCTCACAAAGTTCAGGTTTCAGATAATGATTTTGGGGAAGGAAATAGTAACGAATTGTTTTTGCAATCACTAAAGAAAAACGATATTTGGCAGCTGAATCACCAAAAACAATTTAGAGATATATAATATTCCTTAATAATACCATTGTAAACACTTATGTTTTTTAACTCCATAGCATTTGCTATCTTTTTACCAATCGTTTTTTTTCTGTATTGGTTTGTATTTAATAAAAACAAAAGCACCCAAAATGCTTTATTAATCATTGCCAGTTATTATTTTTATTCTTGTTGGGATTGGAGATTTCTATTTTTATTGGTTTTCTCCACATTTCTGGATTATTACACAGGAATTCAAATCGAAAAAGGAAAGTCAGAGAAAAGTCGAAAATTTTGGTTTTGGTTAAGTATTTTGGTTAATCTTGGATTTTTAGGAGTTTTTAAATATTATAATTTCTTTGCTTCTTCATTTTCAGAATTATTAAATTCAGCCGGAGTAAAAGCAAGCCCCTTTTTATTGAATGTTATTTTGCCTGTCGGGATTTCATTTTATACATTCCATGGACTTTCTTATGTTATCGATATTTATTTTAAAAGAATAAAAGCTGAATACAATTTTGTAGATTATTCATTATTTGTGAGTTATTTTCCGCTCTTAGTTGCCGGACCAATCGAAAGAGCAACACATTTACTGCCGGAGATAAAAGTTAAGCGCGAGTTTGATTTAGAAAATGCAAAACAGGGAGTTTATCAAATTATTTGGGGTTTAGTAAAAAAGGTAATTATTGCAGATACTTGTGCACCATATGCCAATGCAGTTTTCGATAATTATACTTCAATGAATTCCTTCTCACTTATTTTAGGAGCTGTATATTTTGCCTTTCAAATTTATGGAGATTTCTCAGGATATTCAGATATTGCACTTGGTGTATCAAAATTGTTTGGTTTAGATTTATTGCGAAACTTCAATTATCCCTATTTTTCAAGAGATATAGCGGAGTTTTGGCGCCGCTGGCATATTTCACTTTCTTCCTGGTTTCGAGATTATTTATATATTCCGTTAGGAGGAAGTAAAGGCGGGCTTTGGATGAAAATCAGAAACACATTTATCATTTTTGTTGTTAGTGGTTTTTGGCATGGCGCAAATTGGACATACCTGGCCTGGGGATTCATAAATGCAGTTTATTTCCTGCCATTACTTCTTTCAAACAGTAATCGAAATAACATGGACACAATTCAGCTCAAATTTAATTTTGATTCTGTAAAAGTGTTTCTAAGCATACTTTACACCTTTGCATTAACCTGTATTGCGTGGGTGTTTTTTAGAGCCAAAACAATTACAGATGCTGTTTTGTATTTAAAGCGAATTATTACCAGTAAAGATTTTAGTTTTCAGTATTTAGACAACGAACGCTACAGTTACGAACTGCTGCTTATGATTGGAATATTTGTTTTAATCGAATGGAATAACCGCAGTAAAGTAGAACCACTTTCTGGAAAATGGAGTACCTTAAAAACTGCTTTGGCAATTTTAGCCATCATGGCTTTTGGAACTTTTTCAGATTATAAAGAATTTATATATTTTCAGTTTTAATGAAGAAGTTTTTAATTTATATAGCTAAAATTAGTGTAGTAACTGTTTTAATAGCATTTCTATTAGATGGCTTGTACACCTATATTTTTAGGCATTCTAATAATAGAGGAAAAATTGAAAAGGTTTTTAATTCAAAAGCCCAGAAATACGATGTAGTTTTTTTAGGATCTTCAAGAGCAAACAATCATTTTGTGGCACAAATGTTTGAAGACAAAGGATTAAAAGCATTCAATTACGGAATGAGCGGCGGGCATTTATTTGAGGCTTCTTTGATGTTGAAATTAATGATTGAAAGAAAATATGAAATAAAAAATGTTATTCTCGAAGCCGACTTGAATTTGTCTAATGAACATCAGGCTGAAGGGATTTCTGCGAGATTCCTGCCTTATATTCACAATTCAGAAGTGATTAAAGATCATTTTTCAAATGAAGCAGATTTTAATGAACTGTATTATATTCCATTTTACAGATATATTAAATATGATGGAAAAATAGGGTTCAGGGAAACTTTTTTTATTACAATTGATAAAAAAACAAATGCTTTAGATAATTTGGGTTATTATCCTTTGGTAAAGCATAAAAATGGCAATATGAAAAATAATATTGTCAATTTAAATCCATTAAAACACAATAAATATTACGAAGAAATTAAAAACCTTTGTAAGACACATAATATTAATTTCATTGCGGTTATGACACCAATTTGTGAAAACACCACAGGAATGAATTATTTTGAAAAAGTCAAAAAGGTTTATCCGGAAATTCATAATTATGAAAATGTGGTAATAGAAGATAAATACTTTTCTTCTTGCGGCCACATGAATGATACTGGTGCAAAAATATTTACGGCGAGAATTTTAAAAGATTTTTTCAATAAGTAAAATGGAAAAAAATAAGATTTTATTATTGTTCCCAGATGGTGTTGGAATTAGGAATTATCTTTTTTCTAATACATTCAATAATTATAAATCAGAAGATTTAATCCTGTTTCATGGTTTTGATCCTCAAACCATAACTTCAATTAAGGAAGATACTTTAATTGATAATGATATTTTGATTCCTAATTATAAGGAATCCTTAAAAGAAAAATTTTTAAGAGAATTAATCTGTCTTTCAAGATTATACTATAATAATTCTAAAGTTAACAATCCAACTTTGTTAACCAATTGGAATTGGAAACAAAAAGGATTGTCTAAAAAGATATTTTATAAACTAATACAGATATCCTCTATATTTTTTAAAAAATATCCGAGTATTTTAAAACTCGAAAAAATGTATCAGAAAGCAATTCGTCAAAATCCTTTTTATTATCAGGTAAAAAATATTTTGAGCGATGCAAAAGTAAGCCATTTATTCTGTTCACATCAAAGAGCATTAACTGCTGCACCGGTTTTTGCCGCAGCGACTGATTTGGGAATTAAAACCAGCACCGTAATTTATTCATGGGATAATTTGCCAAAAGTTCGTTTAGCCCTGCGGGCAGATAATTACTTAGTTTGGTCTCTTTATATGAAAAATGAATTAAAACAATTCTATTCTGAAATTCCAGCAGAAAATATTCATATTACAGGAACTCCACAGTTTGAATTTTACGATGAACCAAAAAATATAATTGATAAAGAAATTTTTTATCAGAAATATAATTTAGATTTAAACAAAAGAATTATTTGCTTTTCTGGGGATGACACTAAAACTTCTCCAGATGATCCAAGTTATTTGAAAGATATAGCAGAGGAAATTATCAAAGCAAATTTGCAGAATGAATATCAAATTTTATTAAGAAGATGTCCAGTTGATTTTTCAGGAAGATTTGATAAGATCGTAGAGCAATATAAAGATTTAATTAAAGAAGCACCGCCGTTATGGTATTTCAGTAAATCAAAAGAATGGAATACTGTTTATCCAACTTTTGAAGATGTTAAGTTATTAGTGAGTACTGCCTTTTATTCTGATATAGTTGTGAATGTTGGATCTACAATGGCTTTTGATTTTGCAATGTTTAATAAGCCCTGTATATTTATTAATTATGATCAGCCAAATAAAAATGTAAAAGATTGGTCGGTGAAAACAATTTATCAATTTCAACATTTTAGAAGTATGCCAAATAAAAAATCAGTTATTTGGTTAAATGGTAAAAATGAAATCGCTCAAAAGATTGTTATGCAGACAAGCAATAATATTGATATGATTAATTGGAAAGAAATAATACTTGGAGATTATAAAAATGCATCTAATAATATTCGGAAAATAATAAATTAAGTAGATATGCACATCTGTTTCATAACTAACGAATTTCCAAAAGAAGGTTTTCCACATGGAGGAATTGGCAGCTTTGTTAAGACATTGGCTGTTTCGTTGGTTAAAAAAGGTTTTCAAATATCCGTTGCCGGAATTAACTATACTCCAAATAATGAAACTGAAATTGTAGAAGGAATAAATGTTTATAGACTAAAAAAAAGTACAATAAAAGGATTTTCCTGGTATTTTAATTCGAAGGCACTTAATGAAAAAATAAAGCAGCTTCACAAAGAAAATCCAATACATATTATTGAATCTTCGGAACTTGGGCTTGCTTTCCTGTCTAAAATAAAAGACATAAAATATATTATCCGTTTACATGGAGGCCATCATTTTTTTGCTGAAAGTGAAAACAGGAAAATCAACAAATGGAAAGGATTTCAGGAAAAAAGATCTTTTAGTAAAGCAGATGCTTTTATTGCCGTTTCTCAGTATGTAAAAAAACATACCGAACAATATTTAAGTTACAATAATAAACCAATAGCCTATATAAGTAACCCTATTGATACTGATTTTTTTAAACCAATAAGTGAAAATGAATCTGATAACAAGATCCTTTTTGCCGGAACAGTTTGTGAAAAAAAAGGAATAAGGCAATTGATTCAGGCTTTCCCATTTGTAAAAAAAGAAATTCCTAATGCTGTTTTAGAAATTTATGGACGTGACTGGTTTTTTCCTGATGGAACATCCTATATTAAGATGTTGAAAGAAAAAGAATTACCAAAAATAGAGAAAGCGGCAGAAGATGTTTGTTTTAAAGGAGCAATTTCATTTAATGGTATTCCCAATGCATATTCGGAGGCGGCGGTATGTGTATTTCCGTCGCATATGGAAACACAGGGTTTAGTTGCACCAGAAGCCATGTCTATGGAAAAAGCAGTTGTTTTTACAAAACTAGGACCAGGACCAGAAGCTGTAGAAGATTATAAAACAGGATTATTATGTGACCCTTATAATCCAAAAGATATTGCTGAAAAAATTATCTGGTTTCTTTCAAACAAAGAAAAAAAAGAAATAATAGCAAAAGCAGCAAGGAAATTTGTGGTTCAAAAATACGGACTGAATACTATTATGGATCAAAATATTGTTTTTTATAAATCGTTACTTAAATCTGAAGACTAAAAAATAAAAAAGATGAATTTATTTCAACTCATAAAATCAGATTACAGGAAATATAAAAAATATGGAGGCAGTTTCTTTGGGATTATATTTTTAACTCAGGGATTTTGGGCCATTTTTCAATATAGAATTGCTCATTTTATTTATTCAAAAATAAAATGGCAGCCATTTCGATTTTTAGGATTGTTTATAATGCTTATCAATCAAAAATTTATTGAAATTGTAACAGGGATATCAATTTCAGCATCTTCAAAAATTGGAGATTCATTTTATATTGGGCATTTTGGAGGTATTATTATTAATGCAGATGCCGTTGTAGGTAATAATTGTAATATTTCTCAGGGAGTAACAATAGGAGTGTCTGGACGCGGCGAAAAACGAGGAGTTCCTGTAATTGGTAATGAAGTGTATATTGGAGCAAATGCCGTTGTATCAGGAAATATTAATATAGGAAACGGAGTTTTAATTGGAGCTTGTTCAATGGTAAATACTTCTGTTGAAGATAATTCGGTAGTTTTGGGAGTTCCTGCAGTTGTAATATCACAAAACGGATCTAAAGGCTACATTTAATGAAGTTACTAATTCTTTCATCGGCTCCATTTATATTTAAAGATAACAAATGCTATGCTTACAGCCCTTATGTAAAAGAATTAGTAATTTGGGAAAAATATGCAGATGAAATTGCTTTTTGCTGTCCGGTATGGAAAAAGGAGAATGGATTATTGATCGATGAAATTCCATTCAAATTTAGCAGACACTATAAATTAATTGACTTTAATTTAAATACTTTCAGTAATATTATTAAAAGCGTTTTTTGTTCTATCCTAAATACGCTGATTATTTTTAAAGCAATGTATCATGCAGATCACATTCATTTGCGATGTCCGGGAAATATTGGTTTGTTAGGAAGTTTTGTTCAGGTATTTTTTCCAAATAAAATAAAATCGGCAAAATATGCAGGAAATTGGGATCCAAAAAGCAAGCAGCCCTGGACATATAAACTGCAAAAGAAAATTTTAAGCAATACATTCTTTACCAAAAACATTAAAATTCTGGTTTACGGAGATTGGGAGAACCAGTCTAAAAATGTAAAACCTTTTTTTACGGCTACCTATTCAGAATCTGAAAAAGAAACAGTTGAAAAAACTACTATTGATTCAGGGATAGAATTTATTTTTGTTGGAAGTTTAGTTGAAGGCAAAAATCCCGTTTATGCCATAAAACTAGTTCAAAAATTAATTGAAAGAGGGAAAAATGCAGTTTTGAACCTGTATGGGAATGGCGGCGAAAAAGCATCTTTAGAAAAGTACATCAAAGAAAATAAACTTGAAAATTTTGTTTTCCTGCACGGAAATCAAAATTATGAGACTTTGAAAAGCGCATACAAAAAAAGCCATTTTGTTATCTTACCATCAAAAAGTGAAGGATGGCCAAAAGCAATTGCCGAAGGAATGTTTTGGGGATGCATTCCTATTGCTACAAAAGTTTCATGCATTCCTTTTATGTTAGATTTTGGCAATCGAGGGATTTTATTAGAAATGAATATAGAAGAAGATATTTCCCGAATACTAAATATTGCAGAGCAGCAAAATAGCTTTGACATTAAAAGTAACTTGTCGGCACAGTGGTCACAAAAATATACAACGGATCTATTTGAATCAGAAATAGAAAAAATACTAAAACCTTGAAACATACAGTAAAAACCAAAATATTTAAAGCAATTTCTTTATTGCCAGATCGCTTAGGATATTTTTTATATCACTTTTTGCAGAACGTTGGAAGTAAAGTAACCCTTGAAAATAAAATTCAGTCTACAAACAATACTTTTGAAACCGTAAAAAGAATTTTATTAAAAAATGATATTACACTGAAAGATTCAAAAATTGCAGAATTAGGATCGGGGTGGGTTCCTGTTTTTCCATATCAATTAATTTTTGAAGGAAATGCAAAATGTGTTGATACATATGATATAAATGAGCATTACAACGAAAAAGAAATTTTAAAGCTCAATGAATATTTCAGTAAACAATACGATTTTGCAGTAAATGAAAAAAAGAAATATTCTTTAGCAAAAGGAGTTAACTATTTTCCTAAAACAGATATTTGCGACGGAAATCTAAAAGACATAAATTTAGTATTATCCAGATTTGTTCTGGAGCATGTTCCTCCAAATGAAATTATTAAAATTCATGACTTTCTTTATTCTAACTTAGAATCCGGGAGTCATATTTTGCATTTAATTTCTCCAAGCGACCATCGTGCTTATAGTGATTCAACACTTTCATTGCAGGATTTTTTAAAGTATAGTGAAGAAGAGTGGAATCATATTCAAACTAAATTTGATTATCACAATAGATTAAGACTTCCTCAATATTTAGAGATTTTTAAAGATAAATTTGAAATACTTTTTTTTGAACATGATAAAATAAATGTGGAATCGAAGAGCTTTAAAAAATTTAAAGAATTAAAGATTCACGAGGATTTCAAAAATTATAGTGATCAGGAATTAATGGCTGGAAGTATCAATATTTTGCTGAAGAAAAAGTAAATGAGAATCATTCAAATTATAGATTCACTCGAAGTGGGCGGTGCAGAAAAAATGGCCGTTAATTATGCAAATGCTTTATCTAAAAAAATAGAGTTTTCGGGATTAATTGCGACCCGAAAACAAGGATTGCTTTTAGAACAAATTAATAATAATGTCGATTATTTATTTTTAAATAAAAAAAAGCAAATTGATTTTAAGTCTATATTCCAGCTGAGAAATTATGTAAAAAACAATAAAGTAGATTTTATTCATGCTCACAGTTCTTCCTTTTTTATTGCTGTTTTAGTGAAATTGACTTTCTTTAAAGTTAAAATAATATGGCATGATCATTATGGAATTTCGCAAGATTTAAAATCAAGAAAAAATTTAAGTTTAAAATTTGGTTCCCTTTTTTTTACTGGAATTATTTCAGTCAATTCAGCACTAAAAAATTGGGCCCAAGATTATTTATGGTGTAAAAAGGTTATTTACCTGCCAAATTTTATTGAAAGCAATGTTAATTTAAATACTGAGATTTCTTTAAAAGGATTAGACGGAAAACGAATTGTCTGCGTAGCGAATCTTCGGCCTCAAAAAAATCACGAACTTTTGATTAATACCGCAAGTATAATTCGAAATAAATTTCCTGACTGGACTTTTCATTTAATTGGAAAAGATTTTGAAGACATACATTCTTATGAATTGAAGAGAAAAGTTGAAGATTTAAAACTAACAGAGAATGTCTTTTTTTATGGTACAATTAATAATATTCCTTCGGTTTTAAAACAGTCTGAAATTGCAGTGCTTCCATCACTTTCAGAAGGGCTTCCATTGGCTTTGTTAGAGTATGGATTATATGAAATGCCCGTTGTTGCAGCAAACGTGGGAGAAATATCAAAAATAATTACTTCTGAAAAAACAGGATTAATTGTCCCGTCAAATGATTTGGAACAATTTACAAAAGCAATCCAAAAATTAATTGAAGATAGAATTTATAGAAAAGCAATAGGTTTAGAGCTAAATAAAGTAATAAAACTAAATTACAGTGAAGAATCAGTTATTGAAAAGTATATTTCGTGGTTTAATTCTTTAATTAACTTTACCATCTAAAGTTTATAATGAAAAACAATAAAATTCCATATATCTCACTCCTCATATTACATGCAATAATTGCAGTGGCAGTTTTTGTAGTACCCTTTTTGTCAAAAGTTTATGCATTATTAATTCCAATAATTGGTTTTTTTATAGTTTATCGAAAAAAAAACAGGAACAATGAGGCACTTTTAGTAGCAGCATATTTAGTTGGAGTTGAAGTTTTTTTACGAATGACAGGAGGTAATTTTAATAACGAATATGTAAAAATAACTGTTATTTTTTTCATGTTGTTAGGAATGGTATACAGCAATTTTTCATCAAATGCTTTTATTTATGCATTCTTTCTGCTGTTATTAATTCCGGGAGTTCTTATAGCGATGAACGCAGCTGATTTTGATGTGGATATTAAAAAAGCATTGGTTTTTAACTTATCAGGACCATTTTGTTTATGCATATGTGCAATATATATGTTTAATAGGAGAATTGTTTTTTCTGATCTGCAAAATATTGTATTAGCAATGGGGATTCCTATTATTACCACTACCGTTTATTTGTTTTTATATAATCCAAGTGTTAAGGATGTTGTTACGGGCACTCAATCTAATTTTGAAACCTCAGGAGGATTTGGGCCAAATCAGGTTTCTACAATCTTAGGACTTGGAATGTTTGTTTTCTTTTCGCAATTGGTTTTGTTTTCAAAATCAAAAAAGGAAATGATTATAAATGGAATTTTGCTAATTTGTATTAGTTATAGGGCAATAGTCACTTTTTCCAGAGGAGGAGTCATTGCAGGAATAGTAATGATCATTTGCTTATTAATACTGCTGTATTATTTTTCTAATTCAATGGGTAAGAGTAAGATAGGCTTGATTTTTGTTTTAATGGGTTTTCTTGCCTTGGGGGTATGGAGTTATACATCACTTCAGACTAGAGGAATGATAGAAAAAAGATATGCGAATAAGGATGCCAAAGGAAGAGAGAAAAAAGATCGGTTAGGCGGCAGGGAGGCAATTATAGATGCAGATCTTAAATTATTTTTTGATAATCCAATTTTGGGTATTGGTGCAGGAATGGGGAAAGAATTAAGAAAAGATTCATTGGGTGAAGAAGTAGCTGCCCACAATGAAATTTCTCGTATGTTAAGTGAACATGGCTTATTTGGGATAATAGGGCTTTTAATACTATTGACAGTTCCTTTTATTCTTTACATTAATAATCGACAGCACCTCTATTTCTTGTCTTTTTTTATCTTTTGGCTGTTAACAATAAATCATGCGGCTATGAGAACAGCAGCACCTGCATTTGTTTATGCACTTACACTTCTTTCAGTTCAGATTAAATTACCAGTAAAAACAGAAAAATAGAAGTATTTGTTTTGTTTTTATAATACATTTGCATCCAGTTTAAGCCCCTAAACCTATCATAATATGCGTTCAAGTAATAAAATGCATTTTGAAATTTCAGAACGAAAAGTATTGCTTTTTGCTTTTGATGCTATTTTTGTTTTGTCTGCATTGTATTTTTTAAGTTTCTTTTTTAACTATCATTACTTTGCTTTAGAGATTCAAATTATTTACAGACCTATTATACTAGTTGGTTATTTGTACATTTTCGGAACAATTTTCGAAATGTATAATCTTCAGGTTGCAAGTAATCAGTTTCAAATACTTAAAAGTGTAGTTCTTTCGGTTTCTATAACTGTTTTGGTTTATCTTCTTACGCCTATTTTATCGCCGGGACTGCCAAAGCAGCGATTGATAATATTGATTTTTTATTTAACAATGTTATTAGTTGTGTTATTATGGCGTTTCTTTTATGCATTATTTCTGGCATCTTATCGTTTTTCTCAAAACGTGGTTTTAATTTGCGATCAGGATCAGGTAGAAGAATTAGTATTAGGACTTGAAAATGTTGATCCGCATTATAAAATTATTGGATTTGTTAATTCTGATTGCCTTTCTACAACAAATTCTGATTTTCATTATGTAAAAGAAATTGATAAAAGCGAATTAGAAGATTTTGTAATCAAAAACAGCGTTTCTGAAATTGTAATTGCTTCACAAAAAACAGATGGAATCACAGCCGATTTATATCAGCAATTACTTCATTTACTGGAATCCGGAAATATTATCCGGGAATATACACAAGTTTACGAAAGTAAAACACAGCGTATTCCGGTACATTATATAGCTCGGGATTTTTATCGTTTTTTCCCTTTCAGCCGCAGCAATAACAATAAATTGTATTTGTTTTTAATACGTTTCATAGAACTCTTGTTCTCTTTTACGGGTTTAATAATCTGCACGGTTTTCATTCCTTTTATTTTTATCGCAAATCTTATTGGCAACAAAGGAAGTCTTTTTTATACACAGGATCGGGTTGGGAGAAATGGCAACGTTTTTAAAATCTATAAATTCAGAACCATGATTGAAGCTTCTGAAACCAACGGTGCTGTTTTTGCCGTTTTTAATGATAAAAGAATTACTCCTTTTGGTAAATTCATGCGAAAATCAAGAATTGATGAATTGCCGCAGTTTTATAATATTTTAAAAGGGGATATGGCGGTAATTGGCCCGAGACCTGAAAGACCATTTTTTGTAGAGGAAATTGCCAGGGTAATGCCTTTTTACGAAACCCGTCATGTAATAAAACCGGGACTTACCGGCTGGGCACAGGTAAATTATTCCTATGGAGAATCGATAGATGAAAGCCTGATAAAACTGCAATACGATTTATACTACATCAAACATAGAAGTGTTTTTCTTGATTTAAGTATTACTTTTAAAACAATTACTACTGTTTTATTTTACAGAGGCCAGTAAATTAGATAATTATCGGTATACGTTTTATGTTGCGTATCACAACTCTTACCAAAACAAAACCACTTGTAATAATCATTGGCAGTACAATTAAAAAATGTGCTTTATTGATCATAAATAAGCTGTAAACAACCAGAAATATTAAATGTAAAACAGCAAATCTATAAGTCCATCTTTTGTTCTTTACAATCGAAAAGAAAATCAAAATCAGCAAAAGCGGACTAAATAATAATACATTATAATTCATCGCCAGTTCTTGGTGAAAAGAATAAAATCCAACAGAAACAAAAAAGATTCCCATTAAAGACAAAATCAATAAATAGATTTTGTCTACAATTTTGTTGTGTACTAAAACTACAAATCCTAAAATAAACAGATAAGTATAAATGTTATTCCACCAAGATGTTGGAGTTTCTTTTTTAAAACTTAAAAGTGTTTTGCTTTTTCCTGCCAAAAGATGACTCTGAAAAGTGGTTTGATCTAAACTGTTTTTTAGTTCAAAAGGCAGAAAAATTTTAGCTGCTAATTGATCAACTTTAGTTCCAAAAATAATACTTGTTCCTAATTGATCATAAAAATGTCCTTTAAAATAAGGAAACAGCACAGAGCGGTATGTTTTATCTGTGTCTTCTTTTTTAACAATTACATTTCCGCCTAAAGTTGAATTGATAACATCAACAACCATCGAGGTGCAATTCTTATCAATGAACTTATAAGTATAGTAACGTTCCTCAGATAATAAAACAGTATTTAATTTATCAAAAAGCTTCTGTTTTAATTCAGGAGAAAGAAGCAATTCCTGCTCAAAAACACTTCTTTTTTCATAAGTATAATCATTTATAAAATCTGGAAATGAATGCGCAGCTACAAAATACTGCAGGTCGCCTTTCGCAAATTTGGCAACAAAATTTGGCGTTCTAAAATCAAAAGCACCGTAATTATAAACGACATCAAGATTGTTTATTGGGTCTGCAACACGAATGGCAGTATGTCCAAAATAAGAATACGTTTCGTTTCCTAATCCGCAGGTAATTACGCTTATTTTAGCATATTTTGATAATGGTACATTTTGACCAAAACCAATTGTAAAACTTAGTAATAATAGTAAACTAAAAAGTGTTTTTTGTAAAAGGACTTTTTTCATAATTTAAAATTTTAAGAAGTTTATTATCTAAAAATACCAAGATCAACTTTTATAGAGAAAATATTAGAATACAAAGCCGCACTTTGGTTTCCTAAATCGGTTAAAGCATAATCAATCTGAATGCCTTTGTATTTAAAACCAAGACCAATATTAGGCTGAAAACTTAATTTCTCGGTATCATCCAATTGCGTCACATTCTGAAAATTTCCTGCTCCGGCTCTTAAGAAAACAATATCCGTATAGCCAAACTCAAAACCAAGTGCGGGATCAATACTTACAACTTTAGACGAAATAATATCATTTGTCTGCTCAAAACGCATGTTTAAATTTCCTGCAGCCAAAAGACTGTAATCATCATGGAATTCAAATTTTTTAGAAACTCCCAATTGTGCCTTTGGCAGCGTAATTTCGGTGCTTTCCGGTAATTCATTATTTTCTCCCGGAATAGCATTGGCGATTTTTTCATATTCCTCCTCATCAATATTCCAAACATTGTAAGTTGTCGTAATATCGCGAAGCATCAATCCAAATTTCCAGTCGTTATGCTCAAACTGAAGTCCGACATCAAAACCAAAACCCCATGAATTGGCAAATTTACCAATCACTCTTCGGATGATTTTTGCATTTACCCCATATTGAAACCCTTCAACAGGAAGTTTTCTGGCGTATGAAAAAGTAAAACCGTAATCGGCGGTAGAAAATAAACGAATTCTGTTATAATCAATATTGCCTTGGCTGTCGATTAATTGAGTCGTGTCCATAATATCATCGACTCCAAAACGAATCATCGAAATTCCCCAGGCACTTCGATCGTCAATAGGGCTTGCGTAGCCAATAAAATCGTATTGCGCAATATTGGCAAAATAACTGGCGTGCATTAATGAAATCTGATGGTCTTCGAGATGCGTTAAACCAGCCGGATTCCAGTAAACAGCATTTACATCATTTGTTGAAGCTGTCACGGCACTCGACATTCCTAACGCAGCGGCATCAACGCCAATATTCATAAACTCATTCGAATATTTTCGAACAGTTTGAGCATATTGCGAAGTAAAACTCCAAAATAATAAAAACGCAGAAAGTTTTTTCAAAAGCTGTTTTTTTGCAGACTGATGCCTGTTTTTAATTTTCATCAAAAATATAATATTTTACCCATCTAATTTCTTCCTTTTTGGAAATATTGCGAAAGTTAGAATTTCAAATAAAAAACAATTGCGAAAACACGTTTTTCATGTGCATATTATGCTAAATTTGTTCTCCAAGATTATCAAAATTTATAAAACATGAATATTAAAAAGTACATTCCGAATTTAATTACCTTAATTAATCTTTTTTGTGGCTGCGTTGCAATAGTTTTTATTTCTCAGGCCAATTTCGAAATGGCTTTTTACATGGTTTGTTTAGGAATCTTTTTTGATTTTTTTGATGGTTTTTTTGCCAGATTATTCAAAGTTTCAAGCCCGCTTGGTCTGCAGTTAGATTCTTTGGCAGATATGGTAACCAGCGGAGTTGCTCCGGGTTACGTTATGTACAGTTTGTTTACAAACAGCGCACACGAGTTAGGAACAAATGCTTTTATTCCGTTTTTAGGATTTATCGTGACTTTAGGTTCTTGTTATCGTTTAGCCAATTTTAATATTGATGCACGTCAGACAGATTCATTTATAGGACTGCCAACTCCGGCAAATTCTCTTTTTATTTTAAGCCTTCCGTTAGTTTTAAAATTTTCAGATTCTTTATTATTGCTTGAAATCCTGACAAACCAATGGATTCTTTTAGTAATCACTTTATGCAGTGCTTATATTTTGAATGCCGAAATTCCATTGTTTGCTTTAAAAGTGAAGAAGTTTAATTTGAAAGATAATGCTTTGCAGATCGTATTTCTTTTGATTTCTTTCGTTTTACTTCTGTTGTTTCATTTTGGAGCCGTTCCGTTAATCATCATTTTTTACGTGTTGTTATCAATTGTAAATAATTTGTTTTTGAAAAAAAAGTAGTTTTATTCGAATGGCAAGAAAAACGACTTATCGTAAAACATATTCAAGAAAACCCGCAGGAAGATCATTTCTAAGCAGGCTTTTTCGATCTCTTTTATTAATTTTCTTTGCGCTTCTTTTTATTGGAATTATTTATCACTATCGAAAAGGACTAGCTTATTATTTAGGATTTAAATCAGAAAAAGTTTTAGATGAAGATGAGGTAGACAAACATCTTTCTGATGTGAGGAATATTCGCGTTCTCGAAAATCATAAAGGAAAAGTTGTTGGAATTGATGTATCTGAATTTCAAGGAAAAGTCGATTGGGATGAAGTTGAAATTCTGGACGAAAAATATCCCGTACAATTTGTTTTCATTCGTGCGACTGCCGGCAACGATCGTGTTGATGGTCAGTTTAAACGCAATTGGGAAGGTGCTAAAGAAAATAAAATTATACGCGGCGCTTACCATTATTATCGACCAAACGAAAACTCCATAGAACAGGCCAATCTTTTTATTAAAACCGTAAAATTGCAAAAAGGCGACCTGCCTCCAGTTTTAGATATAGAGAAATTACCAAAAAATCAATCTCTGGACAGTTTAAAAAAAGGTTTAAAGCGTTGGTTAACTAAAGTAGAAAAACATTATCAGGTACGCCCAATAATTTATTCAGGAGAAAGATATTATTCTGATTTCTTAAAAGAAGAATTTGGAGAATATTTGTTTTGGATTGCCAACTATAATTTCTACCGGGAAAAAATTGAAGACGACTGGCTGTTTTGGCAGTTTACAGAAAAAGCTTCTCTGCCGGGAATCGAACATCGTGTTGATGTTAATATTTACAATGGCGATTTAGAACAGCTGCAGTTTATTACGGTTGAATAAGTTTGCAGTCGCAGTGGCAGTTTTCAGTTTGCCGAGAATGAAAATTGAGATTGAATACTTTTTAATGCTTATTTTGAAAATAAAAGCGCTAGTGGAATTAAGGCAATAAAAGCTAGAAAAATTAAAACTGAATAAGGATTCGCAAAATTTACCGTATATCCCATCCATTGAATTCTTTTTGGCGGAAGCAATCGTTTGTCTTTAGGGTTATAGTAAAAACAGAACAAATACCAATTGTTTGGATCTTTGTGCCAATTGTCGTAATCTTCCTGAGTTGGTTTTTCTGAATTCATCGTATTTTAGATTAGTGATCAGTGTTCTAGTGTTCAGTCAAAAAACTGATTACTTAAAAAACTGAACACTGACCACTTTTTTTAAAACTCCAATTTCTTTTTACGAAGTTCGAAGTTTTGCCCAAGATAAACACGGCGAACCATTTCATCTTCTACCAATTCTTCCGGAACTCCGGCTTTCAGGATTCCTCCTTCAAACATTAAATATGTTTTATCTGTAATCGCTAAAGTTTCCTGAACGTTGTGATCTGTAATCAGGATTCCGATGTTTTTGTTTTTTAACTGCGCTACAATTCTTTGAATATCTTCAACCGCAACCGGGTCAACTCCGGCGAAAGGCTCATCCAATAAAATAAATTTTGGATCTGTTGCCAAAGCACGCGCAATCTCTGTACGACGACGTTCTCCTCCAGAAAGTAAATCCCCGCGGTTGGTTCGAATATGTTCTAAACTGAATTCTTCAATTAAACTTTCCATTTTGGCAATCTGCTCTTCTTTAGAAAGTTTAGTCAATTGTAAAACACTTAGAATGTTATCTTCAATACTCAATTTTCTAAAAACAGAAGCTTCCTGTGCCAAATAACCAATTCCTTGCTGTGCACGTTTGTACATAGGATAATCAGTAATATTTAAATCGTCAAGATAGATGTTTCCTGAATTTGGTTTTACCAATCCTACGATCATGTAAAACGAAGTCGTTTTACCGGCACCATTTGGTCCCAAAAGCCCAACGATTTCTCCTTGGTTTACTTCAACAGAAATTCCTTTTACAACACTTCGGCCTTTGTAGGTTTTGATTAAATTATCGGCTCTTAGCTTCATTTTTTTTAATTAGATAATGTGTCAATTTGATAATGAGATAATTGTATCTCCAATGGGCAAAATAAATGAAAATAAATCAATAGAATAAATGAATTAACATATTGTCAAGAAATTATCTAATTGACTAATTATCAAATTATCTTATTTGCCTTGTTCTTCGAGAGCTTCCCAGAATTCGTAAGCTCTTCTTAAATGCGGAATTACGATTGTTCCTCCAACAAGGGTTGCGATTCCCATTGCTTCCATCATTTCTTCTTTAGAAACACCTTCTTTATAACTCGTTTCTAAATGGTATTTTACACAGTCATCACAACGCAAAACAGTCGATGCAACTAAACCTAAAAGTTCTTTTGTTTTTACATCAAGAGCTCCCTCTGCATAAGCATTGGTGTCAAGGTTAAAAATTCGCTTTACAATTTTGTTGTTGTCAGCGAGTAATTTTTCGTTCATTTTAGAACGATAGTCGTTAAAATCTTGAATTAAATCAGACATTTTCTTTCAATTTATTTTTATAAACAATCCTTGAAATCAGGATACTTACTTCGTAAATAATTAGCATTGGGATTGCTACAATAGTCTGGCTCACAACATCCGGCGGAGTCACAATTGCAGCAATAATCAGAATAATTATAACAGCGTATTTCCAATATTTTCTTAAAAAATCAGGTGTTACCAATCCTAATTTAGTTAAGAAATAAATAATAATAGGCAGTTCAAAAAACAAGCCGCTGGCCAGAACACTCGTTTTTACCATTCCCATATAAGACTCTATAGTAAATTGGTTTACAACAACATCACTTATAGAGAAAGTAGCAACGAAATTTACCGACATTGGTATTACTACATAATAACCAAAAATTACCCCTAAAAAGAAAAGCAGTGAAGAAGTGAAGATAAAAATTTTAGCATGTTTTCTTTCTTTTTCATAAAGCGCCGGGCTGATAAATTTCCAAAGTTCCCATAAAATATAAGGGAAGCTTAGTATGAAACCTGCTAAAAGACACATCCAGACAAATATATTTACCTGTCCTTCCATTTCAGTGTTTTGAATAATGAAATTTAGCTCAGTAATACAAATGCTGTCTGCAAAACCTAATTGATGTGATAAGTCGCAAAACCACACATAAGTAAAAAAACTAGGTCTGGTTGGACCTAAAATGATTACATCAAATAAGTAATCACTAACAAAATAAGTAACAAATGCCATAATGCATATTGCAATTGTACTTCTAACTAATAACCATCTTAATTCTTCAAGATGGTCTAAAAATGACATCTCGCCAAGGTTTTTCTTTGCCATTATACGATTCCTTCTTTTAAAATGTCATGTAAATGTAATACTCCTTTGTACTCGCCGTTGTCAGCCACGATAAGCTGTGTAATAGAAAAATCTTCTAATATATTTAAAGCATCAACTGCCATAGTTTCCGAAGATACTAATTTAGGATTTTTGGACATAATATCTTTAGCTGTTAAATCTGCAATAGTATCACGGTCGTTTAACATTCTTCTAATGTCACCATCCGTAATAATTCCAACAATTTTATTATCTTCAATAACAGCAGTAACGCCAAGTCTTTTTTCAGAAATTTCGAAGATCGCTTTTTTGATAGAAGTATCTGGAGTTACGGCTGGTTTCAATGAATGCTCGATCATATCTTTTACACGAAGCAAAAGTTTTTTTCCTAAAGCACCACCCGGATGATAAACTGCAAAATCCTCTGGTTTAAAATCGCGCATTTCCATTAAGCAAACTGCAAGAGCATCGCCCATAACAAGCTGTGCTGTTGTACTGTTTGTTGGAGCTAAATTTATAGGGCAGGCTTCGGTATCAACCGTTGTGTTTAAAACAAAATCAGAGCCTTTTGCCAGGAATGAAGTTACATTTCCGGTAATAGCAATTAAGGTATTCCCAAAGCGTTTTAATAACGGAACCAAAACTTTAATTTCAGGACTATTACCGCTTTTTGAAATACATATAATGATATCGTCATTTTGTATCATTCCTAAATCACCGTGAATTGCTTCTGCAGCGTGCAAAAACATTGAAGGTGTTCCTGTAGAGTTAAAAGTAGCCACCATTTTTTGAGCAATTATGGCGCTTTTTCCTATACCCGTAACGATCAATCGGCCTTTAGTTTCGTAAATACGTTGTGTTGCTTCGAAGAAATTTTCGTCCAGAAAATCAATTAACTTTATAATTGCTTCACTTTCAGAGAGTATAGTTTTTTTGGCGATTGCCAGTATATTTTCTTTTGAGATCAAAACAGAATATTTAAAATTTGTATGTATAAAAGAAAGTTGTATCTTTATGTGTTGCAAATTTATACAAAAATATCCATTTAAATAAAGAATGAATTCAAACGAAATTGAAATACACAAGGAATTAAAGAAGTATTTCGGCTTTAGCCAATTTAAAGGCTTGCAGGAGCAAGTCATTACGAGTATTTTAGGTAAAACGAATACTTTCGTAATTATGCCTACGGGCGGCGGTAAGTCTCTTTGTTATCAATTACCCGCTTTAATTCAGGACGGAACAGCTATTGTTGTTTCTCCTTTAATTGCTTTGATGAAAAATCAGGTAGATGCGATTCGAAGCCTTTCATCAGAAAACGGAATTGCGCATGTGCTAAATTCCTCTCTTACCAAAACAGAAATTGCACAAGTAAAAAAAGACATTAGTGCTGGTTTAACCAAACTCTTGTATGTTGCTCCCGAATCTTTAACGAAAGAAGAATATGTAGCCTTTTTACAAAGTGTGCCTATTTCTTTTGTTGCGATTGATGAAGCGCATTGTATTTCAGAATGGGGACATGATTTTAGGCCGGAGTACAGAAATTTAAGAAGCATTATTAAACAATTAGGTAAAGTACCTATTATTGGTCTTACTGCTACTGCAACCCCAAAAGTTCAGGAAGATATTCTAAAAAATCTTGACATGGCCGATGCCAATACTTTTAAAGCATCATTTAACAGGCCAAATTTATATTACGAAGTACGTACAAAGACAAAAAATATAGAATCGGATATTATTCGGTTCATAAAGCAGCATAAAGGCAAATCTGGAATTATTTACTGCTTAAGCCGCAAAAAAGTAGAATCGATTGCCGAAGTTTTACAAGTAAACGGAATCAGTGCGGTTCCTTATCACGCAGGTTTAGATGCAAAAACAAGAGCAAAACATCAGGACATGTTTTTGATGGAAGATGTGGATGTTGTTGTGGCAACAATCGCTTTTGGGATGGGAATCGACAAACCTGACGTTCGTTTTGTAATTCACCATGATATTCCAAAATCATTAGAAAGTTATTATCAGGAAACGGGTCGTGCCGGGCGTGATGGAGGAGAAGGACATTGTCTGGCTTATTACTCTTATAAAGATGTAGAAAAGCTGGAGAAATTTATGTCTGGAAAACCAGTTGCCGAACAAGAGATTGGTTTTGCACTTTTGCAGGAAGTTGTGGCTTACGCCGAAACCTCAATGTCGCGTAGAAAGTTTCTATTGCATTATTTTGGAGAAGAATTCGACAGCGAAACTGGAGAAGGAGCAGATATGGACGATAATGTTCGTAACCCGAAAAATAAAATTGAAGCCAAAGATCAGGTTGTCAAATTACTTGAAATTGTTCGGGACACCAAACATATCTACAAATCAAAAGAAATTGTGTTCACTTTAATTGGACGAATTAATGCGGTAATTAAAGCACATAAAACAGATATACAGCCTTATTTTGGTTCTGGTTCAGACCATGATGAAAAATATTGGATGGCACTATTACGACAAGTTTTAGTAACCGGATATTTATCAAAAGATATCGAAACTTATGGTGTAATAAAAATTACGCAAGAAGGTTTAGATTTTATTAAAAAACCGGTTTCATTTATGATGTCTGAAGATCATGAATACAGCGAAGCAGATGACGAAGCAATAGTGGCATCATCAAAATCTTCTGGCACAGCCGATGAAGTTTTAATGGGAATGCTTCGTGAACTTCGTAAAAAAGTAGCCAAAAAATTAGGTGTTCCTCCATTTGTTGTTTTCCAGGATCCTTCTCTTGAAGATATGGCTTTAAAATACCCTATAACATTACAAGAGTTATATAATATTCATGGTGTTGGTGAAGGAAAAGCTAAAAAATACGGTGGTGAATTTGTTACCTTAATTAGCAGATATGTTGAAGATAACGATATCATTCGCCCAGACGATTTAGTTGTAAAATCTACAGGAGTAAACTCTGCCAATAAATTATACATCATTCAAAATATCGATAGAAAATTGCCATTAAGCGATATTGCTTCTGCAAAAGGTCTAACGATGGATGCTTTAATCAAAGAAATGGAGCAAATCGTATATTCTGGAACAAAATTAAATATCAAATACTGGATTGACGATATGCTAGACGATGATCAGCAGGAAGAAATCCACGATTATTTCATGGAATCAGAATCAGATAAAATCGAAGACGCTTTAAAAGAATTCGACGGTGATTATGATATTGACGAATTACGATTAATGCGTATAAAGTTTATTAGCGAGGTGGCGAATTAAAAAAAAATAAATTCCAATTTTTTAAATTCCAAATTCCAAAAAAAGCAATAGTAAAATATAAATTCCAAATTCCAAGCAGTCGAAGCAATTGGAATTTGGAATTTTTTTATCGGAATTTCTTCAAGTTTGGAATTTTAACCTTCATAAACTTCCCCACGATGCGGTTTCAAAGCATCTCTTACCTGAATCATATTTTCATCGGTTACAACCATAAAAGCGGTTGCATGCATATCATTAAGAATTGAAAAACCTGTAATATTCAAAGGTAATTTCTCAATTAGAATATATTCTTTCAGGTGAATTTCGTGATGTTCTGCGGTTTTTGCAGAAGCAGGACCACGGAAATCCCAAATCAGTTTTATTTTTCTAGACATTTTTTTAAAGGTGCAAAGGTTCAGAGAGGTAAAGGTACAAAGTCTATTTTTAATAAAAGGTACTGAGGTTCTGAGATGCTAAGATTCTAAGTTTTTTTAACTGCTTAAAAGGAATCTTTTTAATCCAAATAATCTGTGGCAAAAAAAATAACGACAATGATTGTAAAGAAGATAATTAAATATAAATCTGTTTAGATCTGTGCAAACCTGTGGGCAAATTTTGCACTAAACATAAAATCTCATTTCAAAATAGTACTTTTGCATCTTCTTTTCATAGAAAGAAAAGCTAATAGAATAAAAAAGACACAATGCCAAGAGAACTTTTACTTCAGGTAACACCGGAAATTGCAGCAAACGAATCGCTGCTTAAAGATTATTTGTCTAAACAAATAAAAGTTTCTCCTCAGGAAATTCAGCATATTGTCATTTTAAAACGTTCGATTGATGCACGCCAGAAAGCGATTAAAATCAATTTGAAAGTTATTATATATTTAAAAGGAGAAGCTTTTCAGGAAACTAAAATTGAACTTCCCCTATATAAAGATGTTTCTTCTGCACAGGAAGTAATTGTGGTTGGTGCAGGCCCGGCCGGACTTTTTGCTGCTTTGCAATTAATCGAATTAGGCTTAAAGCCAATTGTAATCGAACGCGGAAAAGATGTTCGCGGACGCCGACGTGATTTAAAAGCAATTAATAGAGAACATATCGTTAACGAGGATTCTAATTATTGTTTTGGAGAAGGCGGGGCAGGAACTTATTCTGACGGGAAATTATATACCCGTTCTAAAAAACGCGGAGATGTAACCCGAATTTTGGAGCTTTTGGTAGCCTTTGGGGCTTCAGAAGATATATTGGTTGAAGCGCATCCACACATTGGAACAAATAAACTTCCGAAAATTATTGAAGATATTCGAAATAAAATCATTGAGTTTGGCGGTCAGGTTTTGTTTGATACGAGAGTTACAGATATTTTGGTAAAAAATAATGAAGTTGAAGGAATTGTAACTCAAAACGGAGATAAGATTCTGGCTAATAAATTGATTTTGGCAACCGGACATTCGGCTCGTGATATTTTTGAATTACTGGATAAAAAGAAAATTTTAATCGAAGCAAAACCTTTTGCTTTAGGAGTTCGTGCAGAACATTCTCAGGAATTAATCGACAGTATTCAATACAGCTGTGATTATCGCGGCGAACATTTGCCTCCGGCACCATATTCAATTGTAAAACAAGTAAACGGACGTGGAATGTACTCGTTCTGTATGTGTCCGGGTGGAGTAATTGCGCCTTGCGCGACAAGTCCGGGTGAAGTAGTTACAAACGGCTGGTCGCCATCTAAACGTGATCAGGCAACGGCAAATTCAGGAATTGTAATCGAATTGAAATTAGAAGATTTTAAGCCTTTTGCAAAATTTGGTGCTTTGGCCGGAGTTGAATTCCAAAAAAGTATCGAACAAAAAGCTTGGCATTTGGCAGGACGAACTCAAAAAGTTCCGGCACAACGAATGATCGATTTTACCCAAAATAAAGTTTCGGCTGATATTCCAAAAACGTCTTATGTTCCGGGAACAACATCTGTGGAAATGGGGCAGGTTTTCCCGGGATTTTTATCGCAGATTTTACGTGAAGGTTTTAAGGAGTTTGGAAAATCAATGCGAGGTTATTTAACTAATGAAGCCATTTTGCACGCACCGGAAAGCCGAACTTCATCGCCCGTAAGAATTCCTAGAGATGCTTATACTTTAGAGCATTTGCAGATAAAAGGATTATATCCATGCGGAGAAGGAGCAGGTTATGCCGGCGGAATTATTTCTGCAGCAATCGATGGTGAAAAATGTGCTTTAATGATTGCTGAATCTTTGAAGTAACTTGTCGATTGGTTTTCTGATTATTAAAATTTGTAATATATTTAGTTTTAATATATACCCAATGAAAAACTTCTTTTCGAATTTGTTTAATAGAAATAATGATCCAAAATCGATTATTTCTTTTGACGTTATAGATCCAATTTATTCGTATTTATATAATGAGCAGCCCAATCTTGAATTTAAAGTAAAAGGAATTCAGGATAATGTTTTGGTCAATCTGTATTATTTTCCCGGTTCACTCGATCATGAAGAAGGAAGGGCAGAGATTAAAAAAGCAGGTTTTAATAATGCTTATGACGTTTTAAATGAGCTTTATAAAAAAATGGATATTGGAGTTCTTTCCCAAGAAACAATAGAACAGGGTTTAGAATACGATTTTATACATATTGAGTTTTATTCAGAGCCAAGTGCTGAAGTAAAAAAATATTTGAAACGGGTTGTCAATAACTTCATAATTTTCTTTTGCTGCACAAATAGTTTAGAAACAAACGATTTCAAAATTTTATACTCAGGGAGTCATTTTTTAGATTATACAAAAGGTTTATTAGATGCTGAATTACTGGATATAAATAACCCTAAAAATGAAACACAGCAAATTGCAGTTAAGGATTTTAAAATAGTATTGCAGGGAATCTGTCAGTATTTAAATATCGAAATCCCACAAAGTGTTGAACTTCCTTCATCAGAAAATTTAATAGAAAATGAAGACGTTACAATAGAAACATTTGAGGAGTTTATCAAATTAGTTTCAAGAGAAAATATAGAAGAAAAAGAACTAAAAAAACAATCAAAAAAGCTTTTCAAAAATTATCAAAAAGAGACTAATGAATATCACACAATTATTGAAGGACATTATGATTTGTTCGAAAGCATAAATGCCTGGAACAGCGACTGGAAATTTGATCCCGAAGATGCTGAATATTTCATTTCTGAAATGATTGGTGAAGATTTAAATTTCGAATATCCTGAAAAGACTTATAGTCACGATTTGTTTCCATACATTCAATCGGCTTTAGAAAAGCATGGTTTCGAATTGATGAGTTATAATACGAATGGTGATAATTATTTATTTTTTATTGCCAATAAAGATGATGTTAGCAGGATTTTAGAATTATCTGAAATGACTAAAATTGAGATTGATCAATTGTAAATTTGTCATCCTGACGAAAGGAAGGATCGCACAAGAACTCCGCACAGAATGCCGCCAATCTTTGTCGAATTACTAGTGCGATCCTTCCTTTCGTCAGGATGACAAAATTGAGTAAATAGTTCTTTACGGAATCAAAATAATTTTTCCGGTACTTTTTCTGCTTTCCAGAAAATCATGTGCCAGTTTTCCTTCTGATAATTTAAAAGAAGTAGGTTCAGAAAGTTTAATTTTTCCTTCAATAATCCAATTGAATAATTGTGTTGCACGTTTAATTCTTTCTTCTTTAGAATTTAAATAACTCCATAAATCGCCGCCGGTTAGAGTTTTTGAACCATCCATTAACATTCTTGGATCTACAGGTTCAGGATCACCGCCCGCCATTCCGAAGAAAACAACCTGACCACATTCTTTTGTGACTTCGAAACTTTCTTTTAAAGTACTTCCAATACTGTCATAAACAACATCAATGCCATTTGATGCAATTTTAAAAACCTGTGATTTCCAATCGTCACTATAAAGAAAAACATGATCTGCACCTTGGTCAAAACCAACTTTTGCTTTTTCGGCAGATGAGGTTAATCCAATAACAGTTACGCCCAGAAGTTTGCTGATTTGTGTTAGAATTTGTCCAACGCCGCCCGCAACAGCGTGAATTAAAACTGTTTCGCCTTTTACTGTTTTATGACTGTCTGTTGCTAAATAATGTGCTGTTAAACCTTGTAATAAAACAGAAGCAGCGGTTTCGAACGAAATTTTTTCAGGTAAAGGAAGGACGTGATTTATATTTACGGCAACCAATTCTGCATTTGCAAAAGGAGCATCGGCAAAAGCTACACGATCGCCAACTTTATATTCAGAATGATTATTGGCATCTACAACAATTCCGGCGCCTTCGTAACCGGCAATAAAAGGAGGATTTCCTTTTAAATGATAATTTCCTTTTCGTCTGTAAACATCGGCAAAATTTAATCCGATGGCTTTCATCTCGATTAAAATTTCATCGTTTTTTAATTGAGGATTTGGGATTTCGATATATTCTAAAACATTTGAATCTCCGAAAGTAGAGAAGGTAAGTGCTTTCATTTTAAATTAATTTAGAATACAAAGTACGTGAAAAATCAAAAAAGAAGCCTCACTTAAAAAGTTAAATGAGGCTTTGAATTGGTTTTTTATTGATGATTTTTTATTGATACAAATTACAAAAAAATGCAGTCACATATTAGAATTTAAATACTTGATTAATATTGTTTTAAATAAAATAACGTAAATTAGAGATCAGAAAATTATAATTTGGCTGTTAGTCAAGCACGCTGTTTTTTTTACTAAAGCTTCTAACTGGGCATGAATATTGAGAAAGTAATTTTGCTGCATAATTTTAATCTTCAAAAAACAAAAAAATATTAATCTATAAAAAGTAAATTTTATGAAAAAGTATACCATTGCAATCGTTTCGATTTTAACCTTATTAATTACTTCGTGTACGGCATCAAAAGGCTCAAAAGGCACGGCTAATCTTTATGATACAACTTGGGAATTAGAATATATTTCGGGTCCAAGAATCGCTTTTGAAGGGTTGTTTCCAAATAAAAAACCACAAATTACTTTTGATCAAAAAGAAACAAAAGTTTATGGTAATAATGGTTGTAACGGTTATAGCGCACCATATACTTTAAGCGGAAAATCTTTAACTTTTGGAGAGCCGGGACCAACTACAATGATGTTTTGTGAAGGCGGTGGAGAACAGCAATTTTTACAGCAAATGAAAAAAATTACAAGTTATTCTGTTGATAAAGATGGAAAACTAAATTTAATTCAGGGCGATGTACCTATGATGAGATTTAAAAAAGCTGCAAAACAATAGTTTCAAAATCTATCTATAAGAAAAAGGGGAATGATTTTTTATTTCCCCTTTTTTGTTAGCTGTTGTTTTGTTTCTTTTTCAGTTTGTCTATAAAAACCTTTTCAAATTTTTCTATTTTCGGCTGAATCACCATTTTACAATACGGCTGATTTTTATTGTTTGCATAATAATTTTGATGATAATCTTCGGCTTTATAAAAAACTTTAAAAGGCTCGACTTTCGTTACAATCGGGTTGTTGTACACTTTTGCTTTGTTTAATTCGGCAATGATACTTTCTGCGGCTTTTTTCTGTTCGGCATTTTTGTAGAAAATTACAGAGCGGTACTGCGTTCCAACATCGGCACCCTGACGGTTTAAAGTTGTAGGATCGTGAACGGTAAAAAAGACTTTAAAGATTTCATTAATATCCGTTATGTTTTTGTCGTACGTAATTTGTACAACTTCTGCATGACCGGTTTCTCCCGTGCAAACTTCTTCGTAAGTAGGATTGGCTATATTTCCTCCGGAAAATCCTGAAACGACAGATTTTACCCCATCCAGGTTTTCGTAGACTGCTTCAACGCACCAGTAACATCCTCCGCCAAGCGTAATAGTTTCATAATCAGTTTTTTTATTTTGTGAAAAGCCGTTTAATGATAAAGTAAAAAGGCAGATTAAAAGTATATTTTTCATTTGTATAATTATTTATTATCAGGAATAAAATCAAGGGCAATCGAATTCATGCAGTAACGTTTTCCGGTCGGTTCAGGACCATCGTCAAACAAGTGGCCTAAATGCCCGCCGCAGCGTCCGCAAAGCGCTTCAATTCTTTCCATTCCAAGTGAGTTATCATTTTTGTAAACAACACTTTTTTTATTGTCTTGTTCAAAAAAACTAGGCCATCCGCAGCTGCTTGAAAACTTAGCGGTTGATTTAAAAAGTAAGTTTCCGCAAGATGCACAGTAGTACGTTCCTTTTTCATCTGTGTTCCAATATTTTCCTGTAAAAGGTCTTTCGGTATCAGCCTCACGCATTACAGCATAAACGTCTTCTGGTAAAACCCTTTTCCATTCGGCGTTGCTTACATTTAATTTAGTCGTATCAGTATTTGAATAATAAGGATTTCCGGGTTTACTTATTTTGTTTTCCATAGTAACTATTTTTACAGGCTGTTTTTTTGTATTTTGTCCGCAGGCCTGTAAAATAAAAAGCGGAACGAGAAAGCAAAGACTAAAAAATAGGTTTTTCGATTTCATAAATTTTTGGATGCTTTAATATGTATTTCAAAGATACATCGAGATTTAGCTTCAAATTATGTTCTATGTTATAATTGAGATTTTTTTAAGTGTGTTTTAACTTTTTATTAGTTACGTAAAACAAGGCAATGTAGTTTTTATGTCTTAATTTTAACAGCTTTTAATTTTTAGCATAAATTATTGCATTGTAAATCAGAAAAATAGGAATCACCTTCAAATTAAGCTTTTAACAATCTTAGAGCAGTACTTTTAAGCCATTTCTTTTTTTGTATTTTTGTTTGCTTAAGAAGCCTTATGACAGAAGAAAACGTAATATTAGTTAATCAAAATGATGAACAAATTGGCTTAATGCCAAAATTAGAAGCACATGAAAAAGCGCTTTTGCACCGTGCATTTTCGGTTTTTATTTTAAACAGTAAAAATGAAATCATGCTGCAGCAGCGTGCTCATCATAAATATCATTCTCCTTTACTTTGGACCAACACTTGCTGTAGTCATCAACGTGAAGATGAGACCAATATCGAGGCAGGAAGCCGAAGATTATTTGAAGAAATGGGTTTTAAAGCAGAATTAAAAGAGCTGTTTCATTTTATTTATAAAGCTCCTTTTGACAATGGCTTAACTGAGCATGAATTAGATCATGTTATGATTGGTTATTATGATGAAGAACCCAATATAAATCTGGATGAAGTAGAAGACTGGAAATGGATGAGTATTGGAGATGTTAAAGCAGATATTGAGAAACAGCCCGAAATTTATACCGTATGGTTTAAGATAATTTTTGATGAATTTGATCATTATCTCGAAGACCATAAATTATAACCAAACTAACCAAAGTCCTAAATGAAAGTAACCATATCAAGAAAAGCGCATTTTAATGCTGCACATCGATTGCACAGGAAAGATTGGTCATTAGAAAAAAACAATGCTGTTTTTGGAAAATGTAATAGTCCCAATTTTCATGGTCATAATTATGGTTTAACAGTAAGTGTTACAGGAAAAATTGACCCGGAAACTGGTTTTGTTTTAGATGTGAAAGTATTAGCGGATATTATACTGGAAGAAGTAGAAATTCCGTTTGATCACAAAAACCTGAATCTGGATGTTCCGGAATTTCAGGATTTGAATCCAACTGCAGAAAATATTGCGGTTGTGATATGGAATAAAATTAGAAAAAGAATTCAGCCCGATTTTGATTTAGAAGTCGTGCTTTATGAAACAGACCGCAATTTTGTAACTTATAAAGGAGAATAATAAATGTCATTAAAAATAGGAGATATAGTTCCGAATTTTACTGCAAAAGATAGTCACGGAGAAGTTTTTGAAAGCAAAAGTGTTTTAGGCCGGAAACCACTAGTGATTTATTTTTATCCAAAAGATAATACACCTGGCTGCACAACTGAAGCTTGCAGTTTTAGAGATCAATATGAAGATTTTAAGGATTTAGGCGCTGAAGTTATTGGCATAAGTGCCGATAGTGTAAAATCGCATCATAAATTTGCCAATAAACACAAACTGCCATTCATTTTACTTTCAGATCAGGACAAAAGATTGAGACATCTTTTTGGGGTGAAAAATAATCTGTTCGGGCTTTTACCGGGAAGAGTAACTTATATTATCGACAGAAACGGAGTGGTTATTTATATTTTTGATAGTATGAATGCCGCAAAACATATTTCGAAAGCGCTGGAGATAATAAAAGAATTAGTATTGTAGATTTAGAAAATAGTATTACACCATTGTTTAATTAATATAGATATTTGCCGAAAACTTAAAAATTATGAAACCAGAAAAATTATATCCGCTTCAATTTGAACCAATCCTAAAAGAAAGAATCTGGGGCGGAGAGAAATTAAAAACATTATTAAACAAACCAATTACTTCTAAAATTACCGGTGAAAGCTGGGAATTGTCTACAGTAGAAGGTGATGTAAGTACTGTTGCAAACGGAGACTTAAAAGGAAAATCGTTAATGGGACTTATTAATGAAACTCCAAATGAAATTTTAGGAACGAGAGTTTACGAGCGTTTCGGAAAACAGTTTCCATTACTTTTTAAATACTTAGATGCACGCGAAGATCTTTCGATTCAGGTTCATCCAAACGATAAATTAGCAAAAGAGCGTCACAATTCATTTGGTAAAACCGAAATGTGGTACGTAATGCAGGCTGATACTGATTCCAGAATTATTGTTGGTTTTAAAGAAGATTCAAGTAAAGAAGAATATTTAAAACATTTACATGATAATACTTTAGTTTCTATTTTAGATGGCGTAAAAGCAAAAGCCGGAGATGTTTTCTTTTTAGAAACAGGAACTGTTCACGCTATTGGTGCTGGTTTGGTAGTTGCCGAAATTCAGCAGACATCTGATATTACCTATCGTTTATATGATTTTGATCGTGTAGATGCTCAGGGAAATAAAAGAGAACTGCATGTAGATTTAGCACTTGATGCGATTAATTACAATAAAGTTGATACACAAAAGAAATACGATTCAAAAGCAAATACTTCAAACGTAGTCGTAGATTGTCCTTATTTTACGACAAACCTTATTCCGTTAGAAGATAAAGTACAAGTTTCTAAATCTGGCGAAACATTTACGGTTTATATGTGTATTGAGGGAAGTTTTGAAATTGAATATAACGGATTTAAACACACTTATATAAAAGGTGACACAGTTTTAGTTCCGGCTGCGATAAATGCATTTAATTTAAGTGGAAAAGCTTCAATTTTAGAAATTTACATTTCATAGCATGTAATCTAAAGATTATGTGTATTTTTGCAGACGCAAATTAAAATTATAATAAAAATGGCAAACGTTAAAAATTTAAAGAAAGACATCAATTTTGTATTAGGAGATATTATTGAGGCAGTTTATTTGTTTGAGATGTCTACAACAGGAAATCCTACTCCAGAAACGAATGCTTTAATCGATGAAGCTATCGCTGCATTTGATACTTTGATTACAAAAGTTAACGCTAAAAACGTTGAAAATAAAAAAGCACACTTCAAACAAATCAATGTTGAATTAGAACAAACTGCTAATCAATTGATTGAAAAAATCAATGCATTGTAAGCAAAAAAAAGTGTAAAAAAGTGCAAATTTATTTTGGGAAAACGAAAAACCGCTTTATATTTGCACCCGTAATGAGGCCGATGTAGCTCAGCTGGCTAGAGCAGCTGATTTGTAATCAGCAGGTCGTGGGTTCGAGTCCCTCTATCGGCTCAACGAAAACCATCACAAATTGTGATGGTTTTTTTATTTATAGAGAGAGGTGTGAAAATATTTTGGAATATTAAAAAACAATTTTATATTTGCACCCGTAAAATAGGCCGATGTAGCTCAGCTGGCTAGAGCAGCTGATTTGTAATCAGCAGGTCGTGGGTTCGAGTCCCTCTATCGGCTCAAAAAAACCATCATAATCTGTGATGGTTTTTTTATGCCTCAGAAATTCCATTTTTTTAAATTCCAAATTCCAAGTTTTTTAGGATTTAGATTTTAGAATAGTATTTACGATGAAATAATAAATGAGCGCAAAGTATTCTCCTTTCGCCGAAATAACAGGATTGTGTCTTTATCTTCCAAGTTTTTGGTGAGCATCGGTAAAATGTCCTGCTGACATAGCTGATATAATTGAAATTTCTCCTGTAAGGCATAATGCAATAGCAATTTCGGCAAGTTTACCGCTTTTACCCGGGCCATAACAGTCTATTAGTTCAAGACATTCTTTTTGTGTAGGAAATGAAGTTCCGCCGCCAACAGTTCCCACAATTATATTTGGCATCGTAATAGCACAATATAAATCACCGTTTTCGTCAATATCCATTCTTGTAATGGCGGTAGAAGCTTCGCCGGTGCAGGCTACATCTTGTCCGCAAGCTATAAATAATGCAGCAAGAGCGTTTGAAGGATGCATACCTGTACCAATGGAACCCATTTTTATAGAGCCCAAATGAGATATTTTCCATTGATGATATAGTAATGCCGGTGTTGCCTTAAGAACAGAGGCAATAACTTCTTTTTTTAATGTGATTTCGGCAGTTACTTTCCTTCCTCTAACCCTTGTGGTTAATGAGGTGGCTTTTTTATCTCCGGAAGCATTGCCTTCAATAGTCCAAAATACAGGTTCAACAGGGCAATTGCTTATAATGTACTTACAGATTTTATCGCTGCATATCGTAACCATGTTTTGACCAGATGCATCGCCAGAGGTAAATTCGAATCTTAAAATTAGAATGTTTCCTTCTATATTTACACCTATATCATTTAAGATGGCATAATTACTGGTTTCTCTGGTTAACGATGCAAAAGTTTCTTTGTGGTTTAATACCCAAGAGACAAATTTTCCTAAATCAATTAAATTTTTAAATTTAAAGGTTGGAGTTCTTTGCACGCCTTCTTGCAGAGTAATTACTGTAATTGCTCCTGATTCCCTGCAAGCTTTAGCACCTCTGTTATAGGATGCAAGCAAGGCTCCTTCGGTAGTGGCAAGAGGAACATAAAAATGACCTTGAGCTACACTTCCATTTACAACTAAAGGTCCAATAATTCCGGTTGGGATTTGACTCATCCCAATGTAATTTTCAATATTACCTTTCAGGCTTTCGTTATTATCAAAAATCTTTTCTCCTGACAGGTAATCTACATTTGATTTTAGGTGCTGACGGATAAAATTAAGACGTAATTTTTGACCGTTTAAAGTGTATGGATCTTGAGAGGGGATTTTTTCAAGATTTGAACTAGGTTCCGGAGTATAAGATTCTAATTTTTCGAAAACTAACGAATTTATAAAATCATACTTTGCGTGACTGATATTGCTTTGTAAATTCTTCATAAGTTTGGTTTTATGAAGCTAAGGTATTACAAATAATAAAAATAGTAATGTAATTTCTGACTTTTTTACTCAGAATTATCTAATTGTCAGTTATTTATGATTTAATATGGCAAAACAAAATAAACAAAATAAAAAAATCCTGTTATAATGATAAAAACAGGATTTTTTTATAATTTAAAAAACAGAGTTTTAGGTGTAATGTATTGTTTTTGAGTTGTTTAGTCTTGTTTTTGTTCTTCTTTTTTGATATCGGCTACATATTTAGTAAGCTTTTTTCCGTAAAGTGACTGTGCTACTTTTGGAGTCATCGATTTTTGAATCGTATCAAGAAACTTAATGTTGATATCATAAATCTCTGCTAGAGCAATATAAGGCGCTACTTCATGATCTTTATTGTTAATGGCGAAGTTTGTAGCATACAAATATTTTCTTTTAATATTTGACTGTTGTTTTGCATCAATGCTGTCAACTGCTTTTTGATCTTGTCTTTTAATAGCTTTAAATCTGGCTTCAACCATTGATAAGTTCTCATCAATGAAACGAGAGTTTACTTTTTTGTATTCTTCAAATAATTCCTGGTTTTTAGATCCGGTAATTTTTGCGCTGCCAATAAAACTGTCTAAATTGGTATCAATATTAATATTTCCCGGTTCAGCAAAGAATAAAATATTATTGTCTAAAGAGTTTGTTACCCCGCGATCCAGAAACAGGTAAAGCATTTCTGGAGATTCTAATTTGATGTCACTTTCAAAAGCTGCATTTCCGTCAATTTTGATACTGTCGATTGCAACAAGCGATGTATCAACGATTCTTTGAATATATAAAGTTCCGGTTTTTAATCCTTTTATATTTCCTGTAAGGTGTAAGTTATCTGCGGCTGATTCTTTTTTGCTGCATGATGCAAGTAATGTAAGAATGGCAAAGGCAATAATTGATTTTTTCATTAGTTTATTGGATTTTGGTGCAAAATAAAGAAAATAGTTTGAATGTAAATAAGTCGCTGTTTAATTTTTCTAAAAAATAAAAATCCCAATCTATTTCTAAATTGGGATCTGCATATTTTTTTAAAAATGAATTGGTTACATTGATAAAGTGTAAGTTGCTCCATTTTCGTGTGTATAAGTATATTTGGCATCACAGTCATTATTTCCATAATCTATAACACCGTTTAAAAACCCTCCCTGGATTTTTAATTTCCCTTTAGATACATACTCGCACGAATATTTTTTAACTAAGGTTTCCTGTACAGTTAAAGTCAAAGTCCCTCCTTTTTCTGAAGTAACAGTGTGGCTTCCTTCTGGCATTTCATAAATATTATCTTCTAAAACATATGGAGTATCAACACCGGCAGTTTGTTTTATAGTATGTGTGCCTGAATTTGTAAAAACTCTTCCAAGCAAATCTGTAAATTTTCCATTTGTTACTTTTCTGCTCCATTGCGGTACAGTTGCAACAGTAGTTGTATTAGTGTATTCTATAGTTCCTTCCAGTTTAAATCCGTTTATAGAATAATCGATTCTTTCTACAGTCATTTTGCTTCCAGTTGTAATTACCGGACCAGAAAGCGTAATTTTTAATTTCCCTTTTCTTGTAATTTGATTTGTGGTGCAGCCTGTACCATAATCAACAGTAAAAACTTTTGGGTAAGGTGTTCCGTTTGGGGTTTCAATAGTAATGCTGGCACAGACTTCGGGAGAAGTTTCTGATGGTTTTGCAGCAGGATTTGTATTCGTTACAGTTAATCCTGTTTTAACATCCATTTCGTTTACAGCGTCAATTACAACAGAGGCACTAACAGCTGTTGTGTCGGCCTGATTGACGACTTCATCGCTGGAGCATGAAACATAAATAAATGCCGAAGCACAAATAATAGAAAGTAAAATAGCAGTTTTTTTCATATTGGTTTTTGTTTAAGATTAGATTAAAGGCATTCAAATGTAATGAAAAAAATAACTCGTAAAAAAAATCCTGAAAATTCTACTTTCAGGATTTTGTTGTTTAGTTATTTGTAAATCAATTGTTTTAAACGGTTTTGTAATATTCGCTTTTGGCTTTTCTGATTTTTTTATACTCTTCCCAATCAAATTTGTTTAAGAACTCTGCAGCTTTTTGGGCGCCGCGAATAAACAAATCAATTTTTGCATCGTCAGTAAGATTAAAATTGAGCCAGTTGTGGTTTCCGGTATCAATATATCCTATAAGGTTTTTAAAATCGGGATTTTTTCTTAAAAATTCTGAATCATATCCAAATCTAGCGGTGTCAAACATAGAACTTATAATATTCGTGATTTTTTCATTTTTATTGATTTCGTTTTTATCATATCCGAGTTTTACACCAAAAGTTGGTGACGCCGGTACATTTAAATTTTCATGAAATATATCAATAGGAAAATTAGAGATAATACCGCCATCCATAAACATAACTTCTGCCGGAACCGATGCACGCAGACATGTTGCTTCGTTCCATTTATTCCATGCTTCAATACCGCCGGGAATATTTTTAATTTTAAATGGAGTAAAGAAAAGCGGAATCGACATTGAAGCCCTCACAAAATCGGCTGGATTTTGAACATCAGGATTAGAATAAAACAAGTCAATCATTTTAGGAAAAATAATTTTACTTTCTGTAGTAATGTCAGCGGTTATTATAGCTATTTCGCTCCAATGATCTTTTCTTGTATATTCTTGTTTGTCTTCTGGATTTGTTTCCATTATTCGAAACAATTTGTTGTCATTTGAAACACCTTTTTCGCGCAGTGCTTTTAAATCGGCATAATTTTTAATTCCTTTCTGCGAAAGCAGGTTAGTCATCCATTGATGAAAATTAGTGCCAGGATTTAATCCTAAATCATCTTTAAAATTATCTACAACCTGACAGCCTTTCATTACCAGTTTTAAGTTGCCGGCATCGCTCAATAATGCATCAATAAATTCGCGTGCATCGTGATCGCCATCTACAAAATCGTATAAATTCTTATTGCATAAACACTCCAAAATCCATTCAGATTTTGTTGTATCAATTGGTCCGGCAGCAGCCATCAGCATGGTATTAATACTTCCGGCCGATGTTCCGGCTAAACTTAGAAACCGAATCCCTACTTGTTCCAAAACATAGACATATCCAACTAATGCAACACCAAGAACACCGCCGCCTTCCTGAACTAAATCTACATATTCGTTACCGTTTACATCTACAATATCTGAGAATTTCTTCTTCTTCTCTTTGATCTGTTCTTTTAAATCTTTTATAATCGATAAGACTTCACCGTTTTCTGTAAATTTCGTTTTCTCCATGATTTCCAGAGTTTATGTTTGTAGTTTGTGTTTCTGCAAAATAATTTTATTTAATTGTTTGATTTTCAGATGTGTAAAATTATAAATTCGATTATAGGCATAAAAGGGGAGAATTCCCCTTTTTTAAAATATTTGAAATTAGTATAAGGTAAAAAAAAATCCCGCAGAAACTAATCTGCAGGATTTTGAAATATTCTTGTAAAAGGTTTTTATTTGATCATTTCAAAGCTTCTTTTTACAAAAGCAGTCAACGCTTCACCTTTCAATAGGTTTTGAGATAATTTAGCTAAATCTAAAGCTTGTTTTACTAAATGTTCCTGATGTGTTTTGTCTTCGGTATTTAAAATACTTGAAGCTAAATCAGAATTTGTATTTACAACCAGATTATACATTTCCGGCATATTTCCCATTCCGAACATTCCGCCGCCGCCCGTTTGGCTCATTTCTTTCATTCTACGCATAAATTCTGGCTGCGTAATAATGAATGGAGCTGCCTGGCTGTCCATAGCTTCCAGCTGAACGCTGTATGCTTTAGGGATATAGGCTTCTAATGAAGTTTTTAAAGCTGCTTTTTCTTCATCAGATAATTTAGAAATCGTGTTTTCTTCTTTTTTGATTAAATTATCAATGTGATCAGAATCTACACGAACGAAAGTTAATCCGCTGTTATCACCTTCAATTTTTTGAATTAAATGCGAGATAATTGGAGAGTCTAAAAGCAATACTTCGTATCCTTTTTCTTTTGCTGCTTCAATATAAGAGTGCTGTGCATCTTTGTTACCAGCATAAAGAATTACTAATTTACCATCTTTATCAGTTTGGTTTTCTTTTAGTTTTTCTTTTAATTCCTCTAAAGTAAAGTAAGTATCGTCAACCGTTGGATATAAAACAAATGCGCCCGCTTTTTCGTAGAATTTATCTTCAGAAAGCATTCCGTACTCTAAAACGATTTTTATATCATTCCATTTTGCTTCAAAATCAGCACGGTTTTCGTTAAATAAAGCTTTTAATTTATCTGCTACTTTACGAGTAATGTAGTTAGAGATTTTTTTAACTGCTCCATCTGCTTGTAAACCAGAACGAGAAACGTTTAATGGAATATCCGGTGAATCGATAACTCCTTTTAACATCGTTAAAAATTCAGGTACAATTCCTTCTACGTTATCTGTAACGTAAACCTGGTTTTGATATAATTGAATTTTATCTTTCTGGATTTGCATATCTGTACCCAATTTTGGGAAATACAAAATACCGGTCAGGTTAAAAGGATAATCTACATTTAAGTGAATGTTGAATAACGGCTCTTCAAACTGCATTGGATACAATTCTCTGTAGAAATTTTTGTAATCTTCATCAGATAATTCAGAAGGCTGTTTTGTCCAGGCCGGATTTGGGTTATTAATGATATTATCAAGTTCGATAGTTTCATTAATATAATCTTCCGGAGCATCTTCTGGTTTTGGAAGGGTTTCTGTTCTTGTTCCAAATTTAATAGGAATAGGCATAAACTTATTATACTTATTTAATAATCCGCTGATTTTAGAATCTTCTAAAAATTCTAAAGAATCTTCGGCAATGTGCAGAATGATTTCTGTACCACGTGAAGTTTTGTCAGCTGGCTCTAAAGTAAATTCAGGGCTTCCGTCACAAGTCCAGTGTGCAGCAGGCTCATCTTTGTATGATTTTGTAATGATTTCTACTTTTTCTGCAACCATAAAAGCAGAATAGAAACCAAGACCAAAGTGACCAATAATCCCAGAGTCTTTTGCAGAATCTTTGTATTTGTCTAAAAATTCTTCAGCTCCCGAAAAAGCAACCTGATTGATGTATTTTTCAACTTCATCAGCTGTCATACCTAAACCTTGGTCAATAATATGGATTTTTTTACCTTCTTTATCTACTTTAATTTCGATAATCGGGTTTCCATATTCTACTTTAGCTTCGCCAATGCTTATTAAATGTTTTAATTTTAATGTCGCATCAGTTCCGTTTGAAACCAGCTCACGTAAAAAGATTTCGTGGTCGCTGTATAAGAACTTTTTGATTAAGGGAAAGATGTTTTCTACTGAAACATTAATTTTACCTGTTGTCATATTTTTTTATTTTTTGAATTTAACTTGATGATTTTCATTTAGTCAAATAAAATACCATTTTTTTTAAGGTGACAAATTGGCGTAAATGTTAATTTTGAAAGAAAATAATTAAATTTTAAAAAAGAAATTCGCTTAATGAATTGTATATTTGTGGTATAATAATTGTTAAACGTGTAAGTATTAACTTAAATAAATGTACAAAATGAGGAAGATTATTTTCATTTGCATGGCTGCTGCGACGTTATTTGCGTGTAAATCAGCTTCGTCTACAGCTTCAACTTCAACAGAAGCAACTACGCTTTCTACTAAACTTGACAGACCCACTCAAGTAGCTATTAAAGGAAATTGGGTGCTTACCAATGTAACTTATCCAGGTTCTGATTATATTAAAGTCACCTCATTCGATCTGGCAGATTCTAAATGTTTTATTGGCAGTTCATGGAACTTTATTTCTAATAACAATAAAGGTACAATGACATTGAATTCTGCAAGCTGTACAGCTTTTACTTCGCCAATTGTCTGGAGCATTAACAATCAGGGACTTTTTGTTCTTAAAATTGTTAATCCGGGAACAAAATCAAAAAATGTAAAAGAAGGATACTTACTAAAAGTCGCTGGTTTAACTGATACTTCTTTTCAGTTGATCGATAATATCAATGTTGGCGGACAAGTAAAGGATGTTACTTACCAATTTCAAAGAGCTAATTAATATTTAAAAAGATAAAAAATGAAAAAGATAACAGTTTTAGGTTTAAGTAGTTTACTTGTATTGGTTAGTTTATTTACAAGCTGCGATTCAGTAAAAAATGCTAATAACACTCAAAAGGGTGCCGGAATTGGAGTAGTTGCCGGTGGTATTATTGGAGGTATTTTAGGAAATAATCTAGGAAAAGGCGGAAACGCTGCCTTAGGAGCTGCAATTGGAGCTGCTGTAGGTGGTGGAACCGGAGCTTTAATTGGTAACAAAATGGATAAACAAGCCCGTGAAATTGATCAGGCTTTACCAGGTGCTTCTGTAGAAAGAGTAGGTGAGGGAATTCACTTAACTTTAAATGAGAATGCTGTTCGTTTTGATACAAACAAATCAACTTTAACTCCTCAGGCAAAAGCAAATTTAGATAAATTAGTTCCTGTTTTTAATGAGTATGGAGATACTGATATTCAAATATTTGGTTATACTGATAATACAGGTAAACCAGAATATAATTTGACACTTTCAGGACAAAGAGCGGCTTCTGTGCAGGCTTATTTAGTTTCTAAAGGATTAAAATCAAGCCGTTTTAAAACTTCAGGTTTAGGTATTGTTGATCCTATTGCAACAAATGATACTCCGGAAGGAAGAGCTCAAAACCGTCGTGTTGAATTCTCTATTACAGCAAATGACAAAATGGTTAACGATGCAAAAGCTGAAGCTGGAAAGTAATTTCAGATAAAATAAAATTTAAAAAAAGCTGTTTCATAATTGAAGCAGCTTTTTTTTTGACTTTAGAAATTAAACATCGTAAATTTGACCTCTCTAATTACAACACATGCTTGATATTCAAAATATATCTTTTTCGTATACTGATAAACCAGTTATAAATAATGTTTCTTTTACGATCAATAAAGGCGAAAATATTGCCATTATTGGCGAAAGCGGTTGTGGAAAAAGTACGCTTTTAAAGCTTATGTACGGTTTGTTCGATTTAGACGAAGGCAAAATATTTTATAACGAAAAACCTATTCTGGGGCCAAAATACAATTTGATTCCCGGAATGCCATATATGAAATATCTGGCGCAGGATTTCGATTTGTCTCCTTATGAAACAGTGGCAGAGAACGTTGGAAAGTTTCTTTCGAATGGTTTTGCAAACATGAAAAGACTTCGTGTTCAGGAATTGTTAGAGATGGTAGAAATGGAACAATTTTCTAATGTTAAAGCTAAATTTTTAAGCGGGGGACAGCAGCAGAGAGTAGCTTTGGTTAGGGTTTTGGCTTTAGAGCCAGAAGTAATTTTGCTAGATGAACCTTTTAGCCAGATTGATGCTTTTCGTAAAAATGCTTTACGTCGAAACTTATTTAAATACTTAAAACAAAAAGGAATTACCTGCATTATCGCAACACATGACAGTACAGATGCTTTGTCTTTTGCAGATGAAGCAATTGTGATGCGACATGGCGAAATTATCATAAAAGGTGATCCGGCAAAAATATACGAAGATCCGCAAACTAAATATGTGGCTTCGTTATTTGGAGAGGTAAATGAAATTGCAACACATTTATTGCTTCCGTATGAAGATGAAACTCACAAAACATTAGTATATCCGCATCAGTTTAAAATGGTTTCAGAATCTAAACTTCCGGTAAAAATTAGAAGGACTTATTTTAGAGGAGGGCATTATTTAGTTGAAACCGTTTACAAAAGGCAGTTAATATTTTTCGAAAGTGAAATCGATCTTCCACTCGAACAGGAAATATTTCTTGGGCTGAATTATTTATAAAAAACAAACCCGACAGTTTTGAAATTGTCGGGTTTGTTTTTTTACATAAGCTAGTTGCTTGCTAAAAATTAAATGAGAGATGGCACTCAGATGACACGGAGTTAATAAAGTTTCAAGCAGAGTTAAGGATTGATATTAAAAAAATCATTAAAATCATTTTAATCTGTGGCAGAAAAAAAATTAGCGTAGATTAGTGTAATTTGTGGCAAAAAACTTGAGAAAGAGAAATCCTACTCGCATTAAAATCTTATTTTCCATTCTTTTCAATAATTTGCTTTAAAAACTGTTTTTTCAAAAAGTAATTGTTTTTAAACAGTCTCATAATTAAAGTATATTAAATTGCTAATACCGAAAAAAATAGTAATTTGTACTCTTATGTTTTAAAGTATACGTAAATTTGCATTCTAAAATTTTAACAAATAACAATATTATATGTATCATTCAAAAATAGCAGGCTTAGGATATTATGTTCCTTCAAATGTTGTGACAAACGATGATTTGTCTAAGATAATGGATACCAATGACGAATGGATTCAGGAACGAACAGGAATTCAGGAAAGAAGACACATCATTCGTGGAGAAGATACAACAACTTCAATGGGTGTAAAAGCCGCTAAAATTGCTATAGAACGTTCTGGCGTTGCCAAAGAAGATATTGATTTTGTAGTATTTGCTACATTAAGCCCGGATTATTATTTTCCAGGACCCGGAGTTTTAGTACAGCGTGATTTAGGATTAAGAACCGTTGGAGCTTTAGACGTTAGAAATCAATGTTCTGGTTTTGTTTACGCAATTTCTGTTGCAGATCAATATATTAAAACCGGAATGTATAAAAATATTTTGGTTATTGGTTCAGAGGTTCATTCAACTGGATTAGATATGACGACTCGCGGACGCGGCGTTTCAGTAATTTTTGGAGATGGAGCAGGAGCAGCAGTTTTAAGCCGTGAAGAAGATTTGACAAAAGGAATTTTATCTACGCACTTACATTCAGAAGGACAGCATGCCGAAGAATTGGCTTTGCAGGCACCGGGAATGGGAGCACGCTGGGTAACAGATATTTTAGCAGATAATGACCCTAATGACGAAAGTTATTATCCTTACATGAACGGCCAGTTTGTATTTAAAAATGCAGTGGTTCGTTTTGCCGAAGTAATCAATGAAGGCTTAGAAGCAAATGGACTTCAGGTTTCAGATATTGATATGTTGATTCCACATCAGGCCAACTTGAGAATTTCTCAGTTCATTCAGAACAAATTCAAATTGACAGATGATCAGGTTCATAATAATATCCAGAAATACGGAAACACAACCGCAGCATCTATTCCAATTGCTTTAACAGAAGCTTGGGAACAAGGTAAAATCAAATCTGGTGATACCGTTGTTTTAGCCGCTTTTGGTAGTGGATTTACTTGGGCAAGTGCAATCATCAAATGGTAAATTAATTCATCTTACATTATATTTAAAACCTGCTTTGTTTTGGAGCAGGTTTTTTTATACTTTTTATTTGGATGAGTAACGATCTGTCAGGCTGAGCGAAGTCGAAGCCCCGTTCCAATTGGCAAGCCTTCGACTTCGCTCAGGATGACATTTGGTTTCAAATTAAGCAATAGCATTTTGTCAGGCTGAGCGAAGTCGAAGCCTACGTCCTAATTGACAAACTATCAATTTTACACAAAACAAACTTTGTTCGCTGCGCTAATTTAAGGACGTGCCAATAGGAGCGGGGCTTCGACTTCGCTCAGCCTGACAATCGTAGTTCAATACTTACTGAATTAAAAGAAATATTTTTCTTACTTTTATTTAAAAACAAAACTTTTAATAAAATGAAACAATATTACGTCTATATACTAAAATGTTCTGATAATAGTTATTATACGGGATTTACAAATAATATTAATAGAAGATTAAATGAACACAACTACGGTTTAAATAAAGAATACTATACATTTAATAAAAGACCTTTGGAATTAGTTTTTTGTACAGAATTTAATGATGTGAATCAGGCAATTGCATTCGAGAAACAAGTAAAAGGCTGGAGTAGGAAAAAGAAAGAAGTAATAATAAATGATAAGTGGGAAGATTTAAAAAAGTTATCCGAATGTTTAAATAAAACAAGTCATAAAAATTTTAATAAAAAAGAACTTTAATTGTAACTTAGCCTTCGACTTCGCTCAGGGTGACAATTGAGCTAAAAGTCGTTTTAATTTTTTTGTCAGGCTGAGCGAAGTCGAAGCCCCTTTTTTGATAATTACAATGAAAAAAAATCAACTGGAAATAGCATGCTTTAATTACGAATCGGCCATAATAGCTCAGGAAAATGGCGCAGATCGAATTGAGTTATGCGAAAACATGAAACTTGGCGGAACAACACCAAACTCTATTTTAGTCGTAAAAGTCCGCGAAAGCTTATCTATTAAAATGCATGTTATAATCAGGCCTCGCGGCGGTGATTTTGTTTATTCTGATGAAGAACTGACAGAAATGAAACAGGATATTAAACAGTATAAAAAACTAGGTGTTGATGGTTTTGTTTTTGGAATTTTAAAAGACAGCGGAAATATTAATAAAAGACAGAATAGGGAATTAGTGCATTTGGCACATCCGCTTCCTTGTACTTTTCACCGTGCTTTTGATGTGGTCAAAGATGTAGAAAAATCTCTTGAAGATATTATCGATTGCGGGTTTAAAACGATTTTGACTTCGGGACAGGCAATAAATGTAGAAGAAGGAATTTTGGCCTTGGAACGAATACAAGACCTTGCTAAAAACAGAATCGAAATAATGCCGGGCGGCGGTTTACGATCTTCAAATATTAAATTATTACAGGAAAGATTAGATTTGACTTTTTACCATTCATCAGCAATTACAAACAATTCAGAAACTGCAAATCCCGAAGAAATAAAAGAATTAAAAAATTTTCTATAACATAAAAAATAAAAAAGCCTGAAGCTGGCAAACTTCAGGCTTTTTTCTACAAGAAAATTATTTAAAAATATTAAAATTGATTCTAATAAAAGCAGTGATTAGAACATTCCGCCACCGCCTTGATTAGTGTTTTCTTCTCTTTGTTTACGCTCTAATTTTTTGATTTTTGCTCCGCCAAAGTTGTAAGTTAAACCTAAATAAACCGTTTGGCTTTCCCAGGTAAACTGACCAGTTTGAGGATAAGGATAAATACCATCAAATGAATATTTCATTGTATTGAAAACGTCATTAAAACGTACACTGATATTCATTTTATTATCTAACAATGTATAGCGTGAACCAATATCCATTTTGTACATTTCGTTTCTTTTCTGCTGAATTTCATTAACCGGACCTCTGTAAAAACCAAATAATAAAAAGCTTAAACGTTTTGTAGGTTTAAAGTTTGAGTTCATACGGGCATTGAATGCAGAAGTTGTTACACTGCGCTCTAAAGGCGAACTTAATTTTGTTGCAGGATCATATTGGAACACAACACCTTGCTGGTTTATGCTTGAGAAATCAATTGAGGGCTGGATATCCCACCACTTAGTAAGTTTATAGTTTGCAGAAATATCAAAACCATAAGCACTATTGTGATCGAAATTTGTAAAACTTAAGATTTGTTTCTCAGAAGGATCATCAGGATCTGGGCTTAAAGTTCGGCTAATTTGATCGTTAATAGCTCTTACAAATACGCCGGCGGTAATGCTTCCTTTTTCAAGAGTTTTAGTATAATTTACTTCAACAGAATTTGTAAACTGAGGTCTTAATTCTTGATTTCCGTATGAAGTTACCAATGGAGTAGAAAATTCACGAATAGGTTTTGTCTGCTCTAAACTTGGTCGGTCAACACGACGGCTGTAGCTTAATTGCAAAACGTTTTTCTCATTTAAGTTATACGTTAAATAAGCTGATGGATACAATGTAATGTAGTCATCATTAAATTTTTTCTCACCAGAATTTAAATTTGACTTCACATCATAACTCTCAAAACGAGCTCCTAACTGATAACTGAATTTTTTGTATTTCTGACCAAAAGTTACATATGCAGAATAAATATCTGTATCATAAGTATAAATAGAATTAGCAAATGCCGGATTGGTTGTATTGTAAATATTGTCTGTTCTTGTTATTCTCGCTTCTGCACCTGCTTCAAGAGTCGTTTTGTCATTTAGCGGATTAACATAATCAACGTTTACTGTACCTAATTTTCTTTTGTCATTAATATAATCGCTGTACAAAAGTGAGCTGGCACTATTATCTGGCTTCGTTGTTTTAGTGTCAAAACTTGCATCTTGAGTTTCTCTGGTATTACTAAAGTTCCCTTCAAAATCTAAAGTATGACCCTCTTTTTTAAAGATATGTTTGTATGCTAAATTATAAGTTCCTGTTTCGTTTGGACCTTCGTATCTCGATTTTTGGTAAATATTTTTAATATCCGGGTCACCGTTATTATAATCAATATCAGTATTAACTAATCCAGTTCCTTTTGATTTATTTTGGTTTGTATAGAAAGATAAAGTATTGTGGTCATTGATTAAATAATCCATTCCAACTTTATACAAATAGTTATCATTATCATTAGAAATTTCTAATTTTTGAATAACATCCTGATCTAATCTTTTAATATGGCCATCATTAAAATAAGTTCCAAAATTATTACCGGCATTTCCAAAGAAATTTACTTTTCCGGTTTTATAGTTTAAGTCTAAAGACTGATTGTATTTTGCCGTTTCACCAAAAGTAATTCCGCCGCTATAACTTCCGTTAAAACCAGTATTCGAATTTTTATGTAAAATAATATTGATAATTCCAGACATTCCTTCCGGATTGTATTTTGCACTAGGATTTGTAATCAACTCAATTTTTTTGATAGAAGTTGAAGGAATTTGTTTTAATAACTGTGCAGGATCAATATTAGAAGGCCTTCCGTCAATTAACACACGAACATTGTCGTTTCCGCGAAGCGAAAGTTTTCCGTCCTGATCTACATTTACAGATGGAATATTGCTCATAATATCTGATGCAGAAGCTCCGGCAGTTGTCAAATCTCTTCCTACAGTAATTACTTTTCGGTCAATTTTTTGTTCCATTGTCGAACGTTCGGCAACAATATTAACACCTTTTAGCTGTGTTGCTTCTTCTTCAAGAGAAACATTCATAGTGGCAGATTTTTTATTATCGGCTAAAATTACAGAGCCAATATATTTTCTAAATCCAATGTATTGAATTTCGATAGTATAACTTTTTAGTGCTACGTTTTTAAAAGTAAAATCTCCATTGTCATCAGTATTAACTCCAGATACCACTTTTCCGTTTTCTTTAAGAGAAACTGTTGCATAAGAAATTGGTGCATTGTTTGATTTTTCGGTAATTTTTCCCGTGACCGTTCCTGAATTCTGGGCTTGTGCTGTTGCAATTACCCCCAGTAATGCAAGCAGAAAGAATTTTAATTTCATAATGAGATAATGATTATTTTGATTTGATTGATGATGAGGTTGTTTTTTTGTTTTTGTTTTGATTTTCTTTTGCTTCAAATAAAATTTAAAGTCTCTATTAAGACTATTTTGTTGTAGATATGTTACATAAAATGCAAAAAAAACTTTTTGATTTTTTGGGAAGTTCTGTTTTGTAGCAGGTTAGCGTTTTAATTTTTTGATAATTTTAACATTCAAAACAAAACGTTTTTTAAGAAATTCTAACAGGATTATGTTATTTAATATGTTTTTCATTTTCTGTAATTGATGAATAAGCAGTATCTTTGCTCACTTTAAAATAAGTTTACATGTCATTATCACAAATTCTTACACCTTCTATACAAAAAGCAATACAGGCATTATTTGACGTTTCTGTTGATAAAATCGAGTTTCAAACTACCAGAAAAGAGTTTGAAGGCGATATTACAATGGTAATTTTTCCTTTGTTGAAATTGATTAAAAGCAATCCTGCCGAATTAGGAAATAAAATTGGGAACTACTTAGTCGAAAATGTTTCTGAAGTTGCTCGTTTCAATGTAGTTTCAGGGTTTTTGAATATTGTAATTTCAGATAGTTATTATCTGAATTTCTTCAATGAAATAAAAAACAATCAAAATTTTGGATATGTAACGCCTGATCCTGCCGATAAAGCAATTATGGTTGAATATTCTTCTCCAAACACAAATAAACCTTTGCACTTAGGACATGTTCGTAACAATTTGTTAGGATATTCTGTTGCAGAAATTATTAAAGCATCGGGTAAAAAAGTGTATAAAACACAGATCATCAACGATCGTGGAATTCATATTTGCAAATCGATGCTGGCCTGGGAGAAATTCGGAAACGGAGAAACTCCTGAAAGTTCTAATTTAAAAGGAGATAAATTAGTTGGTAAATATTATGTTGAGTTTGATAAAGCTTACAAAACACAAATTAACCAATTAATCGAAAGCGGTAAAACAGAAGAAGAAGCTAAAAAACAAGCGCCAATTATTATCGAAGCGCAGGAAATGCTTAAAAAATGGGAAGCTGGTGATGAAGCTGTTATTGCGCTTTGGAAAAAAATGAACCAATGGGTTTACGATGGTTTTGCAACTACATACACCAATCTTGGAGTTAATTTTGATAAATATTATTACGAAAGCAATACCTATTTATTAGGAAAAGATGTTGTACAGGTGGGTCTTGATAAAGGTGTTTTTGAAAAAGATCCAGATGGCTCTGTTTGGATTGATTTGACAGATGAAGGGCTTGACCGTAAAATTGTATTGCGTTCTGACGGAACTGCAGTTTATATGACGCAGGATATTGGAACTGCTATTCAGCGTGTTAAAGATATGCCAGATGTGGGCGGAATGGTTTACACAGTTGGTAACGAACAGGATTACCACTTTAAAGTTTTGTTTTTGATCCTGAAAAAATTAGGGTTCGACTGGGCTTCAAGTTTATTTCATTTATCATACGGAATGGTTGATTTACCATCTGGAAAAATGAAAAGCCGTGAAGGAACTGTTGTAGATGCTGATGATTTAATGCAGGATATGACAGATACAGCCAAACAAATTTCTGAAGATTTAGGAAAATTAGACAGTTATTCTGCCGATGAAAAAGCAAAATTGTATAAAACAATTGGTCTTGGCGCTTTAAAATATTACATTTTAAAAGTAGATCCTAAAAAACGTATTTTGTTTAATCCGGAAGAATCTGTAGATTTTGCAGGAAATACAGGTCCGTTTATTCAATATACTTACGCCAGAATCCAGTCAATTATCCGTAAAGCTGATTTTGATTACAGTGTCACACTGAGCGAAGTCGAAGTGCTCCACGAAAAAGAAAAAGAATTGGTAAAACAAATCGAACTTTTTCCGGAAGTAATTCAAAATGCAGCACAAAATCATAGCCCGGCATTAATTGCAAATTATACTTACGATTTAGTAAAAGAATACAATTCGTTTTACCAATCTGTTCACATTTTAGGCGAAGTTGATTTGACCAAAAAGATTTTTAGAGTACAGCTTTCGCAAAAAGTTGCCGAAGTTATAAAATCTGCTTTTGCGTTATTAGGAATTGAAGTTCCCGAAAGAATGTAAAACTTTATATAAGAATTAAAAAAGCCGATAGTTCAAAACTATCGGCTTTTTGTTTTATAGACTATCTACAAAATCGGTTACTCATTCCATTCTAAATAAGTTATTAATTTTAATTTAGAATCATTTAACTGTAGTAAAAAGATTATAATATTATTTGTTAAAACTAAATAAAATCTTGTTAAAATTAATATAATGTTATAAGTTGCAACCCTTAATTCAAAATAGATGATTATGAGAAGGAAAATTAAAAGGTTTTTAGTACTGCTTTTAGTGCTTTGTACGCAGTTCTTTTTTGCACAGGAAAGGGTAATTTCAGGAGCTGTATTTGATGATATGGGGCCGGTACCGGGTATTAATGTAGTAGTTAAAGGAACAAATAATGGTGTTCAGACTGATTTTGACGGTAAATACGCTATTAAAGCAAAAACGGGAGATGTTCTTTTATTCTCGTATATGGGAATGGAAGATGTTAGTATTGTTGTTGGCTCTTCTTCGGTAATAAATACTAAAATGAAAGAAGGGGGTAAAGTGTTAGATGAAGTTGTTGTGGTGGCTTTTGGTTCACAAAAGAAACAGGAAATAACAGGGGCTGTAAGTAAAATTGATTCTAAAATTTTAGAAAATACTCAGTCTTCTAATGCTGTTCAGTCATTAACCGGAAAAGTTGCAGGAGTGCAGATAAATGCAAATTCTGGCCAGCCCGGAGATCCACCGCAAGTGCGATTTAGGGGAATTGGATCTATTTCATCTTCCAATGCTCCTTTGTATGTTGTAGATGGTATCCCTTACAATGGAGATATAAATGCAATAGCTACTCAAGATATTGAATCTATAAGTTTCTTAAAAGATGCTTCTTCAAATGCTCTATATGGAAGCAGAGGGGCAAATGGGGTAATTATCGTTACCACTAAAAAAGGTAAAAAGGGTCAATTGAAAGTTACATATGAAACAAAAGTTGGTGTAAATTCAAGAGCTGTACCTGAATATGATATTATTACGAATCCGGGTGACTATTACAAAACAGTTTATAATAGGGTAAAAAATGGATTGATCTATCAAGGTATGACGCCTGCTGCGGCATCAAGTATTGCATCAAAAAACCTCATAACAGGCGAGACTTATTCATTAGGATATAATAATTATAATGTCCCAAATGATAAGGTAATAAACCCAGTTACGGGAGAAATAAATGAGAGTGCCTCATTACTATATCATGATGATTGGTCTAAAGAAATGTTTAGAGATGCTTTTAGACAAGAACATTATTTAAGTATATCAAGCAGTAATGATAATCTTAGCTCATATCTATCTATGGGATATTTATCTGATGATGGGTATACCATAAATTCAAATTTTGAAAGGGTTACTTTAAGAGCAAATATTGATTATAATATTTCAACTAAAGTAAAAGTTGGAGCAAATGTAAATTATGCCCATACAAACCAAAATGCACCTATTTCTCAAGTCGCATCCTCTACTTATAGTAATTTGTTTAACTGGACAAGAAGTATTGCGCCAATTTATACAATATGGCAAAGAGATGCTAATGGCAGCATGGTCTATAATAAAGATGGAAGCAAAGCGTATGAATTTAATACGTCAGGAGACAGACCGTACGGATCAAATTTAAACCCCTATGCTACTACTTTATTGAATAAGAATTTAAACGAAGAAAATAAATTTGGAGCTAGAGCTTATGTATCTATCGACTTTTTGAAAGATTTTAATTTTAGGTATAATCTCGGTTACGATTTATTGGCAGGTTATTATTTAAATACTGCAACTGGACTTGGCGGAGATGCTATGGGGGTAAATGGCAGAATTGGTACCGCAACAAATAATGAATATACATTAACAAATCAGCAGCTGCTGTCATGGAAAAAAACTTTTGGATCACATAGCTTAGATGTTTTAATAGGTCATGAGTCATCAGATTTTACTTCAAAAATGTTAGCTGGACAAAAGACTAATATTGTTATTCCAGATTTGAATATAATTAGTAATGCTACAAAGTATGGCTATTTAGATGGTTATAATGATTTGTACAAAGTAGAAGGATATCTTTCCAGAGTAAATTATAATTATAAAAATAAATATTTTGTTAACAGCAGTTTTAGAAGAGACGGTTCTTCAGTCTTTGCGCCAGAAAACAGATGGGGTAATTTTTACGGTTTTGGAGCTGCATGGTCTGTAATGAAGGAATCTTTTTTTCCTAAGACTAAATGGTTGACCGAGTTAAGGCTTAAAGGTAGTTATGGTGAGCAGGGAAATGATAATATTCAGTATCCTTCTAGTACTCAAATTAGCCATAGAAATTATTTTGGCAGCTTAAGAAATTATTACGCGTATGAAACACAATATGAAATTGTTCCGGATTCTGAAGGAGAAGCAAGTGTGCTAAATGTTTTTGAAGCGGAGAGAAATGTAAAATGGGAAAAATCAAAAAACCTGAATGTTGGATTTGATATGGTATTGTTTGATAAAATTTCTCTTGAAGCGGAGTATTTTGAAAGAAATGTAAGTGACCTGATTTATAATTTTCCAATTGCATTATCAACAGGAACAGCATTTGTTTCTAAAAATATTGGAGATATGAGTAATAAAGGTATTGAGATTAATTTAGGTATAGACATTATCAAAAAAGAAAATACTGATTTTAATGTTTGGGCAAATATGACCCATTATAAAAATAGAGTAACATCACTGCCGGTTGCTTTTACTAGTGGAATATATCGTTTCGAGGTTGGAGCGCCAGCTTATTCTTATTTTCTTAGAGAGTACGCAGGAGTGGATAAAACCAATGGTGATGCATTGTGGTACAAAGATGAAAAAGATATCTCAGGAAATTTAACAGGAAACAAGGTGACTACAAATGTTTATGGGGATGCATCAGTATATTTAAGCAGTAAAGATGCTAATCCAGATCTTTATGGTGGATTTGGAACTCTTTTCAGATTTAAGGATATTACTTTTCAGGCGAGTTTTGCTTACCAACTAGGAGGATATATGTATGATGGAGTTTATCAAAGTCAAATGTATTCAGGTTCTGATAACATTGGACAAAACTACCATACAGATGTTAATAAGGCGTGGACAGTTGAAAACCCAAATTCTAATATTCCAAGAATTGACCATATTTCTACATTGCAAATGGCTAACTCTGATTATTTCCTTATTAGATCAGATTATTTAAGTCTTCAAGATGCTTCAGTTTCATATGATTTTAGAAATAAAACATTGACAGATTTAGGGGTTCAATCTACAAAATTTAGTTTAATGGGATCAAATCTGGCATTGTGGTCTAAAAGAAAAGGAATGGATCCAAGGTTAAATAATTTAGGGACTCGCTCAAACAATGGTCAATCTCTAAATGTGTATGGTGTAATGAAAACTATTTCATTTGGTTTAACGGTTAATTTTTAAAATATGAAAAAGATATTAATATTAGCACTATCGTTTGCAGTGCTTACAAGTTGTGATAAAGATTTTCTGGATACAGTACCTGAATCTACAATAAATAACGAACAACTCGCTACTTCTGCTTCTGCAAATCAGGCAATTATAAGTGGTATTTATTCGGCATTACGATCTTATGGTTTGGCTATTCCGGGAAATCATGAAGATTATGGGCATAAGTCAGTACTTTCAGCAATGGACATGATGTCTAACGATATGCTGATGACAAAATCGAGCTGGTATGGCAGTTTTTATAATTATTTAGGAAGACAGCAAACCAATTCAAGGTCAAGATTAGTATGGAATACTTATTATCCGCAAATAAAATCTACAAATATTGTCATAAGTGCTATCCCTTCTGATGTAACAGATGAGAAGTTAAAAACAATTAGAGGGCAAGCACTTGCTTTAAGAGGGTATTTCTATTTTATGCTGGCTCGTACTTATGGCCCTACCTATGTTGGAAATACTACGAAATTAAGTATACCGCTCTACACAGAGGTTACTTTAGAAGGAAAGGCGAGATCAACTGTAGATGAAGTTTATACTCTTATTGAAAGTGATTTAAAAGAAGCGGCTATTTTACTTGCAAATTATAGTCGATCGAATAATGATTCTGTTGATCTTAGTACAGTTCAGGCATTCTTAGCAGAAGTTTACCTGGAGATGGGAAAATATCCAGATGCGGGAAATATGGCGCATGCTGCTAGAGAAAATTATACATTGTTAAATGAAGCCGAATGGATGTCTGGTTTTTATGTTACAAAATCAAATGAAACAATGTGGGGAGCTACATTAAACTCATCAATTTCAACTTTTGTAGCTAACTTCTTTAGTCATTTTGACAATACAAATTCTGCTGGTTATGCAGGTGGTATGGGGGTATATAAAAGTATTGATAAGAATTTATATAATAGTATTTCAAATACTGATTTTAGAAAGAAAGCATTTGTTAGTTCTGGCGGAAATACGACATACCCAAAATTACCTGAATTCGCCAATATAAAGTTTAAAGACCCTACAGTAGATGCAGGTAGTTACATTTACTTGAGATCATCTGAAATGTATTATATAGAAGCAGAAGCATTAGCACGATCTGGGAAAGAAGCCGCCGCTAGGCAAGTCTTATATGAAATAACAATTACAAGAGACCCTGCTTATGTATTGTCATCAAAATCAGGTAACAATTTAATTGAAGAAATTATACTTCAAAAAAGGATTGAATTATGGGGTGAAGGCTGTGCTTGGTATGATATGAAACGATTAGGTGTTTCTCTTTCAAGAGATTATATAGGATCAAATCATCCAGCATTTGGGAAATTTAATATTCCTGCAGGTGATAATAAATTTATTTTTCAAATTCCTCAAGCTGAAATTGATGCTAATCCGCTTATTGTACAAAACCCTTTATAATTAAAAATGTAAGAATATACTTGTTTTTATTGTTATTTATAACTATATTTGCACTGTATATATATAGCAAAAACAAAAAATACGATTAAAATCTTTTCCTTATATTAATTTTTAACTATTTTGAATTAGTAAGCTTTTAGTAGAAATAATAAAAGGATAAACCGTCTAAGTATTTAGGCGGTTTTTTTGTTTAGAGCAGATTTTTAATAAAGCCCTTAATCATTTATTAATGAATATTTAGGTCAGATTAGCTTTAAACTTTATTTGTAGTATTTATTTTATATTTTATTGTGTTAAATAATATATAATTCTTGTTAAAATTGTAAAATTTTAACAAGTTGCGCCCCTTAATCAAAACATAATAAATAAATGAATCAAAAATTAAAAGGGCTTTGGCTGCTTTTTTGCGTATGTGTATTACAAATATCATATGCTCAGGAAAAAAAAATTACAGGAACAGTTTCTGATAATGCAGGAATACCTTTACCAGGTGTTAGTGTATTAGTTAAAGGAACAACATCAGGAGCACAAACAGATTTTGACGGAAAATATGCTATTAAGGCTGAGTCAAATCAAATTCTAATATTTAGTTATATTGGAATGAAAACACAAGAAGTTCCTGCAAATTCTTCGGTTATAAATATAACGCTAAAAGATGAATCGGTAGAGCTTGAAGGAGTGGTTGTTACTACAGCATTAGGTGTTAAGAGAGAGAAAAAATCTTTAGGTTACGCTTCACAACAAATTTCTGGTGCAGACCTTGTGAGTGGAGGTGCAGGAAGTCAAAACGTTTCGAATCTTTTGTCAGGTAAAGCTGCTGGGGTAGAAGTTTCAAGAAACACAAACTTTGGGGGGTCTACGAACGTAGTAATCCGTGGAAATAAATCCTTAACAGGAAATAATCAAGCACTCTGGGTTATTGATGGAGTGCCAGTGGATAATTCCAATAATAATACAGCGAATCAAACTACAGGAAGAGGAGGTTACGATTATGGAAATAGTGTTGCAGACATAAACCAAGAAGATATTGAAAGCATAAATATTCTTAAAGGTGCTGCTGCAACTGCATTATACGGATCAAGAGCTGCAAATGGAGTTGTAATGGTAACGACAAAAAAAGGGAAAAAGGGTGATGATAAAAAAGTTGGATTTACCTTTTCGAGCAGTATGAGTGTGGGTACAGTTGATAAATCGACGTTTCCGACCTATCAAAATAAATATGGAAGCGGATATGGGTTTGGAACTTCTTTCCTTGATGAAAATGCAATCCCTACAGTTGATACTTCAAACGATGCTTCATACGGTGATGCTTTTAATGGAAAACCAGTTTACCAATGGAATTCGGTAACACCTTATTCAGAAAATTATGGAAAAGCTACTCCCTGGAGTGCAGCAGCTAATGGACCAGTCACTTTTTTCCAGACTGCCCAAACTAATACAAATAGTATATCTCTGGAAAAATCAACTGAAAGATCTAATTTGTCGATGTCGTATGTAAATACAATTCAAACAGGAATTTTGCCAAATAGTGAATTGAAGAAAAATCAGCTGAGTGCAAGATTTAGTCAAAAAATTACAGATAAGCTAACGGCAAATGCATATGCAGCAGTTACATTGCAAAATACTGTTGGTAGAAATTCAACTGGTTATAATGATAATATAATGGGAGAATTTAGACAATGGTGGCAAACAAATGTAGACGTTAAGGAATTGAAAAATGTTTATAATGCATCTGGAGGTCAAAATATTACATGGAATTGGGCAGATCCTACTTCTGCGGATTTACAGCCTGCGTATTGGGACAACCCATATTTTACCCGCTACCAAAACTATTCTTCGGATAATAAGACTCGATTATTTAGTTATGCCTCTCTTAATTATGAGATTACAAGTTGGTTAAGTGCATTGGGACGAGTTTCTTTAGATACTTATAAACAACTTCAAGAAGAAAGAAGAGCTGTGGGATCTACTGCTACCGGATTTGGATTGTCACCTGTTGATGAAAAATCTGGTTATCAAAGATATGATATTAATTTTCAGGAAATCAATTATGATTTTATGTTGAACTTTAATAAAAAATTTGGAGATAATATCAGTTTGACAGGAGTATTGGGATCAAATATTAGAAGAGATAAAAGAGATAATGTACTCTCTTCTACAATTGGAGGATTAGTTGAGCCGGGGATGTATGCACTTTCAAATTCCAGGTATGAATTGCCTTTTCCTACAGAAAATGTTGCAGATTGGGGAGTTAATGGAATATATGCCCAAGGTTCTCTAGGATATAAGGATACTTATTTTATAGATGCTTCTGTGAGAAGAGATGTTTCTTCAACACTGCCAAAAGGTAATAACGCATACACATACCCTGCAATATCTGGATCATTACTATTCTCCAATTTAGTAAAAACTAATTGGTTGAACTTAGGAAAATTCAGAGTAAATTATGCAGAAGTTGGTAATGATGCAGAACCACTAAGTTTAGTAAACACTTATACAAGAAGTTCTAATTTTAATGGGGAATCAATGTATACTTTACCAAACACAAATAAAAATCCTAATCTAAAACCAGAACGTACAAAATCATTTGAAGTTGGTCTGGAAACAAGCACTTTTGATAAACGTTTAGGACTTGATATTACCTATTACAAAACAAATACAGTAGATCAAATTGTTTCTACAGCTGTATCATCTTCTTCTGGATTTACTACTGCATGGGTTAATGGAGGAAATATTGAAAATAGTGGATTAGAGATACAGTTGACAGGTACTCCTGTAAAAACAGAAAATTTTAGATGGGATGTAACCGTAAACTGGTCTAATAATAGAAGTAAAGTTGTTTCATTACCGTCAGGAGTTGATAACTTACAAATTGCATCTTTTCAAGGAGGTGTAACGATTAATGCAACCCCTGGAGAAGCTTATGGTACTCTAAAAGGAACAGATTATGTTTACACGAATGGGGAGCGTACAGTAGATCAAAAAACGGGAAAATATCTTATATCCAGTACATCAGATAATGTGATAGGAAATATTACTCCAGATTGGATTGGCGGCATTAGAAATAAGTTTACTTATAAAAATGTATCTATGGGATTCTTAATTGATACTCAAAAAGGGGGAGATATATTCTCTTTAGATATGTATTATGGTCTTGCAAATGGATTATATCCTGAAACTGCCATTGGAAATCAAAGAGAAAATGGTATCGTAAACCAAGGCGTAGGGGTAATAACAAATTCGGATGGCAGTACAACCGTGATTCCAAATACAGTTTCAACTGTAAATACAAACGATACACCTGCTAAAACAGGACCAGGTGCATATTCCAATAATTACGGATACTTGGCACAGCCGGCGAAAGCATTTGTTTATGATGCTTCTTACATAAAATTAAGAGAGGTTTCTATTACTTACACTTTTCCAAAAACAATGTTTGAAGGAACATTTGTAAACGCAGCAACATTAAGTTTGTTAGGATCAAATTTATGGATTATAAGCAAGAATCTACCATATGCAGATCCGGAAAGTGGATTATCATCAGGAAACAAATCCAGAGGTTATTCTGTAGGTTCACTGCCAACTACAAGAGACATTGGGTTCAATCTTACATTCAAATTTTAACATATAAAAAGCATGAAAAAAATAATTTATTTTTTTAGTTTCGTATTACTTGCAAGTTCTTGCAGCGATTTAACGGACTTAAATGAAGATGATAAAAACCCATCAAAAGTACCAGCTTCTTCTTTGTTTACCAGTGCACAAAAAGGTATCGCTGAACAAGTTATTAATACAAGTGTAAACAAAAATATTTTTAGATTAGTTAATCAGCAATGGACAGAAACGACTTATATAGATGAGTCAGTTTATCAGTGGACAACACGAAAGATTTCAGATAACCATTGGGGTGCCTTTTTCTCTGGAACATCTACAAATGATGGATCTATTAATGATTTGATAATGGCTAAATCGTATGTTGAAGACGAAGTTATAATTGCTTCTGATCCTAATTTTTCGTCTAAGACAATTATTAAAAATAATAGACTTGCAATGATAGACATTCTTACTGTTTATTCATATCAAATTCTAGTAGATACTTTTGGAGATATACCATATTCTGATGCTCAAAAAGGCGCAGGAAATTATCTGCCTAAATATGATAAAGCTTTAGAAATCTATAAAGATCTAATTAAGCGTCTTGATAACGACATTAAAAATATAAATACTGCTTATGCTGGTTTTGGAACCGCAGATGTAATTTATAGAGATGATTTGTCAAAATGGGTGAAATTTGCAAATAGTATTAAATTAAAGCTAGGGATTAACTTAAAAGCTTCTGGTTTAGAGAGTACAATTGCTGATGAAGCGATTGTCACAGCGGCAAAAGGTACATTTACATCAAATGAAGACAATGCTAAAATTGAATATCAAACAAATGTTCCAAATACAAACCCAATTTATGTTGATTTAGTTTTTTCAGGAAGACATGATTTTGTGCCTGCAAAACCATTCGTAGATGCATTAGTATCAAAAAACGATCCTAGAACAAAAGTCTACTTTGCTCAAAATTTAAAAGATGAGGATGGGAACGCATTGCCATATAAAGGAGGAGTAATTGGAGTTAAAAATAGTTATGGAAAATTTACGCATGTAGGAGATGTAATTCAATTACCTAACTTTAAAGGAACTTATTTAGACTATGCCGAAGTTGAGTTTTTATTAGCAGAAGCTATAGAAAGAGGAATAGCTGTTGATGGAACAGCTGAATCTCATTATACAAATGCTATAAAAGCCTCTATGAGAGATTGGGGAGTATCAGAAAGCGACATAAATACTTATCTGACTCAATCAACTGTAGCATATGCTACGGCAACGGGAACTTGGCAGCAAAAAATTGGGGAGCAGGCATGGTATTCCTTATTTAATAGAGGATTTGAAGGTTGGACATCTACAAGAAGACTTAATTTTCCTGCATTAGTACCTCCATCAAACGCTGATGCAGCTGCTGAAGGTCAAATTCCGTCTAGAATGACCTATCCAATTAGAGAGCAAACATTAAATGCGGTAAATTATAATGCTGCTTCCTCTTCGATAGGTGGGGATAAACTAAAAACAAAATTATTCTGGGATATAGATTAATTTTTAAATTAAAAAAAGCCGGTAATCCTAAAAATTACCGGCTTTTTACAACTAACACAAACCATTTTTTATTTTACAAATTTGTCGATAATGGCATCAGATTCTGCTTTTGCTGCTGTTGGTTTTAAATCAAACAAAAGAGAATAAAGTGCTTTTCTATCAACTTTAGCTTCTAAGTTTAAGTCTTTATGTCTGTCAAAAAGAGTCTGCCATTTATCACGAACATTTTTCCAAAGGGCATTGTTTTCTTTCCACCATTTTTGAGCAGCGACACATTTGATGTCTGGAACTTTAGTATAAACATCAAATCCTTTTTCTTGCGCTAACAAAACATCTTTTCCTGCATCATCACGAATAAGTTTATCATTATCTTGCTCATGGTTCCATCCTGTAGCAGTAATTTGGTGAATGTTTCTTCTTTTTAAAACATTATAATCATTACGTTTTGTCTGCTCTCTTCTTGGAAGTGGAGCATCAGCAACGTTTGCCCAGTAATCTTGTCCGTCAACATGTACCCAAGTCGAAGATCCTTCATATCTTGGGCTGTCATCTACCTGATACACTTTTTGAGTCCACTGTCCTTTAACAGCCTTTTTGTCTAATTTTTTGTATTTCCAAGAAGTTCCTTTATCAAAAGAATATAAGTCTGTGTTTTCAAATAACCAATCTTGTCTCCAGTGTTTGATAATCATATCGTCACTTACAATTAATAAGTGCTGCATAACAATTTTGTTTGGAGTATCTTCTAATAATTCTACCCATTCTAAAGCAGATTCATGTTTAGTTTGTGAAGGTTTGTATGCAGCCGAATCTTTTGCGTATTGAAAAGTTTCTGCAAAGTTGAACTTCACTTCATAACAGCCACACATAGATTTAATTGATTTTATGTCTTGCTGTTTTTTTGCGTCCTGACTGAAACCTAGGCTGCATGTTAAAGCCATAACGGCTGAAAAATAGAGGCTTTTTGTAATCATAACTTAGTTATTAGTTTTAATTTTTGCAAATATATAAAATTTATTTAGAACAATTAAAAATAGTTATATATTTGCATCGATTATTAAGATTGAATAAAAATAATGAAAATAAAATCACCTCTTTTTGCTGTATTAACTTTCTGTCAAATTTCTTTTGCGCAGCAAAAAGATACTATTGCATCTCAAGAAAAACTTTCAGAAGTGGTTGTTACAGGACAGTTTGAGCCACAGTCTATAAAAAAATCGGTATTTAATGTTCGAGTTATATCAAATCAGGATATACAAAATTTAGCAGCCAATAATTTAGGAGATGTTTTAAACCAATATTTAAATATTACAGTAAGACCAAGCAGCACAAGCGGACGTTCTACAGTTTCTTTATTTGGATTAGATGCACAATATTTTAAAATTTTGGTAGATAACATTCCATTGGTTAATGAGGGTGGTCTGGGAAATAATACAGATCTATCACAAATTAACCTTAACGATGTTGATCATATTGAAATTGTTGAAGGTTCAATGGGAGTTAGTTATGGAGCTAACGCTGTAAGCGGTGTTTTAAATATTATAACAAAAAAATCTTCGAAATATAAATGGAATATAAATGCAGCTGTTCAAGAAGAAACGGTTAATAATGAATATTCTCTTTTTGAAAAAGGGCGCCATATCCAATCTTTACGCATTGCACATACATTCAGTAAAAATTGGTTTGTAAGTGTTGGAGCAAATAGAAATGATTTTCAAGGATATTTAGCAGATAAAAACGGAAAAGATTATCTTGAAAATGATACTACGAGAGGTTATAGCTGGCTGCCAAAAGACCAATTAAATGGAAGTGCATTAATATCTTATCACAAGGATAATTTTAGATTTTTCTATAAATTCGAATATTTAGATGAAAATGTAGACTATTATAATAGTACGGTACAATCAAATTATACTCCGGAGCTAGGTTCCTATCGTTATGCCAATGACAAAAGATATTTTACTAATAGATATTTTCACAATTTAAATGTTGCGGGGACATTGTTTTCTCAATTAAATTATAATGTATCTGTTTCTCATCAAAAACAACAGCGTGAAGTAGAAGATTTTGAATATTATTTGTATACTAAAAAAGAAGCCAAAAATATTACTGTAAAAGATCAGTCTATGGAAGTTCTTTCCTCTACTGGAACTTTAAATAATTTTTTCTCTGATAAAAGTGTTGACTTACAATTAGGATATGAGTTTGTAAATAATAATGGTTTTGCATTAGTTCAGGAAGCAAATAATAAGACTTCTTCGGTACATAAAAAGCTCGAAAATTATGATTTTTTCGCATCTTCAGAAATCATGGCTACTGAGCGATTCTCAATTAAACCAGGATTAAGATTTTCAGCACAGTCAAAATTTGAAAATCAATATGCTTCTTCTATCGGACTAAGATATTTATTTGATAAAGGGTTGGAAATTAGAGGGTCTTATGGTACAGGTTTTAGAACACCAAATTTTGAAGAATTATATTCAAAACAAATTTTTGACGGGCATTTCTTTGTTGGAAATGAAAATTTGATACCGGAAACCAGCACTTCTTATGAAGCGAGTGTTAAAAAATTCACTTCATTTTCTTCAGGGGTACAGCTTTCAAATACCATTGCCGGAAGTTACCTAGATGTAAATGACAGAATTGATATGGCGTATGTAAGAGATAATCCGGATACAGGAAGTCCGGAATATCAATATATAAACATTAGTAAATATAGAATGTGGAATTTTTCTGCAACGAACCAGTTAAAAATAGATAACCTGACAATTAATATTGGTGCCGCATTTATAGGCGTTTCACAAAAAATTGATAATGCAGTATTTGTTTCAGATGACCAATTTCTGTATTCATTTAATTTAAACGCAAGTGTTTCTTATACAATTCCAAAATGGGAGACAATAATTTCTGGATATTATAAGTATAACGGGAAAACACAACAGTTTGTAGAAGGGAATTCTGCATACATTATATCCGAAATTGATCCAAGCAGCTGGTTAGATGCATCTATTAGACAAAACTTTTTTCAAGATCAGTTTGAAGTAACATTAGGAGCAAGGAACATTTTAGATGTAACCAATGTAAATCAATCTAGAACAAATGAAGGAGCTGGACATGCCTCAGCATCAAATTTACTACTTGCATACGGACGTTCCTACTTTTTAAAATTAGCATATAACCTTAATCTTTAATATAAAAACAGAAATAAAAATGAAAAAATTATTATTACTATCATTCGCGTTCTTATCTCTTGCATCTTGTTCAAGTGATGATGATAATACTCCAGAAGTTGAAATCCCAACGGTTGGAGCAACTTTACAACCAGCAGTAGGTGGACCAAACCAACCAAACCAAGTTTATCTTGATTTAAGTTCTGAAGAATCTAAATCAGTAAATAGAGCTGCTTGGGATTTTGGATTTTCTACAGGTTCTGAATTTAGAGTAGTAATCAATGGGTCTGTTAAAATGGCGGTAAAAAAATTAGCAACTTCTGATATTACATTACCTCAGGAAAGTGATTCTGATGTAGCAGTTGGGGCAGGAACTACAGCAGCATCAAATGGATATGTTGATAATCCAACTGGAGTTTTAGCAGGCGCAGGCGCAGGAATTGGAACTGCAATTGCAGAGATTTCTGCTACAGATGCAGACAATAAAGTTTATTTAGTAAATCTAGGATTTGCAGTTTCTACGACTCAACCTGCAATAGGTTCAGTTAGTGTAGATGGAGATGCAAGAGGATGGAAAAAAGTTAGAATTTTGAGAAGCGGAAATGGATATAAAATTCAATATGCTGATTTAGCTTCTGCTACTTTTACTGAAAAAGTTATTACTAAAGATGCTGATTTTAACTTCACATTTTTTAGTTTAACAACAGGAAATACAGTTTCTGTTGAGCCTCAAAAAGCAAAATGGGATTTAAATTTTACGGTATTTACTAACTATTTAAATGCAGGAACTGAAGTTACTTACGGATATTCTGATTTTATCACAACAAATGCAAAAGCTGGAACTCAAGCTTACCAAGTTTTAGTTGCTGATGGTGTTACTTATGCAGATTTTACAAAAGCTAAAGTTGTAGAAGCTAATTTTACAGTTTCTGCTACAGATCAAAGAATGATTGGTGCTAACTGGAGAAGTGGTGGTGGACCAAACACTTTGCCAAGTATCAGAACAGATCGTTTTTATGTTGTGAAGGATGCTGCTGGAAATTATTATAAAGTTAAATTCCTAGGAATGACAAATGCTGCAGGAGAAAGAGGATATCCAACTTTGGAATACGCTATCTTAAAATAATTCATAATGAAGAATCTAAAAAATATAAAGATTATTTCATTCTAATTTTAGGATGCTTTAGCATCAAAAATTTAGTTAATCATTAGCTTTGTTTTTTTTATTTTTTTTTTTTTTTTGATTTAGAGGTTAGATTTATCTAACCTCTTTTTTTTATTTCTTTATTATTATAAATGAATGTTTAATTCTATCTTTGTCTGCATTTATATATTAAGAATTAACAGGAATTTTACATATTCTTTAATTTTTGTAGTTCTTTTCTTAAATTTAATTTATTAAGTGAATACTAAGTCATATTTCTTTCAGTCTTTTGCAATCGTAGCATTAGCATTTGTTGCTTTTATTGGTTTTAAACAAATCTTACCAGATAAAATTTTTTCTGATAGTAAAATAGATTCCAAAAATGTACTTATAGACAGCTTGCTTTTGGAATCGGTAGCTAAAGATTCATTGTCGCTAAAAAGTGACAGCATCGAAGAAAGCGAGCGTAGATTAGGCCAGCAGAAAATTGTTTACGATGCCTCTGAAGGAATCGAATTTCCATCAGAAACCTTTGATAACTACAAAGGATATCAATACCTGATTTCCTTTTACGAAAAATTATATCAACTGGAACAGAATCCGCAAAGGCATGTTAGAATTGCTTATTACGGAGATTCTATGACCGATGGAGATTTAATTGTTCAGGATGTGCGTAACAATTATCAGGATCGTTTTGGCGGAAACGGAGTTGGTTTCGTATCCATAACTTCAGAATCTGCAGCCTCAAGAGGTTCGGTTAAAGCTACCTATTCTAAAAACTGGAAAACACAATCGTACCTAAATGTAAAAAGACCAGCAAGCCCTTTTGGTGTAAACGGGCATGTGTTTTTTGCAAATGATCAGACAAACCCAACCTGGGTTCAATATGAAGCAGGGCTTCCAAAGCATACAACTACTTTAGATAATCCAACCTTATTTTACGGAAGATCGTCTAAAAGAGGAAACGTAAATTTCATTATCGGAAAAGATACATTGAAAAAAAGCCTTTCTCCAAACAACTTGGTAAATACCTTAAAAGTTACTTCGGGAAGTATAAAAGCTTTCAAAGCTAACTTTATTCATGCCGATTCAATCCCGATTTACGGATTTAATTTTGATAACGGCATTGGTGTTCACGTTGATAATTTCTCTCAAAGAGGAAATTCAGGACTGCCAATTTCTATGTTTGATGCCAGTGTAATGCAGGCTTTTGATAATAACCTGAAATACGATTTAATTGTACTTCACTACGGAACTAACGTATTGAATTATGGAACCAAAAACTATTTCTGGTACGAAAAAGGAATGACAAAAACTGTAAATAAAATAAAAGAATCATTTCCGGGAGTTTCTATTTTAATTGTTTCAACAGCAGATAAATCGACTAAATACGATTTAGAAATGAAAACAGATTCAGCAGTTGTTCCATTAATGAAAGCACAGAAAAAATATGCTTTAGAAACTGAATCCGGATTTGTAAATTTATATACTTTAATGGGCGGTGACGGATCGATGGTAAAATGGGTTGATGAATCTCCGGCAAAAGCTAATAAAGATTATACACACTTTAACCAAAGAGGCGCAAGAGCAATTGGTAATTTGTTATACAGTCAGTTAAATAACGGATACGAGCAGTATAAAATTTTACGTCAAAAACGTGAAACAGGCGTTAGACCTAAAGCGATTAGAAAACCCAAAGCAGATTCCGTCTCTGTAGAAAAAGATAGCGTAAATGAATAAACTTATTATTTTCTTTTGTTGTCTATTTTTCTCAACAAATGATAAACCGCAAAATCCAGTCTCACCTCCAATAACTAAAAATATGGTTAGTAAAGTCGATTCAACAACTGTTGAATCTTTCAACGGAAATAATATTTATAATGCGAAAGTTTTAGAAAGTTTTTTTAAGAAACTAAAAGACAATGAAAGCAACAATAATCAAAAAATAAATATTGTTCATATTGGAGATTCTCACATTCAGGGAGATTTAATGACCAATGAAATCAGGAAAAATCTACAGAGAAAATTTGGAAATGCAGGCCGCGGATTAGTTTTTCCGTATCAACTGGCTAAAACAAACGGATCATATAACGAGCGCTTTCGCTGCAACAGAGTTTGGGAAACGTATCGTAATATATATCCAATTAGAAATTATCCTGTTGGTTTAAGCGGAATAGGACTTTGGAGAGATTCTGGCGGATTTGTTTTAGAACTGAACATTAAAGATCCGTCGTATAAGTTTAATTCAATAAAAATAATAACTCCCAAAAATGAAGATATGTTTGATTTGTCAACAGCATCTCAAACAAAATTTATTGAAACAGCAGAACCTAAAATAATTAAGCATAAAATTAAAAAAGGAGAAGCCATCTCTGTAATTGCTGATAAATATAATGTTTCAATTGCTGAGATAAAAAGAGCGAATTCGCTAAAATCAAATAACATTCGTGCAGGAAGAATATTGAAAATTCCAACAAACGAAACGCAGTCAAGAAATATAAAAACATCTGAATATGTTTCTTTAAACATGGAATCTGACTCGTATTCGCACTATTATAATTCAGAAAAAGCTTTAGATAAAATTTATTTGATTCCGAATAAAAAAGCTTCAAAATTTGAACTAAACGGAATTGTTTTAGAAAAAGACTCACCGGGATTAATCTACAGCGGCATTGGAGTAAACGGAGCAAAATATTCAGATTATAATAAATATCCGTTGTTTTTTGAGCAGTTAAAAGCTTTACATCCGGATATGCTGGTGTTTTCTCTCGGAACAAATGAAAGTTACGAGAAATTAGAATCGGGAAATTATATAAAGCAATTAAGAGAGTTTATAAGCAATATAAAAGCGCAGAATATAAATGTTCCGATAATTGTAATGACGCCGCCGCCATCGCTGCTTAGAAAAAGACCAAATACATTCATTCAAAATTACACAAAACAAATTATCGAGATCGCGCAGACAGATGGTTTTGCAGTTTGGGATTTATACGATGAATTTGGAGGAATGGAAGGAATTCGAAATCTAAAATCGGCAAAATTAATTGGCCCGGATTGGGTTCATTATTCTAAAAAAGGATACGAAAAACAAGGGAATTTGTTTTCAGAGGCATTTTTAAAAGCATACGATAATTTTAAATTAAAGAAGTAAGTTGATAACAATAGATAACATCAATAATTGGTTCATTCAAGATTTTGGTGCAATTACAATAGAACAAGTTAAAAGCTGGTTTATTTATAATCCAGACGAAAAACTATTATTTAATACAGGTTTATTCTTAGGATTATTTCTGGTTTTTTATTTTGTGTACGGCTTTTTACGCAAAACATTTTATTTAAGATTAACGTACGTTATTCTCTTCTCGCTTTTCTTTTATTACAAGTCAAGCGGAATTTACTTTTTACTGTTACTACTTTCTTCAGTTGTAGATTATGGCTTGAGCCAGATTATCTATAAAGAAACAAAAGTCGCTGCCAAGAAAATATATCTTGTAATTAGTGTAATCCTGAATTTGGGATTATTAGGATATTTCAAATACATGAATTTTATGATTGGAACATACAACGATATGTTCAATGGACATTTTAAATTTCATGATATTTTTCTTCCAGTCGGGATTTCGTTCTACACTTTTCAATCGATGAGTTACATTATCGAAATTTATCGTGAAGAAATTAAACCTACTAAAAATTACATTGAATATTTGTTTTTTGTTTCGTTTTTTCCGCAGTTAGTTGCCGGACCAATCGTGCGTGCAAAAGATTTTTTACCGCAGATTTACCAAAAATTAAACTTGACAAAACAAGATGTAAACAACGCCTTGTTTTTGATTATTGGCGGATTAATTAAGAAAACAGTAATTTCAAATTACATTTCAGTAAACTTTGTTGACCGTGTTTTTGATACGCCATTGACTTATACTTCGTTCGAAAATTTAATGGCCTCTTACGGATATGCCATCCAGATTTATTGCGACTTTTCAGGATATTCAGATATGGCAATTGGAATCGCTTTGTTGCTAGGATTCAAATTACCAGCCAACTTTAGAACGCCATATAAATCAACCTCGATTACCGATTTTTGGAGAAGATGGCACATTTCACTTTCGACCTGGTTAAAAGATTTCTTATACATTTCGATAGGAGGAAACAGAGAAGGTTCATTCGCCGGATTTTTATTTCCAAGTTTATTCTTCTTCGGATTATTGCTTTGGGGAATTACAAGTTACAATACCAGCATAATTCCGTTGATTATTGCGTCAATTTCGATTGCACTTTTCTGTTTATCATTTTTACTTTCGAATAAAAGAAAACAAACTTTAGTAACCAATCTAAATCTTTTTACTACAATGCTTTTAGGCGGATTGTGGCACGGAGCCGGAGCGCAATTTATAGTTTGGGGAGCTTTACACGGATTAGCTTTAGCGGTTCATAAAATTTTCCTTGAATTCTTTCCTTCTAAAAAAGACGGAAAAAGTAATTTCTTATGGAGATTCTTTTCAATCTTAATAACATTCCATTTTGTAGTTTTCTGCTGGATTTTCTTTCGTGCAAGAGATTTCGAAACAGCCTTGCAGGTAATAAATAATATTGGTCAGTTAACTTTCGAGCCGCAAAACTGGAAAGCCATAGTTTTAGGATATAAAAATGTGTTCCTATTAATGTTATTCGGATATGTTTGGCATTTCTTACCAGAAGTTATCACAGACAAAATGAAATTGGTTTTTGATAATACACCATTACTAATAAAAGCAATAATTCTGGGCTTCGTTTACTGGATCGTTTACGCAACAGCAGTAGCCGGCTCACAACCGTTTATCTATTTCCAATTTTAATTTAGAAGGTTCAGAGGAACAAAGTTACAAAGGCGCAAAGGTTTTTTCTTTTGCGCTTTTTTTTCTCGCAGATTTAGTAGATATAGCTGATTTTTTCATATTCTATCTAAAAAATAATCTGCCGATCTGCTAAATCTGCGAAAAAGAAAAAATTGGTGCCTTGACAAGAAAAAACAAAATAAACTTTGTGTCTTTGTGCCTTCGTGGCAAAAAATTGCACACAAATAAAAATTGCCTGAAATATCTAATTAGATTATCTTTGCACTTCAAATAAAGAAAATAGTATGTTTGATAATTTAAGTGAAAAGTTAGATAAAGCGTTCCATATATTAAAAGGACACGGTAAAATTACAGAAGTAAACGTTGCCGATACCTTAAAAGAAGTTCGTCGTGCCTTACTTGATGCCGACGTTAACTTTAAAATTGCTAAAGATTTTACAACCAAAGTAAAAGAAAAAGCAATTGGTCAGGACGTTTTAACAACGCTTCAGCCAGGACAATTATTGGTGAAGCTGGTAAAAGATGAGCTGACAGAATTAATGGGAGGTGATGTTGCCGGGGTTAATTTATCTGGAAATCCAAGCGTTATATTAATGTCTGGACTTCAAGGTTCTGGTAAAACTACTTTCTCAGGAAAATTAGCCAACTTCTTAAAAACGAAAAAAAATAAAAAACCACTTCTTGTAGCGTGTGATATCTACCGTCCTGCGGCGATCAATCAGCTTCACGTTGTTGGAGATCAAATAGGTGTTGAGGTTTACTCAGAACCAGAAAATAAAAATCCTGTAGAGATTGCTCAAAACGCAATCAAACACGCAAAAGCAAACGGATTCAATGTAGTTATTGTCGATACTGCAGGACGTTTAGCAGTCGATCAGGAAATGATGGATGAAATTGCACGTGTACACAAAGCAATTCAGCCTCAGGAAACATTGTTTGTTGTCGACTCTATGACAGGACAAGACGCTGTAAACACAGCAAAAGCTTTTAACGATATCCTGAATTTTGATGGAGTTATCTTAACGAAATTAGATGGTGATACTCGTGGTGGAGCAGCAATCTCGATCAAATCGGTTGTAAACAAACCAATCAAATTTGTAGGTACAGGCGAGAAGATGGAAGCAATTGATATTTTCTATCCAGATCGTATGGCTGAGCGTATTTTAGGTATGGGGGACGTTGTGTCGCTTGTAGAAAGAGCTCAGGAACAATTTGATGAAGAAGAAGCAAGAAAACTTCAAAAGAAAATCGCTAAAAACGAATTCGGTTTTGACGACTTCTTAACGCAGATTCAGCAAGTAAAGAAAATGGGTAATATGAAAGACTTGGTAGGAATGATACCAGGAGCTTCAAAAGCCATGAAAGATGTAGAAATAGAAGATGATGCTTTTAAACATATTGAAGCAATCATTCACTCCATGACACCGGGAGAAAGAAGCAAACCGGCCATCATCGACGTAAAAAGAAAAGCCAGAATCGCAAAAGGTTCCGGAACGAAAGTCGAGCAGGTAAATCAGTTAATGAAGCAGTTTGACCAAATGAGCAAGATGATGAAGATGATGCAGGGGCCAGGCGGAAAAAATCTGATGAAAATGATGGGAGGCATGAAAGGAATGCCAGGAGGAATGCCGAGATAATAAAATTAAAAGTTTCAAGTTTCAGGTTTCAAGTTAAGAAGCCAAAACTTGAAACTTTTTTAATTACATAATATTTAAGTTTCACAAGTAACGTGAAACCTGAAACTTGAAACAAAAAGATAAACCTGAAACAAAACAAATGCAGCTACTAGACGGTAAAAAAACATCTAACGACATTAAAAACGAAATTGCAGCCGAAGTTCAATCCATAAAAGCGGCCGGAGGAAAAGTACCTCATTTAGCAGCCGTTTTAGTTGGAACAAACGGAGCAAGTTTAACTTACGTAGGAAGTAAAGTAAAATCATGCCAGGAAATCGGATTTGATTCAACTTTAGTAAGTCTTCCGGAAACGATTACCGAAGATGAACTGCTTGCTAAAATAAAAGAACTAAACGAAGACGATAATCTTGACGGATATATTGTGCAGCTCCCTTTACCGAAACATATCGACGAGCAAAAAATCCTATTAGCAATCGATCCTGATAAAGATGTAGATGGATTTCACCCGACTAACTTTGGAAGAATGGCACTTGAAATGGAAAGTTTTATTCCGGCAACACCATTTGGAATTATGGAATTGTTAGAACGCTACAAAGTAGAAACTTCAGGAAAACATACCGTAGTAATTGGAAGAAGCCACATCGTAGGCCGACCAATGAGTATTTTAATGAGCCGCAAAGGAAACCCGGGAGATTCGACAGTTACCCTAACACACAGTCGTACTAAAAACTTAGAAGAATACACTAAAAATGCTGACATTATTATTACAGCTTTAGGAGTTCCTGAATTTTTAAAAGCAGATATGGTAAAAGATGGAGTAACAATTATCGACGTTGGAATTACTCGTGTAGATGACGCATCAAACCCAAAAGGCTACGTTATAAAAGGTGACGTTGATTTTGACGGAGTAAGCAAAAAAGCATCGTTTATTACGCCGGTTCCTGGTGGAGTAGGACCAATGACAATTGCAATGCTGCTTAAAAATACACTTTTAGCACGTAAAATGAGAAGTCAGAAAAACAAGTAATTTGTTTCTAATATAATTTATAAAGCCTGTTCAATTGAGCAGGCTTTTTTGTACTATACAACTGAAAATTTTCTAACACATAGAAACATAGATTTAAGTCTATAAAAGAATATGAAAGAGAAGCAAATTTCTCTCACATAGCTGGCTCTAACTATGTTTGTTTAGAAAAAATGGAATGCCTTTTTACACTTACAATATCTATGTTTCTATGTGTTTAAAAACCATTTTAATATATAATTAATACTTTTAAAGTTTTGGTTCTTAAAAATAAAGGATACTTTTGCCACACTTAAAAAACACTTCTCCAAATGGACGATTATTATTCGTTAGTATTAAATTAAAAGCAGCTTTTGAAATCTTTCAAAATGCTGCGCTAAAACCCTGTATTTTGAAATGAAAGCCTTTTACACAAATGACAACGGATTACTAGAAATACCAAAATGGACTCCAAACTGCTGGATAAGCATTGAAGATCCATCAGAAACAGAAAAAAAATATTTACTAGAAGAACTTCAAATTCCCGAAGCTTTTTACAATGATATTGAAGATATCGACGAAAGACCCCGTATAGAAATTGAAGACGGCTGGACGCTTATCATCATGCGCGTTCCTATAAAAAGTAACGATATTAAACTCCCTTTTCAAACCATTCCGCTAGGCGTAATTTTTAAAAATGATGTCTGCGTAACCATAACTTTTTACAAAACAGAAATCATATATGATTTTATGTTGTATTCCCGACGCAAAAATATTCAGGTTAAAGACAATTTCGACTGGGTTTTGAGACTGCTTCTTTCATCAAGCGTTTGGTATTTGAAATACTTAAAACAAGTCAATCAAAAAATAAAACTGGCAGAGGATAATTTAGAAAAGTCAATTAAAAATGAAGAATTGCAGGCATTGCTTCAAATCGAAAAATGTTTGGTATTTTTTATTACCTCATTAAAAGCAAACGATGTTTTGTTTCAACGCATTAAAAACCTAAAAGCGTATAAAGCAAATTACGATTCAGACTTACTGGAAGATGTCGAAATCGAATTAAGCCAGGCACAGGATACGGCCAATATTTACAGCAACATCTTAACCGGAATGATGGATGCGTATGCTTCGGTAATTTCGAATAATATGAATAACATCATGAAGCAGATGACTTCAATTTCGATCATCTTAATGATTCCAACCCTAATCGCCAGTTTGTACGGAATGAACGTGCCAAATGGTCTGGAAGAAAGTAAATACGGAATCTGGATTCTGCTTTTAGTTTCCGTAATCTTATCAACTTTCGGAGTCTTTTTATTCAAAAGAAGAAGATGGTTTTAAATAGAAAAAATATAAAAGTCTGTTCATTACGAATAGGCTTTTTCGTTTCTATACTTTGGGCGTGACCGTCCCGATATAAGAAGGCCAATATACTTTATGTAAATACGCCTTCTTATATCTGGACGGTCGGGCTATCTGCGCTACTTCGGTAGCCAGCTCCTATCCCTCACGCACACTCAGGTAAAAACAAATCCCGTTCCTGCAAGGTTTCCAAAACCTTGTAGGTATAATTTCAGGATCAATTAAATGTGTAGTCCCTATGGGACAAAATTCGTGACATATGTTTTTATCTACCAATATTTAATCTCTCCGAGATACTCTGTTAGGAGTTAAATATCGGTAGCATAATATTTAATACCTCCCGGTAAAATATCCCGTAGGGATTACACATTTCATACCTACGGAACACAATTCATTATTACGCCTACAAATAAATTAAAATAAAAAACTCAATTTTTTATTTGTCAATTCAAAATAAATAATAACTTTGTGCTGCAAAGTACTTTAATTATGAATCAAAAGCACCAAGAAGATTTAGCACATATTCGTTCCATGATGGAACGTTCTTCAAGATTTATATCGTTAAGCGGACTTTCAGGAGTTTTCGCGGGACTTTCGGCATTGATAGGCGGATTATATGTCTATCAGCTTTTTAAAGTAAATGGCATAGAATATTTTACTGACGAACATATAGTTTTATCTGGCAGCTTAGTTTCAGAATTAATCTGGATTGGGGTAATAATTTTAGTTTGCGCATTTGTATTTGGAACTTTCTTTACTGTTAGAAAAAGCAAAAAATACAATTTGCCAATTTGGACCTCTGCCACAAAAAATATGTTGTTTAATCTGGCAGTTCCACTGGCAGCAGGAGGAATATTTTGTTTAGCATTAATATACCACGGATATTACGGTTTAGTAGCACCGTCTACTTTATTATTTTATGGACTAGCCGTTATCAATGCTGAAAAATATACATTTTCAGATATAAAATATCTAGGCTTTTCTGAGCTTTTGTTAGGATGTATTTCACTTTTTTATATTGGATATGGTTTAATATTTTGGATCTTAGGATTTGGTATCCTGCATATCGCATATGGATTGGTGATGTTCAAAAAATACAAATAACCCAATGGGAATTATTGATAAACTAAATAAAGATTTTGAAAGCCGTGTCAGATTGGGTATAATGTCCGTTCTGATGGTTAACGACTGGGTAGATTTTACCGAGATGAAAACGCTTTTAAATATCACCGATGGTAATTTAGCAAGTCATTCTTCAGCATTGGAGAAATCTGAATACATCGAAGTTAAGAAAGAATTTGTTGGTAAAAAACCAAAAACATCTTATCAGGTAACGCCGCTAGGCCGCGCAGCGTTTAAAGAACACCTTTCTTATCTCGAAAAATTAATGAAATCCTAATAATTATATTTTTTTACCTAAAAACTTTGAATTACAAAGTACTTTTAAAAATTAAAATCATGAAATTGCCGATAATGTTTTTACAACCAGCAAATAAGGCAATTACATTTTTGACCAATAACAAATAAAAATCTACAAAAATGAAAAAACATCAAATTATTCTAGCTTGTACAGCGGTTTTTATACTGCTTTTTTACAATGAATCTGTGGGAATCAACATTTCTATTTTTGGAGTGATACTTACTCTGTTAATTAGTTATTTCTTTCAGGAAAAGTTTGTAAACAGATCACATCTTGTTCTTGTTATGACTTCTATTTTATCTTGTTTTGCCTTTGCGTGGTATGGAGACGCCGCTTCGTTTTTTGCTTTAGCATTATCAATTCTGTTTTTACAATTTAAAACGCAGGATGGAGAACTTAAAATCATTCAGATTTTCCCCTTAATATTCCTAAACGGAATCACTACAATAGGGCGTATTTTTATATTTAGCCAATGGCTTCCTGAACGAAAAATACACAATGACTTTGCTAAAAAGCTAGTAGCGTTTGTAATTATTCCGTTAGTGTTTCTTGGATTATTTTTTATCGTTTATTCTTTTGGGAGCAATCATTTCTCTTCATTGTTTACTGATTATACATTAGATATTAATCTGCCTCAATTAATAGCTATGTGCATTTTAGGATTTTATATCTCATTCAGTTTTTGGAATTATTGGGTTCCGGATATTTCTTATCAGTTCAATCCAAAACTAAACAATGAATTCACGAATATTTCTGAAGTAAAAAATCAAAGTACATTCTCATTCTTAGACTTGGATTTTGAAAGAAAAAGCGGGGTGATCACATTATTTATGTTGAATATTATGCTTCTAATCTTCATTGGAACATATAATTACGAGCAATTTTTTGAAGTAGTCGAAAAAACAAACCTAAGTGCAGATACGCACGAACGAGTAAATGCAGTTATATTTTCAATCTTAATGGCAGTTGGCGTAATCTTATTTTACTTTAAAGGTGGATTCAATTTTGATGAAAAAGCCACAACATTAAAAAAACTGGCAAAAACATGGATTGTATTAAATGTAGTTTTAATTGTAAGTGCCATAGTTAAAAACTCAGAATATGTTTCTTTTTACGGTTTAACATACAAACGTCTCGGAGTTTATGCTTTTTTAATTTTAGCCATTATCGGTTTAGTTTATTCTTTCTTAAAAATAACGAAACAAAAAACAAATGCCTATCTTTTCAATCAAATGGTTTGGTATTTCTATGCAACAATATTGATATGCAGTTATGTAAATTGGGGAAATTTAGTAACCAATTATAATATTTCGGTAAATAAAGGAGTAGAACCAGTATTTTTAAGCGGATTAAACTTTAATGATGATGCCAGAAGAGACTATTTTTCAAAAAATAATCTAAGCGGAGGTTATGATGAAGGTATAAGAGAAGAATTAATTTCAAATTATCAAAATGCAGGTTTTTTATCAAAGGCTTTGTATTATGAATTTTTAGATAATAAGAAATAAATTTAAAAGTCCCATTTGAAATTTCAAATGGGACTTTTATTTAATTGTTGTCACCTCTTTTTTTAAATCGGGGATCGTGTTTAGAAATAAACGTTGTTCTTCGATTAGTGCTTTGACTTGGAGCCTCAACTTTAGGAAGACTAGCTTCTTCCGTTTTACTCGAAGGCTCAATTAACTGATTTAATTCTTTAATTTCAGCATCGGTTAAATCGCGGTAACGACCAACCGGAATATCCAAAGAAATATTAATAATTCGGATACGTTTAAGAGCCGTAACTTCATAACCCAAATATTCAGACATTCTTCTAATCTGACGGTTTAAACCTTGGGTCAGAATTATTTTAAAAGTGTATTTACTGATTTGTTCTACTTTACATTTTTTGGTAACAGTATCCAAAATCGGGACACCATTTCCCATTCGTTGAATAAAACGATCTGTAATAGGTTTGTTTACGGTAACCGTATATTCTTTTTCGTGATTGTTTCTGGCGCGTAAAATCTTATTTACAATATCACCGTCATTCGTCATAAAAATTAATCCTTCACTCGCTTTATCCAATCTACCAATAGGGAAAATACGTTTCGGATAATTGATATAATCCACAATATTATTTCGGACTTCTAAATTAGTGGTGCATTCGACTCCAACGGGTTTGTTGAAAGCCAGATAAACCATTTTTTCGTGCTTTTCTACGATTAATTTTCCGTCTATGCGTACTTCATCATCTGGCGAAACTTTAGTTCCCATTTCCGGCACAGTGCCATTTATTGTTACACGTCCTTCTTCAATTAATTTATCGGCTTCACGACGAGAACAATAACCCGTTTCACCAATAAATTTATTAAGACGTTTAAGATTTTCTTCCATACTGCAAAAGTAGCTAAAATTTAGGACTTCTTAGATTGTTAGACTTCTTAGAATTTAAGATTTTCAAAAGCTTATACCAAAAAAGAAACTTAGGGCCTTAGCAACTCAGAACCTCAGAATCTATAAAAAAAACCTTTGTCACTTTGAACCTCTGCACCTTTGAACCTTTTCTAAGAATCATGAAAAATCGAACTATCCTCAGGAGTTTCTTTTCTTTCAAACATTCCATAATCACGAACAACAGTTGCAATTCGTAAATGATAATCTTTAAAAACCTCATTTCGGCCTTTTGCCTGCGCAGCTCGATGTATTTCAAGATTTCTCCATTGCTGAATACTTTCTTCATCTTTCCAAAAAGATAATGACAAAACTTTTGAAGGATCAGAAAAACTCTGAAATCGCTCAATAGAAATAAAACCTTCAATATGGTCTAATTCAGGACGCAGACTTGCAGCGATATCAAGATATTCTTCTTTTTTTCCTTCATTAGGAATAACTTCAAAAATTACTGCGATCATTTTGATTTTTGATTTTAGAATTCAGATTTTAGATTTTTGGAAAAACTTTGTCCCTTTGAACCTCTGTTACTTTGTTCCTTCAAAAAGAAACTCAATCACTTTTTGATACAATTCATCATCATGCATTCCGTGGCCTAAGCCTTTCGTTTCGATAAATTGACTGTTCTTCCAGTTGCTGGCTATTTTTTTTCCTTCGGCGAAAGCCACAATTTTATCAGAAGTATCATGCGCAATGAAACCAGGAATAGTAAATTGAGATGCAAATTTTTGTCCTGAAAAATCTTCCAGTTTAAAGTTGAAGCGATTTATGAATTTGCTTTCTAAAAGAGTTAACATTTTGCTGTTTAGACTCAGCATTGAAATGTAATTATCAATCAAAGTTTTTAAATCAGACGGAGCGCCAAGAATAACCATTTTATTAATGCTCGTATTCGGAAATAAATACTGATGATAAACGCATGCTGCGCCGCCAATAGAATGTCCAATAATAATTTCTGGCTGATATTTTTCTACGGCTTTATTGATGAATTCGGCATAAAGCGGAACATTAAATTCTTTTCCGCTGCTTTGACCGTGGGCAGGCGCGTCAATTGCAATAATAGTACTTCCGGATTTTTGTAGATGAGGTAATGTTTTTTTCCAGCGTGAAGCATTACTTTCCCAACCGTGAACCAATAAAATTTTGGTTTCATTTCCTTTCCAGATATAGGTTTGAAAATGATGTTCGTTATGATGGAAAATTTCTGATTCTGTATTTCTTAAAACTTTTGGAAGTGTTTCTTTTTTTAATCTCCCAATTCTTGGCTGACTAAAAAGAGCATAAGAAAGTTCCATAGCTTTTTGCGGGCGCACATAACTCAAAAAGTTAATATAAGATCCAACTGATTTTAATGTAATAAAACGAATGCCTTTTTTAATTCCCAAAACTTAAATTTTTTCTAAAGGTAAAAAATGTTTTGTCACAGATTAAAAGGATTAAAAAGATTTTATTCAGCATAAGAATAATTTAATCTGTGTTAATCCTTTTAATCTGCGGCAAAAATAATGGCAAAAAAAAGTCCCGATTTAATCGGGACTTGATATTTAGAATTTTGAGAACAATTGTTCCATTTTCTCTTTTTCTTCTTCTGCTAATTGAGTGTCAACTAAAATTCTTCCAGAGTGCTCATCAGTAATGATTTTCTTTCTTGAAGCGATTTCAACCTGAGTTTGCGGCGGAATCGTAAAGAAAGATCCTGCAGAAGCTCCTCTTTCGATAGAAACTACAGCTAATCCGTTACGAACACTGCTTCTGATTCTGTTGTAAGCAGCTAATAATCTGTCTTCGATTTGAGCTGAAAATTCAGCTGATTTCTCAGATAAGAAGATTTCTTCTTTTTGAGTTTCAGCCATAATAGCATCTAATTCAGATTTTTTATGTTTTAAATGAGAGCTTTTAGCATCAAGTTTTTCTTTTAAATTAGAAATAACTTCTTTTTTGTGCTCGATAGAAGCTTTCATTTCTTTGATTTGCTTTTCAGCTAATTGAATTTCTAATTCCTGAAATTCAACTTCTTTTGTCAAAGAATTAAATTCTCTGTTGTTACGAACTGATTCTTGTTGTTTTGTGTATTTCTTGATAACCTCTTTATGCTCCTCAATAGCAATTTTCTTTGCTTTGATTTGCTCCTCAATCACTTCAAGTTCACCTTTCAGTTTTTCTGAACGAGTGCTCAAACCTGCAACTTCATCTTCTAAATCTTCAACCTCTAAAGGAAGTTCTCCTCTAACGTTTCTGATTTCGTCAATTCTAGAGTCAATAAGCTGTAAATCATATATTGCTCTTAACTTGTCCTCAACACTTAATTCTTTCGTATTCGTCATATTCTATAAGTACTTAACTGGATTTGTATTTTCTTCCGATAAAATGATCGCAAAATTAAGAATTTTTTTTCGAAGATAATCAACAATATAGTTTTTTGTATAGCGTTCACTCTCAAAATGACCAATATCGGCTAAAAGTAACTTGTTTTCTGCTTCATAAAACTGATGATATTTTAAATCAGCAGTTAAAAATGCATCGGCTCCAGCCTGAATTGCATTTTTTATGGCAAAGCTTCCCGAGCCACCCAAAACAGCTACTTTTTTTACTTTTTTTCCGGTAAAGGCAGAATGACGAATACCGCGGGCAATCATAATTTCTTTTACATAAAGTAGAAACTCTTTTTCATCCATTTCATTTTCTAATTCGCCAATCATTCCTAAACCAATATTTTGATGTGCGTTTTGTAAATCGTAGATTTCATAAGCCACTTCTTCATAAATATGATTCGTTAAGAGTGCTTTTAAAACTCTGGATTGTAAATGTTTTTCAAAAATAACTTCGATTTTTATTTCTGTTCCGGTATGTAATTTCCCTTTTTCTCCAATTGTTGGATTGCTTTTTTCATTTCCTTTAAAAGTAAAAAAGCCTTCCGAATTAAAACTGCAGTTATCATAGTTTCCTATGGTTCCGGCACCAGCTTCGAACATAGCATTTCGAACTTTTTCAGCATTTTCAGTAACAGTATAAGTAACTAATTTTTGTAGAAATTGCTGTTTTGGAATTAAAATTTTGGTGTTTATTAAGCCTAAGGTATTACAGAAAATATTATTAACTCCTTGCGAATGATTGTCTAAAGCGGTATGTACGGCATAAATAGCAATGTCATTTTTAATGGCTTTTAAAATAGCGCGCTCGACATAGTTTTTACCAGTGATTTTTTTAATTCCAGAAAATAAAATAGGGTGAAAGCAAACTACGAGATTGCAATTTTTAGTTATTGCTTCTTCAATTACATTTTCTAGCGCATCATGACAAACTAAAACTCCGTTACTCTCGTTTTCCAGATTTCCTACTAAAAGTCCCACATTGTCAAAATCCTCTGCATAGGCGAGAGGTGCCATTTCTTCTAGTACGGTTATAATGTCTTTGATCTTCATTTTTTGTTTCAAGTTTTATTGTTTCAGGTTTCAAGTTTTTTCAACAGATGACAAACCTTAAAGCTAAAACAAATTAACGAAGAAACATATCAACTTTAAAATATTTGATATTTTTTTGTAGTTAGTAATACGGATAATACAGTATTACGGCTATTACTAATTTTGTATCTTTGTGTTTAAATTGATAAACATGACTACAATAACAATAAAAATTAACGAACGCACTAAAGCGGGAAAAGCTTTTATCGCTATGTCTGAATCTTTTTTTAAAAATGCAGATGGAATAGAGATTATTGAAACAGATTCAAAAAAAATTAAAAAAACAGAGAGTATATATAGTCCTGAATTTGTTGCGAAAATTAAAAAAGCAGAAGCAAATATTAAAAAAGGAAAAACTACAAGATTAAATCCTGATGATATATGGGGAAGTATTTTGTAGACTTTGAGGATATTGCTCGTAGGGATTTAAAAAATCACTATAAATCAGGAAATAAAGCTACTATTAAAAAAATTGAAAAAATACTTTTAGAATTAACGGAAAGTCCTTTTTCTGGGGAAGGACAGCCAGAAGAATTGAAATACAATTATACAGGTTATTGGTCGAGAAAAATCAATAAAAAAGACCGACTAATTTATAGGGTAGAAGAGGAAATTGTGACTGTTATTATTGTTTCTGCAATGGGTCATTATTCAGATAAATAATTCTATGAACTTACTTCGAAAAATACTTTTCCCTTTCGCCATTCTATATGGATTCATAACCAGCATTCGTAATTTTCTTTTTGACAAAGGAATTTTAAAATCAACTTTTTTTGATATTCCGGTTATTGCAGTTGGAAATTTAAGCGTAGGCGGAACCGGGAAAACTCCGCAAATTGAATATTTGATACGGTTATTATCTGATAAATATAAAGTGGCGACTTTAAGCCGGGGTTATAAAAGAAAATCGGAAGGTTTTGTTTTGGCAGATGCAGTTTCGAATGCTGAAATTCTGGGCGATGAGCCTTTTCAATTTTATCAAAAATTCCCAAATGTTCAGGTTGCAGTTGATGCCAATCGTACAAACGGAATTACACAATTGCTTTCGCAAAAAAATAAGCCACAGGTAATTTTATTAGACGACGCCTATCAGCATCGAAAAGTAAAAGCTGGATTTTATATTCTGCTGACTTCCTACGGAGATTTATATGCAGATGATTTTATGCTGCCAACAGGAAATTTAAGAGAAAGCAGAAGTGGAGCCAACAGAGCTAATATTGTTGTGGTTACTAAATGTCCAAATAATTTATCGGAAGAAAAACAAGCTGAGATTCGTTTGAAATTAAAGCTAAATTATTCACAGCAGATTTTCTTTACTTTTATAGATTATGATACTGTAATTTATGGCAAAAATGAAAAGATTGCTGTTGATGAAATTAAATCAGAATCAAAGCTGCTTTTAGCAGGAATTGCAAAACCAAAACCATTTTTTGATTATTTAAAAAATGAAAATGACGAATGTTTGATTTTTCCGGATCATCATCATTTTTCTGATGCCGATTTAGATTCTATCCAAAATAAAGCAAACGGAAGAAAAATTATTACAACCGAGAAAGATTATGTTCGCTTAAAAGATTCAAAGCTGGTTTCTCAATTGTATTATCTACCCATAAAAAGCATGTTTATCAATCATCAGCAAAATTTTGATGTTTCGATTTTACAGTATATAAAAGAAAACTTAGAATCTTAGAAACTCAGCATCTTAGAAGCTTTTACTAATCAAAAAACTTAGCAATTGTACTGTAAAACTCGTCGGGAACAAAAGGTTTTGTAATTACATCATTCATTCCAAAAGATAAAAGCATATCTCTGTTTTCGTCAAGCGAAATAGCTGTCAATGCAATAATAGGAGTTGTTTTATCAAAGTCCCGTATTTGCTGTGTTGCAGTAGTTCCGTTAATTCCGGGCAAATGCACATCCATTAAAATCATATCAAAACGTTTTACTTTTAAAAGCTCGACTGCATCTTCGCCATTGTCGATAATTTCGCAGCAAATCATTTTATTTTCAAGCATTTTACGCGTAATCATTTGATTGATTTTGTTGTCCTCAATCAGTAAAATAGACTTGTGTTTTAATTGTTTGTCGTTATATGGTTTTTCCTCTGTAACCGCTTCCAAAGGTTCGTTGTTAATTTTAAAATTTAATTTGAAAGTAAAAGTTGATCCTTTGCCAACTTCACTTTTTAGTTTGATTTCGCCTCCTAAAAGTTCGATTAACTTTTTAACAATCGTAAGCCCTAATCCTGTGCCGCCATATTTTCGATTTACTTCAATAGAACCTTGTGAAAAACTTTCAAATACGGTTTGCAGTTTATCTTCGGGAATACCAATTCCGGTATCGACTATTTCAAAATAAATGGTTGCATTTTCATCTTCCTGCGCAAATAATTTCGCAATTACATTTACATTTCCGTTTTGTGTAAATTTTAGTGCGTTGTTAATTAGGTTTAATATAATTTGAGATAATTTGGTAGGGTCGCCAATTAAACTGTCTGGAATTGCATCGTCAATTTCGAGATTGAAATAGTTTTTATTAGCCGTTGCCAGTTCTTTCAGAGAACTTTGAATATTAAAAAGTAATTCTTTTAAATTAAAACTAATGTTTTCAACTTCAACTTTAGTTGAGTCAATTTTATTAATTTCAAGGATTTCGTTTATAAAAGTAGTAAGATAATTTCCTGAGAATTTTAGCGATTCTAAGTATTTTAACTGTGCTTTTTTTGGATTATCTTCAAGAAGTAAATGTGTGATTCCGTTAATCGCATTTAAAGGCGTCCGCAGTTCATGACTTACAGTTGATAAAAACTCTGATCTTGCTTTTGATGCTTTTTCGGCTTTATTTTTTGCCAGGATAAGTTCTTTGTTTTTTTCTCTTAAAAGTAAATTATTCTGATTTCGAATAATATTGTTTTTGTACAATGCTAAACTCAAAAGTGATAGAATCGAAATTAGGGCAATCGCCAAAATACTGACTAATTTAGAATAACGATACGTTTTTAGCTGGATTTTTTCTTCGCTTTCTCGTTTAAGCGTATTGTTTAAGGTTTGATTTTTTTTGAATTTTTGAAATTCGTTAAAATCTATTTTCGCATTTTTTAATTTTAGAATATAATTTTCTAACTGATAATGTTCATCTAAGTAAGAATAAGCTAAATCAAAATTTCTATTTTGTTTATAATATTGACTTATTGCTAAAGTTATTTTTGATTTTTGCGAAAGATTATTTGTTTTATCAGTATAATCAAGAGCTTTTTCAAAATAAATCATAGCAGAATCATTCCGTTTAAGCTGTGCTTCAATTAATCCAAGTTGATAATAAGAATCACTTTTGGTTTCTAAAATCAATGGATTATCCGGTTTTCTGATGATTTTTTGGAAGGTTTTGGCAGCTAAACGAAAATTTTTATTTGTTTTAAATGCGAGCGCTTTTTGATAATCTAAAATTTCAGAACTATCAACAATGCCAAGCTGTTTTAAAAGTTTTTGGGCTTTTGCATAATAAATATCTGCAGTTTTATAATCACCTTTTGCGGTATTTACTGCTCCAATATATTGGAATGCTAAGATTTTAGTGCAAGTTGGTTTTACGCTGTCAAATGAAGAAACACTTTTGTGAAAGTTTTTTAATGCTTCGTCATACTTCCGCTGGTTGTAGTAAATTTTTCCAAGCTTAAAAGTTTGGTTGGCTAAATTTTCAGGGATGTCATTAGTTTCGCAAAAATCAATTGATTTTTTAGTGTAAAAAACGGCCTGACTGTACTCTTTGCTGTTTAGTTTTTTATTTGCCAGTTTATTATAATAGGAAACACTGTCTGTATTCTGTTTGATTTGAGAATACAAAAATGAATTAAAAAAACAAACAACAGATAAAAGATAGTACTTCATGTATGGCAGTGCATTTACAATGAATCTTATGTTTTTCTTATCAGTAAAATCAAATCAATTAATCTTGATGAATAGCCAATTTCATTGTCATACCAACCCACGACTTTTACCATTTTGTCAATGACAGAAGTTAATTGTGCGTCGAACAAACACGAATGTGTATTGCCAATTATGTCAACAGAAACGATAGGATCTTCTGTGTAATCTAATATTCCTTTTAAATTTGTTTTTGAGGCTTTTTGAAATGCAATGTTAATTTCTTCAATAGTAACAGCGCGTTTAACATTGAATGTAATGTCTGTCAATGAACCATCGGGAACAGGGACACGAATCCCGCAGCCTCCTATTTTTTCATGCAATTTAGGAAAAATTTTTGTTAATGCCTTAGCTGCACCTGTAGTTGTTGGAACAATTGACTGACTTGCACCTCTAGCCCTGCGTAAATCCTTATGTGGCTGGTCATGAAGACTTTGGTCTGTCGTGTAAGAATGTATCGTTGTAATGTATGCTTGCTCAATTCCGCATAACTCTTCAATGATTTTTATCATCGGAGCGGCGTTATTTGTCGTACAGCTTGCATTTGAAACAATATTCTCTGTTCCGTCTAGTATGTTTTCATTAACTCCAAGAACTACTGTTTTGATAGTATCAACCTCTGATGGTGCAGAAAGTATCACTTTTTTTGCTCCGGCTTCAATATGCGCATTTATTTCTTCATGCGTTTTATACTTCCCCGTCGATTCAATTACAAAATCTATTGCCTGACTTTTCCAGTCCAGATTTGAAATATTTTTTTCATGAAAAAATAAATAATGCTTCTCATCTATAATAATTCCTGTTTCATCATAACTTACAGGAAAAGGCAGAACTCCGTGTATACTGTCGTATTTTATTAAATGCGACATGGTTTTATTATCTGCAATATCATTAATTGCAACAACTTCAATTTCAGGATGATTTATAAGAAGACGAAATAAATTTCTTCCAATTCTTCCAAAACCATTAATAGCAATTCTTGTTTTCAATGTTTTGTTTATTTGTTTAATTGTTTAATCGGTAAATCATTTAATCGGAGTACGGTTAAACAAATTGACGATTAAACAGTTAAACTTTTTTTATAAAATATGTTTTTGTGCTTTGTATGAAGAACGAACAAGCGGTCCGCTTTCTACATGACGAAATCCTAATTCAAGACCAAATTTCTCATATCTTGCAAATTGATCAGGGGTTATAAATTCCTTTACCGGCAAATGTTTTTTACTTGGCTGCAGGTATTGACCAATGGTAACAACATCAACATTTGCATTACGCAGATCGGTCATGGTTTGAAAAACTTCTTCTTCAGTTTCGCCAAGACCAAGCATAATTCCAGATTTGGTTCTGTTTATTCCTTTTTCTTTCAAATAGCGTAAAACCTCTAAGCTGCGATCATATTTAGCCTGAATACGAACTTCGCGGGTTAAACGGCGAACGGTTTCAACATTATGAGAAACTACTTCAGGATTTGCTTCAACAATTCTGTCAATATTTCTTTCAATTCCCTGAAAGTCCGGAATCAAAGTTTCAAGAGTAGTATTTGGGTTCATTCTACGGATTGCTTTTACAGTTTCCATCCAAATGATAGAGCCTCCGTCTTTTAAATCATCCCTGTCAACACTTGTAATTACAGCATGTTTAATATTCATAATTTTTATAGAACGCGCTACTTTTTCAGGTTCGTCCCAATCTACCGTTTCCGGGCGTCCGGTTTTAACACCGCAAAAACCGCAGGAACGGGTGCATACATTTCCTAGAATCATGAAAGTTGCTGTTCCTTCTCCCCAGCATTCTCCCATATTTGGGCAGCTTCCAGAGGTGCAGATCGTATTTAAGCTGTATTTGTCAACCAAACCGCGCAGTTCAGTATATTTTTGTCCAATTGGTAATTTTACCTTTAACCATTTCGGTTTTGCAGGCGGTATGTTTTCAATGACTGTTTCCATATATCATAAATCAGAACACAAAGATACGGAATGTTGTTTATTTGATGATTTGTTTGATGGTTATTTTGAAAATATGAACTTTTGTTTTTTGTCTGGCAAAATGAGGATTGTTTTGCTGTAAAGTTAAAAAACTGTGTTTTGTGAAATAAAATGGTTTTGCATTGTGTCTTTTCTCTATATTTTAAATCTTAGAATATTAATATTCATAGTTGATTGATTATTACTCGTTTAATTTTTATACCTTTAATTGTTATAAAATAAACTTAAAAGAATTTATTTTGAAATTTTATTTGTAATACATTTGGTGTTAAATTGTAAATTGAATTAGATATGAAAAAGAAAATTATCGCATTAGGGGTTTTGTTTGTTGTTTTTGGTTTTACAAAAATGAATGCACAGATTAATTTAGGTGAAAAAGCGATAGGAGCGGTTCAGAAAGGTGTAACAGCTTTCACTTTAACAAATGCTGATGCTGCAACACTTTCAAAAGAAGCAGTAGCTAAATTAGATACCGAAAATCAAGTAGCAGGACCAAATGATGGTTATACTTTGCGATTAAATAGAATTTTTGGAAAACATACAGCAGGTGATGGTTTTACTTTAAATTATAAAGTATATAAATTAAAAGAAGTAAATGCTTTTGCAACTGCAGATGGAAGTGTACGTGTGTATTCAGGATTAATGGATATCATGGATGATAACGAATTATTAGCCGTAATTGGCCATGAAATTGGTCACGTTGCTAATAATGATTCAAGAGATGCGATGCGTGCGGCTTACCAAAAAGAAGCATTAATTGATGGAGCATCATCACAATCTGCTAAAATATCTGCAGTAACAGACAGCCAGTTGGGAAAAATTGGAAGTGCTTTAATCGATAGTAAACACAGCCGTAAACAAGAAACAGAAGCTGATTTATACTCTTATAACTTCTTAAAGAAAAACGGTTATAATGTAAATGCTGAAGAATCTGCTTTCAGAATTTTAGCTAAAATGAGTGAAGGAGCCGAAGCTTCATTTATTGATCAAATGATGAGTTCGCATCCTGATTCTAAGAAAAGAGCTGATGATGCAAAGGCAAGAGCAGAAAAAGATGGAGTATACAAACCATACGTTCAGCAAAAAATCGATAATACAGTTCCTAAAAAGACAACTGCGAAAAAAACAACAAAGAAGACAACAACAAAGAAAAAATAGTTTTTGATATCATGTAAAAACGGCAAGTCTTAGATTTGCCGTTTTTTATTTTATAATTAACCTAAAACATGATGTGCTAAAACTTTTTGAACATCATATACGTTTACAGATTTATTAAATTGTTTTACGATACTAGGATTTAATTCACTTGACACCCAGATTTTTAGTTCGGCATCAAGGTCAAATGTTCCGGCTGTTTCTACGCTAAAACGAGTAATGCTTTTGTAAGCGATAGATTTGTATTCTGTTTTACTACCTGTTAATCCCTGAACATCTACTAAAATTAATCTTTTGTTTGTGAAGATAAAAGTATCACGAATAAGTTTGAATCCCATTTCAATTTCTTCGTTATCTGTTAAAAGCTGACCGTATTTTTTTAGTAAATCTTCCTGACTTACTGTACCGGCATTGCCCATAAGAGCTGAAAATATTCCCATTTTATTGTTTTTAAATTGATTAATTGTCTTTGAATATCTTGTAAAAATAAGTAAAATGGAGAATAAAAAAGTTTTCTAACCATTAAGAGATTAAGAAAAATTAAGACTTGGATTAGAAGCTCAACTTATTTTTCTTAATCTCTTAATGGTGAAATTCTATTTTTAGCCATAAAAAAAGCAGAACCTAAATTCTGCTTTTTCTTTTTCTATATTTTATTTTTATTCAGTTTGTCCTGTTTGTATTGTTATTGGAAGATTGTATGCCGTACGAACTGGTTTTCCAGCTAATATGCCCGGAGCCCATTTTGTTTTTAATGATTTTAAAACTCTAACAGCTTCTTTTCCCATTCCAAATCCTGGATCGTTTTTTACAATAATGTCAGTCATTGTACCGTCTTTTTCAATTACAAATGAAACGTAAACACGCAAAGTTCTTTCTGCATCCAATTCTGGTTTTGTAAAATTGTTACCAACATAAGTGTAAAACTTTTTAATTCCTCCAGGGAACTCTGGTAATTTGTCTAAAACACTTGTGTTTACAATTGTTGTTCCATTGCTGCCTGAATCAGCAATTGCTGGTTCTCCACCGCCAGTTCCTGGCACTGCATTTACTACCGTTCCATCTGTCCCTGTAGCATTGTCTACATGAGGAGTGTTATTAATGTTAGGTGCAATGTCTGGTGTTGCCTGATCTGATGTTACTATAACCGGATGTGTCAATTGGCTTGACTCCACTATTGGTGCCGCCGGTGCAGTTGATTGCACTGGAGGAGCAATAGGTTCCGTTGTTTTTGGTATTACTATTGGGTCAACATCTGTTAAATGAATAACAGGGTCAAAAGGAACTGGTTCCTCAACAGGATCATGTGTTCTAAATTTATTAATCAGCATCGATACACTTCCTAAGGCTGTTAGTAACAACAAGGCCATAAATAATGCCGTAACTGTTGTTTTAGAATTTTCCTGGCGTAATTGGTACGCTCCGTATTCTTTGTTTTTGTTTTCGAAAACAAGATCGATCCACTTGTTTTCATAGATGCTTAATTTAGTCATGATTTTTGGATTTTAAGGTTAAGTAACTTTAAATCATACGCGATATGGAATTGGGTTTTAGCAAACAACGCAGAAGTTGTTGTTTTAGTGTGTGAATAAATTATTTTTTTAAGAAAAAATATGATTATATTTTATTCTTTTTCTAAAGATAATAAATTATCTATTACGCTCGATGATTTCTGCCAGTAATTTTTTAGCACGAAGTAATTTTACTTTTACGCTGCTTAGAGGCTCATTAATTTTGTCGGCAATTTCCTGATAGGACATTTCCTGAAAATAACGAAGATGAATCACTTCCTGATAATGGGGTTTTAATTCTTTGATGCATAAAAGCAAACGGGAGAGGTTCTGCTCTTTAATTAATGCATCTTCTGCAGATGGAGTAGTGTCGGCAATATTATATGCCTGTTGATCTTCAGTATCAGTGATTTCTATAAAAAGATTGGTTTTCTTTTTACGTAATAAATCAATATAAACATTTTTTGCAATTGCAATTAACCAAGTGTTAAACTGAAATTCGGGGTTATAAGAACCTATTTTATCGAATGCTTTTGAGAAAGTTTCAATGGTGATATCTTCTGCCGTAGTTTCATTTTCTGTGCGTTTAAGCATAAAACCATAAACTTCATTCCAGAAATAATCTAATAAAAAAGTAAAGGCGACCTGGTCACCTTTTTTTGCTTTTTCTATTTTAGAATTTATTTCCAATATACAGGTTTTGAAAAAATATTAGTTATAAAGATATTAATTTGCGTTATAATAAGCACAATTTCTAATACAGGAAACCAAATTTTAATATCATTTTCTTTGAGTTTTCCTGCAGAAAAGCCAATTACTGTCCAAACTACAGTATAACGTGTTGCTAAAATTGCTGCAACAGCAATCCACTGAAACTGAAAAGCCAGCAGGATTATAACTAATAAAAAGAAAAATAATTGTGAAACAAAGAAAAGTCCTAATTGAAATTTATCAAAAAATTTATAATGTTCAGCCGTAGAAACGTGTCTTCGTTTTTGTGTAAACCAGTCTTTATAAGATTCTTTTGGGTTTGAATAAGTAAAGCTTTCCGGTGTATATGATATTGTAGTATTCGATTTGTTTGCAGCCTGATTGATAAATAAATCATCGTCGCCGGAACGTACCTGGATATGATCAATAAAACCATTTACATTGAAAAATTCGTCTTTTTTATAAGCTAAATTTCTCCCAACACCCATATACGGAAGTCCTGCTTTTGCCCAGGAAAAATACTGAACAGCAGTTAAAACAGTTTCAAAACGAATAATTTTGTTTAATAAAGAATTTTCTATTTTTTCATAGCCACCATAACCTAAAACTATAGTTTTTTCTGTGGTAAATTGCGAAGCCATTGTAGTAATCCATTCTTTCGAAGTAGGATAACAATCTGCATCTGTAAATAATAAGTATTCTTTTTTTGCAGCTTTAATTCCTAAGGTTAAAGCGTATTTTTTATTTCCCCAAAAAGCTTCGTTGTTTTCAACTTTAACCAAGCGGATGTTCTGATATTTTTGCTCAAATTCTTCAAATACTTCAAGGGTTTCATCACTCGATGCATCGTCAATTAAAACAATTTCAAAATCAGGATAATTTTGTTCTGCTAATAACGGAATAAATTTCTTTACGTTTTCTTCTTCATTTTTTGCACAGACAATAACAGAAACCGGAACATTTTTTGGTTTAACATCTTGAGGTTTACCAAAAGCAAATTTTCCAAAAATCCCTAAATAATAGAAAAGTTGAATAAAAACAATAGCAATAAAAAAGTAAAGTAAAATTATAAGCATATGGTCTTAATGTCTGTTAATGTTCCAAATTTTGCGAGAACAAAGGTAGTTATGAATTCCTAATTTTCAATGTTTAATCCTAATTTACTTTCGGCATTTTGACATTTCTTTTGCAATAGCAATAGACTGAGGGTTTTCTGTTTTTTCCAGCTCCGAAATTATGTTTTTATAATTGTGGTCGTCGCGGTTTTGAGACAATTTTTTAGTGGCCTGAATTTCATTAATTTCTATTTCAAAACCAAAAATTCCTCTGGCTTCGCGCATGGTTTTGGCAGATAAATTTTCAACGCGAACTGGGTTTTCAGAGTTTGCTTCGTATTTGTCAACAAGCTTTTTGAGCTGCTCTACAGTTGTGGTGTAATCTACAATTTTGATTCTTCCGTAAACATGTACAGCTATATAATTCCATGTTGGAACATTTTCATGATCGTACCAAGAGGATGAAATATAGCTATGCGGACCTGTAAAAATGGCTAAAACCTGGTCGTTTTCTGCAAAACCTTCAGCTTGTGGATTCAGTTTAGAAATATGCCCTTGAAGGATTTCTTTTCCATCAGCGTTAATTTCTAATTCTATCGGAATATGCGTTGCACATAATTTTCCGTTAGTCTGATTGATCAGGATTCCAAAACTATTCTCTTTTAAAAAAGTTCTGATTGATTCCGGATCTTCATCTTTATATAATTCTGGTGTGTACATTTTCTGAATTTGCTTTCAAGATTTTTTTGTTACTGCGTTCACTTCAGCATCAATATGAATTCTTGAATTTTTCAAAACGAAGATAAAGATTTGTTGATAATTCAAAGGTACTTTCTATAACTTTTTCGGTTTTTGATGTTGTTAATTTATAAGGAAGATTTTTTAATCATCAGTTTAAATTTCAGCTCAATTTTTTTGAGTTCAAATAAATTTGAATTACGCTTAGGTATAAAATAGTAACACCGATAAAAGTAAAAATTATTCCTTCGATTAAACATTGTGTTCCAAAATCATCAGAAAATAAGGTTCTAACGGGACGAAATAATTGTGATACTATTTCTTTTCTGAAAAACTTAACTCTCAACAGAATGTATAATACAATTGCAACTATAATTGAATTGAGTGATGAAAGTTTACTCTTCCAGTTTACAAAAGAAAGTATAGCAATTCCAATCAATGAACCTAAAAATATCCAGACATATACACTTGGCCAAAAGTTAAAAACACCTTCATCTGCGGGTAATAATTTATTCCAGTATTGTGAGTGCTGATATTGAGAATGTGTTTCTGCCCAGATGATTTTTTCAGATACTGTATAAAATCTAAGCTGCAGAATACCATTTATAAGGAAAATCATTCCGAATATTTGGAGTAAAATAACTTTGATATTTAATTCTTTCATTAAGGTTTGGTTGGTAAGCTTGTAAAGTATGAGTTTTTTTTAAATCACATTTACTTCGGCTTCAATTTGAATGCCGAAGATTTCAAAAACTGTTTGCTGCACCTGTTTTGAAACGTCTAAAATTTCCCGGCCGGTTGCGTTTCCGTAATTTACTAAAACCAAAGCCTGATTTTTATGAACTCCGGCATCACCAAAGCGTTTTCCTTTAAAGCCTGCCTGTTCAATAAGCCATCCTGCAGGTACTTTTACTTCGGTTGGAGAAACTTCATAAAACTTCATTTCAGGAAATTTTTGATGGATTTTTTCGAAATCAGATTTCAATAAAATGGGGTTTTTAAAGAAACTGCCACTGTTTCCTAATTCTTTAGGATCAGGTAATTTGCTTTGCCTGATAGCAATTACAGCGTTGCTTACATCTTTTAAAGTAGGTTCAGAGACATTATTCTTAGCCAATTCAGCCAAAATATCTCCGTAAGATGTATTGATTTTATGATTGCGTTTTGTCAATTTATAAATTACCGAAGTAATAATAAATTGATCTTTTACTTCGTGTTTAAAAATGCTTTCGCGGTAACCAAAATTACATTCGGTGTTGGTAAAAGTTTTTATTTCCTGAGTTTCAATGTTCATCGCTTCGCAGGAAACAAAAGTATCTTTAATTTCAGTTCCATAAGCACCAATATTTTGAACAGGAGTTGTACCGACATTTCCCGGAATTAGAGACATATTTTCTAATCCGCCAAAATTGTTGTCGATTGTCCAAAGCACAAAATCATGCCATACTTCGCCAGCCTGACTTTCAACCCAGACAAAATCATTGTCTTCTTTAATAATCTTTTTGCCTTTTAAATCGATATGAATAACCAATGCGTCAATATCTTTTGTTAAAAGCATATTGCTCCCGCCGCCAAGAATAAATTTTTTCTCGTTTTTGTTTTTTTCTAAAATAGTTTTCAGTTCTTCAACAGAGTGTACTGCAGTAAATTTTTTAGCTTTGGCTTCTATGCCGAAAGTATTATAGTTTTTTAAAGAAAAATTGGATTGGATATGCATGTGTAAAAGGCTTTTTAATCTGAGGTCAAAAGTAAGGATTATAATTTTTTTCTAACCGCAAAGAACACAAAGTTTTACGCTAAGGGCATAAACCTTAGCGAACTTTGCGTAAAACTTTGTGTTCTTTGCGGTTAAATTGCTTTTCGGGAATCTAAAAGTTCATGATATTTATCCGCAATAACCTTCATATTAATATTATAATTAGCATTTTCCTCTACAAATTTTCTATTTCGAATAATTGCCTCATTTCGGGATTCAGGATTTTCAAAAGACCAAATTAATTCATCGGCAAGCATTTCAATATTATCAATTTCAATTAATTGTCCGTTTTCACGATGCGTAATCCAGCTTTGATTTCCCGGAATATCTGAAACTACAGGATAACAATTGCAGGCCATAGCCTCAAATAATGATGCCGAAACACCTTCGGTAATTGGCATGCTGATATAAATATTCGATTGCTGTAATAATTTTGGCAGTTCTGTATTTGGGATTCTTCCTGTAAAAATTATTTTGTTTTCGATTTGCAGTTCTTTAGCTAAATCTTTTAAAAATTGCAGCCTTGTTCCATCGCCAACAATAGTCAGCGAGAAATCAATTCCCTTTTGATGTAAAATACCAAATGCTTTTAAAATAGAATCATGTCGATATTCCGGTTGCAGCGATCTCGTAACAATCGCTTCAATTTTATTTGAATGGTTTGCTGAAGGTGTAAAAAGCGATAAATCAATCCCTTTGGGAAGAACCAAAACTTTGTTCATGTCAACGCCAATGGCTTTCATGGAAATCGTCATAACTGGCCCCCAGGCATGAATTAAGTGCGCTTTTTTGAAAGCATATTTCTGAATGAATTTCTTAAATGGATATAAAACAGAATTTTCCGGCCATAAATCAGTTCGGCCTTGCTGTGCTATTGCTATAGTTTTTGAACCTGATAAAGCAGCAAGAAATCCATAACTTGTAGTTCTTTCAGCAATAACCATATCGGGTTTTTCATTTCTGATTATTTTTCGAATAGAAACAGGAGCGAAGAAATATTCTAAAATGCGTTTGAATCGGTTGAGTTTAGAATTACTCGGAGATTGAAGTTCCCAGGTAATTATTTCAAAATCGCCAAATTCTTTCAAGCCTTTCATCCAGGTTATAGCATCGGCACGGTATGATTCACCAAGAAAAAGTATTTTTCTTTTCATTAAAATGAGTTTTTTTGCCGCAGATTTCACAGATTAAAAGGATTTATAGTAAAGTTGTCACGAATTGCACAAATTTCCACAAATTTTTAATTGTGATTGGTTTAATTTTGACAAAGTTTAAAAAATTTTGTCAAATTCATTAATTCGCGCTAATTTGTGTAATTGCTTCGCCTGTTCGCTATCGCTCAGGTCGTGGCGAAAAAAAAATCATTTTAATCTGTGAAATCTGTGGCAGATAAAATTAAGATTCATCAGTGTCTAAAGCACGATTTATGAATTCGTTTAAAGGTTTTAAAGCAATCAGTTTTTTACTCATTTTTGAAACGAAATCTTTTTGAGTCACTTCAGAAATATCATATTTTTGAGACGCTGTAAAACTTTTCAACTTTAAAAATTCAATAGCCGGATGATCTTTTTCATAACCTCTCGGCGGATTTTTAAGCGAATTATTTTCATCAACATCTAAACTTCCAAATTCTTTCTTAAAGTTTTTATCGGCTACAATTGCTTCCAAATCATCATGGAAAAAAGCAATTTCCTTGCGGACTTTTTTTAAATCTTCTGCTTCAGGTGAATAAAATCCACCTGCTATAAAACTAGCTCCTTTTTCAATGTGAACATAATATCCGGAACGGTTTAAGCCTTTTGCGCCAGATGAAAGCCAGATACCTAAATGTGCTTTATAAGGAGATTTGTCTTTAGAAAAACGAATGTCTCGGTTAATTCTAAAAGTACAGTTTTTAACTTCCAATAATTCCAGCGAAGGATCAAGAGGTTTCATTACATCCAGAAAATCACTCACTAATTGATGATAATCTTTTTTGAAGATTTCATAACGCTTTTTATTGTCCTGAAACCAGTCTCTATTGTTGTTCTTTTTTAAATCGTCTAAAAACTGTAATGATTCTTTCGTAAGCATATTATGTGTTTTTATTGCAGTTGTTTTAAGTTCGCCACTAATTACACGAATTTACACTAATTTTTTAATTGCTTATCGCACAACTTTGACAAAGTTTTAATTCGTGAAAATTCGTGTAATTAGTGGCAAAAAAAACTTTATAAATTAAATATCTTATAGGTTTGATGCGTAGATTTTACAATTGCTTCAGTTCGTTCCGGGTGTGTATCTGAAATAAAAAGCTGTCCAAAAGTTTCACTGTTTACCATTTCGACAATTTTGGCAACACGGGTTTCGTCCAGCTTATCAAAAATATCATCAAATAATAAAATAGGTTTTACACCGCTTTGTTTTTTTAAAAACTCAAACTGAGCCAGTTTTAATGCAATCAAAAAAGATTTTTGCTGTCCCTGCGATCCGAATTTTTTTATAGGATGCGAATCAATTTCAAAAGATAAATCATCTTTATGAATTCCGGAACTTGTATAATGCAGTGCGCGATCTTTATTGATGGTTTCTTGCAAAAGTGTCAATAAATCTTTTTCGAACAAATGACTTTCATAAACTAACTGAACTGTTTCTTCAGAACCGGTTATTGCTTGATGATGTACATTAAATATAGGTATAAATTGTTCCAGGAAATCTTTTCTCTTTTCAAAAATCGATTTTCCGTATTCATTTAACTGCTCATTATATATAGATAAGGTATCATTATCAAAAGTATGATTGAGCGCAAAATATTTTAAAAGTGCATTTCGCTGTACAATTACTTTTTGATATTGAATAAGCTGATGCAGATAAGTCGAATCTAACTGCGAAATAACACTGTCCATAAACTTACGGCGTGTTTCACTTCCTTCAACAATTAAATCACGGTCAGCAGGAGAAATAATTACGAGCGGAATAAAACCAATATGATCTGAAAATTTATCATAAGCCTTTCCGTTTCTTTTTAAAATCTTCTTTTGGCCTTTTTTTAAACTGCAGACAATTTGTTCCGTTCTGTCGTTTTTTTCTAATTCGGCATCAATGACAAAAAACTCTTCTCCATGTTTGATGTTTTGAACCGCCAGCGGATTAAAATAACTTTTTCCGTAAGCCAGATGATAAATGGCATCCAGTACATTGGTTTTTCCAATTCCATTTTTTCCAACAAAACAATTGATCTTGATGTCGAAATCAAAACTGGCTTCAGCGAAATTTTTATAATTGAATAAAGAAATTTTGTTTAAATGCATTTTTAAGAGACTTCTAAAAAGATAAAATTTGATGTTTTCTATTAATTTGCTGCCTTTTTTCTTCTGCCACAGATTAAAATGATTAAAAAGATTTTTTTACAGAGACTCTTTAATCTGTGAAAATCTGTGAAATCTGTGGCTAAAACCAAGCTTTAGCTCAGAAAAATGTTATTTGAAACATCAAAAATTTGAGGGTGCAAATTATCGAAAATTATCGATATAAAGGACTTTTGGCGCGTTTCAAGTTGATTTATTTTGGTGCTGATGCGAAAGGAGTTAGGATTATTAAAAATATTTGTTTTAAAATAGTGATAAAATTGATTTTTTTTGCCTCAGTTTCAAGAAAAATTTTATTTTTGCCGTTCACTAAATTAATTTTAAATGGCTACTTACAATAAAAGAGGATATAAAGCACCAAAAGAAAAGGAAGTTAAAGAAGTAAATGAAGAACAACAGGTAATTATTGACGAAAAAGACAGTACAACAGCTGGTGTTTTTTCTAAATTAGATGAAACTGCTTCAAGAACTGAGGATTGGGTTGCTAAAAATCAAAAAATCATTATTGGTTTAGTTGCTGGTATTGCAGTTGCTACTATTGGTTATTTGGCTTACCAAAAATTTATTGAAAATCCTAAACAAGACGAAGCTGCAAACGAAATGTTTGTTGCACAACAGAACTTTCAAAAAGCTGTTGATGGTGTTGCAAGTGATTCATTATATAAATTAGCATTAAACGGGTCTGAAGGTAAATTTGGATTTGTAAAAATCGCTGACGAATATTCTGGGACTGACGCTGGAAATTTAGCAAATTACTATGCTGGTATGGCATATTTAAATACAGGTAAATTTGATGATGCTATTAAGTATTTAGGAGAATTTAAATCAGATGATTTAATCTTAAGCGCTCTGGCTAAAGGAGCAATTGGAGATGCTTACTCTCAAAAAAACAATCAAAAAGAAGCTTTAAACTATTATGTAAAAGCTGCCGAGGCTAACAAAAACGATTTTACAACACCTCGTTTCTTGTTAAAAGCTGCTAAAACAGCAATTGCTTTAGGTCAAAAAGAAGATGCTTTAAAATATCTAAACGATATTAAAGATAACTTCGATGCAGCTCCAGAAGCTGGTGCTGTTGATGCCTTGATTGGATTAGCGCAATAATATTATTGTAGAGTTAAGATTTTAGATTTTAGATTTGTATTTTTACAATCTGAAATCAAAATTCTAAAATCTTAAATATTAAAGATGGCTACTGAAAATAAAAATTTATCAGAATATGATAAAAACACAATCCCAAATGCGAAAGACTTTCGATTTGGGATTGTTGTTTCTGAGTGGAACGATGTTATAACAGAAGGACTTTACAATGGCGCTTTTGACGCACTAATTGATTGTGATGTTCCCGCGCAGCAAATTATTCGCTGGAATGTACCAGGGAGTTTTGAGCTTATCTATGGTGCAAAAAAAATGCTTCAAACACAAAACGTTGATGCAGTAATCGTAATTGGATGTGTAATTCAAGGAGAAACCAAGCATTTTGATTTTGTTTGTGAAGGTGTAACGCAGGGAATTAAAGATTTGAATGTTCAAACAGATATTCCGGTTATTTTTTGTGTTTTAACAGATAATAATATGCAGCAGTCAATTGACAGAAGCGGCGGTGCTCACGGAAACAAAGGGACTGAAGCCGCAATTGCTGCCATAAAAATGGCATACATTCGTCAGCAGGCCTCTATCTCGCATCCTTTTAATCAGCCTTTATTGACTTCTGGTGCACTTCAGATAGAAGATTCTCCAAGAAAAATAGAGAACGAATAAAAACACATTTGTTTTAAAATATTAAAACCTATACTGTGTCATAATAGTATAGGTTTTTTGTTTTTTTTATGATTTCACATATTCAAAAAGCCAGTATAAATTCACTAAATTTGTGCAGCTTGGTTTAGATTTAAATCAAAAATCTTAAATCGTTAATCTACAATCTAAAATTTTCAATGTCGAGTATTATTCAATTACTTCCTGATCACGTTGCTAACCAAATTGCTGCTGGAGAAGTGGTTCAAAGACCCGCCTCAGTTGTAAAAGAGCTGTTAGAAAATGCTGTTGATGCAAAGGCAACTGATATTAAATTGATTATAAAAGACGCCGGTAAATCATTGGTTCAGGTTATTGATAATGGCGTGGGAATGACCGTTACAGATGCACGTTTGTGTTTTGAACGTCACGCTACATCAAAAATTCGCCAGGCCGAAGATTTGTTTTCTCTTGCTACAAAAGGTTTTCGCGGCGAAGCATTGGCTTCTATTGCGGCAATCGCACACATGGAGATGAAAACTAAACAAGAACAGGATGAACTAGGAACACATATTGTTATTGAAGGGAGTAAATTTGTTTCGCAGGAAGTGGCTGTTTTACCAAAAGGAACATCATTTGCCGTTAAGAATTTGTTTTTTAATATTCCGGCGCGTCGTAATTTCTTAAAATCAGATACAGTTGAATTTCGCCATGTAATGGATGAATTTCAACGCGTGGCGTTAGCGCATCCAAATATTCATTTTAGTTTTTATCATAACGGAAGCGAATTGTATAATCTTCCCGCAGCAGGATATCGTCAGCGTATTGTTGGGATTATGTCAGGTAAAACCAATGAAAAATTAGTTCCAGTAAATGAAGATACAGAAATTATAAATGTTCAGGGATTTGTCTGTAAACCAGAATTTGCCAAGAAAAATAGGGGAGAACAATTCTTTTTTGTAAACGATCGTTTCATAAAAAGCGGTTATCTGCATCATGCAGTTATGGCAGCTTATGACGGACTTTTGAAAGATGGTTCTCAGCCAAGTTATTTCTTATATCTGCAAGTGCCGCCCAATACAATCGATATCAATATTCATCCCACAAAAACCGAAATTAAGTTTGATGATGAACAAGCCTTATATGCTATTTTAAGAGCTTCGATCAAACATAGTTTAGGGCAGTTTAATGTGGCTCCGGTTTTAGATTTTGACAGAGATTCAAATTTAGATACACCTTATCATTATAAAGATGTAGAAGCAGAAGTGCCAACAATTCAGGTTGATGGAACTTTTAATCCTTTTACAGATGATAAAACCAATCAACATTACACAAAAGCGGGTTCAGGATCAAGTTCTGGTTATAGTTCAGGATCTTCTTCCTCTTCAAATTCATCTTCGTCTTATTCAGGCTATTCAAAAAGAGTAGAGCCAACAGTAAGCTGGGAAAGTTTGTATGTTGGTTTAGATACAGAAAATGCTGAAAGTATCGAAAGTTCACCATTTACATTCGAAAATGAAGAAGTAACATCATCTTTATTTAATGATGATGAAGTTGAACAGGCAGCTCAGAAAACGTATCAAATTCATAAAAAATATATTGTTTCGCCAATAAAATCAGGAATGATAATCGTTGATCAGCAGCGTGCGCATCAACGTATTTTATACGAACAATTTTTGTTGAATATGACTGTGAACCAAGCTTCAAGTCAGAAATTGCTTTTTCCTTTAGATTTATTTTATTCTTCTGCAGAAATGAAATTAATCGAAGAATTAAAACCTTCATTAGAAACAACCGGATTTATTTTTGAAGAAGTCAAAACAGATCATATTGTAATTTCGGGAATTCCGGTAAACATTACCGAAAGTGAAGTTTCTATTGTAATTGAACAATTACTAAGCGATTTGCAGGACGGAATTCCGGCAAGCAGTTACAGTCAAAATGATACCATTGCTAAATCGATGGCAAAAAGTTTAGCGGTTAAAACAGGATCTTATTTAACCGAAAAAGAACAAGATGATTTAGTAAACGGTTTGTTTGCTTGTAAAGATCCTAATATTTCACCTTTTCAAAAACCTACCTTCATCACTATGCGTGTTGAAGATATAGATAAAAAGTTTGCCTTATGATGAATATGACTCCAGTAGTTAAACAACTGCTAATTATTAATATTATATTTTTTATTGGTGCTCAGCTGGTGCCGGTTTCTTATGAATATTTTTCAATGTATTATCCGGAAAGCGATAATTTTAGGATTTGGCAGGTTATTACCCACATGTTTATGCATGCACCATTGCCAAACTTTGCCCATATTTTATTTAATATGTTTGCATTATATAGTTTTGGTTCTGCGCTAGAGCATTTTTGGGGAGGAAAAAAATTCTTGTTTTTTTACATTTCCTGCGGACTTGGAGCAGCATTACTTCATACAGGAGTGAATTATCTGCAATTACAATCTCTTTTAAATTCTGTGTCAGATTTAAATTTATCTAAAGCTGACCTTCATTTGATTTTGAATACAAGATATGAATCTGGCGAAATTATACAAGGTGAGGTTGCAGCTATTCTAAAAAACGCACAATGTACTCAAGAACAATTTAATGTTTTAGGACAGGCAGCCGGAATTGTACAGTCCCCTGTGTTAGGTGCTTCCGGAGCAATTTATGGTTTATTGACTGCGTTTGCTTTTATGTTTCCTAATGCGCAGCTTGCTTTGTTATTTATTCCGGTTCCAATCAAAGCAAAGTATTTCGTTCCTGGAATTTTGGCAATCGATTTGTTTTTAGGATTTAAAGGAAGTTCATTATTTGGAAGCGGCGGAACAGGAATTGCACATTTTGCACATATTGGCGGTGCAGTTGCTGGTTTTTTAATGATGTTGTACTGGAAAAAAAATCAGTTTAACAATAATCGATGGAATTAATTTTTAACTTTAATTAATTAAATTTAAAAACCAAAAGAAGACTTTATGAATATTCTTGACGATTTAAAACTTCAATATAAATTAGGCGGCATTGCAATGCAGGTTATTTATTGGAACATCGCCTGTTTTCTTGTTTCGCTAATTTTTTTCTATCAGTTTTCAACTGGTCAGTTTGTTTTTCCAAACTGTCTGGCATTATCGTCAGATCCTCAGGTTTTCATTTTTAAGCCCTGGACATTTTTAACGTATGCATTTTTTCATTTCGGATTTTTGCACTTGTTATTTAATATGATGGTGCTAAACTTCGCCAGTAATTTATTCCTGACCTTCTTTACTCAAAAACAATACTTAGGTTTATATATTTTAGGTGCAATTTTTTCAGGAATCGTTTTTGCATTAAGTTTTTATGTTCTAGGAACTTCTGCTTCGATGGTTGGTGCATCGGCTGCTATTATGGCAATTTTAGTTGCTGCTACAACGTATCAGCCTTTAATGAATGTTAGATTATTTCTTTTCGGAAACGTAAAGCTTTGGCATATTACAGGCGTAATTTTGCTTTTAGATTTAATGCAGTTACGTCTTGAAAATATGGGCGGACATATTTCGCATTTAGCCGGAGCATTCTTCGGATTCATCTTTATTAAACTGCTTCAAAACGGAACAGATTTGAGTATTATTGTTTCTAAGGTATTGGACTTTTTTGCCAATCTATTTAGAAAATCCCCAACGACCCCATTTAAAAAAGTTCATAAAAATTACAAAAAACCTACAGAAAAAACTTCATCGAGAATTGTTACAAAAGACAAAACGCAGCAGCAAATTGATGAGATTTTAGATAAAATCAGCCAGTCTGGATATGACTGCCTGACAAAAGAAGAAAAAGAGTTTTTATTTAAAGCTGGAAAATAATCCTTAGCAAAAAAATATGAAAAACCTTTCGTGGTTTAATAAAATAATGTTCTTTTTGAATATAGTACTGACTGTGCTTACATTTAGTGTCTATGTTTTGCCGTTTTTAGCACCTAAGAGCTTTCCGCTTTTATCGGTGCTTACTTTGTTTATGCCGGCCTTTTTTGTGGCAAACGGACTCTTCTTTTTATATTGGGCAATTCAGTTTAAAAAACGCCTTATTTTATCTGGTTTGGTTTTGCTTACCGGAATTACTTTTATCAGCAAATTCTATAAATTCTCGGCTAAAGAATACGTAAAAGACGAAAGGGATTTTTCTGTAATGAGTTATAATGTGCGCCTTTTTAATGTCTTTAAATGGCTGGACCGTGATGATATCCCGGAAAATATAAAAGCATTTATTGATGAAAAAGACCCGGATATTTTATGTATTCAGGAATATTCAAACTCAGCGCATCTGGATTTAAAAGTGTATCCGCACCGCTATATTTTTATTGACGGAAACCAGATTAAAACCGGACAGGCAATATTTTCTAAATTTCCAATTATAAACGAAGGCAATATTATTTTTCCTAAATCAGATAATAATGTGATTTATGCTGATATTAAACGCGGGAAAGACGTAATTCGTGTTTATAATATGCACTTGCAGTCGATTAAAATTTCTCCTGATGTAAGTGAGATCTCTGATGATATTGATAAGGTAAACCAGCAGAAATCTCAGCGTATTTATGCCAGAATCAGCAAAGGTTTTACACAGCAGCAGGAACAGGCTGAAATTTTTAAAGATAACATCAAACAATGCAAGAATCCGATTATTATTTGCGGAGACATGAACAACAGTCCGTTTTCATATGTTTACCGTAATATTAAAGGAAAACTTAAAGATGCTTTTGAAGAAGCAGGAGAAGGTTTTGGAGCGACTTATAAATTTAAATATTACCCGGCCAGAATCGATTATATTTTTACAGATACTAAAATGAAAGTAAAGCAGTTCGAAAGCTTTTCTGATTTTGAAAATTCAGATCATTACCCAATAATGACCAGACTTTCAATAGAACAGTTTTAGTAGAGAGTTTTAAAAAAAGTTATGAGTTAGAAGTTATGAGTTATAAATCATCATTACACTTCAAACTCATAAATCTTGACTTATAACTTATATTAGTTGCTGAGTTTTTAAGTAATCCATTGCAAACTTACCTTCGTTAAAAAGTAAATCCAAAACACTTAAATTGTTAATGAAACCATGTTTGTCATCAAAAACCTGAGTGTATTTTTCAAAAGAATTTTGATCTTTTTTTCCATTTGCCAGGTATCTGAAATCAGAAATATTTTCAACTTCATGAAAATATTCAGCAGTTTTGCCAAATTCTAATTTCATTCGGAGACATTTTGTAACCGTATCAAAAACTTCCATATTTAAATCCATCAGGAAAGTATGTTTCTTTTCGAAAATAGGAACGATATCATCTTCAAAATACTCAAAGAACGGAGAACTTCTATAAGCTGCCTCTAAGGATTTAAAATGCTGTTTCTGCCAGTCAAATTCGTTTTCAATCAAAACATCTTTTGTTTTTTGATGAGCAGATTTAGAATGCTTAACAGGAATGTTTAATAATTGAATTCCATTCGGACTATAGATATACGTTCTGTTTCTATTTGTCTGCTTTTGAAAATTATCTTCCATTTCAAAAGTTATATTCTCAGATTGAGCCATAACTGCAAAGTGGCTAATTGATGGAAAATATGTAGGAAGTAATAAGGAATTCATAGTGTGTCTAAAGTTTTAAAGTCAAAAGTCAAAAGTCATAAAACAAGTTTTGAAGCTTGGCTTTATGACTTTAGACTTTTAAACGTTTGGCTATATTTGTTTAAAAGTTTCAGGTTTCAAGTTTCAGGTTGTGAGAACTTGAAACTTGAAACCTGAAACAAAAATAACTTTTTTTTAATTATGCTTTATTCTGTTTTCTTTTTCTCCAGAAGAATTCTCCAACAAAGTATAGTGCAAGAATAATTAGGAAATATTTGAAATACGATTGCGGCTGTCCTTCGCCGTCAACGGTAGTGAAAACTCTGCTCCAGCGAATTTTGTTAATACCTTTTCCGTTTGTGTCCCAGCTCATCCAGATGAAAACTGGTTTTCCTACAATGTGATTTTCCGGTACATAACCCCAATAACGACTATCTTCAGAGTTGTGACGGTTGTCTCCCATCATCCAATAGTAATTTTGTTTGAAGGTATAAGTGTTCGTTTCTTTTCCGTTTATGATAAATTTAGAGCCGCTTAGTTCTAAAGTGTTTCCTTCGTAATTCGTGATGATCTCTTTATAAAACGGAAGAGATGTATTCGTTAAAGCAACTGTTTTACCAGCTTCCGGAATATAAATTGGGCCAAAATTATCCTGATTCCATTTGTTAATATGAGGGAAAATGGCATTGTCATTTCCTTTGTCAATCTCTCTTTTTACAGCAGTAACGCCAGGAGTATTTCTTAAACGTTCAGCACTTGCTTCGGTCAGAGCTCTAAAATAAAGCGTATCTCTTTTTTCAGTTCTAAAACCTGCTGGATCTGTAATGTCTAATTCTTTAAATAAAGATTCAAAATCAATAGATGTTTTTCCGTCTAAAGCTACAGAATAAGAATATTGAGGTTTTGCTCTTTCAGGTAAAATAAGTTTTTTTCCGTTGATAAAAACTAAGCCGTCTTTAATTGATAAACTGTCGCCAGGAATACCAACACATCTTTTTACATAATTTGATTTTTTATCGATTGGTTTAATAACACCCGGTCTTCCTTTTGGCTCATAAAAATAATGTACCGTATCAACCGGCCAGTTGAATACTACGATGTCATTTCTTTTTATTTGTTCAAAAGCCGGAAGCCTGAAATAGGGTAATTGCGGCCAGCTTAAATATGATTTTCTTTTCGTTAACGGGATAGAATCGTGAACCATTGGCAGAGCAATAGTTGTCATTGGAACCCTTGGGCCATAATTTACCTTACTTACGAACAGGAAATCTCCAATTAATAATGATTTCTCTAAGGAAGAAGTTGGAATTGTATAAGGCTGAATAACGTAAGTATGTACTAAAGTGGCAACAATAATTGCAAAAAGTAAAGAGCTTACAGTATCTGCTGTTTTGTTTTCAGGAGTTAATTTTCTGTCAGCGTTATATTCTAATTTCTGTGTGTAATTTACATAGTAGATGTAAAAACCAAGAGTAAAAATCCCTAAAATAGTATCTAAAGTTGATTTTTTGCCAAACGTTCTAAGTGTTTCAACCCAAACAACCGGAAACATAATTAAGTTAATAATTGGAATGAAAAGTAATAATGTCCACCAGGTTGGGCGGCTGATAATTTTCATTAAAACAATTGAATTATATACCGGAATTGCCGCTTCCCAGCTTTTTCTCCCTGCTGTTTGATACAATTTCCAAGTACCAACGAAATGAATAATTTGAACAGCTAAGAAAAATACGAACCAAGAGTAAAGAGTCATAATATAGTATTTTAAGTTTCAAATTCTGGATTGAATGTTTGGTTTAATCCACAATTTTTATCAATTTATTGTAAGTTTAATACATCTTTCATAGTGAAAATTCCCTGCTTTCCTGCAAGCCACTCTGCTGCGATAACGGCGCCAAGGGCAAAACCTTCACGATTGTGGGCAGTATGTTTAATTTCAATGCTGTCGATAGCAGAATCGTAGTTTACGGTATGTGTACCCGGAACTTCTCCAATTCTTTTAGCTTCAATATGAATTTCATCTTTTTTTGCTTTATCTAAAGTCCAGTTCGAATAATCACTGTTTTGAATAACGCCTTGTGCTAAAGAAATCGCAGTTCCGCTTGGAGCATCAAGTTTGTGAATGTGGTGAATTTCTTCCATCGTAACTTTATAAGAATCAAACTGATTCATGATTTTGGCTAAATATTCATTTAACCCAAAGAAGATATTCACGCCCAGACTGAAATTTGAGCTGGAAATAAAGCCTCCTTTTTTCTCATTGCAAAGAGCAATCATTTCATCATAATGTTCCAGCCATCCTGTTGTTCCTGAAACTACAGGGACATTAGCATTAAAAGATGCAGTAATATTGTCGACTGCCGCAGACGGAACACTAAAGTCGATCGCAACATCTGCAGTCGAAAGTCCGTCGTATGTATTGAATTCGTCTTTCTTTAAAACAATTTCATGACCTCTTTCTAAAGCAATTCGTTCGATTACTTTACCCATTTTTCCGTATCCTAAAAGCGCAATTTTCATTTTGTATGTATTTGTGAATTTTTAAATAGAAGAAACTATTTAAAAACGATAATTAAAAGTTAGTCCGACATTTGGTTTAAATGTTACATCGGCGGGATAAATTTCTGGACGAAGTGATAATCTTTCGTTTACGTTAAATTGAATCAGAGCCGCATCAACATTGGCATCAATGATATTTAAAACGTAAAAGCCAACAACAAATAAGGCAGATAAATCTCTGTTTCTCTGATAAAATTTCTGACCGGCAATAAGTCTGCTTTCGTCAAGATATTGGTATTTATCATCATTATAGCCTTCTAATCTTCGTTTGTAGGCATCACGATAATCATGATATTTTTTATTGTTATCAATATAAAAGTATAAACTTGTACCAATTGCTCCGTAAACGAGCGGGACTTTCCAGTATTTTTTATTGTATACCTGACCCAAACCAGGTAAAATAGCCGAATAGAAAGCTGCTTTTGCAGGTGTAAGCGGATCTATTTCTATTAATGCAGTTGTGTCTTTAACGACTAAAACCGTGTCTTTTTTTGCCTGGGCAAAAAGAGAAACGGTTCCTATGAGAAAGAACAATAGACTTATGGGGACAATTTTATTCACTATCCGTTTATTAATTTTATAATTCGATTAAAGTCGGCTTCAGAATTAAACGGGATTGTGATTTTTCCTTTTCCGTTACCAGCGACTTTTATATCAACTTTCGAACCAAAATAATCATTGAAAGTGTTTTTTTGTGTTTCCCTAACCACAAACGTAGAATCTGCTTTAGGCTTTCCTTCTGCTTTAGGCTGTAAACTTTCGTGATAATTTTTTACTAAAGTTTCTGTTTCACGAACAGATAAATTTTGACTTACGATTTTTTGGTAAATATCAGTCTGAACGTCTAAATCTTCAATATTAATAATGGCACGGCCGTGTCCCATACTAATGAAACCATCGCGAATACCAGTTTGAATAATTGGATCAAGTTTTAAAAGACGTAAATAATTGGCAATTGTAGAACGTTTTTTTCCAACGCGCTCGCTCATTTGCTCTTGTGTTAATTGAATTTCGTCAATTAAACGCTGATAAGAAAGTGCGATCTCGATTGGGTCTAAGTCATGACGCTGAATGTTTTCAACTAATGCCATAACAAGAGACTCATTGTCATTAGCAATACGAATGTATGCCGGAACATGAGTTAAACCAACTAAAGTTGAAGCACGCAAACGACGCTCTCCAGAAATTAACTGGTATTTATTAAAATCTAATTTTCGAACAGTAATAGGCTGAATCACACCAAGTTCTTTAATAGAAGTGGCTAATTCGCGCAATGATTCTTCATTAAAATTGCTTCTAGGCTGAAACGGATTTATTTCGATAGCACTTATTTCAAGCTCAATAATATTTCCAACAACCTTGTCAGCATTTTTGTCTTCTACTGATGTAATGTCGTTTTCCGGATCTTTTAATAACGCTGATAATCCTCTTCCTAAGGCTTGTTTTTTAATTGCTTTTGTCATAAAAACTATTTACTGTTTTTCTTTATAATTTCTTGAGCTAAATGAATGTAATTAACGGCCCCTTTGCTTGTAGCATCATAATTAATGATACTTTCTCCAAAACTTGGTGCCTCGCTTAATTTTACATTTCGCTGAATAACGGTATCAAAAACCATATCGTTAAAGTGTTTTTGAACTTCTTCAACAACCTGATTAGATAAACGTAATCTTGAGTCATACATTGTAAGTAATAAACCTTCGATGTCAAGATCAGGGTTGTGGATTTTTTGAATACTTTTTATAGTGTTCAATAATTTTCCTAATCCTTCAAGTGCAAAATATTCACATTGAATTGGAATTACTACTGAGTCGGCAGCTGTTAAAGCATTTAAGGTTAATAAACCTAATGAAGGAGCACAGTCGATAATGATATAATCATATTCGTCTTTTACACTTTCTAATGCTTTTTTAAGCATATATTCTCTGTTTTCTTTGTCAACCAATTCGATTTCGATGGCAACAAGGTCAATGTGAGCAGGAATAACGTCAACATTTGGTGCTGTACATTGTATAACAGTTTCTTTTGGTGTATGGCTGTGTTCAAGTATTTGGTAGGTACCAACTTCAACAGATTCTACATCAATCCCAAGGCCAGATGTAGCATTTGCCTGAGGATCAGCATCGATCAATAATACTTTTTTCTCTAAAACACCTAATGAGGCTGCAAGATTTACAGATGTTGTAGTTTTTCCAACGCCTCCTTTTTGATTAGCAATCGCAATGATTTTGCCCATTTATTTTCTGAATTTTGAACCGTAAAAATACAATTATTTATGGTTTTTGAAAATCTATTTTGTTAACATTTATGAAACTTCGCTTAATCGTTGTTTCGTGCGTGTTCGGCAGAAATTAATTTAAGTTTTGAGCAGAATTACAGACCAGATTCTGGTCATGATGAAAGTTGTTTTTGCAGTAAAAGTGAACGAATTTAAAATTTACTTTGTAGAAATGATCTCATTCTGTTTTTTCTTTTCTAAAAATATCAATAATAAAAAATAATGAACAAGATTTTTATTTTATAATCTCAATTTTTACATAAACTAAACCGCTCTTTATATTTGAAGCAATGTTCATAAAAGCTCTTTTGCTTAAGTCAATTTCTCTTCCTTTAATAAAAGGTCCTCTATCTGTAACTACTAATATAACACATTTATTATTTTTTTCGTTTGTAACTCTAAGTTTTGTGCCAAAAGGAAGTTTTTTATGGGCAGCAGTCAGCTCATCATTGTTGAATCTTGTACCGCTTGCTGTTTTTCTTCCATTAAATTTATCATGATAATAAGAAGCGTGCGCATTTTCTTTATATAAGATATATTGGCTGTTTTCAGCATTGGGGTCTGTATCAATTGAGTTTTCTTGTGCTGCGGCTGCTGCTGAAAAGGCTAAAGCAATATAGAGTAGTATTATTTTCATTTTCTAATTTCTATTGGGCGCAAAAAAAATCTATTATTAAAAAATGAGAATATCGTATACGGTTTATTTATGCTATTAAAAGGCATATTTGGCACCGTTGTATAGTTTTTGATAAGAAAATTGAAAGATACAGGTTAAAGATTATGACTATTTTAGGAACCCTAAAAACTATTAAACCAAAAACAATTTTTATGATTAAAAAGTTAACCTCAGTATTTACAGCATTTGTGTTTATACTGATTTTATGCAGTTTTGCAGCATCCAGTTCATCTTCATCTGATAAGAAAAAACAGGAGAATAAAACAGAAGGTAAAATTGTTTTCAACAAGAAAAAACATAACATAACATTATCGTGGCCGGCATTTGGCTCTTCGGGAAATTATGTGATTACAAGGGGAGGCAGTCGTCTGGCATCCAATTTTGTGTCGGTGGGTTCGACTTCAAAATTGACATTTACAGATAATAAACCAAATAAAGATAAATACGAGAACTATTATAAAATTACTCGCAGCGATATAACAATAATAGTTTCGCTGGAAAACCAAATTTTTGGCAGTAATATGTATTTCTACGATAGAAAATATGAAAAAGCTGAAACTGCACGAATTGATATTAATTCGCAATTTAGTGCTATTGGCATGGGCGGAGCAAATGGTGAATGGACAACAAAACGTCAGGCCTATTATTTTAAAGCAAATGTTCATGGCCAGACTTACGATTCAGGCGGGTCGGGTTCTGCATCATCGGCAGAGGCCAATTCAATAGAATTAGGGTTCTACTCTCACATTGGAGGTTTGGGCAAAGTGCCATCAGATGTTAAATTGGGTTCTATCTTCACAAGACCTCACCTTTCTGGCGGGGCAAATGCGACGTGTACATTTTGGCGTTCTGTAGAAAATGTAGAAGTAATACGGGATTTTGCCTGGACAGTTTCTCAATCAACAAGCGCACGAAGAATGCTGATTGAAAGTACTTCAAAATATATTTCAGATGTTGGAAACACCAACTTTTGGGGCAGCGGCGGTTTTATTGCCGATACTCATTATATATCAAACAGACCAAATTGGGGCGGACAGCAGCAATGGTACACGAGAAATACTATTTTTCCGTCGGGCTCAGGAGCTATGGGCGGCTCATATAATATGGTTTGGCAAGGCTGTGTTAATCCTCCGCAAGCAGATGATGTCAACTCTCCAATTCCTACTACACCTGTTATCAGAGAAAAACCTTTTCTTTTTATGGATAATGATGGTGAATACAAAGTATTTGTTCCGGCATGGCAAAAAGATAGAGTAGGAGTTTCATGGTCGTCAACTGATATAGGAAAAGGTAAAATTCAAGATTTACTTACTGATTGGTACGTTGCTAAAGAAGGTGACACCGATGTAGAAATCAATAATGCATTAAAGACAGGTAAAAATATATTTTTTACACCGGGGCATTATGCGTTGAATGCGCCTATTCAGGTAAATAGAAAAGATGCAATCCTTCTGGGTGCCGGTATAGCTTCGGTTACACTGGAGCCTACTGAGAAAAATATTTGGGGATGTATCTATGCTGATGACAAGGATGGAATTATCATTGCCGGACTTCTTACAGATTCATTTAATAGTACAACGTATCAGGTTAGAATTGGTGAGGAAGGTGCAAAAGCAGACCATGCAGCAAATCCGATTTTGCTATCAGATATTACTTGTAGAGTAGGCGGGGTTCAGTCAAAAAATATTCAGATACATACAGCTATGCAAATAAACAGCAGTAATGTGGCGGGCGATCACTTCTGGTTGTGGCGTGCCGATCATGGTTCGCAGAAAGGCGGAGATTTGCGATGGACAAGGGACAGATGTAAAAACGGACTTATTGTTGCAGGAAATGATGTTACACTTTATGCTTTGTTTACAGAACATTTTCAGGAATATGAAGTTTTATGGTTAGGAGAACGCGGCAGAACTTATTTCTTCCAAAATGAACCGCCATACGATGCTCCAAATCAAGCAAGCTGGAGCAGTCAGGGAGGTAAAGTTGATGGTTATGCAGCATTTAAAATAGCGAATACTGTAAAAGATTATCATAGTATAGGAATGGGTTCTTATGCAGTTTTTACAGGAACTGATGGTAATGTGAATAAGAAAAATGGCTTTGAAGCGCCTAACAACCCAAATGTGAAACTCGAAAAAATGTGTATCACCCGTTTTGCTGGCCCGGGTAATATTCAAAACGTTATTAATGGTATTGGCGGCAGCACAGCAGCTGGTGTAAAACGTGTGGCATTATACAATAATAGAGAAGGCACACAACCTTTTGATGAAGAATTTGATTTGCCCAATCGTGAATCATATCCTGCGTATATTGTTATGGAGAAGTAAATAAGAAAAGATACACACTGGAAAATTTTTCAAACAAAGTAAAACTCAATTTATTATAAGTATTGCCAGCAGTTGAAACCATTGAAGGGCATTATATCTTTATGAGATTTGTATCCCAAGGTTTCAACCGTGGGATATAAAGAAATTTAATTATTTCCTGAATATTACTGAGATAAATCATTAAATATCTGTAAAAAATCAGTCTCATAATTATTCCCTAACGGAATATCCTGATCGTTAATTTTTATAATTTTATTGCGATAAGACTGTACATAAGATAGGGATACAATATAAGAACGATGCACCCTGCAAAATTCTTGCGAAGGTAATTTTTCTAATAACATTTTCATTGTCATTCTCACAACCAAAGTCTTTTGATTTTTGATATGTACTTTTAAATAATTATCTAATCCTTCGATGTATAAAATATCTGATAGTAACACTTTGGTCAAACCATAATCAACACGAAAAAGAATATAATTTTGTTTATCAGCTTTTTGAATTTGATTTAGCTTTTTAACTTTATCAATAGCTTTCAAAAAGCGGTCATAACTAAATGGTTTCATTAAATAATCTACAGCATTCAATTCATAGCTTTCTGCAGCATATTCTGCATAAGCCGTTGTAAATATTACTGTTGTTTGCTGTGAGATTGACTTGTAAAAATCAATTCCGGAGACAGAAGGCATATTGATATCCAAAAAAAGTAAATCTATCGGATATTCTTCCAGGTAAAACCGTGCATCCTGCGTTTTTGTAAAGAATTTTATTAAATTCACTTCTTTGCTTTGATTGCAAAAAGCTTCTAAAACTTCCAGTGCCGGTAATTCGTCGTCTAATGCAATTGCTGTTATCATACTAGTTCAATTCTTAGATTTACAGTGTAAATATGTTCATTTTCTTCAATTTTTAAAGTATGCTTTTTGGGGTAGTATAACTGTAATCTATCATAGGTATTCTGCAGGCCAATTTTTGAAGATTCTATATTTATAATGCTTACTTTGTGATTAAAAACCGTCATACTTAAATGGTTTTCAGATACTTCAATTGCTATTTTTATAACTGAATTTTCATCAGGGTTTACCCCATATTTAAAAGCATTTTCTATAAACGGGAATAATAATAATGGTGCAATTTTGTACTTTGAAAAATCGCCGTTGGTTTTATATTCTAAATCGACCGCATTTCGCAATCGTGATTTTTGTAAATCAATATAGTTGTCAATATAGGTAATCTCTTTTTCTAAAAGTACTTCGTCCTGATTAGAATCTTTAAGCAAATAGCGCATGAACTCCGATAATTTTACAATTGTTTCGGCAGTTTTATCGTCTTTCTTGATAGACAAAGCATAAATACTATTTAAAGTGTTGAATAAAAAATGAGGATGAATTTGTGTTTTAAGATGGGAAAGTTCCGCTTGTAATTTCTCGTTTTCAATGACTTTGTTCCGAACTTTTTCCCTAAGAAACGCAGAAGAAAAAATTACGGCTGTAAATAGAAAAATATGATGCCTGATTTCTTCGAGAAAAAAGAATCCGTTTGGACGTTTTTTAGGCATAAAATCCCTGTCAGGTTTATGGATGTCGGGAAGAAATTCATTATGCGGGGTAAAAGGATTATGACCTGTAAGGATAGACGGTACAATACAAACAATCAATAAACAAATGATAATAATAAAACCATACAAAACATATTTCTTTTTTATATAAAGAGTTTCAATCAAAACATAAAAATTCAGAAAAAAGAAAAGAAGCATTAACAAATTGGCTAAAAAATCCCGTTGGGTAGCTTTTGTAAACAAATAATTTTCCTCCTCAGGAGGACGAGGAGAAAACAATAGAGGAAGAAACAGAAAGACTAAGCTTCCTATAATTAAAAACAAATATGATTTTAGTTTCTCTTGCATAATGATGTAAAATTATACAATATTAAACAGCAGCAAAAAAAATGTGGTGAAATGGGAAAATGTAGTTGTGTATATTGTTGTGAAAAGAAAAGGGGATGATTTTCATTTACTTACCACTACAAAAGTACTGTTGGCCACAAAAAAGAACCCCGCTGAAATAATCATATAATTTTGAAGTTTGAAAATCCAATAAACCTTTAAACCTATAAATTACTATGAAAAAAACAAAATTAATTTTATTAGGAGTTATTACTTTCCTTTTAGCAATTGTATTTGCCTGCAGCAAAAGTGATGATGACTCTTCTAGTTCAGCCTCGGTTACGACACTTGTAAGCGGATCTGCTGTTTTTTCTTCAACAGCCACTATTAATGTTGCTTATACAGGAACTGCTACACTCCCTTACACAGGCGGTAACGGCGTGTCTTATTCAGCAGGAACAGCTATTGCCTCAACTGGGGTCACCGGATTAACAGCTACCCTGACGGCAGGAACACTTGCAAACGGTGCCGGCAGCCTGACGTACACTATTACAGGAACACCTGCATCATCAGGGACTGCCAGTTTTGTAATTACATTTGGAGGGCAGACTGTAACCATTACTTTAACGGTAAATTCTGCCACTACGGTAGATTGCTCTTCAGAAACCGGAGTTACAAAAATAGTTTGTTTAGCCAATGCTTTTTTGACTACATTAACTACAACGCAGCAAACATCAGTGGTGCTTACACTAAATCTTTCCAATGCCAAAAGATGGTCTAATCTGCCTTGTGCCTTATCCTGTAGAAATGGGTTATTATTTAGCAGTCTTACTTCTGCTCAGCAAACAGCTGCATTAGCATTAATTAAAGCGGCTGCAGGTACTGATTCTGGTGAAGGGTATGATGAATTTAGTACAATTAGAACAGCAGATGATTATTTAGGAACAACGGCATCCGGGTATTCGTCAGGTAATTATGTAATTGCATTTTTAGGGACACCAAGTACAACCGGAAAATGGATGCTGCAGTTTGGCGGGCATCATTACGCTCAAAATATTACTTATGATGCAGGAGCTGTAACAAGTATTACGCCTATGCACGAAGCAGTTGAGCCGGCAGGTTCTTTTACTTACAGCGGTACAACATATACAAGTCCATTAACATCGGAACAAGCTGCAATGGCAAATATGCTTGCTTCTTTTTCAACTGCCGAATTAGCAGCTGCGAAAACTTCTTCAACGTTTTCTGACTGTTTAATGGTACCTGGTTCTACAACAAATACTTTCCCGTCTACAAAATTAGGGATTAAGGTAAGCGAATTAAGTACAGCTGCCCAGGCAAAAGTTTTAGCAGCAATGCTGCCTTGGATTAATGATGTAGATGCAGCGTCAGCAGCGACATTTACGACCCTATATACGAATGAATTGGCCAATACTTATGTAACCTATGCGAGCAATAATAGTGGTGTTTCAGGAAGTGCAAGTAGTTTCCTAACAGCAAATACTGACTATGTGAGAATTGATGGGCCAAGTGTTTGGATAGAATTTATATGCCAAAGCGGAGTAGTGCTTTCAGGAATTCATTATCATACCGTTTTTAGAGATCATACCCGTGATTATATCGGATTGTAAAATAATACGAAACTATGATTCATAAATTAATTTTAAGCAACCGCCATCCTTTGGGATGGAGGTTGTTTTTCTTTTTAACATTGGTAATGTGCTGTACTTCTCAAGGAATATCTGCGCATCAAACACCAAGTACGATTGTATTATTAGATGTAAATCCTAAAGCGGTTTCTGTCGAACTCCAATTGCCTCTTGGGGAATTAGAACTTGCTTTTGGGCATGAAATTACAAAAGACCCTGAGCATTTAATTGAAAGATTTGGATCACAGCTCAAAGAATATTTATTAGCGCATATTCATCCAATGACTGAAAAAAATAAACTCTGGATAGTTGAAGTGACCAATATGATTGTTGGAAAAGCTGAACAAACAGGGAGCGGGCCATATCAGGAAATTACTGTACAACTTGTTCTTATTCCCCCAACAGGAGAAAGTACCCGAAAATTCATTTTTGATTATGATGTAATTATGCATCAATTGGTCACCCATAGTGCTTTGGTTTCTATTCGTAGTGACTGGGAATTGGGACAAACAAACAAAGAGCCTGTAAAAGCTGGCGTTATAAGAGTAGACACCCAATCATCACTTATTTATCCATTAGAAATAAATTTAGAAAAAGGAGGTAATTGGTGGACAGGTTTCAAAGGAATGTTTTTTTTAGGAATAGAACATATACGTGAAGGCACCGATCATCTATTGTTTCTGCTTGTCTTATTATTACCGGCCCCTCTGGTGATAAATCGAAAACAATGGGGAAATTTTGGAGGAACCAAATACAGCATTATGCGTTTGCTGAAAATTGTCACCGCTTTTACAATTGGACATTCTGTTACACTTTTAATTGGAGCATCAGGCTGGGTTAACCTGCCGGTGAAACCTGTTGAGATTTTAATTGCTGTTTCTATTTTAATTTCTGCAATACATGCCATTTATCCTATTTTTCCAAACAAAGAAGTTTATGTTGCAGCTGGTTTTGGGTTAGTGCACGGTTTGGCTTTTGCGACAGTACTTTCCGTTTTAAATTTAGATGCAGGTGTTATGGCTTTAAGTATTTTGAGTTTTAATATTGGTATAGAAATAATGCAGATGTTTGTAGTTATTCTCATAATTCCATGGCTAATTCTATTGAGTCAGACTCCTGTATATAAATGGGTTAGAGTTGTATGGGCACTGTTAGCCGGAATTGCTTCCCTGGCCTGGATTTCGGAACGGGTTTTTGAAAAACCAAATAAGATATCAATCCTAATACAAAATAATTATGGGCTTGCTCCTTGGGGAATTTTTATGTTAGCACTTTTTTCCTTAACTATTTTTGGAGGACACTACTGGATCAAACGTAAAAAGAACACAAACCAATCTACCATTTCCTGAACCGTTTTTAAAGTGCCAATTGATTTAAATATGAGAAAACATGCTTTTATCTTCGCATTATTATTTAGTTTAACCACTTTCAGCCAGACTCAAAAAGGAATTGTTATTGATGAAAACGGAAAACCAATAGAAAACGCCACGATTACTAATCCAAAATCAAATACACATTCGCATACTAACGAAACCGGAGTATTTAATATTGATAAATCTAATATTGGAGATGTACTGAATATAATTGCATTTGGGTACAAAAAAATGATTTATACCATTACCAATTCTGAAATTAGTATTGTGATGGAAAGTGATAGTTTTAAACTGGAAGAAGTGGTTATTCAGTCTAAAATAGTGGCAATTAATGTGATTTCTAAAATTGATCTGGAAACCACTCCGGTGAATTCTTCGCAGGAAATTTTGCGTAAAGTACCTGGATTGTTTATTGGACAGCATGCCGGAGGGGGTAAAGCAGAACAAATATTTTTAAGGGGTTTTGACATCGATCATGGTACTGATATTGCAATTAATGTGGATGGAATGCCCGTAAATATGGTTTCTCATGCACATGGACAAGGTTATGCCGATTTACATTTTGTTATCCCGGAAACGGTCGAGAAAATAGATTTTGGAAAAGGAACGTATTATGCAGACAAAGGTGATTTTGCAACGGCCGGATATGTTGATTTTGGAACAAAAGAAAAACTCGATTTTAGCAGTATTAGAGTAGAAGCAGGGCAGTTTAATACTTTTAGAACAGTAGGTTTGTTTGATCTTTTGGGAAATAGCAAAAAGCAAAGTGCTTATATTGCTGCCGAATATATTCTTACTGACGGACCATTTGATTCGCCTCAAAATTTTAACAGAATTAATTTGTTTGGAAAATATTCTTTTGTTTTAGAAGATAACAGCCGTTTTTCAGTTACAGCTTCCCGTTTCACCAGCAAATGGGATGCCTCAGGACAAGTGCCGCAGCGATTGGTGGATGCCGGAACGATTTCCAGATTTGGATCTGTAGATGATACAGAAGGCGGATCAACTTCAAGATCTAATTTTAATGTTTCATTGATTAAACCAGTCGATGAGAATACTTTTTTGAAAGCCAATACCTTTTATTCAAATTATAAATTCGAATTGTTTTCGAATTTTACTTTTTTTCTGGAAGATCCTGTAAATGGGGATCAGATTAAGCAAAAAGAAGATAGAAATCTTTTCGGAATCAATGCAGAGCTGAATAAAAACATTCATAAAGAATCCGTTGATTTATTATTTCAACTGGGATTTGGCGTGAGAAACGATGCCACAGCCAATACTGAATTATCACATACACTGAATAGAAGCACCACTTTAGAACAAATTAAATTAGGCGATATTGATGAGTCAAATATATTTACGTATTTAAACTCAGAGATTCGTTTGGGTAAGTGGCTGATTAATCCTGCTGTTCGACTGGATTATTTTAAGTTTGGGTATCAGGATAAGCTGGCTGCTAATTACAAAACACAGACCGAAAGTAAGGTAAAAGTATCGCCAAAACTAAATTTTGTTTACTCACAAAATAATGATTTACAATTTTATCTCAAAACAGGAATGGGGTTTCACTCGAATGATGCCAGAGTTGTGACAGCAAATAATGGAAAAGAAATTTTACCAACTGCAGTTGGTACAGATTTAGGCACGATTTGGAAACCGTTTCCAAGATTAATTGTTAATTCGGCCTTGTGGTATTTGTATTTGCAGCAAGAGTTTGTATACGTAGGCGATGCAGGAGTTGTTGAGCCAAGCGGAGAAACGAGGCGGGCTGGTTTTGATTTGGGAGTTCGCTATCAGCTAAGTGATTATTTCTTTTTTAATCTGGATGCCAATTATACATATGCACGAAGCATTAATGAGCCTGAAGGGCAAAATTACATTCCGCTGGCCCCGGATTTTACTTCCACTGGAGGGCTAAGTTTTCAAAACTGGAAAGGTTTTTCAGGAGGTTTACGTTACCGATACATGAAAAATCGTCCAGCTAACGAAGATAATTCGATTGTTGCAAAAGGATATTTTATGTCTGATTTCAATATAAATTATACATTTAAAAGAATAGTTTTTGGAGTATCGATTGAAAATATATTCAATTCAAAATGGAATGAAACTCAGTTTGCCACAGAATCCAGATTAAAGAATGAAACGACTGGTGTAGAAGAAATTCATTTTACTCCCGGTACCCCTTTTTTCCTGAAGGCAGGAATAAGTTATAAATTTTAAGCATTTATATATTTCAATGTACCAATTATTGGTTCCTGAATTTAATAAAACAAAACAGGCAGCTGATTATACCTGAATTTACGTCTTTAACAATTTTTGTTTATATGAAAAAATTAAAAAGCCGCCTCAAATTTTAAATTGAGACGACTTTTTTTAAAATACTGTAGGTACAGTACAGATTGGGATTGTTTAATCTCGCATTTGCCGGACAAATAATGGTATGATGCGGATCGTTTTGTATTTGTGTGTAATTTTCATCATCAGGAGTGTGAATCTTTGTTTTGGAAGTTCTCTTTTCTGAATCTTGTAATGATTATTTTCTTTTTAAATCGTATTTAAATTAATTATTGAAATGAGTAAGCAACCATTCTAAAAGGGGTTGTTGTACTTGTAAAAGTATAAGCCCTATAACCAACAACCGGTATTTCTGCAAAATAAAGACCTTGAGGATTCATAAATTCATCATCGAGTGTTTTTAAAAAAGATGGGGCTGTGATTGTTGGTGATTTGGGATTACGACCAGATTTCCAGGCATCAGGAATAAATGTGATTGTTTTGTTTACATCATCTGCTTTTAAAGTAAAGTAATGATAATATGATACGTTTCCAAATCTGTATTCTACATAATTAGTGCCATCAGCATTATTAAACCAAAATTGTGCTCTTTGTAGGGGTTCACCGTTAGCTTCCTCTATATCATTTAATAAAGATAAAAATAATGCAGAGTTTGCTCCTTCAAGTTCTGTATAATCATGTATATAAGCATAGGCATTATTTCCATTTCCAATTCCGGGCAATAGTAATGTATAATCATCCGTTAAAATCAAAGGTTTATCAGTATATTTAATTGCAGCACTCACACCATTTGTACCCGTTGCAGTAAAACTACCTGTGCTGTCATCATAAATGAATTCTGTTAATTCCTGATCGTTGACCACTACAGCCGGGCTTACAATAATACCTGTTTTTGTAAAGGCAATACCCATATTATAACTCATATTGTAACCCTGCTCTACAGAATTTGCAATTGCAAACCGGGGTCTGGGTGCATAGTTAAAATCTAGTTTATGGATATTGGTACCATCATTAATTTCCAATAACCTAAAAAGAGAACGTTTCTCTGAACCTATTACATTTTGGGCCATTTCTGTATTTAGTTCCAGATCTGTCCAATCTTCAACTGTTGCTTTTACGAAGCGTAATTCTTCAAAGCTGCGTTTGGTTTTAAAAATGATTTCGCCATTTTCCTCCCCGTAATATAAAAACTGAAAATCTCCTTCGTATCCTCTGCCTTTTAATCCGGGCACAGGAAAATTATTTGAATCAGATAACAGGTGTATTCTGTTTTTAGTAGTAAACACTAAACTAATTGTACTCCCAATCTCAATACTGTAATCACTGTTATAAGTACTGGTATCGCTGTCAAAATCAGATGCCATGGCTACTTTTCCGTCAGCAGAAAATTTAAACAAATGTGTAAATCCGCCAAGCTGTGTGTTATCTGTAAAATAAACTGCTTTCCACCCATATTCAGCCGAAAGTAAGAGATCATTAAGTTCTTTTTCGCGGGCATTTAATCTTTCAGCTGGTGTTTGATCAAATTTTTGTTCTGCTTCATTACTAACACAGGCTCCTAATTGTGCTGTTAGAAAAGCAATAATTAGAAACTTAAATATATTTTTTATTTTCATAATGTTTTCTTTTTAAGTTATCCTAACTTAAATTAGTTTTAATTTCCATTCAGTACAGCAGTAGTATTTTTTTGTGCTTCATCTCTTAAAGCATAAAAATCCACGCCGAATTCTTTTTCAAAATATTTGACAACAACAGCTTCTTTAGCCCTTATCGCAGCAACAGCGTCCGGATTCTGTATACCTGCCAAAATGGCCTCATATTCATCTTTAGAATTAATCAGCATAACAGAAGCCATTTCAGCAAAATCCTCATTAATATTCATTTTTGCATAAGCTGTAATAAACCCTTGTTCATTAGCATCCTTATCTGAGGTATCAAACCAGCTGGCCGTGTAACCGGATGGTGTTATTTTTGCCATAGATTTTTCATCGTATGGTTTATGCTGGTTCAAAATATGAATGTATTCATGCTGAATTGTATGAATAAATTCTTTTACGTTTTCCCTATCAGTTTTCTCTATATTATCAGTTTCAAAAAGTATTATTCTTTGTCCGCTTTCTGCCAGCCCCAAAGTAGTATTTCCGTTTAAATCCAAACTTATTCCCCCAACCAATACAATTTCCCGGGGAGCAATTTTCTTTATAAAACCAGGACCAGCAATTGTTTGATAACTATCTAACCAGATTTTTTGAATGATTTCTAAAGCGGGCTGCACTTTGCCTTCTTCCGGCGGATACAGGTAAGTATTTAGGTTAACGTTATTCTGGTTCCATTTGTATTGGACATTTATATTATAAGGATTAAAATAATTAGTCGTAATCCATTCATCTAATGTTGACTGGGGAGGATTTGTAACATCTAATGCACTCCCTTCAGGCTGATCATCATGTGAACATCCTGCAAAAGCAATTGCTGCTAATGCCAAAAATGTCATTGTATATTGTTTTATTATTTTCATTTGCTTGATATTAAATTATCTTGGATTTTTTTCGATACCATTTGCTGATGCCTGAAGTGGTATTTGTAATGCCCTGCGATTGTCATTTTTAGTTAAAACATTTGTTGGGCCATTGTATATTTCGTGTTTAACCTCTAAATTAAACCGTTTAATATCAAACCATCTGATGCCTTCATGAATAAAGTCTCTCCTGCGTAGTTCTGCTATTGCTTTTAGGTATGAATTCTGCAGATCGGTTAAAGCATAAAAAGGAGTATATTCATTTTGAATTACAGGATATTTACTAACTATTAATTCATCTGTCAAAATATCGGCTGCCGGATCATAATCTGCCGTTCTTGTTCCGATAAAATATTGCAATGCTGCCCTTGCTTCATCTATTCTGTTTGTCATCACAAGTGCTTCTGTTCCATTCAAATAAAATTCATCATTGCTCAATAATACTATTGCATCATATCCTTCACCACTGGTTCCACTGGAATTTGTATATTTGAAATATTCATTAAATTTGGGTACAAATGATGTAACATAATTGTAGGATGTACTTGTAACAAACCAGTCTTTATTAAAAATGTTTGTTGAGGAACTTAAAATTTCCCCTTCTCGGGCTACTGTAAGCTGAAACCTGTTTTGGTAAAAAGATCTATTATAGTAAGACAGTACAGAGGCAATCAATAAATTTGTTTCCTGGCTCTGGTCGGCATAAATTTTGGAACGAGTATCATAATCAAGATTCAGATAAGAACTGTAATCTCTTAGTTTTCCTTCCGGGTTAGCTGTTAATTCATTTGTAAGTTCAATAACTCTGTTCCAGTTTCCTTTAATTAAGTAAAAGCGTGATGCAAAAGCTTTGGCTGCATCTTTATTAAAATGGAATTTTGGCTGGTTGTATTCGTTTGTAACATATTTTAAGCCTTCTTCTATGTCATTTTCAAGATAATCAAAAACTTCGCGCATAGAATTTCTTTTGTACTTTTTGATCAGTACATCTTCCGGTTCTGTTACATACGGTATTCCCAAATCGGTATCGGCAGTAGCCGGATCATAACGTTTAGACCAAAAAGAAACCAGCATAAAATGTGCATAAGCCCTGGCCAGTAAAGCCTCACCTTTCTGCGGATTAAGACTTGCAGGGCTGCCCAATTGCTTAATAGCTTCAAGTGCTTTATTTGCACGTGCAATTGCACTATAACAGGCATTCCAATAATTGGTCTGGCTGTCTACGTCTGTTCCGTTATTCATTTCCCAGTTGTAATTTTCTGTATTCAGAGGTACAAATAATCCTGGGTCACCACTGTCAAAAACATTGTCGGTCATGGTTTCGGCAAACTCCATATAACAGGCATCAGGGTAAGCATTAACCAACAATTCGGAAATTTTTTCAGGTGTATCTATTTGTGTTCTGTTATCGGGTACTTCAGAAAGAAAATTATCACAACTGCTAAGAGTTATAAGTAGTAATAATGCTGGTATAATTTTTAATTTTTTCATAATATTTATAGATTATAATGAAATATTTAGGGCAAATGTATATTGGGTTGTAACTGGTAATGCTACACCTCCCGTATTACGAAATTCAGGGTCCTGACCGTTTAACCTTTTGTCAGAATAAATTAATAATGGATTAATTGCTGATCCTTTTAATGTAAAAGTTGCTACTCTTAATTTTTCTTTTAAAGCCTTCGGGAATTCCCAGCTTAAGGATACATTTTTTAATCTGACAAAATCTCCATTTGCAATACGCGCATCTGAGAAATTGTATGTGTTGTAAGCAATTTCCAATGATTTGGACTGAGCATCATAATTATTAATCAAAGCTTTGTCTGCTATTACGGGTACATTGGTTCTGTTTTCATCTCCGGGACTAATCCAGCGATTGGTAAAATCTTTTGTAAAAACAGTTAAGTCATTATATTCACTTGAATAAACAGGGTTTAAACGAATTTTATTTCCTCCTGATGCAACAACAAAAACGTATAATGACCAATTTTTGTAAGTAAACGTATTTGATAGTCCAAAAGATTTATTAGGTTCTATAGACCCCTCATATTTTAAATATTTAGTTACATCATCATTATCAAAAAAATTGGCACCGGCAATGTTATCCAATTGTCCGTCTTTCATTACAAAAGTTGGCAGACCCTGGTTGTTTAATCCTGTAAAATGATAAGAATACAGGGCGTTTCTTGGATGACCAATAGTATTTCCTCCTGATCCTTCGATCAGATCATAAGCTGCTGCCTGGCTCCCCAGCTTTGTAATTTTCTGATTATATATAGAAAAATTTAAATTGGTTGACCATTTAAAATTGTTAGTGATTATATTTTTAGTAGTCAGACTAATCTCAAGACCACTAGTTTCCATATCGGCATTATTACCTTGTTTCATTGTTTGTCCGCCAATTCCTGATGTTATTACATAATCAACCAAATCATAAGCTTTACGGCTGTATACATCTGTTGTTAATTGCAGTCTATTATTGAATACACCAAGATCAAAACCCAGGTTGGTTTCAAATTGTTTTTCCCATGTTAAATTTGCATTTTGCAATTGGTCTATACTAATACCAGATTCCCTGTCATCAAGATTTAAACGGTTTGTGATGTAACTTTTGTAAATTGCTAATGAATTGGTGGCCGGTCCTGCAGTTGCGGTAAGTCCGTAAGAAGCTCTTAATGCTAAATTATTTATAGGTTCAAAATCTTTCATGAAATCTTCTTCCTTAAGATTCCATTTTCCACTAAAAGTGTAGGTTGGCAGCCAGCGGGACGAAGTATTACTGCCTTGTCTGTTTGAACCATCATAGCGTCCGGTAACTGATGCTGTATAACGTCGATTGTAGGTATATCCTGCTTTTCCAAAAAAACCTGCCGTTCTTTCCCTTTCTTCATTAAACCCAAAATACGAACTTCCCTCGGTAATCGTTTTCTCTAATATTCTTGGATCTGTAAAGCCTGTAAGACCTTTATCATACTGTAACCCATAAGCAGTAAAATTGTCGCTGTTTCTATTTAAAGACCTTAGCTCTGTACCAAACAATCCCTCAAATTCATGTTTCTCATTTAAAATACGTTTATAGTTTACACTATTTCTTATATAATAAGAAGTCAGGTCGTTTGTAAATTTTCTTAACATTCCTCCGTTTGGCAGCACTGAAACCTTTGGTGCTGTTAAATTATTTGGGTCCTGGTATAAAAAAATATTTTCGTCTCTTACAATAGTTGTTTCTGCGGCATTATAAGCCTCTATTACATTTGAATTTTCAAGGATTTTATGCTCTCTGTCAGTATTGGCATAACGCGCTGAACCAGTAAAATTATAAGTCAGGTAAGGATTTATTTTATAATCTAAATCCATTTGAAAACGAATGTCTTTTACCTGAATTTCCATGAAATTATTTGCAAGTTCATTTAAAATATTAATTGGCGCCCAATTACTTCTGTAATATTCCAAATTTCCATTGTCATCATAAGGTCTTAGGGTTCTGTTTGTATTTAAGACATATTTAAAAGGATTAATGTCAAAATTTCGGGTTACCTTTCCATAATAACCATCTATTTCACTATCATAACTTCCGGGAGCACCCTGATTCCTTACAGAAGCCTGTGTGGTTAATGTAATATTTAAGTCCTCATTAATATAAAAAGTACCTTTTAAATTGGATGAAAGCTGTTTTACATGATCGGCAATACTCCAGCCCGGATCATTATAAAAAGCTAATGAAGCGTACATAGCATTATTTTTATCTCCTCCCGAAAAACTCAAGGAATGATTTTGGGCAATCGAAGGCCTAAACAGTACTTTAAACCAATTGGTATTGGCTGATTCATATTTTCTTAAAAAAGCATTACGTCCGGCCCGGTCATTTTTTACTAAATAACTGTCTGTTTCGGGAATATAAGTATTAATTCCTCTGGCTAAAATATTATAAACCCCTCCATAACGCCCCTGTGCAGTTGAAGGCAGGTCTAAAAAACCTTTTGCTTCAACTTCTTTCAAAACACCCATTGTTTCTTTTGAATTCAAGATGTCATATTGACTATAATTAGGTACTGTTCTGGCTGTTTGATCTAATGAATATGTTATCTTCAAAGCAGAATCTTTTTTTCCCTGCTTTGTAGTTACAACCACAACCCCATTTAGGGATCTTGATCCATAAATAGAAGTTGCAGATGCATCTTTCAAAAATTCAATGCTCAGTATATCATTAGGATTGATTCCGGTAACAGAAGAGGTTAATAATGTTGCAGAATTTCCGGAGGCCAAATCAGATGCCGATACATTAATAATATCTTCCTGAACAATACCATCAATAACCCATAATGGTTTTGTGTCTCCAAAAATTGAAGAAGATCCGCGAATTGTAATTTTTGGAGCTGCACCAAAAGTTCCTGAAACATTCTGTACAATAACCCCTGCCGCTTTTCCTTCTATTGCCCTGCTTATATCAACAATTCCGTCTACTTTAAGTTCTTCATTGGGAATTTTACTAACAGCTCCTGTAAAAGTTCTTTTTGATGTTTTTTCATAACCTGTAATTATGACTTCTTTTAAGCTTTTTTCTACTTCATTTAAAACTATCGTTAGAAAAGTATTTCCTGCTTCAACTTCTTTGGTCTCCATTCCAACATAAGAAGCGATCAGATGGTGGCAAGTTATAGGTATTTTTATAGAAAAACTACCATCAAAATCAGTGACTACGATAGTATTAGTTCCTTTAGCCGTGATTGTTACCCCAGGCAGGGGTGCTCCGTTTTGGTCTGTAACTTTTCCTTTAATAACAGGATCGGTATGACTCTCAAATTTTAGATTATTTTGCAAGATAATCTGATCGCTTATTTCTGTATAAGTTAGATTGAGTGGTTTCAGAATTCGGTTGAGAATACTTGACAATGTTTCCTGATGAGCCTGTATACTAATTTTTTGATTTAACTGAGGTAATCTTGAATTGTATGAAAATTTTACATGTGCAGACTTTTGAAGTTTAGATAAAACATTATCCAGACTTAAATTTTCAACAGCTATGGTGACTTTTGTATCTAATTTTCTTTGTCCATTTACATTGTTAGCCAGAGCTACACTTGAAAACACAAGTGACAAGACGAACTGAAATAGTGTTATTTTTCTTATTCGATAGAGTAATCGTTGTTTACCAACTGATTTTTTCATAATTTTGATTTGTTTTGATTAATACTGTTCAAGCGTATTTTTTAGAAACACAATAAAATGACTCTTTCCAGAGAGTTATTTTATTTTATCAAGTGTCGAAATGTTGCAACATTTCGACACTTTTTTTAATATAGTTTTGTCACATAGGCAAAAATTGAGTTTTATTAAAGTTTATATATTGAGTTTGATTGTATGTTGCTTAATAGCAGCCTTGTGAGGTTATTATAATTTGATTTCCATTCATTTCAAAATTGGTATCACTGCCAATACTTTTACAAATAATTTTAAGTTTTTCTGATAATGTCTCGTCACTTAATGAAGCTGTTAAATGACAATTTTTTAATTTATTCTTTGGAAAATCAATTTTGATCAGATATGCCTGTTCTATTGTTTTAAGAATTTGATTTACAGGAATATCAGTAAATTCAAAACTCAATTGTTCAATATTGCCAGCTTTACTTGCCAATGTTTTGTCTTCTGTGATATTAGTGATCTTATTGAAACTGAAATCACTTCTAAAAAAGCGCAGGGCTTCATTAGGAAGTAAAACAACCTCCTTTTTCAGGTCTGAATCTGCAGCCAATTCATTTGAACTTACCCTGACTTTGCCTGTACGAACAAGCACTTCAATATTTGGCCGGTCCGAGTAAGCCTTTACACGAAAACTTGTACCAACTACTTTTGTAATAATTTCGTTTGCGTAAACAAAAAAGGGTTTATGGGGATTTTTACTAATTTCGAAGAAACCTTCACCGGATAAATAAACTTTCCTTTCGTTTCCTGTAAAGATTTTTGGATAACTTAATTTACTATTGGGTTCTAATATGACAGAACTGCCATCGGATAGGGTAATTACCTGAGGCTTGTTAGAATTATTTGTTTGCTCAACAAGTCCTTCTTTATTATCATTAACAAGTTCCTTATATGTAACTACAGTATGATTGGTTTGTGATTGATCTTTGTAAAACCAAATAGATAAAAAGGCAAAAAACATAGTAGCGGCAACTCCTGTTAACCAATATTTTTTTAAGTAGATGCTGGTATTGCTTTTAGCAGATTTATGGGTGTTTTCTGAATCTTCAATTTTAACCCATGTTAATTGTAATGCAGTTTTTAGTTCTGAAGAAGAAACAATAGCAGGTACTTTCATTGCCAGTAATAAAAGCCGGGCATCTTCAACTAATTTGGCACGTTGTTGATTTTCTAAAGTCCATTCTTCCCAGCCTTGTTCATCAACTTTGGACAAAATCCATGTTTGGAATGATTCATCAGATAAGAAATCTTCAATTTCGATATAATAATTACGTTTTTGCATCTATAAAATAAGGTTACAAAAACACAGAGGGCGGCTTTGTTATTAAATACTCACCAATTATATTTTTTTTTAAATAAATTTAAAAAGACCTGAAGACAGTAATGCAATAATCGGAAGATTTCCTTTCCATTCTTTGCGAAGTTTAAGTAATCCGCGATGCAAAAGATTATTTGCCGATTGATAATTAACGTCTAACATTTCTGCAATCTCTTCTACACCGAGCCCCTGATTATACCTTAAAAATAAAGCCTCTTTTTGACGTGGGGGTAAATCGTTTAATAATTTATTGAGATAGAAAACTCTTTCTGCTGTTATTTCATCATCAATAAGTTCTTTCTCAATCGAAAAATCAAAAAGAAATTCAATTGAAGCTGTAGTTGTAGTATTTCTTAAAAAATGATCCCGTTCGTACATACGTGCAATTCTCTTTCGTACACTTGACAATAAATAAGCCTTTACGACATTTGGCTCTTGCAGGGACTCACGATATAACCAAACATCTACAAATACGTCCTGAACACAATCCTGAACTCTTTCAGCAAAAGGAGAAAATGAGTTTCCATATTTAATTAAATCACCATAGTACTTTTCAAAAAGCAGAGAAAACGACTTTTCGTCACCCGCTTTAAGTTTATTCCAAAGTTTGTGGTCGTCATAGGTTTTAATTGTCAGAACCTGGGTCTTCATAAAAAATATTTTTTAGTAAAAATGTCATTAATGTATTTATAAGAATAAGAAGGGAGACTCTAAAAGTCCCAGATTTTAAAAGCAAACTAGTTTAACTATTCCTATTCAGTTTGTCATGCAATAAAAAATTTCATCTGCAAACCTCATTAAAACTTCGCCATACTATGGTATCCTTTTGTATCAAAAAGCTACCTCGCTTGTTAAATATAGCGGCAGCGGCTAAACCATAGGATTTGCATATATCGGCATCTTGTCTTGTGTGGAAACAATCTTTTGTATTCTGCGATTTTCCCGATTTTTAATCAAGAAGCTATAACCGTTCTGTTTTAGTTTAAAGCAAAAAAAGTCTTTCCAAGTAATGAAAAGACTTTGGTCGGGGTGGCAGTCCCGAAAACTTTTGGGAGAACCTGCGGTTTTCCCGATTTTTAATCGAGATGCGATAATTGTTTTATTTTAGTTTAAAGCAAAAAAAAGTCTTTCCAAGTAATGAAAAGACTTTAGTCGGGGTGGCAGTCCCAAAAACTTTCGGGAGAACCTGCGGTCTTCCCGATTTTTAATCGAGACGCGATAATTGTTTTATTTTATTTTAGTTTAAGGCAAAAAAAAAGTCTTTCCAAGTAAATGAAAAGACTTTTGTCGGGGTGGCAGGATTCGAACCTGCGGCCTCCTGCTCCCAAAGCAGGCGCGATAACCGGGCTACGCTACACCCCGAAGATGTATTTATTGTAATGCCTGTAAGCGGATGCAAATATAGTAATAAAATTTGTTTACGAAAGGAAAAAATGAAAATAAATAAAACTTATTTTGAGATAGCTATTTCAGATTTATTTTCGGTGTTATTTTTTATAATAAAGTTTACATTTGCATCACAAAAAAACAATACACATTATGTCAGATACAATCGAAAAAATTAAATGCCTTATTATAGGTTCTGGCCCTGCAGGTTATACTGCAGCAATTTATGCAGCCAGAGCAAACATGAATCCGGTTTTATATCAGGGTATGCAGCCTGGGGGTCAATTGACAACGACTAATGAAGTAGAAAATTTCCCTGGTTATGTTGATGGTGTTACAGGACCGGAAATGATGGTTCAGTTACAAGAACAAGCAAAACGTTTCGGAGCTGATATCCGTGATGGATGGGCTACAAAGGTTGATTTTTCTGGAGATATTCATAAAGTTTGGATTAACGATACAATCGAATTGCACTGTGAAACTGTTATTATTTCTACAGGTGCTACAGCTAAATATTTAGGATTACCATCAGAACAGCACTATTTAAATATGGGAGGCGGTGTTTCTGCCTGCGCTGTCTGCGACGGATTTTTCTACCGTAACCAAGAAGTTGTAATTGTTGGAGCAGGAGATTCTGCTTGTGAAGAGGCACATTACTTATCTAAACTTTGTAAAAAAGTAACGATGTTGGTAAGAAGCGAGAAATTCAGAGCTTCAAAAATTATGGAAGAACGCGTTCGTAAAACAGAAAATATCGAGATTTTAATGAATCACGATACTGTTGAAGTTTTAGGAGATTCAAATGTAGTTCACGCTATTAAAGCATTAAATAAAACAACTGGTGAGACTATTGAAATTCCGGCAACAGGATTTTTCGTAGCAATTGGTCACAAACCAAACACAGATATTTTTAAAGATTACATCACTCTTGATGAAACTGGATATATCGTAAATACACCAGGAACTTCTAATACAAATGTAGCAGGTGTTTTCGTTGCCGGAGATGCAGCAGACCACGTTTACCGCCAGGCAATTACTGCTGCAGGTACGGGTTGTATGGCTGCACTTGATGCAGAGCGTTATTTAGCTTCAAAGGAGTAAGTTAAAAGTTTCAGGTTTCATGTTTCAAGTTATTGGAGCGTAAAACTTAAAATAAAAAATCCCAATCTAAATTTTAGACTGGGATTTTTTTATAATTAACGTCCCTGATTTCAACCTGAAACCTGAAACAAAGAAAACCTGAAACAAATTATTTAATCTTCTTAATCAGCTTAGCTTCTTCAGAAAAGCGGGTTAATTCAATTTTTGGGTTTCCAAATAAAGATAATTCTGCTTTATCCCCAACTGCAATAGAAACAGTTGTTTCGGCTAAAATGCTTCCAACAGAATTGTTTTCGGCAGTTACATTAGCATCTTTCAAAGTAAACTTTGTTCCGGTGAAAACCGAATTATTATCTAAACGAATAGTAGCTTTTTCGGCAATTCCTTCAATAGCCGCATTTGCTTTTTGGTACAAATCACATTTAAATTTAATAGCAGAAACCAGAGTTTTAATCGAAGCACTTTTGCTCAATTGCAAACTTCCGTCTTCAGCTTTTAAGTTTAATTCTGTTTTTGATTTGTCATCAGCAATTAAACTGAATTTTTTTGAATTAACATTCAGGTATAATTTAGAATAATCGACACTATTAAATGTAATATCGTCTAATTGAACTTCCTGAATGGCATAAATTTTTGCTTCATTTTTTGCAATTACTTTCGTTAATGAACTGGTGTAAGTAACTTTTACCGAAAGTTTTTTAAAAATAGTACTTTCTTTTGATGTATATAAACGAAGCGTTTTATCTCTTAAATCCATTCCAATGATTTCATGAAGATTGTCATCGGCTTCAATTTTTATTTCGTTTTTTTCTCCTTTTTCAAGATAAACTTCTATATTATCATCGACTTCAAGGGCATCAAAACTTCCTGCTTCTTTAATTGAAGTAATTACAATTTTAGAACCTTTTATTTTTTCTCTTTTTTGAGCAAATGTTAATGTTGTAACCAAGAGCAATAGGAACAGGGCTGTATTTTTTTTCATTTATTTTAGATTTGATTTTGGCAAATATAAAAAAATCATCCACTTTAGATGAATGATTTCTTTTATATTTAACAGTTAAAAAATGTTAGCTCTGACTAACGCTTCCTCCGGAACTTGTCTCTTTATTGATCGTTTTTGGAACATTATTGTAGTTAATATTTCCACCGCTGCTTGCTTGGGCTTTCAGACTTAAAATAGGATGAACGCTTATCACTGACCCGCTTGAAACTTCGGCATCAACATCATTTGCTAATAATTTTCCGGCTTCGATTGAAGATCCGCTAGAAGCTGAAGTTTGCACTTTTAATGCTTTTCCTTTAATGTCAATTGAGCTTCCGCTGCTTGAATTACAAGAAATATTATCAGACTCTACATCTACATGCATCGATGCTGCACTTGACGTTTCCAACTCTATGTTTTCTCCCTGAAGAGCATTTTTACTTGAAACACTTGCGGCGCTCGATGCTTCTATTTTACCAATATGAGGCATTTTTACCGTTACTTTTTTCATGCTGACATTACGGAAAGAACTGAATTTACATTTAATTACCAAAGTTCCGTTTTCGACTTTTGTAATGATTTCTTTCTGAATATTATCATCAGCTTCAACTGTAATGTCTACCGAATCAGATTGCTGAATAACTAAATCTATTGCATTGCTCACTTCGATGTTTTTAAAATCTCCCTGAATAATTCTTTTTTCAGTTGTTACATTGCCGCTGCCTTCAATGGTGTTCAGGTTTAAGTTATTACATGAAGCAAACAATAGTGCAGTAATTGTGGCAATAATAAATTTCGTAATATGAATGATTATTTTTATCATGGCTTAGTTAATTTTAATTATAACTCCGTTTTTATCAGTGGTTAACTTTCCGTTAGTTTTTTTTCCGTTTAGTACCTCTTTTCCGTTTATTTTAATAGAAACTTCTTTTACAGTATCACTTTCAATATGATTTTCTTCATTATAATTTCCATCATTATCTTCATCGTCAATTTCTTCTGCAGGGCAGTTCAAACATTTAATTTTTGAACCTTCTACTTTATAATTGTAATTTCCGCTGAAGTGCAGGTTGAAGAAATCATCTTCAGAATCATCGTAATCTTGTATAGATGCATCTGGTTTAAATAATTGACCTTCTGGTAAATATAAGAATACATCTACTTCCTGACCTCTGAATTTATTTTTAACATCAGTCAGAAAATAATTATCCAAAATTAAACGATTTCCGTTAACCTGGTACTTAAAATTGATTTTTTCTGCTCTTTTTTTAGCATTAGTAAATGAATTTCCTCTTGCGCTTTTTTCTATCTGAATATAAGGAGAAGCTTCATCAGTACGTAAAACATGTAAACGAACATCTGTAGAGTAAATTAAATCATTACCTGCTGAATCCTGTACAAATTGAAAATCTCCATGACGATATAAATCTTTAGCGTAATAATCGTTGTATCTGAATTTTACATACAAAGTATCTTTTGGTGTAATGGCAATTGTTTTCTTTTCTACCACTTTATTATCTCGAGAGATTTCTGTAGCCTGTTTAATTCCAATACTAATTGCTATTGCAATAGCGATAATCCATACGGCAAGCAATGTATATTTAGTAATGTTTCCGATTGATTTTAGGTTTGGAGACAACAATTTAAATCCTAATAATGTTAAGAAGAAAAACGGAATCCCAACGGCAAAAAGCATTAATAAACCAAAAGACCAAAGTGGGTATTCTGTAAAGTTTCCGGCTTCAACAAAATTCTGCCAGGGAAAATCAACAAAAGCATTAGTTCCTAAAGTAAAAACCCCAATCAATAACATGATTAAAACGGCAATTCCTGACATGATTAAAATTATCCCTAAAAATTTAGCAAAGATTTTAAAAACCGTCATAACAAAGTCTCCAAATGAACTACTTATTCTCTCAGCTCCCGACTTTACCTGGTTTCCCATTTTGTCATAATCTGCATTTTTAAATTTTTCAGACAATGAATCTATTTCCTCGCGAACTTTTTTTTCAATGTTCGAAATTGTAACCGGTTCTCCAGTCATTTCAAGTTTTTCAGAAGTTGTAACCGCCTCAGGAGTTACAATCCAAAGAACGAAATAAGCTAAAATCCCAGTTCCAAAACCTGCAAAAACAAATATTAAGAACACGATTTTAATCCATACAGCATCAATTCCAAAATAGTGGGCAAGACCGGTTGCAACACCGCCAATCATACCATTTTCTTTGTCACGGTATAATTTTTTGTGACTTCTTCCGCTATAATTTTTAAAAGACTGATTCGATTTTTCTTCCTCGTCAATGATGTAATCTTCAGGTTGTCCCATTACTGCAATCACTTCGTCAACGTCTTTCAGTCCAACAACATGTTTCTCGCTTTTTTGTTTTTCTGTTAATAATTCAGAAACACGCATTTCGATATCTTTAATAATTTCATCTTGTCCAGATGAATTGTTAAGTGATCGTTTTATAGCGTCAAAATAGCGTGTTAATTTTAAATATGCATCTTCATCGATGTGAAAAAACATACCGCCTAAGTTAATATTTACTGTTTTGTTCATGACTTATTGATTTTGATTGGTGATTAGTTTTACAGCGTCAGACAATTCTGTCCAGGTACCGCTAAGTTCGTTTAAAAATGTCTGCCCTATTTCGGTTAATCCATAATATTTTCTTGGTGGTCCGGATGTCGATTCTTCCCATCGATAATTTAGTAAACCGTCGTTTTTCAATCTAGTTAAAAGAGGATAAACTGTTCCCTCTACAACTAGTAATTTTGCGTTTTTTAAAGTGTCTAATATTTCAGATGTATATGCGTCTTTTTCTTTTAATACTGATAAGATGCAAAACTCAAGAACACCTTTGCGCATCTGTGCTTTTGTGTTTTCAATGTTCATAATTTCATTTTGTTTTTTTTAGATTGAACAATTCGTTTTTTGATTGATGATAATTGATTGATGATTGATTGTTTTTTGTGCTATAACCTTTAATCTTTTTGTCACACTGAGCGAAATCGAAGTGTTACTTTATAAAAGGAATCGTTAGCGGATATTTGTATAATTCTCCGTTTGAAGCTTTTATAGAAGCATAAATCACTAAAAAGAATTCAACAAATTTTAAAAGTCCAAAAAGTACTACTGCCGTAGCGCCAATACTTAATAGGCCAATGTTTCCGTCAAAATTGAAATTTCTGATGTAGAAATCTTCATTGTCATTAAAAACAGCTTCGATTGGAAGGTTTTGTAAAAAAACCGTAACAAAAATCGGGATTGCGATTAAAGCCAGAATTAACGTGTAAAGCAATAAACTTAACTGAAAGTTCAAAGCCTGTTTTCCGTGATGATCTACAAACTCCGATTTGTCTTTATAGCTTGACCAAATGATGATTGGAAAAATATAATTTCCAAACGGAATAATGTATTGACTTAATGTACTTAAATGGGCAAATGCCGAAGTATTCTTTTCTGATGATTTTTCCATGATGAGTGGTGTTGATGATTGCATGATTAAAAGTATATAGTAATTTCTTATGCAAATATATATCTAAAAGACAGTATCTTGTTTTGCATAGTACCAAATATTAACAAAATATTAACAAAATCAAAGTGAATTTAAGAAATATAAATAACTGAAAATCACTGTAAAGTATTGATTTTACTGATAGTTTTATAAAGTAATATCAATTTATTGTGCATGCATAGTTTTTTTGTATTTTTACATAAAAAATATATCAAATGGCAATATCTGTATCTAAACTTAACAAATTTGTATTATTCAAATTACCGTCGGCATACTTTTGTGGCGTACGCGTAAAAGCAATCGACAAAGACAGATGTGTAGTAAGTGTAAAACACCGCTGGATCAATCAAAACCCTTTTAATTCAATGTATTTTGCAGTTCAGGCAATGGCTGCCGAGTTAACAACCGGAGCTTTGGTTATTTCTCAAATTCAGCAAAGCGGTAAAAAAATCTCAATGCTGGTTGCAAATAATAAAGGAAACTTCACAAAAAAAGCAACTGGAAGAATAACTTTTGTCTGCAATGACGGACATTTAATTGCTGAAGCCATTAAGCAGACCATTGCAACAGGCGAAGGGCAAACCTTCTGGATGAAATCTATTGGAACTAATGAAGAAGGCGTTCAGGTTTCTGAAATGGATTTTGAATGGAGCGTTAGATTGAAATAATTTTTCTAGTTTTTTTGCCACAGATTAAAAAGATTAAAAGGATTTCAGTTTGAAGAACTTTGACAAAGTTTATGTATAGAAAAAATCAGTGTTAATCCTTTTAATCTGCGGCAAAAACAAACATAAAGAAAGACCTCAGGCAATTGAGGTCTTTTTTATTTGTATTTATTTGTTAATCAGTACTTTTTGTTGTTTTGTTGAGTTTTTCTTTTGTAATTTTATTCTGTAATTCCCATTATAAAAATTCTGCATATTAATTTGATCTTCATTTAGTAATAATAGTTTTACATTCAAATTAAGCTGTAAAGTATGATAAATATTTATAGCATTTACCTAAAAAAGTAAAGTATATGGATGATAAAAAACAAATATTTCAGACGGTTACCCAAAAACGCTGGAGAACTTTTCAATGGTCAAGCCGGCTTATTTTGTTTCTTCTTATTTTAATGGTTCCAATTTTTTTCATCACTTTAAAAAGAGGATTAAAACCGCCTTTACCGCTTTTGGCTAACAGCAGCCGAGCCGGACATAGTTTAGAAAACCCTGTTACACCAAAAGATTTAAGTGATAAAGAACTCAAAAAGTTTAAAGGGTTTGATTATTTCTTAAGAGAAAAAACTAAAATAGATAAATTACGAAAACAACCAATCGCACCAAAAACAGCTGCTGAGGTTCGGGCTGCTTTTTATGTAGACTGGGATCCGCAGAGTTTATTTTCACTGCAAAAAAATATTGATAAACTCAATATGGTCGTTCCGGAATGGTTTTTTATTGATCCCAAAACAGATTTGCTGCGAACAGAAATTGATACGGCAGCATTGAAAGCAATGAAAAAAGGAAAAGTAAAAATCCTTCCGTTAATTAACAACATTAACGAATCTTTAGGTGAAGGAGAATTTGACGGCGATCTTATTCATCGCATTCTTCACGATACAAATAAAAGAGAAAGACTAATTAATGACATTGCAAAAGCATTAAAAAAATATGATTTGCAGGGGATAAATATTGACTTTGAGGAATTTAAAGAAAACAGCGATGAACCCATAATCGCTTTTCAAAAAGCCTTATATGAAAAACTGCATCCGCTGGGTTATCTTGTTTCGCAGGATATTATGGCATCAGACGATGATTTTAACGTAAAAGCATTGGCACAATACAATGACTACATGTTTTTGATGGCTTATGATGAACATTATGCCAGCAGTGTTCCGGGAGATGTAAGCAGTCAAAAATGGATAGAACGCATAGTAGATAAAACTGCGCAGGAAATTCCGTCAGATAAAATTATTCTTTGTTTTGCTGGTTATGGTTACGACTGGCAGGAAAAACAAGAAGGAGAAACCATAACCTACGATCAGGCAATTGCCATTGCAAAACAGCATAATGCCGTGATAAAATTTGATAATAACAGTTATAGTAATTCTTTTAATTATACTGATGGTAATGGTAAAAAACATGTGGTTAATTTTGAAGATGCCGCCACTAATTTTAATACCATAAGGTTTAGTGACGAATATGGTTTGGGAGGAACTGCTTTGTGGCGTTTAGGAAGCGAAGATCAGCGTTTGTGGAGCTTTTATCAGCGCAGCTTAACAAACGAAAGCATCAATAAAAAGCCTTTTGACTTTAATGTAATGAAACGTGTCAATACACGAATAGAAAGTCCCGCTTATATTGGTGACGGCGAAATATTAAATGTTATTGCCGATCCAGCACCAGGAAAAATAGAACTGGAAATCGATAAAGATGATGATATTATTACAGAACAGAAATATGTAGAATTACCAACAAAATACGTAATCAGCAAATTTGGAAACGTAAACAAACAAGTTATTTTAACTTTTGATGACGGGCCGGATCCTGTTTATACCCCACAGATTTTAGATATTTTAAAAAGAGAAAAAGTACCGGCAGTATTTTTTGTGATTGGCATTCAGGGAGAAAATAATATTCCGCTGCTGCAAAGAATTTATAAAGAAGGCCACGAAATAGGAAATCATACTTTTACGCATCCAAATATTGCTTTGGTAAGTCCGGAAAGGGCTGCGAAAGAAATGGAAACGACCCGGTTATTAATCGAAGCCGTTACCGGAAAAAGTACCGTGCTTTTTAGAGCGCCTTATAATGCAGATGCTGAACCCACAACAGAAGCCGAACTGAAACCAATTGCCTTAAGCAAAGCACAAAATTATTATACCGTTGGAGAAAGTATCGACCCAAATGATTGGGAAAAAGGCGTCAGTGCCGATTCTGTCTATATTCGAACCATAAAACAATATGAAGCAAATCCCGATAAAGGAATTATTTTGCTTCACGATGCCGGAGGAAATAGAGAAGCTACAGTTACAGCTTTGCCGAGAATTATTAAATATTTTAAAGACAGACATATTCAGTTTACGACTGTTGCTCATTTACTTGGTAAAACCAAAGACGAAATCATGCCAGAAGCAAAAGGTCCGTTTATTTCAATTGACAATTTTATTTTTGATTTCGGATATTGGTTTGGACATTTTATTACGGCTACTTTTTGGGTTGCTATTTTTCTGGGTTTTTTCCGAATTGCCTTAATGGCTGTTATGGCTTTTATAAAAAAATGGAAAGATCATAAATACCCGCCAGTTTATAAGCCTTCAAATGGAGTTCTTCCAAAAGTGAGTATTATCGTTCCGGCTTATAATGAAGAAATAAATGCAGTAAAAACTATCGAAAATTTACTAGGTCAGGATTATCCGGATTTTGATATTGTTTTTGTAGATGATGGATCGAAAGACAAAACTTTTGCCATGATCAACGAAGCTTTTGCCAATAATCCAAAAGTAAAAGTCAATACCAAACCAAACGGAGGGAAAGCATCTGCCTTAAATTATGGAATTAAACTAACCCAAAATGAGTATGTAGTTTGTATCGATGCCGATACGCAGCTAAAAACCGATGCGATTTCGCAATTGATGAAAGGTTTTACGATGCAGTTAAAAAACAATGAAGAGATTGGAGCGATTGCCGGAAATGTAAAAGTAGGAAACGAAAATACAATGTTGACCAAATGGCAGAGTATTGAATATACAACCGCACAAAATTTTGACCGCAGGGCTTTCGATTTAATCAACGGAATTACGGTTGTTCCAGGAGCGATTGGCGCCTTTAAGAAAGAAGCAATAGAAAAAGCAGGAGGCTTTACAACTGATACGCTTGCTGAAGACTGCGATTTAACGATTCGGATTTTAAGAAATGATTACCGTATTATAAACTGCATTGAGGCCGTTGCGGTAACAGAAGCTCCAGAAAGTTTGAAAGAATTTATGAAACAGCGTTTTCGCTGGAGTTATGGCATTATGCAGGCTTTCTGGAAAAACAGGGATGCGTGTTTTAACCCAAGATATAAAGGATTAGGAATGGTCGCTCTGCCAAACATTCTTCTTTTTCAAATCGTTTTGCCAATCTTTGCGCCTTTGGCAGATTTAGTTCTTATTTTGAGCTTAATCTGGAATTTCAATGATCCGGACAGTCTTCATAAAATATTGGTTTACTATATAGCTTTTATGCTTGTAGATATGCTGGTTAGTGTGGTTGCTTTTATTTTCGAAAAAGAAAGACTGACTAAATTAATATGGCTAATTCCGCAGCGATTTGTATACAGACAATTGATGTATGTAATTTTATTTAGAGCCCTGCGAAGAGCCATAAAAGGCGAAAGCCAAAGCTGGGGAGTACTCACCAGAACAGGAAATGTTGCAACGGTGAAATAGTTTTTTTAAGTTTTTTTGCCACAGATTAAAAGGATTAAAAAGATTTCTGAGTGAATAACTTTGACAAAGTTTGTTTAAAAAAAATCTATGCTAATCTGTGAAATCTGTGGCGAAAAAAACACAATAAAAAAACACAACAAAAAAGGCCTCAAATATTTGAGACCTTTTAAATTCAATACATGTTGCGATTATTTTTTAACGCAGCATGATTTTTTGTCTTTTTTGTCATCTGTTTTTTTGCAGCAAGATTCTTTTTTAGCTTTTTCTTTCTTAGCAGGCGTAGTATCCTGAGCTTGTAATCCAATTGTAAATAAAGCAATTGCTAAAACGGCAAATAAATTTTTCATTTTTTGTTTAATTTAATTGTTAGTATTTTTCTTTTTGATTGAAGATGTTGGTTCAAATATAATACGATTTAGTTTGGGAAATTGTCAATGATAAGTTAATATAGAAATGTTTATGTAGTCTCTACGGGACAATTTTAAATGCTGGTTATTTTTTTTCTACCAATATTTTTTTTCTACGAGATATTTTGTAATAAATGAGGCTGTCTCAAAAGTGAGGCAGCTTTTTTTGTGGCATAAAAAAAGGAAAGCTTTCGCTTTCCTAATTCTTGCAATTTGATTAAATTGCGGTGTGTGTATAGCTTCAAAAGTAGTCTTTAAAGATTACATTCCCAACCAAAATGTGCTTTTTCCTCCGAATTTATCGGAGCTGATTGATAGTAAGCACCCTGTAAGAGTAGTCTCTGGCATCGTTGATGGTTTAGATTTAACAAGTTTAATGCGCAATTACAAACCAGGAGGCACTTCAAGCTACCATCCTAAAATGCTTTTGAAAGTGTTGGTCTATGGTTATTTGTGCAATATTTATTCAAGCCGAAAACTTGAACAGGCCCTTAAAGAAAATATCCATTTTATGTGGCTCAGCGGTATGAGCCAGCCGGATCACAATACGATCAATCGTTTTAGAAGTCAACGTCTAAATGGGCAGATTAAAGAAATTTTTACCCAAATTGTTCTTTTGCTAGAAAGGGAGGGCATCGTAAGCCTTAAGACTGCCTTTGTTGACGGCACAAAGATTGAAGCCAATGCCAACCGCTACACTTTTGTATGGGGGAAGGCTATTAAAAAGAGTAAAGAACGTATTGAACAACAGCTGGAAGAACTTTGGAATTATGCACAGAGTGTAGCCAAAGAAGAACTCAAAAATACAGAATCTGTTGATTTTAGGGCTATTGATAAAGAAAAAGTAGAAGCTGCAATCAACACGATCAATGCAGTTTTGAAAGAGAAAAAAGTTCCTTCGAAAGTACGCCAGAAGCTCAATTATGCCAAAAAGAACTGGCCAAAGAACCTTGAAAAGTACAAACAGCAAGAAGAAATTCTTCAAAACAGAAACTCGTTCTCCAAGACCGATACCGATGCCACTTTTATGCGCATGAAAGAGGACCATATGCTAAACGGCCAGTTAAAACCGGCTTACAATCTGCAGATCAGTACCAATAAGCAGTTCATTCTGCACTACAGCCTGCATCCGAATCCTACTGACACAAAAACGCTTAGCCCGCATATTGATAGTTTTGAAAAATCATACAAAAAAGTTCCCAAAGAGTTAGTTGCCGATGCTGGCTATGGTTCGCAGGAAAACTACAACTTGTTAAAAGCCAGAAAAATAAAAGCCTTTGTTAAGTACAATTATTTTGACAGAGACTGCAAAACCAAACAGGTGACCGCCTCGCAAAACAATCCTGAATTGGCTCAAATAAGGCAAAAGGCATTTGATTTACTTAAAACAAAACGGGGAGAACAGCTCAGAAAGCAAAGGTGTCATGATGTAGAACCCGTATTTGCACAAATCAAACACAACAAAGGTTTTAAACGATTTATGCTTCGAGGACAAAACAAGGCCGAGGTAGAAATCGGATTGCTTTCTATTGCCCATAATTTACAAAAGATGGCACTTGCAGGGTAAAGACAATCCGTTCTTGCCTAAAAATCGGTCAAAAAATCGGAAAATCATCTTTAAAGCCGAATTCCGAAAAACCGAATTAATTTTTTATAGCTATCTTAATTTTTTATAAACGAAAAGAAGCTGTCCTTTTGAGACAGCCTCATAAGGTTGGTAGAAAAGGAAATGAAATAGCACCCCAGTGTCCCGTAGGGACTACACTTCTTTAATAATTGAGATTCAATCCAAAACCAACTCCCATGTCGCTATCATAATGTGTCGTGATTCCAAAGTTTCTGCCAACAACATATTTTAAGCCAGCCATATATTCTTTATCAGTATTCCACATTAAATTCATTCGTAAACGTCTCGAAAGTGGAATATCTTTTCGCTCAAACTGTACTCTCACATTTCCATCCGTATACATTTCTATCTGAGCTTTTACTAACATTGGTAATGTATATTCGGCACCGATGCTGAAAACCGAGCGATTGTCTTTGGTATTCTTTTGTCCAAACATATTTTGTTCCTGTTCGTCCATTCCCATTTTTCGGTATCGCCAGTCAAAACCTATAAAAGGCATAAACCATTGCATTTTACCAATATAGCGGCCAATATGCGTTTCGGTTTCATAACCGTGTTTGTCGTTATAACCCAATCTCCATTCCGTTCCAATGCTCCAGCGCGTGTTGCTGTACATCGCCTCTCCGTCGTTTCCGTTTGAAGCAAAATCATTTTCGGCCATAAAATGAAACATACGATCATCCATTTTTAGCATTTTATAAGCCATTTCAGGATGATGAATCAACGGATTCGGAGCCGAATTTTCATAACTAAAAATACGTCCCATTCCCGCCATCATATGATATAAGATATGACAATGAAAAAACCAATCGCCATCCGCATTGGCCTGAAACTCGATTGTATCAGTTTCCATTGGCATAATGTCAATCACATTTTTTAGCGGAGAATATTCGCCATGTTCGTTTAAAATCCTAAAATCGTGTCCGTGCAAATGCATTGGGTGGCGCATCATTGATTCGTTGTACAATACAATACGAACGTTTTCACCTTTTTTAATTAAAATTTTATCCGTTTCAGAAATTACTTTATTATCCAAACTCCAAACATAGCGGTTCATATTTCCCGATAATGTAAAACGTAATTCTTTTACTGGAGCGTCTTTTTGAAGCGTTGTTTTGGTTGGAGATTTCAGCATTCCGTAATTCAGTGTTACAATTTCAGAAGTTGCCGTAGAATCATTTGACATTTCCATGCCTTTCATATTATGACCAGAATGATCTTCTGTTTTTGCAGATTCTTCTTCGCCGGAAATTTCAGGATACATTACAGCATTCATGTCCATTTTATTGAGCGACATATTCATACCCATATCATTCATTTCTCCGTTCATCTTCATCATATCGTTCATCATTTTCATCCCTTCAAAATATTTTAATTTGGGAAGATGTTTGACAGATTGCTTGGTTCCTTCTCCTAAAAACAAAGAAGCAGATCCGGTTCTGTCTTCGGCTGTAGCCAAAAAAGCAAAGGATTTTTTATCTTCAGGAATCGTAACCACGATATCATAAGTTTCAGAAACGGCAATAATCAAACGGTCTACTTCTACAGGTTCAACATCGTTTCCGTCGCTGGCTACAACCGTTATTTTTCCGCCTCCATACGTGAGCCAGAAATAACTGGATGCACCTCCGTTAGCAATTCGTAATCTTACTTTATCTCCGGCTTTAAACTGCGAAAGCTGGTCTTCATTTTTTCCGTTAATTAAAAACTTTTCATAATATACATCACTCACGTCCATGGCATTCATACGTTTCCATTCGTTGGTGATTTTTGTAGAGAATTGCCCTTTCTTAATTGCCTCGGCATAACTTTGAGTTGTTCCTTTTTTTATAGCAAACCAATCGTTGGCATTATGAAGCATTCGCTGAACATTCTCCGGTTTCAAATCCGTCCATTCGCTTAAAATAATTGGAACAGTAGGCAAATCGTCAATACCTTTTCTAAAGGTAGTATCGTCTTTCTTTTTATTGATAATGAAAAGTCCGTACAAACCAATTTGTTCCTGTAATCCTGAATGACTGTGATACCAATACGTTCCATTTTGAATAATAGGGAAAGTGTATTTGTGCGTTGTTCCAGGTTTTATAGGCATTTGCGTTAAATACGGAACGCCGTCTTCTTTATTCGGAAGAAATAATCCGTGCCAATGCAGGGCAGTATCTTCATTTTTTAAATCGTTATGCACATAAATTTCTGCAATATCACCTTCCGTAAAAGTCAATGTCGGCATCGGAATTTGCCCGTTTACAGTTAGAGCCCGTTTTTCTTTTCCCGAAAAATTGACAATCGTGTCCCGAACGTGTAAATCATAACGAACTACTTTTTGGGCTTTTGCACTCAAAGCAATTAAAAAGACAATTAAAATAGTATGTAGTTTCATATTGATTTTTTAAAGGTTGAGATTTCGCAATCGTAAAGCGTTTGCAATTACCGAAACAGAACTTAAACTCATAGCCAATGCAGCTAACATCGGCGAAAGCAAAATCCCGAATACCGGATATAAAATTCCTGCTGCAACTGGAATTCCCAAAACATTGTATATAAAAGCAAAAAACAGATTTTGCTTAATGTTTTTCATAACCGAAAAACTTAACTTTTTAGCTTTTACAATTCCGTTTAAATCTCCTTTTACAAGCGTTATTTTAGCACTTTCAATGGCAACATCCGTTCCGGTTCCCATTGCAATTCCAATATCAGCTTTTGCCAAAGCCGGAGCATCGTTGATTCCGTCGCCGGCCATCGCCACCACTTTTCCTTCAGCTTGCAAACGTTCAATTTCTCTCAGTTTCTCTTCAGGAAGACAATCCGCTTTGAAAGAACTTAAATGAAGCTGATCTGCCACCGCTTTGGCTGTGTTTTTATTGTCACCCGTAAGCATGATAACTTCAATACCCTGATCGATTAAGTTTTTAATTGCTTTCGCACTGTTAGCTTTTATGGAATCTGTAATGGTTACATAACCAGCAACAATATTGTTTATGGCGATGTATGAAACTGTTTTTCCAAGATTCTGCTCGGCTGTAATTTTGCTTTCAAAATTATCAGAAATCGAAGCTTTAATCTGTTCCATTAGTTTTTTATTTCCTAATGCAATTTTTGAATTATTAACGGTTCCTAAAACTCCTTTTCCGGCAACGGCCTCAAAATCCGGAACTTCAAGTAAGGATTGATTTTTTTCTTTCGCAAAATTAACAACGGCTTGCGCCAAAGGATGTTCGCTGTGCTGATTTAGTGAAGCAATGTTTTGCAATAAAATATCTTCGTTATTATCGATCGCATAAATTTTTTCGACAGTTGGTTTTCCTTCTGTAATTGTTCCCGTTTTATCGGTGATTAAAACATCAATTTTATTCATGTTTTCGAGTGCTTCGGCATTTTTGATTAAAATTCCATGTTGAGCGCCTTTTCCAACTCCCACCATAACCGACATTGGAGTCGCCAGTCCTAAAGCACAAGGACAGGCAATTATTAAAACCGCAATAGCATTTATTAATCCATAGATATAAGAAGGTTCAGGGCCAAATTTTGCCCAGATAATAAAAGTTAATATAGAAATGGCAACAACAGTTGGAACAAAATATTTTGCAACGCGGTCTGCCAGTTTTTGAATTGGCGCTCTCGAACGGCTTGCGTCATTTACCATTTGAATAATCTGCGAAAGTAAAGTTTCTGAACCTACTTTTTCGGCAGTCATAACAAATGATTTTGTTCCGTTTATAGTTCCCGAAATTACGTTATCGCCCGTTTTTTTATCAACCGGAATAGGTTCTCCGGTAATCATGGCTTCATCAATACTGCTTTCTCCGGAAGTTATTTTTCCGTCAACCGGAATTTTTTCTCCTGGTTTTACTCGTAATAAATCCCCTTTTTTAATATCATGAATGGAGATTGTTCTATCAGTTCCGTTTTCAACCAAAGTAGCTTCGGTTGGCGCTAATTTTAGTAATTCTTTAATCGCACCGTTAGTTTGTCCGTGGGCTTTGGCTTCTAATAGCTGACCCAATAAAACCAGTGTTATAATAACCGTTGCAGCTTCAAAATAAAGATGAATAGTTCCGTGATGCGATTTAAATTCGGACGGGAAAAGATCCGGAAAGAACATTCCCGCAACGCTGAATAGAAACGCAACGCTGGTTCCTATTCCAATTAGAGTAAACATATTGAGATTCCAAGTAATAATTGATTTCCAGGCGCGTACAAAAAACATCCATCCGGCGTAGAACAGAACCGGAATTGAAAATAGAAACTGAACCCAGTTCCATTTTTCAATAGACATGATTTTAAAAAGAGGATTATCAGGAATCATTTCCGACATTGAAATAATGAAAATAGGAAGTGTGAACAACGTCGCAATTTTCATTTTCTTTAATAAGTCGGTATAGGTTTTATTTTCTTCAGAATCTGATGCCTGCATTGGCACTAAATCCATTCCGCAGATTGGACAGTCGCCCGGCTCATTAGAAATAACTTCCGGATGCATCGGGCAGGTAAATTGTGTTCCAATTGCTATTTGAGGGACCAAATCCATTCCGCAAACCGGACAGTCTCCGGGTTTGTTATAAGTTTTATCGCCTTCGCAATGCATTGGGCAGTAAAAAACTCCCGTTGCATTATGAGGAATTACTATTTTTTCTTTTTTATGAGAATGCGAAGTATGATCTTCTTTTTTATGACCTGAACAACATGATTTTACTGCAGATTCGGCTTTTTTAGGAGAATCCATTTCAATAGTATATTTTCCAGCAGCAGATAAAACTTCCTGAAATTTTTCTGTTGGAACATGTTTTTCCATTGTTATGGCTGCTACTGGCGGGTCTAACGTTACTTCGGCATGAATTCCTTCAACTTCATTTAGTGTTTTTTCGACTTTGGTGCGGCAGCCATTACACGACATTCCTGAAATTATATATTGATGAGTCATTGTTTTTTCGTTTTTAAGGTATTACAATGCAAATTTCCGAAGTAAGATTTACAACGGTTTGTATAATTTTGAGAATGATTTGTAAGATTTACTAAAAGTTTTTTTTAACCGCAAAGATTCTGTGTTGATTTCCAAATTAAAATCTTAATTTTTATTAGTTTTGTTTTTTCAAGACAGTCTTTGAGCTAGTCTCTATAGCGTGTAAAGCCATTTGTGTTTTCACGCTATTTTTTGTTGTATAGTTTTTATTGTAAAGAGTTTGGTTTTTGAATAAAACATAGATAAGTTCTAGTATTTTTCTTTGAATGCTTACCAATGCTTTCATTTTAATGCCATGCTTAGATGCCAGTCGTGCGTATATATCTTTAAAGTTATCGTCCCATTTTACTGCAGTTAATGCTGGAAGATGCATGGCTTTTCTTAAATTTCGATTTCCCTTTTTTGATATTCTGGGCTTTCCTTTTATTGAGGTTCCTGATTGCTTCTCCTTTACATCAAGTCCTGCATAACTTGTTAATTGTGATTTATTCCTAATGAGTTCAAATCCATTTGTTTCTGCCAAAACAATCACTGCGGTCAATTCTCCAACTCCAGGTATTGAAGTGATTTTATCGATGGTCTGCTTTAAGTTAAGATCTGCAGCTATTAGACCTGCAATGTCTTCTTTGATTTCCTTTTCCTGTGAATTTAAAAATCCTATTCTTGACTGCATTCGCTGCATACTTTTTTGATTTGGCTCCGCTTCTGCATTTTCGGCATGCATTTGATTTTTAATAATGCTTCTTTCCTGTACTATTTGATCTCTTTCGCGGGTTAGCTGCTGCAATTCCCTATAAACAGCTTTTGGCCTGCTCCAAATATCCAATTTTCTCTCTAACCCAAATTGGGCTATTGCTTGTGAGCAGCTTTTATCTGTAATAGTTTTTAACTCCAAAGTCCGCATATAATTGCTGATTTTATTAGGCAGCACAATACTTGCTTCATGGTTATTGTCAGATAAATAATAGGCAAATTTCTGATGATACACACCTGTGGCTTCCATTACATATCGAACAGGGATTTGATTGTCAGTGAGTGAATTTGTCCATTCAACCAGCGACTTAAAGCCTAAATCGTTATTCCTAAATATCCTGTAGGCAAATAATTCTATAGTAAAATCATCTAAAAGACGACCTAAGGTAACCACTAATTCTTTTTGGGCTACATCAATTCCTGCTACTTGTTTTACTGCTTTACTCATCTTTGTCTTTTTAAATTTAATTATAAAGTGATGAATCTTCCCTCGTCTTTTCTCCTGATTGGATATTCTGGATATTAAGCATTGCATAATTCCTTACATTCTGTTCAGACTCTAAAAGATAAAAAAGAATGAGGTAATTTCTTTGCGAGAATATGTTTCTTGAACTATTTAGGCGCCAATGGACTCTCATTCCTTTTCACTTAATTATTGCAAATTTAAACATAACGATCACTCATCGTAAATTAACTTGACAAACATAGGAGAGCGCAAGGAATTTTTGATATGCTGTATGTATAAAAAACGCAAAGTTCGCAAAGCTTTGTCAGAAAACATAGCCCAAGGTTTTAACCTTGGAGACGTATGTTATGATAAATTTATTGTATTCCAATGATTAAAACCATTGGCTGTGTTTACAATCTTTGCGAACTTTGCGTAAACCTTTGTGCTTTTTGCGGTTAAAAAAAATTACAAATTCTCGATCTGAATACGTTTCTTATCTTTCAGCTGTTTGAAATAAGTAGGTGTAAAACCCGTAATTTTCTTGAATTGATTACTTAAATGCGCTACGTTGCTGTAATTTAAAAGATCAGCAATTTCACTTAAAGATAGTTCGTTGTAAATCAATAACTCTTTTACTTTCTCAATTTTCTGGCTGATAAAATACTTTTCGATAGTTGTATTTTCAATTTCTGAGAAAAGATTGCTTAAAGAATTATAATCCTGATTTAGGTTTTCTGCTAAATAATCAGATAAGTTAACTTTGAGTTCGCTATTTTTATGATAAACCAAATCGACAATAAGATTTTTAATTTTCTCGATGGTTTTGGTTTTTTTATCATCCAATAAATCGAAACCCAAAGTCTGCAGGTTTTTAAGCAAAATCTCTTTCTGAGAATCATTGATATCATCTTGCAGTTCGACTTCGCCTAATTCTACAGAAATAGTCTGAAGTCCGAGTTTTTCAAACTCAGACTTCACAACCATTTTACAGCGGGCGCACACCATGTTTTTGATGTAGAGCGTCATATTTATTTGATAGTTTCTACCACGTTTCCGCAAGTTAACATCGAAGAACCGTAATACGGATTCTTAACTGCTTTTTCTTTGCTTAACCAGTCAGCATCGGCCATTGGGCAGTATTGTTTGTAAACAACTTCGTTTGATTTTGAAACTTTAATTAAGGTATATGTGTTTTTTGAAAGCGATTTAAAAGTCTCACGCTGCTTTTTTAAATCTGTTGAAGTCGAAATACTTTTGGCATCGGCAGTTAATTTTTTTACCACTTTCATCCAGGCTGTATGTTCGTCAGTTTTTAATTTGTCCATTTTTATAGCAGTAATCGCGTCTAATAAATCTTTGGCTTTCGCCGAAGTTAATTTTGCATCACTTTTAATTAAAGCATCTTTTACATTAAAATAAGCATCATAAACAGATTGTAATTGACTTGAATCAGCAATTTCAATTCCTGTTTCTGTTGTTTTAATTGCATTTGCCTGAATCGTGTTTGCAGTAAATAATAATGTGATTATTGCTGCTATAGTTGATATTAAGTTTTTCATTGTATGTAAATTTTGATAGAGAATGTAATTTTTCTCTAAGTTAAATAATTTAGGATGTTTTTAATCTCGCAAAGTCGCAGAGACGCAAAGTTTTATATTTCTTCGAGCCTTTGTGCCTTAGCGGCAAAACACTATTATGGCTGTCAGAAATAGAATTTAGTTTATTTTAGGAATTAACCAAATAGAAGTAAAACCATCAGAAATACCGGCAGTTTTATAGTAAGATATAGATTTCTCAGATGAGAAATTAAAGAGATTATTTTCGAATTCAAATTCGTTTGTGGTTAGCAGACTAAATTGCAAAGCAGTAGTTGTACAGCTCGAATGATCGCATTTTCCATTGCAGCCGTGCTGATCTTTAGAATTATGACCTTTCTTACAGCAATCTTCCTGACAAGAATGGGTTTTCTCTTTTTTAGAAGAAGCTTTCTTTTCGCACGAAGTTTTTTCAGAAGATTTTCCACATGCATAACCTGAACTGGACATCAAAAAGAAGCCAAGGGTTAAAATGAAAAATAATATGTGTGTTTTTTTCTTCAATGTAAAAGCTTTTGAATTACAAATTTAGATAATTTTTTTAAGAGCTGTTCTTTATTTAAGATTTCAAATTTTATGTTTTCTTAAAATCAGTCGGTTTCATGTTTTTCTTCTTTTTAAAATAATTCGAAAGATGGCTTTCATCAGTAAAACCAAATTCGTAGGCGATTTGTTTAATAGAAAGTTTGTCGTTATGAATACGTTTTTCGATTAAAGTCGTTCGTAGATTATTAATGTATTCACGATAACTGATAGAAAAAGTCCTCTTAAAATAAGCACTAAAATAAGTTTCGGCAATATTAAAATGACTGGCAATAACTTTTATCTGTACCAATTTCGGATTGTAAATATTCTGATGAATATAAGTGGCAATTTGTTCGTTATCGATATGCGTCGATTCCATTCGCAGATTCATACATTTAATAGTTTCTTTAATTACACCAAAAATCGAAAGAATCTGATAAAAGATAATAGGCGAAGTCGAAACATCGGTTTTGCAATTATAAGCCGTAATGTTTTCGATTGTATTTTTAAGAATCGTTTTGCAAGGATCATCTAATTTTAAAACGGTTTCCTTTAATAATTTATCCCGCATAAAATTTTCAGGCGTGTGAATTAAAAATTCATCGCAGGTTAAATTTTGTTTAGAGTTAAAATAATTATCAGTGAATTTGATATAAACAAAGCGGGTCGATTTTTTAATATCAAAATAATGCTCGTCTTCTGGCGAAATCACAAATAAGTCTCCAGACTTGTATGGAAGAAGATTATTGTTGAGGTGATGAACACCGCTTCCTTTCTTTATATATATGATTTCGTAATAGGTATGCGTATGCGGAGGCAGATGAAATTTTTCATCTTCGAACTCGTGAATGACAAGAGTTTCAAATTGATTTAATTTCGGCATGTTTTATTATTACAAGTTTATGTTATAAATGTACAACTTTTTTCTTGTTTAATGGTGTTAAATTTGTATCGTAGAAAGTCTTTCCCTTTCTTATGAAATCAAAATGAAAAAAAGTCTTATTGCACTCTCGTTTGGAGGTTTAACTATCGGTATAACCGAATTTGTGATGATGGGTCTTCTTCCTGATATCGCTTCAGATATGAAAGTCAGCATTCCCGTTGCCGGATATTTAATTTCTGCTTATGCACTTGGAGTCGTTATCGGCGCTCCTTTATTAGTAATACTTGGAAGAAATTTTCCGCCTAAAAAAATGCTTTTAATTTTAGCTTTAATGTTAACGGTTTTTAATGCGCTTTCGATTATTGCACCTTCTTATAATTTTTTATTTGCTTCGCGATTTTTATCGGGATTACCGCATGGAGCATTTTTTGGAGTGGGTGCGGTAGTCGCAAGCCGTTTAGCCGACAAAGGAAAAGAAGCACAGGCGATTGCTATTATGTTTTCGGGTTTAACCCTGGCTAATTTAATTGGTGTTCCTATTGGAACCTATATTGGTCATAATTTTATCTGGCGTTATACTTTTGTATTAATTGCCATCGTGGGTTTGTTAACCTTTTTGCTTATTTCTTTATGGATGCCAAAGTTAGAAAAAGGCGAAACGGTAAATATGAAAAAACAATTAGAGTTTTTCAAGAGAACCGAAGCTTGGTTAATTATCGGAATCACTGCAATTGGTTTTGGAGGATTATTTGCCTGGATCAGTTATATTGCGCCGCTATTAATTAATGTTTCGAAATTTGGCGAAGGCGATGTTTCGTATATTTTAATTCTGGCCGGACTGGGTATGGTGGTTGGAAATTTTGCCGGAGGAAAACTGGCAGATAAATATTCGCCTGCACCCACAACTTTAGCTTTGTTATTTATTATGTCAATCGATTTGATTTTGGTTTATTTCTTCTCATCAAGTCAATATATTTCTTTGTTTTTGACTTTCCTGACGGGTACTATTTCTTTCTCGGTTATTGCACCAATTCAAATGTTGATGATACGAACAGCAAAAGGAGCAGAGATGATCGCCTCGGCTTCTCTCCAGGGAAGTTTTAATATTGGTAATGCCCTTGGAGCTTTTCTGGGCGGATTACCATTGACTGCCGGATATGGCTATGAATCTCCAAATCTTATCGGGGTTGGAATGTCTATTATTGGAATGCTGATAACCGTGACATTAATAAAAATACACAGGAACGATTTGAGGCTTCAAAGCGCATAAATTTTTATATCTCTATAAACATCAAACCCTTAGAAGCAATCTAAGGGTTTTTTTGTGCCAAAATTTGTTTTAGGAATTGTTTAGAGTTTTTAGTGAAGTTTAATTGGTGCAATTGAAGTACACAAGTTAAATTATGAATTTCTTTTTTAAATAAAAAACTTGTTAAAATATTCATCAATTAAAACCTAAAATCATTTTTATATTAAAAATAAATGTTAAAAACACACTTAAAAATATTTTAAATTGTAAGCTTGTAATCGATTGTTTTTTTAGAAAAAATCCTAACAAATCATTGAATTACGATAATATATTTAATATTTATATATCGATAAAATTACATAAGTCGTATAAAAAAGCCGTTTTATTTTTGATATGCAATTCTATTTATGAAATTTTTATGAATTTTAATTTTTTGTATTAAAAAAATATCTATGTTTGTGTAATCGATTACAACTTTTTCAAGTATAGATGCCCTAAGTTTTGATTCTTACAAAAAAGAATAATTAAAATTCCAAAATAGTGTACAATCTAAGTCTTTGTTATTGTTGATAAAGACTGGGCTTGCAAACATAAAAAGAAACCAAAAAACCACTTTAAACAATTTACTAACTTAAACAAACAACCATGAATTTTAAAGATTTATTAAACAAAGGAGCAAATCATTGCTTTGCATTTGTTTTTTTATTGTGCTTGCTGTTGAGCAATCGAGCGCATGCTCAGACAGTAACAATAGAAGGAACCGTTAAAGATGCAGCCGGACTTTCTTTGCCAGGAGTGAATGTACTGGAAAAAGGAACGAAGAACGGGACTTCTACTGATTTTGATGGTCACTATAAATTAAAATTAACCAATCCGAAAGCGGTTTTAAGCTTTTCTTTTATAGGATTTAAAAGCATTGAAGTTTCAACAGAAGGTAAAACTAAAGTAAATGCAACTATGTCTGAAGATTCAAATAACTTAAACGAGGTTGTTGTAATTGGATATGGGACATCAAAAAAATCTGATTTAACGGGTGCGGTGGCTACATTTTCTGGAAATGAGATGCGTAAAATTCCTGTTCCTAACGTAGCAGAAGCTTTAACGGGACGTATAGCGGGAGTTCAGGTAACTTCTTCTGAAGGTTCGCCAGATTCAAATATACAGATTAGAATTCGTGGAAACGGTTCTTTAACACAAGATGCTTCTCCGTTATATATAGTAGATGGATTTCCGGTAAACAATATTAATGACATTTCTTCTTCTGATATTGATACTATGACAATATTAAAAGATGCATCATCTACCGCTATATATGGTTCGAGAGGTGCGTATGGAGTTGTTATTGTTACTACAAAGAAAGGTAAAGATGGTAAAATTGCCGTAAACTATAATATGTTTTATGGCATGAAAAAAATAGCCAATACTATAGATGTTACAGCTCCTGAAGATTACGTGAAATGGCAGTATGAGTATGCTTTGCTTAAGGATAATACAGACCTGAGCTCTTATGAGAAATATTTTGGATCATGGCAGGATTATGATATGTACAAAGGTATGAAAGGTAATGACTGGCAAAGACAGGTTTTTGGACGTACAGGCGAAGTTCAAAGTCGTGACTTATCTATTCGCGGCGGTTCAGAGAAAATGAGCTATAATTTCAATTATGCTCATTATGATGAAAAAGCAATCATGAACGGGTCAGATTTTAATAGAAATAACTTGTCGCTGGCTTTAAACAGTAAAGCCTCTGATAAAGTCGATTTGAGTTTTACAGTACGTTATTCAGATACTGAAATTAATGGCGGGGGAATGAATGAGCAAAATGAGGTTTCATCTGCAGATTCCCGTTTAAAAACTGTTGTGGGATATGCTCCAATTCCAGTTCCGGGTTTAACTACTGATGATACAGATGAAGCAGTTTCGGAAAATTTGACACATCCTTTTGTAGCAATTGCTGATACTGATCGTCAGCAGTTTAGAAAAAACTTTAATATGCTGGGGAGTTTTTCATGGAAACTTACCTCAGATCTAGTGTTTAAAACAGAACTAGGTCTGGATAACTATAATTATTTAGACTATCGTTATTTTGGGCGTTCGACTTATTACGTAAAAAATAATCCGGCAGCAGAAAGACAAGGTATGCCTGCTATGATATTGGGAGACAGAAAAGATACTCGTTTTAGAAATGCAAATACGCTTAACTATGATTTGAAAAAATTAGTAGGAGAAAATCATACTTTAAAATTACTTTTTGGTGAAGAATCTATAGAATACAAAAGAAATGAGGTAAACACCGCAATTCATGGTTATCCATTAACATTTGATTTAGATCAGGCAAAAAAGTTAACGACTCAGGGAACACCGGTTTCTGTGGATAATTTCTATTTTCCAGATGATAAATTGCTTTCGTTTTTTGGTCGTGTAAATTACGAGTATAAAGATCGTTATCTTTTTACAGCAACATACCGTGCCGATGGTTCAAGTAAATTTTTAGGTGATAATAAATGGGGATTTTTTCCGGCAGCTGCGGCAGCCTGGAAAATTTCGGGGGAAGAATTTATGAAAAATGCTTCATGGGTTAATTTACTTAAATTAAGGGTAAGTTATGGTGAAGCAGGGAACAATAATATCCCAACAGGACAAATGGTTCAGAGTTTTACATCTACAACATCTACATGGATTAATGGTGTCGATAATTACTGGGCACCTTCTAAAACAATGGCAAACCCAGATTTAAAATGGGAAACTACTGTTACACAAAACTTAGGTTTAGATTTCGACTTATTCAAAAACCGTGTTACAGGATCAGTAGAATACTATAAAAACACGACTCAAGATTTATTAATAAACTTCCCAATTTCTGGAGGATATGATTATCAGTACAGAAACATGGGTGAAGTTCAAAACAGCGGAGTTGAAGCAACTTTAAACCTTAACCTAATTGAAAGAGAAAAATACGGTGTAAGCTTATCGTTTAATGCTGGATTCAACACCAATAAAATTAACTCACTTGGTGTAATGAATAATTTTGGTGTAAGTTCTGGATGGGCTTCTACCGCTATTGGAAATGATTATTTAGTAAATGTAGGCCAGTCGATAGGTGTAATGTATGGATATAAAAGTGACGGACGTTACGAAGTATCCGATTTCAACTATAATGCAGGAACTTATACTTTAAAAACCGGGGTGGCAGATGGTACTACAATTGTAGGCCCTATGAAACCAGGTGCAATGAAATTGAAAGATATTGACGGTGATGGTAAGGTAAATGCAAACGATCTTACGGTTATAGGAAATGCTAACCCAAAAACTACAGGTGGTTTTGTGCTGAATGCAAATGCTTATGGATTTGATCTTTCTGCGGCGTTTAACTACAGCATTGGAAATGATGTTTACAATGCCAATAAAGTTGAATTTTCTACTTCAGTTCCAAACGGGCAGTATAGAAATTTAAATTCTGAAATGGCCGACGGAACGAGATGGACAAACTTTGATCCAAACACAGGACAGTTAGTAACAGATCCTGCGGCGTTAACTGCCTTAAATGCAAATACTACAATGTGGTCTCCTTATATGCCGCGTTATGTTTTTAGTGACTGGGCTGTTGAAGACGGGTCTTTCTTGAGACTTAATACTTTAAGTTTAGGTTATACTACACCAAATGATTTAACTTCTGCTTTAGGCGTTTCTAAGTTAAGATTTTACTTAACTGCCAGTAATGTTTTTGTCTGGACTAAATACACGGGGCCAGATCCTGAAGCTTCGACAAGAAGAAATACACCACTTACTCCCGGGGTTGATTATTCGGCTTATCCAAGAAGCAGACAGTTGATATTTGGTTTAAACCTTAATTTTTAATTCAGTAAAATTTTCACAAGATGAAACATAAAATATTAATAGCAGGAATGTTTGTTGCAAGTCTTTTTTGTTCTTGCTCAGATGACTATTTAGATGCCCCGGCACAATCAACATTAGATGAATCAGTTATTTTTTCCAGCCCGGATTTAGCTGCAGGTGCAATAGACGGAATTAAAATCCCGTTTGGAGAAACCAACTCTTACAGAGGCCGTTTTCTTCCTTATTACGGATTAAATACAGATGTAGAATGGTATAATTCTTCTCAGACTGTAAGTGACGGATCAGATTTATGTACCTATGATGCAAAGCCAAATAATTCTGTAATGAATTTATCCAATAGTACCTGGGCAATGATGTATTCCGGAATTGAGCGTGCCAATCTTTGTGTTCGCGGTTTACGTACTTACGGTAATCCAACACCAGGATCAGACTTAGGATATTTGTTAGGTGAGGCTTTAACATTGAGGGCTATTTATTATGCTGATTTGATAAAAGCCTTTGGAGATGTTCCGTACCGATTTGAACCTCTAACAAATGAAACACTTTACATAGGAAAAACAAGCCGTGACGAAATCTATAAACAATTGCTTAAAGATTTAGGCGAAGCTGCAGCCTTAGTGCCATGGCCTGGAGAAACTACTGCAACAAGCAGTGTAGAAAGAATTAATAAAGCTTTCGTAAAAGGATTTCGTGCCCGTTTAGCAATGGCAGCAAGCGGTTATCAGCAATATCCTGACGGAGTAAGAAGAAGTACAGATCCGCAGCTTTCTGTTGCCAATATGTATGCATTGGCATTGGCAGAATCCCGTTCGGTAATTGAAAGTGGATCTGCTCATTTAGAATCCTCATTTGAAACATTCTGGAAAAAATACAATGAGGAATATTTAATAGCAGGCGGAGAATCGCTGTGGGAAATTCCATTTTCAGAAGGAAGAGGCCGTATGCTGTTTACATTTGCAGTTCGTCATACGACAAACGATCAATTTCATGCCAATGGTCCAAATCGTGGAGGAACAGCCGGACCGCTGCCTTTCGTTTTTTACGATTACGATCAGGCAGATACAAGAAGGGATGTAACTTGTGTTCCCTACAAATATGGCACAGCCGTAAACAATATTGCCAAACAAGAGTTAGGGGCATTAAATACTTGGTATTTTGGAAAATACCGTTACGAATGGATGACTCGCAGGGTTACTTCATCAAATGATGATGGTGTAAATAAAATTTATATGCGTTATGCTGAGGTTCTTTTAATTGCAGCAGAAGCAGCTAATGAATTAGAAGGCCCAAGTGCAGCCGCTCCGTATTTAAAAAAAATCCGCAGAAGAGCATTTCCGGCAGCAGTTCAGGCTGTAAAAGTTGATGCTTACGTAAATGCCTTAACAAGCAAAGATGCTATGTTTAGAGCATTAGTAGAAGAAAATAAATTTGAGTTTACCGGAGAAATGGAACGTAAACAAGCTCTTATTCGCTGGAATCTTCTTAAAACTAAACTGGACGAAGCCAAAGTTAAAATGGCAAACTTATCACAGCGTTTAGGCGAATATGCCGCAGTGCCATCAACTTTATATTATAAATTTAAAGCGGATAATGTCAGCTTAGATATTTACGGATTAAACCGTGGAGAAACTGTTGATCCGGGAGCTGCTTATTCTTCTATTGCATGGACATGGACAGGTGCCGCCGCAGATACAAAAATCAATAGTTTGTATAAAGCCGGTGTTAATCCTGATAACAGACAATTCTGGCCAATCTGGCAGGTGTTTATTGACGGAAGTAATGGTAAACTGACTAACGATTACGGTTATTAATCTCTCACAATTATTTATTAATTATAAGGCATTATGTTTATGAAAGCAAAATATATAATAAAAGGATTAATAGCTTCAGTACTGCTGACTGCTGTTATTTCGGGCTGCGAAAGTTATAATGAAGGTGTTGTAGATACCTTAGAGGTAAGCAGGGAATTTTCTCCAATTGGTTTAACTGCAAAAGTCAGAAATCAGACTACAGTCGAATTAAACTGGACTGTAAAAGAAGATGATAATACAGTAGATCATTATATAGTAGAATTTAGTGCAGATGATCCGGAATTTAAAACCATTTTTAAAACCATAAATGTTGCACCAGCACAATTACCAATACAGGTAGCTTTAGAAGGAGAAACAGTTTATTCGATAAGAGTAAAAGCAGTTGGTTCAACAGGATTGGAAGATTCAAAATGGTCAGTAACTACGGCAACTACACTTTCTGAGCAAATTTTCTTCCCGGTTCAGGATGCTGATATCGATGCTAAATTTGTTACTTTGAGATGGACACCAAATAGCAACGTTACACAAATTTCTGTTGCTCCGGGTAATATCATTCACACTATAACACCTGCAGAAAAAACAGCGGGAGTCGCAGTCGTAAACGGACTTACTGGTGAAACAGCCTATACAGCAACATTACTAAACGGAACCAAAACAAGAGGAACTGCAGTTTTTACAACCGGAATTGATATAACCAATGGTATTGTAGTGAATCCGGGAGATGATTTAGAAGCAAGCATTGCAGCCGCACCTGCTGGTTCAAGATTATTACTGATGCCGGGAACTTTTAGTACTACCGGTGAGATAATTTTAAATAAGTCGCTTATTATAAGAGGATTAAAAACAGCTGATAAGCCAAAACTAAATGTCAAGTTTACAGTCAATCCGGGAGTTACAAATCTTTCATTAGTAGATTTAGATTTGAATGGAACAGGGTTGAACAATGCAGCCGTAATAACAATTGCCGGGGCAGTATCAACTTATGGAGATATTTTAATCAGCAAAAGTATTATCCATGACTATACTCGTGCCTTAATTGCTGCTAATGTAACAAACGCAAAATTGGCATCATTTACGGTTGATAACAGCATCGTTAAAAATGTAAATACAAATGTTGGTGCTGATTTTATCGATTTCAGAAATACCCACGTCGCAAGTATAGTGCTTAAAAACAGCACATTCGACAGTTGTTCTACAGCTCGTGATTTTATTAGAGTCGATGCTGCTGCTAACTTGTCTGGAACAGGCTTAGTAACCAATATTTTAATTGATAAATGTACATTGTATAATGTATCAAATACTGCAGCTCCAAAAAGAATTTTATATGTTAGATTCTTAGATAATGCTTCAACAGTAAAAAATACTTTGATAGCAGGGACAACTGCGATTTATACCAATCAAGCAAATACAGTTCAACCGGTATTTAGTAAAACCTATTATTACAACGCCCCAAGTTTTATGGATGCAGCGATTCCTTTAAATAAAATCGATGCCTCAGGAACTACAGCAGATCCGCAATTTGTAAATGCAGCAAGTGGTGATTTTACAGTAAAAAACCAAACCCTGATCGACAACCAAATTGGAGATCCGCGCTGGCTGGATTAAATAAATTCATTTTTTTATATTGGTTTAAAAAGGGATGCAGACAGCATCCCTTTTTGTGTTTTCCAACTTTGACAAAGTTTCGCATGTCGAAACTTGAAACCCTTTTAACTCACTCAATCTCCAAATCAAATTTTTCAAGCAATCCCGCAAGCGCGGTGTGCGAAACCTTAGTTCCTTTAATTTTATTTTCAGAAGGATCAAAAGCGTAATTTCTCGAAGACCTGAAATCGGTTTTTTCCAGAATACATTCCACGAAAGTGGCATTCAATAAATCACAATTTTTAAATATTGCCAAAGACAAATCAGTATTTGAGAAATCGACATCTTTTAGAGAACAGTCAATAAAGTTCGTTTTCTTTAATTTTTTATAAATGAAAGTCGAATAATCTAAAAGGCAGTCCTGAAAACTCATTGCAAACAAAAAGCTGTTACTTGCACTAAAATCCAAACCCATCAATTTACAGCCAATAAATTTTATATTTTTTAATCCCGTGTTTTTAAGAACTGCCAGCGAAAGATTGCAGTTTTTAAAAGTAGAATCCAAAAAATCATTATGGCTTAAATCGCTTTTAGAGAAATTACAGTTAATGAATTCGCAGTTGACAAATTCGGTATTTGATAAACTTTGTTCTGAGTAATCTATTGTATCAAAAGTTCGGTTTTGGTATAATTTTGTTTCCATTAAAAGGGATGAAGAAATTGAAATGAGGAGAAAGTAATTTGATTTTATTCTAATTCGATACAATCAAAAATGCCGTTGTTTTGAATTAAATTGGGAATGTCAAGTTCGCTGTCAATTCTTAAAATATTATCGCAGTCCTCGAGATCAAAATTCCATAAAGTATTTGGGAGTAATTCCTGAAGAAGGGCAGAAGCCGACTCAAATTTGGATCGATTGTCAACGGAAGTTTTAAAAACATAAATCATAATATGCATTTTTTGAGATGCAAATTTCTGAAAAAAGTCTTGCTATTTATTAGGATTCAATAATCAATAATTAGGATTTATCAATCATTTTTCGGTATTGAATAGGACTAATTCCTTCATGTTTTTTAAAAAAACGGCTAAAGTACGATTGGTCATCGAGCCCTACTTGTATTGCGATTTCACTTACAGAAAGCGAGGTTTGAAACAACAGATATTTGGCTTCTAATAATATGGTTTCGTCAATCCATTTTGCGGCCGATTTTCCTGTAACTGTCCGGACAGATTTATTTAAATGATTTGGTGTAACATTAAGCATTGAAGCATAATAATGAACTAAATGATGGGTTTTAATATGCTGATGAATCAACTCTTTGAACTTGTTCGTAATAACCTCAGCGGCCGAAATGCTTTTAGTATTCTTAACCGAATTTTTGTTCATTTCATAAAACAAAGCAATCAAATACGACTGCACAATATTCAGGTTGGCAGTCGGCGTTTCAGAATATTCTTTTTGCAGCCGGTCTAAAACAGCTATAATATTTGAAACGTCTTCTGGTGCTAAAGTAATTTTTGGATTTCCTGAAATTTTCAAAAAATCAAATTCGTTCAGCATTTCGCGGCTTCCATATTTCCGAATTAAAATATCAGGGTGAAACTGACAGACATATCCAGTATATGTGTTTTGTACATTTTTTATTGAAAAAACCTGATCAGCCGGAACTACGATAATTTCATTAGCAATAGTACAATATTCTTCATAACCTATTTTCATAGTATGCGAACCAGATGCTACAAATACTAAAGTATGACAGCTGTGTTTACAAGGAGGAACAGGAATTTGCAATTGCATTATTTCGTTTGTTTTTAAACAAAAAAAATGATCCGAATTTGATTTGAAAAGCAAATGAATAGGATTGTCCTCACCAAGAAATTTCTCCCGAAATCCCTTTGCCTCGTAGGTTTTTATTTTTTCAACTGTCTTTGCTTTCATACCTAATAATACAATCTAAAATCTAGTAATTTGCAAAGCGCATAATGTTTTTGGTACAAATCTTCTACAACTTCGGTAAGATCGTCGTTTTCCTGATATAAGCTAAAAAACACTTTATCGATCGTACTGCAGCTGGCAATTTTATTGTAAGCAGCTCCGTAACCCGAAATGGCCCGCGCGCCTGTAATATCCAGAAAATATTGTGCCTCTTCATCGTTGAGATCGAGCCTTTTTTTATTGGCAAAATGAATAATTTTTCCTTTCATTTTTCCTTCAAAAAGCTCGGCTATTTCTTCGAGGCTGTAGTAATAATCATGAAGGCAGATGTTGTTTTCCTGTCCCGGCATTACAAGATAAATGATTTCATAATCCTTAAAATTATGATCGTCATAAAGCAGTGTGTTCAAGCTTTCTTCTAAACCTTCAATTGTATCGCAGGCTTTATAAATACTTGCAATTCCCTGGTCAATAGCAATTTCTTCCAGATTTTTAACCACATCAGTAGTCATAACGGCATCTACGTCCTGTACGCCTTCAAGGCAGAAAATAAATTTTTCATTATCCATACAAATGTCTTTTCGGTTCTTGGGAAAACTGCTTTTGACAAATATATTTTTTTATATGGAAAAACTGTTATTTGATTGGGATTTTAACGTGGTTTTTTGAATTAGAAGAAATACACTAAACAAAAAAACTTTTTTAAGCGTATTTTTGCTGACTGAAAAACCTAATTACTCATGATACAAATTAATAAAAACCAATTTTTTGCCATTGATGATATATTGTTTTCTTTTGCTCTTGAATCTGAAGCGGCAGAAGTTTTTAAAAGCTATAAAACATTGATTACAGGGATTGGAAAAGTTAATGCAGCTTATGAATTGTCTAAAGCAATTCAGTATAAAAAACCTGCATTAATAATTAATTTAGGATCTGCGGGAAGCAGCTTTTTTCAAAAAGGAGAGGTTATCTGTTGTACTAAGTTTGTACAAAGAGATATGGATGTTCAGGGATTAGGTTATGCACAATATGAAACGCCATTATCCGGGCTGCCTCCTGTTCTGGAATATGGTTTGAACATGGATGGATTGAAAGAAGGGATTTGCGGAACAGGGGATAATTTTGAAATGGGACATTGTTCTGATGCCTATAATGTTGTAGATATGGAAGCCTATGTTTTGGCGATGATTGCAATGAAAGAGAATATTCCGTTTTTATGTCTCAAATATATTTCTGATGGTGCAGATGATAATGCTGCCGAAGACTGGTTTGTTCAGGTGCATAAAGCTGCTATAGCTTATGGTAAGATTTTAGGATTTAATAATGAAGATGTTTTAGTGTAGACATAGCAATATCTACGTAGTGAATGTCTTCGAGGCAGAAAATAATTTTTTTATTGTCCGTACAAATGTCTCTTCTATTGTTGGTAAAACTGTTTTGACAAGCTTATTTATATATAAACTTTTATTTGATTGGGATTTAATGTGGTTTTTGAAATAGATTTATATTTATTCTTTAAAACAGCCTAAATATTTTTTAAGGGTATATTCCAATTTTTTATTTCGTAATCTATCATTTTGCATTCTATAGATTTTTAATTACTAAGACAATTAAAGCTTTTCATTAATTCGATGCTTTGCGCATCAGTGAAATTTTCTTCGACAAAACTTTTGGAAGTCCAGATTCTAATAGTTTCAATTTCTTTTGTTTGGAACAATGATAGTTCTTCTTCATGCGCAAATCCTCCACCAAAATATTGAGTATATTTTGATTCACAATTAAATTTTCCGTCATTAGATAGCTCTAGTCTAGTCCCATCTCTAAATAAAACATTCATTTTGCCGTCATCATCAATACAACCACCAGCTCCAACTGCTTGAATACTCAAAATTATTGATTTGTCGCTTTTCAATAGAAATATTCCAAACCCCTTTTTTCCTCCGTCTTTTGATACAATAAGTATTTTTTTCGAAGATGTACTTGATCTACCAGTCATCTTATCCACTTGAGTTACTATGTATTTGCTACAATTATCTGTTGTTGCATCAGTTTCATTAGTTTTTTTAGTTGAGGATTCTTTAAATTTCCATGTACCATCATTATTCAATATTATCTTTTTTCCATCATTTGTTGTTGCTTCAATTTGAGCAATTAATTTGAAGTTTGAAAAAATGAAAATAAGAAGAGTTAGAAGTAGTGCTTTCATAATTTTTTATTTTAAATTATTAAATTTTATACTTAACAAAGTTGAATCTTTTCAGATGAATTGTTTTATGGTTTTCCATAACATAACAAACATCTCAATAATTATTAAATAAAGAGTAAGTATAAACACCTGATTTTAATATATAACAAATCCAAGCTAACAAAATAATGAAGGAGAAATTGGTAAATTCCGATAAAGCAAAAAACAGATACTAAGCCGCTTTTTTCACACATAACTTTTGCTCCAAAACCTTTATCTGCTCCTCTGAACAAAGAATTTGTTCCCTAAGATCATTTCTAAAAACCTCAATCAAGTAATGAAATGTCATTTCTTTCATTGCAGATTTTTTGATAAGTCCTTTTTTAAAATCTATTTTTCTCTCTAATACAATAGCCCTGTAAGATCTCCCACTTAAAGTTGTGTAGGATACATCTTGTCCTTTTTCAAAATTCATTGCTTTAGCTTTTTCGATTCTTTATTTATTATTCGCTAATACAGTAGTCTCAATTTTATCAAAAAAAGAATTGAAAAATAATCTTAAGGGGGTTATAAAAATTTTTCATAACTGTTAGTGCAATGTATAAATATTCAAAAAAAAATTGGACCAGGTATTTATACCTGTTTTTAAACTTTAACTATTTTATTATAAGCAAGATAATTATTAAGAAAAGCTTTGTTATTGTTAGCTTTAGCTTAAATTTTTGATACAATTTAGGGTACTAAATTTTAGCCCTTCTCCAGACCATATTTTTAATTTTGAAACGATAAAATTTCATTCCAAAAACAAATAAAAGCAGTTTAAATAAAAATTTACAATTTCTATTTACTCTTCTTCAAAGCATCCAACAATTCAACCAGATCAACCACACCATAAGTAGACGAATAATCAGAAACCGCATAAGGTAATATCAAGCTGTTATTATGAATAATTGCACCGCAGGAATATACAACATTGGGTACATAACCTTCTCGTTCGTCTTCGAGTGGTGAAAGCAAAGGTTCGCTGAGTCTTCCAATTTCTTTTGACGGATCGTCAAGATCAAAAAGTGATGCACCTATACAATAGCGTCGCATTGTACCAACACCGTGTGTAATTACAAGCCAGCCTTCTTCTGTCCAAAGCGGTGAACCGCAATTTCCTATTTGGGTAAGTTCCCAGGTGTAACGAGGCTGCTGTAATAAAACAGGAGCGTTCCATTGTGTAGCCCGGTTCGAATACATAATGTAATTGTTTACGCCGTCGATTCGGGCAAGCATGGCATACTTTCCTTTTATCTTTCTTGGAAACAAGGCAAGGTTTTTATTTTGAGCCCCTTCTCCATGCAAAGGCATTACTCTAAAAGAATAAAAATCTTCTGTAGAAATTAGTTTTGGTAAAATGGCGTGACCGTTATAGGCCGTATAAGTAGCCATAACGCGAACGGAATTGTCATCATCAACAAAACGGACAAAACGAGCGTCTTCAATTCCGCGGCTTTCAGAATCGGATATCGGAAATATAACACGTTCGGTAATATCAGAATCGTGTTTGAATTGTAAATCATAAAAAGAATTGGCTAACCAGAGTATTTCTTCCAGTGCAACTCTTCTTTCCTGAAGAATCGACGGATCACTCAAAGCCGTAGTCAGTAAATTTTTAAGGATAGCAAACTCAAATTCATTCGGTAAATCCTGCATAATTTGATCGATATACTTATCCTGCGTATGCATTTCAATCAATTTTGTTAAAAAGCGTTCCTTATTGAATACGGTTTTGTGTTCAATTTCGGCCTTATCAATATGATGCCCAATTTTCATTATTTGAAGGTTGTTGTCTTTGTCCAGAATTCCTCTTCTAAAAACAATTGATGAAATATGACCTTCACCAGTGGCACGGAAAGAAATAATAACACGTTTTTCGCCGGTCTCTAAACCCGACTGATCAAAATCTTCTACAATTGAGGGATTAAAAATGGCCGCAGATTCTATCGCATATTCCATTGTACAATAAGAACCAATAAGCATTTTTCGATTAAGGGACATCGCTTCGTAATCTACCTGCATGGCTTCTATTATAGGTCTGATTTTTTCACAGTGCCTAAAAAATATAGACGAAATATTTCGGTGGCGTCTGGCAAATTCGCGAAGGGTCTGCTCTAAGGTTTCTGATACTTGTTTTTCATCCAGCGTCATGATTCGAAGTACCATTTGCTGGGTTCGCTCATAACCATTCATAAAATATCGGGCAACAACTCTTCTGGAATCTGGGGTGAATTTTATATTTTTTCGGACTACTGATACTCGCATAATTTTATTTTTTAAATACAGTAAAATAGATGCATTTTTATCTAGTATTAGAATTATTTTGCAGAAAATAACTTCTAATGCTATAACAAGTTAACAATTTTGATAACGAAAAAAAACTTTATTTCTATTAAATTCTCTGCCGGTATTTGTTTTTCTCGCTCTTAAATAATTATTTTAAGAATTAAAGAGATAAACTTTATAATGTAAAACAGCAGGTTTTATTACTGAAATGACTTCTAAAGATATCGCAGTTTTTCTTCTTCAATATCCAGATAATGCATCTGCGCGCGTATAATAGATTCGTCTAAAGTTTGATCTTCTTTGTTTTTATTTATAAGCCACTGTCTTTGCTGGTTTAATAAATCAAGATAAATATGTTTTAGATCCTGGCTTATTGATTCATTATCGATTCCTTTAATATGCTGTTCCCATTTTTGAATAAGATGCTGCAATGAGGTATTATTTTCTACCTGACCGTCATAATTAGTTTTTAAATAATGCAAGGCAAATTGAGCTAATTCTTGTCGTACTTGATTATAAGCCTCATCATGAGGCACAGGATCGTAGATATTAGGCAGTTTAATTTTTCTGATAAAATAAGGAAGCGTTAATCCCTGAATTAATAAAGTCAAAAGAATAACAATAAAAGTGATAAATAAGATAAGATTACGCTGCGGAAATCCGTTGCCATTATTCAAATAAACGGGTATCGATAATGCAGCGGCTAATGAAACAACACCGCGCATTCCGGTCCAGCCGAGTATAAAAGGTGTTTTGTAACCGGGATGTCTTCTGTCTGCAACCGTGATAAAATTTCGGGCAATTAATGTGACAATTACTGCACCATAAGAAGATATTATTCGGCTTACAATTAAAACAACTGTAATCAGAACGCCATATCCAATTGCTGTCATAAGGCTTACTTCTTCAAGTCCTTTGGTAATTTGAGGCAGATCTAATCCAATCAGCATAAAAACCAATCCATTTAATATAAAACAAAAACTTTCCCAAACATTTGTACCCTGAACGCGGGATTTGCTGCTCAAAAAGCGGTGCCTGTTATTAGACAAAAGCAATCCGCAGCTTACAACGGCCAATACTCCGGAACTATGAACTTCTTCGGCAGCCAGATAAATGATATACGGTGTTAGTAATGACAGAACGATATCTGCATTAGCGTCAGTTGGCAGATATTTGTGGGCTTTCATAAAAAGCCACCCTATTAATAAACCTATTGCAACGCCGCCAAAAATCATCCAGCTAAAACTTATTGCGGCTTTGTAAAATATAAACTGCTCTGTTGCTACAGCAATCATGGCAAATCTGAAAATAATAAGAGAAGAGGCGTCATTCAATAAACTTTCGCCTTCTAATATTGACGAAATGGTTTTGGGTACTTTAACAAATTTTAAAATTGCTCCGGCACTTACGGCATCTGGAGGCGATACAATGCCGCCTAAAACAAAACCTAATGCTAATGAAAAGCCCGGAATAAAATAATTAGCCACTAATGCGACTGAAAGTGCCGAGATGAAAACGACTATAAAAGCAAAACTTGTAATAATGCGCCGCCAGCGCCATAACTCTTTCCATGAAACTGTCCACGCAGCTTCGTATAATAACGGGGGCAGGAAAATAAAAAATATCAATTCAGGCTCGATATTTATAGCGGGAACACCCGGAATAAAACTGATTACCAATCCTGCCAGTACCAAAAGTACTGGATAAGCTACTTTTATTTTATTGCCCAGCATAATGAGCAATAAAATGATAATTAACAGACCAAGATAAAAAGGGAAGTTGTCCAGCATTCTTTTAGTTTAGGTTTCTATATTCTATTGGGGTGTAACCGGTATTTTTTTTAAACATTCGATTAAAATGCTGTGGATATTTAAACCCTAATTCTGAGGCAATCTGACTAACTGATTTTTCTGCATCAAAAATTCGTTCTTTTGCCAGATTTATCAACTTAAGATGAATGTGTTCCTGAGCTGATTTTCCTGTTTCTTTTTTGATTAAATCTCCAAAATAATTTGGCGAAAGATGTAAATGGTCTGCAAAATATCCAACAGAAGGCAAACCAGAATCTTGTGCCATTTGAGATTGAAAATAGTCGTTTAATAAATTCTCAAACTTTGATAAAATATCAGAATTGATGTTTTCGCGGGTTATAAACTGCCTGTCATAAAAACGCACGCAATGATTTAAAAGCAAATCAATTGTATTGCTTATAATATTTTTGCTGTGTTTGTCAATTGACTGGCTTAATTCATATTCCAGTTTACTAAATAAATCTTTTATGATTTGCTGTTCTTTTAAAGATAAATGAAGTGCTTCGTGCGAATCATAAGAAAAAAACGAATATTGATTTATATTTTTTGCCAGCGCAGTTCCTTTTATCAAATCAGGATGAAAAAGTAATGTCAAAGCTGTAGATTTATAATTGTCTGTATTATTAACCTCGAGTACTTGTCCGGGTGCTACAAAAACCATTGTGCCATCATCGTAATCATAAATATTACGCCCGTATTTTAATTCACCGCAATGACCGCCTTTTAAAAATACAGCATAAAAACCAAAGTGCAGGCGGGTATGATTGGGCAGTGCTTTACTGTTAGAATTATCAAAAACACTAATTAAAGGATGCTGCATTTCAACACCTTTTAATTGATTATACTGTGTAACTTGTTCGAGTTTTATTTGGTCCATGATCTCTTTATAAAAATAGCTGCACAAATATACTATTCAGATTATTAATAACTTAGTGTGATTATTCAAATCAGTAAAAATGGTAATAATAGCAGTAATCTGTATTATATACGACTGGTTTTATTAAAGGAAATTTGTACTGTTAAAAATAACAATAAACTTTTATATAAATAAAATTATGGAAAAGAGAATATTAGGAACACAAGGACTAGAGGTTTCTGCATTAGGATTGGGCTGTATGGGATTAAGTTTTGCTTACGGTACAGCGGTAGACAAGCAGCATGGAATAAAAATAATTAGAGAAGCATACGAACAGGGAATTACTTTTTTTGATACTGCCGAAGCTTATGGTATTGCCAATGAAGAATTAGTAGGAGAGGCTCTGGCGCCGTTTCGAAAAGATGTTGTTATTGCGACCAAATTTGGTTTTAAAGGCGGAAATGCATTTAACGGACAAGACAGCCGGCCAGAAAATATCAGGGCTGTTGCCGAAGAATCTTTAAGACATTTAAAAACAGATGTTATTGATTTATTTTATCAGCATAGAGTAGATCAAAATGTGCCGATAGAGGATGTTGCAGGAACTGTTAAAGATCTTATACAAGAAGGAAAAGTAAAATACTTTGGACTTTCTGAAGCGGGTGCGGCATCAATTAGAAAAGCGCATGCGGTTCAGCCGGTTTCAGCTTTGCAAAGCGAATATTCTATTTGGTGGCGAGAACCGGAGTTAGAAATTATACCGGTACTTGAAGAATTAGGAATTGGTTTTGTACCGTTTAGTCCGTTAGGAAGAGGGTTTTTAACCGGAGCAATAACTGAAAGTACCAGTTTTGAAGCGACAGATTTTAGAAATAATCTGCCTCGTTTTAGTGAAGAAAACAGAAAAGCGAATCAAAAATTAGTCGATTTACTGGCCGCAATTGCTTCTCAAAAACAGGCAACACCTGCACAAATTGCATTGGGCTGGCTGCTGGCGCAAAAACCGTGGATTGCACCAATTCCAGGTACAACAAAATCACATCGATTAACAGAAAATATTGGCGGAGCTTCAATTAATTTATCTGCAGATGATGTTAAAAAAATTGACGATGCATTTGCCCAAACCACAATACAGGGAGATCGATATCCTGCTCAGTTGCAGCAAACAGTAGGGAAATAATGCTGTAGTAATATAAAAAAGTGCTAAATTGAAAAATTTAGCACTTTTAAATAACAAATCATAAACTAAAAAAAATTACATTTTTGTAAGCGGCAGGTTAAAATTTACATTTACTTTATCTGCGACTTTTTTAGAAACCAGTTTTGGAATTTCAATAGCAAAATCTTCTGCTTTTGCTTCAAAACTTCCTGTTACTGTAATCTTATCATCAGATTTTGAAATTTTAGCATTTACAGTAATTTTTTTTGTTTTTCCGTGTAAGGTTAAATCTCCCGAAATTTTAACTGCTTTAGCTGCAGATGAAAGTTTTGAAGCATCAAAATCTTCGATTTTTCCTTTAAATGATGCTTTTGGAAACTTGTCTGATTCTACATAATTTTCATTAAAGTGTTCCTCCATTAAAGCAACCTTAAAACGAAATCCTTTCATAAGTGTTAATACGGCAATATCTCCCGTTCCTGAATCTAAAATAGCAGATGTATTTTTATTTTCTGCTGCAACTTCTTCAAAAGAAGGAACAGAAGCTTCAAACTTTAAGTTTCCTGTTTTTGTCGCATATTTTTGTGCTGAAACTTGAAATATTCCAACAAATAAAAATAGCAGTATAATTTGTTTTTTCATTTTATATTGATTTAATTTTCACTTTCTAATAATCCATCTGTATTCCATTGCAGAATGGTATTTATTTTATCCTGAGGCATTCTGCCTCCTTTTGGCATTTGTCCCGAAGCACCGTTTGGACGCTGGATTCTGTCTAATAAATCTGTATTTAATACAGCGTTTTTAACTTGTGCATAAGTTACTAAAGGTGTAAAACTTGCTTCACCATTTTGGCTGTGGCAGGCAATGCAGTTTGCATCAATAATAGATTTAACATTAGCGTTGTAAGTAACTTTGCCTACTATTACCACTGGGTCTTCCTGCAGGCTTTCATAAGTGTTCGATTCACAGCCGTATAAGGATAATATAATACCAGATAAGAAGATATATTTTTTCATATTGTATACTTTTTTAAAAAACTCTATATAAATTAAATCCAAAGAAAAAATCGCCTTTTCCCCAATCGCCGGCTGCATTTGTTAAGTAGCCGCTCTCGGTCATAGATTGCGAATTCGTAAAAATTAATTGAAAAACGTGACCGCCGGTTTCTATGTCCAGACCAACTGATAATGGATTGTTATAAAAGCTAGGTTTGTCGAAATTCGCACCGTATTCAAGATTTAGAGAAAGTCTTTTGGTTAATTTTAATCTTCCGCCGGTGCCTAATGTAAATTGATTATCGTTTTCAGTATCCGGATTGTACAGGTTTTTATGAATGAATGAAGGTGCCAGTTCCAGAGATAATCTGTCAGAGACTTTTCTTGAAATAAGAAGCTGACTGATATACGTTAACCGGTCAGAAAATTCAATTTTAGGATAATCGTCTTTTTTTAATCCGCTGTTAATATCGATTGTATTGTAGCCCACAATGTCAAACGGGAATTTGTCGTTTTGTCTGGCAAGTCGATATTTAACCGATGTTTCGTAAATTTTTAATAGCGTATGGCGTGATGCACTTACAGAAAGCCAATCGGTTACACCATAAATTCCGCCAATTTTTGTAGTGGCATCATCAAAACCAAAAAACTCAGAGATTCCGCCTTTTACAGAACCAAATCGATGTGATACAACAATATAGAGCTCTTTTTTGGCCGCTAGTTTTGTCGATTGCAGCGTAATAATCTGCAGGGCTTTAAAAGTGGCAGTTGCGTTTTTATCAACTACTTGTGTCGAGTCCAGACTATAAAGTAAATCTTCTTGGGCATTAGCATATAAGCAGATTAAAAAGCTGGCAATTAAGAATATTTTTTTCATATTTAATGTTGTTGTATACTGCATTGGTCTAATTTTACTACTCCGAATAAATCATCATAACCAATACATCTTCCTTTTATATTGATTTGTTTATTCGTATAATTTGTTTTTACTATTTCATTCATTTTACAAAATACTTTTCCGTCAATTACCATAGAAGAATCAGTAACTTCTGTAGCTGTTCCTACAATTTCAATTGTTTTATTCAAGTATTTTGAATCTGCCTGCGAAGAATTTCCTGCATATTGACTTTCTAAATTCTTAGCAGAAATGGTAAGTATAGATTTTTCCTTATTGATGTCTCTGGCATCTTTGTAAATAATGTTTTGGTAGATGTAATAAGGGCCAAAACTTATTGCTAACAACACTACCAAAATTGTGATTTTTCTTTTTGTACTCATGTCAATTTTATTATTTTAAATTTTACAGCAGTGTATCAGAATTCTTTTTTAAAGAATGTTAGTTCTTATATCGCAAGTGGCATGTCTTTTACCGTAACCGGCCAAATTGCTTCGCATCCTCTAGTACACATCAGGAAGTCATGTTCGTTTTAATGAGCATTTCGTTCAATAAATAATTTAGATAGTTGCTACGAACTGTCATGAAAAAAATAGCCCTGATGGTATGGTATCAAGTTTTTTAAGGAAATCATTTTTTACTCTTTTGATAGATTCAATAGTAAAACAATCTTGATAGGTATTACCCTACCAAAAAAATGATGTTTTTGTAAAAAAAATGAAAAGAAGTACAGAATTTTTTTAAATTCCTGCTTGAATAAAGTTAAAATGAAACCCTAAAACTCATGTTTGGAGTTCTTTGCAGTGAAAAAGTTTCGACTTCTTCTATAGAATTTGTCAGTGAACTTATTCTATAATATTCGCTGATTTCATTTTTTCTGTTCAGGATATTTAAAATAGATATCCCTAATTTGTATTGAATGCCGTTATCAGTTTCCCACTTGTAAGTTGAGGAAAAGTTAACCTGAGAAAAAATACGCAAGTTGCTGCTATTAGGTTTGTTGTAAACCAGTACAGGATTTGAACGGTCAATTTGAGAATTATCAGGCGGCGTGTTAGGTCTGCCAGATGTCCATTTTGTTCCCAAAGCAATTTTAAAATTGTTTTTCTCATAAATTCCTGCCCATGATGCGGTATGCATTAGCTCAAAATTGTTGGGGAAAATTGGATATTCGTAAGTAGAAAAATTATAATTATTATGATTATACGTATAGCTTAACCAAGTCAAAAAGTGGTTCATTTTTTTTTGAATAAGCATTTCTGTTCCCCATACTTCATAGTCGCCGGTAATTTTAACAAATTCTAACTGGTTCTGAAAACCCTGGCTGGAGGTTGTAATTCCGACTACCTTTTTATAAAAATTTTCGATATCAAACAGCCAGCTATTTTTTGTGTAAGATAAGTTTAAAGATATTTGCCTGCTTTTTTGAATAGGGATTGTTGTATTATTAGAGAGGGTCCAGCGTCTTTTTTCAATTCCAAAATAATCTTTTTGCAAATTAATGATTTGTTGCGAGTTCTGGCTTTTTAGCTCGCCCAGCAGTTCTGCATTTAGACTTTTAGTTATGCCATAGCTAAACTGCAATCGTGGTTCTACAATATATTTTTTAAATTTTTCAATATAATTAATACGGGTTCCGGCCTTAAAATATATTCTGGAAATCGTATCGTTGTATTTTCCTTCTAAAATTAAGGCGTGGGTTCTCAATACCTCTTTAACCCTGCGATAAAAATCAGGATTCGTTACCTGTTCTAAATTAGTAACACCTATTTCGTTAAACTGATACCCATCGTTAAAAGTAAATTTAGAGTTAATGATATGGCTGTTCTCTAAATTAAAGCCATTATTATTTACGGTATTTTCCTGAATAACGATTTGATCTTCAAAGGTTGTTTTTTGGTTGGCACGAAGTTCGTAAGCTGAATTATAGATATTAATTTTAGTTGTATTGAAGCTGTTCCAGTTTCTTTTCCAGGCTAAATTTCCGCCATAATTCTGCTGGCGTAAAATATTGTTTTCAGATTTGTTTATGTCATTTGCAGCTGCACTTTGAAAAACTTCCAGATTATCTTTAATTGTAATAAGATCTAATACGATTTGGTCTTTAGGTCCTATTTTTTGAGCATATTTCAGCGTAGCATCATAAAAACCAAATTTCTTATCACTTTGATAATCGACATTTTGGTTATTTGAAAAATCAGTGATTGTAGTGTTTTGAAATACTTTATTGAAATATTCTTTATATGTAGGCGTTTCTACAAAATCGGTAATCGATTTACGTGCTGAAATTTCAATATAGCTCTTTTTCGAAAGATTGTATTTTCCATAAATATCAGCATTGATCATATTTATTCCTGCACTGAACGAGTTTTTTTCTGCCATTTCGGGAGTAGACGAAATAGCGACTACACTAGATACACTTTCTCCGTAAAAGGCAGAACTCCCGTTTTTATAAATAGAAATAGTATGCCCCAAATTGGGATTAAAAGCCGATATTAAACCAAAAAAATGTCCCGTTTGAAACATTCGTATTCCATTCCACAAAAATAAATTTTGGTCGTGGGTACCGCCGCGAACATTGATGCTGGATACACTTTCATCAATACTGTTTACACCCGGGATTTGCTGCATTGTCTGCAAAGCATCGGGTTCGATAAGTCCGGGCAGAATACCAAATTTTTTGGGTTTAATTTCAAATGAGCCATCTTTATTTTTTGAAATTCCCGAAGCCAGAATTGCATTGGCTTTAATTTCCAGAAGTTCTGTAATTTCCGGATCTAAAAATATCTGCAGGCAATCTTTAGAGTTGGTATTGTCAGCCGTAACTTTTTTGGTTATAAATCCTATGTGGCTGGTCAAAAATATAGCTGTGCCCTTATTTTCAAACTCAAAATAACCGTTTGCATCGGTTGAAACCTGAGTTTTATCAAGTAAGCTAATATTGGCGTTTTCAATTGGTTTTTTATCTGCATTAGAAAAAACGTAGCCGCAGAATATTGGAGCTTCGTTATCTTTTTTATAAATATTAATGAACTTGTTTCCTATATTTTCAAAAGACAAATGGGTTTTTTGAGAAAGATATTTCAGTTTTTGTTCTAAGGAAAGCGATTTTTTTGGCGGAATTAATTCCAATCCGGCAATATTGTCCTCGGTATAATTAAAGCTAACCTGATGCTGCTGTTCAATATCAATAATTATTTTTTTAAAAGGCATGGGTTTCTCTTTGTCCTGAGCAAAAAGATTCAGGACAAGGAAAAATAGACAAAACAAAAAATGAAATCGTTTTAGGACCAACATTTATTTTTCGTCAAATATAATTTTATTTTTTGAGACTTGTCTGATCTTTAAATGATAGGTTGTACTAATAATCTGCAAGGCTGTATTCAAGTCTTTAGCGGGTAATTTTCCTGTAAATAGGGAAGTTGTGTTTTTTGCGTTTAATTCAATTGTAATATTATACTGCCTTTCAACTTCGTCTAATAAGCTTCTTATGTTTTCTATATAAAAAGATATTTGATTGTCGATCCATTCCGGTTTTGACGAAGTTACAGTTGTTTTAACCTGCTTTCCGTTTTCAAAACTAACGCTTTGTCCGTGAGTTAATAAAATTTGGATGTCAGCATAATTTACTTTTACACGTCCCTCATAACACACTACATCAAACCTGTTTTTTCTGGCTTTAACATTAAATTGAGTTCCTAAAACTGTTACTTTTCCAAGACTGGTCTGTACTTCAAATTTTTTCCCTTTTGCTACTTTAAAATAAGCTTCTCCTTTTAATTCAAGATGTCTGTTGTTATCCCAGTTCCATTTTTTATAATTTATTTCAGAACCGGAGTTTAATACCACTTCAGAATTATCTGGTAATGAAAAAGTAGTTTTTTCTCCAAAATCTGCTGTTTGAGTCTGGGTAACAAAAAATTTCATCGCAAATGTAATTCCAAGTGCGAGAATAAATATGGCAGCAGCTCTAAAAATCCATTTTTTATGAAGCGGAATTACTTTTGGAGCCTCTTTTTTCTGGCTCAAAATATTCAACAACATAGCATTTTTGTCAAAATCACCTACTTCTAAATGAGCTGTATAATCTTTTATTTTTTGGTATTTTTCAAAATCGGGACTTGCTTCAAATACAGCTAATTCATCCGGAGATAAATCATTGTTGAGCCATTTTGCTAATAAGCGATCTTTTTTCATTGTATTGTATTATATCTTTAAAACAATTAAAATTAAATTTACCCTACTTTTTTATAAATCAATTTCTTTACGTAAGCTCAACAAAGCCAGATGAATGCGTTTTTCTACTGCTTTTACGCTAATATTTAAATCGACGGCAATTTCGCTGTATTTTTTTCCGTCGATTCTATGCATTAAAAAGGCTTCACGCTGTTTTTCGTTTAAGTTTTCAATAGCATTCAAAAGTTTGGTCTGAAATTGTTTTTCTTCGAGAATATATTCTGGACTTTCATTTGTTTTGTCTAAACCTGTAAAATTTTTTTCGTACTTTAAAATCACTTTCTGGTGTGCAATTTCGTTGAGACTGTTGTTATTGGCGACCGTATAAACATACGATTTTGCTTTTTCCAGCGGTACAGATGCGCAGTTTTGCCAAAGTTTTACAAATGCTTCCTGCGCTACATCTTCTGCCTGATCGACATTGCCAAATTTGTAAAAAAGAAAATTTCGAAGTGCTACTATATGACTTTTAAAAAAGGATGAAAAAATTATTTCATCGCAAGTATCTGATTGGTTTTTAGCTGGCATTTATATTTTCAATTGGTTGGTACAAAAGTATTTGTTTTTAGTATAAGTAGGGTAAAAGCAATACAGATTGTTTTATAGTTGTATGAAATGAAATTTCTTATGATAATTCAAAATTAAATATGAAACCAAATTCCTTAATGGCGATTTACTAAAAAAAACAGTTTCTTAATTTTTATTACCTTTGTAAAAATATAAATATGCTCTCTTTTAAAAAATATTTATCAATAGCAGTTTTCTTGTTCTTATTGTCTTGTCAGCACGAATCAGATGATCAGAATGATAATAATGCACAAGGAACAATTACAAATACTTCCCCCCTTACGTCCTATTTGCAAAGGGTTGCAATGGTTCAGACAGTACAGGATAATATAATCGACGGGTCTACTTATTGTACTATAAAATTTCCTTACACCGTTACTGTTAACAACGAACAAATTGCAGTTAACAGCGCTGCTGATTACCAAAAAGTAATAGACAATATTAATGCAAGCAATACCGATGATGATATTGTAAATATAACTTTTCCGGTAACGATGGTATACTATAATTATTATGAAAAATTTATCCCTGATCAGGCTGATTTTGATGCTTTAATCGATTATTGGAATCTTTACCCTGATCTTTTATCTAAAATCAACGGATTAAATATCAATTATCCTATAACAATCAACATTTATAACAGTGCCAATCAGGTTGGAAGTTCTCAAACGATTATAAGCGATCAGGCCTTTTTTAATTTTATAAAAAATTTGAGCGCCAGTCAGTATATTTCTTTAAAATATCCAATTTCGATAGTAGATTATAATGGCCAGACGAAATCAATTAATAATAATTTAGATTTCGAAAATGCTATAAAATACGCTATTGATTACTGTCCTGAAAACAATATTGTAACACTTGATTTGAATGAAGTAATTACAAAAGGCACTTGGGAAATTCCATATTATTTTGACGATTCTGAGCAAACCTCATCTTACAGCGGTTATTCATTTGTTTTTAAAAGTGATAACTCAGTAGTTGCTACAAAAGGAGGAATTTCTGAAACTGGTCAATGGACAAGTACTGTACAAGATAACGTAAGAGAACTGCAGCTGACCTTTAGTTCAGCGTTACTTAGTAAATTAAATAATTATTGGAAGTTATTTGAATTTAATAATTCGCAGATTCGATTGCGCGATGTAAGCGGTACTACCAATTATCTTTATTTTGAAAAAGAATAAATCTTATATAATCTTAATTTTAAAGGATGCCTTAAATTTTGATAAAAGGTAAATAATGTTAAGATTAATTTATACTAATAAAACAAAGTTGAGCATATAAACTTATGCTTTTTTGTTAAAACAAAAAAGGGCAGACTTTTAATACATAGATCTACAAACTACAGCCCAATTAATAAATAATCAAAATTTTAAAAAACAGATGAAAAAAAAGCTTTTGGCAATGGCCTCAATGGCAGTATTTCTAATTTCTTGTAATCAAGACAATAAAAAACAAGAAGAAAAAACACAGCCTGTATCTCACGTAATGACCAAAGAAGAACAGGCAAAACTGACACCTGATGAGGTTTTAAAACAATTTATTGAGGGTAATAAAAGATTTCGAAGCGGCATTACAACAGTAAGAGATCATAGCGAACAAGTTCGTAAATCTGCCCCGGGACAGTTTCCAAAAGCCGTTATATTAAGCTGTTTAGATAGTCGTGTGCCAGTTGAAGATGTTTTTGATCAGGGTCTGGGTGATGTATTTGTAGGTCGTGTGGCAGGAAATTTTGTGAATGAAGACCAATTAGGCAGTATGGAGTTTGCCTGTAAATTAGCCGGAGCTAAACTCGTTTTAGTTATGGGACACCAGCATTGCGGTGCAATAAAAGGTGCTATCGATGATGTAAAACTTGGAAACATAACTGCTATGCTGGCAAAAATAAAACCGGCTGTAAAGATGAGCCAGGATTTTCAAGGTAAAAAAAACATCTAAAAATGATGAATATGTAAAGTACGTTGCTGAAAATAATGTAAAATATACGATCCAGCAAATCAGAGAAAAAAGTACTATTTTAAAAGAAATGGAAGATAAAGGAGAAATAAAAATTGTTGGAGTATTTTATAATCTTACTGATGGAACTTTAGAGTTTTTAAAATAATGAAAAGAAATACAATACTATTTTTTACGATTATCCTGTTCATTTTTGCTCAATACACATTTGGGCAAAATACCCGCCTGAATACTAAAAGCACAATTGGCTGGTATAACACTTTTGGCACTTTCAAATTGTCTGAGAAATTTGGACTGCATACCGAATACCAATGGCGTCGAGATAATGTAATAACTGACTGGCAGCAAAGCCTTTTAAGAGTTGGTCTTAATTATAATTTAAACCCGCGTGTTTTATTTAGAGTTGGTTATGCATGGATTGAAACCTTTCCTTATGGAGAATACCCAATTAATGGTTTGGGCAGAGATTTTACAGAACATAGAATTTTTGAAATGATACAATTATCCCATAAAGAAGGGATTGTCGATTTTTCTCATCGTTTTATGCTGGAACAAAGATTTGTAGGAAGATATAGTGCTGCAAGTGTTACGAAGGAAGATGAGTTTCCCTTATTCAACAGAATGCGTTATATGATAAGAATGCAGGTTCCTTTAAAAGGAAGTGAAATTAAAGACAAAACACCTTACGTTGCGCTTTATGATGAAATTTTTGTTGGTTTTGGAAAAAATGTAACTAATAATGTATTTGACCAAAATAGATTAGGTGTTTTATTAGGATACCGCTTTAATAAAACCGTTAGGATAGAAGCTGGATATCTCAATCAAATTTTACAGTTTGGAAGACAAATTAATTCACAAAATGTATTTCAAACCAATAGCGGGTTAATCGTAAATGCAAATTTCAATATAGACTTGACCCATAATGCTAAATAATAAACAATACAGCTAAATTCACTGCCTTTTAAAGCTGCTTTATTTCGAATAAATAATCAATCATTTGGAAATAACTGTATAGGAAGTAGTGAAAAGCAATAAAAAAACTCCATTAGCAATGAACTGCTCTCAAATAGTGCCTAACTTTTTGGGGGCAGTTTACAAATAATAGAGTCTTTTGTTATATATGTTTTGAATCTTTAATATCAGGTTTTGCAAAAAATCTCATTTCTCTCAAGGTATAAGCTAAAGCTTCGATTGTTTTTTTCATTCTGGTTGATAAGTTAGCTCTACCACTCCGGATTTAAAAACTCTGGTATCGATTAGCTTCAATCCAATTCGTTCCGATAAATTTTCAAACAAAGGTTTACCTGAACCTAAAGCAACCGGATGAACAGAGATTTTATAAACATCAACAAGGTTTAAGTTTATAAATGTCTTGATAAGACTGGCACCTCCATAGAGCCAGATATCTTTACCTTCCTGATTTTTTATTTCGGTTACTTTACGGGCAATATCTGAAGAAATAAAAACTGCTTTTTCATCATTTCGATTTTGGCTCGAGAAAACAAATTTGTTTTTAGAATGAATACTTTTCCATATTTCTTTTTCGGCAGGGTCAGCATTTTCGTCTGCCTGAAAATTTCCCCAGGCATCGTAGCTTATTCTTCCGTAAAATATTGTGTCTATGCTATCTAGGAAGGCATCAAAATTCATATCATCATCCATTATGCACCAATCGATTTCTCCGTTTGGACCTTCAATAAATCCGTCTAATGTAGCTGCAAGATTTAGAATTACTTTTTTCATATTTACAGGTTTATATGCAAAAGTAAAAATAGAATCCCAGACTTTCTCCACCGATTTTAAAATGCTGAAAGTTTTTTAGATTTGTTTTTTTACGCCGGGAACTTTCCATTTCCCATTCACCATTTCTTCTTTGGGCCAATAGATCCTCAACATTAAATTAAAATTAGCTTTTGGAGCTGGCAGCCAGTTATTTTGCTTATCATTTCCGGGATTTTCATTTTGAATATAAATATCTACAGAACCGTCAATATTTTTCCTTAATGGATTTCTGTCGCCAATGGAGTAACGATTTATAGAGTTGTCATAAAAAAATCCTGCAGTATCATAAAGTGTTAAACTCCAAAAAGCATTGGTAGGCGGAGTCTGGCCTTTATCAAAGTGTAAAATGTATTTATTTTTGGCACCATCATATGGATTGTTGTCGATGTCAACTGTCGAAGAAGGATACATTGCGTCTTTATCAAGATTAGCGCCCCAGCCTGTATAGGCAACTCCTGCACGAAATTTATAATTTGTACCATAATTTCCTAATCCGCGTTCTAATGACCAGCCATTAATAGCTTTGCTTGTACCAAAACCATTTTTTAGCATTTCTGTTTTTGCCCAAGTTGAGATTACATTTATGGAATCCTGTACAGTTTTTGAGAATTTTGAAATTTCAAACTTTGCACCCGGAGCGATACCAACGAGGGCTAGTTTTTTTATAATTACTGAGTCTGCAGCAGCAGGCGGATTAGTAGTCAATAGTTTGTTGAATGTATTAAAAAAATCCTCTGCTGACATATCCATTACCGCATCGCCAGGGGCTTTACGGGGAATTGAAGGATCAATTGTTCCTTTTGGGGCAATATATGGTTTTCCGTATGCGCTTAATGGCGTGATCTTGAATCCTTCTTGTATTTTTCTAACCACATCAGCGCCATCTTTTGGACTATTAACTTGTGTTCGTCCTAGTAATACAATCATATTTGTTGGTGCTTTTACTTGCTGCATTCCCGAAGGGATCTGACCATTCCATCCAGGTCCAGTAATTAAATAAGTTTGTGCTTTAGTACCTGTATTTCTTTTACCGGGACAAAAAAATACATTTGACCAGGCATCAAGCATTGGCAGCAGGTAATATCGATTGTTTGTATTCGGAACCTGAAAGACTAGTGGTTCTTTTTCTAAATTTATCCAGCATGATGTGTAGTAAGTATCAACATTCATCCTAATTACCGTATGATCTTTAGCATCAGGAAAATGACTTGCACTCACTAATTGATTAATAGGCGCGCGCATAGGTCCATTATCAATGACAATTTTTTGAGTATTAGTCATTACTCGTTGTGTGGCATAAAATAATATCACAGGATATGCAAATTCATAACCTTCTCTTACTGTTTGAATTATTTGTTCGTCACTGAGAGTTTTATTATTTTTTTCGGAGATAGATTTTTTTTCTGTTTTATTGCAGGCGATAAAAGCTATCATGCAAACTGATAAAAGAATTTTTTTGTTCATACAATATGGTTTTTAAATTTATAAAGCATTTTAAAAATTTCTATTCTCTTTTAAAATCGTTGTGATTTCTTAATTCATTTTACGGAGTGTGTATTGTTTTAATCGTCTGTATATTAGTGTTTTGTATTGAAAATAATATAAGCTAATTTAGGGAATAATTATGGAAAATGGATGGTTTTATATTGACTTTTTTGAAAAGTATAATATTGTTTCTTAATTAAAGTCATATTTTTTACTGATTTTAAAATATCAGAAGGAGAAAGCCCGTATTTTTTTTAAGTAAAAGAAAAATGGGAGAGGTATTCAAAACCTAAATCAAGATAAGTTTAAAAGGAATGAGTTCTGCACAATATCGAACACATATTATCTAAATATAATTATTAATTTGGCTAAACTTTTGGTGCAGTCTATTTCAGTGGTTTTTTGCAGACTTTAATTGAAGCCTGTTTATATCTGATCTTCTAAGCTGTCAACAGCAGAAATCTGATCCAGAATATTAGTTTGATTTGGCGAAATATAGTTTTTAGTTTCCGGAGGAGTTTCTTTCTTAAAAAGAAGATCTAATGCATGGTATAGTTTCAATAAAACATCTTTGTCTTCTTTTGCAATATCTAAGGCAGTATTAAAATTAAAAACATAATTATTCGAATTGCGTACTTCTACTTTTATCGTTTTTGATGTAATTTTAAATTTAACTATGTCCATATTGTTTAAGTTGCTTAATGAAACTGCAAAGTTATTGTAATTAATTGTATAAATAAAAATATGAATAATTTAAAATAGCAAGCAGAGGTATTCTGGTTTGCATTAATAAAAAACCCTTAAACATTTACTGTTTAAGGGTTTGCCTTTTGTAGCGAGGACGGGAGTTGAACCCGTGACCTCAGGGTTATGAATCCTGCGCTCTAACCAACTGAGCTACCTCGCCTGGACTGCCATCATTGAATTCCTGATTGCGGGTGCAAAGATAGAAATAATATTAAAGCTTACAAGAATAAAATGAAGAAAAAAAAATATTTTTAAAAACGCATTGTTTTTGGACATATATTCTTATATTTCGAAAAAATTAAAAGTAGCACATGGATTCAAAAATACGTTACGAAATCGAGTTTCCGATCAATTCTTCCCCACAATTATTGTATCAATATATATCAACTCCGTCAGGTTTATCAGAATGGTTTGCTGACAATGTTAATTCAAGAGGTGAATTTTTTACTTTCATCTGGAATGACTCGCAGGAAAAAGCACGTCTTGCTTCTAAGAAAACAGGTGAAAAAGTAAAGTTTAAATGGGTTGATGAAAGCAGTAAGGATACTGAATACTTTTTTGAACTCCATATTTTAGTTGATGAATTAACTAAAGATGTATCATTGATGGTAGTCGATTTCGCTGAAAAAGAAGAAGTAGGAGAAGCTAAACAATTGTGGGAGAATCAAATCTCAGACCTAAAACATCTTATAGGATCTGTTTAGTAAAAGTCTATTTTATGCCTTATATTTGCCCTGAACAAAATTCAGGGTTTTTTTATGATCAATTTTAACGGAAACATTGCACAGGAAGAAAATGTATTAACTCAAAATCGTGCCTTTTTATATGGAGACGGCGTTTTTGAAACAGTAAAAATTATCAACAATAAAATCTTGTTTCTGGAAGATCATTATTTCAGGTTAATGGCTTCGATGCGTGTTGTCAGGATGGAAATTCCGATGAATTTTACAATGGAATATTTTGAAGAACAGATTTTGAATCTTGTACAGCAAAAAAACATTACTTCATCGGCAAGAGCCAGAATAACTGTTTTTAGAAACGATGGAGGTTTATATCTGCCAAAAAACAATGATGTTTCGTTTTTGATTCATGCAGTGCCGCTTGAAAACACTTTATATGCTTTAAATACGAACGAATATGAAGTTGATTTGTATAAAGACTTTTATGTAACAAAACAATTATTATCGTCGATTAAAACGACTAATAAAATGATTAATGTTACAGGTAGTATTTTTGCCCATGAAAACGGATTGGCAAATTGTATTTTACTAAACGATACTAAAAATGTTGTCGAAGCTTTACAGGGAAATTTATTTATGGTTTCGGGCAAAAAATTAATTACACCTCCAATTTCTGAAGGATGTTTAAACGGAATTATGCGCAAGCAGATTTTAGCCTTAGCTAAGAAAGTTGAAGGTATAGAAGTAACAGAAGAAATAATTTCGCCGTTTGATCTTCAAAAAGCTGATGAATTATTCTTGACAAATGTAATCACAGGAATACAACCGATAAGCAAATACCGAAAAAAAGAGTTTACCAGTAATCTGGCTCATTTATTAGTACAAAAACTAAATGAATCCATATCCGAAAATTAATTCAGATATGGGTTTTCAGGTGCATTTGACCAAATAACATAATCACCGCCAAGTTCAATAATCTGCTCTTTCCAAAAATGGGTAGTAGATTTTCCAATAATTTTGTTTTTGTAATTATTGTCAGCAATGATCCAGGAGTTTCCCTGCATTTCGTTCTCAAGCTGATTTTCGTCCCAACCGGTATAACCTAAGAAAAAACGAATATTGTTCTTATTGATCGATCCGTCGTTTATTAAGTCTTTAGTTGACTCGAAATCTCCCCCCCAATAAATTCCATTAGAAATCTCGACACTATTCGGGATCAAGTCAGGAATATTGTGAATGAAGTACAGATTGTCTTGTTCAACCGGTCCTCCATTATATATCTTAAAGTTAGCATCAATCTCTGGTATTAAATCATTAATAGTGTATTTTAATGGTTTATTAATGATAAAACCTATTGATCCTTCTTTGTTATGGTCTGCTAATAAAATTACCGATCTGTTAAATGATAAATCTCCAATTATTGAAGGCTCGGCAATAAGCAGGTGTCCTTTTTTTAATTTTTCTGAAATCATACGGCTACAATTTTTATTAAATTTAATCATAAAATTTCTAAACTCCCAAATAAAATCGTTAAACCGCATAAAAAAACCCTCCATAAGGAGGGTCTTAATTATATTATTTAGTTTAGAGAACTTTCTTACTTAGTTCACTGCACCTTCTAATTCAGCTCCAGCTTTGAATTTTACTACATTTTTTGCAGCAATTTTGATAGTTTTTCCTGTTTGAGGATTTCTACCGTCTCTAGCAGCTCTCGCAGATACTGACCAAGATCCGAAACCTACTAATGAAATTCTTCCGCCTTTTTTCAAAGTAGTTCCTACATTTCCTAAAAATGACTCTAAAGCTAGTTTAGCCGCAGCTTTTGTAATTCCTGCATCAGCAGCGATAGCATCGATTAATTCTGATTTGTTCATAATAATTAGTTATTAATTGTTGGTTAAAAAAAATTGTTAATACACAAATTTAGTAGGAAATCCGTTGCGTGCAAGTGTTTTCTTTAATTTTAGCAATAATTGTTGATAACTTGTTTTTTTTGTTCATAAAGCATGTTGTTTATCGATCAAAAACAGGTAAAAACCCCTGTTTTACTGACCTTAATAGACCTTTGCGCTATCTGAAAAAGTTATTCCATTTAACAATTCTGCCACCTGCATTCGTTTTTTTCCTGGTAATTGTAGACTTAATAACTGAATGAAGCCCTCTTTTATTGCAATTTTGATTTCTTTTTTATTACTGATTAAACTTCCAACTTCATAAGAATGAACTTCTGAAACCAGTTTGGCTTCATATATCTTTATATTTAATTCTTCATTTTTATCTTTCAAAAAGCACCAGGCTGCTGGATACGGACTTAAACCACGAATCAGATTATTGATTTCATCTCCAGGTTTTGCCCAGTCGATTTTACAATTTTCCTTATTTAATTTATAAGCCGTTTTGATATCATCATTATCTTCCTGAATTGTCGTAGTAACATTTCCGTTTTCAATCACTTTTAAAGTATCAATAACAGTTGCGCTTCCCAAATTCATTAATCGGTCGTGCAGTTGTCCCGCATTTTCTGTTGGCTCAATTGCAATTTCAGAATTTAAAATCATTGCTCCGGTATCGATTTTATCATCGATAAAAAATGTAGTAACCCCGGTTTTGGTTTCTCCATTAATAATAGCCCAGTTTATTGGCGCCGCACCGCGATAATTTGGTAATAAAGAAGCATGAAGGTTAAAAGTTCCTAAACTAGGCATTTCCCAAACCACTTTTGGCAGCATTCTAAAAGCAACAACAATTTGTAAATTGGCATTCAAAGCTTTTAACTCAGCTAAAAAATTTTCGTCTTTTAAATTCGCTGGCTGTAATAAGGTAAGATTATTTACTAGTGCATATTCCTTAACAGCCGAATATTTTATTTTTTGTCCGCGTCCAGCCGGTTTGTCTGCAGCTGTAATAACACCAGCTATATCGTAATTGTTTTTAATAATGGTATCCAGAATGCCAACCGCAAATTCCGGAGTTCCCATAAATATAATTCGTAATTTTTCCATTATGATTTTAAAGTGTATTTATTATTGGCTAAAATAATGATATGATTGTTTTCCAGTAATTCCTGAAGAACCAGAATAACATCTTTAGCATCTAATTTTATCTGATTTTGAATTTCGCGCGAAGTTAAGGCAGTTGCTTTTAATAAGTGAAGAATTTTATCAGCAATAGCGTCTGCTTCAGTGATTTTTCCTTTTTGAGTGATGCAGAAAGAACAAACGCCGCAATTCGATTTGGTTTCTTCTCCAAAATAATCCAAAACCAATCTGTTTTTACAGGTTTTGTCTTCCTTTATATAATATAGTACCGACGAAAGCTGATCTCGTTTTAGTTTATTTTGCTTTTCCAGATATTTAGAAACCCGGTTTATTGTTAAATCATCCTCACGTACTTCATTAAATAAAATAGTAGCGTCGTTATTTTTAGATTTATATTCTATAATGTCTTTCTCTTTCAATTTTTCTAAAAGTGCCGTAACCTGTTCTTCAGTATGATTTGATTTTTTTGCAATCAGCGAAAGATTAAGCGGTGTTTTCATTTCATGAATTCCAGGATATGTTCTTAAAATTGTCAGAATAATTTCTTCATCATTCGGATTCAGACTCATATATCGAAGTACTTCTTTTGATTCGATTAAAAACTGCATTGTAACTTTTTCTGAAAATTCCTGAGACATTGTAATGATTCCCTGCTGGTTTAAAAACTGCAAAGCATTATAAGTTTTTAAAGTAGGGAAGTCGTATTTATGGCAAAAATGATTCATTTTAAAAGAATACGAATCGTCTAAACCTTCGCCGTAAGCAATTTGAAAATAATTACACAATTTAATAAACATCGTCTTTAAGAACTTTTTATCAGGAAGGACGCTTATAAATTGCTGTTCAGTTTGGTTTGCATCTGAATTATTAAACAATAAAACAGAAAATGCTTTTTCGCCATTTCGTCCTGCTCTTCCAGATTCCTGATAATAATTTTCTAAGTTTTCAGGCAGTTGCGTATGAATAACAGTTTTAACGTTGTCTTTGTCAATTCCCATTCCAAACGCATTGGTGGCAACAATAACCTGTGCTTGTTCTGACATCCATAGCTGCATGTTTTTATCTTTTTCCTGAGCCGAAAGTCCGCCATGATAATACGTTGCCCTAAATCCTAGCGATTGCAATTGAGTTGACATATTCAGGCATGATTTTCTGTTTCGCACATATATAATAGATGGCTGTGGATTTTTCTTCAAAATCTGTTCGACACGATACAATTTGTCTTCGACTTCAAAAACCATGTAGGCAATATTCTTTCTTTCAAAAGACTGTTGAAAAAGTTTTGGGTCTTTTAACCCCAATTCGGTTTTAATGTCTTCAACAACTCGTGGAGTCGCAGTTGCGGTTAAAGCCAAAAAAGGAATTTTAGGAAAGTATTTTTTAAGTTCAGAAATTTTTAAATAAGCAGGTCTGAAATCGTGACCCCATTGGGAAACACAATGTGCCTCATCAATAGCGATTAAATTTATAGGAAGATTTTTGATTCGTTCTAAAATCCAGTCAGACTGTAAACGCTCTGGCGAAAGGTAAAGGAATTTATAATTTCCGAATTGGCAATTGTCTAAAAGATCGATAATTTCTTCCGTATGAATTCCGCCTGTAAGAGCAATTGCTTTAATATCTCTTTTCTGCAAATTCGCTACCTGATCTTTCATCAAGGCAATTAAAGGAGAAACTACCAGACAAATTCCGTCTTGCATCATCGCCGGAACCTGAAAACAAATCGATTTTCCGCCTCCGGTTGGCAGCAGTGCAAAAGTGTCTTGCCCTTCTAAAACCGAATCAATAATTTCTTTTTGCAACGGTCGGAAACTTTGGTGTTTCCAGTATTTTAAAAGAATTTCCTGTGCGTCCTGCATGGCCTGTGTTTTAAAGTTAAAAATGTAGAAATCAGTTTCTAGTTTTGCAACTTTAAAACCGGCTGCTAAATTTTGTCTAAGATATAAAGAATTCTGTTTTCAACCGTATCTTTCGGAACCTCAATTAAATCGTAACCGTATTTTTTGTACGTTTCAATCAAGTGCTCCTGAATCGTAAGTGCCTGCTCAAAATTTTCATAACGCTCCGTATCGCTCTGATAAATTTCTTCCCAGGGCGGTAAAATAAAAGTTTTAGAATATTTAAAATCTTCGCAGGCTTTTATAAAATTATCAGGATATTCGTCACCAATATAATCCATATAAGCAACAACATCAGGAATTCCGCGATCAATAAAAACTAAATTATCCGGCTCTTTTTTTGCGTTTTCAAATTGCTGAATACGCCCTTCCAAAAGCATTTCGCTAAACAATAAAGGCTGTTCCAGGAACAATTGCTCAACGCCTCTTTTTTGGGCTTCGAGTGTAACTTCTCTTGAAATTTCAGGGTAACAACAATAGCCGCGAGCGACTAATTCGTTTATAAGCGTAGATTTTCCTGTACCAGGACCGCCAATGAGAACTATGATTTGTTTTTGCACTATTCTAAAAATAAAGCGCAAATTTACCTAAACTTATTCGTATTTAAAAAGAATATTTATCAAGAGCGAATAATTTAGCATTTTTGACTGTAAACTGGACTGAAGTCCAGCTCTACAATATGGATCGTTCCTTCGGAACTAAACTGTGAAAAGAGCCGTGAGCTCTTTAAATATTGTGGTAACTGGATTGAAATCCAGCTCTACAATATGGGAGTTCCTTCGGAACTGAATTGTGAAAAGAGTCGTGGGTTTGCTAAATATTATGATAACTGGATTGAAATCCAGCTCTACAATATGGGCGTTCCTTTGGAACTGAATTGTGAAAAGAGATATGTGTTTGGTAAATATTGCAATCATTGGATTAAGTGTATCTCTATAATATAGATTGTTTGAAAGAGAGCCATAGGCTCGCCAAATATTGTAGGGCTGGACTTCAGTCCAGTTTATAATGTTGATTATTTCGGTGTGATCAAATTTTTTTAATCACAAAACAAATATTTCCCAGAACCTTTTTCTTTTTTAGAAGGCACAATCAAATGCGATTCAAATTTCTTTCCTTTTAAAACATCATTCGTAAAATCCAGAACATATTGCTGTCCGTCGTGAAAAAGATAACCGGAGAATTCATGTCCGCCGCCGCAGAAAGTAATCAGTTCAACATCTTTATGTAAATCCTGCATCTGATTGTAAACAGCATAAGAACCAAAAAGGATCAGCCAGCCCGAAGCGTTTGTCGGGCAGGAACGATGTGAACCTGCACTATAAGGAACTGTGTCGTCATTGCTTCCGTGAGCCAGTAACATCGGAATTGCTTTTTCTTTCGTAATTAAATTAATATCCTGAATCGCGCCAGAACCTCCAATAAAACCTTTGTATTTAAAATTTTCAGGTAAATTGCTTTTATATAGATTCATAAGTTTGTAATCCCAAAACGAAGCATGAAAACCAATTTCGGCACCGGCACTGATTCCGGAAATAAAGATTTTCGAAGTGTCAAGATCGTATTTGTCTGCGTTTTCGATTAGATAAGAAGTCGCCTGCCACATATCGCTCACGCCAATTTGAATTGCTTTTATCTTTTCAGTTAAAGTTCCTTTACAGCCAAAATCTTTTCCTTTCATATATAAACTGTACGAGATGCTGGCAACCGCATAACCGTTTTCGGCCATAAACATTCCGAAGTTTTTTTCGCTTGTGCGTTCTCCTCCCGAAAATCCGCCGCCAAATGCAAACATAATTAACGGGATTTTTTCGTTAGATTTTTTCTTTGGCAGATATAAATCCAAATCCAGTTTTAGTGTATCATTTTGGAAATAAGTCAGGGTTTTAACTTCCTGCGCCTGAATGTTGTTGAATGTAAGTGCTATAAAAAGTAAAAGGATTTTTTTCATTATAATGTGGTTTAGTCTCGTAACGGAATAAATTTTTAGTTTCACGCAGATTTTGCAGATTTGAGCAGATTTTATTAAATCATTTTAATCTGTGGCTAAACAAAATTTTGCGAGAGATTTTAGCAGATTATTTTCTCAAATGTAAGAGTAAAATTTACAAAGAAATAATCTTCTATTGCTTTTTTCTATGCACCTTTGCGCCTTTGTAACTTTACACCTTTTTTCAAAATAAAAAATCTAAAAAATCTGAAATCAAAACCGTATATTTGCGTTTATTTTTAATTACGAATGGAGAACGATAAAGAAAAAAATACTGCCGAATTTTACGAAAGATTAAAAGTCGAACTAGATAATGCAAATACTTGGCCAGCAGAATACTTGTACAAATTTATTGTGCCATCTGTGGGGGATAATGTTGAGCGTGTTGAAAAAGCTTTTGACAGAATGGGAGCGGTTATTAAAACAACAAAATCTAAAACCGGTAAATTTACCAGCGTTTCTGTAGATGTTACCATGCACAGCTCTGATGAGGTGATTGGTAAATACAAAGAAGTATCTACAATAGAAGGTATAGTTTCATTATAACTTATGGTTGAAAAATATAAAAAAGAAGTCGCAAATGACGTTGTTTTTAATTTAGAATATAATTCTGAAAGACAACGCTTGATTATTCCGGAGTACGGTCGTCATTTACAAAAACTAATCGATCAGGCTACTGCCATAGAAGATGATGAAACACGCAACAAAGCTGCGAAATATATCATTCAGGTTATGGGAAGTTTGAATCCGCATTTGCGTGACGTGCCGGATTTTCAGCATAAATTATGGGATCAGCTTTTTATAATGTCTGATTTTAAATTGAATGTTGAATCCCCGTATCCAATTCCTTCAAGGGATGTACTGCAGTTAAAGCCAGACGTTTTACAATACCCGCAGAATTTCCCAAAATACAGATTTTACGGAAACAACATTAAATATATGATTGATGTTGCCAATAAATGGGAAGAAGGCGAAATGAAAAATGCATTGGTAATGGTTATTGCCAACCACATGAAAAAATCATTTTTAAGCTGGAACAAAGACACCGTAAAAGATGATGTAATTTTTGAACATTTATATGAATTGTCCGGAGGAAAAATAAATTTGCTGCACAGTACAGAAGAGCTGTTGAATACAACAGATTTAATGCGTACAAACAAACGCGTGTCAAACAAAATAACGCCTGCAGGACAGCCTAAAATTCAAAACAACAAAAACAATAAAGGCGGGAAACCAAAAAACTTTCAAAAAAACAATAATCAAAAATAGAAGAAGTTGCTAAGATACTAAGGTGCTAAGTTTTTTCTTAGAGTCTTAGAATCTCAGAATCTTAGAATCTTAAAAAGAAGAACCTAAAAAAAATCTATGGGAATTTTTAAAATCGAAGGAGGAACTCCTTTAAAAGGAGAAATCACTCCGCAAGGAGCAAAAAATGAGGCACTACAAATTTTATGTGCTGTGCTTCTAACAGGAGAGAAAGTAAGAATTAATAACATTCCTGATATTATAGACATCAATAAATTAATCACTTTACTGGGTAATTTAGGTGTAAAAATTCAACGCAATGAACCAGGCTCGATTACATTTCAGGCGGATGAGGTTAATGTTGGATATTTAGAAACCGAAGCTTTCAAAAAAGAAGGCGGAGCGCTTCGTGGTTCTATTATGATTGTTGGACCGCTTTTAGCTCGTTTCGGAAAAGGATATATTCCAAAACCGGGTGGAGACAAAATTGGCCGTCGCAGATTAGATACACACTTTGAAGGTTTTATTAATCTTGGAGCAAAATTTAGATACAATAGAGAAGATCACTTTTATGGAGTAGAATCTCCGGAAGAAGGACTACAGGGAACAGATATGCTTCTTGACGAAGCTTCTGTAACAGGAACAGCAAACATTGTAATGGCTGCGGTTCTGGCAAAAGGAAAAACAACAGTTTACAACGCTGCCTGCGAACCATATTTACAACAATTGTGTAAAATGTTGAATTCTATGGGAGCAAAAATCACTGGAGTTGGTTCTAACTTATTGACTATTGAAGGTGTTGAAAGCCTTGGAGGATGCGAACACAGAATTCTTCCTGATATGATCGAAATTGGTTCTTGGATTGGTCTTGCGGCTATGACAAAAAGCGAAATCACGATCAAAAATGTAAGCTGGGAAAATTTAGGATTGATTCCGAATACATTTAGAAAATTAGGAATTACAATCGAAAAACGTAACGATGATATTTATATTCCGGCTCACAAAGACGGATATGAAGTAAAAACAGATATTGACGGATCAATCTTAACAATTGCCGATGCACCTTGGCCAGGATTTACACCTGATTTATTGAGTATCGTTTTGGTTGTGGCAACACAGGCAAAAGGTGATGTTTTGATTCACCAAAAAATGTTCGAAAGCCGTTTGTTTTTTGTCGACAAATTAATTGACATGGGAGCAAAAATTATGTTATGTGATCCGCATAGAGCTGTGGTTATGGGACATAATTTTGAATCTCAATTAAAAGCAACCACAATGTCTTCTCCTGATATTCGTGCGGGGATTTCATTATTGATTGCGGCACTTTCTGCAAAAGGGACAAGTACAATTCAAAATATAGAACAAATTGATCGTGGATATGAGCGTATCGACGAGCGTTTAAGAGCAATTGGAGCAAAAATCGTGAGAGCGTAAAAGTTAGCCGCGAATTCATGAATTTCAACTTAAAAATTAGTGAAATTCGCAGCGAAAAAAAAGAGTCTAAATGATAGATGAAAAAAAAGCTGTAAAAGCTACTATTTTTAGTATAGCCGGAAACACCTGCTTAGCCTTGATAAAAGGTTTGGCAGGTTTTTTTGGCAATTCATACGCCTTGATTGCAGATGCGATCGAATCAACAGCAGATATATTTTCGTCCAGTTTGGTTTTATTCGGGATTAAATATTCTAACAAACCGGCAGATGAAAATCATCCTTACGGTCACGGCCGTGCAGAACCTTTAATTACCTTTTTGGTCGTTGGGTTTTTAATAACTTCGGCAACGATTATTGGCTATGAAAGTATTGCTAATATTCAATCGTCGCACGATTTACCAAAATCGTGGACATTATATGTTTTAGGAGCCATAATTATTTGGAAAGAATACTCGTATCGTTTAGTCATGAAACGAAGTAAAGAAACAAATAGTTCGTCTCTTGCTGCCGATGCCTGGCATCATCGCAGTGATGCTATAACTTCGGTTGCTGCATTTATCGGAATTTCGATTGCACTGATTATGGGAAAAGGTTATGAATCTGCAGATGATTGGGCTGCGCTTTTTGCTGCGTTTTTTATCTTATATAACTGTTATAAAATTTTCAGACCTGCACTTGGCGAAATCATGGATGAAAACATGAACGATGATTTAGTCGAAGAAATTCGTGTAAAAGCACTGACAGTTCCCGGAATTCTCGGAACCGAAAAATGTTTCATTAGAAAAGCCGGAATGCGTTATCACGTTGATCTTCATGCAATTGTTTCGGCTGAAATTTCAGTTAAAAAAGGGCATGATTTATCGCATAAACTACAAGATACCTTAAAAGAACAAATTCCGCAGTTAGGAAACGTTTTAATTCATATTGAACCAGATGATTATCATTGAGATTCTAAGTTACTAAGGTTCTGAGATGCTAAGATTATAAGTTTAATACTAATTTTTGTCAGGCTGAGCGAAGTCGAAGCCCGCACTATTTTCAATTCAAAATAAAAAATCCGCTTATTTGCAGTCTGGTTTCTCGCAGATCTGTCAGATAAGCGGATTTTTCTATTATTTTAAGATGCTTTTATAATTCAAAATAAAAAGACTTAGAATCTTAGTATCTCAGAACCTTAGCACCTTAATTAAGAACATTCAAAATCTTCAGTCCAAACACAACACCATTTTGCTGAATTCCGCCTTGGTAAGAATGTACATAATCAACCCTGAATAATTTAAATTTTCCAAAACCTAAATTATCTAAACCAACTGTAAATTCGGTATAAGGTTTACGGTCTGGAATTGCCAGCGAATGAAAACCAAGGTTCATTGTTGATTTTAAAAGATTCAAAAACGGAATTTTATTCGTTACAAATCCCATATCGTTGTGTTCTAAATGCATTTCAAAATAACTGTCGTTTGTACTATTGTCATAATACGGCATTAAATTAAAAACATTCAAATAACGATCGCTGGTGCCAATGTGAGTTTGGTTTCCGTTAAAATGTCTGTAATCTATAAAAGAAATATTTTCGGCATTAAAGAATTTACCAGCTTTAAAATTCATTCCTAAAACACCTTTGTTATTTAATTTTAAATCATATTGAACAGCAGCACCGATTCGTTCAAATTCATATTTTTTTTCGCTTGCGGCAAATGCTTTTTCAAAAGCTAAAAATACGGTTGGATATTTTTCATCTTTAAAATTATATCTTCCATCTGGTCTTGAAATGTATTTATTTCCAAAATTAATTCTGGCAGTCAAATTAGCTTTTATTAAATGATGCTGATCAAAAGCTGGTGTAGTGAAATCATTTGGTGCAAGCGGATTATTTGACGAATAAATATCATCTCTTTTAAAGAACGAATAATCGGTTGTATTAAAAAGAGGCTTTCTCTGTTCGTAAGCTACTTTTGCGTTTAAGTTTAATCCGTTTGCAACATCTTGCGCATAGTTAATTTGAGCAAATTCCAGATTATACAATTTCATGTAATTGTCTTTAAAGAACAATGAACTTATAGAATTGATCAGTTTACTAATAGGTTCAGCACTATTAAACTGTTCTGTTTTTGTTCCGCCCGAAGCCGAAATTGTGGCATAATTTACAGCATTAAATCGGTGGCTGAATTCGCCAATAACCCGGAAGCGCTCATCTGAAAACCCATAATTGAATGTTGTACCAATCGAAGTACTTTTTCCGTTTTCTTCATTCCATTTTTTAAACGAAAATCCGGTTCGCAGATTAAACCCCTGAACTGTATTAAAACTTAAAGAGGTTAGACTTAGTAACCCGTCAAATTTAAAAGAGTATTTCTTGAAAGTATTTTTATAATCGTAACCGCCAAGAATATCTAAAACTTTAAACTTATTGTTTTTTGCGTCAATAGAATCGGTATATTTTTTAGATTTTCTAATAATCTGCAGGCTGTCTTTTTTAGTGTAATCTGTACTTTCTTCCAGTGTTAGCGGAATCGGACGAATTTCATTCCAAAAAGTATCGTCCTTTTTATTAGCATTCAAATCAAAAGCAACAATTTCATTTCCAAAAGTTTTCTTGGTAAACGATTCTGGAAATTCGTAATTGGAATAAACATAATTAAACTGACCAGAAAATTTCACTCCAAAACCTCCTGCATTAAAAGTAAGCGTCTGTGCATTTTTTGACCAGATTTTGTTTTTTGCATTATAACTAAAGCTTTGTTTTAAATTCATTACTTCAGTAAATTCATTTTTCATTCGATAACCTTTAATGTCGAAATCGACTGCATAAATGGCAAAACTATCGTCGACAATGTAAATATAACCTTCAAAAACAGGCTCTTTATCTCGTTTTGGAATTACTTTAATTTTGTAAATCTGCTGTTTATTATCATCATAAAAACTTCCTTCCAGTTTGTATTTATAATAACTAAAAGCGTTATTGGCAATAGGAGAGATGAGGTTAACATCAAATTCTAAGGTATTGTCGTAGAAATCATAAGTCGATAAAGCAGCAGTGTTATAGCTGAAACCTTTATTGTTTCCGGATATTTTAGACGCAATTATAGTTTCCTTTAATTTATCTGGTTTTTGATAGGAAACTTTCGAAATGGTTTCTGATAAGTATAAAATTCCCGTTCCTGTTGAATCTAAATTAGATGATAAATCCGGGCCGAGATCAACTTTTTGACCTAATATCTTTTTAGGTAAATCTTTTACTTTTAAAATTCCCTTCGAATAAAAATCGGCAGTAAAGCGGGCTGTTTTTTCAGAGTTTTCTTTTCTGTTTGCAATAGCATTTTTAATGATTGCGTTTGCAGGATTGTTTTTAGGATCAATAACAACTTCATTTAATGCAAAACTTTCTTCCTGCATTTTAATATTTAAAGTTATCGTTTTTGATTCTGAAGAAACTGTTACTTTCTGAGTTTTAAATCCCAGATATTGAAAAACGATTCTGTTTTTGCCAATTTCTTTTACCAGTAATTGATATTGCCCTTGTTCGTTTGAGGTAGTTCCTCGATAAGTATTCTCTTCAAAAATAGAAACAAACGGCAGCGGGTTTCCTTTTTCATCAGTTATTGTTCCTTTGATTTGGGAAAAACTGGAAATTGAAAAAAATAAAAAGGCGAATAAAATAAAGTTTTTCATGAAAGTGGTTTCTCTCACAAAAATAAAATAAGTTGAAAATGAGCTTATTAATAATTTGTTAAATTCTAATCTGGATTAATAGAAGCCGTATGTCAGGCTGAGCGCTCGTATGTTAGGCTGAGCGAAGTCGAAGCCCTTTCCGTAAAACAGGCCCTTCGACTTCGCTCAGGGTGACAATATGTTACAAAAATGACTGAATCGCCAATTCGTAGCTTTTTAATCCAAACCCTAAAATAACACCTTTTGCATTTCCAGACAAATATGATTGATGTCTGAAACTTTCGCGGGCATAAGTATTCGAAATATGCACTTCGATAACAGGAGTTGTAACAGCTTTCATAGCGTCGCCTAAACCTATAGAAGTATGCGTATAAGCGCCGGCGTTTAGAATAATTCCATCAAATGTAAAACCGCATTCCTGAATTTTTCCTATCAATTCGCCTTCAATGTTACTTTGATAATATGAAAGTTCGATGTTTGGAAATTTTTGTTTCAACGTTTCAAAGTAATCTTCAAAAGTCTGACTTCCGTAAACTTCTGGTTCACGTTTTCCTAAAAGATTCAAATTTGGTCCGTTGATAATGCAGATTTTCATATTTAAAGTTATTTATTGAAATATTGATATTGCTATTGATTTTTGCAATTGTCATTGAATAGTGTAAAAATAAAAAAACCGATCTAATTAATAGACCGGTTTTTTATTAAAGTATGTGATATTTTTTAGAATAAGACTCCTGCAGATATTTGAACAGTTGAGTTTTTAACATCAGCATTTTTTGAAGCTTCAGTAAGTCCTAAGCCATAACGACCTTGAATGAAAATATTTTTAGTTATTTTTAAACCTAATCCGGCATTAAGACCAAATTCGAAAGTTTCAGCATCCTTAACATCAAAGTCATTTTTTTCACTTAATAGAAATGAAGCTTGCGGTCCAAGTTCTAAACTTACTGATTTTGTAAGGTAGATCTTTGCCATTACTGGGATAGATAAATAACCTAGTTCATTTTTAAATTCATTTACAGCGTTTTTGTAATTAGCACCTTGTGTAGAGTACAAAAGCTCTGGCTGAATTGAGAATTTTTCTAATAATTTAATTTCGGCAACAAGACCCGCATGATAGCTTGTGATTCCGTCTTTGTCAAATGCTACACCGTTAAGGCTTGCATCTCCGGTTTGACTTGCAAAGTTAACCCCTGCTTTAACCCCAATTTGTAATAATTGTGCCTGGATTGTAGCTGTTGTTGCAATGAACAATACAGCTGCTAAAAGTATTTTCTTCATAAAAAATGTTTTTAGTTTGGTGTTTAATTGTTATTCTTTAATTCAAAACTACATTATTTTGAATTTATTGTTTTATATGCTGCATTGTAAATTTATTAAAATTCTCATGTTTTTTCAAGTTTATTCTATTTAAACTATTGTTTTTAATAGAAATGAACTGAAAATTAATATGTTATTCGAAATTCTATTTTGTCTTATTTTATTGTTTTTATTGCTTTTTGGGGTTATTTTTTGGCAAGTATAATCTTATATTTGATATCTAAAAAAGATGGTAAAAAAATATTTTGGTTAGTTTTTAAAAAGGCTTCCTCATTTCTGAGGGGCCTTTTTTTGGTTTCATTTAAAAGCAAATTGATCTTCCCTTAACAATTTATATGCTTATTACTATTTTTTTTGTTAAAATCCAAGAAGTTATTTATGAAGAATATTTTTATATTTGATTATTAATTTTAACCAAAATAAATAAGATGAGAAAAATTATTTTATCAGCAATTGCTATTTTTGCATTTGGATTTACTAATGCACAGCAAACTAGATTTGGAGTAAAAGGAGGTCTTAATATCACAAGTTTTAGTGGAGATAATGACTCAAATGCATTAATAGGTTTTCAGGTTGGCGGTTTTGCAGAAATAAAGGTTATTGAAAGATTATCTATTCAGCCAGAGCTTTTATTTTCTACGCAAGGTGCATCGTTTGATGCTATTGGAAACAATAATGATATTGATTATAAATTGAATTATATTAATGTTCCAGTACTGGCAAAGTTTTATGTTACAAAACAATTTACTGTTGAAGGAGGTCCGCAAATAGGATTTTTAGTTTCTGCCAAAAGAGATGGTAATGATATAAAAGATGCTTATAAATCTACCGATTTAGGTTTTAACTTTGGGGCAGGATATAATTTTACAGATAATTTTTCTGTTGGAATACGTTATACTGTTGGACTTTCAGGAGTTGTTGATGGTGGTGATTATGATGATATTTATGATTATTATGATAGTGCAAAAAATAGCGTTTTAGCTTTAACAGCTGCATATAAATTCTAATATATCTTTTTTAAAATACAAAAAACCTTCCCTAACTAGGAAGGTTTTTTTTATGATTTGTATTTAACTGGCTTTTTTAATAAACTTCAAATTTTTTTTTATTGCAATTAATACATTAAAGTAGGTTTATTCTTATATTTAATGCTTTAGCTTTAATTTATAAAAATGAGAAAAATTATTTTAGGGATAATGGCATGTATCACGTTTGGGTCTGCAAATGCTCAGTCAACTAAATTTGGGGCAAAAGGAGGACTCAATATTTCATCTGTAACTGGTCATGATGAAGAAACTAAATCTTTAATAGGTTTTCATATTGGAGGTTTTGCAGAAATAAAAGTTATGAAAAAACTAGCGATCCAGCCTGAATTTTTGTTTTCTACACAAGGAACTACAATTGAAGCTGCTGAGGGAAGTTCAAATACAGATCTTAAACTCAATTATTTGAATATCCCGCTTTTAGCAAAATATTATATAACAGATGCTTTTACTGTTGAAGCCGGGCCGCAAATGGGACTTTTAGTATCGGCTAAAAGTAAAGGGTATGATATTCACGATTTGTATAAAACATCAGACTTTGGTTTCAATTTAGGATGTGGATATAACTTTACAGAAAACTTGTCGGCTGGTCTGCGTTACACAATTGGTTTGACTAATGTTGCTGATATTTCAGATGAATACCAAGATTATAGTGATTTCTATAATCAAAGTTTTAGAAACAGTAATTTAGCATTATCGTTAGCATATAAATTCTAATTTGAACTTTTAAAATACAAAAAAACCTTCCACAAACGGAAGGTTTTTTTGTGCCCAAAAATGTTTTACTTTGTAAATATGAAATGGAACAATTATATAAAAGACTATCAATCGTATCTGCGAATAGAAAGAGGTTTGTCTAAAAATACAATTGAAAACTACAGCTTTGATATTGAGCGGTTATGTCTTTTTTTAGAAACCAATCAAATCGATGTTTCTCCAATAAAAATTACTGATGAAACTGTTCAGCAGTTTATATATTCAGTTTCAAAAGAAGTAAATCCGCGTTCTCAGGCGAGGATTATTTCTGGTTTGAAAAGTTTTTTTAATTATTTAGTTTTTGAAGATTATCGAAATGACAGTCCGCTCGAATTAATCGAGAGTCCAAAAACCGGACGAAAACTTCCAGATACATTATCAATAAAAGATATTGATGCGCTTATCGCTGCTATTGATTTAAGCAGCAATGAAGGGGAACGCAATCGCGCCATTTTAGAAACATTATACGGCTGTGGACTTCGGGTTTCTGAATTGGTTTCGCTTAAAATATCAGATTTGTTTTTTGACGAAGGTTTTATAAAAATTACCGGAAAGGGTAATAAAGAGCGTTTTGTGCCCATTGGAAAATTAACTAAAAAATATATTGAAATCTATCAGGAGGAGATTAGAGTTCATCTCAATATTAAAAAGGGCTGTGAAGATACTTTGTTCTTAAATCGAAGAGGAAACCAGCTGACCCGCGCCATGATTTTTACTATTATAAAAGATTTAGCTGTAAAAATTGGTTTAAGCAAAAATATAAGTCCGCATACTTTGCGCCATTCTTTTGCAACACATTTATTAGAAAATGGAGCCGATTTAAGATCTATTCAATTAATGCTGGGGCATGAATCTATTACAACAACAGAAATTTACGTGCATCTGGACAGAAGTTTCCTGAAAGAAGTAATGCATTCTTATCATCCAAGGAAGTAATTTTTTGGATGGAGTCTGGTTTTTTTACGTCAAAAGTTATAACTTGGTATCACATTTGTATTCAAAGGAAGTAAATTAAAAGGATTTTGAGGATTTTTTTAACCCAGATCCAATAAGATATTATTTACTTAAATAGCAGCATATGGTTTTTGATTTGTATAGTAATGAAGATTGCCTGGAAGTAAATAATTTTTACAAAAAATTATTTGCCGAAATGCCAGATTTGCTTTTTCAATTTGTTATAGATAGTAATAATCATTATACTTTTCCCCTAGTCAGCAAATCAGTTGATGAAATTTTCGAACTTTCGTTTAATGAATTTACCGATGATGTTAAGCATATTATTTACGAGCGAATTTTTGAACAGGATAGAGAAATATTTTTTCAGTCTTTAGTAAAAGCGCGTAAAGAAGTTCGGCCTTGGGGATTAGAGTTTAGATCGGTTTTACCCAAAAAAGGACTGCGCTGGTTTCGGGTTTCTGCAAAAACAGAATTATCTTCAGATGGAAAAGTTAGCTTTTTTGGACATGTTTCTGATATTACCGACTTAAAAGACAAAGAAGAAAAACTCCGCATCTCCGAAGAACGTTTCCAGTTTGCTCTTGATGCATCAACCGTAGGGATTTGGGATTGGGATATGGTAACAAATAATGTTTTTTATTCTTCACTTTCATTAAAAATATTAGAATTAGAGTCGGCAGATATTTTTGATGACCCGGAACGCTGGGATAAAATTGTGCATCCTGATGATCTGCCAAAATATTACTCAGATATTAAAGAACATTTTGATAATAAGATTCCGTATTATGAAAATTACCATCGTGTAATGACTTCAAGCGGTAATTATAAATGGATTCTGGACAGGGGTAAAGTAATAAAACGTGATGAAAACGGTAAGCCATTACGTGTTATAGGAACTCACACAGATATCTCTCTTCAAAAAGAGAAGGAGCTGGAGCTGCTCAAAACAATGAAATTATACAGTGACCAAAATAGCAGACTGCTTAATTTTTCGCATATTGTTTCACACAATTTAAATACGCAGGCAGGAAATATAAAGTCGATTTTAGACTTTATTGATGCCGATGGAGATAAAGGAGCTGTTACCGAAATGCTGGAACACCTTAGAACAGTTTCAAATGATTTAAATGAGACGATTTCTAATTTAACGCAGATTGTAAAAACACAGAGTAATATTAATATTGCAGTTGAGCCTTTGAAACTTCACGAATATATTGAGAAAACCGTTTCGACTATAAAAGGTTATGATAAACAGAAAAAAGTTACAATCATAAATAACGTTCCGCAATATTTAACGATCAATTTTAATCCGGCTTATCTCGAAAGTGTTTTGTTAAATTTTACAACAAATGCTATAAAATATGCGCATCCGGATAGAGATCCGATTATTGTATTTGATTTTGGAATCGAACCGGAAGGGTATAAATCTTTAAAAATTACAGATAACGGTTTAGGAATCGATTTAAAAGTCTACGGTGAATTACTATTTGGGATGTATAAAACGTTTCATAAACACGATGATGCCCGCGGAATTGGTTTGTATATTACCAGAAATCAAATAGAGGCGATGAAAGGAACGGTTTCTGTAGAAAGTGAAGTTGGAGTAGGAACGAGCTTTAAAATCGTTTTTAATGACCTGTAAATAATTAAAAAGGCTGTCATTTGACAGCCTTTTTAATTTTATATAACAGAAAGAGAATTATTTAGCAATGTTAACTGCTCTTGTTTCTCTAATTACAGTAACTTTTACCTGACCCGGATAAGTCATTTCTGTTTGGATTTTTTGTGAAATCTCAAAAGATAGATTTGCAGCATTATCATCAGAAACTTTTTCGCTTTCTACAATAACACGCAGTTCTCTACCGGCTTGTATTGCATAAGCATTTTTTACACCGCTAAATCCGTAAGCAACATCTTCTAGGTCTTTCAAACGTTGAATGTATGAATCCAGAACCTGACGTCTAGCGCCTGGTCTAGCACCTGAAATAGCATCACAAACCTGAACGATTGGTGATAATAATGATTTCATTTCGATCTCGTCGTGGTGTGCTCCAATGGCGTTGCAGACTTCTTCTTTTTCGCCGTATTTCTCAGCCCACTGCATACCTAATAATGCGTGTGGTAAATCACTTTCTGTATCTGGGACTTTACCAATATCGTGAAGTAAACCAGCTCTTTTTGCCAGTTTTACATTTAAGCCTAATTCAGCTGCCATGATACCGCAAAGTTTAGAAACCTCTCTTGAGTGTTGTAATAAGTTTTGTCCGTAAGAAGAACGATATTTCATTCTGCCTACAACTTTAATCAATTCCGGGTGTAAACCGTGAATTCCCAAGTCGATTACAGTACGTTTTCCAACTTCGATAATTTCATCATCGATTTGTTTAGCAGTTTTAGCAACAACCTCTTCAATTCTTGCAGGGTGAATACGTCCGTCAGTAACTAATTTGTGTAAAGACAAACGGGCAATTTCTCTGCGAACCGGGTCAAAACAAGAAAGGATAATAGCTTCCGGTGTATCATCAACAATGATTTCAACTCCCGTTGCAGCTTCAAGAGCTCTAATGTTACGACCTTCACGGCCAATAATGCGGCCTTTTACATCGTCAGATTCAATGTTGAAAACAGAAACGCAGTTTTCAACAGCTTCTTCCGTTCCAACTCTTTGAATGGTATTGATAATGATTTTTTTAGCTTCTTGCTGTGCCGTAAGTTTAGCCTCTTCGATGGTTTCCTGAATGTGAGACATGGCTTTGCTTTTAGCTTCGGCTTTTAAGCCTTCAACTAATTGCTCTTTTGCTTCTTCTGCAGAAAGTCCAGAAATTACTTCAAGCTGTTGTAATTGACTTTTGTGTAATTTGTCAACTTCAGCTTGTTTTTTGTCTAAAATTTCAATTTTGTTATTGTATTCTTCTGTTTTAGCTTCAAAATCGTCATTTACTTTTTTAGCCTTAGAAAGCTCATTAGAAACCTGAGATTCTTTATCACGCACGCGTTTTTCTACTTCGGCAACTTTTTTATCGCGTGCCAGAATAACTTGTTCGTGTTCAGATTTTAATTCGATAAAACGTTCCTTTGCCTGAAGTATTTTATCTTTTTTTATGTTTTCGGCTTCTAAATTAGCATCTTTTAAAATAGAAGCTGCTTCTTTTTTAGCATTTTTAATGAGGTTTGAAATATTACTTTTCTCGATAATTTTAGCTATTGCAAAACCTGCCGCAATACCTACAATACCAATAATGATCGTTATGATGTCCATGTTTGTTAGGGTTTATATATAAAAAAAGCCTACATTAATTGCTTGTATAAACTCGTAAAGACAAGTTTTGAGCTAACTCACTGTTCAAGTTTCCCGGTCAAAGCTGGGCATACTATAGTAGCGACGATTTGCTCATTCTAAATTGTTAGTGTTGAGTTTACCAATTGTGAACTAATGTAGGCAGTATCTTAGTTTATGTAAAGAACGTTTAATTTTCGAGATATTGATCTAAAAGCAAATTTAATCTTTTAATTCTTTCGATAGTTTCTTCGCCATCGATTGCGTTGTCAATTTGTTTTTGTTCCACCTGCGATGCAAACTGCAGTGCGCACATGGCTAGTACATCTTGTTTGTCGCGAACTGCGTAACTTTCTTCGAATTGCTTGATCATAGCATCAATTTTTTTTGAGGCGCTTCTAAGGCCTTCTTCCTGAGCCGGTTCAACCGTTAATGGGTAAACGCGGTCGGCAATTGATATTTTAATTCTAAGCTTTCCGTCCATGTTTTCTAATCTGATAGTTGTGCTATACAGTAATCAATTTCGCGAATTAATGAATTTATTTTAAGCTTTGTCTCTCTCTTGTTATTGTCGCTGCCGAGCAACGAATTGGCTATCTTAAGTGTTTCATATTGCTTTTTCAAAGCTTCCATTTCTTCAGATTGTTTCTGGATAATTTGCACGGCTTTGTCTAATTCTAATCGTAAATCCTGATTGTTTTTCTCCAGGCTTTTTGATTTTTCAAAAAGCTTCTCGACTTTATATTCAAGAGTATCAATTATTTCGGCAATTACACTCATTATAAATCCTTTTCATTACTTAATCATACAAAGTTAGTATTCCTTTTTATTAATGCAATTTTTTCTCGATTTTTTTGCATTAAAAATAGACAAATAAATGAATTTCAATCAATTGTGTTTTTGTGAGTTTTTCTTCGGTTTTTACCTGTTAATTTTTTACCTTAGCAAAAATGTTACTCATGAAATTTTTAATACTTGCCTTTTTATTTAGCCCTTTTCTATTCGCCCAGACACAATATCCTAAAGATTATTTTCGACCGCCTCTTGATGTTCCAATGCAGCTTTCGGGGAATTTTGGTGAGTTAAGACCCAATCATTTTCATGCAGGTTTTGACTTAAAAACGAATCAAAAAGAAGGATTAAATGTGTATGCGATTGCTGACGGTTATGTGTCAAGGATTAAAATTTCGACCTTTGGAAACGGAAAATGTATCTACATCACGCATCCAAACGGGTATACTTCTGTTTACGGACATCTACAGACAACTGTTGGGCCAATTCAGGATTATGTAAAAAAGACGCACTACAAAGAAAAGGCTTATGAAATTGAAATGCTCCTGAAACCAGATGAGCTTCCGGTTACAAAAGGACAGTTAATTGCGCTTTCCGGAAATACAGGATCTTCAGAAGGACCGCATCTTCATTTTGAAATTCGTGATACCAAAACGGAGTTTGTAATCAATCCGATATTCTTTGGCTTTGACCAAAATATTAAAGACACTAAGAAGCCAACATTATCGAGTTTGTATGTGTATCCATTGTATAATGCAACGGTTAACCAGTCCAAACAGCCATTGCTTGTAAACATGACGCTTCAAAAAGATGGAACTTATTTGGCAGCAAAAGTAAAAACAAACGGAAAAATTGGTTTTGGAATTAATGCCTCAGATACTGATGATGTTTCTTTTAATAAAAATGGGGTTTTTAATGTTTCAACATTTTTAAACGGAAACCAAAATTATAATTACCAATTCAATACCTATTCGTTTGATGAAATGCGTTACATCAACGCTTTTATCGATTATCTGCGATATAAAAAGACAAGCCAGCGCGTGCAGAAACTTTTTATGAAAACGCCTTTTGCATTGAGTATTATTAAAACAGATTCGCTGAGAGGGATAATTTCGGCTGTGCCAAATCTGACTTCCAATTATAGAATTGAAGTTTCGGATTATTTCGGAAATTCAAATTCGATTACAGTGCCAATTGAATATGATTTGGAAACGCCGCTTGTTCCGGCAGAACCTGTAACTTCAAAATATTTTGTTCGTTACAATAAAGATTCCAATTTTGAGAAAGATAATATGTCTGTTTTCTTTCCTGCCGGAACTTTTTACGATGACTTCAATTTGAATTTTGATGTAAAAAACAACAAAATTTATATTCATGATGATACTGTTCCGGTACATTCTAATTTTACAATTACGATAAAAGATACCGTTTACCCGGAATCTTTGAAGGATAAACTCTACATCGGAAAAGGTACCAGTTATAACGGAACTACAAGAAAAGGGGATGTTTTTACCGCTAAAGCAAAAATATTGGGAACGTATGGTTTAGTTCTCGATACCATTGCTCCGGTTATAAAAATCGCAAAACCTGTTGAAGGAAAATGGATCAGTGATCAGAAAAAAATTGAGTTTACAATTAGTGATTCTCTATCTGGAATAAAATCGTATAAAGGTTATTTAAACGGAAGCTGGGTTTTATTTGAATATGAAAATAAAAATAGAAAAATTACTCATATTTTTGACGATCAATATTTGACAGAAGGAGAAAACTTTTTAAAAATTGAAGTAGTTGATAATGTAGGAAATTCTACTATCTTTGAAACTCATTTTTTTAGAAGTCAACAAAAATAAACCCCAAATCATTGAATAAAAACAGGTTAATATTCGCTTTACTTTTCTTGTGTTTTAGTTTTACTTGTATTTCATTTGCTCAAAACGCTCATGTAAAAGGTATTATTTTAGATAATGAAAATCATCCTGTTTCGAATGTCAATATAACTTCGGGTAAAAATAATACACAGTCAGATGCGAATGGTTTTTTTGAAATTGATGTAATTTCTAATAAAAAGGCCTCGATTATTTTTACACATATTTCGTTAAAAATGATCAGCCTTACGGTTACTTTAAAACCGGATGAAGTTTTTGTTTTTAATCCTGTAATGAATAATTCGCAGGAGCAAATGGGAGAAGTTTTTGTTTCTTCCCGAAATAAAAAACGGGTTCAGGGAATCACGACTATAGAAACTGCCACTATAAAAAAGATTCCGGGAGCAAATGCCGGTATCGAAAATATTCTAAAAACACTTCCCGGCGTAAATTCAAATAATGAACTAAGCACACAATATGCCGTTCGGGGCGGAAATTATGACGAAAATTTAGTGTATGTAAACGAAGTCGAAGTTTATCGCCCGTTTTTAATTCGTTCAGGTCAGCAGGAAGGATTGAGTTTTACCAACACAGATTTAGTTCAGAACGTTGATTTCTCAGCTGGAGGATTTCAGGCAAAATTTGGAGATAAATTATCATCTGTTTTAGATATTACCTATAGAAAACCAACTCAGTTTGGAGCTTCACTCGAAGCAAGTTTTTTAGGAGGAAGCGCTTCTGTAGATTTAGTTTCTAAAAATAAAAAATGGTCGGCCGTAACCGGAGTTCGTTATCGAAATAACAGTTTATTAGTAAACAGCCAGGATACACAGACAAATTATACACCAACTTTTGCGGATATTCAAACCAGTATAAATTATGATATTTCTGAAAAATGGCAGGTTAGCTTTTTAGGAAATATTTCGGAGAATAAATATTTGTATCAGCCCTTAACCCGCGAAACCAAATTTGGAACCATCGATCAGCCAATGGCTTTGGCGGTTTATTATGAAGGCCAGGAAAAAGATCAATATGATACTTATTTCGGGGCTTTTAAAACAACTTACAAAGTTTCGCCTTCGCTGACTTTAAAGTTTATCGGTTCCTTATTTCATACGACAGAAAAAGAACATTTTGATATTTTAGCACAATACCGTTTAGGAAATGTTGATGCTGAGAACCCAACAGATGCATCGACAATTGATTTTACACGCGGAATTGGTTCGCAGTTAAATCACGCCCGAAATGATTTAGATGCTTTAATCGCAAATGCTGAAATTAAAGGTTTTAAAGACTGGAAAGAAAGTCAGTTAGAATTTGGATTAAAATATACCAGAGAATCAATCCGGGACAGAATTGTAGAGTGGGAAATGATCGATTCAGCAGGGTTTTCTATAAATCCGCCGTTGGTTATCCTGCCAAAAAATAATCAGCCTTATTCGCCTTATACAGGCCCGCTTTTGCCTTATCAGGATATTCGAGCCACGAACTTTAATACAATCAATAGATTTTCGGGTTATGCACAATGGAACAAACAGTCTGAACTGGGTTCGAGCCAGATTTGGTATCATATTGGAGCACGTTTTCAAAGCTGGAATGTTTCAGGAGCCATAGAAGAAGGAAAAAATCAGTTTGTGGTAAGTCCGCGTGCGCAGTTTGCCATAAAACCAGATTGGGATCACGATATGGTTTTCAGGATTTCAGGAGGATTATATCATCAGCCGCCATTTTACAGAGAACTTCGTGATTTGGACGGAGTTGTAAATCCAAATGTAAAAGCGCAGGAAGCAGTTCATGTTGTATTAGGAAATGATTATAATTTTAAAATGTGGAATCGCCCTTTTAAATGGGTGACAGAGGTTTATTATAAATCCCTTTCTGATGTAAATGTCTATTCGATAGATAATGTTAGAATTCGATATGTGGCCAATAACAATGCTAAAGCATATGCTCAAGGTCTTGATTTTAGGTTAAACGGAGAATTTGTGCCGGGAACGGAATCGTGGGTAAGTTTTGGATATTTGAAAACCGAAGAAAACTACGAAAACAAAGGTTACATCGCCCGCCCGACAGATCAGCGTTTAAAATTTGCGATGTTGTTTCAGGATTATATGCCGAATATTCCAAGTGTAAAAGTTTATCTTAATGTAGTTTATAATACAGGTTTGTCAGGCGGCGCGCCAGCATATTCTGATCCGTATTTATATCAAAACAGATTAAACGATTATAGAAGGGCTGATATTGGTTTTGCTAAAGTTTTTGTAGACAGCAGTACGCAGGGTTCAAAAACAAGCTGGTTGAAAAACTTCAAAGAATTAGCGATTGGACTGGAAATTTTCAATCTTTTCAATAATCAAAATGCGATTACAAATACCTGGGTTCGCGATGTGTATTCTAAAAATCAATATGCGATTCCAAATTATATGACTTCCAGAGTTTTTAATATAAAGCTTAATGCGAGATTGTAACTTCTGAATTTGTCCAGTAAAATTCAATAAAATCGAAAATTACAATCAAAAATAGTATATTTGATAATTGAATATAATTTGTCGATGAGAAAGTACTTTAAATATATAGCCTTAGCAATTGTTGGAACGTTAATTAGCTGTCGTGAAGAAGTTAAAAAACCAAAAGTAAGTTACGATGTGTCAAATAAAGTAAGTGTTACGAAAACAGATTCGACTCAGATTGAAGTTGCTGATCTGCCTATTCAGATGGAAGGAACAGATTATTTAATTCATCCGATTGGGGATTTAAGGGTTTTTGAAAAAGGTTCAAAAGCACGTTATGGATCTTCAAGTGTAAACGATGTAAGTTTTACAATCTCTAACTTAGGCGAATATGAAATTACGGGATATTTACAAAACTTGAAATTTCAAAAAACAGATTCAGATTCGATTCATGCTTTATCAGATAAACCTGTTTTGATTTTAACAGCAACGTATTTAAAAACGGTTGCAGATAAAACTAAAAATAAAGTTATGGTATACACTTTAACAGATTCTGATACCAACAAAGATGGTAAAATTGATACCAGTGACATCAAAACTTTATATTTAAGTAATATCAGTGGAGAGAATTTTACAAAAGTTTCAGCAGATCTTCAGGAATTGGTAGACTGGAGTTTGATTGAATCTAAAAACCGTTTGTATTTTAGAACTATTGAAGATACGAACCAAAATGGTCAGTTCGATAAAAACGATGTACTGCATTACAATTATATCGACTTAGCTTTTAAAAAATGGGAAGTGAAGAGCTACAAGCCTATTTAAAGGGTTTAGCCACAGATTACACAGATTAAAAGGATTTTTTTTAATTCTGAAATATAAAAGAAAAGCATTTAAAAATTAAATCTTAATTTTTAAATGCTTTTCTTTTTAAACTAATAATCCTTTTAATCTGTGTAATCTGTGGCAAAAAAAACTTAGAACCTTAGCATCTCAGAACCGTAGTATCTTTAGATCAATATATCGCTTTCTAAATCCGATTTTTCAATTTCAAAACCAAAGTCTAAGCGTTCTACCAATTCGATTACCAGTTTTTTATACCAGTTTTCAGATTTTGGGTGAATGTATATTTTCTCAATTAATTGATTGATATCAACATTAATTTTTAATCCGTCGTTTAGTTTGATGTCACTTTTTGAAGTGTCGGTAAGAATACGTACTTCGCGTTCGTATTGAAAACTTTTTCTTTTGAATAAAAAAGGAAAGAATAAATCTTCAAACGGAATATATTCTTTTTTATAATCAATGTAATTTACTTCGCCAATATACTGATCAAAATTATTCTCAGGCTTTAAAGCTTTTTGCAGTCTTCCAATTGTAGACTGAATTGCTAAACCTTCGCTGTTTTGGGTAAAAATCTGCCACATTGCAAACGATTCGTATTCGTTAATATGCCAGCTGCTTACAGCAACCTGCTCGCGATGCGTTTTGTAATAATTTAAAAAGTCGGGATTGTCAACGGCAAGTTTTTTAATCTCTTCATAAGTCGGCTCACTAAAAGTACCTTCATATTGATCTTCAAACTTGTCAGATCGCGACATGAATAGTTTTTTAGAAAGCAGTAAATCAAGAAATTTAGATAGGTCAAGATATTTCCAGACAATAGTATTAGGATCGGCCGGCAGTTTTATGTTGGGGTTGTTAAGATACATTTTCCATAAGAATTAAATGATTTTAACCCGTTGGGTGTAATTATTTTTAACACATAGAAACATAGAATTATTGAACATAAGAAAGGCGTTTCACTTGTATTAACAACACATAGCTATGTGTGAGAAACAAGTTTCTTTTTGATTTACTTTTTTCAAAAACATAAGATCTATGTCTCTATGTGTTTAATTATTATTTTTTTATGTATTACGCCCAACGGTTTGATTTTAATCTTTACTACCTAAAGTTATAAAATAAAACACAGATTAAAGAAATTAAACTGAGTTTTAATATTTCCTTAATCTGTGTAGATTGTTTGGTTATTATGTATAAGTCTTAAGATTCGAAAGACTGCATGGTAACCAGTTTATTGTAAGTTCCGTTGTGTGCAATTAATTGATCGTGAGTTCCCTGTTCAACGATTTTTCCTTTTTGCATTACTACAATAACATCTGCTTTTTGAATAGTCGAAAGTCGGTGTGCAATTACAATCGAAGTCCTGTTCTGCATCATGTTTTCAAGCGCAACCTGAACAAATTTTTCGCTTTCAGTATCTAATGCTGATGTTGCCTCATCCAGGATCATAATCGGCGGATTTTTCAATACCGCTCTAGCAATAGATAAACGTTGTTTTTGCCCGCCTGAAAGTTTGTTTCCGCTGTCTCCAATGTTTGTATAAATTCCTAAAGGTAAATCTTTAACAAACTCATACGCATTGGCAATTTTAAGTGCATCGATAATTTCATCATCTGCAGCGTCTAATTTTCCTAATGCAATATTTGCTTTGATAGTATCATTAAATAAAATACTGTCCTGAGTAACTAATCCCATTAAACTGCGAAGCGAATGCAGGTTCATATCTTTAATATTGATGTTGTCAATAGAAATTGAACCTTCGCTTACATCATAAAAGCGGGTTAATAAATTCGCAATGGTGCTTTTCCCACTTCCTGATTGACCAACAAGAGCAACAGTTTGTCCTTTTTTAATTTGAAGAGAAAAATCTTTTAAAACATTTTCATTTTCATATTTAAAGTTGATATGCTGAATGCTTATATCGCTATCAAAAGTTGTTTTTTCTATCGCATCAACTTTGCTTGTAATAGGGTTATCCTGATCTAAAATTTCCAAAACACGTTCTGCTGCGGCATTTCCTCTTTTTACACCGTATGAAGCTTTAGAAATTGCCTTTGCAGGAGTTAAAATATTATAAGCTAATCCCATGTAAGCAATAAAAGCAGCACCATCTAAAGTTTTATCAATTAAAACCATTTGACCTCCGTACCAAAGTAAAACGGCAATTACCGTAATTCCCATAAATTCACTGGCTGGCGAAGCTAAGTTCTGACGGTTGCCAATACTGTTTGATAAATTAAAAAAACGTTCTGTAGAGTTTTGAAAAACATTATTGAAATAATTTTCAGAGTTATAACCCTTAACTACTTTTAATCCGCCAATAGTTTCTTCAATAGTAGATAAAAAAGTTCCTTGTTCCTGCTGTGCTTTTGTCGATTGTTTTTTAAGCTGTTTCCCTATTAATGAAATAATATAACCAGAAACCGGAATAAATATAAAGACAAACAAAGTTAATTTCGGGCTGATAATTAACATTGTAACAATGGTAAAAATAATAGTAAGAGGCTCTTTTACAATAAGCTCCAAGATGGCCAAAAAGGAAGTCTGAACCTCATTTACATCGGCAGAAATTCTGGAAATTACATCTCCCTTTCTTTTTTCAGAATAAAAAGCCAAAGGCAGTTCGAGTGTTTTTTTGTACATCGCATTTCGCATATCTCTTAAAACACCATTTCGTAAAAAAGTGATAAAAAACATAGCGGCATAATCGGCTAAGTTTTTTAATAAAAAGATCGAAATTATAATGGCTACCATAATGGATAAAACATACCCGGATTCGTGTGTGCCTTTTGTTGTTGTAATGTAGTAGCTTAAATAATCTTCGCCATATTGCTGGATTTTCATAATTCCGTGAAATACCGGTTTTACTGTGTTTTGCTTTGTTTTATCAAATAAAACCTGAAGCATTGGTATTAAAGCTACAAACGAAAGTGTGCTGAAAAGTGCATACAAAACATTGAAAAAGATGTTTAAGAACGCATATTTTTTATATGGATATATAAAAGGAACTATTTTTTTGAAATTACTCATTTATTTTTGAATATTATTTTCTGCTATGGCAATGCTCTTTCGAGTTTTTAGCAATATTTTTTTTGTTATAACTACTAATTTGTTCTGGCGATTTTTTCACTGCACAAAATTAATCCAATTGGTTTGTTTTCAATTTTTTTTTAGTTTTTTTTTATTAAAAAACTCCGATTTGCATTTGTTCTAAATGTAAACCAGAGTCCTAAAATATCAAAATTTAATCAGTTGAGCAGATATTCTCTGCTCAACTGTGATAGGTATTTTAAAGAGTTTATCACTCGTTTTTTTATTTCAATTGCATATCTGCAATGATATTCTGTATTTTTTTGTCTAAGAAACTTTCGGCGGCATCAAAATCTAAAACCGATTCTAATTCGGCATTTACGCTGATGTAGAATTTAATTTTAGGTTCGGTTCCACTAGGTCTTGCACAAATTTTAGATCCGTCTTCTGTGTAATAAATCAATACATTCGATTTCGGAATATCCATTTCAGATACTTCATTTGTCAATAAATTCAATGCTGTCGATGATTGATAATCTTCAACCATAATTACACGCTGACCGTTGATTTCTTTCAGAGGATTTTCACGTAAATCAATCATCATCTGATTAATTTCCTGTAAACCTTCCATTCCTTTTTTAGTCAGTGAAACTAAATATTCTTTGTAGAAACCATTTTCAACATAAAGTTGTAAAAGTTCTTTGTAAACAGAGCTTCCCGCAGCTTTTGCCTGAGCAGCAACTTCGCATATTAATAAGGTGGCAGCAACGGCATCTTTGTCTCTTACAGCATCGCCAACCATAAAACCAAAACTTTCTTCACCTCCGCCAATAAACTGAAGTTCAGGAAAATCTTTGATCATTTTAGCGATCCATTTAAATCCTGTTAATCCAACTTTGCATTCAACGCCATAGCTTGTAGCTAGTTCCATCATCATTGGAGTCGAAACAATAGTTGAGCCTACAAATTGTTTACCGTTAATTTTTCCGGCTTTTTTCCATTGTTTTAAAAGGAAAGAAGTCATTAAAATCATCGTTTGGTTTCCGTTAAGCAAAATCATTTTACCGTCGTTGTTTCTAACCGCAACACCTAAACGGTCACAGTCAGGATCTGTACCCACAACGATATCAGAATTTGTTTTGTCTGCCAGGGCCAAAGCCATTGTCAAGGCCTCAGGTTCTTCTGGGTTTGGAGATTTTACAGTTGGGAAATCTCCGTCTGGGACTGCCTGCTCCGGTACAATATGAACATTTTTATATCCAGCCTGAGATAAAGTATCAGGAATAGATTTTATAGAAGTTCCGTGCAGTGAAGTAAAAACAATATGCAGATTATCTTTGGCTTCAGCCGGAGTGTTAAAACCTGCGTTTTCGATAGACGATTTCACAAACGCTTTATCAATTTCAGTATCAATATATTGAATTAAACTTTCGTTTGCGCTGAACTTAATTTTATGGTACTCTAAGTTTTCAATTACGTTAATGATTTCAGCGTCTTGTGGAGGAACAATTTGTCCGCCATCCTGCCAGTACACTTTATATCCATTGTATTCTGGTGGGTTATGCGAAGCCGTAAGAACAATTCCGCATTGGCATCCCAAATATTTAAGTGCAAAAGACAATTCTGGAGTAGGTCTTAAATCTGAGAATAAGTAAACCTGAATTCCGTTTGCCGAAAAAACATCAGCAACCACTTTTGCCAAAGTATTACTGTTATGACGGCAGTCGTAAGCAATAACAACTTTTAAAGGCTGGTTTGGAAAAACCTCATGTAAATAATCAGATAAACCCTGAGTGTTTTTTCCAAGTGTATATTTGTTAATCCTGTTGTTTCCTACGCCCATAACGCCGCGCATACCGCCGGTTCCAAATTCAAGGTTTTTATAAAAACTTTCCTCAAGATCCTTTGGCGAAGTAGTCATTAATTCTTTTACCGCTGCCTGCGTTTCCTGATCAAATGTTGGCGTCAGCCATTCGTTTACTGCGTTTAATATATTAGGTGCAATATTCATTTTAAATGTATTTTTAATGTTCTAAATTAAAGATAAGATTTTTCAGGAACCAATTATTTTGTCAGTTCACTTTCGCTCGTGTCCGCTGTCTGCTTTATTCCCGATTAATAAAAACTACAGCTAAAAAGCTTTGTTTTTTTAAATTGGGAGATGCCGTTTCCTTGATGGCTGGGGCTTTACGTTAAAAATTAACCTCTCGTGATATTTTATAACGTGCTTCGTTGCTTTTGGTACGCAGAATAATTTCGCCCAAAAAGCCGGCTAAAAATAACTGCGTTCCTATAATCATTGCTGTTATTGATAAATAAAAATGAGGTCTTTCTGTAATTAATCTGCTGGTTTTGTTAATAAATAACTTGTCGATTCCTAAATACAAGGCAAGTAAAAACCCAATTAAAAACATGATAGATCCCAATAAACCAAATAAGTGCATTGGTCTTTTTCCAAATCTTGATAAAAACCAAATTGTAATCAAATCCAGAAAACCGTTTATAAAACGATCCATTCCAAATTTAGTTTCGCCATATTTACGAGCCTGATGAATTACTACCTTTTCTCCAATTTTATTGAAACCGGCGTTTTTTGCCAAAACCGGAATATATCGGTGCATTTCGCCCGAAACTTCAATGTTTTTTACAACGGCATTTTTATAGGCTTTTAATCCGCAGTTAAAATCATTCAGCTCAACACCAGAAGTTTTTCTGGCAGCCCAGTTAAATAACTTTGAAGGTAGATTTTTTGCTACAACAGAGTCATAACGTTTCTTTTTCCAGCCCGAAACCAAATCGAACCTCTCTTTGGTAATCATTTCGTATAATTCAGGAATTTCATCCGGGCTATCCTGCAGATCGGCATCCATAGTAATGATAACATCACCTTTTGCTTTTGCGAAACCAGCATGCAGGGCCTGCGATTTTCCAAAATTCTTCATGAAACGAATCCCTTTTACATTTGGATTTTCGTTAGAAAAACTTTCAATAATATTCCAAGAATCATCCGTACTTCCATCATCTACAAAAATGATTTCATAAGAGTAATTGTTAGACTGCATCACTTTAATAATCCATGTGTAGAGTTCTTGAAGCGATTCCTCCTCGTTTAGAAGCGGTATAAGTATAGATAGATTCATTTATAAATTTTATTCTTGTGTAGATTTGCTTTTAAAAAACGCAGCGAAAATTAATCCGAAAATTGAACTTATTACAATAGCAAAAGCAGATCCTTTTAGCAATTCGATTGTCGAATAAGGATTGCTTACTTTCATTTTGGCAATTGCTTCGTTAATAGACGAAGCCGGAGCGCCAAATTTCTGCATCATGTTTACGGTATATTTTATCATTATTTCGCTCAAAGTATCTTTTGCGCCCGGATCAATAACGTTAAATAGAATGATATTAAAAGAAGTAGAAATCAAAATACCAATTACAGCTGCTATAAAATAAGTGGTAAAAGCTTCCTTAAAAGTAAAAACACCATTTAAGGCTTTCTTGGTTTTAGAAAGTAGAATGATGCTGATAGTAACATTTATAGCTAAACCTATTAATCCCATCCACCAAGCTGTAAATAAGTTTAAATCAATAGCATATATAGTCGCAGTAAACAAAGCAGATGTAATTCCAATCATTACACCATAGGTAATACCATTTCTTTTTATAACTTCATTAATCATATTTCTATATGTTTTAAAATTAATCCACAAATATAGCAATTCCCAATATAATCAAGGAGAAAAAAAGCTTTTTGAATTTAACTAAAAAAAAGTACGCTAAGTATTTGTTTATTAAAAAAGAATTGTAAATTTGCACACTCAAAATTAATTAAAATTTTAAACAAAAAAGAGCATCGTTTGTTTATACCTTTTTCTAACCATGAAAAAGCTTCAAAATAAAAATGTTCTGAACAATAAATAAAAAGAAAGATGAAAAAAGGAATTCACCCAGAAAATTACAGATTAGTTGCATTTAAAGACATGTCAAATGATGACGTTTTTATCACTAAATCTACTGCAGATACAAAAGAAACAATTGAAGTTGACGGAGTTGAGTATCCAGTTGTAAAAATGGAGATTTCTAGAACATCTCACCCTTTTTATACTGGTAAATCTAAACTTATCGATACTGCAGGACGTATTGATAAATTCAAAACTAAATATGCAAAACACGCTAAAAAATAATAGCGGTTTAAAATTATATAAAAGCCTTCCAATTTGGAGGGCTTTTTTTATGCTGTATTTTTAATAGCAACAGATTCACGAATTTTCTTTTTGTAAATTATTAATAAATAAAAAACCTGATTTTTTAAAATATTGCCTGTGGTTTAAACAACAGGGACGAAGGATAAGGATTGTGGAATATATTGCGTCCCGGCGGTTGAAACCGCTGGCTATGTTTTTCATATTGAATTGAGAAGATTTGGCTAAAGCCTTCACAATTTAACTAAGCTGTCAACATATAAAGATGTTGGTTATTGATTATTTCCACAACATTATTTTTTTTCAATTGCCTTCAGATTTATCTGAAGGTTATAAAATCAAACCTAAAATAGGCTTTAGCCAAATAATCGCAATCTAAATGAAATAAAATTTAAGAGGATATAAAAAATCATGAATTTGCGGTTATGAGAAAAAACATATATTAATGAAACACATAAATATTTGTAACTTTGGCCTCGGTAACCAAACAAATTTTAACACATTAAATTAATTTTATGAATTACATTCTTTTTGACGGTCCCGTCCGGAATGCTCTATTACCTTTTACGTTTACCAGACCCGTGGCTGATATTTTAATCGGAATTATGACGATTCGCCAAAAATGGGAAACTCGTTTAGGTTCGACTATAACAACTATTACTGAGGATTACCTTTCTGCTAAATTTCCAATGGTAGAAATGGAAGAAAACGTAATGATAAATGCTGCGTATTTGCCAAATGATGCGCTTGCAGAATTAGTTTCTGACTTAAAAGCCAATCAGGCAATTTTTAAAGGAGAAGATGTAATTGCTTTTTTCACAACAGAAAACCAGGAAGAAGTTGATTTTGATACCTATGAAATTATTCAATATAATGGTGAATGTTTGACAATAGAGCATACTTGGGATATTTTCTCAAAAAATGACGCTGCTATTCGTACTGACTTTGCTTACCTGACCGAAGACAGAAAATCACAGCCAATTCCTAAAAGTGTAAACACAATTGCGCCGGAAAATATTTTTATTGAAGAAGGGGCAAAATTAGAATTTGTAACCCTAAATGCATCAAACGGTCCTATATATATAGGTAAGAATACCGAGATCATGGAAGGAACCGTAATTCGCGGTCCTTTTGCGTTGTGCGAAAATGCACAGGTAAAACTAAATGCAAAAGTTTACGGAGCAACGACAGTTGGCCCGGGATCAAGAATAGGGGGAGAGGTTAAAAATTCTGTTCTGTTTGCTAATTCAAACAAAGGTCATGACGGGTTTCTTGGAGATTCAGTTTTAGGCGAATGGTGTAATATTGGGGCTGACAGTAATAACTCAAACCTGAAAAATAACTACGAAGAAGTAAAATTGTGGAGTTATGAAACAGAAGGTTTTGCTAAAACAGGACTTCAGTTTTGCGGCTTAATGATGGGTGACCACAGTAAATGCGGAATCAATACGATGTTTAATACAGGAACTGTAGTAGGCGTAAGTGCTAATATTTTCGGATCTGGCTTTCCCAGAAACTTTGTTCCGAGTTTTTCCTGGGGCGGCGCTGCAGGTTTTACTACGTATATAACCAAAAAAGCTTTTGAAACGGCAAAGCTGGTAATGGGAAGACGTAATGTTGATTTTGATGAAATCGAGGCTTCAATATTAGAACATGTTTTTGAAGAAACTAAAAAATGGAGAAAAGATTAATTAGATAATTAGTCAATTTGATAATGAGATAATTTCAACCCGACAGGTTTTAAAAAAAACCTGCCGGGTTTTATTTTACATATTAACCAAACAAAAGCGAGTCCAACAATATGAAGAGCCAAAGGCTCTCATTTAAGTTCCGAAGGAACGAATTATGTTGTAGAGCTGGACTTCAGTCCAGTTAAGAGCAGAAATATAGAATTTGACGAAACATAGATAATTTCAGTTCGGCAGGTTTTTAAAACCTGTTGTTTTTTTTATTTTACATATTAAACTGGACTGAAGTCCAGCTCTACAACATAATTCGTTCCTTCGGAACTTAAAAGAGAGCCTTTGGCTATCTTTATTGTTGGGCCGGATTTTAATCCGGTTGAAAAATTAGAACGAAACATTTTTTTGTTTTGCCACAGATTAAAAAGATTAAAAAAGATTTTTTCTCAAAAGTCTATTCTTGAAAAAATAATCAGTGAAAATCCTTTAATCTGTGGCAAAAAAGAAAATTTTCTAATAGCCGCATTCTCAAAATTATCTAATTAATAAATTGCCACATTTTCTAATTGCCTAATTATCTAATTAATCTATCTTTGCAGCACGAAAAAAACAGGTAGTCAATAAACGATTAACCGATAAAACAAATTCACAGAAGATAATGATTACAGTTAACGATATTTCGGTTCAGTTTGGCGGGACTACACTTTTTAGCGATGTTTCTTTTGCTATCAATGAAAACGATAAAATTGCCCTTATGGGTAAAAATGGTGCGGGAAAATCGACACTTTTAAAAATTATAGCAGGCCAGAGCAAACCTTCTACCGGAAGTATTTCTACGCCAAAAGATGCCGTTGTAGCTTATCTGCCTCAGCATTTATTGACAAAAGACGGTTCGACTGTAATGGAAGAAGCATCTAAAGCCTTTGGTGAGATTTTTAAAATGAAAGCCGAAATTGACGAAATCAACGAGCAGTTAACCGTTCGTACCGATTACGAAAGTGACGAATACATGAAACTGATCGAAAGAGTTTCAGACTTAAGCGAGAAATATTATGCTATTGAAGAAGTAAATTACGAAGCCGAAGTTGAGAAAATTTTAGCTGGTTTAGGTTTCGAACGTGAAGATTTCACAAGACAAACTTCTGAATTTTCCGGAGGATGGAGAATGCGTATCGAACTGGCAAAAATCCTATTGCAAAAACCAGACTTGATTTTACTGGATGAGCCAACCAACCACATGGATATTGAAAGTATCCAATGGTTAGAAGAGTTTTTGGTAAATTCAGCAAAAGCGGTTGTGGTAATTTCGCACGACAGAGCGTTTGTAGATAATATTACAAACCGTACGATCGAAGTAACAATGGGAAGAATTTACGATTATAAAGCAAAATATTCTCATTACTTAGAACTAAGAAAAGACCGTCGTATTCACCAGCAGAAAGCATACGATGAACAGCAGAAAATGATTGCTGATAACAGAGCCTTTATCGATCGTTTTAAAGGAACGTTCTCAAAAACAGATGCCGTTCAGTCTCGTGTAAAAATGCTTGAAAAATTAGAGATTGTTCAGGTAGATGAAGTCGATACATCGGCATTACGTTTAAAATTTCCGCCGGCAGCACGTTCTGGACAATACCCGGTTATTGTAAAAGAAATGGCAAAATCATACGGTGGCCATGTGGTTTTTAAAGATGCCAATATCGTAATTGAGCGCGGTCAGAAAGTAGCTTTTGTTGGAAAAAACGGAGAAGGAAAATCGACCATGATCAAAGCCATTATGAAAGAAATTGGCGTTGATTCAGGAAGTGTTGAAATTGGGCATAACGCACAAATTGGATATTTTGCACAAAACCAGGCCTCATTATTAGATGAAAACGCAACCATTTTTGAAACAATCGATGCCATTGCAGTTGGAGATATCCGTACACAGATAAAAAATATTTTAGGGGCATTTATGTTTCAGGGCGATGATATTACCAAAAAAGTAAAAGTACTTTCAGGAGGAGAAAAAACTCGTTTGGCAATGATTAAACTACTGTTAGAACCAGTTAACCTGTTAATTCTCGATGAGCCTTCGAATCACTTAGATATGAAAACCAAAGACATTATTAAAGATGCTTTACGCGATTTCGACGGAACCCTAATCTTGGTTTCGCACGACCGTGATTTCCTTGACGGATTGGCAACTAAAGTATTTGAATTTGGAAACAAACGAGTAAAAGAACATTTTGAAGATGTTGCAGGTTTCCTTGCTCACAAAAAAATGGATTCTATGCGAGAAATAGAAAAATAAATAATTGAAAGATATCATTTTAAAAGCACAAGAAATTTTACTCTTGTGCTTTTTTGTTTTATAGGTAAATAGAGAAAAGGGTTTGAGGAATTTTAGTAATTTATAGTATAAAACAGAAAGTGTATAAAGTTTTACAGCATTGTTAAACTTTGTAAGTTTTTTTATACCTTAGTGATATTATTTCCAAATTAACTAATTTATTAACATGAAGAAAAGAGCCTTATTTCTAGTTGTTATAGCGGCTGGTTTATTTAGTATTCCTTTATTTTCTCAAACAGATAATGAACCGGTTGCTTTAGGTCTTCCGGGAGATAATCTTAATCTGTATGCCGTATTGGATATTTTCCAAAAATCTAAAACCTTAGAAGATTTTGAAAAAACATTAAATGATCCGGATAGTAAGATTAATAATTTAGATTTAAATAATGACGGGCAGACCGATTATATTGAAATAGAGAGTCATAAAGAAGGAAATACCCATGTAATTGTGCTTCAGACTGCTGTAAATAATACAGAGACACAAGATATTGCGGTTATAGAAGTAGATAAAGATAAAAAGAATAATGTGCATATCCAGATTATTGGAGATAAAGATTTATATGGTAAAAATTATATTGTAGAACCTTCAGATACTGTTTCAGGAACACCAAATCCTGGTTATAAAGGAGATGCTGCTGTAATTGTAAATAATAATACAACCAATAATTACAATACGACAAGTTATGTAAGCGCCGGCGTGAGTACATGGCCGGTAGTGGTGTTTTTGTTTTCTCCTGTATACGTAGTCTACAGGTCTCCTTGGTATTGGGGATATTATCCTCCGTACTGGCACCCTTGGCGTCCGGTTTATTACCATGACTATTGGGGGTATCACGGACATTATTATAATGACCGTTATTATAGAAGAACAACTGTTATAAGAAATCCCAGATATTATAATACTTATGCAAGCAGAAGAAATACATCAGTAGTCGTTAGGGATAACCGGGTTAACGGGCGTTATAATACTACCTACAATGGCAGAGATTATAAAAGACCGGCACCGGTTACATCACCAAGACCAGCCAGACCAGGAAACACAACGAAACCGGGAGTACGCCCTGCGAATCCCTCTACCAGACCCGGAGGTACAACCAGGCCCGTAACTCGTCCTGCAGATCCATCGACCAGGCCAGGTACAACAAAACCCGCTGTAAGGCCGGCACAACCTGTAACACGTCCGGTTACTCCAGCTAATCCGTCCACACGACCTGCTGTAAAACCGGCACAGCCAGCAGCAAGACCGGCAGCCCCGGCCAATCCGTCTACACGACAGGCGGCACCTAGACAAACACAATCGGCAGCGCCTAGACCTGCTAATGGTAATTCTGGAAGAAGATAGAAAGGCTAAAGATTTAAAATTGCTGTTAGTAACTTAATTTTTATTTCAGAGTTTATGATTAAATCTTTACACATAAAAATTGTTTTTATCTTTTTTATCTTTTCGCTTTTTATGAATGCACAAACTGCTAATACAGAACCGCCGCAGGCAGATTCTGAAAGTAGTATTAAGTATCCCCAGTTTCAATTTAAAGGGCTTTTTCAGGCAAGATACCTGGAAAGTTTTGGCGATAATGTAGACGTTATGGGGCTTCACCATTCTACGGGCGACGTAACCCAGAGTTCCTTCGATATTAAAAGAATGCGTGTGGGGCTAAACACAAAGTTAAGCGAAGCTGCAGAAGTTGTAATCTTAGTAAACCTTGCCGATTTTAAATCAGACACAAAAGGTAAAGTGCTCGAAAATGCCTACGCAAAATACACCTTCAATAAATACATTGCCGTTTTAGGAGGACAGTTTCGGCCGGCTTTTGGTATTGAGGAATTAGTTCCGGTTGATATTATAAAATCATTTGATTTCTCGAATCAATATTATGAATTTGGAAAAAATGGCTGGACAAGCTTTCAAATTGGAGCTTCTGCAACCGGAAATTTTGATCTGGGCAAAATCCCTGTAAATTATTCTGTTTCGGTTTTAAACGGGAACGGTAAAAATCAGGAAAAAGACAACGATAACGGGAAACAATATTCATCAAGATTGGTTTTTGAATTATCAAAAAAGCATAAAATTAATCTGGGCTTAAACGGCGGTATCGGTAAATATGCCAAAGAAAAAGTGTATGCTTTGGGAGCTGATATTACCAGTGATTTTAGGCTTACAGATCGTTTTACATTTGATTTGCAGATAGAATACAAACAAGGAACAAACCACAATTTATACTTTTCTCTGCCGGTTGATTCCAGAACAGATGATGTTGCTGATTATCAAATGCGCGGAATTTATTTCCTGCCCAATTTGAGATATCAAATCGATTATAAAAAATTAACCTCTTTAGAAGTTTCCTGTCGTTATGAAAGATTTGACCCTAGTTATAAAATCGATTCAAACTTAAGGCAGACTTATACCCCTATGATAAGTCTTGAATTTGGAAAAAACTACACAGGCCGTATAGAAATGGGGTTTGAGATAGACCGTTTTGATCGAAATATTCCAGATACAACAACCTATAATGACAATTTATTTATTATTCAGTTTCAGTGCAGGCTGTAGTTTAATTTAACTCCAAAACAATGAAAGAAGTAAAAATTCCTCAAATCCTGATTACGCTTGCAGTTGGAATTGTAATTTGGTTTATACCTGCGCCAGACGGCGTTGCGGCCGAAGCCTGGCATTTGTTTGCAATATTTGTCGCAACAATTTTAGGAATTATTCTAAAAGCCGCCCCAATGGGAACCATGTGTATGATTGCCATTGCCTTAACCGCTTTTACTCAGGTTTTAGCACCTGGCGATCCCGGAAAATCAATTACATTGGCATTAAAAGGATTTGGGGACAAAGTAATCTGGCTTATTGGAATTTCATTTTTTATAGCCCGCGGATTTATAAAAACTGGTTTAGGAAACAGAATTGCCTTTCTGTTCATTCGAATATTCGGAAAAAGTTCCCTTGGGTTAGCTTACGGTTTAGGTCTTGCCGATTTGGTTTTGGCACCAGCCGTACCAAGTAATACCGCTCGTGGCGGAGGAATTATTTATCCCATTATGAAATCAATGTCGATGAGTTTTGGTTCAATGCCGGAGCAGCCCGAAACACATCAAAAACTAGGTTCGTATTTAACATTAAACTGTTATAATATGAATTTAATAGCATCCTCAATGTTTCTTACCGGAACAGCGAGCAACCCAATGTGCCAGAAGTTTGCCCTTAATCTCGGAATAAAAATAACATGGATGTCGTGGGCAGCGGCGGCAATTGTACCGGGATTATGTGCCTTTTTTGTTATTCCGTTTGTGCTGTACAAAATTTATCCTCCGGAACTTAAAAAGACAGGAGATGCTCCGCAGATAGCTTCGCAAAAATTAAAAGAAATGGGGCCAGTCACGAGAAACGAATGGATGATGCTGCTAACTTTTTTTATTTTATTATTTCTCTGGATGACCGGCGATTTGTTTTCTATTGATGCCACCACAACCGCCTTTATTGGTTTAGTGATTTTACTGCTCACTTCTGTTTTAACCTGGGATGATGTAAAAGCCGAAAAAGGGGCGTGGGATACCATTGTATGGTTTTCGGTATTAGTAATGATGGCAAGTTCCCTAAACGAATTAGGCTTCATTGGCTGGTTTAGTAATGTTATAAAAGCCGAAATTGGCGGACTAAGCTGGCAGATGGCTTTTCCTATCATTATATTGGTATACTTTTTCAGCCACTATCTTTTTGCAAGTGCAACTGCGCATGTAGCAGCAATGTATGCGGCACTTTTAGGTGTTGGGGTTTCGCTGGGAATTCCGGGATTGCTTCTCGCTTTTATGCTTGGTTTTGTGGGATCAATTTATGGAACATTAACACATTACGGACATGGTCCGGCTCCCGTTTTCTTTGGGAGCGGATATGTCGATTTAAAAAGCTGGTGGGTCAAAGGTTTAATAACCGGACTTGTAATGCTTTTTATTTATATGGTAATTGGCGGATTATGGCTTTGGGTAATTGGCGATTTTTAAATCCTGATTCCCGGAGGCAGTAAATCTTTGTATTTTGGGTTTTTTTTGAAAAAAGCAGCAATTTTTGGGTGAATTGGTACAACCCTAAAATTTTTCTCGGTGCTTAATTCCATAATGTTTTTAAGCAGAGTGTCGATTACTGGCTGGTTTTCAAAGTTTTCGGGAGTGTTGATTTTAGTTAAAAAAATCTTTTTTTCCTGAAAAGAATATTCAACGCTTAATAATCCTTCAGGGACCACGGTTTCAAATTGTCTTGCAAAAGTATTGTCTTTGATTTCCATAGTTTCGGTAGGTTCCATATTTGTCATGTTTTGGGGTAGGTTAAAAAATAGTAGAAAAAGAACGAAAAATATAGTCAGCTAAAATCTTTTAAAAAGATATTTAGCTGTGAATGATTTGGAACGCAAAGGTAATCATTTGATTTTCAATATAAAATTATTTTTTTAAGATCGGGTTCATTGCAAAATTGATCTTTTTGCAGTTCATTTTTTTTTAATATGCAATTATGGTGTGCGATTTGCTGTAGATATTATTAAAAAAAGTAAATTTAGCTTGAAATTAAGAGCTGTAAGTTGTAATTCTATTTCAAACAAATGAATAAAATACCCGTATATTTTATGCCTGGTCTGGCGGCTGGCCCTACTATATTTGAAAGAATCAAATTAGATGAATCTGTTTTTGAAACCTGTTTATTAGAATGGGAAATTCCGCATCCAAAAGAAGCATTATCAGATTATGCACTTCGAATTTCGAAAAACATCAAACATGAAAACCCTGTGTTAATTGGCGTTTCTTTTGGAGGAATTTTAGTGCAGGAAATTGCAAGGCATATTCAGGTCAGAAAAGTAATCATTATTTCGAGTGTAAGGAGTAATGCCGAATTTCCGAGAAGAATGAAAATAGGGAAGAAGACAAAAGCCTACAAGTTGATTCCCATGAAGCTGATTTTGAATATCGAAAGTCTGGCAAAATACTCTTTTGGAGAAAAAATCAATAAACGAATTAAATTATACGAGAAGTTTTTGGCCGTGCGAGATCTTAATTATCTGCAATGGGCTGTAGAATCTGTTATTTTGTGGGATAGAAATAAAGTCGACGAAAATGTAATTCATATACACGGCGATCAGGACGAAGTTTTTCCTATAAAATACATCAACAGCTGTATAGTAGTAAAAGGCGGAACCCATATTATGATTCTTAATAAATATAAATGGTTCAATGAGAACCTGCCTTCGATTATATTAGAGGAGTGAGTAAATAAATTGATAATTAATAATTATTTTGTCACCCTGAGCGAAGTCGAAGGGCGCAAAGTAACTCCAAAATATAAAACTTCAGGCCTGACGGGTTTTTAAAACCTGTCAGGTCTCTTTGCGTCAAAAACTATGTGGTTAGATAATCTTTGCAAAAGTTTTAAACTTTGGCAAAGATTCACACATGCACCGTCTTCGTTCCTCGCAAAGGCATATCTTGTAAATAAAAGGCAGCCACACTACAAACCCTTCTTTTTTTTTAAGCTCCTTATTAAGCCACTCAATTTTTTCATCTTTAAGATTGATAATTTCAAGTCTTGCTTCGGCTAATTCTTTGTAGTTAATATTGACTTCGGGGCTGTCGCTTCTCTTTAGCATAGATCCCTCACCGGTTAAAAGCCAGTTCGCATCTATATCTTTATATCTTGCTAATAAATTAGATATAGGGACCATTCCTGCATTTGTTCTTTTTTTACAAATTTCTGTAACAAGCGAAGTGCTAATATTAAGTTCTGCAGCAAAACTTTTAATATTTGAAACAACTTTTGCTTCTTTCAGATATTCATAAGTTATTAGAAATCTTAAAGTTACATCGTTCATTGCGAGAAAATTACAGATTTTTGTGTTTTGTAGGGTTTTTTATACAGTTTTTTGTATATATTTGCATATTATTTAGCATTCAAAGATAAACTTTTTGTTATGACAATCGAACAAATTAAGGAAAAAACGCTGTATGGTGATTACACTTTGCTTGGTCAGGTAATGGGTATTAATGCACCTGCAGCGAAAATGAGATTCTTTAGAGGTGATGAAATTGCGAAAAATGCTTTGCTTAAAATAATTGCAAATCGCGAGGCATTAATCAAAGAATTTCAAAAGAAAATAAAAACAGGCAGTATAGATTAACTTCCAGGAAGTATTGCAGCCAGAGTAAAATTAAGATCATTAACAAATGAAAATAAATAAGACAATGGATAAAAGGAAGACAAAAGCTTATAGCTCCTATGATGCAAATATTTTAGAAGCTTTGTTTGTAAAGTACGGTCTGTCAAAATATTACATACGTCAATGTGTAAATGGAACTGTGCACGGAATAACACCGGACAGTATAAAAAGAGACTATGAAACAATGGAAAAAGCACACAAAGATGTTATTATGAACCTTATTCAAACAACACTTAAATAATCAGGTCAATATACCAGAAACAAAAAGTTGTTGCATTCTTTTATCAGTCTTAAAGCCCCAAGTTTTATAAGCAGATTTTATAATATCCCTCGTTTATATTAATAAACAGGCAGGCCATTCATCTTTATAAGCCGTATTGATAAGATTCAATAGTTCCTGTTTTTTTACCCAATAATACCATAAATACCACAAAATATATACGAATATCCCAAAAGGATATCGATCAGGTATGCCTTCTGCTCTGTTATTCCATATAACGGTTAGGGGTCTGCCGCTTTAAATAATTAAAACAATTTAAAAAATGAAGAAAAATCTATTTTGTATGTGGCTTCTCCTTCTGGCCATATTATTTTCGGTAAACACGCAGGCCCAGATGACCGTGGGGGGCAAAAAAGAACCCGAGGCTTTCTCAGTTCTGGAACTGCTTAACAAAGGCGGGCTTCGACTGCCGCAAATGACAACCGCACAGCGTAACGCTTTTGCAGTAAAAAACAATGATAAAGGAAACGGACTTACTATTTATAATATCGACACCAAGTGTGTGGAATATTGGAACGCTGTACGCTGGGTAAGTTTATGCGAAGGAACATCGCAGACAACCATAAGCCCACAGCCATGTGTAAATATTGCTGCAGATGGCTCAGGCTGTGACCAGACATTTAATGTTACAGATCCTGACTGCCCTAACGGTCCATTTACGATTGCTATTGTGGCAGGTTCAGAGTATGCATCATTAACTGATGTTGACAATGGTAGCGGAAGTTTTAAAATAAACTTTCTTCCAAATGAAACGGTAAACATTCATACAGTACTAGTACGTGTTACCAGTACCTGTACCAGTTTATATAAAGAGTTTTTATTCTCTCAAAACGGGGTAAACTGCAGTTCTATGGCCTATACTGCGCCATCAGTAACAGCATCCGGAACAACTTTATGTACAGGAGGTTCAGTGTATTTGTCTGTTCCTGCCAATACTGCTAATCTTGATAAATTAATCTGGACCCGTAACGGTATTGAAGTAGCCCGAGGGGTTAATTATTATATTGCTACACTGGCAGGAAAATATAATGTTTCTATGGGGGCTGTAGGATGTAATACAAATGCTGCAAATGAAAAAATCATCACTGCATCCGGTACTGTGGCACCTTCAAATATTACAATATTAGCCTCAAATAATGGTGTATTATGTGGTACAAATTCAGTTACACTTTCTGCATCCGGAACCGGCACTATAGCCTGGTTTCACAATGGGGTTGAAGACAAATCAAAAACAGGTAAATCTATAGATATAACCGGCGACAGCAGTGTTGGCGATTGGTTTGCTGCGGTAAAAGACGTAAACTGCTATTCTAAACAATCGAACATTCTTACTATAACAAAAAGTGAGGGCTCAGGACAAATTACCGTTCCGGATGCAGATGTATTGGTAAATGGAAAGCCCTTGAGCAGTTTTGTGTCATTTTGTGCAGATAGTAGCTTAGATTTAAGTATTGCTAATCCAAATCCTGCTGTTGCTTATGCATGGTATAATGGTACTGAGCTTATCACTGATAATCCCTTTTTAATACCAGGTTCTCAAACCAAGCTTTCGCTTCGCATGGTTGCCAGTGACAACAGCGGGGCAAAATGTTCTGCTGAATCACATGTATTAGAAAAAGATATTGTATCAGGTAATACTCCGGCACAGCCTAATATTACAGGTAATACAATACTTTGTAATGGAAGTACAGATTTGACTGTAGTGCCGGTTGTTGATGGCAGTTATACATATGCATGGTACAAAGATGGTGTAAAAATAAATAAAACTACTGCTGTTATTACAGTTAGTGAAGGTGGTGCATATAGTGCATCTGTCACAAATGCCGGAGGTTGTACGAGTGTTCTGGCATTAAAAACGGTATCATCAACTGTTTCAAATATACCGGTAGTTACATGGGTATCTAATCCTGCAACGGCAACTTTTGGAGAGACAATCACTTTACAGGCTTCTGGTACATTCACTCCAACAAAATATACCTGGACAGCTGATAATGATGGGGTCGTTATAGGTGAGGGAGCAAGTGTAGCGATACAGCTCCCAGCTTCAGGAATTGATGGGGTAAAAATGAAAATTACAGTAATTGCTGAAAATGATTGTGGTAAATCAGTTGCTTTAGAGCATACTATTACCATAAACAATGCTTGCCCGACATTAGTGGTTACAGAACAGACTAGTGTTACCCAAAGTATTTTACTTGGAGCAACAGCAGCTTTAACCGTTTCGGTATCAGGTGGTGTTGGCACTACTTATCAATGGTACTCCAATACAACAGCAAGTAATGCTGGTGGTACGGCTATCAGTGGTAATGCTACTTCGGCTACTTATTCCTATAAGCCAACCGCAACAGGTAAATATTATTTTTATTGTATTGCAAAGAATAGCTGTTCTAGTACAACTGTAACTTCGAAATTTTTTACTATCAATGTAACCAGTATTGATACTTTGCCATCAGGAGGATTGCTTCTTTCGGGTAAACAGTGTTTTGATGTTGCAGAAACAGATGGATCATCAACTGATTGCGGGCCTCTTGCATCAAGAACGGCAAACAAATCAGATTTTAATCAGTCAGCAACCTATACGCAAACCTATTATCTAAATGTTCCTTCTTCATTAGGTAGTATTGCTGTAAGTAACATTCGTTTTACTTATGTAGAAACGGTTAGCGGCCAGATTGTTGAAAGTATATCAGGTGATTACTCAGGAACTGTTTATGAGGGAGCGAAGGTTCCTTGTACCGTGACATTTAAGAAGGACTTAAGTAGTGCCTCTGGTATTACCGGTAAAGCCAAGGGAAGAACAGCTGCTAATGCGCTTACTTTTAAATTATACGCCATTTATACTATAAGCGGTAATGACTATAAAACAATAATGCCAATACAAGTAAGAGATTGCGTATGTTGTGGGGCAATGGTAAGCGAGACAGAATGGAGAATGTTTTCATGTTTTAATTTAGGTGTTACAGCAGCCGTACAACAAACTGCAAACCCATTAGTAGCAATACCAACTACAAAAGGGTTAACTTATACATTTAATGCAGGTTCAACAAATTGGTATCAAAATGGATATAAAACAGCAACAGATCCTTGTCCGGCAAATTATCGTGTACCCACTTTGGGTGAATTGCAAGGAATGGTAAAATATAATGTAAGGAGTCTTACGGGTACTCAAAGTGTAGGAAATGGAGGAGTGATGGTGGGGTCATCTTTAATGCTGCCTTATGTTTCAACTACGTCAAATAACCCTATTAGATATCTAGCAGGTACACCATATAATGGGTATGCTACAATGCTTCATAACAATAACGGAGGCTATACTTCTGTATTAGCAGCTGCTTCAAGTGGAGCTGTTATAATTACAGAAACGGTTCGTTGTATAGCAATACCAGCTAGCGAAAAATAATAGTTTAGAAATGCTTTGAATCTTATAGGGAAATTATGTTTTCAGGACTAATAAAAAAATTAGTGAAGTCATAGTTAATTGCTTTATGATAAAAAGCTTAAATAATTAAGATTGCCAAAAAAGACTGCAGCGCTTTTCATTTCCTGTTCATAAGCAGGAATGAGAAGCGTTTCGGGTTTTAATAAATTTTAAGGATTAAAAAATATAATAAAAATGAAAAAAATGTTATTAGGAAGTCTTGCTGTACTAGCGATGCAAGTTTCTGTACAGGCACAAACCATAAATGTAAATTTTGCTCATTTTGCAGGAAAAGAATATGTTTATCTGCTGGAGCGAGGCGATAAAAAAGACACTATTGCAAAAGGCAAACTTGATGAAACTGGTAAAACTATAATTATTATTCCGGCATCGAAAAAAGGATATGCCGGTGTTTCAAATTTTGTTCTTACAGATGGCGGCGGTATGGATTTTACCATAAACAATGAAAATTTTACTGTTTCCTGCAAGGAAGAGCAGCCCAATTTTGAGAATACAAAATATACAGGTTCGCCAGAGAATGAATTTATTAATGACTGGGTAAAAAAACAAGGTGAGTTATTAGCAAAGGCAAGAGCAATACAAGGCGGTCTTGCTGCTTATAACAAAGAGGAGACTTTTTATCTTGCTCTTGAAAAAGAAAAAGAAAATCTTAATCGAGAACTTAAGGCTTTAAAAACCAGTACAGCAGAAAGTAAATTGTATGCTGCAAAATTAACAGAAATATATGCTGTTTTAATGGGAGCCAGCGGAAGTCTGGATAGCTCAGAACTTGAAAGCGCACAAGAAATTAATGTTTTCGTAAGGGACAAACTTGATATGACTGTATTGTACAACAGCGGGCAATGGAGCAACCTTATCGAAGGCTGGATGCAACTACAGCAAAGTATTATTAAAGATGATACAGCCTGGTTTGCAGGCACCAAACAGATACTATCACGCATAAAAAGCAATGAGATATATACAGCCTTTACAGAAAAAGTTGTTATTTTATTTACCAAAGCTGGCAGGGACGGTATGGTTGCAGCTATAAGTGAATATGCCCAAAATTCTGGAAGGTTAGAAAAACCAACGCAAAGATTGCTAAATACTATTAATAGTCCGTTAATAGGTGTTGCAGCGCCCGCTTTGCAAACTGCAGCAGGTAAAAAAAAGATCAATAAAAAAACATTATTATTTTTTTATGAATCAGGCTGCGATCTTTGCGAAAATGAAATTTATCAGTTAATAGACAACTACAAAATTGTAAAAAGCAAAGGCTACGAAATTATAAGCGTCGCTGCAGACATGACAAAAGATGCCGCAGACGGCCACAATCACACCTTTCCGTGGAAAGAACAATTATGCGACTATAAAGGTTTTGCAGGCCCAAACTTCCAAACCTATGCCATAATAGGAACCCCGACTTTTTTCACCATAGACGAAAAAGGCAAAATCACAGGAAAATATGCGAGGTTAATAGATACGAATATTCTTAAATAATGGTGAATTGCTAATTGTGAGTTTTTTTTGTCATTCCGAGGAACGAGGAATCACACTAGAAACTCCGCAAAGCATATCGCCAATCCTATTCTAACCACAATCTTGTCATCCTGAGGAACGAAGGATCGCACAAGAAACTCTACAAAGAAACTCCTCAAAGAGAATCGCCAATCTTTGTCGATTAGCGTGTGCGATCCTTCGTTCCTCAGGATGACATAACAAACCCTATTATTCCAGGGACAAACGAAGCCAAACATTGTCAGCGGTTTCAACCGTCGAGAAACGTTGTGTTATCATGACAATCGGTATCCCGCGGTTGAAACCGCGGTCTATAGTCGAAATCAGATTAGAAAAACGGCATAGTTTGTCATCCTGAGCAACGAAGGATCACACAAGAAGCTCTACAAAGAAAGTCCTCAAAGAGAATCGCCAATCTTTGTCGATCAGCGTGTGTGATCCTTCGTTCCTCAGGATGACATAACAAACTCTATTATTCCAGAGAGAAACGAAGCCAAACATTGCCAGCGGTTTCAACCGTCGAGAAACGTTGTGTTATCATGACAATCGGTATCCCGAGGTTGAAACCGCGGGCTATAGTCGAAATCAGATTAGAAAAACGGCATAGTTTGTCATCCTGAGGAACGAAGGATCACACAAGAAACTCTACAAAGAAAGTCCGCAAAGAGAATCGCCAATCTTTGTCGATAAGCGTGTGTGATCCTTCGTTCTCAGGATGACATAACAAACCCTATTATTCCAGAGAGAAACGAAGCCAAACATTGCCAGCGGTTTCAACCGTCGAGAAACGTTGTGTTATCATGACAATCGGTATCCCGCGGTTGAAACCGCGGTCTATAGTCAAAATCAGATTAGAAAAACGGCATAGTTTGTCATCCTGAGGAACGAAGGATCACACAAGAAACTCTACAAAGAAAGTCCGCAAAGAGAATCGCCAATCTTTGTCGATCAGCGTGTGCGATCCTTCGTTCCTCAGGATGACATAACAAACTCTATTATTCCAGAGACAAACGAAGCCAAACATTGCCAGCGGTTTCAACCGTCGAGAAACGTTGTGTTATCATGACAATCCGTATCCCGCGGTTGAAACCGCGGGCTATAGTCGAAATCAGATTAGAAAAACGGCATAGTTTGTCATCCTGAGGAACGAAGAATCGCACAAGAAGCTCTACAAAGAAACTCCTCAAAGAGAATCGCCAATCTTTGTCGATAAGCGTGTGTGATCCTTCGTTCCTCAGGATGACATAACAAACGCTATTATTCCAGAGAGAAACGAAGCCAAACATTGCCGGCGGTTTCAACCGTCGAGAAACGTTGTGTTGTCATGACAATCGGTATCCCGCGGTTGAAACCGCGGTCTATAGTCGAAATCAGATTAGAAAAACGGCATAGTTTGTCATCCTGAGGAACGAAGGATCGCACAAGAAACTCTACAAAGAAAGTCCTCAAAGAGAATCGCTAATCTTTGTCGATAAGCGTGTGCGATCCTTCGTTCCTCAGGATGACATAACAAGCCCTATTATTCCAGAGACAAACGAAGCCAAACATTGCCAGCGGTTTCAACCGTCGAGAAACGTTGTGTTATCATGACAATCGGTATCCCGCGGTTGAAACCGCGGGCTATAGTCGAAATCAGATTAGAAAAACGGCATAGTTTGTCATCCTGAGGAACGAAGGATCGCGCAAGAAGCTCTACAAAGAAACTCCTCAAAGAGAATCGCCAATCTTTGTCAATCAGCGTGTGTGATCCTTCGTTTCTCAGGATGACAAACGGTATGTTTCTAGAATAAAAAAATCCCAAATTCATCCCGAAGCGTCGGGAGAATTTGGGATTTTATCCCGATAGTTATCGGGATAAAATTTTAGAAAAACTAGATTTTCTTCATTTGTTCTTTCATCATAGAGATTTGGTCTTTCAGCATTCCTTGTTTATCTAATTTTTTAGCTTCGGCCAATAAATTAGTAGCTTCAAGTTTTCTGCGGCGTGACATGGCAACTCCGGCAAGGTTTAATTTTGCTACGGCAAGATCCATATCCATTGATAGTCCAAGTTCGATAGCTTTTTTGAAATGTTTCTCAGCCTGAATTAAATTAGTCTGCGAAAGCATGATTCCGTGAAGGTAATTAAAGTAACCCTGTTGTTTTCTTACTAAAGCAGTTTCCGGATTTTTGATGTATGCTAACCATTTTTTAGCGCCTTCGAAGTCTTGTTTTCTCAATTTAAGAAAGGCTAAAAGGATAAATTCATTTTTAAAATAAAGAAAAACAGGAATTGCAGACAATAATATAAGGAAGATACCATTACCGGTTTCTTTATCTACAATTTGCCAAACGCCAGCTATAATAAGAAGTCCGGCCAGAATAAGTTTGATAATTTTGTTAAACATAATAGATGTATATTTGTGACTGCAAAGATAGTAAAAGGAATTAAAAATATTTTTATAAAACTACTTGCCAGAAAAAAAAGTCTTTGTATATTTGCACTCGGTTTTTGAGTAACGATATCCAAAACCAAGAAAGAGTTAATTAGATACCATTTTTAAAGATACAAAGCAATGAGCAAAAGAACATTTCAACCATCGAAAAGAAAAAGAAGAAATAAGCACGGATTTATGGACAGAATGGCTTCTGCGAATGGAAGAAAAGTTCTAGCGCGTAGAAGAGCAAAAGGAAGACATAAATTAACTGTTTCTAGCGAGCCTAGACACAAAAAATAATGTTTCTGTAAACATAAATAAGGCGTTACTTTCTTAGTATCGCCTTTTTTTATACCTTGTCGGTAAAAATTTTCTCAACATTCTAGTTTTTAGTACACTAAGAATGTTTTTTTAAATACTTATATAACTACACAATACATAAAAAATGCCTAAAGACACATCAATTAAATCAGTTTTAATAATAGGTTCGGGACCTATTGTTATTGGTCAAGCTTGCGAATTCGATTATGCAGGATCACAATCTGCACGTTCGATTCGTGAAGAAGGAATTGAAGTTATCTTGATTAACTCAAATCCAGCGACGATTATGACCGACCCAACCATGGCCGATCATGTTTATTTGAAACCATTAACAACAAAATCGATTATTGAAATTCTGAAGGAACACCCGCAAATTGATGCTGTTTTGCCAACAATGGGAGGACAGACCGCTTTGAACTTGTGTCTGGAGGCTGAAGAAAAAGGAATTTGGCAGGATTTTGGGGTAAGATTAATAGGGGTTGATGTAAACGCCATTAATATTACTGAGGACAGAGAGCAGTTTAAACAGCTTTTAGAAAGAATAAATGTGCCAACAGCGCCTGCAAAAACAGCTACTTCATACTTAGAAGGAAAAGAAATTGCACAGGAATTTGGTTTCCCGCTTGTAATACGTCCTTCGTTTACACTTGGAGGAACCGGAGCTGCAGTAGTTTACAAAAAAGAAGATTTTGATGACCTTTTAACACGCGGTCTTGAAGCGTCTCCAATTCACGAAGTTTTAATTGATAAAGCTTTAATGGGATGGAAAGAATATGAATTAGAGCTTTTAAGAGATAAAAACGACAATGTTGTTATTATCTGTTCGATCGAAAATATGGACCCAATGGGAATCCATACCGGAGATTCGATTACTGTTGCGCCGGCAATGACATTATCAGATACAACTTTCCAAAAATTACGTGATTACGCCATCTTAATGATGAGAAGCATCGGAAATTTTGCCGGAGGATGTAACGTACAATTTGCAGTTTCACCAGACGAAAAAGAAGATATCGTAGCCATCGAGATCAATCCTCGTGTATCTCGTTCATCAGCATTAGCGTCAAAAGCAACGGGTTATCCAATTGCTAAAATTGCTTCTAAACTGGCTTTGGGATACAATCTTGATGAATTACAAAACCAAATTACAAAATCGACTTCGGCTCTTTTTGAACCAACTTTAGATTATGTAATCGTAAAAATACCACGCTGGAACTTCGATAAATTTGAAGGATCAGACAGAACTTTAGGTCTTCAGATGAAATCTGTAGGTGAGGTTATGGGAATTGGCCGTTCTTTTCAGGAAGCGCTTCACAAAGCAACCCAGTCTTTAGAAATTAAAAGAAACGGTTTAGGTGCTGACGGAAAAGGATACAAAGATTATGAGCAGATTATCGAAAAGCTTACGTATGCAAGCTGGGACAGGGTTTTTGTAATTTATGACGCAATTGCAATGGGAATTCCGTTGAGCCGTATCCATGAAATTACAAGAATCGATATGTGGTTCTTAAAACAATACGAAGAACTTTATGTTTTAGAGAAAGAAATTTCAAACTATAAAGTTTCAAACCTTCCTAAAGAATTGTTACTTGAAGCCAAACAAAAAGGTTTCGCCGACAGACAATTGGCCCACATGATGAACTGTCTGGAAAGTGAAGTACATTCTTTACGTATGGAAAAAAACATCAACCGTGTATTTAAACTGGTTGATACCTGTGCTGCGGAGTTTAAGGCAAAAACACCTTATTACTACTCAACTTTTGAGGCTGAAATTGAAAAAGCAAACGGAGAGCGTTATGTAGATAACGAAAGTATCCTGACAGATAAAAAGAAAGTTATCGTTCTGGGTTCCGGGCCAAACAGAATCGGGCAGGGAATTGAGTTCGATTATTCTTGTGTACACGGAGTTTTAGCAGCAAAAGAATGCGGTTACGAAACAATTATGATTAATTGTAATCCTGAAACAGTTTCAACGGATTTTGATACTGCTGATAAATTATACTTTGAACCAGTTTTCTGGGAGCATATTTATGACATCATTCAGCACGAAAAACCAGAAGGTGTAATTGTGCAGCTTGGTGGTCAAACGGCTCTTAAATTAGCAGATAAATTATCTAAATACGGTGTAAAAATCATCGGAACTAGTTTTGATGCGCTTGACTTGGCTGAAGACAGAGGACGTTTCTCAGATTTATTGACAGAATTACATATTCCTTTCCCAAGATTTGGAATCGCAGAAACGGCAGACGAGGCTTCGACTTTAGCTGACAGTTTAGATTTTCCGCTTTTAATTCGTCCTTCTTATGTATTAGGAGGTCAGGGAATGAAAATTGTAATCAATAAAAAAGAACTTGAAGAGCATGTTATCGACTTATTGAAAACAATTCCGGGAAACAAATTATTGCTGGATCACTATTTGGCCGGAGCAATCGAAGCTGAAGCTGATGCCATTTGCGATGCTGATGGAAATGTGTACATTATAGGAATTATGGAGCATATTGAACCTTGCGGAGTTCACTCTGGAGACAGTAATGCAACACTGCCTCCTTTTAACTTAGGAGAATTCGTGATGCAGCAAATAAAAGATCATACGCATAAAATTGCGAGAGCTTTAAAAACAGTTGGTTTGATTAATATTCAGTTTGCGATAAAAGACGATACGGTTTATATTATCGAGGCAAACCCAAGAGCTTCAAGAACGGTTCCGTTTATTGCAAAAGCTTATGGAGAGCCTTATGTAAACTACGCTACAAAAGTAATGTTAGGTGAAAATAAAGTAACAGACTTTGATTTTAAACCGAAATTAAATGGTTATGCAATCAAACAGCCGGTTTTCTCTTTCAGCAAATTCCCGAACGTAAATAAAGCATTAGGGCCAGAAATGAAATCGACAGGAGAAAGCATCTTGTTTATTGATGATTTAAAAGACGATCAATTCTATGAATTGTACTCCAGAAGAAAAATGTATTTGAGTAAATAATCTCAGATTCTATTATAATCAAAAAGCTCCAATGAAAATTGGAGCTTTTTTAGTTTTAAACTTTTATTCGTTTTGACTAAAGTTCATATTGTCTCTAGTATTTTTTTGTACCGAAATAGCGCCAAATAAGGCTAATAAAAATGCAAATGCGTAGAAACCTTTTTCGCTTGGTAAAATAGTGGCATTCCATAATCCTACTACTAAAAGAACAATTGATAACAGCGTTCCAAACCAGCAGATTCCGTAGTAAATATCAGTTACGGGAAGTTTTTCCAATCGGTCCCTTACACTTTTTTGAAGTGAAACAACAGCAAAAAGCCCGAACATTAAAACGGTAAAATAATATCCTTTTTCGTTTAGGAGCATTTCTGCCCTGGCAAGTCCAACAATAAAACCAATTGTTCCGGCTCCAAGAGCTACCCATGATGCCGCGATAAAGGCATTTGATGTTTTTTGTATCATAATTAATTAGGTTTATTTATATTTAGAGATCTAAGTTTTTGGTAGTTTTAAATCTCATTTTGTAAATGTAATTAAATTCAATTAACATCAAAATAAAAATTACGAAGAATAATCTTCTTAAATGTTTGAATTAAATTAATAGGTTCCAATTTTCCGTAGAGGCGCACAGCAGTGCGTCTACGTCCAGTATCCACGTCCGTTATTTTTATTTTTGAGATATACTTTGCGCATAAGACGCACTGCTGTGCGTCTCTACAGATATGCTTTGTGTGGTTTGCAGGTTGAATGATAGAAGTAAATTCATCCCAATTTTCCGTAGAGGCGCACAGCAGTGCGTCTACGTCCAGTATCCACGTCCGTTATTTTTATTTTTGAGATATACTTTGCGCATAAGACGCACTGCTGTGCGTCTCTACAGATATGCTTTGTGTTATTTGCTGGTTGAATAATAGAAATAAATTTATCTGTGTTTTCCGTAGAGGCGCACAGCAGTGCATCTACGTCCAGTATCCACGTCCGTTATTTTTATTTTTGAGATATACTTTACGCATAAGACGCACTGCTGTGCGTCTCTACAGATATGCTTTGTGTGGTTTGCAGGTTGAATGATAGAAGTAAATTCATCCCAATTTTCCGTAGAGGCGCACAGCAGTGCGTCTACGTCCAGTATCCACATCCGTTATTTTTATTTTTGAGATATACTTTGCGCATAAGACGCACTGCTGTGCGTCTCTACGATATGCTTTGTCGAAATTCATACCGTCAAATAATGCACTAAAAACTTAATTAAAAATAAAAAAAGAGGCTGTCTCAAAAGGACAGCTTCTTTTCGTTTATAAAAAATTAAGATAGCTATAAAAAATTAATTCGGTTTTTCGGAATTCGGCTTTAAAGATGATTTTCCGATTTTTTGACCGATTTTTAGGCAAGAACGGATTGTCTTTACCCTGCAAGTGCCATCTTTTGTAAATTATGGGCAATAGAAAGCAATCCGATTTCTACCTCGGCCTTGTTTTGTCCTCGAAGCATAAATCGTTTAAAACCTTTGTTGTGTTTGATTTGTGCAAATACGGGTTCTACATCATGACACCTTTGCTTTCTGAGCTGTTCTCCCCGTTTTGTTTTAAGTAAATCAAATGCCTTTTGCCTTATTTTGGCCAGTTCAGGATTGTTTTGCGAGGCGGTCACCTGTTTGGTTTTGCAGTCTCTGTCAAAATAATTGTACTTAACAAAGGCTTTTATTTTTCTGGCTTTTAATAAGTTGTAGTTTTCCTGCGAACCATAGCCAGCATCGGCAACTAACTCTTTGGGAACTTTTTTGTATGATTTTTCAAAACTATCAATATGCGGGCTAAGCGTTTTTGTGTCAGTAGGATTCGGATGCAGGCTGTAGTGCAGAATGAACTGCTTATTGGTACTGATCTGCAGATTGTAAGCCGGTTTTAACTGGCCGTTTAGCATATGGTCCTCTTTCATGCGCATAAAAGTGGCATCGGTATCGGTCTTGGAGAACGAGTTTCTGTTTTGAAGAATTTCTTCTTGCTGTTTGTACTTTTCAAGGTTCTTTGGCCAGTTCTTTTTGGCATAATTGAGCTTCTGGCGTACTTTCGAAGGAACTTTTTTCTCTTTCAAAACTGCATTGATCGTGTTGATTGCAGCTTCTACTTTTTCTTTATCAATAGCCCTAAAATCAACAGATTCTGTATTTTTGAGTTCTTCTTTGGCTACACTCTGTGCATAATTCCAAAGTTCTTCCAGCTGTTGTTCAATACGTTCTTTACTCTTTTTAATAGCCTTCCCCCATACAAAAGTGTAGCGGTTGGCATTGGCTTCAATCTTTGTGCCGTCAACAAAGGCAGTCTTAAGGCTTACGATGCCCTCCCTTTCTAGCAAAAGAACAATTTGGGTAAAAATTTCTTTAATCTGCCCATTTAGACGTTGACTTCTAAAACGATTGATCGTATTGTGATCCGGCTGGCTCATACCGCTGAGCCACATAAAATGGATATTTTCTTTAAGGGCCTGTTCAAGTTTTCGGCTTGAATAAATATTGCACAAATAACCATAGACCAACACTTTCAAAAGCATTTTAGGATGGTAGCTTGAAGTGCCTCCTGGTTTGTAATTGCGCATTAAACTTGTTAAATCTAAACCATCAACGATGCCAGAGACTACTCTTACAGGGTGCTTACTATCAATCAGCTCCGATAAATTCGGAGGAAAAAGCACATTTTGGTTGGGAATGTAATCTTTAAAGACTACTTTTGAAGCTATACACACACCGCAATTTAATCAAATTGCAAGAATTAGGAAAGCGAAAGCTTTCCTTTTTTTATGCCACAAAAAAAGCTGCCTCACTTTTGAGACAGCCTCTTCTTCGTTTAAAAGTAAGATGTTTTATTTAATCAACTGCTGTAAAGGTTTCAATTGTTCCATATCTATTTTTGATTCTTTCAAAACAGACATTAAAGTTATAATGTTATTCGGGTTCATATTGTTTCCTAAAACACGAACAACGGCAAAACCATTTTCTTTTCTGTTTGCAAAAACTATGAATTCTTTGATGTTTTCATCAGAGCCGACATAACTTATTGATGCACCGTCTCTACCGGAGCCAACTTTCATTAATTCCTGATATTTTGGGTCTTTTAATATCGCCTTAACTTTATTTCGTTCTGCTTCAAATTGTACCTGATTTTTATCATTTGCTTTAAAGGCTAATATGTTCATTTTGTCAAATGAATTTATGGCTTCTTTTTGCTCTGCAGACAATTTGGTATCGTCAAGATTTAAAATAGTAGACGAAATATCGAGTGCAATAAAGTCTTTTTTGTCTGTATTTTCGACAAAATACTTTTGCAGTGAAGGCTCAGAATTACAACTTACAAAAGTTAGTAATGCTAAAATGGCTGTGGTGAAAACGCTGATTTTCATAATTATTTTTTGCCTTTAGAAGCTTTTTTTAAATCAGTTCCGCCTGGAAGCTGCATTTTATCTGTAAGTACCGAGATTTCGTTTAAATCAAAATTACCTGTAAGCGATAACAAAACAGTCTCGTCATTTTTTGCACCGTCAACAAACATCAGCAATTCTTTAATTTGTGTATCGCTTGCGCCGGATTTGACCATTATTTTGACGTTTTTACCACTGTCGTTTACTCGCATAAGTTCTTCTAAACCGGCAGATTTTATGTATTTATCTGCAGAAGCTTTCATGTCAGCTTCAACTTTAGGGTTCTTCGTTGTAAACACTTTTAAGTAGTCTAATTTTTTAATCAAGTTTATGTATTGCTGTGTTTCTTTATCAGAAGCATCAACTTTTACTTTGCTCATTAAATCAAACATTTTTTTGTTTACAATTACTGATGTTACATCGTCCTGACCATCATATTTGTCAAAGGCACTTTGAGCATAAAAAGCTTGTGTAACGAATGCGAAAACTAGAGTTATGATGAAATTTTTACTCATGCTTAGTTTATTGTTTTTTTGGTATTCGTGAATCGTTGATTTCATGATTATTTTTGTGTTTAATTACTGTTTAAAAATTTTGTTTTTTGATTGTTCATATTCGTTAATGTATTGTACACTTTCAATACCTACATTAACATTGTTTGACAATAGTGCCAAAGCTTTCTGCGTTGCGGCAAGGGCTTCTTCAGGATCGTCGTAGGTTCCTAGTTCTGACTGTGCGACAACCGGAGTTGTTTTTTCGCCTGCAAAATAATAGGTTCCAATTCCTAGTAAAACAACAACTGAAGCTGCAATCGATAACCACGCCACATTTCGTTTTTTAGTTTTTAGTGGGATTTCCTGCGTTGATTTTTGTTGTTTTACCTGAGAGAAATAACCAAAAATTGGTCTGTATTGCTCCAAATGCTGCGCAACATCTGATGAAGAAAAATATTCTTTTAATTGATTTTCTTCGGCAATAGTGGTTTCTCCCTGAAAGTATTTTTCTAATATATTTTCTATTTTATCTAATTCCATAACTGTGTGCATTTATCATTGATTCTCTTATTTTTTTTCTTGCTCTCGAAAGTGCCACCCTGATTGCGGTTTCGTTCATATTGACGATTTTTGCAATTTCTTCAAATTCATATTGTTCTACATCCCGCAGCTGGATTAATATTTGAAGTTGTTCCGGCAGCTGATTTATAATTTTTTCAACCCATTCCAGACTATCAGCATCTTCTAATTTCCGGTCTAACTGCGGCTCACGGTCTGTAAAATTATTATGAACAATCTGGAGGTTTCCGGCCCTTTTCGATTTTAACTGATCCAGGCAATAATTTTTTGTCATAGTCATTGCCAGTGCTTCGACATTATTGTAGGTGTCCAGGTTCTCTTTTTTGTTCCATAATTTTACCATTACTTCCTGAGTGGCGTCTTCGGCTTCTTCAGTACTTGTAAGCAATCGTTTTGCCAGACGAAAAACTTTGTCTTTAAAAGGATTAACTAATTCTATAAACACATTTTGGTTCATAAATTAAAAGGTTATTCGTTAGCTTATATAGTCAAGACGAGGCACAATTATTTTTGTTACTGCGATATTGTAATTTTTTTATAAAAAAAGAATACTACTTAAAACTAAAGGTAGTATTTTTACGTTAATACAATACCATTATACCGAAACCTAATATTCTATGAAACCAATTTTAAAGTCTATACTCTTTTTATTTGTATTAACATTTTTTCTGCAGTCTTGTGAAGATGAAGATGATGTTAGGACTCCTGCGGAGTTACAAGTAAATGATTTTATATGGAGAGGATTAAATAAATATTATTTATGGCAGGCTGATGTGCCTAATTTAGCCGATGATCGTTTTAGCTCGGAAGGAGTATTTAATTCTTTTTTAGCCGGATATTCGAATCCCGAAGATTTATTTCAGGATTTATTAAATAAACCGGTAAGCAAATACCCAAGCAACGCCATTGATCGTTTTAGCTGGATGGTAGAAGATTATACCGTTTTAGAACAAGAACTTAACGGAATCACAAAGAACAACGGGGTAGATTTTAAACTAACCCGAGTTGCCGAAGGATCTAATGATTTAGTAGGTTATGTGCGTTATATTATTCCGAATTCTGATGCTTCGAATAAAGATATAAAACGAGGTGATTTATTTACGGGTGTAAACGGAACAAAACTGACGGTTTCAAATTACCAATCGTTGTTATTAGGCGCTGATACTTATACCTTGAATTTTGCTGATTACAATGGTTCTGCATTTGTTTTGAACGGAAAATCACTTTCTTTAACTAAAACAACTTTAGAAGAAAACCCAATTTTAATTAATAAAGTAATTACTTCCGGCAGCCATAAAATAGGCTACTTAATGTATAATGGTTTTTATCAGGAGTATGATACCCAGTTAAATGAGGCATTTGGAGAATTAAAAGCGCAGGGTGTTACAGATTTCGTTTTAGATTTAAGATATAACGGAGGAGGTTCTGTGCGATCTTCAACCCGTTTGGCAAGTATGATTACAGGGCAGTTTGACGGCGAAATATTTTCGAAAAGACAATATAATTTTAAACAGATGGCTGGTTTGTCTTCTGATGAGCTTGAAGACTTAAACGAAAGATTTGTAACTAGTTTTGGTGGTACTACTGTAAATGGTTTAAATATGGCTACGGTTTATATTTTAACAACTTCAAATACGGCATCAGCAAGTGAATTGGTTATAAATGGATTAAAACCTTATATTAATGTGGTGCAGATTGGTGAAACTACTATTGGTAAAAATGTGGGTTCTATGACGCTTTATGATTCGCCGAGTTTAGTATTGAAAAGTAATATAAACCCAAACCATAAATATGCAATGCAGCCTTTAATCTTTAAAATTTCTAATGCTGCAGATTTTGGAGATTATACAGGAGGTTTGGTTCCTACTTATGTACAGTATGAATATATCAGTAATTATGGGGTTTTAGGTGATCCTTCTGAACCATTACTGAATTTGGCAATCTCTAAAATTACAGGTTCAACAGCTAAGAGAATCCAAAATGATCATCGTGAGGTTTTACCTTATATAAATGATTCTAAAAAAATCAACGGATTACGAAACGAAATGTACTTATAAATAATTGCGTTTAAATATTTTCCGGAATGGAAACAAAAAAAGAGGCTGTCTCAAAAGTGAGGCAGCTTTTTTTGTGGCATAAAAAAAGGAAAGCTTTCGCTTTCCTAATTCTTGCAATTTGATTAAATTGCGGTGTGTGTGTAGCTTCAAAAGTAGTCTTTAAAGATTACATTCCCAACCAAAATGTGCTTTTTCCTCCGAATTTATCGGAGCTGATTGACATTAAGCACCCTGTAAGAATAGTTTCCAATATCGTTGATGGTCTTGATCTAAAAAGTCTAATCCATAGATACAAGCCTGGTGGCACATCAAGTTACCATCCAAAAATGCTTCTAAAAGTTTTGGTTTACGGCTATTTATGCAATATTTATTCTAGCCGCAAGTTTGAACAAGCCCTTAAAGAAAACATCAATTTTATGTGGCTTAGTGGGATGAGCCAACCCGACCACAATACTATTAATCGCTTTAGAAGCCAACGGTTAAATGGGCAAATCAAAGAAATTTTTACCCAAATTGTTCTTTTGCTAGAAAGGGAAGGCATCGTAAATCTTAAGACTGCCTTTGTTGACGGCACAAAGATTGAAGCCAATGCCAACCGCTACACTTTTGTATGGGGGAAGGCTATTAAAAAGAGTAAAGAACGTATTGAACAACAGCTGGAAGAACTTTGGAATTATGCACAGAGTGTAGCCAAAGAAGAACTCAAAAATACAGAATCTGTTGATTTTAGGGCTATTGATAAAGAAAAAGTAGAAGCTGCAATCAACACGATCAATGCAGTTTTGAAAGAGAAAAAAGTTCCTTCGAAAGTACGCCAGAAGCTCAATTATGCCAAAAAGAACTGGCCAAAGAACCTTGAAAAGTACAAACAGCAAGAAGAAATTCTTCAAAACAGAAACTCGTTCTCCAAGACCGATACCGATGCCACTTTTATGCGCATGAAAGAGGACCATATGCTAAACGGCCAGTTAAAACCGGCTTACAATCTGCAGATCAGTACCAATAAGCAGTTCATTCTGCACTACAGCCTGCATCCGAATCCTACTGACACAAAAACGCTTAGCCCGCATATTGATAGTTTTGAAAAATCATACAAAAAAGTTCCCAAAGAGTTAGTTGCCGATGCTGGCTATGGTTCGCAGGAAAACTACAACTTGTTAAAAGCCAGAAAAATAAAAGCCTTTGTTAAGTACAATTATTTTGACAGAGACTGCAAAACCAAACAGGTGACCGCCTCGCAAAACAATCCTGAATTGGCTCAAATAAGGCAAAAGGCATTTGATTTACTTAAAACAAAACGGGGAGAACAGCTCAGAAAGCAAAGGTGTCATGATGTAGAACCCGTATTTGCCCAGATCAAGCACAATAAAGGATTTAAACGATTTATGCTTCGAGGACAAAACAAGGCCGAGGTAGAAATCGGATTGATTTCTATTGCCCATAATTTACAAAAAATGGCCTTTACAGGATAAAAACAGCTCGTTTTTACCTAAAATCAGCAAGAAATAAAAAATTATCTTGAAAGTGGAATCCGAAAAACCTGAATTAATGTTTTTAGTGGACAATCTTGTTTTTACCAAAAAAAAGAAGCTGTCCTTTTGAGACAGCCTCTTTTTTTACCAAAAAAAATAAAAACTAAACTAATTCTAAAATAAATTTAATCGTTAAAGTAAAAACCGTTTGGTGCCACACCAACAGTTAATTCTTTTTGTAAGGTTCCAGTTAAGTTGTAGATGTAAGCTTTACTGTCTGCTTTATAATCGCCGCTATCTGCTAAATAAATTTTATTGTCATTAACGGCAAATCCATATAAATTAGCAACTGAAGAAGCAGTAAAAATCGCAGAAGTAGAAATCGAAGCTGCAGAAGTGTTTATAGAATAAACTGAACTGCCAACAGTATAATATATTTTGTTGTCAGAAATGTCTAAAAAACCTGCACTATCTAATGTTTCCGGAAATGTAACTTTAGAGACAGATTTGTCAGATATTTTTACTTTTACAATTTCGCTGCTTTCCCCATATGGTTTTCTTAGGATATACAGAATGCCATTTTCTTCTTCTATTGTATCTGCTCCAGAACCAATAACTACTGGTGTTTCTAAGGCTTTTGTAGTTATATTTACTATTAATAATTTGTCATTATTATATTGTTCAGTAATGTATAATTTGCCATCTTCTAAAACAAGTCTGTCAGCGGTAGCATTTAGTTCAATTTTTGATTCTACTTTATTAGTAGTCAGGTTAATAATAGCAACATAATCATCTGTATTTCCAGTTGCTGGGTTAATATAAGAATAAGTATTAGCATTCGTTACATAAGCTTTACCATCTTTTACAACACCATATCTTGGGTTGGCAAGTCCGCTGTCGATTTTAGCTATTAGTTTAAATGTGTATCTGTTTACTACATTTATAACATTAGAACCGCCTGCAATAATATAGGCATTATCTCCGTCAAAAAAGATATTTTGAGCATATTTTCCAAGCAAATCTGTTCCGTTTGCTGCAGTGTAAGCATCTTTTGTGAATACGCTGAAATCATCGCTTGAAAAAGAAACACTTCCTTGTCCTGCACTTCCTTCATTTAAAATGAAAAATCCGTTTTCATATTGTCCTTTTGATTCGTCATTATCGTCATCACTCGAACAAGAAACGAATAACGAAACGCTAAGTGCTATTAAAAGTAATTTACTAAGTTTCATAAATATTAAAATTTTAAAGTTAAATACATGTTGAAATTTCGACCCGGCATTGGCCTGTCTTCCAGGCTTTCATAATCTTCATTGAAGATGTTTAAAACCTGAAAACCAAGTTTAAAAGAGTCTAAGAATTTAAAATCATAATCGATTCCGAGATTTGAAACCGTATAATCGTTTATAATTTCATCCGGATTATTATCTGCTCTTGTGTAGACAAATCCATTATATAAAAATTGATAGTAAGCAGAAATTCTATTTCGGGAATAAGCGACTGAACCCGTTACTTTATTAAAAGGAACAAAGAAAAGCTGCTTTTTAGTTTCTTCATCTTTTGATGCAGTATAAGCATAAGAAGCATTTGCACTGAAGTTATTTTTACCGAATTGTTTTTTCCAGCCCAATAAAGTTTCTGCACCATAACTATTAACATTGTCTTTGTTTATAGGGCTCCAAATGCCATTTTTACCTGGAACCCATTGCAGTAAATCTTTAATTTTGATGTAGTAGAAAGTCTGCGTAAGCGAAATGTTTTTGAAAGTAAATACGTTTCCAATTTCGGCCTGATACGAACTTTCGGGTTTTAAATCCGGATTTCCGCCTTCGTCCCAATACAAATCATTATAAGTTGGAATTCTGAAATTTCGGGATAAATTCAGTTTGAAATTGTACAACTTGCTAAACTGATACGAAGATCCCAAAGTGAATAAAACCGGAGATTTGTAATTATTTGTAAACTCTTTTCGAATACCGAGTTCGTTTTTCCATGCTTCAGAAAAATCTTGTTTCACTAATAATCCCGCAGAGCTGATTTCACGAACGTGATCGCCAAAACTGCTTCCGTAGCCTTTAGTTCTGTTATAATCAAAAACCCCATTTATTTGAGTTGATTTGAATAAGGTATATCCTAAATCAGCTTTCGTAATTAAACTTTCGGTTTTTCCGTAAGTATATAAATTGGTTGAATTATCGGCAAAATATTGATAGTTTTCAAAAATGTAAGCCGTTTTGAAATTGGTTTTAAATTTTCCAAAATCGCCATCGTATTCTAATAAGTTTCGGTTGAAACCGTTTATATATTTGCTTTTCGTTTCAGTTTCTACAACCAAGGAAGTATTTCGGTCTGTATTTGAAAACTGACTATAAAGTTTTAAAGTGTTTCTTGAGTCGATTTTATAACCGGCATTAGCGCTCATGGTTATAATATCATATTGCCCGTTTTGGTTCCAGCGCTGTTCGCCCCGCCATGTATAACGGTTTAAATATTTGTAATCGTTTGTAGAGCTGTTTTTAGAAAAACCAATTTGTGCACTCCATTTTTCGTTAGAGATATTGGTTTTATAATTTATTCCAATAGTGTTGAAACTTCCGTAATCCAGTTTTAAATTATTCTCAAACCGATTATAAAATGCCAGATCATTGTTTAAATGAACTGTACCGCCAATTGCGCCGCTTCCGTAAATAACGCTTCCTCCTCCGGCTTTTACACTTATCGAATTATAATCAGAACCCGAAATGGTATTAAAATCGGTGCTTCCGTTCATCTGCGAATTAATGTTGATTCCGTTCCAGATTACAGCCGTTTGAGAAGATGTAGTTCCGCGAAAAGAAACTGTAGAAAGCATTCCGCGTCCGTATTCTTTAAAATAAATGGTTGAATTGAAATTTAAGAGATCAGTCAGTAAAGCTTCATTCCTGTTGATAATTGAATCACTAAGTTTTAAAACCGATTGAGAATTGGAGTATTTTTTAAGATTTGCGTCAGAAACTACGACTTCTGTTAATTTAATAGAATCGCCCTGCGCCGAAATCAATTGGCACAACATTAAAAGTAAAAAAGCAAAACGTATTCTTAAAGTCATAATTTCTACACTCTTTTTCCCGAGAGCTCGATATTTGTTACAAAGGCAGGTCTCCTGGCTTGCGTCTTGTTGTTTACCTTCCCACTCGCCGGGGCGAGCAGTGGTTTTGTAGTTACAACAAGCATTCTTTTTTTAGAACAAAGCTTACAGTTGCGGGAACAGCTCAAGATTTTACTTGATTCCCTTTTAATGTGTTTTATAAAAACACAACCTTAAATTTGCTGCAAAGATAAAGTTAAAATTATTGAATATTCAAATTTGTTTTACTATTTGAATTAAATTCTAAACAAAACTAAATTAAAATGTAATTTTTATGACTTGCCCAAAATCGACTTTATTTTGAAAAGCTTCTTTCAAAGGCAGTGAAGCTTGATGACATAATATACTTCTAATAATTCCGGCATGAGTTGCAATAACGATAGGATGCTGGGTTTTTTGCGAAATTTGTTCTGCTAAAAAATCACCAGCTCTTTGATGTAATTCCACAAATGATTCTCCGTTTGAAACTTGAATATTTACAAAATCTTCCATCCACGGATTTAATTGTTCCGGCGGAATTTCGTTCCAGTTTTTTAATTCCCAGTCACCAAAATTCATTTCTTTCAATCGGTCATCTTCCTGATAAGAAATTGTTTTTATATTCTCTTGAATGTGTTTTGCTAAAATAGTGCAGCGTTTTAAAGGACTTGAAAAAATAATGGCTTCTGCAGGTAATTCTGAAATAATCCGGTCAAAGATTTCATCAAAAGGTTCGGCAATATTTACATCAGACTGGCCGTAACAAATGCCTTTTTCGCAGATGGTTTTGGTATGGCGAACTAAATAAATTTCCATATAAAAAGAATGCTTAAATAATATATTACTTCACAAACCTGCTGCGTTGCGCCAAGACAATCTCCGGTATAACCGTCAATCCATTTTTGAAAATATCCAGCCAGAAAATATCTGGTTATAAAAACAGGAATTATAGCTAAAAGAACTTTATAATTGAAATAGGTGAGTGCCAATAAAGGAATTAACCCAAAGAAAAAAGATCCAAAAATTTCTTTCCAGCTATGGTTTTTAGCAATTGGTTTGCTTTTGCTCGAAGCGTCATCACGGGAATATTGATGTGTAAAAACAATACTGATTGCTGCCAAACGACTTAAAGAATGTGCCGAAATAAATAAAAGGAAAATCAGTAAAATGTTATTAGTAAAAAGTAAAATGGATTCTGAAAGTAGTTTGAATTTTGCCAGAAAAAGCAAAACTAATCCAATTGCACCATAAGAACCAATGGCGCTGTCTTTCATAATCATTAGGATTTTTTCTTTAGTCCAGCCGCCGCCAAATCCGTCGCAGACATCTGCAAATCCATCTTCATGAAAAGCGCCTGTTGTTAGAACTGAAATTATTATTGCAAAAATGACAGCCGTCTCTGTTGAAAGAAAAAGAGAAAAAATATAAAAGGCAAGAAATGAAATTGACCCGACAATCCATCCTATAAAAGGGAAATATCTTGTTGCTTTGTTTAAATAATCTGGATCGTGAGTAATGTTTTTTGGGCAGGGAATTCTGGTGTAGAACATTAAGCAGGTGAAGAAAATGTGTAGTTCTTTTTTCATTTAGATTGTGGTATTTGGCTAAAGCCCTTTTGAGAGGCAATTATTTTATCCCAACATCTAAAGATGTTGGCAATTGATTTTTTATTATTTTATTGATGGTTCATTCTTTCGGATTTAATAAGTAATCGAAAATAAAAAAAATATTTAACTGCCTCCAGATTTATCTGGAGGTTTGAGAGATGTTATGTCTAACAGGCTTTAGCTGAATTCACTATTTGGCTAAAGTCTTTTAAGAAACAATATTTCTATATCAACATCTAAAGATGTTGGCAATTGCTTTTGTGTTATTTTATTGATAGTCCATTCTTTCGGATTTAATAATAAGTAATCGAAAATAAAAAAAAAATATTTAACTGCCTCCAGATTTATCTGGAGGTTTGAGGGATGTTATGTCTAAAAGGCTTTAGCCGAATTCTCTATTTGGCTAAAGCCCTTTTGAGAGGTTTATTTTATCCCAACATCTAAAGATATTGGCAATTGATTTTTAACTTATTTTTTATGCTTAGTTCATTCTTTTCAAAGGGGTAAAATTTTGAAAATAAAAATTTAATGTTTTGGTTTAATTGCCTCCAGATTTATCTGGAGGTTTGAAGGATGTTATGTCTAAAAGGCTTTAGCCGAATTCTCTATTTGGCTAAAGCCCTTTGAGAGGTAATTATTTTATCCCAGTATCTAAAGATATTGGCAATTGATTTTTAACTTATTTTTTATGCTTAGTTCATTCTTTTCAAAGGGGTAAAATTTTGAAAATAAAAATTTAATGTTTTGGTTTAATTGCCTCCAGATTTATCTGGAGGTTTGAAGGATGTTATGTCTAAAAGGCTTTAGCCGAATTCGCCATTTGGCTAAAGCCCTTTTGAGAGGCAATTATTTTATCCCAACATCTAAAGATGTTGGCAATTGATTTTTAATTTATTATGAAATGCTCTTTGCATAAAATATTTTAAGATAAAAGTTAAATTTAATTGCCTCCAGATTTATCTGGAGGTTAAAAAGAATTAGCACCTTCTGGGCTTTAGCCAAATTCCATCAAGATATTTTTTTAAAACCAAATTTGGTTATAAACTCATCATATTCCTCTTGAAATGTTTTCTTTTTATGATGTTCTTCTTGATTTATAATATAATCTCTCACTTTGCCAACAATAGATTCTGATACAGAAACCGCAAAATATTCATCCTGCCATTCAAATTTTTCTTTTGTTAATTGATTTTTATTAATCCAGTATGAAGACTCACCTTTTAACAATTGTATTGTTTTTTGAATTGTTTGATTATTTCCTAATGAAATCAAACAATGGCAATGGTCAGAATATCCACTAATGTAATCCAGATATATTTCTTTTTTTAATGCATTTTCTTTTATGTGGTGCCAGATTTTTTGGCGTAGATCAACCGAATTTAAAAAAGGGAACCTGTTTTTTGTACTCCAAACGCAATGAATATAAACTTTAGTAAAAGGCATGTATGATTTTTTAAATAATTTCAATTTATGATTCAAAGATATAAACTGTAAATTAAAATTGAAAATTATTTCCTACTAACTCCAGCACTTTCAAAACTAGCCATTTCATTCAAAAAAGCCTCAGCCGATTTTAAAATAGGAAATGCAACTGCACAGCCGGTTCCTTCGCCCAGACGCAAATCTAAATTTAAAATAGGTTTTGCACCAAGATAATTTAATAATTTTTGATGTGCTTTTTCGGCAGAGCAATGACAGAATATGGCATTTTTTTTAATATCAGGATTTATTTTAAAAGCAATTAAATAAGCGGCAGAACAAATAAAACCATCAACCAGAATAAGCATTTTGTTTTCAAAAGCGGTCAGCATTCCGCCAGCCATTTGAATAATTTCAAAACCTCCAAAATGGGCGATTAGTTGTTTTAATTCGGCTTGACCGGAATAATTTTCGAGTGCTTTTTTTAGAATATTTTGTTTGTTCAGAAGTTTTTGATCGTTAATTCCGGTTCCTTTTCCAACACACTCTTCAATTGAAAAACCGGTCAAAAGACTCATTAAAACCGATGCAGTAGAAGTGTTTCCAATTCCCATTTCACCAAAACCGATACAATTAGAACCTGTTTTAGCAATATCGTCAACAATTGCTTTTCCTTTTTCAAAACACAATTGTAATTCCGTTTCGCTCATGGCAGAAACATGTAGAAAAGACTGCGTTCCTTTTGCTATTTTGGCGTCAATCAATTTTGCATTTGTCGGGAAATCATAATTTACTCCAGAATCTACAATCGATAATTGAATATTATTCTGCTTGCAGAAGGCATTAATTGCTGCGCCGCCTTCCAGGAAATTATTCACCATTTGGCGAGTTACATCCTGCGGATAGTCACTTACACCATGATTTGCAATTCCGTGATCTGCTGCAAAAACAACAATATTAGGTTTGATGATTTTAGGATTTAAAGTTTTAAAAACTGCTGCCATTTGAAAAGCCAGGGTTTCTAAAGTTCCTAAAGAACCAACAGGTTTTGTTTTGGAATCTATTTTTTCTTGTAAAAGCTGACTGAAATTGGTTTGATTATTTTCTTTTTTCTGAGACTTAAAATCAAAATCTGAAACGTTTATTTTATGAATTTCATTGATTTCTTTACAATCGGCAGTTTCAGATTTTTGTTTCCAATGCAGTTGCTGTAACATAGGCTGATTACCATAATTTGTAGCAGGTTTACCAATGCAGAAATACCCAAGCGGTTCTATGTATTCTGGTAAATCAAGGATTTTTTTAAACTGGTAATAATTTAAAATTGAAACCCAGCCCATTCCGTAACCTTGTTCTGTAAGCGAAAGCCAAATATTCTGCGCCGCACAAACCGAACTAAATTTTACAGCTTCGTTACTGCCGATAGTTCCAATCGTAAACTGATTTAAAACAGACCGGTCATAAGCTATTATAAGTCCAATTGGAGCTTCTTCAATCGCCTCCAGTTTCAATGATTTATAAAGTTCTTTCTGCTCCGGATTGTCGGTAAGTTCTTCGGCTTTTTTATTATAATCTAAAAATAAATTTTTAATGGCACTTTTAACCTCATCTGATTTAATGATATAATATCTTGTAGCATCTGTAAGCCCAACAGAAGGCGCCCAATGTCCAGCCTGCAAAGCTTTTTGAATTACTTCGTCCGGAACCTCATCGGTTGTAAAATGTCGGGTATCGCGGCGTGATTTTAATATATCGTCTAAACTAGTCATAAATTCCAATTTTTTAAATTTCAAATTCCAAATTCAATTACAATATCAAAATTCAATATCAATTTTGGAATTCACGTAAAGATACTTCACGATATTGGAATTTGGAATTTAAATTTTGGAATTTAACTCTTAATTTTGACCGGAATTCCGGAAACCATCAAAACAACTTCATCTGCATTTGAGGCCAGAAACTGATTCATCCAGCCTTGCAGTTCGGTAAATTTTCTGCCAATTTCGGTTGCGGCGTGAACGCCCATTCCAATTTCGTTGGTTACAATAATTAGTGTTGCATTTTCCTGATTGGTAATTGAAAGAAATTCTTTTTTTGCTTCTTCCAGACTTAAACTAACGTCGTTTTTATTGTCTACAAAAAAGTTGGTAAGCCAAAGCGTTACACAGTCGATTAAAGCAACTTTTCCGGAAAAGTTTATTTCGCTTAGATGTTTTTCTTTTTCAATATTCGTCCAGCGTTCGTCTCTTTCCAGTTGATGACGATCAATTCGGTTTTGAAAATCAGAATCCCATTTTCTGGCTGTCGCCACATATATAGGAGCATCTGAAAGCTGTAATGCTAAATTCTGGGCATAACTGCTTTTTCCTGATCGCTCGCCTCCGGTAATTAAATAAATCATTTTTTATTTAGTTATAAGTTATGAGTTATAAGTTATGAAACGCAGAGTAACAAGTAAAGATCTTTAACTTATAACTCAACACTCATAACTTCTAATAAGGGCAATGACGACATTTGTTTCCACAGCAGGTACCACGTTTTAGATGATACCAGGTTTTAAAAACCATATTGCCGTTTTCGGTATAGTAGTCAATTCCCTCAATTAGTTTATCTGTTTTGGGCAAAGATATGGCTTTATTTTTAAGGGCATTTTTAGGAGTGATAGTTTCTACATAAGCATCGATTTTGTCTTCGCAGGCTTCTTTAAAACAAACGGGACAAAGACAGTCGCCTCCTTCAGAAAGGTTGAAAATTGGCGGGTAGTCGTTGCACCAGCATTTTTCAACCGAAATATCTCCGCAGCTGAATTGAGATTCACAGCTTGAGCAAATTTTAATTTTTGTGGTATTCATAACGTAAAGATACAAATTGTTGAATTTTGTAAGAATAAAGGTAAACAAAAAATTTAGAAAATGCTTTACCTTTGTTCCTTTCGAAAACGTAAAATATGAGACATTTATTCCCTAAATTGATTTTTATTTCTTCTTTTTTTATTCTCTTCGGATGTAAGAAGAACGAAACGAGCGAAGTAGCAAAATCTGAGACTGCAAAAAACAGTATTGAATATGCATCTGGACTTTCTATTGTAAAATATGATGGTTATTCAGTCGTAACAGTTTCAAATCCATGGCCTAATTCGAATAAAGACCTTAAATATATTTTAAAAGAAAAAGAAGCAAAGGTTCCGGATAGCCTGCAGACATATACCACAGTCCAGGTTCCGTTAGAATCTGTTGTGGTAACTTCAACAACCAATATTCCGTTTTTAGAAATGCTTGGAGTAGAAAATAAATTAGTTGGATTTCCGCATACCGATTATATTTCGTCTGAAAAAACAAGAGTATTAATTGACAAAGGTTTTGTGAAAAACGTTGGACAAAATGAAAAATTGAATATCGAACAATTAATAGAATTATCGCCGGATTTGATTGTGACTTTTGGAGTTGACAATAACAATCCGATGCTGGATAATTTAAAGAAAAGCGGTTTGAATGTTTTGATTCAGGGTGACTGGATGGAACAGTCCCCGCTTGGAAAAGCAGAATGGATAAAACTTTACGGAGCATTATTTGGTAAAGAAGAAAAGGCAAAAGAATTATTTGATAAAATCGTTCAGAGTTATGATCAGACAAGAAAACTGGCCGCAGAAAAAACAGCAGGCTCAACAGTTCTATATGGTTCGATGTATGAGGATGTGTGGTACGTTGCCAAAGGAAACAGCTGGGTTGCCGAGTTTATGAAAGATGCGCACGCCAATTATTTATGGGCAGATTTAAAAGGAACGGGAAGTGAAGGTTTGTCCTTTGAAAAAGTTTTAGATAAAGCAAAAACGGCAAATGTCTGGATTGCTTCGGGGTCGTTTAAAAACCTGGATGAATTGCAAAAAGCAAACCCGCATTATGGAGAATTTGATGCTTTTACAAATAAAAAAGTTTATAGTTTTGAAGGGAAACGGGGTGCAACTGGCGGAACGGTTTATTATGAATTGGCGCCAAGCCGACCGGATTTAGTTTTAAAAGATTATATTAAAATTTTTCATCCTGATTTATTGCCGGGCTATGAATTTACTTTTGCATCAAAACTGAATTAAATTGGCAAACAAAAAACGAAATACCATTTTATTTGTTGTTTTGACTCTGGGGCTTTTACTAATGTTTCTGGCAAGCATTAGTTTAGGATCGGTCATGATTCCGCTAAAAGATGTTTTTACAAGTTTAACCGGAGGACATGCTGCAAAATCAACCTGGGAATATATCATTATAAATTATCGTCTGCCAAAAGCGATTACGGCAGTTTTGGTTGGAACCGGACTTTCGATCAGCGGACTTTTAATGCAGACTTTATTTAGGAACCCTCTTGCCGGACCTGATGTTCTGGGACTCAGTTCAGGTGCTAGTTTAAGTGTTGCATTTGTAATTTTAGGAGCGGGATTTCTACCTCCGTTTTTAAGTGTAATTGTTTTATCGCCTTACGGAATAGTGATTGCTTCGACGTTTGGGAGTACAATGGTTTTACTTTTGGTTGTGGTAGTTTCACAAAGATTACGTGATACCATGGCAATTTTAATCATGGGGCTAATGTTTGGGAGTTTTACAATCGCAATCGTAAGTGTTTTGACTTATTTTAGTACGGCAGAACAGCTGCAGAAATTTACATTTTGGTCAATGGGAAGCCTTGGCAATTTTTCGTGGTCAACTATAGGGATTTTAAGTTTCTGTGTGCTATTTGGCCTGCTTTTAAGTGCTAATTGTATAAAACCTTTAAACGCATTACTTCTGGGCGAAAATTACGCAAAAAGTATGGGTTTGAATTTTAAAAGAGCGAGATTAATAATCATTGTTGCGACCAGTATTTTATCTGGAAGCATAACGGCTTTTGCAGGGCCAATTGCTTTTATCGGTTTAGCAGTGCCGCATATTGCAAAGCTGACTTTTCAAACCAGTAATCATACTATTTTGTTTTGGAGTACTTTGTTTTTTGGAGCGATTATAATGTTGTTCTGCGATATTGTTTCACAAATGCCTGGTTTTGATGTTACGCTTCCAATAAATGCCATAACGTCTATAATTGGTGCGCCGGTTGTGGTTTGGCTTTTGATAAGAAAAAGAAATTTTCAGTAAAAACCTACAAAATATTTATATCTTTAGTTTTTTAAACACATAGAAACATAGTTTTTATTTCAATTAATGAATTAATGATTACTCAAAAATATTTAGATGAATTAACTTATGAAGTTTTAGGTGCTTCAATAGAAGTCCATAAAATTATTGGAAAAGGATTACTGGAAAATGTTTATCATGAATGTCTGAAAGAAGAACTCTCACAAAGAAAATTAAATTTTTTTACAGAGATGAGAGTTCCAATAATATATTAAGGAGTAAGGAATTAGTAACAGATTTTCGATGTGATTTATTTGTTGAAAATTGTTTGGTAGTAGAATTAAAAACAGTTTCCGAAATAAATTCGATTTATCAAGCTCAACTGTTGACATATATGAAACTTTTAAAAGCACCAAAAGGAATTATAATTAATTTTAATTGTTTTAATATTTTTAAAGAAGGTCAAAAAACATTTGTAAACGAATATTTCAGATCATTGCCAAAGCTTTAGTTCAACTATGTTTGATTTACAAGTAAATCTTAAATTCCTTCTAATAAGACAAAGAAACCTATGTTTCTATGTGTTTAAATAAAAAACGCAATGAAGAATATTCTATCAGCTTCAAACTTAACTATTGGATACAAATCCAAAAAAACAACAGTGACTATTGCTGAGAATCTAAATTTAAATTTAAGTTCAGGAAAACTGATTTCTTTAATTGGTGCAAACGGAATTGGGAAATCGACTTTATTGCGAACAATTACCGGAATTCAACATCCGTTATCAGGAAATGTTTATTTGAATGAAAAAAATATCTCAGCTTATACACCCTTAGATTTAGCACAGAATTTAAGTTTGGTTTTAACCGAAAAATTACCGCCTAGTAATCTCTCTGTTTTTGAATTGGTGGCGCTCGGTCGCCAGCCTTACACAAATTGGGTTGGAACTTTAACCCAAACTGATATCGAAAAAGTTCAGGAAGCAATGAAGTTGACGCAGATCGAACATCTTTCTCATAAAAAACATTACGAAATAAGCGACGGACAATTGCAAAAGGTTTTAATCGCAAGAGCTTTGGCACAAGATACTCCGCTGATTATTTTAGATGAACCTACAACACATTTAGATTTACTGCATAAAGTTTCGTTGTTTAAACTTTTGAAAAAGCTGACTCAGGAAACTCAAAAATGCATTTTGTTTTCAACACACGATATTGATTTGGCAATTCAATTAAGTGATGAAATGATAGTTATGACGCCCGAAAATGTTGTGCAGGATGAACCTTGTCATTTAATTTCAAATGGAAGTTTTGCAGCTTTGTTCAAAGATGAACATATTATTTTTGATGCTGAAAAAGGAAAGTTTATCGTTACCTGATTCATTTCCTGCAAGGTTTTCCAAACCTTGTAGGTATTTGTTTATTGCCAGCTTTTAAAATTTATACCTACAAGGTTTGGAAAACCTTGCAGGAAGACCGAGATTTTTTTTAATCCTTACCTTTCTAAAAATTCTAAATCAAGGTAGTTTTTATTTTTGTCTTTTAAATCTATATATAAAACAGTTTCTCTTTTTATTGCGAAATGCATTTTTAATATGGTTGTATCCATACCTATATGAAGACTATAATGTATAAAATCACCTTTGTAAGGGATTTCAAGCTCAATCAAATTATAGTTAATATTCACAGAAGAAACTTTATCTTCATACTGTGATGTATGTCTAACTTCTTCTTTCCATGAATTTGATTTTATTGGAATATTTTCAAGATTAACAATTATTTTTTCTCCATATTTCTTAAGCTTTTGAATCTCAGCATTATTATTTTCTATTGCTTTTTTATCTTTTGAATTTTCAATAAATAACCAAATACCAAAGGGTAATAAAATAATTATTCCTATTCCCACAAACATTATATTTCCGTCAAGTCCAACACGAAAAATTAGTATCCCTAATAAAAGTATCCCTAAAAATATGTATTTGAATAAGCCTTTTACCTTTTCTTTAAAATTTATACTCATGCTGAATTAATTGTTAATTGGATATTTATTTTTGTTTTCTTTAAGCTAAAATAATCGTTTCTTAGATAAAATCTTAAATATTAATTTTATTGATGATTTTGTATTTCAGCATTTAGAGCTTTTATCAGAATTTTTAAAGATGTATTAACTTTGCTTTTAAAGTTAATGTAAAATATAAGGGCTGTAAAAACTATAAAAGATGCGAATATTTTCCAGTTAAAAAAGTCGTCAATTGGATTTATAAATATGAAAATAGTAAAGCCTATATTTAATAATAGAATTAAAAAGAATATTGGCTTTAAATAAGAAGGTATTTTAAAACTTAAAATGATAACACGATGATTTAAATATTCTATTATCTCACCGTTAATTTCAGGACGTAATTGACTTCTTGGACCAAAATCAAATGTTGGATATATTTGAAACTCAGAAGTAGATATTTTTCCTTCAAACTTGTATTCTCCTTTTGAATTTGTATGAAATTTTTCGGTAATAGAATTGAGTTTATTTATAATATCTTGAGTTTCTAAGTTTGTTTTTAATTTAAAAGTATACATTTTTAGAAAGATATTTTATTGGATATTATTTTCTTTCTTAAATCTATTTCGGTGAATAGTAAGCGCGATGCTTAATTCACTTGCGTCAGTATTTAATTCATTAAGATCAAACTGCATTACCTGACTAGGTTTAATAATATAATAAATAAAAAAATCGGTGCTGGACCTGCCGTAGAATTTCGTATCAACTCTTTCGTTTTCAATATTATTCCAAGGGACAAGTTCTTCATTTTTGTACTGAATTCCTTTTGAGTTAATTCGAAACTGAACTTCATTAACTTTCTTTAGCAACTTTAATGCTTTGTAAACTAAAAATAGAATAATAGGCAATAATAAAAAGAATACTATGAAAGTGTTTTTATTTGTCAGTGAGTAAATTGCAAAGATGAAAAGTCCAATTGCGGCTAAAAGCCAAGCATAAATTGTAGTTTGAGAATAATAAATTAGTTTTTCTTTAGAATAGCTTAAATTATTTACATCAATTAAAGGTCTCATGACTATTTTTTTAGAGCAATCTGCCTCTTAGCTTCACCAACTACAAAAGCAACAGAATTCGCAATATTAAAAGAGCGAATAAGCGGTGACATCGGGATTGTTAAATGATTTTCAAATCTGGCCATAAATTCTTTGCTTAAACCAACGCTTTCCTTTCCGAAAACTAACCAGTCACCATCCTGAAATTCATTTTCTAAATATGATTTTTCAGAATGAGAACTCATTAAAAATACACGGGAATGATCTGGAATTTGTTTTACCCATTCGTCAACATTTTGATATTCGGTTACATCAAGGTGTACCCAATAATCCAAACCGGAACGTTTAAGGTTTTTATCATTAATTACAAAACCAAAAGGATGAATTAAATGCAGTCTGCTTTGTGTTCCTACACATAATCTTCCAATATTTCCGGTATTATTTGGTATTTCTGGTTCTACAAGAACAACGTTTAGCATTATCGTTTATTTGTTAATTCGTTTAATCGTTTAATCGTTTATTTGGAAATCGTTTACTTCTAAAACCTCTCCGGCTTTTAAGTTCTGCAAATATACATTTCCTATCCGAACACGAACTAAACGTAAAGTGGGAAAACCAACTGCGGCGGTCATTTTGCGAACCTGGCGAAATTTTCCTTCGTTTACAGTAATCGATGCCCATGAAGTCGGGCCATGTCGTTCGTCTCTGATTTTTTTTGCCCTTGGTCCAAAATCAGGAATTTCAGTAACAATAAAAGCAGTGCAGGGTTTTGTTTTGTATTTTCCGCCTTCAAAACCTATTTCTACGCCTTTTTGCAATTGTTCAATAGCTTCGGGAGTAATTATGCCATCAACCTGAACATAATATTCTTTGTCGACTTTTTTGCTTCTTATCTGTTCACTTACTTTTCCGTCTGTCGTTAATAAAAGCAAACCTTCAGAATCTTCATCGAGCCTTCCAATCGCCATTGTACCTTCGGGAAAATTATGCAGTTCGCCCAAAAGTTTTTTCTTTCTTTTTAATTCATAAATAAATTGGCTTAAATAACCGTAAGGTTTAAAAAGAATGAAGTGTCGGTGCATGTTTTATTTTTTTGCAAAGATAGCTTTGTTCTGCAAGTATTAAAGTAAATTAAAAGAATCGATTACGCGTTTTTTGTTTTCATCTTTTTCAGCCACTCATAAACAAACCAGATCACTGTAATTCCAAACAGAATTAAAAGTGGTGTATAATAATTTTTGAAGAAATCATGAAAATAACTTCCAATAAAAATATAGATTGAAGCCATGCATAATTTTATCAGAATAAATTCGGCATTAGACCAGCTTGTTTTGATTTTAAAAAATTCCATAAGATTAGTTTTTTAGTTTAATTGTTTGAAAAATAACAAATTGTAAGTTTATGTTTAAAGTTATGAAAATGATTTCTAAACTAATGCTGTGTTAAACCATTTCTCAAAAACGCTATTCAAATTTGCGTCCGGATAATCATAAAGACCGCAGAAATATGAAATTAAATGGTAAGGAAAAAATTACTGACTTAAGTGAGTTTAATGTGAAATAATATTTGATTATAATAAAGTCTTAATCCACTTTTTTTCGATATAAATTATTTAAAGCTGTTCCTTTTTGAGACATTCTTTTTATATCTGCAAAAATACAATACAGTAAAACAAGGGTATTTTCTTGTTAATAAAACTAATCGGTTTTAGCTTATTTATGCCTCAGAAAAATCTTCTAAAAACGCATTATTATTGAGGATAACGATAATTAAAGGTAAAATGTTGCTGTGTCTTTTAGAGGTATTTATGAAATAACTTACAATAATTTCATGTTTTTACAATATTCTCTTAACTTTAAACGGTATAAATTTGATCTCTAAAAACTCAATTTTTAAGCTTATGAAAAACATTTACTCGATACGCCATCTCATGGCTTTAACTTTTTTTTGGTGTTCGTTAAGTCTGGTTGCGCAAACTTTTCCAACGCCTCAGAATTTGCCTTATGAGCAAAATTTTTCTTTTGCCCCAACAGTTACAGCGTACCCTTTAGGGTTTCAGGGCTGGACTGCAGCTACAGCTCCGGGATCTGCTTTTAATACAAATGCAGCATTAGTGGCAGACAGACCTTTAGCAGCTAGCAGTACTGCAGCAACTAATAGTGGAAATTTTCATAATTATGATGGCAAAATTGGCTTTTTAAATACAGGTTCATTAGACCTTACAATTGGTTTTGCTTTTGATGGCACCGGACAAAAAGCAATACAAGTTCAGTATGATGCTATGACAATTCGTAATCCATACGATGTGCCGCCTGCTGCAACTAATACTCGTATTAATGAAATGGTTTTACAATACAGAGTTGGTACAAGCGCTCCTTTTACATCATTATTATCAACTGCTTACGCAAATAATGATGTAAAACAGACAACAGCGGTTACAACGCCTCAGAATTTAAAAACGATAAAAGTAACTTTACCGGCTGAATGTGACAATCAGCCAATAGTACAAATTCGATGGATTTCAAGACAAGTTTCAGGAGCAGGGGCACGTCCTTCATTTGCAATTGATAATGTTGATATTAAAAGCGATGTATTAGCTCCGGTTAATGCAGCTGGTTATCCAAAAGTAGATAATATCTTATCTCAAAGTTTTGATTTTATCAGTAAACTGGATGAAATAGGAAAAACATATTATGTGTTATTACCGGGAGGAAGTGCAGAACCAGCTATTGCACAAATAAAAGCCGGACAGGATGCCGCCGGAGCAGCTGCTTTGCAATCTGGATTTTTAGATATTACAGATGCATCTCAGGAATCTGTAAAAAGTTTTACGGGATTAAGTTTGAGTACTTCATACTCTGTTTTTTCTGTCTCCGAAGATCCTTATGGAAATATTCAGTCTGCTGTAAATAGAATAGATGCAGCAACTTCAAGTGTTGCCCTTCCTTCTTTAACAACTACGGTTGCTTCTTTGAATTTAGGTTTTTCTGAAACAAATTTTGATTCAGATATTTTTACGTACCAAATTCAAGGTTCAAATCTTACAGATGACGTTATTTTAACTTCGACAGCAAACTTTACCATTTCTAAAGATAACAGTACATTTGCTTCATCCTTAACATTTGCTGCTGCTGATTTTGCTTCAAATGCAGCTCCAACTGTTTATGTAAAGTTTACACCAAATGCAATCAGCAGTTTTACCGGAGAGATAACGCACGAATCAAATGGTGCAGCTACTAAAATAGTTACACTGACGGGAGTAGGAATTAATCCGTACGTACAAGGATTTAATGATCCTAATGTCTTGTCTAATAGCGGATGGACACAGTATAATGCAGCCGGAACAGTAAATAAATGGTCGCCTACAACTGTTGCCAGAAATGTAAATTCAGGAACGGGAGCAGTTTTAATGAACGGTTATTCTGATTCGGGAGCGAGTAAAGACTGGTTGATTTCTCCTAAATTGCGTTTAGATACTTTTGGGCAATTTGCATTATTATCTTTTTACTCTCGTAAATTTTATGCAGGTCCTGGTTTAAAATTATTGGTATCTACTGATTACGATGGAAAAAGTAATCCTGAAACGGCAACCTGGACAGAATTGCAAGGTAATTTCCCAACTGTTACGGGAACTTATACCAAATCGCAATACATCAAATTAAATGATTACAAAACGAGCCATACTTATTTAGCCTGGGTTTATGAAACTACAGCGGGAGGAACTAATTTTGCTGCCGAATGGTCGTTTGACGATGCAGCAATTACAAATGAAGCGGGTTATGTAGCTTCAAACCCTGTTTTAGACTTTGGAGATACTGCACCAAATACTGTTTCGGCAAGTCAGTCTTTCGTTTTTAATGCAGAAGGTTATGATGATATTACAATTACAGCTCCGGCATCTTTTGAATTATCATTGGATAATGTGACATTTCAATCGAGTTTAACAGTTTCATCTGCCGATGCTGCAGCCGGAAAAACACTTTACGTAAGATTTGCACCAACTACAAAACAATTGTCAATATCCGGATCTTTAACCGTTACCGGAACTTCATTAAACAAACAAATAGGTTTATTAACGGGTTCTTCTTTACCAAAAACAGATACATTTGATGTGGTAACTTATAATTTAGAATTTTTTGGCAGTGATGTAAAAGGTACAGACGGAGTAGAGTTTGGCCCAACAGATGATGCACTGCAGATTGAAAATGTTGCCAAAGTAATGAACAAGCTAAATGCAGATGTTTATGTTGTTCAGGAAGTTTCTGATGACCCGTCAATTGACGCTTTAATTCAAAAAATAAATATCAACGGAAAAACATTCGATAAAACAACTTCGACATCATGGTCGTATTCTTTTGAAGCGCCAGATCCGAATTTCCCGCCGCAAAAACTAGTAGTACTTTATAACACGCAGACAACAACAGTAAAAAAGACTCGTGTTATGTTTAAAGAGTTTTATGACGAAGTTCGTGCAGGAACAAAAACACTGCCTAATTATCCTGGCGGAAACGGGTCGAGTTTTTTCTCCTCTGGACGTTTGCCATATTTGGTAACGATCGAAACCAATATGGGCGGATTTACAAAAGAAATCAATCTTATTGATCTTCACGCGCGTGCAAACAGCGGAAGTGATATTTCACGATACAATATGCGTAAATATGATGCCCAGGTTTTAAAAGACAGTTTAGATGCACATTATTCAAACTCTAATTTAATTATTTTAGGAGATTATAATGATGATGTAAAAGCATCTGTAATTACGCCAAATCCTTCTTCTTACGAAAGTTTTGTTACAGATACTAGTAACTACAATGCACTTACTTTAGGAATCAGCCAGGCTGGTGCTTACAGTTTTTTAAGTTCAGGCGGATTTTTAGATCACATTATAATTTCTAATGAATTAAACGATCAATATATTCCTAACTCGATTGCAGTTTATGATCCTCGTAATGATATCCCGGGTTATACCACAACAACATCAGATCACGGGCCTGTAATTGCTCGTTTTGAATTAAAACAAGATGTTTTGTCTACTCCTGATTTTGGATCTAAAAATGGATTTTTTGTAACAGCATATCCAAATCCGGCGGTTGATGATTTAAATTTTGCCGTAAAAACAAACGAAAACAGAAACTTTAAACTAAGACTTTACGATATAAATGGCCGTGTATTAGGAAATCCTATCGAAATTAATAGCAGTCAGGAGCTTTCAAATACAGTATTGTCTGTTCGCAATTTATATCCGGGACTTTACATTTATACTTTATCAGAAAATAATAAAGTGGTTTATAAAGAAAAAATCCTAAAAAAATAAGAAGGGTTTAATTCATAAAAAAAGGCAGTTCAAATTCGAACTGCCTTTTTGTTTTTATCTATCTGCCAAGTAAAAACTTAGCACGATCTATATCAATTTGATCAGAAATTGACAAAAAATAATCCAATTGCCATTGCTGGGTTTTTTGTGCCTGTCTGCTTGTTGTTTCGTCCCAGGGCGGATAAACTCTTGTAGCTCTTATTCCTTCTTTTATAGTTGTAGTAAAAATTCCTTTTTTGAGCAGAATCTCTTTCGGAAAAATAAACTGACCTAAAAGATTTTCTTTTTGAACGCTGACGATTACAAAATCTATTGTATCTAAATAATCAAAAGGTTCGATAATTCCAGCTTTATTACGTTTCCACAAAGTTACAAACTGACCTGTTTTTGTTGGAGTAATTTTAGCCGATCTAAATTTAATCCGGCTTTCGCCGATTTTAAAATCGAAAGCGTCATATTCCTGACTTTCCTTTTCGGGTTGAGGTTCAGAACATTCAAAATTGCAAACATCATAAATCAGTTCTTTTGCAATTTGTAAATTCTTCGGAATAAATTTTATATCATTCCAATTATTTTTAAAAGCCATTTATTGGTTTGTTTTTCTTGCAAATTACAATAAATCAAACATAATTCAATAAAAAAGGCAGTTCGAATTGAACTGCCTTTTTGTTATATCTAATGTAATTAAAAACAATAAACTATAGATATTAAAAATTAACATTTAATCCAAAATTCAATCCCCATTGAAATTGATTGAAAGATTGATTACTTAAAGGATTTGCATAATAATTTACAGCAGGCTCAACAAATACATTTGTTTTTTTATAAACACGGTATTGTATAGTACTGCTTAAGGTAGAACCATAAACGTAGTTGTTTGCATTTACGTTTTCTCCCATAGAATTTCCATCTATCGATACACTGTTTGAAATCAATTTACCAACAAATCCGCCAGTGTTTATATTAATATTTGTCCTGTTTTTATTAAAAACAGAATACGATACTTCCAGGGGCATTTCAATGTAACGAAGATTTTGGTCCAGATTTCCAGTTTCGATATTTTCGCTTTGCAGCACATCTTTAGTACTATTTGAGACTAGAAGATAATTTGCGCTGGTTGCAATTTGAGGAACGCTTTCATTTTTTACAAAATAATCAGTCGAGCTAAAAAGAGCTTCATTTCTTGCGCTCAAATAAGAAACATTTGCCACACTTTGCCCTAGTTCATTAATTTTAAAACCAGAAGCAACGGCCCATTTTTTATTGATTTTGTACTGTGTTTTTACGCCGTATGAATTACTTTGTTTAGAATCGTTTACGTTTCCTAAAGTTTTATTGTTTTTATAATTTTCAGAATTGGCAACACCTGCAAAAAGCTGTAAAGCCCATTTTTCTGATTTTGATAATAATTTTTCTTCTTTTTTCTTTTTCTCCTCAGGAGTTACAATTCCTTTTTCTAAATTTTGAAGCTCTGCCAGCTGCACTGAATCCTTTTTGCTTAATACGCTGGTATTGGTAAAAACAGTATTGTTTTTTGAATTATCGTTTTGGCTGCTTACGATGCTTTTATCAACCGCAGTTTTTTGAATGTTTTGTTTTTCTTTATTTGTATTAACGGCAATTAAATTTCTATTTAAAGGAGAATTAGAAGGAGATTTTAAAGCATTGTAAACAATATTGTTATTGTTTTTTGAATTTGGATTTTCTTCAAAAATTGAATTTGATATTTGGGTTTTCGAAGCAGCATTAAATTTATTTGTTTTTGCCGGAGCAAATGTTTTCTCTGCCAAAATCTTATCAGCATTTCTTTTTTCAATGTCTGATTGACTTTTCGAACCAAAATTAAAAGAATTCGATTTGTTTGGGGCAAATGATTTTTCGGCGACAGCCTTATTTAAATTCTCTTTTTTAGTGGTCGAAATTTGATTTTTAGATGCCGCATTAAATCCATTCCCTCCAGCTGAAACAAATGATTTTTCGGCAGCAGCCTGATTTGAATTTCCGTATTTATGGTTTGAAATCTGATTTTTTGAAACAGAATTAAACGTATTACTTCTTGCCGGAATAAATGATTTTTCGGCTACGGCATTATTTCTTTCAGCGTTAAATTTTGGTTCAAAGCGGCTATTGTTTGTTTTGTTTTGAGAACCAGTCTGAGCTTTAACTGCTTCCGGATTTTGATTTAATTGATTACTGTTTGATTGATTTGTTGTTTTTTCTGATGATGAAACCCGATTATTATTTGATTCTTTTTCCAGGATATTTTCTTTAGTTTGAATACTTCTGGTTTTATCTGTGTTAATATTTTTGTGATCCAGAACAACATTATTATCTTCAATAGAATTGTTTTGTATTGTTTTAATTCCGGAATTATTAGAAGTAAAATACAATACAGAAGGAAGCAGTAAGCCTAATAATAAGCATGCAGCCGCCGACCACCAAAGAATTGCTCTCTTCTTCTTTTTAGGTTTGTCTAGTTTTTCTTCAATCTGCCCCCACAATTCAGGAGGCGGAACACTCGAGAAGTCTTCCATTGATGAAAAAATATCTTCTATTTTTTGCTTCTTCATGCTATCTTAAAATTTTTTATGCTCAGTATTCTTTTTTGCAAAATGTGCTTTGCCCGATTCAAATTTGATTTTGATGTTCCTTCAGAGATTTTTAATAATTCGGCAATCTCTTTGTGTTTCATTTTTTCAAAAACATAAAGGTTAAAAACCGTTCGATATTGATCCGGTAAATCCCTAATATATTCTAACAGTTTTTCTTGTTCAATCGGGATAATGTCCAGTTCCTCTTCTTCGATAAAATCAGTATCGGGATCAAAAACATCTAAAAAGAAACTCTCTTTTTTCTTCTTATTTATAGTTTCAATCAATTTATTAATGAAAATCCGTTTTAGCCAGCCTTCAAAACTTCCTTCAAATTTATATTGGCCTATTTTTTGAAAAACAATTACAAATGCTTCCTGGAAAACATCCTTCGCATCGTCTTCATTTTTCATATACTTAAGGCAGATACCATATAAAACAGGAGAGAACAACTGATATATTTTCAGTTGCCCTCCTCTGTCATTTTTCATGCAAAGCTTAATATATTTCTCTAAATCGTCTTTCAAAAAATGGATTAATTTGGTTTTGCAAAAATAGTTCTTAAAAGCTTACAAAACTACATTTTGTAAATAGTCAGAACCAGTGGTATTTTGTGTTAGTTTTTGATTATCAAGTATATCTGTATCTTTTGTTGGGTCGTAAAAGATACAGACAGTACTCAAAGAATATTATTTTAGGCTGTTGATTTTTGCCTTAATTGCCATTTTGAAAGCTTTAATTTCACTGCTTTGATCTGCAGTATCATTATTGTCAATAGTAATTTTAGTTACCGTAATTCCTTGGCGAAGCTCAAAATAAACACCACCTTGAGCACCTGGTGTACCATACGTTTTTGTCTGACCTTTAATTGCTAAAATTTCTGCAGGAATTGTTTTTGAGAATAATGTATACTCACTTCTTACTGTTTTTGCATTGTATTTATATTGTGCAAACTCATAGTTTCCGGTAGTTACACCAAGAAATTTTAAAACATTGTAGTCATTGAGCTGAAAAAAGTCGTTTGTAGTTGCAAAACTTCCAATTACAATATTATCAGGGCTTTCGTTTGTTCTGTTAAATAAAATTGCTTTTGAAGTTCTTGGAATCAAAATGAAATCAGATGGATAAGTTGGGGTCTGCGTTAAAGTTTCTCCTGTCTGCGGCCCTTTTTCATAAAAATTAATAATGATTTCGCAGTTGTTTTCTACAATTGAAGTAATTTTTATTGCGTAACCATTTGTAGGTTTTACTCCGGCAAAAAGTGCTACTAAATAATTTTTTGAAAAATCAATGTTTGGATCGCTTGCAACTGTACATGTATTTTCATGTTTTGTAAAATAAGCATCCATTTTTTCCTGAGAACCTACAATTAGTGCACTTGGATTATTAGGCAAATTTTTTACACTATAATTGCATAAAAGAGGGAAACCTGAAAAAGGTAAATCTGCATTAGTTCCACAATCAACATTCAGGTCGTCATTACTAAGAGAGCAGGCGCTAAATCCAAAAGCGATAAATAAGCTCAACATTAATTTTTTCATGATTATTTTTTAATAGGTTATATCATGTAGATGGTACACTTTTAAAATGGTTGCGTTAAAAACAAAGAATTATGTTTGTTTAATTTAGAATTAATACTAATTCGTGAAATTTTAATTTTTAAAATTAAGCACTACGTATTATTGCGTACTTTTACTTAAAATAAACTTAGACATGTTAGAATTTCTTCCACTTTTATTGGCTTTTATAATTGCTTTGTTTCTGGGGATATACTTAGGAAAAATGTTGTTTTCTGCTAAATTTCAGGCAGAAAAAGTGAGCTTAGAAGAAAGATTAAATGCAAATGCGAGTCAGTCTCAACTGCAGAAAGAGCAATTTGAAATAGAAAGAAATAATTTTCAGAAACAGCTTCATTTAAGTAATTCTGAGAAGGAAAATATCAGAACAGAAAAAGATAGTCTGGCAATTCAGCTTTCTAAAAAAGAAGTTGATTTTGAAAATTTATGGGAACGCCATAAAGAACAAAAAAGTGAAATAAACGAACTTCAGGAAAAATTCACCAAAGAATTTGAAAACCTGGCCAATAAAATTCTCGAAGAAAAATCGGCAAAATTTACAGAACAAAACAGCGAGAATATGAAAAATATTCTGCTGCCGCTTCAGGATAAAATTCATGTATTTGAACAAAAAGTAGATCAAACCCATAAAGAAAGTATCGATTATCATGCGGCGCTTCGCCAGCAGATTATTGGTTTAAGCGAAATGAATGTTCAAATGAGCAAAGAAACCCTAAACCTGACCAAAGCATTAAAAGGCGACAGCAAAATGCAGGGAAACTGGGGTGAACTTGTTTTAGAACGCGTTCTCGAAAAATCTGGTTTAGAAAAAGGCCGCGAATATGAAGTACAGCAAAGTTTTGTAAACAGCGAAGGAAACCGTGTTTTTCCTGACGTTGTAATCAATCTTCCAGACGGTAAGAAAATGATAGTCGATTCTAAAGTTTCTCTTGTTGCTTACGAAAAATGGGTAAACGAAGAATCTGATTTACTAAAAATCGATTGGCTTAAAGAACACGTTTTGTCAATTAAACGCCACGTAGAACAACTCGGAAATAAAAATTATCACGATTTATACCAAATAGAAAGCCCGGATTTTGTTTTGCTTTTTATCCCGATAGAACCGGCTTTTGCTATTGCGCTGAACGAAGATTCGACTTTATACAATAAAGCTTTCGACAGAAATATTGTAATTGTTACTCCAAGTACATTATTAGCAACACTGCGTACAATAGACAGCATGTGGGCAAACCAAAAGCAGCAGGAAAATGCTTTTGAAATTGCCCGACAAGCAGGAGCTTTATACGATAAATTTGAAGGTTTTGTAACCGATTTAGTTCGAATTGGAAATAAAATTAAAGATACCAAAACAGAATATGAAAGCGCCATGAACAAACTTGTTGACGGTAAAGGAAACCTGATTTCGAGTGTAGAAAAATTGAAAAAAATGGGTGCAAAAGCCAAGAAATCACTTCCCGAAAATATCATCAACAGAGCTTTAAATACGGATGAAAATGAATTATTGAATCAAGAAAATATTTAAACACATAGTCCCGATAGCTATCGGGATATTTTTCTGTGAAAGAATTAAAAAGAAACTAGTCTCTAACACATAGCTATGTTTGTTAATGCAAGTGAAACACCTTTAACGACATTTGAAAACTATGTTTCTATGTGTTTAAAATAATAATTATAGAAATTTCCAAAAACAAAAACATGACTACAGATTTTAAACCCGTTTCTTCATCAAAAATCAGCATTTCAGAATTAATGCTTCCGTCGCATACCAACTTTAGCGGTAAAATTCATGGGGGATATATTTTACAGCTGCTGGATCAGATAGCGTTTGCTTCGGCTTCAAAATTTAGCGGTAACTATTGTGTAACGGCTTCTGTTGACACAGTAAACTTTCTTAAACCAATAGAAGTTGGAGAATTAGTAACCATGAAAGCTTCTGTAAATTATGTTGGAAGAAGCTCAATGATAGTAGGCATTCGTGTTGAAGCGGAGAATATTCAAACCGGAGTTATAAAACATTGTAATTCGTCTTATTTTACAATGGTTGCCAAAGATAAAGAAGGAAAAAGTGTTCCCGTTCCCGGACTTATTTTATCTAATCTCGAAGAAGTGCGACGTTTTAGAAAAGCAATCAAACACATCGAAGTTAGAAAAGAAGTAGAAGAACACGAAAAAATTGCCAATATTAACTCAATCGAAGACTTAGCAAGCTTAGATAAATACAATGTGCTTTTAGAAATCAGCTAAATTTCCCTATCTATATTTGATACACATTTAAATAAAGAAATCATGATAAAGTTTGGATATACAATTTTATACGTTGAAGACGTAGAAAAATCAATTGAGTTTTATGAAAACGCATTTGGATTTGCAAGGAAATTTATAAGCCCGGATAATGATTATGGAGAATTAAATACTGGTGAAACCACGATTTCTTTTGCATCAAAAAAGTTAGCATCGCATAATTTAAGCGATGGTTTTATAGAAAGCAGTTTAGAAGCCAAACCTTTTGCCATTGAATTAGGTTTCATAACAGAAGATGTTGGTGAGCTCGTTCAAAAAGCAACTTCGTTTGGGGCTGTTTTAGTTACAGAACCAAAGAAAAAACCATGGGGACAAGTTGTAGCGTATGTAAGAGATGCGGACGGTTTTTTATTGGAGATTTGTACGCCAATGCATGGATAAAAATTGATCAATCGTGTGAATGGCTGTGAAGTCCCTACGGGACATTTGGGTCATTCGTTATTTTTTAGCTACCGATATATAATTCCTAGCGGAATATCTCGTAGAGATTATATATCGGTAGGAAAAAAAATAAATTGACGACATCGTTTTTGTCCCGTAGGGACTACACGGCATTTGTTGTTTCACTATCAAATTAAAAAAAATATCTCGTAGAGATTACATATCGGTAGAAAAAAAATAAAATTGCAACCACGTTTTTGTCCCGTAGGGACTTTACATTTTACATATTACAACTACCATTTTACACCCCAAAATATTCACAAATATTTAGCACTAGTTCAAGAACTCTGCGTCTCGAAATTTCGTAACTTTAAGTATAAAATTTGGTTACGAAATTTTTTCACGGAGTACTGCCGTTCTATTTTTTATCTTGTAATTTTCTTCTTAAAAATAGAATGACATAATTGTTTAATTGATGACGATTATGAAAAGAACTACATTGCTTATTTTATTTTTTACTGCATTTTCAATACTTGCCCAAGACAAATTTAAAACCACTAAGGCAGTTGTAAATTTTGAAGCTTCTGTTCCTTTTTTTGAAGAAGTAAAAGCAGTAAATAAACTCGGGTCTATTATTCTTGAACCAGAAACAAGTGCTTTAATTTGTACTGTTGTAATCAAAGATTTTCGTTTTAAAATGGATTTAATGCAAGAGCATTTTAATGAAAACTATATTGAAAGCCATCGTTATCCAAAGGCTGTATTTAAAGGAAAAGTTGCAAAATTTGATTTAAAAAACGTTGATGGAATTGAAAAGGAATATGATGTAAAGGGAAAGCTTTATCTGCACGGAAAATCGAAAATTATTGAAATGAAAGCTTTGATAAAAAGAGTTCCTGACGGAATTCAAATTTCGTGTAATTATCCAATCTCACTTTCAGATTTTAATATTGCAATACCAAGTGTTGTAGCCAGTAAAATTTCAAAAACTGCCAATACTAATTTACTTGGAGTTGTACAAAGCGAAGATATGAAGTTTTTAACTTTGAAATGATTTTTAATTAATGCTTGCTATAAGTGCTTTTTCTAAATCGGTAAACTGAAATTCAAATCCGGTTTTTTGTATTTTTTCTGATGACACCCTTTGCCCTGTTAAAACAGCTTCACTCATTTCTCCTAAAACAATTCTAAGAATAAAAGGAGGGATTTTAGGAAGCCAGATAGCATATCCGTATAATGCTGCTAATATTTTAGAAAACCTCAAATTTGTAGTGTTATCTGTCACGGCCGCATTATACGGACCATGCATTTGGTCATCTGAAACTGCTTTACAATAAATTTGAGATAAATCTTCGATATGAATCCAGGGTAAATATTGTTTTCCCGAACCTAAAACTGCCCCAAAACCAGATTTAAAATTAGGGTTAACTTTTTTTAGGAACCCTTCATCTTTTCCCAAAACAATTGCGGTTCTGATTTTTACGGTTCGAATGCCTAATGATTCGATCTTATCAACTGCATTTTCCCAAACCCGACAGGTCGTGCCTAAAAAGTCATCTGCCGCCGGCGTTTCTTCTGTACAAATTTTGTGACTGGTAACAGCGCCGTAAATTCCAACTCCCGATGCCGAAATAAAAGCATTAAGCTTTTTATTGTTTTTTTCTAAAACCGAAAAAATCAAATCAATTGGTTTTATGCGGCTTTCCAAAATTGCTTTTTTTCTTTTTTCTGTCCATCTTTTTTCAACGATTCCTTCGCCCGCAAGATGAATTATGAAATCAGCATTTAGAACGGCATTTTCATCCATATAATTTCCGTCCAAATCCCATTTATAATACGTGATTTCAGAAGTGTTTTCTTTATCAGAACGACTCAAAACTGACACAGAATATCCAGCTCCAATTAGAATATTTGCTAAATGTTTTCCAATGAATCCGCTTCCTCCGGTTAATAGAACATTTTGAGCCATAATAGTTTATAATATATTTAACAGTGCTTGCCGTTTAATCATTAGTAAAGGTACTTAAACAATGTTTACCTTTATGGCAAATTCTAAATTTTAAATAAAATGGCGACTAAAAAGAAGGTAATTACCAAAGATGATATCGTTTCAAAATATATGGATGAAGTTTTAGAAAAAGGCCAAAAACCAAAATCAGTTTATCATTTTGCCAAAGAAAATGATTTTACCGAAGCTGAGTTTTATTCCTTTTTTGGAACATTAGAAGGTTTAGAAAAAGAAATATTCCGACTGTTTTTTGAAAACACAGTTAACTTACTTCATAAAAATGAAGAATATCAGGAATATGACATGAAGAATAAAATGCTGAGTTTCTATTTTACTTTCTTCGAAATCCTAACTGCAAACAGAAGTTACGTTTTACAATCGCTTAAAATTGATAGAAATCCGCTTAAAAACCTGGTTCAGTTAACTACACTTAGAAATAGTTTTAAAGAATATGTTTCTGAAATCCTAACTGATGATTATAGATTAGAACAGGAAAAATTGCAGAAATTTCAGGAAAAAGCCATTCAGGAATCGGCATGGTTACAATTAATGCTGACCATTAAATTCTGGATGGAAGATGAATCTGCTGCTTTTGAAAAAACAGACATATTTATCGAAAAATCTGTTAATGCATCATTTGAATTAATGAATGCTGCGCCAATGAACCATTTGATAGATTTTGGAAAATTTCTATTCAAAGAAAAAATATACACCAAACAATGAAAACAATCGATTATATTCCAACTTCAAAAATAGAAAGAGCCGGAAAATTAGTTCAAACCGGCGCCAAAATTGGAGTAAATTATATAAAGCACTATGCTGAAAAAGTAGTAAACCCAGATTTAACCCGCGATAAACTTAACGAAAATAACGCCGAAGATATTTATGACGGACTTAAAAGCTTAAAAGGAAGCGCTTTGAAAGTAGCTCAAATGTTAAGCATGGACAAAAACTTTTTGCCTCAGGCTTATGTGGAGAAATTCTCTTTATCACAATTTTCAGTTCCGCCACTTTCTGCACCTTTGGTTTTAAAAACTTTCAAAACTAATTTTGGCAAAACACCATATGAAATTTTTGATGAGTTCAATGCAAATTCTGTAAATGCTGCAAGTATTGGTCAAGTTCATTTAGCAAAGAAAAACAATAAAAAACTGGCCGTTAAAATTCAATATCCGGGTGTTGCCAACAGTATTTCTTCTGACTTGGCTTTGGTAAAACCAATCGCAATTAGAATGTTTAATCTGCAGGGAAAAGATTCAGATAAATATTTCAAAGAAGTTGAAGATAAACTTATCGAAGAAACGAACTATTTGTTAGAATTAAAACAAAGTCAGGAAGTTGTAGAAGCCTGCAGTAAAATTGAAAATATTATTTTCCCGAATTACTATCCGGAATTTTCATCAGAGAAAATCATTACAATGGATTGGATGACGGGAATTCATCTTTCTGAATTTACAGCTAAAAATACAGATCAGGAAGCTGCAGATAAAATAGGGCAGGCGCTTTGGGATTTTTATATGTACCAAATTCATGTTTTGCGAAAAGTACATGCAGACCCGCATCCGGGAAATTTTTTAGTTAACGATCAAAATCAATTAATTGCCTTAGATTTTGGCTGTATGAAACAAATTCCTGAGGAGTTTTACATGCCGTATTTTGAGTTAATCAACAAAAATGTTATTACTGATGAAGCGTTGTTTAATAAAAAATTATTCGAATTAGAAATTCTCCGTCCTGACGATTCTCCGTCAGAAGTAGAATATTTCACCGAAATGTTTCATGATTTATTATCGCTTTTCACGAAGCCTTTTCAAAACGAAACTTTTGATTTTGCCGATGAAACTTTTTTTAATGCGATTGCAGAATTAGGAAAACGTTTTTCTGAAGATACGAATTTGAAAAAAATGAACGGAAATCGTGGTTCTAAGCACTTTATTTATATGAACCGTACTTTCTTCGGACTTTATAATTTAATGTTCGATTTGAAGGCGAAAATTGTGGTTGAGAATTATTTGAAGTATTAGGGTTTTTAACAAAAAAGAGGAAGCTGTAACTTCCTCTTTTAAGAAAACAATGTGCAAAAAGATAATCTACTTCCAGAAGTTTCTTTTTTATTATTCTGAAATAAAGTAACCTGAAAAATAGGTAACTGATGGATGCCCGCCATCTCCTGCAACATTAGTTCCAGCAGTGATACCAGATTGAGATGCAAAATTATTACTAAAGCTAACAGATATTTTATCACCTGCATTTAATTTTTCTATCGATGTTAATAAACCAGGTGTCCAATAATAAGGACTAACTGAAAGTGCATAAAGATCGACAGTTCCTATTTTTGTCCCAGTAGTTTCATTATTTATATAAACAGACCCTCTCATTGTTACAGGTGTAGAAATAGTCCCGGTACTGGCAAAAAACTGATAAACTGCTGCCGTAATGCTGTAAAAACCTGTCTTTGGGACAACAAATATTGAATAAGTTCCGCTATTATCAACGATACTAGCTTTTAAATTACTTTTATCAACGATTTTATTATCAAATTTCACTTTTCCATTATTACCTGCAAAACTTGCGTCACTTTGTAATGTATATTTAAAAAAGGCAGTTCCTACAGGAGTTACTTCAGATGGAGCCACCCATTTTACATTACCATTATTATCTGCAGAAGTAGCAATCGCACCAGCAACAGGGGCTATATTATCTGTTCCTTTTGTTATTCGAAGTGAGCTTACAGTATTTTTACCAGTTGCCTCATCAATTTCAAGGGGATTTCCTCCTTTATTTGAACTATAAATGCCAAATATTCCATTACTCTTATATAATGAAAAATAATTAGTATTTTCAGGGGTTCTATCTAGAATTTGGGCTTCATTTTTAATATAAGCATTGCTAATATTAGTAATGTTTTTATTGCTCATATTTAAATTTTGAGCAGCGGTATGATTACCTAAATTATCACCCAAAAAAGAGGATCTTGTTACCCATTTTAATACACCATTAGCATCTGCAACCAGTACATTATCTGTACCGGCACCGGTTTGCAGTCCTTGTATTGTTAATGTATTTGAGCTGGTTGTTACAATTTGTGTAGGTTTATTCAATGTTCCTCCTAATTGAACTTTTCCATTACTTGCAGATAAGCCATTGTCAGCAGTATTTAATGAGTTAGGATTTATTTCTACTTTTTTACCATTGGTGGTAATAAACGTTTCTGTCTGCGCCATCATAAATGAACTCTGAGCTAATAAAAGCATACATACAATTTTCTTCATATTCATTATTTTTAAAATTTAAAATTGATACCAATAAAAGGTTGCTAAGTTGTTTTATATATGTTTTTTACTTGTTTAATTGTTATAACAAAAATTATATTTTGTACTTAAAAAAAATGCAAAATATATAAAAAATTTTGTATTTAAAAACTTACAAACATAAATTAATGTATTTTTTTTCTTACAAATAAAATAAATACTTGATTGTTAATCAGTTGTGTGTTTTGAAAGAAAACGGCCTTATTGAAAAGAAAAGGATTTTGCCGAAGAAATAAGTATTAGAATAGCATTTATTAGAGAAAAATGCAAAAAAAGAGCGGATACAAATTTATTTACATGAACTGTTCTTTGGACTTTATAGTTTAATGTTCGATTTGAAAGCGAAAATTGCTGTGGAGAATTATTTGAAGTATTAAGAATTGTTTCTTTTGTTTCAGGTTTCAAGTTTCAGGTTACACAGCGTGAAACTTCAAACATTTGACAAAGATTTTTTTGTCTAGTTTGTCATCCTGAGGAACGAAGGATCACACTCGGAAATCGACAAAGATTGGCGATATTGTTTGCGGAGCTTCTAGTGTGATCCTTCGTTCCTCAGGATGACAAGATTAAGAACAATTTGGAATTGGAATTTTATTTAATGATTCCCGCTTTATAAGTTGCAATCGCGCGATCTCTCGCAAAGGTATGATCAATCATAGGTTCATTATAACCAAAATCAAACTCAGGAATCCATTTGCGGATATATTCGCCTTTTTCGTCAAACTTCTTTTGTTGTATTTCAGGATTAAAAACCCTGAAATACGGTGCTGCATCACAGCCTGTTCCTGCAGCCCATTGCCAGTTTCCAACGTTTGAAGCCAGTTCGAAATCCAGTAGTTTTTCGGCAAAATAAGCTTCGCCCCACTGCCAGTTAATCAATAAATGTTTGCATAAAAAACTAGCCGCAACCATACGAACACGATTGTGCATATAACCTGTTTCGTTTAGCTGGCGCATCCCGGCATCGACGATAGCGTATCCGGTTGTTCCAGAACACCAGCGTTTGAAATCCTCTTCATTATTTCGCCATTGAATTCCGTCGTATGCCGATTTAAAATTATGATTGACACAATTAGGAAAACTGAACAGAATCTGAATAAAGAATTCTCTCCAAATTAATTCGCTTAAAAAAGTCTGGTTTTTTCGATTTGCCCAGTTTACTAATTTTCGAATACTCACGGTTCCGAAACGTAAATGCGGCGAAAGATAAGAAGTACTGTCAAGAGCCGGAAAATCTCTTGTTTCTTTATAATTGGCAATTTGAGTTAAGTTGTGCGACTGCACTTTTATCGGGCTTTTTTCAAAACCAATTGCTGCTAATTCTGGAAATGGAAATTGATTTTTTGCAAAATTAGATTGAAATGGAGCAGAATCATATTCTGGAGCAGATCCTGCTAAATGATACTTTTCGAGCCATTTATTTTTATAAGGTGTATAAACCGTGTACGGAAGCCCGTCGGCTTTTGTGATTTCTTTTTCTTCAAAAATAACGTGGTCTTTAAAAGAAAAACATTCAATATTATTTTCCTTCAATAAAGAGCAAATTGCAGTATCGCGTTTAATAGTAAAAGGTTCATAATCTTTATTGAAGAATACGTTTTGAATATCGAATTCTTCCAGAAGTGATTTCCAAACATTTTTTGTTTTTCCTTTTTTGATTAAAATAGAAGATTCAAAAGTATTTAATTCGGTATTTATTTTTTGAAGTGAATTGTAAATGAAACTTACCCGTGCATCATTTTTTGGAAGATTGTCCAGAATATCATCATCAAAAATAAATAATGAAATTACAGGAAAATTGGCTTGTAAAGCGTGAAATAATCCGGTATTGTCTTCTAAACGTAAATCACGTCTGAACCAGAAAAAGGAAACTTTTTGTTTTGTCATTTTATAATTTTCGCTTGACGAATATTTTGTATTGTGTATGGTTTTTTAAACACATAGAAACATAGATTTTATTTTTATGTAAAAGAATATAAAAAGAAACAAGTTTCTAACACATAGTAATATCTATGTTTGTTTATGCAAGTGAAACGCCTTTTTAAAAGCTATGAATACTATGTCTCTATGTGTTTAAAAATAAATTATATGCTTTTTTGCTCTGCATTAATCTGTATAATCTTTGGCTGTGATTTTGAATTAAACAATTCCTCGATCTTATTATAACGGAAATCAAAAATGGTCTTTAGTTTGTTCTTCACCACTAATCTATTCATAATTCTTCCCAATATTCCGAGTGGGAGCGCATAATGAACGATGTCTGTCATTTTGGTTCCGCCATCGGCTGTTCGTTCAAAAAAGTGTTTATGATGCCATAATTTATAAGGGCCAAAACGCTGAACGTCGATAAAATAATGATTTTCTTTACAGGCTGTGATTTCTGTAACCCACGAAATTTTTATTCCTAAAAGCGGCCGTAAAGTATAGGTTATAATCTGCCCGTGGTACATTCGCTTTTCATCAAAATCTTTGATTTTAAAATTCATATTGTCGAGTGTAATAGTCTGCAGGTTTTTGGGACTGGAGAAAAAATCCCAGCAGTCTTCGACCTTGGCATTTACATATTGTACGGTTGCTATCTTGTATAATTTCATCTTCTAACTAAATCAATTGTTACAAATGTTTTTTGGAACGCCCAAATAATTACATTTTATAATATTTTAATGGTACAAACAACATTCCGAAACATTCTCCTTTTTCTTTATTTAGGTGTTTGTGGTGTATTTTATGCGCCTTTCTGAGTCCGACGAGGTATTTGTTTTTGGTGTTTTTGAACCATTTAAAACGCTGATGGATTAATACATCGTGAATTAAAAAATAACAAGCTCCGTAAAGCGTAATACCGCAGGCAATAAAAAACAAATAGTTGAACCCGCCCTCAACTCCAAAATAAAATAAAAGAATACTCGGCGTAGCAAAAATGACAAAGAAAATGTCGTTGCGCTCAAAAGTATGCTCGTATTTTGGCTGATGATGATCAGCATGAAAATACCACATAAAACCGTGCATTATATATTTGTGTGTAAGCCAGGTAACACATTCCATAAACAGAAAAACGCCTAAAAAGATTAAAAAAGAAATCATTTTATAAATGTTGTTATTAAAATTATGATTTAAAATCTGTAGAGTTTAGCTATAGTTTATTAAAGATTGACTCTAAAGATTATTTTTTTGTTTGTCATTTCGACCGAAGGGAGAAATCGCACACGGGATTCGACAAAGATTGGTTCTTCACATTGCGGAGTTTCGAGTGCGATTTCTCCCTTCGGTCGAAATGACAAACTGTTCGTTTAATCTAAACCAGCTTCAATTTATACGTCACAAACGACTGTGCTAAAAGCCCTGCTTTTGTATAATTTGAAACCCGGATTCTTGAATTTCCAATTTCATGAGAAGGTGTTTTTTTTAGTTTTTTAAGCAGTTTTCTGTAATAAACATATGCGGTATAAACGCCAAATTTGGCTTCGATTGGCAGTTTTACAATTCCCTGATATGCAATACGAAAATCTTCTTCGATTTCTTTGATGATCTGTGCTTTTGAATCTTCGTTGAAATTGTTGAGGTTAACGCCCGGAAAATAAGTTCGGTTCAAGATGGTATTGTCATCTTTTAAATCTCTCAAAAAATTCACTTTCTGAAAGGCCGATCCTAATCGCATGGCTTCGTTTTTTAACTGTTCGTATTTATGTTCTTTTCCCGATACAAAAACCTTTAAACACATTAAACCTACAACATCGGCAGAACCGTAAATGTAATCAGCATATTCGGCTTGTGTGTTGTAAGTTGATTTTATAAGGTCGAGTTTCATGCTTTTTAAAAAAGCCTGAACCAAATCGTCGGTAATATTATATTCTTTTACAGTATGCTGAAAAGAATTTAAAATAGGATTTAGGCTGATTCCTAACTCCATTGCTTTGTAATATTCTTTTTCGAAATCGTCAATCAGGGATTCTTTATCATAATCGTGAAAAGAATCCACAATTTCATCAGCAAAACGAACAAATCCGTAAATGCTGTAAATGGCATCGCGAATGCTTGGCGACAGCATTTTTACAGCAAGCGAAAAAGAGGAACTGTAGTTCTTGGTAATCAATTTGCTGCATTTAAAAGAAACGGCGTCGAATAATGTTTTCATTTTTTAAGACCTTAAAGATTTTTGAATTAATTCAGCAGCTAGTTTTCCTGAAATTAATGCAGGCGGAACACCTGGCCCGGGAACTGTCAATTGCCCTGTAAAATATAAGTTACGTACTTTTTTGCTTTTTAGTTTTGGACGCAAAAATGCGGTTTGTAATAATGTATTAGCCATTCCGTAAGCGTTTCCTTTATAGGCGTTATAATCTGCTTCAAAATCGTTTTTACAAAAGGACTCCTTAAATATAATATTATTTCTGATTTCCTGTTGTGTAAGCTGCTCAAAACGAGTAATTATCTTTTCGAAATATGCCTCTCTTAATGTTTCGTTATCTTCAATTCCGGGTGCCAGCGGAATTAAGAAGAACCCTGTTTCCATTCCGTCTGGTGCAGCAGTCTGATCTGTTTTAGACGGGAAATTGGCATAAAATAAAGGAGCTTCAGGCCATTTTGGATTGTCATAAATATCTGCCGCATGCTGATTAAAATCGACATCAAAAAATAAGGCATGATGCGAAATGTTCTCAATTTTCTTATTGAACCCTATAAAAAACAAGAGAGAAGATGGGGCAAAGATTCGACTCTCCCAATATTTTTGAGAATAAACCTGATGTTCTTTTTCCAGTAAAGTTTCAGTATGCTGATAATCTGCTCCGCTTAAAATGATGTCAGCTTTTATTGTTTTTCCATTTACAATAATTCCCGTGGCAGTTCTGTTTTCAACAATTATTTTCTCAATGGAAGAATTTGTTTTGATGGTAACGCCAAGTTCTAAAGCTAATTTTTCGATTCCTCGAATGACATCAAACATTCCGGTTTTTGGATGCCAGGTTCCGAGTCCGAAATCGGCATAATTCATAAAATTGTAAAATGATGGTGTTTTAGCTGGCTTCGCTCCGAGGAATAAAACGGGAAATTCGAGAATTTGAATCAGTCTTTCATTTTTAAATTTCTTGCGAATATCAGAGCTGACATTATTAAAAAATTGATTGAGTTTTAAAACCGTTTTTTTTGTGATTAATTCCAGAGGAGAAACTCCGGGACGATATATTAAATCTTTTATGGCAATACTATAATTGCTTTTGGCTTGATTGATAAATTTTTCGAGCTGCTTACTGCTTCCTTTTTCAATCTCTTCAAACACAGCTTTAATCTCTTCTAAATTGTCATAAATGCTAATGAAATCATTTATTCCAAAATAAACACGATAGGCAGGATTTAGTTTTATAAGCTCGTAATAATCCGAAGGCTTTTTATCGAAGTCCTGAAAAAAACGCTCAAAAACATCTGGCATCCAGTACCAGCTTGGTCCTATATCAAATGTAAAACCGTCTTTCTTGAATTGTCTTGCCCGACCGCCAATGGTTAGGTTTTTTTCATAAATAGTGACCTTGTTTCCTTGTTGTGCCAGGTAACAAGAAGCGGCTAGCGAAGAAAAGCCTGATCCTATTATTGCGATAGTTTTTGTCATTTTTGTTTAACAAATATACAAAAACTTTAAACAGAATATTTAAATTGTTTCTATTGTTTCTTCCATGGAATCAAAAATACGGATTCTTTCCGGCAGTACTTTTTGATCGATGTGTTCGACCATTTTACCCATAAGCCAGATTTCATTATTTTTTTGCAGCAGTTTTTGCCCCATTGATTTTACATATTGGTTAATAACGCTGCGATCTGGCTGGATAGTCATAAAGGATACAAAAGTGATGTTTTCAAAATGCTTGGTTAAATCCTGCAGATTTTCAATAGGCATACTTTCGCCTAAATAAATGGTTTTGTAGCCTTTAGATAAAATTTCATATTGAAGATAAAGCAGTCCAATTTGATGAATTTCATTTAACGGAAGTGAAAGAACAAAAATTCTGTCTGTTTTTGTTGGTTTTTGAATCTGAAGGCTTTCGGTATAAATTAAAATTTTCTGTTTGATCAAATGACTCATAAAGTGTTCATTTGCAGGTGTTATCGTTTCCGACTGCCACAATAATCCTAATTCTTTTAATAAGGGCAAAAAATGTTCTTTAAAAACTTCTTTGAACGTTTTTTCAGAAATAAGCCAGTCAAAAGTGTTGAAAAACAGTTCCTGATCAAAATTCATCATGGCCATTTTAAAAGATGTAATGGCATAATTTTGAGAGTTTTTCTTCGAAATAATTTCGCGTACCAACTGCGGGATTTTTTCTTCCGGGTAAGTTGCTATTTTAGAAATTTTATAACCGTATTCGTGTAATAAGGTAATGTTTAGAAGTTTCTGTAAATTTTGCAGATTATAAAGTCTGATATTGGTATCAGTGCGCATTGGCTCCAAAATGTTATATCTTTTTTCCCAAATACGAATCGTGTGTGCTTTTATTCCGGATAAATTCTCAAGATCTTTTATACTGAAAACAGTTTTTATGTTGTTTACCATTTTTATACGATTATGTAAACAAAAGTAAAATAAAATCTCAAAAAACCTTTAAAACTTGATAAAAATGATACCTTATGAGAAGGTTATAGTATCAAATTGATTTAATTTGTCTAAATGCAAAATCGTTTTAGTACCATCTTTACTTCGGTTGTACATAGTCCTGAATTTTGCGCCGTAAATTATTTCACTGAAGGTATATGAAGTTCTGGCTGCCACTGTATTACTAAACATGTCATCAAAAGTGGTAATAAAGACTAAAATCTCACCATGAGTTTTGTTAAAATCTTCTTCGGTATAATTGTACAGCGGACTGTTTTCATCAATTGGGTGAACTAATGTCCAGCTTAACGAAAGTGCATTTATACGATCTAATTCGAGGTTAAGATTATAAAATTTATTTACCCTCTGGCCGTTTTCTTCAATACTCATTCCTAAAGTAACTTTTGCTGCCGCATCTGTAAAATTGGTATTTTTAAAAGGAACAAGTCGAATCATTAAGGCTTTGCCTTCTGCATAAGGAGAGACTAAAGCATTGTGTGAAAATTTTAAAAAAGCTGTTGGTTTGCTGAATCTTCCAAAGAATAAACCTGTTGCGATTGCAAAACTGAGCAGACCAATCAGGGCTTCGGCCGCAGATAAAGCACTTGTAAGGAATCCGGTTGGACTTATATGTCCATAACCAACGGTTGTAAAAGTCTGTGCACTAAAAAAATAGGCCTGTCCAAACTGGGTTAAAATGCTTCCCGATTGGGCAATTCCGTCCAAATGTTCGATTCCAATGGCATAATAAATAACAGCAAAAATAAAATTGATTATAATATAGAAAGAAAATAAAATAAACATGAACTTCCAATTCGGCATATCAATCATGGTATGGTACCAGCTTGTTCGTCGAAGCAGGTGCATACCTCTTTTTTCTATATTTGGAGTTCCGTTTTTATTTACAAATCTTCCGCCGTAGCTTCCGGCATTAGTACCAAATCCTGAATTTTTATCTGTTTGAAGGTTATTTATTTTTCTTAAAAGTGACATGCAGTTTTTACTGTTATTGTTTGATTATTTTTTTGGTGCTGTGTCCATTTTTCATTTGAAATCGAAATATAATAAATTCCTTTTGGTTACAAGCTCCAATCTGTTTTTATTGTGTTAATACTTTCTTGGACAGATAAATTATTATAATAAAATACAAAAAGCAATCAGCAAAAGAATGTATTTGCAGATTGCTTTTTTATTAAGATAATTTCAAATTATTATTTACAAAAAGTTCTTTTGTTTTTTATAGCACTTTGGCTTCCTAATTCGATTGCTTTTAGGAAATCTTTGCAGGAATTGGCTTTATCTCCAATTTTATTGTAAGCTAAACCTCGTAAATTGTAGGCAACATAATCTCTTGGGTTTAAACCAAGTGAAGAAGTACAGTCTTGAATGGCTTCGTGGAATTTTGACAGTTTGAAATTAACATTTGCCCGGCCCGTAAAAGCATCGGCATTCATATCGTCAAGTTCAATTGTTTTGCTAAAGTCGGCCATTGCGCCTTGTAAGTCATTCAATTGGTATTTTGCAACGCCACGATTTTGATACGCTTCAACAAATTTAGAATTTTTGCGAATGGCTTTTGTGTAATCAGCAATTGCGCTTTTGTAATTTCCGGTTGCAGCTTTGTTAAAAGCTTTGTTAAAATAAATTTCTGCGGTTTGTGACCACGACGAAAAGCTTATCATAATAAATGATACAAGTAGTAGGTTTTTCATAAACTAATTTGGGATTAGTGGGTTAATTATTCTTCAAACGAATTTAGCAAAGTTTTGTTTTTGTGAAAGTATTCTTTTGTAAAATAACTATTATTTTTTTTGATTAAGAATTTGTTTTTAATTTGTTTTTCCTTTTTTAGCGGCTCTTGCTTCAAAAATCGAATCTTTTACTGGAAGATTTGAAGTTGTTAAGTGATTTATATTGAATAAATTACTGATTTTAAGATTTTCACGAAACTGACATCAATTATTCCAGCTCTTCACAATAATATCCTAATGCTTCTATCTTTTCTATTATTTCCTTAGCATTATAGTAATTACCCTCAGTGCGCATAATCTTATCGCAATCTTCAAGATCAAAACTTATTATCAAATCTTTAGCAGCTGCAAATGCTTTTTTGATTTTAATTATGTCCTTTTTATATCTTATAGATGTTTTAAAAACTAATACCATATCTCCTTGTAATTTCACAGTTTTACATTTATAAATTTTACTTTTTGTTTTCGTTTAACCTCATACTTAAACCAATACTGAAATAAGGAGATGGATTTAAACTAGTATTTTGATTCTCTATCAAATCGAAATGAGTATCCAATGCTCCATAATTTTTTATTAGACTGACTCCTGCTTTGGCATTTATCCAAAGTATTCCATCTATTCTTCTTGAAACATTTAATAATAATGGGATATTTAACGTTCTTAAATATTCTGTCTCAGGATTTGTACTTGAATCGGACTTATAAACTGCTGTATCAAGATTAATAACTACACCATATTCCCAAGCTGGGTTGGGTAAAAATGTTAATTGGGCATTTCCGGGAAGGATCGCTTCAAAATAAAGTCTTTCGGATTCATAAGAAAAAGCAAGTAAAGGAGTTAAGTTGTTTTTAAAATAATCTCTGCTGTAGGCTAAACCATATCCAATTTTTAGTCTGCTGTTCTTTTTCGATGTGTGATAGAAAATAGCATAAATGGCTGGGAAAAAATCTTTTGAACTAAACTTATTTTGAAGATCTGAGCGAAAAATAATCTGAGGCAGTACAAACAGATATTGTCTTTCATTGAAATTATATCGAAACAGCACAGACCATTTAGCATCAGTAAGCTGTTGTTTTAATTCATCTGAAGTATTCTTTTCCTTAGAAAAATCATATTCTGTAAATCTATAGGAAAATATGTTGTTGATTTTTATTTTAATTCCAGCATTAATTGTTGGAGTAATTAAATAGGTATCTAACGAACTAAATCTCATTTCTGAATTACTTTTTTTAAATTCTGCCGGGGCTGCAAGAGAGTAATTTAAGGAGAAAAATTCATTTTTTTCCTGTGCTTTGATTGAACGTGAAAACAGGAATACCAGAATAACGAGGTTTATCTTTTCCAAAATATAAAATGTTGATTTAAGTTTGTAATTAATTGTTTTTTTGTTTGTTATTTGTGCTGGCAAATATGAACAATCAGGAATCTTTAAAATGTTGACTTGAATCAATAAAAATGGAGTTATTTAATATTTTAAATGCTATTGTCCCACTTGACGAACACCATTGGAATGAAATTTCTGAATTGGTAGAAATTAGACATTTTAAAAGGAATGAATATTTTTTAAAAAGAGGAGATGCATGTTCTGTTATTGGTTTTATTAAAAAAGGCAGTTTTAGATTCGTAATGCACAATGATGGTAATGAAAGGACTTTTGATGTTTCATTAGAAGATGATTTTGTATCTGACTACTATGGAATTTTAAAATCTGGACCAGCCTCTTTTGATATTATTGCCAATCAGAAATCTGAAGTACTTTGTCTTCCTACAGCAGACGTAATTAAGCTATTTGACAGGGATATGGTATATCAAAAAATAGGAAGGACAATAGCTGAAAACGAATTTTGCCAGCAGCATGAAAGATTGTTATCCATGATGTACGACAGCCCGCAAAAACGCTATGAAGATTTGATAAAAAAACAGTCTGGTAAAATTTTTAAATTACCGCAGCATTTATTGGCAAATTATCTTGGGGTAACAAAAGAAACTCTGAGCCGAATAAGGGCGAGGATTGTGAAAGCTGATAGTAAATACAATAAAAAGAATTGAATTGTTTGATGTACAGGAAAGAATACTTTAGTCTGTAGCTGAAAACAAAAATAGTTAAGGAATAAATTTAGGTTAAGATTTTATTCTGATTAAAAAAAGCCTTTCAAATTATACAATTTGAAAGGCTTTTTTTAATAGAACATATTAATACAAATTGAAATTCCTTATTTAAAGATTTTAGACTTTCGGATAATTTATCAAAGGTTTTAAAAAGAATCTAAATAAATTAATGTAATATTATTCTTTCGTATTGTATTATTCAATAATAATTGATATATTCGTTTTTTGTTTTTTAATGTGTTGATTTTTAGTGAGTAACAATCGGATTTAAATGCCACTTGTTTGTTTTTTACTGAGAATTAGAAATTACCATTATTAATATACCTGCTATAACAAAAACGCCATAAACTTTCCAAAATGGTAATAATGTTGAAATACATTATTCAATAAAATCCTTTAAATATTAGGTATAAAATTGTGAGAACAAATAAGTTGTGAAACATCTTTTTGCCACGTTAAATTATACTTCCAAAAGCCTAAATTTTAAAAACAACAACAAATAGCATACAGTTTTTTTAATATTACTTACCCTTTAACCAATCAATGTTATGGAAAAATCAACCTTACAAACACTTACAGATGAAGAGCTGCTTACTATAACGCAGCGATATACTTTTAAATATTTCTGGGATTATGCATCGAGTTCGGGAATGGCATTCGAGCGCATTCCTGTTTCAGGCACACCTGGAGATGCGGTTACTACAGGCGGTTCTGGATTTGGGGTAATGGCAATTTTAGTAGGCATCGAGAGAGGATTTATTACAAGAGAACAAGGACGTCAGCGTATAGAGAAGATTGTTAATTTCTTAACTAGTTCAGCTACTAATTATAAAGGAGCTTTTGCTCATTGGATCAATGGAAATACAGGTAAAACTATTCCGTTTAGTGCAAATGACAATGGAGCTGATTTGGTTGAAACATCATTTTTAATGCAGGGCTTGATTACGGCACGCCAGTATTTTAACCAGCCTATTTTGGCAGAACAAGATTTGGTTGTTAAGATCAATGTACTTTGGAACAATGTTGACTGGAATTACTTTACATTTGGAACGAATAAGCTGTACTGGCATTGTAACAATGAATTACAGAACGTAATTCAATTGCCAATTATTGGCTGGAACGAGTGTATGATTACGTATCTGCTGGCAATTGCTTCGCCTACTCATGCTATAGATCCTAGTTTGTGGCAAAGCGGCTGGTCATCAGGAGGTAGTTATAAAAATAAAAATCAAATTTTTTATGATATTACTCTTCCTATTGGCGGAGGAAATGCAAAAGGCGGACCTTTGTTCTTTGCTCATTATTCTTTTTTAGGATTCAATCCAAAAAATTTAAGGGATACTTATAATGATGTAAATTATTTTCAGCAAAATGTAGCCCATACCTTAATAAACAGGGCATATTGTGAGCAAAATCCGCTGGAATATACCGGATATGGAGAGAACAAAGCCTGGGGATTGACTGCTTCTGATGGAGATACTAGTTATGGTGCCCATTCACCCGGAAATGATAAAGGTGTGATCGCTCCAACTGCAGCTATCTCGTCAATGCCATATACGCCTAAAGAGTCATTAGCGGCCTTGAGATATTTTTATGAGAAGCTGGGACCGAAAATATGGAATGAAAAAGCGGGATTTGTTGACTCTTTTAATGAAACTGCCAATTGGGTAGATAGCAGTTATTTGGCTATCGATCAGGGACCGATTATTTGTATGATCGAAAATTATCGCTCAGGTTTACTTTGGGATTATTTTATGTCTGCTCCAGAAATTCAGACAGTATTAGGCAAGCTTAACTTTAAACCAGACTACTATCCACGTCCAATAATTAGGGAGCCGCTTGTAATTGATAATTTTGAAAACGGACAGATCAATTTTACTGATAAAATAAATATAAACCCACCGGCAGACATGGAGATTACGGTGGTAGATAATCCTGATAAAACGGGTTCTAACCAAAGTAATAAAGTTCTAAAACTTAAACGTCTTAACAATAGCTATAAGTGGGCTGGATTTTTCTGTACACTAAATGAACCTCTCTCTGAGTATAAGTATTTGTACATGAGATATTATCGCAATAATCCGAATTCTCAGATCAGACTTAGTCTTTCGAGTGAATTTTTGTCTCAAAGTCCATTAAATAAAGTGGACGAATGGGGAGTAGCGGTGTTTGATTTATTATCGCATAAGGTAAAGGATATCTCTGGTTTTAGTATTCAACCCGATTATACCGATAAACGTGCCGTTGGTGATGTTGTTTATATTGATGAGCTGACTTTTAGCGATACCGAAATTGATATGAACCCTTTCTATAACAACAATCCTAAAGAACTTAAAGTAATTGATGTAGAGACGAATTCTATTTCTATATCATGGGATGCGCTTCCTGATGTGACTTCATATGATGTATATAAAGATGGTATTTTTTATCGAAATGTTATCACTAATTCGATAACTATTCATGATTTGAATTCATTTGATATTTACTATTTCTCGGTGAAGGGCCGTAATGACAACCAAGATCTTTTTACTAAGATGAGTAATAATATTTATGCAGCTACTCTAGAGACAAAACTGCATAAAGACGAACGAATGGCCTGGTGGCGTGAAGCGGGTTTTGGGCTGTTTTTGCATTGGGGGGCATACTCTGGGCTGGCAGGACATTATACAGGGCCAACACTAATGAAATCAGGTCCGTATGTAGGGCCTGAATACTGGATGCAGGATTACTATTCAAGTTATCGTCCTGAATGGATCAATCCGGATGGAACTATTAAAATTGACCCAGCTACAGGAGAGCCTTACAAACAGGGGCAATATGCAGAATGGATTATGTTTGCAGCTCAGATTCCCAGAGTTGAATATAAATCACGCTGGCAGCAAAATTTTACAGCTCAAAATTTCAATCCTGCAGATTGGGTGAGAATGGCTAAAGACGCAGGTATGAAATATATTGTTATTACCGCCAAACATCACGAAGGTTTTGCCTTAATGCATACACATAATATTGGATATAATATTCAGGATGATACCAATATTTCAGCCGATATTTTAAAAAACCTTGTAACTATGGCTCATGCAGCAGGTTTAAAAATTGGATTTTACTATTCACAATGTCTGGATTGGATGAATCCTGGAGGAATGGGCTGGATTCCTCAGAATACTACAGCAAACCATGAGGCTTCTTACGAGGATCAATCCAAATATACAGATACAATTGTAATTCCTCATATTCACACCATGATTAATGATTATGATATTGACTTGATATGGTGGGACATGGGAGGAGGCAGTACACCAGAATTCCGTTACCGAATGATGAAGGCTATTAAAAATATTCCCGGATCAGATCGTTTGATATTTAATGACCGAATGGAAGATGGCTTGACGGGAGACTATAAAACTCCGGAACAAAATATTCCAAACATGCCGCCAAACGGAGACGGATCAGATTGGGAAACCTGTATGACCATGAATGATAATTGGGGGTATGATGCTTACGATCCGCGCTGGAAAACCGAAACAGATTTAATTCAAAAATTGATAGATATTGTAAGTAAGGGAGGTAACTTTTTGCTCAATATAGGCCCTGAAGGAGATGGGACATTTCCACAAGAAGCCATAAACAGACTCGAAGGGTTTGCAGTTTGGATGGCAGTAAATAAAACGGCTATAGAAAAAGCCCAGCCCAGCCCGTATACAAAACAATTATCTTGGGGGCGGGCTACCCGTAAAATTATAGACGGAATACAATACCTTTATCTGCATGTATTTACAGAGAATTGGCCTAAGGATGGAAAATTAGCTGTTCCTGATTTACATGATGGAAGTGTTGTTAAAGCATATTTCCTTGCTGATACTGACCAAAAAGCATTAGATATAAATGTTAACAACATTGCTTCGGGATATATTATTTCAGTTCCTGCAAATCCATTAGATGGTGTTAGTACAACTATTGTTTTAGAAATGTCAGAAATCGTAGATATACTTATCAACTTTGTTAAACAATTCAATGATGGCACACTTAATTTGTATGCAATCGATGCTACTGCAGCGGGATTAAGTATTGAAAATGGACCTCTCTATAATTTAGGAGGATGGACAGATGATACTAAATTTGCTACATGGCATGTTGAAGTTAAGAAACCCGGAGACTTTTTTCTGGATGCAGTTGTATCAGGCTATTCAGGACAGTTTGTGCTAAAAATAAACGGAGTAGATCAAGGTCCTTATCCGTTTAAAATTACAACAAGTGGTTTTGATAATTATCAGGATTTATCCATTGGGACAGTTAATTTACCTATTGGCGTTTATGAGATTGAACTGCATCGTATTTCTAATGGAGGATGGGATCCTGTTAATGTGCGTCAAATTTCGATTCATCCGGCAGTTGATAAAACTCCTATTGTAAATCAAAATGAAGATAGAAGTCTTGTTCTTCCTGCCAAAAATGCTATACTGCACGGAAGCAGCATCATGATAGAGCATGGTCCTAATTATAATATTGGAGGATGGACAAATCCAGATGCTTATGCCGCATGGAGAGTGAAAGTGAATGTGGCCGGCATTTACCACTGGCAAAGTGAATTGGCGGGTTATTCAGGCAAATTTCAATTGGTTATAAATGGTATTTCAACTATCGAATATCCGTTTACTACAACTAATAATAATTTTTCAAACTATCAAATTAAGCAATTGGGAGATGTTTATTTGGAAGAAGGTATTTATTATATCGAATTGCACCGCATTTCAAACGGAGGCTGGGATCCTGTCAATGTGCGTAATATTACATTCTATCAGGATTTGCTTCTTGACAGCAGTAAATAATCAACATAGGTTAGGAATTGTTTCTATAAAGAAGTAATACATAAAAAGGATGTGCCAAAATATAATTCGGTACATCCTTTTTTAAATTGGTATACAGCGAGTATTTCATTTTTTGAATCCATCTGGATATGTTAGATGGGCATGAAAAATGGAAAGTGACCATGGAGGGATTTGAACCCTCACGCCCTTACAGGCACCACCCCCTCAAGATGGCGAGTCTACCGTTTCTCCACATGGCCTAAATGCAAAAAAGGTCAAGTAAATTAATACTCGACCTTTTGTGACCCGACTGGGGCTCGAACCCAGGACCCCATCATTAAAAGTGATGTGCTCTACCGACTGAGCTATCGAGTCATTGCTTTCAAGAAACTTATTTTGTTAATCACAAATTTTGTGACCCGACTGGGGCTCGAACCCAGGACCCCATCATTAAAAGTGATGTGCTCTACCGACTGAGCTATCGAGTCATATTCGTTTCTTGAATGCGGGTGCAAATATAAGGAGTTTATTTTATAATTTGCAAGCAATTTTATTATAAATTTGTCTTTTTTTAACCAAAATTTACAATCCCTTAGTTTATAGGGTTTTATTAAAATGAAAAAAATCATCTTATTAGGATATATGGGCTGCGGAAAGTCAACAATTGCTCAAAACTTATCAAAAATTACAAATATTCCCTTTCTCGATTTAGATAATTGTATCGAAAAAAAAACAAATTTATCTATAAAAGAGATTTTCGAGAAGCATGGTGAAATCTATTTTAGGAAATTAGAACACGAAATATTTCTTGAATTACTTCAATCTTCAGAAGATAGTATTATAGGTTTAGGAGGAGGGACTCCATGTTATGCTAATAATCATTTATTGTTGCAAAGGGAGGATATTACATCTATATATTTAAAAGCTTCAATCGAGACTTTATATAATAGATTGGTTTACAATAAAAGTAAACGACCTTTAATTGCAGATATGAATGAAGATGAAATGAAAGAATTTATCGCAAAACATTTATTCGACAGAAGCTTTTATTACAATCATGCACAGCACAAGGTTGTGGTGGATAATAAAACGGTCGATGAAACGGTTGATGGTATTTTAGAAATCTTAGCTTAGAAAAGCGTAATTGCCTCCGTTTTCATCAAAAACAACCTGAACGTGTTCTAATAAAGACGTTGATAAAGAGATTCCCTTAAAATCTGCTTTTACAGGGTACTTTTTGTGATTTCGGTCTACAAGCACTGCAGTTTTGAATTTCTTAAGCGGAACGTCCAGAAAATGACGAACTGCGTAGATCAATGTAGTTCCTGAATTTAAAACATCATCAACTAAAACTAAACCTTTATTTGAATATTCTTCTGCAGATAAAGAAGTCTGAATAGGCAGCTGCGGATTTTGTTTGTCAACCCTTACTTCACAAAGAGAAATTTTTAGAGTAGATATATCGCTTAATACAGTGGCGATTTTTTGAGCAAAAACAGAACCGCTGGAAGCAATTCCGGCAATTACAACTTCTTCTTCATCAACAAACGTCTCATAAATTTGATAAGCGATACGTTTTATTTTGTGTTCGATTTCCTGATTGGTTAAGATGATGTTTTTGCTCATGATTTATTTTTTTGCTAATATAACTAATTTAAATTCCAAATTTTTAAAATTCCAAATTCCAATGTTAGGGTTTTGCTAGATTTTAGAGTTTTTGGAATTTGAATTTTTGTGTTTTTATAAAGTTTTTGGAATTTGGAATTTTTTTATTGGAATTTTAATTTTCATCTTCTTCCTCATCAATAAAATCATTTCCATAATCTTCAATATCTCGTCTGTCTTTTTTAGTTGGTCTTCCAGTTCCGGTTTTACGATAATGTTCTTTAGATAGTTTTAATAACTCTAAATGTTCATAAGCTTCTGCAGGTGTTTCGTTCTTGCGGTAAATATCTACCAGTTTAGCTCCCACACGATTTTCCGGAATATCGAGTACGGTTATAATTTGTGTAATTTGGTCTTTTCTAAAAGTAATCCGGTCAGTAGGAAAAACTTCTTTAGAGGGTTTTGCAACTTGGCCATTTACTGTAACCTGGTTCTTTTTGCAAGCCTCAGTTACCATGTTTCTGGTTTTATAATAACGCACGCACCATAAGTATTTATCTATTCTCATAATTTTTCTAAAATCCAAGTTAAATTCTTTACAAAAATAAATCAATATTGTATCTTGCGCACCTAAAAAATTAACAATAATGAATAAATTTAAATATTATTTTATTTTATTACTTGCAGGTGTTGCTATAGTTTCTTGTAATAAAGGTGATGACGATCCGGAACCAGTTCCATTGAGGGATTATAAGGTACAATATGCAGCTGATAATGATTCTATTGTTAAATATTTAAAGACTAATTATATAAAAGAAGTTACGGCTAATTTTGATATTACAATTGAAAAAATTCCGGCAGGAGGAACGCAGACTTCTATTTGGGATCAAACTGTATACCCTTTGCAGTCAAGAGATGTTTACAATCACGATGTTACTTATAAAGTATATTATTTATCCTTAAATAAAGGTACAGGAGAGTCTCCTTTAAATACAGATAGAATTTATGCTTCATATACAGGAAGCCTATTAAACGGGACTGTATTTGATTCTTCTTATGGTTTAGGAAGAAGTTTTGAATTATATATGTATGCTTCTCAGGCTGTAATAGACGGCTGGGGCGAAATTTTCCCTCAGTTTAAAACAGGTAAGCCTGGTGCCCCGGCAGCTGATGGTACGATAACTTATACAGATTTTGGTGCAGGAGTAATGTTTTTGCCTTCTGGATTGGGTTACTATGGAGGTGGTACAGATAATATTCCGGCTTATTCTCCTTTAGTATTTAGTTTTAAATTGTTCAGCCTTCAAAGACTAGATCATGATTTTGATGGTGTTTTCGATTACAAAGAAGATATAAATGGAGATGGGTATATTTATGATTTTAGAGATACTTCAAGATATCCAACTCCGCCAGCAAGCATGGTGGCCGATGATACAGACAAAGATGGTATCCCTGATTATGTAGATACTGATGATGATGGAGATGGTTTCTCTACCTATTATGAAATTACAAAACCTGCAGAGCATATTGGCTGGGTAAATGGGGTGTTTAATGGTGTAAGTACCTATTATCCTTGGGACCCTGTTGCAGATAACCCAGATACACCAAATACAGATGAAACGGAACCAAGAGGAATTCCTAGAAGACCAACGGGCCCCCTTAAAACTGAAGGACAACCTGAATCAATTGATAATCCAAGAAGTTTTGTAGATGACGATTATAAAGCTGCAGGAAGATTAAGGATTCATTTGGATAAAAATTATCCTTATCAAAAGAAATAATAATAAAATATAAGATATAAAAAAACCTCGAAAGTAATTTCGAGGTTTTTTGTTTTTATAAAGTAAGAAAACTAAAAATTATTTTCTTTTAATTACTCTTTCTACAGCTTCAACAATTGCCTGATTGTTTAATTTGTATTTGTTCATTAATTGCTCTGGAGTACCAGATTCACCAAAACTATCGTTTACAGCTACAAATTCTTGTGGAGCCGGATGGTGCAAAGCTAATACTCTTGAAACGCTTTCTCCAAGACCTCCAAGAATATTGTGTTCTTCTGCAGTTACAACGCATTTTGTTTTAGCTATCGATTTAAGAATAGCTTCTTCGTCAAGAGGTTTGATAGTGTGAATATTGATTACTTCAGCAGAAATTCCTTTTGCTTCAAGAGTTTCAGCAGCAATAAGAGCTTCCCAAACTAAATGTCCTGTAGCAACAATAGTTACATCAGTTCCTTCGTTTAATAAAATTGCTTTTCCAATTATGAATGGCTCATCAGCAGGAGTAAAGTTAGGTACTACCGGACGACCGAAACGTAAATACGCAGGTCCGTGATGATCTGCCAAGGCTATAGTTGCAGCTTTGGTTTGGTTGTAATCGCAAGTATTGATTACAGTCATTCCCGGTAACATTTTCATTAATCCGATATCTTCTAAAATTTGGTGAGTTGCACCGTCTTCTCCTAATGTTAAACCAGCGTGAGAAGCGCAAATTTTTACGTTTTTATCTGAATAAGCTACAGATTGACGAATTTGATCGTAAACCCTTCCTGTTGAGAAGTTAGCAAAAGTTCCTGTAAAAGGAATTTTTCCTCCAATTGTTAAACCAGCAGCAATACCAATCATGTTTGCTTCTGCGATTCCGATTTGGAAAAAACGCTCTGGGTGATTTTTCTTGAAATCATCAAATTTTAATGAACCGATTAAATCGGCACACAATGCCACGACGTTTTCGTTTTTTTGACCTAGTTCAGTCATTCCCGCTCCAAAACCAGAACGAGTATCTTTGCTTCCTGTATTTTCGTATTTTTTCATTTTTGTCTTTTTGCTGTGCGCAATAGGCTGTAGGCAATAGGCATAAAGCTTACTGCTTAAAGCTTATGGCTTTTTTTAATAGTCGATTTGATCTGCAGAATAGTTTTGAGCTAAAGCATTTTTTAATTGGTCATCGTTTGGTGCTTTACCATGCCAAGCATGTGTATGCATCATAAAGTCAACCCCATTACCCATTTCTGTATGTAACAAAATACAAACTGGTTTTCCTTTTCCTGTTCTTGATTTAGCATCGGTTAAACCAGCAAGGATTGCATCGATATTGTTACCTTCTGCAATTTCTATAACATCCCAGTCAAAAGCTTCAAATTTAGCGCGAAGGCTTCCCATTGGAAGAACTTCATCTGTAGTTCCGTCAATTTGTTTTCCGTTAACATCGATAGTTGCAATAAGGTTGTCTACTTTTTTTGCAGAAGCATACATAATAGCTTCCCAGTTTTGACCTTCTTGTAATTCACCATCCCCATGTAAAGTAAAAACTAAATGATTATCGCCATTTAATTTTTTAGCCTGTGCAGCACCAAGAGCAACAGATAAACCTTGTCCTAATGATCCAGAAGCAATACGAACTCCAGGCAAGCCTTCATGAGTTGTAGGGTGTCCTTGTAAACGAGAGTTTAATAATCTGAAAGTTGCTAGTTCTGAAATAGGGAAATAACCGCTGCGTGCTAAAACGCTGTAAAATACCGGAGAAATATGGCCATTTGAAAGGAAGAAGATATCTTCTCCAATTCCGTTCATATCAAAACCTTCTTTGCGGTCCATAATATTTTGATACAGTGTTACCAAAAATTCAGTACAACCTAGTGATCCGCCAGGGTGGCCAGAGTTTACAGCATGTACCATTCTAAGAATATCTCTTCTTACTTGGATCGTTAAATCGCTTAATTGTTGTGTGTTAGGCTTCATTTTGTATGTAAAAGTTAAACTGAAGCAAAAGTAATCGTTATTTTGCGGGGAGACAAATGATTTTTTGCTTTAGTTTAGAACAATTGTTAAATTCTGCCGCTTTTTTTATTGATCCTGAATAAAAGGCCTAAATGTTTTGGATTTCTTTGATAAGATGCCATAATCTTGCCGTTTTATTATGAAAATTTAAATAAAAAAAAGCCCTTTTTTGGGCTTAAAGTGTGTTTTTTACACTTATTTAGTTGTTGTCGCCTTCACTATAGAGGTTATTTTCTTCATCTTCAGCGCCGATTTCTTCTTGTTCGTCATTGAGTTCAGAACCTGGAACATCAAGATCATCTCCAAATTTATCGTTGTTTTGTTTCCATTTATAATTATTTTGGTTGATGGTTCTTTCGTTGGAAATATCTTCCGGGTCAATGTCTTCTAATTTATCTTCCTGATTGTAAATGTCTTCATTTGCAGGATAATTTAAATCTTCCAGATTTCTTTTAATCTGATCTTCGCCTGTGGTGTTTTTATTTTCTGAATTTATCATGATTTCTATATTTTTATTACTATTAAAATTATGAAATGAGTTTAGTTGAGGTGTTATACTTTAATAATGTGATTGTTGTAAGTTTTACATACAAACGAATTTTAGTTTCAGGTTTCAGGTTTTCTTTGTTTCATTTTATTGCACTTCCGGGTTTTTCAAGTTGATAGAAATCATTATCTAATTTTCTAATTGACAAATTATCTAATTAAATTTCCCTGAAATTAGTTTATCTTTGCCGACCCGAACAATCGGGAGAAAAAAGAAACACATGAAGTTTGATTTATTACAAAAAGATCCGCAGTCAAAAGCAAGAGCGGGAAGTATAACTACTGATCACGGCGTAATCGAAACGCCTATTTTTATGCCTGTTGGAACGGTGGCTTCTGTTAAAGGTGTACATCAGCGTGAATTAAAAGACGATATTAATCCGGATATTATTCTTGGAAATACGTACCATTTATATTTGCGTCCGCAGACAGAAATTCTTGAAAAAGCAGGAGGATTGCATAAATTCATGAATTGGGATCGTAATATTTTGACAGATTCAGGAGGATATCAGGTTTATTCTCTTTCTTCAAACAGAAAAATTAAAGAAGAAGGAGTGAAGTTTAAATCGCATATCGACGGTTCTTATCACTTTTTTACTCCAGAAAATGTAATGGAAATTCAACGTACCATTGGAGCCGATATTATTATGGCTTTTGATGAATGTACACCTTATCCCTGCGATTACAGATATGCACAGAGATCAATGCACATGACGCACCGCTGGCTGGATCGTTGTATTAACCATTTAGATAAAGTTCCTTACAAATACGGTTACGAACAGACTTTTTTCCCAATTGTTCAGGGAAGTACATATAAAGATTTGCGTCGTCAGTCGGCTGAATATATTGCAAATGCCGGTCAGCAGGGAAATGCAATTGGCGGATTATCAGTAGGAGAACCTGCAGAAGAAATGTATGCAATGACTGAAGTTGTCTGCGAAATTCTTCCGGAGGATAAACCTCGTTATTTAATGGGAGTAGGAACTCCTATAAATATATTAGAAAATATCGCGTTAGGAATTGATATGTTTGACTGTGTTATGCCAACACGTAATGCAAGAAACGGTATGTTGTTTACAGCAAACGGAACAATCAATATAAAGAACAAAAAGTGGGAAGCTGATTTTTCTCCAATTGACGAAATGGGACATACTTTTGTAGATACAGAATACACAAAAGCGTATTTGCGCCACTTATTTGCTGCTAATGAATATTTAGGAAAACAAATTGCTACAATTCATAATCTTGGTTTCTATATGTGGTTGGTTCGTGAAGCTAGAAAACATATTTTAGCAGGCGATTTTAGAACATGGAAAGAAATGATGGTTAAAAATATGAGTCAAAGACTTTAAAAAAAGAGTTTCAAGTTTCAGGTTTCACGTTCTTTATGGAACTTGAAACTTGAAACCTGAAACAAAATAAACAAAATAAACAAAATTTATATGTTGTCAATAATAGATAAATACATCTTAAAAAGATATCTCGGAACTTTTTCTGTGATGCTGCTTTTGTTTGCACCAATTGGAATCGTAATTGACGTTTCTGAAAAAGTAAATAAGATGCTCGAAAACAAGATTCCGTTTATGGATATTGCATTCTATTATTACAACTTTACAATTTATTTTATAAACTCTTTATTCCCGATATTTCTGTTTTTATCAGTTATTTGGTTCACTTCAAAACTGGCAAATAATACCGAGATTATTGCGATTTTGAGTTCTGGAATTTCATTTACGCGTTTCCTGCGTCCTTATATTATTGGTGCAACAATTGTTTCGATTTTCGTTTTGCTGATGGGGTTTTTTATTGTTCCTGCCGCAAGTGAGGGGTATAATAATTTTAGATACACCTATTTAAAAGGAAACGGAAAGGAACTCATGCGGGGTGAAAATACCAATGTTTACAGGCAGATAAATGACCATGATTTTATTTTTGTAAATAGCTTTAATGAAGAATCTAAAACGGCATTTAATTTTACGTTAGAACATTTTGAAAAAGATAAACTAACGTATAAAATTACTGCAAGCCGTATAAAATGGGAACCGAAATTAAAAACTTATATTTTGTATGATTATACAAAAAGGACACTTGGTGATTTGAACGATGTAATCGAAAAAGCTCCTGAAAAAAATGTAAAATTTAAGTTTGAACTTGCTGATTTGACACCTGTAGTTTATATAGCAGAAACATTAACTTTAGGCAAATTAATTGATTTTATCGAAAAAGAAAGAAAAAGAGGTTCAGGAAATATCAATACCTATTTAGTAGTTCTTTATAAAAAATACAGTATACCGGTTTCAGCGTTTATCCTGACCATTATTGCAGTATCAGTTTCTTCAATGAAACGTCGCGGCGGTATGGGAATGAACTTGGCAATTGGCATCGCGATTGCGTTTTCATTTGTATTCTTTGATAAAATATTTGGTACTCTTGCCGAAAAATCTACCTTTTCACCCTTATTAGCTGTTTGGTTCCCGAATATTGTTTTCGGAATTCTGGCAGTTTATTTATTACGTAATGCGAAACGATAATTTAAAAAGTTATTTAAATCTTCATTTAATTGTTTTTATTTGGGGTTTTACAGCTATTCTTGGGGCTTTAATCACCATTGATGCCGAAAACTTAGTCTGGTTTAGAATGTTGATTGCCGGAGTTTTTCTGGGAGGATTCATTATTTACAAAAAGCAGTCTTTTGCTATTTCTGCACAATCTTTTGCTAAATTAATTTTCGTTGGATTATTAATTGCACTGCATTGGATTTTCTTTTTTAAAGCCATTCACGTATCAAATGTTTCTATAACATTGTCGATTTTTTCGCTTGGAGCTTTTTTTGCTTCTTTACTCGAGCCGCTTTTTTACGGAAGAAAGATTTTATGGTATGAAGTTTTCTTCGGATTAATTATCATTGCCGGATTGGGATTGATATTACAGGTTGAAATTAAATATCTTACAGGGGTTTATTATGCATTAATTTCAATAATTCTAGGAGTTTTATTTACTCTGATGAATGGAAAATTAATCTCAGATCATGAACCTTCAGTTATTACATTTTACGAATTTGGCGCCGGGGTATTCTTTATCTCTATTTATTTTTTAGTGATAGGAAAATTTAATGCAGACTTTTTTGTAATGTCATTCAATAACTGGATTTTGCTATTGGTTTTGGCTTCTGTTTGTACGGCCTATGCCTTTACTGCTTCTGTAAAAGTAATGCAGCGTTTAACTCCCTATACCGTAATGTTAACCACTAATTTAGAGCCGGTATACGGTATTCTTTTGGCTTATTTTATTCTGGAGGGAAAAGAAAAAATGAGTGTCGAATTTTATATCGGGGCAGTAATAATTGTTATTACAGTTATTTTAAATGGTGTTTTTAAACACTATAAGAACAAAGAAAAAGTGTAGTATTTGCCTTATCTTTAAATTACAATTTTACATTTTAAATACGAAATAATCACACGAATAGTATAATATTTTTATATTTGCGGTTCGATTTAAAAACAAAATTCAAAAATCCATGGAATATTTAGATTTTGAGCTTCCAATAAAAGAACTTGAAGAACAGTTAGAAAAGTGTGTTATAATTGGAAAAGAATCTGATGTTGATGTTACGCCAACTTGTAAAGAAATCAACAAGAAATTAGAACAAACTAAAAAAGATATATACAAAAACCTTACGGCTTGGCAGCGTGTACAATTGTCAAGACATCCAAACAGACCTTATACTTTAGATTATATCAGAGCAATCTGTGGTGATACTTTCTTAGAACTTCATGGAGACAGAGGTTTTAAAGATGATAAAGCAATGGTTGGCGGTCTTGGTAAAGTAAACGGGCAATCGTTTATGATTATTGGGCAGCAAAAAGGTTTTAATACAAAAACACGTCAATACCGTAATTTTGGTATGGCAAATCCAGAAGGATATCGCAAAGCTTTGCGTTTGATGAAAATGGCAGAGAAATTCGGAATTCCGGTTTTAACTTTGGTAGATACTCCAGGTGCATATCCAGGACTTGAAGCCGAAGAAAGAGGACAAGGAGAAGCTATTGCAAGAAATATTTTCGAAATGGTTCGTCTGCAAGTGCCAATCATTACCATTATTGTAGGTGAAGGAGCTTCTGGAGGAGCTCTAGGAATAGGCGTTGGAGACAAAGTTTATATGTTAGAGAATACATGGTATTCTGTAATTTCTCCAGAATCATGTTCTTCAATTTTATGGAAAAGCTGGGAGTACAAAGAACGTGCTGCCGATGCTTTAAAATTGACTTCATCTGACATGAAAAAACAAAAATTAGTTGATGATGTAATTCCTGAACCACTTGGCGGAGCGCACTACGACCGCGAAACTACTTTTAAAACAGTGGCAGAATACATTACCAAAGGATATAACGAATTGAAAGACTTATCAACAGCCGAGTTAATTGCCCAAAGAATGGACAAATACAGTAATATGGGCGAGTATAAAGAGTAAATTCATCTAATATGATTAAAAATCCGAAGCCCTGCGGTTTCGGATTTTTTTTTGGTTATCAACAAAAGGAAAATATTTATAAACATTTAATAGTTATAACTAGATAACAATTTTTTTTTAAATTTTGTTACTTTCGCTATATGGAAAATTTCAAGAATGTAAATCCTGTAAAGGTAGATAAAACCACTATTATTAATCTCGAAAAAGGAAAACTTCCTCCGCAGGTTCTTGATCTGGAGGAGGCTGTGCTTGGTGCGATGATGATTGATAAAAAAGGGGTAGATGACGTAATTGATATTTTACAGCCCGATGCTTTTTACAAAGACGCGCATAAACATATTTTTGAAGCGATCTTACAGCTTTTTACCGAAACACAGCCAATAGATTTGCTGACGGTTTCGACTCAGTTAAAGAAAAATGGAAAATTAGAATTAGCAGGAGGAGATTTTTATTTAATTCAGCTTACGCAGAAAATTGCTTCTTCTGCACACATCGAATTTCACTCGCGTATTATTCTTCAAAAATTTATACAAAGAAGTTTGATTAGAATTTCTTCTGAAATTATCGAAGAATCGTATGATGAAACTACAGACGTATTTGATTTACTAGACAAAGCCGAATCAAAATTATACGAAGTAACGCAGGGAAATATTAAACGTAGTTCTGAAACTGCCCAAAGTTTAGTTTTACAAGCAAAGAAACGTATTGAAGAAATTGCCGGTAAAGAGGGTTTGAGTGGTATTGCAACTGGTTTTGAAAAACTAGATCAGGTAACTTCCGGTTGGCAGCCTTCGGATTTAATTATTATTGCAGCTCGTCCGGGTATGGGTAAAACAGCATTCGTACTTTCGATGGCGCGAAATGTGGCTATCCAGTTTGGGCATGCAGTAGCAGTTTTCTCGCTTGAGATGGCTTCGGTTCAGTTGATTACGAGGCTTATTTCTTCTGAAACAGGATTGTCTTCAGAAAAACTAAGAACAGGAAAATTAGAAAAACACGAATGGGAACAGCTGAGTACTAAAGTTAAAGATTTAGAAAAAGCCCCATTATTTATTGATGATACACCTTCACTTTCGATTTTTGATTTACGTGCAAAATGTCGTCGTTTAGCTTCGCAGCACGGCATTAAATTAATCATTATTGATTATTTGCAGTTAATGACTGCGGGAGGAAATGGTAAAGGAGGAGGGAATCGTGAGCAGGAAATCTCTACAATTTCGCGAAACTTAAAAGCATTGGCAAAAGAGCTAAACGTTCCGGTTATTGCATTATCTCAGTTATCGCGTGCCGTTGAAACCCGTGGCTCAAGTAAACGCCCGCTGCTATCGGATCTTCGTGAATCTGGAGCGATTGAGCAGGATGCCGATATTGTATCATTTATTTATCGTCCGGAATATTATAAAATTGAAGAATGGGATGATGATGAACAATCACCAACAGCAGGTCAGGCTGAATTTATTATAGCCAAACACCGTAACGGTGGACTTGAAAATATTCGTTTAAAATTCTTAGGACATTTAGGTAAGTTTGATAACCTTGAAGATTTCAGCGGAGGATATGATGATCTGCCTTCAAAAATGAACCATGACGATAATCCGTTCATTACTAAAAACCTTCCTTCTGCAAATGAAGCTTTTGGAAGCAATTTAAATGATGACGACGATGACAGTGATGTTCCGTTTTAATTAGAATGAAATTTTAAAATAGAAAAATCTTTATGAGCTGACTGCTTGTAAAGATTTTTTTGTTTTAAAAACTAAATTTTATAACCCATAATTTCACAAAATAATATTTCTTATAAAAAATTAATTCGGTAGATTAGCAAAACCATAAAACAAATTTATAATTATTAACTAATTAAATTAAAAACTATGAGCGAAGAAACCTTTCCAGGGCCTATTCAAATTCCGTTGGCAACTGCTGAAGTATGGGAAAAAAGATACGTGGATGATACCACGATCGAAACCCGTGAAAACAAAGTAAAATCTTTTTTAATACCACGCGAAAGTTTAGAAAAAGTACTTGCGCTAGAAACAGATGCAGTTCGTGCTTATCTTGGTATCAATGATCAAAAAGAAAAGACTTTGCTTTTTGTAGGTGCAAAATACGACAAGGAAACGGGTAAATATGTAGATGTTTACGGACATTCACCATCACTACAAAACAAAGCAGCAGATGAAACTGAAGATGTTGTGTATGATGGTACACGTCCTAGTCCTCCATATTAATTTAAAATAAAATATTTAAAGTGGATGATTTTTTAATTTATTCAGGTTATTTGATTTTATTAATAAATCTAATACTATATACATCTAGCTTTTTCCGTAAGGAAAAAGCTAATGTTTTTTTTGTTTCCTACTTAGCTTTTTCATTTGTAATGCAATTTTCAATGGAATTGATTTATTCCCTGCATATGAGTAATTTAGTTGTTGTAAATATATTCGTTATAGGTCAAATGCTTTTTTTGGGCTTATTCTATTATTCTATTTTAAAATTGAAGATACAAAAGCTATTGGTAAAGATAGGGCTTCTTTTTACCCTATTAATTTTAGGAATTCAGTTTTACATTTACCCGGAACTATTTTTTAAATTTAATTTATTTGAGATTACTATTACTTCTCTCATGATAGTGGTTTTTGCGTTATTGCATTTTTATAATATGCTTACAGAAAATAGAACATATTATTATGTTACAATTGCAGTTATTCTTTTTATGTTAGGTTCTACAATTTTGTATTTGGTTGGAAATCTGACATTAACTCTAAGTGAAAATGTAAAATATCTTTCATGGAAGCTAAACGCATTTTTATTTATAATTTACCACTTATTGATTCTATATGAATGGATGAAAAGTTTTTACGTAAAAGGTCAGGTGACTTAAATTCTAAATATTTAATATAGAAATTTTGATATGAATCCCCATTCAATCCCAGAAAAAGAACTTGTCGCAATTATATTATACATTTCACTTTTCTTTATAATTGTAGCCGTAGTATTAATCATATTTTTCTATTTCTCCAGAAAAAAAATAATTCAAAAAGAACTTGAGAAAAAAGACCTGGTGCTGCAGTATCAAAAAGAACAGCTTCATGCAATTATAGTGACGCAGGAAGAAGAACGTAAGCGTATTGCACAAGATTTGCATGATGATATAAGCTCAAAACTTAACATTGTTTCCTTAAATACTCATTTACTTTCTGCACCTAATTTAACAGCAGAAGAAACTAACGAGATTACTGAAAATATTATTAGTTTGACTGCAAAAGCCTTAGAAAATTCCAGAAAAATTGCTCATAATTTATTACCGCCGGTTTTTGAAAAATTTGGATTAAATGCCGGTGTTGAAGAGTTATGTGAAGAATTTGAAACCAGTAAATCGGTTAAAACCTATTATAAAAATGAACTTGATTTTGATGATGATATTGATCGTCAATTACATATTTTTAGAATTTTGCAGGAATTAATGAATAATTCGCTCCGTCATGGTAAAGCAACAGAAATTTGGATTGCGTTTAAAAACAATAATGGAATAAATACCTGCTATTATGAAGATAACGGAATTGGTTTTGACAGCAAAAAAATTGAGAATCAAAAAGGGCTTGGAATGAAAAATATTGACAGCAGGGTTTCCTTTTTAAACGGAACTATAAAAATAGATTCAGAAATAGATAAAGGTATTGCTGTAATTTTTACCTTTTAATATAAATTTTAGTAAATAATTACGCTTTAGCATCAATAAAATAAGGTTCTGTAGCTATTATTAATTCATATTTTGTAATTTCGGGAAACCAAATGACCAAAAACAGACAAAATGAATGCCGTAATTAAAATCGCCTTAGTCGATGACGAAGTATTGTTTCGAAAAGGAATAGCTTTTTTATTGCAAAGAGAAGACAATATTGAAATTATTTTTGAAGCTTCAAACGGTGAAGAGCTGGTTAACAAATTACAAAATAATGATGTCAAGCCGGATATTATTATCATGGATTTGAAAATGCCGGTTTTAAATGGTGTCGAAGCAACCAAAATTATCCGAAAATCTTTTCCTGACATTAAAATTATAGCTCTAACCAGTTATGATTCGAAATCATTTATTGCAAATATGATTCAGGTAGGAGCAGTTGCATACCTCATTAAAAATACAACCCCAAAAGATCTGATCAAAACGATTAATGAAGTCAACAGAAAAGGATTTTTTTACAACGAAAATGTATTAAAAACGATTCAGGAAACCATAGTATCTTCAAAGAACTCAAAAGGCAGTCTTGAAACAAGTTTTCTTTCTCCGCGCGAAATTGAAATTCTTCAGCTTATCTGCCAGCAAAAAACAACTACAGAAATAGCAGAACATCTTTTTTTAAGTCCGCGAACTGTAGAAGGACATCGAAATAATTTACTGCTAAAAACTGAATCACGAAATATTGCCGGTTTGGTAGTTTATGCTATTCAAAATGAAATTGCAGTTTTGACATTGTAAACTTAGCTTGTTAAAAATTGAATCGATAAAACATAATAAACGATTATTGTAAAAATGAGCACACAAAGGCCTATTTTTTGCATTATACTAAAATCCTTTGGTTGATTGTTTTGGTTATAATTCATTGGGTTGATTTTTAATCGATTAGTTTGATCGATTTTAAGATTCCAAATTTAGGTAGAAAAAGCTGTCATAGTTTAGGTGTTTTTACCTGTTTTTTACAAAATTTCAATCTTCGAACCTTTTATTTTCTTGTTAATTAACAGTTTTATGGCACTATAAAACGGCTCCTCTATTGTATTTTTATAAGCATCCTTTATATCTTTACTTAAAATATTTTTTGATGAAAAAAAGTTTAGTTTATATTTTCATTTTATTGCTTTCCATTAATGCAAAAGCCTCGTTTATTTTACTTCCGATGGATGAAACAACGCAGCAAAATCACCTAAAAGCTTATGGTATCACCTATTGGTGTTTAAGCAGAGATTATAAGGCAAGCTGGTTGCTTAATTATCGTGGAGGCTCATTTTTATTGCCGGATGCTGATGAAATTCGTAAAGAATGTAAAATTCGGGGAGTTAGCTTTGAGATACTTTCAGATAGTGAAGAAGCCTCAATTTTAAATGATATCTCGAGCCCGTCACAAAATATGGAATCAGTTATTCTTGAAAAAGCACCAAAAATTGCAGTTTATACTCCAAAAGGAAAACAGCCTTGGGATGATGCTGTAACATTGGTCTTGACTTATGCTGAAATTCCATTTACTCCAATATATGACGAAGAAGTTTTAAATGATCAATTATTATTATATGATTGGCTGCATTTACATCATGAAGACTTTACCGGACAATATGGAAAATTTTATGCCGCTTATAAAAATACACCCTGGTATATCGAACAGAAAAAAGATGCTGAAGTTTTAGCTTCGAAACTCGGTTATTCTAAAGTTTCTCAGGAAAAAGGTGCAGTAGCAAAAAAAATCAGGGATTTTGTCATTGGCGGAGGGTTTATGTTTGCCATGTGTTCTGCGACTGATAGTTTTGATATTGCACTTGCTGCAGACGGAGTTGATATTTGCGAAACCATGTTTGACGGAGATCCAAGTGAATCTAATTATCAATCAAAATTAAATTATGGTAATTCTTTCGCATTCAAAGATTTTGTTTTAGAGCGAAGACCAGAAGTTTATGAATTCTCAGATATTGATATGACTGCAAAAAGAAGAGTTCCAATGGAAAAAGACTATTTTACATTAATGGAATTTTCTGCAAAATGGGATCCAATTCCAAGTATGTTATGTCAAAATCATACACAATTGGTAAAAGGATTTATGGGACAAACGACCTCTTTTAATGAAACATTAGTAAAATCGAATGTATTAGTAATGGGTACTTGCGAGCTTAACGGTGAAGCAAGATATATTCATGGTGAAAAAGGAAAAGGAATGTTTACTTTTTTTGGAGGCCATGATCCTGAAGATTTTCAACATCAGGTTGGAGATCCGCCAACAGTTTTAGATTTACATCCAAATTCTCCCGGATATCGCTTAATTCTAAACAATGTTTTGTTTCCTGCGGCCAAAAAGAAAAAGCTTAAAACGTAATTTTTAATTTAAAGAGAATTGAAACCAAATCGGAATATGGTCAGATATTTTGCGTGCTTCCTTTAACGAATCAAATTTTTCATAGAATAAAATAACTCCTGAATTGACGTATTTTAATTTATTTGGATTGTAAAATATATTATCAAATTCAGATGCAAGACAATTGTCACTTTGACATTTTTGCTTTAAAGTAGTTTTTTGCTTTTGCAGCATCGAAGCATATCCCATTTTTTTTAATGGATTAAAAACTGTATGCGATTGAGGGCAGTTAAAATCTCCGGTAAATACTAAATTGAGATTGGGGTATTGCTGAGGCAGAAACTTAAAATATTTAATTTCAGTTTCCGGCTGTTTGCTTTTTGTGATCGCATGAAAATTGACTAGTGTAAGTGTTTTTTTGTTTATTTCGAAAGTTGCAAAATAGGGCTCACGGTCAATTTCTAAATGATACTTTTTTTCAAGCCATGGCTCTCCTTTTAACTTGGCTTTATTTGTTTTCCAAAGAAAAGCATAACGTTCTTTTTTATAACTGTTCCCGCTTGTAGGATCACTAATAGTATAATCCCATTTTGCCCCTTTTTCATTTAGCAATGCTGCAAGTTTTGCAACAGTCTGCGAACCGCCATATCCGGCAACAACTTCCTGAACTGCAACAATGTCATAATCCCGTACAGTATTAGCTATAAAATTTAAAGCAGGCTGTGATTTCGATTTTCCGAAGTTTTCCAGATTCCAGGAAATAATCTTAGTCTGCGAAAAAGATTGGAAAGAAATGAATAATAAGAGAACGTAATTTATAATGATTTTCATGAGGCTTAAAAAAAATCAAATATAAGCATTTAGATATTTTATAATCAAAATGTTTAAAGCTTTTTGTACCTGTTTTGTAAAGCTTTTCCAATAATTATTATTTGTAAAACGAGTAATGCAGGTATAAAAATAATCTTCCAGTCTACTTCTAACCAGCCGGTTTTTTCAGAAACATAAGCAAAACATATAGACAAGAAAAGGCAAAGCAGTACCGTTTTTATGATAATTTTATTGCTGGCTGTGTTGATCTTTGATATCAGATCAAATTTATATTTAGTTTTCATAAAGTTTAATAGAATTTAAATTAAGCCATAATCTTTGGCTATAGCAATTAAATGCACATTGTTATTAGCTTTAAAATATACTTTTAATTTATTAATTCGTTTCTCAATGCTGCTGGTTCCGTTCGGTGTTATCGATTTTGCTTTAAATTCATTTGAAATGCTCCCTAAAATATAGCCTCTTGCCATAAGAGTCAAAATAGAAATATCATAAGATTCTATTTCAATTAAAGATTTGTCATTAAAACTAAAGCTTAAATCTGATGAAAGTATTTTCTCTTCATCTTTAAAAGTCTTTTGTATGGCAGTTTTTAACTCCTCAATGCTGTTTCGTCCTTTAGAAACATAAGCATTGATTTTTAATTCACTAAAAAGTTTTTTTATTCTGTAAGATTTATCTTCTGTCGAAAATACAATTTTCTTTAGTTGAGGATATACCTTATTCACAGAGTTAATAAGCTCTTCGCCATTCAAAATATTGGTGTTGCGATGATCTGTTTTAAAGGATAAATCGGTAATTAGCAAATCATACGGGTCGTTGTCAAGAAGGCTTTTTTTGATTTTTAACAAGCCGTCATCATAATATTTTACATAATGAATTACCGGAATTTCTAATTCTTCAAGAACTTTTATAACCGTTACACTAATACTGTCGATGTCCTCTGCAATTAAAACCTTTTTGAACATACAAATCTTATTTTATAATAAATTGAAGCCTATTGTTTTTTTTTCAAAATTAATTCTCTTGTTTATGATCTTAATGTGGTTTTCCGTATTTTATCATGACTTATAAAAAATCATATAAAAAAATCTGATGAAGATTTATAATCACTATATTTTTTAGTTATGTTTTTTTAAATTTTGAATGCTTATAATACTCCTTTAGAGATACAAAAAAGACAAAAGAAACTGCTGTAAAAGATGAAGTTATCGTAGTGTATTTTGAAATCATAAGCCAAAAATAGAAAACCTAAATTCCTATGAAAGAGTATAAATACCTGTTTTAGTAAAATGATTGAATTTCTATTTATCCAAGTCTCATTTACAGGTAAATACAAAGAAACCCTCTGGCAGGAGGGTTTATAGATTTTATAAATGTTGTAAAATTTATCCTTATAAAAGAATTATACTGCTCTCAATCCAGTTGTAATAGCTAGTCTGTTCCAAGAGTTAATTGTAATAATGGCAAGAATAATTTCTGCTAAATATTTTTCATCAAATAAGTTTGCAGCATTTTGATAAACTTCGTCAGTAACATGGTTGTTAATTAAAGTTACCTGCTCTGTTAAAGCTAAAATAGCTTTTTCTTCCTCAGTATAAACATCAGCTTCACGCCATGCACTTGTTAAGTATATTCTTTGCTCAGAAATGCCATGCTTTCTCGCATCAGCAGTGTGCATATTAATACAATAGGCACAGCCATTAATTTGAGAAGCACGTATTTTAATTAGTTCTTTATGAGTTGGAGTTAGAGAAGTAGTAGAAATGTATTTTTCTAAGCTCATCAATGCTTGATAAGCTTGTGGGGCAGCTTCTGGAATAAGAATTCTTGATTTCATTTTTATATGTTTTAAAAGTTTGATACAAAGGTCAGTTATGTATAACTTAAAAAACTTGAACTACTTCAAGAAATTCAAATCATACTTTTCCAGCCCTGATCTTACTCATAAATTCAGCAGAAAAATCTAAATAGGAGGCAAGCATGTACTGAGGAACACGCTGTACAAAGTCCGGGTTTAAATTATTAAAATGATGGTATCTCTCTTCTGCCGACATTGTAAATAAAAATTTAATTCTCATTTGAGCAGCACCAAATGATTTTTGAGAAACGATTCGAAAGTATCTTTCCAGTTTTGGAATTTCAATTAATAGAGACTCTAAAGTACCTTTTTCAACAGCTATCACTTCACAGTTTTCAACTGTCTGAATGTAGAAGCTTGAAGGAGTGTTATTGTGATAACTTAAGTAGTCTGTAATCCACCAATTTTCAATAGCGAACTGTAAAGTTTGTTCTGTACCTTTTGAATTGATGATATATTGTCTGGCACAGCCTTTTACTATAAAATATAATCTATTGCAGACTTGGCCTTCCTGTAATAAATGCTCCTTCTTTTTTACTTTAGAAATATTGAGACATGTTTCTAATATATCAATTTCTGAAAGCTCCAGTTTTATGAATTTCTCTATGTGGTCAAGAAGAGGCGTAAGCATTTTATGATTGATTAAAAGAATTTTAAAGATAAAGCAGATTGTTGTAAAAACAAAAAACCATCCGAATTAACGAATGGTTTCTTTATGATAAGTAAGTAATCTAAATTGAGTTTATAAAACGTTTATTTTACTTTATTAAGTATTGCTTTGAAAGCTTCTGGGTGGTTCATAGCTAAATCTGCAAGAACTTTACGGTTCAATTCGATTCCGTTAGCTTTAACTTTCCCCATGAATTGAGAATAAGACATTCCTTCTAATCTAGCTCCAGCGTTAATACGTTGAATCCATAATGAACGGAAATTTCTTTTATTCTGTTTTCTGTCACGGTAAGCGTAGCTCATCGCTTTCTCTACCGCGTTCTTAGCAACTGTCCAAACGTTTTTACGTCTACCAAAGAAACCTTTGGCTTGCTTCATTATTTTTTTTCTTCTTGCTCTTTTAGCAACTGAATTTACCGATCTTGGCATAATTTTAATGTGTTTTTGTAGCAGGCGTCCTGAATTGAATCAAAGGAACTTGAAAGCCATACTCCAAGGTTATATAAATAATTTTTTAACCTAAAGAATTATTAGATAATTCTTAATTGTTGTTTGATGCTTTTCATATCTGTTGAGTGAACTAGCGCTGAGTGTGTCAAAGCTAATTTACGTTTTTTAGATTTTTTAGTCAAGATGTGACTTTTAAAAGCATGCTTTCTTTTAATCTTTCCAGAACCAGTAACTTTAAAACGTTTCTTAGCGCTAGATTTAGTTTTCATTTTAGGCATTTTTCCTAGTGTTTTAATTTATTCTTACTTACTTATATTTTCTAAGCTTTAGGCTTTAGGCAGTAAGCTTTAGGCAAATGGTTTTGCTTAAAGCTTACTGCTTACTGCTTATAGCAAATAATTATTTTTTCTTTTTCGGAGCAATGAACATAATCATTCTCTTTCCTTCAAGAACCGGCATAGCTTCAACTTTACCATGCTCTTCTAAATCTGTTGCCAAACGTAAAAGTAAAATCTGTCCTTGATCTTTATAGATGATCGAACGTCCTTTAAAGAAAACAAATGCTTTTAATTTTGCTCCCTCTTTTAAGAACTTCTCAGCATTCTTTCTTTTAAATTCATAATCATGCTCATCTGTTTGAGGACCAAAACGAATCTCTTTTACTACAACCTGCGATGATTTAGCTTTTAATGCCTTATCACGTTTCTTTTGTTCGTAAACAAATTTCTTGTAATCCATGATTTTACAAACCGGCGGCTCAGCATTTGGCGAAATTTCAACCAAGTCTAATTCAAACTGATCTGCTAGACGTAAAGCTTCTGCAAGCTTAAATACACCTGGTTCGATGTTCTCGCCTACTAACCTTACTTCCTGTACACCACGAATATTGTTATTTATTCTGTGTGCATCTTTTTTTTCTACTCGAGGTTGAAAACCTCTGTTACTTTTTATTGCTATGACTTTCTAAATTTAAGTTAAACTGTAAATACTTTTAATGTCTTTTTTATTTCTTCGTCTACAATCGAAGCAAATTCTTCAATAGAAACTGTGATATTACCTTTTCCTTCTTGGCCGTGGCGGCGAATAGAAATAGTGCCGTTTTTCTCTTCCTCCTCACCAACGATAAGCATAAATGGAATTTTTTGCATTTCTGCATCTCTAATTTTCTTACCGATAGTTTCATTTCGGTTGTCAATTAGGGCGCGAATTTCGTGATTTTCTAGCAAATCTAAAACTTTTTTAGCATAATTTTCGTATTTCTCGCTCAAAGACAATATAATAGCCTGCTCAGGCATTAACCAAAGTGGGAAATTTCCTGCTGTATGCTCTAGTAAAATTGCTATAAAACGTTCCATAGATCCAAAAGGAGCTCTGTGAATCATAACAGGGCGATGTAATTCATTATCAGCACCTTTGTATGTTAAATCAAAACGCTCAGGAAGGTTATAATCAACCTGAATTGTTCCTAACTGCCATTGTCTTCCCAAAGCATCCTTAACCATAAAGTCAAGCTTAGGTCCGTAAAATGCAGCTTCACCATATTCTACTACAGTATTCAAACCTTTGTCAGCTGCAGCATTGATAATTGCGTTTTCAGCTTTCTCCCAGTTTTCATCTGTACCAATATATTTCTCTCTATCCTCTTGATCTCTCAATGAAATTTGAGCAGTAAAGTTTTCAAAACCTAACGAACCAAATACATATAATACTAAGTCAATTACTTTTTTGAACTCTTCATCCAATTGTTCAGGAGTACAGAAAATGTGCGCATCATCCTGAGTAAAACCTCTAACACGAGTTAAACCATGTAATTCCCCAGACTGCTCATATCTATATACAGTGCCAAATTCAGCATAACGCTTAGGTAAATCTTTATACGACCAAGGTCTTACATTGTAAATCTCACAGTGGTGAGGACAGTTCATAGGTTTCAATAAAAACTCTTCACCTTCTGCAGGAGTATGTATCGGCTGAAAACTATCAGCACCATATTTAGCATAATGACCAGAAGTTACATAAAGTTCTTTTTGTCCAATATGCGGACTCACAACTTGCTCGTAACCTGCTTTCTTTTGAGCTCTCTTTAAAAATTGCTCTAAACGTTCTCTAAGTGCAGCACCTTTAGGTAACCATAAAGGTAAACCCTGGCCTACTTTCTGAGAGAAAGCAAACAATTCTAGTTCCTTTCCTAATTTACGGTGGTCACGACGCTTAGCTTCTTCAAGAAGTTCAAGATATTCAGTTAAATCTTTTTGCTTAGGGAAAGAAGTTCCGTAAACACGAGTCAGTTGCTTGTTTTTTTCATCTCCTCTCCAATAAGCACCAGCAACGCTCATAATTTTCATAGCCTTGATGATTCCAGTATTCGGAATATGTCCACCACGACATAAATCAGTAAAAGTAGAGTGGTCGCAAAAAGTAATAGTACCGTCTTCAAGATTAGAAATCAATTCAGTCTTGTAAACATTGTCTTTATACATTTCTAATGCATCAGCCTTACTAACCGGACGCATTTTAAATTCGTGTTTACCTCTTGAAATCTCAAGAACACGATCTTCGATCTTTTTAAAATCAGCTTCAGAGATCTTTTGGTCTTCAAAATCCACATCATAGTAAAATCCATTAGCAATTGCAGGCCCAAGAGTTAATTTAATTCCAGGGTACAATTCCTCAAGAGCTTGTGCCATTACGTGCGAAGTCGAATGCCAGAAAGCTTTTTTACCTTCAGCATCATTCCAAGTATATAATATAAGATTACCATCGGTCGTTAGCGGAGTCTCGGTTTCAATAGTTGTACCATTAAAAGATGCAGAAATCACATTTCTTGCAAAACCTTCGCTAATGTTTTTAGCGACCTCCATTGGAGTTACGCCTTGAGCGAACTCTCTAATTGACCCATCGGGTAAAGTAATCTTGATCATTGTTTATAATTTTGTGAATGCAAATATAAGTGATTACAAAAATACATACAATATATATATGTAGAAGATTACTTTATTATGTAAGAAGCTAGGTATACTAATACTAAGAGTAGCTATTATTTCTATAATCCGACAGGGTTTTAAAACCTGCGGGGTTTATTTGTATACATATATAAGTAGAAAACTCTACTATAATATATATAAGAGTAAAAAGACTATCTGGCTTGAATGAAACTATTGTTAGGTTTTGAATGCTGATTGTCCGGCTGAGCGAAGTCGAAGTCTTTTAAGTTTGAAGATTAATAAGGAGCTTAATCCCGCTATCCGCTCCAATCTTTTATTTTGAATCCCAAAATAAAAGGATTTCCACTTCTATCGGGGCTAGGGCATGAGTTTTCAAAAGAAAAACATCCCAAAAATAGAAACTTTGCGCCTCTGCGTCTCTGCAAGATTAATAAAACGGAAGAAAAAGCAATCTTTGTGACTTAGTGCCTTTGTGGCAAAACCAGTCAAAAAAGGCTCAAAACATAAAAACTCTTCAAAAACGGTATTGGTGAAAGGGTATAAAATAAGGAAAAAGCAAAGGACTGCAGAAAAACCTGACAATGTTTCAAAAAAGTTTGAATTGTAAAACTTGTGTTATCAGGGAGTTAAGAAATAATTGCAAAAAAGATTAAAAATAGTTTGAGAAAAGGCTTGCGTAACTGGAATTGTTGTGTACTTTTGCACCCGCAACAGCGAAAGACGTTCCCTGAAACACTGGCAAGAAATAAAAATCAAAACTGAAAAATTTTTCAGAAAAAAGATTAGAAAAAGCTTGTGAGATTTGAAAATGCTTTTTACATTTGCACCCCGCAAAACACGGAAGTTCATTGAGAGACTGGAGGAGAAATTAAGAAAAAGGAAACGAAAAAAAAGTTTCAATTTTTTTTAAATTTTTCTTGCGAGAAACAAAAAGAAGTTTTAGTTTTGCACCCGCTTTGAGAGACAAGCGGAAAACAAAAAGAAATACGTTCGTAGACATATTGAATTGACAGCCGTTCCGATGCAGATCGGAACAAAAGAATAAGAGTAATAGAATCGGTAAGATTAGAATAAACCACTAGAGGAAGCGTCGAATATATAATATTACAATATACGATGAAGAGTTTGATCCTGGCTCAGGATGAACGCTAGCGGCAGGCTTAACACATGCAAGTCGAGGGGTATATGTCTTCGGATATAGAGACCGGCGCACGGGTGCGTAACGCGTATGCAATCTGCCTTTCACAGAGGGATAGCCCAGAGAAATTTGGATTAATACCTCATAGTATAATCAAGCCGCATGGTTTAATTATTAAAGTCACAACGGTGAAAGATGAGCATGCGTCCCATTAGCTAGTTGGTAAGGTAACGGCTTACCAAGGCAACGATGGGTAGGGGTCCTGAGAGGGAGATCCCCCACACTGGTACTGAGACACGGACCAGACTCCTACGGGAGGCAGCAGTGAGGAATATTGGACAATGGGCGCAAGCCTGATCCAGCCATGCCGCGTGCAGGATGACGGTCCTATGGATTGTAAACTGCTTTTGTACGAGAAGAAACATCCCGACGTGTCGGGACTTGACGGTATCGTAAGAATAAGGATCGGCTAACTCCGTGCCAGCAGCCGCGGTAATACGGAGGATCCAAGCGTTATCCGGAATCATTGGGTTTAAAGGGTCCGTAGGCGGTTTAGTAAGTCAGTGGTGAAAGCCCATCGCTCAACGGTGGAACGGCCATTGATACTGCTGAACTTGAATTATTAGGAAGTAACTAGAATATGTAGTGTAGCGGTGAAATGCTTAGATATTACATGGAATACCAATTGCGAAGGCAGGTTACTACTAATGGATTGACGCTGATGGACGAAAGCGTGGGGAGCGAACAGGATTAGATACCCTGGTAGTCCACGCCGTAAACGATGGATACTAGCTGTTGGGGGCAACTTCAGTGGCTAAGCGAAAGTGATAAGTATCCCACCTGGGGAGTACGTTCGCAAGAATGAAACTCAAAGGAATTGACGGGGGCCCGCACAAGCGGTGGAGCATGTGGTTTAATTCGATGATACGCGAGGAACCTTACCAAGGCTTAAATGTAGATTGACCGTTTTGGAAACAGAACTTTCGCAAGACAATTTACAAGGTGCTGCATGGTTGTCGTCAGCTCGTGCCGTGAGGTGTCAGGTTAAGTCCTATAACGAGCGCAACCCCTGTTGTTAGTTGCCAGCGAGTCATGTCGGGAACTCTAACAAGACTGCCAGTGCAAACTGTGAGGAAGGTGGGGATGACGTCAAATCATCACGGCCCTTACGCCTTGGGCTACACACGTGCTACAATGGCCGGTACAGAGAGCAGCCACTGGGTGACCAGGAGCGAATCTATAAAGCCGGTCACAGTTCGGATCGGAGTCTGCAACTCGACTCCGTGAAGCTGGAATCGCTAGTAATCGGATATCAGCCATGATCCGGTGAATACGTTCCCGGGCCTTGTACACACCGCCCGTCAAGCCATGGAAGCTGGGGGTGCCTGAAGTCGGTGACCGCAAGGAGCTGCCTAGGGTAAAACTGGTAACTAGGGCTAAGTCGTAACAAGGTAGCCGTACCGGAAGGTGCGGCTGGAACACCTCCTTTCTAGAGCCTTAGTGTTAGCTATATGCACGCTGAGGGAAAAAGATGCGAAACCTATTGGTTTTAGTCTGAGATTGTATTACTCTTGCTGTTAATTTAAAAAAAATAATGAAAACTTAAGTAAAACAGAGTCTCGTAGCTCAGCTGGTTAGAGTACTACACTGATAATGTAGGGGTCGGCAGTTCGAGTCTGCCCGGGACTACTTTTTAAGAATTGTTAATTATAAATTATGAATTGTAAATTATAAAAACAACAAATTAAAAACTGAAAACTTAAGAAATAAAGGAAATTCTGGAAGCTGGGATTCACCAAAGAAATTAGATAGGAATTTAAATCTAAAATCTGAATTCTACAATCTAAGATTGAAAAATGGGGGATTAGCTCAGCTGGCTAGAGCGCCTGCCTTGCACGCAGGAGGTCAACGGTTCGACTCCGTTATTCTCCACAAAAAGCTATAAGCCGCAGGCTGTAAGCTTAAAGCCTAGTGCGTAAAGCGCGAAGCACGTAAAGTTCATTGACATATTGAGATAAGAAAATAATAAGAAAGTAGAAAGCGTTTTTTGTTATTTATAACAAAAAACAAAAAAAAACGGTCTTGTTTTAATTAACAAGATTGGTACAATAAGCAAAATAAGGGCGTATGGGGGATGCCTAGGCTCTCAGAGGCGATGAAGGGCGTGATAAGCTGCGAAAAGCTGCGGGGACAAGCACACATTGATTGATCCGCAGATACCCGAATGGGGCAACCCACTATGTTGAAGACATAGTACACCGATAGGTGGGCAAACCCGCTGAACTGAAACATCTAAGTAGGCGGAGGAGAAGAAAACAAAAGTGATTCCGTAAGTAGTGGCGAGCGAACGCGGATTAGCCCAAACCATTGTTGTTACGGCAATGATGGGGTTGTAGGACCACGACATTTTATGCATGCAGAACCGGAACTGACTGGAAAGTCGGGCCATAGAGGGTGACAGCCCCGTATGGGTAATAAATGTAATAGATAGTGGTATCCTGAGTAGGGCGGGGCACGTGAAACCCTGTCTGAATTTGGCGGGACCATCCGCTAAGGCTAAATACTCCTGAGAGACCGATAGTGAACCAGTACCGTGAGGGAAAGGTGAAAAGAACCGTGAATAACGGAGTGAAATAGATCCTGAAACCATACGCTTACAAGCGGTCGGAGCCCTTTCGTGGGGTGACGGCGTGCCTTTTGCATAATGAGCCTACGAGTTAACGCTGCTGGCAAGGATAAGTGGTTAAGCCATGGATCCGCAGCGAAAGCGAGTCTGAATAGGGCGCTTTAGTCAGTAGTGTTAGACGCGAAACCGTGTGATCTACCCATGGGCAGGATGAAGCTGTGGTAACACACAGTGGAGGTCCGAACCGGTTGACGTTGAAAAGTCTTCGGATGACCTGTGGGTAGGGGTGAAAGGCCAATCAAACTCGGAAATAGCTCGTACTCCCCGAAATGCATTTAGGTGCAGCGCTGAATTAAGTTATATAGAGGTAGAGCTACTGATTGGATGCGGGGGCTTCACCGCCTACCAATTCCTGACAAACTCCGAATGCTGTATAATGTTTCTCAGCAGTGAGGGCTTGGGTGCTAAGGTCCAAGTCCGAGAGGGAAAGAACCCAGACCATCAGCTAAGGTCCCCAAATATATGCTAAGTTGAAAGAACGAGGTTTGTCTGCCCAGACAGCTAGGATGTTGGCTTGGAAGCAGCCATTCATTTAAAGAGTGCGTAACAGCTCACTAGTCGAGCGGACGAGCATGGATAATAATCGGGCATAAGCATATTACCGAAGCTATGGATTTACAAGCAATTGTAAGTGGTAGGGGAGCATTCTAACAGGGCAGAAGGTTTTTCGTAAGGAGAGCTGGACTGGTTAGAAAAGAAAATGTAGGCATAAGTAACGATAATGCGGGCGAGAAACCCGCACACCGAAAAACTAAGGTTTCCACAGCTATGCTAATCAGCTGTGGGTTAGTCTGGTCCTAAGGCGAACCCGAAAGGGACAGTCGATGGCTAACGGGTTAATATTCCCGTACTACTAATTACTGTGATGGGGTGACGGAGTGATGAAAGCGCCGCGAACTGACGGAATAGTTCGTTAAAGTACCTAGCTATAGGCTCTGCAGGCAAATCCGCAGAGACTGGTGAAATACGATAGTACTCGGAGTCTTCGGACAAAGAGATAGTGCGCCTAAGGGCTTCCAAGAAAAACCTCTAAACTTCAGGTAATTAGTACCAGTACCGTAAACCGACACAGGTAGTTGAGGAGAGAATCCTAAGGTGCTCGAGAGATTCATGGCTAAGGAATTAGGCAAAATAGACCTGTAACTTCGGGAGAAAGGTCGCCCCGAGCAATCGGGGCCGCAGTGAAGAGGTCCAGGCGACTGTTTATCAAAAACACAGGGCTCTGCAAAATCGTAAGATGAAGTATAGGGCCTGACACCTGCCCGGTGCTGGAAGGTTAAGAGGAGATGTTATCTTCGGAGAAGCATTGAATTGAAGCCCCAGTAAACGGCGGCCGTAACTATAACGGTCCTAAGGTAGCGAAATTCCTTGTCGGGTAAGTTCCGACCTGCACGAATGGTGTAACGATCTGGACACTGTCTCAGCCATGAGCTCGGTGAAATTGTAGTAACGGTGAAGATGCCGTTTACCCGCAGTGGGACGAAAAGACCCTGTGCACCTTTACTATAGCTTAGTATTGACCTTGGATAAATGATGTGTAGGATAGGTTGGAGACTGTGAAGCGGCGTCGCCAGGCGTTGTGGAGTCATTGTTGAAATACAACCCTTTGTTTATCTGAGGCCTAACCCCATAGTGTGGGGGACATTGCTTGGTGGGTAGTTTGACTGGGGTGGTCGCCTCCAAAAGAGTAACGGAGGCTTCTAAAGGTTCCCTCAGTACGCTTGGTAACCGTGCGTAGAGTGCAATGGCATAAGGGAGCTTGACTGAGAGACATACAGGTCGATCAGGTACGAAAGTAGAGCATAGTGATCCGGTGGTTCCGCATGGAAGGGCCATCGCTCAAAGGATAAAAGGTACGCCGGGGATAACAGGCTGATCTCCCCCAAGAGCTCATATCGACGGGGGGGTTTGGCACCTCGATGTCGGCTCGTCACATCCTGGGGCTGGAGAAGGTCCCAAGGGTTGGGCTGTTCGCCCATTAAAGTGGCACGCGAGCTGGGTTCAGAACGTCGTGAGACAGTTCGGTCTCTATCTACTGTGGGCGTTAGAAATTTGAGTGGATCTGATTCTAGTACGAGAGGACCGAATTGGACAAACCTCTAGTGTATCTGTTGTCCCGCCAGGGGCACCGCAGAGTAGCTACGTTTGGAAGGGATAAGCGCTGAAAGCATATAAGCGCGAAACCCACCACAAGATGAGATTTCTTTTAAGGATCGTGGAAGATGACCACGTTGATAGGCTATAGATGTAAAGGCAGTAATGTCATAGTCGAGTAGTACTAATAATCCGTAAGCTTATGTACACCCTTTTCTCCCGACTACGGTCGGGAGAAGAAACTTTCTAAACAAAAACTTACTTTTCTTTATCTCAGTATGTTAAAATATTAGCTCGACGCAGAGCAGTTGATGGTCAAGAGTTGATAGTTGTTGGAGAAATCCATCAACCGACAACCACAAACCAACAACTAAAAACCTTAAGGTGGTTATTGCGGCGGGGCTCACCTCTTCCCATCCCGAACAGAGTAGTTAAGCCCGCCTGCGCAGATGGTACTGCATCATTGTGGGAGAGTATGTCGTCGCCTTTCTTTGAAGAATCCTCATCATTCATTTGATGAGGATTTTTTGTTTTACAGATGTTTGCTAATAGCAACTTAGATTGCAAGACTAAACTGTTAAATTATAGTCAATTGTTTGTTCTTCATCATTCATACTTTAGAAGTTTTAAATTTGAATGAGTATTTTTGTGTTTAAATTATTTAGTAAACATGAAGAAAAGTATTTTACTGTTGACACTTTTTGTTATCACAAATTTAAGTGCGCAACAACGTCCCAAATTAGTCGTAGGTATAGTAGTCGATCAAATGAAAATGGAATATTTATATCGATTTTCAGATGATTTTTCCCCAAATGGTTTTAAAAGATTAATGAATGATGGATTTGTTTTCCAGAATATGCATTATAACTATATGCCAACTTACACTGCACCGGGACACGCTTCTATATATACTGGTACAACACCTGCTACACACGGAATTGTTGGTAACGAATGGTTCAGCAGAACTCTTGGTAAAGAAATGTATTGTACAGATGATGCTGGAGTAAAAACTGTTGGAGACGGAACTGTAGAAGAAGGTGCAATGTCTCCTAAAAATCTTCAAGCTACTACAATTACTGATGAAGTTCGTATGGCTACCAATTTTAATGGAAAAGTTATCGGAATGAGTCTTAAAGACCGTGGTGCAATTTTACCGGCTGGACATTTTGCAAATTGGGCTTTTTGGTACAGCAAAACGGGATCGTTTATTTCTAGTACTTTTTATGGTGAAAAATTACCAGAATGGGTATCAGAATTCAACAACGAAAAAAACTACTTAAAATATATTAATAAAGGCTGGGATTTATATAAGCCGGCTTCTGTATATAATGAAAGTCTTCCTGATAATAATCCTTATGAAGGTAAATTATATGGAAGTGCTGCTCCGGTTTTTCCATATGATTTAAAATCAATGTATGAGAAAAATGATGCTGGAGTAATTCGTTCAACTCCTTATGGAAACGATTTACTTGCTGATTTTGCTAAAAGAGCGATCGAAAAAGAAAATCTTGGAAGAAATAATACTACGGATTTCTTAACGGTTAGTTTTTCTTCTACAGATTATGTTGGTCATTTACTTGGGCCAAGATCAATGGAGCTTCAGGATACTTATTTAAGATTAGATCAAACAATAGCTGACTTTTTAGCTTATTTAGATAAAACAGTTGGGAAAGGAAATTATCTGCTTTTCTTAACTGCAGATCATGCAGGTGCTGAAAACGTAATTTATTTAAAGGATCGTAAATACAATGTAGATAATTATCCTTCAAAAGATGTAAAGAAAAGCATGCAGGATTTTTCAACTAAAACTTTTGGAGTTGATTTAGTGCAAAACTATTCAAATTTCAATGTTTTCTTCAATAAACAAATCATAAAAGATAAAGGTTTAGAATTGGCAAAAGTTAAACAAGCTTTTAAAGATTTTTTAATTTCTCAGCCACAAGTTAAAAAGGTGTATACAGAAGAAGAAATTTTAGCTAATGCCGGAAACGATTATTCTCTGAATTTTGTAGCAAAAGGTTATGACGTAACTCAAAATGGAGATCTTGTAATTGTTGACAAACCAGGAGATATCGAATATGCGACTACCGGAACTTCACATGGTACAATATACGGTTATGATACTCATGTACCAGCCATTTTTTATGGATGGCATATCAAAAAAGGAGAATCTTACGATAAAAAAGCAATTACTGAAATCGCACCAACTATCGCACAAAAAATTAAAGTTACTTTCCCTAATGGAACTGAAGCAAAAGTATTGCAGGAAGTTTTAGATGAAAAGAAATAAAGTATAAAAAATAAAAACCTGTCTTGCAAGACAGGTTTTTTTATGGCATAAAAAAAGGCTTTTCATTATAGACTGCACCCAAAAGTTTAGACAAATTTATAATTAAGTTTTATAATAATGAGCTCGATATTGTATCGGGCTCATTGCTTTTAGATTAAGTTTTATTCTGTCATTATTATAATAATTAATATACTCAATAATCTCCTGTTTTAATTGACCAATGGAACTGTATTTTTTAAGATAAAACAGCTCTGATTTTAATGTTCCAAAGAAGTTTTCAATAATGGCATTGTCAAGACAATTTCCTTTTCTGGACATACTTTGTTTAATTCCTTTTTCTTTTAATAAGTATTGGTACTGTTTCATTTGATACTGCCATCCTTGATCAGAGTGCAGCGTTAAATTAGTATTATTGGGTATTTTCTTAAATGCTTTTTCAAGCATCACAGCTACTTGGTTAAATACGGGTCTTTCAGCCAGTTCATAGCTAATTATTTCTCCATTAAACAAATCAATTATTGGTGATAAATATAATTTTTTTCCTGAGACGTTAAATTCAGTTATATCGGTTGCCCATTTTTGATTAGGTACTGATGCTTTAAAGTTTCTGCTCAGAATATTTGGGGCAATCCTGCCTTGTTCTCCTTTATAGGATTTATATTTTTTAACTCTGATAAGACTTTTTAATCCCAACGATTTCATTAGTCTTAAAACTGTTTTATGATTGATGATTATCCCTTGAAGGTTTAACTCACTAGTGATCCTCCTGTATCCGTAACGTCCCTTATGCTTATAATAAATTGATTTTATAAGTTCTTTTACTTTTTTGTATTTATCAGCTGTTTTACTCTGTTTTTGATAATAATAAAAACTGCTGCGCGCCACATTACTACAATTTAAAAGTAATTTTAAATCATAGCGATGCCTTAATTCCATTATGACTTGCGATTTTTGGCTTTTTCTTCGGCTTGAATTAAGGCTTGTAACTTTTTTAGAAAATCAATTTCACAGCGTAATGCTTCATTCTCTAACAGAAGTTCTTCTTCCCTGGTTAAAGGTTTTTTGGATTTACTTTTTTTATCTTTAGAATCACTCATAGATTTTGGCCTCCCTTTTGGTTTTAGTTTTAATCCTTCTAAACCAAAATTAGCAAAATCTTTTTTCCATTTAATGATAATTGAATCCGAAGGAATGTTAAATCGTAAACGAGCTTCTCTTAAAGATAACGAATCCCTATAAATTGACTTTAAAACCTTTAATTTAAAATCAATCGGATAAACCCGATTTTTTCGTAATAATAAACCTGCCCTTCCATATTCCCTGTAAAAACTGACCCATTTGCGTATATTAGATTTGCTGGTTCCTTTCTCGTTAGATACTAATGCAAATGAATAATGTTTAACAACTACTAATTCTACACATTCAAGTTTGAATTCATAACTGTGCTTGACTTTTCTTTCCATAAAAATGCCCCCAAATAGCGTCTAACTTTTTGGGGGCAGTGCATTACGAAAAGCCTTTTTACTTTATTGCTTAGTAAGCACTTATTTAATATTGGCACTATGCGTTTGCCAATACTAATTCTTCATTAAAAGGAAGGTTCCATGCTTCAGCAACTCCTTTGTAAAGGATTTTTCCATTAGCAATATTTAAACCTTTTTTCAATTCTTCGTTTTCTGCACAAGCTTTTTCCCATCCTTTGTTTGCTAATTGTACTGCATAAGGCAAAGTAGCATTAGTCAAAGCTAAAGTAGATGTGTAAGGAACAGCTCCTGGCATATTAGCAACACAATAGTGTACGATATCGTCAATAATAAAAGTTGGGTTTTCGTGAGTTGTTGGTGTACAAGTTTCGATACATCCACCTTGGTCAACTGCAACGTCAACAACAACAGTTCCCGGACGCATTAATTTAAGCATATCACGTGTAATTAAGTGAGGTGCTTTTGCTCCTGGTATTAAAACTGCTCCAACAATTAAGTCAGCATCTTTAATTGCTCTAGTAATATTATAATGATTAGACATTTCTGTATTTACATTTGCTGGCATGATGTCATCTAATTGACGTAAACGTGGCAAACTTAAATCCATAATAGTAACCTGTGCTCCTAAACCAGCAGCCATTTTTGCAGCTTGAGTTCCAACAATTCCTCCACCTAAAACTAATACTTTTGCTGGCGGAACACCTGGAACACCACCTAAAAGAATTCCTCTTCCTTTTAATGGTTTTTCAAGATATTTTGCTCCTTGTTGAATAGCCATACGACCTGCAACTTCAGACATTGGAACTAATAATGGTAAACTGCGGTCTGTTTTTTCAACAGTTTCATAAGCTAAACAAACTGCACCTTTTTCAAGCATTGCGTGAGTTAATGGTTCAGATGATGCAAAGTGAAAATAGGTAAATAACAATTGATCTTTTTTAATTAATGGGTATTCAGATGCAATTGGTTCTTTTACTTTAATAATCATTTCTGCAATTGCATAAACTTCCTCAATAGTTGGTAAAACTACAGCACCAGCTTGCGCATATTCTTCATCAGCAAAGCCGCTTCCTAAACCAGCAGTAGCTTGCACATAAACTGTATGTCCATGTTTTTTCATTTCAGAAACACCAGCAGGAGTTAAAGCAACTCTGTTCTCATTGTTTTTTATCTCTTTTGGAACACCTATTATCATTTGATATATTTTTTTGTTTTTTATTGAATTTGTTTTACAAAGCTACAGAGAGAGAATAAATTATGGTTTACTGATTAATAAATAAGAAAATATTATTTTATTTTTTACTTTTACAGAAAATTATTCTGTTTTGCCCCTTAATTTATTCTTCAAAAAGAAAAAAAAACTAAGAAACACTACTCTAATAAAACGTTTTCGTTATGGCTTTAGATGAAATTGACAAAAAAATACTACGTCTTTTACAGGAAGATGCACACTATACCTTAAAAGATATCGCAAACAAAATAAATTTGTCCTTAACTCCGGTTCACGACCGGGTGAAACGTCTTGAAAAAGATGGGATTATAGAAAAATACGTTACAATTTTAGACAAGAAAAAACTTGGAAATAATTTAACAGTTTACTGTCAGGTTACGCTTACTAAGCAGACTTATGATACTTCTGAAGGATTTAATCAGTCAATTTTAAATTTACCCGAGGTTGTAGAGTGCAATTATGTTTCAGGAAACTTCGATTATATGCTTAAAATTATAATTCCTGATATGGAAAGCTACCATCATTTTCATCAAAAGAAATTATCTGTTTTACCTGAAGTTTCACTTATAAATACTGTATTTGTGATATCAGAAGTAAAGAGCACAACTGTTTTACCTATTTAATAAGAAAACAAAAACCACCAAGTAAACTTGATGGTTTAAGTAAGTAGTTAGATTGAATTAATAATAAGTATAACGTCTTACCTTGGCAATATATTTTGCAAGACGAATAACCTGATGACTATAACCGTATTCATTATCGTACCAAATATAGAGTACAATGTTTTTTCCATCCTTTGAAACAATAGTTGCATTGCTGTCATAAATTGATGGAGCCGAAGTTCCCACAATATCAGATGAAACTAATTCATTATTCAGTGAATATTTAATTTGCTCTACCAGTTCTCCTTCAAGAGCACATTTTTTCATGATTTTATTGATTGCTGTAATCGATGTTGCTTTTTTAACTTCTAAATTTAAAACCACTAATGAACCATTAGGAACAGGAACTCGAATAGCGTTTGAAGTTAATTTTCCTTCTAAAGATGGTAAAGCTTTTGAAACAGCATTTCCTGCACCAGTTTCTGTAATTACCATGTTTAAAGCAGCAGCTCTTCCGCGACGGTATTTTCTATGCATGTTATCAACCAAATTTTGATCGTTGGTATAAGAATGAATAGTTTCTAAATGCCCTTTTACAACTCCTAAAGTGTCTTCAATAACTTTTAAAACAGGCGTAATAGCATTTGTTGTGCAAGATGCTGCAGAGAAAATATTATTCTCATCTGGATTATAGTCATTATGGTTAACTCCATGCACAATATTCGGCACACCTTTTCCCGGAGCAGTCAATAAAACTTTATTAACCCCATTTGAAGTTAAATGTCTTTTTAAAGCTTCTTCGGTTGTAAATGCACCTGTATTATCAATTACTAATGCATCATTAATTTCATATTCGGTATAATCAATCTCTTCTGGAGAATTTGCAGAAATAATATGAACCGTAGTTCCGTTAATTATTAGCGCATTGTTTTTAGCATCTGCAATTACAGAACCTTGAAAATCTCCGTGGATAGAATCATAGCGTAATAAAGAAGCACGTTTCTCTAAAGTTACAGCGTCATTTTTATCTCGGGTCACAATCGCTCTTAAACGCAATTGATTTCCTTTTCCGGTTTTAGACATTAATTCTCTGGCCAATAAGCGTCCGATTCTTCCAAAACCATAAAGAACAACATCTTTGGGCTGAATTTCTTGTGAAGTTTTTGATTTTTTCAATTTTTCGATCACAAAATATCTTGCGTCCGGATATTTCTCATCTTCTAAATGATACTCGTAAGTTAATTTTCCAAGATCTATTTTAGCAGGCGGAAGATCTAAAGACAAAACAACTTTTGCGATTTCTACAGAATCGAAAATGGTGATAGGTTTACCCACAAATTCACCCGCATATTGATGAAGATTGATAATATCGCTGACATTTTTATCCAGTAATTGATTTTTAAATAAAACCATTTCTATGGATTTGTCATACCATAAATCACTTATCACTTTAATTAATTCGACACCAGCTCTTCTTCGGTCGACTTGTAATGATACCTCTTTTTGGTACAAAGAATTTTTGCTCATAATTGATTAAATTGAAATAATAAAACGCTCACTTATTTTATAATTTTGCGCAAAAGTATCTATTTCAATCGATTTCGTAAACTATTTTTGCATTTATTTTTCAAAACAAAAAAAGCCACCTTAATTTTCTTAAGATGGCTTTTTTTAAAGTTTTCAGTCGCAGTCTCAGTTTACAGTTTTAAAGAACTGAATACTGTGAATGTAAACTGAGACTAAATAATAATTCTAAATATCTCTCCGTTTTTATTGATCATTTCAATGCGAACACTTTGTCCTTCGTCTTTTTTATTTAAAAGTTTAGAAACAGTTTCAACGTTTGTTGCTTTTACGTTATCGATGCTCAAAATAATATTTCCCTGCAATTCATTTTGATACTGCATTAAATTCTCATTGGTGATGTTTTTGATTTTTACACCATAATCAATTTTGAATCTCTTTTTATCAGCAGCATCGATATTTTCTAATTCAATTCCTTTAAATTCAGTGCTAAAAAACTCATTTTTGCTTAAAGTAACCGGAACAGTTTTAGTTTTTCCATCTTTAATATAAGTTACTTTTACAACGTCATTTGGGCGTTTTGTGTTGATGTAACCTGAAAGATCAGCAAAAGTAGCAATGTTTTGCTCGTCTAGTTTTACAATAATATCACCTTTTGTAAGACCCGCTTTTTCGGCACCAGAATTTTTAGATACTTTATTAATGTAGAAACCTTGCGTTTCAGTAATTCCTAACTCTTTTGAAGCCGTGCTGTTTAATTCGCCGCCTTCAACACCCAGAATTCCTCTTTGAACATTTCCATATTCCATAATATCCTCAATAATTTTTCGAGCAATATTTGATGGAACAGCAAAAGAATATCCAACATACGATCCTGTCATAGACGAAATCATAGTATTAATACCAATTAATTCGCCTCTTGTATTTACTAATGCACCGCCAGAATTTCCCGGATTTACAGCAGCATCAGTTTGAATAAAAGATTGAATTCCGCTTTGGTCTAAATTTCTGGCTTTCGCCGAAACAATTCCGGCAGTAACTGTTGAAGTTAAATTATACGGATTACCAACTGCCAAAACCCATTCTCCAATTTTTACAGAATCAGAGTTTGCAAAAGCAGTATATGGTAATTTTTCATCAGCACTTATTTTTAATAAGGCAATGTCCATTTTAGAATCTGTACCAATTAATTTTGCTTTGTACGATTTTTTATTGTTCAAAGTAATTTCAATTTCAGAAGCATCTTTAATAACATGATTATTTGTCACGATATACCCATCTTCAGAAATAATAACACCAGATCCGGTTCCTACTTGTTCTTGCTGCTGCTGCCCGCCATAACCGTAGAAAAATTCCATCATAGGATTACTTACCGTTCTTCTCGAAACATTTTTTACGTGAACAACCGTGTGAATTGTTTTATCTGCAGCTTCTGTAAAATCAACTGCTTCACTGGGTAATCCAACGGTTCTTCCGTATGAATTAGGAGCAAGGGTAACAACAGAGTTTCCTTTTCCAAAAAAAGAATCACTGCCGTCAAATAATAACTTGTAAGCACCAAGCGTAGTAGCACCGCTTAGTAGTGAAACTAAAAATAAGGTTGAAAATCTTTTCATATTACAATTTATGTTTTTAAGTTATATAGGTATTTGTTTTAAGATATCTAACGTAAAATTATACCAAAAAATTATTTGAGAAAATGGTTTAACTCTCTTTAACATTGATTAACATTTCATTAATTAATCTTCGTTCTTTCTTTGTACTTTTGTATTTCTTAATGAATAAAAAATGCAAGTAGAATTTTATAAATATCAAGGTACAGGCAACGATTTTGTAATGATCGATAACAGATCTAATTTCTTCCCAAAAGAAGATGTAAAGTTGATTGAACGCTTGTGCGACAGACGTTTCGGGATTGGAGCTGACGGCTTAATTTTGTTAGAAAATGATTCTGAAACTGATTTTAGAATGGTTTACTATAATTCAGACGGAAACCAAAGTTCAATGTGCGGCAATGGCGGCCGCTGTCTGGTGGCTTTTGCAAATCAGTTAGGAGTTATTGATGATAAAACTACTTTTATTGCGACAGATGGTTTACATCATGCATCAGTAGGAAATGATGCAATTGTTTCGCTTCAAATGATTGATGTTGATAAAGTGCAAAAAAACGACTCTTATACTTTTTTAAATACCGGATCTCCGCATCACGTACAGATTGTTGATGATTTAGAACATTATAATGTAAAAGAAAACGGAGCTGCTATTCGTTACGGAGATTTATACGGAGAAAAAGGAAGCAACGTTAATTTTGTAAAAAAAGTAGATGATGGTACTTTCTCTCTCCGCACTTATGAAAGAGGAGTTGAAGACGAAACTTTAGCTTGCGGAACCGGAGCAACAGCAGTTGCAATCGCTATGAATGCAATTGGACAAACAGATAAAACTTCAATTAATTTAAATGTTGAAGGAGGAAAATTGGTGGTTTCTTTCGATAAATTAGGAGATCATTTTACAAATGTTTTCCTAACCGGACCTGCAAAATTTGTTTTTAAAGGAACTATAGAAATTTAAAATTCCAAATTTAAAAAACACAAATTCCAAATCCAAAAATTGACAATCAGCAATCTAAAATCAACAATCTAAAATCTGCAATCTAAAATGATCACACTCAAAGGCGAAACCATTTATCTGCGTGCACTAGAACCTGAAGACTTAGGGTTTGTGCATTCGATGGAAAATGATCAAAGCATTTGGGAAGTCAGTAATACCAATACACCTTATAGCCGGTTTTTAATTCGTCAATATCTTGAAAATGCACAACAGGATATTTATGAAGCCAAACAATTACGCTTAGCAATTTGTCAGGACGAAGATTTTCCGGCGATTGGATTGATCGATTTATTTGAATTTGATCCAAGAAATAACAGAGCGGGAATAGGTATTGTTATTCAGAAGAAGGAAAACAGAGGACAAAATATTGGTTCTGAGGCACTAGAACTTTTAATAAAATACTCTTTTTTTAATTTAAATCTGCATCAGCTTTATGCAAATATTAGTGTAAATAATGAAGCAAGTATAGCTCTTTTTACTAAATTTGGTTTTGAGAAAATAGGAATTAAAAAAGACTGGATTTTGCTAAATAACCACTATCAAGATGAAGCAATCTTTCAGTTAATCAATAAAAACATTTAAACTAATAGCTTTGAAATTAAAAAAAATAATCACACTAGCTGCCGTAGCCGTAATTTCTGTTTTACTGATTTACGGTTTTATTTTAATCAGCCAAATTTTTAGTGCCAATACAAAATTTGAAGAAAAAGAAGTTTACGTTTACGTTCCAACCGGAGCAAATTATACTGATGTAAAAAAAATATTAGAACCATATATCAAAAACTTTGACAATTTTGAACTGGTTGCCAGCAAAAGAAGTTATCCTGAAAATGTAAAATCAGGACGTTTTCTTTTGAAAAAAGACATGAATAACATTGACTTAGTTCGTGCAATGCGTTCAAATGTTCCCGTTAAATTAGCTTTTAACAATCAGGAACGCCTGGAGAATTTTGCAGGAAGAGTTGGGTCAGAAATTGAAGCGGATAGTATATCATTAATGAAAGCTTTTAAAGATCCTGAATTTTTAGCTGCAAACGGATTTAACGAAGAAAATGTTTTTGCTATGTTTATTCCAAATACATACGAAGTATATTGGAATACATCTGCAGAAAAATTCCGCGATAAAATGATCAAGGAATACCATAAATTCTGGACTCCGGAAAGAATTGAAGAAGCAAAAAAACAAGGTTTAACACCAGTTCAGGTTTCTATATTAGCGTCAATCGTTCACAAAGAATCAGTTAAAAAAGACGAAAGACCTCGTATTGCAGGAGTTTATTTAAACCGTCTTCGTTTAGAAATGCCATTGCAGGCTGATCCAACTGTAATTTATGCCTTAAAATTAAGAGACAATAATTTTGATCAGGTTATAAAACGAGTTTTTTATAATGATTTGATTATGAAATCTCCATACAATACTTACGTTAATATCGGCCTTCCTCCGGGACCAATTGCTATGGCAGATATTACAGCTCTTGAAGCAGTTTTAAATCCGGAGAAAAACGATTACATTTATTTTTGTGCAAGCGTTGATCGTTTTGGTTACCATGAATTTGCTTCAAATTATGCAGAGCACACAAAAAATGCAAAAAAATATTCAGACTGGATTGCTAGTCAAGGCGTAACAAGATAGTTTTGAATTTAAAAGAATACCTTTTTTTACCGGTTTTACTTATACTAAGCTTTCAATCTTTTTCTCAAAATAAGGTTGAAAGCTTTTTAGCTCCATCAGATACTTTAAATAAGAAAAGGCAAACTACTGTAATTGTAACAGAAACCGCTTTGGCCTCGGCTACTTTATTGGGTTTAAATCAAATTTGGTATGCCGATTATCCAAGATCAAAGTTTCATTTTATAAATGATAACAGCGAATGGCTCCAAATGGATAAAGTGGGGCATATGTATTCTGCTTATCATTTAGGAAGATTTGGTGCTGAAATGCTAAACTGGAGCGGTGCGGATCAAAAAAAACAATTGATTTATGGGGCAGGTTTAGGCTTTGCCTTTTTAACTGCAGTTGAAGTTTTAGACGGGTATTCATCACAATGGGGAGCTTCTCCGGGCGATATTATTGCTAACGCTACCGGAACAGGTTTGTATGTTTCCCAAGAATTATTGTGGAAAGAACAGCGTATCATTCCAAAATTTTCATTTCATACAACGCAATATGCAAGTATGCGCCCGAATCTTTTAGGGAAATCATTAAATGAGCAGATTTTAAAAGATTATAACGGACAAACTTATTGGCTTTCTGTCAATCTTCATTCTTTTGCAAAAGAGAGCAAAATTCCAAAGTGGCTGAATGTTGCTTTTGGATATGGTGCAGAAGGAATGATTTCCGGAAATGTTCAGGATGATATTCCAATTTCGGTCGAAAACCCTGAAAGATATCGTCAGTTTTTTCTTTCATTTGACGTGAATTTAGCTAAAATTGACACAAAATCGCATTTTTTGAAAACTATTTTTTCTGTTTTTAACACGATAAAAATTCCGGCACCAACTCTCGAATACTCCGCCAATAAAGGCTTTAAAGCACATGCACTCTATTTTTAATTTCTGTTAAACTGCTGAATATCAGATTTTTTTGTTTTTCATTACCTTTGCACCGTAGAAATTTCAAAAAGGTGACAGCGTTTTGAAGAAAAACAATTTATGATAAAGAAGTGGTATTTTTATGCGAGTTTAATCGTTATTATTACATTTTTAAGTTTGGGTTTTAAACCCTTTAGTATCGAAACCAAACCGTGGTTTCTAACAGAAAAAACAGATGGATCAGAATATATTTTTCCATCTTTAGAAAAGGATGATTATCCTAAAGTAAATCTAAACGTCCCATATACTGGAAATCATCTTATCGGTTTTAAAGAAGCAGTAGCTTTCAAAGAATCACAGGGAAAATACCGAATGGTAAATTCACTGGGTTACATGGGAAAATATCAATTTGGTTCAAAAGCATTACGCGCCATTGGAGTCAGAAATGAAAAAGACTTCTTAACAGATCCGGCATTACAGGAAAAAGCTTTTGTCGCGTTATTATCCAAAAACAAATGGATTTTACGTAATGAAATTGAAAAGTACGAAGGAAAAGTGATTAATGGTGTCGAAATTACAGAATCTGGTATTTTAGCAGCTGCACATCTAGGAGGTGCAGGATCAGTAAAAAACTTTTTTAAACATGGGGGAAACAGGCATTTTAGAGATGCTTTCGGAACTTCTTTAAAAAGTTATATGCGAGATTTTGCCGGCTATGATCTTTCTTTTATTGAAGCAGACAGTAATGCGACAATAAACGATTAAAAACAAAAAAAATCCCGAATGTTAATTCGGGATTTTTTTTGAATATTCTTAGTCAATTAAGATTTCTAAAATTTTAATAGCCGCTTCACTTATTTTAGTTCCTGGCCCAAATACAGCTGCTGCGCCTGCATCAAATAAAAATTGATAGTCCTGAGCAGGAATTACACCGCCAACAATTACCATAATATCTTCACGATCATGTTTTTTAAGCTCTTCGATAACTTGCGGAACCAATGTTTTATGACCCGCAGCAAGTGATGAAACACCTAAAATATGAACATCATTTTCTACAGCTTGTTTTGCCGCTTCGGCCGGAGTTTGAAATAACGGACCTATATCCACATCAAAACCCACATCCGCATAACCGGTTGCCACTACTTTTGCACCGCGATCATGACCGTCTTGTCCCATTTTGGCAATCATAATCCTTGGGCGCCTTCCTTCTTGTTTTGCAAAAGCATCTGCTAATTGTTTTGCTTTTTCAAAATTCTCGTCGTTTTTTATTGCTGCACTATACACACCGCTAAATGATTTAATTTGCGCTTTAAATCTTCCGAAAATAGTTTCAAGGGCATCACTTATTTCGCCTAAAGTTGCTCTGTTTCTGGCAGCTTCAACAGCCATTTCTAATAAGTTTCCTTCTCCGGTTTTAGCACAATGAATTAATTTTTCCAGTGATTGATTTACTTTTTCAGTATCTCTTTTTGCTTTAATATTTTCAAGCTGCTCTATTTGCTGTTTACGAACCATTTGGTTGTCAACATCTAAAATATGCAGCGGATCTTCTTTTTCTAATCTAAATTTATTGACACCAACAATAATGTCTTGTCCGCTGTCAATTCTCGCTTGCTTTCTTGCAGCCGCTTCTTCAATTCGAAGTTTTGGGATTCCGGCTTCAATTGCTTTAGTCATTCCGCCCAATTCTTCAACCTCTTCAATTAATTTCCAGGTACTTTCTAAAATCTCATTCGTTAAAGATTCTACGTAATAACTTCCGCCCCAAGGGTCAACGGTTTTGGTAATTTTCGTTTCTTCCTGTAAATAAATCTGTGTATTTCGTGCAATTCTCGCCGAAAAGTCAGTTGGCAAAGCAATAGCTTCATCGAGTGCGTTGGTATGCAAAGACTGTGTTCCGCCAAAGGCTGCTGCCGTAGCTTCAATACAAGTTCTGGCTACATTGTTAAAAGGATCTTGTTCTGTTAAACTCCATCCGCTGGTTTGGCAATGCGTTCTTAATGCTAATGATTTATCGCTTTTCGGGTTAAACTGCTGTAATAGTTTTGCCCAAATCATTCGGCCGGCTCTCATTTTTGCAATTTCCATAAAATGATTCATTCCAATTGCCCAAAAGAAAGATAGGCGTGGAGCAAATTCATCAATAGTCATTCCAGTCGATAATCCAGTTCGAATATATTCTAAACCATCTGCTAAAGTATAAGCTAATTCAATATCAGCAGTTGCTCCGGCTTCCTGCATATGATATCCTGAAATTGAGATAGAATTGAATTTTGGCATTTTTTTGCTTGTAAATTCAAATATATCGGCAATAATTTTCATTGAAGGCGTTGGCGGATAAATATAAGTATTGCGCACCATGAATTCCTTCAAAATATCATTTTGAATAGTTCCCGAAAGCTTGTTCAATTCAACACCTTGTTCTTCGGCAGCCACAATATAAAATGCCATAATTGGCAAAACGGCACCGTTCATAGTCATGGATACCGACATTTCATCAAGCGGAATCTGATCGAATAATACTTTCATATCTTCGACAGAATCGATTGCAACTCCAGCTTTCCCTACATCTCCAACAACTCTTTCATGATCTGAGTCGTAACCGCGATGTGTTGGTAAATCAAAAGCTATTGAAAGCCCTTTTTGACCTGCAGCAAGATTTCGTCTGTAAAAAGCATTACTTTCTTCTGCTGTCGAAAATCCGGCATACTGGCGAATCGTCCACGGACGACGAACGTACATCGTAGCGTAAGGTCCGCGTAAATTGGGTGTAAAACCAGCTCCGAAATCCAGAAACTCTAAATCCTCTATATCTTTTTCAGAATAGCTTTTTTTAAGTTCAATTCCTTCGGCTGTGGTGAAGTTATGAGTTATGGGTTTTGAGTTATGAGTTTGTTCATTTAACTCATGACTTTTAACTTCTAACTTTATATGTTTAAGGTCTTTTCTCAATTTTAAAATTATTTCTTAGAATAGGTTCAATTCGCTTTCAATTTCTTTTATGGTCTTAATTTTCTTTTCGTTTTATATACTTAGTTAAATAAAGAAAAATTGCAAATACTAAAGCAAAAATTAATGGCAGAACTCTCATTTCTGTTTTTATATTATGACTTGATGCACCTATGATTAGCCACATAAAAAGAGATAATAAAATTAAAATCACCAAAATAATTCTTGTAATAATTTTAAGTGTTTTCATTATTTTTCTTCAGATTCTAAACGTTCTTGTTCCAATTTCTCAGCTAATCTTTTTTCTATAATTGGTGTAATTAATGTTTTTCTAGGTTTTATTTTTACAAAAGGAAACAATTCTAAATCATGTTTCATTCTGTCTTCTTTGTTAGGATATTTATTGGTTCCTAATAAAACTTCTTTTTTAGAATCGAATAATTCCTGTTCTTTAGTGGCACTTTCCTGAATTTTCTTTTTGATCGTTCCGTCGTTCAAAAGTTTCAGGAAACCTCCGTCAGCTTCAATATCTTTAAATAAGTTTAAACTCTTTTCTGCCAATTGCATCGTTAAACTTTCAATATAATAACTTCCGTCGGCTGGATTATCGACTTTGTCAAAATAACTTTCATGTTTTAAAACTAAAAGCTGATTTCGGGCAATTCGATCACCAAACTCATTGTCTTTATGATATAAAGCATCATAAGGTAAATTAGCAACAGCATCGGCTCCGCCTAAAATTGCCGACATACATTCGGTTGTGGTACGAAGCATATTGACATTATAATCGTAAATGGTTTTATTCCGTTTGGTTGGAGTAACTAAAAAATGACAGTCTATTTCAGGATTGTATTCTGCAGCAATTAATTTGAAAAGCATTCGCAAGGCACGGAGTTTTGCAATTTCAAAAAAGTAATTAGTTCCAACAGCTATTTCAAAAACAATAGGTTTTGTTGAAGTTGGAAAACGGTTTAAATATTCATTGGCATGCGCTAAACTGTAGGCAATTTGCTGTGTGATATTTGCTCCTGAATTTTGATACAAACCCAAATCTACACTTAGAAATGGCAGATTAGTTTGGTTTGAAATTTTTTCAAGTGTTTCAAAATTATTTTTATCCGATGTTGTAAACCAGTTTCCGTCGCGGGCTAATTGTCCAATTGGATCAAGATTGCAATAAAAAGCTGCATTTTTTTGTGCAGCAATAGCGTCCAGTTTTTTTACGAAATCGATTGAGAGAAAATTCAAATGAAAATAAATGGTTCTATTTTCTAAAGGAAGATTTTCTAATAATTTTTGAATGTCGGTATTTTCGTTTTGAATCGTAAAACGTAAACTTTCGGCACCTCTTTCAATCGTATTTATGGCTCTGTTGATAGATTTTTCAACGTCGTGAACAAATATGTTTTGACAGATTTTAAACTCTGATGCCTGAGTATGAACAGCAGCACTTTTGGTAAATTCGTCGCTGTGATAAAAAGGTTTTACCTGAATATCTTCTGGAGAATTCCAAATTACGGTTTGGTTATAATCGGCTCCATCTAATTCAAACTGAATTTTTTGTTTCCATTGTTTGGATGAAATCGGATTAAAATCGTCGAATAGGTTAGTGGCCATTTAGTGTTTTTTGTGTTTATTCTTTATCTTGAATGGTATCTCCTTCAAACTGGATGATGTAAATATCTTCGCTGTCTTTTTTCATAAAGTACTTTTCGCGAGCATATTTTTCTATTTGTTCAGGATTTTTAAGTTGTTTGATCTGTTCCTGATCTTTTTTTATTTCTTCCTGATAATATTTTTTATTGTCCTGTAATTCATTGATCTGTCCGTCTAAAAAGCGATGATCAAAATAGGAGTAGTTGTCTAAAAATAACATCCAGATTACAAAAAACAGCAAAACCCAGACATATTTATTGCCTAGATATTTGAACCACTTTTTGTCTTTATATGGATTTTTTATTTTCATTTTTTTATAAACCTATTATTTCTTTTGAATTCGATTGGTCTTTTTAGCCCCGATAGTAGTGAAAATCCTTTTGTGCCGGGGTTCGGCACAAAAGATTGAAACGTATAGCGGGAATCAGCTCCTAATTATTATGGTTTAAATTTACGATAAAAATTATGAAATTCTCTGATTAATTACAGCGCGAACTACATCAATTGCTACAGTATTGTATTTATCATTTGGGATAATAATATCTGCAAATGCTTTTGATGGTTCGATAAATTGCTCATGCATAGGTTTTAACGTGTTTTGATAACGGTTTAAAACCTCGTCGATATCACGTCCGCGTTCTGAAATATCTCTTTTTAAACGACGAATTAATCTTTCATCTGAATCTGCATGAACGAAAATTTTGATATCAAAAAGTTCACGTAATTCCGGATTTGTCAAAATTAAAATGCCTTCAACAATCATTACTTTTCTTGGATGTGTTGAAACCGTATCGTCAGTTCTGTTATGCTGAATAAAAGAATAAACTGGCTGATCGATAGTTTCTCCCGCTTTTAAAGCTTTGAGATGTCTTACCAATAATTCAAAATCGATTGCACGCGGATGATCAAAATTAATTAATGCTCTTTCGTCAAATGATAAATTATCGGTTTGTTTATAGTACGAATCCTGAGAAATTACACCCACTTCAGTGTCTGGTAATTCGTTCATGATTTGATGTACTACCGTTGTTTTTCCACTTCCTGTTCCTCCTGCAAGTCCAATAATGAGCATAAAATTTTTGTTTGATATTTGTTTGGCAAAAATAATAATTTAACTGAATTGCTAAACATATTATGTAATTTAACCATATAAGTAATGTAAGTAAATTTAAGCAGCAAAATATTTAAGTAAAACAATACTTAACTGAACTTATATTACTTATATGGTTAAAAGATTGTTACTTATTTGGTGAAAAACATAAAAAAAATCCCGAAAGTAAACCTTCGGGATTTGGTGCAATCAGTATAGTTTTAATAAAATATTCTGAATTTAGTAAGCACTTGTAATTATTTGTTCTTCTTTGCTTTAATCATCATTTCAAGCTGATCCCAAAGTTCTTCGGGAATTGCTTCTAATAAATTGAATTGTCCGGCACCTTTTAACCATTCACCGCCGTCAATCGTAATGACATCACCATTTACATAAGCAGAGAAATCAGACACTAAATAAGCTGCTAAATTGGCTAATTCCTGATGATCTCCAACACGTTTCAAAGGCACTTTTTTTGCCATGTCGAACTTTTCTGAAAGATCTCCCGGCAATAATCTGTCCCATGCACCTTTAGTAGGGAATGGTCCCGGAGCAATCGCATTAGAACGAATTCCGTATTTTGCCCATTCTACAGCAAGACTTCTTGTCATGGCTAAAACTCCAGCTTTTGCAGTCGCACTTGGCACCACATAAGCAGAACCTGTCCAGGCATAAGTTGTTACAATATTTAAAATCGTTGCCGATGTTTGCTTGGTATCAATCCAGTGTTTTCCAAAGGCAAGCGTACAGTTTTTTGAACCTTTAAGTACGATATCTATAACAGTATCAAATGCATTTGCAGATAAACGTTCAGTTGGAGAAATAAAATTTCCGGCTGCATTGTTCAAAAGAACATCTACTTTTCCAAAAACTTTTAAAGTTTCCTGAAGCATATTTTCTACTTCTTCATAATGACGAACGTCACATTGAAGCGGTAAACATTTTCCGCCAGTTTCACTTTCAAGTTCTGCTGCAGTGGTTTTCAGCTTTTCTAAATCTCTTGAAGTTATCGCAACTTGTGCGCCTAATTCAAGAAAATATTTAGTCATTGCTTTTCCTAGACCGCTTCCGCCGCCTGTAACTACAATGACTTTTCCTTTTAAAGCGTCGTCACGTAACATTTTATCTGTATAGCTCATACTTTTCTTTTTTTACAATATTAATTAAAAAAATAGGATGCGCGCATAATATTGTTATAAAATTTTGATAAACTTTATATATCACATAGTTTTTTTGCGGCAGATTCTAAAGTAAAATCGTCTTTAGCGAAGCAAAAACGTATTAATTTTTGATCTTTATGATCGGAGTAAAAAGTTGAAATAGGAATTGCAGCAACTCCGTGATTGATGATTAGATTTTTGCAGAATGTTACATCATCTTCATCTGAAATACTGGCGTAAGAAGCAACCTGAAAATAAGTTCCTTCGCAAGGTTTCAATTCAAATCGACTGTTTTGAAGCAGTTTTTGAAAATAATCTCTTTTTTCCTGATAGAATTTTCCAAGTAAATTTACATCAACAACATCTAAATATTCGCTGATCGCAAATTGTGAAATACTGTTTACGCTGAAAACCAAAAACTGATGTACTTTTTTGATTTCCTTCATTAAATATTCGGGAGCAATTGTGTAACCAATTTTCCAGCCTGTAATATGAAATGATTTTCCGAAAGAGGAAACCATAATGCAGCGATCTAAAAGAAAGTTTTTGGTATGTGCCGAAATATGTTTTTCTTCAAAAGTAATGTATTCATAAACTTCATCAGATAAAACTAATAAGTCTGGATATTTTGAAAGTATTTTTTCTAATTGAAGAAAATCGGTTTCATTTAATATTTTTCCAGTTGGATTATGCGGATTATTGATGATAATCATTCGGCTTTTCTCCGAACAAGCTTTTTCGATTGTCTCCCAATTTGGCGTATAATCGTCATTTAAAGCTACACGAACAGGTTTTGCTTTGCAAAGTAAAACAGGAGATTCATAAGAATCATAACTTGGATCGAGAATAATTACTTCGTCGTTTTCTTTTACCAAAGCTAAAATAGTAGTAAAAATCCCTTGCGTTGCGCCCGCTGTAACCAAAAGTTCTAAATCAGGATTGATTGTTCTACTATAAGATTCCTGAATTAACTTCGCAATTTTATTCATCAATGGCGGATAACCTGCCATCGGTGTATATTGATGTACATTTTCCTTTGCTAATCTTGCAACAATATCAGTCAATCGTTCATCAACAGGAAAATTTGGAAATCCTTGAGAAAGATTTATTGCATTATATTCGACTGCCATTTTTGACATTACCGTAAAAATGCTTGTAGTTACGTTTGGGAGTTTACTCATGTTGAAGTTTGATTAGGGGAAAACTTGTGTGAGAAAGCAGACGATATTAATTTACAATTATTGGTATAGAGTATAAAACTCTAACAACCTTATCATTTTGTTTTCCAGGTGTCCATTTCGGAGATTTTTTTAACACTCTAATAGCTTCTGTACCCGTTCCATATCCAAGGTCTCTTAAAATTTTTATATCACTTAAAGACCCATCTTTTTCGATAATAAAAGTGGCATAAACCTTTCCTTTTAGATCTTTTTGTGGATTTTTATAATTGTCTTTTAAGTATTTATTTAAAGCTTCTTCTCCTCCTGGGAATTCAGGTCTTACTTCTATACCTGCGGTGTTGTAAACTTGATTTTCTTCTTCAATAACAGGAATAACTGAACTATTTTGAGGAAAGTTATTCAATTTGGCTGCGCTTGGTGGTTCATTGCCTGTTACATTTATAGGAAATGAATATTGCCATCTTACAGGTTTGCCATCTTTCTTTGCTGGAATCCATTTTGGAGACAATTTAAGAATTCTTATAGCTTCTTCTCCAGTACCATATCCAATATCTCTCAAAACTTTTATGTTACTTAATGTTCCATCTTTCTCAACCATGAAAGTAACATAAACTTTACCTTTTAAGTTGCTTACGTTAGGCATCTTATAATTTTTCTTAAGAAAATCATTGTGTAAAGCTTCCGGTCCTCCAGGAAATTCAGGTGTAGTATCTACGGTAGGAATTTCTTCAGATTTATTAATTACTGCATCAGGATCTACTTTGATTATTGGTTCTTTATATTGTGAAAACGTATTTTGAACGTAACAAATCAAAATCAGGATTAGAAACTTTTTCATTATGATGGTTTTAAAGTTAGTTTACATTTTATGAATAATAAAAATCGTCGGTCGATTATGTAAATCTACTTTTAATTTTTTCCAATCCGAAATTTTCATTGTTTTAATGAATTCTGTTGGCAGCGTAATATCAGTTGCAATACATAAATGTGTTGAAGGATTTACAATTTGCAGAATATCTTCAACTAATTTATTGTTTCTGTAAGGTGTTTCAATAAAAATCTGCGATTGATTTTTATCGTGAGATAATTTCTCAAAATGCCTCAATGCCGATTTTTTCTCGTCTTTATCAATTGGTAAATAACCGTTGAAAGTAAAACTCTGACCATTCATTCCAGAAGCCATCATAGCTAATAGGATAGAAGAAGGACCAACTAAAGGTACAACCTGAATTCCTTTTTCATGTGCCAGTTTTACAATCACAGCGCCGGGGTCAGCAACGCCCGGACATCCGGCTTCGCTCATTAATCCCATGTTTTTTCCTTCTAATAAAGGCTTTATAAAATCTAAATGTTCGCTTGGTTCTGTTCTTTTATTTAGTGTAAAAAGTACCAATTCTGATTGTTTTTTTTCAGGATAAACTGCTTTTATAGATTTTCTGGCTGTTTTGTCATTCTCAACAATATAGTGGTCGATAAGTTCTATTGCTCTTCTTACGGTTTGTGGTAAAACATCCATCGGATCGCTTTCGCCCATTGTGGTTGGAATTAAGTATAGTTTTCCGAGAAGTTTCATTTTGTGATATTTTATAAATTAAAACAAAAATGTATTTCAATTCTATAAACAGCAATTGAAATACAAATTTAATTATGAATGTTTTTCGATAAGTTTTTGGGCAATAATTTCAGAGACTTCATCCAGCATTTGATATACATTATCAAATCCGTTAACTGCTCCGTAATAAGGATCGGGAACATCTACATTTTCGTCTGGAAATAATTCGTTTAAAATAAGACGAACTTTGTTTTTATGTTCAGGAGTTTTAGCAAGATGAAGAACGTCACGCAAATTAGAGCTGTCCATAACGTAGATATAATCGAATTCGTCAAAATCTGAAGTTTTAAATTGTCTTCCTTTTTGACCGTCAATGCATAAACCGTTTTTTTGAGCAACAGCAATCGAACGTTTGTCTGGAGCGTGACCAATATGCCATGATCCTGTTCCGGCAGAATCAACAATAAATTTATCTTTAGGTAATTTTGATGCTAAAATTCCTTCTGCTAAAGGAGATCTGCAGATATTTCCTAAACAAACCATTAAAACTTTTACTGGCATGATTCGCGTTTATAGCGTTAGTTTTTTGTTGATGTCTTCGACAAATTTCTTGAATTGTTTGTCTGTAGAAACTAAATTATCAACAGTTTTACAAGCATGTAAAACGGTAGCGTGATCCCGGTCTCCAATCTGTGAACCAATGTTTGCCAAAGAAGCTTTCGTGAATTTCTTTGCAAAAAACATAGCCAATTGTCTAGCCTGAACAACGTGTCTTTTTCTAGTTTTAGATTGAAGTGTTTCAATATCCAGCTGAAAATAATCAGACACAATTTTTTGGATATAATCGATAGAGATTTCTCTTTTTACGTTTTTAACAAATTTTTCAACTACGCTTTTCGCCAATTCAATCGTAACTTCTTTTTTGTTGAAAGAAGACTGGGCGATTAATGAAATAATGGCACCTTCTAGTTCTCTTACGTTAGATTTGATATTCCGTGCTACATATTCTAAAATATCTTCCGGCATATCAACACCATCACGATATAAAATGTTTTTTAAGATCGAGATACGGGTTTCATAATCAGGCTGGTGCAATTCTGCAGACAATCCCCATTTAAAACGAGATAACAAACGCTGCTCAATATCCTGCATATCTACAGGAGCTTTGTCAGAAGTTAAAATTACCTGTTTTCCGTTTTGGTGCAAATAGTTGAAAATGTGGAAAAATACGTCCTGAGTTCCTGATTTTCCAGATAAAAACTGAACATCATCAATAATCAAAACATCGATTAATTGGTAAAAGTGAATGAAATCGTTACGATTGTTCTTTTTAACCGAATCAATATATTGTTGTGTGAAAATTTCGGCAGAAATATATAAAACCGTTTTTTCAGGATATTTGTCTTTTACTTCAACCCCAATAGCATGCGCTAAGTGTGTTTTTCCTAATCCAACTCCTCCAAAAATCAATAACGGATTAAATGAAGTTCCTCCAGGCTTATTGGCAACCGCCATACCTGCAGACCGTGCTAAACGGTTTGAGTCTCCTTCAAGGAAATTATCAAAGCTGTAATTAGGATTTAACTGAGATTCAATTTTTAAATTTCTGATACCGGGAATTACAAACGGATTCTTAAGTTCAGGATTTAAATTTTTAAACGGAGCGTCAACTTCCTGCGGTTTCATAGGAACTCTGTTAGAACTTGGCAGCTGCTCGGTAAACGGCTGTTTATTTCCATAAGTGTTCTCCATTTTAATTTTATAGAGTAACTTTGCGTTTTTTCCCAGTTCTTTGGTAAGCGCAACTTTCAATAATTTTACGTAATGCTCTTCGAGCCATTCGTAGAAAAATTTACTTGGTACTTGAATATATAACGCGTTGTCGGTTAGCTCAACTGATTTGATTGGTTCAAACCAAGTTTTGTATGCTTGATCTTGAATATTGTCCTTTATAAAAGACAAACAGTTTTCCCATACCGATTGAGCAGTTTTAGTCAT